>CAWCBG010000001.1:0-244872 GCA_963793845.1 uncultured Acidobacteriaceae bacterium
GCGCCTTCGGAAGGGTGGAGGCTTGCGATGGCAGACCTCGCCCATTCCTCACTTCAACTCTTGAATAACGCTCGTTGAGGTGTCAAGGAAAATCGGAGAAAAATGAGGTGGGCAGTTCCAAATCGGGAATGTCTGTGCGGCGTTACACTCGGCACACCGGAAAAATGTCGGTTCGGTTCGTTCACGGGAGCGGCCCGGCTAAGATGGTTGATTGAAAGTGTCCGGTGAGGACAAACCTTCCTCTGCCCAGGTTAGCGTCCAAAAACTCGGACTCGAACCTGGGGCGCCGGGCTCACAAGTGGGCCAAGGGTGGAACGGTGCGCCAAGAGGCTGAGATTGTTTCCACATTGATGTATCAGCAAAGGTAATAAATCCAAACCCTCGGCGGACATCCAGCGCCTATGGCCGATACGGCGTAGGGCTGAACGCGACGTTTCTGCATTCAATTCGCAACTCCTTGAGCATACTCGTGGTGGCAGTGAACGCGAGGTCAGGATTTCTGGTTGGGCCAATCGTAAGCGATTCCAAGGGAAGATCGTCGTTTTCATCGCCGAGGGTCAATCCTAGATATGGAACGACCTCATTAGCTCGTGCCCGAAAGCAGATATCAGACGTTCGGTCTGCCACACGAACGACACGCCATTCTTGTTCCTCGACGAAAGATGGATGTTTTAAAGTAGGGGCCACGAAAGACAACACGTTTGACAGGTTTAGGAATGATGATTCCAATTCCGAGTCCGTTGCATCTCCGCTTGCACCCTTGACACAGAGGCCTACGCTGGCTTCGATCAGTTCCTCTTGGGTGGCGGGCTCATAAACGCATTTCACAAGAGTAGCCGCATTGTTCCCCGCGAGATTCAGCAACGAAAGTGGGCTAAAGCCAACACTCACTCCGTCGCCATCGGAGACATAGCTACGCCACTGACTGAGCAAGTCAGGCTTTTCCGAGAGAGAGAAGACAAAGACATTCGGTCTCGCCAAACGCTGAAAATTATCCACAAAATATCTAAGTCGGCTATTCCAAGGCATTGACCCAGCACTTAGCAAACGCCGACAAGACTTATAGACCAGCTCCAATGCGTACTGATATTCCTTGTCGTCGTTGAGCGAGGCGATGTGGGATGCCCACACTTGCCGGGATTTAAGTATGCCTAATAGGCTCGCCAGTGATGTGTAGTGGTACATCGGAGCCTGGGGTTTGGTGCAGATAAACCGAAGCAACTCAGGGTTGAGTGGCGGAAAGAGATCAGGGCTTTTCGGACGACCGCGCAATAGGTGCATCGCCCCTCCCACTGTTAAGTCTTTCTTCCTCAGATTTTATGTGGTGCTCATAATCTACTATCCAATGGATTATCAGCCTCACAGTTTCTCGGTATGAGTCCACGATCGTCTTAGCGGAGTCACCCAGAACGTAGGCTATCGTCCGAAATTTGTGATCGGCCTCGGACTCCGGGAGGCTGCTCTCGTGTTCCGCTTTTTCCTGAAATCTCTTAACGCTGCTTAAGAATATTTTGTAGTGGTGCATGCTCTTTACCCAATTTGTAATTTTCTGATCGTCGAAACTCTTAATGGACAGATCATGGGCAAATTTGTTTCTTATCTTACTTACTGTGATCAGATCCTTATAGATGTCAGGCGGCAGTATTCTCAGCATATATGCCACTCGAAGCTTTGTTCCAAATGGACCAAGTGGCCCACTCGGATTGAATAGCTGCTGAGATATGTCCTTTTCATTTCGGCGCATGAGTAACTGCAGGAGGGACGTTAAGTGATTTTCAGCGATCGCAGACAGTACTATGGCTCTGTCCCTATCCCTAAGCGCCTCGTAAAACGCTTCTATCTCGTCCTTTGTCAATTTTTCATCCAGAGGTTTCCCGTCCTTGGGCCCATCATATGGATTAACTGTTGGGGAATCGCTCATGGTTTTTCTCTAAAGTGATACAAAACAACGATGCTGATGGTCCGTTGAATTGTGCGCCATTCGCAGAGATGAACGTTCCGCCAGCGCTTCATCGCTGGAGGGGTCCGAACCCTGTCTCATTCCGAGTGATTATACAGAGCGCGAACCCGTCAGTTGGACTCGTGCCCCAGGTTCACCCTTCCTTTGGGTCAACCTGGACCACCGGACTCGGTAGCCGCGATGGTGTAGCTTCAGATTATGACACGCGGTATGCGTCGGTTCCAGGAATCTGGACAGTCCCATTTCATCACCTTCAGTTGTTATCGCCGCCAGCCCAAGTTCAACGATAGACAGGTCTCCGACCTAGTCCCGCTTTGTCTGGAACACTACTTGAAACTGTCGTTCGCAAAGCGGCTGCGCGGGTTCAGCCGCGCGTCATCCCAGGTTACCGTCCAAAAGAGGGACGCGAACCTGGGGCGCCAGGCACCAGGCATAGGCCCAAAACGGACCATAGGTGTTAAGGATCGGTAAGGATTTGGTTGGTAGGGATACCGGGACTCGAACCCGGATGCCTTTCGGCGGCGCATTGCTAGAAGCCGAACAACTTAGTTTCGACTGCTAGCAAATGCGCTGTGGCTGCCAGTTTCACCATATCCCCAAACCCGCTTATCTGAGGCGGGTTCGACTCACAGGCTTTACGGACAATGCTGTCCCACCTAACTTCACCACTTTGCGTTTTGCCCCCAAAAGGGCAGCAGCTAGGAAGCCGGGGTGAAGTAAGAATGGAGCCAACGGTTTAGATTCCATGCGATTAGGCAAAGATTCGTAATTCTTACATGGTTTGTCAAAGGGATAATTCCGAAAATCAAAATTCCTGAGTCCGAGCTGGTGCCCCGGGCTCGGCCTTCTTTTGGGCCAACCTTGGGATCGCCGCACTCGCAGAGGTGTAGATTCTGTTGATGTCATAGGAGTGGGCGGCCTCGAAATCGCTAGCTGAAACTGTTCGTGGCGGGCCGAGCCTTCTCTACCCCAGGTTAGCATCCAAAAGCACGACGCGAACCTGGCCAGCTGTTTCCACGAGCGAATGGGCAGGGCCACTTGCCCGTATCGTTTTCACCGCCGCAGCGTAATGTCCATCTGATAGAACTTGAAGGTATTCTCCTCGCCGGGCCGATCGGCGGCGACTGACTGGTAGCGGTCCAGCACGTCGGTGATGAACGCTGGACGCTCCTCCTCGGGTAAGCGGCGCGTCCATTCCACGAAGGTCACGGAACCGAAGGCGAAGAATGCTGAGCGAGTCTTGAAGTCCCACACCTTCGCCTCGGTGTGCAGGCTGAGAACATGCAGGCCGTTCTGCTCGGCCAGTTCCGCATACTCCTCGGGCGTGAGGTGCAAGTAGGGATCGTGAAACTCCTGAAAGTACCGCGACCATCGCGGCGATGATCGCGTTTCTTCGAGGACGTTTTCCAGAATCTTGCGCTCTCCTTTGGGAACGAGGCGAAGCTGGGCACGCGCCTCCGGCTTCATGACGGCACGTATCGACTGGAGGGCCTCGTCCTGCTTGGGCACCCAATGCAGCGCGTTGAAGGAGACGACCAGATCGAACTCGTCGCGATAGGGCAAGCGGCGTGCGTCGGCCGTCTCAAATCGAAGGTTGCGCCGGACCGCGGGACCATAATGGCTCGATGCGAAGGCGATCATCTCCTGCGACGGATCGACGCCAAGCACCGATCGATTGGGGACTCGCGCAGCAATCTCTGCCGTGATCTTGCCATTGCCGCATCCGATGTCGAGTACCCGCTCCGATCCCTTGAGATCGAGCAGGGCGAGTACTTCCTCGGCCATCGCCTGCTGCAGTCCCGAGATCCGTGCGTAATCCGCCGCATCCCATTCGGTCATTGAGGGAAGCCCTCCCTTTCGGAGTGAGACTATACACGCTTCTCCTGCGCGGATGACAAGGCGAGGGCGCGACCGCTGCCGACATCTCTGAACGCTGCTTTCGATTTGCGTTATAGCCGCCGGTCAGACAGTCCTCATTTTTCGCAATTTCCTAACATTTCGTGCGGCCCAACGGGCATAACATAGAAGCTATACCCGCCACCGTCATAACCCAAAAGGAGGTCCATCATGGCACGCTCGACAAACCCAATTCCTCAAGGTCTTCACACGGTAACTCCGGCACTCGTAGTTCGCGATGCAGCGAAAGCTATTGAGTTTTACAAAAAGGCGCTCGGCGCACAGGAACACATGCGGATGACCACGCCCGATGGCAAGATCGGCCATGCCGAATTGCAAATCGGGGATTCCAGAATCTTCCTCTCCGATGAAATGCCCGATATGCACACCAAGGCTCCACAAACTGTCGGCGCCAGCACCGCCGCCCTCTATATTTATGTTGAGGACGTGGATAAGGATTTCAAACGTGCCGTGGATGCCGGCGGCAAGACAACCATGCCGGTGGCTGACATGTTCTGGGGCGACCGCTTTGGCTCGTTTGTAGATCCCTTTGGGCACACCTGGGGCTTGAGCACGCACAAGCAGGACCTGTCCCAGAAGCAGATCGAAGAAGGGGCAAAGGCTTTCTACACGCAGATGGCCCAAAGAAAGTCAGCGTAGTCGAACACGCAGGACAGTATTTGCGTCCCCAACAGCATAGTTTGGGCAACGACAACAAGGAGGGCGGCAGCCGATGCCGCCCTCGTAGCTTTCTGAGCTATTGGTCGGCCCCGGTCCTGGTTACCGTCAGCAGAAGGCGCGAACCTCGAACACCGGGCCTAGCCTCCGCCTTTTTCGAAGAGCGGCAACTGCTTCTTTTTGCGGCGCTGGCGCATGACATGGGCGGCGTCCGGGTTCGCCAGCACGGTGAACATATTGCGCAACTGTGTCTCGTCGACATGCAACAGCACGGCGCGCTTGCCCTCGATGCTTCCGCCCAGCACGCGGCCCAGGCTCATGAGAGAGCGGCTGCCACAGATCTCGCAGCACTCTCCCGCGCTGTCGCTGATCACTTCACAATCCGCGCAGAGCACGGCATTCACCAGATGAACAGAATTCAGGCCGGAAGGGGATCGTTCACTGCGGTCCATGGAGGTACGCACCTGCTTCCACGGTAGCTTTCTCCGGACGAGTGGGGAAGAGCCTTGCGGTGTGGGGAAGCAGGAGAGTAACGGGCAACGATTCACGGGGCGCTCAAGCAGGCAGTAACGGCCAGGGAGTATCGCAAACCGGCCACCATCTCGCGGCTTGACTTTCGTTGGCAAATCCTTATACTCGACCATTACATGTGTAACGCGACTCCCACCACGACACCTATTAGCACAATGGCCATGTGCATGTGCACACGTGTCGGTCTGTGGGTTGCGCGTAGGAGCGGCGAATAGAAAATAAATAAGCCGCAAGATTCCTAAACGACCCACAGTCCGAAAGACGGTGGGTCGTTTTGTTTTTGGGCCAGAATCCCGCAGATCACCAAAGAGGAGAGTGCAGCAGTGAGTGACGCAAATGGAAAGCCAACCTTCCACCTCGACACGCTCGCCGTCCATGGCGGGCAGGATGTCGACGCAACAACCAAGTCGCGCGCCGTTCCGATCTACCAGACCACGTCGTACGTGTTCGATGATGCCGATCACGCCGCGCGACTGTTCGCCTTGCAGGAATTCGGCAATATTTACACCCGAATTATGAACCCGACCACCGACGTCTTTGAAAAGCGGCTGGCCGCCCTGGAAGGCGGAGTCGCGGCTCTGGCGTTGGCGTCGGGACAGGCCGCCGAGACGCTCGCCATTCTCACCCTGGCTTCGGCGGGCGACGAGATCGTCTCCACCACGTCGCTCTATGGCGGAACCTACAACCTGTTTCATTACACGCTGCCCAAGCTCGGCATTACGGTGAAGTTTGTCGATGCCGATGACTTCGACGGCCTGCGCAAGGCCATCAACAGCAAGACGAAGGCTCTCTACACCGAGACCCTGGGCAATCCCAAGCTCGACATCGCCGACGTCGAACAGCTGGCAAAGATCGCCCATGACAATGGTGTGCCGCTGATCATCGACAACACCTGCGCCTCTCCGGCGCTGTGCCGTCCCATCGAGTGGGGCGCCGACATCGTGATCAATTCCGCCACCAAGTACATCGGCGGCCATGGGAACTCCATCGGCGGAGTCATCGTCGACGCCGGCAAGTTCGACTGGGAAGCTTCCGGCCGCTTCAAGGATTTCGTCGAGCCCGATCCCTCCTACCACGGCGTGTCCTACACCAAGGCGTTCGGTCCGCTGGCCTTCATCCTCAAGGCGAGGGTGCAGGGACTGCGCGATACCGGAGCGGCCCTCTCACCGTTCAATTCGTTCCTGCTGCTGCAGGGCGCGGAGACGCTGCACCTGCGGATGGAGCGCCACTCGGAGAACGCACTGAAGGTAGCCGAGTTTCTGGCGAAGCATCCCGATGTCGAGTGGGTCAACTATCCCGGCCTATCGTCGAGCAAGTACTACGCGCGCGCTAAGAAGTATCTGCCCAAGGGCGCGAGTTCGCTGGTGACCTTCGGCATTCGCGGCGGCTTCGAGGCAGGCAAGCGATTCATTAACTCGCTCCAGTTGTTCAGCCTTCTCGCTAACATCGGCGATGCCAAGTCGCTCGTCATCCATCCCGCCTCGACCACTCACCAACAGCTCAGCGAATCGGAACAGCGGGATACCGGCGTAACTCCGGAGTTGGTGCGGCTGTCGGTGGGCATTGAGGATGTGCGCGACATCATCGCCGACCTCGATCACGGGCTGAAGGTTGCAACCGGCAAGCTGCCGGCTTCGGAGAAAAGCGTCGGGGCGGCGACGCAGGCAGCAGGAGACTGATATGAGCGCGAAGCTCGAACCAACTCGCGAAGGGGATCTGGCGTTTGCGCTAAGCACGCCGTTTCGCCTGGAGGCCGGCGGAGAATTGCAGCCGGTCTCCATCCGCTACGCCGTCTATGGCGGATTGAACGAGCGACGCGATAACGCGGTGCTGGTCTGTCACGCGCTGTCGGGATCGGCGCGCGTGGCGGACTGGTGGCCGGAGATGTTCTCGAAGCCATCATCGGACAAGCCAGCGGGCGAGGATAAGAACAACGGCAGCGTTTTCGATCTCTCGCGCGACTGCGTCATCTGTACCAACATTCTCGGCTCGTGTTACGGCTCTTCCGGCCCCACCTCGCTGAATCCCGCCACTGGCAAGCCTTTCGGCCCCGACTTTCCTCTCGTCACCATCCGCGATGTGGTTCGTGCGCAGGCCCACGTGCTGGACGAATTGGGCGTGAAGCAGTTGCACATCGTGATTGGCGCGTCGATTGGCGGCATGCAGGCGCTGCAATGGGCCGTGGATTATCCCGAGCGCGCCGAGCACTGCATTGCCATCGGCACGGCTCCGCTGTCGGCGATGGGGCTGGCGCTGAATCACCTGCAGCGGCAGGCTATCCAACTCGATCCGAAGTTTCAGGGCGGTCATTACGCGGCCGCCGAACAGCCTGCCGAGGGCCTCGGGCTGGCACGGGCCATCGCGATGTGCTCGTACAAGTCGGCGGAGTTGTTTGGCGAGCGCTATGGCCGCAAGCCGAATCGCAATGGCGAAGATCCGTTGCAGTCGCTGGCCCATCGCTACGACGTGGCGGGCTATCTCGATTACCAGGGAGAAAAGTTTGTGGCACGCTTCGATGCCAATTCATACCTCCTGATCTCGAAGATGATGGACACCTTCGACCTGGGGCGCGGTTACGCCTCCGAAGCCGAAGCGCTCAAGCGAATCAAGGCGCATGTGTCGCTGGTAGGGATTTCCTCCGACTGGCTGTTTCCGCCGGAGGATGTTCGCTCGCTCGCCGAGCGCATCGAGCAGGCCGGAGCGCAATGCGACTACACCGAATTTGAGTCGTCGCACGGACACGATGGATTTCTTGCGGAGGTGGATGCTATCGCGGCGGTCGTGTCGGGCCGCTTCCACGCCCGGCGGATCGCGTTGGTAGACAACAAGAATTTATCCCGCGTGGTGTGTAGTTAGAGACATGTCGAAATCGGGTTTCAGGAGAACGTCATGAGAGGCGTCATAGAACCGAAACAGAAGATCAGCAGCTTTCCCAGCCATCTGTTGCGCGATCAGGTCGCGATCGTCACCGGCGGCTCCCGCGGCATCGGCCGCGCCACCGTTCAAAAGCTGGCGGAAGCTGGAGCGCACGTCGTTGTCAATTATCTGGAACAGGCGGAACTGGCGCAGAGGGCCGCGAGCGAAGCGCGCGAACTCGGAGTGCGCGCTATCGCTGTGCAGGGCGATGTCAGCAACAGCGACGAAGCAGCCGCTCTGGTGGAACATGCTCTCGGTGAATTCGGACGGCTCGATCTTCTGGTGGCCAATGCCGGTATTTGGCAAGGCGCGCCCGTCGAGGAGATGACCGACGAAGTTTGGGACAAAGTTATCAACTTTAACCTCCGTGGAACCTGGACGGTGTGCCGCGCGGCGGTGCCGGCACTGAAGCGGCAGGGCAGTGGCTCCATCGTGATCGTCAGTTCCACCGCGGGACAGCGGGGCGAAGCCGGCTATTCCAACTACGCGGCGTCCAAGGGTGGCCAGATCAGCTTCGCCAAGTCGCTGGCCACGGAGCTGGCGCCCGCCATCCGTGTGAACTGCGTCGCGCCGGGCTGGGTGGACACGGAGCTGAACGATCCCGTCTTTGGCCCGGGCAAAAACGGCTACAAGCACGAGGTGGCACAGGCGATTCCGTTGCAGCGTATTGCCACCGCCGATGACGTGGCGAACGCGATCGTTTTTCTCGGTTCGGACTGGGCTCGCCACATCACCGGCGAGGTGCTCAACGTGAACGGCGGAGCGGTGCTGTGCGGGTGAACAGCAAGCAAAAGGTTGGATGGGTCGTCATTCCGACCAATGGCTTTAGCCCGCGTGGAGGAACCTGCTGTTCGTCAGCAGTACGGCAATGTGGAGAGAAAGCAGGTTCCTCCACTCCGGGCTGACGCCCTCCGGTCGGAATGACGAAGTTTAGAGCTTCCGCTCCGGTCGGAATGACGGAGGGCAAAGAAAGTAAGGTAAGACGGCCATGATTGTCATGAAGTTTGGTGGTACCTCGGTAGAAGATGCGAAGGCGATCGCGCGATTGCAGCGCATCGTGCGTGATCGCGCAGAACAGCTGCCAGTCGTAATTGTCAGCGCGCTGGCTGGGGTAACGGATGCGCTGTTGCAGGCGGCTGCGCTGGCCGCTGCGGGCAATGAGCGCGCCACGTTCGATCTCGTCGATCAACTGGAGAAGCGTCATCTGGCGACGGCTCGCGAACTGCTTCCCTCGGCGGGACAAGTCACGATTGCGTTGCGGCAACTCTTTGCCGAGCTGCGTCCGTTGCTGCAGGCGGTCTGCGCACTGCACGAGCTCACGCCGAGGCTCAGCGACCGCATCGTCGCCTATGGCGAGCGTCTGTCGCCGGTGATCGTTACGGCGGCACTGCAACATGCGGGAATTCCAGCGGAATGGGTTGACGCGCGCGAATGCGTCGTCACCGACGATCACTTCACCTGCGCCTCACCGCTCGAGCGAGCCACCACCGACCGCGCGCGGACGCGGCTTCTTCCCTTGCTGGAGGACGGAAAGACTCCGGTGTTGGGCGGCTTCATCGCCTCGAACGCGAAAGGCCTGACCACGACCCTGGGGCGGGGCGGCTCCGATCTTACCGCTGCCTTGCTGGGAGCAGCGCTGCAAGCCGAGCGGGTCGAGATCTGGACCGACGTCGACGGTATCCGCACGACGGACCCACGGCTTTACCCACAGGCACAGCCCATCGAATCGCTCAGCTTTCATGAGGCGGCGGAGCTGGCGCACTTTGGGGCGAAGGTTCTGCATCCCGCCACGCTGCTCCCCGCTATCGAGAATGACATCCCCGTGTACGTTCTGAACTCGCGCAATGCCGCGCATCGAGGCACCTGCGTCCGCGCTCAGAGCGACGGCCCGGCGCGAGTGAAAGCCATCGCCGTCAAGCACGGCATCATCGTCCTCGAGGCTACCACTCCTCGTTCGTTGCGTGGCAACGGACTGGCGCGGGAGCTCTTCAATCTTCTGGAACTGCACGGCTGCCCTCCTGACATCGCCTCCATCAGCGATACCAGCGTGACCGTCACCCTGGATAAGAAAGAGGTTGTGCCCTTGATCTGCAATGGCCTGGGCCCACGGGCGCAGGTCCACGCCGAGAACAGTAAGGCGCTGGTCTCGCTGGTGGCGGACGATATTCGTTCCATCTCCGGGCTGCCGGGGCAGGTCTTCGCCGCGTTGGAAGGACTCGACGTGCGCCTCATCGCCCAAGGCGCTTCACGCTGGAGCTTCAGCTTTGTCGTGGAAGAGCGCGACGCCGCGGAGGCCGTCCGGCGGCTGCACCTGGCGTTGCTGGAGCCGCAGCGGCAGGCCCTGGAGCGGCAATCAGCGTAAGGTCTGCCCTCTATTATATGTGTTGTAACACATATTTTGCAGCCCCGCCTGTCCCGCCGACATCTCACACTCTGACACTCTGATTCTCGCGGAGGAACGGATGCGAAAGATACTTCAGACTTCGAACGACAGCACGCTCACCATTCTCCGGCTGGTACTCGGCATTGTGTTTTTTGCGCACGGCGCTCAGAAGATGCTGGGCTGGTTCGGCGGATATGGCTTTTCCGGTACGATGCACTTCTTCACCCAGGTGGCGCATATTCCCGCTCCACTTGCTTTCCTGGCGATTTGTGCTGAGTTCTTCGGAGGCCTCGGCCTGATCGTCGGATTCCTCACCCGTATTGCAGCCTTTGGCATCACCTGCAACATGCTGGTGGCCGTCCTCACTGTGCACCTACACAATGGTTTCTTCATGAATTGGACAGGCCAACAGAAAGGTGAAGGCTTCGAGTATCACCTATTGGTGTTGGCCATCACGATTACGCTCATGATTCGCGGAGCGGGTGCTTTCTCGGTCGATCGCGCACTGACGGTTAAGGGCGACCGCTAGCGCTCCCTGGCTTCACAAAAAGGGAGCCATCGCGGCTCCCCATGTTTCTGTGCGCGAACAGACGCGGCCTAGCGATGCGGCGTAGTGGTGCCTTCAGGCGCGGTCGTGGTGCTTTGCGGGGTGGTGGTAGTGCCCTGCGGAGTCGTGGCCGTGCCTCTTGGGATGATGGTGTTGCCGTTGGGCGTGGCGGTGCCTTCTTCCGGTGTAGTCGTAGTGGTCGTGCCGGGAGTTGGGGTTCCATTTCGCGGACTGGTGCTACCGCTCATGTCCGGATTGGTGCTGGATGGAGGTATTGTGCCTGCCTCTGGGGTAACGGTTGTTCCGGAGGGCGCGGTGGTCGTGGTACGCGGCTCAATCGTGCCTGCACTGGGCATGGTGCTACTGGGAGTGGTTGTGGTGCTTCCCGGCGTCGAACCCTGAGGAGTCGTGGTCGAGGCCCCCGGAGTGCCGGCTGTTCCCGGGGTTGTCTGCGTCTGCGCACCCATCGAACCGGTGGCTGATCCTGTCTGCGATCCCATCGAACCTGTGCTGCTGCCGGTAGATTGGCCGGCACTTGCTCCAGCACCTGACCCGCTTCCGGCGCCAGCTCCTGCTCCGGCTCCAGCCTGCGCCATAGCCACACAGCCGCCCAGCAGCAATGTCCCTGTCAACATGATTAGTTTCCGTGTCATTGTGTCACCCTTTGTATTGACCCTTTTCTGAAATCGATTCGAAATGGCACTCTTGTTACGATGGGGCCGCGCAAAGGCAGGATGCCTTACGACACGGATGCCGCGGGAGAAGAGCGCTGCCTTAGGGAACAAGCGCACGTCGTTGCCTTCCACGCGGAGCTCTGCATTTACAATGACAGGTTCTCCTTGAGGTCTTATGGCTTTCCTTCGTTATCTCAACCTGTTGTCGCTGGTGGTGTGGATCGGCGGATTGATCTTCTTCGCCTTCGTACTGGCGCCCACGGTGTTTTCAGTGTTGCCGACCCACCAACTCGCGGGAAACGTGGTGAACCGCAGCCTGTCGATCCTGCACTGGATCGGGCTTTCCTGCGGTGTCGTCTTCGCCGTCACCTCGATGCTCGACGCCTACCTGATGGATGGAGCGGCACAGCCCTTCGCCGTCCGCAATTTGCTGGTCTTCCTGATGATCGCTCTGACGCTGGTAGGCATGTTCATGATCCAGTCGCGTATGGCAGTATTGCGGCAGGAAATGGGAGTGATCGACGACGTGCCACAGGATGACGCGCGCCGGGTGGAGTTCAATCGACTGCACGTGTGGTCGACGCGGGTGGAGGGCGCAGTACTGCTGGCGGGACTGGCGTTGCTGTTTCTCACCGCGCGGCGGTTATCATAGGAAGTCAGCTTGGAAGGCTGTCAGGTTTCAGCCGCCGGCCTGTCAGCGCAGATTCGCTGTGCAAGACCTTTATTGTGCCGGCCGCCTCAAGCTGATTTTGTCCGCGTTATTTTCACCTTTATTCACCTAGAAGGAGCAGCACGTCACCGAGGCTCTGGCTGAGAGCTGATAGCTGACGGCTGAGAGCTTAATCATGAAAACCGGAATCATAGGCCTGCCGCAGGTGGGCAAAACCTCGTTGTTCGTCATGCTGACCAAGCAGCAGGTGACGCATCGCAGCGGTAATCCGCGTGAGGCGCATCTCGGGGTCACCAAAGTTCCGGACGACCGGCTCGACCGGCTGGCCGCGCTGTACAACCCTAAGAAGCTCATCCACGCCAGTGTCGAGTATGCCGACGTGGCCGCGCTGAGCCAGGAAGCGCTGAAGGAGACGGCCTTTGCCGCCAACCTGCGTAATGTCGATGCGCTGGTGCACGTGGTGCGCGCCTTCGACGATCCGTCCATCCCGCACGTCGGCCCGGTCGATCCCCTGCGCGACATCAAGAACATCGATTTCGATCTCATCGTCAACGACCTGGGCCAGGTGGAGAAGCGGCTCGAGCGCGTCGAGAAGGATCTGAAGAAGATGAAGTCGGCTGAGATCGAGCGCGAGTTCGAACTGCTGAAACGCGTGAAGGTCCATATTGAAACTGAGCGCCCGTTGCGCGAGATGGAGATGACGGCACAGGACAAGAAGATCGTGCGCGGCTTCATGTTCCTCAGCGAGAAGCCGATTCTCTACGTGCTCAACATCGGCGAGAGTCCTACGCTGGGCAAGGATCTCGAAGAGGCGGTGGCGAAGTTCGGAATCGGTGAAGTTGCCTCGCGTCCGAATACCGGCGCGATCGCGGTGTGCGCCAAGGTCGAAGCGGAGTTGGCCGAGATGAGCGACGAAGATGCCGCCGACTTTCTCTCCAGCTACGGGCTGACCGAGAGCGGACTGGTGCGCCTCATCCGCAAGAGCTACGAGCTGCTGGGGCTGATTTCATTCTTCACCGTCGGCGAAGACGAATGCCGCGCCTGGACGGTGGAGCGCGGCTCCAAGGCAGTCGAGGCGGCAGGCGCGATTCATACCGATCTGTCCAAGCACTTCATTCGCGCGGAAACCATTCACTGGGACCAGTTGCTCGAGGCCGGCTCGGAGGCCGAAGCGCGCGCCCGTGGCACGTTGCGCCTCGAAGGCAAAGACTACGTGGTAAAAGACGGCGACGTGATGCACATCAGGCATAGTGGATAAGAAGTTGTCAGTTGTCGGTGGCCAGTTGTCTGTAAAATCTGGAGCTCATGGCGGAAGACGGTTTTGTTTCTTCCTTCTGACAACCTGGTTTGTCTTGTGGTACGTTCACGAGGACTGTTGCGCGCTTTCCATGATTTACGCCCACGGGTTCGGCATCTAGGATGCGAAACTGAAAACTGACAACCGACAACTGGTTACTGACAACTGTCTTCCATGAATCCCATCCTCACCAGCATTTTGCTCGGACTGACCGCTGCCCTGGCCAATGTCTTTGGCGGCGCCATGCTGGTGCAGAAGAGCTGGGAGCGCCGCTATCTCCGCTATTTCGTGGCGCTGGGCGCGGGCTTCATGCTGGCTACGGCCTTTGTCGAGATGGTGCCCGAGAGCCTGGAGCTTGGTGGACGCACCGCCGCGTTGCTGATCCTCGGCGGATATCTTATCGTTCATTTTTTCGAGCACACCATCACGCCGCACTTTCATTACGGCGAAGAGACCCACGCCGACGAGTTCGTCCACTCGCACAAGCGCATGTCGGTGCTGATCGGCTTGATGATCCACACGTTTTTCGACGGCATCGCTATTACTTCGGGCTTTTTGATTTCGTCGTGGCTGGGCTGGATCATCTTTCTCGCGGTTTTCCTGCACAAGATTCCCGAGGGCTTCACCGTCACCTCAGTGATGCTGGCCAGCGGGTTGAGCAAAGGGAAGTCGTGGTTCGCCTCTGTCATGCTCGGACTGGCGACCATCGCCGGAGTGCTCACCATGGCGATCGGCAAACATGCTGTGAGTTACGGCCTGCCGGTAGCGGCGGGCGTGACCATCTACGTGGCCGCATCCGACCTCATCCCTGAGGTCAACCGCGAGCCCGGTGTGTGGATGCCGGTGGTTGTGTTCATCGGGGTCGCCATGCTGTTTCTGCTCGATCGGCTGGTGCGGCTGTAGGCACGGATTCTTCCCGAGGTTTGCTGTACTATCGACCGCTATGTCACGTAAATCCGCAATCGCGCTTCTTTTGTCTATCGTTCTAGTTCTGTCGGCACTTGCCGTCGCCAAACACAAACACAGCGAAGCCAGCAACGCCGACCAAACGCCCGGCCAGTTCGATTTCTATCTGCTGACCATGTCATGGGCGCCGGAGTTCTGCGCGACGCACACCAGCAGCCGGTCGTCGAGCGAGTGCGACCCCAGCCGCCACTACGGCTTCATCGTGCATGGGTTGTGGCCGGAGAACAATGACGGCTCGTATCCGCAAGCGTGCGCTCCGGCCCAGCCGGTCGCGCAGCCTATCGTGCAGCAGATGTTGCCGATCATGCCCGATCGCGGGCTGATTCAGCATGAATGGGCGACGCATGGCACTTGCAGCGGACTCGCGTCCTCGGATTACTTCAATGCCATCCGCAAGGCGTTCGGCGAGATCCAGATTCCTCAGGAGTACCGCGCGCCCGCTTCACAGACCACCGTAAGCCCGTCGCAGATCGAGCAGAAGTTTGCCGACGCAAACCACGCGCCAATAGATGCATTTCGCATTTCCTGCAGCAAGGGAGAGATGATCGCGGTCGAGGCTTGTCTGACGAAGGATCTGCAGTTCCGGCAGTGCGGCTCGGGTGTGCGCGACTGCCGCGCTTCCCAGGTGCTGGTGCGGCCCACGCCGTAAGAAGGCGCTGAGAAGCCGGGACCGCAGATCCCTCACCCCTGAAGGGGGTTCGGGATGACAAGAGTAGAGAGAGCGTCGAGATGGTAGGGCCGGCTGGGATCGAACCAGCAACCCTCAGCTTAGAAGGCTGATGCTCTATCCGATTGAGCTACGGCCCCATCCTGCGGCGCCCGGGGCACCGCAGCCTTCATTATCGCAAATCAAGCTGAAAATCGGGCAAGAACCGGGGTCACCCGCTTGAGTCCTGCGCTCCAACGACAGCGAGCTTCAGCTTCGTCGTCACCGTAGCCGAAGAGATAGAACGTGATGTAGAAGCCCTCGCGCGGCTCACTCGGCTAACACCAGTTCTTCCGCGGACCGCCGGTTTGAACCAGCAGCGCCGCACGATGAACTCAGCAGCCACCGGCAGATCGTCGCTCGCAGTTTCGCTGGCGAACGCGTTCAACGCTCGTGCCACATTCTTCACGAAGACCTCATGCTTCACGAATGAGGATCGGGCATCGTCCTCGGCGAAGAGAAGATCGACGTAGGAGCAGAACTTCAACTTCGCGCCGTAAATTTGTTCGGCTTCGCCAAGATCGTGATCAGTCCAGGCGTCGCATTTCGCCGTGAGCAGGGAAGACGCAGGCTCGTTCGCTACTCGCAGGAAATCCGCCAATTCCGGCAGACCATTCACCTCGGTAATGTCGTCCAGCCTGTCGGGATGGTTCTTCAGATCAATGTAGGCGAGGACGCCATCATGGGTGGTCCAAGGGAATTCCAACACAGGATCATCGCTGCCGAGCTCTACCGACCAGTCCGCATCCATCTGGTCAGCCCGCCAACTCAAAGCTAGTGACGGACTCGCCCCGCTCGACACGCTGCAGGAAGGCGATGGCCTGGCGCTCTGCCCAGCGGCCGTCATAGCCATTCGGTTCCGCGAGGAAGGCGCAGTGGCCGCCGTGTGCGGTCTCGGCATACGTGATGTGTGGATTCTTGACCAGCTTTTCGCGGGTCCCAGGCAGCACTCGGATGAAAGGGTCATCCAGAGAATTGAGCACCAGCGTCGGCACGGCAATTCGATCGACGACCTTGGAGGCGGCGGCACGCGTGTAGTAATCCTGAGCACCGTCAAAGCCGCAGTAGCGGGCGGTGATCTGGTCGTCGAAGTCCCGAATGCTGGTTAAACCACGCAGATAGCGGGGATCATAGCGGCCGGGATACAGCGCCGCCTTACGAAGCACCCGCTTCCGTAGGCCGCGCAGAAAGCGCCACTCATAGATGCGATTCGCCGGGTCATGCAGGGCATCCGCCGAGGCGGCCAGGTCCATCGCCGGTGAGATGCCGATGCCCGCGATCACCTGCGCAGGCGCATTCTCGCCCCACTCGCCAAGCAGCTTCAGCACCAGGTTTCCTCCCATGGAAAAGCCGGCGAAGGCCAGCTTCTGCAAACCGTCCTCAGCCATCAGGGTCTTTGCAATCACTCCCACATCGTGGGACATGCTGGAGTTGTACAGCGTGGGACCGAGCGCCTCGGTTCCGCCGCAGTTGCGCATGTTCATGCGGACAACATTCATGCCGGCACGCCACGCCTTGCTGCCGGTTCCGATTACGTATTGCGATTCGCTGGAGCCTTCCAGTCCGTGCACGATCACGAGTGTCGTAGCGGTTATACGTTCGGGCTGCCAGTGGCAGTGGCACAGCACCTGGACTTCGGGTTCCACCGCGAAGAGCCTTTCCTCAGCCGGAGGCAGTTCATTGCGACGGGGCAGAAAGTTGCCGACGATGGTCTGGGCGTGTCCGCCGATGAAAGGCTTGCGGGGAGCAAACGGCTCGCCGAAGTAATCATGCGCCAGCGTGGTTTCGGCGGCGCGGTGGGGTCGAACCACACCAATGTCTCCGCCCGTGGGATGGCGTTTACCAGTCCTCGCTTTGGAAGGCAACTCGGGCATCTATAATGTATGTATCATCAATTTATGTGTCATGGCTTGCGAAAGCCCTTGGCTACAAGCTGAACCTTCGCGCGGATCATGGAGCAGACATGCCGATCTTCGAATATCTTTGCGAGCAGTGTGGCCACAACTTCGAGGCTATTCTTTTTGGTGAGCAGAAGCCAGAGTGTCCCAAGTGTCACACGGAGAAGCTGGAGCAGAAGCTCTCGACCTTTGCGGTGAGCACGCGTACCAGCGGAGCCGCGCCTGCCCAGGGCTGCGGCCAGAGCAATTGTTGCAGGATGAACGGCGGCGGCGGTTGCGAAACCGAACTGATTCGTTGCGCGGTTAGCCCAGGAAGTCCAGGTCGCAGTCTTCGGTCACCGGCTGCACATCGATGACAACCGTAAAACGCACATCGAGCACTTTACCGTTTGAGGTGATATAGCGCATGTTGCGGTACTTCACCGTAACCCACAGCAGCCTGCCGTCCTTGGCGACATAGCGCCGCCGGATCACCGCCGCTGGTGGGCGCGTTTCCAGCGTTTGCAGCATCAGCGGAACGTCCTCCGGAGGACGCAGGTCGTCCAGACGCATCGCCAGAAGTTCGTGGGGCTCATAGCACATCAACTGCTGAAACTCCGGGTTTGCTGCGAGCAACCGACGCGTCTTCAGATCGAAAACGAAGCCCGGCACGGGCAGAGCGTTTAGAAAGCGCTCAATTTCGGCGTGCGCATGTTCCGGCATTGGGCATTGGCTCAAGGATGATACGCAAGCGCCTGAAAACGGGCAATCTTTAAGTAGCCGGTTCGACGGAAGGGCTCGGATGATAGCGAAAAACTGCGACGGAGCGTAGCTCGTGCCCGCCGCAATAAGAACGGGGCCAAAGCACTTCCCTCGAATACTCCAGCCCCGCCGGGTACAACCTTGCCGCGACGCACGCGCGGTTGAGGTCAGGGTGTGACTGTGATCGTCTGTTGCGCGGTCGCAGTCGAATAGCCCGCAGTATCGCTGGGCGTGAAGGTTGCGGTGATGGTGTACGTCCCCACCGGAAGCACCGTGCTGGTGTACAGCGTGGTGAGAAGTCCGTTCACCGTCGTGGTGTACTTGAACGATCCGGCAATGCCGTTCACTGTGGCGTCGAGAATGCCCGAGCCCAGCGCCGTGCCGTACTTGATGGTGTGGGTCGAGGGGTTCCAGGTTATGACCGGCGTCACTTTGAGAATCGTGATGGTTCCCCCTACCAGCGTGAACTTGTAGTTGGCGGAAGCCAGCGATCCCATGCCGATCGAAATCGGGTACTTGCCGGGTACCGTCGTGGTCATCGCCCAGGTGCTCAGAATTGGTGCTCCGGTGGTGGCGTTAGCCTGGGTGTCGGAATAAACGAATCCCGTCATCGTGTAGGTTAGTTTTGGTATTTGCTGGTGATAGTTGATGGTAAAGCTGTCGGCGGTCACGGTAAGCGTGGCCTTGTTGATGTTGAAGCTCTGTCGCACCGGGGACGCGGCCAGGTATTGATTGTTGCCGGCCTGGTCCGCCTCGATGGTTACCGCTCCGGTGCCGGTGATGGTGACTATGTTACCGGCTACGGTCGCGGGGCCTGAGATGACGGTGTAGGTCACCGTCAGCCCCGAGGTCGCAGTGGCGTTCAGCGCGAACGGCGCTGCACCATATTGCTGATCGGAGATGCTTGGGAAGCTGATCGTCTGCGCCTGTTTATTGACGGTCACCGTTACCACAGAAGAAGTGGATGGCGCATCGTTGGCGCCGTCGCCGGGGAAGTAGGCAATGATGCTGTTGGCTCCGACCGCCAGCGCGGTGCCCGGAACCACCAGCGATCCAATCGCCTGGTTGGTTGGCGAGACTGCGGGCACGATGGGCGCAGTGCCCAGCAACGTGCCATTGATACCGCCGATGTAAAAGTTCACGACGCCGGAAGGCGGCGCATCGCCGCCGCGTCCAATTTCGCTCACCGTGGCGGTCAGAGTGGTGTTATCGCCGACGTTGATGGTTGTCGGCGAAGCCGAAGCTGCCGTCGTAGTGGCGAAGTCGGACGCCAGGTTGTTCCAGTTATTGACCAGGTTGGTGATGTTCAAACTGCCCAGGCCGGTCGCCAAATCATAGCCACTGGCCGACTGATACGCAGGATTGTCCGTCGCTGGATGATTGCCCAGCGAGCTCAGTCCCCAGGTCTGACTGGTCTTGCTGCGCCAGCAGTTCTGTACGCCGCTCCACCAGCAGGCTTGCACGATGTCACTGGTGATGGTGCCACCCTGGAGGCTCGGCGTGTCGGCCGCGATGTCGCGGAAGATGCAGTTGGCTCCCACGTTCACGCCAAGGCCCGAACCGCTGCAGTTTGCCAGATTGGCCGTGTTCGGATTGCCGGGCGTGCCGTACTCCTGCGCCGCCAGCCCGTATAGCGTGTAGTTGGCGTTGCCCTGCCGTGCGCCTGTTTTCTGCACGATCAGCGCCATCAAACCGTTAAGTTGCGGCGCGACGAATGACGTTCCGCCCGCGCCCAGCGCGTAGTCGTTGCTGCCGTCACTGTAGTCGCAGGTCACACCGGTGTCCGACTGGCAGAACAGTAGCGTGTGATTCCACCAACCGGCCGAGGCGAACAGCGAGACATCCGGCTGATTGCGCTTGGTCGTCGAAACATTGGCGAGGCCGACTCCATAGACGCTTTGCCAGGTTGGAATGTTGTTGTAAATGCTAACGCCGCCGCCGCCACCGATGGGTTCCAGATAGCTCTGTGCGTTGGCGTTATTACAAATCCCCAGTGGCGTGTAGTCAGTGCCGAAAAGGGTGAAGTTGATTTTTTTCAGATAAGACCCAAACAACGGATTGGCGCAGTAACCGCCCCAGGGGATTTCCGGAACGTACGACAGCGCTGAACCGTAAGGCGCGATGTCGTTTTCATTCCACCAGATGTTGGGAGACGTGGTGTACGTCACCGTCTGGTAGGCGTCGCTGAAATCGGTGCCGCCGGCCGAGATGTTATAGGGCGTGCTGGCGATGACATTTACCGAAACGTTATTGGCGGCATAGTCCGCATTCTGATCGCAGCCGGTCGAGCCGGCATCGCCACTGGCGACGATCGGCGTGATGCCTTCGGCCACCATCTGCTGCCACAGCGCGGAATAGAACGAAGCACCGGTCGCGTCGGTGGCGAGCTCGCACTCGCCGTAACTCAGGCTGGCCGCCGACACGGTCGAAGCCAGGTAATTCGCGATATACGACGCGGCCAGATCGGTGCCATAACTGCCGATATTGTCGGCTTCCGTGGCGCAGGCCACGAAGTCAATCGTGGCATTGGGAGCGATGGCGCCCGCCCATTCGACATCGAGCAGCGCCTCGGCTTCTTCGTCGGTGCTGGTCACGCCTACCGTCGAGCAACCGTTGCCCGGGCCAATGATCCAGTTAATACCTCCCTGCGTGCTGTTCGGCGTGGCCGGATACGCAGGCAAACCAAACTGCGAGCGGAAGCTGTCCACGTCGGTGGTGTAGGTGACGTTGGTCTCCTCGATCACCGCGATGGTGACGCCGGCGCCGTTGATTCCCGCCTGCAGTAGCGGATTCACGTTGTAGATGGTGTAGAAATCCTGCGGTGTAACGGAATAGAACTTGCGACCCGCACCGATATACGTGATCTCAGGAACGCTCAGCGGACCCGATACCTGCGTCAACACGCCGGTCGCGCGATCGCGCTGGAAGACTCCGGCATCGCGCTTCAGCGGCTTGGCGCGGAAGTCGCTCAGTTGCCGGAAGCCCTTGACCAGCGGAGCTAGTGCCGCCGGAATCTGGGGATCGGTGAGGTTGGCATGCACCTGTTGGCCATTCAGCAGGATGCTGTGGATTTCTGTATGGAACGCCTGCTGCACCTGCGCCACCGTCCCACTGAAGATGATGTGCGTCCGGCCCGGTACTACATCGTCAATGTGGAAGCCCTTCGACTGCAGCCAGTCCACCAGGGTATTGACGTCGGAGTCGGACGCGCCAAACTGCTGTCCAAACTGTTGCGGAGTCAGCCACTGCTGGTGGATCGGCGACTTGGTATTGTGCAACTGGTCAACCAGCGCATCGAGCGCCTGCTGCTGTTCCGGCGTGCGGTTGAGCAGCAGAATCAAGTGCTGCGCCGACAAGTCGCCGCTCGCCGGGCCAAGATCTTTTCCGGCCAGCGCCTGTGAACTTACCTGCCCCTCGAGGGGAACCAGGTCGGCATCGACAACCGATTGGGTGATGAGGTTGCGCGCTGCCTGGGCTGGCGCGGCGATATCGGCTGCGGTCATCAGAAGCGCGACCGACAAGAGGAAGAGCAGGGGGATTGATTTGCGCATGGCGATGCATTCACCTCAAGAATTTAGCCAAGCAAGGTGCTCGTGCTCGTATCAAGTTCCAAACTCACGAAGTCAACAACAACGGACCGCGCCGCACCGCACAACGGCGACGCAGTTTGCTTCCATAGGACAACAGTCCGCTCGTCCTAGGAGACGGCGCGGGTGAGGGTCGCTTAGAGAGCCGCGGCGTGGCTTACCGCGCTCCGGTAGTCACATTTGGCTTGCCGCCTCGCTGGCAGGCGATTGGCCGCAGGAATCCCGCCGACGGACGAAGCGCGATCGCACTTCGTCGCCAGCGCGTTCCGGAGAAATCACCGCTCTCGCGGGCTGGCAACTGCCGACTCCTGAGTCAACAGTTTGGTATTAGCACGTTAATGCCGATTACTATAGGCACTAATTACCACCAATGCAACATTTCCTTTATGACTTTGGTGTTACGTTAGTGGCTCTTATTACAGCCTGTCAATGGCCTTTAAGTGTCACAAAGAGAAAGGGCCTCGCTAGAGTGGAGGCCCGGGAATCTGAAGGCGAAAGGCTGAATAGAAAGCCCTTAGACCTTCCCTTTCATCTTTATATTTGTTCAAGTATAGCACGTTAGATGTAATACTGTCGCCACTTTGGAGACATTATTAGTTCACTTGAATCAATCACTTATATGGTTTTGTGGCACTTTGAGGCTATTGACAGGGTTCCATTCCCAAAACGGGAAAACATACGGGTGGGGCGTGGTCTTGGTCCGCACGAAGACGTACCGTCTCCCAAGGATATATACGAGTCAGATTCTCTTTTGCCACCTGTGCGCGGGCCGAACCAGGCCACTTGAAATGCTACTGACTTTCAAGCGGAGGTGGGCTTTGGCGAACATTGCTGGCGGCAGGCGATTGCGCGGCCTGCTCGACGGCAGGGGCTATCAGCTTGGCTAGCGCAAGTGCGCCTGCATCGGTGAAGTGGACCATCTCTGCGAAGTTCTTGCCACCGTACAGCAGATGCGCGGCATCGACGACGGGAACGGAATGCCGGGCTCCCACCTCGCGCACAACATTGCTCATGCGCGCCTCCATATCGAGAAACCCATCTTCGCGCAGGATGGGATAAAACCTCGCCCACATCAGAAGGAAGCGCTCGTCCTCCGGGCGCACCTTCGGTCCAAATCTCGTTGCGTGCGTCACCAGGATGACTTTGACGCCGCGCGCCTGAATCGCAGAAACCAGCGCGTCCAGATCACGGTCGAAGCGCTCAACGCATACATCCGGCACGCGATCCATGGGCGGCAGCCTTTTTACTGCCTCTCTGAGCTGATATTCACGCACATAGTCCTGCAGGCTAACAGGAATGTTGTCCTTCAGGACATTGCGCAACCGGGTCAGAATCCGCAGGTGCAAGCGTGATTCTGGCTCTGGTCTAGCGTCGGCCAGACCGTGTACTTTCTTGGGATCGATATAAGACGCGTAGTTGGGATAAATCACCACCAGCTGCGGCTTGAGCTGGTCTATGCCGCGGTCAAGCCAGTGCAAGTTGTCGGCCACTGACATCGCATGGTACGCAGTGTTGACAACTTCGAAATGATCGTCGCCAGACCTGGCGTTTAGAACCTGCTCCAGTTGCCGGGGCCACTCTTTGTTTTCGGATTCGAATATGCCAAATGTTTCCGACGCGCCCATGGTAATGATTCGATAAGTGCCGGTGCGGAGCGCCGGCCCCCGATATCCGTCTTCGTTAAGCTTCCACTTCAAATAGCTGGCATTTGGTTTCCCATGCATGCCGGTGGCGTCGTACACAAACAGTGAGTCGAGGCTGTAGTCGCCCCAAAATGGAGCGCCAAACCTCAACTTGTCATCCAACCGGGCGCAAAGTTCGAGTGTAAGGACAGCGATCAGAAGACAGCCGACAATTCGAATTGCTAGCAGGAAATAGCGACGCATGCTTTATTGAGGGCTCTCACGGTGGCGGAAAGACCTGGACTCCTAAGACTTTTTTCTGTTTGGCGCGCTGCCTGCCGCAGAGCCAGTTGCACTGCATCAGGACGCAAGGTGGAGACTACTGCTTGCGCGGCTTACCTACACGTTGGGCTGTGGCGAACATGAGCGTGACGGTATCCATGTCCTTAGGCTGAACCTTCCCGGCTGGAATCCGCAAATGCGTTATGTCTTCCAGCTTCAAGAGCAGATCGACTAATGCCATCGAGTCAATCAGCCCGGAAGAGACCAAAGGCGTGTTCTCGTCGATCTGGACGCCTGGTTTGCGAATCAGCTGGACAATTTGTTCTACCATTTCTTGAGCTTCTGGGGTCACGTGCTTTTGCTCTCCTAAGACTCCATTTTGAGTTCCGGATGTTCTTTCAGCAATTTCTCGCGTGTAGTAGAGCGGGCCGCTTTGCCTGCAGTGCTTTTCACAATCCACTTGGGTGGCTTCAGGAATATGGTTTTGACCGCGACCCCACTGCTGGCAACGACGCGGCTACGGATCTCCCGCTCGATCCTCACAGCATCTTCAAGAAGCTCCTCACGTTCGACTTCCGCGACCACCACGATTTCCTCGGTCCCCAAGTCCGAATTGTACACACCCATCGCTATGGAGCGCCCGTCGTGGATTGCAGGATGACCGCATACGGCTTCTTCGATGTCCTGAGGATAGATATTCTCGCCACCGATAATCAGAAGGTCTTTCTTGCGGCCAACCACGAAGAGTTCTCCGTCCAGATAGAAGCCGAGATCGCCGCTGTGATACCAGCCATCGACGAGCGCCTTAGCCGTGAGGTCAGGGCGGTTGTAATATCCGTCAAACAGCGTATCGCTCTTAATGAGGATTTCTCCAACCCCGCCCTCACCGAGAACCTCGCCCGATTCTGTCGAAATACGGACTTCGTTATTGGGCAGCAACTGTCCTGAAGAAACAAACGATATAGCGCCCGCAGTTCCTTCGGCCACCGGAGAGACGATATGCTCGCTGCGAAACCGTCCACCATCGGCCCAGATACGCTGCGGGCCGGTAGAACCGTCAATATTCGACTGGGTGACAGCGAACACGTTTTCCGCCATTGCGTACGATGCTTGCAGGGCTCCCCGCTTTAGTCCAATCGATCCGAAAGCGTTGTGAAACTCGTCCATGCTAGCGGCCCGCACCGGCTCCGAGCAGTTGATGAGAGCGCGCGCCGAAGACAAATCGTACTGCGACCAACGGCTGGCGGAACTGCGCCTCGGGACAAACTGAAATGTGAAATTCGGAAGCCAGGCCAGCGTGCATTTGTACTCGGTAAAAATCTGCAACATCGTTTCCGGATGCATGACCCAGTCGAGAGGCGACTGCATCACCACGGACAGGTGGCAGACCATTGGCAGCATGAAGCACGCGATGAGACCCATGTCGTGATAAAGCGGCAGCCAACTGTAAACGCAGTCGCTGGTTTCATCAATCCTGAGCACTCGCGCAAGAGATTTCAGCTGACGTAATACGGCAGCGTGGCTGAGGGCCACCCCTTTCTGAAGACCGGTTGTGCCGGCGGAATGCTGGATAAACGCAAGACTGTCTGGCCGATTGCCCGGGTTGGGCAGGTCAGCATCGCCTCCGGCGGCTTTGGCATCTCCTGCACGAACCAGTTTTGTTTCTTCTCCCAGGGTTACGTGGCCGAGCATGTCTTCGGGAAAGTTTTCGTCGATGACGACGACTTTTGCACTGAGGTTGCGGGTCACCCCCGCCAATCCGAAGCGATACTTCGCCGGTTCAACTTTGAAGTTCGGATACGCAATAATGGCTGGCACCGCGCCGAGCATCATCGCGCCGACGAAGGTCGCCATAGCGGGAATATCCTGCGGCATGATGATGACCACACGATCGCCTTCGGTTACGCCCTCTGCGTGAAGATGCAACGCCTGCACTCGCGACCGGCGTCGAAACTCCCCGAAGGTCACGGTTTCGCGTTCATCCTCGTCGATCCACGAGGTTACGAAGGGCCGGTCGGCAGGAGCGGCATTCAAGGCGTCGACCAGCGTGCCGAATTGCGTGGAAATGGTTGCGCCTGTGTAACTTGGGGCATCGGAGGTGTGAGCGGTCATTGTTTAGTATTTTCTGGAATAAGGCCGGAGATGGCAAGCACTACAGATGTCACCGGGGCGCTATCCTTGCGTCAAAATTGAAAATAGATGAACGAATTCGCCTGCGCCGCCTGAAAGACTCCAAGAAAGATCGCCACGGAATACAACGCACACCGGACTTCCATGGGGATTGGTACCGGCTGACGCGTGTCAATCCACTCACCTGCTTTCACGGTTACGAAGTACCCGGCCGCAAGCACGACAATCAGGAGCATCAACTCAGACGGAAGAGAGTGGCTTGCGTACGTGCTCAGCCTCCCGGTAGCGCGCCACATGTCAAACGCTTGAGTGAGTGTATTCGCCCGGAAGAAAATCCATCCCAGGCAAATTGAGCAGAAAGTGACAAGCCAGGAAACAGGGGTGAATAAGGGTGCGGAGAAATCCCATTCGAACCGGCGCTGTGCCTTCTGCCACTCCCGATGCAAAACCAGTAATACTCCCTGGTAAAGGCCCCAGAGCACAAACAGCACAGCTCCCTTGTGCCATAGTCCGAAAACCACCATCGCAATCAGCAGAGCAGCGTTGCGCCACCACACTTCGCGTCGCAACATGGCGAGAGGCAGAAACAGGTAGTCGCGAATCCAGAACGAAAGCGACATGTGCCAACGCGTCCAGAACTCCGACGGAGTCGTCGAAAAATAAGGCCGGTTGAAATTCTCATCCAGCTGGAAGCCAAACAGACGGGCGGCTCCGATAACCAGGTGGGAATATCCCGCAAAGTTGAAAAACAGCTCGAAACCGTAACCGATCGCCATGAACCAGACATCCACTCCGGTCAGGCCGCCGGCGAATCTGTCAAACGCACTGTCGAGTCCTTGTCCGGGGTGCAGGCCGCCGGCGAGAAGCTGCCCAAGAGCGATCATGAACAGACCGGTAAAGACGCGATCCAGTCCTTGCCGGACATCTTCTTTGGTTGGCTTTTCAGTCGAGCGAAACTGCGGGAGCAGGTTGGGCAGCCGGCAGATCGGTCCGGATAAAACGGTTGGCCAGAATGCCATGTACAGCAGGAATTCCAGCAAAGAGGGATCGATGTCCTCCTCGCGATACACATCGAACAAATACGACAGCGCCTGAAAGGTCCAGAAAGAGATGCCAACCGGCAGCACGATGCTCGCAAAAGTGGTGCTAAGCGATGAATGCGGCAGAAATGGAGCAATCGCCGGCAAATACTTGAATGTGCCGAGGAGAAGGACGTTCAAGACGATGCCAACCCACAACCTCGTCACTGACTCTTTTCGGCGAAGCCAGGCACCCAGTCCATAGTTGACCAGAGAGCTACACACCAGCAGCCCAAGGAACCCTAGTCCCCAGCTTGCGTAGAGGACGTAGCTGGTTATCAGTAACGCAACCTGGCGCGTGCGCGAGCCCTTCAGCACCCAGCAGATCAGCCACACGAACGGTACAACGAAGATGTAAAGGAGTACCTGGCTACTCACCGGCAGATCCCGATCCCATTTTCAATTCCACTCTCCGGCTTCTATTTTACGGGTGACGGGCGGCCAGAGGCCTGCTTGGTACGAGAAAAGTGAGGTATGCCCAAAAACGGCGAGTCGATGTGCCGCCAGGAACGAAAAGGCGCATCGGCGTCGCCTGCTGACATCCGACAGCACAGAGGGAAACACAGAGGTTGACGCGTGCGCAATGGGAAGGCGGACCTTTGTGCCCCAAAGGCCATTCTGCCCGGCCATCGCTACTTGGGTCGCGCGTCTCGTGGCATCCGCGCGTTGCCGACGATTGCCAGGTTCGCCCTTTTGCCCTCACAGCATGTATCCTCGTGAATCTAGACCCTGAGAAGCATGAATGGCATCGTCCAAAAGGCATTTCTGGCAGTGTCACTGGCGAGCTTGTGGGCGCAGCATGCAACCGCCCAAACCGTCCAGTTCCTGCCGGAAATCGACACTTACTATAAGGTGAACTCCGATCTGCGTCTCAGTTTGCAGGTGAAAGAGACGCGAGAGGCCGGGCTTCCCACCCAGGCAGAAATTGGCCCCAGCTTCGACTTTTATCTGAAGTCATTCGCACGGCTGCCGGACACGACGAAGTTCGATCTGGACGACTCCAAGTCGCGGCCGCTGATATTTTCCATCGGATACCGCTATCTTCCGCAGGCCAACGGGGCGCCGGGCATCAATCGGATGGAACCGGTTGTGACCTTGAACTTTCCACTGAAAGGAAGGGTTCTGTTTTCCGACAGGAATCGGGGTGACCTCGATTGGCAGAATCAAGGCTTCTCATGGCGCTACCGGAATCGTCCGCAAATCGAAAAGACGCTGACGATTCACTCGTACCACCTCACGCCGTATGTGAGTGCCGAGTTCTTCTATGAGAGTGTGTACCAAAAGTGGAGTGACACCGCGATCTATGCCGGTTCCACCTTCCCTGTCGGCAAGCACGTGGAGTTCGATCCTTATTATGAGCATCAGAACAGCACAGGCAAAAGTCCCAATCAGCAATACAATCAGGCAGGCTTGATCCTGAATCTCTATTTTTGATCTGGGCGCGGGGGCTTCGGCATGGGTGGCATCGTGGCAAACGGCGCTGCTGTGGCACAATGATGCAAGGCATCACTTGCCGTTCGCGGAGGGATGTGTGAGCGGTTGAAACAGGCGGTCTTGAAAACCGCTGTACCTGAAAGGGTACCGGGGGTTCGAATCCCTCTCCCTCCGCCATAGAGTCTCCTCGCGAGCATTGTCCTGGGGCACGACCTCCAAACTGAAAGCAAACTGATGCCCGTATCTCTGACCAACTCACAGCTGATCTATGACGCTTTGAAGGAATGCGACATCCGTCTGCTCTCGGCCCTGCCGGAAACTTGGTTGGTGCATCTCATCCGTTTGGCGGACGAGGATCCGGAGACGATTCTGGTGCGACTGGCGAAGGAGGAGGAAGGCGTCGGCATCTCGGCGGGAGCATACTTCGCCGGGGTCAAGTCGGCCATGCTGATGCAGAATCATGGCTTTCTGGCATCCATTAACGGCATCGTCTCTTTTGCGCATCTCTACAAGATTCCCCTCCTCATGCTGATCAGCTACCGCGGGGCCCTGGGAGAGCGCGACCCCTGGCAAACCCAAGGCGGCAATGTCACCGAATCAGTCCTGCGCGCTTTGGGCATCCCCTATTCACTCCTGGATGCGGTGGAGACGGTCGAAAAGCGTATCCGGCAGGCGCAAACCCTCGCCGAGAGCAGTTTGCAGCCCGTTGCTCTCCTGTTGATGCGCGACTTGATGTGGGAGGACCGGTGATGCTCCGCCTGGATTGCTTGCGCTCGGTGTATGCGGAACTGGAAAACTGCCTGGTCGTTACTATCATGGGAGCAGTTGCGGCTGAGCTGCAATCCCTGGGTCACCGTCCCAATTTCTTCTACCTGCAACACGCTATGGGTCTGGTCTCCTCGACGGGGTTGGGCTTGGCCCTATGCCTGCCGGACCAACGAGTGATCGTTTTCGATGGCGATGGCTCGCTGTTGATGAACCTGGGCAGCCTCAGCACGATGGCGCGCTACCGTCCCAAGAACCTGGTCCACATCGTTTTCGACAACGAAAGCCTTCTCTCTGTCGGTGGTTTTCCAACCGCGACGAGCACCGGTACGGACCTGGAAGGGATCGCCCGTGCCGCCGGTATTTCCAGAACTGCGACAGTACGAAGTGTGGAGAGCTTTAAAGCCGCAGTGACAGGCGCCGTGCATGGCAGCGAACTGACAACGATCATCGCCAAGGTCGAAGCCATCGGTCCCTCCGGCTATGTCACCGACGTGTCGTTGCTGGAGAATCGGTTTCAATTCCGCCGACATATCGAGTCACTCAAAACGCACTAAACACCTGGTGGCTTGGTTCGACCCCGATGGGTCGGCGGAGTCGAGTGCTGAACGTAAAGCTTAAGGGGTGCGCCAATGTCTCGTGTGT
This sequence comes from uncultured Acidobacteriaceae bacterium, assembly GCA_963793845.1. GTDB lineage: Bacteria > Acidobacteriota > Terriglobia > Terriglobales > Acidobacteriaceae > CAWCBG01. Next base: position 29,408 of record CAWCBG010000001.1, read on the forward strand.
TGGCTGAACTGCTCGACGAACTGAACTCTGGCCGCCTGCGGGTCATCGATCTGACGCAGCCTCTGAGTTCCCAGACGCCGCTGCTTCCATTGCCGCCACAGTGGAACAACACTCCGGCGTTCAAGATCTGGGAACTGTCGCGGTACGATGAGCGCGGTCCCGCCTGGTACTGGAATGGGTTCGAGACCGGCGAGCACACCGGAACACATTTTGATGCTCCGGTCCACTGGGTGAGCGGGAAGGACCTTCCGGACAACACCGTCGACCGTATCCCGCCGCGGAAATTTGTCGGTCCCGCCTGCGTGATCGACATCAGCGCGGAGGTAGCTAGGAACCCAAACTACCTGCTGACGCCGGCACATGTCGGGCGGTGGGAGGAACGGAACGGCCGCATCCCAGCCGGCGCATGGGTGCTCTTGCGCACAGACTGGTCGAAGCGAAAGGATCCCAAAGACTATATCAACCTGAAGGAGGATGGACCGCACACTCCTGGATTGGAGAAGGAAACCTCCACCCTCCTCGCGCAAGAGCGAGACGTGCTAGGGGTCGGTGTGGAAACAGTTGGGACGGATGCCGGCCTGGCCGCCGCCTTCGAGCCACCATTCCCGAACCATTACATCATGCACGGAAGTGGCAAATTCGGGCTGGCAGGCCTGTCCAATCTGGATCAGCTTCCGGCGACAGGTGCTATTGTCGTTGCCGCACCGCTGAAAATCGTAGGTGGCTCCGGCAGTCCTCTGCGGGTCATTGCGATCACTGCCTGAAGCGTTGGCGGCGGCGATCAACAACATGTCTCAACGCTTCCCTGAGATGTGCACATTGCGTCGATGTCAGCTGGAGCTTATTGGGACAGCCGATCACCTCGGATCGTAGATCCGCGGTTTTTCTGGTATGGCTGCCATAACGCGTCAGGCCTTCCAGCGTCCCGCCAGCGCGCGTAGCGGAGCGGCGATGGACTGGAAGCGCACCAGCTGAACTGAGTCCGAGCCTTTCAGCGTAGCCAGCGGCATCAGACCGTTCTCCAGGATACGCACGGCGGCGGCCTCGGTGAGCAGCGTTTCGGCACAAGGCGTCAGTTCGGAGTCGCCGTCGCGTTTGTAGATGTGCAGCGGCAGACCATCGATTTGATGATGTGTGCCGGGATGCATCTGCCAGCCATCTTCGCTGAAGGATTGCGCCAGCAGCACGGCACACGCGGTTGCCGGATTGCCCCAGAGGTAATCTTCGTGAGCCGGAGTTCCGGGCATTTCTTCAAAATCGAAGGCCTCGATGGCATCCGTGTTTTTCCCGTACGGCAGTCGCAGCAGAAAACGCGGAAGCGCCAGGCCGGTGGCCGAGGCCTCGGGCAGCCCGCGCAGAGCGGACCAGGCAGCGGCGCTATCGGCGTCAGGCGAGAGCCGCCAGTCTCGCGGATGCGGCGTGTCGGCGAGGGAATCGCAGCCCAGCAGTTGCGGACTGGCCGCGGCGATGAATACCGCACCGGCCGCATGTGCAATTCGAGTGAAGCGGCCCAGCCATTCGGCGTCCTCGGGTTGCGGTCCGAAGGTGTAGTTTCCCACGATGAGCGACCATGGTTCACCGTCCGCAGTTTTCTCGACCAGCAATTTGTAAACGCCGGTAGAACTCAAGTCAGGCGACGAGGCAAGATCGGCCGCCAGATCCTCTTTTGCGATGTCGATGAGGTAGATCTTCAGTTGCGATCCGGTTTCGACGCGGCGCACCAGAAAGAACAAAGCTCGCCACGCGGCTTCCAGCGCCTGAAAGGCGGGAGCATGCAGCAGGGCTCGCATTTGAGCGCTTAAGGCGCGGTCGATGGCGCCGATCACTTCCGCCTGCCGGGGATGGGAAGGCGTCTCCAGATGGGGCTCGGTGACCTGGCGTACGAAGTCCTGCAGTGCGTCGCGCGGGCGAACCGGCCTGCCCTCCTCCCGGGAAGAGGCGTCAGAGCTTTCGACCATTTCGTCCAGCAGGCCGCCCGGGTGCTCCTGCACCAGCTGTGCGGCAACCGCCTTTGCCGAGGCCGCTTCTGCAGCCGGCTTTGGAGCAGCCTGCGGTCCCACCGGTATGCCCAATTCTTCTGCCGCGGCGGCGAAGGTATCGGGATCCTGGAGCCGGTGCCGGACCTCGCGCAGACGTAGAAACAACTGGCTCCGCTGGAAGAGTCGGTCCGGATGGAAATCATCCAGTTCGGAAAACACGAGGGTCAATGGCTCGCTGCCACCGATCGGCAGATGAAGCTCGGGTCGCAGGCGTGACAACACTTCGTCGAAGTTATCTCGGTCAACCAAGTGTGCCCGCCGGTCGTCGATTCGGCCCCGGCCCGCCCGTCCACTGAAGTCGCCCAGCACCGCGATATGAAAGGGGGAGTCCTCGTCTGGGTGCGCCGGTAGAACTTCACTTCCAACCGAGAGTAGGACCTCACCAAAGTCAAATCGCTTGCTCATGTGGCGCCTCTTTCCGGCTCTCACGATACACGAAGGGGTAGCCCTGACAGAAGGATCATTCCCAGCTTATGTCTCGGTTAAACCCACAACGATCACATCGCGGAGTGACTAGCGTCACAGCCCGCCTGCTTCCGCACTCTCTACGGTGGACATGTTGTCGCATACGGTGTCACCGCCGTTCTCGAATAGCCAAAAACCAGGTTGATCTTTTATTTCATACGGTTTGTTCCTGGCATGGCGGGATTGCCGGTTTATATGTTCCAAGCTGTAGCGAGCGATCAGCGGTGTAAGTTTGATTCCCGGCTCATAACCTGTTCCTATCGGCACCGCTGATACGCTGGCACAAGCAGATCTGAAAATTTGAAGAAAGTGCCTGCCATAGCCCAGCAGGGACAGGTGAGACTTATGGCTACTACCGCCGCAGCCCAGAAGACTCCGGTCAAGGCACCGGCTCCTCCCCCGGCAAACCTGCTTGCGTCCGCCATCGCGATTATCGTGGCGGCAATCGCTGCCATCGTGATCCTCAAGATTACGCCGCTGTCATCTCCCTGGGCCCAGGGTTACGATCCGACCGGACATTGGTGGCTGTCCACAGCATTGGCGTCGTTGCCGATTATCGTATTGCTCGGCAGCCTGGCGCTGGGACACGTGAAGGCCCACTACGCGGCGCTTGCCGGCCTGGCAACGGCATTACTCACGGCCGTCTTCGGCTTCCATATGCCGGCACGCCTGGCAGGGGCGACGGCGATCTATGGCGCTGGATACGGGCTATTCCCGATCGGCTGGATCGTGCTGAACGTCATCTTCATGTACCAGCTCACGGTTGAGGCCGGACGGTTCAACGTGCTGCAGCATAGCCTGACCGGCATCACGCAAGACCGCCGCCTGCAGTTGCTGCTGATCGCTTTCTGTTTCGGCGCGTTCTTCGAGGGCGCTGCCGGCTTCGGCACGCCAGTAGCCGTGACTGCGGCCCTGCTCATCGGACTTGGCTTCCGGCCGCTGCAGGCCTCCGGCCTGTCGCTCATCGCGAACACGGCCCCGGTTGCGTTCGGCGCGCTGGGAACCCCGATCATCGCGCTGGCCAAGGTAACCGGCTTCAGCGAGACCATGCTGGGCGCGATGGCCGGACGCATCCTGACGCCATTCTGCATCCTGGTGCCGTTCTGGCTGATCTGCGCCTTCGCCGGGTGGGGAGGCATGATGGAAGTCTGGCCGGCGATCCTGGTCGCTGGCGTCTCGTTCGCGATCCCGCAATTCCTGATGTCAAATTTTCATGGACCCTGGCTGGTGAATGTGGTGGCATCGGTTGTCTCGATGGCCTGCCTGATCGGTTTCCTGTTCATCTGGCATCCCAAGCGGGTATGGACCTTTGAGGGCGAGGAAGCCAAGACCGATCACCGTGCTGCCCACGGCTTTACCCGGTCAGAGATCACCCGCGCCTGGGTGCCCTGGATCATCCTCAGCGTTATCGTCTTCCTTTGGGGAACCCAGACCGGGAAGAACCTGATGAACTCGCCGGAGAAGACTTTCACCTCAACGGCGACCTGGAGCACTCCTCCCAGCAAGATCACCAATCCTCAGTTCCCGATTACCGCTCTCAATAACCTTGCGCTTCGCGTGCCGCCGGTGGTGCCGAAGCCTGCCAAGGAAGGCGCAGTCTTTGGACTGAACTGGGTAAGCGCGACTGGCAGCGGAATTCTGCTGGCGGCCATTTTGTCGGGCCTGGTCATGGGGCTGAGCTTCAAGAACATTCTCAGCACCTATGGCCGAACCATCGTCAAAGTGCGATTCTCGCTGCTGACGATCGCGGCCATGCTGGCGATCGGAATGTTGACCCGCTACTCGGGGCTCGACGCCACCATGGGACTGGCATTCGCCCGCACCGGCCACCTGTATCCGTTCTTCGGAACGCTGCTGGGCTGGCTGGGCGTTGCCCTGACCGGTTCAGACACCTCGTCCAACGTGCTGTTCGGCAGCCTGCAGAAGATATCGGCACAGCAGGTGAGCGTGTCTCCGGCACTGATGTCCGCGGCCAACAGTTGCGGCGGCGTGATGGGCAAGATGATCGACGCCCAGAGCATCGTCGTGGCCAGCACCGCTACGCAGTGGTACGGACACGAGGGCGACATTCTGCGCTACGTCTTCTGGCACAGTATCGCGCTGGCGGGGCTGGTGGGTATCTTCGTCTTCCTGATGGCGTATGTGTATCCGTTCACACAGTTGGTAGTGCACTAGCTAGCATAGGGCTCGGAAGTCCGGCTCCGGCCGGGCTTCCGAATCACTCATGAAAGGCGTGAACCATGGATCCTGTTTTCGATACCTTCAAGCTCCGAGCCGAGGCTGTGAGCGCAGAGGTCCATGCCTTTCCGCACAAGACTGACGCTCTCGATTTCATTGTCCACTACCTGCGCGACGCCGGCGTCAGCAATGCGCCGCAGGCTTATGCGGTGTGGGCCGATTGTCCGTTCCTCGACGATCTCGACAAGAAGCAGCTCTCGGCCAGCATGCCGGGCGTCATCTTCGACGTCAATCGCGAGGTGTCTGCCGCAGCCAAGGTGGGCATCAGCCAGTTGGACTGGGCCATCGCGAACACCGGCACGCTGGTGCAAGATGCCTCGCCCGTGGATCGCCGGCTGGTTTCCACGCTACCCCTGATCCACATTGCGCTGATTCGCAGCGATCGCCTGGTTCCGGACTTGCCGGCACTGCTGGCCAAGATCAGGCCCGAGCAGACCAACTACATTTCCTTCATCACAGGGCCCAGCCGCACGGCGGATATCGAGCGCGTGCTCACCATCGGTGTGCATGGCCCGGAGAAGCTCATCATCGTCTTCTTCGATGAGACGGGAAGTGTGAACTAAATGGAAAAGGGATTTCGCGACTCCATCGACAAGGCCCTCCACAATCCCAACCTCACCGGCGCGCTCGGACGGTTCTCGGAGGCCTACCGCGTCAGCCGGCAGAAAGCGTACGAAGGCTACGACTTCGAGGCGCTGCGCACCCAGATCGCAGAACGGAAGTCCTACGCCGCATCACATCTCGACGAACTGGCGGAGCGGTTTACGAAGAACGCCGAGGCCCGCGGCACCAAGGTATTTCGCACCAACGATCCTGCGAAGGTGCGCGACTACATCCTGAATCTCGCCAAAGAGAACGGCGTCACCAGCGTGGTGAAATCGAAATCGATGGCGTCGGAGGAAATCCACCTCAACCAGCATCTCGAGACCGCAGGCATCGATGTAGGTGAGACCGATCTGGGCGAGTGGATCATTCAGCTCGCCGGACAGACCCCGTCACACATGGTGATGCCCGCGATCCACATGACCAAGGAAGAGGTTGCCACCGTCTTCAGCGAAGAGGTGGAACCCGGCCAGAAGCCCGACATCCCGAAGCTGGTGAAGTTTGCCCGCGCAAAACTGCGGAACGAAATTCCTCGATGCGCAGATGGGGATCACGGGCGCGAACATCGCCGTCGCCGAAACCGGCACGCTGGTCATCATCACCAATGAAGGCAATGCCAGGCTGGTTACGACGCTGCCGAAGATTCACGTCGCCATCGTCGGCATCGAGAAGCTGATGGAGAAGTTCGAGGACGTTGTGCCGGTGTTGACCGCGCTTCCCAAGAGCGCCACGGCGCAGCTGCTGACCAGCTACGTCACGATGATCAGCGGTCCCGTCCCCAACACCGATGGAACGCCCAAGCAGCTGCACATCATCCTGATGGACAACCGCCGCACCGAGATGTCGCAGGACCCGAAATTCAAACAGGCCATGCAGTGCATCCGCTGCGCTTCGTGCCTTAACGTCTGCCCGGTCTTCCGGCTGGTTGGCGGACATGTCTTCGGCAAGGTTTATACCGGCGGCATCGGCACGATTCTCACCGCCTGGTTCGACGCGCTCAAGTCATCGGACGACATCCAGAGCCTCTGCATCCAGTGCGGCAACTGCACCGAAGTCTGCCCGGGCAAAATCGACATTCCGGGGTTGATTCTCGAACTGCGCCGCCGCCTCGCCGTCGAAAATGGACAGCCGCTGGCGCAAAAAGCCATCTTCTCGGTGGTGAACAACCGCAGGCTCTTCCATTCCATGCTGCGCGTGGCGTCGATCGCGCAGAAGCCGGTCCAGAAAGACGGATTCATCCGTCACCTGCCGTCCTTCTTGTCGGACATGACCAGCTTCCGCAGCCTGCCTGCGATTGCCGAATCCCCGCTCCGCGACACCATCAAGAAGATCCAGCAGCCCGCGTGCAAAGAGAAGATCGCGTTCTACTCCGGATGCCTGATTGACTTCGCTTACCCCGAGATGGGCGAATCGCTGGTGAAGATCATGAACAAGGCCGGGATCGAGGTGGTCTTCCCCGAAGGACAGACCTGCTGCGGCGCGCCCGCTCGCTACAGCGGCGCCTACGAAGTCGCCGCCCAGAATGCCAGCGACAACATCAATGCCTTGCTGGCAGACGATGTCAGCTACGTTGTGTCGGCCTGCCCGACGTGTACGGTAGCGCTGAAGCACGAGTTCATCAGCAACTTTGAAAGCCTCGGCCAGACCGAGGCGCTGCCCCGGGCGCGCGAGTTGGCGGAGAAAGTGATCGACTTCTCCAGCCTGGTCAAAAAGCTGGTGGATGAAGGCCGCTTGAAGTTCAAAGAAGGGCAGCAACTGGGGAAGATCACCTACCACGATTCATGCCATCTGAAGCGAACCCTCAATGTAAGCCAACAGCCCCGTGAATTGCTCACCCAGGCCGGCTACGAGGTGGCGGAGATGTACGAGGCCGACATGTGTTGCGGCATGGGCGGATCGTACTCCCTGAAGCTGCCGGAGATTTCGGCGCCCATCCTCGAGCGTAAGCTGACCAACATCAAGAACACGGGAGCGCCGCTTGCCGTCATGGATTGTCCGGGTTGCGTCATGCAGATTCGGGGCGGCCTGGACAAGCAGAACTCAGACCATCAAGGTCGAGCATACGGTGCAGCGGCTGGCGGAAGAATTGGAATAAGCGGTTAGCTTCGCGCATCGCGTGAAGCCCGGGCTGTGCAACATTGGTCGGGGGCAATCCGTGGCCGCTCTATTGGAGGAACAGCAATGGCGGTAGCCGTGATAGCTCCCCTGCAAATCACTTCGGAAGAGATCAAGGCTCAACTTTCGCACGTTCGATTGACGGCAGCCGCATTCTCATCCGCCCATCGACCTGATCGCCTATGCGTCCGACGCCAGCTTTTACCGGCTCATCCCCAAAGCGGTGGTGCAGACCCAAGGTCTGGACGAAATTCGTACCCTGTTTGCCTACAGCCGGCAGCAGCGCATCCCCCTGACCTTCCGTGCGGCCGGCACCAGCTTGTCAGGACAGTCGATTTCCGATGGACTGCTGGTCGACGTTGCCCGCAACTGGCGCGAGGTCAAGGTCGAGGACGGCGGCAGGCAAATCCGGGTGCAGCCGGGAGTGATTGGCGCACGCGCCAACATGGCTCTGGCGCCTTATGGCGCAAAAATCGGACCCGACCCGGCCTCGATCGCCACTTGCACTATGGGCGGGATTCTCTCCAACAACTCCAGCGGCATGTGCTGTGGCGTCGAGCAAAACGCCTATCACACGCTGAAGTCGATGAAGTTCATGCTGCCCTCGGGCACGGTCATTGACACGTCCAAGCCCGATGCGGACGCGGAGTTTCATGCACGCGAGCCGGAGCTGGCACGCGGAGTGCTGGAGCTCAAACACAGGCTCGAACAAGATCCGATTCTTCGCGAGCGGGTGCGCAACAAGTACAAGCGCAAGAACACCACCGGCTATTCGCTGAATGCATTTCTCGACTTCGATACCGCAATCGATATTTTCCAACACGTGATGATCGGCTCCGAGGGAACCCTGGCATTTATCGCGGAAGCGGTATTGAACACCGTTCCTGATCTGCCGGTAAAGTACACCGGGCTGCTGTTGTATCCCGATCTGTATGCGGCCGCCGATTCCATCGTGCCGCTGCGGACCGCAGGTGCCAAGGCACTGGAGATCATGGACCGCGCTGCGCTGCGGTCGGTCGAGGATCAGGCAGGCATTCCGCCTTCGATCAAAACACTGCCCGATGAAGCCGCCGGACTGCTGGTGGAATTTCAACTGGCCGACGAGAATAAGCGCTTCGAGCTGGAAGAGATCGCCCAAGGCGCAGTCGCCGGCATCAAGCTATTCGAGCCCGCGCGCTTTACCCATGTCGCTGCCGAACAGGCGCTGCTATGGAAGATTCGTTCCGGAATGTTTCCCTCGGTCGGCTCAGTGCGCCAGACCGGCACGACGGTGATCATCGAAGACGTGGCGTTCCCGATTGAGAGCTTGGCGGATGGTTCGCACGACCTGAACCGGCTCTTTCGCAAGCACAACTATCCGAACGCCATTATCTTCGGCCATGCCAAGGACGGCAACCTCCACTTTGTTATCACGCAAAGCTTCAACGATCAGGCGGCCATCGACCAGTACTCGCGCCTGATTGACGATGTCGTTGAAGTAGTGGTTCACCGCTACGATGGCGCGCTCAAGGCCGAGCACGGTACCGGCCGCAACATGGCTCCATTCGTCGAAACCGAGTGGGGCAGCGATGCTTACCAGATTATGCGACGGCTGAAACAGCTTGCCGATCCCGACGATCTGCTCAATCCCGGCGTGATCATCAACCCGGACGCGAAGGCGCACCTCGCCAATCTCAAACGTTTCCCGACGGTCGAGCCGGAGATCGACAAGTGCATCGAGTGTGGCTATTGCGAGCCCAAGTGTCCCAGCCGCGAGCTGACCCTCACGCCTCGCCAGCGTATCGTCGTCCGTCGCGAGATGGCGAGACAGCAGGAGGCAGGTAATGGCTCCGGCCTGTTCGCCTCGCTCGACCGCGAGTTCCCCTACATGGCGCTGGACACCTGCGCCACCGATGGCCTCTGTGCCACGGCTTGCCCGGTCAACATCGATACCGGCCAATTGGTCAAACGATTCCGCAGCGTTCGCGCCTCCGCCGCGGAGCAGGCATGGGCCATTCGTATCATCAAGAACTTCAGTTTGGCCGAGACCGCACTCCGCTCGGCGCTGCGCCTCGGGCATCTTGCAGAGAAAGTCATTGGCGTTGGCGGCATGCGCTCGGTGACCGGGCTGCTGAAGAGCGTCGGCGGCGAAAATGTCAGCGAATGGAGCCCCGACACGCCACTCGCCGCAGGCGCGGTGCCGGCCACCAGGAAGCAGGGTGCGCATGCCGTTTACTTTCCATCATGTATCTCGCGCATGATGGGGCGGCTGCCTGCCGAACCCAAGGATCGATCCCTGATGGAAGTGACTGTCGAATTGGCTCGGCGAGCCGGTATGCCGGTTTACATTCCATCCGACGTCGCGGGAACCTGTTGCGGTATGCCGTTCTCTTCCAAGGGATTGAGCAGCGCATACAAGATCGCCGCGAACACGGCAATCGAGCGGCTGTGGAGATGGTCCGACGAAGGGAATCTGGCCATCGTGATCGACACCAGCCCCTGCACTTATTCGCTCCGAAACTCCCGCGCGTATCTCACGCCCGAGAACCAAACCCGCTTCGATCAACTGCAGTTGCTGGATGGCATTGAGTTTGTCCACGACGAGCTTCTGCCGAAGCTGACCGTGAAAGCCAAGGTCGGCAGCGTTGCGCTGCACCCGGTGTGTTCGGTTACCAAGATGGGGATCACGGCCAAGCTGGAGGGCATCGCCAAGGCATGCAGCGAGGATGTGTTCATCCCCGCCAATGCAGGTTGTTGCGCCTTCGCGGGCGATCGCGGCTTTCTGGTTCCCGAGCTCACCCAGTCAGCCACGAAGTACGAAGCCGCCGAAGTTAAGGCGAAGCATCCTGACGAGTGCTATTCCAGCAGCAGAACCTGCGAAATCGGCATGACCCGAGCCACCGGCCAGGTCTATCGTTCGTACATGTACCTGCTGGAAAAGGCGACGCGCTGATTCTTCAGCGGACCAAAGTCCGCGTGGAAATGAGAGCACACCGATCGGCACACCGGAACCTGTGCGCTTTCAAAACATGGTCGAGATGTCGAGCAGTCCAAATACCTGCTAAAACGTTACCCTTACCCCGAGCTGGGCGGCGAAGGGAATGCCCACTGTCGTGCCGGGGCCGAAGAAGTCGCCCAGCGCGCCGGCGGGTACCAGCAATTGCTTCGGGTTTGTCACCGGCACGCCGCATGCGTCGGTCGGACACAAGGCGGTCACGTTGTAAAGGTTATTCACCGGGGTCGGCAGGGCCGAGATGTCCGTAACGTAATTCGCTCCGGGGTTGTTGCGGTTAAACAGGTTGAAGAACTCGACGAAGGGCATTATCTGCCAGCGCTCCTTGACCTTGAACGGCCGCGTCACCCGCAGATCAACCTGAACGTAGGGCGTTCCGCGAAACTGATCCATGCTGGTCTGGACGCCGTTGACCACCGCGCGATCGTTCGTGGGATCGCCCAGCCCATTCACGTCCACTGGGGTGGTCAGGGTGATGGGACGCGCGCTTTCTGCCTGGATCAGCGTGGTCAATTCGAAACCACCCGGAACGTAAACCACTCCGGCGAGAACAAAGCGGGAGGTCACGTCTTCTCCCGATGGACCATAGTCGCCAGGGCCAAATGGGTTCAGCGGATTACAGACGCCGTTAACATAGTCGAAGAGCTCGCCCAGCACGCAGCCCCAAGTCTTGGCGCTCGACAGCGTGTAGCTTGCCGACAGATTGAAACGATGCGTGACGTTCCCCTGCAGGCGAAACATGCCGGCGTTGTAGCTGGAGCGGTTGTCCGCTTTGAACACCGACAGATTCGGCACATTGGCCATCTGGGTGGCCGTGTCCTGCGAAAACAGCGGAGAGAAGAGCGTGTAGCCGGCGGTGTATTCGTAGCGGCGGTAACTGTGAATCCCCTCTTCGTGAACGAACTCGGCGCTGGCCTTCCAATTTTTCTTGAAGGCCTTCTCCACTCCGCCGGTGACATGTAGAGCGTAGGGGGTCTTGTAATTGCCGTCGATCAGAGCGCCCGCGCCGCCATCGGCAGCTCCCGGCAAACATCCGGGGTCGCCGGGCTGCACGCAGGGCGAGAAGGCCGACGGCGTGTTCACCGCCTGGAAGGCGCTTACCCAGCCGTTCTGCGCAAGATCGTTGTAGTAAAGGCCGATGCCGGCACGGAATACCAGGTCCTCGATACTATCCGGAGAGTAGGCGATTCCCAGGCGGGGAGCAAAGGCATCTCGATAATCGCGCGGAAGGCTGGTGTTCAGCGGCAGTTGCAAGGCTCGTGCGGTCTGCACTGCCGGATTCAGGGTCTGGCTTACGCCGGACGCCTGGAACAATCCGAAGGTGGTGTCCCAGCGCATACCGTAGTTCACCGTGAGTTGTGGCGTCACCCGCCAGGAGTCCATAGCATAGAGACCGAGGCGCTGTACGTTCTGCGAGAAGCTTCCATTTCCAGCGGGAGTAGAGGTGGTTTGGCAAGCAGCGCCGTCGAAGGGTGGAAGACAAGTCAGCTCAGCCGTGAACTGGGCAGGATTGGTCAGGTAGAAAGTGGGATTCTCGGTAAACGTAGTCAGCGTCTCCGCCTGGCCGGGAAGCGCGCCACTCAGGACTGGTTCGTGAATGAAGTCCACACCAAAGCGTGGCGCATGCCTGCCGACAACTCCACTCACATCGTAGCGGAACTGGTATTTCTCCTGGTCACGCAACACGGGAAATGCAGTAATGGGAGTGACGAACTGGTTGTCCCCAAACGTCTCGAATCCCGAGATTGTCTTTGACGTCGAGCTGAAGGGAAATGCCAGGGCGAAACCCAGATAACCATTCCTTGCCGCCGTCGCGTGCAGATAGGAGGTATCGAAAACGAATGAGCCGATCCAGGTTGGACTGAAGGTGAACTGATTGCTGAGCACCAGGTTCTGATAGTTATACCCAGTGGTCGCGCCAGTTGAGGGCAGGGTTCCCTGCTGCACCAGCGCATTGTTGGTAGTCGAATTGTCGATGGCCCCGCGTAGAAACCAATTGGAGCGCGACGACTGCTGCCAGTCGAAGCGCACCAGGCCGAGGTAGTCGCGATAGGGAACGGGAACGTTGAGAGGGACTGGAATGGAACTTACTCCCGGAATCAATCCTTCCTGGGCCAGGGACGCGAGAGCGTTGAATTGCTCCTGGCTCACGGGACTGTAAGCGATGCTGGCGTTCTCGTGCACGTATTCGAAGGAGGAAAACACCCAGACTTTCCCTTTCTTGAGCGGCCCGCCGATCGTCCCCACATAGTTCTGCCGCGAGAAGGGCTGCTTAGGGTCAGGCGCGGGATTCTCGATCGGAAATCGCGCATTGAGTGCTGCCGCGCGCACGAAAACCGCTCCCTCGCCATGCCACTGATCGGTTCCGTGCTTGGTGCTGATGACCACCGCACCCGCCGTTGTGCGGCCGATATCTGCATTCTCTTGCGCTGTTTGCACGGCGAATTCCTGGATGGCGTCAGGCGAGAAGTTCTGCAGAAAACCGCCAATATAGTCGTCCGAGTTGTCGCCCCCATCGACGGTAAGCTGGTTGTTGAGCCCGGAACTGCCGCCGGTCGAAACCGCGGTGATGCGAGCCTTGGTGGGATCCGATGGCTCGACCGGCTCGGTGCCGGGAACCAGGTACGCGATGTTGGCGAAGCTTCGCGCCGCCAGCGGAAGATTCTGCAGATCTTGTGTCGTGACCACGCCCATATGTACCGCGCTGGTGGTGTCGAGAGCCTGGGTAGTTATGGAAGAGGTTTCCCCCTGGACCGTGACTGTCTGCTGCACTGCCGCCGGCTTGAGCGTAACCAGCACATCTCGAACTGTGCTGACATAGACCGTCACCTGCGATGTCGCTTCAGCGAAACCCTTGGCGTTTACCACGACTCGATAAGGTCCCGGCATCAGTCCGTCGAGGCGGAACTCGCCCTGGCTGCTCGTAGTCGCGGTACGCTCCAGGGACGAGCCCTCCCCGTGCACCGTTATTGACGCTGCTTGAACCCGACGTCCGCTACTGTCCTGTACTTCTCCTTGCAGAGTTCCGGTCGGATTTTGAGCAGAGAGTGAAGCGGAAGCGAACGACAGGAGAAGCAGGGCAAGAAGGACAAAGAAAGTCCGCCTTGGTACGGTCAGCATGACACCACCTCGCAGTAGGCGCAGAAGCGGAGATTACCCAGGCAGCAACAAATCACCACTGGCCAGCTTCTGGCTTACAACCTACTGTGAGAAGGCGTGTACTACCACTACTCGTAGTTGGCGTGACGACTCGCTGAGGTTCGGAAGCCGTACTACTATTTATCGAGGTGCGACTTTTCTTTGCGAGCAGCGTTAAGGCCGGAGATTGTGGGATCGCGGGCTTCTTCTACAAACCTTCCAGTCAGAAGATGCTCATCTTGATGCTGCAGAAAAAGCAGACTACCGCCGTAACGAGCCACCCGGCACGCGGAGTCACAGCTAGGACCGCTGCCCGTCCTGATGCACGTACCTCACGACTTCCACATCGGACATCGCGATCAGTCCCTCCGAAACCATCTCATCCAGCGCGGGGATCAGGCGCTGAACGTTTTCCTCCGTGTCAATGACCTGGACCAGGATGGGAGCGTCGGACGACAGGCGCAGCAGGTGCGAACGCCGGATCATGGTGCTGGCTCCATATCCTTCGATCCCGCGATAAACCGTGGCGCCCGCAATGTCGAGCTGGCGGCAGCGTTCGACAATCGCTTCATACAACGGGCGTCCCTGCCAGCGGTCGTTTTCGCCGAAGTGAATGCGCAGCATTTTAGCTTTACCCTCAAGTTTCATTTCTACGACTCCTGCGGTTCCGCTACCGGTTGAGCATGCGAATACTTGATGACGTCAACATCGGAAAGGACAATTGTGCCCTGCTTGACCATTTGATCGAGTACTGGGAGGAAAGCCCGTAGCTTGTCTTCGACATCGACGACCGTGAGGAGGATAGGTGCGTCGTGTGACAGGTTCAGCGCCGAATCCTTATGTATGCGGCGATTAGCGCCGTATCCGAGAATGCCGCGGTATACCGTCACTCCCGCGATATTGTTGGCCCGCAAGGCCTCGACCAGAGCGCGATACAGAGGCTTGTCGTTCCACTTATCGTTCTCGCCGATCAGGATGCGCATCAGCTTAGCGGTTGACTGCAACTTGACCGCCGGAGTTTCAGCTTTGGGCTTTTCTCCAGGCGCTGCCGGTGCAATCACGGTAGTATCGTGAACCTCGATCAGACCCTGGCTCGCGATCTCTGTCAGCTTAGGAAGGACTTCCTGCACCCGGTCCGCCGTCTCGATGAACTCGATCTTGATGGGCATGCGGTCGGCCAGGTCTACCAGACGGCTGGTGTGCATCTTGTGGTCCGTTCCAAAACCCGCCATTCCTCTGGTCACAGTCGCGTCGGAAATCCCGCGAAAGAACAGAAAGTCCAGAATCGCTGCATAGCAGGCCGTGCCGTGGTAGGTTTGGCCTTCCACGACATAAACGGTGACCTTTTTAGCTGGTCCAGTGGTTAACAAGTGGCCTCCTCTTGCGGGGAGATGGCGAACCCATCCAGACCCACCGAATACCGCGAACCCGGGTTCACTGTCGGTAGTTCACATCGACTAAGAATGATAGACGCTTTGGGCGTAGCCAGTTGTCTCATGCGACCACTCTTCCCAGAGTCGCACCGGCCCACACCGCAACGAAGCCGACAAGAACGCTGAGCGCAACGTTCAACAGCCCAATTGCGACTTGTCCGTCCTGGACGGCCCGGAGGGTCTCATACTCGAAGGTCGAGAAAGTGGTATATGCCCCGACGAATCCGATCGGAAGCAGATACCACCAGTACTGGCTGGCGGCGATCCGGGACAGCAATGCCACGATAAATCCCAGCACGAACGAACCGCTGATATTAATGACCAGCGTCCCGTAAGGGAACCGCAGTCCATAGCGGCTTCCGATGTAGCTGCCGAGAGCGTAGCGGGCGATGGCGCCCGCGCAACCTCCCAGGCCGATGACCATATATTTCAGCAAACCGAATGGTCCTCTCTTTCTTCTTTTCCGCTCGTAGAGGCAGGCTGGCAAGGCGAAACACGAGCCTACCGATTCTCCGGGATGCGGGAAACTGAATTTTCAGGAAACTTGCCGGGGACATGACTCCGCGACAAGTCTTGCTGTCAGGAGTCATCATCTGTCCGGGCATCGGCAGGACAGCGCTTCGGGGTGAACTCCTTCACCCAACCTTTTGTTAATAAGCCATGGCAAACTCGAAAGTCAAGGCTGCGAAGCTACGATTGTCGGCTCAGAGTGCCGCGACCCGGCGCTGGATCAGCAGGAAATACAGGGCCAGTGCCACCAGCAGCAACCCGTTCACGCCCAGCACGAACGGAGCGGTGAATATCGGGACCAGCCATCCTGACAGCAGGTTCCCCATCGGCATGCCGCCCCGGAAGGCGAAGTTATAGACACTCATCACTCGCCCACGCATTTCGTTGGTGGTAATCAACTGCACCAGCGAGTTGACGGTGGCAAAGACCGCCATCATGGAGGCGCCGACGAGCACCAGCATTGCTCCGCTCACGAGAACCGTCTTCGACAGGGCAAAGCCCAGGATTCCCGTTCCTAGGCAGATGAGTGAGCCCAGAGCCGCGCGCCCCTTATGCGGGAAATTGCCAGCGTACGCAATGCTCAGCGAACCGCAGACCGAGCCCAGACCCATCAGCGCCAGCAGGTTCCCAAAAGTCTCCGGTCCGCGATGAAAGATGTCCTTGACGAACACTGGAATATAGGTGCGCATGGGCATGGCGAGCGCCGTC
This sequence comes from uncultured Acidobacteriaceae bacterium, assembly GCA_963793845.1. Taxonomy (GTDB): domain Bacteria; phylum Acidobacteriota; class Terriglobia; order Terriglobales; family Acidobacteriaceae; genus CAWCBG01. The sequence continues at coordinate 45,649 of CAWCBG010000001.1, forward strand.
ATGCAAAACGCGAGGACAATGAGCGCCTCCATCGCGTGCTGCTTGCGAACGAAGCGGATGCCCTGCTTCAGGCTGCTGAACATTGAGTCCGTAGTCTTCAGCGGCAGAAACCGCGATCTGATGAGGGAAAGCGAGAGGATCGGAGCCAGGAAGGAGAGCGCATTCAATCCGAAGCACCATTTTTCGCCGAGCTTGGCTAACGTTTCACCCGCCAGCGCGGGACCGATCATGACCGCCACGTTGAACTGGATCGAGTTCAACGCGATCGCGTTGGGCATGTCCTCGGTGTCGACCAGGGTGGGAATCAGCGCCTGATACGCCGGGCCGCCGAATGCCTGGGCGAACCCCGAGACGAACGACAGGCAGAGGATATGCCACACGTGAATCAGGCCGGTCGCCACCAGAGCGGTAAGAATCCCCGCGGAAGCCATCTGCAGGTACTGAGAAGCCAGCAGGATGCGCCGCCTCTCAATACGATCGGCCACCACGCCACCCACCAGCGAGAACAGAAAGATAGGGATGCCGCCCAGAAATTGATCCAGCGCCAGCAGGAAGGCGGAGTGGCTCAGGCGGTAGATAAGCCAGCCCTGCGCCACAATCTGCATCCAGGTGCCGATGCTGGAGGTACAGGCGCCAAACCACATCAGGCGAAAATCGCGATATTGAAATGCTCGAAAGACCCGGCCAATCACCGTCGCGTTCCCATAGGCTTCGCTGAAGCCTAACACGCTGCGGTTTTCGGCGCAGGGACGAGCTTGACCGTCCCTCACCGACGCACTCTTCGTCTGAGAAGTTCACCGTGTCTCACATGCCAGCCGCTCTGGACGATTCACGTCTGAACTATTGGGAGGTCCGGTCACGATTACAGAATGGCGCCGACAACGACCCCTACCCCAGCAACTCCTGCAACCGCTCTGCTGCCGCCAATCCCGACAGTGCTGCTCCTTCGACACGCGGACCGCCGAAGGCGTCGCCCGACAACAGCAGCGGCGGCGCAGCGTTCGCCAGGAAACACGGCGCCGGGTAGGGAGTGACGGGCTGGCTATACCGCCAGCGGTGAACCTCCCAGGTGACGGGCGCGCTGCCCAGCCATCGGTCGGCGGCTTTGAGCAAACGCCGGGCAACAACTTCCGGCCGCTCCTCCCAGTGGTCAACACTGAATTGTGGTCCCGCGTGCACGGTGACAGCGTTTGCTTCGGTCAAGCCTTTCTGGCGGTTATCGCCCAGCCACGAGACCGGCTCGCTGGCCAGCCATAACCCTCCGGGCGCGGGGATTCGACTGGGTTTTTCCAGCACTGCCATAAGCGAGATGCAGCGCAGGTACTCGATACCGGTAAGCTGTTGGAGTTCTGTTTCGCGTAGAGAAACCCCGCTCTCCTTGATCAGCGCCAGCGATTCTGGCACCGGACAGGTGAGCAGGAGGGCCCGGCTCGCGAAGGTTGCGCCGTTTTCGCATTGCAGCCTCCAGGCAGCGTGATCTCTTGTAATGTGCATCACCTTGGTCGAGTGGCGGACGTCCAGCCCCTGTGCCAGAAATTCCGGGATGGTGCGGATGCCCTTCACCCCGCAATAGCGCATCTCGTCGGTTTCCTGGAAGCCGCCACCCTGGAGAGCGAACCCTGTGGCCCACTCGCGCGCAACCCTGGCGTCCAGCAGCGATTGAACAATGGGCCGAAAGACGTCGTCGCGGACGGTGAAGAACTGGGCACCATGATCGAACACGGCTTCGCCGGTATGGCGTGTAGCCATGCGGCCGCCCACGTGCCGGCCTTTGTCGAGCAATACCACGCCAACGCCGTGTTCGCGCAGATGCCGTGCCGCCAGCAGCCCGCTGATGCCTGCACCCACAATCACCACGTCGAAAACTTCAGCTTCGCTAGCCATGCTTCTCCGCTCTCATTGTCTGGTCTGAGCATATCGCAAACTATAGTTCCATCCTCAGCCGCGGCGGATTCGAAGCTCGATCGAACCTGTCGGCCATTCGCTTCAAGTCAGAGCGCGGACCTCTCAAATTGGGCAAGTGCGAAGGTCGTGAGCCATTTCCAGACACGGGAATGGTCTGATTCGACAGAGGCCCCGAGGCGACGCTATGATTTGTGCTATCCGCTTCCTTTTGAGTCAGATACGGCGAAACACCTGTCTGGCTTTGCCCGGCTGTCCCTAGAGTGCAGCGAATGGACGGTCAGGTGTTTTCGTCAGGAGATGAGGCGTCATGCCCTCGAAGATTCGTAAGCCGAAGCCGTTCCGAGCGGCATCGGCGGTGAAAGCTGCGGCGCGCGAAGCCTTGGGTACGCCTCCCCCTACACGCACCGAACCGGACAACAAGAAGCGGCGCAAGAAATCCGAAAAGCACAAACCTACTTTGGGGAAGCTGCTGGCGGACGACGCCGGTTGAGCTTTCACTCTCAACTGATCTTGGCTTCCAGCTCTTCCCAGCGGGTGTAGAGCTGATCGACCCGTTGCTGTGCGCGAACCAGCTCGGCCTGGCTGGCGATCAGCCGCTCGGCATCGGTGGCGATCGTGGGATCTTCATAAGCGGCGCGCGCCGCTTTGAGCTGCTCTTCGGATTCGGCAATGCGCTGCTCCAATGTTGCGTACTCGCGGGCTTCCAGGTAGGAAAGCTTCTTCCTGGCTGCGGCGACAGCGGGCGGTGGGTTCACGGTTTCACGGTCAACAGATTTCGCAACTGTTTTGGAAAGTCGCACGCGCTCGTCTTGCCAGCTCTCCCACTGCGAGTAATCGGCGAAACGCCCGGCAGCGCCCAGTCCGTCGAGCCCGACTACCGTAGTCGAAACCCGGTCGAGCAGGTAGCGATCGTGGGTCACCAGCACCAAGCGCACCGCGAAATTCCAGCAGGCTCTCTTCCAGCACTTCGAGGGTGGGAATGTCGAGGTCGTTGGTCGGCTCATCGAGCAGCAGCACGTCCGCCGGTTGCAGCATGAGCCGCGCGATCAGAACCCGGGCGCGTTCGCCTCCCGAGAGGCGGCCCACAGGCTGATTGAGCTGCTCGCCGCTGAACAGAAAACGCGCCGCCCACGAGGCGACGTGTACGACGCGATCCTGGTAGATCACCGAATCGCTGTCGGGAGCCAGCGCGCGGCGCAGCGTGACCTCGGGATCGAGCACGCGGTTCTGATCGAAGTACACAATCTGCAGCGATTCGGCGGTGCGAATCTCACCCGACGTCGGAGCGAGTTCGCCGGACAACAGCCGCAGCAGAGTAGTCTTGCCGCTGCCGTTAGGACCGACGAGCCCAACTCGCATTCCAGCCGTGAGGATGAAGTCTAGATGCTCAAACAGCGTGCGACCGCCGATGTCGAACGAAATGTTTTCCAATTCGATCAGCCGCCGCGTCTTCCGATCGGTTGCGGAGAAATCGATTGCAGCGCTGGCGGTTCGGATGCGGGCATTCAGGTCAGCCAGTTCGCCGATCAGTTGCTGAGCCTTGTCGATCCGCGCTTTCGATTTGGAAGTACGCGCCTTGGGACCACGGCGCAGCCACTCGATCTCGCGATGCACGCGGTTTTCCAGCGCCTCCTGATGTTTGGCCTGGGCATGCAGGAAGGCTTCTTTCTCTTCGAGCAGTTTGCTGTAATTGCCCGCGACACGCAGCAGTCCGTCGGGATAAGCGCGGTTCAGCTCTACCATCGCGGTCGCTACGTTCTCCAGAAAATAGCGGTCGTGACTGACGACGACCGACGCGAACGGCGCGACTTGCAGCAGCTCTTCCAGCCACTCGATGGCGGCGAGGTCGAGATGATTGGTTGGCTCGTCGAGCAGGAGAATGTCCGGTTGTTGCACCAGCGCCTCGGCGATGGCCAGGCGCTTGCGCCATCCGCCGGAAAGGGAATTCGCTTCGGCGTCGAGATCTTCGAAACCGGCTCGACCCAGTGTCTCGGCGAAGCGGGCAGCGCGCTCATCCGGCGGAATTGCCGATCGATCGAGAGCGGCTTCGATCACGGCGCGGATGGTCTGGCCGGCGGCAAATTGCGATTCCTGTTCCACGCAACTCAGGCGCGTTCGCTTGCGCACCGCCACCTCACCGCCATCGGGTTCGACGGTGCCGGAGAGGATGTGCAGCAGCGTCGACTTACCCGAGCCGTTCGGCCCGATCAGCCCGATGCGGTCGCCATCGGCAATCGTAAACGCGATGTTGCGGAAGAGCGGGGTGGCTCCGAAGGTCTTCGAAATACCTTGTGCGTTGAGAATCGGCGGCAAGCGGGGCAGCGTCCTTTTCAGTCGGTATTTCGAGGATAGCAGGGAGCGGTCGACTGGCGTGCGTGTTCGCTTCCGGACAGCGGATGCCGCAAATGAACAGAATCGCCGCCTCGGTGGAAGGGCATTCGCAATATAAAAGGATTTGCAGCCACAAATACGGCAGCCAAGTTGCAGCAGAATGAGTCGCAGTTGTGTCTCCGGCCTGACCGCAAACGCAAGGAGAGCGCCGATGAATACGTTGCTGCAGGATCTTCGCTACGGATTGCGCATGTTGCGCAAGAGTCCCGGTTTCACGGTCGTGACACTGGTCACGCTGGCGCTCGGCATCGGCGCAAACACTGCGATTTTCAGCGTCGTCAAGCCGGCTCTTGTTGCAGGCGCTGCCCTTTCGGCAACCGGATCGCCTGGTACAGGTCTGGTCGACCCGAACGACTGGCGACTTCACCCAGTTTGAAGTTTCGTATCCCGACTTTCTGGACATTCGCGATCACAGTCATGTGTTCGAACAGATCGGCGGATATTCCGGGATGGCCGCCACGTATTACGGGGCGAACGGAGCGGAGCAGGTGCCGGCGTCGGTGGCCAGCGCGAACTTCTTCTACGTGCTCGGCGTCCGCATGGCGCTGGGACGAAGTTTTCACCCAGACGCCGATGGCGCTCATGGCGAGAAGGCAGTGATTCTCAGCCACGGCGCGTGGCAGCGGCGCTTTGGCGGCGACCCTAACATTCTTGGCCGCGGCCTGAAGTTCGACGGTGAGTTGCGGACCGTGGTGGGCGTGTTGCCGCGCGACTTTCAATTTGCGCCGTCGCGCTCCGCCGATTTCTGGATGCCGCTGGAGGTCGATGGCGGCTTTCGTGCTCGCCGCAACGGCTACTGGTTTTATCCGGTCGGGCGGCTCAAGCCAGGCGTCAGTCTGCAGCAGGCGCAGGCCGACATCAGCGCCATCATGCAGCAACTGCAGATGCAGTACCCAGCGTCGAATGCCAGCGTCGGCGCGCGGCTGATTCCCCTGCGCGAACAGCTGGTCGGATCGGTGCGGCCGGTTCTTCTGCTGCTGACGGCGGCGGTGAGCGTAGTGCTGCTGATCACGTGCGCCAACCTGGCGGGTTTATTCCTGGCGCGCTCAGTGGGGCGGCAAAAGGAAATGGCGATTCGCATTTCCGTGGGAGCCTCACAGCGCCGCATCGTAAGGCAGCTGCTGACCGAAAGTGTGTTGCTGGCGCTGGCAGGCGGCACTCTCGGAGTGGTGCTGGCGGTGTGCGGCCTGCCACTGATGATTGCGAGCACGCCGAAATTCCTGGCGCAATCGATGCCTTTCCTGGAAAACGCCCGCGTCGATGGCGGGGTTCTGCTGTTCTCGGCGGCGGTTGCGCTGGCTGCCGGCGTTTTGTTCGGATTAGCGCCGGGGCTCCAGATTTTCAAGCCTGCGGTGCAGGATGCGCTTCAAGAGGGCAGCCGGAGTTTGGTCTCGGGAACCAGCCATCGCTTTCGCAATGCTCTGGTCGTAGCGGAGATAGCCATGGCGATCGTGCTGCTCGCCGGCGCCGGGCTGCTGATGAAGAGCCTGCTGCGCGTCATCAGCGTCGATCCTGGCTTCCGCACTGATCACTTGCTGAGTCTCAAGATTTCGATGCCAGGCAACCGTTATATCAAGGAGGAGCAGGTCAACATCTTCGAGCAAACCATGCGTGACCGACTGAAGGCACTGCCCGGCGTGAAGGATGTCGCCACCGTGAGCGTGCTTCCGCTCAGCGGCGCAGGAAGCACCTCGCGCTTCGTGCTGGAGGGCCGCCGCAGCGCTTCCGCCATGGAGGAGCATGAAGCCAATTCGCGCGACATCAGCGCAAACTATTTCTCCATGATGGGCATTCCTCTGCGCGCCGGCCGAATGTTTACCGATCAGGACAAGAAGGGTTCGCCGAATGTTGTGATCATCAACCAGACGCTGGCCGACCAGGTTTTTCGCGGAGTAGATCCCATCGGCAAGCGGATCGACTTCACGTATTCCAGCCAGCCATTCCTGAACGAAGTGGTCGGCATCGTGACGGATGAAAACGTGACCAGCCTCGACAGCAAGCCGACCCCGGTGGTCTACTCGCCGTTTGCGCAAGGCCCAAACACGTTCTACTCGGTCGCGATCCGGACCTCGATGGAACCAGCCGCGCTGGAAGCGGTGGTGCGTCGCACCATGAACGGCCTCGATCCGGATGTCGCGGTCTATGGAATGGCCAGCATGGATGAAGTGATCGCGCAATCGCCGTCGGTGTTCATGCGCAAGTCACCGGCAATCGTCGTGAGCGCGTTCGCCCTGCTGGCATTGCTGCTGGCCTCGCTGGGAATTTACGGACTGCTGGCATACTCGGTGGCGCAGCGAACACGAGAGCTGGGTATTCGTCTGGCGTTGGGAGCCAAGCGGGTTGACCTGCTGAAGCTGGTGGTCGCGAACGGAATGAAGCTGGCCGCAACCGGAGCGGCGCTGGGCATTTTGGGCGCCCTGGCTGCAGGCTACGCGCTGGCCAGCGTGCTGTTCCAGGTGAAGCCTACCGACGTGGCCATCATGACGGGCGTGCCGGTTCTGCTGCTCAGCGTGGCATTGCTGGCGAGCTACATCCCCGCACGGCGCGCCACCAAGATCGAGCCGATCGTCGCGCTGAGGCAAGAGTAAGTGTAGAACCCGGGGTGGTGATAATCCGGTCAGGAACGCAGGCCAATGCCCAGCGCTGAAAGAGAGTGTATGGCGATCGCGCCTGCATCTCGCTAATTGCTTATCTTCTGGTCGCTGTTGCGGCGAGCGCGGCGGCTTGCTGAGGCAGTCTGTAATCCTGATAGCGGATGGTGAGCACCGCCCTTCCGCCAATACGGATATCGCTTTCCGTCTGGTTCAGCTCCGGCAGGTAAAACTCGCCGATCTTCTGATACAGCTGGTGAATCTTGGTGCGCTTAATCCAGAACGACGGGTTCTTGGCGGGCTCGGCGTCGATGCGGGTAACGGCGTAATCCTGCGGATTGATCCAGAGCGTTCCCCGATACAGGAACTTATTGTCCCGCAACGGCTCGGCCTTCATTACGTAGAGCTGGCCGCCGCCGGAGGGTTCGCAGCCCAGAAGGGTAAGCCGATAGTTGCTGGTGTTGAGGGCGACCGCGTCGCGATTGGCCTGGTCGGACGCCGCCTCTTGCTCGGTCTGCAGGAGCCGCTTCAGGACATGGCCAATCAGCAGCTTGCTGCCCGACTCCGACTGTATGGCGAACTTCTTTTCGCCCGGCGCAGTGTACTGCAGCTTCACATCCATTTTCGCTTTGACGGTCCCGAGACCCGTGTATTCCACCGAATACTCCCGCATACCTTCGAAATTGTGCAACTGTTCAGCACGCTCGGCGTTGTGCTGCATCAGCCGCTCGGCGATCACTCCGCCCGGAAGCCGGAGGTCGGCGGGACAAGCCGTCACTACGGCGGCATCGTCGGCGAACGCGGGCAGCGTGCCTGCCACCACTAGAAAGATGAGCGCTAACAGGCAGCGAAGATGATTGGTTCGTGTCATAAGAAGAAATCGTGTTGCGGCTCAGCCCCTGAGTCTTAAGATGCTCGCGGACGGGAACGCGTTCGCGCACTGCCCGTGCTGGCTCACATCTCCCAGAGGCACTTCCCGTCGTGGAACATCGACATCAAACCGTCTTCGCTGATTTTCAGGACTTTCCCGTAGCGTGAAGCGGCGAGGGCGGCGGTCGTGCGCCCGCCTTCCACGGTGCGATTCATCGCCTCTATGTTGGAGTTGTGGTGCAGAATGGCGCCGAAGGCGAGCAGATTCGCGTCGGCACACAACACCACCGCGCCGTCGATGCGCGCGATGTTTTCCAGCACGGTGGACGGAATGTCGAAGATGCTGCGATTGCGCAGCAGGTAGTGCAACTGGTCCTTGCTGGAGAAACCTTCCGGCAGGTGGGCATGAGTGAGGGTCTCCAGGAGGTCGGGCTGCGATACCAGCTCACGCACCGACTCCTTGTCGTCGAGGACGACGAACAGGGCGCCGCGCCGGCTCTCCACCAGATTCAGCGCCACACTGAACAGCCGTTCCGCCAGTGGAACATTGCCGATCGCGACCTTCCACATATCGTAACGGTGGCGAGCATCCATCAGCCGCCACTTTCCGTCGAGGAAGCGGAAGACGGGCACGCCATCGGAGTAAATCTTGATCTCGCCATTGGGCGACAGGATCAGGCACAGGTGACCGCCGCACAGTGTGGCGCGGGCGTGGGCCTCGTAGTGGGTCGCGGTGGGCACAGCAAGCGGCATGTCGTGATACGGCTCGGACCACTCCCGCACATCGATCAACTCCGCCAGACGGCCGTTTTGGTCCACCAGGGCGAGGGTGTGCAGGCCATCGCACAAACGGTGAAAGCTGCGAACCGTCGTCAGCAGCGGCGTATAGGAAAGCGCGTTCTCCGGGGTGGTGGGAGGCTCGTGGCACGGCTCGGGCATGGATCCGAACAGCAGCACGCCGGTCGCGATGCGGCGATTCTCGTAGGTACTCATGCTGCTGGTGCGCAAGACCTCGATGGCATCGGCAACCCGGTCGTGGGTCATGGCTATGGTCGCCGCACTGGCGTGCGCCGCGGGATCGAGGAATGCCGAGACAAAGCGGTCTTCGGGCTGCCCGCGGAAGGTCTGGAAGCTCTGCGCCGCCAGCACCTGGTTGGTCAGCATTTCATAGCGCGCGGAAAGCACCATGCCGATGCTGCGCAGCAACCGCCGTTCATGGTCAGAAAACTTGGCAGCCGCCGTCAGCGAATAGCCAGAACCCATCCACTCGAAGGCTACTTCGCCTCCATTGGGCACAGCCACCAGGAGGCCAGGCATGTTCTCCGACGCTTCCTCCGCGCGCTGTAAGGACGCACCCGGAAAGAAGTAGCGAATCCCATTTTCCAGCAGATCGCCGTACAACCCGCTCAGGAAATGGCGGCGGCGGTCGGCGGGCTGAATAAAGGGTGTAACGGGTTGCATGACTGGTCCCAGATTACATCAAAACCGCATCGCCCAAGCGCGGCGCAGCCTGGCTCGTCGCTATGTTACAGACCTGCCGCAGTACGGTCTCGTACAATGCCGTGTTGCCGATCCATGGCGGAAACTGATACAGGGGCCCGAAGAAAGGAAATTCTTATGAGTCATATTCAAACCGAAACTGACGGCGCAGTGCTGCGGATTGCCATCAATCGTCCGGAGAAGAAGAATGCATTGACCGCGGAGATGTACACCGATCTCTCCGATGCCGTGGAGAAGGGCGAAGCGCGACCCGGCGATTCGCGTTCTGTTGCTGCATGGCAACGGCGACTCTTTTACTGCCGGCAACGATCTCGCGGACTTCCTCAACCAGCCATGGACTGGAACCGGCACTCCGCCAGCCGTGCGCTTCATGTATGCGGTTGCGGAAGCACGGAAGCCGGTGGTTGCGGCGGTGCAGGGATCGGCCGTCGGGATCGGCACCACCATCCTGCTGCACTGCGACCTCATCTACGCCGCCGACAATGCCAAACTCATCCTGCCGTTCGTCAATTTGGGGATCGTTCCGGAGGCTGGCTCGACCGTGCTGTTGCCGGCCTTGGTCGGCCGCCACCTCGCGGCCGAACTGCTGATGCTGGGAAGTCCGCTGACCGCGCAACGAGCCTACGAGGTTGGGCTGGTGAACGCGGTCGTTCCCGGTGACAAGCTGCTGGACGCCGCCATGAGCGCCGCACGAGCGCTGGCAGAAAAGCCAGCCGGCGCGCTGCGTGCGACGAAACAACTTTTGAGGCAGTCTCTGCAGGCAGAATTGGGGCGTGCCATGCGCGAGGAAGTTGAGGTAGTGCGGCGCCATCTGGACTCACCGGAGACCAAAGAGGCGCTCACGGCCTTTCTGCAGAAACGAAAGCCCGATTTTTCCAAACTTCAATAGTTAAGAAACGTTGACCAAATCGCTTCGAAACAAGCATTCCCTGCTTGACGCGGCTGCGCGGCAGTGGTTACCTAAGGGATAATAGATCGCCGCTGCGGCGGCGTTCACCATGGCGATGGAAGAAGTGTTGACTCCGGACGTGTTCGACCGCCTGCGGCAGGCGATGTCAGCTGACGTGGGCGGGCTGGCAGACTTGTATCGCGATTACCTGGAGGACGCACGGCGAACTCTCGCGACGTTGCACAAGGCTTCGCAGGAAAGCGATTTTGAACAGCTGCGCGTTGCCGCGCACTATTTGAAGGGAAGCAGTCAGATTCTTGGAGCTAGGAATGTGGCACAGTGTTGCGTGGCGCTGGAAGAGAGGATGCGAAGTGGCTCTCTCGACCGAATAGAACGCTTGCTTCACGCAACCGAAGCCGCAGTGGAAGCAGTTGAAAAGGAAGTGGCCAGACGACTCGGCGCGGCCGCTGTCTCAGCAAAGAAGACGGTGGGCCGGCGGGACCAGGTGCCTTGAAAAAGAACATTACTCTCAACCCTATTCGCATCGTGATTGCCGACGATCACCCGGTAGTGAGGGTGGGGCTTCGCAATATGCTGCAGGCTGAACCGCTGATGCAAGTGGTCGGCGAAGCCCGCGATGGCATGGAAGCCTTGAACGTCGTACGCTCGACCACGCCCGACGTCTTGTTACTCGATCTTGCCATGCCAAAGATGCCGGGCATGGAGACCCTGCGCGAGCTCACTACTGAAACCACGGACACGCGCACCATTGTCCTTACCGGCCTGATCGACAAGCGCCAGATACTGGAAGCGCTGCAACTGGGCGCGCGCGGCGTGGTGCTCAAGGATGCCGCGATGGAACATCTGTCCGCCTGCATTCGTGCCGTGATGCAGGGGCAGTATTGGCTGGAGGGGCGTCCGGTGCAGAACCTCGTGCAGGTCTTGCGCGACCTGGCGGCTCAGACCACCCCGCCGCCGCGCAAGACGTTTGGGCTGACTTCGCGTGAGCTGGAGGTCGTAACCCAGATCACCGAAGGTTGCACCAACAAAGACATCGCCAAGGCCTTCGGCATCAGCGAGGAGACCGTGAAGCGGCACCTCACCAACATCTTCAATAAGCTGGGCGTCGGAAACCGCCTGGAACTGGCTCTCTTCGCGCTGAATCACAACCTCCTGCCGCAGGAAACAACGAGCTGAGCCGGGCGCGCCCGCGAACCAGGTGGCGCCAACCCGCGGTAATAGACGTCCAACATTTCCAATGCCCACGAGCAGGTCGCCTTTCGGCTACTGCGCGGGTGCTGGCGCAGGCTGCTGGGCCGGAGTTCCGAAGTCCACTTTCGGCGCCTGCCGCGCACCCTCCTCCGTCTTGAAGTAAGCATCATCACGCGTAAAGCCTGACATGCTCGCGACGATGTTGTTGGGGAAGATCTGTATGTAAGTGTTGTAATCCTGCACCGCTTCGTTGTAGCGGCGGCGCTCGATGGCAATGCGATTCTCCGTGCCGGCCAGTTCATCCTGCAAGCGGAGGAAGTTTTCATTCGAGCGCAACTGCGGATAGTTCTCCACCACCACCATCAGCCGTCCGAGCGCGGAATCCAGCTGTCCGTTGGCGGCAATCTTTTCCTGCGGAGTCTTGGCTCCGATCATGGCCGCGCGGGCCGCCGCGATGTCGCCGAAGACTTTTTCTTCATGCTGCGCGAACCCCTTGACCGTCTGCACCAGGTTGGGGATCAGGTCGGCGCGCCGCTGCAGCACCACATCCACCTGCGCCCACATCGCGTTGACAGTCTCCTTCTTGCGCACCATCTCGTTGCGGTGGCTGACATAGGTGCTGCCAAACCAGAATCCCAGGATGGCAAGAATGACAACAATAATGATGAGAGCTTTCATGTGCGCCTCACTTTCAATTTCGCAAATGGTTAGTCAGCCTCTGAACTTTTTCCTTGGGCACAAAGCCGTCGATCGCGCGGGTGACCTCTCCGATGGCGTTCATGTGGGCGAAATAGCGCTCACGCACCGGCATCGGTGTGTGCGGATTATCGCGCAGGGCGAGAATTTCGCGCACCGGTGCCACGTCCACCTTGAATACCGCACCCACCTGTTCCAGCAGTTTCTGTTTCTCATGCGGAGGAGTTTCTCCCGCCACGATCAGCGCGTGCCGGAACAGCGTCAGCACGCTGGTGATCGACTTTGCCAGCACGGCTCGCAGCTCGTCTTCGTTGTCCGGCGACAAGAGCAGGTGCTGCCGCAAACGCAGTAGCGTGGTCCGCAGCTCGTGCTCTACCTCCACGCGATGGAGATTCATCGGAATTTCGATGGCGCTGACCACATCTTCGCCTGACAGCGTGCGGTGGGTGCGCTGAATGTCGAGCAGCTCAATGGCAAACACATCCGCCGAATCGCGCAGCTCCTGCAGCGTCATGATCATCGGCGGGCGTAGTTTCTCTTCTACGCTCCACCAGCGGATGACCGGAGCCAGCGCATCTATGGCCGTCGCGCCCAACTCGCCCAGCACAACCAGCACATTCACGTCGGAATACTGCTCGTGAAAATCGTCACGAGCGGCCGAGCCATAGAGCACAACGGAAACCAGGTTCTTCCCGCAGGCCGACTCCAGTTTTTGAACCAGGCTTTGCAGCTTGTCTTCCGGTTTCTTCATCAGCAATCACTCTTCCTGGCAGAAATTCTATTCACCACAGAGGCACGGAGAGCACGGAGGAAGATGGGAAATTACTTGTCCTTGTGTTCATGTACCTCATAATGTCGCCGTCGTAAGCGAGAAGGCTCGATGTGGATAATTTCAATCCAAATTCCGATCTTCTCCGTGTCTTCCGTGCCTCCGTGGTGAGAGCGCTCTCTTCACCAACTGCCGCCCGCGCCGCCTCCACCGCTCATGCCGCCGCCGAAGCCGCCAAACCCACCCCCGCCACCCAATCCGCCGGAGCTGCCGCCGAATCCACCTCCGCCGCCCCAGCCGCCTCGTCCCATGCTTGAGCCCAGCAACATCCAGGGCAACATCGATCCTCCACTGCCTCCGCCGCGAAGTCCGCTTCGCGGTCCGCCTCCTCGTCCCGAGCGGCTCAGGAAGCGCACCAGCAGAAAGATTCCAGCCACAATCAGCACCGGAATCCACCAGGGAGTCTGGCTCTGGGTTTGTGGCCGCGCCTGCCGGCTCGGAAGGCCACTCAGGGTTACGCCACTGGCGGCCGCGATCAGTTGGGCGATCCCGGTAGTGCCGGTCAGCACGGCGCCGCTATAGTTGCCACTCTTCAAGTAGGGCACCATGTCGCGTCCGATATCGCCGGCCCGGGCGTCGTTGATCACCGGCTCCAGACCATAGCCCACCTCGATGCGATACTGCCGCTCCTGGGGAGCCACCAGTAGCAGAACCCCGCGACTGTTCTTCTTGGAGCCGATGCCGAGGTGCTTGTAGAGATCGGCTGCATAGTCTTCTTTGCTCTCACCGTCCAGCGACTTCACCGTCACGACGCCGATCTGCGCGCCAGTCTTCTGTTCGACCTCGGTACACAGGGCCTCCAGCCGGGCGCGCGTGTTCGCATCGATGACGCCGGCCAGATCGGTGACATAGCCCTGCGGCTGGATGTCGGCGATTTTCTCCGCCCAGGCTGCCCAGCTTAAGACAAGGAGCAACCCGGCCAGACATGCGAGATGGGATCGTTTGGATAGCAAGTTTATCGCTGGGGGAAGTAAGCTAGACTCCGCGCCCCACTAACGTTAGGGAAGGCGAGACGGAGTGTCAAGGCGCGGCTTGTCGTACGGGTCCGGGCGATCGCGCTACCCCTTGCCGGCGGCCGCCGCGGCCGAGTCGTCGTTCTCAATGCGGAAGCTCTTGGGCCGGTAATCCGGCGGAAGGTACTGCGACGGAATCGCGGTGGTGTTGCCATCGCGAATCGCCGAGAAGACCGGCGACATGATCTCGACGCCCGCCTCATAGAAGCAATCCTGGATGTTGGCGTGCAAATCCGAATAAATGTACACCATCTCCAGCGGACGGTCAGTGTACGCATTGATCTCGTACTCAACGTAGGAGTCGTCGAGCGCATTCTGCAGAACGAAGGGCTCCGGCGTGCTCAGGATGTGTTTGGTCTTCTTCGCGGCATCGATCAGCAGTTGATGAATGGTGCGCCACGGCGCGTCATATCCGATGGTGACCGAGGTATGCAGAATCAGGCCACTGGTCTTCGCCAGCCGGCTGTAGTTGATCACATGGGCGCTAAGCACTACGGAACTGGGGATGGTGATCTCCTCGTTCTTTATGGTGCGCAGATGCGTTGCCAGCAGCGATTGCGCGACGACCTCGCCCACGTTGTCACCGATCTTTACCCACTCGCCGGCTCGAAATCCGCGCGTATAAATAAGGATGGTGCCTGCCACCAGGTTCGATACAGCCGACGTCGAGCCTAGAGAGAACAGCACGCCCAGGAACAGCCCTACACCCTTGAAGGCGGGAGAATTGGATCCCGGAAGGTAGGGAAAGACCAGCACGACCCCAAAGGCATAGAGCAGCATGCGGACAATCTTGTAGGTCGGCTGAACCCATTCCGGATAGAAGCCTGGGAAGCGAATGTTCCCCCTCTCGACCTCGTGCGAAAGGAAGCTTAGAAACCGCAAAACATAAATCAGCGCGATCACGATTACCGTGATGTAAAACACATTAGGCAAATAGCTGACGACCGATTGCGACACGTAGCCCAACGGGGCGGTAATGTATCCCAGCAACGTCGCACTGTGCGCGCGGGTCCATGGGAAGTAACTGAACTCGGCGGCCAATAGCAGATAGGCGAGGGTAACTACAAAGACAACGCGAATCAGGCGGAGCGTCGAGCTGATGATTCGGGCGATGCGCTCGGCGCCGAGGATTTCCGATCGCTGGATCTTAATGCCCTTGATGTGGGCAGCCAGCGTCGAGTCCAGCTTCTTCAGCACCTTCCGGATCCCAACGATCACCAGCCAGATCACCAGGCCGTAGGCGACAAATGTGACCACCGCGTACGCGACGGCTCTCCACAAATATTTCGCGCTGTGCTCCATGCGGACCTGGATGACGACTTCGCGAATCCGCGCCGCATATTGCTTTGCCAGCAACTGGCGAGGCAGCCCGCTATGGCTGGCCTCGTTGTCAGTGACCACCATCAGGACCTGGTCGCCCAGTACGATTTCCGTACCATACGGCTTGTCGGAAGTCGTGATCTTGCTCACGTCCCTATTGCTGAAAACCAGCGCCCGAAGCAGCAGGTTCCCAATCCGCGCTCGGTCTTCGGCCGAGAAAGTCCCCAGCCCTTCATGTATATGCAGGACGATATGGCCTTCGATCTCGACCGGATAACCGCCAGTGGGATCGGGAGTCGGGGACTCATCCGCCAGTGCGAAGCAGCAGGCGAGGAACAGGACGCAGAAGACGGCAGAAAAAATTCTCAGCCAAGAAGTTCTGGACGAAGCCACTGGGAACTACCTCCGAGCACGTCAGAGGCCGCAAAGCGCGAGGTCGGGCCTGTGCTGCCGTCATGTTAGGTCATGCTGCCCGCGGACTCAAGCATAGTGTGGTCCCGCGGCTCGGCCATAGAGGGCGTCGTCTTAAATTGTGATTGTCCTCCCGGCCGAGGAACGTCCGCCGGAGGGCGGGGGGCCCGAGCGGAGGCGCGGCCGTTCAGTCCTTCTGCAGCATCACCTCGGTCGACTTGATCACGACCTTGACGGTATCGCCTTTCTTGAGCGACATAGCCTCGGCACTTCTGCGGGTGATTACGCTCTCGATGAGGTTTTCCCCCACGCGCACCACGACGTGTGCCATTACGCCGCCGAGTTGCACTTCCTCGACGGTACCTGCGAGTTGATTGCGGGCTGAAAGTGTCATGCCTGGAGTTTAGTTCAGTCGCTGTCGCACAGGAAGCAGTCCACACAATGAGTAGCGGCGCTCAGCCTCTCGATTGGTGCGCAAACACGGATACGGCCGACCAAGCCGCGCAAGCGGCGGCGCTGGGGTGCCCCACTCATTCGCGGGTTTCGAATGAGTGGGTGTTTACTACCCCGACGGTCAGCGGCCACTCTGGCGAATTGATCCGCACCGGTCCTTGCTCCTGATAAGCATAGGCCCGAAAGCTGCTCCAATCTCATTCTTCGGGACTGGAAACAAGGCCACGTTTCACAGGGTTCCGATGCATGTAGCGCAGCTTCTCGACCCGCTTGCGCGACGTCCACACGTTGAAGTCGTAGAAACGTTTCTGCCAAACCGGCCCGACATAATTGTGTTCCCGTCTGAGCCGCCGCGTGAAGCGCTCCTTCAATACCTTCATGACCACCGAGGGGTCGCCCACCTCGGGCTCCGTGATGAGCAGGTGTAAATGCTCCGGCATCAGAACGTATCCGACGACCACGAAGCGATATCGCCGCCGCACTTGTTCCAGTAGACACAGCAGCAGGTCCCGCCGCTCCCGAATACCTAGATGCGGCGGCGGCGGCAGCAACTACACGTTATGAAGTGCAGGTCGTGCTTGCCGTAAAAGCGCTCCAAGCCTTGAGTCACAATTTCAAGGTAAGCAGAGGGACGATCACTGTCTGTGACCGAAGCCGGATACCGATGTGATCACCCACTCATTCGAAACCCGCGAATGAGTGGGGCACCCAGCACCCGACAACTCATTACCTTACACCAGCACCGTCGCGCTCCGGCCTTTCGCTCGCCGCTGCTCCAGCCAATTCATCCATCTATCCAATCCCTCACCCGTGGTGCTGGAGACATCGATAATCTCCATGTGAGGATGGACGCGGCGGGCGTTCTCGCGGGCGATGTCGGCCTTGAAGGGCACGTAAGGTAGCAGGTCGATCTTGGTCAGCAGCATCAGCTCTGACTTAAAGAAGATGGAAGGATACTTGAGCGGCTTGTCTTCGCCCTCGGTCGTGCTGAGCAGGACGATCTTGGCGTCCTCTCCTAGGTCATAGCTCGACGGGCACACCAGGTTGCCGACGTTCTCCACGATGAGCAGATCGAGATCTTCGAGCTTCCAGTCGGCAAGATGCTTCTCGATCATGCGCGCGTCGAGATGACAGGTTCCGCCAGTAATGATCTGCCTGACCGGGAAGCCGAACTTGGCCAGCCGCTGCGCGTCGTTCTCGGTTTGCAGATCGCCGACCAGCACCGCCACGCGCGTGCTCTTGTCGAGCCGGTCCAGGGTGCGCTCCAGCAGCGCGGTCTTGCCTGAGCCCGGCGAACTGATGAGGTTGACGCACAGCACTCCGCTCTGGCGATAGCGCTCGCGCAACTGTTCGGCCAGGATCTGGTTCTCGTTCAGGACCTTCTTCTCGACGGCAACTCGGTTCATGTTTCCACTTCCATATATGCGATGTCGAGCTCTTCGCCGCTGATGCACTCAGTCATGAACTCGCCGCAGCTTGGGCACTGAGGATCGAAGTCGGCCATGCGGAATTCATTCTGACACTTCGGGCATCGCTGCACTCGCGGAACAGATTCCACGGCCAAGGTTAGATGCTCCCACTCGGTGTCCTTGACGATCATCTCGAAGCCGAACTGCAAAGCGTCGACGTCGACCGCCGAGAGCTCGCCGATCTTGACGCCCACTTTGGTGATGCGACCTTCGGGGCGCTTCTGCGCCTCCGCCTGCACGCTTTCGAGAATCGCGGAGGCGATGCCAAGTTCATGCATGGTGAAGTGCAACCGTCAGCGCCAACTATTGTCTCACCGAAAGCGGGGATCGGCGACCGGCGCGGGCAGCGACGGGGGTCCGCCTGGGTCAAAAACCCCTCAGAATTCGGGAGGGGGGTTGGCGAAGCCGAATGCCGGTTTTTCCACCAAGACGTTCGCCAACCCCGCGTGGTCGCCGGGTGACGGTTTGGGTACATTTTTTTGCCTTTTCAGGAAACATCTGGACGCCGCCTTCGTCTATCACCGCGTAGGAGTACCTCGTCTGCGTCGTTGGGGTTTCGATGTAGCGTCCCATGGGGAGAAGGCAGTTCTCTATGCTGAAGAAGTGGGGCCGCGTCTGGGTTATCGGCTTTGTTCTCTGGACTTTGCTGGCGCTCCTGAGCGCTGCGGGCGCACGCGTGTACTACGCGTCCATGGGCAGCCAGGAGAGCTGGACGATGCTGCTGGCGTGGAACCTGAGCATCTCGCTGGCCTGGTCGCTGCTCACGCCGTTTGTCTACGAGCTGTCCTGCCGGTTCACGTTCGATCGGGCTGCGTGGAAGACAGCGCTGCCCGTCCATATTATTGCATCCATTGTAGTTAGCATCGTCGCTGCGATGCTGATCGTGCTCGCCGAGCCGCTGGTGATGTGGCATTCCACCGAACCGCGAGCGCCATTTTGGGCTCATACCTTCTCGCGCGCGCTGATGGATCTGCCGCGCTACTGGTACATCGTATTGATTACGCAGGCGATCGCCTACTACGGCAAGTATCGTGAGCGGGAACTGCAATCGTCGCAGCTCGAGGCTCAACTGGCCTATGCGCAGCTCGAAGTGCTGAAGATTCAGCTGGAGCCGCATTTCCTGTTCAACACGCTGAATTCCATCGCGGCGCTGGCGCGCAACGACGGCGAGGCCGCCGAGCACATGACGTTGCAGCTGGCCGACCTGCTGCGCTCGTCGCTCGACTCGGTCGGCGTGCACGAAGTTCCGCTGAGTCGCGAGCTGCTGTTTCTGCAGAAGTACATCGACATTCAGCAAACGCGTTTCCGCGACCGGCTGCAGGTCGATCTCGATATCGATCCGCATTCGCTGGGCGCGCTGGTGCCCAACTTGATTCTGCAGCCGCTGGTGGAGAATGCCATCCGGCACGGTATTGGTCCGCGACGCACCCCGGGGCTGGTGCGGATTTCCACGCGGCGCGACGGCGACGAGTTGTGGATGGAGATTCGCGACGACGGCCTGGGACTGACGCGCGGCAACGGCCATGTTCCGTCCGAAGGCGTCGGCCTGCGCAACACCCGCGCCCGCCTGCAACAGCTTTACAACGAAGACCACCGGCTGATCGTGGAAGACGCTCCGGGCGGCGGCTGCCGGGTCAGCATTCGCATTCCGTTCCGAAGATACGACGAAGAGGAGATAACCGCCGATGTCCATTCGAGTGTTGCTGAGTGATGACGAGTCGCTTGCGCGGGAGCGCCTGCGCGGCCTGCTGGAAGATGAGCCGGACCTGGAGATCGTGGCCGAGTGTGGCGACGGTAACAGCGCCATCGCGCTGATCAAGAAAGAGAAGCCGGACCTCGTCTTTCTCGACGTGCAGATGCCCGAGGTCGATGGCTTTGGCGTGGTATCCGCCTTGCAGCGCGAGGAACTGCCGCTCACCATCTTCGTGACTGCCTACGACCGCTACGCTATGAAGGCGTTCGAGGTGCACGCGCTCGACTACCTTCTGAAGCCCGTGGGCAAAGAGCGTCTCGGCGAAGCGCTGGGCCATGCGCGCAAGCAGCTCATGCATCCGTCGGAGACGATGTTCCAGCGGCGCGTGCTCGACATGCTGGCCGATCTCGAAGCGCGGCAGAAGTCGCCCGAGCGCATCATCATCAAAGCCGACGGCGAGATCGTCTGCCTGAAACCGCAGGAGATCGACTGGGCCGAGTCGGCGGGAAACTATGTCTGCCTGCATGTTGGAGCGGCGACGCACATCCTGCGCGAGACCATCACCGCCCTGGAGAACCGGCTGGGGCCGCGCCAGTTTCTGCGCGTGCACCGCTCGACGCTAGTCAACGTCGATCGCATCAAGACGCTGCGTCCGTCGCTGTATGGCGACTACGCCATCCTGCTGCGCGACGGCACCAAGCTGACCCTGAGCCGCGGCTTCCGCGAAAGCGTGCTGCGAAGATTAGGCACGGTGTAGCGGACAGACGGCTGGACGAAAATACCCGGATGGTGGTGTCCCCATCCGGATTTAAGTTGTTCCACGGGACAATTGCCAGTCTCAGTGTCTCAACTCTACTTTGGCGCCAGCGCGAGGTCGTGCCTTCCCAGCGGGACTCATTAGGATGAGCAGCGATTTGTCCCGTTCACGCCAGGGATCGCTTACGGATGCCGTCGCTCGACCGATAAGCCACACATCAACTTTCCACAAGCCGACTTCCCTAATCCGGGTCTCGTTTCAAATACTTCCGTATTGCCGACAATTCGTCCGCAGGGAGCTTGCAACTCCGCCCGACAGGCTTTAAGGCACCGCTGAAGCCCACATTCCTAGGGCTTGCAACCCTTGCTGCCGATTCCAGTAACGATAGGCAATGGCGCCTGTTGATTGGCGGTAAGTACTGCGTTGAAGGCAGCGATATCATGGTCGTTCAACTGCTGCCAGTTCGCCAGGTCCTTGTCGAGGGCGTCGCAACTTTGTTGTGCCGATGACTGGACCGTGTCTGCCGGACGCGAGTCGGCGCTCTCCACGCTGAAGATGAGCCGGGCAAGGTCGCGGTTCACGGGGCCCAATCCCGGAGCGCTCTTGCTCCCCTTGTCGATGGCATCGATCTTCTTCTCGAAGGCGGCAACCGCATCCTTGGTCTCTTTGGATTCAGACTGCTTCAAGGCGTCCGTCCGTTCAGTTAAAGTTTTACGCAACTTTGCGACCTGGTAAAAAGCGTCGGAACTCACCTGCATGCCTCGGCTAATGCGCTGCGCCAGATCGAGCTGGTCGGCCAGATCCGCCTGCGAAGCGGCCACGCGGGGATCGAGCTCTACGGTCAGCGTATGCCGCAGGGTTTGTCCGCCCACCCGCAGTTCTGCCGTGTACTGGCCTGGCACAACCAGCGGCCCGCGAGGTTGTTGGCGCGGCGTGAAGCCGGGCACGGCGTGATCGGCCAATGTGTATTCCGTATACTCCAACAGCTCGCCGTAGTAACCGTAGGGAAGCGCCGGCGGCGGAGAATACCGGAGGTTCCACACAAAGCGATTGACTCCCGCCTTCTTGGTCAGGGTGTCCTCGCCGGCAAACCAGTAGTCCGGTGCGTTGGCCGGAAGATACTCGGCCGGCTTCGCTGCGCTGGAGATTTTCGCCACCTCGCCGCCCTTGTCGTCATAGATGGTCAGCGTCAGCTCACCCGCCGGCGGCGTCTTGAGGTAGTAGTCGAGAATCGCCCCGTCGGGAGGGTTCTGGCCCGCAGGAGTTTCGATGGGGTAAGGCGTGTCCTGATAGTTCTCCCAACGCCAGCGCAGTGCAGTTGCTGGGGAGAATAGGTGCGCGTCAGCGGCGGTGATCTTCTCATCGATCTCGCGCAGAGCAGTCACGTCATCGAGAATCCAGAGGGCGCGTCCAAAAGTGGAGATCACCAGGTCGTTGCCATGCACCTGGAGATCGGTAATGGGAGTTGCCGGCAGGTTCAGAGAAAACGGCTGCCAGTGGTCGCCATCGTCCCAGGAGATAAACACGCCCGTATCGGTCCCGGCGTAGAGCAGGCCTTTCCGCTTGGGATCTTCGCGCACCACGCGCACCATTTCGTGCTCCGGGAACCCGTTGACGATCTTCTGCCATGACCGGCCGTAGTCATGGGTACGTACGACATCGGGAGGGGTGGACTCGCGCGTCGCACCCACCGTCACGTAGGCGGTGGCTGGGTCATGATGTGAGGCTTCAACGTAGATGATCTGCACCGGGGCCGCCAATCCCGCCGGGGTGACGTCCTTCCAATTGACTCCGCCGTCGCGCGTGATGTGAACCAATCGGTTGCTGGTGCCTGCCCATATGACACCCGCTTGTACGGTTGAGGGAGCCAATGCGGTGATGGCCGGCGGACGCGGCTTGTCCGGGTCAGGTTTTTCCGGCTCCTCTTGCTCCCCATAACCGGTCAAGTCCGGACTGATCTCCTGCCAACTTTTGCCGCCGTCGCGGGTCTTGAGCACGAACTGCATGCCCACATACAGCGTGGCATCGTCCTGCGGCGAAAACACCAGCGGCGGCATTTGCGAGGCGCGATACTTCTTGCCGCGCTCGAACACGGTCGCGACTTGGCCGGTCCGTTTGTCGAAACGCACTACCGTGCCGTACCACCCACCGCTGTAAACGAAGTTCGGATGTGCCGGGTCGGGAGTGAGGAATGCATACTCGAAGCCGCCGACGGAATACCAATCCTGCAGAAGGATCTCGCCATAGTCGCTGCGACTGAGCACGCCGGCTGTGCCACTGTCCTGCTGCGCAGCATAGACGCGATAGGGGAATAAATTATCGGTGGACACGTGGTAGAACTGTCCCGTCGGTTGGTTGTACCACGAGCTCCACGTCTTGCCGGCGTCCACCGTGATAACTGCTCCCTGGTCAACACCGAAAATCATGCGCGCGGGATCGTGGGGGTCGATCCAGGCCACGTGGTAATCGTCGCCGCTGGGCGCTCCGGCGAACGCCTCGAAAGTCTTTCCGCCGTCGCTGGAACGATACATCGAAGTCTGGGAGACGTAGAGCACATCGGGATTCCGCGTATCGACGAAGACACGACTGAAGTATTCGCTGCCAATTACGCGAGGGTCCTTCGTGGACTGCTGCCAGGTCGAGCCCCCGTCATCCGAGCGGTAAAACCCCTGCTCCACGATCGCGTACAGTCGGCGTCCACCGGTTCCGGGAGCGACCGCGATGCCGACCCTGCCGCGGGCCTTCTCAGGCAGCCCGCTGCTGGCAAGAGCAGTCCAGGTGGAACCTCCATCTACGGACTTCACGATGTCGGAAGTCGCTTCAATCGCTGAATCGCCCGATCCCGATGCAGGATGATAGAGCACCGCATACAACTTACTTGGGTCGCCGGGATCAGAACACATATCGACCACGCCGATCGAGTCGTCAGCAGCGAACGTCTTGATCCAGGTCTTGCCGCCGTCGACGGTCTTGAAGATTCCGCGGTTCGCGGTCTTGGCCGAAGCCGGGATGGGCCGCCAGAGAACCGCAAATCCGAGGGAGTTTCCGCCGACTACGGCCACATCGGGATTTTTCGGATCGACGATAATTGCCTGGAGAAAGGGCACGTCCTGCAACCCAATGTTGCTCCAGGTGACGCCGGCGTCGGTCGATCGATAGACGCCGTTCCCCTTCGTCTGCTCGCCGGTTCCGACATAAATAACGTTCGAATCGGACGGAGCAACCGCCACCGCGCCGATCGACGCAACCCGTTCCTTGTCGAAAATCGGGCGCCAGACTTGCCCTCCGTCGGTCGTCTTCCAGACTCCGCCACCGGGGGTGCCGAAATAATAGGTGTTCGGGTCAGCCGCGCCGGCGACGGAAGTAACCCGACCAGCGCGAAACGGGCCGATCAACCTCCACTGCAGGCCGGAGAACAGCTGGCTGTCGATCGGTGCCTGGCTCGAAAGATTGACCGGCATAACAGCTATGGCGGCGATGAATGCGAGAAAGAGCCGGAGGCGTGCTCCGCCCTGGACGGTTTTCATTCGGATTCCCATCGTCCGATCGCGCCCTGTTCTGGGTCGCGTCGTGGTGACATTTAGTCGGAACTACGCTAACACAATGTAATTCATACTCTGAGTATCTGAGAGCCGCCCCTGCCGGTGGGATCAGAAGCGACATGGCCTGTCACGACACCTAATGAAACATCCCTAAGCGGCGCGCACGGGGCAAATGAGAAGCCTTGCGACTGAGCCCAGTTGCGGCGCCGGCAGATACTGGATAGGATTGCCTCTCCCGATGAAATCATAAAGTATGGATCGGACTTGGTCCCTAGGCATTGCGCTGTGTGTCTAAGATTCCACGCGTCTCACACCGACAAGAGAAGGGAAACAATAAGTGACCCAACACCAAATGGTAAGAAAGTTCGTTTCGTGCGTGCTCGCCGGTTCGATGCTGTTAATAGGTGCCGCGCAATCGGCGCAGGCATGCACAGGCATCACCCTGACCGCGGCGGACGGCACAGTCGTTCACGCCCGAACCATGGAATTTGCCATCGATGTTCACTCCGACGTGATCGTGGTTCCGCGCGGCTTTGCTCGGGTCGGGACCACGCCGGACCATCAGCCAGGGCTCAAGTGGAAGTCCAAATACGCCAGCGTCGGGGCCAATGGAGTGGGATTCCCGGTCATATTTGACGGGGTGAATGAGAAAGGTCTGGCCTCTGGCCTGTTCTACTTCCCCACCTCCGCCGGATACATGCCTTATACGGCTGCGGATGCAAGCAAGACCATGGCCCCGTGGGAATTGGGTTCATGGATGCTAGAGAACTTCGCCAGCGTCGAAGAGGTGAAAGCTAATATTGGTAACGTCGTCGTGCCGGCTGTCGTTTACGAGGGATGGGGCTTTGCTCCCGAGGTTCACTTCATCGTGAGTGACGCCTCCGGTAACAACATCGTGATCGAGTATGTCGGCGGCAAGCTCAAGGTCTATGACGACCCGCTGGGCGTGATCACCAACTCACCGACTTTCGATTGGCAAATGACCAATCTGCGCAACTATGTAAATTTTTCGATGACCAATGCTCCTCCGGTGAAACTGGGGTCGGTCACGCTCAAGCCGTTCGGCCAGGGCTCAGGGATGCTTGGGATGCCGGGAGATTTCACTCCACCGTCGCGCTTCGTTCGCGCCGTCGCTTTCAGCCAATCCGTTTTTCCCTCGAAGACCGGTGACGACGCTGTTCTCGAGGCATTCCATATCCTGAACCAGTTCGACATTCCCAAAGGTGCGGCCCGCGAACATGAGAAGGACGAGCATGGCAATATCCTGGCCGACTATACGATTTGGACCGCCGCCAGCGACCTCAAGGCTAGGCGCTATTACTTCCGCACCTACGAGAACAGCCAGATCCGAATGGTTGACCTCACTAAGATGGATCCTAACGCCAAAGACGTCATCACTATCTCGATGAAGGGCGGAGAGGACATCAAATCGGTTACGCCGTGAACGGCTGACGAATGGCAGACTGCCTTCGGCAACCGCTGAATCGGCCTGAGTTGTTTCGGAGGGGCCGCTACATTCCGATCTTGCGCGCAGTCGACGGGCTCACGCCACCCGATGGTGCCACTGTCAGTCTCGCGCGGGTACAGCCGCCAAACGAATTACCGCTGCCCGGCCGGCGATTCTCCATGCGGCGGCTGCGAGGTCGCTGCCGGCTGACCTTCGGCCTGCTCGAGTTGCTGAGCCAGAGCGTCGACCAGGCTGGCCTGTTTCATGAGAATAGCGCCGACAATGACTGACCCTTCATCCGCATCTTTCCACTTGTTCTCTTCCATGGCTTCGCGGACCGCCGGAATCGTCTTCACCCCGTAACCGGTATAAGCGCCGGGAGCGTAAATCTGGTGCTTGAACCACGGCCGTTCTTTCAGCCCCGCTGTGGTGGTGAAGGTTCGCTCCATCAGCATGAGCCGGGCGTTGATCTCTTTCAGCGTGGGCGATTGCCAGGCTGCGCCGCTATTCTCGTTCAGCTTCGCCACCGCCTTCTTGTAACGGTCGGCTGCCTTGGTATATGCCTCGGAGCCGTTCTCCAGAGGAGCGAAATTCAGGAAGGGTGGCACCACCTCTTTCGGCGGCGGAACATACTGCTTCTCCGGATCGGCGGTTGCAGTGAAGACGCCTTCTTCGACCTCGCGGTTGCGCTCGCGCGCCTGATCCTGCTGCTTCTTCAGTTCGGTCTTGAGCTCGCTTACATAATGCTTGATGGTGTCTGCCGAGCCCGAGGGATCGAACGGCAGCAGGTCAGCGTCGGCAAAGCGCATCACCGTAGTTCCCGCCATCTGCGACAGCGCCCGCTCGTAGACGAACTTGGGATCGCCGAAGTGCGTGTACCAGTAGAAATCGTCGTAGATGGAGTGATAAACGCCGCCGCCGGCCTCGCCGCCGAAGCCCATATTCAGCGACGCGACGCCGGCGTGATCGAGAAAGGGAGCGTAGTCGGAGCCATCGCCCAGAGCGCCAATGCGCAGGTCGGCACGATCGCGCAGCTCTTCACGGTCCTGCGGACTTCCGGCGCGCGCGATGCGCCGCAGGTAAGCGCGCTTCCACACTGTGATATTTTTCTCGGGGTCCTGGATCTCGCGCTCGACCTGGTTGACGGAGCGCTCCAGCGAGTGCGAACCGGAGACGCCGAGATATCCTCGCGAGCTCGAATCCGAGTTGAGATAGAGAACCGCATGCTGATGCAGCTCGTCATTGTGCTCTTCCACCCACTCGGTCGAGCCGAGCAGGCCGGGCTCTTCGCCATCCCACGCGCAGTAAATAATGGTGCGCTTCGGACGCCAGCCCTGTTTCATCAACTCACCCAGCGCGCGCGCCTCTTCCAGTTCGGCGACCAGACCCGACACCGGATCGTCTGCGCCATTGACCCAGGCGTCGTGGTGATTGCCGCGAATGATCCATTCGTCCGGAGTTTCGCTGCCCGGAATTTTCGCAATGACGTCGTAGATCGTCTTCAGGTCCCAGTTCGACTTGACCACCAGATGAACCTTGGCCGGTCCGGGTCCGACGTGGTAGGTGATCGGCAGTGCGCCACGCCAGGTGTCGGGAGCGACCGCTCCCGGTGATCGCGGCCAGCAGAGGGTTGCGCATCCGCGTAAGAAATCGGCAGCACGGGAATCGTAGTGATGGTCTTGGCGTCCTTTAGCGGCAGGCGCTTGGCATCCTTGGTCGCACCGATTCCCGGAGTCAGGGGATCGCCGGGATATTCCGTGTCCATGACGCTGCCGCGCTGCACGCCTTCTTCAGGCCGATACGGGCCGGTAGGGAAGTACTGCCCTTCGAAGTAGCCGTCATCCTTCGGATCGGAATAGATGATGCAGCCGATCGCGCCATGCTCGGCGGCGACCTTCGGCTTGATGCCTCGCCATGCACCGCCGTAACGCGCGATGACGATGGCTCCCTTGACCGACACGCCCAGCCGGTCGAGCTGCTCGTAGTCCTCGCGCACGCCGTAGTTGACATACACCAGCGGAGCGGTGACGTCGCCGTCAATCGAATAGGCGTTGTAGGTGGGCAGTTGCTCCGAAGTCTGCTGTGAGGTCGGATCGACCGCCAGCGCCGGTTCCTGCAGCTTGGCGACGAACTGCGTGGGCGCAATCAGTTCGACCCGGCGCTCTTTCGGAGTAGGGAAGAGTACGTCGAAGGTCTCGATGTGGGCGTCGAAGCCGAACTCCTTGAACTTCGCCAGCAGCCACTCTGCGTTCTCTTTGTCGTAAGGCGAGCCGACGTGATGAGGATGCGCGCTCAGCCGCTGCATGGATTCGCGAAGCACCGCCGGGTCAGGCAGGTTGCGGAACTTGGTCTCCCACTCGCGCTCGGTGGCAGCGTGGGCGGGCGAATAGCCGTCCATGGGTTCGGGAGTGCTGGCCGCATTGCCAAATTGCAGTAGCGCCAAAGTTAGAACGGCCACGCCAAGCCGACTGGTCACCGTTGCCTCCTTAGTTGCTCGTGGTGGGGAGTGATTGCGTCAGATCATCTGGGAAAGAATCACGAGTGCCCGATTATAGATGACAGAACGGTGGGTTGTCGGTTGAGCATAGGCGGCATTACTTGCGGACTCCGGCGATGCCATGGATCTTTACCGGCTGGCGACAGAGCCGCAGAGCAGCGGTGCACCGTGAGCCCGGGGCGCAATCCCCGGGTGGCATGAGAAGAGTGCGCCGAGGCTGCGTAGCGGCCGATCTTTCGGCGGGCTAACCGAAGGAGGTATCGCACATCGCAATGATCATCCGCCCGGCCCGAGAACCTTCATTTCAGCATTTCCTCAACGCGCTGCCGCAACTGTGCGTAGCTCTGAGCGGTCAACGGGCCGTGCGTCTGGTAAGCGATCTTGCCGCTGCGGTCGAGCACGACCAGATAGGCGTCGTCGGCTTCCTTATAGTTGACTAGCTTCTTCCATTCGGCTTCGTTGTGCAGGACGGGCACGAAGTGGTCGCGCTGGCTCTCGGGCGTGCCGCGCCGGATTCCGGAGATGACCATGCCGCGGACGAACGCAGGGACTTCCTCCAGCACCGGCATGGTGTAGACCTCCAGTCCGATCGCCCTGCCCAATTCTGCCTGGATCTTCTGCCGCCATTCTCCGGTCGGTTCTTTGGATGCGCGGGTGAAGCCGAGGATCAGGATCGCAACCTTCCCCGCGGCAGCGTCGGGAAGCACGACGCGTTGGCCGGCAAGGTTCTGTTCGTCCACCTTGGGCATCTGTTGGGCGGCGATAGTAGCCGTGAGGGTTACGCTGAGTAAGACCCCCCATGCCGCCTCCATGAAAGTCGATCGAGTTGTGCGCGCCATCTTGGCCGTCACTCCATGAACCGTTCGAACACAGATTGTGCCACGCTTACTCGGTTCTGCGCGGGACGGTCGCCGTCCTTTTTTCCACCTTCGCGAGTAGCAGCATTTATGATGGTTCGACCCGGCGTCTTCTGGTTCGGCTATCCGCCACTCTCGCCCGGCCAATCTTCTGGAGGTCTTGCAGACATGCGTAAGGTGTTACTCGCAATTTTGGTGGCTTCTCTTTCTCTCACGGCATTCGCCCAGAGTTCCTCGTCCCCCGCACTCGTACCCGGAGCGGATCTAACCAAGGTCGTGCCGTCGAGTTATTTCTTTCGCGGCCTCAACGCTACAACGCAGGCCCGCAATTCCGGCGCAATAAAGTACGCCGACGGCTTCTATGTTCTGGCCGGGCTGGTCGACACCTCCGGATATTCCTCCGACATTAAGGCCAAGTACACCGGATTCTTCATCACCGAGAAGGAGCTGAGCTTCGACGGCAAAACGCTGCCGCCAGGCGAGTACGGCATGGGCTTCAATGCCGAGGGAAAGTTCCACATCCTCGATGTCGCCGCCAATGAGTTGCTCACTGCCGACTCTCCCAAAGATACGAAGGTGCCTCATCCGGTGCCGCTCAAGTTTGTTGAGGACAACGGCGAGGTGCGCCTGTACCTGGGTCGGAACTACGTTGTGATCACCGCGAAGTAGCGCCCGAGGTTTCTCCTGAAAATGAGTGGCGCGAAATCATAGCGCCCAATTCTGCGCCAAGGACAAACATGAATCGAAAGTCTTGTAGCTTAATTTTGGCGGTCGCTCTGCTTGGTCTTCTGCCGACGCTGTATGCCCAGGCCAAACCGGAAGCGCCGGCCAGGTTCGACGTTCGCGAGTACTACACGAAGTACGAGTACACGATCCCCATGCGCGACGGGGTGAAGCTGTTCACCTCCGTCTACGTGCCCAAGGACAGCTCGCGAGCGTATCCCTTCCTGATGGATCGCACGCCGTACAGCGTCGCTCCCTACGGCGTGGACAATTACAAGACATCGCTTGGGCCGTCGGAGTCGTTCGAGAAGGCGGGCTACATCTTTGTGTATCAGGATGTTCGCGGACGCTACATGTCGGAAGGTACCTTCACGGAGATGCGCCCGCACATTGACAACAAGACGTCGAAGGCCGACGTTGACGACAGCACCGACACCTACGACACCATCGACTGGCTGCTGAAGAACGTCGCCAACAATAATGGCCGTGTGGGGATCTGGGGTATTTCGTATCCCGGATTCTTCACCTCCGCCAGCATCATCGACTCGCATCCCGCGCTGAAGGCGGCATCGCCGCAAGCGCCCATGACCAACCTTTTCATGGGCGACGATGCCTATCATGGCGGAGCCTTCATGCTGGCGGCGAACTTCGGTTTCTATGCTTTCTTCAAGCCGCAGAAAAATCCCGAGCCTCCGCCGAAGGACCGCCCGAACTTCGACTTCGGTACTCAGAGCGCTTACGACTTCTACCTCAACATGGGGCCGTTGTCGAACGCGAATGCCATGTACTTCCACGGGCAAAGCAATCTGTGGAACGATCAGGTCACGCACGACACCTACGACGAGTACTGGAAGATTCGCAATCTGGCCCCGCACATGAAGAACATTCACTGCGCCGTGCTGACCGTCGGAGGATGGTTTGACGCCGAGGATCTCTCCGGCCCGGTGCGTACCTTCCACGCGATCGACCAGCAGAATTCGGGCATCTTCAATGCCCTGGTGGAAGGCCCGTGGGTGCATGGAGGCTGGGCTCGCTACGACGGCGCGAAGCTAGGCAACGTTCAGTTTGACTCCAACACCGGCGACTACTTCCGCGAGAAGATTCAGTTTCCGTTCTTCGAGAGCTACCTGAAGGGCAACGGCGACATAAAGCTGCCCAAGGCTTATGTCTTCGAGACCGGGACGAATGTATGGCGCCAGTATGACAGCTGGCCTCCGCGCAACACCGAGACGCGCACCCTATACTTCGGCGGAAACGGCCATCTTAGCTTTGCCGCTCCCACGGCGAGCGGAGAAGCCTTCGACGAGTACGTCAGCGATCCGGCCAAGCCGGTGCCGTTCATCGGCTATGTCGGGCTGAATGTGCCGCAGGAGTACATGGTCGCCGATCAGCGTTTTGCAGCGCACCGTCCTGACGTGCTGGTCTATCAGACCGAGCCTCTGGAGGAGGACATCACCATCGTCGGTCCGATCTCGCCCAAGCTCTTCGTCTCGACCTCGGGCACCGATTCGGATTGGATCGTGAAGCTGATCGACGTCTATCCCGCCGACTACCCGGACGAGGGTGCGCCGAAGCGCGACCTGGCTCCCGAGGAGCGGCCCAAGGATGTTCCGCCGCCTCGCGTGGCCATGCCCGGTTACGAGCAGTTGGTGCGGGGCGAGCCTTTCCGAGGCAAGTTCCGTAAGAGCTTTGAGCATCCCGAGGCCTTCGTGCCCGGCAAGATGGAGCCGGTGGATTTCGAGATGCAAGATATCAATCACACGTTCCGCAAGGGACATCGCATCATGGTGCAGGTGCAAAGCTCGTGGTTTCCGTTGATCGACCGCAATCCGCAGACGTTCGTCAACATTCCGGATGCCAAGCCGGAGGATTTCCGCAAAGCCACTGAGCGTGTGTATCGCAGCGCCGGAGCGGCGTCGGGAATTCAGGTGCCGGTGTTGCCGCCCGCAGCCAGGGCGGAGGATGCCGCAGCCAAATAGGCGAGCTCAGCCGGTCATCAGGAACAGGAGCGGCCGTTCGGATTGCGGCCGCCCTTTCCAGTAGCTCAGAAGAATTTCGTGCACCATCAGTCCGATCTCGCCGGTGCCGAACAGCAGATACTTCGTGACCTGGGTCAGCGGGCGGCGCTCCCGCGAGAGTCGGAGGATGACGTTGTCGGCGCGCAAAACGATGCTCACGTAAGCCACCGTGTTGGCAATCACATTGGCCCCTGAAACCTTGACCAGGTAGTCGCCATTGTCGTGCTCGATCTGCATGCGAAGCTGCTCGTAAAAGTCACTGCGGTCGTCGAGCAGGCTGACATAGACGAACGTTATTGGACCCTTCAGCTTGTAGTAGCTCTTGATGCGTTCGCGCAGATCGGCGCGATAGTCGGGATCAAGGGTCGATACAGAGACCAGATTGACCCTGCTCTCGCGCAGGGAATCCCAGATCTTCGCCGACTCCTTGTCAACGAACTCGCACTTCTTGACCCGCAGCTCAGTCGAGCGATGATAACGGCTGGCCACGCTGGAGACGATAAGCAGCACAATAAAGATGCTGGCAATGATGATGCCGTCCGGCCGCTCCCGGACGTTCTCTGCGAGCGTGTAGGCGAAGACCACGGTACACAGGCCGCAATACGCCGATTTCAGCAAGAGGCGATTGATACCTTTGGCCTCGCGGCCTTCGTGCCACAGGCTCAGGCACGCGGCCAGCGATGCCGAAAAGATGAGCACGAGAACGCCGGTCGCATAGGCTCCTGCCTGGCCATCGACGCTGGCGCGAAACACCAGGGTCACGGCAAGGTCGATAACAAAGAGCACCACCACCAGCGGACGGGCCTGCTCGACCCATTGCGGAGCCATGCCGAGCCGGGGCAGATAGCGCGGGATCAGATGCAGGAGCCCAGCCATCGCGGAAGCGCCGGCGAACCACAAAATCAGGATGGTGCTGATGTCATAGAGCGTCCCAAAACCGTTGCCCAGATACTGATGTGCCAGGTAGGCCAGGGCGCGTCCGCTGGCAGGGCCGCCCTCGCGGTAGACCGGTTCGGGTATCAGGATGGTGGTCACCAGGGATCGAGGTCAGCAGATAAGCGCTCATCAGCAGGGCAGCGGTCAGCAGCAGCTTGCCAGTGTTGCGAATCCTGCCCTCCGGCACGCCATCCTTGCGCTTTGCATCTTTCGGATCG
This sequence comes from uncultured Acidobacteriaceae bacterium, assembly GCA_963793845.1. GTDB lineage: Bacteria > Acidobacteriota > Terriglobia > Terriglobales > Acidobacteriaceae > CAWCBG01. The sequence goes on from CAWCBG010000001.1 coordinate 77,886, forward strand.
CCCGCAATGAGCGGCATCACCGCGACTCCGGTCTCAAAACCGCTCAGGCCCAGGGCAAGTTGCGGAAACACGATGCCGGCAGCGATCAAGATGGACGTCCAACTCGTTCCATGTAGCCACAGTCCGGACTCCCAGCCGTGGAACAGCTCGGGACGACGCACTACTTCGAACAGGCAGCGCGCGATCACGACCGCATTCAGGAACATGTACGGAACTGCCACGGCGACGGCCAGCTTGATGGCCTCCCCGAATCCGCGCAGAAAGACGATCGCCAGAAGCGCCAGCAGGCCAATCGTGATGGCCATATGCAGATGGCCGGCGTAGGGTTTCAGGAACGGGTTCTCGACTGCGTGCCGCGCCGAGTCAGCGGCGCTTAAGGTCATGGTGATGACAAAGTCGGTGCCGGCGAATCCGAGCAGCACCAGAACGAAGAGCTTGCTCCACCAGCCTGACAGCAGATGCTCGAGCATGGCGATCGAGCCTTGCCCGGCGTAAGACCTCCGAGCTACCTCGCGATAGACGGGAACGGCGCAGCAGACAGTCACCAGGACCAGCACCGCCGTCGCAACGGGCGCCAGCAATCCGGCGGCAATCATCGCGATGCCCGCCTGGTACGCCAGCGTGGAGAAGTAGTCCACCCCCGTGAGCCACATCACCTTGTACCAGGGCTGTGGTTGAGAAGTCGCTTCCTCCGTATGCGCCCCAACTTCCGGTCCCGAGGTGAGCCACGCGAGCAGCAGGTTTCGGCTGTGCGTCACGGGCTTCTCAGTAGCGGGAGGCGGAGCGGGATTCGCTTGGGCTTTCATCTGGCGCTGATGGTGCTTCGAGACGTATTAGCTGAGATGCATCCTTTGGAGAGTAGCAGAGCGGGGTTACGCAAAAAAGCGGCTGCCACCCGGTTTTGATACAGTGTTCAGCCATGAAGTTGCGTTGCTATCTCCTGTTCGCCGTTCTATGCGTCGGCACGCCGGGCCGGATGTTCGCGTCAGCTCAGGACACCAAGGCTCTGCAAATTTATTTCGTCGACGTAGAAGGAGGTCAGGCTACGCTGTTCGTAACCCCGGCTGGCCAGTCGCTGCTGATCGACACGGGTTGGCCGGAGGAGCGCGACGCCGATCGCATCGCGGCCGCCGCCAAGCTGGCTGGAATTCACAAAATCGATTACGTCATTATTACCCACTATCACCACGATCACGTTGGCGGCGTGACCCTTCTGGTGCAGAAGATTCCCGTCGGCACCTTCATCGATCATGGTCCGCTGCGCGAACCCGGCGAGCCCATGGACGAAGACTACGCGGCCTACCAGAAAGTGCTGGCGACCGGGAAATACAAACACATTATCGCCAAGCCCGGAGACAATCTACCCCTGCGCGGTCTCGATGCCGTGGTCGTGAGCAGCGATGGTGTGCTGATCGATCACGCTCTGCCGGGTGCCGGCCAAGCCAACGAGTATTGCAAGTCCACCGCGTCGCGCCCCGACGACCATACGGAAAATGCCCGCTCGGTGGGAACAGTGCTTACCTTCGGTAAGCTGCGGATTCTCGATCTCGGTGACCTTACCTGGGATAAGGAAGTCCCGCTGATGTGCCCGGTGAACAAGCTGGGCAAGATTGATATTCTCGTCGTCTCTCATCACGGGTTCGAGCAGAGCGGCAGTCCGGCGCTGGTGGATGCGATCGCTCCTCGCGTGGCCATTATGGACAACGGCGCGAAGAAAGGCGGTTCGCCGAGCGCGTGGCAGATTCTGCACGATGCGCCCAAATTGCAGGCGTTGTGGCAGCTCCACTATTCCGAAGAGGGCGGCAAAGCGCACAATTCGCCGGATAAGTTCATCGCCAACATCGGAGACTCCGATCCGGGAAATTACATCAAGGTGACTGCCCATCCGGATGGAACGTTCTCGGTGTACAACTCCCGCACTCAATCCGAGACAGCATATTGAGCTCTCCGCGGCCAGATGGGTTATCTACGCCGACTCCCACAATGTGGGACACGAGGCGCTGGCACATCGCGCTGCTGCTCGGCGTCGGTGTTCTGGTCAACTATTTTGATCGCGTCAATCTCTCGGTTGCCGTGGGTCCGCTGCGCGGCGAGTTTGGCCTGAGCACTGTGGCCATCGGATACCTGCTCAGCACCTACAGTTGGACCTACATCGTGCTCCAGATTCCCTCAGGCAGGCTGCTGGATCGCTTCGGCGTAATGCGTGTCGGCCGCGTCAGCGCATTTCTGTGGAGTGTCGCTTCGTTCCTGGCGGGAGCGGCCAGCGGATTCTGGGCGCTGGTGTCGGCGCGGCTGCTGCTTGGGGTCGCCGAGGCTCCTACTTTTCCCGGCAATGTGAAAGCCATCAGCGGCTGGTTTCCGCGCGAGCAGCGCAGCCTGCCTATGGCCATCTTCGATGCGGCTGCAAAATTCGCTTCGGCCATCGGTGTTCCCATCATCGCCGTGGTGGTGCATTACTGGGGATGGCGCATGAGTTTCATCGTCACCGGATTCATCAGCTTTGGCTACTTCCTGCTGTTCTGGCTGGTCTTCCGCGATCCCTCACGCGATCCAGACGAAGAAGAGCGCGCCGAGCCCAAATCTAACGACGTCGCTTCCGCCACTCGGCCGTCCGCCTCGCTGTTCTATCTTTTGCGGCACAAGAAGGTCTGGGGGCTGGCGCTCGGGATGGCGGCCTACAATTACAACTTCTACCTCTTTCTGACTTGGCTGCCGGGCTATCTGAATTCGTCTCTCCACCTCGACATTCTGCAATCCGGTTTCTACACGGCGATTCCGTGGCTCGCCGCCACGGTGAGCGATCTGCTGGTGGGCGGATGGCTGGTCGATCATCTGATCCGCACAGGCCGCAATCCCACGCGCGTGCGCCAGACCATTCTCGTAGTGGGCCTGGTAATGGGCCTCGCAATCGTTGGTGCGGCGCAAACCACTCGGCCCGGCATCGCGATACTCTGGATCTCGATTGCGTTATGCGGACTGGCGGCGACTCCGCCCGTGGCCTGGGCAGCGTCCGGACTGATCGCTCCCCGCGGCACCGTCGGGCGGGTGAGCGCGATCGTAAACTGCGTGGCCAACGTTCCCGGCGTTCTGGCGCCGGTCATCACGGGCTATCTCGTGGGCAATACGCAGTCGTTTGCGCGCGCGTTTCTGGTGGCCGGCGCCATCCTGATGGGCGGCATATTTTCCTACGTCGTACTGCTGGGCAGGATCGAACCGATACCCGAGCCGGCTATGCTGAGGGCGTAGAGCCGTCATTTCGCGGCGCGCAGACGGCCTCTACTCACTGTATAAATGATGGATCGGATGAATCCCATGTTGCCGGCGACCGACGTACAACCGAGCACGCAGGAGAAGAAGGCCGGGCTCGCCTACTGGGCGGCTCGCGTGCTCGAAGAGTGCGACAAGGCGAGTCTGGATTTCGCGCCCGATCCGGTGCATGATCTTCGCGTCGCCATTCGCCGTTGCCGCTCTATGGCCGACGGCTTTCTTACCGTCGATCCGGACCCCGCGTGGAAGGAGATGAAGAAGCTGGGCAAGGGCCTGTTCGCCAGCCTCGGCGATCTTCGCGATGCGCAGGTCATGAGCGAGTGGGTTGCGAAACTTTCCGAGCATCATGATCACGTCCGCCACATCCTGGTGCAAAGCTTGCGGGACAAGGAAGTTGACTTAAAGCTCGCCGCGCAGGGAGCGCTCCACAATTTCGATCGCAAGCGTTGGGCGTCTCTGAATGAACACCTGGCGCAGCGTACCGATCGCGTTCCGTTGGAAGGCCTGGTTTTTCAGCACCTCGCGCTGGAGCGCTGGCAGCATGCATACGAACTACACCATCGGGCGCTGCGCAATCGGAGCCAGGTTGGCTACCACCAGCTTCGCATCGGGATCAAGCGGTTTCGTTATACGGTCGAAAACTTTCTGCCGCAGCGGCACGAGAAATGGTCGAGAGATCTGCGCGATTTGCAGGATGCCCTGGGTGACGTGCACGATTTCGACGTTCTCTGGAACATGATCAAGTCGCACAGTGACATCACGGATGAAGAGCGAGCGCCCTGGCGCGCGAGAACCTCCGCGGAACGACAGAAGCGACTGGATTTTTACCGCAGAAAGATGCTGGGAAAGAACTCACTGTGGCAGCAATGGCGCAGTGAGCTGCCTGGTGGAGAGGAACTCCAGCAGGCGGTCCTCGAGAAGTTGAAGACCTGGGCATCGTTTCTCGATCCCGATTTTGATCACGCCAAGCTCGTCGCCACTCTGGCACTGGAAATTTACGACGGGCTAGCGTCGCTGGGCGTGATCAGCTCGAACAGCGATGATCGCCGCATCCTGGAGGCGGCTGCGCTTCTGCACGAAGTCGGCCGCAGCAAGACCGACCGGGGCCACCATAAGCGTGCTTATCGGCTGATACGAAAGCTGGATGTTCCGTTGGGATGGAGCGCGGAAGATCTCCATGCCGTCGCCGTGGTGGCGCGCTACCATCGCGGCGAGCTTGCGCCGTCGAGCAATGCTGTGTTCGCGGGCATCGGCGCTCCTCGACGGAGGGAGTTGCTTGCGCTCGCGGGCGTTCTGCGGCTGGCGAATGCGTTCGACTTCGCGCACGAAAAAGCGATCGCCAGTGTTTCGCTGAAAGAGTCCGATGGGGTGATTGTGATTTCCGGTCCCGGTTTCGAAAAGCTTAGCGGAACGGCAGAACGCCTGGCGCGCGCGCGTTATCTTCTAGAGACGATCTGTGGCATATCCATCGTCGTCCGTCCGGCCGTGCGTCGCAGAAGGGTCGCAGCGAAGGGGCATGCGGCGTTGCCGGCTCGGGCAAACGCCGCATCTTAGAGATTTTACCTATGAGGGTGGGAGTCGATGCTGCCTTAAGCTGCCGATTTGTCGTCCTTGTAGGGATCGCCTACAAATACGAAGGGATACTTTTGCAACGCTTGCAGGTCGCCGGCGGCAGCACAACGCTCCACCTCGGACATCAGGTCCGAAACCTGATCTTCGGGCATGCCTTTGGTGGCTGCCCAGAATTTGTTAGGAAAAAACCAGATGCGATTGCGATGGTCAACTTCAGAAATACTGTCAGCTTGCGGTGCCATTTTGCTCCTCCCACAATGTGGGACATGCTAATTTGCTTGTTGCCTGAGATCAGGAATGGGTAACAACCACGCATCCTTATTATCGCTTGTGGCGCGGGAATAGTAAACCGCCGATTCAGGGATTATGCTGTCTGGTTTCCGCTGTTAGAAGTGTTTACGGCGGCGGATAAAAATTTTAACTGGATGCAAACAAAGTAGCTTTGCGGCGTGGGGAATTTTCACAGCAAGATGTGGCATTGCGATTGCTGTGTGAAAATATTGCTGCTCTGCGTCGCCACCGGCTCCCATCCGGGGGGCGAAAGCCCCAGCCAGATGTGCGCGTTAGACACCAGAGAAGCATTGAATATCCCACATTGTAGGACATACTTTTCGCCTTCGATATCTCTTAAGAACTTACGCAAGTGACGAAACGTTCGCTTGCGCGGGCTCATTCAGGAGTGCGGAAGAATATGCAAGCGCCTGCTTCAGGTCGGCAATGAGGTCGTCAACGTCTTCAATGCCGACGGAAATTCTCACCAGATCGCAGGGCAGCTCGCGCAACGCACCAACCTCGGGCGGAACGCTGGCGTGCGACATGCATCCGGGCAGACTGATCGTCGAATTGATGCTGCCGAAGCTGACGCAGATCTTGAATATCAGGGTGGCTTCCACAATCGCCTTCGACACCACCGCCGATCCGGTGGTGAAGCTTAGCACCGCACCGGCTCCACGCGCTTGCTGCAACTGTAAGTGGTGTCCCGGAGATGTCTTCAGCCCGGGATAATTCACCGCCGTCACCTGGGGATGAGTCGCGAGATATTCGGCGACCGCCTGCGCGTTCTTTTGCTGGCAATCGACTCTCAACTTCAGCGTCTTCATGCCGCGCAAAAACAAAAAGCAATCGAACGGCGCAAGCCCGTTGCCTTCGGCGTTCTGCACGAAGTAGATCTCTTTCGCCAACGCTTCGTCCTTCACCACGACCACGCCTGCGGTCACGTCACTGTGCCCGCAAAGATACTTGGTGGCGGAATGGAGGACGATGTCCGCGCCCAGGTCGAGAGGATTCTGCAGATAGGGCGACATGGCGCTGTTGTCTACGGCGAACAGAGCGCCGCGTGCGTGCGCGATGCCGGCAATCCGCCGGAGGTCGATCACGCGCAGCAGGGGATTGGTCGGCGACTCGACGTACACCAGCTTTGTCCGATCGGTGATCTGGTTCGCGAATTGGTCCGGGTCGCAGGCATCGGCATAGCGCGCGGTGATGCCGGTGCGATCGAGAATGCGCGTGAACAGCCGGCAAGTGCCGCCATAAAGATCACTGTCGGCGAGAATCTCGTCACCCGTGCGAAGCATCCGCGCCACCGTACTGATCGCCGCCATGCCGCTGGAAAAGCAGAAGCCGCGCGTGCCGTTTTCCAGCAGGGCGATCTGCTCCTCCAGCACCGAGCGTGTGGGATTACCGCTGCGCGAATAGTCGTAGGGTCCGAAGGCGGTCGCTTCCTCCTGCTCGAAGGTTGCCGTCTGATAGATCGGAGTCGCCATCGGCCGATATGGATCGTCGGGTGCGACGTTAAAGCTGACAAGCCGGCTCGCGAACTTCATGATGAGCGTTCCCCCTTTCCGCACAAGTGCCGAAGACGGCGGCCAGCGCTTGATCGAGGTCTGCGATGAGGTCTTCCGCGGCTTCGAGTCCCACCGAAAGGCGAATCAGCCCATCGGTGATGCCCCACTGTTGCCGCGTCTCCGGCGGAATGTCGGCGTGGGTAGCTGTCGCCGGATGAGTCACCAGGCTTTCGACCCCGCCGAGGCTTTCCGCGCGAATCCACAGTTTGAGGGCGTTCATCACCCGCTTGGCTTCCTCCGGGCCGGCGTTGAGTTCAAAGCTCAACATACCGCCGAAAGCGCATTGCTGGCGCTCGGCCAATGCTTTCTGCGGGAAAGGAATCGAGACCAGGATAGTAGACGCGCGCGACTGCGGGATGGGTTTCGAGCCAGCGCGCGACCGTACCCGCGCCTTCGGAATGCACCTTCATGCGAACCGGCAGCGTCTTGATACCGCGGAGCGTCAGCCAGGCGTCCAGAGGAGCCTGGATGGCTCCTACCGTCTTGCGGATGAGGCGAAAGCGCTCCAGCAGTTTTTCGTCGTTGCTGGCGAGCGAGCCGCCCACGGTGGAGTTGTGCCCTTCGATGTACTTCGTGGTCGACAGCACCGAAATGTCCGCGCCTAACTCAATGGGCCTTTGCAGCACCGGCGTGAGGAAGGTGTTATCCACTGCGAGCAGGATGTTGTGCCGTCGCGCGATCTCTGCGATGGCCGCGATATCGCTGAGCTTCATCGTGGGGTTGCCGGGCGTCTCGACGAAGATGATTCGCGTCTGCGGTGTAATGGCGCGTTCGACTAGTTCCGGCTTCGAGGTATCCACCGAAGAGTGCGTCACGCCGAGTCCGTCAAAGACCTCGCGGAACAGCCGCACCGTTCCGCCGTACACGATGTCGGAGATGATAGCGTGGTCGCCGACTTTCAGCACCGAAAGGAACAGCGTGGTCTCAGCGGCCATGCCCGTCCGAAAACACACAGCGGGAGGCGTTCCTTCGAGGGCGCCGAGGGCACGCTCCAGCGCTTCGACCGTAGGATTCGAGACGCGTGAATAGCTGTGCCCCTTGGTAACGCTGACCTCGGATTGTTCAAACGTGGCAGTCTGGAAGACGGGGAAGACCACGGAGTCGGCATGGCTCTCCGGAGAGCGCCCGCCGTGTATGGCAAGAGTTGGAATCTGGAAATTACCGTCGAAAGACAAATCAACCTCCCTTTAGCTCGAGCGTGAAAGACTTGGCGAGTGGCTCGCCGCCGCCGTGGAAGACCCCCAGGCGGCCGCTCGAAGAAGGGAGGTTTTAGCTGATGCGCACTCCCGACCCAGACCGGTCCCCGCCTGGGGGACACATGGCCATGGTCATTCGGGATTGGTTGCGCAAATTCGTAACTAAGCTCCGTACCGCAGAATGGGAAGCAGTATATCATCGCCGCCCACAGTGTCAAAGTTGGCGCGGGGAGGTGCGTTCAGTTTGAGAGATTGAAGCGTTCAATTCTGAATTCGCGAAGCTCCGCAGGGGCGAGCATTCGAATACGCGGCCCTTGTGTCGGGTAAACGGCACTCGAGTACAAGTTGCAGTCACACGCTAGGCGCGGACCGCCATCACCGCCAAGTCCAACGCTATCAACCATGTGCAGCAGGCGAAGATCCGGCAATTCCCGATTTAGAAGTAATTCGGCCTGTCTCCCTCACTTTTGTGTAACACTTCCCGACCTTCCCGCGTTTATTGGTGTGGCGAGTTCATAGCGCGCGATTTACGGCGCGACCCGGACCTCGTTCGCCATAGGGAGAAGAACATGATTTCGGCCAGCGTTTCGTTAACCCAGCCGAAGAGCAATCATCGGCAATTCATAGCGACTAGCGGCAGCGGACATCACATCATCCTCGACGACCCGGCCGGCAATACCGGACCCAAGCCGGTCGAACTCGTCGCCGTGGCCCTCGCGGGCTGCACCGCGTTCGACGTGATCAACATTTTGCGCAAGAAGAGGCAGGAGGTTTCGGCTTACGAAGTGAAGGTGGAGGCGGAGCAAACACCCGATCCGCCGCAGGTGTTTACCAAGGTTCACATTCACCACATCGTCAGTGGCGAGGTTGCGGAAAACGCGCTGCAGGACGCGATCCATCTGTCCGAGTCGAAGTACTGCTCGGTCGGAGCGATGGTGCAGCTCGGCGCCGCGATCGAGACCACCTACGAGATCGTTCCAGTCGAACATTTTGCCGCCGTCACCGCGTGAGGATCGCTGCTGCTCGATGTGCATTAGGAGACACAGATTGATCCAACATTCGGTAGAGCGGCGCTTGACCGCCGCGTGCGTAGCCCATACGTCGCAGAGCCGCTCGAATGCGGGCCGCGCTGTCGTGCTCCTGGTGCTTGTGCTGCTTGCCATCGCGGCGACCGCGCAGGAGCCGGCGCCACTCACCTTGAGCCAAGCGGTGCAGATGACGCTGGAGAAAAATCCCATGCACAAGGCCGCAGTGGCCGATACCAAAGCCGCATCGGCGGACGTGCGCGGGGCGCGCGCGCCGCTGCTGCCGAAGATCATGTTTGCGGAGAACTACACCCGCGGTAACGATCCGGTATTCGTCTTTGGCACCAAGCTGCGGCAACAGGAGTTCACGGTGCAGGACTTTGCGCTGAACTCGCTCAATCGTCCGACACCGATTGGCAACTATGCCAGCCGCTTCGCGGGACAGTGGAACCTGTTTGACAGCACCGTGACCTGGAAGGCGCTCGATCGCGCCAGGCTGATGAACCAGGCCGCCGAACAGCAGCTTAATCGCACCGATCAGGAGCTGGTGTACCAGACGGTGCAGGCCTATTACGGCGTGCTGTTGGCGGAAAAGCAATTGCAGGTTGCGCAGGACTCGGTGAAGACGGTCGAGGCGATCGAGCAGCAGAGCAGGGCCCGCGTGGAGAGCGGCATGTCGGTCGACTCTGACTTGCTCAGTGCGCAGGTGCTGGCATCCTCGCGCCAGCAGGAGTTGATCACGCGACAGAACGAACTCGCGCTGGCCCGTACCAGGCTGGCGCTGGCCATGGGTATGCCCGCCGACACAGCTTATGAGCCAAAAGAAGCGCTGGAAGAACGCAGCCTCCCGCCGGTCGATGTGAACCAGTTGGAGAAGACCGCGCTGGAGAAGCGTCCTGACCTGAAGCGTGTCGAGGCCGAGCGCAGCGCCCAGGCGAAGAGCGTCGCGATGGCGAAAGCAGCCTTCGGCCCGCGGCTCAACGCCTTTGGTTCATGGGAAGAAGACAGCCACGCTATCGGCTGGACCGGCGCTAACAACTGGGTGGCCGGGGCGGAGTTGCAGATCGATCTGTTCAACGGCGGCAGTAAGCGCGCGGCGCTGGCACGCGAGAAGGCTCTGCAGGAGCGGGCGACCGCGAGCCAGGCGGGATTTCAGGATGCGGTTCGACTGGACGTGCGCAGCGCCTATTACGAATTCGACGCGGCGCAGCAGCAGGTGAAGGTCGCGCATGGCGCAATCGCACAAGCCGACGAGAGTTTGCGTATCAACCAGAACCGCTATGAGGGAGGGCTGAGTACGGTGTCCGATTTGTTGCAAGTGGAAGAGGCAGCGCATCGTGCCAAGGCCGATTACTGGCGAGCCGTATATCGCATGAATTCCAGCTACGCCGGCGTTGAGCTGGCGGCCGGCACGCTGACGGCGAACTCACCGGCGGTGACGCAATGATGATGGAAGCAAGAATTTCATCTGTTCGCGGGCCTGAAGGCCCGCACTACCCGAATCCTTTCGTGCATAAACACAGTCCTAAAGGCCTGCTCTACCCGATCGCCTCGGGTTTCATCGTCTTAATGATGGCGTTTCTGGCCGGTTGCAGCTCCGAGCCAAAGCCGGCCGCGCAAGCGCCGGAGAAAGTTCGCGATGTGGCTGTGTTCCAAGTTCAGACGTCCGATGTGCCCGACTACATCGAGGCCACCGGAACGGTGCGTGCCACGCTGACTGCGCAACTGGCCAGCCAGACCATGGGCACCATCACCAGCATGACGGTGCAGGAAGGCTCACCGGTGCGCCAGGGGCAGGTGCTGGTTACGCTGGACGCCGCTCAGCCGCAGGCTGGTTATCAGCGGGCCGAGGCAGCACTCGCAGGATCGGAGCAATCGATCGCCGCCGCCGATGCCGATTATGCGCTGGCCGAGTCGACCATGAAGCGCTATCAGACGCTGTACGACAAAAAGTCGGTCAGCCCGCAAGAGTACGACGAAGTGAAGACCAAGCTGGCGGCCGCTAAGGCGCGTCGCGATGCCGCGCACGCGGGTCGTGCGGAGGCCGATGCCGCAGTGGTGGAAGCCAAGACAGTAGTCGGTTACAGCCGCATTCGCGCACCCTTCAACGGAGTGGTCACGGCCAAGCTCGCCGACGTAGGAGCGATGGCTGCGCCCGGAGTTCCACTGCTGGTGGTTGAGGACCTGGGCCGCTTCCGGCTGGAAGCCACGGTCGACGAGAGCAAAATGGGCGCGGTCAGCTTGGGCGAATCGGTACCAGTCACTATCGATGCGCTGGGCGGCAGCGGCTTCACCGGCAAGGTGGTGCAGATTGTGCCGGTGGCCGATCCCGCGAGCCGCAGCTTTGTAGTTAAGGTGGAGCTGCCGCCCGACGCGCAGATTCGCTCCGGTCTGTTCGGCCGCGCGCGATTCGCCCGCGGACAGAAGGCTGCAATCCTGATTCCGCAGACGGCAGTGCTGAATCGCGGCCAATTGCAGGGCGTCTACGTGGTCGGCCATGACCAGCTCGCGAGCCTGCGCTACGTCACGCTCGGCGCCGCATCCGGGCCGCAGATCGAGGTGCTCTCAGGCTTGCAGGATGGTGACCAGATCATCGCGCAACCTGGCGACCGCGAACTCAGCGGCAAGCAGATCGAGGCGAAGTAGCATGTCCGAGCCGAAAAGCACGATGCGACTGGCGGGCGCGATGGCGTCGCACTTCATCAACTCGAAGCTGACGCCGCTGTTCATCGTAGCGTCTCTGCTGCTCGGGGCCTTCGCTATCCTGAAGACGCCGCGCGAAGAGGAGCCGCAGATCGTCGTTCCCATGCTCGACGTCTTCGTGCAGATGCCGGGAGCATCGCCGGCAGAAGTCGAGCAGCGCGCCAGCATTCCCATGGCGCGCCTGCTGCGCGAAGTCGACGGTGTGGAGTACGTCTATTCGATCTCGCAGCCCGGCGTGAGCATGCTGGTGGTTCGCTTCTACGTCGGCACCAAAGAAGAAGACGCGATCGTCAAGACCTACAACAAGCTCTATTCCAACTTCGACCGCATTCCCGCAGGGGTTTCGCAGCCTCTCATCAAGGTGCGCTCCATCAACGACGTGCCCATCATGGCGCTGACGCTGTGGGGCAAGAACTACGACGCCTACCAGTTGCGGCAGATCGCGGGCGAGCTGGAGAATCAGCTCAAGCAGCTCGACAACGTCTCTGAGACGAAGATCATCGGCGGCCTGCCGCGGCAGGTGCGGGTCACGCTCGACACTCAGAAGCTGGCGGCCTACGGCATGACTCCGGGCGCGGTGGTGGCGCAACTGCAAGGCGCAAATGCGCGTAGCGATTCCGGCAGCTTTGCCCGCGACAACCAGGAATTTGCGGTGGAGGCTGGGCGATTCCTCGGCACTGCCGCCGATTTGCAGCAGATTGTCGTCGGCGTGCATCAGGGGCAGCCGGTGTATCTCCGTAATGTTGCGGCGGCGATTACCGACGGTCCATCGGAGCCGGACGATTACGTGCTGTATGCCAACGGCGCGGGCAGCAAGAGCCGAAATCCGAGGCGACTATCCGGCGGTGACCATCACCTTGGCCAAGCGCAAGGGCACCAACGCCACCGACATCACCCGGGCGGCGGAAAAGAAGATCGACGCTTTGCGCGGGCAATTGCTGCCCGAAGATCTCAATGTTTCGATAACCCGCAACTATGGCGAGACCGCGAAAGATAAGTCGGACGAACTGCTGAAGCACCTGTTCATCGCGACCTGTCGGTGACGCTGCTGATCGCGCTGGCGCTGGGCTGGCGCGAGTCGGGCGTGGTGCTGGTGGCGATTCCGGTCACGCTGGCGCTGACGCTGTTTATCTTCTATTTATTCGGATACACCCTGAACCGGGTGACGCTATTCGCGCTCATCTTCTCCATCGGCATATTGGTGGACGATGCGATTGTCGTGGTGGAGAACATTGTGCGGCACTTCCGCATGCCCACCAACTGCGGACGCAAGCTGACCGAGATCGCCGTCGAAGCCGTCGATGAAGTCGGTAACCCGACGATTCTGGCGACATTCACCGTGATTGCTGCGATTCTGCCGATGGCGTTTGTGCGCGGACTGATGGGTCCCTACATGCGCCCGATTCCGGTCGGCGCATCGGCGGCGATGCTGTTTTCGCTGATCGTGGCCTTCGTCGTTTCGCCGTGGTCGGCACTGCGGCTGCTGCATCACTACGCCGAACGGACGACCGAGGAACACGAGCCCGAAGGGTGGACGACGAAGCTCTACCGCCGCATCATGAATCCACTGATCGAGAGCGCATCGCGACGCTGGATCTTTCTCGGAAGCATTGTCGTGCTGCTGCTGCTCGCCTGCTCGCTGGTGGCGTTCAAGCTGGTCAAAGTGAAGATGCTGCCGTTCGACAACAAGAGCGAGTTCCAGGTGATTGTCGACATGCCCAACGGCACTCCGCTGGAGCAGACCACGCGGGTGTCGCAGGAACTGGGGAGCTACCTGGGGCAGCAACCCGAAGTGTTGAACTACCAGATCTACGCCGGAACCTCGGGGCCGTACAACTTCAACGGCCTAGTGCGGCATTACTTCCTGCGGCACGGGGCGAACCAGGCCGATATCCAGGTCAACCTGCTGAACCGGCATGAGCGCAGCGCACAGAGCCACGACATCGCCAAGCGCCTGCGGCCGGGGTTGGTCGCCATTGGCAACAAATACGGTGCGCGTTTGAAGGTGGCGGAGGTTCCGCCCGGGCCTCCGGTGCTGCAGACGCTGGTGGCTGAAGTCTATGGCCCCGACTATCAGCAGCAGATGGCGCTGGCGAAGCAGATCAAGCATATCTTCGAAACCACTCCGGGCGTGGTGGATGTGGACTGGTATGTCGAGGATCCGCAGACCAAGTATGACGTGAAGGTCGATCTCGACAAGGCAGCCCTGAATGGCGTTTCGGCAGCGGCGGTAACGCAGACGATTCAGATCGGGCTGGACGGCGCGACCGCCGGACTGCTGCACGATCCGAAATCGCGCGAGGACGTTCCCATCCGCGTGCAACTCGACCGGCCGGGGCGGTCGGCCATCGAGTCGTTGACCGCGATGCGAATGCCCAGCGCGAACGGCGCGCAGGTTTCGATTGCCGAAGTGACCAATGTCGAGAAGAAGACAATCGACGTGAGCCGCTACGGCAAGAACCTGCGGCCCGTGGTGTACGTGCTGGGCGATGTCGCGGGACAGGAAGAAAGCCCGGTTTACGCCATCATGAAAATGGGCAAGGAGATCGACAAGCTGCGAGCGCCTGCCGGCTACGCCATCCAGCAGTACTCGGCGGCGATGCCGCCCGACAGCGAGAAGCTCGCCATGAAGTGGGATGGCGAGTGGCACATCACCATCGAAGTCTTTCGCGACCTGGGTATAGCCTTTGCCGCGGTGCTGGTGCTGATCTATGTGCTGGTGGTGGGATGGTTCCGCTCGTTCGTCACCCCACTGGTCATCATGGCGCCGATTCCGCTGACGCTGGTTGGCATTCTTCCCGCGCACTCGCTGATGGGGGCCTTCTTCACCGCGACTTCGATGATCGGATTCATTGCCGGTGCTGGCATTATCGTGCGCAACTCGATCATCCTGGTGGATTTCATCGAACTGCGGCGCGAGCAGGGAATGACCCTCGAACATGCTGTGGTCGACGCCGGAGCGGTGCGCTTCCGGCCCATGCTGCTGACTGCGGCGGCGGTGGTCGTCGGCGCCAGCGTGATTCTGTTCGATCCCATCTTTCAGGGATTGGCCCTTTCGCTGATGGCGGGCGAGGTGGCGTCGACGCTGCTGTCACGTATGACCGTTCCGGTCTTGTATTACATGGTGGAAAAACACAAACAGCCTCCGGCGCCCACCCTTGAGTGCGCGCCCGAGGCCTCGGAGGTGCATGTATGAACGTAGAACGCTTGGTGCGCATGGTCGCTGGTTTGTTCGTGGTGCTGTCGCTGGCACTGGGCTATTGGGTATCGCCGTACTGGTACCTGTTCACCGCGTTTGTCGGGCTGAACCTGTTTCAGTCGGCCTTCACCAACTGGTGCCCGATGATGACGATCCTGCGCAAGGCCGGCGTGAAGGGGTAAGGAATTTCGCGGCGTGAGGGCAGAGTTCCCGCGCGAAAACGCTCGCGCTGTCATATTGAGCGGAAGCTCGCGGGTTCTGCGAGTCTCCTTCCTGGTCAGCTTCGGCGGTCGCCCGGTCAGGTAAACTTACAAGGAGGGCAAGATGCCAAATTGGGTTTGGATCGTTGGGTTTCTCGTCGCCTATCTGGTGCTGACGCAGTGGCTTCTGCCGCGCATGGGCGTGTCCACCTGAAGGACCCCGAGCCGCGCCGAGTTTCGGCGCGATGCCGCTCCTGAGTCGTCCTCGACCCACGTCACCCCAGACAAGCGGTGCTAGAGAAGTTGAGCGGCGACTGGAGGAACCCTATCCTCTAGTCGACTTCCCGGGAGTAATCTCCCACATGCTTTGACGACAAATTTCCTGACCGAGACCCCGCTTATCGCGGCTCTTCCTGATGCGGAGGGTGGAGTGGCAGCCCGGTTGGCTTGTATTCATAGTGATCGTCAGTCTGCGCCCTAAGCTCTTCTAAACGACGATAGAGTTCCTTCGCAAGCTCCTTGTATTGCGGAAGCCCGTAGAGATTGTGCTTCTCATCCGGGTCCACTTGCAGGTCATAGAGCTCAAACTCTTCTGGAGGAAGAAAAAACTGGATGAGCTTATAGCGCTCCGTACGCACACCCCGGCATGGCTTCACATTCTCCCATCCCGGGTACTCGTAGTACTCATACAACCAGTCAGTCCGCCAGCTGCTCACCGGCTTGCCTTCCGCGATAGGCATGAGGCTTTTACCCTGCATCTCCGCCGGCACGGCAATACCACTCAAGTCGAGCATAGTCGGCGCAAGGTCCAGGTTAAGAGCCATCTTGTCGGATCGTCCGCCGGCTGAGATGAGAGGCGGATAGCGCACCATCAGCGGAATGCGAATCGAAGGTTCGTACATCAGGCGTTTGTCATAGAAATGATGTTCGCCCAGGAAGAAGCCGTGGTCCGAGGTGAGAATGATTGCCGTCTGATCCAGAACCCGTTGCCGCTCAAGCTCCTTCATCACTGCGCCGACATCTTCGTCGTTGGATTCGACCCCGGCATAATGGTCTTTCACCAACTCTTCCAGAGAGCGCGGATCGTCGGTGCCCACCTCAGCGCTGCCGATCTGATTGTCGGCTGTTGCCGTCGCCCGAGCTTTTCCCGCATAGCCGGTTAAGTCTTCGTCAAAGGTTGCAGGTTTCGGAATGGGAACTCCGTTGAATAGGTTTACCATGCGCTTAGGCCGGTAAAAGGGCGCATGCGGTGCATAAAACCAGAGAAACAGGCAAAACGGCTTTTCATGTTTTTGTCGCAACCATTCGACGGCCTTTCGCGTCAGCAGGTCGTCGACGTATTCGCCGGAATATTCTTTCGGCTTGCCATACTGGCCTCGAACTCCTTCGGTAAGAACGGGCCGGTAATAATCCGCTTGTCCCTCGAAGCCGAAATAGTAATCCCAATAATGGTCCTTAAGTGCGCCCTTAATGTGCGATTTTCCGATGAAGGCGGTCTCATATCCCTGCTCGTGAAGCAGGTCGGAAACCAGTTTGAACCGGCTCGGGATAGTTCCCTCGACATTCGACACAGCGCCCGTCGTGTGTGAGTAGAGTCCCGTGAGAAAGGTCGCGCGCGAGGGAAGGCAAAGTGCGTTCACGACGAAAGCATTCCGGAACACGAAACCTTCTCGCCCGATGCGGTCCATATTTGGCGTGCTCAGGATCTTATTTCCTGCTGAGCTGAATTCGTCGAAACGCAGACCTTCGCCCATGAAGACGACAAGATTGGGCCTCTGCACACTTGGACTTGTCGACGCGGCGAAACCGCAGACATGGAGTGCGCCAGCCAGGATGACCACCGAGGTGGTCCGTAAGAGCGGCGACCGTTTGATATTCATGTGGCGATCTCCGTTAGGGGCCCTTCGGTGCGAATGACCGTACGTGAGCCACTCCAGTATAAGAATGCTCTCCCCTGCTTAAAGATGAACGACTTGGAGGCCGTGAAGAAGCCAAATGCTTGGGAGGTGGTACGGACAAGCTGGAGGGAAGCAGAATCCCGCCGTGCCCATGGACGGTATGGGACATACCCATCTAATATGATGATGCGCTACCAGCACCCGGAACGTACTCAGGCAGCTCGTAAAGGCCATTAACCGGCGGAATATACGAAACGGGTTGGGCCAACTCTGAACAATGGCGCTCGAGCGAGCGCCTAACTGCTTTAGAATCTGGAGCCGACGATCGGACTTGAACCGATGACCTGTCGATTACGAATCGGCGGGCGTTGACTCTAAACCACTAACAAACAAAGTACTTAGCATACGCGGCTCGCGCGGAAGGTGACACCTTAAGTCCTTTGCTGACAATACGCGACATTTGCTGGCCCCACAAAATCCCCCACAGTGAGGATTGCGTTGCCGGGCGGGTTCGTCACGTCGGCATTCAACAACTAAAGTTCAAAATCGTATTCGTCGAGAGGGTCTGGACTTCGCTCCAGACCCTTTCACTTTTGGGCGCACTGCTATCTGAACGCGGGCACCGCAGAAGGACTGCAGAGTTTGCATGGAATTTGACCGAGGCCAATCGAGCGAGGCATCGCAGCCGGACCGACTTCAGGGCCGGCTTGTGACTTGTCGTGTGGAAGAACTCCGTCCGCACTCCGCTTACGAGCGACATCGCTTCGCGATTTCTCCGTTGAGATTGTCTGCACTTGCCGAACGAGGGGAGTTTGCGTTTGACGAGCCACTCATGATCACAAGAAACGGTACGATCATTGATGGCTATTGCCGCTGGGAGATTGCTCGACGACAGGACCGGACAAGAATTTCGTGTATTGAGTATGACCTGACCGACGAGGAAGCTCTTCATTGGCTGCTACATAGGCACCGCCGTGTGGAAGGCCTGAACGCATTTTGCCGAATACTTCTGGCCTTGGATCTTGAGCTGTGGTTCAGAGAGCCGGCCCGCGTGAACCAGCGCCTCGGGGGTCGAACTAAGGGTTCGTCAAAATTGACAGAAGCTGAAAGAGTGGACGTGCGGTCCGAAATCGCCGCCGCTGCAGGTGTGTCTCTTGGCAATGTGACCAAGGTCAAGCAGGTAATGGCAACCGCATGTACGGAAATACAAGACGCCTTGCGAGGCGGAGAAATCAGTATTCACCGCGCGTGGCTTTGGCGCGAGAGGCCATCGGAATATCAGCGCCGAGCGCTGATGCTGTATCGCGGCGAGAAGGGCGTGAAGAAAACGATACGTCGCCTGATCTCCAAGCACATATCCAAGAATGCAGTGTCAGCCGAGAGCACTGGATTCGCCGGCTTGGCTCGGCGTTTATCGCAGCTCCAAGGCCCTCAGCTCAGGTCGGTTGTTGTAGCAGCGGTGGACGTACCTGGCAAAGCTGTCTTTGTAACGGAGGAGTTGCTTCGACTCGTGCCAGCCCAGGAGGAACTGCTGATTTCATGCGTTGCAGAGAGCCACTAAAGCAGATCCTGATCGACACGCGGGATTACTGGGACCATCCTGAAACCCGACCTGCCGTCCGCGAAAACTTCATTCGAATGATCAACTGCAGGACGCCAGCATTGGGCGCCGAGATATTCGCTTCGGCCAACGAAGAGAAGCTCGTTTACCACACATGCAAGTCCAGAGCCTGTCCCAGTTGCGGACATCGGGCCACGCTGCTTTGGCAACGCGAACAGTGGGCGGCTCTACCGGACATTCGCTATGCAGGGATTGCGCTCACTATGCCCGATGTCCTCTGGTCAATTTTTCAGCAGAACCGACATCTTCTTCATGACTTACCGGCACTGGGAGCTGCGGTCATCCAGCAGTGGGTAAAGATCAAATTCGGCGCTAGGGAGTGTTAACACTAAAAAGGAAGCGGAGAGCTTAGACGATAAAGGAGAAAGAAAGAAAGAAGAGGAAGAGCAAGTATAGCTTATAGAAAAGAGAAAAGATAAGAAGAAAGAAATTAAGAATGAGAAAGAGAATCTAAATATAATAGAGTTTGAGGTACATAGAGCTTTATAAATGAAAGGGATAGAGAAGGTTGTGATAGAGGTGGAAAGACTGGAAGATAAAAGAAATATAAAGATAGTTGAAGGGTATAGTTGTATTAATAGGAGAGAGTATAAGATAAAGATGAAAGAGGAGATGGCAGAGGGCTAATGAAAGATAATAAATAGAGAAATGAAAAAGAGTAGGAAGATTGGAAAGGAGAGAGAGAGAAGGTTATAGAAGTTAGAGCATTCGCGGCAACCATATGAATCTTGGTGGTACATCCGCCGCGGGATTTTCCGATAGCTTGAGGACCGTTTTTTTTAACGCGCCGGTACCATCGGGATGCACTTTCACGATGGTGTGTACAGATTGACCGCTTAGATACTTGAATACGTAAGAACTGTTCGCGCTGCAACAACTCGAAGAACAAGATACAGAACGCCACTTTTGGACCAGCGATTCATGCGAGTGTAAATGGTATGCCAGGAACCGAAACGTTTAGGTAATACACGCCATTTACAGCTGTGCTCGGCGACATAAAGAAAGGAGTTGAGAAAATGCAGGTTGGTCACTTTTAAGTTGATACGCTGACGGGGAAAAATAGAAACAATACGATAAAAATGATATGAGATGATCAATAAAAAAGAAATATAAAAAGAAATAAAATTAATGTAAAAAGGATTAGTGTCCTGATTATGGTGATCCCGCACACGTTCGGTGCTCGGCTCAATTTCAATTCACATTTGCACATCCTGGTCTCGGCCGGGGGTCTGCGTGATTCAAGTGGGGGTTGGACCGCGCGTTTGTATTTTGATCGCAAAAAGCTAATGCATATGTGGCGATTTGCTGTGATCACTTTCCTCAGAGAAGCTCTGAAAGCTGGCGTAGTGACATCCGACCTCCATACCGGCGCTCTCAAAGCAGTCCTAGCGCGCGAATACCGATGGTGGAGCACCCACGTCGATTACTTCCAATCAAAAGAGCACTTCTTGCGGTACGCCGGACGCTATGCTCGCCGAGCGCCGATCGCTCAACATCGATTTGAGGAAATCACCGATGCAATAATCCGGTTTTCCTTCAAAGACAAAAGGCTGAAATTGCGGGCAAGCATGGAGTGCTCTCCTACTGATTTCGTGGCTTTGTTGGCCGAACACGTACCAGACCGATATAGACATGCAGTCCGCTATTTCGGACTTATGGCGCCACGCTCAAAAGGGCGAACAGCCACAGCGATTTTCCTCCTCCTTGGGCAGAAAAGGCGACCTCGTCCGCGACGGTTAGATAGGGCGTATTAGATAAGGAGAGATTTTGGTCAAGATACACTCATCGACTCTCACGGTCAGCTGATGCGCTGGACTGGTCGGCTGAGTCTCTCCCGTAACCTGACCAGCACTGCCATGTAAGCTACATAGCAGCTCTCGCGAGGACCCTTGTCGAGTCAGGACGCCGCTAGCTCGATTGTTGTACCAAACACACAAAACGGCACTCCGAACATCGAGCTCACGCAACCACACGCATCGTAAACCGCAGATCTCTTGTTTTGTCTGACCCTCCACCGAGAATGCATCTTGAGAGGCTGTACGGCGTTCCTTCAAGTTCGAAACGGAATTTTGTTTTTCCTATACGTTGAACTGACGCCTTGTGCGGAAAAGCTGCTCAAAGAGGAAGAAGATATGAGTATATTGGAGAAAGGAATGATGAAACTGGATTAGCTCAAGGGCTAGGATAAAGTGCAGCTAGTGAGATAACAGTATATAGAAGCTAAGCTAAGAGAGCTGGAGGGAAGCTGGAAGGAATGAAGAGTTATGGCAGAAATAACAGAAAAAAAGAGGATATAAGATAAGAGGTGATAGGCTGTAAAAATAAGCTATAGCTGACATAGACGCAATGTGCACATCTTAGGGAAGAGTTGAGACATGTTGTTGATAGAAGAAGATAAAGATTAAGGCAGTGATAGCAAAGAAAAGCAGAGGACTGAAGGAGATAAATAAGATATTCAGAGGTGAGGCAAAGACAATGGCAAAAGTAGAAGGAAGATGATATAGATAGGACAGGAATGATAGAAAGAAATTGAAGCTGAAGTGCATGATGTAGTGGTTAGGGAATGGTGGCTAGAAGGAGGAGGAAAGGAAGGCATAAGTAAAAACTGTATAAACAAAGAAAAAAAGAAAGTATAGCTCTTGAGAGAAGAGGGTGGAGGTATATTTCTATAATACAGGATGTGAGGTATATAATATTTCAGGTTGATATAGTATTTGGGATAATTTAGTTTAGAAAAGTATGTGAGCAAGAGAAAAAATGAGAAGGCTGGGATAAGGAAGTTAAGTTAATAACACAGCAAGACATGTGCAGAAGACAGCAGGTAGTTTGGGTTCCAGCTACCTTAGAACTGAAGTAGATAAAGAAGGAGGGAAAGACAAATATAAGAGGAGGGATAAGGTATAAGGTGTTGTAAGGGAGGTAAATAAAGCTCACACAGTGGAAAGGAGAATAAAAATGAGTTAAGGTGTGATAGAAGGTATCGAAAAAATAATAGTAAAAAGAGGGAAAGAGCTCATAGTAAAGAGACAATTAAAAGATATTGAAAGAAGGAGTGTTGTTATACTGTGGAGGCAAGGGAAGCAGAGGAGTCTGGGAACTCAGAGGCTGGGTCAGATAGATGACACGAGAAGGACAGAGTTCAGTTAGTAGAGCAGTTCAGATAACACAAGAGACATAGGAGCAAATATAGAGATTAGAGTTCAGCACTCAACTATAAAGAAAAATAGGGATAGAGATAAAAAAAGGTGTTTAGTGAGTTTTGAGTGACTGGATATGTAGGAGGAATAGAAAAAGATACTATAGCAAAGACAAGTAGGTGACATAAAAGGAGGGACAGATGGCTTAGACCTTGGAGATGATAGTTGTAAGTTAGATGAAATGCAAGGAGATTGTCACTGAGGCTTTGAAACTCTCTAAGCTTCGTACATAGAAGATTTAGGTATGAAAGGGGTAGAGCTCTAAAAAGGAAAAGAGGTAGCTGATAAGAATGAGGAGGGGAATATTGTAGAGATGAGCAAAAGAGAAGATGAAGTTAATGGAAGAAAGAAAGATATGATAATGCATAAGAATGGCTGACTTGAAAAAGGAGAAGTAGGCTAAAGAAGAGATGAAGAAGATTTAATATTCTTTAGATAGTAGCAAAAGAATAGTATAAGGATAATAGTAAGATAAAAGGAAGAGATGCACTAAAAAAGTTTAAGGCAGAGAAGAGAAAGAGGAGAAGGAAGAAATGAAAAAAATAGAAGAGAGATAGAGAAAAGAAGCAGAAATATAGCTTAAAACCTAGGCAAAATGTGGGAGAATATCAAAAGGGCAATTAAATACGAAATAGGCTGTAAGCAGATGGATACAAGGTAGTAGATGCTGACAATGGGGAGGTGAGGGATAGGGGTTATAGGCTGAAGACTTTTCTGAATGAAGGCAAGATAATTACTTTAGATGGCTTTGAGTGATAGAAGAAGCGATATTGATAGGGTATAAAATAGAGGAGAGTTTCTTGAGAAGTAAGTAAATGAGGAGTTATTTTCTGTTATAACAAACTAGTGTTCCGAAGATAGAAGAGGAGCTGAGTAAGGGAGAAGGCACTAAGGTAGAGTTAAAGAGGGGAATGTCAGAGGATGAAGGCAAAGCTGGAGAAGCTGAAGAGGAGTTTCTAAAGAAAGTAGAAGCATATGCTAACACTGGGGATGGAGTGATCTTATAGGCATAGACGATAGCGGAAAGGTCTGAGGAATAGAAAAAGAACTTAAAAAAAGGGAAAAACTGGAGAGAAAGATAAAATAGATTGTAAGAAATAGAATAAGGAAAAGGAAGCTATAGGCAAACAGAAGCTAGATTTTATAAAGCAGACAGTAGAGGCGCAGCTGAAGGACATCTTGAGTTAGCGGTTTGAGGCGGTTGTACTTGTGTGGAGAAATAAGTTGGATGAAATGCTGCTGCAGTTGGGCATATAGAGGATAACTATAATAAGAGAGGTCAAAGATAAATAGCTGAGGAGTGGAAGAGGTAAAGAGTTGTTAGAAGGTGGTGGCAAAGAGGAGAGTTTAATGAGGAGAAGAGCTTGCAATAAGCAAGGAGACAGGAAGAATATGGCGGTAAGCAATAGATATGATCTTGGTCTCTTTAACGAGGAGTGTAGGAAAAACAGCAAGGAAATTTTTTAGGAAAAGCTGAAGGAGGAGTAGATAAAAGTTTAAAAAAAGTATAATAGAAAGAGAGATAAAAGGTAATAGGAAAGAGAGAGCAACAGCTGTAAAAGCAAGATAAAGAGTAAAAAAGAATGGAAGAGGAGATGGCAGGTCTGGTACGGAGGAAATTTGAAGGGCATCTAAGAATATAGAGCTAAGGTTAGCAGGATATAGAGCACAAATTAAAGCAAAGGAAGGGTATGTTTATATGGTAGGAAGAGGAGTTTGGCTGGTGTTTTGGGCTAGAATAAAGGATATCAGTAACTCACACTGAGCATAGGTTAGTTCAATAGATAAAGATGTGAATGTAAATACAACTCAGCACAATTACTTAGTGAGGTAAGTATATATGAGATAGGTTATAGTAGCACACAAATGAAGGAATAGCATACTGACGTTTAAATAACTGAAGTGTAAGGCTGGAAATAAGACTAAGTAGGAAAAACAAAAAAGACTGATACAAAAAACTTCTCTCAGGAGAGAATAGTGTAGGTAAGTGTACACTTAAGAATAGGGGACACTTACGATAAGAGTAGTTTTTGGAAAGATACTGCTCAACGGATTTCAATTTTCTTGCGCAGATTCAATGAAGCTCAATACTTGCAATGAATCTTACACTAGTGGGGTCAAAGACACAATATTAGTAGCTAACGAAGGTTTGTGAGAAGAGTGCTAGAGAGGGTAGAGAACGAATGCAGGCTCAGCGTCCTTGCTGTGTTAATAATGACATCATTCGCTGAAGCTATGCAAGGGCAGATCTCGCTGCAGCTGACTGCTCGCGGCGTGGCATCTCGATGGGCTCCAGATAGATGGTGTCTTCTAATGGAGAGCGCATAGAGTACAGCTCAGCTTAGGCTTAGGAGGCTCGCAGAAGGTATTGTTGCTTGTAGGCTAGTTTCTTTGAGTGACTTAGATATTGAATTCCCAAATTATTTCTAATGATATCATAGTTGCTTTGACGAAGATCAGCATATCGTGGGTTTGACTCAGAATAAGAACATATTAGTTTGAGATCATCAGAGTCTTCATGGCACGAGGACGAGAGACTTGTGCATAGAAGAGATCAAGAGATACGAGGGATAGTTCGGAATGCGACTCGGCTTAGAGCTGGTTGATATCGATTCTTTTTGCTTCGGCGAGAGCGGTAAGATATACGCTTATCGCATACAGATACTTCTCTTTTCTTCTGTACCAATGACCAAGCGACAGGCGAGCACAGGCCACGAGATCAGGATAGTGACTGGCTTGGGCAATCGCCTTGCACGAGTCGATGGTCTTCTTGGCCTCGTCATAGTCCTCCATTTTGAGCAGCAGATCAGCCTGATGCCGAAGAAAAATGCTGTGATTTTGGGTGTTTGTTTTTTGTGAAAAGTGTCTGTATTTCTATCTTTATGTCAAGTGTCGGTAGTTGCGACGCTGGTTTCCTATGAGCCAGTGTGTTTCTGTCGCTCTGTAAACGAGTCTGCTCTGCCAGTCCTCGTATTTGGCGGGTCTGTGCGGTTGATTGGCTGTGCTACTGGTGCGATCTCTATGTGTGTTTCTGTTTTGTTAGTTTGGTTCTGTATATCTGTCTTTTGTTGTTATGTAGTTTTGTGAGTTAAGTTTCTTGGTGTGTCTGTTTGTTTTTTTGTAGTTTTTCGGTGTGCGCTATGTGTTTGCGACTTATGCTGTAGAGGTTACTGGGTATGTGTTCGCGGTGGTTGATGTTATGGGTTATGAGGATTTGTAGATAATGTGGATCTATTAGTATTTTGATATGGGTGTGATTTGGGATGTGATTGATTAGTGTTATTGGAGTGTGATGTGAGAGTTTTTTTAAATTTTCTACAATTAAAAACAATGCTTATTAGTGGTGGAGGGTAGTTATTGGAAATAAAGGTAGTTACTGGAGCCGACGATCGGACTTGAACCGATGACCTGTCGATTACGAATCGACTGCTCTACCAACTGAGCTACGTCGGCCTTCTCTCGATTGTAACTGTACCTGCAGGGACGGTAAAGGGCGGATAAGTCTTGGTTTTCCACCGGGTTCCCAGTTTTAGACTTGCGTAACCGGTTACCTCATCCGATAATCTAGATAAAGCTCTGCGGCGACACTCCGAGCTTACATGAATCGATTTGCGCGAGCAGACGTACTACGGATTCTGCACATAACGGCGAAGCAATTGGTCGGCTGGCAGCGTGCGGGGCTGGTTCCGATCGCCGACACCTTTTCGTTTTTTGATCTCCTCCAACTAAAGAAGATTCGCGACCTGCGCGCCAAGCGGGTGCGCCCTGCCGTCATACGCGAGTCGCTGGAAGCCATGCAGAAGCAGGTGGCCGGCATGGAGAATCCTCTGCTGGAGGCCAGCTCCTTCAATGTCGGTTCGCGAGTCGCGTTCCGGCACCAGGGGCATTCGGTCGAGCCAACCTCGGGGCAGTTCGTGATTGACTTCGGCCCCATTGGGACGGTGCTTTCGACCAAGGTCAAGCCGATCGCCCGGATCGAGAACACAGCCGAGCTGTTCGCGCGAGGCGTGACGCTGGAAGAGCATCCCAGCACCCACGACGAGGCGATCCAGATTTATCTGCGGGTGCTGGAAGTGGAACCCACTCATGCAGCCGCGCACATCAATCTGGGAACGCTCTTCTACAACCGGCAAAATTTTGAGGGTGCGGAAACCCACTACCGCGCGGCAGTCGCAGCCGATCCGCGCTACGCGCTGGCCTACTTCGACCTGGGGAATGTGCTGGACGAGACCGGGCGGATTTCCGAAGCCGTGACCGCCTACAAGACGGCGATCAGTCTTGCGCCGACCTATGCCGACGCGCATTACAACCTGGCGCTCGCCTACGAGCGGCTGCGCCTGCCACGGCAGGCACTGCCGCATTGGCAGGCCTACGTGAAGCTCGATCGGTCGGGAGCCTGGTCCGTGCACGCGCGCAACCAGATTGCGCGCATCCTCGAAGCCGACACCTTGAAGCTGGTGCACGGCCGCGAGAAGTAGGGCCCCTTTCTGCGATTCCCCCACCTCAGACCCCGCTGGTTTTGCATCTGACTTAGCAGACCAAAACATAGCGAGGAAAGATTCTTGGCACGAAGCAGGCTCAGCTTTCTTTTGGGTCGCGGCACCTTTTTCCTTCTTCTTTCTGTGCTGCTGGCGACGGTTGGCGCATCCTGGGTTCTTGCGCAGGACTTGTCGATCGACAGCAATGCCATCCTGAACCATCTCGACGCCGCGATCCGCTGGTACCGTGATCTCAACAAGATCGACGTCACCAGCGGGCAGCCCAGCGATGTGCTCTACCTGCAAAACGCGCAGAATCTGGCGAACCAGGCGCTGCAACTGGACTTTCAATCCGCTCAGGCGGAAGCTGCGCTGGCGGCCGCCCAGAAGGCGAGTGCAGCATCAGGGCAGGCGGATCAAACGGTTCCGCAGGAGAACAATACCCAGCAGAACATCACCAAAGCTGTTGGCGACACGGCCGCTCGAATTCAACAGAACCAGGCACAGATCGAGGTATTGGACAAACAGATCGGGCGTGCCGGGGCGAAGAAGCGGCAGGAATTGATGTCGCGGCGGGATGCTTTGCAGGGTGAAGTGGAACTTGACAAGGCATTGCAGGAGGCGCTGGGCAAGATTCAGTCGTTCGTTAACAGCTCGGAGAACGTCAATACGGGCTTGGCGGGCAAGATCAATGATTTGAAGCGCACTGTGCCTGAGCTAGCGGCCGTCAGCGGCAACCACGCAAGTAGTCCGAAGACCCCGAGCAATGGCCAGAGCACCAAGGCCAGCCGCGCCGATCAGTCCGGCCTGATCGGTCAGGCGTCGATTCTGTTCAGCCAGATGGGCGACGTACATGATATCGACCAGCTCATCGCAGAGACTACACAACTGCGCAAGGCCACTGAGCAGCTACAGGCTCCTTTGCGCGAGGCGCTGCGGGCTACTCTTAAGCAGGGCCGCGACGCCGCCACCCAGCCTCCGGCTTCGGATCCAGCGCAAGCCCAGGCCATGCGCCGTACCCTCACTCAACTCACCGCCAGGTTCAAGCACATTTCTGAGGCAGCCATCCCGTTACGGCAGGAAATCATTTTGCTCGATCAGTGCCGCGCCAATCTGGAGGAGTGGCGTGGCTCGGTCATCAAGGAATATACCCATGTTCTGCGCTCCCTGCTGACCCGCATCGCAATCATCCTGTTCGCGCTCGGGATCGTGGCGGTCTTCTCGATGCTATGGCGTCGCGCGACCCTCCGTTACGTACGGGACTCCCGCCGACGCCGGCAACTGCTGCTGATCCGCCGGTTCGTCATTGGCTTTCTCATGACGGTGGTGGTGGCGCTGGGTTTCATCAGCGAGTTCAGTTCGTTGGCCACCTTCGCGGGATTTATTACCGCCGGCCTGGCCGTGGCGTTGCAGACCGTCATACTTTCGATCGCAGCCTACTTCTTCCTGATAGGGCGCTACGGGGTACGCGTCGGCGATCGCATCACCGTCTCCGGCGTTACCGGAGATGTGATCGACATCGGGCTGGTGCGGATGTACCTAATGGAGCTGGGAGGTACCGGTGTCGACCTCTATCCCACGGGCAGGGCCGTAGTATTCTCGAATTCGGTGCTCTTCCAGGCGACTCCCCTGTACAAGCAGATTCCGGGCACTTCGTTCACCTGGCATGAGGTGGCGATTACGCTTTCGTCACAGATCAACCCGGCGGTCGAGCAGAAGTTGCTTGCGGCGGTAAACTCGATTTTCTGGGAGTATCGCTCGAGCATCGAACGGCAACATCGCGAAGTGGAGCAACTGATCGACGCTCCTACCCCGTCGCCGGCTCCTCAGTCGCAGTTACGTTTCGGCGAGAATGGTACGGAGTTCGTGGTGCGTTATCCGGTCGAGATTCGCCGTGCGGCCGAGATTGATGAGCGGATAGCCCGCAAGCTTACCGAGGTCATGGCCAACTCGCCTGAGTTGAAGGTTTCGGGCGCGCCCAGACTGCGCTCAGCGATCAAGACTTAGGCAGAAGCACCCGCGTCCCGAACCACTCCGTCTCATCGCAGTAGCGTCGCCGGATCGACATCTGCCGGCTGAGCTTCTGGCCGTGCGGTAGCGGCCTCTTCCACCAGGTCGCCTTCGCCGGGCGCGAGAAACAGATTCTGCTCGATGCCGTGCTGCCGGTTGTAGAGCTCGAAGTATCTTCGTTCAAGAGCATAGAGCGACTCATGATTGCCGCGCTCCACGATGCGGCCCTCTTCCACTACCAGGATCTGATCGGCGCGCCGTATGGTAGACAAACGGTGAGCGATGACAAACGTCGTCCGCCCTTGCATGAGGTACGAGAGTCCCTGCTGAATGAGGGATTCGGATTCGGAATCCAGGCTCGAAGTAGCTTCATCCAGAATCAGGATGCGCGGATTGGCGAGAATAGCGCGGGCAATCGACACGCGCTGGCGCTGCCCGCCCGAGAGCTTTACGCCCCGTTCGCCGATGATGGTGTCGTAGCGGTTCTCGAACTTCTCCGCGAACTCATCCACGCGGGCGATGGCGCAAGCCCGCAGAATCTCTTCCTCCGTCGCATCGGGCTTGGAGAACGCCACATTTTCTCGAATGCTGCCGTCGAACAGGAACGAATCCTGCAAGACCATGCCAAGCTGCGTGCGATACGACTCCAGGCGAACGGTCGAGAGGTCCACACCGTCGACCAGAACCTGGCCTGAGTTTGGCGTATGGAAGGCGGCGATCAATCCGATGATGGTGGATTTGCCCGAGCCGGACGATCCGACCAGCGCCGTGACCGTGCCCGGCTGGGCATGGAACGAAATGTCATGCAACACCGTCTTGGCCTGCTCGTAGGCGAAGGTGACGTCGCGGAAAGCCACATCGCCGCGCAGTTCCGGCAACATGACGGTCCGCCCGGGGTCTTCGTTCTCCGGAGTCTCGCTGAGCACTTCGCGCGTGCGCTCCAGTCCGGCGAGGGCCTCAGTGATCTGGGTGCCGATGCCAACCACCTGGAACAGCGGGGCCGCCAGATATCCCAGGAACATGGTGTAGGTGAAGAAGCCGCCGAGGGTGAGCTTGCCCGCCAGTATCTGACGCGTGCCCATGAACATCACGATGGCGCCGATCATGCCCATCAGCATGGACGACGACAGGCCCATGACCGAAGTCGCCGTCAGGGTGCGGAAGACGTTCTGGAGCAACCGCTCCACTCCGCCGCTGAAGAC
This sequence comes from uncultured Acidobacteriaceae bacterium, assembly GCA_963793845.1. Taxonomy (GTDB): domain Bacteria; phylum Acidobacteriota; class Terriglobia; order Terriglobales; family Acidobacteriaceae; genus CAWCBG01. The sequence goes on from CAWCBG010000001.1 coordinate 107,298, forward strand.
TTGGTGCTCGCGATCTTCGGCGTGGTAGCCCTTCACCACGCGCACTCCGCCGAGCGATTCGGTCAGCCGGCCGGTGACCTCCGCGGTGATCTTGGCGCGCTCGCGGAAGATGGGACGGATGACCTGAAAGGCTTTGCGCAGAGCGAATCCAAAGACCCCCAGGAAGCCGAAAGCGATGGCGGTCATGATCGGGCTGATCTTGATGAGCACGATAAAGGCGATTACGGCGGTAAGCAAGCCTCCGACAAAATCGACCAGGCCGGTGCCGATGAGGTTGCGCACTCCTTCGACGTCGCTCATGATGCGCGAGACCAGCGTGCCGGTCTTGTTAGCGTCGTAGTACGAGACCGAAAGACGGCCGACGTGCTCCTGCACCTTGCGGCGAAGTTCGGCGATCAGCTTCTGAGCGGCCTTGGAGAGCGTCTGCGTCAGCGCGAACGAGGTCAGGCCCTGAACGATGGTGGCGGTGAGAACGATCCCCACCAGCGTATACAGCATCTGATAATGCCGTTTGCCGATCACGTCGTCGACCAGGTACTTGGTGGACGCAGGCAGAACCAGTCCGGAAACCCGGTTGATGACCATCAGGCCGAGCCCCAGCAACAGCAAGCCACGGCGTGGATTCAGCAATTCCCAGATTTCCGGCAACGCCTTGAAGGAAGGCTTGGTTTTCGCCGTTGCCGACGGCCCGCGATTCATGCCGGTGAAGTATTTCTCGTCTTTGGCCAAGTCCATTAGATTCGTTGGCCCGCAGGTTGGGTGCGAAACCTGGCTGCCCTGGCAGAAGAGTTGCCTGGAAACCACCTATTTCTCGCCAGTTACTATTCAATAACGTCCACCAAACTTTCCCGGCATGTCGGCATCCAATTGTGATAAGACGGTTCAAGCAAACGAGGTGCCAGTTCCGTCGCCCATGAAAGGGTGGATGTTTTCCGGTTTGCGGGGCCGTATGAAAGTTCAGGTGCAACCTTGGATCAACGACTCAAAAGCCTGATGAAAGAGTTGGGAGAGGCCATCAACGGGTCCTTGTCCGACTCTGAGCAAATCGCCGAAGTAATCTCCCGCATCAAGTCCGACGGCTACGATGTCTTCCTGGTGCTGGAAGCGACCATCGGATTTAACCGCCATGACGACGACGATGGCGAAGAAGCGAAGGTGAGCAACACTCAGCGCACTGCGGCTGATTTCAGCGTCACTGCGCAGGATATGAAGTTTCTGAAGTCGCTTAGGATCAGCGTGGACGACGAAGAGTAGCAGGCGGGCGCTGAGTCTGTGTGCGAACCTGCGGATCGCCTGGCTCGAACCCGGACGATATAACAGCTTCGCAATCTGTCCCCGCACAAATAGCGGGCTTGCGCGTCTCACAATTCAATCTCAATCCCGATCGGTTCAACGCCGTTGCGACACAGAGGATTTTCCCGTACGCTGAAGGCCATGGAAGTACACTTCACACCTGAGCAGGAAGCGCAGCTTGCGCAGATCGCCACCAACGAAGGCACCGACGCCGAGCGATTAGTGAAGGATGCCGTGTTGCGTCTGCTGGAAGGAACTGCTGGCTCACGTACCGTCCCTCCCGGCAGTGTGGTGGCCGAGATGCGTGCGTTACGCACCCGCGTCAAACCTGACCCCGAAGGCTGGACAACGCGCGATTACGTTCGCTATGGCCGCCGCTAGATGTCTCTGGTCGTCGATGCTTCCGTTGCCCTTGCATGGGCGTTGCCCGATGAAAGCAGCGCCTATGCCGACGCTGTTTTGGTCGTTGTTGAACAGGACGGCTTGCGGGTTCCTGAGCTCTGGGCGCGTGAGATTGCCAATGGCCTTGCCGTAGCTTATCTGCGCAAGCGCATCACATCTGCCGATGAGAGCGCGTTTCTCGCAGCCATGTCACACCTGAGGATTGAGGTTGAAGAGGCAATGTCCGCCTTGACCGTTATTCGTGATGGAACCGCGGCAGCGGTGCGTTATGGCCTTACGGCTTACGATGCGGCGTATCTCGACCTTGCTTCGCGGGAAAAACTGGTCCTTGCTACTCTCGACACGGCCATGCGTAAAGCTGCCGAACAATCGGGGATCACGATGTTCCGGTGGTTGTGATGCCTGACTCCTTGTTTCCAAAAAGGGTCGATCTTGAGACGCGCCGCAACACTAGAGGAGCTTGGTGTGTAGGTGAATTCACCCTTTAACCATCTAACCATCCCGGTTTCCGGTGTTTGATGCCTGATGCCCTCTGTGCTACAAACATGGCATGGACAAGACGATTCGCCGGTACACCGACTTCAATGAGATGAAAGCGGACGAGTACCGCTACTGGCAAAGCCGTCCGATCCATGAGCGGCTGGATACCGCCGCTGAACTGTCGGTGATGGGGTATCAATTGAAGGAACCAAGGCGCGATGTTCAGTCAAGACTTCAAAGAACTCTTGTCCGCGTTCAACGAGCGCCGCGTTAACCCTGACGCGTCGGCGCAGTTCGTCGGGCGAGTCGCACAATTAAGCAGGAACGTATGTCAACCTAATCACATCGTCGCCAATTCGGTCGCTGGTCACAAGGCGGAGCGGCGGCCGGGGCCCGGCGAAGAATGGCTTGCCGCGACCAAGCACGACGGGTTGAAGGTAGAGTCGATACTCATCAATAAGGCCAAGGTCGGTCAGGCTTCCCGCCAAGTCCGGTCCGGCAACTTCAATCTCCCCAGCGAACTGAGCCTTCAGACCACGTATCACGGCCTCGATGTCATCCGCGACAAGGATGGCGTTGGGCCCGACCGACTTCAATGAGCGCGACACGACCCACTTCGGTTGGTTCCGCCACGCCGCCGCGAAGTCGCGTTCCCCCGCGTCCCACTCCGGATGGTCTTCGTCCCAATAACGCATTACCTCGTACATGCGGCGACCGTACACACTGCCCGTCAGCTCGCGCACTTGCTCGATGAAGTGACGAAACAGCGCCGGGCTTGGCCTAAATTCCAGATGGTCGACGTAGCCATCCAAGGACTGGTTCATTCCATAGACGAGCTTTGCCATGGTACAAAATCTCCACCCCAGGTTCTTCAGAATGGCTTAAGCCGACGTTCCGCAGAAGTCAGGTTGGACACGATCCGCGCGCCGCATTGTCAGTGTAACAAACAACCCGAGGTCCGCTTTTGGCTGGGTACCGCCGGATGCCTCTTGAGGAAGGTGCCGTTCGCTGTGGCAAAAAGGGTAAGATTTGACCCATCCGTAAGCCTTGACAATTGCCTATACAATTGCCTATCTTTTCTGCTACGATGACTTTGCAGGCGAATGGCTTTGATTGGGATAAGGGCAACCGCGCCAAGTGCGAGAAGCATGGGCTTTCGACTTCCGTTATCGAAAGCCTTTTCACCCGCCCGCTTGCCATTCTCCCGGATGCGACCCATTCGCAACGCGAGCGCCGCTTTCGCGCCATAGGCCGAACCGACAAGGGGCGGGGCGTGTTCATCGTATTCACGCTCCGGCGCAAAGGCGATGAACTGCTCATCCGGCCCATTAGCGCCCGTTACATGCACAAGAAGGAGATCGATACGTATGAAGAAGAAAATCCCGACCTTTAAGAGCGACCGCGCCGCGGCGACGTTCGTTGACAAGGCCGACCTTACCCAATACGACCTTTCAGGAGCGAGGTTGACCCGCTTTGAGATCAAGCCGAAAGACAAATCAATCAACCTGCGTCTCTCCGGTGACCTTTACGACGCTGTACGCAAACGCGCCGCCCGCGCAGGTGTCCCCTATCAGCGTTTCATTCGCTTGACGCTTGAACAGGCTATCGGGGAACCGAAATAAACGCCGTTCGCGAATTGGGTAAGTTTTGAGACACGGCGGGAAGGCTCGTGAATAGCGGGCTTGCGCGTCTCACAATTCAGTCTCAAATCCTCCACACCCTCTTTTCGTTCTCATGTTGACCGGAGGTTCGCCGGTTTTGCGGCACCGAAGTCAAAACAACCCCCATAGTCTGGCTGGCTGATGAATCTCCCGATCGTGTGCTACCATTCGGGACTTGCGCCGGGCTGAAGGAAACCGACTAACCTCTGGCTCGCTGAGCCCGCCGTAAGCATCTCACAAAGCTCGAAGATCCGTTAACCGGGAATGCCAAGATGAGAGATACCCTCGGAGTCTTATTGGCGGGCGGCGCGGGCGAGCGCTTGTATCCGTTGACCCGCGATCGAGCCAAACCGGCCGTTACCTTCGGCGGCATCTACCGCATCATCGATATCACGCTGTCCAACTGCATTAACTCCGATCTGCGCAAGATATACATCCTGACGCAGTACAAGGCGCTGTCGCTGAACCGCCATATCCGCGAAGGCTGGAGCAATATTGTCGGCCGCGAAATGGGCGAGTTCATCGAGATCCTCCCGCCCATGAAGCGGGTCAGCGAGAACTGGTACATGGGCACCGCCGACGCCGTCTATCAGAATATTTATTCCATTGGCTCGGAACGGCCCAAGCACGTACTCATCCTGTCGGGCGATCACATCTACAAGATGAACTACGCCCGGATGCTGCGGCAGCACAAAGACTCGGCTGCCGAGGCTACCATTGCCACCATCCTGATCGAACCGGAAGAGACGAAACAATTTGGCGTAGTCGACGTGGACCATACCGGTCGCGTGAGCGGCTTCCAGGAAAAGCCGGAGACCACAGAGTTGCGCTCGCCCTACAATTCGCGGATGGTGTCGGCCTCGATGGGCATCTACATCTTCAACACCGATGTGCTTATCCCCGCATTGCTGAAGGACGCCGAGGACGAGCAGTCGCAGCACGATTTCGGTCACAACATCCTGCCGCGCATGGTGGACGACTATAAGGTGTACTCGTTTAATTTCATCGACGAGAACAAGAAGGAAGCCCGGTACTGGCGGGACGTGGGAACCCTGGAAGCTTACTACGAGGCCAACATGGATCTGGTCTCAGTGGCCCCCGTGTTCAACCTGTACGACGACGCCTGGCCGATTCGCACGCATCAGCGGCAGTATCCCCCGGCAAAGTTTGTCTTCAACGATGTTGGCCGCACCGGCCAGGCCCACGACTCGGTGATCTCAATGGGATGTATCATCTCCGGCGGCCACGTGAAAAACTGCGTGCTCTCGCCTGACGTGCGGGTGAATTCCTATGCTGACATCGATTCCAGCATCCTGTTCTCCCATGCAAGGGTGGGACGCCGCTGCCGCATCCGCAAGGCCATCATCGACCGCGATGTGGAAATACCCGAAGGGACTGTGATTGGTTTCGACACCGAAGCCGACCGCCAGAAATATCACGTCACCGACAGTGGCATCACCGTGGTGACCCGCGACTACTCGCTGTTCGAGAATCCGGCGAGCGGGGATTACTTCACGTCGGAATAGCGGTCCGTAGGCGGACGACTTTCCTACTCCGTCAGCATTGTGGCCTTCACGGTAATCGCTCCGATCGACCAGAGCAGGGCATCCTCCACGTGGTGCCGCAACGAATCGCTGGTGAAAATCCTCGCCAGGTCTCCGCCTTTGGCCAGGTGGTCGGCCATCTCGGTCAGAACACTCTGGTAGCGCTCCGGCATGTTTAGCTTGGAGGCGCGCACCAGGTCATCGACGAAATGCAGGCAATCTAGAATCACGCCATCCGGATCGGCCTTTGCGGAGTTCACCAGATAGAGAGTCTCGGCCACATCGCACACCATCTCGACGCTTTCCAGCGGCAGCTTCAGGTGGGCCATGGTCGGGTCGTGCAGCAGAGCTTTCGGAGCAAGCTCGGGACGGGCGAAGAACAGGATGCGGTCCTCCGTCATGAGCGGCCGCTCGTTCTCGCCGCCGATCGCCACCACGGAATAGAACTGCGGCCCATCGTGATTGGCATCGAGGCGAAAGCCGACGAGCACGGGCTCTTCCTCGGCGGCCGGTTGCTGCGGTTGAAGGACGGGCAGTTCAGGCATGAAGAGATGCTATCAGGGAACCGCACTTCGCGGCCTGGGGGGCGGAAGAGCGTCGAGTTCTAGGTAAACATAAACTCTTTGCTGCGCAGATCGCGTACGGTATCGCGCAGTTTCGCCGCCTTCTCGAACTCGAAGCGTTTGGCGGCTTCCCGCATATCACTCTCTAGTTTCGTGATGTAGGCATCGAGATCCTGCTGCGACTTGAACTCCGGCATGCCTTCGATCTCGCTGGTTAAATCGGTGTAGTCCGCCTCGACTCCCACCAGCGACATGTCCAGCGGCCGCACGATGGTCTCCGGCGTGATGCCGTGCTCCTCGTTGTACGCCTGCTGAATGGCGCGCCGGCGATAAGTCTCGTCGATCGCCTTCCTCATCGAGTCGGTCATGTTGTCGGCATAAAGCACCGCCCGGCCGCTCAGGTTGCGGGCGCAACGTCCGATGGTCTGAATCAGCGATCCCGCCGAGCGCAGAAAGCCTTCCTTGTCGGCATCGAGGATCGCCACCATCGAGACCTCTGGCAGATCCAGCCCTTCGCGCAGCAGATTGATGCCGATCAGCACGTCGAACTCGCCCTTGCGCAGGTCGCGCAGAATCTTGATGCGCTCCAGCGTCTCGATCTCGGAGTGCATATAGCGGCAGCGCACTCCGACCTCGCTGTAGTACTCGGCCAGATCTTCGGCCATGCGCTTGGTCAGCGTGGTCACCAGCACCCGTTCGTTCTTGGCCGCACGCTGGCGAATCTCGTGCAGCAGGTCGTCGATCTGCCCTTTCACCGGGCGCACCTCGATCTCGGGATCGATCAGCCCGGTCGGGCGAATGATCTGCTCCACCACCACGCCCGCCGACTTGGTCAGCTCATATGGCCCCGGCGTGGCCGAAACGTAAATCGCCTGGTTCACGCGATGCTCAAATTCCTCGAAGGTCAGTGGACGGTTGTCCAGCGCGCTGGGCAGACGGAAGCCGTATTCGATCAGGTTCTGCTTGCGCGAGCGGTCGCCATGCCACATGCCATGCAGTTGGGGAATGGTCTGGTGCGACTCGTCGATGAACAGCATGTAATCGCGCGGCACATAATCCAGCAGCGTCGGAGGAGGCTCGCCCGGCAGCCGTCCGGTGAAGTGGCGCGAATAGTTCTCGATGCCGTGGCAGTAGCCCATCTCCTTGATCATCTCGAGGTCGAATCGCGTGCGCTGGTGAATGCGTTGCGCCTCAACGATTCTTCCTTGCTTCTCCAGTTCAGCCTCCCACCACGCCAGCTCCTGCAGGATGGTTTCGACTGCTGCGCTCTTGCGCTCGGGCTTCATCACGTAGTGGGTCTTGGGATAAATCGGCAGCCGCGAGTGCTTCTGCTTCACTGTGCCGAACAGCGGATCGATCTGCGCCAGCGACTCCACCTGGTCACCCCAAAGCTCAATGCGGTAGGCGTTGTCGTCGTAGGTGGGAAAGATCTCGATGATGTCGCCGCGCACCCGGAAGGTCCCACGACGGAAATCGCCTTCGGTGCGCTCATAGAGAATCTCAACCAGCTTGCGGACGATGTCGTCGCGCTTGATCTTCTGTCCCTTTTCCAGGAACAGTAGCATGCCGTAATAGGCCTCCGGCGAACCCAGGCCGTAGATGCAGCTTACCGAGGCGACAATGATGCAATCGCGGCGCTCGAACAGTGAGCGGGTCGCGGCCAGCCGCAACTTGTCAAGCTCGTCGTTGACCGTCGCTTCCTTCTCGATGTAGACGTCGCCCGCCGGAATGTAGGCCTCGGGCTGGTAGTAGTCGTAATAAGAGACGAAGTACTCCACCGCATTGTGCGGGAAGAACGATTTGAATTCGTGATAAAGCTGCGCCGCCAGAGTCTTGTTGTGGGCGAGAATCAGAGCCGGGCGATTGGACTGCTCGATCAGCTTGGCCATGGTGAAGGTCTTGCCTGAGCCGGTCACGCCCAGCAGCACCTGGTGCTTCTCGCCGTCGTAGATCCCCCGGATCAGCGACTCGATCGCCCGTCCCTGGTCTCCCTGCGGTTTGTATGAACTGACTAGGTTGAAATCCATGGTTGAAAGGGCACGCCTTCACGCGTGCCGATAAGCCTGTCTATTTTCCCCATCCCGAGCGGCCTTAAGCCTTTTGTCATCACGAGCGGCTTCAGTCCGCGAGGGATCTGCTGTTTCTCGGATCCGGCCGGGTATAAACAAAAAGCAGATCCCTCGCTGCGCTCGTGATGACAAATCCAAAGGTGCCGACAAAGTCAAAACTCGTTATCGACCGGGTTTGAAGGGGCGCACCTTCAGGTGCGCCGATAAGCCCTTCTATTTTCCCCATCCCGGGAGGCCTAAGCCTTTTGTCATCCCGAGCGGCCTTCAGTCCGCGAGGGATCTGCTGTTTCTCGGATCCGGCCGGGTATCGACAAAAAGCGGATCCCTCGCTGCGCTCGTGATGACAATTCCTAAGGTGATGACAAATCCAAAAAGTCCCAATGTGCCGGCAATTCCCAAATGGTACGTCCACAGACGCGAATTTCTGCTACTGAGAATCTTTCGATTATACGACGGCGGGAATCGACTCACCTGAGCCCGAAAATGTGAATACAGAAATTAAATGGAGTGGTGAAAAACGGCGGTAAACGGGGGAAAATGGCGGTGTTTGTGCGAGTTAGAAGGAAATCACGAAGCCACGATGATACAGGCGTTATTTGGAGTGCGCAACGGGAGTGTGGAGAACCGGTGACAGAAAACAAAGACCTTAGAGTTGTGGCTGGCGACTTTACAGACGATTCTTGCCGAGGCTATCCTCTACACCGTAACGCATTGATAGTAAAGTGAGTTAAGATCACATTTCCTCGAACGGACGCCGAATCCAAACGAAACCAACGAAACCGTTTCAATCAGAAGGGTCTGCGGCTCATCGCTCGCGGGTTGAGGATCTCGGTTTGAGGTTAGAATTGCCGGGCATTTTCACAAGGGCCGCATCAACCCTCCAACCCCGCGAACACCCTCTCAACATAGAACAGGTAATCCTCAGGCGCGCTCAACTGCTGCTTTTCCGCCAGCCACGCCCGGTACGCTTCGAGCTTCTTTCCGTGTCTTCGCGAGGCGCATCCACGGCACGAAATAACGCCGAATTCGGGAGTCTCCGGGAAGAGCTTGTCGCGCACAATTGCACGCGGGGTGTCTACCTTTTCTATTTCGATATACTCTTCCGTCGCTGGCCTTCCTTTGACAGGGGAGCTGATGTTGTTGGACCTGAGCCACCTGGCGTTTCGGACGAGTTTCTGGCCACAGTACCAGCATCGGCTCGCCAACCTCTCAAACAAGAGTTCACTCATGCATTGCCAGTCTCTGAGGGCTGTCGATACACCCATTTTGCGCAGGTGTGAGCTGACTCTGCTAACTCCAGCGTCTGTAGGCTTGAGCTTGCGGCGACGAACACACCGCAGCTGGGGCAGTAGGACTCGATCACCTGCGGCCTTCGCAGGTTCGCCACATGCTCGAAAGGACGGCGCGGAGCTTTGGGGCTCTCGGGCACTCTGTTTTGACTCTTTGGGGAAGACAAGCAATTGTGACGGATGGAGAACACCGATGCAAGTAGCATTTTGGGAAGGCTGGAGACGACGGCGCGTCAGCGGCAACACGCAAAAAGCCCGCAAGGAGACCTTTCTATCATGAGGGGCCTCCCTGCGGGCATCCTGCCACGTTCTAAACCAGCATCCCCATCGACGGCCGATTCCCCGGCTCCTGACAGCCATCGCGCTGGGGGTAGAATGCCCTACACTCTCCCGCGCGAATAGCCGGGCTCCTTTGCCTCGTCGCATTCAGCCAACCCGTACATTTTAATCCTGTCGAGAATCTCTTGAAGATCGCTATCGTCATAGAGTCGTAGCTTACTGAGCGTCTTCGCGAAGGCCACTGGATCAGTGGACAACCTCGTCACACTGCTATCACGCAGAGACTCGGAGATCCTCCGAGCCGCATTCATGAACCAAGAGTAGATCGCATCGTTTTCGGAGGAACACCCTTCACCCTCGTAGTGGGCTTTAGCGATCAAAAAACTCGCAGGTACTCCAAACGCACGCATTGCCGCTTGAGCAGTTGGAGCGACCTGAAGGATGAAACTACCCATGCTCAAGCATTGGGCGATAAGGCTGGGCAGAAAGCAGCGCGCGCTGCACTCATCCAGCATGCTCAAAGGGATGTTGAGCCTATCGATGATAGGTGCAAGCATCCCGCGATCTGAAAGGTCCCACATCGACGGCTGCGGAAAGGGCTTCGGCCCATGATCTGGGAGAGGTACGACATAGATGGTCGGGGGAACGGACGTCTGCCCCGAGGTGCTTACCGACGAAGTGGTTGGCATGGCGCGATTGTTCTCCATAAAATAGGCCCGCTCTCCGAGGGCGTGGGAGGCACACTGTTTCTTGGCAGGTTGGGCGCAGACATGAGTTGAGTGCCTATTCATGCGACCTGTTGTTTCCGAGACCGTACGTTTTAAACTCACTTGTCGACAATCCCACTTACGTTCGCTTTGCGAGCCGAATGCCAGTGCCCCGAACGAACGAGCATTGATTTCAGTGCCCACCAAACCCTGTTGGCATCAGCGACCGTGCGAATCTTCGAGCCATTGTGTTGGCCGAGTGGAGAGGAAGCCGACTGTAGCCAGGCTTCGTACTGTTCGCGCGTCCACTGAAGCCGAGTAATAGCTTCATCGATGCGGGCTAGATCGTCGGGGCCGACGAGCTGCGCAACTTTAGAGCGCGCCCCCTTGCGTCCAGCTGTACCAGCGGTACGGGCAGCCGCTCGCTCCCTGATTCGCGTCCAGGCGCGCGGCTGTCGCGTCAAGGCTTGACCGATCGAGACTTTCAACACATCGATCAGCCGCCTCGCTTCGTCGGCCGTCAGATCCTTAAACGATCTGACCTCTCGGCCGATAGCTTCCGAGGCCCATGCCAGGCGAGCAGTGCGTGCGTCGCCTTGTTCTATGGAATGCGACTGTGCCTTGGAGTAGAGGGTCTGCAGTGCGGCAAGTTGGCCCCGACTCGAAAAACTTTGTGTTTGAGCGCTCATGAACGCCCCCTTCTTGTGATCGAATTTACGAGGCTCCAGTGATCGCTGCCGCCTTGATCTGATCCAGCGAATTCGTGAGGGTGCGCACGTTGATGTACATGCGGCCCCTCTCGAAGGCGTCCTTGGTGGTAGCGTCTTCCACCAGCTTCGCGACCTTCTTCGCTGCGACCTCTTCACCCTTGCCGCGCAGCAACTCGCCGACTTCACGCCACACGATGCCCTCAGCCTCGCTGCGTTCCAGGCCGGGCAGCCGAACCTTGGCGATGATGCGCGAGTTCCACTGCTCCAGTGTGGCGCTGAAGCGGTCGAAGGTGTTCTTCAGGTCATGCGAGCCGCTGAACAGCAGCGAGAAATGAGGCTGCCGATCGAGCAGTTCACGCAGCACTTCAAGTACGGGAAGGGAGAGATGCTGAGCTTCGTCGATCACTAACAGCACGCGGCGATTCTGAAAATCGAAGCGCAAGTTGGCGAGCATCGAATCCACGTCGCCGGTTGTGCGGCTCCCGCAAGCCATAGCCACCCGCTTCATCATGTCGCGCGAGCCGATGCCTTCGCGCGCATAGACGTAGTAGGCGCGACGGCCGTGGCCATTCTTGGTCAGCTCGCTCCGGTTGAGCCGAGCAACCTCGTGTTCCAGCGCGAAACTTTTTTGAGATCCCGGAGGCGCGTAGATCATATAAGCGACGGGGCGAGGCAGCAGCTTCTGGAAGGTGTCACGGATCGTGCGCACGTTGGCCGTATCGTAGAGTTCGCCGAGCGCTTCTTGCGAAGCCTCGATCGGGTGAGTGGCGATAAACTGCAGGATCGCCTGACTGATCTTGTGGCCTGTACCAGCGATATGGTGGTACTTGTCGCCAATGAACATGTTCAGCGTGAATGGCGAGTAGTTGATGCGGTGCGCGAAGTCCCGATAGCTCAGGCCGGTGCGTGCCAGGTAGTTAGTGAGAGTTGCGCGCACACGCTCGCGATCGTCCTCGCCTGACTTTAGCCGAGCCATGCGATCGGCACGCTTCTGTGTGATCTTCTTCTTCACCATCAATCCTCCAAGAAACTAGCTGCGATTTCTGCGGCAGACTTGGGCGCAGTAGCAGAGTCGTCCGGACGGAACCGGGGCTTGCGTTGGGTTAGGAATTCGTCAATGTCGCCAACGGCGATGGGCAGCGAGGCAGCGTGAGCGGCGAGATGCTCCACGTCAGTGCGCGCGCCGTTCGCGCGAGCTTTCTTGCCAATGGCAAGAATTGAATTGCGCGTTGCTTTCTCCAGGCGGCGCCGCTCGGCCATACTCTCGGCGATCGCTTCGCCGGCTTCCGGCGACTGTGGCAGGAACTTCTCGGCCTGGGCCCAGGTGATCAGGTTGCCGGTGAGGTCGAGAATGGCGACCGAGTCGAGATCGAGCGGGTCATAGGCGACCAGCACTTCGCGCTCGTTCAGCTCGTGCAGAATGACCCGCGCGATGTCGTCGGCGCCGATGTAGCGCCGCTTGTTCAGCACTACGCTGCATTCACGGACGGCGCGCCGCTCGCGCTCGGCCAGCAACAGCGCCAGCAGTTGCGGCTCGGGCGCGGGTTTCTGCCGTGGGTTCTGTTCCTGGCTGAAAACTTCGAAGGGCGAGCGGCCGTTCATGCCTTTGCCGCTGTGCGGCTGGCGATGGTAGTCATCGATCCAGGCCAGACACATGCGGATGAATTGCGACGCCGACGGATGCAGCGATAGCGACATTCCCGGACGCCCCATGCGAATCAGGTTACGCTGGTCTTTGCGGTGCTCAGCCATCGCGGCTTCGGTGAAATCAGGGCGGCGGTCCGGAGATCCTCCGGTATAGGTGGGAAACTTCTTGTCGAAGCGCTCATGCAGGGTGCGGAAGAAGCGCTCGACATGCTTCGATTGCGGATGGCGCACGATGCAATGCTGCACTGCCATGCCCAGCCGACTCAGCAGGCCGATCTCCTCGATCTGCGCCAGCTCGGCGGCGTACCACTCGGCGGCCGCTTCTTCGCTCTCACGCAGATAACCGGGCAGCGCCCCCTTGGCGACCTTCAGGTAGTCTTTGCCGTTGTCGCAGTACAGCATCTCAGCCGGGCCGTGCACAGTGACCGCATGGCGCAGCGCGGTGGCGATGGAGCGCGACGAGCCTTCCCAGGCCCAGCTCACGCCCACAACAAAGCGTGAGCGGAAGTCGAGCAACGCGGTGAAGCGCAGCCGGATGGGAGTGCCGATCGGCGCGTCGTCGAAGCAGTCGTTCTGCACTTCGACGTCGTGAATCATGTGGTCGCTCACCCATATCTCGTTGGCGGCAACGTCGGTGTAGCCGCGCGAGACGTACGGAGCGCACGACTCTCGGTAAGAGCGTTTGCCTTCCCGCGCCATCAGCCGCATCGGCTCGCTCAGCTCGCCGCCTTTAAGGAAGGCGCGCACAGTTTCATAACTTGGCAACTGGTGGGTATGCAGCCCGAGCTGCAGGCAGTCGCGATGGATGGCTTCAAAGGCGGAACGGATGCTCTGCCGCTGCTCCAGATAAACGTATGCTGCCAGCGTGGCGGCCTTGGGATAGGCTTGGAAAAAGCGCGACTTATCTTTGTCGTTGCGAGGTTTCCGTGCTAGCCCAAGGATTCCTTCTTTCTTGTACAAGTCGTACCAGCGCCATATCTTCCCCTCGCTCACTCCATGGCGTTTGCTCAACCTTTTCACAAGCTCACTCTTACTGAGACCGCCTGAAGCAGCAGCAGCCTGATGTTCTCTATCGATGAGAGGCTTAATAATTCTGAATCGCTCGCGCGCCTGTTGCTCTTCAAGGAGAGACGAGAAGGCAACTTTTGGTCCGGGAGGGAGGGCTTCTAACGAAGCCGGACAGTAGGCGGCAGCATCGGCCTCGGGCGTCTGTAAGTCAGGGGACTGAGGAGCGACACAAAACTCGCGCACCTCTTTGCCATTGCGGAACCGGCTACCTGTAGGCCGCCACCAGATCTCGCCCGATTGTGCTTTTAGCTCTACGACACGGACAGACCAACCCATGCGCTTTGCCATCTCGTCGCGAGTGAGCCATCCGTCATTCATTGCCGCTACTTTTCCCTCTCCAATTGTTCGATCGAGCGCACATAACAACGCACTGTTTCGCGGCTGGGTGCCAGTTTGCCGAGGACCTTATCCAGCCGTCGCCAGATCGCGAATGCTGCGGGACGAGGTTTCTCCAGCAGCATACGGAGAACGATGAGCGTCACCGCAGGATTGGCGGTGAAATAGTGCGACGTCCCCTTGTCAGCTCGTGGACTCATCGCGGCTTCTTCTCCTGTTTCTTTCGCGAGTGATCATCATCTGCGAGTATCTCGGCGCATCCAGCGTGGGCTGCGAACTGCAGGAGGGAAATTTCAAAGAGTTTGCGATCTCGCGGTCTGAGCAGTATCTTTCGAAGGTCGTCACAACCGGTGGCTTCACAGAAGGCGCTCACGTACACAAGAGGAAAGCGAACACGGACCTTACTAGGGGCAGTCCAGTCATCCAGCATGCGGACAGAGACAGTATTAGGCCCGAGCACCTCATTCATCCCATCAACTACTTGTTGCCGACTCTTGTTCGATCGCTTGATGGCCGTGGCCAGCAATTCGCGAATTTTGAGATCATCTTCAGGGTGCTGCCGGGCGTTTCCGGAAAATTGTTGGTCCGTAGCGTTTACAGTCATCAAGCCTCCAGTGACAATATATCGTCCCTAGGTCGATATATTGTCGCCATCGGGTATTGGGCTCGTCAAGGAAAATCGCATGAAAAAGAAACGAGCAGGGGATGCAGCAGACTTAGGCCAATGGCTTCGTGTGCTTCGTAAGCAAAGCCTGAAGCTCAGCCAGGAGATGCTCGCTCAGAAGCTGGGCATTAAGCGGAGCACTGTTTCGGCTTGGGAAAATGGCACCTACAAGCCGTCGGTGGAAATCCTAAATAAGCTGGGAAACGAACTGAACTATCCGGAGTGCCTCTCCGTATGGGAAGCGGCCGGAATCAAAACGGTTAAGCTTCAGTGGGCTTCTGCACCTCGGGCGCAGGAAGGTCCTATCATCGATGTGCCTCTAATGCAGGCGTCCGATAGCCGTGACGGTGGAGCGGAAGTCGGGTCGTTCAGCCTGCCATCTGCACTGGTCAGGGTCCCCGGATCGACGGTTTGTGTGCGGCTCAGCGGTTCCATGAATTTTTTCCCTTTTTCGAACGGCGAGATTGCTGTAGTCGATAAATCCGAGACCGATGCTTGGACTTTGGAAAAGCAACTGGTTGCGGTGCACTTCAAGCGGTTCCCTAATTTGCTCGATATCCCTCCTAATGTCGGGCTGCCACGCCGAACGACAGCGCCCTTTGATCTGAGGCGATACAAGCTCCTCGAAAAGCTGAACCCCGGTTGGAGTTCGGCTGCGATCAGCGATAGTTCGCCCGACGTCGATATCGAAGAGGCATTCGCATACAAACATCCAGGGCTTCAGATCGGATGGGTTCTATTTCAAAGGGAAAATCAAGGCCAGCAGCTTCCCGAAGACGGCGAGCGTTGGCGCTTCATGTTGCAGGGGGCGGCGATCGAGGAGATTGGGCACGGATTTTCGATTCCTCTCACAGAGTGGCAGGAGAAGTCCAAATGGTGGCAGGGACAACCGGCACACCCTGAAGCTCCCCTGATTGAGGGGCGCACCATTCTTGGCAGAGTGACTTGCTGGATGCGAGGAGCTGGACTATGGAAGGTTGAAGGGGAATCGGAAGAAGAGCCCACCCCCTCTGCCCCTCAGCCGACACGGAGGAGACGCAAGTGAAAATGCTAATCCTCCAGAAAGCCGGTTTCCCCTCTTTACTTCGTCGCCTGAGAGCCTCTCTGAGAGGCTCGGCGATTTTTAGGCCAGTTAGGGGTACCACCGCCCTAGCGAGGGCAGGAATGCCGTGTGTCACATGTGACACACGCACTCTAAGAGAGGGGCGGACCCTCCAATTGTCACATTCCTGGGAACGTGACCATGGGGATGGCCAAGTTTCGGGCGCGGCTGAAGGAAAAAAAGACCTTCCGGCCGCACTTTTTCCCCTCGATGTGAATCTCAGCTTCCTTTTCGATTCGTCCTTCCTTTCCTCCAAAGGTCACAGCGAATCGACGAGGCGAGTGCGCGACCTCCCTTCTTCGGTCGCGCACTCATTTTCTGATTTCCCCTTTTCGATGTGGCCTCAACAAAGCCACAAGCGTATCGAAGGGGCGAGGAGAGCGTGCGACTGAAGGTCGGGAGCCCCTCGGTCGCACACTCAATTTTTGCTGGTGGACTAAAAAGGAGAATTCAGCGATGGCGGTCAAAGCTGGAAACGAACTAGAGCAGCAGATAAAGGACGGAGAGCAGGATCTGCTGAACCTGCAGGGCGACCGGGATGTGCGGAATGCACGGATTGCCGCCCTCGAAGTCGAGCGCCGGAAGTACATCGTTGCTGCCCGCGCTCGCAAGGAACCGAAAGCCCAGGTCGAGAGTGAGCGCATTACAGGCGAGATCGAGAACCTACGCCGCGAAGGTTGCGACGACGAGGCCGCTATCGCCGAACTGACGACGCATCTGCGGGATCTCTCCGAGGAAAAAGCGGCTCAGGAATGGCATGCCCGCTGCGATAGTGTGCGCCATCCAATTAAATCGCGGCTGAAGAGCGACCTGCCGCGCCAGATCGCCAACAAAGCGAGGGAATTGACCTCGCTGTGCGATCAGCTCCGCGAGTCTGACGAACAAATCGTGCTCGACTTGCTGAAGTTCCATCCGTTTCTAAGTCCTGCATCGCGCTCTGTTTCAGGTCTCACGGCGACGCGTGGCGAGATATTGATCTGCGCACTCGGGAACCATGTGCCGAACATGCTCAGCAAACAATGGCGAGACATTCTCGCTCAGCGCGAGATCCCAGTGGTCGAAGCGGAGATCCTCGGGGATGTGCTGAAGAAGATCGACAAGCTTGAGCTGCAAGGCCCCAGCCGGTAAATCCGAAAAGATGGCGACTGAGAAGCAACCCGCGATTGGGAGCAGCCTGGTAGAGGCGGAGCAGCGTCAGACGATTCCTCCCATCCCGGAGAAGGAATACATCGACGTCCCGCGCACATGCCGCATCCTGGGCGTGACTGAAGCCACGGTGCGCCGCCTGGCCGAGAGCAAGCTGATCGACCTGGTCGAGTACCGCGCGCGCTCCTGGAAGAAGGTTCGATACCAGTCGGTCGTCGACTTCTGCGATGTGCTGCGCGAGCGCTATGCCATCCCCAACCGGCGTCCCACGCTGTCGGCTCCGTACCTGCGCCAGCGCGATGAGGACCTGCTGCCGTTCCCGCTGCGCACCACCATGCTGGCGCCGGAAGCGCAGATGATTCTGGCCTGCGGCAATCGCACCCTGCTGAAGCTGCTGGAGGAGGGACGCTTCGAGTGTTACCAGCTGGTGCCCAGCGCGCCCTGGCGGATCTCGCGGCCGTCGTTCGCGGATTACGTCAAGGCAGTGCGCAATGGAGTGGCGGACGGACACCACGCCTATAAAGTTGGAGTGAATCTCTAGTGTTTCTGATCTAGGGAAGAAAAGCTAAGGACAGAATGGGTATCGACTCCAATTCGAACGTCGCAATCACGATCAACGTGGTCGATAACAACTCCGCTTCAGTCATCCAGGCGACGGAAGCGCGGCTGCAGCAACTCGGTGCGGCAGGCACGCAGGCGGCTACGGGCTTTAGGCAAGTTGGTGCTGCTGGTGCGACGGTCAGCTCGACACTTACCGACATCAACAACCAACTGGAGTGGGTGAAAGCATCGAGCGAAGAGGGCAGAGCCCGCATGGCGGCCATGTTCCAGGCGGCACAGGTGGGCAGCGAGGCGGCGAGCGAGGGCATCGGCCGCATGACCGGCAATCTTCAAATGGCGCGACTAGCTGGACAAGAAATGGGCCTACGTATCCCGCGCGCGATGTATTCCATCATTGGTTCGAACCAGGCGTTGATGATAGCCATACAAGCGCTTGGTGGCGCATTTGTCGCTCTGGGTGCGATCGGCATCTTCGAGCAGATGGCCAAAGGGGCCTACAACCTCTACGAGAAATGGTTCGATGTCACTAAAGAGGTCGATGCCTACCAGCAGAAGGTCCAGCAGGCGGCAGGGCAGAAGTTGCTCGACACGGCATCCCTGGAGGAGGCTACCCGGCTCCTCGATGACGCCAGTGAAGCAATCGATCGCCTCGATGCGAAGCGCCGCGCTGCCGGGGCTGAGCAAAATAGCAGCGGGATCGGTCAGTATCTTCTTAGCTCCGGAGGTGTCAGTGGTTTCGGCTCTGGTGCTGCGATGGTTGGAGCCTACGGATCGAATCGCTTTACGACACAAGACGACCAGCAGTTGGCACAGAGGCTGGAAGAACAGCAGAAAGCATCTGAGCGCGTTTGGTCTCAGCAGCAGCAGATCGACCTCGAACGCCTGAAGGGACAGGCCGCCTACGACGATGCCGTGGACAAGGGATACGCGAAGATCGCGGCTCACGAGCGAGACGCCGTCGCTGAGATCGAGAAGCGATATGAAATTCAGCAGGAGAATGAAAGCCGCGCAGCTTCGCAGGCCGGTAAGCCTTTCGACCCCAGCTCTGGCAATCAGCAGAAAGCCGCCGAGATCGAGAGGGCTCAAAAGGAAGCTGCCGCGCAGCGAATCGCACTCGATCGAACGACCTCGGATCAGGAAATCCAGATGCGTAACGCTGCAATCGATGCCGGGCTGAAGGGCGAGGCCCTCTACCAGGCACAGCGTGAGCAGGCGATCGATGCGGTGACCCGCAAGTTCCGGGAAGGTGAAATCTCGAAGCAACTCGCTAAAAGAGAGACCGACGACATCGATAAAAAGTTCGATGCTGAAAAGATGGAGCGCCTGGCGCAACAGGAGCGTGAGACGCAAAAGATCGAACTCGCGGCGCAACAGGCTGGGCTGACTGGCATCGCCAAACTACAGGCCGAAGGCCAGAATAAGATCGCGGACATTGGTGCGGACCCATCACTCGATCCCGCGCAAAGGGCACGCAGGCAAGCGGCTGCGCAGCAGACCACTAATGCCGATATCGAGCAGGCACAGCGCGAGTTCTACCAGCAGATGGCCGACATGAGCGACCGCGCCGATAGCTCGCAGTTGCAAGGCTACGCACGCATCGATGCCGCGACCGAAGAGCACCTCGCCAAAATCTCCCAGGAGTACCAAAAGACGTTTGGCCAGCTTGATCCTTTGGTGATCGGCGATCTAATGCAGATTGTGCAAGGAACGGCTGCAATGGGTGCGGCCGTTCAGGGAGTGCTGGACAACGCAGCTCGCGAGCGCACCAAGCTGCAGCAGCAAACCGATGAGCAGATCACGCAGCTCGAAGCGCAGGCAGCTCGTGCCACGCTTCCGCCCTGGCAGGCGGCACAACAGGACATCATCGATCTATACAACGAGCGAGTTGCCAAAGCGAAACAGCAACTCGATGCCGGACTTGCCTACGAGCAGAAGATCGGCGGAGACACACGACAAATCTGGGACGAGTATGACCGTCAAATAGCAGCTGACTACGCGCTTGCCCAGGCCGACATGCAGAAGCAGGCGGAGCAGACACGCGACAAGCTGGCTTCGCAGTTGCAATCATTCTTCGACAATCCGTCGCAGTACCTGAAGAAGAAGGCTGAAGACCTGATGTTCCAGATTGTGGCGAACTGGATGATGCAACTCATGCAGTTCAACAAAGGGGCACAGTCGATTCTCGGGTGGCTCTTCGGCATGGGCGGCCCCACATCGACCAGCGGCAACCCAGGCACAGTGCTAGGCGGCATCTTCGGCGTGCATGGCTCGGGCGGTGGCGCGATGAATGAGAGCCTGGGCATTCCTGGAAGTCTGGGCACAGTGGGCACAACTCTCTCGACGGCCGGTACCACGCTGCAAACCTCAGGCACGATGCTGAGCGGCTCCGCTACTGCACTGAGCAGCTCGGCCACGGCGCTGGCAGCGGCAGCATCGCAGATCGCTGCGAGCAGCACAGCAGGCGGAGGCGGCCTTGGCCTGGGCGGACTCGGCATCGGCGGCGATGCTGGCGCTGGGCCTTTCAACGCGGGCAGCAGCAGTCCGGCGGACTTCAGCGACTTCGGCAGCGATTTCGGAGCACCATCGAGCACCTCGTCTCTCGACACACTTGGGCCGTTGGGCGGGGGCGACATCACCTCCGGATCGGGCACCATCACCCATGACACCGTCGATCAGGCGTCGGGCGCCGGTGCCGACGCCGTAGGTGGAAGCAGCGGCCTTGGCCTCGGCATTGGCATGGCGGGCGCTGCCATCGGCGGGACGCTCGGACTAATCAACGCGTGGAAGACGAATAACACCGGTGCAGCCGTACTCACCGGAGCCGCGACCGGAGCGTCGATTGGCACGATGATTCTTCCTGGAATCGGCACTGCGATCGGCGCAGTGGGCGGCGCGCTGGTTGGGTGGATTGGTTCGCTCTTCGGCGATCATGGCGCGGGCAAAGCCAAGCAGTATGACGCGAACACGGTGCAGCCTGCGCTGCAAAAGGAAATGTTCCAGTTCGATGCGGGCTCGGTGGGGTATACCCAGGCGGTGAAGGACCTCCAGTCGCTGCAGACACAGACCTATAACGATCTGTGGGGCATCGGCAGCGGTGCGCGGCACTACTACACCAATAACATTCTGCCTGAGTTCACGACAGCCAACGCGCAGCTGCTGGCGCAGATGCAGGGCGGCCGTGACCAGGTCTCTTTCAGCGCAGCGCAATATCATGCGGGCGGCGAGATCGGACACTTCGGCTCTTTGTGGACCTCGCCGACAACGGGTTTCATCCATGCGCAGCTCGGCGAGACGGTGATGAACCCAGCAGCGTCTTCCAGCTTCGGTCCAATGCTGGCCGCGATGAACAGTGGCATACTGTCGCGTCGCACGCAGATGCCAGTCGCGCCGAACGGTAGCAGCGGCGATGTCCACATTTATGCCTGGGACGCGCAGAGCGTGGACACCTGGCTGCGACGCGGCGGCGCGATGAAGATTCGGTCAGCCATAAACCAATCGAACAGTCGTTACGGTGGCTTCAGTGACAGCTAGAGCCTTTTAGGAGCGCCTTTTCAAAATGCAGAAGACAAGTGACAAGTCGTCGATGGAAGGTCAGTGGGTGAAGCTTTTCCGCGCTGGTGATGCACAGGGAAGTGGCGACAATCCTTACACCTCTGCTGACCTGGACGAAATCGTTAACAACTCTCCTAATGGCGTGCCGGTTGTCTTCGGACCTCCGAAGGACAACGGTCCTCAGTTGGCAAAGATAGCTGCACTGAAGCGCGATGGAAACACGCTCCTGGGAAAGTTCAGTGGTGTCGATCCGCGCTTGGATCAACTCTCCCGAGCTGGGAAGCTAAGTAAGCTCTCAAGCATGCTCAAACGCACGCCGGAGGGGAAGCGCATGCTCCACAGAGTCGGGGTTACCACTCCTACTTATTCGCATGGTGCGGTGAGGGCCGCAGATGCGAACGTGGAGTCACTACTGGCGGCCCTGAAGAATGCCAATGAGGACAGCATCTCTTCAGTTTTCAGTGAGCGCGCACCGGTTGACGAAAACTCTGTTGAGATGTGCCGTCTTGCTCGGGCACGCTCGCGTGAGAAAAGTATCGAGTTTGGTGAGGCCCTCAGGGAAGTAGCGCAAGAACGTCCGGAGTTGGCCATGCCGAAGCGAAGAACCACACCGCAGAGCACTGACTATTCTAAGTACGTGACGATTGTGTTTGCGGCTGATGAGCCCCTCGTCATTCGAGGCGTGGGGCGGCGAAGTGTGGCACGGGGCTTTCCGGTTGACGAGAATTCCCAACGCTTGAGTGATCTCGCGAGGGAGCGTTCGAGGGAACAAAAGATTTCCTTCAGTGAGGCTCTCACTGAGGTGGCAGCAGAGAACCCAGAGTTGACTATACCGGGGCGGTGACGCCCCCAGAAGTCGCTGGTGTTTGGTCTCTCATTTTCTTCTTCTTTGGGGCCTTCAAGGTCACGCTATTCGTGTGTTTCCACAATTGTGCCCTTTTCACTCCATTTAATTCCTGTTTTTACTCCGATTTAATTTCTGCAGCCACAGAAAAACTGCGAGCTCCGTCAGCGGATGCTTACACACCCGCCGCCGGAGCTCGGTACCACAACCTTATTAGTTCAGCACATGAATGTTCTTGCTGGCGCACATCTCCTTCAGCACCTTTGGCCACACGGTGACGCTGACTTCGCCGAGGTGGGCCTTGCGCAGCAGCAACATCATGGTCCGCGACTGGCCAATCCCGCCGCCGATACTCAGCGGAATCTCGTGATTCATGATGGCCTGGTGGTAGGGATACTTCAGGAAATCCAGCTGATGGGTCAGCTCCAGCTGTTTCTTGAGCGACTCGGCATTCACCCGGATGCCCATAGACGTCAGCTCATGGCGGCGATGGGTTACCGGGTTCCACACCAGGATGTCGCCGTTCAGCCCGTGCTTGGGATGCCCGTCCGCGCCGGTGGTGGGCGTGACCCAGTCGTCGTAGTCGGCGGCCCGCATTTCATGCGGATAGCCGTCCCTGAGCATCCAGCCAATGCCGATGATGAACACCGCCGGATACTTCTGCAGAATCGCCGTCTCCCGCTGCTTGCGCGGCAGGTCGGGATACATATCGAGCAAATCTTCGGCATGAATGAACTTCAACTGCTCGGGCAGGTTGGGATACTTCGAATTCTTCAGCGCCGGGTAGGCGTCCTGTACGAAGCGCTCGGCTCCGGCAATCACCTTCCAGATCTTCGCGACGATGCCTTTCAGGAACTCCAGATTGCGCTGCTCGGGCGTAATCACGCGCTCCCAGTCCCACTGGTCGACGTAGGCGCTGTGATCGTGATCGAGGAAGTAGTCTTTGCGCACCGCACGCATGTCGGTACAGAGTCCTTCGCCGGGCTTCATGTCGAATTGCCGCAGCGCCATCCTCTTCCACTTGGTGGCCGCCTGGACAACCTGCGCGTCGATGGGGTGCTTGTCGCGATCGTTCGAGATATGGAACTGGATCGGAGTACGCGAGCCGTCGCGATCGAGATAGTCGTTCACGCCGCTCTGCTCGTCCACGATGAGCGGCACGCTGACCATCATCAGGTTCAGCTCCTTGCAGAGGTTCTCCTCGATGTACTTTTTGGCATCGTAGAGCGCCTTTTGCGTTTCCTTGGGTGTCAGCAGGGAGCTGTAATCGTTAGGCAATACGCGTTCCAGCTCGGTGTAGTCGCCAATACCGGGTCCAGCGAGATCGGCTTTCTTGTCAGCCATGCTGTTCTCCTTGAAGTCTGCGGTCGACGTGGTGGCGAGCTGGTAGGGACGCTCGCCTTCCGCACATCGCCACCCTCATTCCAGCACCGGACGGGCGCGACGGCAGTAACCGGCGTCACGTGAGCGTGTGCGATACGGGCGGGAGCGCGTATATTTGTTAGACACCAGGCCCTTTGAACGGCAGCCGCGTCGTATTTGCGGGCGCGCCTGTCACGAATCAGCGAAGCGTCATCCAAGCCTTAGGAGACGACACCGGAATGAAACCTTCTACTTCTCAGGATCAGGCGCCTTCCCAGGAGTCCAACGGACAGGAATCCACGCTCATCACCAGCTTTGACCTTCATCTGTTCAATGAGGGCAACCATACCAAGCTGTATGAAAAGTTTGGCTCCCACCTCACCGAACTCGACGGCAAGCCCGGCACCTACTTCGCGGTGTGGGCTCCTGATGCCGAACGCATCTCCGTCGTAGGCGATTTCAACAACTGGGATCCCGATTACAACCCGCTGACCCCGCGCGGCTCTTCCGGCGTGTGGGAGGGCTTCATGCCCGAGCTGGGTAAAGGGACGCTGTACAAGTACCACATTCGCTCGCGCTACAACATGTACCAGGTCAGCAAGGCCGATCCTTACGGTTACTTCCACGAAGTGGCGCCCAAGACGGCGTCGATCGTCTGGGACCTCGATTACACCTGGGCTGACTCCGAGTGGATGGAGAAGCGCCAGGAGCGCAACGCCTTCAACGCGCCGCAAGCGGCTTACGAAGTGCACCTCGGTTCGTGGATGCGAGTGCCGGAAGAAGGCAACCGCTCGCTGAGCTATCGCGAACTCGCGCCCAAGCTCGCTGAACACGTGAACAAGCTGGGATTCACCCACGTCGAGTTTATGCCGGTCATGGAGCATCCCTTCTTCGGATCGTGGGGCTACCAGGTCACCGGCTACTTCGCGCCCAGCAGCCGCTACGGCACGCCGCAGGACTTTATGTACCTGGTGGACTACCTGCACCAGCACGGTATCGGCGTGATTCTCGACTGGGTTCCGTCGCACTTTCCCAACGATGAGCACGGTCTGGCCTACTTTGACGGCACGCATTTGTACGAGCATGCCGATCCGCGCAAGGGTTTTCATCCCGACTGGAAGTCGGCCATCTTTAATTACAGCCGCAACGAGGTCCGCGCCTTCCTCATCAGCAACGCCATCTTCTGGCTGGACAAGTACCATATCGACGGACTGCGCATGGACGCCATCGCTTCCATGCTGTACCTCGACTACTCGCGTAAGTCAGGCGAGTGGATTCCCAATGTGTTTGGCGGACGCGAGAACCTGGAAGCCGTGTCGCTGCTGAAGCGGGTCAACACCGAGGCTTACGGAGCATTTCCCGACATCGAGACCATCGCCGAGGAATCGACCGCGTGGCCCATGGTGTCCCGTCCGACCTACATCGGCGGCCTCGGCTTCGGCATGAAGTGGGACATGGGCTGGATGCACGACACTCTGTCTTACATGCAGCAGGATCCCATCCATCGCAAGTACCATCACAACAAGCTGACCTTCCGCGGTCTGTACGCCTTTACCGAGAACTTCACCCTGCCGCTGTCGCATGACGAAGTGGTGCACGGCAAGGGCTCGCTGATGGGCAAGATGAGCGGCGACTACTGGCAGAAGTTCGCCAACCTGCGCCTGCTGTTCGGCTACATGTATACCCAGCCGGGCAAGAAGCTGATTTTCATGGGCGGCGAAATCGCACAATGGAGTGAGTGGAATCACGACGGCAGCCTCGACTGGGGCCTGCTGCAGTTCCCCATTCACGAGGGCATGCAGCGCTGGGTCAGCGATCTGAACCACTTCTATCGCAACGAACCTGCGCTGTATCAGTACGACTTCAATCCCGATGGATGGCGCTGGATCGACGCCAATGATTCCGACAACAGCGTGCTTACCTACATGCGTTTCGGCGCAGATGCCGAAGCGCCCGTGGTGGTCGCCTGCAATTTCACCCCGGTGCCGCGGCGTGGCTATCGCGTAGGAGTTCCGTTCTCCGGCTACTGGCGTGAGGTGCTGAATAGCAACGCCGAAATCTACGGTGGAACCGGGGAAGGGAACATGGGTGGCCGCGAAAGCGATCCGGTTCCGATGCACGGCTTCGCCAACTCGCTGCTGCTCGACCTGCCCCCGCTGGCGGTGGTGGCGTTCAAGCGGTAAGAGCTCGACGGCCGAGTGCTAGGGGGATGTCTGCTGATCGTGATCCCCAGCGGCGCGGGACTCCGGGACGCCGATTTCTCCGGCGGGGGGTGGCGAAGTGAAGGCGTCGTCTGGGGAGATCATGGCCCGACAACCCCTGCGAGGCCAGTTTTGTCCCGGAAACTCAGCCTAAGTCTTTTCGCCTAAGGGTTTTACAGCCGAATCGCTTTCGATTAAGATGGCTGAGGAGTTTTTCGCGGAAATTGTTAACTCTTGAGATAAGGACAGGGGTGCATGGGGTACTAGCTTTATACGTACCCGCACAACTCGGCTCGAGGGGTTGGGTTTCTTTGAACGCAGTAGCAGATCTCGCCAGCGGCATGGCTGCTTGCCGAATCCGTGGGCAGCCTCTACACTGAGGGTTTCCCGCAAGGAATCACTTTAGTTTCATAGAACCGCCGGAACTCGCACTGGCGGGGAGGGTACATGCAGCGGTTTCCAGCGGCTTCTTTTGTAGCTGCACTTATAACGACTCTCTGCCTTTCTTTTCTTACAGGATGCGGTGGCAGCAGCTCCCCCACCAATCCAGTCGCATCGATCGTTCTCACCCCAACTTCGTTGTCGATGAATCAGGGCCAAGTCGCGTCGCTGTCGGCGGTTGCGCAGAACTACGCCGGTTCGGTGATTGCCGCCGATATCACGTTCAGCAGCAGCAATACGGCTCTGGCTCAGATATCGAGCGGCGGCCTGATCTGCGCCGGCGCCTGGGACGCCAATATCATCACCTGCACGCCGGCCACTGCCGCAGGCCAGGTCACGATTACGGCGACGTCGGGCGGTGCCACTTCCACCATGATTCTTTATATCCATAAACCGGTGGATCAAGTAGTGGTTAGCTCGTCCACTGCCTGTACTAGCATGGGGGCACTGGTCAACCCGACGGCCACTGTTTACAGCACTTCCGCGCCGGGATGCTCGGCCGCGGCACCCTGCGATATCACTTCGACGGTTGGCCCAATTTCGATTGGCTCCATCGATCCAACCGTGGCTGCCAACGCCTCCGGGATCAACCCGACGTATTCTTCCGCCACCAGCACCCCAACTTACCTTTCGGGCGGAACCATCACGGGCTCGGCCGGCCAAACCTGCAATCTATCGAACTTCGGCCTGAATGGCACCCTGGGTCTCGATCCGACGTTCAACCTCAAAACCAACAGCCCGACGTACACTTCAGGCGGATCTGTTAGCGGTTCCGGTGGCCAGACTTGCACTCTGACCAGCTTCAACACCGTGACTGGCGCTACCGCGACCGTCGCTCTGGCTTCTACCAACACGATTTTGCCCGGCGCGCAGTTGACCATCATCAATCAGGGCTATGGGGGAACGACACCACCCACCACGGCCACGCTTAGCAATGGGACGGCTACCTGTAGCGGCACGGCAACCGTCAGTACGCAGCTGGTTACCGTGGGCTCGGCCAGTACGCTGACGGGTGCGACCGCGACGGTCGCGCTGACCAGTGCGAACACGATCGCCAGTGGCACCCAATTGAACATCACCAACCAGGGTTATGGCGCAACCACAGCGCCCAACACGGCCACGCTCAGCAATGGCACGGCCACCTGCAGCGGCACCGCAAGCGTCAGTACCGCTCTCAATAGCGCCACCGGTTTCAGGGCGCAAAATCCCGGTTCGACCGCCATCTTCGCGAGCGTTTCGGGAGTCAACAGCGTTGGTGCGCCGTTTAACGTTTGCCCGGTTGTCTCGATCCTGGTTCACAACTCCACGGACTCGACCACCAACTTCACCTTGAGCCCGACTGCGGTCCAGGCTTTGGTGGCCGACGTTTTGGACAGCAGCGGTACGTACATCAAGCCGACGCTGACATGGAGTTCGAATATTTCGGCCAGCGCCAGCGCGGTTGCTGCATCCACCGGCAGTCCAGGAGGCACGGTCACTGCCGTCGCCCCCGGAACAACGACCATAACAGCCACCTGCAGCAATCCCGACTGCAACATCGGTGTGCCCGCGCAATACAGCCTGAATCAGGCTACCGTGACGGTACCCGGCAGCGGGGACACGACGGTCTATGCGGCCAACACCAACTCCACGATGCTGGTACCCATCACCACGGCGAACAACACGGCCGGTACCACGATTACACTGCCTTACGTGCCCAATTCCATCGTCGCCGATCCGGCTGGCCAGAAGATCTATTTGGGGTCCACTTCTGGGGTGATGCAGGTCGACGTGCCGACCGGCGCGGTGTCCACCGCAGCTGTCGCGGGCGCCGTGCTGGCGGTGTCACCCGATAGCAATTACCTGGTTATCTCCGACAGCGCGGGCACTGTGTATGTTTTCAATGTGGCGTCGTCTGCCGTTGTCTTTGCACAATCGGCAATTGCCCCCGCCGCGGCTTTCACGGCGGATAGCAAGACCAGCTGGTTCTTTTACAATTCCGTCGCCTTTGCGGACTCGCTAAGCGCCGCGGGCGTTAACTTCCCGCTGGGCTATGTGGCAGACGACGTGGCCTTCAACGCCACCGGGTCACTGGCCTACCTCAGCAGCAGCGCCGCCCACCAGGTGGATGTCCGCTCCACCTGCGATCACAGCGAACTGCAGACTTTGGGCGCGAACGCGCCGACGCTGCTGGCCACCATCCCCACCGCCAATGCGGTGGTTGCCGCGGACTCGCCAAACCTGGACGTGGTGACCAGCAGTAACGTCACGGGGGGATGCCCAACCACTGCCACCAGCTCACTGGCCACTTACGATTTAGGAGTGGGGCCCTTTACCGCCAACCAGTTGTTCGTCAGTCCCGACAGTTCCAAGGTGTGGCTGATCAGCAATTTGCCCGCGTTGGTAGGCTTCAACCTCGGCACTTCAACGGCGTTTACGGTTCCCTTCGCCAATGGCGCAACCCCGTTGAGCGGCGGTGCGCGGCCGGACGGCCAGCAACTTTACATCGGCGCCAACGACGGTACGGTTCATCGGATTGACGTCGCCTCGGCGACCGACGCGGCCCAGATTACGGTAGGGCTGAAGGACAGCCAGCGGCAACGCGGTCGCTCCTAATCTGGTGGCGGTAGCACCGTAGGAGTCCGGCCGCTGTGCGGCGACCGTGTTGGACGGTGCCGCCGCTACGCGGCTCGGAAATTCTTCTGACGTTCACCCGGGGCTCACGCCCCGTGCTCAAATCATCCCGCCGCTGCGCGGCTAGAGCGGCCACGGGTCGGGTGTTGTCCCACTCGTTAAAGTGTGTCGCCGCGTTGTGACCCATACCGCAGGGACGGCACGGCTTTCGGCCTCGTTGTGCTAACTGTCTTTGGGACGTCGGCATTATGGAATTGTGACGATTTTGGATTTTGTCATCACTTTTGGATTTGTCATCACGAGCGCGGCGAGGGATCTGCTTTTTGTTTATACCCGGCAGGGTCTGAGCAGCAGCGGATCCCTCGCGGACTGAAGTCCGCTCGTGATGACAAAGGCTGGGGAGGTTCTGAATGACAAAAACGGGGGGCTTTTGGTGTCGACAACTGAGTGGCACCGAGACAGTCCCGGCAGGGACGATACGGTTCAGCCGCATCCATCCTGTAGCGATCTATGCCTTCTCCTGGCCCAATTCCCGGGCCACGCTGTCGAGCACGCCATTGACGAACTGCACTGACTCCGGCGTGGAGTAGCGGCGCGCGATCTCCAGCGCCTCGTTGATCACCACCGGCCGAGGCGTATCGGGAAAGCCGAGGAACTCGGCGACGCCGGTGCGCAGCAGATTGCGGTCCACGGCGGCCATGCGCTCCATGCGCCAGTGCTCGGCGTTGCGCTCGATCAGCGCATCGATCTCTTCCACCCGCTCTGACGCGACGCGAAACAGCCCATCGGCAAATTCCTGTACTTTCTTGTCCATGTCTTTGCGTTCACGCCAGAAGGTGGCCCGCACCTGGTCGGCGTTCTGCTTGCCCATGTCGAACTGAAACAGCATCTGCAGCGCCAGTTCACGCGATTTGCGGCGAGTGCCCTGCTTGGTCATCGGCCGCCCTCGGTGGTAGCGGTGACTTTCTCGCGCAGCGACGCCATCTCCACCGCGGCCAGTCCCGCTTCGAACCCTTTGTTGCCGGCCTTCAGCCCGGCACGGTCGATTGCCTGCTCCAGCGTATCGCAGGTCAGAACGCCGAACGAATGCGGCACTCCGGTCTCCTGCGCCGATTGGCCTACGCCGCGCGCGACCTCATTGGCGATCACTTCGTAATGCAGAGTTCCGCCGCGCAGCAGGCATCCGATGCAGACGATGGCATCGAAGCGCTTGCTCTCGGCCAGCTGGCGCGCCGCTGCCGGAATCTCGAATGAGCCGGGCACGTGCGCGATGGTGAT
The DNA here is from genome assembly GCA_963793845.1 of uncultured Acidobacteriaceae bacterium. Taxonomy (GTDB): domain Bacteria; phylum Acidobacteriota; class Terriglobia; order Terriglobales; family Acidobacteriaceae; genus CAWCBG01. Next base: position 137,110 of record CAWCBG010000001.1, read on the forward strand.
GTCGTCGGCCTTCGCGCCACATTGCCGCAAGGCTTGCAAAGCGCCATCGAGCAGACGGTCGGTGATGAAGGAGTTGAAACGCGCGACCACGATGCCGAAGTGCTTGCCCGCGGCATTCAGCGAGGCTTCGATCCCGCGCGTCTCGCCCGGCTTTTTGGCATAGGTGATAAAGCCGACGCGCAGTCCGCTGACTTCCACCTCGAACAGTCGGGCGCCGTAAGGGGTATCGGCGATCTCGCGTTGAATTTTGATGGGTGCCCCATCCTTGTCGCCTGTTTTTGGCGACAGGGTGGGATTTAGTTTCTTGACGATTTCATAGGCCGCATCGGCATCGGCAACCTCGACCATGACATCGACGCTGGGAGCATCGGAAGCGGCAATGAACTCGACGCCTCCGCTGGGCGCCAGTATCTCAATGCCGTGGTTGCCGCCCTCGTGCCACTCGTTGCCGGGGGCAAAGCCCAGCGCGCGGAACAGGTCGAGCGCGGGCTGCAGCTCGTCGAGCGATTTGCCGGCTACATGGGGAAACACAATCGATCGAATCATGATGATCAGTGGTCAGTGGATAGTGGTTAGTGGATAGACTTGCGACTGGCGATCCCCAGTGAGGTCAACAAGCCGTTCAGGATGCGACCGACTTCGGTCATTTTCTGTTGTAACTCGGTTTCTGTTTCCTTTGTAATATAACCCAGCCTTCCACCGATCACGACCTGTGTTTCTAGTTCGAAGAGCGAGCCACGGGCGTGACACAGAAACTGGATGAATTCTCCCTTAGTCGCCCGTCCTTGCCCTTCAGCGATGTTGCTTGGGATCGAAACCGCTGATCTCCGGAGCTGGCTCGTTAGCCCGTAAATCTCTTCGCGTGGGAACTCCTGTGTAATGCGATAAATCTCGGCGACCAAATCAATCGACTTCTGCCACGCGATCAGTTCCTTGTAACTCCGCAGCGACTTGGTAGTCACAACACTCATCGGAATGCCCTCTATCCACTAACTACTATCCACTATCCACTGACCACTATCCACTGACTCACTGCCCCTTGAACTGCGCCGGACGCTTCTCCAGAAACGCCTTCGTGCCTTCGTTCTTATCCTCGGTGGCGCAGCAAACGCCAAACAGCGTGGCTTCCATAAAGAGTCCCTCCGCCAAGGTCAGGTCGTAGCCGTGGTTGACCGCTTCCATGCAGTACTGGATGGCCAGGGGCGCGTTGGCAATGATCTTGGCGGCAATGGCTTCGGCGCGCGGGATCAGCTCGGCGGCAGGAACGACCTCGTTGACCAGCCCGATGCGATAGCGCCTCCTGCGCGCTGATCATCTCGCCGGTCAGCAGAAGCTGCATGGCGAGTCCTTTGCCCACAAGCCGCGGCAGACGCTGCGTACCGCCGTAGCCGGGAATGAGGCCCAGCTTCACCTCGGGCTGTCCCAGCTTGGCGTTCTCGCTGGCCAGCCGCATGGTGCACGCCATCGCCAGCTCGCATCCGCCACCGAGCGCGAAGCCGTTAATACAGGCGATGACGGGCTTGCCGAGGTTCTCGATGGAGTCGATGATGGCCTGTCCCTGATGGGTGTATTCCTTGGCGGAGATGGGAGAGTGCTGCGAAAGCTCGCCGATGTCCGCTCCGGCGACGAACGCCTTCTCGCCCGAGCCGGTGAGGATGACCACGCGAATTCCCGGATCGTTCTTTATGTCGGCGAAAGCATTGCGCAGATCGTGCATGGTCTGCATGTTCAGCGCGTTGAGCACCTTGGGCCGGTCGACGGTGATGTAGGCAATCTGGTTCTTGGTTTCAAAGCGGATGTTAACGAATTCACCCATGATTTCCTCGTGCGATGAATTGGCGCTCTTTACGCGCAACCTTATGAATGCGACCTTTTGTTTGTCATCACGAGCGGCCTTCAGGCCGCGAGGGATCTGCTGTTTCTCAGACTCTGCGGCTACCCGAACAAAAAGCAGATCCCTCGCTGCGCTCGTGATGACAATTCAAAACAAGCAGAATGACATTACCTGCTAAAACTTTCCTGGCACCGGATTGTTCGGGTCGGTGTAATCGTAGAAGCCTTTGCCCGTCTTGCGGCCGTACCAGCCTGCCAGCACCAGGCGCTTCAGCAACGCAGGCGAGGCAAAGCGGCGCTCCTTGAATTCGTCGAACATGACGTGCGTGATGTAGTACGTCGTGTCGAGGCCGACAAAATCCAGCAGGGTGAACGGACCCATGGGATAGCCGCAGCCCAGCTTCATGGCTTCGTCGATGTCGGTGATCGAGCCCACGCCCTCTTCGTAGGCGCGAATCGCGTCCAGCAGGTACGGCACCAGCAGCCGGTTGACGATGAACCCGGGCTTGTCGACGGTGCGCACCGGAACCTTGCCCAAGCTTCCTGCCGAACTCCACCGCCGCGTCGTACACCTCGGGCGCAGTGGCGATAGTCTTCACCACCTCCACCAGCTTCATGATGGGCACGGGATTGAAGAAATGCAGGCCAATGAAGCGCTCGGGACGCTTGGTCGCCGTCATCAACTCGGTCACGGAGATCGATGAGGTGTTGGTGGCGAAGATCGCGTCCTTCTTCACGATGCCGTCGAGCAGCGCGTAGGTCTTGCGCTTCTCGGGAACGTTCTCGATGATGGCCTCGACCACGATGTCGCAGTCGGCGAGGTCATTAGGATTGGTCGTGCCCGTCAGATGCGACTGCGCTGCTGTCTTCTGCTCGGCGGTGATGCCGCCCTTGGCGGGGCCGCGCTCGACCAGGCGCGACAATGACTTCTCGATGCCGGCGAATCCCTTGTCGAGAAACTTCTGCTCCTGCTCGAGCACCACAACCTCGAAGCCCGCAGCGGCGGCAGTTTGCGCGATGCCCGAGCCCATCAGCCCACAACCCAGTACTCCAACCTTCTTGATATCCATGAACTGTCCTTATCGAATGAGAACTACTGTCCGGTAGCTTTTGCCTGTCCTTTAATCGGATGTTGGGCAGCGATTGCGGCCGTGTCGACAGCCGGAGCTCCCTCGGGGGTGACTACCGTGTTCTGGAACGTTACGATCTTCCATCCGTCGGGTCGCCGTTCCGCGATGAGGGTCGGGCGGGCGTTGATTTGAGGCGGCAATCCCGGCGTGACGACTTTAAGTGTCGCAAAAACAAACACGATCGCCACGTTGTCGCCTACGAACCGTATCTTCTCGACCTCGAACTTGTTCGTGCTTCCCTTGTAGATGGTGTCGAAGATAGCGCGATGGCCGCGTTCAATGGCGGTCTGCCCGTTGAAGTGTCCGCCAAGGATGTGAATGAAGTCCGCATCTTCGGCAAAGAGGTCGGTCCAGCCAACACTGTCTCCCTTGTTCCAGGTGGCTTCGAGTTGTTCGACGATGGTGCGCAAGGCCTGTTCTTCGTTAGCCATGATTCCTCCTGTCTAGCGTTGAAGGTTCTCGACGATTACAGCAATCCCTTGCCCGCCGCCGATGCACGCGGTTGATACACCGTACTTGCCTTTGCGGCAGCGCAGCTCGTACAGCAGCGTGATCAGCAGACGCGTGCCGGTGGCGCCCAGCGGATGTCCCAGCGCGATGGCTCCGCCATTCACGTTGACCTTGTCGCGATTGAGGCCGAGCTCCTTTTCAACCGCCAGATATTGCGCGGCGAAGGCTTCGTTCACCTCGATCAGGTCGAGATCGTCGAGCGTCAGCCCGGCCTTCTTCAGCGCAATGCGCGTGGCCGGCACCGGACCCGAGCCCATGATCTTGGGATCGACACCGGCGATGCCCCAGCTCACAATACGACCCAGCGGCTTGAGGTTGCGCTTCTCGGCCTCGTCGAGCGGCATCACCACTACGGCTGCTCCGCCATCCACGATGCCACTGGCGTTGCCGGCGGTGACGCTCCCGTTCTTGCCGAACGACGGCTTCAGCTTGTGCAGGCTCTCGATGGTCGTCTCCGGACGCCGATGGTCGTCTTCGGTAAACATCTCGCCGGTGGGCTCGCCCTTGCGATTGCGCAGCGGAACCGGCGTGAGCTCTTCCTGCAAGCGGCCGGCCTTGTAAGCCGTGTCAGCCAGCTGCTGCGAGCGCAAGGCGAACTCGTCCTGCATGTCGCGCGTGATGCCCTGCTGCTCGGCGTAAAGCTCGGCGGTGCTGGCCATGTAGAGGCCGCAATAGCTGTCGAGCAGCGCCACCATGAGCGAGTCTTCCAGCTTGCCTTCGCCCAGTCCGACGCCCCAGCGCATGCCGCGAATCACGTGCGGCGCCTGTGACATCGATTCCATGCCTCCGGCCAGCGCGATCTTCGACTCGCCAAGCTGAATCATCTGCGCCGCCGTCACGACCGACTGCATGCCCGAGCCGCACAGACGGTTAACGGTGAGCGCCGGAGTCTCGATCGGCACTCCAGCCTTGAGCCCGACGTGGCGCGCGCCGTAAATCGCGTCTCCCGAGGTTTGTTGCGCGTTGCCGATGATGACGTGATCGATCTCGGCGGCCTCGACTCCCGAGCGCTTCATGGCTTCCGTGGCGGCGATGGCGCCGAGGTCCATGGCGGTGAAGTCGCGCAGTTTGCCGCAGTAGCGACCCATAGGCGTGCGAGCGCCGTTGACGATAGCGATATCTATGGAATTCGACATGTTGGTTATGGAAGGTGTAACGAAGACCTGAGCAAACATTTGAGTTTATCAGCCGCAGCAGAGGGGCGGCAAACGGACGAAGAGTGTCTCAGTTTGAATTTACTGTTTGGAGAGTTGGCCTTTCAAAAGACCGGCAAGATAACCGACCATTTCGGACACATCTAGATGTCCTTCGTCCCACTTTTTGTCCGCAGCCCGCAGGGCAGCGTAATAGGGGTCGCGATTCTCCCGGATTCGCTCTGGAACTATTTTCTTGCCAGGAAGAACCCGTCCCTGTTTCAAGCAGATCAAGTAATAGCAGGCTGCTCTGGCTGTTCTGCCGTTACCCTCAACGAAGGGATGGATCCAATTGAGCCTCCAAAGGGCATAACCCGCGAGTCCAGTGGGATGGTCGCCAACACCTTCGACCGTCCAATTCTCATGGATGAAGGAAAAGAACAAGTCCATTTGATGGGGAACGTCCTCATATCGTGGAGGAACGTGGTTGCTCACATAAATAGGCTCCTCGCGGTACCGCCCGCCAAATTGGGCGATGTTCGCAACCGCCGCATAATTGAGGGCCCAAAGAGTGTATTTATCAAACGCTTCAATACCTTTTTCAAGACCTATCTCAATGCAATTAGCCAGCAGATCGTATTGACGAAGGAGATTTTGCTCTTGAATCCGGTTGTACAGATCGGGATTGTCTTTCTCGCGGACAGACATGTTAGGGAGCAAAAGTTAGGCCCACCTTTTCCGAGGCAGGCCTGGTTTGACGGTTCTTATGACTTAAGCAGAATGTGTTCAGATGCCTTGCGAACGCTGTCTTTCGTGATGTTCTTCGCATTGGCGGGGGCATTGCCATACGCAAAGCTGATTCTCTGCTCGCGCAATTCGTCATCAGTGACCACGAGCCTGCGGGACGCTTCGAGCAACCCATTCAGCTCCTCGTCCTGCTCGATGTTTCCAATGAATGGTTTTCTATCGGCCATTGATGTCCCCTCCTTGTCCCATTTGGTCGAACCTTGGTACAGCGCGTCAAGGATATGAATGATAGTGTTTAATCTAGCGATGTCAATATGTTACCACGGGTTCCTTGTGAATAACTGACCATCCCGCAGTGTCTCTTACGCCCCCGAGAAGGACTTCCTTATTGCTGCGAGTCTCTTACGCGGACCTGAAGGTTCGCACTACCCTGGATGGTCTACAGACTGGCCATCTTGCGCAGACGTTCGCGGCGCTCCTGCCACTCCGCCGTCGAAAAGATGCGCGGGCCGACTTCAATCAATCGCGGCAGCATCTGGAACACGGAGACGTTAGTCCACTTATACCCCTCGCGGGTGCGATAGCCGCGCCGGTTCAGCTCGTCGGCAATACCGGAGTAGGGACCATCCTGAATGGTGAGCTCCATCATGGTGAGCAGGATCTCCTGCTCCTCGGGATTCTCTTCCAGGCGGGTGCAATCCCCGGCTACCTTGAGGCCGTAGGGAACGCCCTCGATGGGTTCGGTCGATGCCGGATGATCGGCCGGGAGTTCGCGCTCCCACTCAACGGCGACCGGCTTCCAGCCCTGTTCTCTACGCTGTTTCAGTTCGTCTTCACCGAACTGTCCCGAAACCACCTGGCGCAAGCGCTCAACCCTGGTCATGGTGTCTCCTCCCGGTCGATGGACACAAACCCTATTGTCAGGCTGCATTTGTCGTACCAGCGCCGGCCGTTGCACAACCCACGCGGAATGCGGAGCTTGCGATCCTAGGCCATCTCCACCAGGTGTCCGCTTCCGGCGGCAAGTGTGCGAAATCGGGCACGGCAACGCAGGCTATTCGCTCTTCGCTTGTCGCTATTCGCTATTCGCTGTTGCCGTGTGAGAGCTTACTCTTATGCGCCATGGTGGCGCGTCGTGGCATGAAACCAGTCCCGTAGGGACGGGACGGTTTTGTCTTCGTTGTGGCCAGCTGTTTTTTGGAACGTCCATCATCATGGAATTGCCACGATTTTGGAATTGTCATTACTTTTGGATTTGTCATCACGAGCGCAGCGAGGGATCTGCTTTTTGTTTATATCCGGCAGGAACTGAGAAACAGCAGATCCCTCGCGGACTGAAGTCCGCTCGTGATGACAAAAGGCTAAGCCGCTCGGGACGACAAAATTAAAAGGGGTTCATCGGCACGCCTGAACGGGTTGCGGGAAACTCAAAAGCAGGTCCCTCCTCGGCCTGAAGGCCTCGTCGTGATGACAAGAAACAATCGACTTGTGACGGCACGCCTGAAGGTGGGCCCCTTCAAACCCCGTCAATATCGAGTTCTTCAGCGGACCGTGAAGGCGTGCCCTTTTCCAAGCAGAGCCGCAGGGTCGCTCGCGGCTTGAAGGTCCGCACTACCCAATCCTCTCGCCTTGCTCCGCTCCTTCGCATCTACTAGCATGGAGTGTTTGCCTTTCCGAATAGGAGTGGGGTAGCTCATGTCCGATCGCACCAAGCCCAGCGCGAAAGCCGTCGCCGAATCGCCCATAGCCGACGTGTTCGAGAATGGCCGTCATCCTTCCGACTCCGAGAAGCAGTGGGCGGAGAAGACGCTGGCTCCGTCGCTGGAGCGCGGTCCCGAGAAGCCCATCGGCGCGGCCACGGGCGTGAACCTCGACGAGCATGACCACGCGCGCTACACCACGATCTCGGGCATGCCGATTCGCCGGCTGTACACTCCGGCCGATCTTCCCGCCGACTGGAGCGACGATCGACTATCTGAACTATCCCGGTCAGCCGCCCTTCACCCGCGGCATTCACGCTTCCGGCTATCGCGGCAAGATGTGGACGATGCGGCAGTTCTCCGGCTTCGCTTCGCCGGAGGAGACCAACCAGCGCTACAAGTACCTGCTCGAACATGGAGGTCAGGGACTTTCCGTCGCCTTCGATCTGCCGACGCTGATGGGTTACGACAGCGATCATCCGTTCAGCGAGGGCGAGGTGGGCAAGTGCGGGGTCGCCATCGACTCGCTCGAAGACATGGAGATTCTCTTTGACGGCATCGACCTGGAGAAGACCACCGTCTCGATGACCATCAATTCGCCCGCGTCAATCCTGTGGGCGATGTACCTCGTAGTGGCCGAGAAGCAGGGCGCGGACTGGAAGAAGATCTCGGGCACCATCCAGAACGACATCTTCAAGGAATACATCGCGCAGAAGGAATACATTTATCCGCCGGCGCCATCGATGCGGCTGGTAATCGACACCTTCGAGTTTGGCACGCAAGTTCACACCGCGCTTCAACACGGTGTCGATCAGCGGCTATCACATTCGCGAGGCGGGATCGACGGCGCTGCAGGAGCTGGCCTTCACCATTTACGACGGCGTCGAGTACGTGGAATGGGCCCGACGTCGCGGGCTGGATGTCGACGAGTTCGGCCCGCGGCTGAGCTTCTTCTTCAACGCGCACAACGACTTCTTCGAGGAGATCGGCAAGTATCGCGCGGCCCGCAAGATCTGGTATCGCCTGATGAAGGACCGCTTCGGCGCCAAGAACCAGCGCACCTGGCTGATGCGCTTCCACACGCAAACCGCGGGCGTATCGCTGACGGCGCAGCAGCCGATGAACAACATTGCGCGCGTCGCCATTCAAGCGCTCGCCGCTGTGCTCGGGGGAACGCAGTCGCTGCACACCGACAGCTACGACGAAGCGCTGGCGCTGCCGACCGAAGAAGCGGTGCGGATCGCGCTGCGCACACAGCAGGTCATCGCCTACGAGTCAGGAGTCGCTCAGACCGTCGATCCGCTCGGCGGCTCGTACTTTGTCGAACGCATGACCCTCGACATGGAGAAGGGGGCATTCGACTACTTCGAAAAACTTGATGCCATGGGCGGAATGGTCTCAGCCATCGAGAAGGGCTATCCGCAGAAAGAGATTGCCGAGGCCAGCTACCAGTTCCAGCGCGCCAGTGAGGCAAAGGAAAAAATCACGGTCGGCGCGAATGAGTTTGTGGTCGACGAGCCCTCGCCCAATATCCTCTACATCGGCGAAGAGGTCGCCGTCGCCCAGACCAAGAAGCTGAACTCTCTGCGCGCGCGCCGCTCGAATGAAGAAGTGCAGCGCCGCCTCGATGCGCTGAAGAAAGCTGCGGCGCAGGAGCCCAAAGCCGGCTGCCAACGGCCAGATCTCACCTGTCAACACCATGCCCTTCATCGTCGACGCAGTGAAGGCCTATGCGACGGTGGGCGAAATCTGCGAGGCCTTGCGCGAGGTCCTTGGCACATACACGGAGACGGCCTTCGCGTAGTGGTTGTCGGTTTGGCGCGTGTCTATCTAGAGCTTCACCGAAAACGAGAAAGCCTGGCGCAGGCTTCGCGCTGCGCCCGTCCTCGAATAGAATGACCTTAGGTAGGGAGTCGTGGGCGTGTGTCTAGCGGCCCGCTGCGAGTGTTGAGGGGTTGGCGGACGGTTGATCTCCTTTTGGCGGCGCGGACGACTCCAACCCCCTGCCGGGTGTGGCGCTGCTCGCTGGTCTCGAAGGGTCGGTGCTCCGACCCCGTGGAAGGTTCGAGAATGAACGCTAACTTATGTGTTATGAATATTTTACGTATAACCCATTTATTATGAATATTTTGGCGGGATTTTTTGTCTAACTTGCTGATTCTACGTACGCACCTGCAGGGGGCGGCGAACCCATGCCACCTCGCGAAGTCGCATCTCATCAGAGAATCAAGCCACTCTCTCTCATGATGCTAAAACGACCAGCGACCGGAGGAGTTTGTGTTTTGTAGTCAGTGCGGACAGGAAGTTTCGGCGACCAATCGTTTCTGTGGCTCTTGCGGCACTCCGCTGCCGCAGAAGCCAATGATGGCCGCAGGCGCGCAAAGTACGCTGCACTTTACTCGACTGCCGCTGGAGGCCCCGGCCTCCGCACCCGCGCCTGAGCCGGCGAAGGCCGCCGCCGCTCCCGAGCTAGTCCCGCCGGAGACGTCGCTCCACGAGTTCGTTCAGGATTTTCAGTACAAGCACGAGCCTTCGGCGTTCGACTCGGAGACCACGATGAGCGGAACGCCGATTCCGCCGTCAGCGGCAAAAGAGATTGCTTTCCCGGCACCTGCGGCTCCTGCTCCAGTAGTCGAGACCGGGAAGTTTGTCGCGCCTCCGATTCAATTGCCGGTTGCGCCCGGACCACAGATCGTTCGTCCGGCGAAGGGCCTGGTCGAACCCGCCGACGAACTGGCGGAAGGTTCACGCTTCCGTGACCTGAACGCGGCAGCAGCCGAGGGGCCGCGCGGCGGCGCCTCGACCATCGTCGGGCCGTCGTTCCTCGGTCTCAGCGATCAACCCGCGGTCGCCGCGGACGATAAGGAAGTCCTGGGCGAGACGCGCAGCGCGTGGCGCTTCTGGCTGGTACTGCTTCTCATCCTCGCCGCTGTGCTGGCGACGCTCGCCTGGCTGGAGTGGCGCGCCCACAAGCAGCAGGCGCGCGGTCCGGTAGAGATCATCGAGACCGAGATTCATCAGCTCAGGCATCAGCTGATAGGCGACAACGGCGCGTCCGCGACGCAGCCGGACGTGCCCAAGCCAGACGCCCAGAGCCTGCAACAGGCGCAGACATCGCAGAGCAATGCTTCGGCTGCGCCGGACATGACCATCGCTGACAATTCGCAGGCCGCTCCGGACAAAGCTACGCCGAGCCCGGCTTCGCCGCAGAGCGACCAAGGCTCGCCAGCCGGTGCGCCCGTAGCGGCATCGAAAGCCGCAACGCCTGCGGATGCGAGCGCAACCAAGAGCGACGCGGCTCCTGCAACCGATCAGGCTCCTGCTGCGAAAGCTGCGCCGGAAACAGCGGCCTTAACTGCAACCGCCAAGCCCACCGTCAGTCGCGCAACGCCCAGTGAGCCCGCGGTTGAACCTGCTCCCGAAGTTGCCACTCGCAAGACGGCTCCCGGTGAAGACGAGATGAAGAAGGCCGACAACGCCAGCGATTCTGCGGCCGCAGCAGCATGGCTGTGGAAGGCGACGGCGAAGGGTAATCCCGATGCTCCGGTGCGCCTGGCGGATTTGTACATCAAGGGCGACGGAGTGCCGCGCGACTGCGATCAGGCGCTGATTTTGCTGAGGACGGCTGCTGCCAAACAGAACGCGCTGGCACGCGATCGGCTGGCCTCGCTTTATTCCACCGGCACCTGCGTCCAGCGCGACCGGGTGCAAGCGTACAAGTGGCTGAGCCTGTCGCTGGCTGCTAATCCAGACAGTGAATGGGCGCAGCAGAATCGCGATCAGGTGTGGCGGCAGATGACTGCCGACGAGCACGCTGACGCTGCCAAATACCGATGATCGACGACGCCAACGGTCACTCGCGCAAGCGTCTATAATCATGCAGCACCACGGACGCGTATCTCCGGCACTTTTGAAACCCGCGGTTATTCCCTCGCATCAACTTTCACTTGGAGGAAAGAATCAGAATGGCACATGAAGTTCCACCGCTGCCGTACGACTACTCTGCTCTTGAACCCTTCATTGATACACAAACCATGCATCTGCACCACGACAAGCATCACGTCGCCTATGTCACCAACCTGAATGCCGCGCTGGAGAAAGCTCCCGAACTGCAGAAGCTGAGCGCGGAAGAGCTGATCAAGAGCCTGGAGAACGTGCCGGAGGCGATTCGCAACGCCGTGCGCAACAATGGCGGCGGTCACGTGAACCACAGCATGTTCTGGAAGATCATGGCTCCCAATGCGGGCGGCGACCCCAGCGGCGCCATCGCCGACGCTATCAAGAGCGCCTTCGGCGATTTCAATGCCTTCAAGGAGAAATTCAATGATGCCGGCCTGAAGCAGTTCGGCAGCGGCTGGGCATGGCTGGTGCGCGATCAGGGCGGCAAGCTGCAGATCACTAGCAGCGCCAACCAGGACAATCCCATGAGCCAGGGCTTTTATCCCATCATGGGCAACGACGTCTGGGAGCATGCGTATTACCTGAAGTACAACAATCGCCGCGGCGACTACCTGAAAGAGTGGTGGAATGTCGTGAACTGGACGGAAGTGAATAATCGCTTCCAGCAGAGCGGCAAGTAATCCGCGCGAATTACGAGGTGTAAAGAGGGTGCACCGTTGCACCCTCTAATTTTTGCGCGCATTTTTTTTAGCTCGACTCTGATTGACTTTCCTCATCACTTGCCGCACAATCTCGCGGACACAGTCTCAGCGTCCGCCAGTTCAGCCGACAAATTCTACGGTCACGGAACCGCCGAAGCCGCCGCCACGTAGAAGCATGAGGTACGATTCGCAGGAATTGAGATGGCAACGCATGAATACGCTAAAGGAGGAGTCTGGAGCATGAGGAACCTGTTTATCGCAGCCGCTGTCGCCGCCCTGATTTGTGTGGGAACCGTTTACGACAGTTCTGCAGCTTCGGGCGGCAGCACCAGCCAACAACAACAGATCGCCCGTGGCGAATACCTGGTAAAGGGAATCGCCGGTTGCGGAGATTGCCACACGCCGATGAATGAAAAGGGCGAGCCGGTGATGGCGGAATGGCTGCATGGCACCAAGTTGTTCTTCGCCCCGACCGCGCCTATTCCTAACTGGGCCGACACCTCCGTGAACATCGCCGGTCTTCCTGGATGGGATGACGCCGCCGCAGTCAAGCTGCTGATGACGGGAATAGCTCCTGGCGGACAGCCGCCGCGTCCGCCAATGCCGCAGTACCACATGAACAAGCAGGATGCCGAGGCCGTGGTCGCGTACTTGAAATCGCTGCCGGCTCCGAAGTAAAAGAGTAGGCGCACCGGATGCAGCGACGAGGCGACTGACAATTGTCGCCTCGCCCCTGATAGTTGCGGCAGCGGCCATCCGCGCCATCCTGCGAATTTTCCCTGTAACGCTTCAGCTCCCGCCCGCACCATCCTCCAGAAGCAGGATTTCGATACTCGCTTCTGGGACTTGCCTCCCACGGCCGTCGGATACGCCTGTCAAAGACCGTGAAACAGAGTCCTAAATCGCCGGAGTAAGCGGACGGCATTTTGTCTTTCTTCCCCCTTTTGTACGTTGCACGGATTGGTCGTGTGCAGGGCGCACCGCTCTAGGTCACGCGAACTCGATTGTTCGTGATTGATTCAGCGCGGCCCGCAGAAAAACCACTGCTCGCAAGCGCAGCGGTGTGTAGTCCATCGTCAGGTTCTTGAGGAGGAATTTCTGTGACAAATCGCTTTATCGTGGCTGTTTTCCTGCTACTCGGCGTGGGTGTCGCGCAGCAAGCTCCACCCAGCACAACCGAATCGGCTGGTCCTTCACCGGCCAGCATCATCGCTTCTCACAGACTGCATCAGGCGCCCGCGCTGGCGGGAACCGGACCGGCAGCAACGGCGTCCGCGCAACACTTTATCGACTGGGCGAGCGCTTCGTTCGTCACCGAGGCCGATGACGTTCGCAAAACACTGGCCGGCGCCCGCGAGAACCGGGAGATTGCGGCGGCTTTCTGCGAAGAAATCTCGCGCTCGGTCCGGCAGGACTTTTCCCGAACTCTGGTAACGCTGTCTCTTCTGGGAGAGCTGCGCAACCCACTGGGCACCGAATGCCTGGTCAAGTTTCTCAACATGCCATTTCCCGAGAAGGGGACTGTCATCAACGGAGAAATCGTCGAGCAGACGACTCTTGGCATGCTTCAGGCCAAGGCTATCGATGGCCTCGCGTATCTCCGGAATCCCGAAGCCGACAACGAGGTCTTGCGGGCCGCCGGCAAGCATCCTTCGCGAATCGTAAGAGCCGAGGCGATCGACGCTTACCTGTGGAACCATCAGGACTCTGCTGAAGCCAAGGCAACGCTGACGCGTTACGTGCGTCCCGACGAAAAGGTCTTCCTCGATCGGGTGCGACGCGGCGACGGTGAGGGTGCCGAGCAGTTCAACCCCAAGCTGGCGCAATTTCTGAAGGCGCATCCGGAACTGGCTCCGCCCAAACCGGAGATTGCCAAGTCAAAGCCCAAGCGCACCGAAGACACCAAAGCCACCAATCCGCCGCAGTTGGACGCGAAATAACGGAGACTTCCATGAAAACGAACTATAAGCTCTACGCAATTACGCTCTGCGTGCTGATCCTGCTGAGCGGCAGCGCTCTGGCTCAGAGCTGCGCACAAAATCAGGCTTCGCAGGCTGAGCGCGATCTGTGGAACACGCACGGCTGCTGGCAGGCCTTCTTCAACTGGGAATATCAGGCTTACGACATGCGCTCTGGCGACTGGAATAACCGTGGCTGGAACGACGCCTGCAACAACTTGAAGGAATATCCCAAGCACTGGAACGCGGCTTACCTCGTGACCTACGGCTTGGCGGATAACTGGCAGTTCTCGTTCCATGGAACCACCGATTACCGCGCCACAGCGGAACGCTGGGGCAACAACTATCACGACAGCCTCTACCACACGCCGGTGGACGATAACTCCATCTTCGGCGCATGGATCTTCCACACGTTCGGCTCCAATCAGGTGGAAACTTCGTGTCCGCTCTACGACCCGAACGTTGCGCCCAATGCCAATCCGGCTTCCCGCGGCGGCGACTTCAATCATGAAGGCTGGCACGGCTGGATGGACAAATACAACTACAACAACGGCTCCTGCGGAGGACATCGTTGCGGTCCGGTAGGCAATTGCAGCGTCAATGGCTGCGATTACTTCTACTTCCACGGCATCGGGGCCTACGCGTTCGGCGCCATGTGGCAGAACGATGGAACCGCCAAACGCTTCCATTCGCCCAATCAGGTGCAGGTCGAGTACTTGTGCGACGTCGCCGACTTTCCGCAATCGTGGGTGCCGGCCAGCGTGCGGCAGGCGGCTCGAGTCGATGCCAATCAGCGCGCGGCCCAGCGGTTTATCAACGGTCCGGGCTATTCGTGCGGCAGTCCCAGACCCTGGTAATTCTCGACGGCTCCCTTGAGGCTATCAACGTGATAGTTGGTGGCCTCAATGCGCTGCCGGCAGGTTGCGATGGTTGCGCCTGCGTTACTTTGAGCTGTTCGGCGTTTTGTACACCTCGCCGCCCTTCATGACGAAGTTCACGTGCTCGAGCTGGGTGATGTCGGCCATGGGATCGCCGGGAACGGCGACGATGTCGGCGAACTTGCCGGTCTCGAGCGAGCCGATCTGGTCCTGCATGCCCAGCAGCTCAGCGGCGGTCATAGTGGCCGCCTTCAGCGCCTGCGCCGGAGTCATGCCGTACTTGACCATCAGCGCGAACTCTTTCGCCGGATCGATCTTCCAGTCGAAGCCGCCCGCATCGGTGCCGAAGGCGATCTTCACTCCCGCATCCAGCGCGCGCTTGAAGGTTTTGGCGTGGATGTTAATCATGTCTACCCAGACTTTCGAGCCCTTCCGCCGCGCGGCCTTCGAGCGACGTACACACCCACAAAGAGCGTGGGCACGTAATAGATGCCACGTGCCGCCATGGTCTTGAGATCGGCATCGTCGATGTAGAAGCCGTGCTCGATGGAATCGACCCCCGCTTCGACCGAGTTGTGAACGCCCTGTAGCGCCGCGGCATGGGAGGCGACTTTGTGGCGCTCGCGATGCGCCTCGTCGACAATGGCTTGCAGTTCCGCGAGGGTGAAGGTCGGAATATCGTCGAGCACACCGTCGGCGCGAACCTTGTAGCTGCGGTCGGCATACACCTTGATCCAGTCCACGCCATTGGAAATCTGCTCGCGCACGGCCTTGCGTCCTCCGTCGGCGCCGTCGACCTCCTGCACGCCCTTGGGCACCTTCAGCTCCCAGGAATACCCCAGCAACGGATATGCGCCGGTCACATCCATGGCGCGCCCGGCAACCTGCATGCGCGGCCCGGGAATCAATCCGGCATTGATCGCCTTCTTGATGTCGACATCGGCGTAGCCCGCGCCTTCGGTCTCGAGATCGCGGATGGTGGTGAATCCGTAACCCAGGGCGCGGCCCGCGGCAATGGTGCCGAGAATCGTGCGATAGGGCGTCGAGTACTTCAGCAGTTGCACGTCGTAATCGTCGGCAGTGATGTCGCCTTGCAGCAGAACGTGCGTGTGCGTATCGATCAGACCGGGCAAACAGACTTCGTGCGAGAGGTCGATGATACTCACTCCGGCAGCAGGCGCGGCCTCTCCGACCTGATCGATCCTGTCCCCGGTGACGCGGATGGTGACGTTCTTGCGCGCGGTATCACTCTTGCCGTCATAGAGCGTGCCGCAATGGAGGTAGGTCACCTTGGGTGCGGTTGCCGCCGGCGGATTGGCCTGAGCAAGAACGGCGGTTGCCGCAAACATAACCAGTAGGGCGAGACAGGCTTTCATGATGGCTCCGAGGGTATCAGACTGCCGAGACGTAACCACAATATTTGCCTCACCTCACTCAGCGGAAATCCGGCTAGAAACCAGCCGGGGCTGGCCTACTGCGCTGCCTCTGCTCCCTGTGGGTGGTTCTGGAATACGTCTTTAGTCGCATCGCGACGGGCGCAGGTGACTTTTGTCACAACCACTGGTATCTCACGTCACAGACCCTCGCCCGTCCGGCGAAGGAAAATCCCGCCCACAACGGCTCAAGAAGGCGGGAAGCGCAAAGGTCTGAATGCTTCCTTCCGCCGGGCCCGGCTGGCGAACCGCAGTTCCCTGCCGGGAAGCAGCACGAAAAGTGTTGCTTGCATCCGCACCGCGCGGGAGAGAGAATGACGGCCACTCTCCTCTACCCCATAGCGCTTCCCGCCATGGTTTACAGCGCTTGCCCGGTTTGCCCAGACCCGGCCGGGTGGTACGCAGAAGAAGTAGCGGTTCTGGGAGGTCAGCGTGGTTGGCGAGCGGTCGTTTAGGGGCGGTTTTCCATAGGACGGTTCTCAGTCGAAATCAGACGTAGGAGTGTCATTCTCGTTTTTGACGCTATCGCTCGGATGAGTGGAAATCCCGGTGACGTAGTTGTCGTGGCTGACCTTTGACGGGTCGGCCAAACCAGAAAAAGTTCGACGCAGCAACTGAGAAGGCGGACGGCAAGCCGCTACTTTTCGGAAAGGATGGACGAAATGGCCGAGGTCACCGACGCGGGTATTTACAAAGAATGGTGGGCCAATCCGGCGGTTGTGGGGCTGATGGGATTTGGCCTCACCACCATGGCGACGGGTCTGCATAACGTGGGATTCTGGAGTGCCGGGCCAACCCTGGCATTGGCCATCACCTTCGGGGGCACGGCACAGTTCGTTGCCGGAATCGTAGATCTTCGGAAGGGAAGCATCTTCGGCGGCTCCGCCTTCATGTGTTACGGCGCCTTCTGGTGGTCGCTATTCGTGCTGCTGTACGTGCAGCCGAAGACGGGCATCGCGGCGGGCCCGCATGAGGAACTTGGTTTCTTCCTCATGTGGACTCTATTTACATTCGGCTTTTGCCTCGCCGCCCACTGTGTCGGCAAGTATCTGGCGGTCCTCTTCTGGCTGCTGTTGCTGGCATTCCTCTTGCTTGACGGCGTGGTTCTCGGGATCGTCTCCCCGAAACTTGCAGGCTGGGAGATCTTTATCGTGGGCTTCCTCGCCTGGTACATCGCCACTGCGACGTTGGTAAATGCATGTCACGGCAGGAAGGTTCTGCCGCATGCCTAGGGAACCTTTGAATAAATGGATTCGGTGGTAGAGCTGGCCTCTAGGCCAGCATCCAAGACCCGGATAATTCTAAGGGATATTAGCCCCGGGGTGGTGGAGTCAAGACTCGTTTGGAGATTCCTAGCCAGATTGAATTAAGTTGGGCGACAAAAACGCACGGAAACGCTCTACACGCCGTAAAAAGGAGAAAGTGAATGGCCACAACAACAGCAGCAGCAGCAAGAGTCAACTCGGTTGACGCTGGCAGCACCGGCTTGAACCGCTGGTGGCGCGTCTTCGGCGGTGTGATGATGAACCTGGCCCTGGGCTCGCTGTACGCCTGGAGTGTGTTCGTTGCTCCGCTGGAGAAAGAGTTCAAATGGCACCGCGCAGACACCTCCATGGTATTCACCATCGCCGTGGTGGTCTTTGCGCTGTCGTTCATTGTAGCGGGGCGGCTGCAGGATAAGCTTGGACCTTTCAAGATTTCTCTGATTGGCGCCGTTCTGGTGAGTCTTGGTTTCTTCTTCTGCTCTTATGCTGACAGCGTTACCAAGTTCTTCCTCTTTTTCGGCGTCCTTGGAGGATTGGGTAACGGCTTTGGATACGCGACTCCGATTCCTGTCATGTCGAAGTGGTTTCCGGACAAACGGGGTCTCGCTGTCGGACTGGCGGTGGGCGGGTATGGCGGTGGTTCGGCCATCTTTGGACCGCTGGCTGCAAGCTACCTGATTCCGCATTTTGGCTGGCGTGTCACCTTCCAGGTCCTGGGCGTGATTTTCTTTGTGATGACCGTCATTGGTGCGTTCCTGCTGAAGAACCCACCTGCGGGCTACAAGCCTGCCGGCTGGACGCCCGCTCCGGCTTCCAAAGCCGCGGCTTCCACCTATGACTTCACCCCTGGCGAGGTACTGCGCACCCCGTCGTTCTACTTTATGTGGGTGGCATATGCGTTTGGCTGTGCTGCGGGCCTCATGGTCATCAGCCAGTTGCTACCCTTTGCTAAAAGCGTGGGTATACCCGGCACTACCCTGGCGGCCTTTGGTCTGGTAGTGGGCGCGACGGGAAACGCCATGGGCCGCATCCTGTCGGGCTGGATGTCGGACCACCTGGGACGCATCAACGTGTTGCGCCTTATGATCGGCATCTCCATGGTGGCTATGCCTATTCTGTATCACGTGGGCAGTAACGTAGCGGCACTGTTCGTAATGCTGTTCATCGTCTACTGGTGCTACGGCACGCAGCTTTCAGTCAACGCGGCAACCGCAGCCGACTTCTGGGGCACCAAGAACGTGGGCATCAACTACGGCATGCTGTTCACGGCCTGGGGCGTGGCCGGACTCCTCGGGGGCCGCATCGGCGGCCTGTTGTACGACAAGTACCACAATTACCAGATGGCGTTCTACACGGCGGCGGTCCTGGCCGCGGTGGCACTGTTATCCGAGATGATGGCGCGCCGTCCCAAGCACGCCTAGTCGCTTTTCTGGCCAGGCGTTCCAAATCTTCCATTTGGGATGCCTGGCCATGTAAGTTCGTCTTCTTAAAGGAGCGTCCTCATTATGGGTACTGCAATTGAATTTGCTGCGAGAGCAGCGAACGACACTGTCGAGGAGTATGCCTCTCCGGCGATCGTGAGCGAGCAGGCACTGCTGAAGGATTGGCCGGCCGAACAAGAGCGCTTCCGCAGCGACCCTGACGGATTCTGGGCCAGTATCGCGAAACAGTTTGTCTGGTCCAAACCCTGGGACAAGGTTTTCCAGTGGGATGGGATACACCACCAGTGGTTCGTAGGAGCGCGCACTAACATTACGGTCAACGCGCTGGACCGCCATGCCAATTCTGAGAATCGCAATCGCGTCGCCTTCATCTGGCTGGGCGAGGACGGCTCGGAGCGCTTCGTTACCTATGGCCAGCTCTATCGCGACGTATGCCGCTTCGCCAACGGCCTGAAGTCGATCGGTGTGAAGAAGGGCGATCGTGTCGTCATCTACATGCCGCTCACCATTGAAGGCGCGATCTCGATGCTCGCCTGCGCTCGCATCGGGGCGATTCACTCCGTCGTTTATGCCGGCCTGGGACATACGTCCCTGCGCGATCGTATCGAAGACGCGGAGGCTCGCGTCGTCATCGTCGGCGATGCCGGCTTGCGGCGCGGCAAGCCAGTCCCTCTGAAGGGCATCGTGGATGAGGCGCTCGATGGACTCGAATCGGTCGAGAAGGTCGTTGTCTTCACTCGCGACCCCAAGGCGTTTGAGCCGGCCAGTGCCCGTGAAGTCGACTTCCGCGAACTGATGAAGTTCCCGCCCGAGTGTCCAGCCGAGGACATGGATGCGGAAGATCCTCTGTTCATCCTGTACACCTCCGGCACAACCGGCAAGCCGAAGGGCGTGGTGCATGTGCATGGTGGATTCATGGTGGGCACGACCTACCATCTGACCTCGTTCTTCGACATTTCACAGCGTGACATTTTCTGGTGCACTTCGGATATCGGGTGGATCGTTGGTCACTCCTACATCGTGTACGCCCCACTCTGTGCCGGCGTCACCACGCTGTTCCGCGAGGGCGCGATTGATTACCCCGATCCGTCGATCGCCTGGCAGATCGTCGAGAAGTATGGAGTCTCGAAGATGTTCACCGCGCCGACCGCACTGCGCATGTTCATGCGCTACGGCCCGGAGCTTCCGGCGAAACACGATATCAGCTCACTGCGAGTGATCGCCTGCGCGGGCGAGCCTCTGAATCCGGAGGCCTGGCGATGGGCGCAAACCCATCTTGCGGGCGACGGAAAGTGGGGCTACGTAGTCGACAACTGGTGGCAGACCGAACTTGGTGGTCCTGCGCTGGGCACGCCGATCACGCTGCCAATGCGGCCCGGCAAGGCCGGCTTGGCGCTCCCAGGATGCGAGGCCGACGTCGTCGATTTGAACGGCAAATCATTGCCGCCCGGGGTCAGCGGACGGCTCATCCTGAAACGTCCTTTCCCGCACTTCATGCGGACCATCTGGAACAACCCGGCTCGCTTCGAGCGCGATTGGCAGGACATCCCGAATGCCTATGTCACCGGCGATCTGGCGACCAAGGATGCTGATGGGTACATCAGCGTGATTGGCCGTGCCGATGACGTGCTGAATGTCGCAGGTCATCGGATCGGAACTGCCGAAGTCGAAAGCGCATTGGTTTCCCATCCCGCGGTGGCAGAGGCTGCCGCGATCGGCATCCCCGACACCTTGAAAGGAGAGGCGATCGTGGCCTTCGTGCAACTGCGCGCGGGACACACCGCGTCCGATACGCTGCTGGCCGGCCTGATTGAGCACGTTCGGCGCGAGATGGGCCCCATCGCCACGCCCTCGGCCATCAAGTTTGTCGCGGCGTTACCTAAAACACGCTCTGGCAAGATCATGCGGCGCCTGCTGAAGGCGCAGGAAACTGGAGCCGAAATCGGCGACCTGTCTACGCTGGAGCAATGACCACACGCAGAGCTTCCGGCCCCGCCGGCGAGGCCGGGCCGGGGCACTGTCAGGGGCTGCACCTGTAATCCGGTGGTCACCAACCATTAGGGATTGCGGCAGCCCGCCAATGCAGTACAGTATTAGCGCCAACATCATGTAATCGGAGACATTCAGGCGAAGTGCGGGCAAAAAGCTATCATCAACGCATCACAAATCCAGAAATCTAAGGAGTAACTGATATGGCTCGAACTGTACAGGGGCAGGATCCGGTGATCGAGACCACCGAGGCTCAGATTGCAGTCCATTGGCGGGAGGAAGAATATTACTATCCTTCTGCAAAATTCATCGGCCAGGCAAATCTGACCGATCCCAACATCAACAAACGCTTTCGCGAGGAAAATTTCCCGGAATGCTTCCGGGAGTATGCCGATCTGTTGAGCTGGGATCAGTACTGGCACACGACTCTCGACACCAGCGATCCGCCTTTCTGGAAGTGGTTCGTGGGTGGCAAGATTAACGCCTCGTACAACTGCGTGGACCGGCACCTTGCTAAACACAAGAATAAGGCGGCGCTCATCTTTGTCCCGGAACCGGAATCCGAAGCAACCGTATCCGTCACCTACCGCGAGCTCTATGTGAGAGTGAATGAATTTGCGGCACTGCTGCGCGATTTCTGTGGTCTGAAGAGCGGAGATCGGGTCACCATTCACATGCCGATGGTCCCGGAATTGCCGGTTACTATGCTGGCATGTGCCCGCCTGGGGGTGATTCACTCCGTTGTGTTCGGAGGCTTCAGCGGCGAGGCGTGCGGGCGGCGCGTCGCCGATTCGGGCAGCCACGTCCTCATTACCATGGATGGCTACTACCGGAATGGCAAGCTGCTCGACCACAAGGCGGCCGCCGATATATCGCTGGACATCGCTAAGCAGGAAGGTCAGGTCGTGGAGAAGGTCCTCGTCTGGAGGCGTCACCCAGGCAAGAATGCATCCGCTTCACCGTTTGTGGAGGGGCGCGACTTCTTCGTTGATGAGATCCTTCCCAACTACTCGGGTGAAATCGTGCCTCCTGTTCCTATGGATGCAGAGGCGCCGCTGTTTCTTATGTACACCAGCGGCAGCACCGGAAAGCCCAAAGGATGTCAACACCGCACTGGCGGCTACCTTGCCTATGTCACGGGCTGCTCCAAATATATCCAGGACATCCACCCCGAAGATGTGTACTGGTGCATGGCCGACATCGGCTGGATTACCGGTCACTCGTTTATTGTCTATGGACCCTTGGCCTTGGCTGCTACCAGCGTCATCTACGAAGGCGTCCCGACCTACCCCGACGCAGGCAGGGTCTGGAGAATCGCTGAGCGCCTGGATGTCAACATCTTCCACACTTCGCCCACGGCCATCCGCATGTTGCGCAAGGCCGGTCACGATGAACCCACCAAGTACAACTATCATTTCAAGCACATGACCACGGTGGGTGAACCTATCGAGCCGGAAGTCTGGCGCTGGTATTACGAAACGGTAGGCAAAGGCGAGGCCGTCATTGTAGACACATGGTGGCAAACCGAAAACGGAGGATTCCTTTGCAGCACCAAGCCGGCACTGAATCCAATGAAGCCGGGAAGCGCCGGCCCAGGGATGCCGGGCATCTACCCCACGATCATCGATGAGATGGGAGAGGATGTGCCCGCCGGTTCGGGGAAGGCGGGGAATATTTGCATTCGGAATCCTTGGCCAGGGATCATGCAAACCATTTGGGGTGATCGTGAGCGCTTTGTCTCCCAGTACTACGCCAAGTACTGCAAGAATCCCAACAGCAAGGACTGGCGGGACTGGCCGTACTTCGCAGCGGACGGAGCTGTGCTGGCCGTGGATGGCTATTTCCGCATCCTGGGACGCGTGGATGACGTCATCAATGTGGCCGGTCACCGTCTGGGCACAAAGGAAATCGAGTCGGCGTGCCTGACGGTTCCCGAGGTGGCAGAAGCGGCAGTGGTGCCGGTGGTGGACGAAATAAAAGGCCGTGTGCCCGAGGTCTATATCGTCCTCACGCCTGATGTACTGCCGAATCAGCATCAGGAGATCCTGACCAAGGTCAATCACGTCATTGAGACGATGATTGGCAAGATTGCCCGCCCACGAAAGATCATCATCGTTCCGGATATGCCAAAAACAAGATCCGGCAAGCTCATGCGGCGTGTTCTCGCCGCCCTCTCCAACAATATGAACACTGGCGATATCACCACCCTGGCCAATCCAGACGTGGTGGAATCGGTCCGGGTATTGGTTCAGGGCAAAGAGGTAGTGGCTCTGTCTGATGGACCGGAAGACCTGAAAACATTTGGGGCGGTCGACTAAAAGGCTTACCACTAAGGGTGCCAAACTTTGTAAGTGGTCTGGGGCGCGTGAAGCGCCCCATTTTTTTGTGCAGAGCGAGTGGCTGCGCCTGGCCAACGAGACTATTCGGCAGCGTTCGTCTTGTGAGCGTAGATACTCCGGCTGAAAGGCGTGGGCAGGGGAAGCCTAGAGAATCAGAGGCTCCCTAGATATCCCCACCATTGCGTCGGCTCAATTGTGCTTGTGATTATGGCAGGTAAGAGTGCAAGAGTTCTTAGTGCGGTTATAGGAAATAGCAAGCGGGCCATTGGGTGCAACCACGTTTGTGTCGAAGTTGACCATTCGCTCGCCACTGATGGTGGCGCTGCTCGCTCCCATGCCATGCGCCGTATGGCAGGTGGAGCAACTGAATCCGTCGTTAATGTGGCGTGCATGCTGTTTGAAGCTGGTGTTGGCCACGATCAGGCTGAGATTGTGGCACTTGCCGCAGAGAGCATAAGGGCCGTTGATACTGAGGTCCGGGTTAGGAAAGAGATTGGAGATCAAGCCTCCCGGAGTTGCTGTCTGCGAAAACTCGTAACGGCGTTCCAGGATGTGGCTCCACTTCGAGGCGTGAGGCCCGTTGGGACCCGCGCCGCCGAACTCGCGGTTATCGTCGGCGTTGTGGCAGTCGGTGCAATAGATACGCGCGCCCATCACGCGCCCCTGGCCGCTCCCATTGAGTTGAACCAGGTTCGGCAGCAGGCTGGGCTGGGGTAGCGCGGAGCTGCGATCGTGCGTCACAGGATGGCTTGACGTCGAAGTGACCGCGAATTGCGGAATCACGTTAAGCGGATCTGGCGCCGCGACCGCCCAAACCGGCAGGTAGCCATAAACGATGTTGGTGGTCTTGCCGGTGCTGGTGCCGTGGCAACGCAGGCAATTCTCATATTGGTTCACTGCTGGGCGGACGACGGTGATGCCGTCTGATGCACTGATACCCACGACTCCGGCTTGCGAGGGCCGGACTGCGGGCGGAATGTTAAAGGTCCCCACCTGCTGTGCGGCATGCGAGTCGTGACAGTCCGCACAGGTGGAGTGCCGGCCTTGATTCAGCAACGCCGGCTCGGCCGCATCATGGACACTGTTCCCCGAGGAGAACGGATGTCCGGCCTTGCCAACGTATTCCGCAAATATATTCGGCGCCGCGGGCGTCAGATTCGATCCGCCACTGTGGCACGCGACACAATCCTGTTCGGCAGGCCCGCGCAAGAGGCGCTGTGCGCCGGCGGCGTTGTGTTCCATGTGACAGGAGGCGCACGCATTTTGCGAAACCGTCGCGTATCCGCCCACTGGCGGCTGGTTGGCGGTGCGGTTGTTGGCGGTCGCGTGAATACTGGTGGTCCAGCCGGCGATGCCGTTGGTCTTGCCCGGAATGACTCGATTGGGATCGTGGCAGGCCAGGCAGATCTGGCCGCTGGACCCATCGCGCACCAGAAAGTTCAAATTGATTGGATCGATCGCCTGCACATGCGGATCGTGACAGGTCGTGCATTCGATGTTGCCCTTGATCAGCTTGACCTTTCCGGTCGGGTCGGCGGTCTTACCCTCCGAGACCAGTGTCGCCACCAGGTCGGGCGAATCGTTAATAGGCAGCACCAGGCTGAAAGGATGCGACGATTGCAGGTTCGTTCCGAAGACATCGGGGGCGTTCATCTTTCCCGTAGTCGGAATTTTCTTGTAGACGATGGTTTGACCCGGAGCGACGGTGCCGTCATGGCAGCTCAGGCATAGAACGCTGTCAGCACCCAATGGTGGCTGACTGTTACCCTGCTGGTTGTAGGTCGTACTCACGTAGGGTGTGTAAGTCTGCGTGGAGAGCGTCTGGTTCCACAGCGGCGTCAGGTCTGCAACTCCGCTGTGCGCCGCGTGGCAGTACAGGCACGCGCCGCCAACCACGCCTTTGAGAGGAGAACTCCCGTTGGGCGATAGGTCGTGCACCCCGATGGTGTCCCCTGAGATTTGCGCCAGCAGCGCTCCATTCATCACCAGTAGCAGCATGGTCCCCAGGCCGAGCAGCCTCAACTTCACGGCTTGCCTCCCGGCGCCTGGGCAGTCAATCCAAAGTAGCGAAATATCTGCACCCGATGATTGTAGGAGTCCACCACAAAAACCCGGTCATCGTGATCGATAAACATTCCGGCCGGCAACTGGAAATCTCCGAAGCCCGATCCCTTCTGGCCAAAGTAGTACAGCAGAACGCCTTCCCGGTTGAACACCTGCACCACATCGTACAGTCCATCGACCACGTAGACGTGGCCCTCAGAGTCCACTCCGACGCCTTTGGGCCGGAACATGCTGCCGCGTCCATCGCCCTCGTGGCCGATCGCGTATTGAAATGCGCCCGAGCGATCGAGCACCTGTATGCGGAAGTTCATGGCGTCCACCACGATCAGGTTCGGCCCATCCAGCCGCAGTTCCGTCGGATAGTTGAACTCGCCATTGCCCGTGCCGTTCTTGCCGAACGACTGCACCACGCTGCCCTGCATGTCGAGCACGTAGATTTTGTCGCGCAGGGTATCGGTCACGTAAATTCGCCCAGCATCGGAATCAACGGCAATTCCGGTCGGACGCTTGAAAAACCCTTCTCCCCCCTTGAGGCTGCCGATCACGTGACGCAGTTTGCCGTTAGGGTCAAAGACGAAAATCCGACCCGCGTTCGAGTCCGTGACGTAGAAGTTGTCCTGCTTGTCGACGGCGATGCACTGCGGCGAACGAAGTTCGTCTTTTCCTTCCGTATGGGACACGAACTTGTATTTCTGCTGGGCGACGTCGAAGATGTGAACGCCCATGGCGCCCGGATCGGTCACCAGCACCCGGCCTTTGGAGTCGGTCACTACGCTGTAGGGACGGACCAGGTAGTGATACTCGGGTGGGCCGGCGACGATGTCGCCAAGCTTCTTCCAGAAGCCACGCTGGGTGGCGAACTCGCGCTCGGTGCGAAAACTACCCTCAAAAACCAGCTTCCGTCCACCGTCGAGTTGGAGCACCGGAGCAGTAATTTCCGCCGGCGTTTTGGGCTTCGAGGCATTGGCTATCCCCGCCGCCATCAGCAGTGTCATCAGCAGCATCAGAAAACGGAGGGCCGTTAACCTGCCTCGGCCACCCGGCGCTAAAAGAAGTTGAACCATCTCTGTATACCGACGTACCACGTCCCTAACAATGCCGGCGGTGTGGTGGAGGCGCTGAACCCCTGCACCAGTCTGCTGTAACCTGCGTTTAAGTACAACTGCCGGACTTGATACTGCGAAGTGAAGACAAACTGTTCCGTGTGATTGAACGAGTATGGCGTCAGGGTGCTGCTGGTATTGCTCTGCGCCTTCGAATAGGTTGCCGAGATGGACCATTGCCGCAAAGGATTGGCGCCCAGGCCCGCCGACCAGCCAGAGCCTCCATAAAACACCAGTTGGCTGGGCAAAAGGACTGCCGGGATGGTGGTAGTCACCACGCCTGCCCCCGCCAGCAACGCATTTCCGCTGGAACGCGTGTAGCCCGCGTTAGCGCCCAGGCGCTTCCAGGAAAGCGAGGTCGAATAATTCTGGGCAAAGGTGGAGTAGTCGGTATGGTTCAACAGGCTCTTAGACCCGCCCGCCGTCGCCGACCAGCGCACGCGGTTGAACTTGTGAAGCACGTTCCCGCTGTATCCCATGTTCGATGTGGTGTAACCCACCAGGACGGTTTGGGTGTTCTGCGAATAGTTGAAACCGCCCGCCAGCGCCCAGGATCCGACTTGTTTCGAGTAGTTGCCGGAGGTGATCAGCCCCACTGAATTGCTGTTGTTAGCGGTAGTAATGTCGTTTTGCTGGAAACCGACGAGCCCGCTGAAGACTCCGCCCCTGAAGGTGTTGGTATAGGTCGTCGTCGCGGTGGCCACTTCCGAGGAGATGGTTCCAGTGCCCGGCAAAATAGTGCCACCCAGATTTGTCTGATTGCGGAACTCCACACTGCCAAACACCTGCCAGTACTTTGAAATCTGGTAGTTAGAATAAGCGACCGTGTCCAGCGAGTGAGTTGTTTCACCGGGAGCGATGAGGTTCTGCACCGCGGCGCCTGAGGTGATGATCGTTTCGTAGATCGAGCCCAACAGATTGTCGGTGTAGGTGGTGTTCGATCCCACGCTCAACCGCGCCGTGGGATTGAAATAGGCCGACGCGCTGTAGGTATCCACGGTAGCGCCGTAGACCGTTCCGCCCGAATTCGTAATCAGGCCGTAATTGGAATCGAATGAGGAACGGTTGTAGTTGGCGGAGAAGTTGCCGTGCCACGGAAGTTGGTGGCTTATGCCCAGGTTTAATGAGTCTCCACTCGACGACGTACTCTCCGCGGCGCTGCTGAAGATCTGGGGAAACTGAGAATTTGCCGAGGAAAGCTGGTATGCCGCATTCAGTCGAAAGCCCTCCAGAAGGTAGTTGCTCTGGAAGTTGAGGGTGCGAAAATGGGTGAAACTATCGCCGTTCTCCCCGTAGACAGAGTAGTCGTTTCCTCCCTGTAGATATCCAACGGACAGGGTCGGGTAATTCGGCAGGTAAACGCCCCAGTGCACCCCAAACGTATCGCTGTTGCCGTTCGCGGTGTAGTTCGCCACGCCAGGGATACCGAAAATCTGGTCGTTGTTATAAATTTTCGAATAGCTGATCGATCCCGGAAAGTTACTGCCGCCGAAGACGTTCACTGCGGCGTTTACACCGCTTGCGTTGGATGTGGACGCCGAGGTGGAATTCAGCCGCGACTGGTCGTAGAACGGATTGACGTTGAAGTTGAGGAAGTTGGGATCGTAGTAGTACCCGGTCAGGTTGGCGTTGCCGCCGAAGGTGACGCCATGATCGGAGGGGATCTCATTTCCGTAATCGGCGGTGTAGCCGGCCGAGGCCTGGCCATTCAGATTCATGTTCAGATTGTCGCCAACCTTGACCTGCGCCGCTGAGCTCAGCCCCACCGCCAGGACCGTCGCAATCCCCACCGCTCTCCAGCCTCTGTTCACAGCTCTAAGCCCTTCCACAATGCGGCCCTTCTCACCGGGGACGTGGCGCATTCCCATCTCTAATAAGGCACAAGCATTGCCAAACTTTCGCAGCCGTTACTGTACCCTTAAGTGACAGCAATCACTAGAGTTATCATCTGCAAACTGGACCGAAAAGGAGACTTGGGGCGCGGTCTTGGGGGATATCACCCTCGCGGCGTGTTGAATGACTCATCCGCGGCGGCGGGGAGTAGGGAGATGCCCGGAGCGCCGGCTGCGCGGCTCGAAAGGTTTTGTTGCGCGGACCTCACCCACGACCTGCACCGAGGGGGAAGAGATCACGACAAAGACATCCATAAAGTAAGGAATGATACAATTCAGTAAGGAAATACAAGTATGCGAAAACAGGCCAAACTCACGAGCAAGGGGCAAATCACAATTCCCAAAACGGTACGCCAAGCACTCGGCGTGCAGCCCGGTGACCGTTTGATCTTTGAACAGGACAAAACCGGTATGCGCGTGCGCCCGCTTAGAGCAGAAAGCCCGTTTCGCAAGTACCGCGGAATTGGCAACAGTGGCATCGGCTCCGGGAGGAACGCAGTCATCCAATGGGTTCGAGATATCCGCGAACCATGATCACGGCCGTAGATACCAACGTCATCATCGCGCTGTGGGATCGTGATCCCGGACTAAGCGCAGCGGCGGAAGCTAGTCTCGAACGCTCGTTTGCGGAAGGCAGCCTGGTGATAGGAGCGCCCGTGTTTGCGGAACTGATGGCGGCGCCTGGCCGAACCGAGAGTTTCCTGGGCTCATTTCTGGACGATACAGGCATTGGTGTGGATTGGGATCTCGGGGAGCCGGTCTGGCGCTCAGCCGGTAAGGCCTTTCAAACTTATGCAGCACGCCGCAGAAAGCAGCATGAACCGGGCCCGCGTCGGATTCTCGCTGACTTTCTGATCGGTGCGCATGCTGAAATTCGTCGCTGCCCGTTACTTACCCTCGACCCGCGTCTCTATCGTGCGGCCTTCCCTGATCTGACCCTGCTTGAAGTGTAAGCCGCCTCTAAAGCTCTTCCACCTTGGCATTGGCGCGCAGCGGCGCTTGCTACGGTTCCAGCCCGAAGGGCGTCATGCTGGGTTAGCCGTGGGCGTCAGCCCGCGGCACAGAGCCATAACCAAGTCCGAGCCGCTTCAGCGGCGGCACTTAGCCCAGAACCTCCTCTGGTGGGCACGCTACACCAGCCTTCGCGAGCATCGCGAGGTACTCCTCGTCAAAGGTTCGCCGATGATGATGTTCCTCCTGGTTGGCAATGTATTTTCGCACTGTATCAATCTGCGAGGGACTGACACTGATCGCCCCGTAACCGTCCTGCCAGGCAAACCCCCGGATTTGCAGATTCATATGCCGTGATGAATTCGCCTTGAGATCGCGGACGACATCGGCGAAAGCCCGGCCGGGTGGAGCAGCGATCAGCATATGAACGTGGTTATCGGTACCGCCGACGGCCAATAAATCGAATTTCAGATTGCGAGCGATGCCGCGAAGATATGCCCAGAGCCGCTCAGGATCCCGAATGAGTTGGGCACGGCCTTTGGTGCTGAAGACGCAATGAACGTAATTCAGGACGTGAGATCGAGACATGGTCGGAGTGCCGCCGCTGACGCGGCTCGGGAATGTTTATATGGCGGCCTACCGCGGGCTCACGCCCACGGCTAAGGCAAAGTCACGCCCTGCGGGCTCTGCGACGCCACGATACGGCGCAGACCGAAGAACTTCCGGATAACCCACGTCGTTCGCGCTGGGCTCTTGAAAGGGACGTATCGGGCAATCCAGCCTGCCGAACTGCGGCCCCCTTTACAGCTCTTCGACTTTGGCGTTGGCGCGCAGCTTCTTGCCCAGGGCGCCACGCAGCTCTTCGGTCTTCTGCACCGTCATGTCCTTGCGCAGAGCATCCTTCACTTGATCGAACGACTTCATGCCGGCTGGGTTGTGCGCGTTCAGACGGAGGATGGTATAGAAATTGTCGATCTGCAATAGTCCGCTGATCTCGCCCGGTTTCATTCCCTGCACCGCCTGCAGTACCACCGGCGGCAGGTTAGCCTTGTCGACGTCATGATGGTCGCCCATCATCACGTGATAGTCGTCTTCGGAGACCTTCTCCGCCAGCACGCCGAACTCTTCATAGTTCTTGGTAGCCTTTGCTTGCTTGAAAGCCTCGTCGGCATGTTTGCGGGCTTCCTTCAACTGATCGGGCGTAGCTTTCTGCGGAGGAATGATGGATATGCTCTGAATGGAATACGATTCCGGCGTACGGAACTTGTCCGGATTCTTGTCGTAGTAAGCCTTGGCCTCGGCGAGGCTGACCGTCGCCTTGTCTGTCACTTCGGTTTGCAGCAGCGCGTCAATCAGCAGCGAGCGCCGGATATTCTTGCGCAGCAGCTCTTGCGAGCCGCCCAGTTCCTGCTTCATGAACTCCTGGTACTCGTCCGGAGTCTTGAACTGTTTTCGGAACTGCGCCATGGCCTGGTCCATCCTGGCCTGCGGAATGGTCATCTTGCGGCGCAGAGCTTCCTGATAGACCAGTTCCTCGAAGACGATCATCTGCATCGCGCCCTTGCGGATCTCCGGCTCCATCCCCTTGGGAATGCCGTTGTGGGTCTTGGCGTAAGGGAAGATCGCATACTCCTCGCGCACCAGATCGCGATCCGTAAGCACAGTGCCGTTCACCCGCGCCACCGGCTTTGCCAGTGCCTGGGAGGTGGGAGCAGAAACCGGTGCGAACGCCGAAGGGGTTCCGTGGGAAGAAACCAACTGGGCGGGTATTGCCGTGACCGCCGCAAGAATCGTTGCGCAGAGTAGGATGCTGTACTTCATAAGTCCTCGTTCATGAAAAAAGGGGGAGAAACTTCTCTCCCCCCGATTGGCGAAACGTAGCGACTAGGTGGTCGGGACGTTCATTGAGTTGTGCATTTCGTTCGACTCGCCACCGTGGCAGTTGCGGCAGAATTGCGCCGCGTTGTTGCCGCCGGTCTGCGGCTGATAGGGACCGCGGACGAAGAACGAAGTCTGGTAATAGCCGGGCTTCGCGAAGTTCTTGGCTGGTGCCTTGCCAAACCGTCATGCTGTGCTGATCGTGGCAGGTGGTGCAGGTAACCGTGGGGTTGCCGTTCACTGCCGACGGGCTGACTGTGAAGCCATAGTTGACCGTAGCGAACTGCTTGGAGGCCGTGCCAGTCATCTGGATCGCGCCATTGACCACAGTGCAATCCCAGTTGTAGGTGCCGCCGCAGCCGATGATGGCCTGGTCGGACCTACCGGGTGATCGTTGTGGTAGTTGCCGGCGGTAGTGCCGTCGTTGCCGAGCAGCGTGGGAGCGGTTCCGCCAACCACGGGCAGGGTCTCAACCGTCTGGCCCTTCATCCATCCCACCTTCGCCAGGTTGCCGTCATGGCAGCTCAGGCAGAAGAGGACGACGACTGTCGGGTCATGCGCGCTGGTGATGCCCTGGCCATTCGCCGGGAAGGTGATGGTGTAGGTACCGTTGTCGCCAAAGCCGAGAGTCTGGTTGTACAGAGGGGTCAGGTCCTCTCCCCACAGGGCTTCGTTGCCGCTGGTGGGATCGGTTTGGGGATTCTTGCCATTGCCGCCGGAGCCGCTGTGCGGAGCATGGCAGCCGATGCAGCCACGGCCATACAGCAAGTGAGCGCCGAGGACGTCAGTCGGGGACGAATAGTTGTTATTGAGGGTCACTTGAGCGACAGCTACTGTCGCGGCGACCATAACAACCAGTGCGAGTAAGAATACTTTCTTCATGATGAGTACGACCTCCAGTTGTGTTGCAACACTATGTCTCTAGAGGCTTAGGCCACAGTGCGAGTGCTGAAAAGATGCGTCTCACGACTGCCTCTGGCCTTAATAGTGCAAGTAGCTTGCCGAAGTTGCAAGCGAAAAGAAGCGGAATTTCGTAGGGCTGTAACTCTCTGATTCATAAGGTAATAACACCGTTTTAGAAGTATTCGATGAGCTTTGGGGAATGGCGCTCGGTGGGTGAAAAGAACCACTTGCGATTTCTGCCATGTCAAATTCCGCAATGAGATGTTTGTTGAAAACAGGACCAAAATGGGAAAAACCAGTGCCGTGATGCCAAAGTTACGTCCCGGGCCCGGCGAGTAGACTGATTCGGGATCGGCGCTATTGCTTCGCCTGGTTCGCAGCCGCATGAGTCTCGGAATTCGGTTTCGCGGCAGGTGCCGTGTCAGGCTTGGGAGTATCCGGGTTGGCTTGGGGAGCAGCCGGCGATGATTGCTTGCCCCGAAGCGTTTCTCGTTCCTTGCGCTCCTGGTCCGCCTCGGCGTCGGTCACATAGCGGAACATCTGCACCCGGCCAAGAAACTGTTCGGAGACGAACACCCGATTCTGCTTGTCGATGGTGATGTCATTGGCCTGCATAAACATTCCGGGCCACTCGCCATGCTCGCCAAAGTAGATCAGCAGACGGCCTTCCTGGTTGAAGACCTGCACCCGGTCCTGTGCTCCATCGACCACCCAGATGTGGCCATCGCCATCGATGGCGATACCCTTGGGCCTCTCGAAGTAGCCTGGTCCATCGCCGTTCTTGCCGAACATGCTGACGAAGTTGCCGTCCGCGTCGAAGATCTCCACGCGGTCGTTGAAGGTGTCGGTCACGAAGACGTTGCCATCCTTATCGACGGCTACGCTCGAAGGCAGAGAAAAGGTTCCGGGCTCGGTCAAGGCGTGTTTCTTACCGGGAGTGCCGATATGGCGCAGGAGCTTGAAGCTGTCGGCATCGAATACGTCCACCACATCGTTCTCGGTGTCCACCACGTAAAGCAGGCGGTTCTCCGTGTCGATGGCCACGCCGCCCGGACGGCCTAAAACGTCGGCGCCGAATGCGGCCTCTTCCTGGTGCTTGGCGTTGATCACGGCGACATGCCGCAGCTTCAGATCGGTTACAAACAGGCGGTCGTTGTCGTCGATGGCGAGGCCGTAAATCAATCCGAAGCTGGCCTCATGCTTGTTGCGGATCAACTCGACATCGCTGTTCTCCGTGCTGAAGATGAAGATTGCGCCGACCGATTGATCAGCGACATAGATCTTGCCTTTGGAGTCAACCGCGATTCCGAAGGGCCGCAACAGCTGGAATGGAATGTCGGCATTCTTTTCGGTTTGCGTCTTGGTGCCGGCGAGACGGTCCATCCACTTTTGCTTTTGCTTGGCCGTGTTCTTGTTGAACTTGGTTGGATCGATCTTCTCTCCCGTGAACTGGCTCTTCCACTGAATGCGGGCGATGGCCGGCGGATTGGGCCACACGATCTTGCTCAGATCGAACGACACCTTGTCGTCGGGTTTGGCGGTAGCGCCTGCGGGTGCCGTCGCCTGCTTCTGCTTGCCCGTTTGTGCGGCAGCGGGCGATGGGGAGAGCAAGGCTAGCAGGGCGCCTGCCGCCAGCAATGCCTTCCAACCGCGAACCGAATTCAGGCCATGTGCAAACATTTCGTACTCTCTCCAAGTTCTATTGCTGCTTCGAAATCATTCCTTTGTGACAGGTCTTGCAGAACTGCATATTGGCCTCCTCGTCCTTTACCAGCAGATTCGCGTGCGCTGAAGAATGCGGCTGATGACACGTTAGACAGGTCATGGGAGCCGACGACGGCGTGCCGGGTTCGGATGGACCCGAAACCGGATGCTGATCGGTCGGATGCCCCAGGCCGTACTTCAACGGTATAACCGGCGTCTGGCGGAAATAGTCTTCCGGCAGCTTGACCTTGCCGTCGAAGATCGTCACCAGGTGTTGGCCCGCGAGCTGTTGTGGATCGCGGTCGGGACTGTGACATTCCAGGCACAGCTTGTTGGGTTCGCTCACCCGCAGCAGGTGCGCATTGTCGCCGCCGTGAGGTTCGTGGCAGGTGGCGCAACCCTGCTGGAATGCCGGCTGATGGAGGTGCTTCTTCTTGTACTGCTCCGACTGGTCGGAGTGGCAGGCCAGGCATGCGTTCACCGGATCAGGCTGTATGAATCCGGGAGTCTTGCCGGCGTGCGGATTGTGGCAGGCGATGCATTCTCCCTGCGCCCCGGGATGCGGGACTTTCGCCTTGTCGATTTTTTCGGCCTGCTCACTGTGACAGGTCACGCACAATGCTTTGCTGTCGGAGTTGGTCAGCACCACCTTGCCGTCCTTGGCGGGCTCATGGCAAATTTCGCAGGACTTGTCAGCAAACGGAGGATGCGTGAACTTCTGCATCAGCATCGGCTGATCTGACTGATGCGGGTTGTGACACTGCGTGCAATTCGCGGTAGCGAACGGTTGCCCATGGTGAGCCTTGATCAGGCTCTCATCCTTCGCATCGTGGCAGTCGAGGCATAGCGCCGGAGCGGACTTGGTGAGGTGGTAATCGAACTCCTGCTTGCCACGCTCGCCTACCTTGTGGACTACGTGGCAGGTTTCGCAACCCATGTCGAGCGCCGCGTGCCGGCTGCCCTTGTCGGGAACGTTGACGCCCTGGTTGTGGCAGCTAAGGCAGAGATTTTGCGATTTATCGCCCGACTCCGGCTTGAGCAACTGATACTTGTAATCCGACTGGTGCGGGCTGTGACACTTAAGACAATCGCGCACCGCAGGAGGATGTACCGTGCCCTTAAGATCGGCGGCATTTTTGTCCGCGTGGCAGGTCAGGCAAAGCGCCGCAGGCGTGGCGGTGATCAGCTTCACGCGGGTTACGTCCTTGGCGACGCGAATCTCGTGACAACTGGTGCAACCCATGGCGATGGCCGAATGGACGAACTTGCCCTTCGCCTTGTCTTCGTGGCACTCGATGCACTTGGCGGAATCGGTATTCTTGTCGAGCGGAACCGGGTGGATGGCCGCCGACAGAAAACCTGCGCTGAAAATCAGAGCAAAACTGAGAATGAATCGTACCGCCCGTGTCACCGAGACCTCCCACCCTTACCGGTATTGCACTGCAAGGCGAGTGCCGCAGACTAACACGGGCTGCTAAGCTTTCCCACCTTTACTGCAAGACATTGAAAACAGGTGGCTTGCTCTGTTACTGGGAAAAGCGGACCAAATTGGGAAAAGGCTTCCCGGTCAGATCAGGGATGGGTCTTCCCCCGCACCCGTAGGCTAAAAGACCCAGTTCCTGATCCCGAGTCTAGGCCGTCCCAGCGAAGTATCCCGAGCGGGGATTCGTGGTGTAAGGCGCGCTTCAGGCGTCCTCATTCTGCCTGATTGCCGGGGATGGCTTCGCGCAAAAAGGGTGGCACGGCCCCCGGATCGGGCTGCTTGCCTGATACTTTCTGAAGTTCGCAACTACCGAACCATGGCTCGCGGCGGCATCAGTACATATGGTCGGTAATGGGAGGATCGGTAGCGATCTCGATGGTGCTATCGGCGGCGTCCGCTCGAATCTCCCTTGGACGAGGCGGGCAGCTTCAGGAATCCGTGCGGCGCGGCCGAAGCAGAGATCTCGGCCAGCGAACAGGTTGGCGCGACTCGAGCCTTCTCCCAAGTCGGCTTCTCAGAACGATCCCCCCTACGAGGGATCGAGTTCCGAGGCCCCGAAAAAGTCTATTCCAAAACTGACTCAACGCAGGGCTTTCTCAACCCTTGACAGCGCGCGCGAGCTAGATGAAACTCTATGCCCTCGCGGCTCCAGGCGAGCCGAAGCCACGGAGACGGAACATGAAATCAGGAAGCGCAGCTCTGGCCTACCTGCGGGCAAACACCAAAAGCGCACTCGCGGCCTACGGATTCATTATCAGGGGCCTGGCCTTGCGGGAAGCTGTGGGCTCAGGCTGCACGCTCACCTGCGAGCTTTATCCTGGCACCGAAATGACCAGTGTGTACCAGATCGACGTTACTTTGGGTGGGAAGGACTGGTTTATTCCTTTCGGTCAGGGCGAAGCCCGGTATTGCGACGTGCCTCGCGGCGAGCCCGATGGAACTCTGGTGGTCACCTATCCCATGAATGGGTGTGCGCTGGAAGTGCGCGACGTGGATGGTAAGAACAGGTTCTTTCACGACTCGGACGGGAAGTCTCTGCCCGCGCTGGCCTCCGGTTCGCCGAAATTTCGTTTGGTGTATGCCAAGTATGCCGGCATGACCGAGCCGACGAAGTCGCGTGCCGAACGCTATCTCATGGCGCCGAGTGACGAGGGGAAAAGTAAACCATTCAAGGTGACGGAGGAAGGGCCACAAATCATCGAGGAACGGCCTTTCTACAAGGGCAACTGGGAGCACACCATCCTCTGTATCAAGCGGGGTGCAAAATGGGATGTCTATTCCTCGGCCATCATCCTCCTCAAGGAAATGAATAGCAGTGGCAAGGGCTTCGCCAACAACATCGCCTGGCCAGTCAGAGATGCACCCCTCCTCGGGCCCGGCGCCAAGGCCGAAGAAAGCGTTACCTTTGCAGACTGAGCGTTCGACGCCTGCTACTTGACGGAGTTGGCTTTCGCGAAGGCGCCTGCCTTACCCGCCTCCAGGAATTTCGTTGCATCAAGATTGCCGAAGAGGTCAATCATCTTAGCCACGATCCCGGTCCATCCCGTCTGATGGCTCGCCCCTAACCCGGCGCCGTTATCGCCGTGGAAGTACTCATAGAATAAAATGTTGTCCTTCCACAAGGGATCGGTCTGGAATTTTTCCGTGCCGCCGAACACCGGTCGCCTTCCAGATTGATCGCGCAGGAAGATCCGCGTCAGACGTTTGGAAATCTCATGTGCAACCTCGAACAGGTTCATCAGATTGCCTGAACCGGTCGGACACTCAATCTTAAAGTTGTCGCCGTAATAGAGGTAGTACGACATTAAAGCGCGGATCAGAATTGCATTCACCGGCATCCATATCGGGCCGCGCCAGTTAGAGTTGCCACCGAACATGCCGCTATCGGATTCCGCCGGCAGGTAGTTTACGCGGTATTCCTGTCCCTCGACATTCACCACGTAGGGATGGTCGGCGTGGTAACGCGAGAGCGCGCGAATCCCATAAGGACTGAGGAATTCGTTCTCGTCAAGCATGCGCGTCAGGATCCGGCGCAACCGGTCCTCATTCACCAGCGCAGCGATACCGCGCTCGGCATAACCTAAATGGCCAAGCGCGGTTGCATGGATGCTGTTGCGTATTGCGGGCATACGTTGCAGGCGATCCCGCAGCGATTTCATCACTCGCGGCAGCCGTTCGCGCTGCCAGGGCTCGATCACGGTGGTGGCGGCCAAGGGAAGCAGGCCGACCATGGAGCGGACCTTGAGCCGTCGGGCGCTGCCGTCGGGAAGTCGCAGGACGTCATAGTAGAATCCATCCTCCTCGTCCCACATGCCCTCAGGCCCCATCTGATTCATGGCGACCGCGATCCAAAGGAAATGCTCCGCAAACTTCATGGCCATGTCTTCGTAAAAATCGTCGTGGGCCGCCAACTCCACGGCAATCTCCAGCATGTTCTGGGCGAACATGGAAACCCACGCGGTGCCATCAGCCTGCTCCAGGCTGCCGCCGGTGGGCAGAGACGCGCTGCGGTCGAAGACGCCGATGTTGTCCAGTCCCAGGAAGCCGCCCTCAAACAGGTTCTTGCCAAAGCGGTCTTTGCGGTTCACCCACCAACTGAAGTTCAGCATCAGTTTGGCAAACGAGCGCTTCAGGAACTCGATGTCGCCTTTGCCTTTGAGAGCTTGCTCAGTCCGGTACAAAAAGATGGAGGCCCAGGCGTGTACCGGCGGGTTGACGTCGCTGAAGTTCCACTCGTAAGCGGGAATTTGACCGGTCGGGTGCAGGAAGAACTGCTGCAACATCAAGTCGAGCTGTGCTTTGGCGAAATCCGTATCGACGGTGGACAGTGCGATGGTGTGGAACGCCAGGTCCCACGCCGCATACCAGGGATACTCCCACTTGTCGGGCATGGAGATGATGTGCTGGTTGATCATGTGGAACCATTCGCGGTTGCGCATGAAGCGTCCGCCGGGCTTTAACGGATCGATACCGTGCTCCGTGAGCCAAAAGTCCACGTCGAAGAAGAAATACTGCTTGGTCCACAACATTCCGGCCAAAGCCTGGCGCATGACCAGCGCCTCGTCCGCACTCACGCGTTCCGGCGTTATGGATTTGTAGAACTCATCGGCCTCGCTATGACGGGCCTGCATGGTTGTATCGAACGTCTTGAACGGATCGCCGATAGCCGCGGGCGCCAAATCGCTTAACCGGAGACGGATGGTGGCGGTCTGTCCCGGCCCCCACGTTCAACTGGTAAAGTCGCCGCCGATTTGGTCCCTGTCTTTCGGGATTGACCGCGTCGTGATTGCCCTGCACCACATAATTGTTAATTCCGTCCTTGACGTAACGCGAGGTCGATTGGGCGTGCCGAACAGCCTCTCGTTGTTGGTCTCATTTTCAGTGAACAGCAGCGGGACATCCCCCTCGCAGTACAGGTATCGCTCGCCAAGATCAGCGTGTGACGCTGCCACCACCTGTGCGCCTTTTGGGCCGGAGACCTGCTTTAGCGACGGCTTAGGCGTCTCCGGCCACCAGGTCCACGTATTGCGAAACCATAGGGTCGGCAGGACATCGATTTTGGCCGCCTCAGGTCCGCGATTACTCACACTGATCTGGATGAGAATGTCTTCCGGCGACTTCTTGGCATATTCCACGAAGACATCAAAGTACCGGTCCTGGTTGAATACGCCCGTATCGAGGAGCTCGTACTCCATGTCGTTGCGGGTACGCCGGCGGTTGTTCTCGATCAGATCGCCGTACGGATACGCCGTCTGCGGATATTTGTACAGGTACTTCATGTAGGAATGTGTTGGCGTGCTATCGAGGTAGAAGTAATACTCTTTAACATCCTCGCCGTGGTTGGCCTCGCTGTTGGTCAGCCCGAACATGCGTTCCTTGAGGATCGGGTCTTTGCCGTTCCACAGAGCCACGCTGAAGCAAAGCCTTTGCTGATCATCGCTGATGCCGGCCATGCCGTCTTCGCCCCAGTGATAGGCGCGCGAGCGGGCCTGGTCATGCGTGAAATAGTCCCAGGCATTGCCATCCTGGCTGTAGTCCTCGCGAACCGTGCCCCACTGCCGCTCGCTCAGGTAGGGCCCCCACTTTCTCCAGGGCTTCTTGCCGGGGACCGAATCGTCGGCGCCTGAATACTGTTGAGCTCGGAACGTCTCGAGCGTGCCTGCCTCTTGGAGTCTGGCCGATTCCGGATCTTGCGACATTCTGAACCTCGTTCTCTGGTTGGGAACTGCTCGCGACATTGACATCGGCGGGCGGGCACCGCCGGGGCGCGCCGAAGCCCATTTATCGATGGCCCTTGATTATAAGTCGCGGAAACGTTTCATTGTTAGAGCCGCGATGCCGCGGGGCTTGTCGGCTGGGAGGATGTTCGTCAGCATGCCGGACATGAACTCGCTTATCCTCAACCAGCATCCCCAATGGAAATGAATCAGGTTTTTTTGAAAAGCAGGGCCTGAAATTCCTCCTCACCCATGACCCGCCGAAATTCACGAAAAGCAAACAGTGGGATGAATGTGCAAAATACGATGAGACTGCGGGCGAGCAGTTCATCGATGCGCACTTCGCGAGAGGCTGTGGCAACGCTGTCTCCGTGAATGAGGCGCTTGATGATCTCCTCGACAACATGAAAGGCAAAGACCAGCCAGCTGTAGACAAACGCCTTCCACAGGGCTGAGACCAGCAAAGACCGGCTTTCGCCCCGCTTGCCCACGTGAGCGTACTCACCGATCATGATCACCTTGGTGATCACTAGTGCGTTGATGAGAGCGAACGAGTAGCTCCAATACTCGACGTGGAGTTGGTGCAGCAGGAGCATGTTGTAGGTCACAAGAGCGCAGAAGAAGAAGGCCAGATAGGAGAAAATGACCAGCAATTCTTTCAGCTCGTGTTTCGCTTTCTTCTTCAGCTCTGCTTTTGCGGCAGCGTCTTTCGCCATCGGTCCTCCTCGAACAGCTGCGGATGGTCCGCAGTTCAGCCTCTTCGGCCACTATTTGGCGGGCAATCCCGTCGCTTTCTCCCGCGCCTGCCGCTGCTCCGCCGCCAGTTTGTAGGCGATGTAGTACTTGTAGATATTGGAGACGTACGTGACTGTCTCCTGCCCGATATCCTTGGCCGCAACCAGTTCCACGTTGCCAAACCAGACGTTCGGGTCAAGCCCCATCTCCGGTGCCTTCTTGCGCAGCCTCGCAATACGGTTCGGTCCGGCATTGTAGCTGGCGAAGACAAACAGCGTCTTATTGAGCGGAGTAATCTTTGGATCATTAAAATATCGATCATCGATGTCACGCAACATCTTTACGCCAGCGTGAATATTGCCGTCCGCGGTCCCCACGTTGGGAATATTGATGGGCGTAGCCGCCGCATACTTGGGAATGACCTGCATAATGCCGACTGCGCCGCTTCTGTTCTTTTTGCTCTGATCGAGCTGCGACTCCTGATAGCCCTGGGCCGCAATCATCAGATAATCAAAGTCATATTCGCCGGAGTATTTCTGGAAGAGCTCGAGATTCGTCTGAAACTTCTTCATCTCTTCCGCTGAAGTCGAATTCGTAACCCACTTGGTATTTTGCAGGTAGCGCCGAAGCAAAGTGTTGCCGAAGGAAGTCCCTACCGCATGCGAGGCCACAAATTCGTCCACTAACTGCTTCAATTGCGGATTGTTCTTGCGCATGACCCAGGCCAACTGCCCCTCACTGGCGACCACCAGTTCCGGATGCGGTTGAATGTTGTCGAGCACCTTCGACCACAGATCGGCTCGCGCTTTTGTGGTAACCGTCGCCGGGATCAATCCCGCGTTTACCATCTGCACCAGGTCGTCGTCCATCAGGTTCTTGTCGGCGGCTTTGATCACGATCGGTGTCTTGCCTTCCTTTTGCAGCGCCTCGTTCGCCTTCTGCAGGTTGGAGTAATAGGTAGTCAGCGGATTGGCGTACACCTCTTTCCCTCCCAGGTCAGCCAGGCTGGAGACGGCCCCATAGTTTGGCCCGGTAACGACAATCTGGGTCACATTCGTCTGTATCGGCGTAGAGAAGGCAACCCGCTTCTCACGCTCGGGTGTGACTACGATCCCGTAGGCGATAAGGTCTCCCACTCCTTCCGTCAGAGCCGCCTCAAGCTGGTCAGGACGCAAGGGAAGGAACGTGACTTTCACATTCAGCGTACCGGTCTTGAGCTTCTGGTTGACGAACTTCTGGAACTCCTCCATGGCCTCGTAGTTCACCCCCCTCGGTAGTCCTTTGTCGTAGAAAAATCCGATCGGGCTGACCATAACGAGCGCACGGATGTTGCGGTTCTTCGCCATCTCATCGAGGTCCCCGGTATGGCGCCCGAAAGCGGTCGGGAGCGCGATGGTGCTCGACGCCGCGGGCACCTCGTCGGGTGGAGGTGCCGGTGAAGGGGAAGTTGCCTGCTGCTGAGTGGAAGGAGTCTCA
This sequence comes from uncultured Acidobacteriaceae bacterium, assembly GCA_963793845.1. GTDB lineage: Bacteria > Acidobacteriota > Terriglobia > Terriglobales > Acidobacteriaceae > CAWCBG01. The sequence continues at coordinate 178,474 of CAWCBG010000001.1, forward strand.
GCTTTCTTGCCGCAGGCAATGAGTAGAAGAAGCGCGCCCAAGGCCAATATGAGCGAGAAAAATCGGCGAGACGAAATGGAAGGCGTCAACATTTATATCTCCGCTGCCAAGGGTAGTCAGAATGCCTTATTCGTAACACAACGACCCGCCGGTTCCCAGAAAAGACTTGTCCGCGTCAGTATCGCCAGTTTCGGCGTCTCCGCGATCCTTTATTGAGCGACCACCCGCGCAGCCTTCCGCGATAACAAAGCGCCGGCGATTGTGGGAAAGAGCAAAACCGACAGCAGCGCGGCTCCCACCAGGGCGGCCGCTATGTCGGCCGGCAAACGTCCGGACCGCACTCCGATGTCGGCGATGGCTACCACCATCGGCAGCGCTGTGGCCGAGTACAGCGCGAAGGGCAGCCACTCCCGCTTCGGCAGGTCCCTACGGTAGAGCAATACGGGTGTGCCGCGCACCAGCAGCAGCAGAAACAGAAAAATGGGCAGCATCATCATCGACTTCGTGCTGCGAAGCAGGGAGGCAAGATCGAGGTTGATTCCGCTAGCCACAAAGAAGAAAGGCACAACAAACCCAAAAGCGAGAGCTTCCGACTTTGCGCGAAACATCTTACCCGTCTCACCCTGCGCCGCCAGTCCCACGACCATTCCGGCGGAGAAGGCGCCCAGCACGGACTCCAGCCCGATGCCTTGCGAAAACAGATCGAACGAAGCCAGCACCAGCAGGGAGAGGCTGATGGGCAACTGGGTGCTGGAATGCATGTGGCGCTCCAGCAACTTCAACACCTTGGGAGGCCGGTACCAAAGCGCAATCACGGCTACCCCGATGGCGATTGCTGCGAAGCACAGCATCCAGGCGAGTTCCTCCCATGCGCCGTATACCCGCGTCAGCACCAGAGAAACCACAATAATAGGTGCGAACTCGCCCACGGCTCCGGCTCCCAGAACGTAAGCGCCAAACTTGCTGTCCAGCTGGCCGGCATCCCGCAACATCGGCATGAAAGTCCCTATAGCTGTTGTCGTCAGCACCAGCGTGACCATCATGGGAGCTTGAATGTCGGGCAGCCGATGCAGAAGAGCGGCCGCGGCCACTGCCAGAGCCAGCGACAGAACCCATCCTCGCAATGCCAGCGAGATGGGCCGGCCCCTCACCTTTTGCAGATCGAGGTCCAGGCCCGCCATGAAGAACAGCGCAGCCAGCCCCAGCACATCGCCCAGCCACTGTAACTGGCCGCCAGCCCTGAGCCATCCCAGAACCTGGGGCCCCAGCAGGATGCCGAACAGCATCTCCCACACCACCACCGGCACCCGCAGATCGCCCAGGCGCAGCTCCGCCAGCAGCGACGAGATCACCGCAATCGCCAGGACCGCAAAGATGGGATGGGCACTCAGGTTCACGGCGCTCCGACAGTGTACAAGGATCACAAAGTGTACGTTGTCTGTATGTGTCCCCGTCCCCCAAGCAGCGCGAAATCGCGGTTTGTGCCCGGCTGTACTTGTTTCTCGCATCCCACCATCCGGCGCGGTACGAAGGGCATCTGATGAATGAATCCTTTCACCGCCGGAGGCCTCATGGATCACGACAAACTGCTGCGCGATCAACTTGCCAAAATGCTCGACTGGGGCGAAGCTCACACCGGCTTCGGCAGCTCGGTCAAGAATTTCCCAGCCCATTTGCGCGGGAGCGTGCCCGGGGGCCTGCCTCATTCGGCGTGGCAGTTGCTGGAGCATATCCGAATTGCCTTGTGGGACATCGTGGAGTTCAGCCGTGGCTCGAAGCACCAGCCCCTGAAATGGCCCGACGACTATTGGCCAAAGGCCGCCGCTCCGCCCGATGGGAAGGCATGGGAAAAGAGTGTTAAGGCTGTCGAGAAACATATGGAAGAGATGCGCAAGCTGGTGAAAAATCCAAAGCACGATCTATTCGCACCGTTGCCTCACGGCGATGGCCAGACCTTGTTACGCGAGGTCCTGCTGGCCGCCGACCACAATTCCTATCACCTGGGACAGTTGTTGCTAGTGCGCAAAGCACTGGGCGCATGGCCGGGATAGGAAAGCTATACGCCTTTCGCTGCTGGTGATCGGTGTCAGTTATTGGCTATTCCCACGAACTGGAGTTCCGATAACGTCGACACGCACTGGGATGCCGATTTGGCGAAGAGCGAAAAGCGTAGAGCGAACAGAGGGCTTAACTCAACGACAGCGCGTCCACATCCACCACCACGTTCGCCCGTGGAATCTTCTGCGCCGTGGCGTGATCCAGCATCGCGCGCAAGGCGCTGTTCATGCGCTCGCGGCTGGCCGACTTCAGCAGAAAGTGATAACGATATTCGGTCTTCAACCGCACAATCGCCGCGGCTGCCGGGCCCATCACTCGTATGCCCTGCAGCCGGTTCGACTCGAACCACCTGCCCAGAATTCCCGACCATGCCAGCGCTTCCTTCAGTTTCTCGCTGCGCACCAGCACATTGCTCACTGCGTTGAATGGCGGATAGTGCATCCAGCTGCGAAACCGGATCTCCTTCTCGTAGAAGCCGCGGTAGTCGTGTGCCGCAGCGAACTGAATGGCGTAGTGATCGGGGAAAAATGTCTGAAGCACCACCCGCCCGGGAACATCGCCGCGCCCCGCGCGTCCCGCGACCTGCGTCAGCAACTGGAAGGTCCTCTCCGCCGCGCGAAAGTCAGGGAAGCTGAGAGCCGCGTCGGAGCCGACCACGCCTACCAGCGTCACGTTGGGGATGTCATGTCCTTTGGCGATCATCTGTGTGCCCACTAGCAGGTCGATTTCGCCCGTGTGCAGCGCGTTCAGAATGCGCTCCATATCGTGGCGTCCGCGCACCGTGTCGCGATCCAGCCGTCCGATGCGTGCCTGGGGAAACATCGTGTGCAGGATGTGTTCCAGCTTCTCCGACCCGGTGCCTAGATACTGCACAAACTCGCTGCCGCACCTAGGACAGCTCTTGGGCGCAGGCCGCATAAAACCGCAGTAGTGGCATACCAGCCGGTGATCGAGCTTGTGATACGTCATCGCGATGGAGCAGTTCTTGCACTGCACCGTCTCGCCGCACTCACGGCACAACACGAATGCCGAAAAGCCGCGCCGGTTGAGCAGCACCATCACCTGCTCGCGTCGCTCCATCCGCTCGGCAATTTCTTCCGTCAGCTTGCGCGATAGCGGCGCGTCCTTGCGAGTGCGCTGGAACTCCTCGCGCATGTCGAGGATTTCGACCTCGGGCAGCGGCCGCTGCTCGATGCGTTCCGGCAGCTCCAGCAGTCTGTACTTGCCCTGGGTGGCGTTGTAGTAGGTTTCGAGCGACGGCGTAGCCGAGCCCAGCACCACGGCGGCATTGCACATCTTGGCGCGCATCACCGCCACGTCGCGGGCGTGGTAGCGTGGCGTCTCTTCCTGTTTGTAGGAGTGATCGTGCTCCTCGTCGACCACGATCAGCGCCAGGTCGGGAACTGGCGCGAATACTGCTGATCGCGTGCCTACCACAATGTGGGACTGTCCATTGCGGATGTGCTTCCACTGCTCGGCGCGCTCGTCGTCGCTAAGGGCGGAGTGCAGAATCGCGACCTCGTCCCCAAAGATCTGGTGCAGGTCGGCCGCAACCGCCGGGGTTAGGCCGATCTCCGGTACCAGCAGGATGGCCGAGCGGCCCTTCGCTAGCACCGACTGCATGGCCGACAGATAGACCGCGGTCTTGCCCGATCCGGTGATGCCGTGCAGCAGCATGGGCGCGAACTGCCGGTCGTCGACGGCGGTGTTGATCTCGGTCAGCGCGGCCTTCTGAGCCGCCGTGAAGAGAAATTCGAGTTTGCGCGGCTTCATTCCTGACATGCTGAAAGTCGCGGCCTCTTCGCTCATCTCGACGATCCCACGCCGCACCAGCGTCTGCAATGTGGTTCGCGGCACCTCCAGCCCGCGCAGAGCGTCCAGCGTGGCGCGCTGTCCTTCCTGACTTCGCAGGTAGTCAACGATGGCCTGCTGATTCGCGTTGAGTTTGCCCTCGGCGTTTTTTAACGTCGCCACGTGGATGATCCGCGTCGCATCACGGATATCGCTCAGGTCCTCGCGCGCGATCCACTTCTTACGCAGTAACGACTGCAACACGGTGCGCGATGCTCCTGACGCCGAGCGCAATGGTCCCTCACGCACCACCTCGCCATCGGAGAGCCGGTTCAGGACGCTGTACTCAGTCATCTGCTGCTCGGGCGCCTTGCGCGAGCGTAGCGACGAGCCGACGGTCGAGGCGGCATGCAGTGCTTCGTATCCCCTGTCGGTGATGCGATAGCCGATGATGCGGCGAAATTCGGCCGACAGCGGCAGCATGGTCCGGAAGACTTCGCCGATGGGCGCGATGTAATAGTGCGCGATCCACTTGCCGAGCTGCAGCAGTTCCGGCGTGAGTGCGGGCGTGGCGTCGAGCACCTGCTGCACCGGCTTGGCCGCAAAGCTGGGCTTGCGATCATGCAGATCAGTGACGATGCCGCACAGGCGCTTGTCGCGGAAGGGCACAATGACGCGTCCACCGACGCAGGGTTCGGCGAGGGTGGACGGAATGCCGTAAGTGAAGGTGGCGTCGAGAGGAACCGGGACGGCCACATCGCAGAACAATGGCATCGGGTTAGGTTAACCCAAGGAGCCTAGGCCTCTCGTATCGATCGGCGCCGAGGTCCACGGCTGAGTATCGCGCGTTTCTCAACCAATCGAGGAGAGAGGCACCTCTAGCTCTTGGGGGACGTTGCCGGCAGTGGGTCGCTCAATCCGTTGGCTACTTCGACCAGGTTGGGATCGACCAGGCGATTCTTGTTGATGGCCTCGGCCAGCGGCACGGAGACGATATCGTTGCCGCGTAGCGAGACCATGTTGCCGAATCCGCCCTTGTGCACCAGGTCGATGGCGCCCATGCCATAGCGCGAGGCCAGCACGCGATCGAAAGCGCTTGGCGATCCGCCGCGCTGGATGTGGCCCAGCACCACGTAGCGCGTCTCCAGGCCGGTGCGGCGTTCGACTTCGCGCGCCAGAATCTGTCCTACGCCGCCCAGTCGCACGTGTCCGAACTCATCTTTGCCCATCTCGCTGACGACCGGCGCACCGTACTTGTCGTCGCTGGCGAACTTTGCACCCTCGGCGACCACGATAATGCTGAAATAGCGCCCGCGCGCGTGGCGCATGCGAATGCGCTCGGCCACTTCGTCGATATCGAAGGGCTTCTCCGGAATAAGAATCACGTCGGCGCCACCGGCAATGCCGCTGTACATGGCAATCCATCCCGCGTCGCGGCCCATGACCTCGACCACCATCACGCGCTGGTGGGCCTCTGCGGTTGTATGAACGCGGTCGATGGCCTCCATCGCGGTATTTACGGCAGTGTCGAAGCCGAAGCAGAAGTCGGTGCCGCTGAGATCGTTATCGATGGTCTTGGGCACCCCAACGACGCTGACGCCCTGCTCAAACAACTTTTGCGCGACGCTGTTGGTGTCGTCGCCGCCGATGGCGATCAGCGCCTCAATGCCGTTGGCCTTCAGGTTCTCGATACAGCGCTGGAGCCCGCCTTCACGCTTAGACGGGTTCGTACGCGAGGTGCGCAGGATAGTGCCGCCGCGCGGCAGAATTCCGGAGATCGCTTCCATGTCGAGCACCATGGTCTTGTTTTCCATGACGCCCCGCCAGCCTTCCATGAAGCCGACGATCTCATCGTCGTAGTGCAGAATGCCTTTGCGAACCACCGCTCGAATGACCGCGTTCAGCCCGGGACAGTCACCACCGCCAGTCAACACGCCAATTTTCATTTCGGAAGAAAACCTCCACTTTAATACTAAAGGGATCGCGGAATTCTTGCAGCAGAGGCGGGCCAGCGCGGTAACATGTTTGTAATCCGCACCGCACCGAGGAGGTCGTTTTGGCCGGGACGCGCGAATTCCAAAACTATAACGACTTTTTCGACTTCTACCTGACCCAGCACAGCCAGCCGCTCAACCGCTGGCTGCATGGCTTCGGAACGATCATTGGACTGGCGGTGGCTCTTGTCGCCATCACCTTTGGCCATCCCTGGTATGTCCTGCTGTGGCCGGTCATCGGCTACGGCTTTGCGTGGGCGGGGCATTTCCTCGTGGAGAAGAACAAGCCGGCCACATTTGGACATCCTTGGTGGTCGTTCATCAGCGATTTCCGGATGCTGGTCCTGATGGCCACAGGAAAACTCGAGACGCGCCTCAGTGCCGCGACCTCGCAGCGTCGCTCGTAAGGATTTAGCTACTACTCTCCCGCCTTCACTTCCGCGGCTTTGTCGTGATCGAAGGTGACCTTCACCGGGTGCCCGTTGTTGGGATAGTCCACCACCCGAGGATTCGACATCCCCGTGCCTTCAGGAACCCCCATGCCGATGGCGAACGACGCCTGCAACTCGTTCATACCGGGTTTGACCTCGTGGTTGTCAATCGCCTGCCAAACCTCGGGCGCCCAGTGCTTGTAGAGCTCGCGCGGATCCTGCACGAAGAGGACATCGTCCGAATAGATGTGGTAGGTCCCGTTTTCTTCGGTGCCGATAGGAAAGGCATAATGCTTACTGTCCTTCACAAAGATGGCCATCACCTGTTTCTCAGTGCCTTTTGTCGCACGGTCCACCACAACATCCCTGATATCGAGCTTCTCGAGTGGCCCCAGAGTTCCGGCGGGATGCTGGAGGTCGGCGTGCCCGGTGTACGGATAATAGGTGAAGCGGTAACCTTCGCGAATCCAAGCCGGCTGCCGCGTTAGCTCCCTGGCATCCTTCAGATCTTGAGGGTGCAGTTTCTTCGGAGTGATGTAGTAGTCGGGATCGTGCACGACTTCCTGAGGTCGCTGGTTGACGATCACCTCCGCCCGCCGCGATCGCATCGCGAGATAAAAGTTAATGCCCGCTGCTACCAGCGCGACCAGCAGAACGATTTGCAGAATTTTGACCGGTTTCGACATAATCACCGTTCGAGGATAGTTGTGGACAAGCCGTCGACCGATGGCAACCATCCCCGCTACACTAGAAGCCGTGAGGATTGCATGTCCATTACCCAGGAAGAAGTCTTTTCAGCACTGAAAGAATGTTACGATCCCGAGATTCCGGTGAATATCGTCGACCTCGGCCTGATCTACGAGGTCAAGGTGAAACCCACCGACGTCGCGAATGTTCAGGGCCAAGACGTAGAGGTCGAAATGACTCTCACCGCCCAGGGCTGTCCTTCGCAGGCCTCTATCAGCGACCAGGTAAAGCAGCGTCTGCTGCGCATGCCCGGGGTCAGCAACGCGACGGTGAACATCGTCTGGTATCCACAATGGACGCCGGAGCGGCTCAGCGAAGACGCCCGCAAACAACTGGGGATCGAATGAAGCCCGATAGAGCGGCGCTATCCTAGTCTCCGTATTGTGAACGCATATCCCGCCAGGCATTAACGCTCTTGCGCTCGGCCTCCTCGGCGAAGCCCTCGCCGATCTTCTGCAGGGTGGAGAAGATCTGCATGCCCTTCTGCAGGTAGTCGGGAGCATTTTCCCAAACCGCCTCGAATTTCTCGGGATATTCCGAAGCCAGGACCGCCAGGCCGGCTGCGGCACAAGCCATTCCGGCGGGCCGCCGGCCCGTAAGGATGAGCACTGCACCCGCGCCGATCGATCCAAAAATGACTGCCTTCTTCCAGTTCTGCATGATTCACCTCATGGGACTCTGCGCGGGCTGGCCGCGAACTTAGTTTAGAGCACTTTCGGAGTTCTGTTGTTGTATCGAGTCCTGGCGGAAGGTGGCAAAAAAAAATGCTGCCGGGACAGGAGGAACCCGGCAGCGCTTCGGTAGGAACGGGGCAGAGTTAGTCGCCCGTGTGCGCCTCTTCCAGTGCGCGGTGGGAGTACTCGCCCTCGTCGAGGGTGGCCGTGTGGTCGAAGGAGTGCCCGGTCACCAGGCCCAGCACAAACCATCCGAGCACCAGGGCCCCGAAGGCGAACAGTGTGTCGCCGAACATGCGCATCCAGCGCAGGTTGGTCACGATTGGCGTCTGCATGAACTCGGAGGAGCGGGCGTACCACGTGCCGTACTCGACCGAGGCCCACGCCTGCATCAGGCCGATGGGCAGCATGCTCATCACCACCATCGCAGCCAGTCCAAGGTTGATCGACCAGAAGGCGATGGCCAGTGGACGGTCCTTCCACATCAGGCCCGGCCGCAGTGCGCGCAGGCAGAACAGCATCAGGCCCAGGCCCAGCATGCCGTAGACGCCGAACAGCGCGGTGTGTCCGTGCACCGGGGTCAGGTTCAGCCCTTGCACGTAGTAGAGCGCGATGGGCGGGTTGATCATGAAGCCGAACAGTCCCGCCCCCACGAAATTCCAGAAGGCCACGGCGACGAAGAAGTAGATCGGCCACTTGTAGGCACTGATCCACGGACTGTCGGCGGTGCCGCGCGACAGGCGAATGTTCTCCCAGGCTTCGAAGCCGATCAGCACCAGCGGAACTACTTCGAGCGCGCTGAACACCGCTCCCAAGGCCAGCACTGAATTAGGCATGCCGGTGAAGTACAGATGATGGAAGGTGCCGATGATTCCGCCGGAGAGATAGATCACGGTCGAGAACAAGACCGACCGCGTAGCCGTTGTGATCGACAGCAGCTTGAGCCGGGTCAGCAGGAAGGCAATGACTACGGTAGCGAACACTTCAAAGAAGCCTTCGACCCAGAGGTGAACCACCCACCACCGCCAGTATTCCGCTTGGATAAGCGGACTGCGCTGGCCGTACATGAGTCCCGCGGCGTAGAACAGCGGGATCGCAATGCTCGAGATGAGGAACAGCAGCAGCAGCGAATGATTCTCATCGCGCCGTGCCAGCGCGGGCTTGATGCCGCGCCACATCAGCCACAGCCAGAAGGTGAGTCCGACGAATAGCAGGATCTGCCAGAGGCGGCCCAGGTCAACGTATTCGTAACCCTGCGAGCCCAGCCAGAACCACATATTTCCCAGCTTCTGCTGGATACCCAGCCACTCGCCGGCCAGCGATCCCACGACCACGGCGATGACCGCGACGAACAGCACGTTCACGCCCAAGCGCTGGCCTTTGGGTTCAGCGCCGCTGACGGCGGGCACGATGTACAGGCCGGTCGCGAGCCACGAAGTGGCGATCCAGAAGATGCCGATCTGCAGATGCCAGGTGCGGGCGATGGAATAAGGCAGGAACTTCGCCAGGGGGATTCCGTAGAAGCCGTTGCCCTCTACGCCGTAGTGCGCGACGATCGCGCCCAGCGCTACTTGTACCACCCACAGGGCTGCGACCACGAAGAAATACTTCACCGTGGCCTTCTGCGAAGGCGTGGGATGCAAGCCCAGTAACGGATCGCGCCGAGGCATCGGATCGGTGGAAGGCTTGTGATCCTGGGAGGCGAAGTACCACACCATGCCACCAACGGCCGCCAGCAGCAGAACGAAGCTGACCACGCTCCAGACGATGGTGCCAGGGGTAGGCCGGTTGCCAATCAGTTCTTCGTGTGGCCAATTCTGGGTGTAGGAAACATCCTGACCAGGGCGATTGGTGCTCGCGGCCCATGCGGTCCACCAGAAGAACGCAGCCATCTCGTGTTGCTTGGTGGCGTCCTTCAGGGCGCCGGGAGGAATGGCGTAAGCATTGCGCCCGTTGCCGTAGATGTCGGCGTAGTAGGCGGCCAGCTCGTCGAAGGCGGCGGCCCGATCGTTGTCGAGCACGATGGTATCGGTGGCCGCGTCATAAGAATTATGGCGCGTGACCTCGGTGAGGCGGCCCCGCAAGGCGGCGCGCTCTTCCGCCGGCAGAGCGGCATAGTTGGCGACCCCCTGCTGCCTCGCCCAGCGGTCAAGCACGATCACCGACTGGCGGTGCAGATAATCGGCACTCCAGTCAGGAGCGACGTAAGCACCGTGGCCCCAGATGGTGCCGATCTCCTGGCCGCCCGTCGACTGCCACACGTTTTGCCCGTTGCGGATGGTTTCACCGGTGAACAGTACCCGTCCATCGGCGGTAACCACCTGGCTGGGGGTAGGCGGCCCATTGCTGATCGCCTTGTAACCCACGGCCCCGAGCACCGCGAAAGAGATCAGCATCACCAGGCCTAAGGCGATCCATAGCTTCTTGTATTGCATGAAAAATTACCTCCAATAAGAATTCCCTGATTCAGCCCCGATTACTTTGCTTCCATGGCGACGGCGCGCGGGAAGAGAATGTTGTTCTCCAGATGGATGTGCTGGTGCAGGTCCGTTTCAAAACCCTGCAAGGCCTGGTACAGCGTGCGATAGCTGATACACGCATCGTCGGGTACGCGTGTAGTCGTTGGTAACCGCGCGGAGGCTGAACGAAGTGCATCACCTGCGCCGTCGTGCTCCTGCATCATCATGCGCACCGGGTTCATCACTGTTCCGAACATCGCCGGAGGCGCGGGTTCATCGCGCCAGAGTGCTTTCTTCCATGCGCTGCACATAAGGGAAGAGGATTTGCTCTTCTTTCATCAGGTGGACGCTCAGCTCCTCGGCCAGAGCGGAGAAGGCTTCCTCCACCTGCAGCAGTTCCGGATGGTTCCTGCCGTGCACGCCAACTACCTTGGCGGCGAGCGCTTCGATGCGTGGGCACTCTTCGCGCACGAAAACGTGATGGGTGCTGGTGATGTGAGCGATCAGGTCGGCCAGCAGCTGGTTCTGCCAGTCCTGGTCGCCGGGCTGGGGAGCTGCCGCGCTCTTCTGCAAGCGGGCCACGGCCTCGTCGATGGAGATGTTGGCTTCGGCGCAGGCTTCTCCCAGGGTGCGGCTGCCGCCGCAGCAGTAATCGATGCCCAGCTTTTCGAATTCGCGTGTCGCGCTGGGCGTCTCGGCGGCAATCTCGCCGACCGTCTTGGTGGTTGCGATAGTCATGGTTGGTTCCTCCCGCGAGCCGTTGCAGCCCGCTTTCGATTGCAGACTAGAGGTAGGGAGGGGCGGCAACTATGACTTCTGTCACGGCTGGGGAAATTGGGGAAAAGCATCCTGAGGAAGTGCGGATTGAAGCCTCACGTGAGGTCGGCACACTGGCAGAACGTCGCTGTCCCGTCCTGTAAGGGTACGCTGACTGCAGTCGTTCGCGCCTTCACCCTCCCGAAGTCTCCATCTCAGCTTCGAGGCGCTTCAGCGACGCAATCTTGAGCTCGCGGTTGTCCATCTGAATGAGGCCTTCTGACTGCAGCCGGCTCAGGTTGCGCGACACCAGTTCGCGCACGGTGCCGATCTGTGCTGCCAGTTCGGTGTTGTTCGCTGGCAGAGTGAGCGTAACAGCGTCGCCGCTCCGCACCCCGTCGGCTTTGCCCAGTCGAACCAGCAGCGCGATCAGGCGATGGCGCACGGTGGTGAACGACAGCTCCTCGATGATGTTGACCAGCCGTCGCAGGCGTCCGCCAATCACGCGCAACACTTTCAGCGCGACCTGGGGATGCTGCAGGCAAAGCGACTGGAAATCCTGGCGGCTGAAGAACAGCAGCGTGGTATCGCTGACCGCCTGCGCCGAGGCCGGATAGTTGCCGCCATCGAAGACCGGTAGTTCAGCGATGGAGCCGCCCGGGCCGTCGATGGACAACACCTGCTCGCGGCCTCCGGCGGAGCTCTTGAAGATGCGTACGTTGCCCGATTGCACCACGTACAGCCCGGAGCATGGGTCGCCCTCGCCGAAAATCATTTCGCCCGTACCATACTTGCGTGACACCAGGTGCGCAGTCAGAAAGGCGAATTCCGGCTCCGACAGGCTGGAGAAAATGGCAACCCGTTTCAGTACGGCAAGCGCAGCAGCTTCTTGCTCGGTGGGCATGGAGAGGATTTTACGCGATGAGGGAAGGGCGACGTGGCACAGGGATATGAACTGGATGCCATGGCGGGTGTCTTGACAGGCATCCACAAGGATGATTTACGGGAGCCTCGCCCATCATTTTTCTCCCTCGGGCTGCGTCACCTTAAGCGCGGGAACGTCCTGCTGTCTTACGAGATTGTTATAAGCCGGGACATCGGTCGAAACGATCTCCTTCCACTTGGCCAACTGCTCGTTTAGCTGTTTGCTGAGCATGGCGAAAACTTCGTAGGACTGCTGCGTGGGAGCCGTGGGAGCACTGCCGACAACGCCGCCGAGAGCCACCAGGTGGTTGTTCAAGCGCACTGGATAGTTGAGCACGTCCTGACCGCTCTTGGCCTTGGTCTGGATAAGCACTTCTTCCACCTCCGTCATTTTCTTGTCCAGCGATTTGCCCGCCTCAATAATCGCCCTCTCCCGCGGGTCGGTGCCCGCGTGTTTGTCGACAGCGTTGATTTGATCGCGAAGACTGCGGATCTGGAGAATGGTGTCGTCCGTCTGCGTCACTGCATCGCGAATCTTCAGCAGTAGGTCAAACTGCTTCGTGAGGTCTTCCTGCGTGACCGTGAGCCGCGGATCGGGCACGATTTCGAGCGGCGCTGTGTAACTCTTGCCCAGAACGCCGAGCCGCACCTGATACTTGCCCGGTAGTGCCAGAGGACCGTTGGTGTTGCCACCCCAGAGCGGCGCTTTGGGAACCTTGGTTGCGCCTTCGTAGCGGAGGTCCCAGGTGAAGCGATTCAGCCCTGCCTCAGCGGAAAGGGTTTTGCTGCCGCCGCCGCGATCGAAGAATTCTTCCTCGTCGCTCGCGGCTTCCTCCTTCTTGGGGAACTTACGGATGACCTTGCCGGAGGAATCGAGAATTTCGAGCGTGATCTTTGGAGGTTCGTTCTTTTCTGCTTCGTCCTTGCCCTGCGCCTCGTCGCCGCCCGCGCCCTTTTTCCTTTCGGGTTTCTTGATCGCTGTCTTCAGCCAGTAATCGATGACCGCTCCGGCCGGAGGGTTCTTTCCCGCATTGTTGCCCGCGCCTAACGAAAAGCCATTAAAGACGGTGTGATTGGCCGGGGCCGGGCTGAACAGATGGGCGTCCTGCTGCGGAATCGACTCGCTGTATTGCCGCAACGGCGTTATGTCATCCAGGATCCAGAAACTGCGTCCGTGGGTTGCTACTACCAGGTCGTTGTTCTTGACGATGAGGTCATTGACCGGCGACATCGGCAGGTTCAGTTGCAGGGACTGCCAGTGAGCGCCATCGTCGAAGGACATGTATACGCCCTGCTCGGTTCCGGCGAAGAGCAGCCCCGGCCGACTGGGATCGACGCGGACGGCATGGACATAGTAGTTCGCGGGCAGGCCCTCGACCAGCTTGGTCCAGGTCTTGCCGAAATCGGTTGTCTTGAAGATGTATGGCGCGAAGTCGTCCATCTTGTGGCGTTCGACGGCGATGTAGGCGGTGCCGGCCTCATGGGGGGAGGCTTCGATCATGCTGACCGTGCCCCACTCGGGCATGGTTTTGGGGGTGACATTTTCCCAATGCTGGCCGCCATCGCGGGTGATCTGCACCAGACCGTCATCGGTGCCGGCCCAGATCAGGCCGGCCTGCACAGGCGATTCGACCACCGAGAAAATCGTGTCGTACACCTCAACGCCGGTATTGTCTTTAGTGATTGGCCCGCCCGACGCCACCTGCTTGGATTTATCATTGCGCGTCAGATCCGGGCTGATGATGGTCCAGTTCATGCCCCCGTCGGTAGTCTTAAATAACACCTCGCCGGCGTAGTAGAGCGTCTTCGGATCGTGGGGCGAGAAGACAATGGGCTCGGTCCACTGGAAGCGGTGCTTCACGTCAGCTGCGGCCCAGCCGATCGGGTTGATAGGCCAGGGATTGACTGCCTGCTCTTCGTGGGTGCGGTGATCGTAGCGTGTGATTTCGCCGCCGTAGGAGCCGGCATAAACGATCTGGGGGTTGGTCGGGTCAGGCGCGATGTAGCCGCTCTCGCCTCCGCCGACGGGATACCAATCCGAACGATCAATGGAACCGTCGAAACCCGCGCTGGCGATGGCGACCGTCGTGTTGTCCTGCTGCGCGCCATAGATGTAGTAGGGGAATCGGTTGTCGGCTATGACGTGGTAGAACTGCGCCGTGGGCTGGTTGTAAAGGGTCGACCAGCTCTCGCCGTGGTCAGTGGAAATAGTTGCGCCGCCATCGTTGCCGTTGATCATGCGCCTGGGGTTGCTGGGATCGATCCACAGTGCGTGATTGTCGCCGTGCGGCACGCGCAAGCGAGCGAACGTCTTGCCACCGTCATTCGAACGGTAAACAGCAGTATTGAGGACGTACACTGTATCGGCAGCTTGCGGGTCGGCGAAGATGTGCGAGTAGTACCAGGCACGCTGGCGGAAGCGGTGGTCGTCGGTCATGAGATGCCAGTTCTCGCCGCCGTCGTCGGAGCGGTAGATTCCGCCCGTCTCGGCTTCGACGATCGCCCACACGCGGTTGGGATTGGCGCCGGAAACTGTGACGCCGATGCGCCCCAGGATGCCTTCCGGCAGGCCATGTCCTTTGAGTTCCTTCCAGGTGGTGCCGCCGTCGATGGACTTGTAAAGCCCGCTGCCCGGGCCGCCGCTGTCGAGGCTCCACGGTGTGCGCCGCACCTGCCACAGCGCAGCGTAGAGGATGTTGGCATTGGTCGGGTCGAAGACGACGTCAATGCCTCCGGTCTTGACATCCTTGTAAAGGACCTTCTCCCAGGTCTTGCCGCCGTCGCGTGTCCGGAAGATACCGCGCTCTTCGTTGTCGGCAAAGGGATGACCTAACGCGGCAACGAAGGCGACGTCCGGATTCTTGGGGTTAACGATCAGGCTTCCGATAGCATGTGTGTCGGCCAAGCCTAAGGATTTCCAAGTTGCGCCAGCATCTATCGATTTGTACACGCCGTTGCCGCCGACAATATTGCCGCGGACACACGCTTCGCCGGTCCCGACATAGATCACGTTTGGGTCGGATTCTGAAACTGCGATCGCGCCGATCGAGGGTGATGCGTCCTTCATCTTGTCGAAGATGGGCTTCCAGTTAAGACCGCCATCCGTTGTCTTCCAGACGCCTCCGGCAACAGCGCCGAAGTAATACACGTTATCCTGGCCGACTACGCCCGAGGCTGCGACTACACGCCCGCCCCGAAATGGGCCGACCAAGCGGTATTGCAGGCCCTTCCATGGGCCCTGAGATTCGTCCTCTTCCGCTTGTGCGCCAAGGGTGGGCGTCCCGAGCGATTTCGCCGGTTCTGTCTGCTTTTGCGGGGTCGCGGAACTTTGTTTTGCTTGCTGTTCCTGCGCCAGCACTGAGGTCAAAAAACAAGCAACAAGAATGGCCAGTGTCATCCTTCGCAAAGCGTGTTCCTCCGGGACGTCAATAAACGAACTGCTTGACTACTAAAGACCTGACCGTTCAGGCGCAGGTGCACGATATCAGGAAGCCCCAACTTTGGTCGAGCGCGTCCCGGGTTAGCACTAAGGCTTTTCGTTACCGACCGTGGCTCGAAACTTTAGACGTTGTCGGCGAATCTTAGCAGTTTTACTTGCAAGGCAAACTTGCAAGTTTACCTGTCGTTAGTTTAAAATGGAGTCGTTATGCCGCGAAAGACCCCTGACGCAGCCGTAATCGATTTCATTCAAGCCATCGGACTATTGGTGCGCCGCGTGCGCGCGGCAGCGGCCTCGCACGAGCTTTCATTAACGGAGTCCGCAGTCCTGGCGCGACTCGCTAAAGATGGGCCGGCGACGACCGCTGATCTGGCGCGCGCGGAAAATATGAGACCGCAATCGATGGGATCCACTGTGGCTGCGCTTGAGGAAAGGGGATTGGTCGAGCGTAGGCCCCATCCCACTGACGGCCGCCAAGTGAATATTGAGCTGACTGCCAAAGGGGCTGCCGTGCGGAGGAGTACCAGGGATGCAAAACGGACGTGGCTGGCGCAGGCCATTGCCCAGCTCGACGAACAGGAACGGGAAACGCTGTTTAGGGCGGGCGACATCATCAGGCGCCTGGTGGAAAAGTGACTAGTATTCGGGGACAAAGGCGGCTTGTGCGCGAGCCGGCGATAAGCTCGGACACACTGAGGTCCCCCGGAGGTTCGATGTCACACGCCTGGCGAGCGCTGCGACACCGCAACTTCAAGCTCTTCTTCTTTGGCCAGAGCATTTCGGTGATTGGCACCTGGATGACGCGACTGGCGACTAGCTGGCTGGTTTATCGACTGACCCATTCGGCGCTGCTGCTTGGCATCGTAACCTTCGCGGGTCAGATTGTTTCCTTTGCGCTGGGGCCATTTGCCGGCGTTTGGGTCGAGCGCCTCAATCGCCGTAAGCTGCTGGTGTGGACCCAAGCCGCGGCTGCAGTGCAGTCCCTCGCTCTGGCCGCTCTCACCCTTACGCATGTCATCAATCTCTGGGAAATTATCGCTCTCACAGCCCTCCAGGGTTCGATCAATGCCTTCGATATGCCTGGGCGTCAATCCTTCCTCGTACAGATGGTCGAGGATCGTAACGACCTCAGTAACGCCATCGCTATCAACTCGTCAATGGCAAATGGCGCGCGTTTGATTGGCCCGGCCATTGCCGGATTGGTGATTGGAGCGTCCAGCGAAGGCTGGTGCTTCCTGATCGATGGCCTCAGCTACTTTGCGGTGATTGCATCCTTGCTGCTGATGCGAATCAAGGTTTTGAACCTCCTCCCCCGCGCGACCAGCATGCTCGAGCAGATGAGTGAAGGCTGGGACTACGTCCGCACCTGTCGGCCCATTCGCATCATCCTTCTGGTCTTTGCGCTTATGAGCCTGATGGGATATCCCTACGCTGTGCTACTGCCGGTGTTCGCTGGCCAGGTACTGCACGGCGGCGCGTACACCCTCGGCTGGCTAACAACTGCCTCAGGAGTAGGCGCGCTTGTGTCAGGGCTTTCCCTTGCGGCCCGCAAGTCGGTGTTCGGGCTGACACGCATGGTCCAGATCTCGGTCGCGATGCTCGGAGGAGCGCTGATTCTCTTCGGCCTGTCGCATACGCTCTGGCTATCGCTCGTACTGATGGTCTTCGTGGGCTTCGGGCTAATGCAGGGTGCGGCGGTCAGCAACACCATCATCCAATCGCTGGTGCCTGAAGACAAGCGCGCCCGCGTCATGAGTTATTACATGATGGCGTTTTTCGGAGCAGCGCCCTTCGGGAGCCTGCTGGCCGGTGCACTGGCCCACCATATAGGAGCACCGCACACTGTGATGCTTACCGGCACGTTTTGCGTCGCCGGCTCGGTGTGGTTCACGTTCGAACTGCCGAAAGTCAGGAGCGGTCATGCGCCGGATCTACCAGGAGATGGGGTTGGTAGCAGTCCCTGCCCTGGTCCTGAATCCGGAAGAGCCAGAAGCGGCAGTATAGGTCCCAAAAGAAGGACAAAATCATGCCTCTCACAAAACTAGATACCACTCCCGCCTTAATCGTGATTGACCTGCAGAAAGGTATTGCCGGTCTGCCGGCCGTGTATCAAGCCAACGAAATCGTTGCTCGCAGCGCCCAACTCGCGAAAGCATTTCGTGAGCGAGGTTTGTCCGTTGTTCTCGTCAACGTGACAGGGGCGGCTCCTGGCCGCACCGATGCCGGGCCCCGCAACCTGGCATCTCTTGCGGCCGATTGGACCGAGCTTGTTCCAGAATTGGAGCAGCACCCTGACGATTACCTCGTCAGCAAACAACGGCTGGGCGCCTTCATCGGCACCTCCTTGGACGATTATTTGCGTCAGCGTGGCGTAACCCAGGTCGTTTTGACGGGCATCTCGACCAGTAGCGGTGTGGAATCCACGGCGCGCAGCGCCTACGATTACGGCTACAACGTTGTGCTCGTCGTGGACGCAATGATGGACCGGGACGCCGATGCGCACCGCCACAGTGTCGAGAAAGTTTTTCCTCGCCTCGGCGAGACGGACACGACCGACAATGTGCTCAGGCTGTTGCGCGGCTAATCCGGTCGTCCCGATCAGGATCGTCTCCGAAGCGCGACAGTTCGGGACTTAGTGGCCCTATCACCTTTCTCGCAATCCGTACTCTGACGGCGGGATTTAGCGCAAGCGAGCATAGACAGTGCTCGTGACCGAAACAACTTATTCGACAACTCGACGAAGCGTGCATTGTCCGGCGTACACTGATGAACGGAGGCTTGGGCGATGCAGCCGGACGACTGGCCGCCAATTCGGCGCCCTGTGCGCACACCTCGACTGCCTCAGCTTGCGGGTCCACATCGCCGCTGGTTGTGGCCGATTCTTGTTGTCATTGCTCTCGTCGTCTTCGGGGGCCAGAGTTGGTTGTCGTATTACGTCGACGCGCTCTGGTTCGGATCGCTCGGCTATGCAGCGGTTTTCTGGAAGACGCTGGGAATCCAGTGGGCGATCTTCGCCGTATCCGCGGTCACTACCTTCCTCCTTCTTTTTGGGATCTTCCTGCTTCTCAAGCGAACGGAGTTCACCACGGACCCGCGTGGTCAGACGATTCTGGTCGGCGGGCGAGCTGTGAAGTTGCCGGTCGAATCCATCCTGCGTCTCGTGGCCCTCGGCGGTTCGCTCTTGATAGCCGCCACCACCGCCGGAGTGATGATGGCGGACTGGCAAACGTTCGCGCTCTATTGGTACGCCCCCCGCGCAGCCGGCTTCCTCGACCCGATCTTCGGCAGGCCACTCAATTTCTACCTGTTCACCCTTCCGGCCTGGCAGTTGGTCTCCGGCTGGCTGCTGATGCTGGCTATCCTGACCTGTGCCATGGCCGGGTTTTTTCTCCTGGTCAACGCCGGCGCCCGAGCGCTCGAGGGATACCGCAACCGATATTCCCTGGTATCCTGGCGTGGCTTTTCCATCACATTTGCCTTTCTCCTCCTGGTGATCGCGTGGCGTGTATACCTTGGGCGTTTCGATCGATTGTCCGAGGATCACAAGATTTTCGGTGGCGTTACCTACACTGACGCGCACATCTTCCTTCCCGGCCTGCTTGTCATCTGTGTTGCACTCGCGTTCGGCGCAGGAATCGCGGCAGCGAATGCCTTCTGGTTGAAGCGCGGCCGCTGGCTGATCGCAGCGATCATCCCGGTCATTGTCTGTTACGTCCTTCTCCAGGTATTGGGATGGTACGTGGGCAGTTTTATCGTCGCGCCCAACCAACTGGTTCGCGAGAAGCCCTACATTGCTCACAACATCCAGTTGACGCGGCAGGCTTATGACCTGGACGAGGTTTCGCGGCAAGAGTTTCCCGTGGATACCACCCCCGGGGCGGCTGATCCGGCGAATAATCAGGACACCCTGCAGAACATTCGCTTGTGGGACTGGCGTGCCTTGCAGGACACTCTGCGGCAGATTCAGGAAATCCGTACCTATTACGACTTCCGGGACATCGACATCGATCGCTATGAGATCGACGGCAGACTTCGCGAAGTGATGCTCGCGGCCCGCGAGCTGAACCTCAACAAACTGCCGGAGAGCAGCCGCAACTGGATCAACGAGAAGCTGATCTATACCCACGGCTACGGCATCACCATGAATCCAGTCAACGGCTTCACTTCAGAGGGGTTGCCGACGTTGTGGCTGAGTAACATGCCGGTTCAGAGCACCGTTCCCGGTCTCGAAGTCACTCGTCCGGAAATCTATTTCGGCGAGCTGACTGATGCCGATGTCTATGTCAAGACACGGCAAAAGGAGTTCAATTACCCGCAGGGCCAGACGAACAGCTTTACCGAATACCAGGGCAGCGGCGGCATCGTTCTGGGTGGTTGGCTTCGCCGCACGCTCATCGCGCTGGACCGGGGCGATGTCAGCAAGCTTCCGTTCAGCGATGACATCAATACGCAAAGTCGTCTGCTGATGCGACGCAACATTCTCGGCCGTGTATCAGCTCTGGCCCCGTTTCTCACCTTCGATCCGGACCCATACATCGTAGTCGGAGAAGATGGCCGGCTCTCGTGGATCGTGGACGCGTTCACCACTTCCGATAGTTATCCCTATTCCACTCATTACCGCTTTGGCGACAATCTCATCAACTACATGCGCAACAGCGTAAAGGTCGTCGTCGATGCATACGATGGAACCACGACTTTCTATGTCTTCGACAGCAAGGATCCGATTCTCGCCGCTTACCGCCGTGTCTTCCCGACTCTGTTCAAGGACGCTGCTGCCATGCCGCCCGGGCTGCGCAAGCACGTTCGTTATCCCCAATTGCTGCTTGACGTGCAGGCAGAAGTCTATTCCCTCTACCACATGACAGATCCGGAAGTCTTCTATAACCGTGAAGACTTGTGGAATGTGGCCAGCGAAGTCGTCATGAATGACAGTGGCGAGCAAGTCACCCAGACCATGCAGCCACATTTCGTCCTGATGAAGCTGCCGGGCGAGACGGGCGTGGAATTCGTCGAGATCCTGCCCTTTACCCCAGCCAATCGGAACAACCTGATTGGCTGGATTGCTGGTCGCAGCGACGGGGCGCACTACGGCACCGCGGTAGTTTACGACTTCCCGAAGACAAAGCTGATCGATGGACCGCTGCAGATCGAAGCGCGAATCGATCAGAACGCGCAGCTCTCCGGCCAGCTCACGTTGTGGAATCAGCAGGGATCGCATGTCCGCCGTGGGACTCTGCTGGTCATACCGATCGGGCGCACCCTGCTGTATGCCGAGCCAATTTATTTGCAGGCCGAGCGCAGCCCCATGCCGGAATTGCGTCTTGTGGTGCTCGCGCTTCAGGATCGGCTGGTATACGCCCCAACTTTTGAGTCAGCGTTGGCGGCCTTGTTTGGCAACGGATCGTCGATCCTCGAAGCCCCTTCATCGAACACGCCGCAAGCATCAGTCGCGCCCACTTCCGCTGTTACGGCACCGTCGGTGCCCAACTTCAACCAACTGATCAGCCAAGCCGCCCAGGATCTGTCTGACTACCAGCGCTTAACGGCTGAAGGAAAACTTGGCGAGGCTGGGCAGAAGCTTGAGGACTTAAAGAGCACACTCGAAAAGCTAACTCAACATCCGAAATGACGCCTGTACCATGACGCTGCGCGCGTGCTCATACTCGCGTCTTTGAATATGCACCCGCCCCGCCTGTTGCGGTGATGGGAGAGGTCCAACCCAGGTGGTCGCTATGCGGAATTTGTGTCTGGAGGCTGTTGTCCGAATGGTGCAGCAGGCGGACGACTGGGCACAGTCAAAAATTAGAGGAAAACTAAAGAGGGGAGAAAACAGTCGCAAGCTGTTGAAGGGAAGGAACAAATCTGGCGCGCCCGGAGAGATTCGAACTCCCGACCTATTGCTCCGGAGGCAATCGCTCTATCCAGCTGAGCTACGGGCGCGTGCTTGAAAATTATACACTTCACCGCCCGTTCTGAGGCCTGAGGCATGCCAGAGCGCGCCAATGCGCCCTAAGCATTGTCATCTTGACCGCAGGTTCGTGGCCTTTGCGATCCGGAGTCGAAAAGACCTTTAAGCTCTCAACATATCAGGCTGTCCTTGGGGCTGTTTCTGCGGCCCTTCACTTTCGGCGCAGGCCGTTAGTGCGTCACAATCCCCATTTCCCTGGCTAGGCGGAGTTGGCTGGCCTGCAGGGTACGCAGCGATTTCTCCAGGCTGGCTGCGGTGCTCGCGAGGCGGGAGGTATCGACGGGAATCTCGTCGAGCTGTTCATCCAGCCGATTGCCTTCCTTGGTCACCGCGGCGTCGGACTTAATCAGCCGTTTGGTCAGCGGCTTCAAGCCTGCGTCCTGCGAATCGGAAAAGGATTCGACGAACTTGCGGTTGGCGCGGCGTACTTCGTCAACGTCATCCTGCAGTGCGGTCGCCTGCCGGATAGCGACGCTGACGTCGGACGGGTTGCTGAGTTGCTTGAGGGCGCGTGCGTGCTGACGAGCGGTAGCCATGGTCTGCGCCATCTCGTGGAACTGTGCTGCCTGCGCCGTAGTGGCCGCAACCGCGACCTCGTGCTTGAAGGTAGTGAGATCGGGGCTCTCTACCGGAGGTTCGGCTGGAGGAGGATTGTTGGCCGTAGTCCCCTGGTGACTGCCGTGCTGTGCGATCACAGCGAGGGGAACCAGCGCGCAAGCCAGCAGGATGAGGCTGTGTGCCAGGCGCATCGTTATGCTTCGCATGCCGGACTGACGAGGAGCATCGATGTCATCGTCTCGGTATTCAATGTAACCCGAATGAGTGTCGCCGTCATCAGGAATGCCATAGCAGTTTGACGATCAAAATGGAGGCGTCGTCGATGGAGGAGTCGTGGCAGGAGGGTCTGAAGTGAACCCCTCACCTGCGTATGCCGCGCCTGGGATCACGTCACAGAATGCTATAATCGCGTGGGTACGGTGGGTGTAGTTCAGTGGTAGAACTCCGGACTGTGGCTCCGGCTGTCAAGGGTTCGAATCCCTTCACCCACCCCAACTTCTTCTTTTTCCCGCCGAATCTTATGCTTACCGCCGCGGTGCTCGAACTTCTCCCTCAAACGGGAAGGGGCACTATTTTTGCTGGCCGCCGAAAGGGAGCTCAGCCAGATCGACCCAGCGGTCCCCGTTGCCTTTGACAAAGGCCAGGGAATCGATCCGAATCTTGCGCGGCAGCTTGAACATGTCCCAGCGCTGGCGGGCGATGCCGAGAACCTTGAGAGCCTCCTCGACAGTGTCCATTTTGGCGATGGTAAGGTGGGGCATATAGGGCCAGGGTTCGACATATTCCATCGCTCCCCGATTCACCTCGTCATGCAATTCGCGCATGCGGTAGGCGCCATGAGCTACGCGGATGAAGACAGTCGGCGTGGTAGGAATGAAAGTCTCGACATCGCCCATGGTCACGTGGAAGGGCACCGTAGCCCGACAGATTTCCCGAAGCAGCTGGACCGCATCCTGCTCGGAACCGTTCAAACATCGGGGCGGCAGGATGGTGAGGTGAGCGTCAGCGTGGGTATGCGCAGGATGCAGTTCGCGGCGCAGCTCTTCGACAAAAGCACCTACAGGATTGCGAACATACGCAATCGCGGCATACATAAGGCCGATCATGAAGGGTTCATTATACCGGGATATGGTGCCGAAGAAACGGCGCGGCACCAAGAAGCGAGTGCGTACACCGGCTGGTCTGGGAGGCGACCTTGCAAGCAAGCACGGGAGCGCGGCCGTCTCACAATCGACATCCCCTGCATAATGGCAGCAGCCACCGTCACCGTCGCACAGCCCGACACTGTGCTACGATCTCGTTTTCGAATCCCGCTTCAAATCTAAGGAGCTCTCATGCGTAAGGCGGTCCTGTCACTCGCTGTTGTCATGTTCATGGCGGTTTCTGCATTCGAGTTGGGCGCCGCCACTTTGGCGGGTGTGACCCTGCCGGATACGGAACAGGTCGGCAGCACGAAGTTAGTGCTCAATGGAATGGGAATAAGAACCAAGTACATGGTGAAGGTGTATATCGCCGGGCTCTACTTGGAGCAGAAGTCGTCGGACCCTGGCACTATCATCAAGGCCGACGCCCCCAAGCAGATCGTCATGCACTTCGTGCACGGTGCAAGCAAGAGCCAAATGGCTGACGCCTTCGACGAGTCGTTCAGCGACAATACGCCAGATGCTGTGAAGACGATGAAGGGCGATATCGACCGGTTACTAGGTGCGCTGGAACCCGTCAAGGTGGGAGACCAAATGGTTTTCACCTACGTCCCAGGCACGGGCACGACGTTGTCCATCAATGGCCAGGACAAGCTGACGATCGCCGGTCCGGCCTTCGGCTCGGTGCTCTTTTCGGTGTGGCTGGGGCCTAAGCCTCCGAATGCGGATCTGAAAAAGGGGATGCTCGGTCAGTAACGGTAAGGACAATTCCATAATTGTGGTGCAATCGGCCACACGTCTCCGATTCTTCGAGCATGTCTGCGATTTCCCCGAAGCGCGAGTCTCACAGGTCCTCGAATCAGGTAGCTTTCCTGAACGGGCTTTTGCCCGGCCCGCTTCAGGAAGGGATCAGCCATGAAGCAACTTTTTGACTTAATTCCCGCGGAAGGCGTGAAGATCCTGCTCGTGCTCTTTTTGTCGTTCCTGGTGGGACTGGAACGCGAAGAGCACAAGGCGGCGTCGGAAAGCTATTCCTTCGGCGGAGTTCGTACCTTCCCCTTGATCGGGCTTACTGGCTACGCCATGGCGTTGCTGACGAACGGCCAATTCATGCCGATGGCAGTCGGCTTCGCGGTGGTAGGCGCATTCCTCTGGCTGTCCTACCGTTACAAGCTGTCGTTACAAGGTGCGTCAAGCCCCTCCGGGGTGACCAGCGAAATCTCCGCCTTGATCACTTACCTCGTCGGATCGCTCGTCTTCTCCGGGTATTTCTGGATCGCGACCACAATCACAGTGGCCAGCATGCTGCTGCTGGAACTGAAAGAGTACTTGGAAGGATTGAGCAAACGGGTACCGCCCGATCAGATTCTTACCTTCACAAAATTTCTGCTTCTGACTGCGGTGATCCTGCCGATATTGCCCAATAAAGAGTTCAGTGCGTTTCAAATCAATCCCTTCAAGACGTGGCTGGTCGTGGTTGCGGTAAGCGGGATCTCTTACGGAAGCTACGTGCTGTTGGCCCTAACGAAGAGCAAAAGCAGCATCCTGCTCTCTGCCGTGCTGGGTGGACTCTATTCCTCGACCGTGACGACGGTCGCGCTCGCCAAACGTGCTGACCGCGAACAGCGTCCGCATCTGTTTTCAGGAGGAATACTCATTGCCTCGGGAGTCATGTATTTGCGCCTGATCTGCCTGGTGGCGATATTCAACCGTCAACTGGCGGAATCGTTAGTCGTGCCTTGTACCATTCTGTCGGGCACCGCCTTGGCGATAGGCTGGCTGTGGGCGCGCGTGCCGGACGGCCCGTCCGACGAGGTGAAGCAGGAATTCCAGCCTAAGAATCCGCTGGAATTGCGGTCGGCGTTATTGTTTGCGGCCCTGTTTCTGGGCGTGGTAGTGGTCACCCGGCTGGTGACGAATCGCCTGGGCAGCAGTGGCGTCTACGGCTTGGCCGCCGTCACCGGCGTGACGGATGTCGATCCGTTCATCCTGGGTTTAACCCAATCAGCGGGCTCGCTGATAACATTTTCCGTAGCCGCCAGCAGCATTCTCGTGGCTGCCGCCAGCAACAATCTGATTAAGGGCATGTATGCGTACGGCTTTGCCGACCGGAAGACAGGGAAACAAGCCCTCATTCTGCTTTCCGGCCTGGCCGTGTTGGGTGTTGTACCTCTTCTTTGGCTTCAACGCGTCGGACGGTAACCTGGATAACCTGTTGGATCGCAGCACGCAGAAATCCGATTGCTAACGTTCATCACACATGGCATTTCCTCTGCGACGGACCGCGATGGTTTGAAGTAGTTTAGAATCGATGAAGCCAGAAGAGTCGGGGCGTAGCGCAGCCTGGTAGCGCACCTGCCTTGGGCGCAGGGGGTCGGAGGTTCAAATCCTCTCGCCCCGACCAGTTACTTCAGCCCTAAGAATTCCTTCAGCCGCTGTTGTGGCGAATCCCATCGAGCGCAAGCAGGCAACTCACTCTCTTTCCTGCATTGCAATCGAAGTCTTTCCCATCACTTTCCTTCGCCGGTCGCTTACGCAAACAGAAATCCCCAACCAGTCCGGCCACCTGGCCGGTCCGGTTGGCCGCGACGCCGAAACCCGCCAACCTCTTGCTGCAGGGAACCGGAGCCCCAAGAGGCCGCAGGCTAGCCCGCTAACGCGATAATCCGCTCCGGTGGAGTGTCTCTAACCCCCACTTGAGGACTGAACCCTGGCTCAGCTATCGTTTCATCCCAGGCAACTAATATTTCTGCGATATCTCCATGCAATTTCTAGTCTCCCGCCGTTCCTGTATAAGCGGCCTGAGGCCCGTTTCCCTTCGGGCAGCGTCTAAGGAAAGAGGAGTCCATCATGAAAGCGTACTCATTTGCGATTTTCCGCACATGTCTTGCACTCCTGATTGTCAGTTTGGTGCCCGCAACGTGCCTGACACAGCAGCGACTCTCGGCGACTCCAGCGCAGAGTAATGACGACGCCCCTAACAACGTGTGGGGGGGCGAGCACGTCGAGATGGAGTTCACCAAGGACGGCGCGAACCTCGATTTCGATTGTGCCACCGGCACGATCGGCCAGCCAATCTCTCCCGACAGCAACGGGAAGTTTCAGGTCAGCGGCACCTACACGCGGGAAATGCCCGGGCCCACTCCCCGCAATGGCAGGCCTGCGTCGGCTGCAGTTTATTCCGGCACAATCCGTGGAAACACGATGCAGTTGGAGGTCATTCTCGCCGACAGCAAAGAGAGTGTAGGCGTCTTTCAGTTGGCAAAGGGTAGCAGTGGCCGCGTAATGAAGTGCCGCTGAGGCTGCCGTTTCCTATCTGCAAGAGCTTGCCTGATAGATTAGTTCAGAGGAGGCGCTTGTCCGGTTCACCGACGGTCATGCGCATGTCTGAGCCAGAGCCATGTTCCATCCCACCGACGACCTTCGCATCAAGTGGACCAAAGTTGTTCTTCCTCCTGTGTTCCTGGAGGAGGAGATGCCCACAACGGAAATTGCCGCTGAAACCGTCTACCGTGCTCGTAAGGAGATTCAGGGGATCCTGCAGGGGCAAGATCACCGCCTGCTGGTGGTCGTCGGCCCCTGCTCCATCCACGACACCAAAGCGGCAAACGAATATGCTCGCTTGCTCAAGGGCGCGATCGACGAGCTATCGAATGAGCTGTGCGTCGTGATGCGCGTCTACTTCGAGAAGCCGCGCACTACGGTTGGATGGAAAGGTCTGATCAACGATCCGCACCTCGATCAGTCCTACAAGATTAACGATGGCTTGCGGCTGGCGCGACGGCTGCTCCTCGACTTGGCCGAGATGGGCGTCCCCGCGGGAACTGAATTCCTGGATATGATCACGCCGCAGTATATGGCGAGCCTGGTGAGTTGGGGTGCGATTGGCGCGCGCACCACCGAGAGCCAGGTGCATCGTCAACTCGTCTCGGGAATTTCCTGCCCAGTCGGCTTCAAGAACGCAACTTCGGGCGACGTGCAGATCGCTATCGAAGCGGTGCTGTCCGCTGCCCAGCCGCATACGTTTCTAGGCCACAGCAAGCACGGGCAGTCGGCGATCTTTGTGACTACGGGCAATCCGGATTGTCACGTGATCCTGCGCGGTGGCCGCAAGATGGTGAACTATACCGCCGACGCCGTGGAGCGAGTTTGCCAGGAACTGTCGACAGCCGGGCTTCCCGCTCGCGTCATGATCGATTGCAGCCACGCTAACAGTAATAAGGACCACACGCGCCAGCCGGGTGTCTGCCGCGATG
This sequence comes from uncultured Acidobacteriaceae bacterium, assembly GCA_963793845.1. Taxonomy (GTDB): domain Bacteria; phylum Acidobacteriota; class Terriglobia; order Terriglobales; family Acidobacteriaceae; genus CAWCBG01. The sequence continues at coordinate 205,671 of CAWCBG010000001.1, forward strand.
TCGCGGCGCAGATCGCGGCAGGAGAGCAGCGCATCCTCGGCGTCATGCTGGAAAGCAACCTGGTCGCCGGAGCGCAAAAGCCCATGCCGGGGAAACCGCTGGTTTATGGACAAAGCATCACCGACGCGTGCATGGGATGGGACGAAACGCTACCGTTGCTGCGCGAACTGGCCGCCGCCGTGCGTGCGCGGACTTGAGCCAGCCGCTGTCAGCGGTCAGAGAGAGAGTCATGATGTGGGCGTCGGTGCAGCCTCGGGCTTACCCACCATTCGTTCCAGAACGCTGCAGCCTTCGGTCACCATGAGCTTGCCCAGCACGAGCGCCATTTTACTATCTAACCCGCACATGAACACATCGAGTTCGTCCTCTTTAGCTTCGCCTTGTGCCACTCCTCGATTCACCCTGTAATACATGATGGCCAGCGCAGAATTGGCGTGGGTCAAAGCGTAGTAGACCGACTCGTCCGCCTTAGTCTTGGATTGAGTTCTTGCCTGTGTCAGGCGTCGGTCGATGTCGTCGAAGCGATTGCCGATCACAGCCGACGGGCGATTCAGGACAAACCACCTCAGACTCTCGAGTTCGTCCGGAATTACCATGACTTCCTGACGGAATTTGTCTGACAGGGGCAGTCCTCCCGGAAAAGGGTTCAAGTCTTTAGGGTCAGTTTTAGAGCGTGTCGTGATTTCTATGACGCCGCCGTTGGTATTTGTCGTTGCCTTGAAAGCGTCAGCGATCGCGGGGACGCTCAAGTAAGTCTGTCCGCCCACAACCATTACGTCCTTCGATGAGATCGCTTGACCGTCGACGGTTACGAGCTTTTGTCGAATGGGGGTTGTGGAAGAGGCAGGTTTCGAAGGTGGCTGCGCATTTATCGCAATGACTAACAGTACAACCGTGACACAATAGGCGATTCCGCTCCTCACTTCGCACCTCTCAGGGATCCGGCAAGGGCCAGAATCCGGCGTTCCCCTCTCGCAATGAGAGTGGAGCAGGCGTCAGCGCCTGTCAACCATAAGTCTGTAATGCAGCGTTCGTGAGACGGCCGGCTAGAGGCGCTCCAGCACAGCCTTCAGGTAACGCCAGAAGCTCTCGACCGACGAAATCTCCACTCGCTCGTTGGGACTGTGCGGATCGACGATGGTAGGGCCGAACGACACCATCTGCATACCGGGATATTTCTCGCCAATCACGCCGCATTCCAAGCCGGCGTGCATGGCGATCAACTTCGCCGGCTGGCCAAACAGGTCCTCATGTACGGCCTGCAATTTCCGCACGATCTCGCTGTTCGGCTCAGGTTTCCATCCCGGATAGCTGCCCGTGTGCTCGGTCGAGAAACCCGCCAGCTTGCAAACCGTCGCGACCATGCGAGCCGCCGCCCACTTGCTGCTCTCGATGGCGCTGCGCTGGCTGGTAACGACTTCGAGCACATCGCCTTTGGTAGAGATGATGGCGAGGTTCGTCGAATCCTGCACCAATCCGGGCACATCAGGACTCATGGCGAGCACGCCGTGGTGCAGGCTGGCCAGCAGATCAACCGCCTGGCGCGCGCCTTCCACATCCAATACCGATTGCGGGCGGGTGGCTTTCTCGACCGTGATCTGCAGCCCGGGATCGAAGCCGCCGAGGTCCGACTTCCATCCGGACTCGGCGGTTGCCACGATCGATCGCAACTCTTGTTCCTTGGCAGGATCGAGCACCACGGTTGCCGAGGCCTCGCGGGGGATCGCATTCTGTGCGCTGCCTCCGTTGAGGTCGGCAATCTGTACCGGGAGCTTCTCCAGCGCGCTCTGCAGCGTCGCTCCCAGAATGCGCAAGGCATTGCCGCGGCCCTGATGAATGTCGACGCCGGAGTGGCCGCCTTTCAGGCCTGAAACCTTGATGCGATAAGCGTCGCCAGCGCCGGCAGGTTGCAGCTTCACGGTGCGGCGAGCGGTGGTCTTGATGCCGCCGGAGCAGCCGATACAGAGCGTTCCCTTTTCCTCATTGTCGAGGTTGAGGAAGTAGTTGGATTGCAGCAGCCCGGCAGGGAACTCCGCAGCGCCGGTCAGGCCGGTTTCCTCGTCGATGGTGAAGACGAACTCCAGCGGACCGTGCGCGATGTCGTCGCTCTCCATGACAGCGAGCGCCGCGGCAACTCCAACTCCGTTGTCGGAGCCGAGCGTGGTGCCATCGGCTTTCAGCCAGTCTCCATCGCGAAATACCTTGATCGGGTCGGTGTCGAAGTTGTGCGCTGTGCCTTCGTTCTTCTCGCAGACCATGTCGAGATGACCTTGCAGCAGAGCCTTGGGAGCGTTCTCGCGTCCCGGCCGCGCCGGCTTGCGGACGACGGTGTTGCCGACGCTATCGTGCACCGCTTCCAGTCCGAGACGCGATGCGACGGACAGAACGTAATCGCGCGCAGCGGCTTCTTTGGTGGAGGCGCGCGGAATGGCAGCAATGGCGGCGAAGTGTTTCCAGACTGGCTTTGGCTCAAGATCGACGAACGGCGAGGTCATAGAAGTCTCCAAGAAGGTAACGAACTATCGTACAGGCAGGATTGACAGTGGCCAAACCGCAAAGCCATCGCGAGGAAGCGCGGTCGCTTGCGTCAGCCTTCGTCGACCAGGCCGAGCAGCGCGCTCATTTCCTCGTAGAGAAAGCCTTCGCCGGGACGATAAGGCTGAATCCAGCGGCCATCGATGACGAACTGCGGAACCGCGCGCTTGCCGGTGCGGCGGATGACTTCTTCGGCGGCGCCGGGAGTGGTTTCGATATTCACTTCCTTGAAGGGAATGTTGTTCTTCTCCAGGAAGCGCTTCGCCGTGCGGCAGTCGGGACACCAGGAAGCCGAGTAAACCAGAACGTTCATGGGAATTTTATGATCCGGACTTTTCATCATATTCCAGCAGCTTGCATTGGGGAAAGCGTCTGAGCCGATTTGAAAGCACCCATTAAGCTTTCACAAAGAATCAACAACTTAGCGAAAAATTCCCGCCAAAATATTCATAACAAAGATAGTTACCGGCAAAATATTGACAGCCAATGACTTAGGCATGAGAATTCGCCGATTTTTGAGCCTTTCTGGATCGATGGCTCACAAAGTATTGATAACAAATGACTTATATGTAAAATATTCATAATGAAGGACTTAGCGTAGCGAGTTCTCGGCGGCCATCCCTCTATTCGCTGTCATGCTGAGCGGAGGCGGCGTGCCGTTCGCCGCCGCAGTCGAAGCACCCCTATATCTGCAGCCTCAGCTATGCCTCGCGATCATCGATACAGCGTCTACATCCTGGGGAGTTTCACAGGGACTCTTTACGTCGGTGTCACCAGTGATTTGCGTCATCGCGTGTGGCAGCACAAGCAGCACGCGCTGGACGGGTTTACGGCGCAGTACGATGTGACCCGCCTGCTCTATTTCGAAATCTACGACCGCGTTGGGATAGCGATCCGTCGGGAGAAGCAGCTGAAGGGCTGGCGGAGAGGAAAGAAGATTGCTTTAGTCGAAAAATCGAATCCCCATTGGGCAGATTTGAGCCGCGAATGGTATCCGCCGGGGCGCAATCTTTAGGATTGATCCCTTTGGATTTCTGCTGGTATAGGGGTTCTTCGACTACGGCGGCGTAACCCGCGCCGCCTCCGCTCAGAATGACACCGCAAAGTAAGCCGCGAAGAAAAACTGTGTAGATGCGTCTACAACACAACTCATATCCGCGGCTGAGAAGATTGGCACCCCAAATATATCGTAGTACGATATTATTATGGCAGCTATGAAAGCCGCGTCTCCACTCACCCTAACCGATTACCGATCGTTGGCCGAGTTTCGATACCAGCTTCGTCGGTTCCTCCATTTCAGCGAGCAGGCCGCCCGCAAGGCCGGACTGAAGCCGCAGCATCACCAACTGCTGTTGGCGGTGAAGGGCATGCCCGAGGGGCGCATGCCTCGCATTGCCGAACTGGCGGAGCGGCTACAGCTGCAACATCACAGCGTGGTGGAACTGGCGGACCGGCTGGCGAAGCGCGGACTGATCCTGCGCGTCACCGGCAGCGAAGACCGGCGCGAGGTGCATGTGAAGCTCACCGCTCAGGGAGAGCGCCTGCTCAGCGCGTTGAGCTTGCAGATGCAGGCGGAGCTGCGATCGGCGGCTCCGGAGCTGGTAGCGGCACTGCAACGAATTGCGACACCGCGCAGCGACGGCAGGCAAGCAGCGGCCGGCACACGCCCGCAAACGGATGTCCCGGCCGGAGAGCACGCACATGCATGACACCGCACCAACACTCGGAACGGACGGCATCAATCCGCTGTACGCACGACAAGACGCACCAGCGGGAGCGGACGCAAAATTCCGCGTCGGCCTGGTTTCGTTGATGGCGGCATTGGTCGGCGTGCTGGCGGGGATCATTGCTTATCTTCTCTACAACCTGATCGGGTTCTTCACCAACCTCTTCTTCTTCCATCGCCTGTCGTTTGCCTTTGTCAGCCCACGCAATAACCACCTCGGACTATGGGTGATCCTGACGCCGGTGATCGGCGGAATCATCGTCGGAATCATGGCGCGCTACGGCTCCGACAAAATTCGCGGCCACGGAATTCCTGAAGCCATGGAAGCCGTGCTGGTCAACCGCAGCCGCATTGAACCGAAGGTCGCGATCCTGAAGCCACTGTCCGCGGCCCTCGCCATTGGCACCGGTGGCCCGTTTGGCGCGGAAGGCCCCATCATCCAGACCGGCGGCGCGATTGGGTCGCTGGTAGGACAACTGATGCACACTACCGCGGCGGAACGTAAGGTGCTGCTCGCCTCCGGAGCAGCGGCGGGCATGGCGGCAACCTTCAGCACGCCCATCGCCGGTGTGATCCTGGCGATCGAGCTGCTGCTGTTCGAGTTCAAGTCCCGTTCCTTTATTCCGTTGGTGATCGCCAGCACATTGGCGACGAGTGTTCACTTCCAGCTACTCGGTCGCGGTCCGATGTTCCAGGTCAGCGCTGTCGATTTCGGCCTGCCGCACGCATTGCCGTTTTATCTGGTGCTGGGTGTCCTCTGCGGCATTGCGGCTTTAGGCTTCAGCCGGACGTTGTACTGGGTCGAAGACCAATTCGAAAAGCTGCCCATCTCCGACATGTGGTGGCCTGCGCTTGGCGCGCTTGGCCTCGGCATCATTGGATACTTCGTGCCTCGCGTACTGGGCGTGGGATACGACACCATCTCCGACATTCTGAACACCAGGATGCTGCTGGGCGCAATGCTGGCGGTCTTTGTCTTCAAGTCGGCGGCGTTGATGATCTCACTGGGATCGGGAACGTCCGGCGGCCTGCTCGCGCCAATGTTCATGGCCAGTGCGGCCATGGGCTCGGCGTTTGCCATGATCGTGGACAAGATCTGGCCGGCGGCCAATCTCTCGCCCGGCGCTTTCGCGCTGGTGGCAATGGGCGCAGTCTTCGGTGCGGCGTCGCGCGCGGCGTTCACCTTCATCATCTTCGCCTTCGAGATCACGCGCGACTACAACTCGGTGCTGCCGCTGATGCTGGTTACGGTGATCGCCGATGCCATAGCCGTGCGCTATGCCAAGAACTCCATCATGACGGAGAAACTGGCGCGGCGCGGCTTGCACATCCAACAGGACTACGAGCCGGATGTATTGCAGCAGGCCAGGGTAAGCGAAACCATGTCCACCGACTTTGACGTGGTACCCGAGACAACGCGGGTTATCGAATTGGTGGAGCGCATCGCGAAGCACGATCCTTCCGTAACCAAGCATCAGGCCATCTTCCTTGTCGACGGCGATAACAAGCTCGCCGGGATCATCACTCGCGGGGACTTGATGCGCGCCCTGGAAAAAGATCCGTCGGGCAGCATAACCGTCGCCGAAGCAGGGTCGCGCAACGTCGCTGTCACCTATCCCGACGAAGTGCTGTACGACGCGGCGGCTCGCATGCTTCGCGCCGGGGTCGGGCGCATGCCGGTGGTGAGCCGCGAGGATCCCAGGAAGATCGTTGGCTACCTCGGCCGCTCGGGAATTATGGCAGCCCGGCTGCGGCGGCTGGAAGACGAGCACGTGCGCGAGCCGGGATGGATGCGTCGCCGGCGACCGGCATAACGATAATTCTTGCGGACCCGAGGCCGCGGCGCGCTCACCCCATGGACGGCAAATTCTTCGCTCGATTGGTATGGCCGTGCGTGGCGGACGATCTTCCTCATCCTTTTCTCAGCGGCTCAGATAGAATCGCAGCCAGTGACCCTAATCAAGGAGGGAATTCTTTGCCGCCAAAGAAACCGCGCATCTTTCTGAGCTATCGCCGCGATGATGCCAAGAACGCCTGGTTGAGGATCTGTACACAATACTGGTCAAAGAATATGGGCAGGCAGCCGTCTTTCGCGACACCAAAAGCGAAGAGCCCGGAGACCGTATTTCCTACTTGCTGCGCGGCCGAAATCGAAAAGGCCACAGTCGTTCTCGTCGTGATCGGTTCCCATTGGTCACGGCGCGGCAAGAACGGGAAATCCGATTGGTTAGTAGAAGAGGTCAAGCAGGCGCTGGCACAAGGGAAGAAAATCATCCCTGTGGTAGTCGAAGACGCGGCCTTTCCGCCTAAGAATCTGCCCCCCGCGATTGAAGATCTGGCGCATTGCGTGGCCGCGTTCCTGCCGCCGGCAAGCTTTCGGGCGGAGGCCCGACGCCTGGCGATCGCACTGGCGGGAAAAGCCGAATCCGAGCCCATTTCCAGCGACGAACTTGCCGCGCCTTCAATTAGAGGAAAGCCGGGAGGTACATCGGGGAAGGGTAACTTCGTTGCTCTGGCCGGCGGACGGTAGCTCGCCAGTGTCGGCCAGCGAGGACGGGTCGGTGGTCTGGTGGAAGGGGCGCACCAGGTTCGCTCGTGGCGGTCATCAATCGCCAGTCAGGGCTTTGGCTTTCGTCGTCGAGCCCAAACTGGTTGTATCGCTCTCGGCAGACCGCAGGTGCATCTGGTCGTATTCCACCGGTGAACTGCGTGGGCAGACGATGTTGCCGTTCGCGGACAAGGATTTCTCCGCCTTCGCGGTATCTCCGACGAGAGAGTTGTTCGTGGCCGCGCCGATCGGTAGCAGCCCGGAGATTTGGGAGATTCCCGATCCTGAGGCAGACGCGGAGAGCGTCGGGATGTTCCTGAATATGACAATGGGCGAGGACATGCGCGAAGGCGTGAGGATGTCTGGATCCAAGTTCCGTACCGGAGCGATGGCCTTTTCCAACGATGGTAGCCGCTTCGCGACCGGGTCTTCGACGGGCAGGACTGCCGTCTTCGACGCCGCCTCCGCGGAGCAGCTTTGGTTGTCCCAGGCGCGACCCGGTGCCGTCGGCGTGGTCGCTTTCTCGCCCGACGGTCGATGGCTGGCCTCAGCGTCGGCAAAAGGCTTGATGAGTGTTTATCAGGTGAGCAGCGGGGAAGAGTGGCATCTTGAGGGCGCAGGCTCGCAGATTACGGGCGCGGCCTTCACTCCGAACAGCGAATTGCTGGTATTCGCTCGCGCTGATGGGCCAGCTCTCTTTGTGGATGTAAAGGCCAGAGCCCTGCTGCACGCTCCGGCCAAAGCGCTTGAGGCGGCAACGTGCGTCGCGATTAACTCCTCGGGCACGAAAATTGCTGTGGGCACTCCGAACGGGCAGATTCAGATTTGGAGTATTGAATAGCTGAAGATTGGGTGACCAGGGGTCGAACCTCATCGATAGACTCGCAGGTCTAAAAGAGATCGAAGCCGCTATTGGGTAGGGAGGGCAATCTACAGTAATTCCACCTTAGTCTGGGCTAAGTGTAAATAACGAATGACGAACGACAAAAACGTTGGTTTCCGGACCGTTCCATGTTATAGTCCCGGGCCATCGTAGTAGTAGTAGAGGCACATTTCAGCCGGCATCGTGCTGTCGCCATGCGTACCCTGCGGCTGAGATCAGTTTCCCCCTTCGGCCCAGTTTCAAAACAACTCGACCCGTACGGTCTTCCCGGAGGATGGTATGCGATTCCTGCGTCATGGTGTGTCTTCGCTTTCATTGGTCTTCGCCCTCACGCTGCTCTCAACTTATACATTCGCGCAAAGCTTCACGACCATTTCGGTCGGAAGCAATCCGGATGCGATCGCCGTAAACCCGGTCACCAACAAGATCTATGTTGCGAACTTCAACAGTGCCAATGTGAGCGTAATCAATGGAGCCGACAATAGTGTAGCTACCGTGCCGGCAGACAATGGCCCCGATGCGATCGCCGTTAATCCCGCGACAAACAGAATCTATGTTGCAGATTATTATGCAAATGAGGTCACTGTAATAAATGGCCTGAATAACCACACTACGCCGGTCACAGTTGACAGGAATCCAGCTGCTATTGCGGTAAATCCCGTAACGAATCAGATTTATGTATGTAATTATTCAAGCAATACGGTGACGGTGATTGACGGAGCTTCAAATAACACCACGCGCATATCGGTAGGCGGCCAACCTGTTGGCGTAGCGGTGAACTACATAACCAACAAGATCTATGTCGTGAACCAATACAGCAACAACGTGACGGTCATCGACGGCGCCACAAACAAAACCATCACAATAGGAACTGGAACCACGCCGCAAAAAATTGCGATCAACACAGTAACCAACAAGATTTACGCCACAAACTATAACAGCCAGAACATCACGGTTATCGACGGAGTTGGCAACACCACGACATTCATCACCACGGGAAATAATCCGGATGGCGTGGCAGTAAATCCCGTCACTAACACGGTGTTTGTCACTAACTATGGCAGTAATACCGTTACGGTGGTCGATGGCGCAAGCAATATGGCGATAGATACGGTGCAGGTCCCGCATCCCCCGGTGCCCATTGCTGTTAATGGCGTCACCAATCAAATTTATGCAGGTTTCCAGTCGGGCGGCAACAGCGGCATTGCCATTATCGATGGGACCGATGTCAACTATGGAGTCCAAAACACCGTCGTTGGCAACCAGCCGGTTGCCATCGCAGTCAATCCGGTGACTAATAGAATCTATGCGGCGAACTATAATAGCAACAACGTCACCGTCATTTCCTACAGCGCTCCTAGTTCGCTCTATTTTGTGCCCATAACCCCGTGCCGCCTGATAGACACCAGAAAGGTGGGCGGTCCCATCAACGGCGGATCCTCGCGCAACTTCCCGGTTCCGCAGGAGGGTGGATGCAACATTCCTTCCAGCGCGGCGGCGTACTCGCTCAATGTGACGGCAGTTCCGACCCGGCCGCTGGGCTATCTCACGATCTGGCCGACTGGCGAAGACCAGCCAGTAGCGTCCACGATGAATTCTCTCGACGGGCGAGTCAAGGCGGACGCCGCCATTGTTCCGTCTGGATATCAGGGCGCGGTCAGCGTCTTTGTCACCGACACGACCAATGTGGTGCTCGACATTGACGGATACTTCGTTCCCACCACGCAGACGTCATCGCTGGCCTTCTATCCGCTGGCGCCCTGCCGGGTGGCGGATACCCGCAAGTCCAACGGGCCGCTGGGGGGACCTTACTTGTCCGCGGGGCAACCGCGCTCCTTCCCAATTCTGAGCAGCGCCTGCAATATCCCGCAAACCGCCCAAGCTTACTCTCTCAATTTCACTGTGGTCCCGAAGGGTAATTTCCTGGGATACCTGTCGGTGTGGCCGTCCGATCAGCAGCAGCCTCTCGTGTCGACGCTGAACGATCCCGCCGGAACGGATGTGGCCAACGCCGCGATTGTTCCAGGTGCAGCCAACAATGGCAATGTCAGTGCCTATGCTTCGAACGATACCAATCTCATCATTGACATTAACGGCTACTTCGACACTCCCGGAGAGGGAGGGATGGCCTTGTATCCGACGGCCACCTGCCGGGCGCTCGATACGCGCCATGTCAACGGCGCATTCAGCGGAGCAGCCATTCCTTTGCTGGATGCGGTGAACAGCGCCTGTGCACTTCCCAGCACTGCGCAGGCTTATGTGTTCAACGCCACGGTTATTCCGGTGGGCTTCCTGGGCTACCTCACGCTTTGGCCCGATGGCCAGAGCCAGCCGGTGGTCTCTACGTTGAATGCGCTTGACGGAAGTATCACAAACAATATGGCGATTGTGCCCACAACAAATGGGTTGATTGATGGATTCGCCAATGGAACAACCAACCTGCTGCTGGATGTCTCCAGCTATTTTGCGCCACCGCAGTAGAGCTGTGGATTTCCAGGCTCGAAATAAATAAGGGGAGCGTCTCCGCTCCCCTTGTCTCTGTGGGCTGAAGCCCCAGTTCGATTTGTTCCTGTGACGCCGGCCTGAAGGCCTACAACACCTAGATCACCGGCGTGCTGTATAGCAGGACGCCTTCGGTCTTCTCTTCGCCGACGGGGCGATAGAAGAGCTGGCCATTCTCGAGGTAGACCTCGATGAAGGCCGGCCGCTGCGTGATCGTGCCCTGGATGAGCGCCTCGGACAGCGGGTCCTCGATGTACTTCTGCAGGGCGCGCCGCAGGGGACGCGCACCATAGCTGCGATCGACCACCGTCTGGTCGAGGATCCACTTGCGGGCCTCTTCCGTCACCGTCACCGTGATGGAGCGCTGCGCCAGGTTCTGGTTCAGCAGGTTCACCATCAGCTCGACGATCTGGATGAGGTCGCCCTCGCTCAGCGCGTTGAAGATGATGACTTCGTCGAGACGGTTCAGGAACTCGGGGTTGAAGGTGCGCTTCACCTCGCTCTTCACCATCTCCTCGACCTTGCCTGAGACCATGTCTTCGGCATCCGACTGGAAGCCCATGCCGGTGCGCTTCATCAGGTGGCGAGCGCCGATGTTCGAGGTCATGATGATGATGGTGTTCTTGAAGTCCACCGTGTTGCCGAGCCCGTCGGTGAGCTGACCGTCTTCAAACACCTGCAGCAGGATATTGAACAGGTCAGGGTGCGCCTTCTCGACTTCGTCGAGCAGCACCACCGAGTAGGGCGCGCGCTTCACGCGCTCGGTCAACTGCCCGCCCTCTTCGTAGCCCACGTATCCCGGAGGCGAGCCGATGAGCTTGGAGACCGAGTGCTTCTCCATGAACTCCGACATATCGAAGCGGACGAGCGATTTCTCGCTGCCGAACATGAACTGTGCCAGGGTGCGCGCGACTTCCGTCTTGCCGACGCCGGTGGGGCCGAGGAAGAGGAACGAACCAATCGGGCGATTCGGGCTCTTCAGGCCGGCACGTGAGCGGCGAATCGCGCGGGCCAGGGCCGTGATGGCCCGGTCCTGCGAGATGACGCGCTTGTGCAGCTCTTCTTCGATGCGGAGCAGCTTGGCGCTTTCTTCTTCCTTGATAGAAGCGATGGGCACGCCGGTCCAGCGCGAGACCACGTCTTCGATGTCTTCGCGGCCCACGACACCAGTCGACGACTCGTCGAGGTGATACTTCTCGCGCAGAGCGCGCAGGTTATCGCGCTCCTTGCGTTCCTCGTCGGAGTAGAAGCGCGCCTTCTCGAACTCGTGATTCGCGATGGCGTTTTCCATGCGATGCACGATGAACTTGATCCGCTTCTGCACCTCGGTAATGTCCTCGGGCAGGGAAGTCTGGCGCAGCTTCACGCGCGCGCCGGCTTCGTCCACCAGATCGATAGCCTTGTCAGGCAGGAAGCGATCGGGAAGATAGCGGTTCGAGTGCGAGACAGAGAAAGTGATCGCGTCGTCGGTGTAAGTGACGGCGTGGAACTTCTCGTAGCGCTCCTTGATGCCGAAAAGAATCTTGACCGCGTCGGCTTCGTTGGGCGGCGGAACCTTGACGGCCTGGAAGCGGCGCTCCAGCGAGCGATCTTTCTCGATCGACTTGCGAAATTCTGCCGGCGTGGTTGCGCCGATGCACTGAATCTCGCCGCGCGAAAGAGCCGGCTTCAGGATGTTGGCAGCGTCAAGCGAGCCCTCAGCCGAGCCCGCACCCACGAGGGTGTGCAACTCGTCGATGAAGATGATGGAGTTCTGCGACTCCATCAGTTCCTTCATGATGGTCTTGAGCCGCTCTTCGAACTGTCCGCGATACTTGGTGCCGGCGACGATCAGCGAAAGATCGAGCGCCAGAATGCGCTTGTCGGCGAGGAACGACGGCACTTCGCCGTCGGCGATGCGTTGCGCCAGTCCTTCGACGATGGCGGTCTTGCCCACGCCGGGCTCGCCGATGAGCACCGGATTGTTCTTGGTGCGGCGGCACAGAATCTGAACCACCCGCTCGAGTTCACCATCGCGGCCGACCAGCGGGTCAAGCTGGTTGTCCATCGCCGACTGGGTCAGGTCGCGGGAGAACTCGGAGAGCAGCGACGACTCGCGCGAACGCTGCGAAGGTTGAGCTTTTTCCTGCGAAGTGCGCGCCAGTTCCTCGCGGATGGTCGACAGACGCAGTCCGCGCTCGTGCAGAATCTCCGCGGCGAAGCACTTCTCTTCGCGCAGCAGGCCCAGCAGCAGGTGCTCGGTGCCGATGTGCTTGTGGGAAAGCCGTTCGGCCTCCTCAGCGGCGTAGGCCAGTACGCGCTTGCACTCGTTACTCAGCGGCAGATCGACGGAAGTAGAAACCTTCTCCCGGATGGTCGTATGACCTTCGATCTGTTTGCGGATGGACTCCACCGAAGCATGGGACCGAAGGAACCTATTGGTAAGCGCCTTGTCTTCGCGCAGCAGGCCCAGCAGCAGGTGCTCCGTCTCGATGTACGGAGAGCCGAACTGGCTGGCTTCATAGCGCGCGAAGAAAATAACGCGTCGGGCCTTTTCCGTGTACCGTTCGAACATGAAACCTCTCCAAAAACTCTACGGGATGTTCACCCCACGGACAACGGGAAAATGAATTGTCCAAACCCCGTGTCCGATTCGTTCAGGCCTGTCGGCTCTCCTCCGATAGTGACGCTGGATTGCCGCCCCGTTTCAGGCCCTCACGATTACTACTACTACAAACCCGTCCTGCGATCTCATGTTGCAATACGCAACAGGCCATCGTCGCGGATGACCAACGTTGCTCACGCCACCAGCGATTGCGGCGACACCTCAACCATCCGCCCGCGCTCCAATCGGAGTACACGGTCGCACTGACGCGCAAAGGCAAGGTTGTGGGTGACAATAACTGACGTAAGGCCGTAATCGCGATGTAGCCTGGCGATCAAAATAAAAACCGATTCTGCTGTCCGGTTGTCGAGGTCCCCTGTAGGCTCGTCAGCCAGCAGGATCTTCGGCCTGGTGATCAGCGCCCTGGCCAGCGCAACCCGTTGCTGCTCCCCGCCAGACAACTCGCCGGACCGATGACTTGCACGATCCGCTAAACCTACTTCCTGCAACCAGTGCAGGGCCTGCTTCTCCGCCTCGCGCTTGCTGGTTCCGCGCATCAGCAATGGCATCGCGACGTTCTCAATCGCGGTAAACTCCGGCAGCAGATAATGAAACTGCCAAACAAATCCAAGCTCCGTGCTGCGAAACTCAGCGGCGGCATCATCGGTGAGCTTCCCCAAGTCAAGTTTGGCGAAGTATACGTCACCCACGGAAGCCCTATCAAGCACTCCGACGATGTGCAACAAGGTACTCTTACCGGCACCGGATTCGCCTACGATGGCCAGCATCTCGCCAGCCCGCACCTCAAAGGACAGATTTTCAAAGAGCACCAGATCCGAGTCACCGGAGCGGAACACCTTTTTCAGGTTCTGCGCTCGTAACAAAACACTCTGGTCCATTGGATGCAGGTGCGCTCCCGCGCGACACAAATTCCCACCGAATGCGCTAGCCCGATGCCGTTCGGTCGAAGCCCCCACGGCAATCGGAACGCGCCAATCCAGATTAGATCACGTTCTCGCGTTGAAGTCAGTGACTCTTCGGTAGGAGGCAGGGATGAAGTGCGTAACCGTGCGGCGAATGGCATCTACGGTTTTTTGTAGGCGGGGGACGACATCGGGTACTGCGCGCCCGCGCGAAAGGCGCAAGTCTCGATGGACTATTAAGACGGGACGTTAGTTGACCCTGAGACCAACTGTCTGAGCTAGCTTGCGCTGCTGTCTGTCGAAGCTGTACAGGTATTCCGCATCGAGTTCGAGAGCCGCCGCGACGTGTAACAGATCACCCGTGCGTGTTCCCAGCTTTGGCGTCGTACGCTGCGAGAGCTGGCGAGCTCGTTCATACGTTTGCTCCGACAAAGGACGAAGCTGGAAAACTCCAGCGAGTACGTCCTTTTCGAAGTCTCTCAACGAAGATTCAGCTTCTGCTGTCGACAGCTCCTTGCGGAAGGCTCGCAACGCGAACGCATTGACCACCTCTAATTCGCCGAATGTGGTGACCAGGAGTTCGCCCTCTGCGGCTTCTATCAGTTCGACAGCGGCCTTGAAATTAGGATCCGCGCTGTACAAAGAAACGAGAACGCTCGAGTCGATATAGGCCCTCAATAGCGGTTCCGATCCTCTCGTATTAGTTCAGCGCCGCTCACTGACAAAACTTTGTTGCCATAGATGGCCCGCACTCGCGCACGGAAATCGGGGAGCTTTGGACGGGCTGACGCAGTCTCCGGCACCAGACGAGCAATCACGCGACGCCGTTTGGTGATCTGGACCTCTTCGCCTTGGCGAAGGAGGCGTTCGATCTTGCTGAAGTCGTAGCGCAGGTCCCGAACAGATGCTGTCTTCATGTGATACATTTTAGCATCACATCGCAATCGACATCAACTGCGATATCCGGAGAGACTTCGATCTGTTCCTATTCATACCGCAGCGCCTCGGCCGGCAGCACTCGCGCCGCTGACCATGAGGGATACACCGTCGCGACGAACGAAATGCCGATCGCTACCAGCGCCACCAGTACGCCATCGAGTGGCCGTGCTGCAAACGGGACGTAATCGATGGAATAGACCTCCGCGGAGAGCGACACCAGGTGATAATGTCCGGCAGCCCAGGAGATGGAATAGCCCGCGATGAGCCCTAACACGGTGCCGATCACGCCGATCAGGATTCCTTGATAGATAAAGATGCGCCGGATTTGCGCCTTCTTGGCGCCCATCGAAACCAGCACGGCAATGTCGCGGGTCTTCTCCATCACCATCATGATCAGCGAGATCAGGATGTTGAGCGCCGCGACGAAGACAATCAGTCCGATGGTGATGAAAGTGACCACGCGTTCCAGGCGAAGGGCGTGGAAGAGCGCGCGGTTCTGCTCCATCCAATTGGTGGCCATGAAGCCTTTACCGGCCTCGGCTTCGAGCTTGCCGCCGATCTCGGCGGCCTTGTAGATGTCATCGACTTTGAACTCGAGCACGGAGACGACGTCGTTCAAATCGAAGAGCCGTTGCGCGTCGGCCAGGCGAATGAAGGCCCAGTTGCTGTCGTAGTCGTAGAAGCCGGAGGAGAACGTGCCCACGACTTTGAACCGTTTGTACTTCGGCACAATACCGAAAGGCGTAAGTTCGCCCTGCGGGCTGGTGACCATGACGACCGACCCCACACTCGCGCCGAGCAGGTCCGCCATGTCCTTGCCGAGGAGGATGGGAGGCATGTTGGCGGTAATGTGAGCTGAGAGCGCGTTCGGTTCATCCGCGTCGGTGGAGGGGGGCGGCGCGCTTGCGGAGGACTCGTCCAGCGGACTGGCAGAGCCGGTCTTTACCGAGTTCAGCAGATCGCTGACCTTGCGCTCGTCGCTGGGAACGATGCCCTTCAGAACAGCGCCTTGGGCGTGCGCTCCGCGCGAGATCAGCACCTGTTCATAGATTGCGGGCGCGCCGGCAACCACGTGCGGCTGTTTGACCAGGCGCGCCAGCAGAGCTTGCCAGTCGCGGATGCCGTCGCTCTCCACGCGCAGCAGGTTGATGTGCGAGGTCGAGCCCAGCAGACGGTCTTGCAGGTCCTGACGGAATCCGTTGTTAATGGCCAGCGCGATGATGAGTGAGGCCACGCCCGCCGCCACTCCAATGATGGAGATGACGGTGATGACGCCGATCACAGCCTGACGCCGCTTGGCTCGCAGGTAGCGCGCGGCGATGAAGAGTTCAAATTGCATGCGACAGAACGGACGGCTGACCCATCATTGTAACGAAAAGGCTGAGACGAATTTTGCAATTCGCCACAGACAATCACAGGTCAGGCGCAGCCATCCGCGCCGAAATTCGACCCGACCGGCTGACAAAATAGTCATTCGAACGGAAGGGAGTCGCGCTATCATGGCGCAATCATGGCCGAGATCGACGCAACCGCGGAATGGAACAGGCTGGAAGAACTCTACCGCCAGTTGAGCGACGACGAACTGGAAGCCGTAGCAGACGACGGTTACGAACTGACCGACCTTGCCAGGCAGGCGCTGCAAGCCGAGATTTCGCAGCGCCATCTGGACATAAAGTTGCGCGAGGCGCCGTCCGTGGCCGAGGACGGGGAGTCCAGGGGCAATGTCGATCCAGCCGAACTGGACCTCGTCGTTTTGACTCCGGTATGGGACTTGCCTGAGGCCCTCCACATAAAGCAGGTGCTGGATGACGCTGGGATTCCGGCCTACCTGGGGCCTGACAATGTCGACAATGCTAAGGCATTTCCTGCCACCTTCGAAGGCGGTGCGGAAATGAAGGTGAGGGAGATCGACCAGCAGCGTGCATTGGCTGCCCTGGCGCACGCTGACTCCCCGGATTCGGGCTTTCCGAAGGACGAAGACGCAGAAGACAATCCCGCCTACGCCCCGAGCTGTCCGCGCTGTCATTCGCGCGAGATCGTGTTTCTGAGCCTGGATGCTGCGTTGCCCGGCAAGCCCGCATCCCAATCCCGCTACAACTGGCACTGCGATGCCTGCGGTCTCCGGTGGCAGGACGATGGTGTGGAGCCGGAGGCGTGAAGCCTTCCACGAGACCGTGCCTTCCCGCATGTTCGCAAAGGGCAAAGGAGAGGGGCGGGATCGATCCGAGGGTTTCGCGCTATTGCGCCAGGCACGCCTCCCCGAGCGCGTAACTGTCCTTGAACATCGAGAGCACGCTGACATAATTCACAAACTCATGCAGCCACAACCCATCGGCCCTGGGCTGGGTCGCCTGCTACTATGTGTCAACTATCGGCAACCAGGGCGACTTCCATCATGTCCCGAGCGCAACGCAAACTCGCATCGCCACGCGTGGTCAACATCGAAGACCTGCGGCAGATGGCCAGGCGGCGGCTGCCCAAGGTGGTTTTCGACTATCTCGACGGCGGCGCCGAGGACGAGATCACGCTGCGTGAAAATTGCCGGGTCTTCCAGAACATCGGCTTTCGTCCGCGCAATGCGGTTGCGCTCGCAGCTTGTGATCTCAGTGCGCGGGTGCTGGGCCATACCTTGTCGTTTCCCGCCATGCTGGCGCCCGTGGGCTACAGCCGCATGATGCATCCTGGCGGAGAGGTAGCGGCCGCGCGCGCCGCAGGAAAAGCCGGTACGGGATACATCCTCTCCACCATCTCGGGTCACAAGCTGGAGAACGTCAAAGCCGCCTCCGATGGGCCAGTGTGGTATCAGCTCTACCTGGTCGGAGGGCGCGGCGCAGCTGAGGGTGCGCTGGATCGCGCGCGGCGGGCTGGCTTTTCTGCACTCGTCATTACCATCGATACCGCGGTCGCCGGCATGCGCGAGCGCGATCCGCGCAACGGAATGAAAGAGCTGCTGAGCGGCTCGGTGTTCTCGCAGATTCCTTACCTGCCGGGAATCGTCGCCCATCCGCGCTGGCTGGTGCCGTTCCTGCTGGATGGTGGTCTGCCTAAGCTGGAGAACATCGTGATTCCCGGACAGGGGCCGATGCCGCTGGTGGATGTAACTGCGGCCCTAGCGGTTTCGACCGTCTGCTGGAACGACTTGCGATGGATACGCGAATCGTGGACGGGACCGATCGTGGTGAAAGGTGTGCTGACCGCCGAGGATGCGCGCATCGCGGTAGATCATGGCGTGGCAGCCGTGGTGGTTTCCAATCACGGCGGCCGGCAACTCGACGGGGTTGCAGCGTCGCTGACTGCGCTGCCGGAAGTCGTGGCCGCGGTGGGCAATCAGGTGGAAGTCCTGATGGATGGAGGAGTGCGACGAGGCAGCGACATCGTCAAGGCCATCTGCCTGGGTGCTCGTGCGGTACTGATCGGTCGCGCTTATGCCTATGGAATGGCTGCCGCCGGTGAAGCAGGCGTCGATCGGGCGCTGGAGATTCTCCGCGCCGACGTGGAGCGCACCCTGCGGCTGCTGGGCTGTCCGTCGATCGCCGAACTGAACTCGTCCTATATAGATTACTTGCCCGACTTCAGAAACGTACCGCGATCGAGCTCGGTGAAGGCCTGACGCAGTTGTTCCTGCGTGTTCATGACGATTGGGCCGTACCATGCGACGGGCTCTTCCAGCGGCTTGCCCGAGACCAGCAGGAAACGAATGCCGTCGTCTCCGGCCTGTACTTCGACCTCATCCCCGCGATCGAAGAGTAGCAGCGAGCGGTTGTCGGCTTCCGCCGGCGGGGTGGTGTCGGACCACTGTATTGCTTCCGTCGGAACCGCGAGCGGGCCAGATGCATTGCAGAACTTCCCCGATCCCGCGAAGACGTAAGCGAATGCATGACGGCTGGTTTCCACCGGCAGCGTTCTGCGCCGCCCCGGAGGCACCGACACGTCCAGGTAGATGGGGTCGGCAGCGATGCCATCGACCGGGCCTTTGGTTCCCCAGAAGGTACCGCACACGACGCGGACGTGAGTGCCATCATCGTCGGTGATCTCGGGAATGTCGGCGGTCTTTACCTCTTGATACCGCGGATCGGTCATCTTCAGCGATGCGGGAAGGTTGGCCCACAACTGGAAGCCGTGCATGCGCCCGGCCGCGTCGCCCTTGGGCATCTCCTGATGAATGATGCCGCTGCCTGCGGTCATCCACTGCACGTCTCCGGCGGCGATGGCTCCCTGGTTGCCCATGCTGTCGCCGTGCTCGACGGTTCCGGCGAGTACATAGGTGATGGTCTCGATGCCGCGGTGCGGATGCCAGGGGAAGCCCGCAAGGTAGTCTTCCGGCACATCGTTGCGAAAGTCGTCGAGCAGAAGGAAAGGATCGTAGTCCGAGGTGTTACCGAAGCCGAAGGCGCGGCGCAGATGCACGCCCGCACCCTCGCGCGTGGGCTTGGATTGGATGAGCTTCTTGACCGGGCGTAGCGACATAGGGCACCTCCACAAATGCGTGTCCCTCAACGCTGCCCCAAGCGGCCGCGAGTTGTCAATTTGCACCCTCAGTCGCGTTGACGATAAAGGAATCCACAACCGAGCGTCGTTGATGTCCGCTTAACGGTTGAGCTCAACTAACAGCACGCTGCTCCTAATGCGGAGGGACGGGCCGTCAGTTCAGCAAAGCGGCGGCTTTGTGCTCGGACAACGCGCTCGATGGTCTGCAATCCACGTTCGTCCAAAGCCATCGCCGAATCCACCCATTCGGTGGTGATGTCCTGCAACTCGGCGAGCGGTACACGCTCATAGCGATGATAGAAGCGGTTCACCGCCTGGTGGGCGATGGCGGCCCGGCAATTCTGTTGGACCAGTTTCTGGGCAGCCTCCAGTCCCTGGCCGCGCGGCACAACCAGATCCACGATCCCCAGTTCATACAGTTCTTCGGCTTTGTAACGCTGCCCGTTGAGGATCATGCGCTGAGCGCGAATGGCAGAGGTGCGCCGCCGCAAGAAGGAAAAGGCACCCATCCCGGGAAAAAGGCCAAACAGGACCTCTGGGAAGCCCATCTGGACGCCTTCTTCGGCGATGAAGGTGTTGCAGGCGAGGGCCAACTCCAGGCCGCCGCCGAGGGCATCCCCCTGCACCACAGCGACGGTATGGACGGAGCCATCAGCGATGTTCTGCAGTCCGGCGACGCCCTCGACACAGCGTAGAGCATAGTGCAGCAAGGTTGCACGATCGCGTCTGCGAATACAGTGCGCGAACAGTTCCAGGTCGCCTCCCAGGTTAAACACTGGGGCGTCGCTTGCGATGACCAGGTGAGCGTAAGGCATCGCGCCTCTCTCACGCCGAGCCAGCCCCTGGCTTCGTGCAATCTGGGCTTGTAGAGCGATGGCTTCCTCGAGAATGGGCCGCGAACAACAGGGTCGCGAGTGATCACCGGTGGCATGCATAAAGGCCCACCAGATGTTGCTGTCAGCATCGTATTCGTGGCGTATGTGCTTTTTAACGGGCGGGGGCGGAACGAGGGTTAGCGCGGTTTGAGCGTTCACGGCCAGATTCATGGTGGGGCCCTTTCGTTTCCGACGAGATGGTAGTATTCCGGCGAAACACCAACTTGTTAACTACTCCTGTTAACTGGAAACGCTTCTTGATCGCCTGTTTGCATCAGTTTGGTCTGCGTCCCAGTGGCTTTGGACGCCCTCGTGGCCAGCGGTTAGAGTTGCCCTGAACCAACTCCGTCTGCGATGCCTGGTCGAACCAAAACTGTTATGCAATTGACCTGATGCAGCTAGTGTTGCAATCGGCTTGCCATGCGCGGTTGGGTTCACAACGTATCGACTCCGGACCCGCGGGGCATTGCTTATGAGCCACTTACAGGCAGTGGACGAGGCGATTACCGCCGATGAGACGGGCTGCGGGTGCTCGAGATATATCCGATAGGATAGTGACGACTATCCGAATGGATAGTCTTTAAGGGGCGGTTCACCCTTACGGCGAGGCCGTCTCGTACTGGACGGCCTTAGTCTGTCGGTTGCGCCATCCCTCTACATCGCCGGCGAACTGGACGGCAGCTTCCCGGCGGTCTTCTTCTCCGCCGGCTTCACTTCCTCGAAGCTGAACTGTTTGTCGATCTTGTCGTAGGGCTTGCCGTCAACTTCGACATAGGGATAGACAAAGTAGTTCAGCGCTGGACCATCCTGCTTGGGCACCAGCGTGATGTCGCGGCCGGTGGAGAACTGAACGCGGTTGGCGTCGACGCTGCCGAAGAAATAATCTTCCTTCTGCTTCGCCTTCCACGCCTCCGAGATATCGAGGGGAATCCAGCCGATCTTGGGCGCGTAGAACTCGGCCCAGCAGTGATAGCCGGAGATATCGCCTTTGTCTTTGTTCTCGGGGATAGGGAAGCCGATGTCGAAGCGGGCGGGAATGCCGTCGGCGCGCATCATGCCGATGAAGGGCGAATGGAAGTCTGTGCAGTTCCCGTGCTTGGAATCGCAGGCCCACACCGCGTCACCGCGTCCCCATCCGGTGCCGCTCTTGTCATAGCTCATGGTCTTAAAGAGGTAGTCGTAAGCGGCTTTGGCCTTGGCCACCGTGCCGGGCTGCGAGCCGGTTACCTCGACGGCCAGCGCCTTGATCTTGCCATCGATAGGGATGAGCTGGTCAGGCTCGATGAAACGGTTCATCGAGGCGGGCACCACACCGGGCTTCTGATCCTTGCGCTCCAGTTGCACGTAATCGCCGCGCGAATATTCGCGGCGCGTGACCTCGTATGTCCAGGTCCAGGTGTAGGTTTTGCCCGGCACGGGATCGTGAACTTCTGAGGAAACTATGGTGTCGCCGTATTCCGGGTCCTTTCCCAGTCGCGTAGGCGCCGCAGCGCTGACGTTCAGCACACGCACGGTCTGGTGTTGATCAGTTGCAGGCTGAGGGAACCATACGCGCACGATCTTGGTGTTGGCAGGGATGTCTTTGATGGTGAAGCTATAGGTGAAGCGGAAAGTGCGGGATGATGGGCTGAACTTCTGGGTTTCGGGAGCGGCGGTTTGCGCGGTTAACAGGCAGGCAGAGAACGAGACGAATAGCAACGTTGAGAGAACTGGCAGCCTCATGAGGAAACTCCTACTCGTTGGGTCGTGAAGGTGGAGGTGTGAAATCGGCCCGCGATTAGAGGGAGGGGGCTCAAGTGAAGCCGATGAGGCGAACGCTGCGGCGCCACGCGGAGGACATGGCCGACCATTTTATCAGTAGCGGGAGACCGATACCATACAAGAGCCGTCATCAGCAGGGACGGTTGACAGCTCGCCTTATTTGAGTTTTCGGAGTCTGACAGATTGATGACAGATGTGAGCTGATTCCGCCAGTTCAAGAATCTTCAGGCTGGGACTTGCGCCGACGAAGATACCACACGTACGGCAGCGGGATTGAATCACCCGGGACCCTTGCAGGCTCGCAACATGCTCAAATGAAAGCGCAATACGGCTCGACGGAGGGCTTCTCTCGGGCATTTCAGGTTCTCAAGCTAAGTCTAGGAGTAGTTCAATGATAGACGGCTGGACCTCGGACTGTCGGTGCGGTACCGGACTAAGGCCCTTGTCACCATGAAGTGAGGTTGCGGCTGGCCGCGAGCGCGCCTTAGGCGGCGCCTGCCCGGCCGGAAGGATTGCTCAGTCCGTTCGCAGCGCGGTTACCGGATTGGTGGAAGCTGCCCGGCGCGCCGGCAAAATACTGGCCACAGCTGCGCATACTGCGAGCGAGACAATGGCAATCGCCAGAATGCGCGGATCCCAGCTGCGCACTCCAAAGAGTTTCGCCGTCATCAACCGCCCGGCGCCGATTGCCACCGGAATTCCGATCAACAACCCGATGCCGACCTGCAGGAACGATCCGCGCAAGACCAGGCGCACGATGTTCATGCGGTCCGCGCCCAGAGCCATGCGAACCCCAATCTCGCTGGTGCGGCGCGCGACGGTGAAAGCCGTCAGGCCATACAGGCCGATTGCCGCCAGTAGCAACGCGATAACGCCGAAGGTCGAGGCCAGTTGCGCCACCATTCGTTGCTGGTCGAAATTCATGGCGACCTGCTGCTCCATGCTCTGCACGGAAATGATCGTGAGGTTGGGATCGACTTCGGCCAGTGCCCGGCGGAGTTGCGGCTCAAGATTGTGTGTGTCACCCCTAACGGCGAGTTGAATGCCGCCCATGAAGTGCGATTTCGTTTCCAGGCCGGCCATGAGCTTATCGGGGTAAGAGACGGTCTGCTCCAGCGGCACAAAGAACATCGGACCCGCCGGCTTTTCCGGGTCAATGTACTTGGCATCGCTGGTCACGCCCACGATTTCGAAGGTTCCGCCGTAACGGGCATTATCCAAGCCAAAGTGTTTTCCTAAAGGGTCTTCGTTGGGGAAATAGCGTTTGACGAAAGCTTCGTTGACGATGGCCACCGGCCGCGAGGCGGCCGAGTCGCTCTGATTGAAATCGCGTCCACGCACGATGCTTTGTCCGATCGTAGAGAAATATTGCCGGCTCACCCGGTCCCACGAAACCGACTCGTTAAGGTCAGCCGTAGGGTCGCCCCGGCCTTCGATGGCGACCAATTCGCCCCAATTGTCGAAACTCAGCGGGCCATAGAGCGCCAGGCTGGCGCTTTGTACATTGGGTAACTGCGTCAGTCGGTCCTCGATCTGACGGTAGAGCGCGTCGAGCCGTTCGGGAGTGTAGCTCGAGGAAGGGGGATTGATCTCAACCGTCATGTGATTCGTGGTGGCGAAGCCAAAATCCTGGTGCTCCAGATTATGCAAGCTCATGGCCAGCAGTCCGGCACAAGCCAGCAGCACCAGCGAGAGCGCCGCCTGACCGATCACCAGCATCTTCTGCGGCAGCGACGACGCATCGCGCGTGCTGCGATTTGCGCCATGCAGCGCTTCGGCGGGATCCGAGTGCGACGCGAACCACGCCGGTACGACGCCAAACACCACACCGGTCAGCAGAGAGAGCAGGAACGCGAAGCCCAGCACCGGCAGGGAAGGGGCCACGCTGAAGGGCATGGATGTGGCGTTGGGAAACGCCAATGCAACCATGATGCGCGCCCCGTAGTACGCCACCGCAAGCCCCAGCAGTCCGCCGATGATCGAGAGCAAGACGGCCTCGGTCAGCAGTTGCCGGATGAGCCGTTTGCGGGATGCGCCTAGCGCGATACGCACGGCAGTCTGCATCTGGCGGGCCGTGCCACGCGCCAGCAGAAGATTGGCGATGTTGGCGCAGGCAATCAGCAGGACGGTGCCGCACACCGCCAGCAGAATGCGCAGGGTCGCTCCGTAGTCATCCTTCATGAGGGTCACGCCGCCGCCGGCGGGCGCCAGCTTGATGTATTTATGCGGAATGGTTGGATCGACCTGCGGACGAAAGTCCGCGGGAATTTCGTCTTCGTTGCGCAGCCATTGCTGCAACACCGGGGTCAGGCGCGCGGGTAGTCCAACGACGCTCGCGCCCGGCTTCAGCCTGCCAATCGCATACAGCCAGTGCGACTGGTTGGTCTTCATGATTGCATTCTGACCGTCGTACAGCAGTTCCTGCTGCACCGGCAGCCAGAAATCCGTCGGGTGACTGCGCAGGGTGTCGCCGAAGAAACCCGGAGGCGCGATTCCGATCAGCGTGGTCGGTTGTCCGTCGATGAAGAACGTGGACCCGACCAGCGAGGGATCCGATCCGTATGACTGCTGCCAGGTGCGATAGCTCATGACCGCCACCGGAGGCGCGGAGCGCTGGTCATCGGCATCCGTAATCACGCGGCCTACGAAGGCGCCCACGCCAAAAACATGGAAGTAGCTGCCAGTCACGAATTCGGTGCGCAGCGGCCGTGCCTCACGGTCTTTATTGGCGCTCCTGACGCCGCGAATGCCGGGCGAGGCCTGGAAAGCAGTCGTCTCTTCGAACTCCGGCGCAGCGGCGGCCAGTCGCTGATAGAGCTGATAGGAGAACAGGCTCCAGTCATCGTCCTCCCAGCCGTCGACACAGCACGTGCCGGTGTCGCCGATGCGATAGAGTTGCGCCGGATCGGCGACCGGCAACGACTTCAGCATGATCGCGTGTACCAGGGTAAAGATGGCCGTGGTCGCGCCGATGCCGATCGCCAGGGTCAGAACCGCCGTCAGCGTGAACGCCGGTGAGAGACGCATCTGGCGGAACGCGTAGCGAATATCGTTCAGGAGAGTCTGCACGGGCCTGTCCTCTCGCAGAGTTTACGGCGAAGGCGGCAGGATTGTTCCGTGCGGAGTCGCCATGGCGGGCGAAATTTTTGGCTGTTCATTCTTGGACAGTTCCGCGGCTGCCACCGCAACGTTCTGTCCATCACTGAAATACTCGATATGAATCGGCTTTGAAGGGGCGCACCTTCGGGTGCGCCGTCACAAGCGGTTTGTCTCTTGTCATCCCGACAAGGCCTTCAGAGACTGTGTCGCAACCGGAATGATACTTGAAGGAATGGGCGAGGATAGGGCATAAGGAGGTATGCCAAGCTACAAGCCGTATCACCCTGAACAAGCGGAACTGTTGCCGTTGCACGTGAAGGATGTATTGCCCGCAAACCATCTGTGCTTTCTGGTGCACGAGGTGGCGGAGAAGCTGGACATCGCCGCTTTCGAGGCGGCGTATGGCGAGGCGGGAGGGGAATCGCCCTACCATCCGCGGATGATGCTGCAGGTGTGGCTGTACGCGTTTGCGCTGAAGGTGAAGAGCACACGCAAGTTGGAGCAACGCCTGCACGAGGATCTGGGGTTCCGCTTTCTGGCCGGCGGGTGTGCGCCCGACTTCAAGACGTTGAGCGAGTTTCTGCGGGTGCACCGGGGAGCGATCGTGGAGTTGTTCACCCAGGTGTTGCAGATGCTGCGGCGAGCCGGGCTGGCGCGAGTGGGGGAGGTGGCCATCGACTCGACGCGCATCAAAGGCAACGCCTCGCGCGACCGGGTAGTGCAGCGGAAGCGGCTGCAGAAGCAGGTGCAGCAGTGGATGGAGGAGGTGGAGGACGACCCCGACCGCCAGCCGGGGCGGCAGGTAAGCGAGCAAGAGCGGCAGCGGGTGCTCGAGCAGTTGCAGCAGATGCAGCAGATGGGCGAGGACAAGATGTCGCTGACCGATCCGGAGGCGCGCTTTCTGCGCACGCGGCAGGGCTTCGAGCTGGGCTACACGGGGGAGATCGCGGTGAGCCAGGATCACTTCATCGTGGCCCAGCGGGTGACGCACAACAAGACGGACAACGCATCGCTGCTGCCCATGGTGGAAGAGGTGGAGCGACAATGTGGGGAGCGGCCGCGGCAGGTGTTGGCCGACAGTGGATTTTTCAGCGCGGAGAACCTGCAGCAACTGGAGGAGCGCGGTATCGACGGCTATGTGCCGGATTCGAATCTGGCTAGCGAGTTGAACGGCAAGCGACGGGCAGAAGAGTTGGATCGCAGGCCGGTGCGGCAGCAAGCAATGCATCGCATGCGGCAGAAGCTGCGCAGCCCGAGGGGGCGGCGGCAGTATCAAAGGCGCAAGGAGTTGGTGGAACCTATGATCGGCAGTTTGAAAGAGCACGGCGGGATGCGTCAGTTCCAACGCCGCGGCCTGCTGCTGGTCGCCGTGGAGTTCACCCTGGCCAATATCGCCTTGAACTTGAAACGCTGGCATAGGGTGCGGCAAGGCTGAAAATGGCGGTGCCGCCAGAGGGCTGAGCCCCCAAACCAGCGAAGCACGGAGACACGCTCACCGCCCTCGCTGACCACGACTTGACTCCAGTTGCGACACAGTCTCTTCAGGCCGAGGAGGGATCTGCGGTTGATCGGCGCTATCCGGCACGACCGGCCCAAACAAAGCACGCCAGAGCAACTGCTCCGAAGATGCCGCCCATGGCTAACACGATGAGCGGCACCAAAAAGAATCGCGCACTCCATTCGGCCCCGATGCGCGCCTGCGAGGGGTCGTGCGGATCGTAGCGCACCGGATGATGGCTGCCGACCGGGAACTCCGCGGCGCGTGCCTGCGTTGCCAGGTAGTTGCTGCTCTCGAAGCTGGTTAACTCAACCGTGATGGGCTTGCCGTCGACGGTATAGAGAATCTGCAACTTCGCGGCATAGAGTTGCTGATTGGCCGGACCTGGCTCGGTGATGACATCGCTGCGCAGAATTTGCGCATCGGTAGCAGGCCAGGTACGCAGCACCTCGTACTGCCTCCAGAAAAACGGCATACTGAGCACCGCGAACAGCACGAATAAGATGAGGTTCGCTACGCCAATAAATTGCAGAGTGCCGCGTTTGGGTCTCATGTCAGGACGGGTTCACCACGGAGACACGGAGGACACGGAGAAAAGGCATAGGAATGATTGTATGAATTCTCCCAAAAGATACACCTTACCAGTGAAATCAAGCATGCGGCCCGGCAGGTTAAACCTGTAGAACTCGGCAATCCAGCTCTTTCTGTTGCTTAAATCCCTTCGTTCGTCTTTCTCCGCGCCCTCCGTGTCTCCGTGGTGACTCGATCTCAACTGCTACACTTTTCTCATGAGCGATGCACGCGCCGCGAAAATCAAGCTGATTATCTTCGATGTCGATGGAGTGATGACGGACGGCACCATCTTTCTTTTTCCCGCGGCCGCCGGCGCTGCTTCCCACGACACACAACAGCGGCGCGAGCAGATGGCCGACGCCGGAGGCTTCGGGATTGCGTCGAGCGACGTGGTCGAGGCTAAAGGCTTCAACGCGCACGACGGCACAGGATTCTCGCTGGCCCGCCTGGGCGGACTGAAGACCGCAATCATCACCAAGCGCATCTCCGAGACGGTGCGGCTGCGCGCACGCGATCTCAAGATCGAGCACGTTTACCAGGGCCAGCATCACAAGCTGGAGGCCTTCCGCGACATCCTCGCGAAGGAGAGCCTCACGCCTGAGCAGGTCTGCTATGTGGGCGACGATGTCATCGATCTGCCCGTGATGCGGGTGTGCGGCCTCGCCATCGCCGTCAAGAACTCGCGCGAAGAGGTGCTACGCGAATCGCACTACGTAACCCCCCACGAGGGCGGGCACGGCGCCGTTCGGGACGCCATCGAGTACGTGCTGCGGGCCCAAGGCTCGCTGGAACGTGTTATCGACGAGTACATCCAGGAGCGGAGTTAGCCGCGTAAGGCGAAACCTTTTTGGCCCGCCGGCTTGTCTGCACTTACGAGCCATTGCGCGACTCGGCTGGCTGCGCTACAGTGCTTCGCACCCTTGTGACTTCTTGTGCCTGGCGGGAGCATTCATGCGTCATGCTGTCCTCCCCTTCGTGCTAATAGTGGCCACTCTGTTCTGCGCATGCGCCGACCTGTCGGCTGCGAAACCCCAAGACGCGCCTGCACCGTCATCGGCGACTGGAGATTCAGGTGCCCTCACACTCTTGCGACAACAGGGAGTCGCTGCTTTCCAGGCCAACGATTGTCCCAAAGCTAACAAAATGTTCCAACGGGTGATCGCGTCCGGTCCCCCTGACATTGTTATTTACAATTTGTACGGCCATTGCTGGCTTAGGCTCAAAGACTATACAGCTGCCATTGATGCTTTCCAGCACGCGCTGCAGATTCAGCCCGACGAGTGGCATAACGTTTCGTCGCTGATGCGGGCTTACACTCTTGCCGAAAAAACCAGAGAGAGCGATGAGTTGCAGAAGCATATTGCAGAACTGGAACGCGAAGGCAAGCTCCCGGACAACTTCAACTATGTATTCGAGACTTTCCAGGTTGGTGATCAACAGGTTGAAGTTTCGAAATTCCTAAAGCTGAGTGGCTTTTACGGGGAGCGTTATTGGTTCAATGCGTACGATAACAAGGGTACGCTGGTCTTTCGTGTGGCCTTGGAGTCGAATCAACTGGAGCAGCCACTGTGGGCCAAAGAGCACAAGAAACTGGCGGCGGCTGGTGGCAGACAGTTCTCCTTAGATGGGTACTCTGCCGGCAGTCATTACACTTATGGCTTCTACGATGGCGAGCCGGACTATGCGCTTGTCCGTAACGATGTGGAAAAGGTGCTAAGGGGAGAGAAACACCCTATAACCCAAAGTACCGTGGATAACTCCCATTAAGCATTCGCCAAAGGCGTGTGTCATTTTCGTAACCCCGCCGGCGTTGCGTCGGTCGCCTTCGCGGGGACAAGGACCGTGGCATCGGAAGATGACTTCGAAGCCTCGGCCGCTTGACCGGTTCCTGGCGGCCCCTGCGGAGTATCCATCGGCGGATAAAGACGACTGGTCGAGGTCGTGGCACTCGTCTGATAACGCAGCATCTCGCGGCCATCGCTCTTATAGAAGAAGTACTCCAGCGTAGCGCGGTGCGGCTTGGGCATGGGCTGTGCCAACTCGAGGTCGGGATAATCCACGGACAACAGGTTCGCCAGCGAGTCAGCCCCAGGTGTGAGCGCAGCCATCTTTGCCGGATCGTATTGCGGATCGCGCCGTACTCGCATCACTCCGCCCCGCCGCGAGACGAAGCGGTCGGCCTCGATCTCCAGGCCGTCCCCTTGAAATCGCACGGTCGCCTTATACACGACGGGGCCGTTGAACTGATCGCGTCGATACCAGAGATAGGGTCCATCGAAGCGCGTCCAGTCATATTCATATTTCCGCGCCATGAGCGTGGTGTCTTGCGCCTCGTCCTTAGGCTGAATCCAGGAAGGATTCCACTCCTTTTGATCTGCGGTGAAGTAGACCGGGAACTGCTCCACCGCAAACGTTGTGCCCGACCGCTTGATGGTGACGACATCGGCGCGTTCCTCGAACTCTCCCTTGGTGATCGGCTGCTCGATGTCGCCGGGCCGGTAGAGAAGCAGGGTGCTGGTTTCACCGTCCGCGACGATCCGCGGCAACTGGTACATCAGGCGATTGGCAAAATCGTCCATCTCGGGCATCGGCGGCACAGTATGATGTTGCGCCTTTGCCTTTTGCGCCCACTCCGTCCAGCGCGTGTCCTTGCGTAGCAGGGCGACGGTCATGGCATATACCTGAACTGTCTGGGCGAATGACAGTTGCCGCCGGGGCGCGCGGCATTTCACGCCTTTGAGATTGGTCTGCTCCTGCGTCAGCTTGTCGAGTGCGGCACGCAGATCGTCGAGCTTCCAGGCACTGTAATCGTCAAGTTTGATGGATGGCAGGATCTGGTCTTGCAGCGGACGCAGCCGGGCTGACACGTCCGACGGGCTGAGCGAGACGATCATGCTCAGCAGCGGAATCGGGCTGCGGCCAGGATCTTCCGTCGCGAAGTGGGCGTAGAAGCGGTGGTCGTCAAGGTCCTGCGGATTGACTCTACGCTCGGCCTCATCGCTGAACGTGCCCAGTCCCGGGAAGTATTTTGCCAGCAGCTCCCAACCCTTCTCGTTCATGGCGCTGCGGGCGTCGAAGACTCGGCCAACCGGTTCGGCTTTGATGTCGTAGACACCGGCGGAGATGGGATCGAGCGAAGTGAAATAGCGCGGAAGCTTCGGCCGCTCGGACTGCGGCTCGTCGAGGGCCGCGCCGGAGAGGCTGGCCAGCAGCGCGATGGAAAGGAGCAGCCGTGGCCAGATCTTCGCCAGCATGGATCCTCCGCTCGCAGCAGGGTTGCCGTTGATTATAGGAAGCCGTCTGGCGGTGTCAAGCAAAGCGTGATGGATGGATCGGCAGTAATTCCTCCCACCCTCTCGCCAAACATGGTGCAAGCGAGAGGGTGGGGCACCGGGCGCATTCCGTTTTGGCCTACTCCGGATCGTGCGGATCGTTAAACAGCACCGTGAGCTTGATGCTGCCATGACCGGACTGCGGGAAATTCGGATCGTCACGATTTCCCGGATCGAGATTGGACGCTGTGTCGTCCGGCGGGAACAACACCAGCGAGTTCAGGAATGACGCAACCGCGGCCGACTCGTTTTCGCTCAAGGCGGCATAGGCGTCGCGCGACGCCTGGGCCTCTCCGCCGTGCCGCAGGATCACCTGGTCCAGATTGATGCTGCGCCCATCGTGACCATACGGGCCGGTGTTCGCGATGCCCCACAGCGGACTCGTCATGAACAGCGTGTTCATGGTTCCGTCATAGTTGCGCTCGTGGAAGTTGGGCCCCAGATCGTGGCGCTTGAAGTCGGAGTAGATGTCGTGCACCAGGAAGGGATTGCCGAGCGGTCGTTTCAGGCTGGGATAAGGACTGCCGTCGTTGTGGGTGCTGATCAACGCAGTGGCAGTGGAAAACAAACTGTTAAAGATGCCGTTCTGCGTGTCGTAGACGGTGTTCACGTCGGCGACCCGGCGGTCGTGCTCAATCCACAGATCGCCCATATGGCAGCTCTCGCAGCCGATCTTCTTGAAGAGTTCCCGCCCCTTGGCGGTAGTCGCGGTCTGCTGGTAGCTGGCCGGTTTGAAGTAGTTCAGCAGATAGAACTCGAAGTAGTCGACCAAGCTGGTCGGCACCTCGTTCACTACGCCGTCGCCGTCGCCATCCTGCGAGTTGCTGATGATCGGGGGAGCTTCGATACTGTCGAGCTTGCCGTCGAGAACCATGCCGCTGGGGGTGGTAATGGTCTCGCCCTGGCTGGCCGCCAGCGTGTCCGGATCGGCGGCTTCCATGCCCAGTTCGTTATGCAGAGCTCCGACGACAAATTCGCGGATCGAGATGGTCTTGCCGTGCGCCGCGAATGGCCGCACCCGGAGGTCGGCGTTAACCCCGACGACGGCCGAGGTGTCGAGCGTGCCCGTGGGGTAGGCGGTAATCGATCCGTACTGGATGCCCTTGCTGACCAGTGGCAAAGTTACCGGATGGCCTGATGCTTTCGCCTTGGCCAGCGCCGTGCTGCGGATAAGACGCAGGTCGGTAGTGATCTCGTCGGCGAGCATCTCTTTGAGGCCAAGACCAAACAATTGCGGAGCGTCGCGGCTGTCGGGCCGGGTAGCTACATCGCCGCCGCTGCCGGCGGCGCCGCGTGGACGCCCATGGCATCCCGCGCAACTGTCGGAGAGGCCCGCGCCGATTCCGTCATTGGTGTTGATGTCGCCCGTGCCATCGGAATTATTCGGGCCTTGTCCCTCGACCCGGGTGAACTTCCGCTGAAATAGCTGCCGTCCGCGGCGGATGGCGCGGAAAGGGTCACGATTGATGATGAACAGCGAGGAGTTTACGGTGAACAGGTCGCCGCGGTCAGCGCCGATCTCGTCCGTTAGCGACTTATTGATGCCGGGCTTAATGGTGCTGGTGGCCTTGGTGTTATCGACTAATTGGGCGTTGGCGGAGACGAGCGAAACATAGACCCCCAACGCTGCCAGCAAGATTCGCCATGAGAAAGATCCACGGAGGAGGGCCCTGAGGATACTCATTACTGCTCCTGACTTGAGCGCAAGCCTGGCCGGCCAGTGACGGCGTTGCGTTTCGCGGTTGCGAACTTTCGCAACCAGTCGGACCTATAGTGTCGGGTAGCAGAAATTCGTTTCAGGGAAGCGGGAATTTTCAGCGACGGTCTTACTGATCGAGTTCGAGGTCGGGTGCCCCGGGTCTCGCGTGTTTCGAGACCCGGGCGAAGGCTTACTACGGGAAACGGTCGGTTAACCAACTTCAGCTCGGCACATCCCACTCGTTCCGGGCCAGTCCCCTCTCCTCGAGGGCATACGCCCGAAAGCCGCTCCTCGGCCAAAGCTCCGGCGCTTCCACAGCGGAATGGTTGATGGGCACGAAGTTCCAGGTCTCGAACTACGCCACACCTCGGGTACCCGATAGCCATCCGTCATTCCGACCGGAGCGTAGCGGAGTGGAGAGCCTGCCCTGAGCGAAGTCGAAGGGAACCTGCTCTTTATGGACATTGCGCAGACATTGGGAAAAGCAGGTTCCTCCACGCGGCCTGAAGGCCTTGGTCGGAATGACGGCTGTCAGTGAGACGGAGAACACCCTTTGGGCTGTCCAGCTTCCTTTTATTCGTTTTCTCCGTGTACTCCGTGCCTCCGTGGTGAACCGGATGTCTTATCACATGCGACTGTGACTTGTGCACTATCATCCGATCATCCCCCGGCCGTATTTTGGAGAGGCGAGGACAAAGGGAGTTGTGTGTCTTCGCCCGTTTCCGCCGACTGCGGGGCCGGATCGTGGTAGACGCTCTTTGAAATTCTGCGCTCGACGTCGTGCCTGCGTGTTAACGGTTACGTTAATGGACGCTTGGCGAATCTGGACGAAAATCGCACCTAAGTCCTTGGGGCTCAAGATTTTGACCTTCAACTCCAGTCGAATCAAGATTTTGCAACGATCGTCGCAAAATCTTGATCCCATTGGGTTTATAGGTAAATTCTTATGCCGCAGGTACTTACTGGCGCAGAAATCCAGCTAAGTTATTGATAATTGCTCGATTTTTCCGCTTTGCACGAAATGAGGGGGGAGGGGGGTACCCACATTCACCCTCAATGTCCCTAAGGTCCGTCCGCAACGAGATTCGGCTGGAATATACCACTTGGTAAACCTTCCGTCGGCGCCTGTGGACTACGCGCCTAAAACGAGTTCCAGGCCTTCATGCGCGAGCTGCAAGGTCTCGATCGCTACGTTGTTGCCCTTGGCGTTCAGCGCAGGGCCGGCCCACTTCGTCGGCCAAGCATTGGTGAGCTGCCAGCTCAGCACTGGCTGGCGCTCGTTGTCGAGCAGCGTAATCACCACGCTGCTTCGGAAGGATGTCCCGCTCCTTACCTGCTTGAACCAGTTCCAGAGAGAGGCGTCCTGGATGACACCGCGCTTGAGCGTAACGTCAGAGACCTTGTACGCTCCGGGCAGCTTGCGGACCGGTCCTTTGTCGCTGCCCTCGCGATACTCGATGACCTCGACCTCCGCCTCCAGTCCAGAGACCTCCTGAAAACCAGCGCTGGTGACGCCATCGATCTCGACCAGGAAATTGAAGTTCGCGTAAGGGTCTTTACGGGTTGGGTTCCCCATCTGCTCCTCCTGAGCGTTGTAGAGTGGTGTAGCCAAGATCGCGGTAGATGCGGAGATCGTGCACAATGCGTTCCTCGAACCGGCGACCGTCACGGTCGCTGTACCGGAGAGTGACGGCAATGCGGCTGGGATTCTTTCTCTTGAACCAGGCTGACACGGCATCGACCAGCTGTACGAATTCCTTGCCCGGCGGAATGAATTCCAGCCGGCGAAACAGCTGCATGTCGGAGATGCACTTCTGCCCGTCGAGTCCATACAGCGGCTTGTCGAACTCGGTGGTCACCTTGTAGCCGCTGCGCGCGCCGATGTTCTTCAGCACGATGAAGAGCATGCCCTGCTCGGAGCGGAAGTCGACAATGATCTCCGGACGCGGCGCGTCCGCCGCCAACTCTGATTTGCGCGTGGGCATGCGCGGTAATGGTGAAGGGAAAGAGATGGCGTGTCAAGGAAGGATGTTGTGAAGGGTGATCTTATGCCGGGCTTGCTGCAACTCGGTCCACGGATTCGGCTAAAAGCTCACGCCCAGCCGCATGCTGTAGCTGCGCGGCGGCCCCAGCGTGTTTCCCGAGAAGAGGCCGGCAAAGTTGATGAGGTCCAACTGATTGGTGATGTTCTGAACGTCACCCTGCAGATAAATTGCCAGGCGCTCGGTCTTGTGAAGGTCGACTCCGGCCGACAGGTCGAGACTGTACGAAGGCTTGACGCGTCCGCGCCGGAAATCGACGTGGCTGAGAATGGTGGGGCCGTACTGCAGCAACGCCTGCTCAAAGGTGCCCGAAAACTCAACCGGAAGTCCGCTGCCATAGGAGCCTCCGAGGGCAATCCAGGCGCGGGGCACGAACCGGTAGATACCGCGGGCACGAACCGTGTTTCGCTGATCCTGCGAAACCCAGAAGCTGCCGTTATTGTTCGTCAGCGCATGCGTGGCGTCGTCGCCGAGAAACAGCCCGCCCGTGACCGGCAAGTAAGCGGTGCCAACCATGTATGAATAGCTGACGAAACCGGATACGCGGCCCCAATGAGGAATGTCCAGCTTGGCTTCTGCACCGTAGATGTCTGCTGAACGGAACGCAATGGGAAAACTGATCCCAGTGTTTAACAGCAAATCATCGTCGGCAAACTGGTTCACCTCGCGGCGGTAGTAATTGAGGTCGAGCCTTAACTGGTTAAAAAGACCTTTGGTCGCGCCGACCTCGAAGTAATTTCCGTGAGAGGGCTCGACCGGGAGTCGAAGAACATTGGGGTTCAGTACGGAAACGTCCGGCGAACTGGAGAGCAGAATGTTTTCGAAAGCGGGCGTCTGAAAAACCCGGTCATAGGCGGCGTGCACCAGAAGCTCGAGTCCCGGAAAGTATCGTCCAACGGCAATGCGTGGGCTGACGGCGTTCTGGTTCACCAGCAACTGGTAATGGTCCCAGCGCAGGCCTGCGTTGACGGTCCAATTGCCCAGCCGGATCAGATCCTGGACATACGCGGCCTGTTCCAGATCGGGCCTCTGCTCGAAGAATCGAAAGGTGAGCGGAGTCCCGGGATCGAACTGCGACGGGTCGGTAATGATGTAGCCAAAACGCTCATGCAGCCACAGCGAGTCGGCTTCAACGCCCGCTTTCCACTCCTGGTTGCTCCGATGAATGGCGACGTTGGTCTTGAAATAGAATTCGCCAAAGCCGCGGTCCTGGGCGGCAATAATCGGGGTCGAAAGCAGGTTGGAGGAAAGGGTATCGGTTTCGTCGCGCCCCATCGCCCGCATGTCGGCGAGGACATTGGGAGAGAAGATGTGCTGGTACGAGGCGATGCCGATGGTCTCGTCGGTGGTGCGGTCCTGGCGCTGCCCGGCGGATTGTTGTACCAGTTCATTGGGCACCTCAAAGGCAGATTGGGCGTGGCGGACGAAAAGGCCGAGACGATTGCTCTGGTCAAAGTCGCGCTCATATCGGGCAGCGACGCCGGAGGTCGTGCCTTGATTGGTGTAGTTCTGGGTGACGGGAGGATTGAGATACCAGTCGGTGGTGCCGCCGCTGCCGGCAACCGAAAACGTGTTCTTGCCCTCGCCATACTGGATCAGCCCGTAGCCGTCAGCGGAGGTAAAGCTTCCACCGGAAGCCACAACCTTGCCGTGCCATCCGGGGCGGCCATCGCGCGCTGTGTTTACTTCAATGACGCCGCCCATCTTGCGTCCGTATTCGGCAGGAATGCCTCCGGTGTAGACGCTCATCGTCTGCACGTCGTCAGCCTCCAACTCGGGCGCAAAGCCGGGAGAGCGGTTGTCGGTAAACGGAATGCCGTCCACCACCAATTGCGTCTGGTATTCCGAGCCGCGGGGATGCAACACCGCATTGCCTTCATAGAGCCATCCCGGTTGGGTATTCACCAGGTCTTCGAGCGAACGTCCGGGCAGCGAGGTCGCTCGGCTTTCGATCGCGGCGGAGCCTATGCGATTCACCGAACTCGTCGCATGGGTATCGATCAGCGTGCCGGTATCGGTTACCGTTACGCTGGTATTCAGCGGAGAGATGCGAAGCGTAACGGATTGTTCGAAGGGAATAGCCGAGCGGATTTCAACTTTGGCGGTGTAGGGCGCCAGACCATCATGCTGAACCTGGAGGCGATAGATCCCAAAAGGCAAACGCCTCATCGTCAGGCTACCCGCGTCATCGGTGGTGAGGTTTTCCTCGAAGTCATTAGCCTCACAGACCAACTGAACAGAGCTCTTCAACGGGACTCCGTCAGGTCCGGCTACTTTCAGGCGGATTTCTCCGACATCGCTTTGCGCGGCGAGCGGGAGCGCCCACAAAAGCAGGGCGAGCAACTTCATTTTGCGGCTAGCCAGTCGCATACAGGATGCGCCCAGCATAGGGGAAGGCAGGCGGAAAGGCGAGGCTTTGGTTCGTTCCGGCAGGCCGATGGAGTATGTAAAAAGGCCTCCCGGTCAGGAGGCCTCTTACGTATCTCCAGCGCTTAGACGTTTTGCGAGTTACACCGAAACGCTGTTGAGCACCTGCTCGCGAATTTCGTCGTCATGCTTCACCTCATCGCGGCTGCTGGGCAGCGCGATGTGGAGGAGCTCCTCGATGGTTTTAACGAAGTGCAGGTTCAGGTTTTGCAACTGTTCCGGCGTCAGGTCCTCCTCGACGTTCTGGCGATTGTCGTCAGGCAGAATGATGTCGGTCACGCCTGCACGCTTCGCCGCCAGCGCCTTCTCCTTGATGCCGCCGATGGGCAGAACATTGCCGCTCAGCGTAATCTCACCGGTCATCGCGGTCAGCGGACGCACCGGGCGATCGGTCAGCAGCGAAACCAGAGCCGTCGCCATGGTCACGCCGGCCGAAGGTCCGTCCTTCGGAATCGCTCCCGCGGGCACGTGAATGTGGATGTCATGGTTGGCGAAGAACTCTTCGTCGATCCCCAACGTCGCCGCATTCGAGCGTACCCAGGTCAGCGCTGCCTGCATCGACTCGCGCATCACGTCGCCCAACTGGCCGGTCATGGTGAATCCGCCCTTGCCCTTCATCTTGTTGGCTTCGATGAAGAGGATGTCGCCGCCTGTCGGCGTCCACGCCAGACCGACAGCGACGCCCGGACGCTTGGTCCGCTCGGCGATCTCGCCTTCGGTGCGGATCTTCATGCCGCCTAGCATGTCGTGACGCTGCACCAGCTCCGGCGTGACCACCATCTTGTCGGTCTTGCCTTCGGCGATGCGGCGCGCCTGCTTGCGGCAGAGGGTGCCGATGGTGCGTTCGAGACTGCGAACGCCAGCCTCGCGTGTGTAGTGGCGAATGATGAAGCGCACCGCCTCTTCCGGGAACTCGATCTGATCGGCCACGATGCCGTTCTCTTCGATCTGACGCGGAATCAGGTATTGGAACGCAATATGCACCTTCTCTTCTTCCGTATAGCCCTGGAGCTCGATGATCTCCATGCGATCACGCAGCGGCTCCGGTACTGGGTCGAGCTGGTTGGCCGTGGTGATGAATAGCACCTTCGACAAATCGAACGGCACGTCGAGATAGTTGTCGCGGAAGCTGAAGTTCTGCTCCGGATCGAGCGCCTCGAGCAAAGCCGCACCGGGATCGCCGCGGAAGTCGCGTCCCACCTTGTCGATTTCGTCGAGCATGAACACCGGATCGTTGGTTTCCGCGCGACGGATACCCTGCATGATCTGCCCCGGCAGAGCGCCAATGTAGGTGCGGCGATGGCCCCGAACCTCGGCCTCGTCGTGCACACCGCCGAGAGATAGGCGAACGAACTTGCGTCCCAGCGAGCGCGCAATCGACTTGCCCAGCGAGGTTTTGCCCACGCCTGGAGGTCCGACGAAGCAGAGGATCGGGCCTTTCATGCTGGGCTTCAGACGGCGAACCGAAAGATAGTCCAGAATGCGGTTCTTCACCTTCTCCAGATCGTAGTGATCGGAGTCGAGAATCTCCTTGGCCTTGAGGATATCGACCTCGCCGCCGGACGATTTTGCCACGGCAGAATCGCGAGCCACTCGATGTAGTTGCGGGTGAGTCCGTAGTCGGCGGCCATGGGCGACATTCGAGCCAGGCGGCCTAATTCCTTCAGGGCCTCCTTCTTCACGTCGTCGGGCATGCCCGCTGACTCGATCTTCTGGCGCAGCTCCTCGGTGTCGCGGGTAGTTTCGTCCTGCTCGCCGAGTTCCTTCTGGATGGCCTTCATCTGCTCGCGCAGGTAGTACTCGCGCTGCGTCTGCTGCACGCGATCCTGCACTTCGCTCTGAATCTTGTTGCGCAGTTGCTGGACTTCCAGTTCCTTCGCCAGATGCTGATTGATCTTTTCCAGGCGCACCTGAACGTCGGGCGTCTCCAGCACGTCCTGCTTGTCCTTGGTCGAGAGCGAAGGCAGCGAGGAGGCAATAAAGTCGACCATGCGTCCGGCATCGTCGATGTTGGCGGCGACGGTGGACAGTTCGTCCGACAAGGTCGGCGAGCCTGCCACGATCTGCTGGAAGAGCGTCAGCACATTGCGTTGCAGCGCTTCGATCTCGGAATTCTTGGCAACCGGGATTTCTGCGATCGTCTCCACCGTGGCGCGCATGAAGGGCGTCAACTGCGAATATTCAGTGACCTTCACCCGCTCCAGGCCTTCGGCAAAGACGAACAGGCTCTGGTTGGGCATGCGCACAACCTTGTGCACCACCGCCAGAGTGCCGACGGCAAACAGATCGGTGGGCTGGGGCGCATCAACCCGCGCCTCACGCTGCGCGACGACCACAATGGTCTTGTCTTCCCCGAGGGAATTGATGAGTTGAACCGAACTTTCGCGGCCTACGGTCAGCGGCAGCACCGCATGAGGGAAAAGCACGGTGTCGCGCACGGGTAAGAGCGGAAGCGTCCGCGCACCCTGCGAATCGTCGCGGAATTCAGGTTCGGTTACTTGTAAATTATTGATTTCATTAGACATATTATTTCCTGAGTGACTTACGCTCAAGGTATAGATGAGGCGCAGGTTGCAAAAGATGCAGCGCCGACGAAGGGAATGGGAGAGAAATCGGGCTGACGGCGAAGCAGTACCAGCGCGGACGTGCTCGACCGGGACACGAGGCTCCTATCGGCGAGAAACCGAAGTTCCTGAGACGGTAGGAGGGCATGTCGCGCCACCTTTCAATGAGCACAGGATTGTAGTCGAAGGATGGGGGTAGGGACA
>CAWCBG010000002.1:0-872500 GCA_963793845.1 uncultured Acidobacteriaceae bacterium
TTAACCGGAGGGTTGTAGGTTCGAGTCCTACCTGAGGAGCCATTTCTTTTAACCAGCCCACCGTTTCGGTTTGAACACGATACTGGCAACCTCTGGAAGGTTGTCTCCACCCGCGGCACACAAAGTACCGCCACCGTAGCCAAGGCGAGCTCAGCCACTCGTGATGCGGTCACGCTGCAGCGCGACTCTTTTGCATTAAGCTTGCGCGCATTCTGGTCGGGTCTTGGCGGTGTTAAACTGACGGCGCCATGCTCAAGCGGGCTCGATCCAGCCAGTTTCTCATCGTCCTGAGTTTTGCGCTCATCGTCGCCACCCGCGTTACGGCCCAGAAGCTGCCACATCTCTCGCCCGAGGTGAATTCCGACAACAGCGTGACCTTTCGGCT
Source organism: uncultured Acidobacteriaceae bacterium (assembly GCA_963793845.1). Lineage (GTDB taxonomy): Bacteria > Acidobacteriota > Terriglobia > Terriglobales > Acidobacteriaceae > CAWCBG01. The sequence goes on from CAWCBG010000002.1 coordinate 386, forward strand.
GACGGATCCCGGAGCTAAGCGAGTCGAACTGGCACTGGAAGGTGCGGATAAGTCGCCCATGACAAAAAATGCCGACGGCGTCTGGACTATCACCGTTGGTCCGTTGAAGCCCGACCTGTATGGATATTCATTTTTTGCGGATGGTGTAAGCCTAATCGACCCGAGCAATACACGTATCAAGCCAAACCTCCTCAACTTGTCGAGCGTAGTACTGGTGCCCGGCAAACCGCCTGAACTCTGGGAAGTGCAAGATGTACGCCACGGCGAAATTCATCATCATTTTTACAAATCGGCGGCGGTGGGCGATCAGCGAGACTTCTACGTTTACACGCCACCGGGCTACGACCCGAAAGCCGGGACCAAATATCCCGCGCTCTACCTGCTGCACGGTTTTAGCGACGATGCCAGCGGCTGGACTGCCGTGGGCAAAGCCAATATCATCCTCGACAATCTGATTGCACAAAATAAAATCAAGCCAATGATCGTGGTCATGCCGCTGGGCTATGGCGCGCCCGAAATTCTCGACTACGGGTTCGGCGGCTTCCAGCATGAAGAGCTGCGGCAAGAGAATTTCGATAAGTTCGGCGAAGCGTTGCTGAATGAGGTCGTGCCGCAGGTTGAATCCGCCTACTCCGTTTCGACAAGTCGGGACAGTCGCGCCATCGCCGGGCTCTCCATGGGCGGCGCGGAGAGCCTGCTCACCGGACTCAACAATATCGACAAGTTCGGGTGGATTGGGGCGTTCAGTTCCGGCGGACTAACGTCGAACTACGCGAAGGAGTTCCCAACTCTGACCACCGCGAAAGCCGCCGAGTTGCACGTGTTGTGGATCGCTTGCGGCACCAGCGATCACCTGATCGGACCCAACCGCGAACTGAAGGCATGGCTGAAATCACAGAAGATTCCGTTCACCGATGTCGAAACGCCTGGCATGCATACCTGGATGGTTTGGCGGCGCAACCTGATCGCCTTCACGCCGCTGCTGTTTCGTTGAGAATCCTAGTCGAATCATAAAGCAGTACCAGCGAGTGTCTGCAGCTTCTTCACCTTGGAATTGGCAACTTACTGTGCAGTCTCGGGTTAAAGTATCGCGGGTTGCCGCCACAGGTTACGATGTTGAAGTGGACGGCTGGCCAAACAATGAATAGTCGGATCGCAGCCCAGCAATTCGGTAATCGGGATCATCTGTAGATGTTTCACTCAATTGGTCCTCGCCGTACGCCCCGGCGTGCGTTAATTTGCTCAGCATAAATAGGAGGCGTATGAGACCGAGGTCGTTCCTCCATCGTGGAATTCTTTCAGCCTTAGTTGCTTTCATCGTTGTTACCGCTTTTTTCACCAGTTCCGCCGCCGCGACTGATCGAATTGTCCGTCCAGTGAACAACGCCAACTTCACTCGACTCACGGGAAGCGTGCATCCCTTGGCCAAGACGGCAACCGATCTTGGGCAGGTGGACCCAGCGACCCAACTGGAGCGCATGAAACTGGTCTTTTCTCCGACTCCCGAGCAGCAGAGCGCGCTGGACACTCTTCTGCGGCAACTGCAGGACCCTAACTCTCCTTACTACCACAAATGGCTCACTCCGCAACAATTTGGCGATCGCTTCGGACTGAGCGCCAGCGACATGAGCAAAATCGCGGCGTGGCTGAAGAGTCAAGGCTTCGAAATTGTGGAGTCTCCCAGCAGCCGAAACTACATTGCTTTTAGCGGAACGGCGGCTCAGGCTCAAGCGGCCTTTCACACGCCGATCCATCGCTATCTGGTGAACGGCATTTTGCATTATGCAAACGCGACGGAGCCCTCGGTGCCCAGCGCTCTGGCTGGAGTGGTCTCCGGTGTCGCTGCCCTCAACAACTTCCGTCCACACCCGCGCCTGGTGAAACCCCGGCCGCGGGTCACATCGTCGGTTACCGGCAATCACTTCATGCAGCCCGGCGACTTTGCAACCATCTACGACGTCACCGGTCTGTATAACAGCGGGATCGACGGCACCGGCCAAACCATTGCGGTCATGGGGCAGACCGACCTCTACAACTGCAACGTTGCCGGCTATACCAACACGACTTGTCCGGCTGCCAATGTCCAGGCAAACGCCGATATCATTACCTTCCGCACCAATTCGGGACTGTCCGCGCCGAACCTCAAAATAGTGTTGGTTTCCACCGACCCCGGACTTCAGACGTCGGACATTGACGAAGCTGATCTCGACATTGAGTGGGCCGGCGGGATCGCGAAAAACGCCAACATCATCTACGTAGTGGGTAACCCCACCACCGGCAACGGTGCTTTCGACGCCTTAACCTATGCCGTCACCAACAATGTAGCCCCGGTCATCAGCATCAGCTACGGACTGTGCGAAGCGCAACTCGACAGCGCCACTCAGACCCTGCTGACCAACGCGGGCATGCAGGCAAATGCTCAAGGCCAGACCATCGTCGCACCCTCGGGCGACGCTGGCGCGGCAGACTGTGAAAGCGCGAATGCCACAACCGCGACTCACGGTCTCGCCGTAGATTTTCCCGGCAGCATGCCCTACGCAACCTCTGCCGGCGGAAGCGAATTCAACGGCGATACGGCCAACAGTAACACTCCGTGCGCGGCGACGACGTACTGGAGCGGCGGTGCTTGTACCGTGCAGGACACCAGCGCGACCGCTCTTTCCTATATCCCCGAGATGGTCTGGAACGACACCGCAACCGACGGCGTCTTGTCCGCCGGCGGCGGCGGTGTAAGCACCTTGTTCACTAAGCCGACTTGGCAGACCGGCACGGGCGTGCCTAACAGATGGCAAACGCGACGTGCCCGACATTTCTCTTAGCTCTTCGGCCGATCACGATGGGTATCTCATCTGCTCGCAGGGCAGTTGCGCATGCGGTTTTCGAAATTCCTGCACGGTTAACAGTACCTTAGGGACCTTCGATCCGACCGGTGGCACATCGGTGTCAGCTCCCTCGTTCGCCGCCATTGTGGCTCTCATTAACCAGAAAACCGGGACGAGTCAGGGCAACGTCAATCCCATGCTCTATTCGCTCGCCGCCAGCACGCCGAATGCGTTTCACGACATTACCGTCGGCAATAATATTGTGCCCTGTACGAATCCAAGCCCGAACTGCCCGACCACTGCTCCCTTTCAGTTTGGCTACTCCGCCGCCCCCGGTTACGATTTGGCTAGTGGACTCGGATCGATTGATGCGGGAGCGCTGGTGGCTGCGTGGAATGGCTCGTCGAACACCGGAGACTTCCAGATCGTTGCCAGCCCTACCAGTCCTGACGTTGAGCAGCGGCGGCAGCGGCACGGCGACCATTACGACCTCTGTCGTCAACGGATTCTCGGGCACCATCGCCCTCACCTGCAGCGTATCGTCGTCGTTAGGTGCAACCACCTGCTCGCTGAATCCCACCAGCGTGTCCGTGGGCACCGCATCCACGCTGACCATTAATGGTGCCACCCTTACCGGTCGCCTCGAAAAGCCGGGACGTCACGCTCCGGGCCCCTGGGGGATAGAGAGTAGCTTCCTCTTCGCGGCGGTACTGATCGTTCCATGGAAGAGAAAGCCACGCCACGGCGTCCCTAGGGCGCGCTACCGGGTTAGCGCCCTCTTGAGCCTAATGTTGCTGGGACTGGTGATGGTTCTTACCTCCTGTGGAGGAGGATCCGGCAGCAGCAGTGGTCCAACTCCGCTCAGCGGCACGGTGACTGTTACCGCTACCAGCGGCAGCCTTTCGCATACCGCGCAGGTTGCGGTCACGATCAACTAGAGCACACGCTGCGAAGGTGAAGCCTCAGGTATGGTGGTTCAGGTAGAGTGGGGTTTCAGGTAGTCCGCTCTACCCGATCCTGGCGCCGACTTGGCGACGGCCTGAGGTGAAATGTTTACCAAGTCGTACATTCGTGTGAATCCAGCGGTGCGCAGATCTCTCGAGCACATTGCGGTTAATCTGGGTACCCCCCTCCCCCCTCTCGTCCTCGGATCGGGGAAAATCTGGCATTTATCAATGACTTAGCCGGATTTTGTCGCCTGTAAGTCTCTGCGGCTCAAGATTTTACCTATAAACCAAATGGAATCAAGATTTTGCGGCGATCCGTGCAAAATCTTGATTCCCTTGGAGTTAAAGGTCAAAATCTTGAGCCCCAAGGACTTAGCTACGATTTTCTCCAGACCGGTCGGAATCTCTATTGGCGCCAGGGTTAACACGCCGGAAGGCGTCCATGGCTGAATTTCAAAGAGCCTCTGCCTCTATCCGCTTCCGCACTGGGCGGAAAAGGGCGAAGACACACAACTCCCTTGCCCTCGCACCTCCAAAGTAGAGGCATAGGACGACGGCGGCTAGTGCACAGATCACAGGCGTATGTGATAAGGGAAAAACGCCCTGTCAGAATTTCGTGCTCACCGGTAATGGGCGGGCTCTACGAGACCGTGTCGCCGCTACGCGGCTCTGACGTTTTTCCCGCTATTACCCCGGTCTCACGACCGGGGCTAAGTGCAATTCCGCCGCTGCGCGGCTGTTTTGTGCAGGGATTAACGGTCTTACTCCACCGCGCATTCTCATTTGCGGTTGCGACACAGTCTCTCTTCGCAATTTACTTCGCTGGGCAATTGCAATATTTCTCGAGCCACTTCAACTCTTCGCGAACCTTGATCTTGCCGTGCCAGGGATTGTCGTCCAGGTCGTGGCCTTCTCCGGGAAAGATCAGCAGTGTGCTGGGAACGCCAAGCTGGTGCAGCGCGTGTTCCAGTAGGTAGTCTTCAGCGACCGCGACGCGAATATCGTCTTCGCCCGCGACGATATGAGTCGGGGTCTTCACCTTCTGGAACTGGTAGATTGCGGCTTCCTTGAAGTAGTTCGCCTGCGCTTTGGGGTCCCACGGCAGGCCGCCCAGGAAGAAAGCGTCGTCGTAGGTCATGTCGTCGTTGCCCCAGTTGGCGATGTGCTCCACCGCCCCCGCTCCGGTAACTGCGGCCTTGAAGCGATCGGTCTGAGTAATCAGCCAGTCGGTCATGTACCCTCCATAGCTGTATCCGCCGATGACCAACTGCCGTGGATTGGCGATGCCATCCCTTACGAGCGCGTCCACGCCTGAGAGTATGTCCGTGCCAGGCCGCGAGACGATCTCCGGCACAATTTGCAGCATGAACTTGTCGCCGTATCCGGTCGAACCGCGATAGTTGGGGCGGAAAACCAGCCATCCGCTCGAAGCTGCGAACGTGGCCCAGTCATACCAGTCGGCTCCGAACTTGTTGCCGTCAGCGTCGCCCGGACCTCCGTGAATCAGCACCAGCGTCCGCAGGTTCTTCGCACCGAACTTTCCCGGCGGATACATCAGCATGCCCTCGACCTTGGTTCCGTCGGACGAGGTCCACTGGTACGGCGTGCCTTTCGGCAGATCGCGCAGGGTGAAAAGCTGGTTGAACGACGTTATCGGTTTCGCCGACCTCAACTGTTCGACGTTCTCGGCGATGTAGACCTCCGTCGGCTTGTCGACCTCGGAATAGGCAAATGCGATACGCGAAGAATTCCGGGCGCTCGCTACATTGCTGTAGCTGCCGGGCCAGCCGTCCAGTTTGCGAAAGGCATCGCCGGGCGCAGACTGCCGATAGAGCGCGGTGGATGTCCCCAGCGTGCCAGGCGCGAGCATGCCTCCCTGGCCATCCACGGCATACTCGGAGATCGATCCCTCGAAGTGCGCCGCCCATCGTGAAGGTGCACCGCTGGAGGCGTCGAGCGAGTACATACGCGGCTGCACATCGGTGTACCGCCCCTCCACCGAGCCTTGGCTGACCTCGAAGAAAATCCGCTTGCCGTCGGGACTCCACGCCAGGTGCTCTTCGATCGCCTGATTGCTGGTCAGCTGCCTGGGAGGATTCTTCTCTCCGGCGGCCGATGTGTTGGCGACATAGATCTCAATCTCCCTCAGCCCCTCGAGCCGCTCGGAGACGGCGTCAGTCAGGAACGCGACGCGCGTGCCATCGGGCGAGATGGCCATGTCCTTGACACGGTACGGCGTGCTGGTGATGCTTTGGGCGCCCGGTGTCTCGGCCGTTTCCTCTTTCTTGTTCTTGGGAGCGGTCTTGGCTTCCTGCACGCTCTTGCCGGCGCTCCGCGCCAGCGCGTCGGCGATGGTGATGCGCGAGATAACGTCGCCACGCTCCTGTTCACGGTACCGGATAGTATCTTTCCACTCCGCTTTGTAGTCGTCTTTCTGCTTGCTCGTCCACGGAGTGCGTGTCGCAAAGTAAAGGGTTTGCGAGTCGGGGGCCCACGCGAAACTATGGATTTCTTCTTCACCTCGGGTCGCCGGGAACGCCTCGCCTCCGCCCACTGGAATCACGTACAGGTGCGTCACCCCTGAGTCGTCGTCCTCCCCCGACTTGGGCTGGCTGTCACCGGCAACATCGCGATCGGAGAGGAACGCGATCCACTTGCCATCGGGCGACCACTGCGGGCTCCAGTCGTGGCCAGACTGGGTAAGCGGAATCAGCGTATTGTCGCTGTCGCGCCACAGCCATAGATCCTTGCGGAAGCGCTCGGCGTCCCAGTCGGCGCGCTCCGTGGCGATGGCGACCATGTGCCCGTCCGGCGACAGCTTTATGCTGGAAATATCGACCGCGTTGAAGAACTCGTCCAGGGTGAGGCTTGACTTGGACGGAACATCCTTGGCGAACAGGAGTGCCGACCAGCAGAGCACGAGCAGCATTGCCATTGCTCGATGACACAGGATGCGAACTTTGCCGGTGCGGGCCTCGGACATTTCCACATTCATATTGGAATAGTACCTGTGACCGGTACCGGCACTATAGGGAGCAGGACTTCGAAGCGTTGGCGTTTTTGAGGGCAGCGGATTTTGCGATGTTCTTTCCACCCTCATGTGTTCGTCAGTCCGACCGGAGGGCGTTAGCCCGGAGTGGAGGAACCTGCTTTCGCCTGTACCGCGCCACTGCCAGCTGACAACAGGTCCCTCGACTTCGCACCCGCCGACCCGAAAATCATGCGGGTGCTTCGCTTCGGAATGACGACCACTTTTTGACCTGCGCCTATCGGCACTCCTCCGAGGCGGTTGCTACCGCCCCATGCTGCAACGCCCATGCGACGAACCCGTCAGGTGGGTTGCGCACCTGTGCGATATTCGTGCCCTTGAGGCTCTTGATCTGCAGCCAATGCACGCCAGCCAAGTCGGTATTGCCGAGTTCTGCCGCGTCCAGCGTAGCGTTGCTGAGGTCGGCTCCGCTTAGATTGGCGCGGCAAAAGTCGGCCTCGCTCAGATCGGCGTTCTGCAGATTGGCATGGCTGAAATTGCTATCACGGAAGTTGCCCGATCGCAGGTTGGCATACGTGAAATCGGAAGCCTGGAAATCGCCGTTGCGCGCATCTACTCCGCTGAAGTCGGCCCGCAGCAGCCGGGCCTTCGGCAGCCGGATCCCCTGCAGAAATGCGCCGGATACATCGACCCCGACCAGAGGAACGCCGTCTTCGTCCAACTCCTGAAGCGCATCGATACGCCCGCCGCTGCCGCCCATCCCTTGTGCGGTGTTAATAACTTGCCATGCTTGGTAATGTTTCTGTTTCAGGCGGTCTCCAGATTCGGAGAAATAAAAGATCACCGCAACCAGAATCGAAAAGCTCCCGAGATATTCCAGTACCTCAAGAAATGACCAGCGGCTCAGCAGGTAGGCGAGCCAGTCAAACACCCATTCCACAGCCAGAGGCGGAGCCAGCCATGCGTGCTTCAGACGGTTGCGCTGCGGGGCCCAGGGTTCGGGGCGATCCCTTCGCTCATGCAAAATCATAGCTCTGTCTTCTTTCGTCGAATCCTATCGAAGGTAGCCTCACGGCCGTTCCGCATGCCCCGGTTGGAGCATCCCGATCTTAAATGGCGCCGTCAACGGGGTGGACCGTCCCCACCGGAAAAGAATCGCTCCTGCCGTAAGCTGCCATCGATCTCCCCTACGGATGGCCGTCGTTCCCTGCGATGTTCTCGAAAGGAAAAATTCTTCATCCCGGCTGAAACTTTCCGCGTTTAGAGGAGTCTTAAGGGCCAGCAATTGAGGCGCGTGCCGGGCTGCGGTGGGGCGTACGGCCAGACTTTTTGGTCACCAAAGTGCTAGAACGCACGAAATCTTACAGCGGCAGCAGTTTGACAGAAAAAGATTCCCCTATCGGGGGAAATCCTACAGAATGCTTGGCACGTAATGAATGTGGGTAAGGTCAACGAGCTTCGGCTCGACCTTAACAATGAAAAGAGGAGAAACGCTGCAATGACGAAGTCAATGAAGTCACTGATGATGGGCGCTGCGCTAGCCGGTTTCATGGCTGGCAATACGATGGTTGCACAGAACACATCCTCCACCAATTCTGTTTCCTCGTCCGTGAATAACGGCCAACTGGCGTCCAGCTTCTCGACCGAGAAGCACGCCTGCAAGGGTCAGAATTCGTGTAAGGGCAATGGCGGCTGTAAGTCGGGCGACAACGGCTGCAAGGGCAAGAACTCCTGCAAGGGCAAGGGCGGCTGCGCCACTGACGGGTCCAAGTCACACTAGAATCACGTTCATGGCAAGGGCCGAAGCGATGGTGCGAGGCCCTTGCGGTTTCCTCAGCTCACTCTGCGGCGTTCACGCCACGGAGGCCTTAGGCCGAGCCTCGGAACCTGCTCCAGGCAAGGTTGCTCGATCCCCTCCGCCGGGAGTTTCCAACACGGTTGTCACTAGCAGACTTTTATGCCAGCGAATCGCTTTAACGGGTTTACACAATACGGGGTCGGAATCGGTCTGCGCATTCCGCATTACAAGCACATCCTGGAGAAGAAGCCGGTTGTCGACTGGTTCGAAATCATCTCCGAAAATTTCACCGTCGATGGTGGACGGCCGCTGGCGGTGCTCGACCAGATTCTCGAGCAATACCGCGTAGTGCAGCACGGCGTCTCCATGTATTTCGGGTCGGTTGAGCCGCTGAATCGCGAGCACATGAAGCGTCTGAAGGCGCTGGTACGCCGCACCAAGACACCGTGGCTCTCCGATCATCTCTGTTGGGGCAGCGTGGACGGCTCGTACTCGCACGACTTGCTCCCTATGCCGTACACCTTCGAGGCGGCGGCAAAGACGGCGCAGAAGATTCGTGAGGCGCGCGACTTTCTCGAAGTGCCCGTTGTGGTGGAGAACGTCAGCAGCTATGCCGAGTTCCACGTCTCCGAGATGACGGAATGGGAATTTCTCACCGAGGTGGTGGAGCGCGCGGACTGCGGCATTCTGCTCGATGTCAACAATATCTACGTTTCGTCGCGGAACCACAGCTTCGATCCCTTGGATTACGTGAACAACGTTCCTCACGACCGCGTCGCTCAGATTCACATTGCCGGGCACTCCAAGTTTGAAAAGTACATTCTCGACACCCACGATCACCCGGTCATTGATCCGGTGTGGAGCCTCTATGCGCGCGCCATCGAACTGGCCGGCCCCACGGCTACGCTGCTGGAGTGGGATGACCACATTCCCTCATTCGACGAGGTCCACGAGGAAGCGCTGAAGGCCAATCGCTACGTCGCCGAAAAGGTGGGAGCGTGATGGACCTCGATCACATTCAGCGCCGAATGTTCCACGCCATCCGACAGCCGCTGACCGCCGACGAGAGCATGCGCCAGCGCACCAGCGAAGGCGAATCGATGCGTGGCATCGCCGACGAGATCATCAAGCCGAACGACCGCCTCACCTCTTTCGAGCGGCTGGAGATCTACAACCGGCAATACTGGTTCCGGATTGTGTCAGCGCTTTCGGACGACTTCCCCGGACTGCGCGCCATCCTCGGCGAAAAACGGTTCGAGAAGATGGCGGTCGGTTATCTCTTCGATTGTCCGTCGCAATCGTTTACGCTGCGAAATCTGGGCTCGAGGCTGGAAGGGTGGTTGCGCGCCCATTGCGAGCACATCGCGAAGGTCGAAGACCTGGCGCTCGACATGGTGCGGCTGGAATGGGCTGAGATCGAAGCCTTCGACGAAGCTGCCCTTCCGAAGCTGACCGAGGCCGACCTGCCGGCCCTGGGGCCAGATCCGAAATTCCGGTTGCAGCCGCACATACGGCTGCTCGACTTGCAGTATCCGGTGGATGATCTGCTGCTCGCAGTGCGCCGCGATCTGGAAGAGACCGACATCGTCAGCAATGCGGTGACCGAGCGCGTGCATTCGCGCAACAAGCGTCGCACGCTGCCGAAGCGTGAGCGCGTTTTCCTGGCGGTGCATCGGGTTGACAATTCGGTGTACTTCAAACGCATCGACAGGGAGGCATTCGAGATTCTTTCCGCGCTGCGCGATGGTCACACACTATCCGACGCCGTGAATGCGGTCGATTGGAGTGATCGTAATCCGGAGCAGGCCTACGCGGACGTGCAGCAGTGGTTCGCGTACTGGTCGGCCCAGGGCTGGTTCTGCAAGGACGGATAACCGCTGGCGAAACCTTAGAGATTCGTCATTCCGACCGAGGGCTTCAGCCCCAAGTGGAGGAACCTGTTTCTTACTGGTATTTGTACCATGTCGAGAACAACAGGTTCCTCGACTCCGCTTTCCGCTTGGAGTGACGATACGTTGTGAGAATGGACGATGGCGAACAAACTGAAAGAGCTCTACTCGTTACTGGTGCGTATCGCGAACTCGTTGCAATCCGCGTTGCTTCTCTTTGTGCGTCTCTATTGGGGATGGCAGTTCATGGTCGACGGCTGGGGCAAGTTGACCCACCTCGCCAAGGTGACCGAGTACTTCGGTAGCCTCGGGCTGCCTGCTCCAGGCCCGACCGCGATGTTCGTGTCGGTTCTGGAACTGGTTGGCGGGCTGCTGCTGGCTCTGGGACTTGGGACCCGTGTGATCGCGTTGCTGCTCACCTGCAACATGACCATGGCGTACATCACCGGCGATCGAGAAGCGCTGCTATCCATCTTCTCTGACCCGGACAAGTTCTCCGCGGCCGCTCCGTTCACCTACCTGATGGCCTCGCTAATCGTGCTCATCTTTGGCCCGGGCCGCTATTCATTGGACTACTTGATCGCCCGCAAATTGGGTCACGGCGACGGTCCTCCCGCGATTTAGAATCGAGCTGTAAGCTTGGCGCAATGGCGCTTGAGGTATTTGTGCAGTCACCTCGATTTTGCGTTTCCCGGTGTTTCGCCGGCCGATCTCTAAGTCTCGAACTCGTTGGCATCCTTGCTTTGACCGCGTTCTTCTCACCTGCCTGTGCTCGCGCGGCGAACCCCCGTCAGAACCTGACCATCTGCGGAGCGAAGATCGCGGTGGGCTTCGATAGTGAGAGTGAAAGTCCCTCGCACGACAGCCTGCTGCGGTGGATCAACCGCGCGGCCACTGCCGTGTGCACCTATTACGGCAGGTATCCCGTTCCGCATCTCACACTCAATGTTCACGTACGCGGGGGCCCAGGTGTGCATCACGGCGTCACCTATCCTGAGGACGGCGGAGGCCTGATCAACATCTCCGTCGGGGCCGGCACCACTGCCGCCGATCTGGAAACCGACTGGATGCTTACCCACGAGATGATCCATCTCGCGTTTCCGTCGATGTCCGAGAACCATCATTGGATCGAGGAAGGCCTCTCGGTCTACGTCGAGCCGATCGCGCGAGTGCAGGCCGGACAGCTCTCCGCCACCAAGATGTGGAGCGATGTAATCCGCGACATGCCGCAAGGCGAGCCCGGCCCGGACGACCGCGGGCTGGACAATACACATACCTGGGGCCGCACCTACTGGGGTGGAGCGATGTTCGCTCTGTTGGCCGATGTCCGCATACGCGAGCAGACGCGCAATCGCAAAGGCTTGCAGGACGCGCTGCTCGGCATCCTGAACGCCGGAGGAAACATCACCCAGGACTGGGACATCGAACGCGCTTTCGCCGTGGGCGACAAGGCTACCGGAACCACGGTACTCACGGACCTTTATCGCGAGATGCGCGATCAGCCCGCGCCGGTTGACCTGGCTGCGATGTGGAAGAAGCTGGGCATCCAGCGCAACCCCGACGGCTCCGTTCAATTCACTCCCAATGCGCCGCTGGCGAACGTACGCGAAGCCATCACGCGAGCTCCTATGGCTACTCCCGCTATAATGCCGTCACCTTGAGCTTCCGTCCGTTCGACTCACCTGGAGGTACTTTGAGCCACCTACGCCGTCCCCTCGCCTTGTGTCTGCTTGCTCTGCTGTGGACCGGTATCGCACTTGCGCAGACGTCCGACGAGAACAACAAACCTCTGCCTACCATCGCCGAGAAGACGAAGCAGTTCCGCAAAATCGACGGCTATTTTCCTCTCTACTGGGACGAGCGCAAAGGCAAACTGTGGCTGGAGATTTCACGCTGGAACACCGAGTTCCTCTTTCTCGACGCGTTGCCGGCTGGCATCGGCTCGAACGATATTGGGCTCGATCGCGGACAACTGGGCGAAGGCCGAGTGGTGAGGTTCGTACGCAGCGGACCGAAGGTATTGCTGGAGCAGATCAATCTGCGATATCGCTCGACCAGCGACAATCCCGCCGAACGCCGTTCGGTGCAAGACGCCTTCGCGCAGTCGGTCCTGTGGGGATTCGAAGTTGCCGCCGAAGAAAACGGAAACGTGCTGGTGGATGCGACTGCATTCTTCCAGAGCGACGCGCACCACGTAGCGGAGACGCTGAAGCAGACCAAGCAGGGCAACTTCAAGGTCGACGCATCGCGCTCCGCAATCTATCTCGAAAACACCAGGAACTTCCCGCAGAACACCGAGGTCGAAGCCACTTTGACCTTCGTGGGTGACGAGCCCGGCAAATGGCTGCAGCAGGTTGTGCCCGATCCCGACGCGGTGACGGTGCGCGAGCACTATTCATTCATTCAGCTTCCCGACAACAACTATAAGCCGCGAGCGTTCGACCCTCGCTCTGGCTTCATCGACACCTCCTACGCCGACTACAGCAAGCCCATTGGCCAGCCGCTTGAGCAAAGATTCATCATCCGCCATCGCCTGGAAAAGAAAGATCCGAGCGCCGCTATCAGCGATCCGGTGACGCCCATCGTGTACTACCTCGACCCGGCCACGCCGGAGCCGATTCGCTCGGCCCTGCTGGAGGGCGCAGGCTGGTGGAACCAGGCCTTCGAGGCCGCGGGCTTCCGCAATGCGTTTCAGGTGAAGATGCTGCCCGCCGACGCCGATCCGCTCGACGTGCGCTACAACGACATTCAGTGGGTGCATCGCGCCACGCGCGGCTGGTCGTATGGCGCGGCCATCGTCGATCCTCGCACCGGCGAGATCATCAAGGGCCACGTGACACTCGGCTCGCTGCGCGCGCGGCAGGACTACCTCATCTTCGAGTCGTTGCTCGCGCCTTACAAGCAGGGGCAGCCGCCCGATCCGCGCATGATGGAGATGGTGCTGGCGCGCCTGCGGCAGCTTGCGGCTCACGAGGTGGGCCATACCCTCGGACTCATGCATAACTACGTCGCCAGCACCGAAGATCGCGCGTCCGTCATGGATTACCCCGCGCCGCTGATCACCCTGAAGCCCGACGGCTCGCTCGACACCAGTCAGGCATATGCCATCGGCATTGGCGCATGGGACAAGGTCTCGATCACCTGGGGCTATTCGCAGTTCGCGCCCGGCGTCGATCAGCACGCCGCACTCAACAAGATTCTCGACGAGGCTCGCTCTCGCGGGCTCACCTTCCTCACCGATCAGGACGCTCGTCCTACCGGCAGCGCCTCGCCGGTCGCGCATCTGTGGGACAACGGCAAGAACGCGGTGGACGAGCTTAATCTGGTGATGAAGGTTCGGGCGCACGCGCTCGATCAGTTCTCGGCTGACAATATTCCACCCGGCACGCCCATGGCGCTCCTCGAAGACACGCTGGTGCCGCTGTATCTCTACCACCGCTACCAGGTCGAAGCGGCAACCAAGGTGATCGGCGGCGAAGCCTACAGCTACGCGCTGCGCGGTGACGGCCAGACCCCCACCACGCCGATTCCCGCTGCCGAGCAGCGCCGGGCCCTGGCTGCGGTCCTCGCGACGATTTCGCCCGAAGCGCTGGCCATTCCCGATCGCATTCAGAAACTCATTCCGCCCCATCCAGCGGGATATCAGCGCACCCGGGAGTCGTTCGCCTCGCATACCGGCATGACCTTCGATAGCATCGGCGCGGCCGAGACTGCGGCGCAACAGACACTCACGATCCTGCTCGATCCCGAACGGGCGGCGCGGCTAGCGGCAGCGCAAGGGGAGGATTCTCAGCAGCTCGGACTCGCCGAAGTTCTCGATCAGCTCTGGTCGGCGACGTGGTTGTCTGCGACGAAGTCGGGAGAGCTCGCCGACGTGCAGCGGGCGGTCGATGACGTTGCCCTGAATGGCGTCATGATCCTGGCAGCGAATCCGCAAGCTGCACCCGAAGCTCGCGCCATGGCGCTGCTCAAGCTCAAGGAGTTGCGCAAGGCTCTGGCCGCGAAGTCCGGAACGCCGGAAGACCGCGCGCACTTCGACTTCGCGGTTGCGCAAATCAGCAAGTTTGAGCTCGAGCCGGCCCAGGTGCTCAAACCGGGAGAGCCGCTCGCGATTCCTCCCGGATCGCCCATTGGCTCGTACGACAGCAACGGCATCCTGTTCGAGTTCGACGTGGAGTAGCGACCTTTTTATTAATTCGTGCCGGTGAACGCTTGGGGCCCGCAACTTCCTGCGGCATCGGCCTCGCCCGCGTTGTATCCTCTTAACCTGTCATGAAACTCCTCACCAAATTCAACCTTGTGCTGATCGTCTTTCTGGGCGCGGGCGGATTCCTCATCGCCCGGCTGGCGTACGACTTCCTCATGCAGAACGCGCGCGACCAGGTGCTGCAACAAGCCGAACTGATGCTCGCCAGCGCCCGCTCCACCCGTGACTACACTTCCGACCAGATCAAGCCGTATCTGCTCAAGAATCCCGATCACCTGACGAACTTTCTGCCGCAGACCGTGCCTGCTTATTCCGCCATCACCATCTTCAACCAGGTGCGGAAGCACTATCCCAACTACTCCTATCGCGAAGCCACGCTGAACCCGACCAATCTTCAGGACCGGGCGGACGATTGGGAGTCGGACGTGATTCGCTACTTCTCCGATCATCCCAATGAAAAGACGCTTCGCGGTGAGCGCGACACACCGGTAGGTCGGCAACTCTACCTGGCAATGCCCATCACCGTCGCCCCAAGCTGCATGGAATGCCATAGCACGCCGGACGTTGCGCCGGCTGCCATGATCCGCAAATACGGGCCGGTCAATGGCTTCGGCTGGAAGCTCGACCAGGTGGTGGCAGCACAGATCGTCTCGGTGCCGATGGATGTTCCCATCGAGATCGCGAAAAAGGCGTTCAACCATCTCATTCTCTTCCTGATCGTTACTCTGCTTGTGACCATTGCTGCGCTGGATACCGCCGTATATATGCTGGTCATCCGTCCCTTGCGGAATGTTGCCGATGCGGCGGACCGCGTGAGCAAAGGCGAAACCGATGCGCCCGAGGTCGAAGTCCGCGGCAAGGACGAGATCGCAAACGTAACCGCATCGTTCAACCGCATGCGCGTGAGCCTGGAGAAGGCGCTGAAGATGCTGGAAGGATGAAGGCCCTTTTCACCACGGAGGACACGGAGAGCACGGAGAAAGGCATCCTTGGTTCTTTCCGCCCGAGGTTCGTTCCTAAAACGGCCGAGGACACGCGCCAGCGTTGAGACGCACTCGGAGAGTTGAAATCCTTCAACCCAAAAGAGATTTTCTCCGTGCTCTCCGTGCTTTCCGTGGTGAAGTCTTATTTCTTTTTCTTGCGCGAGAGAAACGCCGAGCGGTCTTTTTCAGAGTCGATTTCCGCCGCAACCTTGCTATAGAGATCGTCCACCGAAGCGCAACTACCCGCCGCCCGCTTTACCACCACCTTGGCGATCGGGCCGATGAACATCGCCAGTTCGCGGCTGACAGAATCCAGCATGGCGGGATCGAACGGGCCAACGGCAGTACCGGTGCCCGCGCCCGGACGCGAGACCGGACTTCCCGACGACGGCGCCTGCGCGGGATTGACCGATGGCCGGGCCTCCGGCTGTATGGCCATCGTCTCCAGCGTGAGCGCGTCGTCCAGCGAGATATCAGTTAACGAATTCAGAAACTCTCCCGCCGATTGGAAGCGGTCCGCCGGATTCTTCGCCAGCGCCCGCATGATCGCCATCGACAACGTGTGCGGAATCGCGGGATTGAGCTCGGAAGGCCATCGCGCCTCCTGCGTGAGATGCCCCGTCATCACCGCATATTCCGTCGCGCCATCGAAAGGACGACGGCCCACCAGAATCTCGTACAGAGTCACACCGGTCGAGTAGATGTCCGAGCGCAAATCCACCCGCTCGCCCCGCACCTGTTCGGGCGACATGTAGTGCAGCGAGCCCAGCACGAATCCTGGCCGGGTTACGCTGTGATCGGCCGTGGTAAAGGCCAGTCCGAAATCAAGCAGCTTAGCGTGGCCCTCGGTGATCATAATGTTCGAAGGCTTGATGTCGCGATGAATAATTCCCCTGGAGTGCGCATAGTTCAGCGCGGACAGCACCTGACGGATGTACTCGAGACCCTCGGTCGCGCGTCGCGGCCAGGGGGAACGCAGCTTCCAGTGCAGGTCTTCGCCCTCGATGAACTCCATCACCATGGCAATCTGGTCGTCGACGCGGAAGGCCGTGTTGAGGCGGGCAATGTGGGGGTGCGACAGGCTGGCGAGCACTCGAATCTCGCGCAGGAAGCGCTCGGAAAGATCGCCTCCGGTACGGTCAGGGCGCAGCAGCTTCATAGCCTCGGTGCGCTGCGAGATGACGTGGCGCACCTTGTACACCTCGCCGATGCCACCCGCTCCAAGGTGGCTTACGACTTCATAATCTCCAATATTCTGGCCGGGGGTAAAAGGCATAACTTCTTAAGGCACCCACCTGGGTATTCGGAAAATGCGCTGAATCATTTTGCGGTGCAGGCGCGGCAATTGCAAGCGATAGCGCTTGCCCCTTGCCAGCCTGTTCACAGACATGCTGTACTACCGTCTCCACTCCCTTGGAATCTTATGAATCGTGTACGTGTAGGCATCATAGGCTTCGGCACCGTGGGCCGGGCAACCGCTAGCATCATCGCGCAGCACGCCGATCTGATCGAGCAGCGCAGCGGAGTGCGTCTGCTGGTCGTACAGCGGTCTGCCGGCGATCGGGCATGCAGCCCGGCGACATTCCTTCCGGCGCACGCTCGGTATCGGACTGGAAGAAGCTGGTCAGCGCCGATGATCTTGATGTGATCGTGGAAACCATGGGAGGCACCGACCACTCGTTGCAACTGGTGCGTGCCGCCCTGGAGCAGGGCAAACCGGTGGTTACCGCCAACAAGAATCTGCTGGCGGAACACGGCGACGAACTGTTCGCCCTGGCGGCCTCCCGCAACCTGCCCATCGGCTTCGAGGCCAGCGTTGCCGGCGGCATTCCCATCCTGCGCGTGATTCATGAATCCACCGCGGGTGATCGCTTGCGCGCGGTGCATGGCATTCTGAATGGCACCGCCAACTACATTCTCACCCAGATGGAGACGCGCGGCATCGACTTCAGCGAGGCTCTGGCAGAGGCGCAGAAGGCGGGCTATGCGGAAGCTGATCCCACCTTCGACATCGATGGTCTGGACGCCCGCGACAAGCTCAGCATTCTCGCTCGCATGGCCTTTGGCGGCAAGCTGCCTGTCGCAAGTATCCCGACTTTCGGCATCCGGCAGGTTCGCGCCGTCGATATTAACTCCGCGCACGCCCTCGACAGCACCATACGTCTGGTCGGTTCTGCCGAGCAGACGGACGCTGGGCTTGAGGTGTCGGTGAGGCCTTGGCTGGTGAATCGCCGATCGATGCTGGCCAAGGTGGAAGGCGTGAACAACGCGGTGTTCCTGGTGGGCGATAACATTGGCACGCAGATGTTCTACGGGCGAGGCGCCGGTGGCGGAGCAACCGGGACAGCGGTGGTCTCCGATCTCATCGAGATTGCGCGCGACCTCGCGGCCGGGCAGTTAAGAGCGAAGAACGTCTCCGGCTTTATCGACGCGAAGGAAGCGACGCTCTCGCACGATCCCCGGCCTGTGAGCTGGTATCTGCGGCTTACGGTCAAAGATCATCCCGGAATTGTGGCGCAGGTGGCCCAGGTCATCGCGCATGAAAACATCAACATCGATTCGTTGAAGCAGGAGCCTCATCTTCCCAAAGAACGCCTGTCGTTCGCCATAACCGTGGAACCGGTTTCCGAGCCGATCATTCAGCGGGCGATCGCCACCATCAACGCCTTCGAGTTCATGGTGGAACCGGTGCTGCTGCTGCGCATTCAGTAGTCCGCGCGGGGGAGATCCGCTTCGTCGGTTACCCCAAGAGCGAAGCGTGACCCCTAAAGGGAAGACTTCGAAATTCAGGAAGCGATGGACGCCTGTGCCTTGCCGGCCAGAGCCTCGGTCGCGGCCTGGTATTTCCGGACCAGCTCTCCCCGCAGCCGATCTGCGTTCCTGGGACTACACTTGGGCTGGTAACTGCGGCACTGCTCGACCGCCGATTTCAGGCTATCGAAGAACGCGATGCACGGCTCACAATCGTGCAGGTGCTTCTCCATTTCTTCGCAGCTGGGCTCGTCCACCACTCCGTCCATGTAATCAGACAGCGCAGCGAACATCTGCCGGCAGCGCCGCGTCTGCTTCGGCTTCTCCTCGGAGGCGGGATGGATGCGTGCGACAGCCCCATGGGCCCGCGTCATTCGCGCCAATTGCCGGCGAACCAGCAGCCGCGCGCGATGCAGCCGAACCCGCACCGTTCCTTCGCGCAAGCTGGTGATCTGCGCCACTTCCGCCGTGCTCAGTCCTTCCATGTCGTGCAGCACGAGCACGAAGCGGTACTGCGGTGGAACCTTCAGCACAGCGTCGTGCAGCCGCTGATCGGTCTCGGCGCGCAGCACCTCCATCTCCGGACTGGGCTCTTTGCTCTCGATGAGCTCGCGCAATTCGTGCTGGCTGGGCAGCAACTCGTCGAGTGACACGTGCTTGTTACTGGAATTCTTTTGGCCGCGCCGGCTCATCAGGCAGCGGTTACGGGCCACCCGGTAGAGCCACACCGACAGCGCACTGGGATGCTCGAACTTCGGCAGATAGGGCAGCAGCTTGATCAGGACGTCCTGCATGGTGTCTTCGGCATCCTGGGGATGGCCGCACACCTTCATGCTGAAGGAGTAGACCGTATTTTGCAGCAGAGCCAGGGCCCGGTCGACCGACTCCGGCCGGTTCTCCTTAATCAACTCCAGCGCCTGCTCCACGGATGTGGACATGGATTCAGATTAGCTGATAGGGCGCTGATGCGAAAGAGATTGTCGCTCCCCGCCGATACAGGGGCCGCCTACCCAGCGCTGAATGCACTGGGCTGAGGACCGCACTACCAAAATTGGCTTACATCTCCCGGTAGTTCAGCAATCCTGCGCCGATAAGCACGAAGCAGACTGGCCAGATCCACGATGGGATGGTGCGATTCTCCTCGGGCAGGCGAAGTTCCAGCCAGCGCGCCCAACCCGCCAGTACGGCCGCCAGCCCGAGCGGAACGTGGGTGAGCTCGACCAGCAGTTGTTCTTTCACGTCGGTGATGGAGTGCTCATGCGTCAGCAGGACTGCGCCACCCAGGGCGCACATCAGGGGAAAGATGAGTGACAACTTGCTGGTCTGCTGCTTCAGACGTCGCACCCGCAGCTCGAAGACGGCGAAGCCGATACACACCAGTGCCGCCACGCGGTGCTGGAAGACCTCGGGATGCAGCCACGTCGCCCAGAAGCCCTGCGGGCCGACCGGCCACGACTCGGTGTCGGCGCGAAGGAAGATGAACACGGCAATGCCGATCAGCAAAAGCGGCCAATACTCCGCCCACTTGAATTTGCCGGTGCGCGCCAGCAGCGCCAGCAGTCCCATGGCCAGCACCACCAGCCCCATCCAGTGATGGTTCGACTCCGACTCTTCGATATCAGCCAGGTTCTTCGCGGTGAGTGGGACGCCATCGACGTTGCGCGCAGCATTGGGGGCGGGGTCGTTGGACGCCGCTGCCGCCGTGCTCAATTGCGGCGGATAGCTCAACCGCGGCCAGGTCGGCATCATGCGCGCGGCGATCTGCTGCGGACTGACGATGTCGCTGACCATGTCCACCGCCGGGGGCTGCGAGGTGAGCGAGGCCGCGGTCAGAATGACGGTGATGCCGATGCCGACTTCGGCCTCGATCAGACGCCGCAACCGCGGCATGGCCGTCTCGGGCGTAGCTTTCTTCAGCAGCTGATGATTGATGGCGCCGAGCGCCACCAGCGCCACCAGCATCACCACCTTGGCGCTCACCATCACTCCGTACGCAGTTCCGAAGATGGCGCGCAGCGAACCGATATAGGCGAAGCTCATCACCAGCCCGCTGGCGACGATCGTGCCTACGCAAATCAGTGCCGTGCGGGAGAAGCGTTCGGTGATGTACCACTGCGTCAGCTTGTCTTTGGCGCGGAAGAGCGCGAGCACAAGGAAGGGCAGTCCACCAATCCAGAATCCGGTGGCCGCTTCGTGAAACACCGTAACCGTGATCAACAGCAACCGGCCGCTAATCCGGGCCGCGGCGTGATTGGTCATCACCGATGCCGCGAGGGTGAACGCCGCCACGATCGGCAAGCCGATCGACCGAACTCTGCGACCCTGCCCGGTAAGCACGGCTGCGGCCAGCGCTCCCGCCAGCATGCAGCTTCCGGCGATGAAGAAGCTTGCGCCCACCACACCGCTGAAGCCGATTTCGGCGGTCACCATCAGGACAGCGGAATCGACATACAGGTAGAGGACCTGCACGATCGCCAGGGCAATAGCGCTGGCGCGCAACAATCGCAGCGAAGAGCTCTCGACCGTGGCGATGGGTTCGGCGGGAATTCCGGGGCCGGCTCGTGCCGTCCACAGCACGAACAGCACGCCGCCCAGAAGCAGGGACTGGCAGATCAGCGTGCCAGCACGCAAGATGACCGAGAAATAGCCGAACAGGTCGACCAGCTGCAGCATCATTACGGCTGTTTCACCGTAAACGGCACGTCACCCGTGCTCATGTGACCGTCGGCGGCCAGCACCTGCCAGCGCAGTATGTACTTTCCCGGCTTCAGATCCTTAGCGGTGGCTTGCAGAATGTCCGTTGCGGACTGTTTCACCCCGGCGATGTTGCTGACCGCACCATCGGGGGCCACCAGGCGTATGCGTGAACGGCCGCCGTCAACGCGGACGTTGAAACGCAGGGTAATCGCCAGCTCCGGGCCGCTGACGGACGAGTTCGCCGCCGGCGTCGATTCCATCAGAATGGCATGGGCCAGAGCGAGTTGCGAGGTGGCAAGCACAAGAGCAAGTGTGATCAGAGAAAAAAACGATGTGCGCTGGATCAGCCGATCCAAATTGAGCCTCCAGTTGGCGGGTGAAACCGCAGAAATGCAGGTTGTTCCGGTACGGTACAGGATACAACGTGAGAACCCGTGGCTCAACTTCTTGGCGAAAACGAGCGCCAGTCAATTGAGACGAATTTCTGTCGACGACTCGCGCACCAAAGGTACAATTCGCCCATGCGTCCACACCGATTCCTTGTGGCTCTGCTGCTCCTCGCTTTTCTCACTGCCCATGCCACGGACCGAACTGATCAGTTCACGCCTCTGGTCGCGTCGCCACTGACTGCCAGCGCCACGCCGTTTCCCGGAACGGACGGACGGCTGCACATCGTCTACGAACTGGTGCTGACCAACACAAGTCCGACTTCGGCGTCTTTGCAGAAGATCGAGGTGGTCGATGCCGCCAATCCAGCGACAGTTCTCGCCAGCTATAGCGGCCAGCAATTGCTGGCATGTTTGCGCACCACGGCGGCCACGCCGGTGCAGAGCCCGACCATTGAATTCAACGGCACGCGGCTCTTCCTGATCAGTGTCACCATGGATGGGACAGCCACGCCGCCGGCGCGCCTGTTACACCACATCGAAGTGCTGGGGGCGGCGATGCCCGACCGCACGCCAACGACGCCGGTGGCTCTCAGCTACTCAATCGCTCCCTTGGAACTCTCGCATAAGCTGCCGAAGATTGGGCCTCCTCTGTCCGGCAACGGCTGGGTTGCGGTGAACGGATGCTGTGAGCCCGGTGTGCACCGTGCCAGCAGTCTCAGCGTGAACGGCAAGATTTATTATGCTCAGCGCTTCGCCATCGACTGGATGCGCCTGGACGACGCCGGCCGGCTGGTACACGGCGATGTCACCGACGTGAACAACTACTCCAGCTACGGCGCGGACGTGCTGGCGGTCGCCGATGGCTCCGTCGTCGACGAGCTCAACGATCTTACCGACCAGAAGCCACCTACCCTGCCCGACCGCAAGACCATCACGCTGCAGAACGTGGACGGCAATCATGTGGTGCTCGATCTGGGGGACGGAGTGTATGCCTTCTATGCCCACATGCAAAAGGATTCGGTCACGGTGCATGTTGGCGATCGGGTCAAGCGCGGTCAGGTTCTGGGCAAGCTGGGGAATACCGGGAACACATCAGCGCCGCACCTGCATTTCCATCTGATGGACGGCCCATCGGTGCTGGGCTCGAATGGCATACCGTATGTGATCGATTCGTTCGCGCTGGCCGGGCAGGTTTCGGCGGAAGACTTCGCCAAGGCTACCGGGGTCGAAGGCGACTTCGGCAAAGGACTCTTTCCCACTCCCAGCCCGCGTCATGACCAGTTTCCGCTGGACCTGAGTATCGTTAATTTCCCGGCGACGCGCTAAGAGGGGCGTTTTCTCTTGACACCTCTTCGATATTTCTATATACATGGAACTATCGAAGAGGCCATATGCCTAAGAAGACCGACCCCGAACAAATCATACGCTACGCCGACATGCTTGCCGCCATGGGCACCGAGCCCCGGCTGCGCATCATGCAACTGCTGCTTTCCGCGCATCCCGAGGGCATGGTGGTCGGCGATATCGGCGGTGAGCTCGAAATTCCCAGCTCCACGCTGTCGCATCATCTCGACAAGCTGAGAAACGAAGACCTGGTGAAAGTGCGGCGCGACGGAACCTTCCTCTGGTACACCGCCAGCACCGAAGCGCTGGAGGAACTGCTGGGCTTTCTTTACGCCGAGTGCTGCACCCGCAACAAGGCAGTCAAACCGGAACGCATTGTCACTATCTGTAAATAGGAGAACTTCATGAGCACTGATATCAAGGAAGTTGTTCGCGAGAAGTACGGACAGGCTGCCCTGCGGGTCCACACCGGAGGCAGTTCCTGCTGCGGAGCCACCGCCTCCGACGGTTGCTGCGATCCCATTACCTCGGACCTCTATGGCGCCGATCAGGCCAACCAGATTCCCGAAGGCGCGCTGAAAGCCTCGCTGGGCTGTGGAAATCCCACCGCGCTGGCCGAGCTTAACGCGGGAGAGATCGTGCTTGATCTCGGCTCCGGCGGAGGCATTGACGTGCTGCTGTCGGCGCGTCGCGTGGGGCCGACCGGAAAGGCCTACGGTCTCGACATGACCGACGAAATGCTGGCCCTGGCGCGCGAGAACCAGCAGAAATCGGGCCTTACCAACGTTGAATTTCTGAAAGGCGAGATCGAGAACATCCCGCTGCCCGATAACTCGGTGGACGTCATCATCTCCAATTGTGTGATTAACCTCTCGGCTGACAAGAGCCGCGTGCTGCGCGAAGCCTTCCGTGTGCTGAAGCCGGGTGGCCGCTTCGCCGTGTCTGACGTTGTGGTACATGGCGAGGTGCCGGAAGATATCCGCAGGAATGTGCTGTTGTGGGTCGGCTGCATTGCCGGGGCGCTGCAGGACACGGAGTATATCTCCAAGCTTGCGGATGCCGGCTTCGAGGCAATCGAGATCGAGCCGACCCGCATTCATAAGGTCGAAGATGCGCGGGTCTTCCTCACCGACCAGGGAGTCGATGTCGATGCGCTCGCTCCGCAGGTCGATGGCAAGTTCATGAGCGCATTTATCCGTGCGAAGAAGGCGCGGGTAACTGGCGTGGCGTAAATCGCAGAAAGATAGTGCTATGTCTGCTCACTACAACGTGCTGTTCCTATGCACTGGGAATTCGGCGCGCTCGATCATGGCCGAAACCATCCTCAATCG
This sequence comes from uncultured Acidobacteriaceae bacterium, assembly GCA_963793845.1. Taxonomy (GTDB): domain Bacteria; phylum Acidobacteriota; class Terriglobia; order Terriglobales; family Acidobacteriaceae; genus CAWCBG01. The sequence continues at coordinate 24,533 of CAWCBG010000002.1, forward strand.
CCACGGGCGACCGAACTTTACGGCTTACAGCGCCGGCAGCCATCCTTCGGGGGGAGTGCGGCCCGAGGCGCTGAAACAGTTGGAGCTTGCTCATCTGCCGACGAATGGCTTGCGCAGCAAGAGTTGGGACGAGTTCGCTCAACCGGGCGCACCGGCGATGAACTTCGTCTTCACGGTCTGCGATAACGCCGCGAAGGAGGTCTGTCCCGTTTGGCCTGGCCAGCCCATGACGGCGCACTGGGGCGTCGCCGATCCGGCGGCAGTCACTGGCACGCCCGACCAGATCGAGCGCGCCTTCCGCGAGGCGTTCGTGATGCTGGACCGCAGGATCAGACTGTTTCTGGCGCTGCCGCTGGCCACGCTCGGCAAGCTGGCTATCCAGCGAGAGATCGATCAGATCGGAAAACAACAATGACCCCAACCAGTCGCCTCGGTTTTCTCGACCGGTATCTGACCGCCTGGATCTTCGGAGCGATGGTAGTTGGAGTCTTGTCAGGATGGCTCCTCCCAGGCATCGTGCCCTTCCTCAATCGATTCACGGTCGGCACCACGTCCATACCAATCGCGGTTGGACTGATCGCGATGATGTATCCGCCCTTCACCAAAGTTCGCTATGAAGAGTTGCCGGAGGTCTTCCGCAACAAGCGGGTGCTGATGCTTTCGCTGGTGCAGAACTGGGTGGTCGGGCCGATCCTCATGTTCGTGCTGGCTATCGTGTTCCTGCGAGGATATCCCGAATACATGGCCGGGCTAATCCTGATCGGGCTTGCCCGATGTATCGCGATGGTCATCGTGTGGAACGAACTCGCCCGGGGCGATACAGACTATGCAGCCGGACTTGTCGCGTTTAACTCGTTGTTCCAGGTATTTCTTTACTCGGTTTACGCATGGATTTTCATCACGGTTCTGCCCGGAAAGCTCGGCCTGCATAGCACCGTGGTGAACGTCTCGATTGCCGAGATTGCCAAAAGTGTTTTTATCTACCTCGGGATTCCATTCCTGGCGGGCTTCCTGACGCGCACGATATTGATCAAAGCCAAAGGCCGGGGATGGTACGATCGCAGCTTCGTGCCACGCATCAGTCCGCTTACCCTGATCGCGTTGCTGTTTACGATTGTCGTCATGTTCTCGCTGAAGGGCGAGTACATCGTTCGACTTCCCCTGGACGTACTGCGCATCGCCGTCCCGCTGTTGGTCTACTTCGTAGTCATGTTCCTGGTGTCGTTCTACATGGGACGGAAGGTCGGGGCTGACTATTCGAAAACGGCGACTCTATCGTTTACCGCGGCATCGAACAACTTCGAACTGGCGATTGCGGTGGCGGTCTCTGTATTTGGCATTAACTCCGGAGCAGCTTTCGCCGCCGTGATCGGGCCTCTGGTGGAAGTGCCAGTCATGCTCGGGCTGGTAAACCTCTCGCTCTACTTCCAAAGCAAGTATTTTCGCGCGCTTCCCGCGGTCGAGGTGCAGAAAGTACAGGCGGTGGAAACTCAGGGATAGAGCGTAGCCTCCGAGCGATCGAGGAGCGCCTCTTCCATCTCCGGCACGTATCCCGGAGTGGCGAAGGTACTTCCTGCTCGAACGGTGCGCCTACCTCACGGTGCGCCAGCCTTCATGGCTTCCGCCCGCACGCCCATCACGCCTGATACGTAGTTGATGGGTGCATGGTCCGAGAGCTCGCGGACAGCATTGTTGCCCGGTCTCAGGTATTTCCCGGGATATTCCACATCGGCGGCCAGTCGATCGGCATCGATCCGGAAATCACCTGGATTGGCCGTCAGGTTGCCGTGGCGGTCGATGTACTGCGGCGGCCCCAGGTCTTCGTAGCCGATTACGAGCGGCACGGGCTTGGGCACCCGGGTCACGATATCGGTGCAGTCCACACAGCGGAAATTGCTGACGTTGGCAAGTGTTTCGGTGAAAGCGTGATCGCCCACCCGAGGCGAGCCGAAGGTGTAGAGCGCCATCTCCTTCATGTCAGCGTGCCACGCGCTTGCCAGCAACGTCGCCATGGCAGCACCCAGGCTGTGTCCGGTGATGAGAAGCCGGCAGTTGATGGACGGCTTCACCGCGTCCAGTCCAGCGCGAAGTTCAGCCAGCGCCCCGGCAAAACCCGCGTGCACCAGACCTCCCTTTTCCCATCTTTCGGGTGCAATGAACGCGTCGGCGATCAGGTTCTGAAGGTCCTGTTTGTTGGTTCCGCGAAAACCGAGGATCGCCAGGTTGCGCCCGGGATGGCGGGCCAGCAAGCAATGAAAGCCGCTGCCCGCGAAGAGACCTGCATGGGGCGCACTTTCAATAAACATCGGAGGATCAGAGAAACCGAGGGGCGTTAACACCCCTCGGATCTTTGCCTGGTCAAAGGCCAGCGTACCCTGCGCATTGCAATAAGTAAGCCGGCAGAATTCGGCACACAGGGCAGCCTCCGGATTGGGCAGCCCGCCGGGAAAGAAGTTGCCACGCACGCATGGAAAGAAGAGGTCTTCTTCCGTTGCACTGTAAGGAATGGATGACGATGCCATAAAGCCTCCATGGAAGGACCCAGGCAGGATGATCAAGCAGAGTATGGCACCAGCAGAGCGGGAAAAACAGCAGAGTTTCGGATAGAGCGCCGACATCTGGTGCCTGAAGGTCCTCTATCCGTTCCTCTCCATGACGGCTGAATCCGCGATACAGTGAAGGCATGCAATATCGTGTGCTGGGACGCACCGGCTTTAACGTCAGCGACATCGGATACGGACTGTGGGGCATGAGCGGCTGGACCGGCTCCGACGATCAGCAGTCTCTCGACTCCTTACAGCGTGCCGTGGATGCAGGCTGCACCTTCTTTGACTCGGCATGGGCTTATGGCAATGGCAAGAGCGACGAGTTTCTCGGCCGGACCATCGCCCGCAATCCCGGCAAGCGCTTGTATGCGGCGTCGAAGGTTCCGCCGATGAACCTGAAATGGCCGGCATCGCCCAACCACAAGCATGCAGAAGTGTTCCCCGGCGAGCACGTCCGGCGTTACGCCGAGTCGATCCGCAAGAAACTGGGCACCGACGCGATCGACCTGCTACAGCTCCATGTGTGGGACGATTCGTGGACCGATGAGCCGGACTTTCGTAACACCGTGGAGGGGCTCAAGCGCGACGGCATCATTCGCGCCTTCGGGCTCAGCCTGAACCGCTGGGAGCCGGAGAACGGCATCAAGGCGATTCGCACCGGACTGGTCGATGCCGTCCAAGTGATCTACAACATCTTCGATCAGTCGCCGGAGGACGAGCTCTTCCCTGTCTGCCGCGAACTTAATATCGGCGTGATCGCGCGCGTTCCGCTCGACGAAGGCAGTCTCGGCGGCAAGCTGACACTCGACACAAAGTTCCCCGCGAACGACTGGCGCTCGCGCTACTTCGGGCCTAAGAACCTGAAGCCCACGGTCGAGCGGGTGGAGGAGCTGAAGAAGATCCTCCCGGAAGGCACGAGCCTGCCGGAACTGGCGCTGCGCTTCGTGCTCTCTCATCCCGTGGTGAGCACGACCATCGTGGGCATGCGCGATCCTGCGCACGTGGCTGCGAATGTCAGCTACAGCGATAAGGGGCCGTTGAGCGCTGAGTTGCTCGCCCAGCTGAAAGGCCATCGCTGGGACCGCAAGCCCGAGCCCTGGTCGGATTAGGCATCCTTACGCCTCGTGTTTCCTTCCCGCCGCCAGCAAGCCGATGAGCCGGCCCACCAGCACGGCGGGATACATGACTCCGGTAATCGACTCCAGAATCGCCAGCGACTTGGCCGGTCCCGCCACCGGGACCAGATCGCCATAGCCCACTGTTGTCAGGCTGATAAAACTGAAGAAGATGAGGTCAGGGGGATTGATCCGCTTCGCTCCCGTCACCGTTGACATGAACGAGCCCGGCCATACCTGCTCGATGAATGCGTAGATCAGGCCGTAGGTGATCCCGACGAGCATGTAGGCAGATACGGCGCCGGCCAGCGTATCGACCGTTACCGTGGGCGATGCAATCACCGCCCTCACAAAGATTGCGCACATGAAACACAGATAGAGCGAACCCAGTCCGAGGGCCACCACATTCCAGCGGGGCAGATAGCCGAAGACATTCGCCAGGTGAATGAACATCGGTGGTATCCCCAGCGCAAACGCCACATGGGTGATACGCCCACGTCCCAGCACCGTGTACAGCGCTGTGCCGATCAGCAAGACGGCGATCAGCCGGAACAAGTGGGCCCGCAGTCCATCACCCGCGGTGAATGGAAAACATACGATCACCATCAATTCGCTGACTAACAGATAAGTGAAGCGGTATGGACGATGGTGGCGAGAAAGCGCCCTGACCGGACTGACAACCGAAGAAGCCTGCGACAAATGCCCTCCATGATTCGCGGAACCCGGCGGGTAACGGCTCCGCGAATTCAACCAGCCTATGCTGAACCGCCCTCAAGATACAAAAGAAAAGATTGCTCCCCCGCATGGATTAACCGGAATCCGCAATTCGCGGCCACCGAGGTGATGATGCCGTGATATGACCGGCCGCATGGCCGTGGGGTGCGTGGCGCACAGCGTCAATGCCGGGTGCTAAAATCAAAGGTTTTGTATTCCCTCTTTTGAAGGATTGTCCTCATGTCTGAACTTACAACTTCGATTGCCGCTCCCGCTCCCCTGGTCTCGCTGACTGAAGATGAAACCCTGTTTCGCGACACAGTTCGCCAGTTCGCCGACGAATCCGTCCGGCCCTTCGTCAAGGAAATGGACGAGAAGGGCGTCTTTGAACCCTCGCTCATCCGGCAATTCTTCGAGCTTGGCCTGATGGGCATCGAGATTCCCGTCGAATACGGCGGCGGCGGCGGCACGTTCTTCGAGGCCATCCTCGCAGTGGAAGAACTTTCGCGGGTCGATCCCTCGGCCGGAGTCGTAGTCGATGTGCAGAATACGCTGGTCAACAATGCCCTCATGCGCTGGACCACCGACGAGCAGAAGAAGCGCTATCTGCCGCGTATGTGTGCAGATACCGTGGGCGCCTATGCGCTCAGCGAAGCAGGCTCAGGCTCCGACGCATTTGGCCTCCAGGCCAAGGCCGAACTGAAGGGCGACGAGTGGATTCTGAACGGACAGAAGATGTGGATCACCAACGGCAAAGAAGCTGGCGTCTTCATCATGCTGGCGACAGTCGATCCCTCGGCCGGATACAAGGGCATCACCGCCTTCATCGTCGAGAAAGACTTTCCCGGTTTCACCGTCGGCAAAAAGGAAGACAAGCTCGGCATCCGCGCCTCCAGCACTTGCGAGCTGATCATGGAAGACTGCCGCGTGCCCAAGGACAATGTGCTGGGGCAAGTCGGCAAGGGCTACAAGATCGCCATCGAAACGCTGAACGAAGGGCGCATCGGCATTGGCGCGCAGATGCTTGGCCTGGCTCGTGGCGCCTTCGAGTTCGCCGTGAAGTACGCCCAGGAGCGCAAGCAGTTTGGCCGTGCCATCGCCGAGTTTCAGGGCATTCAGTTCCAGATCGCGCAAATGGCCACCGAGATCGAGGCCGCGCGCATGCTGCTGTACAACTGCGCCCGCATGAAAGACGCGGGCATGAGCTTCCTGAAGGAAGCCGCCATGACCAAGCTCTACTGCTCGCAGGTGGCCGAGCGCGTGGCCTCGTTATGCGTGGAGATCTATGGCGGCTACGGTTTCACCAAAGATTATCCGGTGGAGAAGTACTTTCGCGATTCGAAGATCGGCAAGATCTACGAAGGCACCTCCAACATGCAGTTGCAGACGATCGCCAAGCTGGTGCTGGGGAAATAAGTTTGCCAATCGCGGGCGGTGCCGCCGGCTCAAGCCGACTCGTTCGATTGATAAGACCGGTTGACGCCGCGCTGAAGCGCGGCTCTACCGTACGCAAGACGGATTACAGATTTCTTGACCGCTTTAGCGGTTCAGACCATCAGTTACTCTCGCCGGCCGCAGCACCGCGAACGCCGGCGAGGATTCCCTTTGCATCCGCCTGACGTACGGCATCGAGCAGGCGCAGCACTCTTCCGACTGCAACGGGATCGCGATTCAATGCCCGGCTGGCGGTGTAAGCCGCCTCGGCATCCGCGAGATGTTGTGACCCCTCGCACAGCGCCAAACCCGCCAGGATCAAGCCTTTCGAATCGAGCGCCTCGAAGAACTGCGGACTGCGAGCAAGCACCTCATTCGCCTGATCGAGCGCGAGCGCCAGAGTCTCCCGTGCCGCGGCGCGGTCGCCCTGACGAAGCACAATCGCCCCCAACAGCGCCGATGCGCTGTGGTTGTACAGTGGCAGGTCGTATTTACGCGCCTCTTCCGCCATCGCGCGCGCGGTGACGAGTTCATCACGCAACAGGCCGGTCAGGGCGATGCCCATGCGCGCACCTTGCTGAGTCTGCGTGTTGCCGATTTCGTCGGCGATGTCGGCCGCTTCCTTGAAGAGCTTTGCCGCTGTCTCAAGATCGTCGCGGTCAATCTGGATATGCCCCAGCATGATGTCGATGGCAGCCTCGACCAGCCGGTATCCAATATCATGGACGATCGCCAGCGAACCCTTGAGGTATTGCAGCGCCTTCTCCGTCTGCCCGATGCAGGCGTAGCGCTCGCCCAGGTTGCACAGATCGAGCGCCTGGTTGGGCCGGTCCTTCTGCTCACGATCGATGGCCAGAGCCTGCTCGTAATAGTCGATCGCCACAGCGCTCTGGCCAAGGAAACCGTATTGCCAGCCAAGTCCGCTCAGGTCCAGCGACTCGCCTTGGCGGTTGCCCACCTCCTGATGAATAGCGAGTCCCTGCTTGTAATAGTCAATCGCCTTCTGCGTCTGTCCCATCTCGGCGAAACAGGTACCCAGATTGCCGAGCCACGTTCCTTCGCCCGAGCGGTCCGGAATCTGCCGCGCCAGCGCCAGCGCACGCTCGTAACAGGCCACCGACTTCTGGTCGAAGCCCATGCGGATGTAGCCGGAGCCGAGATTCCCGACGCTGTTCTGCTCCAACACGGGGTCGTTGATCTTCCCTTGCAGACGCTCGTGCAGTTGCGTCATCAGGCGGTAGTGTCCCCAAAGGAACAGGTACTCGAAGTCGATAGTCAACAGCAACGCCGCCGCGGTGTCATAGTCCTCGCCGGCCATGCGCAGCTCGAACTCGGAAAATTGTGCGGCCAGGTCGTCCAGCGTCTTCCAGGCTTCGCGCGGCTTGCGCGACTGGGCGAACCATTCGGCCGCACGATGCTGTAACGCATAACGGGTAAACGGCGGCGGAGTGGCACCCCTGTCCGCCTTCTGTCCCTCCGGAATGCGGCCCACCGCGTAATCCCGATCGACCTGGTGCAGATAGTAGCGTCCGGCATCGCGCCGCACAAACTGCATGTTCACCAGCCGGCTGAGTACCGGCGCGCTGTCGATGCCGGGAACGTACGGCTGCAGAAGATAGTCCACCGCCGCTCCAGGAACCGGATAACGATAAATCGCCAGCGCCTGCACTACTCGCTGCGCCGTCAGGTCAAGGCGGCTGAAGGCCTCGCCTACCAGCACCGCCACCACCTGCTCCGGCAGCAACTGTTTGGTGTCGTCCAGAAGATTCTGTAACGAGGTATCGCGATCGGCGGAAAGAATGCCGAACAGATGCTCCAGCGCGCGAGGATAGCCACGCGTTCGATCGCGTGCCTGCGCCAGCAGCGCGTCCGGCGCATCTTTCAGTCCCACCTTGCCGTCGCTGTCCATGGCGCGCAGGATGTTTTCGGCATAAGGATGCTCCAGCCCTTCATCGAGATCGCGACGGCGTTGGCGTCCGGGCTCGACCAGCGCCAGCTCGCGCGGCAACACCCGCGTGGTGATGATCACCTTCAGCCCGTGCGGAGGCAGTTCCAGCAGCGCCCGAAGCCCTTCGTTCAGTTCCGCGTTCTTGATGCGGCCGCTCTCGACGTCGACTTCGTCCTCAAAGTTGTCCAGCAGCACCACGGTGCGGCCCACAGGAAAGGCCTCCGTCAGCGCCCGCATGGTCTCCTGCGTGGTTGCCTTGGGATTCTTGTAGACGGCGTCGAGCTGGCGCACCGCATCGTCAGGTAGCAGCTTGGTCAGCCCGGCGTAGAGGTCAGGCACAGTCACGCGATGGAAGGAACGCGCATCGCTCAGGTATACGATGCCGTCGACCGACAGTGGTCCGCCATCGTCGGGAAGCTGGCCGCCTTCGAGCGAGCGCAGCAGGCGGCACACCATGGCCGACTTACCGACTCCGCCGCGGCCCACTATCGTCATCTGGCGCAGCGCATCATCCTTGAGGAAATCGCCGACGAGTTTCGTTTCGACATGACGGTCCTGGAACCATGTGGGTGCAATCAGAGGGGGCGGGTTGATGAACTTCGTCTGCGCCACGACCACCAGCGGCTTCGAAGGTTCACGTACCAGCTCGAGGCCCCGCTTGATGCTCTCGGCAACCCGCTCCTCGGCGGCGCGAGGATTCGCAATGACCGCCTTCTGTTGCGCCACCTGCCGCTCCAGTTCGGCAATGTCTTCGCGGATACGCGCTTCCTGTTCGGGTTGCGCCCGTGACAACTCGCGCTTCGCGTCCGCGACTCTATACTCCAGGGCTTTCAATTGCCCTTCGGGAGAATCCGCCCAGACGAGATACTTGCGCAGCCGCGCCAGCGCCGCGTCAAAGGCGCCGGTGAAGTCGACGTACTCGCGCGACCCTAGGCTGAAGGGCAACTCCGCATCGCGATTCAGCAATAAAGGAATTACCGGCTTCTTGTAGCGTAGCGCCCGCACCCATTCGTTCTTGCAGACCGAATTGGATTGCACGCTGTCGGGCGTCATGATGAAGATCAGCCCCTTACAGTCCTTGATGGCTTCGACAATCTGATCGTCCCACTGCTCGCTGGGGCGAAGTTCGCGCTTGTCGAGCCAGACGGGAAAAGGCGGCGGCCCCGCCGCCAACTCGTCCGCCAGCTTCAAGGAGAAGTCTTTACCATCAACCGACGAATAGCTGAGGAACAAATGGGCAGGCATGCATTCCCCTGGGCCGCATCGCTGTCACGCGGCGGAACTGCAATAAAGAGTTTCGCCGCTATCGTAACTCGAAATTCGGCGGCATTTTCACAATTCGAAACGCAGCAGTCCAAAGCTCTCCGGTACGTGGAAGTTCGGTTCGGGTGAGTAGGTAGGGTTCCAGGCTAGATACGCGCGCTCAGGATCGCTTCCCTCGCAGCGATAGAAGTTCGCGCGCCATGGACTCTGAGGATCAAAGTTGTCGGTCAGGCTGTTCATCGGAATCGCCAATTCCGCAGTCCACATTTTCGCGACCGCATCCAGCCTCACCACCCGACGCAACTCCCGGCTCATCAGCCTGCCGCCCTCTGGAGTGATTTCCAAGTCGACCCATTGTCCATTGGGGCTGACCTCGAATTCCTTGTAGTAGCGAGAACCAAAACGATCCGGCTGGAGAAACACCTCGGCAACATCGCAATCCCAGAGATGGTCGCGCCGCCCGCCGGGCTCGGCCTCGTCAAACACATGAATGGACTCGATAGCTGCAACGAAACTGCAGATAAAGTGCGCCCGATGCGTCCACAGCAGCCGCACTTCAGTTCGGCGCTGCGGATCGGCATTCTTGCCCTGCCAGTTTGAATCGAAGGCGATGCCATGAGCGCGCTCCCAATCCAACGGCGAAGGCATGCCGTCGGAATCGAGCGGCTCCCGCAGATGAATAGCAACGACTTCCGTGTCAGGCATGGATTTTGGTGTGAGCTATTCTAACCGCGACATCCGGTCATCCCAGAGGTAAGTCGCTTTCCGTGACGCACCTTCGCGTGCCGACTTCAGCCAGGTTCGAGCGGGCACCCGTCCCTACTTCTCGCCCGGACTGCCGTTGGCCGCACGCTGCTGCTGGTTGGCGTAGTAGCCGCTGCGGGTGCGCACGCGCAGGTTCTTGTAGCCGCGAGCCTGGGCTTCCACTTTCACCGTCCGGAAGCCACCCTGGCTTCGGGGCGTCGTCGGCTTATACCCGATGGTGTACTGATTGCGGATGTCATGTGCGATCTGCTGCGTAATCGATTCGACTTCGTTCAGATCTTTGGGAAAGAACGCCACCCCGCCGGTGTCCTCGGCCATTTCGCGCAGGGCGCGCTTCGCCCGCTTGGAGTGCTCGTCTCCCAACAATCCTATGGTGTAGATCGTCGGACCATTCTCTTCCTGCAGGCGCTTGATAGCCTGCTCCAGGGACTCGCGACTGGCGTTGTCTTCGCCGTCGGTCACAACCAGCAGGACCTTCTTTTCCAGCGAGCCGCTCTTCTTCAGATGATCGGAGGAGGCCACTACCGCATCGTAGAGCGCCGTGCCGCCGCGCGACTCGATGCGCTCCAGTGCATCCTTCAGCTTGGGGATGCTGGCCGTATAGTCCTGGTCGAGGAAGTACTCCTCATTGAAGTTCACGACGAAGACTTTGTCCTGGGGATTGCTGGCCTTCACCAGGTTGATGGCAGCGGCGTTCACCGCCGGCCGCTTATCGCGCATGGAACCCGAGTTGTCAATCACGATTCCCATCGCGACCGGGATGTCTTCGTTGCGGAACGAGGTGATCTTCTGGGGCTGGCCATCTTCAAAGACCGAGAAGTCTCCACGTGTGAGTTGGGTAACCAGTCGGTTCTTGTCGTCGACGACGGTGGCGTGCAGGGTAACTTCATCGACTTCCTTGCGGAAGACGAACACATCACCACTCTTCGCGTCAGGCGCCTCGCCCTCCGGTTTCGCAGGGACTTGCACAGTATCGCCCGGCTGATTAGGAGCCTGTGGCAAAGGCGCGGCACTCTGGCTACCCGCGGGAGTTTGCGGCGCGTTGGCCTGAGCGGAACCGGTTTGAGCCGGCGGATTCGATGGTGGCGTGGCACTTTGGGTTTGGACCTGCGCGGCCTGCGGCGCCGGGGCCGCCAGGTTTTGCGCGGCCAGCCATGTTCCTAGTACCAGAATGCAGGCTAGCAGCAGGAAATATCGATTATTCCGAAGGTGCATAGTATCCCGTTTTGGCGTAGACGTGCAGCGGCGGGAGACCCTTGGGAGGAATGAGCTTTACCTTGATCTTCCGCCACTTGCCATCCCGTGCTGGGTTGGTTGGACGGTATCCGAGTACATATTGGTTGCGCAGCTCAATGCCAATCTTAGTGGCCACGTCCGCCAGTTCGTTCGGATTATCGATGGTAAACGTCCTTCCGCCAGTTACTTCGGTGATATCGCTCAACAGAGCCGGCCCCTCGCGCTCTTCCGCCGTCTTAAAGTCGCGATCGAACAGTCCAATGCCATAAATCTGCACATCGGCTTCCCTCACCATCGAGCGGATCTCACCTTCCGTATACCGGCTGTGGTTGTCACCGCCATCGGAGATGATCAGAAGCGCTTTCCTCTGGTATTTCGCCTTCTGCATCCGGTTCATGCCGAGATAGATGGCATCCAGCAGCGCCGTCCGCCCTTTCGGTACAGCGTAGACCAGTTTCGCCTGTATATCTTCGACCGACTGGGTGAAATCCGATAATAGCTCCGGCTTATCGGAGAAGGTAATCAGGAAGAACTCGTCTTGCGGATTGGCGGTGCGGAAGAACTCCACCACGGCGTCGCGGGACTTGTCGATCTTGTCGCTCATCGAGCCGCTGATGTCGAAAATCACGCCCAGTGAAATCGGCGCGTCTTCGCTGGAAAAATGCTTGATCTCCTGGGGCTTGCCATTGTCGGTGAGCTGAAAGTTTTCTTTCTCCAGTCCAGTCACCAGCCGGTTCATCGGATCGGTGATAGTCACCGGTACCAGCACCAGATCCACGTCTCGCATGATGGGCTTGGTGTGAGTCTCGAGGGTAGGATCGGCAGTTCCCGGAATATCCGGTGCCAGCTTTCCCTCAGCAGCCTTCACTGCTTCCGCATTCGCGTCCTTGGGAGGGACGCGGGGCTTAATGTGCACATCGTCCTGCGATCCCGCATCCTGCGCGTACCCCGGCAGGCTCACCCAGCCGGCGAGACACAGCAAAACGATCATCAGCCAAGGGAATTTCCGCAAACTCACTGCCGGTTGGACGGGGCCGAATCGAAAATGTCGCGACCGTCTGGCCACGCCCAAGTCCCCAATCTCTGAGCGGGTCATCGCGAAACCCCAACTGCTACCGCGGGCCATAGGATCCCCTAGGATTGGCTGAATATTATCACAGGGAATCCAGACACTCTTCGGCCCGCGATTCCCGTTCCTCGTACGCTCCCGGCACCTCTATGGATGTGCTGGCGCTGCTCTTGGTTTCCTTTTGCGGACAGCGTACTTCTCTGCGTCCGCTCAATGATTCGAGTCACCGGCGAGCGCCCTCATTACCGCGGCGCCTCCCGGAAAACCTGTACAATTGTGCTTCCTCCCAGTGCAATCGCCGCTGCGATGTGTCGGGGGGAGCTACCCCTATGGCCAATATCTTCCCTTTTCGAGCCTTGCGGCACGACCCTGCAAAGGTGTCCCCTGCCAAAGTCGTCACCCAGCCTTACGACAAGATAACCCCGGAGATGCAGGCAAGTTACTACAGCGCCAGTCCATATAATCTGATCCGGGTTATCCTGGGCCGCCACGAAACCGGCGACAATGACAGCAACAACGTCTACACCCGCGCTGCCGCCAACTTCCACGAGTGGCGGGCCCAGAAGATCCTGATTCCCGACGCTGAACCCAGTATTTACCTCTACACTCAGAGATTCAAGGTCCCCGGAGACAATTCCGGCACAACTGTGGAGCGCCGCGGCTTCATCGCCCTGGGCCAGGTCGAGGATTATGACCAGCAAGTCGTCCATCGCCACGAGCAGACGCTCAGCAAGCCCAAGGCCGACCGCCTGAACCTGTTGCGCGCTACCCAGGCCCATTTCGGCCAGATCTTCATGCTGTACAGCGATCCGGCGGACGAGGTCGCCAACGCGCTTCTCCAGCAGGACGCGCCGCTGGTCGAAATCAAGGACGAGTACAAAGTCACCCACCGCCTGTGGAAAGTCTCCGATCCGGCTGTGATCGAAGCCGTAAAGGGCATGATGGCTGACAAGAAACTCATCATCGCCGACGGCCACCATCGCTACGAGACTGCCCTGAACTATCGCAACGAGAAGCGCGCCAATGGCAGCGGCGGTCCCGATGCGCCCTACGAGCGCGTCATGATGACTTTCGTCAACATGGATTCACCCGGACTGCTGGTGCTGCCCACCCATCGCGTCGTCTCCGGGCTGCAGAACTTCGACGCCGCCGATATGGTCGGCAAGCTCAACAAGTATTTTGAGGTGGAAGAAATCGGCGCGTCCGCCACCATCGACACCATCCTGCAAGACCTGCGTGAATCGGGCAAAGACCAGACGGCTCTGCTGGCCATCACCGCCACTGGAGGCTTTATCCTTCGCGGCCGGCCCAATCAGCAGTCCGAGTCTCTGACTGGCTTCTCCCAGCGCCAGCGCTCTCTCGACGTGGTTCAATTGCATAAGCTGGTGCTGGAAGAGACGCTGGGCATGTCGGACGAAGACGTCCGCAATCAGACGCATCTGAAATACCTGCGCGACCTGCGCGACGCTTTCAACGAGGTGCGCAACGGAGCCAATGCTGCCTTCATCATGAATCCGGTGCGCATGGATCAGGTGAAGGACGTGGCCTTCGCCGGCGAAGTCCTGCCCCAGAAATCGACCGACTTTTACCCGAAGCTGCTCACTGGGCTGACGATTTATTCGCTGGAGTAAAAGAAGGGCGCGAACTCAAGCTTGTTAAGCAGCACAGGAATGCACCCGCGCCACAAACGGTTGTATCGGTTAAGGCATTTCCGGAGTGGGAGAACACTGGACAGGCGGTCAACTTAGCCGCGCAGCGGCGGGATGGTGCCAGCCCGGGGCGCGAGACCCCCGGTGTAAGAAGGAATAATTCCCGAGTTGCGCAGCAGCGCCACAGCTTCTCGCGAGGCGCCCGCATTTCCCATTTCGGAACCACGCCGTCGATTTTTCGTACAAACTTCTTGGTGCGCTTGTCCCCCTCGCCTACAATGAAAGCTGAGGACATGGGAGAATTGTGTTCCATGTCATCCTCGACCGATTGGGAAGCGCGGGATCAAGTGGCCTTAGACCACCGGCGTTGGGCGCACTCGCAATTCAGACTCCTGAAACTCTTCCCACCAGCCCGACTTCTCGAGACAGCCCGTAACTCCTTATTCCGGAATATTTTACGTATAAGTCTCACGCGCTCAATATTTTGCCGGGAATTTTTTCTGGCGCCTCTTTGTTTTCAATATTTTGCGAGATCCAGGGGGGGAGGGGAGTACTGCAGAATTGCACCAGTCACGGTGCAATGGTGCGGCCTCGAAGACGCCACCCCAGCATTCACGATTCGCGCATTCCCTGACGCCGAGGCCTGCCGATGAGCCGTGTGCCTCGGCTGCTTCGCCTGTCCGCCGCCGTGATGCTCGCCATTGGCGTGGCGGTCGCAACAGCCTACCTCTACCAGGTCCACGCGCAGGCGGAGCCCAAGCAGCTCAGCGTGTTCTCTCCCCAGACCACCTACTCCGTCCCGCTCGTGACCATCAACGGCCAGCCCTACGCCGGCATAGTCGAAATTCTTGAGCCGCTCGGGCAAATCGAGGCGCGCAAGGATGGGAAAAAATTTAAAGGGCAATTCACAGCGCCGGGCGGCAAGAAGCAGGAGGTGCAATTTCAGGAGGGCAAGGAAAAAGGCAAGCTGCACGGCGACAGTTTCAAGCTGGCCGCCAACTTCGCCTTCCAGGGCGATCGCGGCTATGTTCCGCTGGCTTCTCTGCCCGGCATTCTGACGCAATTGCTCTCGCAGCAGATCAGCCTTCACCAGACGTCGCAGCGGCTATTCATCGGCGATGTCATCACCCGCTACAGCCTCGACCTTCGCAAGGGAACACCGTCGCGCCTGCTGATCGGCTTCTCCTCGCCGGTAAATCCCAGCGTAGCCACCGAGCCCGGATTCGTTCACCTTATCTTCAAGCGGTCGGCGGTGGTCTCTTCAGGAAACGACAGCGTAACCTTCGACGACCCTCTGATCACCGGAGCGTTCTTCTCCGAGCACGATGGTGTTGCACAGCTGGACATCACCGCGAAGGGCCCGCTGATGGTCAATTTCGCCGATGGCCGCAAGACCATCATCGTCACCGGAGTGCCGGCGCCTGTCGTAGCTGCTCCGCCACCGCCTCCGCCCGCGTCGCAAGCACCGGCGGTTGCCCAGCAAGCTCCCAAACCACAGGCGCCCGCTCCGCCGCGCTTTCTGGTGCTGATCGATCCCGCCCACGGAGGCGACGATATTGGCGCGGCTATCACTCCGACGCTGCCGGAGAAAGACGTCACGCTGGAGCTGGCCCGCCGGGTGCAGCATCAGTTGGCCAACCGCGGCATTGCCGCGAGCCTGCTGCGAACCAGCGATGTCGCCATCTCGCTGGACCAGCGCGCCATCTCCGCTAACGCGCTGCGTCCGGCGCTGTATCTCTCCATCCATGCGGCCAACACCGGCAAGGGCGTGCACGTCTTCACTTCCCTGCTGCCCGACGCGACGGTTTCGCCGAATGGCTTCCTCCCCTGGGATACGGCGCAAGCTTCGTTCCTCGACTTGAGCGGTGTGGTTGCCGGATCGGTGGCCGCGGAACTGGAAACGCGCAAGCTGCCCAACCTGGTGCTGGCTGCACCACTACGTCCCATGAATAACATCGCCGCTCCGGCCTTTGCAGTCGAACTCGCACCCAGCGACGGTGATGCGACCTCGATCGGCAATGCCGCCTACCAAGACACCGTCGCGCAGGCCATTGCCACCGGAATTGCCGCGGTGCGCGCCAAGCTGCCGGAGGTGGCCCCATGACACGGCGCATTCTTGCCATGTTCGGCGTGCTGATACTGATCGCGATCGGCCTAGGCTTTTATGCCTGGCGATTGCACCAGAAGGTCACGGTAGATGAACAACGGGCCGCGCAGCAGCAGGTAGTCGCTCCGCCCGCGAGCGGTCCCGAAACCCCTGTGACACTCTATGTCGCTTCGGACCAGGATGGCCTGCTCCGCAAGACGCAGGTTACGGTGTCATTGCCGTCGGAACGTAGCGAGCGGGCGAGGGCCGTACTGCGCGCGCTGTTCGCTGCCTACCAGCAGTCAGGATCCTCACACCCGATTGCACCCGCCGCTGACGTGCGCGACGTCTACCTGATGAATGATGGCACCGCCGTAGTCGATGCCAATGCGGCCTTCGCCAACCAGCATCCTTCAGGTGTGCTAGCCGAGGAGTTGACGATCGCGTCGATGGTCGTCACCCTGAATGCCAACGACAGCGCCATCCAGCGAGTCAAAATTCTGGTGGACGGCAAGGAGCGCGAAACCCTCGCCGGCCACGCTGATCTTGAACGCTTCTACCAGGCCAGCAACCTCCGCCAGATCGTGAGGGACCTGCAGTGACACTGCCCCGCATAGGCGTCTTCGATTCCGGAGTCGGCGGACTGACTGTGCTGAAAGCGCTGGCCGAGCAGTTGCCCGCTCATTACCTCTACTTCGGCGACACCGCGCGTCTGCCCTATGGAACCAAGTCAGCGGAAACCGTCGCACGCTATTCGATCGGCGCCACCCATTTTTTGGAGTCGCAGAACATCGATCTGCTGGTGATTGCCTGCAACTCAGCAACCGCGCTGGCATTGCCGCGCATCAGGGAAGCCGCGCATGTGCCGGTGGTCGGCGTGGTGGAGCCCGGGGCAGCGATGGCCGCAGAAGTGAGCAAGAACCGCGCGGCCATTGTCATTGCCACCGAGGCGACGGTCAGCAGCCATGCCTATCGCGACGCCTTGCAGCAACGCGGCCTCACCGCGTTCGAGAAAGCCTGCCCGCTATTTGTGCCGCTGGTGGAAGAAGGCTGGATCGATCATCCAGTGACCGAGCAGGTGGCAAAGATTTATCTCGGCGAGGCCATGGCGCAAGCCTCCGACAAGGCCGACGTGCTAGTGCTGGCGTGCACGCATTATCCGCTGATTGCACCGGTGCTACGCCGTATCACTCCGCCACACGTGGAGATCGTCGACTCAGCCGAATCGACCGCGCGGGTAGTCAAAGAGATGATGGGGCATGACGGCGGCATAGCGACGGTGAGCGACCATCGAACCTTTCGCTTCTATGTCACCGATTCTGTCGAAAAGTTTAAGCGGCTCGCCACGCGATTCCTCGGCCGACAAGTCGATCACGTGCGAGCACGTGGATTTGGGAGGATGAATAGTTTGTCATCACGAGGGGGCTGTGCAGTTTTCGTCAGCTGATCAATGGGTGTGCGTTTTCTTGTCATCACGAGGAGGCTTCAGCGTCCGAGGGATCTGCTCTTGCCGGGCTGCTCTCAGAATCTGAGTGCGCACCACTGCATAAGACAGCAGATCCCTCGCTTCGCTCGTGATGACAATCAAAGACTAGTGATGGCAATCGAAAAGAAGACGAAGACGCTACTTCACTTGCGCAAATCTTTAACAATTTCGCGCGCGGCATTGGCCCCCGACACGCCGTTGAGCCCGGTTCCCGGATGCGTTCCGGAACCGCATAAATACAGGCTTTGGATAGGCGTGCGATACTGCGCCCAATTCAGCAGCGGACGCATGGTGAACAATTGGTCCAGCGCCAGCTCGCCGTGGAATATCTGTCCGCCTGTGAGTCCATATGTCTGCTCGAGATCCAGCGGCGTAATCACTTCGCCGGCTTCCACCAGGCCTGGCAAATCCGGCGCATACTCGGCAAGCGTATTCACCACGGCATCGCCTAAGGCATCGCGCTGCGCGCTCCCAATCGGTGTCGCGCAACTTGAACGGGGCATATTGCATGTAGATCGACATCACGTGCTTCCCCTCGGGCGCAAGCGAGCTGTCCCACAATGTGGGAATAGTCGCTTCCAGGTACGGACGCCTCGAGAAGTCTCCGTACTTCGACGCATCGAAGGCATGCTCCAGGTAGTCGATCTCCGGGGAAACCTGAATCTTACCGCTGAGCGCTACTGCGGCATCGCCGTTCAAGCCTTTGAAAGTGGGCAATTCATTGAGCGCGAGGTTTACTTTGGCCACCGTGCCGTTCATGCGGACATTCTGCAGCTTCTGCAGGAAGCTCGGCTGCAAATGATGCGGCTCAACCATGCCCAGCAGCGTGCGCTTGGGATCGGCGTTGGAGATCACGGCGTGCGCATCGATCTCGTCGCCGTTGGAAAGCACCACGCCGGTCGCAATGCCGTCCTTCACCTTGATCTGCGACACTTCGCAGGAGGTGCGAATCTCCACGCCTCCGGCTTCGGCAGCCGCAGCCATGGCTGCCGTGAGCGCACCCAGCCCTCCCACAATGTGGGACACGGGTCCGGCGGGATTGCCGTCAGCCGCCGAGCGCAGCAACAGGGTTGCGCTGGAGCCTGCCGACCACGGCCCGAGAAACGTCCCGAAGATGCCGCGCGCCGCGATGGTGCCGCGCAGCAGTTCGGTGTCGAACCATTCCGCCACCAGGTCCGCAACCGCCATCGGTCCCCAACGCAAGAGGCGATACAGATCGCGCTCCCCAAGGCCGCGGATTTTGCGGCCAACCTTCAGCATCTCCCACAGATTGCCGGAAGCGGGTTGTTCCAGATCAGGCGGCGTCATCGCCATCAGCAGGTCGGCAACTTCGGCGATGCGCGCGAGCGTCTTCTGGAACTCGCCGTAGCCAGCGGCGTCCTTCTGAGAGAACTTAGCGATCTCCTGCTGCGTACTAGCAACATCGCTGTAGAGCAGGAGCGGCTTGCCATCGGCGGCCAACGAGCAAACCCGCACATCAGGCGAATACGTCTTCAGCCCATGCCGCTCCAGATTCATCTCGGCGACGATATCGGCGCGAATCGGACCGGTACTGTGCGCCAGCTTCGAGCAGCGAAAGCCGGGATGGAACTCCTCGGTGATCGCACAGCCGCCGACGGTTGGCCTGCGCTCCAGCACCGTCACTTTGAACCCAGCCTTGGCGAGATAGAAGGCAGTCACCAGCCCGTTGTGTCCGGCGCCGACGATGAGGACTTCACGCGTCTCCGCCATCGCCTAGCTCGATCCCTTCGCGTGCTTCAGAATCTCCAGCGCCGCCAGCCGGCCGGGCGCGCCCATGATGCCGCCGCCCGGATGCGTTGCCGAGCCGCACATCCACAGGTTCTTGATCGGCGTCTTGTACTGCGCCCAGCCCGGAACCGGACGCAGAAAGAACAACTGCTCCAGCGAGAGCTCGCCCTGGAAGATGTTGCCTTCCGTCAGTCCGAATTCGCGTTCGAGATCAAGTGGCGTCACCACCTGCCTGCCAACGATGAGGCTCTTGAGGTTGGGAGCGTACTCGGAGATGGTGTCAATCACCGTATCGCCGAAGACTTCCTTCTTCTCGTCCCAGTTGCCTTCCTTCAGCTTGTAAGGAGCGTACTGCACGAAGCACGACATCACGTGCTTGCCCGCGGGCGCGACCGAGGGATCGGTAAGGCTGGGAATCACCATGTCGATATAGGGACGCCGCGAGAACTGGCCGTACTTCGCATCGTCATAGGCGCGCTCCATATAGTCGACGCTCGGCGAGATCGAGATCGCGCCGCGCAGATGATGTCCTTCGCCCGGCATACAGGTGAAGTTGGGCAGGCCGTCGAGTGCGAGATTCACCTTGCCCGACGAGCCGCGATATTTATATCGCTTCACCTCGTCGCGGAAGTCGCTGTCCAGGTGCGTCGGATCGATCATCTTGATGAAGGTCAGATTGGGATCGACACTCGAGGAGATGACGGGAGCGAAGTACTCATCGCCGCTGGCGGTCGCGACGCCAACTGCTTTCCCGTCGCGCACCAGGATCTGCGCGATTGCCGTCTTAGTCTTGATCTCGACCCCGAGTTCTCGGGCCGCATCGGCGATAGCGTTGGAGATCGCGCCGGTTCCGCCACGGGCAAAACCCCAGGCGCGAAAAGCGCCATCGATCTCGCCCATGTAGTGGTGCAGCAGCACGTAAGCCGTTCCGGGCGAGCGCACGCCGAGGAACGTCCCGATAATTCCCGAGGCAGACATCGTCGCCTTGAGCACGTCGGTCTCGAACCACTGATCGAGAAAGTCGATTGCGCTCATCGTCATGAGCTGAACCTGGTTGTACTTGTCTTCTCCGCTCAGGTCTTTGAAGCGCCGGCCCAGAAAGAGCAGCTTGAACAGATCTTTCGGATTCAGCGTGGTCGGGTCCGGCGGAACCATGCCGAGAATTGGCTTCACGAAGCGGCACATCTGCAGCATTGCCTTGCCGAACTCTTCATACGCTTCCGCGTCGAACTTGGAGTGCCGCGCGATTTCGCGCCGCGTCTGTCCGTGATCGTTGGTGCGCCACAGATGGTCGCCGTTGGGCATTGGCGTGAACGTGCCATCGAGGGGAAGGATTTCCAGGCCATGACGGGGCAGATCGAGATCGCGAATAATCTCCGGACGCAACAGCGAGACCACGTACGAGCACACCGAAAACTTGAAGCCGGGAAAGATCTCCTCCGTCACAGCGGCGCCGCCCAGCACGTGACGGCGCTCGAGCACCAGAACTTTCTTGCCCGCCCGCGCCAGATAAGCAGCGTTTACCAGACCGTTGTGCCCGCCTCCGATGACGATGGCATCGTACTTTCCGGTTCCGTTCGAACTCATGAAGTCCTTATGAGGATTGCGCTGCGATGTTCGGTAAACCGTCATTCTAACAGGCGGAATAAGGGTGCAGAGCCAGGGATGAGATCGGCATTCGTCGCTCCAGGCCAGAAAGCGGGCAGCGGTCGCGGGTTGCCGCCCCGCGCAGCAGGCCACTATAATCCGCGCTTACATAACCACCGAGGAAACATTGTGCCCATAGGGACTGCGGTTCACCAGCGAACCTTGCCACTCTGCCAGAGCCTTAACTTCCGCGAGTGGGCAGGCTTTTACGCGGTCAGCGTGTACGAGATGCATCACGAGCACGAGTACAACGCCATCCGCAATGCGGCCGCATTGATCGACGTAACTCCGCTGTTCAAGTACATGATCACTGGCCGCGATGCGACGCGGTTCGTCAATCGGTTGATCGCGCGCGATATCAACAAGGTCAGCGTCGGCCAGGTGATCTATTGCTGCTGGTGCGACGAAGAAGGCAAGGTCATCGACGACGGTACGATCACTCGCCTGGAAGAAAACCGCTATCGCTGGACCGCAGCTGATCCCAATCTACGCTGGTTCCGCCAGAATGCTATCGGTCTCGACGTGCAGGTCGAGGACATCACAGAACAACTGGCCGCCCTGGCGCTGCAGGGTCCCACTTCGGGAAAACTGCTGAAGAGCGTTGCCGAAGCCGACCTAGAAAACCTGAAGTACTTCCGCAAGACCAGCGGCAAGATCGGCGGCGTAGCGGTCGACATCTCGCGTACTGGCTACACCGGCGATCTGGGCTACGAGATCTGGATTCCGTGGCAAGACGCCATACGCGTCTGGGACGCGCTGATGGATGCGGGTCGGCGCTTCGATATTCATCCCACGGGAATGATCGCCCTGGACGTAGCGCGCATCGAAGCCGGACTGATTCTGGCTGACGTCGACTACATCAGCAGCAAGAAGGCGTTGATTCCTTCACAAAAGTACACGCCCGCGGAAATTGGCCTGGGCAAACTTGTCCACTACGAGAAGGAAAACTTCATCGGCAGGCGTGCCTTGCTGGAAGAGAAAAAGTTGGGGCCCAAGCGCGTGCTTATGGGATTGGAAGTTGACTGGAACGAAATGGAGTCCCTCTTCGACCGTATGGGATTAGCGCCGCAGACGCCGAGCGTGGCCTCACGCGTCCATGTACCGGTTTACAAGGGGCGAGAGCAGGTAGGTAAAGCGACGTCTACAACGTGGTCTCCACTGCTCAAGCAGTTGATTGCGCTGGCCAGTCTTGAGCCGCAACACGCACAGCCTGGAACACGTCTGCAGATGGAACTGACGGTGGAAGCGGTACGCCACAAGGTAGGAGCGACGGTGCGGGCGCTGCCCTTCTTCAACCCACCACGCAAGACTGAAACGCCGGTTTAAACTTTCTGATTGACTGCCGAGCGGGACGCACTGATCGCCGCCGCGGCTTTCGCCTGCTCGCGCGCCGACAGCAGGCGCTCGACCGTCTGGTCCATCGTGTCCAGCAGGCTCTCGGTCGCCGGCTGCTCGCGGGCGTCTTCGAGAGCATAGTTGAGGTCCTGCGACTTCAGCACGAGCGGCTCGCGACTGCGAACCGTCGTTGGCAGGGCTGTATAGGCCAGCCAGATCAGGATTGAAATGTTATACGCGAGGACATCGGCCCGGCGCAGCATCCAGGAAGGCACCAGCGACTGATGCGATAACCCGGTCGCGACCAGCATATTAACTGCGGCGTAGAATCCGAAACCCACCGCAATGCCGAACATTACGTTCTTGCGCGAGATGCCGAGATATTCGCTGAATAACAGGAGGAAGAAGACCATGCCGCATTGCATCAACCGGACGCTCCGGTCAGCGAGCAGAATCACACCCATCACGGCTTGGCCGTCGAAGGAATGAATGGAAGTCACCGCCCACATGCCTCCGACCAGTACAACGACCAAGGTTGACCAGCGGAAGAGAATGGTGCTCAGCTCACTCAATGCTTCATAAGGCCGAAACGCGTCGCGAAACAGTTCCTGGAAAACAGCAAACGAAAAACAGATACAAAGTGCCAAGGTGAACCAGTAGCCATAAAAATAGACGAAGGGTGAATCCCTGAACACCATCAGGAAAAGTTTGGTGAGCACTTGCAGGATTAAATAATTAAAAAAGTACTTGTACTCCCGCTGCAGCCCGCGACGGTACATCGCCACCAGCACTCCCATTTGCAGAATGGGTTGTACGAGCCAAACGATCAGATCCGGAGTGCGCCAGTGCATACTGCACAAAGCATATTATCGAATGCCCGACAGCACAAGCTTCTTTTGTAACGCTGCCGGCCGCAATTCGCTGATCTCCCTCCCATTTACGAGCTAGTGCCGAAAAGGCACTTTCGAGCGGACAAGCCTCCGAATTGTAAGCAAGTATTGCAGACTTGGCTATTTAGCCGATCCACAATAGCCCAAAGCCGCCGACCAGACGGGGTCGAGCAAGATAGTCTTTGTCGTCACAGGGCTTGCCGGGAATGCAGGTCGGAGGCGGATTGCCATCGCCGGCTACCAGCTTGGGCTGCAGGTAATCCTTGTCATTGCAGGGCTTGCCAGGAATGCAGGTCGGAGGCGGGTTGCCATCGCCGGCTACCAGCTTGGGCTGCAGGTAATCCTTGTCATTGCAGGGCTTGCCAGGAATGCAGGTCGGAGGCGGGTTGCCATCGCCGGCCACCAGCTTGGGCTGCAGGTAATCCTTGTCGTCACAGGGCTTGCCGGGAATGCAGGTCGGGGGCGGGTTGCCATCGCCGGCCACCAGCTTCGGCTGCAGGTAATCCTTGTCGTCACAGGGCTTGCCGGGAATGCAGGTCGGAGGCGGGTTGCCATCGCCGGCTACCAGCTTGGGCTGCGCGTAATCTTTGTCGTCACAGGGCTTGCCGGGAATGCAGGTCGGAGGCGGGTTGCCATCGCCGGCCACCAGCTTCGGCTGCAGGTAATCCTTGTCGTCACAGGGCTTGCCGGGAATGCAGGTCGGAGGCGGGTTGCCATCGCCGGCTACCAGCTTGGGCTGCGCGTAATCTTTGTCGTCACAGGGCTTGCCGGGAATGCAGGTCGGAGGCGGGTTGCCATCGCCGGCCACCAGCTTCGGCTGCGCGTAATCTTTGTCGTCACAGGGCTTGCCGGGAATGCAGGTCGGAGGCGGGTTGCCATCGCCGGCTACCAGCTTGGGCTGCGCGTAATCTTTGTCGTCACAGGGCTTGCCGGGAATGCAGGTCGGGGGCGGGTTGCCATCGCCGGCCACCAGCTTCGGCTGCAGCGTAATCTTTGTCGTCACAGGGCTTGCCGGGAATGCAGGTCGGAGGCGGGTTGCCATCGCCGGCTACCAGCTTGGGCTGCGCGTAATCTTTGTCGTCACAGGGCTTGCCGGGAATGCAGGTCGGGGGCGGGTTGCCATCGCCGGCCACCAGCTTCGGCTGCAGGTAATCTTTGTCGTCACAGGGCTTGCCGGGAATGCAGGTCGGAGGCGGGTTGCCATCGCCGGCTACCAGCTTGGGCTGCGCGTAATCTTTGTCGTCACAGGGCTTGCCGGGAATGCAGGTCGGGGGCGGGTTGCCATCGCCGGGAACAAAAGCGAGCTGCGGGCCGGAGTTGGCAGGTTGGGCCGGGTTCGAGCTAGCGGCACAGAAAGTCGCGGCCATGATCAAAGTGGCCAGGATGACAAACACACGTTGCTTCATCAGATTTCTCCTAAACGATTCTCGACTTCGAGGTTCAAAATTCATTGACATTGATTGATCCATCGCCGCCCGCGACCAGACTTGTCGGCGGGTTAACCGTCGCCGGAAGACAAGTGTCCCCGAGGATGATCGTGCCACTGGCAGAAACCAGGGGCGCACCGTCTACGGCACATAGGGCTCCGGCTAACATGAGGCTGGCAAGGGCTGCAATGAGTGCTTTCTTCACTTCTTCGGTCTCCTAAATCCAAACGCGGTGGCGACGCGTTCTTAAAATGTTTAATCACATCGGAAACGGTGAAACTCTGCGAAAACTTCCACAATCGTCATCATCGAATGCCCGGCGACCTCTATCCTGATCCGTCCATTGCCGTGGCGGCCTGTTATGTCTCTCTTCGCGGGTCCAACTTACCCGCCGGTTCTTAGCGACCCAAATATTCCACGCCGCCTTATTAGTTACTAAATAGTAACTACAGTGCTTCCATCTTACCTACCAAATTTGCGGCGCCTTTTCGCCAAAACCGTCAGTTAACCCTTCGGTAACCCTTTCGTGGCGACACACCAACGTCGCATCTTGAATTATCGAAGAGCATTGGTCAAACTCCTAGAAAATTCGCTGCCCATGCGGGTAACGCCGGTACATGTACCAGTCGGGCATTGCGGCTCCCACCAAAGCACTAGGCGCACTTTCATGTGATTTTGCTGCTCCCAAAATGGGAATTGTCAGCTATGCTGGTTTGCGTTTCATTTTTGGACTTATTTCTGTGAGAGACGCACCGGTTTCCGCCCCGCCTTTCGACGCCAATTCCAGCCAGTCGGCTGCAACCCTGCAGGCGCCGCGCGTTCAAAGCTTGCAAATATGCCCAACCTGCTCCGCGTTGCTCCGCGAAAATCATTGCAAACTAGTTTGTCCGCAATGCGGCTACTATCTCAGTTGCTCCGACTTCTACTAGGTGCAAATGAAGTACCAAGCTCTAGCCTGAGAATGAACCCCGTCTAATTTAGACCTGACTCCCCTGGGAACTTCCATTTCACAACAGCCTTGCCGCACTTGGTGTAACGTGAAATAGAATTGGTAACGCTTCATAAAGGAGGATCGTATGCAACGCACAGCCAGCGCCCACTGGGCAGGTGGCCTGAAAGATGGTAAAGGCACCGTTTCTACACAAAGTGGTGTCCTGAGCAACACCCAGTATTCCTTCAGCACTCGATTTGAGAACGGACAGGGCACCAATCCCGAGGAACTGATCGCGGCAGCCCACGCTGGATGTTTCAGCATGGCACTGTCAGCCGAGTTGGGCAAAGTCGGCTTGACTCCGGAAGCCATCGACACCAGCGCTGCTTTGACCCTGGAGAAGACCGATGCTGGGTTCACAATCACGGCCATTCACCTCGATGTAAGCGTGAAGATCCCTGGTGCCGACCCTCACAAGTTCGACGAAGCCGCGCAGAGCGCAAAAAAGGGTTGCCCTGTCTCGCGAGTGCTGAACGCTAACATCACGATGAGTGCAACACTCGTGTCCTGACAGCGCACTGCTAGCCTGGCCTTCCAACACTCCGGTACGTGCAAGACTACACGATAGAGGTGGTAATCTGCACGTGCCGGAACATACTTTTCTACCACCGAACCCGGAAATATCAGGCCCTAAAGTGCCATGGCGTGCCTCTGTTCACCATCGTGGTGCCCGGATTACTTTCACTGAAATCTATCGGCTTCGCTTTGTGGGTTAGTTCTGGATCGGGATTGGGAGAGTGCAAGAGGTTTCTCGCCATCAGGATATTCATCGCATCGGAATGAACTGAATCGGACCAGCTTAATACTCGCACCGAGAAAATCCGACCAATAGCGAAAGATGCGAACGGTTAAGCGTCGACGCAGGATTTTTTCGCGACTGCGGAATTGCATGGTAGTCCGCCTCGGGTTAGCGTAGGGGGGGTTCTTCTACTCCTGCGCCCTTAGGATTTCACGAATCTCGCGATTGATCTTGGCGGCGTCCTGCACCGCTTTGTCGATCAACTCAATCCACTTCTGGTTGTTTTCGTCGAGTTTCGCTTGGGCTAGCAGGTAGGAAGCCTGCATAACCGTTTCGATGGAATTGCTGAGATCGTGCGCCAGACTCCGCAATCTGGTAACTGTTTCGCTCTGCAATTTCTTTGCGTCTTCCATGGTTCGTTGCGCCACCTTCTTCTGACGCCCCGATGCGGCGTTGCCGTAGCAACCAATGCGCCTACGGGGTTGGAGATTGGACGCGGAAGCAGACGTTGGCGTTGTTCGCGTCCCTCCGTTCCCTTGGAACCTTAGCATAACCCAGAGCATCGCAAGCGGGCGCCGGCCCGCGCCGAACCGACTCCAGGATCCCATCCAACCGCGGCCGGCCAGTCCGCAATCTCACAACAAGGAACAAAATCGTTCGCCCGGTTCAACTCGTGTCCGCACCGTCGCGAACAGAGACAAACACACAGGCTCAACAGCATCACCACCTTTAGGAGCATCCAATGAAACCAATCCTTCTCATGCTTATTGTGACGGCGTTGCTGGCCGCTATGGCGGGACCCGTCGCCGCCCAGGTTCCCCCCAGCCGTCACGTTGTCGTAGTTGTGGAAGAGAATCACGGATACACCTCGGTCGTTGGCAACAGTGCAATGCCGTACCTGAACAGCCTGGCAAATCAGTACGGCTTGGCAACGCAGTATTACGCCAACACTCATCCCTCGATCGGCAACTATTTTATGATGACGGCCGGCCAGGTCATCACCAACAACGACGGCTATTCCGGAACCGTGACAGCCGACAACCTGGTGCGCCACCTGCTTTCCACCGGAAAGACATGGAAGTCCTACGCCGAGAGCTTGCCCTATGCCGGCTATATAGGTGGGGATAGCGGCGCCTACCTGAAGCACCACAACCCTTTCGCCTATTTCTCGGATGTGCGGAACAGCGACGTGCAGAAGATGAATCTGGTGCCGTTCCCCCAGTTCGCAAAGGACATGAACAACGGGGTCCTTCCGGATATTTCGTTCGTGATTCCGAACGTGAATGACGACGCGCACAACGGAACGCTGCAAGAGGCCGACAAATGGCTGAAGACCAACATCGCTCCGCTAGTGAACAACAGCGCCTTCCGCCAGGACGGCATGCTGATCATCGTCTTCGATGAAGCTTCTACCTCCGATACCTCGCACGGGGGCGGCCATATCGCGGTGGTTGTGGTCGGCCCAAAGGTAGTGCCCGGTACACGCTCAACGACTTTTCACCAGCACCAGAGCCTGCTACGCACGATCGGTGAGGCGGTCGGACTGACGTCGTTTCCAGGAGCTGCGGCCACGGCCAATGACATGGGGGAGTTTTTCGCGAAGGGCAACTACGGAGTGACCGTCGTATCGCCGACGAACAATTCCGCCGTATCCTCTCCCGTACACTGTGTAGCGTCGGCAAAGTCCAACGTACCGATCCTAGCCATGGCGATTTATGTCGATAACAACCTACGGTGGAAGGAGAACGTCTCTTCCCTGAACACTTACATCAGCATGGCCTCCGGCAAGCGGTATGTCGTGATCCAGGCCTGGGATCAGAATCAGAAGGTATACAAAACGGCGGTGAACATCACGGTTCAATAGAGCGGCTGCCTCGTGCGGCGTTGGGAGCGGGACCGGTAAGAAGACGCTTCGATTTCCGGGACTCATTCCGGTCTGGGCTGCGCTTTGCTGCGAGGGTGACGGCTGATATCATTTGGTAACTGCCGCTCGTCTCCGAGAAGTCCAAGCATGGCTAGAATCCGCCTGAAAACCAAGCTGGTGCTCGCCATCAGCGGCATGGTCTTCGCGCTGGTCGCTGTCTTCTCGTACGTCTACATCTCCCATCTCGTGCGACAACGTACCTTCGAGGCTGCGACTAGCGCTGAATTCGTGGCCAAAGAGATCCGCGAGGCAGCCGGACAGGCAACTCAAGCCGATCAAGGCAGCCTATCTACCGAAGGCGAATCGCTGGATACTCACACCGATACCCAAAGTGTTTCGCCCACTGCTGGTGTTCGATCGCAGGCCCAGTCCGGCGAGGCGAAGCGTGGCGCCAATAACATAAAGCGCGCCGGAGGAGGCGCGCTGCCAGCACCCCGCGCTTGCGGCACCGGATCCAGCTGCGGCCTTGCGGAACGACCCCGGGCTCAACACTCTACTGGAGTCTATCGTCGGATATTCGCACACCATTTACGATGCTGCCATCACTGACGTCAACGGCCGCGCGATGGTGCATACGACACCGAGCTTGATCGGCCGGCAGATCGAGCGGCGGGAGGACTTCAGGCAGGTGTTGCAAGGCAGTTTTCTGCGGCAGCTCGAGGTCGTCTATGGCACGCCCCGGGTCTATGACGTGAATCTCAAGATTCAGCGCGAGGGCAAATATTTCGGAAACATTCGCGTCGGTATCTCAACGGTTTTCCTTAAGAGTGAACTCGAGCCGCAACTGACGCGAGCCATCGAGTTTTCCCTGATAGCGATTCTGGTCTCGCTGGGTCTTGCCGCGGGAGTTTCGAATCTGGCGCTCCGGCCGCTGGAGGCCATTGGCCGGCGTCTCGACCAGATGACAGCCGGGGTGCCGGACACCATCCCCGATCCTGATCCCCGGCGCATCGATGAGTACGGGTTGGTAAACACCAAGATCGACCGGCTGGGGCGCCAGATGCGGGATGTCAAGGAGGTCTTCAGTGCGTTGAAAGGGAACCTTGACCAGATCATGGGCACGCTGCAGGACGGTCTGATCCTGTTCACCAGCGATACTCGAGTGGTCCTGGTCAGCGCTTCCGCTGAACGTTTCGTTGGCCGTCCGAGGGACGAGATTCTCGGCCACAACATGGAACATATTTTCACCGACGGGAATAAGCTCGGACGGATCATACTGGACGCATTCGCTCTGCACCGGCGCATCCCACAACGCGAGATCGAACTGGAGAACGGGCGCCGCATTCAGATTGCACTCGACTTTATAGCCGAGCGCGGCGAACGCATCGGCGCTTTGCTGACGATGCGCGATGCGGAATCGGTGCGCCGGCTGGAGAACGAGATCGAACTCTCACGGCGACTGGCCGCCATCGGGCGGCTCACCTCCGGCGTCGCGCACGAGGTGAAGAATCCGATCAATGCGATTGTGGTCCATCTGGAATTGCTGCGCGAGAAAATGCGCGAAGTCGACCCGGATACCCGTCGCCACATGGATGTGATTGGCAGCGAATTTCACCGGCTGGACCGCGTGGTGCAAACCCTGGTGGACTTCAACAAGCCGATCGAACTCCGGCTCGCTAGTTTCGACCTGCGCCAAATAGCGGAGGAGGTCTCACTGTTGGCGTCTCCTGAGGCAGCGCGCCTTGGGGTGAAGGTGGAGACTCAAATTACCGAGGCCGGTGTGCCCGTCAACGCAGATGCTGACCTGATCAAGCAAGCTCTGCTGAATGTGGTGTTAAACGGCGTCCAGGCAATGAGCAGCGGCGGCGTGTTGCAGATTCGGGTCGAACGCAACGAAACCTCGGCCAGCATTGAAGTCCAGGATGAGGGTACAGGCATCCCGCCCGACATCCGCGACAAGATCTTCAATTTGTATTTCACAACTAAGAAAACTGGCAGCGGCATTGGCCTTGCCATGAGCTACCGCGTCCTGCAACTGCACAATGGGGCCCTGGACTTCGTCACCGAAGTGGGGCAGGGTACAACTTTCCGGATATCTCTGCCGCTGGCTGGAACCCCTGAAACGCAAAACGCCGAGGCAGTCGTTCTCGGCTGATACGATGCGGCAATCCAGGAGTTTTGAAAGTTCGCCAGACGAGGTCTTTTTTCGCGCGCAAATGGGTATCATTGAGGAGATTATTGGGTTCGTGCCGCGGCTTCCGCAGCGCCACCACCGGAAGCAGGGGAACGGCCGATTGGATGGTATGAAGTCTGGGCGCAAATTCGTCGTCGCAATTTTTGTGTGCATGCTGTTGCTCGGTGCCGGTTGCGACAAATTCTTGAACAAGAAAAAACCTCCGGCGATACCGCCACGCGCCGAGGCGCCCACCGTATATCAGCCGTTGCCCGACAAGATTCCTGAACCATATCCGGAGCCGCTCCCGGTCGTTGTGGCCGAAGAAAAGCCCAAGGCATCTGAACCGAAGGCGCAGCCCAAAAAGCAACACCATAGTTCGGCCAAGAAAACGAGCCCTGCGCCCCCGCCGGCCGCTCCTTCTCAGAATGCGGGAGGCACAACGACCGTTGCGTCCAATCGACTGCCGGAACCTGTACCGGATACCGCCATTGAAGCGGTAGTGCCTGTCGATACTGCGGTGAAAGACAAGCGGTCCACCGCACAACTGCTCGATTCAGCAGAGAAAACGGTCAAGAGCGTTGATGGCCGGACGCTCACTGAGGACCAGAAGGCCATGGTGTCGCAGATCTGGTCCTACATTAATCAGTCCAAGAAAGCCAGCACCGACGGCGACCTGGAACGCGCGCTCAATCTCGCGACCAAAGCGCAACTGCTAGCAGAGGCGCTGGTCAAAAAATAGCTTTACTTCTTTTTCCCGGCGGCGCCGATCTTGGCCAGCATCTCCTTCGCCGGTGCCTGATAAGGTCCATCGATAGCAATCGCTTTTTGCAAGGTCGCAACTGCATCCGCCCTGTGGTTGCCTTTGGCGTAGGCGTAGCCCAAGTAATAGAGGGCGCCCTGCTGGTCCTGGGGATTGTCCTGGAGCAAACTCACGGCAGTCTTTAACTCCGTTACTGCGGTTATTGTTTTGTCCTGCTCGAGATCGGATCGGCCGAGAATCGTGTGCGCCGCGCCCGCGTAGTATTTCTTCATTTTGTCCTCCGGATTGGGGCCGGCCAGGGTGATGACTTTGTTGGCGTAGGTCGCCGCTTTGGCAGCCTCTTTAGGGTCGCCCACATAGGCGTTCGCCATCATGATGAGGGTGGGCAGGCTGTCCGGATTCGCTGCCAGCGCCTTCTCTCCGTAAGCAATCAGCCGTTGCGGCTGATTGAGCTGCTGCAGACTGTAGAGTGCGAGTTGCGCAATCTGCTGTTCAAACTGCGACTTGGGAAATGCCGGGGTGAACTTCTCGATGTAGCTCATGCGCTTGGCGGCGTCCTGCTCGGAGGCGATCGCGTTGTAGGCAGCCGTCTGGAGAAAATCGTACCCGGATTGCGCGCTTTTCTGCTGCTCAGCCACTCGGCGCGCCCATTCGTCCTCCGGCACGTCGGTTGGTCTGGGCTGCTTCTCAATCGATTGATAAACTGCGGCACCGCGGACCGCGTAGTCTACGACCTTTCCATAGTCTTTCAGCAATTGAGCAATGTTCGCCTGGGAAACGATGATGTCGAGATCGGTGGGATAGAGTTCGAGAGCCTTATCGCCCGCTTCCAGCGCTTTCGCATTATCGCCCGCCGCCGAATATTGTTGCGCCAGCTGCCACTCGCCATATGCCAGCGCCGGCTTGTTGCTCTCATACTTCTTGACGAAATCCTCGTACAGACCGATCCGCTTCTGGAGATCGCTCTCCGCGGCAATCGCGGCGAGGTCCTTGTCCTCCGGCGTTCCGGCGGGAATGCTGATGGTAGCGCTCTGGGACCAGGAGAGAAGAGAGGTACCCAGAAGGACGAATAGCAGAACATAACGAGCACAACGCATCTTGCACCTCGCTCCGCCTGAAGACCGGGCCGTCAGCGACCGTCGCAGCAATTTCTTTTGGCGAGAATGCTAGCGCGTTTTGTGCGGATACGCCACGAAGAATCGCGCCACGAGACCAGGCCACGTGGCCATGTAGAACGAATCTCTACTTGCGCCCTTTTTTCTTCTGCGCCACCACCAGCCCTCGTGGTGTGGGAAGCAGCACGACGGAGATCAAGCCCTCCGCTTCCAGCTTAAGCGCGGCGTCACGAACCTGCTTGAGATGAGAACTGGCGTCGTGCATCAGGATGATCCCGAAGGGCGAGATCTGCGGCAGGTAGCGCCGCACCTCCTGTTCGCGGATGGGCATGTCGCTGTCGCTGAAGAACAGATCGATTGTCCCGTCGACCTTCATCTCCAGGCTGGACTCATTGCGCAGATCGATCAGGTCGCGGAACTCGGACGCGTCGATCTTCTCCCCGGCAGCGGCAAAGACCTTGGGATCGTATTCGCAACTGACGATGCGGCCGAATCCGTTCATGCGTAGCGCCTCGGCGATCCAAAGCGTACTGACACCCATAAAGGTTCCGGTTTCGACCACGAGGTTGGGCTTGGTCGTGGTCACCAGCGTGCGCAGGAACTCCAGCACCTCGACTTCGGCGGTCATGGAGTCATACATGCTCCAGCGCTCAGGATGCGGACACTCAGGCGTCGCCCGGTGATACTCAGGCACCAGGCCGCCGGCGCGCTCCTGGACCTCGCGCAGGATGCGATGCTCTTGCTTTTCCTTCTTGAACAGACGTTTCAGGGACAAGTGAATCCTCGTGTAAACAGCAACTCGCTCTCAGCTCTTAGCCTTTCGTATTGATTTGGCTGATGGCTAATGGCTGATGGCTGATAGCTCCTTCCCATTCACCAGCGATTCCCGCACCTCAACAGCAATGTTCGCTCTTTCAGTATATGGGAGCAGATTCTTCCGCCAAACCTGCGCTAAAGTTGAGGAAGTATGAAGGAAATCTGGCAGCACCGCGGGATGAGGCTGATATTTCTCGCCAACCTCATCTCCATGGTCGGTAGCGGCATGAACATGGCCGCCGTGACCTGGTACATTCTGCAGGCCACACACTCCGAGGTATCGCTCGGCGTGCTGGTCGCCGTGCAGACTGTGCCGTCGCTCGTGCTGCTGCCGTTTACTGGGGTCTTGATCGACCGCGAAGACCGCCGCCATCTGATGATGTGGCTCGACTCTACGCGCGGCATCGTTATTCTGGCGGTCGCCCTGCTGGTGTTTACCCATCACGTTCGGCTGTGGCACCTGTACGGCATGGCGATGCTCGTCGCTATCGGCTTCTGGATGTACTGGCCGACGTTGAATGCGCTGGTGCAGGAGTTAACGCCGGAAGACAAGATGCTCGACTCCAACTCGCTGATGCTGGCGGCGGTGCAGGGCGGCTGGCTGATGGCGGGAGCGGTGGTTGGCTTCGTCTACAACCAAATCGGGCTGGGCGGCATTCTGCTCATCGACAGCGCCAGCTATGTATGCTCGATCGCTTGCGTCTTTCACGTCCGCAAGGGGCGTGTGACCGTTTCGCATTCGAAGCCACAAGGCGAAGAGCTGCGAGAAGCTCCGACCGGCGCCGCTGCCCGCTACCTGCATGAGTTGGCGGAAGGCTATCGCTACGTTCGAGGCAATCGCCGGGCGCTGCTGCTGGGCATTGCGTGGTCGCTGTTCATCGCAGCCATGATGACGCAGGGTGTTCTGTCGGCGCCCCTGAGCGAGCGCATTCTGCATAGCGGAGCCGTCGGCTACGGCTGGCTCAACGGCGGTTGGGCGGTCGGAGCGTTCGTAAGCGTGGTGTATGCGTCGCGCCTCATTCGCCGCACCGGTGCCAACCGCGCGGTGACCATCACCATGTCGGTGATCGCAGTGTCACTCTTTCTGCTGCCCGAAAATCCCTGGCTAGCGCTGGCCGTGCCAATCTATTTCGTCATGGGCTCGGGTCGAGGCGTGGGCGGGATCGCTATCTCGACCGAGATGATGGAGATGGTGCCCAAGCACTTCATGGGACGGGTGCAGAACACGTTCTTTTTCCTGGCCAGCGCCTTGCAGATCGGCACCGCCCTCCTGGCGGGCGAAGCGGCGCATCGCAACGGTCTCAAATTCGGCTTCTGGATTGTCGGGGCGATGTATCTCAGCGCGGCGCTAGCTGCCTGGTGGCCTTCCAGCGCAAGACTGGAAGAGCTTCAAGCGGATCGCAGGGCGGCCAGTTAATCAAGCATCCTTCGTTCGGCGCTTGCTCGTGCGTACGAGGTACGCATCCCGGATTTTTTCGTAGCGTTCTGTAAGCTCATCCAGTTCAAGGTCGGATAGATTTTCAATGTCGATCATTTGATTCTTGGCTTTGTCTACAGCATGGATTAGCTCGTTGAGCTTAAGATTGATCGCCCTGGCATCGCGGTTTTGTGTGTTCTGGATGAGGAACACCATCAGGAAGGTAACAATCGTCGTGCCGGTGTTGATCACCAGTTGCCAGGTGTCGGAATAACGATAGATAGGGCCCATCGCCGCCCAAGTGACAATTACCAGGATGGCACCGACGAAAGCCCAGCGCGAACCCAGCCAGGTCGAGGCATGGGCTGCGAACTGGCCAAACCAGTCGACCGCCGACCGTTTCGACCGGCCTCCAGAAGGGCGTTGAGCCGCGACATTTTGCAGAGGCAGATGGGCTGAATGCGCTTTAGGCATGACTCATGCTGTCTTGCGCGATCCTGCAATCATCAGTACCACTCCGGCAGCGCACAATATACCGCCGATTGCCGGCGAGAGCTTCTGATCTTGATGGGTGGTCACGCCGATAGAAGCGTCTCCTGCCTTCAACTCATGTCTGTGGCTGGTAGGGATCGGCACGACGAACGCCAGGATTCCGAGCACAAGCACCACGATTCCAATTAGAACTAACGGGCGCATTCGTCTCCTTCGCGAGTAACAATTCTCGATCTGACAGTTAGAGCCTCACCAAGGTGTCAGGGTTGCTCTGGATTCATGATCCCCACGGTACTTTAACGGTACGGCACACAAGCACTTACCAAAGTTGCAGACGGGGGGGTATCATGTTTGTTCGGTCAAAATGTGCCGTCACAACGGCCTGGAGCGCCTCGCGGGCCGTCGATGGAGGGTTTTGCCGACTAGGCCCGTGTGTGGGTCAAAAGAGAGCTACTCATGTCCAGCGACCGTAAAATCCGCGTACTCGTTGCCAAACCGGGCCTCGACGGCCACGACCGCGGCGCCAAGGTGATTGCCCGGGCTCTGCGCGATGCGGGGATGGAGGTCATCTACACCGGTCTGCGCCAGACGGCGGAGATGATCGTCAACGCCTCACTGCAGGAAGATGTGGACGTCATTGGGCTCAGTATCCTGTCTGGTGCTCATAATGCGATTGTTCCGCGTGTGACCGAGTTGCTGCGCCAGAATCACATGGAGGACGTGCTGCTGCTAGTTGGCGGCATCATCCCCGATCAGGATATTGACGGCTTGAAAAAAGCTGGAGTGTCAGCGGTCTTTCAGCCCGGAACCCCGATGGATTCCATCATCGAGTTCATCCGCGCTAATGTGAAGCCACGCGGCGTTCCCGCGACGACCTAACCGGCAAGAACAGAACCGAATGACTCGTTGAGGTAACTTTGCCAGCCACCATGCCTGAGATCAGCCTGACCTCCCTGCCCCAGCTTCCCAACCACAAAGTCAAATTCAAAAAGCCTTTGCAGCGGGCCTGTAACGAAGCCGACGCCAAGGGAAAAATCTGCGCCGGTCACCTGAAACGGTGGTTCTACATGGCAGACGTAGTAGAGCAGGCATGTGGCGATATGCGCGAGACTCTGGGTTCGAATGTCGAAGTCTATCGTTGCGAGCACTGCCGCACCCTTTATTTTCCCGGACCCGATGAGCCTCGTGGCAGAAACGTCGCCGGCTTCGGACAGAAGTCGGAGTTTGGCTTGACGCTGCCGCCCAAGCCTGCGGCTGAGCCCGCCAAGCCCGTGGACAACGTGGACAACAAAGATAAGCCGTAGTGTTTGCCCGCTGATTGCGCGATAATCGAAGAAGCGGAATAAAGATCCCGCGACTCTCGCATGAACCGGTGCTGTGGGGGCACCGAAACCAGGCGGCGAACGGCCTGGCATAAATCATGATTCCGTCTGACCGTACTGTGACTGCCAACGTTTCGAATCTCATCTACGACTGGAACACTGTCTTTGCCCGCTCCATGAAGCCGGCCGGGCGCGCGCTGCTGAACGACGAATCCCTGCGCGACGGCCTGCAATCGCCGTCGGTGCGCGATCCTTCCATCGAACAGAAGATCGAAATTCTGCACTTAATGGAAGGTCTTGGCATCAACATGCTCGACATCGGCCTGCCTGGCGCCGGGCCTCGCGCTGTGGCCCATTGCGAGGCCCTGGCCCGCGAGATCGGGCGCGCGCGGCTGAAGATTAAGCCAAACTGCGCCGCCCGCACCCACGAGAACGACATTCGGCCCATCGCTGAAATTGTGCAGCGCACCGGCGTTCCCATCGAGGCGGCGACCTTTATCGGATCGAGCCCAATTCGCCGTTACACCGAAAACTGGACCGATGACTTTCTTCTCCACACCACGGAGAAGGCGGTGAAGTACGCGGTCTCGCTCGGCCTCGACGTAATGTACGTAACCGAAGACACTTCACGCTGCGATCCCGAAACGATTCAACGGCTGTACACGACGGCGATCCAATGCGGCGCGAAGGCGATCGTGGTCTGCGACACCACCGGCCACTCGACCCCGATGGGAGTCGTAGCCTTACTCCAGTTCGTGATCAACGAGGTCGTCAAGCCAACCGGAGGTGACATCCGTGTGGAGTGGCATGGGCACTGCGATCGCGGACTGGCAGTGGCCAACTCGATAGCCGCATACGTCGCCGGAGCCGAGGTCGTGCACGCAACCGCGTGCGGGATCGGCGAGCGTGTCGGCAACACCCAGATGGATCAGATGCTGGTCAATCTCAAACTGCTCGGCATCGAGCCTTGGGCCAGCCAGGATCTCACTCACTTAAAGGATTATTGCGAAGCGGTTTCGAAGGCGACGGGAGTGCCGATTCCCAAGAACTATCCGGTGGTAGGAGATGACGCGTTCCGCACGGGTACCGGCGTGCACGCCGCCGCGGTGATCAAGGCCTATCGCAAGAACGACGTGATGCTGGCGAACAGCATTTACTCCGGCGTGCCCTCGCATTACTTCGGCATGGAGCAGATCATCGAGATCGGTCCGATGAGCGGCAAGTCGAACGTGCAGTTCTGGCTGGAACGTCACGGCATTCCACAAACCGAGGAACTGATCGAGCGTATTTATCAGCGCGCCAAGAACTCTGATCGCATGCTCACCGACGCAGAGATTCTGGAGTGCTGCCCCGCGATTCCCGACACCAGAACTACCCTCGCCTCGTAGATCGTGGGTTATCGGGTCTCCGTCGAACCGACAAGCGACCTAACCTGAGACACCAGTTCCTGGGTAACCGGCACCGCAATCTTGTGACGCGCACCTCCGCGAAGAATTGGACCCGCGATGGCGTCCAGTTCCAGCCGTCGACCCGCCGCCAGATCTTTCGCCATCGAAGCTCGCATAGCGGGCGGCGCTCCATCAAAAATCGGGTTTAGCTTCTCTGCGTCAACTTCCGCACCTTCGGCCCTGGCGACAGCGCATGCCTCCCCAATCGCCGAGCGGAGTTTTGCCTTCCACTCCGGATCGGCCATAATTTCGCCGTTGTTCTTGCCCGAGGCAGACGTGACCAGAGCAAAAGGAGCGAGGAAGCAAAGCTTGCTCCACAGCAATGTCTGCTCGTTCTCCACGAAGCGGCAGTCGAATCCGAGCCCTCGCAGGCGCTCTACAGTGTCCTTGAGGATAGGCTCCCCACTGGCGGCAAGTCCCAGGCGTATCGCGGTTCGGTGCACAAAGTGGCCGTCTTCGGTACGCTCCGCCTCGACCGCAATAGTGCCGGGAACAACGCGATCGTGTCCGAAGCGCCACCGCAGCACCGCGATGTGATCCACGCCATTCAGCAGAGGGACGACGATTTTAGGATCGGACTTGACCGATTGCAGTGCGTCGTAGAGTTGGTAGGTCTTGGTCGCGATCCAAAGCACATCTACGGGTTCGCGCAAGCTGGCCACAGCCTTTGCCGGCCCGGTCAAGGTGGCCGAAGGTCGCTCCAGCGTCAGTACCGGTGGGTAGCTAGCCGCCTTTTCGGGGCGAACAATTACGATGACTTCTTCGCCGATCGATGCCAATGCGGCACCCAGCAAACCCCCGATCGCTCCCGCTCCCAGGATGGCATGTTTCATGGAATCAGTTTCAGGTTAAGAGTTTCAACTTGCAAGTCTAAACCGACGTCGAACCTGGATTCGGCAAAAAACCGCGCTTCCGGAATTGCTCTTGCCGTGGCAGCATGATTTACTAACTTGGTTGTCCGCAGGAGGAAGTTTGATTCGCACACCGTTCCTGGCCTTTACCATCGGCATTCTCAGCATGTCCGCCTTCGCACAAAACCAGCCATCCAATGCGGCGCCGCACGCTCAGGCGAAGCCGACCGGCACCGCCGAGACACCCGCGCCCGCTAAAGGCTCTCAACCGGGCTGGGTCGCTATCAGCAATCGCTATGCTGACATGCTGATCGATGTGGTCTTTAAGTACCACCCTGAGGCCGGATCGCAACAGGGATTGAGCCAGTTCGACAGCAAGGTTTCGCAACCCACGCTGGCCAACGAAGACGCAGAGCGCCAGGAGACCGAGGCTGTATTAGCCAAGCTGAAGGCTGCTTCGGCCGAGAAACAGCAGAAGGATGTTGCCGAAGACCTGCAGATCATGATCCGCAAGGTGCAACTGAACTTCCGGCGGCAAGATTTTCAGCGCGCCCACGAAGTGCCCTACATTAACGCCAGCCAAGAAGTTTTTAGCGGCCTGCGTGTTCTGCTCGACGACCAGACTCCCCCTGCCCGCCGGCCGGCCTCCGTGGAGCGCATCCGGGAATACGCCGGTTTGGAGCCGGGTTACACGTCGCTCACCGACATCCTGAAGCGGCGCATCACCGAACAGATGGCCAAGCCGGGCGTGATTTATCCGGCCAAAGTCGAGATCGAAACCGAGATGGCGCGCAATTCCAACTATGTCGAGGGCATCGCCGCGCTGATGCAGAAGTACAACTTGCCGGGGTGGCAGGAGCCACTTGGCAAGCTCAAATCGCAGCTTACGGATTACGACGCCTGGATCACTTCCACCGTGCTGCTGAAGGCGCGCACCGACTTCCGCATGCCGCCCGAGGAATACTCGCTCGAACTTGAGAACTACGGCATCGACATTCCCCAAAGCCAATTAACGGCGATGGCGCATCAGGCCTTCACCGAATACCAGGGCGAAATGAAAGTGGTGGCAGCCAAAATCGCGAAAGAGCGGAACCTGCCGTCCAGCGACTATCGTGATGTCATCCGCGAACTCAAGAAACAGCAGTTAGTCGGCGACGCGATCTTGCCGTTCTATGAGAACCGCCTGAAGCAGATCGAAAAGATCATCGTAGAGCACCAGATCGTGACCTTGCCGGACCGCGAGGCCAAGATACGCATCGCCAGTGCCGCCGAGACCGCGCAGCAGCCTGCCCCTCACATGGTGCCGCCCCCGTTCATCCACAACACCGGACAGCGCGGCGAATTCGTTTTGCCGCTGAACATTCCCGCCGGACCTAGGCAGACAGCCACTGAGAAATACGACGACTTCACCTTCGACGCGGCGGCCTGGACTCTCACCGCGCACGAAGCTCGGCCTGGGCACGAATTGCAATTCGACTCCATGCTGGAACACGGCGTCTCTCTGGCGCGCGTGCGCTACGCGTTCAACAGCACTAACGCTGAGGGATGGGGGTTGTATTCGGAGTACCTCATTAAGCCGTATATGCCGCTGGAAGGACAGTTGATCTCGCTGCAACTGCGGCTGCAACGTGCCGCACGAGCCTTCCTCGATCCCGAGCTGCAGGCGGGTAAGGTCACCCCTGCGGACGCCTACCGGGTGCTCGAACAGGATGTGGTCTTATCGCATGCCTTCGCCGAAGAAGAAGTGGAGCGCTTCACCTACCGCGCTCCCGGGCAGGCCAATAGCTACTTTTACGGGTTCACCCGGCTTCTCGAACTGCGCGAAGACACCGAAAAAGCGCTCTCGGCCAAGGGCGTCAAATTCGATCAGAAGAAGTTCCATGACTTCATCCTTGCTCAGGGATTACTGCCTCCGGATCTGATGCGCAAGGCTGTGATGGAGGACTTTATTCCTTCCCAGAAGAACTAACGCCAAGGGGATTTCATGTCTGCGGGCCAGTGTAAGTCTCGTGGGAAATCGGCGTTTCGCAGGCAGGGCGACAAAACCTTAGCTGAGTGGGTCTTTGACTCACATCGGCACGTGGGGGCCTGCGACGGCACGTTGCGGTCAGCAAAGACACGTCACGCCCCACTTCAGGCAACAGCGGCCTCGCCACCGACGTCACACTACCAATGCATGGGGCGTCTTTGAGGCCAGTCTGCTCACAAATCCTGTCTACCATCGTTGCTATCGCAGCGCTTGCCTCGACCGTCCCAGAGCATCTGTACGCGCAGGCCACTAAGCCCGCTCCGGCAACCCCGATTGACGCAAAGAAGGCCGAGCTGGGTGGGAAGGTTTGGAATCCGGCATGGGATGAGTTCGTCGAGAAAAACATTCCTCCGGAGATGCTGACTCACGAGGTCCCGCGCGATGTGCGCAAGTTTTGTCCTCGTTTTTACAAAATGACCGAC
The DNA here is from genome assembly GCA_963793845.1 of uncultured Acidobacteriaceae bacterium. Taxonomy (GTDB): domain Bacteria; phylum Acidobacteriota; class Terriglobia; order Terriglobales; family Acidobacteriaceae; genus CAWCBG01. Next base: position 65,334 of record CAWCBG010000002.1, read on the forward strand.
ACCGACAAGAGGGCGTTCTGGGCCTATTTCTTCCAGGCGCTGGCGGGAGCCGAGGCCGGCCTCAACCCTACAACGCGCGTGCGCCAGCCCGAGCCTGAAGTTTCTCAGATCGATCCCGTTACCGGCCACACCGCTCGCACTGAAGGCTTGCTGCAACTGTCCTACCAGGACGCGAAGCGTTACGGCTGTGACTTCGATTGGGACAAGGACAAAAAACTGCCGCCGAAGGATCCGGCAAGGACCATTCTGCAACCAGAGAACAATCTGGAATGCGGCATCAAGATCCTGACGAACCAGATCATCACCGAGAAGAAGCCTCTGCTCTACAAGCATGGATACTGGTCAACTCTGCAGCCCGGCCGCAAGAGCTATCGGGTCTTCGCCAAGCAGATAATTAATCCGCCGCTAGCCTGTGGACTGAAGGAGAAACTGCACCCTGCCATGACCACCGCGACCGCCAAGGAACAACAGCAGAAGACGCGAGAGGCAAAAGCCAGCGAATAGCCTGCGGGAAGCTGCTACCCGTCTGCGCATTTCAGTGATTCGCGGGAATTGGACGAGGTGCGGGACCGCCACCAGCGGCCCCGCCGGCCCGCACTACTGCTGAGGTTGCACGGGTTGCTGTGGCGGCTGAGATGAGGCGCTACCCTGCGATGAAGCGGTCTCAGTCGCGTTGTTAGACATCAGGCGAATATCGACCCTGCGGTTCTGGGCGCGACCCTTCGCGCTCGTGTTGCGGGATACAGGATTGTCCGCGCCAAGGCCGATCAGGAAGATTTTGTGAGGCGGCACATCGTACTTTGACGCCAGATACTGAATAACTGCGTCCGCGCGACGCTGGCTGAGCTGGTAGTTGTAGTCAGCCGATCCGGTCGAATCAGTGTAGCCCTCCACCTGGATAATGTAATGGCGGGCTCCCTGGATCTGCTGGGCAAACTGATCGATGTCGGACTTGTCTTTCGTCGTCAGTATTGCCTTATCAAAGCCGAAGAGTACGGTGGCATCGCTGACCTGCTTGTAATCATCAAGGTTTTCCACGGTTCCGGCCAGGCTGGTCACGCGATTCCCGGCCTGATTGGCGGCCTGCTGCGCCTGGTCAGCCGTCTGGCGGGCCGACGCTGCCTTCTGATCGGCTTGCGTGGCCGTTTGGTTCACCTGCTGAATACCCTGCTGAGCGCGCTGGTCGACACTCCGGATATCGCGAGTATTTTTCGCCGTCAAGTCATCTAATTCATTGACCTTGTTCACAGTGGGCGTGACTTCGCTGCGCACGTAGTTCTTGGAGGCGCAACCGACGGTGAATGGAAAACTGCCAGCCACCAGAACGGCGAGCATTGTGAAACGATTCATAACTTGGGCTCCTTCCGAGCGCTTTCAGCGGCGAGAGTAGCTGCCGCCGGAGCATGTCGCCTTGTACTGGATGTGTAGTGCAAACGGTGGGCCATCGTGGGCGCCGGGCAGTGATCGGCGAAAAACTTTGTTTTCAATGAGTTCAACGCCGTCCGAAAAAGCTGAGGTTCTCTGCCCCGATAATCCTGACCCACGGAGTAGAATTTTTACCAAGTGGTAAACGGCGGTCCGTGAGCGATTTGAGAGCTTGTTCCGGCCACCCAATCGCATTCTGAAGCAATGGATCTTCATCAGAAAATCCGAACCTTGCCGACTTCGCCCGGGGTGTATCTGTACAAGAACTCCGAAGGCGAAGTCATCTACGTGGGCAAGGCCAACAACTTGCGGTCGCGGGTGCGCTCGTATTTTCTCGAAGGAGCAGCGGAAAACGCCAAGACGGGATCGCTGCTGCGCGAAGCCATTGACCTCGATTACATCGTCGTCGATAACGAGAAAGAGGCTCTGGCGCTTGAGAACAGCCTGATCAAGCAGAAGAAGCCGCGCTACAACATCCTGCTGCGCGATGACAAGACGTATCCCTACATCAAGCTGACTATCGGAGAGCGCTATCCGCGGGTGTATCCGACGCGCCGGTTGCGCAAAGACGGCTCGCTGTACTTCGGGCCATACTTTCCGACGAGCCTGGCGTACCGGCTGGTTGACCTGATTCATCGCCATTTTCTGCTGCCGTCGTGCAAGCTCGACTTGAATCGCTATTATCCCCGGCCCTGCCTGCAGTACTACATTGGCCGCTGCCTTGGACCGTGCGTGGAGGGACTGACCACTCCCGACCGCTACGCCGAAGCCGTACATGACGTACGCATGTTCTTGGAAGGCCGCGGCGCCGACCTTTCACGCTCGCTCCAGCAGCGTATGGCGGCCGCCGCCGAGCGCGAGCAATACGAACTCGCAGCGAAGTACCGCGACCTGATCTCGACCGTCGAGCTGCTCGACCAGAAGCAGCGCATTCACGCCGTGGAAGGCGATGATGCCGACGTCTTCGGCTATCACTACGAAGACCAGATGATTGCCGTTAATCTCTTCCACATGCGTGGCGGCAAGATCGTCGACCGGCGTGAATTCTTCTGGGAAGATCTGAAAGGAATTGTGGGAACCGAAGGCTTCGAGCCGGGCGAATTCTTTTCGGCTCTCCTCAAGCAGGTCTACCTCGACCAGCAATACGTGCCGCACACGATTTACGTGCCAGTGGACTTCGAGGATCGTGCCATGCTGGAAGAGATCCTCTCCGAAGTCCGTAATCGGCGAGTGCAGATCCATGTGCCGCAACGCGGGGAGAAGCGGTCGCTGGTCGACCTGGTTGGACAGAACGCCAAACAGGCTTACGATCAGCGCTTCCGGGTACGCAAGCCCGCCGCCAGAGCCATCCAGGAGTCGCTGCAGGATGCTCTCATGCTGCCGGAGTTGCCGCGCCGCATTGAGTGCTTCGACATCTCGCATATCCAGGGCGCGGAGACCGTGGCTTCCATGGTGGTGTGGGAAGACGGCGCGATGAAGAAATCGGACTACCGCAAGTTCATCATCAAGACCGTCGATGGGGTCGACGATTTCGCTTCCATGCGAGAGGTCGTGACCCGGCGTTACAAACGCCTGCAGACGGAGAATCTGCCCATGCCGAGCCTTATCCTGATCGACGGCGGCATCGGGCAGCTGCACGCCGCCGCCGAGGCACTGGAAGCGCTGGGCATCATCAATCAGCCGCTGGCGTCGATCGCCAAACGGGAAGAGATCATTTACGTCTACGGCCAGGAAGATGAGCCGATCGTGCTCGACCGGCACTCGCCTATGCTGCATCTAGTGCAAACCGTACGCGACGAGGCCCATCGCTTTGCCGTCACCTTCCATCGCAAGCGGCGGCAGATGCGCGACCGCCAGACCGAACTGCTGGACATCCCCGGAGTCGGCGCGCATACGACCCGGCGACTGCTGCAACATTTCGGCAGTCTCGAAGCGGTGAAGCATGCCGATGCGGCGGCCCTGGCCTCGGTGGTCAGCGCGCCGCAAGCGCAAGCGATTTTGCGGCATTTTCGCAAAGACGAAGTTGCCGACATCGCGTCAGAACTTTCAGGGATAAAATGAGTTTGAGGAAGTGCCATGGACTGGAGTAAGAATTCGCGGTTACGCCTACTTCTAAGCTGCCTTGGCGTCTTGCTCCTGGTTGGCCTGGTCGGGTTCATCTTTGACTACCTGCTGGTCGAAGAAGGGGTCCGGCGTATCGACATTCTGGTGGAATCGAACGCCCTCACGGGGATCGTCTCTGCCGTCTTCTTTTACTATCTCAGCAACTTCGAACGCGAACGGCGCAAAATGGTCGAGCAGCGGCTGCAGACCATCGCCGAAATGAATCACCACATCCGCAACGCCCTCCAGATCATCACCTACGCCACCTTCTCGCAGAAGCAGGAGGACTCATTCGAACTCATTCGCACTTCGGTGGAGCGCATCGAGTGGTCCTTGCGGGAAGTGCTCCCGGGACACGCGGCGACGAACCCGGAACCGGAGAAACGGCCGGTTGAGAGTGCGAGCCGCGCAGTAGACAGTCAATAGCGTTCCGCTATCGGCTTTGAGCGTGGGGCCGTTGGACCAGAAGCTTTAGGGTTTTAGTGTGATTCGAGCTGTCCAAATTCATTTTGCCTCTATGAATCAGTTCGGTTACCAGCCATAATTTGGCCGTCGGAGAAGCTGATTGGCGGCTGACGGCCGATGACGCCATGTTATTCTGCTGTTCCATTCCCACAACTGAATACAACAACCATGAGCGACCAACTCGACGAATTGAAAGAAGCAGCCGAGCACGCCAAGGAAAATCGAGCGCTGGCACCCGTGAGCCTGACCATGGCTATTCTCGCCGTGCTGGTTGCCACCGTCTCCCTGCTCGGCCATCGCGCCCACACCGAAGAAATCCTCACCCAGACGCGAGCCACCGATCAGTGGGCCTATTATCAGGCAAAGAATATGCGGCGCAATAATCTGGAAGCCCTCGATCAGATGCTGGCCGCGCTTGAAAACAAGGACACGGCGCAGGCCGAGAAAGTGCATCAGCGCTTCGAGCAGGACATCGAGAAATATCGCGATCAGCAGCAGGAGATTCAGAACGAAGCCCGGGGTCTGGAGCAGGAGGTCACGCACAACAGCCGCCGTGCCGACCGCTTCGATCTGGGCGAAGTGTTTCTGGAGGTGGCACTCGTCATCACCTCGATCACGTTGCTGACCGACCGGCGGATTTATTGGTTCGCTGGCATGGGCTTCGGAGTGATCGGCGTAGTTACGGCGGCGACAGCGTTCCTGGTGCACTGAAAAGCGGAGAGTACGGCAAAGTAAGCCTTCGCCGGTTGCCCCAAAGCCCCGCGATTCCGATCATCCCGAATGGCTCGGTAGTCTGGCGCCTTAGCTCAAGGCGGCGAAGCCGGCGTGCGGGACCTGCGGTTCGCACTGTTTACCTATTGCTAACACCGTATGGATGCAGGGCCGATCGTCGATCTGGGAAAATCTACGTCCGATACGAGTACCCCTCCCCCCACCCTATTCCTTAGAATCAACAACTTGGCAAAAAAATCCCGCCAAAATCTTGAGCCCCAGGGGTTTATAGGTAAATTCTTATGCCGCAGGTACTTACGCCGTCGCCAGACCGTCAAATAGCTTCAATTCGGGGAAAAACGGGCTTGGGGTGGGTATGACATTAGTTACTAACGACGCAAACGCAATCCTTGATGTCAAAGAGCTTCCAGCGGTCGCGCCTGAGCGCAACAGGGGAGGGCAAGGGTGCAAACACACACCTGCCGCCTCCTCTACTTCTGTAATTACCGTAGGGACTGATTGCGGCGAAAGTGCGCACGTCACGTTTGCATGTGACAAGCATTGGTGGAAGGGCACGGCTTCACCCGGGCCGGAAGCTCTCATGGGAGACTCAGCTTTTAGCACTGGCCCGCCGTGGCTAAAGCCAGTCTGTAGGCCCGTGCGCGCGGATGACAAAAATAAAAAACTTACCGGCGTACCTAAAGGTACGCCCCTTCAAAATCAGTTGCGGTTGCTGATTGCTAGTTGCTGATTGCTAACGGCTAACGGCTGATCGCTGCCTTACTTAATCGCCACCAGCCGATTCATCAGCTCTGAATAATCCTTCTTCTCGACGCCGTGCACCTGCTTGTTGTACTCGTCCACTTTGGCCGAGTAATTCATCGAGCAGAACTTCGGCCCGCACATCGAGCAGAACGCCGCTTCCTTGTAGTAGTCGTCGGGCAGCGTTTCATCGTGCATGGCGCGCGCGGTCTCCGGATCAAGCGACAGCGCGAACTGCTTATCCCAGTCGAAGGTGTAGCGCGCGTAGCTGATGGCGTCGTCGCGATCCTGCGCGCCGGGACGATGGCGGGCCACGTCAGCCGCATGGGCCGCAATCTTGTAGGCGATGATGCCGTCCTTCACGTCCTTCTCGTTGGGCAAGCCGAGATGTTCTTTTGGCGTCACGTAGCACAGCATCGACGCGCCGTGCCATCCAATCAGCGCCGCGCCGATCGCCGACGTAATGTGGTCATAGCCGGGAGCGATGTCGATCACCAGCGGACCCAGCGTGTAGAACGGCGCGCCGTGGCATAGCTCGACTTCCTTCTCCACCTGTTCCTTGATCTTGTCGAGCGGCACGTGACCGGGCCCTTCGATCATGACCTGCACATCGCGCTCCCAGGCCTTCCCGGTCAGCTCGCCCAGGGTCTTGAGTTCGGCAAACTGCGCTTCATCGCTGGCGTCGGCTATGCAACCGGGCCGCAGCCCATCGCCCAATGAGTAGCTCACGTCATGCTTGGCAAGAATCTTGGTGATGTCGTCGAAGCGCTCGTAGAGAAAATTCTGCTTGTGATGATGCGCCATCCACTGTGCCAGGATCGCGCCGCCGCGGCTCACAATTCCGGTGATGCGCTTGGTGATGAGCGGCAGGTACTCGACCAGCACGCCCGCGTGGATGGTCATGTAGTCCACGCCCTGCTCGGCCTGCTCCTCGATCACTTCCAGCATGACGTCGGCGTTGAGGTCCTCGATGCGCTTCACGCGCGAGACCGCCTCATAGATCGGCACGGTACCGATCGGGACGCACGAGTGCCGCAGGATAGCTTCCCGAATGTCGTGAATGTTGCCGCCCGTGGAGAGGTCCATCACCGTGTCCGCGCCGTGATGAATCGAGGTGTGCAGCTTGCGAAGCTCCTGCTCGACGTCGCTGGTGATGGCCGAGTTGCCGATGTTGGAGTTGATCTTGCACTTCGACTCGATGCCGATGCACATCGGCTCCAGCTCGGGATGGTTCACGTTGGCCGGAATGATCATCCGTCCGGCCGCAACCTCGTCGCGGACTAACTCTGGCGCGATCTGCTCGCGCTGAGCGACATGCAGCATCTCCTCCGTCAGCAGGCCCTTGCGGGCAAAGTGCATCTGCGACAGGTTGCTGTCGCCGGAGCGCGGAGCCTCTTCGCGGCGGCGCGTCACCCACTCGGCACGCGGATTCACTGCGGTTGCGACGTTTCCGTTGCTGCCATTCTTGCCGTTGTCTATGCTCATGATGTGGGATATCTCCTGGGTAAGAGGCTATTATAGCGCCGCAAAATGTCGCGCACGTGCGCTCGACCGTGGGCTTTGGGTTCCGGCCCAACCACCTCGCGCCGCCTCGCAAACCTGATCGAAGCCGGACCAGCTTGCAAGCCCGAGGTGACGTGCAGTGACTGCCCGCCTCGCAGACTGTCTCCTCTCCGCGCTCGTGCAAACAACTGTGCGAAGGTTAGGGACTTGTGAAAGAATACCGCCATGAAGCGACCGTTTGCCGCATCGCTTTGGCGCGAGGGTGACTGGTATGTTGCCCAGTGTCTCGAAGTCGATGTCGCCAGCCAAGGCGAAACCGAGGAAGAGGCCCTCGCTAACTTGAAGGAAGCGCTGGAACTACACTTCGAACCGCCGCAACCCACGCGGTTGCCCAAGGTTCGAACCATCGAGGTCGAGGTTGGGGCGGCTTAGTCCGCAGCCCTTCCGCGAAGTTAAGCGCCGGCTCGAGGCAGCGGGTTTTGTCGAGACCAGTCAAAAGGGCAGCCACGTCAAATTTGTGCGACGAGTGGGCGTGACCATCGATACCGCTATCGTGCCCAGGAAGCACGAAATTCCTGTCGGAACTTTGCGAAGCATCCTGAACCAAGCGCACATAGATCCCGATGACTGGGAGAGGCTCGGCTAGGCATTTGGCCCGCGGGGTTTTCAGGCGGCCAAGGTATTCTTTGCTCTCCTCCTTCCAAACGCATACAGCAGAACGCCTCCACCAACCAGCACCACACTCAGCCCAACAATCTTTCCTACAGCCAAAGCCTTGTTCGGCTCATGGCTATCCGGAATTACCGAAGCAACGATCACCGCTGTTGTCGTGAGCGTGCCCACAATAGCCAGGGCGATCGCGGCTGGCTTCCCTCCGGGGATGCGAACTACTCCGCGCTCGACGGGCTCGCCTTGCAGTTTGATGAGCGCCGCGAACATAAACAGATAAGGCACGAAGTTGGTGATGATGGTCATGCTGACCAGCACCTGGTATGCGCCGCGTACCGTGCTGCCTGTTTGTCCCAGCAGAATGAAGACGAAGCAGCAGACCGCTTGGACGATGAGCGCAACGTGCGGCGTCCCCCACCGGGGATGGACGCGCCCAAATGCCGGCGGCAGAAACCGGTCGATACCGGCCACAAAGGGAATGCGCGACAGCGCTGCGAGATAAGCGCCTACACCGCCCAGGTTCGCGAGGCAGATCAGCAATGCGACGGCGGGGCTAATGCCATGCCAGCCCACTCGCTCGGCGCTGCTGGAGATCGCCTGCATGATGCCCTCCAGGCTGCTCACCTGATTCGTGGGTAACGCGGCAAGGATGGCTATCGTTCCCAGCATGTAGCCCACCGTGATCACCACTCCGGCGACGATGAGCGCACGCGGGATGGTGCGCCGCGCGATCTTTGATCTCGTCGCCCATGAACGATGCCGATTCCGCGCCACTGAAGGCGTAAAGCAGCGTCCCCCAGACTGCGATGTTGCCCATGTTCAGCGTTGGCGTCATGCTGGCAGGCGTGAAGCTCGTAGCCATGCCGAATTTCCACCACGCCAGTCCGCCAAGCACGATGAGCAGCCCCACGGGCACCCAGGCTCCTATTGCTCCCAGATTGCTCAGCCACTTGCCGATGTCCAGACCGACGACATTGAGCACCAGGGCCAAGCCGAGTCCGAAGAGAGAAAACAGGACGAAATAGGTTGCGCTACCCTCGGCTGCCCGCCAGCGGGTGCCCCCGATGTAGAGCGCGTTGCTGGCGGCAAAATACAGTACCGCCGGAAAATAGGGCAAGTTGCTGGTCCAGTAGATCCAGCCGGTCATGAAGGCCGGGAAATCTCCGAAGGCGCGCTTGCTCCAGACGTACATGCCGCCTTCTTGCGGGTAACGCGAGGAGAGTTCCATGATGCAGAGTGCCAGCGGAATAAAGATGGTCGTCAGACCGATCAGCCAGATGACGAGTGAACTTGGCCCGGCACTGGCGGCGAAAGGAATCCAGCGCAGGCTGAGCGTCGCGACGACGTAGAACATCACGAGGTCGCGGAAGCCCAGGGCCTTGCGCGGATGTCCGTTTTCGCCAAGCCGCCCGGGGTGCGGGTCTTGGGTCGATTTGGCCGCAGAGGGCTGAGTCATTCGGCTCCGGGCTTACCCTTCCACCGGCAGGTAATAGCTGTAAAACTCCTGTTCACGCTTCCAGCCCAGACGCTCGTACAGCCGCTGCGCGGTTTCGTTGTCTGTCGCCGTCTCCAGCGTCAGCCTGTCCGCCTGCGTGTTTACGGCAAACTGCCGGGCATGGCCCATCAGCGATTGGCCCACGCCCAGCTTCCGAGCCTCGGACAAAACGTAGAGGTCGCTCAGAATCCACTGCCGGGCCATGCTCAGCGAGGAGAACACCGGATAGAGATGAACGAACCCTACCGGCTTGTCGTCGAGACAGGCGTAAAAGAAGACAGATTCGCCTTTGCTGAGGCGGGCGAACAGAAAGCGCCGTGCAGCCTCCTCATCAGACGGTTTTTTGTAGAATTGCCGGTAGGCATCGAATAAAGGCGCGATCGTGCCAACGTCGGCAGCATTTGCCTGCACAATTTGCAGTTCAGTTCCCAGGGCATGCATGGGCACAAGGGAACACGGTCAGAACCGCTCGTCAACTTTTTTCTTACGAAGAATGAAAGGCGTCTTCTGCACTTTATATTTACAGCCGGGGCCACTGTACATCTCCCGCCGCTTTTCAAGATGGAGGAGACCGCTGCTGCGTCCCAATCAAATCTTGTCCAAAAGCTGCTGGATAGCTGCATCGCGGTTGCAACAAAAATCAACAATTTTGCCAAGATATTTCTTCGCTTACCCCCCACTTTAGTTTATGATTCGCGAAACCCCGAAAGTATGAGGATGCAGTCCTGAAAGTTTTCGAATGATGGCAGGTCGCCCACTTCGGACTCAACTTCTACGGGGCCAAAGTAACCTTCTTCAGAGAGAACCATGACCAACCCATTGCAGCCAAACACTACGACCGGAACTCAAAAAGCAGTACCAGGACCTCGGTCACAGCAAAAACATGCACTGATTCTTGAGACCGCCAAGCGCTACTTCGCGGAACTGGGCTACGAATCGACTCGCGTCGGCGACATCGCCCAGGAAATGGGCATCGCTAAAGGGTCGATCTTTCAGCATTTCGGCAGTAAGGATGGCCTCTTTCTGGCGGCCTACAAAGAGTCCCTACTGTCATTTCCGGCCTTCCTCGATGCTCCCATCGATGTCACGCGTCAGGGGTTCTTCGCTGTGGTACGCCATCACCTGATGCAGGCCGAGCAGTTCAAGCGTGAACATCCCATCGCTTACCGCATCGTGTTGCTAGGCAACTATGGATCCGATCTCAGGCTAAAGAAGCAGATCAACCAGTTCGTCGTGTCCGAAGACCCGCTTGGCACACTCTCATTTGTGAAGGCGGGTATCGAGCGTGGCGAGATTCGCACGGACATCGACCAGGAACTGGTCGTCTCCATCCTCGACTGGACCGTCGAGCGCTTCCAGGACGCTCTGCTCACGGAAGAGTTTGATCCCGGGTTGTTCCGACGCGCGGGCGAGTCGAACAACAAGAGCAAAGAGCAGCGCATCGACGAGTTCGTAGCCGTGCTACGCGATGCAATCGGCACCTCGCAGACGAAGTAGTTCTCCCAAAGTTCGCCTGCTATCATGGCCTTCCGTCCAACTCAGCGGAGCCAGGCCATGGATGCCTCACTGCAGCAGATCGTCGCTTCCTACGACGACCGAAGCCCGCTCGAGCAAGCCTCAACCATTCCGGCATCATGGTATGTAGACGAGCGGATCACCGCTCTTGAGGGCAGACACGTATTCGGCGGCACCTGGCAGGTGGTGGCTCGCGTCGACCAACTGCGCCAGCCCGGACAATTCGTCACGGCACAACTGGCGGGTGAGCCTATCGTCATCGTGCGCGGCAGCGACGGCCAACTTCGAGCCATGTACAACGTTTGCCGGCACCACGCTGCGGCCGTGGTGACTGAACCCAGCGGACACGCGACCATCTTGCGCTGTCCGTATCACGGCTGGAGCTACGGGCTCGACGGCACACTGAAGGGTGCTCCGGAGTTCGAAGGGGTTTGCGGATTCGATCGAGCCGAGAACGGCTTGATACCCATCAAAGTGGATTCCTGGGAGCAGTTGGTCTTCGTCAATCTGGACAACTCCGCTGCACCGCTCGGCGATTTCCTTGGCGGCCTGGCGCGCAGGATTGCGCCGTTGGAACTCTCCTCGGTTCATTTCTTCGAGCGGCGCACGTACCGGTTGAACTGCAACTGGAAGGTCTTCGTCGACAACTATCTCGACGGAGGCTATCACGTCCCGCATCTGCACAAGGGACTGAACAGTGTGTTGCAGTACAAGCACTACACCATCGAGACCGAAGACCGATACTGCCTGCAATCAAGTCCGATGGTCGCCTCCGATACGGACGCGGCGACGGCAGCCACGCGACAGGGTGAACGGGCGTGGTATTTCTGGCAGTACCCCAACTTCATGATCAATCTGTACCAGGGGTACATGGACACGAATCTTGTGTTGCCGGACGGCGTCGACGGCTGCATCGTCATCTTCGACTTCTACTTCGACGACGTGAGCGAGGCCGCCGCGGAACGCAATCGCCAGAGCATCGCCGTCGGGGAGCGCGTCAATGATGAGGACGTCGGCATCTGCGAAGCCGTACAGCGAGGGCTGCACTCACGGGCTTATGGCGCCGGACGGCTTTCTGTACGACGCGAAGCGGGCGAACACCTGTTTCATCGCTTGCTCGCCACCGACCTGAAGCGCGGCCTGAAACCGTTGCCCTAAGCTAATGCGCTTCGTGCTGCTGGATCATCTGTTGCCGTTCCTGCTCCTGCATCTGCAGTAATTTCTGGTATTGTTCCGGTGACAGGATCGGTTTCAGCTTGGCATCGGTGTCGGTGCTGATCTGCTTCAACTGCATGGCCTTTTGCAGTGGTCCGAGCGAGGCATTGGCCTTCACCGCCTGCATCTTCGGCGCTTCTTCCTTCAGGATAGGGATGATCTGCTGCTTCTGCGCTGGGGTCAGTTGCAGTGCGGTCGACATCTTCTCAACCTTCGCCATCAACTCCTGCTTGTCCGGCGCAGGCGCCTGCGAAAACGCGAGCGGCGCGCACAATGCAAACATCAGCAGAAAACCCAGTAGGGCCAGCGGCAGTTTCATTCCAGTCTTGGTCATCGTTCTCCTTGGGAAATCGCTCTCTTGCCAACGTGCGTCGCAATTGCGCGATTGCTGGGACTCAAGTCAAAGGTACCGAAAGATGCTAGGCGGAATCCTTAAGATCTGTAAAGCGAAACCTGCGCTGATCCAAAATTTCAGGTCGGCAAAATCTCTGACTGCCGGGAACAGCGCGCGCCGCCTGCCACCACTAATAAATCGCGCTCTGCGCCGGAGCCGCCGCCGGAGCCAGCGCCACTGTGCCGCCGACGGTTGCGCCAGAGTCAGCCGCCGTCGTGGCCGTATGATGCCGCATCGCGGTAACGGTCATGCTGCCCAGTTCATATGCGCCGTAAATCATGTTGGCGCGCCACACATCGCTGCGGAAGGTCAGCACCTGACGGCGCACGTAGCGGAATATCTTGTTTCCAGCCTTGAACGGAGTTGTGTCCGTCGCGGTCACCATTCCCGGGATCGTGGGGTGACAATCCTGTAACTCCACGACCGCCAGCGCCCCATCGGTTCGCACCACATCGCCGGTTGCGTTCAGCGACAGACTCGACACGCCCGGTCGCGCCACAAGGTAATCCGCCTTCACGCAACCGGCGACGTTCAGATCGCGAATCACGTTGCGGCGTTCCTCGTCGATGTCGGGCGCGATGTGATGCACGAAACGGTGATACTTGAGCGACAACGATGCGCCGACGTCATGCGTCGACGAGCTCAGCCACACGGTCTGACCGCCGGCCTCGGCGGGCCATTCCCAGATGCGCAGATGATCGCGCTTGGCATAGCTGTTAAAGCTCTTCTGGAAGCTCATGTCAGCGGGCTTGCCTTCCAGCAGAAACGTCCGCATCGGCGCCTGGTGATAGCTGCTGTCGTTCAGGAAGGCGTAAGCGTTGCGCATGACGGCACGCTTCGAGTTGGCGTCGCTGGTGTTCCAGCCGGCGTGCCGAAACGCAGACTCGATCTGCTCACGCGAGCCTACGAACACCAGGTTCGTCAGATCGCCTTCCGTCAGCGTCACGGTGGTGGAGCGCTGCGGGAGCAGACGCGCCAGTCGCTCCATTTCCCAGCGTTCGGCCGTATCAATGTTGTCCTCCTGCGGAGCGGTGCGCGGGAGTAAACTCAGATCGGTCGTCAAGTTCAGTCGCAGGTCGGTTCCGGCAGGCAAATAAATTTCCGGCTCCGGAAAGATTGGAAACGCCGCTTTGAAAACGATCAGCCCAACATCCGTATAAGGGTTCCAGGTGGGAAGATATTTGTAGCGGCTGGTAATGCGGCCTTGCGGCGTATTGGAGCTGACGACGCCTTCGATGACGCCGTGTTTGTTGATTTCCTCGCGACCATTCTCCACTTCGGCTACCGTAGCCGAGATGGGCACACTCTCACCCTGAAGCGGCGTCGCTCTAGTGAACTCAAGCTGCAGAGTCGCCGTCTCGCGCCGAATGCCGAAGCCTACCTTGTGCACCGAGTGAACCACTCCGTCGATGCCGGTGCCAACGGGCAGGACCACCTCGCCGCCGGAGCGGACTTCTTCCGTCAAAATCGCGTGCACCGGGTCGCCCGGCCGCGCGGTGTACGACGACACCGGAGCCGTCAGCCGCACCCATAGCGGATGATGAGCAATGACGGGCGCGGGTGAGTTGCCGCCGAAGGCCAGCGTTCCCCACAGACACCACATCAGGCACCACGGGGTGAGCCTGCGGCGTGTACCCGGCAGAGTTCTCTCCATGGCCATCCCCTTCCCGGAGCTTGTCGTCGAGACAATCATAATATCGCATGCGCGCTCCCTCGGGCTTCCCCCTTAAGTGGCGTGCGTATTTCGATAAGAGCAATTTCACGCTCTGTTCATAAGCGGCACGAACGGCCGATTCACCCAGTCACTTCCTGTCCAGCACGCCGCGGTGTCGAAAGAAGGCCAATACTTCCTGCCAGTTACGCACGCGATGCACCGGATCGCTGATGTGCCGATTGTGGGGCGAATCGAACAGGATCTTCTCTCCTCCAAAGCGGCGCAGATGGTAGATATTGTCATCGATCATGTACTCAGCATGGATGATCGACTTATCGCCGCACAGCACGATCTGCCGCCAGTGCACGAAGGGAAAGTTGGCGGCCAGCCAGTCGAACTTTTCGCGCAACGAGTTGGGATACTCGGTGGCTGCGCTGACGATGTACACGTCAGCATGGCGGGCCAGCAGTTCCAGGGCATCGCGGCTGCCTTCGATCATGGGCAAGTTGGCGAAGAAGCCCGGCATCCGCGGAAGGCTGCTGACAAACTCGCGATGCTCCTCGGGCACGCACTCGCGCAGGCGCCTTCCTTCGGTGCGGCTGATGTCGACCTCCATGCCGCTCCACTGCTGATAGCGGGCCACCTGCTCGCCGAAGTAGTCGGCAATCACCTCGTCCATGTCGACGGCAATCCGCACCCGCGAATTGCCGCTGTCGGGACCATTCGGCTTCACTTGGTGCATGTATCTACTATAAGGCGTGCCACCAGCCCTTTTTTTCTTGTCATCCCGAATCCTCTTCAGGGGTGAGGGATCTGCGGTTATCTGTCATCCCGAATCCCCTTCAGGGGTGAGGGGGCTGCGGTTATCTGTCATCCCGAATCCCCTTCAGGGGTGAGGGGGCTGCGTCCCGGTTTTTCCGCAGCCTGTATAGCCGTGAGCGAGTTCCCTGCTTGGTTTCTCCCGGGTGTCATCCCGACCGAGGATCGTCGGCCGCAAGCGGACGATCGGAGCGGAGGGACCTACAGTTGCCGCCGCGGTCGAAGCAACCCTATAGCTCGTACTCAGTTGACTCGCACGCCAGGCAGGAAATCTGATAACTCTCTAGTACAATTTCGCGGCAATGTCAGACGGCTCAGGCGATACGGAAAGTTAGTATCTCAGCCGCCACCCCTCCCCCCACCCCTATTCCTTAGAATCAGCGGCTTGGCGAAAAAATCCTCGCAAAATATTGAGGCGCTAGGAGTTACAGGTCAAAATATTCATTCCATTGGAGTTGCAGTCGCATAGTTTCCGAGAATCGCAACTGTGCGCAGAGGCCACAGTACCGATTGGTAATCGGAATGACTCGGCGACGATTTTCAAAGAACGCGGCTAGCGGCACTCGTTGCGGGTGTCAGCCCGAGGAGGCGGCGGCAAGACACAAGTCACCCCTGACCTCATAACTATCGTTCGCGCGCGGCCGGACGTAGTCAAGAAAATTCAGCAAGAAAATGAAGGAGTGGTTCCGAAACGGGAATGAGATTTTCGCTCTCACACTTCTCTCGCTTCTCTCTCGCAGAGGAACCTGTCACCACCGCCCAGCCTCTCTCTGGGCCGGATGGCTTCCCGCACCCGGGAACGGGCGCTCGATAAGGCTCTGTTCTGCTACGGCAAGGCTCGCAAGTACGCTAGCGTTGCGAAGGCTTGTTGGTTGCCAGGCTAAAAAACCGCGGTAAGGCGGTATTCGCGGGCCACGGGTTCTACGATTCTTACGCGTCCGTGACCGGGATTGATCTGTTCACGGGTTCGAACCACTCCCGCCCGCTCTAACTTCAGAACGTCTCTGCGCACCGATTTAGGATCGCGCTTCAGCGCGGCCGCCAGTGCCGTGATTGACGAGGACCTGGTTCGCACTTTCTGCACCAGCCGGAGACGCTCCGCCGTGAGGATCTCGACCATTGCGAGTGGGTCATCGAACGTAATGGTGATCTCCGGCTTAATCGCTTCCCGTCGATCCAGCTTGCGCGCCCGCTCCAAGGCCCGCTTCGCGTAGCCTTCAAATCCATCGGTATTGATTCTCAACTTCATATCGACTCCTTGTTCTGCCGGAGTTCCCGCACTTCGTCTATAAATCGTTCCAGCAGCCTCTCGTAGCTGATGAAAGCAAACTTCTCCTCGGCGCCGGCAAAATGCCGATGATGATCGCCATGGCTGTTGTCATAACCCAGCACCCTGCCGTTATCCTCGGGACAAAGCGCGTGATTGATGAAAGCCAGGTTGTACTTGACGACGACTCCGCGAAAGTCCTGCCATACCTCTTCGCGGATGATTCCTTTTCCCCGAGCACAACGCACTTGGGTAGTTTCGTCCACGACCTTGCGTAGCCTCGCGGTTCTCTTCACGTGTGAATGATAGCACAGATGGGGCTTCATAAGCCCTATCTGCTACCGGACCATAGGAAGGACGCTACGTCAGTGCGGCCGATCCGAGTCGCCTTGCACCCGTGTCTGGTCGGTGATCCAGTTGACCTCCCAGGTTTTGCCGCCGTCCTCGGAATAGGCCTGTTCAAAGTGGGCCGAGTTGGGAGTGATGTTCGACCAGATAAATCGAACATAGACGGCCCTGCCCTTCCATAGTTCCTGATCGTAAAACTCGCCGCGCCCATCCTTGAATTCGCCGACCATGGGTATGATCGGTTGGCCAAGAGCGGGGTCCTTACTGTTGGCCCAATAGATGCTCCACTGATGGGTCTGCGGATTGTAGACGCGCAACGACAGACCCTCAATGTGGCCGGTGGGGCTGTCCGTTTCGAATTCCTCCAGATCGGCGCGACCGTCCCAGACCTTTCGCGTGACCGATGTGCCATCGAATTCGACCCAGGTCTTGGAGCCAACCAGGCGATCCTCTAGCCGCGATAGATGAATCTTCCAGCTGCCAATCTCGAAGTCAAAATCGTGCTGTCCATCCCGTAGGGGTGCAGCCTGAGGAGCGCTTGTCGACGGTGCCGCCGGACTCTGCTGTGCGAGTCCCGAAAGCGGCCGCAGAACAACAAGCAAGCTGCTCAGCATAAGGAAAGTCCGGAAATACATGGCGATCATCGCGACTTGTTTCATTTTCGTTTCTCCTGCTCTCTGGGGTTGCCGTCCGCTGGACTGGCCCACAAACAGTTTTTAGACTTTGGCGCGCGTGAAAGGGGAGCGATAGAGGTGCTTCGATTCCGACGGCGAACGACGCGCCGCCTGCGCTCAGCATGACAGCGAAACCATTGGAGTATCCTGTCGGCGAGAGCGTTACTGGAGCGAGCTGCCTATGCCCTTCACGACACGAAGAAGTTTCCTGCAATCCGCTTCTGCCACGCTGCTGTATGGAGCGGCTTTTTTGAAGAGTGGTCGATTATTGGCGTCGCCATTCGGACTTCCCGTCGGACTCCAGCTTTACTCCGTTCGGGAGATGCTTGCCACCAACTACGAAGGTACGCTCAAGCAGTTGGCCACCATCGGATATCAGGAAGTGGAGGCGGCGGGCTTCTATGGCAAAACCGCGCAGCAGGTGAAGCAGGCGATGCAGGCGGCGGCCCTGCATTGCGTGAGTGCGCATTATTCCTTAAACGACCTGAATCCCAACCTTGAGAAGACCATTGAGTTCGGCCACGAGCTGGGATTGAGCTATCTCATCTGCTCGTTCCCCGGCTTCAAGGATCCTTCGCGTGTCAAAGACAAGTCTTACCAGGGGCAGGTCAAGGCGTTTCAGATCGATGACTATCGCTGGAATGCGGAGCAGTTCAACCGCATCGGGCAGAAGGTCAAAGATGCCGGAATGCAGTTCGGCTATCACAACCACACGATGGAGTTTCACGCGCAGAACGGCATCGTGCCCTTCGACGAGCTGCTTCGCCTGACCGATCCTGCGCTGGTGACGATCGAAATGGATTGCGGCTGGGTGAAGGTTGGCGGCGCGAATCCAGCGGACTTACTGCGGCGCTATCCGTCGCGCATTTCCATGTTGCACGTGAAGGACTTCAAGCCTGTCGACAAATCGGCTTCAGCGGAGGGGCCGCCACCCGCCGCCCAACTTGGTCAGGGCACCATCGATTATCGAGCCATCTTTGAGGCAGCGAAGAAAGGCAGCATCAAGCATTACTTCGTCGAGCAGGAAGGCTACGACATTCCTCCCATGCAGGCGCTCAAGATCGATGCCGAGTACATGAAGAACCTTGAGGTGTGAGGAGTGCGGCGCACCCTACTAACTCCCAAGGAGGTGTCATCCCGTCTATAACAACGACGGCGGTGTCAAGAGTGAAGAACGGCGCGGGCGTCTGGGGTTGAAGACCAGCGCCATTTCGCTCTCCTGGATACGGGCCCTTTGCATAAGACCAAGACTCGCGCGTCTACTGGAATCAGCGGTGGCAGCTCAGCTCCACCACCCATCTATTCGGTCTCGTACGGCGACCATGATTCGGTTTCGAGCTCCCAGACTCTCTCTGGGAGGCAGGGCGCCCACTCAAGCGACCGGTTTCTCGCCAGCCACCACAGGATGACTCGGGCTACCCTGCGTGCGAGCGGCGGCTTTCGACTGTTCGTTCTTCCACATCCAGTACAGTCGCACCGCCAGTTTGCGCGCTACCATCACCTTGGCCACCGCCGAATGCTTGCGGTGCTTCAGCCGCTGATACGCGCGCCTCAACTCTGGGACCAGGCGCGCCGCGCTCTGTCCCGCTTCCACCAACAAACTGCGCAGCAAGCGGTTGCCTTGCTTGCTGATCCGACCCAACCGTTGCCGGCCTCCGCTGGAATGTTCCGCCGGATTCAGTCCCACATAGCTGACCAGCTGTCGGCTGTGGGGGAAGCGCGTGATATCGCCGATGGTCAGCGCGTACGCCAGGCTGGTGATGGGGCCAACGCCGGGATGGCGGCGCAGCAGACGCGCCACCGCATCTTTCTCCGCTGCCTGCTGTGCCGCCTGGTCCAGCTCGCCGATTCGGCGATCCAGATCGTCCAGCAACTCCAGATCGTCCTGACGGCGACGCGCCGTCCAGCCTTGCAGCGGCAACTGCTCCAGCAACTCACGTCCCGCCCCGGTCCACAGCTTCGATTTGCGCTGCACCCCCTGATTCAGCGCCAGATGCTGCAACTGATTCTTCACCTGGGCTCGCATCCCTACCAGCTTGTGGCGATGCAACAGCAATTGCCGTACGTCGCGCTGCTCCACCGTGGGCACCCACAGCTGCGGAAATCGACCGTCCAGCAGCAGTTGCAGTAACAGCTCGGCATCGCGCCGGTCCGTCTTCTGCTTGCGCGTCTCCAGGGCTCGGATCTTGGCCGCATCGCCCAGCCGCAGCTCGTGGCCCAGCGACGCCAGCAGTTGCTCGAACCACAGCGTGTTGCCGCAGGCTTCCATGCCCACGATGACCTTGCCCTCCAGCCCGCCGTAGAACGCGATGGCTTCGCTACGGGTCAGCCGCTTCTGTGTGTGCTCGCCGGTTTCTGTATCGACCATGGCAATTTGTTGGAAACTCGGATGGAAATCACAGCCTATAATCTTCATGACGGCTCCTTCTTTCTCCGAGTCTTGGTCTTTTGCAAACTCAAGCTTACTCGGCTGATGGTGGAGCCGTCGTTGTTATCCAATCAAGCGCAGCGAAGCGAAGCCGAGGGATCTGCATTGTGTTTGCGGTGCGGAGCTGCTTGGTTGGGGGGAGTTTGCAGCACTGCCGGCAAACTGCGGGTCCCCCTCGACTGCGCTCGGGGCTGGCTCTCCGCTACGCTCGTTCGCTGCCGCGAACTCGCTTCGGTCGGGATGACACTCAAAGAGGTCTCCGGCACTAAAGGCCGACTCTTCCAGCATTGCGTATTGCAAGCGTTATGCGGACACAGGCCCTCCCTTCAGGCCCGCCCGGCAAACTCGCTCGTCTCGGTCAATACTTTGACCTTCTCGCCTTCTTTGATAAACAGGGGAACGCGGATTTCCAGACCCGTTTCCAGCCTGGCCAGCTTGGTCACCGTGCCGCTCGAGGAGTCCCCGCGTGCGCCAGGTTCAGCATAGGTAATGTCCAACTCAACCTGCGCGGGCAGCTGTAGACCGATGGGGTTGCCGTTGTATTTGTGCAACTGGATCACCGCGCCCTCGACCAGGAAGTCCAGGGCGTTGCCGATCATCTGCTCAGTCAGAGTGAGGGTCTCGTAGGTTTCCTGATCGAGGAAGTGAGAACCGTCGCGATCGCTGTACAGATAAGAGGCTGGACCGATCTGGAGATCGGGCTCTTTGAACTTATCGCTCGCCTTGAAGGTCTTCTCGAAGACCGCGCTGGTGAGCAGGTTGCGCATCTTCAGGCGGACCAGCGTTTGCGCGCCGCGAGCGGTTGGCGTCGACACCTCGGCTTCGAGGCAGCAGAACGGGGTGTTTTCAAATTCAAAGAACGTCTTGCGCTTGACGTCGATCGCGTCAATCAGTGCGGCCATTGCTTCCTCTGAGGGAGGGTTGGCCTTGAGCGTCTCAAACGAACCCGATCCCAAACTTCTGTTTCATTATAAGGGGCTGGTGATTGTTGTCTCTCTGACGGGCCCCTACCCAAGAGAGGTGATCCCGAGCGGAGCGAAGCGGAGCCGAGAGACCTGTAGTTTGTACGCAGTGCAGTAGTGCCGGGTCAGCAGCGCGAAGTGTCCAGCGCCACCGGCAAACTGCAGGTCCCTCCACTGCGCTCATTCGCCCTCGCGAACTCGCTTCGGTCGGGATGACACTGCAAATAGATAGTGCATTTGCAGATAGTGCATTTGCCCTGGCGCCATCGACTACTCTGTGCCGGGGCTCGCGGGCGGGCCAAAGCCGCAGCCTGAGCGCATGCCCTGGCGGAACCTTTCGCGCTCCTCGGGCGTCATGCCTTGCCAGCGCTCGGCCATGCGGCGGCCGGAATAGGAGCGACGCCAGCCGCGGCCGCTCACGCCGCCAAAGAGGATACGGCACAATGCCAGCAGCGCGACCGCCTGCCAGAAGGTAATCAGGCGCCAGCCGAAGAGCATCGGCAACAGCCAATTCCACAGATACATCACGATGCCGCCACCGATGGCGATAAACAGCGCAATGCCCGCAATCGCCGCCGGAGCAATCCAAAGTAGTCTCTTTTTCCTGTTCATGTTCGATCCCTCATGCTTTCGTAAACTCGTCGTAAATGCTTTGCAGCCGTTCGCGCAGATACAACACCGCATAGCGTTTGCGCGAGAGCAGCGTGTTCACGCTCACGCCGGACTCGGCGGCCATCTCCTTGAAGCTGCGGCCTTCGATCTCGTGTCCAACGAATACTTCTCGCTGCTCCGCGGGTAGCTCGTCGAGTGCAAACTCGAGTTCGTCGAGCAGCACGCCGCGGGCGTAGATCGCATCGGGACCGGCATCGGGCGAAGGCAGCAGGTCTTCCAGGTGCAGCAACTCTTCGTCGTCCGTGGCCACGGCGGCATCGCTGAAGCTCTCCGGCTTCTTCTTGCGGAAGAGGTCGGTGATGCGGTTGCGCGCGACCCGAAAGAGCCAGCCAGTAACGTGCTCGATCGGCATCAGCAGGCGATTGGCTTCCACCAGCTCGTAGAAGACTTCCTGCAGGATGTCTTCGGCATCGAGCGGGTCTGGCACACGCCGGCGAATGAAGTTGCGCAGGCGGGACTGCTCCCGCTTGACCACCTCGGAGATCCGCCGGTCCTGTTCGAGGCTCATCCGCTCCAGGCTAGCCGCATCCTTCATCTACGGATGTAGACGAATTAGGGGGTGCGGATATTGTAGAGGGTGCAAAACAGGGGTAAGCGAAGCCTCTGCCCGAGGGCATGGGTGAGGAAGCCCGGTCGGCGCGGCATCGAGAATGCAGGACCCCAGTCCGGCTATTCGGCGGGGATAACTCCAAAATCGAACACTTTATTCGCTGCCGCGGCGCCGGGCGCGTAAGCGCTTCCGGCCTGGGCGCTCAGGAAGCAGTACTCACCCGGGTGAAGCGGCGCATTCGGCGAGACCTTGTACACTCCCGGACGCAGCTTGGTGAAGGTGAAGGCAACGCTCGAATTGTCCTGCGTGCCGGACTGTGAGCCGAAGGCATTGGCCTGCATGACGGTGGTTTCGCGCGAGTCTTTCTTAACATCGAAGCGCAACAGAGTGTACTCATTCGGCGTGCTTGTGCCAGAGGAGGCGTGGCTCAGTCCGGCTCCTTTTTCTTCGAAGTAGAAATAGAAGACCGCGTCCGGATCGACCGTGGCTACCGCTGCATGCGGCGAGCGGACAACCGCTTTCCACTTTACTTTCGCAATCCCGTACGTCATCGCGGACTGGAACACGCCTCCCGACTTGCCCTGAGAATAGACGGTGGGTTCGAGTTCCGTGAGCTTCATCTTGCCGCCACTGGTCTTGTAATACATGTAGATACCGGCATCATGATCGACCATAGGATCGTTGGGATCGCCGGTGTTGGCGGCGGCCGCCGTCGGCGCGGGCGCACTGCTGCTGGTGCTGGTCATCATCACCTTAATGACGCTCGCCGGCACGCCAGCTTTATTCAGCGCAACCAACCCGTCAGTGGAGACGTCAAAGTTGGTTTTGCTGGTTTGCACCTTGGTGATAATGATGTCTTCCGGCAGTTTGTCCTTGACCATCTCGATGACGGACTGATTCGTCAAGACTGCCGGAGCCGATTGAGCGAAGGCAGCGATGGTGCCAAACAAGATAAACAGAAGCGGCAAGCAATAAAATCGTCGCATAGGTCTCTCTTCAGCAGCTTTGGATTCCGCGAGCCCAGCGTTGCAGGGTGGTCCCACCCAAGAAAAGTCCCTCTACGTTAGAACGGACCTACTTCCGAGTCAAGGAAGAAGCTACCCGGAAATCGCCGCTGGCTACCGATTCACTCGGCAGCAACCGCGAGACTTCCGCGCAAAAAAGAAAGCGCGGATCACTCCGCGCCTCTTTGTCCGAATCCTGTTGTGGCTTACTGCTGGTCCGCCGCTCCACCTGGCTGCGAGGGGCTATCGACTCCCAATTCGTGGGGAGAAGCGATGACCGCCGTCTCGGGGTTCAGCAGACCTTTGTGGTCCGGTCCCAGGCCCAGCTTGATCAGGGCCCGCGAGTCCGGCGTCAACTTGGTCTGCCAGCCGTTATCCGCCTGGAAACGCGTCATGGCGTCCTTGCTCGCCTGGTCCCATACACCCGACGGATCGCCCGACATGTAGTGCTCCCGAATCAGCGCTTCCTGGATCTGCAGAGTACGCTCCTGGTCGATGCTGTGCTGACCGTGCGACGTCGCTGCGGTCGTCTTCGTGTGATGTTTCTTGGAGGAGGTGTAGCTGGAGCTCTTGTGAAGGCTGGCTGAATGTTTGGTTTTATGCGTACTCGATGCGGTTGCCGCTGATCCGGTGGTCGAGACCACCAGCAGCATTGCAACGAGAATACTGGCGGATTGGATGGAAGGATGTCCTTGCCGCAAATAGCACCTCAACGCAATTCTATGGTTTCCGGGATACGAACAGTCATTCTATATACACATTCGTGTAACCGGAAGTACAAAAAAGGGACTTGTTCCAAGATGAAAAATGCCAGCGGCGCTGCCCTTCATCGACTTCGATGCTGCAGCGCCGCTGTTGAGTTTACTACTTGTTATCTACTTGGGAAGAACCAGTTTACGGGAGAGTACCTCCCATGAAAACAGTTCCCGTGTCGCCCTTGGCCTGGCCACGAGGCCGTACCAGGAAGACAACGTCCTGTCCGCTCTTCAATTCCGACTGCAAGCGGTTGAAATCGGCCTCGCTGTTGACGGGCTGCTTGTTGATCTCCAGGATCACATCGCCGCGGCTCAAGCCCACGGTGTCGGCGAACCCGTCCGGTTTGACATCCTGCACCACCACTCCCTTGGTATTGGGGAACTGGTAGCGGTCGGCCATGTCCTGGGTAATGCCGCGAACCGTGATGCCGAACTTGGATTCCTTCGGCTGCTCCGGCTCGTTGCCTTCCTCCTGGTCGCCAAGGCGTGCGCCAAACAATTTGGAGCGGTCCGCGACGATCACCGACGCGGTCAAGTCCTTGCCATTGCGGATGTAACCCAGCTTGGCGGTCTCGCCCGGCTTGATGGCAGAAATCTCGGCCACCAGATCGTCGCCGCTCTTGACCGACTTGCCGTCGACGGTGACGATGGTGTCGCCGGTCTTCAGGCCAGCCTTATCGGCGGGACCGTTAGGAGTGACATTGGCGATGGTAACGCCGCTGCTCACGCCATAAACGCGGGCCACGGCCGGATTCGGCACAGCGTTGAACTCCACGCCAATCGAGCCGCGCGCGACTTTGTGCTCGGGCCCAATCAACTGGTTGTAGACGTTAGCCACCGTATTCGACGGCATGGCGAAGCCAACGCCCTGATAGCCGCCACCACTGGTATAGATCGCGGTGTTGATGCCGATCACCTCGCCCGCCATGTTAACCAGCGGACCACCCGAGTTGCCCGGGTTGATCGCGGCATCGGTCTGAATAAAGGACTGGAACTGCCGGTTGGGAACGATATTGCGTCCCTTGGCGGAGACGATACCCGCGGTTACGGTCTCTTCCAGGCCGAAGGGACTGCCGATCGCCAGCACCCAGTCACCAATCTGCATGCTCTCGGAATTGCCCAGCTTGGCTGCCGGCAAGGCCTTTTTGGCGTCGATTTTGATCACGGCCAGGTCGGTTTCTTTGTCCACCCCAACCACCGTCGCCGCGTACGTGACCGTTGCTGGATCGTTCATCAACTTGACCCGGATCCGATCCGCCTTCTCGACTACGTGAGCATTGGTAATGATGTAGCCCTTGGAGTCAACGATTACGCCGGAACCCAACGCCCGCTCGCGCAGGTCATCGCCACCCGGAGTCCCGTCGGGACCGAACTGTCCGCCACCCTGTCCGCCGAAGAACCGGTCAAAAAAGTCCTGGAATGGATTGTCGTCATTACCGCCGCCGCCCTGATCATCGGGAGAGTTAGGCGTGGCACGTCCGCCACCCCGGCGATGCGGGTTCTTGATGGTCGACTCGGTGTTGATGTTCACCACCGACGGCTCCAACTGACGTGCGATCTGGGAGAAAGTATTCGAGAGTTGCTGCGGAGCGGGAATGGTCAGTGGCGTTGCGTCGGTGGTGGCTGTCTTCTCCTTGCCCTTCACGCCCTGCGAAACCACCGTACCAATCAAGATACCCAGCGTCAGCGTCGCCAGTATCACCAAGGTTGAGGCGAAGCGCGTAGACTTCAGGCGCTGCCTGAAACCTGAAACTTGCGGATCCATCGAGTGTCCTCCGGCCTATCAAGCCAAACAAAAATTATACAGTCCGCCTGAACTACCATCGCCAGCACGTCCATCCCTAATCTGTTCCAGGCATCAGGAGCTGGGAGTTCCTAAATGATTAGTTTATTAGACGCAGTTCGAGAGCTTTCGGTCACCAAACTCGCAGCAATCTTGGCCAGCCCCATTTCGGGAAAGCTCAGGTAGCTTGCCTGGCCTGGATGGACGCCTTGATAAACAAGTTGCCGGCGAAAAATGGGTCCGGCCATCAATGACCCGAGGCCGAGAGCTTCTGGATATCCTTCAGCACCCGGTTGCTGAGATCGTCAAGGGAAATCCGTAGCGCCCGGCCAACATCGTATCCGTCGACGTTGTCTGGGGTCAGAACCGTTCCACGCAGCGCCGGCTTGGTCTGTCCCGGCTTAACCAGCGAATACTGCATGGTAAGTTTGCCGTCTCCGCCTCCCTCGCGCGAACCCACGGGACTCTGCACCCCGGCGCGCGACCCGGATGGCGTTCTCAGAATTCTGTCCACCGATATCGAGGTCAAGAGAACGTAATCACAGTTGTTGTCTTTCGCCTCCCCGGCGGCTTTCTTCATGTCGTTGCCATTCAAGGCGACGGCCTGTACCTCTGTCGAAGGCTTCCGGTTCTGAACCGCAGATTGCAAGCTGCGAACGATCTGGTCACGCTCCGCCTCCGGGCTGATGTCCAAGCCTGCGGTCACCGGCGAAGCTACGCCGAGGATTACCGGCGGGGTGAGCGATTCGCCCCCCGGCGAACTCCCCTGTGCGCAGGTTAGCAGCGACGCTGACAGCACGAACGGGAAAACCAGAGCTTTGAGCACGGACTAAATCATAGAACAACCGACCATCCGATCGCTGTAACGTGGACGAAGGCGATTCGCAGCGCAATCGAAGCCGGGTCCGCCGGGGTTCAATTTATCGGTGGCGGCTTCATCTTCTTGATCTCGTTTCGGACGCGCATCGCCACATCGCGGAACGCGGTATCGATCGCGCTTTGTCCGAAGCCGTCACCGGTACCTTGGGCGAGAATCGCGCCATGCGATACCACGCCTGGCTCCGCTACCCGGCTGATGGAATACTTCACTCCCAGCACTTTCGCCGCAGCCGGACTGGTGTCCGGGGCAGGCTTCATGGGGTCAGGAACTCCCGGCGCCGAATCGTATCCCACCACACCGATTTGCTCGGACGCCGTGGTCAGCACCACGTACTGGCAATGCTTGTCGCGCAACTGATCGGCAACGTCATCCAGCGTGCTTCCTTCCAGTGCGACCGCCTGAATCTTTGCCGGCGCCTTCTTGTCACCGGCCGAAAGGCTGTTGATGTCACGCACCATCTGGTCGCGCTCCCAATTGGACTGGAACAGAGCGCGCGACTGGCTGACCGGCTCGGCTACTCCGACGATGATCACCGGCTTGGCGGCAGGTTCCTGCGCCAGCGACAGAATGGAGGACATTACAACCATCAGCATCAAGCAACGCAAAGGCATATCTCCAGACGATCTGCTCTCTTCACAGAAACCTCAACCATGAGAGTAAGTTTCGCGGACTCCGGAATTCTGCAGACGGGCTTGCGCGTTGCTATTGGCGTCGCGAGCCGGACAAGCCTTTGTCGTGGGACAAAATGGGCTCTTCAAATTGCAATCCCACGAGAAAGTAATGCCGGCTGGGAACCGCTCGCAGAACTCTTGCCTTGAAGTACCGGGACGCCCTCGGCGGCTGGGCCTCGCTGAGCGGCGCCGGGGTTTCCAGGGAAACCGCGGTGCCCCGGTCAAGATGACGCCGCGTGGCCAGCAGAAGTCCGCCAGCGGATAGGTTCAGAGCCGTGGAGAAATCAACGAACTCTTCACCATTGGAGTCGTTTGCGCGGATAAAGAACGGTACCGCGATGGGTAACCGTTCCCACTGTCTTCTCTCAACGCCAGGCACGCTCAACTCAACTTCATCCCCGTTCTGTAAATGCCAGGCCGCCTTCGGGATAGGACGGCCTCGTCGTCAGTTTTGCACAAGATATAGAGCTTTACCGAATGGTGAAGCCATCGTTCCTCTGCTGTCAAGGTAGACGGCTGCTACCTGCCGGCGTTATCGTCCCGCCTCGTACATGGTCTTTCCGCCCACGACGGTGCGCAGCACCTGCGTCTTCAGAATCTCCGGCGGCGGAACCTTCGTCAGATCGCGATCGAGCACCACGAAGTCGGCCAGCATTCCCGGAGCCAGCGTGCCCTTCTCCTTCTCGGCGAACTGGGCATAGGCCGAGCCCTTGGTGTAGGCGGCCAGCGCCTGCTCGATGGTCAACTTCTCCTCGGGAAAATAGCTTTTCGTGCCCGCTTCGTTCATGCGCGTGACCGCGGCATATACCCCGCGAAACGGCGTGATGGGCTCGACCGGATAATCCGTCCCAAACGCCAGCGGTATGCCATCGTCGAGGAACTGCTTCCAGGCGTATGACGTCTTGGCGCGCTCCGGTCCGATGCGCTCCATCGCCCAGTTCATGTCGGTGAGCAGGTGGTTGGGCTGCATCGACGCAATCACGCCAAGCTCGCGGTACTGCTTGAACTGATCAGGCTCAATCACCTGGTCATGCTCGATGCGGAAGCGGAAATCCTGCGGCTTGGTCTTGCCGTTGCGTAACGCATTCTCCCGGCAGTAGCGTTCGGCCTCGGAGAAGGCGTCGAGCGCCATCTGCGCCGCACGATCGCCGATGGCGTGGAATCCGATCTGGAAGCCGGCTGCTGCGCGATCGATGGCCATCTGGTTCAGCTTGGGCTGCTCATAGCGTGCCAGTCCCGAGTTGCCGGGATCGTCCGAGTATGGCTTCAGCAGGGCGGCCGTTCGCGAACCCAGCGACCCATCCATGAAGCCCTTCAGCATGGCGGTATGCAGCATGGGATCGGTCGCCGGGTGCCATGCGCGGTGCTTCTCCAGCAGATCGACGGGATCGTCAAAGCGCAGCCACTCGCTGATGCGCACGGTCAGCTTGCCCTCGCGCTCCATGTCCTCGTAGACCAGGAACGCCTCCCAGCTGGAGTTGTCCTGCGCCGAGGTGAGGCCCGATCGCGTTGCATCGGCAATGGCCAGCTCGGCGGCTCGGCGGCGCTGCGCCGGGGTCGGCGGCGGAATCTTCGACTCGATCAGGCCTCTGGCCGTCTCGCGCACGATGCCGGTCGGTTCGCCATTCGCGTCGAGATCGATCTTGCCGCCCTCGGGCACAACCGTTTTCCCGGTTATGCCGGCCAGTTGCAGCGCAGCGGTATTCACCACGGCAATGTGACCGTCGACCCGTACGAACACAGCCGGATGGCCCTGCGTCACCACATCAAGGTCCTGCCGCGTCGGCAGCTTCTGGCCCGGCCAGACAGTGTGGTCCCATCCGTCGCCTTGTACCCATTCGCCGGGGGCAGTGGTCTTCGCCCTGGCCGCAATGCGTTGCTGCATCTCGGCCAGGGACTTGGTTCCGCGCAGGTCAACCAGCATCTGGCTGAAGCCGCCATCTTCCAGGTGGCAATGCGCGTCATTGAAGCCGGGCATCACAAAGTGTCCGCCCAGATCGATTACCTCGGTCTTGCTGCCCTTCAGTTTGCGGATGTCGTCATTCGAGCCGATGGCAACCACTTTGCCATCGCGCACCGCCAGGGCCTGCGCGCGCGCCGGAGTCGCCTGGGTGTAGATGTCGCCGTTAAGGAAGATTAAGTCGGGAGCAGGCTTGTCGCTGGCTGGAGCTGAGAGACTGTTTATCACCATCATCACGAAGATCGCAAGAGCCACCATCACCGCGGGTGATGCCTTATGCGTGAGATTGACTCCACCCCAACTTGTTTCCTCGTCATTCCGAGGGAGGACCACGCACGCGCGGGCCGAGTCGAGGAACCTGCTTGTGGCTCCAGTCAGCAGCCAGGGCGGGCCCAGAAGCAGGTTCTTCGACTGCGCGCCCGCACGACCCGCGAAAGATGTGGCTCGTAAAAACCACGCGGGCGCTCCGCTCAGAATGACGAAAGATTTGGCGAACTCCGCACACAGCCGAAAGGCAACTCTCATCGATTCGCTTTCACTCCTCCACCACTCCGGCCAGCGCCAGGGTCAGCAGGAGGATGCGCTTCAGGCCAAGATCGCGGCCCGTGGGATCGTACCACTCGGCCAGCGTGTGAGCGCCGCCACCCTTCCCGCCACCACCGATCGCGATCGCCTCGCGCCCCAGCGACAACGGAATGTTGGCGTCGGTCGAGGCTCGCTGAATGCGCGCCGTGTTGCTCAGCTGCGCGTCCACTGCGCGGATCACCTTCAAGAGTTGAGCATCGGCCGCCAGATCGGCGGCGGGCCGGTTGCCGATCACCTGCACTTCCGCCGTCAAGGCCTCCTGTTTGTTGCGGCCAGTCATTTGCGGCACGATCTCTTCCACTGCTTCGTGCAAGGCGCGCTCCAGTCGGTCCAGCTCCTTTACCGATGCCGAGCGCGTGTCCACGCGGATCGTAGCGAATTCGGGAATCGAGTTGACCGAGGTCCCGCCCTGAATCGTGCCGATATTGTAGGTCGTCTTCGGCGTCCGCGGAACAGCGGTGCGCGCGAAGCGTTCAATCACCCGCGCCATGGCGACAATCGGGTTGGGCAGACCGTAGTCGCTCCAGGAGTGGCCGCCCGGCCCGCGCACCGTCAACTCATATCGGCGGCTGCCTAAGCCTTCGCAGATAATGGTGTCCGTGCCTGCGCCGTCAAGCGCTATGAGAGAGGCAATCGACTGCGACCACTGCGGTTGCTGAAAGATGTGCCTCATGCCGCGCAGGTCGCCTTCGCCCTCTTCCCCCACATTGCCGATGAACAACACCGGCGCAGCCGTCGCGATCTCGGTCGCGCACACGGCCCCGGCGATGGCCAGGAGCGCCGTGATTCCCGAGGCATTGTCGGAGATGCCCGGACCATACAGTTTCCCTGCTTCCCGCCGCGGCTCGACATTGGTTCCCGCGGGAAATACGGTGTCCAGGTGCGCGCTCAGCGCGATGTAGGGAGCTTTGGGATCGGTGCCCGTCCGCACCGCAAATACATTGCCCAGCTCGTCGGTGTGGACATTGGCGAGATTCAGCTCGGCGAAACGGGCTCGCAGCCATTCGCTGCGCTCTGCTTCTTCCCACGGAGGCGCTGGAATGCCGCTCACTGCCATTTGCAGGTCTTCCAACTCCCGCGCTTGCGAACGGAACCAGGCAAACGCCTGATGCACCTTGCGCAACTCGGCAACCCGCGCCACCAGTTGCTGCGCCGAACGGGCATTCTGCGATTCGCTGAAGGTGGACGCTTCCCCGGGAACCGCGCGTGCTGGAGGACCAAGGCCCATGGACGATGCCCAAGTGTAATACGCCGCTTGCAAGGCTGCCTATTTCACCAGGGTTAAAGGCGCCAGCCCGAAAGTGTCATCACACTCACATCCTGAACCTCGATGCTATCTTTGAATGAGCATGGTGTCAGAAGAAACAACTTCTGCATGGCTGCGTCGCTCTAACCCCGCAATGTCTTCCCAACCCGGCATGGGATGGTCAAGCGACATCGACCGGCGCATGCTCACCGCGGCCCTGCTGTTCGCCATGTGCTGGCTGCTTCCCGTCTCTCTCCAGGCACAGTCTGAAGTTCAAAGCCAGCCGCAACTCACAACCGGCAAGCAGATCTACCAGGCCGCCTGCGTTGCCTGTCACGGCCCGGATGCCAAGGGCATGCCGATTTCCAGCCGCGGCTTCAAGGCGCCGGACACCTTTCCCGACTTCACACGCTGCGATCAGACCACCGCCGAGCCCGACAGCTCGTGGAAGGCAGTCATCGTCCATGGCGGTCCTTATCGAGCCTTCTCGCAGATCATGCCATCGTTCTCCGAGGCGCTCACCTCGGACCAGATCGATGAAGTCATCAAGTATTTGCGCAGCTTCTGCACCAACCCTCACTGGCCCCGTGGCGAGCTGAACCTGCCCCGCGCACTGGTCACCGAGAAGGCCTACCCCGAAGACGAGCTGGTGCTTTCCACCGGCATCAACGTGCAGGGCGCGCCCGGCAATGAGACCCACATCATCCACGAGCAGCGCTTCGGGGTGAAGAACCAGATCGAAGTCGACGTTCCGGTCAACTTCCAGGATCAGGATCACACCTGGTACGGCGGCATCGGCGATGTAACCTTCGGCCTGAAGCGCGTCATCTACTCCAGCCTGCAGAAGGGATCGATCTTCAGCCTGCAGGGATCGGTGATCGCGCCGACGGGAAGCACCACCCGGGGCTTTGGCACCGGCACCACGACCTTCGAGACATTCGGCGCTTTCGATCAGCTCTTCCGCTCGAACACTTTCATACAAACCCAGTTCGGCGCTGACCTGCCGGTCGATACCCAGAAGGCGCCGCAATCGATTTACTGGTACACCGCCGTGGGCCAGATGTTTGCGCAGGATCGCGGCCTGGGCCGGCTGTGGACGCCGATGTTCGAGTTTCTGGCCACGCGCGACTTCACCACCGGTGCAAACACGAATTGGGACGTGCTGCCGGAGATGCAGGTCACCATCAGCAAGCGCCAGCACATTCGCGGCGATCTCGGCGTCCAGATCCCAGTCAACAACACCCGGGGCCGGCAGGCGCAGTTGGTGTTCTATCTCCTGTGGGACTGGGCCGACGGAAAGCTGACCAAGGGCTGGTGATGCGGAAGCGAGTCTTATCTTCGATCCTCTTGACGCTCGCGCTGCTGATCTCAGCACGCGAGTTGAAGGGCAGTGGCGCGGAAGACAGCAAAGCAGCCAAGCCGTCGTTCCATACCTCCGACCGCTGTCTCGCGTGCCACAACGGACTGACAGCACCCTCAGGCAAGGACATCTCCATCGGCTTCGACTGGCGCGCCAGCATCATGGGCAATTCTTCCCGCGACCCTTATTGGCAGGGCAGCCTGCGCCGCGAGACCATCGACCATCCCGAATCCCAGGCTGCCATCCAGGACGAGTGCTCGGTATGCCACATGCCGATCATTCACTACGAAGCGAAGCTGGCGGGTCACGAAGCCGAAGTGCTTTCGCGACTGCCTTTCAACAGCGACAAGAAGCAGAATGGCGAAGCCGAAGACGGCGTCACCTGCTCGATCTGTCACCAGATTTCCCGGGAGAAGCTCGGCACGAAAGCGAGCTATAACGGCGGATTCGTCGTCGATCCTCCGCAGCCGGGTAACGATCATCCCGAGTACGGTCCCTTCGTGATCACCGATGGCCGCGCCCGCATCATGCAGAGCTCGACCGGTGGATTCCGCCCCACGCATGGCGAACACATCCTGGATTCCGCCCTCTGCGGCTCATGCCACACGCTCGCCACCGAGGCGCTGGGAGCCAACGGCCAGAAGGTCGGCACCTTCCCCGAGCAGATGCCCTACGTCGAATGGCTGCACAGCGACTACCGCAAGAGCACCAGTTGCCAGATGTGCCATATGCCTGAGGTTCCGGGAAAAGCGCCGATCTCGGCCGTGCTGGGCGAACTGCGCACCGGAGTCCGCCTGCACACCTTTGCCGGCGGAAACTTCCTCATGCTGAACTTGCTCAACCGGTATCGCGACGACCTGTCGGTGGCGGCGCTTCCGCAGGAGCTGACCCATTCCGCCGAAGTGACCAGGGCCTTCCTGCAAACCGAGGCCGCGCATGTGACCATTGAGAATGTCAGTGTCACGCCCGGTCGTGTCGAGGCCGACGTCACGGTTGAGGACCTTACCGGACACAAGCTGCCCACGGCCTATCCTTCGCGCCGCGCCTGGCTGCACTTCCGCGTGCTCGATCGCAATGGACGCACCGTTTTCGAATCGGGCGCGCTGAATCCGGACGGCTCCATCCAGGGCAACGACAACGATGCCGACCCGCTGCGCTATGAGCCGCACTATCGCGAGATCACCAACGCCGAGCAGGTGCAGATCTACGAGTCGATCATGAAGGACCAGCACGGCAAGGTCACCACTGGACTGCTCTCCGCCATCGGCTATCTCAAGGACAACCGGCTGCTCCCGCACGGCTTCGACAAGCAGACCGCTGAGCACGACATCGCCGTCATCGGCAATGCGGCGGACGATCCTGACTTCACCGGCGCGGGCGACCGCGTACGCTACAACGTTCCCGTCGGCGATGCGCAGGGACCCTTCAAGGTCGAAGCCGAGCTCTGGTACCAGCCCATCGGCTTTCGCTGGGCGCACAATCTCGGCGGCTACCAGGCCGCGGAGCCGCAACGCTTCGTCAGCTACTACGAGTCAATGTCGACGGACACCGGCATTGTGCTGGCGCACGCCGAAGCCACGCGATAGCCGCAACCTGGCTCGGGGGCCTACCGGTGCGCGCCAAAAGTACCGAAAACTACTGGGATTTATACGCCAAATGAGGGGAAATCGAACCGGCTGAGCGGGTTAAGAGTATTTCTGGATGATGACCTATCTAGGGTGTACCATTGAAAGTACCGCATCGGAGGCAACTTGTGGGGTCACCTTACGGATTTGAGCTCGTTGAGAACTGTCTGATATGTAAGCTGCGAAACGACAGTTTCTTCTGTGGTCTTCCCAAGGCAGCCCTCGAAGCTTTCGACAAGATCAAGTACACCGCATCTTACCCGGCGGCCGCGGTGCTGTTTGTCGAGGGCCAAAACCCGCGTGGAATTTACATGCTCTGCAAGGGACGTGTAAAAATGTCCACCACCTCCGCTGAAGGCAAGACTCTCATATTGAAGATCGCCCAGCCCGGTGAGGTTCTGGGAATGCATGCCACAGTTTCCGGCACGCCTTATGAGATCACGGCCGAGACCGGTCAGCCTTGCCAGCTCAACTTCATCAAGCGTGACGATTTCCTCAAGTTTCTGCAAGAACACGGCGACGCCTGCCTGAAAGCGGCGCAACACCTGAGCAAGGACTGTCAGAGCGCCTATCAGCAGATTCGCAGCCTCGGGTTGTCGCACTCCGCGCCCGAGCGGCTGGCCCGGCTTCTGCTGGAATGGACGGCGGGCAGCACCGACAAGACCGAGCCTAAGGTCAAGCTGGCGCTTACCCACGAAGAGATTGCCCAGATCATTGGCACCTCCCGGGAAACCGTGACCCGCGTGCTCGCCGATTTCCGCAAGCGACAGGTCGCCATCCTTAAGGGTTCAACGCTCACGATTCGCAACAAAGCCGTGCTGGAGAAGTTGGTAGGCGCTTAGAGCAGTTCTACCATTGCTGTATCCCCAACTGCACCACGTCTTGACGCGCTCCAAATAGACCGAGAAAAAAACATGGCCCGGAACGCGTGCCTGAAGGCACGCTCTACCGGCTATCTGGCTCCTGAAAACTTTCTTGGCTGACGCATGGTGCGATGCGCGGCAATGATCTCCTGGGCCAGGCGAACAAGCTCGGGCAGCTTTGCCATGGTCACAGGTGAAAGCTGTTCGCCGACTTCGAAAGAAGCACCCACGATGGTAAGCATGCCGGCGGCAGGTGCGTCGCCATATAGGCTTTCCGCCGCTGCCAGCAACGATGCCGGGTTGAGATGGTGACTGAAGCTTCGCGAACCGTGTGTGGGCGCCACGCTGTGCTGCCGAATTGCACCGGGACGCCCGCCTGCGCACGCATCCAGAAACAACACGAAGACGCTCTGCGAGATGTCGTCGGCCAGCTCTGGTGTCAGTTGATGGACGGCCATGACCTCAACCTGGGGGTCGCCGCGATACATCTGCTCCAATGCGTGGGCGGCATGACAGCCGACAGCGTCGTCTCCCCGCACCGGATTCCCAATGCCGATCACCAGAACCTTGTACACGTCGTCTCCTCTGCTCTGCCGTCTATCTTTCTTCATCACTGGCAGGTTGGCAGTGAGACAGCTCACGTTCGAAGGTGACCGGGCTGACCGGTCATGGGTTGCGCAAAGCGGACGCGCGCCATATCGCCGAACTGGCGAAAAGAACTTCACTTCTCATCGGACGGCGCTTCCAGTTCGGCCAGCTCTCCCATCTGCTTGAGGTATTCAAAGGTGCGCAGCGCCTCGGCTTCATCGACGACGCTGAGCGCGATGCCGACATGCACCAGAACATAGTCGCCCACCTTCGCCTCGGGAACATAAAGCAGACTGGCCTCTTTGACGATACCGCCGATGCTGACTCGCGCCACGCGCGCCAAGTCTTCGCCCTCAATACTGACTATCTTTCCCGGAACCGCAAGGCACATGGCGGAATTCTCCTGCTCCCGGAAGGCTTGTGGATGCGCTTCCCAAATGAAAGGCTAGATTTCACTGTCACGTCTGTCAGTGACGAGTGACCAGCCCCGCGGGTTATGGGAGTTCACTCGGGCGGGTTCCGTTTCTTGCCAGGTACGATGGCGGGATTCTCGTGAACCCGCTCCCGGAAGCGGGCTTTCATTCCCGTGGCCAGCGAGATAGCGCTCTCGCCAAATTTCTCGCGAACCCGATCGGCTGCGGAAAGTGCCTGGTTCCACTTCTGATGGGCGGTTGTGCCGCCCAGGCTAAGCTGTTCGCTTTCTTCGTCAAAGTGGGAAGTGTGCACGCCCAGAAGCCTTACCGTCGCGCGGTTCCAATTCGCGCGGAACAGTTCCCGGATGGCGGCAAACACCTCGGAATCCACCGCCGTCGGCTGCTCCAGCGTGCGAGCGCGGGTGATGGTGTGGAAACCGGAGTCGCGGAGCTTCAGCTGCACCGTTCGCGCGTGTAGATTCTGGTCACGCAGCCGGCGGCAGACCATCTCGCACAGTCGAGCCAGCACGGACTCCAGCACCTGGGCATCGTCGGTGTCGACCGAGAAGGTGTGCTCATGGCTCACCGAGCGCGGCCCTTCGTCCTCCCCGATATCGCTGTCGAACCACGCCCCGGCGTCCATCCCACGCGCCTTTCCGGATAGCGCTAATCCTAATGCTCCGAAATTTTGCTCCAGCCAGCGCTCGTCGCGCGCTGCCAGGTCGCCCACGCGCCGGATGCCCTGCTCCTCCAGCCGCTTCTCCATGACTTTGCCCACGCCCGGAATCTTGCGCACATCCAGCGGCGCCAGGAAGGAGACTTCTCCGCCGGGGACAATCCACAGAACACCGTTGGGCTTGGCCTGGTCGGAACACACCTTGGCGATCAGGCGGGAGGTGCCGATCCCGATGGAGCAATTAAGTTGTGTCTCCGACTTCATGGTGGCGTGGAGCGCGTGTGCCGCGCGCAGCGGCGGCCCATGCAGCCGTGCAGTGCCGGTCATGTCAACGTACGCCTCGTCGATCGACACCATTTCCAGCTTGGGAGAAAAACGGTTCAGCACCTCGTAAACTTTGCGCGAGCAGTCACGATAACGATCAGGATGGCCATCCACGAAAATCGCCTGCGGGCACATCTTCGCAGCTGTGCGCAACGGCATGGCCGAATGCACTCCGAACTTGCGCGCCTCATAGGAAGCGGCCGAGACCACGCCCCGCTCATGCCGCTGGCCGCCCACCACCACCGCCTTCCCCTTCAGCGACGGATCGAACAGCTCTTCGACCGACACGAAGAAGGCGTCCATATCGACGTGGAAGATGGTGCGCGGCGGGGATGTCATGCTGGAGAGAATTTTAGCCCAATGAGATCGCGGCGGCCTGACCGCAATTCGCAACATCCCCTGCGCTTTGCACGGGAGGCGCATATGATGTTGCGAAAGGCCGGTAAGCTGGTAGCATCCAACTCGGATTTTTGTGGCCGCTTGCGAAAATTTCTAGCGATGGTTCGAAAAGAAGATCATGAGCGATACCGTTCAGCAATACAAAGATCACCTGATCACCGGTTTCGTTAAGGCGATTCAGCCTGTGGTGGTGGAGAGCGCCCAGGGCTGCGTGATTCGCGACGTCTCCGGCAAGGAATACCTCGACTGCTTTGCCGGAATCTCGGTGGTGAACGCCGGGCATTGCAATCCCAAGGTGATCGCTGCCGTGAAGGCACAGCTCGACAAGCTGGTGCACTGCGCCTCCTACATTTACTACAGCCAGCCCACGGGCGAACTGGCAGAGAAGATGGCGCAACTGATGCCCTGGCCTGCGCTGCGGAAATCGTTCTTCTGCAACAGCGGCGCGGAAGGCATTGAGGGCGCTCTGAAGGCGGCCCGGCTGTTCAGCGGCAAACACGAGGTTATCTCGCTGCAGGCGTCGTTTCATGGCCGCACCTGGGGAACCCTCAGCATCACCGGCAATCAGGGACGCAAGAAGCGCGGCGGACCTTACGCGCCAGGCGTGGCCTTCGCGCCTGCGCCCTATGTGTATCGCTCGGAATGGCCGGACGACCCCACGCGCTGTGTCGACTTCTGGAGCCGCGCGCTGGACGAGATCATTCGCCTGTCAACCTCGGGCGACGTCGCGGCCTTTATCGCCGAGCCAGTGATGGGCGAGGGCGGAATCATCGTGCCGCCGCCCGACTACTTCCGCGAGATCAGGAAGGTGCTGGACAGGCACGGCATCCTGTTCATCTGCGATGAGGTGCAGTCGGGCTTCGGCCGCACCGGCAGGATGTTCGCCATCGAGCATTATGGCGT
This sequence comes from uncultured Acidobacteriaceae bacterium, assembly GCA_963793845.1. Lineage (GTDB taxonomy): Bacteria > Acidobacteriota > Terriglobia > Terriglobales > Acidobacteriaceae > CAWCBG01. Next base: position 103,000 of record CAWCBG010000002.1, read on the forward strand.
CGAGCCCGACATCCTGGTCACCGCTAAGGGCATTGCCGATGGCTTCCCCATGGCCGCGTTCACCACGCGCGACGATATTGCAGCGTCGTTCAAGCCGGGCGATCATCTCTCCACCTTCGGCGGAAATCCCGTTTCCTGCGCTGCCGCGATTGCGAATATCGAGTTCATGCTGGAGGAGCGGCTTCCGCAGCAGGCTCGGGAAAAAGGCGAGTACGTGATGGACCGCCTCAGAGCGCTGCAGCCGAGCCTGCCCATCATCGGAGAAGTTCGAGGGCTGGGCTTGATGGTGGGCATCGAACTGGTGCTCGATGAAAAGTTGACACCTGCGACGGCGGAGGCGGAAGCTGTTCGCGAACATTGCCGCGAACGCGGAGTGCTGGTCGGCGTGGGCGGCATCTTCGGCAACGTGGTGCGGGTGCAGCCTCCGCTGGTCATCACTCGCCAGCAGCTTGATCAGGCAGTCGACGCCATCGCCTTCGCACTTGAGCAGGTGCAGGCGGGAACACGGAACACGGCAATCGCATCACACTGAATGTCGCCAGGAGGCCGGTCATGAGCCAAACTACCGTCAGCCAGACGCGCACTTTCGGATATTTTCTCGATGGAAACTGGGGCAGCAATGGCCGTGAAGTGGTGGTGCAATCGCCCTACGATCACAGCCCCATCGCCGTAGTTTGCGAAGCCGACCGGGACGCCGTCGAACAGGCGATCATCAGCGCAGTCCGCGCCTTTCGGGTTACGCGCAAGATGTCGTCGTTCCAGCGGGCCGGCATCCTGCATAAGATTGCCGACGCCATCAAGTCACAGCGTGAGCAGTTCGCGCGAACCATCTGCATGGAAGCCGGCAAGCCCATCAAGACGGCTCGTATCGAAGTCGATCGCGGCATTTATACCTTCCAGGTTGCGGCGGAAGAGGCTACGCGCATCTATGGCGAGTACATTCCACTCGACACGCTGGAGGCCACCGCGGGACGCTGGGGCCTGGCGCGCCGATTTCCGCTCGGCCCGGTATTCGCCATCACGCCGTTTAACTTTCCCATGAATCTGGTGGCCCACAAGATCGCGCCGGCCATTGCCGCCGGCTGTCCTGTCATCCTGAAGCCGGCACCGCAGACGCCAGTGACCTCGCTTATGCTGGCCGAGATTGTTAACGAGGCTGGATGGCCCGAAGGCGCGCTGGCCGTGATGCCGCTCTCGAATGACAACGCTTCGCTGCTGGTGGCCGATGACCGCATCAAGTTGCTGACTTTTACCGGAAGCGCAGCTGTGGGATGGCAGCTGAAGAATGCGGCCCGCAAAAAGCGCGTGACCCTGGAACTGGGCGGCAATGCCGGCGTCATCGTGCATTCCGATGCCGATCTGGCGTACGCGGCGCAGCGCTGCGTGGTGGGCGGTTTCTCCTATGGGGGCCAGACGTGCATCTCGGTGCAGCGCATTCTGGTGCAGCGCTCGGTCTTTGACGAGTTCACCAAGCTATTGGTGGAGGGCGTACGTCATTTGAAGGTCGGCGATCCGATGAACGAGCATACCGACGTTCCGCCGCTGATCCGCGAGCAGGACGCCATTCGCGCCACTCAGTGGATCGACGAAGCCGTGCAGGGCGGGGCGAAGTTACTCTGCGGCGGCAAACGGCATGGCTCAGTCGTGGAGCCCGCGGTACTCACCGGCACGCATCCTGGCATGCGAGTGAACTGTGCCGAGATTTTCGCGCCCGTGGTCACGGTCGAGCCCTATGACGAGTTCAAGGACGCGGTGCGCGAGCTCAACAATTCGGTCTACGGACTGCAGGCGGGCGTGATCACCCGCGATGCCGTGTTGATCCAGATGGCCTTCGACGAGCTGGAGGTCGGTGGCGTGATCGCCGGCGATGTGCCCAGCTTCCGCATCGATCAGATGCCTTACGGTGGCGTGAAAGATTCCGGGCTGGGCCGTGAGGGCTTGCGCTACTCCATCGAAGATATGACCGAGCGCAAGCTGCTGGTGATGGCGCTGCGATAGGTGGGTTTCTGAATCGATCGGGTAGTGGGGAGCTTGCAGCGCCACTCCAGACGCGTCAATAAAGATGGGCCCCTCAACGCATGCCGGAAGGCATGCTCTACCTCAGGCCACAACTCGAATTTATTGAAGGGCGTCAGGCCGCCCGGGGAAATCCCAGCAACGCCAGCTTCTCTTCCAGCAGTCTCGGAGTAAAAGGCTTCACCACGTATTCGCTCGCCCCGGCATCGAGGGCTGACGATATTTGCGATGACTCCGTGCCCGGCGGCACCATCATCACGCAGACCGGATTGACCTCGGGCTCGGCGCGCAGGCGGGCCAGCAAGTCGATGCCAGCCTGCTCGGGAGTACTCCAGTCCAGCAGCACCAGCGCGACTCCGTCCTGCGCGCGCAACCGCTCCAGCCCTTCCTCGCCGTTCCGCGCTTCGATCACGTCAAAGCCATGGGCAGCAAGAATTCTGCGCACATAGGAACGGATTGCGCCCGAGTTGTCGACTACCAGTGCTCTTCTGTCCAGCATTGCCGCGGCCCCTGTTCAAGTGGTTCGCTCTTAATATCGGCGAGGCAGGGCGGGGCTTTAACGTGGAGCCGCACAACCTCATGGCTAAAGAAATTCCGGATAACCAAGACAACCGGACAGCGAGCCTTGAGGTCGCCGCTTGCTCGGCCAACTAGAGTCTCTGTGAGAACTGACGTTTATGCGTAACGGTGGAACGCGGCTGCGGAAAATCAGCTCCGTCGGAGCGCAATAGTCTAGCCCAGGACGCAGCCGAAGGCGGAGTCCTGGGTACGGTGGCAAATTTGATCGAGTCCCGGCAGGGACGGCATGGCTGTCACACAGGCTGTCTAGTCCTTCGGCTTGTGGGCTTTTCCCAACGTTTCAGCGCGGAAGAGACGCTCGTCGACGCGATGGAGCCGCTTGGCCATGCCCGGCCGCAGCAGCTTGTAGTGGTGCACCTCAAACAGGTAAATGGGGATATACCAGATTGGCTCCTCGCTGGTCATCCACTCCAGGTGATCGAAGCGCGCCAGATTGACCGGCCGCGAGAACGTCCGCAAGGTGCGTTCACGGCGGAGGTTGAAGTAGATATTGAAATAACTCATCGCCAGCTCGCGCAACGAGCGGTAGACCGGTTCACGGTAGCGGCAGCCGGTGTAGTTCGATTTCGCCACTGCGCCCCAGTGCCCCTTCACGCGATAGATGGCCAGCACATGATCCGTGTCATGCTCAGCCTCGAAATCGAGAATCAGAGGAGGGAATCCATTGGCGCGTAATGCGGCTGCGCCGAAAATGGCCCCTTCGAGACAATGCGAGGTGTGCTCGCGCAGCACGCGCCGGGGCGACCACGCGGTGTCTTCGAGGTGATAGGGCATGTCGTCCAGAAAGCGCTGAATGCCGTATGGGTCCTTCAGACTGCGCAACTTGCGCAGCTCGGCGGGAGTGAAGTCTTGATAGTGATGGGCCATGAGTTCGGTCGAGTTTCCTTTTGGAGCCTTATCTATGCTGCGTCAATCCCCGGCAACAGCTTTCCGGATCGCCGCTCGCCCCAGAATGCGGGTCGAGTCGAGGGTTGGCAGGGAGGAAGTACGGTCATCGATGAGCAGTGGGATCTCCGTACAGCCGAGCACCACTGCGTCACAGCCTTGCCCCTGCAGTCGCGCGATGACCTGCTGGAAGTAGCTGCGCGATTCGTCCGTAAAGATTCCGTTCACCAGCTCATCAAAGATGATGCGATCGATGCGTTCGCGCTCATCAGCGTTTGGTACGACGTAATCGATTCCGCTAACGCCCAGCTTCTCCGGATAGACCGGCCCTTCCATCGTGTACTTCGTGCCGGTGATGCCCAGCTTGCGAAAGCCTCGCTTTTGGGCTTCACTGGCGACCTCCTCAACAATATGCAGCCAGGGCAGCGGCGAACGAGGTGCAACCAGGTCGAACGCGCGATGGATGGTGTTGTCGGGACAAATCAGAAAGTCGGCTCCCGTCTGTGCCAGTTTGCCGGCAGACGAAAGCATCAGGCCGGCAACGCCCTGCCAGTTATCTTCGTAAATACATGCCATGTATTCGCCGAGACAATGGGTGTGCATGGTGATTTCGGGATGCATATGCCGCCCCATCACCGCGGGCGCCTCGTCGCAAATGGTGCGATAGCACAGCGCTGCGCCTTCAGCGCTGCAGGCCACTATACCGATATGCTTCGCCATACTTCGATCCTCAAAATCTGGCCAGCAATTCCCGCTTCTTCTCTTCCGGCAGAAACGATGCGCGAAACGAGTTCCTGGCTAACTCGCGCAGTTCTGTCTCGCTGAAGCCAAACGTTCGCTGCGCAATTTCGTATTCCCGCAGCAACGTCGTATGAAACATGTCGGGATCGTCAGTATTCAAGGTGACGACCACTCCCGCATCGAACAGTCGCTTCACTGGATGCTGTTCCACCGAGGCGCAGCATCCGGTCAGAACATTGCTGGTGATGCAGACCTCAACCGGGATCTCGTGCTCGGCGAGATACCTTACCAGCTCCGGATCTTCGGTCGCGCGCAGGCCATGGCCGATGCGGTCGGCCTTCAGTTCGCGCAGAGCGCCCCAGATCGATTCCGGACCCACCGTCTCGCCCGCATGAACGGTAAGCCGCAAACCATGGGCGGCAGCATGCTCGAATACTTCGCGAAATTGCTCCGGGGCGGCTCGCCGTTCGTCGCCGCCGATTCCGATACCGATGACGTTACGGTCTTTGAAGCGAATGGCTTCCTCGACCACGCGTTGCGCTTCGTCCACGCCGAAATGGCGGACTGCGTCGAAGATCCAGTAGAGGGACATGCCGAAGTCGCGCTCGCCGCGTTGGCGTCCGCGTTCCAGGCCTTCGAAGAGCGGCGCAAATTCTCCGCCTCGCCAGTGCACCACGCCGACGGAGACGTAGACTTCCGCGTGAACGACGTTCTGCGCATGCAACTTCTGCATCATGCGATAGGTGATGAGTTCGTAGTCGTCCGCGGTGCGCAGGCGCTCGGTCACCGCTTTGAAGGCCAGCAGAAAGCCGGTGAAGTTTTTGTAGTTGTACAAGGCATGCGCCTCTTCTTCCGTGAAGACGCGGCCCGAGTCCTGGATGTTGGTGTAGCGATTATTTTTGGTGGTGAGCGGCGTGGGATGGCGTCGGCTCAACTCCGCCAGCGTGGCGGCGTCGACCGTGCCCTCCAGGTGCAGATGCAGTTCGGCCTTGGGCAGCGCAAGAATATAGGCGTTGGAATCGGCAGCATCTGAGAGCGATTCAGCCATAGCATTCAAGGTCAGCGCTTCAGACTCTCCGGGCAGAACTCGCTGCGATAGCGGCTGTACAGCATGTATACGCACAGCCCGATGGCCAGCCACACGAAGAAGCGTATCCAGGTCAGAATGGGCAGCCCTGCCATCAGAAGAACGCAAAACAGCACGCTGAGGATGGGTGCGGCGATCCCGCCCGGCGCGCGAAAGCCGCGCCGCCGCTCGGGCTGCTTGTAGCGCAGGATGATCACCCCCAGCGATACCAGCACAAATGCAAACAGCGTGCCGATGTTCGACAGGTCCGATAGCGTGCCGATGTCGAGAATGCCGCCGGGAATGCCGACGAGAAACCCGGCAATCCACGTGGCCGTCGCCGGGGTGCGAAAGCGCGGATGCACGCGGCTGAACATCTTGGGCAGCAGGCCGTCGCGCGACATCGAGAACCACACCCGGGCCTGGCCAAGCTGGAAGACCAGCAGCGACGAAATCATGCCCATCATCGCGCCGAAGAGCACGGCCAGCTCGGTCCAGTGCAGCAGCGCGGACTTGTTGGTGCCGGCCAGCTTGCTCATGGCATTGACCACCGGCGCGGCATCGTCAACCAGCGTCGACCAATTCACAATGCCGGTCAGAACCACGGCGACCGCGATGTAGAGCACGGTGCAGACAATGAGTGTCGCGATGATGCCGATAGGCAGATCCCGTTGGGGATTGCGCGCCTCTTCTGCGGCGGTGGAGACCGAATCGAATCCGATGTAAGTGAAGAAAATGATCGAGCCGCCGGTGAGGATTCCCGCCCAGCCCTGCGGCGCGAAGGGGTGATAGTTGGCCGGCTGAATGAACCGCATGGCCACGAAAATGAAGGCGAGGATGGCGGCGATCTTCAGCAGCACCATCACGTTGTTGGTCTCGGCAGACTCACGCACCCCGCGCACCAGCACGACGGTCAAGAGCATGACGATGAGAAATGCCGGAATGTTGAAGCCGAAGTGCCAGCCCGGCGTGTAGAGCACGTTGCCCGAGAGGTCGGAAAGTCCGCCGGGTAAGTAGGCAGGTGTTATCCATCGCAGGTTGGGATGCCATCCGAACCATTCGAACGTCGCCGCCATGTGCGCCGCGAACCCGACGCTCACCGCCATGTTGCTGACGGCGTATTCCAGGATGAGGTCCCAGCCGATGATCCAGGCGATCAACTCGCCCATGGTGGCATAGGTGTAGGTGTAGGCGCTGCCCGCGATGGGGATCATGGAGGCGAGTTCGGCGTAGCACAGGCCGGTAAATGCACAAACGATCGCCACCAGCACCAGCGACAGAGCAAGCGCAGGACCGGCGCCGGGGCGTCCCAGGGTCGCGGCATGATGCACGATGTAGTCGGCAAGCGGCGCGTTCAGGATCGACGAGGTGTCGAATTTCTGCCCGGCGATGGCGGTGCCGATGACGGTGAAAATGCCGGAGCCGATGACCGCCCCGATCCCCAGCGCCGTGAGCGACCATGGCCCCAGCGTCTTTCTGAGCCGATGCTCCGGTTCCTCGGATTCAGCAATTAGCTTATCGATGGACTTACACGAGAAGATTTGTGTCGCCAGGGTAACGCTCCCGGGAGTGCTGGAATCGATGCCTCAGAATTCAAACAGAAGCAGCTGGCAATTAGCAACTAGCAATTAGCGGCTGCAAGGCCTTGACGGCCAGCGCCTAAGACGGTGGCAGAGCTGGCCTTCAGGGACTGTGTCCCGACCGCAAATGAGAATCCGCAGTGGAGTAAGACCATTGATCTCTGCACAAAACAGCCGCGCAGCGGCGGAATTGGTGTTAGCCCCGGGCGTAAGCCCGGGGTAACGTGGAAAAAATGTCCGAGCCGCGTAGCGGCGACACCACTCGCGACACAGTCTCTTCAGGCCGGCGTCTAAGACGCCGAAACCCTAATGGGCTCTCTGTTGTCATGACGAGCGCGCGAGGCATCTGCTTTCCTTCGCTGGCGCGCAGACGCTAAGAAAAGCAGATCCCTCGCTTCGCTCGTGATGACAAGAAAGCTGCGTAATGACAAGAAAACTGCGTGATGACAAGAACATTGCTGGTGCCAGGAATACTCGATCAAGCGGAACATCGAGCAGGCCTGGGCAGCCAACCCAGCAGAGTCATCCCTGACATTGCCAGTACTTATTCATTCTTGTAGACCACTCCACCCTTCATCACGAACTTCACATGTTGCAGGACGGTCACGTCCTGCAGCGGATCGCCGTCCACCGCGATGATGTCGGCGAAGTGATTCGGCTCAAGGGAGCCCACCCGATCGGTCCAGCCCAGCAGATCGGCATCGTTGATCGTCGCCGCCTGGATGGCCTGCAATGGCGTCAGCCCCAGCTTCACCATCACCGCAAATTCGTGAGCATTCATGCCGTGCGGATATACGGCCGCATCCGTGCCGAATCCTACTTTCACACCGGCTGCAAACGCTTTTGCAACGTTCTGACGCGCAGCCGGAAGAACCTGCTTCGCCTTGGCGAGAATCGACGGCGGCATATGCGTCTGGGCCGCATTCTCGATCAGCCAGTCGCCCAGCCACAGCGTCGGGACAAGATACGTGCCGTGCTGCTTCATCGCCGCGATTCCGGCGTCGTCGATGTACGAGCCATGTTCGATGGAATCGACGCCCGCATTGGTGGCCCAGACGATGCCCTCTGCCCCATGCGCATGCGCCGCTACCTTGCGTCCCAGACGGTGAGCATCGGCGACGATAGCCGCCAGTTCGGCTTGCGTGTACTGCGCGTGCTGCGGATTGTCGCCCAGCGAAAGCACGCCGCCGGTAGCGCAGATCTTGACGACATCCGCGCCATACTTGATGACCTCGCGCGTCTTGTGCTGCACATTCTCGACGCCATCGGCCACGCCATCCGCGGTTGCATGATATTCGTAGGGCAGCATGTCGTTATCGCAATGGCCGCCGGTGATGCCGAGCGGCGGACCGCTGGCGAGGATGCGGGGACCGGGCACGTCCCCGGCGTTCACCGCATCACGCAGCGCGATGTCGCTGTAGCCCTCTGCGCCAACGTTGCGCACCGTAGTGAATCCCGCCAGCAGCGTCACGCGCGCATTCTTTGCTCCAGTAAGCGCCTGCCTCGGAATCGAGAGCGACAGCGTCTCATAGCCGAAGCTCGGATCCATCGTGAGGTGGGTGTGCGCGTCGATCAGGCCGGGCAACACCGTCTTGCCGGAGAGGTCAATGACCGTCGCGCCGGCAGAGGAACCCGCGTCGGGGCCGACGCTCACGATCTTGCCGTCTTCAATGACGATCGTCTGGTTGGCCAGCATCTTGCCGGTATGAACGTCGAGCATATGGCCGGCGCGAATAATCGTTCGCGACGGAGCCGGGGATTGAGCGAGCGCGCAAGTGGCGATCAGCAGCGCAGAAAACAGTACACCAATCTTCTTCAACATTCGTTGAATGTGCCTTTCGTAGTGAAATTTATTTACCCGGCGCCAGCGTCTGTTCGAAGTGGTTTTCGATCAGGTGGAACAGGTGCGTGCGCGCCGCCTGCCCGGCGATGCCGTGCGTCTTGCGCGGATACATCATCAGTTCGAATTGCTTGCCCGAGTTGATGAACTGGTTGATCATCTGAATGGTGTTCTGCATGTGCACATTGTCATCGCTGGTGCCGTGCACTTCCAGCAGGTCTCCATGCAGGTCGGCGGCATAATTCACCGGCGAGCTGTTGTGATAGCCGTCGGGGTTGTCTTTCGGCAGGCCCATGTAGCGCTCGGTGTAAATCGTGTCGTAGTTGCGCCAGTCGGTAACCGGAGCCACGGCGACACCAGCCTTGAATTGATCGGTGTGTTCCAGGGTGTAGAGCGTGAAGTATCCGCCATAGCTCCAGCCCCAGAAGCCCATTCGCTTGGAGTCGAGCTGGGGGAATTTCTCCAGCGCCTGTTTTAACGCGGCCATCTGATCGTTGAACTCGTTCTCGCCCAGATTTTTCTTGATGGGAGCGGCGAAGGCCCGGCCACGATTCGCCATGCCCCGGTTGTCGACTTTCAGCACGGCAAAGCCCTGCCGCGCCAGAATCTGGTCGAAGAGGCTGATCGCACCCCATGAATCTTTCACGGTCTGCACGCCTGGGCCGCCGTAAGGATTGACGATCAGCGGCGCTTTGCCGTTCGCCATCATCGGGCCGCCTTTGGGCAGCAGAATGACGCCCTGCAGCGTCGTGGTTCCGTCCGCAGACTTGAAGTCCACAAACTGGGGTGTCAGCAGGTTAAGGGCTTCCACGCTGCGGGCCTGCCAGAACGCCTTGCACTGCCCATCGACCGTGCACAGGGACATCCGTGGCGGCGTCATCAGCGCCGAGTAGTTGTCCACGTAGTACTTGGAATTCTTGGGATCGAACTCGGCCGAGTGGGTGCCGTTTTCTTTCGAGACGCGATGCAGATTCTTGCCGTCGAGACCGACAGCGTAGACATTCTCCTGCCGCCAATCGCCTTCGTTCGCCACGAAGTAGACCACTCCGCTTTGTTCGTCAACCGTGCTGATGCCGGTTACCTCCCAATCGCCGTGGGTAAGCTGCCCCACCAGTTTGGCATCGCTGTCCAGCGGGTTCTGCTTATCGAATTGATAGAGGTAGATGTGACTGTGCCCGTCGCGCCAGCTGCGACAGAGAAAACGGTCGCCTGAGGCCAGCAGCTTGAAGTCGCCAAGGTCGATCCAAACGTCGCTGCTCTCGGTCAGCATGAGCTTCGACTTGCCGCTATCCACATCGACGAAGTACAGATCGGCCCGCGTCTGAACGCGGTTCAGCACAAGCACCCACAGCATGCCGGGACGCACCCATCCAAAGCGCGGGATCAGGACGCCCGGGTCGTTGCCGATGGGCAGGCTGCCTCCCTCGCTTCCGCCTCCGCCCGAGATCCATTTGGTCTTGCTGCCACCCGCGCTCACTACCCCGATTCGCACTGCGGGATTCGGATCTCCGGGCTTGGGATATTTCTGCCGGTCTACATCCGGGTTCAGCGGGATCCAGTCGGTGATGGGATAAGTCGGCACCTCTTTCTCGTTCATCTGCAGAAAGGCGATCTGCCGGCCATCGGGTGACCAGAAATAGTTACTGCGGACGTCGAGTTCCTCCTCGTAAACCCAATCCACTTCGCCATTGAGCAGGTCGGGATCGGTTTCCTTGGTGAGCGCGTGTTCCTGGCCTTTGTTGACGCCGCGGGTGACGAGGTTGTGCTTGCGGACGTAAGCGATCTCTTCACCATCCGGCGAAAACTTGGGATCGGTGCTTCCATCGGCACTCGAAGTCATCTGCACCGCGGTCCCGCTATCCAGGCTGTAGAGCCACAACTGTCCATTCGAGTCGAACAACAGCTTCTTGGAATCGGGCGACCAGTGATAAGCAGCTACGGCGTAGCGCGTCGCGGCCTCCTTCTGGCGCTCATCCTTGATGGTGCTGGCCGGTGGCGCAAGGGCCGCCAGCTTCTCGCTGGCCACCAGCACGGCGGGCTTTCCGGTGGCAACATCGACGTAATACAGTGCGCCCCGCTCGCCACTGTCATCGCGCTGCACAAACGAAACCTTACTGCCGTCGGGGCTCCACTGAATATTCTCCGGCCCGCGCCCCAGCACACCGCCGGGCTGGTAGATGGATTCGATGGTAAGTTCTTTGACGGTCTGCGGTTGAGCGTCATTGGTTTGCGCTGTGAGCAGCGAGCAGAGAAGCAAGCATGAATAGACGAGGGCAACCAGACGTGTTCTCAAGTTCACTCCGAAGCAGAGGAATGCGTAGCGAAGAAGTTTATATCAAGCGCGGTGGGAAAAATATGACGAGAAGATCTGGTAAGCAGGCTGGCGCAGGAGAGCTTGAGACGCTCCCTAACGGCCGAGTTGATAGATGCGCAGCAGCTCGACAAGAGCGATGAAGATGCCGATGCTGAAGTAGAGCGTACGCGCATTCTCCGTGGTCAGCGCTGCGGGCAGAGGCACTCCGCGCTGGCGGAAGGCCAGCACCAGCCGGCGTTCGCGGTCGCAGATGAAATCGGCAATGGGCCTGTGCAAAGCCGCAATCAGCAACCCCAGAATGAGCCGGGCAATTTCCAGTGCCATGTCCGTCATCGTAATCGCCGCCGGAGCGTCTGCTCAATAGGCCGAAAACCTTAATCCCGCTCAGCAATTCTCCCGGTCCGGCGGAAAAGAGCTGCGGCGGCTGCGTGCTAGAATTCAGGCAGGGTTCCCCAAGAAAACTGATGAATTCCGATCTCCAGAAGCTGATTGAGCTGCAGCAAATCGACCTGCAGATTGCGGCGTTGCGCGCCGAAGTCGCCGCTTTGCCCAAACACGTGGCCGAAATTGAAGCCAAACTGGCCAGCGCCAGAACTAAGGTCGAGACCGCCCAAGCCGCGATGAAGGCCGACGACACCGCCCGCCGCAAATATGAGTCCGAGATCCAGGACCACCAGCAGAAGATCAGCAAATATCGCGACCAGTCGCTGAATGTCAAGACCAATCCCGAGTACAAGGCGCTGCTGCACGAGATCGAGCACGCCGAAAACGAGATTCGCAAGCTGGAAGACAAGATCCTGGAAATCATGATCGCCGCCGACGTGCGCAAAGAGACGCTGAAGGCGGCCGAAGCCGAGCTCAAAGCCGACGTCATCGAGAACGATCAGGAGAAGGAGTCGGCGCGGCAGCGCACCGCCGAGGACGAGAAGCAGTTGGCCGAACTGGGCGCCCAGCGGAAAGAGCTGCGCTCCGGAGTGAACGAAGAGGTTCTCACCCATTACGATCGCGTGCTCAAACATCGCGGCTCGGCGCTGGCAGCGGTGGGCGAAAACCAGATGTGCTCCGCCTGCCAGGTCATCCAGCGGCCCCAGGTCTTTCAGGAAGTCATGAGCAATCAGCAGATCGTCTTCTGCAGCTCATGCAGCCGGATTATGTACTACGTTCCTCCGCCACCCAAGCCGGAGGAGGAGAAGAAGAAGAGCGCCAAGGCAGCGTCGCCCGACGACGCTCCCGAGATTGCACCCCCCGAAGAGCCTGCCGAAGCCGGCGAAGCCGCCGCGCACTGATCTGGTCTGGAGGCGCCCGTGGACCTCGATCTCAAACCCAAGCTCAAGCTTGCCATCGTTGCTGTAACCGCCTTGAAAGGGCGCGGCTTCAGCCGCGCCGATCCGCACTACCAATGACTCGGCCTTTTAGGCCCTGAGGTACGCTCTTTCAGCGGCTAAAGCGGCCCACTTCTCCCGCGATCTTTTCGGCACGCCTGAAGGCGTGCCCTGACACAAAGCTGTAAAAAACGAGTTTTTCTTTCTTCAGCGGGTTTTTTCGTGTGCTGCACGGGATTGATTTCAAATTCCACGATGATTTCTGACCGGAAAGGACAAACGTCAAAATCCCCACCCAACCAGAACAAGGTTGGATGGGAAGCTCTTAAGTCTCTTCTCTACTCAGAACCCTTGCCCGGGCCACCCCGAGGCGAACGGGGCGCCCCAGGCTACTGGATTTTCTTCCACCACGATGGCAGATGGCTGGCTTGACATTGGCTGGGCATGCTCACCGTCATTCCCAAGTAGACGGAGTGCAGCCAGCCATAGCTCGCCCCGGCGGTACACGCGAAATATTTCCTGCCGACTCCATCATCCAAAACCGCGCGCAGGATACAGAACCTGAATCGGAGCGTGCTTGTATGGCGAGCGCTTGTGCGAACCACTCCCTCCATCCGGGCTGCTCAAGATACCCTGGATTGCCACCTAGGAGCTCAGAGTCGGGATCGTAAAGGAGCACCCGACTTGGGATGAGGTCGGGATCGCGCAGAATTTCACTCGTCAACTTATACTGGTCGCTCCATCTTTTCGCGAGTTTGTTCACTGCGCAGAAAGGCAGAACTGTAGTAGGTTCGATACTTCCCTGGAGAGGCCCTAGATACTTGTCAATATCGACGACTCCGCATGGATTGCGTACCTGCGATCCGGCTTCGGTGGTTCCGACACTGGCATAGTCCAAGTAAACCCAATCGTTCTGCATTGCCGCGTCAAAATCCGGACGGGAAGATTGCTGTCCCGACACGGTGGTAAAGTCAATCGTGTGCCCTAATTCGTGAGTAGTGATGTAAGTCTGTTGCGAGCTGTCCAAGGTGACTGTCTCACCGTTCGACACGAAAGTTTCTTCCTCAATCGTGTACCATACCTTGCCGTTGGGAAAGGTTCCGGCAATATTTTCCCCGGCAAGGTCGGATTGTCCCTATCCTCGCGGTGTCGAAGGCCTGCAGGTTGTCGTGATTATTCAAGAACATGTAGATGTTCTCCTGATACTTGGTGAGCGTCTTCTGCAGAGGCGTGTAAGAGAACACCCGATTGCTCCCCAGCCATTCGAGCGCTACAGAGACTTCGGGAGGATTTGCATCATTACTGCAGTTGAAAACATTACCGTCCGGGAAGTGCCCACTTGAATTAAAGATGCGGACACAAGCCGTCGTAAGAATAGGCGCCGGGCAGCCCTGGGGAAGTACCGCCACCTGTGGAATCCGTCCCTGATCGCCTATGAACTTGGCGAAGATTTGCGAACACTGAAATCGCGGGCTATAAACATCAGCGGTCTTTGGACTGTTGTGCAGGTCGGTACCGAGAGACATCTCGTCATACTCCTCGGCGAACATGGCCGCATCGGCGGAATATATGTTAGGCCACGCCTTGTTGAGGACCGCTTGATTGTTCAGGTGCGCGTAGGCGTTGGACAAAGCCGTGCAATAACCCCGGTTGCCGCTACAGATGTAGTTGCCAGTCGAGTCTGCATAGCCTGAGAACAAGCCGTAAGCCTGCGTTTTGGCGTCTTCACACGCCTCCAGCGATTCACGGTTGCCCGGTCGTGGTTTAACTCGGATTGGAAGATGCTGGCCCAAGCGAACGTCCGCCATCGGAGACTTTGAAGAGCGTTGGTGGAACGATTCCGCCGTCTTTTATGTAGCCGAGCAATGAGTCGAGAGAGCGCCCCACTTGCTGTCCCGTGGTATAGGCGAAGCTAAAGTTATTTTGACCGGAAGCGTTCATCTCAAAAATGGCGACGAAGACCGGTATGTTCTGAGGATCGAGGTACAAAACGCCAAAATCTGTCAAGCCAGGAGCGGGATAGCCTTGTGATTGTGGAAAGTTCTGCTTGTACTCGTATGGATTGTGAAACAAGTAGAAAACTACACCGCCATTCGCACGCCTTACCTCACCTGTAGCTGTGCCATGAGTCTGGGTGGCCGCAGTTACCATTTGCGTGGCATTCGCAATGCTAGCCGTACCGCAATAGAAGCTGTATGGTCCTTCTGGGTAAGTCGTCTCGGTGCGATATACCTCCTGGCAGTTGACTGTGGCCGAAGCGTTGGTTGGACGAAGTGAGAACGATGACGAGCGAGAAGAAGGTAGGGACAATGGGCCGCTGCGCGCTTCATTTTGCGCCTCCTTGCGTGATCTCTGACTTGGTTTCGATCCGACGTCACGGAAAGACGCCTGTTGAAGAGCATGTGAATTACCAAAGTGAATCAAGGTGCCTGACTGCATCGTTTGCGGGAAATTTTCTTGGTTTATGAAAGATGCGGGCCTTGTCTAAACCGGTTGGGATGTCGATGCTAGGGGTCGGCCTTCCTTTGGATAGTGCTCTAGCCGTTTGGAAGCCATGCGACAGTGCCGGGTCGCGCTTCTTATTACCGTACCGACTGAAATAAACACCAATGTGGCGGGCGGCCCACCCTACCATCCGGAGGGTGTCCCCCTTCGGTTACGCTCAGGGCAGGCTAACAAGCCGGTTTTGCTTGGGCGGGGTTTTCGTGTGCACATTCCACGATAATCTCTGACCGGGAAAGACAACCGTGAAAATCCCACCCAACCAAAAGAAGGTTGGATGGGGCACCCTCAAGTCTCTTCTCTACTCACCATGCTTGCCCTGGCCACCCGCGAAACAGTCAACTGACCGTGATATGCTCCGATTATAGAACCGACTACTATCACGGCGTCGGTGGACCTTCTCGGGAAGACTGCGAAGTCGTTGGACTGGCTACGTGAGCGAGCGAAGACATCAAAAGATGCTGATCTGAAGGAAGGAATCAGCAATCTCTATGACCAATTCTTGGACTTGAAAGAGTTGGTGCTAAGAATCAAGGAAGAGATTGCCGACCTCCGCCGCGCTGTCGCAGCGCAAGCCGAAAAGCCACCCAAGCCTGAAATTCGGCAGGTAGGAGAAACCAACTACTATTCCGTTGGCGATCAAAGACCGTACTGACAGCGGTGCTATGACGGCGGGGGCAAGCTGGTAAGAGGTGGCGACTCAGCAACGTTTGTCGAGCGTAACGGGCAGACAGTGGCGGGACAGAGGGAAGACCTTCTTCGGCAGTGATTCAAGCATCTCAGGGAGTTCGCAGGATGCCTATACTTAGAGCTAGATTAAGCTGTGCGCCAAAATCGCCGAATCATCGGTACGCTCATGTGCTGCGCGGATTAATTTCAAAGTCCACGATAATCTCTGACCGGAAAAGACAAAGGTCAAAATCCCCACCTAACCAAAAGAAGGTTGGGTGCCGCATCCTAAGTCTGGCCTTATTGAGAATGCTTACCGGGTTCCCCGGCCAACGCTCTCATGACATCCCCTTTTATAGCCTGCGTGAAAACCGACGTTTACGACTGACGGAGGAAAGCCTCCCCAGAAGAATCAGCTCCGCAGGAGCGGAATAGTCCAGCCCAGCATGCAGCCGAAGGCGGAATGCTGGGTACAGTGGTAAATGAGATCGAGTCC
Organism: uncultured Acidobacteriaceae bacterium; assembly: GCA_963793845.1. GTDB lineage: Bacteria > Acidobacteriota > Terriglobia > Terriglobales > Acidobacteriaceae > CAWCBG01. Next base: position 119,010 of record CAWCBG010000002.1, read on the forward strand.
CGAAAGGGACGGCAGGATTCTCACACACATTCTTCAGTCCCTGTCTTCCAGCCGCACGACGGCAAAACCTACCCTGATACAAACCATCTATGAAGGATAGTGAATAAGATTGATTCGAGGTTATCTGAGATGGGCAGACAGGTAGCTGTCGCACTTTACGTGGTGGCCATGGCAGCCGTAATAATCGGTGTAGATGTCGTGTTCTTCAGAAACCTGTTCTGGGAGCGGCTGGCAGTGAATATTGGCATTGTCTTGGTGTTCGCGGCTTTCTATTTGAGATTCCTCAGGCGTCCATGAACAAGGCGTGACAAGGCGCCCTTTCGCTGCGATTGTGCACAGGCGCTTCGCACTCGCTGCAGGTGCTGTATCCGCAACTGGAACCGGTAGAGTAGCTCGGAACGCGTACCGGAAGGCACGCTCTACCCGGGACACAGCCGCTCACCACCTGCTCCAGGAAATCTCTGAATAAGTTTCGGCTCCGCAACCCCGGGGGCTAAACAGACGGTGTCGCAACCGTGTTGTCGCTACGCGGTTCTGACGTTCTTCCGGCTCACGCGCTGCGCTGCCAAGGAACCAGCCGCGAAAGGCTCACGCGTAAGATAAGTTGAGTTGAGAGGCGAAGACATTCTGGCCAATTCCGTTCCAATCGTTTCGGTATCAACTCGCGGCGCAGCACGTCTGCGCGGCGGACATCTCTGGGTTTATCGCTCGGATTTGGTCGGCACGCCGGATGCGCCGGCCGGAGCGCTCGTCCATGTGCGCGACGAGCGCGGACGCCGGTTGGGCTCGGCGCTCTACAGCAGCTCATCGCAGATCGCGATTCGCCTCCTGACGACCGACGAGATCGACGATGAGCAACTTGTGACCCTGGTTCAGGAGCGAATCGCCGCCGCCGTAAGGTATCGCCAAGGCATAAAAGACTCCGATTCCTGGCGCGTGGTGTTCAGCGAGGCCGATTTGCTGCCGGGACTCGTTATCGATAAGTACCACAACGTTTTAGCGATGCAGATCCTCACCCAGGGCTTCGATCGCGAGGATTTGAGGGTTGTCGTGGCCGAAGCGCTGGAGGAGCACTTTTCGTCCGCCAACCTCCTGGAGCGGGTTGACCCTCATATTCGCCAGCTGGAACAACTTCCCGACCGCCAGTCACAATTATTGCGCGGCGATAAGTCCAGTACTATCTTTACTTTGAACGGGGTGCGCTTTCACTTCGACGGCTTGAGTGGTCAGAAGACGGGCGCTTTCCTCGATCAGCGCGAAAATTACGCCGCTGCGGGGCGCTACGCGCACGGCGAGGCGCTGGATGTCTTCACCTATCAGGGCGGCTTCGCGCTGCATCTGGCACGGGTTTGCCAGCAGGTGACCGGGGTGGATTCGTCGCGTCCAGCACTAGAGGTAGCCGAGCAGAATGAGCAACTTAACCGGGCCGAACGCCAGTCCGGCGAGATCGAATGGATTGAGGCGAACGCCTTCGACCTGCTCAAGGACTATGCCGTCGCCGGCCGCCAGTACGACACGATCGTGCTTGATCCTCCTGCCTTCGCCAAGACCAAGCGCGCTGTGCCCACCGCCCTGCGCGGCTACAAGGAGCTTAACTTGCGTGCTATCAAGATGTTGAGGCCAGGCGGAGTACTGGTGACCTGCTCCTGCTCGTTCCACGTAAGCGAAGCTGAGTTTCTGGAAATGCTGGGCTCGGCCGCCGCCGATGCCGGCCGAAAACTCCGCATTCTGGAGAAACGCGGCGCCTCCCAAGACCACCCCGTGCTGCTGGATGTGCCTGAAACCGCGTATCTTAAGTGCGTCATCGCGACGATTTTAGGTTAGGAAAAGTCAAAGAGAGTACTGGTTGCACCGATCTTGCGGACAAACCGCCATTTTCCGGCTTCAGCGCTGACGCTCTCGATCACCGAGAATGCATTCAATCTATTGAAAATAAATATGTTTAATCGCATCCACGCCATCCTTGGCTTCACTCAATTTTGACTTGACAACAAATCACTAAGATTTTATGCTTCCTTTCGACTAACTGCTGCGTCTAAGTTAGCGTGGGCAAGCAACAAGCCCTGTAATTTCTTAGCTATTGGAGGATTTACGACCATGACTGTGCTGACTCGTTGGGACCCTTTCCGTGATTTTGCCGCGCTGCAGAACCGCGTGAACCGCTTGTTCGAAGAGCAATACGGCAGCGGTCGCGAGGAATCGCTGACCACCGGAGCGTTCGTGCCGCCGGTCGATATCTATGAAGACGAGCACAGCATCCAGCTCAAGCTGGAAGTGCCCGGCATCGATCAGAAAGATCTCGACATTAAGGTTGAAAACAATGTGCTTACCGTCAGCGGCGAGCGCAAGTTCGAAAAGGAGCAGAAGGAAGAGAACTTCCATCGCGTCGAGCGCCGTTACGGCAGCTTTACCCGTTCGTTCACGCTGCCGAACACGGTGAACACCGAAGACATCACCGCCGACTATGCCAATGGTGTGCTGACGGTGAAGCTGGCGAAGCGTGCTGAGGCCAAGCCGAAGCAGATCAAGGTGAACATTGGAGCGCCCGCACTCGAAGGCAAGCCGGTCTCGCCCGAGGCCAAGAAGGGACAGGGACAGGCTGCCTAACTAACAGGTTTCGCTCTCAGGTGTAGTTCCTTGAGGGAGGCGAACTGGGGAGTTCGAAAGGGGGGCTCAATTTTTGGGCTCCCCTTTTTTCTTTACCGTGGGAGCTCTCCCCAGAGGGCGAAAAGGCAGTGGGTAGTGGTGAGTGGATCGTGCGTGGCAATGGATTTTTTTCCATCCACGATCCATTGACCGCTATCCACTGTCGTGTGTAATGGATTTGGGAGATTAAGTATGGCAATACGTTGGGACAAGTTAACCGTGAAGGCGCAGGAGGCGGTGCAGCGGGCGAACGATCTCGCCAGTGAGCATGGCAATCCGGAATTGCAACCGGTTCACATTCTCGCGGCCCTGCTCGAGGATCGCGAAGGCATCGTCGCGCCGCTGCTGGAGCGCGTGGGACTGCACGCGGCCAACATTCAGGCCGAAGCGATGCGCGAGATCGAGCGCCTGCCCAAGGTGTCGGGTAGCGGCGCAACGCAGGCGCATCTGTCGGATGTGACCTCGCAGATGATGGAGTCCGCCTTCAAAGAGGCGGCCAACTTCAAGGACGAGTACGTTTCCACCGAGCATCTGCTGCTGGCGATTACCAAGCTCAAGCGCGATCCGGCGAAGGAGATTCTCTCGCGCGGGCGCGAACTACGACGCAATCCTGAAGGCGTTGACTGCGGTGCGCGGCAATCAGACGGTCACCGACCAGAATCCCGAGGCGAAGTACCAGGCGCTGGAGCGCTATGCCAAAGACCTGACCGAGCTGGCGCGCAAGGGCAAGCTCGATCCGGTGATCGGGCGCGACGAGGAAGTGCGTCGCGTGGTGCAGGTATTGTCGCGCCGGACCAAGAACAATCCCGTGCTGATCGGCGAGCCGGGCGTCGGCAAGACGGCCATCGTCGAAGGACTGGCGCAGCGCATCGTCGCCGGTGATGTTCCCGAGCAGTTGCGCAACAAGCGTGTGGTCTCGCTCGATCTGGGCGCGATGCTGGCGGGCGCGAAATACCGTGGCGAGTTTGAGGACCGGCTCAAGGCAGTGCTGAAGGAGATCGAGCAGTCGGACGGCAAGATCATTCTGTTCATCGACGAGCTGCACACGCTCGTCGGAGCGGGTGCGGCGGAAGGCGCAATCGACGCGTCGAACATGCTGAAGCCGGCGCTGGCACGCGGCGAGCTGCGGGCCATCGGCGCAACCACGCTGAACGAGTATCGCAAGTACATCGAGAAGGACGCGGCGCTGGAGCGGCGCTTCCAGATCGTCTACGTCAGCGAGCCGACGGTGGAAGACACCATCGCGATTCTGCGCGGCCTGCGCGAGAAGTACGAAGTGCATCACGGCGTGCGCATCAAGGACTCGGCGATTGTCGCGGCAGCAACGCTGTCGCATCGCTACATCACCGACCGTTTTCTGCCCGACAAGGCGATTGACTTGATCGACGAAGCAGCGGCATCGCTGCGCATCCAGATCGATTCCATGCCGACGGAGATTGACCAACTCGAACGGCGGGCGACGCAACTCGAGATTGAGCGGCAGGCGCTGAAGCGTGAAGACGACGCGAACTCGCGTGAGCGGCTCGGCATTGTGGAGAAAGAGCTGGCACAGATCCGCGAGCAGGCCAACGCTCTGAAGGCGCGCTGGAAGCAGGAAAAAGAAAGCATTGCCAAGGTTCGCCAGCTTAAGGAGCGGGTCGAGCAGCTTAAGCTGGAAGAGCAGGAAACCACGCGCAAGGGCGACTATAACCGCGCCGCGCAGATCCAATACGGCGAAGTGCCCAAGCTGGAAGCCGAGATCCAGAAGCTGAGCGCGGCGATGGATACCAAACAGTCGCGCATGCTGAAGGAGGAGGTCGACGAAGAAGACGTCGCCAAGATTGTCAGCAAGTGGACCGGCATTCCGGTTTCGAAGATGCTCGAAGGCGAAGTGAAAAAGCTGGTCACCATGGAAGACCGTCTGCGGCACCGGGTGATTGGCCAGGATGAAGCGCTGTCGAAGGTGGCCAATGCGATTCGCCGCTCGCGCGCCGGATTGAGCGATCCGCGGCGTCCGATCGGCTCGTTCATCTTCCTGGGTCCGACCGGCGTCGGCAAAACCGAAACTGCGCGGGCGCTGGCCGAATTCCTGTTCGATGACGAGCACGCCATGATCCGCATCGACATGTCGGAATACATGGAGAAGCACGCGGTGTCGCGGCTGATCGGCGCGCCTCCGGGATACGTAGGCTACGAGGAGGGCGGGCAGTTGACCGAAGCGGTGCGGCGGCGCCCGTACTCGGTGGTGCTGTTCGACGAGATCGAGAAGGCGCATCCCGATGTGTTCAACATCTTCCTGCAGATCATGGACGATGGCCGCCTGACCGACGGCAAGGGCCGCATCGTGGACTTCAAGAACACGATCATCATCATGACCTCGAACATCGGCTCCAGCTACTTGCAGGAGGCGGGGCTGTTCGCCGAAGCCACCGGCAAAGCCGCCGAAGAAGTGCGCGCGGCACGGCTGGCGGAGGCGCGCGTGAAGGTGATGGAAGCGCTACAGCAGCACTTCAAGCCCGAGTTCCTGAACCGCGTGGACGACATCGTCTTCTTCAATCCGCTGGGCCGCGAGCAGCTGACCAAGATCGTCGACCTGCGGCTGGAAGACCTGCGGCGTCTGCTGGCCGATCGCAAGATCAGCCTGGAGCTCACGCCGGCGGCCAAGGAGTTCGTCTTCGCCGAAGGCTACGACGTGAACTACGGCGCGCGTCCGCTGAAGCGGTCGATCCAGCGGCTGGTACAGGACCCGCTGGCGCTGAAGATCCTCGATGGCGAGGTCTTGCACGGCGATCACGTGGTGGTCGACCTCGACAAGAAGAAGTCGGCGCTCACCTTCAAAGTGACTGAGCGGGTCGGCCAACCGCAGCCCGCGATGGCCAAGTAACTGGGCAGTTGCGATTCTAGACGGCACAGCCGAGAGGCTGTGCCGGTTTTGTCTTGACCGGTTTTGAAGGGGCGTACCTTCAGGTACGCCGTCGCAAGTCGTTTGTTTCTTGTCATCCCGACGAGGCCTTCAGGCCGAGGAGGGATCTGCTTTTGAGTTTTTCAGCGGCCTGTTCAGACGTGCCGCAAGGAGCCAACAACAGGCCACTGGAAAAGTCGGGACCGCATATCCCTCGCCGACTGAAGTCGGCGAGGGATGACAAGAAAAAAGGGCCAGCGTACCTAAAGGTACGCCCCTTCACCGCGGATTCTCAATTCCGGTTGTGACACAGTCTCTATCACCGAGTCCCCTTATTCAGAGGTTTCCTAGTCTTGATTGAGAATCGGTTCTGGGAAGTTGTACAGTGAAGCGCTAGCACCATGCACCAAACCAGCTCAAATCCGAGCCCGGTCCTCTCGGCTGTGATGTGTGACGGCATGGGATGGTTCTCGGCAAACGACTACAAACGCATGTTGCTGCTCTACGACAAGATTTTCTACCTGATCCCGTCGCGCACGACTGAGTTCGAGGACATCGATGGCCGCCCCCAGTTCCTGGTCTTTCCCAAGAACATGCGTCAACTGGGTTTTGAATATCGACACTACGAGCCCGACGAACTGATGCGGGGATTAATCATGCAAGCGGCTGAAGCGGACGCCGGTCGGGCTTCGTTTGCTTCGACGGTTGCGAGCATACCGGCCTCCGAGCGTTTGTACACATGGCGGATCACCAACACCGACGCCGATTTGGGCCACGGTTCCTCCGTCTCCATACGGCCGGGAGAAGACGCTCTGGCTCATGCTCTGCTGCTCAATAAATTTCTCCTTGGGGCCGAGTCCGTCGGTGCCATCCCAATTACAGGGAAAAAGTACATTCACGGTCTAATATCCGAGAAATATGCTGCGTCGACGAAAATGAGCGAGATGTCAGAGCGGAAGGACACGCTGAACGCCGTCGCCATGATGGTGATTGACGCGATCGTGGCAGACAGGGAACTGGAACGCCGCACCGAGGACGAGATCCTCGATTACCGGAACCGCAACCGGGCGCTATTCGAAACCTTCAGCTACTCGATTCGAAAACTAGTCAAACAGGTGGTGGCTGTCCCCGGATCCATGAACTTTGAACAACAGGTGGCAGAGCTCATCAATACCGAGATTTGGCACGAAAAATCCGAGGTTGAGCGCGAGTTGAGAGGAGCGTGGTCAGCGTTCTTTCGCACCAGCATAAAGTCGGGCGTGGCAGGGGCAGTAGCGCTGGGTATTACCCCATTCCTCTCGTTGGGCCACCTCAGTATCGCCGGGATACTGGCCGGTGCTGCCGCCACCGCACCGTGGGCAGTGTCTCAAGCGATCGACGCACTGCAGGCCAGAAGTAAGGCCCGAGACCACGGAATCTACTACCTGCTGAATTTCGGGCAACGATAGTGCCCGAACGACGGTGGCAACAAGGCGCTCGCACGTAATCGCACCAACCCTGCCGTCCCTGCCGGGACTCGGCCTCCTTACTAACCTACCCAGCATTGCGCCTTCGGTGCATGCTGGGCTAGACTATTCCGCTCCTACGGAGCTGATGTTTCTGCCCCCGCGCCCAAGCGTCTTCTTCGTCACCCATCACTGTCCGGATGTGGGCACTCCTCGCCATTGATGAACGAAAAACCACTCCCTGCGGCTGACAAGTGCCTCTGAAATCCGTCAGTTGAACTATCGCGACTGTGGCAGCGTACCTGCTACCAACACTTGGTGCCCGCAGAGATCCCCTTATGAACGATATTCGCTTTGCTTTTCGGCAGTTGCTCAAGTCTCCCGGATTCGCACTCACGGTCATCCTCACGGTCGCGCTGGGCATTGGCGCCAACACGGCGATCTTTTCGCTGGTGCATGCGGTGCTGATGAAGTCGTTGCCGGTGATCGATCCCAAGACGCTGTATCGCGTGGGCGACAAGGACGACTGCTGTGTAAGCGGCGGCTATCTGAACGACGAAGGGGACTTCGATCTCTTCTCCTACGAGCTGTATAAGCATTTTCGCGACACCACGCCCGAGTTTGAAGAACTGGCGGCGATGCAGGCCGGGCGGCAACACGCTCGACGGTGCGGCGCGCGCTCGGAGCCCGCAAAAGCATTTCGCAGCGAGTTCGTTTCGGGGAATTACTTCACCACGTTTCGGCATCGGAGCGTTCGCCGGGCGGGCCCTTCACCATGGCAGGACGACACCCCCGGAGCTCCGCTCCGGTCGCAATGATGAACTATCAGACCTGGCAATCGGATTACGGCGGCGATTCCAGGATCGTCGGATCAACTCTGTACATCCAGACCCAGCCGGTGACGATCGTCGGTATCGCTCCTCCGGGATTCTTTGGCGATCGCATTCAGGATCGAGTCCTCCGGCCTTCTGGATTCCGCTGGCGATCGAGCCGCTGATCAATCAGAAGAATTCGCTCCGCGATATTCCCGAAAGCAACTGGCTGTACCTGCTCGGGACGGGTAAAGCCGGGCGTGGCGGATAGGTCCGCTGCAGGAGAAGATGTCCAACAGCTTGCGGGTGTTGCTTGGCACTGCAGAAGACTTACACCCAGAATGGCGGTTCCACGCTCATCCCCAGGCAGCATGTGGTGATCGTGCCGGCGGGTGCAGGGATCCAGCAATTGCAGCAGCAAGCCGGCAAGGGACTCTACCTGCTGATGGCGCTCTCGGGACTGGTGCTGCTGGTGGCATGCGCCAACATCGCCAATCTCCTGCTGGCGCGAGGCGCAACTCGGAAAGCCGAGACGTCGATCCGCATTGCGCTGGGAGCGGCGCGGAGCCGGCTGATCCGGCAGATGCTGACGGAGAGCCTGCTGCTGGCGTGTATCGGCGGCCTGGCGGGCCTGGCCGATAGCGTATGCTGGGACGCGGACCATTCTGTCGCTGGCGTTCCCCAACTCGCCGCAGTTGCCGATCGATGCCAGTCCATCGCTTCCAGTGCTGGGATTCGCCTTTCTGCTGTCCCTGGTGACGGGAGTGGTGTTCGGCATGGTTCCGGCGTGGATCACGTCGCACTCCGACCCGGCCGAAGCGCTGCGCGGAGTGAATCGCTCCACCCGCGACCGTACTTCGCTGCCGCAGAAGTCGCTGATCGTCTTTCAGGCTGCGCTGTCGCTGGTGCTGCTGATCGAGCGCAGGCTTGCTGACGAAGACCTTGAACAATCTTGAGCACCAGGATTTCGGCATTCAAACGACGAACCGATACGTGCTGCACCTGGATCCGGCGGGAGCGGGCTACACTCCGGCGAAGCTGCCCGCGCTGTACCAGGCGCTGGAGCAGCGATTCAGCGCGTTGCCCGGAGTGGAGAGCGTCGGCCTGGCGCTGTACAGCACGCTCGAAGGCAATAACTGGGGCGAAGGCGTACGGGTTGAGGGACGTCCTGAGCCAGGGCCGAATGAGCACAACGTTTCATCGTGGGACCGCGTCAGCACGAAGTTCTTCGAGACCGTGGGGCAACCGGTGATTCGCGGACGTGGCTTTACCGATGCCGACACCGCGACTTCGCAGACGGTGGCGGTGGTCAACCAGGCTTTCGTCAAGAAGTTCTTTCCAAGCGAAGATCCTATCGGACGGCACTTCGGTATTTTTGACCAGAAATATTCCGGGGCTTTCGAGATCGTCGGAATCGTCGCCGACGCGAAGTACAGCGATCCCCACCAGAAGATGCGGCCGATGTACTTCCGCCCGCTCAATCAGCAGATGAAGGTGACGGAGCCGAATCCACCGATGGCCGAGAGCTGGTCTCTGTACATCAACTCGATCACTTTGCGCTTCAAGACTCCGCCGCAGAACCTCGACGCGATGGTGCGGCACACTCTAGCGGACGTCGATCCCAACCTGACGGTGATCGATCTGCGCTCGCTGGACGACCAGGTGAACGACAACCTGAACCAGGAGCGGCTGATCGCGCGCCTGACCATGCTGTTTGGGATATTGGCGCTGGTGCTGGCGTCGGTTGGACTGTACGGCATCACGTCGTACGCGGTGGCGCGGCGGACCAGCGAGATCGGATTGCGCATGGCGCTAGGTGCCGACCGCGGCAACGTGGTGCGCATGGTGTTGCGTGGAGCGTTCGTGCAGGTGGGCCTTGGACTGGCGCTGGGCATTCCGATTGCGATGCTGGGCGCGCATTACATGGCGGACCAGCTTTACGGCGTGAGCTCCTACGATCCCATGAGCCTGGTCATCGCGATAGGCGTGTTGGCCTTGGCGGCAGCTCTGGCGGGATTTATTCCGGCCCGACGCGCAGCCAGCATCGAGCCCATGCAGGCCTTGCGCATCGAATAGCGGCGTTGTCAGGCCAGCGAGATTACCTGGGTGCGGGCGCCCGACTCTGTGCGGGTAAATTGCAGGAGCTCATTGGGCGATTCGGATTCCACCAGGAAGTGGTCAATCGGCCCAAAGCAGCGCAGCGCCTCCTGCGGCGTGCAATGCCGTAAATATTCCCGCAGTATCGGCGGGCTGTAGTAAGGGAAGCCCTCGGCGTCTTCTGACACCTTGGTTTCCAGCAGGTGGTGCAGATGGAGCGGCAGATCCTGCAACTCTCCAGAGTAAGTGAAGTAGACACCCCATTTTCTCCCCCAGCCCTCGCGGACCAGCGTTTCGAGCAGCGCCGAATCGCCCGTCAGGCGCACCAGGTGAATAGTGCACTGGCCCACTGCCGTGGCAGCGGCATTATCCGAGAGAGCTTCAAAGTGTGGGGTGTTGTAAATGCGCGAGAGCAGCCTCTTGTCGGCCGAAGTATCGAGCACGGCGTAGAGGGGCTGAAACTGATTGCGCAACAAGCTCAGAAGGCGATCTTGACGAGCCCTGGAGGCGAGGCTGGGCGTCGAACCGTCGGCAGTAATCGGGTTGAAATCGCCATCGCTCGCGTCGGCCAGAGTTGTGGTGTCCTCTACTGGGGAAGAGGCATCTTCCGCCTGCAAGTGCACCGAGAACACGGTATGGCCCGCCATGATCGTGTCTCCGTCGTTCAGGCGGGTGCGCTCTACTTTTTGGCCGTTGACGAAGGTTCCGTTCCGGCTTTTCAGATCCGTGATCCAGCAACTGTCTTCGTCGTTCTCCAGCAGGAAGTGGGTGCCTGAAATGAAAGAGTCCTTGGGAAAAGCAAAGTCGGATTGCGAGCTTCTTCCCACGCAAACCTGTTTGCCTTGGGTAATGCAGACCTGTCGGCCGGAGGATAATCCCGACTGCGCGACGAGAACGATATGCACGGCAACTCCCAGGACCGACTCGGAACCGGCTAGTGAATAGATGAGGCCAGCACTGACGAAGTCGCGTAGCCTGGAACGCTGGAACTATAGCGCAGCCTGATTGGACCGGGCAACTCCGTGACCGTGAAACCGGAATCCGGCGCCAAGAGGAAAAGGAAGCAGACAGCAACAAAGAATCCCGAGGTGATGCTGGGCTGTTTTTCTCGACCAGTGGTTCGCTTTAGACCCTTGCCGACCTGCGCTCATCGGATGCTTGCGCACGCGATGTACGATCTCAACTTGGGCTCCGGGCTTACCGACTAACCGGAAAAACTGTCCAACGCCTCGGGACTCTATCTTGCCTTTGACTGGTTTCTTGTTTCCTCAACCGGCGGTTCGCTATTGACCGTCACGGTCCCTCTGCTGCCTTACGCTGCAGGCGCGGAGCAGTGAACTCGCTTCAGCCCCGGACTCACCACCAACCGGAAAACCTGGGAAACTGTCAAAGAACGATTGTGGTTTTACACCTTGTATTTTTTAAGTCAACGAAAATTTCGCAACACTATCTCGTTTATTATCAATCGAGTGCGGCTCGTCCACAGGCATGTGCCAGAAAATAGTGCAAGCCAGGTGATGACAGCGAGCGACGTTGCGGCTTCCCCTTATTTCACGCGGGTTACGGCGACTGTATCGGATGGTTCTTCGCGGGCAAGGGGCGGCTGAGTCTGTGAGAATCTGGCAAAATCCGCGCCAGTCTTGCATTCTTGCGCAGGCGAAGCTCGCGCATTCTTCTATTTGTTACCATCGTCGTCATGCCGCTGCTGGAAGCGCGCCATCTCATCAAGACCTTTCATTCCGGCCAGTCAGCCTTCGGAGGTGGCGGCGCGGAGGTGCGCGCGGTCAACGATGTTTCATTTTCAATCGCGGCAGGAGAAACCCTGGGGCTGGTGGGCGAATCGGGAAGCGGCAAGAGTACGCTCGGCCGCATGTTGTTGCGGCTTGTCGAGCCGGATTCCGGGGAACTCAGCTTCGATGGACAGGACGTGCTGAGCGCAGGCGCTGGCCGCCTGCGGCAACTCCGCGGTCAGATGCAGATCATCTTTCAGGACCCCTTCGGCTCGCTTGACCCGCGTATGACCGTAGAGCAGGTCGTGGCAGAGCCGCTGGCGATTGGAAGGAACGCCCCGCGGGCTGACCGCCGCCGGCGCACCACCGAGATGTTGCGCGCCGTGGGACTCGACGAGTCAGCTCTCAAGCGTTACCCGCACGAGTTCAGCGGAGGCCAGCGCCAGCGTATCGGGATTGCCCGCGCGCTCATCCTGCGTCCGCGATTCATTGTGGCGGATGAGCCGGTGTCAGCGCTGGACGTCAGCGTGGGCGCGCAGGTTATCAACTTGTTACAGCGGCTTCAGAAGGAGTTCCAGCTCACGTACCTGTTCATCTCGCACTCCGTGCCGCTGGTGCGGTATCTGGCCACGCGAATTGCGGTGATGCAACGAGGCGAGCTGGTAGAGACAGGAACCACGGAGCAAATCACGGCAGCGCCACAGCATCCCTATACGCGAAGTCTGCTGGCCGCCACTCCCGACTTGCAGCTTACATCGCTGTAAGCGCGAGTTGTGGGGATTGCGCGTCGTCAACCGCACGCTCGTGGAAGGTGGCGCCCTCCAGCCGCAACAGGAAAGCCTTGACCGGCAATCCGCCACCGTAGCCGCCGAGGTACTTCCCGCCTGCCAGCACGCGATGGCAGGGCACGATGATAGCGATGGGATTGTAGTGATTCGCCTGCCCGACGGCGCGGAATCCGTTCGGACATGCCAACCGCTTTCGCGATATCGGCATAAGTGCAGGTCTCGCCGTAGGGAATGCGGAGAAGCTGCTGCCAGCAACGCTTGCGAAACTCAGTTCCACGCAGATCGAGCGGCAGATCGAAGTCGCGCCTTTCGCGAGCGAAATATTGCTCAAGCTGTTGGCGAAGCGCGCGCGTCAGGTCGTGCGATTCCCGCCATTCGACCCGCAATCCGCCTATCTGCTCAGGCAGGCCGCGATCAAACTCCAGCATGACTGCGGCGGATTCCGAGACACCCAGCAACAGCGGACCAACTGGCGATTGCATGCGTGAGTAATACAGCGTTTCCATACGTCACTCCAACACGCACTAAGTTAACATCCACTCATGGGTGCAAGGATATAATCGCGCCACAGCAGGGGGAACTCTTCGTGCGGATAAAATTCATTATTGTGCTGGCCTTTGTGGTTACGATCTCCGTAGAATGCCTGTCCCAATCACAAGCGCAGCCTATCCAGCCTCAGGCGGCCAGCAGCAAGAACGTGGATGCGTTACTAGTCGATCTGCGGGAGGCAAAGGACGGCCTAGTCGAGGATTCGGGTACCTTAGGCGAAGTGGCAACGCCCCTACAAGGCAGCGCAAAGGACAACGCCATCTCGTTAATCAATGACATTCAACAAGCGATGATAGAAACCGATGCTACGGTTTGGTTCATCGCACCTTATAACAATATGGCGTGCGCCGAAGACAGACAGATAGCGAGAGCCGTCCTTCAAAACCGTCTTAAGTTCTACTCCCACGTCTTAGACCTCAACTTGACCGCTATCTCCGGCCAACTGGCGTTCACACGGGTTCCAGCGGTGTCGCAAATAGCAATCAGGGCTGAGGACAGAATACGAAGCGCCAGAAGGGATATGCAGGCAGTACTCGATCTACTTCAGTGAAGATGCTAAATATATTACCTGAAGTGTCGCCGAAGTCCGGCTTTCGTTGCGTTGCCGCTAACCAAGAAGCAGACACCGCGCACACTCCGCACCAAGCGGAAAATTGGGAGCAAGGTGGAGATAACCGACCTTAGTCTCCGAAGTGACAATCTTTACGACCGCCTTTTGCCGGTTCTTCTTGGTCGGGTGTTTCATGTCACTCCGCTAAGTGTCTTTGAGCAGATTAGTGCTACTGGAGAAGTTCGATCGAACGTCAAAGGAGAGTTTCCCACTCCTTTTGGGTCAACCAATTCATTTTTCCGTCGGCGAGGCTGCGTTTGTTTTTTCGACTACCGTTCCGCTTCTCTTGAGCAGATTGAAACTTCGATCGGAAAGTGCTCGCCCTTTAGCCTATCAGCCTCAGATCCCGAGGTCGAATACGAGCCAAGAATCGCGTTTTTGTTTCTTTCAGAGTCAGCGTACGAGCGACTCATCCCTTGGACAAGATGGAAGGAAGAACAATCACTCAGCGAAAAGATCGTTCCTTTCGTCGAGGCCGGCTACCCGGCCCCAGTGCCGATCGCATTGATAGACGAAGTCATCCAAGTAACGATTAATTACCCATTTGATCCCATAGTCAACGCTCTACGACGGGGGCGATTTCGTCGGAAATGGCCTCAATAGCCGTTGCCAATCCTAAAACTGCGAATTCGAGCAGACTCACAAAAAGACCCCTCGCTTGCGCGAGGGGTGAGAGCAGCGGAGGGAGGAAAGGATTTACTGCTGAGAAGCCGGGGGCGCGGTTGCAGCGGAGGCCAACTGGTCGACATTGTTCTTCAGTAGATTTACGTCAACGCGATTGCCGTGGTACGGCTTGGCCGCGGGTTCGCCGGAGTTATTGGCCTGGCTGGTGTTGTCTGCGCTAGCCATTTGCGCATTGCCCATGCCCATGACGAAAATGCGATAAACCGGAATGTCGTGCTTCTCTACCAGGTAGCGAACCACCGTGTTCGCAAGGGTCTGCGAAGTCGAGACGCCCGCCTGTCCGTGGGACGGCGAGAAGCCCTGAACTTCAATGATGTAGCCCTTCTGGCTGCCAAGATTCGCGGCCATGTCGTCGAGCGCTGCCTGGGCCTTTGCACTCAACTTCGTCTGTCCGGGGCGGAAGCGAATCTCGGTCTCGTTGGTGGGGTGGTACTGATCGATATTGCCGACCACCCCCGCAACCGTATTGAGACGGTTGCTGGCATCGGTCGCCGTCTGGTTGGCTTGCTGCGCGTGATTGTCCGCCTCTACCGCATGCTGATCGGCTTCGCTGGCCTTGGCAGATGCCTGCTGGATGCCCTGCTGAGCGCGGGTATCCACGTCCTTAATCTGCCGGGAATTTTCTGCGGTCAGGTCATCCAGTTCGTTCACCCGGTTGCGAATCGGGCTCAGTTGACGCTGCACATATTTCTTGCGCGCGAACGGATTCAGCTTGCCCCAGAAGCCCTGCCGATAATCCGGCTCCAACGGCTGCCGGGCCGACATGTTCTGATCGGAACTGGCATTCGCGTCGATTGCGGCACTTGGTGTGGCACTGGTTGTGCTGGATTGCGCCGTTGCGGCGGGCTGAGCGCCGGCGGCAGGCGTTTGCTGCGCCAGCACCGGCATCGCTAAACCGACAGCCAACGGCAACGTAAATAGAACCCGGGTCTTCATCTAGACTTTCCTCCAATCCTTCGGCACTGGGTGCCTGTCGCTTCGCCGCAGGGTGCCGAAGGTGGCTCCGGCGATCGCGAGTGCTCAATACGACGAGCGATTGCAACTTGTGTAGTACAGGTTGATTGCCAAACTCGGGCGCTCGGCGAATAGCCGGTAACCCCTTGCTTTTCAGTCGTCGCTGTTAACTCGCCTGCAATAGCCTGGTGAGTAGGAAGCTCGATAAGTAGCGTAATTTTGAAGGGGTGACAGGGATCCGGCGCGTTTCAGGGCCAGTGAACGTGGACATGCTCCAGAGGCGAGGAAGATGGCTTAGAAGCCCGAACTCCCGCTATAGTGGTGGGAACCACCAACGAGAGGAAAATCATGAGACTGTTCGCCGCAGCAATATTGACTTGTGCCTTGTCTGCCCCTGGATGGGCGCAACCTGCACCCGCCGCCGGCGGGTCGCTCGCCGGAGAGGTGCAGTCGGTCTATCCCCAGGTCAAGACGCTCTACATCGATCTGCACGAGCATCCTGAGTTGTCGGCGCACGAGGTCAACACGGCGGCCACACTGGCAGCCCACCTGCGCAAGCTGGGCTACGAAGTCACCGAACATGTGGGTGGCACGGGCGTGGTGGGCATTCTTCGCAATGGCGACGGCCCGGTGGTCATGCTGCGCACCGAACTCGACGCGCTGCCGGTCCAGGAGAAGACCGGCCTGGCCTACGCCAGCCAAGTCACGACCAAGGACGACAGCGGCCGCGAGGTGCACGTGATGCATGCCTGCGGACACGACATCCACATGGCCGTCTGGATCGGCACCGCCGAGATTATGGCGCAGACGAAGAGCCGGTGGCACGGCACGCTGATGCTGATCGGCCAGCCCGCCGAGGAGACCGTGGGCGGAGCCAAGGCCATGATCGCCGACGGCTTGTTCACGCGCTTTCCCAAGCCGCAGGTCGGCATCGCGCTGCATAGCGGAAACGTTTTGCCTGCGGGCATGGTGGGCGTGACGCCGGAATACGCTTCGTCGAACTCCGACTCGGTGGCCATTACCATCTACGGCCGCGGCGGTCACGGGGCCATGCCCCAGACTACGGTCGATCCAATCGTGATCGCAGCCAAGCTGGTGTTGAGCCTGCAGACGGTGGTTTCGCGCGAGATCAAGCCGGGCGACGCAGCAGTGATCACGGTTGGCTACATCCAGGGCGGCAACAAGTCCAACATCATCCCCGACGAGGTGCGGCTGGGCCTAAGCGTTCGCTCGTATACGGACGAAGTACGCAAGCACCTGCTGTCGGCCATCGAGCGCATAGCCAAGGCAGAAGCCGAAGCCGCTGGAGCGCCCAAGCCTCCCGAGGTGAAGGTGATCGAGTCAACCGACGCGATGTATAACGATCCCAAGCTGTCGGAGGAGCTGACCAAAGTCCTGCAGCAGACTCTGGGGGCGGAGAATGTGCGCAAGCTCGCGCCCACCATGACCTCGGAGGACTATTCGGAGTTCACGAAAGCCGGGGTGCCGTCGTTCTATTTCGCGCTGGGCGTAGCCGATCCTGAGAAATTCAAGGAAGCGAAGGCCAGCGGGACGAGCCTGCCATCGAATCACTCGCCCTTCTATGCGCCCGACATGGAGCCAAGCCTCAAGACGGGAGTGGAAGCGGAAGTGGCAGTGCTGCAGGCGCTATTGGCAGGTAAGTAATTTATCCCGTGGCGGAGGACGGCAGGAGCATTTAGTATTCTGCGCGAGGTAATAGCCGGAGCCGATCTCCCCATGAAGATTCTTTCCATCTCCACCGATCAGGAACTCTCCGAGCTGCGCAAGTTCGCCCTGGAGGCGGTAGGCCACGACGTCACTGCCTTGACCAGCGAGAAGGATGCCCTGCGCGTGGCGGAGGAGAGATCCTCCTTTGACGCCGTTTTCGTCTGCCACCACCTGCCCGCAGGAACGGCGCGGCAGATCATCCGCCTGTTGCGGAAGAGTCAACCCACCGCCACCATCATCTACATCGTTCACCTTTATGGCGAGTGGCCCGAGGTTGAGGCGGACCGCTATGTGGCGGGCGCCGATGGTCCGGCAGCGCTGGTCCGCGTGATCAACGAAATTCGCAGCGTAGCCTGAGTTCCACGACGAAGCTCACTTGGCCTGCACGTCCTGCTGGTGCAGGCGATTTCAATGGCTACTGGAACAGGCCTTCCCAGGATTTGTCCAGATTGCTCCAGCGATCGCGGGCCAGCCAGTTGGCCTGCGATTCGGGCAGATACAGCACGCCGTGACCCATCGGACACACCAGTTCGGTGCCTGCCCAGTTCAACAGAACGCAGCCGGTGCGCCCGATCTCGACGGCCATGCCGAGTTGCCGCAGGCAAATCCGGCAGCGCTTGCGCTGATCGTGAATCGACCACGACAGTCCCCAGGATCGCCAGAATAAAGAACAGCCACATGGCTAACTCGCCGGCCACCGGGTAGGGCGAACCGGTGAGATTCACCGAGACGAAGCGCGCAATTCCGGATGCCGCCATGAACATGACGGCCAGCAGCAAAGTCGACTTGACGGCGAAAAATGCCCACCAGCGAACGCGATGCCGCCAACTGAGCGGGGCATCGGCAACCCCCGCGCCTACGCCGCGAGCGTACACCGCTAATACGGCGCAGACGACAACCAGCAGCAGGAAGAAAATGTAGGACCGGGCGTTGTCGCGCCATTGCGCCTGCACCGAGGTCACTTGCAATTGCTCATCGGGAAAGCGGTAGCCGGCATCTTCGCTGACATCGGTCAGCGTCGCCTGCACCTTTGCGGGAGCGATGCCCTGCAGCCGGGTGATGGCTCCGACCCGGCGTACGAAGTTGGAAAACGGCGGAGTATCGGCCGTCAGCAGCGTCCAAACCGCAACCCCGGACGAGAGCATGCGAAGGTTCGCCGGTAGAACCCCGATGACCTTGCGTTCCAGGCCATCCACTACGATATGGCGTCCTATGAAACCCGGATCGGAGTGGAACCGGGAACGCCAGAACTCATGGCTGAGCAGCACGCAATTGAGACAATCTCGGGCGTCGCCGGACTGGAAGGTCCTGCCCTCTATGGCCTTCACTCCCAGCACGTCGAAGAAGTCCGCCGACACGCGGGCGGTCAGAATGGGAATTTCGGCTTCGGGATCGTCGAATTTCGCTGGTCCCCATGAATACACGGCTGCCCCGTTAAGCGCGCCGCTCTTTTGCCAGACCGATGAGAAATCAAGCAGGGTCTCCGACTGGATGCGCTGGAACCTCGCATTCAAGCCGCGGCCATCCACGGTGATCGAGTACACCTGTTCGGGATGAGAGATAGGCGTCGAGAAGGCGGAACGCAGAGAGGCGATGGATCCACCGGTAACCACGGAGACCACCAGCGCCAGGGCCAACACGGCAAGGCAGGTGCCAGGCGCTATGCGCAATCGGCCCATGCGCTCGCGATCGAAGCGTTGCCACCACGCCTCGGGGAATGCCCCCCAGCAATGGCGCGCCAGAATCATCCGGTTTTCCCGGTTGAGCTGCCCGGATTCGGCGAGAAAGTGCGTCCAATGCCAGACGGCGGAGCTGCGCTGGCGGCGCCACTCGCGGCGGCGGTCGCCTGGCACCAGCCAGCTCGCCAGCCAGATCAGAGCCTGGGAGCTCCACAGAGTACGACGCAATGCATCCGGCAAACGCATATCACCCACGCCATCCGGTCAGGGCTCCCGCTATTGAGGACCTGCCAGATCAGACACCGTATTGGACGAGCGAGTTTCGTCGAAGGAGCGTTTATTTGTTCAACTGCCGGAACCGAACATTGCCATGTGCAAAAGCTCACAATCCGGCGCTCCGGAACCCGATAGTATGGAAGCGGTCCTTTGCGGCAAGCCGTGAGCCTCAGTATGGGCTCGGCGCGCGAAGACATATCGAACTCTGAGGTGGATTGTGACTGAACCGACGTATGAAGAGCTGAAGGCCAGGCTGGCTGAAGCGGAAAAACAAATAAGAACGCGCCCCGCAGGCGGTATCGAATTCCGCATCAGCCCCAAGGGCGGCGTCAGCGTCTACGGCATGGGCCGCTTCCCGGTGACCCTGTACTACGAGCAGTGGATCCGCCTGCTCGACCAGGCCGACGTGCTTCGCGAGTTCCTGGAGAGCAACAAGAGCAGCCTCAAGCTGAAGGACACCGGCGCAGAGTGAGGGGTGAATGCGCCGGGGAGAGCGAAGCTAGCCGGCGGCGCGCCTTAGCGCCGTGCTGCGATCTCTAACCACCGTCATTCCGACCGCAGGGCGTTAGCCCGGAGTGGAGGAACCTGCTGTTCGTCAGCAGTGGTAGCGATGCCGGGAGTAGCAGGTTCCTCCACTCCGCTGCGCTCCGGTCGGAATGACGAAGTAAATAGTGGCTCACCGCTGAGTGCCCCAGACAAGCCGGTTTTGCTTGTCTGGGTGTGATGACGTTCATCTATTCGAAATGAAGCGAGCCGATCGAGCGCTCCGCCTTCCTGCTATTTTGCTCCTGCCCCCGTGTTCGCTGGCTCGGCCGCCGCTGCTGCCTGCGAAGAGGTGAACAGTTGCAGGTTCTCGCTCTTCCAGCGCATCGCTGAGTAAATCCGGTTATAGCCGCTGGGATGATCGAAGAAGATGTACTCCTCGATCGGGCCGGGCTTCATCTTGCGGTATTCGCCAAGGTGAATCGCGGCCTGGGCGAAGCCGTCAGGCTGGCGGCTGGCGTTCAGCCCGTACATGTCGGCTTCGCGCTCGGTGGTACGGATATGGGTGTTGAGGAACGGCGTGAGCACGAAGAAGAAGATCGACCCCAGCAGCACCACCAGCGGCAAAACCGCGGGGTCACCGATGCCGCGAATCTGCCATCTCTCTCCCCAACGCGCCAGCGACCATTGCAGCGACCATTTCAGGAAGGCGAAGCCCAGGACAATCACGACGCCGAAGAACAGCATGTCTTTGGGGATGTGGTTCAGGACGTAGTGGCCCATCTCGTGGCCCATGACCGCCTGAATTTCTTCCGGCGAGCCGCGACGCAGCAGGTTGTCGTTCAGCGTGATCCGCATGGTTTTGCCGAAGCCGCTGACGTTGGCGCTCATGCGCGTCGTCTGCTTCGAGGCGTCCATCTCGTAGACGTCTTTGGCATCGATGCCGTTGGCGTGGGCCATGCGCAGAATCGGTACAGTGATTCTGGAGTCGTCGAGCCGCTTCACGGTATTGAAGATGGGAACAATGAAGATGGGAACGATCATCACCGAGAACACCATGAAGAGCGTTGTCGCCACCGCGCCCCAAATCCACCAACTCCGCCGCAAGCGCCGAGCGATGGCGAACAGGACTACTGTAATGATTCCACCCAAGACCAGGTTCACTAGCAATGCCTTGCCCTGATCCCCCATCCATGGGCCGAAGGTCTGGGTGGCCAGCCCATACTGCCGTTCGCGGAAGTAGCCTTCATACACCGCCAACGGAAATCCGAGGATCGAGGTGACCAGCAGGAATTCCGCCCAATACAGGAAGGTCTGGACCGCCTTGAAGCGTGAGATACGCTCTGCCAGGTTGCGCATGGAGGCCGACCAGCCCAGGTTCAGCAACAGCACCATGACTACGACGCCGTAGAGGAAGTCCCACAGGATGAGCCAGTATCCGCCCTCGAAGTAAGCGTCGGAGCGGGTCCGGGCGGTGGCAGGAATCTGCGCCATGTAAGCATCGGTGGCGGCCTCGGCGCTGAAGTGATCCGAAGGGAGCGCTGCTGCAGGCACGGTTGTCACCGAAGGCATGACGGTCTCGGGAGTTGCTCCTGCACCGGATGCCGGCTGCGCCCAGGCCAGACAGGTAGACAAACAGAAGAGTAGTGCAGCCAGGGCACAGCTGGCGCGCGTACGCGAGGTCATTAGATTTGCCTTTCCAGGGTTGATCCAGGGATATATACGCAGGGTGGGGAAAAAGGTTTCACCAATCGCGGGAAGAGCCGGCTTATTGTAAAAAGTGAGTGGCTCTTCCTCTTACGAAATCAATTCAAATACTGGGAAGTTCGACGCCACGGGCACAAAAGCCTGCTCGTCGGAACCAGCAGGCACGGGAAAGTATCTTTGCACCTCAGATTTGAAGCGATCGAGATAGGCCTTCAGGTACCGTGGCTTGTCGGCGTCCGGAATGGGCTTGAGGTGAAAGCTCTGCCGAAAGCTGCCTCGCTTCAGCACAACTTCTCCTGCAGCCTCGGCGTTGCGCACCCATTGCGTGCGGCCGCGAGGAGCCACGAGAAAACGCTTGCCGTCCATTTCCAGCAGATCAATCGGAGTGGAATACAGCTTGCCGCTCTTGCGTCCGCGGACTTGCAGCAGGTAGTTGTACTTGAAACCCAGACCGAGCCCGACCATGAATCCGAAGGCACGATTGAACAGCCGCTCAATCGCGGTCGGCTGGCGAAATTCCGGGACGGTCGCTTTTGTGCTCATGCCACCATTCTAGTGGCATCCTTCCTTTTTCCCTCCCGTCCGCGGAACTTTACCCTTGAAACATGATTTAAACTAAAGGGAAAGCTTGGCTAGACCCGGCAGGGAACGACTTCATCTCAAGTCAAGGTGACTCGCAGCCCGTCGCGTACCCGCCGAGGATTTGTCAGGCTGATGGTTTAACTGGAGGTTCGATGCTCGACAATTTGTTTCAACCCATGCATTTGCTGGTGATTCTCTTCATCGCCCTGCTGGTCTTCGGGCCGAAGAAGCTGCCGGAACTCGGCAAGGGCTTGGGCGAAGGCATTCGCAGTTTCAAGGACTCGATGAACGGCACCACCGCCAAGCCTGACGTGGAGCCGGCCAAGCCCGCGACAGAGAAGGAACCCGTTCAGAAGTAACGCCGCCTTCCATTCCGCCGCTGCGCGTCCTTCTTATGCCCGACATTCTCTTCATAATGCTGCTGGCCCTGGTGATCTTCGGCCCTAAGAAGCTGCCGGAAATCGCGCGCCAGATCGGCAAGTGGACGCTGCAATTCCGCAGGATGTCGAACGAATTCCGGTCTCAGCTCGAAGGCGAGTTGCTCAAGATCGAAATGGAAGACCGGGAGAAGAAACCGCAAGCACCGTCGGCTCCGCCGCCAGTCATCGTGGAGGTTAAACCGGAAGAGCCGCCACCGCCAGTCCCGCTTGCCCTGGAGCCCTCTCAGACGGCACGCGATGGAGCGGCGAGTTAGTCGCCCAACGGTCAGGGCCGCCCTGTTCGATTGTCTTCCCTGTATCCTAGTAACACGGAAACCCTGAATGTCGAACTGCGTACGATGCGGCCGCGAAATCCCTTATGGAACCGTCTGTCCTGATTGCCAGGTGGCGATCCGGGCCGCACAACCCGGCAACCCGCCGATATCGGTCGCTGCGCGCCAGCCTGCGTCATTCCGGCTGTCCGTCACCACCATTCTGGTCGGTCTGAACGTTGCGGTGTACCTGGCGATGGCCTTCTCCGGCGTCTCGCCCATGTCGCCCACCACGCAGCAACTGATCAAGTGGGGCGCCAACTTCGGACCGTTGTCGCTGGGGGCGCAGCCATGGCGGATGCTGACCTCGAACTACGTCCACATCGGCTTGCTGCACATCCTGCTGAACATGTGGTG
Source organism: uncultured Acidobacteriaceae bacterium (assembly GCA_963793845.1). GTDB lineage: Bacteria > Acidobacteriota > Terriglobia > Terriglobales > Acidobacteriaceae > CAWCBG01. The sequence continues at coordinate 141,769 of CAWCBG010000002.1, forward strand.
CTTGTGGAGCCTGGGACAGCTGGCGGAGCGCGTCTTTCCTCCCTGGGAATATGTGGTTCTCTACACTGCGTGCGGGCTGGGCGGCAGTCTGGCCAGCCTGTGGTGGCATCCGATGGTAATCGGTGCGGGCGCGTCAGGAGCGATCTTCGGCCTCGCGGGCGCGTTGATCTCGGTCTTCTATCTCGGCAAGCTACCCATCCCGCAAGCCGCGGTCAAGAGCACTCTGAAGAGTCTCATCACCTTCGCGGCTTACAACCTCTTCTTCGGCCTTACTGCGGGCATCGACAACTTTGCCCACCTCGGAGGCCTGCTGACCGGGCTGATCTTCGGAGCCGTGGTGGCCCGGCACATCGTAGCTCCGCCGGAGGAACGCCGGCGCTGGCAGCGCTACGCGTCCGTGGGTATGGCGTTGGTGCTGCTAATGGGAACGATCGGCCTGCGTCGGGCACACCCCGAGGTGCGGACCGGCGGCCAGTTGTCGGCAACGAATGTCAGCGCCATGCAAAGCATCTTGCTGGCGTTTCAGCACCACAACTACGATCAGGCCATCGCGCAATTGCAGCCTTATATCGAGGCCAATCCCGATGCGGCTGAGCCGCACTATCTGCTGGGGCTCGCCTATCTGGAAAAGCAGCAGCCGGACGACGCGATTCCCGAATTCCAGCAGGCGCTGCAGTTGCAGCCCGATTTCGCGGACGCCGAGGTGGGACTCGGCAAAGCGTATTCCGCTAAAGGAATGCAGAACGAGGCCCAGGAAGCCTACCAAAAGGCCCTCGAGATGGAGCACCCCAGGCAGCGCCCCTAGACATGCCGCAACCCACTTTGACAGGCGGCCTTGAAGCCGACGCACGCCCTTAACCTACTGATTTGTCAGCCCGAACCGGTAGGTCTGCGGGGGGCTGCGGTTCCGGGGTTCTCTCCAGTCCCGTGAGCCATCACGCCACGTGCAATGTCTTTTCTGCTGACCCAACATGCTCGTACAATAGGTGGCGGACGGCTTTCAGCCGACGCATTCCGCACCTGGAAGAGACCGAACCTTGGGGAGATAGATGGCAAGAGCACTCGGCTTAGTCATGACGGGTGGAGGCGCGCGGGGGGCGTATCAGGCCGGTGTTCTGAAACGCATCGGCGAATTAAAACAAATTCAGGCTTACGGCAATCCTTTTCCGATCATCGGCGGCACGTCCGCCGGCGCCATTAATGGTTCAGCCATGGCTGTGGGCTGCGACGATTTTGCCTTGGCGACCAGAGAACTGGCGCACCTTTGGTCCAACCTCCAGCCTTCCGACGTTTTTCGCTGCGATGTCTTTGCCCAGGCCCGGAATTCGCTGACCTGGATACGCGATCTCTCCTTTGGCGGTCTGCTGGGTGGGGGCAACGCCCGGTCGTTTCTGGATGCGAGTCCTTTGCGGCGCTATCTCAAGCGGCATCTGGACTGCGACCGGATCCAGGACAACATCAAGCGCGGTCACCTCTATGCCTTGGCGGTTTCCGCGACCAACTACAGTTCGGGCAAGAGCTACTTATTTATTCAGGGAACCAAAGGCCATCCCATGTGGGAACGCAGCCGGCGGGTGACTCTGGCGACCAAGATCACGGTGAATCACATTTGCGCCTCCGCGGCGATTCCCCTGGTCTTTCAACCGGTGCGACTGAAGACAGCGAAAGGAACGGCCTTTTTCGGGGACGGTTGTATACGCCTGCAACAGCCCCTTAGTCCGATCATTCGGCTGGGAGCCAGAAAGATTTTCGCCATCGGCGTCCGCGGACACAATCTAGAGCACCGGGAGGAGGCGTCCGATAGCCGGGACCCATCGCTGTCCCAAGTTATGGGCGTGCTTTTCAACGTCATGTTCCTCGATCACCTGGCGACCGATGTCGAGCACCTGGCGAGGCTGAACCAACTGCTGAGTAATGGACAGATCAAGCAATCGGGCATCGAGGAATGCGAAAAGATACGTCCGTTACGGCCATACCTGGTGACCCCCTCGGTGAACTTATCCGAGCTCGCCTTTCGACACCAGCGGGACATGCCGTACCTCATCCAATATTTTGTGAACGGACTGGGACGGGATGCGGCGTCCTGCGCCGATCTCATGAGTTACCTGCTGTTCACCTCGAAGTACACCAAAGATCTGATTGAAATTGGGTACAACGACGCCAGTCAGCAGATCGACGCGATCGAAGATTTTCTGTTCTCGCTGATGACGGAGACGTCGGCGAGCTTCCAGTCAGCCGCAACGGCGGCAGTCAACTGCGGCCACGCGCGGTTAAAAGCGCTTAGTCATCGCTTCTAAATCCCCGCCTACTCTCCTGGCCCCGGGCGCAACTCTGACTTCAGGTTGAGGTTCCGGACCAGCCGATGCAGATAATTCGCGTGGACGCCCAGCAGCTTCGAGGCGTCGGTGTAATTGCCTTTCGCCTCGTTCATGGCGCCGAGAATGAGGTCGCGTTTCAACTGGTTGATGGCATCGTGATACTTGGCATCGCTGCGGGTTGCGGGCCGCCCCTCCAGCAGCGCTTCGGGCAGGTCTTCGGGCAGAATTTCCGTGCTCGAGCCCAGCACGATGGCATGTTCAATCGCGTTTTCCAGCTCGCGGACATTGCCCGGCCAACTGTAGTTCATCAGCAGCGAGCGCGCGTCAGCAGAAATTCCGCGGAAGGCGTGAGTGCAGCGCTGTGCGAATCGGGTGGCGAAGTAGATTGCCAGCAACGGAATATCGTCGCGGTGCTCCCGTAACGGAGGCACCGTAACTGACACGACGTTCAGCCGGTAGAAGAGATCCTGGCGGAATTCGCCTGTCTTGATGGCCTGCTCCAGGTTCTTGTTGGTCGCCGTCACCACTCGTGCGTTGAACTTGATGGAATGCGTGCCGCCCAGCCGCTCGAATTCCTTCTGCTGCAACACGCGCAACAGCTTGGCTTGCATGGCCGGAGCCAGCTCACCAATTTCGTCCAGGAAGACCGTGCCGCCCTCGGCGACTTCCAGCTTGCCGCGTTTGATGGCGACAGCGCCGGTGAACGCGCCCTTTTCATGACCGAATAGCTCGCTCTCCAACAGGGTCTCGGGAATGGCGGCGCAGTTGATCGCTACAAACGGCTTCTCAGCGCGCGCGCTGTTGCGATGGATGGCCAGTGCGACCAGCTCTTTGCCGGTTCCGCTCTCGCCGCGAATCAGCACCGTCGAGTCGCCCTGCGCCACCTTGGCGATCATGCTCATAAGCTGGCGCATCAGCTTACTCTCGCCGATGATGGTGTCCTTGGGGCTGAGCTCCTGGCGAAGGCGCCGGTTCTCGTCGCGCAGGGATTCGAGGGAAAGCACGTTCTCCAGCGTCACCGCCGCCACACCCGCGACTGAGCTGAGGAAGTGCACATGGTCTTCCTCAAATCGTTGCGAAGGTCGCGGCGAGACCAGGTAGATCACCCCGATGGTTTTCTGCAGGGCGACGAGCGGAACGCACAGGATGTTCTCCGCCTCGGACGAATCATCGGTGGGCTCGCCCAGCACGGCGGAGCGCTCCCACAAAGCGCGGCTGATCAGCTCGCGCTGCACTCGCACATGGCGTCCTTCGCCGAGGTGACGGTCCCAGGTGCTGATGGACGCGGGCTCTTCGTCAATGTGATTGATGAGGAGGATGGCCCCGAACTCGGCAGGCACTACTTCGAAGATAAGCTGCAGCAGGTGGCTCTGCAGGGTCTTCAGGTCCTGAATCGAGTTGATGGTCTTGGCGATCTTGAACAGAGCGTTGAGGTCGCGCGCCATGCGGCCGATGTCGGTTCCCAGCTGCGGCGAGGCCGATTCCTCGTGCAGCAGGATCGTCTTCAGACGGTCGTGGCCGAGCTCCTTGCCGAACTCGATGGTCGAAGCGTCGGCTTCTTCTTCAACCGAGAGAAACACCATCTCGCAGCGGCCCACCCGCACCATGTCTCCGTGGGCCAGCGTCTTCTCGCGGATGGGGATGCCGTTGACGAAGGTGCCATGCTGACTGTCGAGATCGACAATCTCCTGCCCGGCGTCGCTGGAGCGAATCACGCAGTGGCGAGGCGAGACAGTCAGTTCGGAGATGCGCAGGAAGTTCGACGGATCGGAGCCAACCGTGATGCTGCCGTCGACCGGCCGGAAGATCGACCCGCGGGACGCCCCCGAAATCACAATCACTCTTGGATCCATTCCACCCCAACGATTTCGCCCTGCGGCGAAAATACTTGCAAACTGGCTTCCGTTTCCGAATTGACCTATTGAATCACTGTTTCCAAAGAAGCTCTAGTCGAAAGATTGCTTCCGCGTCTATCTCAATGGATAGCCTCGCTATCCGTTCGGATAGAGCGTTCCCAGCGCTCGTGGTGCCGCCACCTTCGTGCGACGGTCACCCCGAACACTCGCTATCCAATTGGCAGATAAGCACACAAACGATCCAGTGCCCCCAAGGTGCGGCAGGCCACCGCGCTTGGCACAGCGATTGCTCAGATGGATAGGTGTAAGCCGCAAAGATCGCGCTCTATGAAGGGAGACACATCATGTCGCAAACAACTTGTGCACTGCTTGCATTGGAACTCTGCGTCGGCCCGGCTTCGGATAAAGCCGCCGCTCGCTGCCCAATCCTCGCCGCGTGCTGCGAGAGGCGGACGTGGCGTCTACCGCAGTATGTTCTCGCCACAGTGCTGCTCATCGTGGTAGCGGGTAGAGCGATGGCACAGCAGCCCTTCGATTTCAGCAACAAGACAGTCGATCAGCTAATTCAACTGATCGACGACGACAACTTCCAGGTTCGCCAGGATGCAACCGCCGAGATGGTGAAACGGCTGCCCAACCTCAAGAAAGACGACCTGGCGAAAGTGGTTGCCGCCTACTTTGACGGTTCCGCCGAAGTCAATAGCCGCCTGGGCAAGCTGCTCAAGGAGTACCTGTTCGACCTGGGCAATTCCCCGAAAGCCACCGCTGCAGTAGGACTGGTGGAACTGAAGTTTACCAAGTACGACCCCAAGAAAGATTTCAACGCGAAGATCCAGTTCGGCGAGTTCACGGGAGAAGTCCCCGTCAACGTCTTTGGCAAGGAGGCGGAGTGGAAAGTCTATAACGATCTCAAAGCCAAGTGGAACGCGTATCGTAACTACATTTCGATCGGCGATACAGACGGAGCGGCCGCACGTCTGGATGAGATGAAGAAGTTCGTCGACGGCCTGACGAGACTCGAATTCAGTTATCTTACTTTGCAGACGAAAGATGGAAAGCAAGCGACCAAGGATGATGTTCTCGAAGCCATCGGCGTAGCGAAATACCTGACCAAACAAGCCAAGGAGGAGATACAGAAGAAGATGGGGGCGATTCCCGATCCCCGGCCAACTATTGCGGTGGCGGCGGCCGGTCCGGTGAACCTCGGCAAGACCGTCGCCCTGAACGTAGGGACGGTCATTGCCCCCGGAACGCTCGACTACACATGGACCGATACGCAATTCGATTATGGCCCGGTGCCTTCCGGCTACCTAGTACGCGGCCCGATCTACGACCTGCTAGCGGACGACAAGCTGACGATCTCAGGAGCGGTCAGCATCAGCATTCAATACGGCAGTAGCGAAGGTAACGCATACGGCATCACCGACCCGTCGAAACTCGCGGTATTTCGAATCGGCGGCGATGGCTATCAATTCCTCGACGCCTTCAACGACCTGGGCCAGCACACCATCACGGCGGTGTACAGCGTTTCGACGCCCAGCTCACCCGTCAACATTGACCAGTTCGGAGAATTCATTCTGGTGATGCCGGGAAACGTGATCTCGAACAGCGTCCAGTACACCCAGGTCAACCAGCAGGTCGTGATGGTGACCGCCGCAAAGTAACCAGCCGACAAGGCGGCCGCCACATCCTTACCGAGGCCGGAGCCCAACTCCGGCTTCGTCTTCTGGATTGGGGCGAAATCCCGTGCGGCTCGGCTATACTCGCGTTGAGTGTTCGAGAGCGCATGAGATTCTGTCGAACAATTGTCTTTGCCACTTGTATCTTTTTTCTGACCGGATCCGGGCTTGCCGGCGGCTTGCGCAGACGGGATCGAGTTCCGCAACCAAATCCGACCGCCTCCTTTGCGCCGCTTGAACAGTGGAAGGAGGCGGTGCTCGGCGGCAACGATGCCGCGCTCAAAGCGCTTTACAGCAGCAGTCCGGCGACGAGGGTCATCACTACAAAAGGCGATTTTGGCACCGACAACGACGTGGCTTTCTGGACCGATCTGAAGGCCCGGCGGATGAAGCTCGAGGTGATCCAGTCGGAGACTCCCCAACCCGGCGTGCAGCAGGTCGTCTTTCAAGCGGAAGTGCAATCGGGCGCGGGCTCAACCGCGAAGACGGTGTACGTTACCGACGGACAGCTCTGGCAGCAGCAGGGCAGCCAGTGGCGACTGGTCGCAACCAAGCGTGGCGATGTGACCCGGCTGAAGCAGCCGACCTCGCTCAACAAAGACATCTATCCGCCCGCAATCGACGCGCATGCCGAGATCAAACATGCCCTGCAGGAGGCGGCCAAAACCCACAAACGTGTGATTCTCGTCTTCGGCGCGAACTGGTGCTATGACTGCCATGTGCTCGACCTGGCCTTCCATCGGCCCGACCTCTCGGCCGTGCTGGCGCAGAACTACGAGGTGGTACACGTGGACGTCGGCCAGGGCGACAAGAACCAGGATCTGATGCAGCAGTATGACGTGCCCATGGCGAAGGGGATTCCCGCGCTGGCGGTGCTCGACAGCAATGGCAAGCTGCTCTACAGCCAGACCAGCGGCGAGTTCGAGAAGGCGCGCTCGCTGGCTCCCGAAGACCTGCTGCAGTTCCTCAACAAGTGGAAGCCGGTGGCGCGCTAGCCCACCACATCGCACAGGGAAACCAGGTTCTAGCTCACCTCTTGCCTGTGCCACACCTCTCACGGTTATGTGATAGCCCTCACTGCGCTTCTGCCCGCGTGGGAACACCATCGTTGGCAAGGAGGCAAGCGTCCCCACATCATGGGTCTAATGACACTTTGCCGCGATTATGAAGCGAGTCCTCATCCTTGGAGCTGCCGGACGAGATTTTCATAACTTCAACGTAGTTTTTCGACACAACCCTGAATTCGAAGTCATAGCTTTCACTGCCAACCAGATACCCGACATTGCCGGACGCCTTTATCCTCCCCAGCTGGCCGGTCCCCACTACCCGCAGGGAATTCCGATCGTCGAGGAAAATAAACTCGAAAGCCTCATCCGCGACGAGAACATCGACGTAGCGGTCTTCTCCTACAGCGACATCGCGTACCCTACGCTGATGCATCTGGCCTCGCGGGTGGTCGCCGCCGGCGCAGACTTCTGGCTGCTGGGCGTCGCGCACACCCAGTTGGCGGCCAAGGTTCCGGTCATCTCGGTCTGCGCTGTCCGCACCGGATGCGGCAAGAGTCCGGTGTCGCGACGCATTGCCACCGAGCTGCGAACGCTTGGCTGGAGCCCAGTGGTCGTGCGCCATCCCATGCCCTATGGAGACCTGGCGGCGCAGCACGCCCAGCGTTTCACCACGCTCGACGACCTCGACCGCTATAAGTGCACCATCGAGGAGCGCGAGGAATACGAGCCACACCTCATGCAGGGCACGACCGTCTATGCCGGCGTGGATTACGAAGAAATTCTGCGCGACGCCGAACGCGAAGGCGATGTGATCCTGTGGGACGGCGGTAACAATGACACCTCGTTCTACCGGCCTGATCTCGATATCGTGGTGCTCGATCCGCATCGTCCGGGACACGAGCTGGCCTATTATCCCGGGGAGGTGAATTTCCGCACCGCCCACGTTCTCATCATTAACAAGGTGGACACCGCCAATCCCGCAGGCGTGGACACGGTACGCGAGAATATCAAGCTCTACAACCCCAAGGCTGAAGTCATTGAGACCGCCTGCAGGGTGACGGTCGCCGATCCGAGCACCATCCGGGGACAGCGCGTGCTGGTGGTGGAGGACGGTCCGACACTGACGCACGGCGAGATGCCCTTTGGCGCCGGTGTAGTCGCGGCCAATCGCTATCACTGTGCCAAGCTGGTCGACCCGCGGCCCTATGCCTTGGGCTCGATTCGCCAGACCTTCGAGAAGTTCCCTCACCTCGGCAAGGTGCTGCCGGCCATGGGCTACAGCGAGACCCAACGGCACGAACTGGAAGAGACCATCAGGCGTGTACCGTGCGACGTAGTGCTGGTGGCCACGCCGATCGATCTGTCGCGGGTGATTCGCCTGGAGAAGCCGAGCATTCGTGTGAAGTACGAGGTGGAAGAGATCGGAACGAGCGCGATCACCCGGATCCTCATGGAGTTTACGCAGGCGCATCAACCGGCGCTGGCAGAAACCGCGAGGTAGCCATGATTGCCAATGACTTTCTCTCCATCCGGGACTTCACGCCCTCGGAGATCGAACACCTGCTGCACGTCGCGTGCCTGGTGAAGGCTAATCCGGAAGCGTATAGGCATACGCTGGCGGGCAAGACCCTGGCCATGATCTTCGAGAAGCCGTCGCTGCGCACGCGGGTATCGTTCGACGTCGGCATGGAACAGCTTGGCGGGCATCCGCTGTACCTCTCGCCCGCCGAGATTAACCTGGGCAAACGCGAGTCGATCAAGGATGTAGCCAAGAACCTCGAGCGCATGGTGCACGGCATCATGATCCGGACCTTCGCGCACGAAATTGTCGAGCAGATGGCGGAGCATGCCAACGTTCCTGTCATTAACGGCCTCACCGACTACAGCCATCCCTGCCAGGCCATGGCCGACTACTTGACCATGCTGGAAGTCAAAGGCCGCATTGCCGGACTGAAGGTCGCCTACATCGGAGACGGGAATAACGTCGCGCACTCGCTGATGTTTGCCGGGGCGCAGCTGGGCGCGAATGTGTGGATCGCCACTCCGCCGGGATACGAGCCGAAAGCGGATGCGATCGCGTGGGCTCAACAACGCAGCGCCGAGACGAAAGCAAGTTGTACCATCACCAACGATCCGGAGCTGGCGGCGTTCGACGCAGACGTGATCTATACCGACGTGTGGGCCAGCATGGGCCAGGAAGCCGAAGCGGCGCAACGGCGCAAGGCGTTCCTAGCCTTACCAGGTGAATGGGAAGCTATTTGCGCACGCCAAGCCCGAAGCGATCTTCCTGCATTGCCTGCCGGCGCATCGCGGGGACGAGGTTACCGACGACGTGATCGACTCCCCACGTTCGTTCGTCTTTCCGCAGGCAGAGAATCGCCTGCATGCGCAAAAGGCAATCCTGCTGGAACTCATGGCGGACAGGATCTTCGCGAAGGCGGAGAGCCACTCGGGCGAGCTTTTGCGCGAGCTGGTGCGGTAGTCCGGGGGTGAAGCCCCGAAAGTTGGGATGCCGGTGTCGCCTGGCTAAAGCCAGGCGCTTCCACCGGTGGAAGCATCAGCTTTTGGCTCGGTGAAATTGGGCACGAGGAGCTTCGGGGCTTTTAGCCTCTGAATTTAGGAGTCATGAAACTCTGTTTAGTCGCGGTGGGCGGCAACTCGTTGATCCGGGCTGGCGAGAAAGGCACCATCGCCGAGCAGCTGGCGAACACCCGGCGCACCGCGCAGGCGATCGTCGAGCTCATCCGGTTGGGTTATCGACTGGTTGTCACGCACGGCAACGGGCCACAAGTAGGCGCGCAGTTGCTGCGCTCGGAACGCGCCTCCGATGTGGCGTATAGCCAGACGCTCGACGTGTGTGGCGCAGCCAGCCAGGGCGAAATCGGCTACCTGCTAGAGCAGTCGCTGCGCAACGCCTTGGCTGCCGCCGGACTCGAGGTCCCTGTGGTCAGCCTGGTGACGCAAACCGTGGTGTCAGCCGAGGATCCCGCCATGCAGCATCCTTCGAAGCCGATTGGGCCGTTCTATTCGCGCGTTGACGCCGAGCAGAAGCGGCGCATGCTGGGATGGGCGATCGTCGAGGATGCGGCGCGCGGCTATCGTCGCGTGGTGCCCTCGCCCGAGCCGATCGAGATTTTGGAACTCGACGCGGTTCGCTCCCTGGTGGACGATGGCGTGCTCGTGGTCTCGACCGGAGGAGGCGGCATCCCGGTGGTACGTGAGGGCGGACAGTTGCACGGCGTTGAAGCGGTGATCGACAAAGACCGCGCCTCGGCGGTGCTGGCCTCGCAGCTCGGCGTGGATCTGTTTGTCATCTCGACCGACACCGACTATGTCTACCTGAACTACAAACGGCCGGGCCAGACGCCCCTCACGAATGTTACCGCGTCGCAACTGGAAGAGCATCATCGCGCTGGACACTTTCCGCCGGGGAACATGGGGCCCAAGGTCGAATCGGTATTGCGCTTCCTGCGGGCGGGCGGGCATGAGGCGGTGATTACGTCATTCGAGCATCTGCGCGCAGCCGTCGAGGGATCGGCGGGTACGCACGTTGTCGCGGATGCCGAGTCCGGATTGAACGCATGGCAACAGGAACTGGAAGCGCCGATGGCGCGGTGAACACTATGGTTGTTGCGAAGTCGGAGAGTGTGGTTGGCGCGAATGGCGCAGAGCTGAACAACGTGACCCTGAAACACGTAGTCGAGTCGCAGCAGTTTACGGTTCCATTGTTGATGGAACTTTTCGACCGCTCGCGGCTGATGGAGCGGATTGTCGCGCGCGGCGGCACGCTCGACTACCAGCACCGCATTATGGCCAGCGTGTTTTATGAGCCATCGACGCGCACGCGCTTCTCGTTCGAGGCGGCGATGTACAGGCTGGGCGGCCGCGTGCTCTCTACCGAACATGCGCGGGCCTTTTCGTCGGAGGTAGAAGGCGAGCAGGTGGAGGACTCCATCCGCATCATCGGCAGCTATTGCGATGTCATCGTCATCCGCCACCATGAGGCTGGAGGCGCGGCGCGCGCGGCGCGGGTGTCGCCGGTGCCGGTGATCAACGCGGGTGACGGCGAGGGTGGGCAGCATCCCACCCAGGCGCTGCTCGATCTCTACACCATCTATCGTGAGCGCCCGCTGGACGGACTCAGCGTCGCTTTCATCGGCGAACTCGATCGCGGCCGCACGGCGCGGTCGCTGGCCTACCTGCTGGCCAAGTTCGAGCGCATCAAGATTTTCTTCGTCAGTCCGCCCGAGTTGCAGATGAAGCCCGACATCCTGCAGTACCTTGACCGTCACGGTGTGCGCTACGAACTGGCATCGGAGATCGAGAAGGTCGTGGCCGAGGTGGACGTGGTCTACCAGACCCGCATCCGGCCGGAGCGCGCCTCGGCAGTGGTGGGGGCGTTACGCTACGCGATCGATTCCAGCGTCATACAGCGCATGCGGAAGAACGCCATGATCCTGCACCCGCTGCCGCGCACAGTGGAACTGGACAAGACGGTCGACGACGATCCGCGTGCGTTGTACTTTCGGCAGGCCGCCAACGGCCTGTTCGTCAGAATGGCGCTGCTCACCATGCTGTTGGATGGAAAGTAAGAAGCAATTAGCAACCAGCAATCAGCGAAACCACATGTGCCGGGAACTGGCACATGAGCTACATCACAGGAGCGAGTACGATGGCAGTCATGGATCGGTTGCATACCGGCGAATTCATTGAGCTTGAAGAGCGCTATGGAGCTCACAATTATCATCCGCTCGACGTGGTCATCGAGCGAGGCGAAGGTGTCTGGGTCTACGACGTCGAGGGCAATCGTTATCTCGACTGCCTGGCCTCGTATTCAGCGGTGAACCAGGGGCACTGCCATCCCAAGATTCTGGCGGCCATGCTGGAGCAGGCATCGAAGGTGACGCTGACATCCCGTGCGTTTCGCAACGACCAGCTGCCGCTGCTCTACCAGGAACTTCACGAGTTGACCGGCTTTGACATGGCGCTGCCGATGAATTCTGGCGCCGAAGCGGTGGAGACCGCCATCAAGGCGGCTCGCAAGTGGGGCTACACGGTAAAGGGAATTCCCGACGGCCAGGCTGAAATCATCGTTTGCGCGGGCAACTTTCATGGCCGCACCGTGACCATCATTAGCTTCTCGTCGGACGAACAGTATCGCAAGGGCTTTGGGCCATTCACGCCGGGCTTCCGGATTATTCCTTTCGGCGATGCCGAGGCATTGCGGACGGCGATTACGCCCAACACCTGCGCCTTCCTGGTGGAACCGATCCAGGGCGAAGCAGGCGTGGCGCTACCGCCGGACGGATTTTTGAAGCAGGCCGAAGGGATCTGCCGCGAAAACCAGGTGCTGTTCGTCGCCGATGAAATTCAGTCTGGCCTGGGACGCACGGGCAAGCTGTTCGCCTACATGCACGAGGGCGTCAGGCCGGACGCGATCATCGTGGGCAAGGCATTGGCCGGCGGATTCTATCCGGTCTCGGCGGTGCTGGCATCGAAAGAGGTGCTGGGCGTCTTTCATCCCGGCGATCACGGCAGCACCTTTGGCGGCAATCCGCTGGGCTGCGCTGTGGCGCGCGCGGCGCTTGCGCGTACTGGTGGACGAGAAGCTGATCGAGCGCTCGGCCGAGCTGGGCGATTATTTCTTGCGCAAGACTGCGGACGATCAAGAGCCCGCAGGTGCGCGAGGTGCGCGGCCGGGGACTGTGGATCGGCGTCGAGCTGAACACGCCGGCGAGGCCATATTGCGAGGCGCTGAAGCAGCAGGGCATCCTCTGCAAGGAGACGCATGAGACCATCATCCGCATTGCTCCTCCGCTGGTGATCACGCGTGAGGAGATTGATTGGGCCTTTGAGCGTATTGCCGGGGTGATTGAGACCGGTATCGCCGGCTGAGAGCCGGCTCGGGATCACAAGATAAGGCTCAACGGCGCACGTGAAGAGGCCGCTGAAAAACTCAAAAGCAGATCCCTCCTCGGCCTGAAGGCCTCGTCGGGATGACAAGAAACAAAGGACTTGCGACGGCGCACCTGAAGATGCGCCTCTTCAAAACCGATCAATATCGAGTTTTACAGCGACCTGTCAAGGTGCGCCCTTTCAAGTCGGCGCGTGGTCGTCATTGCAGCCGCGCCAAAAGTAGCACGAGGGAGTCAGAGGGGAAGGATATGACTACGCCTTGCCCTGCGACTCCCTCACGCGTTCGTGCGGACGCTGTCGGCGAGGCCCAAAGCACCAGGGGGCCCACCGAACGCGGCCCACTACCAGCTCACTTCTCGGTCAGGCAGTATTCTCCTATTCTGTCGCCCTTGTCGGGATCGACACCCGCCGCATACACCAGGACGTCGGCACAATCGTACATACCGCGATTCGGCGGCAGCTTAATCAACGTGTAGCTGCCGGCTTTCAACGGCGTGCAGCCGGACGCGCCCTTGTTGCACTGCAACTCTACGGCTCGACTGGTGGGCTCGGTCAGCGCCGCTCCCAGGCGCGCCGCTGTATTCTGCCCGACCACAATCACCACACCGTTGCTGGTTTCGGTGTTTTTGACCGTCAGCGTGGATTTCTCTTGAGCTATGAGCTGGGCCGCGATAAGCAGCACGAAGAGAAGGATTGTTTTCTTCATGAAGGACCTCCTTTACCAAAGCTGCGCGATGGTTGCCACCCATCGCAACCATCATCCTCGAGCTGGCTTCCGGTGGTCGTGGCTAAGGCCACCATGCCAAAACCCGGGATCTGTCGCAGGCCAGAAGACGTAAGCTTCCCGCAAGCGGCGAGAGCCTGAGAGCCTGCGCTTCGCGTCAAGCTCTAAGGAAATTGTCGGTCGCTCGGGCAGGTGCTGTCAGTGACACATGATGCATACATGGTGGTCATCCGAAACAAAGCAACGGAGACAACAAACTCCGTTCTCTCGTGTGCAAGCGCCAAAACAAGGCGTCCTGATAACAATTCCATTCGGCCCGGCGAATCTTTCACCCAACTATTTGCGGGCGTAAGTCACAAATCCGTGCGCCATTTCACTGCTGTGGGCGCTCTCATAACCGATGGCCGCGAAATACAAGGCGCGATCGAAGAACCGCTCCATCGAGTGCAGCAACTCCATTTCGCTGATCATCTCGTTCGTTTCCAGCAAGCCTTCCTGCCGCAGGTATTCCCACAGGTATTCCTTGGTGGCATGGATGGCATAGAGGATCTGGCTGAAAGGAACCTCCTGGTGGGCGCGGCGGGCACCCAGGCCTATGTAGCGTTCTTCGATCTCCGAATCGGTCTTGTTCAGCAGCCAGTCACTGAGATTGCGGTAGATTTCATAGGCGCGATGTTTGAGTTCATGAGCAGGCACGAAGGAGAGCAACTGGCTGCACTCTTCCGCGGTGGTGAGCTTGCGGATTAGTCCTTCGGCGAGCCGGTCGGCATGAACCTCGATTAGCTGAATCAAGCGAATGGCGATCATAAGTGCCTCCTGAACGGAGTTGGCGACGATACGTTCTTTGCGAACTTCCTGGTATAGGGTTTGCATGGCGCTGGCCGGGGTGCTTTGCATCAGGCGAAAACCGCGCATGCCCCGAGTCGCAGGGTTCTCTCTCGAAATGACGGCGCCGCAGATGTTATTCTTCGCACCTCCTTTCGTGACTGGCTAGGCGTCCTCCACTGCATCCAGCAGCTTGCCTCCGGCATCGAGCAGTTGGATACGCACGGCGGGAGCGCCCAGCGCGTGAGTTGAGCAGCTGAGGCAGGGATCGTAAGCGCGAACCACCGCGGACACGCGGTTCAGCATGCCTTCCTTTATCTGCCCATCCCGGATGAAATGTTTGCTGACCTGCTCCACACTCTCGCCGATGGCGAGATTATTGTGCCCGGTAGCCACGATCAGGTTGGCCCAGACGATGGCGCCGTCGTCATCTACTTTGTAGTGATGGATCAGCAGGCCGCGTGGCGCTTCGATCATGCCGACGCCCTCCTGCGCATTGACTCCGGCCGTGGCCCGCACATGGCGGTCCAAGATGGCGGGAGTATCCAGCAGGACCTGCATGCGCTCCAGGGCGTAAAGGATTTCCACCAGCCGGGCATGATGGTAAAGGAAAGCCGAATGTGGCATGCGTCCGTAGCGCCGACGGAAGTCGGCGAGCTCCGCGTCCGCCGCGGTCGTGCCGAACTTCTCTGCGACATTCAAACGGGCCAGCGGGCCGACGCGATAAGCACCCTGCGGATAGTCGGCAGGCTTGTAGTAGGGCGCCTTCAGGTATGAATTGCGCAGCGTTGCCTCGCCGATGTATTGGGCATATTGGTCGGCGGTAATGTCCGGCGGCATGATCTCGCCGTCCGCATCACGAAAGCGCAACCGCCCCTCGTAAAGCTGCACGTTGCCATCGCCATCGACCAGCGAGGCGTACCGGGTGGGCGCGGAACCGAAGTTGTCGATCTCTTCCTGGAAGCGGTCGACGGAGGCCTTGAACAGGTTCAAAGCCTGGATGGTCGTGGCGATCGCCGCCGGAATGCCCGCGAGAATGCGGTCGCGGACAGCCGAGGTCATCGGCGTCTTGACTCCGCCGGGCACCACCCACGAAGGATGAACCCGCTCCTCGGCCAGGCCTTCGATGACCTGCAGGCCGAACTTGCGCAACTCGATGCCGGCACGTGCCAGGTCAGGATGCTCCTCGATCAGGCCGAAGACATTGCGGGTGGCGGGATCGCCGTCCATGCCCAGCAGCAGGTCGGGCGCGGACAGATAGAAGAAGCTGAGAGCGTGCGACTGCACGAATTGGGCACAGTGAATAAGTTCGCGCAACAGCTTCGCCGCCGGCGGCAGTTGCACCGCCATGATGGCGTCGCAGGCCTTCGACGAGGCCAGTTGATGGCTGATGGGGCAGATGCCACAGATGCGCGAAGTAATGCCCGGCATCTCGTAATAGGGACGGCCCTCGGTGAACTTCTCGAAGCCGCGCACCTGGGTGACCTGGAACTGGGTGTCGGCCACGTTGCCGGCGTCGTCGAGCTGAATGGTGATCTTGGCGTGGCCCTCGATGCGGCTTACCGGCTCAATTGTGATGCGTTTCATCGCCGCTCCTATCCGAACTTGATCTTGGCGGTGCCCTCGGGTTTGCGACCGTCCAGCAGGTTGTTGAGGAAGCCCGCAATCAGCTTGCTGGGAGGCGGACACCCGGGAAGGCAGACATCCACCTTCACAAAGTCCTGCACCGGACGCGACAGCTTGGCAAGGGGCGGAAGCGCGTCGCTGGGGATACATCCGCCGCGATCGGCTCCTTCGACATACACCCTCGTGAGCAGCCGCTTTACCGGAACGGTGTTGCGCAAAGCCGCAACATTGCCCGTGACCGCGCAATCGCCCAGCGACACCACCATGCGCGAACGCTGCCGGATGGACTGCACCTTCTCCACGTCTTCGGGCGTGCTGACCGAGCCCTCGATCAGGGTGACGTCCACATCTTCGGGAAATTCCTGCGCGTCCACCAGCGGTCCATACACCAGGTCGACTTTGCGAGCAATGGGGATAAGCGCGGTATCAAGGTCCAGCAGAGACATGTGGCAGCCGGAGCAGCCATCCAACCAGATCGTAGCCAGCTTGACTTTCTTCATGCCCGCACTCCTCTCCGGCGCGCCAGGGTAGTGATGGTCTCAGCATCCTTGGTCATTTCCTCGACCGCCATGCCTTTTTCGGCAAGTGCACCGGTGGGGCATGCCTGAATGCACTTGCCGCAGTTGGTGCAACTGGTGGCTTCGCCCCACTTCTGGTTCAGGTCCGGAACCAGCCGGGAGTGAATGCCGCGTGAGCTGATGTCCCACACGTGTGCGCCTTCGATATCGGCGCAGACCCGGATGCAGCGCGTGCACAGGATGCAGCGGTTGTGATCGAGCACGTAGCGCGGGTGTGACAGATCGACCGGCAGGCGCGGGAAGTTGTAAGCGAAGCGAACGTTAGTGATGCCCATGGCATACGCCATGGTCTGCAACTCGCAGTGTCCGTTGGAGACGCAGACCGCGCAGGTATGATTGCGCTCCACCAGCAGCAGTTCGACGGTGATGCGGCGGTAGCGGGCGAGCCGGGGTGAGTTGGTGGTGACCGACATCCCATCCTGCAGGGGGGTAGTGCAGGCGGGCAGCAGGCGATCGATGCCCGAGACCTCGACCATGCACAGGCGGCACGCGCCTACCGCTTTTAGTCCCTCCAGGTAACAGAGGGTGGGGATGGATTTCCCGCTGGCCAGCGCGGCTTCGAGGATGGTCTGTCCCTCCAGCGCATTCACCAGTTCGCCGTCGATGCGGACCGAGATTTTCTTTTGCGGCAAGACTCGTCTCCTCTTTCTAGCGCGACACCGCTGCTTTCACGTCGCAGCGCAAGCAACGGCAGGCCTCGTCCAGCGTCTCCTCGGCTGACAGACCGGCGACCACCTCGGCGACCGAGCGCGCACGTTGCGCCACCGGCAGAGTCGGAGGATGATGGCGGCGGCTCTCGCTTACTTCCTTAGGCACAGTTTGCTCGTAGACGACCGGAGTGAACAGTTCGTCCCAGCGGTCGGTGTCCATGAGTTGCTTGTCGATGGAACGCGCCACCCGCTTTCCGTACGCCATGGCGTTGGACACGTTGGAAGCTCCGGTCACGACATCGCCGCCGGCATAAAAACGCGGACGGCTGGTCTCGAGCGAGAAGCGGTCGACCTCGATAGTGCCGTGCTCCTTGATCTGCAGACCGGAGGCCTTGGCGAAGTCGAGATCAACGGTTTCACCGACCGCCAGGATCACCGAATCGCATTCGAAGCGCTGTACCTCGTCGGTAGCGATCGGCTTGCGGCGGCCGGAGGTGTCGTACTCGCCCAGCCGGGTCTTCACGATTTCCAGCGCACGCACGTTGCCCTTGGCGTCGCCGATGATGCGGTGCGGCGCGGACAGGAACATGAAGCGGGTTCCCTCATCCTCGGCGGCAGCGGTCTCCTCTTCGATGGCCGGCATGTCCTTCCGTTCACGGCGATAGACGACCGTGACCTCGGCTCCCATACGCAGCGAGGTCCGAGCCGAATCGATAGCGGCATTGCCGCCGCCGATGACGACCACCTTCTTGCCGAGCTGCACAGGATCGCCTTTAGCCACCGACTCCAGCAGCGGCAGCGCAGGATAGACGCCTTTCAGTTCCGTACCCGACAGGTAGACCCAAGATTCCTTCCAGGTTCCGATGGCGAGGAAGACCGAGTCGTAGCGCTCGTCCAGTTCGTTCAGCGAGATGTCGGTTCCAACCCGGGTGTTGAGCGCAAACTTCACGCCCAGCCGCTCGATCAGTTCGATCTCACGGCTCAACACGGACTTCGGCAGGCGATACTCCGGAAGCGCGAAGCGCAGCATGCCTCCCGGCGCAGACAACGGATCGTAGACGATCACATCATGGCCGAAGAGGGCCAGATAGAAGGCCGCCGAGAGACCCGTCGGCCCCGCTCCCACGATAGCGACCTTGCGGCCCGTGGCTTCCAGCCTGTGCGAGGATATGCGAGTTACTGCCTTGTCGAAATTATCAGACAGCAGAATCGCGTCGCCGATGAAACGATGCACATCGCGCATATTGACGGATTCGTCGATGGTCTGGCGGCGGCAGCGCTTGTCGCAGGGATGCTGGCACACTCGCCCGGTGGAACTGGGCAGAGGGTTGTCCATAATGACGGAGTCGAAGGCGTCCTCCAGCCGGTCTTCTTTATAGAGCTGCAGGAAGCGTGGGATGTTCATGTGCAGCGGACAACTGTTTTCGCAGGGCGAGAGCGCCAGTTCTTCGCAGACACCGGCCTGGCAGCGCCGCGAGACGATGTGATCCTCAAACTCCTGGCGAAAGTGCCGCATGGTGGTAAGCACCGGGTTGGGCGCGGTCTGGCCCAGGCCGCAGAGCGAGCAGTCGCGGATGTAGCGGTTCAGTTCGTCGAGGGTGTCTAGATGGCCCATGCGGCCAGCGCCGGCGGTGATGCGGTTGAGAATGCGCAACTCTTTGTTAAGCCCGACCCTGCAGGGCACGCACTTGCCGCACGATTCGCCGTTGGTGAACTCGACGAAGTAGCGCGCGACGTCAACCATGCAGTTGTCTTCGTCCATCACCACCATGCCGCCGGAGCCCATGATCGAGCCGAGTTGCGCCAGGCTCTCGTAGTCAACGGCGGTGTCGAACATCTCGTGCGGGATGGTTCCGCCCGACGGGCCACCGGTCTGGACGGCTTTGATCTCGCGGCCCGGCACGCCGCCCTCCCCGATGTCGTAGATAAAGGTCTTGAGCGGCGTTCCCAGCGGCATCTCCACCAGTCCGGTGTTGTTGATCTTTCCCACCAGAGAGAAAACCTTGGTGCCCGAACTCTTGGCGCTTCCGGTCTCGGTGAACCACGCCGGACCCTTGGTGATAATGGGCGCGATGTTGTACCAAGTCTCGACGTTGTTGATGTTGCTGGGCTTGCCCCACAGCCCCTTCTGCGCGGGGAAAGGCGGGCGCGGACGAGGCCGTCCGGCTTCGCCTTCCAGAGAGGCGATCAGTGCGGTCTCTTCGCCGCAGACGAAGGCTCCAGCGCCTTCGACCAGCTCAATGTCGATCTTGAAGCCGCGTCCCAGGATGTTTTCGCCTAAGATGCCGTACTCGCGGGCCTGCTCCAAAGCACGGTTCAGGCGATGCACCGCCAGCGGATATTCCGCGCGTACATAAATGATGCCCTGGGTCGCGCCCATGACGTAGCCGCCGATGATCATGCCTTCGAGCATGGCGTGAGGGTCGCTCTCCAGTTCGTTGCGGTTCATGTAAGCGCCGGGGTCGCCTTCGTCCGCATTGCAGATGATGAACTTCTGATCGGATTTGGCCTTGGCCAGGAACTCCCACTTGTTGCCGGTGAGGTAGCCCGCGCCACCACGGCCGCGCAGCTTGGAAGCCTTGATCTGCTCGATCACGCTTTCCGGCTTGCCATCGATCAGCGTTTTGTAGAGTGCCTGATAGCCGCCGACGGCGATGTATTCCTCGATGTCATCAGGATTGATCAGCCCGCAGTTGCGCAGCACGATCTTCTTCTGACCCTTGAAGAAGGGCACCTCGTTCCACGAGCGTACTTCGGGATAGCCCTGGCCGTAGCGGACGTAGCCGGTAATGTGGTCCCACTCTTCGATTTTGCAGAAGATCAGGTCAGGTGGAACGTTTCCCGCCGAAACATCGTGCAAAATGCGCCCGGCATCGTTGGCCTGCACTTGCCGCAGGATGAGCAGCGGACTGCCGGGAATGCGCACGCTGACCAGCGGCTCCTGGTAGCAGGAGCCAAAGCAGCCGACTCCGGCCAGGTAGATGTTCATGCCGCTGCGTTCGATGGCCTCGATGAAGGCGTGGTAGAGGCCTTCTGCGCCGTTACCGCGGCCGCAGGTGCCCATGCCAATGGCAATGCGGGGAACAGACGGCACCAGCTTGTTCATCCCTGATTCGCGGACCGCGTTGAAGGTGCCGATGTCTTCGATGCGCGGCATCACTCACTCTCCCGTTCCAGCGCGCGCACGTCGCGCTGCAGGGTCTGTTCGTTCACGTGGCCGCAAATGCGGTGATCGATCTCGACCACGGGCGCCAGCGCGCACTGCCCGAAGCAGGCCACGGTGCGAATGGTGTATTTGCTGTCGCCGGTAGTGAGCGCCAGCTTGTCGGAATCGGTGGGCTGCTCACCATCGTCGATGCCCAGGCCAAGCTCCAACCGCAGGCTCTCCAGCAGCTTGCGCGAGTTGCGGGTGTGACAGGCGGTGCCGCGGCAGATGCAGATAGTGTGATCGCCCTGCGGTTGCAGGTTGAACAGCGCGTAGAAAGTGGCCACGCTGTAAATGCGCGACAGCGGGATCTCCATCCGGGCGGCGATATAGCGCAGCGTCTCCTCCGGCAAATACTTATGGGCGTTATGGTCCTGCACCGCTTCGAGAATGCCGAGCAGGGCGCCGGGGCGTCCGGTTTGTTGGGCGATAACCTGATCAATGAAGGCGTGTTCGCCATGGTTCGGAATGGTCTGGGCGGGCATTTGCAGCACGCTCCTTTCCCCAGGAAGAGAACGGCACAATTGCGCGAAGCTTCAATGCGAGCTTCGTGACTTCCGGATCGAGGGGAGCGACGGCTCGATCGCGATCGATCCGGCCTGTTCTGACTACAGCTTCGGCCTATCGTTGCAATGCCGCAGTGAGGCGGGTCACGTCGAAAGGTGACTGGCGGCCCTGAAGCGCTGGTGGGACGGCTGCGAATAGGGGAATGTATTATCGGAGGACTGCTTATTCATTTGGGGAAACGTGCCGAATTAGGCCCGCACAATCTGGGAGAGAGATAAAAGGATGGCTGCAAGCTCCGATCTGACCTTGCAATTCAACCCCCACGCGCAATCGAGTAAGTCTGCCGGTTTTTCAATTCGTCTGGCAATGCTTCTCCTGCTAAGTGGCCTGGCTACCGCTGTGGCGCAGAATAGCGCCACAGCCGCGCCGCAGAACGCAACCGCGGACCGCGCTGCCGTCGTGCTGGCAAGCATGCCAAAAGCCAAGCGCTTCGACCAGGCGGAGATTTCGCCCGACGGATACCTGGTGGCGTGGATCGCCGACAGCAAAGTCCATATCGAGCGAGTCGATGCAATGCGTGGCGCAACTGGGATCGACGTGCCGGTGCCGGAAGGCCTCGAAGCCCGCGAACTAGCGTGGGCGCCCGACAGTAAGAAGATCGCTTTGATTGCCGATGAGAAGGGCGAGACGCCCGCCTCGCAAGTCTGGCTGGAAGAGCCGTGGAGCAAAGGAGTCCACAAGCTCGCAAGTCTGAAGGGCTACGTATCGACCCTGCGGTTCTCTCCCGACGGCAACACGCTCGCCACGTTGTTCATCGAGAACATGCCGCGCAAAGCCGGACCGCTGGTTCCCATGACTCCGCCGTCCGGTGTGATTGAAGAGAAGTTCTACGAGCAGCGCATCGCCACTATTGACCTTGCGTCGGGTGCGGTGAAGCAGGTTTCACCGGCTGATCTTTATGTCTATGAGTACGACTGGGCGCCGGATGGCAAGCGCTGGGTAGTCAGCGCGGCCAACGGATCGGGCGACAACAACTGGTGGATCGCGCGGTTGTACATCATGGATGCGGCCAGTGGCAGCCTGCACGAGCTCGCCAATCCGAAGCTTCAGATCGCAGTGCCAAAGTTTTCACCCGACGGAAAGAACATCGCGTACATCAGCGGCATCATGAGCGACCAGGGTTCGACCGGCGGCGATATTTTTGTCGTGCCGGCTGCCGGTGGCGAGTCGCGAAACGTAACTCCCGGGCTGAAGGCTTCCGCCACGTGGCTGACCTGGACGGCGCCTGACGAGATACTTTTCACCGAGAACATTGACGGCAACTCCGGCATTGCGACAGTCGCGCCGGCGAGCGCCGCCCTACAGCAGATATGGAGTGGTCCGGAGATGCTCTCCGCCGATGGCTGGGGCATCCAGATTTCTCTGGCGCAGGATGGAAAGACTTCCGCCGTAGTGCGCCAGTCGCTAACTTCACCGCCGCAGTTATTCGCCGGACCCATCGGCAAGTGGTCCCCGGTTGGCTCCTTGAATGCCGACGTGAAGCCCGCGTGGGGCGAGGCCCGCAATGTTCACTGGATGAACGACGGCATGCGCATCCAGGGCTGGTTACTGCTGCCGAAAGACTACGATGCGAGCAAGAAGTATCCGCTGGTGGTGACGGTGCATGGTGGGCCGTCGGCGGCCTGCACATCGAGATGGTCGACGGCAAATGGCGCGGCTTCGGCTATGGGATGGTTTGTGCTCTGTCCGAATCCACGAGGAAGTTACGGACAAGGTGAGGCCTTTACCCAGGGCAATGTGAAGGACTTTGGCGGCGGCGATTTCCGCGACATTATGGCGGGCATCGATGCGTTGGCCAAGGAGTACCCAATCGACCTGAATCGGCTGGGCATTCATGGACACAGCTACGGTGGCTACATGACGATGTGGGCCGAGACCCAGACCAACCGCTTCACGGCCGCAGTTGCCGGAGCCGGACTGTCGGACTGGCTGAGCTATTACGGCGAAAACGATATCGACGCCTGGATGGTGCCGTTCTTCGGCGCCTCGGTATATGACGATCCGGCAGTGTATGCCAGGAGTTCTCCCATCGAGTTCGTGAAGAAGGTTAAGACCCCGACCCTGATCCTAGTAGGCGACCGTGACGGGGAGGTTCCCGCCCCGCAATCGTTCGAATGGTGGCACGCGCTGAAGACTCTCGGTGTTCCGGTGGAATTCGTGGTGTATCCGAATGAGGGGCATGCCATCTCGCAGCCAGAGCATCGCCACGATTACGAGCTCCGCACGCTGGAATGGTTCGAAAAGTGGTTTGCCGCGGCCGGGAAGCATTGAGGCCGACTCGCCTTCGTGGGCAACAATTCGTAAGCGCGAGGGTTCGCAGAAACTTGCTTGGGGGGCTCACCAGAGTCCCCGGGCGAATCAGCAACAGGCTCTGGCAAGCCTGCCTAGTACTTGACCCTACTAGCCATCACGCCCTAAACAGGATAGCTTTAATGGCGAAAACAGAAAATCCCTGCAATTTCACCCTGAGTTCTCGGCGATGAGTCGGAGCTCTGTAGTTTGCGATCTGCAAGGCATAAACTGTAAAGACTGTGCAAATGAGGTAAACGAGCCAATGAACACGAAATTGCAGATACGGAAACTTAACTTAATGGCAGTCCTGGCGGTTCTTGCCGGCGGTATGGTGGTTATTGCCACCGCACACGCCCAAGAGGCGAATCCCGGCATCGATCTGCCGCAGCAATATTCGGCCACGGCCGTCGGCCAGGCCGGGGCAGTGGCCGGCAAGACCTTCGGGGTTACGATCTTTCTTACAGGACTCACAGCCGACGCGGAACGTCAGGAGTTGCTGGCCACGCTCAAGAGCAAGGGCCAGGACGGTTTGGTGAGCGCCCTGGAAAAGGCCAATGACGTAGGCAGAGTTGCGCCAGTCGGTTCTGTCGGAAGCGGTTTCCGCTACGCCCGAGCCCAGAAAACGCCTGACGGCGGCTGGCACATCACGCTGGCGACCAATCGCCCGATCTCGTTCGGCGAAGCTTACAACTCCACCCGGTCGACGCAATACCCAATCGGAATTGTCACCCTGAGCGTCGACAAGGATGGTAAGGGCACAGGCTTGCTGTACGGGGCATGCAAGGTCAAGTTCAACAAGCAGGGCGAGATGGTGATCGAGAACTATGGACAGAAGCCTTTCCGTCTTGCCAACGTCCGGCGACAAAAATGATGCCAGAAATTTAGAATGACCGTCTCAGCCGCGTAGGCGGTGAAAGAGTGTGAAACCCGGTGCGAAAATTCGCTGTGTGCGTCGCAGCAGAGTTTCATTTTGGAACACGCGACAATGAGAAAGTGAAAAGTGAGTGGTAGATCGGAGCGATCCATGGTGTTCATGAGGCAGGTACTGGCATTCGTTCTAACGTTTGGGATGCTGGTGGTAACGTCTCCCGTTGAGGCCGCAGCTATGTGGGGCGGCAGTCCTCCGCAACAACAACCGGCAGGCGGCGAAGATCAGCAGGCCGCCAATCTCTCAGCCAAAGACCTCGACAACCTGGTGGCGCCGATTGCCCTGTATCCAGACGCGCTGGTGGCGCAGATCCTGGGCGGCGCGACCTATCCTGACCAGATCGTCGAAGCCAATCGTTTCGTTCAGGCCAACAAGAACCTGAGCGCCAGCGATTTGATGAACAAGGTAAACGCTCAGTCGTGGGATCCCAGCGTCAAGGCACTGACCCAGTTTCCCTCGGTGCTGGACAATATGTCGCAGAACCTGTCGTGGACTTCAGCGCTGGGAGAAGCCGCCTATTACCAGCAGGCAGATGTCCTGGCGGCGGTGCAGCGGCTGCGCAAAGAGGCCAAGGCGGCAGGTAATCTGAAGACCACCTCACAGCAGACGGTGGTGCAACAGGATCCGCAGACCATCATCATTCAGCCGGCAAATCCACAGGTCGTGTACGTGCCCACCTACAATCCGACGGTGGTCTATGGCACGCCCTACTATCCACCGGGATACAGCACAGCCGCGCTGGTTACCACTGGCGTGATTGCGTTTGGCGTGGGCATGGCGATTGGCGCCAGCATGAATAACAGTTGCTGCGGCTGGGGCTGGAACTCGTGGGGCTGTGGCTGGCATGGCGGGTCAATTAACTATCAGAAGAACGTGTACGTCTCCCGCAGCAATGTCTATGCCAATGGAGGCCGCTACAATGGCGGGAATTACAACCGTCCGGTCCACTACGGAAACAACAACGTCAACAACTCCGGTAATCGCAACACCAACATCAGCGGGAACACGGTCAACGTCAACACCGGCAACAAGAATACCTACGGGAGCAATCGGTCGAACACCACCAATAACGCTAACGTAAACAATCGGTCGAACAACAACGTCAACAACCGCCCGAACAATGCTCAAGCCAACAACCGGCAACCCAACGGGAACGCAGGGGCAAACCGCGGTGGTAATGCCTCGACCCGCCAGGCTTCGGCCGCCGATCGCGGCTATGGAAAAAGTCCCTCAACCGGCACCAAGAGTAACGCCCTCAGCGGCTACGGCTCGGGAGGAACCACCCGCGCCCAGAGCGATCGCGGCCGCCAGAGCGTCAGCGGCGGAGGCGGAGGAAAGCAGGCACCCGCGGCGCGCCAGGCTCCCGCAAAAGGGGGAGCCCGAAAGCGGTAGCTGCCTGACTCGGGAGACGGATGAATTGAACTCTAACGATCGATTGCCGGATGGAGGCTGGATGATGTTCAAAACAAGAAGAGTTATCTGGGTGGTAACAGCTGGATTGTTGCTCGGCATGATGGCGACGGCGGCCTACGCACAGGATGCAGGACAGAAGACTTTCGCGAACGCACAGGACGCGGGCAAGGCGTTGTACGACGCCATAAAGTCGGGCGACAAGGACGCGATGCTGGCGGTGCTTGGTTCTTCGGCCGCGAATGTTGTTTCGTCGGGCGATGAAGTACAGGATAAGAAGAATGGGGCATTCTTCACCGACAAGTATGAGCAGATGAATCGCTGGGGCAGGGAAAGCGACGGCAGCATGGTGCTGTATTGCGGCGCCGAGAACTGGCCCTTTCCTATCCCGCTGAAGAAGGATACCGCCGGACAGTGGTATTTCGATACCAAGGCTGGCGTGCAGGAGATCCTGTTCCGCCGCGTCGGCAAGAACGAGCTGGCGGCCATCCGGGTGTGCGGAGTACTGGTGGATGCCCAGCATGAGTACTTCGACCAGACGCACGATGGAGACTCGGTGCATCAGTATGCGCAGAAGTTTACCAGCGACGAAGGCAAGCAGAACGGCCTGTACTGGAAGGCTGCCGAAGGACAGCCCGAGAGCCCAGTCGGTCCGCTGGTTGCCTACGCCACCGGCGAAGGCTATGGAGGGGAGAAGAAATCGGCAGAGCCCTTCCACGGCTACTACTTTCACATGCTGAAGTCGCAAGGCGCCAACGTGCCCGGCGGAGCTAAGAGTTACATCGTCGACGGCAAGATGACGGGCGGCTTCGCGTTTGTGGCGTATCCGGCCGAGTATCGCAACTCGGGCGTGATGACCTTCCTCGTCGACCAGGACGGAATCGTCTACGAGAAAGATCTCGGTCCGAACACCGCTGATCTCGCGAAAGCGATGACCGCTTACAATCCGGACTCGAGCTGGACTGTGGCTGAAAACCCTGATGCGAACGAAGCAAGCGACACAACCGAAAATTAGACCTTTGCCCGGTAGTGATGTAGCTTGCGGCTGTCGGCAGAGCGGAGTTTGACGTGGCGCTCTGCCGATTTTTTCGGGCGTGGTCAACTATGCTATTCGAACTTGCGGCACTCTGACTGCTAATCGATTTCCCGCAACATCATGCCTGAGGCTTGGGGCAGATTTCCCGCAGGATGCGCCTTCTGCCATTCGGCTTCCGGCACAGTCTCGATCACGTTCAGCTTCTTCTCCTGCAAACCGCTGTTAATGGCGGGCAACTCCTCTGCCGTTATCTTCTGGAACTCCTTGATAACGTCTTCCAGCTCCCGGCCCAGTACTTCGGTGCGAGCGACCTCGGCGGCTGTTGGGCGGCCGTCATAGCCCAGCACGTCTCCGTAAACCTGGGCGACATATTCGCGCAGCCGCTCTTCCCCGGTGATCGCGCCGCCTTCCTTGGTAGCGACGATCTTTGAGCGTGTATTGTCCGCCGACGCCGCCAGACTCTCCAGCTTTTTGCGCAGAGGATCAGATTCCGGCAGCTTTGAGGCCCGCTGATTGGCCTGATCACGAACGGCAACGATATTGTCCACCGCCCAACTCATGTGATCCAGCATGTTGTAGAGCTTCATGGCCAGGTCAAACTGCGCCTGGCGATCTGCCTGGGTGTACTTCGCGCGCGGATCAGTGATGATGTTCAGCTGCGTGGTGTAGACCTGGTCGCCCTTGGTCATCTTCACCGTGTATTGGCCGGGCAACACTTTCGGACCTTGCGCCGCCCCAAACGCAGCCGATGCCGCCGGCGGAATGTTTGGTGCTTTCAGGCGCATGGACCACATGGCGCGATTCAATCCCCGATGCTTGCTGCCAGTGATGGTGTCGAGCAGCTTACCGTTGGAATCGAAGATCTCGATCCTCAGGTCGCCATAGATGTGGCGGGTCTTCTGGTAGTAGGTGATCATGGCATCGGTGGGCCGGGGCGGACCGATGAAGGTCTCATCGCCTTCCGGCCAGCCAGCCTGCGCTTCCACGTACTGCACCGCGGGACGGGTCGCAACGAACGCTCCGGTTTTTACCATGAGGTCGGGCGTCAGGGAACGCAGTGCCGAGATATCGTCGATGATCCAGATGCCACGCCCATGAGTGGCCAGCACAAGGTCGGATTGTCGCGCCTGCACCACGATGTCGCGCACCGCTACTGCCGGGAAATCGCTGCCCTTGTACTGGGCCCAGCGCTGGCCGCCGTCGATCGACACCCAGAGGCCAAACTCCGTTCCCAGGAAAAGCAGGTTGGGATTCACCGTGTCCTCGGTGATCACGTGGGCATAGCCCCGAACGCCGCTCTCCTGCACGGGTAATGCGGTCCAAGTCTTGCCGTAATCGGTGGTTTTGGAGACATAAGGCTTCAGGTCGCCGAAGGTGTGACGGTCGAAGGTGGCGTAGGCCGTGCCTTCATTGAAGCGGCTGGCCGCGACCGTTGACACCCAGGAGTTCGGAGGAAGGCCCAGGTTGCCGGTCACATTCGTCCAGGTCTTCGCGCCATCGCGGGTGATCTGCATGTTGCCATCGTCGGTGCCGACCCAGATGATCTGCCCGTTCTTGGGCGACTCGCTGATCGAGTAAATCGAGGTGTGCATTTCCGCTGCGGAGTTGTCCACCGTGATACCGCCGGACTCTTCCTGCTTCTGCTTCTCCGGATTGTTTGTAGTCAGGTCGGGAGAAATGCGCTCCCAGGTTTGGCCATGATCGCGCGAGCGGAACAGGAATTGCGCTCCAATGTAGATGGTGCCCTTCTCGTTGGGGCTCATGTGAATCGGCGTGTTCCAGTTGAAGCGCAGCTTCTTCTCGCCATAGTCGGCGTAAGGAGTGATGATGCGGGTCTCGTGCGAGTAGCGGTTGACGCGGCCAATGTAGCCGCCCTGGGCCTCGGCATAGATGTAAGCCGGATCGGCCGGATCTTCGAACATCCAGAAGCCGTCGCCGTTGAACATGTTCTCCCAGCGCGAGTAAGTCACGCCGCTGGGATAGGACGAATCCCCCACCCAATCGCTGTTGTCCTGGAGGCCACCATACACGCGGTAGGGATCGGCGTTATCCACGCTGACGTGATAGAACTGCGACACCGGAAGATTGATCTGGTGCATCCAGCGCGTGCCACCGTCCTGGCTGCGCCACAAGCCTCCGTCGTCTCCTGCATAAACTACGTTGGTGTTGGCCGGGTCGACCCAGACTACGTGGAAGTCTCCGTGCGCCGCACTCGACACCGGGCTGAAGCTCTTTCCACCATTCACGCTCAACAGCAGAAGGAGATCGGGCTTGAAGACTTTCTCCGGATCCTTGGGATCGACGATCAGGTTGGCAAAGTAGAACGGACGCCACACCATGAATTGGCTCGCATCCAGCTTGGTCCAGGTGCTGCCGGCATCATTGGAGCGGTACAGCGCGCTCTCCTTGGACTCGATCATGGCGTAGACGATCTGGGGATTCGAAGGCGCTACCGCCAGGGCGATGCGTCCGTACGGCTTCGCTGGAAGGCCTTTGGCATTCGCCTCGGTCAGTTCCGTCCAGTGATCGCCGCCATCGGTGGACTTGTAAAGCCCGCTACCTTCACCACCGGAACGGAAGGTCCAGCCCTGGCGGCGAAAATCCCACATGGAAGCGTAAATTGTGCCGGGTTCCTGCGGACTCATGCTAAGCATGGCGCAGCCACTCGACATATTCTTGCCGGCGAGGACCTTGGCCCATGTCTTACCACCGTCGGTTGTCCTGAAGACGCCTCCGGCATCGCTGTCGTTCCACAAGTGTCCGGTGGCGCAGGCGTAAACCGTGTTGCCGTTCTTCGGGTCGACGAGGATCTTGGATATGTGTTCGGAATCCTTCAACCCGACATTCGTCCAGTTCTCGCCGCCATCCGTCGACTTGTAGATGCCGTCGCCGACGGAAACACTATTGCGCACCCATGATTCGCCGGTGCCCACCCAGACGATCTGCGAATTTGTCGGATCGATGGTTACCGCGCCGATGGACTGCACATTCGGCTTGTCGAAGACGGACTTGAAGGTGGTGCCGCCGTTCACGGACTTCCACACGCCGCCACTGGCCGCTCCGGCAAATACCAGCAAGCGTCCCTTATCGTGGGCGGCGTCGAGCGCGGCGATACGTCCGCTCATGACGGCCGATCCGATATTGCGCGCCGGCAAGCCGGAGATCGTGCCGGAATCGAACCTGACAGGCGTCTGGGCAGCCGTGGGCAGAGCGGTCGCCAATAGCAAAGCAATCCAGCAGAAAGAAGCGATTCGCAGGCTTCTACAACCAAACGAAGCAGCAGCCATAATGATCAAGTCCTCTCACTCTAAGATCGTTGGGTAAAGATGAAGTACGGGATTCTGGGCCGTTACTTCTTGGCCGGAGCCTGCATTTGGAAGTGCGAGTCGTCGATCGGAATGTTCGCTTCGATCTTTTCAAACGTAATTCTCGCGCGGTCATTGGGATTGCCCTTGGTGCCGCCCTCGACGGAAAACGGATAATACACACCGGCAACTTGTTTGTAGGAACCCAGATCCAGCTCAGTCTCGCGCACCGACCCGCGAATGAATTCCTGTTTTTCCTTCCTGATCTCCAGGTAAGTGTCCGGATCGAGATAGTAGTAAACGATATCGCCGTTCTTGAGTGTGACCTTGAGCTTGTAGACATCGTCGCCGTCAACTGTGTCGTGTCCCAGGTATTCGATCTTATTGCCCTTGGCCTGGTAATCGACCAGCGGCCCGTCGATGTCGGACTCTTCGATCAGATCGCGCGAATCATCCTCGCCCATCAGTTCCGGATCCTTCTTGCCGTTGAAAGGCTGAATCTGCCAGGCGGTTTTGCCATCGTACGCCAGCACCTGCGTCATGCCTTGCAAGGTGAAGTTCTGCCGGATCATGTCGGGCCGCTTCTGCTCCTGACTGATTTCCGCGGTGATTCCCTGCACGTAAATCTTGCCGGTCATGCTGATGGTGTTTATGGCCTTAATCTTGTCCACCCCGCCCCGGGCCTGTATGTTCTTCGCCACCAGTTCCTCGGCTGTCTGGGCGAAGGCCAGAGAGGTCAAACAGGACAATCCGAGCACAAGCTTCAGAACTACGCGCATGTAAATCTCTCCTTGGGATGCAGTACAAGCTGCCGCCGGGGTCAATCATCGGACGGGTATAGATGTCTGTACGTTACCGGAAACTCGGAAGTTCTACCCAGCAGCGTCACGGGGAATCATTGTACTCGGTGTAGTAGTAGAAGCGTGAATGTTCTACACCCTTCGAACCCTGTCGCATCCTCGGCGGTGCGGCCCGCAAGAATGCAAGAGTGCAGCATGTCAGACAGCAGTAGCCGTTCTTCCCTGTTCAATAGCGACCTACCCCATTATTCTCACTCTAAAGGTGCGCGCGTTCTACCTCATAAGAAGGCAGACCGCTGATGCCATCCGGGATCTGCCCCATAGACCTTGAGGTCGGCATCCAAGTCGTGTTCCTGGTGTTGGTCGCGAACTTTAGTCTGCGAATAAAGTCCTTTGAGGATTGTCTTCGTCCGGACGCGCGTTCTCAGTTCTGCTGTCGGATATCGCTGCCGTCATCGTTCACGTAGTAGGCGCCATAGCTGTCACCGTTGCGGTACAGGATGCGGGAGTAGTAACGGCAGGGCTGGTCGAAGTCATGCACGAACTCAAATTCGACAACCTTTCCGACCTCCAGAACCGCAGCCGTCTCAAACGCCACACCGCCGTGACTTACGTTGCAACAAACCGCGTGGTAGCACGCAGGATGGCCATTGACAGCCACGATTCGGACCGGGGCGCTAATCGAAATTCGTTCCTGTTGTCTTCGGTCGGCCGCGATTCCAGGATTAACTTCAGGTAGGAAAGCCTCGATCAGACGGTTCATGACACCGTTCTCATCGGCAGGAACAACGGCTGACGTTAGCGGGCGCTTCTCGCACGCCATTCGCCGGCCATCCCACTGCAATCAGGAACTACGAAGGCCGGGCCCAAGGTGGCCAAGAAGCAAGCGTGAGGCGCAGGACTAAGGGAGGCTCGCATCTCTGAAAGTGAATGCCGGCTGGCTACCGCGCGTAGGAGTGGCTGCCACGGTTGGGTCTCCCGAGCCGGCCCTGTAGAATTAAGGGTTTGCTCATAGCTTCCATGATAAGGAGAATTCCTTGATCGCTCGCTATACACGACCGGAGATGGGTCGCATCTGGAGTGACGACAATCGCTTCCGCACCTGGCTGGACGTCGAAATTGCCGCCACCGAAACTCTGGCGGATGCCGGCATCGTGCCACAGTCGGCCGCCACAGCCATCCGCGAAAAGGGCGGCTTCGATCTGGCGCGCATCAACGAGATTGAAGCCGAGGTGAAGCATGACGTTATCGCGTTTACCACGGCCGTCGCCGAGAAGGTTGGCCCCGAGTCGCGCTGGCTGCACTATGGGCTTACGTCAAACGATGTGGTTGACACGGCGCAAGCCCTGCTGGTCAAACAGGCGTCGGGCATTATCCGCGAAGATCTTGCGAGATTCCGCGACGTACTGAAGCGGCGCGCTTTGGAGTTCAAGCACACTCCTGCTATCGGACGGACCCACGGCATACACGCCGAGCCGATTACCTTCGGCCTGAAGCTGGCGAACTGGTACTCGGAAGTAGAACGCGATATCGAACGCTTCGAACTTGCCTCGGAACAGATGCGCGTTGGTAAGCTCTCCGGCGCGGTCGGGAACGGAGCTCATCTCGAGCCGGAGTACGAGGAACAAATCTGTGCTCGCCTTGGCTTGAAGGTTGCCGCAATTTCGACGCAGGTGATTCAACGGGATCGGCACGCGTTCTACGTTGCGACGCTCGCCGTGATTGCTTCGACCCTCGATAAGATCGCGACCGAGGTCCGCCATCTGCAACGCACTGAGGTTCGCGAGGCCGAAGAATACTTCAGCGAGAAGCAGAAGGGCTCGTCGGCCATGCCCCACAAGCGAAACCCCGTGACATGCGAGCAGATCAGCGGGTTGGCGCGTGTGGTGCGCTCCAACGCTCAGGCTGCGCTGGAGAATGTTGCGCTGTGGCACGAGCGCGACATCTCGCATTCCTCGGCTGAACGCATCATACTTCCGGACTCAACCATCCTTGTCGATTACCTGCTGAACAAGGCGACGAACCTGATCGACACGCTGCTGGTCTATCCCAAGCGTATGTTGAAGAATCTGGAATCGACTGGCGGGCTGGTATTCAGCGGGCAGTTGCTGCTTGACCTGGTGGAAACAGGCGTGTTGCGCGAAGACGCGTACCGGCTGGTTCAATCAAACGCCATGAAGGCGTGGAAAGAAGATCTCAACTTCCGCGAACTGATCATGAACGATCCGGAAATCACGTCCAAGGTGAAGCGGGAGACGCTGGAACATGCCTTCGACTTGCAGCGTCCGTTACGGAATGTCGATAAGATCTTTCACCGGGTATTCGGCGACGTGAGCTGACAGTTATGACTTCCAGCGATAGGCATCAGGCTGTGGAAGGCCGATGAAGGCGAGGACCCGATTGACGAACTCGCGCGCGATGTCATCGGTCGACTCGGGTTGGAAGTAAAAGGCAGGGATAACCGGGAAGATCGTCGCTCCTGCCTCGGCCGCTAAGGTCATGTTACGCAGATGAATGCGATTGAAGGGCGTCTCCCGCACGCATAGCACGAGCGGACGACGCTCTTTCAGACAGACGTCGGCAGCGCGTTCGATTAAGTGATCGGCTGTACCGTTGGCGATTCGCGCCAATGTTCCCATGCTGCATGGCAGAACGATCATGGCATCCGTCGGGCACGACCCGCTGGCGACGTTAGCTCCGATATCATCGTTGTTCTGCTGCTGAATCTTGGTTGAAGCCGTCCCCAAGAGTTTCGTCACTACTTCATTCCGGCCGGAGATTTGCAACTCCTCCGCCATCACGCGCAAACCACTGTCGGAGATGATGAGATTCACCGTGCGGACGTGCTCTTCGTGCTCCAGCGTCGCGAGCAAGTGGCGGGCGAAGATGGAGCCGCTGGCGCCGGTGATGGCAACCGTAAGAGTTCGAGCGGCTTGGCTGGTTTCAGGTGACATCTAACCTAGTAACTCGTCAGTTGCTTCAGGGCAACTACAGCCTGAGAATCGTTTTCATCGTACCATTCATCGTAACCGGCGGAGCGAGGAGCGCTCTTGCCGAAGACTTCGACACGCCGCGAGATGCTCCAGTTCAGCGACCCACGAGTGATAAGCTCTAACGGTTGAACACCATGGCACACCAACATCCTGCATGAACTCAGACTCCATCAAGAAGTTGTTTCAGCAGGTCAAGCAAGGCAAGCTGTCGCCCGACGAGGCAGTGCAGCAGCTGAAGCATCTGCCGTTCGAGGATCTGGGCTTCGCCAACGTTGACCATCATCGCGCGCTGCGCGTGGGAATGCCGGAGGTCATCTTCGGACCCGGGAAAGAGCCTGCTCATCTCGCCGACATCTTCGCTACGCTGGCGAAGCGTGGACACAATGTTCTGGCAACACGCGTAACAGCCGAGCAGTTTCGCGCGGTAAAGCGGAAGCTCCGCAAAGCTGAATACCACGAACTGGGCCGCGCCATCACGCTCACGCAGGACGAGACGCGTTACGGCAAAGGACGTATCGTCGTCGTCTCGGCGGGCACCAGCGACATTCCCGTCGCCGAAGAAGCGGTCGTAACGGCGGAAATCATGGGCAATGATGTACAGCACGTTTACGATGTCGGCGTCGCCGGAATCCATCGTTTGCTGGCGCGGCACGAGGTGCTGACACAGGCGCGCGTGATTGTCGTTTGCGCGGGAATGGAGGGCGCGCTGCCCAGCGTTGTCGGCGGACTCGTCGGTGTCCCGGTCATTGCAGTCCCAACCAGCGTTGGCTATGGCGCCTCTTTCAAAGGGGTGACCGCGCTGCTGGGGATGCTGAATTCCTGCGCGTCGAACGTAACCGTAGTGAACATCGACAACGGTTTCGGCGCAGGCTACGTGGCGTCGATCATTAACCGGCTAGCGTAGCGGTTTCTGCGCGAAAAAGGCCGTCGTAAAAAGGCGCGCTACTTTGCTGCTCCCTCGCTTTGCGGCTTCCAGCGCAGGATCGGTTTACGCGCAGCCGTTGTTTCGTCCAGACGCGACACACGCGTGTTATACGGCGCCTCGACGATGAGCTCCGGCGTCTGCTCGGCTTCCTGGGCGATAGACTTCATCGCATCGATAAACAGATCGAGCTCTTCCTTCGACTCGCTCTCCGTCGGTTCGATCATGAGCGCGCCCGGCACCACCAGCGGAAAGCTGACAGTGTAGGGATGAAATCCATAATCGATGAGTCTC
This sequence comes from uncultured Acidobacteriaceae bacterium, assembly GCA_963793845.1. GTDB lineage: Bacteria > Acidobacteriota > Terriglobia > Terriglobales > Acidobacteriaceae > CAWCBG01. The sequence continues at coordinate 176,700 of CAWCBG010000002.1, forward strand.
TTGGCGATGTCGCCCGTTTTCACACCTTGGCGGGTTTGCACCCGATCGCTGAAGACAACTTCGTGCATGGTCGGCGTGCTATACGGCAGATCGAAGGTGCCTTCCAGCTTTTTGCGGATGTAGTTCGCGTTCAGCACCGCATCTTCCGTGGCCTGGCGCATACCGTCCGGTCCGTGCGCCATGATGTAAGCCAGCGCGCGAACGTGCATGCCGAAGTTGCCATAGAACATGCGCACTCGTCCGATTGACTGCGGACGGTTGTAGTCGAAGCCAAGCAGGCCGTCCGGCCTGGTAACAACAACCGGCGTCGGCAGAAAAGGCTCAAGAATTTTCTTGCAGGCTACCGGACCTGAGCCCGGACCGCCTCCGCCATGCGGTGTCGAGAAGGTCTTGTGCAGGTTCAGATGCATCACATCGGCGCCGAAGTCTCCGGGACGAACCTTGCCGACCAGGGCGTTCATGTTGGCGCCGTCCATGTAGAGCAACGCGCCCTTAGCGTGCAGCACGTCGGCGATTTTGTGGATCTCCTGCTCGAACACGCCAAGTGTGTTGGGATTGGTCAGCATCAGCGCAGCTACATCTTCATTCACTTGCGCCTCAAGCGATGCCATGTCGACCATGCCCGCTGAGTTCGACTTGAGATTCTCAACCGTGTAACCGCACATCGCGGCGGTCGCTGGATTCGTGCCATGCGCCGAATCCGGGATAAGCACTTTCTTGCGCGGGTTTCCCTGCGACTGCAGATAGGCGCGCACCAGCAGGATGCCGGTCAGCTCGCCGTGGGCTCCGGCCGCAGGCTGCAAGGTAATTGCATCCATGCCGGTAATTTCGATGAGCTGATCGCTCAGCATCTTCAGGATTTTGAGCGCGCCTTGCGAAGCGCGCTCCGGCTGGTAAGGATGCGCCTCAGCCAGCCCGGTCAGCTTCGCCACCGCTTCGTTGACGCGTGCGTTGTACTTCATGGTGCACGAGCCCAGCGGATACATGCCATGATCGATGGCATAGTTCCACGTCGAGATACGGGTGAAATGGCGGATGATTTCGATCTCGCTGACCTCGGGCATGTTGCCGAGGTTGTCGCGAGTGACGTCGCCGAGCAACTCTTGCGCACTCACTTCCGGCACATCGAGCGGCGGAAGCTTGTAAGCCGCCTTGCCGGGAGACGACTTCTCGAAGATCAGCCCTTCGTTCTGGCTGATGTGGGTGGTGGCCTTGCGAATCTTCTCGTTCGGGTTCATCGCGCCACCTCCTGCGCTACGGCGTCAATCGAAGCGCGCTTGGTGGTCTCCGTGCAGCACCACAGCGATGCGTTCCCCAACTGGGGATAAAACTTCTTCAGCGGAAATCCTCCGATAATCTTCTGCTGCAGGAGCTTGTCATTGATCGTGTAGGGGTCAGTCTTGGTCTGGACCACAAACTCGTTGAAGCGGGGAGCGCCGTCGAACAGCAGCGTAGCCCCGCTTTTTTTGAATTGATCGGCTGCATAGCGCGCTTTCGCAAGATTATAGGTAGCCAACTCTTTCAATCCTTCGCGTCCGTAAACGGTCATAAAGATATTGGCCATCAGGGCAACGAGTGCCTGGTTGGTGCAGATGTTCGAAGTCGCTTTCTCGCGGCGGATATGCTGCTCGCGGGTAGACAGAGTCAGGACGAAGCCGCGCTTGCCGTTGCGGTCGGTGGTCTGGCCGGCGAGACGGCCGGGCATCTGGCGGACGAACTTGTCGCGCGTGGCCATCACCCCGCAATAGGGACCGCCATAGCCGAGCGGCACGCCGAAGGATTGCGCTTCCATGCTGACAATGTCGGCCTCCACCGGAGGCTTGACGATTCCCAACGAGACCGCTTCGGCAATCGACACGATCAGCAGCGCGCCCTTCCTGTGCACTACGTCGGCAACGGCAGCAACGTCCTCGATGGTGCCAAAGAAGTTGGGCGACTGAATCAGAACGCCAGCGGTCTGGTCGTCGATCGCTTTGTCCAGGGCTTCGAGATCGACTCGTCCGTTGCCGGTAAAGCCGACAGTCGAAACCGGCATGCCCTGATGTTGCGCGTAGGTCGCTATGACCTCGCGATACTCCGGGTGGACGCTGGTGGCGATTACTGATTTGTGGCGGCCGGTGACACGCACAGCCATCATCAGCGCTTCAGCCGCGCCAGTCGAGCCGTCATACATGGAAGCGTTGGCGACGTCCATGCCGGTTAACTCGCAGATCATGGTCTGGAATTCGAAGATCGCCTGCAGCGTGCCTTGGGAGATCTCGGGCTGATACGGAGTGTAGGCGGTGAGAAACTCGCCGCGGGAGATCAGTGCATCGATGACGACCGGGCGGTAGTGCGAGTAGGCGCCGGCGCCGAGAAAAGTGGCGTAGCCTTGCGAGCTTTCGGCGGCGCGCTCGCGGAAGAACTCGACAATCTCGCTCTCGGCATACGCCCGAGGGACGTTCAGGTCGCGGGTTAGTCGATATTCGGCCGGAATAGCGGCGAAGAGGTCGTCAATGGAGGTCGCTCCGATCTCGCGCAACATGATCTCGCGGTCGGATTGAGACTTAGGAAGATAGCGCATGATACCTATGACTTTCTGGGCGAAGAACTGTATGAATTCGGTTAAGTGGCGTGGGAGACCCCTCCCAGGTTCTACCTGGAATCAACAACTTAGACAAAAATTCCCGCCAAAATATTCAAAACAAAAGAGTTATACGTAAAATATTCAGCCGTAAAGAGTTAAGTACCGTCTCGCAGCGCCTGTCAGCCGGTCCTTCCGGTTTAAGAAGACTTGGTCTGGACGCACTTCAAGTCCCTTCGATCAGCATCCAGGCCGCTGCTCAGACGATGTTTGAACTCGCGGGCAGAACCGTTCCGGCCGACATCTTAGTGGCCGCCCTCCTCTGCCACGAACTTCTCGTAGTCGGCCGCCGAGAGCAACTGGTCGGCTTCGCCTGGGTCTTTCAGGGCGACTTTGATCATCCATACGTTATTGGCGTCTTTGTTGACCTGCTCCGGCGAGGTATTCAGCGCGGCATTCACTTCCGTGACCGTACCCGACACCGGTGCGAACAGGTCGGAGACGGCCTTGACCGATTCGACCGAGCCGAACGTCTGCCCGGCAGTGATTTCCGCGCCGACTTTGGGCAGTTCCACGAACACGATGTCACCGAGCGAATTCTGCGCATAGTCGGTGATGCCGATGGTTCCGGTGCTGCCGTCAACCTTCAACCACTCATGTTCCTTGGTGTACTTGTAACCAGCGGGGTAATCCATCTGCATTCCTCCTCCCGCGCGCACGCGGTGGTCGGCGAATATGAATCGTTGAGCTAAGACTGCTTCTTTGGACGCTTATAGAAAGGTGTTGGAACCACCTTGCACTTTACCGGCTGATTGCGAATCTCAACCGCAACCTCTGTACCAACTTCCGAATTTTTCACTGGCACATAGGCCAGCGCAATGTTCTTCTTCAGGAACGGCGCATAGGACCCGCTGGCGACGTAGCCGATCTCGTCTCCCCCAAGATCGAGCACCTTGTATCCATCACGCGGAATGCCCCGTTCCACCGACTCCAAGCCCACCAGAATACGCTTCAGACCGGCAGCCTTCGCCTTGGCAAGGGCGTCACGTCCAACGAATTCGCCCTTATCCATCTTCACGAAGCGGTCGAGGCGGGCCTCCCAGACGTCGATCGTTTCGGAAATCTCGTGGCCGTACAAGGACAAGGCCCCTTCCAGGCGGAGGGTATTGCGCGAGCCCAGGCCGCAAGGCAAGATGCCGAATTCGCTACCGGCCTCCATCACATCGTTCCACACACGGGCGCTGGTCGTCTCATCGGTGGGAACGTAGATTTCGAAACCATCTTCCGCGGTGTAACCGGTCCGGGCAATTAAGATGTTCGGCAACCCGCAGACGTTTCCGTGAGTAAACCAATAAAACTTTACCTGTGACAGATCGGCATCCGTAAGCTTCTGAAGGGTATCGACGCCTTTTGGGCCCTGAATGGCGATCTGGGTGAACTGGTCACTCAGGTTCTCGACCTTGCAGTCAAACTGGCAGGTGTTGCTGGTGACCCAGTCCACGTCCTTTTCGCGAGTGCCCGCATTGATGACCAGCAGATAGTCGTTCTCGCCCAATCGGTGAACAATGACATCGTCGACGAAGGTACCCTGCGGATACAGCATGGCCGAGTACCGCGCCTGTCCGACGGCCAAGGTGGCGGCATCGTTCATGGTGATGTGCTGGACTGCCGCCAGGGACTGTGGGCCGGAGATACGGATGTCGCCCATGTGACTGACATCAAAGACACCTACGCCATTTCGGACAGCGAGATGCTCCTTCATCAGCCCGCCGGCGGAAGGGTATTCCACCGGCATGTCCCAGCCGTTGAAATCGACCATCTTCGCGCCCAACTGACGATGGACGCGGTTGAGAGCGGTTTTGCGGAGAGGCGTGGTCGCCGGGAGGTCAGGAGGCAACAGGCAGTCCTTTGGCGCACAGAACGCACCGTCGAGGATGGTGTAACCAAGTACGGTAACACGCGGTTTTTCCCGTGGTCAACGGAAGCCGCATTCCCCCTCTACGACGTTTTCGGGATAGGCAAAAAAGCGCTATACCGGGTAGAAATACAAAGGAAGCTAAAGGCGCAGGGGTAGGCGTCAAAACCACCGTTCAACGAGGCGCACGGGAGGGCGAAGGACCCTGCCGGACACTCTGCTCGAGAATCGGAAATGCTGGTAGAAGAATTGAAAGACGCGGTGACCTGCATGAATGCAGTGCGGCCGAAGACAGTGTTATGCGTTGACGACGAGGCGATCGGCCTGCGCGTCCGCAAGATCATGCTGGAGGGGCACGGCTATCAAGTCCTGATTGCCGGCGACGGGCATCAAGGTCTGTCTCTCTTCGACCAGAATCCGGTCGACCTCGTGGTTCTCGACTATTACATGCCCGGGCTCAACGGAGCCGACGTGGCTGCCGAGATGCGCCGACGCAGGCCGGAAGTGCCTATCATCTTCTTGTCGGCCTATTTTTCATTGCCGCCGGCCGCCTTGGAACTCGCCGACGCCTTTATCACCAAAGGCGACCCGCCGGATGTGCTGATCGAAAAGATTGAAAAACTGCTGTGAATCACCACGGTCTCGGCAGGTCTTGTCGAGGCACTGTAACAACGGAAAAAGGCACACTCGATGGTGTGCCTTTTGAACAATCGGTTAGCGCTTAGCGGCCGAAATACTTGGCGTTGCGCTCGGTGTATTCTTTCCACTTTTCCGGCAGATCGTCGAGGGCGAAAATCGCCGAAACCGGGCATACCGGGACGCACGCGCCGCAGTCGATGCATTCCACCGGATCGATGTAAATCATCTCCTCGCCCGCGAACTTCTCGCTGTCTTTCTTAGGATGGATGCAGTCCACCGGACAGGCATCCACGCATGCCGTATCCTTCGTGCCGATGCATGGTTCCGCAATTACATATGCCATAAAACCGTGTCCCTCTCTTGCCTCACTATTTGGTGATTCCAGGTAGGAGTGAACTTTCATAGTACCAAAAATCGGGCAGCGACGTTGGCTGAAAGCGCGAGAAACGGTTGCGCCGCCGGCAGACGGCGCAACGTGATTGCGAACAGGCCCTAGGCCTTTTCTGGCGCGGGAGCGGCCTTCATCGCACGAACGATGAAGTCCTGAATCTCCGGCTTGATCTGGTACTGGCGGCGCTGCGGCTTCGGCCAATTGCCTTGATCCGAGTACATGGCGTTGAGCCCCTTCTGGATCTCCGGGTCACCGCCGGTGAACTCTCCCACCAGCTTGCGCCAGCGAGCCGCCAGACCCTGGGCTTTCGGGCTCGACGGATCTTCGGTGAGCGCCGCTTCCACGTCTCGGAATAGGTCGTTCCACTCTTGGGTCACTCGCGCCTGAAGCTCCGGCGACCACAGGGCTTTGCGCTCGTCGACTTTAGCCTGCGCCTCTTCGCTGTAATACCTGCTTGCCCAGTCGGCATCATTCTGCATGGCGATCCTCCTGATGATTTGTGTGATCAGCGTCCAATCGGGTGCGCTGCTCGCGCCCAGAGCCTGCCGCGCCGTAGCGATGGCGTCAATCGTCTTGTCGAGTTGATTGCGTTTGTCGACAAGAACCACTTGCTGCCGCCGCAGGGTGTCGGGGAGGGGGTCCTGGTCACGCTTGAGCAGCTTTCCAATGGACTTGAGAGGCAGTCCGAGAAACTTGAGCACAACGATCTGCTCCAGCCGCGCGAGATCGCGTTCGCTGTAGAGCCGGTAGCCCGCCTCACTGCGATAGCTGGGCTTCAGCAGTCCCAGCCGATCGTAATGATGCAGAGCGCGCACCGTGACTCCGGCAAGGTCAGCAAACTCACTTGCCTGGTACAGCCTGGTTGTGCCTAGTTCCACGTCCGCCTCCAATGGCAGCTTCAGGCCTGACGTTGGGTGAGAGTCAAGAGGAAAAATCGCAAACGTAACGTTGACGGGAAAATGGAAGATCTAGATTCTCTGGAACGGACTGAATCAGCTCGCCATCGCCCGTGCCGCAATAGGCCGAATCTTCGGCCGTCGTTTTCTGCTCGCCTGCCAGAGGTCGTAGTCCATCTGGAGACCGCTCCAGAAGGCCGGGTTCGTACCCAATGCCTCGGAGAGCCGCAAGGACATGTCGGCCGAGATACCAGCATGCCCATTCAAGACGCGCGAAAGCGTGGTGCGGGACACTCGCAACCGCCCCGCCGCTTCCGAAACCTCCATCCTGCCCAGATAATCCCGCAACACTTCGCCGGGATGAGGAGGATTGAACATCAATGCCATGACCGTGACTCCCATGTAGCGTCAATGGTAATCGAGGTAATCAACCAGAATAACTTCTTCATTCTCGAACCTGAAGGTGAGTCGCCAATTTTCGTCCACCCAAACCGCCCAGTGATCTTTGAGTCTACTCCCTGAAAGAGGGTGCAGATTCCAACCGGAGGCATTCATATCAGACGCAGATTTTGCCCGGTTCAGTGCGAAAAGCTGCTTACTGACCTTCCTGGCGTGCTTGGGTTGAATTCCTGCCTTACTACCTGTGCGAAAGAACTTCTCAATTCCAGCGTGTCTGAAGCTCTTTATCACCCGTTAAGCGTAGCGCATCGCGCTACACTTGGCAACCGTCGTAGCTTTACGCGTTCGCATTCACTATTTCGCGTTGCCCCGCGGGTTCATACTCGACGATATAGCCCGCAACCGCACTCGCAGCCACGGTTAACGGACTAGCAAGGTACATCTGGCCGGGCCCGCTGCGTCCGGGGAAGTTGCGGTTCTGCGCGCTGATGACCACCTGGTCTGGCCGCGTCGAGACGCCGGGCCCGGCATTGATGCAGGCGCCGCAGCTGGGCTCAAGCACCTGCGCGCCCGCTTTACTGAAAATATCCAGATACCCTTTGCGCACGCAGTATTCGCGGGTCTCCTGCGAGCCGAACTGAATGTAGAACTTGCAGGTTTCAGCAACTTTCCTGCCCTGCTTCAAAGCATCGCCAAGCACCTGCGCGTACATGTCCATGTCCTCGTTCTTGCCGGCGGTACAGGTGCCGCCGTAGGCGATCTCGACCGGCACCGGTGTGTTCAGCTCGCGCACAAACTTGCCGTTGCCCGGGTCGCCCGGGGTTGCGACCATGGGATAAATCTCCGCCGCATCGAGTTCGATTACGTGCGCGTAGTGTGCGTCAGGATCGCTGTAGAGACCCTCGATAAGGGTCTCGGCCTCGCCCGAACTCATGCCGCGACGTTCTACGAGAAAATCCACCACCTTCTGGTCCGGAGCGACGATGCCGGTGAAGCCGCCAATCTCAGCCGCCATGTTGGTCATGGTGGCGCGCTCGTCGACGCCCAGCGCCTCGATCGCCTCACCCGAATATTCGATCACCTTCGCCAGCGCGTGGCCATGGCGAATGTATTCCAGCGAAAGCAGCTTCAGGATGAAATCCTTGGCAGTAACGTTGCTGCGCCTCTGGCCGCGGATGACCACCTTGACCGACTCCGGCACCTTGACGCGAACGTCTTTGGTGAACCACGCATTGAAAACATCCGTGGTGCCAATGCCGAACGCGACACAACCCATCGCCCCGACGTGCGGCGTGTGCGAATCGGAACCGACGTTGAGCTGCCCAGGCAGAGCGTAGCTCTCGGTCACGATGGAGTGGCAGATCCCTTCCGAACCCTTGCGATCGCGCAGCTCGCCATGCAGCTTGATGCCGCGCGACTTGGCGAAGTCCTCCTGCTTGAGCTTCAACTGCGTCGCCAGATCGAGCAGGCCCATCTTGCGCTTTTCCTCCGACATCACCTCATCGAGAAATGTCAGATGATCGCGGAAGAACATGATCGTGCCGGCATCGGTGACCGGCTCGTCCTTCCCCACCAGGTGCTCGTAGAAAATCGCTGCCATCGGCGTGACGTATTCATGGCTGAAGCGCAGATCGGTGCGGGCAAATCCGGTATCGCCGGGCTTGACGGCTTCGACGCCAACCTTGTCGGGGCCATGCACCATGTGCCGCGCGAAAATCTTTTCGGCGATCGTCATGGGACGCGGATGCGTGGTGATCGGCGGCAGGAACACTTTGCCTTGAAGGCGCGCCACATTGAACGGGAAGAGACCTCCGTATTCGATCACCTGGCGCGTGATCTCGTCTTCGCCGTCGGTGAATTTCGCCAGCGGAATGTCTTCTCCGTTACGAATCTTGTCGATCAGGCCGAAGTCGGTGGAAGTCAAAACTCCGAGGTTCTGGCAGTTCTGCTTGTAGATGCGCTCGATATTTTCAGCGATCACCAGCTTGATCCCGGCTGACATTTCGGCGTACGGGGACTGCTCGCGGCTCGATCCCTTACCACGCCGCTTACCGCTGACGGCAGCGACAAAGCCGCCACGCTTTACGTCGCCACGCTTGATCGGGGTCTCACTGCCACACTTCAGACCGGTATAGGGAAATTCGCCCAAAGTCTCGTCGAAGAAGAAGCAGATGTGAGCCGGGGTGATCTCGTCGGTGGAGATGTCATCGCGCAGCTTGGGATTGCGCTCCGGATGCTGCGTATCCCAGGGCAGGTCCTCACCGGCGAGCTGACGCTTGATGAGCTCGGGATCTTCGGTAAGGAAAAGGATGCGGCCTTGAAGGCGGACGTGATCGGGGCGTTTCGGGACAGAACGGTGCAGTAACGAGTTGTTCACTACCTCATTTTACCGCAGAAAACCTGGCGTTTCTCGCAGTTTCCAACACTGATTCGAGACGATTCTCGGTTGTTCAAATCCAAACCCGGCGAGTTTGGCATGCGTTCCTCCGGGCGGAACAGCTACTTGGCACCCTTGATGGCGCCGTCTACTTTACCGGCAATCTTATTCAGAGTGAATCCGACCGCGTTCTGGGGCGAGCCAGTATCTTGCGCTTTGAAAGTACCGCTCGACAACTCCGCCCCGTCACTGACCTTATTCAGCTTGTAGCTGGTCGTTACAAAGAAATTGGGAATGCTGGCTGTGGTGCCCCCAGTGCCCGGCATATAACCGGACTCGGTGTGGTCTTCGACGAGGTTGGTGGTGACCACGTACTCGCAGTTCTTCTGCTTGGCCTCGGCCAGAGCCTCGTCGGGAGCGGACGAGTCCAGCGGCACGGTGGCAAGCGGCGGCTTCTTCTGCTTGTCAAGCCACTTGATGAGTGTATCCCGGGCTACCGTGCCGGAGATTTGGCCACCCGCGCTTCCCAGCACACCAACGCAAACGTGAGTGCCGGAATCTGCCGCCAGCACGGGGAGACAAGCAACACAAAGTGCGGCAAGAATTATGCAAGTTGCAAGACGAGACATAAAGACACCTGCCCTCTTGAAGTCGGCGAAATTGTAATTGAGTGCAGGTCAACGAACCAGCAGAAAGTGAGAACGGTCGCAGGAACCCGCAACTACGGCACCGAAGTGGAGCGCGGTTCACGCGCGAGTTCTGGCGTAGTCAACCGGCGATGGCAGCGCTTCCAAGCCACGCCCGGCAAAGATCTCGGCAAAGTTCGTTATCAGTTCGGGATGCAGCAGTCCGTTAGACGCCAGAACTTCACGGCTGTCGAGCCTGAAAGGCGAGCCGTCAAAACGAGTGACCGTGCCTCCGGCCTCCTGTACCAGGAGAACGCCGGCAGCGGTGTCCCAGGGATTCAGGTTGAACTCCCAGAAGCCGTCGTACCGGCCGCAAGCGACGTTGGCAAGGTCCAGCGCGGCCGAACCGGCGCGCCGCACCCCGTGGGAGCGCAATGTGATCTGCTGGTAGAAGTGGATGTTGGGATTCTTATGGCGCTTATGGCTGGGAAAACCGGTGCCGAGCAGAGATACCGCCAGCTTCGGAATTCGGGACACATGAATCGGCTGGCCATTCAGCGTGGCGCCCTGGCCTCGTTCCGCGGCGAACATCTCATCGCGGGTAGGATCGTAGAGGATGCCAACTTCAAGCTGATCGTCCTTGCGAACCAGCGCTATGGAAACGCAGAAAACCGGGTATCCATGCGCGAAATTCGTGGTGCCATCAAGCGGATCGACCAGCCAGCGATAGGCAGCCCCGGTATCGCTCCGGGTGCCTTCTTCGCCGACGATGCCGTGCTCTGGCCAGCGCTCGTGAAGGCGCTCGACGATCAGCTTTTCCGACGTGCGGTCGGCAATGGTGACCAGATCGACGTCACCCTTGTATTCGATGGTGACGTTCTTGTCGAAATAGCTCAGCAGGACCGCGCCCGCCTCACGCGCGATCTCCTGCACTTCCGCCAGGTAGCCACTCATTCCTCGGAACTCGTGGATTCGGCGCCGCGAGCTCCATTGTCAGGACGTGGTTTGCGGCTCGGATCCTCAGCGATGTAGGCGATCTCGTGCTTGAAGATGAAGAGGTTGGGCGCGCCTTCCCGGGTGAGCCGAACCATCCGGCGGTCATAGTATTCGATCCAGCCGCGCACAATCTCCCCGTGCATCAGCTTGATGCGGACCGGGCGCTGTTTCTCCCCGAGCAGCTTCAGATATGCCGCTTCCTGATGCGTGTCCTCCGGGGGAGGAGTTTTTCCCTTGTGATTGGAGTCGTTGGCGGATCCGCGGAAGGCCATGGCACGATTCTACACGTAGTCTGCGAATGGCATTGGCGGCCGCTGCGGGTTTCATCGGCCGGAACACAGTGTCATGATGGTAGGGAATAATGAGGTGGGGATGAAAAGCCAGGGCTTCCGTTTATGCACTGCCTCGCGGCTACTGGCCGCGCTGCTGTTTGTGGCACTCAGTGGTTCAGCACCAGCACAGAGCACTGCGGCCCCGCCAGCCACCAATCGCAAAACCAGCACACCGTACACCGGCGACTTGTCGATCTTCGACACGCCTGGCCGCGATCAACGTCTGCATATCGACCAGGTGATGGATATTCTCTCCATCTCGGCGGGCAAGCATGTTGCCGATATCGGCGCAGGCTCCGGTTGGTTCACGGTTCGAGCAGCACGCAGGGTGACAAGCACTGGGACGGTCTATGCCGTGGACATCAATCCCGAGGCAATTCGCTATATCGAAAAACGAGCCGCTAAGGAAGATCTGCACAACATCAAGACGATCATGGGGGCGGCCGACAATCCGAACCTTCCTGCGAACTCGGTCGACGCCGCGTTGCTTCTCAAGTCTTACCATGAGATCGCCGAACCCATTGCTCTCCTGCACAACCTGCTAGGCTCTCTGCGGCCGGACGCGCGAGTCGGCATCATTGACCGCAATGGAAATGGCGTAAATCACGGCGTCAACAAGGAAGTGGTCATTCATGAGGCGGATCAGGCAGGCTATCGTCTGATTGGGGAACATGACGATCTCGTGAAAGACGACAACGTGGATTACTTCCTGGTATTCCAGAAACGCTAGCGACCGTACGGTCTTGCCGTTATAGGAGCGTACGAAGGCGCAGTCACTTTGAACTCCGCAACGGTCGAGCGTGTCAGGCGATCTTGCCTCGAATGGTCAACACCGGCTGAGGCGCATTCCGCACGACCTTCTCTGCGACTGAGCCAAACCACCAACGGCGCCAACCGCTTTCGCCATGGGTGGCAATCACGATCAAGTCCGCGCGCTCATGCCCGGCGATGCGTACGATTTCTGCGGCCGCATCACCGTGTCCAATGATGGACTGAACTATTAGGTCCTTGGCAAGCCGCTGCTCCACCACCTGCTTCATTTTCTCCTCAGCATCCTGGTGGAGAAGCAATTCGTACTCAGGAATCTTCATCACCCAATTGGGATCGCTGGGCATGGGCGGGAGGACAGGGACGACGTGCACGAGGACCAAAGCAGCTCCGAAGTGGGAGGCAAGTTCGCTGGCAGCATTTAGCGCCTCGAAACTAGGGCCACTGAAGTCGACAGGACACAAAATTGTCTTGACGGGAAGCATGGTCCACCTACTCAATCACCCGAATCTTGCATGCGGACAGGCTGGCGTTCGACCCTTGAGTACACGATAAGGCTTGGATGGACGAAAGGCATAACCCGTCGTCAAACCATTTCTTAGCTGGTGCCGAGACGCCGTCTCAACAACCCCGTCATTGTAACCAATCCGCCTGCCAGCAACCCAAGCGTGGCCGGCTCCGGAGTGGTGACAAACTCTCCGCTGTAGATCGGCCCTTGGATGCTCTTCAAGGTCCCCAGGTAGACAAGATCGACGGTCTGAGTATTGGCGAGGTTGACCGCGAAATCACCTGGGACCTCGACACCGATTGGCCACAAACCATCAAACAGACCGGTCGTACTGGAGGCCGTGAGCTGCGCCAGGATAACGGGTGCACGCGTCATACCACTACTCAGATACTCCAGTCGCAAATCTCCGAGCAGTGTCCCTTTTCCTCCTGATAGGGTCATTGAGAAACCGAGCGTTACCCCGTTCATGTTCCAACCGTATATGTCGAAGGCGTCGGGTGGTATCAACATCGGTGGACCGCCGGCCATCCACATTTTGTAGATGCCGATGTTTGCGCCCAGCAGACCATATCCGGAGACACAGTCATTGAGTCCGACGCCGCAATCGCCTGTGAACGACATGTCCACCGTGTTACCACCATCATTGGTAAACAGCACCGTTCCGATGGTGCTCTCTGCCAGCGTAACCTGGGTCGCGTTACTGAATCCGGTGAGAAGAACAAGGAGTGCAAGCAGGAGAATGGAGGGAGAAAGTTTTAAGGCCATAGCTATACTCCTCGGCACGTTGTGCAAAGAAACCAGTTACAACATGCGGGTGCAGCAGATGGCTGAAGTGTAGAGCGCACTGCCAAGAAGTAGCAGTGATAAGCAAAATAATATCCAGAGTTTTCCCGAATTGGTCCGATCGGGGCGACCGCCGTAGGTTACCAACACGATGAGACATGCGACACCTACGCTTTGCCAAGGGCGGGATCGATGGTCAAGTATTGGTGCGAAAGGGGGGACTCGAACCCCCACGGGTTTCCCCGCCAGATCCTAAGTCTGGTGCGTCTGCCAATTCCGCCACTCTCGCACGTTGAAAAATCGACTGCCTAAGCTGGACCTGACCATAGCTTGGATGGCGAGACCTCTAGATTGTACCTAACTGGTATGTAGGAGGCCATTCCCTTTGTCTCCGTTGTCCCTGAATCGCGGAGTTTCCCGTCCTGCGGCAGAACCTACGCGCGAGGAGGGAGTCACCGTCGAACGATGCACATTCTCGCAAAGGAATACAATGTTGATAAATGAAGTGTCCCGTGTGTGGAAGCGAAGTTTCGAAGAAATGGCAAATCCGCGGCACAGCTCCTGGTGACCGGGCTCCGCAGCCTCATTGGGCATGCAGCGTCTGTGGAGGGACCTTCACCCGAGCGGAACTGCAAACCCTCTCCAAACATGAATCGGCCAATCATTGAAGTTGGACCTTCGGCCAACAGCTGGATTCACCAACCTCTGATCACACCTGACACAATCGAGAATCGCTTCCCTTCACACCCTTAAAGAGTCAGTGTGCTACGCCCTCTGTGGGATGAAAAAGCCACACCGTACGCAGTAGCCTCGGATATGGCGGTTCATTTATCTCGCTTCATCGAGCAGTCGAACGGGAATTCGGCTTCCACGATACGCATCCAACCGCAGTCCGCGGGTGCCGATCTTTTCTCGCCGGTAACCGCCTCCCCGCTACCCGCGCCAAGCGTTAATCTTTCCTTGCCTACCGCAGATCATTTTTGCTCTTCTTACCGGGGCCAGTCCCCAGAGGGAATTCTCATGTCTACTCATCAAGCAATCGTGTGGCAGCACAGCAACAAATACAGCGCAGACGCCGCCTGCGAACATTGTGACGGCGTAGTCCGGCACGAGTCCTGGTGTATCACCCGCAGTCCAACGGTGTTGTACGCGTATGAGGCCGTTCTGGACGCCGACAAACTCACGGAAGGAGACCAGCTGATTCTGCACGCGCTGGGAGTCGCGTGGACGGGAAAGATGTGTACCGGGGCCTGCAAAGCCGGAAGGGAATCTTGATCGTTTGTCGCGGCTTCAGCCGATGACGCATCCTCGGCCCTGCCAGCCGATCTGCACGACCTTGCCCTCCTCCACGAGGACGGGTACGGTGCGCTGACCGTTAGCAAGGGACAACAGGCGCTCGCGCGCCGCGCTGTCGGCATCCACGTCGTGCTCGATGAACTCACAGCGCTTCCACTCGAGCCACTCGCGCATCTCCTGCGTGTAAGGGCAGCTCGCGGTTCCGAACAATTCAAGCTTCGCCACGGTGCAGCACCTCCAGCGTCTCGCGAACGATATGGTAGATGGACGCCTGCACTTCCTGGATGCGCGGAATATAGTCGCAATGCACCACAAGGGGCCAATCCGCCAGCCCGCGCCGCAGAATCTCTCCTCCGTCATAGCCCAGCAAAGCCACCGTCAGCAGACCGCGTTTGCGAGCTTCCTCCAGCGCCATAATAATGTTGCGCGAGCCTCCGCTGGTCGAGATGCCGACCGCGATGTCTTCGGGCCGGGCTTGCGCGATGAGTTGCCGCAGAAAAATGACTTCTACGCCCACATCGTTTGCCACCGCGGTGAGGTTGGCAGGCTCCATGGAGAGCGAAACTGCCGGGACTGGCCGATAACCCTCGGGCGGCAAGACGCAGTCAATCGCCCAATCGTTGGCGTCGGTAGCCGAGCCTCCGTTGCCGAAAAGAATCAGCTTGCCGCCGCGCTGGATGCGTTCGTGAATGGCTCGAGCCGTTTCGCTGATCTGATCAGACTCTTCGGAGGCCACCCTTGCCCGCAGTTCAGAGTCGTTCTGCACCTTCATGAGAATAGAGGCCGCGACTTCGGCGGCAACGTCACTGGCCTGCTGCTTCTCCTGGCCCAGGAATGGATAAAGGAATCCGGCATCACCCACGTCGTGGCCGAGCTCGCGGTGCTCAAAGTAGACATGCACCGTCTCCCACAATGTGTGATACAGGATCTCGATAATCTCCTGGTGGATGAACGGATCGGTCGTGGCGGCTTTGACTGAGTACGATCCAGCGACGCCGGGCAGAGCGAACGTCATGGCACCATCGCCGGCGGCCTCCTGAAGCGTGGCGGAAACGTCAGCGTCTCCCTCCGGCGGCCCAAACCCCATCACAATGTCCTCCGGACGAACGATGCTTCGCAGCCACGGCTGGAACAGCATGGATAAATCCAGTGCCGGGAGAGCGCGCTTGCCGACAATCACAGGATGAACAAACTCTACCGAGACGTGCTGCGCATCGGTGGCGTAGGGGCCGCGGCCGAAGGCAAGCAGGCGGCCTCCGCGCAGAAAACGCTCCGACATTTCGTGACAAGCTTCTGCCAGGCGGGAAGCTTCGCGGGAAAAGAACGCTTCACACAGGCGGTTGCGTTCAAGCAAACGTTCTTCGACGAGGGTTGCGAGTTCAAGGCCGGCCGGCATGACATTGACCCCTAGCAGATCCGCGGGAGCGGATCGCCCACGAGCATGTCAATGATTCTACTGCCGCCGTAGCGCGCCGTCACCAGAACCGAGCCGGCTGGTTGCTCGTGCACTTCGCCGAGGATGACAGCTTCTTCGCCACCAGGTGTACTGTTCAGGGCGTTCAGCGCAGCGTCGGCATACTCAGGCGAGACGACGGCGAGGAATTGACCTTCATTGGCTATATGGAGCGGATCAAGGCCTAAGAGTTCACAGGCTCCACGCACTGTGTCGTGGACAGGGATCTCCTCCTCAAAGATGTGGATGCCAAGCCCGCAATCGCGCGCCAGTTCATTCAGCGACGTTGCCACTCCGCCGCGCGTGGGATCGCGCATCCAGCGGATGCCGGGCCCCGCTTCGGCGGCCATCGCTTGCACGAGGGGGAAGACAGACCGAGTGTCTGAGCGAAGATCGGCCTCAAAGTCCAGCTCTCCGCGCGCGAGCAGAATGGTGATTCCATGATCGCCGATTGGGCCGGAAAGCAGAACCTTGTCGCCTGGACGAACGGTATGGGCATCGACCCGGATGCCCTGCAGATAAGAACCAACACCCGTCGTTGAGATGTACATATGATCGGCCTTGCCGTGCTCGACCACCTTGGTATCGCCGCCAACGACCGCAACGACCGCCGTCTCGGCAGCACGAGCCATGGCGCGGACTTCGGCCTCCAGCAACTCGGTCGGCAGCCCGGCCTCCAGAACGAAGCTGACCACGATCGCCTCGGGCTTTGCGCCGGAGACCGCCAGATCATTCACGGTGCCGTTAATGGCAAGCTCGCCGATTGAGCCTCCGGGAAAGCTTAGCGGCTTCACCACGAAGCTATCGGTAGTCATCGCGATCCGCACGCCACCAATGTTGAGCGAGGCCGCATCGTTCAATTCGGGCTGAGCGGAGCGAAACAGGAGAGGAGCGAACAAGCCTTCCACCAGGCGACGGCTAGCGATGCCTCCGGCGCCATGAGCCATTTCGATCTGCGGCTCACGAAACTTGATCTTCGGAGTTGCGCTTTCGAAGGTGACAGCGGTCTTCACGCCGGCCACGCCAGCGCCGGCGTCGCCGCTTTCCGGTGTTCGTAACTGTAATACGCTGCGCACGATCCCTCCGACGAAACCATTAGCGCGCCCACGGGATGCTCCGGCGTACACTCTTTACCGAAGAGCTTGCACTGCGCGGGTTTCAGAACGCCTTTCAGCACTTCACCACACTGTGCCGCCTTGGGATCGGTGACCCGCACCCCAGGCACGCTGAAACGCTGCTCCGAATCCCACTCAGCATAGCTATTGCGAATGCGAAGCGCCGATTGCGAAATGAAGCCAAGTCCACGCCATTCAAAATAGGGCCGCAGCTCGAAGACTTCGGCCATCACCTTCAAAGCGGCGCGATTGCCTTCCCACGGCACGACCCGCTTGTACTGGTTCTCGACCTTGGCCTCGCCGGCCTTTAGTTGGCGCAGGAGCATGACAATCGACTGCAACAGGTCGAGCGGCTCAAAGCCGGAGACAACGATCGGCTTGTGTTCGTTGGCTGCGATCCATTCGTAGGGACGGCACCCGATCACCGTCGACACATGGCCGGGGCCGATGAAGGCGTCCAGACGCATATCGGGCGAATCGAGGATCGCGCGAATCGCGGGGATAATCGTCACGTGATTGCAGAACAGCGAGAAATTGTGGATGCCTTCAGCTTTAGCCCGCAGGATCGTCAACGCCGAGGACGGAGCGGTGGTTTCAAAGCCGATGGCGAAAAACATTACGTGCTTGTCGGGATTAGCTTTGGCCAGCTTGAGCGCGTCGGAAGGCGAATAGACGATGCGCACGTCCATGCCGCGTGCCTTGTGTTCCAAGGGACTGCCATGCACACCCGGCACCCGCATCATGTCGCCGAACGCGGCGAAAATCACGTTCGGATCTTTCGCCAGGGCAAGACCATCGTCGATTCGGCCCATCGGCAGAACGCAGACCGGACAGCCCGGCCCATGAATCAGCTCGAGGTTGGACGGCAAAATATCTTTCAGCCCGAAGCGATAGATCGCATGGGTATGGCCGCCGCAGACTTCCATCAGGCGGTAATGCCTGGCCGGATCCGCCAGGCGACGGATCTCCTCGGCAGTTTTCGCAATAACGTCGGGATCACGAAACTCATCAACAAATCTCATCGTGCCCTCAAAGGCCCATAACCAGAATACTCGCGCCTCCTGCTCACAGGCGAGGTATTTCAGGAGTAGTTCGGAGGCTCCTCACCATCTTCCAGGCCATAGCCCCGCACCTCCTGCATGGCCAGCTCGCTCTCGCCGAGCATGATGAGCGTCTGCATTTGTTCGCGCGCGTCCTGCTCGCTGATCTTGCTCATGGCAAAGCCCACGTGGATGAGCACCCAGTCGCCCGACTCGGGCATATCATTCTCCAGCAGTCCCAGGTCAACCTTGCGGCGGACGCCCGCCACTTCCACCGTAGCCAGGTATGGCATTCCGGGAAACAGCTCAAGCACTTTGCCGGGTATGGCAAGACACATTCGCTACCTCATTTCTCCTGTCAAGACTCCCACCCATCAGCTCTGCTGGCGGGCCACGATATCGAACGAGAACTTGACCTCGTCCTTCACCTTCAAACCTCCGCCTATGGCGGAAACCGGTTTGATATTGTAGTCCGTCTGCCGCAAAGAGAACTCGCCGAAAGCCCGGAGCATGTCGCCGGTCAGAGCCAGAGTCGCCGGCACCTTTTGTGACCTGGTCACACCATGCAAGATGAGTTGACCGTTCAGGATCACATTCGACTGGCCATTGTCGGATTTGTTCACCGTTACGCCGGACACATCGAAGGTTATTTCAGGATATTTCGCGGTCTCCAGCACCTTCTCCCGCATTTCCGTCTCAATGTCGCGCCGGTCCTTGTCGCTGATGTTGTCGGTCACGCTCAGCGAGTCAGCGCGAATGACGAGGTGCATGGTTGACTTCTCGACCTGTTCGCCATCGAAGTAGATCTCCCCCTTTAGATCACGAATGGCAATCTTGGGGTTGTGGCCAAACGCCGACAGCAATCCGCTGGCAAACGCCTGAACGGTGAATCGGCTCACCATCGCATTGATCACGTAGCGCTGACCAACCGCCGCGGCTTGCGGGGTCAGCGGTGAGCCGGCTTCCTGATGAACACCTGTGCTTTCGAGCAAGCGGAATAGCCCCCTTCCCGAGGAGTGGTAGAGAGGAACCATGCAGGACGGCGTTTCTACATAGCCCTTAATCTTAGATACCGTTCGAGGTCCGGAAGAGCGCCTTGCACCAGGCCCCCGACGCCGATCTTGTTTAAATATTTCTGAGCTACAGGATTCGACAGAATCAATCCTGCGCCAAAAACCATGAGTGCGATACCGCTCAACATCATGAGAGTGTCACGATCGCCGTCGTGGCCGGTTCCATTGGTTTCGTGCCTCGTGTCGCGTGCCAGAGCTGCTGTTGCCACAGGTTTATCCTCCTTGCCGTTCTTACTGTCCCGAGCCCGGCCATTCGCCTGCCAGGACTTTGTCGATCACAGATTCCACCAGTTTTACGGCTTCTGCGAGTGAGCCCTTAACGGGCTCGCTCAAACCCATCAACCCTTCGTCCGGGCCCAGCGTCGCAGGCTCACAGCCGACGAGCAACACCCGCCTCAGCGGCCCACCCATAGAAGCGGCCAGCCGCAGGATCTTCACCGGATCCATGGCATGCGCGTCGACATCGGCGCTCTCCGCCTGCTCCGCGCCGAGCGAAGCCAAATCGGGCTCGACCACATACAACGTTCCCGGCACGTCGCCATGCGGATATGCGTCAATGAGGATGGTGGTCTCATAGCCATCCTGGAGGGCATAGGCCAGATCGAAGCCGCGAATGCCGAAGTCGCCGACTCGCACCCCCGCGGGCAGATTGCGCTGGGCGAGCTCTCTTGCCACCTCGACCCCAAAGGCATCATCGCCCATGAAGATATTGCCGATACCCGCGACCAGGATGCGAGGCTTCTCAACCGCTTTGGCCTGCGCCTGTTCGTGAGGCGGCAACGGTTCTACTTCGGTGGCGTCGAAGAAAAAACGGTGCCCCGGCTGCCGCAGCAGCCCCATGTCACGGCCTGGATCATCGTCCAGCACAACGCAGACGTGAACCTTGCCTTCGTAGTCCTGCTCGATCGCTTCGATGGCCGCAATCTGGCCGGCCAGCGCAATATCGAGCACATCACCACCCTTGCCCGGGCGCAGTCTCACACGGTCTCCGACACGCACCTGCGCTCCGCCAATCTCAACGCTCTCGACCGGCGACTTGTCTTCCAGCAGCTGCCACTCCCACTCGTTCATTGCGAGTCCTCCTTGAGTGGCCGCAAGCCGCGGAGTGCCCCGTGCAGCTTCATGAACTGCTCGACTGGCATGTTCTCGGTCCGTTCCAGCATCTGGCGCGCGCGCTCGTCCGACTCGCGCATCTCGCGTTTCTCCTCGTCAGTCATGGTCATGATGCGGAGAGAAAGTATCTCGTCAATCTCGGTGCCGTCGAATAGATCGCCGGCACTCTCAGGCGCAATCTGCGGGTAGTCATACAAAATGATCGGCGAAGCCAGTATGGTGTCGAATTGTCCTTCTTCGCCGATCAGAACGGGAAACGCGCCTTCGCTGTGGCAATCGTCGACCATCGTCTGCAAGGATTCGGGCGGATCGAGGAGGGACACGAACCCTCCGCCGTCGACTCCAAGCACGATGTGCGCGGACACTAGCGAATGCATCAGCGCGTAGTCACGGGTGATGTGCGCAGCGTCATCAATCCAGGTGATATTCCTGACACTCACGCTCACCTTGAACAATCCATCCGCGACCTGCTGGGCTCGCACCTCAACCCTGCCGTCCATCGAGTACTGAGTTCTTACGATGCGGCCTCGCAACTCACCGTCGCTCCCGCGCAAGACTTCCTCGCTGATGCTGGCGGGAAGATCAAATGGGCGTTGCAGGGAATGCCGGCTCAGCGCTTCGAGATCAGTCGAGGAGATATCGAGCTCGCGCTCAACCGCTTCCTGCCAGGAGTAGAAAGTCTGACCGTCAACCATGAGGCTTTTGACCGGCTGAAACTCGCGCGTGAGATGGTTCCCTTCAAGCTTTGGTTCGCTCGCCCCCTCCACCGAGCGCTCCATGAGCTGCAAGAACCGCACGTGAACCTGCAGTTCCGCGAGACCGCTTCCCTGCACCAGGCACTCGGTGTGCATCGTCCACGGATCGGTTCCCTTTTGCGCTTCACTGAATGCTTGCGGATAGACCACGCCAAAGTTGAAGCGCTGCTGATTCTTCACCGCCGATGGCCGGTAGGGATAGAGCATGTATCCCTCGTAGAGCACGGCTTTGGCGATGCGGTCAGCGGCGGCCGTATTCATGACTTCACTTCCTCCTCGACCGCGCGAAACAAGCTCTCCAGTGCTTGCTCCCAGGTGGGAATTCCTCGCTCCACCTTGTACTGATACAACCGGTCAAAAGCATGACGCTCCAGGCAAAGCCAGGCCGTACCCGGATAGTAGGCTTCCATCAGGTCTTGCCAGACCTTCACCGGCATCCGAAAGCGGACTTCCTTATCCCAGGGAATCGGCATGACCTGCAGCAGCCCGTCGCCCTGTGCGTAGAAAACCGTTCCGCTGAATTGCACGCACAGGGGAACCTCTCCCTCAATCAGTCCGGCAAAATACTTGGTAGCGGCCACATTGAAATCGAAGGTGCACGGGACGGGAAGGCTGACCTGGGTGCTGCCTTGGAAGGCGGGGACAATCACGCTGGCATGGGTCCAGAGAAATGTCTTAAGGGTCTTGCCCCAGCGCTCGGGCTCGCCGAAAAGATCCAGCAGGCTCTCCTGCTCCTGAGAGTTGTACCGGCGACGCGTCGCTTCGAGCATTACCTGTGCCCGCAACGCAACGGTATGAACTCGTTCCTCAGCGGGGCTGTTGGTCAAACGCAGCTTGAATGACAATTGCGGCGCGACCGCAAATGGCTCAACCTCGATCTTCTCCAAATCAAAGCGAAGGTCAGGCATTGCCTTGCCCTCCAACGACCATAGCGTTGCTGCGCAATCCGTTAAAGTACTCCGCGATCTGCTGCCATACTTCAGTTCCGCCGGAGAATCCCCGCCACTGGCTGCGAATCAGGCCCACCAGCTTGAAGCATTGATCGATGGGCAATAAGTAATACTCAGCCTGGGAGAAACCGCGGGAGTGCCCGATACGGTTGACCAGCAGCGCTTCTACGTCCACTTCCATCTTCGCTATGTGCGAATTGTCGCTCTCAATTTCGCTCCATGCTTCCAAAGAAAGCAATGACTCGGTCGCACCCGCCGGACTCGGATACATCGCGACCACGCGCGCTTCCGGACTGCTGTGGAAGAAGAAGGCCATGTTGATTGGGATCATCAGGCTGTCCCACTGCGCGTCGGTCATGTGGAAATCCGCCAGCATCCGAATCTGCCGTGGCACCCGCTTAAATTTTGCGCCGGCGCGGCCGCTGAACAGCAAGGCGCACGCGTCGCACGAGCATGCCAGCTTGCGCGCTATGGGATCGATAAGATGCGGGTGCTCGGAAGCGATCTCGGCACTGCACAGTTCGCAACGCTCGACCGTGCGAGGACGGCGCGCAAACTGCCGCAGCACTCCAAACGCACTTTCGAGCGTGGGCGATTCCTTAGTCGCCATAATTTGCCGCCATTGACGGATGCGACGACGACTGTTGAGCCGGCTTCAGGGGCGCCGCAACCGTTAAATCATTCAGCGACACGAAGCCGCTCGCCGGCTTTCCTTCCAGCCCTTCTATGGACAGCGAAGCGATGTCGGGCGCGGCTTCGTAGATCGCATCCTCTACCGTTGCCTGAAGCGCCTTCGTGGTCGAGCCACACGTATGTTCACCGGGGGTGACTCTTATGCGAACCGCGCCGTCATCGATCCCCAGCAGTTCCACGAGCGCCCCGTCGCGGCGCAACTTGGGCTCCAGCCGCTCCACAGCCTTTGTCACTCGTTCTTCCAGGCTCTCGGGATGGAGCCCATACAACACCAGCAGGCTGCCGACGACCGGATCACGGCCCAATTGTCCAATGAGTTCCATTCCCGAGCCGCCTGCGCTGGCAATGATATCCAGCGCCCGGTCGAGACCGGTTCCGTGAAACTCCATGATCAGCTGGACAAGCTGGGTCGTCGCTGCTCGCACCGCCGGATCGGCGATCGCCTCGATCTCCTGAACCAGGGCGCCGATCCTCTGAACCCGCTGCTGGAAGTCTTTTTCGTTTGCCATGAGCCCTTCGCTTCCACCCGCAGAAAAAGGGAGTGAGATTGCAATTGCGTGACTACGAGCGCCACATCGCGGTTAACAACTGCCCTCTCACTCCGCTTGCAAGGAGGCGTTCCCGCCTACTTTACGACACCGAACATGGGCGAGTGCCGTCTCTCGAGAACCTTCCCATCGCCAAGGTACATGTGAACACCACACGGCAGGCACGGATCGAAGCTCCGCACTGCACGCATGATGTCGATGCCCTTGAATTTGTCCGGCCCATTCTCCTCGAAGATAGGCGTGTTCTGGACCGCATCCTCATAGGGACCCGGCGTGCCATAGATATCGCGTGGATTGGCATTCCACGGCGTGGGTGGATAGGGATGGTAGTTTGCGATCTTGCCCTCGCGGATCACCACGTGATGCGACAGAACACCTCGTACCGCCTCGTGGAAACCGCAGCCGATCGACTCTTCCGGCACCTTAAAGTCGGACCAGGTTTTGGTCCGGCCGGCATGCAGCTCTCCCAGCGCCTTCTCCAAGAAGTGCAAGGCAGCCGCAGCCGAGTATGCCTGGAAATAGGTGCGAGCCCGGTCGCGTTCGATAGCGTTGCTCCACTTCGGAATCTTCCACTCGAACTCAACCTCGGGCAGCGAAGTCGTCTTCGGCAGGTATATCTTCACGCTGTTGCCGGTCGCCTTCAGGTAGCCAGTGTCTACTAAGCCAGCCTTGGCTGTCGCCCAGAAGCGCGCGATCGGTCCGCCGCCCGTGTCAAGCGCGAGATACTCTCCCTTGTGATACCACCGCGGCGACATGACCCAGGTGTACTTGCCCGCGAAGTCCCGCTTCTGCGGTTTGGGAATGGTGGTCTGGTTCCAGGGATGACGCTTGTCCACCGGATTTCCGAGAGGATCTTTGGCGACGAAAGTCTCGCCCTCCTCCCAGTCGTCATAGTAGGAACTGCCCAGCAGGATGCGGATGTTCAGATTGATGTCCACCAGATTGGTCGTGACCAGTTCGCCGTCGACCACCACACCCGGAGTGACGAACATCTTCTTGCCCCACTCATTCATGTTCTTGTAGGTGTAGTCGCAATATTGCGGATCCTGGAACGAACCCCAGCAGCCCAGCAGGATACGTCGCTGTCCGACCTTTTCGTAACCAGGCAGCGCTTCATAGAAGAAATCGAACAGGTCATCATGAAGAGGAACCACCTTCTTCATGAACTCGACGTACTTCATCAGGCGAACCAGGTAATCGGTAAAGAGCTGTATCGTGGGGACAGTTCCGACGCCGCCCGGATAGAGGGTTGACGGATGTACGTGCCGGCCTTCCATCAGGCAGAACATCTCGCGCGTCATGCGGCTCATCTGCAGAGCCTCACGATAAAAAGCACCCGTGAAAGGATTCAGGGCGGTCATGATATCGGCAATCGTTCGATAGCCGTGAAGGTTGGAATTCGGCGCATTCGTTTTCTGCGCCTTCGTCCACACGCTGGGATTCGTTTCCTTCACCATCTGCTCGCAGAAATCGACGCCGACCAGATTGTCCTGGAAGATGTTGTGGTCGAACATGTACTCGGCGGCTTCGCCGAGGTTGACGATCCACTCGCCCAGGTCGGGAGGTCTCACGCCAAAGGCCATGTTCTGCGCATAGTTCGCGCAGGTGGCGTGGTTGTCGCCACAGATACCGCAGATGCGGCTGGTAATGAAATGGGCATCGCGAGGGTCTTTGCCCTTCATGAAGATGCTATAGCCGCGGAAAATCGACGAGGTGCTGTGGCACTCGACGACCTGCTTATTGGCGAAATCGATCTTGGTAAAGATGCCCAGGCTTCCGACGATTCTGGTTATCGGATCCCAATTCATCTCCACGATCTGCTTTTTCTTACTAAGGGCTTCGGTATCGGTAGTTGTAGTTGTGCCCATTGCGATCGCTCCTTCAGCGCAAAATTAGGATCTTCCGTGATAACCGGTAGTGAGTTCGGCCCGGGTGTGCCGCCACTTCGGTTCCTTATTGAGAGTGGATTGGGTGATCGAACGCAGCGAGCGAATCGCACGCCCATACAGGCTCGAACTGCCAGTCGAGACGTGAGCTCCGGGCGGCTCGTCCATGAACGGCATGAACTTGTCAGGGAAGCCCGGCATGGTGCAGCCAATGCAAATGCCGCCAACGTTCGGACATCCACCAAGACCCGCCATCCAGCCGCGTTTGGGAACATTGCAGTTCACCACCGGCCCCCAGCATCCCAGCTTCACGATGCACTTGGGAGAGCCATACTCCGCGGCAAAATCGCCCTGCTCGTAGTATCCTGCGCGATCACAACCTTCATGAACCGTGGCTCCAAACAACCACGTCGGACGGAGTTGCTCATCCAGCGGGATCATAGGCGCCATCCCAGCAACCTGGTAGAGGAGGTATAGGACCGTCTCCATAAAGTTGTCGGGTTGCACCGGACATCCCGGCACATTCACGATTGGAAGCCCAGCTTTGGAACGCCAACCCCAGCCCAGGTAGTCAGCCAGTCCCATGCAGCCGGTTGGATTGCCTTGCATGGCATGAATGCCGCCGTAAGTGGCACAGGTGCCAATCGCCACCGCAGCCAATGCCTTCGGCGCGAGACGGTCAATCCACTCCGTAGTCTTGATCGGCTGTCCCGTCGATGTGTCCGTGCCCATGGCGGCCCAATAGCCGGCCTTGTCACTGTGAATCTTTTCGTTCGGAATTGACCCTTCCACCACGAGAACAAAAGGATCGAGTTTGCCCTCTTCCGCCTGATAGAACGGCCGGAGAAAGTCGTCGCCTACTTCGTAGGCCAATACCGGATTGTGCAGGTGAACTTTAGGAAGACCTGGAATTGCACCGAGCAAAACGTCCTCGATGCTTGGCTGGGTTG
The DNA here is from genome assembly GCA_963793845.1 of uncultured Acidobacteriaceae bacterium. Taxonomy (GTDB): domain Bacteria; phylum Acidobacteriota; class Terriglobia; order Terriglobales; family Acidobacteriaceae; genus CAWCBG01. Next base: position 202,765 of record CAWCBG010000002.1, read on the forward strand.
CTGCTGTAATCGATACCGAATCGCCGTCACAGCCTAAGCCGGCTGTGATCCACACGATATGTACTTCGGCGACCGCTGGTTGTTTTTGTGTTGTCCGACCGTACGGAACCGCTTGCGCTGTCATAGGCGGAGACTCCTTTCAACCTCGCTGGCATTGCGTGCTTCATCGTGGGTCCCGGATAACCCCGTTTTCTTCGACGCGATGCGAGCGACCGGAGGTGCCAACTTCGCGACGTTGTCAGTTATTCGTGCAGGTTCAAGACGAGACAGTTTCTATGAGCAACGGCCATTCGTGGTGCCCCACGCACCTTGAAGCAAGAATCGCCCCCTGCGAGAATCGCTGCAACCTGATTCCCGTTTAGGGAAAACGCCGCACAGCGCATAGGGAATTGCCTGATAGGAAGTGCTAAGGTGAAGCCCCTAGCACGCGCGCGGGATGTGCTGCGGAAGTGGGCGGGCGGGAACAGCAAGAATCAGGCTACGTCGACATCCTCGGAGATGCTCCACTGGATGGCGCGCTGCACCAGTTCGCGTCCATTCTTGAGCGAGAGCTTTTCCTTGATGTGAGCTTGATAGGTTTCGACCGTCTTCACGCTGAGGTGTAACTCTTCCGCGATTCTTCGGGTGCTGTGTCCCTCGCCGATCAGCCGGAATACTTCCAGTTCGCGGTCTGACAACTCGGCGATTGGAGAATGCTTTTCGTTGGAGGAACCGTTGATGTAATGCCGCAGCATGCGGTTGGCGATTCGATCGCTGACGTACACCTTCTGGGTAAGAATCTGCCGCACCGCAACCAGAACTTTCTCGGTTGCTTCCTGCTTCATGATGTATCCGTTCGCACCTGCACGCAGCGCACGCTCGGCATAAATGGATTCGTCATGCATCGACAGGATCAGGACGGGCAACGAAGGATAGTGAGTGCGAATGGTTTTCAGCAGTTCTAAACCGTCCGGGCCATTTAAGGAGATGTCGATGATCAGGAAATCGGGTCTGCTCCCCTGGATAGCCTGAAGAGCGGTCCGGGCTTCTTCGGCCTCGCCGCAAACCATGAGGTCGGGCTCGCGGTTCATCATCAACGACAAGCCTTCCCGTACGATCGGATGATCGTCCACTATGAAGATCTTTGTCTTGCGTGGACCTTCTTCTTTTGACTTGCCGGACGTCATGCTTTTTTTACTTCCATTACTTCCTGCTGCTATGAACGGGAAATATACACCTAACCACGGTCCCACGGGGAGAACGGGATTCGATGTCCAATGTACCTCCGATCATTTTTGCGCGATGGCCCATGATATGGAGGCCCATGCCATTACTCTTCGAAGTAGCCTTCTTGCAGCCGGAGCCATCATCGAGGACGGTAAGCATCCCCCGGCCATCATTAGCGGTAAGCGTGATCTCGATTTTCTTTGCGTGGCCGTGCTTGATGGCGTTGCTTACCGCCTCCTGCGAGATGTGATAGAGATGCGTGGAAATACTGACATCATCGATGAGTACGGGGGTGTCACATCGCAGCAGGCAGCTGACTCCAAAAACGTCTTCAACTTCCGAGGTCAGCTGCTGCAATGCGGACATCAGACCATGCGACTCAGAAACGACGGGATTCAACCCTCTTGCCAATTCGCGAGTTTTGTTAATCGCTTCATTGACCAACTTGACGATCTTCGCCGCCTCGGCAGCATACGGAATGCGCTTCTCTTTTAGCTTCTGTTCCTGAACTTTCGACATGAACGCAATTCCGGTCAGATGCTGCCCCAGACCGTCATGAAGATCCTGACCAATGCGGCGTTGCTCGCGCTCACTGATCTCCAGAATCGCCTTCTCCAACCGTTTGCGCTCAGTGATGTCGATGCCCGTGGCAATCACGTAGGCCGGCGTCCCCTTTCCCCCTCCCAGCGACGTACCCGACCAGGCGATCAGCCGGCGAGTACCGTCGTGCGCCAGCCAAGAACACTCGAAATCGTTTTGCAGTTGCCCCGCGCGCATCTTTTCGAATGCCATTCGGAATCCGGCGGCGTCTTCCGCAGGGATGAACAAATCCCAAACATGCTGGCCCGAAGCGTGCGCGAATGTGCAGCCAGTGCTACGCTGGCAGGCGCGATTGAACCGGATAATTCGGCCCGACGGGTCCAGAACGATAACCAAAGCGCCCACCGTATCCAAGATCGCGGTTACCACGTTTCGTTCCTGCTCCAGCGCTTCTTCCGTTTGCTTCAGGTCTGTAATGTCGAATCCCACACCATGAATGAACCACGGGCTGCCGTCCTCCCGCCGGATCATTTTCGCCTCGCAGTGAAACCAGATCACGCGGCCATCGCGGGAGAGTACCCGGTACGCTGACCGAAGCGGCTTGCCGGACAGAAACAACTCGGCCGCTTCTACGCTCCAGCGCTGCTTATCGTCGGGATGCACTTGAGCGTACCAACGCACAGGATCCTGCAGCCATTCTTCTTGTGTGAAGCCGAGCACCTCCTCGATCTGTGGGCTGACGTAGGCCTCACCGACCGCTTCATCGAGATAAGCCATGAATACGACGGCTGGAATTTGTTCGACGAGAGCGCGGTACCTTGCCTCCAGACTGGGCAGCTGAAGGCGCACGCTGCGGGGTCGAGGCTCAACCGAACCCATGCTTTCGACGGCGGAGAAACCCGTACTTTCGAAGAATACCCCGGCGAGATTCTGGAGAACGGCTTCAGCTTCGGCGTAGCCCGTACCTGGACCTACCGCATCTCGGGAATCGGAATTCACGGTCGATCGCCCTCTGACTATGAGGCAGCATTCGCCTCACGACTTACGATTTGCGTCTTTCCGCGGGCTGTGGCCCTCGGCGAACCGCTTTGTCAATGTTGGATGCTTTTCGACGGCGCCAGCTCGGCTCCTGATTGAGAGAGGATTGCGTAAACCTGCGCAAAGCATGAATCGCTTTGCCGTAGGTTTGTACCGCGCTCGTCGACAGCAGCGAGCCCGGCGGTTGATTCATGAACGGCATGAACTTGTCGGGGAAGCCGGGCATAGTGCAGCCGATACAGATTCCGCCTACGTTGGGACATCCTCCGATACCGCCCATCCAGCCCCGCTTGCCCACGTTGCACTGCACCACGGGCCCCCAGCATCCCAGCTTGACGATGCACAGCGGCGATCCGTATTCCTCGGCAAAATCGGCCTGCTCGTAATAGCCTCCGCGGTCGCAGCCTTCATGCACGGTTTGCCCGAAGAGCCAGGTCGGACGCAACTGCTCATCCAGCGCAATCATGGGAGCGCGTCCTGCTGCCATGTAAAAGAGGTACAGCAATGTCTCCATCATGTTGTCTGGCTGCACGGGACATCCTGGGACGCACACGATCGGTATGCCGGCGCTCGATTTCCACTGCCATCCCAGGTAATCGGCGAGGCCCATTGCGCCCGTGGGATTTCCCTGCATGGCGTGAATACCGCCATACGTAGCACACGTTCCAGCAGCCACAACTGCCCACGCACGCGGAGCAAGGCGATCGATCCACTCACAGGTCTTGATCGGCTGACCGGTCGTCTGGTCGGTGCCTAGCGAGGCCCAATAGCCTTCTTTCTTGTTCGTCTCGTCTGGAATCGATCCTTCGACCACGAGGATGAAAGGCCCGTGTTTGCCGTTCGCCGCCCGATGAAAGGGCTTGAGGAACTCCTCCCCGTTGGCTTGCGCGAGAAATGGGTTATGGAAGTTGACCTTGGGTATCCAGGGAATGCCGCCGAGCACGATGTCCTCGATGCTGGGCTGGGTCGCAGCGGTCATGGCGATGGTATCGCCATCGCATCCCAGGCCGGCCGTGACCCAGAGAACGTCAATCTCAGGGATGGGCCCGCCATTTCGACGGCTCTTATGTTCCGCTGTGCGACTGCCCATGAAACAGCTCCTCCCAGTCACCCATGCATTCAGGCTTTCGGATCGTACCCCGACCGTGCGAATGCATCGGCCAAGTCAACTGATTCTCGGCCTTCGGACGCGGCGTATTGTACTCCGTTCAGGTAGTCCTGAACCGTGAAATAGTGCGACTGCCAACTCAGGCACAAGTTTGTGGGCGTCGGGGTCTCCCTTTCTGCGAAAGTAACATCTCACTGATATCTGCTATTCGTAATGCAAAAAGCAGTATGGAGGATTTTGTGAAGAAGACGTTTGTTACGGCGAGAAACGTGATTGGGATTGCCGGACTGGTGCTGGCCGGATACGTGCTGCTCACATCCATCCCAGACCTGGGACGCTACCTCAAAATCAGCAACATGTAGGGTTTGATGGGCGTCGCCGGAAATCGGCCAGAACTACTGCTCAGGGGCGGCAGCGAGCTGCCGCCTCTTGTTCATTCTTGTGACGCCGAGGTTATAACCCTGCCGGCGATTGAAGACGTCGGTGCCGGCAACGGACGATGGACCTGAGAGTCGCGCAAGAATGGTTGTAAAAGCTGGCCCATCAAACCACGCGCAGTAGGCGTGTCAATGCCGTATTTGGCCGGCCACTGGTTTTTCGGCATGTACCAGGTGCCAAAAAGTTTATCCATCCAAGGCAACATCGAGGCATAGTTCCGGTTGATGTGCTCGTCGTTGGTGTGGTGCCAATGATGAAAGCCGGGGGTGGATATCAACCACTCCAGCCATCCGAAACGCCAACGCAGATTGGCGTGGATAAAGAAACCCCAAAGCGTGCCGACCAGCATAATCAACAGGGGCACAACATCCACCGATTTGCCAACCGCAGGTTGCGCAAGACCCAGCGCAAACAGTGGAACAAATCCGCAGAGACGCACGAACACGATGTCCACGGGGTGGGCGCGAGTATTTACCAGCCAGTCGATTTCCTCGGCGCTGTGGTGGATCGCGTGGAAGCGCCACAGCCAGGGAATCTGGTGCGTCCAACGATGTCCCCAATAGAAACCGATCTCTCCCACCACCAGTGCCGCCGCGAATCGCTGCCATAATGGCCAACCCGCTACCCGCAAGTGCAGTCCGGCAGGCACCAGGTAATGGAGACCCCAGGCAATCAGCGCCATGGGCACTACCAAAAGGGTCTTCGGTATGAGGCTGGTCAAGAAATAATAGGCAAGATCGGTGGGAAGGGATTTACGAAAAATCTTCTGCGGATGGACGGCAAACATTCTCTCCAGGGGCACAAAAATCATCAGCAGCACCAGCAACCAGACGATCAACCGGAAGATGTCCACTGCGAATGAGGGCAGGTGGCGTTGCAGCTGTCGGAGAATTTCCATCTTTGAGCTCGAACGAAAAGGTCAAAAAAGGTAGTGCCGCCATACGGCACTACCCAGCTAGTAGGTGAGCATCCACTTCCGCCCAGGATAGCGCTTAACGGACAAACCAGTTTTTCGACCGGAGCGTACCAATTCCGCCCAGCAAGCCCCCGAGGATCAGCACGCAGGTTCCGGGCTCCGGGGTGGTGGTTGACTGCTCCACATCGACGCCGTCCAAAAGAACGAACGGGGGAACGCCCTGCGGTGTACCGACCGCAAAGAAAGAGAGGACGTCACTAGTGTTATCCGCAGTGAAACCGAGCGACTCGTGCATCCAGCCGGTGAAACCATGATTCGCGTTATTCACAACCGCCGTCGACTGGGTCTGGCCTCCGAAGCTGACCTGCCACTGCTCGGTGGTGGCGCCGGTGAAGCCGGACTGCTGCGCTCCTGCCCACCAAAAGCTCACGGTATAGTTCGCGCCCTGGATCAGTCCAGTGAGAGTCTGTGAGATCGCGCCGTTCTGGAAAGCGCCATCGGCAGCGACATAGTTCCCGCCGTCAGGGCTGGTGGCGGGTAGGCCGTTGTTCGAACCATTGTTCGGGCCCCAGAGTTGGAGATTGCCGAATTGGCCAGTTGCACCAGTCGTGTCGGCAGCACCCGGCGCGAAAATGAAGTTATACGCATCGCTGTTGGCGTTGGTCGAGGTCCAGCCTGTCGCCTGGGTAAGGTAGTCGAATTGCAGGTTGGGGCCGTTCGTCGTCAACTCGAAGCCACCGTTAGTCACGATGTTTGTGGCTTGCGCAGAAATGGCAAGCGCCAGGAAGGCCAGGGCCGCAAAGCCGAGGACGACTGACTGGCGCGAAGTATCCAGAACCGAAATGTTCTTCTTCCCAAGCTTCATTGAATCCTCTTTTCGAATATTTTCAAGTACCAGGCCTGGGTGCCCGGTAACGGTAATAGCACTATAGTGGTGGTCGATGCCCCAACGATGTGGCCAAGTTGAACGAAATCTAGCGGCTACTATCGAAGGTTGTCAACCAACTTTTGGGCTTTTGAGCCAATATCTTTCAGAGTCTGCATGGCAGTTAAGAAGCCGGCGGCCTTCCCCCCTTGAAACGCCGCCGGCTTATTGCGTCTATCTCGAGAAGACGCAATTACAAATCCGCGCAGGGCTATGTCTTCAATCTGCGGCGCAGCACGCCCGCGAGGGCAATCGCGCCAGAACCCAGCAACATCAAGCTGCCCGGCTCAGGAACGGAGCTGCCTACCACTGCAAACGACTGAGCGGAGGTGTCATCGGGTGTGAAGATCAAATGATCGGGAACCCACAGAGGATGGGCCGCCAGGAAAGATGCCGCTCCGGCGACATAGGCCTGTGCGCCCGGCAAGCTGGAAATGTCGACGGTCGGATCGATGATGTTCCAGATGGCGAAGTTCAGATCTCCGAAGGTGGCCGTGTCGTTGCTGGTGCTGAAGCTGAGCGAGAGCAACTGGAACTCCTGGTCGGTCAGCCAGACGGCTTCTTTCTCAGCGACGGTACTTGCTGCCATCAGCGTGCCGGGATATACCACGCCAACGTAGGTGGTCTTGAATAGGTCAAGACAGCTGAAGAGGTTGGGCACTCCGTTGAGAGTACCGGTATAAGGTCCAATCGGCGCATTGCCCGGGCCATAAGTGACAAAGCTATTCTGCGTAATCACCAGATCTACGGTGCCCGCGTACAGACCAGTGGTTAAGAGCAGGCCAAGAACAGCCAGCCCCAGTATGCGTAAGGCGAAGTGCTTCATGTTGGTTACTTCCTTGCTCGCTTGCGGTTCAGCAGGCGATTTGAAAAATTTGTCTTTGGCCCAGGTAAGGCTGGAACCACATGTCACAAGCGACACGCAGCCCCGGCGTGTGAACGCGTCCGGAGAGGGCTCTGTCAACTTCCGTCCCGCCCGGTAGGGATAGATAACGAATCGCGAAAACTACGATCCGCAGTAAACCGCTGGTGAAGCTCAACTACTGAGCATTCGCCGTTCCGAAATTCGGGCTGCTGAACCCGCTCACTACTGAATGGCAGGGCCGATCGCGTCCCCTGCGACCGCCAGGCGATCATGTCCGTTGTGATAGGACTTGCAGACTGGACAGCGATAGGACCGCATGGTTACATCGCCTTCGCTCTGCGCCCGACGCGCAATAGACACAGCGACCTTCCGCGGTAGCCGCCGCTTGCCGTCACAGCCGCGAAAGAGTCTTACTGGTTGCTCGATAGCCTTCACCATCAATCGCAATTCCGCTTGCATTGGCGCTCTCCTTGCTGCTTTGCAAAATGTCGGACGCTCTCTCTGGAAGCTCTCCCGCAGTTCGGGCTAAGCTTCTAAAGGTTGAAGATGGTTGGCTGTTTCGTGAAAAATGGGCGCACCGGCGGCAAAGTCCGGGAGCTCGAGCGGCAACGCGAGTGACGGCTGGACCGGATGCGCGACGCTCATGCGCACGGCCCCCGGCTCAGCAACAGCGCCGAGCACACTCGCCCAGCCCGGCTGAAACAAAACCTCGGCGGCAAAGCCCATGGATTCGGTGCGAACTGTCACTCCCTTGCCGCAAAGCTGGCCGAGAACTCCCGGACGGTCCGAAGAGGGGACATTTACGATGATCTGCACCAGCGATCCCGGTGCAGGCGCGATGGCGGTAGTAACGAAGAGTCCGTATCTACCGATATCGCGCGTGACGCCGCTGCCTTGTTGCCAGGTGCCGTCGGGCTGTTGCCATAAGAATCTTGCTTCTGCCTGCAGGGGATAATGTTGATCCATCATTGCTTTTCCTCGTATCAGGGATTCGGAGGGCCTAACTTCTACTGCCAGTGATTGCCGGGTCGAACGGGGAGCATCGCGCCGCCTGCACAAGATCCGCAGCCGGCGCGATGCCCGCTTAAAGCCTGGTTACCGCTGGAGGTAGCGTTTACGCAGTGAGAACGACAAGGCGACAAGGCCGGAGCCGAGCATGCACAAGGTTCCCGGTTCTGGGGTTGCCGAGAACTGCGAGAAGGCCAGATCGGAATTGATCAGCGTGTCCGCATGGTCGTCGTTTGACCCCGGCTCAATGATCGAGCCGAACCAGATGTAGTCGTACGACCTCCAGTTCGGGATGTCGAAGAACGGCGTTTGAGCGCTGGTACCGGCACTCCCCTCCTTGAGCAGGACGGCGGATCCGGGAGTGGCATCATTGCTGCCCCAGATGGTGAACCATTCATGTTCCTGGGCGCTTCCGATTTGGACCTGGAAGTACAGCAGGTTCGAAATCAGCTTAATGTTGCGAACATCAAGCTCAGTGAACCCCCATTGGTAGGCGCTGCCGGGCTGGTCCCAATTCTCGTTGTCGCCATCGGGATCGGACGCCATCCCCAGACCGTCTTCGACCGGACCTTCGCCTTGCTTCCCATAAAGATGAGACGCAACGGCGTTGGAGGCATCCCATGTCCCTGTGGCGTTACCGAGAGTCCCGGTGATGACGGGGGCGTCGTTGGTTTTCCAACCATAGGCCGTTATCTGATAGATCCCGGTACCGTAGGTCTGGCTAAGCCCGAGCGCTCCGCCCGGGGTGTCCATCTGGTAGTTCACGGTGGTTACGTTTGCTACCGCCGGCAATGACATGGTCAGGATGACCATTGCCGCCAACAAGAACATTGACGATGTGGCTTTTCTCTTCATGCTGTATTTCCTCCATCGAGCGATCTGCCGTGAGGCAGCTTGGTTTAGGGGCCTTAAATCAAAACTTCGGTAGGTTGTGGCATTAAAGCGACTGCTTTGGTGACGGTATTGCCGTTCGGCGGGTGCGCCGCGATAGAACTCCGACCCGTTCCAACTGAAAGTCGACTTCCGCAGCGAACCCGTTCCCCGGAGAAACCCGAAGGACCGTTCCGGTCCCGCGCAGCTGTCCGGTGATCTCCTTTCCTTGCTTCAGCGGAGGGACGCCGACCGTAACTTCGATAGTCGTTCCCAGCGGCGGAGGCTCGGGCGTTGCCACCCAAATGCCACGGCTGCTGATGTTCTGACTGGTCCCACTGCTTTCTTGCCGGTTTCCGTCCTGAAGTTGCCAGGTGAACCAGGACCGTACTGCGATGTCGTAGCGACGACTTGAGGTCCTGCGCTCTTCCTGCCTGCAATTGCGAGTGCCATCTGGAGCCTCTTCCGTCATCGCCGCCCGAGTCACTTGAGATGTGCCGAAGATAGGCCGGCGCTCACTGGCTGCAAAGAGCTACAAAGTCCCTGAGGATTTCTTCCGTCCGGCTTTTATTCTCAGGAGGAAAAGTAGTCAGGCCAATAGTGTGGAGGACGGGTGGGAAAAAATCGGGAGTACGAAATAGCAGGAGAAAAGTATGGAGAGGAAGGTATGTAGTCGGCCGTAGAAGTCGAACCTATCATTATGGTGTTAGCCGGTAGTTACGACGAAAGTGGGGGGAGGTTGCTATCGATATAGGTGGGGTTCAACCATGAAGGATCTCGTCCACTGTGTTGAACATCGCGCGATGGACCAGAGCAAGTGCAGAACAGGAATGCCTTTCCCGTGAGATCTGCGATTTCTTATTTCCGCAACGAGGTTCGTCATGTTAGTGTAAATACTCCCCAGTTCACCTGAATCGAATCTGGCTGAGCTACTCATCGCCCGACGGAGTACTGGCGTGGGTCGTGGTGTTCAGGAGGGAATTTGGAACGTTTGCCGCGTATCGAGTCAACTCAACTTCAATCGTCGCCTAAGCTTAAACTGGAGTTTCGAACGCCGCGCCGCCCAAAATCGGAAGGGCGGCAGCAAATTCGTCTGCTCATTGCCGACGCCAACTTGATGGCTTGCCATCTGTTGTCAGAAGCATTGGAGCGTCAACCGCAATTTGAAGTAATCGCGACCGTGGTCGAAAACGGCGACTTGCTGGCGGCGCTGCAATCTTCCAAGCCGGACATCGTCCTGATAGGTGCTCACTTGCAAGACGGGCCGCTTACCGGGTTCGCCAGGTTGCATGAAGTTCGGGCACAGTTTCCCGATATGGCCATTATTATGCTCCTGGATCGAAGCGAACCTCAGTTGGTTCGGGACGCCTTTCGTGCCGGCGCCCGGGGAGTCTTCGCTCGTTCTGAATCGGAAATCAAACTGCTTTATAAATGCGTTCAGCGCGTCGCCGAAGGGCAGATCTGGGCCGACAACCGGCAACTGGAATACATCCTGGAGGCGTTCAGCAGTGATTCTCCGAAGGCAGTGGAGTCCAAAGAAGGACCGCTTTCTCTGCTCACGACGCGTGAACAGGTCGTGGTCCGTCTCGTGGCGGAAGGCATGGGTAATCGCGAGATCGCCCGGGAACTTGGGCTTAGCGAGCATACGATCAAGAATTACTTGTTTCGCATCTTTGAGAAGCTCGGCTTTTCCAATCGAGTAGAGCTCGTACTATATGCCATTGCCCGGCTGAATCAAGCACAGGCATCCGGTAGCAGCTAAGCTCGTTCTGAACCTTCGCCACTCAGTTCTCTTGTTCTTCTTCTGTTCTCACAAAGGTGGACCGTACACGGGGCCGTCCGCCTTTCCCCATCCCTGCTAGACTGAACCCTTATGCCTGAGACGGCCAACGCTCTGCAGCGAGCCTCCTCCGCCTACCTTCGCTCGGCCATGCACCAGCCCATCCGGTGGCACGAATGGGGCGAAGATGCGTTCGCCACGGCCCGGCGCGAGAACAAGCCCATTCTGCTCGACATTGGCGCGGTCTGGTGTCACTGGTGTCACGTGATGGATCGCGAGTCCTACGAGAGCCCCGAGACTGCTGCCCTTATTAACGAACGATTCGTCGCAGTGAAGGTTGACCGGGACGAGCGTCCCGACGTCGACAGCCGCTACCAGCTTGCGGTCTCTGCCATTTCGGGCACCGGGGGCTGGCCGCTGACCGTCTTTCTCACGCCCGAAGGCAAGCCATTTTATGGCGGCACCTACTTTCCTCCGGTAGATCAGTATGGACGCCCCAGCTTCAAGAAGATCCTGATGGCGATCTCCGATGCCTATCGCGACCGGCCCGACGAGGTGTTGCAATCGGCAAATGAAGCCATGAACGTTCTGACGAATGCCGAAGGCTTTGCCGGACATCAGGCCGATTTTTCGCCGCGCATCGTCGGCGTCATGGTGCAAGCAGCGCTGCCCATCTTCGACGACAAACATGGCGGCTTCGGTGGCGCGCCTAAGTTCCCGCACTCGTCTGCCATTGACCTGCTGCTCGACTGGTATGTGCGCACGCGGGAAGAGCGTGTGGCAACCGTGATCACGACCACCCTTACGAAGATGGCGCAGGGCGGTGTATACGACCAGTTGGCCGGAGGCTTCCATCGCTACTCGGTCGACGAGCGTTGGATCGTGCCCCACTTCGAAAAGATGTCGTACGACAACTCGGAGCTGCTGAAGAACTACGTTCACGCCTACCAGGTTTTCGGCTACGAGTTCTATGCGCATGTGGCGCGCGACATTGTTCGCTGGATGGACGAGTGGCTGAGCGATCGCGAACACGGCGGCTTCTACGCCTCACAGGATGCCGACATCAATCTCGATGACGATGGCGACTACTTTACCTGGACGGTCGACGAGGCGAAAGCGGTTCTGACGGAGGATGAGTATCGAGGCCGCCTCGTTGCACTTCGACATTGGAGAAGTCGGAGAGATGCACCATAATCCGGCGAAGAATGTGCTGTGGATTCGCGCGTTGCCCGAAGAGATTGCATCCCGTATGGGCCGGAGCGTGCAGGAAGCGCTGGATTTGCTCGCCTCTGCCAGGATCAAGATGTACGCTGCGCGTCTGCAGCGACCGACGCCGTTCGTCGACAAGACGATCTACGTGAACTGGAATGCCATGGCGATCTCGGCCTATCTGCAGGCGGCCACCGTGCTTGGCCTGGATGACGCGCGAAAGTTCGCGCTACGCTCGCTGGATCGCATTTTGTCGGAAGCCTGGGACGCGGAGCGAGGGCTCTCTCATGTGGTGGCCTATGCCGACGCCGGCGGTGAACGGCGCTTCGTTCGTGGCGGACTCGACGACTATGCCTGCACCACGCTGGCATGTCTCGACGCTTATGAGGTCACCGGTGACATGAGCTACTTCAGACATGCTGAGAAGATTGCGGGCACCATGGTTCTGCGCTTTGCCGATGCGACCTCTGGCGGCTTCTTCGATACCGAAGCCAGCCTGGAGGAGAAACTGCAACTAGGTGCTCTGTCGGCACGTCGCAAGCCTTTTCAGGACTCACCAACTCCGGCCGGAAATTCCACCGCTGCGATCGCGTTACTTCGGCTGTATGCCTACACCAACGACGCGAAATATCGCGATAAAGCAGAGGATACGCTTGAGGTCTTCGCCGGCGTCGCTGAGCAGTTCGGCATCTATGCTGGCACATATGGAATCGCCGCTACCTGGTTGTCGCGTCCCCATATTCAGGCGGTTGTAGTGGGCGAAGACCCGGCAGCCGAAGCGTTACTGCAAGCCGCGGTTGCGCCGTTTGCAGTGAATAAGTCGGTGGTCCATCTGACCGACAGCGAAGCTGTGGCGCAAAACCTGCCGCCGGTGCTGGCGGAGACGGTGCCGCATATTCCTGCGCTCAAAGAAAAAAGGTCGGTGGCGATCGTGTGCAGCGGTTTTGTTTGCCGCCCCCCTATCGAGAGTCCGGAAGAACTCTCAGCGGCACTGCGGGAAGCAATCGCCGGAAAGCCCTAACGCTCGCCGCTGTTTTGTCGATCTAACGAGTGACGCAGTCCTGACTGCCCGAGGCAGTCGAGAAAAGTGTTTACGGGCCGGGCCCTTCGGTACCGGCTGGGGCGAAACTGCCTCGCCAGACTCGGCCCGGTCCTAATGTCCTTAGTACGCCTGGTCCAGAAGCTCCACCACATGGGCAGCTCTTGCCTTCATTCCCTTGCGCTGGATTCCCGCCCGGTACTGTAACAGGCATCCCACATTGGCAGTCGCAATAATGTCCGGCTCCACGCTGGCCACGAACTCCATCTTCTCATCGAGAATCTTCATCGAGATCTCGTTCTGGGTCACGTTATACACGCCGGCACTGCCGCAACAGGTGTCGGGGCGGGCCGACTCAACCAACTCTGCGCCGATAAACCGCAGCAACTCGCGTGGAGCCTTGCGTATACCCTGCCCATGAGCCAGGTGACATGAGTCCTGGTAGGTAACCCTCGCCTGTAACTTGCGCTTCGGTTCCACCAGTCCAACTTCGGCCAGATACTCGGTAATGTCTCTTACCTTGGCGACAAACTCTCTGCGCCCGCTCCACGAATAGCCGGCATCATGTTCAAGAAGGTGGGCATACTCCTTCATGGTGGCGCCGCATCCGGCAGCAGTATTCACAATGGCATCGTATTCCGGATTGAGCATGGCATCGATGTTGCGGCGAGCCTGGGCCCGCGCCAGATCAAGGTAACCTCCGTGTGCATGGAGGGCGCCGCAACAAGCCTGCGCAGCCGGAATATGCACCTCGATACCATTGCGAGTCAGGACGCGAATCGCTGCACGATTCAGGTCGGCAAAAGCCACACTGCTGATACACCCAATTAAGAGCGCTACCCGGCCGCGGCAGGGAGGATCGGCAGGATAACGGTCACCCAACTGGGTAAAAGAGAAGTCGCTTTCGATGCGCGGGGAGAGGGCGTCGAGCTCTGCGACTCCAAGCGCTCGCAGAAGTCCGACGCTGCGTGCCATCTTTTGCAGCCCAGAACGCTGGTAGACGCGCACCAGCTTCGCCACCTTCGTCAATCGATCAAACGAGGGGAGGACTCCCTCGTAGAAGTACCGGCGAACCCGGCGTTGCAGCCAAGGCCGGCGATAGTTTTGCTCGATCTGCGAGCGCGCCTGCTCCAGCAGATCGCCATACCGCACGCCAGACGGGCAGGCGGTCTGACAATTAAGGCAGCCGAGGCAGCGGTCGATGTGGGTCACGAAGGAGTCGCTCAGTGCCAGCCTGCCGCTGTCCACCTGCAGGATCTGGTAGATCCGTCCGCGTGGCGAGTCCATCTCCGTTCCCAACGCACGATAGGTCGGACACTGATCGAGACATAACCCGCAGTGCACACACTTGGAGTAGAGGTCCCAAGTGGGCTTCTCGTGCGCGGAGAAGTTCGTGGTGGGCTGCTCCTGTGATGCGGCTTCCGTTGTCAGAAGAGAAACCTCCCCCGGTTCAGAATGTCGCGCGGATCGAGGGCATTCTTCACCGCACGCATGCTGTCGATGTGTGTAGGGGTCGGGCCCCAGGCATTCACATGGTGACGCGCTTCCGGCGGACAATAGTCGACTGCCATGCTCGCATCCGGCGGCAATCCACTGCGCAGGGCGGACGCCGCATTGACAAAATTGACCAGCGTCACGTCAGAGTCGGCCTGAGGCCAAAACGCGGCCTGCACGTGTCCCAAGCCAACACGCCCGATCACGCCAAAAGCAAACCCGTTCGTACCGGCGACTCCGGCAAGCAGTTCAAGAATCGGCAGCACCTGCCGCAACGAGGTCGAAAGCGAGACCCGCAGGGATCGCGGGTGCGCCGTGTGAACTGGTTCCTGATAGTTCGTCAGCGTCGTCCAAAGATCATGTTCACTCTGGCCTTCGACCTCTCGCGTGACATCAGCACCGAGTTCCGAGCGATAGCGGGCCAGGACGGTATCGCTTCCGGCGGCACGAACGCAAATAATCCACGAGTCGGAATGCCGGGCATCGGGCCGCAGGATGTCACGCGCACCCGGCGATACCAACTCCAGACACATTGGCGAGAGCGGCGAGTGAAGGATGCGATCCCGAAACCCAATTGCGTCATTCGCAGAGCCGAACTCCGCCAGGTAAGTGCGCGTCTGCCGAGGCGCAGGAAATAGCTTGAAACTGGCCGAGGTGATCACCGCCAACGTGCCTTGACTGCCGATCAGCAGTTTCATCAGGTCATAGCCGGCGACATTCTTGACCACCCGGCCTCCGCCCTTGGCCTTGCGCCCGTCGCCTGTCACAAACCTGATGCCGATACAGAAGTCACGCACTCCGCCATAACCGTGGCTCAGTGGCCCACGCGCGGCCGCCGCCAGCAATCCACCCACGGTGCAGCGCTCCGGCAATGGTGGATCGGCGGCAAACATCAGGCGATCTGCGCCAACCAGCTTCGACAGTTGCGCGACCGCGTAACCTGCGCCAACTCCCACGGTCAGGTCCCCGGCGTCATAATGTTCCACTCCGGTGAGCCGCGATGTGGACATCAGCACATCGATGGCTGGGAGAAGATTTCCGGTCTGCTGCCGAGTGAAACCTCCAGCCGGAACGACGCTGAGCCCGTGCTCATTCGCCACCCGCAAAATCGCCGCCACCTCATCCGCCGATCCGGGCTGCACCTCCACAGAAGGGGTCAGACCCAGAATCAAGCGATGATGCAGTTCTGCGGGATCTTCGACAACGTACTGCGCACCACAAATGGCGCGGAACTCGCCCGCCACATGCATCGTCGTGCCGGCCGCGTTCACATGCCCTCCTGCGCCAGCACCGGATGCTGCGATGGGCCGCAGGTCTCAGCGCACATGCGTGTGGTGGGAAAAACCTTCCCTGGATTCAGAATGGAGCGGCCATTGAAGGCGTTGCGCAGGCTCAGCATTACATCCAGATCGTCGTCAGAGAACAGCAGCGGCATCAGATCGCGCTTCTCCAGACCCACGCCGTGCTCGCCCGTGATCGATCCACCTGCTGCCACGCAGTACTCCAGAATCTCGCGGCTGGCTTCAAATACCCGCTGTAGCTGTTCGTCCGAGCGGTTGTCGAACAGGACCAGTGGATGCAGGTTGCCGTCTCCGGCGTGAAAGATGTTGCCGATAATCAGGTTGTACTTCTTCGCCACGCCGCCAATGTGTTGCAGGACCGCAGGAATCTGCGTACGGGGCACGACACCATCCTGCGAGTAGTAGGAAGGACTGACTCGTCCCAGCGCCGCGAAGGCATTCTTGCGTCCCTTCCACAACAGGGCACGCTCTTCTTCGTTGCGAGCTCGCCGGACCTCACGCGCCCGCTGCTGGAAGCACACCTCGCGAACCGCCTCTGCCTGCTCTTCGACCTGCTCGCTCAGGCCCTCCACCTCGATCAGCAGAACTGCCCCGGCATCCAGGGGATAGCCTGCGTGACAAGCCGCTTCTACGGTTCGCAGTGTCCAACCATCCAGCATCTCCAGCGCGGCCGGCGTAATTCCCGCGGCAGTGATCGCGGACACCGTGCGGGCACCATCATCGATCGACTCGAAGACGGCAAGTAGTGTAGCGATGCGTTCCGGCTTCCTCAGCAACTTTACCGTGATGGCAGTAACGACTCCGAGAGTCCCCTCGGAGCCGACAAAAAATCCTGTCAGATCATACCCACAGACGTCCGCCGCCTTTCCTCCGAAGTTCACGATCTCGCCGCTCGGCAGCACCACCTCGAGCCCAGTCACGTGATTCACCGTCACGCCATAGGCGAGGGTGTGCGGACCGCCCGAGTTCTCGGCGACATTTCCGCCTATGGTGCAGGCCTTCTGGCTGGAAGGGTCGGGCGCGAAATACAGGCCCAGATGCGCTACCCGCTCAGACAGCTGCAGGTTCACGACACCGGGCTGCACCGTGGCCCGCTGATTCGCCGCGTCAATCTCCAGAACGCGATTCATGCGGGAGAAAGCGAGCACGACTGCGCTGTCGAGGGCAATAGCCCCACCACTCAGACCGGTGCCCGCTCCGCGCGGCACAACCTTGACTCCTTCAGCCGAGGCCAACCGCATGATCTGCGAAACCTGGCTGGTCGTCTGCGGAAACACCACAGCACTGGGCGTGCTTTTGCGCACTCCCGCGTCGTACTCGTACAACATCAGGTCTTCGGAGCGGTCGAGTACGGCGTCGCGTCCGGCAATCTTCCGGAGATGGTCAACCAGCGCGGAGGAGCGCATAGGGAGACCTGTAGTTTAGCACCCGTGCGGGGCTCTGCTGCAGACGTTCGCCTAGCTGGATGTCTGGATGTAGGCGCGCATCATGTCGTTGTCGGCGGACTTCTCATCGAGATGGCAGCGCAGCAGATCGCGCAGCGACAGGAAGCCCACCAGCGTATTGCCTTCGCACACCGGCAGATGCCGGATGCTGTGCTCCTGCATCAACGCCATGGCAGCTTCGGAGCTGTCGGTCGGACTAACGGTGCTGATCCGCGTGCTCATAACCTCGGAGATCCTGGTGGTGAGCGGATCGCGGCCCTCGGTAACCACCCGCCGCATGATGTCCCGCTCAGAAAAAATGCCGACCAGGCGTGTGCCATCGAGCACGGGAACTGCGCCGACGTTGCAGCTCACCATGAAGTTCGCTGCTTCAAAAACCGTTTGCTCAGGTTGAATGTAGTGAATGGTGCGATTGCTCAGGAGCTCCCGGATCGTCGCCATAAGTACCTCCAGGTGGAGAATCGTGTTCAATGCGGGCATAGTGATCGACCCGCGAAAAGGCCCGAATATCTAACACGACACCGGTCGAGACTGAGATGGACGCCCCTCGTCCGGGTCCCGAGGCAACATAGCCTCCGGGGAGTGGAGCGGTGAGGAGTATATTACCAAGGCCCCACGGAGTGCAAAGCAGATTCGAAAGTAGTTGCGGCTGAGTTCCCGGCATAGCTTTAGGCGCTTTCCGAATGGGGGTGAGCGCAGGACGAATCGCGCTGCGACGCACGATACAGAAGCGCAGCTCGGTAAGATTACCGCGGCAACGCAGAGAATGAGAACGTGGCGGAGTTCAACGATAAGACGTTGCAGTTCTTACTGCGCCACGTGGGGTAGCGTCCAGGCATAGGGACACTAACTACTTCGACCGACTCCAGTCGAACCAGGGGAGCCGTCTAAAGTTCCCTTTCCGTCAGTGATTCCGGTCACAAATCGGAACTCTTTCCAGGCCGCATTTTTCGCGGTTCTACGCAACTTCGGCGGTGCTAGAATTTTGTGTTATGGCGTTTCCTATTGATCGTCCCCGCCGCCTGCGTCGCAGCGAAGCGATGCGCTCGTTTGTCCGCGAAACCCGGCTCACTCCCGAGGGCTTCGTCTATCCGCTGTTTGTCTGTCCCGGCGAAGGAGTCCGTAAGGAAGTGCGCTCCATGCCCGGCGTATACAACCTGTCGATCGACGAGGCGGTGAAAGAGTGCGCCGAGGTAAAGGCGCTGGGCATCCCCAGCGTGATCCTGTTCGGCCTGCCGGAGTCGAAGGACGAGGTTGCGACCGGAGCCTGGGCTGACGACGGCATCGTGCAGGAAGCCACACGCGCCATCAAAAGCGAAGTGCCGGGCCTGCTGGTGATGGGCGATGTCTGCCTCTGCGAATACATGTCGCACGGACACTGCGGCCTGGTGGACACCTCGAATCAGCTAGCCAAGGCGCGTAATGTCGTGGCAGTGGGGCTGTCCTCGGGAAGATCCGTGGCCACGGCCATCTCGCTCGCCGCATTGGCTGCGGAGGACTATGAGATTCTCAACGATGCTTCGCTGGAACTGCTGGCCAAGACCGCGGTCTCGCAGGCCCGCGCGGGTATGGATATCATCGCGCCCTCCGACATGATGGACGGGCGGGTCGCAGCCATTCGCACGGCGCTGGACGAGAATGGCTTCCAGAACATTCCGATCCTGTCGTATGCGGCAAAGTTCGCCAGCGGCTTCTACGGCCCATTCCGCGAGGCCGCCGACTCCGCTCCGCACTTCGGCGATCGCCGCTCCTACCAGATGGACCCCGCCAACTTGCGCGAAGCCATGCGCGAGATCGAACTCGACCTGGAAGAGGGCGCCGACATGATCATGGTGAAGCCTGCGATGCCCTATCTGGATGTGATTCGCGAGGCGCGGGAGCGCTTCGACGTGCCGCTGTCGGCCTATCAGGTCAGCGGTGAATACGCCATGATCAAAGCCGCCGCTCTGAATGGCTGGATCGATTACGAGCGCGTGATGCTGGAATCGCTGTTATGTATTCAGCGTGCCGGAGCCTCGGTCACCCTGACCTACTTCGCTAAGGAAGCCGCCCGGCTTCTGGCCTAGAAGGGCGCGGAGGGCGTTTCCCCTTATCACATACGCCTGTGATCTGTGCACTAGCCGCCGTCGTCCTATATCTGTAGTTTGGAGATGCGAGGGCAAGGGAGTTGTGTGTCTTCGCCCTTTTCCGTCCAGTGCGGAACCGGAATAGAGGTAGAGGCTCTTTGAAAATCAGCCATGGACGCCTTCCGGCGTGTTAACCCTGGTGCCAATAGAGATTCCGACCGGTCTGGAGAAAATCGTAGCTAAGTCCTTGGCGCTCAAGATTTTGACCTTTAACTCCAAGTCGGAATCAATATTTTGCACGGATCGCCGCAAAATCTTGATCTCATTGGGTTTACAGGTAAAATCTTGAGCCCCAGAGACTTACAGGCGATGAAATCCGGCTAAGTCATTGATAAATGCCAGATTTTCCCCGATCTGAGGACGAGAGGGGGGAGGGGGATACCGAGATTAACCGCAAAGCGCTCGAGAGATCTGGGCGCCGTGGAATTCACACGGATGTACGACTTGGTAAATAGCTCAACTCAGGCGGCCCCCAGTCGGCGGGCCAGGAGATATTCCGCGTGTTCTGGAGGGGTCTAGCTCCGCAGATGTTCAGAAGGCTCCGCCGCCTCCGCCGCCGAAGCCGCCGCCACTGAAACCGCCGCCTCCACCGCCGCCCCAGCCCGAGCCGGAACTGCTGCTCCGCGGCGCCGAGACAAAGGTGTTGTGCGCATCCATCGCCATGGAATGCATGGTTCCGGCAAACAGGATGGGATTGAACATGGCGTACGGTGTGGCGCCCACGTACCAGTTCGGCGGATTCACGGTGATACCCTGGAACGCCTTCGCCCAGCGGCTCTCAATGCCCAGCGCCATCGCGTAAGGCAGGTACTTCTCGAAGGTATCGGGCGGCATGCGCTTCAGGCGATCGGCATCGACGCGATTAACGAACTCCTCGAAGCCGAGGATTTGCACCTTGGTGTCAACGCCCTTCCTGGACTTAGCCGGCATGATGCGGGCAAAAATGATAATGACAATGATCGCCAGTGCCACTCCGGCTGCCAGCAGAAGCGGCGCGTCAAAAATCGACGTAACACCTGCGATCTGCGCAAGCGCGAACGGCAAAGCGGTCAGCAGAATTCCCAGGACCACATAGCCGTGGGCGGAGTCCGGATCGACCGAGTACATCCCTTTCCCTTTCAATTCGGAGAGTATGTCCGACTTGATGCTCGGGATGGCGACATAGAACTGATTCTTCAGCGCGGACAAGCGTATTTCAGTGGCATCGCCGGGAAACAGGTGGTTGAGCGTCACTCTTTCGTGCGCTGCCAGAGAACCCCAACTTTCCTTTGGCTTGAGTGAGTGGAAGACATAATCGCGATGCGAAAACAGCAGCACCCGTTCATCTTTCTCTTCGATCTTTAGATATCCCTTGACGGCCAGGTCGACCAGCGTCGAGGTAATATCGCGCGGATGCACATGGTCGTCGAGTAGCGAACCGACTTCTGCGGGAGTCATATCCTTGGGCGGTTCATACATGGGCGCTACTGAGAGGCCCGACTGCGGATCGCGGCCTTTCGTCCACCAGAGGAAAAACATCACCACAAAGGCCCATAGCGGCAGCAACACGATCAGGTTGCTTCGCAAGAACCAGATGGCCTGGGTGAGCCAACTGGGTTGCTGCAGAATGCCTTTGTTGAGATAGACGTCGCCCGTCAGTCCGGCGCGCATCTCGAGAGGATTGTTGGCGTCGACCAGCACGGTGTTGCCGCGAATCTGGACCGTGGCATCCCGATCGTGCGATCCGTAAAGGCCGGTGAAGGCCTGCGCACGCATGTTGCCCGCAGCGTTGGACGGAAACGAGATCACGGCCCCGGCACTGTCGATCGGCACGGGCCAGTCATTTCCGGTGACGTTCCAGTAGAGTTCGTCGTGGTCGTCGAACCAGCGAATCGGGTTACGCACTATGTAGTGCAGCAAGACCGTCTTTGTCGCGTCCTCGGCGCCGGGGATATAGATCTTCAGATGGCGAGACCCGTTGTTGACGCGGGATTCGTACTTCAGAGCATTGCCTTCGGCATCCGTGACGCTGGTAACTTTGAGAAATAACGTGTAGTTGGAACCCCTCGGGCCCGGATACTCAATGGGGATGTCGCGATAGATGCCGTGATACTCGCCGACGAAGACGGCGTCGATGCGCTCGGTAACAGCAGCCGTGCCGTCACGCTCAACCGACATGTGGGTTTCGAAGCGGGCAATACGCCAGTCGCGAGCATACGCCGGAACGGCGAGAATGAGCAGCAAGACTAGTACAAAGAAGGTCCACGGCGCCTCTGTTCTTGCGAACGGGATTTTGATCCGTCCGCCGCACCGCACTCCGTTGTGACCGGCTACTACGGAGCTCATCTCAGAATTTAACCGCAACATTTTCGCGATCGGCAGGATCGGTGATGTCGAAGAACTGGCGCTGCTGAATGTGGAACATGCCGGCGACGATATTAGTAGGGAAAGACTGAATCTTCGTGTTCAGGTCGCGCACCACAGCGTTGTAATAGCGGCGGGAATTCTGGATGGCATCTTCGGTGCCGCTGAGAGAGTTCTGGAGCGACTGAAATTGGCCCGAAGCTTGGAGCTGCGGATAGTTTTCCGCCACCGCCAGCAAGCCGCGAAGGGCGTGCGTAAGCTGGCCTTCGGCTTCGCTCTTCTCCGCCGGAGTGCTGGCGCTCATGGCTGCGCTGCGATACTTAGCGATGTTCTCGAAGGTTCCCTTTTCGTGCGCGGCATAGCCCTTGACGGTCTCCACCAGGTTGGGGATGAGATCGTGGCGTCGCTTCAGTTGCACGTCGATGTCAGACCAGGCGTTGTCGGCGCGCACCTTTAATTGAACGAGGCTGTTGTAGATGCCGATCAGGGCGAAGGCAATTACGGCGAGAATGACAATCAGAATGATGAGGGTCATGCAGGCTCCTCCTCAGACAACACGAAGACGAGCAAAATTATCTCACGGTCTGTGCGGTCGAAGCCCAACGCGGCCCAGACTTGCGGCCTCTCAGTTCAATGCATGGCGGGGGTGCTGTCATCCAGGAACATGCGTTGCAGAGTTTCGGCGAACGGAGTGGAGGGCACAAAGCCGACCAGACGTTTTAGCTTGGCGTTGCTGCCCACCAGACGGTGGATTTCGTTTTCTCGCACGAGTTCGGGATTCAGCTTCACCTCAATCTCGTATCCTGCGAGAGCGCTCATCCTCGACAGCACATCGCGCAACGAAATGCTGGTCCCACTGCAAATATTCACGATCTCGGAATGCGCGTCGCTCTCCAGCAACGCAACATAGGCTGCCACGACATCGTTGACATCGGAGAAGTCCCGGCTCACATCCAGATTGCCGAGCTCGATCGCCGGAAGCCCGCGGCGAAAGTGGCCCACGATTTTCGGGATGACGAAGCGCTCGTCCTGTCCGGGGCCAGTGTAGTTAAACGGCCGGGTGACCACGATGGGAAGCCGCTCAAACCAAGTTCGGACTACGTGCTCCATTGCAAGCTTGCTGTTGGCATAGTGATTGACGGGAGCCGGACAGAGAGTCTCGTCAATCACCGAAACGGCGGGAGTTCCGTAGACATTCGCGCTGCTTGCGATCAGGATCTTCGCCGGTGAAGCTTCGAGTTTGGCCACGGCCGTCAGCAGGTTCTCAGTACCGACAACATTCACCCGATAGTATTCCTGGGCGTTGTCAGAGCCGACGTACGACAAGGCGGCCAAGTGGATCACTGCGTCGGGACTCACCGCGGCGACGGCCTTCTCGGTTGCGTGCGCATCTGTGAGGTCGCATGCTATTTCGTCGTCCGCCTGGGAAGCGCCTTCCACCAGTCCGACCACCTGAAATTGCCGAGCCAACAATGCCGGAATCAGATATCGGCCAGTAAAGCCACGAGCCCCCGTGATTAGGACGGTTCTCATGCGTCAATATAGGGACGGGCCGGCGGCAACGCGCTGCAGGTCAGCTGTGACCATCATCTGACATAATTCCTGTAGCGAGGTCTTGGGCTCCCATCCCAGTTCGCGTCTGGCCTTCTCAGCGCTGCCAATCAGCACCTCTACTTCCGCGGGGCGATAGAACTTGGGATTTATTCGAACGATGACCTTACCTGTGGCCGGGTCGATGCCCTGTTCCTTTTCGGCTGAGCCTTTCCATGCAATTTCGATTCCGGCAGCTTTCCCTGCTAGCCTGACGAAATCACGCACGGACGCATTATGTCCGGTTGCCAGAACAAACACGTCCGGCTCGTCCGCTTGCAGCATGCGCCACATCCCGTCGACGTATTCCCTGGCGAATCCCCAATCGCGCTTGGCATCGAGATTTCCAAGATCCAGGACCTCGCGCTGACCCAGTTTTATACGAGCGATGCCATCGCTGATTTTGCGGGTAACGAACTCCAGCCCGCGCAGCGGCGATTCGTGATTGAAAAGAATTCCGCTGACGCCGAAAATGCCGTACGACTCGCGGTAGTTAATGGTCATCCAGTGCGCGTAGAGCTTGGCTACGCCGTAAGGACTACGAGGATAGAAGGGCGTATCTTCCGTCTGCGGAACGGCTCGCACCTTACCAAACATTTCTGAAGTCGACGCCTGGTAGAAGCGGATCTTGGGATTTACAATGCGGATCGCTTCCAGAAGGTGCAAGGCGCCAACCCCCGTGATTTCAGCTGTCGTCACAGGCTGGTCAAAGGACAAACCGACGAAGCTCTGCGCCGCCAGGTTGTAGACCTCGGTAGCCTCGGTTCGCTCCAGCAACCGGATTCCTGCTCCGAAGTCCGTCAGGTCATGCTCCACGAGATGGAGATTAGGGTGATCGTGGATTCCGAGAGAAGCGACCCTCCAGAAATTCGCCGAACTGGTTCGGCGGAACGTTCCATATACCGTGTAACCCTTGTTGAGGAGCAGTTCCGCAAGGTAGGCGCCGTCCTGGCCTGTTACCCCAGTAACTAGTGCTTTCTTCCCATTTCCAGATTCGTGCAGGTTCAAAGGTCACCACTAACGCGGCACGCCGCAAGTTCAGATTTTTGTGACTACCTACCTTGATACTACGTCTTGCGCTGTTTTGTCATCCTTCGATCGTTTACTGCACCCCAGGACACGGGCAGTCACGCCCAAGTTCAGTATCGACAAGTCGTTTTGACGATCCTGGTTGCCAGTGTCTCAGGAAGGCGTTCCGGTTCGTAAGTAAGCCACACATATCAGGGAGGCGGAGACATCCCCCTCAGATTGAGGGGACGGTAATTCCCGTCCCCTCTGTCATAGCATTGTCTACGAACAGCGCTTCCGCTGCGACCACACAGCGAGAAGGCCGGTCCCAAGGAGCAGCAGCGCACCAGGCTCAGGCGTGATGAACAGGAACTCCTGATCTCCATAGCTGCTGTGGGCATCGACAGGAGTTAGGATTTCCAGACCTGAAACGTTTACCGTAGACGGGTCGACGTTCTGGGCAAGGTCGTACCAATACGCGGGTCCGAGCGTGCCAACCGGCCCTGCTCCCGGCATCACGGAAGGACTGAAGATTTCCCAGACTGCCCAATTGATGTTGCCCCACTCAACGGGGTTGGCGTCGGTCATCTGGCGCAATAGGAAGGCAGCCTCGGCGTACTCCGTGTAGTCGCCGAAGCGAGTATTGCTCAGGTCTGCGCTTGACGCCGGTGTGACGTTGCCGAGCCATGTGTCTCCGACCGCCGAGGCGTGATAAAAGTCATCGCACATCATGGCGAAGGATTCGCCACCGTCGATCGAGATGTAATAAGGGTAGGTGTACTCTCCATTTTGATTGTTGCCGCTGACGGCGGCGAAGTGTGCGGAAACCACGCCGGCGGTGGCGGTAACCGCGGTGAACACCAGACTGACAATGAGAACCAATATGAGAAAAAGAACTTCTCCAACATTGAATTTGTGTTGACCGATAGACATTGCTGCATCCTCCTGCGAGCGCTTCACAAGGCTCACGACCAACCGGTCGGTCGTGGACCCTTGATTTGCCGGGTGAATGCGGAGGTGATCGACAGCTCACGCCGATCTAGTCCGGTCACCCGGCTTCGGCGGAACAGCGTCTGACAGCTTCTTTAGGAACTGCGGATCTAAAGGTCAAAGCTGGCAGCGACCAATGGAGGAGGACTTACGACGATAGGAACGTGCAACCCACCTGCCATCGCTGAGTCCAACTCTCAGCGTGTATTCAATTGATTCCTAGGCATCATGCCGCCGATGGAAGACAGGACGGGACAAGATATATGCAAACTGTTGCATTAGGTGTGGAAATGTGCGGGCAGGTTGCTGAGGAATGGGAGAATGATTCCCAAAACAGAACCTAGATGCTTCGCCGGCTCAGGCCCCGCGTCGAACGCGCAATCGACGACGCAGAAAAAATGCTGGTCTTGAAGGCCAGCGCATGTCTCGAGCCGGATTCCTAGGGATGACCGAGGGCGCGCAGCCGTTGCGTGGCCAATTGTCCGCTCGGGCCGGTCGGACTTTCTTTCTGCATCTGCTGATAGAGCTTAGCGGCTTCGCCTGGTTGCTGCGTGCTCTCGTACAGCGATGCCAACTGGAATTGTGCTGTGGCCTTGCCAACTGACATTGTCGGGTGATCGATCAAGTCCTTGTAAATTGCAATAGCCTGCTGGGCGCGATTGGTGTCTGCGTAGAGCGACGCCAATGCAAGTTTCGCCAGACTGGCGGGCTCCTTGTGGCGGCTGTCGGTAACCTCTCTCAACTGCTTTTCCGCTTGGGCCGCATCGCCCAGGTCACGGAAGGTCAGTCCCTCAAAGTACCTTGCCAGCGTTCCTGACTCGGTAAACGAATACTTGTCGGCGATGCGGGCGAATTCCGCGTTGGCAGTTTTGGCTCGCTCCTGGGCGGAGGCAAAGCTCAAGACGTCGGGAGTTGCAGGCGTGCCTTCCGGGCGAATCGGCGCCGAATACTTGCTGATAGCAGCAGCGAGTTCCTGACGGGCCTGCTGGTCACGGTAGTTATTGAACGCCCAGCCACCGAGCAATAGCCCGACAAGGGCCACCAACACAATACCGGCTATGATTAGCTTGGAACGGTGCTCGACGGCCCATGAAATAGTGTCGACGGTGGTTTCTGCGAATGCATTCTGTTTAAGTTGATGTCGAGTATAACTACGCACGGATGTCCTTAGTCGATTTGCCAACAGGGTGGAAAGAAACCTAAGTTTATCAGCCCTCGGATTCGAGGGTCAAACACAGCCATATTCGTGGGCGAGCATAACTCTCCCACCGCCACGCCGCGGACCCGGTTTGTGCAGTTCCTGATTCGTCTATTGATGCTGGAGGGAGGCGAGTGTTTGTTGCGCCGACTCCGCATCCGAACCCTTCAGATTCAAGGAAAGAGCCTTTTGCAGCTCGCTCTTGGCCCGAGTCTTATCCCCAGCTCCATTCAACGCCATGCCGAGGTGATATCGGAACTCCGCATTGACCGGATTCTGTTTGATAGCGTCTTCCAGCAAAGAAACCGACAGGGCGTAGTTGCCTTTCAGGTACTGAATCCAAGCTAAGGTGTCGTTAATGGACGCCATGTCAGGGGCTTGTTGCTTGGCCTGTGTCGCCAGGGTGAGAGCCTCGTCCAGATTCTTGTTCTGCAGAGCGTAGACCCAAGCGACGTCATTGGCGGCGACAGGATCGTTCGGATTCAGGTTCAACGCCACCTGGTAGTACTTCAGCGCCGAGGGCAAATCGTTCTTGGCGAGGTACACGTTCCCGACGTTCGTATTCAGCAGACCAGACTTGGGTTGGAGCGCGAGCGCTTGCTGGTAGACGCTCAAGGCCCCATCCAAATTGCCCGTAACCTCGTACACCTTACCCAATTGCAAGTACGGGGGGATCTGCTTGGGATCGAGTTGAATCGCCTTCTGCAGTTCGGCAGCAGCCTGATCGTATTTCTTCACGTTGGCCAGCGCGGAAGCATAGATGAAATGGGCGGGCGCACGATTAGGGTTGGCCGTTGCATACTGCGCTGCCAGTTGCAAGGCCCGATCCGGCTGTTTAATGCCAAAGAGCATACTGACGTAGTCGCTCATGGCGGAATCGTATTGCGGATTTATCTTCAGAGCGGCTTGAAACTCTTTCTCGGTTTCTGGAATCTTTTTCTGGCCAAAGTAGGCGAAGGCTTTGTTGAGCGGGATAGAGGGGTCGTTGGGCGCGGCTTTTTCTACAATATCCAACTCGTCCAAAGCCTCTTTGTAATTCTTGGCACCGAGTTCGACAGTGGCTAAAATGTAGTGAGCCTGAAGGTTGTTTGGATTCAGTTTCAGCAAACGGCCACAATATTCCCGGGCGGTATCGAAGTCGCGAGAATCCCGGTAGGTTTCGGCGAGCGCCAGAAGGGTGAGTTGATTGTCCGGTTGGCGCTTGATGACTTCCTGAAATTCACTTTTGGCGCCGGCGAGATCGCCGGACTGTCGGAGCACCTGTCCCAAAACGAAGTGGGCCTGAGGATTCTCGGGCGCATCCTTGATCGCCCCCCGGAGTTCCGTGATGGCCTCCTGTGTCTTTCCTTGAATGGCCAGCAGCCGCGCGTGCATAACGCGGGTGCCAATGTCGTTCGGCTTGTCCTTAAGCATCTGGTCATTCAGCTTGGTTGCCTGGTCAACCTGACCTGTGTCGAGTAACACCTCAACCAGTTTGGCCTTCACCTCATCGGTCTTGCCCTTCAGCCCCTCTCCCCGCTCATATTCTTTGATCGCCGCCTGCGGATTCCGTGAGGCGATGTAAAAATCGCCGATCGCGAGGGCGACATCAGCCGAATTCGGCTGCGAGTCACGCAGTTGCTGGAGAACCTTATTGGAATCGTCTTGGCGCTTCTGGAAGAGAAGCAGGCCCGCCAGCCGAAGATAATTGGCTGGCGCATCAGGATTATTTTTGACCGCCTCGCGCAATACCTGCTCGGCCTTGTCGGGCTGCTTTTGCAATTGGTAGTAGCTGGCCAGGTTGGCGTAAGCCTGTTGA
This sequence comes from uncultured Acidobacteriaceae bacterium, assembly GCA_963793845.1. Lineage (GTDB taxonomy): Bacteria > Acidobacteriota > Terriglobia > Terriglobales > Acidobacteriaceae > CAWCBG01. Next base: position 231,000 of record CAWCBG010000002.1, read on the forward strand.
CTCTTCGGATCGATGGTGATGGCCTGTCGGAAATCGCTCTCGGCCTCGGGGAACTTCTTCAGATCGGCATTCAAAACCCCGCGGTTGAGGTAAGCGCCAGCATCCTTGGGTTGCAACTCGATAACCTTGGTGTACTGCTCGATGGCCTCCTGGGCGCGACCCTGTGCGAACAAGACGGTCCCTAATAAGCGGTATCCGTCGGGACTCTTGGGGTCATGTTCGATGATGTAACGGGCTTGCTCTTCGGCCTTCTGGTATCCCTCGGGCCTCCGGCTGAGCACATAGATGTTTCCCAACTCAGCGCGTGCCTTGAAATTGTTGGGATCCAGTTCGACGGCGGTATTGAGGTTCCTGAAGCCTTCCTGCCAGTTTTGGGTGGCGAGCATCGCGCTTCCCAATTCGTAGTATGCCTGGGCGAACTTCGGGTCAATCTGCAACGCCTTCTTGAATTGAATTATGGCGGCATCATACTGCTTTTTTTCCATGTACTTCTCGCCGCTCTCGAGGTACTTGCGTTTGGCCGCCTCGGGATTGCGATGACAACCGGCGAGCCCCAGCGCGAGCAGGGCAGCTAAAAGTAATAAGACGATGTAGCGAGTCCGCATGAACTTCTCCTGGGTCACCGAGGAATAATCTGATCGACGTCCGTCGTAATCTGCTGGGCGAAAGCAATCGCACGGGAACGCGCAACATCCTCGTCGCCCCCGACAATGGGCTCCGTGATGCGAATCAGCGCGGCATCGGTGCGGTTGAGTTTCAGCGCATCGTACACTAAATAGAACTTGCCCCAGTACTCGCTGGCGATGATCCGGCCATGGGCCTGGTACCAGTACAGCACCAACTCCTGTTCCAGCCCTTTGCGAATAATGTAAAGATTTACCGGTGCCTTGCGCCCATCCGGCAAGGACATCTGGTAGATACCAACCTTCGATGGTTGCCATCCGGCGCCGGGCAGACAGTTCTTCGGCGAATGAATGGTGGCCCCGGTGCGCTGGGTTCGAAAGTATGCAATGAAGAGGCCGAGTTCACCTTGATCCGGGGAAGCATAAAACCGATTCAAAGTGTCACTAGCGCCCAGCACCTCGAGCGTTTTGGCGTCGAGAGGAATGTCGGCAGCCATGCTGTATCCGGCCACCTGCCGGGGAAAGTCAGACAAAGGTTTCGCAATCGGGGTGGCTTCGCCGTGTGAGAGAAACCCCATGCCCGCGACGGCTGCCAGAAGGACAGCAATCATGCACCAGTAACGTGCGCCAGTTTTCATGCGCCCACCTCAGCTTTGTTCTTGCTGATGCCGTCGTCGGGCGGCATCCAGCCAAATTTCTTCCGGATGGCCACAGAGAGGCTATGTAAAGCGAGGAACAATGCCGTGGCGATCACGAAAATGACCCATCCCGAGAACTCATGCATGAAGCCTTCAGCAGCCTGGGGTCCGATGTAATTCGCCATTAGGGCAGTGATCATGACGCGGGTTCCATTGCTGATAATGGCCAGCGGCACCATGGCGATAACCAAGATCCACCGCACCAGCGTGCTGCGCTCTGCTAGATATCCGTACCCGGCAGCGAGTGCCAGCAGTGACATCAGGGAGCGAATCCCGCTGCACGCCTCCACTACCTCCAGCCTCATGTTCGGCATGATCAACACGTTCCCTTCGCGCATGATGGGAAACAGGTTGAGCATTTCCAGAGTCGAGGTCGCGAAACGCGATGCGATAAATTGGAGCGGGAAGACTATTTCGTTATAAATCAGTGCCGGAATCGGGATGGCGAACAGCAAGAACGCCAACGGGAATGCCAATGCCCGCAGCAGAGCCCCGCCGGCAAAATACACGATCAGACCGCAGATCGTAAACACGATCGAGATGCGGGCGAGAAACAACTCAGCACCAAGGCTGCCCAGGAACAGCAATCCCAGCGACAGGATCACGATCACCATACCCCACCACGACGGGCGGCGCTGCACCTGGCTCAACTTGTCACGCTTCTGCCAGATTATAAATGCCGACAACAGCGGCACCAGGAAGCCATGGGAATAGTTGGAGTCGTTGTACCATTGGGAAATCAGGCGGGCAAGAACCGGGGCATACAGGGCTATCAGGACGGCACATAACAACAGTCCTGGCCAGCCGAACGGCTTGACGGTCTGCCACGCGACTAGAAGTTTGGGAGGAGACTTCTCCTCCGCGACGAGCGGCTTGCCCGGCGGATTAAGAGTTGTCCCCGTCGGTTCGGTGTCAGTCAGAGCCACGTTTTCTGCCGCTCCCTATTCAGCGATTTGCAAGAAGTGCCTCGCGGCTATGTGCATTTGTTTGGCCGAGGAAGCGTTCCTAAGCTTACAACACAACTAATTCAAAATCCAGCCGTTCTGGACGACTACGCGAGGCGTGCCATATCCCATTACGGGTCGAAAGTGCAGGATCTTGCACATTCGGGATAGCTAATTGCTCATAGCTAGAGGCAGCAGTAGCCTAGGACTGCCTTGCACCCTCCTGACATAGGAGCAGCTCAAGGGAATCTGCGTAAGGCTGCCTGAGGCTTAGACGTCGGCCCCGACCTCCTCGATAGAGCGCCCGCGGCCGCTAAAGGCGAACAATCTTGTCCGATTGGAATCCCTTCATGGCATTTCGGGTGTCGACAATTAGTTTAGCCGACCCGAGAAGTCCTTTGTAATCAAATTTTGAGTGGTCGGTGATGATAACCACACAGTCTGCCAGCGGTGCCAATGCGACCAGGTCCTCCGATTCCAGGTAAATGCCGTCGAGGCGCAAGCTGGAGACGTAAGGGTCGCTATAGGTTATCTTCGCCCCGCGCTTTTTGAGCAGCAGAATCACATCCAGCGCCGGAGACTCGCGCATATCGTCGATATTTCGCTTGTAGGCCACGCCAGCCACGTGGATATGGGAACCTTTCACAGCTTTCGCCTGTTCGTTTAGCGCCTGCTGTACCTTATCGGCAACAAAATGGGGCATGCTGCCATTGATGTATCCGGCTAACTCGATAAACCGGGCCTCGATCCCCGACTGCTTCGTCTTCCACGAAAGGTAAAACGGATCAATCGGAATACAGTGCCCGCCCAACCCGGGACCGGGGTAAAAAGGCATGAACCCAAAGGGCTTGGTCGCCGCTGCGTCAATCACTTCCCAGACGTTGATGCCCATCCCATCGCACATCAGAGCCATTTCATTGACCAGACCTATGTTGATCATGCGAAAGGTGTTTTCCAGCAATTTGACCATCTCCGCCACGCGCGTATTACTAACTGGAACGACAGTATCGAGAGCCTGGGAGAAGAAGAGTTGCCCCATTTCCGTGCATGCCGGGGTGATGCCCCCCACTACCTTCGGAGTGTTAGAGGTTTGGTAGACGGGGTTGCCCGGATCGACACGTTCGGGCGAGAAGCACAGGAAGAAATCCTTTCCCACCTTAAGTCCGCTCTTCTCGAAGGTGGGTAGCAGCAACTCGTCGGTCGTGCCCGGATATGTGGTCGATTCCAGAATAACCAATAGTCCAGGGTGAAAATACTTGGCAACCTCTTCAGCCGCGGAGACGATATAGCTCATGTCCGGATCTTTGGTCTTCCGCAGCGGTGTTGGCACGCAGATGTTCAGAGTGTCCAGCTCGCGGATGATATCGAAGTTCGCGGTGGCGTGAAGGACCTTCTTGCCGACAAGCCCTGCTAATTCGCCCGCGGATACGTCCTGTACGTACGATTCGCCGCGGTTCAGCTGGTCGACTCTTGACTGCTGAACATCGATACCTGTAACCATAAACCCAGCCTTGGCGAACTCGACCGCCAGCGGAAGGCCAACATAGCCCAGGCCGACGATCCCCACTTTGGCAGTTCTCGTCTCGATTTTTTCTCTCAGCGCCACGAACGCATCCAGAGACTTCTCTGCAACCTGCATGATTACGGCCTCCAGTAACGGAACAACGCAGCTAACTCCAGCCGGTAGGAAGCTCCGGCACCAGTACAGCCCAAACTGGCTCAGATTTCGATTCTATACTGCCGAGGAGAGTCAAAATGGAAAGTCAATCGACTGATATCTTGCAAGTCCGTTGACGAGCACAATGCGCTGAGCTATTCTCAATTTGGGCATGCTATCTCTGTCCGGCGAAGCCGTTAGAGCTTAGGAGTGTCGGCGATGGGGCCGCCTTCAGGCGTATCGACTGGCTGTAATCTCCAGCTCTGCGGTTATTTGATTGCTATCATGGCCACGCTGAACTTCAGCGTCGGGATTAATTTCTGGGGCTCTTCATCGGTCATGCCTCTGACTCCAATACAGGGAATATGCGTTCTGGTAGTGGTGCTCGCCTCCGCGATCATCGTGTACACGCTTTTCGGCTATCCACTCCTGCTCGGCTGGATGGCAAACCGTCAAGAAAAACCGGTACGTCGGGATAATGTTCTGCGGTCCGTGTCCTTCGTAATAGCCGTACACAACGGTGAGAAGTTCCTGGAGCGAAAGCTGAACTCGATCCTGGCGCTGAATTATCCACGGGAGCTGATGGAGATCATTGTGGTCTCCGATGGTTCCGACGATCGCACCGACGAGATTGCGCGCAGCTTCGAGCCGCAGGGTGTTCGCCTAATCCGGCTTCCGCGCGGAGGCAAGCCGGCAGCGCTGAGCGTAGCGGCTCCGCTGGCGGCCGGTGAAATCCTAGCGCTTACCGACATTCGCCAAACGCTCCACCCGGATAGCTTGCGTAATGCTATTTCGTGTTTCGCCGACCCGAAGGTCGGCGCGGTCAGCGGAGAGCTTCAGATGGCTCCCGCTGAGACATCTGAAGAAAACGATTTCAGTATCTATTGGCGTTACGAAGTTTGGATTCGCAAACAGATGTCGCGAATCGATTCCACCTTTGGCTGCAATGGCCCGTTCTATCTCATGCGGCGCAGCCTGTGGGCACCGGTATCGTCGGATACTCTATTGGATGATGTTTATCTGCCGATGACGGCGTTCTTCAAAGGCTTTCGCTTGACTCTTGACTCAACGGCCATTGTTTACGAGACGCCGATCGGGCTGCATTCTGAATTTACGCGAAAAGTCCGGCTGCAAGCGGGCTTGTATCAGACACTACAACTCATGCCTGAGATGCTGACCCGGCGCAATCGCATGCGCTTCCACTTCGTTTCGGGGAAGTATTTTCGCATGCTATTGCCGTATTGCCTGATCGGGATTGCACTCGCCACCATCGGTCTGCCTTCGCCCTGGAGGAACTGGGCGATTGCAGGACAGATCGCTTTTTATGGTCTAGCTGCTCTGGACGTTGTTCTTCCCGCCAAGTTTCCGCTCAAGAAACTGACATCTCCGATTCGAACATTCGTTGTGCTAATCAGCGCGACCCTGATTGCACTACGCGTGTTCTTTGTGCCTCCGCAGAGCCTATGGAAAGATAAAACCGTGCGGCTAACTGAAGCTCCGCGTATGCGGTAGAACGACTCAGGTGAAGCAGCCATCATCCTGCAGGCACAGGGACGGCCATCACTAGTCACGTTTCTATGCCGATGCCGGCACCGTGGGCAGTGGAAGTATATCGCCGTTGGTTAGCTGATACTCTTTGAAGTAGGGCACGAGAGCCAGGACATCCGCAACCGTTCCGAACTTGTAATTCTTCAGCAATGTTCGCAGCTTGTCTTCGGCTCTATGGAGATTGACGTAATATTTGAAGCTCTTCACTCGCGGCAGGTCTAGCCGCGGTTGCGTCGGATTGATTTCGCGCGGATGTATGTACGTCATCACTGGCCGACCCGCTCGGTGATTCTGTCGAAATCCATACTTGATAATCGGCATCGAAAACAGACGCAGGTAGCCGCCTCCGGAGAAAGGCACACGCTTACCCATGGCACTCAGGATGGAGACTGGAAATACGGTCAGGTCGCCAGCTTCGGTATGCAGCAGAAACGGATCACGAGAGAATCCGTCGATACCTCCGTGATCGCGTGGCGCTGGCACAACGGAAACGTCTACGGTTACCCCGTTTCTTCTAAGAATGGGATAGGCCCAAAAGCATTCGGGCTTCATGGAAAATCCAGGAGCGCGAAAGATTGCCACCGGCTGGCCGCTCACCTCACGCAAGACCTGGAGAGAGCGCTTGAGATCCTGTTCGAACTCGTCGGGGGTCAGGGTGTATACCAACCGGTGAAAGTGGGTGTGGCAGCCGACTTCATGGCCAGCGTCGTTCAGTCGCCGGATTAGATCAGGATGACGCTCTGCTACCCAGCCTACGGTAAGAAACGTGGCGTGAGCCTTGGCCTCATCGAGCAGACGCAAAATAACATCTGTGTCTTTTACGACGTGACTGGCCGCGGAATCCCATGTTTTAGGGTCGTCGTAAGGCGTACTGACCTCGCAGACGTGAAACCACTCTTCGAGATCAATGCAAAAGGCGTTCAGGATTTCGTTGCTCTTTCCGGAGGGCATACTACCGTTCCTCTGGGGGCTTGCGGAAGGTCTTCACTACTTTTGCCGGGTTGCCCGCTACCATGGTGTAGGCTGGCACGTTAGTCATAACCACTGCTCCACTGGCAACCACGGCCGCTTTGCCGATGGTGACTCCCGGCATGATGACCGAATTCACTCCGACAAAACAATGGTCCTCAAGGACCACCGGCTTCAAAACCATCGGCATAATGCCAGTCTCGCGCAGATAGTGTGGCGCCTTGATGTGCGTCATAATTATGGCTCGCGCCGTAACCCGAACGTCATTGCCGATAGTGATGTTTTCCGGATAGGCAGTCTCGATGATGGCATGCGGGTCGATGTAGCAATCCTTGCCAATCGTCACTCCCCGAAGCCTATGCAGTGGAAGGATAACGCCTCGCGGCGCCCAACGCACGAGGTTTCCCAGAAACCAGTTCCGCCACAAATAATTGAGCGCAAGGCTGACCAGGCCTCGGCCGCCACGTTCTGCGGCTGATACCCGGGCATCGCGCAGGAACCCGCGTTTCCCCTTAGACGCTGCACTGGCTTGGGAGGATTGAGATCTCTGTGACGGAAGCCCCTCGGCGTGCGCCGAACCGGATTCTTCGATTGCTGGGGGTATCTCTATCGTCGTCGCTGCCTCAGTTACGCTCTCTTGACGCTCGAGATAGGCGCGCACGTCGGACTCACGAACTAAGTCGATTCCTGCAAAAACACCAGTGTCGATGGAGTGCTGCTCAATTAAGGTCTTTGCCTTCGCGGAGATACGCAGACCCACGCCACCCGCTGCCATTGGAGCCTGCATAGCGCTCGCGACAGAGACCGGCGGATTTTTGGGTGTGGGCGAAACCCCGCCCGCGTAGAGCGGTTCCGCCTGAATACGTCCGATCAGTGCTCCCACGGGAACCTCGGCTCCCTTGGGATGCAGAATCTCCAGATAGCCTTCCGTTTCAGCCTCAACGTCAACGACTGCCTTTGAGGTTTCAATGGACACGACCACCTGCTTGGAAGCAACTTTAGCGCCATGTTCGGCCTCCCATGCGGCGATCAAAACGACATCGTCGTTTACGATTTCCCTTGGAATCCTGATCTCAGTGAACAAACTCACGGACGAATTCACTCGCCTTTCGCACAATCGAGTCGGTGTTGGGCAGGCATCGCTCCTCCAATGGCCGGGAGGACGGGATAGGACATGAGTCAGCGGTCAGACGTCGACACCGCACACGGAGGTCGCCAAAGCGCTCCGCGACTTGCGCCAAAATTTCGCTGCTCATCGAGACAAACCCCTGCCCCTCTTCAATCACCAACAGCCTTCGGGTGGCCGTCAGGCTGTCTCGTAGAACCCCGGCGTCGAACGGATAGAGCCGCGTTGGCAGGAACAAGTCGACGAGCAATTCCTCTTCATCGAACAATCGCAGCATCGCCTCTTCTGCTTCCACGGACATTCCACCAATCGCCACCACGGTCAAATCGGGCGTCAAGCTCGGCTTCAGGCGTACGGTGGGGAATGTCTCTCGGGTAAAGAGCAGCGAGTATCCGGGCGGAGGCTCAGGGTTAGTAAATCGTGTGTAAAGTATTTTATTCTCGATCACTAGCGTGGGTGTATCGATGTTCGCGAAAAGATCATGGTAGAGTTTCGCCGGACTGTAACGGTGGTGCAAGCACAAGACGTTGGTGCCGGGTACGCCGAGGAAATGCTTCTCAATGCTCTGGCTGTGCGTCGGGCCGTATCCGCGCTTCCCTCCCATCGGGGTACGAATGATCGTCGGGACCTGCACTCGCCCGTCATACATCCAGCTAAACTTGGCTGCGCCGTTGATCCACTGGTCGGCCGCCAGCGCCAGGAAGTCACCAAACATGATCTCGGCTACCGGGATTAGCTTTGCCAGCGCCATGCCGTTGGCAACTCCCACGATGGCTGCTTCGCTGATGGGAGTATTGCGTACGCGGCCGGGAAAGCGAGCGCTCAATCCCATCGTGCACTTGAAGGCTCCGCCGTAGGGCGACTCGATGTCCTCACCTATCAGCACCACTTGTTGGTGCTGCTCCAGACCCTCTTCCAAGCCTCGGCGGACGGAGTCGACTATCCGCTCTTTGGGAAACGGTTGCACTTCCCAGACATCCGCGCCACCAACAGTTGCGCACAAAGCCGCTTCGCTGCTGAACGGGGCAGCCTCTGCTTCAGCTACCGCCTCGTCAATCAATTGTTCGACATCGCGAGCCATTTCCTGGAAGCGCGGGTCCGACGCGTACTGTTCCGAAAGCATAGTGATGGGATCGCGCCCCCAGTAAGGGGCGACCTCGCTCTCCGGCCGATTGTCGTCGCCCTTCGAGTGCGCCATCAATCGGTAAGTATCCACTTGGTGGAATCGCGGTCTCGATGTGCTCCTGACGAGACTCGCGCTGTCAGCCATGGCGCCAAGCAGCGCCGGCCAGTCCCAGGTGTCGCTGTAACTGGCTTCGATCCCGAATGCTTCGGCCCGCGCGCGAATGCTTCCTGCCAAAGTCTGTGACTGGGACGTAGACTGCGCATACAAATTGTTTTCACAGACGAACAGCACCGGCAGTTCCCACTTCGACGCAATGTTCATTGCCTCATAGACCACGCCTTCCCCGAGGGTACCATCTCCGAGGAAGACGACCGTGATTCCATTTGTGGCCTTGACCTTCTGGCAATAGGCGAGCCCCACGGAGACTGGCACAATGGATCCCTGCACACCGTTCGAGTAGAAATTTCCCTGATGCAGATGCTGGCTGCCTCCGCGTCCACCACAAACCCCTACGGACTTGCCCATAATTTCGCCGACAAGTCCGACCAGATTTTGCCGGTAGGCGAGGAAGTGCCCGTGACAGCGGTGATTGGAAAAAACATTGTCTTGCGGTTCCAAGGCCCGTGCGACGGCGATACCGACAAATTCCTGGCCGATACAAGTATGGACCGTACCAAACAACTTTCCCTGCTTGAACAACTCGAGCAGTCGTTGCTCAGTCTTGCGAATTAACCAGCCCAGGCGAATGACATCCGCATACTGTTCCAGCAGATCAGTCGTGGTTATTTGGGGTTCTGCAGGCATGGAGAAAGATAAAAAGATAGCCAAAGTCTAACCGATCCCGTGAGCCGCTGCAAATTCTGGCAAAGGACGACAGGTTGATCACCAATCAAACGGCGCAGGCACGGCCGTCGGCTTCTGACTTTGTCACTCGGCCTCGAAATTTCGCCTTATTAATCGTCCAAATATTTTCAGCGAACGGGCCGGCCGATCCAGTCGATTGATCGGGTGCATATATCTTCTACTGGTCGGCCGCGAAACTTGGCATCCAAGGGGAATCCGTCGTTCAACTCCTTCAGCGCTCGTTCATCGCATGGTGCTTTCCATTGGAAGGTGTCAAAACCATTTTCTTCAATGAGCTGCCTGAATTCCGGCACGCGCAGCCGATTGTGATAGTTGAAATGATTTCCAGCATACTTGCTCCACTGCTTGTCGGAATATTGCAGGAAATTGATTACCGATATCGTCGGGTCGATATGAGAGTAGTGGTCGGAGGTGTCGATGATGTGGGCCATCACTCCATTCGGCGACAGTATTCTGCGGGCCTCGTGCAACATGCGGACAAAAACTTCGGGAGGCACATGCTCCATGACAGTCTTGGAGACTTGTATGTCGATCGAATGGTCGGGAAGACCTGTCTTGGTGGCATCTGCAGGGGAGAAATATTCGATCCCCGCGAGCTCGCACACTTCCTTCAGGCTCCTAACACGGCACAAAGCATCAAGACGCCTCTCCAACTCTTGTTCCTCGACGAGAGGCAGGAATATTTCTTTCACAACGTCGCGCTGTTCGCGTATTACCGCAATCTGTCCCAGCACGATGCGGGATTCCAAGAGATGGTGTAGGTCGAACGTCTTAGTGCCATGAGCGTGACAGAGAAACAGGGCCATCGGCATGTTAAGACCCCAGCCGGTACCGATCTCCATCGCATGTGCGCCCGCGAGGGTTAGGCCAGCCCGGACGGCAGGCTGCAAGATTCGACTGCATAGCCGAAGATCAGTAATGACATCCGGAACCTCGCGCCGTCGCCCGACTCTTCGCTGTACCAAGCTGTAAACTTGGTCGCTGCATGGGAGAACGGCAATCGATCTCTGAATGAGCGACTTCATCTTCCATCGCATAACCACTCCCCGCGTCAGTCATCTTGGACTGACGTGCCATTTCCCCGAAAGTTCGTTAAGAATCTTCGCCGTTATGATAATAGCCGTCGACCAACTCCCGGGAATGGCCTCTTACGAAGCTATCCCACGGAAGGTTTGAGTAGCGCACGCAAGCGAGTCCCGCTTCGTACAGCCGGCTGCCATCCCAGCTCCCTCTTAGCCTTGCTGCAATCGCAGTAAAGAGGTGCAACGCCTGAGCGGAGCCGATATGGGGAAGGGCCAATCGACCGTCCGAGCAAGCGGGTGACGCCGCTAAGTGTGCCGGCGACCGTCGTGACCGCCGCCATTGGTATATGCACCAGGCGAAGTTGCGGCTCACGTCCCGCCAGGTACAGTTTGGCCAGTTCCTCTCTGGTGAGGGGATCATCGTCAACCAGATGGAATATTTCTCCGGCAGGAACGTCGTTGTTCATCGCTAAAATCATGGCGGATACCACATCGTCCACATGAATAAGCGGCAGACGCAGATTTCGGTCGCCAATCATCACTAGCCGGCCTCCCGCGCGCATACCGACCGAGGCGGGAAGCAAAACCTCCTCGCTCCAGATGAGACCGGGCCGGACGATAACTGCCTGTAGTCCTTGCTCCCGCACCGCTGTGCTTACAACGCGTTCCGCCTCAAGCTTTGACCGAGTGTACGCGCCGCGCTCCTCCGGCCGGGGTTCCAAGGGAGACGATTCGGTTACGACGGGACCGAGGGCAAGCTGGTGCAGGACAGAAAGCGAGCTTACATACACGAGCTTCCTGATTTTGTGTTTCAAACACGCTGCGACAACGTTTGCTGTCCCAGCGATGGTGCCGCTCTCATGAGCGGGCCAACCTCCAACAGTGGCGGCGCCGCAGTGATAGACCGCCGTAGCATTCGCCAGACCCTGCTCGACGCTCATAGGGTCTCCAAGCTCCCCTAGAAACACGTCGAGCCGAGGATGTTTTCGGAATTCTGCGGACGGCTGTCGGCGAACAAAGATGCGAACCCGTTCACCGTCGGCCAAAAGACGGCGGACCAGCGCTCGACCCAGGTGCCCATTTGCACCGGTGACAACGATCGCCGGCTCAAGAGCACCGGCACTACGTGGCCGGGCTTTGTTCTTCGCTTCGTCGGCCGGCCGGGCCACCTTCTCTGTCCAGTCGACTACATCTCGGGCACCTTCGATGGTGGCAGGCATCGGCCCGTTAGCCGCCAGAGCCTTGTAAAACTCGCGTACGAAGGTGTGCAGAGCCTGGTAGGGCACTACCTTGCCCATGGCGAAACGGGCCGCTCCGGCCGTAACCCCAGTGAACGCGCCAGCGGACTCTGCCATGACGTTTACAACGCGCTCGATAGCCTTGGGCGCAGGCGTGTTGCGCCGCTTGGTAACGAACATGCTGTAGAGGTCGGATCGTATTGTCCCGCGTGTGCCTTGAACTATTAGAAGGTGCTGCAAAGGACGTACATTCCACGAAAGCGTCACGTGCCCGCTTCCTTGAGCACAGCGGACAAGCGCTCGCCACTCATCGAAGTAGAGATTCGGGTCAGAGGACCGCGATCCCGCGTTCCAGAATTGAGCCTGCACCTCGTCGATTGGTCCAAGGATTTCTCGGAGCATGTAGAGCGCGTGAACGCCGAGATCCCTGAACGGGTAGCCGCCATCCCCATACTGTGGAGGCAGGGGGCCCCCACGATAAGGCTGAAAAATCGAACTGCGGAAAATATCGGCGGTCAGCACCTCGCCCACGGCGCCCGCTCGTACTGCGTTCAATGTCTTAATGAACACGGGGTCGCCCAACATGGAGTGGTTGACGCACACCCTGAGACCCCGAGCTGCACTTTCGGCCGCCAAAAGGTCGCAATCCTCAACACTCGTAGCGAGCGGTTTCTCTACAAGTACGTGGCATCCCAAACTCAGCGCCTTCAGGGCAACCGCCACGTGACTTGCTGGAGGAGTCATCACATGAACGACATCAAGACCCTGCACCGCCATTTTTTCGAGTGAGGGATAACTGTCGAGTTTAAAACGCGTGGCTACGGCGCCGGCACGGCTCTGATCGAGGTCCGTGATCCCCGTGATCGCGACTTCGGGCAATGCTTGCAGGGCCCGAATATGGTATTCGCTGACATAGCCTGCACCTACGAGTCCGACGCGAAACTTACGAAGCGGGGTGGTCATGACTGCGGCTCAAGAGAAGGAGGGCTCAAGTGTGGCAAGTCGGGTGAAACATTCGATTTTGTCATTGGCAAGAAGAAAGGCCCTAAATATGAATACTTCCCGTAAATGCTAACATATGGGTGACCAACAGGCGGGCGGTCAACCGGTGGCAGGTGACCAACAGGCTTTCCTATGGTGTCTCCTATCACCGGCCTGTGTGATGTTCAATGCCAAGTCTGTCTTGACGCCGAAGCCCTTGCACTCGCGGTGTTAGTTCCTCGTCATTTTACTTCGCACGCTGCATGTAGCTGATGAATCACCATAGACACTCGATTCTGCTCTGTGGCCCTTGTTATCGCAGACCACCAGTTTGCGTTATGTAGAATTAGGAAGCTAGGTCGTTGTCTTGACCAAAGACAGGCTAAGGAGGGCAATGGCCGTCTACCTCATTACTGGCATGGCCGGCTTTATCGGCTCCTCGATTGCGCGCGAACTCGTGCGCCGCGGAGAAACGGTTCGCGGCATCGATAACTTCAGTACCGGAAAACGAGAAAACCTGGCGACTATCTCCGGTCACATCGACCTTCGCGAGATTGATCTGCTCGACCTTGAGGGCATGAGGAAGGCCTGCCTGGACGTTGACTACGTCTTCCACGAAGCGGCGATCCCCTCCGTACCTCGTTCTGTGGTCGACCCCATCGCGAGCAATCGGGCAAATGTCGACGGCACCCTTAATCTGCTGGTGGCTGCTCGGGACGCGAACGTAAAGCGCGTCGTATATGCGTCCTCCTCGTCGTTGTACGGCGATACTCCGACCCTCCCTAAGCATGAAGGCATGGCACCATCTCCGGTATCTCCTTATGCCGTCTCTAAGCTGGCCGGAGAGTATTACATGCGGTCCTTCTATTCCGTTTATGGATTGGAGACGGTGTCGCTCCGCTACTTCAACGTGTTCGGTCCTTATCAGGATCCTGCCTCAATGTACTCTGGCGTACTGGCCATCTTCATCTCGAAAATGTTGCGGGGTGAAACTCCGACCATTTACGGTGATGGTGAACAGAGCCGCGACTTCACGTTTATCGACAATGTGGTGAGCGCAAACTTGCTAGCCTGCCATGCTCCCCCATCCCAAGTGGCGGGTAAATACTTCAACGCCGCAACCAACCAACAAATCACTCTGAACAATACGTTCCGTATACTGTGCGACATTATCGGGCACGATGGTGCAGTGAGATACGCGCCGGAGCGGCCCGGCGATGTCAAACATTCTCTGGCCGATATCACACTAGCCAGACAGTGTCTGGGCTACGACCCGTGTGTATCTTTTCAGGAAGGATTGCATCGCACGGTTCAGTGGTATCGCGAGGACTCGAGCTTGTAAGTTGAAGCCCATGCGATTGAGCTGCACTGCAGCATATCTGTTAATCGGTTGTGCAATTCCAGTTGCCATGAGCGGCGATAACGATTGTTTCGACCCGTGGTCAATTTTGCCGCTGTCTAGCCTGATTTTGCCAGTCCGATCCGTACTCTAGAATTCAACCTCCTAAATCAGAGGCGGCCGTCTTCATCACCGGTATCCGATGTCGCTGAGATGACTTACGAAGGACGATCTATCATTGCAACTATCCCATATTCTTCTTCTGCACCTCTAGAATACCACTAAGGTAACCCTGTCACTGTTACCTTAGTGTACTCATGGCTCACTATCAAAGTGGAGCAGCATCGGTCTGATGCTACAGTCGCGGCATAGCCTAAAGCTACAGGACAACGTGTGCACATAAAGTGCCATGTTTGCTCCGAGTAGCGGCATATCCCCACCAAATCGAGGTATTAACTCTCCATGAAGACTTCGTGTGTCCGAAGCAGATTTGATCTGAGAAATATTCTTTTCCTACTAGCGACAGTGTGTTTGGCACTGACCAGTTCACCTTCAAGCGCCGCCACCGGCCTGGATATATATGGCGGAGTGATCGCAGGCAACGTCGCGTCAGAAGCCACCGGATTAATGCACGTGAAGAAGGTAAACGGGCGCTGGGTTTTTTATACGGCTCTGGGTAATCCCACTTGGGAACTGGCCTTTGATAACGCGAGACTCGGAAATGACTTGGGCGTTGACATAAATGGCAACGGAAACGCGTATTATGCTGCCAAGAAATACGCCATCGGCCAGGGCCCTGTTGACGGCTTCACGGATACCACAAGCCGCTGGGCCTACTATGTTCGTGCGATGGCGCGTTCATGGGGATTCCTATCGGCGGGGTCCTTCAACTACAGCCCCATAGTCACCAACGCCACAAACTGGATTGATCCACCCATGGGCACACTGCCCTCGAATAAAATGACCTTCGTGATAACACATGAAAACTCGACCTCTGCCATGACGGCCGGCGCGAAGAATATCTACGCTTCCGTCTTTTCGACGGTCGGTTCGAGTCCATATTTCGCCGACCCCTATGATCCAAAGTTCGCAACCAGCGTTGCGTCTGTGGCCGGAAGCCTTGCTGCACATCCGCGCGATCCCTGGGTGCGTTACATCTTCACGGGACAGACCGATCAACTACGGGGACTGAGCGGGACTCACCCCCACTTGGGCTTTGTTGTCGCTGCCTCCGCCCCCAGCGTTTCAAGTGATGCCAACGCCTGGGGTGGAAAGCAGTCTTACACCGACACGAAGAATTATGCGAAATACGCGCTACATGACTATCTTAAGAGCGTCTATCCTAATATCGCCGCGCTCAACAAGGCGTGGGCAACGAGTTATACGACATTCGATTCGGCAGGCGGGTGGGGAACGGGCACCGGATTCCTCGACGAGAACGGATCTCATCTCTGCTCCACATGGTATAAGGCTGGACCGAACTATCCCTGTTCCAACGTTGCCATGCGCACTGATTTGGACGCCTTTGCCACGCAATTGGTGCGTCAATACTACAAAACGATGCACAATGGATATCGCGCTGTCACCCAGTATCTACTCGAGAGCGCAGACTACGGCGATTCGATCTGGCCATATGCAATCGCCGGTATGCTCGATACCCAGGGGGCTCCTCTAGTCGACGTTGTCTCGCTTGTGACCACACCTCCGTCGCAGACGGACGTCACGATCTACAATACGGTTGGTATACCGATCATCTACCAGATGCAGGAGATGGCTGACAACGATTCTGCGGTTTCGATGAGCGGCACAATTGCCACTGTCTCGAGCATGGGTACGGAGACGATATGCGGCGTTGCTAACCAGGCGGTGCAGATCACGAGCAATGACGCCAACTTCTGGTGGTGGAATGGCGCTACCAACGGCGCAACATTCATAGTCCCTTATGCCAGCAATTCCACGGTCAAATTCTCATCCGTACCGTATTTCAAAACGGATGGCGTCACGAAGTATCTCTACTACGTAAGACGCTTTATTGATGCACACAACATGATTGTCTGCCCCTACAATTACGGCGCCGCAAATCGCACCATGTTGCTGTCTTTCTTGAATCCAGGCGACACTTTCAAGCGAATCAATATGGTCGAGTGGCAAAACACGCCTGACACGCAAAGCGCACGTGCGGCCATTTATGCAAACTTCGTCAGTAACGCGTGGAACCGGGTATCCTCCTCAGGCGATCACATTTCACTCGGCCTTAACTTCTGGGCCTGGTGGGACAACAACTGGATCAATTCCAAGTATTACGAGGTAGAAAACTTCGGTCTGGTGACGCCCCAAGGCAATGCTTACGACGGAGTACAGGCAATATCGGGCAAGACGGTCGATCAGTATGGCTTCCCTGCCGGGGGCGAAGCTGCTACCTACGGCAATGTTCTGGGGAGCGTAACAACCTCGAACACCTCGATTTGGAGCAATCTGGCTGCATATTAAGCCAATACAGAGAGCGAGGCGGGCGCAAAGTCCGCCTCGTTCCGCAACGTCAGTATGAGAACTCGCGTCACGAGGGTCCGCGGGAGGTCCGACATTCTCGCTCAGCCGCTTCCCAAAATTCTAGCCGGGCGGCACGTGAGTAACACTCGAGCGGAGCGGCATTATTCACGCCGCGAGCTTTAAGGGGCGATCCGCCCTAATGCTACGTAAGCACCGGCGTAGTCAAGCATGTAGAACCGGGAGTGGACAGCCCAGTAAGCCTTTTTTAGCCACTGCACCCGCGACGGCCAAATAATGCGATAAATCTCAACCGGCTGAAAACCATAGTAGCGGAGCACGCTATACATATCACGCATGTTCCAAGGCGATATGTGAGTATAGTCGTATGCGAAGACCGTTCCGCCTGCCCATGGATTCGGAGTGCTCAATATAAGGACCCCTCCGCCACTTAGGATTTGCGAGAATTTCCCTAAATAGCCGAAGAATTGATCGTGTGTAATGTGTTCGACCACTTCGCGCATTAGCACCGCATCAAAGGGCTCATCAATTGCTTCCACTGAATAGAAATCGTGTTTCTGGCTGCGGTCAACGTCCATAGTCTTGTAAACGCCGGAAAAGGTAGTGAGGAATGGTCGATCTCCTGCACCGACTTCCAGGATACGACTGCGTCCCTTTAACTGCGCCGATATTAATTCGTCCCGGCCGCAAACCACGGGGAATCCCAGGAAGTGATCAGGCACTTCTGCACGATACTTGCGCACCTCGAAGTATGTTGGAGCGGTTCCGCCGTGAGTAAACCCTGCCATGATGGCACACAACTCACTCTAACAAGCTTTATCGCGAGGCGGAATACTTTATGCGCAGATGGAGGAGTCAGTTTCCCGGTTTGGGAATCAGAGTCCCAATACTTCGTTCATCCGCCGCTCGAAGTCTTGGGCACTTCGTTCCGCGTCCGTAATCATGGCGGCGACGTGACGAGCTTCAGCGATGAAGGCGCCCGGCTGGCTTTCTTGCTTCTCAAGTGCGGCGAGGATAGTATCGGCCAGACCCAGCGGATCATTCGGCGGAACCAGATATCCTGTCTCTCCAGTCCTGGCCACTTCCGATACTCCTCCAACATCAGTTGCGACTACAGGCCGACCAAGCAGCATCGCCTCGACTACAGCGATCGGGAGCCCTTCCCATCTGGAGGAAGAAACGAAGAGGTCCAAGGCCGAGATGAAATTCGAGACATCCTCGCGAAATCCGCAAAGACGCACTTGTTGTGAGAGCCCTAAACTATCAATCTGGCGTTGCAATTGCACGCGCAGCGGGCCGTCCCCGGCAATAGCAACTCGAACCCCCGGGTTCCGATGAACGACCATGCGTGCGGCTCGGATCAGGTAGTCATAACCCTTCTGGGTATCAAGACGCCCTACAGACCCAATCAATAATTCACCGCCAGCAGACAGAAGCTCACCGCGGATGTCCGCCACCGCCAGCGGGTCCGCTTTCGGTACGACGACTCCGTCGTGGCATGTGTAGACCGGTACAGGAAGATTCCACTTCTGCAGCTCCGTCGTGTAGTTGTCGCTGACTGTAACGACCATCCTAAGAGATCGCATCAGAAAGCGGTTAAATGAACCATAGGGCACCGGATTCCGGACATGAGAGACCACTGGCAGCTTCGCCATCTTACACGCCATGAGAACTCCAGGTTGGTAGGTGAATGTATTGTTCACGTGAACGACGTCATAGTGGCGGAATGTCAGGAGTTTATAGATACGAGACGAGAACGGCATCCCGCGCAGCCCTGCAATCCACCTTCGCGGCTCTTGCAGAGTTTTGTTCAGAGCTGATCTCTTCAACGCTCCAACAACATTGGCGATCGAGTCCGGCGCCCTGGTGAGCCACTCCGGCACGAAGTCGTGAAGAAGTGCCATGTTATCCACCAGCGGTGCGATCCTCTCCGCTCCCGGGGTCGGATAATAGAACAACATGTCATGAGCGAATCTTGTGTGATCTGCAAACTGAAGATACAGTTCCAGCGCCCTGAGTGAGCCGCCATAGGTCCCTCCAACTTCGACATGCAGAATGCGACGTCTGGTTGAAGCGATGTGTGGAGAGGGCATATGGCTACGCTAACCTAAATCTTGGGTTTAGTAATCTTATCGCACCCGACAAGCGCGTCAAACCCTTCTGGTCCGCCAGCTGGCGGAACACCTCACCCAAGTGCCGCCGCAGTTCTGCATACAAAGTTTCCCTCCGGCACTTGGGGATAAACACCACATGGTATTTGCACTCCCACTTGGTATGGCTTAGGCTTTCCATTTCGTCCATCGCGAACTCCCTTTCGTGTGCTTTGGCGCTCACGTCTGGGAGTCTCCGCGATGGACTCCGGTATCTGTCAAACTTCTACTGCCTCCCCGGCAGAGCCGGGGGGTCTCCCATCGGATAGGGGAGCAAATATCGAGAGTCTGGCTTGCATCAGTCGTGAGCCAAAAGGCGGCGAATATTAAGCCGAACGTCAAACGCGACTATCTGCTGTCAAGAACAGGGTAATTCTCTTCGTCACCGTATTCTTGCCACCATGGCATTCAATCCCTGCTGGATGCCACTCCGGTCAAGGAGAGCGGCAATTCGCCTACGCAGCGCCTTGCGCTCGCTGCCGTCCAATACAATCCAGTAAGTGGATACTCCAAATAACACGGCAAATCCCGAGAGTATCTCCATCAATCCCAGTCTGGAAGCTGTGGAGTGAATCAGCCCGATACTCCTGGCAACGGCATAGACGATAGCGACAACCGCTATGGGACGCAGCAAGGACTTGCTCACATACTGTGTTAACGACAGCTTCAGCACTCGCAGGGTGTAGAGAGGCTGAATTCCTAAACGCATAATGATCATGGGAACTGCGGTCCCCAAGGCCACTCCCAGGAGTCCATACTGTTTTGCCCAGTAGATACTCAGGCCGAGATTCAGGACGCCCTCTATGAGAGCCCATGAGCCCGCCATCCTGTGGTGGCCAGTCGCGTTCAGAAAGGTCAACGCCGGCATCTGCATAAGATACACACAATATCCGGTTGTTAAAACAACCAGTAATGAATAATAAGCGGTAAAGGGCTCTCCCATCCAGACTCGCAAAATACTCTTGCCCTGAAGGAGAAGAACGACGGTGCCGGCAAACGCCAGCAGCGCGCATATCTTCGAGGACCGTAGAAACAGCTGTCTCGACTCCTCCGATCTCTTCTGCCCTTCAAGCGCGTTAGCTTCAGTGGTCAATGGTCCGGTAATGGGATAAAACACCATGCGGAAAATTTCCATCAGCTTTGCCGATAACATTGAAGGGAGTGGCCAGCGCAACCGTGAGGAAGTGGGAAATAACGATGACATCCGTGAAAGAATCTCAGGCGGTCCCCGACATCGCCCATCAAAATATAAAAGCTAAACGATGCCATTTCCTTCGTGCGGGCCCGGCTTGTATATTTCCAACTGACCGTCAGTCCTGGATCCGTGTAGCGCGTCGCGATCCAGGAAAGCACCAGAAGAACGGCGGCTATCGCGAGTTGGGCTATCGCAATGCCGTTGATCCCTCCATGCATGCGGATCACGAGCCAAAAAACAATGCCTTTCAAAATTCCCTGGGTACTGGCGAGGGCGTTGTACAGATCGAAGCGTCGCAACCCACACATGTACGCGCCCATAATGCGCGCGGGAAAACTGAGCGCCAGAGTAATCCCCTGATAGCCAAGAAGAATGCGGAATAGTGTGACGGATTGGCCTTGCAGTTTAAAAAACCCTGGAAGGAAGACCACAAATACGGCACCCACCACGAATACCGCACTGCAGATCCAGACGCTTACCGCGAGACCTGTCATGAACGTCTCGTTCAGGGCAGTGCGATCGTTTGCCCCTCCGTAACGCGCTGTAAATCTCTGCAGGCTGTAGCGCATGCCCATGTCGAGCAAGCCGTAGTAGTCCAGAACCGACGCAACAAGGATCCACAGACCGTAGTAGAAAGGTCCCAGGCCGTGCACCAGAACGGGGGTCAGTACAATGCCAACTATGCCGTTGACGATGAGACCCGCCCATGTCGACAAAAAGCCCCTAAACATTCCACCCCTTGATCAGTTGATCTAGTCTTGTGTGGGAGCTCACATGTACTTGATTGTGAGCACAAGCATGAGTGTTGACGGCAAGGACACCGCATCGGCATTCATCTGAGGTTGCCAAGATTCATGATGACAGATCGATTCGCCTCAGTAACTTTATGCAGAAAATTACCGTAGTTCGTAGCTTCACCGCCGGCCGGAAATCCATATTGATCCGTCGTGGGCTGGGAGACGGCTTGCACGCCGTCGTAAGCATTCCCACGGGGCGTCACTAATCCATAGTTCTCCACCTCTCGATAGTTGGAGTGAACCCAGTTGTTGTCCCACCAGCACCAAAACTCCAGCCCCAGGAAGTAATGATCGCCCGAGCTCGTTCGCGCCCACAAGTCGTTTACGAGTGCCACATACCGGTCGCCGCGAGCCTCTTGGGTGTGCGGTGTAGCATCCCATGTTGCAAGCTCAATCCGCTTGAAGGTCGATCCGACTTTCACCATCGACAGGAAATCGGCCTTGTTGCCAGTGCCCCCGTAGTTCAAGGGACAGACGGTAAAATTGTGGGCATCGATGAATCGTCGAAAGTAAAATTCATATCGCGCAATGCCATCAGTTTTGTAGTACGGAATACTCGAGAATTTTAGCAGACTGTTGTTTGAAAACGGCAGGATAAAAACGCTACCATTAGTCGCTCCGTTCCACCACCAGAAGTTGCAGGAATCGCAGGTAATCTGTACACCTTGATTGGGTACTCCACATTCCCTTGTATCGCCGAGGTCGGTTATCTTGTCGACCTTCCCGACCATTGCCAATGGAGAATCGTTATTTGCCATCTGTTGGCCGTGCAGCACTATCGGTATTCCTATTCTTCTGTAAATCTCGTCTTCAAGCGCAGGCTCAGACGGCAAGCCATAAGCGACCATGGAAATCAGATCGACCAGAGGCCTGCCCGTCGGCGTCACGCATACCTGCGATGGCGTATCCCCATGTTTGCGGACTAATGTCCGTGCTTTCTAGTAGGTAATTGGTCACCCCACGATACTCCGTATGTATGATCTCATAGTATCGGCGAACCAGTTGCGTAGCGAAAGCGTCAAGATCCCGCTGCATCGGCACGCCAGGGCACGGATAGTCAGGGCCCGGTCTTGTACCATCGTGAACACAGTCCCTGGCCGTTTTCGTCCAGGAATCCAGTTCCACTGCCCCAATCGCCAGTAGAATCAAAGGTGGTGTAGTGAGTGCCCCATGCCGTATTAAGTTTGTCAACGGAGAGGTAAATGGTTTTCAAGTAGTCACGCAAAGCGTACTTGGCATAATTGGTAGTATCATTGTAGGTCTTAGGCCCCCTCCATCCGTTTGGGTCGCTGGATATGGACGGATTGCTCGCAGCCACTACAAAGCCAAGGTGAGGGTGGGTTCCAAGCATTCCCCGCAGCTCATCCGCTTCTCCTGTAAAGACATAGCGCACCCATGGATCCTTGGCGTGCCCCGCCAAACTTCTTGCCATGGCGTGTGTGCTGGTCTTAAACTTCGGATCGTAGGGATCCGCAAAGTAAGGTGAGGCTCCCACCGTGGCAAATACCGACGCGAACAAATTCTTAGCCCCTGCCTGCATCGCCGCGATCGAATCCTGGTGGCTTATTACATATGTCATCTTGTTGGAAGGCATCCGGCCCATAGGAGGATCTGCGCCGGTTGTAGTGTCCGGAATGACAGGTGGATAACTATATGCGCCAACGCCTGTGAAACCCCATGAGCGTGCCATCTGCCGAACATAATAGGCCCACCTCGCCCTGGGTTCCGTAAACCCATCTGCTCGGCCCCCTCCCCAGAGCATATTTCTCCGCTACCCAAAATAGATTGCCGTGTCCATTGAGATCGACACCCAAATCGTTTCCAAGCCTGGCGTTGTCAAAGGCGATCTCCCACAATGGATTCCCCAGTGCCGTAAAAAGAAGCCACCGCCCGTTAACTTTCTTGAGATGAATCAGCCCGGTCGCTTCTTTCTGGTCGTGGCCAGCCAGCACGCCACCATAGATGTCGACAGCAGAGGGCACTTTGTTGACCGCGGTTGCGGCATCAACCAACATGTCGGACTTCGTAGCAGCCCATAGCGTGATATTCACAAGAGCAAGAGCGGCCGCGATAAACCAGGCCACCACAAATGCCAGCAAAGGCCTACCCAAACTCCGAACGCTTTCGGCACGCTTTGACATCTGATTCTGCCCTCTGCAGAGAATACTTCGCAAATACTTGAAGGGGTAGTTGATTGTTAAATTGCCAGTTGATCGAGATACCGGAAGCTGGTCACCGCATCCCAATCAATGCTGGTCCCACCTGGAGAACTGGTTCTTCGTGTGCTACGGTTTCGATGATTTTGTCGCTGTGCTCGACCTTTCGTTTTGGGACTAACGATGGCATCACCATTGACATTATCAAAACTAACCAAAACATCCTCGTATACTCCCCGCTAACAAAAAAGATGGCGACATATGCGGCAAGCAGAGACGCTTGCATCCCCAGGGCGATTCCAGCCAGGAGCATTGAGCCCCGGGCCCGTGCCCGCTTCCTTGTTTTTCCCAGCGACAGATATGTGGAGGTAAGGAAGACCACATAAACAACTATGCCGGGGATTCCCATTTCCGCTGCTATCTCGAGGTATGCATCATGGGCGATATGCGGATCTGCGGCCACCTCGCCTGTCTTGTCATAACTGACAACCACCGATTTATAGTTCCCGAGTCCGACACCCATCAAGGGATGGTCCGCCACCATGTTTAGTCCAGCCCTCCAGCCCACAAGGTGCTTCTCGACCGATTGGGTGTCCCCGGGCACGGGATATAGAAAACGATGGACCGGAGAGTTCGGCGCGATCAGAAGTAAGGGTACGGCGACGAGAAGAATTCTGACTATATATTTCATGGAGAGGCCTGATCTGACGATCAGATAAACGACTCCGGTGACAAGTGCCAACAAATCCTCCTCGCGAGGCACCGAGAGTAAGTGCCAAAAATATGAGCGACATGCAACCCAGACAGTAGAGTTTTGCCCAGCTTCCTGCGAGAGTGCAGGAACAGTTCAAAGCTAATTGGTAAAACGGCCAGTGCCGCGACTGCGAAGTAGTTGGAATCTCCCAAAACCCAACCAGGACGAAAGCCACCGCCGTATACCTCGAACTCCTCTCCTCCACTCGCGCAAGCAGATATAGCGAAGCAAAAGCCACGGCGCCCACCGCTACCATCAGGCTCCAGTACAGGCGTTGCACCGAATCGATCACAGCTCAGCGTTACAAAAAAGAGCAGCAGGGCCGAGGTATACATGGCAATAGGATTAAGTAGGCTTAACTCAGCGCGTTCGTTCGTCAGAAACGAGTAAAACGCGATGGTAACTAGCAGCAGCATCCATTTCGATTGAGGTGCCGCAAAGAAAGCCGGGGTACCACGGCGCCGCGCCAGATAGATAACCGCATAGAGAACATTTATTGCGCCAATGACCTTCGTCACTGTTATACCGCCGCCCAGGACGGCATTCCAAACTGGATGCCGAAGATACGGGAGCGAGAAGATCAAGACGTAGTAAACAATCATAGTATCCTCAACTACAACTAAACACTCTGACTTGCACTGGCGACGTTGTGTTCCAAACTCTCTAGCGCAAAAGCGATAGACCTCTGAAGCGCTGCGAGATCATAGTCTGCTGCGATGCGACGGCGCGCCGCCTCACCCAAGCTCTTGCGACGCTCCGGATTACGGAGCAATTCCGTCACGCAAGATGCAAATTGCCGGGGATCATCGGCGATCAGGATTTCCTTTTCCGGCTCAAGGTCAAGCCCTTCCGCGCCAAGCGTGGTGGAGACGATCGCCTTAGCCATTGCCGCCCCTTCGAGAATCTTTATCCGGGTTCCGCTGCCAATTCGTAGTGGAACAACCGACACCGCCGCTTTGGCAATAACCGGTCGAATGTCGGGCAATGTGCCCGTAAACTGGACAGCTGGAACGTGGGAAAATGAGGCGCGGAACTCGGGGCTCGCGTTGCGGCCGGCGGCTATAAACCGAACACCAGGAACTTCAATCTGGATCAGGGGTAATATATCACGCACAAAGTGCGACACTGCATCGCGGTTGGGAACTGAATCCATGCTTCCCACGAAAATGACGGTGTCCGGTTCCTCTTCCTTCGTTCCGTCGTACTCGTTAATGTCGACGACGTTGGGAATTACAAAGATCTCCAGTCCCGGGCAAATCTTACGCAAGGCATTGGCGTCCTCATTCGAGCAGGCCATTCCATACTGTGCACGTCCAAAGGTCTTGGCTTCGAAACGACGCGCCTTGATCGCTTCCAGCCACGCGTATAGCTTTTTCGCTGGATTGCGTTCTTGCTCCACATAACGCATCAGTAGCACATGAGCAACATCACAGCTGTTAACAACCACCGGCACGCTGGTATTCGGCAGGCTGACGGCCGCGGCGACATTGTCGCAGATTACGACATCGAAGGTCTCTTCACGCAACCGGCGTTCCAGGCAGGAACGCATTTCTATCGAGTCAAACCGGCTGTGTAGAAAAGGTGACGGTGAAAAAATGGCGGCCAACCGCCGTAGATACGCGCCACCGTCAGCCATGCGGACGAGTGCTAAAGGGATAATCTCGTAGTCAACGCACACCGTGCCCAGTTGAGCTTCCGTGCCGGCGGTTTCACCGGGTTGGGCAAAGGAAACCAAAGTTACATCGTGACCCGCGTTGGCCATGGCGCGCAACAGAACCCATAGCCGCATCCTGGCGCCATTGGTCGTCGGCAACGGGTAGTAGGACGATATGTAAAGAATTCGCATGGCAAGACTTTTCGCTTATGCCAACTCAATCGCTGGAGTTATCGAGCACATTACCACTCCGTCCTTGACTAGGACGGTCCCGCCATCTCCTCAAGTACTTCCCTAACAGCGCGTATCGACAAGGAATTCCTGATAATTCCACAGAGCCGCACGCACCACTCCCACGATATTATTCTCCGCAGATAGATCAGCCGGTTCTGCGACTGGAAGCCACCTTCTGACGTGATCCAAGCCGACTCCCAAGTTCTGCGCGTTACTTAACTCCACAGTATCCCAGACTATCAATGCTGCAGCGTACGTGCAGTATCGCGGTGAAGCAGACTTGAACAATCTAAGCCATCGGATTGTGTGACGGAGAGAGCGGACTACCCCTTCGCGCCGCACGGCAAAGAGCCAACCCAGCAGACGAGCCTTAAGCGGCTGGTTACGCATTTGCTGAATCATTAAGGCATCCAGCGACTCGATCTCCGCGGAGTTCATCTGTGCCAGCTCCCACGCCCATAAGGAGCGCAAATTGAAAACTGCCTCTTCGACACAATCCCGCATAGCGAAGGGGGATCCCCCGCTCCACGCTCCCCGAATCTTGTATTCGACGCAGAGTGCGAGCCTGTCGATGAAGCGGTTTAAGTCGATAGGCGCGTGCCCTAACGCGCTCCTGACCTGAAGCTCTTGCAGTTTTTCCAGACGTGCCCGATATCCCGCAACGAACTCTCGCTTGAAGACCAGGAGAGACGAGGCCATGTCCAAGTAGAGCTTGGTTAACCGGTACTGAGCCTCCTCCGAGAGCACGGACTTTCCTGCTGCAAGTTCGGGCACGATCTCCAGCAGTTCAACCGTGCGATTGGCCAGCAATCGCCACCCGTCCTCCAAGCTGATATCAGTGCTTGCGTGCTTCGCGCGTGCCCGCACAATCTCGGGATCCCCGTACAGCACTTCGCCGCATGTCAGCAATTCATATCCAAATATCGTTCCAGCGAGGCCAGCCAGGTAACCCTCGCGGACCGCGCCCATACTGAGCTTGCATTCGACGCCCTGATTACGGAGCTCCTCTTCGGCTCCAGCACATATGAGGAGCGTGGCTTGCTTTGAGGGCAACTCCGCCCGATCATGCACGATCACGACAAACTCAGCATCGCTCAGAAAATGGACCACGCCGCGCGACTCCCGCCATGTGGCCTCGTTGCGCGCCAGGCTACCGGTGAGGATCACCGCTTTCAGCCCTGAACCTAAAGTCTGGAGACACCAGCGTCGTATGACGTCCGCGATGCAAAACTTACCCCTGTCCTCGCGCGACATGGGCATGAGAACAGCGCCTGATGCGGTGGCCTTCACGGAAGCTGCATTCAAAATATCGCTCATTGTGCCACCGCCTGTTCGGGCTGGACCGGCACCGATATCGAAGGGATCCGTCCCAATCCCTGCAGATAGAAGTCGGCGGTCTCGCGCACTTGCCGTTCTTGGGTGAAATGCTCCAATACCCATGCCCGCCCTTGCCTCGCAAGGCGGTCCCGGTAGTCCGGGGAGCGCAGGAGACTGCAAAGCGCATCGGCTAGGCGATCTGAATCTCCAGGGGGAACCGTGATGCCGGTCTGGCCATTTACGATCACTTCCGGAGTGCCATCCACCGCGCTGGCAACCATGGTCCGTCCGGCAGCAAGCGATTCGATCGCCACCAGCGGCAACCCTTCAAAGAAGGACGGCAGCACGGTGAAGTCACACAAGGCGAGCCAGTCTTGCACGTTCCTTCGGAACCCTATGAAGCGGATGCTTGACTGCAAGCCGAGCCGTTGCGCTTGCGATTCCAACTGATCGCGCAAGAGCCCTTCTCCCAGACAGACAAGCTTCGTTCTCGGAAATTCTCGCAACACCGCCGGCATCGCATCCAGCAAGATCGCATGTCCCTTTTGCGGCTCCAGCCGGGCAGCCACAAGAATCACAGGATCGTCCGGCCCAAAGGCCAAGCCCTCCCGCATTCCTTCAGGTGCAACATGAGCAGGATTGAACCGGCTCAAGTCCGATCCGTTCTGAATCACCTTGACCTTCGGCGAAGGCAGGCCCTTTTCCTCGATCAGGTATTTGGCGTTCGCGTAGGAAACCGCGATGAATCCATCGACGAAGCGCCCTAACAAACGATCAAGTGTCGTATCGGCCTTCCAGCCCTTGCGCCACAATTCGCGAATGTGTGGAGTCTCTAGAATCAGTGGAACACCGCAACTCCAGCCCACTGGCGAGGCGAACCAACTGCTGCGAGACAGGTGGGAGTGCAGCACTTGAATCTTCCGCTCGCGAATCCAGGTTCCCAATTTCACCGCCGAAGCAGCATCCGCCGGTCGCCCGAACTGAAGTGGCAACAACTCTACATCCTGCGGCAAATCAGGACCGAGCGCATCTGCCACCTCAGGACTGCAAACCAGATGTGCCCTGAAGCAGTTGCGGTCCAGACCCCGGAGCAATGTAAGGATGTGCTCCTCCGCCCCACCGCGAACGCGAGTGTTGGAGAAATACATCACCGAGATGGCAGCATCGCTCATACCTGTCCGCTCGACACAAGGTGCGCAAAGGCACCTTCCATTTCGCGCAATCCCTGCTCTAACCCTATGGTCCTTCCCACCATCGCCCGGCGTTTGAAGTCATGCGTCTTGTTGAGTACAAAACCGGCGAGATTACGCGCAGCATGCAAAATCGCCAATGGCACGCTTGCACCTGAGACTTGCATACACGCTGCCCGGGATCACAGCCGTCGTCACGAAACAACTCTCTCCTTGGGATGACTTCCTGCGTTACGGATTTCGTCGTAGATGTCTGCAATCGTATGCATGGGCCGCGAGGGTTTCTCGTTGCTCAGAAAAATAGCATCCGAATAGGGATCATCTGGATGATAGCCGTGCATTCCCGTCGGGAACCAACCGCGTCCGTTGAAATCGCTCTTGGCCACCATCCACCCAGGATTCAGAAGGAAGATCAATTCGCCATAGCGTTCATCCGGGAAGTTTAATCCGAAACGAGTCATTTCCTCCTTCGTAAGAACTTGACCACTGGTGAGCGACTGCATCAGCTCCGTGACTTTCTGGCGCGCCGATGCATTGAAGAACCAAAAACGCGCCATGGTCGAGTCGTAGACCGCCAGATAGTCCTGTGGCATGCGCAAATTCAGCTTAGCCACTTCCGCAATCAGATCGGTGTGATCGGTGACCGGGGTCATTCCATGATCGGAGGTAACCACTAGCGATGCTTCCGGATCGCGCTCGCGCGCGATGCGAAAAACCTCCCGCAGCTGTTCGTCATACCACTTCAGCTTCTTGTCGATGGCGTCCGAGTCGTTGCAGTTCATATGCAGGAACGCGTCCACTTCGCACAGATACAGGAAAAACAAGGAAGCATCGGTATCTTGGATATCGCGCTTGGCACGCTTCAGAATTTCGGCGTCGGAACATTGATGATAGGTGTAAACACGGTACCCGCGGCCTTCCTCCTCCAGTTCGTCGAAGAGAGAGGGCATCGTCTCGATACCTTGGGGCGCATAAATGTCGCGCCGCTCGGAGAAATTGAAATACTGCAGGAGCTGAGGAGCCACGCAGCACTCAAAATTTGGTCCGAGCCCCATGGCGCGCCTCCCCAGCTCCTTCATAGCCTTGCGGCCGTAGCGATTGTCAAGCACCTTGGTTGGCAACCAGCTAACGAACCTCAGCCAGCGAAAAGGCGCTCCTTTAGGATCGTAGTAGAAGAGGTTCCAATGGCCATGACGCTCAGGCATAGCGCCCGTAAGTATCGTCGGGATGGCACCGGAACTGAACCCCAGCACCGTATGCAATGATGTGCGGTACGGTAGCGCATCGTTCAGGAATTCACGATTGCGTACGTACTCCCATCCTAAAGCGTCAATGAGGGCGATTACCTGAAGACGCATACCGCTCAAGCACTCTCCTCCAAAACAAAACCCAAAGCACGACAACCATGGCCCGCCGCTCTATAGACTCTTACAGGCAGTAGCCCCAAGGGTTGGTTCGATTACAGGTAGTAACTCGACTGAAGACGATTCGAAAACTCCGAGAACCAGCGAGGGAGTTACCTTCCTCCTTTGCCCAGAAGCAATATCTTAATGGTCGAAAAAAGGATGAACAGATCAAGGCCAACTGACACATTCTTAATATAGAACAGGTCGTATGCCAGCTTCTCCCGGTTGTCCTCAAGCGTCGCGTTGTAACCGCGATTGATCTGTGCCCAGCCTGTGGCGCCGGGCTTCACCAGCCAGCGCTCACGGTAGAACGGAATGGCCGCAGCGCATTCCTCTTCCTGCTCCGGCACGAACGGACGGGGGCCGACAAAGGCCATGTCGCCCTTTATGATGTTGAACAACTGCGGGAGCTCGTCGAGCCGCGTACGCCGCAACCACTTCCCAACCCTCGTAATCCGTGGATCGCCAAACTCCGCAGGCCGGAGTTCCTCCTTGTCGGAACCGTCCCGCATGGACCGAAACTTATAGACCGTAAACAGGCGTCCGTGTTCGCCCACCCGCTTCTGGCGGAAGATGGCTGGCCCCCTGGAATCGAGGCGGATGGCTAAGGCGACCAGGAGCATCAAAGGTCCAGTTATCAGAAGTGCCAAGCCGCCCAATAGGAAGGAAAACACCCGCTTATAAAGACGCAAGCCCGCGCGAAGATGAAAACCCGGCGAGAACAGGAGCCAGCTCAGCCGTAACGATTCCAAGGGGATTTTGCCGGTCACGCTTTCGTAGTATTCCGGCCCATCCTGAATCTGTACGCCGCTTGCCTTCAACCGCAGTAGCTGCTCGACTGGCAACTTTCCGCGCCGGTCGCTCATGGTGATGATGAGGCGGTGCACGCCGTGCTGCTGAACCACGTCTTCCAGGTCAGCCTCGGCTACGGTACGAATACTCGCCGCCTGCACATTCTGTCCCACGTAGCCGGCCACCCGCATGCCAAGCTCAGGGCGACGCACAATCTCGTCGATAAGCGGCTCAGCCAACGGGCCATCCCCGAAAATGATGGCACGTTCGGCAAATCGATCGGAGCTGTTCAACGCGAAGAAACAGCTTCGCCATACCGGTACAGCCACGGTAACGAAGAGGATCCCAACCCACAACGAGTTGCCACTCAAGCTGATGTCAGGAAACGTGTAGTACAGAACGGCGAGAGCGACGAACGTGCAGCCCAGAACCCCGACCAGACGGGTGACCACCTCGCGGCGGTTTGTGATGACAATCGAGTTGTACAGATCGAAGTAGTACATCAGGATCAGGAACACTGCAACGACGATGGCGATCCGCCCGATACCGTTCTCGTACCTCAGAAAGATGTCGGCGTCCGCCGCCGTGCCCGCACCTATCACCACCGCCAGCAGGAAGCCCGAGGTGACGAGGACAGCCTCGCTCACCGTCAACAACAGCGTGCGTGTGGGGAAATAGGCGTTGAACAATCGAATCATGCAGAAACGACTTTCGTCCGTTCCAGTTCAGCTTTCGATTCTTTCTTGCCCGACCGTCCGTCTTTGCCATAGCCCTCGTAATACCGGTCGTAACCTATTTGCAACATGGAGGCTTCATTCAGAACCAGGCCGAGCAACTTGTGCTTTTCAATGGTCTCCAATGCCTTATTCAATACCTTGCGCCGGGTATGACCTTCACGAACCACCACCAGAACGCCGTCGCAAAGCCGCGATAACGAAGTCGCGTCGGCCATGGGAAGCATGGGGGTGGCATCCATTACGACCCAGTCGAAGGCGGTGGAAAGAGTTTGCAGCATCTCGGCAAAGCGATCCGATTCCAGCAGGGGCAGAGGCTCGTCCATAGCGTGACCGGCCGGTAGCACCCAAAGCGGCATGCCGCTAACCTGGTAGAGCGCATCGTCGAGCGACAACTTGCCGGCAGCCCAATCGGTAATTCCCTTGAGGGGAGAGGAACTGAACAAAGCACTAACGGTCGGCCGGCGCAGGTCCGCTTCGATCAAAATCGTTCGCTCACCGGCGCGTTGCGCCAAAGTAAGAGCAAGATTGGCAGCTACCACCGACTTACCCTCCTCGCCAGTGGAACTGGTGATCAGCAGTTTGCGCAGTGTTTGCTTGTTCTGCATGTGCGCCAGCCGAGTACTCAACACGCGAAACATTTCGGCGCCGGGTCCACTGGGCTCCGCCAGGGCCACCAGACGCTGCTCTGGCAACGGATGCGGCCGGAGAATACGTTCCCGAGGCGTGCTCAGCAAATTTGCCCGGTTGGTCGCATCCATCGCTGCCCCCGCTTCCAGGACTTCAGTACGGTAGGAACTTGAAGGGCGGGCAGCGGGCATGATCGGTTGCTCCGGCTGCAGAAAGTCGACTGGAGGAGCGGCGGCTGCCGCGACACCTTCGGCCTGAGCTGCCATCTCGGAGGGAACTGCCGCGGGAGGAA
The DNA here is from genome assembly GCA_963793845.1 of uncultured Acidobacteriaceae bacterium. Lineage (GTDB taxonomy): Bacteria > Acidobacteriota > Terriglobia > Terriglobales > Acidobacteriaceae > CAWCBG01. Next base: position 262,944 of record CAWCBG010000002.1, read on the forward strand.
TCGCCGACTCTACCGCGGGCGTTTCCGATAGCGGCGTGGCTAACGGTGAGGCGCTCGGGTTGTCGCCCTGGGAACGTTGTAACGCGTCATATACTCGACTCATAACTAGAATCTCCTCGCAGCAGTGGAATGGATCGGTCTTTCATCAGGGGAAGCTGTGTCTGTGGAACGCAGAAGTCGCAGCAGCGAACGCAGCAGGCTGTCTCCGTTGTCCTGCTGAACCGCGGCGGGAAGCGAGATCTCCTGCTCCGGTAGCGACGGGCTGGCGGTCGCCAAGCGAAAATCGTTGGCGACCTCAGCTACGATGTCGGGCGTTACCGTGCTCTGCTGGCGCGCGAAAGCATTTACCAGCGCGTTCTCGCACAGCGTGTTTACAATGCGCGGAATGCCGCGCGAATACTCATAAACCGTGGCCAGAGCTTCGTCGGAAAAAATCGGTGCAGCCGCACCGGCCCGTTCCAGGCGCGATTGAATGTAAGCCCGGTTTTGTCCTTCATCCAACGGCAGCAGCTGGCAGCGCAGGGCCACCCGCTGCTTCAATTGACGCAAGCCGGGCGAATCGAGCACTACTTCCAGCTCGGGCTGCCCCATCAAAACAATCTGGAGAAGTTTTTGCTGGGAAGTTTCGAGATTAGTGAGCAGCCGGATTTCTTCCAGCAGGTCGGCTTTCAGCGCTTGGGCTTCATCCACTACTAGCGCCGTGATCAAGCCACGAGCGTGGCGCTGAATCAGGAAACGATTCAGGTCCAGTAGCATTTCGGTCTTGGTACGCCCCGCATAAGGAAGCCCAAGGTCAGCCATGATGTACTGGAAGAATTCGTTAACCGACAGCAGAGGATTGAATACATAGCCAAAGGCAATGTTGTTCTTTCGCAGCTCCGCCAGCAAGCAGCGCACCAACAGGGTTTTGCCCGTGCCCACCTCTCCGGTGATCACGATAAAACCCTTGCGGCGCCCGACTCCATAGTGCAGGTTGGCCAGCGCCTCATTATGGCGCGGTGTCGGATGATAGAAGAATGGGTCGGGGCTAATCTCGAACGGATTTCGCGTCAACCCAAAAAATTGTTTATACATGCCTTAGCTCCCGTAGAAGGCGTAGAGAATCCCCGCCGGGATCAAAATTGCCACAGCCAGCGCCGCGGCCAGCGCGTAATAGGGTCGCCAGCGTGCGGCCACCAGTTCCGCTTGCGTCGGCAACGAGGGAATTTCGGCAACTATCGGTAGCGGAGTCGCTTCTGCCAAATCGATCTCGCCGCGAATGCGATCATCCATAAATTCGGTTGCCGCGCCAAAGAGTACTGCCAACACCAGCCCCACCACGAGACCAGCCAACGAGAACTTGAAACGATCCGGGAAAGATGCCTTGTCCGGTGCCGTCGGAGGCTGGATCAGGACAAATTGCTCGCCCTGCTGTTGCTTTTGCAGATCGGTCGCCATACTGGAGGCCGAAGCTTTGGCCAGAAGCGCGTCGTAATCTTTCTTCGCTTGGTCCTCGTTACGTTGCATCGCGCTCATCTGCTGGTCCACCATCGGAGTTGCGTTCAGGCGATTCTGGTATTCCTGCGCCCTCGCCTGAAGCCGCTGAATCTCTTCCTGTGAACGCTGAAGCTCCAACTTGTTCGACTTCAACTGGCTTTGAATTTGCAACAGGGGAGCCATGGCCGCCACCTGAACTGAATTGGCGTCAGTCTTGGACGATTCCCGGCTGGCGGCGTCCAAATCTGCCTTTAGCTTTTCGGTGTAGGCGATCTGCTCTTTCAGCTTCTTGATGTCCGGATGGTCATCAGTGTACTTGGAACGCAGTTCGGCCAAAGCTGCCTTCATGTTATCCAGTTGTTGGTCAAGGTTCGGACCTGCGTTCACACCACCGGTTGCACCGATCGACTCATACTGCGCCAGCAGGGAATTGAGATACTCCTGTTGCTGCATGGCCCGATCATGAGCGGCGATCGCTCCTTGCAGTTGCGCCTGGGTGCCGGCGAGAATTTGCATGTTGCTCTGCAACTGTGAGGGCAGTTCGCCATTGTGCGCAGCTTGAAACGCTCGCACTTTGGCGTCGTTCTCTGCCAGCGAGTCGCCGGCGGCCTTTAACTGGTTTTCCAGAAAGTTGGTCGTGGTTTGCGACTGATTCTGGCTGGCGCGCACGTTTTCGTCGATAAAGAATTGCGTCAAGCGCGCATTGACCTGCTGTGCAAGCTCTGGCCGGTGGGCTTGGTACGATATCCTGAACGCCACCAATTCGCCCACCCTGCCGGGTGACGCGGGAGCCTGAATGGGATCGATCTTGATGTCATCCCGCATCTGCTTCACCTGATCATCGGGTGAACTCGAATAAGCTGGATAAAGCTTAAATTGGTCGATGATGCTGAGCAGACGGGGGCGGCTGAGAACCTGCTGCGTCATGCTGAGCAGACGGTTCTGCAGGTCCACTTCGACGTTCGGTGTCACATACTGCTCCGGCACCTTCTGGTGCTCGGCCAGGATGATGCTCTCCGAGGTGTACTGGGCCGGAATGACCCACGCCGACAGGAACACCAGCAAGAAACCGAAAAACAGGGGCCCAATGATCCACCACCTGCGCCGGACAATAATGTCCTTGTAGTCGCTCAACCCCCGCATTGACTGCTTATCGTCGAATTCTTCCGCCATAAAAATTTACCGTCCGAGTGAATGTCCCCAGATGATACTGGAGCGTGATTCCGACACGATTGTCGGAGTAAGTTGGATACAGGTAGATATTCTGCTGCGTCTCGTAAAGATACGCATAAAAGAAACGAGCGCTGAATTCAGGTGTCATCTTCCAGTTTAAGGTCACGGTCGTAATTGTCGAATCGAACCTACGCTTGTTGGCCGAAATCAGTTGTGAGACGGAAACGTTATGGCCGTAGAGCTCGGCGAAGGTAAGGTCCCAGCGAGGCGCCAGTTGCCGCCGGAAATCCGCATTCACCATCTTGAGCTGAGTGGTACCGATGATGCCACCACCGTCCGTAACCTGTTGGCTGTAACCCGCACGGAATGAGTTACGCAGCCCCTTCCAGCCGAATGTGCCGCCCCCCGCCGTCGACCATTGGGCTTCATGTACGACTACCGGGAAGATATTGAAAAGTAGAATGATGTTCTTGGTGGTCGTGTACTGGGGACCTATCCAGCCAGAAACTGTCATGCTAGGGCTGATTTGATAATCCACGGTGAACTGGATGTTCTGTACCCCCGAGCGTTGCTGTCCGTGGCCAAAATCAAGGCTGGTGTAGTTGTAGCCGCCGCCCAGCGCAAGTCTCGAGGAGAAGTTATGCGAATAGTTCGCCCTCCCTCCATAGGACACTAGGTTCTCTGCGAAGAAGGTCGAATTTATGCTCTGGCTTTGGTTGCTATAGCGACGGAAGCTCTCAGTGCCGCTGAAGGTAAGCGTGTCGTGGGCGGTTAGCTGATTCGTCAAATCAAGCACGCCGTAATTCTGAGTCGTGGTGGCCGATTGATAGTAAGCCGTCGGATTGGGATCGTTCGCCGAAGGCGGCCCCGCCGACACTCCGATAGCCCCAAATGGGTCGTTGCTATATGTGAATCTGTCGTTCGCATGGACCTGCCAGTGGGGAGCCAACTGGTACAGAATGTCAGCAGTTGCATAATTGGCATACAAGTTCGACTCCTGGCCCGACGTGTAATCGGTTAGAAGTCCACGATAATCAAAACGCCATTGGAGTTTCGGCCTGATTTGGAGCAACTCAAGTGTCGGCCCCACCGTCAGTCGTGTAACCGACCCGTAGTCTGGACTGAAGGCGCCACCGGCGCTGTCATAGGACGCACCACCTAAGACGCCAATCTTCAATCCGCTGGTTTCCATTGCCTGCGACAGAAAGTCCAAGGAAGGCAGTGTTTCAGGATGCACATAGGTAGGCGCCGGTCCGCCCGAGGCCTGGTCCCCGGGCGTAGGATTGTCCTGCCCCTGCGCCAGTGTAAGCGTCGCGCTCGACAGAATTAGCCCCAGAACCACAATCCTTAGCTCAAGTTGGCGTTTCATCGCATCCTCCTCTGAACACAGCTAGGGGACAACGACCGTGTCGTTGGGCTGTAGCTCGATGTTCTCCTGAGGGTTCTTGCCCTTAATCACATCCTTGTAATTGAACGGAAGCCGCTGTTGTGTACCATTGGGCCCAGTTCGGAGGACATAGATCTTCTTAGTTTTGGCAAAGTCTTTGAATCCCCCCGCTAAGGCAATGGAATCCAGAACTGTTAGCCGGCGGGTCAAAGGGAAAAATCCCGGCCGCACCACCTGGCCCACAACATTGAAACTCAAGCTGTGAACCTCGGTGACGATGACCGTCACCTGGGGCTCCGAGATCAGTTTTTTCATGGCTGTGGTGATTTGCTCCTGGAGTTGCAATGGAGTAAATCCAGCCGCCTTAACGTCGCCGATCAGCGGCAACGAGATCATGCCATCGGGACGAACCGGGACAACCTTCGACATTTCGGGCTCGCGCCAGACGTTGATCGATAACATATCTTCTGCGCCGATTATGTATGAGTCCGGGCGAACGTCTGCGCTTCGTGGCGAAGCGGTGGTCGCTGCCTGAGCCGGGTTGGAGGTACCCGACGCGGGTGGGCCGGCCTGGGTGCCCTGGTTCTGGTCTGCCGGGTTCTGCCCACGAACGAGCGGGGCTAATCCCGTAATCACTACCATGAAAAGAAGAAGCAGCGCGATTGAGGAATAAGCCAATCTGTTTCTCTGAGATTCCATCAGGTTCCTTTCTCCAGTTGCAATGCCCCGAATCCTATTCGGGCTTTTCGTCCTTGCGCGACGACGAAGCCGAGCGGCGCTGGGGTATCCCGACTTCTTTTAGCTTGTAAAGCAGCGCCCGATAGCTGATATCCAATGACCGTGCCGCCTTCTTGCGGTTCCAGTTATTCGCATGCAAGGCATTCAATATGATACGCGCCTCTACTTTTCGAACGGTTTGCCGGGTGAGCTTCTTGAGCGAGACCGGCCCCTCCAGCGTAAGCCCATTCATGATGTCGTGCTCATTGGGCTGCAGCAGTTCGCTCAGAATTACGTCCTCGCTCCCCATGACAACGTAGCGCTTGATCAGGTTCTCAAGCTGCCGGATGTTGCCGGGCCACGAATAGCGCTGCATCTTCCCTAGTAGAGCCGGACGCAGCATGGGTGCCCGGCCGTTGAATCGCTCGTTGTAGCATTCGAGTAAGTACTCGCAAATCAACGGAAGATCCACGACCCGCTCGCGCAGCGGGGGCAGGTGGATCGTCATGGTCGCGATTCGGTAGAAAAGATCCTGACGGAACTTACCCTGTTCTATCTCCTCCTGCAATTCCCGATTGGTGGCACAAACGACCCGGACTTCAACCTTCTTGTCCTCCTGCGACCCGATGCGCGTGAATTGTCCATCCTGGAGCAACTGGAGCAGTTTGGCTTGGAGTATGGAATCCAGTTCCGCAATTTCATCCAAGAATAGTGTACCGCGGTGAGCCATCTCCACGCGCCCCGGCTTGGTTCCGAACGCCCCGGTGAATGCCCCTCTTTCGTAGCCGAATAATTCGCTCTCCAACAGGGCCCCAGGAATCGCCGGGCAGTTTACCTTGACGAACGGCCCATTCCCCCAAGGCGAATACAGATGAAGCAACCGCGCAATGATGTCTTTCCCGGTGCCACTTTCGCCGGAAATCAAAACCGAGAGGTTCGCACCTGCGACTCGCTCCAGCTTTTGCCGGACATCCCGCATCGCCGGCGTCTGGCCAAAGATTACCGACTCGGGCGGAAGCTGCTGGACGCTGGCAGTACTCTCGCTATTAGGCCCAGTCAACAGTGACATACAAATGCCCTCGCATCTCTTTCGAAGGGGGAGACGTACGAAATCATTGCATTTCTTGCACCGGGTCTTGGTGCCGGGCAGAATATGCTAATCTAATTGTAAGCCACTGAAATATAAGCCTATGGCGCGACAGAAATCAAGTTCAAAACGCTCGCACTGCAGTTTTGCTGCAATTATTTTCATCTAAAGTGGAAAAAACTTTCACTCAGAAGATGATACGTTTCCTGAGGCATGGACGCGGCGCGACTCCGCGGAGGCGGAATCACTCAATAGAGGTTCATCGAACTGCAACCCCATCAGGAAATACTGCCGATCAGGGCGTGCATCGCAGTACAGTGGCTCGCAGCATTGAGACCGAACGGGGAAGTTGGGCCTTATTGACCAGAGACACCGGTACCTCAAGGGATATCTGGGTTCCGGGTTCGAGGTACCGCCGTATGGCGAGGAGAAGACCGCCCGGGGAAAGGTTCAGAGCCGTAGCGAACTCCAGAAATTCTTCGCCTGTGGACTTTGTTCCACGAACAAAGAACGGAATCGAGATAGGAAGGCGATCCCATACCCGTCGCTCGCCGTCGGTTGCGGTCAAAGTCACTACATCTACTCCTGTGGTAATCCATAGGCACATGGACAGCCAAACTCTAGATGTCGCTAAACTATTAAGGGATATGGATATTCCTCGCAAATTGGCTAAATCAACCGGGCCATCGCAGGAGAAGAAGTTGCAACAGATTGCGGTTCAGTAGAACAAGAATGCCTATGATGATGTGAAAGTTCTTTCTCCTTATCGAAACAAATGTGCATACAACCAGGCAAATCGCCTCGATTTAGTTTGACATCGGCAGTGATTGCGCTATCATGAGACTCCCCCTGCGAGTAGCTCCGCTCTTTTTCCCCGAGGCTCCAAACAATTTCTAAACCCTGGACTAACTTTGTCGAGAGTATGGCTGTGGAACCAAATCTCGGGAGGCCTCCGGACGTGACAGTAGCCAGGACGCCGCCGTGGTTTCGGAGGCCGGAGGGAGCCACGCCGATGCAAGATACCAATCTGTCCGACGTGAAGCCGAAGTTCGATCTTTTTGGTAGTGAAAATCACTGTTCCGCGTGCCGCGATGCGCTCGCAGCCGCGGCTCACGAGCTGAAAACGCCTCTCGCCATCATGAGTGGGTACCTGCACCTGCTTTTGACACAGAAGCTCGGTCCTCTAACGGATCGTCAAGTCGAGGTTCTGACTGAGGTTCAATCGAACGGAGTACGCCTGGCCAACTTCGTGCAAAACCTTCTGACCTATGCCACCTTGAAGGTTGACCGCTTTGAGATGCAGTACGAGGCGGCCGACATGAACGCGTGCATGCGTGAGATTGCGGAGCTGTGGTCCCAGCGTTTTCAGGATAAGGCGATCGCTTTCTATTTCCTCCCCGCCGAGAAGCTTGAGCCATTCCCCTTCGACTGGTTCAAGATGCAGCACGTCGTGTCGAACCTTCTGGACAATGCGATGAAATACACACCGCCCTCCGGAACGGTATGGCTCCATATCGAACCATATTTCTGGGAACGGCGCACCATGCAGCGTAAGCCCCTGGTCGAACGCCGTCGACGGCGAGTGGTTGCACCCAACTGCTGCCGCATCGCGGTAGCCGATACCGGACCGGGCATCGCGCCGGAATTCCAGCAGGAGATCTTCGACGAATACTTCAGGTTGACCCCACAAGGAACCCGAGCCGAGGGATATGGCTTGGGGCTTGCGATCGCACGCCGGCTAGTCCAGGCAGCGGGGGGAAAGATCTGGGTCGAAAGCGAGCCAGGCAACGGGAGCAAGTTCTCATTCCTGGTGCTGACGAATCCTGCGCGCCGGGAAGCGCCTCTGGAGGATCAATGAGTGCGGGCCACATCCTGATTGTGGATGACGAACCCAGCATGCGTCGTTATTTGCAGACCGTACTGGAACTCGATTCCTATCGAGTGACAACGGCGGACAGTGGCGAGGAGGCGGTCGAGCAGGTGCAAAAGCAGGCTCCCGATCTGGTGCTGTTGGACATGGTAATGCCTGGCGCGGATGGGCTGGAAACCTTGCAGCGCATTCGCGAGGTTCGTCCATCGACCAAGGTGGTGATGCTTTCGTGCGTTCGGGATACCCGCAAAGTGGCGCAAGCCATGCGCCTTGGCGCACAGGATTATCTATCGAAGCCAGTGCAGAAGGAGGAGATGGATGAGGTGCTTCGCTTCTGCCTGGAGAATGCCGACCCGGCTGGACCAGGCGTTGGAGAAGCCATCGAAGTAGGCAACGGAGTCTACTTCTTTTCGGCAACCCCGCAAATGCGCCAACTCCGCGCCCAGGCGACGCAAGTGGCCCGCTTCGATTTCCCGGTTCTGCTCCTCGGTGAGAGCGGCTCCGGCAAGGAAGTTCTGGCTCAGCTCATCCACAAATACTCCGAGCGTGCTCATCGCACATTCCTCAAGGTGAACTGCGCTGCTGTCCCCAGCGAATTGCTGGAGAGTGAGTTGTTCGGGTATGAGCCCGGAGCTTTTACGGGAGCGACGCGCTCCAAGCCTGGGAAGTTCGAACTGTGCAACAAGGGAACTCTGCTGCTCGATGAAATCGGTGAGATGTCACCCGCGCTCCAGGCCAAACTGCTCCAGGTTCTGCAGGATGGACAGTTCTCGCGACTGGGAGGCCGCAACACCGTTCAGGTTGACGTCCGCGTGCTGGCCGCTACCAACATCAACATGAGCCAGGCGATTGCGCAGAAGACGTTTCGCGAGGACCTTTACTACCGCTTGAACAGCTTCGTTTTGCGCATGCCTGCGCTGCGCGAGCGCCGGGACGAAATTCCCATGATGCTGCGTCACTTCATGATGCATGTCGCCGATCGCTATGCTTGCCCGCTGCCCGATATCTCTCCCCGCCTGGTAAAGGCCTGCGAGGAATATCCCTGGCCCGGCAACATCCGCGAACTGGAAAACTTTGTAAAGCGATATCTGGTTCTGGGTGACGAAACCGCGGCTATTAACGAACTGCTGCAGGGCACCCCTAAGGAACCGGAACCCAGCGTGCTGGCCCCCGAGGAACCGCCGCAGCCCGACCTCAAGCAGATGATGCGCACTCTAAAGAATGGGGCCGAGAAGGAAGTGATCGCCAAGGCTCTGGAAGACAGTGCCTGGAATCGGAAGCGCGCGGCCACCACACTCAATATCAGCTACAAGGCGTTGCTGTATAAGATCCGGCAGTATGACATTCGCCCTCACCATGTGAGCTAGACGCCTCCAATCAGTCTGTTTCCAATCTCTATCCCGGCGCTCGCGCGTGTGACTTTCTGCCGCCCTGGACGTTACTATTCTCCGCGCGGACCGACTTTGCATGCTGCTTCTTCCGATGGTGCACAACCAGAGGATGAATCTCAGCCCGGACCTGGCGTTCGGCTTGAGCGGGGTTCTGGTCGTAACCAGGGTCGAACATCGCGATGACCGACGCCGCGCGACCGGTATAACGCCTGGCCCAGTCGCTCTGTACGAGCGCGGTTTGAGCCGCTTTCCAGTGCTCGACTTCCAGCGCCGCCGCGTCGCTGCTGGTTTGCGCCGAGTCCCGGTAACTCAGGTCGTTGAGGACGCCCAGGAACTGAACGAACTGCTCCAGGTTCACGCCCATCTGAAACACCAACTGGCTCAGCGCCATCTGCTGGGACGCGGTTAGCTGATCGAAATCACGGCAATACGCTCTCGCGTTGTAGACCGCCTGCTCGGTCGAGATGCGCAACAGCTTCATCGCCTCTTCCTCGGTCAGTTCCGGCGACAGTTGATGGGTCTTGATCTTCCGGCGGAAATTTTTCTTCTTCCAGGCTTTCAGATCGCGATCGTAACGGTCGAGAACACTCTGCAGCTTCGCCGGATCAAGCCCGGCTGCCTGCCACAGTTGGGCACTCGAAGGCTCAAGGAAGGTATGCGGGTTGAGAGCGTCAGACTGTGGATGCTCCGTTGCCTCGACATCGAGACTGAATCCGGCTCCAATCAGCGGACGGCTGGTTTTGGGATCCGGGTAGGCGGCCAGCACCCAACTCTCATGCTGCCGGTCGCGCAGGATGCTCATCAAGCTTTCAAGCTTGAACTTTATCCCGGACTCGCTGAAATCAAACAACAGTGGAGACGCAGATGAACTCCGGGGAACACTGACGAAAAGCGTCGGGGGTAATCTCTGCTGCCCAGAAGCTTCTGGCGTCGGGCGGACGTCCCGCGGCTCCGCGATCGTTTGCATTTGAGCCGAACGCGGCGCTGCTGTAGACATCGCGGTTTGGGCCACGGCTAGATGCACGGACGCGGCTGCCAGCGCGAGTGTTACCGCCAAAATGCGTTGTACTGAAGGCTTCATCTTTCGTTGTGCGCCAGGCTCAGCCCGTCCTATGGCCGTATCGAGCAACTGAAAACCTTCTCTGATGAAGAGGACGAATGCCAGGATATTCTCCAAGCTGCCAATCACGCCGATGCCGAATCACCTTGGGTTTACTATCTTTGAACAACATCTCCCTTTCGTAAACACGGGACGATCCAGTAACGATTCGGTTACATCCCCCCCTCCCCATCTCCTCGCAAAATATTGAAAACAATTGGTCAGAAAAAACTTTCCCTTGCAAAATATTCCGTTCAAAGGAGTTACAGGTAAAATATTCCTTTTATTAGACTTAGGGGGAGAATCGTCCACCGCGAGACTCCTTGTGGCCTGGCTATGCTAACCACCAAGTAAACTCAACATAGCAGCCATTTTCAAAGAACAAGACCAAAGACACCCGAATTTGGGGTTGTCCGCGGCGCGTCGCGCTTTCGGGCACACATCACCGCCGACCTCATCTATCATTCTTAGGAGGAGACGCGGCCAGGTCAACAAGATTCTGCGGAAAAAATGCAGGGGCGTTCCGAAACGGGAAACGCCGCTATCCACCATTCTTCGGCGGCTCCCACAGTTCCACCCGATTGCCTTCGGGATCCTTGATCCAGGCGAACTTCCCGTACTCATGGTTCTCGACCTTGGGATCGATCTCGACGCCCTCCTCGCGCAGCGCCTTGACCAGTTCGTCGAGATTGTCGACGCGGAAGTTAATCATGAAGCCCTGCTCGCCTGGGCCGAAGTACTTGGTGTCGTGCGGAAAGATCGCCCACACCGTGATTTCCGGCGACTCGGGACTGCCTTCCGAGCTGAACATCGCGCCGCTGTCGGGGCTGCTCTCGATCCCGAGATGCACGCGATACCACTCGTATAGCGCCTTGGGGTCTTTCGCCCTGAAGAAAACTCCGCCCACTCCGGTTACTCGTTTCATGCGACCTCCGCCATGCCGCAGCATTGTAACCCGCTTGCGCCGCGCCCGCGACAGGTCTAATTTCTAAGGGACGGATTCCATTTGGGTGGAAGGGCACAGCTTTAGCTGTGCCGAGTTAGTCCCTAATATTGTCATCCCGAACGGCTTCAGCCGTGAGGGATCTGTGGTTTGGGTAGCACCGTGTTCAGTCTTCCCTTCATCCTGATCCTCGCCGGCCTTACCTTCGGAGGCGCGATGACCGTCATCGGCTTCGGAGGCTTCCTGACCGCGTGGTTCCATCGCTCGCTCGGATCGCCACTGCCGCTGCCCACTTTGCACAACGCCGCCGAGAAGCGTCTCTACCTCTCCGTAGGCCTCGCCGGATTTCTGGTGTGGGGCAGCGCATTCCTGGCCAGCCTCAGGGTAAAGCTGTGACGGCGGATCGTAGATCGGGTCCGTAAGGTTCATGGCTGGCGAGAACTGCGTTGGAAGCTCAACCTCAGTTTGCGCATTAATCATCGCGCCTTCCCTTGGTATCCGTCATTCCGACCGCAGGGCGCTAGCCCGGAGTGGAGGAACCTGCTGTACCCTACGGTACGGCCACCACCGACAAACAGCAGGTTCCTCCACGCGGCCTGAAAGGCCTTGGTCGGAATGACGATGAGAAGAGGGGGCAATTCTATTCAAACAGCCCCTTCTGCTCTTTCCCGCCTGCTAGCTTCGCCATCTGCTCGATGTAGTTGTCCGCATCGAACTTCTTCCCTGCGGCGCCGCCTGACATGTACCGAATCAGCCCGAACACTGGACGATCGAACCACGGCCGGTCGAACTTGCCGGCGATCGACCACGCGATGCCGGCATAGCCGTCCGGATCGCGCCCGTCAAGAAAATACTTGTCGTTGAGATACACGCAGGTCTGATAAGCGACCGCCGGCGACGGGCTCCACTCCAGGATTTTCTTCGCCCAGTACATGCGCATGTAGTTGTGCATCCATCCGGCATGCAGCATCTGCTGCTGGGCGGCGTTCCACAGTTCGTCGTGCGTCTCGGCCCGCTCAAGCTGCTCCCGCATGTAGGTAAACGGACGCTTGTCATGGGCGTGCGCCGCCAGCGTTTTGTGCGCCCAGTCGGGCGCGCTCTCGATCGAATCGTAGAGAGGGTTAAAGTGCACGAAGTTGATCGCCAGCTCACGCCAGGTAATCAACTGGTCGAGGTAATCGTCTTTCGCTTCCCGCGAGGCCTTCGCCGCCTCAACCGCGTGCACCACGGTATGCGGCCCTATCTGTCCGAAGTGCAGATACGGCGACAGACGACTGGTGCCATCGAGCTCCGGTTTGCCGTGACGCTCGGGATAGTGCTGCAGCTTGTGCGTCACGAAGTCATGCAGCAGCTTGAGCGCCTCGGTGGTTCCACCGCGAAATGACTCGACCGGCAGCACCGAACGATCGAGCTCGTTCCAACCCTCAGTGATATCGATCGAGCCATCGTCGGGCAGCGCCTGCAATCCGCGCGGCGTCGTGCCACTCGACCCTCGCCGGGGGATTGCCTGCCGTCTCGAGATATTGCTTCAGCCGCTCTTTCAGGCGCGGCCGGATGATGCGTGCCGCATACTGCTCCTTCTCCAGCAGCTGCGACGGAACCACGACGTCAGCATCGACCGTCCAGAGCGGACCGCTGAGCTTTTTCGCCGCCACCTCGCGCAAGTGTCTGGGCTCGCGCATGGGATTCTCATCGCCCACCACCAGCGACGCCTTGACCTCGTCGCAGAACTTCACCAGCGAATGCTCGGGCCAGCGCCGCAGCACGAACCCAATGCCGCGCTTGCGCGCCCGCTGGGCAATGTCGGGAATACCCTGCGCGAGAAACGCAAAGTGCCGCAAGTTGGCATGTGGATAAAACGGCATCGGCGCGAAGAAAATCACTACCGGCTGACGCAGGGCGTTGGCGGCTTCAACCGCAACGTCGAGCGCCGGATTGTCGAGTGCGCGCTGCGCCCGCTGCATCCAATAGACAACGCCGCGGCCGGCAGGATCGGGAGCACCAGCGCGGCGCACCGTGACTCGGGGATCGGAGAGAAGCTGCTCAAGCTTGTTCATAGAAGGGAAATAAACGACAGCACGCGGGCGCGGCGTGTGACTCTCGCGGCCATGGGGGTAGCCGCGAGTGCCTTGATCTTACAGGATAAATCTAGGTGTCATTCCGAGTGGAGCGCCCGCAGGCTTGTCCGTCCCGGCTCTGTTGCGGGACGGCGGGCGCGCAGTCGAGGAACCTGCTTTCGGCCGGCACCTGTCCGCTGCACACACACAGCAGGTTCCTCCACTCCGGGCTGGCGCCGTTCGGTCGGAATGACGAATTGCAAGGTACGACGTCAGTTCTCTTCCGCTCTCAGCACGGCGTCTGCCACAGCCGCCGCTTCCACCGCGGGCCTCACATCATGCACCCGCACAATGTGCGCGCCCCGCAGGATGCTCGCCGTCATCGCCGCAATCGATCCATACAGCCGTTCCTTCGCGGGAACATCTCCGCTCGCATTTAACGCTTCGTCATTTCGAGCGGAGCGCAGCGGAGTCGAGAAACCTGCTTTCCTCCGTTCCCCGACCGTTCTCCCGATGAACCCCTTGCGCGAGGTTCCCGCCAGCAGTGGGAAACCCAGCCGCTGCAACTGCTCGAGATGCGCCAGTAGCGGATAGTTCTCTTCGAAGTTCTTACCGAAGCCGAATCCCGGATCGAGCACAATATGTCCGCGCCCAATGCCGCGCTCGAAGGCAACTTGCAGGCGGTTGGCCAGATCATGCTCCACTAGCGAGACGATGTTCGTTTCGATCGGAAGCGTGCGCCACTCCTTCGGTGTGCCGCGGGTATGCATCAACACCACCCCGCAGCCCAGCTCGGCACACGTTGCCGCCATCGCTGAATCCCAGCGCAGCCCGCTGACGTCGTTGACGATCTCCGCGCCCTGGGCCACAGCTGCCCGCGCTACTTCCGCTTTGTACGTATCGACGGAGATCAGCGCGTCAGGCCGCACGTGGAGCACACCCTGTATCACCGGCAGCACGCGACGCAACTCTTCTTCGGCCGAAACGACGCCGTCATTCCGAGGCGCATCGTCCGCCCTCACGCTTGCTCCCGGCCGAGTCGATTCGCCGCCGATGTCAATGATGTCCGCGCCTTCGTCCAACATTCGGTGCGCATGCGCGACGGCAGCTTCCGGCTCGAAGTGCTCGCCGCCATCGGAAAACGAGTCGGGCGTCACATTGACGACGCCCATGATGAGGGTTCGCTGGCCCAACTCCAGGGATCGCGCACGCAACTGCCAGCGATAAGGAGGCCGCATTTGTGCGATTGTACGCCGCCGACGGCGGCAGGAAATGCGGCAGCAACGCGCAAAGGCAGTGCTAGAATCCGAGAAGCACCCCTATGTACCGGCTTCGCACGTTCGCCTCCCTAGTGCTCTTGCTGGCTCTGCTGTCGCAGGGCGCTGCTGCCGGACACAAGAAGGGAAAGCCGGCAAAGGCCGACCCTAAGAAGCTCAATCAGTCTATTGAACAGATTCTAACCAACGATCCCGAGATCGCTCGCGGCTTCTGGGGCATCTACGCGGTCGCGCTCGACACCGGCAAGCCGCTGTACGCGCTGAATCAGGACAAGCTGTTCACGCCCGCCTCCAACACCAAGCTGTTCACCACGGCGGCGGTCTTCGGACTCATTGGCCCCGACTACACTTTCAAGACAACGGTTGAAACTGTCGGCGAGGTCGACAAGTACGGCCGTCTCGATGCCGACCTGGTGATCGTGGGACGCGGCGATCCCAATCTTTCCGGACGTACCTTGCCGTACTACCTCCGCACCGAACGCAAGGCGCCCCCGATCCAGGCCTTGACCGGCCTGGCCGATCAACTGGTGCAGCGCGGGCTAAAGTACATTGACGGCGATATCGTTGCGGACGATTCGTACTATGTTTTCGAGCGCTACGGCGAAGGCTGGTCGCAGGATGATCTCGTCCGTGAGTGGGGCGCGCCCGTCTCGGCGCTCACCGTCAACGACAATCTCATCTTCGTCAACATCATGCCCGCCGATCATCCCGGCGAGCGCGCGTTTCTCAACATCACGCCTTATGCCGACTACTACCACGTCAACAACCGGGTGATGACCACACCGCAGGGAACCGGGCCGCGCAGTATCTACATCAATCGCGAGCCCGGCTCGAACCAGCTCACCTTCTGGGGCAACATTCCGCTGGACGATCCCGGCTTCGGCGAGGCGCTGGCCATCGACGATCCGGCGGAGTTCACGGCCAAGGTCTTCCGCCAGCTGCTGCAGGAGCGTGGCGTGGTGATCTATGGCAAAGCCCGCACCAAGCACACCGAGCTGTCGTCGCTGGAAACGTTCAGCGTGACCTCGCTCGCCTCGGGTGGAGGAACGCGCGGCGTAGCTACTACGCCCGCTCCACTGGTGCTGGCCAGCTACCAGTCGCAGCCGGTGGCCCAGGACCTGCGCGTCATCAACAAGGTGAGCCAGAACCTGCACGCGGAATTGATGCTCAGACTCTTGGGCAAAGAGAAGGGAACGTCGGGATCAATCGAAGGCGGGCTGGAAGTGTTGCGAGGTTTCTTAACCACTGCGGGGATTAAGCCCGAGGAGTTTGTCTTCTTCGATGGCTCGGGATTGTCTCGCGAGAACCTCGTCACACCCGAGGCCATTGTCAAGCTCCTGACCTACTGCCAGAAGCAGCCCTGGGGCAAGCAGTACGAAGGCACACTGCCGGTCGCGGGCGTCGATGGATCGCTGGCCGACCGATTCCGCAACGTTCCGGGAGCGAGTTCGATTCACGCCAAGACGGGGTCGCTGTCGCACGTATATTCGCTCTCCGGGTACGCCACCACTCAGAAGGGTGAGCGCATCGCTTTCGCCGTCATGACCAACAACGGCATCGCCTCTACCAAGAAAACGCTGGACGCGATCGACCACATCGTGGTCACCCTGCTCGACGACGACTAGCCAGAACGACGAATCATTGTGAAAAGGGGGCGTCCAGCTGCGTCCCACAATGTGGCACACCGCCCTCTTCGGTTCGTCTAATGGCTTGATTGTGTCTGCTCGACCTACTCCGTCCAGCGCTTGAACACCAGGCAGCCGTTGGTGCCGCCGAAGCCGAAGGAGTTCGAGATGGCGTAGTCCATGGAGACTTTGCGCGGGTGGTTGGGCACGAAGTCGAGATCGCAGCCTTCGCCAGGGTTATCCAGATTCATGGTTGGCGGCACGATTTGATCGCGTAGCGCCATCACGGTGATGCCGGCTTCCAGTCCGCCGGCTCCGCCCAGCAAGTGCCCGGTCATGGACTTGGTCGAGCTCACCAGCATCTTGTAGGCATGGTCGCCGAAGGCGCGCTTCATGGCGGTGGCTTCCAACTCGTCGCCCAGCGGCGTCGAGGTGCCGTGCGCGTTGACGTAGCCGACCTGGCTTGGATCAATGCGGGCATCACGCATGGCGTTGCGCATCACGCGATAGCCGCCCTCACCTTCGGGCGCGGGTTGGGTGATGTGATTGGCGTCGGCGCTCATGCCGTAGCCCACGACTTCGGCGATGATCTTTGCCCCACGCTTCTTGGCAAACTCAAGCTCTTCCAGAATAAGGATGCCCGCGCCCTCGCCGATGATGAAGCCGTCGCGATCCCTGTCCCAGGGACGGCTGGCGTGGTGGGGATCGTCGTTACGCGTAGACAGCGCACGCATGGCAGCGAAGCCTCCCACGCCCATGGGGGTGATCGCGGCTTCCGCGCCGCCGGCGATCATTACGTCGGCATCGCCGTACTTGATGACCCGGGCAGCGTCGCCCACGGAATGTGCGCTGGTGGTGCAGGCGGTGCAGGTGGCTTCGTTCGGCCCTTTGGCGTTGTGGCGGATGCTGACTTGTCCGGCAGCAAGGTTCACGATGGCCGCAGGAATGAAGAACGGTGAAATCTTGCGCGGGCCGCCGTTGAGCAGGTTGGAGTGTTCGCGCTCAATGATGTCGAACCCGCCGATGCCTGAGCCGATGTTCACGCCGGTGCGCTCGGCCAGTTCTTCGTTTTCGACCTTGTAGTTGGCGTTGAGCAGAGCTTCATCGGCGGCGGCGATGGCGAGATGAATAAAGCGCGCCATCTTGCGCGCCTCTTTCTTCTCGATAAACTGCAGCGGATCGAAGTTCTTGACCTCGGCCGCGATCTGGCAGGCGAATTGAGAAGCATCGAAGCCGGTAATGACCTCGACGCCGCTCTTGCCGGCCAGCAGCGCCTGCCAAACTTCTTCGCTGGTATTGCCGACGCCGCAGATCAATCCGATACCGGTGACCACCACGCGACGATTCAACTACTTCGATCCTTTCGCGTGGGAGTTGATGTAGTCCACCGCATCCTTGACGGTACGGATCTTCTCCGCCGCCTCGTCGGGGATCTCGATCTCGAAGGCTTCTTCGAAGGCCATCACCAGTTCGACCGTATCGAGCGAGTCGGCGCCGAGGTCGTCCACGAACGAAGCATTGGGCGTGACCTCGCCCTCATCCACTCCCAGCTGTTCTACGATGATCTGTTTGACGCGCTCTTCTACGGATGCCATGGCGAGCAATCTCCTCTCGAGTTCGGATGGACGGCAGGCAAAGCTTGGTGCAACTCTCCGGCCACCACAGCCGCGCAAGAAGGCGCGACGCTGCGGGGACCCGGATTGGCTGGACTACTTCTTGGTCTTGCTGTGCGCCTCGATATACGAGACCGCGTCCTGGACAGTGCGGATTTTTTCCGCGTCCTCGTCGGGAATTTCGATTTCAAAGGCTTCTTCAAAGGCCATAACCAGCTCGACTGTGTCGAGTGAGTCAGCGCCGAGGTCGTCCACAAAAGAGGCAGTGGGCGTAACTTCCGCTTCGTCTACACCCAGCTGCTCAACGATAATCTGCTTTACCCGTTCTTCAACCGATGCCATCGATCCGTTCTCCTGTCGCGCCAAAGCGCAACGCAAACTTCTCAGTCTAATTGCTTTATGGAAACGCTGTAAAGAATGCACGTGCGCTCACAGTAGCAGGGGCCCACACGTGGGTTCCAGAGCGCCCGGGAATTAAGATGCCCGATTCATCCTAAACGGTGCGCTTTGGGGCGGTCAACGCAAGAAGGGAGCAGTGGTGAATCAACTTGAGCGCAACGGCCTTACCTTCGTCATTCCGACCGGAGGGCGTCAGCCCGGAGTGGAGGAACCTGCTGCTCGCCCGGCGGCGTTGCCGGGGCCAGAGAAAGCAGGTTCCCTTCGACTTCGCTCAGGGCAGGCTCTCCACGCGGCCTGAAGGCCTCGGTCGGAATGACGAAGGCACTCGTTGTGATACAACGCTCCATGCGTGCCGTCGTGCAGCGAGTGAGCCGGGCCTCGGTGAAGGTCAACGGTGAGTTCACCGGACAGATCGGAGCGGGGCTGCTGGTTCTGCTGGGCGTGGCGCAGGACGACCGTGAAGAGGACGCCGACTACCTGGCAGAGAAGATCGCCGGACTGCGCATCTTCGAAGACGACGAGGGCAAGATGAACCGCAGCGTTCTTGACACGGGCGGCGCAGTGCTGGCGGTGTCGCAGTTCACGCTGTTTGGCGATGTGCGGCGGGGCAAGCGTCCGTCATTCGATGCAGCGGCTCGTCCTGAGCGCGCGCGGGACTTGTACGAGTATTTCGTGGAACGGGTGCGGGCGCTCGGCCTGCGCTGCGAGACCGGGCGCTTTCAGGAGATGATGGAAGTCGAACTGGTTAACCAGGGCCCGGTCACCATTCTGCTGGATTCGAAGAAGCTGTTCTGAGGCGAAAGGATTTTGGCCGACGAGTTTTGGCAGTGCACAGCTTCTCCTGTGCCGCCCCGCCCTTTCTTTCTTGTTCCGTCACCCTGAGCGCAGTGAGGTCGTCAACGGCGACCGAGCGAAGTCGAAGGACCCCTATTACTTCCCCAACCGTTGTAGCGCCTCAGGGTCGATGGCAGACTCATGCCGTCCCTGCCGGGGCCCGATCAAATTCTCAATCTACCCAGGACTCCGCCTTGCGGCTACGTCCTGGGCTTAGATGAGCCGTCCCTCTGGGACTGCCTTCGCGGCAATGCACTCCTCTGCTGCTGAGCAAGCGGAGTTCTAGCACGCACTTTCCAGACAGCGCCGCGCCGGTGGAAGTGCAAGGTTTGTCACCTCTACTTCTTCGGCTGCTTGTTTTTGCTGACGGGCGTAACCGGGCTGGGCACCTGGCAATCCTGCGACTCTACTTCGACCGCGGTGGCCTGAAAGCGTCGCGTCTCCTTGTTTTTTTGTTGCTCCGGCGTCGGGTCGGGGATGGGCTGCCACTTCCCCGTAAGTTTCACTTTGCCGCCGATAGCATCTTTCAGTTCATCCGGGCCCACTACCTGGACGCCGGTGCGGTGCTGCATGCTGGTGACGATGTAGTGACCCTCTGCATCGGGCAGCCCCAGACATCCGATGAGCGTGCTGCCCTTGGCAGCCGCGGGCTTGTCCTGGGTTGCGCCGGCAGCATTGTCCTGCGGCGCGGCCCGGGCGGTGGGAGAATTCTGGGCACGGACAGGTTCTTGCGCAATCGCGCTGGTCGCCGCCAACAGCAGGATAAGCAGAGTTCGCTGCATATTTTCGCTTCCTGAAAGATGATACCCGTTGGAAGAGGTGCGGCAAGGACGTGTTCCTCACACAGAGAGCGCGATTCTCCCTTACAATCTCCTGTGGAGAACTCATAACCTATGCAAGTACTAGAGAACTGGACACCCAAGGGCATCACCGTCTACATGGACGACAAGCGCTTCGTCAAATGCGTGCTCACTGAGTGCAAGCTGATCTATGGCGGCGGGGACGTTATGTGGGAGAACACCCAGTTCGTCAATTGCCAGCTTACCTTCGACGGAGCCGCCCAGCGCACTATCGCCTATCTGCAGAACTTTGGCTTGATGAAGAAGCCCGACCAGATGGGAGCGCCGCAACCGCCGCAATCGACCTCCGGTATCAACTAGGTCAGCCCGCGACCGCTTTGTTTACAGGGACTTAGCCACAGAATACCTGCTAATCGCCTTGACACTTCCGGGCTTGGCACCTTATTCTTGAGTTTTGCCGTAAGCGAGACCCCGCCCGTCTGTACCTGCCACGGTTTCCCGACAGGAGCTTGGCCTGCCAGACCCGGTTCCGACCGGACCTCGTGGGCTGTCCGGCGTGTTGTCTTACGGGCAAGGCGGGTGCTGCTATGCTGATCAAAGTCAAGGACCTGGAACTCCGAAAGCTGGAGTTCAAAGAGGACTTTCAGCCCGGCATCATCGAGTTCGGCTTCGACCTGCGGCAGGTGGGCCCGCTGCATACTGAGGGCCGCGCCGAGCTGGTGGTTGAGCATCGCGGCCATCATAACGACGTCGAAGATATTCGTCTGGTTGGCAGCCTGGTCGCGAAAGTGGAGACGGTTTGTGCCCGCTGTCTCGAGCCGGTCGCGCACAGCTTGAACTGGCCGTTCGATTTGCTGTACCGGCCACAGGGCGTGGATCGGGTGAAGGACGAGGTGGCCATCAGCGAGGCCGACACCGAGATTGGCTACTACCAGGGCGAAGGTCTTCTGTTGGAAGACGCGCTGCGGGAGCAGGTCCTGCTGGCAACGCCGGTGAAGATGCTATGCCGCGAAGACTGTAAGGGTTTATGCCCGCGTTGCGGCGCTAACCGCAATGTCGAGCCATGCAATTGTGATCAGCAGCCCAGCGATCCGCGCTGGGAAGCGCTGAGCGAAATCAAGAAAAAGCTGCAAAGCTAAACCTCCGGGCCGCCGAATCGAAATTGCGCGGCCTGGGTTTGCGAGGAGTTCAATGCCTAATCCAAAACGGCGACATTCACAAGCCCGCACTTCCAAGCGGCGCTCTCACGATCACCTGACGGCGCAGTCGCTCTCCGAGTGCCCCAACTGTCACGAGAAGAAGATGCCGCATCGCGCCTGCCCCAAGTGCGGCTTTTACAAGGGCCGCGAAGTCATCTCCGTCGAAGAGAGCACCAGCTAACCTACCGTCCTGACGGTCTGACGGGCAACCCATGCCGACTACCATTGCTCTCGATGCCATGGGCGCGGATCGCGCGCCTAAACCGGAAGTGGAAGGCGCGATCCTCGCCGCCCGTCACTACGGTGTCGAGGTCGTTCTCGTCGGCAAAGAAGACGTGATCCAGGCCGAACTGGACGCGCATCGTACCTGGCGCAGGCTTCCCATCCATATCGTGGCCGCCAGCGAAGTCATTGGCATGCACGAGAAGGCCGCGCAGGCGGTTCGCTCCAAGCGCGACTCCTCCATGCGGGTAGGGCTTCGACTGGTGCGTGACGGCAAAGCGGATGGCTTCGTCACCGCCGGCAATACTGGCGCCGCCATGGCCACGGCCAAGATGGTGCTGGGCGCGCTGCCCGGTGTCGATCGCCCGGCCCTGGCTGCGGTCTTTCCTACCGCGCAAGGCACAGCCACCATCCTGATCGATGTCGGCGCGAACGTAGACTCCAAGCCGCAAAATCTGCAACAGTTCGCCATCATGGGCGATGTGTATTTCCGCACGATTTTCTCCGGCAGGTTCCCTACCGCCGATCAGCCTCGCGTCGGTCTGCTTTCCATCGGAGAGGAAGAGAGCAAGGGTAATGAGCTCACCCGCGAAGCCTACAAACTGATCCGCGAGCTGCCCATGAACTTCGTGGGCAATGTCGAGGGCCGCGATCTGTATAACGGCAAGGCCGATGTGCTGGTCTGCGACGGCTTCGTCGGTAACGTCGCGCTGAAGATCTCTGAAGGCATGGTGGAGACGGTTCGTTTCCTGCTCAAGCAGTCGTTGCAGGCCACCATCAGCAGCCAGGTGGGTTTCCTGCTCTCGCGCAAGGCGTTCGCAGACTTCAAGAAGCGGCTGGACTACTCCGAATATGGTGGCGCTCCGCTGCTGGGTATCAAGGGCGTGTGCATCATCAGCCATGGCTCGTCGAATTCGAATGCCATCAAGAATGCGGTGCGCGTCGCCATGGAATTCGCCAACAGCAAGATGAACCGCGTGATCGAAGAGCGCATCGGCGGGGCCAGCAGGAGTCTGAACGGCTCCGACGGCGGCAATGCCAGGCCTGCCGAAGCTGGTCCGGTCGGCAGTGCGGTGTAGGCTCAATGACCTCTCACCCATCTTCCATCGCATTCCTGTTTCCCGGACAAGGCTCGCAATCCGTAGGCATGGGCAAAGAACTTGCCGCGCTGTATCCCGTGGCGCGCGAGACTTTCGATGAGGCCGACGCCACCCTCGGATACAAGTTGTCGCAAGTGTGCTTCGAGGGACCGGAAGATCAGCTCAAGCTCACCGAGATCACCCAGCCTGCCATCCTCACAGTTTCCGTTGCCGCCTTCCGCGTTTTACAGTCCAAGGGCATCTCGCCAACCTACGTTGCCGGACACAGCCTGGGCGAGTACTCGGCCCACGTCGCAGCAGGCACGCTGTCGTTTCAGGATGCCGTCCGCACGGTGCGCAATCGTGGCAAGTACATGCAGGAAGCGGTTCCGGTCGGCGTCGGAGCCATGGCTGCGATCCTCGCATTGTCCGCCGAAAAGGTGCAGGAGATTTGCGATGAGGCCGCGGTTGACGAAGTCTGCAAGGCGGCGAATCTCAATTCGCCTGACCAGACTGTCATCTCGGGTAGTAAGGCCGCGGTCGAGCGCGCGACTGAGTTGGCGAAAGCCCGTGGGGCGAAGCGTGCCATCCTGCTTCCGGTCAGCGCGCCTTTCCATTGCGGGCTCATGCAGCCCGCGCAGGATCGGCTCGACACCGATCTGCAAGACCCTGCACTTCCACAACCCTGAAGTTCCGGTGATGGCCAACGTAGACGCCGCGCTGGTCACGACCGCCGAGCAGAGCCGTGACGCGCTAATTCGCCAGGTCACCGGCGCGGTTCAGTGGGACAAGTCCATGCGGGCGCTGGCGGCGCTCGGGGTGCAGAGTTTCGTGGAACTGGGACCAGGCAAAGTTCTTTGCGGTCTGATGCGCCAGATCGACCGCTCGCGTACCTGCTTCAACGTGGAAGACGAAGCATCGCTGCAAAAGACGATGAACCACCTGAGCCCGGCGTCGCCCAAGCCGGACTGAGCATTCACTCCCGGTTTGTCATTCCTGAGGGCAAGTCGAAGGATCCCTAAAGCTACATGATCACTCGGTTGGCTCGACCTGTGGCACATCTTCCTGGCGCGGTGATCGCGCCTCCAGCGTCCACTCCACAATGGTGCGCTGAAAGGCGTCGCGTCCCACGCGAGTCTGTATCTGCCCGCAGTCGTCGCAGGTCGTCTGGAAGACATGCCGGTCAAGCGCGTCGTTATCGGGATACGCCGCGAAGCGTGCGGTCACCACGCAGGGGGCGCTGCAGTTCTGGCAGGGAATGTAAGCGGCGACGATGTAAGGACCGTGAGTGTCGAGCATGATGAAGGCCGGTGATTGGATGCAATTTCCCGAACCAGAGTAACTCCCCGTCCGATTGCTTGGGGTCGCGAGTAGAATGGCGCAACGGCTCTCTACCTTTATGGCCCACATCCTGCTCGAAATCTGTTGCGGATCACTCTCCGATGCAATCGAGGCCCAGAGCGGCGGCGCTGACCGCGTCGAACTCTGCGCGGCACTGTTTCTGGGTGGGCTAACGCCGTCCGGAGCGACGCTGTCTTTGGCCAAAGAAAAGCTGACGATCCCGGTAATGGCGATGGTTCGACCGCGGGACGCCGGGTTCTGCTACTCGCCTGTCGAGTTCGAAGTGATGGAGCGCGAGACCGAGCTATTTCTGGATCAAGGGGCGGATGGCATCGTCTTCGGCATCCTGCGGCCGGATCGTACCATCGACGTTGAGCGCTGCCGCAGGATTCGCTACCAGATCGGAGAGCGGCAGGCGGTCTTTCACCGCGCCTTCGATGTTGTGCCCGATCCGTTCCGCGCCGTGGATGAACTGATCGAATTGGGCTTTACGCGAGTGCTGACCAGTGGCCAGCAACCGACGGCGCTGGAGGGCGGTGCCCTGATCCGGCGCCTGGTCGACCATGCACGCGGGCGGATTGAGATTCTCCCGGGAGCCGGTATTCGCCCCAGCAACGTGGCCCAACTGCTGGCGCAGACTGGCTGCACCCAGGTCCACGCCACGGCCTTCCGGCAACAGGAAGACCCCAGCACCGCGGGTTCCACTATCAAGTTCGGCAGTCCGCTGAATCCATCGGATTCCAGCTACGACGAGACCGACGTCAGCCTGGTACGCGAGATGAGGGAAACCCTCGATGGGCTGTGAAGGCTGTCACTTGCGAAACATTGACCAGCAATATCGATTTTTTGGTACGATGCGGAGTCTTTGATTTGCCCCTTGTGACGCCGTCGAACTGCGGCCCGGCCCACACTGGCATCCAACCCGGCATCTAGAAGCAAGCGCAACTGATATCAAATTGACAGGTGAGCATGGCAATCGGAGCCCAGCAAAATACAAACACCTATAGCGGCCCGGAGACTACGGAAAATTACCGCGGCCCCTTGGCGATGGTGACTACTCTCTTCTTCATGTGGGGGTTCCTTACTTGCCTCAATGACATACTTATCCCCCACCTGAAGTCGATATTCGAACTGAACTATGCCCAGGTCATGCTGGTGCAGTTCGCGTTTTTCGGCGCTTATGCAGTGTTCTCTCTTCCCTCGGGATACATCATCGAACGCATTGGTTACAAGCGGATGATGGTGGCTGGGTTGGTGACGATGGCGGTGGGCGCATTATTGTTCGTGCCCGCTGCCACAATGGCCTCTTATCCATTGTTTCTGGGAGCGCTGATCATCCTGGCAGCCGGCATCACGGCCCTGCAGGTTTCGGCCAACCCTTACGTAGCCGTGCTCGGCCCTTCGCGCACCGCATCCAGCCGCCTCAATCTGACGCAGGCTTTCAACTCACTCGGCACCACGGTGGCTCCGTTCTTTGGCGGACTGCTGATTCTGGGAGCCGCGGCGGCTAAAACCACGGATCAACTGCAGGCGATGTCGCCCGCTGTGCGGCAAGCCTACCGCGTGCAGCAAGCCTCGTCGGTAAAGCTGCCCTACATCGGAATCGCGATTGCCCTGCTGGTCCTGGGAGCGGTTATTGCCAAATTCAAATTGCCACGCATTCCTGAAGCCGAGGGCGGGCACGCGGTTGAGGCCGGAGCGCATGACAGCGTATGGCGTCATCCCAACCTCGTCATGGGCGCCATCGGCATCTTCACCTATGTGGGCGCCGAAGTTGCCATTGGCAGTTTTCTGGTGAACTACATGGAGCAGCCTTTTATCGGCAATCTCACACCGGAACGGGCGGCCAAGTACCTCACGTTTTACTGGGGAGGCGCTATGGTGGGCCGCTTCATCGGCTCGGCCGTGCTGCAGAAAGTGCCAACCCGCAAGGTCCTCGCCTTCAACGCTCTAATTGCCGCTCTGCTGGTTTGTGTCTCCATGCTAAGCATGGGCAACTTCGCCATGATCGCGATGCTGCTGGTGGGGCTCTTCAACTCCATCATGTTCCCCAGCATCTTCACTCTGGGCATCGAGGGGCTGGGGCCGTTGACCGGCGAGGCTTCGGGAGTTCTGATCGCCGCCATTGTGGGCGGCGCGCTCATCCCGGTAGCCCAGGGCGCCATCGCCGACAGCATCGGCATCCACCACGCGTTCATCCTGCCGGTGTTGTGTTACCTGTACATTCTGTTTTTCGCGATAAAGGGAAGGCCAAGGCCGAGGACCGTAGTGACGGCGTAACCCGGGGATTAAGGTCACGAATCAGGAGACGAGATAAGGATTGCGCTCCCCATCGAGGGGCGCGATGCCTTTCGGCAGGCGGCCGCCATTGTATTCGGCCATGCGGTTCTTCCACTTCAAAAATTCGGTGATGGTCTGCGGCTCGATGCGCACTTCTACCCGCCGCAGACTGGCCAGCAGCAGGTTCATTTCCTTCATCAATCCCGCAGGCGATCGCAGGTCCTTTCGACTAGGCCTTACCGTCATGCGCACCTCGCGGCCCTGGCTCTCCAGCAGGCCCCAATGCTCCGGCAATTCGGACGGCGCAATCAGTCCTGCGGGTGCAAAGTAGAAGCGCTGGCTGCCCAGAGCCTCTTCGGGATTCACCCGAAACGGCTTGCCCGCATCGGCCAGGAAGTCACTGCGCGAGACTTTACATTCCACCAGTACGGACTTGCAGCGCGCTTTCCAGCCGATCACGTCCGGGATTTCTCCCGAGGCGCATGACTGCTCGGAGAGAATGATGCCGCATCCGTATTTGTACCGGAGCCAGTCCACCGCTCGGGTGACGAGCTGTGCGTGCTTGGCTTCCGCGGAGGTCCCGAGCATACCTGAAGTTGTACCGCGAAAGCCGCAGCTTGGGGAGTGACAGGCAAGCTCCCCTGCACGCCCGCATCCTCCTATCCTTTATATACCTTGACACGTATATGCTTCATGGGGTATATCAGGAGGATGGAATCTGTGTTCGAAATCATTGCGGAGCCAAACCGCCGCGCGATATTGGGCTTGCTGGTCTCGTCACAACAGTCAGTGGGAGAGATCGAGCGTCAACTTCGTATGTCGCAGCCGACCGTGTCAAAGCACCTGCGAGTGCTGCGCGAGGCCGGTTTTGTGGAGGCCACAGTCGACGCACAGCGCCGTCTCTACCGGCTGAAACCTGAATCACTTCAGGAGGTGGATGTCTGGCTGGCTCCGTTCCGGCGGTTCTGGTCCGCTCACCTGGATGCTCTCGAACGCCACCTCGACCGCATGGATCAATCAACACCAACGAAAAAGAAAACAAGGAGACGACGCGGCTCAAACCGCGAACGTGAAAAAGGAGAAAGCAAATGAAAATCAAACTGACCAGCGTCTACGTCGACGACCAGGAGAAGGCCCTGCGCTTCTATACCGAAGTGCTGGGCTTCGTGAAGAAGGCCGACTTCAGCCAGGGACCGTTTCGCTGGCTCACCGTGGCCTCACCCGAGGACCCGAACGGCACGGAGCTGCAGCTGGCACTGAACGACAAGCCGGCGGCGAAAGCGTATCAGCAGGCCATGTTCCAGCAGGGTCAGCCCGCCGCCATGTTTTTCACCGACGACCTGCAGGCCGATTACGAGCGCATCAAGGCGCTCGGCGCCGAGTTCTCCATGCCGCCAACGGACGTGACGGCCTCCAAGATCGCTATGCTGAACGACACCTGCGGCAATCTCATTCAGGCCACGCAGTTGATGCGTTGGGCAGGCTAAGGATTGATTTTGAAAGGGACGGTCTTCAGATCGTCCGAAAATCCGCCCCTTTTCGACGGCGGCTTTAGCCGCTGAGGACCTACCAGAGACTCCCTAGCCTAAGGAGAAGAAGGTGACCGACCGCGAGCAGTACGCGCCGGGTCCCGCCAGCGGGGCGCAGGTGCGAAAGGATGGAGACAAGTGGACGCTCATTCTCGTCCGCGAACTGCGCCACTCGCCGGGAAAAGTCTGGCGGGCGCTGACCGACCCAGCGCAGCTGTCCGAGTGGGCACCCTTCGACGCCGATCGGAGCCTGACCGCACTGGGGCCAGCGAAACTCTCGACAGTTGGGACGCCGACGCGGCAGGTCTCGGAAACCACCGTGAAGCGGGCCGAGGCCCCGAGCCTGCTTGAGTACAACTGGGGCGCCCAGGATCTCCGGTGGGAGCTCGAACCGCTCGGCAGCGGCACGCGTCTGACGCTGTGGCACAACATCGATCGCCGCTTCATCGCGTGGGGCGCCGCGGGCTGGCACATCTGCTTCGACGTCATGGATCGGCTCCTCGCAGGTGAGCCGATTGGACGAATGGTCGGCGGCGAGGCCGCGAAGTTCGGCGGCTGGCAGCGATTGAATGCCGAGTACGCTAACCAATTTGGCATTGAAACGCCCAACCGGCCACCGAAGGCGGCTCAAAAGTCGTGAGCAGGTCCGATTGAACTGGAACCAATAGGTTCGGCAGATCCACGCTGGCTGTGGTTAGCTGTGTGGCTGCTTCGCTTGGCTTGCTGCGTCTGTGCCGTCGCTCCACCCCTGCCTGAAGGGACTCGGGTTCGATTCGAACGCCCACCCAGCGTTGAAGCGCTGGGCTATGATCTTCCGTACCGGATGCCGGGACTGGTGCATTGCGATCAGGAGCCTGGGTGCCGCCTTCTGGCAGGGGCGGGGCCTTCTCTTTCGCCGAATTGCGTTGCCGAGATGCACGGTCGATAGCCTACACTGATGTCATGCTGCGATCACACAAGCAAGCGATGGCGGAGATCAAATCTGCTCAACAACGGATTGGGAAGGCAATCGAAGAGCGCGACAAGATGAAAGAGAAGTTGAGGAAGGCGCAGGCGCGACTGACGTCGGAGAAGGCACGCCTCAGAGAGAGCCGGGAGAAGCTGGAAAGCTAGGGCGCAAAAGGCGGGCGGCCCAGCAGAAGGCAGATCTGTCTCACATAGCCTGAGTAGGTGCTCCGAATTCTTGTCACACGCACCTGTGATCGTCGTACTTCCCTTGTGGGCCACCGCCGCACTATCACGGAAGATGAGGACGGAGTCGTTGTGTGTCTTTGGTGACCGCACTTGGTGGTGCGCGCCGATTTTCGCTCTTTGACAGGTCAACTGTGACGTGGCCCGAACCCTTTGCGGGCCCTGGTAACCGATCCGCGGCGAACATCTCCTGCTAACGCTATGGTAAACAGCGTTGGGCTGACCTTCCTCGAGTTGGGGCGGGCGTTGTGGATTCTTATGGCGTAAGTCCCTGCGGCATAAGAATTTACCTATAAAGCTCTGGGGCTCAAGATTTTGCCGGGAATTTTTCTCCAAGTTGTTGATTCCAGGGATTAGGAGGGGGAGGGGGTACATTGTTATCGGACATAGATTTTAGCATCCAATCCCGAGAGCCCAATGCGGAGAGAAGATTAGTGATTAGTTAATGGCGGCGGTGCGATCCTCGCCAGAATGGGAGTGAGGTCGCGAAGTCACGAAGCTGCGCCAATTTGGCTTCTCTGGCGGCCAGGGCCTTTTGACTTGATGACAGAAGACCCGCTCAAGCGTCAACGGCTTGAACGAGGTGCCGCCGGCGACCTGGATCGAATCCCAGCCGCAGCGCCTCCGCGAAAGAGGCTCTGATGCTTTCCTCAACCAACTTCTGGATGGCTTTTGCCGGGCTTGTCTATCTTGTTGCCGGAGTTTTCATACTGCGGAAAGAGATCAGCGCGGATCGCGGGTGGGACAAGCTCATCTGCCTGGGCGCTGTCTTCATCGCGGTTTCACTCGCCACATTCGCGCCTGAGCATTTCAAGGGACCCGAGTTTATCCAGAGTGTGGTCCCATCCTGGATGCCGGCGCGCTGGTTCTGGCCGAAGTTTATCGGATGCGCGCTATTGGCGGCGGCTACCAGTCTTACCGTGAGGAAGTTCGTACGCTTATCGTCCACGCTGCTGGGATTGATGTTCTTTCTATTTGTCTGCATGATTTACGTACCGTTTGTGCTCGCGCATCCCAGCAGTCGATTCTCGTGGACCTTCGCGCTGCGAGATCTCTCGTTTTGCGCAGGCGCATGGGCTCTCGCCGGACTGCATAGTCGCGCTGCATCGCCACGACTATCGAAGTGGATGATTTTGTTTGCACGCATGGTTCTGGCGGTGGCCGCGATCTTTTATGCGGTACAACATTTTCTTCATCCAGCGTTTGCGCCCGGCGTTCCCTTGGAACTGAAGATGCCATCGTGGATTCCGCTCCCGAGCGTGTGGGCCTACCTCGCCGGAGCGATCCTGCTGGCAGCTGGAATCGGCTTGGCCCTGAACAAAAAACCTCGGATAGCCGCAGCCTCGATTGGCGCGTTAATGACCGTCCTCACGGTATTCCCGTATCTGCTGATTTTGATCCGCGCCCACGGCGGATCGGACATCAATGAAGCGCTAAATTACGTCGCAGACACATTGCTCTACGCCGGAGCAGCACTCGCGCTGGCATCGGCATTGCCGCGCGATCCTGGGCGCGTGCGGAACACGTAGCGTCCATCTTCTCCAGTATCCGATGCCTTCCTTGTTTCGCCGATCTCAGGCAGCCCTTCGCGCCCGGGTCTTGGCGGCTTTGCGCGCCGCCTGCTTGCGTTCTGCCGGGCCTTTCGTCCTCACTGCCTTCTTAGCGGCTTGACTACGCGACGCGGCGCTTCGCTTGGCCGCAGCCTGGTGCGCCTGCTTCGACAAGGCTTTCGGGGACGCTGCGGAATGGCCTTCACGTTTCAAGGCCTTGGAAATCGCTCTGGATCGCTTGGCAGAGACTTTCTTTCTGGAAGAGGTTTGACCTTTGCGAGTATCGCGCACTGCCTGCTCGCGAGTGCGCGCAGAACTCTGGCCTGCTTTGGGCGGAGCCAATTTCACTCCCGAGCGCCGCGCCTTCGACAATCCGATGGCGATCGCTTGCTTCGTGGAACGGGCGCCGTGCTTCCCTTCTCGAATGTGGTCCATCTCCTCTTTTACGAACTCTCCAGCCTGGGTGCTGGGCGACTTACCTTCGCGAGCGTCTTCCTGCGCGCGTTCGAGGGTCTCTTTTTCTGGCATGTGTATTCTCCTCCGGTATGCGATGCACTACATCAGGGGATGCATGACCTGGTTCCGGGGATGTGAGGTGGATTTGCGGCGGACAAGTCCTGCGATGAACGGTCCAGGGTTGTGGTTGACGGGGAGTCAACCCCGGCGCCGCAGATCCCAAAATAAATTTGGACAGAGTCGGTCGATTTTGCGCCTGTCACGCGTCGTATGCGCAGGAGGATGAGACCATGCAATACCTGTTACTGATCTACGAGAATGAGGAGCGCTTCAGCAACCAGGCTAAGGAGTCCTTCGAGAAGGAGCTCGCCGAATACCGCGCTTTAGGCCAGCAACTTGGTTCGGCGATTCTCGGTGGCAACGCCTTGCAACCGACCAGCACAGCTACTACGGTGCGGGTGCGTGACGGCAAGCGCCTCATCAGCGATGGCCCGTTTGCCGAAACCAAGGAGCAGCTTGGCGGATACTATCTGGTTGAGGCGCGCGATCTGGATGAAGCGATCGCCATGGCTGAGAAGATTCCCGGCGGGCGTTATGGCTCCATCGAAGTCCGGCCCATCATGAAGTTCTCGTGAAAGCGTGCCGGTCTTCCTGGTAGCGGATGACCCGGGGCGGCGAGAACTGACGCAGTCGGCCCGCTTGGAAACGGTATCGGCAAAGCCGACTACCTGGGCGCCGGAATGCCCTGCCGGCTACCGCTGGGAGAAATCCAGTTCATCGACACCATGGGACTGATGGCGTACCGGTCTCGTAGTTCAACCAAGGCCGCCCTGGCAAGAAACTAGGCGACAGCAACGGTGATAACCTTCTAGTACAATTTCTGCGCAAGATGGCGCGATTGCAGTCTGGGGGGAAATTAGTGCCTCTGCCGTTACCCCTCCCCCTCCCCCTATTCCTTAGAATCAACTACTTGGCAGAAAAATCCTCGCAAAATCTTGAGCGCCTAGGAGTTACAGGTCAAAATATTCATTCCATTGGAGTTGCAGGCGGATAGTTGCAAACAATAGAAACTGTCTGGGAGAGTGCCATAACCGACTGGTAATCAACACGACGCGGCTCAGATTGTCAAAGAACGAGGCCCTCGGCGCCCGCTGCGGGTGCCAGCCTGAGGACGCGGTGCACAGACACAACTCACCGCAGCCCTCATAACCATCGTTGGCTCCGACATCGGAGGAGTCAATACAATTCCTCACAAAATCGAAGCAGTCGTTCCAAAACGGGAATGAGCGGACCGTAACCGCACCTCTCAGAGATATCCTCACCGAGCAAAATCTTTGGCGGATGTCATGTTGAGCGGAGGCGGCGTGTTTCTCTGCAGTCATCCTGAGCGCAGTGAGTCCGCCGCGGCGGACGAACGAAGTCGAAGGACCCCTATACCAGTGAGCCACACTATGCCCAGCGATCACCGATACAGCGTCCACATCTTGCTTCAGGCGTGGAGCTCTCGCTGGGAAGACCTGAGTCGCGATTGGTACCTGGCAGGGTGCGGCCGTTAAGTTTCCATAATCCAGATTTCGCCACTCATAGGGGTGCT
Organism: uncultured Acidobacteriaceae bacterium; assembly: GCA_963793845.1. GTDB lineage: Bacteria > Acidobacteriota > Terriglobia > Terriglobales > Acidobacteriaceae > CAWCBG01. The sequence goes on from CAWCBG010000002.1 coordinate 295,133, forward strand.
TCGACTCCGGTGGCGAAGCGCCCCCTCCGCTCAGCATGACAGCGGGAAAATGACATGGCCGGGATGGGCCTGGTCACGCCCTGTGCTCAGCATGGCAGTGGGAAAGGTCGGGCAACGGGTATGCCAGCCCGAACGTTGCCCAGGTTAACGTCCAAAGACGGACGCGAGCCTGGGTCACTAAGCGAACCGCAGGGTGTCATTCTGAGCGGAGGCGGCGCGGTTTTCGCCGCCGCAGTCGAAGTTGAGGCGATGGGGACGCGCCTGAGCGGCCAGCCGAAATCCTGAGCGAGCGCAGCGAGTCGAAGGAACCCTTATCGTTGGGAATTGCCGATTTCGGGTGTGTCGACAACCGTCTTCGGCTACACTGAAGCGCTCACATCTGGCATCCCCAAGGTCCACATGACCCGTCTGGTTCGTTTCGCCGTACTGATGACGCTTACCTCTATGCTCTGCCAAAATGCAGTTCAGGCAGAGGACGTCAAGCTGCGCGAGCAGGCCGTGCAACTCATGGAAGTGGCCAACGCCATGACTCTGCCAGGCATGCTGGTGAAATACCAGCAGTCGGTCACTTTCCGCGTGCACGAGCCCGACGGCACGGTGAAGGAAGGCGCTATCACCCGCGTTTCGGTCACCGGCATGGGACGCCGCGACGAATCCACCTTCGGCGACTACCACGAAATTCTGATCCGGGCCCCCGGCGGCAAGCTCTCCCTCAGTCGCACCGCCGATGTCTTGCCCGCCGAGATCCGCGAGGTGCGCAAGTACCTGCCGGCCGCGCTCGGCGACTTCGATCAGGAAGATGTCATCCGCTCCATCGTGATGGGCGAAGCCGGAGGCCGCACTGCCCGCTGCATCAACTTCGACACGCATTTTGGCAGTACCATGCAGTCGAACCAGATCTGCATGGACGCGGAGCGCGGCACCCTGCTGCGCTGGCAGGTGGGCGACGAAGTGGTCGAGAACGCCGACTTCTACCGTGTAGGCACGCTCTGGGAGCCCGCGCACATTCGCCGCTTCGAGCGCGGGGCTCTGCAATTGGAAATCGATCAGCAGATGAGCCTGCTCGAAGGCGCAGTCGATCCCGCGCTCTTTGCGCCTCCTCCACAGGGTTGGAACCCCACACTCGATTGTTCGGTCCGCCGCCGCGCCATTGAAATCTCCACCCCCATGCCGCCGCCCGGCAAGGCCGGCACCGGTATTGTCGATGTCGTCGTGTTCGTGGTGGTCACCCCCGAAGGCACGGTGAAGACCGCGCAAATCCAGTCTTCTCCCCGGCCCGACTTGAACGACGAAGCCCTGAAGACCGTGTCCACATGGAAGTTCCTGCCCTACTTGTGCAATAACAAACCGGTGCAGTCGGAAGGCGAGACAACGGTGCACTTCCAGGGAAGATAGGGCTAGTTCGTGCGGTGCTCAGGTCGGGGTCCTCGACGCGAAGGCGGGTGTCCAACTCCCCGCTGTTGCTTCGCACAGGGCGATCGAGCAGTCGCTCTTCAGCGATAGGGAGAAGGTTGATTCAGTAGTCTCGACCCATGCTGGAGGAGTTCTCTCCCGTAAGATGGATCAGGGAGAGAACACATGCACTCACAATCTAAGTTTGCGCAGCTGGTCGCAATCGGCTTTTTTGCGGCGGCGTTGGCAGTTGCCGGGAGTCTTCCCGGATTTGCCCAAGATAAAGAGAAGTGCGAAACCATTGATGCCAACGCCGCGGGTACCAGCACCCAGATGGGGAGGCTTATCCCCGTCAAGGTGCGGATCTGCGCGTTTTCCAGCCCGGAAGACAGGCAGGTCCTGGTGAATGCCTTTCGGCAAGGGCAAAACGAGGGCCTGGTCAAAGCTCTGGAGAAGATGAAGTCGGTCGGTCGCATTTCGCTGCCCGGCACGACGGGCTACGATATCTCGTTCGCCCGGGTGATTCCCACTCCCACTGGGCGCAAGATCCGCTTCGTGACCAACCGCAAGATCGCTTTCGGTGAAGCTCGCAGCAATTCTCGGTCACAGGCCTTCAGCCTGACGGCCGGAGAATTCGACCTGAATGATCAGGACAAGGACAAGAGCACGGGCGTGTTGTTTCCGGCGACGCAGTTCGTCATCAATGGGGAAGGCGAGCTTCAGTTGGAGTTGAACCAGAATCCCTGGAAGCTGAACAATATCATCGACTGGAGCGCCAAGGACAAGGACTGATGGCTGGGTTGTCAGTAGTGCGGGGTGAGGGGGCCCGTTCGAGCGTCCTTCACTTGAGCGGGGATTTTCTTGGACAAGAAAGAACCCGCGGCCCTTATACCGTCAGCTACGCTTGCGGCGAGCCCTCTCCGTAATCCTGAGCGCAGTGAGTCCGCCGCTGCGGACGAGCGAAGTCGAAGGACCCCCCATACCGGTGAGCCACACTATGCCCAGTGATCACCGATACAGCGTCTACATCTTGCTTGAGGCGTGGAACCCTCGCTGGGAAGATCTGAGCCGCGATTGGTACCCGGCAGCGTGCGGCCGTTAGGTTTGCACAATCCAGATATCACCACCTATAGGGGTGCTTCGACTCCGCTGGCGAAGCGCCACCTCCGCTCAGCATGACAGCGGGAAAATGACATAGCTGGGATTGGTCTGGTCACGCCCTGTGCTCAACCTGGCAGTGGGAAAGATCGGGCATTGGGTATGCCACATCCACGTTCTCCTCCCGACCTCTACTTTTTCTGCTTATTCACCACGGTGAAGTCGAAGACCGGCATCTGGTCTTGCGTTTGTAGCCAGTCGGTGACGCCATCCAGGTCGTCCAGTGTCGCCGAGGACATGATGCCGCTGTCGCACTGCTCGGGCTTGGCCGCGTCATAGAGGAAATCGCCTTGACCCTGCATCAACGCGCAGGTGCAGGATGCCGTGAGCTTTTTGTCCTTCTGTTTGACGTCTTTGTCACTTTCATTGATCTTGCAATCCGAATCCAGGCACATCGCCCAGGCCCGCGGCTTGCTGCAGCGGGCAAACTTCGTGATGGGGTAATAACGTGACTTGACGTGGTCCCCCTCCGGCTTGTCCGCCTCACAATCTTTGGCGCCAACCGACCAGCTGTCGTGCAATACCGGGCAGGTACATGTGGTCGTTACCTGGCCTCCCGTGAGCGCCACCCCTTCACAGGGCGAGTAGACGCATAACGCGTAGGTCATCTTGCAGGCATAGAACGGCGGCGGCGTGGCCGGTTCCTTTTTCGACGGGGTCTGTGCCCATGCGGTCATGCTGACGCCCAGTACCAGCAGCCATGCGATCGTGAGCATCTTGATGGCGTTTCTTACGGTCAGGTTTGGCGTAATCAAATTCATGGCCTTGTCCGTTCTTGTGACTAGGGTAAAAACTGTAGCTCGCAACTATACACAAGCAGGCGACGGTTCCAATAGGGGACTCAGGTGACTTTTTTCTGACAAACGTTGTGCGGGGTGAGTGCCACGCTGACCATGGTCCGCAGGTCGAGGGTGATATCTTGCTGCGGCCGGGTTGGAGAATGGACATCCGTACAGGAAACCTGTACTCTGGGATTGAGGTTAAACCATGCCCGTCGAGACCACATACACCAGCCTGCGCGAGCACCTGGCGGCTGTCCTGGACCAGGTGGCCAACGATCGCGAGGTCGTGATCGTGAAGCGTCGCGGAGCGAAAGACGTGGCGATGGTTCCCGCGGAGGAGTTGAGCAGCCTCATGGAAACAGCCCATCTATTGCGTTCGCCCAAGAACGCGCAGCGGCTGATGGCGGCGCTGCAACGCGCTACACGGGGCAAGGGCAAGGCTGAGTCGGTGGAAAAGCTGCGGCGGGAGATGGGACTTGGCTCCCTCGCCTGAGCGGCACGTGGTGTTTCAACGCGAGTTTCGCGAGGATCTTCGATACTGGATCAAGGTAGACCGCAAGGCGGCCTTTCGAGTCTTGGAGCTGGTCGACGCGGTGATGAAGGACCCCTTCGCAGGTATCGGCAAGCCGGAGCCGCTGAAGTTTGTGCTCGTGGGATGCTGGTCGCGGCGCATCACCCAGGAGCATCGCCTGGTCTACCGCGTGTCGGAGAATCGCATCGACTTCCTGCAGGCCCGCTACCACTATTAGGAATCGCGCATTTACACTCATAACAGGCGCCCGATTGGGACGCTCGCGATCTTCCCTTCGCCAGCACACATTGATACACCGATAGAAGGTACTGCTCTCATGGCCGAAACCATTCATGTGAAATTACCCGACGGCAGCGTCAAGGACGTGCCGCGCGGGACCTCCGCTCTCGATATCGCCAAGGGACATCAGCCCTCGTCTGGCTGACGCAGCCCTGGTAGCGCAGGTGAAGCCGCTGTCCTCGAACGGCAACGGCGCCGGCAGCCACAGCCCCGACGCCGATAAGCCTCGTCTCGTTGATCTGGCACGGCCCCTGGAAGAAGATGCCGAGCTGCGCATTCTGACCGAGCGCGATCCCGAGGCGCTGGAAGTCTATCGGCATTCCTCCGCGCACTTGATGGCGGCGGCGGTGCTTGAACTCTTCCCCGAAACCAAGCTCGGCCACGGTCCAGCGACCGAGAGCGGATTCTTCTACGACTTTTACCGCGAGAAGCCGTTCACGCCCGAGGACCTCGAAGCCATCGAGAAGAAGATGCAGGAGCTGGCGAAGCAGGACCTGCCCTACGCGCGCGAGTTTCTGCCGCGCGGCGAGGGGCTCGAACGCTTCAAGTCGGAAGGCGACTTCATGAAGTGCCACTTCATCGAGCAGTTCACCCAGCCCGACGAGAAGATCTCGATCTACAAGACTGGCAAGTTCACCGACTTCTGCCGAGGGCCGCACATTCCCTCGACCGGGCGGATCAAGGCGTTCAAGCTGCTCAACATCGCCGGTGCCTACTGGCTGGGCGACGAGAAGAATCCTCAGCTCCAGCGCATTTACGGCACCTCGTTCTTTTCGAAGAAAGATCTCGACGAGTACCTGAAGAACATCGAGGAAGCCAAGAAGCGCGACCATCGCGTCATCGGCAAGCAGCTCGACCTTGTTCTCCATCCAGGAGCTGGCCGGGCCGGGGCTGATCTTCTGGCATCCCAAGGGCGGCATCATCCGCAAAGAGATGGAAGACTGGATGCGCGAGGAGTACCTGCGACGCGGGTATTCGCTGGTGCACACTCCGCACGTGGCGCGCGTCGACCTGTGGAAGACCAGCGGCCACGAAGGCTATTACGCGCAGAACATGTTTACTCCGATGGAGCTGGACGACGCCGACTATCGCATGAAGCCGATGAACTGTCCGTTCCACATCCTGATCTATCGCGATAGCCTGAAGTCGTATCGCGAGCTGCCGGTGCGGCTGGGCGAGATGGGCACCGTCTACCGCTACGAGCGTTCGGGCGTAATGCACGGCCTGCTGCGCGTGCGCGGATTTACCCAGGACGACGCGCACATCTTCTGCACTCCTGAGCAGATCGAAGATGAAGTGGTCGGCTGCATCGATTTCGCGCTGGCCGTATTGAATACCTTCGGCTTCGATAAGTACCAGGTCGAGCTCTCGACGTGGGACCCCAAAGACCGCGCCACCTACGCCGGCCGCGACGATCAGTGGGAGCTTGCGCAGCGTTCGCTGGAGCAAGCGCTGCAGCGCCGCAACATCGAGTACAAAACCATCCCCGGCGAAGCCGCCTTCTACGGGCCCAAGATCGACATCAAGCTGGTGGACGCCATCGGCCGCCTGTGGCAGCTATCGACGGTGCAGTTTGACTTCACGCTGCCCGAGCGCTTTGGCCTGGAATACGTTGGCGAAGACGGCCAGCGCCATCAGCCGCTGATGGTGCACCGCGCGCTGTATGGCTCCATCGAGCGCTTCTTCGGCGTGCTGATCGAGCACTACGCCGGGGCCTTCCCGGTATGGCTGTCACCGACGCAGGTGGCGGTCATCCCCATCGGGGAGAAGCACCAGGCTTACGCGGCTGAAGTCGGCGAGAAGCTGAAAGCCGCTGGAGTCCGTGTGCACGTCGATGTGCGCAACGAGAAGATGAACGCCAAGATTCGCGAGCACGCCATGCAGAAGGTGCCGTTCCAACTGGTGGTCGGCGATCGTGAGGCCGAAGCCCGCGAGGTCAACGTGCGGGTGCGCGGCCAGGAGAAAGCTGAGGGCTCAATGGCGCTTGACGCTTTTGTGGAGCGGGTGAAGGGGCTGATCGAGACGAAGGCGGCGACGTTGGCCTAAGACAATTCCATAACGTCGTCATTCCGACCGAGGTCTTCAGGCTGAGTGGAGGAACCTGCTTTTGCCCAGCAGTGCTGAAGAATCCGGAGACTGCAGGTTCCTCCGCTCCGGGCTAACGCCCTCCGGTCGGAATGACGGTGGAAATCATTTCGCCTCCGGCGCCGGCGACACGACGGCCCGTGCGACCAGCCAGCTTCCATCCTTCTGCCGCTGCAGGATGCGCATGGCATTCACGTTTTCACTTACCTGTTTGCCGCCGGCAAGCTCGACCGTCACGCTGATCGATCCCCATTCATAGGCATAGTCACCAATAATGCGAACTTCTTGCCACTGCTCGTCGTAGGCCGTGGTATCGCTGTCTTTGGCCTGTTCCTTCTGGTAGTCCAAAAGTTTTCGGATGGCTGGCTTGCCAACGAACGGCGGTGACATGGGAACGATCAGCACGCCATCGTCGGTCCACAGCGATGCCAGGGTGTCAATGTCATTATCTTTGCTGGCGGCGATGTCGCGCTCCGTCAGCGTGCGAATGGCCTTGATGTCGGCATCCTGGGATGACTCTGCCGAATCCTTGCCGGCTTTCGCCTGAAAAGCCCAGGTGCACGATGGAAGAACGGCTGCGGCAAACAGTCCCAGCAAGATCGTAAGTACTAATCTGCGGGCAAGCAGACCTGTGCATGAATTCTCCTTCTTGAGCGGCGGACATGGGGAGTAAGCGAAACGCGCCAGGCACCAAACGCCGAAAGCTGACACCACACCGAGTATAGACACCGCGAGGCTACCCTTCGGCCTGCCGCCGCGCCCAGCCGGAGAGTGCAGGTTTGAGACAGACTGTCTCATTCTCGGCATGCCGCCGGCCCCTTAGTCTGATACTCGTCGGTTGCCTGACCTCCAGCGATGTCCTTTCTTCTTAAATGGTTGTAGCTTCCTTCAGCATTAAATCTCAGTACCCGGTGTAAACCCGCAGCAGCATTTCGTTATCCAACTACAAAGCGACCAAAACCACAAATGTCGCTCGGTTTCGCCTGGAGGACTTAGATTTATGAAGCGATTTGGAATGCTGTGCGCGCTGCTGATCCTGTGCGCGTTTACCCTGTTCGCGCAGGACGACAGTTCGAGCACCACAACGACCAACAACGGAAACAGCAGCACGACCACGACTACCACCACGACCACCGCAAATTCTTCCGACCGGGATGCGGCCCAGGACGCCAGCGAAAAGGCGACCCGCAGTGAACATCAAGCCGCAGCACAGGCCGATGAAAACGCCGCCGATGAACACAAAGCGGCAGCCAAGAATGCAAACTCCAGCACCGCCGAGACGCGGGAAAAGGCTGAGGCCCGGCTGGATGATTCGGCAAAGGTTCTGAATGAACTTCTGGGCGCCCAGGACAACGGCATCCCGGGACAGGTTTTCAAGTCCGCCAAGTGCGTCGCTGTTGTGCCTTCCATGGTGAAGGGCGGCTTCGTCTTCGGCGCCGAGCACGGCAAAGGGGTAGCTACCTGCCGCACTGCCAAGGGCTGGAGCGCGCCGGCATTCTTCACGGTGACGGGAGGAAGCTGGGGAGCCCAGATCGGCGGTCAGGCCATCGATCTAGTCATGCTCTTCATGACCGACGAAGGAGCGAAACATCTGCTGAGTTCGAAATTCAACATGGGAGGCGATGCCTCGGTGGCGGCCGGCCCGGTCGGTCGCGACGCCAGCGCCAACACCGACTGGAAGTTCAAGACCGGCGTGCTGACTTACTCGCGCACTCGAGGAATCTTCGCCGGTGTGAGCCTGAAGGGCGCCGTCATCCGGCAGGACGACGATTCCACCATGGCTTTCTACAAACGCAACGTCAACTTCCGCCAGATCCTGACCGGCGAGGTTTCCGTTCCGCATGATTCCGCCGCGCAACGTTTCCTGGCAACGGTTCGCCAGGAGAAGACAGAAGCCTTGGCCTCGCACTAAACCTTCCACGACGTTAGCAGTGACAACTGCGGTGGGCTTCGGCTCACCGCTTTTGTTTTGCGGACCTGGCAAGAGATCAGAGATAGCATGCCGGGCCTGAAAAAATGTGCGATCGGGACTTCTCTCCGCTACACTGGGCTTGTCACCGGCCAACGTGACTTTGCGCACTGTCGAAACTCCCCTGAAGGACTATCTTTCACTCGTCATCGCAAACCAAACTTCTACTCATTTCCCATTCTGAACAGCACATCCGTACGAGGAGACAGGCCATGACAAAGGCGACACTCGTGGTGGTGGCTCTGCTGTCGCTGGTTCTTGCAGTGCCGGCATTCGGCAAGACCTACAAAAATACCTATTCCGATCCGTGCAGCGAAGTATGGAGTGCGGTCAAAGACACACTCAGCAATCCCGAGAATTACAGCGTCCAGGAGACTGACGACGCCAAAATGACCGCGACCTACGACGTGAAGCACTCCGCCCACGTCAATATTTCAGGAACGCTATTGCAGCGGAAGAATCACGTTACCCTGGTATCGCAAGGTGTAGGATGCCAGATGCAAGTCGTGTCGAACTACAGCGGATGGGAACACGACGACAAAGGCGACTTCCGCAAGCGCGTAGATGAATCCCTGGCCAAGCTGAAGGACGCGACCCCGGCACAACCCGCTAAACCGGCAAACGCCCAGTGACATCGGTTCGCCGATTCAGAAACAGGTGCTCCGCTCTCCCGGTTCGAGCCAGTCCTGACCGAAGGTTTCAGCCGCTGTTTGTCATACGGGTTGTGCTCTACCGAGAAGAAACGCTGCCATAAGCAACGTGCGTCAGCGTGCTGTGCGCGGCAGTAGAGAAATGTGGTTGCACGCCCGCTCAGTCCTACCTCTGAGAGCGCGAGAGGAAAGCGCCTGCCGCCGCGCCGTCATGGTCACACCGCCATGTGATCGAGAACACAGCGTGGGAAAATCCACAGCCCCAAAATAATCAGTGCGCCGCCGGTCAGGGGATTCGCATCCGCCCGCAGCCTGGCCTCGCGCCCTCCCGGAAGTCTTATGTGTCATGCGGCTTGGCGCCGCTACGATGGGAACGCACACATCACAACTCTTATCGCAGAAAGCGTCATGTGATGCAGACATTTCCGGAAACGTGATGGCTTGCCCGGCAGGTATTGGCCCGCGCTGCCTTCTCACGATTAGCAGAGGCGTGACTGAAGGTGACTTACAGCTCTCCGCGCCAAAGCACGTTTTCCTTGAACGGAGAACTTCCCAAACCAAGAAGTTTCGAGTCGAGTTTTGACCGAGGTGTGCCCGCCAGGGGCGAACCAGCACCACAACCGATCGTAAAAGGGAGTCTATGAAACGCACATCCGCAAGACTGAACAAACCGATGTTGGCTCTCATGACTGCGCTGGCTGCCCAGATGGGGGTCGCGCAACAGCCGCCGTGCCCGCCGGGTTCACCCTGCGCTACCACCACAATCGACGGCAAGCAGCTTCCACCACCACCGCAGAAATTTGAAGGCAAGATCGAGCGCAACGCGGCCCAGTCAACGCCCTACTGGCCCGCCCGTGTCCTGCCGCCCAAAGGGGCGCCCAACGTGCTGCTGATCATGACCGATGATTCGGGCTTCGGCGTCCCCAGCACATTTGGCGGCGTGATCCCAACTCCGGCGCTCGACCGGGTTGCCGCGATGGGACTTCGCTACACCAACTTCAATTCGACAGCACTTTCTTCGCCGACACGCGCTGCCCTTATCACCGGCCGCAATCATCACTCCGCAGGTTTCGGGGTTGTCTCCGAACAGTCCACTGGCTACCCTGGCTACGACAGCATCATCACCCGCGACAAGGCGACTATCGGCCGGATTCTCAAGGACAACGGCTATCGCACTTCGTGGTTCGGCAAAGACCACAATGTTCCTTCGTTCCAGGCCAGCCAGGACGGCCCCTTCGACCAGTGGCCTATCGGCATGGGGTTTGAGTATTTCTATGGCTTCATCGGCGGCGATACCAGCCAGTGGCAGCCGAACCTGTTCCGCAACACTACCGCGATTTATCCCTACGTCGGCCATCCCGGCTGGAACCTGACGACAGCTCAGGCCGATGATGCCATTCAGTACATGAACCGCATCAACACCCTCGCTCCGGACCAGCCCTTCTTTGTCTACTACGTCCCTGGCGGCACGCACGCGCCACACCATCCAACGCCGGAGTGGATCAAAAAGATCAGCGACATGCACCTGTTCGATCAGGGATGGGACAAGTTGCGCGATCAGATTTTCGCCAACCAGAAAAAGCTGGGCGTGATCCCGCAGGATGCCAAGCTGACGCCATGGCCGCATGACCTGCTGAAGCATTGGGACGAGCTGACGCCCGACGAAAAGAAGATGTTCTTGCGTCAGGTGGACGTCTTCGCCGCCTATGTTGCCTATACCGATAACGAGATCGGGCGCGTGATCCAGGCCGTCGACGACATGGGCAAGCTCGACAACACCCTGATCATCTATATCAACGGCGACAATGGCACAAGTTCCGAGGGCACACTGCTGGGCACCCCGAACGAAGTAGCCATGTTCAATGGAGTACAGGTGCCGGTCGCGGACCAGCTGAAGTATTTCTACGACCTCTGGGGATCCGACCAAACCTATGCCCACATGGCGGTGCCGTGGGCCTGGGCGTTTGACACGCCTTTCTCATGGACCAAGCAGATCGCCTCGCACTTCGGCGGCGTGCGCCAGGGCATGGCGATCGCATGGCCGGCGCGCATCACCGACAAGGGAGGCATTCGCAACCAGTTCCACCACATCATCGACATTGTGCCGACAATTCTCGACGCGGTTGGCATCCAGCAGCCGTCTGTTGTGGACGGCATCCCGCAGAAGCCCATCGAGGGCGTGAGCATGGTCTATACCTGGGACAAGGCCAACGCTAACGCGCCGTCAACCCATCACACTCAGTATTTTGAGATGATGGGCGACCACGCCATCTATCACGATGGCTGGATCGCCAGCACCAAGGTCATGCGTCCACCCTGGGATGTCGCCGGACCCGTGAGCCAGGACCCCGCCAGCTTCCCCTACGAACTGTACGATGTCACCAAAGACTGGACGCAGTTCGAGAACGTCGCCGCCAAATACCCGGAAAAGGTGAAGGAGATGGACAAGCTATTCTGGGAAGAAGCGGCCAAGTACCAGGTTCTGCCCCTGGACGCATCCGTAGCGACCCGGCTCGTTACACCCCGGCCCAGCATCAGTGCCGGACGCAGTGTCTTCACCTACAGCGGTGAGATGACTGGCACGCCGAACGGCGACGCGCCCAGCATTCTCAATGCCTCCTACAACTTCAAGGCCGAGGTTGAGGTACCGCAGGGCGGTGGCGATGGGATGATCGTCACCCAGGGCGGACGCTTTGGCGGCTACGGCTTTTATGTGCTGAAGGGTAAGCCGGTGTTTACCTGGAACCTGGTGGATCTGAAGCGCGTGAAGTGGACAGGTACGGAAGTGCTCAGCGCGGGCAAGCATACGCTGGAGTTCGACTTCAAGTACAACGGCCTCGGCATGGGGACGCTGGCCTTCAACAACATGAGCGGTATCGGCCAAGGCGGCACCGGCGTGCTGAAAGTTGACGGCACTGCAGTGGCCACACAGACGATGGAGCACACTCTGCCGCTGATTCTGCAATGGGACGAGAACTTTGACGTCGGCGCCGACACTGGCACTCCGGTGGACGATCAGGACTATCAAGTTCCGTTCGCCTTCACCGGCAAGCTCAGCAAACTGACACTGACGATTGACCGCCCGCAGTTGACGCCAGCCGACATAGAAAAACTGAAGACGGCTGAGCGCAACAATCACGCCAGCGAATAATTACAGGACAAGCCGAAAAGGGGCAGCTCGCAAGGGTTGCCCCTTATTTGCGCTTGCGGGCGGATCGGAGTGATGCGGCCGGTTTCTGCTTGTTATGGCGGTTCCGCGCGGATCGGCGCGGCTGAAGCCGCGCCCTTTCAAGGCGGTTACAGCAACTCGGAAATTGCTCTGGATGGAATCCCCGCACAATCCACGGGCTCGTAGCTGTCGTTTACACTGCCTGGCTGAGGGCTCCGTCGGCAATTCCCGGCTCCGCCAGTACGGGCAGGAATACGGAGAAGACGGTCCAGCTTTTACCGTGGTTCGTGGAACTCTTCACCCGAATTGAGCCCCGATGCTTTTCGACAATACTCTTGCAGACCCAGAGTCCCAGCCCCGTTCCGACCTCTTTGTTGGCGGTGACAAACGGTTCGAAGAGGCGCGATCGAATATCGTGAGGTATGCCGCTGCCTTCGTCGGCGACGGTAAGTCGCACGCCAGTCACGCGACCCTCATTCCACTTGGTCGCACCCGACACCCGAATTCGAATGCGCCCGCCATTCTCCATGGCATCAATGCTGTTGCTGATCAGGTTTGCCAGCAATTGACGAATTTCTCCTGGGACCGCATGGATTTCAGGATCTGCCTTGATTTCCGGATCAGCCAGGACGCGTTTGTTCCGCATGCGTGAGGAGAAGACAGGGAGAAGTGATCTCACCATCGATCCGACCCGCATAGGGCTGGCTCCCTTCGTCTCGCGGTAAAAGCCAAGCGTCTGCTTGGTCAGGTAAGAGACGCGGCCCAGCTCTTCTTCAGCGGACGCGAGATATTCCCGGGCCGCGTTCCCATCGGCAATCTTTGCCAGGTAAATCAAATTGGTGAGCGCCTCAAGCGGATTATTGATTTCGTGGGCCATGGTGGCGGCCAGCCGTCCGGTTGCGGCCAGCTTTTCCGATCGCCGCAGCGCTTCTTCCGCCTTCTTGCGTTCGGTCACGTCGGCGGCCGCCCCGAACCACTCAACAACTTCGCCGCCTTCTCCGAACAGAGGAACCGCGCGCGAGGACACCCATCCTAAGCTGCCGTCCACCCGAATCACCCGGTGCTCCAACTCGAATACGCTGTTGGTGCGAATGGAGTTTGCCATGGCGGAAGTCACCCGCGGCTGGTCCTCGGGAGGAACGTACCGGTCGAGCCAGTTGCGGATCGGCTCGACGGTGTCCGCGAAAAGATCCTTACCCTGGAGCTGACGCAGTTCACTCCAATCGGCGCTCATGCGGTACATCACGTTGGAGGTTGCGTTTACGAAGGCCCGGAAGCGTTCCTCGCTCTTGCGAAGGGCCTCTTCAGCATTGGCGCGTTCGGTGATATCGCGTGTGGTTCCGGCGATGGCCTCCACTTCTCCATTCGGCCCCATCACCGGAACGAATATGTAGTCGTACATGCGCCTGCCGTTGGTGCCGGTAAATGGCACCTCGCCGCGGATCGGGCTCCTGGAAGCGATGACCTGCTCAATTTCCCGGTCGTGCATGGCCGCGTGCCACGCCTCATATCCCAGTTCCAGGCAGTCCTTGCCGATGGCCTCTTCCCAACTGCGGCCCCACATCGATAACAAAGCTTGATTGGCATAGATGAAGCGGTGACTCCGATCGAACACATACGCGAGATCCGGAGTATTGGACAGAATCGTGTCGTACAGCCGGCGCTCTTTCCAGGATTCCCGTCGCAGATTGGCCATTTTCACGTGAGTGCTCACGCGGGCCGTCAGTTCGCGAGCGGTGAACGGCTTGACCAGGTAATCGTCGGCACCTGCCTGTAAGCCCTCCACGCGCGACTCTTCGCCGGCCCGGGCAGAGAGCAGGATGATCGGCGTATCCCGCAAAGCCGGGTCGCTGCGAATAGCCTGCATCACGCCAAAACCGTCCAGCCGAGGCATCATCATGTCTGTGAGCAGCAACGCGGGCCGCAACTGCCGCACCGCCTCTACCGCGTGCATCCCGTCTGCAACTGTGTGCACAAGGTATTCGTCCTGCAGCAGGCGCCTTAAGTAGTCGCGCATATCAGCGTTGTCGTCGGCCACAACCACCAAATTCCGCGAAGCCGCGGGCGCAGATGGCGCCGGAACTTCAACTCTGGGCAGTGCGGTCGAGGCTCAACTGCCCGGCCTTCGGCGCTGAGTCGCCAGGCAGCCATCGTTCGGCTTCGCCGACATAAGCGTCTGCGACGGACGCGGTTGAGGTCAGCGTCCGTCCGGCTTGAACCCGTTCAGCGGGCAGGTGTGCCTTGCCGAGCGGCAGGGAAACCACAAAGCGGGTTCCACGATTCGGTTCGCTCTCGACCCGCACGCTGCCACGGTGGAGCCGGACGAGTTCCTGTACCAGTGCGAGCCCGATTCCGCTGCCTTCATAGGAGCGTCCACGCGCACCCTTGACGCGATGGAAACGCTCGAACAAGCGGGGGATTTCATCGGCCGGTAGTCCTGTCCCGGTGTCGCGAACCGTCATCTCGACGGTGGATTCGAGCCCGCGCAGTGAGACCTCGATCTCTCCCTCGAAGGTGAATTTAAACGCGTTCGATAGAAGATTGAGGACGATCTTCTCCCACATTTCGCGGTCCACGTACACCGTCTCCGGTAGAGGTGAACAGTCAATGATCAGCCGCATTCCCGCGCGCTCGACGGTGGAACGGAATACGCTGGCCAGCTCGGTGGTAAGAAGCGAGAGATCGGTGGGCTCATACGAGGCTTCGATGCGGCCGGCCTCGATACGCGAGAAGTCGAGGAGGGTGTTGACCAGCTTAAGCTGACGCACGGAGTTGCGATACGCCAGTTCGAGGCGCTCCCGGTTGGCGGTGGACAGTCCCTTCGACTCGGCGATGGCGTCTTCGAGCGGGCCCATCATCAGGGTAAGGGGGGTACGAAACTCGTGACTGATATTGGCGAAAAACTGCGTCTTCAGCTTGTCGAGCTGGGCCAGTTCTTCGCGTTGACGGGCGATCTCCAGCTCGTGCGCCTTCTTCTCGGTGATGTCACGACCTTCAGCGGTAATGAACACGACCGTGCCTGTCTCGTCCTTGACGGGACAGAGCGAGGCGTCGATGATGATGGTTTCTTTGCCCCCGGCGCGTCCGTAAATTTCCGTATCCCAGCGAACCGATTCGCCCCGCGCGGCGCGCCGAATGCATTCCCGGAGCGTTCCCCGAATCTCCTCCGAGACTTGCCACCAGAAGGTGGTCCAGAACGGCTGCCCCTCAACCTCTGCGAGTTTGATCCCTACGGCATCGAGCGCCACCTGATTGATTTCCAGCACTGTGCCCTGCGCATCGAGCAGCCCGACAAACTGAATCATGGAGTCGAGGGTGATACGAGCCAGCTTTTGCCGATACTGTTCACGACTGTCGCCAGGCAGAAGCTCGGTACCACGCACCCTGACCAGATTGTCCGGCATCGACGGATCGATCGTCACCTTTGACTGCTTCCTCACGCTTATCTCAAAACCTGAAGTTCGGTGGACTTGTTTTATGCTTCTTCGGGCGGCCGGGGACGGAGTCGCCGTTGCCCCGCAAACCTTGCAGCGCTGGTGTTCCGCACCGCTGATTTCACACTCCAACGCCTCGCCAGGTCCATCCCCGTACGGCAGGGGGTGGAGTCTTGCATTTGCATTGGAGGAGATTAGAGCCCATTCGGGGCGGAGACAGCAACCATCAACCACAGTGACAGCCCGATCAAAGCCGTTAGATGCCGGCACTCCTGCGATAGCTGCTCTGGCCTCTAAGTAACTACTGTACAGAGCTTTATGAGCGGTGGCCGCAGTCTGCGGGGTCACAGGTTTCCTGCGGGATATTGCCGGCGATCACGCATCAAGCCGCGGCGGCTGCCAAGGGCCGTACCTTGGCGCCCTTGACCACCAGCCATAGCATCATCGCCAGCTCACCAAGCATCGCAGGGAAGGCGATCTTCGAGACGAGGGGCTCGTATGGGGGTGCCAGTAATCCCGTCAAGCTGATGGCCACGTAAGCGACGCAGTTCAGGATCAGCCACCAGCCCAGGATGCGTGGCAGGAAGCCCGAGCGGATCACCAGGATTCCGAAGGGGAGAAGCCAGAGTCCCCAGAAGATCTCGTTGACGGTAATTCCGTGGCTGTAGAGGCGCAGGAAGAGCATGCCCATGGCCTCGCGCTGCGGCTTGTCGAACACCTCGAGGAAGTCGTCGGCGCGAAAGAGCGTCAGTGCGGCGAGATGGTTCACCACATTCAGGAAGCCGACGGCGGCGGAGACCAGCACGAATCCCACCAGCAGCCGGGCCTGCGTCCTGTCCACCTCACGGAACAAGCGGTAAAGCGCAATGGCGAGGCAGACGAAAATGACCGACCCTATCAGGTCAGCGACAATGCCAAAACGCCAAAGCATCTCGTGGCTGAGGATATTGCCGGCGGTCGCGGTGGCGTCGCCACGCACGATCAGCTTGCTGGGAACATACATGAGACTGAAGGGGCCAGTGACCAACATGGACACATAGATTGCTCCGGCGATGCGGGCAGCTTTGTCGGTGGGGTGCATGCGGTCTCCTTAATTCTGTCGAGCGAATGGTTTTGAGCTTCGCCTTCGACACGGCGGCGCAATCATTACGATGTCGCGGCGACGCGGATATGCCCACGCCCCGTAGAGCATACGAGAACCGTAGCCGCATGGTTCGCATTTTTTGACGAAAGTTCGGCAGAGCTAACCCGGTCCGGAGTGCCAGAACCCGTCTTCCGCCTCCGCCGATTCGATGTAGAATCGGAGCCCGTAAGAAACGCCCGTACGCCACGGAGTTGGGGATGTCCAAGCTACGGCGAATCCTGGTGATCGTGTTGTTCGCCGTGGCGGTCTTGCCGGCTCAGGAAACGCATGACCATCCTGCACCCGAGAAATTAGGGAAGGTATCGTTTCCGATTTCCTGCAAGGCGGCGGTGCAGGCGCAATTTGATCGCGGCGTTTCCCTGCTCCACTCCTTCGCCTATTCCGCTGCGCGAGAAACATTCCAGAGCGTAGCCGATCAGGACCCACACTGTGCCATGGCGCACTGGGGTGTGGCCATGACGTTCTACCACCAGCTCTGGGATCCGCCCCTGGTGCCGGCGACCCTTTCGAGCGGGCAGGAGGAGGTGCGGCGGGCACAGCAGATCGGGTCGGCCTCCGAACTCGAGCGCCAGTTCATCGCTGCGCTCGCCTTGGTCTATCAGGACGCCGAGACGGTTCCGTACCGTACCCGGGCGTTGCAGTATGAGCAAGCCATGGGCGCTCTCGCTTCCCAGCACAAGGAAGATGTCGAGGCGCAGGTGTTTTATGCGCTCGCGCTGCTGGCAAACGCTTCCCCCGCGGATAAGACGCACGCGAAGCAGAAGCAGGCAGTCGCTCTGCTGGAACCGCTGGATCGTACTTATCCCCAGCATCCGGGCATTCCGCATTACCTCATCCATGCCTGCGACAACACGGAAATGGCTTCGCAGGGGCTCGCGGCGGCCAGAGCGTATGCCCAGATCGCGCCTTCGGCTCCGCACGCGTTGCACATGCCGTCGCATATCTTCACCCGACTCGGGCTGTGGGACGACTCCATCGCTTCCAATCTCGCAGCGCGCGATGCGGCACAACAGCAGGGCGATACGGGAGAAGAGCTGCACGCCATGGATTACCTGGTGTATGCGTATCTGCAGAGTGGGCGGGACAAAAAGGCGGCGCTGGTCATCGAGCAGAGCAAGACTCTTCCGGGGTCAGGCGCAGGAGATTTCAAGGTATCGTATGCCGCTACCGCAATGCCGGTTCGCTACGCGGTCGAGCGCGGTCAATGGGCCGACGCTGCCGCGATTGTTCCACCGACGGACGCGCCGCCGCATGTCATTGCGATCGCGGTTTGGGCACGTGGCGTTGGGCTCGCGCGCAGCGGACATTCTGCCCAGGCGCAAGCCGAAATCGAACGGTTGGGGCAGCTCGAGGCGCAGCTTCGTGCGTCGGGCAAAGACTATTGGGCCACTCAGGTAGGGATTCTGAAGCGTGAAGTAATGGCGTGGTCGGCCCAGGGCAGCGGGAAACCAGAGGAAGCCACGGCGCTAATGCGCGCGGCAGCCGATGAGGAAGATTCCGTCGAGAAGCTTCCGGTGACGCCGGGCCCGATCGTTCCGGCGCGCGAGCAACTCGGCGACTTGCTGCTTGAGCAGGGTCATCCGGCCCAGGCCCAGAAAGAATTTGAAATCGCACTCAAGAATTCTCCGGGGCGGCGCGGATCGCTGCAGGGCGCTGCCCGCGCGGCTGAACTCTCCGCTCAGAAGTAGACTGCCTGCCCGCATTCGCCAGACCAGCTGCAGACGAGACACGACAAACAAAATAGTCAGCGGCTCGCAGTCAATTCGAATCTGCTCGCAGCGCTCAGGATGACAGAGTCAGGTTCATCTGGGCCGGCCTCTCTTTGCCCTTGGCGACAATCAGGGTGATGTCGTCACTCTGTTCGCCGAAACTGAACTGGCGAAGTTCTTCGAGAATTGCCATCAAGAATTCCTGTGATGACAGCTCGCGATTCCGTCGCAGTGATTCCTGCAGGCGTTGCTCGCCGAACTCCTCCCCAGCCTGGTTGCAGGCCTCGGTCACACCATCGGTGTAGAGCGCCAGTGTGTCTCCGGGTAAGACCGAGCTCTCGCCAACCGAGCAGTCCCACTCTTTGAAGAGCCCGAGCACCGTGCCGGTGGAATCGAGCCGTTCCATTTGCTCTTCGCGACGGAGGAGCAGCGCGCACAGATGGCCGCAGTTTATGTAGCGCAGGCGGCGGGTGCGGTCGTCGTACTCGGCAAAGAACAGCGTCGCGTAGGCGCTGTCGGCGGTGTTGTCGCAGAAGAGCTGATTCACCGAGCGCAGCAGCCGCTCCGGCTGATCGAGCGCGATGGCACACTGGCTGCGCAGATTGGCCTGCAGGTTCGCCATCAGCAGAGCGGCGGCAATTCCTTTGCCGGCGATGTCGCCCAGCACCAGGCCGAGGCGGTCCGGGCCCAGAGCCAGAAAGTCATAGTAGTCGCCTCCAACCTCACGGGCCTGAACGCAGACGCCGGCATAGTCGAGCGTTTGCAATGCCGGCAGTTCCTGCGGAAAAAGCCGCGCCTGCACTTGCTTGGCGATTTCCAGTTCCTGCGCGGCGCGCCGTTCGGCTTCCAGCTTCTCGGCGGTGGCGCGTCGCTGTGCCTCGATCACGTGCGTCACTTCATCGAAGCTCACCAGCCCAAAGATGTTCCCATCAATGTCTTTGAAGCGGGTGAAAACGCCGCCCCAGATCGGCGTCTCCTTGCCCAGCAACACTGAAGAGGAATCGGGTGGCAGGCTTTGCGTTTGCCCGTCGTACTTGATGCGCCGAAGGCGTGGCGTGTATTGGAAGCGTACTCCGCGACGCGACCACTCGCGGAACTTGGCGGCCACATCGTCGGTAACAAAGGAAATCTGGGTGTAGCGGCCGATCAGTTTCTCCCGCTCAGCCTCGTTGCGAGGGACCACCAGCGACAGGATGGTGGTGCCGTCCGGCGGAGAGACCGCGACCCAGCGCTCCCCCGACTGCAGCCGAGTGTCGAAAGCCAGGTGGAATCCCAGCTGGTCGAGATAGAAGCGCAGGCTTCGTTCCTGGTCGCGCACAAACACATTCACCGAGTGAATCCGCAGCAGCGGATCCAGTGGCGCCGTTGTGGGGGAACCATCCATGGGCGTCGATTATAAGGCTGGGCAGCGCGGCGTATCGATCCTGATTTAAACCTTCTTCCACACCACGTCTTCGTTGTTGCGGCGGTCGACGAGGGCAGTGACTTTGCCGGCGTCATTGCGACGGAAAAGATAGCGGCCCTCGACGCCGGGACGGAAGAAGAGGTCGGCAACCTCGGGCTTCAGAAGCTGCGGCTTACGGTCGCCGCGTTTCGCGTATAGCTGATCGCCCTCACGCGACACCGTGAGCGTGACACCCGCCGCCAGCTCGTATGCCCCGACGTAGTCGTCCAACCGCGCGGCAGCTACCTTGCCTTCGGCAGGATCCTCGTAGTACCTCAGCACCTGGCCGGCTGCGATCTGCCAGCGCCCGTCCCGGAGCATCCATGTGTCGGTCTCGTGGTAACGCGCTTTCAGATTCTGGCCGTAGATGATCTCGGTCTCATCGAGGTCATAACTCAGGATGGCCGTCTGGCCGATGATGCGGCTTTGCACGTTCTGCACCTTGATGGTCCCCGAATAGCCTTTGGGCAGCGGAGTGATGTCGGCGACCAGAGCTTTCTTGTCCATGCTGCGGCCCTTCTCATCGAAGAACATCGCGTCATCCGCGAAATATTGCTGAAAGGGTGCCTGGTTGCCGATGGCCACGGCGTCGAACAGTTCCTGCGAGCGGCGGACAAGTTCGTCCTGGGTAAGCTTTTCCGGGTCGCCCTGCGCGAAAAGGGAGGCTGTCAAAAGGATTGCGCTAGCGACAATGGCAGATAGCTTGAACATGGGGCCCTCGTAGGCTGAGCGTGCGTCGGGTTGGACGGGTAACGCGGCGGAGCGTCAACGCCGAGCGCAGTTAATAGAATGCACGCAGCGGGTGTGCAACGCGCTCCACCCGCCCGGCGGCATTCAACCCCATGGCCAAGTCGCTTACGGGTTCTTGCCCTCGATGGACAGCAGATCGATCTCGAAGATCAGCGTGGAATTCGGCCCGATCTCTGCACCCGGACTGCGCTCGCCATAGGCAAGATCAGCAGGAATATAAAGCTGCCACTTCGAGCCGACCGGCATGAGCTGCAGAGCTTCGGTCCAGCCCTTGATGACTTTGTCGACGGGGAACGTGGCGGGCTGGCCGCGCTTGTAGGAGCTGTCGAACTCGCTGCCATCCAGTAGCGTGCCTTTGTAGTTGCAGACCACGGTGTCGGTGGCGGCAGGCTTTGGCCCGGTGCCTTCTTTCAGGATCTTGTATTGCAGGCCGCTGGGCAGTGTGACCACGCCTGCTTTGTTCTTGTTGGCCGCCAGGAACGCCTGGCCTTCCTGCTTGTTGGTCTCGCTGATGTGTTGCGCCTCGGCTTCCTTCTTCTTGGTCATCTCTGTGCGAAGGTCGGTCATCACGGCCTTGACTTCGTCGTCCGTCATCAGCATCTTGCCGCCGGCCATGGCGTCCTTGATGCCGCGCAGGAGGATGTTCGGGTCAATGTCGAGCGAATCCTTTTTCATGCTCTGCCCGATGTTCATGCCGATGGCGTAGCTAATCTTGTCTTTCTGTGTCGTCAAATTGAGGACCTGTGGGCTCTTGGCCGCCGTCGCGGTGTGCGGCTTCGCGGTCGTGCTGGTTTTGGCAGCAGGTGCGGGTTTGGGTGTCGATGCCGGAGTCTGCTGGGCGAGGGAACTTCCGAGCAGGATGAGGACGACGGTCAGCGTTGCCGCTGCCGTTGCGAATAGTTTTTGCATATGCATGATTCTCGCATCGATGCGAGCAGCGCGGCAAAAACTAGCAGATATTTCGATTCATTCTGGCCTCCCCGTTCCCTGACGACCGTCACCGCAGGCACTAACCCCCATAAGTCTTAATCGCTTGCGTGGTCACCTCCAAGTCAGATGCAAGTCAGGCCTCGGCCATTGATTGGATCCGCCCTCTGACCTAGTGTCACTCCCACGAGAGCGGCCTCTGGGCACAAATGGCTCACCTGCTCTGGTCAGGGACGTCCGGAGGTGGGCAAAAATCCTGCCTCCGGATGGAGAAGAGACATCGGGTCGAGACGAAATTGTTCTGTGAGCAACCCGCACAGCACGGCAAGCCCCGACCCAAAAATTTCACAACCACTTCAAAAGGAGAAAGCTATGACACATCAGGTAAGCAACATCGTTTTGTCTCACACAACCCAGTCTATGAACCCCATCACGACCCACTCCAAGGGCGTACGGATCAAGTCTTTGCTGCTCGCACTTCCACTGCTGGCGGCACTGGCCATTCCAGCGGCGGCAAGTACCGCCCTTCAGACCTCAGGAACACTTCAACTTCCTCAACCCTGCGTCAACGGTTTTGGTGCGGCTTGTGGAGTCACGCCTCCAGGTAAGTTTCCTACCATCACAAACCCGTCGGGTCCCTTCACCGGAACGTGGTCCAACCCGGTTGCGGCACCGTGGCTGGGCTACTTTACCGGGACTGGAGGCCCCTATCCCTCCGGCGCATCAGGTACCACCCAGTGGGACTTCTCCTACGTTGGGTCTACCACCGGCAACGGCGTCCTGCCCTCGGGCACGTTCGTCTATTTTGGCGATCTTGACGACGGCTCAGGGACGAACGAAAGGTTCACCCTTACGGCGTTCGATCAATTCAATCAGCCGATAACCGCTGCCTGGCTGAACTCGCCATTCTTTGTGTCGAGCCCGAATCAGGGCGACCGCGTTCAGTCCTCGATGCCCGAGTATGCCTGGAATGGATCAAGCTACGACTTTGACGGCAACAACGTGCCAGGCAACCCAAATATTGGGGTACTGCTCACAACCAACATGCCCATATACGGCTTGAAGGTGGTCTCTTACTCTGACTACGACGGATTTGACCTGGGTGCACCCACTCCGGAACCCGCCTCCTTGCTCCTGCTGGGATCGGGCCTGAGCGCGCTTTCGTTTGTGAGGAAGCGCTTCATGTCGTAAGCACGAAGAAGTGCGGATGCGCTCGATGTCGCGGAGAGCAAGGCCGGCGTGTCCGGGTCGTGCTCTTAACGCAATAGGTCCCCGTTCATGCTGCTGATGCTTGAGCGGGGCTTTCTTGGTCGCAGTGATGCCTCACCGGGGGGGACAGATTAAGTAGGACCGCATCCGTCAGGTAAACTGCACCTCGTGCCTCAGCCTGCCCGTCGAGAATCGAGGACGAACACCCGGATGCCGCACAAACCGCCAGCCCTATTCGCAGTCTGTTGCTTTGTGCTCTTTGCCGCACTGTCTCCTGCTTTCGCCCAATGGGTTCTACCCAATCCGGTCAAAGCGGTGCAGAAGCAGACCGACGGCGTGACCCTGACCATGAGCGCTGGGCTGCTGCGGATCAGGCTCTGCAGCAACTCGATAGCACGCGTCACCTACTCGCCCACATCGAGCATTCCCGAAGGCCAGGAATTTGCCGTCACCAAGACAAGTTGGCCAAACGCGCAATGGACGCTGAGCGAATCCGATCAGCACGTGAAGCTCGCCACTTCGCGGATGAGCATTACGGTCGGTCGCCAGGATGGCTCAGTCACCTACGCTGACACCAGCGGTCAGCAACTGCTCCTCGATCAATCGAAGACCATGACTCCGGTGGTGGTGAACGGCGAGAAGACCTACCACGCCGAAGACTTCTTCAACATCTACGGCTCGCAAGAAGCGCTCTACGGACTGGGGCAGTACCAGGCGGGAGTGTGGAATTATCGCGGCTCGGCCGTCGACCTGGCGCAGGACAACTCCAACATCGCAGTTCCGCTGCTGGTGTCGAGCAAAGGCTATGCGATCTTCTGGAACAATGCTTCGCGCAGCCGCATGAACAACCGCTTCGCCAACTATCTCTACTTCAGCTCCGAAGTCGCCGACACCATCGACTACTTCTTCTTCTACGGCCCGGAGATGGACAAACTAGTTGGCGATTACCGCGAGCTGACGGGAGAGGCGCCGTTGTTCGGCAAGTGGGCCTACGGTTTCTGGCAGTGCAAGAATCGCTACCGCTCGCAGGAGGAGATTCTCGCGGTCGCGCACAAATATCGCGAGCTCAAGATTCCGGTGGACAACATCGTGCAGGACTGGTTCTGGTGGAATCGCAAGGGCGAGCACGTCTTCAACCGGAACTATCCTGACCCCAAGGCGATGATCGAAGACCTGCACCAGAGCCATTTCCATTTCATGATCTCGGTCTGGCCGTTCTTCGAACCCGGTTCGGCCGAGTACGCGTACATGGACAAGCAGGGCTGGTTCATCGCCAAGACGAAATATGCCAAGCCTCCCTATCACGCCGACGCCATGGCGGTGTACGACGCCTTCAATCCGCAAGCCCGGAAGTATTACTGGCAACTGATGGACAAAGCGCTGTTCCGGATCGGCGTCGATGCCTGGTGGCTCGACACCACCGAGCCCGAGACGGAAGGCCAGGAAGACAACATCCTGGTACACAACCAAGTTGCGATCGGCAGCGGGGCCCGCTACGCCAACCTCTTTCCCTTGATGACGACCACCGCGGTCTACGACGGTCAGCGCGAAGCGTCGCAGGACAAGCGCGTTTTCATCCTCTCCCGCTCGGCCTTCGCCGGAGCGCAACGCAATGCGGTTGCGGTCTGGTCGGGCGATATCAATTCCGACTGGTTCAGCTTCCGGCGACAGATCCCCGCCGGCCTCAACCTGGCGCTCTCAGGAATTCCATACTGGACGACCGACATCGGCGGCTTCGTCTCCGGCGATCCGCAGGACGCGGCGTATCGCGAGCTTTTTATCCGCTGGTTTCAGTACGGCGCGTTCTGTCCCATCTTCCGCGTGCATGGGACGCGCAGCACTAATCAGAACGAGTTATGGTCGTACGGCGACGAAGCCCAGCGCATCCTGACCCGCTTCGACACGCTGCGCTATCGGCTGCTGCCCTACATCTACTCCGTGGCATGGCTGGTCACGCACGACGCCTACACGCCGATGCGGCCGTTGGCCATGGACTTCCGCGACGACCCGCGCGCGCTGAATGTTGGCGACCAATACATGTATGGGGCGGCCTTCCTGGTGAGTCCGGTGACCGAGCCGGCGGCGGTAACCCGGCGGCTCTATCTCCCTAAAGGCCGCTGGTACGACTTCTGGACGGGGCAACAAGTCGAGGGCGGCAACGATATCGATGCGGCGGCTCCGCTGGATCGCATGCCCCTCTTCGTGCGCGCCGGGTCGATTGTCCCCATGGGGCCGGAGGAGGAGTATGCAACCCAGAAGCCGGCCAACCCAATTGAACTGCGCATCTATCCCGGAGCTAATGCTGACTTCGCGCTTTACGAAGATGAGAACGACGGCTACGCGTACGAAAAGGGTGCGCACGCGACCATCGCTGTGCATTGGGATGATGCGTCGAAGACTTTGACCATCGGCGAACGCGCAGGCCACTTTTCCGGAATGCCCACCACTCGCGCCTTCCGCGTGGTCATCGTGAGCGAGAAGCACGGTTGCGGAATCGATCCCGAGCCTCAGGCAGACAAAGTTGTGCAGTACTCAGGCGAGAAGGTGAGCCTGCGGTTTTGAAGCGAGCTGCCAAAACGCGACGCAGCTTCAGCGTCGTGCTCGGCAATCAGAACCACATGGCTCTTCCCCGGTTGCTTCGCCTCCTCTTTCGCTTTACTATCGCCCCAGCGTGTCCGTACCCAAAGACAGTCTGGATCGCGAGCGCATCGTCTCGGCCGCCCCGGTCGATGACGACTCGTCGTTTGAGCTGAAGCTGCGGCCGCAGCGGCTGCGCGAGTTTATCGGGCAGCAGAAGGTCAAGGACAATCTCGAAGTTGCCATCCAGGCGGCCAAGTCGCGTGGCGAGGCGCTCGACCATGTCCTGCTTTACGGGCCGCCCGGACTCGGCAAGACGACGCTGGCCAACATCATCGCCAACGAGCTGGGCGTGGCCTTTCAGCAGACCTCCGGGCCGACGCTGCAGATCAAGGGTGACCTGACGGCGATCCTCACCAACCTGCGAGACCGGCAAGTGCTGTTCATCGACGAGGTGCACCGGCTGCAGCCCGCCCTGGAAGAGCTGCTCTATTCGGCGCTCGAAGATTACAAGCTCGACATCATCATCGGACAGGGGCCGTCGGCACGCACTCACACCATGGAGGTCAAGCCGTTCAGCTTTATCGCCGCTACCACGCGGGCGGGACTGCTATCGGCGCCGCTGCGCTCGCGCTTCGGCCTGCTGCTGCGGCTGGAGTTCTACACCCATGCCGACCTGAAGGTCATTCTGGAGCGCTCGGCAGAGATTCTGGGGGTCGAGATCGACGAGCCCGCTGCGGTGGAGATCGCCATGCGCTGCCGGGGCACACCCCGTATCGCCAACCGCCTGCTGCGGCGCGTCCGCGACTATGCGCAGGTACGCGGCACCGGCAACATAGACAAGCCCACCGCACAGGCCGCGCTCGAAATGCTTGAGGTCGACCGCCACGGCTTCGACGAGATTGACCGCAAGCTGCTGCTGACCATCATCGAGAAGTACCAGGGCGGCCCGGTGGGCGTGAACACGCTGGCGGCCTCGCTGGCGGAGGAGCCCGACGCTATCGAAGAGATCTACGAGCCGTTCCTCATCCAGATCGGCTTCCTCGACCGCACTCCGCGCGGCCGAGTGGCGACACACCTGGCGTATGAGCACTTCGGGGTGAAGAAGCCGAAACTGGGTGGGCAGGATACGCTGTTCTAGGGGGCTGAGCCCACTTGCCGTTGCGGGAGGTTTCTGCTACAGTTAAAACTAGTCAGACTAGTCTCAGTCGGGGGGTTGCCGTGGCAGCGAACAAGACCCACTCCAAGCAGCGAGCGCTAGCAGTTGCAATGCCCAAGACTCGCTGGCAGCTACAGACGGCCAAGGCACAGTTCAGCGAAGTGTTTCGTCGTGCGCGTTCGGAAGGTCCGCAATGGGTGACTCGACAAGACAAGGAGGCGGTGGTCGTGCTGCGCGCGGAAGAGTTTGAGCGGCTCAAAGCGCGCTCTCGGCAGCCTCAAAGTTTGGTCGAGTTTTTCGCCAATTCACCACTCGCCAAGGAAAACATCAATTTCGAGCGGGAGCCAGACTATGGCCGCACGGTGGACCTGTGAGCGGTTTCCTGCTCGACACCAATGTTGTCTCTGAACTGGTGAAGCCTCGACCCGACCCTAGAGTCACCGGCTGGATCCACGCCCTTCACGAAGACTTGTTATATCTGAGTGTGCTTACACTCGGCGAGATTCGCAAAGGAATTGCTTCGCTGGGCGACGCTCCACGGCGTGTTCGTCTGGAGGCTTGGCTGAACAGCGACTTGGAATTCCGTTTTGCCGGTCGCATCCTACCCATCGACTCATCCGTCGCGGACCGTTGGGGACGTCTGGCCGCGATTGCCGTTGCTGCAAAAGCGCCCCTACCTGTGATTGACGGACTCCTAGCCGCGACGGCATTACAACACAACCTGACGCTGGTCACTCGTAACACAAAAGATGTCTCGAACACGGGCGTTCCTCTATTTAATCCATGGATCGAGCACTGAGCCCTTTCGGCTGAAGCCTATCCGTACCGACCGCCTCTCCCTCGCTGGACAACCCAGCCGCCTACCCTCAAACTATTCATACTCGGCAAGGAGAACTCTTTCATGGCGAACATTCTGCGCACTTCCAATCCGGCGTTAGGCGAAAACGCCTTCCGCGGCGGAGCTGCCACTTACGGCGAGAGCATGACCGTCTCGGGCACGGTCAACAAGGCCGGCCTGCTGATGCTCTGTTGCGTCGCCACGGCGGCCTGGACCTGGAACCGCTTCTTCGGCGCCACTTCGCCGCAGGAGCAGATGGCCGCCGTCATGCCGATGCTGGTCATCGGCGGTATTGGCGGATTCATCGTGGCCATGGTGACCATTTTCAAGAAGGAGTGGTCGCCAATTACCGCGCCGCTCTATGCACTGCTGGAAGGGCTGGTGCTGGGCGGCGTCTCCGCCATGCTGGAGATGCGCTTCAAGGGCATCGCCATCCAGGCAGTCGCGCTGACCTTCGGCACGCTCATCGCCATGCTGCTGGCCTATCGCAGCGGGCTGATCAAGGTGACCGACAAGCTTCGCATGGGTATCGTGGCCGCTACCGGCGGAATTTTCGTTTTCTATCTGCTGGAGCTCATCCTGGGTTTCTTCGGAGTGCACTTCAACGCCATCAACGGTTCGGGGGCGATCGGCATCGGCTTCAGCATCGTGGTGGTGATCGTCGCGGCCCTCAACCTGGTGCTCGACTTCGATCTGATCGAGAACGGCGCTCGCGCCGGCGCTCCAAAATACATGGAGTGGTACGGCGCTTTCGCGCTGATGATCACCCTGATCTGGCTGTACTTCGAGATTTTGCGGCTGCTGGCAAAGTTCAACAGCCGGGACTAAAAAACAGTCGTCAGTTGTCGGTTACAGTTGTCAGCGACTGTGCCGACAACTGCCAACTGACAACCGACAACTGCCTCTCATGCCCACAACCATTCGCTCGTTCGCGAAGATCAATGTCGGACTGAAGATCGGTCCCGCGCGCCCCGATGGCTTTCACCAGTTGCGCACTGTCTACCAGACCGTCGCCCTATACGATACCGTGCGCGTGGACCTGCAGCGGGGCTCTGGCATTGAGATTCGCTGCAAGGAGCCTAATGTTCCACTGCACGAGACCAATACCTGCTACAAGGTCGCCGAGCGCGTGATGAAGACGCTGCGAGGCCGGGGCAAAGTCGTCATCCAGATCGAAAAGCAGCTGCCGGTGCAGGGCGGCATGGGCGCAGCATCGTCCAACGGCGTGGCCACGCTGTTCGGTCTGGAGCATGAGTTGGACGTCAAGCTCGCTCCTGAGGACAAGCTGCGAATCTGCGCCGAAGTGGGCAGCGATCTGCCGCTGTTTCTGATTGGAGGTACGGTGCTGGGCGTAGGCCGCGGCGAGGAGGTCTATCCCCTGCAGGACTTGCCCGAGATGCACCTGGTTGTGGTGACGCCACCGATCGGAGTTTCCACTCCTACGGCCTTCGCCAACTGGGACAAGCTGGTGACGCAAGAAGCTGAATTGACCCATTCCGGCGCGGCGGGTACAATTAGTGGGTTCAGTGAAGCTGTGTTTGGCTGGCTGAGCGAGAGTCTCCTGTGGCAGAATTCGCCGGCAGGAGTGCCTGCATCCGGTGTTCCCGCCAGTGGCGGGGACCGGGCCGAGACACCTCTTCTCGACCTTGTCCGAGCCGGGATCGAAAACGACTTTGAACGGGTCGTCTTTCCTGAGTATCCCGATTTGCGAGAGGTCAAACGTGTCTTGGAGCGCGAGGGCGCGCGATATGCGTCGCTTTCCGGCTCCGGCTCAACATTGTACGGGTTATTCGTCTCGGCTGAAGAATCGCAGGCGGCAGCCGCTCGCATGAGCGCCGCAGGACACGCGGCGACAGCAACGACGACGGTAGACCGGGCACGGTATTGGCGGGCATTGGTTCAATAGGCCAACAGTTTTCGATCCCATCCTACGCCAAAGGCGGGCGTAGGATGGGGCACCCAAGGTTTGTAGCAGGAATAGGGGTCCTTCGACTCAGCACTCGCAAGCAGCGCGAGTGCTGCGCTCAGGATGCCACCTGAGAAGGAAAAAGAGTTTCGAGTCGTAGCGGAGAGCTGACGGCCGATAGCCGACAGCTCCAATCACTGGGCGGTCGACTAATGGTAGGTCAAGTGCCTTTGGAGCACTTTGTCTAGGTTCGAATCCTAGCCGCCCAGCCAAAGCAGTGGACAGTGATCAGTGGCTAGTGGATAGCTGCGAATTAGGTTTCAAGTGCAGTTTTGGCTGAAAGCTGATGGCTGACGGCCGACGGCCGACGGCTTCTTTAATACCCGGCAGTAACTCAACCAGGTTAGGCGGGGTCTTGATCGATGGAAACAGCAGCAGCAAAAACCAGCGCAGTGCCGGCGGCCAGTGTAGCCGCTGACGCAACCGAGAAACCTTCGCATCCGGGCTCCGATCCGAAAGGCGAGCGAAAACCGGTGAAGGCGCGTCATGACGAGAAGTGGAAGATCTTCTCCGGCACCGCCAATGACGTGCTGGCAAAAAAGGTCTGCGATTTTCTCGGTCTGCCGCTGGGCCAGACCTGCATTACGAAGTTCTCGGATGGCGAGACGTACGTGCAGATCATGGAGAACGTACGCGGCAGCGACGTTTTCCTGATTCAGCCGACGTGCGACCCGGTGGATCTGCACTTGATGCAACTGCTGTTGCTGATTGACGCGTTGAAGCGGGCTTCGGCGCGGCGAATCACCGTGGTAGTACCGTACTTCGGGTATGCCCGGCAGGACCGCAAGGACAAGCCGCGGGTTCCGATTTCGTCGAAGCTGGTAGCGGATCTGTTGACCACGGCGGGCGCGGACCGTGCATTAGTAGTGGATTTGCACGCGCCACAGATTCAGGGCTTCTTCAACATTCCGGTCGACCACCTGTTCGCGTCGCCGGTGTTGGTCAGCCACTTTCGGGATTTGCAGCTTCCGGAGCTGACGGTAGTTTCTCCGGATGCCGGCGGCGTGGAGCGCGCGCGCTTCTTCGCCAAAAAAATGGATTCGGCGCTGGCTATCGTCGACAAGCGCCGGGTGGAGATGGACGTGACCGAAGTCATGCACGTGATTGGTGACGTGAAAGGCCGCACCTGTCTCATCCTCGACGACATTATCGATACCGCCGGGACGCTGGTGAAGACCAGCCAGGCGTTGCTCGACGCGGGAGCGAGCCAGGTTTATGCCTGCGCTACGCACCCGGTGCTGTCAGGCAAGGCGATCGAGAGGATTTCCCAATCGGGGCTGGTCGAGTGCGTCGTCACCGACACCATCCCCTTGACGGAGGCGGGCAAGGCTGAACCCAAGATCAGGCAGTTATCGATCGCGGGGCTGATCGGCCGGGCCATCCAGTCGATTCACGAAGAGACATCCGTCAGCAAACTGTTTTTGTAAAGGAACGAGATTATGGCTACAGCAACCGCAGATAAACAAGTAGAAGCCAAGCCGCGGCAAGGCGGCACCAAGAATGATGCGCGCCGTATCCGCAAGAGTGGACTGGTTCCGGCCGTGTTGTACGGCGCCGGACTGGAGCCCAAGACGGTCGTGGTCGATCCCAAGCAGATTCGCCGCATCCTGAATTCGGAGACCGGACACAACTCGATTTTCGACCTTAGCGTCACGGGCGACAGCGATTCCGGCAAGGCGATGATCGTGGACTGGCAGTTCGAGCCCATCAAAGGCGCTTTGCTGCACGTCGACCTCAAGCGCATCGCCATGGACCAGGTCCTGCGCGTCAGTGTGCCGCTTACGCTCAAGGGTGAAGCTCCCGGCGTCAAGTTGCAGGGCGGCATCCTCGAGCAGGTACTGCGCGAGGTGGAAATTGAGTGCCTGCCCGCCGACATTCCGGGTCACCTGGATGTGGACGTCAGCGCTCTGAACTTTGGCGACTCGGTTCGCGTAGCCGATCTGTCGCACGATGACAGGGTAAAGATCCTGAGCGATCCGAACCAGACCATCGTGCACGTCACCGCCGTGAAGGCCGAAGTCGTGGCGACACCTGCGGCGGAAGCCGAAGCTGCCGCAGCGACCACCGCCGAGCCTGAGGTCATCAAGAAGGGCAAGCAGGAAGCCGAAGGCGAAGCTGCCGAAGGCGGCAAGGGCGAGAAGCCCGAGAAGTCCGAGAAGAAGAAGTAGCCGCTGTGAAGCTGATCGTCGGGCTCGGCAATCCGGGCATCGAATACCAGTTCACGCCGCACAATATGGGTTTCCTGGCGGTGGATCGGATCGCCGAACAGTGCGGAGTGCGCGTCAACAATCGCAATTGCCGCGCACAAACCGCACGCATCAGCCTGGCCGGACACGAAGTGGTGCTGGCCAAGCCGGAAACCTACATGAACCTGAGCGGAGCTTCGGTGCGCGATCTTGTGCAGGAGTACGAGGTGCAGCCCGAGCAGGACTTGATCGTGATCTATGACGAGCTCGACCTGCCCTTCGGTTCATTGCGGGTGCGGCCTCGAGGCCGCTCGGCGGGACACAACGGCGTCGAGTCAGTGATTGGCGCGCTGGGCACGCAGGAGTTTACCCGGGTGCGGATCGGGGTGGGCCCCGATCATCCTGTGGGCGACGGCGCGCGGTATGTGCTGGCGCAGTTCAGGAAGGCGCAGTATCCGGTTGTCGACGAGGTGCTGGATTCGGCGGCCGATGCTGTGCGGGTCACCCTCGGCGAAGGCGTGCAGGCGGCCATGAACCGCTTCAACCGCAAGGCGGGAGAGGAAGCAACTAGCAATTAGCAACTAGCTTGGACCTAGAGCCCGGGGTGAAGTGGTAAATGAGCCTGAGTCCCGGCAGGGACGGCAGAGCTTAACGGGTGGACTCCGGTTCGCAAGTGGCGAACCTCCGCTCAGGATGACAGCCTTCTATGCGAGGGCTGGTTTGCGGGCTGACACGAGCCCGGAGATTTCAGGAAGATTCAGGCGCAAGAACTAGTTGCTAATTGCTGGCTGCTAGTTGCTCCGCCAGGAGAGAAGAATGCAACGTACTTACGAATTGATGTTCATTGTCCGTCCCGACATGCTGGAAGAGGACCAGGACAAATTGATTTCGAATCTTGAGAACCAGGTCGGCACTGCGGGCGGCTCGGTGAAGAGCGTCGAGCGCATGGGCAAGCGCCGTCTGGCGTACGCGGTACGCCGTTTCCAGGATGGTATCTACATTCTCATGGTCCTCGAAGGCGAGGGAGCCATGGTGAAGGAAGTCGAGCGCCGCTTACGCGTGAACGAGCCGGTGATCAAGTTCATCACGGTTCGCATCGACGAGGAGCAGAAGCGACTGGCCAAGGTGAAGGCCATTCGCGACACCAAGGTTCGTGGCAAGGGACGCCAGGCGCAGCAGGCAGCGGCCGCAGCCGCCGAAGCAGCCGCCCAGGCCTCCGCGGCAGAGCCCGCAGCCGAGGGTACGGAACCGGCTCCGGCAACTGTGTAGCGGCGTTTCGCTCCGCATTTCCCGGGTTAGATGGTGCGCTTCGGCTGAGACGATTCGCCGCCTTGCACCAAATCCAGCCGCGTAGCGGCGGAATGGGTTGAGCCCCGGGTGGAAGTTCAAAGTTCGCCCCGAGTCCGTAGGGACGGCATTGGGGGGGCGGGCCTCAGGCCCGCAGTGCAGATCAGACCTCGGTTCGAGGTTCGAAGGAGAAACATGGCAGACGACAGCATCAAGACAGGGGCTCCGGAAGGCGGCGCCGCAACCAGTGACGCACCCAGCCCGCGGGCGGACGGCGGCAGCCAAGGACCTCGTGAAGGCGGTTATCAGGGCGGCGGCGGTGGGCCGCGTGGGCCGCGTCCTGCGGGACGTCCTGGCGGCGGTCCCGGCGGACCTCGTGAAGGCGGACGCAAGTTCTTCCGCCGCAAGAAGGTTTGCAAATTCTGTGTCGAGAAGATCGACTCGATCAACTACAAGGACGTTCGCCTGCTTTCGGGATTCGTCTCGGAGGCCGGCAAGATCGTTCCTCGTCGCCTGACCGGCGTGTGCACGCCGCACCAGCGCCGTCTGGCCGATGCTATCAAGCAGGCGCGCAACATCGCCCTGCTGCCCTTCGGCGGAAGGTAAAAGACAGTGGCTGGTGGTTAGTGGCTAGTGTCTAGTGAGCTTGAAACTGGTAGTCGCAAGCCAGCGTAGCGAAACCAGTCTAACCGCGTAAGACTTTGTTGTTATCGCGCGGGGGCAGGTTGCAGTGGCAGAAACCAGTCCGGCAGGGTCGCCACGTCTTAGCCTGGATCTTCAGCGTTTGTGTGAGAACTAAGTTTGTGGGCGACGACGGATTGCAGTGGCAGAAACCAGTCCTGTAGGGACGACTCATCTTAGCCCAGCGCTTTAGCGCTGGGTCGAGGGGGGAAAATTGGGTTGAGTCCCGGCAGGGACGGCACGGTTTGCTTCATATGCGCGTGAGCGCCGGGGCGGCCCGACTAACATGCCGAAGCCCGAGTGGGCAGGACACGCGGCAAAAATCTGAGATGGAGTTTTCCATGGAAGTCATTCTGAAAGAAGACGTATCGAAGCTGGGCTCGCGCGGCGATGTGGTCAAGGTCGCCGAGGGCTACGGCCGCAACTATCTCCTCCCCAAGAAGCTGGCGATTGAAGCTACCCCAGCCAACCGCGCTGTCATCGAGCAGATGAAGGCCGCTGCGGTGCGCCGTCTGGCCCGCGAAAAGGGCGATGCCCAGGCGCTGGCAAAGCAATTCGAGGGCGCTTCGGTGAGCTTCATCCGCAAGTCGGGCGAGCACGACCAGCTCTTCGGTTCGGTTACTTCGGCCGACATCGCACACGAACTGGAGCGCAAGGGCATCACCATCGACCGCCGCAAGATCGATCTCGATCAGCCGCTCAAGACGCTGGGCGAGCACACCGTGACCGTGAAGCTGCACAAGGAAGTCTCGGTGCCGGTGAAGGTCACGATCGGCAAGGAAGCCACTGAGGAACCGGTTGCTCCCGCCGCCGAAGCGCAAGAAGCCGGCGCGGAAGGCTGATCTCGAAGCCGGGATCAGTCGTGCACCAAGGGGAACCGGCCCGCGACAAGTCCGGATGCCGGCCCTGGTTCCCATTTCAGGAAACTGACTGTCAATGGCTCGAAACTGTCGCTCGCAATCCTAAGTTGCTGATTCGACGGGGAAAGTAAACTTCGGGAAGCGGCGACAAATCCGTCCTCCCGCTGTTAAAGCTAAGAACATTACGGACCAGACAGGCGATCGCCGAGTCTGGTCTTTTTGTTTTTCACAATGCCGATGCTCGGCAGCCCTTCCCGCTTGAGGGAATGTCGCCGCAGTTCCTCGCGCCGGCCACTTAGGGCGTCCGGTCCCAAGCACGGATGTGACGAGCCGTCTATAATGACCGCTCACGGATTGTTTCTCCGCCCGTCTATCCTTTGCAAGCGGTAGACAACATTAGGCTTGCAATTTGCTGACAGGTAGACACGAGCATGCCGGCCGAAGCGGTAGCAGTTCCCCTCACGGTTGGCTCGGGGCTCCGCCTTCCTGGGACCTCGCGGGTGGCGGACGAGAAATGTTCCTCTACGCCCTCTAAGCGAGGGTCCATGTTGGAGCAGGCCCAGAGCCGCATGAACGACACGGAGCTGATACGAGAGGCTCAGCGTGGCAATCGCGCCGCGTTCGAAGAATTGGTGCGCCAATACGACGGCGCCGTTCTGCGCCTGGCGTATCACCTGACTCGTTCTGAACAGGACGCGCAGGACATCTACCAGGAAGCCTTCCTGAAGGCCTACCGCAACATCGGGAACTTCCGGTTTGAGTGTTCGTTTTACACCTGGATCTATCGCATCGTGACCAACCTGTGTCTCGATTTGCTGCGCAAGCGGCAGGTGCGCAAAGAAGATTCGGGAGTGAGCACTGATTCGGAAGGCGACAGCTACGATCTGCTCGACCAGGTGGCCGATGTGCGCTCAGGGCGCGAGTCCGGAGCGCGATCTGATGCGGCGCGAGCTGGGTGCGCGTATCGCGAAGGCGCTGTCCAAGCTGACGCCGCGCGAGCGCATGGTGTTCGAGATGAAGCACTACCAGGGCCTGAAGCTGCGCACCATCGGCGAGATTTTGAATACGACGGAAGAAACCGCGAAGAACACGCTGTTCCGCGGCACGCAGAAGTTACGGGCCGCACTGAAAGACCTGAAGACTTAGAGGTAAGGCGCTATGAATTGCGATTGGGTACAACAGAACATCACGCTGTATCTGTATGGCGAACTGGCCGACGATGCGCGTCACGAAGTCGAGCAGCATGCCGCACGATGTTCGGTATGCGCGGCCGAGCTGGCGGATCAGCGGGCATTCCAGGCGGACCTGAGCGCGTTGCCGGTGGTCGAGCCCTCGGCGAGTTTCCTGGCTGCGTCGCGAATGCGGCTGCAGGAGGCGCTGGAGGCGGTCGAACCTCATCGCGCCTGGTATCACCGTTTCGTTTTCGATCCCACGGCATGGTTCCGCCAGATTCGTTTCTCTCCCGCATTGGCTTCCATCATTTTCCTGGTCGGCTTCGGTGGCGGCGTAGGTACCATGTACCGCGCGTTGAACGGTGGCCACACTGCCGTCGTCGAGCCGGAGAGGCACAACGAGGCTGCCATCGGCGGCATTACTTCGGTCGAGCGGATGCCGGGCAGCGATCAGGTGCAGGTGCGTTATGACCGGGTTCTGCCGGAGTCGGTGAAAGGATCGGTGAACGATCCCAAGATTCAGGACCTGCTTTTGTACACCGCGAAGAGCAACGAAAATGCTGGTTTGCGCATGGGTTCGGTCGATGCGCTGGCGGGCAAAGCGGATGACGAGCGGGTGCGCGAAACGCTGACTTATGCCTTGCGTTACGACGGCAATCCGGGAGTGCGCATGCGTGCGCTGGAAGGCCTCAGCTCGTGGGTGAAGCAGGATATCCGGGTGCGCAACGCGGTACTGGAAACGCTGTTGAATGATGCCAATGTTGGAGTGCGCAGCAGCGCTCTGCGCGATCTTGAACCGGTGCGCGCCGACAGCAGCGTGCGTATGGCGTTGCAGCAGTTATCGAAGGAAGATCCCAACGAATATATTCGCACCGAGTCCAAGAACGTGCTGGCTTCGATGCCGAATATTTACTAGCTGGCAGCTATCTGCCGTCAGCTGTCAGCCGTCGATGGCTTGGCAGCGATGACGAACAGAATTTGCTTGAATTACGAGATGAGTTTAGGAAGCGTCTGATGATTGGCCGGCAGCGATGACTGGATGCATTGACTAAGAGCTCATGACTGACAGCTGATGGCTGAGAACTAAAAAGCTCCTTGAATTGAGGTTTCTTGAACACAGGCTCCAAGTTTGAGACGGCGGGCGGAGAGAACGAAACTCCACCAGCCCTTCGTGCCGGCGGCATGCGCGGCCGCTGGCAGGCGACGGCAGCACTGGCGGCGGTGGCAGTTGCGTTTCCGCTGTGGGCGCAACAGTCGCATATTTACCGCGACGGCAATGCGTGGGTGGAAGAGATCACCGGCACCTTGCCGGCGGGCCGCGAACTTCGCGTGAATACCGATCTAGGATCGGTGGTGGTGCATGGTAATTCGCAGGCGTGTTCGTATGTGGTCCGCAAGCGTTCCTATGCCGGCAATCAGGAAGACGCCCGCAAGCAGTTTGAGCAGTTTCGCTTTAGCGCGGTGCGCAGCGGGGAAGTAGACGCGCTGGAAGGCCGTCTCAGCAATCATGACCTGAACCGCTTTGGAGTGGAGATGGCGGTGCAGGTGCCACGCGCGGTGGACATGGTGAAGGTGGAAACTGGCGGCGGATCGCTCGGCTTTACGGCCCTCGACGGCACCGTGGTTGGCGTGACCACCGGGGGAACCATCAAGCTGGACGACCTGGGTGGCCCGGTGAAAATCAAGAGTGGCGGCGGTAACGTGACCGGCGGCACTCTGCGTTCCGATCTCGTGCTCAATAGCGGTAGCGGCGACGTGCACGTGGAGAACGTCGGCGGCCAAAGCAAGGTACATATCGGCGGCGGCAAAGTTTATCTGGGCTCGACCCACGGCGCGGACGTTGAAACCGGCGGCGGGAGCGTGGAAGTTCGCAAGTGCGCCGGCGATCTGCAAGCCGAGAGCGGCGGCGGCAACATCACTCTGGGCGATGTAAGCGGGACCGTGCGGGCTACTACCACGGGTGGAACGGTTCGCCTGGCCAGCGCGCAGGGACGGGTGCAGGCCAGCACCGGGGGCGGCAGCGTGGAGATGTATAAGCTGTCCCAGGGTGCGCAGGTCGAGACCGGAGCCGGGCCCATCACCGTGCAGTTCATTGGCGGCCGGGGCAGCTTCGGCGATTCCAGTCTGCACACGGCGGCTGGCGATGTGACGGTATTTCTTCCCGGCAGCTTGCCGGTGACGGTGCATGCCTCGTCCGACATGGTGAGCGGTAAAGGCATTCTGTCGGAGTTTCCGGGAATTCAGATTCACCAGGAAGGCGGCAACTTCGGACCGAAGTCGATGTGGGCGGAAGGTCAGTTGAACGGCGGTGGCGCGCTATTGCGGGTTCGGACTACCATTGGCCAGATCGATTTCCGGCGGTTGCAATAAAACAGGGTTGGTGACGTATGCGCAACTTACTAACTGTACTGAACGGTCTTTTATTCGGCGTGGCCATGACGATGGGCGCTCCCCTGGCATGGAGCGGCACCCCCGCAGCCACCGCGACGGTATGGGGCGATCCCCATGCCGGCAGCGCCTACCTCGGCGTGCACATCGACGATGTGACTCCGGAGCGCGCGGCCGCGCTGAAACTTGCAGACTCCAGTGGAGCGGTGATCACCGATCTTGACCAGGACGGCCCGGCCTGCAAGGCGGGTCTGAAGGAAAACGATGTAATCGTGATCTTCAACGGCTCGAAGGTCGCCAATCCATCTGAGCTGGCCAACCTGATTCACGCCACAGCAGCCGGCTCCACGGTGCCGCTGGTAGTGATTCGCGACGGGCAGAAAAAAGATGTGAAGGTCACGCTGGGCAACCTGGGAGCCATCGTGGCGCGGGCCAACGCTGGCGGCCGGCCGACGACCGCGATGCCGCCCATCCACTTCTCTGGAGGCATGGCGCCCGACATCGAGATCCCGAGCGTCACCGCGCTATCAGCCCGGCACGGCATCGTGGTCGAGAGCCTCAGCCCGCAACTGGGCGACTTCTTCGGAGTGCCGCGAGGCAGTGGTGTACTGGTGCGGTCGGTGGCCAAGGGAAGCTCGGCCGAGACAGCCGGACTGAAAGCGGGCGACGTGATCGTGAAGGTCAACGGCGAACCGGTGCACGACATTGTCGACTGGCGTCACACCCTGCATGGCCGCTCCGGCAAAACCAGCATCAGCTTCATACGTGACAAGCACGAACAGACGGTGGACGTGACGCTGCCGGGTCCGCCGGATACTTCCTGGCTGGGCGACTTCGATTGGGAAGGCCTGAACAGCCAAGAGTTCGAGAAGAACATGCAGGCCTTCCAGCAGGAGATGCAGAAGCTGCGCCCCGAACTGGAGCGTAGCCAGAAGGAAATCATCGCCAGCATTAAGCCCAACCAGAAAGAGCTGGAGCAGATGCAGCGTGACCTGCAGAAGTCGCTCAAGCTGAGCCAGAAAGA
Source organism: uncultured Acidobacteriaceae bacterium (assembly GCA_963793845.1). Lineage (GTDB taxonomy): Bacteria > Acidobacteriota > Terriglobia > Terriglobales > Acidobacteriaceae > CAWCBG01. The sequence goes on from CAWCBG010000002.1 coordinate 333,904, forward strand.
CATCGAGAAGATGACGCGCGACTTGCAGAAGTCGATGCCCAGCGAAAAGCAGATGGCGGAGATGCGCAGCCAGATCGAGAAGTCGATGCCGACGCAAAAGCAGATGGAAGAAATGCGGCGGCAGGTGGAAGAATCGATGAAGAACTTCACTCCGCAGTTCCAGCAACAGCTTCAGGAGCAGATGCAGGAGATGAAGAAGCAACTGGAACAGCAGCAGCACCAGTGGCAGGACATGCTGAAGGGGCAGGATTCAGAACGGGAGTTCTGAGAGCAGCAATTAGTGATTGCCTTCACTCGATTGCCGCTCCGGCCGCGGACCTTCCTTTAGTGCGCGAATCCACAATCCTGAGTGGGTGATTTGCAAGAAGGATTATTTCAACGCAAGCAGGACATCAGAATCTGGAATGGTCTTGGTTCGCTGATACATTAGCAGGATTCTATTCCCTTCGATCCCGTGCGTGGTCTGCGACGACGCTGAAAATTCCGCTGTCTGCCGAATGCAGTGCCTCAGTGGGCGAAGACCGATTTGAGCAGCCCCGGCAGGCCCGACGCCAGGCCATTCCACATGATCTGCACACCAATCGCCATCAGGATGAACGCGGAGAGCCGCGTCATAATGGTCGTTCCCGACTTGCCCAGTATCTTCACCAGCCGGTCGGCATTTTCGTAACACAGCCATACCAGAACGCACAGCAGAAACATTCCCGCCAATGCTGCCAGAAAATGACGGGGGTAGCCGTGCTCAAACCCCGGACCCGCCTGATGCCTGAGGTGTGCGCCCAGCGTGATGGCGATGGAGATGCACCCCGGCCCGACTGTGATGGGCAGGGTGAGTGGATAGAAGGCATGTTGCAGTGCGTCCTCGAGGGTGTCCGATGCCTGCTCCTGCGAAGAAGCGGCGACCTGCTGATTGAGTAGCGTCCACCCGGTGGAGGCCAGGATCAGGCCACCTGTAATCTGGATGACCGGCAGACTGATGCCAAAAAAGGTCAGGATCAGGCTGCCGAACAGGAACGAACCGGCCAGCAGCGCGAATCCGTAAGCCGCGATCTTGCGCGCCAGCACCTTCTGCGCCGCTTGCGGATACTGCCGGGTCAGACTCAAAAAGATTGGCGCATCGCCGATGGGGTTCACCACCGGGAACAGCGCCACAAATGCAAATGCCAGTACTTTAAGAAAGTCTACGAGACCCACGCGGTTCACTCCATCCCGGCGGTACTCAATTACGACCGGGCGCTCCACCCCTTTCCCACCTTGTGCGCAGTGTCAAGCGAACAAGCGGGAGAGTCGTCATCATACGTCGGCCGCACGCAAAGCGGTCACCTCTTGATATTGGCATTTCGATTCCGCTTCCGTTCCACGAACTCAATCACTCCATAGATCACCACGCAGACCCAGAAGTCCACGATCAGTCCGAGATCGATGCGGAAGGGATGGTGGCGTCCCGCCTCAGGCAAGTGGGGCAGCAGGAGAAAAAAGTAGAGCAGGTTGCCGAGGAGGATCGCGGCAAGTTGTTTGAGCAGCCGTCGGAGCACGCCTCTATTGGAACACCGAAAGAAGCAATCAGCTATCAGCTTTCGACGCGATGCTTGGTTCAGGTGCCACCCGGACATGTCGCTCTTCGCCATCTGCCATTCACCCGTAGGGATTGTCATCACGAGAAGGCTTCAGCCGAGAAGGGATCTGCTGTGCTGGGCTGTGGCGGCGCTGCCGGCGAAGAGCAGACCCCTCACTTCGCTCGTGATGATAATCCAAGCGAATGGCGAGAACGACAGTCGTGAGTCAACAACCGACAGCCGACAGCTGAGAACCGACGGCTTTCATTTACCATACCCTGTGCTCGATCTCGCGACTAACGTGCAGTTCGTCAAAGGCATCGGGCCGAAGTTTGCCCAGATGCTGCAGGAGAAGGGCATCAGCACGGTCGAAGATCTGCTCTACTATTTGCCCTTCCGCTATGAAGACCGGCTGAATCCGCGCGGCATCGGCGAGCTGCGGCCAGGCGAGATGGCCAGCGTGATCGCCGAGGTGCGCACCTCGGGCCTGTTCCGCACGCGGCGCATGCCGATCTTCGAGATGACGGTAGGCCAGGGACGCGACACCATCAAGTGCATCTGGTTCAATGCCACCTATCTTCAGGATAAATTTCCCGCCGGGACGCTGGTCGCCTTGTACGGCAAGGTCGAGGAGAACTCGCGCGGCGGGCGGCACCGTTTCGAAATTCTGCAACCGCAGGTCGAGATCCTGCACAATCCGCTGGAAGCGGGCGCGAACGGCAACGAGGATGAGCGCAAATGGCAATCGCTGGAAGTCGGACGCATCGTGCCCATCTACGAAGCGGCCGGCAAGGGACGGCTCACCACACGCTGGTTCCGGCGAGTCGTGCACGCGATGCTGGAGAATTTAGACGCCGAAATTCCCGACGCGATACCGCCGGTGGTGCGCGGACGCATGGGGCTGATCGACCGCAAGAGCGCATTCTGGCAGGCGCACTGGCCGGAAGTGGGCGAGAGCCTGGCCAACCTGCAGTCGGCGCGCACCCCGGCGCACATCCGGCTGATCTTCGAGGAGCTCTTCTTCCTCGAACTTGGGCTCGAATTGAAGCGGCGCAAGATGCGCGCCCAGAGCGGCGTCTCGTTCCAGATCAACGATGAGGTGCGTGCGGCGGTGAAGCGCATTCTGCCCTTCCACCCCACCGCCGCGCAAAAACGCGTCCTCAAGGAGATCGTCGAGGACATGGCGCAGCCCGCGCCCATGCGGCGGCTGCTGCAAGGCGATGTCGGCTCGGGGAAAACCATCGTTGCGTTCGAGGCAGCGGTGATCGCGATCGAGAATGGGTACCAGGCGGCGCTGATGGCGCCGACCGAAATTCTTGCCACGCAGCACTACCTCTCGGCGCGACGAATTCTTGAGCCGCTCGGCTATCGGGTCGTGCTGCTGACCGGCTCGCAGGAGCAAGGCCGCAAGAAGCTGACGCGTCACCATATCGCGCAAGGCAATGCGCAGCTGGTGATCGGCACGCACGCGCTTATCCAGGAGACGGTTGAGTTCGACAAACTGGGGCTGGTGATCGTCGACGAGCAGCACCGCTTCGGCGTGCTGCAACGCTTCCGCCTGATGAAGAAGACAAACGAAGCCGAGCCCGATGTCCTGGTGATGACCGCAACGCCGATCCCGCGTACGCTGGCGCTCACGCTGTACGGCGACCTCGACACCAGCGTGCTCGACGAGCTGCCGCCGGGACGAACGCCCATCACCACGCGACGGGTTAGCGACGATCGCTCCTCCGAGGTATGGGACTTCGTGCGCAAGCAAGTTGCTGCCGGGCGGCAGGCCTACATCGTGTATCCGGTGATCGAAGAGGGCGCGATGGAAGGCGAGCTGAAGGCCGCCATCAAGATGCACGATCATCTGCGCTCGCGCGAATTTCCCAGCCTGCACGTGGGCCTTCTGCACGGACGCATGAGCGCCGACGAGAAGGACATCGCCATGGCGCAGTTTCAAAGGGGCGAAATTCAGGTGCTGGTGTCGACCACGGTGATCGAGGTCGGCGTGGATGTGCCCAACGCGAACCTCATGGTCATCGAGCATGCTGAGCGTTTCGGACTTTCGCAACTCCATCAGTTGCGCGGACGTATCGGACGAGGCAGCGCCAAGTCGTATTGCGTGCTGATGACCGGCGGCAAGGTGTCGATCGAGGCCGAGCAGCGACTGGAGGCCTTGGTGCGCACCCAGAACGGCTTCGAGATCGCCGAGCTGGATTTGCAGCAGCGCGGGCCCGGCGAGTTCTTCGGCACGCGCCAGGCGGGCATGCCGAACTTCCGCGTGGCCAACCTGCTGCGCGATCGCGAGCTGCTGGAAGCGGCGCGCAATGAAGCGCGCTTCGTGATGGCCGGGCCCTCCGCCGATCTGGCCAAAGAGGAGATAGCGCGCGCCGTACAGCATCTGCGCAGCCACTGGAACCGTCGGTATGGGCTGGTGGAAGTGGCGTGAGGACGAAAGTGGTTCCTCCCGGGATATTTGTTCTCGGCTTTTCGGGTATTCTTATGGTCTAATGCTTGCAGTTCGCGGCAGTGGGAGAATGAAAATGTCGTTCGAAGATGCCCTCAACCTTGCCACAAGGGATGAGTCTTTCAAAGCAACCATCTATGCAATGAATACCTTGTTAATCAACAAGGGCATCTACACGCGTGAGGAGTTCGAAGGACTTTTTGTGGAATGGGTGTCGAAAGAGCAACGCCGGCAACGAGCGGTAGACGATCCACAGAGCGTCGTTACGTGCTCCGCTTAGACTGATACGCTGGGTGTTCACAATTGGGCTTGCGTCCGCAGTGGATTCCGATGTCGCAGGCCTTACATTCGCAGTCGCAACGTGGAGCAGGCTTGAGGTCACGTTTCGGCCTCTTAGATTTGGCGGTCATCTGTTCCTTTCGCGAAAGAGGATTTACTCGACTTGCCAGCCCTGCATTTGCAGCCCTGCATTTGCAACCCTCTTCGTGCAATTAGGACTAAACTAAAGCATATCTAGGAATTTAACAGCAGTTTGTCCGGAATTGAATGTGGAATTGCTGTGGGAATCTTTGGATTGTTGTGCATTCGCGTGCAAATGAAAAGCGAAGGCACATTTGGTGGGCCACTTTTCGCCCAGATGAGCACCACAACCAAATCCGACCTCTTTCGTCTGCTGCCATCGATCGACGAGCTGATGCGCAGCGATGCCTTGCAGGAGCTGGCCGCGCGCGAAGGGCGGCCCGTCACGCTGGAAGCGGCGCGCCTCACACTGCTCGAGCTTCGTAGCGCCATCGGCGCGGGCGTGGTCGATGAAGATCAGCTCAAAGGCGCGCTGGGCGATCTGCCCTCGGCGGTCGAACGCCAGATCCGGCAATCGCTGGCGGCTTCGTTGCGCCCGGTCATCAACGCTACCGGTGTCATTCTGCATACCAATCTCGGGCGGGCACCACTGAGCGCCGCGGCGCTGGAACATGCTGCCCGCATCTCGCAAAGTTATTCCAATCTCGAGTTCGATCTCTCCACCGGCGAGCGCGGCAAGCGTGACGTACATGTTGACCGGCTGTTCGCAAAATTGCTCGGCACCGCGGAGCGCGAGGTGTCGACCATCGTCGTCAACAACAACGCCGCTGCCGTGCTTTTGTGCCTGAATGCGCTGGCGGAGGGCGGTGAGGTGATCGTCTCGCGCGGCGAGCTGGTCGAAATTGGCGGCTCGTTCCGCATTCCCGACGTGATGTCGAAGTCAGGCGCCGTGCTACGCGAGGTGGGCACGACGAATCGCACGCGGCTGTCGGATTACGAGAGTGGCCTCAACGAAAAAACAAAATTGCTTTTGCGCGTGCATCGCTCGAACTTCCAGATTGTCGGCTTCACCGAGCAGCCCTCGCTGGAAGAACTGGTCGCGCTGGGCCGCCGGTACAACCTGCCGGTGATGGAAGATCTGGGCAGCGGGGCGCTGTTCGATCTGCGAGCTGTTGGCATCGAAGGCGAGCCCCGGATTGCCGATAGCCTGCGCGCGGGTGTCGATGTCGTGACCTACAGTGGCGACAAGCTGCTGGGCGGTCCACAGGCGGGCATGATCAGCGGCGATCCGGCGACAGTTGCAAAGATTCGCAAGAATCCGCTGTTCCGCGCGCTGCGGGTGGATAAGATAATCTACGCCGCCCTGGAAGCCACGCTGCTGGCGTATATCCGCGAGGAGTACGATGCGCTGCCTGCGCTGCGCATGATGCGTCTCACCGACGAGACGCTGGTGCATCGCGCCCGCCAGTTGGCCGAGCAGCTGCGGGAAGAGTGTCCCGACTTGCAAGTCGAAGTAATCGAATCGCGTTCCGTGATTGGCGGGGGATCGGCTCCAGGAGCGACACTGCCGAGCCGCGTCGTCGCTCTGCAGTCGGAACAGATAAATGCCGACACGCTCCTCGAACGGCTGCGCGCGTGGGAGACGCCGATTGTCGCCCGCGTCGAAGATGGGCGGGTGCTGCTCGACCTGCGGACCATTGAGCCGCAACAGGAAGCCGTCGTGGTCGCGGCGCTGAAACGCATCTGCCCGTAGATGGAAGCCCACTCGGCAACGATCTACACCATCGGACACTCCACCCGCAGCCTGGATGAATTGGTCGCGGCGCTACAGGCCAACGGTATCCGCACACTGGTAGATATTCGGGCGTTCCCCATGTCGCGCCGCCTGCCGCACTTCAATCGCGAATCGCTGGAGCAGGAGCTGCCGAAGCACGGCATCGCTTACGCGTGGATGAAAGAGCTGGGTGGCCGCAGGAAGAAGCTTCGTAACGATTCGCCGAACACCGGCTTACGTAACGATTCGTTTCGCAACTATGCGGATTACATGCTGACGGAAGAGTTTGCAACAGCGATCGACAAGCTGGTTGAGATTGCGGATCCCACACTGTCCGCAAGAGCAGCGGACGAGGATGGGGCACCCGCAGTCCATCAGGATAAGCGCGCGGCAGGTCCCTCGGCTGCGCCCGGGACGACACTCCGTGAAATGAGTGACGCAAGTTCGCTCCCGATTAAAACGCGTGAAGCAAGTGACGCCGCTACGCTTGGGATCACACCTGAAGATAAGGATGCGGGTAACACCGCCATCATGTGTGCCGAACGGATGTACTTCCAATGTCACCGCATGCTGGTTAGCGACTACCTCACCGCGCACGGACATACGGTATTGCACATCGACGACGACAGGCGGCCGGTCCGCCAGCACAAGCTGATGGCGGAAGCGCGCATCATGGATGGGAAGGTGTTTTACAACGCACAGCAGTTATTCTGAAGGTGCGAGGTCGCATCTCACCCGCGTCGGTGCGCCGCATTTATCCATTTTTGTCGTGATCACGGGCAAACCTTCCCCAACCGAGAGAATTGTCTTTCGAGGAACAAATCTTATGATGCGGAAATCTTCGCATTTCTTCACACGAAGCTGGTTCACAAATCATTCAAAAGAGTTGGCGGAAGCGTGTGCGAGTCGAACTTGAGGCGCTCAACCGGCGTGAGCGAAGCGGGAGCCGGTTGCCGAAATCCTGAGCGAGGCAAAGCCGAGTCGAAGGAGCGAGATTGCCCCGACCAAGCCGATGAACGAAGGTTGCGGAAGCGTGTACGAGTCGAACGCCGGCCCCTTGCGACCTGCATCAAAGTAAGGGAAATAGCAGAGTAAGTACGATTGTCAACGTAAGGATAGACAATGTTGCATTCCACCGTGACCAGTAAGGGGCAAACCGACGATCCCCGAAAAGATACGCAAGGCTTTGCGAATCAGGCCGGGCGACAAGCTTGAGTACGCGGTAGAAGGAGACTATGCCACCATTCGCGTGCATCCCGGCATTCGGTCGCTCAAGGGGATGCTCGCCAGCAAGAAGGGGAAGGCCAAGGCAGCCGGCAAACTCTCCGACGCTTGAAGCGTGTGCAATCCGGTAAAGAACGAAGGCGCAACCGGACATCTTGGACGATGATCTAGCGCGGGCGTGGAGGAATGGCCGATGGTCGAGACGCTGAGCGGGACGGAGTAGAAAAAGAATTGATAACGTATATCTCTCCCGACTTTCCGTTGTTATCTTGCACAACCCAAGTGACCTTGTAGAACGTCTCTCCGTAGATGCGCTTTCGGGCCAGCTCCGTTCTTAGCGTTAGGCTGGCGACACTCCCACCGCAGTCTTTCGCTGACACGACAAGCGGGCAGTTTTCTACGATCTTGACGTAAAGATGAAGAAAATGAGGCCAGCCATCAGGATCTGTGTGGTCTAAGGAAGGCAAATTGTTATCTTTCGAGAAACGTTCCAGCTCTTTCGCGAAAAATCTCATCTTTGAGATTCCTTCCACTTCCGTTCGCAACGGAAGCGGAAGGTCGTGCAACTCAACGCCCGTCTTCAAGTGCACGTTGGCAGCATCAAAGTAGCGCAAGATGCTCTGAGCAGTAGGGCCTTGCAGTTTCGTATGAACGGCCCAATCACAGTGAAACGCAAGATATTTGTAAGTAGACTTCGCACCCTGGTGTTCTAGGACCTTGCGCAATTCCACCACAAAGTGCATCGCTTGGCTTTCGCTATTGATGCCCTCCGTCAATAACTCGTTAAGTTTCCAAATGATTTCCCGTTCCGTCATGAAGTCCTCAAAAGACCACCGGAGACGCTACGAACCTTGCGGCGTATTGCTTCTGTTTGGCGCGCAGAGTGGCGATGTCTGGCGGGAGCGCGCGGTCGTACGCTTTATCAAACCGGCAGCCGCTACCGAAAACGAACGCCTGCCAGCACAGAGGGAAGAAAACCACCGTGTCCGGGTGAAGGAGCATATCATCTGACATCCTTCCTTGTGGGTCACTGGATTGGAATGAGCCTTCCACAAAAATAGCTTGGTCCGTCGTGCAGAAACCCTCGCCCTCTGCATTTGTGTAGCGCAAGCACCAATCAAGTTTCGTCGCCCAACCCTGCCCGCTTTTCACTTGCTGCAACATCTTGGAGACGGCGAGATTCCTAACTGCCTGCTCCGGTAACGGCCTCATTTCGAGTGAGTCTAACGTGATTGTGCGGTCATCGCCAACGGCAAGGACTGTTGCGCCGCGAAGACTTTGCGCCTCGAATTCAAAGTGTTGCATCCCGAGCGGGGACCTTGCCGGGAGCATCTCCATAAACTCACACAAGAACTGCTTGTGTTCCTGCCAATTAGCAAAGTTGTTAGCTGCCATCTCGCTACGGCGCAAGGGGAATTCGCGCTCAAGGCGAGCGAAGGCAGAATCTGGACTCGTTAAGCCTGAGCGTCCACACCGGCGGCAAAATCGTAAAACCCTTTGTCGTAGCCAATCTCTGCAGTACTTACTTCGGCCCACTCCTGAGTTTCTTTGAAGAAACAATGCAGCGGTTTTTCCCGAGAAGCGCGGGATAGGGCGATGAACCCACGTAAGTATCCTTGCGGCAGCCAATGATCTTTCCGGTTTCGTAGTTGTTGGATTCGTGAGGCCACTGTTTACGCTAGGGCGCCTTGAGCATCCGTTGTGATTTCGGCTTTCTTGAATTCGTTGTATTTCCGCATGCGCCTCAACAGCTCCACCGCCAAATCTGTGAGTAGCGCCTTACGAGCGCCTCCGGTACCGCTCATGTCGTTCCACGTTTGAACAACTAAACTCTGTTGAACGAGGGTCGCCGCATTCCGGCTTATCAGAGCCTGCGGAGCGTTACCAATTTCTTTGGCGAGCGCGTCACTGACCGTATAGCCCTGCCCTACAATGTATTCACCTACCTTGAGAAATGCTGATAGCACGCGCATTTCTCCGGCGTTTAGCTTCCGAAGAATGCTCATTAGCTCAAGGTCAAGAAATGCCTCATTTGAATCAGCATCAGGGGCATTAGCACTCATGAACAAGGCACAGAAGGCGCGAAAGCGCTCTTCATCGGGCTTACCGTCTATCAACTCGAAAAACTCTCGTGCAGAAGAGGTTCCGGCATCCGTGCGGTTGAAGTCCTCCCGTATCCGGCCCGCCTGCCTCATGTCTTCAATTTCATCCAAGAATGCTTCACAAAATCGGTCCTCATTCCAACGTTGGATGAGAGACAACCCACGCGCCGCTAGCCCGCTCTTGCCTTCTTTAACGGCAGTCTTGGCTATGGAGAGTCCGTCATCGGTATCCAAGGTCATCAACAGCCGGAGCGTCTGAATTGCGGACAGGCCTCCGTGCCTCACCATTCCATTGCTCATTGCGCCCTCGAACATTTAATCGTTCCACTCGCCAAGCCCAGTCGGGCCGGGCGGGACACCTTCAGCACATGCCCAGTGCTGCTCGTGTGTATAGAGAACCTTGAGCACATTAGAGCAGGTTCAGCTCAAAGACCAAAGTGAGATTTGATGATCGGTTCATATTTGTCCATATTTGCCCTATATCGTTGAGCGCTGTGATGCGGCGGAAACTGCACGTGTGCCGAGCGCAGTCGAGGGAACGAGGGAAGTTGGCGGAAGCGTGTGCGAGTCGAACGCACCATCGACAGCGAAGCTGCCGATCGCCGGTTTTGAAGACCGGGAGAGTCACCGGACCCCCTTCGCTTCCCCGCCTGACGAGCATCATCATCCTATCAGTCCAGCGCACTGGAGTGGCTCTTCAGCACTCCGCACCAGTGGCCGTGGTCCCGACCTGCCGGGAGGTATAACCTGAATCTCCAAGGAGAGAAGTGTTATGCCCGGACGCCAGCTTCCCTTTGTGCAACTTGATGTCTTCACCCGCCGCCCGCTCGAAGGCAATCAACTTGCCGTGTTTCCCGATGCTCGCGGTATCAGCGACGCCGAGATGCAACTGCTTGCCAAAGAGATGAACCTGTCGGAGACGACGTTCATCGTGCCGCGCGATCCGGGCGTCGAGAAGTCTGACGGAGTGCGGGTGCGGATTTTCACGGTAAACGAAGAGCTGCCCTTCGCCGGACATCCGACGCTGGGAACGGCCTGGTACCTGCAGCAACAGCGCGGTGGCGACGAGGTAGTGCTGGAGTTGAATGTGGGCAAGGTGCCGGTGCGCTTCGAGCAGCGCGATGGCGCGCTGTTTGGCGAGATGCGGCAGATCGATCCGCAGTTTGGCGGCATGCTGCCACACGCCGAAGTGGCGGAGGTCCTTGGCCTTCCAGTCAGCGAGCTCGATGACAGCCTGCCGATTCAGACCGTCTCCACCGGAATGAATTTCACCATGGTTCCGTTCCGCTCGCTGGTAACGCTGCAGAATCTCAACGTCGGATGGGGACAGATGGCCCCGTATCTCGCCCGCATGGGAAGTCCCAGCTTCTTTTATTTTGTGTCGCGCCAGACCGTGCACGGCAACACGTTGCACGCGCGCATGATCTTCTACAACGGCGAAGACCCGGCAACAGGTTCGGCGGCGGGATGCTGCACAGCCTGGGCGGTGAAGCACGGCGTGCTGGCATCGGAACAATCAGGGACGATCGAGCAGGGCCTGGAGATGAAGCGCCCCAGCTTTCTGCACATTCGTGCGACGAAGAATGGCGACGCTGTCACCAACGTGCGCGTGGGAGGTAACGTGGTGCATGTGATTGACGGAGCAGTTACGTTGTGAATATGTTTTGGATTTCCTGTGCAACGCGAAAACCCGCGCCAGGCAAGGGTTTTCACGACGCGAGCGACCGATGAGGTGACTCATTTCCAGTGCTGGTTCATTTTTTCCCAGTGGCAAAAATTCTCTTGCGATTTGACCTCGCGGATACTTTACAACGTCGCAAGAGAGCCGTACTATCCGGACACGCTACTGCTCTGGCGTAGTAAATCAAGAAGCCATTTAGGAATCTGCTCAACGCTCCCTGACCACCCCAGGTTTGCACAGGCGCGGCTGCACAGATTTTCCCGAGAAGGCAAGACGGGAAGTTTCATGAAACCGAAGCGCACGATTCTCTGCGTCGATGACGACGAACGCTCTCTCTCCATCCGCAAGGTCATGCTGGAAACGCGTGGCTACCGGGTATTGATTTGTTCCGATCCTCATCAGGCGATCGCGTTGGTTCAAGGCGGAAGCATCGACCTGGTGTTGGCTGATCTCATGATGCCGGCGATGAGTGGCGCAAAAATGATCGACGAAATGAAGGCTGTGTCGCCGGAGACTCCGGCGATCCTGTTCTCCGGCGCGGTGAAGTTTTGCGCGGAAGAGACGCACGCCGATGTGTTTCTTCCCAAAGGAACCTGCGCGCCGGTCGAACTGCTGGAGCGCATCCGCGTGATGCTGATCCGCAAACGCGGCCCCAAGCGGACGATCCAGCGGGCGCCGCTTCCCGCTACCCTGGCCTCTTGAAGATCGGCGGCTGTCTTCACGGCGGGCCCATCCGGTGGGAACGCAATACGAAACGAGTTAGAATCGTTCGCGACTCATGAAGAATGTCGCTGCGATTGCTCTCCAACTGTTATCTGGCTTCTGCGCTCCTCGCCCAGAGTACGGCTGCGCCTCAGGCGCCGGCTGGCGGCGCGGAAGTGTCTGCGGCCAGCGAAGCGACATCCGCCGACTGGCCCACCGCGCAGTACGCCAGCATCAAGGATCCCGGCGTGCAGAAAGCGCGCGGCGTGCTCAACGACATGATCAACGCGCTGGGCGGCGAGGCGTATCTCCAGATCAACGATATGAAGGTCGAAGGCCGAACCTACGGCTTCGATCATGGCAATCCGGTGGGCGGCGGCGTTCTGTTCTGGCAATTCTGGCAATGGCCGGACAAAGAGCGCGTGGAACTTACCAAGCAGCGCGACGTCGTGGAGCTGGTGATCGGCGACAAAGGCTATGAGGTCACGTACAAAGGAACGGCGACGATGGAAACCAAACAGCTCGACGACTATCTTCGCCGCCGCGATCACTCGTTGCCGGTCGTGATCCGTAAGTGGTTGCCAGCAAAGGGCAGTATGATCCTTTATAGCGGCACGGCGATCGTCGAGCAGACGCTGTGCGACCAGATCACGGTGCTCAACGGAGACAATGACAGCGTCGTCATTTCCGTGGATCCGCGCTCGCATCTGCCTGTAAGGAAAGTGTTTAGCTGGCGCGACCCGATGGACCGCCAGCTCGATGAAGAGTCCGAGGTCTTCGCCAACTATCGGCCGATTCAGGGCATCCCGACGCCTTACAGCACCATGCGAAGTCGCAACGGAGAGACCAACGGGCAGCGCTTTATTATCTCGGTTTCCTACAATACTGGTTTGTCTCCCGAACTGTTTGAAACCAAAGGGATAACCTACAATCCGCAGAAAAAGTAGGCCAGCCAGGGGTAGCGAACCCAGAATGACAACCAGCGAGCCCACCCTTCGCCAACCCCCACCAAGGTTTAATACCAGCTAAGTAATTGCAAAATTTAAGGTTATGAGGCTTTCCGGGAAATCCCAAAAAGGGGTGCCAATTCGGACACCCTGTGTTGCGGAAATACAACAAACGTTTCCACCCGCAGCTTGTAATCTCAAGTACGCGCTCCTTATCATTCGATCAATTTGGTGTATGAACGCACAATTCGGACGCCCACCGAATGCAGCGGCGTAGGTCTGCACAGCGGAGCGCCGGTCTGTCTTCGCATTCTTCCCGCGCCAGCGGGAACCGGCATCGTGTTCCGCCGGATTGACCTCGACGGTTTCGAAGTCGAAGCCGACAGTCGCAATGTTGCGAAAGTCAGTTACGCCACCAGCTTGATGAAGAAGGGCGTGCTGATTTCCACCACCGAGCATTTGCTCTCCGCCTTTATCGGCATGGGCGTCGACAACGCCGTGGTCGAGCTCGACAATCTGGAAGTTCCCATCCTCGACGGCAGCGCGCTGCCGTTCATCGAGATGATCACGCGCGCCGGGGTTCGCCAGCAGCGCCGCAAGCGCGTCTACATGAAGATTCTGCGGCCGTACGAGATGCGCGAGGGCAACAAGCAGATCGGCGTCTATCCGGCCGAGCGCTACTCCGTCAGCTACGCCATCGACTTTCCGCATCCGCTCATCGGGGCCGAGCGCTTCGAGGTCGAGCTCTCCAACGGAAGCTACGTCAAGGAAATCGCCGCCGCACGCACCTTCGGCGAGCTGGAGCAGCAGACCGCGATGCTGAACATGGGCCTCATCCGCGGAGCCTCGCGCGAGAACTGCATTGTGCTCACCCGCTCCGGCATCGACAACCCTCCGCTGCGTTACAAAGATGAGTTCGTCCGCCACAAGGTGCTCGACCTGATCGGCGATCTGGCGCTGTTCGGCAAGCGCATTCTGGGATACGTGAAAGCCGATCGTGCCGGACACGCCATGCATACCGCCATCGTGTCGCGCATTCTCCGCGATCAGACCTACTGGGAAGAGATCACGCTGGACGAAGCTTCCGCCGCCACCTGGCCGGAAGAGTACATGGCCATCGCCGACTAGCGCAGCTATTCACTGACAGTAAAGGTAGTCATCCGGATCGATGGCGGAGCACCGCTTAGCGGTGCGCGAGAAAGCGATTCCGGGCCTTCAGACCCCCGTTAACCGCCTCGGTCGTTCGATCCTAGGCGATCGCCAGGCATCCGCTGAAAAAACACACTGCTAAAGAACTGCTCGACGCGCTATCCAAGCGGGGACAGAAGGTAAAGAAGAGATGATTCGCTTGACACAAGTAGTAGGTGGGCACAGTCTTAGGCTATGTGGAAATCCAAGAATGCAGAGCGAATACCGAAGTGGGCTTGGGCGGCGATAATTGCCGCCTGTATTTTGATGTGGGCCTACGATCGTGGATTACTGCGTTTCGGGAGGTGAAGCATGGCACAGCAAATCCATCCTAAGCTCATGAACAATCCGCCCTGATTTGTAAGACGCAAGGGTACACACTTACCTGTAACCTCACATTTATCGATGGGAATGATCAAGAGAGGGAGTTGGCGTCAGCAATCGCGGGGGAGCTCGCCCGGCTGTCTACTGTCATTACATGCGATCCCTACCAGCCAATCACATCCACATGGCAATTAGCCTTCCCTTCGATTTCCGCCGCATAGGAGTTGCCTTGCAGGGTGCTCAAAGATCAGAGCTTGACGGTTTTTGTGTCAAGTGAACATTCTTCTAAAGAAGTTCAAGGCTGGGTGCAGACTCGGAGTTGTCAGGTCACCGAAACGATCTGCCCAAATGGCTTACGTTATCTCGTTGTTGTGACACAGATCACAGCGGAGTGTTTACCTGCCTCCGTACTCTAGAGCTTCGTGAAAAACCAGCCTCACCACAGCGGCGCAACTGACCCTGGCCGCAAGGCATGGCACAATCTCATAACGGTTGCCGTGAAGCCAACTTTAGGAGAAAGCAAGATGGATATTGGGGCATGCATTCGCAAGCTGATGATGGGGGCGGTCGCGTTCAGTGTCTTTTCCGCCGCAGCTGCCCTCGCGTCGGACAGCCTGAAAGGCCAGGTTCTGGGCGGAGGAGCCCCAATCGCCAAGTCAACCGTAACCTTGTGGGAAGCTAGCTCCAGTGCTCCCAAACAACTGGGTCAGACCAAGAGCAACGATGACCGACGCTTCGAAGTTCGCGCCAAAGGGGCAAGCAAGGACGGCATCCTCTATCTGGTCGCGAATGGCGGAGTGGCCAAGGCCAACAAAGCCGGCGGTGACAATCCTGCCATCGTGCTGTTAGCGGTTGTGGGCAGCAATCCTCCGGCGAGTGTGACGATCAACGAACTCACGACAGGAATGACCCCCAGGCTGCGACGTCGAGCGATCCGTTTCGACCCACCTCAACTTGGGGCGGAGGGTCGGGCCTTACCATCCTCTATGGAGTGGCCGCGCCAGTGAAGCCGCCGCGCATGGGCAAGGTGCAGACGTACTGAATAAGGTAACTTTGAACGGGATATTTTTACGGCGGGGGGCACACGTCTTCCCCGCCATTCTGATTATTTCTGCTCTCTGGCTTTCAAAGACGAGCTTGCAAGGATTGAAAATGCTGAAACGAGTCTCGCTCTTGCCGCTGTCCATGATTCTCTTGCTGAGCCTGTCTACGTTTGCTCAGGACAAACCGGATCCCACGGGACAGGTCCTGGGCCACCAGACTGACGGCGTGACCGCCATCGACATCCTTCTTAATCCCGATGCGACCATGATGAAGCACGCGGACGCCGTGAACGCCCGTCTGCGCTCGGTCTACCCGAAGGGCTTCGCGCTCGACGCCACCCACCGTCCACACATCACGTTGTTGCAGCGCTTCGTGCGCACGGCGGATCTCGACCAGGTCTATGCCGCCGCCAACAAAGCGCTGGCGGGTGTGAAAGCCAGCGACCTCCAGTTGAAGGCAATCAAGTACTACTACATCCCGGCGGGGGACCTCGGCCTCTCCGGCATTGTCGCGGAACCAACGCCGGCGTTGCTCAAACTGCAACAGGAGCTGGTTGACGCCGTGGCGCCGTTCACTGTGCCGACTGGCACGGCGGGGGCGTTCTTCACCACGCCTCAAGAACCTGATATTCAACCGGCATTGATTACCTACGTTGCAGCCTTCGTGCCTGAGTCTACGGGCGAAAAGTACAATCCGCACGTCACCACAGGTCTCGCCCCCAAAGAATATCTGGACAAGATGCTGGCCCAGCCGTTTGAAGCGTTCACCTTCTCACCAGTGGGCGCGTCCGTGTATCAATTGGGTGATTTCGGGACGGCGTCGAAGAAACTCAAGGATTTGGATTTGCAGCGTTGATCTACACACCTACGAAAACTGGAAACAAGAACACCGGCTACCAGCGGTGAGCTTCGAAGGACTGAAAGTCATGAAACGTATTTTGCTGTTATCGCTATCCCTGATTCTTTTATTTAGTCTGTCGGCGTTCGCGCAGGGTGTGCAACAGAACCTGACGCTGATCGTAACCGGCCAGTCGGGCCAAGCTCCGATTGTCCAGATGAACGGCAAGTCTTATGTGGACATCGATGCGCTGGCGCGCCTCACGAACAGTACCGTCAGTATCAAGGGGAATAAGGTTATCTTGACCCCGCTAGGTTCGGCCCCGAGCACGCTCCCGGCGGACCATGAGCCTTCTGCCCCTTCCGGGCAGCTAAAGCTCGTCGCCGAGAGACACCCTGTGGATTCCGAGCCTTCCGAACCCGCAACGCAGGCGAAACCCGCCGCTACCGACCAGAAGCCCGAAGCCGAGTCGGAAGCTGCCCGCACCGCAGCGCTGGCAAAAGCGGCACAGAACCCGGTTGCTGACATGATCAGCTTCCCGATGCAAAACAACACCAACTTTGGTGTTGGGCCGAATCAACGAGTTCAAGATGTGCTGAACTTTCAACCTGTCATCCCGCTTCACCTTACGAAGAAATGGAACCTCATTACTCGCACTATTCTGCCCGTGGTCTGGCAGCCGGACGCGTCGCAGCCGACCGGCCAGGGGTGGTATGGTCTCGGAGACTTGAATCCCAGCCTCTTCTTCTCTCCCGCCAAGTCCGGCAAACTGATCTGGGGTGTCGGCCCTGCGATGGTTTTTCCCACTGCGACCGCGCCACAGTTGGGCCAGGGTAAAGTCAGCGCGGGCCCGGGCGTCGTTGCCCTCACTACGCCCGGCCACTGGGTCATCGGCGCTCTGGCCAACAATGTCTGGTCGTTTGCCGGCACGGGCAGCCGTCCGCCGGTCAATCAGTTTCTGCTCCAGTACTTCATCAACTACAACATGAAGAAGGGCTGGTACCTCACCACCGCGCCCATAATCACCGCCGACTGGCGCGCCAGCAGCGGCAACTCATTGACGCTGCCTTTCGGAGGCGGCTTCGGCAGAATCATGAAGATCGGATTTCAGCCCACGAACCTCCAACTTCAGTTCTTTGGCAATGCCAAGTACCCAGCAGGAAGTTCTCCCTGGGGCATGCGGTTCCAAATTGCCCTCCTGTACCCCAAGTTCTCCAAGGCGCAGGAAGAGGAAATGCTCAAGATGAAACTCGAACAACTGGAAAAGGAGCAACAGCAGGGCGCGCCGCCGAAGTAATTGCGAACCCGGTTTATAGAAGACACGGACTAAGAAGTCCGGCCAGTAGGCAGTAAACGGGAGCATCGGTGAAGAGGAGCAACATGAAGACGTCGCAGCCAACGAAGTGACGTGAGCCATCAAGCCGAATTATCCCCGCCCAACGAAAAGACGGTTGGGCGGGGTCGGCCCGCGCCGCGACTCCCTCTCGCGATACCATGACAAGGTGAAGAAGACGGTCTACCTCTCGCTGGGATCGAACCTGGGCGATCGCCAGGCCAACTTGCGGCGTGCCATGGGAAAGCTGTTGAACCTGGGCGACGTGATCACCGTGTCGTCCATCTACGAGACCGAGCCGGTTGAGGTCACCGAGCAGCCGCCGTTTCTGAACTGCGTGGTCAAGATGCAGACGGAGATGCAGCCCAAATTCTTTATGGCCGACGTTCTCGCCATCGAGCGGGACATGGGCCGCGCCCGCACGCAACCCAAGGGCCCGCGCATTATCGACATCGACATCCTGCTGTATGGCGGGGCAACCATCGACACGCCGGAGCTGAGCGTGCCTCACCCGGCCATGCATCAGCGGCGCTTCGTGCTGGAGCCGCTGGCCGAGATCGCACCCGACGCCAAGCATCCGCTGCTGAAACGCACCGCCAAAGAATTGCTCGACGCGCTACCCAAACAGGGACAGAAGGTAAAGAAGTTCAAGAAGCGCTGATGGGCTGGGGCGCAGGTTCTCCTTCCTTACGCGCTGGGCTACGATTGTGACGCCCTTCGGGCTGCGCGCGGGGTGAGTCCCCCTAGTTGCTCGCTTTCGGCACTGCGGGATTGTAGGACGCAGACGGTATCAGGTCACCGCCGAGCGAGCATTGTGCATCCTTTCCCGTCAACTGGAACTCACCGTAAAACACCGGACACTTGCAGTTGGCGGTGCCGTTATCGTTTAACTTGCAGGGCGCGGTCATGCAGCCGGCGTACGGCCCTTTGGGGCACCTGACCAATCCCGCTTTGTGCTGAAAGACGGCTTGGATGATCTCCTCGAGCGAGTCATGATCGTAGGTGGAGATTACGTCGGCTCCCGGGATGAGGGCGCCGCCGCTGATGTATTTGCAAACCGGCGCCTGGTCCGTCTGTGTGCATAGCGCGCCATCGGCCCCGCAGGTGCTGACCGTAGCGTTATACACGGGATGGTTCAGGATGGCCGTAATCAGCGTGTAATTGGTCGAGGTGCCGACAGTGCAGAGACAGTCGGCCGTGCGGCCATCGGGATAAATGTGGCATGGGTACGGATTAGGACCCGAGTGGAAGCAGAGCGCGAACTGCGGCGAACAGGCAAGAAAGTTCGAAGGAGTGAGGACCGTGTCCCGATAGGCGGGACCGTAATTCGTCGTCCAGTTCTTCGAATTGTCCCAGAAAGGCCGCCAGTCGGGTACGAACTGCTGTAGCCAACTCGCCGGAGACTGGGTGTCAGGCGTGGCATCGTTCTCCGCGGCCGGCTGTGGTTGATTTTTGACGACTGACTGCGCTGACATCGGATTCACCACGGCAAGAGCGACCAGCAGCGGCAACAGGAACAGCAGTAACGATAGTGGTTTTCGCATAGAGTCTCCTCAGTTTCAGGCAGGAACTTGCGTCGGAAGCAATCGGCGCGGTCGGTAATAGTAGCATGAAGGGCACAGATTCTTGCTACCCCCTTTTCATAATTCGTTCTTTATCAGGTCACGGCTTCAAGCCGTGCCGACCTCTGAGTCCACTTATTCCGAGGTTCCCTGGTTAATGGCCAATCGCCGAGAGCTGATGGCTGACAGCTAACAGCTAACAGCTAACCAGCTAATGGCTTCTCCGATTCAGTCTCCAGATGCCGTAATTCAGATAGCCGGCATAGCTGACCCAGAACAGGTAGGGCAGCAGCAGCAGCGCGGCGATGGGCTGGAGCATGTAGAACACGATGAGATTGAAGAGCACAGCCAGCCACAACAAAACGATTTCGCCGAAAGCGACGCCGGGCAGGCGCGATCCGAAGAAGATGCCCGACCAGGCTACATTGAGCGCAAGCTGGGCGAAGAAGACCAGCAGGGCGAAGCGCGCGCCCCATCCGTATTCGCGCCACACCAGCCAGGCCGAGACGGCCATCAGGACGTAGAGCGTGGTCCAGACCGGTCCGAAGATCCACGAGGGCGGAGTCCCCGGGGGCTTGCGCAGCGTGGGATACCACTCGCGCACACTGGTCGCGGTGAAGACCGAGCCGACGCCTCCGGCGGCCAGACAGATGGCGAGAAAAACGATCAGCACGAGCCAGGGTTTGCTGTCCACGGATTCATTGTAGCGATCGGGTTCGCGAATGCTGCATTAGCGGATGGCAGACGGCTATCCGTTAATCGTCAGGACGATTTTGCCGTAGTTGGCGCGTTCCAGCATCAGGCGGTGCGCTTCGCCGGCCTGCTCCATGGGCAGGACGTGCCCAATTTCGGGCTTGAGCTTGCCCTGCTCGATCCACGGTTGCATAGCCTGCAGTGAGCGAAGAATCAGGTCGTGGTCCTGCGAGAGCACGCTCAGCCACACGCCATGAGCGCTGAGACTCTTGGACAGCATGGCGCCGGTGTCGAACTTGTGGCGCTCGCCGCTGGCCGTGCCGTAGATGATGACCCGGCCAAAAGGCCGGCAACTGCGCAGACTCTTCGCGGTGTTCTCGCCGCCGATCATCTCGAAAACGGCGTCTACCCCTTCGCTGTTGGTGAGTTCGAGTACGCGCTGCTGGAAATCGTGCAGGCGGTAGTTGATGCCGTGGTCGAGCCCCAGCTTTTTCACCCGCTCGAGCTTTTCGTCGGAGGAAGAAGTTCCGTAAGTTTCGATATTCAGCAACTTTCCGATCTGCACAGCCGCGGTGCCAACGCCTCCCGCCACGGCGTGGATCAGCACGCGGCGCTCACTGCGCGGATAGGCCGGCTCAGCCGCATCGGCAGTGAGTCCGGCCTTCCAGTACGCGAGATAGGCGGTCAGAAAGACGACGGGAAACGATGCCGACTGCACCGAGGTCCATCCCGCAGGCTGCGGCCAGATCATCGCCGGCGAAACGGCGATCTTCTCCGCGGTGGCTCCGTATTGCGCATAGCCCATCACGCGCTCGCCCGTCGCTTCGACGACTCCGGCGAACTCGCGGCCAGCGATGAACGGCGGCTTCGGAGTGCCCGGGTAGGTGCCGTGGGTCGACATGGTGTCGGCGAAATTGACACCCACGGCTTCGACGCGGACGATTACCTGCTTCGGAGAAGGTTGCGGCTCGGGAACCTCGCGTACTTCGAGGACTTCCGGACCACCAGGACGAGTGACGACGACGGCTTTCATGATTATGGTTTCGACTCCGCGTGTAGGGCCGCGGCATAGTGATCGATCCAGCGCCGCTGCTCCGGTGTTTCTGGAATTGACGTGCCTCGAACGTCGCTGAGGAGGCTAACCGCAGCTTCCGGCTCCCACCCCTTGTTGATCAGGAGGCAGGCGGCGAGGAGACCCGTCCTGCCGACGCCCTGCCGGCAGTGTGCCACCACATTCTTTCCCGCGGATAGAGTTTCGTCCATCTTCTCCAGGACAGATCGTAAGAGAGTTTCCGATTGCGGCACCTGCCGGTCTTCAACGGGCAGGCCAAGGAAGTCCATGCCATGTGCATGCGCCTGAGTGGCCTCTTCCCGCAAGCCAAGTTCGAACTCCTCGTCAGGAGTGAGCAGCGAGACGATCTCGTCGACGCCGGCTGCCTTCCAACCGGCCACTTCATCCGCGAGCCAGTCGCCACCACGCGGCCGGGAGGAAATCGCCAGCTTTCCGGGCCACGGTCCTTTTACCCAGTAAAGTTTGGTTGTCATACGTCTTCTTCTTCCGGCTTCGTCATGATCTCTCTGGGGAGGCGGTCTACGTCGACTCCCCTTGAACGAAGTACATAGATACGATGATGCCCATCGAGTATGGTTCCGTCAGGCCGAGTTTTCAAACAGTCTTTTTGACCCGGAATTAAAGATGCCAAGAGCAGATCGGTGGATACTCGATTGATCGCCGACAGCTTGACTGCATTGAGAGAAGTGTCAGGGTGGAGCGGGGTGAGCCGTGGGTCAGGTTTCCGATCGTCCATAAGGGCCAGGTCAGCCTATGCCAGATGTACGGCGACTAAGCCGGTGCCTTTGCCGGTGCCATGAACTCCAGCGCCCGTGCAATGTAGTTCTTCATGTCGCGGCGATGGACAACGGCGTCGAGCATGCCGTGCTGCAACAGGAACTCGCTGCGCTGAAAGCCTTCGGGCAGTTTCTGGCGGATGGTTTGCTCGATCACGCGCGGCCCGGCAAAACCGATCAGCGCTCCGGGTTCGGCAATGTTGAGATCGCCCAGCATGGCGAACGAGGCGGTCACGCCGCCTGTGGTTGGGTCGGTAAGCACCGAGACGTAGGGAACCCTGGCGTCATCCATGCGAGCCAGCGCGGAAGAAATCTTGGCCAGCTGCATCAGGCTGACCACGCCTTCCATCATGCGGGCGCCGCCGGATGCGGAGACGATGACCAGCGGCACACGCTCGTCGGTGGCCTTCTCGATAGCACGGGTGATGACTTCGCCGACCACCGCTCCCATGGAGCCGCCAATGAAAGAGTATTCCATGGCGCTGATCAGGATGGGCTTGCCGTCGAGTTTGCCGCGGGCGTTGATGACGGCGTCGGTCAAGCCGGTGTCGTTCTGTGCGCGCTTGAGCCGGTCGGCGTACGACTTGAGATCGGTGAACTTCAGCGGGTCGGTCGAGGTCAGGTTCGCGTCCTCGATCTCGTACTTGCCGTCATCGAGCAGGTAGCTGAGCCGGGTACGTGCGTCAATGCGGAAGTGGCGGTCGCACTTGGGACAGACGTTCAGGTTGGCGTCGAGGTCTTTCTTCCAGATGATCTGGCGGCACTGGTCGCACTTGACCCAGAGGCCCTCGGTCTTGACGCGCTTCTCGCCCGATGCGTCAATCTCTACCGGTTCTCGCCTGAACCATGCCATAAGAGTGAATGATCAGTGTAGCTGAGGGGGCGAGATGTTGTCGCGGCGGAGGAGACGATTTCACCACGGAGGCACGGAGGGCACGGGGTTTTATGGATTGTTTTTCTCGCACTCTCCGTGGCCTCGGCGGCAAACAAAAAGCTCAACTCAGTACTCAATGCCCCTCTGCGCCTCGATGCCCTTGGTGTAGGCGTGCTTTACTTCCTTCATCTCGGTGACGGTGTCGGCGACTTCGAGGAGACGATTTCACCACGGAGGCACGGAGGGCACGGGGTTTTATGGATTGTTTTTCTCCACTCTCCGTGGCCTCGGCGGCAAACAAAAAGCTCAACTCAGTACTCAATGCCCCTCTGCGCCTCGATGCCTTTGGTGTAAGCATGCTTCACTTCTTTCATCTCGGTGACGGTGTCGGCGATTTCGACGATGCTGGGATGCGCGTTGCGTCCGGTCAGGATGACGTGCACCATCTCGGGCTTCTTCTGCAGCGCGGCGACGACCTTCTCCGGGTCGAGCATCTTGTAGCTGATGGCGTAGTTGATCTCGTCCAGGATGACCAGGTCCCACTCGCCGGACAGGATCGCCTTCTCGGCTTCCGCCCAGGCCTCTTCGACCAGGCGAACGTCTTCGGGATCGGTCTCCGCGCCGCCCACTTTCACAAAGCCGCGGCCCATCTGCTTCATCACGAAGTTGTCGCCGAAGGCCTTCACGGCATCGAGTTCACCGTAATGCCACGAGCCTTTGAGGAATTGCAGCATGAGCACACGCAGGCCGTTGCCCACGGCACGCAACGCCGTACCCATGGCAGCGGTGGTCTTCCCTTTGCCCGGGCCGGTATTGACGATGATTAATCCACGGCGAACATCTGGCATGCCTGGCTCCTGAGGTGCTGACAGCGACCCTCCATGCTAGCAGCTTGGGGATGGGCGAAGTCGACGGGGTGGGGAATGGACTTGTGCGCCGAAGTGGCAGTCCTCCTGTAGCAGAAGGCCCGCTTATGCGTGCTTATGCAGGTTGCCGATATGCCGCCTGCCGCTCTCGATATTGATCACAGGAGCCAGCGGCTTGCGCTTCTTCGCCAGTCTGCGCTCTTCGGAGAATTCTTCGTGCAAGCTCAGGGCAACAACGAAGATTGCGACAGCGAGACAGTAGAGGGCAATCATGGCAAACATCGGTCACCTCCCAAGGGACATTGGCAGGTTGTGACAGCTTCAGGATAGCGCTGCTGGAGAGTGCCGTCTGTGACTGAGGTCACTCGACTGTGCCGGTGGATCAGCGCGGTTGCGCCGTCCGTGTTTCGGCGGCAACCTGCGAAATGGCGCTGGCGGCGTCTGCGCCGGAACGAATGCAGTCCGGCACGCCGATACCGTGATAAGCGTTGCCGGCGATCGCCAAGCCGGGGATTTCGCCGACGCGCTTCTCGATGCGTTCCACGCGTGCGATGTGTCCGGGCTCGTACTGGGCCATGGCGCCGCGCCAGCGATAGACTCGCGAAAACATGGGGCGCGCGTTCAGCTTCACGATATCGAGCAGCTCGCGGCGCACGGTATCGAGAATCTCGTCGTCGGTGAGTCCGAGCACCGCCTCATCGCGTGCTCCGCCGAGGAAGCAGCGGAGAATGCCCTTATTCTCCGGCGAGCGGTGAGGGAACTTGTTGTGGACGAAGGTACAGGCCAGCATGCGAGTGCCTTCGCTGCGCGGCACCAGAAAGCCAAAACCGTCGGGCAAGCCCTCGAGCTGGTCTATGTGATAGCCCAAGGTCACGGTGACCGAGGAGCTGTAAGTTACGCCGAGCAGGTCGCGCGCCAGGTCCGCATCTACCCCTTCTAACAGCGTGCCTGCGACGTTAGCGGGCGTCGCCAGGATGACAGCGTCGTAATTCTCGTTCCCCGCCATATCGAGGGCGACCCGCCAGCCGCCGTTGTCCGGATAGATCGCGCGAACATTTTGACGTAGCCGGACTGCATCAGGATCGAGCCGGACGGCGATGGCGTCCACCATCTGCTGCATGCCGTCTTTCAGCGAGGTAAACAGCGGCCGCGCAGGCTGTGTGCTCGCGGTCTGCGCCATCTTCTTGCGAGCGGCGAGCATGGCCCGGCTGAGGCTGCCATACTTCTCCTCCATCTCGACGAAACGGGGCAGCACGGCGCGCGCGCTGAGCTTGCCGGCATCGCCGCCGTAAACCCCCGACAGCAGCGGATCGGCGAGCCGGTCAACCACCTCGGAGCCGAAATGACGCTCCACCAACTCGGCAACGGTTTCGTCGGTATGCATGGGCCGCGGCGGATGCAGCAGCTCGCGCATCATGCGCAGCTTGGTGCTCCAGGAGAACAGGGGCGACAGCGCGGTGGGCACGATCCTGGTGGGCACCATGAACATAAGGCCATCGGGCATCACCACCAGCCGGCCCTTCACCACGATGTAGGTTTTGCGTTGCGCATCGTTGGAGCCGATGAGCTGGTCCGCAATGCCCAGTTCCTTACAGAGCGATGCGGCCCAGGGCTTCTCGGTGAGGAAGGAGTCGGGGCCAGCCTCGACCAGGCAGCCCTCTACGCGATCGGAGTAGAGCGAGCCGCCGAGGCGCTGGCTGCTCTCGTAGAGGGTGTACTCGAGTTCGGCGCCGGCGGCGCGCGCTTTCTCCAGCTGGAACGCCGCGCTGAGCCCGGAAATGCCTCCGCCGATGATCGCAATGCGTTTCATGCGGTGATCAGTCTGGTTGCGGCAATTCGCTTCCGCGCCAGGTCGGCAACCGCGCCGAGGAACTGCGGCGAATCGTTTAGCGACTCGGCGCGATAGAGCTTCATACCGCGTGCGGCGGCATAATCTCGGAACAGGATGTCCACGTCAAACAGGATCTCGACGTGATCGCATACAAAGCCGATGGGCTGCACGAACACTCCGGTGTGTCCTGCCTCGCGCAGGCCGGTGATGGTGTCCTCCACCGTGGGGCCGAGCCATTCTCCGCCGGACATGCCCTGGCTCTGGAAGGCGAATTGCCAGGCTCCGATCTCTGATACGTTTGCCGCCACCAGCGCCGCGGTTTCGCGAGTCTGTGCCTCATAGGGATCGCCTTCGGTTATGGTGCGGCGCGGCACGCTATGCGCCGTGAACAGGACGGGCAGCGGCGATCCATGCTGGTCGCAGGCCGCTTTCCAGCCTGAGCGCAAGCGCTCGGCGAAGGCTTCAATCAGCAGGGGATGGTCATGCCACTCTTCGACGAAGTCGATGGAAAAGGGCGCGCCTTCTCCCAGCAACACTTGCTTATAAAGTCCGACACTGGTGCGCGAGTTGTGCGGTGCCAGGCAGATGGCGATGGCGCGGTCGACTCCGT
Source organism: uncultured Acidobacteriaceae bacterium (assembly GCA_963793845.1). Classification (GTDB taxonomy): domain Bacteria; phylum Acidobacteriota; class Terriglobia; order Terriglobales; family Acidobacteriaceae; genus CAWCBG01. Next base: position 359,655 of record CAWCBG010000002.1, read on the forward strand.
CAGCGGTCATCTGTTTCAGGGTATCGGCGATGAACGGATGCCAGTTACGCATGCCAACGTAGGTAGCCAAGCCGAGTTCGCGGGCGACGCCGTGAGCCTGGGCTCGCGTGATTTTCGTCAGCGGCGAGCTGCCGATGAGCGAGTAACGATGTTGCACTTCCCGCACTACTTCGGGCGCCATGGGACGTCCGCGCGAAATATTCTGCAGGAACTCGGGAATATCTTCGACGCGCTCGGGGCTGCCATGCGCGATCAGCAGGATGGCCGTCATACTTAGTGTGACCTCGCGGGCGTGGCAGACGAACTGAACTCATGCACGAATTGTGCCAGGTTCTTCACGTTGTCTACCGGAGTATGCGGAAGAATACCGTGCCCCAGGTTGAAGATGTGCCCGGGACGCCCGTCGGCCAGGCGCAGGATATGCTCGGCGCGCTGCTTTAGTTCACTCCACGACGCGAACAACAATACGGGATCGAGGTTGCCCTGCACGGCGCGAGTGTAGCCCACCGTTTTCCAGCCTTCATCGAGCGGCACGCGCCAATCCAGGCCGATCACTTCCGCTCCGGTCTCGGTCATCGAGGGCAGCAGTGTCGTGCTATCGGTGCCGAAGTAGATGATGGGAACGCCAGTCTCCTTCTGCAGGCGTTTGATCAGCCGCGTGGTTGGTTCCATCGCGTAGCGGCGATAGTCCTCGACGCTGAGGCATCCCACCCAGCTGTCGAAGATCTGCAGGACGTCGGCGCCGGAGCGCACCTGCTCGGCAGCATACTCGGCCAGAACGTCAACCAGCTTGTTAACCAACTCGTCCCAGACCTCAGGTGAGTTGTACATGAGCTTCTTGACTTCGAGGTAATGACGCGAGCCGCCGCCTTCGACCATGTAGCTCGCCAAGGTAAAGGGCGCGCCACAGAAGCCGATGACCGGCAGCGCGGTTCCGAAATGCTTCACCACCAGCTTGATGGCATCGGCTACATATCCCAGTTCGGCGGCGCGATCGGTGCGCAGCACGCCCACGTCCTCAGCGATGCGCACCGGTTTCTCGATGACCGGCCCTTCGCCGGCAGAGAAGTGGAAGGGCATGCCCATGACTTCCAGAGGGAGAAGCAGGTCGGCGAAGATGATCGCGGCATCGACCTTCAGATATTCCGCGGCGGTGATGGTGACCTCGGCCGCCAGCTCGGGCTGCTTGCAGATTTCGACCAGCGAATGATGCTTGCGGACCTCGCGGTATTCCTGCATGTAGCGGCCCGCCTGGCGCATGAACCAGACAGGAGTGGTTTCAACCGGAAGGCGGTGGCAGGCACGTACAAAGAGCGAATCGGGAGCGGACATAAAGAAATATCCTAGCATCCGGCGTCACGTCGGCTTGTGATTGGAGTCACAAAGCTACTTCGTTCCGAGGTCGATGTCCGCATATAGCTTCAGAATCTCGCGAGCCATGGGGTCCAGATCGGCGCCTTCGAGGTTCGCCATGGCTGCGACCGCCAGGTGCTTCGCGGGAATGAGCAGGAGGATAGTGCTGGTGCCGGCCTGGCCTCCGCTGTGGCCGACGACTTGATATTCACCGGGTTTGGAGATGCCCCATCCCAGACCATAGCCTGAGCCGTCAGGCTGCTTGGTGAGCGGAGTCCACATCAGTTGCAGGGTCGCTTGATCGACATACTTTCCCGACATCACCGCGGCGGCGAAGCGCGCCAGGTCCTCGGAGGTGCTGAGCCATCCGCCGCCGGGCAGCCGGTCACTGGGATCGAAGAACGGAGCATTCTCCAGCTTGCCGGCCGCAGTCTTCTCATAGCCGTGACCACGATGCAGGATGATCTTGAGCGGGTCGTCGGGGAGGGTCGCGTTCATTGCCGCGGGAGCGAATACCGCCTGCCGCATGAAGTCCACGAATCGCTGCCCCGACGCACCTTCAATCGCGCACCCCACCACAACATAGCCGTAGCTGGAGTAGCGAAAGCTGGTGCCCGGTTCAAACAGGAGCGGGTCGCCGCCAAAAACCTGGATGGCATGATTGAGGTCGTCGAAGTGTTTCGAGTTCTTGGCTTCGGTGTCGTTGGCGTACCAGCGAACGCCGGCTCGATGCGACAGCAGTTCGCGCGTCGTAACGATCCATGGCTTGCCTTCCGGCGACTTCTTGTAGGGAAAGGCGGGACAGTACTTCTGCACCGGCGCGTCGAGATCGAGCCTGCCTTGGTGTGCCAGGATCATGGCTGCGATGGCAGTCATGGGTTTCGCAATGGAAGCGGTGCGCATCTCAGCGAGAGAGGTCTCAGCCACATCGTTTTCCAGGTCGGCTTCCCCATACGCGCGGGAGAAAACGATTTTTCCCTCCTTTATGACAGCCAGGGACATGCCGGGAATGTTGCCTTTGGCGACGGTGCTCCTGGCCAGATCGTCCACCTGGTGATCAATCGCGGCCGACGCAGATTGCTGGCCCATCGCCGTCGCAACCAGCAGCGGGATGATAGACAGCGCGGCAAGAATGCGCCTGGCAACGATTTGGCCGGTCGGCATCATCGAGTAGGAACCTCCTCGGTCATAACAGCTTACAACCGGGCGCACACAATCCGGGTTTCCCCTACAATAGCGGCCATGAGTGACGAGCTACTGCGCTACCGCCGGGAGTTTCCCATTCTCGAGCGAACCAACTACCTCATCAGCAACTCTCTGGGAGCGATGCCTCGGGATGTTGAGAAATCGCTGCGGCACTACACCGACGTCTGGAGCACGCGTGGAGTTCGAGCCTGGGAGGAAGAGTGGTGGATGCTGGCGGCACAAGTCGGCGACGAAATTGGCGCGCTGCTCAACGCGCCGCCAGGATCGGTTGCATGTTTGCAGAACGTTACCAACTGCCAGGCGACCGTAGCTTCGTGTTTCGACTTCAGTGGCCGCCGTAACAAAGTCGTTTACACCGACCTGAACTTTCCTTCTGTCATGTATTTCTGGGAGGCGCAGCGTTCGCGTGGAGCGCGCGTCACGATGGTGCCCAACGACGACACCATTCACGTCAACACCGGGCGCCTGCTCGACGCAATCGACGAAGAGACATTGCTGGTTCCCATCTCGCATGTCATCTTTCGCAGTGCCTTCATCCAGGATGTCGAAGCAATCGTCGAAAAGGCACACCGCGTGGGCGCGCATGTTGTGCTGGATTCGTTCCAGGCGACGGGCACCGTTCCGGTTGACGTGCAGAAGCTGAATGTGGACTTCTGCACCGGTGGCGTCCTGAAGTGGCTGTGTGGCGGTCCCGGTACTGGTTATCTGTACGTGCGGCCTGATCTCATGACCAGACTGGAGCCCAGCTTCACCGGATGGATCGGTCACGAAAATCCGTTCGGTTTTGAGATTGGAGCGACTCGGTATGCGCCCACGATTTACCGTTTCACCCAGGGAACGCCGAATATCGCCGCCCTTCACGCCGCCCGTCCGGGATTGAGGATTGTTGCTGAAGTTGGCGTGGACAAAATTCGCGAGAAGTCGAAGCGGCAAACCGCGAAGTTGGTTGAGCTGGCGGATCGCCATGGCTGGCGGGTGAACACGCCGCGAGATCCCGAGTGCCGCGGAGGCACGGTGTCCATTGATGTGCCCAATGCGCAGGAGGTATGCGCCGAGCTGCTGAAGCGCGACATACTTGTGGACTATCGCCCCAAGTGTGGCGTCCGATTCTCTCCGCACTTTTACAACACGGATGAAGAACTAGCGGTAGCGGTCAATGCCGTGGACGAGATTCTCAGCGGCATGAAGGTGGCCCGGTAGCACGTAGACGGTCGCTTCGAAAGTTCTTACAAGCCTTTGACAAAACGTTGACAACCGGCGCCCTCCGCGGCGGTAGTGTATGACTCACCGCTTGGCGTATCCCCGGCTCCCGCGCACTCCAGCTCTCGGCCAGGAGTCGGGGTTTTTCGGTTCCCGAATCCAGCAACGCTCATCGCCTGTTTTCGTTCGGTACCGCGATTGGTCACCGATCAATCGGCTCGGCTGTCAATGTTTGTCGGTGCGGGCGAATACGACTTGCTGCTTGACCAGATCGAGCTGCTGGGTCTGGAATCCCGCCCGCTTCCATGCTTTACACTGGGATCGAACCGGAAAAGTTTCGTTCTCCCACCAAGACATCCAGGTTCGGGCCGAATCAGGCAGATCGAAGCCCAGAATTTTCTCGAGCTGCACAAAGCTGACTGCCACCTCACCATCCGAGAGACCGGCAAGCCACTGTACCAGCGGGTCATATTTCGACATCAAGAGTCGCCTCCGAGCGTCAACTGCAAAACGCAAACACACCCAAACATGGTTCCGGTCGTTCGTGCGAGCAGTTCCCGGATTGTTTACTGTTTGGAAGCGTTGTCTTAAGACTGACTTGACGATTCGCCTTTTCTTCGCTCACAATTACAGACAGAGGAGCATCCATGGCTCTAACGCGACGGCAGAAACAGCTTTATGACTTCGTCTCAGACTTCGTAGAGCGGAACGGCTATTCGCCGTCCTACCAGGAAATCGGTGACGGCCTGGGTCTGAGTTCGCTGGCAACGGTGCATAAGCACATCAGCAATCTGGAGGAAAAGGGGCTGCTCAAGCGCGGCGCCAACCGCAGCCGTTCCATTGATCTGTTGAAGCCCAAGGGACGCATGAGGCAGGCTTTCTCCATGCCTTCGCCAATTGCCATGAGCTTGAGCCTGCCGCTAGCCGGTCGCATTGTTGCCGGGCGTCCGCTGGAATCGGTAGAGAATTCTGCCGAACGAATCTCGTTGACCGACTTCACCCGCTCCAAAGACGTCTTTGTTTTACAGGTCAGCGGCGAGAGTATGCAGGACGAACATATTGTTGACGGAGATTACGTGTTGGTGGAAAAAACCAACACCTCTCGCGATGGGGAAATCGTGGTAGCACTCGTGGACGGTGCTGAGACAACGCTGAAGCGCATTTACCTGCAAGGGGATAGTGTGCGTTTGCAACCTTCCAACGCAACCATGCAGCCGATCATTGTGCCGGCAGAAAACGTACAGATTCAGGGAAGAGTAATCGGCGTGCTGAGGAAGTATTAGAGGCAAGGCCTTGCACGCGACAAAAGAAAAGCGCGGCCCCTGCCGCGCCTCCTCGAGTTCAACTTTTTATCAGCTGGGCTGTAGATTCTTATCGAGAGCCTTCTCGATGACATCGCGTGAGACGTAGCCCACGATCTGTTCTGCCACTTGTCCGCCTTTGAAAATCAGAAGGGTTGGAATGCCGCGCACTCCATAGCGCTGGGGTGTAGAAGCGTTCTTGTCCACGTCCATCTTGCCGATCTTGACCTTGCCGTTATAGCTCTGGGCCACTTCATCAACGATAGGAGCCAATGCCCGGCACGGGCCACACCAGGCCGCCCAGAAATCCACCAGGACCGGCTGGTCCGACTTCAGCACCAGCTGGTCAAAATTCGCATCCGTTACTTCTACAATTGCGTCGCTCGCCATTATTCCTCCAGAGAGTCCGCGGGCCGGTTTGCCCGCGGTGTTCCGGGGCCCGCTGTTACATCCTAGCATCCCGGAACTAAACAATTAGATGCGCCAGCAGCCAATGGGACGCATTGCGGAAGACGGAGGGTACTAAGCGGTTGATACCCCGGGAATTCCGCCGGATTGGTGCCGACCCTGCCCCGAACAAAAGGCGCTTCCGCGTCGCAGACGTCGGAAGAGGCAGCTCTCCGGAAATGGAATGATCGTCCGCTGCGCGAAGCAAGCTGGGGCCGGCGCTGGCAGGAAAGCACGTCGACGACGAAGCTTACCCGGTAATTCCACTAGAATGTTGGCACGGGACTCTCGCTCGCAAGTCTGCGAATTGCGCATCCCTTGGTTGCCCAAGTTGCTCGTCTTCAGATTTGTCGTAATTCGCCGGCGAGGTTCAGTTCTACTTTCGCTTGCTCTTCTCTTGATCGTGATTGCCGTTCCTCGACTGGCGGCTGGTCAATCCTCTGCGCCGGTACAGAATCCCGAACCCGGGGCAGGCATGAATATGGGAACGGATGTGACCGGTCATGACATGGAGCGTGGCGCCGATCCCGCGCGGATGTTCTTGATGAGCGAGTCGTCGGGCACGGCGGTACAACCTAGTGCGTGGCCGATGCCGATGGTGATGACTGGCGTCGGTCAGTGGCAACTGATGTGGATGGCGGAAGCGTTCCTGGTCGACACCCAGCAGACCGGGCCCCTCGGCGGCGACAAGTTGTATTCGGTGAATTGGGGAATGCTGAGCGCGACGCATCGGCTTGGCGGAGGCGATGTCATGCTGCGTACCATGCTGAGCCTCGAACCAGCCACCATTACCGAGCGGAGGTATCCGTTGCTGTTCCAAACCGGCGAGACGGCCTTCGGACAGCCAATCACCAACGCGCAGCATCCTCACAACTTCTTCATGGAACTGAGCGTGCAGTACGCGCACAGGATGGGCTCGCGAGCGCTATGGGATCTTTACTACGCGGCGGTAGGTGACGTTGCGCTGGGACCCGTGGCCTATCCGCATCGAGCATCTGCGATGGAGATTCCGCAGGCCACCCTGGGACATCACTGGGAGGATTCGACCCATATTTTGAGCAATGTTCTCACCGGCGGTATGTCGGTGGGGCCGCTGCGCTTTGAAGCGTCGGGTTTTCACGGAGCGGAGCCGGGGGAGAATCGCTGGACCATACCGTATGGTCCGATGGACTCCTACTCCGGCAGGATAACGTTCACTCCAACGTCACGATGGGCGGCGCAGGTCTCGGCTGGACGGCTCACCCATCCGGAGGCTTTGGAGCCCGGAGATGTTACCCGCACCACGGCATCGGTGGAGTATGTAGTGCCGCGACCCCAAGGCAACTGGTGGGCGACATCGCTGATCTGGGGCCGGAACTACAAGATCGCGCAGGGCTATGGCAGCAACGCAGTGCTCGCCGAGACAGTTGTACCGTTCAAGGAAAAAAACTTCGTCACCGGACGCTACGAATGGTCGCAACGCGATGAGCTGTTCGCCGCCGATCCTGCACTGGACGCCCAGCTCGAAGCCCAGACCGGCAGCCACATCTTCAACGTTAACGCTTACACCGTGGGCTACACCCGCGACATCGGGACCTTCCACAACGTGGAAACCGGCCTCGGAGCGAATCTCTCAGCCTATGGGATTCCAGCTGCCATCAAGCCCTATTATGGCGATCACCCGATGGGCTTCAACGTGTATCTGAGGATTCGGCTGAAGGAGAATCGCTAATCCGAGCTGTCGCATTCCAAACCTGCTTATGGTTTCATCGTAATTTCCTCTGCGCTATCCCACTTTCTCCACATCGCCAGTGAGGGTAACTCTCATGTCCTTCAGCCAGGATTCAGGTTAGGTGTCGTACACTTTCTTCGAGTCGGGGGGCCTGGGAACCCGCACCGTGCGAGTCCTGATCGTGGAAGACGAGCAACGTTTAGCCGAGAACGTGGCGCGCAGCCTGCGCGAAAGCGCCGGCTATGCAGTTGACCTGGCCTTCGACGGAGAAGAAGGGCTCTATATGGCGGAGTCGAATCCCTATGACCTCGTCGTTCTTGACCTCATGCTGCCACGCCTGGATGGCCTGGCCGTGCTGAAGCGATTGCGCGATGGCGGAGCACCCGTGCCAGTGCTGGTTCTGACGGCACGTGACGAGAAGGAATCGATTGTCGCGCTGCTGAATGCCGGCGCCGACGACTACGTGGCCAAGCCCTTCGATCTCGGTGAACTACTGGCGCGCGCCAAGGCGCTCATCCGCCGTGGCAAGGGCCTGAGTGCGGCGATTCTCAAGGTAGGCGATCTCGAGATCAGCACCTCCGACCTCGTCGTGCGGCGCAAGGGTGTCGCTGTGAGCCTGACTGCCATGGAGTACCGCGTGCTCGAATACCTGGCGCATCGTCCCGGAGCCGTGGTCTCGAAGACCGAGCTGCTCGAACATCTTTACGATTTCAACTGGGAGCGCTTCAGCAACGTCATCGAGGTATATATCTCGGGCTTGCGGCGAAAACTGGACGACGGAGACACCAAGCTGATTCACACTCTTCGCGGACAGGGATACATGTTGCGCGGTGGAAATGCCTAAGAGCTCCATTCAGCGTCGCCTGATCGCTGCGGTGGTGATTTCCCAACTGCTGCTGGCGATTGGGCTCGCGACTTTCACCGTGTATTTTACGCGGGTGCAGTTCCGCCACTCCTTCGACGAAAGTCTCCACGGGCGTGCGATGAGCATCGCAGCCCTGGTTCGTTACACGGAAGAGGAGCCACCCACGCTCGTTTTCGAAAGCGATCTCGCTCCGCCGCCGCTGGATCCGAATCATCCCGACCTGTATCAGGTAACGGTTGCAGGCCGCTTGATCGCGCGATCGCCGAACTGGCCGTCGCAACTCTCTGCAGACTTCCATCACGGGTACGCCTGGTTCTCATTGGGCAACGTCCATTATCGAGGGCTGCAGGAGACGGGTTCCCGTTCTGGATCGCGAAAGTGACGAACCCTCCACCGACGTCCTGGAGGTAACCTACGCTGCGTCGACCGAGGAGATGAGGGCGGAAGCCGTGCGTGCGGCAGTGTACACCGTAGCGGGCTGCGGTCTGCTGCTGCTGGTGACGGTGTCGCTGGCGGTGTGGGGATTGCGAAGGGGTCTGCATCCGCTGTCCGACCTGGCAAAGAGCGCCAGCGGCATCTCAACTTCCAACTGGGAGTTACATCCCTCCGAAGGAGCGTTGACGACCACGGAGTTGGCGCCGCTAACCCAGGCCATGACGGCGATGCTCGATGGCCTGCATCGCTCGTTTACCCAGCAGCGTGAGTTTCTCGCGAATGCGGCCCACGAACTCAAGACGCCGGTGGCCATTCTGAAATCGACACTGCAGTCGTTGCTGCAGCTTCCTCGCACCGCTGACGAATACCGCGAAGGCCTGGAAGACGCGTTGAACGACATGGCGCGCCTGGAAAAACTCCTGCACTCCATGCTGCGGCTGGCGCGAGCGGAACAATGGGCCTCCGGCAGTCTCAATCGCGATCTTGAGGCGGTGGACGTGGTGGCCTCGTGCCAGGTCGCGATCGATCGCCTACGACCCGTGGCACGGGAACGGAATGTTGCCATCGAATTCGATCCCAGCGCAACCGTCTCGCTGCAAGCCGATCCCGAGGATCTCGAACTGGTCTGGGCCAACTTGCTGGAGAACGCAATCCGCTTCAGCCCTGCCGGCGGCGACGTCCAGCTTCGCGTGCGCGCCAACGGAGAATGGGGATACGTAGAAGTCACGGACCACGGAGCCGGTATACCTGCCCCGGAGTTACCCCACGTATTTGAACGATTCCACCGCGGAGATTCGTCCCGCGCGCGCAACACCGGCGGCTATGGCCTGGGACTGGCCATCTCCAAAGCGCTGATTGAGGCTTACGGCGGGAGCATTACGCCAGAGAGCCAGCCCGGCCAGGGTACCCGAATGACAGTCGCGCTGCCCCTGCAAATCGTTACGAATTCAACCAAGCTGAAAGAAATTGAGGTCAGACAATGAAACGAATCGCGATATTACTGTCCCTGGTTGCCCTGATTGCCGTACTACCGGCCGCTGCCCAGAAGTCATACAAGGTGACCGACAAGGTGAAGCTCGGTGGGGAAGGCTTCTGGGACTACCTCACCGTCGATCCCGGTGCGCACCGCCTGTACATCACAAGAGGGTCGCATGTGATGGTCGTAGACACCGAGACGCTCAAGGTGGTCGGGGACATTCCGAACCTTTCGGGCATCCACGGTGTGGCGCTAGCGCCGAATCTCGGACGAGGCTTTATCAGCAATGGCGGCGATAACTCCGTTACCGTCTTCGATATGAAGTCGCTCAATGTGGTCAACAAGGTGAAGGTTGGCGACCGTCCCGATGCCATACTGTACGACCTGTTCTCGCGCCGGGTTTTCACTTTCAACGCCAAGAGTCAGGATGCGACGGCCGTCGATCCGAACGAGGCAAAGGTAGTCGGCACCATTCCGCTCGGCGGGAAGCCCGAATTCCCGGCCACCGACAATGCTGGGAAAATCTTCGTCAACATCGAAGATAAGAGCGAGATTGTCGCTTTCAACGGACAAAAAGATGCCGTTCTGAGCCGCTGGCCGCTTGCTCCTTGTACCGAGCCGAGCGCACTGGCGTTCGACTCCACCCACCGCCGTCTGTTCGCGGGCTGCCACAATAAGATGATGGCTGTGGTGGACGCCGACACCGGCAAGGTTGTAGCCACGGTCCCAATCGGAGAAGGCGTTGATGCCGGAGCGTTCGATGCGCAGAAGCAGGAAGTCTTTATGTCGTGCGGCGACGGAACGCTGACCGTGGTACACGAGGACAGTCCCGACAAGTACACGGTTCGGCAGACGGTCGAGACCCAGAAGGGCGCGCGCACCATGGCCTTGAACACGGAGACCGGCACCATTTACCTGGTCACCGCTGAACGTGAAGCTACGCCTCCAGCGGCCGGACAGAGGCCCGCACTGGTGCCAGGATCCTTTACGCTGATCGTCGTCAAGCCGCAGTAGACTTCTGAAATGGGGCTATTTCTTCGCGCTGGGCGGAAGCAGTCCGTTCAGCCGAAGATACATAGCAGCGGCACCGTAGTGATCTGACCAACTGGCTGCGAGATAGATGAACGCCGCGGCGCGGGGAGCCTTTTGTCCACCAAACAGCGGTATCTCCTCCCCAAGTTTGGAGTCGTCTGCCTTGGCCAGCACCTGCTCACAGTAGCTGAAGGAATCGCGTACCGCCTTGTTCAGGGCATCTTTGGATTCCGTGTCGGCAAGCTTTAGCTCTTTGGGCTTGTCGCCGGCGATCCGCGAGCAGAAGAGAGTGTTCGATTCCGCTATATGAACGAGCAGGTGTCCAAATGCTCATCTGCTCCGGAGTGGGGCGATAGCTGAACTTATCAGCAGGCATCTCCTCTCCTGCGCCGATGATGTTCTTGGATTCGCGGACTTCCATCTGGCGAACTGTGGTGGTTACGGGGTTGCTGATGCCGGTCGAAGCGGCCGCTCCAGTTTGCGCCGTCGCGGTGGAGACCATGGCAAGAAACAGAATGGCAATTGCAGCGAATCGCACGAGTGCCTCCTGGTAAATCCGGAAGAGCATACCTCATTCCGCGCTTGCCTGCGCGACCCGAGGCGAAACTACTTCACCACATCGGGGGCCGGCGGCAGAGGCCGTATGGGGCGCAGGGCGGCGTCGATAGCGTAGGCCACGAATCCCGCGGCGATCAACAAAAGTCCGAAGACCACGCTGCTCATGCCCAGGATTTGTTCCCGGTCGCCGCGAAAGACGGAAAATGCCAGCAAAAGCGTGGGGCAGACCCCGACCATGATTACACCCGCCAGCCCGCCCGGAATCTTGAACTCGCGCGGCAGATTGGGTTCGCGAATTCGCAAGACGACGAGCGCAATGAACTCCAGCACCAGGCTGGTGCCGTAGATCAGAATGTCAATCGTCACCAGGCGTTCAAAGCCCAGGCCGAGGCAGAGGGCCCATCCGGTGGCGAGCACCAGGATCGCCACCCAGGGAGCTTTGGTCCGCGGATACACTCGGGCGAATACCGGGGGGAGCATGCCGTCCAGCGCCATGGCCAGCGGCAGGCGCGAATAGCTCATCACCAGCGCATTGAACATGCCAAACGCGCTTATCATGCCGCCCAGAACGAGCCCGATGCGCAGCAGCGGCCCGCCCACCAGCCCGGCGATCTCCGCCCACGATCCGGTTTCCCATGCAGCGGGGCTCAAATGCGTCAGCGACATCGCCGCGACGGGAAGGATGTAGCTGACGGCAACCAGCGCTACCGCCGCCAGCATGGCGCGGGGATACGTCCGTTGCGGCCGCTCGACTTCCATGGCGATCGTCGAAGCATTATCCCAACCCATGTAGTTCCACATGGCGATCACCAGGCCGGTCATGATGCCGACGTGCGAAGTCGTGGGCGTCGTGACGGCATGCGCCAGCGCGCCATACTTAAATGGGGCGAGCACTACGATAAGCGCGAAGGGAGCCGACAGCAGGACGAACAGCCAGATCGAGGTGGTGGCAACCACTCGAATGCCCGCCAGATTCAGTCCGGTGCAAGCCATCACCACCGCGAGGCCCACCAGCACGCCGCGATGATTCATCCCGAACCACGGGAAAACTTGCGTGAGGTAAGCCACAAAGAGCGTGGGATAAATCGCCATGTCGAAAATGCTGGCTACCAACGATAGCCACGCTTCCTGGAATCCCCAGAAGTTGCCCATGGCGCGCCGCACCCAGGCATAGAAACCGCCCTCCGCTGGGAGGGCGCTGGACAACTCTCCAATCATGAATGCGGTGGGCAGGCTCCAGATCAGGGGCGTGATGATGAGAATGAGGATGGCGCGGCCATAACCGGCACCGTGAACGATGTCCTCGGTGCCATAGGTCCCTCCTGACACCATAAAGAACGTTGCGGCCACCAGCGGCCACAAGGTCAATTTGATGGACTTTTTCCTGGGACCTGACAAGGACAGCGGGAACGGCGTCCGCGGGGATAAGGGGTCGGATACAGGCAATTTCTATGTGTATCTCCAGAACGACTCTGAGCCTCCCGGAACAAAATCGCTCCAGCAGAATAAAGATCATTGTCCTCCAGGTAAAGAAGAAAGGAGTCGCAACCTTGTCGCACCGGGTGTTGCACGAACGCCGCGGTCCGAACCAGCGGGGTTGAAGCAGTCGCACATTGGCGTGAGGTAAACTGCAGGACTATTGCAGCAGGGCGACATTGGCTCCATGCACTCGACAATGCAACCGATCGGTTTGCTTTGACAGCTTCTATGGCTGGACAAACTAAGGAACTCAGCAGCGCCCAGCGGCTAACCATCGCCCTGCTGCTGACACTCGTGGGTGGCTACGTCGACGCGTTTGGCTATATCGCGCTGTTCCAGATATTCACCGCCAACATGAGCGGAAATAGCATTCATGTAGGCATGAGTGCGGGCGCTTTCGATTTCTTAGCGCTGCTACGGCCACTCTGTGCAATTTCTTCCTATGTGGCAGGATTGATCCTTGCCCGGATCGCTCTGAACTCTGCTGCCCGCTTAGCAATTGCGCGCATCGCTTCTTTTACGCTCGGCCTCGAGGCCCTTCTGCTTATCTTCTTCTCGCAGTCCAGCCCGTCCCTGCACCTGGGCCAAATTGCCGACCTGGCGGCGCCGAGTTACTTCGTACTCGTAGGATTGCTGGCCCTCGCCATGGGACTGCAGGCGGCAACCCTTACCCACGTCGGCCCTCTAACCATCTACACAACCTTCGTCACTGGAACCCTGGCCAAGTTTTCTGAAGCCTTCACCCGGGTACTCTTTTGGACTTACGACCAACTCAAGGCTGGCAGGGGCCTAACCAGGATTGCGAGAGATTCGCCAAAACAGAAGGACGTGCGCGATACCACCACACTCGCAGCGGTCTGGATCAGCTATGTCGCCGGGGCTGCCATGGGCACAGCCGCCAAACAGCGATGGGAATTTCGCAGCCTTTACCTGCCCATCCTGCTTATCCTGTCATTGGTGGTGGTGGATCGATTCCGGCCGATTGCGTTGCAGGAGGAGCAAAGTCAGCAAGGGTTGTAGACGCTCGCCTGCGAGGCCGGCGAAGCACACACGGGCTGACGAGGCTCAGCGAGAATTGAGAACAGAACCAGGCTGCTGCGACCGACCGAGAGGTCAGTGGAACAAGAAGTTTCTTGGTGCCGGGAGGGGGAATCGAACCCCCAAGGGCCGAAGCCCGGCGGATTTTGAGTCCGCTGCGTCTGCCAGTTCCGCCATCCCGGCTTTAGGACCGGATACTGTTAGGTTAGCACAGGCCGGGACCGGCTCCATACCGCCTTGTTCGTGCCCCCATGCTCCCTCTCCGCGGTTCGGCGTCGCCGCCCCTCTGTAACTGTCGCGCATGATCGACGAGCCGTCAATCGCGCTGGCCATCAGTTCGGAGTGCCCGCCGCAGGGTTCGCATGCAAGTACCACAATGTGAGATATACCAGCCTCGTAGTTCGCCGGACGAATTCAGGCCCATTGTCCAGCATAGTCCGCGTTGTGAGGCAGCCCCTTATTCTCCCTATAGCTTCAACGTTGAAGTAAGTCGACACAATACCCCACGTTCTTGGCTGGGGGCTTTTCGGCAGGTGGGGCAGAAACACAGCCTAAGAACTGCTCAAGCAGCTTACGCAGGTTACAATGATAGCTGGCGTCGGCCGTGTGCCCCACAGGAACTGCATTAGGATGGGACGAGGCCGGTAGCACCGTCGTCAGGCATAGACCTCATATATGGCCACATCCGCAAAAGCAGCGCTCTCAAGAGTTCGCCGCAAGATCTCTCGCACAGGCGGTCCCCCGTCCGGCAAGAGCTCGTCCTTAGAGCTGGAGCACCGGCTTGACGAGCCGGATCTTTTTCTCAATCGCGAGCTAAGCCTCATCGATTTTCAGAGGCGTGTTCTTGAAGAGGCTCAGGACGCGGGCAACCCGGTTCTGGAACGTCTAATGTTCCTGTCCTTTGTGGGTTCGAACCTCGACGAGTTTTTTATGGTGCGAGTGGCGGGACTCAAGCGGCAGATCGAGAAAGGAGTCAATGATCCTGGGCCCGACGGGATGTCGGCAACGGAGCAGCTGCGCGCGATACGGGCCTCGGTCATCCGACTCTATCGCTCGGCCCACGAATGCTGGCGAAAAGAATTGGTGCCGGCGCTGCACGACTCGGGGGTTCACATCCTTGACTATGTTGACCTCACGGGCGAGCAGCGCTCGATCGCCGACACATTCTTCGAGGAAACAGTTTTCCCCACGCTCACGCCTCTGGCCTTCGACCCCGGCCGGCCCTTTCCGCACATCTCAAACCTCAGCCTGAACCTGGCTGTAGTGCTGCGGGACAGCGCCGGTGCTGAACATTTTGCGCGCGTCAAAATCCCCGACAGCCTGCCGCAATTTGTGCCGGTGAGTCAGGCGCCTAAACCCAAAAGCCGCACAAAGATCGTCACGAAAGAACAGTCCTTTGTGTGGCTGGAGCAGTTGGTCACCGCCAACCTCTCCGCTCTCTTCCCAGGCATGGAGATCGTGCAGGCCCATCCGTTTCACATTACCCGCGATGCCGACACTGCAATTCAGGATCTGGAAGCGGGCGACCTGCTGGAATCCATCGAAGAGGGCGTGTGGCAGCGGCGATTTGCCGACGTTGTGCGCGTCGCAATTAACGAGGCCATGCCGCAAGCCGTGCTCGACATTCTTATCGAGAATCTCGAACTTGACCGCGATGACATCTACAAGCTAAACGGTCCATTGTCACTGGTGCGGGTCCGTACTCTCTGCCGCATCGACCGGCCCGACCTGAAGTTTCCGACGTTCGTTCCAGCCATGCCCGCCGCACTGATGAAACAGGACGAAGAAGAGGACATGTTTTCGGTAATACGGCGCGGGGACATCCTGCTGCACCATCCCTTCGATTCGTTTCAGCCGGTGGTAGCGCTTATTCAGAAGGCGGCCCGTGACCCCGGAGTTCTCGCGATTAAGATCACGCTTTACCGGGTTGGACGGAATGCACCCATCGTCGATGCCCTGCTGGAGGCAGTCGAGAACGGCAAGCAGGTTGCAGTGCTCCTGGAGTTGAAGGCGCGCTTCGACGAAGAAAGCAACATCGGCTGGGCGCGCAAGCTGGAAGAGTATGGCGTGCACGTCGTCTATGGACTGATGGGATTAAAGGTCCACTGCAAGGTCGCTCTCGTCGTTCGTAAGGAGGGAGAGCTGATTCGCCGGTATGCTCATCTGTCGACCGGCAACTATAACAGCGTCACCTCCCAGCTTTATACCGATGTCGGCATGTTTACCTGCGATCCGGAGATCGGAGCTGATTGCACCGACTTGTTTAATTTCTTGACCGGCTACTCGGCGAAGGCAGAATACCGAAAACTGCTGGTTGCACCGATCTCAATGCGCGATGGCTTCCAGAGGCTGATTGAACGCGAGATTGAGCACCAGGAGAGGGGTCGGGGCGGTCATCTGATTCTGAAGATGAATGCGCTGGTCGACAAGAAGATGATCCAGTTGCTGTATCGCGCCTCGATGGCGGGCGTCAAGGTTGATCTCCTGGTGCGCGGGATCTGCTGCCTGCGTCCGGAAGTCCCCGGCGTTAGCGAGAACATCCGGGTCACCAGCATTGTGGGTCGATTTTTGGAACACAGCCGTATCTTCTATTTCCGCAACGGCGGCGATGAAGAAGTTTATCTTGGCAGCGCCGACCTCATGCCACGCAACCTGAATCGCCGCGTGGAGGTCATGTTTCCGGTGCGGGATGCGGCGCTAGTTCGATCGCTACACAATGAAATCCTGGGTACCTACCTGAAAGACAAGGCTAAGGCTCGGCACATGCTGCCCGACGGCAAATATGTTCGCGATCCTGATTACGCCCGCAAGGGTGCGCTCAATGCGCAAGAGTGGTTCATCGCTCGCACATCTAAACGCGGCTAGGCCGAAACCGTATAAGGTGAGGACCCGGAATCAAAGCTGGCTCAATCCGAACTGAACTGATTCAGAATTGCGCAACGAGACCGAATCACCGACTGCCCGGATTTCCTCTGCTACACTCGAATGTTTTGGCTGTGCTTCCTTACACATCTGATACGGCACGAGAGGCAATCATGGACATAAAAACGGTTGGTGTAATCGGCGCGGGCACGATGGGCAATGGCATTGCTCATGTCTTCGCCAAAAGCGGATATAACGTCGTGCTGGCCGACATCGACCAGCGCTTCGTGGAACGAGGTCTGGCCACGATCTCCAAGAACCTGGATCGCGAGGTCGCAAAGGCCAAGCTTACGTCCGAACAAAGGGATCAGGCGCTGCAGCGCATCACCGGCGTCACCGACCGCCAGAAGCTTGCGGGTTGCGACTTTGTGGTCGAGGCCGCCAGCGAACGCTTTGAGATCAAGGCTGAGCTCTTCCGTGACCTGGACGCGATGTGCCGCCCTGAAGTCATCTTGTCGTCGAACACCTCGTCGATTTCAATCACCAAACTGGCGGCGGTGACCAAGCGTCCCGACAAGGTGATCGGGATGCACTTCTTTAATCCGGTTCCGGTGATGAAGCTGGTCGAGGTGATTCGTGGGCTGGCGACGTCCGACGAGACTTTCGCCATGGTGAAGACGCTGGCAGAGAAGTTGGAGAAGACACCGGTGGAGGTCAACGATGCGCCGGGATTCGTCTCCAATCGCGTGCTGATGCCGCTCATCAATGAGGCCATGTATACGGTGATGGAAGGGGTCGCCACTCCCGAAGCAGTCGATGAGGTGTTCAAGCTGGGCATGGCGCATCCCATGGGGCCCTTGACGTTGGCAGACTTCATCGGTCTCGACGTCTGCCTCGACATCATGCGCGTGATGCAGGCAGGGTTGGGCGATCCCAAATACCGGCCATGCCCGCTGCTGATCAAGATGGTGGATGCCGGATGGCTGGGCCGCAAGACAGGACGGGGCTTCTATCAGTACTGATCGCACCAACCCGCTGATGTATGTGCTCGCAGTTGGCTTCGGCCTGTTTTCCGGCTGGGTCAATCAGATCGTAGACGACGCGCTGCTCACCGCGCTCTGCGTGCTCGCTTTCACCATGTTGCTGGGCGTGTGGAAGCCGCGCCAGCCCTGGCGCTGGATGTTGGTGGTCTGGGCCGGAGTCCCGCTGGTGCTTGCCTACTATCAGTTTGTCGTGGGCTGGCCGCACGATCGTGGCCAGGTATATGGAGCCTTCCTGCAGTTGCTGGCCGGATCAGCGGGAGCCTTCGGAGGCCATTTCATGCGGCAGATGATCGACAATGTATTTCTGCAAAAGAGCGAGTGACCGGGCTGCAGCACTGGCTCCTGATGCATCCTTATTTGCATAGCGAGTAAACTGAAGTGCCATGACACTGTTCGACGCTCCTAAGTACGACCCGGCCAAGGCGCGCAAACGTAATATCCGCATCATCTCGATTGTCGTAATCGTGATTGTGGTTGGAGCGCTGTTGTGGCAGTTCCGCTATTGGCCGGAGGAGCATGTCGTCAATCAATTCTTCGACGCCTTGCAACAGCAGAAGTTCGAGCAGGCCTACGGCATCTGGATGCACGATCCGGACTGGAAGCAGCATCCGCAAAAATATGATCGCTACCCCTTCCAGAACTTCATGCAGGACTGGGGACCGGGCGGCGAGTGGGGCATCATCAAGTCGCACCATGTGGACGGCTCGGCCATTCCCACCGGCGGTAATGGCTCGCCGTTTATCAAGGGCAGCAGCGGCGTGGTGGTCGTGATCACGGTCAACGACCGTGTGGCCGACAAAGCCCATCTCTGGGTGCAGAAGTCGGATAAGACGCTGGGCTTCTCGCCGTATTAAAGCCTTCTCGATCTCCGCGTTTAGAGAGGACGGCCTCGGCATCGGATCGAACGCAGCATCATTCCGACGAAAAACGAATCGATTCGGCGAATGCGACTTAACGCTGTGGATATTGAAAGCCGGAGCCGGCAATGCAGGCGTAGCCCGGACGGTTCTCGGGTCAGTCGCACTCGCCCATGGCGCTTGACCGGTGGACTCGCGCGGTGGAAATTTCTGACCAACGGACCCACCCGATGTACAACACTACGACCACATTGATCCCGAGGATGGCCCAGTGGAACGGATTAGGCCGCTGGATCACTTTGTAGATTTCGAAGGGCAGGTAGATGCATCCCGAGACAATGGCCAGCCATTCTGCCCAGGCTCGAATCTTCCACAATCCGTAGGCCTCGATAAAACGCAGGATCGCGTAAGCCAGCGCGATCGCCAGCACGGTGCCGATCCTCGCGTCCATCACCTTTCCCGCGGCATCGAGGAAAGCCTGGGACAGTCGGCGGTCGGGATCAATATGCAGGAAGTAGAGCAGGTTCTCGGCCGCATTCTCCAGGTCGACATCGCGCCGCAACACGATGATGAACCCGAACGCCGCAACCATAGCAAGCACGCCCTTGGTGGCTTCGATTACCGCAACCGTCCTGAGCCCACCGCGATGGGCGGGATGATCCGGATGGGTCGAATCGATTTTTCTGACAATGGTATTCATCTGCGAGCATGCCGGACCGGCGGAATGTCACCCGTACAGTATCAAATTGCAGGCTCTCCCGTCGCGGCTTTCTGGAGGCGTATCCCCCTTGATTGGAGGCGATCCGCCATCCACAGGTTTTGCCGATAGATTATTTCTCGCGAAGTCACCACTTGCCTCACTTTGCGTGAAGCTGACCGGCTTGCGCGGCAGACACCATCTCTTCGATCCCGAGGATCTTGTGGCGGCATCGCTCCTCGCTGGCTCCCGCCAACTCTGCCGTGTCGATCGATCTCCAGCCGGCATAGTCAACCCAGCAGACGCCTCTCTCCTCCAGTAGCTTTCCTAATGCAACAGTGGGACGCTGCGAGTCCGGTACTTCGCATGTTATTCGCTGCGCCACCTGTTGGGCTTCGGTACGGTTCGTGGGGATCGTTCCCGAGGGCCCGCGCTTCGCCCAGCCCACGACGTAGAGCCTGTCCCGCACCTTGCCGTCCTGATTGGCGAAAATTCCATTCGACGGAGTTGCGCTGCAGCAGGCAACCGATTCGTACCCGATGCAGGTGACGGCGAGATCAGCTGCGATCTCGCGCAAGCTGCCGTCAGTCGCGCGGAACTGTACGGCATGAAGCGTCTTGTCTCCAAGGAACGCAGTCGGCGTCAAATTGAAATGAAAGTGGATGGTAACCGGCGCTGCGGTTTGGCCGCTCTCGGCGAAAGTGCGCAGCGTCTTGACCACGGGACTGTCGCCGGCGAGCGATGCCGGATAATCCACGACGGGGCGCGCGCGGGAGAGCGTTCCCAGCTCTGCGAGTTCGTGTTCGGAGAACCTGGCGTCCGCTCCGCCGCGCCGTCCGACGATATGAACCTGCTCGAGGGGATGGCCTGCCAGCCAGGATACGACGTCGCGCGGCAAGTCGCCTCCCGCCAGATCGGCCCGCTCCTTGGCGAGAACGCGCGCAACATCGAGTGCCACGTTCCCGTTGCCGATGACCACTGCGGAGCGTACCTGCCGCACCGGAGGCGCGGTCTGGTCGGGATGTCCGTTGTACCAGCCAACGAAGGCTCCCGAGCCAACGACTCCGGGAAGATCTTCGCCTGGAATTCCCAAGCGCCGATCGCGCGAAGCGCCCGTCGCCAGTACTACCGCGTCGTAGAGCGACATCAACTCGTCGAGCTTTACATCGCGACCGACTTCGACATTGCCGAAGAAGCGGACGCGATCGCGGGCCAGCACGCGATCCAGTACGCGGGCTACGCCCTTGGTGCTCTGATGATCTGGGGCAACGCCGTAGCGGATCAGGCCGAAGGGCACGGGCAGACGCTCAAGGATGTCAACGCGGACCCTGGGCATTAGTCGCAAGAGACTATCAGCCAGATAACATCCTGCCGGTCCGCTACCGATGATGGCGATGTGGGGCATGATCGCTATTCCCTTTTAGCTACTCGCCTTTCGCTGCTCGCCTTTCCCTACTCGCCTTTCGCTCTTCGCTTTTCGCTTTTCGCCACTCTCGCTGCGCAGAAGGCCAAGGGCAAGGGGTGAACAGAAGTTTTCAGAGAGTTGCCATAGCCCCTCTGTCCAACTGAAGCACCCTGCTACCTCACGCCAGCAAAAAGCGAAGAGCGATTAGCGAACTGCGGCTTCACGGCAGCTTTACATACTCGTAGTCAACCGGATTGTTGTTGATACCGCGATCGGGGGGAGCGATCCACGCCGCCATCTTGCCCGGCTCGTGCACCCCATGCATCAGGCTCAGAATGTAAGCCCGGTCGGCCTCGGAAGGCAGCCATCCACCCTTGCGCGCCTCGAAATCTTCGCGGCCGATCGGCTGGCCCGAAGGATCCGTGGGCACGCCGGCCCATGCGCCGATATTGCGACGGAACCGTGTGCTGGGCAACGAAAGCCGGAACGAATAAGCCGCCCTCTCGATCAGGCGGTTCCAGCGTTTCAACCCCAACTCGCAGTCGCGCACATACGAGCTGCGGGTGACTTCATTCATGGCGTTGCGCATGGGAATCTGCTCATTCATGACGCCGCCGCTGCCGTCGGGCCTTTCCAGGGTGAAGCTCTGCTCCGCCGCGACGTGGTCCTCGTACTGGCTCTCATCCGGCCGGCCTTTGAGTCCATTGGCAAAGTACGACGCGGCATTCGACGATGTCTCCGAGCCGAACAGGTCGAGCGACGAACTGAACCAGAAGTTCAGATACTTCTGAACCGTCCCCAGGTCGATCGCGCCAGCCTTGCGAACTGCTTCGGCATCTTCCGTGCCCAGTTCCTGCATGACTTCGAGCGTGCGCTTGATGACGCGGTTGATGCCGGTGTCGCCGACGAACATGTGGTGCGCCTCTTCGGTCAGCATAAAGGTGCAGGTACGAGCCAGCGGATCGAAGCTCGACTCCGCCAGCGACTTGAGCTGGAACTTGCCGTCGCGATCGGTGAAGTAGGTGAACATGAAGAAGCTGAGCCAGTCGCGAATGGGCTCGTTGAAGGTACCAAGAATGCGCGGCTTGTCGGCGTCGCCGGAGTGGCGCTCGAGAAGCTCTTCTGCTTCTTCGCGGCCGTCGCGCCCGAAATAGGCATGCAGCAGATAAACCATCGCCCACAGATGGCGACCTTCTTCGACGTTCACCTGGAATAGATTGCGCAGGTCGTAAAGCGACGGCGCCGTATGTCCGAGCATGCGCTGCTGCTCGACCGAGGCCGGCTCGGTGTCTCCCTGGGTGACGATCAGACGACGCAGAATGGCTCGATACTCGCCGGGAATCTGCTGCCAGACCTCCTGGCCATAACTGTCGCCGAAGCCGATTTTGCGGTTGGCATCGCGGTCCGCGAGAAAAATCCCCCAGCGGTATTCGGGCATGCGCACATAGCCGTAGGTGGCCCACCCCTTCGCGTCGACCGACGTCGCAGTGCGCAGATAAACATCGGCTACCTGGAAGTCGCGTGGGCCTAGCTCCTGCCACCAGTTGAGGAACTCAGGTTGCCAGTGTTCCAGCGCGCGCTGCAGCGTGCGGTTCGAGCCGAGGTCCACGTTGTTCGGAATCCGATCCTGATAATTAATACTCATTACACCCTCTCCCAAGTGAAGCGCGCTTTCGAACCGGTGCCGAACAACTTCAAAGCGCCATGCTCGCCGGTTGAATTCGGCCGGATGAAAACCCAGTTTTGCCACGCGGATAACCGCCCGAACACTTTTGTCTCGAGCGTCTCGCTGCCGGGGAAGCGCAGGCTGGCTTCCATCCCGGTAAGCGCATCGGGGGAAAGCGCAGTGCGTTCCTCGATGGCGATTCGCAGTTCGTCTTCCCAGTCGAGTTCGTCGGGCGTGAGCGTTACCAATCCAAGGTCCAGCGCTTCACGTGGGCCGAGTTGCTGACCCGCCAGCTTCGCGAACACGGCATTCTTTTCCGTTTCGCCGATATAGCGCGTTTCAAGGCGGCTGCGTCCGCTCACTTGCGGTAGCAGCCCGAAGTTGAATTCGTCGAGTGCAATCTGTGGCGCTTCGCCTTCGCTCTTCCGACAGCGCCAGCATGTAGCTGCGATCGGCAGCCAGAGCGAGCTCGAACAGAACTCCCGCGAAGCACGATCCCGGCTCGATAATGGCGTACATGCTGCGGGATGAAACATCGAGACGAGCGTAGGTGCGACGCAGCAGGCCAATGGTTTCGCGAACCAGCCAATCGCCGCAGTTTTCCCGCATGACGCGATCGGAGGCGAGCACGGCGTCGACGCTACCACTGGTCTTCAGCAGCCAGAGGCCGAGTTCAAGCTCATTGGTGCGCAGCATCAGAATGGCGTCGTCGAGTTCGCGCGCCATGGCCAACGGCCACCATTGGTCGCCCTCAGCGTGAATGGCTTCTGGATCGTTTGCGGCTGCAGGCCTTCCGGAGCCCGCACCGTGATGGTTGCCGTACGTGCTGCACGGTCGAATGCCACGTCAACGTGCCTGTAGTGATAGCCCTTACCATCGATCCGGCGGTCGATTGCAGTCAGCGTAATTCCTCGCGTGTCGGCCGGACGAGTCGAGGTCGCAACCAGAGCCTGCGTACGGGCACGAATCAGCTCGGGAAATTTGGCGGGAGGTGCGATGTCATCCACCAGGCCCCACTGCCTGGCCCGCTCTCCCTTGGCGCCGTCAGGATTGGTGCAGAACATATCGGCGAGATCGCGACGTACCTTGCGCTTGTCGACCACACGCGTCAGCCCGCCGGTGCCGGGAAGTACGCCGAGCAGCGGAACCTCGGGCAGGCTCACCGAACTGGAGCGATCGTCGACCAGCAGAACTTCGTCGCAGGCCAGCGCCAGCTCGTAACCGCCGCCCGCGCATGTGCCATTGATGGCCGCGAGAAACTTCAGGCCGTCGTGGCGGCTGGAATCCTCCATACCATTGCGTGTTTCATTGGTGAACTTGCAGAAGTTCACCTTCCACGTGTGCGACGATGTGCCCAGCATGTAAATGTTGGCGCCGGCGCAGAACATGCGCTCCTTGGCGCTGGTCAGCACGACGCAGGCGACTTCGGGATGTTCGAAGCGAATTCGCTGCAGAATGTTATGCAGTTCGATATCGACACCGAGATCGTAGGAGTTGAGCTTCAACTTGTAGCCCGGCTTGAGTCCGCCGTCTTCGTTGACGTCCATAGCGAGCGTGGCCACGCGTCCGTCGATCGTGAGCCGCCAATGGCGATAGTCGTCGGGCGTCACCTCGAAGGTGACGAGTTCCGCTTCAGATATGTTGGTCATGCAGGTCGTACTCTCCTCAAGAAGAGCGAGCGCAGAACGCGCTCGGCCTCACCCAGTGTATAGCTGCATTATAGTGCATCTGCTGTCTAGACTTGTGGAAATATTATGCATTTGGCAGAGGCGGGCGCCTCCGCCTTTTAAGCGGTTTTAACCGCCTGTTCCAATAGCTTCAGGATCTCCGGCAACGAGTCGCCACTGGTGTCGAAGGCCATGTCCGCTTGGCGGTACAGCGGTTCCCGTACATCCAGAATGCGCTTGAGATCCGACATGGATTCGCGGTTGTCGGCCATGGGCCGCATATCGCCCTGGGCCAGCACGCGCTGCATGTGCTCCTCGGGCGTGGCGCGCAGCCAGACGGTGAAGCAGGTGGTGAGCAGGCGTTCGAAGGTCGCCGGTTCCGAAACCAGGCTGCCCCCGGTCGCCAATACGAATCGCGGATACCGCTCGATCACTTCATCGAGGCAGCGGCGCTCCAGCCGCCGGAAGCCGCTCTGTCCATAGAGATCGAAGATGACGCTCAGGCTCACACCGCTCTCCTGCTCGATCATGCGATCCAGTTCAATGAAGGGAACGTCGAGCTTCGCGGCGAGCATGGCGCCCAGGGTGGACTTGCCTGCGCCACGCAAGCCAATGAGGGCGATGCGTCCGCTGCGGGCCCGCGCATCCACTCCTCCGAAATGCTGCACCAGTAACTGGCGAGCCTCGGGCAGATCGGCCGCCGGCAACCGGCGCAGAAATTCACTGATGTGTACCAGATCGACCGGAGGTTCGGCACCGTTGGGCACCAGCGATTCCAGCGGGATGTCCAGGGCTTGCGCGATCTGGCGAAGTAGCAGAATGGAGGCGTTACCTTCTCCCGTCTCTAACTGCGCGAGATAACGTTCCGAAACTCCGGAATCGCGAGCAAGAATCTTGCGGGTCATACCGCGGCCGGCGCGCGCCTGCCGGACGCGTTCACCCAGCAGCGTCAGGTACTCGGACTCGGACGGACCTGCGGCGGACGGCATCTTAGAGGATGCGTCAGCGGCGTCAGCATGCACTATCTCGCGCTGTCGGCTCACGATGGATGCATTATACTTCCGGCGCGACCCGTATAATACCGTGAAGTAAGGGGTGGCCATTTGCGCCCAACTTTCAGGAAGCTAACTGCGGCATGGGATTGACCATCAACATTCTCGTGGGGACGATGACCGGCACCGCCGAGATGGTCGCGCAGGAGGTCCAGTCAGCGCTCGAAGGCGCTGGCCATCGGGCGACGATTCAGGTTATGGACGGTCTCGACGCAACCGTTTTCGCCGGCGGTGGCACGTTTCTGGTTTGCACTTCGACCTACGGCAACGGCGATGTTCCGGACAACGCGCAGGCTCTGTTCGCCAGCCTCGAAAGCGAGCGCCCCGACCTTTCCGCCGTCAGCTATGGCGTAATCGCACTGGGCGATCGCACTTACAAAGACACCTATTGCCAGGGTGGAATTCGTTTTGACTCGCTGCTCACCGAGTTGGGTGCGCGCCGCGCCGGCGAAATACTGAAACACGATGCCAGCTCGGGCACCTTGCCCGAGGAAGTGGCCGCACAATGGGCGGTGCCCTGGGTCGAACAGCACCTGGCGTCCTCATCGGAGAAGGTTTGAATATGGCAACAACGACACATAGTTCTGCGGCTACCAAAGTGCTCGACAGCTATCTGGGTGGCAAGTGGCAAAGCGGTGCAGGCCAGGGCGCTGCGCTCGTGAATCCGGTGGACGGTTCTACAGTGGCGTGGGCAACCTCACAAGGGCTTGATCTGGGGGCGGCGTTGGAATATTCGCGCCGTACCGGTGGAGCGGAGTTGCGCAGTCTCAGCTATGCACAGCGCGCCGAGATGCTGGGCAAGATTGCAGATGTGCTTGCGGCGCGACGCGACGAGTGGTACGAGATTGCGCGCATCAACTCCGGAAACACCAAGACCGATGCGGCCATCGACATCGACGGCTCTATTGGCACGCTGAAGTACTTCGCAAAAATGGGAGCGAAGCTCGGCGCTGCGAAGCTGCTGCGTTCGGGTTCTCCGATGCGGCTGGCGCGCGATGCCAATTTTCAAGGCATGCACGTGGGCGTTCCACTTGATGGCGTCGCGGTACACATCAATGCCTTCAATTTCCCGGCGTGGGGCATGTGGGAGAAAGCGGCCGTCAGTTTACTGGCGGGGGTTCCGGTTCTGAGCAAGCCTGCGACTTCGACGGCATGGCTGGCGCAGGAGATGGTACATGCCGTGATCGATGCCAGCGTTCTGCCGCCGGGCAGCCTGTCGATCCTGTGCGGCTCTCCACAGAGCATGCTGCTCCATCTGCGACTGGGAGATGCCGTCGCCTTCACCGGATCGGCGGAGACTGGTCGCGAGGTTCGCCGTAGCCTACGAGACGGCGTGCGCCTCAATATCGAAGCCGATAGCCTGAACGCCGCGCTGCTCGGTCCGGATGCGAAACCGGAATCGCTGGAGTTCGACTTCTTCGTGCGCGAGGTGGTGCGCGAGATGACGTCGAAGACGGGGCAAAAGTGTACGGCGATACGTCGAGTGCTGGTGCCAGCCAATGTGGAAAAGGCCGCGACGGAAGCCATCGTGGCTGGGCTCGCCAAGGTTGTGGTTGGCGATCCGGCGAACGCAAGCGTGACCATGGGCCCGCTGGTCAACATGGCGCAGCGCAAGTCGGTTGAAGAAGGCGTCCAGAGCTTGACCCAGGCGACTGAAATGTCCTACTGGCCGGAGGCATTCGCGCTATGTGATGCCGATAACGAACACGGAGCGTTCGTTCCTCCTGTCCTGTTCAAGCTTGGCAACGGCGGCAATCCGGAGACGGTGCATCAACTGGAGGTGTTCGGTCCTGTGGCGACCGTCGTCGCTTATCGTGACAAGACCGACGGGTTTGCGCTGGCACGACGTGGCGGCGGATCGCTGGCGGCGTCCGTCTTCAGCAGCGACGCCGGGTTTCTCATCGAGGCGGCAACCGCTTTGGGGACGACGCACGGACGGATTCTGCTGGTCGATCCATCGATCACTGACAGCCATACCGGGCACGGAATCGTTTTGCCATCCTTGATGCATGGGGGTCCGGGACGTGCCGGCGGCGGCGAAGAACTGGGCGGATTGCACGGACTGTGGTTCTATCATCAGCGAGTAGCGACCACAAGGTTCGGCGGCGACTCTCGCGACACTTGCGGCGGACGCCGCCGATCCGGCGGCTGAGTAGCCGTGGACATTCGCCATCATCGTGAAGAGGTTGTCGTCGACGGCAAGCGCCTGGAGACGCTGTGGCTCGTGCCGCCGAATCGTGAAGCGAGTACTCGCCCTCCGATCGTGATGCTGCACGAAGGGCTGGGCTCGATTGCGCTATGGAAAGATTTTCCACAGCGCCTTGCCGCCGCGACCGGTTGTCGCGTGCTGGTGTATTCGCGATATGGTCACGGAGCCTCGCAGAAGCTGACTGAAAAACGACCGGTTGAATTCATGCACCACGAGGGCCGGATAGTTCTGCCGGAATTGTTTGAGAAGCTCAGCGTCAGCAGGCCGGTCCTGCTGGGCCACAGCGATGGCGGATCGATCGCGCTGATCTTTGCAGGAACGTATCCCGAAAGCGTCACTGGCTTGATACTGGAAGCGCCACACGTTTTTGTCGAAGACCTGTCGGTGGCCAGCATCACCCAAGCGAAGATTGCGTACCAGACGACAGACTTCCCGTCCAAGTTGGGCCGCTATCACGAGCATGTAGACGCGACCTTTTGGGGATGGAACGACATCTGGCTTGATCCGCACTTTCGCCAATGGAATATCGAAGCGTATCTGCCGGCCATTCATTGCCCGGTCTTGTGCATTCAAGGCGAAGAGGACGAGTACGGCACGCGAGCACAGGTGGAGGCGATCAAGGCCGCGGTTCCCGCGACGAAGATTGTCATGCTGCCGAATTGCGGGCACTCGCCGCATCGCGACCAGCAGCAGGCCGCGCTGGATTGCATGGTAGAGTTCATGGCCGGCATGCAGAGCGGCGATCCCGGATCGAAAGAGGCGGTTGGCGCTACACAGCTTCCTCAAGATGGCTAGGAGCTTAAAGCGAGAAGCGGACGGCGAAAGGCGATGAGCGACATGGCTGACTGGGTACACACATTCAAGGGCGCGGTGCTGGCCTCGGAGTACGACAACGCGAGCCACATGAACTCACACATGTACGTCTCGCGCTTCGATCAGGCGACGTGGTTCCTGCTGCACGCCATCGGGGTTACGCCGGTGTCGATCAGGCAGAAGAACCTGCGGGTGGCGATCGTCCGCCAGAATTACCAGTTCCTGGAAGAGTTGCGAGGCGGAGAACTGGTCGAGATCAAAAGCGGCTTTCTCGCCATCGGCGAAAAGTATTTCCGCTTTCTGCACCAGATGTACAACGACGAGACCGGACACCTGGTAGCCACATGCGATTCTGTCGCCGTCCAGGCCAGCCTGGAGACCGGTAAGAGCGTGCTGTTGACCTCGATCCTCCAGGAAAAAGCGAAGCAGCACCTGGTCACGAGCAACGTGCCGCTCGATGAAGCAGTCGGATAGCGGCCGCTCGAACCCACCAGGACACGGCACAATCCGACCTTAACCCCGATGTTTAGCACAAAACATTTCTTCCCAATTGCGGAAATACTAGCCATGTGGGGTTATCGAAGAGTAATTGTCTCCAACGCTACTTGACGTAAGCGTGTAGTCGTTTAGGATTTCTTCCACTCTCAGTTCAGCTTGTTGTTCGAGCTTCCGGCGGTCAGCACGGATTCCCCAGCCTTGCGTCCGGCCGCAAAAATCGTGCACGCGCGACGGCTGACCGTACTGCTTCGCGCGGCAGCATCGCTTCAACGAATGTTTTCGTTCGCGGGCGGAACAGGAACGCAGATTCCTGTTCCGCGACAGTCAGAGCAGCCGACGATAAGCCACGAGCGCCGCTTAGGGCCTCGTGTCGAGGAGAAAAGATGAATTTCCAGTTCCTTCTGACATCACGGAACCGTCCAACCCTTTCCACCATGGGACGCGCGATTTTGGGAACGACGCTGCTGATTGCACTCCTTATGGTGACCATGTCTCAAGCCTCCAGCGCGGCCACAACGCAAATCATAACTTGCACAACTGGCCAGTTGCCGCATGGCGATAAGACCAATCCTCCCGATCTGGTCATTGCAACCGGCACGTGCGTTGCGGATACCGCGGGCGGATCAAACTATTACTTCCATCGGGTGAATATCCTTTACGGCGGCACCCTGCAATTTGTGGACGCAACTACCGATTTCTGGGCCGAATCGATCCTGGTGCAGAACGGCGGCAAGTTGTATGCCGGCACCAGTGGCCAGGCAATCACTCCCATTATTCATGGCACTCTGACCATTCATCTGTGGGGCAAAGATCAAGGGGGAACAGCCAAGGGCGACGGAAAAGGCGGTGGCAGTGGGATTGTCTGCCTGGCAGCAGATGGCAAGGGTGGCTATCAACCCGATCCCATGTGCGGCGTCTCGTCGGACACCTGGGCTTCCAACCAGAAGAATCCGGACCCCTGTACTTCCAGTGCGCTTCCTGGCGGAGTGAACGATTGCTTTTATCCGTACGCGCCGATCGACTACGACAAGGGCGACCCGAATGGCTACTTCGGTTACAAGGTGCTGGCGGTTTCCTACGGCGGCACGGTAAAGATGTTCGGCGGCAAGGGAGCTACGTATAATTCGCCGATTCAAGGACCGCTGCCCCCATGGAACTCCGGGACCAGTTGGGTACGGTTGGCGAAAGATGCCAAGGTGGGAGATAGCCAATTACTGGTGGACCGCACCATTCCCGTGCAACTGGGAAGTTGGCGAACTGGAGACCAGATTGTCCTCAGCACCACCGACTACCTGCCTGGGCATTCAGAAGTTCTGACGATCACCAGCGTGGATGCGGGACGCCACCTGATCAATTTCTCACCCGCTCTCAAGTATCCTCACAGTGGAACGCAATACAACCTGAACGACAAGGGCGTGCCCTACTATGTGGGGCCGAACGACGATCCCAATCTGCCTTATGGCAATGGCAAGCTGATCGAAACTCGCGCCGCGGTGGCGCTGCTGACGCGCAGTATTCGTATTGTTTCCGGAGGCGATACGATCGAGGATTTCCCGGAGGCAAGCACGGGGTATTTCTTCGGCGGTCACACGCTGGTGCGCCAGGGCTTCCAGGCTTTCCAGATGCAGGGTGTCGAATTCTATCAACTGGGCCAGGGCGGGAAAATCATGCATTACCCCGTCCACTTCCACATGGCGCGCAAGACGCCGCAGCCCACCAACATCGGGTCTAATACCTTCCCCGTCACCTTTGTGAAGGATTGCTCTTCCTGGGACTCGATGACTCGCTGGTACACCATCCACGCCTCTCAAGGCATCACTCTGGCGCGCAACGTGGGCTACGCCTCCATTGGTCACGGCTACTATCTTGAGGACGGCACCGAGACGAACAACCAGTTCTACGCCAACATCGGTATCTTCGCGCGCAGCGCCGTGGCGAACGCGCAGAACCCGCGCCAGGTGCCCGGCATCCTCGCCGGGGGATATCAGGTATTCACAAAATCTGATACGGACCCGGTTCCGTATACCAGCGATGTGGACCATCCCACGGTGTTCTGGATCACGAATGGCTGGAACGATTTCCAGTACAACGTGGCGGCGGGCGCCAACAGTTGTGGCGTCTGCTATTGGCTGCTCCCTGCAGTCAACAGCGGTGGGTCCCGAACGGAATCGTGGCAAGGTTATGCCTCCGAACAGAAGACCCGGAAAGTTACCAAGAAGAACAAGGCTGGCGAGGATTACAGCGGCGACGACTATAGCTATGCCGGCACCACTCCGCTGATGAAGTTCGTAGGGAATGCCTGCTCGACGGCGATGACCTCGTTCCTCGCCATCGGAAGCACCACAGCTTGCACTGGCGCACAGCCCTTTGAGACGGATCATCTGAACCAGGTGCCGAATGCTAATATTCCGCCTACTCCCCTCCCTGAGACGACGTTAGCGTCCGACGCCGACAGCTACTACCCCAAGATCGCTCCCGAGGGATCGCGGGCCGCGACCAAATGTGCGGATGAGAAGAGCGATTGCAATCCCAGCTTCAATCTTCTGGTGTGCGCCGCAGGCCAGGAACAGAACTGCATGGTCACGGTGTTGGACCACTACACTACATCGTTCAACTGGGCCCAGCAGAACTTTGCAGCAGTATGGCTGCGGCCGCAATGGTATCTGTTCTCCAACAGCGCCATAACCGACGTTCAGACCGGCGGCCTGACCATGATTACCGGCGGGGACTACACGGATTCTTCCGTAATTCCCGGATATTGGGGACTCGCCAGCAACGACGTATTCGTCGGCAACACGCAGTCCGGCAATGGCTATGCGTCCAATGCTGGGCCGTTCAATCCAGATTCAAAGAAGCTCGACCCAAGCCTCATCTGCGAAGGCCACGGCGGCGATGGAGACCGATGTGTCAACGACAACGAAGGCATGACGATGCCGCTGTCGAACTTCGCGGTCAACCAGAGGTTTTACAACATCTACGACGGCCCCTCCTATCAGGACTCGAATGCTTTCCTGGACATCACCAAAACGGCCCTGACCGGCTGCACCCCGCCCCTCAGCGCGGACTGCTCCAATGGCGACGGGGGAGCGGGCTGGATGTACGGCAAACTGGCGGGCATCCTGAAGGATTCGACGCTCACGAAAGATCAATGCTACTTGCCCAACGCTGCGATTGCCTGGAAGCAACCCAACGGATTCTTCTATCCGCCGGCCTTTCATTCGCATAACCTCTTCTTCAACAATGTCGATATCCGTCACTTTGTGATCGATCCGCCGTTCGACCCAACACTCGCGCAGCCCGACTACCTGCATCCTTTTGCCGTAAATCAGACAGCCGTGACCGACCGCTATTGCAGCTCAACTACCGACATGTTCTCGGGTTCTTGGACGGCCATCGACCGGCAGACCGAACTCAGTGACGATGACGGCTCGTTAACCGGTCTGATCAGCAAGCAGCCGCAAGACAAAGGCGCTGAGACAGTGATTTCAGTGAATGAAGCGCCCTTCTTCGGCGCGCCTTTCCAGGACACCGAATGCGCTTCTGACCTTTACACCGAGCCGACGAACAAGAAGGCGGGCTTCGGCACGGCTCGCAGCAGCCCCTATGAATACGTCACCACCGTGGTTTACCCCGGATGCAAGGACAACTGCGGCAACGGCGCACCAGACCAGGCGTGCGGAACCGCTGCTCCGAGCTTGCCGCTCTGGGACAAGACTTGTGAGACCCAAAGCTGCTATGGCGTACCCCTGTGGCGTCTGGACCTGACCGGTACTGAGAAGAAGGCCGATGCCAAGCCATTCCTGACTATGATGGGCATGGGCATTGCGCAGAGAGATACGCTCACCGTGAATCACGGCACGTACTACATTGACACCACTGTTTCGGAAGACGCGCAGATCAACGCGGACGCCAAATATTGTCAACATACGGTCTTCCAGCCCGATCAGAAGTACTACACCTTCCTGCTGTACGCCAAACCAACCACCGTTCAGACGTACAAGATGTACATCGGGCCGGACGATCCAGAAGGCACCATTGCTAACGCGGTGAAGAACGGAACCACGGTTGTGTTTTCCAGCCGGATCAACAAATCGAGGGACCCGTTCGATTTCGCGGACGAGAGCATGTGGCCCGCGAACTGGACGAAGGACTACAACGGGGCGACCGGCATTTTGACCGTCACCATGGATCTCACGGCGGCCAATGATTTCGCTCCTTCGTGCGCGCCGACGAACTTCTGCTCCATACAGAACGGCCAGTGCGGGTGCTCGCTGCAGAAGACCGATCCGGTGTATACCGAAAGCATCAAAGCCCAGTGCGATAAGGCATGCTCGAACTGGGCGGGCAAGGATGTCGATTGTCCACCTGCCGGCTGCTATGGCTTTGGAGTGGATTTCTCCAAAACGAAGTTCACCAACGCTCAACATGTCGATCCACCCGCGCAAGACTATGCGTGCTTCGACAGCCAGAAGAACTACTGGAACCAGGGATTCGGCATCCCCTCCGTGGCTACGGGTTCGTGTACCTACGACACCAGCACACTGCCAACCCCTGACTTCTGCGTTACCAGCCGGCGTCGTTAGAACGGGAGCCTGGAAAGAACGGAAACGATAGGATGGGACACCGCCACGTATTGCCAGTAGCTGAAGGCAAGCAGGTGGCGGTGCCCCGTTCCACTGTCCGGCGCGCTACTCGGACTTCAGTTGCGGCCTCCGCAGACGTTTACGCATTGATGATGGGACGAACTTCGTTCGTACGGGACGAAGTCTTGTGCGTCGGCACTTTCAACCTGCGGCTTCGTTCCCATTGACGCTATTCCTGTCCTCCAAAATCAATCGCTCGAATCAGAAAACTCTGGCTTCGTCACCCTTCTCCGCGTGTAAGCACCGAGCGGCTTTTGCCGCGCTCGATTTGGATACCGACCTGCACCTTTCAGAGCAACTAGGTCGCGAGCGGAAGCTGTCCCGAGGCGGATGGCGGCCCAAGTAAGCGGGAATCGGCGGCATGCTTCCGGCACCGCGCGCCTAGCACAAACTTTCGGGAAAGAGGTACAGGATGCGGAACATAGCAAGAGGTCTGTTTCTGTTCGCGTTGGTGGCCCTCTGCACTGCGCTTGCATTTGGACAGGCAATCAGCGGCGACGTCGTCGGAGTCGTAAAAGATTCCAGCGGCGCCCTTGTTGCCGATGCAACCGTGGAGGCCACCAATCTGGCCACTGGCTTTACCGCCAGCACCAAGAGTGGCGCCAGCGGCGAATATCACTTCACGAACCTGCCGGTGGGCCACTACTCTCTGCAAGCATCTTCGGGAGGTCTGAAGGGTGGGTTCGCCGACATCGATGTGCAACTGAACCACACGGCAACGGCTAATATCGTCGCATCAATTGCGGGCGCGTCGACTACCGTGGAAGTAAGCGAGACTGCCACCTCCATCGATACCACAAGCGCGCAGATTGAGAATACCTACACCTCCAAACAGTCTTCTGATTTGGCTCTAGCGTCGGCGGGAGGCAGAGGCAGCGGCGTTCTGAACCTCTCGCTGTTGAACGCAGGGGTAGCTTCCAGCGGCGGTATCGGAGCGGGCACCGGGCCCTCAGTGTCCGGACAGCGCCCCTACAACAACAACTTTACGGTTGAAGGCGTCGACAACAACAATAAGTCGGTCACCGGTCCCTTGCTTCAGATCCCCAACGACTCGGTGGACAACTTCACGATCTTGCAGAGCCAGTTCTCGCCCGAGTTCGGGCACTCCTCCGGCGGCCAGTTCAACCAAACCATCAAGAGCGGAACCAACCAGTTCCATGGCCGCGCCTGGGAGTACTTTCAGAATCGCGACCTGAACGCAATCGATTACCAGACGGCGGCTGGCGCAACGCGGCCAGGGGCTTACCCCGTTCAACACCCGTCTGGACGACAACCGCTTTGGTGGGCAGATCGGCGGACCGGTGATCAAGGACAAACTGTTCTTCTTCACCGCCTGGCAGTACGAGCCAGTCGGTTTGACCGGAACACCTTCGTCAGCCTGCGCGCCAACTGCGGCTGGCTATAACACGCTGAACAGCATGTTCCCCAATTCGAACAACCTGAAAGTGCTGCAGCAGTATGTTCCCGCGGCCAACTCACAGGCCTTACCGGGCGATACTCTCTGCAATCAGACGTCGACCGTCAACGGCACCAGCATTCCAATCGGCGATGTCGGTTTCACCGGAGCCAGCTACTTCAACTATCTGACCAACGTGAACTCGGGCGACTGGAACATCTCGTCGAAGGACCAGTTGCGTGCCCGTTATGCCTTCTCCAACACCAGTCAGTTGGACAACACGGCACAACTGTCGTCATTCTGGACGGCTATTCCGATCAAGTACAACCTGTTCACCCTGGGCGAATATCACAACTTCACGCCTAACCTGAACAACGAATTCCGCGTGGGTTTTAATCGCTACTACGCGCCGCTTCCCACCGGCGCCCAGACATTCCCTGGGCTGAACGTTTTTCCCAATATCGTGATTCAGGAACTCGGCGGCGTTCAGCTTGGTCCGAATCCAAATGCTCCTTCGGGAACCATCGTCAACACCTACCAGGCCAGCGACAACCTAAGCTGGGTCAAGGGCCGTCACACCTTCAAGTTCGGTGCCGAATACCGCGAGTACATCAGCCCGCAGTTCTTTACCCAGCGGGTACGCGGCGATTACGAGTGGGGCCAGACGAACGGTCTCAATGGCTACCTCAACGATGTGATTCCCGATCCTCGGGACGGTGGGTTCACCGAGCGTTCGGCGGGTAACGTCACCTACTATGGTAACCAGCAGGCGGTGTATCTGTACGCCAATGATCAATGGAAGGTAAAGCCGAACCTGACTGTGGATCTTGGGCTGCGTTACGAACTCACGACCGTACCGCTGTCGGAGACCCAGTTGCAGCCCCTGAACGCAATCTCCAATGTGCCGGGGCTGATCACGTTCAGTGCTCCGTCAAAGCAGACCACTAATTTCCTCCCGCGCATCGGCTTTGCCTATTCGCCGGGCGGCTCCGGAACTACCTCGATTCGGGGCGGCTTCGGAATGGCGGTCGATGTTCTGTACGACAACCTGGGGATTCTCTCGCTGCCGCCGCAGGTTCAGCAGACGTGCGATGGCGGACCTCCGGGAACAGGCTTCCCGCAGACCGGGACCTGCTACTGGACGAATGCCAACTTCCTGGCCAACGGTGGATTGCCATCGAATCAGCCGGCGCCCTTTACCAACCCGCAGGACGCGCGTTCCGCTACCTCGGCCTGGATTCCTAACCAGCAACTGCCCTACACCGAGACCTGGAACCTGGGAATTCAGCATGTATTCGCGCAGAAGTACACCCTGGACGTTCGTTATTGGGTACGCGAGGCATTCACCTGCCGGTGCAAGAACGTATCAACCGCCAGCCGATCACCAGCCTTGGGCAATACCTGCCGACCTACCTGACGGCACCTTCCCAGGCGACTCTGGACTCGCTGCCTAACACGCTTGCAAGTATCAGCAACAACGGCAGCTTTGTTCCCGCTTATGACGCGAACGGCTTTAATGGCGGCAACATCACTGCCTACATGCCCTATGGCGGCTCGGACTACAACGCTCTGCAAACGCAGTTCAGCCGCAACTTCACCAACGGACTCCAGTTCCAGGCAGCCTGGACTTGGAGCCATGCCTTCGACAACTCGACAGCCGACGTATTCTCAACCGTGCTGACGCCGCGTCGTCCACAGGATTTCCAGTGCGTCGCCTGCGACTGGAGCACCTCCGCTCTGGACCGCCGTCAACGCATCACCATCGAAACCATCTACGATCTGCCGTTCTACAAGAGCAGCTCCAATTGGACCTTGAAGAACCTGGTCGGCAACTGGCAGTTCGCCCCGATTTACACCTTTGAATCGCCGGAGTATGCGACGGTTCAGAGTCACGTCGATGCCAACGGGAACGGCGACGCGTGGGGTGATCGTGCCATCGTGAATCCCAACGGCATCTCCGGGACCAGTTCAGGCGTCACCGCGCTGACCAATTCGGCCGGCCAAACCGTGGCCTACCTCGCGACCAATCCCTCAGCCCAATACATCGCGCTGGGAGTGGGAGCCCTGGCCGACGCGGCGCGAAACACCTTGGCTTTGCCCCGCATTAACAACTGGGACATGAGCCTGACCAAGCGCATCAACATTACCGAACGTCAGGCGCTCGAGTTCCACGCGCAGGCCATCAACGTGTTTAACCATCCGCAATTCGTGCCCGGCTATATCAGCGATGTGATACCCGCCAATACAGCCATCACGACCGGCGGAGCCACGTTGAACATGCTGATCCCTGGTAACAGCTCATTCAACGTACCGCGGAATGCCTTTTCCAGCCATCCTCGGGGCATGACGCTGGTGTTGAAGTACATCTTTTAGCAGCAGGCATGCACCACTTGGGGAGCCCTCGGGCTCCCCGTTTTTTTCGTACGATACAGGATGTCGGACTGATGTTTAGAGAAGTTCCACCATCGGTGTATTCCCAGCCGTGATCGGGTAGAGTGGCGCTCAGCGCAACGGCCCGACGCGCCGCAAATCGATTCGGCGGCTGCAGAAATTGTTTCCCGACCGGGTCAGGAAAGCGGCGGTGGAACAGGGTACTGAAAATACGCAGCTGAACAGCCGCGCCAGCGGCGGAATTGGTGTTGTAGGTCGCTGAAAAACTCGATAGTAGTCGGCTTGGAAAGGGCGATTAGTCGGTCTTGAAGGGGGGGCCCTTCAAGTGCGCCTTTACCAGTCGTTGGTTTCTTGTCATCGGTCCGTCATTCCGACCAAGGCCTTCAGGCCGCGCGGAAGAACCTGCTGTCCTGACACGGGCAGCATGCTGGGCAAAAGCAGGTTTCTCCACTCCGGGCTTACGCCCTCCGGTCGAAATGACAACGAGAAAGGTATGGCTGGTGGCCAACCGCTAGCATCTCTATGTCCGTCATTTCTTGTCCGTCATTCCGACCAAGGCCTTCAAGCCGCGTGGAGGAACCTGCTGTGCTGACATGGGCAGCAATGCTCGGCAATAGGAGGTTTCTCCACTCCGGGCTTACGCCCTCCGGTTCGAAATGACAGCGGTGGGCCCAAATCCTGATAAGGCGTTTCCCCTTATCACACACGCCTGTGATCTGTGCACTAGCGACCGTCGTCCTGTTACCTCTACTTTGGAAGTGCGAGGGAAAGGGAGTTGTGTATCTTCGCCCTTTTCCGCCCAGTGCGGAACCGGAATAGAGGTAGAGGCTCTTTGAAATTCAGCCATGGACGCCTTCCCAGGCAGCTGAAAAAACTCGAATTACTCGGTTTTGAA
Source organism: uncultured Acidobacteriaceae bacterium (assembly GCA_963793845.1). GTDB lineage: Bacteria > Acidobacteriota > Terriglobia > Terriglobales > Acidobacteriaceae > CAWCBG01. The sequence goes on from CAWCBG010000002.1 coordinate 397,350, forward strand.
GGGGCGTACCTTCAGGTACGCCGTTAAGCTCTTCTCTCTTGTTATCCCGACGAGGCCCTCAGGCCGAGGAGGGATCTGCTTTTGAGTTTTGCAGCAGTCCTTCCGGCGTGTTAACCTTGGCGTTAATAGAGATCCTGGTCGGTCTGGGGAAAATCGCAGCTAAGTCCTTTGCGCTCAAGATTTTGACCTTTAACTCCAAGCGAATCAAGATTTTGCACGGATCGCCGCAAAATCTTCATTCCATTTGGTTTATAGGTAAAATCTTGAGCCGCAGAGACTTACAGGCGCTAAAATCCGGCTAAGTCATTGATAAATGTGAGATTTTACCCGATCCGAGGACGAGAGGGGGGAGGGGGATACCGAGACAAACGGTAATGTGCACGAGAAATCTGCGCGCTGCGGGATTCACGCGAATGTACTACTTGGTAAACAGATCAGCTTAGCCCGGGTCCCCAAGTCGGCGGGCCAGGATCGGGTAGAGCGGACCTCCAAGTTCGTGTCCAGGCGGCAAGAATAAGCTTCCGGACCTGAAGCCCAACTCCACCGCCCGAGGCTTCATCTTCGCAGCTCGTACTCTAAAAGGTCAGCTCTACCACCGAGTCCGTTTTATTCAGAGGTGCCTTAAAACGCTGCCGCGCCGGCTTCGGCCACTGCGTGATCTTGCTCGCCCGAACCTCCGCTGACTCCGATCGCGCCCACAACCTTGCCATCACGCTTCAGCGGAATGCCTCCTGCAAAGATCATGATCTTGCAGTCGTTCGAGACGTGTATCCCGAAGAACTGATCGCCCGACTGCGAATGCGTTGCCAAATCCTTGGTGGTGATGTCGAAGGCGCGCGCCGTGTAGGCCTTCTTCATGGAGATGTCGATGCTGCCAATCCACGCGTCATCCATGCGGATATGCGCTACGATGTTTCCACCCTCGTCGGCAACCGCGATGTTCATGGGCTGGCCGATCTCCTGCGCCTTTTTTTCCGCCGCTGCGATCACGCGACGCGCATCTGCTAGCTTCACTGCCGACATTTCTGCCTCCCGTGAAATCGATCAAACTACCTTACGGTGTGCTGAAAGAAACTAAGACGATACCCACTCTCCCATGGTTTGGCAAACCGCAGCCGCAGGTTGCTCTCAGTCACCCGTGGGTCAAGCGCCTGAGCCCAGCAGGCTGTAAAGGAGCACGGCCAGCACAATCAACGTAATTACGACGTAGAGGTAATCGCGTTCAAAGGCAAAAGCGACAGCGGCAAACAGCACGCGGGCAACCGGCGTGGCGATCAACAGTAGCAGTCCCAGTTGAATAATGGCCCGTCCGCTGCCTCCCAACGCACCTTGCACGATCCCAGACAAGCTCTTCAGAGCGGCGATCTCTCCGTGGAAGGCGTCGAAGCGTGGAATCTCCTGGCCGTGGCGGGCCAGGTAGATGATCGCGCCGATCGCAACGACGGCTGCGGACAACAAGACTCCGGCGCGTAACAGCACGCCAATCATGATCTCGATCCGCGCGTCGTTGATGCGCCCCGTTTTCATAGTCGCCCGGTCACCCCGCTGTAGATCATCTCGATACCTAAGACAACGATGACTCCAGCGAAGATCCAGCGCAGAGACTTGACTTTTGTTCGAACCAGGACTCGCGCCCCCAACAACGATCCGCTAAGCACACCAAGCATGACCGGCATGGCGACTCCCGGCATGATGTACCCTCGGCTCAAGTAGATTCCCGCACTGGCTGCCGCGGTTACACCGATCATGAAGTTGCTGGTCGTGGTCGAGACTTTGAACGGGATCTTCATGGCCTGGTCCATGGCCAATACTTTGACCGCGCCCGAACCGATGCCCAACAGCCCTGACAGCACCCCGGCTCCGAACATCAGGCCATATCCAGCCGGTACGCCAGTGACCTTGTAGTCCTGCTTGCCTTCGGGAGTGGGGTACGAGCCATTGAGCCTTAAGCGGTCGGCGAGCTTCGAAGAAGTGAGCTCCGGACCATGTTCTTGCCGGCCGCGGCTGGAAAGATACGCCGAATAGAGCAGAACCAGTCCGAAAACAATCGCGATCGCGTTTCCCGGCACGTGTAATGCGATGGCAGCGCCCGCGATCGCCCCTACGGTTGTGGCGGTCTCCAGAAACATTCCGATGCGAATGTTGGAGTAGCCTTCGCGAACATAGGCCGCCGCCGCTCCTGAGGACGTCGCAATCACCGACACCAGCGATGCGCCAATGGCATAGCGCAGGTCGACATGGAAGAGAAGCGCCAGCATCGGTACCACCACGACGCCGCCGCCCAATCCTGTGAGCGCACCAAGAAAGCCGGCCAGCATCGACCCGAAGGCGACCAGTGCACTGAATTCGAGAATGTTCATTGACTCGGTTTGCCCTCCGACCAGAGCGCCACCACGTACCAGACTGCTGCGGCTGGAGGTTCATGCATTGTAACGTGTAGGGGTGAACCGAACGTTTCGGGCTAACGGCATCCGTCCGCGACTCTAGCGGGCATTTGGTAACGCTGGATTTTCGCGCCCGAACACGATAGCTTAGAAGTAGCGAGGCGCGGTACCCAAGTGGTAAGGGAGAGGTCTGCAAAACCTTTATGCGTGGGTTCGATTCCCACCCGCGCCTCCAAGTTTTCTCTGCACTATTCCCAAGTCAGTCGGTAAACCTCGCCGCTGCGCGGGCCTTGGCCTTGGCCGCCTCTTCTTCCCGGCTTTTTGGTGGCGCGTTGGTTTCAAGCGAACGGAGAAGACGGTCCGCGACGGCTGCAACGTCATCCACTGCCCTGAGGAAAGCAGCTTCGTTGGCCTTCGATGGCTTAGTAAATCCGCTGATCTTTCTCACAAACTGGAGTGAAGCGGCTCGAACCTCATCGTCGGTGACAGGCGGATCAAAATTGAAGAGGACTTTGATATTCCTGCACATTCACTCTCCCCTTGAAGACTTATGACTCCCGGGCGATTGCCGGTAACTCCCGAGATTTTACGCCAGCTATCCGACTATCGGATGCGTAACGGGTTGCAACGCATGAACAGCCTAACCGCATCTTGATTCTGGGTGTCGAACCGGTACACTTCGGTCGCACCAGGACCGGCACGTTAGGTTGTTTTCTCCATTCGTCCATTTCGCTACTATCCAATCGCGGAAGTGTCTAAGGGAGATTTGGGGGTAAAGCAGTGCAATTGCAAGAAGGGATAGCTAGCCGGCTGCTACGCGGGTTTAGCGGCGACGTCTCCATGGCGGCGGAATCGCACCCTCTAGACTTGCTGATTGCGTGGTTCTCGCAACATTCAAAGCTCTTCTCGCGTGGCTGGGGAGATGAGTCTCTCCTGGCGGGGTTGTCTGAAGCTGCCGCTTATGATGTTCCATCATCTGCGGCTTCTATCGATTGGCTAAAGACGCAAAAGCGCAGTAATACAGTACAACGCGACGGCACCTTCCCTTCACCGCTCGCCATGCTTCCAGAACCGACGCAGATGGTTCATCTGCGCTCACTGACCCGAGAGGGAAACGATACCGCCTGCGTGCTGCTGGCGGGCTCTCGCGACGAAGGCTATTCCGTGCGGGAGCGGGTGTTCCGGCCTCTGCTGACCCGCGGCATCGATCTGTATTTTCTGGAGAGCCCGTATTACGGAAGGCGCCGCACCGCTGCCACCCCGCCCCACGTCACGGTGAGCGATCACAGCCTTCTCGCACTGGGGATGGTTTGTGAAGCCCGTGCCTTGTTGGGGCACCTGCGAAGTTCCTATCGGAAGCTGGTAGTCGCCGGCTACAGCATGGGAGGGCACATGGCCGCGATTACCGCCGCCGTCACCCCGTTTTCAGTTGCTTGCGCCGCGCTTGCCACCGGCGCTTCGGCCGGCAGCATCTACACCCGCGGCCTTCTCTCCTGGAGCGTTGACCTGAATGCCCTCGGCGGCGAGAACGATCCGGCGATGGCGCGACGCAGACTTTATCAACTGTTTGAGGCAGCCGACGTCACCCGCTACAACCCGCCACTCAGAACCGACGCAGCGGTGATCGCAGGATGCACGCGAGATGGTTATGTCTTACGCGCCGAGACCGAGCGTCTGCACAAGTATTGGCCCGGAAGCACCCTGCGCTGGATCGACGGAGGACACTTTTCCGCCTTGATCACCAGCCGCCGTGATCTATGCGATTGCGTGGAGGAAGCAGCGAACCAACTCCGATAAGAAGACATTGGGCCGCATGAAACAGCTTCAAACCGCTGAACGGTTGTGCGTCTTGGTGTGAGTAGGGAACATTTTCCCTGGAGGCGCACGAACCCCGCAGTGCTTACACAAACCCTTGGGCCGGTAGTCCAGGTCGCATCTTGGAGATTTACTGGTGCGGACATTTGGGATTCTTGTCGGCTTCCCCGCCAACCACAGCTCCCGGAATCGGGCCAGCACGCGGCGCACATCTCCCTGTGACTAACCTAACCTTAGTAACTTCCGGGCTGCATATTCGCTATTTCTTCGCTTTTTATCGATTTCTCACGGTATACTGACCAGTCAGTTCTCATGCGCCCGCGAAAGCCAACACCAGTCACTCCGGCGCTTGCCTGACTGATATTGCACTTCATAATCCCCCGCGCTTTCGGCGTGCAGCACCGGAAGCCAGCGACTCAAGGAGCGGCCTTCATGGCGGACGAGAGAACAGAAAAAAACCGGGCAGTCGACCTGGCGATCACGCAAATCGAAAAGCAATTCGGCAAAGGCTCCATCATGAAGTTGGGGAGCAAGGAAGCTGTCGTACCCATCTCCGTCATTTCGACGGGATCGATTTCCTTCGACGCCGCGCTCGGTGTAGGCGGCGTTCCCCGCGGCCGCGTGATCGAGATTTTCGGGCCGGAATCCTCCGGCAAAACCACCATTGCCTTGCAGGTGATTGCCGAAGCGCAGAAGCAGGGCGGCATGGCGGCCTTCGTCGACGCCGAGCACGCGCTCGATCCCATCTACGCCCGCAAGCTGGGCGTAGACGTCGACAACCTGCTGGTCTCGCAGCCCGATTACGGCGAGCAGGCACTGGAGATCGCCGAGGCGCTGGTGCGCTCAGGCGCGATCGACGTGCTGGTAGTAGACTCGGTGGCGGCACTAGTGCCAAAGGCCGAACTCGATGGCGAGATGGGCGACAGCCACGTCGGTTTGCATGCTCGCCTCATGTCGCAGGCGCTGCGCAAGCTCACTGGCATCGTCTCCAAATCGCACACCAGCCTGATCTTCATCAACCAGATTCGCGAGAAAATCGGCGTGATGTTCGGCAATCCCGAAACCACAACCGGCGGACGCGCGCTGAAGTTCTATTCCTCGGTGCGTATCGATATCCGGCGCATTGCCGCGATCAAAGATGGCGATCAGGTTGTCGGCTCGCGCACCAAGGTCAAGATCGTCAAGAACAAGACGGCGGCGCCCTTCCGCGAGGCGGAGTTCGACATCATGTACGGCGAGGGCATCTCACGCGAAGGCGACATGCTCGACCTCGCCGTGAATCTGAACCTGTTGGAGAAGTCGGGCGCGTGGTTCAGTTACAAGGGCGATCGCATCGGCCAGGGGCGCGAGAATGCCAAGCAGTTCCTCAAGGACAACACGGATATCCGAGCGAAGCTTGAAACCGAGGTTCGCAAGACGCTGGGTCTGACCAGCACCGCCGAGAAAGCACAGGCTGCCGCGGCCAACGCCGAAGCGGCTCCCACGCCGACGCCCAAGGGACCTCCCGGACGCAAGTAGGGATCCCTCGTTTCACAGGACGACAAGGGCTCGCGGTCAGAACGCGAGCCCAATTTGTTTTGCTTGCCGAAGGAATCCGCGGTGAACCAAGCATTGCCTCCGCTGCGCCTAGCAGAATAGAATCGAACGACGGAAAATCCTGCCCTTCGAGGACTCTTGAAGCAGATTGTCGCCATCTATCCCGGTTCCTTCGATCCGGTTACGAACGGACATCTGGACCTGATTAACCGGGGCAGCAGGATCTTCGACCGGCTGATTGTGGCCATCGCCCGCAATCCTGAGAAAGAGCAGTCGCTGTTCACGCTGGAAGAGCGCAAGGAGATGCTGGTAGCGATGACGGCCGAACTGGACAATGTGAGGGTAGACACGTTCGAAGGATTGCTCATGACCTACTGCGTGGAGAAGGGCGCGAACGCCGTGCTCCGCGGCATCCGCGCGGTGAGCGACTACGAATTTGAGTTGCAAATGGCGCTCATGAACCGCAAGATCGAACCTCGCGTCGAAACGGTGTTCATGATGCCGGCTGAAAAATACTCGTATCTGAGTTCGCGCATTGTGCGCGAGATCGCGAATTTCGGCGGACCGCTCACCGGACTGGTGCCAGAGTTGGTGGAACAGAGGCTACGCCGGAAAGTCGCACCCCCGGCGGTTCCGGCCGTGGTCGAACATTCTTCATAGAAGGACAAATACTGATGACGGCTACTACCGCCCAGCTCTCTTCGTTCCTGACGAACCGGATTCAGCGCATCGAGGTATCCGCCACCATGGCGGTCGTGGCCGAAGCCGAGAAGCTGCGCAGCACGGGTGTCGACCTGGTGGACTTCGGAGCAGGCGAGCCGCATTTCTCCACGCCCGACCACATCAAGCAAGCGGCCATCGCGGCGATCAATAATAACTTCACCAAGTACACCGCAGTGGGCGGCACAGCCGAGCTGCGCGATGCCATCATCAAACGGCACTCCGCCGACTTCGGCTCCGACTACCGGCGCGAGGAGTGCATGGCCTCGGTCGGCGGCAAGCATGCCCTGTTCAACGCCATTCAGGTGCTGATCGACCACGGCGATGAAGTCATCCTGCCGGTGCCCTATTGGGTATCGTTCAAAGACATCGTACGGTACGCGGGCGGCGAGCCGGTCTACATTCCGACCGACGAGAATCACGACTTCGCACTCACCGCCGAGATGGTGGAGCGAGCCATCACCCCGCGCACCAAGATGATCGTACTGAACTCGCCCAACAATCCCTCCGGCGCGGTAATGAAGCCGGAGCACATGCGGGAGGTGTTGCGCCTGGCGCATGAGCGCGGCATCTACGTCATCTCGGATGAGTGCTACGTCTACCTGAACTTTACCGGGCATCCGTTCTCAGCGGGCGAGGTTCACGAAGTCAAGGACCGGCTGCTGATCATTGGCTCGCTCTCCAAGACTTATGCCATGACCGGATGGCGCCTGGGCTATGTACTGGGGCCAGCATCCATCGTCAGTGCTATGCATAAGCTACAAAGCCAGAGCACCTCGAACCCGACGTCCATCGTGCAGAAGGCTGCCATTGCCGCGCTGACCGGTTCGCAGGACTGCCTGAAAGAAATGCTGACCGGTTACATCGCCCTGCGTGACAAGGTGGTAGCCGGACTGCGCGCCATTCCAGGACTGACCTGTGCGTCGCCCAACGGAGCGTTCTATGCGTATCCCAACGTGAGCCATTACTTCGGACGCGGCGGAATGAACTCAGCGTCGGATGTGGCGCGGCGTCTGCTGCACGATGCCCACGTTGTGGTCGTACCCGGCGAGGCGTTCGGCACCCAGGAGCACGTGCGTCTGTCGTATGCAGTAGCGGACGACAGGCTGGCTGAAGGCTTGGCACGCATGCGGAAGTTCTTCGCGGTGTTGTGAAACCCGTTTTCATTTGTCATCCCGAGCGGCTTTTAGCCGCGAGGGATCTGCGGTTAACATTTTCCGGCCGTCTATAATCGGGCGGCATGCGACGGCAACGTCTTGGCGGATCCGGATGGTTCTAAGTAGGTTTGATTGTCGCGGCCGCCTCAACTCATGTCTGACCTTTACCCACTCCTGCTGATACCTATCTTCGACGAGCGCCCCTGGGGGGTGCTCGACCTGCGACCCATTTATACCCGGGCGGTGAAAGATCGCATCGGCGAGAGCTGGCTTACCTGGGAAGACAGCCGGGTGGCGAACGGCCCTTTGGCCGGACAGACTCTCGGCGACCTGGCCCGACAATACGGCCGCGACCTGGTCGGCACCGCCAGTGTTTATCAAGACCGCTTCCCACTGCTGGTGAAGTTTCTCTTCACAAGCGATAAGTTGTCGGTGCAGGTCCATCCCGACGACGAGCAGGCCAAGAAGATCGGCGAGCCTTGCGGCAAGACGGAATGCTGGTACGTCCTGCAAGCTGGCCCCGGCGCGCAGGTGGCGCTGGGCCTGAAGCCGGGCGTCACGCTCGATCAACTGGAACAGGCCATCCACGCCAAAACCGCGGGAGATCTCCTCAATTGGGTGCCGCTGCAAGACGGCGACATGATCTACGTCGATGCCGGAACCGTCCACACTATCGGCGGCGGACTGATCCTGGTCGAGACGCAGCAGACCTCCGACATCACTTACCGGCTGTATGATTACGGCCGCCCGCGCGAGCTTCACATCACCGACGGCCTCGCTGCTACCAAATTGAAGACGCATGCCGGCAAAGTGATCCGTCGCGCAAGCGATCCGCCAAACGTTCTTGTGCGGGCTCCCTACTTCCAGGTGGAGAAGATGAAGTTGCGGGAAGCGATACACACCCAGGTGACGCCGGCGTCGCCGCACGTCGTGGTCGCGATCGCAGGCTCGGGAGTCGTAGAATCGCAGGGCATGGAGCCCATCAGTTTCGCCAAGGGCGAAGCGGTGGTGATTCCCGCCGCCGTCCATCAGTACAGCGTTCGTCCGCAGTGGGAGCTGGAGATCATGCGGATGTCGGTGCCGGGCGAAGCCGTACCGGTGCCCCACACGACGCTGGAGCAATCCGTCGGCGCACCATAGCGAGAAGCATTCACCGCGAGGATCCAGAACTTAGTGGCCAAATCATCGAAACCAGCCTTCTATCCCGTTATTCTTGCCGGCGGACGCGGCACGCGCTTCTGGCCGCTCAGCCGCAAGCGCCTGGCAAAACAGCTTCTGCCGTTGAACAGTAGCAAGAGCATGATTCAGGAAACGGTCGAGCGTCTCGTACCTTTGGCCAAGGCGAAGCAATTCTGGATCATCACCAACGAAGACCTGCGTAGCGCCATTGCGCAGCAACTCAAGCAGCTCGACAAGAAGCAGATCGTGGCCGAGCCCACCGGTCGCAACACCGCTCCGGCGATCGGTCTCGCCGCCTTCCTGCTGGCGCGACGCGATCCCAAGGCCGTCATCGGAATGTTTCCGTCGGACCATGTAATCGCGAACGAGAAGCGTTTCCGCAAAGACATCCAACGCGCAGTCGAAGTCGCTGCCAGCGGAGAGAATATCGTGGTCATCGGGATTCCTCCCACCCGCGCTGAAACCGGCTACGGTTACATCGAAGCCGGCAAAGAATCACAGACCGGGGTATTGGACGTCCGCCGGTTTACCGAGAAGCCGACCGCCGATGTTGCAGCGGAGTTCGTCAGCGCCGGCAATTTCTTCTGGAACAGCGGCATGTTCGTCTGGAGTGCGCAAACCCTGGCCAATGCCCTGACCGAGCATCTGCCGAAGACCGCACCCCTGCTGCAGAAGATCGCGGAGAGTTACGGCAGCCATAAGTTTGAGAAGACTTTTGCCAAGCTTTACCCTCAGTGCGAGAACATCAGCATCGACTATGCGGTGCTGGAGCCGCGCTCGGCCAAGGGCGAAGGCAAGTCGAATATCTACTGCATTCCCGCCAGCTTCGGCTGGAACGATCTGGGTTCGTGGACGGCGCTCTACGAGCATCGCTGCGACGGCAAGAGTCCCGACGAGAATATTCTGGATTCCGAATTGGGTTTCGCGCTGAATGCAAAAGGCAACTTCGTGCACTCCAAACGAAAGTTTGTGGCGGTTGTGGGCGTGGATAATCTAGTTGTGGTGGAGACCGACGACGCTTTGCTGGTCACCACCCGCGAGCACTCGCAGGACGTCGGCAAAGTTGTGAAATACCTGGACGACCAGAAACTGAAGCGCCTGGTGTAGAGTTACTGGCTTGGCGGTTGATCTTCCCGTTAGCGATTTCAGGTAGTGGCGCTTAAGCGCTGCAGCAACTCGTACCCAATTGAATCCGGGCTTCGGCCCGCTGGTGTGCTCGAGCCGCATCAACCACTTTCAATTCATAGGCAAATATTCATGGAAGAGCAGGTCAAGTTTGGCACGGACGGATGGCGCGGCATCATCGCCGACGATTTCACCTTTGACAACGTCCGGCGCGTCGGCAATGCCATCGCCACCTACGTCCATAAGAACGAAGACGCGACGAAGGGACTCGTTGTCGGCTACGACACTCGCTTTGGCTCGCGGAACTTCGGGCAGGCAATCTCCGAAGTCCTGGCAGGAGCCGGAATTCCAGTTCGCTTGTCCGATGACTACACTCCTACTCCGGCGCTCTCGTACGCGGTGAAACATCTCGGAGCGGCCGGCGGGGTGATGATCACATCCAGCCATAACCCGTTCAACTGGAATGGCGTGAAGTACAAGGCGCGCTATGGCGGGTCGGCGACTCCGGCCATTATCAAGTCTATCGAGGGTGAACTGCGTTCTCCCAAGATCGAGCGCCAAGGTGGCAGCATTACGCTCACCGACTTCAAAACGTCATACATCAAGGCGATCAAGGACTTTGTTGATCTCAAAGCTATCGCGCGCGCCGGCTTCAAGTTTGCCATCGACCCCATGTACGGTTCAGGACGCGGAGTGTTGAGCGGCATCTTCTCGGACATCGGCATCGAGCATCTCGAGATTCACGGTGAGGTGAACCCGTCGTTTCCCGGCATCAATCCCGAGCCCATCAAGCCCCACATTGCCGAATTACAGGAGACGGTAGTGCGCGAACACTGCCAGGCCGGCCTCGCGACCGATGGCGATGCCGACCGGCTGGGCGCCGTCGCCGACGATGGCAGCTTCGTGGATTCGCACAAGTGCTATTGCGTCATTCTGGAATGGCTGCTGAAGCGCAAGCAATGGCCCGGCGACGTGGTCCGCGCCTTCAACACCACCCGAATGCTGGACCGAATCTGCGCCAAGTATGGCCGCACCCTCATCGAATGCCCCATCGGATTCAAATACATCTGTGACCTGATTCTTGAAGGCAACGTGCTCATCGGCGGTGAAGAGTCCGGAGGCATCGGCATCACCCGCCATCTGCCCGAGCGCGATGGCCTACTGAATTGCCTGCTGCTGGCCAATATCATGGCGGACGAAGGCAAGCCGCTGGGCCAGCTGGTGCGTGATCTTCAGCAGGAGTACGGCGAACATCACTACGGCCGTCTCGACCTGCACCTTACCAACGAAATGAAGGACGACGCCATGCGCCGGGCCAACGCCAAGCCATCGAAGATCGGCAGCTACAACGTAATGAAGATCGAGACGCTCGATGGCGTGAAGTTCTTCCTCGACGCTCCCACCAACGGCAACGGCGCAGAGGCCTGGGTGCTGGTGCGCGCTTCGGGTACGGAGCCGCTGCTACGCATCTACAGCGAGGCCGCATCCCCCGGCCTTGTGGACCAGATCCTGCGCGAGACCGAGGCTTTCGTTCGTGCCGGCAAAGAGGCCCCCGCGACGGCGTTCTCGTAAGCTGATGGGGTCGGCCTGCAAGGGTGGTGCACCGCTTCGGCCGTGCAGTTTGAACTCCCAGAATGAATTAGCATCAGCGCTGACGTAATAGAATCTTCCCCTCGAATTTCTGCGTCGCCTGGCGCTATCGAACCACGCGCGCTTTCTGGCATACTAGCGTCAACGCCCATGGATACCCCTTCCAACTCTGTTCCGGCTGATTCGCCGGAGGTACGCCGCTACAACCGCATTCATCGCTGGCTTGGCCTGGCCGATGCCGTAATCGGATTCCTGCTGCTTATCGTGCTGCTGATCACCGGATGGACCGGAACCATGCGGGACTGGGCTTATCTGGGCGCTAGGCAATACTACTTTCTCGCCGTATTTCTCTATGTGCTGATGTTCTCGGTGATCATGAAGGTACTCAGCGCGCCCTTCGATTACATCGGCTACCGGCTGGAACACCAGTACAAACTCTCCAATCAGAAGCTGCGCTCCTGGCTGTGGGACGAAGCCAAGGGCTGGCTCGTTGGGCTGGTGCTGGGCACCGTGTTCGTGGAAATCATCTACGGCATCATCCGCATTGCCCCGCAGCGTTGGTGGATCATTGCCTGGGCGGTTTTCATCGGACTGTTTCTGCTGATGGCGCAGCTGGCGCCAGTGGTGCTGTTCCCGCTTTTTTACAAGTTCAAGCCGCTGGAAAACGATGGCCTGCGAGAACGCCTGACCAGGCTGGGCGAACGTGCTGGAACCCGCGTGCGCGGCGTCTACGAGTGGAAGCTCTCGGAGAAATCAAAGAAGGCCAACGCCGCGCTTACCGGCATGGGATCGACTCGCCGCATCATTCTTTCCGACACACTGCTGGAGAACTACACTGACGACGAGATCGAAGCGGTGCTCGCCCACGAACTCGGCCACCATGTCCGCAAGCACATTCTGAAGAGCATCTTCATGCAGGTGGCCGTAACTTTCGTCGGCTTCTGGCTGACCAACCAGGTGCTGCGTTATGCCATCGAGCGCAAGAACTGGTTCCCAGCGCTCGATCAAAGGCTGTATGACTTCGCCAACCTGCCTCTGATCATCCTTACGGTCACGGTGCTGAGTTTTCTTCTAATGCCGGCGATGAACGCATTCTCCCGCCTGCATGAGCGCGAGGCTGACCGTTATGCTTGGGAGAGCATTCCGCATATCGAGCCGTTCATCAGCTCGATGCAGAAGCTGGCGGACCAGAACCTTGCCGAGCGGGAGCCGGCTGCGTGGATTGAAGCGCTGTTTCACTCGCACCCGTCGATCGGCAAGCGCGTCGCCGCGGCCGAGGCGTGGGCCAATAGCAAACAGCCGGTGGGATAGTGCCTGCGATCGGGTCCACGGGAAGCGGCATTAACGCTGCGTGCTCTCCGAGCGCTCTCGCAGGATGCCTGCCACTCTGTGCAGATCCTCTTCCGTGTCCACACCGACGGTGTCGAACGGCGTAGCGGCCACGTGAATGGCCACGCTGTGATCCAGGAACCGTAACTGCTCCAGACGTTCTTGGCGCTCCAACTCCGACTCGGGCCAGGTGCAGAACGCATCCAGCGCTGCTTTGCGGTAGGCATAAAAGCCCAGGTGCTTGAAGTATTCGACCTGCCCTGTCCGGTCGCGATCGAACGGAATCGTCGCCCGCGAAAAATACAGCGCTTGTCCATCGAGCGCGGTGACAACTTTCACCGCATTCGGATTGTTGACGTCTTCGTCGGAGCACGGTGTCTTCAGCGTGCCGACTTGCACAGCGTTGCGCTCCATCAGCGCCAACAATACCTCGAGGTGCTCGCGGCGCGCCAGCGGTTCGTCGCCCTGTACGTTGACGTAAACGTCCGCGGCGATGTTCAGCGCGACCTCGTGCACGCGGTCGGTTCCGCTGCGATGCTCCGGCGAGGTCATGCGGACATGCCAGCTGTTCTGACGGCAGAGGCCGGCGACCTCCTCCGAGTCAGTAGCGACGATCACATCGTCCAGCTTCGTGCAGGCTCGGGCGGCAGCGTAAACGTGCGCAAGCATAGGACGCCCGGCGATCTCGCGAAGGATCTTGCGTGGCAGGCGTGTCGATGCCAGACGCGCAGGAATGATGGCGATGGCTTTCACTTAGGTAGTGTCGTCGGCAGCGCACCGGAAAGCAAGACTGGTGAAAAAACCGCGGCGCGTTTCTTTGTGGCGAATCCGCGAAATTGACCGCAACCAATTTCGCAAAATAGAATCAATAACTTAGAAGAGATTGTGGGGAAACGAAGTGCCACTTTACGAATACCAGTGCAAGAAGTGCCATAGCCTGACCGAGCGTATCCAGAAATTTTCGGATCCGCCCATGACTGTCTGCCCGCATTGCGGCGGCGAGGTAGAGCAGGTTCTGTCCGCCCCAGCGGTCCAGTTCAAGGGATCGGGATGGTACGTCACTGACTACTCGCGCAAGTCGGGCGCACCCGCTTCCGGTTCCAGCGGAAACGGCTCGAGCGGTTCCTCGTCCGCGGAGAACAAGTCTTCCGAGAGCAAACCGGAGGGCAAGAAAGATTCGGGCGAATCCTCGTCGGCCTCGGGCAAGGATCAGCCGGCCAGCAAATCCTGACGGAGTGGGAGGATTCTCCGGGTAGAGGCGCTCCGTTCAACGTCACTGACCTATGTGACGAATGACCCGCCCAGGTGTGAGTATGATAGTTTTCGGCGCGGGCCGGGGGTAGAATTCTTGGTTGACGAACGCTCGTTCGTTGACCCCCATTTATCGCGCATTTGTCTGATAGGAGTCACCATGCCGAAGGACGCTTTCACCCTTACTGACCATCGCACCGACAAGTCCTACGAATTGCCAGTTGAAAACGGAACAATTCGCGCTATGGACTTGCGCAAAATCAAAACCAGCCCCGACGATTTCGGGCTCATGACCTACGATCCCGCTTACATGAACACCGCCTGCTGCAAGAGCAGCATCACCTTTATCGACGGGGACAAGGGCATCCTCCGTTATCGAGGCTACGATATCGACGACCTGGCGGAGAACTGCACGTTCCTGCAGGTGGCCTATCTGCTGCTGTACGGCGATCTACCCGACCCGGAGCAGGAGAGGGCCTGGGTCGACCGCATTACCCACCACACCATGCTGCACGAGACTACCAAGGACTTCATCAAGGGTTTTCGCTACGACGCCCATCCCATGGGGATGCTGGTCAGCACAGTCGCGGCGCTTTCCACGGTGTATCCGAAGGCGAAGAATGTTCACGACCCGGTGAACCGCGAGAAGCAGATTGTCCGGCTGATCGCCAAGATGCCGACGATCGCGGCCTATTCCTATCGCCACAGCAACGGATTCCCCTACATCTATCCCGATAACGAACTCAGCTATTCGGCCAATTTCATGAACATGCTGTGGAGGATGACCGAGCCGAAGTATTCCGCCAGCCCTGTTATCGCGCGCGCGCTCGATATCCTTTTTGTCCTCCACGCCGACCACGAACAGAATTGCAGCTCCACCACGATGCGCGTCGTGGGCAGTGCCCAGGCAGATCCTTACCTCGCGACTGCGGCGGCAGCGTCGGCCCTCTCCGGACCCCTGCATGGCGGCGCCAACGAAGAAGTGCTCCGCATGCTCGACGAGATCGGCTCGATCAACCATGTTCCCGAATACATCAAGCGGGTGAAGGCCGGCGATATCAAACTGATGGGCTTCGGTCATCGTGTCTACAAGAATTATGACCCGCGCGCCACCATCATCAAACGGGTCGCCCGCGAGGTGTTCGAGGTTACCGGTCGTAACCCGAAACTGGAGATTGCGCTTGAGCTCGAGCGCATCGCCCTGGCAGACGATTACTTCGTAACTCGCAAGCTCTATCCCAACGTAGACTTCTATTCCGGCATCATCTACCAGGCCATGGGCTTCCAGCCGGAGATGTTCACCGTGCTGTTTGCCATTCCGCGTACAGCGGGCTGGCTGGCACAGTGGAATGAACTGATGGCCGATCCGGAGCAGAAGATCTCGCGCCCTCGCCAGGTCTACACCGGAATCGAGCATCGAAAGGTGCACAGCAAGGCCGAAGACCGCAAAGCTGCCCTGGTAAGCCGATAGTCTAACTTCCAGGTCAAGAATAGAATATGGCGGGACGGAAGGGAATCCGTCCCGCCATATTCACGAGCCCCACTTCCGAAACTCCACGCAATGCAGAGAAACACCGTCTGCCATGCCGGGGTGCCTTCAGCTGCCGATGAATCCTTCTAAGCTGCCTTCTTGTGTGGTACCTTCGCTCCCTCGCGTCGCGCTTCGGAGAGTCCGATGGCAATGGCCTGTTCACGGCTTTTAACTTTCTTGCCGCTCCGGCCCATCTTCAGCTTGCCACGCTTGAATTCGTGCATTTCCTCCTTCACCTTTTTCTGAGACTCGGGTCCGTATTTGTGGCGGGAAGATTTCTTGGCCGCCGAGGCGTGCGTGCGAGCCGCTTTCTTTCCGGTGCCGCGGGCGCCGGATGAGTTTCGAGCAGTTGCCATAAGTCTAGCCTCCTATTGAATCAGACGTGCATCGTGACTGAGAGGTTTGCCGGAGCGGTTCGGAAAGCCGCTTCGCACGATCGTACAGACCGGAATCGCGCGATAGGATGGTTCAGCAGCCCATGCTCTCGCTCAACCAACAGACGTTCCCGCAGCCCCGTCCGCGAGAGGTTGTAGTCATCGCGATGCTGCTGCTATTGCAGGCAGGTGTGTCGGTGGTGTTCGCGGCCCTGTTGCTGATCGGGCCTGTGTCGCTTTCAACCGGGGCCCTTCTGCTCGGCGGTGGCCTGGAGCAGCTTGGCCCGGTGGTTTTCCTGCTGCAAGGTGCTGTTGCTGCACTCCTCGCGCTGGGACTGTGGAAGGGATGGCGCTGGTCGCGTCTGGCCGCCGTAGCCTATTGCGCTGCGGGCGTTCTGATGGCGGTGCCGGCCACCTCCAGTGCAGTCGTGGACGCGCGCGTCCTGGCCATCGTCCGCGAAGGGCTGCAGATCATGGCGCGCGTGGTGGTGATTTATTACCTGGCGCAGGAACCGGTGAAGGAGTGGTTCGCGACTTAAGCCGCCACAGGTTTTGCTGCGGAGTCGTGGTCTTGCATTGCATGGCCTTCCTCTGGTAGAACGGCGCTCACGCGATTGCGGGCTTTCTGCGAAGGCGTCGCTGTAACACTCTGAACTGTTTCTCTACCAGGAGCGGGAATATGTTGAAGGGATTTCGTGAATTCGTATTGCGCGGCAATGTCGTGGATCTGGCCGTTGGCGTTGTTATCGGCGCTGCTTTCGGAGCCGTGGTCACGGCCTTCGTCAAGGACCTGCTGACTCCGCTGATCGCAGCCATCGCCGGCAAGCCCGACTTCGCGGGCATGGCGTTCGAGATCAATGGCTCCAAGTTCCTCTACGGAGACTTCATCAACGCCATCATCTCGTTCCTTCTGATTGCGGCCGCCGTGTACTACTTCGTGGTATTGCCGGTGAACGCGCTTATGGCGAAGTTCCACAAAGAGCCTCCCACAGCAACCAAGATTTGCCCGGAGTGCAAGAGCGCGATCCCCGTCGACGCCCACAAGTGCGCCTTCTGCACTTCCGTGCTGGCCTAGTTCGGCGACCGGGACAACTGTCCGCTTACGGCGTTATGCGGCCCGTTGTCCTGCCAGGTGTGATTCTGTCTGCCGGGCAGGAAGCTGGTGCTTTCTCCATTCGCTGTAGCCGAACCAGGCGCCATAGAAGAACAGCAGGAGGCCAATCGCGAGGCTGGCGCTGAAGATCGCGCTCAGCCCGGTGACCCGCGAGACCACGTAGAAATCCCCAGCCACTCCGAACCCCAGGAAAACCATTGCCGCAAGCAGCATCAAGCTCGTGAAGTGATGTAATTCTTCGCTGTCATCGCCGCGATTTACGATGCGGTGGTACGCCGCGGGAGCCATCAGCAGAACCGTGCACACGGTCGTGGCCGTCAGACTCGCCAGATGCAATAGCTGCCAGAGATGCGGAATGCGGCGGAACGCCGTCATCCACATGATGATGAGTTGGAAGCCAAGCAGCGCCTGAGCGCCTGGCAACACCACGCGGCATTCGATGAACACTTGCTTAATCCTGGTCGTTAAGTTGGTTTCCTCTTCTTCGTTCAAGTTATTGCCTCGCAGTGGATCGATCAGTGCCGGCAGGTGAAGGGCGCCTTCCTTCCGCCTGCGGCCGGCCAGTTCCAGGCCGTACCAGAAGAACAAGGCCACTACCAGTATTATCGCGGCGAAGATGGCAGCAGCCGCGCGACCGCCTACCCAGTGAGCGCCCAGAAACATACTGAGGGCCAGGGCCAGCGCGAAGGGCAGCAACCCGATCGATACCGTAGCGGTTGCTAAACGCTGCAACTCTCCGGTATTACGTCCGTGCAAAACGATGCGATGGTAAGGCGCCGGCACCAGTAGCAGTCCCAAT
The DNA here is from genome assembly GCA_963793845.1 of uncultured Acidobacteriaceae bacterium. Classification (GTDB taxonomy): domain Bacteria; phylum Acidobacteriota; class Terriglobia; order Terriglobales; family Acidobacteriaceae; genus CAWCBG01. The sequence goes on from CAWCBG010000002.1 coordinate 415,254, forward strand.
CCGAGCAGCATCAGGCCAAGCGCGATCAGTTGCAGTTGCTGGTCATAATGCGCCATCTTGTCGAATCCCGGCTCAAAGAAGGATCGATAACTGAAGCCGATGAGAATCTGCATTCCCAGCACCAGAATTCGGGTCTCATTGAGGGCGTTTTCGATTTTGTCGGTCAGCGTTGCCATTCCATCCACATTTACCGAAATGTCACTAAAAACGGTAGGATTCCGCCACACCCCCAGTGAGTTGCGCGAGGGCTTTTCCGGTTCTCGACACGGGGCGCGTAAGCCACTCATCCTACGACGTTTAGGCGCGTTCCGGAGTATTCTGGGAGGCCCCGAAATGTGGTACAATCGTGAAGGGTCGTTCTCCTTTTAAGTGGCTGAAATTCCAATCACATAGCAGACTTACCCAAAGGTTACGAACGCCCTCGTGAACGCAGGGCCGCCATCCGCAATCGTGAGCCGGCTTATGGGATGGAGCAGGATGCCCGTAACAGATTCTCAGGCTGCAGCCGCAGCCCCCGACGACGACAATAACCCGAACACTAAAGCTTCCCAGAAGAATGGGAAAAATGGCAATGGTTCGACCAACGGTGACTACACCGCCGACTCGATTAAGGTCCTCGGTGGGATGGAAGCCGTGCGCAAGCGGCCCGCCATGTACATTGGCTCAACCGGCGAGATGGGCCTGCATCACCTGGTCTATGAAGTTGTCGACAACTCCGTTGACGAGGCGCTGGCGGGATTTGCCGATCGCATCGACGTCACCATCAGCTTCGACAACTCCATCACCGTCGTCGACAATGGCCGAGGCATTCCGGTCGACGAGATGGACCTGGACGGCGAGCGCGTACCTGCAGCCCAGGTAGTGATGACAGTCCTGCATGCCGGCGGCAAGTTCGACAGCTCCACCTACAAGGTTTCCGGCGGACTGCACGGCGTCGGCGTCTCTTGCGTGAATGCGCTGAGCCATCAGCTCGACCTGGAGATTTGGCGCGATGGTTCGGTGTTTGAGCAGAGCTACTCGCAGGGTGTGCCCATCACCAAGCTGAAAAAGACGGGCACGACCAAGAAGCGCGGCACCAAGGTTCACTTCATTCCTGACCGCGAAATTTTCACTGTGCTGGAATACAACTATGACACGCTGGCGCAGCGCTTGCGCGAGCTGGCGTTCCTGAACAAGGGCCTGCTGATCACGCTCACCGACGAGCGCACCACCGATTCGAAGACGGGCGAACCCAAGACCACCGAGTTCAAGTACAACGGCGGCATCGCCGAATTCATCAAGCATCTCAATCGCGGCAAGTCGGTGCTGCACGACAAGCCGATCTACATGGAAGCCGAGCGCGATCAGGTGGCCATGGAGATCGCGCTGCAGTACAACGACGGCTACTCCGAATCGGTGTTCAGCTTCGCCAACAACATCAACACCGTTGACGGCGGCAGTCACCTGTCTGGCTTCAAGACTTCGCTAACGCGAACTATCAACTATGCCGGGCAGCAGCTTGGGCTGTTCAAGGACGTGAAAGAGAACCTGACGGGCGACGACGTTCGCGAAGGCTTGGTGGCCGTCGTCAGCGTGAAGTTGTCGCAGCCGCAGTTCGAAGGCCAGACCAAGGGCAAGTTGAACTCCGATATCGCCGGCACGGTGCAGGCTTTTGTGAACGAACGTCTGGGCGCCTTCTTTGATCAAAACCCACCCGTCGCGAAGAAGATCATCAACAAAGCTATCGACGCCGCGCGTGCGAGAGAGGCCGCCCGCAAGGCCCGCGACCTTACCCGTCGTAAAGGCGCATTGGACGGCGGTGGTCTGCCCGGCAAGCTGGCTGACTGCTCCGAGCGCAATCCTGAGCGCTGCGAAGTGTACCTGGTCGAGGGAGAAAGCGCCGGCGGAACCGCCAAGCAGGGCCGCGACCGGAAGTTCCAGGCCATCCTGCCGTTGAAGGGCAAGATCCTCAACGTCGAAAAAGCTCGCTACGACAAGATGCTGGGCCACGAAGAAATTCGCGCCATGATCACGGCGCTGGGCACCGGCATCGGCAAAGACGATTTCGACGCCTCCAAGCTCCGCTACGGCAAAATCATCCTGATGACGGACGCCGACGTGGACGGCTCGCACATCCGCACATTGCTGCTCACCTTCTTCTTCCGCCACATGCAGGAGCTGATCAAGCGCGGCAATGTGTTCATCGCGCAACCCCCGCTGTATCGCATCAAGAAGGGCAAGTTCGAGCAGTACATCAAGAACGACGCCGAGTTCGTGAAGGTGATGGTAAAACGCGCCGCCGACGGCATCGTGGTGCGTTACGGCGAAGGTGCGGCCACGCTGGAAGGCGCGCCGCTCACCAAGTTCATGACTACGCTGAACGAGTTCATGGCGTTCTTCGACAAGGTGAACAAGCGGATCCGTGACGAAAAGATCACCGAAGTCCTGCCTCCGGCAAACTTGGTGAAGCGCGTCGACTTCGAGGGCGACAGCAAGAGTGCGCCGCAGAAGCTCAAAGACCTGGAGAAGGCGCTCAAGGCTATTGCCAAGGAACGCGAGATCAAGTCGGTGTCACTGCGCTTCGAGGAAGAGCACAGTTTGTGGGAGGCCGTCTTCGTGAATTCGCAGGGCGCCGAGCATGTGGTCAACTGGGAACTGGCCTCCACGCCGGAGTATCGCCAGATGATGGCGAAGTACAAGACGATCGAGCCCTACATGCAGCCTCCGTTCTACATTGAGACCGTCCAGAAAGGTGCGGCCAGCGCAGTTGCCGAAGAACTGAGCGACGCCGAGCGCGCCGATCAGGAAAAGGCCGAGCAGAAGAGTCCCAAGACCTCCAAGCGCAAGGCCGAGGCGGAGACGGTGGAGAAGACCTCGGCGCGTGACCTGTTTGAGTACGTACTCAACGAGGGCCGCAAGGAATACACCGTGCAACGCTACAAAGGCCTGGGCGAGATGAGCTCACAGCAGTTGTGGGAGACCACCATGGACCCCGAACGCCGTACCCTGCTTTCGGTGAAACTCGAGGACTCTGGCCGAAACCGAGACCATTTTCACCACGCTAATGGGAGAAGACGTCGAGGCGCGCCGGAAGTTCATCGAAGACAACGCGCTGGACGTGAAGAACCTGGATATCTAGAGGCTTACCGCTTCAGCAGGTCCACCGGCTCGCGCACGTCGGTCACGCGGACGTGCTTTGCCAGTGCGGGATAGCGCTCCGCGATCGCCTCATACATGGCGTAGGCCACGTTACGGTAGGAGAAGTGTCCCGCCTCGCCAGTACGCAGCTCGCTGATGTACAGCGCCTCCGCCAAATCCATCTTGAATAGCGTGCGCTTGCGGAAGGCAAGCGGCAGAACGTACTGCGACTGTTCTTCCGCCCCAGTCAGCTTCGCGACCCGCCAGCTGGCTGGAAACGCTTCGAGCCTTCTCCATGACCTCGTCGTAGCGTTGTGTCAGTCCGGCTGATTCGATCTCCTGCGGCATCTCGTAGCCATGCAGCGGGGTATAGTCCTGCACGATCTGGACGCAGCGGCGATGGCGGTGCATGTCGCGGAAGCCGCCAATGTCCATCAGTATGTCAAAGCGAAATTCCTGTCCGGCGTGATAGGCGCGGGAGACCTCGTCGTGACGGCCGCGGTAGCGCAGTCCAAGATCGACAATTTCGCGGCGCTGCGACTCGGCCAGTCCCTCAACTACTTCCCGAATCTGCCGGTAGGGGTAATGGGAATACTGATAGAGCAGCGTGGTGGCAAGTTCAACTTCCAGCGGGTCGGGATCCAACAAATCCACCAGCGGAGCAGGTTGAATCTTGGCCGATCCCAGTAACTCCTCCGCAGCGGAGCGCAGGTCGCGGCGCGTCTCGGCATCATAATCGCTGGGCTCGGCATACTTCATCAGCGTTGGCGCAACCTTCACTAGGCGCAGCAGGTAGTCCGTCGCGCCTTCGGCAAGCTCCGGACACTCCGCGCTTGATCTCCTGCGCCAGCGCGCTGGCGGCGGCGTGATTCACGTTGTAGGCGGGCTCGCGCGCCGCTTGCTTCAGCAGCTCGCCGAGCCGTCGCACCTCCGCATGGGTGTGCGACAGCAGGCGCGAGACCTGGGTCTCCAAGCGTGCGTGCACTGACGATCTGGCCCAGCGAGGTGTTGGCCGCGAGCGGCAGCAGGTAGCGCGACAGGTCGAAGGCGCGGGCTCGCAAAGTGCGGTCATACGCCTCCTGCTTCATCTCGACCGGCTTGGGTGTGCGATCGCGCAAATAGCGGAACATCTCTTCAGAGAAATGACGGTATTCGGCGAATAAATGATCGACGGTTTCGCGATAGAGCGCGCGAGTCGCGGCATCGTCCCCAAAATCGGGAACGAAATAGCCGCTTTTCTGGAAGTCCTGATAGCGGGTGGAACGCTCCTGCCCGTCCCAGCGGGTCTCGTCGACCACCACGGTGGCTGCCAGGATCGAAAGCCGTTCAATGGCGAAAGCCAGGTGCGCGAGGTCCGCAATGCTGCGGTGGCCGTACTGGAAATAGAAAGTGTTGAGGAACTTCTCGGCCTTCTGCTCGTTCAGTTCGGAGAGCGATTCGCGCATGGAAAGCGCCGAGCGCGAGTACTTCGCCATACCGTAGGCCTGGACCTCGGGATCGGCTCCATGAACGGCATAGACCTGGGTTTCGTGTTCCGGGCGGGACGAGGAACCACCGTTATCAGTGCCTAGGTTGTATCCGGATGACATTGGGTTGAATCATATGCGGTAGGTCCCGCGACGGCAACCGTGTCGTTGTGGGAAATCCGGTGAAGTGAAACGTAAGTTACTCCGATGACACTATTGGGTTATTCGCGGTCTGAAGTTCCGGCTTTTCACGTTACAATAGAGACTCTGATTTAGATATGGTACGAATTCATAGCAAGTGGTTTGCAGTCCTGATTCTCTCTCTTATTCCGTTTTCAGGATTCGCCCAACAATCGAGTTTTGTGCCGGCTGATCTGCCCTCTGTCACCGCCTTCGATGACAGCGTACCGGCAGGTGTGCCTGCACTCGATCCCGCGATCCTGCGGCATGCGGACTTGCCGGTGCTCGCTCCGGAGCTGGCGCTGAAGATCTTCGAAAGCCAGGGCCAGATGCAATCGGCGGCATTGCGGGGCTATACCGACGACACCCTGGTCATCGCCGAGTTGTCGGACACCTCGCAACGGGGAGCCTTCGAGTTGCAACGCGAATATGTTGCGCCACGTTCGCTTCATTACAAGCCGGTCATCTTCACCGGTGACACCTTCGTGAAGTCCAACGTAATCACCCGAATGCTGCAATCGGAAGTGGATTACGTAGAGAAGGGCAACCCGGCACAAACCGCGCTGACTCGCGAGAACTACAAGTTTTCCTACAAGGGCGAGCAGCAACTGAACGGACTGACCGTTCACGCCTACCAAGTGAAGCCGCGCCGCAAACGGGCCGGCCTGTTCAAAGGACACATTTTCCTCGACGCCCACACCGGGAACCTATTGCGCTCGGAAGGCGCGATTCAGTCGCCTTCGTTTTTCGTGCGCAAGATCGAATTTGTGCAGGACTGCGTTGCTGTTGGGCATTACACCTTCCCGGTTCATCTTCATAGCACGGCGCGGGCTCGCATTCTGGGCAAGGTAGTGCTGGACGTCTACCACCGTGATTATCAGCCGCAACCCTACTCCGCTGCTCTGCCTGACCACGACAGCCTGGCAGGACAGTAGAGACTTCCGTGCGTACCCCGGTTAGCGACTACGGCTCCGGGGAAGAGACTCGCACCCGTTGGGTTGGCGCGGATTCCATCCTGTTCGCGACCACGCACCGTCCGTGGCCCGCGCCGATGGCACCCTGGGTCATGACCCAGCGCTGGAACGATCTACTGTTCCTGCACTACGCGGTCGAGCCGGAACTTCTCCGCCGCCTCATCCCTGACGCACTGACGCTGGACACCTATGAGCGTCGCGCATGGGTCTCGGTCACGCCATTCTGGATCAACCATCTGCGACCGCCGGGGGTGCCCTCGTTGCCGTGGGTCTCGCATTTTTCCGAGATCAACGTGCGTACCTACGTGACTTTCGGCGGAAAGCCAGGGGTGTACTTCTTCAGCCTCGATGCCAGTCATCTTTCGGCAGTGTGGGGGGCGCGAGTCTTCTATCGTCTTCCCTATTGGCAGGCCGCGATGAAGGTCGAAGGACGCGGCAAGGCCACGATCCGCTATCGCTCCCAGCGAACGCATGGGCCGAAGCCTGCCGAGATTGAGCTGTCGTATGGTCCGGCAGCGCGGCCCTTTCACGCACGACCGGGATCGCTCGAGCACTTTCTCTGCGAGCGCTACTGCCTGTATGCGTTCAACCGGAAACGGCTCTACCGAGGAGAGATTCATCATCTGCCCTGGGATCTGCAGGAGGCCCATGTCGCGCTGGAGAAGAATACGATGGCGCGACCTGCCGGCATCGAGCTTCCCACGAAGCCGGATCTCGCCTACTTTTCCAGGGAGTTGAAGGTGCTGCTGTGGGCGCCGGAACGGCTGATCTGATCACGTCCCGCTCCGATCAGCCTTACTCGGTATAATCCTGCTTTGCTTTCGACAGGAGATCGCCATGGCAGGATTCGAAGGCCGGGTCGCACTGGTGACCGGAGCATCGCAGGGCATAGGACGTGCCTGCGCGCTAGTGCTGTCCGAGGCCGGAGCCAAGGTCGCGCTCTGTGCGCGGAACCAGCAAAAACTTGATCAACTCGTCGCCGAGATCACCGGCAAGGGCGGCGCTGCTGCCGCGTTCAAAATGGACGTCAGCAACGAAGATGACATCAAGACTGGAGTGAAGGCGGCTATCGCTCACTTCGGCAAAATCGATATCCTGATCAACAACGCCGGTGTTACCCGTGATCAACTGGTGATGCGCATGAAGCGCTCGGATTGGGATGAAGTGCTGGCCACCAATCTGACTGGACCCTTCCTGCTGACCCAGGCAGTGATCGGTTCCATGCTGAAGCAGCGCTGGGGACGCATTATCAACATCACCAGTATCTTCGGCCAGATCGGGCAGGCGGGACAGGCGAACTATGCTTCCTCCAAGGCAGGTCTGATAGGACTGACAATGGCAGTGGCGCGGGAAGTCGCTTCGCGCAACATTACAGTCAACGCGGTTGCGCCGGGACTCATCGAAACGGCCATGACTTCTGTTCTGCCCGACGAGTTGAAGGAAGGCATGCTGAAGAATATCCCCCTGGGGCGAACCGGTACCGACCTGGATGTCGCGCACGCCGTTAAGTTCCTCGCCTCCGAGGAAGCCGGCTACATTACCGGACATGTGCTGAAGGTCAATGGCGGCATCCTGATGAGCTGAGCGCGACGCCGAATGGTGCAAAGTGAGCGAGATCGTCCCGGCCATCACGCCACAGCAAATCGAGCAGGTGCGCAGCCTGTTTCGCGAGTATCGCGCGGAATTGCCGTTGCCGTTTTGCTTCGGTCAGTTCGATGATGAGCTTCGCGAGTTGCCGGGACAGTACGCACCGCCGCGAGGAGTTCTTCTGCTCGCGACTGTCGCAGGACAATCGGTTGGTTGTGTCGGACTGCGGCCGTTTCCTGCCGAGGGCGCATGCGAGATGAAACGTTTGTACGTAAGGCCGGCGTTTCGCGCCGGGACGCTGGGGCGTGTGCTCGTGCTGCGCCTGCTGGAAGAAGCTCGCAAGCTGCACTATCGATACCTTCGTCTCGACACCCATCCGCCGAGTATGACGGCCGCGGTTAACCTCTATCGCCGACTGGGCTTTCAGGAGGTTGGAGCCGATCCTCTTACGCCGGTCGAAAGATTGATGTATATGAGGCTCTCGTTGGATAGCGAGTCACAATTGTGTTAGCCGCCGAACCTCGGTCCATCTGAGACTAAAGCCGTAGGCACAACCACTTTAGTAACTTCAAAGTAATAGGTTACCTGTCCAGAATGGACCTCTGCTCTCGAAAAACTATGGATTCACGCACGATTTCTCTTGCCACCCCGAAGCGGCATGGTTACTATGCAGTCAACCTTTGGCCACTTCACCTAGGACGCATCTGGCATGAACATCGGAGAAACCATCCGCAATTACCGGCTACAAAAAGGCATGTCTCAAGGCGACATCGAGAAGCGCACCGGGTTGCTGCGCTGTTACCTGTCGCGGGTCGAGAACGGACATACGATTCCGTCTCTCGACACGCTTGCCAAAATTGCCACCGCCATGGACTTGGCGTTGGCCCAATTCTTCACTGACGGCGCGGGAGAAAACGGAGGCAAGGGCTCGCCTCATCTGGCTGAGGACGAGGTCCGATTCCTGACCCAGATTCGACGCTATTCTTCGAGCCTGAATGATAGCGATCGCAAGCTGGTCATCGCCATGGTCAAGAAGATGGCAGCCAGCACTGCCGCAAGGTAGGAATCTTTCATACGGGAAAGGCCGCAGCGAGAACTGCGGCCTTTTTGTTTTTGCCTATGCTGCAGCTTTGCTGATCTCGCTTAGCGCGAGCACAGCCAATTCCAGGCGATCGCGCGAACCGGTCTTGGAGAAGATGCTCTGCAAGTGGCGCTTGACGGTATTCTCGCTGATGCTCAGCTCGCCGGCTATGTCACGATTCTTCAGTCCCCGCGCCACCAGGTAGGAAATCTGACGCTCACGTTCGGAGAGCCGCATCAAGGAAGTAGCTTCTGGCCGGGTGTCGGAGGCCATCGCGTTTAGCACGCTGCGTGCGACATCGTCGGAGAAAGCCAGTTCACCTTCCGCAACCGCCCGAATGGCGCTGAACAGTTGCCTTGGATTGTCACCTTTTAGCACCAGTCCTCGCGCTCCTAGACGAACCACCTGAACATAGTCGTTCTGGTTCTCCGACCCGGTGAGTACTACCGCGGCAACGCGATCACCCGCGCGATCCAGCGTGCGTAGGACTTCAAAGCCGTCACTCTGCGGCATGAATAGGTCAAGCACCAGCACGTCGGGACGGTGCTCCCGTACGAGACTGAGCGCTTCGTCCCCGTTTGCCGCAGCACCCACCACATCAAAGTCGGGCTGAGACTGTAAGAGGGCCGCCAGCGATTCACGCAGCACAGCGTGATCGTCAGCGATTACGATGGCGATTCGGCTATCCATACTTATTTAGTTAGATGCTGGATAGGATGACCGCAGGTTGCGCCGCTTCTAAAAAGTGATGCCGGCAGGCTACCTCCTGCCGCCCGCCTCAATGGTGTTGTACCCTAAGTAAGTAACCGCGTTCTCGGTACTAGATCTGCCAGGACTCCTGACGAGGCAATCATTCATGGCAAGAATCCAGCGCGCAATCTTGAGTGTGACCGACAAAACCGGCTTGGAGGCCTTCGCCCGCAAATTATCCAGCCTGGGGGTCGAACTGGTCTCGACCGGAGGCACCGCCAAGCTACTGCGTGACTCCGGGATAGCAGTGAAAGACATCTCCGAGCTAACCGGATTCCCCGAGATGCTGGATGGCCGCGTCAAGACGTTGCACCCGAAGGTCCACGGCGGCATCCTGCACATTCGTGAGAACAAACAGCACCAAGCGGCGGTCGCCGAGCACGGCATTGAGCCCATCGATATGGTGGTGGTGAACCTCTACCCCTTTGAGAAGACGGCGACGAAGCCGGGAGCGGAGTTTCACGACATTATCGAGAACATCGACATCGGTGGCCCATCGATGGTGCGCTCGGCTGCGAAGAACTTCCAGGATGTCGCCATTGTGACGTCGCCAGAAGACTACGAGGCCATCGCGCAGGAGATGGAAGCCCACAGCGGATCTCTGTCGCTGTCCACCAAGTGGCGGCTCGCGCAAAAAGCATTCGCGACGACGGCAGCCTATGACACGGCGATTGCCTCGACGCTGGAGCGCATCGGCGCGCCGGACGCCGATTCTGGCAAGTTCAGTCTCAGCGCCGATCAGGCATTTCCTGACACTCTGCGACTGAGCTTCCGGAAGGCGTTTGACCTGCGTTACGGCGAGAATCCTCATCAGAAGGCGGCGCTCTACTCTGACGGCTCGGGCAAGGGCATTGCCAACGGCAAGCAGTTGCAGGGCAAGGAGCTCAGCTACAACAACATCGTCGACCTGCAAGCCGCGTGGGACCTGGCGCAGGAGTTCGACGAGCCGGTGTGCGCCATCATCAAGCACACCAATCCCTGTGGCACCGCAGTCGCCGGCACGTTAGTCGAAGCTTACAAGCGCGCGCTGGAGTGCGACCCGGTCTCGGCGTTCGGCGGCGTCATCGGCGTGAATCGTCCGATCGATCGCGACACAGCCACGGAGATGGTCAAGCTGTTTGTTGAGGCGATCGCTGCTCCCGGATTCGACGGTGCAGCCCGCGAAGTCTTTGCGGCCAAGAAAAACCTGCGACTCGTGGAGGTCGTCCCCATGGAGCAGAAGTGGGTGCTGAAGAATGTGAGCGGCGGGGTCCTGCTGCAGGACAATGACATGCGGCCGCTGGCTGACGCCGACCTGAAAGTTGTGAGTGTGCGTAAGCCCACGGAGCAGGAGATGCGCGACCTGTTGTTTGCATGGAAAGTCGGCAAGCACGTTAAGTCGAACGCGATCCTCTATGCGCGCAACGGGCAGACCACTGGAGTCGGTGCCGGCCAGATGAGCCGCGTGGATTCAGCCAAGATCGGGGCGATGAAGTCGGTACTGGGCATCAAGGGATCGGTCGTGGCATCCGATGCGTTCTTTCCCTTCCCCGATGGAGTAGAGGAGATTGCCAAAGCTGGCGCGACGGCCATCATTCAGCCCGGCGGCTCGGTGCGCGACCAGGAAGTGATTGACGCGGCGAACAAGCTGGGTCTGGCCATGGTGCTCACTGGAGTGCGGCATTTCCGGCACTGAAGTCATCTTTTGTCTTCTGCTCTTTCGTGTTTGTTACGCAGGAATTGAGAACGGAACCGCGTATAAGGTCTTCAGCCCCGCAACTGCATCCAATTCCATTATGAATAGCGCATCAGAAATCCTTCGCAGTCTGGGCGAGCGCCTGCAGGGCGGCGCCAGCGTCAAGAATGTTTTCGGCGATCCCATCACGGTGGACGGCAAGACAGTCATTCCGGTAGCCCGTGTACGCTACGGCTTCGGCGGTGGCGGCGGGCGGCACGGCGAAGCGGAAGAGGATGAGCATCACCCACACCAAGGCTGGGGCGGCGGTGGTGGGGTTCGCGCTGATCCGGCAGGCGTTCTGGAAATCACCGCGACGGAAACTCGGTTTATTCACTTCCTCGATCCGGGAAGAATCGGGTTGATGGTGGGCGCGGGGTTCCTGCTGGGCATGATGTGCTGCGCCAGGCGGCGACGTCGGAAGGGGTAGTGCACTTGGCGAAATGGACTCGTCCTGCCGCCGTACGGTAGTGCGGGGCTTCAGCGCCGTGTCTCGCCGAGATTTTTGGAAACGAGCCGGCTCTTAGCCTGCGGCACCGGCTTCCCGATTTAAATTCCGTGCACTCCGTGGTGAATCATCTCTTCCGCGCCGCGATGACACGGGGAATGCCTTGCAGGTCGGGGACGACGCGGATGTCCTCCCACATTGTGGGACTCAGCAGCTCGAGCACCACATCGCGCATGGAGTAGCCAATCTCCATCGCCAGCCAGCCGCCGGCCTTCAGGGCGGCGTGTGCCTGATCAATCAGCGGGCGAATCACATCGAGCCCGTTCTCCCCCGAAAACACAGCCATCGCCGGCTCAAACTCCCGCACCGAGCGCTGTACCTTGTCCGCTTCATTCATCCCAACATACGGCGGATTACTGACCACAAAGTCCAGCTCTTGAAATTCGCCCGCACCGCCAAGAACATCGTCATTCCGACCGAGGGCTTGAGCCCGAGCGGAGGAACCTGCTTTATTCTTGACCCGGAGGATATCTCCCTGCACAAACTTCACCCGCCCATCCAGTTGCAGCCGCGCCGCGTTGGCGCGCGCGATCTCCAACGCATCGGCAGAAAGATCGATGCCGTAGACCTCCGAGCCTCGCAGTTCGTGCGCCGCCGCGAGAGCAATACAGCCTGAGCCGGTGCCAACATCCACAATCTTTGGCCGCGGGACTTCGCGGGCCAGTTCCAGCACGGTTTCCACGAGATGTTCGGTCTCGGGACGTGGAATCAAAACCGCCGGCGAAACCAGTAGGTCCAAGCCCCAGAATTCTTGATGGCCGGTGATGTACTGCGAGGGCATGCCCTTCGCGCGCAGCGCGATGATCTCGTCGTAGGAGGATTGTTCTTCTTCCGTCAGCTCGCGCTCGGGATGCGCATAGAGATAGGCGCGATTGCAGCCGAGCACGAACATCAGCAGCGTTTCGGCGTTAAGGCGGGGCGAGCCGACGTCGGAGCTTTCCAGATGGTCGACAGCGGCGGTGAGGGCGGGCTTCAGTTGCATGGATTCTTGCCGCAGAAGGGCCCAGCGACGCTAAGAAATCGCAGGTTCTCAGCGGCTAGAGCCGCTAGAGACAACTTAAAGGGATCGGCGGAACGCGGGTCTGAAGCACCACGCTACCTTACGCCAGCACTGCCGATTCCTGCTTCATCTTCTCGGCCTGGAAGTGCGTGATCAGTGCGTCGATCATGGGCTGCAGGCGTCCGTCCATGAACTCGGGCAACTGGTGCGCGGTATAGCCGATGCGGTGATCGGTGACGCGGTTCTGCGGGAAGTTATAGGTGCGAATCTTCTCGCTACGATCGCCCGAGCCCACCATCGCCTTGCGCTCTTTGGCCAGCGCCTCCTGCTGCTTCTGCTGCTCCATCTCGTAGAGCCGGGCCCGCAGCACGCGCATGCCTTTCTCGCGATTCTTGATCTGCGACTTCTCGTCTTGGCAGCTCACCACCGTGTTGGTCGGCAGATGGGTAATGCGCACCGCGGAGTAAGTCGTGTTGACCGACTGACCTCCCGGTCCCGAAGAACAGAAGGTATCAATGCGAATGTCCTTGGCCTCAATCTTGACGTCCACATCCTCGGCTTCGGGAAGCACAGCGACGGTTACGGCGGAGGTGTGAACGCGGCCCTGGGTCTCGGTCTGCGGCACCCGCTGCACGCGATGTACCCCGCTCTCGTACTTCAGCCGCGAATAGACGCCGTGACCTTCGATAATGGCGATCACTTCCTTCAGCCCGCCAACTCCGGAGTCGGAACTCGACAGCACTTCCACCTTCCAGCGCTGCGATTCGGCATAGCGCGTGTACATGCGGAAGATCTCCGCCGCAAACAGCGTGGCCTCGTCGCCACCGGTGCCCGCGCGGATTTCCAGGATGACGTTCTTCTCGTCGTTGGGATCCTTGGGAAGCAGCAGCACCTTCAGATCCTCTTCTACGCCGTGAAAGCGCTGCTCGAGTTGCGTGAGCTCTTCCTGCGCATAGGCGCGCATCTCGGGGTCGGATTCTTCTGCAACCAGCACCTTGCTCTCGGCGATGCCGCGCTTCAGGTCCTTGTACTCTCGGTATTTCTCGACTATGGGCACCAACTCGCTATGAGCCTTGGCTGTCTTCTGATAGCGGGACGAGTCGGAGACGATGTCGGGCGAAGCCAGAGCCGCGGTTAGCTCTTCATACTTCAATTCGATTTGTTCTAAACGTTCAAACATTGGGGTAAATCCTATTGTACGTTGTGGTGCCCGCCTTCTATGCGGCCAGCTCCAGTTTCAGCTCTTCGCGGGCAACTGCTGCTCGAACTGCCGCAGGTCCCAGTAGTCGCGCCAGGCGGCGATCTTGCCGTCGCGCAGCTCAAAAACGCCCATACAGGGAACGCTGACCCGGGTATCTCCCACTTTGAAGTTGTCGACCCGTTCCGTCAGTACGACATCGCCGCCGGCCACGATATGGCGAATCTCCCAGGGTAAGGCGACCATGTGCTCCGCCCCGCGGCGCAAGGTTTCGCGGATGGTCTCGCGTCCTCTAACGGGTTCCCAGGGAGCGTTCCACCAGACCGCGTCTTCGGTAAAGTAGCTGGCGAACTCATCCGGATCGGCACGGACGCATGCCTCAATGAAACGCCGGATGAGCGCCACAGCTTCGGTATTGTCCATAGAGCCTGCCTCGAAAAACTGAAAGAGCCCTTCGTGCACTTCGATGCGAGAGCCGACCTTCACTTTGCAAGGCTAGCTCTTACCGGGATGAGAGGAATGGGAAGGCTAGGTCGCGGCGGGTGCCGCTACGCAATCACCAGTTCGCCGCCACGCTCTTTTTCCAACTCCATGGCCTCGTTCAGGGCCTCGATGGCGCACACAACCTGGTCGTCGGTGGGAGGCTGCGTCGTGATGCGTTGCAGCCACAGCCCGGGCTTGGTCAACAGCGCGAACAGCGAAGAAGCATGCTTTGCGGAGAAGCGAATCATCTCGTACGAAACGCCGGCGATCACGGGCAGCAGGGCAATGCGGAAGCCGAAGCGCGCCCAGAATGTAGTCGCCGGAATCAGCATATAGACCAGCATCGAGATCAGCATGACGGTCATCAGGAAGCTGGTGCCGCAGCGAGGGTGGAAGGTCGTATAGGCCTGCGCGTTCTCCACGGTCAGGGGATCGTGCGACTTCGAAGGCGAAGACCGTCTTATGCTCCGCGCCGTGGTACTGGTACACGCGCCGGATGTCGGCCCACAGCGAGACGCCCCAGATGAACAGCAGGAACAGCGCAATGCGGATGATGCCGTCAATGAAGTTGAACAGGATCTGGTTGCCGAATACCGGATGAGCGTTTTTCAGCTTGGTAGCCGCCAGCAGCGGAATGAACTTGTAGAGGAAGATAAAGAAGCCGACCGAGAAAATAATATTGATCGCAGCCACCCAGCCGCTGATTTCAGTCTTCTTCTCCTTTTCCTCGGGAAGATCGAGGGCCACATTCGCCGAGTAACGCAGCGCGCGAAAGCCCAGCACCATCGCCTGTCCCAGCGTCATGACGCCGCGAACCACGGGCCATCCCATCCACTTGTGCTTCTCTGACATGCGCTCGAGCGGCTCGGAGTGGGTGGAGAGGGTGCCGTCAGGCTTTCGAATGCAGATGCCCCACGCGTGCGGCGAGCGCATCATCACGCCTTCGAGAACGGCCTGTCCGCCGACCAGGGTCTCCTCACCGCCTTCGAGCGCGGGTAAGAGTTGAACGGCTGCCAGAAAACGAAGATGACGGCGCAGGAATTTCATAAGGATTGGATGTTCCTTGACCACAGGAGGTGCAGTATCTAGGGTAGCAGCTTCAGCGTGGGTGTCAATCCGGGAAATGCCCGCCGGCGGAGGAGAGGGGTGTTTCCTGTATTCTGACTCGCGACCGTAAATCGCGGCATCCAAGGCCGTTACCGGACCATGCTCCTGTTCGCCCAAACCGCCGAACGCCTGGCCGCGACCACCAAGAAGAGCGAGAAGGCCGCTATCCTCGCCGAGTACCTCCGGTCACGCGATCTGGACGATGCGGCCATCTCGGCGGTGTTTCTATCGGGGCGTGCTTTCCCAGCGTTCGAGGAGAAGACCCTTCAGATTGGCGGATCAGCTTTATGGAAGCTGATGCTGGAAATCGCGGGAGTGAGCGAGGCCGGTCTGCGCGCCGCCTATCGCATGCGCGGCGATCTGGGCTCGGCGGCTTACGATGTGCTGGCCGCGAACCCGGCCATTCTAACTAAGAACGAAATCACCCTCGCCGAGGTTCGCGTCGCCTTCGACCATATTGCCTCCACCCGCACCACGTCCGCGAAAGCAACGCTCCTGAAGGCGCTGCTGGAGCGAGCCACGGCGCTCGAAGCCAAGTATCTGCTGAAGATCATCACCGGTGAGCTGCGGATTGGGCTGAAAGAAAGCCTCGTCGAAGAGGCTATCGCCAAGGCCTACGACGAGCCGCTGAGCCGGGTGCAGCGCGTCAACATGCTGCTGGGCGACATCGGCGAGACCCTGCGGCTGGCTGCCGGACATCGCATGGACGACGCCCGCATGAGGCTGTTTCATCCAGTCGGCTTCATGCTGGCTAGCCCCGCGGCCGATGCCGCCGAGGCCTTCGATTACTTCGAACATGCGCAGGTCGAGGACAAGTACGACGGCATTCGGGCGCAGGCGCATTGCAGCGGCGGCGTAGTGCGGCTGTTCTCGCGCACGCTCGACGATGTGACGCCGTCCTTTCCTGAGCTGGCCGGGCCGCTCGCCGATTTCGCAGGCGAAGTCATCCTGGATGGCGAGATTGTCGCCTGGCAACACAACGACGACGGCGGTCATGCGCGTCCCTTCTCCGAGATCCAGAAGCGGTTAGGCCGCAAGCAGGTGGCGGCCGAGTTGATCGCCGAGGTGCCGGTGGCTTATGTAATCTTCGATGTGATCTACGCCGGGCGCGAGATTGCACTCGACAAGCCGCTGCACGAGCGCGTGCAGATTCTCGATCAGGTGTTTGCCGGCGCGAGCCGGGTTGCGCCCAAGCCGGTGCTCAATTCGCAGGGCCGTTTGCTGTTCGAGCCGGAGATCGAGGAGGCGGGCGCTTCCGGCTGGGTGATTCGCGCGCCCAGCATGAGGGCCGATTCTCCCGAGCAGCTTGAACAGTATTTCGATGAAGCCATGGCGCGTGGCAACGAAGGGCTGATGATCAAGGACATCAACTCGCCCTACATGCCGGGCCGTCGCGGTCGCTGGTGGCTGAAGCTAAAGCGCGAGCTGGCCACCCTCGACGTAGTGGTGACCGCCGCCGAGTATGGCCATGGCAGGCGCATCCACGTGCTGAGCGATTACACCTTCGCCGTGCGCAAGGGCGAAGAGCTGGTCAATATCGGCAAGGCCTACTCAGGACTTACCGATGCTGAGATCGTCCAGATGACGGAGTGGTTCCTTGCGCACACGACGGCCGATCATGGCTTCTTACGTGAGGTCGAGCCGACGGTGGTGCTGGAAGTAGCCTTCAATGCCATCATGCGTTCCGACCGTCACGATAGCGGCTACGCGCTGCGCTTCCCCAGGATTCTGCGCATCCGGCAGGACAAACTACCGGCCGTGATTAATACGGTGGAAGATGTGGAAACGATTTACCGGCGGCAACACGGCAGGGGGAAGAAGGAGTAGCGTCAGGGCCTGTCCGCATACTTAAGCGTTGTCATCACGAGCGAAGCGAGGGATCTGCTGTTTCCTCAGGCTTAGTGACAATGCAGAGAGACCGCAGATCCCTCATCGACTGAAGTCGGTTCGGGATGACAATCTCCAAGGTAGCGTCGGTCGGACAGACACTATTCTCCCACCACGAAGTCGAAGCTCTTCTGCGCGTGCAGCGTGCCTTGTGAGGCGTCAAGTGTGAGCGTCCACGGGCCCGACATATCCAGCTCTTTCACCGATGCCTCGTAGTTGCCATTGCCTTTTCCCTGGAACGTCACGTGGGTATCGCCCATGTTCATGGCCACCATGGCGAGCGATCCGGCGAGGTTCAGGTTGTCGGCCGGTTTACCGCTGGCGTCAGTGACATGAACCGTGAACGTCGTAGGCTTGACCATGCGCGGGTGATCGGGAGCGATGGTCAGAGCGAAATTCCATGGGCTTGTGGTCGATGCGTTTGCCTCGGAAGATGCTTCCGCCCGGTTCGTGGCCTTTCGGTTGCAGCCGATGGTGATTGTCAGAACGGCGATAAAGATTACGAGAAGGAAATTTCGGCGCAAGATTGGTTCCCTCGGATGAAACGGGCTATGTGCCGCCGCTAGGCAGCTGGGAAAGTTTTCGTAAGTCGCCCGGCGCTTATGCCCGGGTCTCAAATCACGTCACCATTGCGCGGTCGGTCCGCCGCCTAATGCGAGTGCCCGTGCTCGGAGTGGCTGACCTGAATGACGCAGCCATGCGCCACTTCGCAGGCGGCGTTCTCGAACTGAATGGTGGTGTGATGAATATGGAACTGCGCCGCCAGTTCATCGCGGATCGCCACCAGGATGCTCTCACTCTCCGAGGCCCGCATGTCCTCGATGCTGACATGACAGGAGAGCGAATGGGTGTCGCTGCCGATGCTCCACACGTGCAGGTCGTGCACATCATTCACCCCGCCGACCCGGCGGATGCATTGCTCAATACGCTCCAATTCCATGCCGCTGGGTGTGCCTTCCAGCAGGATATTCAGGCTCTCGCGGATAATGCCGATCGACGACCACAGAATCATCACGCCGATACCGACCGAGAGGGCCGGGTCAATCCAGCGCTGTCCGGTCGTGGCAATCATGATGCCGCCGGCGATTACCGCTGCGGTGGAAAGCGTATCGCCAATCTCGTGCAGCAGCGCGCTGCGCAGGTTGATGTCGCGATGTCCCCTCATCAGCAGGAAGGCGATGCCGCCATTCATGATGACCCCGGCGGCCGCGACCCAAATCATCAGCCCGGCGTGCACATCGACCGGGTTCTGCAACCGCTTGAACGCCTCGTACAGGATGTAGAACGAGATCAGGACCAGCGTCAGTCCATTGATGAAGGCTACCAGCACTCCGGCGCGGTTGTAGCCGAAGGTTTTGCGCGCGTTCGGTGGGCGTCCCTGCAAGTACACCGCACCCCATGAGAGCAGCAAGGCGATGAAGTCGGAGAGATTGTGTCCCGCTTCGGAGAGCAGGGCCAGACTATGGGAGCGGAGTCCGGCGAAAACCAGCAGCAGAATGTAGGCCAGCGTCACCACCAGCGCGATCTGCAGCACGCGCTTTGTGGACGCACCCGCGCCGGCGTGAACGTGCATGTCTTAAGTCTAACGGGGGAGTTGCCCGCCTTCAACTCGCCCGGCCAGAGCGGTGACGTCAAGCTGCTTGTGTAAAAACGCGGAGGGTGCGGGTTTTCCATTCCAGGTTAAAGCGCTGGAAGATGGAGTAGATGATTCGCTCCACGCTCTGCACATTGACAAAGCAGACCATGGGCCGAGTTCTGCGGCGCACCTCCACGAAGCAGCGCTCGATGATGTTGGTGGTGCGCAGCTTCCTCCACAGATGGCGGGGCAAGCGGAAGAACGACAGTAACTCCGGCAGATCGCGTTCCAGCTGCCGCACCATGCGTGGATACAGCGTTCGCCAACGCCGGCAGAAAGCACGCGCCGCGGCTTGGGCGGCGGAGCGGCCCTCGGCCAGATAGATAGCCTGGGCGTCGGCCTTGACCGCATCGTGATCGCGTTTGCGTACCTTCTCCAAAATATTGCGCATCTTGTGGACCCAGCAGCGCTGATGCCCGGCCCGCGGATAGACGGTGGGGATCGCCGCCGCCAATCCGGGGCAACCGTCGGTGATGATCAACTGCAGGTGCTTGCCTTCCAGCCCGCGCCGGTACAGGTCCTGCAACAGCCCCTCCCAATCGCTCTGACTCTCGCCGCGGGTTTGCAAAAAGGCCAGCAGTTGGCGAGTTCCGTCGCGCCGCACTCCGTAAGCCACTAGCATCTGCACTCGCTGTCGCCCGCTGGGCCGTCGCACCCGCAAGCTCACCCCATCCAAGAACAGATACGCCCAGTCGTCGTCCAGTGGCGCTTGATGAAACTGGCGCACCGCCTGGTCCAGATCGCGCGTCAGTTGCGAAACGGTTTGCGCGCTCACCCCCTGGCCCGTGAGCGTGGCCACCACCCGCCCCACTTGCCGGGTGGAGATGCCGCGCAGAAACGCCTCCCGGATCAGCAGCGTCAGCTCCGGCGCTCGCCGCTGAAACTTCTCCAGCCCCGGCGGCAGAAAGTTCTGGCTGCGCGTGCGCGCAATGCGCAGCCGCAGGGTGCCGAAGCGGGTGACAAAATCTCGCTCATAATAGCCGTTGCGGTAATCGCGCTGCCGACTCTGGTGCCGCTCGTACGACGCCCAGCCGCTATACAGGTCGCGCAGTCGCTCCGACTCGGCTTCGAAATACTTCTTCCATGCCAGCTGCGTCCGCCCGCACAGATCGCCCCAGAAACTCTCTTTCATCTCCGCCAGGAAATGTTGGAACTGCTCGGTGATCCGTGTAACCTTCGCCATGGGTGTAAGTCTCCTTTCGAGAACGGCTTTAGCTTGTCAGGCCAAAGCCAACTTACACCCTCTCGCTTTTTACACAACCGAACTTACATCACCGCCAGAGCCTCGCCGGATTCGGTGCCCCATGCCATCTTTGCGATGCGCATTTGCGCATCGGCAGTGGTAAAATCTCGCCGCATTCGTACTGAGCCGATTCGAACCCCGCAGCGCCGGAACGTGGTTGACCGTGAACCGAGCGTCTGCGCCCTACAATGGAGACCCAATGAGCAGCTCTGCCACTCTGCCTGAACCTGTCGAGCCTAAACCGCTGTCCGAAGGCGAACGCATCGTCGACACTTTTGTCGCCCCTACCAAGACCTTCACCGACATCCGGCGCAATGCCAGTTGGTGGGCGCCATGGCTGCTGATGGCTACTGTCGGGCTAATCTGGGTCGTTGAAGTGGACAAGAAGATCGGGATGGACAAGGTGGCCGAAAACCAGATTGCACTTTCGCCGAAGCAGGCGGCCAAGCTCGATCAGTTGCCACCCGACCAGCGCGCCAGCCAGATGGAGATCAGCACCAAGATTACGCGCGTCGTCGCCTACATTTACCCGGTTATCACCCTGATCGTGATCGCCATTCTGGCGGGCGTGCTTATGGCCACCTTCAACTTCGGATTCGGAGCCAGCCTGACGTTCCGGCAATGTTTTGCCGTCAGCATGTATGCGTCTCTACCCGGACTGGTGAAGGTTTTGCTCTCCATTCTGATTGTGGCGGTCGGAAGCGGCGAGGGCTTCACCTTCCAGAATCCGGTGGCCAGCAATCTGAGCGGGTTGGTCGATCCCAGCTCCCATTTCCTCTACTCGATCCTGTCGTCGCTCGACGTATTCGCCCTGTGGTCGCTAGTACTGACGGGTATCGGCTACTCCTGCGTCACCCGGGTCAAGCGCGGCACCTGTATGGGTGTGGTCTTCGGCTGGTGGGCAGCGTTTGTACTGATCACCTCCGGGATAGGATCACTCTTCGCTTAACCACCCTTCGAGTCGGGCACATTCCGCGCCTTTCTTAACAGGTTCCAGGCGGACCGTACGGGAACCTGTCACTTGGGTGCTGGCACCAGGGCGGCCGTCAGTCCGGCTGCAAACTGGTATATACTTCGGCTACTTAGGATTGTAGAAATCGCCGTTGATGCCAAACGGCGCCGGAGCAGGTTTTCATAATTCATAGGCTCCGGGATTGTTGATCGATATAGAGAGACTAGCGAGGCCCATTGCGTCTTTCGGAACGGGAGTGAGCGGCTGGTGTAACTTCATATCTCCCGGCGCTCCTCGAACCCGCCCGCAGATGCCAGGACCGACCCCGGGAGGTGTCGAGTGGACCTGGTTATTATTCGTGTCTTATTCGTTCTTATAACAGCACTTGCCAGCTATGAACTTCAGCCCCTGGGATTGGATCGCCTGCCCGCGGCTGGGGCTGGCGCGCTGTTCGGGGTCGCCGTTGTCCTGTTTGAATACCGCCTCCGGCAAGTCAGCCTGAAGCGGCTCATCGGAGCGGTGATCGGAAGTATCCTCGGCATCATCGGAGCCTATCTTTTCGCCCTGGTCATCCGAAACAGCATCCGTCCGGGTGCGACCTCCAGTTTTCTGCAGATTTTTGTCATGCTCATCATGTCCTACGTTGGCCTGGTAGTCGGGGCAGGCAAGGGTGACCTGTTGAACCTGGCCGCGCTGGGCGGCATTTTCGGGGGCGAGAAGCAGTCGAAACGAAGCTACAAGATTCTGGATACCAGCGTCATCATCGATGGCCGCATCGCCGACATCGCCGAGACCGGCTTTCTGGATGGCGTCATCGTGCTGCCGCAATTCGTGCTCCGCGAGCTGCAACTGGTGGCCGACTCCGCTGACTCCATGAAACGCAATCGAGGCCGTCGCGGTCTCGACATCCTGCAGCGCATCCAGAAGATCGCCACCTTGACCGTGCAGATCGTGGAGGACGACTTTCCTGCGGTGCGCGAGGTCGACCTCAAACTGATTGAGCTGGCCAAGGTCTACGAAGGCAAGATCGTCACCAACGACTTTAATCTGAATAAGGTGGCGCAGCTCCAGGGCGTTGAGGTGCTGAACATCAACGAACTGGCCAACTCGCTGAAGCCTATCGTGCTGCCCGGCGAGATCATGAAGGTCTTCATCCTGAAGGAAGGCAAGGAATACAACCAGGGTGTCGCCTATCTCGACGACGGAACCATGGTTGTCGTGGACAACGCCCGCAAGATGATTGGCAAGAATGTCGACATCTCGGTGACGTCGGTGCTGCAGACCACGGCGGGCAAGATGATCTTCGGCAAGTTCGACGAGCGTTCCATGCAGATGGGCCCACGTCCGGCGGAGATCCGGTCCGATTTACGCAAGACAGGGCCTGCACCTGCGCCGGCTGCCGCCGTGCCGGAGACGCCGAAAGCGGAATAAGGGTCACGCAGCCCGCGACGCTTGTTTTGTCAGAGGGCTCTCATCACGAGGGAGGCTTCAGCCCCCTAGGGACCTGCTGTTTCGCGCCGCCGCAAAAATGTCGGCGTTAGACAGCTCGCACTTGCCGCCCGGATGCACTCCACGCTCGTTGTGCTATTCAGGTGGACGGGCCATCTAATGCCGGGAGCTCACCGTGAAGCATATTGTGGTTGTCGCTTTGGCCCTGGTTCTCGTCCTCGATTCACATGGGCAGGTGCAGGATCCACAAAAACACAGCGGCGAACTCCAAGCCGCTGGGCAAACCACTCTGCGAGCGACAACGGAGCTGGTTCTTGTGCCTGTCATCGTTACCGACGCCGCTGGAAAACCAGTGACCGGGCTGAAGCGCGAGGATTTCGCAATCTATGCCGACGGCAAGCGTCAGACCATCGCCAGTCTTGACGAGGTTCAGGTCACCCTCAGCGCTGCGAATATAGGACGTCCAGATTGGTTCTCCAACTACGTCGTCGACAGCAAATCATCCGTCCGCCCCATCATCCTGGTCATTGACTTGTTGAACTCCGCCGCGTCCGATCAGCGACAAGCACGCGATCAAGTCCTGCACTTCCTGGAGACGCAACTGCGACCCGATCGGCCCGTCGGACTGTTCTTGCTGAGCGGCAAAGGACTGCAGTTGCTGCAATCGTTCACTACCAGCAGCGCCGATCTCAAGGCTGCCGTGCTGGTGCTGCAGCAACGCACTTCCTATACAGATCAGAACAGCAGCGACCAAAGTCTCACTGCCGAGACGGCCGCTACTCTGCCCCCCACAGCGGAAGTGACTCGAGCGATACAGTCGATGATCCTGTCGATGGATCGGGTCGAAGGGATGCGGCAGCGGGAAGCAATTACGACCACGCTCGACGCCATGGACGCGCTGGCCGCCGCCTTCAGCGGGATTCCGGGCCGGAAGAATCTGATCTGGCTTACTGCCGGTTTCCCCTTCCAGGTAACCGACCCCGACGCGCTGGGTGGCAGCCGTTCGGAATTCGCAGCCCGCTACGAGCGGACTTGGCAGAAGCTTTCCAATGCGGACGTCGCCGTGTATCCCGTCGACATGCGAGGTCTCTTCGATTCCCGGTGGGCTTCGGGCGCAGTGATTTCCGATTCCTCGAGCCAACAACCGGCAGTGGGCTCCGATGCCTTGCACGAACACTACGGCGTGCGATCTCCGATCGTGAGCCAGGAGACATCGATCAACCTGACCTTGCAGCTATTCGCGCAACAGACCAGCGGAAACGTGTGCATGAACAATAATGAACTGGCGAAATGCCTGGCGGCGGCAGCACAAGACGGGGAGAACAATTACACCCTGTCGTTTTACGTTGGTCCCGACATTCGCGCCAAGGGCTGGCACAAGCTGAAGGTCTCGGTGATAAAGCCCGCGGGCCTGAAGATTCGGAGCCGGGAGGGGTTCTCCGTGGGGAACAGTGCGTCGTCAGCCCTGGCCGCTGCGCCGGAGAAAGCTGTTCTTGCGGCGTTACGGTCCCCGGTTCCGCTCACTGCGTTGCCCTTCAGCGTGCAATGGGTGCGGCAGGCAGAGCCAGCGGCGGTCAATCCGCGCGCACGGCTCACCAAGGATGTCTACGGTCCGGCTACGACGGGTGCGGTCTTCAGGATCAGCTTTCCGCCGCACGCCTTCGCGATCGATTCCAGCGATACCAACCGCGTACAACTCGATATCGACGCGGTTGCCATCGACGGCACCGGCAAATTAACCGGCGATTTTGCCCAGACCGTGACCGCGCATCTGAAGCCCGATGTCCTGAGCAAGGTCGAGAGCGCTGGCTTCTCTTATACCGATGCCATCGCCCTTCCCACCGGGAGCTTTCAAGTGCGGTTTGTGGTCCGAGACGCCGTCTCGGGAGAGATTGGCAGTGTCGATGCTCCCATCCGGGTAACGCCGTCAACGAACGTGTCCGATGGAGAGCGCGGAAACCTGCAGGCGAGCGTCTCACCGCCGCCAGCTGGCACCCCGGTCGCTACGGCTACTCCACTTGTTCCGACGAAGCAGGCGTCGACTGACAACAGTACAAGCCACTGCCAGACGATCGAAGCCGGGGATCCCCGATTGAGTTCCCTCTCTGCGCTGTGCGAGTTCGCGCTCACCTATCGCCGTCAACTGCCCGACTTTATCTGTGAGCAAACGACCACCAGCACCAGCCGCGGAGTGACCACGGTGTTGAAGGCCCAAGTGACATTCGAGAAAGGCCATGAACGCTATTCCAACATCACGATCGATGGCAAACCTCCGAAGACCGACTCGGGTTCCACTCTCAGCGCTATCAGGGTGATTACGGCAGGTGAACTCGGCAGCGATCTGGTTGATTTGTTTGAGCCGCCGATTGTGGCCGAATTCAAGTTTCGAAAGCAAGAGAACCTCCGGGACACGCCCTCGTTGCTTTACGATTTCCATATCGCGGCAGAGAAGAACACGTTCTGGAGTCTTCGAGACAGCCGAGGGGTCACTGTGCATGCCGAGTATCTGGGAGAGCTGTGGGTGAACCGTCAGAGTGGACAGCTTCTGCGGCTGGAGTTGCGGCCCGTACGCCTGCCTGAAAATTTCGATTTCACTGCAGCGGAGATCACCACGGACTACGCCAATACCGCAATTGCCGACGCGGGCACATTCCTGCTTCCATATCAATCGATGACAACCGCGTGTACCCATATCCCTGGCGCAAGCGGTTCGCGCTGCACCATCAACCGCTTGACCTTCCACGATTGCCGAAAGTTTGGCACAAACACGCGCATCGTCACCGACAATCCGCAGCCATGAAAATATGCCTGCCACCCAGTACCAACGGAAGCCACCCTGTAGCCACGTGCGATTCCGTCGGGCTAAAGCCCGACGCTTCCACCGCCTTCTACATTAGCCCGGGTCACTCCTAGGAAGCGGGATGGCCGTTGGCAGCTTGTTGCGACTTCACGTTCACGGACTTCACACATCGAAATCCCAGGTGGTTGGTCCCCGTATCGGGTTCGCCTTTGCCGCGTCCACCCGCCATGTAGCGGCTGCAGTACTGGTCCGTGCAAAGATACGATCCGCCGCGATGAACCTTTTTGGCCACACCCGGCTCGCTGGGATCGATGCTGTCAGACGGCCCTTGAGGGTTGCGGGTGATTTGGCCGCTGGCGGCGAGGGTCTGGTAATAATCGGGACGGTACCAGTCCGAGGTCCACTCCCAGACATTTCCCGACATATCGTAAAGGCCGTAGCCATTCGCGGGAAAACTACCCACGGGAGAAGTGCCGGTGTAGCCGTCGGCGCCGGTGTTCTTGTTCGGAAAGTGTCCCTGGAAGGTGTTCGCCATAGCCTTGCCGCCCGGCATGAACTGGTCGCCCCAGGCATAAGGTTTGCGGTCCAGTCCACCGCGTTCGGCATATTCGAACTCGGCTTCGGTCGGTAACCGCTCTCCCTCCCACTCGCAGTAAGCCACTGCGTCCTTGTAAGCGATGTGCACGACAGGATATTTCTCTTTGCCCTTGAGATCTGTCTTGGGGCCTTCCGGGTGCTTCCAGTTGGCGCCCTTCACGTAGCTCCACCACTGAAACTGGTTGTCGAGCGGAACTGGATGATCTGGCGGAGTGAAAACCACCGACCCAGCGACCAGGTTCTCCGGCGGAGCGCCGGGAAAGTCTTCAGCGCGCGGGGTCCTCTCAGCGATGGTGACGTAGTTGGTAGCCTTGACGAACCGGGCGAAGTGTTCGTTCGTCACTACCGTTTTGTCGATGAAGAAGCCGTCCAGGTAAACCTGATGCCAAGGCCGCGTGTCCTTGAATTTCGGTTCGTCGGAGCCCATCCAGAACACGCCGGACGGAATCCAGGCCATGCCTTTGGGAACAGGCACGGGCGCAACCGCGGTCGTGTGTTTGGCAGCGGAGCTTGCGTTGCCGGAACCTGCGGTACCGGTTTGAGCTGAGTGCGCCGCCGGTTTTGCTTGGGCACTGGCCAGGCTTGCGCTTCCGCCGAGCAGACAGGAGATTCCAGCAACGAACAGCAGTCTGCGCAGCAAAGCGCACTTCATACAGATAATCACGGAACTACCTCTCTCGACTCAATGACATTCGCCGGACGACCGAGCCGTTCGACCTGGTTGGTTAAGGTTGTTGTTGACCATAGTCTACCGGAACACCCAAGTCGGGGCGCAATTTCGCTGGGAAAAAGCTGGTTGAGGAGCGGTGTTGCGGCGCTGCTCAAATCGTGCTGCCGCAAGAGCGCCGGTTACTTGTGGCTCTCTTTCAGTTTGCGCGACTTGGCCTCGACGCCCTTGGCAAGTTTCTCCTTGTGAGCGTCAAGTTTCCTGGCAACATCACTGTCGTACAGAGCAATCATTTGTGCGGCGAGAATCCCTGCATTGGTCGCGCCGGGTTTGCCGATGGCGACGGTGGCGACGGGTATGCCGGCGGGCATCTGCACCATCGCCAGCAGAGAGTCCAAGCCCAGCAGCGCGGTCGAAGGAATCGGCACGGCAATCACCGGCAGCGTGGTTTCGGCGGCGATGACGCCCGCCAGGTGGGCGGCCCCGCCCGCTCCCGCGATCACCACCTTTACGCCACGGGCCTTCAATCCGCGCGAGTACTCGCTGGTGCGCGCCGGAGATCGGTGGGCCGAAGTGATATCGATCTCGTAGGGAACATCGAAGTCGGCGAGGGCTTTCGCGGCTTCATTCATGATCTCCAGGTCGGAGTCGCTGCCCATGACAATTGAGACGAGAGGATTCTTAGCCATTCTTGTTGTCTTCCTGCTGATTCGCCCAAGCTGGGCGTCGTTTCTCGCCAGGCGAGGCTACACTTTTTCGCGCAGATGCTTCAACCCTCGCGCTGCGATGTCCTTGCGATAGTGCATGCCGTCGAAGCGGATCTTCATCACCGCATCATAGGCTCTCTCCACCGCCTCGGGCAGGTCGGCACCGCGCGCGGTGACGCCCAGCACTCTGCCACCGGTGGTGAAATATTCGCCGTCGCGACGGTTGGTGCCGGCGTGAAATACCTTCACCCCCTGTAGCCGGTCAGCCTCGCCGATTCCGTTAATCAGCTTGCCGGCTTCGTAAGCGCCGGGATAGCCGCCTGAGGCCATCACCACGCAGACCGCGGGGTTGGGCGACCAGCGGAAGTCTCCCTCGCTGACGCGCCCTTCAATGGAGGCTTCGATAGCTTCGAGCAGATCGCTTTCCATGCGCAGGATGATGGGCTGCGTCTCGGGATCGCCGAAGCGGCAGTTGAACTCCAGCACCAGCGGGCCGCGCGCCGTCATCATGATGCCGCAGTAGAGAATGCCCTTGTATGCCGCGCCCTCCGCCCGCATGCCCGCGATCACGGGCCGCGCCACATGGGCCACCAGCCAGTCGCGCATCTGCGCATCAATGATCTGGTCCGTCGAATATGCGCCCATGCCGCCGGTATTGGGACCCTGATCGTTGTCGAAAACGCGCTTGTGGTCCTGAGTTGCGACCAGCGGAACCACGCGCTCCCCATCGCTCAACACCAGGAACGAAAGCTCTTCGCCATCCAGGAATTCCTCCAGCACCACCCGCGCTCCGGCCTCCCCCAGCATCTTGCCGCTGAGCATTTCCTCGGCGGTGCGCTGCGCCTCTTCCTTGGAGTGCGCAATCACCACGCCCTTGCCGGCCGCCAGGCCATCGGCCTTCACCACGACGGGCGTGTGGAAGTGGGTCAGGGCTTCCTTCACTTCTTCTTTGTTGACGCACACCGAGTAACCCGCGGTTGGAATACGGTGCCGCTGCATAAATTCCTTGGCAAAACTTTTGCTCGACTCCAGCCTCGCCGCGGCACGGGTGGGGCCGAACACCGGCCATCCGCGCTTCTGGAATTCGTCCACTACACCCAGGGTCAGGGGCATCTCAGGACCAACCACGGTAACGTCGGGGCTGAGGCGACTGGCGAGCAGCAGCATCGAATCCAGGCTCTTGACATCGACGGGCACGCACTCGGCATCGCCCGCGATGCCGCCGTTTCCCGGCGCGCAGAACAGCTTGGTAATGCGCGGCGACTGCCGCAGCTTCCATACCAGCGCGTGCTCGCGACCTCCGCTACCCAGTACCAGAACCTTCATAAGACACGTTCCCGCGACAAATCCCAAGACAGCCGGCGTTATGACAGATTGAGAAGAAAGAGTAGGTTCGGGAAGCGGCCAATGTCAAACACTGCCTCTGGAAACGTTGCCCTGCCTGCAAAACGACCGGGCTTGCATTTCATGGTTAACTGACGTTAACTACGATAGTTGGATCATGCCATGATCACCGTCTCTAAAGAAGACTACCTCAAGGCCATTCTCGAAGCCGAAGGCGAGGGCGACTCGGTCATTTCGGCGCGGCTCGCCCAATGGCTCTCGGTGTCGCCGCCGGCGGTGACCATGGCGCTTCGCCGCCTGAAGCGCGACGGCCTGGTTGCGGTCCGTCAGGACGGTCGCGTCCTGCTGACGGCGGAAGGCAGAAAGATCGCCCGCCGTCTGGCGGTCCGTCACCACCTCATCGAGCGCATGCTGCACGAAGTGTTCGGCATGGCGTGGTACAAGGTGCATGACGAAGCCGAACGTCTGGAACATGCCGTCTCCAGCGATTTCGAGGCGATGCTGGTCCGCAAGCTGGGGCGTGGCGGACCGTGTCCGCACGGCAATCCCCCCACCCCTGAGCGCCCTGCCTCGCGGAGAAAGCGGGGGCTTCTGCTGCTCTCCGAGAGTGCCTTAGGCGGCCGCTACAGCATACACAGTGTCTACGAACGCGACCGCAAGCTGGGAGAGTTCCTGGAAGAGCTAGGGATTCGACCCGGCGCCGAGGTCACCATCGAGCGCCGAAACTACGACGACACCTTAAGCCTGACCACCGGCAATGGCCGGGTATCCGTGGGCCGGCCGGCGGCAGAAAAGGTGTGGGTAGCCCCCGTGCACGAAATCTCTGTAACAAAATAAATAAAATTAACTGTAGTTTATCCCGTGCTATATACTTAGGCTAATTCCATGCCCTGTGGGGCTAGGGAATCTTGAACAAGTCTTGGCTCCGCAACCGCGGGGCTAAAGCCCCTGAGGATTATCGACGACTTAGACGCTGGCCTAAAAGCCAGCTCTACCGCCGGGTCCACTTATTCAGAGGTTCCCTAAGCGTACTTCTTCGTAAGTTTTAGGTGACTGGTGAAGCCGAAGCCTGAAATAAATCGCAATCCCGGCCCGACACTCATGCCTTCCGGCAACGGTCAGGTAGCGGACGCCGAGGCGGGCCACAGATCGCTGGAGGGAATGCACAGCTCGGTCGAGGTGCCGCACCATGAGGCGGGCTTCTGGCAGCAGTGGAGGGCCTTTGTCGGACCGGCCATTCTGGTCAGCGTCGGCTACATGGACCCCGGAAACTGGGGGACCGACCTGCAAAGCGGGGCGCAGTTTAAGTATGGACTGCTCTGGGTCGTAGGCGTGGCCAGCCTGATGGCCATCTTCATGCAGGTCATTTCTGCTCGGCTGGGCGTTGTCACCGGCAAGGATCTGGCGCAATGCTGCCGCGACTGGTACCCCGGCTGGACCCGTTGGCCCAACTGGCTGCTGAGCGAGGTGGCAATCGGCGCCTGCGATTTGGCGGAAGTCCTGGGCAGCGCCGTTGCCCTCAACCTGCTGTTCCATATTCCGCTGCTGTGGGCGGTCATCATTACCGGACTGGATGTGCTGCTGCTGCTGGCCCTGCAGGGCTTTGGCATGCGTACCATCGAGGCCATCGTCCTGTTGCTCATCGCAACCATCGGCATCTGCTACTACATTGAGATCTTCGTCCTACCGCAGACCCAGCCCAGCTTCATAGAAATGGCGCGCGCCCTGATCACTCCTCACTTTCGGGAAGAGGGAATGATCTATCTCGCCATTGGCATCATTGGGGCAACGGTCATGCCTCATAACCTGTACCTGCATTCGGCCCTGGTGCAGAGCCGCCAGTTGCAGAAGGACGAACCGTCGATCCGGAGCGCGATCCGTTTCAACACCATCGACTCGATCGTGGCTTTGACGATCGCTTTCTTCGTCAACGCGGCGATTCTGGTCCTGGCGGCGACGGTCTTCTTCGGCAAGCAGAGTGTCACCATCGCCGGCGGAAGTGTGGTGACGTTCAGTCCTGACAGCGATTGGATTCGCGTCGCCTACCTGACTCTCGCGCCGTTACTTGGCGCGACCATGGCGAGCACGCTCTTTGCGGTGGCACTGTTGGCGAGCGGCCAAAGCAGCACCATCACCGGCACTCTCGCCGGACAGGTGATAATGGAAGGCTTCATGCACTGGCGTATCCAGCCGTGGGTACGGCGCCTGATCACCCGGAGCCTGGCCATCCTGCCGGCGGTCTTCGTTATCGGAGTGCGGGGCAACAGCAGCGTGACCGATCTGCTGACGCTCAGCCAGGTGGTGCTGGCGCTGCAACTCCCCTTTGCCATGTTTCCTCTGCTGCAGTTCACCAGTTCCGGCAAGCGGATGGGCCGATGGAAGAACGGCTCGTTCCTTCTCATGGCCGGCTGGGCGAGTGCTATGCTGATCACCGCCATGGACATCTACGGCCTGCCGGACTCGCTGAGAGCCGCCTGGCGGCTCATCGCCGGGGGATAACCCCGCAAAGATTAGGAACGGACAAACATGTACGGCACCATTCTCGTGACCTTGGACGGTACGCCGACCGACCGGGCGATCATCGAGCACATCAAGAAACTGGCGAAACTGGCGCAGAGCCGGCTGGTCTTGCTGCACGTGGCCGACGGATGGGCGGCCCGAACCTACGGCCGGGATGCCGTTAGTCCGGAGATTTCCGAAGACACCGCCTATCTGGCCAAAGTACGCGCAGAATTTCAGGCCGAGGGTATACCCACCGAGGCCGAACTTGCCTACGGGGAGCCAGTCAAGGAAATCGTTAAGTGGGTGCAGCAAAAGGGTTGCGACCTGGTAGCGATGAGCACCCACGGCCACCGCTTCCTGGCCGATCTCTTTCTCGGCACCACCGCGACCCAGGTGCAGCACAGCGTTCGCGTGCCCGTTCTGCTTCTCAAGGCAAAATGACAGCATACTGGTGAATAGCCAGAGGAACTAGGCTTTAATGCCAGCACCCGCGATGCACCTGCCGAGGTGAAATCTGTGCTATCGGCACTGAACACCACTCCCTGCGGCCGCAGATCAGCCGAACTTAAACGGTGCTCAGGTCCCGTGCACTATCCACAGGCCTGCCCGGCGTTTTAAGATAATTAGTTTCACTTTGTCAGAAACTGCATTCACATACTGCGCCTCCATATAGAAGGGACTTATCCATCATGAACACCTTTGGCAGCCGTTCCATCCTCTCGGTGGGCAAAGACAAATTCGAAATTTATAAGCTGGCTTCGGTCGAGAAGCACGGTTGTTCCATCGGCCACCTTCCTTATTCTCTGCGTATCCTGCTGGAGAATCTGCTCCGCCGCGAGGATGGCAAAGCCGTGAAGGCCGACGACATTCGCGCCCTTACCTCGTGGAGCGGCAAGAGCGTCCCGGTACAGGAGATCGCCTTCATGCCCAGCCGGGTCCTATTGCAGGACTTCACCGGCGTGCCCGCGGTGGTTGACCTGGCGGCGATGCGCGATGCCATGAAGGCCCTGGGAGGCGAGCCCAACCAGATCAATCCGCTGCAACCTGCGGAACTGGTGATCGATCACTCGGTGCAGGTGGATGAGTTCGGCACACAGCAGGCCTTCCAGCTCAACGCTGAGCTTGAGTTCTCGCGCAACAAAGAACGCTATGCTTTTTTGCGCTGGGGCCAGACGGCCTTCAAGAATTTCGCCATCGTTCCCCCGGACACCGGCATTGTCCACCAGATCAATCTCGAATATCTGGCGCGCGTCGTCTTTCTGGGAGCGAAGGGTAGCTCCGGCCATCCCATGGCTTATCCCGACACGCTGGTGGGCACCGACTCGCACACCACGATGATCAACGGCCTCGGCGTGCTGGGCTGGGGCGTTGGCGGAATTGAAGCCGAGGCAGCCATGCTGGGCCAGTCGGTCTCCATGCTGATTCCTCAGGTGGTGGGAGTGCGGCTGAAGAACCAGCTACGCGAGGGTTCAACGGCGACCGACCTTGTGCTGACCGTGACCGAGATGCTGCGCAAGCATGGCGTCGTCGGCAAGTTCGTCGAGTTCTTCGGAGCTGGACTGGCAACCGTGCCGCTCGCCGACCGCGCCACCATCGGCAATATGGCGCCGGAATATGGCGCCACCTGCGGCATCTTCCCGGTCGACGAAGAGACCTTGCGCTACCTCCGGCTCAGTGGCCGCACCGAGGAGCAGATCCGGATCGTGGAGGCTTATTGCAAGGAGCAGGGCTTATTTCACACGGTAGATACTCCCGAGGCGGAATACAGCCAGGTGTTAGAGCTCGACCTTTCGACCGTCGAACCCAGTATCGCCGGGCCCAAGCGTCCGCAGGACCGCGTGGCCCTTTCTGCGGCTGCAGAGTCATTCGAGCAGGCATTGCCCAGCCTGCTGAAGCCGGGACAGATGGTGCCGCCCAAGCAGGCTGCGAGATGGGAAGGCGAGGGTGGCCATACCGCCGCACCGGAGTCGCATGAGACCACCGCCGTCGCCACCGAAATTGCATTGGAGGAAGCTCTCGGCCACGGTAGTGTGGTGATTGCCGCCATCACCAGCTGCACCAACACTTCGAATCCCTATGTCATGCTCGCCGCCGGACTGCTGGCGAAGAAGGCGGTCGAAAAGGGCCTCTCGGTTCCATCCTGGGTGAAGACGTCACTCGCCCCAGGTTCGATGGTGGTTACCGAATATCTCTCGCGTGCCGGCCTGATGCCCTACCTCGAGAAGCTGAAGTTCAATCTCGTCGGCTACGGTTGCACCACCTGCATCGGCAATTCGGGCCCGCTGCCGGCGGAGGTTTCCAGCGTCATCGCCGACAAGGACCTGGTGGTCGTGTCGGTGCTCAGCGGAAACCGCAACTTCGAAGGGCGCATCAACTCCGAAGTTCGCGCCAACTACCTGATGTCGCCGCCGCTGGTGGTCGCCTACGCCCTGGCTGGCCGCATCGATCTCGACATGTACAAAGAGCCCCTCGGCTACGGTAAGGGCAAGCCGGTCTACCTGAAGGACATCTGGCCGACGGCGAAGGAAGTACAGGATGCTGTCGCCCAGTCCATCAGCGGCGATCTCTTCCAGGAAACGTACAAGGACGTCTTCCGTGGCGACGATCACTGGCGCGGACTTGACGTTCCCAAAGGCGAGACCTTTACCTGGGACGAGAAGTCGACCTACGTAAAGAATCCTCCTTACTTTGAGAACATGTCCCGTACACCAGCTCCTGTGGCCGATATCTCGGGGGCTCGCGTGCTTTGCTACCTCGGGAACAGCGTAACCACGGATCACATCTCGCCCGCCGGTTCGATCAAACCGAACAGCGCGGCGGGGCAATACCTTATCGCCCACGGGGTCTCGGTCGGCGACTTCAATTCCTATGGGTCCCGTCGGGGTAATCACGAAGTGATGATGCGCGGCACCTTCGCCAACGTCCGCCTGCGCAACAAGCTCACGCCCCACCGGGAGGGCGCGTTCACGCGTCACCTGCCCGGCGGCGAGGAGATGTCGATTTACGATGCGTCGGTGAAGTATCGCGCCGAAGGAACCCCCTTGCTGGTGCTCGCCGGCAAGGAATACGGCTCCGGCTCCTCGCGCGATTGGGCAGCGAAGGGACCTCGGCTGCTGGGCGTTCGCGCCGTTTTGGCCGAGAGCTTCGAACGTATCCATCGCTCCAACCTGGTTGGTATGGGAATCCTGCCGTTGCAGTTTCTCGACGATGAGAATGCTGAGACGAGCGGGCTGACCGGCGAAGAGACCTTCGACATCGTTGGCCTGACCGATGTGCTGGAGAACTTCGCTCCGGGCAAAATTTTGAAGGTCCGGGCCAAGGGAGCCGACGGAACGGTCATCGAAATCGACGCCAAGGTGCGCATCGACACGCCACAGGAAGTGCAATACTACAAACACGGTGGAATTCTGCAGTATGTTCTCCGGCAACTCCTGCAAACCAAGCCGGAGGCAGCCAACGCCTAGCGTATCAGTGACTTACAGGCGACAACCATAGTTTGGCACGCCTCAAATTGGCACTTAAATGCTATTCGGAGGGTTGTCCTTATCGGACGGCCCTCTTTTCGCGTCTGTGCCAGACAACCCCCATTTATGGCACATCTTGGTGGCATGATTTGAACACCTGCTAAACCCCCTATTGTGTTTAGTTTAAAAGCACCTTCTCGCGATTGACGGCAATCGCGCCGGAGCCCATACTCTCCCACCAGCCCCCCTCAAAATGCTGTTGTTCTCTGTCAACCGACGTCCTCGTAAGCCCGATACCGATTTAGGCGGCAGCCGAATATCACTTCAGGTCGGCTCCACTTTGACTCAAACGGTTTCGCGCTATCCAAGGCGTTTGGTTGTTGGCCCTCGAGAGATACACCAACCAGTCTTCGATGAAAGGGGACAAACCGATGAAGTTAAACAAGCTTGTAGCACTCGTCGCGATGGCGATGGTTCTTTCTGTATTAGCGGTTCCTCCGGCTGCATTTGCCACAGTCCATGTTGCACTGATGCCAGGTACGGCCGTTGTCAGCCTGTCACAAACCCCAACCGTGGAATTCGAGGCGTTCTGCAACGCCACTTGCAATATCACCTGGATCCTGGTCCTGAGCGATTCCAGCGTTGGGTCCATTGACAACACATCCGGCCCGATCACCCACTTCACGGGAACGGGCACCGGCTCGGCTCATCTCATCGCTTCCGATGGGCAGGGTCACACGGCGGTCGCGACGGTCACGGTTCAGAACTGACCGTTGAGGAAGCGCGCGATGAAAGGTGCTTCATGATCGCGAAAGCCTCGAACCCCTCCTGGCGATCGCGATTCACGGTGCAAGTGGTGGCTGGCCGGGGCGAACCTGCCCCGCCAGCCCGGTTGTTCATCATCCGGAGGCGCGCTCTCACTAGATTTGAATTGCGAGCACTGTCTGGGTGCGGCCGCGCAACCGGCTGAAGAAGTCGCCCGCCACCTTGAGGAATCCATACTTCTTGCGTAGCATCTCCTGGCCACGCGCGGCTTCCTCTGCTGCGCAGATGCGGGCACGGCCTTCTACCCACGCACCACGCAGGTTCCCGCGCATATCGCAAGGGGCAACCCGCACTTTCGGATTGTTGCGAATTCTCTTAACTTTGCCGGCATCCGGGGCGGAGTACAGGTAGAAGACAGCTCCCTCCTGTGCGAACCAGACCGGAGTGCGAACTCCGACTCCGCTCTTGCGGAACGTCTCCAGGTTCAGGTATTTCGCGCGGGCAAACTGTTCAAGCGCGTCAGCCATATCGTGGTACCTCACCCCTAGAATACCGTGCCGGTTGGAGGTCGTCAGGACGGCCGCCCGAGCGCAAGAACAAGCAAGGTTGCACGGCGATTGGTGCGGCTGCCCTGGTTGTGCAATGATGGCAATTCGGGCGACGCACCTTTGGTGCTAGGACGAACCCTTTGCCGGTAAACTGCACTGGTCTGAAAGGATTGCCATGCGTTTGTTGCTGAACTGGCTGTTGAGCGCGCTCAGCCTGCTCATCGTGTCGTACTTTGTTCCGGGATTTTATCTGAAGGGGTTTACGGCGGCGCTGATTGCCGCAGTCGTCATCGGGCTGATCAACGCGACAATCGGCCTGTTCCTGAAAATCATCACGTTCCCGCTGACCATCGTCACGTTGGGAATCTTCTGGCTGATTATCAACGCGCTGATGCTGATCCTGGCGTCAAAGCTGCTGTCGCCGGATTTCGTGATCACAGGATTCTGGCCGGCGTTCATCGGAGCCATCGCGCTTTCCCTGGTCAACATGGTGATGAAGGGGCTGGCCCGCGACGTGGAAAGAGGCTGAGGGGCACAACCGCTTATCGGGCGTGGAGACCCATATCCCGTAATCGCCGCACCGTCTCTCCCAGGTCCCCTTGCTGGAACAACCGAATGCCTGCGACCCCGGCGGCGCCTGCCTGAATACAGTCTCGAGCGTTTTCCAGCGTGACACCGCCCAGTGCCAGCACCGCGAAGGTACCGGCTATCGATGACTCGGGAGTCGTTGCCGTGGCGCAAGCTGCGCGCAGCAGTTCCAGTCCAATGCCCTGAGCGTCGGTTTGCACCTTCTCAAAGATGGGAGCCAGAACGGCGAAGCTGGCGCCGTGCGACTCGGCGTAGCGGACATCTTCGACCGCGTGTGCCGAGACCCCGATCAGCGGCTCGCCGCTTGTGCTCTCCCTCCAGGCGGCTCGCACTTCCGATAGGGCCATTTCGCCGGAGGGCAGTTGAACTCCGTCGGCTCCGACCGCCAGCGCGATGTCGGTGCGTGCATTGATGAGTAGCCGGGTGGTTGCGGAGTTTTCGCGAACCGCTCGCACCACTTCCCGCGCGAGGCTTTCCAATTCTCGCGGCGACATATCTTTTTCGCGTAGTTGAACGTAGTCAACGCCCGCTTTGGCTGCCAGTTCAATCCGCTGCAGCAGCGCGGCCCGTTGCTGCTTTTCCGTCGGGGCCAAGGCGCGCCGGTCGGTGATGTAGTAGAGAAGCATGCGATCTGTGATTGTAGAATGACAGTGTGCCGGCCGCGTCTCACTCCAGGAAAGCCAAGTCCACTTCAGCTTCCAAAGCCAGGTCGCAATCCTCCTCGCTGGAGATCTTGCGCGCCGGCAATCTCGCCGCTGTGCCCTGGCTGGTGCATGGCTTCAGTACACGGTCTGGAGGATTCTCAACCTGCTACGGCAGGAAGACCTTGAACCTCGGCCTCACGGCGCATGACACTCCCGAGAACGTCGAGCACAATCGCGAATTGTTTCTGTCGTCGCTCGGCACCAGAGCGAACGCCGGCGCCTTGTGGCCGATCGTGCAGGCGAAGCAGATCCACTCGGCGATCGTGCAGAAGATAGGCGCAGCCGTGCCTCATCGCATCACCGGCGATGGCCTCATGACGGACGTCCCTGAGATGCTGCTGGCGATCAAGACGGCCGACTGCGTTCCGGTGCTGGTGGCGGATGTGAAGCGCCGCGTGGTAGCGGCCTTTCATGCGGGATGGCGCGGCACCTCGGCACGCATTGTGGAGAAAGGCATAGGCGAGATGCGGCGGCAATTTGGAACTGCGCCGCGGGATCTCCGGGCGGCAATCGGGCCGTGCATCCGGCGTTGCTGCTACAGCGTTGGCCCGGAGGTGCGAGCCGAGTTCGATTCGCAATTCTCCTACGCCGCAGAGTTGTTCGAAGAGGTCTTCGACTCGAACGCGATTCATATCCGCTATCCCATGCTGTTTCTCAACCAGCGCGCTCCTGGCCACGGAGATCTGGGCCCCGAGATTCATCTCGATCTGGGGGAGGCCAACCGGCGCCAATTGCAAGATGCAGGACTGGCTGCGGAGCACATAAGCGTGATCGAAGGCTGCACAGCCTGCGACACCAAGCGATTCTTCTCCCACCGCGCCGAGTTCGGCAACACCGGCCGCATGATGGCGGTGATTGGAATGAAGCCGGAGTAAGAGCTTTCTTACCACAGAGACACAAAGACACAGAGGGTACCGTGGGCAGTTGTCGTGAAATCGCCTTCTCGCTCGAGATGCTTCCTAGGTGTGAGTCGGGAAAGAAGATTCTCACTCGAGATGCTTCCTTGGTTGTGAGTCTGGAGGAGCCACGATCCCGTCCCCGCAGGGGTCAACTATATCTAAGCCCAGCATTTTAATGCTGGGAAATCGGACGAAAGCGGCCTCGAGTCCCGCCAGGGACGGCATCCGAACGCCGCAATGCCCGTTGCCTGGGTGGCAGGCGAAGCGATCTGTCCGCTAAGTTTTGGGTGAGGCAGATGGCGTCCCTGGCGGGACTCCGAAGATCAATGGCCTGCCTACCCAGCATTGAAATGCTGGGCTTAGATATGCTGTCCCCTGCGGGGCCGGCAGTCTCGTGGGATCGATGCAGTCGACACTAGGATGAATAGTTTGTGGGTGCAGTCTCTACACACGGATGTCACAGTTGTTGTGAAAGCGCCTTATCGTTCACAACCGATACGTGCTGAAAACGAGCTCAAAATCCGATGGCGGATTGCGACCGCTACGGCCCCAATGGTGAGTTGCACTGGATATTGCTAGCTCTGAGGTTCGGGCTTGCTCTCCGCTTCGTGCTTGATCGCTTCTTCGGGATGCTGCTCAAGGTAAGTGTTGACCATGTCCTTGAGCTCTTTGCTTGGCTTGAAGAAAGGAATCTTCTTGGCCGGCACTTCGACCCGGTCGCCGGTCTTGGGATTGCGGCCAACGCGGGGTTTGCGCTGACGGGTGCGGAAGCTGCCGAAGCCGCGAATCTCGATCTTGTCGCCGGCACGCAACGAGCGCACCACGCCTTCAAAGATCGTCTCGACGATGACTTCACTGTCCTTGCGGGTCAGTTCGGCCAGCCGGGAAACTTCATCGATCAAGTCTGCTTTCGTCATCGTCTTCGCCCCTCAATCGCGCGGTGGGACACCGACAGCGCCGGTAACGGACATCCGGCGATGCATCTCTCTCAAAGCCTTGAAGTTACGTAATGTCCGATGCCGGCGTCTCAATCCTAGCTAAGGTTTGCCCCGGCATGCTCGAAAGCTTGTCCCCAACCGCACAAGGGATACTCTCAAATTTGCGTTGCGCTTGCAAGTGCAAGTTTTAGCGGCACTTCCGCGCTACTTAAGGGTTAACCGCCAAGTTACTTCCACAGATAATAAAAGCCGACATTGGTTTCCATCAGCTTGGCCCGGCTGGGCAGGTACTCGGAGACATCGCCAAAGAGCAGATCCAGCACGCTTTTACGCTCCTTCTCCGGACGTATGAGGGTCGGCTCGCCCTTAATCCCGACGGACTTCGCTGTGTCATCGATCGCCGCCTGAAAATCGCCAATCTGGTCGATCAGCTTGAGCGGCAACGCCTGCTCGCCGGTCCACACCTTGCCGTTGGCCAATGCGCGGACATCCTCTTCTTTCATGTGCCGGCCCTCGGCTACGGCATCGATGAACTGCGTATGCATATCGTCGATCAGGCCCTGCAGGTAGGCCCGCTCCACGGGAGTCATGTCGCGCGTGGGTGAGCCGGTATCTTTAAACTCACCCGCTTTAAGGGTGATGGCTTTCAGCTTGGCCCACTTGATCAACTCTTCGTAGTTGTACCATTCGGAGATAACGCCGATGGAGCCTACGATGCTGGCGTTGTCGGCGAAGATCTTGTTGGTTGCCGAGGAAACGTAGTACGCGCCGCTGGCGCCGACGGTCTCAATCGAGGCCACGATGCGCTTCTTCTTCTCGTCGCGCAGCCGCTTGACCTCGCGATAGATTTCTTCTGAAGCCGCAGCCCCGCCGCCTGGCGAATTCACATGAATCACAATGGCTTTAATGGAGCTGTCATCGCCGTATTTCTTGAGCTGCTCAACCATGTCTTTCGGCGAGAGGATCACGCCTTCCAGGTCGAGCACGGCAATCTTATCGCCGAATCCGCCGAACGACTGCTTCTGCTGCGCGCGCACTGAGAAGTACACCAGCGCAAAGATGGCGAAAAGGAAGAGGAAGAACGCACCGCCGCCCAGTAAGACCCAAAGGAAGACGCGCGATCGAGGCTGTTCCGGCATATGGAAGAAGTGCTTCAGTGTAACATTCGGGGGATTGAGGCTTGTGCGATGAAATACGACTTCCTCGCGATCTCCGACTCGGAAGTGCCGCGTGCGAGCAACCCGCTATTCCAGCACCTGCTTGATACTTACGCCGGCGAAACCAACAAGGTGATCTCGGTGTGGCGCTGCTTTTCGCCCGCCGATCTCGGCTTTCGTCCCCATGAGAAATCTTCCACGTTGGCCGACATCCTGAAACATCAACTTCTCTCCGAACGCAGATTCTTCGGCGAGTTTGTCGGAAGTCCTGAGCCGCCCGCAAACCAGGTGCTTCCAGCGTCACTTGAGTTGGAGGCCTGCACACGCCGCATGGCCGAGCTGGCGCGGCCACGGCTGGCATTTTTCGCCGTCCAGCCGGCGGAATGGTGGATGGCCGATGTACCATTCTTCGGCCTCACCCGGCAGCGTATCTGGGTCTTCTGGCGACGCGTGCTGCACACCTGCCATCACCGCACCCAGCTCACGGTCTACCTGCGGCTGCTGGACAAAGACGTGCCCTCGGTCTACGGTCCCACCGCCGACCAGACCTGGGAGGGCGCTGACCCGACGACGTCCGTGGAAGCAGCAGGAAGGAAGTGAAAAGCAGTTTCAAGTTTCAAGTTTCGAGTTTCAAAGCTGAAGATCGGCTTCGAATTTTCAAGGTTGCCGCTTTAGCGTTAAAAGATATGCGAAACCTCGTCTGCAATCACAATTCGGCACCCAAAAGGCTTGAAACCTGAAACTCGAAACTTGAAACTGTTTTTCACCGCACTTTCGCGTATAGCATCTGGTCCAGAATGACTCCATTTTTCACTGCGCTTCGGCGCAGCACGCCCTCGCAATGGAATCCGGCTTTCTCCAGCACACGCATCGAAGCGAGGTTATGCGAGAACACCTGCGCGAATACCCGAGTTAGGCGGTAGTGATCGAATGCCCAATCGGAGGCAGCCATCGCGGCGCGGGTGGCCAGCCCTCTTCCCCAGTACATCTCGCTCAGCCAGTACCCCATCTCCGCCGACATCCGAGCGATATCAACCCCCAACAAGAAGCCGACGCCGCCGACGGCTTCGCCTTCGTATTCCAAAGCGAACGATGTCTCCTGTTCCACCCGAAGCACGAAATCCAGGTAATCTTTGCCGTCCCGTCGCGTGTAGGGATGAGGGAACTGATCGCGCAGATTGCAGGCGATCTTCGCATTGTTCGCATGACGAACCAGGGCGTCCAGGTCGCCCTTCCGCCACGAGCGAATTTGCAGATCACCCAGATCGAGCCGCATGACACGTTATGTTCCCGCAACGTGAGCACAGCGCGCAAGCACAACAACAGTAAGCAGGTTCAGGGCCGCGTGGATAGAGTCAGCATTAAGATAGAGAGGACACGGCCGAGTTTTCAGCCGCCCGTGAACGTATCCGCGAGCGCTTCAACGCTCGTCAGATCGACAGGACTTCTTTCTCTTTGCCCTTGGCCATCTCTTCCATCTTCTTGATCTCGTCGTCGGTCAGCTTCTGGATTTGCTCCAGGGCGCCGCGCTCTTCGTCTTCAGTGATCTTCTTGTCCTTAAGGGCCTTCTTGATGAGGTCATTGCCGTCGCGACGAATGTTCCGCACCGCCGTGCGATGCTCTTCGAGCACTTTGTGCAGGTGCTTGACCATCTCTTTTCGGCGATCTTCCGTCAGCGCCGGTACAGGAACCCGCACCAGTTTCCCGTCGTTCATCGGATTCAGGCCCAAGTCTCCGCTGCGGATCGCCTTTTCAATCGCGCCGATCTGGCTCACGTCCCAGGGCTGCACGGTAATCAATTGCGGTTCGGGAGCGCTGACATTGGCCAGCTGGTTCAGCGGCATCTGCGAGCCGTAAGCCTCAACCACGACGCCATCCAGCATGTGAACCGATGCGCGACCGGTGCGAGTCGAGGTCATCTCCTTGCGGAAATCCTCTACTGCCTTGTCCATTCGGGTCTTGAGCTGAACAAAACCGTCCTTCAAGGCGGGGATTGCCGCCATTGTCACTTGTGCCATATAGAGTCCACCTGCGATGAAAGTTGCAAACCGGTGATTATAAACCCAGCATGGCTACTTCTCGCTGACCACCGAGCCGATCTTCTCGCCCATGACCACACGCTGGATATTGCCGTGCTGGTTCAGGTTGAAAATCACGATGGGCAGGTTGTTTTCGCGGCAGAGCGCGATGGCGGTGGCATCCATCACGCGCAGTCCCAGGCGCAGGACATCCATGTAGGTGATGGTGTCGAACATCGTGGCATCCTTCACCAGCACGGGATCGTCGGTGTAGATGCCGTCGACCTTGGTCGCCTTTAGAATGGCGTCCGCCTTAATCTCCATCGCCCGAAGCGATGCGGCAGTGTCGGTCGAGAAGTAGGGATTGCCGGTGCCTCCGGCAAAAACCACCACGCGACCTTTTTCCAGATGCCGGATGGCGCGGCGCCGGATGAAGGGTTCCGCCACTTGATTCATCTCGATGGCGCTCATCACTCGGGTCCAGACATTCTGCTTCTCCAGCGCGTCCTGCAGCGCGAGCGCATTGATCACCGTGGCCAGCATACCCATGTGGTCGGCGGAAACCCGGTCCATCTCCTTGGCCTGCTCGGCCACGCCGCGGAAAAAGTTGCCACCGCCCACGACGATGGCGATCTCGATGCCTAGTTGGTGCACTTCGGCGATCTCCGCCGCTATCTCGTGCACACGGGTGTTGTCGACACCAAAGCCCTGGCCCGCCGCCAGTGCTTCACCTGAAATCTTTAAGAGGATGCGTTTGTAGGCTGGAGTCGTCATTCGTCAGCAGGCTCAATTCTTAGTTCAATCAAGTTTAGCAGAGCAGGGGGCAGCCACCCGGACCTGCGCCAGCGGCCAGAGCGATATTTCCAGCGGCTGACGGCGGTCACATAACAGGCTTCAACTCATGCAGTAAGATCATGTGCGAGCCATGCCTTTGATCGACGACGTCTTGCGCGACAGTTTCGGACTCAGCCAGTTCCGCCCGCATCAGCGCGCCATCATCGAAGACACCCTGGCCGGTCAGGACGTGGTCTGCGTAATGCCGACGGGAGCGGGCAAGAGCCTTTGCTTTCAGCTCCCTGCGGTGATGATGCAGGGCCTCACCGTTGTGGTTTCGCCGCTGATCGCGCTAATGGCCGACCAGGTCGAGCACTTGCGCAGACGAAATCTGCCGGTGCTTTTCCTCAACAGTTCGCAGCGCTTCGTTGAGCAGTCGCAGGTGTATGCCAGGCTGCGCGCCGGCTTCTCGGGCCTGCTATATGTGGCTCCCGAGCGCTTTCCAGCGCCTTCCTTCCAACGGCTGTTGCCGCTGCTTCGTGCCAAGTTCTTCGTGGTCGATGAGGCCCATTGCCTGAGCTTCTGGGGACACGATTTTCGTCCCGAATACATGCGGCTGGCCGAGGTGCGCCGGGCACTAGGATCTCCGACGACCATGGCCCTAACCGCAACCGCCACTCCACAAGTGCGTAAAGATATCGTCGAGATGCTCGGACTGCGTTCCCCGAAGATGCACGTGACCGGCTTCGACCGTCCTAATCTCTCCTACAGCTCCCGCCGCATTGAGCGCGAAGGCGACAAAGACGCCGCGCTGGCGCTGTTTCTCTCCACCCATACAGGAACCGGCATCGTGTACTGCTCAACCCGCCGCGCCGTAGAGGAGCTGGCGGCGCTGCTGGAGGAGCGCTTTCCGCAACGCATGGTTTGCGCCTACCACGCCGGCATGACTCCCGCGTTGCGGAAGCGCAGCCAGGAACTGTTCATGCAGCGCGACGATGCGGTCGTGG
This sequence comes from uncultured Acidobacteriaceae bacterium, assembly GCA_963793845.1. GTDB lineage: Bacteria > Acidobacteriota > Terriglobia > Terriglobales > Acidobacteriaceae > CAWCBG01. The sequence continues at coordinate 459,065 of CAWCBG010000002.1, forward strand.
TCGCGACCAACGCCTTCGGCATGGGCATCAACAAGCCAACGATTCGCTTCGTGGTTCACTACAATCTGCCGGGCAGTGTCGAAGCCTATTACCAGGAAGCGGGCCGCGCCGGTCGCGACGGAGCCCCGGCCAAATGCCTGTTGTACTTCAGCACGCGCGATCTGAAGACCCAGGAATTCTTCATCAACAACATCGGCGACAACAATCCCGATTTGCCCGAGCCCGAGGTCAAGCGCTTGCAGGCGAATTCGCGGCGCAAACTCGACCTGCTGCTCAAGTACGCGTCCGCCCACCGCTGCCGGCGTCGCGCCATCATCGACTACTTCGGAGAAACGGCTCCGGTTACAGACTGCACCTGCGATGTCTGCGCCAGCGCTGCCCACGGCCGGTTTCTGGCGCAGGTCAGAGGGACGCAGCCCGAGACTGTTCGTCCGACCGCTGCGCAACCGACTCGTCTTCCTGGGACCCAACAGCACGCGCCTAAGCCGGCTTTCCCGAGTGAGCAACGAACCTATCCGCGCGAGTCACGCCCGACAGTAGCTGTCAGCGAGCCGCCGTTTGACACTGCCGCGGAAAGCCGGTTCAAGCGTCTCAAGAAAGTGCGCCTGGAGTTGGCGAACGCCGAGAACTGGCCTGCTTTCTGTATCTGTCACGATTCGGTGCTGCGCGAGATCGCGCGCCTTGCCCCGGCTTCGATTTCATCCTTGGCGGCTGTCAAGGGCGTGGGAGCCAACAAGGCGGAGAAGTTCGGGGCGGCGTTCTTAAGGGCGATCAAAGACTAGAGAGAAAACTCTCAAGAATTGTCATGACGAGCGAAGCGAGGCATCTGCTTCTCATTTCGCATCCGGAGCAATGTTTTGTTACCTCAACCGCCAAAGCAGATCTTTTCTGGATACCAGTCTGCGCCGTGAACGGGGTGCTCCACTCTAAACCCAAATTTAGAATAGTTTCAGGAAAGCGGATCCCTCGCTTCGCTCGTGATGACAAATCCGAGAGGGGGCGAGTGGGATATAAGTCCAGGCGGCTTCAGAAACAGGAAAATGGGCGGGACTGGAGTCCCGCCCAAGTGGTTTGCTGCTGAATGCGTTTTTCTTACTCGGCGGCCGGTTCCGTAGCCTTGCTGATGGCGATGGTCTCACCGACGTCGCCCACTTTGAAGCGGGCGAACCGCTTTACCGCAATGTTCTCGCCCAGCTTGCCTATCACGGTCGCGATCAGCTGCGACACGGTCATAGTCTGGTCCTTGATGAAGGGCTGCTCGTACAGGCAAACCTCCTCATAGAACTTGCTCATCTTGCCTTCGACGATCTTCTCGACTACCGGAGCCGGCTTGCCGGTCGCCGTAGCCTGCGCGCGATAGATATCTTTCTCCTTCTCCATCGCCTCAGCCGTGACGTCTTCCTTGCGGACGAACTTCGGATCGGTCGCCGCAATGTGCATGGCGATGTCGTGTACCAATCCCTTGAAGTCGTCGGTGCGGGCCACAAAGTCGCTCTCGCAGTTCACTTCCACCAGGACGCCGATCTTGCCTCCCGCGTGGATATAGCTGGCAACAGAGCCTTCACTGGTAACGCGCGCGGCCTTTTTCTCCGCGCTGGCCTGGCCCTTCTTGCGCAGGATGATGACAGCGGCTTCCATGTCGCCATTGGCTTCGGTCAAGGCCTGTTTGCATTGCATCATGGGAGCGTTCGTCTTTTCGCGAAGCTCTTTTACGTGTGCGGCAGTAATGTTCACGCTCGTAGTACCCATTCTTAGAAATCCTTTTCAAGAAAGCTTTCAGTTATCAGCCGTCAGCTCCCGGCTAAGACATATTGATTTATCAGTCGCAAAATGATCAACCCGACGAGACTAAACTGTCAGCGAATAGCAGCGTCGCTTTAGCTGAGGGCTGAAAACTGACGGCTGACGGCTACCTGCTAAAAAATACCCGCGCTATGTTCGAGCGCGGGTCGTTGAACCACTCGTCACCCTACAGCTCGGATTAGGCGCTCGTATCCGCGGCGGCGCGACGTCCGCCCTTGCCCAGCACCTCTTCCATGCTGACCTCTTCCACGTCACCGACCTCGCTGGGGATAACGATCTCTTCGCCTTCGGGAGCGCTCGCAGCTTCGGCTTCCGCAGCCTCGCTGTACTGTACGCCCGCGGCCACGTCGGCGAACTGCTTGTCGGTCGCAGCCTGCGAGCCTTCGACCACCGAATCGGCGATCTTCGAGGCAAAAAGGCGAATCGCGCGCAGCGCGTCGTCGTTGCCCGGAATCACGTAATCCACTTCCGTCGGATCGCAGTTGGTGTCAACCACGGCGACCACTGGAATGCCCAGCTTGCGCGATTCCTTCACCGCGATCTGCTCTTTGTTGGAGTCGATCACGAAGACCGCGTCGGGCAGCCGGCTCAGATTCTTGATGCCCGCCAGGTTGGCCTGGAGGTGCTTGCGCTCGCGCTCCAGCTTGACCACTTCCTTCTTGGGCAGCAGCTCGTAGCGGCCATCGGTGGCCATCTCATCGAGCTCCTTCAACCGCTTCACCGACTTCTGCACCGTCACCCAGTTGGTGAGCAGTCCGCCCAGCCAGCGCTGGTTGATGTAGAACATACCGCAGCGCGTCGCCTCTTCGGCGATGGCATCCTGCGCCTGGCGCTTGGTGCCGACGAAAAGGAGCGTCTTGCCTTCCGCGGCCTGGTCCTGCACGAACTTGGACGCCTCTTTGAACATCTTCAGCGTCTTCTGAAGATCGATGATGTAAATGCCATTGCGCTCGCCGAAGATGTACTCCTTCATCTTCGGATTCCAGCGTTTCGTCTGGTGCCCGAAGTGAACGCCGGCTTCGAGCAACTCCTTCATGGTGATATTTGCCAAGCTACCTCCCAGTGGCTTGCATCCTTTGCGGCGGCCCGAAGGCCGGTTGCGCTCTGGATTACATTCCCGTGACCCGCCCCGTTGCTGACTGAAGTACAGCGGGTGCGGGAAGATATCGCTCCGGTTGATCGTGCCTGCTCTCGCCCCCGGCGCCACAAGGCGAAAGCAGTTGTCAGTTGCCAGTTGCCGGTTGTCAGAGGCCGCTTTCGCTGACAACTGACAACCGACAGCTGGTTCTTTACCGCTTGCTGAACTGGAAGCGCTTACGTGCGCCCTTCTGGCCGTACTTCTTGCGTTCCTTGCCACGGGCATCGCGGCGCAGGAAGCCTTCGGCCTTCAGCTTGGGACGAAGCTCAGGATTGAACACCTGCAGAGCGCGCGAGATGCCCATGCGCACTGCGCCGGACTGTCCATTCACGCCGCCACCGTCGACGGTGCAAACCACGTCGAAAGTGCCGGAGGTCTCGGTGAGCACCAGCGGAGACTTCGCCATGATGCGTTGCGCTTCGGTTACGAAGTACACATCGAACGCTTTGCCGTTGACCTTGAACTCGCCGCTACCAGGGCGAAGGAACACGCGGGCCACGCTCGATTTGCGACGTCCCGTACCGTAATACTGAACCAATTCTGCCATTTGTAATCCGCGGGAGCCGGAGCTCCCTTGATCCTTCCCAAGAAATCTTGAAAGGGCTCACCTCCAGGTGAACCGATATAGCTCGCTTTCTTACCCGAACGGGCTTCAGCCCGCCAGGACCTACCTCTAAATTATGCCCGTTTCGCGGCCGCAGCAGCCAGCACTTCCGGCTTCTGAGCCACGTGAGGATGCTTATCGCCCCGGTAAACCTTCAGCTTGCCGGCCATAGCCCGGCCTAGCTTGGTGTGCGGCAGCATGCCTACGATCGCCTCTTCGACGATCTGCTCCGGCTTGCGCTGAAAGCGCTTCTTATATTCCTCGGCCTTCATGCCGCCGGGGAATCCGGAGTAGTGATAATAGACCTTGCTATCGGCCTTGAGACCGGTGATCTTGACCTTCGAGGCATTGATCACGATGACGTGATCGCCGGTATCGAGAAACGGAGTATATTGCACGCTGTCTTTGCCAGAGAGGATGCGGGCCACACGACTGGCCAGCCGGCCCAGAGTCTGGCCATCGGCATCAATGACAAACCACTTGCGCGCAATTTCCCCTTTGGGGAAAAAGGTTGACATCTGTAAACTCTCCCAGAAATTGTGAAACCGCGAAAGATCCGCTTAGTTCTGGCGCTGGACGCGCAGGGAACTTGCTGGCGGGCAAACGCAGGACTACGAAAGATTTAAGAATAAACGGCGAGCACCGCGATTGTCAAGAAACGGTGACCGGCGAGCCTACCCACACCCGCATCCCAAGGCGATGTTGAAATGCGTAAGTGAGGACAACGGAGCAGGCCAGCCCAAGAGCCCGTTAAACTTCAGAAGGACAACGACCGGGACTCCGATCCAACCATCGCAGCCCACATCGTGCATCGAATCGTGCTTCAATCTCCATTCCTTCAGCCTGGCATGACGGTGGTTCGTCTTCCAACGACTTATCCGGTCGAGCCATCTGCTGACACGAACCAGCACCGCGGCCCGTAATCCCGTCCTGCGGAAACCGGATCAGGCCGGTGGAAATTCGGTGCATCGATGTGCAAAACATGTGCCTGTTCGATATACAGCAGGCATCGTTTTCGCCCGAAAAATGCATGCAATGTTGATACTCTGCACCACCTCTGCAGCAGTATGGGTTCGCTGCCGAAATTTATTTTTCGCGTTAACATTCCCGAAATCAATCAGTCGCAAAGCAAATTAATTTTGACGCGAAACGAAGTCTTCCACAGATTTTTTTTCGTGCTAGTATCCCATGCAGCCATAGAGAAAACCGATTGCACAAATGCTGTGCAACGCTGCAAGTCGTGGTCAGCGTCAGCGGTTACGGCTTGACAATTTCTGCGCTGTCCGTGCTTCCGGCATGTGCCGCTGTGCCCGGCTCCGATCCCTTACTGCAGTCCAAAATGGTTTGCGAGGCGAAGTCATCGCCTCTGGATAATTTTTGCTATGTCATCGTACGCTTCTGCTTCGCCCAATCCGTGGGTGCGTGTTCTTGACGCGCTGGAAAAGAAAATCAATCGCCACTCCTACGAAACCTGGCTCAAGCCCACTCGCTTCAGCCACTCTAAGGGAGCGGTCCTTTTTGTGCGGGTGCCGAATCCCGACTTCTGTCACATCGGGGAGAAATACGGCGACCTGATCAGCGAGGCGATCGAGAACCTGGGACTGGAGTTCCAGGATGTCGAGTTTGTCACCGAAGAGGAGCCCCGCAACGGGAAGCCGACGGGCGTCCGCGTGACGGAGGGACGGCTGGAGTCGTATCCCACTCCCGACACTCCTGCGGCATCCTCCGCCAAGCAGCAACGTTTCGACTGGGACGGAGCCGCACAATTGAATCCTAAATACACGTTCGACGGATTCGTTATTGGGGCGGGCAATCAATTCGCCCACGCTGCCGCCCGGGCGGTCGGCGAGCGCCCCTCCAAGGCGTACAACCCGCTCTTTCTGTATGGTGGGGTGGGCATGGGCAAAACCCATCTCATGCAGGCCATTGGTCACGAGATCAAGAAGAATTATCCCGAGATGGCTGTCTGCTACGTCTCCAGCGAGAAGTTCACCAACGAGATGATCAACGCGCTGCGCTACAGCAAGATGACCACGTTCCGCGACAAATATCGCAACATGGACGTCCTGCTGGTGGATGACATCCAGTTCCTTTCCAACAAGGAGCGTACCCAGGAGGAATTCTTCCACACCTTCAATGCGTTGCACGAGTCGATGCGGCAAATCGTGGTGGCCAGCGACCGTCCGCCGAAGGAGTTGGCCGAGATTGAAGACCGCTTGCGCAGCCGCTTCGAATGGGGACTGATCGCCGATATCCAACCTCCGGACCTGGAGACTAAGGTAGCGATCCTGCAGAAGAAGGCGGAGCGGGAGAGCGTCATGCTGCCCACCGACGTGGCGCTGTACATGGCGTCGAACATCCGCAGCAACGTGCGCGAGTTGGAAGGCGCCTTGATTCGTCTGACTGCTTATGTCTCTCTCACCGGCGGAGAATTGTCGCTCCAGACCGCGCAAGAGGTGCTGAAGAATGTGATCGACAACCAGGTGCGGAAGATCACCATCGAGTCCATACAAAGGGCGGTCTCGGAGCAGTTCGGGTTGCGAACGGGAGAGATCAAAACAAGAAACAACTCCCGGCAGATCGTCTATCCACGCCAGATTGCGATGTTCCTCGCCAAACAGCTTACCGAGGCTTCGTTGCCGGAAATCGGCAGGCAGTTCGGGGGCAAACATCACACCACCGTTCTGCATTCGGTCGAGAAGATCAATGAGCTTCGTAAGACCGACAAAGATTTAAACAGGATGCTGAACAAGCTCACAGAAACTTTGAGTGGATGAACCGCGCTGATAGCGCGGTTTTTCACTTTGCGGCAGGTTTTTCCGTAGCGGTGGCTGTGGACGGTTTGTGAATCGAGTGGAATAACACCAGGAAACGGTGCGTGGGTTCGGGGTTGTCACCGGGCCGCTGGTCGGGGATCTTGAATTTGGACAGGGACAACGGTCGCAGGAGTGTAGAGTTGATGCGGTTTCCGCATGATTTTCCACTTTTCCAGCGTGCCTACTGTTACTACTGGTTTTATTGGTTTTTAATTTGGTATAAGGAAAAGCAGTAATTCAGGCATTCCAGCAGGCCCAAGCCTGCGAAGGTGGGAATACATGGCGGTCGAGGCAACTGGAGCAATGCAAGGAACAGCGATGGAGATCAGCGTCAGCAAGTTCGAACTGCTCAAGGAACTGACGGCCACGCAGGGAGTCGTCGAGCGCAAGACCACGATTCCCATTCTCTCCAACTTTCTGTTCGAAGCGGCCAACGACCGCTTGACCATTACCGCCACCGATCTTGACCTGAGCCTCCGCACTTCCTGCGCGGCCAAGGTGAAGAAGGAAGGCGCGTGTACGATCCCAGCGCGCAAGCTCTACGACTACGTAAAGCTATTGCCGGATGGCGATATCTCCATCAAGTTGTTGGAAAATCACTGGGTCAACATTCGCTCGGGCCGCTCCAATACCAAGATGGTGGGTATGGCGCGTGCCAACTTTCCCGGGTTGCCGGTTTTCCCGTCGGCCGGGATGGTAAAGATTCCCGCGCAGACCTTGCGCAGCATGATCGGTAAGACCATCTTCGCCATCTCCAGCGAAGAATCGCGCTACACCCTGAACGGCGGTCTGATGGTGCTGAAACCGGAGTCGATCACCATGGTGGCCACCGACGGCCATCGCCTGGCGCACATCGAGAAGCAGGGCGAACAGTTCGACGTCAGCGGTGAGAACAAGACGCTGGTGCCAAAGAAGGCCATGAGCGAACTGTATTCGCTGCTGCAGAACAGCGATGCCGACTTCATCGAGTTCGCGAAAGACGATTCGACGCTATTCTTCCGCATTGGCGAGCGGCTACTGACGTCCCGGCAGTTGACTGGGCAATTCCCCAATTACGAAGCCGTACTTCCGCGTGACACCAGCAAGTCGGTTACAGTTCCCAGCGCCGAGTTGAATACCGCGATCCAGCGCGTAGCACAGTTTGCCGATGAACGCTCGCGAGCGATTCGCATGAAGTTGGACAAGAACGAACTGAAGATTTCGTCCTCATCCACCGACTCCGGCGAGTCGGAGGATTCGATCGAAACCGCCTATACCGCCGACGCCATGACGATTGGCTTCAACTCCGAGTACCTGCTCGACTTCCTCAAGGCCTCAAACGTCGGCGAAGTCCGCCTGGAGTTCAAAGATGCGCAGTCCGCTGGCCAGATGCGTCCGGAAGACTCGGCCGACGATGGCTTCCGCTATCGCTACGTCGTCATGCCGATGCGGATCTGAGGAAGGGCTTAGCCGCGGATTTGCAGTCGTCTTTCGATTTTTCCTAATCGCTGAAACGAACTTCTCCTGAGACGCACCATTCAGCGACGCGGGGTCATTCCCCGCCGAATCGCAGTGCCCAGACAAAGCCGGATAACCGTCCGGCTTTTGCCTTGGATTCTAAGATTTCCGGCGACGCAATCTAAACGGTTCTTTAGGGCTGTACCATGTTGGCACTACGTTGACTGGCAAGGTGGTGAGCGCGCAAACCGTTTCGCAACTGACGCGCGATCTGGACCAGGCGGTGCGCCAGTTTCATCAAGCGCCACTGGACGACGACTGGGCGTATCTGTTCTTGGATGGGGTGAGCTTGCGGGTGCGACGGCCCAGCGGGCGACAGCGAGTGCAGATGCTGGTGGCTTACGGAGTGCGGCGCGACGGAACTCGCCAACTGCTGGCCTTTTTGCAAACCCGCGGCGAGAGTCAGAGCGATTGGGAGGGGCTGTTGCAGGACCTGTACCGGCGCGGGCTGGAAGGCAAGCACCTGCAGTTGATCATCACCGACGGTTGTCCCGGACTGGCGGCGGCGATCCCCACCGTCTATCCGCGGGCCGGGCATCAGCGCTGCTGGGTCCACAAGATGCGCAATATTTTGGAGAAGGTACGCAAACGCGATCACGATGCGGTCAAGGCCGACGCCCAGGCTATCTATCTGGCCGAGCCGCTCCCGCATCCGTCAGTTGAAAGTCATTTCCCTTGGCGAGCAGGGCTTCTCCCATCAATTTCGCAAGCGCGTAGGCGAAGCAATCACCAAAGTTCAGGGCCGCGGCGTGTCGCCCTTTGCCATATTTTCGCCACCCCGACCTGGCGATTTCGATCTGCTCCGCATCCACCGGTACGGTTTCAATCTCTGCGCGGAGAAGGAATAGATCGAGCTCACGCCCCGCCGCCTCTCCACGCTTCGCCTCCAGAACGATTCCGGTCTCCAGAAGGTTGGCAGCCGAAATCAAACGAGTGTCGGCTGCCAGGATCGAGCTCAGAAACTGACTCCCGTTCCGGTTCCCCCAGGAAAATGGCCAGCAGGGCTGAGGTGTCGATAACCATCAGTGAGGCTATCCCATGTTCGTCATAACCCAGGATTTCTTCGGCAGTGCGCGGGTCGAGGTTCGGCAACGCGTCGACCCGCTGCAGAATGTCCTGCAATGTGCCGGGGAGGGAACTCGTGCGTCGTCGTTGCCGCAAACGCTGCAAACGCTCACGCAAGGACTGCTCAATGGCCTTGGTGATCGACTCACCAGCCTCTTCCGCCACTTGACGGGCTAGCCGCTCGGCTTCTTCGTTCTTGATGCTGAGTGCCATCGTCATATTATAGCAATATACCTTAAGATATAGAAGTATATAGATCACCGCCCGTCGAGAGGAGGAAGATAGTGATGATTCCGGCTCTGGACTATAATTCTCTGCGAGCCGCCTCTGACTATCGCCGTCCGCTAACGAAGCTTCTCTCCTGAAGAACGCCGCCCGCGCGGCGTCGACCGACCACTCTGTTCCAACTCATACAGGAGTCAGAAATGCCAGAAACACAAGCGGTACTTGCGCCTGAGCTGCGCGACTTTGTCGACCTGGCCTTCGCCCGGCGGCTGGAAATGGCCGAGACCATCACTCCGGATTGTGTCGAGGCCTTGAGCCAGTATGACCTGTCGCAACCTATTGCCGCCGAAGTCATCGCTGGCGGCACTGCGTTCTTCGGAGGGGTCACCTACCCGGCCAACCAGGTCGTGGGCATGGGCCTTTACGGCGAGGTCAGCACAGCTGACGTCGATCGCGTGGAGGAGTTCTTCCACAGCCGTGGTGTGGCTTGCGCTATCGTCGTCTCGCCCCTGGCGGATGTATCTCTGACGGCGTTGCTGGCGCCGCGCGGCTACCGTATCCAGGAGTTCAATTCGGTGCTGATCCGGCGAATCAATCCTGAGGAGCCGTTTACCGAACCGGCAGGCATCGCCGTCGAGCGGGTGACGGCGGCTACCGCGAAGCCCTGGATGAGAGCGGTAGCGAAGGGCTTCTCGGAATTCGGCTCCGTGCCGGAGGAAGTTTTCGGCACCTTTGGCTGTTTGCCGGGAGCGCTGGCTTTTCTGGCGCGCATCGAAGGTGAGATAGTAGGCGGGTGCGGCGGCCGCGTGATTCCGGAAGCCCGGATCGCATCGCTGTTCGGAACTTCAACCCTGCCGGAATTTCGCGGGCGCGGCGTGCAGACGGCACTGATTGCTCGCCGGTTGCACGAGGCGGCTAAGGCCGGATGCGAGTACGCGGTAGTGAGCACGCTTCCGGGCAGCGGTTCGCAGCGCAATATGGAGCGCCGCGGTTTTCGTGTTGCCTACACCAAGCTGGTCATGGTGCGGGAGTGGGAGGCGGCCCAGCAGGAATGAACATGGACATCGATGCAATCCGCAAGTACTGTCTCAGCTTTCCGCACACTACGGAGAACGTTCAGTGGGGCTGTGACTTGTGCCTGAAGGTGGATGGGAAGCTCTTCGTGGTGATGCCGCTCGAGGTGGCTCCGGTCGCGCTCTCTTTCAAGTCTTCGCCGGAAGGTTTTGTCGAGCTGTGCGAGCGGCCGGGCGTTAAGCCGGCCGCTTACATGGCGCGTGCGCAATGGGTCAGCCTGGAGAAACTGAACACCCTGCCAGACGCCGCCCTGCGCGAGTGCATCGCCGAGTCGTATCGCCTGGTTTGGGAGCGGTTGCCTAAGGGACGTCGCACGGTACTGGCGGGGCAGCCATCGGCTAAGCCCAAACCGGCAAAGAAGGCGAAGCCGGCGAAATCCAAGGTTGCGGCAAAAGCGGGGCGTCGCGGATGATCGTGGGCAAGGGCCTGAGAGTCTTCGTGTGTCTGCTGCTGGTGGCAGGCTGGTGCAGGGCGCAAGCGTTGACCCCGCAGGCATCGGCGGACGACCCAGCTGCAAAAGTTGCTGAGTTGAAGAACGACTTCTTCGCCGCCATCCGCGACGGCGATACGAAGAAATTTCTCTCCTACATTCCGGCGGACGGCGTAAACGTGGGCTCGGAACCGCGGCATGAAACCCGCGACGAGATCCAGCAGCAGATAGATCATCATCGCGGCCTTTACTGCACGCTGTTCGACTCCTCGTGCCTAGAGACTCCGATCCAGCTGAATGCCAGCGCCCGCCCCTGCTCCTATCGCGAGGCCTTGAACAGCTCGAAGAGCGCGCGCCTGGCCGCGACCGAAACCGTGCGCAACGGCGTGCACCAGGCCATCCTGGTGGCACAGCTCAACTCGGAGCAGTGCCCAGCGACCAAGCTCATCGACTTCATCTTCAACTACCTGCACGGCGGGTGGGAGCTATTTTCCGTGCCGTGAAGATCGGGGTTGACCTCATGGAAACGGGAAGTAAGGTCCCCCGCCGTTCGTCACTCTCTTACAACTCCTCGCATCGCTTAAAATTGCGCGCACTTTCCGCCCACCGCGCTGGTCAATACACCGGATCCGGCTTTGATCGTTTCCTTCCAGCAGGAGCCAGTCGCATCAGCAAACGAGTACGTCTCGGTATTGGTCTGGCCACTGGTTGTGACTACCCCCTGGGCGCTCACCGCCAGGTTGTCAGTGGGATGCACGGCATCGGAAAAGACCGAGTAGTAGGTGGACTTGCCATTCTGCTGCACCAGTTCCGTCTGGCTCAGCCCTTGTACGATGCTCGTCAGCTGCCGATAAGAACCGTCTATGTTGCTTTGGCTGAACTGTACTGAGAAGGCGAGCGGCCAGGCTACTTGTCGGCTATCGACCCACTGCATGCCCGGCGCGGTGGTCTTGGTGCTCGACGAGATGTTGGTTAACTGATTTACGGTCTGATTATCGGTGAAGGTAGTGGCTGTGTTGGAAATCAGGTAGCCTTGTTTGTTCGAGAAATTCACGCTTTGGGTCACCTGTGTGGTCACCTTGCCATGCGAGGTCATGGCGTAGCCTTCAAGCGTGAAGCCACGGTTCGAGGTATCGGTGACGGTCCCGATAACGCCGGTGTCGGTGGTGGTCAGGTTCTCCTGCACCACCGGCTCGGGCTGACCGATGGTGTTCTTCGTTACCGCGCCAGTCACCTGCGTGGAACCAGCATCCAGGTAAAGCAACAGCGTGGCCGTCTCCGAGAAATAACTGTTGGCATTGAACACGTTGACCGCCACCGTGTGCTGCTGACCGTTGCTGAGCACGCCGGCAAACGGGGTCAGGTCCACGCGGTAGGGCGCGAAGTTGAGAGTCTGCACGCCCGGAATCGGCCGCCACAAATAGGGATCGATGCCGCCGGTGTAGATCCACGGATAGACCGGAGCCACGCCCGCCGGCGTTCCGTCGATGCTCACCTCGGCTTCGCGGAAAGCGGTGTTGCCGCAGTTGTCGAGTTCTCCGGCGACGTCATTCGGCGCGCAGCTATACCAGAACTCATCGTTCGACTGGCTCTGCGAGAAGACGTCCAGATACGCACGCTCGATATTCGTCGGCAGGGTGAAGGTCTGCGCGAGTTGATCGGAACCGGTATTCAGAGTGACCGTCCCGCCATTCGAGCTGGCTGACATGGGCAATACGATGTCCGCGGTAGGCGGTGGCTGCACATTTCCCAGCGGGTAAAACTGAATGTAAGCGCTGCCATGAATCACGCTGGTGTAGGTGTCGTTGACGAGGTTCCCGAGATCGATGCGGCCCGCCTGGGTTGTGGTGAACAGTGGGCTGTAGTCGGTGAGATTGCTTTCAACGTGCCAGGAGCGTGCCACGGTTTTGGAAGGCTCAGCGGTGGTGCCGAAGTAAACGTTGGCGCCGCCGATCCAGATCTCCGCCGTGCGGTCGAACTGGCGGCCGGCGTCAATCGACCAGTCCGCGTTGATCACCACTGCGGCCCAGGGCCCGGGACAGTCCGCCGGCGGCGTGTAGGTGAAAAACTTGGGATTGAAATCGGCGAAGTCGACGTTGGAGAACAACTGCACTACACACGGCGTGGTGTTGGGCCGCGGGATCAATGCATTGGCGGTCACCGTGTTGGCCGAGCCGATCAAGGGTACACTGGGCGCCACATAATTTTGCGCGCGTACGCCGTAAGGCAACACGAGCGAAACAAGGGCAGCGAGAACGACGGTTGCGCGGAGTGAAAGCAGGGAATTGCGCATGGGTCCGCTCCTTTAAGGTCACGCGGAGAAGGTTACCGCGCGTCCAGTGAAAAAAGCATAGTTGGTCAGGGAACGCTCTTCAAGCCAGCGGGACCAAATACATGGTTAATTTTTGTTGCGAAGCCGAATATTAATTTCGATAAAGGGTGGCTTTTGCCGGGGATGAATCGGAGCTATTCATGCTAAGGTAGTGTCCGCCCCCCACCGGAGACGACTCGCCATGATGTTGGAAACAGAAATCTTTCACATTGATCCCGATATCACTGGTGTGTCATGCGCAGGGCGCTTCACCCTTGGCACCCGCCTGAGCGAAGCGGAGACCCTGATCAACAACCTGATCTGGGAGGGGGCGCGAAAGATGGTGATCGACCTGACCCACGTTGAGTTCGTCGACAGCGCGGGACTCGGAGTCATCATGCACATCTTCGGAACGCTGGAGCAGGAAGGCGGGAAGCTGCGGGTCGCCGGGCCTAGCGGGCAAGTGCAGCGGCTGTTTCACATCACCCACACCGAGCCGATCCTGTCAGTCGACCCCGACCTCATCACCAGCGTTCGCAAACTGCAAGGCGAGGACGACGCTGGCGCTGCGGAGAGCTGAAACACCTCCCCTTTTCTGGCGATTGGTCACTGACGCCAGACAACGTAAGAGGCGGTACCCCCTCCCCCTGCCATTACTTATAATCAACGACTTAGACAAAAATTCCCGCCAAAATATTCCAAACAAATAGACTTACGGGTAAAATATTCTCAATAAAGGAGTTAAGTCGATAAATTAGGTCTTTTTGGCCACTTCTGCCGGACTTGCCTCGCAAAATATTAATTACAAATGACTTATACGCAAAATATTAATAACGCTACACTTAGACTAACAGGCAGAAGTGTGTGCGGCGAGAGAGCAAGCCTGCGTGCCTACTGTCGTACGGCGTCCGATTTTTCAAAGAGCTCAGGAACGCGTCGCCCGGAGCGACAAAAATCCATGATAAGGCTCGCATGCCGGGCCGGAGGTTGTCGGTGCCCTGCGTCACAGGGAGGTGTGATAAGGACGGAATACGTAGAAGCCGGCTCTAGGAAAGCCCCGTTGCATGCTACGCGCTGCAACCACCTTCGAGTGGATCCCTCCCCCTCTGAAGTGATCCGGATTGTTTTTGGCACGAATGTGCGCTATGCTCCGCCAGCTTCACACAGCGAAATTCAGCTAAATGCGCTAAGCGGAGGACAGTTTGGCCACTGCTGCCCGTGGATCTGCAACTCGACGACGGCGTCCGTTCGGGGCTGTTCATGTCATGTGGATTCTGTTCGGTCTGATGACCCTGTATATCCTGCTCACCCGTGACCTGACCCTTCTCGATCCACATTCCTTCCTGCGCCAGCGCTATGCTGCGATTCCCTGGCTGATGCTGGCGCACGGCGTACCGGGAGCATTGGCACTAGCGCTCGGCGCACTGCAGTTTTCCAGCCGGCTGCGTCAGCAGCATCTGCAACTGCATCGGGTGATGGGGCGCGTCTATGTCGCATGTGTACTCATCGCGGCACCGGTTGCCGTTCTCGTCTCTCATGCCTTGCCGATACCGACTTTGCTGGCGGCTTCCACAATCCAGGCTGCCGGCTGGATCGTCGCCACCGGCACCGCGCTCTATTGCGTTCGCACCGGCAGGATCCAGCAGCATCGCGAGTGGATGATGCGCGGCTATCCCTTTGCCATGGTCTTTGTCGTGGTCCGTGTGATTACCGCCATTCCCGCAGTCAATCGCATGGGAGTGCTGGGAGTCGAGGTTACGGTTTGGAGCGTCATCGCTACCGCGTGTTTCCTGCCGTCGTTTGTGATCGCGTGGCAGGCGCTTGCCAAGAGCAAGCCCGCGGTGAAAGTTCGGGTGGCAGCTTGAGGCATGAACCTCGGCAATCGCGACGGACGCCTCGATCGCCCCTCGGACCGGAGCTGAAGCCGGTCAACAAAGCCGCGTGATTCGCGGACCAAAAGGTCCGCGCTTGTACCTGAAAGGACAACCGATCGATGAGAGGTCCGGCTCTGGGAATCTGTTTTCTGGTCTGCTGTCTGTCTACCATCACTTGCCTCGCCGAACCACAGCAGACTGCAGCCGCCACCGGCCAGACGCGCGTGTACTACATCGCGGCTGACGAGGTCGAGTGGGACTATGCGCCTCTACACATGGACCACATGACGGGCAAGCCCTTCGACAAGTCCACCGCGATCTGGATCGAGCAGGGCAAAGACCGCATTGGCCAGGTCTACCGCAAGGCCATCTATCGCGAGTACACCGACGCCACCTTTCAGACGCTGAAACCGCGCTCCGGCGGAGGACCAGCACATGGGCCTCCTCGGTCCGGTGATTCGCGCCGAGGTGGGCGACACCATCAAGATCATTTTCCGCAACAACGCCAGTTACATGTACTCGATGCACCCGCATGGCGTGTCGTACAAAAAGGATTCGGAAGGCGCGCCGTATGCCGGCATGTCACCCGAGTCCACCGGCCTGGTCGCTCCCGGCCAGACGCATACCTACATCTGGGAGGTGCCCGAGCGCGCCGGTCCCGGCCCCGACGACGGCAGCTCCGTCATGTGGGTCTACCACTCGCATAACGAGGAGCACAAAGACGTGAACGCCGGGCTGATCGGTCCTATCGTCATTACCGCGAAAGGCATGGCTCGCCCGGACGGCAGTCCCAAGGATGTGGACCGCGAGCTCTTCGCGTTGTTCATGATTTTCGATGAGAACCAGAGCCACTATTTTCAGCACAACATCGACACTTACGCCGGAGATCCAAAGTCGATCAAGAAGCTGGAGCTGGTTCCCGAGGACGCGCAGGGCAATGCCGACCTGACGATGGGCCACGGCTTCGCCCTTATCAACCACAAGTTCACCATCAACGGATACATCTTCGGCAACAATCCGCCCATTGAGATCCATAGGGGCCAGCACGTGCGCTGGTATGTCATGACCATGGGCGACGGCTTCAACTTCCACACCCCGCACTGGCACGGCAACATCGTGACCGTGGACAAGCACCACACCGACATTGTGTCGCTGGCGCCGGCGCAATTCCTGGTGGCCGATATGGTGCCCGACAATGTTGGCGTATGGATGTTCCACTGCCATCTTAGCGACCACATGGCCGGCGGCATGATGACCAACTATGAAGTGCTGCCGTGAGAGGGTTGAGGGATCTCCGACGGATACACCGACCACCAGGCGGTGGCTTCGCCCGCCTTCTCTCCCCCGAAATAGCTATTGCTCGCCCTCCCGGCGGGTGTAAACTCAACTCGGTCTCTGGCCGAGAATCCCGCATCTAATGCTGTGTGACCGTGACAGGCGGTATCCGCGATTGCGGAACTGTACTGGAGGACATCGTGAGTATTACTACCGGCGACTTCCGCTCCAAAATCACTGCGCTAACTCTCCTCGAAAAGAAACAGCATCACGAGCGCATCACCTGCCTCACTGCTTATGACTATGCCAGTGCGCGCCTGGTCGACGAGGCCGGCATTGACATGGTCCTGGTCGGCGACTCGCTGGCGATGGTGATGCTTGGCTACGAGAACACCCTGCCGGTGACGGTGCCGGAGATGCTGCATCACACCCGGGCGGTCCGGCGTGGCGTGAAGCACGCTTTCCTGGTGGCCGACATGCCGTTCGCGTCCTATCACGTGAGCCTGCGCGAGACGCTGCGCAATGCTTCACGCTTCATCAAGGACGGCGGTGCCGAGGCAGTGAAGATCGAAGGCGGCGAGAAGCGCGCCCGCCTGGTAGAGAAGCTGGTGGACGCCGAGATGCCCGTGGTCGGGCACATTGGGCTGACGCCGCAATCGGTGCACGCCATGGGCGGCTACAAAGTGCAGGGCAGGACGCTCGGCGCGGTTGAGCAGCTCATGCATGACGCCCTCGCCCTGGAGCGCTCCGGAGCCTGCTGCGTGGTGCTGGAAGGCATTCCCCGCGAAGTCGCCGCGATGATCACGCATGAGCTGGACATCCCTACCATCGGCATTGGAGCCGGTCCGGACTGCGATGGACAGGTACTGGTCTTCCACGACTTGCTGGGACTGACCTTCGCCCCGCCGGCCAAGTTTGTGCGCCGCTATGCGGATGTGGGATCGGTCATTCGCGAGGCTGTGCATGCCTTCAAAGATGACGTGAAGTCGGGGGAGTATCCCTCGGACATCGAGTCGTATCATCTGCCGAAAGAGACGGCCTCGGCGCTGGAGGCAATTGCCGAGCGCAAGCGTCCTGTGCCAGTCTAGAAGCATGCGGTCTGTGCTCCGCCTGTGGCTTGTCCTGATCTCTACGCTGTTGCTGAATTTGCCGATGCCGGCGCAGACCGCGGCTTCGGCTCATAAAACAGCGTCTGCAAAGACTTACTGCCAGCCCGGCGGTGGCTTCTGCTTTCGCTATCCGTCATCGTGGCTGCTGATGGGTGAAGTCTTCGCTGGCAACGGCGTAGTCGTCGCGCCGGAACAGAAAGAGGATCGCAGCCTGTGGGATGCCATCACCGCCGGACTGGTGGTGCCGTCTCCGCAAAGTGACGCGGACCCGGTCCATATCGATCGCCTCATCGAGCAGACCATGGACAGCTTGCGCGAGGCTGGCCAGAACGTCGAGACGCTGCAACGGCAGGAGCGCACTGTCGATGGCATGCCGGCGCAGATGATCAAGCTGCGCTATCACGAGAAAGCCGGCGACCGCGACTGGATCGAACAGATCGTCTTCATTCAAGGGCCGGCTGGAGAACTCTATTCGGTCGCACTGAAGTGCGCGCCGCCATCGTTGCCACGGCTGGAACCAGCACTGGCAGAGGTGTTACAGAGCTGGAAGCTGACGGAGCCCAAGCCCAACTCCGGCTATCAGGGCACAACCAAGAGCACGGTCCCATCGCGGAAGCCACCTGCTACATCAGAACCGCCGAAGAACTGAATTCCAATCATGAAAGTCATCCACACCATTTCCGAAATGAAATCCGCCTGCCGCGAGGTCATCGCCCGCGAGATGACGCTGGGGCTGGTGCCGACCATGGGCGCCCTGCACCACGGACACATGTCGCTGGTGCGCGCGTCCAAGTCGCAGTGCCACATGACCGCGGTCTCGATCTTCGTCAACCCGCTGCAGTTTGGCCCGACCGAAGACCTCGACCAGTACCCCCGACCGCTGGAGCGCGACCTTAAAATGCTGGAGTCCGCTGGTGTCGACTACGTCTTCGTGCCCGGTGTGGCCGAGATGTATCCCGCGGACGCGACGACCTGTGTGCTGGTCGAAGATCTCAGCACCAAGCTCGATGGCGGCTCGCGTCCGGGACACTTTCGCGGCGTCACCACCGTAGTGGCCAAGCTGTTCGAGATCGTGCGCCCGGATCACGCGTACTTCGGGCAGAAAGATGCCGCGCAGGTAGCCGTGCTGCGTAAGATGGTGCGCGATCTCGACATGGATGTGCAGATCGTCGTCTGCCCTATCGTGCGCGAGCAAGATGGCCTGGCGATGAGTTCGCGCAATGCCTACCTCGATGCCGCGCAGCGTCAGCAGGCGCTGGTCCTGCATCGTTCGCTCACGCGGGTGCAGGCTATGGTTGAGGCCGGCGAGCAGAACGCGACCACGCTGTTGCAAGCGGGTCAGAAGATCATCGCCGACGAGCCCGCAGTTCGTCTCGACTACTTCGCCATCGTTGGTCCCGACACTCTCGATCCGGTTGCGGATGTGTCGCGAGGCGCTCTCGTGGCGGTCGCGGCGTATGTCGGAAAGACGCGCCTGATCGACAATGTTCTGCTTACGACTGCGGCCACAACAGAACTATCGCCGCCAGCACCCCCATCGCGCTGAACAGGGCGGTAATCGCCCGTCGGTTCAACCCGGCAATCCAGCCTGCCGCTAGCACCAGCACGACCGGGTAGCACTCCAGGGTATAGCGCGGCTCGGGGTTCTCCATCGTCCCCAGAAATGCCGACCGCAGCAGCACAAACAGCAGCATCAGCGCCAGGTATTGCGGACGCGGGCCGCGCCACACCGCCATCGCCGCAGGAATCAGGAACAGCAGGTTCAACCCGCCCCACAGTGTCGCCAGCACGCAGTCCTGGGTGTCGTCCGCGTACTCCCAGAAACGGGTGTTCAGGGGCAACATCTCGGTGCGTGGACGCAGCCACATGTCGGCGATGCGAAACGCCGGCAGCCACACGTAATAGCGCAGCGGATGCCGTTCTATGCGCTCCTGTGCCAGCGCATTGAAGCGGGCGCTCAGCTCGGGTCCGACGAAGTCAGTGTTGGCGTAATCCTGAAAGATCGCCTTGGTGCGCTGGTACTCCCCGGCGTTGTCGAAGGCCCGCGAGGGCAGCTTGCGGAAGTCGACTTCCGCGCCGGGAATCTGCCAGTAGATCTCTTCCGTCGAGGCATACTCGGCGATCCAGGTGCGCACCCAGCGGTCGAAGCCGGTGGGGACGAATTCGTCAGGGTCGCTGGCATAGCGTGGGGCCAGGGGTTCGAACTTGTGGAAGTCGCGCCAGTTGCGTACCGTCCACGGCACAAGCGGAGCTAGCGAGATCACTACTAGAAGCGCTCCCGCCCAGAACAGCCGCCGGCGTTGGTCAGGCTGCCGCCAGATCCGCCACAGCAGGAACAGTCCCACGGCGGCTAGCAGGATTCCGCCATCCGGCCGCATCAGAATGCCGGCAGCCAGGGCGACACCGCATACCAGCCACGCATCCCACGCTCGCTGTGCTCGTTCCACCGCCATGAAACCGGCTACGGCGCAGTCCAGCGCGACCGCGGCACAGAAGATGCTCAAGGTCTCGGCAAGCGGCGCAGCAATGTAGTTCGCTGTAAACGGGCAGACGGCAGCCAGCAGAAATGCGTAACGGGCAGCCCTCTCGGACAGGGTTCGCCGGGCCAGGTCGGCGATAAAGAAGCAGCCCACAATGTCGACCGCGATCTGGGCCAGCAGCACGGCATGATAGTGCTCGCGGCCGAAGAGCTTGAAGCAGACGACCAAGAACGCCGGATAGCCGGGTAGCCGGATCCAAGTGGGCAGAATACCCGTATCGTGGGTCAGGCCATAGATGCCATGGTCCATCCAGTTCTTGGCGATATCGCCGTAAATCATGGAATCGCCGGTGACGTGCGGGAATCGAAAGTAAAAGAACAAGCGAAGTGCGAGGGCCGCCGCCGTTGCCAGCAGAAAGTATCTGCGGGACCGGAGAACCATGCGCCAGAAGCGTTGTGGTTCTACCACCCACGGGGAATTGCGCTTGGCTGCGGTCACGACGCGACTATAGCAGGAAGGCGGCAGCGGCTAACGGGCAGAGGCCACGCTCACTTGGAGAACCTGGCGTTACCCAGCAGGTTTTCGGCCCAGCGCGTCCTTTTGTCGCGATCCGGGTTAAGATCATCAAAGGTTACTGCTGGTGAATTTGACGGTTGAGCGCTGACCGCCGCTTCCTCTGTTGCTCTCGCTATCCCTCCCAGCTACGATAAATTTGCTTTTCTGACAGATGCCAACGGTTAAACAGGTTTTCTACGATCCCGAACGCAAGCGCTGGCGCCGCTTGCGGCTCATCCTCGACTCCAGCGTGCTGCTGATCACGCTGATGATCGCCATCTTCATTGCTACCGTAATCCGCAGCACCTCGGTACCGTCGGTCTCTTTGCCGGACATCAAGCGGCCTTATCACGCGCTGAAAGACAATCAGAAACGCAAGCCGCCCCGGCGGGTAAACACCCACCGCAAGACCCGGCGCCCGGGCTCGCAGGTGGTCTTCAACTCCGATGAAGGAATTCGTGGCGCGTTCTACGTGCAATGGGATGCCGCCAGCTTCGCGTCGCTCCGGGAGTACTATCCGCAGATCGACCTGCTCTTCCCCGAGTGGCTGCACGCCCTCACTGCCGATGGCCGCCTGCAGGCGGTCACGGAAGAGAACCGGCTCTTCGACCTGATCGACGACAAGGGCAAGCCGCGTCCGGTAGACGACAAGGTCATGCCTTTTCTGAAGTCGGAGAAGGCCGTTACTGACGTGCTGCCCCTGGTGAACAACTTCGATCCTGTCACCAACGAGTGGCGGCCCGAGGTTACCGCCCGCTTCCTGGCCGATCCCCAGGCGCGCGCGCGCTTCCGCGAGGAAATCATGATGTTCCTCGCCACCGATCAGTACAAGGGCCTGACCCTTGATATAGAGGCCTTCCCGGAGAATTCGCGCGGCGACTTCAAGAAGCTGGTCCAGGAGCTGTACTCCGATCTGCACGCCAAGGGTATGAAGCTCTATGTGGCCGTGCCGGTGAACGACAAGGAGTTCGACTACAAGGGGATCTCGGCCAGCTCGGACGGCCTTATCCTGATGAACTACGACCAGCATTACCCCGGGGGCGACCCAGGGGCGGTCGCAGGACAGGACTGGTTCGTGAAGAATCTGCAGGCGGCGCTGAAGGTGATTCCGCGCGAAAAGATCGTGGTCGCCGTCGCCAATTACGGCTATGACTGGGCGATGAAGAAAGGCCAGAAGAAAGGCACCCCGCCGGAAGACGTGCACAACGTCTCGGCGCAGGAGGCTTGGATTGAAGCTGACGACGCCGAGTCTGACATCGATTTTGACGACGACGCGATGAACCCGCACTTTGCCTACGAGGACGAAAACAATATCCGTCACGACGTGTGGTTCCTCGACGGCGTGACCGCCCTGAACCAGATGCGCGCTGCGAAAGCTCTGGGCATCGATACCTTCGTCCTGTGGCGACTCGGCTCGGAAGACCGTTCCCTGTGGGCGGTTTGGGATCGTCCCTTTGAGGCCACCGCCACCGACAAACTGGGCACTGTGCCGCCTGGGCAGGATGTCGATATCGAAGGCTCAGGCGAAGTGCTAAAGGTAGTGCAGCGTCCGGCGGACGGCGCACGCAAGGTGAAAGTCGACCCCGACACGCACTTGGTGAGCGATGAAATCTTTCAGAACCTGCCCAAGCCGTATGTGGTGGACATGTACGGCGGCACCCAGCAGAAGAAGGTCGCTCTCACCTTCGACGACGGCCCCGACCCGACTTGGACGCCGAAGATTCTCGATGTGCTCAAAGCCAAGGGCGCAAAGGCTACCTTCTTTCTTATCGGCATGGAGGTGGAGAAGTACCCGAACATCGCGAAACGCATTTATCGCGAAGGCCACGAGGTCGGCAACCACACCTTTACCCATCCCGACATCAGCAACATCTCCAAGCGTTACTTCGAGGTCGAGCTGAATCTCACCGAACGGCTGTTCGAGAGCAAGCTGGGGGTGAAGCCGGTGCTCATGCGGCCGCCCTACGCCATCGACGAGGCGCCCGATACCGCCGACCAGGTTCGCCCGCTGGAGCTTTCGCAGGATATGGGCTTCATCACCGTCGGGGAGAAGATCGACCCCAACGACTGGCGCACGAATCCGCGTCGTTCGGGCAAAGAGCTGGCCGACGATGTGCTGGCGAATCTTCCGCCCTGTGCGCCCGGCAATCTGCGCTGCGGCAACGTCATCCTGCTGCATGACGGCGGCGGTGACCGCAGCGAGACCGTCAAAGCCCTCGGGCTGATCCTCGACGGGCTGCACGAGCGTGGCTATCAGGTGGTTCCGGTCAGTGAATTGATCGGCAAGACGGCCGCGCAGGTCATGCCGCCAATCAGCACCAACGAGCGCTGGGCGGCGTGGGTCGACAGCGTCAGCTTCTCGATGTTCGGCATGGTTTCTTCGTTCATTATCTTCGTCTTCTTCGTCGGCGATGTGCTCATGACGGGGCGCCTGATTCTGATCGGAGCTCTGGCCGCCTTCGATCGCTTCCATCGCCGCCATGCGGTTGCCGATCCCACCTATGTGCCCGCGGTTGCGGTACTGATTCCGGCTTATAACGAAGAGAAGGTGATCGAGCGGACGGTGCAATCGGTACTGGATTCGGAGTATCCCAGGCTGCGCGCCATCGTGATCGATGACGGATCGAAAGATGCGACGCTCGAAGTCACACGCGCCGCTTTCAAGAAGGAGATTGCTGCCGGACGCGTCACCGTGCTGACCAAACCGAATTCGGGCAAAGCCGATGCGCTGAACTATGGCCTCGAGTTCGTGACGGAAGAGCTGTTCGTTGGCATCGATGCCGACACCATCATCGCGCCCGATGCCATCTGCCGGCTGGTGCCGCACTTCAGCGATCCCAAGGTGGGAGCTATGGCGGGCAACGCCAAGGTCGGCAACCGCGTAAACCTGTGGACACGCTGGCAGGCGCTGGAATACATCACCAGCCAGAACTTCGAACGGCGTGCTCTTAATACGCTGAATGCCGTGAGCGTGGTTCCAGGCGCGATCGGTGCATGGCGCACGGCCGCGGTTCGCGCAGCGGGAGGCTATCACCACGACACCGTCGCGGAAGATGCCGATCTCACCATGGCACTCTTGCAGGCGGGCTATAAGGTGAACTACGAGGACCGCTCGCTGGCCTACACCGAGGCTCCGAGCACCGCGAATGGACTGATGCGGCAGCGCTTCCGCTGGTCCTTTGGCATCATGCAGGCGGTGTGGAAGCACAAGGCTGCGGTCAAGCAGAAAGGAGCTTTAGGCTGGGTCGCCATTCCCAACATGGTGATCTTCCAGATCCTGCTGCCGTTGGTGTCTCCGTTTATCGATGTCATGTTCGTCGTGGGCGCGGTGACCTATTTCGTCAACAAGTACTTCCATCCCGAGTCCGCCAACCCCGCCGACTTTCATAAGCTGCTGGTGTACTTCGCGCTGTTCATGGTCATTGACTTCATCGCATCGACCATCGCCTTTACGCTGGAACGCCAACAGCCCGGCGGCAAGCGGGACTTTCTGCTGCTGGGCCATGTTTGGTTGCAGCGCTTCGCCTACCGGCAACTGTTTTCCCTGGTGCTCATCAAGACCCTGAAACGCGCCATCGAAGGCGGCAGTTTCGCCTGGGACAAGCTGGAACGTAAGGCGACGGTGAAACAGCCGGTGGCAATCGCCCGCGAACGTGAGGTTTAAACGGTAGAATCTTCGGATGGCAGCCGTCACCTATCTGGAAGCAATTCGCCAGGGAATCTGGGAGGAGATGGAGCGCGATCCCGCCGTCTTCTGCATCGGCGAAGACATCGGCATCTATGGCGGAGCGTTCAAAGTCACCGAGGGCTTCATCGACCGCTTCGGACCGGAGCGCATCGTCGACACGCCGATTTCCGAGATGGCGATCGTCAACGCCAGCTTCGGAGCGGCCCTGACCGGCATGCGCCCGGTGGCCGAATTCCAGTTCATGGATTTCATTGGTTGCGCCTTTAACCAGATAACCAACCTGCTGGCCAAAGCGCACTTTCGCTGGGGCGCGCCGGTTCCGGTGGTGCTGCGTGGACCCTCCGGCGGCGGCGTGCATGGCGGCCCGTTTCACTCGCAGAATCCCGAAGCCTACTTCACCCACACTCCGGGGCTGAAGGTGATCTGCCCGGCCAGCGCCTACGACGCCAAGGGCCTGATCAAGTCGGCCATTCGCGATAACAACCCGGTTCTCTTTTTCGAACACAAGTTCCTCTATCGCCGCATTAAAGAGGAGCTGCCGGCGGAGGACTATACCGTTCCCATCGGCAAGGCGCGAGTGGTACGCGAAGGCCGCGACGTCAGCGTGATCACCTATGCCGCCATGGTCTACGTAGCGCTGGAAGCTGCGGAAACATTGGCGAAAGAAGGCATCGAGCTGGAAGTGCTGGACCTGCGCACCGTGCTTCCACTCGACCGTTATGCCATTCGCCAGACCGTCGAAAAGACCAGCCGTGCGCTCATCTTGCACGAAGACACTAAAACTGGCGGCATTGCGGGCGAGATCACCGCCATCATCAACGAGGAATGCTTTGACGCGCTGGATGCTCCCATCGCGCGCATCGCCTCCGCCGATAGTCCGGTGCCCTTCTCGCCGCCGCTGGAAGAGGTCTTCCTCCCGAGAGTGGAAGACGTGGTTCGCGAAGCTCGCAGGCTGCGAAAGTATTAGAGCGTCCAGGCGGGCTGGTGCGGGGCGGAAGGCACTACAACGCCAGTCCCGTTTGATACCGTAGTACGATTGGAAACTGGGCCGTAACTCAGAAAAGCACAAGAGGAGAGACATGCGCGGATTCATCCTGGGAATCATCCTGACGTTGCTCGTTGTATTCGGCGGCGCGTACTTCTATGCAACCACTGGCCACTTCGACACGAGAGCCGTGCCCAACTCGCCCAGCACTTTCGAGCGGCGCGCTGCCAACAAATCGGTCGATGCCTGGGTGGACGAGCACGCTCCGAAGCAGGACAATCCCTTCCAGCCTACCAGCGATAACGTCATGGACGGTTCTATGATCTACGACAAGCACTGCGCGTTCTGTCATGGCAGTGTGCAGCAGCCGATCTCGCCCATGCGGACCAAGTTCTATCCCCCGGTTCCGCAGTTGCTCAGCCGAGTCCCCGACGATCCTGACGGCAATCTCTTTTACGTGACCAAGTACGGCATCCGTATGACGGCGATGCCTGGCTGGGAAGGGGTGCTGACCGACGATGATCTTTGGAAGGTCATTCTCTTCATCAAGCATTCAGACCAGATGAAGGCGACCGGCCAGCCGAATGCCCAGAATATGGACAACAACTCCAAGCAACCTGAGCCCGAGCCGAAAGCCAAATAGCAGGCGGGAAAATCACCCTTTCTTAGCCGTCATCCCGACGGGTTGAGCCGCGAGGGATATGCAGTTCCCGACACGAGCGCTACCCGTTCGGCTTGATGACCTTGGTGTGGCTGGTGGTCTTCAGTTTGAAGACATCCCCGGGGATCTTCGTGTTGATCTGGATGTTGCTGTACTTGGCGAGGCGGTAGTCTCCCGAGGGCTCGAGAAACAACTGCTGCACGCTGATGCCACGTGCCGGATCGATCCACAACGTGATCGTCTGGAACATATTCTTCACTCGCGGCGACTTCGGCGTCAGTTCCAGCTTGGCGGCGTTCACGCCCTGCGCCTGCTCCATGCCGTCATACTTCACGTCGAACGACTTCTCCAGATCATGTCCTCGCCCGCCGAAGCCCAGCACCATGAAGCTTTCGACCTCGGCCTTGTTCTTGCCGGCGCTGTACTCGGTCACCTGGTCCAGGGGTGGAGGCTGATAGAGGCTGATTTTGCCTCCGGCGAAAAGCACATACTTCTTGGCGGGCGCGGTGATGTCGGTGGCGACTTCGATGTCATTACCTTGCCGGCGGAAGTACATCACACCCTTCTGGTAATCGTGGTCGTCCACGACCTTCTGATACTGGTCCCAGTCGAAGTCGGTTTGCGCGTTGTGAAAGTCGGCTGCCGCCTTGTCCATTGAGTTCAGAACGGCTTCCAGATTCTGCGCCTGCGCGGCTAGCGCGCCACACAGCATCGCTCCCAGCAGTATGGTTAGGATTCGTGTCTTCATGCGTCCTTTTGCAGTTGGATTGGATGCACGGGAAAGAACCCGCGATTGCAGAATGGAGTTGCTCCCGCTAGCGATGGCCCCAGACTTTGTAGGCCACCAGATTGTGCTTGGGGTCGCGCACTGCCTCGTAACGCTCGATGGTCACCGAGCCGGTAATCGGTTCGATCACCCGCTCCAGCGATTCGCGAATATCAGCATCGCTGTCAGATTTAACTGCCGAGGCGTCGACCCGGTAGACAAACCCGTTGCCCTCCTGCTGCACCACGACTTCCGTTTGGCGAGGCGGCCGCTCGGTGGGCTTGTCGCGGAAGTTGATCCACAGCGGCGCCAGGAAGATGAACGCCAGGATCAGCGTGACCATCACGTCGTAATGCACACTGCCCCGCGGATAGGTCCACCAGAAGTAGCCCTTCAAAGTTTGGCTGAACTTGCTCATGCGCTGCTTACAAGTCTAGAGAGCCGCGCCGCGAAGCGCAAGGAACTGCTAACTCCGCAGCTCCACCACCGTTGCACCGCCGCCGCCCTCGTTCTGCGGAGGCTCGCTCACCGTTGCCACGTGGGGATGGCTTTGCAGAAACTGCCGCAAGGCCTTCCGTAGGATGCCCATACCGCTGCCGTGGACAACCCGTAGCCGAACCGCTCCGGCGAGAAACGCCCGATCGACAAACTTCTCCACCGCGCGCGTGGCCTCGTCCACGTTCTGCCCGATGACGTTGATCTCGGTCGGTACGCTCTCGTCTTCGCGCGAAAGCGACACGTTGATGCCGCGTGCCCGAGCGGCGGCCACCGGGTTCGCGCTGGCCTGTGACACGACGGACGCGATATCGTCGCGCGGCACTTTCATCTTCATCGGGCCGACTGCAACCTCGAAGCTGTCATCGTCGAAGTGACGCAGCACCTTGGCGTCGCGACCCATCGACTTCAGCCGCACCGTATCGCCGGGGGAAACGTGCCGCACCACGTGCGGCTTGGCATGCTCATCGCCAGCATCGGCGCCGGTAGTGTGGGCCACGATTGTCGAGTCGAACTGCTCGCGAAACTCGCGGCGCATCTTGGCAATACGGCGTTCGGCATCCTTGGAGAGCTTCAGCGCCTGCGCGCGCTCCTGCACCGCGTTGACCGTCTCGCGCGCCTGATACTCAAAGTCGTGCAGCACGCTCTCCATTTTCTTCTCGAGTTCGCGCACCTTCTCGCGCTGCTCTTTGCGGCCTTCCACGGCAAGGTGATCGCGCTCGCGCTCCACCTCTTGCTCCCGGCGCTGCAGCTCGGCTCGTTCGGTCTCGATCTGGCGCAACTCGCTGTGCAGACGATCGAGAAACCGTCCCACATCCTGCGCCTGCGTCGTCAGGCGCTGCCGGGCCTCGTCAACGATCTGCTCATTCAGCCCCAGCTTCCGGGCGATGTTGAGGCCCGCCGAAGCACCGGGCACTCCCATCAGCAGCTCATACGTCGGAGCCAGTGTCCGCTCGTCGAAGCCGACTGCCGCGTTCAACACGCCCGGGGCATTCGCGGCGTAGACCTTCAGCGCGGTGTGATGGGTCGAGACGATGCTGAGGCAGGCCGTCCGCCGGAAATGATCAGCAATGGCAACCGCCAAGGCCGCGCCTTCCTCGGGATCAGTCGCCGAACCCAGTTCGTCCAACAGCACCAGCGATTGTGCGGTCGCATGATGCGAGATGAAGTCGATGTTGGTCACGTGCGCAGAAAAGGTCGACAGGTTCTGCTCGATCGACTGGTAGTCGCCAATGTCGGCGAACACCGCGTCGAAGATCGGGAACTCGGCGCGATCGGCGGGCACCGGCACTCCCGCCTGTGCCATCACCGCGAGCAGCCCGATGGTCTTCAGCGCAACCGTTTTGCCGCCGGTGTTGGGACCGCTGATGATCACCTGGCGATGCTGGCCGTCGAGCTCCACCGTCAGCGGAACCACCGCGACGCCCTTCGGCTTCAGCGCGCGCTCCAGCAGCGGATGCCGCGCATTGCGGAGCACCAGCGAATCGGCGGCCGGACTGTCGGGCGACTGCTCGGGCAGCAGCTTCACCGCGACCGCGTCGTAGTCCTGCGCAAAGCGCGCCTTGGCAAACTGCACCTCCAGCTCCGACAGCACGTCGACCGCCTGGATAAGCGCGTCCGCCTGCTCACCGATGCGTGCCGTCATCTCCAGCAGTATGCGATGAATCTCCGCCTGCTCATCTTCCAACAGGCGCACCAGCTCGTTGTTCTGCTCGATGGTCTCCAGCGGCTCGATGAATACGGTCTGCCCGCTGGACGACGCGCCGTGGGCCACGCCCTGCACCCGCCGCCGCTGCTCCATCTTCACCGGAATGACGAAGCGCTCGCCGCGAATTGTAACCAGCTCTTCCTGCACTGCGCCGCCTTCCGACAGCCGCCGCAGGTACGAGCGTAGCGACTCCTGGATGGTGCGGCGCTGCTTTTCGATTTCGCGCCGGATGCGCGCCGAGATCGGGCGAGGCGCGATCGTCCAGCGTGCCGTCGGGCAGAATTTTGTTGCGGAAGAAGCGCAGCAGCAACGTGAAATCGGCCAGAGTTTCGGAAAGGTCGTGCACCGCCTGCCACTTCTGCTCGACCTGCACCGGCGGATGCAGCGCAATCTCGCGCCACTCGGCAGCACGATCGGCCAGCAGCAGCACATCGCGCAGCTCGGAAATCTCCAGCGCTGCGCCGCGAATGCGCGACTTGTTCAGGACATCGGTCGGATCCAGCAGGCCGGAGAAATCGAAGCGTCCGCCCACGCGCAAGTAGCCGCGCAGCTCTTCTGTGAGCTGCTGCTGCCGCTCGATCCACGGGCGGTCGCGCGAGGGGGCGAGCTCCGCAATGCGGTCCTTCCCCAAAGGTGAGCTGGCGTAGATCGCGAGCAACTGGCGGAAGAGGTCGAACTCAACCACGGTTTCGCTGTAGTGCTGGATGGATTCGGCAGAACTCATGGCCAGTGGTAATGGTACAGCAGGGGAAGGGCGAGCCTTTTGCAACGATGCCCGTCCCGCGAGACTTACAATCTGTGGATGGCTCGCAAGAACTTCACCTTGTCATCTTGAGCGGAGGCTCGCGCCTTTTGCGAGCCGGAGTCGAAAGACCCCTACTCCTGCGAGATTGCCGGCCCGCAATAGGGGTGCTTCGACTCCGTTCGGTTGCTTTGCGGCCTCGCTCCGCTCAGCATGACAACGCAATCCTCACTCCACCCGTTTCCCCGATACATAGGCATTCCCTGCCACTACAAAGCGCAGCGGTTCATCGACCGCTTTCTTGATGCCGATGCGCGGCGTTACGGCGATTCTTTCAGGGCGGAAGCCATCGTCAGCGAACCACAAGTCGGAAACGCTGGTCGTCAGGTCTTTACCGTTGTCGCGCTCGCGCGTGATATCGAGCGCATCGCACATCCGCCCCGGTCCGCTGGAAATCAGTCGAAGTTGGGTCGCGCGGGGTTGCGGTGGAAGTTCTAACCCACGAGCCGCCGCCATGGCATCAACGCCTAATACCGGCTCCATCGCCCGCAGCAACACGCCTCCCGCGAAGCCGTCGGGCACACACGATACGTTCAGGCAAAAGTAGTTGCCGTAGATGAAGTACACATACGCGTGTCCGGGAAGTCCGAATAGCACTGCATTGCGCGGCGTGCGGCCGATATAGGTGTGGGCGGCAGGGTCCTCAGCGCCGAGATAGGCTTCGTCTTCGACAATGCGGCCGGCAAGCAGTCTGCGACCTCCACGTCGGACGAGGAGCTTGCCCAGTAACTGCCGTCCAACCGTGACCGGATCGCGGTCGAAGAAGGCGCGCGGCAGCGGTTTGGCGGCCCGCACCTGTGCGGCGGTTAGCCGATCCTTAATCGAAGATGCTGATGCCCGGGCGGTCATGTCAGGATGGCGCCTTCACGGCCATCATGCGCAAGCGCCGGTAGTCGGCAATCCAAACCCCATCACGGAAGAGTGCTGGTCGCGCTAGGTCTTCGGCGCGCCGCACAAATTCGCCACGCTGGTCGGGCGCAAGAGCCTCGCTGGCAAACTTGCCGAACATCGACAGCCAGTCTGCGAAGCCTTGCTCGCCGCCTTCCAGCCGAGTAGGTCTGTCGAACAGCGTCGCATAGCGCACTTCAAGATTGCGGGCTTCGAGCAGCTTGGCATACTCGCTCACCGATGCGTAGAACCACGGCCAGAGCCGCTCCGGATGCTCAACGCCGAGAGAGCGTAAGGCGCCTGCCATGGCCTTCCATATCTGCTGGATGTTGCCGCGCCCGCCCATCTCGAAGACAAACCGCCCGCCCGGTTTTAATGCCCGCGCCACTGACGCGACCACGCCGGGCTGATCTCGCACCCAGTGCAGTACGGCGTTAGAGAACACCGCGTCGAACTCGTTTTCGAAAGGCAACTGCGCCGCATCGGCCACCTCGAAGCGCAGCTCGGGACAATTCTTGCGCGCAGTGGCGATCATGCCCGGCGAATAGTCGATGCCCATTACCTCTGCGCCGCTTTTGGCGATGTCGGCGGTGAGCTGACCAGTGCCGCAACCAACGTCGAGAATGCGCTCGCCCGGCTGGGGTGCGAGTAGCTTCACAACGTCTTGCCCATAGTGCCAGACGAACGAATAGTTGTCCTGGTAGAAGTCGGCGTTCCAATGCAACGGTTGCGAAACCATGAAGCAATTCTAAGGCGAATTCACCACGGAGCGCACGGAGCGTGGAAGTGAATCATCACAAGAAAGGCATTTCTCTGTGTCTCCGTGTCTCTGTGGTTCATTCATCACTTCTTCCGCCGTGGGCTCCGTTCCTCCGTGGTGAATCTTCGCATCCTATACAATCGAAAGAGCGAACTCATGAACAAGATGATTCTTGCCAACCTGGTGCACCGTCCTTTTCGCACCATGATCAGCGTTGTCGCTGTCGCTGTCGAAGTCACACTCATTCTGCTGATCGTCGGCCTTTCGCTCGGCATGCTGAACGACACCAAGAACCGGCAGGCTGGCATTGGCGCCGACATCATGGTGCAGCCTCCAGGCTCGTCGCTGCTGATGGGCGTCAGCGGCGCTCCGGTGTCGATCAAGGTGGCTGACAAGCTCAGGCAGTTGCCGCATGTGGTTGCGGTCGCCCCGGTGGTCACGCAGTTGACGACTTCCGGCTCGGTCGAAGTGATCGACGGCATCGACCTGGCCAGCTTTGAGGCCATGGGCGGTCCGTTTCACTACCTGGCGGGTGGTCCGTTCCAGGGGCCATACGACATGCTGATCGACGACCTACTGGCTTCGTCCAAGCACCTCAAGGTTGGCGACACGCTGGAGACGCTCAACCAGCCCTTCCGCATCGCGGGCATCGTGGAGCACGGCAAAGGGGCGCGCAAGTTCGTGCCCATCAAGACGCTCCAGGACCTCACGGGCGCGCAAGGCAAGGCCTCGATCTTCTACGTCAAGCTCGATGACCCCAACAACGCTGACGCCGTGGTGCAGGAAATCAAGCACGTTCCCGGCATGGAGAACTACGGCGTCCACTCGCTGAAGGAATATCTCAGCCTGATGACTTCCAGCAGCATTCCCGGGCTGGCAACCTTCATCAACGTGGTGATCGGGATTGCAATGGTGATCGGTTTCATCGTGATCTTCCAGGCCATGTACGCCGCGGTCATGGAGCGCACCCGCGAGATCGGCATCCTGAAATCGCTGGGTGCGGGCAAGCTCTATATCGTGAACGTCATCCTGCGCGAGACGCTGCTGATTTCGATCGTCGGAATCGTGCTTGGGATCGCCGTCAGCTTCGCCGCCAAGGCGGGGCTGCGGGTGAAGTTCCAGACGCTGCCCATCATGATCACTTCAGGATGGTGGGCGGTGCGCGCTCCGATCATCGCGATTATCGGCTCGATACTGGGAGCCTTCTATCCCGCGCTTAAAGCGGCGCAGAAGGATCCCATCGACGCGCTGGCGTACGAATAGGAACCAGCAATCAGCAACTAGCAATTAGTAAAGGCGCATCTGCCGCAGGCGCGCCCCTGATTCTTCGGTGTCATCCCGACCGAGGGGCTTCGCCCGAGCGGAGGGACCTGCATTTCGCCTGGCAGTCTTGGCTATCCCAGCAAAACGCGGGTCCCTCACCCCTGAAGGGGCTTCGGGATGACGAATAGAGAGAAAAGGCGATTCAGGGCGACAGGCTCAGGCAGCTACAATCCTCTCCATGTCCAACGTCACTCTTTCCCTGGAAGGCAAGGTTGCTCTTGTTACCGGAGGCTCGCGCGGCATCGGTGCGGCCACGGTTCGGATGTTCGTACAGGCCGGAGCTCGCGTCGTGTTCAACTACGTTCGCTCTCAGGCCGAGGCGGATCGTCTGGTCGCCGAGCTGGGGACCGACGTCTGTCATGCTGTGCAGGCTGACCTCAGCGGCACCACGTCGGCGGAACCGCTGGTGCGCGCCACGGTCGAGCGATTTGGCGCGCTCGATGTGCTGGTCGCCAACCATGGCGTCTGGCCGTCGGGCGACGTTGCTGTCGACCGGATGTCCGATGACCAGTGGCGCACCACGGTCGGGGTGAATCTCGACAGCGTTTTTGCCCTCGTCAAACACTCAGTGGCACAGATGAAGCGCCAGGGTCGCGGCGGCCACATCGTCCTCATCAGCTCCACCGCCGGGCAACGCGGTGAAGCGGGTCATTGCGATTACGCCGCCACCAAAGGTGCGCTCATCAGCATGACCAAGGGCCTCTCGACTGAGCTGGCGCCGTTCAGCATCTACGTGAACTGCGTCGCACCCGGATGGGTTGGCACCGACATGTCGAACGATGCGCTAGCTGATCCCGAGCGTGCGAAAGAGATCCACGACACCATTCCGCTGGGCCGCGTCGCCACGCCGGCAGAAATCGCCGCGCCTATCTTGTTCCTCTGCACTGAGCACGCTGGCTTCATCACCGGTGAGATTTTCAACGTGAATGGCGGCGCCGTGCTGGTTGGGTGAACGCGCCTGAGGCCGAAGAGTCTGAAGCGCCTCTTCACCCCGTACGTTGCTAACGGGTAACCTTCCCACAAAGGACAGGGGTGCTGTGTTGGGCAAAGCTGCCTCGCCACCCCATTCAGACCTATTAAATTAATGTATAAATCAAAGAATTCAATTTTTTACTTGACAAAATTAATTAACTATTCTATATTTCTGGCGTAGGACAAAGAAATGCCGATCACGAGAACCAGCTGTCCCGAGTGCAACGAGCAATTGAAGATCACCCGGTTGGCTTGTGCCAAGTGCAACCTGGCTTTGGAGGGTGAGATTGAGCTCTCGCCCCTGGCCCAGCTATCGGCAGAGGACCAAGCCTTTGTGATGGCGTTTACTCGCCATCATGGATCGATCAAGAAGATGGAGGCGCTGTTTGGCATCAGCTATCCGACGGTGAAGAACCGGCTGAACGCGATCGCCGCCCGCCTCGACCAAACCATGCAGGCGCCCACTCCTGGAGCCTACGTCCTGGAGCAGCTCGAGCGGGGAGAAATCACCGTCGATGAGGCGCTGGAAAGACTGGGCTGATGCCCGAGGAGAAAACGATGTCAGTCGAAACGAGAAAAGTCCTGGAAATGTTGGCAGCAGGCAAAATCACCTCAGAGGATGCCGAACGGCTGCTGGATAAGTTGACCGCATTGAAGGATCAGCCCGACGAAAAGTCCGGTGACGATCGCGAGGATACCGTAAAACCCGGCGCTAAGCAGAGGCACCTCCGCATCCTGGTGACGCGCGACCACGGACGCGACGTCAATATGCGCGTGCCCCTGAGTTTTCTGCGCTCAGGAGTGGGGTTGATAGGGGTGTTGCCGGTGGATGTGGCCGAAAAATTGAGAGAGCAGGGTTTCGATGTGAGCGCCTTCTCCAGGATGTCTCCCGGCCAGCTCAACGAAACTCTGAACGCTCTGAACCTGGACATCGACAGCGGCGACAAGCACGTGCGCATCTTCTGCGAATAGGCGCACGGGCTCGTCCCCAAAATTGGGCGGCTCCGTTATTCGTCACTGGGCGACTCGGTGAAGCCCATTTCCGACAGGTGAGATTCGGCAATATGCACATCGCCCTCGGTGCTATGCCCTGTGGCGCGTAGCTCCTCCCACAGGGCGTCTACTTCGTCTGGAGCCATGGCGCTGGCGTGCCTCAAAAAGTGGTCCAATTCCGTCGGGTTGAAGACCTGCACCCACGAGTTGGCGCCGAGGTTGTAGTTGGCCTGGTACTCCAAAGGCTCCGACCTGAGACGAAAAACATGCAGCGTTCCTGGCATACGTTCCTCTGATGGCGAATTTCCACCCCGGGTTCGACCCCATTTATAAGCCGTGAGCATGAAACCATCGCGCTCGGTGGCCGTCAAGAGGCATCGATCACCTGAGGTTTCTCCGTGTCTCTGTGCCTCTGTGGTAAAGCCGCTACGTGTTGATCGGCATGCCAAACACGGCGTTGGCTCCATCCAACATCGCCTCCGACAGTGTCGGGTGCGCGTGGATAATGTTCGCCAGTTCTTCCGCAGTGCACTCCATCTCCAGCGCCACCACCGATTCGGCGATCAGCTCCGTCGCCTGCGGTCCGATGATATGTACGCCCAGAATTTCGCCATACTTCGCATCGGTAACAATCTTCACAAAGCCTTCGTGCTGCCCGACGATGCTAGCGCGCGAGTTCGCGGTGAACGGAAACTTGCCCACCCTTACATCGTAGCCTTGCTCCTTTGCCTTGGCTTCGGTCAGGCCCACGCTGCCGATCTCCGGGTGGCAATAAGTGGCATTGGGAATGCGATTGACATTGATTACCTTTACCGGTTTGCCGGCGATGTGGGTGACGGCGACAATGCCTTCCATCGCGCCCGAATGCGCCAGTTGCGGATATCCCGCAGCAATGTCGCCGATGGCGTAGATGCCGGGTTCGTCGGTGCGCATGAACTTGTCCACCTTCACGAAGCCGCGCTCGACCTGGATCTTCGTTTTCTCGATACCAACGCCTTCGGTACGCGGCGCTCGCCCGACGGCGACCAACACCTTCTCGGCCTCCAGCTTCTGCTGCTTGCCGTCGACGGTGAAAGTGACGGCGACGCCGCCCTTCGACTTCTCCAGCTTCTCGACCTTGGCGTTTACAAAGCCGTTGATGCCGCGCTTGCGATAGACGCGAGCCAGTTCCTTCGAGACGTCCTCGTCTTCCACCGGCACGTACCGCGGCAGCATTTCGAGGATGGTCACGTCGGCGCCAAAAGACTTATAGATGCTGGCGAACTCCACACCCACCGCGCCCGAGCCAATCACGATCAGCGACTTCGGAATGCTGTTCAAGCTGAGCACCTCGATATTGGTCAGGATCTGGTCATCGGGCGAGAGCCCAGGCAGCATGCGCGCGACTGAGCCGGTCGAGAGTATGACCGCCTTGGCCTGCACATTGCTCTTCTGGCCTTGGTTATCGACTTCGACGGTATGGACGCCGCCCTTGGCCGGGCCGGTAAGCTTGCCGAATCCCTCAATCACCGTGACCTTGTTCTTTTTCATCAGGAACTGCAAGCCCTTGGCATGCTTATCGACGATGCCCTGCTTGCGCTTCTGGATCGACCCCCAGTTGAGGGTGACGCCGGCCGTGTTCTCAAGTCCGAGTTCCTGGCCATCTTTCACGTGGTCAAACACTTCCGCGTTGAACAGCAGGGCCTTGGTCGGGATGCAACCGACGTGCAGGCAGGTTCCCCCCAGCTTGTTGTCTTTTTCGATGAGAGCTGCTTTCAGCCCCAACTGTCCGGCCCGAATGGCCGCGGTGTATCCGGCAGGCCCACTGCCGATAATGGCTACGTCGTAGATCGTCTCAGGCAATTTCGTGCTCCATTAGTGCGAAATTTAAGGGGATAAAAGGGGCCCAGCCGGGCCGGTTCGCGCCGTCAGAATCATAGGTGACAGGCGAATAGATGATTGTAAATCAAGGAAAGAAGCGGAGAGGGGCGCACTGAAAGCATTGGCCGGCCTATCCGCGAGGTCCGCGTCCCACCTTCGATTCAAACCTATATACGCTCCACACTTCGCCGCCTTTCTCGATGTGAACGGGATCGACCGCTTCGCCCGTAAAGCTCGCGATGGCGCGCGCCCAAAACTGGTTCGCCGATCCATTCGACTGCATCACGCGAACCTCCCACAGACCGGGAAACCGTGTCCATACATCGTGCGCGATCTGCGTTCCCATTCCGCGCCTCCGGTGTCCGCGCAAAACAAAGAACTCTGCCATGTCCCAGATCACCAGGTCGCCGGAGATCTCTGACCCTCGCTTCACCAGGACGAATCCCGCCAGTTGGCCATCCCACCAGACGAGAAACGGATGGCGGTCAGGCTCACTCCAGTACAGTGGAAGGCGTGGGTAGCCGAACCTGCCATCCGCTCCAATATGCACATCGTGAAACTCACTGAAATCATGCGCGTACAGCTCCAGCAAGTTGGCCAGAATCGGCTGTTCCTCCGGCAGGGCGCGAATCACTTCGAGACGGGCAAACGGCGGTCGCGTCATAAGGTGTTGGACGAGCCTTGATAGGCAGTATGCCACTGTGGCGGGTGCTTACCTATCGAATACACTCGTTTTTCGGTTTATCCGGATAACCCGCCGCTCGTCTTCGACTTACCTGCCCGCGCTGCCTCCCTGAGTCTTTTCTCGCTGCCGTGCCGTATTAGGACTAGTATGATCGCCACCGCCTTCAGTTCGCTGGTCTCGATGGAAACCGAAGAGGCTCAAATTGCCCAGGGGCTGCGCCGTCGCGATCCTGATCTGCTCGACACGTTGATCGAGCAGTATCAGCACCGGCTGCTGCGCTACCTGCTGCACCTGACCGGCAACCGCGCGCTGGCCGAGGACCTCTTCCAGGAAACCTGGCTGCGGGTGCTCGAGAAAGGCCATCAATACGATGGCCGCAACAAGTTCCCAACCTGGTTGTTTTCCATCGCCCACAACGTCGCCATCGACCATTTGCGCAAGCGCCAGCCTGCCAGCCTCGATGCCATCAACGAGCAGGAAGACGGTCCGGTGATCGATCCTCCAGCGGGCGGCCCTTCGGCCTTCGACCTGCTTGCCGAGAAAGAAGTGGCCCGGCAGATCGAGACTGCCATGGACAAGGTTCCGGTGGTCTATCGCGAGGTGCTGGTGCTGCGCTTCCAGGAACAGATGAAGCTCGAGGAGATTGCCCAATTGATCCATATCCCACTTGCGACCGTGAAGACGCGGCTCTATCGCGGCGTCATGGCATTACGTCCGTCGTTCCAGGCAGGTGCACGATGACCGAACATGAACGCGCTGTTGATCTGATCACTCACCGCAACGTCGAAGGCATTGACCGCGCAGAAGGCGCGTGGCTCGACTCTCACCTCGAAATTTGCGTGGAGTGCGCTTCTTACGCCGCGTCACTACTGGCGGCGGGTCAAGCGTTGCGATCCATGCCGGTAATGGCCAGCCGCTCGCTGGTTTCAGTTACGCAAGCTCGTGTGCGAGCCCGCGCGCTGGAGATGCGGGAGCGCGAGTCGCGCCTGTTTCTGATCGCTCTGTCGTTCTGCCTGGGCATGCTGGCGTCCACCGTATCGGCGTGGTTGTGGTGGAAGTTTGGCAGTTGGGTGGTGGAACTACTGGGGCTGCCACAGGCAATCGTCGCGCCGGGCGTGGTGCTGTTCTGGCTGCTGCCGTCGATCGCCGTCGCCCTGCTCATGATCTTTGTGCCGCGCCACGTACTTAACCATCCGCTCACGCTATCGCTGGTGAGGGAGCGTGAAGGAGAAATTCGATGAATTCCAAATGGGACAGCTTTCAGAACGAACTGAAGATGATTCCGCCGACGGCGGTGGGCCTCGCCATCGCAGCCTTTGCCAGCATGCCGGTGCTGTTTGGCACGCTTTCCCGCATACCCAATAAGGTGCCCCCGTTTCCCTGGTGGGTGATGCTGAGCGTTATCTGCGGACTGGTTCTGGCAGCGTGGGTCCTGCTCATCGGCTACATCAACGTCGACGCGGGCAGGCGCGGCATGGGCCGAATTCTGTGGACATGCATTGCGATATTCGTGCCCAATTGCCTCGGCATTCTGCTGTACTTCCTGCTGCGCAAGCCGTTTCTGCGCCAATGCGCGGGCTGCGGCGCGATGGTCGATCCCAACTTCCAGTATTGCCAACAGTGCGGCTATGCGATGTACCCCACCTGCGGCAACTGTGGGCATGCCATCAGCCATGAGTTCATCTGTTGTCCCTATTGCGGCAAGGCAGTGAAGGGGACGGCGCAAACGGTGCCCAGTAGTTCGACGCCCGTCTAGCACATGCGCCCTTAGCTTCCAAAAGTGTCATGACGAGCGAAGCGAGGCATCTGCTGCTGATCACGACAGTTCCAGGTCTCGAACCCCGCGAGACCCGGGGCACTCGTGGCTGGTACTATCGCAGCAACTTCTTGCTTAAATCCTCGACGTAATTGTCGGTCATCCCCGCGATGTAGTCACAGACCACCCGCGCCAGCGTTTCCGCCCCGGCCTTCTCGCGATAGCTTGGCGGGAGTGCCCCTGGATCGGCCATCAAGCGGTTGAATACTTCGCTGACAACTTTCTCGGCTTTGACCTTCTCCGGCTGTAGTGCCTTGGACTCGTAGAGGCTCTCATACAGAAAGCGCTTGGCTTCCACGCGTTCGGCCTCGATCTCAGGGCTAAATGCCACCAGGCGCTCGGGGTGGGCGCGGATATCACCGAGAGTAGAGACCCCCGCGCCAGCAATCCGGCGGCGCGTGTTCTCGATCAGATCCGTCACGAAGCGGTTGAGCATGCGTTTCAGCGCTTCGTTGAACTTCAGCTTGTCCGGAGCATCCGGATACCTGGCTTCCGCTTCAACGTAAAACATTTCGAAGGCCTGCACTCGTTCGCGAATCTGTGGCAACTTCAAGAGCTTCGCTTCGAAGCCATCGTCAAGATCGGCGGTGCTGTAGGCGATTTCGTCGGTCAGGTCGATCAGCTGGGCTTCCAGCGGAGGCCGCTGATCGAGCAGGTATTCGGCCAGCTCGGGATGCTGGACCACGCTGTAGTCGTGAGAGTGCTTGATAATGCCTTCGCGCACCTCGAAGGTCAGGTTCAGTCCGCGAAACTCTGCATAGCGCAACTCGAAGTCTTCGACGATGCGAAGCGCCTGGAGGTTGTGGTCAAAGAACTCTCCATGGCCGTGCATCAAGTCATTAAGGGCGCGCTCGCCGGCGTGCCCGAATGGCGGGTGCCCAATGTCGTGCACCAACGCCAACGCTTCCACCAAGTCCACGTTGAGGTTCAAGGCGGCGGCGATGGTGCGTGAGATCTGCGCCACCTCCATGGTGTGAGTCAGGCGAGTGCGGAAGTGATCGGAGTAGCGACGGGTGAAGACCTGGGTCTTGTTCTCCAGCCGACGGAAGGCGCGGGCATGGATGACGCGGTCACGGTCGCGCTGGAAGGGATTGCGGTAAGGGTGCGGCGGCTCCGAATAGCGGCGTCCACGCGACTCTTCGACGTGAACCGCATAGCTGGCGAGCATGAGACGAGTGTAGCAACCAGGCGAAGACAGAAGCCAGTGGAGGCGTCCGCATAACTGAGCCCGGGGCGTGCCATCGGGAGGTTGCTGAAGGAGTCGGAACCGCAGATCCCTCGCCGACTGAAGTCGGCTCCGGATGACAAAAATAAAGGGCGTCCGCCCAGTTATTGTTTTGCGGCAGGAGTTGTGGTGCCCTGCTGGGCCAGCTTCACGCGAACGGTTTCCAGGTCCTTTTGCACTTTGGCAACATTGTCGGCATCGACTTCGACGGGAATCGTCTTATTCCATTCTTCCAGCGAGCGTTCCCAGTTTGCGGCGGCCAGCTTCAGACGCCCCGTCTTGTAATAAAGCTCGCCCAGATGATCGTG
This sequence comes from uncultured Acidobacteriaceae bacterium, assembly GCA_963793845.1. GTDB lineage: Bacteria > Acidobacteriota > Terriglobia > Terriglobales > Acidobacteriaceae > CAWCBG01. The sequence goes on from CAWCBG010000002.1 coordinate 499,256, forward strand.
AACCGTGGGGTCAGTGCCGATCTTCTCCGAGGCGCGCCGCAGATTCTCTTCCGCCAGGTCATAGTTGCCCATCTTGTAGTAGGCCCAGCCGAGGGAATCGAGATAGGCGCCATTCTGCGGATCCAGGGCCACCGCGCGGCGAATGTAGCCCAGCGCTTCGTCCAACCGGGTGCCACGGTCCGCCAGCATATAGCCCAGGTAATTCAGCGCCATTGCATTCTTGGGATCGTCTGCCAGCACCTTGTGAAACTGTTCTTCGGCGAGATCGTATTTCTTCTGCCGTTCGTAGATGGAGCCGGACACGAAGATCGCGTAGTCTTTGTCCTCCTGGCGCGACGAAAGATCGATGGCCTTGTTGATGGCGGCTTCGGCTTCGTTCCAGCGCTTCAGACGGCTGTACATTTGCGCCAGCGCGATATAGACCTCGCGGTCTTCACCGGTACCCTTCAGCATGGACTGTACTTTGGCGATCGCCTGATCGGCCTGGCCCATGTCCGCCTGCTGCGAGGCGGCCACCATCTGCAGGGAACGGTCGCTGGGGAACTTGCCGGCGGCCTCTACCGCAGTGTCGGTGGCCATCTGCCACTGCTTGTTGTCGCGGTAGGTCTCGATGATCTGCTGGTAGCCGCGGGTAGCGTTGTCGTCTCCGAGGACCAGCATTTTGCGGAACGTCTCCACCGAAGCCTGATTCTTGTTGGCTTCACGCTGCACCGTCCCCAGACGCTCCAGAAAGACCGCCCGGTTGTTCTTCTCAGGAATGCTGTAGTTGCCATCCGAGTGCTCGGTCTTGGTCAGCAGTTGCTCAAGAATCTGGATGGAATCGTCGTACTTGCCTTGCGCCTCATAGACAACAGCGATGTTGTACTGAACCTCCAGCGAGTCAGGCACCACGGCATTGGCTTTCTTCAGCGCGTCCAGGGCCTGGTCAAACTTTCCATTGCGCCGGTCGATCTCAGCGATGCGCAAGTAGGTTTGCGCATCCGAGGGATCGGATTCGGCGATGATCTTGTACTGATCGAGCGCTGCGTCCGTCTGGCCATCGTTCATCAGGTTTTGCGCCAGACCTCGCACGGAATCCAGATTGTCGTGGTCGAGTTCTACGGAATGCCGATAGGCGTCAATTGCGTTTTTGTAATCTTTTTGCTGCTCGTAGGTATAGCCGAGCGCCGAATAGAGCTTGGCAGTCCGCGCAGGTTCCGGGATTGAGCTCAGGACCTGCAACGCGTGGGCCGAGTCCCCTTCCTCGTTGTAGAGATAGGCCAGAGTGGTCACGGCCTCTTCTGAATCCGGCTGGATCTTCACGGCCGTCTTGAACTCGCCCTCAGCCTTCAGCAGTTCGTTATTCAGGCGATAGAGACGGCCCAACAGCAAATGATCTTCCACGCTCTTGGGATCAAGCTTCACGATCTGCTCGTACTGCTCAATGGCAAGCTTCAGAACTTCCTGCGACTGCGATCCCCGCCTGCATGTCGCCGAGCGAGCGCAGATAAATGCGCCCCAACAAGCGACGAGCTTCGAGGTTGCTGCCGTCGCGCTTCAGAATGTCCTGCGCTTCCAGAACGGCGTCGCGAATGCGCCCGGTCTTGGCATAAAGCTCCGCTAGGCCGGCATTCAGATAGTCGGACGTGGGATCGTTCTCGATCGCCAGCCGGTACTCCTCGATGGCTTTATTGGCATAGTCGGTGCGCCCGTACATCGAGACCATCTCTTCGTACATGTGGGCCATGGCGAAGTGATAGTAGGCAGCCGCCTGGTCCGGCGCCTTCTGGGTGGTACCTTTATCAGCGGCAGAAGAGTCTGTCGCCTCCGGAGCGCTTTGGGCCGGAGGGTGCTGCGTAGAGTCGGGGGCCGGAGCGACCTTCTCGGCAGGCGTCGGGGCCGATGTTGAAGATTGGTCTTGCGCGACACCGCTGAGTGAGCCGGCGAACAGCAGCGCCATAACGAGAATAGATAGACGGTAAGGATTCATTCAGGAAACCAGCCACTCGAAAGCCATTGGATGCGGCACACCTTGCACGGGTGTTTCTATTTTAGTCGTTTGGGGGCAGGAGTGGGGAAAATTACCAATTCGTCCACGCCGATGCCTGGCCCCAATGCTGTAAACACGGGAACTGGTTAGACGTAGCGGCGGAACGAAGGTTAAAACGATGGGACGGCTTGCAACACCCTTACTTTCCACGAGTTCTCGGCCGCCGTCATCAACACGACGTATTGCACCGTCGTGTCCTCGGAGTGAATCACTTTATCGCCATCCAGAAGCTCGATTTGAAGATGAGCTACATCGTGCAGCTCCATAGCCGATCCTTCGGGCGAATAGAAAACGGCCTGCACACTGTGCCCCTTGTCGATAAAGCGCTGGTGCAGCCCGGTTCGCTTCTGCTGGTCGATCGATGAAACCAGCTTGTCGGCCGCCGTTCCCACAAAGTTTGTCGCTATTAATTCGTTGCGATTCTGATTGAGAGCCTCGGCCATCGTCCGCCAGGCAGCGGAATAGTCTCTCGCCACCGCCTGCTCCGTGGTGTCTTCTACTTGTCGGGGACCCGCGCTCTGAACGTCGATCGAGATCACCGGAGTGCCAGCCGCGATGACATGGGCCGGCGCGCTGGTCGCCTGAAAGGCAATCATCAGGACAGCGAACGCCAGGGCCAGGAGAATTTGGGTAGCCTGTTTCACTTTCCACCTGCCCAATGTATTTCGTTGCCCATGACCACTCCGGCGGCGACGGATAGGGTGGCATCGGTCGGACGGCGGAAGCTGCGCCTGGGCTACGCCACGCTTAATGCGCGCATCCACGGTGTTTTTGCCTTGATTGTCGATTGAGATGAAAGTCACGATGGTTCCGTCTGGAACAGGATTTCCGGCGCAGTCGCGAATCGGATCCGTCTGCACCAGAATTCCTTTTGCGTCGGGCTGGGCGCGCATTCGAATATTGCAGGGATCGGAAGCGACCTCCTGTACCACCCGGCGAACCGACGCGCCGCCGCTGGAGGCCACAAACTCCGCCGGAGCTTCTTTTTTGGAGGAGTTGAATCGGGCGTAGGCGACTCCGTCCTTGGTGGTGACGGTGCGGCTCGTGTTCTGTCCATTGGCCTCTAGATCGAACTTTACCGGCTGTGGCTGCAATACGAGGTTCTGATATTTGTCGAAGACGAACGCGGTGCCTGCGATCACATCAGGCCGATCCGCCGGAACCCGCGAAGGACGCGCGAGAAACGCAATGGAGCTCACTGGCCCGGCGGTCACGAAGAAGGTCGCGCTGTCGCTTCCATCCAGCGAAACGAAGTAAAGACCTGCGTTCTTCAGATCGTCGCTGCTCAGCTGGATATCCTGTCCGAGTTGTACTTTCTTCTTGATTGCGACGCCCGGACCTGCCACGTAGAGCGTCGCCTCACCGTTGCCTGGAGCGGAAATCGTGATGCCCTTCCCAGCCTCCACCTGCGGCGGGACCTTCAGACCGGAGGCATACGCGCTCAAGCTTAGGCAGCATGCGAACAACAGAGCCGATGCAGAACGAAGATATCTCATGTCGCTACTGGTCCTGCGCATCGCGAATGTATTGATTCACTGTCACGCGATAGTTGTGAACCTTGGCAGCCAGGTCATCCCGTACATCAACTGCGAACGGTACCGGGATCTGCGGCAAGAGGGCCTTGTCCACGTAGGCGTCGGAAACCCAGATCACTTTGCCGGAATTGTCGTAGTAAGTCGCCAGCACGTGCGGAATATTAACGATCTCGCCGCTTTGGTCCAGCAATTCGCCACGTAACACATGCCGGCCACGCGCATCGGTTTCCACTCGCTGATGCAGGACTCCGATCACCGGATCGGCTGACGCCGGCACCAGTAAGGAGTTGGGTTGCATACGCACGCTTTTGATTTCAGAAAGCTTCACATGAGGGAAGTCGATACGAAACGGAGACACTTCCTTAGGCAGTAACGTGTGAGAAATCTTGTCAAAGCTGGTCTCCTCCCCAAGCACGCTGCCATCCTTACCTACCAGCGTCGCGCCCACGGACACGAATCCCGGCACCGTGTCTTCGTTGGCAATTTCGCCGACAATGATGGTTCCGTTCTCCTGGGGAATCGCGTTCATCGAAACGATGCGCACCCGCGGAGCCTCCACGTTCTGTGCGCCCCAGTCGTCGCTCGCTCCCCGGGTGATCACGTCCCAGCGCAAATAGTTTTCCTGGATGACCTGCGGAGGAGCCTTGGCTTCCTTTTCGACGGGCCATTCCACCTTCCACCTGTCGCCTTCCTTGACTACCTTCAGGTCCCGCGAGTCGTAGAAAGTTCCGACTGCCGTCGCATATTGCAGGGTCGCCCGTACCAGTGCCTGATTGTCGTTCTCATGCAGAACCTTGGTGTCAGCCTGTTGCAAAGACGAGTAGGTGCGCAAACTTCCGTCACGGCCGCTGAGATCACGGGCGAAGGAGGCTTCATCGGTGCCGCTGCTCTTCGCCACGTAGGAATATGCGCCCCTGTAATCGCGGGCCTTCACGTGGGCGAATAGCGATCGGACGGCGCCATCCGGTGATTTGGCGGGTGAAAGCTGATTGGGGCGAATGGTCGCCGCTGCGATCAGGGCAACGGTGAGGACGATCAGGATAATGGGGAGTGTTCTCTTCACTTAGTTGGCCTCCCGCAGATAAACCGTTTCCGGTTCAGTCGCACTGGGAAACTCGAGCGTCTCGCGCGCTCTGCCTCTCCGCTCCGGAAGGAGCAACACCAGCAAGAGCGCCAGCAGACTGCTGGCCATGGGGAGCGTGCCCCATAGGAAACCTTGCAAGGGCGTTGGCATTAACCCACCGAAGTCGAGTGGCCGGGCGGGAGGAACGTCTTCTTTGGTCCATAACGTGACGTTGCCGTTGTCGTAGGTCTCGGCTTGCCGCCAGCCCGCAAACGCCAGCAATGGCTCATAGTAGGTATCGCGGACGAAAATGTACTTCAGCCCATATTTGTTCGCATGCTTCAGCACCGCCCGCAAGGCTTCCATGCCGGACACACCGTAGTATTTCGAGTTATAGAGCTGACCTGCGCCATACGCGGTCATCTCCGGCAACAGGCGTGCCGAGTTGTAGTCACCATCCACGCTGTCGGCCTTGGCGTATGTCGAAACCTTGGAGAACTGATTGCCGAATCCGAGCGTGATGTAGCGAAACTTGGCATGATCGTCGCGATTGAGGAACGAGATTACCTGCTGCACATCAAATGGCGAACTGTAAATGGGATGGAGAGTGATCCAGGCCACCGACATGGCGAATGTGCCCACGGCCGCGATGGCCAGTCCAACGATAGCCTTGCGCCGGAAGCGCCGAACTAACTCCATCGCCATCAATCCGACGAAGGGCATAGCCATGAGCGTGGCCCAGAAGGTGAAGCGCTCGTAGGTCAATACTTCATACGCCCGGCCCAGCAGGATCTTGCCGACCGGAGTTGTCCCGCCGAGTCCGATAAGGGCTGTCAAATACCAGCCAAAGAGCAATGGACGCAGTCGCCGCTCCGCCGCGCCACGAAACAAGATAAAAGGCAGCGCGAGAATCAGGGCGCCCATGGGAATGATGAAGAAGTTCACGCCGCTCATGGGGTGCAACAGAAAGTTGTCGCGCGACCCGTGCGGAATCGGCATCTGGGTGATTGGATTTTTCAGCAGCGCTATCCAGTACGGCAGCAGTACGACGATTACGCCGGCAACCGTTAGGGCACCGAACAGGACGGCTCGCCCAACAACACCCGCTGACGAGGCGGGCTCTTCGTCGCCGCGATTGCGATCGAGGATCGCTACCCATAGCACCGGCAGGGCAAACAGTATCGCGCCGAAGATCATGGTGACATGGTGCGCGGCGGCGGCGGCCCAGGATAGCGCCACGCCCTTCAATAGAGCGCTCAGCCGCGGCGTCCGCAGCCAAGTGTAGAAATACGGAATTGCGTTCAGAAGCAGGGCGGCGGCAGCCGTAGTGTTGATCTGCCCGGACTGATAGACCAGCATGCCGAGCGAGCCCAGGAAGATGGAGCCCAGGGCTGCATAACTGGACGACGCTTCGTCAACCCAGATTCGCGCGTAACGGTACATGCCGATCGGCAACAGCAGGATGGCAATGAACTGCACCAGCATGTACGCCATCTGCAATCCGATGACATGCGAGAACAACGCTATCCACTGGTGCACCAGGGGCGGATAGGTGGTCTGCGAGAAGCCGCCGAACCATTTCGCATTCCATGGGCTGAACCAGTGATGCGCGTAATGCGCCGCGAAGAAGATGTGCACGTTGGCGTCATAGGACCCGGCGGGAAGCTGCATCAACAGCAGCGGGCCATGCACCGCGAGAGTCAGCAGAAGAATCAGGGAGAGCGGAATCGCTCGGGGTGCCAAGGTCGCGGGCTTCGAGATCAAGGGAACAGCCTCCGAGGAAACTTACAAAGCTGTTTTGATTCGCAGATCGGTCATTAGGTTTACCGCGGTATTGCGAAACCAAGAATGTGCATCCCAGTATCCATCGTCTCCTCCGCCAGGCCGAGCTGAGGTCGCGGGAGCATGCGCAATTTTTCGCCAAGTTACAGCGGCGCGAAGCTGCGAAACAGCCAAAAGTGGCCTATACCGCATCTGAAAACACGGAATTCAGTTTGCGAGCAAGAGTTCCAGCACCCTGGTAGTCCGAAGAGTTCACCCACGTGAATAAGAATTCTGTTCTCCTGATCGTATGTTCGCTGCTGCTCTCTGCGCCCGTAGTTGCCCAGACCTTTGAGATCGATGGCCAGCCTGCGCAAACTGCGCCGGCTACAAAGAAGGGACAGCAGAAGAGTTCGGCGACATCAGCCCAGAGCTCGCAGTCCGGTCAAAACGGCATTGGATGGGGCAGCAGCATCGAAGTCGGTCGTCTGGCGCGGGCTGCGGAAGACGCTCTGCGTCACGGAGATGCCGCGAACGCCGCGGACTATGCCCAGCGCGCGGTGAAGGCCGCTCCGCAGGACAGCAAGCTCTGGTTCCTGCTGGGCTACACCTCCCGGCTGGCTGGCCGCTACCAGGTTTCGCTCGATGCCTACCAGCACGGGCTGCAGATGAATCCCGGCAATGCCGACGGTTTGAGCGGACTTGCCCAGACCTACGCCCGCATGGGGCGAACCGACGAAGCGGAGAAGTTGCTGTCACAAGTCATTCGCGCCAATCCCAATCGCACCAACGATCTTCTGATTGCTGGCGAGCTCTACATGCGCTCCGGCAATACCCAGCAAGCCATCGATTTGCTGCAGCGCGCGGAGAGCCAGAAGCCTGAGCCCCACGTCGAGCTTATGCTGGCCATCGCCTATCTCAAGCTGAAACAGCCGCAGCGCGCCAAGCAGATGCTCGATCTCGCAAAGAAACACGCGCCCAATAATGGCGAAATCTTTCAGGCTGCGGCCAACTACTATCGCGAGCAGCACGACTACAACGCTGCGATCCAGACACTGAAGAGTGCGCCAAGGATGACACCCTCGGTGCTGGCCGACCTGGGTTATACCTACGAACTCAATGGCGACAAGCAGCAAGCGGCAGATGCATACACGCGTGCTGCCAATGCCCAGCCGAACGACCTCAACTACCAACTCAGCGCCGCGCAGGCCGATCTGCGCCTCGGCGAGATGGAGAAAGCCCGCGCTTTTCTGAATCGCGCTTCTGCGATTAACCCCAACCACTATCGCGTGCACGCCATTCGCGCGCTGATGGCGAAGACGGAGAACAAACCCGACACTGCAATTGCCGAGTACAACGCTGCCCTGAACGCGCTTCCGCAAGGAGGTGTCCCCGAGGGCCAACTTTATCCCATTGAATTGCGCTTGAACCTGGCCGAGCTTTATCGCGAGAACGGTAACGACGCCGCGGCCCATCAGCAGGTGTCCGTTGCTGAGCAGGAGATCAGCAAGATGGATGTGCAGGGCACGGCCAAGGCAGAGTTCCTGCGAGTTCGAGCTTCGCTGGAAAGCGCGGACAACGATTTCACTAAAGCCGAGGCTGACCTGCTCGAGGCTCGCAAGCTCGATCCGTCGAACACCAACATCACTTTGCAATACGCCAACCTGCTCTGGAAGGAAGGACGCAAAGACGATTCACAGAAGGTGTACGAAGAGGTTCTGAGCAACGACCCCAGCAATCGCTATGCCCTGGAGGCGATTGGGTACCTCTACCGCGATGAGGGCAATCCGAAGATGGCCGAGCAGTACTTCGACAAGCTTGCCCAGGCGTATCCCGATGACTACGTGCCGTACCTGGCACTCGGCGATCTCTTCACGCAAACCAGGCAGTTCGATCGCGCCGATCTGAATTATCAGAAGGCCTATAAGCTTGCGCCGCGGAACCCGGTCATCGTCGCGAATGCGGCGAATGCGGCCATCGAATCGCAGCAAATCAAGCTGGCCGGCCTGTGGGTCAATCGTGCTTCCGGCAGCATGAACGACGACCCTCGCATCATGCGCGAACGCGAGCGCTATCTCTTCCACGAAGGAAAGTACCAGGAGTCGGCGCAACTCGGGTATAAGGTGCTGCAACAACTGCCGAAGGACCGCAACGCCTCCGTTTACCTGGCTTACGACCTCTACAACCTTGGGCGCTATGACGATGTGCTGGTGGTGGCGGACAAGTACGCGCGAATATTGCCGAAGGAGCCAAACTTCCCGCTGCTGGCCGGCCATGTCCACAAGCAGTCGCAACTGCTCCGCGAAGCGATCGACGACTACTCCGAGGCCATCGCGCGCGATCCCAGGATGGTGGAAGCGTATGTCAATCGCGGCTACGTCCGGAATGACATGCAGGATGCGCAGCACGCCGCACAGGACTTTGACACGGCATTGAAGATGGATCCGAACAACGGGATCGCCCATCTGGGGCTTGCCTTCAGCGATCTGCAATTGCATCAGCCTAAACAGGCTCTCGACAACGTTGAGCTGGCGCAAAAGTTAATGGGCGAATCGGGGGCGATCCACCTGGTCAAAGCCACGGCGTACCGGCAGCAACGGCTGTTGGGTAGCGCTGAGCAGGAATACCGGGCCGCGCTGAAGTATGCCCCCAACGATCTACAACTCCATTTGGCGCTGGCCGATACGCTGTACAACATGCGGCGTTACCGCGAATCCATCGATGCCCTGAATCAGGCGCTGAACCTGTCACCTGACGATCCGTTGATCTACGCCCAGATGGCGCATGCCTATGCGCAACTTCATGATCGCGACGATACTTTGCGCTATGTGCAGGCTGCCGAGCGCGCGTCGGGCGATCAGTCCGCCGTCTTGCTTGACACCGGCGATGCGTTGCTGACGCTGGGTGACCGGAAGGAGGCGATGGAACGTTTTGAGCGGGCGCTGGAGGCGCCGGACGCCAACCGCGTCGATGTCCGCCTCGCCATCGCGCGACTGATGGTGCGCTACGGCAAGGACGACGACGCCAAGCAGCAGATCAGCCTGGCCTTCGCCGAAAGCCGGATCGGCGAGGCGCCCCCGGTAACCTCGGAAAACCTGATTGAGGCGGCGAACCTCTTATTGGCCATGCACGATTTTGATCTGGCCACGGAATACTTCCAGAAGGCACAGCAGGCCGGAGCTGCAGATCAAGTCGTGGCCATCGGACTGGCTAATACTTACCTGGCGCAGGGGAAAACCAAACAGGCTGACGCGACTCTGGCGCTGCTGGGCTCCGACCCCGCCAGCAATCAGAACTACGACTATCTGTTGGCCCAGAGCGCGGTCTACAGGCAGAGTCACAACGACCAGAAGGCGCTCAGCCTGCTCGCCGAGGCCAGCCACACCGGCGGCGATAACGACATCGCCGAGCAGCAGGAGCAGCAGCTCGCAGGCAATGTCGGCTGGCAGGTGAACAACCACCTTAGCCTTCTGGGCAACGTCACTACTGGCGGACTCTACGACGATGCCACCATCTACATGCTTGACCGGCAGATTTTCGGGATCACGAACAATTCCCAGTTGCCGCCGCCGCGCTCCCAGCAGGAGTCGTTCTATACCGCTGGCTACCGCTACCGCTTCGACAATAACTTCCCCATGTTGAGCGGCTTCTTCCAGGTGCGCAATGCAGTGGGCACGATCTCGCTGCCGCAGGAAGCAGCCATCATCAATCGCAACACTTTCGACTACAACTTCAACAGCGCGCTGAATCCGGTTGTGCACATCGGAAACGCAACCCTCACTTTCAACACCGGCCTGCAATTCACCGTTCGGCGCGATCTCGACGACCCGGTCAACATGAATCAGAACTTGTTCCGCCAGTTCATGTATGTGTCGAGCAGTTCTTTCGGAAACTGGCTTTCGTTCCGCGGCAGCATTGTGCACGAGTCCGGGCCGTTCACCGAACAGGATCTCCATTCCAACGACCTGGGCAGCGCGATCGAGTTCACAGTCGGCCGTCCCTGGGGCAAAACCTCCCTGATCACCGGCTACACGCGCCGCGATCTGAAGTTCAGCCCCGAAGTGAGCCAGTTCTTCACCACCTCCACCTACGGCGGTTTGCAGCGCAAGTTCGGACAGAAGCTGACCGTCAGCGTATTGGGCGAATACATCCGCGCGTGGCGTATCCAAAACGGAATCACCGCCACGGCTCAGGCTCTGCGGCCGGGCGGAACCATTCAGTACAAGGTGAATAAATCGTGGAGCGTGGACGGAACATTCGCCTACGACCGCGGAGAAGGTTTCTCCCTCTATGACAACGTGTACAGCAGTTTCTTCATCTCGTATGTAAGACCTTTTCGGCGGGCCGTAAGCGATGCCACGGGAGACTACTCCATCGAGTATCCTCTGCGATTGTCGTTCGGCCTGCAAGCAGAACAATTCCCATCGTTCGTCGGAAGTCCGGCCAATCCGATGGTTCACCCGGTCATTCAGCTGACCATTTTCTAGGGCCCTGGGGAGTAAATGAGGATTTGTCTGGTCACAGCCTTTCCGCCGAGCCGGAGAGGGCTGAACGAATACGGGTACCACATCGCGAGGGAACTTCGACGGGATCCACTGCTGAGCCTGACTGTTCTTGCCGACCAACTCGACGACCCAGCTCCGGAGTTGGATGGCTATGACGTCGTTCGATGCTGGCGATTCGATTCCCTCTCCAATCCGATACGCCTGATGAAGGCAATTCAGGATGTAAGACCGGATGTGGTGTGGTTCAACCTTTTGTTTTCCACTTTCGGCAACACCCCGGTCGCGGCGTTCTCGGGACTCACCGTGCCGCTACTCTCGCGCTTAAACGGACGCTACACGCACGTCACGCTGCATCACCTGATCGACAACATCAACCTGAGCGACTCGGGAATCCGCTTCCCCTGGCTGTACCGCATTGCCGGTTCAGCCGCCACCCGCATGCTGCTCATGGCGAATTCGATCTCAGTGTTGTTGCCTGCCTACCGCCGCACGTTGATTGACAAGTATCGCGGCAGCAACGTGCATTTCCGGGCGCACGGAATTCTGGGTGGCCGCCCCGAGCCGCCGGATTTCAGCCGGCGGGGAACTCCGCATCGCATTCTGGCCTTCGGAAAATGGGGCACCTACAAACGTCTCGATCTTTTGCTGGAAGCATTCGACACCTTGTCGCAAGAAATGCCGGACATCCGCCTGGTCATAGCCGGCTCGAATCACCCCATGACCCCAGGCTATGTCGAATCGGTGGCGGAGACTCTCAAAGATAAGCCACATATCGAATTTACCGGGTACGTGGAGGAAGAAAACATCCCAGAGTTGTTCCGCACCGCCAGCGTGTTGGTACTTCCATACTCATCGGCAACAGGCGCGAGTGGCGTAGCCCACCTTGCGTGCGAATTTGGCGTCCCAATTATTTCGGCTGGAATCGATGACTTCCGCGAAATGGCCTGGGACGAAGGTCTGGCGATTGACTTCTACGACACCGGCAGTTCCGGCAGCCTGACGGAGCGATTGCGTCAATTACTGAACGACCCCGAGCGCATGCGCGAGATGTCAGAGCAGAACTTTTCCGCCGCCTTGCGCATGACTATGCCACAAATCATTCGCCAATATCTTCGCGCCTTCGATCTGTATCAACGCTCCAGGGCGCTGGAGCCAATTTCACGCTTTCGCCGAATTCCGGCGTGGATTCCATCGCGCTCGGCGATCTTTCGCGCGGCTGCGCCCAGGTGGCAGTCATGGACGTGAAGGCCATCCTGATCGTCGGAGGCAGAAACTTACCTCAGAACGCGGAGAAGCAAAGCGAGACCCTCGCCGGTATTCCGATTGCGTTTCTGGATGTGCTGGGAATGCCGGTCCTGGAGCGCGTTGTGCAGCGCCTGCAGCAGTTCGGCGTTAGCGCAACCGCCGTCGTCAGCGATGCCCCGAATGAAGCCGCGGCGCCTGCCCGCAGGCCCACGCTGCGTCGAGCAGTGAAGTGGATTCCTACGTCCGGCGGAACACTCTGGGAGGCGGCGGAGGGTGCTTTCCTGGAGTTCGCCGAAAACGGCGCCGAGATCGTCCTGGCTCTGCGCATCGGCCCATACGTGGAGGTCGACTACGACGAGTTAATCCAGCACCATCTCGACCAGCACTGCCGCATCACTAACGCCGTCGACGACCAGGGCGTTCCGCTGGATCTCTTTGTGCTGACGGCTTCCCGCCGCAATGATGCCTCGGCTCTGTTTCGCAGCGAACTCCAGAAGGTTCGGGCTGAGTGCAAGCCCTATCGGGTCAACCGCTACATCAACCGCCTGCGCGACGCAGAGGAGCTGCGCCGTCTCGGACTGGATGCACTGATCCAGAAGAATGCGCTGCGCCCCGTGGGCACTGAGCGGAAGCCTGGCATTTGGCTGGGAAGAGGGGCGCGGATTCATCATCAGGCGCGCGTGGTGGCGCCCGCGTTTGTTGGGGCGCGATCGAAGATCCGCGCCTCGGCTCTGATCACCCGGGGCAGCATCGTCGAACATCATGCCGAGGTCGACTGCGGCACGGTCGTCGAGAGTTCCACCGTGCTGCCCTACACCTACCTCGGAGCCGGTCTGGACGTGATGCACTCGGTGGTTGGCTTTGGCCGGCTGAATCATCTATTGCGTGGCGCAGAGGTCGAGATCAGCGACCCGCGATTGATTGGGACGGCAGCTACAACCCCTATTTCTCGCGCCCTAGGCAGCACGCTGACTCTTTTTGCCCTCTTACCTAAAGTCTGCCGCATGATCTTCGGACGCTCCCGGCACCAGCCTGCGCTGGAACTTCCTGAGTCATTGGATCGCGAGCGCGGTGCTCTGGAGACTGCGGTACAAGACGCGCCGGGAATGTCGGGCTCGGGTACGGCGGAATTCCCCGACCATTTCGTCGCCGTGAGGAGATATGGAGACCAATAGCAGACCGGTTGTGGTCAAAAGAATGCCGCCGAGGGTGAACCTCAAGCAGGCCCGCAGTTTTTATAACGAAGTACAGCCCTTCTTGAATTCGGATCGGCCCCAGGTTGTCTTCGACATGTCCCAGGTGCGTGAAATCGACGCCGCCGGCGTTGATCTGCTGTTGTTGTGCATGCGGCGGATCATGAAGCGCGACGGCGATCTCAAACTCGCGGCCCTATCGCGGGAGGCTGCTGTCGTTTTGGAGCTGACCCGCACCGGGCGTCTGTTTGAGATTTATGAAACCTCTGCGGCTGCGGTGAAGAGCTTCAGTTGTTTTCTCCCCAACGCCCTGAAGCAGTTTTATCCGCATCCCGCTCATGAGGTGATACCTCTGGCGCCTCCGGAGGCATTCATGGGCAACCCGAATCTGGAAGGAACCGAACGCGCCGCATGAGCCTGGATCCCGAACCTGCGATGCTGGATGCGACGCGCGCAAGTCGCTGGCGTGAGCGCCTGGCGCAATGCATGCCATCGTCGCCTTCCCATACCAAGCTTTTGGGCGGCAGCATCGTCATGCTGACCGGCTCGGTCGCAGTGAGTCTGGCGAACTTCGGCTACAACATCGGCGTTGCCCGCATGCTCGGACCGTCGGAGTTCAGTCATGCGGCGGCGGCGGTCACCATACTGATGCTGATGTCAGCGATAACGCTTGCGTTTCAGTTGGTGTGCACCAAGCTGGTGGCCAAGGCGGGCACGGCGGGAGCGAAAGCCTGCGTCTATCAACGGCTGAACAAGCGCGCCTGGGCCGTGGGAATCGCGCTGGGCGCATCCATGCTGCTGGCGGCATCGGTGCTGACCCAATACCTCCGCCTGTCGAGCAGCTCCATCATCACGATTCTGGCGATTGGACTGGCCATCTACATTCCGCTGGGCGTTAAACGAGGCGGTTTGCAGGGCACCTGCCGGTTCCGGGGGTTGAGTCTGAACATGGCGGCCGAAGCCGTCATCAAGTTCGTCGGCGCGCTGGTGCTGATCAAGCTGGGCTTCGGGGTACTCGGAGCGGTGGCAGCAATCTCGGGATCGGTCATCCTTGCCTACCTTCTGCCGGACGGCGCGTCGGAGCTGCGCGGCCCGGTGCAAGCGGTCGCGCCCGCACCTTTGGGAGAGGCCGTACAAGCCATCGTCTTTTTTGTGGGGCAAGTGATCATCAGCAATATCGACATATTGATGGTGAAGCACTTCTTCCCGCCTGACCTCGCGGGCCTCTACGCTGCGGTGGCGCTGGTGGGACGCCTTCTCTACTTCGGCGCCTGGTCGGTGGTGAGTGCCATGTTCCCGGTTTCTGCCGGGACTGCCGAGAGCAGCGAAGAAGATCGTCCTCGCTCACTGCTGGCGCTGCCGCTGATTATGGTCACTGCGATGTCCGCCGTTTTTGTGCTGTTCCTGGCGGCTTTTCCCGACCTCGTCTTTCGCACCATATTCGGCCCGCACTTCCAGGTATCGGTCGTAGGACTGAAGTGGCTGCTCAGTATGAACGCCGTGGCCGCCGCCGTGTATGCCATCAGCGTGGTGCTGATTACGTACGAGATGTCGCGACGCATTGCCAATACGGGCTGGCTGCAACTGGTCGTCAGCGGGCTGATTGTGATCGGAATCGGATGGTTTCATTCCAGTCTATTGCAGGTGATCATCGTGCAGCAGGTTCTAAGAGTCTTGCTGTTGCTCGCAGTTTCTCTTCCGTTTGTGAAGGCGTGGGCAACCAATCGTGGGGTGTTTCATGAAGAAGCTACGGCACGTTACTGAATCCGAAGTCATTGCCGAGTTCCTGAAGAACGAGTTCTATCAGGAAGAGTTTCATCACGATCGCGAGCAATTCGAGGAACTCGTTCTGGGCGCCGATACGGCCGACGAGCAGGCCAACGCCTTGCGCCGCGCCCTGCTGTTTCGCCGCCGCGGGCATATGTTGCGCGAGCTGCCGCCCGATACGCAATGGTGGCAGGTCGAGATTGAGCCTGATGACGTGAACCGGATAAGGGTCTTCCCGCGCGCCCAGTGGCGCAAGATGGCGAACGGCAACTTCCTTCTGGAGAACCTCACCCGGCGAATCAAGACCCAGCAGTTTCGTGGCAGGACCCGCGACTTCGTCGCCAGAATCCAGGCCTTGAGTTACCGGCTGCGGGTGACGAAAGACGATAGCGCGGTACTGCTGATCGGGATCGACGACCTGAATCCGGTGACCATCCTGGAAGGAAATCACCGGCTCGCGGCTGCCCTGCTGGCGTCTCCGCAAACTCTGCAAGCAGCGTTTCGCGTGTACTGCGGATTCTCGCCGCGCATGGGAGAGTCCTGCTGGTATCAGACCAATTTTCAGAACTTGTTGCGGTATGGACGCAATCGAATTCGCACTCTGTTCTATGACCCCGACGCGGATGTGGAGCGTGTGCTGCGACCCAGTGTTTCCGCGGATGCGAAATCCGCTATGGCGCAAGTCGCTACCCACAAGGTGCTGAGCGACACGAAGTGAATATGGGCCCACATCGGAAATATCGCATTGGAGAGCTTCCATGAAAGCGCAGAGCCAACTACTTACCAATTTCGTGATACTGACGGTCGCGCTCGTATTCTGTGGCGCGCCCGAGGTTGTACAAGCGCAGCAGACCACGACTCCACCACCAGGGGCGCAGTCCTCGCAACAGAGCGGCGTCACTGTCGATCCCTCGCAGGGTCCGCTACAGCCGGTTCCCAGCCAGAACCTGCCCAACCAGCCGCAGCCCGGTGAAAACCTCGAGGTCGCACCGTCGCCTGAACCGGCGACACCTGCGCCGCAACCTAAGGCGGAGCAGCAGATGCAGGAACCGCTCGGCACTGCCACCGCCGAGGGCGTTCCGACCGTCGGGGGCGGAGCTTCGCGCCCGGCCGGTGAGGCCATCGCCCCCGCCAAGCAGAGTCAGCGCCGCTCCTGGCTGATCAAGCTGGGATTGATCGCAGCCGCGGGTGTCGCAGTTGGAACGGTTTATGCCCTCTCGAAAGGCACATCCAGTCACCCCTAGAGATGGCTGACCGGCATTAGCTTTCGGCCTTATTGGCGCGCGGAGCAGATCTTGGAAGCAAAATCATCAGGTATGGACAAGCCTCTCTTGGTCACATTCTCCGGGCTTGACGGGTCCGGCAAGAGCACACAGATCGAGAATCTGCGCGAGGTCGTGCAGCGCTGCGGTCTGCGGTCGGAGCTGCTCGCCTTCTGGGATGATGTGGTGGTCCTGAGCCGCTATCGTGAAGGCTTTGTCCACAAGGTCTACGGCAGCGAGAGAGGTATTGGCGCTCCGGAGAAGCCGGTCAACCGGCGCGATAAGAATGTGCGCAGATGGTATCTGAGTCTGATCCGTCACGCCCTGTACCTGCTGGACGCCCTCCATCTGGGCATGGTCGTGCGCCGGGCGCGCCACAGCGGCACTGACGTCGTCATCATGGATCGCTTCATCTACGACGAGCTGGCGAACTTGCCGCTCTCGAATCGGGCAACCAAGGCTTTTGTTCGCATGGTGAACGCCCTCGTGCCACGCCCCGACGTGGCTTATCTTCTGGACGCCGATCCCATGGCCGCGCGGGCTCGCAAGCCGGAGTATCCACTCGACTTCATGCGTGAATCCCGCCGCGCCTATTTTCTTCTTGCCCACATCCTCGGCAACATGACGATTATTCCAGCGCTGCCGCTGTCCGATGCCAAGCGTGAAGTGGAGGCTGCGATAAGGCATAAGCTGCCGAAGCCTCCCGCACGCGTGGATCGGGACCCATATCTCGACATAGCCTCGGTGGCCTAATCGCTTGGCTTAGGCCCGGTCGTGGGTAGTCGCTTCGGCGTCGAGCCGCCGGCTATAGCGGCGATGCAGGCTCTCAAACTGCCGGCTCTTGCGGATGCCCAGCTTGTGAAGCTCAAACTTGGCCAGCAGAAGAAGGATGCGCAAGCCGTAGGCCGTGCTCTGTAACAGGCTCGCGGAAGATGCCTCGGGAAAATAGCGCGTGGGCACGGCTATCTCGGCGATACGGAATCCTGACGCCACCGCCTGCGCGATGATGTCCTGGTCGAACACGAAGCCATCCGAGTTCATGGCGTAATTAACAGTTTCGAGCACCTGCCGGCTGAAGGCGCGATAGCCGGTGTGGTATTCGGAGTGATGCAGGCCGAACGTCACGTTCTCCGCCCAGGTCAGAAAGCGGTTGGCAACGTATTTCCACCATGGCATGCCCTGCTCCAGCGCAGTGCCCTCTTTCAATCGCGACCCGAGCACCAGATCGGCCTGACCATCGACGATGGGCTGAATGATCTTTGGCAGGAGGCGCGGGTCGTACTGGTAGTCGGGGTGGACCATGACAACAATATCGGCGCCGGCCTTGAGCGCCTCCGTGTAGCAGGTCTTCTGGTTGGCTCCGTAGCCGTAGTTCCGGTTGTGCACGAAGACTTCAAGGTTCAGCTTGCGGGCGATTTCGATGGTGTCATCGGTGGAAGCGTCGTCCACCAGGATGACCAGGTGGACCTCGTCCTTGGGCAACTCCTCGTAGGTCATGCGTAGGGTGCGGCTGGCGTTGTAGGCCGGCATGACGACAACCACCTTGGGTTTCACGCTTGCCTCCGCGGGCGCGCAACCGCCACGAACTGATAGCCGAACATCGTCGGCCAGTGGCGGGCCATCCAGGCATTCATCGCATGGGCTGCCCCCAGCAGCCGTCCGTGAAAGCGTTGGGGCACGACCAGGGGCAGTGGAATCGGCGTGGCCTTTAACTGCACGATCTCCAGATGAGCTGCTTCGAGGAGGCGGCGGAAGGTCTTGCGCGTAAAGAAGTGCAGATGGGTTCGGTCAAGAATGCCGCGGTCCGCGTGGTCAAACCGTCCCAGCAGCAGAGTCAGCCGAACATAAAGGTTCGCGATGTTGGGCAAGGACACAATCACCAGGCCATCACGAACCAGATTACGATTGAGACCCTCCAACACGGCCACCGGATCCTTCAGGTGCTCGAGAACGTCGCCATAGAGAATGATGTCGAATGGTCCCTCGATATAGGGAAGCGGTCCGTCCAGATCAGCCACGTGGATCTCGTCGCAGTGGTTCGCTGCTTCGCGGGCCAGCACCGGATTGGACTCGATGCCGGTCACGTGGAATCCGCGCTGCCGCATCATTTCCGCAAGGTAGCCATGGGCCGCTCCTACGTCAAGCACCCGCTCGTTGCCCCTCTCGGGTAACAGTGAGAGGATGAGGGAGTGGCTGGAATAGCGATCCGTCAGCTTGAATTGATAGGGCGAGCCGGGAATGGCAATGGGTACAGCCTCGGTATGGGCTGAAGGCGTATCGGGAATATACGTGTCAGACATGCTGCAGGAATTTCGGAGCGGCGCCTTGGTGGGATTATACGCAAGTCCCCGGATGCCGGTGCCACCGCAGCCGGAAAGGCGACCAAACCAATGGTGATGAACTACTCAGCCCGGCAAGATAAGCTTCAGCGCACGCTGTCCGAAGAGAAGCTTGACGGCATGGTCATCGGCCATCCCGCCAACCTCCGTTATCTCTGTGGCTACACCGGCAGCAACGGGTTGTTGCTGTTCGTGGCAGGACGTCGTGTGTTCTTCACCGACGGCCGTTACACCCAGCAAGCGCAGGAAGAAGTGCAGGGCGCGCGACTGGTCATCGCCAGGGGCCCGCTCTTCAACGAAGCCGCCAGGATGATCGCTCGACAGAAGTCGGCCGCCATTGCCTTCGAGGCCGAGCACACACCGGTCGCAGCGGCAGCTCGCATGCGCGACCTGGTGCCGAAGAAAATCAGATTGAAACCCACCTCAGGTCTGGTCGAGCGGCAGCGCATGATTAAAGATGCCGACGAACTGCGGCTGATCCGGCAGGCGGTCCAGCTGGGAGCGAAGGTCTACGAGGAAGCCGTCAAGGCGATTCGTCCTGGAGTGCGCGAGTCGGAGGTTGCCGGGCTGCTGGAATTCGCTGCGCGCAAGGCCGGCGCTGACGGCATGTCGTTCGACACCATTGTCGCCGCCGGCAAGCGAGGGGCGCTGCCGCACGGCCGCGCGTCTGCTCAGCCGATCCCGCGCCGTGGCTTCGTGGTGGTGGACTCGGGCGTCATCCTGCATGGCTATTGTTCCGACATGACGCGGACCGTGCACGTAGGCCGGGTCAGCCGGGCCGAGCGGTCATGGTACGAGGCCGTGCTCGAAGCTCAACTGGCCGGAATTGCCGCCGTGCGTCCGGGCGCAGCCGCCGGCGATGTTGATGCCGCCGCGCGAAAAGTGCTGCGCCAGGCCAAACTCGACCGGTACTTCACTCACTCTACCGGGCATGGCGTGGGGCTGGAAATCCACGAACCACCCCGTTTGGGCAAACAACAGACAGAACGCCTGGAGCCGGGCATGGTCATTACCATCGAGCCGGGAACATACATTCCGGGTAAGGGCGGAATCCGCATCGAGGACATGCTGCTGGTGACGGAACAAGGTGGGGAAGTACTCACGCCGGTTGGCAAGGAGTTGATCGAGACTTGCTTCAAAAACCGGCCTCGTGGACCGGGCTGGCCTTAAACAGGTCGCCGAAAAGCTCGATAATCCTGATGGGCTTTTGGAGACGGCGCACATGCGCAAATGAAGATGCGCGGTGGAGTAAGACCGTCGATAGCAAAACGGCTTTGCAGCGGCGTACATTTAGTTACGCCGTCTACAGACTGGGTCATTGATTTATTGTCATAGCCGCGTAGCGCCTTCACGGTCGCGACCTTCTTTGAGGGTAGCGTCCAGTGCTGATAGTCCTCAGGAGGTTTTGCCCGGGGGCCCGCCAACAAGGCTGGGTCTCTGGGCTTCTTGGTCCCTCGGCCCGGATATACTCGCAGCAACTCGTCATGCGATACGTGCTGATCTCTTCGGTGTTCCTGCTGATGGTCTCGGTCGGCATGAGCCTGCGCGTCGGCGAAATGATCGCCAACTGGCGCCGGCTCACCTGGCTGATCTGGCTGCGCCTTTTGTTGGCGACGTTCCTCATTCCGCCAGCCGTGGTGCTGTTGCTCCACCGCCTGCTGCCGCTGAAGGGTCCTGACGCCCTTGGGCTCTTCATGGTCGCCGTCGTTCCGGGCGCGCCCCTGATGACGCGCAACATCGCGCGCCGCGGCTTCGACATGCATCTCGCCGCAAGCTACCAGGTGTGGGGGGCGATGCTGACCCCCATCGTCATTCCGCTCGTGGTGTTCGCGACAGGCAAGCTGTATGACCGTGATGTCTGGATCCCGCCCATCGTGCTGCTGGTCCAGATCGTCGAAAAGGAGTTAGTGCCGCTGCTGTTAGGAATCGCACTGGCGCATCTGGTGCCCGCACTTTCGAAGAAGCTGCAGCCGGTGCTGAACGCCGCCGGCAATGTCATTCTGATTGTCGTCTTCGTTGTGCTGCTAATTAAGATGGGGCCGCAGCTCGGCAAGATAACGCCATGGCTCGCCCTAGCGGCGCTGGTGCTGGCCTCCAGCGCGATTGCCGCGGTTCGACTGCTGATCCTTGCCGACAAGGTAGCCGCCCGCACGCTGGCCATCTGCAATAGCAACCGTCATGTCGGACTGGCGCTGCTGCTCTCGGGGCGATATCTCGGCCGCAGCGATGTGCTTCCGGCTGTCGCCTGCTATGCGCTGGTGGTGGTGTTCATCATGATCGTCTATCCCAAGCTGTTTGGGCAGCGCAGCATCCTGGCCGCGGCGTCGCGGTAATGGTCGGTTTGGGAAACGCTGTGATTCGTCTTGCAAGAGCTAGAGCTGCGCTTCAGCGCAGCGTCAACGCCGTCCTATCAATCCATCGAGCCGGCTTCCGCCGGGACCACGATATTTTAGTTGGGTCCCGCTTTTCTAAACCGCGCTAGCTGGCCGCGGCCGGCCTCGCCTGCTCTACAATCGACTGGTGTTCGTCCGCAAGATAACTGTGGAATACGAAGAGGCCGGTCAGCGGCAGCCCTGCCCGCAGAAGTGGCTGGACAGCTTCGCCATGCGCAATTTCACCAACGATCAGGTCTTCGACGACACCCTTCCTACCGGGGACGGCCAACTCGAGATCGGCGCGCGCGTGCCGCTCGACCGCCTGCAGGCGGCCATGGAAGACTGGTTCCGGCGCAAGAGTTATCTGGCCAAAGATGCGCGGCTGGTGGTACAAGAGGCATAGCATCCGGCTGTGACCGAGCCCGATGCGCGGGCCAGACCATGGGCGTCCGAATCGTTTTCGTTATCGTGGCATTGATCATCGCAGGATGGCTGGGATGGGCCTATCACCACGACAACGCCCTGCGCGAGAACTCTCCCAAGGTCCAACTCGGCGATCCCGACGATGTCGTGCGCGACCTGCTCGGCGCACCCACCAGTGAAGGCGATTGCGGAACCCTGACAGCCGTTCCCAACGGCTGCACCCACGAGTACGTCTATCGCTATGCGTTTACCTTGTTCAATCCGCAATATGAAGTCGTGTGGTTCGACGGGTCAGGGAAAGTAATCGGCGAAACCAGGGTGGTGTCGCCCTGAAGTCCTGCACCGTGGTCGACTCTTCCGAAGGCTGACCGGAATTCCACAGTCCCCGTGATACTCTGCGGCACAGAGGTTTTGTGCCATACCGCCACTGGAAGTGAGGGATCTGCTGTCCCAGACGTGTCGCAGGCATTAGGAAGAGCGGATGCCCGGCGGTTCTCGTCATGACAACCGCCATCCAAAATTCATGAAGAAATTGATTGGCAATCTTGGCTGCGCCACGCTTGCGCTGGCAGCGGCATTCATCCTGATCACCATGCTTTTCTGGTTGGCCTGTGATGCCGAGCCGCGCAAAACCGACGCCGAACTCGGACTCACGCCGCAACAGGCCAGCGGTCGCCGCGTCTATGACAACCGCTGCGCCGAATGCCACTACGCCTACAGCAAGCGCGACCTCCGCGGACCCAGCCTGGCCGGCCTGTTCAAGCATCCCTACATGAAAAACGGCATGCCCGCCAACAACGATCGCGTCAGCGATGTCATCCTGATCGGCCGTCCCAAGATGCCTTCGTTCCAGAACAAACTCACGCAACAACAGTTCAACGACCTTATGGCCTACCTGCACACGCTGTAGGCCGCGATTCGCTCTTCGCTCTTCGCTCTTGGCTGCGACCAACCGGCCGATCCAGCCGCGCAGCGGCGGGATGATTTGAGCCCGGGGCGTGAGCCCCGGGTGAGAGTGAGAAAAAACTTTCCAAGCCGCGTAGCGGCGACACGGTTTGCGAACAGTCGCGCAGAATGGAATCCCGGCAGGGACGGCACGGATTTCACGGAAGTCCTTGAGGCGTGCATTTCCGCGGCCCCGTTCTGCACGAGGCCGCAGATCCGTTCCTTACGCGGCCTTCTTGCTCCATACGCTGGCGTTCAGGCACTCGACCACGCCGTCGATGATCTTGCCCAGGCCTTCCTGAAACTTCCCGGCGTCGAGAATCTGCTTGTTGGTGATGGCGTCGGTGGCCGAAATCGCCGACTGCACGATCGCCAGCGCCGCATTTTTCTTGGTGTCGCCCGACTTGCCGCCGAACAACCCTTCCACCCCCTGCACGATGGCGGGGACGAACGAAATTCCTTGCAACAGTTTGGATACGAAGTTCATGTTTGCTCCTTTGTGAAATCAGCTATATAGCTATTAGCTATTAGCCATTAGCCATCGGCCATCAGCGATCAGCAACCAAGTTGTCATGCTGAGCGCAGTGAGTCCCCGCGGCGGCGAATGGGTCGAAGCGGCTCTATGCTTGCGGACCGCTATAACACCACTGTTTTGACTGGAAAACAGACGACGGCCACAGGCTAAGAGCGACAGGCTGATGGCTGGTGGCTAATAGCTGATAGCTAGTTGCTTCTTCTCAATGTCGGTACCGCAGATAATCCACCGCCACATGGAAAATCGTCAGCAGCGCGCCCAGCGCCGCGGCGATGCCGGTGTAGCGTTGCAGGTACGATTCATGGCGCTGCACGCGCGCCTCCAGTTCCTGCATCTTGCCCTCGTTGCCATTGCCGATTACCCAGCGCATGTGCGCCTTCAACTCGGCCAGATCCGACAGAACGGTTCTCTCAAAGTCGCTCATAAGGGATAGTCCACGTGCAGCAACGCCGAATCGCGCGAGTATTTCGCCGGCGCCGATGCGTCATATTGCCGCAGATAATATTCCTGCACCCGCGACAGCCGCGGCAGGTTGAAGGTTTGCGTGGTGTAGCGGCCCACCAGGTTGCCATCGTTGCCCAGCCCCCATCCGCCGTTGCTGCGTCGCACCTCAAAGCCTCCGCCGATTGGAGGCGCGCCGCCCGCATCCACCGTGATCCACGTCGATGTGACCGCCGTGACCTGCGCGGCCGTCAGCGGTGCAAGATAGAGCGACGACGAAGGTCCGGTCGCGGTAAACACCGTGGGCAGCGGTTCCGGCAAAGTGGCGCTCTCGAATTCGAAACTCAGCAACTGTGCCGCGTCGTTGGCGAAGCGGATCGTGTACTCCGCGCGATCGCCTTCCAGCGACACTACCTGCGCATCGGTCTCGTGCACGATCGCCGTAAACGCCGCGCCGCGCGAAGGAGCGGTCACCTGGACCGCATCGCCGGGCACCACATCGCTGGCCGGCAGGAAATCGCTCAGCACGCGATACTCGCCGCTCCAAGCCGGCTGTACCGCATCATCGAGCAAGGCCAGCGCCGCGGTTTCACAGTCGATTGACGATGGCCCCGGCGGCAGCTTCAGCCGCTTCACGCAACTTCTGCGACCGCTGTCGCTGCCGCTGGCATGCGCCGCGATGCTGGCGGTGTCCTGCACCCGCGCCATGGCGCGCGCGCTGCTGCGATAAGCGGCCACGATCTGCTCGTATTGCTGCGGCGGATATGGCGGATAAAAGCGCAGCTCCGCCGCCGAGGTGACGTAACACTCGCCGCCGTCGGCCAGTTGCCCCGAGAGCCGCGTGCGGAACGACTGGCCGGGAATCATGCTGCGCGCTTCTACTGCCGGTACCCGCTCCAGGCGGGTGAACGACAACTGTGCATTCAGCGATATCGCGTTGATCGGCGCATAAATCGCCCAGCCCGGCGGCGTGACCAGCACATCGTCGAACAGCACAGTTGCCGGCGTCGCGAAGGTCGCAGGATTATTGGGATCGATGTCGTGCACCTGCAGCACCACTCGAATCGTGCTCGCCACCGCATCACCGCCGCGTCCGCTGCCAGCCGGGTGCACCGACGACAGATAGGTACGGTGCGCGCGTTGCGCCTCGGGGCCGGTCACCTGCGTAACGAATGAATACTGATGCCCGGGCGTCGTGGTCAGCACCGGTCCGGTGGCCGCGCCGTTCACCAGCGCCTGGATCGCACTGTTGGCGCCGCTGGGAGAAACCTGGAAGCCCGCGACACACGCGCCGCCGGTGATCGCACCGTTATACAGGCCGCCCAGCACGGCGCTCGACGGAGCAAGGAAGATCACTTGCCCGTGCTGGAACAGCATTCCGCCCGCCAGCTCGATCTGCTCGACGAAGCTCATCGTCGCCGGACCGCCGCTGATTTGCAAGGTGCCGGAGCTCACGCTCATCTTGTGGTTCGGATCGCTGACGCTCCATAGCGTCGGCTCCAGCGCGCTCTGGTCGTAGTCTTCGCGGAACACCGTGACCGCGCTCTTGCCGTATGGAGTCTGCGAAAGATAAAAGGCCAGCTTCACCCCATCGCCCAGAAAGTAGTCGCGAACGTAAGTTACGGGCTCCAGGTCGCCGACTACCGTTACATCGTTGCGCAACTGATCCGATTGCAGCAGCGTCAGGCCTTCAGGACAGAAGGTAGCAGTGCGCTCATCGAGCGCGAAGCTCGCCGCGCCCACCGGCTGAAAGGAAAGCTTGCCATCGTGCGCCCTATAGCTGGCGCGCGCCAGCACCGCCAGCTCCGCCGCATGCTCGCTCCACGACTTCTGCGGATGCGTCGCGTACTGGTAGACCGGCGAAACATCCTGCACGCCTGAGGTATCCAGCGCCCCGCCGCACATCATTGGTGATGGTGCGCAACGCGTCGCCCGCCGTGCGCAGCGCAAACGGAGCCCGCGCCGGCAGTGCATTGCGATCAAGCACCCAACTGTCGTCGACCGCACGAAGTACGTAGCGCCACGCCGCGCCTTGCTGCGCATAGCCAAGATATTGCTGCTCGGGCGCGGTCGCCAGGTATCCGGTAAACAGCCGCAGGCCGTCGTCGCGCTGCAGCAGCACGCGCGCGCCGCTGGCCGGCGGAGTAAGGCCGGAACTCGCTGTCACCAGCCACGCCGTCATGGTGGCCGAGCGGTTCAGCCGCCGCACAACTTTCGGCAGATGCCCGGCATCCACCCAGGGCGTATAGTCCAGTTGTCCGGCGCCGTCGTGATTATCGATAATAAGTTTCATAATTGTGCAATCTCAATGTGATTACGAGCGTCCGATGACAGTGCAGCCAGCACTGACGGATGTCTAAGAATTGTCATTACGAGCGAAGCGAGGAATCTGCTTTTTCCAGGCGTTGCGGCCATGCAGGCGAGCGAAAGTACTTCACCACGGAGACACGGAGGTTACGGAGAAAACTAAGGAAGAAATAGATATCCGGTGCGCCCCGTGCTTCTTTCGCGCCCCTTAAATAAATCGCGACATCTCAATCGGGAGGGGTGAATAACCTCCGAGGGCGCGGCTGCTATCGAACAAGTGCAATTCCAAACCCAGACACGGGACTCACGAACACTCCAAATGATCTTGATTCTCTTCTGCGGTTTTCTTCGTCACCCCCGTGTCTCCGTGGTGAAAAGGAGTCATGAGCGACTCTGAAACGCAACATGTGATCGAGCTGCAAACTCGAACTGGCACAAAAGCTGGCTGACCTGGGTTTTGGCGACGAGCCTCATGCGCGCGAACTGGTCCACCATCTCGCCGAGGCCGCCGCCCGCTGCCGCACCTTCGAGCAGCAATCGTTGCCGCTCTTCCTGGCGCTCGCGCCCGAGCATCGTCGCTCGTTCGCGCATTTGCTGCAGGAGATTAAGGCCGACCTCGACGCCATCCAGGACGCCATCACCGACGCCCAACCCGCTCTGCTCGCGCTCTTCCAGCATGTCGCCCGCGAAGAGGAGGACAGCTGACCGTCGTGTCGGCTAGGCCGCCTCCGCTTAACGGTGCGTCATTCCGAGCGAAGCGCCCGCGTGTTTTCCCGGCGCCCACCCTCACGATGTCATGCTGAGCGTAGTGAGTCCGCCGCGGCGGACGAACGGAGTCGAAGCACCCCTATACCTGCGAAGCGGCACGCTCTCGCTCCCCGTCTTTCTGAGGTGTCATCCCGAGAAGCCGAGGGACCCTGCATTTGAAAGGGCACGGCTTCAGCCGTGCCGCAAGCGTGCTCTCGCAATACGGGCTTTAACCCCTGAGGGCACGATCGACGCTCCCAGCAATGGACCGTTCGCCGTCCTTAGTTACTCCACCCTACAATCCCGCCGTCGCCGCCGGAAAATAGCTGCGATAACACAGCACCGTCTCGCCATCATTGGGATCGACCGTGGGCAGCGCGCGCAGACTGGCGTGCAGCATCGAGCGAAACAGCGGCGCTGATACTTCCTGCCGCGTCTCGCGCGGGCTGGCGGCCACCTGCAATCGCGGATAATAAAAGCACACTCGCCCGCCCGACTCGCCCGGCACCACGAACAGCCCCGACCACTCCTGGAAGTAACTACCTCCTTCGCGATCGACGAAGGCAATCACTTTCTGAACTCCGAAACCGGTACCGGGCGCCGCCGGCAGCGCCGGCACAATCTCCAGACTGAACGGCGTCCGTACTTTCACCCGCGCCAGGTTGAAGGTCACGCGGCGGACCAGGTCCACGTGACTCGCCGCATCCAACGGAGCGGCCAGGTATGCGCCCGGAACGCCCGCGCCGATGTAGCCCGCAGTGCCCGCGTAATCCGTATCCACGGCGACAATGTCGCCCGCTTCAAAGTTCGCCAGGTCCGGCGGAGCCAGATCGAGCCGCATCGCGTTCGACGTGCCCTGCGCATAGACCGCAGGCACCGCCGCGCCTCCTGAGCCTTCAGGCTGTGCGGACGCGATCGTGGCCAGCACGTTCATCTGCTGCACGCCGCCCGCCAGCGCCATCTGCAGCTTGCCCCAAGCGGTCAGATCGAACTCCACCAGACCATCCATCTGCGAGCGGTACTGTGTCGACACGGCTCCGCGTGGCCCGCTGCGCGCCGCCTCATAGTGCGTCGGCGCAGTGCGTTGAAAATTTTCCACCCAGCCTAAGTCGACCAGTGGCGCAGGCGGTGCATCCAGATCGAACTGCCCCTGCACTGCGGGATCGAACGCCGTCATCGCGCCGGTATTGCGATCGACCGGCGCAACGTAAGCCCGCACCGCCTCGGCGATCGGCGTCATCTGCGAGCGCTGCAACATCGCATCCGTGCTCATAACTCACATCCTTCGGGGAAGAAGAACACCTCAACCGCGGCGTCGCGCCCTACATATTGCTTGCCGGATTCCTTCGCCGCGTTCAGCCGCGGCCGCGTCCAGAAGACCGACGAGCCCAGCGGCCGCGCCACGCCCAGGCTGTAATCGCACTTCGCCGTCGAGCGCGGCGTGCAGATCGCCAGCAGGTCGGCGTCGAGGCTGCCTAGCGCGCGGCCCCGGTCGAACTCGGCATCCACTGTCGTTCCGCTGCTGCGATAAGAGATCGTGCACTCCATCGCCATCAGACTGCCGCCCGCAGGGACGGGACGCGCGTTGCCCCATTGCAGGCAGAAGGCGCCGGGCATCCCCGCTACTTCGGGCGCTTCATTTTCCAGCACAAAGATTGCAGGACGGCTGGCGCCATTCAGGGTGATGGTCCGTTGCGGATCGCAGGCCGCCAGCCGGTCGCGCAACGCTACATAAAAGGTGTCTTTCGTCGGTTGCATGGTTGCGCTACTCCGAAGCGTAGATGTGGTAGAGATACTCGGAACCGGCAAAGTGGTCACTGACCACCTGGTCGATGTGCAGCAGGCGATCGCGGTGTACCAGGCCTTGCGCGCACAGCAGCCAGGCCGCGACATCGCTCTCGCCCCGCGCCTCAGCAGCAGCCTTCACCGCCCCGGAGCTGACCAGCACCTTCACTTGCCTGCGTCCATCGTGTGTCGGAACCAGCGTCCTGATCACCGCTGGGGCCAGCGGCACATCCTCGGTCGCAGGTGGCGTGAGGCCCAGTTGGCTGTTGGTATCGCCCGCTGCGGCTGCCGCAACCCGCAGCAGAATGCCGGCGCCGCCCATGCCGCGCAGCATAGAGTCGGCGCAGCGGGTCATGGCGGCCGCGCGGCCGCTAGCTAATACAGGAATGGCACATGTTTCAGACATGTCATCCAACCTTCTGCGCCAGGTAAGGCGCGAGCATGGTTCGTACCGTCGCGTCGAGCAGCGTATCGGCGAAATATTCCAGGTGCATCGTGTCCACTACGCCGCTGCGCACGTTGAGCGCGGGTGTGGCTTGCGCATTGCGCACGATCTGCGCACAGGCGAACTTGATCGCATCGGGAATCGGCGCGTAGCCCGCGTTGTAGACAATCTCGATCTCCTGAAACAGGAGGCCGAGGGGATTGCCCAGCCACGATACCTCGCCGGTTTCGGCGAAGCAGTCCATGGCGGAAACATCGAGCGCGGTCCAGGTGCCCGGCAATCCGAAGGAAGCGGCCACTTCGCAGCCTATATCCCACATTGTGAGATCGTCGCCGCGTCGCGGAGCTGCATACCGTCCACGCGCCGAAACCAGCGGAGAGGTTGCGCCTTCCGGTGTCGCCAGCGGCAGGTAGGTGAGCCGGATGCTGTTGCTTCCGGGCATGACCCGCAGGCGCTCGGTACACTGCGTGACGGCCAGCGTCGAGCGCCGGCAGAATGAATCGATCAGCGTCGAAGCCGCTCCCACCCAGACCGCCGGGGTCGCGGCATCGAGCCCGTAGAGTTCGTATTCAGAGGTCTCAAGATAGTTCATAGGATTCCTTGGACAGTCGAGCAGGCGGGGGCGCCCCGTCCCATCCCCCATTGTGGGACAGGGTGAAAGCGACTGTCGCCTGCAGTGTCACGAGAGAAAAAAGGGGATGGATCCGCTCCATCCCCTCTGCGCGCCAGCGCATACGGGATCATTCGCAACCGTTGGCCGGGCGCGTCACCGCACCTCCAGTTACCGGTTGACGATCACCTTGTAGTGCGCGTAGCCGGCGCCTTTCACCACCACGCCGCCGAACTTGACCACCACCATCTGCGAGGTCAGCGAGCTGGGTGTGCCCAGCTGGAAGACGCGCGGCGTTGGGCTGGTCAGCCAGTGGTACTCCACCATGTCCTCCGACACGATGTAGCAGGGCAGCACGGCATTGCCGGTGCCCGGAGTGCCCGTATAACCCAGCGACCATTCCGGAATCAGCGGCAGCTCGCCCGCCTGGGTCGACAGCGCTTTCACCTTGAGCCCGGCGCTGACTTCGGTGGACGACAGCACCACGTTGAAGTCCTGCTTCATCTCGCGGTCGATCAGGTCGAGCAGCACCGGGTTGGCATAGATCGCCGTCGGCCGCACTTCATAGTTGCTGTTCGCGATCATCGCCGCCACCGTCGACTTCATGCCGTCAACGATGCTGTCGGTGGTGTGGATCGTCGCCACATTGCCGCCGTCGTTGATCTGCGTCGCTGCGCCGTAATATTGCGGCGTCGTGGGCGTGCTCAGCGATGTGTCGGTGCCGTTCCACAGCGAGACATCGTGGGTGCGCATCAGGCCCTCGACCGCGTCGGCCAGGTCCTTCGCCTGCAGATAGGCGAACTGGCTCTGCTGCGCGCCCACCTCGGTGTCGAACAGGTTGTAGCTGATTTGCGAAACCAGCGCCTTGAGCGGAACGCTGCGCTCCACGCGGGTCGGCGAGACCAGCGTCGGAACGATGTTGCGCGGATCGACGAACGCATTGGCCGCCGTCGGCGACGCGATCGCCGTCTCTTCAAAGAAGCGCGATGGATGGCCGCTGGCCGGAACCTGCTTGATGCGCTGCCCGAAGACTCCGCGACGCCGGCAGATGTCGGTGATCTCCGACAGGTAGCGATCGATTTCGATTGCGCCCGGGCCCATAAAATCGGCCGCGGACTGAAGATTGAGGAATTGTGCTTTCATGGTGTCCTTTCGAAAGGAAATGGCGGCCCTCAGGCCGCCGTGGTTTGCAATTGCGAAAGTGTTATGCGCCAAACCGGAACCCCAGACTCGCTAGCAGTGTCATCCCGAGCGGAGGATCTCTGTCCCGCAATGTGGGACCTTACGCGGGCATCCTGAGTGACATCTCGCGGTCTTCTTTCTGAGTGTCATCCCGAGCGGAGCGGCGGCAGCCGCGTAGCCGAGGGACCTGCATGTTCCCGACGAGCTCGAATCTCTGCCGATGCCGGCAAACTGCCGGTCCCTCCGCTCGGAACTGCCGCCGGTGGCGGACGCTCCTCGATCGGGATGCCATCTCCAAAATGAGGCCGACGCGGGTGCCCGCCCGCGTCGCCCGCTCTTGGCGACAGGATGGGGGGCAGAACCGTTACACCAATATCCCCGCTCTTGCCAGCTCGGCCTTCACGGCAATTCGCTGCTCGATTGCCAGTCCGGCCAGCGCCTTCTCGACAATCGGTGTCTCAATCAGCGCATCGCCATCGACTCCCCCTTTGGCAAGCAGCGACGTCGCCATCGGGGACAAGGTTTTGCGGCGCGAGTTATCGGCCTGCGCTTTCAGATCGTGATTGGCCTTCTCCAGCTCGGCCACCTTGGTGCGCAGATGGCCGTCGGGCTCTCCGCCTGCTTCGATCGGGAGGGCGTCCTGGTCGACCGCCGCCACGATCAGATCGATCTTGGCGTGCATCGCCTGGAACTGCGCATCCATATTCTTCAGCGCGTCGGCCAATGCCTGCGTCGCCTGTGCCAGTTGCATGGCTGCCGGCGCCGCGTCGGGAATGTTGCTTGCGTTGTTTTCAGGATCCATAGTTTGTAGCTCCTACAATGTGGGATAGTGGGTTCGGGGAGCCGTGCGCCGGCTCTGCTTGTTGCTGGCAATCCTTCGCGTTTGTCATCACGAGCGGGCCCAGCCCGCGAGGGATCTGCTGTTGGCAAGCGTTGTTACGCTCTCGCGAACAGCGGATCCTTCGCTTCGCTCGTGATGACAAAGAAATCTTCAGGCGATGACTACTGATTACCGACAACCGACAACTGGTCACTGACAACTGCTTCTTCCAGCGCGATCCAAGTCTGCGGATACGCGGCCTTGTCGCGTCGCAACACCGCCGCGCCGGTAAAGGCGAAGTCCGTCACTGCCCACACCGTGGCCGAAGGATTGGGCACGCAGGCATTGGCGATTTCGTACGACATACCGAGGGTGCCTTCCGCGCTGGCGCGAATCTCGGCGACGACTTCGGGAAAATCATGCGCGAACAGGTAGCCGCGCACCGCCAGCCGTCCCAACGGCGCGTCGTCGCGCAGCGGCACGACTTCGGCGTCAGTGATAATGCCGATTTTGCGCCGCGCATCATGCGCATCCAGCGCCGGCGTGTAATCGAGCGCCATACCTAGTAAAGACGGTAGTGCCGCGTCGGTGGCCCGCCGGGTCAGGATCACGCGATGCCCGCGCGCACCCGAAGGCGGCCTTTGCGACGCCATCCCGACCATGGTAAGCACTCCGCGAAATGGCAGGCGGTTGGGATGAGCAGCAACTTCCGGCATGGCGAGCGCCATGGCTTCTATGTCAGTATTCATGATGATTCCTTGTATGTCCCACAATGTGGGAGGAAGGCAGCAATTAGCTGTGAGCTGTAAGCTCTAAGAGGGCGCGATAGGGGCCCCTGTAACGTGTGAAGGAGCTTTGTTACGCAGCAGCCGCCTTTATCGGTGTCAGCCCGAGCGGAGCGGCAGCAGCCGCGTAGGCGAGGGACCTGCATTGTGCGTGCAGGGTGCAGCGGCCTGTTTGGTGCAGCTCATTGATCGGCGCTGCCCGGCGGCGGCCGCGCCCCCCAGCAAACTACAGGTCCCTCCGCTCGTAACCTCCGCCATCAGGCGGACGTTCCTAGGTCGGGATGACAATTCATGGAGGGGTATGGACTGGCCACTGTCTACTGCATACTAGCCACTAACCACTGCCACTATTCACTGCTTTCTCACTGCGTCGTCGGTGTATCCGCCACGCCTGCGCTTGGTTCCGGCAGCGGCGAGAGCCCGCGCATGCGGCGGACTTCATTAATGGTCAAGACGCCGCAGCCCAGCAGGATCTGCTGAATCTGCGCCTGCTCCAGCTCATTGGGAGCGTCCACATCGGTAAAGACGAATTCCAGATCGCTCCAGCCCAGGCGCTTGCCGATGGCGTCGCGCGTCAGGTGTTCCGCCACCAGCCTGGCCACTGGCACGACAGCCGTGCGAAACGCGTCGTCCGACTGCGTGCCGGCGGTGTTGCGATTCACGTCGCGCTCGAAGCCCAGCATCATGGGCGGCAGATCGAAGGCGTTGGCAATGATGCGGATCAGGAATTCCTGCCACTGCAATCGCAGATCAGCATCGGTGCCGCCGGCAAAGCGCAGCACCTCGGGCTTGTTTTCCACCGAGAGGATCGGCACCTTGCCGGTGCCTTCGATTTCGTCCTGCCACCAGCGGATGAGCCGCTCGTGCTGTTGCGGCGGCAGGTCCTGCAGCCACAGCGCATACTGCACCACGCTGTTGCTGGCCAGCCGCGCCGCATAACGATGCGCACCCAGAAATTCGTGAATGGTTTCGAACGCCACCTCAAGCTTGCCCAGGCCGAACGGCGTGTGCGTACGCGGATTCAACCTTATATAGGACAGCTCCTCGTCAGCCAGCGTGATCTCTTCGGCGGGCGTGAACAGCCCCGTCGTCTGCACGTAATGCGGTGACGCCGGATTGCCGTCCCAGTCGGTACGAATGCGAATACTCGCGCCATCCACCGGCCAAAGCACCAGCGGCTGTGCCGCATCGCCGCTCAGGTCGAGCTCGATGGCGCCGAAGCCGCCGACCAGCACGTCTTCCAGCACCTGCTCAACAAACGAGCGAAACGAATCCTCAGGGTTCGGCTGCTCGAAATTCTGCGTGAGCAGCGCGATGCGCGCCGCCGCATCCGGCAACTCTTCGAGCACCCGCCCATGCCGCGGCTGAATGCGCCACTGCATCCCGGCGACGCGATCCTTAATGGTGTTGATCGCCTTGCGCGCAATCGGCATCTCGGCAAAGCGGCGCAGGTTGGCGGGCGTAGGTTTGGGCATGACTCCGGCACGCATCAGCGTGGGCGCCCCCGGAGTCAGGATGGAGGGCAGAGGCGCGGTTCTGCGAGCGGACTCGAGCGATCCGGCGGCGGCCAGTTCAAGGCCGGCGCGATGGTTGCGACCGTTGTTAACTGTCCCGGCGATCACATCAGCGTTGCTCCGATTCGTGGCGATGTTGCCGTTCGGCCTGATCTGGTTGAGCAACGCGGTGCCGGCCATGCGTACGTCGGCGATGCGGCGCCGCGCGCCGCGCAAAGTTTCCTGCATATTCATGAGGTGGGTCCTTGAAGAAAGTTGTCAGTGGCTAGTGGTCAGTCATCGGGATTCGAGCGTTTCCCAGCGGCCCGACTCGGCCCCTTACGGCGTGTCATCCCGAGCGGAGAGAGGTCGCTTGCGACCGAACATAGTCGAGGAACCTGCATTGTGCCGGCAGAGCGCAACTATAGGCTCCGCCGCAACTTTTGTCGGCTGCATCCCGACAGCGACCGCACTGCGAGCGAACTGCAGGTCCCTCCGCTCGGAACCTCCGCTGCGGCGGACGTTCCTCGGTCGGGATGACACTCTTGAACAATCCGACCCGCATAGCCGCGACATCGCAGGGCGACCCTACAGGCTCAACTCGACCCGCGCTCTTTCCGCGATCGCGGGCATCTGGGCGATCGTGGCGACATCGATTCCGTACCGATCGAAAGTCGTCAGCGCAAAATCGATGCCGCTGTCGTTGCGGTCGAGATCGTCTTCCACGACGGCATAGAGATTCGGATTCGCGCCTTCCGCAGCGGCCATTCCTTCGCGAAAATCCTGATAGCTGAAGGCCAGCACCTTCGCCGAATCAACCGCCGTCGCCAGCGATACTGCATGAAACATGTGGACAACATTGTCCACCGGCTTGTAGGCGCAATCGATCTTCAGCGGATCGCCGCTCTGTGTGTACTGCGCGACGGCAATATCCTTCAGCATAAAGTTCCACACCCCGGCATGCTCGAAGGCATCGCGCATGGCCGCATAGATAACACGTCGCCCGGTCTGCAGCCGCCGCTCGCGCGCCGTCGACTCCAGATAACGCTGCGCCAGGATGCCCAGCTCCGCCTGGGGCGATTCGGTCAGCACGCCCTTGGCCGGCAGTCAATTGCAGCGCGCCCGAGAACGAACTCTGCACCTGGTCAAATAACCAATCTCGCCGTGACATCGGTCCTTTATAGTTGATGACCTCGGCGGCACGCGCCTGGATCAAACGGCGCAGCTCGCTCTCGAACGACTCCAGCAACTCGACATCGACATCCGGATCGGCGCAGCGCGCCCGCCGCCAGTCGCGCGTGAAGCGCACGTCGGCGAAGGCGTCGTCCTCACCGTTCTCCAGCAGCACCACGCCGATGTTGACGGGCTCGTCCTTCACCACGTCAGGCACGTAGCGCACCACGTAGAAATCGCATTGTCTGAAGTCAGCCATTAGCCATTAGCAATTAGCCATTAGCAACTAGCAACTAGCAATTAGCAACCCCTTGGCGCGTCGCCTGCACTCTCCGGAGCAACGCGCCCAGCATTCGCTGCACTTCGATAACCCGCGTATTGATCTCGTCATACAGACCGCTCGACACGATAGTCAAGTCCCGCGCCAAAAGAAGGAAATATTCCAGTTCGACAGCCGAACCCATTGCGACCGTGAGAAAGCGATGAAAATCGCCGTTGCCGGACCGGCCACAACCCTCGGCGATATTGGCCGGGATGGACGCTGCGGCTCGCCGCATTTGACTCGTCATCCCGTACAACTCTTCTCTCGGAAACGCCATGGTCAGCTTGTACACAGCGAGCGCAAGATGGTGCGATTTCTCCCAGACCGTCAGTGTTCTAAAGTCTTTCATCCTTGCCTTTGTCGTGGATTCGAGCAACCAAAGTCGGGATGCCGTTTTCCAAGCTAATCTGCTAATGTGCTAATTGCTAATTGCTCAGTTCACCGCTTCCTTCCAATTGGGAAACGGATTGCGCGACGAATGCTTGAACGACAAAATCAGCTCGCGCACCCGGGTACGCCGTTCCAGCAACTTAGTCAATAAACTCTGCAACTCATCCGTCGCCGCGCCGTACCACTCCGGCGGAATCTCCTCCGCCAGCGACCAGATCGAGCTCTCCGAAAACGCCTCGATGCGGCCCAGCCACGGCTCGAAGCTCTCCCACCCGGTGACGCTAGGTACACGTCGTTGCGCCCGAAGACGCCGCGCAGCGGCGCATCCGGATAGCTCCACTCGCCGGCATTAAAGCAGTAGCCCTGGTCGATGAAGCTGGCGGTAAACTTGCGCTCGCGCGACTTCTTCCAGAACGCCACCTGCCGCCCATTGGCGTTGCAAGTCCATTTATCCAGCGCCAGAATGCCGGCAAAGTCGCGCAGATTGCGCACCTGCGTGATCATCGCCTCGGGCAGGTAATCGTACACCTGGCCTTCCAGCGGCGAGATCACGTAGCGCGAGCCGAACGACAGCCCGGCGGTGAACATCTGTTTCTGACCGCTCAATTCCATCCGCAGATCGGGCGTGTGTTCCACCAGCCAGGGGTGCACGTCGATCACGGCGGTCACCGGCACCGGCAGCCCAATCATCTCCGCCAGCCGCGTGCCGATCCAGTCATTCACCAGCACCCGCGTGTGCTGCGGATTGTTCTTGAACTTGACGACGTAATAGAAGCCGTCAGCGCAGCGCATCAGATGACTCTGCGCCCCGCCTCGCATGCGCTTCACGTGTTGTACGGCCTGAACGAGCATCGTTAGCAATCAGCAATCAGCAACTACCAATCAGCAATTAGCTATGAGCGATCAGCTATGACCACGACCGCGACCGGTGTCATCCTGAGCGCGGGTTCGCCGCCTTTGCGAACCGGAGTCGAAGGACCCCTATTGTGCACAGCCAACCCCGCAGCTCTCCGGAAAGCTCATCCTAGCGTTTCCGGAGAGCCGCCAGCGCCGACCTGCATCACAGGCTTGTGTGCGTTATGTACAGGAGTGCGGGTTACGCCGCCTGGCTAAGTTCGACCGTCGGACGTCCCCACACCGGCTTGGGAGGCATTTCGGCTCGCACGCTCTGGGCAATGGCCATGGCCATTACGGTATCGTCGTGGGCGCCGATGCCCGCAGCACATTTGCCACTCGGATGGCGCACAAACGTCCGGCATTCCTCCAGCAGCCGCCGGCTCTTGAAGCTGCCGGGATAGTTCGCCACCAGCTCGCGCAGCCGCTCCAGCATGGTCGACCGGTTCGCCTCGTGGGTCAGCCAGCCGTCCTGCCCCTGCTGCCGGAAGACATGGTCATAAGCCTCCTTCATATGCAGGGCGGCGAGCACAGCGTGCCCGTGGTTGTTGCGTTCCACGGCAATCAGGGCGTGATTGTATTCGCGTCCCATCGACGCCAGCCGCGCGGCAAATTCCGCGGGAGGCAGATGTCCGCGATATTCGGCGCACTGAATCCCGGTCTGCCGGTCGATCACCTGCGCGCAAGCGTAGTCCCCTTTCGTTCCTCCGCCTGCCGGATCGGCGCCAATGAGGTAATCCTTCGGCACTCCGTTGTCCGCCGCCGGCCCAAGCCATTGCAGATAGCGGCTCGCGTCCGAACACTTACACGGTTCGGGCACTCGTGCCAGTTGCTGTTGCACGATCTCCGCGTCGAAGAAGCATTCGCCCGACACCAGGAAGCAGGTCTCGGGATCTTCTCCATACTCGGCCGCGGCCCGCGAGCCAAAATTAGCCCGCACCTCGCGGCGAAACGCGATCTGCTCCGGCGTCAGATGATATTTCTCGATCAACGCCAGCTCTTTGTCGCTGAAGTCTGCAACCACGACGCGCTTACGCCGATAGCCTGGCTCGCACCACCAGGGATAAAAGTGCCGTGTGTACCCGGTTTCCAAGGCTCGCTGCCACTCGTCATAAAACGGCCCCCACGCGCCTGCCGGTGTCGACTCCAGCACGATCTCTCCATCCGGAGGCACGGCCGCGCGCAGCGACGCCAGCGTTTCCGCGATATCGCGCGGCCAGCGGGACACCTCCGAAGCATGCAGGTTCTGGATAGTGAGCCCGCGGCCGGCGTTCGGGTCCGCCGCAGTTTCCACGCGATACTCGCTGTCCAGCGCGGGAAACACAATCTGGCGGATGTTGGCGCGCGAGGTCTTCAGCGCGCCTTTGCGCAACGGCTCTGGCAGGTTCTCCAGCATGCGATGCACAATGCGAAAAATTTCCTCAGCCGACTGCTGATCGTGCGCCACCTGCACCGCCAGCGTGCCCGGCCGGGTGATGCAATTAATAAAGAAGCGCGCCGCCACGTACGTCGTCATGCCCAGCTGGCGGGCCTTCAGGATGATGCTGCGCTTGCCGCAGTTCGTCTGGTAGTCCTTCTGCGGTTCGTTCAGATAGAAGTCGCGCAGCTTGCCGTGCTTGTCGCGCAACTTCAGCAGTGTCCCGATCAGGAATTCGCGGACGCTCATCCAGCGCTTGGGCCGGCCTGGAGGCTGCACAAACAGCCACTCGCCGCCTGCGTCCAGCACCTTGCCCAACTGGATCAGCACCTCCAGTTGCCGCTCCGGCGCGGTCTCGGGATGGACGACTTCCTCCAGCAGGTCACGGATCTGGTTTTGCGTCAGACGCGATTCCCGCTCGATTTCAAGCTCGGCCTCGGCAAACTCCGCATCCAGCAGCTCGATCGATTCGCTTCCCGAAGCATCGCCATATCCAGCGTCGCCCGGCCTGATGATGGCCAGCTTCGGTTCGTACGCCGCTTTTTTCTTCGCTGGCGACTTTGTTGTTTTTTGGGCTGGTGTCTTGTCCGTGGTCTTCTTCGTCGCCGCCTTTTTCGCCTTCGCCGGCGGGCTATCCACTGGCCCTTTGCCCTGGCGTACCAGTTCCTCCATCTGGCTCTTAATAACCGCTATCTCGTCTATAAGTGCATCTTTGGTTGCTTCCACATCTCACCCCTTGCATGGCAGGGGCGCCCTTCCGGCCTCAAAACAGCAGAGGTCAGAAGCGCAACTCCTGACCCGAGTACCACAAAAAAAGGCCGGCGGGGATCACCACCGGCCCAGCCATACACCAGGCTCTCACGTCCCACTGTGTGGTAGTACCACAATGTGAGATCATCGTGTCCGGAGCCTGGCGTCCTCACCTCCACAGCACTGCTACTTATTCCTTTTATGAATGCGTGTCACGCAGGGCGCACCACTAAATATCGTCATTCCGACCAAGGCCTTCAGGCCGCGTGGAGGAACCTGCTGTTCCCCCTGCGGCGCTACACCGTCCGGAGGAAGCAGGTTCCTCGACTCCGCTGCGCTCCGCTCGGAATGACGCCGTGAAAGAGCGTCCAGGCCCCCTGTCATCCCGAGCGCAGTAAGGTCGCTTGCGACCGAACGAAGCCGAGGGACTTGCATTTCACCGAACCGGGCCCGAATGGGTATTCCGCGCCATCATGCCTGCTCTCGGTCGCGGTGACAAGGAAAACCGTGCCGTCCCTGCCGGGACTCGGAGCGGATTTGGGGTGCTACCCAGCGCTGAAGCGCTGGGCTAAGCTGAGCCGTCCCTGCGGGACTGTTTCCCTGCCAGGATGCGCCCCTGTCGCGTCCCAGGTGTACGCCAGCAAACCGGCCTTTGTTGTCATCACGAGCGGACTTCAGTCCGCGAGGGATCTGCTGTTTCTCGGACCCTGCCGGGTATCAACAAAAAGCAGATCCCTCGCTGCGCTCGTGATGACAAAGCCAAAAGCGATCACAAGTCCATAATGATGACATTCCAAGAGCGAGCCACAACGAAGCCGAGGGACCTGCATTTCACCGAACCGGGCCCGATGTCGGCCTCGGTCAAGTGCGGGCCCCTTGACTCCTCGGTCGTCACGGCGACCTCGTCGCTCGGGATGACAACCCATACGATCACTGTTCCGCTACGCACTTGAACGTCGCACCTTTGATCTGTTCGGTACTGGCTCCGCTGAACGTCACGCTTACGTTCACAGGATTGGCCGTATTTTCTGCGCCCGCAAAGTTGTACAAGGCACCCGCGCTGATCGCGTTTCCCAGGTGCAGCTCGCCCAGGTTGAGAATCTGCGCTGTGGTCGAGCCCGGGTTGTTGAACACTTCCATGTCGCTGCCAATCGAAATGCTGCTCGATGAAATGCTCACATACGAAGCCGTGGTCGCGCCGAACTTCCAGCGATAGACAATCGCGCCGCTGCCCGCCACGCGCTGCGCCTTCAGGTAACAATGCATGCCAGTCCCGGCCGCCAGGCTCCCGCCGGGAATCGAATAACTGTAGATCGCCTGATCGGCGCCGTTGCCCACCAGCGTCGCGGTATTAGTTTGGTAGTTCAGCAAGTGTGCACCCGGAGGCGCGCTGCATCCCGTACAGTTGGTCACGCTCAGCGTGCCGATAGTCGCGGTAGTTGCGCTTACGTCTGCGGCATAAATCTCGTCCCAACGATAGCTCGGATCGCCGATCCAGCGCGTGCTGTTGTCCCCATTCACCTTCGCAGGAATAAACTCCCACTGCTGGTTGTTGACCACCCCGCCGGGAAAGGCGAAGGTCATCTTGGCCATCAGTTCGGGCGTCTGTCCGAAGCTCGTGCGATTTGGCATGCGGAAGCCGACGCCGCCCGTGCTCAGCGAAGTCGAGTTTCCCGCGCCTGCCACCAGCGTCTCGTTCGAACTGGAGTTGCCGAAGATCTCGGTCAGCAATCCGTTGCCCGCATGCGCGCCTTGGATAAAGGTGTTGGTGTCGAGCGTGTAGGCCTGCCCGGAGAGAAATCCGCCGGTCGGCCCGTAATAGAATGGCACCTTGCTCATGTTGACCGCCTGTGTGGTGCGGCCATTAACCGTGTCATTCACGGCGTTGACGTAATTCTGAGTATAGAAGTTGCTGAAGTTAATGAATGGCGTCGTGCCCGGAGTGCCGTTCACAATCTTTATAATGTCATTCACGCCGGTGCGGCCGAAGGTATAGCCGCCCACCACGTATAGCCCGGGCTGGGCGCCGGTTTGCCCGCTTTCGTCAATGGTGATCAGCGGATCCTGGCCGCTGGTTTCCTCTTCGGTCTTTAATCCAATAATGGAAAGCGTGCCTGACTGGCCGCCGTTCAGCCGTATTAAAGAGGTTGCGTTGGCATCGCCGCTCAGCCCATGCACCACCGCCATGCCCGCCAGATTGTCGAAGTTGATCCCGTACCGGCCGGCGCTGTTAGTTGTAATGTTGCGAATGTCAGAAGGTGTCGCCGAGGCGCCGGTGAACAGAATATTGTCCACTTTGCAGCCACTCACTTCGATGGAGCGCAGAAACGCCGTCTCTCCCATATTCTCAATGTTGAGACAGTTGCCGGTCGTCTGGTTAGCGCCGTTGCCCTGGATCCGGATGTCTTCAATCCCCGCCCAGTGCCACCACTGTGCTGCGCCAGCAATGCCCGTGCCCACCGTCGAAGTCGCGATCAGGTCGGCATTCAGATGGTTGCCCGCCACCAGCACGGTTCCATGATTGGTCGAAGTGCTGGAGCCCAGCAGCCGCGAGCCGGGAATCGAAATGATGCCTGCCGTCACATTGTTATTACCGTTGTTGTAGGTGACCGTCGACGTGATGGTGTAGGTCGTTGGCGCCAGCTTTAGCGCAACCGAGTCATACAGAATGAAGCCGGCGCCTGTATAAGGAGTGGTGCGGTCGTCGATCACCATGCCCAGCACCGCTCCATTGTTATAAGCAGCGTTGATCGCGGCCTGCAGGCTGCCGTACTTGCTCACCATATATTGCACGCCGGGAATCGAGCGCAGCGTCAGGTCGGCCGGAACATTGAAGCTGCCGGTCACGCCCGGCGCGGCGATCGGCGCTGACGACGCGAAGACTGCCCGCGTTGAGCCCTCCGCTCACAGTGGCGGTCTGCGCATTCAGCGTGGTCGCGCTCACGGCGTTCGGCGTGGTCGATCCAATGGCCGGCGGCGATGCCAGGTTGGTCGCGCTGTTGCTGTCTACGTACGCCTTACTCGCCGCATCATTGGGATTTTGCGGCGCCGGAACCGAGGGCGATGAGGCGAACGTCAGAACACTGCTGATGGTCTGCGCGCCCGTGGCGTGCACATACACCGAGTCGGCAGCATCGCGGGTCAGAAACTGTGCCGCAACATTGGTCGGAACCAGCTTCGAGCGCACCGCCGAGATGGTAGTACTCGGCGTCGCCGGCACCATCCAGAATTCGGTGTCGGTCGTTCCATCATTCAGATGGTAGATCGCCCGATAGTAGGTCGCCGGTGCAGAACCCGTGTTGGGCGCGACATTCGCGGTGAAGGATCCACCCGACCCGAGCGTAACGGTGAGTTCGCCGGCTGCTACTACTTGCCCGGCGGCCGTAGTAAACGACGGCCACATCAGAGTGATCGTGCCTTGCGCTGCGCTGCCATCGGCGCGGTAAACCGTGTCGGCGATCTGGGTCAGCGCCGGACCGGAGACATCGGCAAAAGAATGGGCTGGGGCGGCCAGCCTGCGTAGAACGAAGTGTCTGTCCCACATTGTGGGATGCGCTGTCTTGGCCACTGCGCCTGAAAGTACCGCAGCAGGCAAAGCCGGAGGAGGTCCAAAGCCGGCTTCGCCTGCGACTGCGGCCCGCGGCAACAAGACTGCTGCTGCAACCGAAATCAGAACAGCAAAAAACCGCCCCACTGGGCGGCTGGTCTTCGTCATAAATGCCTCTTTTGAGCCATTGGCTCTTGGCCATCAGCTCTCAGCTAAAGCATTGTATCCCACAGTGTAGGACACTAAAAACCCTCTTTTACGGACGGGTGTGAATTACCGCGCCGAATTCGGGCGGATCGCCCGAATCGCAGGTCGTTCCGTCGGAAAAAGAGGCGGAGCTGATCCTGCCAGCAATCGATGTGAAGCCGTATTCGCTGATGGCAGCCACGTTTGGAGTCTCGGTTTCATGCGACTGACCGGCCTTCACGATGCTGTCGATATCGGCAGGCAACTCCATCGAAGTCTTCTGGATTGAGCTGTCCACCGGGGAAAACGTCCACGTAAGCCGATAGAAGACTAAGTCTGCGTGTGAGCGGTTCGTGACCTGAATGCTGTTAATCTTCACACTCGTAGGCCCCTCGGGACTGTAGAAAACTTGTTGGCCCGCCGAAAGAACCGTGAGCGGGCAGTTGCTGGGCACTGCAACCTGGCGCAGGTTTTTTATCAGGAGGTTAACCGGAAGCGCCTGTTTCACCAGGCTCTCTCTGCGAGCCCGTTGATACAACGCCGTGCCCCACCCGAGTACCCAATTCAAAACGACGAGTACGCCAATAGCCGCGAAAATGTTTTTTATGGTCACCAGCTATACGGGTGATTCTAAGCTGAATCCCGCAGTCTGGCATTTGAAAATCACACCGAGCCCGGCCTAGCGTCCCTTCGGCTCCGCCGCTTCGTAGCTTTTCATGAACTCTTCGACGCTCTGCACATAAACGTCAGCGAAGTCGACCACGTTACGTCGCCCTTCGATCAACTCGACCGCATCGTCCAGCGACCAGCCGGAGGCGCGCAGCACCGCAAGCGTCATCATCGGAGCGCGATGCACTCCGGCAGCACAGTGAATAAAGAGCTTCGCGTCGGGATCCTCCAGCGCTCGCAGGGCGAAATCGACGCCGCGCTGCAACAGCGCTGCGGGCTTCGGCCTGAAATCGTCATCGGTCGGATTCCATAGAACCTTCACGCCGTACGGCTGGGCAAGCTTGGTGTCGTCCCATTCGAGCTGCATGTCAATGATGTGAGTGACCCCGGCGCGTACCACTTCGATCATTTTCTCTTCCACCCAGATACCGCCGCCCAGCGCCATGCGGTCGGTTACCCACGTCATATCCATGCCGGTGATCGCTCCTGCCAGACAAGCCTCGCCATCGCCGCCATTTCGGCTGGCGGTGTGCGCTGGAGTCTAAGGGTTCATTCTACAGACCGCCTGGGGCGACTGTTCACCGGGCGACGTGCGTCGTCGGTTTGCTGCCGATGGCGGACGCTGAACGCCACTCTGGTTCGGCTCCGCAAGCATGCCCACTGTGGAACCAGGTCGCTGTCGGCGGCCACAGACGCGAAAACCCAGCGGCGGGCTGGGTTAGTAATTGCAAGATTTTCATCGAGTTGCGCACCAAGGTGCTATCCGC
Organism: uncultured Acidobacteriaceae bacterium; assembly: GCA_963793845.1. Lineage (GTDB taxonomy): Bacteria > Acidobacteriota > Terriglobia > Terriglobales > Acidobacteriaceae > CAWCBG01. The sequence continues at coordinate 542,963 of CAWCBG010000002.1, forward strand.
GAACTCGACTATGGTTCCAATATAGCAAAAAGCGGTGAGATTTGTCGTCGATTTTCATAGAAAATTGGCCCCTTGTAATCAGTCAATTAGGTGAGTTTGTTGCATTCTGCAATATTGACATGTAAAAACTACACCATTATGGCCCGCCAGAATCTCTGCTCACCGCAACCCAAATCCGACGCCGACGGCCCGCCGCTCGCTGTGCGACAATCTTGATTCATCACTGCAACCTAGGAGGCTTCATGCGCGAAGTCATCGCTACCAAGGACGCGCCCCAGGCAATCGGACCTTACTCGCAAGCTATTAAAGTCAATGGATTTATTTTCACGTCGGGCCAGATCGCGCTCGACCCGGCGACTCAGCAACTCATCGCCGGCGGGGTCGCGGAGCAGACCGAGCGCGTGTTGCAGAACCTCTCCGCCATCCTCACGGCCGCCGGAACTTCGCTGGAACAGGTGGTCAAGACGACCGTCTTCCTCAAGAGCATGAACGACTTCGCCGCCATGAACGAGGTCTACGGCCGCTACTTCGCCACCAAACCGCCGGCGCGTTCGACGGTCGAAGTTGCGCGCTTGCCGAAAGACGTGCTCGTCGAGATCGACGTCGTCGCGCTTGCCTAGTGACGGCTCGCGCGCGAGAGACGCTCTCGCCTGAATGTCCGTCCGCAATCGCTTGTACAACTTAGGCAACCGCCCAGCGCGCTATCCTCCAGAACGGCAAGCCCGCGCCGTGCAGTATGCTCGTCATACCGGCAATGAACCTGTGCGATCGCATTTACTTCGCCGTACACGTTGGGCTGACGCTGCTGGTCTGCCTGCGTCACCAGCAGGTCGAGCACTGGCCATGGTGCGTTGCCTGGAACCTGCTGGCGGCGCTGGTGATCGTCTGGCTTGCGCTCAAGGAGAACGACAGCGCCGCGTGGGAATTCGCGCATGACTGGGTGCCGGTCGTCTGGTTCGTCACCGTCTTCGAGGAGGTGTCGTTCCTGTCGCTGTCGCTTCGCGGCGATTGGCAGAACCCGCACCTGGTAGCGTTCGAGTCGCTGATCTTCGCGACGCCGCCGATCGTGTGGCTGCACGCCCATGCGGCGTGGCACATCTCCGAGCTGCTCGAGTTCGGTTACGCCTCGTTCTATCCGCTGTATCCCGCGGTTGGCGGAGTGCTGTGGGCGCGGCGCGAGCGTCCGCCCTATCGCCACGCCTTCCGCGAGCTGACCGATGCGCTCAGCCTCGGATACTTGCTCTGTTACGCAACTTATCTGCTTTTCCCGATTCGGAGCCCGGCCAACGCCATGGCGCGCACCAGCCTGAACGCCGCCGACCACGGCGCATTCAACGCCATCGTGTCGTTCATCCAGCAGCACGCCGGAGTGCACGGCAACGCCTTTCCCAGCGCGCACATCATGCTGGCTTTTGTGGTGCTGGTGTTCGCCTATCGCTATTTGCCGCGAGCGGCTCCGTGGCTGCTGGCGCCGGTGCTGCTGATGTGTGTTGGCGCGGTCTACGACGGATACCACTACGCCAGCGACGTCCTCGCCGGAGTGCTGCTGGGACTGGCCGTCGGGATTGGCTTTATCGCAGTTCGAGGAAAGATTCAAACCCACCGCGGATCGCACAGATAACGCACATTCCCAAAATGGGAATCCTCGATCTGGGCACCCACGGCTATTGCGACAGGATTTGGATTCTCTTCAATGCTAGCCCGCAAATAGTCACCTTCTAGTAGTTCAGCTTTCTGACCTGGGGTGCGCCATCCCCTCGGCTGCGCTCGGGGCAGGCTCTTCTCGCCTGATTTTGGCGAGAGGGTGGGCACGGAATGATAGACGCTGCCCAACGTTTCAAACAGGAACCGAATCTTCGGGGCGGCACTCTGGACCAGTCGAGAGTCTTGCTTCCACCCTGTCCGCAACAGCGGGGCTGGCGGTGTTCCAGACCCGGGTCCCTTCTTTCTCGGAGGGTAAACGGGTCTTTATAGTCAGACCAAGAAAAATCCCCACTCAACCAAAAGAAGGTTGAATGGGGCACGCATTATAAAAGGGCGCCCCTGTCGCAGTAGGCTGTGGAAGCTGTGTAGAGCAGTTATCCACACCGTGCGAAAGGAACACCCGATGAATAGCATCAAGTATGTTGGTCTCGATGTCCACCAGTCCACCATCTCGGTAGCCGTGCTGAACGCCGACGGCCAGCTGGTGATGCAATCGGTCATCGCCACCCACGCCAGCACCATCCTGGAGTTTCTACGCGGTCTGCGCGGGAGCTTGCATGTAACCTTCGAAGAAGGGACGCACTCGGCCTGGCTCTACGATTTGCTGGTGCGACGAGTGGCGCAACTGGTGGTGTGCAATCCGCGCAAGAATGCGCTGTTGAAAGCGGGCAACAAAAGCGACTCGATCGATGCCCGTAAGCTGGCCGAGTTGCTGCGTGCCGGACTATTGTCGCCGGTCTACCATGGGCAGAACAGCACGGCGGCGGTGAAGCATCTGGGGCGCAGCTATGCCGCGCTGACGGAAGACACCACCCGCACCATGGGCCGGCTGAAAGCGCTGTATCGCAGCCAGGCCATTGCCTGCGCCGGCCAGAAGCCGTACGGCGCGCGGCACCGCGAGGAGTGGTTGGCCAAGTTAACTGACCGGGGATTGCAGCAGCGCGCCCGGCGACTGTATCAGCAACTGGATCTGCTGCAGCAACTGCGCCGCGAAGCTCGCCGCGATCTGATTGTGGAATGCCGCAAGCATGACGAGACGAAGTTGCTGCGCACAGTGCCGTGGCTGGGTCCGATCCGCGTTGCCGTGCTGATCGGGCGGGTACAGACGCCGCACCGCTTCCGCAGCAAGCGGCCGTTCTGGGCCTACTGCGGGCTGGCGCTGGAAACCCGCAGCAGTGCCGACTATGGCTTCGTCAACGGACAACTGCAACGAAGCAAGAAGCCGGTGTTGATTCGCGGCTTGAACCAGAACCACAATCATGATCTGAAGAACCTATTCAAGAGTGCAGCTACGACCGCCAGCGCCTGCCCGGGAGTGTTTCGCGACTTCTATGAAAACCTTCTGCGAAAGGGGATGAAGCCCGAGCTGGCGCGGCTCACCCTGGCCCGCAAGATCGCCGCCATTACTTTGCATGTGTGGAAGAAAGGAGAGCCGTTCGACGCCGACTATCTGAAGCTACAAGCCGCTTGAGCGCGCAGACCACAGGATGAAACCGGAATCACTTCCGCGATTGTCTATCGGTTCTGCGAGCTCGGGTTCGAGGGTAAGTATCCTGGCCGGGTTAGGCTAAGCGTCTGCCACGCGCAGAGCAAGTCTCACGGGGCACCCTATGCTCCCTCGGATAACCCAATCAAGCCATAGTGCCGTCCGCCACAGCGGGCGAGTCTCCGATAGAACCATGGTTGGCATTTTGCCTACCCTAAGGCTAGAGTAGCTTCCGTCCCGAACGACGTTAAGCGTGAACCTGAAACCGGTCACCGCACTGCGCACCTACATCCCGAACCCCGGCGACAGGGGCTGGATGGCAAGAGAAACCTCTCCCTCCGGTCCTGGGAGAAGTGTTTTTCTCTTGACATCCCCTTCTATAGAACCCGGCTGGTTGGGGCAAGGACTGGTGTTGCAAAAGTAGGTTACAAATGGGGCAATTTTGGGCTGTACTGGTGGGGATGGAGGACCGTCGGGAGTGCTCCGATAGAAAATCGTTTCACGGTGTCGCGAACGGGCGAGACGGGTGTACTATGGTGCCGTTTCCGAGGTCAAAAAGGAAATCCCGGGTTAGATAATCTCGGCGAAACCAGGACTGGCGGAATTTGTTTTCGCTGAGGAAACCATGACCGCGTCGTTACACTCGGCGTCATGCGCGACTTCGTTTGTCGTCCTATGGACCGCCGTGGAACCGGCTACCAACCAGCCCATTCCGTGGGCCTAACTCAACCTGAGCGCAAGAGGAGAGAACCAGATGAGCAACGGATCCGCACCGAGTGGTTTCCCCGCAGGTATACCGATCTCGCAGGAAACTTTCGAGAACTGGTCGCAAATGATCGAAGTGCCCAACGTCTGGACCTGCGTCCCCGCGACCGAGGCCGACGTGGTTGCCGTGTGTAATTGGGCCGCGGGGGCAAACTATACCGTCCGCGCGCGCGGCATCATGCACACCTGGTCGCCCCTGACCGTGACCCAAGGAGAGTCAACCTCCAATCTGCTGTTGGTCGACATGACGCAACAGCTGAACAGCGTCGTCAGCATCACCGCGGCGAGCGGCAGCCAGCCGGCGCAGGTCGTGGTGCAAACCGGCTGCACCATGGACGCTTTGATGGCCGCGCTGGAAAGCGCGAACACCTCCGGAGGCTACAGCTTCGCCCACATCCCTGCGCCCGGCAACATCACCGTTGGCGGCGCGCTGGCCATTAACGCTCACGGAACCGCCGTCCCCACGCTCCCGGACGACAACTTCAATGTCCCCTACGGCACTTTGAGCAACCAGATTCTGGCGTTCACCGCCGTGGTCACCATGACGCCCGGCTCGAACGTCTACACCGCCCAGACTTTTACCCGTGGGCAGGGAGATGACAAGGCGTTCCTCACCCATTGCGGCCGCGCCTTCCTGCTCGATGTAACCCTCCAGGTTACGGAGAACTACAACCTACGCTGCCAGAGCTACATGAACATTCCGAGCACGACACTGTTCGCGCAGCCCACTGACGGCACTCCTCCCTCGGGAAGCGTGGGCTACTATCTGAATCAGTCAGGCCGCGTGGAAGTGATCTGGTTTCCCTCCCTCTCCATCCTCGGCATCACCCCAACTAGCTACCCTTGGCTGAAGGTCTGGACGGTGGCGGCGGCGAAACCCGCGTCGTCGACACAGGTAAACGCGCCTTACAACTATCCCTTCTCCGACAACCTGCCGACAGCGGTCACGGATTTACTCAAGGAGATTGTCAGTGGTCATGGCAGTTTGACCCCGGAATTCACCCTTGCGATGGCCAAATTCACTGCGTCAGCGCTGGAGGGAGGGTTCGGATTTCAGAACGCGACCGACCTCTGGGGCTGGTCGAAGAACACTCTGCTGTACGTGAAAGACACCACTCTACGGGTGACGGCCAATGGCTACGCCATCTTGATGCAGCAGGCCCAGGTCCAGCAGGCCATTGCCGACTTCACCGGCCAGTTCTCGTCCATGCTCGCGGCCTTCCAGAAGAACAGCCTATACCCGATCAATGCGCCGCTGGAGATTCGCGTGACCGCGCTCGACGATCCGTCGCTGATCGTCGCTCCTTCGGGGCAGACGGCGCAGAGCCCGGTGATCTCGTCGCTCAGCGTCGATCCGGTCGTGCAGCAGAACGGCTGGGATGTGGCCTGCTGGTTTGACGTGCTCACCGTCATTCCCGATGGCGATCCGCAGCAAGCCTACAACTTCTATACGCAGTTCGAAGCCTGGTGCTACTCGCACTTCGGCAGCGGATTCCGCGTCTGTCCGGAATGGTCGAAGGGCTGGGCCTATACCACGAGCGGGGGAGCGTGGACCGACGCGACCATCATCCAAACCATTCAGAATATCTTTACCACCGGCAGGTCGGCGGACGCCAACTGGTCCTGGGAGGTCGACACGCTGTCCAAGTACGACTCCGGGAATCTCTTTTACAACCCATTCCTGCAGAATCAGCTGTTCACCACCTGAGTACCTACTAGATTTACGACCGGTATAAAAAGAGAAGGAACAAAACCATAAACTAGGACGCCAACCATGAAAGCCGTGGCCGAGGCCAGGTTTTTAGGCAACGATTCCTGAAATACTTCGCAGACCAGCTTCGCGGAGCAGCAGTCCAATTCCGAAGGGCAAGCCTGGCAAGCTGTCAGCGACTACAAAAACCCTCAAACTTCGAAAGTAAAGGAGATACTTATGGCGGACCAACCACTCAATCCAATCGGAACAATCGGCAACGGATGTCTGCAGAACAGCGGCGGTTTTGTTTGCAAAATCTATTTCAAGTGGTGGAACTCAGCCGCCAACAAGGGCACCGGGGGGTGGATAGATTCCAACCGAGGCGGCGGTTTCACGAATCCCAATAACAAGTGCGAGGATCCCGGCGATCTGGGGGTGCCTAACAATATGGTCGTTAGGTTGTGTGCTGATGTGGTATGGGGGGACGACAACTACGGGCAGGAACAGTTTACCTACGTTAGTCAGAATACCAACTCTGCCAATTACGTCATCACCGGGACAACACTCGATAACCACATGAAATATCAAGGAATTACATAGGCTGCGACGGCTGCGGGAAAGAGCGCATAGCAACCAGGCTGGGTGACTATTCTCTCAGAGCGGGCTCGAACTCGCTTGGGCGGGTGTTCCGGCTTTGCGCGAAAGTGTTCATCATTAACGGGGAGGGAAGCGACGATGGCGCTTGCACGGAGACCGGCGATGCCGGCGCCGAAGTCAGAAGCGGAGATTGAAGCGTTGATTAGCAAAGGCGGAACGCCGCCGGCGAATAGCCGTTCACGCCGCGACAACGGCGAGCGTGATGAGATCCCGCTGAAGCTGCGGGTCCCGCCAAAGCTTTTGCGGCACATCGATGAGCCGGTGTTGCGTCGCGCGGTGCGCATCCCACGGCATTCCTGGCTGATTGAGGCGCTGGTCGAAAAGGTCGAGCGGGACGCAAAGAGACGATGATGAGCGAACTCCCATTCCAAACCTATGAACGGGTGACGGGTCAGCCGTGGCCTGGCGGACGCAGCACAGCTGTTCTCACGTTGCTCGCGCTTTACGGGATTGCATACGAGCCAGGGAGCGAAGAAGCAAACCTTGAGTTGCAATCGCGATTAGGAACGGCAGTTTGCCCGCTAACCAGGCGCTCCAGTTAAGTCACTCGGCGCTGCCTGATCACCTTGAACACAGTCAGCACCAGGATCGCAATGGGCAGGAGGAATGTCACCCACGAAGGGTGACTCTCCCGATATAGGCTGCTTCCGATCCAGCCGGCCACGTAACACCCGATGATCGCGGTTACCCAGCTCACCCGATCGACGGTGACCGTGGAGCGGCTCTTGTCGACTTCGAATACCATCTGAATCCTACTCTCCACACATCTTAATCAGACCCATGATACCGCCCGCCACTTGCATGGCGGAAGTTCCCATGGCCAAGGCTGCCGGTCCTGCCTCGCCCAGCCAGGGCTCCAGAAGCAGCAACAGCGATCCAGTCTGCACCAAGGTACCGGCCTCAGTCTTGAGATTCTGCCACTGCTGCCAGGTCAGCTCGGTATTCAGGAAGAAGCAACCCAGAGATGCCGACAGGTAATTCAGAGCCAGGGCCCATGCCCCGAGCCCAGGATCGACGATTCCATATGGGTTGTACAGAATCGCCTCCTGCGTTGAAATCTGCGGGGCGTTCATCTGCCCAGACTGAGGCGTAGACGCAGCGAAATAGTAGTTCACGTCCGTCAACGAAACGGGAGCGTACTGGTTGAGTTGGTTGAAGGCTCGATTCACCAGATTGCTGTTAGGTGGCCAGTAGTTAAAAGCCCTGGCTGCGTCGGCGTTATCCATCACCACACTTTGTACGGAACCACCAACTTCATAATAATTTGCGCTCAGATCCTTCACATGAGCAGCTAAGCCAGCTCGCATGTTGTTGGCATCGGGGAGAGTGAATTGCCGAACGTAGTTCTTGTAAGCTCCAATGCCGTGATAGTACTGGTTGGCGTTGGCCAGTGGGATGTTAAGTTGAGTGATGCCTCCGGTGCAGGGGCATACATATCCCGGAGAAATGCCATCCGGCAAAACTTCAGAGAGAAGCAGTTTAGGAACTGACAACGAGGCAAGGGCTGCTGCGCTAGTTTTCAGCAGGCCGCGGCGAGTAAGCATGGGCATATCCTGCGGCTGGTCGCCGCTCGAACTTTCAGGCCACGGAGTTTATACCCGCAAAGAAATGCGGTCAATAGCGATCTTAGAGAGGTGAGGGGTGATCAATCATGCAATGGCTGCTGGTTCCAGCGCTCGTGATTTTCTTGTTTGGTTTCGCATGCGGAGATTTCTTTGGCGTGAAGTCGTTTAGCCGTGCACTGCTGAAAAAGAAACGGAATGAAACTAGACCAGCAGTAGTTCTGCCACCTGGTTGCGGATCCTCGCCTCGATGGCGGCGTCGGAGTAGGGGCCACCACTCATGACGGCGCGCGCCAACTGCGCGGCCAGCTTCATCGCGCGATCAGTCGTCATGCGCCAAATATGCACCATGACGCCAAAAGTCACAAGACCAGAAAACGCGACGTTCTGCTGGTCGACGCCGACGAGCAGGGCTCAGATCCTTCACATGAGCAGCTAAGCCAGCTCGCATGTTGTTGGCATCGGGGAGAGTGAATTGCCGAACGTAGTTCTTGTAATGAAACTAGCCGCGCTAAGTGGCCCGGTTCTTATTGGGAACGACAAACGTCAAAGTCCCCACCCAACCAAAAGAAGGTTGGATGGGGCACCCCCAGGTCTCTTCTCTACTCAGCACGCTTGCCCGGGGCCGCCCTCATTCGCTATCGTGGACTTGCTCCGCTCAGCATGACAGCGCACGGTCGTCCTTTCGATCTAGCCCTCGCGCCGCGCTAGCATTCTTGAGTGGTAGCCATGCGTCAATTCTAGTTCCTTCCATAGGCTGCGACTGAATTTCCAACTTCCCACCTAGAAGTCGCAAGCGTTCCTCCATGCTGTGAATACCAATTCCGCGCTCTGCCGGCGGCTTGTTCGAATTAAAACCTCTTCCACGATCGGAAACTGACAGGTGGAGTCTCCCGTCCAGCTGTTCCAGGCGAACCTCGGCCTGGTTGGCGCCGCTGTGTCTCTTTATGTTCCGCAGAGCCTCCTGGGTAATGCGGAACATACACAGCGCGGCGTCTGCCGGGACGCCACGGGGAACATTCTCATGCACAAAATCGACCCGTACTCCCTGTTGTTCGGCGAACTCCTTGCAGAACGCCTCCAGGCCAACCAGCAGCCCCAGACTCTCCAGAGTAGAAGAATGCAAGCGGTGTGATAAGGAGTGCAGATCTGCCCCGAGTTCGCTGACGCGATCAAACAGTTCATGGACTTTATGGCTGGTTTCGCCGGAAGAGTCCTCGACGTTTTCAGCCAACTGTTCCAGGTCCATCGCCAGCATCGCTACCCGTTGGTTGTAGTCGTCATGAATCTCACGGGCGATTCGCATGCGCTCTTCGTCTTGAGCTTCGATCAAACGACCGGTCAAACGGACAAGGGCCTCTTCTGCCCGCTTGCGCTCGGTGACGTCAGCGATCACGGAAAGAGTGCACGGCTTACCATTGACCTCAATCAATTCTGCTGAACCGAGAGTTGTCCGAATCTGACCATCTTTCTTGCGAATCCTAACCTCCAAGTCTCGTACGTTGCCCTCAGCCAGCAGCTGTTGAATGAACAGCGATCTTTGATGGGGATCTACCCAAAGGTTGATATCGGACGGACTGCGGCCGATGACTTCGTCACGGCGCCAACCCGTTTGCTGTTCGAAAGTCTCATTGACATCGATATAGCAACCATCCTTCGTACTGGCTATGCTGATGGCAAGAGGGCTCTGGCGAAAGGATTTGGAGAATTTTTCTTCGGATCGTATAAGCTCTGCCTCTGTTTTTCTTCGTCGGGCGCGTTGCCAGAGGAGTCCAAGAATAGCCGCGGACTGCAGCAATATAAGAAAAATGGCAGCGAAGACGTACTGCTTATATAACTCCCAGAAGCTCGGCTGGCGATGGAGGACGATGCTGCCCGGGGGAAGGTTCTTTTCGTTTATCCCCCAGCGCTTGAGCGCCCGCCAGTCGAACATGTAGACGTGGTTGCTGGTGACGATGGGGATATCCTGGGGCTTCTCGCCGTTGAGAACCCGCACCGCCATCTCTGCCGCAACGCGACCGTCGTCGGCCCAGTCCACCAGATCGCCACCCACGGTTCCTGCCCGAAGATCTACATCGTCCATTACAAAGACAGGGGCGTTTGCTGCACTGGCGACCATCGGTATCGATTGGGCTGAATCGATAAAGTGGTCTCCCGCTGCATCTTGCGAGATTGCAGTGTGATAAACAATCGTATTGCTAGGTAGATGCTTGAGCCTCTCCAGCAGTGCGGGCATGGTCAGGTCAAAAAGATACTTGAAGTCAAGCTTCGATTCGTAGTTGTGGAAACTCTGCTTGGCGATAGCTTCGAATCCTTCGTCAAACTTACCCACTCCACCAACGACTACTACATGCCTGGTGTTGGGCAGCAAGTGCAACGCCGCATTCAGGGTTCCCTCGGGGTGTAACTGGGCCAAAACACCAGTAAAGGGCACGCTGTGCGTTAGCTGGTCCGGAATTCCACCCCAAATTGCGCAGAAGATGATTGGCGTACCCTGAAATTTGTCGTACAGATTGGCGATGAACCTCAGGGACGCCGGCCCGGCGGCAATGATCACATCGGGCTTACGGGCTGAGTATTTCTGAATAATCTCTTCGCGAAACCTGTCTTGGGAAACTCGGTCTGGGAACAGGGTGAGATCCAGGCTCTCCTCGTAGAGTTCGATCCGGTACGGAGATTTTTGTAGACCAGCGAGGATTGCCTGATCGACTTCAGCGAAGCCGGGTGACGAGATAATGCCAAGGTCGTTAATAATGAGCACGCGCCGGACTTCCATCATTGGCGGAACTGCGGTTGACAGCGACACCAGCAAGGCCACAGCAACAACAGAAAGGATGAGCGTGCGCCCCGCCGCTCTCACGAATTCCGAGAAGTGGGATTGACCGCGATTGCCCCGGCAGACGCCCCAGGCCCGGCTGGCGATCTGCTGCTCCCAATACGGCGGCACCACCAACCTCCAGCCTTTCTTTATTGATCGGGACTAATATGAGATCAACCACGACCGAGGCTGACCAGAGCGCCCCTCAGCACCCAAACCGGCCACGGATAGGCCAGTATAGTACTGTTCGGTTCATCCACGAAGGGCCGATGTCTGACAGACTCGAACCTGGGTTATCGTCAGAAATCTGGCGGCGCCGATTTCTCGGCACCGGCAGCAGCAGGCCTGCCCCATTATCGGATCGTCGTCAGCAAAGCACCCGTGCTGATTGAGTAGACCTGTATTTGATTTATCCCGGCGAATGAGACATAGAGTCGGCCTCGCACTGAATCCACGGCCACTCCGAATGGAGTGTCGGGCAGTACACCGCGCGGCACCAAGGTTGTGACTACCCCGGTCTCCGAGTTCAAGTAGCCTATTTCCAAGCTGTCCTCTGCGAGATAGAAATTACCTTTGGCATCGGCGCACATGGCAACGGGATTTCCATCCGTGTTGTACGTCGCGGAGCCCACAATGCCTCGATTGGTGAGCACCTCGGCGGTCGGGTATTGGCTCAACTGGTGAATGGTGCCGAGCACGTACCAGCTTCCACTCGTCGCGATGGTAAGCAGGGTTACTCCAGGAGTCGAACTGCCCAGATACACTCCGAATCGCGAGTAGAAGGTCGCGTGTGACGAGCCATTGAGCACCCACAGGTCATCGAGAGAGTCCACCGAAACCGCATCAGGGTGGTCGATGCCGGTGGTGATGGTTGCCAACCACACATGCGACGGATTGTACTTGGTGACGGTGTTCGTGCCGCTGTTACTGACGTACAGGTTGCCCTTCGAATCGAAGGCCAGACCACTCGGACGGTAGACTCCGGCAAAGATCGTCTTGGCGGTCAATTGCACATAGCTTGGGTTGTAAACCGACACCTGGTCGCTATAGGTATTCGCAACATAGAGATTACCTTGTGCGTCCAGTGCAAGACCCGCAGGATAATTCAGGGCTGCCCAGGCATGGCTTGCCGCCAGCATGAGAAGCACTACGATAGTTAAGGTTGTGTGTTGTAGAAGACCGCGCCGCGTCATAAACGTTCTCCGCTAAAGTATGTAGTGACGGAATAAGAGCCCGGGGTAGATTTTAGTGTTCCCGTCCTACTCTTATAAGCGACATCTTCTGGCCAATCGCCTCATGCAGCCGCGTTCCGACCGCGACTCACAAAACGTCAGTATTCAGAGAGGCTCCGAAGCGTCGCACTACCAAGCAGGGAGTCGTGACGTTCTCGTCGAAAAGGAGAGGAGTGTCTAATTTGACCTGATCCATCCTGATCTATCATGGTCAAGGGCGAGGGAAGGTCGTCCTGTGTGACCTTTTTCATGTCGCAATCTGTCCTGATGAGATCTCGCCTCAATCGCGTCACCACAACGCTTCTTTTTCTCGTCGTTCTGACGGGACCGAAATTGTGGGCGCAGGGACCGCCCTACCAGACCGACGATCCTGTGCCTGTGGACCTGCACCATTACGAGTTCTATATCTTTGGCTCGGCGGATGGGACGCCGGTGGAGATGGACTCTTCGGGGCCGGCCTTCGAGTTCAACTGGGGCGCACTGCCGAGGGTGCAGCTTCACGCGATACTTCCGTTCGGGGTGGCGGCGCCGCTGAACAATCCGGTGTACGCTCCCAGCGGGACTGGTCCGACTGAGTTCGGGCTGACAGACATGGAGTTAGGCGCGAAGATCGCGTTCATCAAAGAAGGTAAACACATGCCGCAGATTGGCAGCTTCACCATGTTTGAGATGCCCACGGGGAACGCCGACAAGGGCCTGGGCGTGGGCAAGGTCTGGTACAAGCTGCCGATCTGGCTGCAAAAGAATGTTGGCACATGGACCCTTGACGGCGGGGCCGGCTATCAGGTGGTGCCGCAAACCGGGTACCGCAACTTCTTCTACACGGGATGGCTGGTGAAGAAAAAACTCAGCGAGGCGCTCGAGCTGGGTGTAGAGGTGTTCGCGCATGGAGCGGAAGGAAGCGCCGCGCCGCAGACGGAGGCTTCCACGATGGTCGACCTGGGTGGGTACTACCACTTCAAACACCATCCGGGAGAGCAGTTCTTGTTCTGCTACGGACACTCGGTCGCCGGGCAAACCGAGAACTACGCCTACGTCGGCATGTACTGGACGTGGGGAAAAGACAAAGACAACAAGAAGGACTCGCAAGATGCGGGATACTTTCCCGGACAGTTGAATGGCGGGACATTTTGACGATTGGAGTTCTGGGGCCCGCCCGAATACGTTGATCGGCTGCCGCAACCGGGAGTTCGCGCACACCGCAGGGTTCAGAACCGGGCGAGGACATCCTCTGCCAGCGTCTTTTCCTTTGCCCTGAGATCGTCAGCTGGGATTTTCTTGCCCCAGATACGAATGCTGAACGCGGCATCGCCTTTCTTCACAAACAAGAGCTCGGATTGAGAATGGGGCGTGGTCTTGGAACGATAGTAAGCCTCGTCGCCGAGACCGGTGACGGGCGTGATCGTAGCCTGCACCAGAGCGGCGCTGGTTTTCTGAAGATTGAATTGGTGGATATCCCAAAGATTGAGGTCGGTGTTCACTACCTCGGCACCGGGTTTGGCCTCCTGTTTCCACTGGCACGACTTTGGAACCGGAGCTTTGCCGGGTGAGACGGGCACGCCCAGCGCCGCCTGGACCTGGGCCGCTGTGAGCAGCGAACAGGCATCGGACGCCGGTGCCGCCCATGCGCTTAAGGAAAGCATCGAAATGGCGATAACAAGAGTTGCCGATATTGGTGCAATAGCCCGTTCCGGCCGCATAAAACCAACCTCACAGACGTGGCGTCTGTAGTGGATTTCGTCATCGCAGGAAGGCTATCTGCGGATGACGCGGTTTCGGATTATAGGTGAGTAACGAGCCTCTCAACAAAGAATCGTCCGTGATAGGCTTCCTTCCGGCTGTTCCAGTAAACAAAATCCAGACGTGGAGATTCTTCGATGATCCGGAGGTGCGGCATTGTTCTGTTCTGGATGCTGGCATGGCACGTGGCCATGGCGCAACCAGCCTCGGCAGCCAAGCCGCCGGCATGGGCCTATCCGGTGCCTCCCGCTGACTCGACGCCGGCCTCGGATAACAGCACTCTGCTGACGGTTCCCGACAGTACCGAGCGTTACACGCAAGGCCAAGTCAGCGATCCATTTTTTGCGCCGGACTGGCATCCGCACGATCACCCCAGCCTGCCGGAGATCGTCGCCCATGGGCGCAAGCCGGATGTTTTCGCTTGCGGCTACTGTCATCGGGCCGAGGGTACGGGAGGTCCGGAGAACGCGGGGATCGCAGGACTGCCCTACGCCTACATCGTTCAGCAACTGGCCGATTACAAGGACGGCAGTCGATCGACAGCGTTGCCGGAGCGCGCTCCCCAGAAATGGATGATCTCGCTGTCGAAAGTGGTCACCGAGGAGGAAGTACAGCAGGCGGCCCGCTACTTTTCTTCGCTGAAGCCCAAGCAGAATATTCGAGCGGTGGAGACGGCGAAGGTGCCGAAGACGTATGTGGCAGGCTGGTTCCTGGCGGTCTCGCCGGGCAAAGCCACCGAGCCGATCGGCGACCGGATCATCGAGACTCCCGAGAACGTGGAACAGTTCGAGAGCCGCGATTCGCGCACGAAGTTTGTTGCCTACGTTCCGCCAGGCAGCCTGCGCAAGGGCGGCGCCATCGTGAATGGGAAAGTCCCGGCCGTTGCGCCGGCATGTGCTATCTGCCACGGAAAGAGCCTGACAGGAATGGGTCCGGTGCCGTCCATTGCAGGCCGCTCGCCCAGCTATCTGTTTCGGCAGCTGTACGAATTTCAGGCGGGGATCCGGTCGGGGAAGAATGCGGCGCAGATGAAACAGCCAGTCGCCAACCTGAGCCTGAAGGACATGACTGCCGTCGCCGCTTACCTGGCATCGTTGAAGCCATGAAGCATTCCCTCAGGGGCTAAACAGGCCGCTGGAAAACTCAAGAGCGGATTCCTCCCCGGCCCGAAGGTCTCGTCGGGATGACAAAAATAAAGGGCTTGACGGCGTACCGAAAGGTACGCCCCTTCAAAACCGATCAATGTCGAGTTTTTCAGCGACCTATAAAGCCAGTATTTCTGGAACACGCTTGCAGCACAGCTGAAGCCGTGCCCTTTCAAAACGGCTCTGACTTATGCCGCGAACTTCAGTTACAGGACACTAGAAGTGAAATCCGATCTGCGCTGTGATGGTGCGCGGCGACACGTAGTGCGTGCCGCTGAAGGTGGACAGAAAGTTGTAGAGCGCATAGTTGTTTGCCAGGTTGATGATGTTCAGTTGCGCGCTCCACTTGTAGCGATCGCCTTTGAAGAGATCGTCCACCCCGATCGCGAGGTCGAACAAATTCCGTGGGGCGACGCGCTGCGGTTTGTGGTCGTCGTTTTGCGTATTCGGAGCCGGAATGCTCAACAGCGTCGACCCATATTGCGAGGCCGGGCAGGGCGTCGGCAGCGCCACATACGGAGTGGCATGCTGGCTTCCGCAGAACAGGCCCGCCTGGAACTGCTGATCGGCGGTGAGTCCGCTCAGATCGACGGCCGGCTGTCCGCCTAAGGTAGTCGAGGTCGGACAGTCGTTAAACGGCAGGACGCCATAGCAAGGAGCGGCGCCGGCTACCAGTCCGCTGTCATAGCGCCAGTTGAAGCCGATCCAGGGACTGTGCTTCCAGGGGATCTGGTACTGCATATGCGCCGTCATGTTGTAGGCTTCGTCGTGATCAATGCGGAAGGGATACCCGCTCTGCCCGACAGTAACTCCCAGACCGCCGACCTGCGGCGGGAAGAAACGAGCAGCCACGCTTGACATCACAACCAGAGCACTGAAGCCGTGGTAAACCGGCACGCTGGCCCGCAGCGCCCAGCCGGGAATCTTCGAGTTATGCCAATTGATGGGGAAGGTGATGGGCGTGAATCCCAGCACGCTGAAGTCGTAGGCGTTGTGGGTGTACTTCCAGATGTACTCGCCGTCGATCACCAGATATTTCCCGATCGCCTGCTGCAGCCCGGCATGGAATTCGTTACGGAAGCCGGGATCGAGGCCCGCCGGGATACAGGGCACGAGCGCGGCGATCACCGGGTAATTGCAACCATTGGTCGCCAGTACGAGGTTCTCGTTGAACGGAGTCTCCAGCGTACGGGCGTAGGAGACACGCAGCACCGTGTTCGTCTTCTGGATGTTGTAGGAGATGCCCACCCGGGGCTCGGCCTGGCTGGCGACCGCGAGACCGTTATACAGATCGCCTCGAATCCCCAGGTTGAATGCCCAGTTTCGCAACGTGATCGTGTCCTGCACGTACATCGCGAGTTCTTTGACGTCGGTGTGCCCTACAAAAGAATAGAGGCCGCCAGCGCGCGTCAGGTCATAGGGCAGAAGAATTGAGTTGAAGGGGCTAACGGCGTTAGGGTTCTCTGCCACGTTGGGCTGGAATCCCGCTGGGATGCACTGCGACGGATCGGTGAACCCGGGCAGCGGGGCGCCTGTGCTGTCCAAGCAGGGCGAGTTTAGTGTCGGAGCGACGATGCCGAGCTGATCATTCTCGTTTAGGAATGTCTGCTCGTAGGTGATGCCGGCCTTTATGTTGTGAATACCTTTGGTGTAAACGACATTCGCCATACCGCCGGCGTTGAGCAGTGAGCGCTGCTGCGCGATCGTCTCCTGCTGGATCGGACCTAGATCGGCAAAGGGATTGTTGCTGGGATAGTAATTGTAAGCGTCGCGCCGCACAAAGCCGCCGAGGGTGAACACCGTGTTCGGGTTGAAAGTGTGCGTCCACGAAGGCGCGAAGTTGAAGGTCAGGATCTTCGAGCGCTGATCCGTCGGGCCAACCAGACTGCCGTCAGGGCCGACAACGCCATAGTTCAGGTTGTCGTAAGAGTTCGGCGTCTGGAACCAGGAGCGAGAAAAGCCGGCGTTGACATGGATCGCGTCCTGAGGCGAAAAGACGTAATCGAAGCGGTCGAAAAAGTTCTCTTCGTTGCCCTTGGCATGGAAGACGACGAACTCCGGAGGATCAAGAAAGCGCCCGGTATTCAGGCCGTTGGCGGCGAAAAAGTTCCCCCATTTTTTGCCGCCGTACGAGACGTTGGCGTCCACGTTCGAGCTGCCGAACGTGCCATACGAGGCCGTCACCGCGCCGTGCGGCGTGGTTGATCCCAGTCCGGAGCGCGTCACCACATCGATCACCAGGCTGGTCTTGTCGCCGAACTCGGCGGGTGGCGCTCCGCTGATGACCGTCGTGGACTGCACGGCATCCAGCGGAATCTGGTTGGAAAATACCTTGCTCTGTTGATCCGTAATGGGTTGACCATCGAGCGAAAACGAATTCTGCGCGTGATCGCCCAGGCCGTGAAAGAGGCCGTTGGAATCCGCGGCAACACCCGGGGAGGACAAGGTGACCAGAGAACTCAACTGCGACGACGAGCTTTCCAGTGGCATCTTGTCGAAAAGGCTCCGGTCTATATCGGTGTGGAAGGTTGGGTCGTTTTCCAAGAGGTCGCTCGCCTCGGCGGTTACCGTAACGTTCTCGGCCGATGCGCCAACCTTCAAGCTGATCTTCAGGTTGAGCGGCACGGCTGACCGCAACTCGATGTCCTGCGCGGAGGAAGCGAAGCCGGCGTGATTTACGGTGAGGTGATAGGGATTCACCGGAACATTCGGGATGCTAAAGTTGCCGGCGTTGTCGGTGGTGACGGTGCGAGTGAACTGGCTGACCGGATTCTGAATCTCCACGGTGGCTCCAGGCACGACGGCTCCAGAAGCATCGGAGACAACGCCGGTGATCGATGAATTTCCAGTCTGGGCAGTGGCACGGCCGGGGAGGATCATCGAAAGAAGCAGGAACAGTGAAAGAGCCGCGAAGGACTTACTGGTTGTCAAGAATCGAAACATTTTATATATGCCTCTCGAGCTATAGCGCTCTCTCCGCGATGGCGGCTGCAAAGGCAGCAGGCCGGCGCGGATGCGAGCCGAGGAAAGGGTTCCGAGCCGGATGGCGTGCAAGGTATCCGGCGCTAAGTTGTAGGGGCTCGATCTAGAGGCTAGGCGGTGCGCGGGCGGGAAGTTGGCGCTCGATGCGCAAAGAAGCGTACGAAACAGTTTGCAGCCGAACGGGTATCCATTGCGGGTTGAGCCGTTCGGCGTGAGGAAGACCGGTCCACAGCATGGTGCCATGGCCGGCGCGGCAGAGACTGCAGTTGTCCAGAGAACCGGTCAGTGCGCCTGGGTCAGCGGGAAGCCTGGCCTGGGATCCGTGAGAGGGCATAGCGGTGGCGCACATGGAATGCACCAGCGGATGCACCATCACGTGAGCGATCAGCAATACAAGAATCCAACCGCGAAATCGCAAGGCACTCCCCATAAACCGTCGTTGTATTGTGCAACGTTCACCTAGGTCGTGTAAAGCCGAGCGGAGCCAGGCACCCGGGCCATCATCGCCATCCCCCCGGCCGGGGAGCCCTCTGCGGCCCTATCCCGTTTCAGAACAAATTGAATTGGGACGGATAGCACGCTGTTTTGCTTCGCAGGTTGACAATCAATGCGATGGTGCTCAACAATAGGCCGCAAGCTAGTACGGTAGGACCCAGTCGTCATCTCGATCGCATGAGCTTGGCGCCGGCACAAATCCCCCGCGCTGACCGACCAAGGATCAACTTCATGGCTAAGATTTTATGTGTGGACGACGAACCGCACGTTGTAAGCCTCAAGTGCGCCATCCTCGAGGCCGCAGGACACGAGGCGACACCCGCGAGCTCGGCGCGTGACGCCATCGAAAAGCTGGAGCACAACTCCTACGACGCGGTCGTTACCGACTGGCGTCTGGGAGATGCCAATGGACGATCAATCGTGCAGGCTGCCAAAAGCAACTCCTCAATGCCGGTGGTGGTGGTGTCGGGCTATGTGGCCGAAGCCTTCCAGGCAGCCGAGCCGCTGGCCGATCTGTATCTGGAGAAGCCGGTGAATCCGGACGAGTTGGTCACCATTGTCAATGAGCTGTTGAAGACCAGCGAACGCCCCGAGTAAAGCTCCCCTCTCCACCGGTTCGCGTGGGCTAAATTACTTGTCTGGTAGAAAGATCCCTTCTGGCTCGGGCCAGCCGATTCCTCGGCTTTGCGATATAAGGTCCCGCCGTTCTCTGCTCTAGCTTAGGGGCTGAACTGCCGGCGCAGCTAAGGCCCATGCCGTCGGCGAGAACCTTGAAGAATCGATACCTTCCGACGCATCCGCGCGATCACATACCCCCATCTAATTTTACGGAATACGAACATCAGTCCAATCGGCCTCGGCACGCCGCGAACGGACGGCTGGTGTCCAGAAGCTTGGCTGGAAGGCAACACCAGTGGGGATGGGATACGAACTCGGGAGTGGCTTGCTGAACGTTGCGGGCTTTGCGATTCTGGGCTGGGCGGGCTGCAGTCTGCTGGCGGGCGTGGCTCTCGGCGGGGGCGGAGGGGTCCGACGGCGCAAGACTGTCCCGTCGCGGCAGCCCATCGAATTGCAGTCCGTCTTGCAAAGCCTGCCGGAGGCGGTATTTCTCTTCGACTGCAAATCTCGCATTGTGGACGTCAACCAGCCTGCTGAGCAATTGGTGCAGGTGAAGCGGACGACCTTGCTGGGGAAAGCGATAGGGGAATTCGGCGGCCGAATCGAAGCGACCGCGGAGTCGCGCCCCGAGACCCTGGTGGCGCGTGCGTTGCGAGGCGAAACCGTGCACCAGCGCCAGGCTTTTCGAATTGGCGAGGCGGGCGAATCCAGAGAGTTGCTGGTTTCCGCCCGCCCGGTGTACAACCTGGCCGGGAGTATCGTCGGCGGTCTGTTGGTGGCGCAGGACGTGTCTGAACTGTCTGCCCTGCAACGTCGGGTTGCCAACAGCGAACGGCACCTGGACGTCGGCCAGATGACGGCAGGCCTGGCCCATGACTTCAACAATGTGCTCAGCAGCATCTCGGAAGCCGTCTATGTGCTCGAGACCGAACCGGACCGCAGCGCGCAAGATCGCAACATGCTGCGTGTCATCGACGGCGCCGTGCGCCGGGGCGCCGAGATCGTGAGCAATATCCGCGAATACTTACGCGGCGGGCGCGACGCCCGAATCCGAATCGATTTGCCCCGGCTGCTCGATGATGTGTTGCAAATGACGATGGCACTGCTGGAAACGCGCACTGCGGTGACTGCCATCCGAGTGGTGCGACACTTTGACGAGGTGCCGCCAGTTCTCGCCAACCCCGCCGAACTACGTCGCGTTTTCACCAACCTGGTGCGTAACGGCGTTGAGGCCATGCCGCAGGGTGGCACCCTGACTGTGCGTTGTTACGAAGCAAAGGGTCGCGTCGTGGCTTCAGTAGCTGACAGTGGAGCGGGAATTCCGTTGGACCAGCAGAGCAAGATCTTCTCGCCGTACTACACCACCAAACCGACGGGCACGGGATTGGGATTGTCGGGAGCTCGGCGCGCGATACAGGCACATGGCGGCGAAATTGGCTTTGAGAGCACGCCGGGTGTCGGCTCCGCCTTCTACGTGGTTCTGCCGGCCGCCAATGGCGGTGTCGAGTCGCTGTGCCACCCGAGCCGAGCAGCATAGTCGATCGCCGCCGATATGAGCTGCCATTTGCGCGTTCCGCCAAGTTACTTCGGCGCCGGCAAATCCGAAGAATGTGCGCCAGGCGGACGCCCGGGGCCGGGACCGGCGGGGCGGCGCTCGGTCAGCTTCAGGTAGACCGCAGCCGTGTCCTGCGCCAACGCTCGATGATGAAGTACGAAGAGCGCCAATTCCAGGCGGTCGGAAACCCCGATCTTGTCGTAGACACCACGCAGAACGTTCTTCACGGTTTGCTCGGAGGTGCCAATCATTTCCGCAATCTCGCGATTCTTGTAGCCGCGGACGATGGCGGCAATAACCCGGAGTTCCTTGGCTGACAATCGCGCTCGCACCCGTGCACCGACGAAGTCCTCGCCCGGAGAATCGCCGTGAGTCGAGTGTTGCACGAAGTGTTCGCCGCGCGCCAGGCGCCGCACCGCCTCCACGATTGTCGCTCCTGTAACCGAACGGAAAATCACCCCGTGGACGCCCATCTGCATCATGTTAGGCGCCGGTTGGGTGTTCTCTGCCAGCGCCAGCAGAGCGGTGCCCTGACGCAGAGCGATCTGGCGAATCTGGGGAAGCAGAGGGAGAAACGTGGTGGAGAAAAGCAGGACATGAGAGCGAAGCTTTTCCAGAGCGTTTAGCAGTTGTTCGGTGGACTGCGGTTGTCCCACGATGCGCAAGTCTTCTTCGACCGCCAGCACTTTTGCAGCGCCTGCGCGAAAGATCGCCTGATCGTCGGCAATAATCACGTTGATCATGCGTAAACCAAGTCTTGCGTCACCCTGGTCGCAAGTCAGTCGAGCGCCGCCATCGCAGACGTTGCGCATACTTGTCGTCTACTATGTCTCTCGCATTTTCGGACGAAACATCGTGCTTGCTCGTAGCACTATTTGACTCAGGGTAATGTTGGTTTATAACACGAATTGTGGCTTCGAAGTAGCATTATCAGGCGCGCAAAATAGCGCGAAAGTGGCGTCTGACACTTGGATGTCAACATGCAAAGGTGTGGAAACTTCGCATTCGATGCTTAGTTGATGAAGTAGCCGGAGACCTTCCACTTGCCATCTTTGTCGCGCATGGGAGTGACGGTTTCGACGGATGACTTTTTGTTCTCGAAGCTGGTGTCGTATTGAATGAGGACATATTCGCCATCGGGTACGCCGGGAAGTTGCGTTTTGTATTCCACCGACTTGAAGGTCCGTGACGAAACCGTACCGAGCGAGCGACGAAAATTGAGCATGGTGCGCCGCCAGTTGTCCCTTGAAATCGCGTCGCGAAGCAAAGGTGCAGCCTCTTCCCAGGCTTGGCCGTAGTTACCGGCATCGACAATCTGGAGCCAGTGAAGGGCGACAGCTTCGGCGGCGGATTCTTTCTCCTTGATGTCTTTGTCCGGCCCCACGGTGCTGCCCTTGTCCTGCCCCAAAGCGCTGACACTAAGGGCGATTGCGAAGAGCGCGAGCACAGCAAAGTTGCGAAGTTTCACAAGTTCTCCCGGAAGATGGCGTTGACAGCAGAAGCAATTGTCGCCGCAGACGGGAGAAGGCGCAAGCCGCCAGGCGGAGATACGCTTGCGCCGGTCGCGAAGCCGGCTTAATGGCGGGTAAACATGCCGGCAACGCTGTATCCCAACACCATGCCCATCAAGGAAACGGCAATGCCAGCGGGCCAGAAATATTCGCGCCCGTAATGGCTCAGGTCGAGGCGTTCACGAACTTCCTCGCGTACCGTGGTTTTCAGCTCGCCGACGGAGTCGTGCAGGCGCCGACGTTGCTCGGCCGCTCTTTCTTCAAGAATGCCAACGGGGAGTTCGTCGGGTGAATTCATAGCTGCGTCTTTGCCTCCGTTTGAAGCCATTTTTGGTCCTGTTGCAGAGTCTTGATGGTGCGTTCGGGAGTCAGTTTGTGCTCCTTGATGCTTCTCCAGCCGGCCCAGGCGATCGCGCCGCCAAGTGCCACATAAATGCCCCCAACAATCAGCAAGGCGACAACGTAGTTCCAGGGAGCGCTGAACGCCATGGATACCAGCACAACCAGAAGCGCGGTCAGCACCAGCCACCCGGTAAGCAGCATCACGCTCCCGACAGCAACTGCCGGCGCTGCCGTCTTGTAGGCCTTGATCGTTCCGCTCATCTCGGCGTGGAACATCGCAGCGCGAGTCGAGATAAATTCTTTCAGTTCGTCCCTCAACTCAGCGATCAGTTCCGCAACCGTTTTGCCACTAACGTTACTCATCGTGGGACCTCCAGATTCTTACCGCGACACCGATCACAAACGCGGCTCCGCCCACCGCCGCAATCGTTCGCATCGGATATTTCGATTTCCAATAAGTCAGTCTGGCTCGCGCTTCGAGGATGTGCTGCCGTGTGTTCCTCCCAGCCTGCTTCGTGGCGCGCGTCGCGGCCTGACGAACCGCATCGAGGCGCTGGCCGGCGCGAGCGCCCAGCTCGGAGGCCTGCCTTTTTGCCGCGTCGCCCAAGTGTGCCACCTGATTTTCGGCGGCGTCCCTGATCGCAGCGGCGTGTTCCGTAGCCTGGTCGACCAGCTGCATGGCCCTAGTTGCGGTATTCCGCCGGACACGTTCGCTGGCTCTTTGCACTTGCACCTTCATTCCGTCGATCGTCTTAGGCAGATGCTTTACCGTGGTGACCGCGGTACCCGCAGTCCAGCCGATAACCGCAGCCGGCCGGTTCAGCCGTGAATGGCTGGCGGCATCGCGTTCGGGCAGAAGGCGATCGGACGCGGTGACCCCAGGAAATGGCGTGGCGGCAACTCCCCTATAAGCGCGTGACAATGGAGCGTGGGTGGTCAGCGAAGGGACTGAGACTCCCTCCGGATACTCGGGATTCCTCAATGGAGAGTCGCTGCGAGAAGGTTCAGCCATAGGATGCGCCTTTCTGCCGGTTGTGTGCGGACTGCACTGCGCCGGGTAAGCCGTTCGCACGGGATTCAGGAGTTTGCTCCTGCTTAATTTGGATGTATCCATCCGGCGCGGTGTTGACAGGCCCGGAAAATTCGGTGTCACAGGCCGTATTGCGGCAGAATCTCGGCAACAGCAATCCGGATAATTTGCTTTATGATCGTGTCTTGCCGCTGATGACCCCATTAAGTCGTGAAGACACCCGGCCCAACTGGGCGGAGATCTCCATATCGGCTTTGCGCCACAATTTTCGGACTGTGCAGAAGCACGTGGGAGCTGGGGTCACGATTTGTGCGGTCGTGAAGTGCGATGGTTATGGGCACGGCGCAGCCGGTTGCGCGCTGGCTCTGCAACAAGAGGGCGCCACCTGGTTCGGGGTCACCTCGACCGACGAAGGGGTGTGGCTGCGCGATGCCGGCATTCAGGGCCGCATCCTGGTGATGACCGGCGGCTGGCGCGGAGAAGAGGAAGACCTGCTGCGCTATTCGCTGACGCCGGCGGTTTTTCGCATCGAGGATTGCGCGGCGCTGGTGCGCGCGGCCGAACGCGTCGGCATCAATCGCGCCCTGCCTGTCCACCTCAAGATTGATACCGGCATGGCCCGGTTGGGACTGCCGATGTCCGAACTGGACGACTTCGCCGAGCGCGTCAAACGCCTGCCGCAGATTGAACTCGAAGGAGCCTTCAGCCATCTTGCGTCGGCTGAGTCGGTCGACGCCGAAGACGCGCGTCTGCAGACAGTGCGCTTCGGGCTTGCGCTCCGTATGCTCGATGCTCACGGACTGCATCCGCCGCTGCGCCACTTGGCCAACAGCAGTGCGGTGATCGCGCGGCCTGAGACCTGGCACACCATGGTACGTCCGGGTATCACGCTCTACGGCTACGAACTGCCCATCGTGCACGCGGACGGGTCGCGCGCCGCAGAAGTACCGAGGCTGCCCCTGCAACCAGCGCTCTCCTGGAAGGCGCGGGTGATCAATCTGCGCGATGTACCGGCCGGACAAGCGCTCGGCTACAACGCAACCTATGTCACGCTTTCTGCGGCCCGGATTGCCACCGTGCCGGTGGGCTACGGCGACGGCTTCTCGCGCCGCATGTCGTACGGCCTGGCCAAGGTGAAAGACGGAGCCTGTCCGCCCGCGGTTTTGATCCGCGGATGCCGTGCTCCAATCGTAGGCCGCATCTCCATGGATTTGACGCTGGTGGACGTGTCCCACATTGTAGGAGTCGAACTCGGGGATGAAGTCATGCTGATAGGCCGCCGTGGCGACCAGCGAATCTCTGCCTGGGACCACGCCCGCTGGTCCGACACCGTGGTGTATGAGACGCTGTGCAATCTGTCGGAGCGTGTGCCGCGCCGATTCGTAGAGTAGCGTGGGGTGGACACTAGATCCTGCGCGCTTACCACATTGGTGCTATAGAAATGCCATTTAAGATGGCAGACTGTTATCGATAAGTCGCAGTTATTTGCATCCCTATTCGTGCTATATTAATGTAAGTAATTGATTCGTATAGACTTATCATTCGGCGCGTTGGCTTTCCAATTGCAGTAATTCTTGTTGAATTCTTCTCATTCATTGGGCTGTTCCTCGTCCTTCTCAAGGATGAGAAGCGGTCACAGGTGTCGAACTGGGAAGATCCAATCGAAAGGACATGTACGTATGAATTCCAAGCGCCACTTGGTGATGTTGTTCCTGCTGGTCACGGGGGTTACGACCCTAGGTTTTGCCGGCCCAATTAAGGCCATCAGTTCACAGGTGTTTATGGAGGCCACATCGAACGCCGGCTGCGGCGACGTCACCAATAACGACGGCCAATCCCAAGGCAATACCATCAACGATCTCACGGCTACCGCAAGCGCAACCGCAACGTGCACTCACCCGAATCGGCGCGTCGTTAGTGGCGGCAAGGTTACTGCCGTCTGGAACAACGATTCCAAAGGCGCCGTCAGATTCCGGAACGTCGGCTGGGATACCAAGAACATCACGGACGGGTATGCCAATCCCGACAATGGCCTCGATTACACCTACACCTTCCTGGCCAAGAAGGACTCGATTTTCGACGTGAACTACGACATTACGGGCACGGGCGATCTCGGGGGCTTTGGCTTAAACGGATTTGAAGTAGACCTGAATGGTATCGGCCAGTTTCTGGATGTAAACACTTCCGGCGATCTCATTTGGAACCTGGTTGCCGGGGATACCTACACCTTGTTGATCAAGAACGATGCGAATATCCAAGGCGCATTGGGCACGATCAGCGAGAGCATGGACGGTACCTTCAAGTTCTCAGCGAAGTTGGCCACGCCTGAACCTTCCAGCTTGCTGTTGCTGGGTAGCGGTATGCTTGGTTTGGCGGGGGTGGTTCGCAAGAAATTTCCCGGTAGTCCGATGCATCGCAGATCTCAGGTCGCCCGCATGGGCGGCCTTTTTCTGTGCTCAGCGAGCTCACTTTGCTGTCTTAGGATTCGGCATTCGTGCTAGCATCTCTCCATTCCTAAACACCTGACTGCGGTGATCAGTCCCAAGGAGACGATGTGTTGTCACGGGTTCCAGCCCTAACTATTTTTGCACTGATGCTAAGTTCCTTAACGGTCGGGCAGGGACCCGGCCCCTCCCCACAACAAGCCGCGATGGGGTACTTCGCCGGAGACTGGGTGCTCGAAGGCACGGCCAAAGTCAGCCCCGGAAGTCCGGGAGGCCCACTGAAGGGCACGGAGCACGGCGAGTGGGTTCAGGGCAACTACTTCCTCGAGACGCACACCAAGATGCACTCGCCGCTCGGCGACATTCGGGCCACGCGCGTCATGGAGTACAGCCCGCAGAAGAACGCCTATGCGTACAACGTCTACAACAGTCTGGGCGAGCACCAACTGGCCATTGGACACGTGCAGGGCAATACCTGGACCTGGATCGCCGACGAGCAAATGAACGGCGTCGCCACCCAGGGCCGCTACACCATGACGATCGTCTCCCCGACCGTCTATACCTTCAAGTCGGAAGTCGCCACTCCCAATGGCGGCTGGTCGACGGTAATGGAAGGCAAGGCGACTCGAACGCAATAAAACAGCCAACGCAGCCAGCTTGTTCATCAGACGAAGGTGCCATACCCTTCGCCCCACTTTGTTTCATTCCTGTATTTTATATCAAATTTATTTGACTTGCGCTCTATCGCGGCTACTATTGCCTCAAGGGCCTCGGCGTTCTTGAAGTTTTCTGATCGTTGCCTCCGCGCCCGACCACTGAAGTTTTGCTCATTCGCTTCTCTCTTTGCCGATTTCGCTGGCTGGCAATGAGCAACCCTGATGTCTCTGGACAGTTGATCCCAAAACTTCCGAAAACCTGGAATCCACACTCGATATCCGGGTTCGTCAAGGCTTCCTCAGCATAATTTCGACAATCTTTAGCGATTGCCGAAACGTTGACCGACCGCGGGTCACCATTCAATCGTGCGTCCACATACGCAAGAAAGAGAGCAAAAATGTCCTTACCGATCCAACTCGTCAGCGGTCTCGGCGGCGCAATAGGATGCGATTTACGCCGGGCCCAGAATCAACTTCTCTTCGTCGAGTTCAATGGCAAGCTTTCGCGCTTGAATCTCTTCCGCACTGCAACCCAGGTTTCTGCCGGAAACGCGTTGTTAAAAGGGACTTGGACCTTCGATCTGGAAACGGGTGTGGAAGGCGGCCTTGGGCCCACCTCCGACATCTGGTGGGAACAGCAGACGGCAGTTCTGCGCCGGATGACCCCCTGGGCCAATGCCAAGATCGTCAATCTCGGAGTCGTGGACTTCAATTCGATCACGCCAGACACCCTTTCCAGCCTGCCCTACTCGAGCACTCCCATCATTGGCAACAACGACGCCAGCAACAAGCTGGTCACCGGCGACGTGTTTGCCGTGTACACCAACCAGGGCGACTATGCCAAGGTTAAGGTGGTGGCCTACGGCTACAACATGCAGATCCAGTGGGTGACCTACCGCCTCGATTCGCCGTATGCCGTCCTCGGCAGCGGCTACAACCAGCCGGAAGACGTGAAGGCCAGTGCTGACGGTTCGCATGCCTATGTCACAGAGCGAAGCGGCGACCTGGTCAAAGTGCAGCTGATCAATGCTAATCGGGCGGCTGCGCAAGTGATCTGCTCGGGAATGACAGCGCCGCAGCAGATGTTTCTCGACGAGGTTCACAACACGGCCTACGTTGTGGAATATGCCGCCTCCGGGAACCTCTGGAAGGTCAACCTGACGAATGGCAGCAAGGTCGCGGTGCTCTCCAACCTGCCCAATGCCGTAGGGCTGCTCCTCACTGCCGACCTGCAGTACGCCTATATCAGCGAGCAGACGACCGGGGCGGAAGGTGGACGGGTCAGCCGCTATCAGCTTAGCAACGGCGCCCGGCAGACGATTGTCAAGAATCTGACGGCTCCGTTCTTCCTGACGTGGCTGGACGTGGCCCAGAGCCAGCTCTTCGTTCCGGAGCGGGATCCAGCGAATCAGATCAGCGTGGTCAACGTCCTGGCCGCGACGTCACAGGTCATCATCACCGGCCTGGCGAATCGTCCATCAAGCGTGGCGATGACCACACCGGGAGAGCTGTTGATCTGCTGCGATCAGGCGATCGAGCAGGCCGAATTTGCGCCAGTGTTTCAGCCAACCGGGCCGATTTGCATGGGCATTGGCTTTGTGCCCTTCGACAAAGTCATTCAGGTGGTCGGACCGAACTGGGGCCTGGCCGATACCACCGTCGATCCCACTTATTTCTTCCAGGTGAAAAATGTGCCATTCGGTGGCACGCTACCGATCATGATCAACTTCATGCGCGCACTCGATGACGGCGCAGCCTACTACCGGGTTAAGATCGACGGCGTGGCCCGCACGGACGAGTTCAGCGATGAACACTGGAACGGCTTCGAATATGTGGCTAAACCAGTGTCCGCATTTGTGGTCGGTGGAAATCCGGGCTACTATCCCACGCGGGCCTTGGCGGATTTGTTCCTGTGGATGAATCCGTCTCTTGGCGCGATGGTTGACTCCACTAGCGTCGCGAATGGATTTCACACTCTCACTGTGGAATTCACCAACGGCGCAGGAGGCGTGATGGAGAGCGCCTCAATCTGGATTCGCATCGATAACAATCACTGCTCGGCTACGATCTCCACGCCCATCCTGCATGGCGTGAGCGCCGACCCGACCTGCGGTCTTCTGCATTACGGCACGAAGGACGCATCTCCGGTCAGCATGGCGTTCACGGCGAGCCATCCCAACAACTTCGCCAACTTCTCGTTTGTCGTGGTGAAGGGCGTCAACGAGCTTACACTGCCGCCGCTGCCGATCAACCAGCCGGTCAGCTTGGCGCCGGGGTTTTCACCGGTTGTCGAGACGGTTCAGGACCTATTGGGCACCTGCAACATTGCGGCCTTTGCCGAAGAGGTCTACGTCGCTGCAACCACCATTAACGGATGGTGGCGGCAGAGCCAGTACGACGCTTCAGCGCTGATTGCCTTCGTTCTGGCGCCGTAGTAATGACTTTGTTCCGGGCGAGCGTTTCCGTTGGGGCGCTCGCCTTTTCGGTACCCCGAATCTGATAGCACGATTCTTGCTTCCCCGCCGGTCCCTTCAACCCTACGTTCAGAGTCCCCGCAAGCAACCTCCGAGCTGACAGAGCGAATCTCTGAAACGCTCACCAAGTGGGACTCACTATTCCGCCAGAGAGGGGAAATTCATGAACGCAGACAACAAATCCGCAAGTTCTGGCGTGCCCGTTAAGGTGAACGTCAATCTTCAAGAATCTCCGACAGGAGAAAAACCGCCCAAAATCATGGCTTACGCTTTCACAGGGAACGGACGTTTCCTTTCGAAGGCAGCGGTCGACGACAAGGGCAATGCCAATCTTTCTCTGCCGGCCTCCAGGAGCCGTCAGGAATATCGCATTGTGGCCGGACCCGAGGCCAGCGATGAGACCCCAAGCTTGTCCGAGCTGACTCGCCGTGGCGCAAACACCAGCTACGTGCAGGTTAGCGCCGATGCCAAGGTATCGCCGGTCACCTTCAGCATTTCGTCGGACATCTGGCTATGCTGGATCCGCCGCTGCTTCGTCAAAGGACAGCTTCTGAAGAGGATCTACAGCAGCGGCATAGCCATTGATTATCCCGTCTGCGGCGCCCAGGTGCAGATCTGGGAGGTTGAGCGTATCTGGCTGATCATCCGGCAGCTGACCGACGTGCAGCTCAAGACCATCAGCGAATACCTGATCAACCCTCAGCCGCTGCCTCCTGGCCCGCCCGATCCGGGGCCGGAATCGCTCGCCAGGCTGGGCAAACTTGAGGTTGCGCAACCCATACAGACGGGGAAGCAGTACACGGCAACTTCGCCTGAATTCGACGTGCTGCACACAGCAGCGGCCTCGGGAAACCTGAGTCAGCTGCGGCAGGGCCTGCTCACCGTGGACGAGTCGGCGGTTCGTTTCCTGATCTGCTGGCTGTTTCCTTACTGGATTACGAAGTGGCAGGTGGGAACACTTACTACCGACCGCTGCGGCAACTTCGAAGGATACATATTCGTCGGTTGCTATGAGACGCCCAATTTGTATTTCACGGCGACGGCAAGTTTCTACGGGTTCACCATCACTATCTACGACCCGCAGCCCGTTCGCTGCTACACCCACTGGAACTACCAGTGTGGAACCGAGGTCACGCTTTACACGACCAATATCTTCGCTCCGTTGTGTTCGCCTTGCCAGCAGGTCGACGCTCCCGAGAACTATGTGCTGATCCGCGCGCTCGGCAACGTGCAGCTCAACAATATCTATGGAACGAGTGTTGCGCTGAGTGGCGCGACGACTTCTGACAACATTGGTCAAGTGGCGGATCTGTATGGCGCGGGACTCGACTCGCCATTCGGAGGCCTGGTGCTGCCACGATTTGAGTTTGACAGCTCCCTGCGCGAGTTCAACATCGCCAAGTATTATCGCGTCCGTTATCGCCAGGGCACGACCGGTTCGTTCGCGGATCTCACCGGAAATGTCGGTCGCAAGTATAACCACTTCGTCGGAACCGACCTGGTGACGTCTCCCTATCCACTCGGGCCAAATGTCGTCGGGAGCGTTCCCAATCTGTTCGAGATTCCGCCGGCCCTGCCACCCGAGGGAGATTGGGCATTCCCCGATCCTCCGGTGGACCTGGCCAATGCCCAGTTCCCGACCACGGATCTTCCGTCGGCGGTCGTGGGCGGCACGCATGGCAAGTATCAACTGGAAATCACCCTGTTCGACGCGAGCGGCAATGAGGTGAATATCGTTACGGCGGGCATTCGGTATTTCGTCCCGACCAATACCGATCCGGACGGCACCATCCATACCGCGGATGCTTCGACGCTCGGCCTGGTGAACGGAAACGCCTTCATCATGACCGTACACGTCGACAACCGAAGCACCTTCGGTTCATTGGGAACGCCTGCACTGGACGGCAATCCAGCCGACTCGTGCGGTGTTTTCCGCTACGGCCCTGGCCCCTCCGGCACCGTCACCATTCCTTACACGGCGACGCATCCGGACAACTTCGCGATCTATACGTACAGGTTGTCGCGAGGAGCTACGCCGCTGACGCCGCCCACCACCTCTGGGAACCAGGTGAGCGCGGCGACGGATCCTGCAATCGTGTCGATGAGCGTTCTGAGCCTGCTGACTCAGCCGGATGGAACGATCTGCGACATAGCCGGATTCGCCGAGGACCTGTATGTGTCGGCATTAGCGACCGACGGATGGAATCGCTTGAGCGGCTATGACAGCAATCCGCCGCCGCGAGCGTTCGTCCTGGCGCCGATAGTGTCCCACTCGTAGTCGTGAGTCGCCGGTCCGGCCCCCAAAAAGGCTGGACCGGCCTTTACCTATAGAGAAATTCGGTGCAACGAGTATGAACTTCTGGGGACGGTTGATTCTGGCCACGCTCGCGACCTGGCGGGTTACCCACCTGCTGGCCAGCGAGGACGGCCCGGCCGACGTTATCGTCCGATTTCGCGAATTTCTCGGCCAGAGTCTGGCAGGCAAGTTGATGGACTGCTTCCAATGCCTGAGTCTCTGGATCGCGGCCCCCGCTGCTCTGTTTGTATCGAAGCAGCCAGTTGAATGGACGGTCGCCTGGCTGGCGCTTTCCGGCGCAGCCTGCCTGCTGGAACGACTGGGCAGCGATCCCGTAATCATTCAACCGATTGCGCAATCAGAAGAAGGAGATACCCAACATGTGTTGCGGTCAGAAACGTTTACAACTGAAGAGCAATTCGACACAGACCACAGCTCCGTCGGTGCCCGAGTACGTGTCTAATCGCGGCTGGACTCAACCTGCTGCACCAACCGCGATCCGGCGCCAAACGCTGGGCCAGGGCAGCCGAGCGCAGACAGCAGTGATGACCTCGGGACCAGCCTCGTCGGTCAGCGTGCGGTACATGGACAGCGCACCGATCCGAGTGCGCGGAGGCAGTACCGGGCGACACTATGACTTTTCAGGGTCGCGCCCCGTCCAGGCAGTGGATTATCGGGATGCCGTGCACTTCTTGAACACCCGGTTATTCCGCCGCGCTTAATCGTCGTTTCCGATGCCGAGTTCGACACACTCTGGCGGATTGCACTTGCTGAACGGTCGCTGACTACCAGCCAGAGTCTTCATGCCAGCCGGTAGAAGCTAAGCGACGCATCGCCCTGATCCAGGCGGCGGTAGCGCAGCAGCGCGCCGAAGCGGTCGCCGGGATCGAACTTCTTTTCGTGTTCGGCGACGACGATGCTGGAAGGTTGCAATATCTGCGAGTGGGCAAGAAATCCCAGAGTTCGTTCGTAGCTTCCACGATGGCCGTAGGGCGGATCGAGGAAGCAGTAGTCGCACACTACGCCAGTCGTCTCCAGCAGTTGCAGGGCCTGCGCGGCATCACGCTCCTGCACTTCGAAACCTTCCTTGATGCCCAGTGACGTCAGATTCTCACGCAGCAGGCGCGCGTGCTTTTTCTCCGACTCGACGAAGTAAACCTGGCGCGCGCCACGGCTGAGCGCCTCGATGCCGACGGCGCCGGTTCCCGCGTAGACGTCGAACCAGACGCTGCCTTCGAGTTCGCCCGCCGCCGCGAGCACGTTGAACAGCGTCTCGCGCAGACGGTCGCTGGTGGGGCGGAGGTCCAGCCCCGGCAACGACTTCAAGGGACGGCTGCGATATTGGCCGGCAATCACGCGCATGGGGAGAAGAAAGCAACCAGCAACTAGCCAAGTCGCACGCGGCAGTTGCACTTGCCAAAGTTTACAGGTCGAGAAGAAATTTCGGGGCCGGCTTTACTAGTTGCCCGTTGCCAATACCACTTGCTCGCCGCTCACGCGCCCCGTCGTCCCGCGCTATAGAATGATGCTAGAGGTTTTTCGCTAGGCCATGAAGAACTGGTCGTTTCCCGTAGGACAGCTGTTTGGCGTGGACATTCGCGTCCACCTCACATTTGTTCTACTGCTCATTTTCGTATGGTTCACGCAATCGGTCACGCTCGGTCCTAACGGAGCCGGCCGAGGACTGGCGCTGGTGGGCATCATCTTCGGCTCAGTCGTGCTGCATGAACTGGGACACGCCGTGGTAGCCAAGCGCAGCGGTCTGACCGTGCGCTCGATCGTGCTGCTGCCCATCGGGGGCGTCACCCTGATGGAAGACACGGGAATGCATAATGCAAATCCGGCGCGCGACATTCGCATTGCGATCGCGGGGCCGCTGGTGAACCTGGCGATCGCCGTCGTCGCAGGCGGGTTTATCCTCGCATTCTTGCCGCAAGCCCGGCTGTGGTCCCAGCCATATTTGCACGCCAACAATTTGCCCCGCAGTCTGTTCTGGGGCAATGTGTTTCTAGGCGCCTTCAACCTTCTGCCTGCTTATCCCATGGACGGTGGCCGCATTCTGCGCGCCTGGCTGGCTGAACGCATGGACTATGTGCAGGCCACGCGGCGCGCTGTCACCGTGGGCCAGGGCTTCGCCATGCTGATGATCTTTCTCGGCGTGTGGAACGCATGGCTCATGCTGATCGGCTTCTTCCTGTTCGTGGGCGCGCAGATGGAAGACCGCTCTGTCGTCTTTCAGTCGGTGCTGGAGAGCGTTCACATGGAAGACGTGATGCTGACCGGCTTCTCGATCCTGTCGCCCGCCGATACTCTGGAAGATGCGCTCGCCAAAGCCGTCCACACCTTGCAGGATGACTTCCCGGTGGTACGCGGCAGTGACATGGTGGGCGTAATCAGCAAACAGAACATCGTGCGCGCGCTGCGGTCGGACGGCAACGGCTATGTGCAGTCGGCCATGGTGAAGGCCTTTGAAATTGCGCAGGCAGGTGACTCACTGGCATCGGCCTTCCGCAAGCTCGGCGCCCGCGGACTCACCATGATTCCGGTGGTAAACAACGAGCGGCTCATCGGCATCGTCACCATGCAGAACCTGATGCATAGCATGGCGTTGCTCGCCGAAACGCGCCGGTTGAGAAGAGAGCAGGAGAGTGGTTAGTGGATAGGGAATAGCGATTAGCGAACGTCTTCACGCGCCGTCTGCTACGATCCGCTAAGCACTGACCACAAAGATCCTTCTCTGCGCCGGGGGCGCCGCTACTTCACCCTCTGCCATTCTCGATACGCCTCGCTCTTGGACAGGCCAAAGTCTTTTGCTGCCTGTTTGAGGGCGGCCTTCTCGTCGAGTCGGTCAGCGCTCATCAAGTCGCGGACACGTTGTGCTACCTTCTTGCTCGTCGGCTCGGGGTGTGCGCTCTCTTCCGCTTTGCCGATCAGGAGAGTGATCTCGCCGCGAATTTCGCCGCGTTCCTGGAGACGTGCCAAAACCCCGGAGGCACGTCCGCGCAGAAACTCCTCGTGCAGTTTGGTGACCTCGCGCGCGATCACGACCTGCCGCTCGGCGCCGAAAACCTCTACCACATCACGCAGGGTATCGACGATCCGATGTGGAGCCTCGTAGAAGATCTGCGTCCTGGAAGAAGTCAGCATCGACTCGAGCGCGGTACGGCGCGCGCCTTCCTTGGCCGGCAGGAAGCCGTTGAAGTGGAAAGAGTCCGTTGGCAAGCCGCTGGCCACCAGCGCCGACAGAAACGCCGACGCGCCGGGAATGGGCACCACGTTGATGTGATGACGCACCGCCAGATGCACCAGTCGATAGCCCGGATCGCTGACGCCCGGCATGCCCGCGTCGCTGACCATGGCGATGTTGTCGCCGCGCTCCAGGTGCACGATCAATTCGGCCGAACGGGTCAGTTCATTATGTTCGTGATAGCTGACAGTAGGCTTCTCGATACCGTAGTGATTCAGTAGCTTCATCGTCTGGCGGGTGTCTTCGCAGGCGATAAGGTCGGCTTCTTTCAGCGTGCGTAGAGCGCGCAGAGTGATGTCTTCCAGATTGCCGATGGGAGTGCCAACGAGGTACAGCGTTCCCGGCACCACGGCGTCGTCAGCGGGCACGCTGGAACGTTTGCTATCTGACATGAGCGCGAGTGTAGCACTTCCGTCAGCAGCCAGCGCGGGCAGCGCGCTACTTCATGGAGCCGGCTTTCTTCAGGATGTCTTCGGCGAAGAAGTTCTCTACCGTTGCCTTGTCGCGGATATATTCGTAGTAAGCCGCTTTCAACAGTTGTTCGCGGCGATCGCGGAGCTGCTCGCGAATGGCTTGCTGCACCCGCGGGTCTTTGAGTTCTCGCTGGCCTGCGGCTTCTTTGCCCAATAATCGCACAATGCGATACCCGTAGATCTTCTGGCTATTGGGATCGGTAACGGGAAGAATTCCGGTGAACTGGCCGGGCTTGAGCTTGCTGACGGCCTCGAAGGCGACCTTGTCGCCCTTCAGCGAGGACTCGGGGACGAAGCCGAGATCGCCGCCATTCTGCGCCGTTTCCGGCTGTTCGGAATACTTCATGGCATCGGTGCCAAAGTCTTCACCACTCTCCAGGCGGTTGTAGACCAGCTGAATTTTTTTCAGGGCTTCCGCCTGGTTCTGCGCCTTTTCGGGGCCCTTCATCTGCGGATTGGGCTGAGTCGTAACCAGTATCTGCGCTAAGCGGTATTGCGGCTCGATCAGGTTGAATTCGGCTTTGTGCTCGTTGTAGTAGTTGGTGATGTCATCGTCGGTAATGTTGACCTTGGAACCGACTTCCTTATTCAGTACCTTCTGGATAGTCAGCTGCTCGCGGAATTCGTGCTTCACGTCGTCGACTGTGAGCCCGCGCTGCTTGAGCTGCTTGTCAAACTCTTCCTGCGTATAGGGCGCCTTGGCCTCGGTCAGCTTGTTGTTGACTTCGTCCTCGGTGGCCATCAGGCCGAGCTTCTCGGCGCGCTGCATGAGGATCTCGTTGTCGATGAGCCCCTTCAGAATGTTGAGACGAAGATTGTCGGCCTGCTCTTCGCTGGGCTTCTGCGGCGAGTTTGCCGTCTGATTCTGGTAATACTTGTCGACTTCGGCGCGGGTGATTTTGCGGCCGTTGACGCGTGCCATAACGCCTTCGCTGACCTGATTACTGGAGCATCCCGCGCCCATGAGCAGAAAGGCGAAAGCAGTCATCCATGCGAGAACAAGCACTGGCGGTGAAGCGGAGCGGCGAATTCGGTTCAAACGAGTATTCCTCTCAGAGGCAAAAGAAGGGATAGAGTTCCGGCGGTTTCCCTCACTTACTGGTACCAGGCGCAGGCGGTGCCGGTGCAGCAGGCGGTGCCGGGGGCTGGACGCCAGCCGCTTTCAGGCGCTCATCGAGAGCCGCGCGCAGATCGCTGGCATCCATCGCCCCCTCGAGCTTCTCACCATTCACAAACAGGGTAGGCGTGGCGCTGATGCCGAGTTTGTCGCCTTCGGCCATGGATGCTTTCAGAGTGCTGTCCGGCTGCGCCTTCAGGCACGCCTGCAAGACGGTGACATCGGCTCCGTTCTTCTTGCCGAAGTCCAGGGTTACGCGATCGAGTTCCGCCTGAGACTTCTTGAGGTCGCCACTTCCGCTGATGGAGCGTTGGTTACCGTGCAGGTAGTCGGCAAGCTCCCAATAAGCGGCGGGACTCTCCTTAGCCAGGCAGTTGGCGTTATTGGCCGCGTAAGGCGCCCACGGATGCATGGGCAGAGGAAAATCTTTGTACACGATTTTGATGCGATCGCCATACTGCGGCAAGATCTCGGTCATCAGGGTCGAATGCATGCGCGAGCAGAAGGGGCACTCGAAGTCGTCATAGTTGACGATGGTCACCTTGGCATTAGGATTGCCTCGGACAGGACGGCCCTGGACATCGATCTTGCTCATGGTATCGGCGTAGATGTCCTTGGTGAGATCGATCTTGGTCATCCGCAAGAGGGTCTTGCCGTCTTTGGCGAGAAGGAAGTCCGCTTTCTGCGACTTGCCGTCCCGGCTCATGGTCACGGTGACAGCGTCGTAGTTGGCAAACTCGCTGGCGGTCGCTGGACCGACTTCGATCTTGACATCGGGGGGGATGTTGAAATACGCGCGAACCTGCTCCTGAACGCGCTGTTGGGTCTCGGGCGATACCGATTGCGCGGTACAGCCGAGACATAGAAGGAGCAGAAATATGGCAACTCTTCTCATGAACAATGCATAACCGCCTTGGGGGACATGAAGAACTGATTATCTCACGTGGGAGCAGCAGAACGCAGCGTCAGGAGGGCTGGGCAGTGAAGCAGCCTAAGGCTACGAATGCCTTCCAGGCTACGAACCGGTACGCTTGCCCAGACTCCCGATCGAGAGCAGGGCATTCATAGAACCCGAGCGGAATCCCTCTAAATCCAGCGTGACGTAGGTGAAGCCGAGGCCCTTGAAGAGGCGGGTAAACTCGGCCGCCATTTCCGGGGTGAGGGCGCGGGGAAGCTCGTCGCGGGCAATTTCGATGCGAACGATATCGCCGTGGTGCCGGACACGCAGCTGGCGAAAGCCAAGGGCGCGCAAAGCGTCTTCGCCCTGCTCGATGGTGGCAAGAGCCTCGGGTGTGACTTCACGACCGTATTCAATGCGCGATGACAGGCAGGCAGAGGCAGGTTTATCCCAGATGCGCAGGCCTGCGTGGCGGGCCAGTTGACGAATGTCGTTCTTGGTGAGGCCGGCATCCAGCAAGGGTGCTGCCACCCCGTGCCGGCGTGCGGCAGTCTGTCCGGGCCGGAAGTCTCCCTGATCGTCCAGGTTGACGCCATAGGCGATGGTCGCGAAACCGTTGGCTTCGCAATATGCCTCCATGACCGCGAAGAGCTCGTCCTTGCAGTGATAGCAACGTGCGGCGTCATTGCGGCGATACTCGGGCCGGTCCATCTCGGCGGTATCGATAATGGCCAGAGGGACGTCCTGCTCCCGTGCGAAGGACACGGCATCCTGCATCTGCGTGCGCGCCAGACTAGGAGAATCGGCCAGTATCGCGAGCATGTTGTCGCCCAGCTCGCGACGCGCGGCCCACGCCAGATAAGCGGAGTCCACGCCACCCGAATAGGCAATCAGCACCCGGCCCAACGAGCGCAGATGCTCTCGCAGCGCCAGTAGCTTGGCCTGAAGCGACGAGGGTTCATCCGTCAGATCAATCGGCGCGGCAGGCATAGGTTCATTGTAAGACACATCGGAACGGCGCTAGTAGAGCCGGTCGATTCGGCGCAGGTTTCCGAAGGTCCCGAAGTTAGTAAGGCTGAGAGCAAATTTGTAAAAATTCTCATCTCGCACCGAAGGTACGACGACGCGGCGGTACTCGAAGGTGACACCACAACAATCCCAGTTGTAGCTGGTTTGTGACGACACGTACTGCACGTAGTGGTAGCGGGAATCGATTCCGATCTGGAAGGCTGAGCTGATGCCTCGTTTGTTGAGGCTTCCATATTGGGCCATAAGCCGGTACTGGTTCCAGACGTCCTGCACGGTAGAGCCGGGCGGCACTTCGCCGGGAGCATTGAGATAGGTCTGGCCGCCGGCAAAATACCACTTGCGCCAGATATGTCCCGCAAAAACCGTGCTGTCGTTGACCTGATGCAACACTGGATCGTAGTCGAGAGCCCATTGAAAATCCGTATTGCCTCCGGAGACCCTTAAGCGCGAGACGATAGGGGAGAAGTTTCGCGGTTCCGTGAGGAAGGCGATGCCGGTGAGATCAATCGTGCTGTCGAACACATTGCGGGTTCCTGGAACCAGAGCACCGCCCCAGGTGTTGTTCATGTAGTACTTCTGCGCCAGTTCCCAGGTCACGACCTCCCGCGCCGGACCGTTGCGGTCGTCGCAAATCTGGTGGGCGTCGATAAGTGCCTTTACCTTTTCGGCCTCCACGGTCTCGCCGACGGGGATGTACTTGGGGTGCTCAAAACACTCTGGATTAGAGGTTGTCTTCTTGGCGAACAGACGGTTGATGACGCCGTATTCTATTTCGTTAGTGTCGGCCAGGATATCGCGATAGTCGAAACGGAGAATCTCGTCGTAGTTGCTGATCCCCGTCTGGTAACGGTAGATCACTCGTGGCTCAATGGTGTGCTTGTAGGCATAGCCAAAGGGCTTGTGGTCAAACATCTTCGACAACGACGGCGGGCGGATTTCCATCGAGGCTTGCAGCACATTCCGCTCGACCGGGGTATTGGCGACGGTTCCCACGGTGCCTGTCGTCGTCGCCAGATGGGCGGTGTAAAAGGTCTCGCGTATGCCGATTTCCGGCCGGAGAGTCCAGCCGCGCAGGAAGTTGGGCATGGAAAGCGTCGGGTTGGCGTCGAGCCGGCCGACGTAGGGCGTGCTGAATCCAGGCTCGGTTCGAGTGAGCCCCTCGGCCGCAGTGTCGTAGGCATACATGAATCGCGAGTCAAAGAGTGGCCTCTCGACGGTGGAGAATTCGAAGCTTGGCAGGTGGTCGATTTCGATGAAGTCATCGGGTTGCGTGCTCTGATAATTCTGATAGCGAGACAGCAATGTACCGAACGAGTAGCCATCCCAATTTCTCGTGATGAACCCGCCGGACCGAACCTCGGAGTTCACTGACTGAATAAAACTCTGGCCGAAGGCGAGGCGAAAGATATAGGAGCTGAGGTAATCCAGCGACAAGGTACCCTGAAACTTCCAGGGCAACGCGATTGCTCCGATTGCCTTGATCTCTTCGCCGCCCTGGTGGCTTCCCGCCCCGGGCTGGCCTGCGGGAACTCCGTCGTTGTCCACGACTCCGTAGTACTCCGCCTGGAAG
Organism: uncultured Acidobacteriaceae bacterium; assembly: GCA_963793845.1. Taxonomy (GTDB): domain Bacteria; phylum Acidobacteriota; class Terriglobia; order Terriglobales; family Acidobacteriaceae; genus CAWCBG01. The sequence goes on from CAWCBG010000002.1 coordinate 582,502, forward strand.
CTGTATTTGTATCCGACTGCGCGATAAAGTCCGTGCTGTGCCCAGCCCCGCGAGGAGAAATATTCCAGGCCAATGGTGGCATCAGAGCTGCGGTTAATAGCCCAGTAGAAGGCGTCACCGAGAATGGTGCCGCGCGAGTTCGATTGTCCAATCAAGGGAATCAGGAAGCCGCTCTTGCGCCCCAGGTTGTCAACCGGGTGTTGGATATACGGAAAGTAGAAGAGCGGAATGCCGTGAATCCGCAGAGTAGCGTGATGGACCCGGGCTTCGTCCCCCAGTTCCACTACCGCAGTTTCGCCGGTAAGCTGCCATTTCGGTTTGGGCAGCTGGCACGAAGTGATATAGCCATGATTCACGCGGTAGAGGTCTGGACCTAGTTTGTCAATGACTTTGCCTTGGAAAAAGAATGGCGTGGAAGAGGTAAGGAACATCATCTTGTTCTTTACCGTCACACCTGTCGAACCGGTGGCATCGTAGAAAGTTCCGGTGTCCCGGCTGACGTCATAGGTGGCATGGGAGCCGACGATATGTTCGTTATGTGGACCGCCGTCGAAAACCACGTGGCCGGTCGCAATCACCTGGCCGGTCGTCGAGTCATAAGTTGCTTCGTCGCAGTGCAGGATGTAGGTTCGAAATCGAATTTCGACATGCCCGCGAGCCTTGTAGATATCCTGGTTCTTTTCCTGCTCGTCGCCGCGAATGATAACTTCGTCGTGGCCCAGGGCAACGTTGGTCCCGGGACGCGGGGGGCCGGGGGCCTGTTCCGCATCGTTTGTCTGCTGAATTTCCTGCAGGACAATGTCCTCGGTCGCGTGGTCTTCCTGTTCATCGTCCCCCGTAGCGGTGATGTCCGACCGATTGAGCGACTTGTCCTGTTGGGCGGAGGAAGATGGGTTGTTCGCGGTTGGCTTCGGCTCCGCTTGCCAGACCGGGGAACCCGAACCTGGAATGCTCGCCTCCGGCATCCCCGGCTCCTGATCGGTTGGCCGCAACTGGCTGGTTAACAGCGCGGGCAGCAGAAACAGATGACACGTGATCAAGGCCGTGATAATGAATCGAGTGCGGGAGATCATTCGATAGCCGGCGTTCCTTCGCCCGTTTTGGTTTGTAAGGAAGAACCTCGCAAGTTAGCACGTTGCTCGGGACTCAGGCAAAGGTGACCGCTTCGTCGATCTCACGCGGCTCTCGGCTACTCTGAAAACCCATTTGCAGGAAACTGGTTGCGCGATCGCGAATCATGAGCGCAGAAATTGCTTTGCTTGCGCGACAAGCTGCCTCGCGATCTTCTTTCTCACCATGGATACCACACCGTACCGAAAGCGACAAAGGAGCTATCGCGCCGCGAATGTCCGAACAACAGTACTCGCATAAGCCCTCTGATGCAGACTCGGCCAGCGAGGCCGATGATATCTGGCGCAAGGAAATTCACGCCCACGTGGACCGCTATCGTACGCGGCGTGGGCGGCGCGTCGAAGGGGCATATTCGATGCGCTTTCCTTTCCCGTCGCCCAGCGAACCGGATCCCGACAACAATGCCTCGCTTCCGGTGACGGTCGGCGGGACGCCGGTCGTGGAGCACCGAGAGGCCGCAGTCCACAACCTCGAGATAGCGGAGGCCTTCACGGTGGCAATTCAGGACTCCTCCATGTCGGATTTCGCACAGCAACAGGTCGCCGCTGCGGTACAAGCGCTCGAAGCTGCAGAGGCAAGTTCAGTTTCGGATGCCCCGTCGAGAGCGGCGGAGGTTGACAACGCGCCGGACGGGCCGTCGCCCTTCCAGCAACCCGCGGTTTCGATGACTCCCGCACCTCGTTCCCGGAGCCGGCGAAAAGTAATTGCCTTTCCGCGTCAACTGATGGCCACACCGGATGTTGCCTATCGGTTGGCCGATCCAGTCATGCCCGAGCAGCCACGCATTCTTGATGTGCCCGAAGAGCTCGAGGCGGTGACGGCCACGCCGTTTCTTGACGGCTTGATGTTCGAAGGAAAGAGCGAACGCCCGGTGGGGCCGGATCAGGTCGAGCTGCCGTTCCGTCCGATTCGCGCCTCTCAGCGCTGCTACGCGATCCTGGTTGATGCGGCTCTGGTGGCGGCTGGCAGCGCCGTGTTTGGCGCGGTGGCGTACAAGTTAATGCCCAATGTAGTGTTCAGCAAACCGGTGCTGGCTACGGCGGCCGGAGTCCCTGTGCTGTTCTGGTTTGTGTATCAGTTTCTCTTGCTGGTGTATGGCGGTACTACTCCTGGGATGCGGCTGGCCAAAGTGCGGCTGCTCACGTTCAAGGGAAAGGCTCCGAATATGCGGCAACGGAGGAACCGGGCAATTGGGCTATGTCTCTCAACCGCTTCTGTTGCCATGGGTCTGCTCTGGGCCTTTGTGGACGTGGATGCACTCTGTTGGCATGATCGTATGAGCCAAACATATATGACCGGGCCCTGATCGCTTATCCCGGTTGTGCCCTCCAATCTTCCTAATGCAGACGGCAGATTGCTTTCCTTGTCAATGCGCAATTCAGGTGATCCCTAAACTTTCGCCGTATGCTCTGGTAGCGCGCTACTGACAATCCTGCGACAAACAGATACATTTTTAGAAAGCCCCAGCCGACCTCGCAAGTCAACAATGGGATGGCGGCCTCGGCTGTGCGCAGTTCCTGATTGAGGGTGTTTCCCAGGGCTGCGAAGCGGAGCGCAGCCAGCACTCTCGTAGCGTTCTCCGCGTTGCGAATGCTGGCAGGGGTCTCCAGAAGGTTTATGTCGACATCAGCTGAGAATCTGCAGCGTCCCGCGATTAAGGTCTTCGTCGCCACCTCGGTGATGTTGAGCTTTATCTCGTTCTGGCGGGCCGCCGCGATTGTGCTGGCCGATCTGGCGTCGTCGGCGTACTACGTTGGTGGCGACGCGGAAAAGGTTATCGGGAAAAGCGCGCCCTGGTTCGTGCTCGCCGTCATGCTGTTCAGCTACGCGGTCCGGGCCATCTACATCGAATCGAGCGCCATGTTCGTACGCGGCGGCGTCTACCGCGTAGTGAAGCAGGCGCTGGGCGGGACCCTGGCGAAGCTGTCGGTTTCCGCCCTGCTCTTCGACTATGTATTGACCGGGCCGATCAGTTCGGTTGCGGCTGGGCAATATCTCGCCGGCTTTGTCGAAGACACCTTGCACCACATCGGCTACACCAGCTTTCGCGTTCCGGAGAATGCCTTCGCGGCGGCGTTTGCCGTGGTGGTGACGCTGTACTTCTGGTGGAAGAACATACAGGGGATCCACGAGTCCAGCGAGCGGGCTCTGCAGATCATGAAGATCACTACCCTGATGGTGGTGATGCTGATCGTGTGGTGCCTGATTACCATTGCCAGGAATGGGGCGCAGCTTCCGCCGATGCCTCACGCCGACGCCATTCCCCGCACCAAAGAGACCCTGGGATGGCTGCTTGGTACCTGGGCAACCCGCATCCCCCTGATTCTGCTAATGGTCGGCTTCGGGCATTCGGTGCTGGCCATGAGCGGCGAAGAATCTCTGGCCCAGGTCAATCGCGAGATCGAACATCCCAAGCTGAAGAACCTGGAAAAGACCGGGCTGGTGATTTTTCTCTACAGCCTGTTCTTTACTTCGCTGGTGTCGTTCTTCGCGGTGATGATCATCCCCGATGGCGAGCGCCCCCAGTATTTCGCCAACCTGATCAGCGGTCTCGCCATGCACATGGTTGGGCCATACAGCGCAAGGCTGTTCTTTCAGGGCTTCGTGGTGCTTGTGGGCGTGCTAATTCTCTCCGGCGCCGTGAACACGGCGCTGGTGGGGGCTAATGGCGTATTGAGCCGCATGACCGAAGACGGCGTGCTCGCTCCCTGGTTCAAGAAGCCGCAGAAGAAGTACGGCACCACTTACCGGGTCATCAACATGATCGCCGGGCTGCAGCTGCTGACGATCGTGGCCAGCCACGGCGATGTCTACTTGTTGGCGTCGCTGTATGCCTTCGGCGTGATCTGGAGCTTCTCTTTCATGTCGCTGGCCGTGCTGGTGCTGCGTTACACCCTGCCTGAGAACCGGGAATGGAAGGTTCCGGGCAATATCAAAATTCGCGGCGTAGAAGTGCCGGTCGGCCTCGGGTTGATCTCGCTGATTTTGTTTGCCACCGCCTTTGTCAACCTGTTCACCAAGCAGATGGCGACCATGGCCGGGGTAACCTTCAGCGTCATCTTCTTCATCATCCTGACTGTCTCCGAGCGAATGACGGCAGAGGAGCACGCTAAAGGCGAATCCGGACTCGAGCAGTTCAATATCGCCACTAACACCGAACTGACGGGCGAAGCCATGGAAGTGCGCCCCGGCAATGTCCTCGTCGCCGTGCGCGATCCCCGCAATCTGTATTACCTGAAGAAGATCCTCGACCGGGTGGACACCACCAAGACCGATATCGTGGTCATGACCTCCCGCATCCTGTTGCGCGAGCACTCCTTCAGCGGCAACGAGGTGTTGGAAGCGTCTGATGTGTTTGAAAAGTACGAGCAGGAGCTCTTCACCTCAGTGGTAACTGTGGCGGAGAAGAAGGGCAAACACGTCTCGTTGCTGGTTGTGCCCACCAATGATGTCTTTGAGAGCATTGTAGCCACCGGACAACGCTTGCACTCGTCACGGTTGGTGTGCGGCCTGTCCAATAAGTTGACTGCCGATGAACAGGGCAAGCTGACCGGCGATGCCTGGGAGCGCCTGCCCGAGCCCCGTCCGCGCATGGTGCTGGAGGTGGATTCCCCCGACGGCACCAGCTACGAATACCTACTGGGGCCGCACACACCCCGTATGCGCAAGGAAGACGTGGATCTTTTGCACGGTTTGTGGAAGGAAGTGACCGGCGATCCTCGTTATCGCGAGCTGCACCACTACCACGTGCTCAACGTTGCTCTGAAAGAGATGGCGTCACGCATGCACGACGGAGCGGAACGCGACCAGGTCCTGAACGACATCTTCGACGAAATGAAGCGGTGTAGTGGGCCGCCGCTGTCGGATGACGGCTCACCGCCTCCGCCGACTACGGGAGTCTGAACAGCAATCCAGCTGATTGGGGAGGGGCTCGCCGGCGCTATCGCACCTCTCAGTCCAGCGTTTGCTACCATCAAAGAGTGAGCCCTGCCGCGAAAGTTCGCGTTCGTTTCGCCCCTTCTCCCACCGGACAATTGCATGTCGGCAATGCCCGAACCGCCCTGTATAACTGGCTCTTTGCGCGCAAGACTGGCGGCACCATGATCCTGCGCATCGAGGACACCGACCTGGAGCGCAGTGAAGGCCGCTACGAAACCCAGCTCCTCGAAGACTTGAAGTGGCTGGGCATTGACTGGGACGAAGGACCTGATGTCGGTGGTCCGCATGTTCCCTACCGGCAGAGCGATCGGCTCGACCTCTATCGCGAGCATGCGGAGCGGCTGGTGCGCGAGGGCAAGGCGTACCCCTGCTTCTGCTCGCAAGACGAATTGGAACGCGAACGTGACCTGGCGATGGCAGAGCATCGTTCGCCGAACTATTCGGGCAAATGTCGCGGCATCGATCCGGCGGAGGCGCAGCGCCGCCGCGCAGCAGGAGAATCCGCGGCGATCCGGCTGGAGATTCCCGACCACCCGATTCGCTTCCATGACATCGTACGAGGCGATGTAGAGTTTTCAAACGAGGCGGTGAGTGACCCAATCATTCTCCGCTCTTCCGGCATTCCGGTTTATAACTATGTCGTCGTGGTGGATGACGCGCTGATGGAAATCACGCATGTCATTCGCGGCGATGATCACCTGTCGAATACACCCAAGCAGGTGGCGCTGTACGAAGCGCTGGGCTGGCCCGTGCCTGAATTCGCACACCTATCGACAATCCTCGGCGCTGATCGCGAGCGCCTGTCGAAGCGGCATGGTGCGACTTCCATCGCCAACTTTCGCGACATGGGCGTGCTTCCCGAGGCGCTAGTGAATTACCTGGCCCTCCTCGGGTGGGCTCCCACCGGGGGTACTCGCGAGATCTTCACGCCGGAGGAATTGACCAAAGAGTTCACGCTGGAGCGGGTCACGCCTTCGGCCGCCATCTTCGACATGGAGAAGCTCTACTGGCTGAACCGGCACTACATCAAGCAGAGCCCGCTGGAGCGGATCGAGACGCTGGCCGAACCGTATTTCACACGCGCGGGACTATTGCCGCAGACCCTCGATGACCGCACGCGTATTTGGTTCAAGAAGGTAGTTGCGCTTCGCAGCGCCGCCGTGGACAAGTTGGAGCAACTTCCGGACCGCACCATGTTCGTCTTCCGTTACGATGCTGCAGCAGCATTGAAGGACCCCGATAATGCCGAGACCCTGGCGTCGCCCAAGGCGGACGACGTGCTCAACGCGTTCGCGGAGCTGGTGGAGACTTCTCCCGAGCCGCTGACACCAGAGCGCTTCAAAGCCATCATGAACGATGTGAAGGCAAAGACCGGAGCCAAGGGCAAGGAGCTGTTCCATCCGGTGCGTCTGGCCCTGACCGGCTCGCACTCGGGGCCGGACTTCGACAAGGTAATCCCGGTATTCGAGGAAGGCAGCCGGCTTGATCTGCCACATCACGTGCTGAGCGTCCACGAAAGAATGACGGCGTTTCGCGCGGCACGCAGGTCGCAGTCCTGATTTAGATTCGAGCGTCGCCTACGATTCCCGGCAGTCGCACCTGAAAGCGGGTATCGCCCGGCACCGAGGTCACGGTGATTGTTCCGCGGTGCTTTCGCACGATGCGCAGCGTCGTATCGAGGCCCAGCCCGGTTCCCTCTCCTACGCCCTTGGTGGTGAAGAAGGGCTCGAAGATGCGCGACTGAATTTCCGGCGGAATGCCTGGGCCCGAGTCGGCGATCTCGACCACCACGCAATCCCCTTCCATAAAAGTCCTGATGCGCAGTTCGCCCTTGCCGTGCATGGCATCGACCGCGTTGTCGATTAGGTTGGTCCACACCTGGTTCAGCTCGCTGCCGTAGGAATTCACCAGTAGCGGAGTGGCGTGGTAGTCACGCTGGATGGTGACGCCCTTCTTGAGCTTGTGCCCCATGATGGTCAGGGTGTTTTCCAGACTCTTGGTGATGTCGACATCCTGCACCGGGGCCTGGTCCATGTATGAGTACTCTTTGATAGCGCGCACGAGATCGGAAATTTTGGAGGTGCTGTTTTCCAGCTCGTCCAGGAGATCGGTGATTTCCAGCAGGGCTGACACGCGTTTCAACGTTGGCTCCGCCACACTCGCGCGCACCGTTCCCAGCAAGCGGTTGAGCGCCTCCGGCTGGGCGCCTGACTCGGCCAGGTCCGGCGCATATCGCCAGCCATCGGGGATGTCGTGCCGTTGCAGAGCGGCTTCGATCTCGTCCTGCACCTCACTGGCTTTCAGCACGTCGATTTCGGCATCCTCAGCGCAACACGCTGACTCGAATTCCTCGATCGCGCCTCGTTCTGCGGCGGTGAGCTGCTCGCCCTCCAGCTTCGAGATTGCGCCGCGGAAATCGCTCACCACTCGCCTGAGCTGTTCGGCGCTGCGGCGGGCAGCAGCTGCCGGATTGTTCAACTCATGGGCCAACCCGGCGGAGAGCTTGCCGAGTGCCGCCAACCGGTCACGCTGCTGCTCGCCACGCGTGACCTCGCGCGCGCGATCGACCATTGTCGCCACCAGCCGCCGCGCGAGCTCCGGCATGTGGGACAGGAGCTGATCGAACAACGATGCCGGGAATATGAGCAGTCTCGAGGACTTCACCGCGCGTCCGGTCGCGGGGAATACCTTCATTCTGGAGTAGGGCAGCACGCCGGTTACCGTCCCGGCGCTGGTGGTGAAAACGTTGTCGGCATCGCCGGCGAACCGCGCCTGCAGCTCACCTTCGAGAAGCACACTCATGCGATCGGCCGGGTCTCCGGAGCGAACATAAATTTCATTGGGAGCAAGACGCACTTCGGTTGAGTTCTCGAGAAACCAGTCCAATTGCTCATCCGGAAGGTCCTGGAAGACAGGCACGGTCCGCAGCTCAGCTTTCGAGACGTTAGCCATGTCCTACACCTTCGCCATGTAGCGATGAATGAACTGCACGGCGATTGCACCTTCGCCGACGGCCGATGCGACCCGCTTGATCGATCCATGCCGCACATCGCCCACAACGAACACGCCGGGGACACTGCTCTCCAGCAGGAAGGGACCGCGCTCCAGAGCCCAGCCTGCCGGGCGCTTGCCGTCTTTCAACAGGTCCGGTCCTGCCAGGATGAATCCCAGCTCATCGCGCAGCAGGGTTCGTTCCAGCCAATCCGTTCTCGGAAGCGCGCCGATGTAGATGAACAGCGCGCAGGCCGGCACCCGTTCTATCGTGCTTGTGTCGGTACACTGCACGGAGATCTCTTCCAGGTGAGTTTCGCCGTGGACCTCAACCACCGAGGCGTGCGTCCAGAGCTGAATGTTGGGCGTCTTCTCGATTTGGTCAATCAGGTAGCGCGACATGGTCGAGGCCAGCGAATCGCCGCGCACCAGCATCACCACTTTTTCGGCATATTGCGCGAAGTGCAGGGCGGCCTGTCCGGCGGAATTGGCGCCGCCCACAACATGCACGGTCTCGCCTTTGTACGAAATCGCCTCCTGGCTGCCGCCGCCGTAGTAGATACCAGCACCTTGCAGACGATCCATCCCCGGAACTTCCAGCCTGCGCCATTGCACTCCGGTGGCGATGAGCACCGCGTGGCAGGAAATCTCGTTGCCGTCGCCCAGCTTGACGATGCGGTAAGGACCTTCCACACGCAGCTCAACTGCCTCCTGGGGAGCGAGAATTTCCACGCCAAAGCGCTGCGCCTGCATGACCGCCCGGCGCGCCAGGTCGCCGCCGCTGAGCCCCGAGGGAAATCCCAGATAGTTTTCGATTCGCGAACTCAGACCCGCCTGCCCGCCCGGCGCTTCGCGATCGATCATGACGGTGGTCAGCCCTTCGGACGCGCCATACACCGCTGCAGCGAGGCCGCCCGGTCCGCCGCCGACGATGGCCAGATCGTAGAACTGGGTGTCGGCCCGGGTCTTCAGTCCGATTTTCTCCGCCAGCTCAGCCGGAGTTGACTGGAAGAGGCGCGTTCCGTCCGGAAACAAAGTCAGGGGCAAGTGCGTCACATCGTCGCCAATCGAAGCGATTAACTGCTTCACCTCTGGATCCTCGGCGGAGAGTTCGACGTCAATCCACTGATACGGTACGTGGCTTCTGGCCAGAAAATCCCGCACCTCGTAAGCCTTCGACGACCAGCGAGTGCCGAGAACACGAATGCCTTCGTACGGTGGACGGTAGGAGGCCATCCAGTCGTCCAGCAAGTCGTCAAGCACCGGGTAAAGGTGCTCGTTCGGGGGATCCCATGGCTTCAGGAAAAAGTAGTGGACATTGACTTCATTGATGGCGTTCACCGCCGCGCTGGTGTCGGCGTAGGCGGTCAACAGAGCCCGCTTGGCGTCGGGATAAATCTGTTTGGCCTCACTTAAGAAGCCGATGCCGTCCATGTGAGGCATGCGCTGGTCGGCCAGGAGAAGGGCAACGGCGTCGTTGCGCACTTTAAGCTGGTGAAGAAGTTCGAGCCCGGCATCGCCCGAGGCCGCTCGCAGCACCCGGTACTTCTCGCCGTAGCGGGATCGCAGGTCTCGTTCAATCGCTTTCAGAACATTGGGATCGTCATCCACCGTTAACAACGTCGGTTTGGCCATGCGTGCTGCACCTGCTCCAGCGTCAGAGTCTGTTCTTTGCCTTAGATTGAAGAAGGGACGGATTCGATTCTTGCCTGGCTCGCTACGCTGTTAGAGGTAAACTCGCTCGGAGGCACGGATTGAGCGATAACGACTGAAGACCTCGCGATCGCTCTCCAGCCCAATGAGGCTCTTAAAGCTGCTGCCGCGAAAAGTATGGGTCAGCATTTTCCACCAGTGGCGCAGCACGAACCAGGGTTCTTTGGCGATCACCGCCGGGATGTGCCTGGTCTTCATCCATCGTTCGGCGCGCCAGCGCTCGTATTCAATCTCTTCCGGCGGCAGATGTTCCGTGGCGACCACGGCGGTGGTGCCGTCATACTCCTCAAGATTCTCGATCTTGATGAGGTTGCGCGCGCGAAAGTCTTTCGTCATTGGGGTGCCGGGATAGGGCGTGGGATGCTGGATATAAGGCCAGTCCACATATTTGCGCGCAAACTCCAGGTTGGCCTGGATGGATTCGCGGGTATCTTCCGGATTCCCGACAATCAGCCCGCCCACCACATACATCTTGTTGCGGCGTATGGCATCCACGGCTCGCAGCGTGGCATTGCCGGTGCGACGTCCCTGCTCGCGGAATTCGTTCTTGGCTGCAGCCCCCAGGAAGTCGAGATCGTCTTCCAGAATGTTCTCAATCCCGAGAAAGACGTAGCGAAAGCCGGCTTTGGCCATTAACGGTCCCAGGGTCTCGCCATGCATGGCAATCGCTGAGGTCATGGCCTGAACGGTGTAGGCGATGTCGTTGAGGCCAGCGTCGATGATGGCGCGGCACAGCGCCTCGAAGCGATGAATGTTGAGCGTAATGTTGTCATCCACGATGAAGATGGCACGCGCGCCGTGAGCCTTCGCGTCGCGAATGTCGGCAATGACACGATCGAACGAATAGGTATGGAAGTTGCGGCCGCGCATCTCGATGATCGAGCAGAACCCGCAGTCGAAGGTGCAGCCGCGCGAGGTCTCTACCACGTCGACCTGGCGGCCCATCATGGTGTAGCCCTCGAGCACTCGGGCAGCGCGATTCGGCAGACGGACTTCGTCACCGTCAAGGGTATGCACAGGGCGCGCCGGATTATGCCGCCACTCCCCGGCTTCGTGCCAGGTAAGACCCAGGATCCCCGAGTAACTCGTGCCGCTCTCTATGGCCCGCAACAATTCGCGGAAGGTCACGTCGCCCTCGCCGCGAACGATGAAGTCGATTCCGGGTCCCTGCTTCATGTAGGCTTCGGCCGCGAGGCTGGGATCGTAGCCTCCCACGACGATGCGGGCCTGCGGACGCAGCTCGCGAACGAGGTCGATGATACGAAACGCCGTCTTCCGCTGAAACGTCATTACCGAGAGGCCGACCACGTCGGGCTGGATTTCTCGCACCAGGCGCTCGACGGTGGAACGCACCTTCTGCTGCACCAGGATCAGATCGGCAACCGCGACGCGGTGATGGGGGTCGACGTTGCCGGCCAGAGAGGTGAGGGCTCCGTTGGGCATGCGAACGGCCACCGTCGGCATGTGCTCGAACGAGTCGGGCATGGAGAGCAGAAGAACATTCATGAAGTCACCCCACAAACCGCGTCTGGCCAGGACGCGCAAGGCTGTGGCACGATGCTACACCGAAACCGGGTTCAGCTGCTTGCCTTACAATGAGCACACCGGCTATCCCGGAAACTCTCAGTCAGGACCCACGATCTTGGACCAACCCGCTCGGCAGCAGCGTCTCGCAATTCTCGGCCTGGGCAAAATGGGCAGCATCCTCATGCAGGCCTTCCGCAATCAGAACGTCGTCCAGCCGGAGAACCTTTGCGCCACAGTGCAGCATTTGGAACGCGCGAGCGCTCTCAGTTCCAAGCATGGGATTTCGGTGACTACCGACAATCGCGCCGCAGTCCGCGGCGCCGACATCATTCTGCTGTGCATCAAGCCACAGACGCTGGGCGACGTTGTACAGGAGCTCGCGGATGAGATTCATGACGGCCAACTGGTCATCTCGATCGCCGCTTCGGTTCCGACCGCTTATATCGAGAAGCGTCTGAAGGAAGGCATTCCCGTCGTTCGCGCCATGCCGAACACGCCGTCCATGGTCGGCGCTGGCATGACCGCGTTCTGTTGTGGGACAGCAGTAAAGCCGGAACACTCCGAGATCGTGCGCAGACTATTCAGCACGGTCGGCGAAACGATCCGCGTCGATGAGAAGCACATGGACGCGGTCACTGGCCTCTCAGCCAGCGGACCCGCTTATATCTACATGATCCTGGAGTCACTCGCAGAAGGCGGAGTGAAGATGGGTCTGCCGCGCGACATCGCCATGAAGCTGGCGGCGCAAACTGTGCTCGGTTCGGCAAAAATGGTGATTGAAACGGGCGACCATCCCGCCATGTTGAAGGACGCCGTCGCCACTCCCGCGGGATGCACCGTGGATGGCATCCTGGAACTGGAGGAAGGCGGCTTGCGCGTGACACTGATCAAAGCTGTGGTGAAGGCCTCGCAGCGGGCAAAAGAGTTGCTGTTCAGTTGAGCTACAACATTCCGCCGGTTTTCGTGGTCAGGATGCTGAGCGCCATCTCCAGCCGCCCAATCGCGGCATCAAGGTCCGGATGCTTCACGTTCTGCTGACGGAGGTCATTCAAAATTCGACGCGCTTCCGCTATGTGCTGCGCGGCTTCCGGGTTCGGCGCTGCTTCCGGCGGTCGGCTCGTATCGGGACCAGCATTCTCTGGGGACATGGAATCACCTGTGGAACATCTTAGCCCGTCGCGGTACAGTTGAAAACCGTTGGCGGCTCAGCCGATTCCTGTAGTTCGCTGAACGAACGCGCTACGGGCTTTGCGAGGCACACGACCCTGGATAATTTATGGCGAAGACACGGACCTCCAGCCCTATTGCTCTGACCGTTCTTTACCTGGTGGCCGCGCTCACGATTGCCGCCTTTGGCTATGGCATTGGAGGGGCGCCCGCACTGCGTGCCGGATCTATCTATGCGCTCGCCGGCCTGGCGCTCGGCTGGATATGCGTTGGATTCGCTCCACGCTTCATCGTGGTGATCGCCTTGGCTACGGGCATGCTGGGGAGCATCCTGCGAGCGTCCACCAGCACCGAGATCGTTGCCTTGATCCCCCGGCAGAGCACGGTCGAATATCTTCGCGCCATCCTTATGGTTTGCGGTGCGATCGGATTCGGTGGCGGCCTCTACGGCGGCTTCCGCTTCACCGGCAAAGGACTTTTCAACTGGATCAGCAAATTCTTCCTCAAGCGCGCCCAGTTGATCGACATCAAGAATCCCTCCCCGCAGAAGCAGCTGATGCGCAACCTGTTAAGTAATTTCGAGCATTCGGAACGCATGTATTTCTCGACGCTCGCGGCGGTGGGGAGCACCATCATCGCCTGGATCGAACTCTCGCCGATGGTTCGGTCTCTCCTCATCATCTTCTTCGCCGTGCTGGTATCAACCAATCTAATGTGGGCGCTAGGTGCGGGGCTGAAGCCGCGACTGCGCATGCTGGGCGGCGTCTTTCGTATCCTCCAGCAGATGTGGGAAGCTCTGGCCGCCTTCCTGCTGGGCTACGTCGGTCTGGTTTTCGTCTTCGCCTGCTTCTACGCTGCGGCCTGGCAGCACAATCATCTGTCAGCCTTTAGAGGGGTGTTGGTGGGAGCGACTCCGCGCTTTGGCGACTTCCTCTACTTTTCCGTTATCACCATGTCGACCCTCGGGTACGGTGACGTATATCCCTCCGACGCGCTGACACGCACCCTGGCCTGCGTAGAGGTAGTCCTCGGGGTAGGGTGGGTTACCGTGGTGCTGAGCGCAGCTGCGGCACTCGCCCGGCCTAAGGTCGATCAGATGTTGCGCGAGGAATGGGCGGAAGCCGGCGAACATGACCCGGATTCCGGGTCCAACATCTAGGCGCACCGCGGAAGGTCCGTTCCCCCTCACCCGCGCTACAATGTGAGGCATGAAAATCGCCTTGGGCTCCGATCATGCCGGTTTCGAGCTGAAGGAAAAGATCAAGCAGAAGCTCATCGGGCAGGGGATTATCGTCGACGATCGCGGCACCCATTCCACTGACTCCTGCGACTATCCGGATTATGCGCGCGCCGTCGGCGATGAGGTTGCGGCTCATGCCGCCGATCTCGGCATTCTGGTGTGCAGCACCGGTATCGGCATGTCGATCGCCGCCAACAAGGTTCCCGGCATTCGCGCCGCCAAGGTCGACACCGAGTTTGAAGCCGAGCGCTCCCGCGAACACAATGACGCCAACGTGCTCGCGCTGGGCGCGGCTACCATCGGCGACGATGAGGCGCTCAAGATCGTCGACAAGTGGCTGACCACCAGTTTTTCCGCCGGCGAGCGGCACGAGCGGCGGGTGAACAAGATCGGCGCTATCGAGCGGTACGAAGAGGCAAAGGTGCCGCATGCGTGAAGCCACGGCGCGTGCACTGCTGGAGCCAGGCACCCTGCTGGAAGAGACGCGCGGCGACTACAGCGTCAGCACCGACAGCTCGCGCATGGACCTGGATATTATCCACGGCTATCTGAAGCATGCCTACTGGTGCGAGCAGATACCGCGTGAGATTGTCGAGCGTTCGATGCGCCACTCTCTTGTGCTTTGGGCTGTTCGAGCGCGAGCGGCAGATCGGCTTTGCGAGGGTGGTGACCGATTACGCGACTTATGCCTATGTGTGTGACGTGTTTGTGTTGGAAGCGCATCGCGGACAAGGGCTGGCGACCTGGCTGATACAGTGCGTCACCAGCCATCCTGACCTGCAAGGGCTGCGGCGCTGGTGCCTGACGACGCGCGATGCTCACGGTCTGTATGAGAAGACGGGCTTCCAACGCACAACCATTGCCGAGCGTTACATGGACCGGATTGCACCCGAAATATATAAGATTCATAAATTCTGAACCACAGAATCATGGAAGGACGAAATCATGAAAGCTAATCCACTGGAACTCCCACTGGCGGAAGTCGATCCCCAGATCGCGCAGGCGATCGAGAACGAAGAGCGCCGTCAACACGAAGGCCTGGAGCTGATCGCCTCGGAGAACTTCGTAAGCGAGGCCGTCCTGGAAGCGGCCGGCTCGGTGTTTACCAACAAGTATGCCGAAGGCTATCCCGGCAAGCGCTATTACGGCGGATGCGAGTTCACCGATGTGGTGGAGAACCTGGCACGCGACCGCGCCAAGCAGTTGTTTGGCGCCGAGCACGCGAACGTCCAGCCGCACTCCGGTTCAACCGCCAACATGGCGGCGTATGCTGCGATCATTCAGCCGGGCGACACCATCCTTGGACTCAACCTGGCGCATGGCGGGCACCTTACCCATGGGCATCCGCTGAACTTTTCCGGCAAGACGTACAAGATTGTGCCCTATGGAGTGACGAAGGAAACGGAGACGATCGATTACGACGAACTGGAAGCCCTCGCCGAACGCGAGCGGCCGAAGCTGATCATCGGCGGCGGCAGCGCGTATCCGCGCATCATCGACTTTGTCCGTATGCGCCAGATCGCCGACAAGGTCGGTGCTTTCTACCTGGTCGACATGGCGCACTTCGCCGGGCTGGTTGCCGGAGGAGCGCATCCTTCGCCCGTGCCGCACGCGCATATCGTTACCTCGACGACGCACAAGACGCTGCGCGGTCCGCGTGCCGGATTGATTCTGTCCAAGGCCGCTCATGCGGCCGCGATTGACAAGGTCGTGTTTCCCGG
Organism: uncultured Acidobacteriaceae bacterium; assembly: GCA_963793845.1. Lineage (GTDB taxonomy): Bacteria > Acidobacteriota > Terriglobia > Terriglobales > Acidobacteriaceae > CAWCBG01. The sequence continues at coordinate 597,931 of CAWCBG010000002.1, forward strand.
AATGCAGGGCGGTCCGCTGGTGCACATTATTGCCGCCAAGGCAGTCTGCTTTCACGAAGCGATGCAGCCCAGCTTCAAGGACTATGCGCGACAGATCGTCGCCAACGCCAAAGTGCTGGCGCAAACCCTGGCCGACGAGGGCTTCCGCATCATCTCGGGCGGAACCGACACCCACCTGATGCTGGTGGATGTGTTCGCCAAGGGCATGCTGGGCAGCGAAGCCGAGAATGCGCTGCACGATGCAGGCATTACGGTGAACAAGAATGCCATCCCGTTCGATACCAATCCGCCGATGAAGCCCAGCGGCGTGCGACTTGGCACTCCGGCGCTTACCACTCGCGGCATGAAAGAGCCCGAGATGCGCCAGGTGGGCAAGTGGATCTCCGAGGCGCTGCACAACCGAACCGATAAGGCGGTGCTGACCCGCATTCGCGGACAGGTACTGGAGCTGGCAGAGGCGTTCCCGCTCTATGCTTCACGGCGAGCGAAACACACGGAAACAGTGCAGGCGTAAAACAGTACTCCGGATTTGCACGGCCACAGCTTCTGCTGTGGCTTTCCTATTGGCCTAGCGGGACGCGTGGAAGAGTAGTCTGGCTCCCCACGTTGCGGCTCCTGCCATGACCAGAACGAAGACCGCTCCCACCATGCGTCCGGTTGTGTCGCTCTTGCTCCAGCCTTGGAGCACGGCGATCAGTCAGACAACGAACAGGACGATCGCGCCCGCGGAAAGAATCTTGAGCCACATACGCTTGTCTCCCGTGATTCAGCGTGGCAGAAGGACCTGCGTAGGCGAAAGTGCGCAGATCACGGCTGTGGGTGAGAAATGCGCCGACCTTGCGTTCTGAGGCGTAACCCGTCATCGATCTTCTGCCCGGCATTTGCCTTGCGGGTTACACTACCCACGATGCGCGTTGCCATTGATATTCGCCGGATCAACGAATTTGGCGTGGGAACTTATACCCGCAACGCCATCCGTACCCTCACCCGCCTGGATCATGAGAACGAGTACCTTTTGATCGGTATTCCGGGACGGTTGGGCGGCATTGAGCCGCTGCCTTCGAACTTCGTCACGGTGCCTGCCCAGCCCAACGACTTCTCCCTCAGCGGATATTTCGAGTTGCATCGCATTCTTAAGCAGAACCGCTGCGACCTGCTGCATGTTCCGCATCTGTTCTGGAAGCCGCAGGCGATCCCGTGTCCCTACGTCGTGACTGTCCACGACCTGCTGGACCACATGTACCGGGTCAACAGCCACTCTGAGATCAAGAGGACGCTGCACTTCTATTTCACCCGTCGCGTGCTGCAGGGAGCGGCCCGCATCTTTGCGGTCTCAGACTTCTCCAAGAAAGATACCGAGCGTCTATTCCACATATCCGGCGAGAAGATCGAAGTGATCTACAACGCGATCGACGATCGTTTCCGCCAGGGCCATGCCAGCGACGCCGATCGCGAGTTCATCGCCGAGCGCTACCAGGTGAACTATCCTTTCCTGCTGTACGCCGGACGCATCAGTCCGCACAAGAATGTTGTGCGCATCATCGAAGCCTTCGGCGCCCTGAAGGCCGAGTTGACTAAGGAGCACGAGTTCGAGGACTTGAAGCTCATTATTATCGGCGACGAGGTTTCGAAGCACCCGGATCTTCGCCGCGCCGTCATCAAGAGCGGAGTTCAGAACGATGTGCGTTTCCTCGGCTTCGTGCCCATCGAGGTGCTGCGCATTTTCTATGACCAGGCGAAGATCTTCGTCTTCCCGTCCCTCTACGAAGGCTTCGGTCTGCCGCCGTTGGAGGCGATGGCTCACGGCACGCCCGTGGTGACCAGCAATACTTCCTCCATCCCGGAAGTGGTAGGCAATGCTGCGGTCATGGTGAATCCCGAGAATGTCTTCGAAATCATGCGGGCGCTTCACAAGGTGCTACTCGATCAGCACGTGCGGGAAAAGCTCAAGGCCCGCGGCATCGAGCAGGCGCAGAAGTTCTCGTGGGATGACAGTGTGCGGCAGATGCTGGCGGTGTACCGCGAAGTTGCTCAGCGATAGACCGGCTTGACCGCTCACTCTAAGCGGTGCGTAATTACCTTCCAGCGGTAAGAAATGCCATGTAATTTCCGCAAGTGAGCGGTCTGCGCTGTGATCTAAGCCAATAGTGTGTCGTCGTTCTCTCCCGAAGGGCATCTGCATGGCATCGAACTTGCTTCTAACTTCTCAGTAAGCGTAAAGAATCAGACGTTGCTGGGGTAGATGCGGGTATTCACTACAATTCGAGGCAAGTGGATGACTGTGGTTCTGCTGCTCATGTTGCCGAGCACCATGCTGGCACAATCGGCGAGCCTGCCGCTGGAGCAGATCATCGCCCGCATGCAGGCAGCGGAATCCGCCTCGCGCAGATCCAGCGTTCCTTACACCGTGACCCGGCAGTACGTACTCTCCGATACCGATCCCCGGACTCCCGATTCTGAAATTACGGCACGAATCAAATTCGTTCCACCCGTGGAGCAGGGATACACACTGGGCAACGCAACCGGCAGTGGGCACGTCAAGACTATCGTGCGCAAGGTGCTGGACCAGGAAGCCGAGATGAGCAGCCATGCTGATCGTGCCGCGATCACTCCCAGTAATTATGACTTTGTCCTGCTCGGGGAAGAGCGTCTTGAGGGACACAGATGCTACCTGTTGCAGTTGAAACCTCGACGTGAAGCTCCTGAGCTACTGCAGGGCCGGGCCTGGATTGATGCAGAGACGTTCAGGGTCCGTCGTTTGCAAGGTGAGCCGGCAAAGAGCCCGTCGTGGTGGGTCAAGGATGTTCATGTCTCTCTCGAATTCGGCGAGGTGCTTGGTATGTGGGTACAGCTTGCCGCCCGGGCCGATGCCGACGTGCGCTGGATGGGCAGGCACGTTCTTACTTCGGAATCGCTCGACTTCCGCAGCCAGACACTCACCGCGCAAATCCCTGTGAGCCGCAGGCAATCCTGGCGTGCCATCGCCGAAACCGGCTCCTGGGTTGCGAGATAGTTTAGGCACAAGTTCTTCCGCATTCATCAATTCGCGCATGGATTCGGCCGGCCGAAACGTCGCTCTTCTAATTGCTGCCCATCCCATACAGGAACAACATCGCCTCCGGCAGTCGCGAAGACCATGCCGCCTCGTTGTGTTTGGCTCCCTCCTGCACCACGACTTTCAGGCGCGTCGGCCCTAGCCCTTTCGCGTGGAGCAGCTTCTCCAGGTCCCGCACCTCCTGCACTTCCTCGCCGGACTCTTTTGGATCGCTGCTTTCCGATGTCCCCACCCCGATGTAGATCTTCTGCGGCAGCGCCCGCGCCTTCTCGATATCCTTCAACAGCTCTCCATCGCCGATCCAGAGTGGCGGACTCTCGATTAGCAGATGGCCGAAGACGCCGGGATACTTGAGTGCCGCATAGAGAGCGGCGACCGCGCCGTAAGACGACCCGCCGATACCGGTGTTCACCGGACCAGTGGCTATGCGATAGCGCTTTTGCAGGAAGGGCATTACTTCAGTGACCACCATCCTGGCGTAGTCCGTGCCACGAGTCTCTTTCGCGCCCGGAGAGTGAGGATTGTGCGAGTCGGGATAGGGAAGATACTCGGTGCTGCGCGTCTCGCCGGTATTGTCGATGCCGATGATGAACATCTGTCCAATCTGAAAGCTGCCGATCAGGTGATCGGCGGTCTCGTCCATCTGCCACTCGCCTGCGAAGGCGGTCGCCTTGTCGAACAGGTTCTGGCCGTCCTGCATGTACAGGACGGGATACTTGCGGTGCGCGTTGTGTGGCGAGAGGTAGTTGCCCGGCACCCAAACCCGCAGCATGCGTGTGTTGTGGAAGATCTGGCTGGTGAACGGGATGACGTCGAGCCATCCGACAACCGTGTTTTCCTTCTCGGGAATCAGGCTGGCCGTCGGGGCCGGAGCCGGTGCGGGAACCTTGCCGGTGTCCTGACGATTCTGCGCCGGCAGCGCGGCGGCAAGCAGTACAAACCAGACGAGGGCAACAGCTATGCAGCGCGACATGAAAGCAGCTTAACAGCCAAAAGTGAAAGGTAGGCTGGGTAGGGAAATTCCTGACACCGAACAATCAAAAAAAGGGGCGCGGAGGTTCCGCGCCGCCAGAGTTACGGAGCTTAATTCAGGCTTCCATGCTGGAGGCTTCGGGGAATCGCAACTTGCTCTTGGAGAGAGCCTTGTTCAGCATATCCTCGACTTCCGGCTCGCCCCAGTTCTTGGCCATGGCCAATTCGCTCACCAGCAGGTAGCGGGCGCGTTCCAGCATTTTCTTTTCGCGAAAACTGAGGGACTTGGTTTGTCCGAGAAGGAGGAGACCCTTGAGAACTTCGGCTACATCGAGGAGGGAGCCGGTGCGCATCTTGTCGGAGTTTTCTTTGAACCGGTATTTCCAATCGGCATTGTTTTCACACTTGCCGTCGGTCAGAAAATCCAGGATTTTCTGCACCTCGCCGTTACGCACTACCCGCCTGAGGCCCACGCTTCCCACATTGTGGAAGGGCACCATCACTTTCAGGCTGCTGGCCTTAATTTTGAGCAGGTAATATCTCTCGACCTGTGAGCCGATCGTCCGACTGCTGATCTGCTCGATCACGCCCACCCCATGATTCGGGTAGACGACCTTGTCGCCGATACTAAAACTCAGGTTCTGGCTATTCATGAGGGCCGGACCGCTCCCCAGCGGTAAAACGTAGGCCTATGAGGGGAACAACGAACCACTAAAAACAATATCGAAAGTATACCCCCGTTCTCCCGAAATGGTCAATTGACGCGGGATTCCAGCGAATAGCGTTTGCTCCGGATGGGCTCAAGGCCTATGATCATCTTTGCCTTCAAACACAAGCAAATAAATCCAGGGTAGTGGTCCAAGGAGCAACTCTATGAGAGTCATTTCAAAAGCAATCGTGATACTGGGTCTTCTGGTAGGAAGTAGCCTCTTCGCGAGTGCCAGCATCGTCTGGACTCTCAGCGACGTGACGTTCGACAACGGGAATGTGGCTACCGGATGGTTCGTCACCGATAACGCGGTTACCACGACAAGCAGCTTCTCGCTGGTGGTCAGCGGTCCGGACGCGAATGCCGCTTTCACGGCAGCGATCTTTGTGGATCCCTACCTGCCCAGCCTGATCGGCTTCGCCAATGGAGATTTTTCCAAGTACGTTGCCCTGATTTTGGCGACACCCATGACCAGCGCGGGCGGAGCTTTTCCATTATCCACGGGCTTCGATTGTCCTCCTGCCGGTGGTTGCGGAACGCTTGTGCTTGCCGGGCATGACCCGGAGGTCATTGGGGTGGTGACGCCCGAACCGGCGACTTGGTTTATGTTTGGCTCCGGACTGGTTGGCCTGGCTGGGATAATGCGTCGCAAGCTGACGCTGTAAGCAGTTTTCGAATCGAAACACTCAAGCCGGAGCCGCTCACTCCGGCTTGCCTTATTGGCGGTAGCTCGTTCACGGAGTCGTTTGCATGAATTTTCCATGCAAAACAAAACCGCGAACCCTGAGGTCCGCGGTCCGTTACGCCTCCGAATGACTCTTCTTACGCCTTCGTACCCTGGCTCTTCAGCACTTCGATCGCTCGCTTAAGTTGATCGTCGGGCTTGTTCTCTTTCTTCTCATCCTTGGTCTGATCCGGTTCCGCGTTCTCGTCCTCATCAGGCACCAGGAAGTCGTCGTTGCTGTCGGCCACGAGGATATTGGGCGTGATCGCTGTATCCTGCAGCGCCTTACCCGATGGCGAATAATATTTCGCCACCGAGAGAATCAGCGCCGAGCCATCCGGCAGGTCGATGAGCTTCTGGATCGATCCCGAGCCGAATGTTTTGTCGCCGAGGACGTCACCGCGAGCATTCTCCATCACCGCGGCAGCCACGATTTCAGCCGGGCCGGCAGTTCCGCGATTCACCAGTACCAGCAAGGGCAGGTTGGTGACCGCCTTCGCCGGATCGGCATTGAACACCTGCTTGGGATACTTCTGCCCCTGCAGATAAGAGATGGTGCCGTGATTCAGGAACAGATTCGCGGTAGCGATTCCCTCGTCTTCTTCGCCGCCGCCGGAATTGCGCAAGTCAAGGATGATCTTCTTGGCGCCGCTCTTTTCGAGCGCCTTCACCTGGGCGGCAATCTCCTGCGAGCGGCCCTTGGGGAAGTCGTCCACCTTAATGTAGGCGATACCGTCTTCCAGTATCTTGCCGCTGACCGCCGGGTCGACCACGATCTCGCGGGTGATGGCGGCCTTCACCGGCTCCGAACGCCGTGGACGCACCACCGAGACGTTGATCACCGAGCCCGGCGTTCCTGCCAGTAGACCATCAATTTCCGCCAGCGACATGTCACGGGTCGACTTGCCCTCGATGGCCTCGATGATGTCGCCGCCCTGCACCCCTGCTTTGTCCGAGGGACCGCCGGGTATGACCGAAATGATCGCGGCGTACCCGTAGCGCTTGGAGAGGTCGGCGCCGATGCCGGCCTTGCCTTCGTTCTTGCGCTGCTTGTAGTCCTTAAATTCTGTCGGATCGAGATAGCTGGAGTTGGCGTCGAGTGATTCGAGCAGGCCATGCAGCGCGCCGCTGGTCACGCTGGGAATATTGGGTTCCTCAACGTACTCGGTGCGGATGCGCGACAGCACTTCGCTGTACACGCCCAGTTGCCGGTAGGAATCGTCGCTGTTGGTGCTGGCTTTTACCCCCAGTCCGCCGGCGATGATGAACGACGCCAGCAGAACTGAGAGACCGAGGACAGTAATCTTCGTAGGCTTTGACATGGATACTTCGCTAATTCACTGCTGGAAGGAGGCTTCCCGAGGAATCACCTTCCATTTTACTACCGTTCGATGCCCGTCGGGCACCCAGAGTCTCGGGAAATAGCTTCGGGAGCTAATCCCGTGTCGGCTGAGACTTGGACGGCAGGGGGCAGAGACGGTTAGCCGGATAGAAAGGTAGGCCCTGGAGCGGGCATTTGCCCTATGCCGCCGGGGTCCTCTCGGGCGCGAAGCGATTGATTTCCGCCAGTTCTTTGTGCAGCCGTTTTTTGGCCTTGTGAGCGTCGTGGTCGGCCTGCATTCCCAGCCAGAACTGCTCACTTGTACCGAAGAACTTTGCCAGGCGGACCGCGGTGTCGGCGCTAATTGCCCGTTTTTCGAGAACGATGTCGTTGATTCGAGGGGGCGGGACATGCAGTTCACGCGCCAGCCGATAGGGCGTCAGGCCCAGAGGCTTGAGGTACTCCTCGCGGAGGATCTCACCGGGATGCAGAGTCCAGGTTCGTTGCCGCCTTCCTTCCTGAATTGGCCGATTTCTTTTGGCCCTCTCGTTCATTTGTTCGTTCCTTTCGCGCAGGTCATTCTTTCGTGCGGGATCTCCCGCGAAATGGGCTGCCATCCGAGTGTGACTTCTAATGATAGTCAGCGATTTCGACGTTGTAGGCGTCCCCTTCCCAAAATTCAAAACAAAGCCGAAACTGGTCGTTGATGCGGATGCTGTATTGCCCTTCGCGATCGCCCTTCAAAGCCTCCAGACGATTTCCCGGAGGCGAGGCCAGATCACTGAGCTGGCAGGCATAGTCGAGTTGGAACAGTTTCCGCATCGCGATCTTGCGCAGATCGGCAGGAGGCGTTCGCCGGCTCTTTCCCGTCACATAAAACTCTTCTGTCTCCGAATCTGCGAAGCTTTTGATCAAAGCGTAGCATAACGCTGTACGTTATTAACGTCAAACGTTATTCCATTCAAAGTGCACAATTGGGTCCAGTCCTGTCCCTGCCTGTGATTCTCCTCACAAGTGGCTGTGCTATCAGCCTGATACACTTCAAGGTTCACTGGCCATCGATCCTGCTGCGCAAAGGAATCCTCCCCCATGTCCCGTTCGCTGGAAACGTCGCGTGCCCTGCAACAACGAGCCGAAAAGCTCATTCCTGGAGGGGTGAATTCGCCGGTTCGCGCCTTCCGCTCGGTCGGCGGCGATCCGCCGTTTCTGATTCGCGGTGAGGGCGCCTACGTTTGGGATGTGGATAGAAACCGCTACATCGATTACGTAGGCTCGTGGGGCCCGTTGATTCTGGGCCATGCCGTTCCGGAAGTCATCGAGGCCATCATTCAGACCGCCCGCAATGGCACCAGCTTCGGCGCGTCCACTCCGGCGGAGGCCGACCTGGCGGCGCTGGTCACGGTCGAGGCGTTCCCGGCGATCGAAAAGATCCGCTTCGTTAGCTCGGGCACCGAAGCGACCATGTCGGCGATACGACTGGCGCGCGCCTACACCAATCGCAAGTTCATCGTGAAATTCGAAGGCTGCTATCACGGGCACAGTGACGCCCTGCTGGTAAAGGCGGGATCCGGCGTGGCCACGCTCGGCATTCCCGGATCGGCAGGCGTTCCCGAGGAGTTTGTCGAGTTCACCCTGGCGCTGCCCTACAACAATCTCAGGGCCGTCGAAGAAGCCTTCGCCAAATTCAAGGGCAAAATCGCCTGCATCATCGTCGAGCCCGTAGTCGGCAACATGGGTTGTGTTCCGCCCAAGCCCGGCTATCTGGAAGGTCTGCGAGAGATCACCGCTCGCGAAGGCGCTGTGCTGATCCTGGATGAGGTGATGACCGGCTTTCGCGTGGCCTTCGGCGGAGCCTCCGAGCTGTACAACATCCAGCCCGACCTGACCACGCTGGGCAAGATCATCGGCGGAGGCCTGCCCGTGGGCGCCTACGGCGGCTCGGCCAAAATTATGGACATGATCGCGCCCCTGGGCCCCGTCTACCAGGCCGGAACGCTGAGCGGAAATCCTCTCGCCATGGCAGCGGGTATCGCAACGCTCTGCCAGCTTAATCAGAACCGCCAGATCTATCAGCAGCTCGATCAGCGGGCGGGCAAGCTGGTCGCCGGTATTACGACCGCTGCGAAAGAAGCCGGCGTGCCGATGACCGCCAATCGTGTGGGCTCGATGTTCACTTTCTTCTTCACCGATCGAGAGGTCACCGACTGGGACAGCGCAGCCACTTGCGACACCGCGAAGTTCGGTCGCTTCCATAACGCCATGCTGAATGCCGGGGTTTGGCTGCCTCCTTCGCAGTTCGAAGCCGCCTTCCTCAGCGCGGCCCATACCGACGGTGACATTGAAGACACCATCGCCGCCGCCCGCGAGGCACTGGCTCAGATTTGACACAGGGACTGACGGCGGTTCGCGTTAGCCGTTCGGTCATGGCCGATGGCTGACTGCTAATCGCTAATTGCTAGTCGCCGTTTTTCCATCATTTCCGGGACAGTGACAAACCGATAGCCTTCGCCCAGGTAGCGGGTCAGGATGCGCTCGCTGGCCTCAACCGTGCGGCTGCGATCAGCGCCCATCCCGCGATGCCCGCCATCGTGCAGCAGAATGACGTCACCGCCGCGAATCTGGCGCTCGGCATGAGCGACGATCTTGTCCGCCGACTTGGCGCTCCAGTCGTAGCAGGTGACCGACCACTGTATTGGCTGAAGACCAAGGCTGCGCAGGGTACGCAGAGTCGCGGGACGTCTAGCGCCGAACGGCGGCCGGAATAGGTTCGTCTCAATGCCGGTCGCGTCGAGAATGGCTTGCCGCGTCTGCTCCAACTGGCGGCGCACCTCGGCCGGGCTGCAGAAGATCAGGTTGGGATGGTCCCAGGTGTGGCTGCCGATCGAGTGTCCCGCCGCAACCACCGCGCGAGCAATCTCAGGCCTCTGCTGCACGAACTTCCCGATCAGGAAGAAGGTAGCCTTCACCCCGTGGCGTTCGAGCACGTCCAGCATCTGCTGGGTGCAGGGATCGTTGGGGCCATCGTCGTAGGTAAGCGCCAGCAGCCGTGAACCTGGCTCCAGGCCGGTGAAGGTGCGGCCATAGAGCTGCGAGGTGGGCCACATGGTGTGCCAACCCGCGAAGGTCGCCAGCCCGGCCACGCCGACTCCGCCAAAGATTGCTGGAAGCATGAGCTGAGACAATGCTAGCAGGCGGCGGTGGCTGTCCCCTGTCGGCCTTCAGCTATCAGCCGTCAGCCGTCAGCTAAACCGCCTCATGTGTTCGACAACGCCAAGAGCATCTCCGTTTCTGTGGCCTCCGTGCTGAAGCACCGCCGACCGCGCCTACGCTGACGGCCGAGAGCTGACGGCTGTCAGCCGATACCCGACAGCCGGCTTTCCTTGTGCAAAACTTTCCTCACACATCCGATTGCCTCCAGAGCGGTGGCGGGATATTCTGCGGAACGTACGATCCTCATGGCGAATTTCTTCGAACCACCGCGTTACATCGCAGTCGAGGGCCCGATTCGCGTCGGCAAGAGCACATTGTGCCGCGTCATCGCCGAGACCCTGCACGCGCAACGCCTCAGCGAGCCTGAGAACAACGCGTTCCTGCGCGGCTTCTACAACGGCGAGCCGGGAGCCGCGTTCCAGGCCCAGTTTGCCTTCCTGATTGCGCGTTATGAGCAGCTGGGCGGCCTCGATATGCGCGGCAATCCCAATCGCACCTACGTCGCCGACTACATCTTCGAGAAGGACAAGCTCTTTGCCTGCCTCAACCTCAGCGATGCCGAGCTGGAGGTCTACAACCGCTATTACGATCTGTTCCGCCAGAACGTGCCCACGCCCGACCTGGTGATCTATCTGCAAGCCTCGCCCGAGGTCCTGAAGAAGCGGCTAAAGAAGAAGAATGCGCCCGGCGAGAAGGCCATCAGCGACGACTACCTCGAGGAAGTCGCCAAGGCCTACGAGCATTTCTTCTTTCACTACACATCGTCCGACCTGCTGATCGTGAATACCTCGGAGATCGATTTCGTGGAGCGCAGCGAAGATTTGCAGGCACTGCTGCGGCGGGTGAGCGAGCCGATCCGGGGTACCCAATACTTCCTGCCGCTGGGTGCGGACGATCAGGCGGCGGGGGCGTAGGCTCAGCATTCCCGGAAAGACAACCCTGCGGCTACGCTGCTGTTAACGAGGAATAGCCAAATTGACTTATGCACGCCTCTGCACGATAAACGCTCTCCCGAGTACGCTGCTTCGCGTGTTCCGACACGAGGAGCATGCTCGGGAGTTCATGGCAGGTGAATTAAGATTTGGGCTTCTGCAACAGTACCGAAAAATGGAAGATTGCCGGCAGGACGAAACTGAAGGTAAAGCTTCTATACGATGGAATCTGGAAGCAGAAAATCCGGACCTCCACAATGTTAGCTATAACTGCATCTGTTGCTGTACTTGTTCATTTCCGCAGCTGTGGGTGCCCACGGTGACCAGCGCGATGTACGGCAACTGCTGTTGCATCTCCATAAGTTGGTAGGGATGCGAGCCCAGATGAAGACTCAGTTGAAGCATCTCGCGCTGAATCAGGGGGTGCGGCGCAAATCGAAGCTGAGGACCGGGGCGGGACGTGAGTTGCTGGAGCAGTTGCCGCTGCAGGGCTGGACGGCGCGTCGCCGTCAGGACGATCTGGAGTTGCTGGACGATCTGGATCGCCGAATCGGCGAGCTGGACCAGGCGGCACAGCAGGCAGCGGAGAACGATGCGGTGGCGCGTCTGCTGCGCCGCCTCCCGGCTTTGCCCCATCACAGCCTGGCGTACTCGCTGACCAACGGCGATATAACGCGCTTCCCCTACAGCCGGCAGCTGGTCAGCTATGTGGGACTGAATCCGGCGGAACATTCCAGCGGAGGCCTGCAAGGTTGGGTCACATCCGCAAGAAGGCAACGCTTCCTACGCAGTTTGTTGGTGGAAGCGGGAATACAGGTACGTGCTCGCGTGTAAAGTCGGAACGCAGGAAGGCCCTTACTTGACGCTCAGGGTGGAGTCCTGCACTGATATCTGTTCTTTCGTAACCCTGTGATGGACAGGTGATGGACAGCCTGAACGGGTGGCCAGCATCAACGATTTGGCTTTTCCCCGATAGGGGCGCGAATCCTCCCGCGGGTATAGGGGTCCTTCGACTGCGTTCGGTCGCTGCGCGACCTCGCTGCGCTCAGGATGACAGCTTAAGAAAAGTGTCCTCACTCACTTCTACTGCGTCGGCGGGACGAAGTCTTTTGGCTTCTCGCCGCCCTCGCCGAAGAAGTAGGCGTCCATCTGCTGGACGATGAATTCCTGATGATCTTTCTTCCACGGTTGCAGGCGGTACTCGTTGAGCAGCATCTTCATGTGCTCCTGCCATTGCTCCCACGCCAGCTTGGAAACGTTCTCGTAGATCTTCTGTCCCAGAGGACCATCGAAGGGCGGCTCGTCGAGTCCTTCCGACTCGCGGCCTAGCTTTATGCAATTCACCATGTGTGCCATCAGGAGCTCCTAAGATTGCCAATAGCGGAATACGCCGACGTTTGATTCTACTTGGCGGAAGCCAAGATCGCTATTCGCTGTTCGCTATACGCCGCAGGGGCCCCATCTCAAAAGGCTGGAACCACCACAAACCACAAAGCACGAACCAGCTAATAGCTAATAGCTAATAGCGAAAGGCAAAAAGCGAAAGGCGAACAGCGTAAAGCGAACAGCGAATGGCGAAAAGCGTCTTACTCTCCCATCCACGCTCCGTAGGGCCGCAACCGCTCGATATGGTCGCAGATGATCTTGGCGGCGCCCATAATCGGCACTGCCAGGATCAGCCCCATCGCGCCCCACAGCCACCCCCAGAACAACAGCGACAGCGTGACCGCCAAAGGGTTCAACGCGAGCCGTTTCCCCAGGATCTTGGGATAGAGGACGTTCATTCCTGCGAGATGCAACCCCATAACCGTGCCAATGATAATGAGCGAGTTCGCCGAAGTGAGATGTCCCAGATCCACTACCAGAGGGGGGACAACCGCCAGAAGGACGCCCAGATAAGGGACAAGGCTGAGGAAACCGCTGATTACTCCGAGGAAGTAGAAGTACGGCAGGTGCAGCAGTCCGAAGACGACGATGCTTCCGGCGCTGAGAAACAGCCCAATGATGAAATTCCCCACGATGAACGACCGAATCATCGCGGCAATCAGTCCGATCATCACATAAGCGGTATTGCGGTTCTCCATCTTGAACAGCATTACCGACGCGGCCCGCACGTGATGTTGCCAGCTCAACATGAAATAGACGAGGAACGGTATGAAGGCGATCGCGAGCACGGTCTCGGTAACCGACGTCGCGTAAGGGCTGAACAAGTCGGTCCAGCTCGAGGCCGGGCGCACGACGATAGCGTCCTTCTCGGCTTTGTTCTCCGGCACCACCGACTCGGCGCTTTTGGAGAGGGTCTCCGCCTGCGTGCGAAACTTGCTGGTGAGCTCCTGGATGTGGGTCCGATAGTGCGGCAATTCCCGGGCGAATTCGAGTGCATGGTTGTAAGAGAAGTAGAAGGTCGCGCTAACGGCGCCCATCAGCAGGCCGACGGCAATCAGTGCGCCAATGGAACGAGGCACGCGCAGGCGCCACAGGGCGTCAACAATCGGCGCCAGCACAAAGGAAATAAGAATGGCGATCAGTATTACCGTCAGAATCAGCTTAGCCGTATAAATAAGGGTCAGCAATGCCGCCACCGCAAGGATGACCAGCGACGCCGTCTGAAGATGCAACAGTCGGCTCCGAGCCAGCTCCGCAACGGTGGACCGGTTGACCACCACTTCGGGAACCGGGGCCGGACCTCCCGCGGCGTTGTCGGCTACCTCCGGGTCGCGATGCTGCTCGGGTTGTGCCGGAGGCGGACTAACCTCGCGGGCGAGACTCTCAGGTGTCATGCAGGTGCTCGGATCGGCATCTGTAAGATTCCGATCATGATACTTTTGCTGTGCGGAATATGGAAATTTCTTCTTTGAGCCCAGAGACGGCCAAACTAACCCGCTTCCTCGCACTGGACTTCGGGTCCAAGACCATCGGGCTGGCGGTAAGCGATGAGCTGGGGATCACCGCCCAGGGCCTGCCTACCCTGCGGCGCACCAACAAACGCAACGACCTTGACCACCTGCGCCGGATCTATCAAGCAGTACGGAGTCAGCGAGCTGGTAATGGGGCTCCCTCTGCGCATGAGCGGTGAGGAGGGAATCCAAGCCGGCCGGGTGCACGAGTTCGCGGAGGTTCTGCGGGCGAGATTCAAGCTGCCGGTGCACCTGTTTGACGAGCGTCTGACCTCGGTGGAGGCCAACCGTGTGCTGCGCGGCAGCGAGATGGGTATCCGCCGCCGGGCGGAGGTGGTGGACCAGCTCGCGGCCGTGCTGATCCTGCAATCCTTCCTGGAATTCCGCAGCTCGCAGGCGCGTTGAGCACCGCGGAAGCCCGGGGGTTCATCTAACTCAGATAGCGAATGCGAAGGTTCTTCCAACTCTTGGCGGTTCTGTTGCTGGGCGCAGGGCTGTGGCTGGCCTGGGCTCTGCTGCTGCCGGTCAGCCTGAACCAGCCGAAGTTCGTCCTGCTGCGTCCCGGATGGACGACGAAGCACATCGCGCACGAGCTGCAGCGCGAGGGAATTATACGCAGTTCGGCGGCCTTCCTTATGGTGCAGTATGTCGAGGGTGTCAAGACACTGAAGGCGGGCGAGTACAAGTTCGAGGAGCCTGCCAACACGCTGGAAGTGCGCCGCCGCCTGATCAAGGGCGATGTCTACGCTCGCACCGTGGTCGTACCGGAGGGCTACAACCTTTACGACATCGCGGCAGTGGTGGAACAGGCAGGTTTGGGCAGCGCTGCCGATTTTGTCCTCGCTGCCAAGAGCGATCTGTTTCTGATCCGCGATATCGATCCCAACGCCACTTCGCTGGAGGGCTACCTGTTCCCGGACACCTATCAGTTCACGCGAATCGATTCCGCGCACGAGATGGTGGCAGCGATGGTGCATCACTTCCGGCAGGAGGCGCAGAAAATCGGCCTGCTGGGCAGACCGGATCTTCCCCGGATAGTGACCATGGCCTCGATCGTCGAAAAAGAGACCGCCGATCCGCAGGAGAGGCCCCTGGTGGCCAGCGTCTACTACAACCGACTGGGCAAGAACATGGCGCTGGGCGCGGACCCTAGCGTGGTGTATGCGGCCCTGCTGGCCGGTCGCTATCGCGGCACCATTTATCAGTCGGACCTGCAATACGACTCGCCCTACAACACTTACAAATACGCTGGACTGCCGCCAGGGCCGATCGCCAATCCCGGGCTGGCATCGCTGCAGGCGTCGATGCATCCAGCGCAAAGCGATTTCCTTTATTTCGTGAGCGACAACAACGGTCACCACCGCTTCTCCCGCACTCTGCAAGAGCACAATCAGAACGTAGCGGCCTATCGCAAAGCGGTCGCGGCTTCGCAGTAACGGCATAAGACACCGGTGCGCGGGCGGTAACTCCTGCTATCGGGATATACTTGGGATTGGTTTAAACGAACAATTCGCCTATCGTGTGCGCCGATTTTGAATGACCCGATCACGTAGCCTCCTCCTCTCCGTTGTGCTAGCGCTGTTGGCAACTACCCCCGGATGCCTCTTTCACACCCGCACCGTGAAGGTTCGCGCCAGCACTGCCAAGCTGAAGTTGGCGACGCAAGAGGAGCTGGTGGCCCGCATCAACGCCGACGCCGCCCAGATCCAGAGCCTGAGCGCGACTGTCAACATCGCAACCTCGACCGGCGGAGCCAAGAAAGGCAAAGTCACCGACTACGAAGAGATCAAGGGCTATGTGCTGGTGCGCAAGCCCAGGATGATTCGCATGATCGGACTTCTGCCGGTAGTGCGCAGCAAAGCCTTCGACATGGTGAGCGACGGGAACGAGTTCAAACTCTGGATCCCGCCGGTCAACAAATTCTTCGTGGGCCACAATGACATCTCAACGCCCTCCACTAACGCGCTGGAGAATCTGCGTCCACAGCAGATCTATGACGCCCTGCTGTTGCACCAGATCGATGCCGCGAACGAGATCGCGGTGATGGAGAGTGCGAATGAAAGAGTGATCGATCCCAACACCAAGAGGTTGGCGGAGCAGCCAAATTACATCATCGATGTGATCAAGCGAACGGGCTCAACCTGGCGGCTGGACCGCAAGATCATCTTCGACCGCACCGACCTGATTGCACATCGCCAGATTCTCTACGACCATAACGGGAGCGTAGCCACCGATGCGACCTACAGCGACTTCCGCGAATACAATGGCGTCAATTTTCCCAACGTCATCCAGATCTGGCGTCCGCAGGAGGAGTACCGCATCTCGCTGGTCATCGAAAAGCTGACCATCAATCAGCCCATCGCCAACGACCAGTTCGCCTTGCAGGCCCCGCCGGGCGCCATCATGGTGGACTTGGACAAGAACCAGAACGCCTCGGTCGAGCAGGCCAATACGCCCTCCAAGCCGTAAATCCGAGCAATGAAATAGGCTCCAGCCCGCATGGGACTGGAGCCCTGTTGTATCCGGAAAGCCGGTCGCCGCCGTTAGCGCTTCGACTGGCCGCGTGCCAGCTTCTTCACTTTGCGCTTCTTGGAGCCGCGTGCGTACGTGCGTGGCGGTTTGGCCACCGCCTTCTTGCGGGCTGTACGCTTCAGCTTCTTGCGTTCTTCTTTGTCAGCTACTGCCTTGGTATTTGCCATGAATTCTGCGTTTCCTTCGCTTGCTAGATTAGCTCGCCCACCCTGGGCCTCAGGCCTTTTCCAGTTGGGCATACTTCTCAACCAGCTTTTTTAGGCCGAACCTAGGAAATTGTACCGTAATCTTGGCATCTTCCCCATCTCCCTCGCGCCGGTACACCGTCCCTTCGCCGTATTTCGGATGGCGCACGCGTTGTCCGGGCCGGAATCCGGTGCGTCCCGTGGGAGCCTGAATCTCGACTTTCGGGCGGGAAAACTTCTTGCCGCGCGAGGCGAAGAACTCCGCGATGTTGTCGATGGAGTTGTACGCCGGAGCCGTGGACGGCTTGCGCTGCGGCTTGCCGGCACGGGGATATTGCGGCCGCTGGTCTTCGTCCTCGTAGGCGTAGTGGCTGGGAGCGTTATGCTCGCGGCGATCGGCATAGGCCGGCCGGCGCGGCGATCCCAGGTCCTGCATCAATTCCGGGGGAACTTCCTCCAGGAAGCGCGAAGGCACGCTCGCCTCCGGCATGTCGGTGCCGTAACGGCGGCGGTAGCGGGCCCGCGAAAGAATGAGCGTATCCATGGCGCGCGTCATGCCCACGTAGGCCAGGCGACGCTCCTCCTCGATGTCGTCCGGCTCCAGCAGGGTGCGGGAGTGGGGAAATAATCCTTCCTCCATGCCGGCCAGAATCACCAGCGGGAACTCCAGCCCTTTAGCCGCATGCAAGGTCATCAGGGTGATGCGCGCGCTTTCGTCGTACTGATCGGCGTCGCTGACCAGCGCTGCATGGTCGAGGAACTCGTTCAGCGTTTCGCCCCGGTCACGCGAGTCCATGGCCGCGTTGACCAGTTCGCGCAAGTTCTCGATGCGCGCCATCGATTCGGGCGTGTCTTCCAGTTCGAGCTGGCGAATGTAGCCAGTGCGGTCGATAAGGAACTTCAGCAGCTCGGCGGTAGAAGCGGGATCTCCCGGCGAGCGGAAACCTTCCACGTGCTCTTCGCCGTTTGACGTCGCATTTGCGGTTGGCGTCTCTGCTGCAGCTTCACCCAGCGCGTCCGGACTGAATGCCGTCTCTTCCGCGCTCTCATTCTCGGCGAACATCTCGGGCGAAAAGTCCATCAGGTGTTGATAGTCTTCCTCCTCCTCGGGCTGAATCGCGGCTGGCGCCGCTTCTCCTACAGAGGTCTCCTCGACTCTCTCGCGGAAGGTTCCCAGGTACATCGCACGCGCATCTTCTATGAGGTCGCGGAAGCTCCTGAGCGCCGACATGGCGCGCGGCTGCAGCAACTGGCGGCGCAGCGTCTCATTGATCGCATCCCACAGCGAGAGCCCGGCTTCGAGCGCGATGCGCTCCAGCGTCTCCATCGTCGTCTTGCCGATGCCGCGCGCCGGCGTGTTGATGATTCGCTGGATAGCGATGGAATCGTCGGGGTTTTGAATAGCTTTGAGGTACGAAATCAGGTCTTTGATCTCGGCGCGGTCGTAGAAGCTGAAGCCGCCCACCACGTGGTACTTCATCTGGTAGCGGCGCATGGCTTCTTCAAACAGGCGGGACTGTGAGTTGGTGCGGTAGAGCACAGCGGCGCGCGCCGTGTCGCCGTTGTCGGTCTGCGCCACGCGCAAGTACTTGGCGATATAGTCGGCGGCGAAGAGCGCTTCGTTCTCGCCGTCGGGTGCCTCGTAAAAGCCAATCTTCGCGCCACCGGTACGGTCGGTCCAGAGATTCTTGCCCTTGCGCTTCAGATTATTGGCGACCACACTTGACGCCGCCTGCAGGATGTTTTGCGTCGAGCGGTAGTTCTGCTCCAGGCGAATAATGCGCGCCTCGGGGAAGTCCTGCTCGAATTCCAGGATGTTACGGATATCCGCGCCGCGCCACGAATAGATGCTCTGGTCCTCATCGCCTACGGCGCAGACGTTGTGCTCGCTGCCCGCCAGCATGCGCATAAGTTCGTACTGTGGACGGTTCGTGTCCTGGTACTCATCCACCAGCAGGTAGCGATAGCGCCGGTTGTAGCGCTCGCGAGTTTCGGCGGAAACCTTGAGCAGCTTCTGGGTGAACAGCAGCAGGTCGTCGAAGTCGAGCGCGTTGGCTTTCGCCAGTTCCTGCTTGTAGACCTCGTAGATGTGGGCAACGCGCTCGCTGTTGGCCTCCGTCGATTGCAGGTAGACCTCCTGCGGATCGAGCATGTGATTCTTGGCCCACGAAATCTTCGCCAGCACGGCGCGCGGGGTGAGCTGCTTGTCGTCCACCCCCATGCGGCGCATGGCTGCCTTTACCAGGTTCTGCTGGTCGGTCTCATCGTAGATGACGAAATCCTTGCGATATCCCTTGCCGCCCACCTGGAGCGCCTCAATGTCGCGCCGCAACACACGCACGCAGAACGAGTGAAAGGTGGAAATCAGCGGCTTGGCAAAGGTGCGCGCGCCCACCAGCGATTCCACCCGGCTAGCCATCTCGCTGGCCGCCTTGTTGGTGAAGGTGACCGCCAGAACCGAATCCGGCGCAACCCCGATGCCCTCGATGAGGTGGGCGATGCGGTAGGTGATGACGCGCGTCTTGCCGCTCCCGGCCCCGGCCAGGATGAGCACCGGCCCCTCGACCGTCTCGACGGCCTCGCGCTGTTGCGGGTTGAGTTTGTTCAGGTATGACAACAAAGCAGTTGGTCAAGAAAGCGACTACAGTAGATTGTAACGTCAGCTGGCACAACAGCGGCGCTCATTCCGAGGACTCTTCATCTGTGGCTTGACGAACCTGCGTGCTTACAAACACATTCGGCGGAAGCATTCGGAATACGCGGACCATCGCATCATCTTCGCTCCGAGCCCAAACGACCGTCTCCATGGTGACTACAAAGGGTCGTTCGGCTAGAGCGTCACCCTGTACTGACCCGGCGCCACGAAATCCACTATTTCCATGTCGCGAAGGACCTGTAACTGCTGGCGTATTTTGGGCCGTATGTTTCGGTTTTGTGGATGCTGTCTTTGCAGTTCCGTTTCGCATGCATAAACCTCTTGTAAGGAGAAATGGGTTTTTCCAAGCTGCCGGATAATGTCCAACACATCAAGGGTCCATCCCCGCGCTTGAACTCCCAGTTTCGCCAGATGGCTCAGCCGCTGATAATCCTGGCGAACATCTGCTGGATGCCTCACAGATCCGTAGACGACTACTTTGATCTTCCCCTCGGCTGGTATTCGATCAAGAAGAATGTTGCAACCGACCCAACCAGCGCGTCGTGCTTGAGGACCCAGAGGACTGCGTTTCTCGATAGCACATTCCCTGAAAAAGAAGCTGGGAATCAGCAGCAGATTCTCGACTCGCCAATCTCGGCCGTACTGGAGGATCATTAGGTTTGGGTTTCGGTCACCCCTTATTGAAGCCACCATGGCTGCATAGCCCGCGTCGACGATTCTGTGTTGATTAGACTTACTAACACTCTTGAGTTGGAACAATTGACCGCACCCGCGGCAGTCGAAATCAATCGCCTTGGTGTTGACCATCGTTGGGGACAAGTGCTCAGCTGGGCAGGCGGGACAGTAGACTTCCCGCGCGCACCAGTTCTCAGATAATACTCGGGCGATTTGTGATTTCGACCTATAGAGCGCCGAAAGGGAAACATCACATTCAAGGTTCATACGAAGTGCGCGCTATATTGCTAAGAAAGCGTTCTGCCCTTCAATTCGGCTTGGCGGAGGGAACCGGCGCTTCCATCGCGCGTCTGGCTTTGCACTCCGCACAGGGGCAGTGTTCCCGCAGGTACTGCCATGAATAGATGCCGTGCTCGTGCCGGTCGTTCCAGGTGAAGCGAATGCCGTACTTGCCCACCGCCTCGGTATGCACCGGCCGCGCCGCCGCCTTGAACATGGGCAGCGCCCCCGCAATCGGCTTGAGCGGATCGCCCGGCTGACGCCCATCGGTCTCGCGCTCCTCATTGCACAGGGCGCAAGGACAGGCGTCGCGCAGGAAGGGGAAGCTGTAGACGCTGCGGTGGCCGTCCTTCCACTCGATTTCCATGCCGGTACCGGTGGTGACGTTGACCTTTACGGATTTCGGATCGGCAGACAAGTCCATGACGATATTCGGGCGAGCAAGCTAACCTCTAGTATCGCAGAAAACACGGCTTGATTTCTTCGTGCAAGCAGCAAGGCCCAGGCTGGTGGCCCGGGCCTTCTTAGGAATCAGCAGCAAAAGACACATCCGCGAGACCGGCGTAAATCCGCGGGTGTTTGTCCGCTACATCACGATTTCTTTTACCTGGCGGGTGATGGGATGCTGCATCTCGTCAAGATCGCCCTTCACCAGGTTCAATCCGTAGACGCACGACTCGAACTCGCGCGCCAGCTTGCCGAACAGCGGCGCCAGCTTGGCATACTCGAACTGATCGAACTTGGAGACGATGAAGTAGCTTTCCTTGCCGGCGCGGATCAGGTCGACGAAATTTTCCAGCCGCTGCCGCCGCAGGCGGAAATGATTGAGGCTCTCGGGAAACATGCCGGAGAAAAACAGGACATAGTCGCCGATGTGCTTGCGCACCTGGCGCTCGCGGTCGAACGAAGGCGCAGGGCCGTAGATGGGGTCGGCCTCCAGCAGCATCTCGCCCACATCATTCAGCGGGCGCTCCTGCGCGTTGCGTATCTTGAACAGCTGTTCGCACTCGCAGAACTCGGTCAGAACGTTCGAGATGTAGTCCTGTACTTCGGCATCGCGCAATCCGATGTCGCGGTCAAAGTGCTGGTGAATCAGCTCGGTGAACAATTCCTGCAGAGGATGGGATTCCGGGACCATAGTCGCTTGTTCTCCCCCTGGACACGAACACGTCACAGCGAACTGTGATGCGTTTTCATACCCTACTCTTCGCAGTGGCGCAAGAGTTTCCGCGCCCCACGTAACTGCGTGAGCAACTGCCTCACACACCTGCATAGTGCGGAAGGCGCGGCCGACGTTTCGTTTGTGCCAGGGGGTATGTATGCATTTTGGATCGCGTTTTATGCGGCTTTGGTTGCCGCCATAAGTTGCGAACACCCGCGATCCGCAAGGCTGTTAGCACACTCGCTGCTTGGATGCCAAAATTCTCACGCCATCCCGCGAGTGCAGCGCCCGCGGCGAATGTGGGACAATGGCGGCCTTCCCGTTATCCGGAGGCATTCAGTGGAACGCAAGAACATCGCGGGCAATTCTCCGTTTGAGCCGATTGTCGGTTATTCGCGCGCCGTGAAGGTCGGACCCTTCGTGACAGTTGCCGGAACCACCGCGACCGGGCCCGACGGCAAGATCGTGGGCGTGGGCGACGCCTATGCGCAGACGGTGCAGGTGCTGAAGAACATTGGCCGTGCGCTGGAGCAAGCCGGCGCGAGCTTCGCCGACGTCGTTCGCACTCGCACCTTTGTCACCGACATCAGCCGGTGGCAGGAGGTCGGCCGCGCTCATGGCGAAGTGTTTCGCGACGTTCGTCCGGCGGCGACCATGGTCGAGGTCACCAGGCTGATCTCGCCGGAGATGCTGGTCGAGATGGAAGTGGACGCCATCATTGCGTCCGAAGTGAGGTGAAACGGAGCTTCAGAGAAGATGCTCGCGCGCGGGAAGCGGCGCCGGAACATTGCTGGAATGGGCACGCAAAAAAAAGCCGCGGGCGTGAGAATCGGTCTGAGAACTCAGCTTGGTAAGCAGCGGTTGAATGCAGTAGCGCCCAAACAGTCCCGCAGGGACGGCACGGTTCTCACAAACACTTTTGATCCCCGAGATGTACTATCTCCAAGTCCTCCAGACCCGAGGTGGTACGACCATGAAGCCATTTGCTGCTCTGATCGCATGTCTGCTCTCTGTGTTCCCCGTCTTCGCGCAACCGACGGCCACGGTTGTTTCTGTCACCGTCATCCGCGCAGGCACGCTCATCGATCCGCGGGCCGACAGCCCGAAGCACAACCAGGTGATCGTCATTCGCGGCGACCGGATCGACAGCGTGGGCGATGCCGCCTCCGCCCAGATCCCGGCAGACGCCAAGGTGATCGACTTGTCGAATGCAACCGTGCTGCCGGGCATGATCGACTCGCATACTCACATCTTTCTCCAGGGAGAAGACCCGGCCAAGGGCGGATACGACATCAACCTGCTCAAATATCCGCTGGCCTATCGCGCAGCGCGTGCGACCGTCTCGGCACGACGCGCGCTGGAGCAGGGCTTCACCACCATCCGCGATGTCGAGACCGAAGGCGCGGGCTACGGTGACATCGGCATCAAGCGCGCCGTGGACGAAGGCTACATTCCCGGGCCGCGTATCTTCGCCAGCACTCGTGCTATCTCCACCACCGGCGGTTATTCGCTCGATGGCTACGCACCCGAGATCGAAGTGCCCAAGGGCGCGCAGATCATCGATGGCCCAGTGGAGGCTCGCAAGGCGGCGCGCGAGCAGCTCGATCATGGCGCCGACTGGATTAAGGTCTACATGACGCATCGCTCCTGGCTCGACAAGAACGGTACGTTGATCTCGCAGCCTACGCTGACGGTAGAAGAGCTCAGCGCGATCGTCGACGAGGCGCATGGCTGGCAGCGCAAGGTCGCCTGCCACGCGTATGGCGGCGAGGGCCTGCATCGCGCGCTCGACGGCGGCTGCGACTCCATCGAACATGGACTGGTGCTGGACGATGCGGCCATCGCGCAGATGAAGCGGCAGGGCACCTGGTTTTGTCCGACGCTCGCCGTCTACTACACCGACTGGGCGCCGGAGAATACCCCCGATGGCCGGCGTGACCGCGCCCGCGCCAGGCTGCATGAGCAATCGTTCAAAAAGGCGTTGCAGGCAAATCTGAAGATCGTCTTCGGCACTGATATGGGCGGCATTCCGTGGGACCAGCCGATTGCCCAGGAATTTCCCTACATGGTGAAGTTCGGCATGTCGCCCATGGAGGCGATTCGCTCAGCCACGATTCGTCCCGCAGAGATGCTCGACCGGACCGGCGAGATTGGCGTGATCGCGCCCGGAGCCTACGCCGACGTAATCGCTGTGCCCGGCGATCCGCTGCAGGACATCAGCGAATTGGGTAAGGTGACGTTCGTGATGAAGGGCGGGCAGGTGTACAAGCAGTGAAAGAAGCTTTCAGCTGTCAGCCTTCGGCCATCAGCCAAATCTTGATGAGAGACGGTTCAGCCGGTAGGTGAAGACCGAGAGCCGACGGCTTCTTCACGACCGTTTCGTGATGAAGGGCGGGCAGGTGTACAAGCAGTGAAAGAAGCTTTCAGCTATCAGCCTTCGGCCATCAGCCAAATCTTGATGAGAACCTGTTCGGCTGAGAGCTGACAACTGATAGCTGACGGCGGGTTTCCAATGCAAAAGGCCGGCGCTGGGCCGGCCTCCGCATCAGCGAAACAGAGAACTACGCTTTCTTGGGGGCGATAGAGTCTTTCGCGGCCTTAGCCACGCGGAACTTCACGACGGTCTTCGCAGGAATTTTGATTGCTTCGCCCGTCTGCGGGTTGCGGCCCATGCGAGCTTTGCGGTTCGACTTCACCAGACGGCCCAGACCCGGCACGATAAACACGCCGTTCTTTTTCGTCTCTTTGATTGCGATTTCAGCCAGCGACTCCAGAAATGCGGCTGCCTGCTTGTTGCTGAGTTCATGCTTCTCGGCCATTGCCCGGACGAGTTGCGTCTTTGTCAAACCTGCCATTTAGAAATCCTCCTTGAAGAATTGAGCAGTAAATATGCCCAATTGGTGCGTATCTTATACCAAGCGGATACGGCTGCAAAGCCATTTCACCATATTTTATGCGGGTTTTCCACAGCCCGTGCTGAAAAAGCCGCTAACTATGCGGGTTCCCGCCTCCCTTAGGGAGGCAAAAGCTCCCGGAATGGGAGATTGGCGCTCTTTCGCAGGAGCACCCCCCAAAGCCTCACCTGCTCGCGACCCTCCGGCCCCGAGGCGATCCGCATTGCGCGCTTACTACTAATGTCGCATTCGCGAAAGTCCGCGGCGCGTTCCTGCCGGGCGTGCGGACTGGTAGGATCAAAGGTCTCTCTTACTTACTTTTATGCACATTCACCACGCGACCCTGCTGTTCTGCGCGGCGCTGGCGGCCGGCGCTATCAACTCGGTTGCCGGAGGAGGCAGCTTCGTTTCCTTCCCGGCTCTGCTCTTCGCCGGATTGCCGCCGGTCTATGCCAACGCGACCAACACTGTCGCACTGTGGCCGGGCCAGCCGGCCAGCGTGGGCGCCTATCGCGGCGAGTTAAAGCACCTGTCGCGCGGAATCGTAGTGCCGCTGGTCACCATCGGCGTCATCGGAGGTCTGCTGGGCGCCTGGGTGCTGCTCAAGACGCCGCAAGCCACCTTCATGCTGCTGGTTCCCTGGCTCATCCTGATCGCCACTGTGATTTTCATGTTCAGCGGGCGCATCACCCGCTGGGTTCGCGACCGGACAGCGCATGGCGGTCATTCCGAGTTTGCTACCGGTCGGGGCATGTTCCTGCAACTCTTCATCGCCTTCTACATTGGCTACTTCGGAGCCGGGGCCGGCATCCTGATCCTCGCCATGCTGGCCCTGCTGGGCATGGACCACATCCACACCATGAATGCGCTGAAGGCCTTGCTCACCACCGTCTCCAACGGGGTAGCGGCCCTGCTGTTCGTGGTTACGCCGCACGCGGTCTACTGGCCGGAGGCGATCCTCATGATCGTCGGCTCGGTACTGGGAGGCTATTTTGGAGCGTACTTCGCGCAAAAGACCAAGCCGGAACATGTGCGCATGATCGTCATCGTGATCGGCTTTGTGCTGACCGCCTATTATTTCGGGCGGCAGTTGGCCGGCTGAGCTACTCCAGGCGTCGCTGCTCGCTCCGCTGCTGCGAGCTGCCCGCTCCATAGCGCAACCGCATGACTAGCAACGGTCCCGCCAGCAACAGGGTGACGGCGTTGGGCAGAATAATGGGCAGTGAGTGGATGAGGAAGCCGTACCACACCCATAGCGCCAGCCCGACATTCAGGCTGATCACCATGGTCAACGCGATATCGCCCACCGACTTGGTGCGGAAGGAATGCAGCGCCTGGGGAAGATAGGCGAGAGTACAGAGCGTCCCGGCGGCGAATCCAATGGCGGAGACAATGTCCATGTATCAGCCTACCATCTGGCGACGAGACGGATGAGCGCTTAATATGACCCGAGATCACCTTATCCTCGGTGTCTATCAGCACTTCTTCGCTCTCCTCCTCCGGGGGTTTTGAGACCCTCCGAACCCCAATCTTGATTCTGAAGGCGGATTTGCGCCGATTCAGCAGCCACTGCCAGTCGCGATGCAACACGCGGGGAAAACCCGGAATCTCCACTTCTATTACAGATTGATAAACCTGTAACAGATTGATGAAGCGTCTGGGATTTAGAGAAGTGAAAACTTTCCTGCTTTTTGTCTTAGTTGTGCTTTTCCTGTTCGTTGAAGTCGGCTGTGGTGGAAGCTCCTCCGCCAGCAATAACCCGCCGGTTGTCACCGATCCTTCTCCACCGACCACACTCCTCCGCCTCCGCCACCCATGGTCTCCATGCCGCCTGCCGGACACGTAGCCCTGGTGGTCTTCGAGAACCAGGAGGAAGACAAGATCCTGGACAATCCCAACATGCCATACCTGAGCAGCCTGGCAACGCAAAACGCTTACGCCGCGGAGTATTATGCCGATGTTCATCCCTCGCTGGGCAATTACTTCATGCTCACCACCGGCCAGATCATCAGCAACGATCTGGACTTCAGCGGCGTGGTGGAGGTCGACAACCTGGTGCGCGAAATCATCAAAGCGGGCAAGACATGGAAGGCCTATGAGGAATCCATTCCTGTCACCGGGTACCTGGGCGATGGTCCGCTGCCCTACGTCAAGACGCACAATCCTGCCGCCTATCTGTCGGACGTGCGCGACGATCCCACGCAGGCGGCCAATATGGTTTCACTCGACCAGTTGCAGACCGACTTAGCAGCCGGCAATTTGCCTAACTTCATGTTTGTGGAGCCCAACCAGATCAATAGCATGCACGACTGTCCCGCCACTCTACCCAACTGCGATAACGACCAGAAACTCGCGGTGGGCGACGCCTGGGCCCAGCAATACATCGCCATGCTGCTGAGCAATCCCACCTTCCAGCAGGACGGCCTGCTTATCATCACCTGGGATGAATCATGGACCCCTGACTCCGAGAACGGTGGCGGCCATGTGCTGACCATCCTGGCCGGAACCAAGGTCAAGCCGCAATACGTTTCGAACACCTTCTATCAGCACGAATCCACTCTGAACCTGATCTGCGGAGCTGTGGGCTTGCCCTGCATGGGCAACGCCGCCACTACCCCCAGCATGACCGAGTTCTTCGTAGGCAACTAGACGTCAGCGAAACAGCAGGGGCAGAAATTCGTAGGCATCGCGCCGCCAGGTTTGCCACTCATGCGCGGTGCCCGGCGATTCGTAGAACACAATATTGACCCCTGACTTCTTGAGCGCCTCGGCGGCATTCTTGATGGTGTCGTGGAATTGCGCCTCCGCGGTACCTGCCCCCATCCACAACAGCTTTACCTTCGCATTGAACGCCTTGGGATTGGCGAAGGCGCCGTCGTAGGCGGTGGCCGGGTCGAACTCTCTTGGCATATGGAGAGACTGGTTTCCCGATCCTAAGTTAGGCAGGATAGGGCCGCTGAACGATCCGATATACGAGAACGTGTCGAGATGGTGCAGGGTGATGAACAGGGTCTGCATGCCGCCCATGGACAATCCCGCCATGGCGCGATGATCGCGGTCAGGCAACGTGCGGTACGTCGCGTCGATGAAGGGAATCAGGTCCTGCAGCACCACTTCTTCGAACGTCGTGAACGCCTCCCGAACCATCTGCTCAGTGGTGTCAGCGCCGAAGATGACCGGAGCCTTTCCTCCCTTGGCGGCATACCCGCAGTCCATGACCACGATCATGGGCTTGGCCTTCCCCTGAGCAATCAGGTTGTCGAGGATGAAGTTGACGCGTCCCTGGCGGGTCCAGCCGGTCTCGTCTTCTCCCGCGCCATGCTGCAGAATCAGAACCGGGTAGCGCTGCTTGCTGTTCTTGTCGTAATCCGGAGGCGTGTACACATACGCGCGCCGCCACGCGCCAGTCACCTTCGACCTGTACCATGTGGCCCGCACCTCGCCATGCGGAACTTCCTTGACGTCGTAGAAGTCTGTGCCCGCTTCGGGGATCTCGACCCCGCTGGTCTCTTTGTTATAGCCGAAGTAAGTCTGGCTGCCGGGATCGTTGACCTGAACTCCATCCAGCACGAACCAGTAGTAATGGAATCCAGGCACCGGAGATGGAACCTTCACGCTCCACGTGCCGTCCGCGGCTTTCTTCATGGCGAACGGCCCGTGACCCAGCCCGTCGCCGCCTGCCACCTGCACCTCCTGCGCCTCCGGAGCCTTGATGGAGAAGGTCACACTTCCGTCCGCACCGATGCAAGGATTCATGGCATATCGAACATTCGAGGTGGCGGCCCGGCATTCGCCGTTTTGCGCCCACATCTGCGGCAGGAAGGCGAACAACACCACGGCGGCCAACGTGCTCTTCTGAATCAGTCTCATGATCAGCTCCAAGTGAGTCAACCTACATTACGCTGGGGGAAGTGACAAGGTCGCGTAACCGGGTTCGCGTATCGAGGCGGCCAGACTTCAGCTGACTCGAAGATAGGTCGAGTACTGCTGATCGCCGATCGCCGTGAACGGCAGCATGATCATCGCGCCGTTCGCGGTCTCGACTTGCCACTGCTGACCCGACTGTTTGGCCGCGAGCAACTGCTGGCGCGTCACGCGGGGAGGCGCATTCGTAATCGCGAACAGCACCAGCGGACCCTTCACCAGCGCGACCGTCTCAGGATGCCGCGCGTCGACGGCTTCCAGCCGAAGCTTGCTGGGCAGATCCAGATCGATGATGTCGCCGGACTTCCATTCGCGATGAATCGCTGCGAATGTACCGGCAGCGGCCGACGGCGACAGTCGCTTACCATTCACTGAGACGGAAGCAGCTTGGGCCCACGCCGGAATGCGCAGGTTCACGGCGAACTCCGCCGGACGCGACGCCTTCACCTGCAACCGAACTTCGCTCGCAAACGGATACGAGCCGCTCTGGGTCAGCTCAATCTGCGCACCGTCCTGCGTGAAACGCGCTGTCGAGGGAATGTACAGGTTGACATAGATCCCCTGCCCATCGCGAAAGTAGCTGTTGATGCGGTAATCGGCAGCCACCTGCGGCAGCGTGCCCGAGCAGCACGGCCAGCGATGCGGCGAATACACCTTGTGCCCATCGAAGTTGTAATCCGAATAGTAGAAGGCCGTGCCGTCCGCCTCGAGCGGCTTGGCGCCGAGCACGGTGTTGTACATCACCTGCTCCATGCTGTCGCCGTAGCGCGAGTCGCGCGTGACCAGCAGCAGATAGCGCGTCAGCTTGAAGTGCGCGTACGAGCCGCACGGCGTCTCAAAGCTCTTGTGATTGTCGACGAGCGCCGTCGCCAGCGCGCCCGTGCCCGGCTGGCGCAGCATCTCGTCCGGACCCCAGCCGCCGGTGGCGAAGCTCTGCGTCGTCACCAGCATCTCGAAGGCATTCTTCGCCGCCCGCAGATACTTCTCGTCGCCCAGCGTCGAGTAGGCCAGCATCGCCGAGCTCAGCGCATTCACGTAGCTGTAGGCATGCTTGCCCGGCAGCACGTTCTTGCCTTCCGCCAGCGGATCGAAATACGTCTTGTCATCCAGAAAGCGCACTGCCAGCTCACGATAGCGCTCGCCCGCGCCGCGCCGATAAGCGAGAAACAGATTCTCCGGCAAGGTGTACGACTCATCCCAGTTGTAGGAGATGTCCTTGCCCGGCCGCCAGCTTTGTTCGCGATCGACGGCGTGCTCCGGCAGGTAAGGCACGGCGGTCTCGGTAGTCTTGTTCAGGATGGCGAAGGCATCGGGATCGCCGGCAAACTGGTGGGCATCGATCAGCCCGCACACCAGCTTGTCGTAACAGTAGGCGGGAAAGCGGTTCTTCTCGTAAAAGCCCGCGGTGATCGCCTGGGCGTAGAGACGATTCAGGCGCAGCACTTTGTCGCGCGTCGCCGCATCGCCGGAGATGGCGTACATGCGCGACAGCGCCGACACCCACTGCCCGAAGGTTCCGCCCGGACACAGCCCGGCGCTGTCCTTGCGGTAATCGTAGTCGGGCTTGTACATGTACCAGCCGCCCAGCTCCTCGCCCGGAGCCGGCAGCCCGCCCATGGCGCGAAACGGCTTCAGCAGGCTGTCTTCGCTGAGCGACATCAGCACAGCATGCGTATTCTCCAGTTGCGCCTGGTGCAGCTCGCTATGCAAGGTAACGTCGCCATAGCCGAGCGGCACCAGTTGTCCGGCGGTGTCGGCGGCATAAGCGAATCGAGACAGCAGACTCGGCCATGGCAGCGCGAGCCCCGCCCCAGCCATCGCAGCGCGTTGCAGAAACTCTCGTCGGGAGAAGGAGTGGAAGGACATACCGCAGGCCATTATAGGCGGGAAGGATATTTCAACGTGTCCTGCGGGTGCCCCACTCAAGCATCTTTTGCTTGAGTGGGTGTGTTGACTTTCGCGGGACAAAGGCACAAACAGATCGCCGATTCACGGACCCTTTTGACAGCTCGAACATTAAAATCCCCGCCCAAGCAAAGGAAGCCTGGACGGGGCACGCATGAGTTGCAAGAGGTCAATGATCTCGCGATCGGTTAGGCGGGCCACCCGCCACGGGCGAGTCGCGCACTAGAGAGGTGGAAACGAAATCAATTGGGAAGAATCTTGATCTCGGATTTGAATTCGTGATAGTTGCGGAAGTCAATGATGTTGTGGCTGCAGTAGCTGCTGCCCCGATGACACCCCAAGCTTTCGGCATGCACAGGAAGCAGAAACGATTTTTCGCCAACCAGTACGTACGAATAATCAATCGCGGATTCGACCGCATCGATCGGAAAATCGGACGGTATATTGCGGGCCTGCATCTCGATGCGCAGCACGCGCGCGGTGTTCGGATCCACCCATACGGAGCCTGCGTAAGCCGGAGTCACAGTCTGAGACTCGGCCGACAACCTCCAGTGTGAATTTTCACGCTGCACCTGAAAGTCGTAAACCTGGGCCTGGGAACCCGAGATGGTTGTCGAACCTCTCGAACGGAACTGTGCCTTCGAAGCGGGGTCAAACAGTAGCAGCAGCGAGGTGGCAAATTCTCCGGTGGACCACGACCCATCGAGTTCCTGCAGGTGCTTATCGGTGGCGTGGTTATTGATCTTCACGTTACGATAGCTTTCCTCCCCGTCCTCAAAAATAATTTCGGCCGAAACCAGGTCCTGGAGCACTTTCTCCCCACGGCCTTGCTGGGCAAAACGCGACATTTGCTCCTGGCAGATAAAGTTGGGGAGCTTCTGTGAAAACTGGAACGCCGCCTCTCTGGCCCTTTCGATCAAGGGTGCGGAACGAGGCAGTGAAGGCCTGGCTACGGACTCCTCAGGGCTCGACTCGGCCGACGGAGGCTCAGGACACGGAGGCAGAGCCGGCTGCGCGCCTCGTTTCAAAGTGGGAGGATCGTCGGAGCAAGGAGGCGTACTCTGTGCTTGCGATTGGGCTACAGCCGTCGTGGCCAAAGCAAGCGCTAAAGCAACGACTGCGCCAGCCAGGCCAAGCCAGCGGTCCGTATGTGGAAAGCTACATCCCTTCACAGACTCACTTCCCCTCGAATTTAGCACAATTCGCGGGAATTTTTAGGCCCCCTTGGCCGGGCCACCCGCCCACGCTTGGCGTTGAACCTGCGGGGCGAGAAATCGCGAGACCATAACCGAAATGTAACTTATAATCGATATGCGCTCGCACAAAGTGGAAGTCCCAATGAACGGTAGAGACTTCCTGGCACCCCCCAACCGTTCAACCGAAGCTCAGAACATTGAAACCTCAAAGGAGACTTTTAAGCATGAACCTGCGTTCGACTTTGTTTTTATCGACAGTATTCTGCCTGACATTGGTCGGGCTCCCCGCTATGGCATCGACACTGTGGTACGACAACGGTGCGCCTAGTAATAACCGAGTTCCCTATCGAATTGACGGTGGCAACCTCGTCAGCAATTCGTTTGACTGTGCGTTCACCAGTTGCACTATTGATACCCTGGTATTTTCTGGATTTCCGCAGAGTACTGGCACACCTACGACGATCAGCGGGACGATCACCGACGCCCTGTTCGGTTGGGGCACAACAACCTACGGTTCGTTCACCGACGCCACACTCCAGCAGCTTGGCTGTGCAGGAAGCTTCTGTCAGTACTCGGTTGATCTGACAAGCGTATAACCTTTCCGGCTTGCTCAACGGAACAACATACTATCTCAACCTGACGGGTGTGGATCAGCCCTTACGTTGGAACACAAGCGGAGTTGCCTTTAATGACGCGGGCTATTTGCAAGCAAACGGGATCTACCTTACTGGAATAGTAGGGGAATCGTTCCAGTTATATGGCAGCACCAACGCCGTCCCTGAGCCTGGCAGCATCCTGCTGTTAGGGTCTGGATTGGTCGGCCTGGCCGGTGTGCTGCGCCGCAAGCTGACCTGCTAGTTAAGGCTTAACCTCAGCCTCATTGATTGCTCATGGGGGCAGTGCGCTCTAATCTGCCCCCATTTTTTCGTCTCGTTCTCTGGCTGCATCCCCGACCGCGGGTTGGGCGGTGGCTGCAGGCTTCGTGCCTGAGTTCCGAACAGCCGATTGCCCCAATTGCGATGGCTAGTACCGACAACAAAATCGCATGCCGGGTTCTATAAAAGGGATGTCAAGAGAAAACACTTGTTGCTTTGCCGGAGGGAGACATTTCTCTTGGCATCCAGCCCCTGGGGACGAGGTTAGTGGCATAGGTCCGTAGTGCGGTAACCGGTTCCATGTCGTCGGCGGGTGGCCCGGGCAAGCATTCTGAGTAGAGAAGAACCTGCCGAGGGTGCCCCGTCCAACCTTCGGTTGGTTGGGCGGGGATTTTCGTCGGCGTCACCGACTCATGTCCCTGAGCAGTGTATGCTTCTCCCGTGCCTTGGGGATTGAAGCGTTATCAGCAAACGCAGCAACTGCACTTCATCACCTTCAGTTGCTATCGGCGGCAGAAATACCTCGATAATCCCGGCGCGAAACGACTTTTTGAAGCAGCCATGGAAGAAGCTCGCAAGCGCTACGGGCTGCTGGTGTTCGGTTATGTCGTCATGCCCGAGCACGTGCATTTTCTGGTGAGTGAAGCAGAGCGGAAGTTGTTATCGACGGCAATTCGTGCGATCAAGCAGTCGGTGGCGCGTCGTCTGATTAGCGGACGCGAGCATTTCTGGCAGGCCCGCTATTATGACTTCAACGTCTGGAGCGGCAAAAAGCTGGTAGAGAAATTACGCTACATGCACCGCAACCCGGTGAAGCGTGGTTTAGTGGAGAAACCGGAAGA
Organism: uncultured Acidobacteriaceae bacterium; assembly: GCA_963793845.1. Taxonomy (GTDB): domain Bacteria; phylum Acidobacteriota; class Terriglobia; order Terriglobales; family Acidobacteriaceae; genus CAWCBG01. Next base: position 630,876 of record CAWCBG010000002.1, read on the forward strand.
CTGGCACTGGAGTAGCTTTCGGCACTACTTAACCGGGGAAGCGTGCGTCGTCGAAGTTGAGTCGGAGTGGACGTGGAAGAAGAGGTTGGCGCTGGGCATCGTTCCTACCGTGAGAGTGAGAGAAAAACCACGCCCAACCAACCGAAGGTTGGACGGGGCACCCTCGTGAACGTTGCCCGGGCCACCCGTCCATCACCACGTATCCGTATACGCGCATTCGAAGCGACGGCGCATCTCTTCCAGGCAAAGTGGGAACAGGTCGTAGACAGTCGCGTCGACGAAATTCGGATGGCGGTGATAACAACTGAAGGTTGAGCCGACTTGCTGGCGTGAGCGTAGCGGGAGCCAGCAGGCGAAATCCTGAGCGAGGCGACAGCCGAGCCGAAGGATCTCAGGTCATTCCTGAAATCGCCTCAGACCACGTGGCATGAACCGAACTTACATCATTCGCCGGGCCGAGTAGCTCAAATGAAGGGCGAACGTGGGGCACCAGGCCAGGTTAGAATTGTCAGCCAAATGAATATTCCAGTGTGGACATTCGTGGTGGTGCAGGCCCTATTGGCTGTAGTAGTTTTATGGTCGGCATACTTTAAGGGATATGCAAACAAGAAAGGCGAAAATCTTGCGACGCACGAGGATATTGAGAAACTGAAAGACCAAGTGGCGGTGGTTACAAAAACAGCCAAAGAGATTGAAACCAAGATTTCAAATGAAGCGTGGGACCGCCAAAAGCGTTGGGAATTGAAACGCGACGTGCTGTTTGACACGGTCAAGAGGATTTCTGAAGTTGATGAAGCGCTGTTGCGTCTAAATACGAAAGTGCTGTTCGAAGAACAACCGACTAATGCAGCGTGGTTGAAATTCGCGACCGAGCGGAAAGAACAGTGGACAAAGGCGAGGATTCGCTTTTCTGAAACGAAAGAACTGGTACGTGTCGTATGCGGAAGAGAGATAGGGGATTCGCTTGAGACCTTCTTGGTTTTCGCCGACCAGATCGCGATAGGAATGATAAGGGACAAGGATGCCGCCATCTACCAGAACTCTCAAATAGAACTGGCGGGGAGGCTCTTGGCAACGAGGGTAGCTATGCGAAAAGAGCTTGGAATTGATGATGGTGCATAGTAAGCGTCGTCTTCGAGAGAATCAAAATTCATGCCAGAAGCGATTGGTTGCGAGCTGCCCCACTCAAGCCAAAACCGGGCGTGAATGGGCCACCCGCCGCCGCATCGTCGCTATTAGCAGGCGTTGATCCAGAAAGAAATAAGGAGCTGTTACACCCCTATTCCTATCTCCATAACTGGATACAGATATTTAACGACCGACGCTCCGGCACCCTTCGATGATGACCCTTGGCCTTGGTGACCCATGTGAATAAATCGTGGGTCGGGCCGCCCGCCTTTTTCTCTTTGAAGATTTCGTGCAGACGTTTGCACAACTCCATGATCCGCTAGTGACCCCGCGAGATGCCCGTCGAAGCCTCTGTGGAAATGTGGGAGACCGATCCCGATTGTAGGCGCAGAGCCAACAACCTAAACAGCCAAACCAGCGTGACCAATAAAAACAATAATAGCCAGACGGTTAGGTCAGAAAATGACTTCGGATTGAATAAAGTTCGTACCGATGCGACAATTAGATAAAGAAGAAATGCATAAAAGAATACTCTGGGAAGCCACGCCACGGCATGGCTTGGCTTGTAGGCTAGCAATAGACGTCGCACAACTGAATCTGGGACCGCCTGGCCGGCGGTCGGTGCGGGTTTTAACCGCTGAGCGACCGAAAGGTCATCAAGTTCCTTCAGCACTATTTCTTTGGCTTCCGCCAACTTCTCAGGGGGACGAACGCTCTGCTGCGCCTTGTACCAAGAATTCCAAAAGGCGACCTGTTTTGTGGCTCGTTGTAACGACCGGTCCATCTCCTCTTGCGCAGTGCGCTCCCGAAGAAATTTTTCAATAATCTGGATCAGAGTCGAGACAAGGCCAAAGATTCCGCCTATGATTGCTACGGTTAACGTTTGAGGCATCTCTTTTGTTTCTTTGGCCGCCTGAGCGACTTCTCGCCACATGCGAATTATCCGATGTCGGGATACTTAATCTTGATATAGGCCAGAAGCTTCGTAATCGATTCGTTCAAAATCTTTCCGTTATCCGCTGTCTGCTTCTGCACCTTTGTCAATTCTTGGATGGTGAGAGTGGCTAACAATCCGTTACTAACAGTAATCGACTTTGCGCCTCTGCTCTCCTGATAGTGTTCAATGAGGCCACTTAAGTCGGGGGCAGTAATATCAAGCTTTATCTTGAGGGGATCAAAGGCCGCATTGAGTGCGTCTAAATTCTTCTTTAGTGTTAGTACTTCAACTTCGAACGCTGTCTGGCGTTCTTGTTGCGTGGCTGCAGGAAGGTGGTTCTTTCTGCTGTCCACGTATAGGTTCATCGTGTTGACGTACCCGCCCTGGGACCTTTGCAATGTCGAGAGCGCTTGATATAGGGCCAGATATTGCTGTCGTTCAGATGCAGCTGTTCCTGTGTTACTTCGATTCTGGATTTCAGCGGTCGAAGGAGGATGTTCTGCCTGCTCCCCAGCAGAATGAACTCTTTTAGCGATAACGCCGAGGTCCAGCCAGGCAAGAAACTCTTTCTTCTGCTCGTTGCTTTCGGGAGGTATCTGCGCAGTGGGCGATTGAGCAAGAGCAACACCGTCACTGACACACGAAAACCCGAGTAGCAAAAGAGCAATTCCGTAAAATTTCATTGGCGTCTCTGACGGTAGATGGTATCGAAAAACGCCATAGACGTCCACAGTTCAACGCATCTAGTAACAGCCGAACCTGAGCAGGAGTATGTTCGCGGTTGGCATCTGTGCAGACGTTTGCACGACTTCGGTGCTCCACTTCTGAAAGCCGCGAGATAAGCCCCCGAGGCCTTGCGGAGATGTCGGATTTAAAACGAACGGCGGTATTTCGCTCTGCCTATCCTGATCTCGGCGCTGCGCCCGGTCCCGGTTGTGCCTGCTTCTATAGACCCCGACCACGTGATCACAAAGGCAAGTTGGGGGACGCGGCGAGGAAAGAGCCGATCATTAAGTCTGGTTGACTGACGGCTAACAGCTAACAGCTCATAGCTAAAGCTTCCCCACCTGCGATTACGCTTGTCGAAAGCCGCTCGCCTTGTTCAACTGAGGACTGCCAACTGAGAGCTGACAACTGGCCACTGCCCTTTGGACACTGCCCGCATCGCCGAACTGCTCGAGCCGTTTTTGCCGGCGCCCGACTGCCTACTGCTCGAGCAGCTGCAGACTTACCTGGAGCTGCTGCTGCGCTGGAACGCCCGCACCAATCTGACGTCGGTGCGCCGTCCGGAGGAGATGGTGACGCGCCACTTCGGCGAGTCGCTGTTTGCCGCGCGCGTGCTGCTGGGCGAGGATCGGAGCGCGAGCGGCAGGCTTGCCGACGTGGGGTCGGGCGCGGGCTTCCCCGGAGTTCCCATGAAGCTGTTCGCGCCCGGGTTGAGGCTGACCCTGATTGAGTCGCAGAACAAGAAAGCGACGTTTCTGCGCGAGCTCGTCCGGGCGCTGGAGTTACGGGACGCCGAGGTCTTCTACGGCCGAGCCGAGCGGTGGGGCCAGTCCGCCGACTACGTCACTCTGCGGGCGGTGGAGAAAATTGGACAGGCACTGTCGGTGGCGGCGGGCTTGGTCGCTCCGGGAGGCCGGATGGGCGTGCTGATTGCGGCCGGGCAGACAGAGCTGGCGCGAATGACTATAAGTCACATGACTTGGCGGGAAGAGGTGGGGCTGCCCATGAGCGAGGTGAGAGTGGTATTAATTGGGGAAAAACCAGGCTAGGGGTTAAGTCAAGTGGAATAATGTAAGCGTTTTGTGTCTTCCAGCTGGGCTGGAGTGGGAGCGGCACTGGATTGCTGGCGGTTGGAGCGCGGTCGAGGTGGGGACTTGGATTGGTCCAGGCAAACGGATGCTGCATATACGTAGAGGTCGATTGGGTCTTACGTAGAGATCGCGCGCGCCGATACTGAGGTGAAGCGATGGTGTGGGGAAAGAAGGCGGACGGCATCGCCAGTCCCGGTGTAATTGACCAATAGTCATAAATTGTTCCACGTGGAACAATTTCGAGTTTTGGGGAAGCATCTGCCCTGGATCGACCTGGCGGAGAGTCAGTCCAAAATTTCCTCACCCCGCCTTCGCCAACCTCAGCGCAAATTGTTCCACGTGGAACAATTCTGAGACTTGCAGCTTAGGACGAGCCGTTTAGCGAAGACGACTCAGGTTCTGATCGCCTCTGCCCGCCCGTTTGAAATTGTTCCACGTGGAACAATTTGAACTCCCCCTCCGGCCAAGCCGAGTCCGGCAGCCTCGTTTTCCACCCTGATGCGCACAAATCCAACCTGCGTTTCGTGAGCAGAATCAGTAGCTTCGATCCATCTGTCCATGACTTGCACAGTTTTTCCTCCGAAAAATGGCTCAGCGCGGCGCTATCCGGTTGCCGCACGGCGCTTCCCGGTCTAAGCTCTTGTAGCAGCCTTCTCGCCAGGTGTCTTCAATTCATGGGACGTGTCATCGCGGTCGCGAATCAGAAGGGCGGCGTCGGCAAGACGACTACCGCCATTAACTTAGCGGCGTCGCTGGCCAACGCCGGCGTCGACACGCTGTTGGTCGATTGCGATCCGCAGTCCAACGCTTCCAGCGGACTGGGCTTCCAGCGCGATCCTGATAGGCCAAACACTTACCAGGTGCTGATGGGCGATATCGCAGCGGACGCGGCCGTCCTGCAGAGTGAAGTCCCAAACCTTAGCGTCTTGCCGGCGCATAAGAACCTGATTGGCGCCAATATCGAGCTGGTGCCGCTGGAGCTGCGCGAGTATCGCCTGCGCCACGCGCTCGAGCCGTTGCGCCAGCGCTATGCCTACATTGTGCTCGATTGCCCGCCAGCGCTGGATCTGCTGACTCTCAACGCTTTAGTCGCGGCCGACACCGTGCTGATCCCCATGCAGGCCGAGTACTTCGCGCTCGAAGGAGTGACCGAGCTGCTCGACACGATCGAGCGCATCAAGGTCGAGCTGAACCGGACGCTGTCCGTCGAAGCGGTTGTCCTGACGATGTTTGACGACCGGACGAACCTGGCGCAGTCAGTCGCGGCGGAGCTGAAGGGCTTCTTCGGCGGACTGCTGTGCGAGACGACCATCCCGCGCAACGTTCGTCTGGCGGAGGCGCCCAGCCACGGCAAGCCGGCGCTGAGCTACGATCCACGCTCGCGGGGCGCGGAAGCTTACATCCGGCTGGCCGCCGAGATCATGGCGAAGGACGGCTATCAGCCTGATTCTAAGGCGGAAGAGCCCGCGCCCACGGCGGCGGATGGCTGAGACCCAGTCAGCCCAGTTTCGCGAAGTCACGCTGGACAGGATGTGGCCCGACCAAGTGTCCTGCCCATCAAGATTGTTGCCACAAGGATTGATCCATGGAAAAACGTAAGGTTCTGGGCCGAGGACTCGATACGCTGCTGCCGGCCCGGCCATCCGGCGCAGCCGTGGCTGGCGCTTCGGCGCCGCAAGCGGCCCCTGCATCCGGCGATGTCGTCCACCATCTGGCGCTCGATCTGCTAGACCGCAATCCCTATCAGACGCGGACGCACATTAATGCGGCTGGCATCGAAGAGCTGGCGGCGTCGATCGCGGCCTCGGGAGTGTTGCAGCCGATCACAGTTCGTCCTATCGCCGACGGCCGTTACCAACTCATAACCGGCGAGCGGCGCTGGCTGGCGTCGCAGAAGGCGGGCAAGCCGACCATCCCGGCGATTGTGCGGCTGGCCTCCAACGAGCAGGCGATGGAGATGACCATCGTCGAGAACCTGCAGCGCGAGGACCTGAACCCCATGGAGGAAGCGCACGCCTTCGAGCGGCTCAGCCGCGAGTTTGGGCTCACCCAGGAGCAGATCTCCATCCGCACCGGCAAAGATCGCGGCTCCATCGCTAACTACGTTCGGCTGCTGAAGCTGCCTGAGGAGGTGCAAATCATGGTCAGGCAGGGGGAATTGACCGTTGGTCATGCAAAGGTGCTGATGGCTCTCGATACTCCCGCAGGCATTTCGAAGATGGCGCAGCGAATCAGGGAGAAAGCCATGTCGGTGCGGCAGACCGAACAGTACGTTGAGGAACTGCTGCACCCGGTGACCCTCCGCATTGACCCTCGAGCGCCGCTCGTGGATCCCAATGTGCGCGAAGTGCAGGAGAAGATGTCCAGGCTGCTGGGCCTGAAGGTAACCATCGCCGACCGCAAAGGCAAAGGCAAGATCATACTGGAATACACGTCGCTAGACGATTTCGACCGCATCCTCGACGCATTGGCAGATGGTTTAGCCAAGAAAAAAGAGTGATGTCCCACATTGTGGGATAGGAGTAGGATCTTGAGTGGGGGGGTAAAAGAGGTGAATGGGAGGAAGTAAGTGTGGTAAGGGGGGGGGGGGGGGGGGGGGGAGGGAGGGGGGGGAGGGGGGGGGGGGGAGGGGGGGGGGGGGGGGGGGTACAGTGCGCTACATCAAACGCATGCCAATCTGCGCCATGGTAGGCAAGATCAAGTTTGCGTCAATGAAGCTTGGCGTATTCCATGGAAAAATGGAGAATGGGAGATGAAGATGAGGAGATGAAAATAATAGGAGAGGTGGATGTTGGAGGTTATTGATATAGAAGTTATAAGTAGAGTGTTATAGAGTGTATGAGTTGGAGAGAGGTTGAAGTGATGAGTAGAGGGTGAGTTAAGGATTAGAGTTGGAATCGTGATTATTGCCACATTTGAACTTGGATAGGCACGACTCGGATGCGGTAGTATTTGTTTGCACATCAGCGGCAGTATGCGGTACGTGCTGTGAGGAACAGATTGAGAGCTGGCAGGGACGCAGGACGCAGCGCATAGCAGAGATCGGTTTGCACTTGCGCGGATTGGGCATCGTAGATTCTTTTACTCGTTGGGGAACAGTACACGATTGAAGATCTACAGTTCATCGAGGCTTGTGGTAATAGTTTGAGCGAAGTGCGCACACCAACAAGAGGGGGCATAAAACCGTGATCTATCAGCGATCTGTGCGCGGTAGGGTTATGGTGGTGGGCAGGATGCGTTGTGATAGAAAGTGATTCGCTGGAGAAAGCGGTGACGGTGACTGCACGTGATGCAATTATCATCGAGGGTGGGAATAGAGTGGGTGACAAATACCTGGTTGACGTATCTGCATTTCAGTAAGTTGTGTATTGACGAAGAAGGTATATCCAGCGTTAGAGTCTATCTACGAAGTTGTCAACGATAACCTGTCGAATGCGCATGCACCGACGCAGTTGCATCTGCGTCATAGTGAAATTGGAACAGGCGGAGTAATGCGTTACAGAATGAGAAAGGCGGGCGGGACGAAGTTAATGAGATATCGGGACGCAGCTTTATGGCTGTGAGGCGCGTAAAACTGGCGGCCGGCACTTTACGGCAAGGATCCGAGCGGCCGTTCTTGTGCGTACCGCCCCGGGGTGGCCGATCGCGAGTAGAGCCGGCCACCCCGACGGAAGGAATGGTGAAGGGTGGTAGATGGGTGAGGGAAGTGTGTAGTGTGATGAGAGCGGAGCAAGCGGGTGGAGCTGGTGCGACTATCTGAGCATAGCACCACGGTAGAGCGCTGGCGATAGGCTTACGCTTACCGGGGAGCGGCGACGATGCTCTGCCCTCGGCTTTAAGGCAAGGTTGTAAATCTCAACTTCGTAGAGAGCGCACAAAACAGAAGACAGCGAAAGGGCAGTGGTAGAGATGCGAAAGGGGCTGTGTTAAAAAAGAGCGAGCGGTTGTGGGTGCTGACAATGCAACGCGCAAGATAACGTGGAGAGTGATAGCTATAACGGTGAGTGATAAGTAGCGTAGAGGGAATTGATGGGGGTGTGTAGTGTGTATAGGTGGTGTGAGCGTGGAGGAAGGAATAGCATAGCAAATAGAGTGATAGGATGTAGGTGGAGAGAGGAAGTGTATGAGAGAGATGGGGGAGAGGATAGGAGAGATAAAGAAGTGATGGAGAAGGTGCGGATGCGAATAGACCGCTTGGAGACAAGAAAAGCGGGGAAGTAGTAAAAGGAAGGAGCAGAATATGGTGAATGAAGATAAAGCGAAGTGTGAGAGAGGGCGCAGGAATGTAGGAGGCAGATAGAAAAGCTGGAGAAAGGTGTAGCAAAGTGTGGGGAGGCGCGAAGATGGAGGAGAGAGAAAAGCGGAGCGAGAGCGGTGAGAGAGGGGCGCAGTGGCGAGGTAAATGAGAGAGAGAGTGTGCGGAAGGGTGATGCGGCATGAGCGGAGTGAGGCAGAAGCGGAAATTGGCCGCTGAAGGTGCGGGAGCCAGTGGAGTGAGTGGGGATGAAGCAGAGAAAGAGGGAATGAGAGAAGCGCGGTAAGGTGAAAGGTAGCGGTGGCCATGTAGGGAAAAGTGGCAGAAGTAGGGATGAGGGGCGGGGTAGATGCGCCGCAGGAGAAGAGGACGTGGGCGCGAGAGGGTGGTGTGGTAAAACGCGTGCGGGAGCAGCGTAGCGCTGAAAGCGCGCAGTGAAGTAGCGTCAGGGAGAGAGTGGGCGGAGGTAGAAGTAGGCAGTAGATTGAGCACGCGGTGCGTGTGTAGGTAGGCGTGAGGGTAGTAATACTGAGTTGCGCTGGTGGTCGGAGTGAAGCGAGTATGCCACTTGAGAGTGCCTCTAGAAACCGTCGGGCGTACCCAACCCTGAATATCGCGAACCGCCGATTCCTCCGAACGAAGCGCACAAGGATGATGCCAATCTGATTCCAAAACTCGGCCCGCTGAAAGGCATCGATATATTGAGTTGTCCCGACATCAGTGTTGCCCCAGGTAAACGGGGCTCTTGAACAGGGGTGGGTAGAAGGCTACGACACAGAGTGGGTGATCGTGTTGTGGGGATGAAAATATGCGCTGTCGGCTGGTACAAGGCGCTGCAGAGTGAGATATTGTGGTTGGTCGCTAGAAGGGAATGGGATAGCGCAGGGGAGTGTGTAGTGAACAGCACAGCGGCCGGGGAGAGGCTGAGAGCCCTGTGGGCGCTGGGCGGTGGGGAGCGAAGGGAAGGCGCGTGCGCGGTGCGGGCACAGGAGAGAGCAGAGCCACGAGAAGCGGCAGAGGGTCGCGAGAACGTGGAGGGCCGCACCGCCTTGGCTCGAAAAGGCTTGAGTACCTCCGTGGCGCGAGGAGCCAAGGACAACCAACTGGAATAAGTGAATCAGGTCGAGGAAGGCAGGGCGTCATCCCGGCGCGATCTCATGTCTGTCGCGAGATCGTATTCGAGATTCGTCTTCCGCGATCTTTCAATCCCGGGGCCCAGAGTTTGACCTGCACATTAGTCGGGGAGACTAACCGCAAACTATCGACAAAAGTAGCGTCATAGTGTGCCTACTTTCAGCGGTTGTCAAGCGGATTTTTAACAGAATTGAAATATTTAAGACAGGAAGAGCAAAATTCCAGATCAAACCTACCGAAGAATAGACACCTCCGTGCTAGTGGTCCACGGCAGGCTGAGCTGCCGCCATCCATTCGCTTCCGCTGCGGAAGAGTAGAAAGGCGATCACTGTGGCTCGGGCTCATACTCCTCGGAGTCCTTAAGCCGTCGCGAGAAGCCGAGGCTCCGTCACCTCAATTTTGCGTGCCCGTTGGTTCGCAGAACGGGGATATCCGGATCAGCGTCCTTCCAGAGAACGAAGAAATCGTTGTAGGACGTGCGAGCGGCAGTGTTGTCGCCCATCATAGCTTGTGCGCGCCCCATGCCGAGGCGGGCCAAGGCTCCGAAAGGAGCATTCTGCACGATGCCCCACGCGTCAAGAACCTTTTGGAATTCGGCTGCCGCCTGCGCGCCTTTCCCCAGTTTCAGGTAGGCCTGTCCGCGAAGATACACCGGGTAGAGCAGCCCTCCGACGCCGACCGTGGGATCGGGTTGGCCAAGCTCATAAGGTGATGCCGCTTCCAGAGCTTCTACCGCGTCGGCGGGAGCTTTGCTGGCCAGGAAGATAGCGGCGTGGATCGTGGGTAGCCAGTATCCATTAAATGGAGTGTTGAGCGGATAACGCTTCTCGAGGCTGCTAAGCAGCTTGCGAGCGGTTGCCGTGTCGCCGGATCGCGCCAGAATCACGGCGGCGAGAATCTGCACACTCGGGGTCGGAGCCAGAGACAGGGCGCGGTTGGCCTGGCTTCTCGCCAGTTCCGGGTTGCCGAATTCCACTTCACGTAGAGCTGAGTCGAGCAGGCGCAGGGCCGCGCTCTCCTTCAGGCCGTTGCGCAAGGCGGATTCTGTCGCCCTATCGGAGCCGTTGCGGGCCTGTTGCAGATGGCCGTAGAAGGCGTCGGTATCGGCCTGAAGTGAGAGAAAGAGATCGTTGACACCCGGCTTGTCGGCCGCCCACTTCAGCAAGCTTTCCATGGTGGCGTTGTCTTTCTCCAAGAAAGCTACCCCGTAGCGGTTGCCGCGCACGGCGATACCGTCGAGTTTGCGAGAGAGTGCGAGATCGTACGTCTCCTTTGCTTTGTCCAGCCGCTTCACGGAAGTGTAGAACCCTACAAGGTTTCCCAGCGCCGGACCTACCCCGGGTTCGATCCGCAGAGCTTCAAGGCTCTCCTTTATGGCCTTGTCATACTCGCCCAGGGCGTTGCAGTTGATCGCCCAGTTAGCGTGGGGCACGGCATCGTTGGGATAGCGATCGGCCCATAGCTGGTAATACTCATTGGCCTTGAGCAACTCTCCGGTCACGTAGCTATAGTAAAAAGCCGAGATACGAAAGCTTTCGACCTCGCTGGAGCTGGAGCGCAACTCGAAAGCCTTGGTGAAGTTCTGGTTCGACAGGCCCTCTTCTCCCATGTCGCGATATACCATTCCCAGGGCGGCGTAAGCCACGGCGAAATTAGGATCGAGTTCGATGGCACGGTTGAAAAACGGAATGGACGATGCGTCTGTGCCCGAGTTCTGGGCGTCGATTCCATCGCTGTAGAACTTCAAAGCTTCAAGCGACGGGGTGCTGGTTCCCGGCTGAACCCATTTGCTCTGCACTGTGGCGAGGGATTCGCCGAGGCGTCCGCGCATTCCGCCCGCAGCGCCGGCAAGCGCATCCAGAACCTTCTCTTTACGCGCAGCGCGCTCCTGGTCGCCGGCAACCTGTTCCCCAGTGGCGCAGTTCAAGGCGCGCAGGCCGACGACGTATTCCGTTCCCAGCCGGTCGATTGAACCTTGCAAGACCAGCTTGTCCGCGGTGCGCTGGCAAATCTCCCGCGCCACCTCGCGGGTCACGGGAGAGTTGGCTGGCCGGCCCATTTGAGTAAGCGTCTCGCGGACCCTCGCCGGGGAGAGAACCTCGATGAATGGCGACTTCGACAGTTGCAGAATGAGCGCTTGCTGTAGCGTGCCGTCAAACACGGCTTCGCCGGTGCTGTTGGTGAAGTCGGCCAGAACAATCGAATCTCTGGAGGTAAGGGGCACGGCCCTCTTTTTACGAATCTGAAGGTAAATCGTTGTGCAGAGAATCGCCGCCAATGCCGCGACAGCGAGCACCCACGGCCATTGCCGGCGCCGCGGCATTGTTTTCGCACCGGCAAACAGCGGCGCGGCGGCGGTGTCCACCAGGGCATGGGGTTCGGCCGTGGACAAGCTCGGCGCTGAAACCTGCCCATTGCGTCGCGAGAAGACCGGCACATAACTGCCTTTGGGCAGGTCGATCCGTATGAGATCGTTCGCGCCCGAACCCGAGTAATAGTCAGCCAGGCGCGAGCGAAGACGTCCGGCCTCGACCCGGACGATGGGATCATTGCGAGGATCGTAGTCAGAGGGCCGTCCGAAGGCTTCGGCCCCGATCAGGTATTCCTTGATGGTGTCGCCTTCTCCGGCGACGGTCTTGGCGACTACGAACTGAAGAAAGTCGCGACTACGGGCGGCGTTGGCGAAGTCGGGTGAGCTGAGAATTCTTTGTAGGGCGGCGAGGACCTCCGCCGGAGCAATCGCATTTTCCGCAGGTGGCTGCTCCTCAACTTGCCCGGAACTGGGAGATATGTCCGGCATCTGCGCTCCTGCTGCTCGTTTGGGTGCGATTCGATCGGAGTGTGCAGAGTATAGCCAAGCCAGCCTGTCACATCAATGGCTCAAACCGGCCAACAACTTACGCGCGCTGTTACCGTAACGTAACCCCGCTGTACTTGCATCGGGAACGATCTGACCACAAACTCCAGTCCACCGTGGAGCTGCACAACCCCCTTTTTCACGGAAGCGAACCGACAAAAAAGGAGAACCACAATGCACTAACACAAGTCGCCCTTGTCGCCGCAACGTGGATTCTGCGGCTGCATCTGACTCTGCCGGGACTCATGTGATGCGGTAAACGACGTCTCCGCTAGCAATCCCAACGGAGCTTGGAGCTCCGGATATGGAACTACCGGCACATCCTTCACTCTCGATTCCGTCTATTTGGCGGACAATTGCGGCTACTTCGGAGCGGCTGGCGTGCCTGCTGGGCGTACGCCAAGAACACTCTTCCTATAGTGGGCAAAAACATTTCGGGCCATTGGCTCACGACGGGACCATCGTAAACCCGCCCTCCGGCGCTCTCATTGTGCACCCCGGCCCAACGACGGACACGATCGTCCAATGGACGGCACCCTCGACCGGCAATTACAACGTTGTGGGATTATTCGAGTCTCGACGTCAATCCCACCGGTGTTATCGGCCTGGTGTACGACAACGGCATGCAGCTCTATAGCGGAACCCTTACCGGGCCGGGGGCGCAACATCCGATGACGGTTGGTGAAAGAGAAGACTTCTCCTTTGTGGAACACCTGAACGCGGGCGATGGCTGTCGTTCGGAGTGAACAACGATGGGGACGTCAACAGTGACTCAACCGGCTTCGACGCCGCCATTATGCCGGTAACAGCAACGCCCGAGCCTTCGTCGCTTGCCCTCTTGGGCAGGCTGCGCTGGGCGGCTTCGGCGCGCTCCACGGAGAAACTTCGGCAGACGCAAGTAGCCAACTGTCGGCTGCCAAAACTAATCGAGCTCGAGCACTTTCAAGTGGAACGTAGACGTGCCTTGGCACGGCTCAAGCGGGCGGCAACTCCACATGTGGACTGCCACGAAGGGAGAACTATCGTGAAATCGTCTCTGCGAAAGCTGATTTTTTGGATGGGCATTGCGGCTGCTCTGCTTGGGTTCGCAATTCCCTCGACGTGGGCCAGCAATCTCGATGGAGTGGTGGTCGTTGTTTTAGTGATCCCATTCTCACCGGCTATGTCTATGACGGCGCAACTGGCAGGCCCATGTATCAGGACAACACCGTCACCGGCTTCGATAAAATCACCAACAGCACCGATCCCCTCTGTATTGGAAATCCTCCGCGGCAGAGAGTAGGCAACGGACTAGTTTGGGGGACCGGCGATTTCGTCAATCCCCACAGCGAAGTCGATTTCTTCGGCGCGCCCATTCCACTCAACTACATTCAGGGGCAGCCATTCGACCTTGGCACGCTCACCTACAACAATGGCACCAGCGCAACCGGGACCAACATCTTCGGCGCCACCATGACCTTCTACTTCACCAAGGATGGCACATCAGCGATGCTACGAAGATAGGCGTGTCGCAGCTGACCATCTACACGACCACCAACGATGCACTTTCCGACAAGCAAAATGCCGACTTCATCACCATCAGCGGCCTCGCGGATAAGTCACTGAACGTCTATGAGAACCATGGAGCGACGGCCGAACTGTGGGGCAACATCGTCGGCGACCCGGTCTTGGGGCTGACGGACATCACGCTGGATGCCGGCCAGGACGGAAACGGCTTTATTGGCAATGGTAAGCTGATCACTCCCGAGCCTTCCTCGCTCGCGCTGTTGGGCACCGCTGCGCTGGGGGCCTTCGGCGTTCTTCGCCGGAGGATCAAGAGGCACGTGAGTAAGCGGCTAGCCTTCCAGCCAGACTGCAAACGATCGCTCGAACCCGGTATCCAGACGTGCCCGGCACGCCTCAAGCCGGCAGCATCCGCACACGCGAGCTGCCATGAAGGAGAAGTGTCATGAAACGATTTCTGTCCGATTTCACTTTTTGGATGATCATAGTAATCGCCGCCCTGTCCCTCGTGACCGCGCCGCCGATCTCAGCCAGCAACCTTCAAGGAGTTGTAGTGGCCATCTTCAGCGACCCGGTTCTGACCGGCGATGTCTACATGGTGCTACGGGACGCCCAACCTACTATGACAACACTGACACCGCCTTTTACAAAATCACCAACAGCACGAACCCTACTCTCATCGGAAACCCGCCGAGGCAACAATTCGGTAGTGGGCTGATCTGGGGAAGCGGCAACTACGACCCAAACACCAGTGAGGTCGATTTCTTTGGCGCACCGATCCCGCTCGACTACGTCAAGGGACGGCCCTTCGACTTCGGCACGCTGACCTTCAACAACGGCACCAGCGATCTTAATTCTCTGATCTTTGGTGCGACCATGACCCTCTACTTCACAGTCGATGGCACCATCAGTGACGCCACAAAACTCGGTGTCGTAAACATCAGCATCTTCACCACCTACAACGATGGCACGGACAGACAAAATGTCGACTTCATCACTCTCAGCGGCCTGGTTAACAAATCGCTGAATGTGTATGAAGGTCATGGCGCCACCGCGGAGCTATGGGGATACATTACTGGTGATCCGGTTTTGACTTTGACCGACATCACCCTCGATGCGGGGCAGGATGGAAATGGCTTCATCGGGAATGGCCAGGTCATCACGCCCGAGCCATCGTCGCTGTTGCTGCTCGGCTCCGGCGTGCTCGGTCTGTTCGGACTTGCGCGCCGTCGGCTAATCCTGCGGACTCTGGCTTTGCTGGCCGGCATTGCGGTAACGGCGTTGCTGGGTTTTGCCGATCCCCTTAACCCACTCGCCTTCACGTCCAGCGGAGCCCTGAACCTTGCCAGCGGCGTTTACACCGTGGACACCGGCGGACCCGCGCCTGTCCTGATGGATTCCATGGGACACATTCTTGCGACCGGCTCGATCTACAATCAGGGCGGCCTGTCGTACTCCGAAGGTTTCTTCGATCCGCACGTTGGGGTGCTGGACTTCAGCTCGGTAGCGATCGGCGCAGGGGCCACGATCAACGTTGAGGGTCCGAATCCTTTCGCCCTGCTGTCACGCAGTTCGATGACCATCAGCGGAACGATCAATGCCAATGGTGGCACGGGCCAAGGAGCCCTGGGCGGGTTGGGTAACGCCGGCGGCGCCGACGGTGGAGCGGGAGGTGGCTACGCTCACGCGGGATATCCGGGACATGGGCCGGGCGGCGGACCGTCGAACGGTGTTTGGGGCTTGACTATTCTGGACTTCGGAGTCGGCGGCGGATACGGCGGCCGGGGCGCTGACAACGGCGACTCTTGCTATACACCAGGATGCAGCCCACGGCAGAGCGTTACTTACGGAAATCTTCACAACCTGCTTCTGGCCGGCAGCGGCGGCAGTGGAAGCAGTTGGAACATCCTGTTTAGCGGAGTGGGTGGCGGAGGTGGCGGCGGGGCCCTCGAATTCGTGGGAGAGACCGCAATCGACTTCATGCCGGGTTCTGCGATTCACGCCGACGGTGGAGCAGGCGGGTGCTGTGATTCCTGGGGTGGCGGCGGTGGATCGGGCGGAGGCTTGCTGTTTGCGGCTCCGCTGATCGACCCGAGCAGTGCTGAAATTACAGCGCGCGGAGGCTCTTATAGCGGCGGTGGCGGCCGCATCCTTTTTCTGACTGCTTCGGGAAAGACGGTGAATATCGACGTGAACCTGAGTGTTGCTGGCGGGTGCTGTAATGGGGAACTGGGCACCATCGACTATGGTTTTCTCCAGTCGAGCACGCCAGAACCATCGACGCTTGCGCTGTCAGGGTCGGGGCTTCTGGCCCTGTTCGGTTTTGCGCGCCGCAAACTGAGACGTTGAGGCTCGAAATTACACTGGGAATTACCCTGGGCCTCGGAAGGTTTCAAAAGTGGGAGCAGCCTAACGTCTGCAAAGGTCCTATCACAGGGAGCCTGGGCGGGTTCCAGCCCGGCCAAGTGCGAGGGAGCGCGGCAGGAGGTTACAATAGACGGGGCAGCTCGCAAGGGCTGCCTGCAAAATTCAACGCCCGCTCCGGCACTTCATCAACGCAAGTTCCGGTCGGAGTCAAATTGGAAAGCTTCCAAGGAGGAACTAACGCGATGTTGAAGAATTTGAAGTGGACAATTGCGATGCTGTCTCTGCTGGTCCTGGTCGGAGTAGTGACGGCACAATCCGCATTTGCCGAAGATGTCGTCCACGCGGTGTCGGGTGTGGTCAAACACGTGGACAAGGACAGCAAGACCATGGTGGTCAAGGCCTCGGACGGTACCGAGCACACTATCAAGTGGACCGGCAAGACTACCTGGGAAGGCACCAAGGCTACCGGTAAAGGCATCAAGGAAGGCTCGCAGGTGTCGGTGAAGTACACGGAAGAAGGCGGAGAAAAGACCGCCGTCGGCGTGAAAGACATCAGTAAAGATACTGCCAAAGCGGTTCAGTAAACGGGTTCCGGTTGTAACGCACGGGGCAGCTCGCCAGGGCTGCCCCTTAGCTTTACGTCAAATTGCGCAGGCTTGGTCTGGCGGCGCGTGGTGGAAATCCCACGGACGGCCGCTAGTGCTTCGCTGGCGGCGCGTCAGACTTCGGCGCGGGACTTTCGGGTAAGGCTGCCCGATGCTGCTGCTCACGGGTGAGGCGTGTGCGCATATCGCGGATCAGGATGGTCCACATCTGCGAGTTGGTGCGCAGCAGAATCTGCAGATTCTGGTCATGCAGGAACTCGATCTCAGCACTCATATTGTTGAGCAGGCCATCCAGCCGGTTCAGATCCTGCTGCATCTGGGCGAGGTCATCGGCGGGTTGCGGCGATGAGGATGGCACCGACTGGGCGGCCGCTGGTGCTGCGGGCGAAGCCGTGCCGGTGCTGCCGCCGGACTGTGCCAGCGCCGTGGCGCTCAAGAGAATTGCGATACACACCAACTTCAGCACGGACTCACCTCCAGTGATCTGCCATCTGCTGTGACAGCCGATGGGGGAACTATTTTCCAACCTCGCCGACTTCGCGGGGGTGAGAGGTGCTCCATCGATGTCCCCGCCGCCCCGCAGATATTATGATGAGTTTCGCGCTTTGTGTTGGAAAATCCGCGTTATCCGCGAAGCCCGCAGGGCGCCTTTTCAGGAGAAGCCTTTGCATCGATTGACGCTGGGTGATTGTGAGCTGACCGTCCTCTCGGACGGAACGTATGAACTGGACGGCGGCGCCATGTTCGGCGTTGTGCCCAAGGCGATGTGGAGCAAACGCATCGCGCCTGATGATCGCAATATGATCCGGCTCGGCACGAACTGCCTGCTCATGCGCGACGGCAAGCGCACCGTGCTGGTGGAGACCGGCATTGGCAGCAAGCTGAGCGAGAAGTCGCAGGGCTTCTACAAGAACCAGGGGCTGCTGATGAAGAGCTTCGCAGGAGGCGGGGGTCTCGCCCGACGAGATCGACATCGTCATCAATACCCACTTGCACTTCGATCACTGCGGATGGAACACCTATTACAAGGATGGCAAGGCGGTGCCGACCTTTCCCAAGGCCACCTATTACGCACAGGCGGGAGAGCTGGAGCACGCGCACGAGCAGCACGAGCGCGACCGCGTGAGCTACATGACCGACAACTACGATCCGCTAGTGGCCAGCGGTCAGATGAAGCTGCTGCACGGTGATGCCGAGATCGCGCCTGGGGTTTCGGTGAAGGTATATCCGGGGCATACGCGCGATTTACAGGCAGTGATGTTGCGCTGTGGCGGGCATACGGTTTGTTATCACAGCGATCTGGTGCCCACTTCACACCATCTCGACCCGACGTGGGTGATGGGCTACGACCTGGATCCGATCGCCTGCATCGACAACCGGCACCGCTTCTACAAGCTGGCGATCCCGGAGCGCTGGCTGGTGGTGTTTACCCACGATCACGAAACGCCCTGGGCGTACCTGGAAATCGGCGACAAGGGAAAACCGGTGGCGAGGGCGGCAGAATGATGATTCCCATGATCGTTGCGTTGAGACGCAATCCATCCTACACTGTAGTACTCCCACATTGTGGCATAGCTGAGGAAGTATAGCGATGAGTAAGAAGAAGAAAAAGAACAGGAAGAAACAAAAGCCTGAAGCAGGCGTGGCGGAAAAGAAGGTCTTGATCGAAGGCGGAAAGACGCTGCTGGACCTGCGCACGGCCACGCTGCCTCCCGCTCCCAAGCCCCTGAAGCCGGGCGATATCCGCGCCCTGCGCGAGGCGCTGAACGCCAGCCAGGCGCTCTTCGCCAAGCTGCTGAACGTGAGCTCCAATGCGGTGGAGAGCTGGGAGCAGGGCACACGCGCCCCGCGCCAGGCCACTCTGAAGCTGCTGCACATCGCGAAGAAGAATCCCGGCGTGCTGCTGGGGTAGGATGACGGCGAAGGCCACCATTCCAGCCAGCGGACTAGCAGAAGAGGCTGTGTCGTGAGCGGTGGCGCGGCTACACGGCTATCGCCCCGCCAGGTTCTCCGCGAACTCCCCGGCGATCGGCACCATGAAGCGCTCTCCTGAAGCCGCCTTCACCATGCAGACGATCCACAGAATCAGGGACAGTAGTCCGAGCAGCGCCAGCAGCGCGATGCCAATCCCGAAGCCGCCGAAGTGGCCGTAGCCCCAGCCGCCGCCGAAGGCCCATCCCAGGCCGAACATTATTCCAATCACGATGCGCAGGATATGCAGGCCGCCGAAGGTGACAATCGACTGCGCCGCATGAAAGCGCACGTAAGGCCGCTTATCGATCAGGAAGAAGATAATGCCGGTAATCCAGCCCAGCGCATAGCTGAGCGCCCCGGCGGCGTTCTCCGAAAGGCCGCTCGTCGCGGGCTGCCACGGCGGCGAGGTGGGACCGGGCATGGGCGACGGTTGCTGCTGTCCGCACTTCTGGCAGAACTGCGCGTTGGGAGGAACCTCGGCTCCGCATTTTGTGCAGTGAAGCATGCCACTCTCCTTGGTGCGGAGAATGCTACACCAGAACCAGAATCGCAGCCACCGGAATGCCTATAGAGAGTTGCAAAATTCCGTTCTGGGAAGGGACGGAGCACGTGACTGGGTCCCAACCTCAAGAAATCCAACTGGAGGAATCCCACGGGAGCGGTTTCCAGACTCCATTCTGAAGCTCAAGCGCCACCCAAAAGCCCTGGCCGCAGAGCCTTCCGCAATAGTGGGTTGCGTACACCAATGCAACGGTGTGTGCGGAGTTAAAAAATACCTCGCTGAAACCGTAAAGTGCAGGAGCGTCGCTGAAATTGTCGGTATTAGAGTTGCGGTGTGCATTGGTTCGTGATGCTCTATATCTCTCCTGCGCTGCCGGGTTCAGCAGCCGAACCGGGACACTGGTGTGCCAGGCATTGGGGTCGAGAAGAATCCGGTCATGGCAGTGGCCGTCCCAGTCCTTGAGGATTTCAACGAAGTCCTGGCGTCGATCATCCGAAGGCCGCACTGCGACATGCGGGTTCATACCCATCGACAAAAGTGAAGCAGCATCGGGCTGGGAGGTAGGCTTTACCTGACAAGGCTCATCCGGAGAGATCACCGTCACGGTCGTGTTCTGCACTAACCAAAGCTTGTGCGGCCATGCTTTACCGGCTGTTTCCCCCAAAGGCATAAGACTGGAGTAGATGCGATAGGAATCACTGGCACGGTCTACCGGCATCAGGATAGGAGCAGTGGGTTTGGCTGCTGTCGCGCCTTTTGTCTGACCGGGAGCGATGGTTGAAGAAACCATGAACAGCACGGTCGCACGGACGAACAAGCGAGAGTAGTGCGACAAGCCCATAACGCGGCCAATTCCCTGGGGTGGATCTTACCCCGGGTGGTTTGGCATTGGTAACATTTAAGTATGTGGTCCATAGGGAGCTTCGTTCAGGGTCCCACGATAGGGCGAGGGGCAAACTTTCCGCGATGTGCCGATTGGATGGTTTCTACCGCGTGAAGGAGGGCGACCAGAAGCTCAGGCCGGTTAGCTACCCAAAATTTTCTTTTCATCCTGCAGAGCCAGCGAGGCACGTGTGGCAGCGCCCGCAGCGAAATAGTGGCGGCGTGGCCAAGGGGTATACCCCCACTTTTCGGGGAAAACCGTAAGTCTCATAAAGGCGCAAATCTTTGCATTTGCTCGTTGTCTGTCGGTTCTACGTCTAGATATTTCAGCTATTTAGGTTGGCCCGCCGATTGCTCTAATGCATACGGATAGCTGCCCAGCGCAGCCTCCCCAAAAGACAGACTCTAGCAACAACCCTGAAACTTTGGGGTAACGACGCCACTAGAATTAAGGAGACTCGAATGGCCAAGCGGTTTCTCAGTATCTCAGTTCTAACCCTAGCGATAACCCTACTCCTGTCAGGGCTTGCGACAGCAGGCACCACCTATGCTCCGCTCAATGCCTTTGCTGGCTGGGATTTCGCCACCGTAGGGAACTCGTTCAATAATGGTATCGGATACGCCTTAGGCGAGGTCTTTTCGCCAACGGCGAACATTTATGTCGACGTTCTGGCGTACTACGGAACGGTGGGAGGCTTTGCCGAGTCGCATGACGTCGGTTTGTACGATGCCAGCGGCAACCTTCTGTCCTCCACTACGATCGACAATAGCTCAACCCTTTCGATCCCGTTTTTCGTGGGAAACTCGGTCACGCCGGTCGAGCTGTTCGCGGGACAGACCTACGTCCTGGTGGGAGCCAGCGGTGTGATCGATCCCTATGCCTTCAATGATGGGGGCTTCGCGGTGTATGCGCCGATTACGTATCCGGGAGACAACTGGATCGGCAACGGCGGCTTCCTGCAGTTCACCGGAACCGGCATCATCGGCGATGTGTCCGATGGCTTCTGGGGACCGAACTTCGGCTGGGATTACGCCACCGCCACGCCGGAACCCAGCAGCCTGCTGCTGCTTGGCTCAGGACTGTTTGGCGTCGTCGGCATGCTGCGCCGCAAGCTGAGCTAGTCCACGATCGACTTACACCAACTTTAACAATCCCCAGGTTTTTGCCTGGGGATTTTTCTTGGTGTGTGGGCGTTGGGCGAGCACCCGCTGTGGACGCAAGGCATTAAGGTTGCGATTCCTCTAGCTGTAATCCCCCCACGAGGCCGCTGAGTTTTTCGATGCGGTGTTCGACGCACCACTTCTCAAGCGAGCCGACCAGAGTTTCGCAGGCGCAGGGATCCCAGAAGTTCACGGTGCCGACCTCGATGGCGGTCGCGCCAGCCAGCAGGTACTCAATCACATCTTCGGCGGTGCAGATGCCGCCGATGCCTATGACAGGGATCTTCACCGTCTTGGCCGCTTCCCAGACCATACGAAGCGCGATCGGCTTGATGGCCGGCCCGGAGAGTCCGGCCGTCACATTCGAGATGCGCGGCTTGCGCGTCTCCGCATCAATGGCCATGCCGACGAAGGTATTGACCAGCGAGAGGACGTCGGCTCCAGCTTCCTCGGCGGCGCGCGCGACATCGGGAATGCTGGTAACGTTGGGCGACAGCTTCACGATCAGCGGCCGCGTGGCCAGCTTCTTGCAGGCGCTTACGACCTCGAACAGCATGCGAGGATCGCTGCCGAAGCTGATGCCGCCACACTTGGTGTTGGGACACGACACGTTGAGCTCGTAGGCGGCGATGCCTTCGCCGTCGTTGAGCATGCGCACCACGTCTTCGTACTCGTCCTGCGAGTGGCCGAAGACGTTGCAGAAGAAAACGATGTTCTTGATCCTGGCCAGCAGAGGCAGCTTCTCTTCGAGGAAGGCACGCGCACCGATGTTCTGCAGGCCGATCGCGTTGAGCATGCCGGCCGCGGTTTCGAACAGCCGTGGCGGCGGATTGCCTGCCATGGGCTCGCGCGAGAGTCCCTTGACCACGAAGCCGCCCAAGCGGTCGAGGGTGACTATGTCTTCGAACTCGACGCCGTAGCCAAAGGTTCCGCTCGCAGCGATGACCGGGTTCTTGAGCGCGATGCCAGCGACGTTGGCACTCAGGTCAAGGCCGGTGCGGGCTTGCGGGCTCATGGATGTGCCTGTGGCGCCTGACGCACTCGCTGCGGCGCAGGTGCTCCGGCGGGAGTGGACGGCACGAGCGCCTCGGTCAGCACGCGCCCGGTGGCGCTGGTGGGCTTGTTGATGCCCAGCAGCACGGACAAGGTTGTCGCCAGGTCGATCGGCTCAACCTCCTCGCGATAGACGCCCGGCTTGAACGGCCCACCGAAGAACGCCAGCGGTACGTGCTGATCGTAGCTATAAGCCTCCCCGTGATCGGTGCCCGATTTGCGCGCCAGCGTGAACGGCGCGGGCAGCCCCATCACCCACCATCCGCCGTAGGGCGAATAGCTGTTGGCATACATGCGGCCGATCGCACTGGGCGGGACCTCACCGTCGGCCAGCTGCTGTTTGGTGAAGACGTTGCGGAAGCCGGAGGCCTTCATGGCCTCGGCAGCATAGGTTTCAGCGTCGCTCTCCGACAGCTTCGGGGGAAAGGCATCGTGATCGAGGAAGACGATAGGGAACGAGACGGCGCGCACGTAATCGGCGGACTTGCCCAGCTTCGCGCCGATGGCCTTGTTCAGCTCTTTGCCCAGATCGGAGTTGCTGGTCACCGCGGCGGGAATGTGAAGACCCTTCGCAACTTCCGTCAGCGGCGCAATGCCGTGGTCGGCGGAGAGCGCGACCCAGACCTGCGACAGTCCGAACTGGCGGCTGAGGAACTGCAGGAAATCGCCGATCTGGTGGTCGAGCGCCAGTGCCATGGCGTGCATCTGGGGCGAATCCGGTCCCACCTGGTGGCCGAGGATGTCGTTGGCGGAAAGGCTGATGAACAGCAGATCGGTCGCGGTGCCCTGTCCCAGCTCTTCCTGCTGTATCAGCTCGCGGGCGAAGTCGAATTCGTAATCGTTGGCGTAGGGCGTGGAGCCGACCAGATCGTAGTAGTCCACAGGCTTGCCGTCGGTGCCCTCGCGAGAATTGGTGGAACCCATCAGCTCGCCGTGATTGTCCTTCCAGTCGAGGCCGAGATACTTCTTGGCATGGCTCTGGTCGTTGAAATTGGTGAGCCAGTGCGGCGCGGCCTGCATGTAGTAGGTCGACGTGATCCAGGCGCCGGTCTCGTGATCGATCCAGAAGGCGCCATTGGCGCTGTATCCGGCGGGCAGGATGGCGGCGCGGTCCTTCAGCGCAATGCCGTAGACGCGCGAGTTTCCCTGCGTGGCCAGGCGCAACTCATCACCGATGGTATCGGCCATCAGATTATGCGGCGAAGCCCCGGGTCCCTCGGCGCCGATCAGCTTCGTGCTGTCGTCGTCCACGCTGCTGACTACGGCCTTGCGTGCCGGGTCCCACCATTCGTTGGAGAAGATGCCGTGACCCACGCTGTAGGCTCCGGTGCCCAGCGTGGCGTGGCCGGGAGCGGTGCGGGTATTGGCGTAGTTGTAGTAGCAGGCCGGGAAGTAGGCTCCGTGATCGGTGAAGTTGCGGAAGCCGACAGGGCCGAACTCGTCGTGATAGCGGTCAAGGTAATCGCCGCGGAACTGGTCAATCACGATGACAACGACCAGCCGGGGACTGCCCTGGTAGGCCGATCCGAAGGCGGCGGTGGAGATCAGCAGCGCGGTGAAGAACACCAACAGCTTCGTGCGGAACATGGCGGAAACAGTGTATCAATAGGAGGAAGTTCGGCAGGCCGGGGTATGCTATTCGCTTCTCGCCCTTCGCATAGCTGTTCCAACCTGGATTTCGTTGCCGACCCTTTTGTACAAGTCTGCAGTCTGTACAAGTCTGCGGTTCCCACTGTTTATTCATTCCTAACATAGCGTGCCAACAACGGCGCTTCTCGGCCGGGAAACTTTACGTCCGATAACGAGCACCCTCCCCCCACCCCTATTCACTGGAATCAGCAACTTGGCAAAAAAATCCCGGCAAAATCTTGAACCCCAGTGGTTTATAGGTAAATTCTTATGCCGCAGGCACTTACGACGTTGTCAGGCCCTGCGCCAGTTCCAATTCGGGAAAAGCGGTCTCGGAAGGATTATGAGATCAGTAACTAGCTGCGCAGACCCGATGGTGGATGTCAAAGAGCTTCTTACGGTCGCACCTGGGCGCGACACCAGACGGCGAGGCTGCAAACACCGGAAGCGTCAAGGGCCGCCGAGCCGCCCTCTGACCACTCCGATAATCGGAGTAAGTGCGTGGCCAGTCGCCCCAACCGGCGGTGAAGTGCCAGATGCTACACTTCGGCCCGATATGAGAACCCCCATCCGCCTGCTCTTCTGCTTCGCGCTGGTCGTTGTCACCGCCACTGTTTCCCGCAGTCAGGAACAACAATTTGCTTCGCTCGGAGATTTGAAGTTGCAGAGTGGCGAGATCATTCGCGACTGTCGAATCGGCTACCGGACCTTCGGCCAATTGAATGCCGACCAGTCGAACGCAATTCTGTTTCCCACGTGGTTTGGCGGCACCACCAAAGACTTGGTGTCGGACATCGGGCCCGGCGAGATATTCGACAGCTCGCGTTACTACATCATCGCGGTCGATGCGCTCGGCGACGGAGTCTCGTCTTCCCCGTCCAACAGCAAACTTCAGCCGGGAATGAGGTTTCCAGGAATCACTATCCGTGACATGGTCGAGTCGCAACATGAACTGCTGACGCGAGTTCTGCACATCAATCATTTGAAGGCGATCATGGGCATATCCATGGGAGGAATGCAGACCTTTCAGTGGATGGTGACCTATCCAGACTTCATGGACAAGGCTGTGCCCATCGTAGGATCCCCACGGCTGGCCGCCTACGATTTATTACTGTGGCAATCGGAGATCGACTCGATCAAGAACAACCCGGCATGGAAGAATGGCCACTACAAGCAGAATGTGGACCTGGTCGGCCAGGCCGAATTCACCGCCCTGTTTCTCACGACTCCGGCGCACTACAACCGGGTCACCAGCCGCGAACAGGTATTCTCACAGCTGCAGAAGGCGAAGCAGACACCGGCCATCGATGCCAATGACAAAATTCGCGACGCTGAAGCCATGATGGCACTCGACATATCGCAGCCCTTTGGCGGCTCCATGGAACGGGCCGCTGCCGCGGTGAGAGCGAAGGTCTTCGTGATCGTCTCGAAACACGATCACATGGTTACACCCGGACCCGCAACCGACTTCGCACATCTCCTTAAAGCCGCCTTCGTGGAACTCGACAGCGACTGCGGACATCTCGCTCCCGACTGTGAAGAGGCCGAGATCCAGCCGGCCATCGCCGCGTTCCTGGAAAAGTAATGAACACGACACGATGGTCAAAGCAAGGAGACCGTCGTCGCAGGGCCGTCGGGCCGTTCCGATAACTGTTGTGACATCGCCATCTCGCAAGTAATCCTGAGCAACAGCCGATCGGCGGGTCCGCCTTCCCGGAGATTATCCAGAAGTCACGTTGTGGACGTCTGCCCAGCCCGACCTGGTCACTCCGTGACACGCCGGTCCCGGAATCCACTCGGTCGCATAATCGGCAAGCCGTGGAAGTGGCTTTCGTCAGATTACCCCGACTAAGTCGGCCAGTGTTCACGAATGAGTCCGCTCCAGACGCTGCACTTCGCTAAGGCGCTCGGAAAGGCAAAGGCGCGGCAGCCGGTTGGTGGCAAAGCACAAAGCCGTCACTTGGGCGGTGGAGGAGTTTCGGCGGGCTTCGGGGTGGGCGAGGTTTCTGAGGCGTTCGCAACCGGCGGCTTGGCTGACGGTCTTGGGTTGCGGTTTGGCTGGCGGCGCTTTTCGTGGCGGCTGTCGGCTTCTTGGGGCGCGCCCACTGCGCCAGATCGCTCTCGCTGGTCGGCGCCCAACGGAAGCGTTCCAAATCCGGATCCCAGCTCCAGGTCCGGTAAAGCGCGATGCTGATCTTCCTCTCCGCCAGCACGTTTCTTTCGAGGACGCGCGAAAGTGCGCCGGACTTGGGGGCGTTCTGGACGATCTTGAAGGTTGCTGTCTGCGACTGCTCAACCGTGTCGCTGTCATCCGAGGCGAGAACCGGCAGCACCATGTCGAGCCGCTCGACGGCGTCAAGCACCGGAACCAGGCGGTCGTGCAGCAGCTTGATCACGACGAAGTTCTCCTGCTCGGTGCCGCCGGTGTCGCGAGTGGTCTCGCGATGTACCACGATCTCCGACACACCGGGCTCGACCATCTCGGCGTAACTGATCTCGGGTTTCTGGATGCGCGATGCCAGGCGCAGAGTGTGGAGATGCTTCCACTCCGCTTTGTTCTCATGCTCGAAGGCGATGAGATAGGTCGAATCGCATTGGCTGGAGTAAGCGATGATCAGCGCGTTGTCCGCATCGGGGCGCAGCCGGAGCTTCTTCTCGTCGACCTGGCTGAACGTCGTGCAAGGCGCGTCGGAGACAGCGGAGGGGTTGGAAGGGTCGGGCGCCATGGTGCGAAGTTCGGCGGCGAGATCGTTGCGCGCCTTGGCGTCAGCATTGCGCAGCGTTCCGGCTACGGTGTCGGGATCGTAGGTCTTGTCTTTGTCCTTCTTGAGCAGCGGAATATGCAGTTGGGCGGGGGCGGCCACAGCCAGGCAGAGAAGCAGCAACCAGAAGCAGCCGCGGCTGAGTGTCCACTTCATAAGAGTGTTTGGAAGAGGCATAGCTTCAGCCCTGATCTTAATCTTTCTTTAAGCTGTCATCCCGAACCGCTTGAGCGGTGTGGGACCTGCGGTTCCGTTGGAGTGGCGGCTTGCCGAGGAAATGCAGGTTACTCCCCAAATTCGTTCCCACATGAGGGCTGACGCTCTCAATGATTCGGTCCGGGCCGCGGAGAACCCGAAACCGCAGGTCCCTCACCCCTGAAGGGGATTCGGGATGACAAGATAAAAGGTCCCTCACCCCTGAAGGGGATTCGGGATGACAAGATAAAAGGTCCGGCGGCCCAGCTGAAGACTTGCCCCTCGGTCCGCTTTCGCTCACTTCAGATGCACGGCCGCTTCGTCGTGTTTCGAGCTCTTTGAGCCGGTCTCACGCACCTTCGTGACCACCGGGCCGTACTTTGGCTTGATGGTGTGGCACGAGGGGTCGCAGTACACACCCTGATGGGTCTTGTCGGTCTCCGGATCGGGCATGGGTGAGGCGACGGCGGCATCGCGATCGGCTTCCAGTTCGCGCTCCACATCTTCGATGAGCTTGTGGTCGTCTTCGGCTGAGAGCCAGCGCTTCTGGTTGACCAGATAGTTCTCGAAGCGCGCAATCGGATCGCGCGCCTTCCAGTACTCGAACAGCTTGGCCGGCACGTACTGCGCGGCGTCGTGGATGGCGTGGCCTTTCATGCGCATCATCTTGGCCTCGATCAGCGTCGGACCTTCGCCGCGGCGGGCGCGCTCGCAGGCCTCATGTGTCGCGTCGTAAACCTGGTTGGGATCGGTGCCGTCGACGATGACTCCGGGGATGCCGTAGGCGATGGAGCGCTCGGCGAGATCTTTCACGCGAAACTGCATGTCCGCCGGAGTGGAGTAGCCCCACAGATTGTTCTCCACCACCAGCACCAGTCCGAGGTTCTGCACCGCGGCAAAGTTCAGGCTCTCGTAGGTGACGCCGGTGGACTGCCCGCCATCGCCGACGTAGGTGAGCCCGGCGACGTTCTTACCCTGCAGACGCGCGCCCAGGCAGATCCCGGCCATCACGCCGATCAGCTCGCCCAGCATGGAGATGGGTGCGCACACGTTGCGCTGCTGAAAATCGCCGAAGTGCGAGGAAGCGTCGCGGCCCCAGGTGGGCGAGTCGGCCTTGGCCATGTACTGCCGCATGATGTCGCGCGCGGTGAATCCGCGCACCAGCATCGCACCCTGGTTGCGGATCATGGGGCCGAGCCAGTCGTCGGGTCCGAGCGCATAAGCCGAGGCGCAGGAGCATCCTTCCTGTCCGAGTCCAAAGTAGACACCGCCCACGACCTTGCCCTGCTTGTAGAGATTTTCCAGCGCGACTTCCATGCGGCGATTGAGCAGCATCCAGCGATAGATAGCGACGGACTGTTCGCGCGTGAGGTACTTCGAATCGCGAATGGGCGGCGCGGCGGCGCTCAGATCGCCCTCGATGCGGTACTCGACGTTCGAGCCCTCGCCCGTCATGAAGATACGGAACTCAGGCCGCTCCAGACGGTAGTCGGGAATGTTGTAGGTGCGGAGCGATGTGGAGACGGGTGGCCCACCCTTGTCCGCCGACTTTGCGGACAGGGCGGGTCCGCGTGCCCCGTCCTTTCGCCGCTTTTGCGAAAGGGTGGGAGAGGGCTTCTTCTTTTTCGGCGGAGATTTGGGGCGCTTCTTGTGGGCCATACGCTTCCTGAACGATAAACGGGAGGTCGTGCGTAAGCAAGGGAGCGAACAGAACGGCCACGACAGCAGGTTCCTCCACGCGGCCTGAAGGCCTTGGTCGGAATGACGACGAAAGAGGTGGGCCGGCTTCTCTTGAGACAAACAGGAATTAGCCGCGTCATCCCAGCTGCGGTTGTTTTTACTGCTTCGTATCGAGTGGGTGCTGCGACTGCTCATAGAACTCATTCTGCAGCTTCAGGCTTTCCTGGTCGGCCTTGATGGCCCGCACGGCCGTGGCGATCTCTTCCGACCAGTGCTTCATGTCGAACTCGCCGAGCTCTTTGGTTGCGGCCGAGCCGTCGCCCGAGTAGTGATTGGGGAACTTCGCGTACCACCAGATGCCGGTATAGACGTTCTGCGGCAGGTTCAGGCGGTTCTGGTCCGCGCCTGATTGCTGGGCGGCGCGATCGAGGTGTACCAGGTCGGGACGCGAAACCAGCGTATTCGAAGTCTCGCTTTCGCCGGCGTGCATGTCGTTTTGCGGCGTCTTGACCGCGGGCCGTCCGGGGACGTTGCGTTCGGGAAGAGCCAGCACATACACCACGTAGTCGCGCGGCGTCGCCAGTTGCGACTGTGCGAACAGCGGCAGCAGGCTGTCATTGCCGCCGTGTCCGTTGACGATCACGACCTTCTTGCAGCCGTTGCGAGCCATCTCCTTGACCGTCTCCTGCAGCAGGCCGAGTTGCAGCGAGAGGCTGTAGGCAACGGTGCCGGGCTGGTGCTGCGCCTCGAAGATCTGTCCGGCGTAGTACTCGGGGAAGACGACTGCGTATTCCTGCTGCGTGGCGTGCAGGCTTGCGTAACGAACATTGATCAGGTCGGTGCCGATCGGCAGGTGCGGGCCGTGCTTCTCCAGGATGCCGAAGGGCAGCAGGCAGACACCTTGCGATTGATGGATGGCCTGGATGAAGTCAGGCGCGGTGAGCTCTTCCCATTGGACCGAGAGTTTCGCTTGGGCGTGAGCATGGATGGAAACGGCGGTAACGATCAGGAGCAGGAGTAGGAGTGCGGATTTCGGCTTGTACATTGGTCCTCCCGGTTCGCGGACCGTGCGATTTTACATGAGAGGGCTCAGCCTTTCGGGGAACCGCAGATCCCTCACGGCTGAAGCCGGTTCGGGAGGACAAACCGGAATTTTGATTGAGGTTGTCATCACGAGCGCAGCGGCAAGGCCGCGGAGTCGAGTGACCTGCAGCTTGCCGGGAGTGATGCTGATGCTGGCGCCGCTCACTCGAGCGAAAATGATTGCGTAACACCGCGGACAAACTGCAGGTCCCTCCGCTCGGAGCCTCTGCCTATGGCAGACGCTCCTTCGGTCGGGATGACACTTCAATAGTGCTTAGCTATGTAACGGCGCAATCAGCGGTTTGTTTTCAACAAGTGCTACGAATCATCTCGCGCATTCAGGTGCAGAGACGAAATCCTTACACCAGCTCGCTTCCATCCCCCAGCAGGTCGCGCAGCTCTTTGGGAGCGCGAGCCGGGGTGTCCTGGTTGGCGGGAGCTTTTACCGCTTCGGGCTTCGGAGGAGGCTGCGGTTGCGGCATGGGCCAGCAGGTCGTCGAGCGACTCCAGCCACAGCATCTGCGACTGGAAGACGCGGCCAAAGTTACGCGAGGCCGCGGTGGCCACATCTTCCAGAGTTAAAGACTTCTGCAACTCGCGCTCCATCGAGGTCACCGGACGGTTGGCGAGGCCGCAGGGGACGATCATGGAAAAGTGCTCGAGATCGGTGCTGACGTTGAGGGCAAAGCCGTGCGTCGTGACGCCGCGCGAGATGTGCACGCCGATGGCGGCGATCTTGGCCTCGGGCTTGTTGCGCAGCGCGTACGTCCAGACACCGGTCAGGCCCTTGATGCGCTGGGCTCCGATGCCAAAGTCGCCACACGTGCGGATAAGGACTTCTTCCAGGCGGCGCACGAATTCCACCGCGCCGACTTTCGGATCGAAACTGCGCAGGTCGAAGATGGGATAGGCGACCAGCTGGCCGGGGCCGTGATAGGTCACGTCGCCGCCGCGGTCGATATCGAAAAGCTCAACCCCGTGTTGCGCCAGGAACTCGGGTGGCGCGACCACGTGCTCCAGCTTGGCGTTTCGCCCGAGAGTGATGACTGGCGGATGCTCCAGCAGCAGCAAGGTGTTTTCGATACGGCCGGCCTTGCGCAGGTCCTGCAAGGTGGTTTGCAGCTGCAAAGCCGTTTCGTAGGCGACGCGTCCGAGATGGAGAACGTGGATGACCATGGGCAATTAGCCGTCAGCTATTAGCCACTAGCCTTTAGCTTACGGCTTTTGCGGCGGCATGAGAACAGGTTGGCATTTAGATGAGTTGCGCGGCCCGTGCGAAGCACAAACCTCAACCCCTGACAGGTAACCTTGATTTGTCATCACGAGCGCAGCGAGGGATCTGCTGTCTCCCGAGCTGGCGGACAAGAAGCAGATCCCTCACGCCTAGAACGGGGTTCGTAATGACAATGCAGAGGGAAGCTGGTTCGAGGAGCGCAGAGCGCGAGTTCTGGATCGCTTTTTCCGGCGAAACCGCGCTCGGCTGCTAGCCCTTCCGGCAGCTGGCAAGGGACTCCCCTTTGCGACATTCCCAGTGCTATTCTGACTCCTAGCCTCCGCAGTCATGAAACGCGATCTCGAAGAAGCTCCCGCAACCACTCAGCCCGCAGTTGACCAACGTGGCGGCGGTCGCAGGTTTGTGGGCAGCCTCCTGTTTCTGGTTCTGATCCTGGCGGCGGCTGCGGTAGGTGTAGCTGCCGGACTGCTGCTGGTCTACTCCACCGATCTTCCACAGGTCACCGAGCTGGAGCAGTATCGTCCCAGCACCATCACGCAGCTTTATGACGATCAGAACCGCGTGGTCGGGCAATTCGCGTTGCAGCGCCGCGTCATCGACAGCTACAACGACTTTCCCAAAGTGCTACGCGACGCACTGATTTCCACCGAAGACAAAGATTTCGAAGGACACTGGGGCGTCGATCTGTGGCGCGTCTTCGGCGCGGCCTGGCGCGACGTCGTGCTGGATGCGCGGGCGCAAGGCGCTTCGACATTGACGATGCAGTTATCGCGCAACCTGTTTCTGTCGCCCGACCGCAACTTCCGGCGCAAGATTCAGGAGGTGATGCTGGCCATCCAGATCGAGCGCCGCTTCACCAAGCCGCAGATTTTCACCCTTTACGCCAACCAGATTTATCTGGGGCACGGAGTGTATGGCTTTCGAGGCGGGTGCGAACTTCTACTTCGGCAAAAAGGCGAAAGACCTCACCCTGGAAGAGGCTGCTGTGCTCGCCGGGCTCCCTAAGGCGCCGAACTACTATTCGCCGATCAACAATCCTGAACGCTCGCTGCGCCGCCGCAACCTGGTCATCAATAACATGCTGGAGGATGGCAAGATCACGGCGGAAGAAGCTACACGTGCCAAGAACGCGCCGCTGGTGCTGAATTTGCAGGTCGAGCCCAACACCATTGCTCCTTACTTCGTAGAGGAGATTCGCCAGTACCTGGAGAAGAAATACGGCAGCGAGGAAGTTCACGAGGCCGGGCTGCGGGTGTACACGTCGTTGAATCTGGAGATGCAGCGGGCCGCAAACCAGGCCGTGCTCGACGGTCTCGCCGCCTATGAGCGGCGCCACGGATGGAAGGGCAGCCTGCTCAACGTCGTGGCCAATGGCGACACGATCGCTAACTATCATCATGTCGATTGGGACAGCGCAATCCAACCCGGCTCGTATTTGCATGCGCTGGTGACCGAGGTTGGGCCGCAGTCGGCGACGGTGAAATTTGGCCACTACCAGGCGCGGCTGGGCCCGGCCGAGACCAAGTGGACGCGCTACGCTTCACCGCAGCAGTTCCTTACCGTGGGCGACCTGGTCTATGTGAAGGTGATCGACCTGAACGGCCAGGACAGCCACGTCTCGCTGGAGCAGGAGTCCGGAGTGCAGGGAGCGCTGCTGGCGCTCGACAACTCCACCGGCGACATCAAGGCGATGGTCGGAGGCCGCGACTTCCAGGAATCGAAGTTCGATCGCGCCACCCAGGCCATGCGGCAGGTGGGCTCGTCGTTCAAGCCATATGTTTATACCGCCGCGATCGATGAGGGAATGTCGCCGGAAGACACCGTGCTGGACGCGCCCATTACCTTCAATACGCCCTCGGGTCCATACACGCCGCACAACTATGACGGCAAGTTTGAGGGCGTGATCACCTTCCGGCGGGCGCTGATGCATTCGCGCAACATTCCTGCATTGAAGGTCACAGAAAAGGTTGGCGGCATCAAGACGGTGATTGAATACGCGCGCAAATTCGGCATCACTTCGCCCCTGCCGCCGTATCTGCCGGTGGCGCTGGGCGCTGCCGACATCACGCTGATGGAACAGACCGCCGCGTTCACGACTTTCCCGAACGACGGAGTTCGCGTCGCGCCGCGTTACATCCGTAAAGTGACCGACTACGATGGGCGGGTGCTGGAAGAGAATTATCCTGAAGTGAAGGACGTGATCAGCGCGCGCACCGCCCGCATCATGGTCAGCATGTTGCGCGATGTGGTGCTGCACGGCACGGGGTATGCCGCCAGCAAGCTGAATCACCCGCTGGCCGGAAAGACGGGCACGACCAACGATTTCACCGACGCCTGGTTTGTTGGTTTCTCGCCTTCGATCACCTGCGGCGTGTGGGTGGGCTTCGACGAGAAGAAAACGTTGGGCAATAAGGAAACGGGAGCCGCGGCCGCGCTGCCCATCTGGATGGACTTCATGCGGGTCGCGCTGCAGGGGCGCGAGTCGGAAGACTTCGCCGCGCCGCCACCCACGGTGCCGAGCGCGGTGGCGCAGAAGGTCGATACCTCCGATACCGCTCCAGGCGACGGAGAGACGCACTGATGCGGCGCTTCTTTCGCTACGCGCTAGGAGCGCTGATCCTTATCGTGGTGTTTATGGTGTCGGCGCTAACCGCCATGCGCTTCGCGATCCATGGACGTCAGACGGCTGTTCCGAAAATCGTGGGGATGACGCCACAGGAGGCGCAGCGGGCGCTGGCTTCCAAGGGTCTGGTTCTGGAAACCGCCGACCGCTTCTACAGCTCCGATGTGCCCGAAGGCCGCGTGCTGTCGCAAGTGCCGACGCCCGGCGCGGTGGTGCGGCGAGGCTGGCGGGTGCGCGTGGCAGAGAGTATGGGCCCGCAGCGGGTGGTGATCCCCGATCTCGCGGGCGGCAGTGAACGCGCAGCTGACATCAACATCAAGCGCCGCGGGCTGGAGTTGGGTAACGTCGCCATCGCGGAGATTCCAGGAGCGCCTCCCGACCAGATCGTGGCGCAAAGCCCTCCCGCGAATGCTACCAATGTTTCGGCGCCGAAGATCAGCGTGCTGCTGGCTGCGCCGGAAGAGCGGAACGCGTTCGTCATGCCGAACCTAGTTGGGCGAAGCGAGGACGAAGTCATCAACACGATCGTAGGCGCTGGGTTCAAAGTGGGTAGCATCACCAGCCAGGGGGAGCCCGACGCCAGCGCAAGTGCGTCCAGCGGCGTGCCATCAGGTCTGCGCATGGTGGTACACACCGCTCCGGCAGCCGGACAGCGGGTGTATGAAGGACAAGGAATCGCGCTGGAAGTGACGAGGTAGAGGCGCTGTTCGCTTCTCGCCATTCGCTCCTCGCTTGAAGCCCACGCCAAATTGTCAGCGCTTCCGCTCAATTACTGCTGCGAAGAACCCGTCGCAGGGATGCACGCCGGGAATGGTGCGGAGATACTTTCCGCTGAGCAGCGAATCCGGGCCGCTCCATGCAAGTTCGCCGCGGGCGCGCAGATGCTCCAGCTCTTCGCGGGCGTCGAGCAATATAAATTCGGACGCGTCTCGCAACACCTCTTCTACCACCACTTCGTTCTCTTCGGGCTCAAGCGAGCAGGTTGAGTAAACAGCCCGACCGCCGGGTGAGACGTGCCGAAAGGCGGCACGCAGAATTCCCACTTGTTTAGCGTGCAGGTCATCGAGGTCCTGCGGCTTGAGCCGCCACTTAATCTCGGGATTGCGCGCCAGCGTTCCTGTGCCTGAGCAGGGCACATCGGCGAGCACGCGATCGAAGCCGCCTTGCAAGGGCAGGTTGAGCGCGTCGGCGTTGATCACCTGGACATTCGTCGCGCGCACCCGAGTGCGCAGTAGTTCGGCACGATGGGCATGCAGTTCGGCGGCGATGATCTCTGCCGTTGGGTTGCGGGCAGCGATGGCGGCGGTCTTGCTGCCGGGGGCGGCACAGCAATCCAGCAGGCGCGAACCGGCCCCGACCAACGCGGCAACAAGTTGCGAGGCTTCGTCCTGAATGAAGACGCGGTCTTCGCGGAAGGCTGCTGTCGCTGTGACGTCTCCCGCGACGACAATTCGCGCCGCGCTGAGGAGCGCGCCCGGAGCAAGCTGAATGCCGTCGCGCTCTAGCTCGTCTGCGGTCTCGGCGTTGTCGACCCGTAGAGCTGTCTTCGGAACCAGTTGATCATGAGTACAGATGCGCAGGACGCTGAGCGGCTCGAAGTGCCTCATCCATCGCTCGACGAGCCACACCGGGTGCGCGAAATCTCGCGCAAGCTTCGCCGCCGTGAGGTCGCCTCCGGCATCTTTCTGGAAAGTTTCCGGGGTGACGGTTTCGGCCAGCTTGCGCAGCACCGCATTGGCGAAGGGCGCGGCCGAGCGTTTACGCGCACGCTTCACCAGTTCGACGCTCTCGTTGATAGCGGCTCTCGCAGGGACGCGCGTCAAGAAGGCTATCTGGTAGGCCGCCACTCGCAGTGCGGTGACCACCTCGAGGTCGAGTTTCTCCAACGGGCGCGCGGCTGCAGCGGAGATTGCTTCGTCCAGCCGCGAGCGCCAGCGCAGCACGCCCATCACCAGCTCGGTGGCGAGACCGCGATCGGCAGGGCTCAGCTTGTCGAGCCGCTCGGAGTGCAGCAGCTCGCCAGCATAGGCCGCCTGGGTCTCCACCCGCAGGAGGATGTCGTAGGCGGCGGCGCGTGCTGGGGAGACGGGCATGGTGAGGTTCGTTAGTTTGACACGTCATTCCGAGCGGAGCGAGCAACGCGAGCGCAGTCGAGGAACCTGCTGTTTGTTTGCCCTGCCACCGGATTCGGAGAAAGCAGGTTCCTCCGCTACGCTTCGCTCCGGTCGGAATGACGAATCATTTTGGGACCCGATTTTGACTCACACACGAGCCATCACGCAGTCCCCAGCATCTCTTCGCTCCTCGGCCGATAGCCGTTGATAAAGTCACGCGCCGACATGCGCTTCTTGCCTTCCACCTGGAGCTCCTGCACTTCCAGCGCGGTGCCGTGCGCGAAACCAAGCAGCAGTCGCTCGTGCTCAACTGTGAAATGCGCCGGAGCCACGACTGCCACCTCGGGGGCCGGTGTCGCCGCATGAATTTGTAGCGTCTTGTCGCGAAACCTGGTGAACGCTCCTGGCCAGGGCTGAAAGCCGCGCAGTCGGTTCCAGGTGTCAGTTGCAGTGCGATTGAAATCGACGAGTCCATCTTCGCGCGTCAGGATCGGCGCAAGGCTGGCTTGCATATTGTCCTGCGGACGTGGCGTGATGCTGCCGTCCTTTAGACCGGCAAGAGTCGCGATCATCAGCTCGGCGCCGGCCTGCGCCAGGCGTGGAGTCAGCGTGAGCGCGGTGTCCTCCGGTCGGATTGGCTCCTCCGCTTGTAAAAGGATGTCGCCAGTATCGAGCCCGGCGTCGATGCGCATGGTGGTCACGCCCGTGATCCTTTCACCGTTCGCGATGGCCCACTGAATCGGGGCGGCACCGCGATACTTCGGCAGCAGCGAGGCGTGCACGTTCAGGTTACCCAGCGGCGGCAGGTCGATCATCCACTGCGGAATGATGCGTCCGTACCCTACAACGATGATGGCTTCCGGCCGCAAGCTTTCCAACTGTGCGCGGAACCCTTCGTTGTTTTTGATCTTGTCCGGCTGGACGATAGGCAAGTCAAGATGCTGCGCTGACTGCTTGACCGGCGAAGCGGCCAACTCCATGCCGCGTCCTTTGGGCCGGTCCGGCTGCGTGACGACCAGCTTTACGTTGAAGCCTGCGCATACCAGCTTCTCCAGCGTGGGCACCGCGAACAGCGGGGTTCCGCAGAACACAAGGTCCATCATCGCCGCGCTACCATTCACCCTGCTTCATCAGCTTGCGGATCTTTCGCTTCATGATGTCGCGCTTCAGCGCGCTGATGTGTCCAATGTAGAGCTTCCCGTTGAGGTGGTCCGTCTCGTGCAGCAGGGCGCGCGCCAGTAGATCGTCGCCGGTCACTTCGATGGTCTCGCCTTTCACATTCTGGGCGCGTGCCGTCACAGTTCGCGCGCGAGTGACCTTCTCGCGGAAATCGGGCAGGCTGAGGCAGCCTTCGTTGGAGTTGATCCGTCCCTCGGTGTGAACGATCTCGGGATTCACCAGAACGATCTTGGCCTCGGGGTCCTCCTTGAAGGTCACATCGATGACGGCGATGCGCTTGCTGATGCCGATCTGCGGCGCAGCCAGTCCCACGCCATGAGCGGCGTACATGCTCTCGAACATGTCCTCCACGAGCTGCCGCAGCTCATCGTCAAACTTGGTAACGGGAGCGGCCGGAGCCTCAAGGACGGGGTCGCCGTATTTCACGATGGGATAGATCATCTAGAAATTTCGCAACTGTTGGCAGTAGCCGTCAAAGTTGCGCCGCACTTCCAGAATTGAGTCGCCTCCAAACTTCTCCAGAGCAGAACGCGCCAGCGTGAGCGCCACCATGGCTTCGGCGGCCACACCTGCGGCGGGAACCACGCACACGTCGCTGCGCTCGTAAGCCGCTTTGACCGGTTCACGGCTGGCAAAGTCCACCGAGCCCAATGGGCGCCGCAGCGTCGAAATCGGCTTCAGATATCCACGCACGCGGATGTCTTCGCCGTTAGAGACGCCGCCTTCCAGCCCTCCCGCATGATTGGAGCGGCGGGTGAAGCCGGTAAACGTGTTTTCGCGTTCACGTTCGTATGCTATCTCATCATGCACCGCGGAGCCGAACGAAGCCGCCGCCTGGACCGCGTCGCCGATCTCGACGGCCTTCACCGCCTGCAGCGACATCACCGCCGCCGCGAGCTGGGTGTCGAGGCGCTCATCCCAATTCGCGTAAGTGCCGAGACCGGGCGGAGCATTGTGCGCGACCACTTCAAAAATCCCACCGACCGAGTCGCCAGTGCGCAGCGCGATGTCGACCTGCTCTTTCATGCGTGCTTCCGATTCGGGATCGACGCAGCTTAGCAGGATGTCGTCCTTGTCGGCGAGGGCACGGATGGCTTCCCAGGTCGGTGCTTTGTCCAGTCTTGCGTTGCCGACGGCGATCACGTGACTGAACACCTCGATGCCCAGCTCGCGCAGCAGCAGCTTGGCCAGCGCGCCGGCGGCCACGCGCGCGGCCGATTCGCGGGCCGAGGCCCGCTCCAGCACATAGCGTGCTTCCGAAAAGTTGTACTTCACGGCGCCGGCGAGATCGGCGTGTCCGGGACGGGGCGACGCCACCCGCTTGTGCTTGGCGGGATCGCCTTCTTCCACCGGCAGCGACTCGGTCCAGTTCTTCCAGTCATTGTTGGCCAGCAGCATGGCGATGGGCGAGCCGATGGTCTTGCCGTGGCGCACGCCGCTCACGATATGGGCGTTGTCGCGCTCGATCTTCATGCGGCCGCCGCGGCCATAGCCTTGCTGCCGCCGCCACAGCTCGCGGTTGATGAACTCCTGATCGACCACAAGCCCAGCAGGCATGCCGGAGAGCTGCGCTACCAGCGCCTCTCCGTGCGACTCACCGGCGGTGGAGAACCGTAACATGGGAAGTTTTTGATTGTAGCTGATGGAGGTCGTTAAGCGGGCATTCGCGGGTAGTGTTCGGGTAGTGCGGGCCTTCAGGCCCGCGTGCAGGATGCACAATTCAAAAACGGGGGCGTCAGCCCCGAAGCACGTCGGGACGGGGACCGCAGATCCCTCACCGCTAAAGCGGTTCGGGATGACAAACATGACGTGTGGCTACTCGACCACCACCTCTTCGTCCACCAGAGCTTTGTCTTCTTCGGTCGTGCCCATAAGCGCGAAGGAGTTGGTCAGCACGGCCCTTCCCTTCTCCACGCTGGTGATGACG
This sequence comes from uncultured Acidobacteriaceae bacterium, assembly GCA_963793845.1. Lineage (GTDB taxonomy): Bacteria > Acidobacteriota > Terriglobia > Terriglobales > Acidobacteriaceae > CAWCBG01. The sequence goes on from CAWCBG010000002.1 coordinate 669,477, forward strand.
TAGGAACAGCCGATCCAGTGGGCCTCCTGAAAGTCGGTTGGCGACCAGCGCGCGGGATGATCGGGATGCGAGTGGTAGAAGCCGATGATGTCGAGGTCTCGCTCCCGGGCCTGTCTCTGAATCCGTACCAGTTCGCGAGGATCGATGTTGTAGCGGTTCTGCGGCGAATCGGTTCGCGTGTTGCCGCAGCGCACCGTGGCGCGCACTTCGCGGGTATCGTCGTCCATCACGCCCAGCAGCACGCCACAGCACTCGTCGGGATAAGTCTCTTCGCCGTGGCGGCGAACCTCTTCGTAGTCGGACGGTTTGAATTTCAGCATGGGTTTCTATCGAACCGGCACATCCAGCAGACTAAACCAATACTGCATCGACTGGAGTGCGAAGCCGCACAGGATCAGCCCCACTCCGAAGACGCCTAGGCGACGCTCGGGTAGATTGTCGGCCAGCCACTCAATGTAAGGGCCAACCAGGCCTATCAGAGCGGTGACTGCGCCGATGATAGCGCCGAATTGCAGAGCCTGAATCCACGAATGCAGCGTGCTGTGGGTGATCCAACTGCAAATAAGAGCGGCAACAGCGTTCCCGGCGGTTCGGTTCAACGCCGCTAAAAGGTGTTTGCGCGTGAAGCGAATCCTTCGTGAGCTCTCGTAATCCATGGTGGGGCGAATCCCGAGGCCGTAGGCGAAAGTCTGTCCGGCGGTACTCACGACTGCAAATAGCACGGCAAACCGCCATCCGAAGGTCGGATACAGTCCGACCGCGAAGCCAACGCCTCTTACCGCGCTGAACAGCCCATCCACCAACAATCCTGGGTCGGGCAGCCGACGGGCAGCGCGGGCCAGTTCCATGGCTACGGTGAATCCCATCGTCGTGCCGACCGGGAGAGCGAACCGCCACCCCAAAAAGAGCGCGAAACTGAGAGTGCACAACAGCGAATAGGTCAGTCCGCGGGTTAGCGTGCGCAATGGACCATGCTTGCCGCCCAGCAGATCGTAGGCGAGATACATGCCTCCGAAGAAGTCGAATGCCGAACCCGCGATGCTGACGGCAGCGACGGTGTGATGGCTGATCAATCCTTTAGTCGTTCCTTGAAGGCGAACTCACACTTCGTCCCAGAAGCGCTCGCTGAGATACTTATCAGCACTGTCGCAGAAGATGCAAACGATGACTGGACGCTGGTCTGCCGGAATTTCCTGCGCGATCCGGCGCGCGCCCACCAGCGCTGCGGCGGCGGAGATTCCCACCAGCAGGCCTTCTTCACGGGCCAGCCGCTTCACCATGGCATAGGACTCCTCGGTGCCGATTTCCAGGTTGCGATCAGCCAGCGCCGGATCATAAATCTTCGGCACAATCGACGCCGGCATGTACTTGGCGCCTTCAATCCCATGGAAGGGCGAGTCGGGCTGCAGCGAGATGCACTGAATCCCCGGGTTCAGCTCTTTCAGACGCCGGGTAGCCCCCATAAACGTTCCCGCGGTACCGAGGGTGGCGACGAAGTGCGTGATGCTTCCCTGGGTCTGCTGCCAGATTTCGTTGGCGGTTCCGCGATAGTGTGCCAGCCAGTTCGCGTCGTTGGAGTACTGGTCCGCGTAGAAATATTTCCCGGGCTCGGCCGCCGCCAGCTCACGCGCCTTGACGATCGCGCCGTCCGAGCCTTCGCCGGGATCGGTGTAGATGACCTCGGCGCCGTAGGCTTTGACGATGCGTTTGCGCTCCGGCGACACGTTGGAGGGCATGCATAGCGTGACGCCGAATCCGCAGGCCGCCCCGAGCATGGCGTAGGCGATGCCGGTGTTGCCGCTGGTAGCATCCAGCAGGCGGCGGCCATTGCTGAGCTGCCCGGCCCGGCGGGCTTCCTGCACGATGCTGCCCGCCGCACGATCCTTTACCGAGCCGCCGGGGTTGGTCCATTCTGCCTTGCCGTAGATCGCCGCATGCGGCAAATCGGTACAGACCCGGTTCAGACGCAGTAGCGGGGTATTGCCGATGCGATCGAAAATGGTCTGCGATTTGTCGCTGTCGGCAGGCTGCTTCATAGAGTGGTCCCGAGGCCGCGTATTGCTGTTTCGTTGTCCAGTGTGCGAAAGTGTGAGTTCCGGACCCGAGTGCAGGCGAGTTGGCGGGAACCCATTGAGCGCTCGAATGTTAGTTTGTTCCGAGCCGGATCGTCGTTTCGCTTCATCCAATTCGATGCGGGTGCGGCGAATGAGATTCCGCCCACTTGGACAGGCATACAGGATTGTGATTCAAATGGCCAAGAAAGTTAAAACGAAATCATACGAAGACGCAGTTTCATGGTTCCGCAGTCATGGCTTTGACGTGCTGGAAGCGCCCGGCGCCAGCAAGCGAGTCTTCCTGAAGAAGTACAACGTGTCCGCGGCCATCGAGCCCACGCCCGACGGAGCGGTCAAGATTTTCGCCTACCCCGGCTACCTGATTGGCGGCGAGATTTCCAAGCTGGTGGACCACGGATATCAGAAGGTGATGAAGACCACCAAGACCGAGTTTCCTGCGACGGCCGACCACCTGACGGCCTTGCATGAATTCGCCGAGGAGCTGAAGGAAGGCACCGGCGGCATCAGCCTGTACAACGAGGGGCTCGGCACGGTGAGCGAGTCCTACATGTACGACCGGGTGAAAGGCCGCGATATGCCGGAAGCCGAGCGGCCCAAGCGTCCCTGGCAAAAGCCTGTGGTCGCCGCCAAGCACAGCGCCTAATGTCGTAGTGTTGCCCTGGCATCAGCGCAGTCTGCGGGTGCTTTTGCCCCTCGCCGGGCTGCGATAGAATTCCTGCGCGGGAGGATCACCATGGCAGCCGAAGCCCCAGCAATCGTCAATCTCGATCAGCTTAAGTTCGACATGTGTTGCTCGGCGCGGGCGCTGTATCGCGCGGGCCTCAGCGTCGCTAACGCCGGGCACATCAGCGTCACGATCGCGCCTGACCGCATGCTGATGAACCGCTTCGGCCCTTCCTTCGCCACGCTGAAATCGAGTGACATTCTCACGCTCGATTTTCGCGCCAACATTCTGGAAGACCACACGCCGCAGAAGAATGCCCGGCTCAACGAGACTGCGGAGTTGCATGGCGTGATTCATCGCCACAACCCGGAAGTGGTGTGCGCTTTGCACACTCATCCGCCCGCGACCGTCACCTTCAGCGCCTTTCGCAAGCTGCCTGAGCTCTACGACCAGGAGAGTTGCATTCTCGCCGGCGACGTCGCCGTGGTGCAGGAAGACTATGAGGGTCTGGCCTCAAGCGAAGATCGCCTGCGCACTACCGCCGAGCTGGTTGGCCGTCATCGCGCGGTGATCCTGCCCAACCACGGAGCCATCACCACGGGCGGCAACGTGCAGATGGCGATGTTCGCCATGCTGCTGCTGGAAGGCATGATCGCGCGCAATCTCTCGGTCGCGTCGGTTGCGCGGGCCACAGGATGGTCGCCGACGCCAATCAAGCTCGAACATGCTCTAGCGGCAAAACAAGGCATCGCCAAGATGAATGCCTTCGAGCCACTGTGGATGGACACGCTGCAACGGTTGAAACAGAGCGATCCGGACCTTTTTCCGTAGAGAAGCTTTCAGCAGGTTGCTTTTCGCAGAGTCGGCTTTCTTCGAACGCTGATAGCGAATAACCGAGAGCTCCATTTACCATCATGCCGTGCGCGACAAGGTGCTTCGCTACATCCGCGACCGCGGGCTGATGCGAGCGGGCGACCGCGTGTGCGTTGCCGTATCGGGTGGCGCCGACTCGGTCGCGCTGCTGCGGGTGTTGCTCGAACTGCGGGCGGAGCTAGGCATTGTGCTTTCGGTGGCGCACTTCAACCACCTGCTGCGCGGTGAAGATTCCGAAGCCGACCAGGCTTTCACCGCCGCCCTCGCCGAACAGCACGCGCTGCCATTCTTCACCACCCGCGGCGCGGTGCCAAACATTGCCGCCTGCCGCAAAAAAGGCCTCGAAGAGACGGCCCGCGAGCTGCGCTATGCGTGGCTGCACGACATCGGCATTGAAAATCGGCTAGGCGTGATTGCCACTGCCCACACCCTTGACGATCAGGCGGAGACAGTGTTGATGAAGTTTCTGCGCGGAGCCGGAACGCGCGGGCTGGGTGGAATCTATCCCGAAGTAAACTTGGCGGCGAACGCTCCGGATTTCTTCGAGCCACCAGACGACCGGCGAGAAGGCCCGCCTGAGCCGGGCGGACATTCCTCCCGCCATACCGTTCGCTTGGCCCGTCCGCTGCTAGGCACTACCCGCGCCGAAGTCGAAAGCTGGTTAGCTTCGCTTGGGCAGGATTGGCGTGAGGATACATCCAATCTCGATGGGCGATTCACCCGCAATCGCGTGCGCCACGAACTGCTGCCCCTGCTGGAGCGCGACTACAACCCCAACCTGCGGCAGGTTCTAAGCGAAACTGCGGAAGTTGCGCGCGCGGAGGAGGAGTACTGGGAGAGCGTGGCAGCAAGAGAACTCGCAGCGCGCGTTCGTCCTTCGGCGTCACGTTTGCTGCACCTGGAAGGCCTTGGTGAGCTGCCGCTGGCCCTGCGGCGTCGCGTATTGAAGGGTTTTGTCGAAAGCGCCGGCGGCGCCGCCGATTTCGAGCACATCCAGAACCTGTTGCGCTGCGCTGCGGGCGAGATCGACAGCACCATTCTTCCCGGCGACTGGCTGGTCAGCCGCCAAGGCGATTGTCTGCGCATCCTGGACGCGTCATACAAGCAGTCCGGCAGCGATACCGGCCGTGAGTATAGCTACCGGCTGTCGGTTCCCGGCACGGTGTACCTTGAGGCAATTGGTCTGACCCTTCAGGCAAAGATCGTGCGCCCATCGGAAGCAGAGGCGCAGGCTCCCGGTACGCTGCTGGTCGCATCCGCGCTGGCGGCCGAATTGACCGTGCGCAACTGGCGTCCCGGCGACCGATACTGGCCAGCGCATGCCGGCTCCGAGGTCAAGCTGAAGCGGCTCTTTTCTGAGGCTAAAGTGCCTGAAAACAAACGCGCTACGTGGCCCGTTGTGTTGAGTGGCGACCATATCGCCTGGGTGCGGGGCTTCCTGGTTGCCCGACAATATGCCTGGAGACCGGGCAAGGGAGATGCCGTGAAGGTCGAAGAGCTGGGCTGAAGGCGTTACAGGGCCATTCCCCTCTCCGAAAGACGCCACTTCGCCGGGCCCCTTCCGCAACATTCGTCCCAGGATGGCGTCTAATACTGTAGCTGCCGACGGACTTTGGGTTATGGCGAGCTGCCGTTGTCCCGAAACGGGCCAGAGTATAGCGTCTTCCCCTATGCCCCTCTACCGGTAAGCCTTTTCTGCCGTTCCGTTTAGCGAAGCGGTACAATTGCAGCAGGGGGGAATTTAGTATCCGCCCACGTGGAGCGGCATCTAAATTCGTGACGCAGGATTTGTGTCTCTCCGTTTGCAGAGGAGTTTTCAGTGAATTCGACGGTCAAAACGATCGTGTTCTGGCTGGTGATTGTGGTATCAGGCGTCCTGCTGTGGCAGGTCGTCAAGGGCGCCAGCGGAACCAATAAAGAAAAAGAGATCAATTTCTCGGAGTTCCTGTCCCAGGTTGACCAAGGCAACGTGAGCGAAGTGACCATCACGGGTGCCGAGGTACGGGGTAAGTTCAAGAACGACAAGCAGACGACCTTCCACACCACGGTATTCCCGGGCTACACCGAAATGATCAAGACGCTCCGCGACAAGGGCGTCAACATGACGGTGAAGGATCCCCAAGCCGGCAGTTGGCCGTCGTGGTTGTTAAGCGTGGCTCCCTTCGTCTTGATTGGCGCTTTATGGTTCATCATGATCCGCCAGATGCAAAGCGGGGGGAACAAGGCGCTGTCGTTCGGGAAGAGCCGCGCCCGCCTGCTCTCCATGCAGCAGAAGAAGGTGACGTTCAAGGACGTTGCCGGCGTGGATGAAGCCAAAGAAGAGCTCAAGGAGATCATCGAGTTCCTGCGGGAGGCGCAGAAGTTCCAGAAACTCGGCGGACGCATTCCCAAGGGCGTGCTGCTCGTGGGGCCTCCGGGAACCGGCAAGACCCTGCTGGCTCGTGCTGTAGCTGGCGAAGCAAATGTGCCGTTCTTCAGCATCTCGGGTTCCGACTTTGTGGAGATGTTCGTCGGCGTGGGCGCCAGCCGCGTCCGCGACCTGTTTGAGCAGGGCAAGAAGAACGCCCCTTGCATCATCTTTATCGACGAGATTGACGCGGTCGGACGTCATCGTGGCGCAGGCCTCGGCGGCGGACACGACGAGCGTGAGCAGACTTTGAACCAGTTGCTGGTCGAGATGGACGGCTTCGAGTCCAACGAAGGCGTCATCCTGATTGCGGCTACCAACCGGCCTGACGTGCTGGATCCGGCGCTGCTGCGTCCGGGACGCTTCGATCGCCGTGTAGTGGTTTCGCTGGCTGACGTCCGTGGCCGGGAAGAGATCCTGCGCGTGCACACCCGCAAGATTCCCATCAGCGATGACGTCGATCTTCCTGTGCTGGCTCGCGGAACCCCGGGCTTTTCCGGCGCCGACCTGGCCAACATGGTCAACGAGGCTGCGCTCTGCGCCGCCCGTCAGAACCGCAAGACGGTGCTGATGTACGACTTCGAGCAGGCCAAGGACAAGGTGCTGATGGGCGCCGAGCGCAAGTCGATGCTGCTCTCGGATGAGGAGAAGAAGAATACCGCCTATCACGAGGCCGGACACGCGCTGGTTGCGGCCATGCGCGAGCACTCCGATCCACTGCACAAGGTCACGATCATTCCTCGTGGCATGGCGCTGGGCGTCACGGTGCAGTTGCCGATCGACGACAAGCACAGCTATACCCGCGAGTACCTGGAAACCCGGCTAGCGATCTTGATGGGCGGCCGTGTGGCCGAGGAGATCTTCCTCAAGAGCATGACCACCGGCGCGGGCAACGACATCGAACGCGCCACCGACCTGGCCCGCAAGATGGTTTGCGAGTTCGGCATGTCGTCGCTGGGTCCGATCACCTTCGGCAAGAAGGAAGAGCAGATCTTCCTGGGCCGCGAGATCAGCCAGCATCGCGACTTCAGTGAGGAGACGGCGCGCAAGATCGATGCCGAGGTCGAGCGCCTGGTCGACGACGGTTATAAGTCGGCAACCAACATCCTGTCCAGCCATCGCGACACCCTGGAGAGGGTAGCCATGGCACTGCTGGAGCGCGAAGTGATCGACGCCAACGAGATGCAGTTGCTGATTGAGGACAAACCGCTCCCGGCGGTCATCGATCGCAATGCTCCTCCAAAGGAGGATGGTGTCCAGCAGGTTTTGAAACCTGCACCTGGCCAGGGAAACCTGGCTTCGGGAGAGCGTCCGGCGCAGGCGTAAAGAAGCAACTAGCAATTGGTGAAAACACAAAGGGCGGTCCGTAAAGGGCCGCCCGGATCTTTTAAGGTGGACTAACAGGTTGTGAGTGGACTCATTTTTTCGGCCTCTTTCGCGAAGGGTTGCAGCGAGAAGAGAGCCGGGTAGAAGCGCACTCCTACTACGCCGCAGCCTGGGCGGCTTGTTCTCCTCTTTCGTCGGATACTGCCCACAGCTTGTGCCGGCTGCCGAAGATCTCGGCTTCTGCCTCAAACCAGTCTTCCTGGTCGTAACCGTCCTGCCTGCCGCGTCTCTCGTAGAGCTGATAGGCCCGCATCTGAATGTACCTCTCGGTCAACTCGAGCGAGCTGATATCGGGTTTTGCATGGGGGAACATTGCAAGTTTCTCGATCATCGAATAGCTCCTGTATGAGTTATTACGTATTGGACTGTGCAGAGGTTCCCAAGGATGCGGCGGTTGTGATGGATAGCGGCCTAAATAAGGTTAAAATTTGGCTTTACGGGATGACTGCATTTCAAGGTTGTGAACCGCTCCGTCTGTCGCGTTAACGTGCCCGTAACAAGTCTATGACAGCACGGAAATCAGCGGCTTCTGCTTCTCGATCGCTTCGCCGATGTCGACAGCCGGAACCCCTGCGTTGCGTAAGGCTGCAACTAATCGCGCGGCGTCGGCTTCCGCGACAGAAATCAGCAATCCTCCCGCTGTCTGCGGATCGTAGAGTAATGCGCGCACCTCTTCGGGCACGGCATCGTCAAACCTGACGCATCCTTCGATGAAGCCGCGATTGGCCTTCAGGCCTCCCGGAATGAATCCTGCGCGAACGCAATCAAGCGCGCCATCGAGCAGCGGCACGCGCGAAGCGTAAATCCTCAAACTCACCTTCGAGCCCAAGGCCATCTCGCGTGCGTGGCCGAGCAGCCCAAATCCAGTGACATCGGTCATGCCATGCACCTGGAAGGCATCCGTGGGCGAGGTCACGACTTCCGATGCGGCTTTGTTCAGCGTGGTCATCGACGCCACAGCGCCGCTGATCCATTTGAGGTCAGCCTGTCCACGCTTGATCGCGGTGGAAATCACTCCCGTGCCGATGGCCTTCGTAGACAGCAGGCGGTCGCCCGGCTTGGCGCCGCTGTTGGCCAATATTTCCTGCGGATGGATGGTTCCGGTGACCGCGTAGCCCAGCTTGATCTCGGGATCGCGCACGCTGTGCCCGCCGATGACGGTGCAATGGGCTTCCGTCATCTTGGACAATCCGCCGGCGAGCATCTCCTCCAGCAGACTGATATCGCCATCTTCAGGGAAGCAAACCATGGCCAGCGAACTGATGGGTCGCCCGCCCATGGCGTAGATGTCGCTTAGGGAATTGGTAGCCGCGATCGCGCCGAAGAGAAATGGATCGTCGACGATCGGGGTGAAGAAGTCCACCGTCTGGACGAGCGCCAGCTCAGGCGTGAGTTGATACACACCAGCATCGTCGGCCGTGTCGAAGCCGATGAGCACGTTGGGATCGTGTTGCCGGGCTAATTTCCCAAGCACCGAGTCCAGCACCGCCGGACTTAGCTTGCTGGCTCAACCCGCGGCTTTCACCATCTCCGTGAGGCGCACTTTCTTGACGTCCGTCATGCAGGTCGATTGTAGAGCAAAGGCCGCGGAGGAACTCGGATTGCGCGGATGAGCCCGGAAAGGCAGCTACGGATTTCGCCGATAAACATCGTTCCTGACCCAAGTTGAGTGACGGCCAGCCTACTGCTCGTCTATACTTCACTTCCGCTCTAACCAGAGCGGTTGCCTTGCCGGACGCAATACGTCTTCGTCACCGGCCATTGCAGTCCACACCTCTAGTGTAAGGAGAAGAGAGTATGTTGCATTTGCTATGGATGGCGATTATCGGATTAGTCATCGGAGCCGTAGCCAAGCTCCTGATGCCGGGAAAAGATCCGGGAGGAATTTTTGTCACCATGTTGATTGGCATCGCCGGTTCGCTCATCGCCGGCTACGTGGGCCGGGCTGTTGGCTGGTACCAGGAGGGCCAAACCGCCGGCTTCTTCATGTCGGTGATTGGCGCGATCCTTCTGTTGCTGATTTACCGGCTAATTAAAGGCAAGAGCGCCACCACCTGAGCTGCCGTTTCAAGTCTCTGAGTCGAAAGCGGGTTCCGATGCGGCTCCCGGGCGGCAACTCGGGAGCCGCCCTTTCCATCCGCGAACTATTGGGCATCGCCATCTCCTAAGCGGCTTATCAGGGCTGGCTTCAGCCATGCCGAAAAGAGCGCCTTTTCGCTTGGCTATTATTGCACGTAGCCACGGCGGCACGACTGCAAACAGGCCGCTGAAAAAGTGAAAATCGCAGATCCTCGCCGACTGAAGTCGGCGAGGGATGACAAGAATAAAGGGCTCAACGGCGTACCTGAAGGTACGCCCCTTCAATCTGGTGCAGCCCTAGAGACCAGGTTTAGTTAGGGGTGTTTGGTGCCGGAGCAGATGACGGTGTTACCGGACAAGCGCAAGCGGCATAGCTCTGCTGCGACAGGCCCTCCATGGCGCAATACAGCCCCCTCACGTCCTTCGGAGGCACTGGCGCGGCTGAGCTGGAAACCATGTACAACTTCAGCCACTGCTCTCTGGCTTTGCCGCCCGCGGCGATTTCGTCATAAATCCTGCTCAAGCTCGCGGCATCGATTTCGTCCGCCTTCCATCGCCGCCTGAACGTATATTCCCGCTTCCAGCGTCCACGAACCTTGCCGCCCGCCTGGGTGAGATTCGCCAGGTAATAGGTGGTCTGATCGGCAAGGGTTCCGTCGCTCCTGTAGTTGACCGTTCGAAATCCGGGATTCTGCCCGTAAATGGGAGAAATTGCCGGATCGATCAGCGCAAACTGCCGGCTCTCCCGGTCGTCTCCGATCACCATAAAGCTGTCCACATGGGTGTGTCCGGCGAAGCTTGCCAGCTACCGTGCTCCGGTAACGCTGAAGCAGGCTGTCGAACCGCGCAGTCCACTCCGGTACCCACATCGGAACAATCGTACCGGCGCACGACTGGTTGGCAGCCGTGCTGCCGGGATGGGTGCTGGCCCAGCCGTCGATGCCGGGAGGAATATGGAACATCAGCCAGACTTTTTCGTGGGCCTGCTCGGCTTCAGCCAGCTGCGATTCCAGCCAAGCAAGCAGATCGCTGCCGGCGGTGGAACTGGCCGTCGCACAGCCGTTTGCGAAGCTGGCGGCATGGTACTTGTTCGACCAGAAAATCGTGTTGAGCGAGAGAATGCGTACACCGGGCAGCGTCGGGTGCTTCACGCTGTAGCTGCCCAAGGCCTTCCAGCTTGCAGCAAACGCTCTCGCCCTCGCCAGCCAGCTCGCGGGCTCTCTCCGCAGTGTCGTTCAGGAATGCTCCATTGGCCTCGATGTTGTAGTCGCCGCAATCATCGTCGTTGTTGCCGGGCGTCAGCAGAATCCTGGTGTCGGGGAAACGCTTGCGCAGTTCCGCGGCCATAAAGTCGACGGTCTTCAGCACGAAGGCGCGATAGTGCGCTGGATCGCTGTCGTGAGTGGAACTGGTGAAGTTTTTTGGGAAGGAATGCGCCAGCAGATCGCCGTCAAATAGAATCAGCGCCGGATGCGGCTCCGTCCGGGCCATCGCATCTAGCGCAGACTGCACCAGCCACCAGTTCGAATCCTGGCCATAAGGGCTGAACTTCGCCGGCGTCGAGCGCTGAAGGATGGACTCCCACTGCGAAGGATCAGCCGCTTCCAGCTCCGCAACGAGCGTGGGATCGGCCATCGGATTGAAATGAATGTCTGATACAACGAGGAGCTTGGCTTTGGCGATTTTCCCGGCCGGCTCGGCATGCGCAGCGGTGACGAGCAGAACCGCCACCAATCCAAGGACACAGCCTCGGAGCCGCGTACTAGTTGGGCATTTTGCCGCTACTTGCCGCATCGCCACCGCGCAGGAGATAGCTTTAGCTGCCGGACCTGTAAGCCGAATTCTGTCTGCCGCTCTTTCGCAACACCCCCGCCCTTGGCGAGCCGTGCAACGAAAGAGCGGCAGGACGGTCATTCCTCTAGGCCGCACATTACTGGGCGGCTCCAGCGACCTACCCGGAAGTTGTGACGCACCGAGCCGGCACGTGCGCCTCATGGCGCTCCTCCCCTATTTGGTCTTGCTCCGTGTGGGGTTTGCCCTGCCACCGCCATTGCTGGCAGCGCGGTGCGCTCTTACCGCACCTTTTCACCCTTACCCCGCGGAACGGGGCGGTATATTCTCTGTGGCACTTTCCGTCGACTGAGCTTGAACCCAGCCTCCCGGACGTTATCCGGCACACTGCTCTGTGGAGTTCGGACTTTCCTCTCCCCGCCTGCGCAACCTGGTCTGGCCGGAGCCCCGCCGAAGCGGTACGACCATTGTTCGCAGGCCGGCAGCGACCGTCCGGCCCAGCAGCTAACCAGACCATTATAGATGGTCGGAGCTTACGGATTGACTTGGATGGTCGCCATCATGCCGCCGTCTTCGTGATCCAGGATATGGCAGTGGTATACGAATTTGCCCGCGATATTGGGATCGGTGAAATCCATGCGCACGGTGACATTGGGATACGCACCGGTTCCGGTCCAGTTCGGAACGGTAATGGTATCAGCCATATAGGGATTCGCCAGCGCCTGCCCGTTAATCGCCATTACCAGAAAATGAAGCTGGTGGATATGGAACGCGTGCGGCTCGCCGGTTTGATTGGAGACCGTCCAGTCTTCCACTGCTCCGATTTTTGTAGTGATCGCGGGTGGATTGTTGGCAGCAAACAGCTTCGGTTGTTGTCCAGCCACGGTGATAAAGAATTGCCCGGGACCATTCGTCCCCGCATTCAGCTCGGAAAAATACAGTGATCGTGTGGCCGTAGGCGCTTTGGAGGCCAGGCCCGAAAAACGAGGAGCTACGGTCGGGGGCGGCGCTGTGTGCGCCACATGCACGTCGGCCTTTCCGGTCGCGACGACAATATTCGCAAGCCTCGCGGCCGGCATCGGATCGCCAATCGGCCCGGTATCAAAGCCTTCGGTGACAAAGGAGGAAGGCGTGTTTGCGACCAATGGGGGCACAATGAATTCCGCTCGACCAGCGGGCGGCACATTGATTGTCGTCATATTGACCGGTGTCGCCAGCGGGATGCCGTCTACAGAAATCAGAAGAAGTTGTTGCGGCCCAGGAGAGTTGACCTGGAGTGCCAAGAAACCGTTGGTCGAGGCATTGATGACCCGCCAGAATTCCTTTTGTCCGGCAGTGGTATTGATGACGGGAAGTGGCTTGAGCGGATAATTGGCGGGCTCGAAGTTGACCGTGAATTGACCATCATCATCGGTCACGGCGTCGACGTTTCTGCGAATGGTCAGTATTCGCTCATTGAGCCCCTGGGTCAACGAATTGTTGCCTTCGATGATCAGCGCGCCTGCGGCCCCGCCGTAGACTTGATTGGCACTGAACCCGTGAGGGTGAGGATGATACCAATAGACTCCGGGAGGATCATTTGGCGGGATCTGAAGCGAATACTGAAAGGGAATGCCATCATTGGGAATGATCGTCTTAACGACCTCATCCTGGTGGCAGACCGGGGGGACATTCATCCCGTGAAAGTGAATATTCGTCGAAGTTGCCGTCACCATACCGCCGAGACATGGGTCGCCTTGAAGCATAGCCGCATGGACATCCCCCATTGCCATGGGGGCCATGGGCGCATGTCTTGATTTCGGCATCCGCCCCGTCACCGAAATGTTGTTAGTAAAGTTTATGACAAGCTGGTCGCCTGGATTCAGACGCAGCGTCGGGGCTTCCACCGGGATACCGTTGTTAAGGTATACATAGCAATAGTGGGTGAAACCGGTAGAGCCTATCTGGCTCTGTAACGATAGATTCAGAGTGAGAGTCCCGTTTTGACTATAAAGATCCAAGGGGTTAGTTATGGGATCGCCAGGGTTCGGACGGGGAGGGCACATCTGCGCCGTCGCACACAATGAAAGTCCGCACACCAGCACGAACTGTAATAACCGTAGCTTACCGCACATACCTTCCCCCTTTTTAGTAACTCAACTCCTGCGCAAGATGATTCCCGGAACGCAAGACTCGCAATCTCATCCTTCACTAACAACTGCACGGCGTACGTCCTCGGCGCATCGAGACTAGAACGGCCGTGGAGGATAGACCCCGAGCGACAGGGCTCCCGGATAGATCATCTGAATCGGTGAGCTTGTCGCTTCGCTCAAAGTGCATGAGGTTCCGTTGGAGGTAACGGTAACGATCCCAATCGCGGATGCCGGACCGTGATTAACCTCAATGTAGTCCCGGCCAAATTCCACGACATAGAGCACGTTACCGGTACCAGTAGTGTCCCGAGTCGCTACCGAACCCAGCCAGGGCAGATAGTTAAACCCTTGGAGGGTCGGCGACACGCACCCCTTCGTGATTTTTCCCGTGGTCGCATTGAAGAAGGCCGCTGCGACCGTGCCGCTTTCGCTGTTAGCCATGTAGAGCAAACTCTGATCCGGGCTGAGACGGACGGCGCCAGCATCTACTCCCGGTCCCAGCGTGTATGAGCTGGTCTTCGCCAGCTTACCGCTCGTCAAGCTGGAGACCTCCACCGTAGCCACGGCAGAAATATCCCCAAAAATTGCAAAATTCCCATTTTGAGTAATGTCGACGCCGCTGGGCAGGTTCCCGGAGCTCGAGGCACTCCCTAAGATTGGCCCGCCATATCCGGTAGAGTTCTGGAGATCGTTGTTCGAGACCGGTATTCCCGCCGAGACGTTAAAGGACTGGATGGAACCATCACCATAGGCCACAACCAGAATCTTCCCATTGACAGCCATCCCACTGACCGACCCGCCCTGCAAGCCGATCGCTGGTGCGTCGCCCAGGAATGTCAGGCCACAGCCTCCTTGCAATGCGAACGTTCCTATCGTGTTTGACGAGGTGAAGCTGGCATACAAGTAGTTCGTATTGACGGCCAAACCGATGCCGTTTGTGCTGCCGTCATCGGTTTGCGAACCGGAGAAATTTCCCACTTGTTCCTGGCTTTGCAGAGAAAACGAGGCGATGTCGTTGCTGCCCGCGTCCGAGACGTAAACGCAGGGAGCCGAAAGGCTTGGAACTGAATTCACCCGCTGCGTGCCGAAAAAGCCACCTTGAATGCCATAACCCCCGGTGTATACGCTGCTCAGGAACGTGAGTTGTAGGTCGGCTGCCTGGTAGAAGAGGACCTCGTTCGGCGATGGAACGGCCACATCCTGATTCACAACGACGGTAACTGGGGTAACGGGAGGGACCTTGACATTCACCGCGACGGGATCCCTCGCACCGCATAGTGTCGTCGCGGCAAGTACTATCGACGCCGACAGGAAACTCTTCATACGCATCTTCATTTGACTCGTTCCTTTAATACCGATTAGTCGGTTGTGGGAAGGTAATTCGGAACAGATGCACAACGGCAACGGCAATCGCTGAAGTATGTTGTGGGTAGATTCAGAAGTCAATCCATCGGCGGAAAATACCGTTGCACTGGGGATGCAAACACCTGCAACAAAGGCTGGTAACAGTCTAAGGAAATACGTCAAAGAAAAAGAGCCACGCCTTTTTGGGCATGGCTCTTGCTGTTCTTCGAGTGAGTTCGAAGAGTTTACTGCACTACAACCGGAACTGGATTCGAAGCGACGCCGTTGGCAACGGCTTCCAGGATGTAGTGAATTCCGGTCGGAACGCTGGCGGGAACGTCGAACATGCTATTTCCCACTGTGCCCGGCGCGATGCTATGGGTGGTGTCATCGTGCGTGAAGCAGTAGTACACCAGACCGGTGTCCCGATTGGTCAAGCGGACCAACGGGTAGTTGGTGTCCCCCTGATAGTCGTCACCGTAGGCATTGTTCTCCGTTAGACCATTCAACTGTTTCCCGGACAGAACATTGTTGGTTGAGCCAGGATGGATCCGGATGATCGGGATGTTGGAGGGATTGGGGATGACAGTGGGCTTGGCTGACGCTATAACTCCGGAAGCCGGGGTGTAGATCTCAACCAGGCCGCTGAAGTCCGTGAACATGATCTGACCGTTAGGCAGGATCATCAGGTGTCCCACAAACGACGACTCGCCCGGACAGTTTGTCGGGTTCGGAACGTTCGCGAGGGTGCTGGAGGTGGGGTCATACTCGACAAACTGGCAACCGTTTGCAAACAGTCCGGGGCTCAGCATTGCCAGGACCTTGCCATTGGGTTCGAGTGCGGCCGGGCCGTCGGCCTGATTGAGGCCTCCGGACGGGGTCGGGCCAGCCGCCCAGGTGCCGGCAGTTACGTCGTAAACGGCGGTCGCAACCACGTTGCCGCCAAACTGAATTACCTTGTTGTTGTACATCAGAACGGCGGCGCCCAGCTCTTCATCGCTAGCGTTATAGAGCTGAACCGGAGTGTTGGCTGCGCACGTCCAAGCGCCCGTTCCTTGGTCGTAGAGTTCCGAACCTTTGTTACTGCAAGGGCTGGAAGTCTTGGTATCCACGGTCAAAATTTGCCGTTGGTCAACAGGGTAAACCCTGATTCGTCGTTGCTGGCCTGTATCACCGAATCCGGTCGCAGTCCAGGAATTCGGACCGTTGAAGAGCGCGTTCTGCGGGGTGCAGCAGTTCGCCTGCATGTACTTCCCATTGGCCAGAATCACGCTCTCGGCATCGCCGATGTTGGCCCAGCCGGTCGGCGGGCTGTTCGCCACCCAGCTCACGTTGCCGAACGGTGTGATGGTTCCATACGATCCCAAGTTCGTCCAAGCCGACGTGCCATTGTTATATTCGCCGCCCTCGACCGCGACGTGCCTGCCGTCCAGCAGCACTTGCGAACCGAAGTAGATAGGGGCATAGCCCGCTTGCAGGTGACCGGTGGTGCTCCACGTGCCGTTGACGTAGCTGCCGTGACTGTCGGGCGTGAGGATGAACCAGACGCCGGTGTCCGGACCTTG
Source organism: uncultured Acidobacteriaceae bacterium (assembly GCA_963793845.1). Classification (GTDB taxonomy): domain Bacteria; phylum Acidobacteriota; class Terriglobia; order Terriglobales; family Acidobacteriaceae; genus CAWCBG01. The sequence continues at coordinate 685,793 of CAWCBG010000002.1, forward strand.
AGATTCATTGACGAGGATTCTTCCGTCGCGAAGCTGCAGCATGGGGCCGACATTCGCAGCAGGCGGCTGATTGGTTGAGAGGAGTCCAAGTTTGGGCGACCGCTAAGCCGGCGAAGGCCAGCAGCAGTAACGCCGCTATTCCAATTTTCTGAAGCGAGCTCATGTAGTTCCTCTTGTCTCGAATGGATACGCTGATGTGGTTAAGCCTGAACGCTACGAAACGATGCGACATTGTTCCTCCTTGATTGTTCCTCCTTGATTATTTGGCCTTGATTGTTTGGCCTTGGTTGTTCATTTTTGGGAAACGGGGAGCCAGAAACGTCCACGGGGTGACTAGCACGATTACAGCCACGACTGATTTTGGCTATCTGATTGACTATAAAGCCAGATCTTGTAATAGCACTTTAGTGGTTATCGCAAGACTTTGCATTTCTTTGCCCAGTACATCCTCAGGGCGTTCCAGCATCGCAAAATTACTAGGCCAGTAGTAGACAAAGCGAATTCATCGCGGTGTCATCTCGGCCGAGTTTTTCTTGCTCTTCCTTGCACGTCACAAGGGGCGGTGAGGGGAGTCACTGCTTGCTGGTTACTATGGCAGTACAAGGAAAATGTCGGCAGCCGCAAGTGTCCTAGGGTTAAATCGCCACGACAACACTTGGTTACCTTCGAAGAAGTGGCCGCTAGCGTGAGGTGATGTATGTTGACATTCGCAATTTTCCCCATGTTCCTCTTCGTTCTCGGCGCGGCATTGGTCACGGGATTGCCGTTAGCGGTTGAATTACAGGCCTACTACGCCAATCGTGGACGCCGCTCGGTAATCTGTCCGGGAAACGGGCAACGTGTCGATGTGGAACTCGACCATCGGTATGCACTGAAGACCGCATTTCGCAATCATCAGCAATCTCGTCTGGAATCGTGCACCCGCTGGCCCGAGCAGGGCGACTGCGGCCAGGAGTGTCTGGTACAAGTCGATCCGACACCGGAGAATGTTGAGCGCCTGCTGACGAAGTGGTATGAAGGCAAGCACTGCGCAATCTGCACCCGGCGTCTGGGGCCGTCGGACTGGCAGCGCAGCCGGCTGGCCGTGCTCAACCAGCAGCACGAGATCTTCGAATTGCGGCAGATGCACTTGGACGAACTGCAGTCGGCACTGGAGCACATGCACCCGTTGTGCTGGAACTGTCACCAGGAAGAACGAGCACGGCAGGCGCCTCCGGCACGAATCTTGCGCGGCGAGCGCGCCGGGATGCAGCCGGCTTACGAAGATTGATGGAGTGCAGGTGCGGGGATGAGCCTCGCCGCAGCATGCGTTCTTTGTCTCAGCGGGGAAGGTCACACATGCCCGGGTTTTACTGCAGCGCAAACTTCCGGTTAACGAGTTTGTTACTCCTTTTCCACCGGGCTAAGCGTTATGCTCGCGAGTATGGCAGTCTCCGTGACGGTGCTGGCGAGTGGAAGCCGCGGCAACTCCGCACTCGTCTGCACTTCCGGAACTCGTCTGCTGGTGGATGCCGGTCTCTCCTGCCGTGAACTGATGCGCCGCATGCTGCGCTGCTGCGAAGACGCGCGTTCGCTTGACGCTATCCTCATTACGCACGAGCATTCTGACCATGTGGCGGGACTGTATGTACTGGCCCGCAAGCTCAAGGTGCCGGTTTACATGACCGGAGCAACCCACGAAGCGTACCGGCGTGCGACCCGCGATGGCGCTGGCCGTCGCATTGAACTGGAGAGGCTGGAGGTGTTCCGCGCAGGCCATGCTTTCCAGATCGGTGATGTGACCGTGATGCCGTTCACCATTCCCCACGACGCGGTCGATCCTGTGGGTTTCACATTTCGCAGCGAAGGCATCAAGGTCGGCCTCTGCACGGACTTGGGATACATGGCGGCGAATGTGCGCGACCAGCTTCGCGGATGCCACGTGCTGATGATCGAATCGAACCACGACCTCGAGATGCTGCGTGGCGGTCCGTACCCGTGGAGTGTAAAGCAGCGCGTCATGAGCCAGGTCGGCCACTTGTCCAACGACGCTCTCGCGCATTTCCTGACGCGCGACTATGATGGTGCTGCGGAGTTCCTTATCCTGGCGCACCTGTCGGAACAGAACAATCATCCGGAAATTGCACGGGTGACGGCCGAACGGGCTCTAGGCCAGCAGCGCAGTCTGCTGCGAAACCAGCTCCTGCTCGCGGCCCAGCACGAACCGCTGGCGTCGATTCGGTTGTAAGTTGCACTCCGGCCCTGCCACGGCAGGTTGTGCCGGGGAGCACGGCACCGCATGACACAATGCACAGATCCCGTCATCGGCAAGATCCTGGCCGGATGGCGTTATGACATTTCCGGTATAGCTCCCGAAATGCGCGGCGATTACGAGGCGCATCTGGCGGAGTGTGCTTTCTGCCATTCGCGGCAGCGCCTGCATCGCGGTATCGACATTGGCCTGATGGCGCTGGCTTCCCTCTCGATGGGCGTCTTTCTCCTGGCGTATGGCGTCATTCGGTATTTCCGCCCCACCCATGCGTTCCTCCTGGAGCTCGGTGCCCTGGGCGGATTTCTCCTGTCCATGCTGCTGTGGCTTCTGGTCGCCGTCGCCACTCCCGCACCGATGGTGATGAAGGATGCGGCGTTGATCGGAGCACGCCGTGTGCATGATCGTCTGCCTGAACAGATCCGTGACCGCATTCCCGAAGATCTTCGTCTTAAGATCTCAGGGCACGAATAGCCACATGCAAAGCGGAGGCCTCGTCATGGTGCGTTCGTTGCCGATCTGGATTGCTGGAGTTGCTGTCGCGAGCTTGCTCCATGGCGATCAGGGCATGGTCACAGACTTCGACATCTCCGGCAGCCAGATCGAGCGCATCCGACCTCGGCCAAAAAGTCGCCGCTTTCGCCCTATGCTGGCACATGGACAGCCACTCTCGACGGAAAACCGTTCATCACGGTTCGGCTGACTCTCACGGGTGAGCAGTTGAACGGTTTTGTGGAGCATCCCCACAGCATCGACCTCTATGACAATGGTGAGGTCAAGAGTATCAGCGACGAACACTCGTCGGAGGTCGTACAGGACGCCAAACTCACCGGCGACGACTTGTTGCTGACTGTGAAAGAATGAGACTACGCACGAACTGGATCGTTTTTCCATGCGGTTAACCAGCGACACGACCGCCAACCTGAAGATGCTGGCGATGTCGATGCCTCCCGGAATGCCCAAACCCAAGCCATGGAAGCTGACCAAGGCGGAAGCCGTGGCGACAGACAAGCCTTAACAAGCTGTTCCGGATTTTGTCGAGTGGGGGAAGTTCGTACAACCGGTTTAGCGGCTGGTACACTGCTACCGACTCTCAGATGATGACATCCCTCATTTTTCGCCTGCTCGGAGCGGTCGGCGGGGTTGGCAGCGCGATATTGTTCTGGTTCCTGGGCCGCATGTTGGGTAGTCCGCTTCGCGAAGGACGTCTATTCGCACTTTCCGCGTCTCAATATGCGTTGATGGCATTTCTGATTGTGCCGGCGCTTACCCTCGCGGTGGTCGCGCTGTTCTGGGTGCCACCGCGAGTGGCTGGGCAGGGACCGCTACCCGAAGGGAAACGTTGGAGAACTGTGCTGGTCCTGCTTTTCCTGGCTGCGTTCGTGGTGGGCGTCTTTCGGTAGACGCTGTAAATGCGGATCGGGTGGCGTAGGCTGACCTGACACCGTTCTGCTTCGGTCAGAACTCTAGCGGAGGAAACGGTAAAAACCCGCGCCGCCACCCGCACCATTTCTGGAGGGTACGCCTCGAAAGGATGCGCCGTCCAGACCTTTCGTTGGATATTTTTTCCACCACTTTGGGATGTCCAAACTTCCAGTCGTGAGCTGTCATATCACTGCACCGGTACTTTCACATCAGCGGTTCCCTCGCCGATGACCTGCACTGGCACGCCGCTCTTCATATAAGGCTGCAGCACGCGAGGATCGGCCCAATCGAGCTCCCATCCGTTCGCGATCGCGAGAACGGTATAGGAGCCGGGCACCACGTTGGGAAGATTAAACGTTCCGTCGCTGTCACTTTGGTCACGCCGGAACAGCGGCTGGTTGTATGCGGGATCCTTGGGAACGAGCACGATCATCGCACCGGCCACTCCTTGACTGTCACGTTGAGCAATGCCTTTGACCTGCCCAATTCCATGGGACGCTATCGCCGCCAAATGGACAGTGTTGGGAGCGGTCACCTCCAGAGTGCGACCGGTTATGGTTGCCCCGGTGGCAGCCATCTTCTGCAGCGCGAAGCCCTCTGAGTTACCTAATGTGACACTGTAGGTGCCTGGACGCATTCGATCTTCGTGAAACGAGAATTGACCATCGGGCAAAATCGGAGCGCTGAAGGACTCGCCGGTGTCACGATTCTGGATCATCAGGAAGACGCGACCTCGGGAAGGAGTGGACCCTTCAAAACGAACGATGCCGCTGACGTCCGCAAAGCCCGGACCGGCAGCTGCGGTCAAGTCCGTGTCGCCGGCTAAGTCGACTTCCTGGTACCAGCCACGGCCTGCGCGATTGTTGGCCCGGGCCTCAACCAAATAATGTCCCGGAGCAAGCCCAAAGACCTCTACCGAGTCGCGCTCGCTGGCAGACATGCTGACGCCCTGCACCACCGGTTCAAAGTGGTCGAAGATTCGCTGCTTCAGGTTGATCTGAAAAGCCGGGCCACCGCTGGCCTTTGCACCAGGATCCAGAATCCGCAGGCGAACCGCCTTCACCGATTGCAGGCTGACGTCGGCGGTAATTCGTTCTCCCTGATGGAGAAGAATGGCGCCCGCGCTGGTCGAATCCAGGGCGTCGGGATAGAAGGTAAGCGGATAAGCCCTATCGAGCTGGCTCGCCTCCTGCGCAGAACGCGCGCTCATGTCGGGATCGGCGCCGGCCAGTGAGGGCTGGAGGTAATTCTGTGCATACCAGGGACGAGCCGCAACCGCGAGGTAGTAGGTACCCGGAGCGAGGTGCCCCAAGTGGTAGTAGCCCTGGTCGTTGGTCTCGGTGGTTTCACGGTGTACCGCCTTGTGCTGGCCCTCCTCGTTATCTATCGTGAAGAGCCGCACACTTGCGTTCTCTACTGGCTCGTTGTCTTCGTCGGTGACGCGGCCTTCGATCGAGGCATCGGGCTGAAGGCGAAAAACTATATTTGAGGCGTCGAGATCGCGGCCCACAACCACGGCCGTGGCGTAGTTGTCGTGTTGATTCCAGCCCTGCTCCCGGTAGCCTCGGGCGCTGCCTTCAATCGAATACTTACCCGCGGAGAGTCCTGCGAAAGCGAAGCGCCCATCAGCGCCGGTAAGCTGCATCTGGATTGAGGAGCGCGCCATAACTGGCGCAATAACGACCTTGGCCCCCGCAACTGGCTGCCCATTGGCAGCGTTCACCATCACGCCTCCGATGACAAAGCCCGGCGCCGAGGTCGCAGGTTGAGCCGTTTGAGCCAGCAAAACCATCAATGCGATCGTAAGTCCCATCCGGAGTCCGAAACCGATGCGGAACTTCATTGCCCGGAGTCTCCGATGCTGATCGGAGTGAGATCAACCTTGGTTGTCTGACTGGCCGACAAGGTCACGTGCGTCGCCTGTGAAAGATAGGGACGAAGAGCCTCGGCGTTGGAATATTCGAGTCCGTCGAGGTTGCGGGCGGCGAGAACAGAATAGTCTCCCGGCGGCAGGCCATCGACGTGGAAGGTACCTTCGCCGAAAACCGGTATTACCTTGGACTCGCGAGGAGCACGCTGCGGGATGATCAGAACGCTAACGTAGCCCGAATCGTCATCATTGGCCAGCTTGGCGGTGCCCGCGAGGGTCGCACCATCGTCTCGCAGTACGATTTGTATTCCGCCCGACGGGCGTGAGCCAACGATCATCTTGTCGGTGAGAAGGTTGACTCCAGCATAATCAGCCGATTGCACGTACCATCCGCCTTGAGGCAGAAATTCGACGTCATACTGCCCAGGCTCCACGTTTTCAAGAACCGGCACCCGCTGATCGCCACTGAGCCGCAAAGTGGAATAGACATCCGAGCTACCGAGCGACTGACCGGCAGCGGAGAGATGAACCGAAACTGGCACCTCCATCCGGGAATACCGGTTGATTCTGCCGCCGCTTGAGTTAGGGGAGGAATCGTCAGTGCGGCCCTCTTGGCGCACGACGATCGGGATTGAGACCACGGGCTCCAGCGTCAAGCGAACGTTGTTGACGTTCGTCGCAACTGTGACTGGAACACTGGCCCGTAGCGACTCGCCAGGGCGCCCCTGCGAGAAAGCCTTTAGCACGTAACTGCCCGGTGGCACAGCGTCCACTTCGAAAGTCCCCGTCATGGACTGGACTTGCTCCGGCACGTTGAGCATGTCTCCAGACGCAGTTGTGAGCTGCAGTCCGATTCCTTGCTCTGGCGATAGCCCTGCTATTGAACCGGCAATCTTGTAGACCGGCACACGGTTCAGCACGAACTCCATCTGCAGTTGCTGGCCAGGGGTCAAGGCAATTGGCGAGGCCGAACTCAGGTCAGGCGCGTTCGGGTAATAGACACTCGGATATCCGGTCTGCGGAACAGCCGTCTGGCCACCATTCGCGGCGAAGCGCAACGGTTCCGGCTCCTCGGAACCGGGACCGGCTGCGAGATAGAAGGTGCCGGGCTGCAGGTTGGGGAAGCGAAAATTGCCGTTCTCGTCCGAGTCTCTGCTGCCAATCTGCTGCCAATGCCTGCGGCCATTGCGAACTATAGCCATGGTCAAGCGCACGGGAATGTGCTCCAGCGGTCCGCCTTCCGTGTCGGTGACCCGACCGTAGATGACTCCGAAGGGATTGAGTTTGAGGGTAACGGGCTCGGCATTGGAGCCGACCCGGACCGGAACATCGGACCTTCGGTCGGCGTCTCGTGTGCCGCTATAGTATCCCGGCTTGCGGGCGCTGATCATGAAACGCCCTTCGGGTAGTCCGTCGATTTCGAAACGGCCATCGCTGTCAGTAAAGCTGGTGCGCGCGGGGAGCAGATTGAAGCTGGACCAACGCGCGGCGGACCGGCTCACCCGTGACTGCATCGACTACGCTGCCGCTCAGCGAGAACTTGTCTTCGCCGGTGTCGGATGTTGGAGAGTATTGCCCTTCAACAGCGCCGGCAACGCCAAGACAAAAGAGAAGGACCAACGCCACTTTGAGAGAAACTTGCCGCATATTGCAATAGACATGCCGACCGCCATTTCGGGTAGGAAAACTCTTCAAAAGACTAACCTTGGATGGGAGACTGCACATTCGGGAAAACGCTCTCGGCTGTTTCCACGTTATGACAATTCTGGCGAAAAGGAAACCACCGCAAGGCTGCCAGAGTTGTCGCGATGGTTTGCCTCGTAGACGGTCACAAAAAGTCGGAGAGGGAAGAAATTCACATCTCCGTAATCTCATTTAGGCTAACCGACTTGCCCGTACGTGTATCCCCCTCTAAAATCGAGGCGCGAATGGAGGAGCGAATGCCCCTTAAAGTTGGTGACCCGGCACCGGATTTCGATATCCCCGGCGTCGTAGGCAATGTGAAGGTGCGAGTCAAGCTCAGCGAATATCGGGGCAAGAACCTCGTTCTGGCCTTTTACGCACTGGACTGGACCCCCACCTGAACGGCGCAGATGCCGGGGTACAACGCTGAACTCGAGCGTTTGGCCGGCTATGATGCCCAGGTCGTGGGCATTAGTGTGGACTCTATCTATAGCCATATTGCATGGCAAAAGAAAGAAATCGGCCTGCTCAATTTCCCCTTGGCAAGCGACTTCTATGCACACGGCGATGTGGCCAAGAGGTTTGGCATCTTTCGCGAAGGGCCCCCAATTCCCGGAATCGCCGACCGGGCCATCTTCATTGTGGGCAAAGACGCAAACGTGGCATTCGTAAAAACCTATCCACTGGACCGCGTGCCGGATAACGAAGATGTCTTCACCGCGCTGGCAAAGCTCCAGGGGAATCTCTGAACAAGTCTGGGCTCCCCGGAGCTAAAGGCCCGGAGGATTATCAGCGTCTTAGACGCAGGCCAGCTCTACCACTGAGTCCACTTATGCAGAGGTTCTTCAGGACGGATCTGAGGACAAAAACAAAGCAGACTTAAGATTCGGCTCTCGATGGGTATCCACTCGCCGGTTTCATTGCGCTTACAGTCCCGTTGCTGAAGGCAGGAACCAGCACCTCCAGAACTTTGCGGACGTCCTGGAGGTTGTAGTTGGCATTGAATGCCGAGCGCTTGGCGACCACCTGGTCGCGCAGTAAGCCCTCGACCATGCCGACGTAGGCCGCCCGCACCGCTTCCAGATTTACGTCAGCACGGATCAGTCCTTCATTCCGCATCTCGGTGAGGATCCCGTCCACCAGATGGGTGAACTTGCGAAAACCATGACTCATCAGCACGTCGGTATTGTCTTTTCGGACTCGATGAGATTCCAGCATCATCAGATCTTTGAGTTCCTGGTCCTGCTCCAGCTGGATGGCAACGGCCTCTAGAACCGCGAACAGCCTGTCTGCAGGTGAAGTGTTACTTTGCGCCACAGTCAGGCGCTCGGAGATGCCTGCCCAACCGCGGTCGAAGATGGCGCCCAGGAGACCTTGCTTGCTGCCAAAGTGCTTCATAAGCTGCGATTCGCTGGTGCCCGCCTCCCGCGCAATAGCGACCGTGCTGGTGTTCTCGTATCCGCTGCGGGCGAATAGATGTTTTGCTGCCATCAGAATGCGATCGTGGGAGGAGAGCGGGGGAGTCACAGAATCTATCATTGCCATCTCGGTACGGACAAAGTCGCAACAGTAGCAACCCGCCTGCATTGCGAAAGTTTCGAAGTCTCGCTTGGAGCGAAATAATTGTAGTGAGTCTGAAGAAAGCAGAAGGCACTTCCGTGTTAACGGCAAGACCTCCGTTGCGTCATCGGAGAGTTTTTATTCAAAAACAAGGCCCGCGTGCCCGCGGGCTCTTCATTTGAGAGTACGCCGCGTCTACCTGCCGGCGCTCTTGCTGGTCTGCTTATGCGGTTGTGGGCTGGCGCCGGCTTCTTTGATTGCCTGATCAATCAAGGAGTAAAGCTGCGTGCGGTCCACGACTTCCACGAACGGTTTGCCCCGAGTAGTGTCGCTCACGACGTAGATGGTCGGAGTGTGATCGAGACCGACCCGCTGCCCGAGCTGGTAGTCGGCTTTGACCTTCGCGGCCAGCTCACCCATGGGGTCGACGACGAAAGGAAACGTTATCTTATGATCCTCGGCAAAGCGCTCGGTCATGCCGCGGAGGTTCTGCTTGGTGATCTGCGGCTGGTTGGCAAAGATGTACAGGCGGTATTCGTCGCCCAGCTTCTTGGAGATGGTGTCGAAGTAGCGCGCATTTACTGCCGCTTCGAAGGACCAAGGGTGCATCGGAAGGGGGAAGTCGTATTGCACCAGGGGAATGTTGTATTGTTTGGCTGCCTCGTGCAGCAGAGGCGCAGCGCGAGCGCAATCCGGACACTCCAGGTCTTCGAAGACAATCAGTGCAACCTTCGAGCCCTTGGGAGGGCGCAAAACCGAGGTGTCTCCGACTGCCGCCAGGGTTTGCGTCACTAGAACCAATGCGGTCATCAGTGCCAATTGCCAGTGGAACGTCCGTTTCATTCCCATTCATCCTCAATATAATTCGCTAATTCTCGCCGGCCCGATAAGTCATACTAACGGAAATTCCACCTGGGAGTCTTGCCCTGAGCGTGGTGCATCCCGTCAAGCTGCCCTTTGAGGCGGAAAAGCTCGTATGCTAGCATTTCAAGTTTGTGAACCGCACACTGTGCGCTCTGCGGCACGGTGCCCCGCCTTTTTGCCTCACCGGCAACCTCGGGGTTTTGGAGCCCGCTATATCGCGGGCCACCGGGGAGAATCGCCTCTGAGCGCCATGCGGAGGGGATACCCATTGCGCTTCTCGATGGCCTCACTCGAGCATCGGGAGAGACACATTTCATAAGGAGTCTTACGTGAAGACTTACGAAGGCACAAATATCCGCAACGTCGCCCTGGTTGGGCACTCACACTCGGGCAAAACCTCACTGGCTTCCGCCATGCTTTTCACTTCGGGCGCTACGCAGCGCCTGGGCCGCGTGGACGAAGGCAATACCGTAACCGACTACGACGAAGAAGAAATCTCGCGATCGATGTCGATCTCTGCCACCTCTGCCGTCGTGGAGTGGGGCAAGACGAAGATCAACCTGATCGATACCCCGGGATTCAACATGTTCATCCACGAGGCTGAAATGGTGTTGCCGGCGGTCGAGGCAGCGCTGGTGGTGGTGGACGCGGTCAGCGGGGTGGAGGTCGTCACCGACCGTATCTGGCATTACTCCGACAAGTTCGCCCTGCCGCGCGCCATCGTCTGTACGCGCATGGACCGTGATCGCGCTGACTTCAACCGGGTGATGGAATCGCTCATCGGAGCCTTCGGCCGCACAGTGGTGCCGGTGCAGTTGCCGGTCGGCTCGGAGAAGAATTTCACCGGCGTCATCGACCTCGTGAAGATGCAGGCCTATACCTACGAAATGGGCGGCAACGGCAGAGCGAAAGTCGGTCCCATTCCCGACAACATGGCGGAGCAGGCCAAGGAAGCCCATGAACGGCTGGTCGAGCTGGTCGCCGAAGGCGACGACGCTCTGATGGAAGAGTTCTTCGAAAACGGAACCATTGGCGAGGAACACATTGTCGCCGGATTACATAATGCCATTCGCGAAGACAAGATTTTCCCGGTGCTGTTTGCCTCCGGTTTGGGCAATATGGGAACGGATGAGGTCCTCGATTTCATTGTCGACTACCTGCCTACTGCGGTCGAGCGCGGGACTGTGACCGCTGCTGCCAACGCCAACAACGGCGATCCGGCGAAGCGGAAGATCAGCGACTCCGAACCGTTGTCGGCATTCGTCTTCAAGACCATCAGCGATCCATTCTCGGGACGGATTTCCTTCTTCAAGGTTTATTCCGGCGTGCTGAAGAATGACGCTACGCTGCAGAACTTTACCCGCAGTTCGACGGAGAAGTTTGCGCACCTCTCCGTGATGCAGGGAAAGACGGCCATCCCGGTGAATGAACTGCACGCCGGCGATCTCGGCGCCGTCGCCAAGCTGAAAGACACGCTTACTGGGGATACGCTAGGCGATAAGTCGGCGGCGATCCAGTATCCGGCAGTCACCTTCGCCGAACCGGCTATTACCTTCGCCATCGAGCCCAAGACCCGTGCCGATGAAGATAAGCTGAGCAACGGAATCCACAAGCTCATGGAGGAAGACGCCATGCTGCGCTTTTTCCGCGACGCTCAAACCAAGGAGTTCCTCATCGCGGGCACCGGGCAGCAGCATATCGAGGTTGTGGTCTCGAAACTGAAAAATCGCTATCACACCGAAGTGAACCTGAAGGCGCCCAAGGTTCCCTATCGCGAAACCATTCGTGGAAAGGCCGATGTGCAAGGCCGTCACAAGAAGCAAAGCGGCGGCCACGGCCAATTCGGCGACTGCAAGATCAAGATGGAACCCATGGCGCGCGGTGGCAATTTTGAGTTCGTCAATGAGATCTTCGGTGGCGCGATCCCCAAGAACTACATTCCCGCGGTTGAGAAGGGTATCGTGGAGGCGGCCCAGCGCGGCTATCTCGCCGGTTTTCCCGTCGTAGATTTCCGAGTGATCCTGTACGACGGTTCCTACCATGACGTTGACTCCAACGAGTTGTCGTTCAAGACCGCTGGCCGCATCGCCTTCCGCAAGGCCATGGAGCAGGCCAAACCTACGCTCTTAGAGCCGGTGATGAACGTGGAGATCACCATTCCGGATGAATTTGCCGGAAATATCATGGGCGACCTCAATAGCCGTCGTGGGCGCATCCAAGGAATGGATAACAAGGGCGGTAAGACCATTGTGAAAGCAGAAGTGCCAATGGCCGAAATGCTGACTTACGGCACCGATCTCACCTCGATGACGCAGGGTCGCGGCAGCTTCTCAATGGAGATGGACCACTATGATGTTGTTCCCGCACTGCAGCAGGAAAAGATTATCGCCGCAGCCAAAGCAGAGCGCGGAGAAGAAGTCGAAGAGGAATAAAGACACAATTGCAACTCGGAGGACGATGAAACGCTTACTGGTGTTCCTGGGTCTACTGGGCTTTGCTGCCGTACTTCCGGTGGGGGTTTTCGCACAAACCCAAAACATTCAGGCCCGTATCTCCGGGGGTGGCGGAAACGGCAAATGCACTTTCGAAGTAGTTGTGAATGGTTCGGCGGAAGTCCAAATCCGCGGCAATCAGGGCCAGGTTCGCACTCTTTCTGGCCGGCCTGCGACCTGGCGCCGCTTGAATTGCAATCAGGCACTGCCTCGCAATCCGAGCAATTTCCGCTTCGCCGGCGTCGACGGCCATGGAAAGCAATACCTGGTGAGCAATCCCAACTCCAACAACGGCGTCGCCGTGATCCGGATCGACAATAACCGCAACAATATGGAAGGCTATACCGGAGACATCACGTGGAATGGTGGCTCCAACGGCGGCAACTGGGGCGGAGGCGGTGGGTGGCAGGGCGGCAACGGCGGTGACTGGCAAGGGGGTAATGGCCAGTGGCAGCCGGGAAACAACAATAACAAGATCATTTCCAATTGCCAGAACGCGATTCGCAACAAGCTGGTTCCGCAATACGGAGGCTATCTCACCTTCAAAGGTAACTCCAACACCCAGCAGGCGGGATCGTTCGTAATGGTTCAGGGATATGCCACCTACCGCGATGGCAGCGGCAAAACTGGAGATATCGAGTACAACTGCACCATGCACCCGAATGGCAACGTGGCTGACTCGAGGTACCGGACGACGAGCAACGGATATCCGCAGCCACGCTGAAGGCTTCCGTTAAGGAGTCTCTGAATCGGTTTTGAAGGGCGTACCTTTAGGTACGCCGTCGCGAGCCCTCTATTCTTGTCATACCGAGCCGACTTCACGTCGGCGCGGGTGGCAAATGAGGAGCGGGCGCAAAGGCGCAGCTCGCGTGGCTAGGGCTCTACTTGCGACTTATCCCGCGAAGGCCTTGGCCAGGAAGCGCGAGATGTGCCAGGCATCCATGTATTTATACGGAGTCTCGCCGAGCGAGTAGTGACCGCACGGTAGCGCCTTGACGGTGGTGTCGAGACCGCGCCGCAAGAAACTCGCTGGCCGCCTGCATGGAAAACTCGGGAAGGAAAGTCAGGTCGTAACGGCCATAAATCATGAGAGATTTCTTCGGCCAGCGCTCGAATTTGTCGAAGTAGGCGATCGGGCTCACGCTCATCCAGACGCGGCGCAGCTCGTCCTGCGTCAAAACGGGTTCAATCCCTTCGCGGACATGCCGGGTGGACTGCCCAGTCCAGGCGACGTCGCCGAAAGCGGTCGAAGCGTGGTTGAAGACGTTAACGCTGATCCGGGGATCGTGGGCAGCGGCAATAAACGCATAGCAGGAGCCCAGGCTGGTCCCGACCAGGCCAAGCTTCTTGTAGCCGCGGAGCTCGAGCCAATCCAGGCACGAGCGGATATCGATGATCCCTTGCCGCGTAGCATCGATGGTGCGACCGATGTTGGCCGATACCGCGTAATCGGCGCGAGTCAGGCCTGCTGGCCGCCGGATGTCGTGATAGGGCATGCTCATGCGCAGGGCAGAGATTCCCAGCAGGTTGAAAATCCGGCACAGGGCGTTCTGACTGACTCCATCGGCGTTCCACTGTGGCAGCACGATGACCGCTCGATGCCCACGCGCCGGGAACCAGCGCGCGTTCATCTGGTTATTCTCGGGGAAGGGCGAGTCCACCGCGGAAGTGAACCGCAGGAAGGTTCCGATCTCATCTTTTGGCAGTTTCTTGGGAGCATCACTGCCGGTGTGAAATAGCTCCACCTTGTGCTTTTCCAGCCGAAAATCCGTGGGAACCTTGTAGGAAAAGAACTCGTCGCTCTCCGCAACCAACCGTTCGCTGATTTGATCCCAATAGGCCAGCATCGCAACCGTGTCGCTCTCCTCATGCGGAGCCGTGGAGCCTTGGAGCAGCGGCCAATGTTTCGTCCATTCCAGTCCCCATTCGAAGGGACGCACCACGCGATTGTTGTCCCGCGAGGTCATGCGGGTCTCCCAATCGTGCATCCAGCGCCGGTAAGTGTCCTTCATGTCTATGCAAAGTATAGAGGTTCGCACGGCAATGGCCGCCATCGAAGGCAAGGAACCGGGGACCGCAGCCGCTGAACGGTAGTAGGGGTGGGTCGAGTGGAAAGGCCTTGAACAGGGCAGAGCCCTCGGCGTGCGTGAGATAGACACCGTCAAATATTTCTTCGCAGTTAATTAGTTCCGTTACATGGGCAAACCTGGAGGGCTGGCGCGAGGAGCTGTGAGGGAATACACCTTTTTGATATGTGGAGCCTAACCCTCCGCGACTGGCCGAATCGCGAACAGCGAAGGGCGAATAGCGCTTCTCCGTGATACAACAGGGTTTGCTCATTCCCGCCAAACTCCGTAGGCGCGTGGGTCTGCCGCAAATTGCCAGCCTGCTTCTGCTGCTGGTCTTCCTGGGGCAGTGCTTGTGGTTCATCGCGCATGTGCCGCTCTCGGAGGTTGAGGCAAGCTATGTTGCAGAAGGGTTGCTGCGCCTAGACGGGATGACCACCGCCAATTCCGCCATTCGCTCGCCGCTAACTGCGCTATTGGGTGGAATTCCAGCACGGGTGTTAGGCGGCGACGAACACTTCATCCGACTGAACTCCTACCGTTTCGCGATCCGGCTGCCGTTCTTGTTCTGTGGCGTCATGCTGGGCGCGTCGTTGTGGTATGTCGCGCGTCGTTTGTACGGCAATTTGGGCGGATACGTCGCTCTGGCGCTGTATGCCTTCTCGCCCACCATGATCGTTCGAGCGGGCGAGGTCAATCCCGATATCGTCGGCGCATGGGGTGGCTTCGGGCTGATCTTCACGGCGATTGCCGTGGCGCATACGCTCTACGCCCCGCGCGAGGTGGTGCTGTGGAACTGGCGCCGGATCCTGATGCTCGGCCTGTCGATTGCAATCTGTGTGGGCGCGCAGTTTTCTCTCTGGATTCTGCTTCTTCCCGCTCTGGCTTTCATGCTCTGGGTGGGGCACTTGCGCCGCGGTGCTGCCCTGATCATCTTCGGAGCGGCATGTTTCGTCGGCCTGCTGTTGCTGGGCGCGACCTATGGCTATTACCTTCCGGACTACTGGCACGCGCTAGTGGGAGCGAACTGGTTCGAGCTGTCATGGCGGCAAACAGGAGCGGCGGTAGGATACCAGCTCATCGGAACGTTCCTGCTGCGCAATGGCCCGGGACCGCTGCTATTGACGATAGCTGCATTGGTTGTGTTCGTCGCCTGGAAACGCACCCGCTACTTCGGTACTGCCGCGCCGTTGATCGTCTCAGGACTTCTTCTGGCGTGCACAGTTGTCATGCCGCATTATGCCGGACCTGCGTTCCTGGTTATCACCCTGCCGTTCCTGATTCTGTTTGCCGCCGGTGTCTCGGCGGACATGCTGGAGAGCCGGCATGCACTGCTGGCGAATGCCTTGGTGGTCGGGGTCTTGATCGCCAATGCTATGCTTAGCCTGTACGGCTTACTGCAACTGCGCCACGGAAGTTGAACCGCGAGGAACTTTCGGGCATCGAATGGGTTGTAGACGGTGGAGACGCATATGCGGGGTTCGGACCATTTCGGACCTGTGAGGAAGCAGCGGCCCAGCTTCGCTGCGATCTTCGGTATCGTACTCGGACTCGCATGGTTGAGCTCACCCGCCTGCGCACAAATCAACGGCACTTGGCCGTCTGTCCTGTCGATTCCAGTAAGCCACTTCTCGCCGAATCCAGCACCCAGTGTCACCTCTCTTGGGCCGTTCGGATATGGTCGCGGAATCCCGTCCAATCTGGGAAGCACCCCCAATATCCAGCAGTATCCCTTCCGTCAATTTCCATATACCCGTCCGCACAGCCGCGGTAACGGGCGCGGCAATGCCAGCTACGGTTACGCGATTCCTTACTATGTTCCATACGACGCATCGGGCTATGGTTATGACTACGTTGGCGGAGGAGATCAGTACTCCGCGCCACCGGCCGGACCGACTGACTACACGCTGCACATAGTCGTGGAGCAGCCGCCCGTTCCACCCCATCCCTACCGAAACGAGCCAGCGCCCGAGACGTCGTTCGCGCCCGAGAGAAGGCCAGAGAGCCAACAATCAGTGCCGGGCCAGCAATCAGTGGCGCCCGCGAGCGAGGAACACAGCATCGATCCCACCGTGCTGGTCTTCCGTGATGGACATAAGCAGGAAGTCAGCAATTACGCCATCATGGGTTCGACGGTTTACGTGTTCGACGAGCACACCAAAGAAAATCGCTTTGGCCGAACTGGATGTTCCCGCGACTATCAAGGCAAATGATGATCGCGGCCTGGAGTTTCAGCTTCCGCCGCAGGCTCCTGCGACGCGGAAAGATACGACCCTCCCAAAACAGAAGACAGCACCAGCCACCAGTAATCAGAAGCCCGGTAGTGTGGTTTAGCAGGGTGCTCCGGAACTTCATTTTGTACGCCCCTCGAGCGATCGGATTGTCCAGCCGTAACGATGCTGATCTTACGTGGGTTAGATCGCGTCCGGATGCTCTCAACCATGCTATAATCATGTGTGTTGTTCAAGCGTGAAATCTCCTGACACAAGCAGGACGTAAAGCGTCGATCCGGCGGGCTCCAGCAGAGCGCGAAGGCAAGATTTCTGCGCTCGCTCTCCCGTAAATTTCGGCACGCAACCAGCAGTTTGAGAAGGGACAAAGCTGAAAGCTGATCTGGCTGACGGCTGAACGCAAGCATGGCTGACGATCCAAACCAGCAACTTCCGCTCGACAATATTGGCCCCGGCGCTGGCAACGTGCAGCCCATCAACATTGAAGAAGAGATGCGACGTTCGTATCTCGACTATTCGATGTCGGTCATCATCGGACGCGCGCTGCCCGATGTGCGTGACGGCCTGAAGCCGGTGCATCGCCGCATTCTCTATGCGATGCATGACATGGGCCTGCTGCATAACCGCAAGCACGTGAAGTGCGCCAAGGTCGTCGGCGAAGTGCTCGGCAAGTATCACCCGCACGGAGATACCGCGGTCTATGACGCGATGGTACGCATGGCGCAGCCGTTCTCGCTGCGCTATCCGCTGATCGACGGCCAAGGTAACTTCGGCTCGGTCGATGGCGATCCGCCTGCGGCTTATCGGTACACCGAGTCGCGCATGACGGAGATCGCAGAAGAACTGCTTGCCGACATCGACAAGGACACCGTCGATTTCGTCGCCAACTTCGATGACACCACGGTTGAGCCGCTGGCGCTGCCCACGAGAATTCCCAACCTGCTGATCAATGGATCGGACGGAATCGCGGTCGGCATGGCCACCAAAATTCCGCCGCACAACCTGACCGAGATTATCGACGGATGCATCACGCTGGTGAACAATCCGCTGGCAACGCTGGCCGAGATCATGCAGTTCGTGCAGGGGCCGGACTTCCCGACCGGCGGATTCATTCACGGCCGCAGCGGCATTGCCGAAGCCTATCGCACCGGACGCGGACGATTCCTGATGCGCTCCAAGGTTGCCATCGAGCACCTCACCAAGGAGAAGGACGCGATCATCGTCACCGAGATTCCTTACCAGGTGAACAAGGCGCGGCTCATCGAGCGCATCGCTGAACTGGTGAACAACAAGGTGATCGACGAGATCAGCGACATCCGCGACGAGAGCGATCGCGACGGCATGCGCATCGTGATTGAACTGAAGCGCGGCACCGAATCACAAATCGTGCTCAACCAGCTCTTCAAGCACACCTCGATGCAGGAGAGCTTCAGCATGATCTTCCTGGCCGTGGTCAACGGCCAGCCCAAGGAAATGGGCCTGGTGCAGGCGATCAAGCACTTCGTCGATCATCGGATTGATGTTGTCCGGCGTCGCACTGCGTTTCTGCTGCAGAAGGCCAAGGACCGCGAGCACATTCTCGAGGGTTATCAAGTCGCTCTGGATCGCGTCGACGACGTGATCCGCATCATTCGTGGCAGCGAGAGCCGCGCCGACGCCCGTGTGAACCTGGTCGACTACTTCTCGGGCAAGGCCATCAATGTTTCCGAAGGCAAGGCAAGCGCCAGCAAATCGGTCTCGTTGAAGGGCTTGGTTCCGGCGACGCTGACTCGGCCCTTCGACGCTATTCAGGCCGACGCGATTCTCGAATTGCAGTTACATCGTCTCACTCGGCTGTCGATCGACGAAATCCTCAAAGAGCTGTCAGAGGTTCGCGATCGCATCTCTGAGTACGAAGCGATTCTCGGATCGGAGAAGAAGCTTCGTAACGTCATCATCAAGGAACTCGAAGAGATCAAGAAAAAGTACGGCGATGAGCGTCGCACCATCATCCAGGACGAGACCGTTGAGATCAGCCTGGAAGATCTGATCGCCGATGAGCAGGTGGCGGTGACGGTCAGCCATTCCGGTTATCTGAAGCGGACGCCGATCTCGACCTATCGTCAGCAGCGTCGCGGCGGCACCGGGCGCAAAGGCATGAGCACGCGCGATGAAGACTTCGTCGAGCGGCTCTTTGTCGCTTCCACGCATGACTACATGCTGGTCTTCACCAACACGGGACGCGTGTACTGGCTCAAGGTGTACGAGATTCCCGAGCTCAGCGCGGCGGGCAAAGGAAAAGCGGTTGCAAGCCTGGTTTCGTTGCAGCCGGGCGAGAATGTTCGCGCGCTGCTCACCGTGCGCGATCTCGAGGAGGAGGGCAAGTACGTCTTCTTTGTCACCCGCAGCGGAACCGTGAAGAAGACTGCGCTCAAGGACTTCAGCAACGTCATGTCGCGCGGCATCATCGCTATCGGCATTGAGAAAGAAGACGAGCTGGTTGCTGCCAGTTGCACCGATGGCAATCAAATCGTATTCCTCGCGACCCATGAAGGAATGGCGATCCGCTTCGACGAAGAAAACGTCCGTGCGATGGGACGGCCGGCGTACGGCGTGCGCGGCATGGATCTCCAGCGCGGCGATTACATCGTGGGTATGGCGATCACTCCGAAGGAGCGCAAGAAAGGCAAGAACGGCGACGCGCAAGAGTCCAACCTCATCCTGTCGGTGACCGAGCAAGGTTATGGCAAACGCACCGACGTCGATGAGTACCGCTTGCAGACTCGGGGCGGCAAGGGCGTGATCAACGTCAAGACCACGTCGCGGAACGGCAAAGTCGTGTCGATCATGCTGGTGAACGAACACTCGGAAGTCATGGTGATCAGCCAATTCGGCAAGATCATCCGCATCGACACCAAGAACATCCGCGAAGCCGGACGCTCGACGCAAGGCGTGCGGTTGCTGCACCTGGAAGACGGCGATCGCCTGGCGGCAGCTTCCGTGATTCCGCCGGAGGAAGTCGTAGAGAACGGCAACGGTGAGACCGGAACGCTGGTGCAATAAGCCGCCGTACAAGTGTCAGGGATCGAACTGGGAAGGGTTGGCATTCGCCAGCCCTTTTCTCTTTGCTCCGACGGCTTATGTTAACTGCATAGTAAGTTCGCTGTTAACTGTCTGCGGCGGCGGAATTCGGAAATCACGTACTACCCCTCCCCCCACCGCACTACCTGAAATCAACAACTTAGACAAAAAATCGCCGCAAAATATTCTTTACAAAGGAGTTATAGGTCAAAATATTCATTCCAAATGACTTACGTAGCAAATTTTGCAGGGTTTGAGCGATCACTCTCCACCCTAAGTAACCAAGGATTAACCGCAAATCTGTTTCGGTTTTCAAAGATCGCAAGGCCAGCCAGAACCCACTTCTGAATCCCTGCCGGGCGTCGGGACACTCGGTCCAACCTTGCAGTCTACGTTCGCTGCCAGCGCTGTCAAGTTACGAAAGTGCAAGTCCGGATCACCGCTCAGCGCACCATTTCCGGAAACCTGTCGGCGAGCCTGGCGTGAGCGGCCAGTACCGTCATCCGGGATCTCGACGTGCTCAATATACCCGCGGCCCCGAGGTCCATAGCCGTTGGCATCGTCGCGCAGCCGCGGGATCTCCCCCAATACCAGCGAGACGAACCGCTCCATCGGCCAGAGGCCCTTCACGTCATGAACGCCAAACACCAAACCTCCGCTCTCAACTCGAACCTCCGGAACGAACGTAGGGTAGTTCGCCAGCGACAGCGGCACGCCGGCATCGCCCCAGACCTTGCGGAACCCGGCCGACGAACGCAATTGCATGGTTGGGTCTTGCACCAGAATAATGTGGTTCGCGGCTATCCCGCTCTTCTGGAGCACGGCGAACGAGTATTGCGCGTTCTCTCCGCAATTCGAGGACTCGGTTTCCAGCGTGATGAGATCAGGTGGGATGCCGGCAAACCTGGTGGCCAGCTCTCCCAGCAGATCGGCTTCGGCTCGGTCCGCTGACTCGACTGCTCGGTACGCCGGGGTCTCAGCCAGGCTCTCGTAGAGAAAGCGGGTCGAGTGTCCGCGTCCGCCGGAGATCAGCAGATGTCGCGCGACTCCGTTGCGCATGGCCGCGAAAGCATGCTCGGCTGTGTGCAGAACGCTGTTGCCCAGCAGGACCAGCACGTCGGCGACAGGCACTCCGAGCACGTCTTGCACGGTTGCGGGGGCGATTGGCCGGTCGCGGAAATTGTCGGCGGCCAAAAACCCGGCGACACAGTTCAGGTCGGCAGCAATTTGAAGGGACTCCTGCGGTGGGTGAACGGTAAGCGTCATCGAGGGGATCGATTCAACACGGAGAACACGGAGCGCACGGAGAAAAGCAAAAGACTTTCAGGATCCAGGTTCCTTTTTGATCCGGTTTTCTCGGTGACCTCGGTGTTCTTCGTGGTGAAAAAGTCTGAATTCTTGCCAGCCTAACGCCGCCAGAACCCAATGCACAAAAGAATGGGTGCCTACGTTTCGACCAGGCACCCACTGACGACTGACGACCGACAACTTCCTACAGCAGCTCCTCGTTCCAGTTCTCGAGAAACTTTTTGACCTCGACCATGAACTGATCAGCCACCGCGCCATCGATGATGCGATGGTCGTAGCCGATGCTCAGGTGCATCATCGAGCGGATGGCGATGGAGTCGTTGCCGTCGCGATCGGTCAGCACAACCGGCTTCTTGGTGATGCCGCCGACGCCGAGGATCGCCACCTGCGGCTGGTTGATGATGGGCATGCCGAACTTGGCGCCGAAGATGCCGGGATTGGTGATGGTGAAGGTGCCCCCCTGAACCTCTTCGGGCTTCAGCTTTTTGGCACGGGCGCGCTCCCCCAGGTCGGTGATGGCGCGTTGCAGGCCGACGAAGCTGCGCTCCTCGGCGCCCTTGACGACGGGCACGATCAGTCCCCAGTCCAGCGCAACGGCGATGCCCAGGTTGATCGAGGCATGATAGTGAAT
The DNA here is from genome assembly GCA_963793845.1 of uncultured Acidobacteriaceae bacterium. Taxonomy (GTDB): domain Bacteria; phylum Acidobacteriota; class Terriglobia; order Terriglobales; family Acidobacteriaceae; genus CAWCBG01. Next base: position 707,231 of record CAWCBG010000002.1, read on the forward strand.
ATTGTCGCCTTCGACCGACGAGTTGATGATGGGCCACTTGCGGATGCCGTGCACCACGGCGCGCGCGAAGAACGGCGTAAAGGTGAGCTTGTTGCCGGTGGCCTGTTCGAACTTGTGCTTCATCTTCTCGCGCAGTTTGACGACGCGAGTCACATCGACTTCGAAGACGCCATGCACATGCGCGCTGGTGCGCTTGGACATAATCATGTGCTCGGCAATCTTCTTGCGCATGGTGGACATGGGCACGGTCTCGCCCGGCGTGACCCCAGCGACGGGCTGGATCGGTCCAGTGGCGGCGGGAACGCTCGGAGGCGGAGCCGAGACTTCGGGAGCACGCGGGGCTGCGGGAGCAGCCGGCGCACTGGGAGCTGCGGCAGCCGCACCCGCGCCATGCTTGGCGATGAAGCTTTCGATATCTTCTTTGGTGATGCGTCCGCCAAGGCCGGTTCCGGAAACTTGCGCCAGGTTTACGTTGTTCTCCTTGGCGATCTTGCGGACCAGCGGACTGGAGCGAACCTTGCCCTGCTCGCTGGTGTCCGCGGTCTCAGCGACGGCGCCTTGCTCTTCGCGCTCGAGACCATCCTTCTCATCCTCGGCCAGGTCTTTGGGAATGTCGGCTGGGACGGAAGGAGCGGTGCTTTCGCTTCGCGGTTGCGGGGCCGACGGCGGAGCAGCGGTCTTGGGGGCGGAGGCAGTGGCCGCGCCTTCACCATCGCCGGCAATAGTGCCAACGACAGTGTTGACCTGCACGGTCGCGCCTGCCTGAACTTTGATCTCCTGCAGGGTGCCAGAAGCAGGCGCGGGAATTTCGGCGTCCACTTTGTCGGTGGAAATTTCGAACAGCGGCTCGTCGCGCTGCACCTTGTCCCCCGGCTGTTTGAGCCATTTGGTGATGGTGCCTTCAAAAATCGATTCCCCCATTTGGGGCATGACTACATCAGTGGGCATGGTTTCCTTCCGCGGGATGACTGACTTGAAATGAATGCCTGACGCAAACGAATATTATATCGCGCCGAAAAGAAGGACTGTCTCGCGGGCCGCGAGTGGGAGCTGACTGTGGCGGGCTTTCGCCACACTCTGCAAGAGAAATCTTTTGCATGGAGCGACCGCAGACACGCTGGGCAAAGTGTTGGTACAAGGGCAGCTATCCGTGATTAATACTACTTTGGTTACTCCCCACCAAAGTCACAGGTGCAAACTCTTCTGGTGACAAAGTCTTTGCCATGAGGTAGCTTCATAACCTCAGCAGCGTGGGGTTTCGGCACTGAAGCCGAGCTGCGAAAGTAAGAACCCGTGGAGGATGAAGTATGAAAATTACACTTCGGAGAAGTGGAGTGATTGTCATGGCGATAATGATGGGTGCCATGCTTTGCTCCGTGACTGCTTCGGCAGCCAACGTTCTGTACAGTACCCTGGGCCCAAGCAACGAATTCGACACTGGCTCCGGCTACTTTGTCGATGGTAGCGACTTCAACAATCAGGTGATCGCCAACGAGTTTAGCCTGGGCGCCGGAGCCACTGTGGGCGACGCCATGCTGGGCATCGGCAACTTTGCGGGTGGCAACAGCCCGGTCAGAGTCTACATCGAGTACGATGACGGCGGAATGCCTGGTAGCGTGGCGTCCCAGCTTACCCAGGTCGGGACGATACCGCCGTTCGGTAGCAGCAGTCTGACGCAATTCAACTGCACCAGCGGCTGCAACCTGGCGGCCGGAAATTACTGGCTGGTCGCCTGGGAGCCCGATGCGGGTACTGAGCAGGCCTGGAACTTCGCCTATCAGGATTCGGCCGGCAACATCGCCTTCAACCAGGTAGGAGATGCTTTCGGTTCCTGGATTGTTGCTGATGGCATCACCCAGGAAGCGTTCCGCATTGACGGCGCCGGCACCACCACGCCAGAGCCCGGTTCGCTGATCCTGTTCGGATCCGGTCTGCTCGGCCTTGCCGGCCTGGTTCGCCGTCGTCTGAATTTCTGAGTCTCTGCGCACAAGCGCTGCTTTACGAAAGCCGCCCAGTTGGGCGGTTTTTTTAGTTATGCGGTTGCCTGAACAGCTTGCGAAACAAGCCTGATCCGTGCTCCACGACTTCTGCCCCGAGCTGCTACGTCCTCGGCAGGCCAGTTCGGATGCTTGGCATGAATTTGACAATTATTCGTCTTTACGATACACCACTAAGCTCCCAATAAAATGCCCCAATAATTAGCGTGACAAACATAGCTCTTTTGGGGTATTTTTCTCCGCCGTTGTTGAATTCGAGGAGGATACACCCTTGAAAATACGCCTAGTCACTTTGTCACTCACAATTCTATGTCTAGCGTTGAGCGCCCCCGCCTTCGCAGGCACACTCTTTGACGACGGTCCCACGAATGGGGGCTACAACGCGTTCTTTATTGACGGCCCTGGAGTTGGTCCGTTTGAACAAACCATTTCTGATGGCTTTGTTGCGACCGGGAGCGGCAGCGCTTCCAGCCTTGACTTCGGTGAGTGGGTACCGTCTGGCACCACGCCGACAACAGTTTCGTGGTGGCTCGGCACCTCGGCTTTCGGCGCGGACGTAGGAAGTGGATCCACAGCCCAGGTCGGCTACACCTACCTCGGTACCAACGGCTACGGTTATGACGTTTACGAAGCCCATGTCACTGGTCTCTCCGGCGGCATCACAGCCGGCGGGACGTACTGGCTGACCTTGGGCGGGGCCAACGACAGCGCTGGCACCCAGTTTGACGGGTGGGACGTAAACGAAGGTCCTGCGGTTTGCGAGTTTGCGGTCGGCGGCGTTGCGGTGGGCGGATGCGGTGATGGAGGCGAAGCCTTCACGCTCTACAGCGGCAGCACTACGACTCCTGAGCCTGGCAGCATTATGCTGTTCGGTTCTGGCGTCCTCGGGCTAGCCGGCGTCCTGCGTCGCAGATTTGCCCGGTAAGTACAACTCCTCTCAGGCTAGAGCCGCCCCACACTTTGGGCGGCTCTTTTATTTTTGCCTTCGAGAATTGACGCCCCTGCAATGTGAGTCGAGTACGTGTGTCCGATTGAAAGGGTTACTGAGACGATCACGCTGGAAGTCCATTCGATGACCCGAATCGAGCGAGCAACATGGGCGAAGTGAAGGCTGGAAGATCGGTAAGGCTCGTGATGACTGGCCTTGCCGGTGCATTTGACTCTCGTTGACGCCGTGGGCTAGCCTCATTAGTTTGCATGCTCCCTGTCGTAGGTTCAGCGCTCTGAACATCGCGCGAATTGTTCAGGAGCCGTTAAGGTTGCGGATATACTCGGGTTCTCCTGCCATCACTCTTATGAAATTAAGCCGCCAATCTGCGCAAGTGATACTTGCCTTTGTGCTTTGTGCGCAGGCGCTCGCGGGGAGCAGCCTGCAACCGACGCACGCCGCGAAAGCGATGGTGGCAACCGTCAATGTTGAAGCCTCCAATGCCGGGGTCGCGATCATGAAGCAGGGTGGTAACGCGGTCGACGCAGCGGTGGCCATAGGTTTCGCATTAACCGTCGTCCATCCCCAGGCGGGCAATATCGGTGGTGGCGGATTCATGCTCTTTCGCCGCGCGGACGGCGAGCTGCACTTCGTCGATTATCGCGAGAAGGCGCCGGCCAAGGCCACCGAGGACATGTACCTCGACGCGCAAGGCAACGTTGTCCCCGGGATGAGCACCATCGGCTACAAATCCATCGGTGTACCGGGCTCCGTTGCCGGACTGGCCTATGCGCAGAAGCAGTGGGGTAAGCTCTCGCTGAAGAAGGTAATGGAACCGGCGATCCGGCTGGCGCGTGGCGGGTATGTCCTGAGCTACGACGACGCCATGGCACTGCACGACCGTGATCTAGCGAAGTTCCCTGAGTCGCGGCGCATCTTCCAGCGCGACGGCAACTACTACCAGCCGGGAGACGTATTCAAACAGCCGGAGCTGGCGCGCACGCTGGAACGCATTTCGCAGAATCCTGACGATTTCTACCACGGCTCATTGGCGCGCGAGCTGGCTGCGGCAATCCAGAAGGGCGGAGGCCTGATCACCACCGACGATCTGGCAAAGTACGAGGTCAAAGAACGTCAGCCGATCAAAGGGACCTACCGCGGACTCGACATCATCAGCGCGCCGCCGCCCTCGTCCGGTGGAATCGCATTGGTCGAAATCCTCAATATTCTGGAAGGCTATGACCTGGCCAAGGCCGGCGACAGCTCGGCCGAGAGTATTCATCTGACGGTTGAGGCGTTTCGTCGCGCATTCTTCGATCGGGCAGAGTTTCTCGGCGATCCCGATTTCGCCAAGATTCCGGTCGCGCAGTTGATCGATAAGAAATACGGCGACGCATGGCGCGAGACAATCGAGGCGAAACGCGCAACCCCCAGCTCGACGGTTCGGCGCCCATCGATCTTCAGCAAGCTCGATCAGTACGCGGCGGCGCATCCTCAGCCGCAGTCGATTCGTGAGCCGGAACACACGACCCATTACTCGGTGGTCGATCCCGAGGGCAACGCCGTGTCGGTGACCACAACCTTGAATGACAGCTTCGGCTCGCGTGTCACTGCCGCAGGGCTGGGTTTCCTGTTAAATGACGAGATGGACGACTTCGCGTCTAAGCAGGGCGTGCCGAATTCTTATGGGCTGATTCAGGGGCCGGCCAATGCAATCGGGCCGCAGAAGCGTCCGCTCTCGGCGATGACGCCGACCATCGTGCTGAAGGACGGAAAGCTGTTCCTGGTGCTGGGCTCGCCCGGCGGCCCCACGATCATCACGACGGTTGCGAATGTCCTGATGGGGGTGGTCGACTACGGGCTGAACATACAGCAGGCGGTGAACGCTCCGCGCTTCCATAATCAATGGATACCCGATGAGATCAGGATGGAGAGTGTGGGCTTCTCGCCCGATACGGTGCACTTGCTGGAGAAGATGGAGTACAAAATCGACATGGACCGGGAATTCTGGGGAGATGCGGAGTGTATCGCCGTCGATCCGCAAACTGGCGAGCGCTTGGGCGCCAGTGACGGACGCAATGACGGAAAGGCGGTAGGCTTCTGATGCGCAGGGCGATGTCGACTTTGGTCTACGCGCGCAAGGAGCGGCTGCATCCCGGACTGCTGGACCACATGGTCTCGGGCGGCGCCGAGGCCATCGAGATCTTCGCTGCGCGCGGACACTTCAACTACACCGATCGCCAGCATATTCGGGAAATCGCCAACTGGTTCAAAAGCACCGGTATCACGTTTCACTCCATGCACTCTCCCATGCACGCCGACCTGGAGTGGGGGCGCAGCGGCGTGCCTCCGGTGAATATAGCGGCCGTCGATAAACGTGCTCGAGTCGAGGCGATGGACGAGATCAAGCGCGCCATCGAAATCGCCGAGCAGGCGCCCTTCCAGTTTCTGGTCCAGCATGTCGGCGTAGGCCACGAAGATGCGAACGAGCACAAGCTGGAAGCAGCCATGATGTCGCTCGAACATCTGCACGCCTTCGCTAAACCACTCGGCGTACAGTTGCTGGTGGAGAACATTCCTAATGAACTGTCAACGCCGGACAAGCTGATGGAATTGCTCCATGCGGGCCGGTTCAAGGATATCGGAGTTTGCTTTGATGTGGGCCACGCGCACCTGGAGCAAGGGATTCCGCAAGCGTTTGAAATACTGAAGGATCGTATTCGCTCGACGCACGTCCACGACAATCACAAGGAGCGTGACGAGCACTTGTGGCCGGGCGAAGGTAACATCGACTGGGCAGAAACGATGTCGCTGCTGCGCAGCGCGCCCAACGTGCCGCCGCTGTTGCTGGAGATCGAGGGCGTGGAAGGCCAGAAAGTCTCGGCCAGAATGGCTGAAGCGTTCGATAAGCTGGAGACGGCGGCCGCGCCGACCGGGTAGCAACTTGAAAGGGCACAGCTTCCGCAGTACCGAGCGCCAAAAATCAGCTCCGTAGGAGCGGAATAGTCTGGCACAGCATGCAGCCGAAGGCGGAATGCTGGGTAAAGTGGTAATGAAACCAAGTCCCGTAGGGACGACAGGGTTTCTGCTAGTGTCCAGCGAAAGCAGGTTCCTCCGCTCCGGGCTGAAGCCCTGCGGTCGGAATGACGAACGAAATTGATTGGGCTCGGATAACGAGCGCATTACTTGATCAAACATCTTGGATACTGACTTGAACTAAAGACAGGACTCATGGAAGCATCCGATATCAAAACAGACGCACCCATCACTACGATTCGCGAAGTCGGCCAGCACGAAGGGCAGACTGTGATCATCCGCGGCTGGCTTTATAACCTGCGCGAGAGCGGCAAGCTGCTGTTTCCGCAATTCCGCGACGGCAGCGGCGTCATCCAGGGCGTCGTCGTGAAAAGTCAGGTCTCGCCCGAACTGTTCGAATCCATCAAGAGCCTGACCCAGGAATCCAGCGTGATTGTTGCCGGCAAAGTGCGCGCCGACAAGCGTGCCCCTGGCGGCTACGAGCTCGACATCAGCGACGCCCAGGTGCTGCAGCGCGTGAATGCCGACGATCCTTACCCGATTACGCCGAAGGAGCACGGCGTCGACTTCCTGATGGAGCACCGCCATCTTTGGCTGCGCTCGCCGCGGCAGGCGGCCATCCTGCGCGTGCGCGCGGAGATCATCAAAGCGGCGCGCGACTTCTTCGACGATCGCGGCTTCACCCTGACCGATCCGCCGATCCTGACGCCCGCCGCCTGTGAAGGAACGACGACGCTTTTCCCCGTCGACTACTTCGAGGAGCAGGCGTTCCTTACGCAGTCCGGCCAGCTTTACATCGAAGCCACGGCCATGGCGCTCGGCAAGGTGTATAGCTTTGGGCCGACCTTCCGTGCCGAGAAGTCGAAAACGCGCCGCCACCTGACGGAATTCTGGATGGTCGAGCCCGAGGTCGCTTACGCCACGCTCGACGATCTGATGGAACTGGCCGAGCAGTTCATTACCTCGATCGTGCAGCGTTGCCTGGAGAAGCGCCGTCCTGAGCTGGAGACCATCGGCCGCGATATCAGCAAGCTGGAAAAGATCGCCACGCCGTTCCCACGCGTAACCTATGACGAAGCCGTAAATATGTTGCAGGACGCGCACGCGAAGGGACTGGTCGAAAACAAGTTCGAGTATGGCGGTGACTTTGGATCGCCCGACGAGACCTACATCTCCTCGCAGTTCGATCGGCCAGTGATGGTGCATCGCTATCCGGCAGCGGTAAAGGCGTTCTACATGGAACCCGACCCGCAAGACCCGAAGCTCGCGCTGTGCGTTGACGTGCTCGCTCCGGAAGGATATGGCGAGATCATCGGCGGCTCGCAGCGTATTGGATCGTACGATCTACTGCTAAAGCGAATTCACGATCACGATCTGCCGGAAAAGGCGTTCCAGTGGTATCTCGACCTGCGCAAGTTTGGCGGCGTACCGCACGCAGGCTTCGGCATGGGCATCGAGCGCGCAGTGGCTTGGATCTGCGGGTTGGATCACGTCCGCGAGACCATCCCGTTTGCCCGCACGCTGCACCGGCTGTATCCGTAACTTTGAATTTCTCTCGCGCCGCTCGTCAGGAATATCTATGGCTACCAGTCCGATCACCAAGCCGATCCAGAATATCGAAACCAAACACATTCGAATCATCGGCGTGCCGCTCGACCTTGGGCAGTCGCGTCGCGGCGTCGATATGGGCCCATCGGCGGTTCGCGTCGCCGGCCTCGAGAGCAAACTGGAAGCCCTCGGTTACGAAGTCCAAGACGGCGGCAACGTTCCCGTCGCGCTTGCCGAGACCAAGTCGGAAGGCGACGCCAACGCCAAGTACCTCAAGGAGATTACGGAGACCTGTTCTAAGGAAGCCGCGCTGGTCGTAAAGACGCTCGAAGCTGGACAGATTCCCGTTGTGCTCGGTGGCGATCACTCCATCGCCGCCGGAACCGTGTCGGGAGTAGCGGAGTTTTTCCGGCAGAAGCACCAGCGAATCGGCTTGATCTGGATCGACGCCCACACCGACATTAATACGCCTGAGAGCTCGCCCAGTGGCAACGTGCATGGCATGCCGCTTGGCGCGATTATGGGGCTGTGGCCTTCGCCGCTTACCAACCTTTACGGCTTCAGCCCGAAGGTAAATCCCGAGAACTGCGTGCTGGTCGGCATCCGTGACGTCGATAACCATGAGCGCGAAAATATCAAGCGATCGGGCGTGCACGTCTTCACCATGCGTGACATCGATGAGCGCGGCATGCGCGCGGTGATGGAAGAGGCGCTGCGGCTGGCCGGGCGCAACACCGTCGGCTATCACGTTTCTCTGGACATGGACTGGATCGATCCGGAAGATGCGCCCGGCGTTGGAACTCCGGTCTGGGGCGGCGCAACGTATCGCGAGGGCCACCTCGCAATGGAGATCATCGCCGACCACGGACGCATGTTGAGCTTCGAAATCGTAGAAGTAAACCCGGTCCTCGACGAGCGCAACCAGACGGCAGAGCTGGCAGTCGAGCTAGCGCTGTCGGCGTTCGGGAAGAAGATTTTGTAGACGTATCCTCCTGTCTACCTTGAACTTGCCAAGCCTGTTTAACATGTTTAACATATCTGGAGAAGGGTGTTAGCAAAATGTTAGGTATACGTTTGGACTCGGATTTGGAAGAACGCCTGGAACGGCTGGCCAAAGAGACCGGACGCAGCAAGAGCTATTACGCAAAGCTTGCGATTCGCCAATATCTCGAGGATCGCGAAGATTATCTCCTGGGAATCGCGGCGCTCGAGCGGAACGAGCCGAGGATTTCACTGGAAGATCTGGAGCGCGAGCTTGGCTTGGAAGGTTGAGTTCCAGCTCACCGCGCAGAGGCAAATTCAGCAACTCGATCGTCCCCTTCAACAGCGCATTGTCACCTACTTCCGAAAGCGAATAGCCGGTTCGGAAGATCCTCGAAAATTTGGTAAGGCGCTCACCGGTGACAAGGGTGGATTGTGGCGTTATCGGATTGGCGACTATCGCGCCATCTGCAAGATTGAAGATGAGCTTTTGGTCGTGCTGGTGTTGGAGGTAGGGTCATCGTCGTGAAATCTACCGCTGACCAGGAAAGTGCAGCGATTGTGTCTCTGAGCCTCGGTGGTAAATAGATTCTCTGTGTCCTCCGTGTCTCCGTGGTGAACCGGTCTTTTAAGATGCAACTATGAAGAAACTCCGCGTAGGAGTCCTGTTTGGCGGGCGCAGCGGCGAGCACGAGGTGTCGCTGCTGTCGGCCGCCTCGGTGCTCAAGGCCATCGACAAGAACAAATATGAAGTTGTGCCCATCGGCATCACCAAGGAAGGCCGCTGGGTCACCTCCGGACATGCCGAGCGCCTGTTGAAAGGCGAGTTCGTCTCCGATCACGAATCGCGCCACTTGCGCGCCGGCGATCCTGATACGACTTCCGCCGCCGCCGTCCTTGCCAAGGGCGAGGGCGTGGTAGTGCCGCCGATGCCGGGCGGTGGCCATTCCTCGCTGGTGCCGTTTGAGACCGATGCGTCGCAGATGCATGCCGCCGCCAGCGCGGTCGATGTGGACGTCATCTTTCCGGTGCTGCACGGAACCTTCGGCGAAGACGGCACCATCCAGGGACTGCTCGAACTCGCCGACATCGCGTACGTTGGAGCAGGCGTGCTCGGCTCGGCCGCAGGCATGGACAAGGACGTCATGAAGCGCCTGTTCCGCGACGCCGGCCTGCCGATCGTCAAGCACGTCACTGTTCTCCGCAGTGCCTGGCACGCCGAGCCGAAGAAAGTTCGCAAGCAGATCGAGAGCGCGCTGAAATATCCGCTGTTCGTGAAGCCTGCAAATCTCGGCTCGTCGGTCGGCATCAGCAAGGTGCACAATGCGGGCGAGCTTCCGGCGGCCATGGACGAGGCGGCCGGCTACGATCGCAAGATCGTCATCGAGCAGGGCGTCGGCGGCGCCAAGGGCAAGGCCCGCGAGATCGAGTGCTCGGTGCTGGGCAACGATGCTCCAATCGCCTCGATCGCAGGCGAAGTGGTTCCCATCAAAGAGTTCTACGATTACAACGCCAAGTATCTCGATGAAGGTTCCGAGCTGATCATTCCGGCGAAGCTGCCCAAGTCGAAGCACAAAGAAATTCAACAGCTCGCGATCGCCGCATTTCAGGCGGTCGATTGCGCCGGTCTCGCGCGCGTCGACTTTCTCATGGACCCTCGCACCAAGAAAATGTTCGTCAACGAGATCAACACGCTGCCCGGCTTTACCTCGATCAGCATGTATCCCAAGCTGTGGGCCGCCACCGGCATTCCTTATCCCGAGCTCATTGATCGCCTCATTCAGCTCGGCCTCGAACGCCACGCCGAGAAGAAGGAGAACCGTTACAGCCGATGACGACCGTCGATTTGTCCATTCCTTCTCAATCGTCATTCCGACAGGAGCGAAGCGGAGTGGAGGAACGCGCTTTCCTTCGCATCGTTGCCACTGCCGGATAAAAGCAGGTTCCTCCACGCGGCCTGAAGGCCTTGGTCGGAATAACGAAAGCAGGAAGCGCGGTCGGAATGACGGGCTCATAAATTAATGACAACGTATAAAGAGGTTCACGTCCTCCGGGCGCATGACATCGACAGGTGCGCGATTGACATTTGCTCTCTCCAGCATCGAAAGTAGGACGATGCGTTTCACAGGACAAGCCGCTTTCATCACCGGAAGTTCGCGCGGTATTGGCCGCGCCGTTGCCGAACGTCTTGCCGCCGAAGGCGCGTCGGTAGTTCTGCACTGCAACCAAAACCGCATGGCCGCCGACAAACTCGCCGCCAAACTCGGTAATGCACAGCGTGCTGCAGGGCGACCTTTCTTCTCCTTCCGAGATCGAACGTCTCTTCCGCGAACTGGGCTCGACCAGGCTCGACATCCTGGTCAACAACGCGGGGATCTGGAAGCCGACGCCGCTGGGGAAAACCTCGTCGAAAGCCATCGACGAGATGCTCGACACCAATCTCAAATCGGTCTTCCTGGTGACACAGGCGGCGCTGCCGCTTCTCCGCGACGGCGCGCGCATCGTGAACATGTCGTCGGTCGCGGGCAGGCTCGGAGTCGGCGATCGCAGCCTTTACGGCGCAACCAAGGCAGCGATGGATTCGCTTACCAAGAGCTGGGCCCTGGAACTGGCTCCGCGCAGAATCCTGGTCAACGCCGTTGCGCCCGGTTATGTCGAGACCGACATGACGGCCGCGCACTTCTCCGATGCAGCCGTGCTGGAAAACGCCATCCAGCGCAGCCCGCTTGGCCGACTCGGTAATGCACCCGAGATCGCTGATGTCGTCGCGTTCTTCTGTTCGGGGGATGCGCGCTGGATCACCGGGCAGTCGTTGAACGTAAGCGGCGGATTCACCATCTAAGAATGCAGCGGCGGCGACCGCAGATTCATGACATTGAGTCCCAATCGGAGTTATGCTAGCGACATGAGTGAAGTTTTCATTTCCTATCCGCAACAGGCTGAGAAAGACGCTGCCTCGCTCTCGAAGGCCCTGGAAGCGAAGGGAATCAAGAGCTGGTATGCTTCGCGCGATCTGCCTGCGGGAGAGCCCGCCAATGAAAAAATTGAAGGCGCCATGCAGCAGGCAGATGCCGTCGTTTTTCTGGTGACACCTGACACGGAGCGGTCGAGTTGGATGCGGCAGGAATCTTCGGTCGCACTGGAATCGTACTGGCGCGGCGAGACCAAGCTTCTTATTCCCGTACTCATCGGGCCGGGAGCCGAGGCGCCAGGCTTTCTGCGGCAATGGAACAGCCTTACCGTCAACAAGAAATCGGACTGGGCGCACGTCGCCGAGCACATCACCGAATGGGCCGAGAACCAGGATACGGTGCGGAACCAGCCATCGACGGAAGAGCTAGCCGAGCGCCGCAACCGTTTGCAATCGATCGACAAGCAAGTGCTTCACTGGCGTAAAGCCGGCGCCTCGTCCGCGAAGAAACCCGCGGCGGCTCCTGCGAGGGCAGCCAAGCCGGCCATGCGCAGCGGGGTGAAAGTCTTTGCCGCCAAGAAATCCAAGTCCTCGAAGGCAGCACACTAAAGCTCGGCGCAAGCGCACCAAGGAACATCGCCCGCACTGGGGCGAAGGCGCCTTGGCGGTCGATCCCGCGACTTCCGTCTTCATCAATTGCCCTTACGACTCGGGGTACGCTCCGCTGTTTGACGCCATTGTCTTTGCCACGACGGCCTGCGGATTTCTGGCCAGAAGCGCTCTCGAATCCGGCGACATGGCGGAACCGCGTATGACGCGCATTGCCCGGGCCGTGTTCTCCTCCAAATATTCCATTCACGATCTCTCGCGCTGCCGCGGAGAAGGAACGGAAGCCCTGGCCCGATTCAACATGCCGCTGGAATTGGGCATCGCCATGGGGAGGCGTTTCGGTGCCGGAGAAGCCGAGCACGACTGGCTGATTCTGGTTCCCGAAGGCCATGAGTATGTGAAATTCGTCTCCGATCTGGCCGGCTTCGATCTCAAGAAACATAACGGCACGATTGAGAGCATCGTCCCGAAAGTGATGGCATGGCTGGCCACCCGGCCGGATGCGGTGTATGTGCCGGGACCAGATCAGGTGCTGGCCGCACTGCCTGCCTTCCAGGCCAAAAAGGCGGAGCTTGCCGTCACATGGAGCGGAGAGCCGCCACCCTGGGCTGACCTGATCCTGACCGCCCGATCGTGCGTTCCGGAATCAGCCAGGCGAACCGCGCCCGAGTCTCGTCAGTCCGCCGCACGCGGCTAACCCTTTTTCCCACTCCTCGTCTATTGAAGTAAGCAGGGAGCGATGCTCGGTGGGGCATGGGCAAGGTTTCTCTCCGCTGAAACCGGTCCTGCCCCGAGCACCGCGATCTTCTTTTCCTCCTCCAGTGGAACTTCATGGAGTTCCTCCTCGTACAGCATTACGAGGAGGAGCTCCGTGCGCATTATCTTCCGCTCTCTCATACTCTCTGTTTTGTGTTTCGCGCTGCTGGGTTGTTCCGCTTTCGCCGATGAGTGGAACCGAACCTACCAGGTCGGCGATAAACCTGCGCTGCATGTTGAAACCAATGACGCGTCCGTCGAGATCACCCGCGGCGTCAGCAAGACTATTTCGGCCCACGTCACCAGCGAGGGCTACAAAATCGGCAACGGCGAAGTGCGCGTCACCGACCGGCAGTCAGGCGACGGCGTCGAACTGGAAGTCCATGTCCCCAACAATTGGGGCGTGCACATGGGATGGACGACCCGGCGAGTGCGGGTCGAAGTCCAGGTTCCGCCCGAGACCGCTCTCGATCTGCATGCCGGCGACGGCCACATCAATGTCAGCGGCACCAACGGCCCGGCGCGTATTGACACCGGCGATGGCGCCATCGAAGTACACGACTTCAGCGGATCCATCAAGGGACACACCGGCGACGGCCACATGACCATCGACGGCGTCCTTACCGATGTCGACCTGCGGACTGGCGATGGACATATCGACCTGACTGCACGGCCCGGCTCGAAAATGAACAGCGGCTGGCTGATCCACACTAGCGACGGACGCGTGGAAGCGCGCCTGCCGCAGGACTTTGCTGCCGAGCTTTATGCCCACACCGGCGACGGACGTATTCAGCTTGATATTCCGGTCACGGTGAACGGCTCGGTCGAGCGCTCGCGCATTCGCGGCAAGATGAACGGCGGCGGATCCGCTGCTGGAGATCACCACCGGCGACGGCAGCATCCGGATCGCAAGATATTAGGGCTTGACACGATTTCGGCTGAGAGGTTCGCCATCTCCCAGCCGAAGAGTGTGACATCACGCCGGAGTGCTGGCTACATCGGGCAAATACCTCTTGGCACACCATCATTGGCTTTACGTAGAATCAGCGACTTAGCGAAAAAATCCCGCCAAAATATTCATTCCATAGGGAGTTACAGGTAAAATATTTCAGAATAAGCACTTAGCTGGCAAAAATGGACTGTTTTGCTGGCATCGACGGGACACATCCCGGCAAAATATTGATAATGCGCAAGTTACATGCAAAATATTCCGAATAAAGGACTTAGGTGGGACGAACTGCCCCACCCTGCCCTGAGAAGAGCACGGCTATACGGCGTCTCAATTGACAAAGAACTTCACCCAAAAGGCCCTGAGGCAACAATTCTCCATTTCCATGCTGCACGGTCGCAGAATGGAAATCTGTGCTGCAGGTCACGTCATCGGGTGATAAAGCTTGAAAATGGCGACGGCGCCGGTGGCAATGCGCTAAGGGCCGTGGGTTATCACGATGGTATACATTCCGGTTGCGATATCGCTCATCGCGTAGCCCGAAGCTATGGCCATTGCCTTGATCGTGGTGGTCTGAAGCACGGGGATCGCCTGCGCATACCGCAGCGACGATGTGGTAGGCGTTGTGCCGTCAGTTGTGTAGTAGATGATTGCGCCAGGAGTGGTGTCAGAGAGGGTTACTTGCTGCACGCTATCGAAGGAGCCGGGGGCAGGCGAGAAATTTGGGGTTGCCGCCGGCTGCATCGACATCGAGTTGTAGCCGCCACACCCGACCGCGGCGAGCAGGAGAACGATCGTTGCCAGGAATATCGCCTTCATGAGGACCTCCAGTCAGCAAGCCCGTCTTTAAGCGGGATCTACAAACTGAAGTCGATTAGATGCCTTCCGCGGGTGCGGCATGTCACACCCGGGCAAACAAGTTGTGACATGTGCGTACGATGACATAGGCACACTGGGACTGGAGTTCAACGTCTAAAACAAAAAAGGCGCAGGGACCTGAATCCCTGCGCACGTTAACTGCTGCCGTTCATGTTTACCAGACGCGGCAGGCGGGGTGCCTGCACCATGGGCGAATCGGCTTTGCAGCCAAACGCCTTCTGGAACTCCGGCATATTCGACACCACACCGTTGACGCGATATTTGCCCGGCGAATGCTCGTTGTTGAGCGCCAGCAGCCGGCTCATCTCCGGACGCATGTTCTGGCACCAGATCTGGCCCCATCCGATGAAGAAGCGCTGATCGGGAGTGAAGTTGTCGATCTCTTTCTGCGGGGTCGAGCCCAGCACATCGAGTAAGGCCATGTGCGCGATGCGCAAGCCGCCGTTGTCGGCGGTGTTCTCGCCCAGGGTCAATTTGCCGCGCACGTGGACATCATCCACCGCCACGAAGCTGTCGTACTCATCGACAAAGCACTGTTCCTTCTCCTTGAACTGGGCCTCATCCTTGGGAGTCCACCAGTTGCGAAGATTGCCTTCGGCGTCATATTGCGAGCCCTGGTCGTCGAAGCCATGCGTCATCTCGTGGCCGATCACCGCGCCAATGGCGCCGAAATTCACCGCGTCGTCGACCTTCGGGTCGTAGAAGGGCGGCTGCAAGATGCCGGCCGGGAAGTTGATGTTGTTCTCCTGCGGGTTGTAGTAAGCGTTGACGGTCGGCGGTGTCATGCCCCACTCTTTGCGGTCCACGGGCTTGCCGATCTTATCGATCTCCCGCTTGAACTCGAACTGGTTGGCCCGGAAGCTGTTGCCCAGGGCATCGCCGCGAACGATGCTCAGGGTGCTGTAGTCGCGCCATTTATCGGGATAGCCAATCTTGTTGTCGATGTGCGCCAGCTTGTCGAGCGCCTGCTTTTTGGTCTCTTCCGTCATCCACGGAAGCTGGGTGATATCGGTCTTCAATGCCGCTTCCAGCTCGTGAACCATCTTCAGGGTGGCGGCTTTGCTCTCGGGCGGGAAGGCCTCGGCCACGTAGGCCTTGCCCAAGGCTTCGCCCAGGTCTCCATTGGTGTACTGCACACAGCGCTTCCAGCGTGGACGCAGCTCTTTGGCCCCGGTCAAGGTCTTGCCGTAGAAGTTGAAGTTCTCATCGACAAAGGCCTTCGGCAGCAGCGGAGCCGCGTCGTGTACGGCATGCCAGCGCAGATAGGTCTTGATGTCGTCGAGACTGGCAGTTGCCACCAGCTGGTTCATTCCCTTGACGAAGTCGGGCACGGCAACGTCCAGGCTGTCGAAGCTGGGCCCCTTGATGACGGCGAAATACTCTCTCCACTCGAACGCCGGACTCAGCTCCTGCAGTTGCGCGGTGGTCATCTTGTGGTAAACCTTGTTGGGATCGCGACGCTCGATGCGGTCCATCGAGGCTTTCGCCAGCTCGGTCTCGAGCTTGAGAACGGTCTTGGCGTCGGCAGACGCCTTGTCGGGCGACTCGCCCAGCAGCTTGAACATGTTGGCCACATGCTGCTCGTACGCATTGCGCTGTTCCACCGATTTCGCGTCGGTCTTCAGGTAATAGTCGCGATCGGGCAGCGATAGACCACCCTGGTCGGTGCCGGCTATCTCAATCTTCGAATCCTTGGCATCGGGCTCGGAGCTGAAATAGAACAGCGCTGCCACGCCCGCGTCGTGCAGGTGGCCGATCAGCGCCGGCAGTTGCGACTTGTCCTTCAGCGCGTCGATGCGCTCCAGCGTTGGTTTCAGCGGAGCCGTACCCTTGGCCTCGATGCCCGCCTCGTCCATGCAGGAGAAGTAGTAATCGCCGATCTTCTGGTCGTTCGGCGTGCGGCCGGCATTATCGACCGACGCTTTTTGCAGAATGCCATTCAGGATGAACTGATTGCGCTCATGCAGCTCGTTGAAGCGGCCCCATGACGCCTGGTCGGGGGGGACGGGGTTGTCCTTCATCCATCCGCCGCATGCGAACTGATAAAAGTTGTCGCAGGGGTCGGCGCTCTTATCGAGCGCGCTGATGTCGAAACTCTCAACCATCTTTGGGGTGACAGGATTGGTTTGGGCGTTTTGCGCCTGCACGGACAGAACGGCTAACAGCAGTACACATGTCGGAAGAACGAAACGTTTCATTCAAAAGCTCTCCTGATGGAAAACAGAACAGCATTACTTGATAGAGCGACGATACTCGGAGATTTCCCGGTCGATCGTTCGCATAGAAGTCTTAGCCTGTTGCCGGCGGCCTAGTTGCGCCATAATCGCGGCAATAGGTTCCGGCTCCGGAGCGATGGTCCTGAAGAAGTCCTCAATTCCCATTATGACGAGTTGCGGCTCCCCCCTGCGAACCACGACGACTCGTTTCTGTTTCTGGCTAACCAGACGCATAATTCGGCCGAATTGATTCCGGGCTGTGGAAGCAGAGATTATTGTGTCCATCGCACCTCTCGCTCAACGGCGGGAGACCCGCCCTTAGGTCTCCTACCACACCCGGCAGGCGTTTTCGCGCACCATGGGCTGGCCTGGCTTACAGCCCCAGGCTTTTTCAAACGCGGCAGAGTTCTGCACCGCGCCGTTCACCCGCCAGCGTCCCGGAGAGTGCGGATCGGTGATCGCCAGCATGCGGGCGCTTTGATCGGTCACGTTCTGGCACCAGATTTGCCCGTAGGCCAGGAAGAAGCGCTGCTCCGGCGTGAAGCCGTCGATCGGTTTCACCGGAGTACTGCCGATGATGTTCATCAGCGCCATGTAGGCCAGCTTCAGGCCGCCGTTGTCGGCGGTGTTCTCGCCCAGGGTGAGCTTGCCGTTGAGGTGCACTTCGCCCTTGTCGTCCTTCACCGAGACGAAACTGGAATACTCGTCCGCCGTGCACGAGGCCCGCTTCTCGAACTCTTTCCCATCATCCTCGGTCCACCAGTCCTTGAGGTTGCCGTCGGAGTCGAACTTGCGGCCCTGGTCGTCGAAGCCGTGGGTCAACTCATGTCCGATGACCACGCCGATGGCGCCATAGTTCACCGCATCATCCATGCTCTGGCCGTAGAAGGGCGGCTGCAGAATCCCGGCGGGAAAGTTGATGTCATTCATGGTTGGCCGGTAATAGGCGTTCACCGTGGGCGGAGTCATGCCCCAGTCCTTGCGGTCCGTAGGCTTGTCGATCTTGTTGTACTGCCGCTTAACCTCGAAGGCCGAGGCGCGCTGAACGTTGCCGGCGTAATCGTCACGCTTCACAACGACAGTGCTGTAGTCCCGCCACTTGTCGGGATAGCCGATGTTGTTGACGATGGTGCTGAGCTTCTTGTAGGCCTGCTGCTTGGTGGTATCTGACATCCAGGACAGCTGCTCCAGGTCCTGGTGCATGGCCGTCTCGATGGCTTTCACCATCTTCAGGGTGCGTGCCTTGCCCTCGGGACCAAACGTCTTGTCGACGTACAACTCTCCCAGCGCCATGCCGATATTGCGGTCGGTGGACTTCACGCAGCGCTTCCAGCGGGCTTCGATTTCCTTCTGGCCGGCCATGTACTGGCCCTTGAAGGCGAAGTCTTCATCGACGAACGCCTTCGACAGTCCCGGCGCGTAGGTGTCGATCGTCCGCCAGCGAAGGTAGGTCTTCCAGTCGTTCAGCGGCACGGACGCCAGTTGTTCGTTGACCTGCTTGAAGAAGTCGGGATTGCCCACGTTCAGGCTGGTGAACTTGGGAGCGCCGTTCTCCGCGAAGTATTGTGTCAGGTCGAAGTTGGGAGCCAGGGCTGCAATGTCGCTCGTCGTCATGGGGTGGTCGATATTCTTGGGATCGCGACGCAGGGTCCGGTCCATGGACGCCTTGGCCAGCCCGGTTTCGACCTCGAGCACGGTCTTTGCCTCGGCGGCGGCTACATCAGGCGAGTCGCCGGCCAGCTCAAACATCTTCTGCACGTGCTGCTGGAACTTCTGTCGCGTCTCCACCGACTTGGCATCGTCCTTGAGGTAGTAGTCGCGATCGGGCAGCGACAAGCCGCCCTGGTCGATTACGGCGATGGTTTCCAGCGAATTGTGCAGGTTCGGCTGAGAGCTGAAACGGAAGAGCGTCTGGATGCCGTTGCCCTGCATGTAGGCGACCTGGCCGATGAGCTCAGGACGCGTTTTAACAGCGGCAATGCGGGTCATCTCGGGTTGCAGCGGTGTGGCGCCCCTCTTCTCAATCGCCGTCTCGTCCATGCAAGCCGCGTAAAAATCTCCGACCTTGGTTTGAGTCGGAGTGCGTTTGCCGGGAACCTGCACCTGATCCAGAATGTCGCGCAGAATATAGACGTTGTATTCGTCGAGCTGGTTGAAGCGCCCCCATCGCGACTTGTCCGCAGGAATGGGATTGCTTTTCATCCAGTTGCCGCAGGAATACTGGTAGAAGTCGACACAGGGGTCGATGCTTTTATCCATAGCGGTCAGGTCGAAGCTCGGGATCTGTTTGGGATGCTCGGAGGGGGCGTCGGTCTGGGCCGCGCAGAAACAGCCCGCCAGCAGCAGGGGCAATGCCAGAAAAATGCGGATTCGCATGTGTGCCTCAAGAAATGAAATGTTCCGCGCAACGCGATCGTCTTGCGCATGCGAGGGTAGTACAGGGTGGGGCAAGCGCATTCGGCCAAGGCAGAAGGACACGCCTCCGGCGAACTCACTACTATACGCCCCTTAGACGGTGCTGGCAGAACGATGTAAGCCCGGGAAGGACAGCCGTTGCCTTCTAGAAAATCTTCAGCCGGATGGTCAGGTAGGTTTTGGGGTCCTTACGGATAGCGGCGATCAGATTGCGAGTCTCGACCAGTAGCTGATCGGTGTTGTTGTACACCGACGGGTCCTTCAACAGTTTGCCGGCGGTGCCTTCGCCCTGATCGAGGCGGCCGGCGATATTGTCGAGGCGGGTGATCACGCTGTCGATTTTTCGGGCCAACTCTTCATCCTTGGCCAGTTTGCCCAGGGTGCCCTTACCGGAGTTGATGCCGCTGACCAGTTCATTGGCTTTGACCATGGTCTGGTTGGCGTTGTTGTACAGCGAGGGGTCCTTCAGCAACTTGCCGACGGTGCCGTGGCCGTCGTTGACCTCGCTGATGATTTTGTTCAGGTTGTCGACCGCAGCGTTGGCTTTGTCATAAAGCTCGTCGCTGTTGAGCAGCTGGCCTATGGTGCCTTTGTTGGAGTTCACCTGCGCCACAATCTGCTGCAACTGCAGCAGTGTATCGTTCGCGCGATTGTAGAGGGTGGGATCGTTGATCAGCATGCCGATGGAGCCCTTGCCGCTCTGGATATAGGAAACGATGTCGCTCAACCGGTCCAGCAGAACGTTGACGTTTTCCAGCGTGCCCTGGCTGGCCCGCACCACGTCCTGAAGCTGGGGGACGTCGCGCGTGGGCAGCTCATCGCCGTTCTGCATGGGCTTTCCCTTGGCCTCGCGGCAATCAAAATCGACAAACACCTGGCCCAGTACGCCGGCAGTGTTGAGCGACACTTCGCAGTCGCTCTTCATCGTAGCCTCGTACTTAGTGGTGATCTTCATGGTGACTTCGACGGGCGCTAACTTTCGCTTGGGGTCGTTGACCACGCGAATGTTGGTCACATTGCCGATATCGACGCCCTCGAGCCGAACTGGGGCGCCGACCGTCAGGCCGCCAGCATTGTCGACGTAGGCGCGCACGACCAGCTTCTTGGTGAAGAGCCCGGTTGTGCTGGTCATCAGGAAAATCAGGATCGCCAGAACTACGGCGGCGAAAATGACAGTCAACCCTACCCTGAGCTCAGACCACTTGACCTGTTTTTCACTCGGCACGTTTTACCCGATCGCCCCTTGCGACGTTGCGTACAACGCCAAATCTCCCAGCTTATCGAATACTATAAGCTCCGAATCATAACATTTGAACGGTTCAGCGTCATGCGACCAAGGGCAGCGACGTAGCCACAGCAACAGCCGTGGGGGAGCAGGAAGTGCGGTGAGCGCAAAAAAAGCGCCGCAAGGTTTTCCCGCGGCGCCCCGGCACTGACGATTCAGAAACTAGTCCAGCGTCAGCTCGCCGCGAATAATGTTGTCTTCCAGACTGGCGGACATGCGGAAGCCCAGCTTGGTGCAAATGGCGCGCATCTCCCGGTTTTCGGGGAGCATGTTGGAGGTGACCTTCTTCAGCTTTTCATCGCGTGCAATCTTGATCAGGCGGATGTAAAGCTCGGTTCCGAGTCCTTTGTGTTGGGCTTCATCGATGGCAACGCAGGCCAACTCGGCTTCGTCGCGGCCATGCAGTTGATTCATGCGGCCGACGGCCAGAATCTCCGGCTCGCCCGCGGCGTTCGTGCGCTCGGCCACCAGCGACATCTCGCGATCGTAGTCGATGAAGCAGATGCGTGTCAGGCGCTCGTGCGCGGTGCGCTGCCGAAGCTTCAGCGGCTGGAAGTAACGCAGATACACGCTGCGCTCTGACAACTTCTCGTGGAACTTGATGATCAGGGGCTCGTCCTCGGGACGAATCGGACGGATCACAACTTCGCTGCCGTCCTTCGTCTTCCACGGCTCGACGAGATGAATCGGATACGGACGCACTGCCGGTCTGGGCAGCTCCTTCTCGGTCATCTCGGGCCCGTGCACCACTACCCGAGCGTCGAGCGCTAGCAGCCGGTCCGGCGAGGCGAGCAGCGGATTGATGTCGATCTCCTTGATCCAGGGCTGCTCGACGACGAGCTGGCTGAAACGGACCAGCAGATCGGCCAGTGCGGCGAGATCCACCGGCTTGCGGCCACGTACGCCCTTCAGCGCGGCGAGGATCCTGGTCTGCTCCATCATGCGCAGCGCCAGTGTCGAATTCAGCGGGGGGAGCGCCAGCGCGCGGTCTTTGAAGACCTCGACCAGTTGCCCACCGGTGCCGAACAGGATCACCGGTCCGAACTGCGAGTCGAGGCTGCTGCCGATGATCAGTTCATAGCCGTCAAGCTTCACCATCGGCTGCACGGTGACGCCCTGGAAGTGCTCGGCTCCAGCTTTCTCGGCGACCGATTTACGAATGAACTGGAAAGCCTCCTTCACCGCGCCGGCATCGCGCAAGTTCAATTGCACTCCACCCACGTCTGTCTTATGGGTGATGGTGAGGGA
Organism: uncultured Acidobacteriaceae bacterium; assembly: GCA_963793845.1. GTDB lineage: Bacteria > Acidobacteriota > Terriglobia > Terriglobales > Acidobacteriaceae > CAWCBG01. Next base: position 728,989 of record CAWCBG010000002.1, read on the forward strand.
GTAAAGCTTCAGGACGATCGGATAGCCGATCTCCTCGGCGTGCTGCAAGGCTTCTTCTTCGCTAACGGCTACGCGCGTCTCGACCGTCGGGATGCCATAGGCTTTCAGCAGTTGCTTCGATTCGAACTCCGTGAGAATAGTACGTCCGGCCTGACGCGCCTCCCGAATGATGCGGTCGGCCTTGCCGCGATTCAACTCGGCGTCGGCATGCTGCGGAAGGGCCGGAGTCTCGTACAGGCCCTTCAGGTTGTACGAGTAGCGCCACATGTAGTTGAATGCCCGCACCGCGCTGTCGGGGAACTGGAAGGTCGGAATGCCGGCCTGGTTCAGGATCTGCTCGCCGGCTGCGACCTCAGCTCCGCCCATCCAGCTCGCCAGTACCGGCTTGCCCAGTCCTTTGGCATAAGGCTTCAGCTTCTCGGCGATCTGCGTGGGATTGGTCATGTCCTGCGGCGTCAGGACCACCAGCATGCCGTCGATGGCGGGATCTTTGGCGGCGATCTCCAGCGACTTGGCATAGCGCTCCGGCTCGGCGTCGCCCAGGATGTCCACCGGATTGTTGTGGCTCCACTGCGGCGGAAGGATCTCGTCGAACGCTTTCATAGTTTCGTCAGAAAGCTCGGCTAACTCGCCTCCGCCGGCCACCAGCGCGTCCGTAGCAAGGACACCGGGGCCTCCGGCATTGGTCACGATGCAAAGTCGTTTGCCGCGCGGACGCGGCTGCTTGGCCAGCACGTCCGACATGAAGAAAATGTCGGCGATACTGTTGACCCGCAAGACGCCGGTGCGGCGGAAGGCAGCGTCCAGCACTTCGTCGCTTCCGGTGAGAGCGCCGGTGTGAGAAGCGGCGGCCTTGGCCGCAGCGGCGGTGCGTCCCGCCTTGATCACGATCACCGGCTTGCTGAGCGATACCTCGCGGGCAGCCGACAGAAAGGCGCGGGCGTTGCCGATCGATTCCATGTAGATGACGATGCTGTGGGTGCGGGAGTCATTGCCGAAGTAATCGATCAGATCGCCCCAGTTCACATCCAGCATGGAGCCAATGGAGACGAAGGCGCTGAAACCGACATTCTCCCGCAAGCTCCAGTCGAGAACGGCCGTGCACAGAGCGCCGCTCTGGCTGATGAAGGCGACATTGCCTGACCGGGCTACGGAGTGCGCGAAGGTCGCGTTCAGGCCCTTGATGGGATTCATTACGCCCAGGCAGTTGGGACCGATCAGCCGCATCTTGCCGCGGATGATCTCCGCGATCTGGCGCTCCAGCTCTTTGCCATGCTCGCCATGCTCCTTGAAGCCAGCGGAGATGACGATACCGGAGGGAATGCCGGCTTCCACCGACTCGGCAACCAGGTCCGGCACCGTGTCGGCTGGGGTGGTGATGACCACCAAATCGACTTCGTCCGGCACGTCGGAAACCTTGGGATAGGCCTTGATGCCCAGCACGTTCGGCCGCTTGGAATTCACCGGAAATACGGTGCCTCCGAAAGGGCTGCTCAGCAGGTTCCAGAGGACAGACCTTCCGACGCTTCCCACTCGCTCCGAAGCGCCGATCACGGCCACGCTGCGCGGCGAAAACATGGTGTCAAGCGGATGCGTCTCCGACTTGTAGACATCCGAAGGATCAGCCTTGTAGACCTTGTTCACTTTGGTAGGTTTGGACGCCGGGGAAGTGGCAGGAGGTTCAATTATGCTGGACATGATTCCTCTCTCGATGTGCAGCTCTAGTCTAGCCGTGGGCGGCGCCCGGCCAGAAGGGATTCGTCACAAATTGAGGTGACTTCGCTCACGAAGTGCCTACAAGGAACCACGCTACGCGTTCGAAAAGCGGCTCGCAACTGCCTTAATTTTCACGCATATCCACCAACTTTTCGCAACCATTCCGGCTGCGGTTCGTCTATATTCAGGAGCGCAAGTTTTAACGCTTACTTTATGAAAAACGACCAACCTCCGAGTAATCGGAAACCCGCATTTTCGGAATCCGTGAACCCCTCCGTTTTGCGCTGTTAGCTGCTGCGCTCTGCTTGCCGGGTTACGGAAGAAACGTAAACCTGGCGAGTGACCCTATCCAACTTCAGGATCGCCCTCCCCAGCTTGCGCTTAGAGGCGCACTTATGGAGGAACCATGCTGTTTCAAGACCGCATCACCAACATCGTCACCCATTACCCTCGGCTGTCCAGCATCTGGATCAAGACCGGCGACTCGAGGACGCCGCTGAAAAGAGTGTGGATGAGCGAGTCTGCATTGCGCGAGCTGTCGACCGCAGTACCAGCGCCTGGGGTCGCGGAGGACTCCGCTGAGCTAGCCGAGGACCATTTATGTTTCGCGGCCTAAACCCGGCCGCCCGGGCCATCATCGTCGAAGCCCCGCCTTCTAATGAGGAGGCGGGGCTTTTTCTTGACGGAATCAGCGTGGGCTACTTACGCTTTGCCGCGGCCGGCTTCAGGGTATTCAGGTGAATGATGGCCGCCGCTGCCACGTCCTGCACGGCATCCTTATCGTCGTCCAATGAGCCTTCAATCTTGGGCGCCAGGGAACGGTCGCCGCGATGGGCGATGGCATCCAGCGCGGCTGCGCGCACGATCCAGCTCTTGTCGGTGGTGGCGGTAACCAGTGCTTCAGCGCTCTTGGGATCTTTGTCGTTCGCCAGGATCTTGGCTGCCGCGGCGCGCACTGGCGAAACGTCGTCTTTGGTCAGCATCTTGAAGGCGCCGTATCCCATGCCGGCGAAGGGAATGAAGCCGATCCCCTGTTCGAATCCGAACTGCGCCATTTTCTTCGGGATCGCTGAGCATCTTCTTCTGCTCGGCCAGCAGGCCTTGTCCGCTCTTGCGCTCGCCGGTCAGTACCGCGTAATACACCTCGTATGCCCTTTGCTGTTTGAACAGATAAAGCGAATGAGCGGCAGCCAGCACGACACCGGCGTCTTGGTCGTTCTTGACCGCGTTTATCAATTGAGGAATCGTGCCGGTCGCGCCCATTTCTCCCAGGGCGTTGGCTGCGGTGGCGCGCACATCAGGCTTGTCGTCGTTTTCCAGCGCATGCAGGGCGAGCTCCTGCGCATGTGGGTCGCGAGTGATCAGGCCCATGGCGGAGAAGGCGTTGATTCGCTTGTCCATGTTGGAGTTGGTGGCGGCAGCATTCAGAATGTTCCACGACTTTTGCACCGGCGTTTGCGCAACGCCGGCGGTGGCTGCAAAGACCAACCCTGCAACAACGAAGAGGTTGAAAGCCAGATTGGATCGGGTTTTGTCGAAACTCATCTCTTTCCTTTCGCAATGCAAGTTGTCACTGCTGGGGCGCACGATCAAACTAGAAGGTATCTAAGGTATCTCATAAATCGCTTTGTATCAGGGCACGGCTTCAGCTGGGCCACTGAAAAATTCTTTGGAAGGCCAGACTTGGAAGGGGCTTACCTTGAATCTTATGGGAAACCGGCCTTTAGCCTTGGACACCGTGGCTAATCTCGGATTTGTAATCACGCCTTCCCTCCATATACACTGTGCTGCCCGCTATGAAGGTGTTTGTCATCATCCCGGCTGCCGGATTAGGCACGCGCATGTCGCCCTCGTCGGCGACCTTGAAGAGCAAGAGCAAGCAATTCTTCGAGCTCGATGGAACGCCCATCCTGGTGCACACCTTGCGCAAATTCACGCAGTGCTCGCAAGTCGACGAGATCCTGGTCGCGCTGCGCAGGAACGAGACCCTCGGTTTTCAGAAGCAGATTGAGCAGGAGAAGCTCGGCAAGCGCATCCGCATCGTCGAGGGCGGCGAGCACCGCCAGAACTCCGTCGCTAACGCGCTGGCTGCACTCGACGCCGCAGCCGACGATATCGTGCTGGTGCACGACGCGGTGCGGCCCTTCGTCGATGAGGAAACCATCACCGGCGTCATCGCAGCGGTGAAGAAATATGACGCCGCCATTGCCGGCGTCCCGGCGATCGACACGGTCAAGCAGGTAGAACGCACCGCCGATGGCGCAGTGGTGATTGCAACGGTGCCGCGCGAACGCATGGTACTGGCGCAGACGCCGCAGGGCTTTCGTTTCGGCTTGCTGAAGAAAGCCTTTGACGAAGCCATGTCCGATGGATTCATGGGAACTGACGAGGCTTCGCTGATCGAGCGGGCCGGCGGCACGGTGCACGTGGTGATGGGCTCGCCGCGCAACCTGAAGATCACTACCCCCGGCGACCTGGAGCTGGCGGAATTCTTCCTGTCGCAGGAGAACCGCCGCAAGGCCAGCTTGACCGGGTAGGGCGCTTTCCGTGCCTTTGATCGCCCAGGGCTTTGAAAGGGCGCACCTTCAGGTGCGCCGCTAAGGTTCTCCTCGTTGCTTTTGTCATCCCGAGCGGCTTTAGCCGCGAGGGATTTGCGGTTTGCGGGCAGTGCCCGCACATTCTGAGTGAGCAGTCAAAGCAATTTGAATTGTCATCACGAGCGTACCGAGGGATCTGCTTTTGGCTGGCAGTGCAACAATCCAGGGGAATAGCAGGTTCCTCCACTCGGTCTAAGCCCTCGGTCGGAATGACGAAGGTTTGAAATGTCGGCGCGAGACGCGCATTGAACCGCAAGTACGGTCAACGCATCATGGCATCCACCAACAACCCGATCATCCGCATCCCGCGCATCGGCTTTGGCTGGGACTCGCACGAGTTCAAGCCCGCCATCCCGCTCAAAATCGGTGGCGTGCTGCTGCCACACGACAGTGGACTTGCCGGACACTCCGATGGCGACGTGCTGCTGCACGCCCTTGCCGACGCGCTGCTGGGCGCCGTTGCCGCCGGTGATATTGGCACCTACTTTCCACCCAGCGACCCCCGGTGGAAGGGCGCCGACTCTGCGGTTTTCGTGCGAGAAGCGATGAGGCATGTCAGCAAGGCCGGCTACGTCATCGGTAATGTCGATTGCACGCTGATTCTCGCCGCACCGAAAATCGTGCCCCACGCGACTGCGATCCGCGAGAACGTGGCGAACTTGCTCGGTGTCGAGCCGGGCGTGATCAGCGTCAAGGCCAAGACGCCGGAAGGTATGGGCACCGACAATGCCGCCATCGCTCACGTGGCTGTGCTGCTGACAGAAATCATCTGGCCGTGACTTACCAACCACTATCCACTACCACTGCCTTCTCACACTCCCGCCGCGGCGACTCCTTCGTAATACCGCTGTGTGCGTGGCAGCTTCGAGGCATAGCCCAGCAGGAAGAATAGCGCCGTTGACAGCAGACACACCGCCAGCCGCACCCGGGCCAGCGGCAACGGAGCCAGGTCCATGTACTTGCCCATCCGCCAGGCCGCCCAGTTGATGACTTGCGTCGGTACCACCGTCCAGATGGCGACGTAGAACCACGCCCGTTCGGCGCCTTCGCCGAAGGTGGAGCGGCGCGCCCGCGGCGTCCAGTCGAACACCGTCGCCAGCACCACCGCCAGCGCCAGCGGGTAGTAGGCGTAGTGGTAGAGATCCTTCAGCATCCAGGTGCCGGTTACCGAGGCGATCAGCAGGCCGATCAGATTCAGCGCATACGGAACAATGATGTCAATCCATGCCGCGGTGTAGCACACTACGCGGTATGGCAGGTTAGGCTGATCTACGCCGTAATAATGAATATAGGGATGCGGCTCGCATCCCGGCATGCGGCCCTTGAATCCACGCCACGCCACCACGGCGACGATGATCGCCAGCCAGATCCAGTGCCGGCTGTCGGGGCCGTGTGTGTAAAGGTCGTAGGTGAGAGGCCATCCGGGAAGCACCCAGAAGACCCAGAACCAGATAGGAGTATGCAGAACGCGGTAGTACTGCTTGTTGCGCTCCCGGAAGACGGCTTGTTTCATAGGAAGGTTCTTCTAGGTTAGCGGGAAGGCCGCGAAACGCGCAACAAGTCCGGCGCCGCCCCAAACCACGCTAAATATCCGCGGCCATCCGCGCTCGTTGACACCCGCGCGATTTACTGCGGACCCCGATGGTCGTCAGTTTCGATGGGGTGACTTGCACGTACCGCGCGGGCCGCACCGCCAAAGGCAACCCGCATTACCAAATACTCGATGGACTGCTGGCGGCACTCCAAGGAAAGGATGGAAGAGTTTGTTTGCCGAAGGCAGGGTGGCAATCCCTCCAGGCGGAAGGTGCCCCGCCACAAGAGATATCTTGCCGACTCTAAGGGTCTACCTGTCGGCAGCGTTTTGGGATGACTCGAGCCCGACCAACTCGCAGGCGAAAGAACCGCTCGGCTACCCGACACACAAAGGCCCTCGCCACTGTTAGAGCGCATCGTCAGGGCTCCCTGGCTTGAAAACGCTCGACGCTGCTATATCCCTGCTATAGCCCATCGAACAGAGGTTTCAAGCTCATATTCTCCAGTACCTCCTCGTCAATCTTCTGCTTCTTGCTGTGAATGTTGATGGCAGCCAGAAAACGGTAGGTCTTGAGAGCATAGGATTTCCAGTCTGCGTACGGCATGGTATTTTCGCCGAAGCCCGGCCCGCGAAACTCGAATACCGGAGCATTCTTCTCGAGATCGCCGATGGCGATGTGGTCCATCTTGTCGCCCAGGCCGCCGGCCCCGCGCAGCCGATGTTCGCCATGCGAATCCTTGTAGTACTTCTTGTCCTTCGAGTACCACTTGGTGGGGTGAGCCTGGGCGCTGAACAAGTCCTGCCCGCGTGTCATCCCTACCAGCCACTCCTCGCGCGTCAGCGGAAGCGTGATGGCTTGCTCCTCACTCAACTTCCCGTAGTCGTGAATCTTGAAGTCGATCAACTTGCCCTTGGCATCGACCGCGCCAACGTCCGGCAGTTTCTTCATGATGTCCTTGCACATGAAATCCACCCACTGGTCTGGATACTTCCGATAATGTTCCTGCTCTTCCGGTTTGATCTCTTTGAACATCGTCGCAAAATCCGTGCGCGCCATGATGAAGAGCAGGTGCTTGACGACGGGAATCTTGTCTCCTCCTCGCGGAATCCCGCTCGATATGTAGGCGGCAATCATGGTCGCCAGGCCACGCAGCGAAGCGGAGGGCGCATGGTCGGGCCAGTTTGAATCTTTGATGTCGGCGACCTTCAGATTGTTCACGACGCGGTTCAGCATTCCGGCGTAGGCCTCCGCCCGCCCTCCCCCCAGGAGCAATTTCGAGGCATCCGAATCTTTGTTTTCCGCGAAATAGCGAAAGAGCTTGCGCAGCCGGCTTAAGCGAATCCCTCCCGTTACCTGGGGAAAGCCGCACAGCCCCCGGTTCATTCTCTTCGACCACTGAATGACGAACGGAGGATACTGCTGGAACAGTGCGGGTGCGTCACCACGAACGATCCACTCACAGGTCGCGGGCCGTTCACGCGAGACATGAAAGTCATTGAGGCGCGCCACGTAGGTGGTCAGGCTGTCCATTTGCGCCAGCAAGGTATCCTCGCCGGGAAAGGCGTCGGCGTCCGCCTTTTCAGCGCTGATCGAGACATGATCGGTGACAAACTCCATGTCCGCGCCATCGGCGACCAGCTGCCAGCCGGGCACCGAATTCCGCATGATGACCGAGCCCTTTGCGAAGTACTTCAACTGGTTGTTGGCCTTGGCCGCTTCGCACACGGTCTTCAGTTGCTGCAGGGCGTTCCGGTTCAAAGGAACAGGTGTCCAGTCCCATGGCATGAGACGGACACCGGCCGCGCGGCGGTACTCTGTGTCAATCTCAGCTTCCAACTCTTTGGTGATGCTCCAGATGCTGACGAAGGTTTGAAACTCGTATCCGACGGCCATGGCCCCTCCCTCACTTAGGACGACTGCGGATTGCTGGTGACGAGGTTGAATCGACGCTGGCGGACTGCGCGAGAGGGCAAGAGTATAGCGTGGAGGACAGGCTCAGTCAGCACAAAAATGCCACTCCGCAGGCCGCAGCAAAGGTTCTTTGGGCGCGCACATTTTTCCGGGGTTAGACGCGGAGAGAGGCACCTTTTGGGGTGTCCGGCCCCGCTTCCCAGCCCCGCGTAAATTAGCTATACTGTACTTAGCTAAGGACTACACGGTATGCCGACCGCAACCATCCATCAGGCGAAAACCAATTTGTCGAAACTGATCGAGCGCGCTGAACGCGGCGAAGAAGTTCTGATCGCACGCGGCAAGACGGTCGTCGCACGCATCGTTCCGATTGCCTCCTCTCCCGGGCAGCGCCGTCTCGATGTGTTGCGAGGTAAGTTCAAGGTCACGCGAAAGTTCTTCGAGCCCCTGCCGGACAGAGAACTGGACGGGTGGAACCGCTAATGCGCGCGCTGGTCGACACCCATGCGCTGCTGTGGGCGGTAGTCGGAGACAAGAAACTGTCGAAACCTGCCCACAAGGTGCTGGCTTCGTTTGAAAATGAAATTTTCGTGTCGGCGGCTTCCGCGTGGGAGATCTCGATCAAACTTCGCTTAGGCAAGCTTCCGGAAGCGGATAGCCTGGTCGGCGATATGAGCCGAATCGTCGAACAATTGGGCTTCCATGAGCTCCCTATTTCGCTCGACCACGCCCAGCGGGCTGGAAGTCTGCGGGGAGAACATCGCGATCCCTTCGACCGTATGCTGATCGCCCAGGCGCAAGCGGAGAACCTGGCCCTGGTCAGTAACGAGCGCCTATTCGACGCTTACGGGATTAAGCGGATCTGGTAATCCGCGGCCAACTCTGGACGCATCTCCGCGCCGCCACTGCATTCCAACCGATTGCGCCGGTTCTACGTCAGTACAGCACTTCTGCCAGCTTGCCGCTGGCGATCAGCTCGGCGACACGCGCGAAATCGCCGGTGAAAATGCGGTCCTCGGTGATGGTGGGAGAAACGGCGCGAATGGCGGCATGGGCCTTCTGCGCGCGCTTGCCGGGCTTGAGCGGCGCGTGGAAGTCGAGCGCCTGGGCCACGGCGAGCGCCTCGATAGCCAGCACCATGCGCGTGTTCTCGACCACCCGCTGCAACTTGTTGGCGGCGGTCATGCCCATGGAGACGTAGTCCTCTTTATTGCCCGAGGTGGTGATGGAGTCGACCGACGCCGGATGCGACCAGACTTTGTTCTCGCTGACCAGCGCGGCGGAGGTGACCTGCGGCATCATGAAGCCCGAGTTCAAACCTGCGCCGGGTGCGAGAAACGGCGGCAAGCCTTCATTGAGCTGCGGATTCACCAGGCGCTCCAGCCGCCGCTCGGAAATCCCGGCCAGCGCGCTTAAAGCGATGGCCAGAAAGTCGAGCGCGAACGCCAGCGGTTCGCCGTGAAAATTTCCGCCCGAGAGGATATCTCCGGTCGGCGCAGCGCCAATGGCCGGCCTGGGCTCGCCCACTTTGCGTTCGTGCGGAAAGACCAGCGGATTGTCGACCGCCGAATTCATTTCGATCTCGAACACCTCGCGGCAGTGGGAGAGCGTGTCGCGCACCGCGCCATGGACCTGCGGAATGCAGCGCAACGAGTAGGCGTCCTGCACCTTGCCGCAGTCACGATGCGACTCGCGGATAGCGCTGTCCTCCAGCATGAGGCGCAGGTGCCGCGCCACCGTCAACTGTCCCGGGTGTGGACGTGCGCGGTGAATGCGCTCATCGAAGGCGACATTGGTGCCCATCTGCGCGTCGACAGTGAGAGCGCCAATTACGTCGGCGGAGTCGACGAGAACCTGGGTCTGCAGGGTCGCCAGCAGACCGATCGCCAGCATGGCCTGGGTGCCGTTGATGAGCGAGATGGTTTCCTTGGCTTGCAGAATCAGGGGCTTGATGTCGGCCTGCTTCAGCGCTTCTGTGGCGGCCATTCGCTTGCCATGGTAGACGGCTTCGCCTTCGCCGATCAGAACCAGTCCGAGATGCGAAAGCGGCGCCAGATCGCCACTCGCGCCCACGCTGCCCTGCGACGGAATCACCGGATGCACTCCGCGATTGAGCAGGTCGCAGAGCGTGTCGATGACGACCGCGCGCACGCCGGAGAATCCTTTGGCCAGCGAGTTGGCCCGCAGCAGGATCATGGCGCGGACGACATCTTCGCCGAGCGGGGCGCCCACGCCGACAGCGTGGGAACGCATGAGATTGACCTGCAGCGCGAGGATGTCGCGTCCGCTGATGTGCACGTCCGCCAATTTGCCGACACCAGTGGTCACAGCGTAGGCGACACGGTCGTTTTCCACCAGGTCTTCCACAATGTCGCGCGCGTGCTGCACCGCCCGGCGGGCCTCGGGATCGAGCAGCACCGGACGCCGCTCATAGACGGCCTGGCGCACATCGTCCAGCGTCAGGTTGTTGCCGTTGATAGGAAGTGCCTGCAAGGAGAATGACCTCGAAGATTAGGCGGATATGAATCCGGATTTCAGGTGTGGCTAAGTGGGTCGCCAATCAAAGATACCGGATGGCAAAGAGCAGGTCGAGGGGCAATTCGAATGGTGGGACGTCATCTTGAGGGGAGGTTGTGCGAACCGGAGCCGAAAGGCCCTATGGTCGCGAAGGAACTCAGGGGCTGTCGTCCCTGAAAGGGACTCGGACTCGCATGCCCGCTTACCCAGCGCTGCAGCGCTGGGCTATGATCTTTCGTCCCGCATTGCGGGACTGGTCTTGTGAACACGCGTTCTATGCGCCAGTTCCGTTGCACGCGCCGCGAGTCTGGAAGGCCAGCGAAAAGCAGATCCCTCGCTGCGCTCGTGATGACAAACAAGGAGTAGAACAGAGAGCCGACGACTGAGTATGACAACTGACAACCGGGAGCCGACGACTGAGTGTGACAACTGACAACCGATAGCTGACGACCGACAACTATCCACTATCCACTATCCACTAACCACTACCCTGCGCCGCCTCGCGAAACTTCACCAGGTATTTCTCCGGCAACTTAATGCGTTTGAAGGCGGCGTTCACCACGATATGGACCGACTCGCCTTCGGCCAGCACTGTGCCGTCGTCATCCCGACGCAGTTCGTAGCCAAAGTGCAGCAGCGAGTCGCGCACATGGATCAGGTGAGTGCGCACCAGGATCATGTCGTCGTACTTTGCGGGAGACTTGTAGCGGCAGCGCACATCGACCACCGCGATGTGGGTATCGTCCAGCTTCTCCATGTCGTGATAGCGGAAGCCAAGCTCGCGCAGCATCTCCACCCGGCCAACCTCGAACCACACGATGTAGTTGGAGTGGTAGACCACGCCCATCTGGTCGGTTTCGGCGTAGCGCACGCGCAGCCGGGTTTCAAAGCGAGGCTGGGTGCCGTCGGTGATCTCGCGGTTTGACCTTGCCATGGATACAGGGTAAACCACGAAAAGGAAGTAGCGAGCCTTTCAGATCGTCACGCCGAGCGCACCGAGCGCAGGCGACGGGAGCCGAGGAACCTGCTGGCCGCCCGCACTGGCACGACGCTTGGAAAAGCAGGTTCCTCCGCTACGGGCTCACGCCCTCCGGTCGGAATGACGAACGTTCTGACTCTCGCAATTCGCGTAAGAACGCACCCTACTTCTTCGTTGCCTCCGCCGGCATGGGAGCCGCCGAGCCATTGTTGCCGACCACGTCTCCCCTCACGGGCTCGCCTAGTTCCACCAGCTTGCCGTTTAAGGTGTAGTTCACAAACTGAATCGGCAGCGTGATAGGCGGCGGGTAGCCATGCGAGTTCTGCAGCCGCATCTCCAGGTGCGGAGCGGGAGAATTTCCGCTGTTGCCACAGGCGGCGATAACGTCGCCCTGCTTCACCTTGTCGCCTTTCTTCACCTTGATACTGTTTTGCTTCAAGTGCGCCAGCATCGAGTACTCGCTGTTACCGTGATAGAGGATCACCTGGTTGCCGAAATCGGCGTCGCGCGCGGGTTTGCCCGGTTCGTTATCGGCGAAACCGTCCTGCAGGCGGACGACCGTGCCGTCCGCCGGCGCCAGCACAGGTTGGCCGAAGCAGTAAAACATCTCGTTGGTGCTGCCGTCCCCGGAGAAGGGGCGCCAATCTTTGACGGGAAGAAAGTCCATAGCGTAACGCTCTTCATCGCTACCGAAGTGAGCGCTCTGCACCAGGGATCGTCCGCCCTGGTACACCAGCCATGAGCCGGAAAAGGGCAGCCTCAGCTTGGTCGCGTCCTTATAGCCGGCGTACTGGCCTTCGGGTATGTCGGGCACCGGACGGAACAAAAAGACCGTCACCTCACCTTGCTCGTTCAGGCCGAGGATGGTGAGTACCTTGACCGGCGATTTCGTGAACTCGGTGAGCCGCGCGTAGTCGGTTCCAGGGCGCAGCAGACCGGGAGCGAAGCTCTCGACCACAATTTTCTTCTCGGGACCCAGCTTCGAGCTGGCGTTCTTCGCGCCCGCTGCCAGCTTGGCCGCGGAGCCATACTGTTTCTTCGCCTCCGGCGAGAGCGCCGCCCACAGGGCAGCAGTATTTCCGGAGGCAAAATCCTGGCTGAGCTGCCGCGCCTTGGCCTGCGCCGCGGCGCTCATAGTGGGATACGGCCTACCGGCGGAAGGTGGAGGAGCGGCTTGGGGCGCTGGTGCGGCCGCCTGGGCCAGAAGAATTGACGGGAACAGCAACATCATAACCGCGAAATGCCGACGTAGTGACATGTTCATTGCTCTCTCCACTGCGGTTTGCGCTTTTCGAGGAACGAAGTTACGCCCTCGCGAAAATCTGCCGTAGTGCGGATGCGCGCATTCTCATCCACTGCCGTGGCGATTCGTTGCTCCAACTCAAGTTGTGCATAGCCCTTCAGCAGCCGCTTGGTCGCCAATAGGGATGCCGGACTATTCTGCAATAGCGAGCCGGCCAACTCGCGCGCTCGGATCATCAGTCTTTCGGGCGCGACGAGCTCGGTGGCCAGCCCCAGGCGAAATGCCTCTTCGGCGCCAAAGATGCGACCCGTCAACAGCAGGTCGCGGGCCTGCTTCTCGCCCACTTGCCGCAGCAGAAAGGTCGTGACGATGGCTGGAACGAATCCGATGCGGACCTCGGTATAGCCAAACTTCGCTTCGGACGAGGCCAGAGTGAAATCGCATAGCGTCGCCAGCCCGCACCCTCCGGCGATGGCGGGCCCATTCACGGCGGCGATCGTCGGCTTGGGAAACTCGTAGAGTGCGCGAAACATTTGCGCCATTGCGTTCGAGTCGGCCAGGTTCTCAGCTTCGCTGCGCCCGGTGATGGCGCGCAGGTTCTCCAGGTCCATGCCTGAGCAGAAGGCGTTTCCCGCGCCGGTAAGGATAAGGATCTGCGCTGCCGCCAACTGCTGTATTTCCGCCAGTGCGCGCAGAAGCTCGTCGATGAGGTCGTAGCTGATGGCGTTACGCTTGTCAGGCCGGTTCAGTGTGACGGTGACCAGCGGTCCGTCGTGGTCGAGCTTGAGCGTCGTGTAAGGAAGGTTGGCCATGGCCCCCAATAATCGACAGATCAGCCTCTGCGTGTTGAGTCACGCAGGGATTTTCCTTGCAATAGCTGGTACTGCGCACAGTATCCAAAATCTGCGCTGGAAGCAATGTTCTTTTGCAGAAGAGACCTTTATTGGTTTCAAAACGGGTAGGCCGGTTGATAGTGGTTAGTGGATAGTGGATAGAGGGCGAGGCTGGCATTTCCTCCTATCCTCCAAGATAAGGGCATATTCTGGGCCCTGCCGTGCGGGCGACGGCACCATCCCCGTTCATTCTCGCCCTCTATCCACTGACCACTATCCACTGCTCTTACATCTTGGGCCCGCTGAATCGCTGGGAGATCTGAGCCGACAGCTCCAGCAGCGGCTCAATCGGCTTCGCGATAGGAGACGGTACGCCGCGCCGCTTGAGGGCCTCCAGGACTTTCTCGGTCGGCAGATTGCCCACCAGCACATCCTGCGCGAAGGGACAGCCGCCAAGCCCGCCGATAGCCGAGTCGAAGCGGCGACAGCCGACGTCATAGGCAGCCAGCACTTTGTCGACCGCCTCGTCCGGCCGGCTGTGCAGGTGCACCCCGATCTCGAGGCCGTCGAACTTCTCCAGCACCGGACCGAGCAGGTCGGCGATCTGGTGCGGTGTGGCCAGGCCAACCGTGTCAGCCAGCGAAATCGCCTGCAGGTCCATGTCGGCCAGCAGTCCGACGCCTTCGATCAGCTCGTCGGCGTTCCACAGATCACCGTAAGGATTGCCGAAAGCCATGGAGATGTATGCGACCGTGTCGACGCCCGCCTCGTCGGCCTTGGTCTTCAGCTTCTCCAGGATGTCGAGATTTTCCTCCAGCGTCTGGTTCTGGTTGTTCTTGAGGAAGGTGGGGGAGAGCGAATAAGGGAATCCGATGGTGCCGACGGCCTCGGTGGCGATGGCGCGTTCGCAACCGCGCTCATTGACGACGATGCCGATGATCTCGACATCGTCGGGCGGATCGAGCTCGCTCAGGACGGTTTCCGAGTCGGCCATCTGTGGCACCGCCTTGGGCGAGACGAACGAGACGGCATCGATGTGCTTGAACCCAGCCGCCACGAGGGCACGCAGGTATTCGACTTTGGTCGTGGTGGGGATCTGTCCCGGCAGCCCCTGCCAGGCGTCTCGCGGACATTCGATGAGTTTGATGGAATCAGGCATGAAGTCAGCCACTAGCAATTAGCCATTAGCAACCAACCCATCGCGAAGAGCGAAAGGCGAACAGCGGCTTTCTCACGTTTGCAGCACGCCTACGTTGAACTTCGCGACCTCGGGATTCAGCGCCGCTGCCTCCAGCGCCATAATGAGCGCCTCGCGCGTCTCTGCCGGGTCGATGATCTTGTCGATCCACAGACGGGCTGCACCGTAGCGTGGGTCCATCTGCTGGTCGTAAGTGGCCTTCACCTCGTCGTACAGCTTCTTCCGGTCTTCTTCGCTCAGCTTCTGGCCGCCGCGCTCCAGTTGCTTGATCTTGATCTCCACCAGTGTTCCGGCCGCCGATGCGCCGGCCATTACCGAATACTTCGCCGTCGGCCATGCAAACAGGAAGCGCGCGTCGTAGGCTTTACCGCACATCGCATAATGTCCCGCGCCGAACGAGCCGCCGACGATCACCGCGATCTTCGGCACCACGGAGTTCGAAACCGCATTCACCATCTTCGCGCCCGCCCGGATGATGCCGCTCCACTCCGCGTCTCGTCCCACCATGAAGCCGTTGACATCGTGGAGAAAGATGAGCGGCACCAGGTTCTGGTTGCAATCCATGATGAAGCGCGCGGCTTTTTCCGCCGACTCGGTGTAAATCACTCCGCCGAATTCGGTGCGCTTGTTGCCGCTGTGATCGGTCTGGTGGACGTGCGTCTTCTGGTTGGCGACAATACCGACGGCGAATCCACCGATGCGCGCGAAGCCGCAGAGCACGGTTTCGCCATATTCGGACTTGTACTCGTCGAAGTGGCTGCCATCGACGATGCGCGCGATGATCTCCTTCATGTCGTACTGGCGCGCCGGATCGCCCTCATAGACGCCATAGATTTCTTCGGCTGGATAGACAGGCTCGACCGGCTGCTTGCGATCGAAGACACAAAGCTGCCGGTTGCCGATTTTGTCGACCAGCGAACGGATGCGCGTGATGCATGACTCGTCGTCGGGCTCGCGATAATCCACGGTGCCGCTGATCTGCGAGTGCATCTTGGCGCCACCCAGCTCTTCGGCGGAATACTTCGCGCCAATCGCCGCCTGCACCAGCGCCGGGCCCGCCAGAAACAGGCCGCTGCCCTCGGTCATCAGGATGTGGTCGCACATCAGCGGCAGATACGCGCCGCCGGCCACGCACATGCCCATGATGGCGGCGATCTGCGGAATCCCCATCGCCGACATCACCGCATTATTGCGGAAGACGCGGCCGAAATCATCGGTATCGGGGAAGACATCCTCCTGCAAGGGCAAGAAGACTCCCGCCGAGTCGACCAGGTAGATGGTTGGAATGCGATTGTCGATGGCGATGTTCTGCGCGCGGATGACCTTCTTGGCGGTCATCGGAAAGAACGCGCCCGCCTTGACCGTCGCGTCGTTCACGATCAGCATCACCAGACGGCCCTGCACCCGCGCCAGGCCCGTCACAACTCCCGCGGACGGAGCGCCGCCCCAGTCCTCGTACATGCCCCACGCCGCATAGATGCCCAGTTCGAAAAACTCTGTGCCGGGATCGATCAATAACGCAATGCGCTCGCGCGCAGTGAGGCGTCCTTTGGCGTGCTGCGATTCAGTGGCCTTGTCCCCGCCGCCCTGCTCGATGGTTTCCTGCTCATTGCGAATGTTGGTAACCAGCTCGGCCATGGCTGCCTGGTTGCGCTCGAAGCGCGGCGCGTTGGGCTTTACCTTGGAGGGCAGCGTGGCGGAAGGTCCGGAGTGCTGTGCGTGATCATTCATGCTGATTATTTCGATGCCGGAGAACCGTTAACGATAAAGCAGCGGAGGGCGCGGCGCAAACCGGAACAGTAGTTGTGGCCAGTTGCTGGAGGAGGGCTAGAGAGTCTACTCGCCTGGAGTCAAACCGCGAAGCGGTGGAATGCTTTGAGCCCGGGGTGTAAACCCCGGGTGGACAACATTTCTTGACCGACGAAGCCGCGGAGCGGCGGCACGGTTTCCGCCACGCAAGATTCAGCACTCCAGACTTCCTGTGCCGCCCCTTTCGGGGCTCTCGCAACTTATAGGACTCGGAACGCGGACCTGAAGGTCCGCTCTACCAGATCGCCAGACTCAGCGCGCCAGTGCAAACGCCACAATCGTTCGTCCGCTCACTCCGGTGGCGCCCTCTAGCTCAGTGAGCACGGCGCTCTCTTCCTCCAACGGCACCGTCATCTCGCACGCCGCGATCTGCTCGTCGCTGGCGCCGTGATAACACAATTCGCAGACGCCCAGCCCGCCTTCCGAGCGCACCGGCGGCCCGAAGGTACGGCACGTCATGGGACGCGCGGCATAGAGATCGCACAGGCCAGTAGCGGGATCGAGCGCCGGGCAGGGCTCGTCATTGGCGAAATCTTCAAAGCGCGCCTGCGCTTCGTCGCTCTCCGACAAAATGCCTGTGCCCGCATCGCCGGGAAATTCGCCCGACAAGCGAACAACCGACACCTGCGCGCGCTCACGAACTCGTACCGCTCGCTCCGGATCGATCGCCCGCAACTCTTCCATGCCGGTACGCAGACGTGCGGCATCGAGTTGATTGATGGCGAACACTCCGATGCAGCACTGTGTGCAGCCGGGACGGCAGACCAGCCACTCGCCGCTGCGGAGGGCAGCGTCCGCCAGAGCCGCATCCATGATCTGGATCAGCTTCTGATCGGCAGCAGGTACTCGGGTCGGCATAGTGAAACGATATCGCGAACTAGAGCCATCCAAAGGCGAGGGACCACGTAAGCAGGACCTCGCGTCCGTTGTTCGCTCGCCTTAGGTGGTCACTTCCACAGGTTGAGCGTTTCTACGCGGCCTGCGGTTTTCCTGCAGGATCTTCTTCCGCAGACGCAGTGATTTCGGCGTGACCTCGACCAGTTCATCATCGGCGATAAACTCAATCGCCTGCTCCAGGTTGAGGTTCTTGAAGGGCACCAGACGGATGGCGTCATCAGCGGTCGACGAGCGCATGTTGGTCAGCTTCTTCTCGCGAACGATGTTCACAGTCAGATCGTTATCGCGCGAATTCTCGCCCACTACCATACCTTCGTAGACTTCGACTCCCGGCCCGACGAACATCTCCCCACGCTCCTGCAGTCCCCATAGCGCGTACGCGGTGGTCGAGCCATTGCGGTCCGCCACCAGCGCGCCGGTGACGCGATGCGGAATGTCGCCCTGCCATTCGGTGTAGCCCTCGAACAGCGCGTTCATGACGATGGTGCCGCGGGTGTCGGTCAGCAGCTCGCTGCGCAGGCCGATCAGCCCTCGGCTGGGAATGACAAACTCGATGCGAACGCGGCCATAGCCGTGGTTGTGCATCTTCTGCATCTGGCCCTTGCGCGCGCCCAGCTTCTCGATCACCACGCCGACAAACGCATCGGGAATGTCGATGGTGAGCCGCTCGATGGGCTCCATCAGCTTGCCGTCGATGTGCTTCGTCACGATCTCCGGCTTGCCGACCGCCAGCTCGAAACCTTCGCGTCGCATCATCTCGATCAGGATGGCCAGCTGCAATTCACCGCGTCCCATCACTTTGAACGAGTCGGTAGCCTCGGTCTCTTCGACGCGCAGCGAGACGTTGGTGAGCAGCTCTTTCTGCAGGCGGTCGCGCAGATTGCGCGAGGTGACGTACTGGCCTTCGCGTCCGGCGAAGGGCGAAGTATTCACCATGAACTGAATCGCAATGGTGGGTTCATCGATGGTGATGACCGGCAGCGGAGCAGGGTTCTCGACGTCGGTGATGGTCTCGCCGATGTTGATGCCGGTCACGCCCGCGACGGCGACGATGTCGCCCAGTTCGGTCTCGGTAATGTCGGTGCGCTTCAGTCCGGAGAAGCTGAACAGCTTGGTGATCTTAACGTTCTCCATGCTGCCGTCGCGCTTGGCGATGGCCACGTCCTCGCCGGTGCGCAGCGTGCCGTTGAACACGCGCGCGATAGCCAGCCGTCCGAGGTAGTCGCTGTAATCGAGGTTCGCCACCAGGATCTGCATCGGCCCGTGCGGATCGCCCGTGGGATGCGGAATCGTCTCTACGATGGCTTCAAACAGTGGTTGCAGCGTCTCGCCCGGCTTGTCAGGATCGGTGGTCGCGGTGCCGGTCTTGGCGTTGGTGTAGAGCACCGGGAAATCGAGCTGATCTTCGCCGGCATCGAGATCGATGAACAAGTCGTAAATCTCGTTGAGCACTTCCTGCGCCCGCGCGTCAGGACGGTCGATCTTGTTGATCACTACGATCGGCGGCAGTTTGGCCTCGAGCGCCTTGCTCAGGACGTAGCGCGTCTGCGGCAACGGTCCTTCGCTGGCATCGACCAGCAGCATCACGCCGTCTACCATCTTCAGCGCGCGCTCAACCTCGCCGCCAAAGTCGCTGTGGCCGGGCGTGTCCACGATATTGATCTTGATGTCGTGATAGAAAATCGCGGTGTTCTTCGCGAGGATGGTGATGCCGCGCTCGCGCTCCAGGTCATTGGAATCCATCACCCGCTCGACGTGCGACTCGTTGGCGCGGAAGGTGCCGCTCTGGTTCAGCATGGCATCGACGAGTGTGGTCTTGCCGTGGTCGACGTGGGCGATGATGGCGATATTGCGTAAACTCTTGCTCAAAACAACGATCCTTCCTGCATACGAGGGCGTGGCTGGCTTAACGGCGCTTGGCTGTGGAGCGGCTGGCGGTAGCCAAATAATGTTGATCCAAGGCCTGTCGAAGCAGGGTTTTGATGACGGCCTGACGGCTGACATTCAATTCCTTGGCTGTCCGGTCTAACTCCTCCAGCAGCGAAGGAGCGAAGTCCACATTGACTCGCTGGATGGGAGCCATCATGCGGCCTGCGTTTGTAAAAAAGCGTGAAACATCCTCGCCTTTGTCAGCCAGCCGGGCGATGGTTTCTGCTCCCACCAGTTTCGCTTGTCTACGAGTGTTCTTCATAAAGCTTGCGTTCCTGCCTGGTTGCCTCCCAAAGGGTAACCAGGTGGTAGTACTCCTCTTGCTCATCCTCGCGCATCTCGAAAATCAACGAGTAGAGCCGGCCTCCCACCCAACCGATGGCGCGGTATTGCTCCGCCACGTCCGAGCGCTGGTCGACATAGTAAGGGTGAGCGAAGGTCTCCCGTGCTTCCTCGAACCCTATTCGGCGTTTGGGATTAGCCCGGAGGCGCTGACTCTTGCGCGGGTCGAACTCAAATCTCATTGTAGTATAACAGTTATACCAGTCGTACTCAAAATATCCTGTGACATTGTGCCTACGTTACGATGAACAGAATGCGTATTTTGATCTTTATGACGGTGGCGGCCGTGCTCGCCGGTTGCGACACGATGGCCGCTTCGGCAGCGCCGTTCCAGAACAAGGATACGGCCACAGTCTCAACTGCCCCGTCGGACACTTCGGATAGCGAGACGTTCTCGCAGTTCGCGAAAGTCACGGCCGGTATCAAGCCGCCCAAGGCAACGCATGCGCCCGATCCCAAGTTTCCCGACTTGCCGCCCGACGCGGATCAGCGAGGCGTCGTTGTCATGCTGGTGGGGGTGAACGCCAGGGGCCGGGTTGAGGCGGTGCACGTGCTGCGCAGCACCAACCCGATATTCGAGTCCAGCGCCGTCGACACGGTCCGGAAGTGGAAGTTTAAGCCGGGCGAGAAGAGCGGGCAGCCAATCCCGGTGCAGGTCACGGTGGAAATGAAGTTCGAGAAATAAGCGACCGAAGAGCGGCGTACGGCTTTCGAACTTTTGCGATAATGGCTACAGATGTTGAATCAGATAGCACCTGCCTCCGCGCAACCTAAGTCCGAAGACGCCGTCGATCTGCTGACCGGCTGCCATCAGCGCATTCGCCACTTCACCGCCGTGGCAGTCAAGCTGGCGCATGCCCATGGAGCCTCTCCGGAAGATATTCGTCAGGCAGCGGACGCCGTCCACCGCTATTACTCGGTCTCGCTGCCGTTGCACGAGGCTGACGAGGATCAGACGCTGCATCCGCGCTTGAGTCCCGCCGCTGACGAAATGGTGCGCCATGCCCTGTTAGCCATGGGCGATCAGCACCAGGCCATCGATGAACTGATTGAGCGGCTGCTGCCCTTGCTGGTGCTGGTGAAGAACGATCCCGATATGCTGGGCGAAGCCGGCGGCGAAATGTGCGCCATCACCAAAGCGCTGGACGAAATCTTCCGGGCCCATCTTCAGATGGAGGAAGAGGTCATCTTCCCGGCGATTCGCAGCCTGCTGCCGGAATCCGACCGAGCCGAGATGCTGCGCGAAATGCAGGAACGCAGGAAGCAAGGCTAGAGCGGGTTCGGAGCTTGGTTTTGCGTTGTCATGCTGAGCGAGCCCGAGGAGGAGGCGAGTCGCCGCCATCACTAGGCTACGTATCCTCCAATGCGAGCTGTTGCTTCCGGAAGGGTGAATCGTAAAATAGGGCGGATGCTACTTCGCTTCGCCGTCGCTCTCCTTTTCGCCGCTCCGATGACATGGGCGCAAGCGGTGGCCTCGCCAGCGCAAGATCCAACCGAATCGTCGGCTCAAAGTCCTTCGGCATCCGCCGTTCCTGCGCCGGCAGCGACGCCGGTCCAGGCTCCGTCCGATCTCCTCTCGCCACCGGCCGATGCCACAAAAACAGCGTCGGGCCTTGCCACCAAGGTACTGAAGGCCGGAACCAGGAAGGGTCATCCCGAGAACCCTGATCTCGTCACTATCGATTACAAGGCATGGACAACGGATGGGAAATTGGTTCTCAGTACCCCAGCCGACGGTGCACTGACGGTCAACGTCAACCTGCTGCTTCCTGGCTTGCGTGAAGGAGTGATGCAGATGGAGATGGGCGAGACCCGTCTGATGTGGATTCCCGAGACGCTGACCTACAAAGGCCAGGCCGGAAGGCCAAAAGGGCCACTCGTCTTCAATGTGACGTTGGTCGACATGCCGCTGCACGCTCCGGTGGACGTCAAAGCGCCGCCGCCCGAAGCACAGCACACCGCGAGCGGACTGGCGTACCGGGTGCTGAAGCCGGGCACGGGAACGCGGCATCCGAAGAGAGTCGATGAGGTCACGGTCCAATACACGGGTTGGGCGACCAATGGCATGAAGTTCGACAGCACGTTCTCCCGAGGTGAGCCCTTAACGTTGTACCTGGACCGAACCATTCCTGGATGGACTGAGGGCCTGCAACTCATGGTCGAAGGCGAGAAGGCCCGTTTTTGGATTCCGGAAAAACTCGCTTACCAGGGCCGGAACGCGCCCTATGGCATGCTCGTCTTCGATATTGAGCTGATCAAGATTCAATAGCGGACACGAGCCGGGCTTTGGCCTGGCATCGTGCCACGGTGAGAGGGCGAACCGGTGAGGGCGACGGCCGCCGTTCGCATAGCCGGTAGCTGTTGTCGCGGGAAGAGTTTGCTGATATCTTCTCGTGGTTTCGCTTTGCTGATTGGCATACGAGCACGAAACGGCGGTGGGATTTCACTTACGGCAGAATTTTTCTGCCTATAGGCACAGCCTGGCCCCGGTGGAGCTGGGCAATCTATCCGCCGCTGTAACACGTAATCCCTATGGAACCGATCGAGAGGAGCCCGTTGACTCGCCCTGACGCGGGAGACGAAATGCGTCTGGTAGCCCGCGTCCGCGCCGGAGACCAGCAGGCGTTGGCCGACCTCTATGATCGTTATTCCGGCGTGGTGTATGCAGTGGCGTTGCGCGTACTGCAGGACGCAGCCGCGGCGGAAGACGTGGTGCAAGACATTTTCCTCCAGCTCTGGCGCAGTCCTGATTCGTTCGATGCCAGCCGGGGCAGCCTGACCGCGTGGCTGGCGGTGATCGCGCGCCATCGCTCGATCGACCGGTTGCGCAAGCGGCGTCCGGAAACCGATATCGAAGACTGCGTGATTGCCGGCGGTCCCGATCTGCGCGACGAGACCGAGCGCACGCTGATCGTCGAGAAGGTGCGCGTGGCATTGGCGGCCATGAGTCCCGACCAGCGAACCGCCATGGAGTTAGCATTCTTTCAGGGCCTGACACACACGGAAATAGCCGAGAAAACGGGCGAGCCTCTGGGTACCATCAAGACTCGCATCCGTTCGGGGCTGCAGCAGTTGCGCGCCAAGTTTGCAAAATGAAGACGCACGAACAATTCGCGGATGACCTGCTGCTCTACGCCTTGGGCGAGCTGACCGGCAATGACCGGCAGGAGATCGAAGAGCATCTGTCGACGTGTGCCTCGTGCCGGCGCGAATTGCAGGAGATGCGCTCCGACCTGGGATTGCTGGCGCTGGCCAGCACCGGGCCCAAGCCGCCGGCGCGCGTCAAAGAGCGCCTGATGAAGGCCGTGGCCGCCGAGCCTCGTGGCGTCTCGGCCGTGGCGCCACAGGAGCCTCGTCGCAGTGCCTGGTGGATGTGGGCGCCAACCCTGGCCGCTGCCGCCCTGTTGCTGCTGACCCTTGGCCTGTGGAGCCGGAATGACGCGCTCAAGCAGGATCAGCAGCAGTTGAAAGATGCGATGGCGGAGCTCACTAACAAGAATCAGGATCTATCGCAGAAGTACCAGCAGGCGGAAGAATCGCTGGGATTGCTGGAGGATCCGAACGCGGTGCACGTCTCGCTGAATCCAAGCATGGCCTCGAAACACCCTAGAGGAACCGCCATCTTCGACCCGGCGAAGAAGCGGATGCTGTTCATGGCCAGCAACATGATTCCTCCGCCTCCGGGTATGGCCTACGAGTTGTGGATCATTCCCATGCAGGGCGAGCCCATCCCGGCGGGCGTCTTTAAACCCGATGAGCATGGTAATGCCGTGATGATGGATCACCCCATGCCGTCTGGGGTCGAAACTAAAGCCTTCGCCGTAACCATGGAGAAGGAAGAAGGCGCCTACAAGCCGACCATGCCGATTCTCATGATTGGGCAAGGGGAGTAGTAAGCGCGAGCGGAAGTCTGTTACAGGAGGACTGAGTAAAAGTTCTTCCTTCTAAATTGTCATCGCGAGCGATCGGGTTTTGAGCGCGAGGGATCTGCTTTTCGTGCGGGGAGGCAAGAAGCAGATCCCTCGCTGCGCTCGTGATGACAAAAAGCCTTCACCGTTGCACTCTTCGGACGGTGTCGTCCCGGGCGGAACGGCGTTAGCCAGGGGATCTCAAGAGGTCGGACGAGCTCGAATGTCTGCCGATTGCCAAATGCAGGTCCTTCGACTCGGAGCCTCCGCCTGCGGCGAACTCTCCTTCGGTCGGGAGGACAACTGCTCTGGCGCGGGCAGCGAGATGCCCTGGTTTGGCTCACTGCCGTAAAATGTAGTTGAAGGTACAACAATGGCGAACCCAACCATTACGATACCGCTCGATCAGCAGACAGCGCAGGCATACGACTCTGCTCCCCCGGAAGAGAAGCGCAAGATTCAGGCTCTGTTAAGTCTTTGGCTCCGTGAGCTCGCGGCTGGTGAACGTCCTTCGCTTCAGTCCGTGCTCGATCGTGTGGCTCGCAAGGCGCAGGATCGGGGGCTGACGCCGGAGATACTGGAGTCGCTCCTGAGAGGCCAGTAATTGCGCTGCGTTTTCGATACAAATGTACTTGTCAGCGCCCTGCTGGCCTCCAAATCTCAGCCGCGTAAAGCGCTCGACTTCGCCCTCAGAGCGGGAGAAGTTCTCCTCTCGATCTCGACGTTGGCCGAGCTTTCTAGTGTTCTGAGTAGAGAAAGATTCAAGACGTATATCGACGAAGAAGACGTGCGAGACTTCCTGGCAGCACTCGTCCGGGAGACGCAATGGATCCAGGTGGACGTGCATATATCAGCTTGTCGCGACCCCAAGGATGACAAGTTTCTTGAATTGGCGATAAGTGGACGCGCAACGCACATCGTTACGGGTGACGCTGACCTTCTGGTGCTCGACCCTTTTAAGGGCATTCGAATTGCCTCTCCGAAGGATTTTCTTCGAGAGCCCTTCACCGAAGAACGGTCCGGTCCGACTGAATAGACCTTGAAATCGGCGTTCACGGTTTTGCGGATGTGTGCCGTGATCTGATCGTGCTTTACCCATTCACATCACGGAAATTCAAGGCGCCCATAAATCTCCTCATTCGTCAGATGCATCTTCGGCCCTCCGGAGGTGATGAGCGGGAAATGTACGTGTTGCGGACGCCGACGTCGTGCGGCCTTTAACAGGATGTTTCTAATGCATGTCAACACTAGGTCGCTAACCGACCGGCCTCTCGCCAAAGCGCGTTCTTCGAGCTTGCGCGAAACGGGAGCGCGAATAATTACGGTGATACGAACAGGCTTCTGCTTCATGTAGTCGCCCTTGTTCCATATTGCCACGATTGACTTCGTTGCTCGACGAATTCTCCCCACTTTTGCACCCGCCCCAACAGTTACTTGCCGCTTTCCCACAGTATTTCCACTTCGCGTGTGAAGATTAGAGTGCAAGCGATTGCGCCTTGCCGCACACTGGAGTTACATGGCCGAACCCGGCAGTTTCGCTGACACCCTGAAGCAGCAGGCCGACATCGTCCGCATCGTGGGCGAGTACGTCAAGCTGCGCAAGATGGGTGCGCAGAACTTTGGCGGGCTGTGTCCGTTCCACCAGGAGAAGACGCCATCGTTCTCCGTTCACGCCACGCGCCAGTTTTATCACTGCTTCGGCTGCGGCGCGTCGGGCGACGTCTTCAGCTTCGTCCAGAAGATCGAGAACATCACCTTCCCCGAAGCGGTTCGCGCCGTGGCCGAGAAGCTCGGCGTGCCGCTGCCGAAGATGACCTACTCCTCGCCTGAGGAGGAGCGCCAGGCGAAACAGCGCGGCGGGCTGGTCGATATCCAGGAGCGGGCCTGCATTTACTTTCAGGAGCAACTGCGGCGTCCCGAGGCGGCGCATGCCCGCGAGTATCTGGTTTCGCGCGGGCTTACGCCGGAGCACATCGCCGAGTTCCGCATCGGATTCGCGCCCGAATCGGGCTTCCTGCTGCGTGACGCCCTGCAGCGGCAGTTCGGCGAAGAGATCCTGCGCGATTCGGGACTGTTCTCGTGGAAAGACAAAAACGACGAGCAGCCGGAGCAGCGAGCGTCGTTATATTCGAAATTTCGCAACCGTGTGATGTTCCCCATCGCCAACGAATCGGGGAAGATCATCGCCTTCACCGGGCGAACCCTCTCGGCGGACGAGAAGGCTGGTCCCAAATACCTGAATTCGCCGGAGACGCCGATCTACTCCAAGTCGCGCGTGCTGTTCAATCTCGACAAGGCCAAGGAAGCGATCCGCAAGCTCGACTACGCCATCCTGGTCGAAGGCCAGATGGATTGCATCGCCGTATACAGCGCCGGATTTCATAACGTGATTGCCAGCTCGGGCACGGCGTTCACCGAGATTCAGGCCAAACTGCTGGGGCGCTTCAGCAAGAACGTCGTCGTCAACTTCGACCCTGACACTGCGGGCGCCGCTGCCGCCGAGCGTTCGCTGGCCCTGCTGGTCGCCGAAGATTTTCAGATCAAGGTGCTGTCGCTGGAGGCCGGCTTCGATCCTGACTTGTACATCCGGCGCAAGGGCGTGGACGCCTACACCGAAGCGCTGGGCCATTCGCAGAAGTATTTCGACTACCTGATCGAGCGGGCCCGCAAGCAGTTTCCGACGCGCACACCGGAAGGCAAGGTCAAGGCGCTGAACTTCCTGCTGCCGCACATTCAGCGCATTCCCAGCCGGATCGTCCGCGATGAGCTGGCGAACGAGATTTCGCATCGCCTCGGCATCGAGTCGACGGTGCTGCGCCAGGAGTTGCGACAGGCGGTGACCACGCGATCGGCCTCGCGGGTCAGCGCTGCCAGCGCCGGAGCGATTACCGACGCCGAGCGCTTGCTGATCCGCGCGCTCGCCGACCGCGAGTCTCGGCGGAACGCCAGTCAGCGATCGCGATGGCTTCGATACCGCCTTCGAGCCCGGCCGGCAGGCGCACTTCGTCCTAAGCCAGGAGCGGCTGCACAGTGGCGCGGCCACCGAACGCCTGATTGACGCGCTGATGGCGGCCGAAGAGCAGGGGCTCGATCCGATGGCGATGCCGCTGGAGGACTCCGACCGGCAGGTGCTCGCTTCGGTGCTGATGGACGAGCGCGAGGAACTCACGCCCGAGTTGCTGGAAGAGGCGATCAAGTCTTTGCGCCGCCGGGCGTTGCGTCACCGCATGGACGCGCTACAGCACGAGCTGAAGGAAGCCGAGCGCCGTCAGGATGCGGGCTCGACCGCCCGACTGCTGCAGGAGCGCCTAAAGCTGCGCCGGAGCCTTAGTTCGGTGTCAGACGGAGGGCCAAGCGCGGTCGAAGGCCGGGGGTAACCAAAATTGTTCCACGTGGAACAATTTGCGCTGTTTCCCGAAATGGGAATCATCCTTATTGAAGTGATGTAAGTATCTGATTAAAAAGGGCTGAACCTAATCCAGCTCGGGCTTCATCTAACTTACAGGGGTTGAGAGCGTCCAAGTCTCCAGCAGGTGGGGCGGCTCTCGACTGAAAATAGGCTTTGAGGGCGGGCCCGGCCTATGCTAAAATTCGTAAGTTTCCGCATATCCCGGTACTGCCGTACCGCTCCCGCCGTAGTGTGCACCCTGAAAAGAGCGCCCAGCGAAGGGCGACAAGTAGAGGAAATTCCGCTTTGGCTCTAGAAGATAAGTTCGACGACATCAAGAAATTGATCGATGCCGGAAAAGAGAAGGGCTACCTCACGTATGACGAGGTGAACGATCTCATTCCGCACGACGTGCATTCGGCCGACGACCTCGAAGACTTGATGACCACCATCGGCACCCAGGGCATTGACGTGCTCGAAGGTCCGAAGGCAGGTGCTCTCGACAAGTTCGAGAAGGGCGACATTGAGGCCGGCGAAGACGTCGAGCTCGATCTCACGCCCGGTGCGCTGGAGAAAACCAACGACCCCGTCCGCATGTATCTGCGCGAGATGGGCACCGTGCCGCTGCTCACCCGCGAAGGCGAAGTCGAAATCGCCAAGCGCATCGAGCGCGGACAGCTTCGCGTTCTGAAGGCGCTGTCGCGTTCGCCGATCGTGATCCGCGAAATCCTCGCCATGGGCGAGGACCTGAAGCGCGGCGTACGTTCCATCAAGGAAGTGGTTCTCTTCGACGAAGAGGAAATCACCGAAGAGGTTCTCCTCAACCGGCTGAAGGACATCACCGGCCGTGTGGACGAACTGAACAAGCACTACAAGAAGTCGGTGATGCTGACCGACAAGCTGGCCGAGATTCCGCAGAAGAAGAATCCGCGCGGCTTCCGCAAGACCAAGTGGGCCATGGGCCGCGAGCAGGTTGGCATCTCGCGCGTGATCCGCAAGCTGGGCTTCACCAACAGCGAGCGCAAGCGCCTGATCGATCGCGTCAACAAGACGGTCGACAGCATGCGCGGGCTCGATCGCCAGGCCGGCAACTTCGAGAAGCGCGCCGAACAGACGCGCGTGGACGAGACCAAGAAGGAGCTGCGCCGCCAGGTTCGCCAGATCCGCGCCGACCTCGAGCACATGGAGCGTGACGCCGGCGCCAGCTTTGCCGAGCTCAAGCGCACGCAGCGCGAGATCGTGCAGGGCGACGTCGATGCCGAGTACGCCAAGCGCGAGCTGATTGAAGCCAACCTGCGACTGGTGGTTTCGATTGCCAAAAAGTACACCAATCGCGGACTTGCAGTTCCTCGACCTGATTCAGGAAGGCAACATCGGCCTGATGAAGGCGGTGGACAAGTTCGAATACCGCCGCGGCTACAAGTTCTCGACCTACGCCACTTGGTGGATTCGCCAGGCAATCACCCGCGCTATTGCCGATCAGGCCCGCACCATCCGTATTCCGGTGCACATGATCGAGACCATCAACAAGCTGATCCGCACGTCGCGGCAGCTGGTGCAGGAACTCGGACGCGAGCCCACTTCGGAAGAGATCGCCAAGCGGATGGATATTCCGGTGGCGAAAGTTCGCAAAGTCTTGAAGATCGCACAGGAGCCTATCTCCCTCGAGACGCCGATCGGCGAAGAGGAAGATTCGCATCTGGGCGACTTCATCGAAGACCGCGCGGTGGTCTCTCCGGCCGAAGCGGTGATCAACGTGAACCTCAAGGAGCAGACGGCGCAAGTGCTGCGCACGCTCACTCCTCGCGAGGAGAAGGTGATCAAGATGCGCTTCGGACTGGAAGACGGCTCCGAGCACACGCTGGAAGAGGTCGGCCAGTCGTTCGCGGTTACTCGCGAACGTATCCGGCAGATCGAAGCCAAGGCGCTGCGCAAGCTGCGGCATCCGTCGCGCTCGCGCAAACTGCGCGCCTTCATGGACGGCGTGCACGACTAGAACAGCTGTCAGTTTTCAGTCGTTAGTTATCAGCCAGGGCGCGGGAGAACCCCGCCTTTTCTTCGCTCAGTCCAAAAGGGCGACCTAATAGAATCGCAAGACGCGGCGAATAAAAGGCGAATATGCTATTATCTACGCTCAGAAGAGCGACCGAATGAGGGAATCAGGTTGAGTAGTGATCTCTATGCGCAACCAAGGGTTCTTTGACGAGTCGAGCGAACAGTCCCGTATCAAGGCGACGATTGTCAGCGATTATTTCTGGGCGTGGGCAAAGGTCATCTTGTCATCGTGACGAAGTGAGGCGGCCGTATCGCATACATTGATCTCTTCGCCGGTCCGGGAAGATACAGGGACGGCACCAAATCCACCCCTTTATTAGTACTGGAACGCGCAATAGCCGATGTGGACATGCGCGAGCACCTTGTCACACTATTCAATGACGCTGCCGTGGAGAACTCTCAAGCATTAGAGAAAGATATCCAAGCGCTACCTGATATCACAAAGCTAAAATACAAGCCCCAGGTCGCAACCCAAGAAGTCGGCGATGAGATTGTCAAGATGTTTGAGCAAATGAATCTGGTTCCTACTTTTTTCTTTGTAGATCCTTGGGGATACAAAGGCCTCTCATTGGGACTAATTAACTCTGTCTTGAAGAATTGGGGCTGTGATTGCGTTTTCTTTTTCAATTACAACCGGATCAACATGGGTCTCGGAAACGACGCCGTAGAAGAACACATGAATGTGCTGTTCGGAGATGAGCGAGCCAATGAACTGCGAGAGAAGCTGGAGCTTCTACCATCTCGCGAGCGTGAAGCCGCTATTGTCGAAGCGCTAACTGCCGCATTGCGCGAGTTGGGAGCAAACTATGTGCTGCCCTTCTGTTTTAAGGATGAAAAGGGCAGCCGAACTACCCACCACCTTATATTCGCAACCAAGCATCCGCGCGGCTACCGCATCATGAAAGAAATAATGGCGAAACAGAGTTCGGAAGGCCCCCAAGGAGTAGCATCTTTCGGATATTGCCCCGCATCGGCGATTCATCCATTGCTTTTCGAACTCAACCGGCCTCTTGATGATTTGGAGGGAATGCTTCTAGGCGAATATGAGGGACTAACTCTGACAACAGCCGAACTCTATGATCGCCATAACGTCGGACATCCATACACGATGAAGAACTACAAGGACGTTCTCATCAGCATGGAGGAGCGCGGCCTCATTAAGGCTGATCCGCCACGTGAATCGCGGCGTAAGGGAACCTTTGCAGACAAGGTGCGTGTAATGTTTCCGAAGAATCAACAAGAAAAGCATCCGGCATGAGCGCGAACAGCAAGATCGAATGGACGGATGCGACATGGAACCCGGTTCGGGGGTGCACCAAAATCAGCCCCGGCTGCACCCATTGCTACGCGGAAGTATTTGCTGAGCGATTTCGCGGAGTAAAGGGCCATCCATACGAACAAGGCTTTGACCTCCGTCTCGTTCCGGAAAAACTGAACGAGCCTTTCAAATGGCGAGCGCCGAGACGGGTGTTCGTTAACTCGATGAGTGATTTGTTCCATGAAGGGGTTCCTGACGATTACATTGCGTCCGTCGTGGACGTAATGGTCCAGGCCGACTGGCACACATATCAGGTCTTGACCAAACGATCTGCTCGCATGAGTGAGTTGCTGAAAACACGTCTGAGGTTCGCTGCGGCGAAACCCCATATCTGGTGGGGTGTTAGCGTTGAGAATAAGAAGCACGGTCTGCCTAGAATTGAGAACCTTCGCTCTGCCCCCGCAGCCGTACGGTTTCTTTCGATCGAGCCATTGTTAGAGGACTTAGGAACCGTTAACTTCTCAGGCATCCACTGGGTCATCGTCGGTGGTGAGAGTGGGTTTGGTGCCAGGTCCATGCCACGGCAATGGGTTGTCTCCATTCGCAGCCAGTGTCGCCAATATGGTGTTCCCTTCTTCTTCAAGCAATGGGGCGGTAGGCGAAAAAAAGAAGCTGGGAGATTGTTAGACGGCCGAACCTATGATGAGATGCCCGATGTCGTGCTCCACGATAATGGCAACGCTGCAGGCTCTCTCATGCAGCAGCAAATCCGATAAGCCGGTAGCTGCTGATGCTGGCTAACTGCAGGTCTCGGCTCCGCCGCTGGCCCAGGATGCCACCGCGATTCGTTGGAGTTTTGGGATCGTGGAGCGTCAGTACAGCCGGAAGTTCACTTCGACATTGATCTGCACTGGCACTGCCTGACCGTTCAGCTTGGCGGGTTCGAAGCGCCATTGCATCACGGCTTCTCTGGCCTTCTCGTCCAGACCCATGCCGAGGGAGCGCTGAATCTTGATCTCGTGCGGCTTGCCGTCCGCACCCACCACCAGCCACAGAACCACCGTGCCCTGGTACTTCGCCTTGCGAGCTTCTTCGGAGTACTCGGGATCGGGCGCATAGAGCGCCTTGGGTGCGCTCACGCCGCCGCCTACACGATAGGCTCCGCCACCGTATCCGCCGCCATGTCCGGGGCCCACGCCGGGACCTGTACCGGAGCCCACACCGCCACCGCTGCCGCTGCCGATACCTCCGCCATATCCCGTTCCGTTGGATGGCGGCCCCAACACCTTCGATAACGGATCACCCAGTTGCCCTGTCGTGGGCAGCTTGATCTCGGGCGGCACAACTACCGAAGGAGTCGCGACCAGCTTAGGGTTGTCGTTACGGATGACAATCGCGGGAGGAACAATCTGGTCCTTGGAAAGCTTGGGCAACGCGCCCTTGGGAGCGGCCAGTTTGTCGCGGTCACCGCCGCCGCCGCCACCGCCGGCCCTGGTCTTGGAGACGCTCATCGGCAGATAAGGGCTGATGTCGGTTACCAGCCCGACGACCTGTTGCTTGATTTCGTCCTTGTGCGAGTAGGTCCAGGTCGCCGACCAGATCAACAGGCCAACAAGAACCATGTGGCCGACGAAGGAATAGATGAAGGTATCTTTGCGTTGCGGGTACAGGCCTTCGCCTTCGCCGAACAGCGCAGGAATGACCTGATCCTCGGGCGCAAGCTTGGGCGCCTGCTCAGGCGACGGCTTTTGCAAGACAGGGGTAGACATCTCTATTCAACAGTATAGACCCAGCTACAAATCGGAAGATGCACAAAAAGTACCAACAGCCCACTGGATTTGACGCAGGCAAAGGCCGTTCGATAGTGCCAAAAAAGAAAGGACGAAACTGGCTTTGGTTTGCGGCCCGAACCCCCAGCTCTAACCACTGCCACGATTCACAATGACACGCAAGGCGGCGCGTTGCACCGAGATTTCCACCGGAGTGGGGCCAATGTACTCTCCGTCGGCGAACACCTCGGTGACCGGATCGGTCACCAGGCGAATCCGCTCGGCACGAAAGTATTCAACCTCTTTCAGGCCAAGGTGTTCCCCCTTGTAGACGAGGCGAAACAGGCGCAGCAGCCGCATCTTGCTCAAGCGGCGGACGAAACAAACGTCGAGCAATCCGTCATCGAGAACCGCCTCGTGAGTAAGTCGCATGCCGTGTCCGTATTGCGGGCCATTGCCGGCGGCGATCAGGAAGCCCGGTTCGTTGATGCGGATCTGCCAAACGCCATCCACTTCGACAGACACTGTTACCTGGGGTGGACGAAACGAGCCCAGCGTCTGCAGCAAACCAACCACGTAGCCACCGTGCGCACGCAGCCAGCGAGGCTGGTCCAAAGTTAGCCGGTTCACGGCTGCGTCGAGCCCGGTTCCGGCGATGCATCCGAAAAACGTAGTTCGCGAACGCTGGCTTTCCGCCTCGGCAGCGTGGCGCAGTTGTGACTGCATGATGCGTGGTCCCAGGCGAGGCAGATCGGGGCGCGGCCCGGAAGGAACGAAGTGCAAAGTCTCCAGCGATTCACCCTGCCAGGGCGACTCGTCGCTGGGCGGTGTTGCGTCCGGTGAGTCCTCCGGTGGGATGGGCTGGATAGTGCCCAGGTCAATCATGCGAGTGTTGTCGCCGACTGCGCAGAAGCGGCGCCACGCCGTCAGCGCGGCTGTGGTGCTGTCGATACCGAGCGAAGCGGCAAAATCGTTGGCGCTTCCCAGCGGAACGATCAGGGTGGGGATGTCTCTGTTGGCAAGCGAGCCGAGGGGGCGATGGATGGTTCCGTCTCCGCCGAAGATGAGCACCGCGGCCGGCTGGTCGGTGGGATCGAGTTCGTTGCCGGTGAAGATGTTCACGTCCTCCAGTTCGAAAGGACGGACGTGATGCTGTTTCGCGATGGGACCCAGAAGAGCGACAGCGCGCACGGCGTTACTTTCGCACAGCGGGCAGCGAATTTCAAAATACGAGGCTGGCTGCCTTTGCGGCTGCCGGCTTGAGCATGGTTTTTTCGCTGTCATGCTGAGCGGAGGCGGCGCTTCGCCGCCGAAGTCGAAGCACCCCTATATCCGGAAGCTCTATGCACAGCACGCCCGACGGCTGCGGAAACCTCCTCTAGCTGCCACGTGATTGATTTCCTTGCGTCGCGTCGGCCGCTTCACTACTCTGTCTCGCATGACCGCCATCTCTCCGATAACACGACTGGCTGTTCTTACTCTCCTCATTCTTAGTACCTCGCTTGCCCTGACCGCGCAGATGGTCGATCCAGCGATCGATAAGCCGAACGAGCCGTTCTCTTATTACAGTCAGCCGACCGATGTGATCGGCGTGATGGACGCGCCCGCGGGTACCGAGGTCACGCCGGAAGGCTTTCTCTATACCGGCTTCGGCGAGCTCATGTTTTTTGCCGGAGCGCCGGAGATGCCGATTCGCCAGCGGGTGAAGACCCTGTTGCATGGCTACCTGCCGGTGGTTGAATACACCTATCAGCAGAAGGGCATCTCCTACCAGTTCACTATGTTTGCGGCCACGCTCGACGGCAAGCCGGAAGGCACGCTAGTGAACTTCGTCCGTGTCACCATCAAGAATGAGAACGCCGCCAAGGCTACGGCGCAGTTTGCCGTGGGTGTCCGTTACCAGAACATGGTCAACGAATCCAACGGTGTTGGAGACAATCGCTTCAAGCGGCCGGCCACGCCGAAGCGGGTGGGCGAATACACGCAGATCGGTGCCGAGTTCAATCCCAAGTGGGTTTATGGCTTCGACGGCAACGCCTTTCTGCGCGATGGGAAGGTGATGTACGTCTTTCCTGACTCGCCGAAGCCGAATCTTCGCCTCACATTGAAAGAGCCGTACAACTATGTGCCGGATCTTAAGCCGCGTGGGCTGCCGGTTTCCCGTAGCACGCCGGTCGGCATCGCGCACTATCAGCTTCCTTTGGCTGGGGGTGAGCAAACCCAGCTGGTCTTCAAGATGCCCTATGTGCCGATGGAAAGCGCCAGTCCGGAGCTGGCGAAACTCAAGGACGCGGGCTTCGATACCTATCTCAACAGCACGGTGAAATTCTGGGACGACCTGCTGGCCCGCGGTATCGACATCACAGTTCCGGAAGACAAGGTGAACGACACCTTCAAGGTGAATCTGATTTACGACTTGATCGCGCGCGACAAGATTGGCAATCAGTATGTGCAGACGGTGAACAAGTTTCACTATCACGCGTTCTGGCTGCGCGATTCGTCGTACATCATCCGCATGTATGACGTTTCTGGATATCACCAGTATGCGCAGCAAGATCTCGATTTCTTTGCCGGATGGCAGCTGCCGGACGGGAACTTCGTTTCGCAGGGCGGGCAGTTCGACGGCTGGGGCCAGACCCTGTGGGCCTATGGCGAGCATTACCGCATCACTCACGACAAGAAGTTTGCCCAGCAGGTCTATCCCTCGGTACAGCGCGCGGTGGCGTGGCTGCAGAAGGCGAGGGAGTCCGATCCCCTGCACCTGATGCCTGCGACGACGCCCGGCGACAACGAAGAAGTGACCGGCCACGTCACCGGCCACAACTTCTGGGCGCTGGGCGGCCTGAAGAACGCGATCATCCTGGCGCAGGCGGTCGGCAACGACGGCGACGCCAAGGCTTGGCAGCAGGAATATGACAGCTATCACGCGGCGCTGATAAAAGTCCTCGATGAGGTGACCAGCAAGACAGGCGGTTACATTCCTCCGGGACTCGAGGGGCAGCACGGGCAGGATTGGGGCAACATGATGGCGATCTATCCCGAGCCCATTCTGGAGCCTTTCGATTCGAAGGTGACCGCCACCTTGAAGGCGACTCGCGCCAAGTATGCCGAAGGCATCATGACCTATGGCGACGGCCGTTTTCTTCACCACTACATCACCATGAAGAACACCGATACCGAGATCATTCGTGGCGAGCAGCAGACGGCACTCGAAGAGCTGTACGCCATGCTGGTGCACACCAGCTCGACGCATGCCGGCTTCGAGTACGCGATTCGTCCCTGGGGCACGCGCGACTTCGGACTGAACCTCTCACCGCACGGCTGGTTTGCCGCCAAGTTCCGCACCACCGTGCGCAACATGATGGTGCGCGAGCAGGGTAACGAACTGCACTTGATGTCGGTAATCTCTCCCGAATGGGTTCAGCCCGGCAAGAGCATTACGGTTCGCCGGGCGCCCACTAACTTCGGCGAGGTCAACTTCGAGTGGCAGGTGCCGCAGGAAGGCGAGAGCACGATCCGGCTCGACAATCATCTGAACTATCGCCCGGAGAAACTCGTTCTGCACGTGCCATGGTTCCTGGAAGTGCAGGAAGCCACGGCCGACGGTAAGCCGGTCACGGCGTCGAATGGAGCGCTCGAAATTCCGCTCGACACGAAGCAAGTCACGCTGCGCTGGAGCCACAAATCAGGGGCGCCGCAGATGAGCTATCAGAAGGCCGTGGACGACTACAAGGCGGAGTATCGACGCCGTTACGACGAGTTCGTGCAGGCGGGCGCCCAGCCGTAAAGCCACAGGTACGCGAATCGCAGCAACGAGGGGCACCCGATTCGCCCCTCTTCCGTTTGTCGCAGCCTTTCTGGTTACTGCCGGTGAGAAGCGTCGGCCTGCGGCGCGATCCGATCGGCGGTGGTGAAGATCGGTTCGATGTCTACGGGAACATCGCCAAGGCTATCGAGCGCCTTCTGGAACTCAGGACGAATCACGCCCAGTGTGTCCAGCATCTTTTTCGCGCCGTCGTAGTTGCCTTCGGCTTCCACCGTCAGCAGGTCATGCGTGAGATCGCGAACCGCAGGCTTGATCTTCAAATAGTTGACCGAGAAAGTACCGTCCTTGTGGGCGACGAAGCCTCCCTTGTCGAGCAGATAGTTCACCTGCATCGCCATGCCTTTGCCGTGGGCATCGTTCAGGCCGAATCGCAGGCTGCGGAACGAAGACGCGAGATACGTGGTGTACAGCCGCTTCTCGGACTGCGTGCCCGGCGTGAGCAGTCCGGTCAAGCCCATCTCCTTGACATGATCGAGCATGTACTGCAGGGCGAACAGTCCCGTCGCATCGGCCTTGGCCTCTTCAATCGCGCTATACAGCTCCTTTAGCTGCTCGCGCGGGGTCGTGCTTTTGCCGTTCACCGTAATCTGGTGCGGCCCCAGGCCGTGACACAGCTCGTGGGTCAGGATGTGCGTGAAGAACAGATCGAAGTTCACATCGGCCTGGTCGCTCTTCGCCAAAACGTGCTGTGAAATCGGAATCAGCGTCTTATCGAACTTGGCCTGCTGGATGTTCTTCAGCATCACCCGCTTGCTGCCCTTCTGCTGGATGACGCGCTCGTCATTGGGCAGGTTATAGGCTGCAGTCTGTACGCCATGATTGCCGTCGCCGGCGCTGATGACTTCATCCACCACGCGAATCGGCGCCTGGGCGCCCAGCTTGGGATTGCGATACTTCGGATCGATCGGCAGATTGTCTTCGATCTGCTGCAGATTTTTGGAGAAGGCCCCGAGCTTCGCGCTCTCCTTCTCATCGCGAAGGTTCACATAGGCCTCGTACGAGGCTTTGTAGCCGAACAGTTCGTCGTTGTAGGTCTCGTAGGGGCCGATGGTGATATCGAGAGGCGCGTCAAGGTCCATCCAGGCTAGGTCGCTCTCGTAGTAATCATTCGACAGAAAGGCATCGGCGCGGGTCGTGAGGAAGTACTTCAGCGTCGCATTGTCGGTCAGCATGGCCGCCTCGCGCAGCAGTTGCGCTGCGCGTTGCAGATTCGCCTTGTAGGCCTCGCTGAACGGCACAATCTTGAAGCCGCTCTTGCCGTCAGACTCAATCACGGTGAAAAAGCCGGTAGCCTGTTTCTGCTCGGAATCGGGCAGCGTCTTGAGCCAGCTCTCAAATTCGGTCTTGGTCATGGTCTCGGGGTAGAAGTTCGCGCCGGGCAGCTTATGTTCGGGCACACCGGGAAGGAACGCCGTATCGCCGTCCAGCGCTGACCACGGGCCTTTGTTGATCCAGAAGTAGTGCAGTCGAGCTTTGCCGAGGGGTGTCGTCTCTTTCTGAAGCTGCGCATAGAGCGCGTGATCGCCGCTCCAGTACTGCGTCATGAAGATATCGTCGATGATGCGGGCCGCTTCCACCAGCTTGACCAGCGCCTTACGATCACCTTCGGACAGGCCGCTGAGGTCGACATTCATTGCGGTGGGCGCGAAGCGAGCGGTCATCTTTTGCAGTTGTGCAAGGTCGGGGACTTTGGTCGCAAGTTGGGTATCGGCTGCTATGAGCATAAGGCTACTCGCTGTGCTGAAGAATATGAGAAGAATGGCGCATTTCATAAGAGCTCTCCGGTTCCGGTGAGGCGACGTACAAACCTGCCATGATACCGTGGAAGCTTGTGCAGTGGCAGTGTCGCAGCGGCGCAGCTCGAATCCATTGAGCAAAGGCGATAGAATAGACCAACGAGTAAACAGGCGGCATTTTCCCGGTTTGGCCGTTGTGATCAGGTTATTCATGAAGAATTTTTCTTTCGTTTTTCTTGCCGCATTCCTGGGAGCAACTGCGCTCGCAGGGCAGCAGATGCCTAACCCGCTGGCGCAAACCACTCCTCTTCCGGCAAATGAAACGGTGGTCGAGGAGATCATTGCGCGCATCAACAACAGCATCGTGACCCAAGCCGACCTGCGCAAGGCGCGCGAGCAACTGATCTCCGACATGCACCAGCAGGATCCGAATACCACCGACCAGCAGATCAAACAGCATGAGTCCGATCTGTTGCGCGACCTGATCGACCAGCAACTGCTGCTGCAAAAAGGCGAATCGCTGAATATATCGGCTGACACCGAGGTCATCAAGCGGCTGGACGACATCCGCAAGCAGATGCACGCCAATTCCCTGGAAGACGTAGAGAAGGCGGCGGTGGCCCAGGGAGTCTCGTTCGAGGAATTTAAGCAAAACCTCAAGAACAGCATCATCACCCAGCGCGTCATCGGAGACGAGGTCGGCAGCCACATCAATGTGACCCAGCAGGAAATTCAGGAGTTCTACGACGCGCACAAGGCGCAATTGGACCGCCCGGAGCAGGTACGATTGAGCGAAATCCTCGTCTCGACCCAGAGTCCCGCAGAGAAAGCCGCTGCCGGCGCCGCTGCCGCGCTTCCGGAAACACCCAGTCCGGAAGTGGTCGCCAAGGCCCAGGCCAAAGCCGGCGAGATCTACAAGAAGTTGCAGGGCGGGGCCAAGTTCGACGAGCTTGCCAAGCAGTTTTCCGATGGCCCGACCTCGGCCAATGGCGGCGACCTGGAATACTTCAAGCGCGGAACTTTATCCAAGGAACTGGAGCAGCAGGTCTTCGGTATGAAGGCCGGGCAGTACACCGAGCCGGTCCGCACGAACCAGGGGTTTGTGATTCTGGAAGTGACCGAGTACCAGGCGGCTGGAGTTCCTCCGTTGAAAGACGTGCAGGACATGATCCGGCAACAGGTGTACATGCAGAAGATGCAGCCGGCGCTGCGTGAGTACCTCACTAAGCTGCGCGAAGACGCCTACATCGACATCAAGCCAGGCTATGTGGACACTGGCGCGAGCCCGAATGAAACCAAGCCGATCTACACCACCGCAGCCGAACAGAACGCCAAGAAGCTCAAGAAGAAGAAGAAACTGGGGATTTTCTAGTTCGACTGCCATTTCGCCTGCAAGGTTTGCCCGGTCGGAATCCGATTCGTCGAGATGCCCGACAACCACCCTTGCGGCTCGGATGTTTTTCTTCGAGACAATCCACAAGCCTTCTGCGATACCATGAAGCTATAACCACGTCCGCTCATGAAGAACTTTTACATCCGCGATTGCTCGCAGCAGGAAAACCAGACCATCACCTCGTTCTTCGTCGTTGCCTTGAAACAGGTGAAGTCGAAGAAGAATGGTGAACTCTACCTGTCGCTCATACTGGCCGACCGCAGTGGACAGCTGCAGGCGAACATGTGGGAGAACGTCTCCGAGTCCGTCAACGCCTTCGACCAGGATGATTTCGTCAAGGTGAAGGGCCTTGTCCAGAATTACAAGGGCCGGTGGCAAATCACGGTTCACAAGATCCGTAGGCTGGGCGATACCGAGGTCGATTACTCCGACTATCTGCCCAAAACTACCAAGGACATCGATCAACTCTGGAAGACGCTCAGCGACTTTGTCGAGAGCTTTGAGAATCCATGGCTGAAGTCGCTGCTGAAGGAGTTCATGGCCGACGATTCGATCATGACCGCCTACCGCTGCGCCCCGGCCGCCAAGACCCTGCACCACGCCTTTGTGGGCGGCCTGCTCGACCACGTGGTGTCCCTGTTCACCGTCTGCGATCTGGCGGCCCGCAACTATCCGCAAGTGAATCGCGACCTGCTGCTGACCGGGGCCTTCCTCCACGACATCGGCAAGGTGCATGAGCTGGCCTACCAACGCTCCATCAGTTACACCACCGAAGGTCAGCTGCTGGGACACATGATCATCGAGCTGGAAATGCTGCACGAGAAGCTCGGCCGCTTGCCCGGGTTTCCAGGCGAGCTAAAGATCCTGATCGAGCACATG
Organism: uncultured Acidobacteriaceae bacterium; assembly: GCA_963793845.1. Taxonomy (GTDB): domain Bacteria; phylum Acidobacteriota; class Terriglobia; order Terriglobales; family Acidobacteriaceae; genus CAWCBG01. The sequence continues at coordinate 768,707 of CAWCBG010000002.1, forward strand.
ATCATCAGCCATCACGGCCAATACGAGTTCGGCTCGCCCAAGCTGCCCATGTTTCCCGAGGCGCTCATGCTGCACTATATGGACGACCTCGACTCGAAGATGGAGGCCATGCGGGCCCAGTTCGAACGCGAAGGCGATCTGGACAGTGCCTGGACCAGCTACAATCCGTCGCTGGCACGGCCCTTGCTGAATACCAGGAAGTTTTTGGAGAAGGGGCTGGCAGCCTACCGCGAAGTGGAGCCGGTGCGGACACCGTCCGAGGCAGCAACTTCGGAGACCGTCGAGCCCGCCCCTGCGGTCGAGACCGACGTAGCGGAGGTTGAGGCCGTGAGCGTGCCCGAGGCGGATACGGTGGCGGCAGGCGCCGGCAAACCAGAATCTCCGCTGGATGCGTTGCAGCGCAAGTTCGCCTCCCACAAGGTGACGCCAACTTCCAATTAGGTTGCGAGGCGGATCGGGGTCGCGGGCCATGAAAGGCAGTTCGAAAACCATGCCGGATATCGGTGCGATTTATATTGACGAAGCCTTCCGCAGCTTGCGCGGTCACAAGCATCTGGCCGATGACGCTATCGCGCAGCTCGACGATCAGCAGTTCTTCGCTATTCCTGATCCCGAGTCGAACAGCGTCGCCACCATCGTGAAACATATGGCCGGCAACATGCGTTCGCGCTTCACCGACTTTCTCACCAGCGACGGCGAGAAGCCCGACCGCAATCGCGATCAGGAATTCATCACTCATTCTGCCGCCAAGCGGGAGGATGTGCTGCGCCGCTGGGAGCAGTACTGGCAGCTGGTGTTCGAGACGCTCAACTCACTGCAGCCGGAAGACCTGACGCGGACGGTTACTATTCGTGGCGAACCGCATTCGGTCTTGCAGGCCATCAATCGCCAGGTCGCGCACTACGCTTACCACGTCGGACAGATCGCTTTCCTTGCGAAACACTGGAAAGGCGCGGACTGGAAGACCCTCAGCGTGGCCAAAGGCAAGAGCGAGCAGTTCAACGCCAAGATGCTGGTGAAGCGGCAAAAGGAATAGTCCGTTAGCCCAGTCTCGCTACGATGTCATGCTGAGTGGAGGTGGCGTTTCGCCACCGCAGTCGAAGCACCCCTATGGCTGGTGAAATCCTGATTGTGCCAATTTCCACCGAAATTGTACTAGAGAGTTATCAGTGTTTGAAGCGTTCTATCCCTTCGTTCCCATCGCGTACAGATACTGGACATAGGATCGAGCCGCGCCGTCGATGCCCTGCACTTTCGGGTTCGCCGAATCGATCACGTAATACTCATCCGGAGCGTGCGCCCCGTTGCCGTGTCCGAGGCCGAAGTGCCCGGCCGGCAGATGCAGCGGGTCGCCAGTGAACACGTATCCCGGCCACGATCCGGCCAGCCGTGGCAGAAGAATCGGATCGATGTCCCACTCTTTGTAGACGGCAATCTGTTGCTGGATGAGCGGCGAGTCGCCTGAGGTACTGGTCGGGTCGTAGCCGCCCGTCATATTCACCTCGATGTCGCCGAAGCCCTTGTTCTTGAGGTGAGCCTTCAAGGCTGCCAACGCTTCGGCTGCGGTCATATCCGGCACCAGGCGAAGATCCATCTTGGCGACCGCCTTGTGCGGAAGGATGGTTTTGCCGCCCGGTCCCGTGTATCCACCCACCAGGCCTTCGATGTTCACCGTCGGATCCGCCACCAGCATTTCCAGCGCCTGCTGCCAGTCGGCGTCGTGTACCCACACCTTCACGCCCAGCTGCTGCTTGGCGACACTTTCATTGAGACGGCTGGCAGCGGTGGCCACCATCTTTTTCTCGGCTGCGGAGATAGGCCGCGCCTTGTTGGCGTAGTTGGCGATCGCCGGAGTATTGCCATCGGGAGACACCAGCGTTGCCAAGGCGAGCACCAGATGCCACGCGGGACTGTCGACGCGCGCCTTGTTGCTGGAGTGAATGTCTTTGGTGGGCCCGCGCCCCCACTTCTCGCCACTCGATACCAGTTCCAGCTCCACCACGCCCTTGGCGCCGAGCGTCACAGTAACCATGCCATCAGGCCCCTGTGCTGCGAAGGGCATGAACACTCCATCGCACTTCTTCAGCGCAGTCAGTACTTCGGGACGGCGCACAACCTGCGGAAAGTGCGGCGAGCCGATTTCTTCCTCTCCCTCGGCAACGAAGACCAGGTTGACCGGCAGCTTCTTGCCCGCTCCTCGCATGGCGTGCAATGCGGCGAGAAATGTCGACTCGGGCCCTTTCTGGTTCACCGCGCCTCGTCCGATGACTACCTTGCCGAGTCCGGGCTTATCGACCAACGCGGCTTCAAATGGAGGCGACGACCACTCGGCCGGATCCGCCTGCTTCACGTCGTACATGAAGTAGAGCCCGACGGTGCGCGGCGCGCCGGCATCGAGCGTGGCAAAGACGCCCGGCTGGCCATCGGTAGGAATTTGGGTCACACCGGAGAAGCCCGCATCCTTCAGCAGGTCCATCATCATGGTGCAACCCTGCTGCATGCCGCGATTCTCCGCCGCAATCGATGGCTGCCGTATCCACGCTTGCAGGCGCTGTACCGATTCGTCATGCCGCTTGGTGATCTCGGTCCACACCACGTTGAGGTCCTGCTGTTCGGCCCACGACAGCCGCGGCAAAGCCATCGCCGCAGCACTGACTGCTGCACCCTGAAGGAAGTCACGTCGGTTCATGGAGTGGAACGATAAATGGCAAGAAGCATTCTGTCCAGAGAATCGGACAATGCGAGCTGAAGAAGCTTAGCGCTAGTCACAACGCGCGAGAGACTGCATGGTCAAACGTGACGCACTTGAGTCTGTGATGCGGACACTCGCGTCCGCACACCTTCGCCATGCTAGAATTGCGGGTTTGCCCACCACTTTCACTTCTTGCTGGGCTGACGTATCGCCGCGCGGTTGGGCGGCCTACGAGCTATCTTCATGCCAAATACTATGCTTGCTGTGGTAAAGCCGGAGCCCGCTCCGGGCATCGAAATCCGCGAAGTTCCCAAACCTAAATTCGGATCGGGCGACGTTCTGGTGAAGGTCCAGGTTGCCTCCATTTGCGGCACCGACCTGCACATATACAACTGGGACCAATGGGCTCAACGCCGCATTCATCCCCCGCTCATTCCCGGGCACGAGTTCTGCGGCATGGTCGAGGCCGTCGGTCACGAGGTGACCAGCGTTAAGGAAGGTGACTTCGTCTCCGCCGAGATGCACGTGGCTTGCGGCAAATGTCTGCAGTGCCGCACTGGCGAGGCGCACATCTGCCAGCACGTGAAGATCATCGGCGTGGACGCCAACGGCGCGTTCGCCGAATACGTCGTCATACCCGAGACCAACATCTGGAAGCTGGACCCGTCGATTCCCGAGGACTACGCCTCGATCCTCGATCCGCTCGGCAACGCCGTGCACACCGTGCTGGCGGGCGACATTGCCGCCAAGAGCGTTGCCATCACGGGTTGTGGACCGATCGGATTGTTTTCCATCGCGGTGGCACGAGCCTGCGGAGCCACTCAGATATTTGCCCTCGAAGTTAACGAGCATCGCCGCAAGATCGCCCTGCAGATGAAGCCCGATTTCGTTCTCGATCCCACCAAAGACGACGTCTACAGCATCGTCATGGATAACACCGGAGGCACGGGCGTCGATGTAGTGCTGGAGATGGCGGGACGAACCGAAGCCATCCGGCTGGCGTTCAAGATTCTGCGGCTGGGCGGGCGGGTGTCGCTGCTGGGAATTCCGTCCAAGCCGGTTGAGCTTAACTTCGCGGATGACCTGATCTTTAAAGGCGCAACTGTGCAGGGCATCAACGGCCGCAAGATGTACCAGACCTGGTATCAGATGACTGCGCTGCTCAAGGCCGGCATGCTCGATCTGCACCCCGTGATCACCGACCGCATTGCCATGAAGGATTTCGCCGCCGGCATGGAGCGGCTGAAGACCGGCGAGGCGAGCAAGATACTGGTCTACCCGGACGGGCCGAGGTAGGACCGAGCCTCGTGTGACACGAGCTACAATATTGAGCGGCACATCGGAGTGATTCCATGACAACCACGACGGCCCGCACTAATCCGCTTTCTTATCTGACCGATCAACTGGACGAACTCAAGCAGAAGGGCACCTACTTCAAACTGCGGGTGCTCGACGACGAGCAGGCGCCGGTCTGCACGTTCGACGGCAAGAAGGTCATCAACCTGGCTTCCAACAACTACCTCGGGCTGACCACCCATCCCAAATTACGCGAGGCCGCGCTGGAAGCCACGCGTAAGTATGGTGTCGGCTCGGGCGCGGTGCGCACCATCGCCGGAACCATGAAGATTCACATGGAACTGGAGGAGAAGATCGCGCGCTTCAAGAACGTCGAAGCCTGCGTGGTCTTCCAGTCCGGCTTTACCGCGAACGCGGGAACGGTTTCGGCGCTGCTGGGCAAAGAAGACTTCATCGTCTCCGACGAGCTGAATCATGCCAGCATCATCGACGGCGCCCGGCTTTCGCGGGCCAAGATCAAGGTCTTCCGCCACAAAGATCTCGCCCACGCGGAGGAGCAGCTTGAGTCGATCAAGAATGAGCCCGGCCGCAGGCTACTGATCACAGATGGTGTCTTCTCCATGGACGGCGACATCGGTCCGTTGCCCGGCCTGTGCGATCTGGCTGAGAAATACGGCGCCATCATGATGGTGGACGATGCGCATTCGTCCGGAGTGCTGGGCCGCAATGGCCGCGGCACCATCGATCATTTCAACGTACATGGCCGGGTCGATGTCCAGGTGGGCACGCTGTCGAAGGCCATCGGCGCGCTGGGTGGATACGTTTGTGGCACCCGCGACTTGATTGAATTCCTCTATCATCGCGGGCGGCCGTTCCTGTTCTCCACCTCGCATCCGCCATCCGTAGCAGCGACCTGCATCGCAGCCTTCGATGTTCTGGAGCAGGAGCCCGAGCGCATCGACAAGCTATGGGAGAACACCCGCTACTGGAAGCAGCAGCTTGGCGATGTCGGCTTCAACATCGGTGGCGTAACCACGCCAGCCAGCGAGACGCCGATTACCCCCATCATCATTGGCGATGGCCGGCTCACCATGGACTTCTCCCGCGAGCTGTTCAACCAGGGCGTGATGGGAACGGGCATCGCCTTTCCGACTGTGCCGGAAGGCAAGGCACGTATCCGCACCATCGTTACTGCGACCCATACGCGTGAAGAGCTCGACCAGGCGCTGGAGACGCTGAAGCGAGTGGGCAAGCGCATGGGAATTCTCGCGTAGGTGGAATGTTCGATGTGGCAAAGGACGAAACAATTCTTTGCTCGGATCGCACGTACGACAGCCGCATCGCTCCGCTCAACTGGGGGCGGGCAAGTTCCAGCCAGCCAATGCGACTACGTCGTGCGGGGCAGTAGAGGAGATTTATATGGATGCCGTTGGCTAAATTGCCAAGCGCCACGCGGGCATCAAGGGCCACACAAGGATCCCTACGGCCGAGGCTTCCAGTCGAATATCCGCTCGCACCACATCCGCAAAGGTCAAATGCCGTGTGAGTTCGTTCTGAAGGTTGATCCATCTGAGTACGCTGGACGGCAGTACTTGCGTTGCTTTCGAATCGAGGGCCACTTTGGCCTGCACCGCGACGAGTATGGTGGCCGCTTCAGGTCCAATACTCTCGACACGGATGTCATGACGTACGATTCACGCTACTCGCGGAGGAGCAAGTGAAGCGTTGGGCTGCGATGTTGATAGGAGCAGCTTGCGCTGCGATATTGGTTCCGCTGCTCGTAAGGCATGGCCAACTAGTATTAGGACTTGTGTTACGGCATGGGTTCGCGCTGGTTTGCCATCAGCGTCCAGAGCGTTCGTTCGTGGTCTTTGGCGGTACAGTTGCTGTCTGCGCGAGGTGCCTGGGGATCTACCTGGGAGCCGGAGTGGGGCTGCTGTTTCGCACTTCACGTAAGCAGGCATTGCGGTTCTTGATCACGGCGGCGGCCTTCAACCTGATCGACATCGCGAGCGAGCTCGCAGGGCTGCATGGAAACTGGCTCTGGGTGCGGTTTGGGCTGGGGCTTCTCCTGGGAGCGGCGTCGGGACTGCTGGTTTCGTCGATGACGACAGGTCGACCGATCAGAACAGCCGCAGTCAGGGTTTAGGAGCCGCGCCAACCGTTTACAACTTACCCTTCGTGGACGATCCTTCCACCTAAAATGGTCGCCACGACTTTGCCGGTGAAGCTCCAGCCGTCAAAAGGTGTATTGTGCGACTTCGATTTCGATCGGTTTACGTCGAAGATCCATTTCTTCTTTGGGTCAAAGATAGTGACGTCGCCGTGAGCCCCAATCGCCAGTGTTCCCCGGCCCTCCAGGTTGAAGATCTTCGCCGCGTTCGACGAGAGCAGTTCGACAATGCGCCACAACGGCAGCTTGAAGTGATGATGCAGCACCGTGATCGCCAGCGGCAGCGCAGTTTCCAGGCCGGCGATGCCGAAGGAGGCGCGCTCGAACTCCACCTGCTTCTCGTGGAAGGCATGCGGCGCGTGATCTGTGGCGATGACATCCATGGTTCCGTCGATGAGGCCCTCGATCATGGCGTCGCGATCGGCTGCTGAGCGCAGCGGCGGATTCATCTTGTAGTTGGTGTCGAACTCCCCGATGTTGTCGTCGAGCAGGGTAAAGTGATGCGGCGTGACCTCGGCTGTGACATGCAGCCCCGTTTTCTTCGCCCGGCGCACGGCTTCGAGCGCCTCACGGGTGGAGATGTGCGCGACGTGAATGTGGCCCCTCGTCTCACGGGCAAGCGCAATGTCGCGCTGCACGATACCTGACTCTGCCGCGTTCGGCATGCCGCGCAATCCAAGCCGAAACGACGCAGGCCCCAGATTCATCGAGCATCCGCCGGTCAGGCGCGTGTCCTCGGCATGCTGCACCACCGGCATCTTCAGCTTGGCCGAGAGGCGCAAGGCTTCACGCATTAGCTTGTCATCGAGAATCGGCTTGCCATCATCGCTCACCGCGACGGCGCCCGCCTTCTTCAGCGCGGCAAAATCGGTGAGCTTCTCGCCCATGCTGCCTAACGTGGCCGCCGCAACGGGGAAGACATTTACCGCTGCGCCGCGCTCGGCGGCCTGCATCCAGCGGGTGATTTCGGCGGAGTCATTGACCGGAACGGTATTCGGCATGGGGCAAACCGAAGTAAATCCTCCCGCCGCCGCTGCCGCGGTTCCGGTGGCAATCGTCTCTTTGTGCGACTGGCCCGGCTCTCGCAGATGGATGTGAAGGTCGATGAAGCCAGGCGCGACCACCAGTCCCTTGGCGTTCATGGTCTGCTTCGACTCGCCGCGCAGCTTCCCCGGAGAGGCGAGGGCGGCCACGCGTCCATCGCGCAATAGCACGTCCATCTCCTGATCGACACCTGTGGCCGGATCGATCACACGTCCACGTTCTATCAGCAATGAGTCCATCTAACGGGCCACTCCTAGGACGGTAGCCAGAATTGCCATACGCGTCTTAACCCCGTTTGCCACCTGCTCGTGCACAACCGACTGCGGTCCGTCGGCAACCTCGCTGGTCAGTTCCATGCCGCGAATGATTGGGCCGGGATGCATGAGAATGGCATCGGGTTTTGCCAGCTTCATGCGCTCGGCGTTGATCTGGTAGTTCGCGATGTATGCTTCGATGCCAAGTTCCTTGCCGGCCAACCGCTCTTTCTGAACGCGCAGCGACATCACGACGTCAGCACCCTGCAGCGCTGCCTCAAGATCGTGGCAAGCGGTAACGCCCGCAGCTATGGTCGCCGAAACGTCGGGCACAAGCTCCGGCGGTCCGCAGAAGATGGTTTCCGCCTCAAACTTCGACAGCAAGTGCGCGTTGGAGCGGGCCACGCGGCTATGAAAGACGTCGCCGACGATGACTACGCGCAAGCCCTTCAGCTTCTTCTTGTAATTGGTAATCGTCAGGGCATCCAGCAGGGCCTGCGACGGATGTTGGTGCATACCGTCTCCGGCGTTGACCAGCGGCGTCGGTATATAACGCGACAGCAGATACGGCGCGCCGCTATTGGGATGACGCAGAACGATCACGTCGGCGCCCAGCGACGTAATGGTCCAGGCAGTGTCGATCAACGACTCGCCCTTTTCGATGCTGGATGAGGCCGCGGTAATCAATGTAGTGGTAGCGCCCAGCGCCTTGGCGGCAAATTCAAACGAGGTGCGGGTCCTGGTGGACGACTCATAGAAGAGCAGCACTACACGCTTGCCGCGCAACCACTGCGGCGCGCGGCGCGGGTTGAGGCGCCGGGCCAGCGCCAATATCGCTTCGATTTGTGCAGTGGTGAGTTGATCGGTGCCCAGCAGCGAACGCAGTGGCTTCATTGGCCCTCGGCGACCCGCTCAACCAGCAGAACTTTTTCGGCGCTATCCGTCTCTTGCAGTTTGACTTCGACAATCTCCCGGTCGGTGGTTGGAACTTTGCGTCCGACAAATGCCGCCTCGATGGGAAGCTCGCGGTGGCCGCGATCGATGAGCACACAGAGTTGAATGCGGCGCGGACGGCCGTGATCGAAAAGTGCGTCCAGCGCCGCTCGCGTCGTCCTGCCGGTGTAAAGCACGTCATCCACGAGAATGATGTCCTTGTCCTGGATGTCGAATTCCATTTCACCGGGCGTGACCTCGGGACGATGCCCAACCGTGGAAAGGTCGTCGCGATAGAAGGTGATGTCGAGCGTTCCCACCGGCACTTCGGTCTTCTCGATACGGCCCAGGATCTTGGCCAGCCGCTGCGCCAGCGGTACTCCGCGGCGCTTGATGCCTATGAGACCGAGGTTGGCCACGCCATTGTTCTTCTCGACAATCTCGTGGGCCAGGCGAACCAGGGTGCGCTCGATTTCGGAGGCGGAAAGGATTTGCGATTTCTCGCGCAGGGTAGGTGGACGTGTCGAAGGAACTGTCATGCCTGTTGAATCATACGAAAAGCGTCCTAGCGGGGCAAATGAGATTGGATGCGCCCGATCCGAAACGTCTAGCGAAAATCTTTGCGCCGGGGGAACATGGAGGCTCCGAGCGCACCGCCAGCGGCAGTAAATAACAGGAAGGCTACGGCAACAATCGCCAGCATCAGTACGAATAATGCGGCAGCGCCTTCGGGTGTGTTGAGCCTGTCCATCAACTGTTGGGCCATCTTCTGAACCTCGGGATCGGGGTTGCGCTCCAGGGCTTTCTGCATCTGTTCCTGCATTTGCTGACGAAAATCGGAGGCATGAAACACCAGGAACTGCAGAGTACTCATGACGGCATTGAGCAGGAACGCAAACACTCCCGCCAGGCCACCGAGCCGCATTCCCATGCCCGGCGTGATTACCGTGCCGGGCACCTGCCGCTGATACAGGGTCACAGAGAGCGCGCCCGCGCCCAGCAGCCAAAGGCAGCATCCCAGCGAGATGTAAGGGATACTGGAAAGCAGCCCGGCGCCCACGCCCACCATGAGCGCGCCCTTCCAGGCAAGATCCCAATGGATGGCGTTTGGTTGTCCTGGATAGACAGTGCCTTCAGGAGCCCATGATGCACGAGACGCCGTCGGCGGCGCTTGTCCCGCGGGCGGCGGAGGTGCGCTGTCCTGCTCCGGCGATATGACGCGGATCTGCGGAGCCCCGCAGGACGGGCAAAACGGAACTCCTTCAGGAATGGAAGCGTGGCAGCTGTAACAGGGATGGTCCACCGCAAAAAACGTTACAGGAGTTGGGCCCACGCTGCAACCACACCTGCAGGAACTGCCGAAGAATCATCTTGCCGCAACGGTATGCGGGATCGTCAGACGTTGACCCGATCACCATGACTGGGAGGTTGACTGGTGACCAGCATGCGTACCGGGTGTCCACTTCGGTTCAGAGCCTGATGGCGGTGGCCGGGGGCAACCTCCAGTCCTTGGCCCGCTTGCAGAACAAATTCACGGTGCTCGACTTCGAGGGTCAATTCGCCTTCGAGAACGTAGAAGAATTGGCGGGCCCGAACGTGGGAGTGCCGAATCTCGCTCGAACCGGGAGGCATGAGTTCCTCGATGATGCTGAGCTCGGATGTTTTGACCAGGTGCCAGCCGTCGCAGTCAGTCCCCTGCGGGCCTCCCCACTTGTAATGTTCAGCCGATTCGGTGCTGATAACTACTGGCATCAATCGCTCAAGGGCGGCTTCACTCATTGCAGGTTTCTACAGTTCGCCTTCTTTGCCATGCATTTGAATGAGCACGGTGCCGAAGCGCGTTCCTTTTCCGTCCGGCTGAATGGATACCAGGTGCTGATTATCGTTGGTGCCGACTTTCACTTCCCATCCATCGCCGCTGGCATCGCCGCAACTGACTTTCTCATTGCCATTGTCGCCGTGATGCCCTGATCCATTGTCGTTGTGTCCCTTGCACACCACGACATCGCCCCACTTCTTCAGCTTGTCTTCGTAGAACGTCTTCACCTTGTCGGGCGAGTCGTCGGTTACGAACTCAGCAGCAACTACCTTGAGTCCAAAGCCCATGCCGGCAATATTGACGTTCGCATGGTGGGTGTCGCCCGAACTTTCGGGACGGGGACGCGCACCTGGATATACCGGGATTCCGTTGTCGGCAGATTTTTGGTTGGTATCCACCTTCAGGTTGGCGAAGGGCGTCTGAATATCCACCTTCTTGTTCTGCTGGTCTTTGTCATCAACATGAACACTGCATCCGGCCAGCAGCAAGACGAGGCTGCAGAGAACAATGCCTACGAATAACTTGCGCGCACCATATTTCATTGCGATCCTCCGCCGGTGGACTTCGGCACCACGCCGAGGCCTACCCCTCTTTCCGCGATGTTTGGGATGGTCACCGGCAACCTCCCGGGCATTGCGATCTCTCCAAACATCGCTCTCACTGCGCTCAACTCCGACACATCCACATTCGAGAAAGTGCACAGGTACGTTTGAACCTCAGGCAATTGCTGGGCAATGTACGGATTGCCCATCGCCGCAACCACGGTTTTGGCTGCCGCGGCCCGTAAGACGTTTTGCAGGAGCGTAGTCGCCGAGTCTTGCATCGCAACCTGGTTGCCTGCTGCTCCCGCCACATCGCGAACCACCTTGCCCGCCACAGGCACTACAAACACGGCCGCTATCACCTTCTGCGCTTGCTGCACCGCATCCATCACTGGCTGGGTCATTCCCACCGCGTCGAGCGGGTCAACATAGATTACACGAGCATCAGGAATGCGCTGCCGAATCTGCTGATCCATGGTCCGGCCCGAATCGGAGCGGGCGTCGTCGGTAAAGACCAGCAAGACGGTGCGGTTGTGCGTCTCCTCTGTAGCCTGATACGCAGTGCGGGGCCCGTTGGTTCCCGGTGGGGAAGCCTTGAGCGGCAAAACCTGATGGTTGTCGCGAACCAGGGTGACGGACTGGTCGGAGATTTCCTGTGCCGTTGCCAGGCTCTGCGGCTTGGCGACGATGCTGGTTATGGCGTCGATATCGACCAGCTTGGCCTTGTTGAGTCCGACCGATGCCTTGGCACGCAGTATCTTCAGCACCGAGGCGTCAATGCGTGACTCAGGAACTTCGCCGCTGCGCACGGCTTGCAGCAGGCCGTTATAGGAGCCGTCGAGGTCAGACGGGATCAGCAGCACATCGTTGCCCGCCTTGACCGCCTCGACGGCAGCACGGCCTGCACCCGCCGGACCCGGCGGGAACAACTTGGTCAGCCCATTCATGTCGAGCGCGTCGGTGATCACCAGGCCGCTGAAAGCCCATCTGCTTTTTGAGCAGGTCGGTGACGATTGCGGGCGAGATGGTGGCAACGTGGTCGGGATCAGGATCAAGCGCCGGCACCACGAGATGAGCCACCATAATCGCGTCTACGCCGGCCTTGATCGCTGCCTGGAAAGGCGGGAGTTCGATGCTCTCCAGGTGCGCCTTATCGGCTTTCACATGCGGGACCGAGAGATGGGAGTCGGTGTCCGTATCGCCGTGGCCGGGAAAATGTTTGGCCGTGGTTAACATGCCGAACTCATGCGCACCCTCGATGTAGGCCGCGACCATGTCACTGACCTGCTTGGGGTCTTCGCCGAAGGAGCGGGTATTGATAATCGGGTTCGCAGGATTGGAGTTGACGTCGGCATCAGGGAACCAGTTCCACTGCACGCCAATAGCGCGCGCTTCCTGTGCCGTGATTTGCCCCGACTCGCGGGCGTAAGCGACGTCGTCGGTGGCGCCGAAGGCCATCGCGTGCGGAAAGGTGGTAGCTCCGTTCAGCCGCATGCCCAGTCCCCGTTCGAAGTCGGCCGCGAAGATCAGCGGAAACGCTGAGTCCGTCTGCAACTGGTTGATCAGCATGGCGGCTTCGAGTGGCTCGTTCTTGTAGAGAAACCCGTCTTCATAGCGCACCGTCATGCCGAAGCCGCCAATATGGTATTTACGCATGGTGTCACGCAGACCGATGTAATCGGGATCATCGATGTTCGTGAACTGCGCACGGCACCAGATCACGAACATCTGACCGACCTTCTGCTCGAGCGACATCTTTTTCAGCGACTCTCGTGCCCACTTCTCGCCTTGCTTATCGAGATGAACTGGGCCCGGCTTCTGAAATTTGTCATCCTTGGCGAAGCTGAACGAAGACAGAGCTAGCATGAGGCAGGCAAACATGACCAACAAACGAGGCATGACGCAGACAATAGCAGAAAGCAATGCGTGGTCACCACAGAGGCACCGAGGCACAGAGTTAACCTAAAATTTGTTCTTGTTTACGTGTGATTCAGATTGCCTCTGTGTCTCCGTGCCTCTGTGGTGGAGGGCCCTCTGACGGGACGCGTGCATCCTGTATCAGGCCAGCCGCGCGCTGCAAAACTTCGGGAGCATCGCCAAAACCCTGGAGCCAGCGGACCTCGGGTTCCCGCCGGAACCAGGTCATCTGACGCTTGGCATAGTTGCGATGTCCCTGTTGTGCTGCGGCGATCGCCTCTTCCAGGGACAGCTCGCCCCGCAGGTGCTGCCACGCCTGCTTGTAGCCGAGCGAATTCAGGGCTGTGACACTAGAACGATCGCGATAGCGTTCGAGCAAAGCTGCTGTTTCCTCGATCAGTCCCCGCTCGAACATCTCCCGTGCCCGGAGGTTGATCCGCTCGTAGAGCCTCTTTCGCGGGGGATCCAGACCGATGCGCAGTATCCGGAAGCCCCGCAGGGGATCGCGTCCGCGACGCTGCCAGACCTCGCTCATGGGCTCGCGCGTCGCCAAGCTGACTTCGACAGCGCGTATCAGCTTGGCAGCATCGTTGGGATGGATCTTATCCGCGCCCGCCGGATCGAGTCGCACCAGGAGCCGATGGAGATATGGCGCTCCCTGCTCTGCGGCTCGAGTTCGCAAGCGTTCGCGCAACTCTTCCGAGCGTTGCGGCCCCGGAAATAGGCCTTCGAGCAAGGCGCGTAAGTAAAGGCCTGTTCCGCCTGCGACGATCCCCAGGCGCTGGCGCTCTGCGATTTCGGCGAGCGCTTGTCGCGCCTGCCGGGAATACTCTCCGGCAGTGAAAGGCTGGTCCGGTTCCGCCACGTCGATCAGATGATGAGGTACACTGGCCCGCTCCTCGCGGGTCGGCTTAGCGGTGCCGACCTCAAAGTATCGATAGACGGCTACCGAGTCGCAACTGACGATCTCGCCGTTGAACTGTTGGGCCAGGGTGATGCCGAGAGCAGACTTCCCTGATCCCGTGGGGCCGAGGATGACTGCCAGTAAAGGATCAGGCTCTGGCGACCGGCGGCGCACCCATTCAGCGGGCGCCCCAGGGGATTGTCTTCCAGAACCGGGCGAAGGCGATCGCCAAGATCAAGAAGCCGAGCATGAGCAGGCCCAGGATTTTGCGCCGCTCGCGAGCGCGCTGCTTGGCCAGCCAGGCTTCGGCCCGCTTTTCGGGCTCGAGCCGAGACCTTGTTGAGGTTTTGTGGGCTTCGCTCACATGCCGATTTTACGCTGCACGGTTGAGCAATCGGCTATTCGAGGTCGCCCTTGGCTGGGTTGTAGTAGAAACGGAAGCGCAGCGCCAGATAAGGCCCGTGGAATTCGCCGGGCAGCGGGGCAAACGGGTTAGAGGCCGTGATGCCGCCCCAGGCCGCGCGATCAAGCGCAACGTCCCCGGAAGGGGCAGAGAGCTTCATCCCCGCTACTTTGCCATCGGGCAAGATCACAAAATCGATTGCAAGCTTGCCCCGCTCCATCAAGGGCGCACGCGCCGCCTCGGGAATAAGGTTGTACCAATTCCTGCGGACTGCCTCAAGCACGCGCTGCAGGTAAGGGCCAAAGTCCACACCCTGGGTGTCACTCAAGACTTCGAGGTTGCCCATGGTCCGGGCCGATCCACCTGGGCCAGCGCCGTAGTCGCCGCCACCGCCACCCGAGCTGAAGCTGCCGCGCCCGGCGGCTACGGATTGCGCCGCCTGCCGGGTCAGGTCGCCTGGGGCCTTCATCATCTGGGCAAAGTTAGGCGTGTTGCCGCCGCCCTGCTGCGGAGTCGGCAGCTTCGGGCTGGCCATCGGCGGTGTTAACTGCGCAGTCTGCTGTCCTTGCTGCTGCGGCGCCGGCTGACCTTGCGGCATCGGCATCTGCGAAGGCGGAGCTGCCTGGGCGCTCGGCCCCGGGGTGCCTGCCCGTTTCAACTCTTCCAACGTCTTCTGATCGATGGAGGGATGGCGGCTCATCGCGATCCGGTTCTTGTCGGAGAGGATCTTCGCGTCAGCAGGAGCCTTCGGGGGCGGCTTTTGCAGATCGGGAGGCATGTCGAGATAGGTCAACTGCTTGTCCCGCAAAAGGTCTGCCGGCGATACCAGCACCACCGGGCGGCCGCCGTTGAAAATTCTAGGCGAGAAGGCAAGGAAGATGACAACGAACAGATGGACGACCACCGAGATCCAGAACGCTTCGCGCATGCGCGAACGCTCAAGATCGTCCTCCATCTGAATCAGCACATGAGGGGTAAGATCGATGCCGTTTGGAAGGGTGCTGCTCCACAAGGCAAGCTGCCGCTCATCTTCCGAAGAAGGACCGGTAGGGGTGTCGGGCGGTGTAAGTATTGATGCCATCCGTGGATCAAGTACGCCTTGAGCTCAACCACTTAGACGCCCTGTGACCCGCGGGAGTCATACTTTTCCCTGGGAATGGCGCAACGGTAGTAAACCCGGCAGCTGCTTGCGAGTTCTGACCTCTATTTTCGCATAAATACCCGTATCTATGTCTTTCCCGATTTCGTGCCAAAGAGTTCCATCGTACGTTCGGTACACTGAACTCATGAAAGCCGTCATCGTGGGCACGGCCGGACATATCGATCACGGAAAGAGCGCCTTGGTGCGGGCCCTGACCGGCACCGATCCTGACCGCCTGGAGGAAGAGAAGCGCCGCGGTATCACCATCGATATCGGCTTTGCCAATCTCGATCTGGATGGCCCAAAGGGCGAGCGGATTCGTATTGGCTTTGTCGACGTGCCGGGCCATGAGCGCTTTGTACGCAACATGCTGGCCGGAGTTGGAGGCATCGACCTGGTATTGCTGGTCATCGCGGCGGACGAATCGGTCAAGCCTCAGACCCGTGAGCATTTCGACATCTGCCGCATACTCTCGGTCCGGCGCGGCATTACCGTGCTCACCAAGGCCGATCTGGTGGATGCCGACACTCTTGAGGTCGTGCGCTTGGAGGTCTCGGAGTTTCTCAAAGCATCCTTCCTCGACCCGGCGAACTCTCCGATCGTTGCTGTCAGCTCGAAGAACCGGCGATGGTCTGGACGAGCTTAAGAGTGAGCTGGCGCGACTGGCTGGCGAAGCTCCCTCGAAAGATTCGACGGCCGTATTTCGCCTGCCCATCGACCGGGTCTTCACCATGAAAGGGTTCGGAACGGTGGTGACCGGCACATCCATTTCGGGCAGCGTGTCGAAAGAGCAGGAAGTAGAGCTGCACCCGGCCGGACGGCGCTTGCGCGTTCGTGGCGTGCAGGTCTACGGCCAACCGGCCGAGCAAGCTATTGCCGGACAGCGTACTGCGCTGAATCTCGCCGGAGTCGAAACCAGCGAGCTGGCAAGGGGCATGATGCTTACGCCCGCCGGACTCTTTCGCCCGACTTCGCGCCTCAGCGTGCGTCTCGATCTGCTGGCTTCGGCCAAGCCCTTGCGCGACCGGGCCCGCGTGCATCTTCACGCGTTCACCGCCGAAACGATTGCGGAGGTCAGTCTGCTGAGTGCAAAGTCGCTGAAACCCGGCGAGTCCGGCTTCGCACGATTGAAGCTCGACGAGCCGCTGCTGCTGTTTCCCGGGGACCGCTTCATTGTCCGGCAGTTTTCTCCCGTCATTACCATCGGCGGAGGACTGGTGCTCGACATCTCCGAGCCGGTGCGCCGCACGAAACCGGAAGAGCGCCTGGCGTTTCTCCAAACACTCATAAGCGCGAGTCCTCAGGAGGCACTGCTGGCGCGTGTGAGCCGCCGCGGCGCAAATGGGCTGTCGATCTCGGAGACGGTCGCGGAAACCGGATACTTGCCGGCACAGGTCAGTAAACTTGCGGCTGAACTCGCGAAGAGCGGCAAAGTTGTACGGCATGATGATCTTCTGGTTGACTTCATCAGCCTGGAGAGACTGCGGGGGCGTCTGCTGACCGAAGTCAATGCATTTCACAAGGCCAATCCACTGGTCGCAGGAATCGGCAAGGAGCAGTTGCGCGAGCAGATGGCATTGCGGCCCGAGGTCTTCCGCGGCGTGCTCGATGCGCTGGTCAGCGAAAAGAAGGCTGTGGTTGCCGGCGAAGTTGTCCATGCTGCGGGGCGGGGCGTGGAGATGCGCGACGAAGAGGCGGAGTCGAAAAAACAGATCGAGCAGGCTTTCGCGAAGGCCGGGCTGAAGGTCCCCGCGCTCAACGATGTCCTGGCGTCGTTGCCGGTGGACAAAGTCAGGGCGCAGAAGATTGTCACCCTGCTGCTGCGCGAGCGTGTGCTGGTGAAGCTCGCCGACGACCTGGTGTTTCATCGCGATGCGCTCGAAGCGCTGCGCCGGCAGATGGTCGCGCAGAAGACGAAGACACCGAAACTGAATGTTGCCGTGTTCAAAGATCTCCTGGGAGTCTCGCGCAAGTATGCGATTCCCTTGCTCGAATATCTCGACCGTGAACGCGTAACCCGCCGCGTCGGGGATGAGCGGGTTATTCTGTAAACGCACTCTTCGCTTTTCGCTCATGGCTCTTCGCCCTAACGATCTTGATTCGATGACCAAATCAATTCGCATCATCGGCGCCGGTCTGGCCGGCTCGGAAGCAGCATGGCAATGCGCCCGCCGCGGGCTCTCGGTGGAGCTGTATGAGATGCGCCCGTCGCGTACGACTCCGGCGCATCAAACGGCGAACTTCGCGGAATTGGTGTGCTCCAACTCGCTCAAGTCCGACAGCGAAAACACCGCGCCCTGGCTGCTGAAGGAAGAGATGCGCCGCGCCGGATCGCTTCTGATCGAGATCGCGCGCACGACATCAGTTCCCGCAGGCCACGCACTGGCTGTCGATCGCGAGAAGTTTTCTGAAGCGGTGACCGCTGCCATCGAGGGCGAACCACTCATCCGCGTGGTCCGCGAAGAAGTCACAACCATTCGCGAGAACCAAGCCATCACCATCATCGCCACTGGCCCTTTGACTTCCGATGCCTTGTCGCAAGAAATCATTCGCCTCAGCGGCAGCCAGCAGCTCTACTTCTACGACTCGATCAGTCCCATCGTCGAAGCCGATTCTATCGACATGTCGCGCGTCTATATGGCGGCGCGCTATGACAAGGGCAGCGCCGACTACATCAATTGCCCGATGACGCGCGACGAGTACGATCGTTTTCTCGACGCGCTGCTGGAGGCGCACTCGGTCGACGCCAAGGACTGGGAGAACCTGAACTACTTCGAGAGCTGCCTGCCCATCGAGGAGATCGCTCGTCGTGGCCGCGATACTCTCCGCTTTGGGCCGATGAAGCCGGTCGGCCTGCGCGATCCGCGCACCGGGTACATGCCCTACGCAGTTGTGCAGTTGCGCCAGGAGAATCTTCGCGCCGACTCCTACAATCTGGTCGGCTTTCAGAATCACCTTAAGTTTGGCGATCAAGCTCGAGTGCTGCGGCTCATTCCCGGCCTGGAGAACGCGAAGTTCCTGCGTTACGGCCAGATTCACCGCAACACCTATGTCAACGGACCCGCGCTGCTGCGCGAAACCCTCCAGATGAAAGAGCATCCCAACGTGCTCTTCGCCGGACAGATCTCCGGAGTCGAGGGCTACGTTGAGTCGATCGCGACGGGATTGCTCGCCGGTATGCAGGCTGCCGCGCTGGCGACGAACGCCCAGCCGATACCGCCTCCGCGGGTGACCGCCTTCGGCGCGCTGGTGAATTACATCTGCCATGCCGAGCCCAAGAACTTCCAGCCCGCCAACATTACCTTCGACCTGCTGCAACCCCTCGACGAGGAGACGCGCCGCCGCATTCGCGACAAGAAGCAGCGCCACGCCATGGTGTGCGAGCGGGCCCTGGCGGAACTCGATCGGTGGCTGGCGGATCAGATGAGCACCGTCTCTTGAGTGCCCCACAGATTTCAGGCTCGACGAGCGGAAATTTGTTTCGGATGACGCCTGCGAAGGCAAATCCAACGCCATCCCTTAGCGAAAAGAGCGGGCCGCGGCCATGTTCACTAAGTGTGTATCATAGGCGACAATTCAACTTGCGGATGGATCGCAGGGCGAAAGCTCCGAATTGAGGTACCCCCCTCCCCCCTCACCTCGTGCGAAATGGGAAAATCAAGAAATTATCAATGACTTAGGAGGATTTCTGCACCAGTAAGTGCCTGCGGCTCAAGATTTTACTTATAAGCTAAATGGAATCAAGATTTTGCGGCGATCGGTGCAAAATATTGATTCGGCTGAAGTTAAAGGTCAAAATCTTGAGCGCCAAGGACTTAGGTCCGATTTCCGTGAAGCCAGCCCAAAAGTGTGTTACTGGAATAGTTAACAGAGCGGCGGTCTCGGAACGCTGAATGTCAAAGAGCGCATACAGCCTGGCGGCCTCGCGATGAGCGGAAACCGGCGAAGACACACCAATCCCATGGTCCTCGCTCGATCAACATAGCGCCGAGGCCGGAACACCTGCTAGTGCATAGATCACGTTCGTGTGTGATAAGAGATCCGGTTTACCACGGGGGCACGGAGAAAGCGAAGAAAAGGAAGGGGAACAGTCCAAGAGATATTCTCGTCTCCTTGACAGTCGTCATTCCGACCAAGGCCTTCAGGCCGCGTGGAGGAACCTGCTTTTCCTCAATGTCTGCGCAACGTCCGTAACAGCAGGTTCCTCCACTCCACTCCGCTACGCTCCGCTCCGGTCGGAATGACGAATGGTTGCGTTTCCTCTTCAGTGACTACTCTTCTGCCGCGTGCCCGGGTCTCGGGTTGTCGTTCAGTCCCAAGACAACTGTTAGAGACCCGGGCGCCCGGCTCGTCAACCCTGAAGATCAGGAGGAAGTTTCTTAGAATCCAAGTGGCGCTCATCATGCGCGGCGGGCAAAACACGGCGAAGGGCGTTCAAGTCTCGGGTCTGGTGCCGCAATCTCAGGTACGTCTCCCACGGGTTTCCTTCGACGATGAGCTTCATATATTCACGCACGTGCTTCTGGAGATAATCCCAATCGCCACTGTATTGGCTGCGAACAGCTTCCAACCCATCGGCGGAGATCACGGTCAAAACGCGCGCCAGTTCGAACAGTCTCATCTGGAGAACTTCATTCTCCAGCGCCTTGCCACTGAGAGTTGCACATCGAGCCGTCAGGTGCTGCTCCGCGTAGTACTGCACCCACGCGTTATCCAGCTTGAATCTGTCCACGAACCACCGCAACGCCTGTTTCTGGACCAGAGTTGTTCCTTTGGCGCTCTGCGCGAGCGCAACTACTCTATCGCCCGCGTTCTGCGGATCGGTGAAGAGCTCCGAAATGTCCGAATCCAGAATGGCGAAGTTGGAACTGGACACAGCAGCGTGCATCAATCCCCGCTTTGAGGTGGACTGGAATACATTCCGGCGCAGATCGAGCAGATTAATGTCTTCTCGCGCGAGAAGGACTTGGACGTGGTCATCCGTGAAGCGGGCTAACAGATCCTGCGGGACCTCGTCTCTCAAAAAGGGAGGCAGGGAGTCGACCATTACGAGGGAGAGGGTCAGGGACAGGTCCGGCACAATGCGCCAGAGCTCTTCGACATGCCTGATCTTGTTCGAACTTCGGTTGCCGACGTACTGATGAACCAAGTCCTCCAGATCGCCTGATGTGATCGTGCTTTTGGGAAGTAGCTCGGTAGCCCCGTACTTCAAGCATGCCGCCAGGTCAGAGTCGAGTAATTCAGCGGCAATGGCTAGTCTTCGCGGCACTGACACGCGCCAGAACCGTGCGATTCCGTCCTCCTGCTTCGAAGGAAACATGAATGCGGAGAGAGGCCAATGATCTTGGGTGGATACCACGAGACCGGAGGGATCGTTGATTACGCGTTCGTACAGAGCGAGCGACTCCTCATCCTTGTCATCGCTGGAAACCTTCAGCGCAGTCAGATGACGTATATAGTCATTCTGGTCTCCGCGGCCGAGTGTCTTAACGAAGTTTCGATGACGCTTCCACTTCAGAACGCCACAGTCCTCTCTATTGCCTAGGTCGCCCAGCAGAATGTTTAGCAGGATGATTTTGTCCGCCAACGAAAGACCAGGCCAGGCCGCTTTTAGCTTCTCAAGCGACAAGGGAGTGCCTTGAGTCAGAGCGAGTAGATGGTAAGGAGTATCAGGCCGAGCGGTGATCATTCGAGCCGTGGTCATTAAGGATATTGTCGCCTGTCACCGTCGGTCGAGCCAACCAAAATGATGAGGCTACTGAGTTCAACGATCGCTCATGTCGAGACTGCAAGGGCGACTCACGCATCGGAGCGACGCCGCTGCCACTGCTGAACGAAGAACCCCGGAAGTGTCATGCACTACAACGCTTGAAAGCCATTGCCGACGCCAGGCCAGTTTCGTCCCAGCCCATCTGGGATCAAGCTTGTCGTGCGGGTCCCTTTTCCGCATACTGCCAAGGAACTTCTCATCGTTAAGAAGCGTATTACCTGGTGAGTGGCTCCGCCTCCTGACGAGTCGCCGCCGGCCCAAAATGGTTTTCCGCGATCTCATCCGCGATGTGTTTGGAACGCTGTGGGCGCACAAGCTGCGCACCGCGCTCACCATGTTCGGCATTGCATGGGGTGTCATCTCCATTGTGCTGATGGTGGCGGCGGGAGAAGGACTGCGCGTGGGACAGGCCAAGGTTTCGGCCAATTTCGGCAAAGACCTGATCATCATCTTCGCCGGGCGCACCAGCCTTCAGGCAGGCGGGACGCGCGCCGGACGCCGCATTGAGTTCGTCGACACCGATATCCCCGTGCTCCAGGCCGACTCGCCCGATTGCGAATGGGTCATTCCCGAACTGGAAACCAGCCGCGTCAAAATCCATAGCAACTACAACGCCAGCGGACAAACCGTCACCGGATCGTATCCGCCATTCGCCGACATCCGCAGCATTAGCGTGGCCGATGGCCGGTTCTACAACTGGAGCGATCTGGCCGAGACCCGTCGTGTCGCCTTCCTCGGCACCGAGGTGAAGAAGCAGCTCTTTGCCGGACGCAACCCCGTCGGCGAATACATCTACCTCGACGACATCCCCTACAAAGTCATCGGCACGATGAAGACGAAGGACCAGGATTCCAGCTACGACGGTTTCGACATCAACAAGGTTTATGTCCCGTACTCCGCCATGCACGAGGATTTTCCTAACAAGCCTCCGGCGACGCCACATGGTTTCGATCAGTTGCTGGTGACGCCGAAGTCGGTCGAGCAGCATGAAGCGTGCAAGGGCCAGGTCATCGGCTCACTGGCGCGATTGCATAACTTCGATCCCCACGACAAGGAAGCGGCCGGGATCTGGGACACCATCGAAGAGGCGCAGGCATTCAAGCAGATGACCGATGGCATGAAGTACTTCCTCGGAGCCGTCGGACTGACGACGCTGTTCCTGGGCGGACTGGGCGTGATGAACGTGATGCTGGTGGCGGTGCGTGAGCGTACCCGTGAAATTGGCGTGCGCAAGGCGGTAGGCGCGCAGTCTCACAACATCATGATGCAGTTCTTCGTCGAGACGATGATTGTCGTGGCCGTGAGCGGCGGGTTGGGGATGGGGATTTCGTTTGGCATCTGCGCCTTGATCGATCTGCTGCCGATGCCACAGTACTTTGCCGGACTGTTGCCGACGTGGCAGTCAGGGCTCTTGTCGGTAGGCCTTCTTGGACTTGTCGCGGTGCTGGCCGCGATGTATCCGGCGCGGCGGGCAGCGTCCATCGATCCGATCGAGGCCCTGCGCTACGAGGCGGGTGGATAACCATGCGTGCAGCGATTTCCATGATGGGCGAGATTATCGAGGAAGCCTGGATCGCCCTGCGTCGCAATCGCTCGCGCAGCCTGCTGACTATGCTGGGCATCGTGTGGGGGATCGTCGCGGTGACCCTGCTGATCGCCTACGGCAGCGGATTCCGGCACGTGCTGGTCGCCGCCTTCGATGCGTTTGGCAGTAGCACCGTCATTGCGTGGCCGGCCCAGACCAGCGAACAGCCGGGCGGCCAGCGTGCCGGCAAGCAAGTCAAGTTCGAGCACGACGACCTGGAAGCCGTTCGCCAGGAAGCCACCATGGTAAGACACGTCTGCCTGGAGACCGTGAAGTGGCTGCCTATTTCCTACGGCGATCGCCTGGCCAACACCGCGATTCGCGGAGTGTGTCCGGAGTACGGCGAGATGCGCAACGAACGCGCCGTTGACGGCCGTTGGCTCAATCCGGCGGACGAAGTCGAGCGCAGGCGCGTCGTCTTTCTCGGCTTCAAGGTGAAGGACCAGCTCTTCAGCGGGAGAAACGCCATCGGCGAGACCGTGGAGATCGCGGGAGTGCGCTTCACCGTGGTTGGTGTTATGGATCGAAAGATCCAACTGTCCAACTATTTCACCAGCGACGACAAGTCGGTATTCATCCCGTTCGCGGCGGCAGGCGATGTGTGGAATACGCGCTATTCGCAGGTGATGGTGTTCACGCCGGTGGCGCCGCAATTCGAGAAGAAGGCCAAGGCACAGGTGCTGGCGGCGATCGCGCAACGGCAAGGCTTCTCGCCCACCGATCAGAAGGCGATCCAGATGTTTGGACGCGAGGAATTTCGGCCGGTGATTGACGGCCTCACCATCGGCTTGCAAGTGCTGCTGCTATTCATTGGGGCACTGACCCTCGGCATCGGCGGCGTGGGCGTGATGAACATCATGCTGGTGTCGGTGGATGAGCGCATTCGCGAGATCGGGCTGAGGCGTGCGCTCGGAGCGCGAAAGTGGCACATCCGTTTTCAGTTCCTGGCGGAAACCATGCTGCTGATGCTGCTCGGCGGGGTTATCGGCGTGGTGCTGTCGTATCTGCTTTCGATGTTGATTCCTACATTGCCGATGCTCGGGCCGCTGTTCGAAGACACTTCGGGCAAGGGCGACATTCATTTGCAGATTTCCGCGTTCGCGGTGCTGGGCTCGTCAGTTGTGCTGCTATTTCGTGGGAGTCCTGAGCGGCATGGTGCCCGCGCTGCGCGCCTCGAAGTTGGATCCGGTGGACGCGCTGCGATACGAGTAAAACTCGTCTCATAAGCACCCGAAACTTTCCTTGTCGGCAGTCTGACGAAAAAGTCAGAGCCATAGATCCCTCGCCGACTGACGTCGGCTCGGGAGGACAAAATAAAGGCTTACCGGCACAGCTAAAGCTGTGCCCTTTCAAAACGTCGGCAGGGCTGAACCTGTGCTCTTTCAAATGAGAGGGGTTAATCCCGCATTTAGAGGCAGGTTCGAGCTACTTCCGGTCGCGCGCTTCGTTCCCGCCGCGGTTCTTGATCCAGATAGGCGTCCCGACAAAGCCGAAGGCGGCGCGAATCTGGTTCTCCAGAAATCGCTCATAGGAGAAGTGCAGTTTCACTGCGCGATCGGTGAACAGAATGAAGGTGGGCGGTGACACGGCAGCCTGCGTCATGTAGAGAATCTTCACCCGCTTTGACATCGGCACGGAAGCACGCTCGAAGTCGACGCGGCTGATGAAGCGGTTCATCTCGCCGGTGCCGATGCGCTTGCGACGCTCGCGAGCTACCAGTTCCAGAGTCGAAAAGAGCTTCGACATATTCTGCCCCTTAACAGCCGAGACGAAAACCGCCGGGGCGTAGTTCAGGAACTTCAGGTGGCGGCGCATCTGCTCTTCGTAGATGGTCCTGTCGGCGGGAGGTTTTCCGTCGGTACGATTCGTGGTGACCAGGTCCCACTTGTTGACCACGATGATCACCGAGCGTCCGCTCTCGTGCGCGTAACCGGCGATGGTGGCGTCGCTGGCGGTGACGCCTTCGACGGCGTCGATCACAATCATCGCAACATCGGCGGCTTCCAGATGTTTGCGCGCCATCACAACTGACAACTTCTCGGCCATCAGTTCCGTCTTGCCCTTGCGGCGAATGCCCGCGGTGTCGATGAAGCGGTACTTCTGGCCGTCGCGTTCAAAGACCTCGTCCACCGCATCGCGCGTGGTGCCCGCAACCGGCGAGACAATCGCACGACCTGTGCCGGTCAGCGCGTTCAGCAGGGTCGACTTGCCGACGTTCGGGCGGCCAATGATCGCGACCTTGACTTCCTTCGGCTCTGCCGACTCTTCCACTGCTTCGTCACTGGCAGCCAGCTCCGGGACTTCCTCTTCGGCCTCCGGCTTACGCTGAGGCATGAGGCTGATCACGTGCTCCAGCAACTCAGCGAGGCCGTTGCCATTTTCAGCCGAAACAGGGAAGAGGTCCTTGATGCCGAGGCTGCGAAACTCTTCGGCGTAAGGCTCAAGCTGCGTCGTATCCACCTTGTTTACGGCGAGAAGAACCGGCTTGCCTGAGCGGATCAGCAACCGGGCAAGTTCCATGTCGGGAGCGGCCAATTCGGTGCGGCCATCCACCACCATCACGATGGCGTCGGCTTCGTCGAGCGCGACGCGGGCCTGGCGAAAGATCTCCGAGGGTATCAGCGCCTTGTCATCGGGCACGATGCCGCCGGTATCGACCACCCGCAGCCTGCGGCCGGCCCATTCGATATCGCCGTACAGGCGGTCGCGGGTAATGCCGGGCTCGTCGCCCACAATGGCGCGCCGTGAACCTACCAGACGATTGAACAGCGTCGATTTGCCGACGTTCGGCCTGCCCACGATGGCCAACGTGCCGAGCGCGGGCGCCTCTCCGCGGCTGGGCTTGGTTTTCGATTCGTAGTGAACGCGACGGGACAATAGGATCCTTGGCAGTAGGGGAGTAAGTGAACGATAGGGGCTAAAGCCCCGATCTATTAAATTGGATTTGTTCGGCACGGCTGAAGCCGTGCCCCTTCAAGACCGCTCGGATCGGGCAGTACACATGCCCTAGCAGCTATTATAGGGACAAGCTCCTTCACGCCGTGTCTTCCACGCCACAATCCGCTGCTTCGGTCGCACGGCTGCCGTCGTTGTACCAGTTCTTCGGGCCCGGCGGCGTGCTGGCGCGAACGCTGGACGCCTACGAGTTCCGTCGCGGACAGCTACAGATGGCCGAAGCCGTCGAACAGGCCCTGGAGGAGCGGCGACATCTGATCGTCGAGGCAGGAACAGGTACAGGCAAGACGCTGGCGTACCTGCTGCCGGTGATTCGCTCGGGCAAACGCGTGATCATTTCGACGGGCACAAAGACGCTGCAGGAGCAGCTCTTCTTCAAGGACGTTCCCTTTCTCCAGTCGCATCTGGGCGAGCTGCGTGTGTGCTACATGAAGGGTCGCGGCAACTATCTCTGCCGCAAGAAGCTTTACGACTTGGCCGAGCAGCCGATCCTCAACGGATTGGAGGAGATCAGCCACTTCAAGATCATCAGCGACTGGGAGAAGCTCACCGAAACCGGCGACCGCGCCGAGCTGAGTGAGCTGCCGGAAAACAGCCAGCTCTGGCCCAAGCTCGACGCCCGCACCGATCGCTGCATCGGCACCGCCTGTCAGCAGTTCGAGCGCTGTTTCATCACCGAGATGCGACGCCGTGCCGCCGAGAGTGACATCATCATCGTCAACCACCACCTGTTCTGCGCCGACCTGGCGATCAAGGCCGAAGCCGAATACGCACCCGACGCCGGGGTGCTGCCGAATGCGGAAGCGGTGATCTTTGACGAGGCCCACCAACTGGAAAATGTGGTTGGCGATTATTTCGGCGTGTCGGTGTCGAACCTCAGGGTGGACGACCTGCTGCGCGACGTCGATCAGGCTGCCCGGAAATCCGATATTCCCGCCGCGGATATTCTTAGCGCGACCGCCTCCGTCCGCCAACAGTCGCAACTATTTTTCAGTACGCTTCCCCAAGGTGACGGCCGCTTCGCCTTCGATGACCGCGCGGCCTTTCTGGAAGAGCATGGCGACACCTACGGCAGCCTGCAGAATGCGTTGATGCACCTTCATTCGCTGCTCTACGCCGTCAAAGACAAGCCGGACGATATCTACGGCGTCATGCGGCGGGTGGACGAACTCTCGGCCCACATTCGCTTCCTGCTGGAAGACCAGAACAGCAACATTGTCTTCTGGATCGAGCGCCGTGGCGGCGGTCATGGCAGGCATCATCACAACGTCTTCCTGCAGGCGACGCCCATCGATGTCTCGGCTATCTTTCGTGAGCTTCTGCTGGATCGCCTTGACACCGTCGTGTTCACGTCGGCAACGCTGGCAGTAAGCGGGGGATTCGAGTACCTGCGGGGTCGCCTTGGTCTCGACCATGCGCGCGAGTCGATCATCCCTTCGCATTTCGACTACGAGAGTCAAGCCTTGCTATATGTCCCTCGCGACCTGCCCGAGCCGATGGATCCACGATTCGCTGAACGTGCTGCTGAAGTGGTGTCGAAACTATTGCGCATCACCAGCGGCCGCGCTTTTTGCCTGTTCACCAGCTATCGGCTGATGAAGGATTTGCACGAGAGGCTTATCGCCGAACTGCCGTATCCATTGTTTCTCCAGGGCGACGCACCGAAAAAGGCGCTGCTGGAGGAGTTCCGCATGACCCCGAATGCGGTGCTATTTGCGACTGCGTCCTTCTGGCAGGGGGTGGACGTGCAGGGCGAGCAACTGAGTTGCGTCATCGTCGACCGGCTCCCGTTTGCAGTGCCGAATGATCCGATTGTCGCCGCGCGGGTCAAGGCGATCGCCGAGAATGGGGGCAACCCGTTCTACGAGTATCAAGTACCGAGCGCGGTGATCTCGTTGAAGCAGGGCTTCGGACGTCTGATTCGCTCGCTGCACGATCGTGGGTTGCTGTGCCTGCTCGACAACCGCATTCTGAAGAAGCAGTACGGACGGGTGTTCCTCGATAGCCTGCCGAATTACGGCCGGACCACGGACCTGCGGAAGGTTGAAGAGTTCTTCGGAAGCAGCTTAGACGTGGCGTAAACGCGGCTGAATCACGTTAGAATAAAGTATTCGCCGCCCCCCGCCTATTTGCGCCGATGCGGCTGGAGATCATGTTCGAAGTCACTGTCGAAGACACATTTTCTGCGGGACACTTCCTGCGCAACTATCGCGGCAAGTGCGAAAAGCCGCACGGCCACAACTACCGCGTTCGCGTCACCCTGAGCGGAGAGACGCTCGATCAGGCCGGACTGCTGCTCGACTTCAAAGAGCTCAAGGACGTTCTGCGTCCGGTGATGAACTATCTCGACCACGAGATGATCAACGAGTTGGAACCGTTCACTACCATCAATCCCTCGGCCGAGAACCTGGCGAAGTATTTCTACGATGAAACCAATTCGCGGCTGAAGACCAGCACCAACGGCCGGGTGCGGGTGAAGGATGTCACCATCTGGGAGACCGATACGACGACCGCCCGCTACTGCGAATCGTAATGGAACGCCAGCTTCCCGGGCCCGTTGGCAAATGCGTGAGCAGCCAGGTCATGCAAATCATCGAAATCTACAAGTCGCTGCAGGGTGAGTCTTCCTATGCCGGGCTACCTTGCGTCTTCGTGCGGCTGGCAGGATGCAACCTGCGTTGCACCTGGTGCGACAGCGAGTACACCTTCAAGGGCGGACAAAAGATGACGCTGGCCGAAATCGAGCACGAGGTGCATCGTCTCTCGCCAGACGGCGGACTGGTGGAGATCACCGGTGGCGAACCGCTCCTGCAGGAACGTGAAGCCGTCCCGCTGATGGATCAGTTGCTGGTTTCAGGTTATACAGTGCTGCTCGAAACCAGCGGGGAACGGCCGCTAGACCGGGTGCCGGATCACGTCGTGAAGATCGTAGACGTGAAGTGTCCCGACTCAGGCGAGGGCGGCACTTTTCGCCATGAAAATCTTGCCTTTCTCACCCGTCGCGATGAGGTTAAGTTCGTGATTGCCAGCCGTCGCGACTACGAGTTCGCGCGGGATTTCACAAACCTGCATGCGCTCCATGCCCGTGTTCACTCGGTCATCTTTTCGCCCGCGTTTAGCAAGAGCGCCTCAGGAAGCCGGGATGTCTCGCACTGCCTGATCGATCCTCAGGCGCTCGCAGAGTGGATACTGGCTGACGGCCTTAGGGTGCGCCTGGGATTGCAGATCCACAAATTCATCTGGGAGCCGTCTTTGAAGGGCGTCTAGTTGGTATGAAGCAGAAGCCGACAGCTCGCGTCGTGGTCCTGCTCAGCGGAGGTATGGACTCTGCCGTCTGTGCCGCCCTGGCAGTGCGGGACTTTGGAGCCGACAAGACGGCAGCCCTCCATATCAGCTATGGTCAACGCACCGAGGCCCGGGAGCAGCAGTCCTTCCGGGAAATCTGCGACCGGCTGGGCATACGGACCCGTCTCGCGTTTGCCACCCCGTTCTTTCGAGCTATCGGAGGCTCGGCACTCACGGATGAGCAAATCGCCGTTCCTGACGCCCCGCCGGAGATCGGCTCGGAAATTCCCGTCACTTACGTACCGTTCCGCAACGCGCATTTCTTGGCCGCCGCGACCAGTTGGGCGGAGGTTTTGGGGGCAGAGCGCATCTACATAGGGGCCGTGGAGCAGGACAGTTCGGGCTATCCCGACTGCCGGCCGGAGTATTATCAAGCGTTCAACGAGGCCATCCGAACGGGAACGAAAGAGGGAGCCATTCGGATTGAGACGCCTTTGATTGCCATGCGAAAAGCTTCTATTGTGACTCTTGGCCTTGAACTAAACGCTCCCTTCGATTTAACGTGGTCATGCTACAGCCGGTTGGATCAGGCTTGCGGTAGTTGTGACAGCTGCGTTTTGAGGTTGCGGGCCTTCGCAGCTGCCGGCGCGACCGATCCCATTTCTTACCAGCCCGCGGCTGCGGCACAGGATTCTTGACCGGCTCTAAAAGTTCTTCACAATCGCAATTCAAAATCGTTCTTAAGGTTGCACGCGCTGGAGGCGAAATGAAAACTAACATCACGCTCGTAGTTCTCTTGGCCGTACTGATTGGATTATGCGCGGTTCCTGTTTTCGCTCAGGGAACGGGCACACTAAAGGGTGTCGTTAAAGACGAAGCAGGCAAACCCATCGTCGACGCCATCGTCGAGTTTACCGCTACGGATACGGGCCACAAGATTACCCTGAAAACCGACAAGAACGGCGAGTTCTTCTCCGTGGGCGTGTCCGCCGGAATCTACAATGCGACTGTGACCAGCAACGGCAGGGTCATCGATACGCTTAATCAGATTCCGGTCAAGGCCAACGAAGAGCGCCTCCTTACCTTCGATCTTGCAAAGGACCGGGCGACGACAGGCGTCTCGGAAGAGCAGCTGAAGAAAATCGAGGCGCAGAAGAAAGAAAACGAAAACATCAAGAATTTGAATGCTACTTTGAAGGAAGCGAAACAGTTGGAGCAGGCCGGCAACTGGGATCAGGCGGTTTCGGTTCTGCAACCGGTAGCCCAGGCGAATCCTGACAAGGACCTGCTTTGGGCCTATCTGGCGGATGCGTACACCGGAGACAAGAAATACCCCGAAGCGGCTGACGCCTATCAGAAGGCGCTTGCGATCAAGCCGACCTCTGGCGCCTATCACAACGGATTGGCTAACGCCTATGCCAAGTCGGGTCAGATCGACAAAGCCGTGGCTGAATACACTGCGGCCGCTCAGGCCGAACCGGCAAACGCAGCCATGTACTATTTCAACGAAGGCGCCGTCTTGACCAATGTCGGCAAGATCGACGAGGCCCTCGCCGCCTTCGACAAGTGCATAGCGGCCGATCCAAATCGCGCCGACGCCTATTATTGGAAGGGCGTAAACATGATTGGAAAAGCCACCATGAAAGGCGACAAGATGGTGGCTCCGGATGGCACCGCGGAAGCCTTCAACAAGTATCTCGAACTGGCGCCGGATGGTAAGTATGCCCAGCCTTCGAAGGACATGCTCGCCAGCATAGGATCGACGGTCCAGACCACCTATGGAAAGGGCAAGGCGCCAAAGAAATAGACGCGTCGAGCCTTTGAAGTCAGAAGGGGGCGGCTCGGGCTGCCCCTTTTTACTGGGATAGCCCCAAAGGGTATTGCGGGGGTTCGCACTAAGGCTTCCGCGGGCCAAACTCGGCTAGGTTTGGTCGATTCATTCCACTCCGATAGAATCCCTGCTGGCAGGCACGATGAGTCCAGCAATCAGCACTCCGCTTCTGACTTTCCCGGAGGCCCGACAATTAGTGGAGGGCTACGCCAAGCAGGTCTCGCCCAGCGAGCCAGAGATGCTGCCTCTGCTCGAGGGTCTAGGGCTCGTGCTTGCGGAGGACCTGCATGCCGATCGCGACTTTCCTCCCTTTCCGCGAGCCACGCGCGATGGCTATGCGGTTCGCGCAGATGATGTGGCCGCGCTACCGGCGCGCCTGCAGTGCGTGGGTGAAATCAAGGCGGGCGGCGCTGACGGCCAGCCCGACCTCACGATTGGTCTTGGCGAGACTGCGGAGATCATGACTGGTGCTCCAGTTCCAGCGGGCGCCGATGCCGTCGTCATGGTGGAATACAGCGAGCGCCATCGCGACATGGTGACGCTGACTCGCTCCGTCCAGCATGGCGAGAATGTGGTGGCCGCTGGATCGGAGGCTCGTAAAGGCTCGATCGTGGTGGGCCGCGGTACCCGGATCAACCAGGCGGTCGTGGCGGTCGCTGCGGCACTCGGACGGCCGGAAGTCGCCGTGCAGCGACGCCCCCGGGTTGCGATCCTGGCAACCGGCGACGAACTCGTGGACATCAACCTGCCTCCCGGACCAAGCCAGATTCGCAATTCCAATACCTACTCGCTGGCGGCACAAGTGCACGCGGCCGGCGGGATTCCTGTGCTTCTTCCCGTGGCCCGCGACGAGCCAGACGACTTAGCAGTGCTGCTGGGCCGGGGCTTTGCAGCCGACCTGCTGTTGCTGACGGGCGGCGTCTCGATGGGCAAGTACGACCTGGTGGAACCGGCGCTCGCCGCCCTCGGCGCTCGCTTCTTCTTCACTGGCGTGAGCATGCAACCCGGCAAACCGGTTGTCTTCGGGGAGGCAACCTACGATGGCCGTAGCGTGCCATTCTTCGGACTTCCGGGCAATCCGGTGTCAACCATGGTGACGTTCCAGTTGTTCGCTCAGCCATTGATTGACGCACTTTCCGGTGGTGTTCCACGCGCCCTGAATTTTGCTCAGGCATCTCTCAAAGCGGAGTTCAAGACCAAGACCGGGTTAACTCGTTTCCTTCCAGCGAAACTTGGTGGAAACTTCCAGCTGCCTGAGGTGGAAATTACACGCTGGCAAGGTTCCGGAGACTTGATGGCGGTAGCTCGCTCCAACTGCTACATTGTGGTACCTCCGGATCGCGAGCAGTTTGCCTCCGGCGAAGTAGTCACGGTGTTGCTGTTCTGATACCAGCAGTCATGCCCAAGCCGAAAAACAAAGCGAAGAAGCTCTCGCACTACGACAGTGCCGGTCGCGCCTCGATGGTAGATGTCTCGGCCAAGCAGCCGACGCTGCGTGAGGCCGAGGCCCACGCGTTCGTTGCGATGAAACGGGACGTCCTCGACGCACTGCCGCGCAATCCCAAGGGCGACCCGCTGGAGGTCGCACGAGTCGCGGGAATTATGGCCGCCAAACGCACCTCCGAACTGATTCCCATGTGCCATCCGTTACCTCTTAGCAAGGTCGACGTGCAGCTCGAAATAGAGCAAAAGGGCATCGCGATTCGAACCCTCGCCCGCACGACGGCGGCCACCGGCGTCGAAATGGAAGCGCTCGTTGCGGCCTCGGTCGCTGCCCTCACCATCTATGACATGTGCAAGGCTCTGGACAAGGGAATCGAGATCCGCGAGATCACATTGGAGCGCAAGTCCGGCGGCAAGAGTGGAGATTACGTGCGGCGCGCGCCGGGCAAGCCATGAAAACCGCTGCTGTCGTCACCGTGAGCGATTCTGCCTCGCGCGGCGAGCGTACCGATCTGTCTGGTCCGGCAACTGCTGAGCTCCTGCGGCAACATGGTTTCGAGATAATGCAACAGAAAGTGGTTCCTGACGAGCAGCCGGAGATCGAGCGGAGTCTGGCCGCCCTGAGCGAACAGGTACAGCTGATCGTCACTACCGGCGGCACCGGCATCGCCGAACGTGACTTCACGCCTGAGGCGACGCGCGCCGTCTGCTCGCGCCTGATTGAGGGAATTCCTGAGAAGATGCGGGCTGCAGGCCTGGAGAAGACGCCGTTCGCTGTCCTGAGCCGGGGAATCTGTGGCGTTCGTGGCCGGACTCTGATTCTGAATTTGCCGGGCAGCCCCAGCGGCGCGGCTGAATCGCTGCAGTCCGTCATAAAAATTCTGCCACATGTCCTTGACCTGCTGGCTGGAAAGACCGGACACCAGGAACCATGATCCATCCGCTGCCGCCACAAGGAGACATTTGGATCCGCTCACCCATTTTCTGACCGGAGCCTGCATGGGCCGCTCTGGCTTCAATCGCAAGACCGCCCTGGCCACAATGACCATGGTGCTGGCGGCCGAGGCCGCCGATGTCGACGTAGTTTGGGCTCTCAAGAGCTCAATCGCGGGACTGCAGCACCATCGCGGCATCACGCATTCCTTCGTTGGGGTTCCGTTCATTGCGGCTGCGACCCTGGGGTTCGTCTATCTGTGGTCGCGTTTCCGCGACCGCTTCCCGTGGCCGCGCAAGCGCAAGGCTCGCGCCTCCGCCGCTGAGTTGCCGCCGCGTTGGGGTTATCTCTACTTCCTGGCGGTGCTGGCAGCGCTCAGCCACCTGCTGCTCGACTACACCACCGCCTATGGCATCCGGCTGTTCGAGCCGTTCAACTATCGCTGGTATTCATGGGACATTGTCTCCATCATCGAGCCGCTGATGCTGCTGGCGCTGATCGCCGGGCTCACGCTCCCCTCTCTGTTCAGCCTGATTAACCAGGAGATTGGGGCGCGCAGCAAAGGTCCCGGCGGCCGGGGCGGCGCCATCTTCGCCCTCATTTGTCTGGTGCTGATTTGGGGCATCCGGGATTACCAGCATCGCCGAGCCCTCGGCGCCCTGGACGCTATCACCTATCGGGGAGCCGATCCTCTCCGCGTAGCTGCCTATCCATACATGGTGAACCCCTTCCGCTGGCACGGCGTCGTCGAGACCGCGGACTTCTTTCGCACGGTGCCGGTTAATTCCCTCGGCCCGGAAGTCGATCCCCACTCCGAAGGACTGACTTATTACAAACCGGCAGAAACACCTGTGACGTTGGCGGCGAAGTCGTCTTACATGGGAAGCGTTTATCTCGATTGGGCCGTCTTTCCTTATCTGCAAACCCAAAAACTGGAAGGACGCATGCCGGGCTACCTGGTCGAGTTCCAGGACCTTCGCTACAGCTATCCTGATACGCGCGGTGGACGTCCGCCCCTGTCTGGATATGTCCTACTTAGCCCTGATCTGCAAGTCGAGGAGGAGGGAATGAACTCGAGCCACTCGCCAACCGTAGAGAAACTGGAACAAGCAGAGCCCCCAAACTAGTTTGTATTTTCACTGGGGAGAATAGATAATTGCTTCACAGGTAACGACCGCTTGACGGACCGCGAACCTGCATACAGAATCAAGAAGCGCCATACCCTAAGAGGTGATCATGCTGGCTTATCTTTTCGTGCTTCTCGCGGTCGCGATACACGCGCGCTTCATCCCGATGGCGTTCCACTTCACGCCGGTTGCAGCCGCGCTGCTTTACTTCGGCGCACGCATGCCGCGCAAGCAGATGTGGGTTCCGGTCGCCCTGCTGATTGCCTCGGATGTCTATTTGACGCGAGTCCACTACGCCTATCCTCTGACCGCAGATCACCTGGTCACGTGGGCGTGGTATGCCGCGATCCTGTTGTTAGGTGGCCTGCTGGCAAACACTTGGTCTGCTGTGCGTATTGGCGGGGCCTCGTTGATTGCATCCTTCTCATTTTTCTTGGTTAGCAACACGATGGTCTGGGTGGTGTGGCGCGATATGTATCCTGCGACCTTCAACGGCCTGACGATGGCGCTGGTGGCTGGCATACCTTTCTTCCGGAACACGCTGGTCTCGGACCTGTGCTTCTCCGCCGTGTTCTTCGGCGTGGGGTACCTCGCGAGCCGGCAGCGGGCAACCCGCGCACAGATCGCTCGATAGCAGATCCGAGTCTCTTAACCAATTTCAAGACACCTAAACTAACCAAAAGCTCTCCCCGGCGGAGAGCTTTTTGCTGCCACCCGGACGGGATAACTATCATCCTAGTAGCTGTCAGTCTCCCTGTTGCGCCGGGGAGAAACCGCGGAAGCAGCGGAGCTGCATCGTCTCAACTCAGCGCTCGCCTCCTGCCGCAGCCTCAATTGCGGCGTCGAAAGGAGTACCACCGATGTCGTCGTTCAAAAAGATTTCGCTCGTTTTGGCTCCTCTTCTGTTCCTGAGCCTGTTTCCGATCCTGCTGATGGCCCAATCAAACGCAGGTAAGGAGTCCATGTCAATCACCGGCTGCCTGAAGCAAGGCAGCGATACCGGTGGATACTACATCATGTCGGAAGGCAAGATGTACGAGGTTATGGCTCACGGCGTGAATCTGGCGGAGCATGTTGGCCACACGGTCACCGTAACCGGCCACGAAGTGAAGCTGCCGGAGGCGCAGGAGACCAAGAAGGAAGCCAGCGAGAAGTCGGAAGCCGGCAGCACTCCTTACGCGGACTTTCGGGCTTCCAGCGTGAAAATGGTTAGCACCAACTGTTCGCAGTAATCGTCAAGCCCGAAAGTAATCTCGGTTCGTGCCGCGCCTTGTGATTATCCGCTGAGGGAAGGTACTGCCTCCCCTCAGCGATGTCTTTATTGCCGTATGTCCGCCACTTCTTCTCGGTTCTTTGCCGACTTCAGTTTGCGAGTTCTCCAAATCCACCATCCTGCCAAAACAGCCACTGCGATAGCGGCTAGCAGGTAGCGCAAATGGTTGTGCACGACGCCGGTAAGAAATCCCAGGATCTCCAGTCCGTAGCGGATCACGATGATAGAAACCAAGGCGAAGCGCAGGAAGCGCCCGGCGAAGATCGCTCCCAGGAACCTGGTGAAGCTCATCTCGGCAACGCCGGCGGACAGGACGAACAGCTTGAACGGCGTCGGCGGCGGCAGCATCGACGGCACCATGATCGCCAGAATCCCATGCTTCTCGAATGAGGCCCGAATCCGGTTGAAGCGCTTCTCACCGACGCGCTTGGCGATCAGAACTTCGCCGCCTTTGTAGCCGATCAGGTAAATCGGAATGCTGCCCAGCGCCGAGCCGATCGCGGCCATAAACGAGTACAGCAGCAGCCGCTGAGGATTGGCATAGGAATAGCCCGCGACGATGGCGTCCAACGGCATGCCGAGGAACGAGGCATCGACCGCGGCAAAGCCCAGCACGCCCCAAATTCCCAGAGGCTTCAGCACCGCCAGAATCGTCAGGGTCCACTTGTTCAGCAGGTGTTTCACAGGATAGTTGTCAGTTGCCGGGTATCAGTTGTCAGAGGCACTGCCACGATTCTACGCGAAGGCGGGATCACCACGGAGACACGGAGCGCACGGAGAATCGGAAAGCTGGAGGTTAGGTTCTGCGTGGCCATCATGGAATGTGCGGAGCAGCGTCAGACGCAAGCATTGATCACGAACACACCCAAGGAATTCTCCGTGTTCTCGGTGTCTCCGTGGTGAACCCATCTTTCGGTGTCTCCGTGGTGAATTCGCTTCGCCCTATAATCGTTTCATGCCTGCGACCAAAGACCTGCCGCAGAAGATCGAGGCGCTGCGCGACAAGATCCGCTATCACGAACATCGCTATTACGTGCTCGACGATCCCGAGCTCACGGACGCCGAGTTCGACCGCCTGATGAACCAGCTCAAGGCGCTCGAGGCCGAGCATCCTGAGCAGATCACGCCGGACTCGCCGACACAGCGCGTCGGCGGCAAGCCGCGCGAGGGCTTCGTCAAGGTTGCGCATTCGTCGCCGATGCTCTCGCTCGACAACGCCTACAGCGAGGACGAGCTGCGCGACTGGGAGCGTCGCGTGCACGAGCTCACCGGCGAATCCAAGGTCGACTACGTCTGCGAGCTCAAGCTCGACGGCATGTCGTTGGCGCTGCGCTTCGAGGACGGACATCTCGCGCGCGGCATCACGCGCGGCGACGGCAGCGTTGGCGAGGATGTCACGCCGAACGTGCGCACCGTGCGCAGCGTGCCGCTCACGATTCCGGCCAAGGTGCTCGACAAGGCGCGACTGCCGCGCGACTTCGAGGTGCGCGGCGAGCTGCTGATGCCGATCGCGTCCTTCCAGCGGATGAACGACGAGCGCGAGGCGCAGAGCTTGCCGCGCTTCGCCAATCCACGCAACGCGACCGCCGGAACCGTGCGCGTGCTCGAGCCCAATATCACGGCTTCGCGCCGGCTCGACTTCTTCAGCTACTTTCTCTACGACACCAAGGGACGAACCATCTTCGATCGCCACTCTGACGCGCTGAAGGCCTTGCAGACTGCAGGCTTCAAGGTCAATCCCAATCATCGCAAGGTACAGAACCTCGACGAAGTCTGGAGCTTCATCAACGAGTGGGAAGCCAAGCGCGACAGCTTGCCTTACGAGATCGACGGCATCGTCATTAAGGTCGATCGCATCGCCTTGCAGCAGGAGCTCGGATTCACCGGCAAAGCTCCGCGCTGGGCGATTGCGTACAAGTTCACCGCGCGTTCGGGCGAGACGCAGATCGAGGACATTCTGGTGCAAGTCGGACGCACCGGAAAGCTCACGCCGGTCGCGGCGCTCAAACCGGTCGCAATCGGTGGAACTACAGTCAGCCGCGCGACGCTGCACAACATGGACGAGATCGATCGGCTCGGCGTTCGCATCGGCGATTGGGTGCAAGTCGAGCGCGGCGGCGACGTGATTCCGAAGGTCGTCAAGGTGCTCGACGACAAGCCGCGCGGCACGCGCCATTTTCACATGCCGGAACGTTGTCCGGTTTGCGGCGGACACGTCGTTCGCGCCGAAGGCGAAGCCGATCATCGCTGCGTCAACGCCAATTGTCCGGCGAAGCTGCGCGAGAGCATTCGTCACTTCGCGGCGCGTGGCGTGATGAACATCGAAGGAATGGGCGACGCGCTGGTCAATCAGCTCACCGATCAGAAGTTGGTAAAGAACATCGCCGATATTTACGAGCTCACCGAAGACAAGCTGCTCGCGTTGGAGCGCATGGGCAAGAAGTCGGCGCAGAACATTCTCAGCGAGATCGAGAACTCCAAGAAGCTGCCGCTGGAACGCGTGATTTACGGCCTCGGAATTCCGATGGTCGGCGAGCGCACCGCGCAATTTCTCGCCGAAGATTTTGGCTCGCTCGACGCGCTGATGTCGGCGAGCGCGGAAGAGTTGCAGCAGGTCAACGAAATCGGTCCGCGCGTTTCCGAGAGCATCCGCGAATTTTTCGACGAGCCAAAAAACGTTGCGCTGGTCGAACGGCTGCGCGCCGCCGGACTCACCATGACCGGCCACAAGAAGCAGCGCGCCACCACGCTCGCGGGCAAAACCTTCGTCCTCACCGGAACCCTGGAGCGCCACACCCGCGACGAAGCCAAGCAGCTCATCGAGAATGCCGGCGGCCGCGTCTCCGGCTCGGTGAGCAAGAAGACCGACTACGTGGTGGCGGGCGCCGAAGCTGGCTCCAAACTCGACAAAGCCAAAGAGCTGGGCGTCGCCGTCATCGACGAGGCCGAATGGAACGATTAGCGGCCAGCAATTAGCGACTAGCAACTAGCAAACCCATCCCAATCCGTCAACGTCTCCGACCAAACCTCGTTCCCTTACCCGCTATCATCCCGACCCTTCGGCCGTGTCATCCCGACCGAGGATGCGCCGACCGACGCGCATCCGAGCGGAGGAACCTGCAGTTCCTACATCAGGCACTCCCACTCTCGGTTGTCATCCCGACCCGAGGTCGTTCGCCGCAGGCGGAGGATCCGACAAGAGGGATCTGTGGTTTCCCTCCGACGCCTCGGCTCTAAGAACCCTCCTCTGATGACCAGCCAGGGACACCCTTCTGGCAACTGACCACCGACAACTGACAACTTTTCGGGTACCCCCCTCCCCCCTCCCCTGCCATTCTCCAAAAGCACGACCTTAGCGAAAAATGCTGCCAAAATATTTAAAACAAATGAGTTACTTCCCAGCGCTCTTCTCGAATTCCCTGTATGGAATGTATGTAAAGTATGACTCATACAAGTATGACTCGAAGGGGAAATCGCGGCCGGTCGGGGCCGCGTCCGGGCCGTTCTCCGTGGCCCAGGCGGGCGTGACTTGCGGCCGGCCGCCACGACCCAAGATGGTGTCCTGATGTGAGTTCTCGCATTCATACGGATCGCCGTTCGCCTGTCTCATCCGAGTCATCCACAAGGATCGTCCCCTTCTCGGTGTCATCCCGACCGAGGATTGTCCGCCCACCTCCCCATTCGTCATTCCGACTGGAGCGCAGCGGAACGGAGGAACCTGCTGGTTTCCGGTTTGGGCCCAGCCACAACTCTCCCTCGGCGTCGCACCCGATCAAAGCCTACTCGGATAAGCACCAGAGTCAATACTGCGAATCAGCTATTACGAAGGTAACGAGGGTTGTCCCTGGTTTTACGCAAGCGTTTGATTCTCTGAAAGCAAAACGCATCATTTCCCGACGCGGCGCTTGATGATGATGCTCAGACATGACAATCCTGATCCAAACAACAACAACCCCGATGGCTCGGGGGTCTCCGACAGCTTAGAGTAGTCGATACCGCTGGCGCTGCTCAGGGTGCCGCCCGTAGTGAGAACTTGAATATTCGCGAATGCAGTATCACCGGCATTCGCATTAGCGACCCACACTCCTCCATTGCCATCGACGTTATTTTCCATTTGAAGCAGCAGTGTTAGAGGCATCCCGGCCACAGCCTGCATTACATAGGTTTCTTTCAGTAGGAGGTGGGGATCCGTAGAGAGGTTATTCAGTTGTAAATCGACGTGCTCCGAGTGTTGTCCATAGAGCTGGAACTCATAATAAGCTCCTCCTTCCGCGGTGCCATGGCCACTGACCCTATCGGCGCTTACGCTGCTGTACAGATAGTCAGTTATCAGAAGCTGCACTGGAGTTCCCATCGGAAGCCCACCAACGGTTAGGACATCGCGCCACGCTATGTTTCCATTAGCATATGCATAGGATTCGCCAAGAGGATTGTCGGTACCCGCAGCCGAAGCGGTCCAGTCATGTAGCATTCCATTATTGGCGACCAGCGCGTTCACTGCGGTAGAGGCAAAATCGGTGTAGGTGACTCCTCCGGCGGAGTAGGTGATCGAGTCTGAGCTCCCGATAAAGGGTGCACTATATGACCTCAGCGGTAATCACACCGAGGTGCTGAACTGGTCGGAGAAGACAATATGGTGGGTCGGGGGACCGAAGACGTAGGCGGCGCCTTCAGAGGCGTAGACGCCATAGCCAACGTCGGCCACCGCCGGCAAGGATGCAGGCAGAATTACAAGCGAAGCCACAAGCACGACGAGCTTCAGAGTGTCGCCGGTTAAGATAGTTCCTTGTTCCTGCATTTGATTCTCCATTTTGTTTCTTTATGTTGTGTAGTGCTCTTAAATATTCAGCCCGGGTTGTGGTCACTCTACGAATATGACACGGGTAGAAGCCGGACGGTCGCATATGTACAATTCCTTGTGCCGCGCTACCTCCTCAACCTCCTCTTCGTGATGCACCACAGACCAAGAATTCCCGATCCGAATAGTAATAAGCTTGATGGTTCGGGAGTCGCCGAATAAGAGGAACCGCTGGCCGTCGTATAGGAGGCCCCAGGCGTCTGCACTTTCAGAAAGGCGTTGGTGGTATGCGCGACGTCCACGAGTGCCGACGGCGAGTTGATATTCGTCGAAGTCTGCGCCACAGCGCCAAGGATCAATTGTTCTTGAAATCCCAGCTGAGCGCCTACCCATGTGTCGACAGCAAGCTGCTCCGACTCGTGTAGATTTGCAGGCCCGTTCTGATTTATCCGTATCTGATTGCCCCCCAGACTCAGTGTCAGATCCAAGAAACTTGACGCTGCTGTGGTGTTCTCCAATATGGCACTTACGTCAAGGGTAATCAGGACGGTTACCGGGGCTCCCAACGCGAGCGAATTGGAGGTAATAGTGATAGTGTCCGCCCAGACTCCGTCGAAATCGGCTACACCAAACGCTCCTCCCAGTGAGGCAGATGCGTCCGCCTCTACATAGCCTCGAATCTGCCCATACCTGAGGTCGCCATATACGGTGGCGAATGCAGCTTGGCCGCCTAAATTGGAGCTGGATTCGGACGAATTCAGAGGGGTGATGTATATCGGGTTGGCGACATTGATCGCGCTGGCCTGATGAGCATCGCACGTTCCGTTGAAATTGACGCACGCCTTAGAATCAACCCCATAGGTGATCCCGAACGCGCTCGCTGTCGCCGGCAACGGGGCAGCCATGGCCAGTATTGGCAGAGTAGTGAGCAGCACTAACAGCTTCTTAAATAGCATTTTGCAACTTTTCCTGGCTGATCCCTTGATCAAACGGTTTCGTGAATCCAGAGGTGGACATCGCGCTCGCCGTCGGCGACTACGCCACACAGTGGTGAGTTGGAGACTAACGGCGAGAATGGGTTGAGTCATCCTCCAATTGGAGTAATTCCCCGATTATGTTTCGTTCGGGGACGGTATTTCGTTGAGGTTAGGTTTGAAGCAGTATATGCTCTGGCCACTGCAACGCGGAGAAGGCCTTAAGTCTCCTGCAGTCCTGGGGCCGCGGGGACGTCAGCACATGCTCCTCTGAGGATCAATCGACACGCATCAATCGGAGACCCTGTGGGAGTCCCACAATCTCCCGAACTTGGGAGGTAGACCGTGCACCGCGGCGACAAGATTCTCCGGTTGATTGCGCTGATTTACGACGCTGCGGAAAACCAGGAGTTGTGGCCGGTTTTCTTGCACGAATTGTCGACTGCACTTCATGGCAATCTAAGCGCGATCGTTACGCACGACAAAGCGTCACCAGGGGGCAGAGTTCTAGCCATTCACGGTGGCGATCCAGAAGCTCAAGTGCAGTACGAGGCAAAGCATAGCGGAACCAATATCTATGCAAAGAGGGCCGCCGAGCGAGTCCTACCTGGCGTGGTTGCACATGGCGGGATGCTTTGCAGCGATGACGAGATACTTCGGAGTGACTACTACAATGAGTTCCTTCGTCCCAACGACTGGTTCTACATTGCTGGCGGGACCATTGCTATGGATGAAAATGTAGTGTCGCTGATATCGGTCCACCGACCTCGTAGGCGCGGCCAGTTTACCGAACAGGACTTGACCCCTCTGAAGCGGGTCATGCCTCACTTGCAGCGTGCTCTTCGTCTGCACGACAATCTGCAACGAGCAAAAACCGCCGTAGCGACACTTAGCTGTTTTTCTACTGGCGTGATCAACCTTGCCGCGTCAGGAAAGGTTCTTTCTTTCAACGAGTCCGCGCGCGCGATGCTTGAACAACGCGATGGTTTACAGGTGGATGGCCATGGAAATCTGAATACAAGTTCGGTACGAAGCCCCTTTTTTCGCGCGCTCGTCGCAGAGGCTGCCGCGACAGGAGAAGGACGCGGGAGGCACCCGGGAAGCGTCGTATCAATCCATCGTCCTTCGGGTAAGCGCCCGTATACAGTAGTGGTCAGCCCCACGCACTGCGATTTCCTTGCGTTTGGATCTGTGAAGGCCGCCGCAATTGCATTCGTGACCGATCCGGAGAGCATAGCGACTACCGATAATGATTTTCTAGGGCAGTTCTATGGCCTGACCAAGGCAGAATCAAGGCTCGTGAATCTGATGGAAGCCGGGCGGTCCCTAAAGGAAGCGGCTGAGTTGAATCACGTCAGTTACGAAACAGTTCGATCCCAACTAAGAACGATCTTTAGTAAAACTGGAGTGCGCAGACAGGCGGAATTAATCCGCCTGCTTTCGCGTGCAAAGGCCACTCCCAACCACTGACAAATTCGGCTGGATGGGATCGTTGTGCGAGCTGCTCGATTCTGTCCCTACTCCCGACATTGTCGATTCCTCGGCGCCGCTCGGCCTTACGCCCTCGCGGTGCGGTGTCGCCGACTGAAGTCGGCTCGGGGTTTTGAGGACGAACCTACCCAGGGTTCCGCCAGTCCCCACTCAACCAAAAGAAGGTTGAATGGGGCACCGGCTGCACCCTGGGCTAGAATGTGCCGTCCCTGCGGGACTCGTGCGCCGCTACGCGGCTCGGAAAATCTTTGTTCGCTCTCTTCACCCGGGGCTCACGCCCCGAGATCAAACCATCCCGCCGCGGCGCGGCTGGATTGGTGTGGTCCGCAGAGTTTGACCCGACATCGCCCAATGCAACGACCGTGCCGTCCCTGCAGGACTCGTGCCGCCGCTACGCGGCCCGGAAAATCTTTGTTCGCCCTTCACCTGGGGCTCACGCCCCGGGCTCAAACCATCCCGCCGAGGCGCGGCTAGATCGGCCGTGGTCCGCAGAGTTTGACCCGACATCGCCTAAATGCAACGACCGGGCCGTCCCTGCCGGGACCCTCTCCTAATTCCACTCGACCCAGCGCTGAAGCGTTGGTCTAAGCTATTCCGTCCCTGCGGGACTTTCTCGTTGCCACTGCCTTCCGCCGTCGCGCTGGAACATTAGTTCTCGGTCATGCATCCATGAAAGTCAAAATCCCCACTCAACCAAAAGAAGGTTGAATGGGCCACCCGCTGCACCTTGGGCCGAGATGTGCCGTTCCTGCCGGGACTCGTGCCGCCGCTACGCGGCTCGGAAAATCTGGTTCGCTCTTCACCCGGGGCTCACGCCCCGGGCTCAAACCATCCCGCCGCGGCGCGGCTAGATTGGCCGTGGTCCGCAGAGTTTGATCCGACATCGCCTAAATGCAACGACCGGGCCGTCCCTGCCGGGACTCTCTCCTAATTCCACTCTACCCAGCGCTGAAGCGTTGGGTAAGCTATTCCGTCCCTGCGGGACTGTTTTGCTGCCACTGCGTTCCGCTGTCGCGCTGGAACATTAGTTCTCGGTCATGCATCCATGAAAGTCAAAATCCCCACTCAACCAAAAGAAGGTTGAATGGGGCACCCGCTGCACCTTGGGCCGAGATGTGCCGTCCCCGGCGGACTTTTTTGCTGCCGCTGCGTTCCACGGTCGCGCTGGAACATTAGTTCTCGGTCATGCATCCATGAAAGTCAAAATCCCCACTCAACCAAAAGAAGGTTGAATGGGGCACCCACCCTCTCCCCGGAGCGAGTGATAAGAATCGCAGCCGAGGCCGGCGGGCGAGCCGCTGTCTTTCCACAGCTTTTCCCAATTCCAGAGATCGGACGTCACCTGCGGCCGCAACGGGAATCCGAGTTGATGCGCCAGCATGCACACCTGTCCGCGATGATGGGCTTCGTGCGACAGCATGTAGCAAAGCATCTCCGGGCCAGCGGGCCAGGGCCGGGCCCAGCCGTCCCGGCGAAACTGCTGGATGCGGCCTGCACCTCCGCCGAGCGCCTCCGCCAGCATGTCGGCGCAGCCAGCGGCACTCTCGGCCAGTCTCGCGCGGGCCTGCTGCGGCGTGCAGCGGGTGCGGT
The DNA here is from genome assembly GCA_963793845.1 of uncultured Acidobacteriaceae bacterium. Classification (GTDB taxonomy): domain Bacteria; phylum Acidobacteriota; class Terriglobia; order Terriglobales; family Acidobacteriaceae; genus CAWCBG01. The sequence goes on from CAWCBG010000002.1 coordinate 812,881, forward strand.
TGAGCTGGGCGGGTACCTTCAGGTGCGGAGCGGTAAGCCTGATCCACTTGCAGCGGACGTTATGCACGTGAGTGAAGATCGCGGCGATCGTGCGGACCTTGCCGGGAGCTTGGGCGGTCCACACGGCAGGGTCAAGGTGCTCGATCAGAAGCTGGTTCATGCGCTCGTTGACAGCAAAGATCTGAACGGCCGCTGGGCCGAACTGCGTAGGAACCTTGGGTGGACGCGTGGCCATGGCTCGCTGCTCCTCGACCTATGATACTTCCGGGGCGAGGGCTGGCATCTTCCTGGAGGCTAGCTTGAGATCATTGCGCCTTGGCGGGGCGAATGACGGGGCTCGAAGAGGGCAGAAAAAAGCAGGCTGGCGATGAGTCTGCCTATGCTGAGTAACTACTTCTTGCGCTGCTTGTTGCGAAGCGCGTCCATCATGGCGGCGATGCGCTTCTCCCGGGTCTCGGCTTTTTTGGCGCCTTCGATCTCGCGCACGTATTCCTTCTGGTGGGTGAAGGAGAGCTTGGACCAGGACTCTCGGGCCGCGGCGTCGCCGGAGATCATCTTCCTGAGGTATGGCGGCAGCTCGACAGTACGTGGGCCTTCGTCGAGTTCCATCACTACGGCGACGATATCGCCGGCCTTGCACTTGGCGCCGGCGCGCAGTTGCGCGTTGACCACCATCATGTGGCCATCCCCCATGTCCATGAGCGAGCTACGGAAGGGAAAGCCGTTGATGGTGCCCTTGACCGGCACTCGCCCTTTGCGCTGGAAGACCGCGACCACATCGAACGCAGGCTTTATTGCTGCGACCTCGGAGCCTGCCTGCCCGATTAGTTTGACGGTGAATTTGTGCTGTGTCATAGGCCGGGAAATTTCTAGCGTGACATCTTATCTCGTCCAGCTATTTCGGACTGGAGCGGTAGGCGTGAAATTCTCCCTGCTTGCCGCGCACGTCGTAGGTGCCTTGCATGGTGTCACCCTCCACCTGGCCGCGGAAGGTGAGCACGGTTCGGGTCTTGGTGCGAAAGACGATGTGGTGTCCGTTCACCGTTCCTTGCAGGCCGCCGGATTGATTCGGCCCCTTGAAGTGTCCGGTAATTTCGTTGCCATTCTGCTTCAGGTCAACGGTCTTCGTATTGAGCGTACCGTCCCAGTTGCGCGCCGAGATCGTCCAGGTCCCCACGACATTCACCGGCTCTGCAGTCGGCAAGGGTTCCTGGGCCATCAGGACATAGCCACCGGCAATGAGGATGGTGACGGCAAACAACATGGCCAGCAGCTTCAAGTTCTTCGTCATCATGAGCTCTCCTTGGGAGGTGACTTCCGCGAGCCTCGCTCGATAATTCCGGCGGAATACTTCAGGAGTTCCAGGCGTTCACCTTGCCCACCATGTTCCACACCAGTTGATCGATGGCGGTGTTGATCTGATCGACCGGCTGCGTCCGGGTATTGGTCAGCGCGCCCCAGCACATCCCGGTGGAAGTCCGCACCATAATACTGGTGGTACCGGGCAGACTGCCATTGTGCCACCAGTTGCCCTTGCCGTTGTCGCGCACCATCCAGCCGCGGGCGTATCTGCCGGGGGAAGAGGTTGGATAGGCCGGACTGGGCGTGGTCATGATTTGTATCGTCTCCGGCTTGAGGATGCTAGGCACTCCCGGCCCTCCTCCCACGTGGGTGAGGAAGCGGGCAAGATCCGACGGCGTCGCGATCCAGCCGCCGTGCGAGTCCATGCGAGTGACGTTCATGTTGTAGGGATTCTCGCCAAACTGGCCAACATAGACCACCTCATTGGGAGCTCGCTGCCGCTCGGTATTGCCGGCGATGCGCATATCGCTGACGCCGCATGGTCCCAGCACCGCCTGCTGGACGTACTGGTCATACGGCTGCCCGGTAATCTTCTCGATAACGCGCCCCAGCACGCAATATCCGAAATTCGAGTAAGCCCAGTGCTGGCCCGGAGGATAGGTGAGCGGCAAGCTGGCCAGGGTCCAGGTGATCAGCCTGGCGTGGTCCCATGACTTGAAGCGGAACATGGGATCGGTATCGTCGTTAGGCCAGCCTCCTGAGGTATGGGTCAGCAGGTGATCGACCGTCACGTCGGTGACATATTGCTTGTAGGGCGGCTTTCCGTAGTCGTTGCCCAGGATCGCGCCCGGGCCAAACACCTTGTCGGTGAGCTTGACCTTGCCTTGCTCGTAAAGCGTGAAGATGGCAACGGAAGTAATCGGCTTGGTGGCGCTGGCGATGCGAAACAGGCTCTGCTGCGTGCACTGCTGGTGGTCCTGGCGGCTAGCCATGCCGAAAGGCCGTTCGAAGACGAAGCGGCCGTTCCGCACGATGGCCACCGACAGAGCCGGGGCAAAGAACTGCTGCATGAATTGGCGTCCGAGGTTCGCCATGGCGACGTGCTCGGCGCCGGTGGGCAACTCGTTTTCGGGCATCGGCCAGGCAAACAGTCCGGACATCTGCGGAGCCACTGCCAGCGAGGCTGCAGCGCCCATGATGTGCTTGAGGGCCGTCCGGCGGCTCAATCCTGCCATCGCATCTCCCGCATCTGGTCTATCGAGAAGGTGAGCAGCCTAACATTTACTGAGCAGGCGGTTCAAGAGGGTCCGCGTGGCCTTGTTTTTCTAAGTCCGCCTGCAGTGTTTGCGCGCTGCGCCGCAAGGCTCAAGTGCTCCGGCCAAGCTGCGAGGTTTGCTTAATTCGCGGCGGCGTTTGCGAAACGAAATAAAACCATCCATCACTACTTCTCAGCGCTGGTTTCCTCCCCCGGGTTCTCCTGGCTAGCGGCTATCAGGAACGCAGTCTGGGGATCGCAATACATCCTCCTCAGCTGCAAATCACAAGTAAGGAGCTGACCATGAACTTCCCTTTGCCATTTGTGCCGACGATCAGTTACAAGGGTGGGAACGGGTTTGGGGCCAACCGGGACAAGGTTCGTAAGGGCCTGAAACATGCAGCCAATGACCTGGCCGCGCCGCCGGGCACGCCCGTGTTGGCCATGGATCAAGGGGTGGTCGTCCGCGGACCTTATGCCTTCTACAGCGGGACGTACGCGATGGAGGTGAAGCATCCCCAATTCATCGCGCGCTATGGTGAGATCGCCAAGAACGCCGAAGTCAAGGTCGGCGACACGGTCAAGCCAGGTCAGGTGATCGCTTATGTGGGGGATCAACCCGGCCAGGACATGCTGCACATAGAATTCTTCACCGGGAAATTGCACGGCGACTTGAGTACCTCGCCAGGAACTCATCCTCCCTATGACCGTCGTGGCGACGTGTTTGACGGAGTAAAGTTCCTGGACCAGAGTGTCCAGACCGCAACTCACCTGGATGAAAACAACGTCTACCGCTATAACACAGACGGGGACGGACGGAAGTTTCTCGACAAGATGGATCTTCGCGACATCTAGGGAACTGCGTGCGGCGTGCCCCCACATATTCGCGATTCTTGAATTTGCCGGAATAAAGGTTTCAATGAGTATTGCTAAAAGGCATCCCACCCTGGCCGGACGGCCGAGGGTGGGCAATCCTGGCGGCGTTATTCTTTGTCGTACACGGCCCTGAAGCTCATTTTCTTGCCGTCGGAGCTGGTCCAGTGGATATCAACCGTGCGGGTCTTGCCGTCGGCTGAAACCACAGCGCGGCCGCTGCTCATGACTTTGCCGTCCTTCTTGGTGATGATTTCCAGGGTGCGGTCATTGATCTGCTTATACGCACGGGTTCTCGAAGTATTTCCCACGAACGGATAGTCTTTGCCGTCAAGCTTGCCTACCCACTCGTCCTTGAACGGCTTACCATCCCCATCGGTCCCCTCGGTCGTGACTTTTACCTGGTCACCGTCCGCCGCATAGATGACCGTGCTGGTCTTGGTAGCTCCGGCAGGGAACTTCGATTTGGCTTCGTTCAGCTTCCAGGTACCCATAGCGGTGTTGCTGCCATAGCACATCGCTGCTCCAGCCAGACACAGGGCCAGAGTGAACGCGAACTTTCTAGCTTTCATTTGCTCTCCTTAATTGTGGCGTGTAAGCTGCGGCGCGATTGTAGTCCGGCACGATAGCGCGGGCAACACCAAATGGAGCAGTCGGCAGACGAAAAAAACCGTTCCTGGAACTCACCTAAGTTCGTGAAGGCGCCATGATGCACCTCGCGTCGTCAAGGGTCTTGTGCGAAACTGTACCGCACGAAATGGGGGAGGGTGGATGACGACGACAGAGGAGCGTCTCGACAAGGCAACAATTCTCGGCATGATCGCCATGGGGGTCGCCGTATTGGTAGTGGCCAATGACTTTACCTCGTTGTCGGTTGCGCTGCCCGCGATCGAGAAGGCCTTTCACACGGATGTCACTACCGTGCAGTGGGTGATCAATGGCTATGCGATGGTGTTCGGCGTGGCGATCGTTACCGGCGGGCGGCTGGCCGACATGTTCGGCCGCAGACGCATCTTCTTTCTCGGAACCGCCATCTTCGCCGCTTTTTCCCTGATTGGCGGAATGGCGCCGAACATCGGATTGCTGCTCGCTTGCCGCTTCATCATGGGCATCGGCGGAGCGATGATGTGGCCCGCCATCCTGGGCATGACCTATGGACTTTTGCCTCCGAGCAAAGCCGGGCTGGCAGGCGGCATTATTCTGGGCGCTGCCGGATTCGGTAACGCGGTTGGCCCATTGCTAGGGGGCCTGCTGACCGATACGGTGGGCTGGCGTTGGATCTTCTATCTCAACCTGCCGGTGGCAGCAGCGGCGATCCTGATAGTCCGCATGGTTGTGCCGCCGGATACGGTAACGAAGGACGACAAGGGGATCGACTATCCGGGGATGGCGACACTCTCGATCGGGCTGCTGGCGTTGTTGCTGGCGCTCGATTGGGCGCTCGATATGGGCTGGACTGCCCCGCTGATCCTCGGCTTGTTCGTCACATCCGCAGCCGCGTTGACCGTATTCGTATTTGTCGAGCGCCGGGCAGGTGAGAAAGCCCTGGTCCCGAGAAGTGTCTTGAAAAATCCTGCGTTTACCGCAGCCAGCGTTGCTACATTACTGAACTCGGCCATCTTCTTCGCCGCGCTTCTGTATCTGCCGCAGTTCATGTCGAAGGTGCTCGGCTTCAATGCGATGGCTTCGGGCGCAGGATTGCTGCCGTTGATGGGGACCTTCATGGTGACCTCATTCTTGGCCGGACGCCTCTATGCGCTTCTGGGACCGAGGCTCATTGTCTCTCTTGGCGCGGTGCTGCTGGGAGCCGGCATGGTTCTGCTTTCCGCCATCCATGCCTCGACCACGTACAACGAACTGATCTTCGGAATGGTCGTACTCGGCATGGGGGTTGGGTTGTTCTACTCGTCGGTTACAACCGCGGCGATTACAGCTCTCGACCCTTCGGAAGCCAGCCTCGCCGGCGCCATCGTCTACATGTGCCAGATTGCCGGTGGATCCATCGGGGTAGGTTTCAACACCGTCATCGTGGTGTCAGCGGCATCCATGCCGTCGGGAATTCATGCCGCGTTTCTGGTCAATGGCGCGCTGGCGGTCGTCGGCGCGATGGTAGCACTCGCCTTTGTCGGAGGTCCGATTGACAGAGAGCGCCTGCAAGCTTTGCGCCACCATCATCGGGCCCACGCCTGATCGTGACGCGAACATCTCGCGCACTTAAGACCTCTATCGGGACCGCTTGCGGCTAGTCCTCCAGATCCGCTCGGGCGGTCGCACCGGTAGGCGCAGCACGCAAATACTGCGCCGGCCAGGTCGCGGCGTGTCCCAAAACCTGTGCGGCGTGCAGTGGCCAGTAGGGATCACGAAGCATCTCGCGCGCCAGCAGCACCATATCGGCCTGGCCGGTGCGCACAATCTCGTCAGCCTGGGCCGCAGCGGTGATCATGCCGACCGCGCCGGTAAGAATTTCCGCCTCGCGACGAATGCGCTCAGCAAAAGGAACCTGGTATCCGGGGCCGACGGGAATTTTGACGGACGGCACAAGGCCGCCGGAAGAGCAATCGATGAGGTCGACACCTTCGGGCTTGAGCAGGCGCGCCAGCTCAACGGAGTCGTCGATGGTCCATCCGTTTTCGGCCCAGTCGGTAGCGGAGATGCGCACGAACAGCGGCAGCTCCTCGGGCCAAACGCGGCGGACGGCGGCGACGGTCTCCAGCAGAAAGCGCACACGGTTCGCGAAGCTGCCTCCGTATTCGTCGGCACGATGATTCGACAGGGGCGACAAAAATTCGTGCGCCAGGTAGCCATGCGCGGCGTGAATCTCGACAACGCTGAAGCCGGCGGCTAAGGCGAATTGCGCCGCCGATGCAAATTCAACGATGACGCGCTGAATGTCGTCGCGGGTCATCTCGCGCGGCGTGTGATAGTCGGGCGAGAAGGCGATGGGCGATGGTGCGATGGGCTGCCAGCCTCCGTCGGCCAGCTCGATACGGCGGTTGCCCTCCCACGGACGCACAGTGCTGGCTTTGCGTCCGGCGTGCGCCAATTGAATGCCGGCGTGACTTCCCTGCGAGCGCAGGAAGCGCACGATGCGGGCCAAGGCCTCAGCGTGCGCGGCCGACCAGATGCCCAGGTCCTGCGGGCTGATGCGGCCTTCGGGCGAAACGGCTGCCGCCTCGGTGAAGACCAGCCCAGCGCCGCCTACGGCGCGGCTGCCCAGGTGTACGAAGTGCCAATCATTGGCCAAGCCGTCGACCGAGGAGTATTCGCACATCGGGGAGACAGCAATGCGGTTGGAGAGCGTGACGCGGCGCAGCGTCAGGGTTTCAAAGAGATGGGGCAACGAGGTGGCCTCCGGAGCAGGAAGTGGATCACGATAAAGATGACACACTCCGGGGGTTGGGTGCAGGCGCGGCGGGACACCGCCGTTTTGCGCGCGTCGATCGAGGTGCCATGCTGAGCCAAGTGAGTCCGGTCTTGCCAGGGGCCTTGCTTCGCGCTCCCGCCATCTGGCATAGTAGTTATTATCACTACTTTTGGAGAACAGGCATGGAGAAGCCAGTTTCCGCCGCCGACGCCAACCGGAAGTTCTCAGAGCTGCTACACGGCGTACGCAAGGGACACAGCTACATCGTGACCAGCCATGGCACGCCCGTGGCCAGAATTATTCCCGTGGAGGAGGACGCAGAAGCGGCTGCGGCGGCACGCAAGGCGTTGCTGGCCAGGCTCCGTTCACAACCAGTGACTGATGTAGGCCGATGGACGCGCGATGAACTGTATGAGGATACGAAGTGAGGGTCGCGCTCGATACCAACATTCTGGCGTATGCGGAGGGCGTCAACGGAGCCGGGCCCAAGCGAGCTGCGCTCGATCTGTTAGGAAAGCTGCCCGCCACAGGCGTCGTTGTGCCGGTGCAGGCGCTGGGCGAACTGTTTTACGTTCTGGTGCGCAAGGCTGCCCGGACCCCGGCCAGGGCCCGGTCTGCCGTTCTGAGTTGGAGCGATGCGTTTGCGGTGGTGGAGACGTCCTCTGTAGTGCTGTTTTCCGCCGTGGATCTGGCGGCTGATCACAAGCTCAGTATCTGGGACGCGGTGATCCTGTCCGCGGCGGCGGAAGGCAGTTGCCGTCTGCTCCTATCGGAAGATTTACAGGATGGGTTTACCTGGAACGGGGTAACGGTGACCAATCCATTCGCAGCGCGGATTCATCCGCTGCTGCAGGCACTGCTGGGGTAGAACATTAGAAGAGCAAATCCGCGGCAGATGGTTGTGCAGTTGAAAATCTGCGCAGAATCTTTCAGACTGCTCTTGGTTCTTCCGCGCTGAGCCGCGGGTTGATCCTTTGACCGAGTCATTATGGATACCGAGAAGACGTTCACCGGAGTCAGCTTTCACGGCCTCCCCGTGCGCATCGAGATGGACTGGCCCTTCCACGCTTCCGACGGCGGGAGCGATTGGTACGTGGTACATGGCCGCCTGAACCTGGCCGATGGCGGTGAGTTGCATGCCGACCTGGCGCTCAATCTGTCGCAGACCATTCGCGAGGTGCTGCCGGGAGTCGACAGCGATGTGGCCTTCTGGGTCTCGATCAACAGCGCACGCAAGGCGCTGGACGAGAAACAATTGCAGCTTCTGAAATCGGGCAAGCGGCAGCCGGTTCCGGTTTCGAGCCGCTGCTACAGCCTTCGCCGCCAGCGCTTCGACTTCTGGACGGCCACGCCCGTGCAGGTACAGGAGTTCGTGACGCGCAAGATTTTCTGGGGCGCAGGCGAGCCGGTGCTGATCGCCGATCCCTGCGACGCGCAGTATCTGAGCGCGTCGGATGCCGACATGGCGGACAAACTAATGGCGGCAGCGAAAGAATTGGCGACACGCGGTCTGACCGAATTAACTGGCGATTTCGCGCGCGCCACGGATGCGCTGCTGGCGCAGGCGGAAACGTTTCGCGCCGTGAAGGACGCGGGGGTGGAAGAGCTGCACATGAAACACGCCTTCGAGCGGGCGTGAGGAAGGAAACAACTCCTCGCAGTCAGGCATAATCGGTGGCGGCAATGTTGCCGCTATTTTGCTGCTAGTGTTGGCTCGCGCGATCTGCCTTCACAGATGATTTTTTCTCAAACGCCGGACGCGCGAGGAGCAGCCCCAGCACAAGGTGAAGTGCGCATGCCGGCCAAAGCAGGTAGCTGACGAAGCTTCCGTCAACTCTGAGGTACCCCAGATAGAGTCCCGCCAGCAGGTTATAGACGAACAGTGCGCGAACGGCATGTGCCGTAGGCTCGTCCCTGCCCGGCCAACACGCCAGCCCGAGGGAAAGCAGGCCGAAGCCCGCCACCCTTGCGACCGCGATTCCCCCTCCGGAAAGCCCGGTGCCCAATAACAGGTGGGCGACCAAGTCAGGAACGGCGATCAAAGCAGCTCCGGTTGCCGCTTCAATCGCCGCCGATAACATCACCAAGGTTCTTGCTTTCATCGACCGCTCCAGCCGCTAAGTCTGGCTCGCCTCACTTTGGCCACTGCTTGAACATCTTCTGGATGGCTTTCTGCACGGCTTGCTGATTCTTGTTGCCATTGTTGCTCAGCGTGTCCTGGGCAATGCCGCGCCATACCAGGGACTGAGTCTTGGCGTCGTACAAGTCGACGATCAGGGTCGCCTCCTCGCTCTGCTCGGGGCTGATTCCGCCCATTCCGCCGCCGATGCCGCGCATGCCCCACGCGCTGTAAGAGGTCTGCTGCTTCATGCCGCCGTTGGAGGTCAGGATCAGGTCAGGGTTCTGCGATTCCTGCACCATCTGCAGGCCTTTACCCTGCATCGCGGTGTTAATGTCCTGGTGCGCCACCTGAGCCAGGATTGAATTGCGAATTTCGTTGGCGTTATTCGACCCCCAGGCATACGTGTGATACTGCGCAAAGCTAGCGCCGTGGTTGTAGTTGACGGAAACCTGTTGTCCGATGGCAATCGCGCATGCGACGCACAGAAATACAGTGGATAGTGCAAATTTCGTTTTCATGAATGTCAGCCCTTTCGCATTTGAGATACCTGCCAGCCCTTGCCGGCAGGTTCCACCAGTTCGCTGGCGGCCTAGTTATTCACTCTGGCTATTGCGTCGTCCACCTTCCTCTGGTCCTCGGCTGACAACTGCGACTTGCCGAGGTTGAATGTCAGTTTGTCGATGCTTCCGGTAAAGCGGAAAGGACAATCATAAGTAAAGTCCACCGGCGTGCGGGTGTCGAGCCCGACATCGAAGCTCTCATCGGCCGGAAGGAGGAACGGAATAGTGTGCTCCATCGACTTGCGAGCGACCTCTTTGCCATCGACGGTCAGCACGCCGGTACCGCCCTTGCCGACGCCGGGGCCGTCATATTTGAAGTCGAAGACGATGGTGTGCTTGCCTTCACCGAGCGCGGGGCCTCTCCACCGGAAGCGCTCCAGGTCCAGCATGTTGTAAACGAACACCGGGTGGCCTTTGCCCAACCCAAATATCTCGGTGGCGAACACGGCGACCAGTCCCAGTGCCGCGAGTAGCAGGAACGCATAGCCAAACCGCCGGCTCCAGCCCGGCTTACTCCTCCAGAGCAGGAACAATCCCAGAATGAGCAACACCCAACCGATGGTCTTGAACACCCGGCTCTTGAGCCACCAATTGAAGCTATGGGTCAGATAGAGGCCATAGCCGCCGATCATTCCGCCTTCGGTTACAACCACGCCCTCCGCGCCGCCACTCGGGATCGTCAACTCGGCAGTAATAGTGAAGTCCCTGCCGAGGACGTTGGGGGCATTTCCGTCCGGAATGTTAGCGTTCTCACCGGTATAGGTGAAAACGGTTTTCCCGGCGATCGCGCTCGGTCGCGCCGTGAGAGCGCGCACGAAGCCCGAGTTGTCGAGCGGTAAAACCTGGTGGTCCGCTGCCTCTTTCTGGAACAGCGCCTGCATTTCCTTCAGCTTGTCAGGCATGGTCGCGGCTAGGTCGTTGGCTTCCGAATAGTCTTCGGAGATGTGGTAAAGCTCCCATTTGTATTCGTTGAGCGGCGGCATGGCCGTCGTCCCCAGCTCCCATGGCGGGGCGGGTGGCGTTGTGGCGGCGACCCAACCGTCATGATAGATGGCCCGATTGCCGACCATCTCGAAATACTGCGTCTCGCGTTTGGACGGCGCATTGGCATTGGCCGAGTCGAAGGTGTAGAGCATACTCACGCCTTCGATTGGCTTCTGCTTGATGCCATTGACCTCTTCGGGCGCCTGAACGCCGGTGGCTTCAAGGATGGTCGGAACGATGTCAATGACATGATGGAACTGAGTGCGAATGCCGCCCACGTCGTTGATGTGCCCGGGCCAGGAAATCGCAAGCCCCTGGCGTGTTCCACCGAAGTGCGACGCTACCTGCTTCGTCCACTTAAAGGGCGTGTCAAACGCCCATGACCATGCAACCGACATATGGGGATAGGTCTTGTCGGAGCCCCAGTCTGCGTAATGCAAATAGTTCATCGCCAGGACGGGCTTGACCATCGGCATATTGATAATGCCGTTGTACGCGGTGTACTGATTGAACGTGCCATAGATACTGCCTTCCGCGCTGGTGCCGTTGTCGCCGTCGATGTAGATAATCAGCGTATTGTCGAGCTTGCCCATCTTCTGGACTTCGTCAATCACGCGACCAATCTCATAGTCGGTGTAGGCGGTGTAGGCGGCAAAGACCTCGGCTTCGCGGGCGTACATCTTCTTTTCCGCAGCGTTAAGCGAGTCCCATTTCGGCAGCTTGGCGCCACCATACTCCGCCTGTCCATCGGGCCAAGCCGTTAGAGTTGTGTTGGGCGGAATCACGCCCAGCCGCTTCTGGTTTTCGAAGATCTGCTCACGCAGCTTTTCCCAGCCCATGTCGAACTTGCCGTGGAACTTGTCGATCCATTCCTGGGTTGGCTGGTGAGGCGAGTGCGAGCCGCCGGGAACGTAGTAAAGGAAGAACGGCTTGTCGGGCGCCGATGCGTTCAGGTCCCGCAAATAGCGGATGGCATCGTCGGCCAGGTCAGTGGTGAGGTTATAGCCTTTCTTGCCGATCCAGGGATACACGGCCGTCGTGTTGCGGAACAGGTAGGGCGTCCACTGGTCGGTTTCGCCACCCAGGAAGCCATAGAAATACTGAAAGCCCATGCCGATTGGCCATTGGTCGAACGGTCCGGCCGTAGTGCTGTAGGTGAATCCTGGAGTGTTGTGATCTTTGCCGAACCACGATGTAGCGTAGCCGTTTTCCTTCAGTATCTCGGCGACGGTAGCGTTATCCTGGCCGATGACGGAGTCATAGCCCGGGTAGCCGGTGGACAGTTCGCCGATGACGCCGAAGCCGACCGAGTGGTGGTTGCGGCCAGTGATCAGGGCCGCCCGCGTGGGCGAACAAAGCGCCGTCGAATGGAACTGCGTGTACCGCAGTCCTGCTTTGGCGATACGGTCCAGGTTCGGCGTCGGAATGACGCCACCGAAGGTGCTGGGCACGCCATAGCCTTGGTCGTCAGTCATGATGAGGAGCACATTGGGCGCGCCTTTCGGTGGCACCACGCGCGGCGGCCACCAGGGCGTCGAGTCCTTGGCCGTTTCCTTGATTACGCCGCCGAATTTCGGTGGCGGCGGCGGAATCTGTTTTCCGTTGATGGTGGTGGTGGCGTCGGCTTGACCCAATGTGCCGGTGACTACCTGTGCGATGGCACTTCCGCCGCTGAGCAGGCTGGCAATGGTCAGCGCTCCCAAGGCTAGCTTCCTGAATCCTGATCCCAAATCCATGCGATGTCTCCTTGCAAGTCGTACCGAGTTAGCTTTCGCCGGCGGAGCATGACGTAGGGATGGCATTGCGCCCGCGTCCTCAAGGACTTCATGGGAAGTGGTGGACCTGACGTGCTTGCTCTTGCCTCTACAGACGTGCCCGTTCTCTTTCGTCGCGAGCTCTTCCTCCGAGCGGCCGATGCCGACAGCGAGCAGGCAGTTCATGCAGATGGATTCAACGCTGCCGTCAGGACCTTTCACGCGCTTGAACCGGGATCGATCTCCCATGTCCCTAACCAACCTTTCGCAAAAGCACTACAGGGATTCAGACCGCACTACATCAACTCCTGGGCTCCAGGAAAATGCTTCTGGTTCTGTTTATCTGTCACCGAAGCGAACTGCTTCGATGTACTCCAGGCCATGTATTTCCCGCACCGACCGGACTTCCAGAACGGGCGCCTCGGGAGCGGTTTCCATTAACATCAACAAGTCAGTGAAGCTGCTGGAACGTATGTGTGATTGCAGTTCTGGTTCGCTGGACCAATCCTCTTCAAGACAGAGCGCCTCCGGATTTTCCACGTCCTGATAAATCCGGCTTCCCAGGTACCCGCGTTCCACCCTCGCCTCGATCGCGATGGATCGTAGCGCCTTGACCGCTTCAGTCGCGCCTCGCGGCCGAGCCATTATTCTCAGATTCAGTTGGAACATGTATTTGTGGAGAAGCAACCCAGGGGCCAAGCAGACTTCAACGACCGCCGCTGGGCGGCAAGTCTCTGGAGTCAACGGGTTATGTCTGAAACCAGGGCTGTTAGGAATTCGTTAACCTTGTCAAAAACTCCGCCAGGTTGGAGGCGCCTCCAATGGGTTGGAGCGCGCGGACCATCAGTACGTGTTGCCATTGGTCCTCCGGGCGATGCCCAGTCTTACCATCATGGCATCGAGGGTGGTGGGCTTCACCCCCAGGATCTCTGCCGCTCCATCTTTTCCCCGGACACGCCACCCGGTCATTTCCAGTACCGTGCGGAGGTGCTCGCGCTCGGCATCGACGAGAAGCATGCTGGGCGCCTCGCCGTTGCCTGAGACACTCGGCAGGCTTATGTGCAACCGGGGGCCATTCGCGACGATCATTGCTCGCTCCACCGTATTGCGAAGCTCCCGGATATTGCCCGGCCAGCGGTAGCGTTGCAGCGCATCAATGCTGTCTTTATCGATGGACTCAATGCTCTTGCTGAACGATTGGGCGAATTCCTTCACAAACGACTGGATCAGCAGCGGAATATCTTCGGTTCGCTCCCGCAGCGGCGGGATGGTGATCGGGAAGACGTTGAGGCGATAGTACAGGTCATCCCGGAACTTCTTCTCGCGAACCGCTTTTCCCAGATCCTGATTGGTCGCGGCGATGATCCGCACGTCCACGGAAATAGTTTTGGGACTGCCGAGGCGCTCGATCTGCTTCTCCTGCAGAACTCGCAGCAGTTTGACCTGCACTTCCGGTGGTAGTTCGCTCACTTCATCCAGAAACAGAGTCGAGCCGTGGGCCACTTCAAAGCGACCGACCTGACGCGAAAGTGCGCCCGTATAGGCTCCCTTCTCCCGACCGAACAGCTCGCTCTCGATCAGTGTCTGGGGAATGGCCGAGCAGTTTACGCGCACCATGGGCCGCTCTCCGCGAGAGCTTGCTTCATGAATGGCAGAGGCGATCAGCTCTTTGCCGGTGCCGGTCTCGCCGATCAAAAGCACTGTAGAGTTGGTGGCGGCCACCTGTTCAACCTGCTTCAGCACATATCCGAGGGCGGCACTGTCGCCCACCAGGCGGGCATGGCCGCGGACGGCCCTCACCTCTTGCTGAAGGTACACATTTTCGCGCTGCAACTGGTCGCGCAGGCGCCGCACTTCGTCGAGCGCCTCCAGCGTGGCCGCTTCGGCACGAGAGCGAGCGACAGCATTGCCAATCATTTCAACAAACAGGCGGAGGCGGTTTACGACCGTGTCAGGCCAATCCCGTTCGCGGGTTAAAGTGCCGAATGCCATTGCTCCAATCACTCTTCCGGCTACTTTGAAGGGGAATATGACACTGGAACGCGGTCCGAATCGATGTGCCAGGTCTTTCTCGCGGGCCGCTTCCTCGGGCAGGTCATCGATATGCGAGTAGCAAATCGTTTCCCCCCGCAGTAGCGTGATTGACATCCATTGCAAGTCCTTGACTGCAAACCCAGGGAAGGGTGCCAGGCCCGGTAACTGCCACGAGTGCGTCACCACGAAACGATCCCCGCCTTCGAGTTGAGCCAGCGTGCTGCGGTCCAGGTCTAAGACTTCGACGATGCGCCGCTGGGCATCGATGATCTCCTGATCGATGGTTTCGGTTGTCACGCTAACGAACCGGGCCGAGAGCCCGGTCAGCAGCATTTCAAAGCGCAACCTGTCTTCAAACTGGGCTTGCACATCGGAGGGCGCGAGGTCCATGCGGATAAACTCACCAACTCGTTTCGCCCCGTCGGTCTAGATCAAACGCACCTTGCGCCGACAATGGGGCCTGTCGGATAACGCTTTCGGGAGGAGTAAATGGTAACCGACAGCAGGCGAGCCAACAAGCGCAATCAGGAAGTACGCCTTCGAGGGGCGCGAGACCTGGCTTTAGCAGCAGCGCGAGATGGTTAAGCCTTCCTGCGGATGCAGCTTCTCGTAGTGGGTCAACACTTCGTGGCCGATCACGGGAACGAAGAGATGCCGTTCGGCGGGCGTTTCAGCGTCAACAAACGATACGGGATCCAGAACGACGTTTAGATTGCTGCTGGGGGCGTCGCCGGGAAAGCCGGTGGGATAGGCGGGCAGGACAACGTAAGAGCGCGCCTTCTGGCCCGTGAGCAGCGAGTCGCAGCGGACCGTGACGCGGTCCCGTTGCACTTTATCGACGGAGAATTTGCAGTCGCGGCGGCTGACGTTCTCCAGGTGGTGGCGCAGGGTGGTTACCGTCATGACGACGACGTCCTGTTGCCGTTCGGTCAGAGTGTGCATGACTTCCCCCATTAACTTGCCGTCCGGTCAGGGGATCGGACGCTTCTGCGACCTAACCTAATTATAGGACGATAGGCTTCCCGCTGGTCGGAGAGTTACCTCTAACCGAAATGCAGCTACTTCAGGCCTTCTACCAGATAGAGATCGCCCAGCGTGCGGTGGAACCCATATACATAGGTTGCGCCGTCGGGCGTCATGAGGATGGGGCCGATGGTGGAGACGCCCGTGGGGTCAAGCGGGGCAATCTGCTTCCACACGGTTTTCTTTCCCGTGGCCAACTCCAGTCGATAGACCTTGGCGGGCACCTCGCCGGTTCGGTAGAGATAGATGGAATGGCCATCCTGGCTGAAGTTGATGGGAAGGTCACCGGGCTCCATGCCATTCACGGGCTTGGGATCGCCTCCCCCGGTGGGATACAGGTATCCCTTCTCGTCGCCGCCGACACCCACTACATACTGGCCATCAGGTGACACCGCAAAGGCCAGCGCATCGACACCTTCCGGAGTGATCGCTTTTGGCGTGCTTCCGGAAATGTCCTGAACGTACAAGTGAACCCCTCGCCCTGCCTCGTTGCCCGCGAAGACGTAGCGTTTGCCATCGGGGAACCAGCGCGCCCATTGATGGTTAATGGAGTCGTTGGTCAGCGACTTGGTTTCGCCTGCGCCGGTGGGCAAGAGGCGGAGTTGCGCGGGCGAATTGGGGGTATAAATAATGACGTATTTCTGGTCGGGTGAAAGCGCCGTCGCGCCGCCTTCGCCCAGCCGCACGGCAGGTGAGCCGTCAGTGCTTCGGATATAGACGGCGTAGGTCAGGTCCTGCACATTTCCGTACTGCACGCCACCGCCAATGCCCTCCTCGTCGAAGAGAAGAGTCTTCCCGTCAGCGGAAATATCCGCGGGATAGGAATAGTCCAGCCATGACATATCCCGCTCCTTGCTGCTGCCGGCGCTCAGCCCCATGACCTCGCGGCGGCGGTCCGCCCGGGCCAGCAGAACCCGGCCATCCTTCCAGATATCGAAGATGACCAGAGAACCGGGTACGCGGGTCACCAGCCTCATCTGTTTCGACAGATTGACCGCGGTGGTGTAGTGAAACAGTCCCAATTCGCTGGCGGTGAACCAGACCTCCTGGCCGTCAGGCGTCCACGCCAGTCCTTGCGTGCCGTACCACTGCCGCGTGAGGGTTTGCTTGTTTCCGGAAGTGTCGACGACGGCTACACTGCCGCCGTCATCGCCCTGATTGGGATGGTCGAAGAAGGCAATGTAATCGCCCTTGGGGGAAATGCGCGGGTAGCTGATCCATCCGCCGCTGGTCTCGTAGAGGACCTTGCCGATGGGATACTCCAGCCGGTCGCGCCCATTCACACTTCTCACCACCGCCAGGTTGCTTCCGTCGGGTGACCAGTCGGCCCATTCCACGTCTTCCAATACCGGGCGCGGTGCTCCACCCGCAAGCGGCGCGCGTGCCAGCGTGCCGACGTTGACCCAGGTGCCGACCGGATGGCTGCCCAGCAGCAGGGCCATCTCTCCCTTCGAGGAAATACCCAGTAATTCGGCGCGCCCCAGGCCCAGTGAACGCGATTCGACCATGCCTTCGCGGGCCGAGAAGGTCTCCACCGGATTTCCCTGCCACGCCGCACTGTACAGAATGGTCTGGCCATCGGGAGCGAACCGGGCGGAACGAATCTCGCCACGGCGGAAGGTGATCTCGTGATACAGCGGCGCGCTTGGCCCGGAGGACTGCCACAAGCGCTTTCCGGCGAACAAGCCGGCTGCCGCAGCAATCAGAAATCCCGCGCCGACAAGGATGGGGAGCAGCTTGCTGCGCGTTTTCTCTGGCTGGCTGGAAACAACTGGAATTGGTGTCGCTGCCGGCGTCGAGAGCGAGGAGGCCGATCCCGCATGCACGCGCGCGGAATCGGTATCGCGCTTCAAACGCTTCAGGTCGGCTCGCAATTCGGCCGCGCTCTGGCAGCGCAGGTCGCGGTCCTTCTCCAGCGTCTTGTTCAGGATAACTTCAAATTGCGGTGGCAGACCCGGATTCAGCTGAACCGGTGGCGGCGGTATCTTGTTCAGGATCGCGTCAAAAACGATGGCCGAGGTCGCTCCTGTGAACGGCTGTTTGCCGGTGGCCATCTCATACAGAACCACGCCAAACGAAAACAGGTCGCTACGGGCATCCAGTTGCTCACCCCGCGCCTGTTCGGGCGACATGTAGCCGATGGTGCCCATCGCGGTGCCCGGAGTGGTGAGCTGCTCGAAAGCGGTTGCCGGGCCTTCGGTTGCATCCGCTGCTCCGGACGCGTGCTGGTGCTTTTGGGGCGTCTGCTTGGCCAGGCCGAAATCCAGAACTTTCGCCTGTCCGCGCTGGGTGACAAAGATATTGGCCGGCTTGATGTCGCGATGCACGATGCCGCTGGAGTGCGCGGCGTCGAGGGCGTCGGCGATCTGAATGCCGAGGTCAAGCAACTGCCCCGTCTTCAGCGGATGGCCCTCGATCATGTGCTTCAGCGTCAGGCCCTCGAGGTACTCCATGGCGATGTAGGCTCGCCCGTTCTCTTGTCCGATGTCGTAGATGGTGCAGATGTTGGGATGGTTGAGGGCTGACGCCGCCTGGGCTTCCCGCTGGAAGCGGTTTAGCGTCTGGGGGTCCTGGGCTACATCGTCCGGCAGAAACTTGAGCGCCACGAAACGTCGCAGGCGGGTATCTTCGGCCTTGTAAACCACTCCCATGCCGCCGCCCCCAAGTTTTTCGAGTATGCGGTAATGCGAGATGATCTGTTCGGCCATTCGAGGTGACTGAGCGTTTCGGGTTGCTCCATATTAGGGATCGGAGACAGGCTAGTCAACGACTGAGCACAATTCCTCAATGCTACGAACCATACAGAGAACGGGAAGTGGCATTGGAAGGTGTGGAATCTGGCAGGGATCCACTGGCGCTCTCGCTACGATGGCGCACCCAACTTTCGGGAACAAGACTCTTTGTTGGCTCAGTTCAATGAACCCGAGGAACGCGGATGAATAGGTGCGCCGGACTATTCATGGCGCAGGGCGACCATCGGATCGACCCGCATGGCACGGCGAGCGGGTATGTAACAGGCGGTCACCGCAGCCCCGAGCAGAACGATGCCCACAGCGCCAAAGGTCAGCGGATCCGTCGCCGAAACTCGGTAAAGCAAGCTGGCCATCAAACGCGTGAGCAGAAGCGCGGCAACAGTGCCGGCGCCTAAGCCAAGCAATGCCAGCTTCGCTCCTTGACGTAAGATCAGCCGCAACACGCTGTGGGGCTGCGCCCCAAGAGCCATGCGGATGCCGATTTCGCGCGTGCGCTGCGACACCGAGTACGAGATGACTCCGAAGATTCCAACGGCGGCCAGGATCAGGGCAATCCCGCTGAAGGAACTCAACAGCAGAGTGCGGAATCGCTCCTGTGCGACCGATGCGCCAAGCGTATCCGGAAAAGATTCGACATCCGTCACGGGCAGGTCCTTGTCAATTGAGTGAACTGCTTGGCGAATGGCGGCGGTCACGCTCGTGGTGTCCAACGAACTTCTTACGACGACCTCCCCTCCATAAAGAGGCGCCTGAGCGAAAGGGACATACATGATCGGGCCGGGTTCACGGCTGAGCGCCACATCCCGCACGTCGCCGACGATTCCGACCACTTCGCGCACCACGTTGCCGTTTGGCGGAAATCCAAATCTCATTCGCTTTCCGAGAGGATCCTGGTTCGGAAAATAACGTCGTGCCAGCGTTTCGCTGATGATCGCTACGTTCGGACTGGATGGCGAATCTTGCTCGGTGAAAAACCGGCCTCGCAGCAAAGGAATGCGCATCACATGAAAATAATCGGGACTTACCGTCGCGTAATCGGCGGTGGGAGATTTGCCGCGCGGGAGGGGAGGATTTCCTACGATGTTGAACTCGAAGTTGGCTTCGCCTTGGCGGTCCATCGGCAGCGGAGCCGCCAGAGCGGAATCTCGCAAACCCGGCTGGGCATGAAGGCGCGCCAGCAACTCATCGGAAAAAGCCGTCCATTGCTGCGGCGTCGAATATTGAAATTGGGGAAGCGAGACCTCGGCTTCGATAACGTTTTTCGGATCGAAGCCGGGATCGACCGACGTGACGAGCACAAAGCTGCGCATGAGGAGGGCGCCCGCAACCAGAAGCACCATCGCCAGCGAAATTTCCACGATCGCCAGGAAGCTCCGCACATGCTGGCCGCGGCGCTGGCCAGTACGCTCGCCGCCCTCTTTGATGTTCCCCTGCAAGTTGGACGGCATTGCCAGAAGCGCGGGCGCCAGTCCAAACGCCAGCGCGGCGGCAAGAGACAACAGCAGCGCAAACGCCAGAACCGAGCCTCTAACATGAATCGAACCGATCTGGGTCACCTGGGCCGGCAAAAAAGGCCGGAGAGTCCAGACAATGCAGCCCGCAAGCAGCACACCGGCAAATCCGCCGAGCAATCCCAGCAGAGCGCTCTCGGTAAGCAACTGCCGGACAATACGGGCGCGCCCTGCCCCCAGCGCGATTCGCACTGCAATTTCTCTACCCCGAGAAGTGGCCCGAGACAGAAGCAGATTCGCAATGTTGGCGCACGCGAGCAATAGGACCAGGCCAACCGCGCCCAGCAAAATAAGCAGCTGTGATTTCACGTTCCCGACCACCAGCTGCCGATAGGGCTCAATCCGGATCGTCGATCCCGAATCTTGCGCGGGAAACTGCTTCGCCAGCCGCGCGCCCAGGATGTTCATCTCGGCCTGAGCTTGCGTCAGAGAAACGCCTGGCTTAATCCGTCCGATCCCGACCAGCACACGCGCACCGGGTTGCAACATGCGAGGTCCGAACAGCGGGTCCTGTGCGACAGAAATCCACACGTCCTGACGGGGAGCGCCGTCAGGATAGCGAAAGCTTGCCGGCAAGATTCCCACAACGGTGAAGGAACGCATATCCAGAGTGATGGACTGGCCAATAACAGCCGGATTGGAACTGAAGCGGCTGCGCCACAGGTTCTCGCTCAGAACAGCTACCGGTGCCGCGCCTGGCTTGCCATCCTCGGGCAACAATGTGCGGCCGGCCAGAGGGATTGCGTTCAGCAGAGGAAATATCTCCGGCGTCACCGCCGCGGTGTTCACAATAGAGGGCTCGCCTGCCCCGGTCAACGTGAGATCGTGAAACGCATTTCCTGCCACCTCGCTAAACACACCGTTCTGCTCGCGGCACTCGGTGAAGTCCCTGTAGGAAAGACCGGAAAGAGCGTTTGGCTGTTGCAGCGGGACATTGAACATCAGGACGAGTTGATTGGCATCAGGATACGGAAGCGGTCGCAACAGCACCGCATCCACGATACTGAAAATCGCTGTATTGGCGCCGATGCCGAGAGCAAGAGTGAGGACGGCGACGGCGGTGAAGCCCAGATTCTTCCGCAGAATTCGGGCTCCGTAGCGGACATCCTGCCAAGATGTCTCCAAAGTGGAGAAGGCGGCCATCTCGCGAGAGACCTCCTCTAAATCGCCAATTCGGGAATTTTACTCCGGATACCGATGGTACGGTCGGTGAAACCGATCCGCAAAATCTAACGCCGAATGGTAAGCATAAAGGCGGGAGGCGGCCCAAATTCATTGACCCGGACAGTCTACGACCCGGAAGTAATCGAGATGGGCATCGAGCGGATCGCGACCGCGAGGTCAGGCCAGTTGTCTACCGATGCGTCGGATCCCCACGGCACATGTTCGCTACCGAATGCCAGCCGATGTAAAAACGCCCTCTCGCAAGGACAGGAGGTTGCCTGCTACCGCTTGATGATGGGAGTTGGTCTTGGCCGGAGTGGCTCATCTGGGAATTTCTCCGCGGCAGCAACCACGGCGACATATTTCTGCCAGCGCCTCCACAAGACTCGCAGGGTCGCGACTGCGGGGATGGAGAGATAGACGCCCAGCACGCCGCCTAACTCGCCACCCATGAGGACCGCGACAATGGCGGCCAGGGGATGCAGTTCCAGTTGGCCGCCCAGGACGCGCGGCGCAATGGCGTAGTCCTGGATCACCCGCCAGACGCCGAAGAACAGCACCAGCAACCAGAGATGAGAATAACCGGTCAGAAATCCCACGGCGAGAATGATCACCGCCGCAACCAGGGCGCCGACCACGGGAATGAACTCCAAGGCGCCTGCCACGAGTCCCAGCACTAACGCGTAAGGCAGGCGTATCGCGGAGAAAACCGCGCAGTACACCACCAGCGCGATGCCGGCGAGAATGATCTGGGCACGAATGAAGTGCGCCAGGATTTCATCCACATCGTTGGCGATGTCGCGTAATACCCGGCGCTGCCTCTCCTGTTGGAAGATGCCCAGGAACTCAGCGGCAAACCGGCGGCCATCGCGCAGGAAGAAGATAGCCAGGATGGGCACCAGCACAATCCAGATGACGTTCTGCAACGAGCGGGCGACGTCGGTGCCGATTTGCCCGGTCCAATTCAGGATCTCGGCTTGATGATCGCGGATGAACTGCTCGATGCGGAGCTGCGTGTCGAAGCTCCATCCGTGCCGGTTTCCGAATTGCCAGACGATTTTGCCCGAGGTCACGTTCTCCAGCAACGAGGGGAGGCTCTGGCCAAGTTGGCGGGCGTCATACGTCAGTTGCGGACCGAAGAGCATTCCCAACGCGACCAGGAAGATGCCGATAGCGATGTAAGTTTCGAGAATGGCAAAGGAGCGCGAGCCGAGGGCCAGCTTTGAGTTCTGAATACGGAGAACGAGAGGTTCCAGCAGGTAAGCAAAGAGTATGGCGAAAAGAATCACCACCAGCGTCTGGCGGACCGCATATACGAAGGCGCCAATGACCACAAAGGCGCACACGGTTGCCAGCATCCTCGCGGTTCGTTGGTCGAAGATAGACACCAATGTGTCAGATGATGCCTGCTAAAAAGTGGTTGTGAAGCGCGTGTTTCTGCTATTCTTGAAACCTTACCTGCCGCGTCAGCAAGTGGGGCCGGCGCCATTCCAAACAATGTCGAGTGTTCTCTGGCCGGAGCACGGTGGAGGAGAGCTATGGCCAGCCGGCCTCGTATTTCTCAGGAAACAAAGGAACCACAATTTAGCTCGACCCCTCCGCGCAGGCGTGGCAATGCGCCGAGGCAGCAATTGGCGATCACCCTGGCCTCCACCTTTGCGGGCGTCGTGCTGGTGGCCGGGCTGTTCTACCTGACGGTCCGGCGAACGGTCCGGCCCCAGGCACTGCCTCCCGCCCCGGCTTCGGCATCGGTCAGCGATCTGGTCTTCGCGCCCACCACCGACGAGTTACGCGTCGATGAGCTGTTGATCAATAATGACAAGCCGGGAGAGATGTTAGTCCTGGCCGGTCACGTTACCAACGCGGGTCAGCGCACCTTGACGGGCGCGGTGGTTCAGATGATATTTCACGATCGGGAGGGCACGGCTATCGCAACCCTGACGCAGCCGATCTGGGGCCTCGCGAATGGACATTGCCAGGCCGACGACGAATTCGCCAACCAGCCCATCGGCCCCAACGAAATGCGATTCTTCTGCGTTGCCGTCCGCCAGGTACCCGGCGCCTGGAACCACGAATTACCCGAGATGCAGGTCGTCAACGTAACTCCTGAGTAGCTTGCCGGGAGACCATTACCGGCGGCGTTACGGCGCTCGCTGCGGAGGCCGGCACATCCGCAGACAGTGCCGGTCGCCGCGCCTCGCGTAAGCGGTCAGGCGGCTGCCGCATGGAGAGATTCAGGCACACCACTCCTACGATAATCAGGCCAATGGACGCCAGCTTGAGCGTGCCTACCGGTTCGTGGAATACCACGATGCCGACCGTTGCCACCAGCACGGTTCCAACCGCCGACCAGATCGCGTAAACCGCGCTGACCTCCATCTGTTTGAGGGCGATCACCATGGGAATCAGACTGAGCCCGTACAACAGGAACATCGAAACCGTAGGGACGATCCGGGTGAATCCGCTCGACAGCTTCATGAACACCGTCGCGGCCACCTCAAGAAGGATCGCCAGAGATAAAAAGATCCAGCACATAAAACATCGCTTTCAGGTACGTAAAAGGGAAAAAGCCCAAGCTCGCTGTCGGCAGGTGTACGGGTGCGTACCCACGACAATCCGTGTCCGCGGTCAGCAGCAAACAAACAGAGGGTAAGCCGAAGGAACGCTAATAGTCGGGGAGGGAGAAATCGCTGGGATCGAAAGCGGCGAGCCGGGTTGGAATGTGGACGCTTGTCATAAAGCCCCCTGCACGTGATTGTACCCGGAAAGCGGCGGGAAGACCAGCGAGGAATCGTCGCAAGCTATTGATATTGCTAATGTTACAGGAGTGTTACTGAAGCAAGGCCCTGCGGGTTCAGCAGCTTGGACGGGGGCTCTCGGGGAATGATGCTCGCAGCGCTCCGCCGGGTGCCGGGAGTAAAATCGAGCCATGGACGAACTGTTCCCAACCGCAGCGCGGGAGAAATCGCGACCAATGTGGGTTCCGATGCTCGTTGGACTGGTCGCTGTACTGTTGGTTGTGGGCGCAATCGTCTTCTTCACGCGCAGCAAGCCCGCGACGGGTAACGAGGTCAATCCTTATGCGGCCAAGCTCCAGCTCTCCGACTTGAAGCTCAGCGCGGCGGAGAACTACGTCGGCGGCACCGTAACCTATCTCGATCTCAACATCACCAATACCGGAGACAAGTCGGTCACCGGCGCTGAGATGAAGACCGTCTTCAAAAACTCGATGGGACAGGTGGTGCAGACCGAGACGCTGCCCCTGCATGTGCTGACCGAGAACCAGATGGGCGGCTATCCGGACCAGGCCGACCTGAGCCGATCACCGATCGGTCCGGGCCAGACCAAAACCGTGCGCATGACCCTCGAACACATCTCCGACGACTGGGACCGGCAGTATCCGGAGATGCAGGTGGTAAATCTGCAGTTGAAGTGAAGATGCCGCTCAGTGCTCGCCGCCCGGCGAAGACTCCCGACCTCGACCGCTACCCACCCCCGGAACCTTGCTGAGAAGGTCCAGCCCTTGCTTGGTGAGGCCATATTCCGGATCGAAAGCCGACAACAGATTGATGCATAGCCAGGCGATGGTGCCGATGAGCACGGCATTGGTTTTGTCGAACTGCTGTACCGTGGTGACAGAAAGCCGGGCAATCAGAATTGCCGCCGGAATGATCGACACGGTCGCGGCCTTCACCAGCCGCTGACCAAACTGGCGCGCGCGTTCGCGCTTGCTGACCACTGGGACAGGCATCTCCTCCAGGCGCGACCAGTCGAGGTTGCACACATGCAACAGTGTCTCCTTCAACTTGTTTTCGAAGCGTTCGGGAACGGCGCCGCCGGAGTAGAGGACCAGCTTCTTCAGCTCGCGGATGGCCGCTGCACGGCGCTTCATCTGTTCGTCGAACCAGGTTTGGATGGTCGGATCGCCGGCTTGCAACTTGCGGGTCAAGGGCCCTTCCATCAAGTATGCGGCGCGTTCCAGGTCTCTCAGTATCAGGTCCATGCCCACAGGATGCTGGAAGCTCCAATTGACGAAGGGAAACATATCGAGCAGAGTCCCGAACAATGAGGGCAAGGGATGAGCTTCCCAGACTTGCCGTTCAATCATCACCGCCCAAAGCCGCACCGCTACCAGCCAAACCAGAAATGAGGCCACCAGGACGGCCATGACGAGTAACCCCACCGAAAGCCCAAAGGTGAGCGGTGACCGAGGATAGGCCAGACGCAGATAGTGGACTACCATGAAGTCGACCAACCCGACCACGGCGAGTGGCGCGAAGAGCATACCGATGTTTTGTGCGGTGTTAGAGAGCGAGTCTTCGAGGAACGGTTGGAAGAGGAGATTCTCGAGGTAAAGCAGAAGCACCCATACCACAACCCAGGCGATAACACCGAGGAGCACCCATCCCGAAGAGGCCCCAAACTGCTGAATCGGCGGCCGCCTCTCGAGTACCTCGCCTGCTGAAACCGCCACCACCAGCCAACCCACGATCATGATCGGCGCTATCCAGGAATCCCACTCCTCGGCCCAGAATTTCAGTTCGGCACGCTTGGCGATAAAGACGGAGTTCAGGCGTATATTGCCCAGGCGAAGCGAAGGCCCATCCCCTGGAGACTCGGGAAAGATACCGCGTAACTTAACCAGCTGCTTGGTCTCGTAATCGTCGGTGAATTTCTCTTTGCGCTCTTTGAAGGCAGGAGAACTCGGAATCCGCTCCAAAATGCGCTGCAACAGGCTCGGCTTGGCGGTCTTCGTTGCAGGAGGGACAGCAGCGAGTTCCGGGCTGGCGCCAATAGCCAAGA
The DNA here is from genome assembly GCA_963793845.1 of uncultured Acidobacteriaceae bacterium. Lineage (GTDB taxonomy): Bacteria > Acidobacteriota > Terriglobia > Terriglobales > Acidobacteriaceae > CAWCBG01. Next base: position 838,383 of record CAWCBG010000002.1, read on the forward strand.
CGTCCTCTCCCCCACGATGAGAATGGGCACCAGCGTACTGCGGTCGTCCCCGCGATGCAAGCCGGACATGGAAAGGTCGTGGATGTCGATTCGCTGGCGCCCTTTACGAAGCACGAACCTTGGCTCGCGTATAATTGCTGGATGTCTTCGAGCGGCTTGCCGGAGCTCGAATACACATGCCGAAGTATGACTGAACACATCAAAAAGAAGCTCGAACAGGAAATTCAGACCCTCGAACACGAGCTCAATCACGAACTGCCGAAGGAACTGAAGAAGGCTGTGGCGATGGGCGATCTCAGCGAGAACGCCGAGTATCACATGGCCAAGCAGCGGCAGGAATTCGTGCGGGCGCGCCTGGGCCAGCTGAAGCAGCGCATGGCCGACCTGTCGATGATCAACATGTCCAACATCCCCAAGGACAAGGCCGCGATCGGCTCGACCCTGCTGGTCTACGATTCCACCAAGGATGAGCAAATCGAATACAAGCTGGTGACCAGCGAAGAATCGGACGTGACTAAAGGCCTGATTTCCACCACTTCCCCCATTGGCCGCGCCCTGATGGGCAAGCGGGTGGGCGACGTGAGTGAGGTGGTCACGCCCAATGGTAAACGCGAGTTGGAGGTGCTGAAGCTGAGCACCATCCACGATGAGGCGTAGCGAAGCAGTATGACCTGGACGCTGGCGGTCGGGCGATCAAGCAAGTGGCTGCTGTACAAGATTGTGCACGGCCTGGCGCTGACCAAGATCTCGCCCAACGCGCTGACGTTTATCGGGCTGCTGATCAACGTCGCTGCCGCTTTGTTCTTCGGATACGCCCGGCCCGACAACCAGCAGCGCTATTTCCTATACGCCGGACTGGTGATCATCGGCGCCGGTATCTTCGATATGGTCGACGGCCGCGTCGCCCGCGCCACCAACCAGGTCACGACTTTCGGCGGCTTCTTCGATTCGGTCATCGACCGCTACAGCGACGTCGCCCTGTTCTTCGGACTGCTGGTGTATTACGCGCGCGCCAACCGCTTCTTCTACGTGGTAATGGTGGCCTTCGTCATGACCAGCTCGGTGATGGTGAGCTACACCCGGGCGCGAGCCGAGTCGGTGATTCCGCAGTGCAAGGTCGGCTTCATGGAACGCCCCGAGCGCATCGTGCTGGTGATTCTGGGAGCGCTGTTCAACCGCATGGGCCCAGTGCTGTGGGTGATCGCCGTGCTCAGCACCATCACGGTGATTCACCGCATTACCTATACCTACCAGCAACTGCGGCTGACCGAGCCACCACCCACGCCGGTAAGGCCGGACCCGCTGAAGTTTGAAGAGATAGTAGGCTAGGGCGAACGATCCTCGGTTGGGATGGCACCGGGGTAGTAAGAGTGGGACTCTCAGGAGAAAACGTCTAGTCGTGCGCTGCCATCGCGGGCAGAATTTCGTCTACTTCCACGACGTTGGTCGGATACTTGCCGGTATAACAGGCGGTGCAATAGATCGGTTCCTCGCCTTCGCCCGCCGCCTTGCGCAATCCTTCGAGCGAGAGATAGGCCAGCGAGTCGGCCCCGATGTATTCGCGAATCTCTTCCACCGACTTGTTGGCGGCAATCAACTGGTTCTTCGACGGGGTGTCGACGCCGTAGTAGCAGGGCGAAATCGTCGGCGGACACGAGATGCGCATGTGTACTTCCTTGGCGCCGGCGTCGCGGACCATGCGCACAATTTTGCGGCTGGTAGTGCCGCGCACGATGGAATCGTCGATCAGCACCACGCGCTTGCCCTCAAGCACATGACGGACGGGATTCAGCTTCAACTTTACCCCGAAGTCGCGTACCCGCTGCTCCGGCTCGATGAAGGTGCGCCCAACATAATGGTTGCGGATCAGGCCGAACTGGATCGGGATGCCGCTCTCGTGCGAGAAGCCCATGGCGGCGGTCACGCCCGAATCGGGGATCGGGACAACAATGTCGGCATCGACCGGCGACTCGAGGGCGAGCTGACGGCCCATGGCATCGCGCGTCTGCTGCACGGCGCGTCCGAAGACGATGCTGTCGGGACGCGAGAAGTACACGTGCTCGAAAACGCAGCTGGTCTGCGGCTGCTGGCTGGCATAGAAACGCGAATGCACACCCTCGGGCCCGACGATGACCAGCTCGCCCGGTTTCACCTCGCGCTCGTAAGTAGCGCCGATCAGGTCGAAAGCGCAGGTCTCCGAGGCGAAGACGATGGTGTCAGTACGATGAGCCGCCTGACCAGAGATGCGTCCCATGGCCAACGGCCGGAAGCCACGCGGGTCCCGGGCCGCGAAGATCCTGTCCGGCGTCACCATCACCAGCGAGAAGGCACCTTCGATACGACGCAGCGAGTCGGCGATGGAATCAACCAGCGTCTGCTCTTTCGAGCGGGCGATCAGGTGCATCACGACTTCGGTGTCGCTGGTGGTCTGGAAGATGGAGCCGAGCTGTTCGAGATGGGCTCGTACTTCGATGGCATTCACGATGTTGCCGTTGTGTGCCAGCGCAATCTTGCCCTTGTTGCACTCAACGATGATGGGCTGGGCGTTCAACAGCGCAGAGTCGCCGGTAGTCGAGTAGCGAGTGTGTCCGATGGCCAGCGATCCGGGAAGCTTTGCCAGTACTTCGGCGGTGAAGATGTCCGACACCAGCCCCATCGCCTTGTGCAGTTGCAGCCGCTCGCCGTTAGACGCGACTACCCCTGCCGATTCCTGCCCGCGATGTTGCAGCGCGTACAGGCTCAGGTAGGCGAGCTTGGAAGCTTCAGGATGGCCGTAGATGGCCACCACGCCACATTCTTCTCGTAGCTTATCGGAAGGAATCAGCATCGCTCACCTGACCGGTTTGAAAGGGCACGCCTTCAGGCGTGTCGCATCGATCTGTTGAATAGCTTCTGGGCTTTAGCCCCTGAGGGACTCTTGTCGGTCTGCAATAGCATCTCCATCAGCGGCTAGCCATATCGTCGCTCATCGCTTGTGCACGGCTGGAGCCGTGCCCCTTCAAAACTCTCCGCGAATGCTGGCCTGAAGGCCAGCGCCCCATCGCATCATTCCCAAACCTCATCAGCTCTTCTGCAGAGTCGAAGGCACCAAACGCTCTTCTGTCTCCACATGGAGCGCCGTTTCCAGAGCCCTGTCCCACGCCTCGCGCAGTTCGGAGACGAATGCCATGGCAGCGGATTCACCGTCCACCCGGATGTCTAACTCTTCAGGAGCCGTATTCCCGATATATTCTGCTGAGAGGGCGTATTGTATCGCTACTTGTTGGATTCGCTCCAGGTTTTTCCGGTCGCAGGAAATCACAATTCGGCTGGCGTCCTCGCCAAACAGCACGAACTCCGGCACCAGCCCGTTAGAACTAAGGTTCACTTCCGCCCCAACTCCATTGGCGAAGCCTGACTCGGCCAGAGTGACCGCCAGTCCACCTTCGGTGCAGTCCTTTGCCGACTCGACCAAACCAGAGTTGATCATGTCGACGATCGCCTTCTGGAGTGCGGCTTCATGCTCGAGTTCCAGCGACGGCGGAAATCCCCACAGCTTGCCGAGCACTTCCTTGGCATATTCCGACGACCCAAACTCGGCTTCGACATCCGCCGGGTCGCCCGGCTCCGATCCGCGCAGCAGCACCAAAGCCCGTCCTGGTCCGCGGAAGTGCGGCCCCACGGCCTTGTGAACGTCTTCCAGGATGCCCACCACACCCATCACCGGTGTTGGGTAGATCCCCTCGCCCAAAGTCTCGTTGTAGAAGCTGACATTGCCGCCTGTGATCGGCGTCTCCAGCTCCTCGCAGGCGAGGGTGATGCCGTCAATGGTCTGCGAGAACTGCCACATGATGTGCGGCTTCTCGGGATTGCCGAAGTTCAGGCAATTGGTCGCGGCAATCGGCGTCGCTCCGGAGCAAGCCACGTTGCGCGCCGACTCGGCCACCGCGTGCATTGCACCCAGCTTGGGATCGAGGTAGCACCAGCGGCTGTTGCCGTCGAGCGCCATCGCCAAGCCGCGATTCGTGCCCTTCACGCGAATCACCCCGGCCTCGTTGCCTGGACCTTCCACCGTGTTGGTTTGCACCATGGAATCGTACTGCTGGTAAACCCAGCGCTTGGAGCAGATATTCGGGCTGGCCAGGAGCCTCTTCAGCTCGGCGGTGAACTCGTTCTTCTGGCCGAGCTGGATGCCATCGGGCATCTCGCGCGGCACAGGTGTCTCCCAGCGTTCGAGCGGCCGATGATAGACGGGAGCATCATCCGTCAGCGCGACATTCGGAATCTCTGCTACCACCTTGCCGTGCTGCAGTACGCGCATGGTGGGCTGATCGATGACGCGGCCGATGGTAACCGCATCCAGGCCCCACTTCTCGAAGACGCGAAAGACTTCGTTCTCGCGGCCACTCTCGGCGACCAGCAACATGCGCTCCTGCGACTCGCTCAGCATGATCTCGTAGGGACTCATGGCGGTATCGCGTTGCGGCACCAGGTCGAGTTCGATCTCCAGTCCAACTCCGCCGCGTCCACCCATTTCGCAGGTGGAGCAGGTCAAACCCGCCGCGCCCATGTCCTGAATGCCAATGATTGCGCCCGTCTGCATAGCTTCAAGGCAGGCCTCAAGGAGGAGCTTCTCGAGGAAGGGATCGCCAACCTGCACATTTGGACGCTTTGCCTCGGAGCCCTCACTGAACTCTTCGCTCGCCATGGTGGCGCCGTGGATGCCGTCCTTCCCAGTCTTGGAGCCGACATAGATCACCGGATTTCCCGCGCCGGAAGCCTTGGCATAGAAAATCTGATCACGGCGCACCAGCCCAAGAGCGAAGGCATTTACCAGCGGATTGCCCGAATAGCAGCTCTCGAACTTCACCTCACCGCCAACATTGGGCACGCCAAAGCAGTTGCCGTACGAGGCGACCCCGCTCACCACGCCTTCCATAACGGAGTGGTTCTTATGCAGCGTGGCCTGGTCCAGACTCGAATCGACGGTGATTGGCCCGAAGCGCAGGGAATCCATGACTGCGAACGGACGTGCGCCCATGGTGAAAATGTCACGCAGGATGCCGCCCACACCGGTCGTCGCTCCCTGAAAGGGTTCGATGAACGACGGATGGTTGTGCGACTCGATCTTGAAGGCGCAGGCCCAGCCATCGCCGATATCGATGATGCCGGCATTCTCGCCTGGACCTTGCAACACCCGCTTGCTGCGCGTGGGCAGCCGCTTCAGGTGAACGCGCGATGATTTGTACGAGCAGTGCTCGCTCCACATCACGCTGAAGATCCCCAGCTCCGTAAAGGTGGGCGTACGCCCCAGGGCCTTCAGGAGTCGTTCGTATTCCTCTGGCGTGATGCCGTGGTCGCGGAGCACTTCTGGAGTGATGGTGGGTTCTTTGGCAACGGACTGGGCACTCTCAACTGGGGTCATGGCAATCAGGCTGGAAATACTATTTTCGCACACCCGGGGCGATTGTTTATGGCGGCTGGACTGTGTCGCAGATCACCGACGCCGCTGGACGCCGATTCCTACAATCGCCTCAGTCATGCCGGAAGACTCATCCAGCCACGTAAACCCGTGGATCGTGACCATCGCGGTGATGCTGGCGACGTTCATGGAGGTGCTCGACACCACCGTGGTCAACGTGTCGGTGCCTCATCTCGCAGGGAACATGGGCGCGACCATCGAAGAGGGCACATGGGTCGTGACCTCGTACCTGGTGTCGAACGCCATCATCCTCCCCATGGCGGGGTGGCTGGCCAACCGCTTCGGGCGCAGACGCATGCTGATGATCTGCGTCTCCGGCTTCACCGTAACCTCGTTGCTCTGCGGCATGGCGACAAGCCTTGACTCGCTCATTTTGTTCCGCGTGTTGCAAGGGCTCACCGGAGGAGGTTTGCAACCGCTGTCGCAGGCTGTCCTGTTGGAAACCTTCCCACCCAAGCGGCACGGCACGGCGATGGCTGCCTTTGGGCTGGGCATCATTCTTGCGCCCATCCTGGGGCCGACCTTGGGCGGATGGATCACCGACAACTACAGCTGGCGCTGGATCTTCTACATCAACCTGCCGGTCGGTGTGTTGTCGGTGATGATGATCAGCGCGTTTCGTCCGCGATCCACATTACATCGGCAAACACAGGGCCGGCGGGGTTGACCTATGGGGCATCGGATTTCTCGCGCTGGGATTCGGCACGTTACAGGTTGTGCTGGACACCGGACAGCGCAAAGACTGGTTTGGCAGCAACCAGATTCGGCTGTTGACCTTCTTGTGCGTGTTCGGCCTGATTGCTCTGGTCATCCGGGAGCTGACGGCCAAACATCCGATCGTTGATCTGCGCGTCCTCAAGGACCGATCGTTCACCGCCGGCACCTTCCTGATGACCATGCTGGGCTTCGTCCTGTATGCCTCGCTCATGCTGTTGCCAATTTACCTGCAGACGCTGCTGGGCTATCCGGCCTATCAGTCCGGGCTGGCGCTCTCGCCACGCGGGATCGGCGCGCTGATCATGACGCCGATTACAGGACAACTGACGAATCGCTATGATCCGCGAAAGATTCTGTTCGTAGGCATGGTGATTGGCGGATACACGATGTTCAGCCTGTCACACCTGAACCTGAACACCGGCTATTGGGATATTTTCTGGCCGCAGCTGATCCAGGGTGTGGCGATGGCGTGCATCTTCATTCCGCTGATGACCAGCAGCATGTCGGGCATCGCGAAGGAGAAGATGGGGAACGCCACCAGCATCTATAACCTGATGCGCAATATCGGAGGCAGCTTTGGCATTGCCTCGATGACCACCTTCCTGGCGCGGCGCGAGCAGGTGCACCAGAGCCAGTTGATCAGCCACATCACTCCCATGGATCTGCGCACCCGGCAGGCGTTGCAAGGTCTGCAACGATTCTTCTACCAGCACGGAGCTTCCAGCCCCGACGCCTTACGGAAGTCGCTGGGCGCGATTTACGGCATGGTGCAGCAGCAGGCGGCTATGTTGTCGTTCGTCGAGGCGTTCTGGATCATGGGTGTGATCTTCTGGGCGATGATTCCGCTGCTGCTGTTGTTGCGCAATGCGCGCGATCTGCATCCCCACCAGCCGAAGGCACAGATCAGCCGTGACCATGAACCGCTTGTCGCTGGTACTCCCATAGAGCACGAGGCGGAGCCGGTCGGCGCGCTGGACTAGGCAACATGCACGGTGGCTAGCATCCCGCCAGATCGGCCAGTTCGGCGATGTCCTTCACTTCGAGGTTGGGTTGCGCTGCGATGAACTTCGTAGCTGCGGCCGGCCTGCCCTGCCGACGATTCACCCACGCCGTGGCAATGCCGAGCGAGCGCGCTGGAGCCACGTCGTGATACAAGCTCTCGGCTACATGAAGCAGACGGTCCGGCGGAATTGCCAACCGTTCCAGCAGGAGTTCGAAATTGCGGATGGCAGGCTTGTAACCGCGTGCCTGCTGCGCCGTCACTACACAGTCGAAAGGCTCGTCAAGGTTCTGCGCGGTTTGAGCGAACAGGTCGTCATCGATGTTGGACAGTACGGCCAGCTTATAGCGGGTGTGCAGACGCCTAAGCGCGCGGATGGTATCGGGAAAAGGCTGCCACTCGCGAATGGACTCCGCCAGGCCACCCGCTTCGGTGTCACTTAACCGGCACCGAAGTTCACGAGCGAAGTCATGTACCACACTGGCCAGCACTTCGCGATAAGTGCGGTAGGGACCGGATTGTTCCAGCGGCTCGAATTCCGAATAGAGGTTGAGGACAACATCGTCGCTAACGTTACAGCCCTTGCTGTGCAGTAGCGGGCGCAGATAGCTGAGGATGCCGCCCTCCCAGTTGATGAGCGTGCCGTAACAGTCGAACGACAGGTATTGGAACTGAGAGAAATCAAGCATCGCCGAAATTCAAGTCCCCATGAAAGCCCAGGATGCCCTCGGGCAAGTCCGGCAAGGCCCTCGCCGCAAGCTCATTCCTGAAATTACCAGTTGCCGGTCAACCCGCCAAGAAATGCTGCTAGACTGTTTCGACCACGGAACTATTTCCGCCGCGCACTCGTCCAAAACGCTATGAACTTTGAAGAATCCCGCCCCCGTCTGCCGGCGATTACTTCGTTGCGTTTTTTTGCCGCGCTGCACGTGGCGCTGTTTCACCTCAATGAGATGGGGGTGCTGACCGGCCCTCGCTGGTTGAAAGCGTTCGCCGGGATCGGCTACGTCGGCGTGAGTTTCTTCTTTGTCCTGTCCGGGTTCATCCTGGTGTACACATATGCCGGACGGAAGATGGACAAGGCCGATTTTTGGCAGGCGCGCTTCGCCCGCATTTATCCAGCCTATCTGTTTTCGTTGTTGATCTCGGCGCCGTTTTTCTACTTTGGCACGTTTCATATGCACATTCCGTTTTTTGCATTTGCGGAACAACATTTTGCGCTGGCGGTTGTGTCGGTGGTACTGCTGTTGCAGGCGTGGCTTCCCGCCGCGGCGCTGATGTGGAATCCGGTGGCCTGGAGCCTTTCGGTGGAGGCGTTCTTCTACGCGATATTTCCGTTTGCCCTGGACAGGTACAGCAAAATGTCCCGCACCGCCTGGTATGCGCTGATTCCGGCGTGCTGGTTGGCTGGCCTCGCGATCTCAGGGGGGTACCTCCTGTTGCGGCCGGCTGAGTTGGGCTACGTGAGCAGCAATAACTGGTCGAGCGCGGTGCAGTTCGTGAAGTTCTTTCCGCTGGTGCGCCTGCCGGAATTTCTCATGGGCATGGCCTGCGGCTTCCTTTTCCTGCGGAGTGAGCGCAATCCCAGGCATGGGGTGCCTCTGGTGGCGCTCGGGCTGCTGGGAGTGGCGGCAACCACGCTGGCCTCGCGCTTCGTGCCCTACCTTATGGTGCACACTGCGCTGGGAGGCCCGGCATTCGCCGCGCTGGTATATGGGGTGGCGTTGCAACCGAACTGGGCCTCATGGCTGAACAACCGTGTGCTGGTGCTGTTCGGCAACGCCAGCTACAGCTTCTACCTGTTGCACTCTATGACGGTCTGGCCGTTTTTCCACAACTCGCAGACCCAGGCGTTACGCAACCAGGGATTTGCCGGAATCGGCCTGTGGCTGGCGATGATGCTGGCAATCTCATCGCTCGTCTATCGCTTCATTGAGGAGCCTGCGCGTCGCAAGCTGCGTCCGCACAAACCGGCGGCGGAATCAGCGACCATGCCTCTAAGCGCTTGAATTATTTTTGCGTCGGCCCCAGCCGCCACCGCCCGGAGTTTCCACCCGGACGCGTTCCCCGGGAGCCAGACGCGTGCTGCTCTTGCCGGGCAGTTCTTCCCTGGAGCCATCCGAGCGAACTACTACCGTCCGTCCGGGCGCACCCTCGCCGCCCCCGGCGAGTCCATAGGGGCGCGATTTCCGCCGGTCCGAAAGCAGGGTGACAGTCGCATCCGTCAATACCTCGATCTCGCGGATGATGCCGTCACCGCCGAGATGCTCGCCTTCTCCGCCGCTGCCAGGGCGCAAGGAGTACTGCGTAACGCGAAAGGGATAGGCATACTCGAGGGCTTCCGCGGGAGTGTTGAGGGAGTTCGTCATATGAGTGTGAACGCCGGAGACACCGTCGTGTTTGGGACCGGCGCCGGAGCCGCCAGCGATGGTTTCGTAGTAGGCGAACGAGGCTCCCGTGCGGCTGCGGGGATCGATGCCGCCGATGGTCAGGTTGTTCATAGTGCCGGACGAGGCGGCAGGGATACGGTCAGGCAGGGCCTGGGCGAGCGCGCGCAGCAGCACATCCACGATGCGCTGCGAGGTTTCGACATTGCCGCCAGCCACCGCAGCCGGAGGCCGCGCATTGACCACCGAGCCTTCAGGCGCGATCAACTGCACCGGTCGCATTAGTCCTGTTGTGGCGGGAACGTCTTCACGCAGCAGGCAGCGGAAAACGTAAAAGCATGCCGAGTAGGTGATCGCCTTGACCGCGTTGATGCTGCCTTCGGTCTGCGGTGCACTGCCGCTGAAATCGACGATCACAGCTGCGGCGTGACGCCCAGAAGCGCGGGAACGGGGAACGGTGATCTTCACGGCAATTCGCACCCGCTCGTCGCGTACTCCGTCATCGTCGAGAAAGTCTTCGGCGGCGTAGCTTCCCGCGGGCACGGATGCGAGGAACGCCCGCATCATCTCCTCGGAATAATCCAGAAGGTCACGGGCCGCACGATTCACGCGCTCCAGTCCATAACGCCGGCAAAGCTCGTGGAGACGGCTGTCGCCAGTATGGCAAGCGGCAAGCTGAGCGCTCAAGTCGCCCTCCCGCTCCGCGGGAGTTCGCACATTGTTAAGCAGCATTGCCAGCAGGTCGCGATCGAGCTGACCTCCCCGGACCAGCTTCACCGGCGGAATCCGCAGCCCTTCCTGATAGATCTCGCGGCACGGTCCCATGGAGCCCGCAAAGGCGCCGCCAACGTCCGCGTGATGGGCCCGGGAGGCCACGAAGAAGTCGGGGCTCGCGTTTCGCTTGGTGCGTCCGATGAAGACCGGCGCTACCACGGTGATGTCAGGGAGATGCGTGCCTCCGCGGAAAGGATCATTCAGCATGCACACGTCGCCGGGCGCAAGCTTCATTTGGCCGATCGCAGCCCGTACCGACATGGGCATCGAGCCGAGGTGAACCGGCATGTGATCCCCCATGGCGAGAGCCTCTCCGGCAGCGTCGAACAAGGCGCAGGAGTAATCGCGCCGCTCCTTGATATTGGGAGAAAATGCGGTGCGGCGCAGAGAAGCGCCCATCTCTTCGGCGATGGCATGGAAGAGGTGCTTGAAGACTTCCAATTCGATGGGATCGTGCGGCATGGGCGTTGCGAGTGTACCGCAATGCCTGAGCGATTTTGTCCCGCCCACCAGTCGCCAAATTATTCAAGCGCTTTTTCGCAAATAAGTGTTGACATTCACTGAAAGTAACCGCAATATGTTGGGCTAGGCATAGTGCTCGTGCAACATATTGAGCTGCTATGACAAATTTGGGCCAAACGCTCAACCTTCAAGGGAGAAGGTTCTAAGGAGGCAGTAACTATGGCAACGAAGAAAGCAGCGAAGAAAGCAGCTCCGAAGAAAAAGAAGAAGTAAGCGATCGGGCGAGGCATTAGCCTCGCTTTTGTTTTTTTCGCCAACCAGGCCTCCGCTTTCCGCGGAGGCCTTTCTCATGCTCAAAGTTACTGCGCTTAATCGGGCGAACTCTCCAGCTTCTGGTCGCAAACCCCGTTGGTGGGCTGAGTCGGCAATGGTGGAGGCACCAGCCAGTGAGGTTCGCTGAAGTCGAAGAAGTCCGTCATGTCTCCGGCGTTGGCGTCGCGTTGCGTGAGTGGTGGCACGTTGTAGCGGGTCTCAATCAACTTCAAGATCGCGGTATAGTCCATCGGCACGTGCGAGACGTAGTTCGGCTTCACCCAGGGCGAGACCACCATCAGCGGTACCCGAAATCCTGTGATGTTAAACAAGCCCTGAATGTGGCCCTGGATGTCGGTGGGCGTGATCGAGTCCGGCGGAGTGACCATCGCGGGACCTACATGATCGAACAGTCCACCTCCCTCGTCGTACGTCAGGATGAACACCGAATCCGGCCATGCCTTGCTCGTGAGCAATGCATTCAGCAACGTCTGGACCGTGGCTGCGCCCTTCTGCACGTTGTTCTCGGGATGTTCGTCGAGTCCGGTGCTGCTGGCCCGTTCGATAAAGACCACTTGCGGCAATTGCTTGTCGGCGTCGGGACTGGCCAGGATGTTGAAGTACTCGCTGATGCTGCGCACATTGCTTTGGATCTGAGGGTCGTTCCAGTCCGCCCAGTTGTACAGGAACACGCTGTTGTCGAGGTAGTAGTAACGCCAGGTGATCCCCGCGTTGGTCAATGCCCGGAAGATCGTCGGTTGTTGCCATGCAATGTCCGATTGCGACATCGGCGGATAGCCATGTCCATACGAAGTGCCGGCAAAAAGGTACATGCGATTGGGAACGGTATTGGCCGGGTTAGGCGAGAACCAACGATCACTGGTGGCAAACTGCGTCGCCAGTTCGTAGTAGAACGGCAGATCGGTCTGGTCGTAATACCCCAGCGGACGGGTCTGGGTCGGGTCGTAGAGTGCAGTCACGGAGCGCGTCGTCTGCAGGAAGCGGTCCATAGCGAAGGTTGCGCCGTCCAGATGCAGGAAGTCGTGGTTGGAATCGATATGCATGTCGTAATGCGTCTCGTCCCAGGCCGGCGAGAGATTTTCGATGCACTCGGTACGGGCGTGGAAGGGAGCGAACTTCTGCCCTTCCGGATTGGTCAGCGTATAGTCTTGCGGCAAATTGTGCAGGTCGTCCACGTCGCTCATCTGAGCGCCCTGAATGTGGTCGATGTTGACCCGGTAATTCGCCAGCACACCAAAGTAGTTATCGAAGGCGCGATTCTCCTGAAGCATGAAAATGATGTGATTGAGGTTGCTGAGACCGCCGGTGCTCACCGTTACGGTTGCCGTCGCGGTCTGGGTATTGCTGAATATGTCGGTCGCCGTGGCGGTGTAAGTGGTCGTCTGCGTTGGATTGACGGTGACCGAGCCACCAGAAACCGGCGTCACCGGACCGATGCCATGATCGATACTGATGGACTGTGCGTTGGTGGTGGTCCAGGTCAGGGTTGATTGGCCTCCGCTACTGACCACGGTGGGATTCGCCGTCAAGGTCACCGTCATTTGGCCTACGACCGTGATCGCGACTTGCTGAGAAGACGACGTTCCACCTGCAGGACCAGCGGCGGTCACCTGGTAACTGGTGTTGCTGCTGAGCGTTCCTGAGGGGTAGGTGCCCGAGCACGTATTCCCATTGCAAGTCGCTCCCGTCAACGTGGTGACTGTATCCGCAGGAAGCGTCGTCAGAGTAAATGTGCTTCCATTGTTCGGCCCGGAGTAGGTCAGAGTGACCGAGCCTCCTGCCTGGATCGTGGTCTTGTCCGCAGACAGCATGACAGGAACGATGGTCAATGGGGCATTGACGGTCGCAGGCGGACCGGTTGCGCCTGTTGCTGTGCCAACGTAAGTCGTGGACGCCGGACGGAGCGCCGACCGGATAGTTGGTGGCAGTCAAGGGTAAAGCCGTTTGGTCTTCCCCGAGAATGCTGGGTGTAACGGTGAACGCGGTCGCATTCGTGGTTGCCCATGAAAAGTCCACGACCTGCCCCGGCGCGGCTATAGTGGGAGCCAGCGTGAAGCTCAGGGTCGGTGGTGTGTTCACAGTAATCGCGACTTGCGACGACGAGGACGTTCCTCCTGCCGGCCCGGTAGCGCTGACCTGAAAGGTCGTCGATGCGGTGAGCGCAACCGTTGTATAGGTACCGGTACACTTGGTGCCGTCGCAGGTGGCCCCGGTGAGAGTAGTCGTCGTATTACCTGGAAGGGCGATCAGGGTATAGGTGCTTCCGTTGTCGGGACCGCTATAGGTTAAGGTGACTGACTGTCCAGCGGAAATCGTGGCATTGTTCGCCGCCAGCATTACCGGAACAACGGTGATCACTGCACTCGCCGTCGCTGGAGGAGAGGTCGCCCCAGTCGCTGTCGCCGCGTAGGTCGTGGTTGACGCCGGAGCGCTGAAGGAATAGCTGGTTGCATTCAAGGGGAGAGCGTTCTGGGTGCCCAAAATGCTCGGCGTTACCGTAAATGAGGTGGCGTTTGTCGTGGCCCATGAGAAATTTACGGTTTGACCACCGGCAGCCACCTTGGGCATTACGGAGAAGGTTAGCGCCGGAGCAGGTTGGCCATTTCCATTGTTTCCAGAGTTATTTGACCCGCCACACGCTGCAAAAAGAAGCAGCAGCAGAACACACGCCAGCAAAGACGAAGCGCTGCGAAACCGGTACATTGATCACCCGCATTTTTGGCCTATCGGCTATTCGATCTTTCGGAGCGTTGGATTCGTCTCTTCAGAACGGAGTTGTTCGGGGGCTGGGTTCGTGCTAGAAGAAACGAGGGTTGCGTTTCCGGATTCGTTGGGTCTGGTGCATGTAATGCTGCGGTTGCAGGCAACCTTTGCCGTGAATCTCTAGAAGGCCGCCACTTTCCGGAGTACACAATGAGTGCTGAAAAGAAGAAAGCCCGCAAGATGGCCGAGCCGGTCATTCCGGATAAGCTTTACTTCCGGATCGGCGAAGTCGCCCGGATTTGCCGCCTGCCAGCCTATGTGCTGCGATTCTGGGAGACCGAGTTCCCCCAACTCAAGCCGGTGAAGAGCAACACCGGGCAGCGCATGTATCGGCAACGCGATGTCGAAAATGTACTGCATATTCGTAAACTTCTTTACGAAGAGGGCTTCACCATCGCCGGCGCCCGCCAGCAGCTCAAGGCCGAGGCGAAACCCGCCCGGCTGCAGAATGGCTTACCATTTCCCAAACGTCCGCCTTCCGATGACCTGAAAAAAGTGCGCCAGGGCTTGCAGGAGATTCTGGGCATCCTGTCTCCTAGAAAGAAATAGTCGCGGGACGTTTCCCACGGGCCGTTGCGGCGGCTTGAAAGCACGTACCGCAGCGCTGCTATAGTCGAGCAATGCTACCCACTACACACAGTGAAAACGCGGGTCATGTCCCGGATCACGTCACTATGCCGGCCACGACAGGTTCCGCCGGCCGGGTGTTGTGGGAGATTGTCGCCATCGGAACCCTACTGCGCCTGATCGCACTGGGTCACAAGAGCTTTTGGCTCGATGAGATCGCCAGCGTCGTGATCGCCCGCATGCCCGGATTCACTTTCTGGCAGTGGCTGTGGCGCGACGAAGGCAACATGTCGCTGTACTACGTCCTGCTGCGTCCATGGTTACATCTAGGAACCGGCGAGATGACTGTGCGATTACTGTCGGTCATTCCCGGTGTTGTATGCATTCCCCTGGTGTACCTGCTGGGCAAGCGTCTGTTCGGAAGCATAAGTGGAATGTTGGCCGCGCTGTTTTTCGCGCTGAACACGTGTGCGGTGGTTTATTCGCAAGAAGCACGAGGCTACAGTCTGTTGCTGCTGGGCACGATTGCCTCGACCTATCTGTTGCTTCGACTGGTTGAAGAGCCGTCATACAAGTTCGCGCTTTGCTACGGGCTGGTTGCGGGCGCAACGCTGTATTGCCATTATTTCGGAACGCTGGTGGTTCTGTCGCACGCGATATCAATTCCATTCCTTCCACGCGACCGCCGTCCCTGGAAGCAGCTCTTCGTCGCGGCAGTGCCGCTCGGGATCATGGCCGCACCGGTTCTGTGGATGATTCACATCCAGGACGCCGCTCACCTGGACTGGGTGGCAAGGCCGTCGCTGCTCGAGCTTTATCACCTCGGCGTTTTTCTGGCGGCCGAGAGTGGTAAGGGGGGCGGCGCGATTCTGCTGGCGCTCGATCTCGTGCTGGTAGCGCTCTTCTTCGTAGGAATGCGTCGTCCGCCGAACTCTGGTGAGTCGAGCCTCGAGCGCTGGCATTACTTCCTGGTCGTCTGTTGCGCCTTTGTTCCGCCCGTCGCGGCGCTCGCGCTCTCGATTGTGAAGCCACTGTTCTTCCATCGCTTTCTCATCATCTGCCTACCCGCATGGATCCTGATGACGGTTGTCGGAATCGAGCAACTCCGCGAACATCGCCGTCGCATGGCGGTCATTATCGCTGTATGCGTGCTCTCGCTGGTGAGCACCGCGATCTCCTATACACGGGTGCGCGAAGACTGGCGGGGTGTGGCGAACTATCTCATCAAAGAGGCTGGGCCCCAGGATCGCGTCTTGTACTACGAGCCGATCGGGTATTTCGCGACCGAGCGATATCGGGACTGGCTGCCCGGCGGCAACGCTTCGCGTCCCGAGGGGGTGATGGTGAATCCGCAACGCGGGGATTGGGAAACGAAGATCGCCGGGACTTCTCGCGTCTGGCTGGTTACCTATCCTGCCAAGGTGGACGACCAGACGCTCCGGAATGTCGTTGCCGCGTTGCAGAACCATTACACCGTGAGTGCTGAAAAACAGTTCCGCGCTGTAACTGTCACCGAATTCAGCCGAACCCGGTGAGCCGAGAATGAAGACTAATGCGGTTCGTCTTCTCGATTCTTTTAGCGTGCCCCACGAGCTGCGCGAGTACGAGGTTGACCCCGACGACCTGGCCGCGGAAACGGTCGCTGCCAAGATCCGCATGCCGCCGGAACAGGTTTTCAAGACGCTGCTGGCCCGCGGCGACCGCAACGGCCCCTGCTTTGCGGTGATTCCCGGTAATTACGAGCTCGACCTCAGGGCGCTGGCCAAGTTGTCGGGTGATCGCAAGACCGAACTGGTGCACCTGAACGAGGTGAAGCCGCTCACCGGCTACATCCGCGGGGGCGTAACCGTTCTCGCCGCAAAGAAGCAATACCCCGTGTATGCTGACGAGACCATCGAGCTCTGGGAGGTGATATCAGTATCGGCCGGGGTGCGCGGAACCCAAATTCTGATCGCGCCCGCGGACTATCTGCGTGTTACAAATGCGAAGGTAGGCGAGATCGCACGTGAGAAGACGGGCACGTAAATCAAGCGAGTAAGGTTGGCGTCCGACAGAATGCCAACTCTGAGAAACCGCAGATCCCTCGCGCCTCATGACAACAATGAAGAAAAGGCGGTTCGTCACGGCTGCGGCCGTCTCGGGTTACAGCGTAAGCAGTTCTAACACGCTGACCTGCCGGTGCGCTGCTCACTCAGCTCATCCTGAGGTATGCTTTTCCGGTCAACTCGTAGGAGAAACGCATGAGCTACCTGCCTAGGCTTCCTATCCTCACCATTTTTCTGACTGGCACCCTGCTCGCGCAGACGCCGATTACACCGCCCAAAACGCTCGCCCCACCGATGGTGCCCATGTCCATCGCTCTGCCTGCGGGTCATGAGCCTTTCTTCCGAGTTCACGCGCAAGGCTTCCAGAATTACACCTGCGCCAAGACTAAGGACGGAGTGGGCTGGACCCTGACCGGCCCCGATGCTCAGCTCTTTGACGATGACTTCAAGCCGGTGGGTACTCACTATGCAGTGCACGGTTCTGGCCAAGGATCGTCGCCGGCGTGGAGGCTTTCGGACGGGAGCGAGATCGTGGGCGAGAAAGTAGCGGCCGCCGATGCACCCGACGGCAACGGTGTGCAGTGGCTGCTGTTGAAGGTGGTTCGCAACGATAAGCGTGGAATCCTGGCGGACGCGGTAAGCGTCCAGCGGGTGCACACCGTTGGGGGCAAGGCGCCAGAGACTGGCTGCACAGCAACCAGCCTGGGCACCCAGACGCGATCGCAATACACCGCCGACTACTATTTCGCGAAGTGAGGAAGCCTCTTGCGCAAGTCACGGCGAAGCTGGTCAGTGCCGGGTACCGGCAATTGCGAGGAACAGAGCCTGGTTCGCCGCCACCACCGCCTTGGCATCTTTGAGCGACTTGTTGCCCAACAGGTTACAACCGCCCGCAGTGGTTCCGGCCTTGGCGCCATTGATGAAAATACGGCAGACGTCCGCGCTTGGTTTTATCCCCACCGGCATAACGTAGACATACTCTTGCTGCGCCGAACCGTGATACATGGTGTGATAGCCGAACATGTAGTCAGCGTATTTTTGCTCGGTGATTCCGCCGACTTGGGTAGTGGTGAGCCCGCAGCCGTCGGATGCTGCTGCCGTGGTTAGCATCGTGTCGCTCTTCAGGAATTGAAATGTCATGATCGCTCATCTCCCGTCACTGCTGGTTCCGCGACCCGGAATTGCGGAGCGGCTATTCGGAATCAGTGTAGGAATGCCGCCGACTCCCGTCAAGAACGAGCGCGAGCGCGTATTCGGCCGCCGTGCACGGCGCAGACTGCTCCTTTGCAAGGCGATAAAGAAATGACGAAGTTCATGGTAGTCCTGCATAAGCGAAGCGATTTCAGCCAGAAACAGTTTTGCGAGTACTTGCGGGATGTTCATGGCCCGATGGCGCTGCGCCTTCCGGGCCTACGCAAGTACATCCAAAACTATCCCGCTTCTGATCCGAAACGGCAGCTACCTCATTGGAGCGCCATCGTTGAGCTTTACTGGGACAACCGCGATGCGATGGAAGCGGCGTGGGCCTCTCCGGAAGGCCAGCGTGCTACAGAAGATCTCGACGCGTTTGTCGACTTGACTCTGACTTCGTGGTCGGTAGTCGACGAAGTACAGCCGTGATGGTTTGATAGCGCGAAGCCTTTGCCGAAAGACGAGCTATGAGGTGCCATCTTCTGGAGCGAAGGAGACGGCACCCCACATCTATCCGCTGACAGCACAAAGTGGAATTACTGGCAGAGCGCTCCGTTGAGACGGAATGCTGTCGGGTTCTTGTTGGTGCCGGTGTAATTCACGTTGAAGCCGACTCCGGTCAGCGTGGTTCCCGGCGCGATGGTCGGGTTCCACGCAGCGTTGGTCAGCGTTACGTTGGGCCCAGCCTGCGTGTAGGTCGAGGTCCACGACTGGATCATCTTCTGGTTGCCCGACCACGTCCAGGTCAGCGTCCATCCGTTGATGGTTGTGTTGCCGGTGTTCTGGATGGTCACACCGCCAGTGAAGCCGGTGCCCCAATCGTTCTGGTCGGTATAGACGATGTGGCATCCGCTGGTGTTAGCCAGGGTCTTGGCGCTTGCGTAGTTGGAGTTTCCGGATTCGCCAAAGCTGTCGGCTGCCCGCACGATGTAGTAGTAAGTCGTGGAAGCGGCGAGGCCGGTGTTTGAAAAGCTCGTTCCCGTAAGACCCAGCGCGATACGGTTCGCCGCTGACGGCGTGAAGTTCGCAGTCGTGCTGGAGTACAGGTTGTAGCTGACCGTGCAGTTCGGCGGAGGGTTGACGGCGTTCCAGTTCAGGTTGATTTGGCTGGTGGAGACCGCGATGGCTCCTAACCCCGTCGGAGCGGTTGGCGCTGCCTTGCAAGGCGTACCGACCGACTGGACCGACGCCAGCATCTGCTGCTTCAATGCGTTGGCCGGTGTCGACTGATATTGGCTGTTGAGCAGCGCATAGCTGTCTTCTCCGTTCAGTGCCCAGTAGGTCCAGTCGATCTGCGGATGGCTTTGCAGGAAGCTGATCATGCTCTGAAACCACTGCCCCTGCGATCCCGCCACTGAGTTCTGAATGTCGCTGTTGTTATTGGTCGTCCCGAATTCACCCACCCATACCGGCGCGATGCCGTTAATGCTGAGGTAGGCCCAGTACTTCGTCCACACCGCCGCCAGGCTGGCATACGTCGTGCTGCCGTTGAACCAGCTCTGCTGATAGAGATTCGGCCCGTAGTCATGCGCCGAATAGACCAGCCGGTTGGGGACATTCAACACGACCGGATAGGATTGAGCGCCTTCCAGGTTGCCACCCCACCAGTCGCAATCGCCGTTGTAGCAGTCGTTGCCTTCGACGAAGATCAGCACGTTGGGATTGATCCCGAGCACGGCATTGCCGCCACGCTGCGCGGCCAGCCGCCAGTCGTTCGCAGGAGTAACACAGCCCCAGCATGAGCCTCCACTATTCGCGTTGTGCGGCTCGTTGCGCAGATCCATACCAATCACGGTGGCGTTGTTGACGTAGCGCTGCGCGAGGGTTTTCCAGTCGTTGATCCATGCGCTCTCGGGATACATGGTGGTGTACCACAGGCCGTTGCCTTCGGCGCTATTGCCGGCCTCAGAGCGATGATTGTCGAGAATCACGTGCAGCCCAAGCTGCCCGGCATAGGCAATGACCTTGTCCATGATCTGCAGCGAGTTTAATCCCTGCAGGTCGGTGTTCATGGGACCGTTGTTGCCGTAGTAGCTGATGTTCGAGGGAATGATGGGGGTTTCCACCATCTGGTTGGAGAACGGCAGGCGCACGACATTGTAGCCATTGTTCTTGATCGTGGACAGAATGCTGTGATAGTCCTGCGCCCAGAGGCCATGGACAACTTCGTCAGTAGTTTCGAAGCCGTACCAGTTGATGCCGGCAATGCGGACGGCCTGTCCGTTGGCGTCGAGAATCTGGCTGCCACTGGTGTGCCAGTAACCTGTCTGCGCGAAGGCGGGAATGGTTGGACTGCCGAGGGCAAACAGCGTGGCTACCCAAAGAAACGTCGAGAGAGACCTGCTGACATAGGTTCGCTGCATAGGGCGATCGCCTTTCGAAAATCGGGATTGGAACTGCCGGGACCGGGTGGCTGCCTGGGCGAGGCAAGTCACGGTTCGCAAGGAACGGATTGCGAGGCAAAGGATGGAGTTTGAACGGGGAGTTCGCGGGTACTACTGCAAGCCGATGGCCAACCGCTCAGGCGTCGGAAAAGAATGGATGCTAGACGCGGCGCGACGTAATTCGCAGAGTGACAACGCTACGCCCTGCTGCGAAATTATTCCCTATTCAGTGTAAAAACGCTTCTGTATTGAATCGCTATCAGTAAATCGATAACTGGCGCTGCACACTCGCAAACGGGGTGGTAAACTTGTCGTGCCCCTGAAACCACTTCGGCCCGCCTGGGCCGGATGTTCGTCTTGTCGGGACGTGGCTCAGCCTGGTAGAGCACTCGCTTGGGGTGCGAGGGGTCGGCAGTTCAAATCTGCCCGTCCCGACCAACTTTACAATCAATGGCTTGCAAGATTGTCTTCCGTGCCGTGAATGGTAGCGCGAGGGATAAAATCCCGCAAGGATTTTCCCTTCGCCAACCGGTACCCCTTAGACAAAAGCCAGCGGCCCTCTATTTTCTAGTTATATGGTCGGCATTCCCGCGTCCGTTGAATTTGACCCCGGACATACACGTCACTATTCTGGACCTTCTTTCCATCAGCCACGCATATTCAACTCAAGAGGGCCTGAATCCATTCCATGCCGCGCCTACGTCGTAACGAGTGGAACTTTTCGAGCAACGCCGCAGATACCATAAGTCAAATTCTTGCTCGCCCAGAATTTCTCAGTTCCCCGCTGGGGCGGGCGGAACCTGAGCTAACCGAATTGCGCGGTGCTCGCCGCCTGGACCTTGTGATTTTCGGAAGGCAAGGTCCCCATGACCCAGTCGTCACGGGTGAATTGAAAGTTCCCTGGAATCCTGAGGGGCGCACTCCCTACAATGCCGCAGTTGTCAACGATGCTCACTCAAAGGCTTCGAACTGCGGCGCGCTGTATTTCATCACTTGGAATGTTCGTCGCGTGGTCGTTTGGAAAACAGATGACCCTGGCGTAGCCTTGCCGGACCGTGTTGTATATGACAACGAGTTGGTGCCGACAGAAATACCGATTCGCTCACAGGCAGATTTAGACAGCCCTCAGGTTACGGAAAACCTCGCCGCTGGAATTGAAAGGCTCGTACAGCGGCTTCACTCGTTGGTGTCTGGGCCGCCCGTGCCCGCTTTCCTCCCTCTGGATCGACTCTTCATCGCAAGACTGGAAGCTGCACTCGACTTCCCTATCCAGAGCGCGGCGCAAGAGATTGAAGCGCAATTTTCCAACCACCGATTCAGGGTGGCCCTCGAACGTTGGATGAGAGATATTCAAGGCTGGACAGTGACCCCGTCAGCACAGGCGGAGAACATAAATCGAGCGGCAAGATTTTCTTGCTACGTTCTGGTTAATCGACTGTGCTTCTATAACGCATTGCGACGGAAATACACCCGCCTGCCCCGACTATCGGTTGCGAACAATGTGAACACCGGGCAGGCACTGTCACAACGTCTAGAAAGAGCTTTTGCCGACGCTAAGCGCTTTACGGGTGACTACGAGACAGTTTTCGATGGAGACTTCGGAGACACTCTCCCCTTTGTGTCGGATGAAGCGGTCTCGGAATGGCGGACCCTCATAAGGGCTCTTGACCACTACGACTTTGCGAACATCGGCCTCGAAGTAATCGGCGCGATGTATGAGCAGCTGATTACGCCAGAAGAAAGGCACCGATACGGCCAACACTACACGCAACCCGCCGTAGTCGATTTGATAAATGCCTTCGCAATCCGGGTCGGCACGGAACATGTGCTTGACCCGTCCTGCGGCGGAGGAACCTTTCTCGTACGAGGCTATGCAAGAAAGGCAACGCTTGATCGCACTCAGGATCACACGCAGTTGCTCGAAGCGCTTTACGGATGTGACATTCTTAGCTACGCATGTCATCTGACAACCATCAACTTGGCCATCCGCGATTTAATTGATGACGATAATTTTCCGCGCGTGCATCAGGGCGACTTCCTTAGGTATGGCCCTGACCTGCCCCCAAGCTCTCATCCATTCGTAACTAGAGATTCCCGGTTTTGATTTGCCCTTAAATTCATCTCGCAGCCGTCGGGACGGTGGGAAAGTGGGAAACGCGTAGCGTTTTCCAAGGCAGCGGTATCGCCGTCTTTTCCACGGTCCAGGGTTTGCCGGAACTCCTCCGGCGTTCGGTAGTCTAAGCCGCTGTGCGGCCTCTCGCAGTTATACTCTTGCCGCCATTTCTCCAACGTCGTTCGCACATCGTTCAGGGTGCGGAACCAGTGCGCGTTCAAACATTCGTCTCGCAAGCGTCCGTGAAAGCTCTCAACATGTCCGTTCTGCATGGGCTTGCCCGGCTGGATATGTATCAACGTGATCTTGTGTTCTTCCACCCAGCCAATCATCCTCCGCGAGGTGAACTCCGGACCATTGTCGGAGCGCAAGCTCTCCGGTGCTCCACGCTCGGCTATCAGTCGCTCCAGCACGCGGATCACCCGCCCACTGCCCAGGCTGGTGTCGGCCTCCAGCGCCAGACACTCTCGCGTGTAGGCGTCCACCACACTGAGGATGCGTACCATCCGCCCGCTCGCCAGCCCGTCAATGATGAAGTCCATCGCCCATTCCTGGTTGGCCCGCTGCAGCCGCGGCTCAGCTGGCATCGAGCGCGCCAGTCGCTTGCGCCGCTGCCGCCGCACCATCAACCCTTCCTCGCGATACAGTCGATAAACTCGCTTCACGTTCACCGCCTGGCCTTGGCGCTGCAACAGCACGTGTAATCGTCGATACCCGTAGCGGGGCTTCTGCCGCGCCAGCTCCAGCAACTTCCCGCGCAGCTCAGCATCGCCATCCGCTACCGCCTCGTAGCGGTAACTGCTGCGATCCAATTCCAACAGCCTGCAGGCCCGTCGTTCGCTCAGCCCCTTTTCCTGCTCCACGAACGCCACCTCTTGTCGCAAACCTACAAGCTCCAGCCGTTTTTTCGGATCACCGCTTTCAATGCTTCCCGGTCCAGACTCAGATCGGCCACCAGATGCTTCAGCCGCCGGTTCTCGTCCTCCAACTGCTTCAACCGTTGTGCCTCGCCCACTTCCATCCCGCCATACTTCGACTTCCATCCGTAGAATGTCGCCGTACTGATCCCATGCTCGCGGCACAGATCTGCCGTCTTCACTCCGCCCTCATGCTGCTTCAAAATCCCAATGATCTGCTCTTCCGTGTATCGACTCTTCTTCATCGCAGTCCTCCCTTTCAGATTACGGGAGAACTCCAGTTTTCCGTGGCTGAGTTTTCTGGGGGCAGGTCACCCCCCGAGCGGTATTTAGCCACCAGCCGGTCCGAATGCAAGCCGGTGGCCTCGTCACAGAAAATCGGCAGATACGAATTGGGGAGAATTCACTCGAAGCGGTAGTGGGGAATCCGCCATATATCAGCGCGAATGAAATGAGCGCAGATCAGCGAGGCGTCTACCATCAACTTGCGTCCGCTCACTGGCCCAGATACTCGTGGAGGCGGGCCTCTGACATAAACGTGTATTTTTGGCTGCACGCAGCGACATTCCTAAGGTCGGAAGGCTTCCTGTGTCTCCTCACCCAAGCCGCATGGCTGGATGTCGATTACGGAATTCCGTTACAGCAATGGATGTTAGAGAATTTCGAAGTGATCGCAGTGCTTGAAACGGAAGCGGAACCTTGGTTCACCGACGCACGTGTCGCGACCGCTGTAACAATCCTCCGAAGAACGGATGATGCAGATCGACGCGAACGTAACATTGTGCGATTTATCCAGTTTCGACATCGGCTGCTTGAAATTGTTGGCAATCGCACGAATGAATCCGAGCGCCAAGCCGCATTCGAAGCACTGCGAGACCGCATCCTAGGAATCAATGAAGACATCGAAGACCCCGATCTGCGAGCCCGGTTGGTCCGTCAATCTGATTTGCAGACGCGCGGTACCGACCCTCGGGGCCGATATGCCGGGAGCAAATGGGGGCGGTATCTCCGCTCGACTGAAACCCTCTATCGTCTCCAACTGGAGCACGCCGAGCGCTTTGTCAACCTTTCTGACCTTGCCCCCGTGGTACGAGGTGTCACCACAAATTGCGATGACTTCTTCCTTGTAACGGATGTCTCTCCTGAGGCTCTTGAGGAACTTCCTTCGGCGCGGGCGTTCCGTGAGCGATTTTCGGCCAACAGGAGAGAGGTTGAAGAGGGCACGATCAGAATCATACGTCGGGATGATGCCGTAGAGTTTGCGCTGGAGTCCCAGCATTTGCAACCAATAATGAAGACTGCACGCGACATACGCTCCTTCGCTACACGCGCAGTTATTAACCGTGATTTTGCCGTCTCAATTAACGAAGAGCGCCGACATCTGTCGCCATTAGCGCGCCGCTATGTTGAGGCCGGAGAGCGCGAAGAATGGCATCTGAAGCCTAGCTTCGAGGCAATTCGGGAGGCTGGCGGTAACTGGTTCACGCTCCGCGATGCTGAGGTCGCCCCCATTCTGTTTGTAAAGACGATGCAGTATAGCCCAGTGGTCTTGTTAAATGATGCGGGACTAATCGCCAACCAAAGGCTCTACCGGGTACAGCCGTCAGATGGGGTGGATCACCTCGCCCTGTGTGCCGTTTTGAACTCTACGGTTTTTGCTTGTGAAAGATACGCAGCCGTAAAAGCCCTCGGCAGGGAAGCCGCGATTGATGTTGAAGTATTTAGCGCGAACGCGTTCCGTTGCCCAGACGTGAGACTGCTTTCGGGGGAAGACCGAGAAAGATTGCGTCATGCCATGACCGAGATGTCCCAAAGGGAGGTTGGCGACTTTCGAGAGGAGCGATTGATCGATGCAGGACTGTTCGAGGCGCGGGGGTACATTGCGAGTCAGCCTGTCTTACCTGAAATTTGGCCAGCCGAGCTTCGAAACCCTCAAAGGCAATTAATAGATGAAATTGTGCTTCGGCTGATTGGCGTGAATGATGCCCAGCTTCAGAATGTCCGCGAGAGAATTTACACAGAGTTGGTCACTCACATCCGGAAACTCCGCCTGTTGGAGCTAGAAGCGCAAGTAAATCGCAGAGGGACGTCTGCTACCGGAGGCCCGAATCCTCGGCAGATTGCAGATGACATTTGGGCGCGCCTCGTTAACTCCGGCTCCGCCACTGTTCGCCGGATTCCTCACGACTTCATTACGGACATGCAGACTGAAATGGTTCACGTGCCCATTGCAGGCGAATTGATAATGGAGGCCCCGAGCCTTTTTGAATCAAATGCGGTCTTAAGAGGCAGGCTGGGCAGGTACCAGCTCGAATTTCGAGACGAGGCCGAAGCGGAGTATGTTGGCTTCCTCGCGCGATATGGAATCGTTGGAGACGTCCCTATGCCGCGAGACAGGGATGAATGTCGCGAGGTTTTCCAAGACGCGTCAACTTACCTTGCAGATGTGCTAGGTAGATTCAGCGAAGCTGCGGCGGAAATTACAGCGAGCCGTCAGTTACAGCAACGGATTATCAACGAGGCGCTGCGCCGATTGACTGTTAGACGTTGACAGCGCGGTATTAGGCGAAGGCCGCGAACCGTGCCTCGTCTCATACGGCAACGCCTGGGCGTGGCCAAATCTTGAGAGCCCGCTTGAACAGCTCCGCCCCGCGTTTTGAGATGTCGGTCTCATCCCAAGATTCCAAACCCGAGAGACTTTGGTTGATTGGGAGAAGCGAGTGCTTCATCATCGCTGGGCGCTTCTGTTTCCAACCATAATTACTCTGCGCAGCGTTCAGGCTTGCGCTGAGAATTGTCAAGTTACCAAGTGTCTGGACCGCAGCGTCCCGCTTTCGCGTTGCCACGGAACGCGGGTCACCCTCCGGGACCTGGAACAGCTCTATAAGCGATAGCCCCTTAGAGCCGTCCTGTAGCTGCCAGTTGGCAACCCATTCTTGAGGCATTATGTGTTCAACTGACGGCTGCTCCGCAAAGGAGATGACCTCGGCCTTCGCGGACATGAACGACTGGTTCAGCCGCTTAAACAGATGCACGAGCTTGGGGTTGTTGAGAATCCCATAGAGCGGTTTTTGCAACCACGCCTCGCGGAACGTTGCATCGTCGGGCCACGCACCCGAATCTCCGGTTTGTTCAAGCAACAGCTTCTTCAAGCCCTCAGCATCAAACCCGGCGCGGCGGAGTTTCATGGTTAACGTGAGGAATATCTTGTTGTAGTTTTTTGTGGTCATGCTGCACACAGCTCGCCTAAAGAGATAAGACTCCAAGACCGCTGACATCTGAGAGAGTTGCTCATCCAGCACGTCCGCCTCAAGAGTGGCGAGCAGGAAGGGATAGGAGGTCCTGATGTCAAATGTCTCAAGAAATGTGCACAGTTCAAAGATCGGGTCATCAGGCTCCGGCGAAACGATCCGCTTAAAGTGCTTTCCCTGTCGGGCGAGGGCGGAAAGCTCGGCTGTGACGTTCGAGAAGGGATGAGCGGTATCAATCCAATACCGATACTCGATATAGAGGTGTTTGATGGGGATGTCCCGCCCCTGCCGACTGGCGAGAAAATGCTGCATGAAGAGATCACTGCGAGGACGAAGGAGGCGACCTTGCTTTACCTCCTCTCTCCAGAATTCACTGTCAAATCCACTCCAGTATTTTTCATAGAGAGCCTCTACGTCAGCGCCCTTTTCTCTGCCCGCCCTCAAGAAGATGTAGTTCCGTAGAAGGTCTGCCGGAAGAAGTGGTACACCCCGAGCGTTGAGCGTCTCAAAAATCACTTGAGGATCATCGTCTTTTTGTAGATCGATTACGACTACCATTAGGCCATTGCGTAAAGTCTGGAAGCATTCATCCACCCTAGTGGCCAGAGGGAATTGAGCGGCTAAAGGCTCTTCGCCATTTTCCCCAATGAAGAATTCCGTGAGTTGGCTTACAAAGAAGAGATACGCCTCGACCATGCGCGGGCGAGGGTCGTATTTTCGGGCATATGGCTTCTTCCTCAGTGGGTGCCTCTTGATGACCTCAGTTCGTGAGCCAGAGGTCAGTACATCAGCAAACTGAGGGCGATCAAGTTGTGTCGGCCACACTTTGAACTTGTCAACCTTCGGGTCAGACATCATGCCGGTGTTGAAAAGAAACTTGTCACATTCGTCGGCAACTGCCGTGCACCCCCGTTCCCGGCAAAAATCCCGATATGCAGATAAGAAAATCTGAAGGGTGGTTAATCGCTGCTGCCCATCAATGACCTGGCGCACGACAACGTGACCTGTAGGGGTTTGCTTTTGGTCAAGGACCATTGCGCCAAGGAAATGGTTCGGGGTGTCTTTATGGCCATCAAGTGCTTCGGCGAATTTGCGCTCGATGTCCTCCCACAGCGGGAGCCACTGCTGCTCCTCGTTCCAGACATATTGGCGTTGAAAGAGAGGAACCTCAAGGCGTTGCTTTGAGTCGAAAACGGCGAGCAGAGAAGATTTGTGAACGTCCAACGGTTTCTCCCTGAAGGTAGTGTTTATCCACCATAGCTTAGCAATAGCGAGTGGTGAAGGGTTTATTGTTTGCCACCGTTCCGGTTCTTGGGGGAGTTGGGACTCTCGTTCCACCAGCGGAGCTTCGCTTCTCTACGGGCCGAGTCTGCACACTCCGGCGAGCAGAATTTCTGACCTTTCTCAGACCTAAAGAAGTAGGGGGTTGGACACATTGGAGCCGCACATTGGAGCATGAGGGGCTGGTTTTCCTGTGCCCAGAAAATCGCGGCCTCAAACGGAGAAACAGCCGGAACCTCCTGCATGGCGTAATCCATCAGCCTTTGAATCGTGTTCGGACTGCCCCAAACTGCGTCAGCGTTCCACCCCTCCAAATGTCGCACCATCTGCCTGTGCACATCTCTCAGCCGGTAACAATACCAATCGCGTTGACGCGCGTCCGGCTCCCCCCACAAACGGCACAGCGTTGTGCGCACTACTGGAGCAAATAATCCGAGATGCTCGCGCGGAACCGGTAATGTCACTTGGTTTCCTTCTTCGTCTTGATCCCGATAGGCAAAAAGACGGCTCCAGCGTTTTAGCCATCGCTCGAAGTGCAGCACATTCTCGGGAGGGTAGTCGATTCGATTCGGCAAATTCACGCAGTCTTCCAAGAATGCCTTGATTCGTTCCGCTGACATGACGCCTAGAACGTGATTGGGCTCTTTTCCGGGTGACTTCGGTTTCATGTACATCTCTCCGCGCCAAAATCCTCACTTCGGTGTCTAATCATACTAGACGTTATATATCATCATCGTCTAGTAGGAAAAGTGGACACTTTGAAAGGACGAAAGAGTCATCATGAGCGAACCGAGAAAGAAAAGCGCACTTGACCGTCTCGCTTCCGTTCTGGAAGCGGCACAATTCACCAACGGCAGTCTGGATATAACCCTACAAGGGCCTGAGAGCGGCTTTGTAGGCTCTCCATTGAAAATGGTTGTGTACCTCCAAGGAGAAGAAATCAAGAGCCTCTCAGCCGAATTGTCCGGCGTGGCGGTCGCCTTGCAAGACATCGCGAACGCCATCAGGGAGGTGAAAAAGTGACGACGTTCCTAACGATTGCACTGCGCAACGCTGCTCGTGGCTTCCGCGTCATTCCACTTCGCGGCAAGGAGGCGTTCCTGCGGAATTGGCCGCAACTTGCCACAACCGATGAATCCCGCATCCGTGAATGGGCCGCCAAATTCCCGGACTACAACTGCGGCGTGGCCGGTGGCTCCGATTTCATCATCTTGGACTCTGACCGCGTGAGCCGCTTGAAGGAATTGAGCGGCGAGCATTGGGCCGAATGGTTCAACACCTACACCGTGAGCAGCGGGCGGTCAGACCGCGCACACTTCTATTTCCGTGCAACACCAGAGGCACTCGCCTTCGGCAATAAGAAATGGAAAGAGCCGGACGTTGACGGCCATGTGTCTGAAATGAAGGGCAGCGGGACGCAAGTAACTGCTGAAGGCTCCATCCATCCGATCACCGGCGGGACGTACACGGTTACTCAGGACCTGCCGCTGATTCCTTTTCCGGCGGGTTTGCTGGATGTGCTCCGTGTGACTTACGGCAAATCGAATCCGAACGGCAAGAGGGAGTGGGCGCTTCCCGTCCACGATGGAGAAGGCCGTGATGATTTTCTAATCCAACAGGCGGGCAAGTTGCGCCATGCTGGAGCCTCCGAAGCCATCATCCGTGCGCACCTTGAGGAGCTTAACTCAGACCCATCCGTCATTGCGGACCCAAAGAACGAAGGGGACCTGGATCGTATCGCGCGCAGCGCCGCACACTATAACGTTGCCGCACCAGACCCGGTTGTGGTCATCGGGAGTCCAAAGACACAGCCGGAGCCTGCCAAACTGTCGGAGGGAACGCGCCCCGAGTATCCGGTTTCAGCTTGGGATGGGACCGTTGTTGCGGAATTTGCAAAGCTGTGTGCGAACGACAACAACATCCCAAGGAAGATGTATGCAGAGGCGTTCCGCTGTGCTCTGGGCGCTGTTGTCGGAGACCGCATCTCCTGCCCTGGTGTGGAAGGCGCATTGCCGCGCACTTACACCATCGTCGTGGCTCCGAAAGGCAAAGGCAAAGGGACCGCGATTCGCAGGGCTGTCAAATTCTTCAGTCAGCCTTGGTATGGCACGCGGACTACGCCGGGGTTGACCATTCAGGGAGACGCATCGGGCTTGCTGTCGGGCGAGCGCGACTTTGTTTGGAAGCCGAAGGGCATAGGCGCATGGGTTGCCGCCGCGTCTAGCGTGCCCGGCATGGCGCGATTAACAAAAGATGCGGAGTCCACGATCAAGAACAAGCCGCATCTGACTTGGGGCAGCACTTTGCCCCGCATTCTCAGTGTGCATGAGGAAATGAAGACTCTTCTCAGCGCACTGTTCATAGAAGGAGGCGTGGGTAGCGGCCTTGAGGGCGTCGTGTGTCAGCTTTGGGATGACGTGACCTTCAACGGCACGGCCACAGGAACGCGGGACGCGGCATACGGTGAGATGATGTTCTCTATGCTGTGCGGGGTCACCGAGCAGGATTGGTTCGACTTGCTCAGCCGTGGCAATGCTGTGGGTGGCGGACTCATGTCACGCTTCAACATTGTCGGCACTGAGGGCGGATTTGAAAACGTCAGCAAGATGAAGCCACCCGACTTCACATCATTGCAAGCAACCTTTCTGCCCCGCGTCATGCAGCTTGAGGATGCACATGCGCGTCTGTTGCCCTCCGATGCCGCTGACCGCATCATCAGTGAGTGGGCTGATAATCTGCCGGAAGGCTCCGAGCGTATGAATGTCCACGCGTGGCGGAGTGCGTTGCTGATTGCGTGGCTTCGCCATGAGGACACCGTCACCGCAAAGACGGCAGAGGACGCTGTGAAGTTGGGGCAATACCAGATTGCATCCCACGAATACTACCGCACCAAATCAGCCGACACGGCCAACGCTCGGGTACAGGCGAAGCTGTTGCGCGCTCTGGAAATGAAGGGGCCGGTGTTCAAGCGGGACCTGCAACGGTTGACTCATGCTCACAGGGACGGGACCGAGTTGTGGAATCGCGCCCTGGACGGCCTGTTGCGTGACCGGGCCATCGGCAAGCGGGAGGATGGAGCCTTCTATCGGGCCAAATAGCAAAACACCACGTCACCATGTCGCCAGCCGTCCCTGTTTCCATACGTTTCTTTATTTTCATGTATGTATGTTGTTGAAGGTAAATGGAATGATGGAGAGAGCACCACAAGGGCCCTTGGCGACACGGTGGCAATGGCGACACCGGGGGTGGGTTAAATCTTCAGCACTGTTTCTAGGTAGCCCTCCGCCGATCTCTACGCTACATAAACAACAAATTCTTGAATTCGGAAATTTACTGTTTATGCGGGAAAAGGAATTGCGGCGCTCTTTTGGAGAGATGTGCTCAAGATTTTGACCCGCCCCTCCCTTGTCTGCCTTCGCCGCCACTATCGGCGTGCATCCAGAGTAATCGAAAACCCCGCCTTGACATCGGCGGGGCCGGAATTTCATAACGAAGTGGCTATCGTGAGAGTAGGCTCAGACGCTCATGCACAGCCTGGAGGTCTGCCGTCGTCATGTGCGCGTATCGCTTTGTCGTATCGAGGTCCGAGTGCCCCATGACCTTTTGCAACAGAAAGACATTTCCGCCCCGGCGCAAGTAGCCGGTTGCGAACGTGTGCCGGGTTGCGTGGAGCGTCCGCGCTGGCGCGTTGAATCCCAACGACAGGCAAAGCCTCTTCACATATCGCAGCACGTTGCGCCGGTGGAGCGCCGTCTCCGCCGATGTTGCGAAGAGAAGAGATTCCGGCTTGCGGGTGAAGTCCGTAATGTAGCGATGGATGGCCTTTCGCAACTCGAAGCTGATTGGAACCACCCGCTGCTTGCGACCCTTGCCGTCCAGCGTAACGAGCAAATCATCAAGATTGATATCGGACACGCGCAGCTTTAGGACTTCACCAATCCGTGCCCCCGTATCGAATAGGAACAACAGGATCAAGTGGAGCCGTCGTTCGATTCTCCCCTTGGGCTTCCAATCCACGAGCGAGCGGATTTGCTTATCAGTAAAGGTGGGCAGAACGTTCTGCGGCTCTTTCAATTGCGGCAATTCTTGGGGTGCTCGACATGCAGGGCTGCATTTCACATCCGGCCCGGCGCTGGCCCAATGCACGTACGCGTTGATAGCGCGGATGGCCGAATTGCACCCCGTTGCCCGCAGTCCTTTCACGCGCATTTTGAGGACGGCGGATTTCAAATCTTCTTGCGTGGGTGATTCCGTATCAAGCCACTTGAGGCTGTATTTGTACCATTCCAGCGTTGACGGGTGAGACGTTCGTGAGGAATTGCCGTTCGCGGATAAACTCAGAGAATCCCATTGTGTTGTCTCCGAAGCGAGCACCAAAATTCGGAAACAATGCCTGCAAGTTATTGACAACAGAGATGGTTGTGCTCAGCCTGGTAGAGCACTCGCTTGGGGTGCGAGGGGTCGGCAGTTCAAATCTGCCCGTCCCGACCAATCAACCTTCACTGTTCTGTCCTGATTCCCCCGAATTGTCGGGAAAGGCCCGTTGTCTCGTCCGAGATTTCGCCTGCAGACTCTATACCCTGTGACTCCGCCGCAGGGCGCCCCCGCCAAAGGCTCACGATAAAATCGGCGGCATGAGACTGAACTGGTTGCGCTTTGTCGACGTGGGAGCGTTCCTTGTTCTGGCAGCCATCGCCGTCTTGCATTGGCACAACGATGTTCACCACTGGATCGGGGCTGTCATCGCCATCCCATCCTTTTGTTTGTGGATGCTGGCGCGCTATCAACTTGGCGACTCCTTCGCGGTGCGCGCTGCAGCCAAGAAGCTGGTGACGCACGGCCTCTATTCCAAGATCCGCAACCCGATCTACATCTTCGGCGGGCTCTCCTTCATCGGAGTGTTCCTGGCGCAGGGCTGGTACATCTGGACGGTGATTTTTCTGGTGTTTAATGTTGGCCAGTACGCCCGCAGCAAGCGCGAGGAGCAGGTGCTCGCGCAAGCTTTCGGTGACGAATATCGCGATTACAAGGCCAGAACCTGGTTCTGATTCTGGCACCTTCGTCTCTTGCATTCGCGCAAGTTCGTGAGTAGGCTGGCGCGCATGAAAAATTGCACGCTACTGTTGCTCGTGGTGTCCGTGACCTCCTTGGCTGTGATGACGCCGGCGCAAGACGCACCCAAGATCCCGAGCGCCCAGACGGATCGGCAGGTCGAGGTCTGGGCAGAACCCAATCACCATTTCCAGTTCGCCAACGATTATGTGCAGGGTCTATTACGTCAATGTAGCGCCGCATGGACAGACGCTGATGCATCATCATCCGGACGATTTTCTTGCTTACGCGATCGGACACGCTGACCTCGACGTCGTCTCGCCCGACGGCAAGTCAAACCACGTGATGCTGGACGAACCGATGGTCCGCTACTCGCCTTGCTGCGTTACTCACACGGTGAAGAACCGGCTCGGCGTGCCGTTCAACAACTTCACCATCGAGCTTCTGCAAAACCATGGGCATCCGGTCTGCACGGGAACGTGCGCGAATGATCCGCGTGCAAAGAACTGGCCGCCGCTGCCGACCGGCGGCAAGGTACTAGGTTACGGCGACACCTTTCGCATGGCGGAAATGGTGCTTGCGCCCGGCGAAGTCGACGAACCTGCATAGCTCACAACACTAACCACCTGATGGCCGCGATCACGGCGGTTACTCTGAAGAGTCATGTCGACGGCAAGCCCGATCTCGAGGTACATAAGGAGCCGGGTGAAATGTTATGGGTGGAGGGCCCGCTGACCCATACGCTGCAGAATGTCGGCACCAACGAAGCGCGATTTGTGACTCTGGAGATCAAGACCGAAGGGCAATAGCGTCACATACCATGCAATCCTGGCAAGTTGCTGATTCTCAGTAGGTTAGGTTCGGGCGGATACCCCGCAAAAGCAGATCCCTCGCTGCGCTCGTGATGACAAGGCCAATGAAAGGGATTCGTCGGCCCCTTCGCGGGCTCGGATTGTGGGAATCGTGTGGAATTCGCATTGCAGGCTGTTCCCGATGGTCGTCGGCGTGTTTTCCGTGAAATATTTCGTGGTGCGAAATCGCCAGTGTTCATGCGCCTTCCCCAGCGTTCCTGGCATTTGTTTCGGGAAAAAGACAATCAGGGGTTGCGCGATGCGCTCTCGTTTGCTATAACTATCTCTGTCAGCAAGAGGCAATGACGTCGCTGGCGGTGTGTGTAAGAGATTGAATCGAGCATCACACGCCGGCATCTAAGACGTAAAGCCTGTAATAGCTGCCCTGGCCACAGGGCTGGAAGTCGGGGGCAAAGCTCCTCGACAGGTTAGCGGGAATCGCGGAACCTCCAGTACAAGATCTTTACCGAATTTAAACGCTCCGGTGTCTTTGCGCACTGAAACTTTTTGGTGAACAAGGAGCTGGGAGCGGCATGTCGCGCGCGCTCCGCTGAAAAGCGTCGAAGCAG
>CAWCBG010000002.1:875000-1058612 GCA_963793845.1 uncultured Acidobacteriaceae bacterium
GTTAGCCGACAACTGACAACTGCCTTAAGTTGGGCGTCAACAGCGACAACCGTCATCATCTGTACGTACGGTCTACTTGCGCAAGTCGCTTGGCGCCGAACTTTGGGCAGCGCGAAAGCAAAGCTCAACCCACCTAGTGTGGGACGCCGGAAACGGCGGGGGATTTTTGACAACTGAATAGCATTGGGTAAATACAAGGCGAAGAGTCAAGTTTTATGAGTACCTTGGATACTGCTGGTGTTTCTGCGTCCGCAATAACGCAGGAGCGATGAGCAGTTTAAGGGTCATAAAGTTTGCGCAACACGGACCAGTCGCAAGGCGGGTGTGGGTTGAGTAAATTTTGTGGTCAAGCTACTAAGGGCGCATGGTGGATGCCTTGGCAGAAGCAGGCGATGAAGGACGTGGCAAGCTGCGATAAGCCTCGGGGAGCCGCAAGTAGGCATTGATCCGGGGATTTCCGAATGGGGAAACCCTATACGGTAAAACCGTATAACGTCCCAATGAATACATAGTTGGGAACGAGCAAACCCAGGGAAGTGAACCATCTCAGTACCTGGAGGAAAAGAAAACAACAGTGATTCCGAGAGTAGTGGCGAGCGAAATCGGACATAGCCCAAACCTGTTTCACCTTCGGGTGACACAGGGGTTGTAGGATCCGCAACAGTAGAGTTACCAATCCGGTCGTTAGTCGAAGCCCTCTGGAAAGGGGCGCCATAGAGCGTGATAGCCGCTTAGGCGAAAACGAACCGGACTCGAAGCGGACACCTGAGTACCGCGGGGCACGAGAAACCCTGTGGGAATCCACGGAGACCATTCCGTAAGGCTAAATACTAGCTTCTGACCGATAGTGAACCAGTACCGTGAGGGAAAGGTGAAAAGAACCCCAGCGAGGGGAGTGAAATAGTACCTGAAACCGTGTGCCTACAAGCAGTGGGAGGGCTATGCCCGTAAGGGAATGCCTGACCGCGTGCCTATTGCATAATGAGCCGGCTAGTTATTCTTGTCAGCAAGGTTAAGCGAAAGCGAGCCGTAGCGAAAGCGAGTCCTAATAGGGCGTTCAGTTGGCAGGAATAGACGCGAAGCGGGATGATCTACCCTTGGCCAGGTTGAAAGTGGGGTAACACCCACTGGAGGACCGAACCGGTGTTTGTTGAAAAAAGCTCGGATGAGCTGAGGGTAGGGGTGAAAGGCTAATCAAATTCCGTGATAGCTCGTTCTCTCCGAAATAGCTTTAGGGCTAGCCTCGTATGATTTGCAGCGGTGGTAGAGATCTGGATGGACTAGGGGGCTTTCCAGCTTACTGAATCCAACCAAACTTCGAATGCCGCGAACAACTAGTACGGGAGTCAGACAGCGGGGGCTAAGCTTCGTTGTCGAGAGGGAAACAGCCCAGATCGTCTGCTAAGGTCCCCAAGTCTCAGTTAAGTGGGAAAGGATGTCGGAACGCCCAGACAGCCAGGAGGTTGGCTTAGAAGCAGCCATCCTTTAAAGAAAGCGTAATAGCTCACTGGTCAAGCGGTCCGGTGCCGACAATTCAACGGGGCTTAAACTGAGCACCGAAGCAGCGGATGCATGGCGTCAAGCCATGCGTGGTAGGAGAGCATTCTCAACGCATTGAAGCGGGATCGTAAGGACCCGTCGAGAGTTGAGAAGAGACCCTGCCGGCATAAGTAGCGATAACGGAGGTGAGAACCCTCCGCGCCGAAAGTCTAAGGTTTCCTGAGGAAGGTTAATCCGCTCAGGGTTAGTCGGTCCCTAAGGCGAGGCCGAAAGGCGTAGTCGATGGACATCCGGTTAATATTCCGGAACTTTCTTGTATTCGTTATCACGATGGGGTGACGCAGAAGGATACGTGCAGCCTGTTATGACTATCAGGTTCAATGCGTGCAAGCCGGTTTCTCCAGGCAAATCCGGAGAGACATTCAACGGTCAGACGCAGAGGAGTAGTCCGTATGGACGAAACGCACCGAGTTCACGCTGCCAAGAAAAACCTCTAAGGAGAATATGAGAGAACCGTACCTCAAACCGACACAGGTAGACGAGGAGAATATCCAAAGGCGCTCGGGAGAACGCTCGTTCAGGAACTCGGCAAATTAACCCCGTAACTTCGGGAGAAGGGGTGCCCCGGTAGAGTGTCAAAAGCTCGAGGGGGCCGCAGTGAAACGCGCACGGCGACTGTTTAACAAAAACACAGGTCTCTGCAAAGTCGAAAACGACGTATAGGGGCTGACGCCTGCCCGGTGCCGGAAGGTTAAAGGGAGCGGTCAACCGCAAGGTGAAGCTGCGAACTGAAGCCCCGGTGAACGGCGGCCGTAACTATAACGGTCCTAAGGTAGCGAAATTCCTTGTCGGGTAAGTTCCGACCTGCACGAATGGCGTAACGATCGTGCGACTGTCTTAACGAGCGACTCGGCGAACTTGTAGTACCGGTGAAGATGCCGGTTACCCGCATCTAGACGGAAAGACCCCGTGCACCTTTACTATACCTTCACTATGAACTATGGCACTTGCTGCGCAGGATAGGTGGGAGGCTTTGATCTTAGGCTTTTGGGCTTGAGGGAGCCAACGGTGAGATACCACCCTGCGAGTTCTGTGGTTCTAACCTATCTCCGTAAACCGGAGAAGGGACATAGTGAGGCGGGTAGTTTGACTGGGGCGGTCGCCTCCTAAACTGTAACGGAGGCGCGCGAAGCTACACTCAGGCTGTTTGGAAATCAGCCGTCGAGTGCAAAGGCATAAGTGTGGTTGACTGCGAGTCCAACAAGACGAGCAGGTGCGAAAGCAGGCCTTAGTGATCCGGTGGTTCTGTATGGAAGGGCCATCGCTCAACGGATAAAAGGTACGCCGGGGATAACAGGCTGATCGGAGCCAAGAGTTCATATCGACGCTCCGGTTTGGCACCTCGATGTCGGCTCATCGCATCCTGGAGCTGTAGAAGGTTCCAAGGGTTAGGCTGTTCGCCTATTAAAGCGGTACGTGAGCTGGGTTCAGAACGTCGCGAGACAGTTCGGTCCCTATCTGATGTGGGCGTAGGAGATTTGAGAGGGCCTGTCCTTAGTACGAGAGGACCGGGATGGACGAACCTCTTGTGTTCCAGCTGTCGTGTCAACGGCACGGCTGGGTAGCGAAGTTCGGTTGTGATAAACGCTGAATGCATATAAGCGTGAAGCACTCCTCAAGATGAGATCTCCCAACCCAAAAGGGTGATGAAGGGCACACGAAGACTACGTGTTTGATAGGCTGGGTGTGAAAGCGCAGTAATGCGTGAAGCTTACCAGTACTAATCGCCCGTTCGGCTTGACCATAAAATTTACTCGGCACACGTGTGCTTCCTCCCGCGCCTCTAGACGCGAGAGGGAAACCCCGTGTACACCTGGCGAACCTGCCAGCGTGATGGGATCTCGACGGAGATCCTGGCCTTGTGATTCCTGATGCTATTCAGTTGTGAGAGATCGCCCGCGTGGCGGAATGCTCTTGAAAAGCAGTTGTCATCACGAGGAGGCCTTCAGGCCGACGAGGGATCTGCTTTCAGAGCGAAGCTCTTTCAAGATTGACGCCCGAGATCCTGCGTGGCAACACGCCGGGGATCGAGTGGCTGACGAAACTCAGCCCGCGTCGACGAAGCCGGTGATTTTACCGCAGGGGAAACACCCGTTCCCATCCCGAACACGGAAGTTAAGCCCTGCTGGGCCGATTGTACTGCACGCGAAAGTGTGTGGGAGAGTAGGTCGTCGCCGACATAAATAAAGGCATCCAAGAGAATATCTTGGGGCCTTTTCCTTTTTGTACTGCCGTCATTCCGACCGGAGCGCAGCGGAGTGGAGGAACCTGCTGTCAAGCAGGGATCGCCGATTGCAAAGAATCATGCCCGGTGCTACAAACAAGTTGATGAACAAAGTGATCGTGACCTACACGAGCCTCGATGAAATGAAGGCCGCGGAACTTCTCGAGTGGCAGGCCTTGCCCGCGCACGAGCGTTTGCGCGCGGTCGCGGAGATCACGCTCGCAGCTTACCGGATCAAGGAACCCACACAAGATGTTCGTCGAATTCAAAGAACTCTTGTCCATCTTCCACGCCCGAAACGTTAGATACCTGGTGGTCGGCGGATACGCCGTGTCGCTGTACGCGCAGCCCCGGTCAACCAGGACATCGATATCCTGATTGCCGCAGACATGGAGAACGCGCGGACAATCTATGAGGCGTTGCAAGAATTCGCCGCTGGAAGGACTCGTCCCCGCAGACTTCGCCGAACGAAGCAAATTCTTTCGTATGGGTCTGCGCCCGTCGCCGTGGATATCCTCTCCGAGGTTGACGGAATTGATTTCGAGCAGCGTGGTCGAACCGAGCCTTTTCCTTTTTTAGTGGATTTCCATGAAGGAAAGTCACTTCGGAGTCGCGCCTCGCTCGATCGCGGGGGGGCCTACGTAAACTTTGGGACGCCCCGTTCAAGCTTAGCTGGAGCGGGTAGTCGGGTGATTCAAAATCCCCAAGGTCAAGAGCCGGCCTTAAATGTGTCTGCAGTATCTGTGGCCCGGTGAGAACGGATTACCTGAGCTGCCCGCCTCTCCACGCCGCCATGCTCTGTGGGGTTGGGAACCCGTCATTCTGGGGACCGCCTTTCGGAATACGTCGCACCGATGCCGGCTGACTTCTCAGCGATTAGGCGTCTTGCCGAACCACTCTTTCTCGTTCAG
This sequence comes from uncultured Acidobacteriaceae bacterium, assembly GCA_963793845.1. Lineage (GTDB taxonomy): Bacteria > Acidobacteriota > Terriglobia > Terriglobales > Acidobacteriaceae > CAWCBG01. Next base: position 879,696 of record CAWCBG010000002.1, read on the forward strand.
CCCTTAGCTCTGGACCATCGAGCAACTTGATCACCCCGGTCCAGGCACAACAACGGACACATTTTCGAGCACATTGGCGAAAGATAGCGTCTCAGTGCAGGTCGGAATTTAAACACCGGTACGAATTATCCGAAAAACTTGAAGTCGGTGGCGAGATCACACCCCACTCGTTAACCCGTCCCAGTCCCAACTCTCCTGAGTGTGGCGCACGTCCCGAGTGTCGTGTGAAGATCCCCTATCTCCACGGCAGATCCAATAGCCCCGGCGCTTTCCACGTGGACCAACGCCTCACCGGCTTTTATAGAACCCGGCCTCCCCGTTACTCAGCTTCGTGAGTGCTCTCGATTCGTGCATCGCAAGTCTTGTTGTCCGATAGCAGAAGGTGGATTTTGTTCTTTTCGACCTTCGCAGGATAGTCGTGTCCCACTTCGACCTGCTTGCAGATCCCCCGCACGGTATAAACCATGGTGCCGATACGCAGCTCGGTTTCCCGCTGGGTAGCACCCGAATACGAGCCGTGCGACCATTGACCTGTTTGTGAATTGTAGGTGGAGGTTGTTCCTCCGGGCGTATGGTGCTTGGCGGTTCCCAGGACATGTGCGGTTTGCGTATAGTCGGCAGGGTTCTTGTCTGAAGCAAGCCCCATCCCTACGCTGATGAATAATGAGAATGCGACAACAAGCCCGACAAGTGATTTCCTCATACTCCCCCAAGGTGAACAACGGTCGGAGTTTATCATGGAGGCCGGGTGCTGGTGCCCACTCATTTCTAATTTTGGAATGCGTGGGAGTCAGTGAAATCAGACTCCTTCCCTTCCAATTCGGATACGGTATTATTCCCGCCGACTCCCCATCGTTGCGATTGATATTTCCTACGGGCGCGAGGCGGACTCCGCATTTTGATCGGTTGGCGCGAGCGCAATCAAGGCGACGCCGATCACCACGAGAACAGCCACCCCGATCAGTTCTCCGCGTGCGACCATGTTGCGCAAGTGCTTGTGTGCCCATCAGTGCGGCGTGAGCGAAGCTGGACCACGCGGTGAAGGCGATTACACTGCGACTCGCCGGCGGATTGCGGATTGCCAGAAGCAAGAAAACTCCAAGCGTGACGTAAAGGCTGAGCATCATGGACAACGCAGGCTCTTGGCGCATAAATATCACCATGGGATAAACCAACATCACGAAGACAACTCCGACTAGCGCCAACACGACCTTCAAAGCCAGCTCTCGATTCATGTATGTCCTCCGGAATACCGTGCCTGGCGCCCACTCAAGCTTCCTTTGCTAGAGTGGGTGCTTTGCTTCGCACGGTCTCACTGTATCCGCTCATGGGTGAAGCGGTCGCGGCTGGCCCAATAAGGACACTGAGGACACTTCTGCCCCTCGGGGTAGTCGATCCCTTCCTCATGCGGGCAGCCGATGATGCGATCGGTCATGATGGCGGAGCGCACTCCATGCTGCTGGATGAATTCCAGGATCTGCGCGTCGATGGCGGGGTCGAAGCGTACGTCGCCCTCTTCGGAGAACCAGCGCTGCAAGAGATGGGGCTCATCGCCCTCGCGCAGAAAGATGGAGACGGCGACCTTGCTCGCTCGTTCAGCAGTCGGCCCGTATAAGGCTATGGTCGCGATCGGATAACCCCGAAATCCGCGCTTCGAAAGCTTGTGCAGGCGTGACGGCGGTCTTTTGATTCTCTTCATACCGGAATGAGACATCCACCCGACCTGGCGAGTCAAGGGGCGGGCTGATGCGGAGCTGGCGCTCCACGCAGCAATCCCTCGGTGCTGATGTCCTCGTCGATCTCCGGCCAGTGAATGCCGTAGCCACCTCCGGCGATCTTCCAGCTGCTGCGCTGTTCGGCAGTGGCGTGGAACAGCCTGGGATACCAGGCGAGCGGAACCGAGATCGTGCGGCCGTCCTTCAGTCGCACGCTTAGCGAATCCTGATCGAACGACACATCCGCTACTCTTTCATCGGGCATCGCAAAGTCCCGTGGGAACGTTATTTACTGAGGCAGGAACATGGTTCCTCTTCAAATTTACCGAAACGGCGGATTTTTACCAGACATATAATTAATCTCCGACTCCCTGTCGGAGGTACGAAGAATGATTCTGTTCGAGAACGGCTGGCTCAAGCACGCTGTCAATCATCTGAAATCGGAGGCATTAGCCCGAGGGCTCATCAACAACGCGGCTGTGGCACTTGCCAGAAACCGTAGCGGCGACGGCCTTATGTTCTGGATTGAGGCTGCCCTGGGCGGCGCCGGCATTCTCAACGTCCTGAAAGGCCCTCATCAGCCAAAAGGCGTCTTTAACGAAGTGCTGCACCTGAGGATGCGTTTGTATGTCGAGGACAGTAAAAAAGGATCGCTCAAGTACGAAAACACTACCTTCGCGACTGATTTTCATCTCTACACAACTATCCTGAACCCGGCGGCAGATCCTCAGGAGTACCAGCTTCAGCCGACGAAGTTGAGCTACAGAACGGCGTGGCATGACGCTAGTAATGCCGGCTTCACTGAACTGGCTATAGTTGGCGCCCGTGTCCTCACCAATAATCTGAAGTAGGCGGGGACCTCCCCTCTTGAACGAAATTGTGGTCCACATTCGCACCGAGGACGCGAGAATCCGGCGTGCGCTATGAGCGCCGCCCCCGCAGTGTCCGATTCCTTGTCACACGCACCTGTGATCGTCGTACTTCCCTTGCGCCCCATCGCCGCACTATCACTGAACCTGAGGACGGAGTTGTTGTGTGTCTTCGGTGAGCGCACTTGGTCGTGCGCGCCACTTTTCGCTCTTTGACAGGTCAACTGTGAAGTGGCTCCGACGCTTGTGGGCCCTCGAACCGACTCGCAAGCGAACACGCCACTGCTAACGCTCTGGTAAACAGCTCCGGGCCGACATTTCCCAGAATGGAGCTGATGGCCCCGATTTCTGTGTCATAAGTCCCTGCGGCATAAGAATTTACCTATAAACCCCTGGGGCTCAAGATTTTGCCGGGAATTTTTCTCCAAGTTGTTGATTCCAGGGATTAGGAGGGGGGAGGGGGTGCTCGTTATCGGACATAGATTTCACCGATCCAATAGGACCGCCGATGCGCAGAGAAGATTAGTAATCGGTTAATGATAGCAAGCGCCTTCAGCGGTCATTTATCTTGGCCTATGGCACCGGTCCTCACGGTGGAACGCAGAGCGACGACGAGCAAAGTGGGTGCTTAGAACCTCAGATGGCGAAACTCCCAGCGCGTCGGCCGGGCTCGCGGGTTCGTGTAATAATCGAAGATTCGCATGGCTTGGATGATTGAAGCAGAGGATGTCCGCAAGACCTACCGCATCGGAAAAGTCGATGTACAGGCATTGCGGGGCGTTTCGTTACAGGTCGAAGAAGGTGAGTTCGTCACTATTGTCGGGCCTTCCGGCAGCGGCAAGTCGACCTTGTTCTACATCCTGGGCGGCCTGACCCATGCCGACTCGGGACGCGTCCTGATCGGCGGAGTGGACTTCACTTCGCTCTCGGATGGCGAGCGCACCCGCATGCGCCGCTCGAAGATCGGCTTCGTCTTCCAGAAATTCAACTTGCTGCCGACCTTGACCGCACAGGGCAATATCGACATCGCGCGCGACATCGCCGGACTTCCCGACGGACCCGAGAGCCGCGAACACATTCAGCGTATCGTGCAGCTGCTGGGGGTCGACAAGCGCCTCGACCATCGGCCCTCGGAGATGAGCGGCGGCGAGCAACAGCGCGTTGCACTGGCCCGCGCGCTGGTCAACAAGCCGGCCATCGTGCTGGCCGATGAGCCTACCGGCAACCTGGATTCGCAGAACTCGGAGATCGTGTTGAAGATGCTGCGGCAGTCAAATCAGGAGCTTGGTCAGACCGTTCTGATGATCACGCATAATCCTGAAGCGGCCGAATATGGCGACCGCATCGTCCACATGCGCGACGGATCAGTCGTTCCGCCCGAGCTCGATCCGCAGTGGAGCCACACTCATGACTGAAGTTGCCTACGCCGATCCCGCCGCGCAAAGGCGCATCCATTTAAGGAACAACCCCGGGCGGCGAACGGCGGTGGTCACCAAGAAGTCACTTCAGGGACTCGAGCTGCTGTATCACGGACGAAATTATGGCAGCCGGAAATTGCAAGTTGTTGTCCATGTCGTCGGCCTCGAAAATCGTGATCGTGCCATCTTCGGATTTGACGATTTCGAGGACCGGCACTCCCGCCGAGTCGCAAACGGTTCTGGTCTGCTTTTCTGTAGTCATGGCTCCTCCCTGTCTTTTCCGTGCAAAGAAGAGTTGACACCGCTAACAGTGATTCGGCAAGCGCGCCTTACCCTCGGCGTCGTAGAATCGTGAAATATGGATTTCACAACCTCAGGGGCGCCTGGGCCTCCGGGAAAATTGGGCGGTGAGAGATTGAGCTTGGGGGCAACTGGCGGAACCCTGTCCGGCGGACCGACGGTGTCGTTTTTCGCCGACTTGCCCAACCCGCATAGTGTGCGGGAAGACGCGGGCCCAGTGCTGGTGATGCCCCCGAAAGAAACCGGGCGGCGTCGAGGCGTTTGGGCGCAGCGTGTCTGGCTCCTGGTTTTTGTGCTCTTCTGTCTTGAGGTTGGCATCATTCTGACGTGGTGTCCCTGGACCAAGCTCTGGAACGAGAACTCGATCCTGCTATCGTATCCCCGGCTGAGGGACTTCCTGATGCTGGGCTTCGTGCGGGGCGTCATCAGCGGGCTAGGCTTGATTAACATCTGGATGGGCATTTCGGAGGCGATCCGCTATCGCGAAGGCCAGGACTCCTAGCCTGCCGATTGGAGCTTGGCCACCTGCTAACCATCTCTTGATCCCCGTTTCATCTGGTGATGATAGATAAAATTCATGACCGATCCTAAAGACGATCAACCCAAATTCACTCGCGCTCCTCTGGCCTACGAAAACACTAAGTTTCTCAATTCTCCTGATGGACGCATCCTGCGCATTCTTTCGGAGTATCAGGAGCCGCTGTCCCGTTTTCGCCGCGACCGCATTCAGGACACCATTGTCTTCTTTGGCTCAGCTCGCTTCCACAGCCGTTCCGAAGCGGAAGAGACGTTGCAGTTGCTGGAGAGGCCCGGCTCTGCTACCCCAGCTCCGGAGGAAGAACAGCAGCGCATTCGCCGCGCCAAGGCTGATGTGGAAATGGCCCGCTATTACGAAGATGCCCGCAAACTGGCATTCAAGATAACTTCCTGGGCTAAAGATCTCAATCAGTCGCGACACCGGTTCGTGGTTTGCACCGGTGGAGGGCCGGGCATCATGGAGGCCGCCAACCGCGGCGCATCGGAAGCCGGCGGCGTAACCGTCGGACTGAATATTCATCTGCCGTTCGAGCAGATGCCCAACCCCTACATCACGCCGGATCTTAATTTCGAATTCCACTACTTTTTCATGCGCAAACTTTGGTTCGCTTATCTGGCCAAGGGGTTGGTGGTGTTCCCCGGGGGCTTCGGCACCTTCGACGAACTGTTCGAACTGCTAACCCTCTCGCAGACCGATAAGTTGGCCAAGCGCATGTGCGTGATTATTTATGGCAAAGAATATTGGGATAGGGTGATCAACTTTCAGGCACTGGTGGACGCAGGAACCATCTCACCCAAGGATCTTCAGTTGTTCCATTGGGCCAGCACGCCGGATGAGGCTTTCGAATGCCTGAAGGCAGACCTTACTGAGCATCACCTGGTGCCCAGGAATTTGCACGACAAAGGACCCGATATTGCGAAGACGAGGCCATAAAGGCAGTGGTCAGTGGATCGAAAATCCTGGTTGCTGCAGACTTGCTATCCAGCATCCACTAGCCTGACTTGCGAGCCATGGTTCCTGCATCTTGAGGGCATCATCCTCGCTTGTGAGCCTGGGGCAGCCAGATCATTTGCCGCGATGAAGGCATCGTCATGGAGCCACTTTTGGGCCTTTAGGTTGGCGTCAGCTTTTGGGCGGGACTTACACATTTCTCACAGACAAACCTCCGGAGTCATGGAATAATGGCGGACTCGCACTAATTCATCTCAAGACGGTACACTGTTTCCCGCATGAGCCTTGCACTGGAAGTTGCCGGACGTAGCGATGTTGGTCGAGTGCGTCCGCACAACGAAGACAACTTCGGTTACGACGCGCAGTTGGGCATTTTCGTGGTCTGTGACGGCATGGGGGGGCACGCCGCAGGCGAGGTGGCGAGCCAGATTGCCGTAGATACCATCGTTGGCTATTTCCGCGATCAAAAGTCGGCGTCATCCGCCGACGAAGCTCTTGCCGATGCTCCGGTCGGCGCCCGCATGCTGGCTGAGGCGGTGAAGAAAGCCAATGACACGATCCTCCGCTATGCCACGGAGAACGAGAGCGCTTCCGGAATGGGCACCACGCTGGTGGCGGTCAGGTACTCCGACGGCAAGTTCAGCATCGCGCACGTAGGTGACAGCCGGATTTATCTCTATCGCGACCGGGAATTGCTGCAACTCACGGAAGACCATTCCCTGGTCATGGAACAGGTGCGCCGAGGCATGTTGACGGTCGAAGAGGCCAAGCATTCTTCGGCACAAAACATCATCACGCGAGCGCTGGGCACGGACGAAGCTACCCTGCCCGACTTGGGGGAATTTCCGGCGCAACCTGGCGACACTCTGTTGATGACCACCGATGGCATCCTGCGCCACGTCGCCGATGAGGAAATCCGCGAAATTCTGCAGCAATCAGCTCCGCTCGATACCGTTTGCGAGATGCTGATTGCGTCCGCCAATGAGGCGGGAGGCAGCGATAATCTGACGTGTGTGCTGATCCGCGTAGTGGATAGCGGGGTCCCGGCAGAGGCGGAAGCGGTCGCGGAACAGGACCTGGAGGAGACATCGCGCTCCTTGCTGACTCCCTCAATCCGAATTACTGCTAAGCCTGACGAATCGGTGACGCCGGCCGGCGGGGTGCAACGCCCCGAGGTCCTCAAGGCCGATACGCCTCCGGAAAGCGCGCCGCGGGCAGCATCTGACAAGGATTCGTTTAGCCTTACCGGAGACACTCCTGAACCGCCTCCGGAGCCCTAGCAAACTGGGGAGAGCTTAGCATCCAGTATCTCAAGAGCTGAGGGCTTCGAGTATTTACATTGGGGGGCTACCGCCCCAGCCAGTCCTTTGAGGAGCGAACCACCGCGGTCTGTTTTCCGAAATAACACAGGACATAGGAAATGTAGTCCGAACCCGCGGAGCTCGCACTATAGGTGCCGGGTTCTGCTTGCGCACCCAGGATCAGGCCATGATCAGGAGGTAGCAGGAACTCCATCGCCGAGCTGCCCGGTCGAAAGCCGGATTGGAAGTTCTCTTCCGTCCCCCGACGCAAGGCACCGTAGATGCGGTAGGTGTCAACCAGTTCCCCAATATGCCATCCCATGATCACCGCCGCAGATAGCAAGACGGGCGCCGCTGCGTTAAGAATTCCAACGCGGAAACGCGTCCTATCGAGCGGCCTCCCGGAAAGCGCGACGATACCGATACCTGCGGCGCTCATCACCATCCAGCATCGCCGCAGGGCCTCATGACGGGCGCAGCAGACTGCGCCAAAATGCAGTTCCGCGGCAGCGACGATACAAATCGATGCCATCAGCAATGCGGCCACCACCACCATTACCTGGCGCGAGACGAGTTTTGGTAGTGGCCCGAAGCGCCGCCAGCATAACCCTGCACCCAACGCCAGTATTACCATTGCGGGCAGGCGAGGACCGAGGCCGAACCATGAATGGGAATGCATCGTCAGGCCAAGGCCTTCTCTCGCCAGTTCATGGACTCCGGCGACCAGGCTCGGGAGGGGACGACCAAATGCGCTCGACACCGTACCTGCCGGTCTTTCCTGGACGTGAAAACGATTGAGTTGCACCCAAGTCAACACGGACGAAGAGACTACGGCAGGAGCTAGCCACCATACCACCAGGCTGTCACTGCTCCCCCTCTCTCTTCTGCGAAGTGCAGTTGCGGCGAGTAGAACGGCCTGAACCACCGCGTAGGCAAGGACGAAGGTTGCTCCCGCCTCGCTGCTGCAAGCGGCTATCAGCAGGCAGAAGCCGCATAGGCGTCGTCCGCTCCGGGCTTGGAGACGTCCTCGAGCGACCTGCAGAAACAGCAACAGGGTTGCCGAGAGAGTTGGTAGGTAAGCCGCGGCCCCAGCCGGCCAGTAGAACACTTCCATCAGATGGCCGCCGGTAAGGAAGCATGCCATAAGCGCCAGGGCTACCAACAAATTTGGCGAAGCGCTGTCCTTGCCGGCCTGACGGTCCTGCCAGAAAGTTATTAATCCGGCTGCCAGAAACCCTGCCCATAGGATTGCGAGGAACGGAACTATCAATGGCTGATGCGAGCGATTGACCAGCCATCCGTAGCCGAAGAAGACCAGTTCCGACAGGGGACGAGGACTCCATCGTAGTCGCTCTGCGACCGCGCGCCACCCGTGTTGCGCTACTCTCCAGAAATCGTCGTACTCGTCGGCCTGCCATTGACCCAAGCCGATGAGACCCAGATATGACATCACGACGGCGGCCAGATACAAACCACCCAGCATGTTAGCGATGCCCACCCATCGAGGAGAGCTTGAGCCAACACCTTCTGCCTGCTCAACGAATGCCATATGGAATAGAGATGTTCCAGCGCGGGATTAGTCTAACCCCTGATCGGATAGAAGCCTTGTGATTGGTCGTAACCCGCCGCCATGCCGCCTCAATATTTTCGGGAACCCGAAAATATTTCTTCTTTTTGGAGACTTGGTTCCGGCCGAAGGATTAGTCGGTGTTGCAACCCTCATCAGTCGATGATGCGATTCACAACACCTCATCTTGCTAAGTATAAGTGACTGATTCGCCGTGCAAAGCCTCGCCTCGCGCTCAAAAATTCCACAGCGGCACTCAGATCGTGGCGGAGGAATGCAACAAATCTCCTCGTGGCATTTTGCAACCCTTGATAGCTGACAATTGCAACGGTCCATCGTAACTGCATCAAATCGCAGCGCTTGTTCGCATACTGGGCATCGAGAATCGGGAACTGCTCCTTTGGCCTCCCATGTGCTTCATAGAAAAGTGAAAGGCGCAGTGAGTAAGGCGCAAAGAAAATACAGGAGGCGGGTCATGACAGTCCTATTAGTTCTCGCAACATTCGCAATCTTTCTGACGATCGATTTCTTCTACGGCAAGGCAAAGCACCCAGTTCTGCAGGTCGCTCCTTCGGTGAGCAAACGGCCAGTGGCTATGCCGCAACTGCCTAACCTGGTCGGTGGCTTCGCGGTGCCCGACAATCGGCGCTATCATCCCGGACACACCTGGGCGCTCAGCGAGAGCCCGAACCTGGTCCGCATCGGCATGGACGATTTCGCTTCCAAGCTCGCCGGCAAGATCGAACACATCACTCTGCCGCAGCGCGGCCAGTGGATCCGCCAGGGACAGAAAGTGTGGAGCATCGTCCGCAACGGCGTGAAGGTCGACATGGTTTCCCCGATCGAAGGCAGTGTCTCCGACATCAACGAAGCTGTCCTCAACGATGCGTCCCTGGCAACCAAGGATCCTTACGGCGAAGGCTGGATGGTGACGGTACAGTCTCCTGACGCCAAGACCAACTTCCGTAACCTGCTGGGCGGAGCGCTGGCGCGGTGGTGGACTGAAGAGTCCTCGATGCGCTTGCAGCGGCTTATGCCGAACGCTCTCGGAGCACTGGCGCAGGACGGTGGAGTAGCGATGGATGATATCGCCAGCACCCTGCCGGATGAGCAGTGGGAGAAAGTCACCCGCGAGTTCTTCCTGTCATAACCAATAGCGCCCCGGAGGGTGACCTCCTGCTCCGGGGCTTCGGCTGATTGCGGTTCTAACGGCCGCGCAACTTTCGGATCCTGGGCACCGAGCCCGTCGGAGACCGGAAGGGCGCGGCCGAGTTCATTTGTGGGGATGACTTTCCGCGCCGCTAGGGCTCTCGTTCATGGTGCCTAAATGGGAGAAGAAAAAGGGGTTCTGCGCAGATACCTGTTGCATGTCGCCTTCGTCATGCCACAATGGTGGCGTACGCGTGCCGCGGATAACCGTTGCCAAGCCTGACTGAGGCAACACCCGCTTTCCGGCCATTGGCAGGCCGTAGTCCTGAAGGCACTTCCCCCGTGCCTGAGAAAACCGGGCAACAGCCCGGATCAAGAGGAGTTATGGCGTGCAGTACATGTGAATCAAGTGGCCAGGTGACGTTCCCAGCTGAGCTTACACTTAATATCTACCTCGACCCGACTCGCTCGGCGGCTCCCATGTCTGTGTCCAGGCACCAGGTACGGATATGTCTTCGGTGCGGCGCTGTGGCCTCGTTCCTGTCGAAAGAGGAACTCGACCTACTAAAGCAGTTTGAAGGCTCGTCGTCGATGTGGCTATAGAACCGCCAAGGGGTAACCTCCAGCGGCCTGCTATCTGTGGCCTGCCTAGTTCTCAACCCGAATAGCCGTCGGGCTGCGAAACCGCGCCTACCTCAACTTCGGTGTCGACATACTCGCGCCCGGCAGCGATCGCCTGCATATCGAGTTTGAGCATATTGGGATTCTTCACCGTTTTCTGCAGCACGGCGATCGCAGTCTCTAGCGGCAGGCACTCGGTTTCTTCCAGCAGCGCGCCGAGCATGACCACATTGGCGACCTTGGCGGAGCCGAGACGATCGGCAATCTCCGATGCCGGAACGCAAACCACGCGTGCATGGGTTAGCGTAAAGTCCTCGGGAAGCTTGTCGCGGTTATAAAGAATCAGTCCGCCTGGCGTGACGCTGGGCGCGAACTTATGCAGAGAGATCTCGTTCATTGCCACCAGCACTTCCGGCTGCGAGATAAGAGGCGAGCCGATCCGCTCGTGGGCTAACGTAACGTGACAATGCGCGCTACCTGATCGCATCTCAGGTCCGTACGATGGCAGCCAGCTTACTTCCATGCGCTCGTCGAGGCCCATCCGGGCCAGCAGTTGTCCCATCAGGAGAATGCCCTGGCCGCCAAAGCCCGCCATCTTCACCGTCAGCTCGCGGGTGCGATGCCGCCGTCCGGACATGGGTTCCGCCGCTTCGCCTTCTGCCACACCGAGTGCCTCGCCGACTGTCTTGTGCGGGACCTGCGCGCTGGCCGGCAGTTCTGGTTTGCGGTCGCGAAATACTCCCACCGGAAAGGTTTTCATCAGGGTTTCACCAACCCACTTGCGGGCCACGATCGGGTCCATCTTCAGAATGGTCGGACACGGTGAAAGCATCTCCACCAGGGAGAAACCGTTGCCGTCCTTCTGAATCTGCAGCGCCTTCTTCACGGCCTTCTTGGCCTTGACGATGTTCTTCATATCGCAGAGGGCGACCCGTTCGATGTAGGTCGGCGTCTCTAGCGACGCGAGCAGTTCGGCGACATGCAGCGGCAGACCCTCATTCACGGGGCGGCGTCCCCAGGGAGACGTTGTGCTGGTTTGGCCGACCAGTGTAGTCGGTGCCATCTGGCCGCCGGTCATGCCGTAAATCGAGTTGTTAATGAAGAAGACCGTGATGTTCTCGCCGCGATTGGCGGCGTGGATGATCTCCGCCGTGCCGATGGCCGCAAGATCGCCATCGCCCTGGTACGAAATGACGATGGAGCCGGGGTTGGAGCGCTTCAGTGCCGTAGCTGCTGCGGGGGCGCGCCCGTGCGCTACCTGCACGTTACCCACGTTGAAATAGTAGTAGGCAAAGACAGAACATCCCACCGGACTCACCAGGATGGTACGGTCCTGAACGCCCAGCTCGGTCAGGGCTTCGGCGATCAGCTTGTGGGCTATGCCGTGGCCGCAACCCGGGCAATAGTGGGTTTGCTGTTGCAACTCCGACTTCCGCTTGTACAGCTCGTAAAACGCAGGCGATTTCTCATGAACGATGTCGTAGCCTTCCACAAAGCCTCCTCATACCGACTTTCCTGTTCCCATCCTTTCGCAAAGGAAGCGAAAGGATGGTGCACCCGATCCTGTCTTTCCCGCCCCTGCCGTCGGAACTACGGAAGGACGCGGCGCCCAGCGTTGTTCAGCCTGCCGACGTTTCTCTATACTCTCGCAGCCATGCGCTCAAAGACCTGTTCGGCGATCTCCTCGGCTGCCGGCACATTGCCTCCAACCCGTCCGTAAAAGTCCACTGGCAGAGCGCCATTGAGGGCCAGTTTCACATCCTCCAGCATCATGCCGGTGCTGAGCTCGACGACCATCACGGATTTCACGTGTTTGGCAGTCTCACACAACTCACGTGACGGGAAGGGCCACAGCGTGATCGGCCGGAAAAGTCCGGCCTTCACACCTTGCGCACGAAGCTGGTCGACGGTGGAACGCAAAATGCGCGAGACGATGCCGTGGCCTACCAGCAGCACATCAGCATCTTCCGTCAGATATCCTTCGCAGCGCGTCTCCAGCTCCTGGGCGAGTTGGTATTTCGATTCAAGCTTGCGTACCAGAGCCTCCAGCGCGTCGGGCTCAAGCTGGATGGATGTAATCAGATTCTTCTGCGTCTCCAGAGTACCCTTTACAGCCCATTCTTTGGCCGGAAGTTCGATGCTGCGCAGCTTGATGTCGAGCGGTTCCATCATCTGGCCCACGTAGCCGTCTGTCATGATGACCACGGGATTGCGATAACGATCGGCCAGTTCGAATGCCAGCACAGTAAGGTCGAACATCTCCTGCACCGACGAGGGCGCCAGCACAATGTTGCGGTAGCAGCCGTGGCCGCCACCTTTCACCACGCAGAAATAATCGCTCTGCTCGGGCGCGATGTTGCCCAGTCCGGGCCCGCCCCGCACCACATCGACGATGACGCAGGGAAGCTCCGCTCCCGCAATGTAGGAGATGCCTTCCTGCATCAGGCTCAGCCCGGGTCCGGAGGACGCGGTCATTACCCGCATTCCGGCGGAGGATGCGCCATACACCATGTTGATGGCTGAGACTTCGCTTTCCGCCTGCAAGAAAGTACCCCCCACCTCGGGGATGAGGAGGGCGGCGTATTCGGCGATTTCGCTGGCCGGGGTAATGGGATATCCGTAAAAAGAGCGGCATCCGGCCAGCACAGCGCCTTTGACGATGGCAACGTTGCCTTTACACAGCTGCCGCATGGGACACCTCCTGGCTCGTCGCCGGAACTGACTGCAGCGGCTTGGCGGGAGGCTTGAGCCGATAGACAACAATTGCCCCTGGCTCAGGGCAGCAGTAGAAACATGCGCCGCAGCCGGTGCAGCCTTCCCCGGTGTATACCGCAGGATGGACGCCGTACTTGCTCAGCTCGGGCGCAAGGTGCAGACACTCGGGCGGGCATGATTCAACGCACAGGCCGCACCCCTTACATTCATCTGGATCGATGGTGACGTTACCGCGTGATTGCGACATCAAATTCACCTCGGAGTTCCTGGGGAAGGGCATTGCGATGGAACCAGCGTTGCCGTTCGCAGTAGTCGTACAGCTCGTTACGAAACTTGGGATGTGCCACTTCGATGAGCGCCTCGGCCCGTTGCCGAATCGTGCGCCCATGCAGATAGGCAATACCGTACTCGGTGACTACGTAGTGCACGTCGGCCCTGCCGGTAAGCACGCCTGCTCCGGGCGAAAGCTGCGGCACGATGCGGGAAACGGTTTCGTCCTTGGCAGTCGAAGGCAGGGCAATGATCGGCTTCCCATTCTTGGAGCGAGCCGCGCCGCGTATGAAATCAAGTTGTCCCCCGAAACCGCTGTAGAAGCTGGGGCCGACGGACTCGGCGCACACTTGCCCGGTGAGATCGACCTCGATGGCGGAATTCAGTGCCACCATCCGGTGGTTCGAAGCGATGCGGAAGGGATCGTTGGTATAGGCCGACGGATGGAATTCGAACACCGGATTTTCGTTGATGAAGTCGAACAACTTCTTAGTCCCGAGCACGAAACCAAGAATGATCTTGCGCGGCTTGACGTTCTTGCGCTGCCCGTTGATCACGCCCGCCTCAATCAGCGGAATCGCATTGTCCGAAAGCAGCTCGGTGTGGACCCCAAGGTCCCGACGGTCCATCAGGTTGGGCAGCACCGAATCGGGGATGCCGCCGATGCCCAGTTGCAGCACTGATCCGTCCTCGATCAGTGAGGCCGCGTTCATCCCGATCCGCCGGAACAGCTCTCTGCTGGCTTTTATCTTCAGCTCGCATAGGGGTCGCGAGACCTCCACAATGGCGTCGATTTCGCTGACGTGAATGAAGCTGTCGCCGTAGGTGCGCGGCATCTGGGAGTTCACTTGCGCCACCACATGATGGGCGTACTTGGCGGCGGTCAGAGTGGTCTCGACTCCGACGCCGAAGCTGCAGTAGCCATGCGGGTCGGGCGGCGATACCTGGATCAGGGCCACGTCGATAGGCAGTTCGCCATTCTCGAAAAGCGCTTCTACTTCACTGAGGAAAATGGGAGTGTAATCGGCGCGTCCGTCGTTCACTGCGGCGCGTACATTGCCGCCGATGAATAGAGCGTTATGCCGAAAGTGTTTCGCCATCCCGGGATCTGCGTAGCGCGACGTTCCCAGGGTTAGCAGGTGCATCACTTCGACGTCAGTGACGTAGGGAGCGCGCTCTACCAGCGCTTCCACCAGGGCTTCTGGCTCCGCATTGCCCGGGTGGATATACACCCTCATGTGCGACTCGACGCAGCTGACAGCCTTGCTGGCCAGCATCAGTTTGCTGCGGTAGTCCTCGATCCATGACATATTCAGGCCCTCGTTCTATACGCTTGTCGCCACGGTTTGTACCGGTTGGCCCGCCGTGGCGCGTTCATGGCCCAGCGCAGCGTAGTAAATGGCGCGATGGAAGAATTGATCGAGCATCTCCAGCAGTTCAAGCTCGCCGAAGATTTCCGCCGGGTGTTCCAACTCGGCATACTTCTGCAGATAGTCCCACAGGTTCTCGCGGACCAGGCAGATCATCCAAACCACTTGGCTGGCGGGCACGCCCTGGGCGGCACGCAGTGCTCCGATTTCTAGATAACGCCGCTCGACGTCGGCCTCCGTCTTGCCCAGAAGCCATTCACCCAAATGGCGATAAACCTCATACACCCGCTGGACGAGGTCTTCCTCCGGCACCGCCGTATAGGCTGAACACTTGGGACATTCGCGAAAACGCTTGTACAGGCTCTGGGCCAATCCGTCTGAATGGCTTTCGATTAGTTTGACCAGGCGGTATGCGAGCAACATGGCCGACCTCTTTCGTCCGGCCCGTCAGAGTCGCCAAAGGCAGGGGGCGGCTACCGGGCAGGTTCCTCCACACTCTTACAGACAAGTGTCCTCTGAAAGCGGGCAGATGAGCCGTGACTGCAATCACTTGCTAAAGTGACTGATATCACTCGGCAGTACCAAAACAGAACCGGCCATTAGCACTGCTGATGCAATGACATGCGCTTATTCCCGATTTCGACCCGTGATCCGAACGGAGGACTTCGGTCGGAGCGGGGAGCTTGTTGTGGCTGGGGTTTGGCTTCACCCCAACTATGGAAATAAAGGTCCGATCTTCCCATGACAATTGTCATCCCGCCCGGTTGACAATCCACACTGTTGCCAGGATCGCGCAAGCCGCATGATCAGTACCGTGCTCAATGATTATTCCAGGGCACGGGAGCAAATGATGGCAACTGCCTTTGCAGAATTTCCCTTAGCGGCCGTGGCTTCCCCCAGCTCCGTCGCCTGGACGCGCAACCTGAGTAAGAGCTATGGTTCGGTCAGTGCGTTGCGCAACCTGAACTTCGAGTTGCGCCGGGGCGAATTGCTGGCTCTACTTGGCCCGAACGGCGCCGGGAAAACCACCCTGGTGCGAATGCTGATTGGACTAGCCCAGCCTGACTCCGGCAGCGTAGCGGTATTCGGCGCTGATCCCAGGGGGGCCAGCGTGAATACCCGTATCGGCGTCATGCTACAGGTTGGCCGGGTGCCGGAGACGCTGCGAGTACGCGAGCACATCGATCTGTTCTCGTCCTACTATCCCAACCCGCTGCCGATGAGCGAAACCCTGGCGATTGCAGGCCTGACCGACATCAAGGACCGGCTGTACGGGGAGCTGTCCGGCGGCCAAAAACAGCGCGTCCTGTTCGGGATCGCAATCTGCGGCAATCCCGACCTTCTATTCCTTGACGAGCCGACTGTGGGACTCGACGTGGAAGCGCGCCGCCTCATGTGGTCGCAGATTCGGGCCCTGGTGGCGCGCGACAAGACGGTGCTGCTCACCACACACTACCTCAACGAAGCTGACGCACTCGCCGACCGCATCCTGGTGCTGCAACGTGGCGAAATCGTCGCCACCGGCACTCCGGCGGAGATCAAGACTCGCGCTACCGGCAAGCGGGTTCGCTTCATCAGCCGGCTGTCGCTGGACGAGGTTCGCAGCATTCCCGGCGTAAATAGCGCCATCGCTGACCGTGACGGATTCGAGTTGCAGGTAAGCACGGCCGAGCCGGTGGTGCGCGAGCTGCTGCAGCGCGACGAGTGGCTGGCCGACCTGGAAGTCACCAACGCCGGCCTGGAAGAGGCCTTCTTGGCTTTGACCCAGAACAACCATTCTGTGGCTTTGAAAGGGGTGAACTAGTATGGCTGCAAGCACCTTCCCCGCGACCCTCACCGGATCTCGCCGCTCGCTGGCGGGCACCCTCGAGCTCTATTACAAAGAGGCGAAGTACGAGTTCATTAACAAGACGCGCATTCCGGTTTTCGCCATCTCGACGCTGGCTTTCCCGGTGATGTTCTACGTGCTGTTCGGGATTGTGCTGGGACCGGACAATCCCGCCAATCGAGCGCAGGGCGCGACTTATGACTGGCGACCATGGCCTGCTTCGGCGTGATGGGAGCTTCTTTGTTCGGCTTCGGCGTGAGTCTTGCGATGGAGCGGGGCCAAGGCTGGCTGCAGGTGAAACGCGCCTCGCCTATGCCGATTGCCGCTTACTTCCTGGCCAAGCTGGTGAACGCCGTCATCTTCAGCCTGGTGATTTCGCTGGTGCTGCTGGCGATCGGCATTACCTTCGGTCACGTTCACATCAGCGTGCCAGTCGCGGTGAGGCTGGTTGGCATTCTGCTGGCGGGAGCCGTGCCGTTCAGCGCCATGGGTCTGGCGATCGGCTATTTCGCCAAGCCCAACTCAGCGCCGGCAGTGGTCAACCTGGTGTACCTGCCAATGGCGTTCTGTTCCGGGCTGTGGATTCCGATGTTCATGTTACCGGGCACCCTGCGTACGATCGCCAAGGTGATGCCCGCATATCACATCAGCCAGCTGGCCTTGAACAATCTGGGCATGGGTATGAATCCCACGCCCGCGATGGGTCACATCGAGGCGCTCGTCGGATTCACGCTTGTGTGCCTTGGCTTCGCCGTCTGGGGCTATCGCCGCGACGAAGGCCAGACGTATGGATGAAAAAGTTGTCAACTATCAGCCGGCAGCGGTAAATAAGGGCTGGCAGCAATTGCGCTGGTACTGGTTGCAGACAGCTAATTGCTACTCCTATCGAGGTGTTGAATGAAAAACCGATTCGCGCAATGGACGCTCTGGGCCGTAACCATGGCCATATTTACCTGGCTAACCGTGACCGCAAATTGGGACTGGCTGACGGTCGCGATCCTGGCTTCATCCATTTTGTGGTACGGCATTGTGCCGCGCACCCGTTCCAGACAACAATAGTGCAGGCCTTTCGGAGTTAGCCATGAATACGCTTCGACTCATCTGGTACAAGCTTTATCCCAACGACGACAGGCACTGTTGGCAGCCATTGATGTGGCTTCCTTTCATGATCTGGTTCTTTGTCGATCCATGGTGGAAGCACGCCGGAGCGCTGCATTGGATTGGCAACTCGCTTTACGGCCTGTTCTTCATATGGCTTTACCTGTACGCCTTTTCGCGCCCGGAGCCGCGACGTCTTTACGCCATCATTGCCATGCTGGCGATGGCCGTCATCGCGATGCCTTTTAACGACGGTGCTACGTGTCTGCTCATCTACACGGTCGCTGCTGCCGGATTCACCACCAGCTTTCGTAGGGTGCTTGGCTTTGTCGCATTGGAAGTTGCGATCCTCAGCTTCTACGCGCAAAGGCTGCACCTGCCCATCAGTTTTTGGGGCTCCATGATGCTGCTCCTCATCCTGGTGGGTTTTGGCAATCATCACTGGGCAGTCTCGCACGTTAGTGAGAAGAAGCTTCGCTTGGCCAACGACGAGATCGAGCACCTGGCCAAGGTCGCCGAGCGCGAGCGCATCGCGCGCGATATGCACGACGTACTTGGTCACACCTTGTCGCTCATCACCCTCAAGTCAGAGCTCGCCCGCAAGTTGGTAGACCGTGATCCCCAGCGCGCCAAGCAGGAGATGCAGGATGTAGAGCACGCCTCGCGCGCGGCGCTGGCCGATGTGCGCGAGGCCATCAGCGGTTATCGCGCCGACGGCATCTTTGCGGAATTGGCCCGAGCCCGCGCCACCCTGGAGACGGCAGGTATCACCATGCAGATGGAGACGGCTCGCGTACCCCTGAATCCTGTGCAGGAATCAGTTTTGTCGCTGGCCCTGCGCGAGGCCGTAACCAACGTCGTACGCCACGCCCGGGCGCAGAATTGCATGGTGCGCCTGATTCGCGACGAACAGCTCTGCCAGCTTGAAGTGGCCGACGACGGCCGCGGCGCATGCGCTCCCGAGGGCAACGGGTTGCGTGGCATGCGCGAGCGGCTGGAGGCCGCTGGCGGTTCACTCGTCCGTCACAACGACATCGGAACCCGCCTCATCATTCAATTACCTCTCGCGCCCGCAGCCTCTACTCTGCGACACTGAGAAGGTGCCATCAGCAAAGGCCATTAAGATACGGGTCGTCATCGCCGAAGACCAAGCCATGGTGCTGGGCGCGCTCGCGGCGCTGCTCGACATGGAAGGCGACATCGAGGTGGTTGCCCGCGCGACCAACGGCGACGAAGCCCTGCGTATCGTGCAGCAGGTGCGACCGGCGATCTTGATCACCGATATCGAAATGCCTGGCCTTACTGGTCTAGAGGTAGCGGCTGAATTGAAGCGGCGCAACTTGCCGGTTCGCGTCATTATCCTGACCACCTTCGCCCGCGCTGGATACCTTCGTCGCGCCCTCGACGCTGGAGCCTCCGGCTACTTGCTCAAAGACATGCCTGCGGAGCAGCTTGCCGACGCCGTCCGGCGCGTGCACAAGGGCCTGCGGGTGATCGACCCTCAACTCGCGGCTGAAGCCTGGACTGACGAGCCTGATCCGCTGACCGAACGCGAGCGCCAGGTCCTCCGTCTCGCCGGGGAAGGCATGGCCAGCTCCGACATCGCGATCGAGCTGAGTTTGTCGGAAGGCACGGTGCGGAACTACTTGTCCGAAGCCATGAGCAAACTGGGCGCTGCCAACCGCGTGGAAGCAGCTCGCATCGCCAGGGCCAAGGGATGGCTGTAGACCATCATTCGCCGTTGGTACCAAGCTACTACCTGGGTAACGACTGATCCAGGGCTTCCAGATTCTGTGGAGCGACATGAATGAGCCCGCCGCGCGGGCTGTCAATATCCGCGATCAGGAGAAATGAAATCGAGACTACCAGCGGCAGAACGAACAGCACTTTGCCTTTTGCAATCGCGCTGTGTCCTCCATAGCCGACCAGGATATTACAGCACACAGCGATCAATATCAGCAGTCCCCACGCGGACTTGGGAATCCGGTTCCACCATGCGGCCTGGGTATATCCTTGTGAATTCAACACGTCGTTCATGCCCGACACCACCAGGCCCATGAGCGGCGTCGGTTGGGCCAGAGCAGGAACCTCTACTGCGGTCCACATTTCCGTCTGTAATTGAGCAGTATCCGCATTTACTTTCTCCAGCTTGCCCGGCAGGCGGGTTTCGTAGAACGCAATCCGCAGATCAAGATATCTCCTGAGCTGCGCACGTACTTCGCTGGCATTGGCGGCCGGCAGCAGCCCGGCTCGGACGTATTCGGTGCCAATGGCATTGGCCTCCTCTTCTTCGTAGTTCTTGCGTTGATCGTAGCGGCCGATTGCCATTGAAAAGCTGAATCCGATGATGAGGCCTAGCAGCGTGAGGGTAGCGGTCTGCACAAAGCCGAAATCTTCACGTTCGTCATCTTTCAGAGGGCGCCGCTTGCGCAAGGAGACTCCGAATCGTGACGCGAGCCACAATATCAATAGCGAAAGCGGGAAAAATATAAGGACTGGATAGTTCATAATCATGCGTTATGTTACTACGACGTTTTGATCTTAGTGTTCAAATTGCCTATGGAGCGAGGCCGCCTTCATAGGTAGTGAGAATTCGAGAGATGCTGGGCTACTGCAGCGATTGCCCCTGCTCAACGACAAGTTTGTACGCCACGTAGTACTTGTAGATGTTGCTCACGTACTGAACGGTCACCGGCCCTATGCTCTGTTCCACCAGGAGCTCGACGTTGCCAAACCACTTGTCAGGATCCAGTCCCCGGGACGGCGCCTCCCTCCGGAGTTCCGCGATGCGATTCGGGCCCGCGTTGTACGCGGCAAATGTGAGCAGTAAACGGTCCACGGGATCAATCTTCGGGTCGCTGAAATACTCATCTGCAATTGTCTTGAGAACTTTGACCCCAGCATGAATGTTGTTCTCGGCCGTCATCACGTCGGGGATACTAATGGGCGGAGCCGCTGCAGTTGATGGCTTGACCTGCATGATTCCGACCGCACCGCCGGGGCTTCTCGCCGATTGATTCAACATCGATTCCTGGTAGCCCTGGGCCACGACCATCAAGTAGTCGAAGCCGTACTGCGATGCATATTTCTTGAAGAAATCAACGGTCTCTTCGAATTTCTTCATTTCCGCTGCAGTAGTCGGATTCTTCACCCACTGATTGCTTTGCAAATAGCGCCGCCACAGGGTGCTGCCGAACGATGTTCCCATGGCATGGGTCTTGACGAACTCGTCTACCAGTTGCTTGAACTTCGGATTGTCCTTCCGCATAGCAAATGCCAGGTCGCCTTCATTCCCGATAACGAGCTTTGGTTGCGGAGTAATACCCGGGAACACGCTGGCCCAA
This sequence comes from uncultured Acidobacteriaceae bacterium, assembly GCA_963793845.1. Classification (GTDB taxonomy): domain Bacteria; phylum Acidobacteriota; class Terriglobia; order Terriglobales; family Acidobacteriaceae; genus CAWCBG01. The sequence goes on from CAWCBG010000002.1 coordinate 900,750, forward strand.
AGGTCAGCCCGCTCCTTTAGGGTAACGGTCGCGGGCAGGATGCCTGCGTTGACCATCTCAAGCAGGTCTTCATCCAGCAAGCTCTTGTCGGCTTTCTCGATCACGATCTGCGGTTTGCCTTGCTTCTGCAACGACTCGTTCACTTTCTCCAGATTGTCGTAGTACGTTGTAAGTGGGTTAACGAACACCTTCTTCCCGCCGAGTTGCTCTAACGACGAAAGAGTGCCGAAGTCTTTCCTCGTCACGACGATCTGTTTCACGCCGGTTTGTATTGGAATCGAGAAAGCAACCTTCTGCTCGCGCTCGGGCGTGACCACCAAACCGTACGCGATCAGGTCACCCACGCCCTCGGTCAGGGCCGCCTCCAACTGGTCGGGCCGGACTGGAATAAACGTTACCTGCACGTGTTGCCGCGTGTGCAACTTCTGATTGACGAACTGCTCGAAGTATTGCAGCGCCTGGTAATAAATGCCCTCAGGCCGTCCGTCCACGTAGAAGAATCCGGAGCGACTGTACACGACGAGGGCTCGAATCGTGCCGCGCTTGACCATGGCATCTAAGTCCCCTGTCTGACGCTCAAAGCCAAGAGGCAACCCGGCGTTCGCGGACTGGGTCGAGGTTTCCGCTGGTGAAGCGGCAGCGGACTTTGTGTGGGCCGTAACTCCTGTCGCGCTGCAGACGTTCAGCAGAATGCCCATCAACGCCGCGAGCCGGAAAGTCGCGTGGCGCACATTACTCAGACAGGTCATGCTATGGCTCACCGTTGCTCATCACCCCGACTTACGCTTTGGTTGCCGATCTACAAGAGTGGTCCCCGAATCCGAGTGCCCGGAAGGCTGACCAAAAACATTGCAGCTATTCGACTTAGTAAGTTTAACGTAGAGTCCCCATGCGGCAGTCACTAGTATAGCCGTGCCGCAAGCACGCTGCGACTGCTGCCCCATCTGCAACGCGCGTCCGTGGGCAAAGGGTTTGTTCTTTCTTATGTACCGGCCGACGTCGAATCCAGCGCAAAAACCCGGGGACGCCAGCAACAGCTCCGTGGAGTCATGCCCTCGTCGAAGCCACCGCTCTCCTCCGGTTGATCGCAGATCACCGCATGTTTCCGGGCCTTAATCGCAAACTGCACGCCACCGAGATGCACAGCCTGTACTTCGATCATATTTCCTCCGCCTGGCAAAAAGCCGCCACCCAGGCCAAAGTAGCCGCTAACAACCGCGACGTCTGTTACCGTGTGCACCGCACTGCGACTCGTCTCAAAACCACGACAGTCGCGAAGCTCTGGGTTAATATCACCCGACGAGGGGTACACGCTGGCAAGAATTCCAATAACTCGCGCCTTGCTTGCACTGCTGCTCTGTGGGCCGATGGTTGGCCAGAGTTCCCAGTCGCCTAAGACGCCAATCACGGCGGAGTCAAGTCCTACCTTCAAGTCGAGTTCACGTCTCGTTCTGGTGGATGTGGTCGCAACGGACAGCAACGGCCAGCCGGTTCATGACCTGAAGGCGCAGGACTTCACCATCCTCGAAGACGGCAAGCCGCAGCAAATTCTCAGCATGGAGGAGCAGCGGCCGGATGCGAGCCCCACTCCATCGCCAGCCTTGAATCTGCCCCAGAACGTCTACACCAACTATGTGAACCGTTCCGAAGCGGGCGCGCTGACAGTTCTGCTGTTCGACACGCTGAACACTGACCGGCAAAACCTCATGTTCGCTAAAGACGAGATGATCCGGTTCCTGAAGAAGCTGCCCGCTGGCAAACGGGTTGCGCTGTTCACGTTGAGTGAGCGCCTCCAGATGGTGCAGGGCTTCACAGATAACTCGGACACGTTGATCGCGCTGGCGCAGCGGATTTCGACGAAGCCTCATGCAGCGTATTCCAACACGAGAGAGTTTTCAGCGACAGTCGGCGAGATGAGGGAGGCGGGCTTCGCGAACAGCCCGAAGGCCTTTCACAACATGGTGGAGTTCTTCGCCGAAGATTACGTGGGCAAGCTGGAATCACGTGCGCAGGATACGCTGGATGCCTTGAATCTGCTGGCGCGCTCGCTTGCCGTGGTGCCGGGCCGCAAGAACCTGATTTGGATCTCGGGCGGCTTTCCGTTTGATATTACGACGAATTCTCCACAGTTGCAGAAAACTGCGGCGCTGCTGGCTGCGACCCGGGTCGCAGTCTACCCGGTGGATGTTCGCGGAGTATTGACGACAGGCATGGACGGAAGTACCCGCAGCTCAGAGACCGTCGGCTCGGTGCAGACGCAATCCTATGAAACCATTGCCGGGGTGGACTATGAGAATGCCAGGATCGTGGAGACGCTGCTGAACACGGCCAAACTTACCGGCGGAAAAGCCTACATTAACAAGAACGATCTCCAGTCCGCCATCAACGACGGAATGCTGACGGGGTCCAGCTACTACAGCTTGGCGTACCGTCCGGAGAATGCCGATTGGAACGGCAAGTTTCGCAAAATCGCCGTCAAGGGTTCACAGCCCAACCTGAAGCTGCTCTATCGGTCAGGCTACTTCGGCATTCTCGATCCGCTCAGCACCAAAGAAGACCCCAGCCGCATCGTCGCCATCGCAATGCAGCCGACCGTGCCGACCTCGACTCAGCTCATCATGAAGGTGCGGGTGGTCCCGCCGGAAGAGGCCGGCAAAGCCACAGGGATCGATATGCTGATCGACGCCCATGACCTCGCTTTCAACGAAGGTCAGGACAAGCAGAAGACCCCCGAGGTTCAATTTGTGGCGATCGCCTGGGATGGCAGCGGCAAGCAGGTAGCCAGCTTTTCCGAGGGATACAAGTCGCCTCTGTCTCCGCCGCAACTGCAGGCGCTACTGCGGACAGGCCTGCAGTTCCATCAGGATATGATGCTCAAGCCCGGGTCGTACCAGCTGCGCCTGGGGGTGATGGATCGTCTCTCCGGCCGCATCGGCACGCTGGATGTGCCGCTGACAATCGACGCGAGAGTGGCTGCGAAGTAGTCTCGCGGCCGTTGTGGCAGGCCGCCCGCGCGGGGATGGTACAATCACCCTTCCCGCGAAAAAGTCCTGCGGCGATCAACCTTCTGGATGGGACCCCGACTCTTGGCACAGTATAAGACAGAGCCCCGCTCCATCACCTACGCCGATGCTGGTGTCGATATCGAACGCGCCAATCGCACCAAGCAGCGCATCAAGTATCTCGCTCACAAGACGTTTAACCGCGGCGTTCTCAGCGAGATCGGCGGCTTCGGCGGGCTGTTCTCCATCGACAAGAAGAAGTATCCGGATCCCGTGCTGGTTTCGAGCGTGGACGGTGTCGGCACCAAGCTGAAGATCGCCTTCGAGATGGGATTGCATCACACCGTCGGAGCTGACTTGGTCAACCACTGCGTCAACGACATCATCGTGCAGGGCGCTGCTCCGATGTTCTTCATGGACTACTTCGCTACCGGCAGCCTCGAGCCCGAGGTAGCAGAGAAGGTGGTGGCGGGTATTGCTGACGCCTGCAAACAGAGCGGCTGCGCGCTGATCGGAGGCGAGACGGCTGAGATGCCAGGCTTCTACGACGATGGCGAATACGACTTGGCCGGCTTCATTGTCGGGGTTGTGGACCGCGCTAAAATCATCACGGGTAAGGAAGTTACGCCGGGGGATGTACTCATCGGGCTACCCTCCACTGGCCTTCATACCAACGGCTACTCTCTGGCACGCAAGCTGTTTTTTGAAGTGGCCCGCTACACGCCTGAGTCTTACGTGAACGAGATCCGGGGGAAGGCCGGTACCGAACTCATGAAGATCCACAAGAGCTACTGGCCCATTGTGCGGCGGATGATCGATGCCGAGGCCGTATCGGCCCTGGCGCACATCACCGGCGGCGGCATTACGGAAAACCTGCCGCGCGTGCTCCCCAAGGGCATGGGCGCCATCGTGGAGATCAATTCCTGGCCCGTGCTCCCCATCTTCGAGCACCTGCAGGCGCTGGGCAATGTTCCGCAGGACGACATGCTGCGCACCTTCAACATGGGAATCGGCATGGTGCTGGTGGTGCCGGCGAAAAAGTTCAAGAAGGCGCAGACTATCCTGGAGCGCTGTGGCGAGAAGGGCTACACCATCGGCCGCATCGTCAAGGGCGAGCGCCGGGTCACCTACCAGTAGATCGCACCCGCCCGGGCCGGCTCGCCCAAAAGCCGACTCAGTAGGCAGATACCACCGCGCAAGCTGTCTCCGCCCATCGAAACCCTATTTAAGCATTGTGGTACCACAAAACTGTGCTACAGTTGCACAACTTTCAGTGTCGTACGGCGTTTCTGGAAGTATCGGACCTGCCGGGCGCGGTCGCGAAGTGTGCCTTTTCGTGGCCGGGATGAGGTGAAACGTGAATCTCGTGACCATTGCTATCGTGGTTGTCATTCTGGCGAGCTACATTGTCGGGACTCTGACCAGCTCAGTCGAGACCGAGCGCCAATTGCCGCACCGCTTCTAGCCGCAGCAGAAGTTCGCCCAATCAGGCCATCCAAGCGGGCCTTTCATGTCGCCTGGATTACGGGTTCTCCTGCTTTCGGACCGTCTGCCAAAAAGTTCGCTCTCCGCCTCATCTACAATAGTCAGGCTTCTGTCATCGCCCACGGAGTTCATCGACTATGACTCATGCTTGGCACGACATCTCTCCTGGCGGACATCTGCCGCAGGAATTCTCCACAGTCATCGAGATTCCCTTCGGCTCCAGCGTGAAGTATGAGCTGGATAAGCAGAGCGGACTGATCAAGCTGGACCGCGTTTTGTATTCCGCGGTGTACTACCCCGCCAACTATGGCTTCATTCCGCAGACGCTCGCCGAAGACGACGATCCTCTTGATGTGCTTGTACTTTGCCAGGAAGCGGTCGTACCACTGACGCTGATCCACGCGCGTGCCATTGGCCTGATGACGATGATTGATGCCGGCAAAAGAGACCACAAGATCGTCGCGGTGGCCACCCAGGATCCGGAGTTCAATTCCTATCACGAGGCCGTCGAGATGCCCGATCACCGCCTGAGCATGCTGCGCCGTTTCTTTCTCGACTACAAGACGCTGGAGGGCAAGGCCGTCGAAGTGGACGCCATCGAACCTGCGGCCAATGCCTTTCCCATCATCGAAGACGCGTTGGCCCGCTACAGCAAACAGCGCCGCAAGGGATTCGGGCCGACGCATTAGAGCGTCCTGCCGGTTAGTTTTAGAGCTGTCTGCATTCCGGGGCGCCACGCGATGCGGTCTGCAGGACCCGCACTCGCGAAACTTGGCATCATCCCACTGACCGCTGGCCCTGAGCGAGCGGCTTGCCGCAACCCTCCGGAACCTCGGCGTCCCCTTGGCCGACGAATTTTGTTTTTGCGACCGCCCTCTTGCCTGCTATCATCTAACTAACTAGTTAATTAAACTATGACGACCACGATTTCCAATCCCGACAAGCCTCGCCTGGGCACACGTCGGCAGCCCGAGGCCAGCCGCCGAGCCATCCTGCACGCGGCCCTGGAAGAGTTTTCCCAGGAAGGCTTGTCGGGCGCACGCATGGACTCCATCGCCGACGCCGCCGGTGTCAATAAAGCGCTGCTCTATTACTATTTCCGCGATAAGGACGCCCTATATGGCGCGGTGCTCGACGAGTTCTTCAGCCGCTTCCTGGCGCGGCTTACCTTGGTGCTCGACCAGCCCGCGTCGGCGGGTAAGCGCTTCCTCTCCTACGTGCGCGCGCACTTCGACACTGTGGCCGAATCGCCGCACTACGCGCGCATCTTCGTCGCCGAGATCATGAGAGCAGGCCGAGGCGGGTCGCCTCATATCGAACGCGTGTTCGCGCAGTACACGCAGCCGATTGCTGCGCGTGTTCTCGCTGTCCTGCGGGAAGGAATCGCGTCAGGTGAATTCCGTGCGGTCGAGCCCATGCAGTTCATGCCGTCGGCCGTGGGCACTATCGTCCACTATTTTACGATCGCTCCAATGCTGCACAAGTTCCGTCCCATCGATCCATTCTCGATAGAAGCTCTGCAGCAGCGGCGCGCGGCTGTGCTGGACTTTGCCGCAGCAGCGCTCTTCGCCAATCGCGATGCCGGGGTGAAACTGGCCGCTCAAATCGCCATGCCGGAACCTGAGGTGAGCCCTGATTCGGGCTCTTTTGCAGGACCAAAGCACAGCCGGAAGACCGCGCGGAGGAGACGCTCATGAAGCCGCCGAAATTTCTTATATTCCTGTTCCTCTTGCTCGCGGTTGCCGCCAGCTGGTACTTCTTCTCCACCGACCGCACCAGTGACACCGTGCTGATTGGGATCGTCGATGCCAACCAGGTCATCGTCAGTTCCAAGATCATGGGCCGGGTCGAGAAGCTTTATGTGGATGAAGGCTCGAAGGTGAAGGCGGGCGACCTGATCGCGGAAATCGATTCCGGGGAACTCGAGGCCCAGAAGAACGCAGCACAGGCAACCATTAACGCCTACGACTCGCAGGTTTCCTCCATGCGTGCGACAGAGGCGCAGACTCTGGGGGAAACCAACAGCGGCGTGGCGAACGCCAACGCTCGCCTCTCGGCGGCCAAGGCCACGCTGGCCCAGACGCAGGCTGACCTGGTCCGCGTGCAGAGCGATTCGCAACGTACTATGGCTCTGGCAAAGGCGGGCGTCGCCTCCGAGCAGGACAACGTTCGCGCGGAGGCTCAACTCAAGGCGCAGCAGGCGGCGGTGCAAGCCGCGCATCAGCAGGTCGATGCAGCGCAGGCTGATGTGAAGACCGCCGACGCCCGGCTGCATCAGCAGCGCGCTGCCGCCAGCAACGTGGCCATGAACGAGGCGCAGGTCGCGAACGCGCGGGCCCAACTTGCCGAAGCCGAGACCCGGCTGAGCTACACAAGAATCTACGCGCCTGTAACCGGAACGGTGTCCGTCCGCGCTACACGCCAGGGCGAGGTGGTCAATCCTGGTGAGCCCATCGTCACCATCATCGACTTTGGCGACACCTGGGTGCGTGCCGAGGCGCCCGAGACCGAAGGACGATTCGTCGCCGTGGGGGACAAGCTCAGAGTTCGACTTCCTGCCGGGCAGCCCATCGAGGGGCAGGTGATCTTCAAGGCCGTCGAGGGCGATTACGCCACGCAGCGCGACGTGAGCCGCACCAAGCGCGATATCAAGACCATCGGCCTGAAGCTGAAGGTCGACAACCCCGACGGCGCGCTGGTTCCTGGCATGACTGCCGAAGTACTGCTGCCGAAAGAGCTGGAGAAGAGGGCATCGCGATGAGTTGGTTCAGCGCAAAATCCGCGCCCGCTGCCGGTTGCGAGCCCGCGGCGAGCGGAGACGCCATCGTGGTCGATCACATTACCAAGAAGTACGGTGACTTCACCGCCGTTGACGATGTCTCGTTCGCGGTAAAGCAGGGCGAAATCTTCGGCTTGCTCGGCCCCAACGGCGCGGGCAAATCCACGCTCATCCGCATGATGACCACGCTGCTTCCAATCACCGCTGGGCGGGCCCTCATCAACGGCCACAATGTCGCCAAGGAACCGGATGCGGCGCGGCAATGCATGGGCGTGATCCCGCAGGCGCTAACCAGCGACATCGATCTCACGGTCGAAGAGAACCTGAACATTTATGCCAAGCTGTACGACGTTCCCGCGGAGCAGCGGAAGCGCAACGTCGGCGAGCTACTGGAAACCGTCGACCTGACTAAGTGGCGTCATGCGCAGACCAAGACGCTGTCCGGCGGCATGCGCCGACGGCTGGAGATCGCGCGCGGCCTGGTCCACAGCCCCAAAATCTTCTTCCTCGACGAGCCCACCACCGGCCTCGACCCGGTCTCACGCGTCGCCGTCTGGGAGATGCTCACCAAGATTAAGAACAGCCGCGACCTGACAATTCTGATTACGACTCACTACATGGACGAGGCCGACCGCCTGTGCGATCGCATCGCTATCGTCGATCACGGCAAGCTGGTGGCGCTCGATGCACCCATCGCGTTGAAGGCCAGCGTGCCCGGATCGAACGTGATCGAGGCGCAGTTTACCAATGCGCCCGCGAATTGGGAGGAAGAGCTCCAGAAGCTCGAAGACGTAACCTCGGTGCAATCGCAGGCTGCGGACATGTACCGCATCCTGACCAGCAATGGCTCCAAGACGACCACTGAACTGGTTGAGCTGGCGGTGCGCCAGAACGTGCAGGTGAAGTCGCTTTCCGTGCAGCTCACTTCGCTGGACGACGTCTTCGTTTACTTCACAGGACGGCAGCTTCGCGATGAGCAGGTGAAAGCCTACAACTTCGTCATGCCTGACCGTCCGGGGATGCGCCCATGAACCGCATGATGGCGATCGTTGAGCGCGAGTTGCGCAAGTTCTTCCGCTCTCCGGCGCTGATGCTGGTTTCGATGGTCTTTCCGCTGGTGCAGCTGATCGTGCTGGGCAATGCCTTCGGCGGAAAGATTAAGGATGCGCGCCTGGGCGTGGTCGACCAGGACCACGGCACGCAGGCGGTAAAAGTTCGCGAGGCCCTCGACGCGGTCGAGGCCAATGCCCGCACCTTTCGCCCGATCTACTACGACAACGACCAGCGGGCAGTGAACGACGTGCGCTCTGGCCGGATCGACGCCGCCATCATCATCCCGCCGGAATACTCGCGCCGCGTGTATGAGCAGAACCACCCGCAGATCGCCCTGGTGGTTGACAACACCGACAACTTTACCAGTTCTTCTCTGGAGGCGGTCTTCAGCGACCTGGTGAAATCGCTGAATCAGCCCGACGTCGAACCGTCGCGCATCGTGCAGCAGATTTCGCTCTCAACGGTCGAGCTCTATCCCTACATCGAGTATATGAAGTATCTGCTGCCCGGCTCGATTGCGCTGGCCATGTTTGTCTCCGTTATGATCGGCGGCGGCATGCTGTACATCGACGACAAGGCGCGCGGGGTGCATGAAGGTTACCTTGTCACGCCCATCACGAAGTTCGAACTGGTCTTCGGCCTGAACATCGCAGGCGCAATCAAGGCGATTCTCGCCGGAGTCGTCATCACAGTGCTGGGCGCGCTGCTGTCGGGGTTGGGCACAGTCTTCAAACTGCAAAACGCTTTCAATCTTTTCCTGATGATCTTCGCGACGTCGATGGCGTTCAACACCATGATGTTCCTGATGATGGTGCGGGTGGAGGATCCGCTGGTGCCGCGCGCCACCTTCGGCATCCTGAATACGCTGCTGTTCTTTCCCAGTGGCGCCATCTATCCCATCTACGCGTTCCCCAAATGGCTGCGCGGCATCGCCTACGTTGATCCCTTCAGCTACTCGGTGCACGGCTTCAAAGCGATCCTACTGAAGGAGGCGGGCTTCAACGCCATCGCCGGCGATGTGGCCTTCCTGACGATCGCCGCGGTGACGATGATGACGATCGCCACCATGCTGTTTAAGAGGACGCTGTGAGAAAGCGCTGGCTATCAGCCAGACCAGATCGTCGTCGCCGCGCACGATAGCCCGTAAAAGGGGGACTTCCGTGACCCAACCTCATTTTGTGACAGGACAGACGCTGACCTAACGCCCGAAAGCCCGGCCAATCGGTTTGACCTTAGTCTTGGCTTTTTCGGCCCAATCTGAACCCCTGTCGATCCAATCCTCGGCGTGATCGCTAAACTCCTCGACGGCATCTCGTGCGTCCTCATACCGGCGGCGGAGAGCGCGTCTCATCTGTTTGCCGGTCTTGGGCGCGCATAACAGCGCCGCCACCGCGCCAATGGCCAGGCCCACGAAAAGCAGGCCTAATGCCATGCCGAAGTTCCCACGTTCCGAGGATTGGTAGTCGTTCTCCGTTGCGAAGTCGTTCAGTTCATCGCTCATCTCATCCTCCTGAAAATATCCTATCTGTTTTACGAAGTTCCGTAAGGGCCAAGGAGTTGTACAGGGCCGGGTGCAATGTCCGGACTTCTCACGGCATCGAAAAATGACTGTAAGTTATTCGACGGCAAAGAGGACAGGCAAATCGCTGTTTTTCTCCCGCCGTGCGGGCTGCACTTCCCGGATCTTGCTGCTCCGATTTCTCAACCTGCCGCCCCTGCATGTAAAATCAACTGTTTACCAATGCGAGCCGCGCGTTCCTGGCGTTGTTCCAGCCTCGGCTTCCCGAAGTTCTAAGGAATACACAAACAAGAGGAGTTTTTCGTATGGCAATTCCTGCCACACAACTGCGTCCGGGCATGGTGATCAAGCACAACAACGATCTGCATTCGGTGTTCAGCGTGGAACACCGCACACCTGGCAACCTGCGCGCCTTCATCCAGGCCAAACTGCGCAACCTTCGCACCGGAGCCATGTTCGAGCACCGCTTCCGCTCCGGCGACGCGATCGAGAAAATCGTCGTCGACGAAGTGCAGATGGAGTTTCTCTACTCCGATGGCGACGACTATTACTTTATGAATACCGAGAACTACGAGCAGCTTCACCTGAACAAAGATATCCTCGGCGACGCAGTCGATTATCTGATCGCGAATCTGCAGATTAAGGTAGAGTTCTTCGACGGCAAGGCGGTCGGCATCGAGCTGCCCCAGACGGTTGAGCTCACGGTGGTGGAGACCGAGCCGGGCCTGAAGTCGGCTACCGCCAGCAGCGTCACCAAACCGGCCAAGACCGAGACCGGGCTGGTGGTGCAAGTCCCCCCCTTCATCAATGAAGGTGAGAAGATACGGGTAGATACGTCGGAGGGTGCCTACTTGTCACGTGCGTAGCTTGGCTACGCCTTGTGCCGTTGTTAAGGGCAAAATGCATACCCTCGCAGACAAAAGTCCGCGAGGGTGACAAAAGAAACGAACCCGACGGGCACGCTAAGCAGGCTGCGGGAGAATGCGAGCCGTCCGGCTTCTTACTCGACGTGTTTCCCTCCCTTGCTGTCAAGGAGAGAGGCCAGAGACGAACCAGCAGCCGTGGGTTTCACACCGCCGGAGACGATCTCCTTCGCGCTCACCTCTTTTCCGTATAGCCGTTCGTTGGCTTTGCTGTCCGGTTCAAGCGAGGCGCCGTCGAGCGAAACGCCGGCGAAGAGTCCCGAGGAGCGGGCGTAGGTCAACATGTCGGCCGTACTGCTCATTGTGCCGGTTGATGCTCCTGGGCCAGCGGCCGCACTGACATCGGTGCCCACCTTCACTTTGCCGCTCAGCACTTTCTCCGCGGCAGTGGATGTCATAACGGCAATCACGATGTCACTAGACTTGCCACCGACCTGAAAACCGGCACTGGCGCCGCCGATGTCGTACATGGCAGGCGGTGACCACCTACCGGTAAAGCCATTGCCCTCGCGGCATGAGATGGGGCCACGTCCACCGGTTCCGCCAATGCCTACAGCAAATTTCTTCACGCTGGGAAGGATAATGAGGCAATCAGCTTTTTCCAGCACCGTGTGCGGAACACTATTAGTGGACAGCATGGCCTGTAAAACTGTGGCGGCATTGCGGAGGGTTTCTTCGTCATCCGCCTTGCTGGCACCCCATACAGGCAGGGTAACCAGCAGGAGAACGAAGGACACGAGCAAAAACGGCACAACTTTCTTGGTACGTAGCATAGCGATTCAATCCTCCATCTTGTGGCTAATCGTTTGGGGCCCCCGGCGTGTCGGAAGGGCAAAGAAGTGGCATGAGCACCATATCACTGTTCGGCCAAATGCGAAAGGGCCTGCGGGCCGCGCTGGGGATCCTGTTCGAAGGTTGCGCCGGCACGGTAGCGCGTTTATCTTGAACCTTGCCAATATGAGTCACGATCGGGAAACCCGCCGTTATATAGTCTCAGGACGCGTGCAAGGCGTAGGCTTCCGCTGGTTTGTCGAGCGGGAAGCAACCCTGATCGGCCTGAAGGGCTGGGTGCGCAACCGCGAAAACGGAGACGTCGAAGTGATGGCCACCGGCAGTTGCGAGCAGCACAGTACATTGCGCCGCAAGCTGCAGGAGGGCCCGCGCGCGGCTCGTGTCGAGACGGTTCATGAAACCTCCGCGCCGTTGCTGGAAGCCAATTCGTTTCATATCGAAGGAGTCTGGTAGACATGTCCTCCCACGCGTCGCACAACTGCGACGACCTGAAGAAGCTGGTCCGCGAAGTCCCGGATTTCCCCAAGCCCGGAATTCTGTTCTACGACATCACCACCCTGCTGAAAGATCGCCTGGGCTTTGCGCGCCTGATCGACGCACTGACCGAGCACTACATCGACAAGGACATCGAACTGGTGCTGGGCATCGAGGCAAGGGGTTTCATCTTTGGACCGGCTCTGGCTTACCGGCTGAACGCCGGATTCGTTCCGGTGCGCAAGCCCAAGAAGCTGCCTGCGGAAGTGCTGCAGTGGAAGTACGAACTGGAATACGGACACGACACGCTCGAAGTTCACAAGGATGCCGTCAAGCCCGGACAGCGCATCGTCATCTGCGATGATCTGCTAGCCACCGGCGGCACCGCCAGAGCAGCCGCCGAAATGGCCAAGTCATTGGGTGGTGAAATCTGCGGACTGGGCTTCGCCATCGAACTCGACGGACTCAAGGGCCGTGAGAAATTGAAAGAGTACGACGTGTACTCGCTACTGCATTACGACATGTAGCACTCAGCGCATAGCTTTTAGCTTTTTGGGGATAAGCAGCAATTCGCCGGGTGGCTGACTTTGTCCGCCGTTATCGTCGGGCCGAGCCCATCAATGGAAGGACTTCGCATATCTCCGCTCTCACCAGATCGTCTTTACCAGCGGACAATTCCGGATGCGCTCGTCGGCAGTGACCAGCAGCAATCCCTCTGCGCGCGCGGTCGCAGAGATGATGCGGTCCGACGGGTCGCGGGGAAAATCCTCCGGGAACTGGATCGTCAGGGCAGCGATCTCCCGAGTGATCGGAAGTACGACTACGTCTTCCGCAAACCTTGCAATGGCACCATCGACTGTCCCGTAGATTTCAAGCTTATTCCGCTCGATGAGCTTGGCGATCTCGACGAGGCTGATGGCTGAGATCGCCAACCCGCCGGAACGTCGAGCCCGTCTCAGGGTAGACTGCGCCGTGCGAGACAGCTTTCGCTCCTCCAATTGCGACCACACTAGAACATGCGTGTCGAGGAGGATCACTTCAGCATGTCCCAGTCTTCCAATGGAAATACCGGTTTCACCAAGTCATCTGGATCGCCGACGATCTTGATGATCCCTTTCAGTCTGCCGAAGAATGGGTCTTTCTTCTGCTGTTTGAAAGGAATCAGCTTCGCTTTCGGCGTGCCCCTTTTGGTGATAACCACCTCCCTGCCAGTGTTGCTGACTTCATCAATCAGGCTCAGACACTTAGCCTTAAACTCTGCGGCGGCAATCTGTTTTCCGCCCTTTACCGCGAGAAGTGCAGCCGGCTTTTTCTTCTTACTCGCCATTTTCGCCATATGGTCACCTCTATATGACCATGGTCATCTTAGCATGACTATATATAGCTAATCCTTCCTAGAACGGCTCGAAGCAGTCGTAGTTGCGCTGCGAGATGATCTTGCCGTCGCGAAAGGTGAGGAACATGGCGAAGTGGGCGCGCATCTGGCCGCCCGCCGGGATGCTTTCGTAGGCGATCGCCAGCGTGCCTGTCCAATCGACTTCCAGCGCAACGTGGTCGCCCGCCGAGAGTGCGTGGCGGATCGCGTAACGCTGGCTCTCCATGACCTGAGCACCCCGTTCCGCCGAGCGGCGCATAGCGGCCAAATCGCGGTGCTCGCCGTTGGGGGCCAGCCGATTCGGGAACCAATCGGCCGTCGCCTCAGAATCGAAGAAATCCGCCAGCCTATCGAAAGCTGGCGCCCTCTTCGATGCATTCCAGGTACTGCCGAGCGCGTTCCAGATTGCTGGGTAGGGTGCGGTTTCCATGCTGAGTGCTATCCACGAATCACTCTCCGTCCCGCGATGTGGTACTCGCCTTCCAGCACGATGCGGATGGCTTCGCTATAGGCGATGTGCTCCTGCTCCAGGATGCGCGCGGCCAGCGCGTGATCGTCGTCGCTGTCGAGTACCGGCACGACCTTCTGCACAATGATCGCGCCGTGGTCCAGATTCTCGTCCACGAAATGCACGGTGCAGCCCGAAATCTTAACGCCGTAATCAAACGCCTGCTTCTGGGCGTCGAGTCCGGGGAACGCCGGCAGCAGCGACGGATGGATATTCAGGATGCGGTTCGGAAACTGCTGCACGAACCAGGGCGACAACAGCCGCATATATCCGGCAAGGCAAATCAGATCGACGCGGTGTTCGCCCAACGTGGCAGCGACGGCGCGGTCATGCTCTTCGCGCGGCGTGCCTTTCGAGGGAATTACCAGCGCCTTCAGCCCCCGCCGCCTTGCCGTCTCGATACCGGGCGCGTCCGCCCGGTTGGAGATGACCACGGCGATGTGTGCGTCGAGTTTGCCTGAGGCGACGTTGTCGGCAATGGCCTCAAAGTTCGACCCGCGCCCTGAAAGCAGGATGCCAAGGTTCTTCATGAGCGAAACGCCATGATACGTTGCGCGATAAGGAATGTCAGCGGCCCGATTCCCTAATCCATCGGAGTCTGACAGGAATGGGTCAGCTGCCTTCGTCATCCTCTTTAGACGCGCGTGGCGGCGGCTCCAGACCCAGGTAGCGCATGACTAGTTGCAGGTCTTTCCAGGTCTCTTTTTTCTGCCGCGGGTCGCGCAGCAGGAACGCCGGATGATACGTGACCGCCAGCTTGCAGGTAAATGGTTCGCCAGACTCGTCCACAACGCCGGGCGGCGAGAACTCGTAGAAGCGTCCTCGCAGCTGGCCCATCGAATCGTTCATGCCGAGCAGGTTCTTGGCCGCGGTCGAGCCCAGCGCCACGATGATCTTCGGCCGGATCACGCCGATCTGCTGCATCAGGAAGGGCGAGCAGGTTTCGCACTCGTCGCGCTCCGGCGTGCGATTGCCCGGCGGACGGCACTTCACGATGTTGGCGATGTAGACCTGCTCGCGCTTCAGCCCCATCGCTGTGATCATATTGTTCAGCAGCTGTCCGGCGCGCCCCACGAAAGGGAGCCCCTGCGCGTCTTCATCGGCGCCCGGTCCCTCGCCGATGAACATCAGTTCAGCGTAGGGATCTCCCGTGCCAAACACGATCTGCCTGCGTCCCAACTTGGCGAGCTTGCAGCGCTGGCAGGCCGGCCCTATGTCGGCGGCGATGACTTGCAGCAGGGCGGCGCGATCGGGAGTTGCTTCCATCGAATCACCCATCGCAGTGTCTTCCATCATCCCTGTGTCATCGGATTCTGGATCGGTCTTGGCCAGGAGCAGTCCATCCGCCAATTCGGCAGTAATCTCCCGCCGATACAGCGCACCGACGCCCAGCTCACGATAGAAGCCGAGGCGGGCACGCAGCGCGTCTTTGGTATGGGGATCGAGTGTCATCGCTGGAGATCGATGGTGCGATTCTACGGCACGGTGCTACCGGTGGCAAAAGCACACGACTCACTTCGCCAGTGACGACAGCAAACGGCCTGAAGAGATTCAGACGGAGGCCGACTGAGTCCGGCGTGATGCAACCATCAGGCCGATCCAGCAGCTCACCGGCCACGTCAGTAGCCAGGACAACCAGTACCAGTGCGGCCAGCCTTTGCTCCAGTTGGGAATCATCGCGGCGATGCCCATCACTTCTCCGACGACAAAGAACCAGAGCACATGCCGGGCGGCGCTGCCCGGAGCAAAGCGGGCACAGATCCAGGCACAAAGAATCGAGATGATCACGAAGAACGCCGTGCTTGCCATGAGAGCGGCGGAGGAGGGAACCTGGCCTCTGACGAAATCCCCGGGGAAAAAGGCTGAGAGTAACGGGTCCGATGCAAAGACAAGAACAACCGAGAGCAGGTAGCTGCCGAGAACGACGGCGATCGATTTCAGCATCGTTACACCTCAATATGGCGTGAGACTTGGAAGGCCCACTCGCAGGGCCGAAGGGCTGCACCACTATACCGAGGCGCTCCCACTTATGAAACTGTAATCGGTGCGGCCGGTTGCTGCCGCCGGCGGATAGCAGCTTCGAGAATTCTCTGCGCAATCTCCTGCTTACTCGCTTCGGGTACGCGCACGGCGTCCCCTGAAGTCACGATGGTCACTTCGTTCTTATCCGAGCTGAAGCCGATATCGCTGCGGCTGACATCGTTCAGGATAATCATGTCGGCCCGCTTCCTGACTAGCTTGGCACGCGCGTTTTCCAGTAGATTGTCGGTCTCTGCGGCGAAGCCGATCAGCATCGGAGAACGTCTTCCCGCTGCTTGCCGCAAGCTGCCCAGATCAGCGAGGATGTCAGCGTTAGGCTCCAAGTGCAATTCGATCGGACCGTTGCGCTTGATCTTCTCGGCCGACGTGGCTTTCATATGGTAGTCCGCCACCGCGGCCGCCATGATGATGAGGTTGACCTGCTCCCAGCGGTCGAGCACCGCGGTGCGCATCTGTTGCGCCGTTTCCACGAAGATGGTCTCGGCAGCGGCGGGCGGTTGCAGCGCCGTCGGTCCACTCACCAGAATGACCCGGGCTCCCCGACGCAGCGCGGCTTCAGCCAGCGCGTAGCCCATCTTGCCACTGGAGCGATTGCCCAGGTAGCGCACGGGATCGATCGGCTCATACGTCGGACCGGCGGTGATCAGTACGGTTTCGCCCGCGAGATCCTGCGCGATGCCCAGCCGTTCGAGTGTAGCCGCGACAATGCGCTCAGGATCGGCCATCCGTCCAGCGCCGATCATGCCGCACGCCAGATATCCGCTGCCCGGCTCGATGACCTGCACTCCGCGCCGGCGCAGAATTTCCAGGTTCGCCTGGGTGGCGGGGTGCTCCCACATATTCACGTTCATCGCCGGAGCGACGATCACTGGCGCGGTGGTCGCGAGATACAGGGTGCTGAGGAAGTCGTTGGCGATGCCTTGGGCAAACTTGGCCAGTGTGTCGGCGGTTGCCGGTGCCACCAGCAGTGCCTCGATCGACTGTGCCACCGCGATATGCTCCACCGCGGAGTCCAAGTTCGGCTCCTCAGCTCCCGCGCCGAACATGCTGGTGATCACCTTCTCGCCGGACAGCGCGGCGAAGGTCAGCGGACGAACGAACTCCTGCGCGGCTGCGGTCATCACGACCTGCACCCGCACCCCGCGGTCTTGCAACTGTCGAACGATTTCGGCGGCCTTGTAGGCTGCAATGCCGCCGCTTACACCGAGCGCGATCTTCATAGTTATGCCTTGGCTGTCCTCCGTTTCGTCGCGATAGGATGCCAGTGTGCTTACTCCACCAGATGCCACGGGCGGCGCTTTAGATTCCGCCGCCGCTAGTCGTCGCTCTCGCCGCCGACCGTCTGGTCGAGCAAGTCACTGGCGGCTTCCAGCGCAGACTTGTTGGCGGGAATCTCCCACTTCACCTTGCCAGCCTGGAGTTCTTCTTCGGCAATGCGGCAAGGCTTGTGCGAATGGGCATCTACCACGGGACGGGCGCCGTTCTGAATTTGGCGGGCACGGCGAGCCGCAACCAGGACGTAACGATAATTACTGTCGAACCCTTCAACCAACTTCATAAGTCACTCCGCGATAGTGGGGACAAGCGCTAAAGGTCGAATGTTGCGAGGATACTCTGCACCTCGCGCATCATCTGGGGCCGCCGGGCACAATCTGCGGTGGATAGCACCAAATCCTCTCCTGAGGTGGGGTGAATGCCGCAGCGCTTAAGTCGTTCGGCCTCCACAATGGCCTTGAGGATGTCGATCGACTGCTCTTTCCGGTCGTTGACCAGAATATAGTCGTATTGCCGGAAATTCTCAATCTCACGCGAGGCCCGCTCCAGCCGCCGTTGAATGATTTCCTCGGTGTTGAATCGTCTCGCCTGCTCGCCCATCAATTGGCGCTGGATCTCGTCGTCGGCTTCGCTGCGGCGGCGCAGGCGTCGCTCCAACTCCTCGCGCGACGGCGGGAGGATGAAGATGCTGACCGCGTCCGGAAGCTTCTCCTTCACCTGGGCCGCGCCTTGGATATCGATGTCGAGAATCAGATCGTGGCCGCGCGCCTTCGCCTCGTCCACAAAACGCCGCGCCGTACCGTAATAGTTGCCGAAGACCTTGGCATGCTCGAGAAAGGCGTTCTCCTCGATCATGCGCTCGAACTCCTCTTTGCTGATGAAGAAGTACTCCCGGCCCGTCTCCTCGCTGCCGCGCGGCGGACGGGTGGTGTAGCTGATGGAAAATTCGAGGTTCGGCACGATCTTGCGCAGCTCGGCAGTGAGAGTGGACTTGCCCGAACCGGATGGCGCCGAAACGATGAACACGATTCCGCTCATTCGAGGTTTTGCACCTGCTCGCGGGCTTTCTCGATCTCCGACTTCATGGCCAGTCCCAGCTCGGTGATGCGTAACGCCTCGCCGGCAACGCCCGTGGTCTTCGACAGGAGGGTATTGGCTTCGCGATTCATCTCCTGCAGCAGGAAGTCCAGCTTCTTACCCACCTCGCCGCCGGCGTCGAGCAACGAGCGGAAATGCTGGATGTGGTTCTTCATCCGCACCAACTCCTCCTGGATATCGCTGCGCTCGGCCAGCATGGCCGCTTCCTGAAGAATACGGTCGGGATCGGCGTGCGTGCCCAGCAACTCCTGCATGCGGCCTTGGACTTTGTCGTGGTAGGCCTTCAGCACCTTGCCGCGCATCTGTTCAACTTCGTGCGTGGCCGACTGGAGATGTGTCATCCGTTCCCGCAACTCGGCGGCTGCGCCTCGGCCTTCCTCCTCGCGCATGTGGTTCAGCCGGTCGATAGCCTGCTCGAGCGTGTCCGTGACCGAATGCTCCAGTGCCTCCGACTCTTCTTCGCCCTCGACCGCGCCCAACGCGCCCGGCAGCTTCAGCACAGCGTTGAGATCGGCATCGGCGCTGACGCCGAACTCCTCGGCCACGGCGCGGAAGGTCCGCAGGTATCCGCCCACAAGGTCGCGGTTGACGGCGAAAGTAGCGCCGCCCGTGCGCTCCAGGCTTAGCGTCACTTCGATATGTCCGCGATGCAATTTGTCCTTGAGCACGCGCCGGATTTTCATCTCGATCGCGTCCAGCTCGTTAGGCATGCGCAAATGCAGGTCCAGAAAGCGATGGTTGACGGACTTCAAGCTCAGCGTCACCGTGAGCTGGTCATCCACTTGCGCCTTCACTTGCGCGTATCCGGTCATCGATCGAATATTCATAGCTTCATTCGGTGCCCGAGGCTGCTTCCACGTCGACAAATTGCAAATCGTACAGCCGCCGATAGGTGCCGGTATGGCCCATCAGGCGTTCGTGCGTGCCTTCGTCGGCGATCTGGCCGTTCTCGATCACCACGATGCGATCCGCGCGCCGCACCGTGGACAGACGATGGGCAATCACAAACACCGTGCGTCCGGTGATCAGGTTTTGCAGCGCCGACTGCACCAGCGATTCACTCTCGGTATCCAGTGCCGAGGTTGCTTCGTCCAGGATAAGAATGGGAGCATTCTTCAGGATCGCCCGTGCAATCGAGAGCCGCTGCCGCTCGCCTCCGCTCAGCCGCAGGCCGCGCTCGCCGATCAGCGTGTCGTAGCCATTGGGTAGCGCCATGATGAAATCATGCGCCAGCGCCGCATGCGCAGCTTCTTCCACCGCCGCATGCGAGATTTCCGGCTGTCCATAGGCTATGTTGTTGCGCACGGTATCGTTAAACAGGATAGTGTCCTGAGTGACGATGGCGATCTGCGCCCGCAACGACGCTACTGTGAGATCGCGCACATCGTGCCCATCGATCAGCAACCGCCCGCGCGACACGTCGAAAAAGCGCGGCAGCAGATGCACCAGCGTCGTCTTACCCGAGCCGCTGGAGCCCACGATCGCCAGCACCTCTCCCGGTCGAACCTCAAAGTCGATGTCGTGCAGCACTTCGCGATGATCGTCCTGCGTCTTATAGCTGAAGTAAACGTGCTCGAAGCGAATGCTGTGATGAAACGCCGGCATGCGGAGGGCGCCTGGCTTCTCGCGCACCTCGTCCTGCGCATCGAGAAACTGGAAGATCGCCGACGAGGCGCCCAGAGCCTGCTGGAAGTTGTTGTTGAATTGTCCAAACTTTCGAACCGGATCGTAGAGCTTGAACACGGCGATCACGAAGGCAACAAAGATGCCCTCGGACATGAATCCGCGCTTGATGTACTCGCGGCCAACCAGAATGATCAGCGCCATCGCAATGGCGCCAAAGATGTCCATCATCGGCGAGCTGACCGCGGCGGCGCTCACCGAACGGAGATTGGCGCGGAAAAGCCGGCGGGCCGCTTCGCGGAAGCGCCCGGTCTCCCACACCTCCATGCTGAAGGCCTTGACGATGCGGACGCCGGTGATCGTCTCCTGCAGAATGTTCTGGATTTCGGCCAGCTTGTCTTGTCCACGGCGGGTGGTGGTACGCACCCGGTGACCGATCCGCCGGGCCGCGAGCACGATGAACGGCAGGAAGATCAGCAGCAGCCATGCCAGCTTGCCGCCCAGCAAAACCACCACCACAGCGGTAAACAGGAAGGTAAAGAACTGTTGCAGGAATTCCGCCAGCACGGTCGACAACGCGTACTGCACTTTCTCGATGTCGTTGACAATGGCCGAAAGCAGAGTGCCGGTCGAGTACTTCTGAAAGAACGCGACGGAGCGCCGCAAGGTCGCCGCATACAGTTCGTTGCGCAGGTCGGTGATCATGCCAAAGCCGGCATAGTTCACCAGGTAGGTGCCGAGATAATCGAACGCTCCCTTGAGGACCGTGACTACCACCAGCGCGAACGCCACCATCGTCCACACATTGTGGAAGTGTTCCGGGACGAACCAGTCCAGCCGCAGCGTGAAGCGGCCGGTCGGCAGCAATGAGACATCGCGCGCCTGCGACGAGGGATTCAGGACCCGGTCGAGGATGGGCCCGATCAGCAGCAGGCGGAAGGCATCGAACAGCCCCACCAGTGCCATGGAAAGCACCGACACCACGATGTGAAACCAGTACGGCTTGACGTATCGTAAAAGCCGGCTTAACTGACGCATGAGTCAACCCGCTTCCAGCGACTCGAGGTGGCGGGAAAGAACGTTTTGGAATGTTTGCAGCGCAAACCTGCATTTTATCGGAAGTTTCGCACGGTGGGAATGTGGTGTGTACGTCCTGAAAGATGAGTGATACTTGGATCGTCCTGGTCGAGAGATGAGACCTGCGGGAGGAGTTGCCGGGGAGTGAGGAGGTCCGTAGCGTCGCCGGCACCAGCATGGTACTCGTCGTTCCGGCCACGGAGCTCAAGCAGGCCCGGGCCATCCGGGATCGCTGTCGCGACGGGTCGCCTAGCACTGGACAGCAGCCCTCCAGTCAGGTTCCTCCCAAGCTACAACAAGGTCTCCGTATTAGAATCGTCCTCTGGTTGCATAGACGTCCGCGTGCTTTCTGAGGGAGATTACCGTGTCCGAACCTTTACTGATCGCCAAGAGCGAGGAACCTCAATATCTGTTGCCGCAGATGGCCAACCGCCACGGCCTGGTTGCAGGCGCTACGGGCACCGGCAAGACGGTCACGCTCCAAGTCATGACCGAGGCTTTTAGCAACATCGGAGTGCCGGTGTTTGCCGCAGACGTCAAAGGCGACCTCTCAGGCATTAGTCAGCCGGGCAAAGAAAACCCCAAGATTGCTGAGCGAGCGAAGAACCTCAACCTCGAAGGCTTCACGTTCGCAGCCTGTCCCGTGACCTTTTGGGATGTCTTCGGCGAGCAGGGACACCCGATCCGCGCCACGGTTTCCGAAATGGGACCTCTGCTCTTCAGCCGGCTTCTCAATCTGAACGACACGCAAAGCGGCGTGCTGGCGCTGGTCTTCAAGATCGCTGACGACAATGGATTGCTGCTGCTGGACATGAAGGACCTGCAGGCCATGTTGCAGCACGTCGGAGACAGTGCCAAAGACTTCCAGACGCAGTATGGCAACATTTCTGCGGCAAGCATTGGCGCCATCCAGCGCGGGCTCGTGGCTTTGCAGCAGGAAGGCGGAGACAAGTTCTTCGGCGAGCCGGCGCTGAATCTCGACGACATGATGCAGACCGACAGCAACGGCCACGGAGTAGTGAACATTCTGGCAGCGGACAAGCTCATCCGGTCACCGAGAATCTACGCTACCTTTCTGCTTTGGCTCATGACCGAGCTCTTCGAGCGCTTGCCGGAAGCGGGCGATCCCGACAAACCCAAGCTGGTGTTCTTCTTTGACGAAGCGCATCTCTTATTCGCCGACCTCCCAGCGACCGTTGGCGATAGAGTCCAGCAGATGGTTCGCCTGATTCGTTCGAAGGGTGTCGGCGTCTACTTCGTCACCCAGAACCCCATCGACCTCCCAGAGAATGTCCTGGGACAGCTCGGCAATCGTGTGCAGCACGCTCTGCGTGCTTTCACTCCCAAGGATCAGAAAGCGGTACGCTCCGCCGCGCAAACCTTCCGTACCAATCCCAAGGTTGACGTGGAGAAGACAATCACCGAATTGGGAGTCGGGGAAGCGCTGGTCTCGTTCCTTGACGAGAAAGGAACGCCCAGCATGGTGGAGCGGGCGATGGTTTGTCCGCCACACAGCCAGATCGGCCCCGTCACGCCCGAGCAGCGGCAGGAAATCATCCGCACCTCGGTGGTAGCAGGCGTTTACGAAAACGCTGTGGATCGCGAGTCCGCGTACGAACGCCTGAAAGGACGCGCCGAGCAGGCGCCAGCGGCTCAACCCTCCGGCCAGGCGGAAGAGGCGTCCCAACCCTGGTATGCCGGCCTGCCATCCCTGGGATCGCTGGGCATTCCTACCGGCGGTGGAGGCCGTCGCGGCGACACCGTGGTGCAGGCTATGGCCAAGAGCGCCGCACGCACCATCGGCAGTTCAGTAGGCCGAGAGATCGTGCGCGGAGTCCTGGGCTCTCTGCTGGGCGGCAGCAGCCGGAGACGCTGACCACATCTGCTCCGTCAAAAGAGCGAGATGCTTCTGCGCTCAGTGGTTCACGCTGAAGCCCTGTCAGCCGTTACAATCGGTGTATCACTCAGGCCGCGGAGATCCCATGAAGCCTTCCATACTATTCAATGCCGCACTGATCCTGGTCGACGTGCAGAAGGCCTTTGATGACCCGAGCTGGGGCAAGCCTGCCAATCCTGAGACCGACGCCAACATTGAACGTCTGCTCTCGGCGTGGCGGCGCACCGGCCGGCCGATCGTGCATGTGAAGCACGACTCCGTCAGGCCCAGCTCGATCCTCGCTCCCGACGCTCCTGGTAATGAGATTAAGACGTTTGCCAAGCCGCAGTATGGGGAGCCGCTGTTCCGCAAGCATGTGAACTCGGCGTTTATCGGGACCGACCTGGAGTCCTATCTGCGGACCTACGGTTACAGCACCGTGGTCGTCGTGGGATGGGTCACGGATCATTGCGTCTCCACTACGGCACGCATGGCGGGCAATCTCGGGTTCAACACCTATGTGATTGCCGATGCCTGCACCACACACGACCGCACGTCCTTTACCGGCAACGTAATTCCGGCGGCAACGGTGCATGAGTCGTCGCTTGCCAGCTTGCATGGCGAGTTTGCCACCGTGTGTACGACCGAGGATATATTGGCTTCGATTGGGGCACGTGTTGGGGCGGCGAAAGGATAGCGTAAAGTTACTTGACGAGGTGGAAGGATGAGCCAGGAAATTTTCGATGCAATCCGCGCCAACGATAAAGAAGCGGTCGCCGGGCTGCTGGGAGCGAATGCGCAGTTGGCCCATGCGCGCAATGGGGCGGGTGTCTCTGCCTTGATGCAGGCGCGCTACGAGTTCAAGTTTGAGATCCTCGACCTCATCCGGCAGGCCGCGGGAGAGCTCGACATATTTGAAGCGGCGGCGTTAGGCGATGTGCCGCGCGTGCGCGAGCTGCTGCGGGCCGATCCCGCCCTCGCCACCGCCTACAGTCTTGACGGATACACCGCGCTTCAGTTTGCCTGCTTCTTCGGACAGCCCGAAGCAGTGAAGGAACTGGCGTCGCGAGGATCCGACCTGAACGCGGTTTCGAAGAACACGATGCGCGTCGCAGTCATCAACACTGCCGCGGCCTCGCAGAACGTGGAGATCGTGAAAACAGTGCTGCAGGCGGGAGCGGATCCCAATCATCAGCAGCAGGCCGGCTACACCGCCCTGCATGAGGCCGCTTCGCACAACAATGTCGCGATGGCTCAGGCGTTGCTCGACGCGGGCGCAGACCGCAACATCCGTAGCGACGATGGCAAGACCGCGGCCGACATGGCGAGGGAAGCGGGCCATGCCGAAATGCTGGCTCTGCTGGAAGCGGGAGCACAAGCTGCGAAGGTGTAGCCTCGAATAATCTGGCCTTCAGTCTCGAACGTTATCTGGACCGCCCGGCCGCGAACTTGAAAGGTCCGCTCCACCCGGTCGTCGCGCCGCAAACTTCCTTTAGGAGCCCGACTGAGGTGAGCTGTTTACCAAATCGTACATTGGCGTGAATCCCGCGGCGCGCAGATCTCTCGAGCACATTGCGGTTAAGCGCGGTACCCCCCTCCCCCCTCTCATCCTCGGATCGGGAAAAATCTGGCATTTATCAATGACTTAGCAGGATTTCATCGCCTGTAAGTCTCTGCGGCTCAAGATTTTACCTATAAACCCAATGAGATCAAGATTTTGCAGCGATCCGTGCAAAATCTTGATTCCCTTGGAGTTAAAGGTCAAAATCTTGAGCGCCAAGGACTTAGCTACGATTTTCTCCAGACCGGTCGGAATCTCTATTGGCGCCAGGGTTAACACGCCGGAAGGCGTCCATGGCTGAATTTCAAAGAGCCTCTACCTCTATTCCGGTTCCGCACTGGGCGGAAAAGGGCGAAGACACACAACTCCCTTGCCCTCGCACTTCCAAAGTAGAGGTAATAGGACGACGGCGGCTAGTGCACAGATCACAGGCGTATGTGATAAGGGAAACGCCCTCTCAGGATTTTGGGGCCGCCGGTAGTCGCGGGCTTTACGCCCTCTGGTCGAAATGACAACGATAAAGGCATGACTTGTGGCCAATAGCTAACATCTCTTTTCCGTCATTCCGACCAAGGCCTTCGGGCCGCGCGGAGGAACCTGCTGTCCTGACATGGGCAGCAATGCTGGGCGACAGCGGGTTTCTCCACTCCGGGCTTACGCCCTCCGGTCGAAATGACAACGATTAAGGTATGACTGGCAGCCCAACAGCCAACAGCTCTTATTCGTCATCTCGACGAGGCCTACGGAGACTGTGTCCCAACCGCAAATGAAAATCCGCGGTGGAGCACGACCGTTGATCTCTGAACAAATAGCCGCGCAGTGGGAAAAATGTGAGGGAGGCTGCGAGGTTAACGTGCACTTCAGGAACTCTGTTCCGCCTCTTCCGCCAGGGTGGGTTGGGAATGTCGGCGCAGGATGAGCGACCCGGTCAGCACGGCGCAGGTGAGGAAGAACACTCTCAACCAGTTGGCATGCAGGACGGGATCGCCAAGCAGAATGCGCACCAGCCCAAATGCGGCACTCGAGGCGCAGAAGGCGAAGTAAAGCTTTTCCTTGGCTCCCGCCGAAGCCCATAGGAGAATCACCAGCACGGTGGTCACGACCGTGTAGATGGCCAGCAGGACGATGCCGGCGGTGGCTTTCTGTCCGTGCATCGAGAACGCGGCGGCATGCGACAGCGCTAACTGCAACGCGGCAACCAGCAGAAAGAATACCGAGTGCACCAGCGCAATGATGGCGCGTTTGCGATTGGTGATGATGGCGAATCTGTCCATGAAATTCATCGTGATCTGCGCGCTCCAACGTGCGGAAGCGGCTAAGAGTATTTTGCGGCGAGGGTCGCACACTGGGCTGTGACAGGTGTCACAAGAGGAAGTTTTTTGGGCTTGTTGGGAGTGGATGCGCGCGAATCATCGAGTCCAGTTTTGAACCTTCAGCCCCCGCACCCTGCGGAATTCCCTTTCGTTGTTGGTAACGAGCGTCAACCCCGAACCGACAGCATGGGCGGCGATCCACAAGTCGTTGTTGCCTATCATCGCCCCCGCCAACTCCAACTCTGCGCGAATCGTGCCGTACGCAGAGGCAGCGGTTTCCGGCAGTGGGAGCGCCGGCAACAGTTGCATCAGTTCTTGTAACTGTTCGAGCGCTGTGGACCGTAGCCGGCTCTTCTCGGCTCCATACAGCAGCTCGCCATAGGTGATGACCGAGAGAGCAGCCTCGCCAGGGCGAAGCCGTCGAAAGCGTCGCAGAACTTCCTCCGGCCTTTTCTGCCGTATGTAAATGCAGATGTTGGTATCGAGCAGATAACGCGTCTGCATTACAGCCCCTTGCGCTTCTGCGGCTTGTCGTCTTTGCGCGAAGGGATTTCAAGGTCATCGGGCAAACCAGCCAGCAGATCGAACGCCCGAACCAGGTCCTTATCTCTTTCGCGCAAGACGATTTCATCGCCGCGGCGAAAGATTTCGACCTCCTGGCTGGCCAGCCGAAACTGCTTCGGCAGCCGCACTGCCTGGCTGTTGCCCGACTTGAACACCCGTGCCGTGCTCATCGCGCTCCTCCATAAAGTATATACGTCAAGTATACACGTCGTGCATGGGGAGCACGGGGGAGACTGACTGGCGAGAGGCGAAGGGCGAAACAGCGGATTTCCGTGCACCGGCGCCTTACAGGCAAAACCCTCGCGCGGAGGCGAGGGCTGCGAAAACTCTGGAGCGGGAGACGGGATTTGAACCCGCGACTTCGACCTTGGCAAGGTCGCACTCTACCACTGAGTTACTCCCGCTCGGCAGCCTTGATTATAGCGAACATGCGAATAGCCGGGCAAATACCGGCGTGGCTCCTCGGGCTCGCAGTTGCCACGGCGACACTGCATAGAGGGAGGGCTCTACATCTGGCAGGTGTCCGACACCTTCTTCAAGTCGGAGATCACGAGAGTCCGGGTCTTGTTCTTCTTAGCAGGAACCATACCGTCTCTTCCGGGACTCGATCAAATTTTCCACTACTACCCAGCATTCCGCCTTCGGCTTCATGCTGGGCAGATTATGCCGCTCCTACGGAGCTGATTTTTCGCAGCCGCGTTCCACAGTTACTCATAAACGTCAGTACTCACACAGACTCCAACGGCCAGCTCTGCCATCGAGTCCACTTATGCGAGAGGTTTTCTAGCCGGAGCTGGCGCAAAGGCGGGAATGAATGCCCCTCACACGGGCCACAGCGGCTGTTACCAGCTTCGCCCCCAGCAGCGATAGGTAGTTCAGGTGGGAGTGCTGCTGGGCGACCTGCCACAGAAAGATGGCGTCGCCAATCGGGTCAAAGTCGGCTGCCGATTTGTCAGCCTGGAATGGCCAGATAATATGCCCCGTCAGTTCGTGATCGGTGCCGACAGTCGCATATTCATTGCCGACCTTGCTGATGGCGAAATCGAGGATGTCCTTTATGTCTTGCGGGCAGGGCAAAAACCCTTGATAGTAGGTCTCAATCGTCGCCAGGGTCGTCCATGCGTTGGGCACGGCGTCAAGGTTGTCATAGATGCGGAAAGCCATTCCGTTGGCTACGAACAGTCCGTTGAAGTAGCTCTGAAATCCCGCATCGCCAGGACTTGGAGCTGCGAAGGTATAAACCTTGACGCGGGCCGGATCGCCCAGCGTATTGGCTACCAGCGGGGCGACAGCGCTGGCGAGGCAGCCTCCGAGACTGTGGCCAGTGACATAGACAGTCGCATCCGCCGGAAACGTCTGCGAGTTGAAGAAATCAAGGAAATTGAGACCCTGCAGGACCAGCAGGCCCAGCAGGGTCCCTTCAGCAATATTTCCTGCATTGAGCGCGGGATACGGCACAAGCGTAAGCAGGGAAGCAAAGTCTTCGATCCAATCTAGTATGAAAGACCAGTCCGTGCCTCGGACGACGACGGCGTACTGATTCAACGAGGTATTACCGGCAATGTACAGCATGTTCGCCCGGTCCGAACTCAGAGCCGGTCCCCAGGCCACACTCCACCCCGGAGCGACGGAGCTCAGAGAAGTATTAATGTCTCCCAGCATCCGTTGCTCCTGTTGCGGAATGGTTTCCCCCGGTTTAGGACTCTCGTCGACGTAGGCCAATCCGGAAAACTGCATCAGTAACTGGGCTTCCGTATTCGAATAACCGGATGACAAAGACATGACTCCCTCCTGTAGCGATCAAAGATCGACAGCTTGGTTAAGGGAATCTCTGAACAAGTTTTCGCACCTCAACCCCAGGGCTAAAAGCCCCTGAGGATGATCAGCGTCTTAGAGCTGGCCAAAGGCCAGCTCTACCACCAAGTTACTATTCAAGTTCTGGGGCCTCTCGATCAATGTTTCTTCACTTTCTTATTACTGGCCGAGGTGGTGCAGGTCTGGAGTCCCCCACCGCCCTGCACATCCGGACACGCCAGCCCCAACGACCAAACGAAGTCGCGCGCAATCCAACCTGTGGGTATTTGATATTGCGGCCCAACCTGTTCGTTAATCTCGGTTATACCGTCGGTGCCATTGTTCTCAATCGACGAAACCGAGTGGCAGGTGATGCACGAAGCTGTGTTGAAAGTTTGACCAACGTTTTCGCCCTCAATGATGGAATTACCAAGATAAGTAGGTGCTCCGGTCGCGGTCGTAAACGTGGTCTGAACGCCGTCCAGCCTGTAGTTGAGGAACTCGCTGGGGAGGTTCGCCTGTTTTATCAGGGCCGCCACCGCCGCCGTTGGCTGAGTGAAACCGTTGGAGCCTCCACTGCTGGTCGCCGGATTCGATCCCCAGGGATCGTTGCAGGGACCAAAGGTTTGGCAGCGCAGCGGGTTGGTGGTCATGCTCTGCGGCTCGAAGGTTGCCCACACCCAGTCCTTCAGCAGCTTCGAAATGATATGAACGCCGGCCATCGCGTAACAGGTGCCGCCGATAGTCTCGACGTGAACGCCGGCCGGTGGATTGGCGCAAGTGAACGGCGTCTGGAAGTCGGTGGAGGGAATCCAGTCCACTTTGATCTCCACCGCAGACATTGGGAACTCGATATCCGTGCCCTTCTGAGCGGCGGCGGTTTGCGGCGGCCGAGTCTCATACTGCTGTCCGGTGATGAAGCCCCGCGCGGCCGGATTGATATGGACCTCCTCGCAAATGATCGGGGTAGTGATGAGAGGAGGAGAGGGCGGACTCGCCGGCGGACCGCCCATCGCGTTGCATTGCGAACTGGGGATGAGTTCGGCGGCGCTCGGATGGAGCCGTTTCATCCGGGCAAGAGCGAGAGGACTGCCATGCAGGCGGTTGCCGATGATGTGCTCCTGCAATCCCGCTCCAGCGACGCCGTTGGCCGGATAAAGCGTGCTCTGTTCGATCCATGTTTCCCATACCAGCTGACCTTTGCTGGCCTGGCAATTCGCGGCGACGAAGAGCTCCCATGCTGTCTGCTCCGGCGTCGCGGCCATTTTTGTGGGGAAGGTGCAGGCAGAGTTGGCGGGCGCCGCACTGACGGTTGGAATCAGCGACCACCGGACATCACCTGAGGTTCCTGCTCCGAAGTAAGTTTTTGTGCCAACCGAGAGCAGCAGCGCAACGACAATGTAGATTCCTTTTCTCATACTTCACTCCTTTCTAGTCTGAGTAGTCTTACTTTGTCAGAGGAACGTGGGGGCATTCGACTAAGGCTGATAGCCTCCCGCCATCCACGATGTGAAGAGCGCAATCTGATCGGCGCTCCACGGAGACTCCGGCGGAGGCGGCATGATCGGGTGAGTTGTTCCGTTGAGGCGATCCAGGACCTTCTGAGCGTTGGCGGGAACCGACATGTAGCTGTACTCGGCGAGCATCACGCCCATCTGTGCCATGTGAGGAATGTCAGTGGTTGTGCTGAACAAGGGAAGAATGTCAGCAGCGAAAGAGACGGTGGCCATTCCGATTCTCCTGATTCGCAAGCACGGTTGCGGTGATTCGTTTTCAGTGGCTGACTGGCTGACGAGTTGGGCGCGCATCCCTGGAGGGGAGCAACGTCTTCGAAGAACATCTACTCCGCTGTCGGGGGATAAGGGGAATAACCCGCGGAGCGCAAGAGTAAGCACAACTAGTAAGAGTGTGGGGGATATTGCTCCCCCACACTTCCTGTGTCAAGAGACACAAAAGTGCCAGATTGAGCAGGTAGGGCGTGGTTGGGGAGTCAGCGTAGGGAAGCCGAATTCGGGTTCGATGCTCTATGCCTGGATGCTCACTTTTACCATCTTCTTGCCGGCTCGCAGGGTGAACTCGGTGCCGGGTTTCACGGTGACGACCAGTTCAGTCTTGAGGTCCCCGTCGAGCTTTACGGCGTTCTGTTTGACTTTGCGCAGGCCATCGCTCACCGAAGTGGCAAGTCCGGTACGTGCCAGCAGCTTGTCCAGCTTCACCTGCAGCATGCCATTGTCACTGGCTGCATTGGGCGCGGCAACATCGTCGAATTTCACGCTGATGACGGGCAGGTCTTCCGGAGTCTCGTCCTTCTGGAACATGCGCGACCAGTCGGCAGCGGCCTGCTCGGCAGCCTCTTTCGAGTGGAAGTCGGCCACGATGCGCTTGCCCAGATCCTGCTTCAGCTTCATGGGATGCGCCGCACCGCTGGTTGCATCGGCCTTCATGCGCTCGATCTCGGCAGTCGTTACGTCGGTGAGCAGCTCGTAGTAACGCCACATCAGCTCGTCGGAGATGGACATGATCTTGCCGAACATCTCCTGCGGCGGCTCGGTGATGCCGATGTAGTTGCCGTAGGACTTCGACATCTTCTGCACGCCGTCGGTGCCTTCCAGCAGCGGCATGGTGAGCACGATCTGCGGCGGCTGGTCGTAGTCGCGCTGCAGCTGACGGCCCATGAGCAGGTTGAATTTCTGATCGGTGCCACCGAGCTCGACGTCGGCATGCAGCGCTACCGAGTCATAACCCTGCGCGATGGGATAGAGCAGCTCGTGCATGGCGATGGGGCGCTCTTCGGTGAAGCGCTTGTGAAAGTCCTCGCGCTCCAGCATCTGTGAGACGGTGAACTTCGCGGCGAGACGCACAAAGCCTTCGTAGTCGAGCTTGCCCAGCCACTCGCTGTTGAAACGGACTTCGGTCTTGTGCGCATCGAGGATCTTGAAGACCTGCGCCTTGTAGGTTTCAGCATTGGCGTCAATCTGTTCGCGCGACAGCGGCGGCCGGGTCGCGGAGCGGCCAGTCGGATCTCCGATGAGCGAAGTGAAGTCGCCGATCAGAAAGATGACGGTGTGACCCATGTCCTGAAAGTGCTTGAGCTTGCGCATCAGGACGGTGTGGCCGAGATGCAGATCGGGGGCGGTCGGATCGAATCCGGCCTTCACCCGCATCGGCATGCCGGAAGCGAGCGACTTCTCCAGGCGCTCACGGAGATCAGTCTCACGGATGATCTCGGCCGCGCCCTTGCGCAGGTAGGCCATCTGTTCGTCGACAGGCAGGAACTGAGCCATAAGGATTGATTATAGAAGCAGGGTCAGGCGCGGGGTCGGGTCCCTTTGTCCCGAAGCATGCCACGGGCAGGTCCGAGAGTCTGCCATATAAAATTTTATTGCGCGATTCGCCGA
Source organism: uncultured Acidobacteriaceae bacterium (assembly GCA_963793845.1). Classification (GTDB taxonomy): domain Bacteria; phylum Acidobacteriota; class Terriglobia; order Terriglobales; family Acidobacteriaceae; genus CAWCBG01. The sequence goes on from CAWCBG010000002.1 coordinate 932,279, forward strand.
GGAAGGACCCATTCTCGCCTAGGTAAAGTAGTCAGTATGTCTGCGACGAAGCCAAAAGGGATGTTGCGGTACTTTCTTCGGGCCCCGGTGTACCTGTACCGCTGGAGGCTCGGCTGGCTGTTGGGGAGACGCTTCTTGCTCCTGACCCACTTTGGGCGGCGAACCGGCGTGCGTCATCAGACGGTGCTGGAGGTGATGGAGTACCGGAAGGAGGGCCCTGCAGCGGTTGTGATGAGTGGCTTTGGTTGGAACTCAGACTGGCTGCTAAATATCGAAGCGAACTCAAAAGCGGAAGTGGTCATCAGGCTCGCAACGGTTCATTGCCGCCCACCGCATACTGCCCGAAGAAGAGGCGGTGAGACGTGGTTGAAGGCTACGAGCGGCGCAATTGGTTCGCGGCCCCGATTGTGCGCATGGTGCTGAGCCGCCTAGCTTGGCTGGCCATATCACGACACGAATGATGACCGGCGCCGGCTGGTAAGGCAATTGCCGCTGATCGAGTTCCGGCGAGCTGTCCCACGGGCGGTGACTCCGCTTCCCAAAATCCCGCCCAGCGTTGATAATGGCTAATTGCCTTCCGTTCGGAGGCTTGCCAGGGGCAGAACCGGGGTGTCTGGCTGGGACTACGAACTTTCGTGTAAGTGCTTCAAAAATCTACCTCCAGAAGCGTTACGGCACATCCGATGAATCAGAAGGAAATTAAAGAACTCATCGAGTTTCTGGTGGAGAAGGATATCGCCGAGTTCGAACTCGAACGTGGCGACATGAAACTCCACATCAAGCGCGGAAGCGCTGCCCAGTCGATACAGACCGCAGCATCGATGCCAGTGGCTTCGACCGGATCGGTGGCAGCCGCGGTTCCGCCGCTTCCGCCGCCGGTCGCACCTGCTCCTGCGGCGGCCGTTGCGCCAGTGGGCTCCAATGCCGCGGAGGAAGATCTCGTCATCGTGAAGTCTCCGATCGTTGGGACTTATTACGAGGCTCCCTCGCCGGGCGCGCCTCCATTCGTGAAGGTGGGCGACACGGTGAAAGAGGGACAGGTGCTGTGCATCATCGAGGCGATGAAGCTGATGAACGAGATTGAAGCCGACGCCTCGGGCGAGATCGCAAAAATGTACGTGCCCAACGGAAGCCCGGTGGAATACGGAATGCCGCTGTTCGGCATTCGCAAACAATAGCGATCGCTGAGGACGCCGGCCAGGCAAGCCCTTAAACAATGTTCAAGAAGATCCTAGTTGCGAATCGCGGGGAAATCGCCCTGCGCATCATTTGCGCCTGTAAGGAACTGGGCATCAAGGCGGTCGCTATCTATAGCGAAGCCGACCGCAATTCGCTGCATGTGCGTTTTGCCGACGAGGCGATCTGCATTGGGCCTCCGCGGCTGAACGAAAGCTACCTGAACATTCCGGCCGTGATCAGCGCGGCAGAAATCGCCAACGTGGATGCCATCCATCCCGGCTATGGGTTGCTGAGCGAGAACGCCAACTTCGCCGAAGTGTGCCAGACCTGCGGGATCAAGTTCATCGGGCCACCGCCGGAAGTGACGCGGCTGATGGGCGAGAAAGAAAAAGCTCGCGCCACCATGAAGAAGGAAGGCGTGCCGATCCTGCCGGGATCGGACGGCATCATCGCCTCGGCCGACGAAGCGCTTGGAATGGGCGAGCAGTGTTGGCTTTCCGGTGATCGTGAAGGCTTCCGCAGGCGGCGGCGGGCGCGGCATGCGGGTGATTCGCAGCGCCGACGAATTGCCCAATCTGTTTCACGCCGCACAATCGGAAGCGGCGGCGGCGTTCGGCAATGGCGATCTCTACATGGAGAAGTTCATCGAGCGCCCACGCCACATCGAGTTCCAGGTGCTGGCCGATGAATACGGGAACGTGGCCAGCCTGGGCGAGCGCGAGTGCAGCATTCAGCGCCGCCACCAGAAGCTGGTGGAAGAAGCGCCATCGGTAAAGGTCACGCCGGAGTTGCGTGAGCGCATCGGCGGCATCCTGGTAAAGACGCTCAGCCGCATCGGCTACATGAATGCCGGTACCATCGAGTTCCTGATGGATGAAGATGGCTCCCTGAACTTCATCGAGATGAACACCCGCATCCAGGTGGAGCATCCGGTCACCGAGATGACCACCGACGTTGATCTGGTGAAATCGCAGATCCTGATTGCGGCGGGCGAAAAGCTGAGCAATATCCTCACCGGTCCGGTATCGTTCCGCGGGCACGCGATCGAGTGCCGCATCAACGCCGAACATCCTGAGCGCTTCACGCCCTCGGCGGGCAAGATCACTGCCTTCAATACTCCGGGCGGGACGGGCGTCCGCGTCGATACCGCAGCATACTCGGAGAGCGTGGTACCTCCTTACTACGATTCGCTCATCGCCAAGCTGATCGTTCGGGGCCGCGACCGCGCCGAGGCCATCTCCCGCATGTCGCGCGCGCTGGAGATGTTCGTGGTTGAGGGCATCTACACCAGTATTCCTCTGCACCAGCGCATCATGCGCGACCCCGACTTCCGCGCCGGCAACTTCGACACCAAGTTCATGGAGCGCTTCCTGGCCCCGGCCAAGCAGGCGGTAAAGTAGCGCCTCGCCATGTCCGAGACCGTGGTACTGCCCAAGCTGTACGCCATCCTGGATGTCTCTTGCTTCGCGCAGCCGCTACGTACTACATCTGCGATTGTGGACTTTGCCCGCGACCTCGCCGAAGGCGGCGTCAAGCTGCTGCAATACCGCAACAAAGAGGGCAGCACCCGGGAGATGCTGAGCCACGCCCGCGAGATCCGGCGCGTGCTCGGCCACGATGTGACGCTCATCATGAACGACCGGGCTGACATTTGCCTGGCTGCTGACTATGATGGCGTTCACGTTGGACAAGACGATCTCTCTCCCGAGGGCGCACGCCTGGTGATTGGCGAGAAGCGGATTCTCGGCATATCGACGCATAATCTCCAACAGGTGAAAGAGGCTGACGCCGGGCCAGCAGACTACGTCGCCTTCGGTCCCATCTTCGCCACGGCGACCAAGAAGCATGCGGATCCAGTCGTCGGACTCGAAGGACTGCGCGCCGCCCGCGCTGCGACCCGTAAGCCGCTGGTGGCCATCGGCGGCATCACCCGCTCGAATGTGGAATCGGTGCTCGAGGCGGGAGCGGATTCCGCCGCTGTTGTTTCCGACCTGCTGAGCTCGCCACGCAAAGTAGCAGAGGAATTCTTGCGCCTGTTGGTGTAAATTCTTGCGAGCACCCCTTCCTGCTTGAAAGAGGTTTCTTGAGCACCAAGACCACGACTCCACCGCCGGCCCACACCATCGGATCCAGCGAGAACGAATTTGTCAAAGGCTTAGGCCTGACCAGCGCCACCACGCTGGTGATGGGCTCGATGATCGGCTCGGGCATTTTCATTGTTTCGGCAGAGATCGGCCGGCTGACCGGGTCTCCCGCGCTGCTGATCGGCGCGTGGCTGGTGACGGGATTTCTGACCATCACCGGCGCTCTGGCTTACGGCGAGCTGGCGGCCATGATGCCGCACGCGGGTGGGCAGTATGTTTACCTGCGTGAATCGCTGGGGCCGCTGTGGGGATTTCTCTACGGCTGGACGCTGTTTCTGGTCATTCAGACTGGAACTATCGCCGCAGTGGGAGTGGCCTTCGGAAAGTTTCTCGGTATCTTTGTTCCTGCAGTCTCGTCGTCGCATTGGCTCCTCCATATCGCGCATGTGCCGCCAATTCGGATCGGGCCGATGGTGCTGGGCAACATGGATGTCGGGCTTAATACTCAGAACCTGGTTGCCATTGTGATCGTGGTTTTTTTGTCGGTGCTGAACGTCTTCGGCGTGCGGACAGGAGCGATGGTGCAAAACATCTTCACCTTCGCCAAGACGGCGGCGCTGCTTGGGCTGGTTCTGCTGGGCATCTTTGTCGGACGGAACGCCCAGGCGATCGCCGCTAATTTCGGGGCCAACTTCTGGCACAACGCAGGGTGGAATTCGCTCCACGCGGTGCAGGTGGGTGTCGGCGGCCCAACCGCGATGGTCGGGATGCTGACCATCCTGGCAGTGGCGCAAGTGGGATCGCTGTTCTCCTCCGATGCCTGGAATAACGTCACGTTCACGGCAGGCGAGGTCAAGAATCCGCAGCGCAATCTGCCGCTGTCCCTCGCGCTGGGAACGGGCGCGGTTATTCTGCTTTATGTGCTGGCGAACGTAGTTTACCTGTGTGTGCTGCCGCTCGTCGGCGATCCGCATGGGACCAGCATTGTGGCGCGCGGCATTCAGTATGCTTCGGAAGACCGGGTCGCTACGGCGGTGTTCCAGCAGATCTTCGGCTCGCTGGGAGCGAGCCTGATGGCGATTGGCATTCTTGTCTCCAGCTTCGGCTGCGACAACGGATTGATCCTGGCCGGCGCACGCGTCTACTACGCCATGGCGAAGGACGGACTGTTCTTCCGCCGTGCCGCTGAATTGCATCCGAAGTACCGCACTCCGGCGCACTCGCTCATCATGCAGTGCATCTGGACCTGCGTTCTCTGTATCTCCGGCAGCTACGGGCAATTGCTGGACTACATCATCTTCGCGGTGTTGGTGTTCTACATCCTGACCATCGGCGGGCTGTTCGTGTTGCGCTTTAAACGGCCGGATGAGCCGCGTCCCTATCGCGCGATTGGATATCCGGTGCTGCCCGCAATCTACATCGTGATGGCGGTCTTCATTGATATAGTGTTACTGCGCTACAAGCCCCAGTACACATGGCCGGGCCTGATTATCGTGTTGCTGGGCATACCGGTATATTTCCTGTGGTCGCGGCAGAACAAGCAAGTGACTTCACGAGTCTGATCTCGAAGAAGAGGCAAAGCTGAATGGCGAATTTGTTAAAGTGCAAGCCCCTCGACATGCTGATGGCCGAGGCATCGGAGACGGGCGAACACAGCCTGAAACGGGCCCTTGGTCCCCTGAACCTGATTACTCTGGGCATTGGCGCCATTATTGGCGCGGGAATCTTTGTGCTCACCGGGTCGGCGGCCGCGCAATACGCGGGACCAGCCATCGTGCTCTCCTTCATTCTTGCCGGATTGGGCTGCGTTTTTGCCGGATTGTGTTACTCCGAGTTTGCCTCGCTGATTCCCATCGCAGGATCGGCCTATACCTATGGCTATGCCACCCTGGGCGAGATTTTTGCCTGGATCATCGGCTGGGATCTGATTTTGGAGTATGCCTTCGGAGCGGCGACGGTCGCTTCGGGCTGGAGCGGATACTTCGTCAGCTTTCTTCAGGACTTCGGGATCCATATTCCGCCCCAGTTCACGGCAACGCCCTATACCCACGTAGGCCACCAGTGGGTACCCAATATGATCGTGCAGTACCAGGGCCGCTGGGAGTTGCTGACGACCATGGCACCGATTCTGAAGCAGAATGGCGTCGATCCTTCGACCCTGCCGCAGATGCAAGGTGTCTTTAACCTGATTGCGTTTCTGGCAATCTGTGTCATTACCACGATATTGGTCATAGGCATTCAGGAGTCAGCCAATTTCAATTCGGCGATTGTGATCGTGAAGGTCGCGATTGTTCTGATCTTCATCGCGATCGCCGGCGCATATGTCGTCAGGCATCCGGCGGTGGCCGTGGCAAACTGGCACCCTTTCATTCCGCCGAATCAGGGTTCATTCGGGGAGTATGGCTGGTCGGGAATTGCACGTGCGGCGGGAGTTATTTTCTTCGCGTATATCGGATTTGACGCGGTCTCCACGGCGGCACAGGAAGCCAAGAATCCTCAGAAAGACATGCCGATCGGAATCCTCGGATCCCTCGTGATCTGCACCGTCCTTTACATATTAGTTTCCGGGTTGTTGACGGGCATCGTCCCGTACTCGGCACTGAACGTGGCCGACCCTGTCGCGGTGGGCATCGATGCGACCGGCGTGCGCTGGGGCTCGGTCCTGGTAAAACTGGGCGCGATCGCCGGTTTGGGAAGCGTCATGCTGGTGATGTTGCTGGGGCAATCGCGCGTGTTCTACTCGATGTCCCGCGACGGCTTGCTGCCCGAATGGGCGGGCAGAGTGCATCCCAGATTTCGTACGCCTTACGTCTCGTCGATCACGGTCGGAATCTTTGTTGCGATTTTTGCGTCGCTCGTTCCCATCGGAATTCTGGGTGAACTGGTGAGCATCGGAACCCTTCTGGCGTTTGTGATTGTGTGCGCTGGAGTTTGGATTCTGCGGGTGCGCCGCCCCGATCTGCATCGGCCGTTCAAGACACCCCTGGTCCCGCTGGTACCGATCCTGGGCATCGCCATCTCCTTCGCGCTGATGGCGAGCCTGCCATTCGATACCTGGCTACGCCTGTTCGTCTGGCTGGTGATCGGGATGGCCATTTACTTCGGCTATGGCCAGAAGCACAGCCGGGTGCAGCGCGGAGTGGACGAAAAGGTGCCAGTCTCGGGCGACTGAGATAGCGAGGACAGTTTGTCACGGCCCTCCGCTTGCCGGGGGGCTTTTTCTTGCGCTTGGCTTCCTTGCGCTAGAACCAGCAACACGAAAGAATGGCTGCGATGAATATTCTCCCCAAGCTGCGCTTCCTGGTTTTGGCGTTGCTGCTACTGGTCGTCATTGGCGTGCTGGGGTTTCACTTTCTCGAGGGCTGGACGTTCTTCGACGGCTTCTACATGGTGCTCACCACCATTACCAGCATCGGGTATGGAGAGATTCATCCTTTGTCGCACAATGGCCGCTTGTTTAACAGCTTCATCATCGTGACCGGGGTTGGCCTGGTGCTGATGCTGGTGGGTGGCGCTTCGCGGGCTTTGCTAGAATTCGAGCTGCAATCGGTATTTGGCAGGAGACGCATGGACCGTGAGATCAGCCGATTGTCGGGACACTACATCATCTGCGGGGCGGGCCGCGTGGGCCGTAGCGCTGCCCGGGAACTTGCCCGCAAGCCGGAGCCCTTCGTCATCGTTGACAATGACGAAGCCAAGCTGAGGCGCTATTCGTCCGAAAACTGGCTCACCATCGTGGGCGACTCAACCCAGGAGAAGGTTCTGCGCGAGGCCCGTATCGAACTCGCGCGCGGCTTGGTAGCCGCTACGACGACCGACGCCATCAATGTCTACATCATCCTGACGGCGCGCAGCTTGAATCCAAAGCTCAAGATCATTGCCCGTGCCAGTGAAGAGGATGCCGAGAAGCACCTGCTGAGCGCCGGCGCCGACTCGGTGGTCTCTCCCTATAACTTCGCCGGTTATCGCATCGCGCAGACCTTTATGCGGCCTTACGTTGTCGACTTCTTCGACACGGCAATGAATCAGCAGAAACCCCTGGAGATCGAGGAGGTGCAGGTGCAGGCCGGTTCGCGCTTTGCGGGGAAGACTCTGGAGGGCTCGCGCATCCGCCAGGAGATGGGCGTCATCGTGCTCGCGATCAAGGGCGAGGACTCCCAGATGCGCTTCAACCCGGCGCCCGACTCGGCAATTCACGCCGGAGATCATCTCATCGCCATGGGGCATCCCGACGGTCTGCGGCAACTGGAACATTCAGCCACGGAGCCGGCGTGAAGATCACGACTGCCGCCGAGATGCGCGAGATCGATCGCGCCACCAGCGAACGCTATGGCGTGCCTTCGCTCGCCCTGATGGAGAACGCGGGCGCAGCCGTGGCGCAATTTATCCTCGAGCATTATCCACAGGCTAATCGCATTGCGGTGATATGCGGGAAGGGCAACAACGGCGGCGATGGCTTCGTGATTGCGCGTAAGCTGCACCGCGCGGGACGGGTAGTCGAAGTCTTGCTGCTGGCTACCCCCGTCGAGCTGCGTGGCGATGCTGCTGCCATGTTCGAACGGCTGCCGGTGCGGCCCATCGTGGTACAGAGTGAGCAGGATCTGCGATCTGAGTCGTCCCGAAGTTTGGGCAATTGCGAACTGATTGTCGATGCTGTGCTCGGCACCGGCTTTCAGCCTCCGGTCAAAGGTCTGTATGCTTCGGCCATCGCGGTGATGAACCACAGCGCCTGCCGGATCGTCGCAGTCGATATCCCTTCCGGCGCGGAATCCGACTCGATGGCACAACAGCATGGGGAGGGGATCGCGCGGGCTGATGCCATCGTTACCTTCACCGCGCCGCGCCCGGCGCATGTATTCGGCAATCTTACGCGCGGCCCGATTGTGGTTGCTCCGATTGGCTCTCCCGATGCAGCGATTGTCTCCAAGCTGGGCCTTGAAGTCACGACCGCGGGCGATCTTGCTCGCCTTTTGGCGCCGCGTCCAGTCGACAGCAACAAGGGGATGTACGGGCACGCCATGATCGTCGGCGGATCGTTCGGCAAGTCGGGAGCCGCAGCCATGTCGGGCATGGCTGTTCTGCGCGCCGGCGCAGGCCTGAGCACGGTGGCAACGCCGAAAAGTGTGCTGACCAGCGTGGCCGCATTCGCGCCCGAACTCATGACCGAGCCGCTGCCGGAGACTGATGCGGGCAGCATCTCCAAGACGGCTCTGCGCGATGGCCGGTTCGAGCAGTTGGCCTCACCGATGACTGTTGTGGCGATTGGTCCGGGTATCGGACGGCATCCCGAGACAGTCGATTTCGTGCACGAAGTGGTGCGCCGGGTAAAAGTTCCTCTGGTGGTAGACGCTGACGGGTTGAATGCCTTCCAGGGGAAGACCGAGTTGCTCGACGGCCGGGCGCGTCCGCTGGTCCTTACACCCCATCCAGGAGAAATGTCGCGGCTGGCCGGCATCACCATCAAGGCGGTGCAGGCTGATCGCCTCAATGTTGCCCGTAACTTTGCGCGGGAGCACCACCTCATCGTCGTCTTGAAGGGCGATCGCACTATCATCGCGTTGCCCGACGGCACAGCCTGGGTGAACCCTACCGGAAATCCGGGCATGGCCACGGGAGGAACCGGTGACATCCTGACCGGCATGACCGCAGGCGTGATTGCCCAGATGCCGAACGACATTGCCTGTGCCGCTGTCGCCGCGGTGTACCTGCACGGACTGGCGGGCGACGTTGCGGCCGAGGAGATGGGTGAGCATTCGCTGGTGGCCACCGACCTGCTTCGCGGGCTTCCGGAGGCGTTTCGTCGCGCAGGCCGCTGGGCCAAAGAGAGCGCGGTTCGGATCAGCGGATGACGGCCTCCAGCCACGAATACATCACGCATTCGGCCGAGGAGACCATGGAACTCGGCCGCCGGCTCGCTCCGGAACTTGCCAAGGCACGCATGGTGGTGCTGACCGGCGACCTGGGCGCAGGCAAGACGACCCTGGTGAAAGGTATCGCCGAAGGTCTGGGAGCAGCCTCGCAGGACGACGTCACCAGTCCAACCTTCACGCTCATCCACGAGTATCGGGGCCCCGAGGTCAACCTGTATCACGTCGATCTCTACCGCATCGAAACGCTTCGTGAGCTGGACACTCTTGGCCTCGACGAGCTCTTCGCCGAAGAGGGCAACCTGGTCCTGCTGGAATGGGGCGAAAAGTTCTCGCGCTTCCACCAGGAGTGCGACGTCGAAATCGTTATCGAACGCACCGGAGAGCTAGGGCGGAGGATCGTTGTGAAAAATAAGCAAAGCCTTTCGCAATAGTCATTTTCCTCACTCTCAACGGCTCCGGATAAAATCGATGGTCACGCGAGGAGGAGTAGGGTGAGAGTCTTTATCGCGGGTGCTACGGGCGCGATCGGACGGCCGCTGATTCGACGGTTGGTCGCAGACCGGCATACGGTCTTTGGAATGGTCCGATCGCCAGACGGAGGAGCAGCGCTTTCCGACGCGGGAGCTGAAGCGGTGGTGGCGGATGCTCTTGACAGTGCCTCGGTGGAAGACGCTGTGATGCGAGTCCGTCCCGACGTGATTATTAACGAACTCACCTCGCTTCCTCGCCATTACACCCCGACTGAGATGAAGGCTGCGGCAGAACGCGATGCGCGAGTGCGGTTGGAGGGCAACAAGAACTTGCTTGCTGGCGCGCAGGCAGCGGGCGTGCGACGGCTTATGGTGCAGTCCGCCGCGTTCTGGTACGCACCCGGTGATGGGCTGGCCGACGAGACACAGCCCTTCGCATTCGATGCCTCCCCTGCCGTCGCCGCTGGCTCGCGGCGTTACGCTGAGTTAGAAGCGAGCGTTCTGAGCAGGTCGGATATCGAGGGAGTGGCGCTCCGCTATGGATTCTTCTATGGGCCGGGCACCTGGTTCGTTCCCGAAGGGGATATCGGAGACCAGGCTCGCCAGCAGCAGGTGCCAATCATCGGCGAAGGAGAGGGTGTGTCCAGTTGGGTGCACATCGAAGACGCTGCGGCCGCGACCGTCTCCGCGCTCGATTGCCCTTCCGGTGCCTACAACCTCGTGGATGACGATCCTAGCGAACAATGCGTGTGGCTTCCGGCCTTTGCCCGCTTCTGTGGAGCCCCGCCTCCCCCGCATGTGACGGAAGAACAGGCGATACAAGCGGCTGGTCCCGACGCCGTCTATTACGCCACCCGTCTGCGCGGAGCTTCGAATAGTAAGGCGAAGCAAGAGCTGCGGTTCAAGCCTCGACGATTGGAGTGGCTGTCGAGCTGAAGATCAGGTCTTCTCGCTAGAATCCCATAATGTTGTAGCCGCAATCCACGTGGATGACTTCGCCGGTAATGCCACTGGCGCCGTCGCTGGCCAAGAACACGGCAGTCGAAGCCACTTCATTCACCGCGATATTGCGCTGCAGGGGAGCCTTTTCAGCCTGGGTCTTCATCATCTCGCCGAGACTGCCGATGCCGCGCGCCGCCAGCGTTTTAAGCGGACCGGCGGAGATCGCATTCACGCGAATCCTATGCTTGCCCAGATCATAGGCAAGATAGCGGACATTGGCCTCAAGCGCCGCTTTGGCCACTCCCATGACGTTGTACTTGGGAACAACCTTCTCCGCACCGTAATAGGTGAGGGTGATGATGCTGCCGCCGTCCGTCATCAGCGGAGCTGCGGCACGCGCCAGCGCGACTAGCGAGTAGGCACTGGTGTCGAGGGCGACGCGGAAGGCTTCCCGGCTGGTTTGGACGAACTCGTATTGCAGCGCCTCGGCAGGAGCGTAGGCAATGCTGTGCACCAGCCCATCGAGCTTGCCGTAGCGTGATTTGATCTGATCGAAAAGCTGGTCGATCTCTTCGTCACGGGAGACATCGCACTGAAACGCCTGCGCGTTCGGGAGGGCGGAGATCAGATCGTCGGCCTCCTGCTTGAGGCGCTCGTTCTGGTATGTGATGATGAGTTGCGCTCCAGCCTGCTGCATAGCCTGGGAAATCCCCCAGGCAATGCTGCGCTTGTTGGCCACTCCGAACACCGCTAGCGTGCGTCCCTGCAGATCGTTCGCCATCCGTCTTTCTTCCTCCAAAAAGAGAGCGCCTTAGAGGCAATCCAAAAGCATACCAGCCCGGCTGCGGCAGCGTCTCATCACGGCATCGGTCTGCTGGAGAAACGTCGACCGGCGCCGCCGGCCGTGCCCGTACAACCTGCATGAAGCTGCAATGTCGTCGGCGAGAACCTCCGTGGAGTAGTCGCCTGCCGCATTCTCTGTTTCACGGGTTCCTCGGAGATCAACAGAGATACAGGTTAGAGTGCTTGGAGTACTCCGGGACCTGGAAGGCATAGCAGGCATGATCGGCGGCCAAGTAGGGGATCAGGATGAGGGCTCGCCCGTTCCTTCTTTCGCATAGTTCATCGTGATGTCGTTCACCTTGATCTTGGGCATGCAAGTCCCCTTCCTTTCGAGTCTCGTGGCTGGTGTAATACCAGCTCAGCTTACAGAGTCACATTTACCCCATCCGGCAGAACTTGCGACGCTGCGGGATACGAGAACGTGTCCACTGAGGTCCCGCCGCCCTGAGGAGGTTGTTTCTTTTTCTTCTTCTGGCTGGTGACCTCGTGAGGGGTACTCTGCGCTCCGGCACTATAGGAGACACCGGAAATAGTTTTTGCGCCAACGGTCAGGATCATGTATCCGTGAGATTGGTCATAGCCGGCAACCAGCTTGGCTTGCGTAGCCGGATCCACCGTCCCGACCGGCGAGGCAATCTTGTGCAAGTTGTAATAGCCTCCATTTCCCGAAACCACGAACGGCGTCGCTGTCCCATTCACCAGGTTGCGTTCGATACGCTGATAGTCGTGGACGTGCGCGGTCAGCACCATGTTCGGCACACGACGCGAGTCATTGATCGCCGACCTGCAGAGCCTGTGCCATACGCGAGCTGCCGCTGTGCACGACGTCGAACGAATAAATGGGGTGATGTAACGCTACGATCAAGGCCTTATCGGCGGGAGCCGTGGCAAGTTCGTTAGTCAGCCATTGTTGCTGCACCGAATCGATCGAGCCGCCCTCCGGAACATTGGTGTACATTCCGACGATGGTGACGAAGGGACAGTTCAACGTGAAATAAGCGTTGGGCTGCGAAAGCGTCGTTCGAGGCGCATCCTGCGATTCAGGATTAACATGCGCGGTCGCCTGCATGAAGTACCGGACCCAGCCATCGAGGGAAACCTGGGAACTATTGATGGGATCGCCGTCGTGATTGCCTGGGATCGAAAGAATCGGCGCAGTGTAGTGGTTGTAGGGATCGTAGAACTGAGAGTAGTACTCCGTGATCTGCCCATTAAAGTAGACCACGTCACCGAGATGATAGAAGAACCGGGGCGCCTGCGCGGACGGCAGACTCAAGTCGACCTTCATGGCATCTGCTACGGCCGTCTGGAAGTTGGGATTCTTGACGCCACCTGTATCGCCTACGCAGTGGAAAACCAGGCTACCCTGCTTCTCTGCTTCAGCCGTGATGCCGGGCATGACCGACTCCAGGTCGTAATGGTAGGGAGGCAGGCCCAGCGGCGTGGGCAATGGCTGGAAGGGTTGCTTGGCAAAGAGCAGGCTTAACGGATGCACAGCGGGATGAGCCTGCGATCTTCCCGCGGGAATCTGTGCGCGAACTTGTCCGGGTTGCAAAAGGCTGATCATGAGTGTCTCCTCAACAATGGTGGTAGCCATCGTATACACGTTTCAAATTGCCGCTCATTAATTCACAATGAACGGGAGCGCACAACGGCACAAAGGTGATTTTTTGCGCTTCCCATTACTGCCCACTTCGTCCATCCTTATTGAGAAAGCGATTTCACAGACCTTTTGCCGGAGCTGCCATGAAGAGCCGCATTTTTGCCAGTGTCGTACTAAGCCTGCTGTTCGCTGTCTCAGCCGTTGCACAAAAAATTAATGTCGACTGGGACCGCACCGAGAATTTTTCGAATTTTCATACCTATGCCTGGCAGACGAGTCCCCACCCGGCCAAGGGCCTCTGGGATCAGCGCATCATCGACGGCGTCGATAAGCAGCTACAGTCCAAGGGTTTGCAAAAGGTCGAGTCCGATCCCGACGTGTGGGTGGTTTACAGCAACAGCATCAAGGACCAGAAGCAGGTGGTAGGAACGGGCTACAACATGGGACCGGGTTGGGGGTGGGGATATTGGGGCGGCCCAACCACAACGACCTACAACACCTTCGTGACTAAGGAAGGGACGCTGGTCCTGGAGCTGGCGAATTCCAAAGACCATCAATTGCTGTGGCGGGGCTCGGCTACGGCAACGATCTCAGACAATTCCAACAAGAACATCAAAACTTTGGATAACGCGCTGAACAAGCTGTTCAAGAACTTCCCGCCGAGTGAAAAGAAATAGGCGGATGACTCACAGCCCAGCGAATTCAAACGGCATACGTGCCGTGATCTTCGACTACGGCGAAGTACTGTGCTCGGCGCCGCCGTCAAGCTTCATCGCCGCGATGGCGAAAATCGTCGGCGTGTGTGAGGACCGCTTTCGCCAGCTCTACTCCGGGTTGCGCCACTCCTATGATCGCGGCGACCTGACGCCGCCGGAATACTGGTCAACAGTGGCGAAGCAGGCAGGCGTCACATTGACGCATGGGCAGATTGAACAGCTTCGTGAAATCGATGTCGCGATGTGGAGCAACGTGAAGGAAGACATGCTGCGCTGGGCGGCTGATCTTCAGGCGGCAGGTATCAAAACGGCTGTCCTCTCCAACATGCATCTGGATATGGTGCGGTTCGCCCGGCAGAACTTTGCCTGGTTGGCACAGTTCGATTGCCTCTCGCTTTCCTCGGAATTGCGCATGGCCAAGCCCGAGCCGGACATCTTTCATCATTGCCTGCAATGCCTCGCAGTGGCGCCCGCTGAAGCACTGTTTCTGGACGACCGCAAGGCGAACATCGAAGGGGGCAGCGCCATCGGAATCCAGGGCATCGTCGTGCAGTCGCCGGAGCAACTCAGAAATGACCTGCAAGCGATAGGTCTCGCGCCATTGCCGTCGTCACAAGCCACGAACTCTCACCGATTTGGAGATGTGGGCCAAAGAAGATAGTCTTGTGCCTTGGGCGCTCGCACCGCGAGATGCGCGGGGATATGCCCAGGAAAAGAGTCTTCATGTCCTTCAAGAACGGTGACAAGTCTCGCGAAAACCGGTTGCGCCGGGCTCGTATCGCGATGCGCGATAAGGTCCGTCAACTGCGCACCACTGCCGCACCGAGCAAGCCAGCCGCCAAGCCGCAGAGCAAGTAGCCGCTTACTTCTTCGCCAGCGCAGGGCCCACGTCGACGGATTCGTTGCCGCCGAATCGGACGCTTGTGTCAGGTATATCCTTCCAGGTCGATCCCTGCGGAAGGGTCAGCGACCACAGCAGCAGCAGCTTGTTGTAGCGGGTGGCGATGATCATCTGAGAAGCTCGCTCAGCCAGCGATTGTTCTGGGGAGCCGTTGTCCACGGTGCCACCATACACCGCGAACGTGTGGTCTGACACCGAGACCAACTCGGTGGTCCGAATCTCTCCGAACTCGCGCAGCATTTCAAGATAGGCAGCAAGATCATCAGCGCCCCGCCGGTCTTCGACCGTGTTGGGTCCGCGCAGCGAAATGCAGGCCGGATCGAGAGCTCGCAAAACGATGACTGGCGGCGAACCTTGATGCACCACAGGTGATTCGTTCTTCAGTCGAACCAGTACTTGCGAGCAAGCTTGCAGGAAGGCTTGGGTTCGCCGCTCCTGCGCTGTCGCTCCCTCCTTCTCATTCGCCAAGGGAGGCTCGGGCACAACCTGCCATCCTTGCGGCAACGTGAATTCAACTCCTAGTTCGGGGTTCTTGTAGATTCCGTCGTCGACCACTCCCGCGGGAATCGCGTGCTGCTCAGGATTCTCGGCGATCCGCGCGTCCACTCGCGAGGTTGGAACGGTTGGCCCCTCGTAAGGAGTGCCTTCCGGAGTCACCAAGTCGCCCTTACGCGTCGTCAGGGTGCCATCATCCTCAGGACAATAAATGCGTATCGTCTCGATGTCATGAAGGGCGTTCTTCAGAAATGTCGGATCGTTGGATGTGACCTTGATTCGAATCAGGTAATTCTTGATGCGCGTCGTGTACTGCACCGTCCGTTCATCGCCCTTGCGCATTTCGGTGTGATAGAAGTGTCCTGAGCGCATCATCCAATCCGGCATTTCCTGCCGGACCGATGGCTGGTTCTTTGCCCATCGCTGGAACTCTTCCTGCCGTTCCTTCTCGCTCATTACGTAGCCGGGATTTGAGGGCTCCGACGCCGTAATCGTCAGCGAGCCATGATGAGTGCCATTTTCCGTAACCAGCGCCAGCAGCGCGTGTTGGCCCGACGGCATCAGGGGTAGCATCACCCGGTGCCCATCTACAGGAATTGGCAGGTCGAGCCCCAGGCCGAAGAACACACTGGTGTAGGTGCGGTTCGACAGGTAAGCCGATTCCGGCAGCAGGTCCTCAGTATTGGCCGTCTGCGACGGCTCTGTCTCCTGTGAATCCGTCTTTTGCGTGCCTGTCGTTTCTGGCAGCCGGGTGTTGGTCTTGGGAGGTGCGCCTTCCTCCGGTTCCACCGGACACTGCGCGTGCATATACGACACGAAGAACAGCAATATGCCGAATATAAGTGTGCGGACGATGAACATCGTGTGGCCCTGGAGACTTAAACCGCAAGCATAATGGTTTGTCTCGCATCATCGCAGCAAAACGGAGGCGGGTACAAGGACGAATCCTCTTCGCCGTTTCGGATAGAAACTGTATCCGCCCTCCGCGTTGAGGAATCTGTTATCGAATGAAAATAGTCTCGGTCAACCTCGGCCGTCCCCGTCAGGTCGAATGGAAGGGCACCATCGCGACCACTGCCATCTTCAAAGACCCAGTCACTGGCCCGGTCGCGGTGCAGGGGACGAACCTCGTTGGCGATCAGCAGGCCGACCTGGCCGTCCATGGCGGTCCCGAAAAGGCCGTCTACCTTTATCCCTCCGAGCACTACGAGTATTGGCGGGCGCAGCTTCAGCGCCAGGAATTGACCTACGGCGCCTTCGGCGAGAATCTCACAACCGAAGGCCTCAGCGAAGAGACGCTGCACATCGGCGACGAGCTCGAGATCGGCACAGCCCGATTCATGGTGCGGCAGCCACGCACGCCCTGCTGGAAGCTCAGCCTGCGCTTCGACCGCGATGATATGACCCGTCTCTTCTACCAGAGCCGCCGCTTCGGTGCCTACCTCTCCGTAATTCGCGAAGGGGTTTTGCAGGCAGGCGATGAGATTCGCCTGGTCGCCGAGAACCAAGCCGGCGTCAGTGTGGCCGACATCGTAGGTCTCTTCACCCGCGACGCGACCGACCTGGCCTTACTCGAACGCGCAATCGCAGTTCCGGCGCTACCTCCCGGCTGGCGTGACTATTTCCAGGAGATGCTCTCGCGCGCATGAGCGGACGACGATCGGCCCAAGTGCCATTGTGTTCAGTTGCGTCCCGTTCGGCCTGCTACTAGGATTTGGAGGAACACCCCAAGTCAGAGCAGTCTCCGTGCTGAACGACAGCGCGGGAAGGCAGGAAACCGATGTCGCAGCCGCTTACCGTCTCGATCGGAAACAAAGATCTCACTATTGATTCCGGCGATCTCACCTCCACGACCATGGCACAGTTTGCGAGCGGCGCATTCTCGCTGGGCTCCGATGTTCTGGCTGCGGCGGCCGATCAGCCGATTTCATCTTTGTCATCCGACCAGTTGCAGGTGTCGATCGGCTTCGGGAAGGCTCTGAGCTGGGCAGTCGGCAACATCACCATTCAACTTACGCCGCAGGTGCAAGGAACCCTGACCATTCACAAGGCGGGAGAGATTTTTCGCTTCACCGAGGCCGAAAAAGATGATGACGATTCCAAGCGGCAGATCGTGACGGTTCCGGCGGGCAAGGCGTACGTCTCTATCGCATTCAGGGTGAACCTGCAGGTGTCGGGGTCAGGATCCTTCAGCAGCGGAAACTTCGGCGTAGCCGGCTCGGCCCAGGTGACGGACAATTTTCTGCTTGCGAACCACGTTCAGGTCGACTCGGGCATGGCCATAGGAGACGCGATCAAGTTTGCCTTTGGACATTTTGTTCTGCCCTTTACCGACACGGCCTACCTCGACATCGCAGATGGCAATTTTCTCGAATATCAGTTCTACGGCAAGCTGGCGGTCTCACTCACTGCCAGCCTGGGCTTCACCGGCGTGTTCTTCGGTGGCTTCAGCGGAGGAGAGCTCCGACGCTGCTTAAGCAGTCCGGTCGGTTCGGTAAGCGCCCAGGCGACACCGGAGTTGGACTTGAGCGCGGCGTTCACCGTTGGATATCAGCACGAAGATGCTTTTCGTATTGTGCTGAGCGGCCTGTCCGATCGCTCGCGACTGCATCTCTTCAAGATGGACCAGAGCACGCTCTCGGCTGGACTGAAGGCAAGCGCCGGAGTGTCCGTGAACGCGTCGGTCAGCCTGGAGAACCCGGTGGACGATTTATTAGATAAGGCTTCCACCTGCATCTTCGCGGGCGTGAAAGACGACAACGTTCGCGGTGTGCTGTGTGATCAATTCAAAGGTCGAATGAACGAGCTTGGCGACAAAACCAAGGTCAGCGAGCTGTCAAAGTACATCAGCGATACCCAGGACAAAATCAACGATCAACTCGAAAAGTTGGACCGGCTGAAGGTGAACGCCAGCCTGGCATTTGAGCGCATCAGCGCAAATACGACTCTGCTGAGCATCGACTTCCTCAGAACCGCGGACGCGCAAGCCGGCTTCCGCAAAGCCATGCAGGGGGATATGGCGGGAGCGGTGCAGGAGAAAGACGTTGATCTGGCTCCCGGCTCATACACCCGCTCGGAGATTCGGCGCACCACGACCCTCAGCCTGCAGCTCTTCGACACCTTTCGAGCCACCAGCGTGCAGACGTATTTCCAGACGTCCGATATGCATTACGCCGGAAATGGAGTTTTCCAGCTGAGATTTCTCAGCGGAGTTAAGGCTGAGAACAATGTCTTTGGCCACCGGAAGGCGATCGAGTTCTACTTCGAGGTGACCGCCTCATCCACCGCCAACGGCTCAATCAGCGATGAGGACGTTAACCTGCGGGTCAAGACATTTGAGGACAAGAATCCTGATGCCGCCCGCCGCACGGCTTCGGTGATTCATCTGCTGCTGCGAGGCACAGGCCACGACGGGCTGGACGAAGCGCTGCGAAATGCGCTCGGCGCCAACCCAAACCTGACGGTTGCTCTGTCGATTGTGTTCAAGCCGTCGGCCTACAACCGGCTGCGCTGGACGGCGTTTGTGAACGGCAAGCCACAGCCTGACCAAACCGCCGACGCATTGAACTACGCGGCGTTCGTTGCCGCGGTAGATGCCATCTACGCTGGAGCAGGCTTCGCGGCGCATGGCTTTCCCGATCAGGTGGACCAGTTCAAGAATTGGGCACGCTACAACGTAACGGTAAACGACGAGGAGGGCTCGACGGCTCCGCCCAACCGTCGACTGCGCGGAGTGGCTAGTGCGTGGCCGCAGAATCCCATTAATTTTCCGGCCGCTAATATTACTGACCAGGGCATTCGACAGGACTTACGGATGTACATGCTGGCTGCGCAGCAGTTCATGAACCTCTGTGAGGACATGCCCACGATGTCGAAAGATCTTGACGACGCTGACACGCGCCAGAAACTGAATCAGGTGCTTGATGAAATCAACGACTTGGTGGCTGAGGGCACTGGAGGATTCCCGCTTTTCTTTACCAAGCCGGCAGTGGCGGCCCTCTTCTCGCAGACCAATAGCACGATCACGGAGGTTCAGGCGCAGGTGCCCGGCGACGCGACGAAGACTACGTTCAACCTGCAACTCGTGGTTTTGTGATCGAGCCAGCACCCGTCTTCTATCCCCACCACACGTGCCACAGGTTGTAATCGCTGCCAATCACAAAGCAGTCGATGCGGTTGGGACCCCAGGATACCGCTGTCGCCGAGCTGAAGATGGTGGTGCTGCCCGGAGGCTTGCCGAGGTTGGTGCCATCTTTCCATGTGGTACCACCGTCGGTGCTGAACATGTGCGACATGTGGCTGTTGAGGTCGAGCACCATGATGTCAAGCCGGTTGGGAGCCCACGAACAGAGCCCCGGCTGCCCGATGACCTTGCGTAATGGAATCTTCGTCCAGGGAAGCCATGCGGTTCCGTTCCAGCTCTTCTGCCACAGGAAGCCGTCGCTGCACCAGGCGACGCAATCCAGCAATTTCGGTCCTCGCGCCACCGCTGAGGGCGCAGCATTCAAGGTTACGTTGGGCGGATTGCCCAGATTCTCCCAGTCGGTGAAATTGGTGCCGTTGTCATTGGAGAAGCGATGGAGCAAGCCGCTTCCGCTTCCGGCAAAACAGTCTACCCGGTAGGGCGCCCAGGAAGCCGCGGTCGGCGTGGCGAATGAGGTGCCGCCGCCCAGAGCATACCAGGGCAACGAGATGAACGGGAAGGTGCCATGCGACGCATGGTAGAGCTTATTGTCCGTGGCGGAGGCATACACGTCGAAGCCCAGCTTTATGCGCGCAATAGCAGCCGGACCTCCGTTGACGTTCCCTCCCATGCTCGTCCAGGGCTTCCAGTTGGACCCGTCCCAGGGCAGCCACCACACAGCGCCATCGTTGCCTTTGGCCACTACGTCGAGACGGTTTACAGCACGGGCGGCTACACCCGGCGTCGAGGCAGGAGACAGCAGCGACGCAGGATGTCCCAGGTTTTCCCAGGAGTGCCAGTGTTCGTTGATCGGAAACGGAAATGGATTATTGCCGCTCAGGCCGGATGCAGTTCCTGGAGGAAATTTGTCGTCGATAAACCGCTTGAAAGCCTTCCAGGCCTTGCCGCTGCCCGGATAGTTCCAGGCGCCTCCGCCGTTGAGGATCTGATAGAGGCGTTCCAGTGTGAGGTCGCCGACATTCAGTGCGGCGCAGACGATGTCGTCCCAATGGAAGCCGAGCTGGTAGCGCAGCCAGTTCAGGAACAATACCGAGCATCCGATCGAGGGATAATCCGTATCGGTGCCCTTGTTGTACTGTACCCAGTTCGCGCGGGAGCCATCGAGCCACCACGCTGCCGGAGGCTTTCCCGATTTCCCCAACACGTTGCCGGGATACAGACACTCGGCCAGCACGCGCGAAAGCCCTTCGCCGGTACTGTTGCTGCAATTCCAGTCTCCATTGAAGTTCGCTTCGAAGACTTCAACGATCTCCGCCTCGGAAAGCATGCGCGCCCAATTCGCGGACTTGTTTGTCCGCCAGTCGAAATGAATATCCCTGGCGCCGCAGTCGAAGTGGCTGGCCCCGTTGTCTCCGGGATCGGCATGCAGATCGAACGAGTCCACCTGCACTCCGCCGAACCACGACGACACAATGCGGTAGTCGGCTTCTACCGTCTGCGCCATAGCTTTGCAGAGGGCGTTCCCGGGGGAGCCGAAGCTGCTGTCGTAATAGAGCTCGAAGTGCTGGGTAGTAGTTCCCAGGGTTTGGCCCCGGGGAGCGAACTTGCCCGGTGCCTCAGGTCGCGCCGCCTTGCCGTCGGGAATGGACGTGATCTTTCCCGATTCAACTCCCGCAGCATCCCATTTCTTCAATAACGCCGCCGAGCTGAGGGTTATTTTGGCCGCCTTCGTCTTGCCCTTCGGAGCGGTCTTCGCAGCAGACGCCTTGCTGCTTGTTCCCTTGGCTGGCTTCGCGGGCTTGACCTTGGCCTTGGCTGGAAGCGCCTTCTTTTTTGCCGTCGCACGGCCGGCTTTGGCGGTCTTCTTCGATACATTTGCCGCTGGTTTCTTCGCGGATTTTTTGGTCTTCTTGGCCGACTTTCTCGACTTCGCCCCTGACGACTTCGCCATGATCTCTCCTCGTGGCAATCTGCATTAAAACGGCTCGCATAAGAGTACTCCTGTCTGTCAATGCCTGTGTCTGAACAAGCGCCCAATTCCGGGGATGTAGCCGGTCGGATTCGCTGGTCGGGAGCCTTTCGTCCTCCCCTGGTGCGATTGGGGCTTGGATGGCGCTGGCACGACCCAGCGACAGCCCCATGTTCCGGCGGCCTTGTAGCTTGAGGTGTAGAATGGTGGGTTTGCAGGCCTCCGCATCCCGCTGCATTACACAGCATCTACTACATTTACCCACTGAGAGGACGCATTTATGGCTACCCTGACCCCCGCCCGTGAAGGAACTCGCATCGCCGCCACCGTCGATCAAGCCGGTTCCCCGGAACAATTCAAGAACGAGCCGATGCTCGACTTCAGCAATCCAGAGAACGCGCGCCGCATGCGCACCGCCATCGAGAAAGTACGCAACGAGCTCGGGCGCGAGTATGACCTGGTCATTGGTGGCCGCCACCTGAAGACAACGGCGAAGCACAACTCGATCAATCCGGCTAAGCCGTCCGAGATCGTGGGCATTCACCAGGATGCAGGGACCGCCGAGGTCGAGCCCGCCATGCAGGCGGCGTTGAAGGCCTTCGAGACCTGGAGCCGCAGCTCACTCGAAGAGCGCACCAGCCTGATCTTCCGCGCGGCGCAGATCATGCGTGAACGCAAATTCGAGCTGGAAGCCTGGCTGGTCTTTGAGGTCGGCAAGAACTACGGTGAGGCCGACGCCGACATCGCCGAGCTTATCGACTTCGCCGACTTCTACGCCATGGAGGCCCTGCGGCTCAGCAAGGTGACCGCTCCGGTGCAGTTGCCGGGCGAGCATGACACCTTCCGCTACATTCCTCTGGGCGTGGGCGCGGTGATTCCGCCGTGGAACTTTCCTGCCGCGATCATGGGCGGCATGACGATGGCCGCGATCGTTGCCGGCAATACCGTCATTCTGAAGCCCTCGGGCGACTCACCCACCATTGCGGCCAAGTTCATGGAGATCCTGGAAGAAGCCGGACTTCCGGACGGCGTAGTGAATTTCTGCCCCGGCGGTGGCAGCACCTTCGGCAACGCCGTCGTCGAGCATCCTAAGACTCGATTTATCGCCTTCACCGGATCGAAGGAAGTCGGCCTGCACATCAATCAACGCGCTGCCGTGCAGCAGCCCGGCCAGAAGTGGATCAAGCGCACCATCCTCGAGATGGGTGGCAAGGACTCGATCGTTGTCGATGCCGACGCGGATCTCGACGCGGCGGTGGAAGGCGTCGCCCAGGCCGCCTTCGGCTTCAGCGGCCAGAAGTGCTCGGCCTGCTCGCGCGCCATCATCGACGAGCGCGTCTACGACAAGTTCCTGCAGCGCCTGAAGGAACGGGTGGAGAAGATCTCAATCGGCGACCCGACGCTCAATCCCAACATGGGGCCCGTCGTGAACGAGAAGTCGATGAAGTCGATCCTGGGCTACATCGAAAAGGGAATCGCCGAAGGCGGACGGCTCATCACCGGCGGCGCCGTCGCGAAAGACGCTGGCGACGGCTACTTCATCCAGCCGACGGTCATCGCCGATGTCGATCCCATGGCGACCATCTCGCAGCAGGAGATCTTCGGGCCGGTGCTGGCGGTGATCAAGTCGCACGGCTTCGAGGAGGCTCTCGCCATCGCCAACAACACCGAGTTCGGCTTGACCGGGTCTGTCTACACCAACTCGGACGACCGCATCCAGGCTGCCAAGGAGGAGTTCCACGTCGGCAACCTGTACATCAACCGCAAGTGCACCGGAGCCATCGTGGGCGCACATCCCTTCGGCGGCTTCAACATGTCAGGGACGGACTCCAAGGCCGGCGGCCCCGACTACCTGCTGCTGTTTACCCAGGGCAAATCGATCGGCGAGAAGATCACCAAGTAGTTGTCAGTGGTCAGTTGTCGGTTCTCAGTAGAAGAAACCCCGTTCGAGCGCAGCTTGAGCGGGGGTTTTCTTTTGACCTTCGCAACGACTATCCTTCGATCAATCACCGATAACCGAGGAACGGTATTTGGCGCTTGACGGGCTATCGCCTGGTCGGGCGTTTCCGGATGAGGCGAGAGGGTCTCACACTGACCAACCGAGGAGCCCGTGGACAATCCATTCATCCACCCCAGCCCCGGGCCTCTACCTGGAATCAACAAGTTAGACAAAAATTCCCGCCAAAATATTCATTCCAGAAGAGTTATAGGTAAAATATTCCAGAATAAGGACTTAGGTGCGGAAATTTGAACTCCCTTGCGATCCGGGGGCTCGCCAACCTCGTGATTGTTGTGCCTTGGCCGCAGGCCAGCAGATTGTCAAAGAACCCGGACGATGGCTCTCAGCCAACAATTCTCCATTTCGATCTTGCATCGTCTCCGAGGAGATTTTCTGTGCCGTGAATCACGTAGTGCTGTGATAAGGCCGCCAGCGGCCCAATCTCGTCGCTCTGTGGGCAGGACGCTGTAGTGCAGTTCGAATTGAAGTGGACTTCGAAGCGTGAACTAGCGGGAGTTGCGCCGCAAATGGGGGGTGAATCAAGAGCCAGTTGCACGCACTCGGGTCGCCCTCGCGCGTGTTGTTTTCCCCTTAGATACCTCGTTGTCTTTCGCGCTGGAACTTCCAGCGATTTCAGGGTTAGATAAAGCTCTGTGTCCCTTCGCCGAGCCTTCCTCATTTTCCTGGTACTGATTGCTGCGACAGACTTGATGGCATCCGACGCCGGCGCCTATAAGAGCGTCTCGTGGACGCCGCGAGCAACTGCAAAGCGGCTCGGTCTGCGTCTTTAGCGTCACCCTCGACAAGCCAGCCTCGGCGGTCACCGGCAAATGGATGGGCCACGATCTCCTGTTCGCCAAAGGCGGCGGCCGCAACGTCTGGTTTGCCGTTGCAGGAGTGGATGTCGAGGCCAAGCCGGGTACGTATCCGCTGAGCTTGCAGGCGGCGCTAGCGGACGGACAGTCGCAGGCGCTGGTGCGCGACATTCGCGTCTTGGCCGCGCACTACAAAACCGAAAGGCTTAGCGTGCCCAGCCGCTACGTCGAGCCTGACGCGGCCACCCTGGAGATCATCAAGGCCGACAAGGAGATCAAGGACAAGGCGTTCTCCGCTCCGCCGCTTCCTCCGGAATGGTCGGGCGGTTTCGAGCCGCCCGTGAGTACGACTGTTTCCGAGCCCTTCGGCACCCGCCGTACGTTTAACGGCAAGCTGGCCAGCGTTCATCGCGGAGTGGACTACCACGCCAAGCCGGGCACTCCGGTACTGGCGTCCAACGCCGGAGTGGTCATCCTGGCGCGCCAGCTCTTTTACGAGGGAAACTGCGTGGTGCTGGACCACGGCCAGGGTCTCATGACGATTTACATGCATCTCTCCAAGCTGCAGGTGGCCGAAGGAGACAAGGTACACAAAGGCGAGGTGGTTGGGCTGAGCGGTGCAACCGGACGGGTCACGGGCCCGCATCTGCACATGGCTGTGCGCTGGGAAGGAGCCTACCTCGATCCGTTAAAGCTGTTCCAGCTGCCGCTGCCAGCCATGCCCTGAGCGCCGGCCCCCACGTGCTTGAGACCGACTCGGATGGCATCGTAATCGCCCCTGAAGGCCGGTCTTGGGGTGCAGAATCGGTCCGAGCTTCAAAGGTGCGATGGGGGCCAAATTCCCAATACAGTACTTCCCCCTATTTACCGGGCCGCTATAATCAGACATTCTGTTACAGTTTGTCGGACCGGGCCTCTAAGGAGATTCATGCGCGCGCATATGACTCGTTTGCTGCTGGGACTTTTACTGGTGCTTTGCATTCTGATGGTGGCTTGCGGCGGAGGCAAACCCGTCACCTATCAGGCACTGAACGTCGCAAGCGCCGCACCTCCACAGGCCTACGTTGGCATTTCTTACGGCTTCACCTTCACCGCGACCGGCGGCAAGCTTCCCTACACCTGGTCGATCAGCGCGGGTTCTCTGCCGGCCGGTCTTACCTTGAACACCAGCTCGGGCGCGATTTCCGGGACTCCAACCAACGCCGCGGCGTACACCTTTACCGTAGAGTGCACTGACTCGCAGACTCCTACGGCTGCCGTGGCGACGCGAAACTTCACCATGACGGTGAAAACGGTGACCGCACTATCGATCAGCACCAAGACGCTGACGGCTGCCACCATCAATGCTCCTTACACCGCAACCCTGGTGGCCACCGGCGGCGTCTCGCCCTACACCTGGACGATCGATTCGGGCAGCCTGCCAGCTGGACTGACGCTGAGCGCAGCGGGCGTGATCTCCGGCACCCCGACCGCGCTGGGCACATCTACGTTCGAGGTGAAAGTTACGGACTCGCAGGCAACGCCTGCAACCGCCACCCAGGTTCTCACTCTGACAGTGAACAATCCGCAGCCTCTGATGATTATCACGACGAGCCTGCCTAATGCCCTCAATGGCATTTCCTACTCGCAGACACTCTTTGCAACCGGCGGTGTGACACCTTACACGTGGTCGGTTGTCTCCGGAACCTTGCCGACGGGACTGATTTTGAGCAGTGCCGGCGTCATCACCGGAACCACGACGGCCTTGGGGACATATAACTTCACCGTACAGGTGAAGGATACGGAACCCACCCCGATGACGGCGACGGCAGCCCTGACCTTGATGGTGACGAATATCCCACCCTTGCAGATCACTACGACCACCCTGGTGGATGCGACCATCGGAGTAGCCTATTTTGGGACGCTCTCGGCAACCGGCGGCAATCCACCTTATACCTGGAGCCTGGTCTCCGGCAGCCTGCCGGCCGGACTGTCTTTGAGCACGAGCGGTGTGATCACGGGAACGCCGACTGCCACTGGTGCGTCGACCTTTACGGTCAAGGTGACCGACACTGAGCCGACGCCGCAGACAGCGATGCAGCAACTGACGTTGACCGTGGATAACCCGCCGCCACTCAAAATCACGACCACTACGCTGCCGAATGGAACCGTCAATGTCCTGTATAGCCAGTTTCTTCAGGCCACGGGCGGAACGCCGCCCTACACCTGGTCGGTGAGCGCCGGATCGCTGCCGACAGGTCTGTCCCTGACCAGCACCGGCAACATCACCGGCACCCCGACGCAGTTGGGCACCTCCAGCTTCACCGTGCAGGCGCAGGACTCGGCCACACTCGGCCAGCAGACTGCAACTGCTCCTCTGACGATCACTATCACCTCACTGGGCAATAGCTTGTTGAGTGGCAACTATGCTTTCCTGTTCAACGGCTTCAGTAATGGCAGCCCCATCTTTATGGCGGGTAGCCTGGTCAGCGACGGCAACGGCAACATCACCAGCGGAGCGCTCGACATGACTTCCTCCGCCGGGCCTGTGAATGCAAGTCTTACGCCCTCCACCTACAGCATTGACGATAGCGGTTTCGGTACGGTCACGCTCGATGCCGGCACGCTTGGCACCTTCACTCTGCAAGTCGCCGCTCCGGCCAGCCACGCCACCATTAGCTTCATTTTGAACAACCAAAAAGGCGACTCGACCGGGACCTATGGCTCCGGCTCCTTCCTGCAACAGTACCCAACCTACTTCGATGTCAGCTACCTGACCGGCAACTACGTCTTCGGTCTCTATGGAGTGGATCAAGCCGGCGCGCGCCTGGGACGCATTGGCTTTCAAACCATTGCCAGTGGGGCGATCTCAGCCGGCACCTCCGACGTGAATGATGCTGGAACCCTAACCAGCGTGACGACACCCATGGGGGCCTATGGAGCTATCGATACGACCACCGGGCGGGGAATGGTGACGTTCAACGATTCCAATGGCACGACGACGTACGTGGCGTATATGGTGTCACCCAATCAAGTGATCCTGCTGGAGGCAGAGACCGCGCTGCCTGCGCCCATGATTGTCGGCTTGGTGCAGAAACAAACGCTTTCCAACGCGGGCGGAAACACCCTGAGCGGCAATACCGTCATCGAACTCAGCGGGCTGAGCGGGACTGCTCCGGATGTGGCCATTGGCAGACCGGTATTCGTGGCGGCAACCGGCAGTACCTTCACGGCCACGCTGGACGAGAATAACGGGGGTACGCTGACCCAGACCGGCTACACCGGAGGCTTTGCGGTCGACCAGACGACCGGGCGGGTCACGTTTAACGGTACCAGTCCGATTCCTGCGACCATGTTCCTCAGCAGCCCTGAATACAGCCTTCGTACTGGGCAACGACGCCACGGTAAAGGTCGGTGCACTGGAGGCGCAAACTGTACCGTCCAATTTCGGCAATAGCAGTATTAAGGGAACCTATCTGGGCGGGTCGGTGACTCCGGTGCTGGCTTCAGTCACCAACGAAGCAGATCTGATCACCAGCGACGGCAACCAGAATCTCACCGCCGTCGACATCGACACCAGCGGTCCGAATGGTTCCGTCCAAAACCCGCAAACGACCGGAACCTATACCACTCCGGATACCAGCGGGCGAACTGTGATCACGATCAACGGCAACCAGACGGGCTTCGCCTATATCGTCTCGCAAAACAAGTTTGCGCAGATTTCCGCAGGCGCTAGCGATACGGCGCCAAAGATGGTCGTGGTGCAAAAGTAGGCTGGGTGGCGCCCCGGGGCACGGGGCAGGCTCCGGCGGGAAAAAGTCTGCGGTCCGCAAACGAGCCTTTGGGAATCCGTTTACGTTCGCCGCGTGAGTGCGTAGGCAGGTGGGAGCACTTGTAGGCATGCCTGCCGTATCCCACATTGTGGGACCTTCGGCTGCGCAGCGAACATCTTCACGTACCCATGTCCTACAATGTAGGAGATCTTGCTTTATCAGACACCCAGGTCGGCAAAGGTGTCTTTGCCAAGCAGCACGCGGAAAGTGGTGCCATGATCCTCCGGCCGGGTTGAAGACTCGACCAGAATGGTGCCGCCGTGCTTCTCGGCGATCCCTTTTGACACCCACAGGCCCAGGCCGGTTCCGACGTGCTGTTTGGTGGTAAAGAACGGTTCGAAGAGCTTGGGCAAGACATCGGCCGAGATTCCCGCTCCCGAGTCGGACAGGCTCACGACAACTTCACGCGCACTCTCCAACACAGTGATGACGAGCTCTCCTCCTCCCGGCATGGCGTCGAGCGCATTGGAGACGAGGTTGGCGAATAACTGCTTCAATTCGCCTCGCAATCCCACGAGCGGCTTGGCGACGGCGAAGCGCGTCTCCACCTCCACGCCGCTCTCCTTCAGCTTGTTCTCGTAAAGAGCGAGCACCTCGCGTAGCAGTTGCTGCAGGTCGACGGGCACTGGTGTCGAGGTGTCGCGGTAAAAGGCGAGCGTCTGGCGGGAAATTTGCGATACTCGCGCGATCTCGCCGTCCGCCACCTCTACGTACTTCTGTGCCGAGGGGCTCAACGACTTATCGGCCCGCAACAGATAGATCAGGTTGGTGATGCTCTCCAGCGGATTGTTAATTTCGTGGGCGATGGTGGCGGCGAGCCGGCCGGCGGCGGCCAGGCGCTCGGAGCGGCGCAAGGCATCCTCCGACGACTTACGCCGGGTGATATCCATGGTGAAGCCCAGCATGCGGCGCGCTGCGCCGTGCTCGTCCCGGTCCACCCGTGCCCGCGCCGAAATCCACTTGGTGCTGCCGTCGGAAGCGAGGATGCGGAATTCGATGTCATAGGAAGCACCACCATCCAGCGCCGCATTCAGCGCGGTGCGCACCCGCTCCCGGTCTTCGGGATGATAGTGCTCAAGCACGTCGGTGAGGTTGCCGCGGAAACGGCTGGGATGGATGCCGTGAATGCGGTGCACCTCGTCCGACCAGTAAACCTGGCCGGTCTGGATGTTCCACTCCCAGACCCCCATCAGGGCCATCTCCTGCGCCATGCGCAGGCGCCGGTTGATCTCCTCGGCATGATGCCGCTGCTCCTCGGCTGAGGTCAACGCCGACTCCAGCTTTTGCCGGGTATCGAGCAGGGTGCGCGCCAGGATTCTGGCTTCGCGCGCCGCCTCCGATGCCAGCTTTGCCTCGGCCTCAGCGATCTGCGCCCGGTAGGCCGTCTCGAACAGCGGCAGCAGCACCGGCGTGGCGCCACAGACTTCCTCCCATTTCGCTGCATCCGGCTCGCCGCCCAGGGTCACGATGATGAAGTCCTGTCCGATTCGGCGGCCAGTGATCTCCATTCGATTGAGCGTATAAGGGGATTTCAGAGCGGCACGGCAGTCGGACTCCGGACAATTCCTCAGGAATTCCTGCCATTCGCCGCCCTCGGGAAGGGTCTGCGGCAGCCCGGGGGGCGGCAGAAATACATTTAGCTCCGGGTCCCGAATAAACAACAGGACATCGTACGCCCCGATGTACCGCGCCAGTGGCAGAAGCTTCCTGGCGGCGTTCTTGCGGCTTGCGACTTCAGCGAGGGCGGCGAGGATGCTCACGCCTACTCCGGAATTACGCAGACGATGGCGGTACAGTTGTGAAATCCACTGAACTGGCCATCGGCCCGGGCTATCTGACCGTAGGTGTTGCATCCCACCAGGGGAACGGTTCCGAGCACTTCTTCGACGGCTCCCAGCTCATTGCCAAAACCCTTTCCTACGCGCAGCCGCGTCGCTACGCAGTCGAAGAACAAAGCCGCTCCCGGCTTGTTGCCTTCCAACTGGGTGAGGGCATCGCGAGTGGCCTCGGCGGCTGCATTCGCGGCGGACATGCCGTCCGCCGACATGATGCTCACGGTTGCGCCGGTCGGCACTTCGGCCGCACAGGTGAGGCTCCCGCCCTCTCCGAAGCCCAGCGGTACGCGCAACTTGAAGCCCGCCTCGGTCTTCAGCCCCAGAATGTTGTGCAGCAGGAACGGAAGCGGGTCATTGTGATCGAGCTGCTGATGGGTGGAGTTGGCGTACTCGGTCATCACGTCTTCCACCGGCGTCGCGTTGAGGCTGTAGACCGTCGCGCCGTGCGATTCCGTGACCCGCAAGGGCGCGGTTGCCGGCGTCCATCCGTGCCGCACGCCTATGCCCAGCGGCTTGTTTGAGAGGATCTCCAAGGCAACGGCGGCGTTGGAGTGGGCCTTAGTGCCAAAGAACACGTGTGTCTTGCGGAAGGCGGCATCGTCGCCGGCGCCTCCGCCGAACAGCTGATACCGGCCACCCGTCTGCACCGCCAGTTCATGGACAAGTTCTTCGGCATACCCGGCAAGCGCATCGTTCAGCACCAATGCGTATTTGTAGCGATACTCGCTGCTGCCGAGGCCATGAAATCCGCTGAGAATATCCTTCGCCGCATGCGACGGATCGCTGGACAGGTTCGTTCCCAGTCCGGCGGAGAATGCCATTTCGCTTGAGCGGAAAGCAATCGCAGTCACTGAGCCAACTCCGTGAGTTGTGCCGAGAAACTCGCCAGCGGAGGAACATCCCACGAGTTGGCCGGATGGGAACTGATCGGATAGCGAGGCCAACAGCGCTTCGTAATTGTGGCGGCTGGAGCAAAACAGGATCAGCGCGTCGGCATTCTCCAGCTTCTGGCGCAGCTGGCCGGCTACGTCGGCCGCAGCCTCGCGGCTATCGGTAAGCACACTGAAAGCGGTGGCTACAGTCGTCATAGCTGCGAAGTAACTCCAGGCAAGAGGCTTGTGCCCCGGATTCTTACACAACGCGCACGATTGGAGAAGTCAAATCGTCGAGCGCCAGGCGGGCAGAGAAAACCCTCCCATTTTCGGGAGGGCCGCATGGAACCTGGTAAGTGCTTATGCTTTCGTAACTTTGCCGCTGCGCAGGCAGCTGGTGCAGACCCGCATACGCTTGTTGCCAGCTTTCGTCTTGGCCTTCACCGGGCGCAGATTCACATTCCAGCGACGCCGGGTGACGTTGTGCGCGTGGCTGATGTTATTGCCGAATTGCGGGCCTTTGCCGCAGACTTCACAAACTTGTGCCATAACTTACTCCAGAAGATTGCCAGGCTGGCTGGATGAACTTCAATTCTAGCGGAAAAGCCTCAGCAGGGCAAACCGTGCAGCCATCAAGCGGATGCCGCCAGCGCCTGTTCTTTACTGAGCCACAGCAATCCCCCGGCGAGCATGAACCAGAGCGCCTCGCCAACGATGATGAGTGAAAGCCCGTGCGCGGCTGAGGCCAGCACTCCCGCAAACAGTGTGATCAACGCTCCCAGAGCTAGCAGGGTGCCGTAGATCCCCAAGCCCAGCCCCAGCTTCCTGCTGCGCAGGATCATGACCGACCAGACGAGGATCGCGAGCGAAGAGGCCGCCACGAACACGTACGTGAACGCTGCCTCCAGGTTGCTGTTGTAGCGGAAAATGGCGCGCCACAGGTCACCAGCCGGATTGTCCTTACCCGCGGCGACCATCTCGCGCAGGAGGCTTGGATTCACCAGGCCGTCCGTGATCGCAGCGTTCATGACCGCCGCAGTTGCGAAGCCGTACAACACCAGCGCCGCGATTACGATGCGGTTGGCCGTTCCCAACCGCCGCGACAACCCCCACGCTCCGAGAAACAACAACGGCAGGGAAGCCAGTGCCAGCGAGTGTACTGCGATAAGCTTGCGTACCATGGCATCGACTTCGGCCGGAGAGATTCTCCCATGGGGATGCAGAACCATGGTTAGAATCATGCCTGTCGATCCCAGAATCAAGGCCATCCCGCTTAACTTCTCGTCTGTCATGCGTCGAACTGTAGACAGGAACGGATTCGGGGTCAATACGCGTTCGTCTCAAAACCCGGGATACCGAACAAAGAGGTACTGAATGTCCGGAAATGCAGTAGCATTCGCACCCAAAACCGACCGCCGCATCCTTCGCACGCGTGAGGTGCTGGGCGATGCCCTGATCGCGCTGATGCAGGAGCAGCCCTTCGAGACCATCACCGTGCAACAGGTGCTGGACCGGGCCGGTGTCGGCCGCGCGACCTTCTATGCCCACTTCCGCGATAAGGACGACCTGTTCCTCAGCGATGTGGAGGACTTTCTGGAACTGATGTCCACAGTGTTGTTGCGTAAAGGCGAAACTTCGCAACGTGTCGCTCCGGTGCGCGAGCTCTTCGCCCATGTGGCGCAAATGCACACTCTCTGCGCTGCTCTAATCGCCGCCGACAAAATGCGCGACTTCCTGGAGTTGAGCCAGGGCTGCTTCGCGCGTTCCATCGAGCAACGCCTCGCGATGCTGCCGGACTCGCGTGAGATTCCAGCCGTCCAGCGGACAGCCATGGCGCACGGCTACGCCGGGTCATTGCTATCGCTGATGATGTGGTGGCTCGACCACGGCACGCCCGAATCGCCGCAGGCCATGGACGACCTCTTTCACCAGATGGTGTGGTCAGGGGTCAAGACGAGCCGCTGAGCCAGGCTCTGCGATTCCCAAAATGGGAATCGCAGACGTTAAAGACCGGCGTTTGGTCCCGCCGTCCCACTTTTCTGGCGCTACACTCGGGGTAGAGCGAGGCGGAATTCCATGCAGGTCAGTGGCATCTTGAGTCTGGTCCCGACCGTTTTGCTCTGCTTGCCCAGCCTGATCGGTGGATTCGTCCTCGGGCTCAATCTGCTGCTGCAGCGTCAAATGGAGCAATTAGGACAAGGGGCGTCGGCTTCCATTGCGCTGGCTGTCATGTTCGGCGGGCCGCTCGTGGCCCTGTCGGCGATGCTGTGCGTGGTGTTCGCTGTGAGCCGCAGAATATCCGTCCCAGTGAAGTTCGCCCACCTGCTGATCGTGACCGCCGCCGCAGTCTGCGCCGTGTCTCTGATGCTGCGTTTTGCTTCGTGAACAGAGGCAGACGGAGTGCCCTTCACGAGTTCTTAGCGCAATCGAGATTCACTGGCCGTTGCAGTAGGAAATTGCCCGGTTCGGCTGCTTGGGGTCATACCAGAGATTGCAGGTGGGATTGGCACGGGCAAGCTGAAGCTTCACCTGCTCCTGCGTTCCCCGAATGCCGCAATCATCCCATTTTGTGTATAAGCGCCCATCCACCTGGTAGGTGAGTTCACAACTTGCAGTGAAAGCAGAGCGCGTATACGAATCCTTCCAGGGGATGACGTCAATCTTTCCGACTTGAAGAGTAGCGGGTTGCTGCCAGTTGCAGGGCGGGCGGGGATGGGGTGTATCCAGGAAGTAGTTGCCAATCCCAATTGCCGCCATGAACACGAGAATAATCAGGAAGGCATACCCTCTGCGCGGAGGATCTGGGGACGGCGATCCGTTGGCAAAATCGATGTTCTTCGAGACTGCTAAAGCCACGAAGGTATTTTATGCCCAAGAGGGGGTGAAATACTGGCAATTTTTTTTGGTCTCATCCCAACCACTCAAAGTCGAGCCCGCTCCACTTCCGCAACGCGAAAAACTGCTCGGGCGAGGCACAGCCGATCAGGCACTCCTTCCCGGGCAGGTCGAGATAGATAAAACCCCTGTCTGTCGCCTGCGCCTCCAGCAGGCTGGCAAAATTCGACATGATGCCGGGGTCGATCCAGCTCTCCTCGACGTTGGCGTACCACTTGATCTCGCGCCCGGCCAACTGGAAGGATAGCCATGCCGAACTCCTTAGTGGATCGATCCCGTCTTGAATTTCCTCGATAGGTAGAGCCTCGCCGGCGAGCATTGCCATGCGCCGGGCGACATGAACGTAGTCGCCGGGCCCGGCGATGCATTCGATGTCGAGCAGCCAGATGTTGTCAGACAGCCAGCTCTGCGGCTCCGTCTCGGCAGTGCTGCCCAGCACGCGCAGGAGCAGCTTGAAGGGGGAGTGTTCATATTGGGTCTCGGAGTGCCGCGCGAGCAACTCGGGGAGCCCGACCCCCGGGTTGGGCCGAACGCCACATCGGGCCAGCAGTTCGAGCTGGCGTTCCAGGGGCATGTTGCGAATCATTAGTCGGCGCAGCAGGGACAGAGAGAATCTCCGGTGGCCACATCCAGGCCCAAGCTCATCTTAGATTAGGGCAGTTCCACCATTCCCGTATCCCCAACTGGGATCGGGTAGAGTGGCGCTTCAGCGCGTAACGCGTGCCTGAAGGCACGCTCTACCGGCGACACAGCAACTCACAATCTGATCTAATGTTTGGCCGAGACGTCGTGATAGAACTCCAGGTAGTGACAGCGCGGGCAGAGAACCAAACGAACCGGCAGTGCGCTGGTTAGGTTAATGCACTCAGGGCTCTCTTTCTTGGATTGTGGATCGATGTGTCCCGGAATCGCAAAGCAGGTATCCAGCATGGTCCGGTCTGCGTGGCATTTTGGGCACTCCCGGTAAATGTCGACTCCCAGTGACATCAAGAACAAGCCTCCGATGGAAGGCGGATTATACGCCTGTGTCGGCGAAGATTGACCCGCTAACCGCGGAGCACCGTCAGCGCGTGTTCCAGGTCGGCCAGCAGGTCGCCAGTGTCCTCAAGGCCAACGTTGAGACGCACGATGCGGTGGCCGTACGGCGGCCGCGACGTCCAGCCGCCGAAGTCGTAGGCCACCGCCAGGCTGGTGACTCCTGCCCAACTGTAGCCGATCTCGAACAGTTCCAGCGCATCCACGAAGGCCAGCACCTGCTGCTTGGTAAATTCGGATTTCAGCACGATGGAGAAGACTCCCGCCGAACCGGTGAAATCGCGCTTCCAGAATTCGTGCCCCGGACACGATGCCAAGGCGGGATGTAGTACGAGCTCCACCTCAGGCCGTTCTGCCAACCAGCGCGCCAAAGTCAGAGCTGAGGCCTCGATCACCTTGAGCCGCACAGCCAGAGTCTTGAGGCCACGCAGCGCCAGGCTGCAATCATCAGGCGATGCGGCCGACCCGACCAGTTGGTGGGTACGGCCCATCCGCTCATATAACGCTGGGTCTTTGACGGTGATGGAGCCCAGCAACAGGTCACTGTGACCGCCAACATACTTGGTCAGCGCCTGCACCGAGACATCGGCGTCATGCGTGAAGGCGTCAAACAACACGCCCGCCGACCAGGTATTGTCGATCACCAGCAGTGCACCTTGGGCATGCGCCGCCGCCGCGATTGCGGGAACATCCTGCACCTCCATGGTGATCGAGCCTGGACTCTCACACCAGATGACCCGCGTATTCGGGCGCATGAAGCTGGCAATTTCGCCGCCGATGGTCGGCTGATAATAGCTGACCTCGACCCCGAACCGGCGCAGCACGTCATTGGCGAACTTGCGGTTCGGCCCGTAGACGCTCTCCGGCACGAGCACGTGATCGCCGGCGCGGAGCAGGGCAAAGTTGGCCAGCGAGATGGCGCTCTGGCCCCCCGGCGCGATGATGGTGCGATAGCCGCCCTCCAGTTCGCAGATGCGGCCGGCCAGTTCCAGCGTGGTCGGAGTGCCGTAAAGTCCATAGGTATAGCCCGCCTCGTGCTGGTTCCAGTCGTCGGTGACCGAGGCGGCATCCGGAAACAGGATGGTTGAGCCACGGTACGTGGGAACCACCAGCGAGCGAAAGCCCTCAGGCACTCGGGCGTCGGAGTGGATCAGCTTGGTCGTCCAATGCTTGGGCATGGCGACATTATAGGAGGGATGACAGTGAGGGCTTGAGAGGCGGCGTGAGAATCGTGCCATGCGTGCCGGGACTGGGATCACGTTTCCGATCTTTACCCAGCGCTCAAGCGATGGGCTAAGCTGAACTGTCCCGTCGGGAGTGTTCCACTGCCACTACACGCAAAACGCAGGTCCCTCACCCCTGAAGGGGATTCGGGATGACAGAAGTAAGTGCTACTCGATGATGGCCAGCGTATCTCCGGGATTTACCGCGGAGCCCTCAGATACGAGGATCTTCTGCACTTTGCCGTCCTTGGGAGACTTCATCTCGTTCTGCATCTTCATGGCTTCCATAACG
The DNA here is from genome assembly GCA_963793845.1 of uncultured Acidobacteriaceae bacterium. Classification (GTDB taxonomy): domain Bacteria; phylum Acidobacteriota; class Terriglobia; order Terriglobales; family Acidobacteriaceae; genus CAWCBG01. The sequence goes on from CAWCBG010000002.1 coordinate 968,273, forward strand.
ATGAGCGGCTGACCGGCTTTTACCTCTTCGCCCTGCTTCACTGCAATGCGCACGATCTTGCCGGGCATGGGAGCATTGAGCTTCTGCGGGCCGGCCTCTGCCCCTCCGGCGGCCCGGCGCGTACGCAACGACCTGGGATCACGGACATCCACGGCATAGCGTGCGCTGCCCAGGATCATGTGAATCTCACCCTGCAACGAGCGTTCGCGCTTGATCTCGTACGCCTTTCCGTCGACCAGGACCGAGAGCACATCGCGGGCGGTCAGGGCCGCGTCCACGGCGACCTCCTTGCCGTCGACCTTGCACAGCCACACGCGCTCGCCCGGTGTGAGCTCGTCGCCCTCGAGCAACTCCAGACGATGCGAGTTTCCGTCCACTAGTACGTCATAGGTCATAAGTTTCGTGCTATCGCAGGGCCTCTCTCCGTGCGGTGTGGCGCCAATTTTCGGATGCGGCTTTTCCATTGTCCGCCAAACCTGATGGGGCCGGCAGGCCGTTTGCTCCCGGAAAAGTCTGTTTTGGATCGAGTGTGGCAAAAATGCCGGCGGCGATGGCAGCGATCAACGGGCGGCGCTCATCGGCTTCCGCATAGGGCCTTGCCAGCAAGCGGTCGAGATAACCTGTGTCCAGCTTTGCTGCGCGAAACTCGGGATCCTTCAGGATGCGGCGGAACAGGGGAAGATTGGTCTTGATGCCGCCCACGAAGTACTCCGTCAGAGCGCGCTGCAATCGCTGGATTGCCTGCTCACGGCTCTCGCCATAGGCCACCAGCTTGGCCAGCAGGGGATCGTAGTCGATAGGCACGGTCCAGCCTTCGTACATGCCACTGTCGCGCCGGATGCCCGGTCCGGAAGGGGAAATGAGCCGGGTGATCTGGCCCGGTGAGGGGAAGAAGTTATTGTCGGGATCTTCAGCGTAGACTCGGCACTCGATCGCGTGACCACGGAGCTTGATATCTTCTTGCTGGAACGGCAACTTTTCACCCGCCGCAATGAGAAGCTGCAGGTGCACCAGGTCCAAGCCGGTGATGAACTCGGTGACGGGATGCTCGACCTGGAGACGCGTGTTCATCTCGAGGAAGTAGAAATTGCGATCTGCATCCACCAGGAATTCCACCGTGCCCGCATTGTGATAGTTGGCGGCCTTGCCTACCCGTACCGCGACTTCCCCCATGCGCCGCCGCATGTCCTCGTCGACAATGGGAGAGGGCGCTTCTTCCATCACCTTCTGATGACGGCGCTGAATCGAACACTCGCGCTCACCCAGGTAGACAACGTTCCCGTGCTCGTCGCCGAAAATCTGCATCTCCACGTGGCGCGGATTGACGATGAGCTTCTCCAGATACACTTCGTTGTCGCCGAAGGAGCGCTGAGCCTCGCTGCGCGCCGCTTCGTAGGCCGAGCGTAAGTCGGCTTCGGAGGTAACTGCGCGCATCCCCTTGCCGCCGCCACCGGCTGCCGCTTTCAGCATGACGGGATAGCCGATCTGCTGCGCCAGTCGCTCGGCCGCTTCGTATTCCAGACCACGCTCCGAGCCCGGAACGAAGGGCACGCCGGCCCGTTTCATCGCCTGCCGTGCTTTGGTCTTCGAGCCCATCATCTCCATGGACTCCGCTGTCGGGCCGATGAACTTGATACCAGCCGCAAGGCAGGCTCGCGCGAATCGCGCATTCTCCGAGAGAAATCCGTAGCCCGGGTGGATGGCTTCCGCGCCGCTGCGACGGGCTACGTCGAGAATCTTCTCGATGTTCAGGTACGATTCGCTGGCTGCCGGACGACCGATGTGATAGGCGTAGTCGGCTTTGCGAACGTGCTGCGCGCGGCGATCGACATCGGAGTAGACGGCCACCGATTCGATGCCCAACTCGCGGCAGGCGCGAATGACTCGCACTGCGATTTCGCCCCGGTTGGCGATCAGGATTCGCTTGAACATCGCTGCCTCGACGCACACGCCCTGTCGGGCGGTTGCGCCAATGGAATGATTAATTTCTGGAACGAATCGCGCGGCGGCGGAAGGCCGAAGCGAGAGTCAGCAGAATAGAGGATTGTAATGCATAGGCAGCGCCATGCATGTAGCAACGTCACAGGGCATTGTGACGCGTTCCGCGCAAGAAAACGCCCCTCCTGCAAGGGAGGGGCGTGCGAATCCGCGACACACCGGCAACTACTGTTGCTGGGTAGTAACGATACCCGAAGGCCCGGCTTTCTCAGCCTTGGCTTTCTTGGTCGCCATCGTCTTGTCGACCCAGTCGTCGGCTTGCTTCAAATCGGCCTTGCGGGCGTCGGGATTATCGCAATCCAAGTCCGCCTGCTCACGGTACATCAGGTTCAGATAGGCCATGGCATCGTCATAGTCGGGACGAAGCTCAATGGACTTCTGCAGCTTCTGCATGCCGTCTTGCACCAGGGGTTCGTTCTTCTCCTTGATCGATTTGAGCAACTCAGCGCAGACCTTCTTGTCTTTGGGCTCGTCCGTCGGCTTCAGGCCCAACGCCGCCCGAGCGGTCATGCGGGTAGCATAAGCCTGCGTCCAGTCAATCACGGCGATGGAGTAGTAGGTTTCCGGATCGTTGGGATCGAGATCCGCCACCTTCTGGTGATATTCCTTCGACTCGTCAAACTTCTTCATATTGAAGTACAGCGACGCGATCCCTTTCAAGCTCAGTACCTTCTGCTCTTTTGGGGGATTGCCGTCCAAGACTTCCTTGAACTCAGCAATAGCCTCCTCCGCGTATCGGTTATTGTCAGGTGAGTCGGCGCCGGGAATATATTGCTGTTCGTACGCGGTAGCGAGATAAAGGCGAGCGTTGGTGAGGCTGGGATCCAGGCTGACAGCGTTTTTGAAGTGCTCAATCGCCTCTTCGTATTTGGCGTTCTTGTAAGCGTTAACGCCCTTGTTGAGCTGGTCGCGTGCTCGCAGCTTGTTGCAGCCGACAGTCGAGAACAACGCAAGCAGAATTGCAAGTACTGTCAGCACCTTTCCGCTTTTGTTCATATCTGGTATCACTCTCCGTTGCGCTGATTTCGGGGTCCGAAGGAACGCGGGACTCCGCATCCAGAGTCCCGCTCATCCCAGAGGAGGGTGTTCCCGATTCGTATTCAGGTTACAGATGGTTACTGCCCGGCTTCAATCTTCGCCGTGATCAGTCCCACCTTATCGACACCGGCCGCGTGCGCGATGTCAATGACTTGCGCCACATCATTGAAGGTCAGGTCCGGGTCAGCCTTGACGAACATCACCTTCTCCGCACGGGTCTTGAAGATGTCATTCAACTTGCCCTCCAGACTGTCCCAGGTTACATCATCCTGGTTGATCTTCAGGGCAGGCTGTTCGCCGCTCCCCTTCAACAACTGCACCACGATAGTACGGCTGTCGTCGACGGGCTGTTGCTGCTTGTCCTTCGGCGGCTGGGGAACCAGCGCATCCAGACCTTTCGGCGTGAGTGGAGTGATCACCATGAACACGATGAGCAACACCAGTAACACGTCAATCAGGGGCGTTACGTTGATATCAGCTGAGGGCCCGCCGGACCCTGAAACTCCCATTCCCATAGCGAACTCCCTTTGCTACATCCCCCCGGTTGGAGGGGGCGCCGTTTTTTCCGCGCCGGTCTTCTTCTGATCGGTCAACAGACCCACCTCGTCGACCCCAGCCGAGCGAACGTTGTCCACCACGTCCACCACGTTGCCGTAGCGCGCGCGCGCGTCAGCCTTGATGAAGACACGCTTATCGACCTTATTGGCCAGGCGGTCCTTCACCTTTTCAGTGAGCTGATCGGCGGTTACCTTGTCGGTGCCGAAGTAGATCTGCCCGTCACGCATAACGGCTATGAGCAACGCATCTTCCTTGTCGGCGTCCGGCATCGGCATGGGACTGTTAACCTTCGCCATGTCAACGCTCACGCCTTTCTGCAACATGGGCGTGATGACCATGAAAACGATCAGTAACACGAGCATCACGTCCACCATGGGTGTGACGTTGATATTCGAGTTGACCTTCTTACCTTCGGCTCGTTTTGCTAATGCCATATGAGTTCAACCTCCTACTGCTGGAGCTGGCGCCAGCTTTGACGCCAGGCTTCCAGTTACCGGTGAACCTGGCGGCGCTTCAGGAAATAGTCGATCAGCTCGCTCGAGCTGTTGTCCATTTCCACGTCGAAGGCTTCCACCTTGTTGGTGAAGTAGTTGAACATCATGACGGCCGGGATCGCCACGAACAGTCCGATGGCGGTGGTCACCAGCGCTTCTGAAATACCGCCGGCGACGGCGCCCAGACCGGTGGCCTTCTGGGTCGAAATCTCCTTGAAGGCGTTCAGAATGCCGACCACGGTGCCAAGCAGGCCGATGAACGGAGCAGTGGATCCGATGGTCGCCAGACCGCCGAGGCCGCGCTTCAATTCGGCGTGGACGATGGCTTCGGCACGCTCCAGAGCGCGCTTCGAGGCTTCGATCTGTTCGCCCGGGATGTCGTTGGAATCGCCATGCGCCTTGAACTCCTGGAGACCGGCCGTGACGACCTTCGCCAGGTGACTCTTCTTGTTGCGCTCGGCGACCTTGATGGCTTCCTCGATCTTACCTTCGCGCAACGCACCGGCGACGGCGGGAGCGAAGGCGCGAGACTGTTTACGGGCCGCGCTGTAAGCCATGGCGCGATCGATCATCACGCCGATGGACCATCCGGACATGATGAACAGAATGATGACGACGATTTTCGCCAGAATTCCCATCTGTCTCCAGAGGGAAACGGGATCCCAACCCACGCTGGCTTCCTGGAAAATCCAGGCAGCAACCGTAGGTACATGGCTGAGGGCGTAGGTTGCAATGTTAGCTAGGAACATGAGTCGAATTTCCTCCTCGGAACTTTACGTTACGGCAGAACTTGTTGGGTACTGCGGGTGCCTCTTGTTGGCGGACCAGTTGTTTATCCGGACGCCTTGTTGCGCTTTCGTGCCTCAATGCAAATCTATCCGCCAGCCAGAGTGAAGTTGACGTTAATCGTCGTCTCCACTTCCACCGGCTCACCATTCAGGAAGTAAGGCTTGTAACGCCACTGCTTCACGGCATCAATCGCCGCCGGAGCCAGCATCGGGTGCCCACTTACCAAGTGCAGATTCTGAATCGTACCATCCTTGCTGATCAGAGCCTGCAAGATCACCGTTCCCTGAATGCGGGCCTGCCGGGCCAACGGGGGATAGGTCGGCTTTACCTGGTGAATCAAGAGGCCTTGCGAAACACCCTGCGAAACGCGCACACGCTGCGGGGTCGCAACTTTTGGCACTGCGGTCGGAGTGTTCGCAATACTGCTCAGAACTCCGCCCAGCGCTCCACCAGGAACCCCTCCCGGAACTCCGCCGACGACTCCAGCCACGCCGGTAGATGGAGGTGGCGCCTCGTCTTCCTTAATCATCGCAACTTTTTTCGGAATCTTTGTCGGAGTGCGAAGCTGGCCGTTGTCAAGGTCGCTCTGCATCTTCTTGATGATCTTGATGGGAGCGGCAGCCGGTGGTGGCGGCGGTGGCGGTGGCGGTGGTGGAGCGACTAAGAACGTCATCAACTGCTGTTTTGGCAGGGCCTCAGTGAATACCAGCGGCAGCAATACCAGTACCCCAATCAGTATGATCTGGAGCACAAAGGAGACAGCGGTTGTCGCCCCCTGCTTGGACTTCAGCCGGCCCCCGGATTCCATCAGGCTGTCTTCAAACATAGCCCTTCTCCCTGGAACTCATTTCTTACTTAGACACCACGTGTTCGTCTTTTGCTCCCACTATGCGAAACCGGCAACCCGATTCGCTGCACCCGCCAGATTTCTGGATGCTTTTGCGACGCAAACTTCGGACAGCGACCAAATATACACCTCAGCTAGTACTTTGACGCAAGCTCTGAAATAAAACTACGCCTTGACCTTAACTTTTTCTCGCGGAGGGGGCACCGCGGGCAGAGCGGAGCGCCCGGTCTTTTGACCCCGCCAGTCCGTATAGGCCACCAGCATGGGAGCTGCCACCGCGATCGAAGAGTAAGTTCCAATCAGGATTCCGATGACCAGGGCCAGCGAAAACCCGCGCAGCACCTCGCCGCCAAACACATACAGCGAAAGCACCGTCAGGAAGGTCAAGCCGGAAGTCAGGATAGTCCGGCTCAAGGTCTGATTGATGCTCTTGTTGACGATGTCCGAGAGATTATCGCGGCGGAGCAACTTGATATTTTCGCGAATGCGGTCGAATACGACAATGGTGTCGTTCATCGAATAACCGATGAGCGTCAGGATGGCGGCGATTACGGTCAGACTGATGTCTTTGCCCAGCAGCGAAAAAATGCCCAGCGTGATGATCGTGTCATGGAAGCACGCCACGACTGCCCCTATGCCGTAGATAAGCTCGAAACGGAACCACAAGTACACCAGCATCCCGGCCAGCGAATACAGCGTGGCATACAGGGCCTGGCTTTTAAGCTGCTTGCCCACCTGGGGGCCTACGATTTCGACATTCCGCACCGTGAAGTCAGAAATGTAGAAGTCCTGCTGCAAGGCAGCGATGACTTCCGGCGGCACCACGCCCCGCAGTTCATCCAGCGAGGTCAGCACGCCGCCGTGCTGCTGGTTGCGGAAGTCTTCTATCTTCTGGGCGAGCGCGAGGTACTTCTGGTCGGCGTCGCTGCCGATGTGCACCGGATCCTTCTGCAGCAGATCCTGCTGCAAGGTCGCGGTACCGACGTTATTGAGGTCCAGTTTTCCGGAAGCCTGGCTATTCCGCGCCTCGAGAGCACGAATAATCGTATTTTTGCCTTCATCGAGGGCCGCTTCGTTCGTTTGCCTCGCCCCCAGATCGACCAGCACTTCGTTATTGGAAGCGGGTCCGTAGGTCTGGATCCGTGGGTCCTTCAAACCGGCCCGGTCCAGATCGTGCCTGATTTCATCCAGGTTCGGGGTGTTGGCGAACTTGACGTAAACCAGCGTGCCACCCTTGAAGTCGATGCCCAAGGGCAGGGGCGAGCCGGTCTTCGCCCAGCGCGTGCCCATCGAGATTAATCCGGCAACGCTGAAGACAAGTGAGAAGGCAAGGAAGTACCACTTCTTGCCAAGAAAATCGATGTTCGTATTACGAAATAACTCCACTGTTAGCCCCTACAGATTTCTTCCATGCTCAGCTCCGAAAACCTACTCACCACGGAGGCACAAGAGAGCACGGAGTGTTACAGGATTCTCCTGACGATACCTTGCCGCAGAACTGGGACATTGAAATTGATCAATAACCCGACCCGCATCCCACTCAGCCGTAAGTAGCTCATCAGCTGCGCTTCATGAATCGAGGATATATGCTCAACCGCCTTAAGTTCGACGATCACTCGATTGTCCACGACCAGGTCAATCCGATATCCGCAGTCCAGATGACAGCCCTTATATTGCAGCGGCAGTTCCACTTGAGAGCAAAAAGCGATCTGCCGCAGTTTAAGTTCATGACACATGCTAGCTTGATAAGCCGACTCCAGAAGACCCGGTCCCAGCTCGCGGTGAACGCAGATGGCCGCCGCGATAATTTCGCCGGTAATATCTGCGTCAACGAGCGTCGGTGTGCTCGTCTTCTCACTCTGGATGATCATGAAACGTATCCGCTATTACGCATGCACCATTGAAATTCTATCTTCCTCTCCGCGTCCTCCGTGTCTCCGTGGTGAATGTTTCCCGCCGTAACGCAAGCCCCTTAAATGCTCAACGCTTCGCCACGCTGGTGGCGGTTGAGGATGGCATCGAAAATTACGCGTGAGACGAAAACCGAGGTGAACAGGTTCGCCGCCAGACCGAAGCTGAGGGTCACGGCGAAGCCGCGCACCGGGCCGGTTCCAAACAGGAACAATATGATCGCCGACACGATAGTCGTAACGTGCGTGTCGACAATCGTGATCCACGCATGAGCGAAGCCCTGGTCGACCGCCGACGCCGGCGTTTTGCCGTGCCGCAATTCCTCTCGAATGCGCTCGAAGATCAGCACGTTAGAGTCGACGCCCATACCAATCGTCAGAATCACTCCTGCAATTCCGGGCAGGGTCAGCGTAGCGCCGCTGAAGCCGAGGAAGCCAAGCAGGATCACCAGGTTCAAGAAGAGGCCCAGGTCGGCGTTGATTCCAGCGGCGTGGTAGTAGAACAGCATGAAGATCATGACCGCGACCATGCCAATAACAGCGGCCCGTACTCCCTGCCGAATCGAGTCCGCGCCGAGCGACGGACCGACTGTACGTTCTTCCAGGTATTTGATGCCGGCAGGTAAAGCTCCCGAACGCAGGGTCAACGCGAGGTCGCGAGTCTCCTGATCGGTGAACGAGCCAGTAATCCGGCCCTGGTCGTGAATGGTCTCCTGGATGGTTGCCACTTCCATGACCTTGTTGTCGAGCACAACCGCGAGCTTGTCACCCACGTGCTGCGACGTGAAAGCGGCGAAGCGCCTGCCGCCTTCGCCGGTCAGCTGGAAGTTCACGTCGGCGCGACCGTTCTCGTCACGGCCTGCATCCGCGCCCCGTAAATCGCCGCCGCTTACTGCCGAGGAGCGGCTGATAAGCCAGTATTGATCGCCGCCTTCATTGTCCTGACCACGGACTCCCAGGTTACGGCCCTTCATCAGTACAGTGTCAGCCGGGAGCACGCCATTGTTGGCCTGCATCGCCGCTTCTTCACTGGGATAGGGGCCGCCGACCGCCTGCCGGATCTCAAGCATGGCCGTAGACTGCATGATGTCTTTCACGCGAGCGGGATCGTCCACGCCCGGCAACTGCACCAGAATCTGGTAGTCGCCGAGGCCGTGCTCCTGGATCACCGGCTCGCTTACACCGAGCTGGTCGATGCGATTACGGATGGTCTCGATTGCCTGGGCAACCGCTTTGTTCTTGGTATCGTCGGCCACGGCCTTCTTCATGGCCAGCGTCCAGGTATTCCCCGCCTCCGACGTCAGGTCGAATTCCGGCAGCCGGTCGCTGACGATGCCGCGCAGATCGTGGGAAGATTCCGGCGCCACGCCCTTGATCACAATGACACCGGGACTCTGCTGCGGGTTCGGCTCGCTGACATCGTCATACTTGATGTTGGCGTTCTTCAGCGCTTCCTTGAGCCGCTCGACTGCGCGATCGGTGTCGGCGTTGATCGCATCGTTGACCTGCACCTGCAGAATCAGGTGCGTGCCGCCCTTCAGATCGAGTCCGAGATGAATGCGCTGCTGCAGGCCGGCCAGCAGGCCGTTGGTGGGAATACCGAAGATGCCGAACAGGAAAAAGATCAGCACCGCAACAATCAGAATAGTTTTTATTAGAAGATTCTTCTTCATGTGAGACTGCAACCCTACTTCGCCTGGGGAGTGCCCTCCGCCGTCGTGAGCGTAACGATTGAGGAACGAGTCACTTCGACCTTGATGTTATCCGGCGGGACCCGCAGAATCACCGCGTCATCTTTGACGGACAAAATGACACCCGTCAAACCGCCGCTGGTGACGACCCGGTCACCCGACTTGATCTGCTTCAGCATCTCCTGCCATTTCTTTTGACGGCGCTGCTGCGGCATGATGAGAAGGAAATAAAAAATAGCAAAGATGGCCACCATCATCACGATGGGAGCCGCACCACCACCTATGCCCTGCAAATACAAACCTGGATAGCTCAGCATGATTGCCTTGACTTTCTACGTTCAACGAAAATCGGGGTCCCTGTTCTTCGCCGAGGCCGAAGGGTGAGGTCTTCAGATCCCTGCGGCCCGATTGGTAGGAACACCGGAGTCTCCCGCCCATCCTGACCTCGGCTTCAGGAGCTTACCTGCCTGCGTACTTACGTCACACCACGGCCGCAGCCTTGTTCCTATTATCACGCCTTTTGCCGGGAATTCCGACGAACAGCGAATGGCTGCTAGAGGACGCTCAGGTGCGGTGGCCGTACACCGGAAAGAAAAGTTGCAAACTCCCCAAGTAGTATAGCTTGCCGTACCCTGCGCATGGTGTCAAGGTAATATGCCAGGTTATGGACGGTGTTTAACACCTGTGCCAGCAACTCATTGGAAGCGTAGAGGTGCCGCAGGTACGCCCGCGAATAGCGTCGGCATACCTGGCAACGGCAGACGGGATCCAGCGGAGCCTCGTCCTTCGCAAACCGGGCATTCTTGATGGTGATTCGTCCTTCTGAGGTGAACAGCAGCCCGTGCCGCGCCGCCCGCGTCGGCAGCACGCAATCCATCATATCCACCCCTTGCGCGACGTAATGCACGATCTCCTCGGGGGTGCCCACGCCCATCAGATAGCGGGGCTTGTCCGGAGGCAGAAACGGCATTGCCTGACTGACCATCTCGTAGGTCATGGGACGGGGTTCGCCAACACTTAAGCCGCCGATCGCGTAGCCGGGAAAGTCCAGCTCCACCGTTCGCTGCGCCGACTCGCGACGCAGATCGGGGAACATTCCCCCCTGCACGATCCCAAACAGCGCCTGGGTTTGTCCCGGCTCGGCAGACGCATGGGTGCTCCACACAAGCTTCTCTTGCTTGTGTGGGATTTCAAACCACGGCACCTCATGTTTGTGCGCCTCGAAATAGTCCTTGCTGCGCTTAGCCCAGCGCAAGGTCATCTCCATCGATTCCTGGGTGCGTTTGTACTCCGCGGGATGCTCCGTGCATTCGTCGAAAGCCATGATGATGTCGGCGCCCAGGCCGATCTCGGCCGCGATCGCGCTCTCTGGCGAGAAGAAGTGCGAGGAGCCATCCAGATGGGAGCGGAAGGCAACGCCTTCTTCCGTGACCTTGCGGAGGTCACTCAGGCTGAACACCTGAAATCCGCCGGAGTCGGTCAGGATGGGCCGGTTCCAGGCCATGAACTTCTGCACGCCGCCAAACTGGCGCACCATCTCCACGCCTGGTCGCAGATACAGGTGGTAAGTGTTGTTCAGCAGAATCTCGACGCCCAGCTCTTCCAGCACATCCTGCGAAACGCCCTTGACGGTGCCCACCGTGCCCACCGGCATGAAGACGGGCGTCTGCACCTCGCCATGAGGCGTAAAGAACCGGCCAGCACGGGCTTTGCCGTCGGTGGCGTCAATCTGGAAGCGGAAGGGCATGAACCATGATTGTAGCCGGAGGCGTGTTCACCACAGAGGCACGGAGGTCACGGAAAATTGAGGGAGAAAAACGCCCGCTAGGCTCAGTAATGCTTTTCCGCCCGTTCGTGGTGCCAGCCTTCTATCCACTAGCCACTATCCACTAACCACTCTGTTCCCGCGCTGCTTCTCTTCGAACTTGCTCTTGCTGACGATGGCACGGCTTACCGTGCCGTGACCGATCACCTCGTGTCCATTGTGCGAGCTGACGCGGAACGAATAGAAGCGGCCATTGTGGGATTCGAGCACCGCTTCGCTCTTGATCGTCATGCCTTCGACCGCCGGGGCGCGGTGCACCACGTTGATGGCTGTCCCGACGCTGACTTCATCGCCCTCGCAGAAAGGAAGCATGGCATTGAAGGCCGCGGCTTCCATTTGGCCGATCATGTTAGGGGTGGAATAGACGGGCGGCAGCTCAGGACGCCATGCGGTCAGGGTGTTCTTGAATTCGACACGCGTCTCCGATTCGCCTCGCGTGCCCACAGGGATGGGTTTGGCCATGAGTCGAGATTAATTCGGGAAGCAAAGAAAAAGCTAGCCGCGGATTTCGCGGAGCGCACGCATAAGTAAGAAAAAGCACACGCGGATGATTCCGTAGAAGTAAGCCGGATCGTGCTGGGGACACGCTCGCGCTCGAAGATCCAAAGCGGGTTCCTCGACGCGGGCTGAAGCCCTCGGTCGGAATGACGACAACAGAGAGAGCGGTCGAAGGGGAAGCGGCTGCCTCTTCTTATCAAAACAACAAAGCTCTATCCGCGTCATCCGCGGCTGTTTTTTTTCTTGCTTATACGAGAGCGGCTCTCCGCGCTTCCATCCCGTCCAGCACATGCCAGAGCGACTGCGCCGCGCCCTCGGCTGCATTTAGTGCCGGCTCGGCGCGATCAGGGTTGGCTTCTACTTCCGCAGCCAGCAGCACACGCCATACCTTTGAGTGTTCCACATCGGCGGTCTGGTGCAGCTTGAAGTAGCTGCACGTCTTCGCGTCGGCCCCATAGCGCTCGGCGAGGCCCTTTGCCTTCTCCTTCGCCACCCTCGGAACCTGCGACTCATAGGCGTAGAAGGCTGCCAGCGCCTCGGCAGTCGAACCCTCGCCGGCGACCCGGCGGAAGGCGGCAACCGTTTCGCGAACCTCGGGCAAGACCTCTCTCTTGCGAACCTGTTCGCGGTCGGCGCCCATGCCCTCGGCGAAATCCAGCCACATCTCGCTATGCGGACGCCCTTCGATCTCCTCATCACAGAGATTGCGCAAAACCGAACGGCGCAGCTCGCCATCCTCCAGGCGCGAGTGCAGCGTGCTCAGGTAGGTCGGAAACGCCGCCACATGATGGTAATAATCGCTGGCGTACTCGCGGAGATCCTCCCGCGTCAGCTCACCGGCGGTCCAAGCCTTGTAGTACGGATGACACAGCAGATCATAGCGCGCGATACGCTCTTCGAGCGCCGCAAGAAAAGCCTGGATTGTCATGATTTCCACCCCACAGAGTAGTTTGAGAACCGAAAAGTGACACCACTATACGGGAAGCGGTGAGGCCGAGGCAAAACTACAAACGTGGAAAGCGTCTAGAGATTTCTCTTGACAAACTATACTGTACGCTATACAGTATATGTCATACACTATGTCACGCACGGTAGATAGCCCGATGAACTCCGAAGTGCTTGAGAATCTGCGGCTGGAATTGCGTCGCGGCTGCCTGATCCTGGGTGTGCTAGCCGAGCTACGCGTGGAGCGCTATGGCTACACCTTGCGTAAGGCCTTGGCCGAACAGGGCATGGAGATCGATGAAGGTACGCTCTACCCCTTGCTGCGGCGGCTGGAGAGCCAGGGGCTGCTGGTCAGCCAGTGGCGGGAAGAAGACAAGCGCAACAAGCGTTTCTATCGCCTGTCGCCCGACGGCAAGCTGATCTTGGAACAGCTTACGGGGGAGTGGAAGAGCATCAACGCGTCCCTCGACGGAATTCTCTAGGAGCACGTTATGGAACTGATTGACCGTTATTTACAGGCTGTAGGATCGGCTCTGCCGAAGTCGCAGCGCGACGACATCGTCAAAGAGCTGTCGGATAGTATCTTGTCGCAGGTTGAGGAGCGCGAGGCGGGGCTTGGCCGCCCGCTGACGGAAGACGAGCAGGTTGAGTTGCTGAAGAAGCTGGGGAAGCCGGAAATTCTGGCCAGCCGCTATCGCAATCAGCAGGCCCTCATCGCCCCGACCGTGCTGCCTATCTATTGGAAGGTTTTGAAGGCGGCGCTCGGTCTGGCGTTCCTGGTGGAGATCATTGCCGCCATCACCATGGCGGCGGCGGGTCGGCCGCTATTCGACAGCATGGCTCCGATCTTTCACTATCCCGGCGTTGCTCTGACGGTATTCGGCTGGGTCACGCTGACCTTCGCAGCGCTGCATTTCTTTGGCGCGAAGTTCCAAGTGAGCGACCAGTGGGATCCGCGCAAGCTGCCGCCCATCGTGAAGGTCGAGCGCAAGAAGGGTCGAGTGGAAGCCATTGCCGCGCTTGTGATTGGTGCGCTTGCCACGGTCTGGTGGTTGGTTGGCCTGCGCAATCCGTGGCTGATTATGGGTCCGGGAGTGGCTTTCTGGACCTTTGGTCCTGTCTGGCTCAAGCTGTATCCCTTATTCGTGGTGTTGGGCCTGGCCGAGGTCGCACGCCATACGCTGGAACTGGTCCGGCCGTACGCAACCAAGCTGCACACTGTGCTGCGCCTGGGCATACGCGCTGTGAGCTTAATTGTGTTGTTCTTCCTTATCAAGGCAAGCGATGTGTTCGTGGCGTCCAACGGCATGAACGCAGCGCATATGCAGCCGGTGGTGACCAATCTCAACTACGCCATCCGTCTGGGACTTCTGGTCGCCGCCGTAATTTCCGTCGTAAAGCTGGGCGTCGACGTATGGAAGCTGCTCTCCGGGAAGCTCGACCAAGCCCAGCAAGCGGCACTGGGGTGATTCGTCTCGATTGGTTTATGGCCGCCAGCGTTGGGCAGCGTGCCATACGGTGAGGATTTTTATCCGTCTTCCTCGCACACGATAGGTCACGATGTAGGGAGTTCCCCCAATGATCAACTCGCGAGTTCCCGGCTCTGTACCCATCCTGCCCAGCCGTGGATGAGTCTTGAGCGCTTCCACGACCGCTACGACCCGTAGTGCCAGGCGTTCAGCCGCCTTAGGCTTGTCCAAGGCTATGTGAGCGCGAATCTCTTGTAGCCTGGCCAGGGCTAGTCGTGACCAAACGATCTCAACCGCATGCTTCGGCGGTTCCGGGGTCAAGCAGCCTCATTGTCATGATGCTTGCCACAGGCGCACTTAGGAGGCGGGAGTTCGTGATCCGTACCCCAGGAGAGCAGCCACCGCTTCATGTCGTCGTTAGTGATGTAGTGCCCACGCTTGACCTGCTGATCGGATTCCCGAATTTCGGCGAGCAGGCGTTCCTGGTCGGCAACATAGCTATCCACAGCATCGGAGATAAGGAAGTTGGAACTCCGGCCGGTCAGTTTGGCCAGCTTGGTTAGTCGCCTTTTGGTTTCTGGGTTAAGGCGAATGCTGAACGTGGTGCTTTGTGTGCTTGCCATAAACACATTCTAGTACGTTGACGGCTGTGCGCCGCTGAAATTCCGCTAAAATAGAGGCATTCGTTCGGGGTGCCGTAAGGATTTTCGTTTGCCAGTCCAATTCACAGAAAATTTCGACGTCGTCGTGGTCGGCGCCGGTCATGCCGGCTGCGAAGCCGCCATGGCTGCGGCGCGCATGGGTCTGAAGACGGCTCTTTACACGCTCAACGTCGATCTGATCGCGCAGATGTCGTGCAACCCGGCGATTGGTGGAATTGCCAAAGGACATCTCGTTCGGGAAGTCGACGCTCTCGGCGGCATCATGGGGGAAATTACCGACGCGGTAGGCATTCAGTTCCGTCTGCTGAACACCTCGCGGGGACCGGCCGTGTGGTCTCCCCGCGCCCAGTGTGACAAGCAGCAATACCGCCGCAAGATGCGCGAGGTGCTGGACTCCGAGCCCAACCTGCATATCAAGCAGGCGGAAGTGGCCGAGCTGATTGTGGAGCAACTGGCAATTAGCAATCAGCAACAAGCCAGGGCGTCCGTCATCCCGAGCTCAGCGAGAGACGCGAGCGCAGTCAAGGAAGCTGCAGTTTCCGGACTGACAACTGACAACCGACAACTGACAACTCGCCGGATCACCGGCGTGAAGTTGCGCGACGGCCGCACCGTGGGCGCGCAGGCGGTCATCATCACCACCGGCACATTTCTCAACGGCCTGATTCACTGCGGCGAACAGCAATATCCTGCCGGGCGAAGCGGCGAGCCCAATGCAGTGCTGCTCGGCGAAGCCCTTAAGGCGCTCGGTCTTCGCGGATGCCGCCTGAAGACCGGCACGCCGCCGCGTCTCGATGGCCGATCCATCGACTGGTCGAAGTTCACGGTACAGCCGGGCGACGAAGATCCCACCCCGTTCAGCTTCCGCACCCGGCGCGTGGCCCATCACGACAAGCAGGTCCCCTGCTATATCGCATTCACTACGGCTGAAACGCATCGCATTATCCGCGAAAACGTGCACCGTTCGCCCATGTACAGTGGGCAGATTCAATCGATTGGCCCGCGCTATTGCCCGTCGATCGAAGACAAAATCGTCAAGTTCCCTGACAAAGAGACACATCAGCTCTTCCTTGAGCCCGAGGGTCTGAACACGCATGAGATCTACGTCAACGGCATGAGCACCTCTTTGCCGATTGACGTGCAGCTTGCCATCATCAAGTCGGTCCCAGGCCTCGAGAACGCCGAGATGCTGCGTCCCGGTTACGCCATCGAGTATGACTCCATCGACCCGACGGAGCTCGAACGCACGCTGGAGACGAAAAAGATCGCGCGCCTCTATCTCGCCGGACAGATCAACGGCACCAGCGGCTATGAAGAAGCCGCATGCCAGGGCATCATGGCGGGCATCAACGCGGCGTTGCAGGTGAAGGGCGAGCCGCCGCTCATCCTCGACCGTACCGAGGCGTACACCGCGATCCTGATCGACGATCTCATCAGCAAGGGAACGAACGAGCCCTACCGCATGTTCACCTCGCGCGCCGAGTTCCGGCTGCATCTGCGCGTCGACAACGCAGACCGCCGCCTCACGCCGCATGGCCGGCGTGTCGGACTGATCAAAGACGAAGCGTGGGCGGATTACCTCGCCAAGCAGGAGCGCATGAACGCGATGCGCGATCTGCTAGAGCGCACGCGGGTGAATGAAGCGGTTGTCAGTTATCAGTTGTCGGTTGTCAGTGAAAGCGGCGCCGAACAGGAAGAACCGTTTGACCTTGCAAACTTCACAGGATCGACGCTGGCCCAACTACTGAAGCGTCCGGAAGTACAGATCGAGCAGCTCGCTCCCGTCCTCGCGAAGCTGATGCCGGGGTTCTTCGAGCGGGAAGAAGTTGTCAGTGGCCGGTTGTCAGTTGTCAGTAAGGACTCGCTGGAACAACGGACAACCGACAACTGGCAACCGACAACTGATTTCCGCCTCTCGGCGGAAATTCGCAACGAGCTCAAGGCGGTCGAGACCGAGATCAAGTATTCCGGCTATCTCGATCAGCAGACCAAGGCCATCGAGCGCCTCAAGCGCTCCGAGCAGCGGGCTATTCCCGATTGGTTCGACTACGGCAAGGTCAGCGGCCTGTCGCGCGAGATGAACGAGAAGCTGACCCGTGTGCGTCCCCGCACCCTTGGCCACGCCAGCCGCATTCCGGGCGTCACACCCGCGGCGGTGTCGCTCATCAATGTCTTCATCGAGATCCAGGCTCGGCAGCAGGCTACGGTCTTTTTCCGGCTAGGTGCAGACGGATAGCTTTGGGCAGGACAGACTGGAACAACTCACTGATTATCAGCCCACGTTGGACTAAACGTGTCGGCAATATCGACAAGTCTGGATAAGCTGTCACAGCTCTCGGCAGCCGCTCGGGGATCCCAAGTGGAGTTTACAAATTCGACTAATCGTCCATTGTAATTGGGTCCCACTTTGCTAGTGCTACCAAGGCGCGGAACGATGTCCTTCTTAAGTTCTCGTTTCCGCGATCGCATCGCGAGCTGGACCAAAAATTCCTTGGGGTTTTCCAAAGTTTCGGGGTTATCCGGGATCAGGTCCCTTCGTATCCCCAAGAACGAAGCAACGGCACTTTGATCGCCCAGTACCCAAGCCTCGATTTCCCTCACGGCCACGCGAAAAATCAGATTTCCATTCTGTGTCTCCGGAAGCCACTCTGTTATAAAGACCGGTGCGCATTCGCCATCATCTAGGTCGGTCACAACAAGAAATGGGGTTACTCTCGCGGCATTGTTAAAAGGGCGGATCATTTTTCTCAAATACCCGTAGCCTCCACGAGAGTAGGCGGTTCCGATCGCATATTGCTTGGTAGCGGACGAAAGCACCCGGCGCAATACCGCCTCGCTGAGGGAATCCTCTACGGCTAGGTTGATCGGTGTGGGACTCATCCGAAAAGGTCAAGCTGCTGCGTTTCGGGGGGCACGGTTCTAGGCAGCGCGGCGTCGGCAACGCTGGCCCCGTGTTCCAGCATCATCCTTACTTCTCTTATCGAAGAAGCCAACTCGATCGTGGTACCCTCGACGCTCGGAGTAAGCAGAAGAACCTCTTCCCCTCCAATCCCCAAATCCGAAAGCAAGTCAGCGCTATGAGTACTTAGCATTATTTGTCGACGCCGCTGTCGCTGCATGCGATGAATCAAAGCGGGAATTCTTCTCACAATGCCAGAATTCAGCGACAACTCAGGCTCCTCCAGTAAAAGGAGAGAGTCACTCTCGAGCAACGACCACAAAAGTCCTATCAGGCGAAGAGTTCCATCGGAGAATTGGTCTTCACGCTGCTTTGCACCTTTTGGCCTCCAGTGCTTGTAAACAGCTTCGAGGTGAGGCGTCCCCGACTCATCCAGAACATCAACCAACCCTTTGATCTGCGGAACTGCCAGGAGCAAGGCGGCTTCTATCTTCCTCAGGCGAGATCGCCGAGTTTTTTCGGGGGTCCTCACCACTCGATCGAGGAAGCTTCGACCAAAAGGATCACCAGTTAGGCTAGGTCCTGAAAAAGCTTCGGGGTGTTTCAAGAGTTGTGGCACAAGATGAAGATACAAAACAGCATCGAAGAATTTCGCCACCTCCCTGAAGCTCTGATTCGCACTTATCTGTTCCAAATGAGTTTGGGTTAACCGCAACGGATCATCTCTGTCGCTGCCGTCTGGTCTATCGATCAACTGGCGGCCCTGATGCCATACCCTCTCGAATGCGAGGTATGGTTGTCGGTATCCACGAGCGGCTTGCTTTATCCCGATTGCATACTTCCATTCTGGCCTATTGCTTTCCGGGTGTTCCGCTAGTTCCACCTCAATCTCAACATCCGGGTACTGTCGGGCCGCGAGACACCGAATTTTCGGGATGCCTCCACGATCATTGACAGCCTTTTGCAACCCACCCCCTGGCCTGGCGACATCACGAAGAAATCGGAACACGTCCAAGAAGTTTGATTTGCCAGAGGCATTGGGCCCGGCTAAGAAGACGCGTTCTCGCAACGGAACATCAACGTGCCGAAAATTACGCCAATTTTTCAATACTATGTGCTTAACGATCATCGCTGTAATGATTATGCCTACGAGTTTCGCGCGTGTCACGATCGCATAAAGCTTGCCAGCTGATAACGAACCTCAAGTGACACCGGTTTGCAACCCTCACACTCAAACGTCATGTCGAAGCCGCAGCTCGGCCTTTATACTCTTGTCATCCCGTTCCACTCTGGATGGGCTGTCTCAGGGATGAGACAGATCGCTTGCCATTTCACGGTGACAGGTCAGACTCGGTTTGAATACTGCGTCAAAACTCGGTACATCCGCGACGCCTAAGCTGAAGGTGACCATTGGCACGACTCCGGAGGACCGTCACACCTTCGAGTTCAGCGACACCTTCCGCATTGGGCGAGTCGAAGAGTGCGCCGTTTGCATTCCCAACACGTTCGTCAGCCGTAACCATGCCGAAGTCACCTACGAAAATGGGGCGTGGTGGGTCGTCGATCTCAACAGCAGCAACGGCATTTACGTTGGCGATCAGCGCTTCAAGCGGCTCTCGGTGGTGCAGCAGCTGACCATTCGGCTGGGGATAGAAGGACCGTACGTGGCGTTTGAAGTCGTGCGCCCGGCGGAGCCGGCCAAGGCCGCCGCCATGAGCGAGACTACCATCGGCCGCTACGTTGAGCGCTATTTCGGCAAGGGGTCGACCAATGAACCGGTTGGCGAGCACACCATGTTCATCCGCCAGGCCTTCGCCCAGGTCCAAACTAAACAGAAGCGCAAGTACGGGATCTACATCGCGGCTCTGACGGTGATCGCGGTGGCCATAGGCGGGTTTGCGCTGTATGAACACCTGCAGCTCCGCAAACAGAGGGCACTCGCGGAACAGGTGTTTTATTCGATGAAGTCGCTCGACGTCGATATCGCCAACCTGGAGCGCGTGCTGGCCGACTCCAACAGCCAGCAGGGCGCTGAGGTCATTGCCAAGTACGAGGCGCAACGCAAGCAGATGCAGGCGAACTACGACAAGTTCTTGACTTCTCTGAACGTGTACAACTCCAAGCTGAGCGAGCAGGACAAGCTGATCATGCGGGTAGCACGCATCTTCGGCGAGTGCGAGCTCGACATGCCGCCCGATTTTAAGGATGAGGTCAAAAAGTACATCGGTTACTGGCAGCACTCGGGACGCTACGCCAAGGCCATTCGTACCGCGCAACAGAATGGCTACACCGCCACGATCAGCAAGGACTTGCTTGCCCAGGGACTGCCTCCGCAGTTTTTCTACCTCGCGATGCAGGAGAGTGACTTCGACCCCTTCATCAGCGGCCCCATGACGCGCAAAGGCATCGCCAAAGGAATGTGGCAGTTCATTCCCGAGACTGCGGTGAAGTACGGCTTAAAGGTAGGGCCGCTGGCTGACCTGCGCCGGCCTGACCCGGGCGACGACCGCCACCATTGGGACAAGGAGACCATCGCTGCCGCGAGCTATCTGAAAATGCTCTACAGCACCGATGCGCAAGCGTCGGGATTGCTAGTGATGGCCTGCTACAACTGGGGCGAGGTCTACGTGTTGCCGCTGGTACAAAGCATGCCAGCCAATCCGCGGGAGCGAAATTTCTGGCAACTGCTCAACCAGCATCGCGCTCAGATTCCGCAAGAGACTTACGACTACGTCTTCTATATTGTTTCGGCGGCCGTAATCGGGGAAAACCCGCGCCTCTTTGGCTTCGACTTCGATAATCCGCTGGCGGAGTTGGAAAGCAAGTAAGGCAAGGTTTAGCCGCGGATCACGCTGGTCTCGCGGATAAGATCGACAAGAGATTGGATTTCACCGGGCGCAACGGCCCAGTTTTCTGAAATTTCCTGCGCAATCGATCTGCAATATCACCGTAATCCGCGGCTCGTCTTGCATCGGAACGCGATCGTCGATCGCTATTTCTGCTTGGCGATGATCATGCCCTTAATCTTGTTATAGGTCGCCTGGGGAAGGATCTTCTTTTGCACCAGGTCCGACTTCGCCTTGTAAGGGCGCCCATCGATGATTTTCTGCGAGTAGACGTCTCCTATGCCAGGCAGAGTGGCCAGTTGATCCTTGGTGGCCGAGTTAATGTCCATAAGCTCGGCTGTCGAGGCTGCCTTTGCCGAACTTTGCGTGCCGGCTTTAGCGGCCGAACTGCTCTGCGCCACACACAGTCCACTGCACAGCAGCAGCGCCAGGGCCACCGCAAGAACCCGCAATACTCGTAACTTTTGCATCACAACTCTCCTTTTTCGCCGGCCGGCCGAAGCCGGAAGTTTGTAAAGTGTCGCCGTCAAAAGTCTGAGATCAGCTTTCCTTTTTTCCTAGCATGCCTCCCAGCAACTGTTCCGCCTCCCCCATCAGTCCGGAACTGGAGTTCGATGCGGTACCTGCCGCCGCTGCGTTCGCTTGTGGTGACCCTCCCAATAGGCTATCGAGCCCCGACGCCAGCGGGGCGGGGATCTTCGTCTTAATGAACCCCACTACCGTGTCGACGACCTGTTGCGATACTTCAGCAGACAGACCGGTCTTTTGCTGTACAAGTTGCACAAGCTCGTTCATGACGCTCCCTTTTTCTGTATTAGAGTCACTAGGCCAGGAAAATCGACAACGCGCAGCCCCACTGAGCTGCTGACCGTCTAAGTGGGACGAGCGCCCGCTCGTCTGAAGCTTTATACGTCAAATTGTCTTGCGAGGGAAGTGCTTTGCAACCAGGGCTATGGGTGCTCGACTCACGCGCACATTCATATGCGACGCCTGCGCGATTCAGACTCTATTCGTTGGCTGCGCCTTCGACTGGGAGGATCTTGGTGTCGGTGCGGAACTTCCGATAGTCGCTATAGCTCACGTGCACGCCTTCGTTGAAGTTCTTTAGCAGAGCGATGCGTGCATCCACATGGGCATCCACCCGGTACGGCAGCCAGACCTCATCATTGACTCGCGTCTGCTCCAGATCAAATTGTGTGCCTTTGTGGATGCGCGCGATCACCAGGCCGAATGACATGGTGTCGAGCACTTCGCCGTGCAACTTGACCCAGGTATAGTCCTGCTGGTCGATCCACAGGCGCGGCTTGATCTTGGGCAGCATCTTCGCGTCTTTGTGTTTGGCCTGGAAGCCAGGTCGCGGTTCGCCATCGATGACCCAGGTCTTGCGCCCGTTCAATACTTCCTGACCCGTCAAGGTGAAGTTATAGGCATCGAGCACCTCATGGACAAATGCCCGATCGTCCTGACGACGCTTTTCGTATTCCTTGATCCGCTTGTCGCGCTCTTCCGGAGTTTCGTTAGCGCGCTTCTGCGTTTCTTTCTCAAACTCCTCGTCCTGCTTCTTCTGTTCCTTGGGCGGCAGAGGCTTGCCATCCCGCGAGACCAATCGCTCGAAAGGCTCGCCATAGAGTACAAGGATTTCACTGGTCTCGACCTTGCTCGACTTCACGTCGCCGTGGTCGTCGAGTTTGTCTTCCCGGGTACGTTCGAGGAAGGTGTAGTCCTTGGCCGCCTGCCAGTTGATGATGTCCTTCTCGACAGCCCGCTGCATGATCTCGTGCACATCAGGAGCGGCGTCAGGTTGGCCAGTATGCTGGGCTGGGCTTGAGGCGGAGGGACGCGCTTCCGATACTTGCGCGCCTGCGGAGATGGCGCCCACCAGGAACAGACACACCACGGCCGGGGTCATTCGCCACATGCTTAGAAGACCTGCCGGCAAGCCAATTCTTAACGCCACGTCGTTGTAGACGTTCACCAAGAAAGAAAGTTCCGCGGGATCAACTGAATTGCGTGAGGATCGCCAGCGTTGTGCATTGTCGTGACGAGCACAGCGAGGGGTTAGCACAGTCCTAGAAAAGCAGATCCCTCGCTCCGCTCGTGACGACAAGAGGACAGCAGGCTTCCCCTACTCGCCCGCGACCGTCATCCCGTCGATGCGAAGCGTCGGTGATGCGACAGCGCCGCGAAACTCCAGGTCGTTGCCGATCTCCGCGATATTGAAGAACATATCCTTCAGATTGCCGGCGACGGTGATCTCTTCCACCGGGAAGGTGAGTTCGCCATTCTCGATCCACAGGCCGCTGGCTCCGCGCGAGAAGTCGCCGGTAACCAGGTTCACGCCGAAGCCGAGGAACTCGGTGACAAACAGGCCTTCCTTGATGTCGCCAATGATCTCCTGCAGATTCTTGGCTCCGGGCTGGAGGAAGAAATTTCCCGGCCCAATCCCGGGCGTGCCGGCCAGACCGCGCGAGGCGTTGCCGGTCGTCTTCAGCCCCAGCTTCTTGGCCGTGTAAGTGTTCAACATGTACGACTTCAGCACGCCGTTCTCGACCACCACGGTCTTACGGCTGGGAACGCCTTCGCCGTCGAACGGGCTGGTACCAAACCCGCCATACATGGTTCCATCGTCGATCACGTTGATGTTGTCGCCCGCAATCTTTTCGCCGAGTTTGCCAGTCAGAAACGACGCGCCGCGATAGATCGAGTCGCCATTGACGGCCTCGAAGATATGCCCCACCAGCGAGCCTGCCACCGTCTTCTCGAAGACGATGGGCACTTTGGCAGTCTTGGTCTTGCGTGCTCCTAACCGGCGCAGCGTCCGCTCGGCGGCAACCTTGCCGACGTGCTCAGGCGATTCCAGCTTCTTCAGCGTCATCGCCACCGAGTACCAGTAGTCGCGCTGCATGGACGATCCTTCGATCTGCGCGATCGGTACCGCCGAAACGGAGCAGTACGACCTGCGATTGTCGCCCACGAATCCATGCGAGTTGGCCATCGCCTTGTAGCCAACCGCCGCGTCGAAGGTTCCGCCCTCGGAGTTGATGATACGGGGATCGACTTCCATGGCGGCCTTCTCCGCGCGGCGAGCGTAGTCGATGCGGTCAACCGTGGAAAGCGAATACACGTCGTCGTAGTAAAGCCCGAGGTCGCCTTCTAGTTTGCCCAGTTCCGAAGGTTCAGGGATTCCTGCAAACGGATCTTCGCTGGTGATCTTCCCTAGCGCCAGAGCGGAATCCACCATTTGCCGCAGGCCTTCCGGCGTCAGGTCGCTGGAGTAGGTGCTGGCGGCTCGCTGCCCGAAGAACACGCGAACACCAACCGCTTTCGAGCCGGACTCTTTCAGTGTCTCGACCTCGCCCAGACGGACGACGGTAGAAAACTCGCTGCCATCCATGGCAACGGCCTCGGCGGCAGTGGCTCCGCCCTGCATAGCGCGACGAACCACGTCGACCGCGATTTCCTTCAGATCTGTGGTGATGCCGGCGGCAATTTCCTGGGTAGAAGTGTTCATAAGATTTGTATTAAGCCTTAGTTTCTAATGTCACACATTGTAGTAGTGGCGTGTACCACAATGTGGCAACACGCAACTTTTGCTGTCATCTTGGAGCTGGAACGTTGTCATCCTGAGCGGAGCCGGCGCTTCGCCGGCGGAGTCGAAGGACCCCTATTCCCGCGGCTAAGTTTCGGGAGGCCATAGGGGTCCTTCGACTGCGTTCGCCCGCTGTCGCGAACTCACTTCGCTCAGGATGACAGTACAACTCATCGCGGATGAACACAGATCGCACGGGTCAGAAAAAACACAACTCATGAGAAGTACACGAGATCTGCGTAATCCGCGGCTTTCGCCTACCCGCCGGTGCCGCCGACCGTCAGCCGATCTACCTTCAGGGTCGGAATGCCAACGCCGACCGGTACCGACTGTCCGTCTTTCCCGCAGGTGCCGACGCCCTCATCGAGTTGCAGGTCGTTGCCGACCATAGACACTTTTGTCAGCACGTCAGGACCGTTGCCGATCAGGGTTGCGTTCTTCAGCGGCGAAGTCACCTTGCCGTCTTCGATCAGGTATGCCTCCGACGCCGAGAAGACGAACTTCCCATTGGTAATGTCGACTTGTCCGCCGCCGAAGTTCACGGCGTAGACACCGTATTTCACCGAGCGGATGATGTCCTCCGGCGCGTCCTCCCCCGCCAGCATGTAGGTGTTGGTCATGCGCGGCATAGGGATATGCTGATAACTCTCGCGACGGCCACTGCCGGTATTAGGAATGCCCATCAGGCGCGACGACAGCTTGTCCGCCAGATAGCTCTTGAGGATGCCCTTCTCGATCAGCACCGTGTTCGACGTCGGATTGCCTTCGTCATCTACATTGAGCGAACCGCGGCGGCCCGGCATGGTGCCGTTATCGACCACCGTACACTTGTCGCTGGCGACACGACGGCCCATCATCCCCGAGAATGCAGAGGTCTTCTTGCGATTGAAGTCCGCTTCCAGTCCGTGACCGATCGCTTCATGCAGCAGAATTCCCGGCCAGCCCGGACCCAGCACCACTTCCATTTCGCCGGCGGGCGCCTCACGGGCATCCAGTTGGATAATCGCCTGCCGCGCAGCTTCGTCGGCAAAGTGCTCCGGAGTCTTCTCGGTAAGGAAGAAGTCGAGGCCCACGCGTCCTCCTCCGCCCGAGGTCCCGCGAGACGAGCCGGTATCGGTCTTGGCGATGCAGAACACGTTCATGCGCGACAGCGGCTGAACATCCTCAGCGAAACCGCCATCGGAGCCAACCACCAGGATCTTGCGCAGCTCATCGATATAGCTGGCACGCACCTCGGTAATCCTCGGATCATAGGCCCGCGCGGCCTTGTCGGCACGCTGCACCAGATCGACCTTCGCCATCACATCGGCTTCCACCGAGGGCAGCGGCACCGGATAAAGATTTCGCAGGGGACGGTCGGTCATGCCCACCACTGGCTGCTTCGCCGGGCCGTTGGCAATCATCGCCGCCGTCTTTGCCGCATGCAGGATGCGCTCGCGGCGAGAGATCGTCGGTATAGGCGTAGCCGGTGCGTTCTCCGGAGAGCACACGCACCCCGCATCCCACCGAGATGCCCTGGGTCGCCGACTTGACCATGCTCTCGTCGAGCGAGACGGAAGTCGAGGTTTGATATTCAAAGTACAGGTCGGCATAATCGCCACCTGCGGAGAGCGCGGCTGACAGGTAGCGCTCCACATCGGCCTGCGCCAGCCCATAGCGTTCGAAGAAGAATTTCTTGTCTGCTGTGATCGTATTCATGAGACCTACAAAGGTTGGATGCTCCCGCCTGCCGGGAAGACGCGGCTGCCCGCCTTCGTCAGAGCGAAAACGAGGTGCACCCAGTTTATCTCATGTCCGACATCACAGAGGTCTGTGCCGCAGGTAGCAGCGAAAAGCTTGGGGGCGGGACTACGCTGTGAGATTGCCGGGCGGGCGGTATTTGGTCTTTGCTCTCCGTATAGGGGCATCCGGTGTGGTCAGCGCGAAACTCCTTTACCCGTCATTCCGAGGGAGCGTAGCGAGTCGAGGAACCTGCTGTATGCGTTCAGTGCTGTCGCGCCCGACACACAGCAGGTTCCCCCACTCGGGCTGAAGCCACTCGGTCGGAATGACGATCTGGGGTCATTCATGCAAACCTGCGCCATCACCGCCGACTGGCTGGCCAAGCTGCTGGAGCAGTTTCTGGCCGATTCGCCGCAGGCCGTCGCGCTCGAGGAGGGCGCGGTTCTGTTCGATTTCTCCACTGCCCGCTACGCTGTCTCCGGCGAAGGCAAATGCGTCCTGCATCTCTGGTCGGAGGAGCGCAACATCGTGCGTCGGGTCCTCGACGCCGAGATCAGCGGCCGAACCCTGCGCCTGAACGTGCTCCGCTTTGGCCAAAGCCAGTCGACGTTGCTGGAGATCTGCGCCGATCGAGATCACCGCTCGGCGGCCGCGCAACGCTCCGTCCGTCTGCGTTATCAGCGCCTGTTGGAGCGGGTTCTGCAGCGCGACTTTCCCGGTTACACACTAGAACGCCTCAGCAGCAAGCCCGACCTGGAACACTCCTTCAGTCCGGTTTACACCCGCGCCATACTGCGTTCCGGGCAGTCTGCCTTCGCCGTGCTCGGCGTTAACGCCGAGGAGGCCCAGGCTGCGATCGATGGCGCGCTTACCTTCGGCATTCTCTGGATGGACTACCAGCGGCGGCATCTTGCCGGCCGGGCCCACGTGGAAGGCCTGAAGTTGTTTGCCCCTCCGGGGCACTCGTCGGTTCTACGCCAGCGCCTGGCGCATCTCGATGCCAATGCGGCCAAGTGGCAGATCTATGAAATCGACGAGCGTTCGGAGATTTGCGAGAGCATCGACAGCGCCGACATCGGCAACATCGAGACTCGGCTGGTGCGTGCTGTGGATGAAGCGGCTGCGCACGAGCGGTTCGCTGCTTCGATCGCTCGCATCCAGGCACTGGCGCCCGCCGTCGACGTGAAAGTTGACTCGCCGTCGGAGGTCGTCTTCCGGCTCTTCGGCCTGGAATTCGCTCGGGCACGTATTACGCCCGTGGCCGGCTTCCGCAAGGAGGAATCGATTCTTTTCGGACCGGCTCCGGCGGAGTATCTGCTCGATGAGTCCAGTGAACAGCTCTTTCGCGAGCTGGTGCGGCGCATTGCTGACCATCGCGATCCCGGTGGCTCGCGCACTGACCTGTTCTTCCGCATGTGTCCGGAACGTTGGCTGGAAACGCTGATCGCGCGAGACGTCCGCACAGTCGACGAGCGGCTGGATGGCCGTTATGTCTACTCGCAGGTTCCCGCCTTCGCCGCCTCAGATCGCGCCATGCTCGACGTGCTCACCTGCACTCTGGGCGGACGGCTTGCGGTGCTCGAGCTGAAGGCCGACGACGATATTCACCTGCCGCTACAGGGCCTGGACTACTGGGCGCGGGTTCGCTGGCATCAGCAGCGTGGCGAATTCGCGAAGTATGGATACTTCGCCGGCCACGAGCTTTCGCCGGCCGATCCTTTGCTCTATCTCGTTACCCCTGCTCTGCGCACTCACCCGGCAACCGATGTGCTGCTGCGCTACCTCTCTCCCCGGGTTGACTGGACACTGGTGCAGATCGACGAGCGCTGGCGCAACGGCGTAAGAGTCGTGAACCGGAAACACCCAAGACCCGCGGATTTTACGGATAAATATGGCGGGATGAAAACTTAGGCTGACAATGCTTCTTCGATGCGGACTTCGTGAGATGAGGTCTGCCCTGATTCCGAAGCCTTTCCGCTGAGAAGAGCCTCAAAGAAGCGGTCGACGGCGTCAAGAATCTCGTTTTCGGTCTTCGACTCATAGACGGCCTTGCGCAATTGGCTGCCATTGGGAACGCCGTGCGTAAACCACGCGGCGAACTGCTTCATCTTGCCTTCCGCGCCGCCGACGCGCTCCTCCACCAGCATGCCGAAATAGGTTCGGATCATGGCGTAGCGATCCGCGTCGTCCGGCAGATCGTAGTTGCCGGTGAGGGTGTACTGCTCGATCTGGCGAAAAATCCAGGGATTCGACGCCGCGCTGCGGCCGATCATGACCGCATCGCAGCCGGTCTGCGCCACCATGGCGGCAGCATCTTCTGGCGAGCGGATGTCTCCGTTGCCGATCACGGGAATCTTGACGGCGTCTTTGAGCGCGGCGATCCAGTCCCAGTTCGCCTGTCCGCTATAGCCCTGCTCGCGAGTGCGAGCGTGGAGCGCGACGGCGGCGAGGCCGCAGTCTTCGGCCATCTTGGCGAGCTGCACGTGCACGACTTCCTTGTCGCTCCAGCCGGCGCGGAACTTCACAGTGAACGGAACTTTGATGGCTGCTCGCACCGACTCGAAGATGGTCTTGATGAGCGGAAGGTCGCGCAGCAGGCCGGAGCCTCCGTTGCACTTGACCACCTTTTTCGCGGGGCAGCCGAGATTGAGGTCGACCAGATCGAAGCCGAGGCCCTCAACGATGCGCGCGGCTTCAGTCAGCGACTTCGGATCGCTGCCGAACAGTTGGGCCGAGATGGGATGCTCGTTGCCGTAGAACGTCAGGTACTGCTTGGCCTTCTTGTCTTTGTGGCGCAGGATGCCGTCGGCCGAGGTGAACTCGGTCATCATTAGTCCACAGCCGCCGAGGTTGCGGATGAAGCGGCGGAAGACCGTGTCGGTAATTCCGGCCATGGGCGCAAGCACGGTCGCGGGCCGGATCTCGACTCCACCGAGCGAGACGGACGCCGGCACTCGCGCTTCAGGGGGTGCGATGCGCTCGGCCGGCGTGGTGAAGTACTTGTGCATCAGGTTATACGCGGACTTCTATATCGGCGGGCTGCTTTGCGGTGAATTTATCGATGCGCCTAATGACATCCTGCGTAACACGGAAGCGCTCAGCCGGAACCGCTTCTGTTAAGATCAACCGGTTTTCGGGACCTTCTTCAAGAAAAAGAATTCCTATACGCCCCATCCCATCCGGTGAGTAAAGCATCTTCGATTGCGGTCGATAGGGTCGAGGCTTAACGATGGCCACGTACTTGTAATGAGCCGGTACCCTCATCGTTTGGGCGATCTTATCCTGTACGCCGGCGATTCCAACTTTCACGCTGGCAACATGGATATCTCCCGTGCCAGCCCGGTCAATCGCAAGCACGTCAACTGTGGGGTTCGCTGCGGGCCAATGAGCATCAAAAAAAACCTTCGGCACAAGCAAATTGCGGGCAAGCCACGATGCCACCGCGTCTTTGGCACTGGCTTCGAGTTGAGCATCACTGAGCTTGATCTTGTACACGTAATACCCCCGCAAAATGATTGTAAGCCCACTGATAAAAGCGTTCAGCATGGTCCAGCGCTGCATCGGAGTGCGCAAAGCGACGGTCTGCATAAGAGATTTCTGACTTCTTTCCCAGCAACCATCTCAGATGATCCAGACCTTGAGTTTCTTTGACCCGGCACTGCTGGCAAATCGTTTGCAGGTCCGAAACAGTGCCTCGATGATCCTCATATTTGGAACGTTCTCCTCGCAGGGCCATCTGAATTGCGTCATTTAAAGAGATACTGCCATGAACCGCAAGCAGAGCAATTGCCGCATCAGTCTTCAACTGCTGAGGTTGCAGTCGCTTTTTCAGCTCCTTCATGGCCTCAAAGAAAGAATTCGAGCGGCTAACATAAATCCCCGTCCGCAATGGATCCAAGTTCTTCAAGGCGCTGTCTCAACATGCTACACCACACCAAAAAGCCCCCGCTTGCGCGGAGGCTCTGGCGGAACTGATTGCAAAGACGTTAGTTTTTGGCGGCTTCGGCCTTGGCCGCGGCATCGGCTTTGGCTGCTTCGGCCTTGCCGGCATCGCTCTTGGCGTACTTGCGGCGGAAGCGCTCGACACGGCCTGCGGTGTCGACCAGCTTCTGCTTGCCGGTAAAGAATGGATGGCAGGCTGAGCAGATTTCGACGTTGATCGCGCCCTTGTGGGTCGAGCGGGTGGTAAATACGTTACCGCATGCGCAATGCACGCGCACTTCTTCATAAGCCGGATGGATGGCTGCCTTCATAAAGCTCCCTAACTCGCTTGTCGCAAACCTTGATTGTACCGGAAAGTCGGCAAATGCGGCAATCGCCGCGGCGAAAAGCGTCCAAATCACCCTTTAGATTCGTCACTAGGCCACAACGATTCAGGCTGGAAAGTCAGCTTAATAGATAGCACTTGCATGCCGTTGACGAACGGAACGCAGTTCACCTGCCCCAATTCTGCCCACTTATACGGCGTCCAGCAGTAGGCGCCATAACGCAAGAAGCCCATCCGTTCAGCGGCGGATGGGGCTTGGTTCTGGTCCAAATCTCTTACCAGCTTTAAGAGCTAAGGAAAGATCTCCACCGCGATGGCTACGCCGGGATAGCGCGGATCGAACAGGTAATATCCATCGTTCATGTAGTCAATATAGACATCATCGGTGTCGTACCAATCCGGCGCCCAGGCTTCAGGCCACGGATCGACCAACTGCACCCAATAGCCGCCGTACTGGAAGCGCGGATAACCGGAGACGAACTCCACCGGGTAGCTGTAAATGCGGAACATGTGCGGCCGGCCGAATTCGGCGCGGTAACGGTCTTCGGGAATGCGGTAGCCATGGTATCCGCCGCGCTGTTGCCAGTCGCGATGCTGCTGCTGCCAATGCTGGGCGCGATGCTCCTGCCATGCAGCCTGCTGCTCCCGGTTCGGCGGCGGAGCCGCGCGGTGTTCCTGCGCATGAGGTGCAGGTTGTGGCGCTTCATGCGCCGGCTGGGCATGTTCTTCGTTTTGCTGCGGAGGCCGGGCTGTCTCTCGCGGCTGCTCGGGAGGTCTCGCCTCCTCCTGATGGCCAGCCGCAGGATGCGCGTGTTCCTCATGTTGCGGAGGCTTCGCCTCTTCCTGCTGTGGTGGCCGTGCTGCCTCGGGGTGAGCGGGTGTCGGCTCGTGACGCGGTTCAGCCGGCGGATGTTCAGCGGGCTTGGGCGCTTCTTCCTGCGGACGTCCCGCCGGTTCATGTGCCGCAGCGGGTGGCTTGGCTGCCGTATGCTCGGCGGGCTTCGCCTCGTCTTCTTTTGTTTCTTGAGTATGCCCGTAGGTGGCGACTCCTAATACAAAGCACAGAATTGCCGCGCTGAGCAATGCAAGCAGTTTCATGTTGTAGCCCCTCGAATTCAATTCCCGCGCCCGCAAAACGGATCAGCGATACCGCGCGGCGCGAACCTCCTACTCTGATTCGTGCAAGCAGCATGGAAGATGCTTGTAGAAAAACGTCGAGCCACTATTTGAAAGGCAGCGTCAGAAGCGAAAATCGCATCGCTGAACCCGTGAAAGAAGGACGTGAAGCAGGCGCTCCAGGCGGCAATTGGCATCCCGCACTTCCGTTTCGAGAGAGCGCAGGTAATCGAGCGCGGTCACGATTGGCGAGTGATATGGCCTGTTCACGCTCCTAACCAGCGAAAACTATTCGATGGTGACGGCTATATTTCGGCCAAAAATCTGTCAGCGGCGGCTGCGCCGGAGGCCGTTCGGGGTAAGTTACAGCAAAGCTGGAACTTACAACTCGACTGCCCCTTCGTGGTCTTCTTACCGTAGCCGACCCTACTGACGTAATTTTTTGGATACCGTGCCCTGGACTCCGGGCGTATACTGTTGGCGAAACTCTTCGCCACTCCTCAACATATGCACGGCGCGACGTCCGTCGGGCCGATGCAGCAACCAAGCCAAGCAACCCTGAGGAACTCGGATCTCGCAAGTACTCCGAGTGGTGTCCTAACCCGAATCATCAATTATCCAAAGGAGAATTGTCATGAACTTGACCGCTGACCAACGCGAGCAGGTAGCGACTGAAGTGAAGCGTTTCGCTGGAGACCTCAATTTAACCGACGAGCAGAAAGAGAAGCTCCAAGTTGCTCTGGCGGAAGGCCGAGAAAAGGTCGGAGAGTACCTCAAGAACAATCCCAACACAACCAAAGCCGACATCATCGCCCAGGTGAAGGCGCATCGCGACGAGATTCGTCAACGCGTTGTCAAATTTCTAAGTCCTGAACAACTCAGCAAGTGGGACAGCGAGGTTGCCAAAGCCAAGGAGTTCCTGGGCCAGAAAGTTGACGCATAAGAACTCAACCTAAGGGAGTCAACGCGTGGTGGCCGACGACCAAAACCCTCGGCCACCGATGCCTTTAGTCATTTTCCAAGTGATGCTCGGCGTTCTCGTCCAACAAGCACGCACAGCTTGCGCCAACTTCGGTAAGACTCACGCTTACGAGCTCACTACCTCGCATACTCACTTCCATGTAGGAGTGCGCTCGCATCATGTCGTCGGCTACACTTTCGATCCACTCCCTGATCCAAGGTTCGTTTGCGTCGGCCATCGCTCCCTCCTCGGAGTTCCATAACCCGGCTTCCCCTTCTGGGAGAGTGTCCCCTAGACTGGCTTGCTAGTCGAATCGATAATTCTTATTGACACCATTTAGTAACGGCCTCACCGAGAAGTGCCCATGGGAGTGGTAGGGCTCTTGGCGATCACGTAGACTCTGAAGGATGCCAGAGGAACGATGCTCCGCGTTTCCTGTGCACCGTCCGAACGTCCAGGGAAGTTATCATGTTTACTTGCCTGCGATGCTCTTGGGCTTTTCGTGTACAGGGAGATGACATGACGGCCGGTCATGCAGCCTTCGAAGCACACCGGTGTGAGGATTTTCCGCCAGACGAGGAAAGGTGAGAAATACCAGTTATACCGCCTTGTTCAGCGGACTTCTGCCTAGCTGTGCGTGGTTTGTCACTCGCTAGTGCAGCAGGAGTCATTCAAGATAAGCGGCATCCATGGTGAAATTTTGGGTAGCGTCTTGGCAGAAGAATTCCCGGCCTTTTCTCAGGCGATGCGGAGGTCGTTGATGCGCAAAGCGTGTATCGTTCTTTTCGCGATGTTGATTCTGGCGCAGTGCTTCGGCCAGCAGGCTAGCCATACTACCGTTACAGTATCCGGCTGCGTGATCAATATGAATGGGACCTTCAGACTCCACACGCCCGATCAGACTTACGTGCTAAAAGGTGACCACCACAACTCCCTGTTCAGCTACAACGGCAAACTGGTTGAGGTGACCGGGACCATAGACGCTTCCAATAAATCGTCCGGTATACCAGTAGTCCTGCACGTAACCCATCTGAAAAAACTGGCGGACTTCTGCCATTGATGTGGGGCGGTCCTCTGGGTGGGCCAGCGTTATCGATTGTCGGTGCCGCGGCTGTCGGCGAGATGAGATCTCGCTGAGAACGCGTAGCCGTTGCGAAATCGCCATATCCACTCGCAATCCCGCCGATTGCTCCCGCCCTCTGACTCCACTCCGGCAGGTGAGACAGGATTCGTTGGCAACATTACCTTGGTAATAATTGATTTGGCATATTGACTAGCCTCCTGAGATCGGTAAGCTCGAGTCAGGGTGGCGGAGGCCGTATGAGTTTGTCGTCCCCCTTCCGCGAGCCGGCGGCGCTCCAGGGGTGCCGTTCTTCCAGCTCATTGACAATTAGGCGTGATGACGAGCTCCCAGGAAGATTGGTTCGCCCACCCAAAATGGCGAGCTAAGTCACTGCGGCTCAATATTTTACCTATAACTAGCTTTGTTATCAATATTTTGGCGGGAATTTTTGTCTAAACTGTTGATTCTAAATGATAGGAGATGGGAGGGGCCATCGTTATCGGACATAGATTTCACCACCAAACTCCGATGGAAAGATCGTTCGAATCCCGCACCCTCGCGGCTCGCGCCAGAACCAGCTCACAGACATTATCAGCGATGCCGACTCCCGCTATCGTGACGTGATCCATGTGCGCCTGGTGACCTGGCGCCTCCATGATAAGAACGAAGGCGTTGTCGAGGCGGACATTTCGTGGGCGGTGCGGCGGAAAGGCGCACTCCACCCAGCTAGTGCAGAATGCCAAGCGCGCCGCTGATGAGCGGCAGCGTATCGATGCCCCAGTGCAGAGCGATCAGCGGCAGCAGGCGCCGGTAGCGATCCCACAGAACACCGAGGATCAAAGCCACAATGAATACCGGCAGGCCTGTGTGCAGAAGCACCGAGGCGAGATTTCCGGCATGTCCCTCCGATCCGGAGGCAAGGAAGTAACGCGAGGGGATATGCCACGCGGTGAACAGCACTGCCGTTCCGATAATGGCGACCAGTCTTCCATAGCGTTGCTCCAGGCGAGTCTGCAGCCAGTAGCGAAAGACGAACTCTTCCGGAATGCCGGCATTGAACAGCGCCAGCAAAACGGCCACGCAAATCCGAAGCACGGCATGGCTCATGCCGCTATTGAGTTGGTGGCGGATGCCATCGAGATGGGTGAGGTTGACGGAAAACCCGCAAATGTAGGCGACTACGGCCGCGAGGTAATCACGCGCTCCCCAGCCGCCCAACGTCACATCGGAAAAGCGGTAGCCGAGCGCCCAGAACGAACAGATCGGCAGCACAAGAAGAAATCCGATCTTGAAGAACAGGAAGTACCAGTAATCGAGCAGAAAGTCGGGCGATCCGAGGAGAGGAAGCGGGTGATGCAGGATTAGCTGCGCGGTGCAGCCTGACAGGGCAATGTAAAAGAGGCGAATAGGCCAGCAGTAGCGGAAGCTCGCGCCCAGGATGAAGAACGCGGAAGTGAATTAGCAGGAACACGTTGTCGGGTTAAAGAGTTCGCCATGGGGCTCGTCTCGCTCGATGATACGAAGCAGCTCCTCGTGGCGGTTCCATGTTCAGGCGAGCTTGCCGCGCAGCATGTCTTCCAGATCGTTCAATTTGTCGCCCAACTGATTCAGCTTGCGCGAGAGACCTTGAATTTCGGATTCAGCACGGCGATTCACGTCATAGTCCAGCTCGCCGCGCAGACGGTCTTTTGTGTCCTGGCGATTCTGGCTCATCATGATCACCGGCGCCTGTATGGCCGCCAGCATGGAGAGAAACAGGTTCAGCAGAATGAACGGATAAGGATCCCAGAGTACGCTCTTCCAGATGGTGTTGATCGAGGCATAGACGATCAAGACCACGCCGAAGGTGATGATGAAAGCCCATGATCCACCGAAGTGCGCAACAGCGTCGGCAATGCGCTCTCCGAACGTCTCCTTGGATTCGATCACCTCGTTGGGATTTCTACTGGCGCGAATCCGTACCAGTTGCTGGGAGGCGTGAAACTGCCGCCCGAGGACAGTGAGCATATCCATACCGGCCATTGGCTTGCGTTGCAGCAGAATCGCAATGTCATGGCGGTCGACCTCGACACATACGGTGCTGTCGACTGCGGTAGCGTCGGTCTGATGAGGCGATTGCTCAAGCATTGAGGCGAAGCCGAAGAATTCGCCGCTCGCCGGCTGGTCGACGATGACTTCCTGGTGATCGTCATCCACGGTGGTGACTTGGACGGCTCCGGAGACCATGACGTAGGCCTTGTCCCCCGGCTCGCCACGCTTGTAAATGCGCTGCCGTGGAGCAAAGTGCTTGAGCTCGACTTGTGCGGCCAGTACTGCTGTCTCCTCGTCGTCCAGTAGCGCAAACAGCGGTACTTGGCGCAAAACTTCCGGATCACAGGGCATCAGTCACCTCGGCGATGAATGTGGAAATGGTTTACGAATCATGCAGCATGGCACAAATTCCGCAAACCCAACAAACACTCTTTGGCCGGAAAGATCAAAATTCCGTTAAGTCCCGGATTCCTCTCTGCGAAGCCGGGCCGTTGTTCGAACTGACAACGACGTGAGCTCGATCACGGCGCCTTGTGACCGGGAACACCGCAGTCCGGTTCGCCATTCCGCTATCACCAAGAGACCGCAAGATTTCGCCCGCTCAGGGGCGTGGGAGGCAGACGTTGATGTGTCGAATCGCCGCTGAGATTCTCTGCGAGGCTGAGTCGTGCTATGAAGTTTAAAGACGCTGGACACCTCTTCCGGCTGGCTGCGGTATTTCTCTTCGGCATCCTGCTTTTCATCGTCGTGCGCAGCCTGCTGGTGCCCAGCAGTTTCGGCCGCTACGGCCACTATCGCGGCGATGCCCTGGCGGAAATCGCGGCCAAGCCCATCGTTTATGCCGGTCATCAAGCCTGCGAGACCTGCCACGGCGAGATTGTCGATGTGAAGAAGAACGGTAAGCACGCGCATGTGGCGTGTGAATCCTGCCACGGTCCTCTTGCCAACCATGCCGACGATCCGGGATCGGTGCAACCTGCGAAGCTGGACACCCTCTCCCTCTGTCCTCGGTGCCACACGGCCAACGCAGCCAAGCCCAAAGCTTTTCCCCAGGTACATCCCGAGGATCATTCCAACGGTATGGCGTGCGATACCTGCCACAAGCCGCATAGTCCGGCCCTGGTCGCGGAGGAGAAGCAATGAAGATTACTCGCCGCCAGATGTTGATCTTGCTGCCCGCCGCTGCCATCGCGTGGGACAGCATCCTGGCAGGAACGCCCGAACTTGCGCCCAACTACAACGTGACCGACCACTGGTGGGGCATGTTGATCGACATCACGAAGTGTATTGGTTGCGGTAGTTGCGTCCGCGCCTGTCAGCTGGAAAACAAGGTGCCCGACGGATACTTCCGTACCTGGGTCGAGCGCTATCACGTCGAGGACTGGGAGCTGGAATATCCCAAAGTGGATTCGCCTGACGGCGGCAAGCAGGGATTCCCCGAGGCAGTCGAGACCGGCGGGAAAAACTTCTTCGTCCCCAAACTTTGCAACCATTGCGTTGCTTCTCCCTGCACCCAGGTATGCCCGGTCGGGGCCACTTTCGACAGTCCGGACGGTGTTGTGCTGATCGACCCGAAGTATTGCTTGGGCTGCCGCTACTGCATACAGGCATGTCCGTACGGGTGCCGCTTTCTGGATCCCAAGACCAACACCGCATCGAAGTGCACCCTTTGTTATCACCGGATCACCAAGGGCCTGACCACCGCCTGCTGCGAAGTGTGTCCGACGGGCACACGTCAACTGGCGGACTTCAAGAACCCCAACGATCCGATACACGAGTTTCTGAAAACCCACACAGTGCAGGTGTTGAAACCGCACATGGCGACGCGCGCCAAAGTGTATTACTACGGCCTGGACGGGTCGGTGCGATAAGGAGAGTAGCGAGATGCACGTGCCGGTCGAAGGCTTCATGTATCCCAACGAGATTGAGCTCCAATGGAGCGTGCTGATCGTCCTTTACCCCTATCTCACGGGACTGGTCGCTGGTGCGTTTATCCTGGCGTCCCTGGAACGGGTGTTCCGGGTCCAGGCAGTGAAGCCCACTTACCGCCTTGCTCTGCTCACGGCGCTGGCGTTCCTCATCGTTGCACCTCTGCCACTGCAGCTGCATCTGGGCAGGCCGGAACGATCGTTCGAGATGTACCTTACGCCGCACACGTCGTCGGCGATGGCCATGTTCGGCTTTGTGTACCTGTGGTACCTGATGGGCGTGCTGGTGGTAGAAATCTGGCTGGACTACCGCAGCGACATTGTCGTGCTGGCGCAAACCACCCAGGGCTGGACGCGTTGGATCTACCGCGCCATGACGCTAGGCTCATACAACATCAGTGAGCGGTCTCGCCAGATTGACGACAAGGTCGGCTGGATCGTCACCTTGATTGGAATTCCGTCGGCATTCTTATTGCATGGATACGTCGGATTCATTTTCGGATCGGTGAAGGCCAACCCCTGGTGGTCATCGCCGCTCATGCCGGTGGTCTTCATCTTCTCCGCGATGGTTTCGGGGATCGCCATCGTGATGCTGCTGTACATGCTGTTCACTAGGATGCGTGGTGAAACCATTGACATGCGCTGTGTCGATACCATCGCCAAGTACCTCTTCTATGCCTTCATTATCGACTTCAGCCTGGAGATGCTGGACCTGATCCACCGCATCTACGAAGCCGACGAGTCGTTCCGCAGCCTGGACTTCATGGTGCATACCCGTCTGTATCTGTCGCAGGTGGTGATTCAGATATTCCTCGGCACCTTGCTTCCACTGGGATTGCTCGCCATCACGCAGGTGCTGCGTCTGGCTGAAAAACAGCGGCTGCGTCTTTACACGGCTGCGGGCTGCCTTACTCTGGTGGGTATTTTCGCCATGCGGTGGAACGTTGTGATCGGCGGACAGCTTTTCTCCAAGAGCTTCCTCGGCTACACGACCTACAAGATGGGATTTGTGGCGCGGGAGGGTTTGCTACCCGCGATTGTACTCACGATTCTGCCGTTTGGAATCTTGTGGTTGCTGGTGAAGCTGCTGCCGCCATGGCATGAAGGCACGGCAACCGCGTCCGCGAGTACAGCATACGGAGAGGATTAATTCGAGCGCCTAGCGTCCGTCTTACTTGCCTTCCAGATTGCGGATGTAGAGTCCCAGCCCCACCAGGGTAAGGGCGATCATCAGCAGCGATATACCAAGGCCCACCCTCCGGAACTTCCATTCCTGCAGCGCTTGTACTCCGGCTGCGTAGGTCTGTCGCGCCACCACCACTCCAGCATCCGTATCATGCTTCAGTTCGTCTGCATTGAAGGCGTGCACGGTGACCCGCGCCTTCAACAAAGCATCGCGCGCCTGGGCTTCCTGCAGCTTGGCCTGGCTTACTTCCATACCTTGCCGCTCGGCCCGGCCTAGCAGTTCATCGGAGGCGTCGATCGCCGTAGCAAGGTTGGTGAGGTCACCGTGCATCGCCTGAGCTTGCTCAAATCCGGCATCTCCAGCGGTGTGACATCTGGTGCACACAGCCTTGGGGCCGATGCCGATCATGGCGTCAGTTGGATGCTTGATGTCGTGATTGCTGTGACAGGTGACGCAGCCCGGCTCACCCATGGCGGCGAACGCGTCTTTATGGGGACTCTTCTCGAAAAGTTGCGCTTGAAACACGTGGCAGTTGGAGCAGACATTGGTCACACTCGCGATACCGGGCGGGGTTGCCCCATGGTTGCCATGGCAGGTGGTGCAAGTGGGTGCGCTCAGGTCGCCTCGTACCACCATTGCATCGTGGTGCACGCTCTTCTGGTAGTTGGCGAACTGGTCGGTCTTGATCCCGTACGGCTTCATGTACTCGGGGTCGGCATGACAATGCGAGCAGGTGGTCGCGATGTTCGTAGGATGCACGCTGGAGCGCGGGTCCGATGGTGCACGCAAGTCATGCACGCCGTGGCAGTCGGTGCAGACCGCTACTTTGCTGTCGCCCTTCGCCCACTTGATGCCGTGTACGCTGGTCTTGTACTGCTGAAACTGATCGACGCGCAGACTCGGGTTGTAGGTTTTCATCCGCTCAGCGTCGGAGTGGCACGAGGCGCACAACTCGGGAACCTGCCGGCGCTCAATCTTGCCCTTCCATCCAGCAGCCCGACTCATGGCCTTTTCCGGGTCGTCGCTCGCGGCGTCGCCGCCGTGGCATGCGGCACAGGTCAGCCCCTTCTGGGCATGAATGTTCTGGCTGTAGGTCTCGACACTGACGCCGAGGGGCTCCGGCAAATTGG
This sequence comes from uncultured Acidobacteriaceae bacterium, assembly GCA_963793845.1. Classification (GTDB taxonomy): domain Bacteria; phylum Acidobacteriota; class Terriglobia; order Terriglobales; family Acidobacteriaceae; genus CAWCBG01. The sequence continues at coordinate 1,007,735 of CAWCBG010000002.1, forward strand.
AATGGCAATCGAGACAGGAATTCTTCGTCTGGGCAAAGGCCATCATCCCACTGCAGAACAAACACGCGGCCAGAGCCAGCCGCACTCCTGGCCTGCGTGTCACCAAGTTGCGAACGCTATTCATGCAGCCTCACTTTGCGACCCAGCCGTAGACCGTCATCACCGCCATATACCCGAGAAAGACGCAAGCCAGCCCCGAAATCCAGCGCCTCGTGTTGAACGGCTTTTCCCGGTCGAGGAACGGCACCAGCAGGGCCACGGCTCCCACCGCGCCGAATGCCAGGATGCCCAACATCTCGCCGTCCATGCCCAGGATTTTGGCGGGGATCAGCTTGAGCGTCTGGAACATGAACAGGAAGTACCACTCCGGCTTGATGCCCGCCGGAGCCGAGCCAAAGGGGTCGGCCTTCACCCCGAGGCTCCATGGGAACAGCGCCGCCAGAGCGCCAAGCAGCCCTAAGGCCACGTACCACGCCATCAGTTCGCGCAGCATGAAGTTGGGGAAGAAGCGGATTTCCCGTTTGCGCGCCGGAACGGCCTGCCACTCCGCCTCGATACGGGGCGGCACGCTCATGCCGAACCACTGAATCAGAGCCAGATGCAGGACGATCAGCAAGGTCGCCAAGGCAGGCAGGATCGCGACGTGAAATCCGAACATCCGGGTAAGGGTGCTGCCGGTGATCTCCTCGCCACCGCGCAAAAAAAGCAGAGTGGGGTGACCGATGACCGGGATCTGTGCCGGTATGTCGGTGCCCACTTTAGTCGCGAAATATGACAGCGTGTTCCACGGCAACAGGTATCCGCTGAAGCCGAAGCCGAGCATCAGGAAGAGCAGCAGTACGCCGGTTACCCAGGTTAGTTCGCGTGGCTTGCGATACGACTTCAGGAACAGGACGCTGAACAGGTGGGCGAATACCATGAAGATCAGCAGGTTCGCCGACCAAGAATGGATGGAGCGTATCAGCCATCCGAACTGCACCTGCGTCATGATGAACTGCACACTCTCGAAGGCTTCATCGGCTCCCGGACGGTAATAGAGGAGCAACAGAGCGCCGGTGAGCACCTGTATTCCGAAGAGAAACAAGGTCATGCCGCCCAGGAAGTACCAGTATGAATAGCGATGCACCGGCACCTTCTTTTTTTGCGCCAATGCTTTAATGCCGTCGAGATCGAAGCGTTCGCCGAACCAATCGCGAATACTGGCAGCCGGGCTGGCCATCAAGCCTCCTGTTTACGCCGCACGAAGATGTCATCGCCGCGAACCTGGACCTCGAAGGCTTCCAGCGGACGTGGAGGCGGGCCCGAGATGTTACGGCCATTCAGGTCGTACATGCCGTTATGGCAGGCGCACCAGATTTCGCGCAGGTCGGAACGGTATTGCACGGTGCAGCCTAGATGGGTGCAGGTCGCAGACATGGCACGGTATTCACCCGATGCCGTGCGCACCAGCAGTCCTGGACGGCTCCCAAAGCGGAAGGTCTTCGCCGTATTAGGTTTCATCTCCGAGACGTGGGCCGCCAGCACAGCATCTCCGCCCAGGTCCGGCAGTTTGGGCGGAACCAGGTAGCGGAGAATGGGATAGAGGAACGATGCCGCCGACGCCAACAGACCCGTTCCCAGCAGAATGTTGACTAAGCGGCGGCGCGGCAAGTTTGGAGCTGAGGACAACGGAGCTGCGGCGTTGGGTTCAGATGCCTGGGACATCGGGACCTCCTGCTACTTGCCCAGTTCGCGAACGTACTTCACCAGTGCATCGATCTGCTCGGGTGTGAGGCTCTTGCCGTACTGGGGCATCTTGCCTTTGCCGTTGGTGATGGCATTCTTGAGATCAGAATCCGACTGTTTCTGGATGTCGGACGACTTGTAACTCTTGATGCCGAGCGTCTTCGCCATGGAAGTTTGGGCAGTGCCATCAGGCCCGTGGCACATGGCGCACTTGGACTTGAAAAGGGCGGGTGCGTCGGTCGAATCCGCAAAGCAGTTGACAGAGACAAGAAAAGTGAGAAGCAGTAACCACGCTAATATCGGCCTCATTCATGTCCTCCCCGGACAGGCAACAGCATGACGACACCGCAATACCCGCAGCGCCGTCTCCTTCGAACGAACTTGTCGCTTAAAGGTGGCGAGAACGTTACATCGCGCAATTTCCTAGCAGCTGTGATCCCGATCACTGTCAGGTGTGATGACCGATGCAGATGTGGAGAGCAGACGATTGTGCAGAAGACGAAGAGGCGCAGCAGTGCGAATTCCTTGCCGCGCCGAACCAGCTACCAGAGCCCTATTTCTTATTGACGTGCCTTTTGAGTTCTACTCCGGGGGAGAATTTCGCGACTCGCCGCGCGGCAATCTTGATTACGCCACCCGTCTGCGGATTGCGTCCGTTGCGCGCCTTGCGCTGCGAAACAGAGAAGGTTCCGAATCCGACCAGGGTTACACGGTCGCCCTTCTTCAGGGCATTGGTCACTGAAGCTACCAACGTATCAATGGCTGCCGCCGCGCTGGTCTTGCTGATGCCAGTTTCAGCAGCAATTTTGTCAACTAACCCGCCTTTGTTCATCGCCGCTCCTCGCCAGATGTCTTTTTGGGGCGCGAATATTTAGCTGCTAAAAGCGGCGCATGTCAAGAGAATCCGGAAGAAAATCCGAATCGCCAGGGGATTCCGCCTATCAGCAAAGAGCAATCCGCGGCTGCTTACGAACCTAGAACGGATCGAACTCGCCGTTCCGCACCATGGCTTCTGCAATCTGACGTGCGGTTTTGAACTGCCCGGGGTTGCCGAAAGCGTCCTTCGGCGGATTTGCCAGCAGCTTTTCCAGCTCCTCGTCGAAGACTTTCGTGATGAACTCGGGCGTATGGGCAACGGGTTTGCCGTCGTCGCCCGCCACCGGCACCTTGGCATAGTGCTTCATACGCTGCGCGATCATCACGCGATAGATGCGGTCGGTGGCGAGGTCCTCCATGTAGCCGTCGAGCAGGCTTGCTCCCTTGCCGTTGAGTACGCCGTTGCGATAGCGAATAACAGTTCGCACGGCGGCCCGAGTTCCGGTGACGGAGGTCTGACCCACTCCACGTGGGGAGGGCCGCAGATCAGGATAGCGTTCGACATTAGGACGGCGGGCGTAATTCTGGTTTGGCACAGGGAACTGCGCAACCGCGACCTCGTTCTGATCGGGATGGCCAGTCCAGGCGCCGTCGAACAGGCAATTGGATTCGTTCTTCTTGTCTTTCTCCAGCACGGCCAAGGCGCGTGCGTTGAGCTCGGGATCCTCACGGCTGGGATACAGTGCGGTCATGCCGCCGATCGCCAGGGCTCCACGCTTGTGGCAGATTTCCGGGATGAGGTTGCGGAGGCTCTGGAAGAACGGGACGTCGTGAGGGATGGTGTTGCGGTCGGGCAGAACGAAATCAGGGTCGTTCAGATTGAAGTGCGCCAGGCTCGCCATGTAATCCCACCGCCCGAGGTTCAGGCCGAGAATGTGGTCTCGGAGGTTGTAGAGAAACTCCTCCATCTGGAACGCCAGCGGGTGAGATTCCACCAGCGCCATGCATTTGATGTAGTTCTTCGGCCAGCCCAGTTTAGCCGAAATCGTCTGGAAAACGTCGCGCCACCATAGCGCCTCGTCCGCGGATTCGGACTTGGGAATGTAGATGCACAGGGGATGCTTCAGCTCGTCCGGCTTTACCCGGAAGCACAGACTGGCCACATCGAAGAGCGACGCTGACATCAACTCGTTCCCAAAGATGCCGCCCTGGCTGAGGTGCAGGCCGCGTACCCGGTTCCAGATGACGGTCTTCGACGGGTTGATGCTGACCTGCCGCTGCCGCTTTTGATCGTAATAAGACAACTCTCCGCGCAAGGCCGAGAGAATGTTCTCCGCGCCAAGCTGCTGGTGATCCCACTGGTTGACGGTCGAGTCCTCCAGATCGAGCATGACGCCCGGTGCGCCTGAGTTCAGCATCTTGACCACCAATTCGGCCTCATCGCCGGGACCGGTCATCTGGTTGCGCTGATCCTGGCACCAGTCCGGCACCTCGATGCGCCAGTCGGAGGTCGTTGCCCCGGAAGGGGGAAGGTGGTTCGGCTTCTGTCCCGCATGCGAGGCCGCAAGCGCCTGCTTGCGCTGGGCAACCAGTTGCTGCTGCCGCGGCGTGAACTCGCGGTGCAGCGGCTGGAGGAATTCGAACAGGCCTTGTACCAGGTCCTTGGCAGGATCAAATCCGACGGGCGGAGTGTTGAGATGAAAACCAGCCGATTGCAAAGTGTTTAGGGTAGAAGAAGCCATGATTAGTCTCCACTTCAAAATGTGCGGCGTCCGTTTCAAAGTTGCACGGAAGCATCTCGAGGTCCATCGCAGAAGTATAGGACGGACAGTAACTCAGTTTCATACACCAATTCCGGGGGGATTGCTGTGACGGACGCCACAGACCGCCAACTATTCGCGCAATGAGACACAGCGGAATAGAGTCGGGGCGGGATTTCGGTTTTCGCCTTTCGCCCCTGCTCCTTGCTTGAGGCACATCAGTGGAGTCTCGCGGCGCCAAATACGCCTGGCATTCAGCACGAGGCGGCAGCGGACGGAATAGCCAAAAGCGAGAAGCCACGGGCAAATAGCGCCCCCTGCCCTTTTGCTGCTTGCGCCGGGGAGGGCCCGGCGGTAAAGTCAAGCCAGATTCCCATGGTGGGCAGGAACTGTGAGTATTTCAACCCAGGTTTGTGCCATCTGCGGCGACACCGGATGGAAAACGATTCAACGCGATAGGGAGCGCGAGGTGGTGCGCTGCGATTGCCGGGTGCGTGACCGCGGCGAAAGGCTGCTGGCTGCAGCCCGCATACCCGCCCACTATGCCGCCTGCGAGTTGGCGAACTTCAGCACCGAGGGTGATCAGCAGGTTTTTGAGCGAGCCCGAACAGTGGCCGAGCAATTCGTCGAGAACTATCCGCTAGAGAAAACCGGCCTGCTCTTGGTTGGCAATGCCGGAGCCGGCAAGACGCATCTCGGCGTTTCCATTCTAAAACAGCTAACCCGGGGCAAGGGGATACCCTGCCTGTTTGTCGACTATCGAGAGCTACTCAAGCAGATCCAGCATACGTATAATGCCAGCGTTCAGACGACGGAACTGGACGTCCTCAGGCCGGTATTCGAGACGGAAGTGGTGATGATCGACGAACTGGGAGCGACCCGGACTTCGCAGTGGGTATGGGACACAGTGGCTCATATCCTGAATCATCGTTATAGCGAGAATCGAACCACAATCATCACGACGAATTTCGAGGACCGGGCGGAACGAGCTTTAGAGGAAAGAGAGAGCGGAGCACACTTTACTGACCCCGAGCGCGTTATGCGGGGCGAGACTCTAGGGGATCGCATCGGCGGCCCTATATGGTCCCGCCTGCACGAGATGTGCAGAAAAGTTGATATGATCGGGCCCGATTATCGCAGGCGGTTTTCCAGCCGCCTGGTCAGGAAACGGATCAACCTGAAGTCTAAAAAAGCGGGAGAAGATTCCGAGGCGGAAGTCTGATTAGCAACCTTGCCGACGCCTAGCGGCGGGCAACGGACAGCAACGACTTGCTGTTCCCTCCAGGAGGCATTATGACTGATTCAACATCGGAAACTGAACTGCAATATGGGCAGAGCTCAGCGCCAGCACCTTCAGTTCGTTCTGACGACTTTAGGCATTCGTCCCTGATGACCGGCGGCCACCACCCCGGTAGAAAGCGTTTCAGCCTCCTTCTCGGCTTGGGCTTAGTGTTCATTGGGGTGGTTGTTTTCTTTATCGTGCTGCGGATCCTCTTCGAGCCCGCGCTGGTAGGAGGAAACAACATGGTGATGCTGGTGATTCCCCTGGCAATCGTTGGTTGCATTACTCCTCTCTACTTCGGCATCAGGATTCTGATCCGACGCGCGCAGCATGCGGGCAGGTAGTCGATCCGTGGGCTGGTGCTGGCAGGGTGCCTGGGTTGAACGTATAGAATCTGGTTGTGCCGTTCGAGTCTCTCGAATTCGCTCCCAAACGCGATAATGAAGTGTTTGCCGGCCTTCCGACCGGCCCGGCAGTGTTTCTGTTGCGCGCCGCGGAGGCGAGCGGCGAAGCTTACGTCAGCAAGACTTCGAACCTGCGCCGGCGCCTGCAACGGCTGCTCGGCGACCCAGGTGGCGAAAGCCGCAGGTTGAACCTCCGCGACCGTGTGCGCTCGATTGAATGGGCCGCAACGGGTTCGGATTTCGAATCCTCCTTCATTCTCTACCAAACCCTGCGGAAGGAATTTCCCAACAGTTACGACAAACGCCTGCGGCTGCGTTTCGCTCCGCTGATCAAACTGATCCTCGACAATCCTTACCCGCGCGCCACAGTGACTACGCGCATCAGCGGTTTGCGAGGCAACTCGCAATATTACGGCCCTTTCCCGACCCGCGTGGCTGCCGACAAGTTCGCCAACGATTCGCTTGATCTCTTCAAGATGCGGCGCTGTATCGATGACCTGCATCCCGATCCTCAGTTTCCTGGCTGTATCTACTCCGAGATGAAGATGTGCCTGGCGCCCTGCTTCAAGGGGTGTACGGACGAGGAGTATTCCGTCGAGGTCGGCAGGGTGCAGCAGTTCTTCGAAAGCGGCGGCCAATCCCTGATGCGGGAGATCGAGCGGCAGCGGGAGGATGCCTCGGCCAAGCTTGATTTCGAGGCTGCAGCTGCGCTGCACGCAAGGTTGGAGAAGGTGAAGGCAGCAGTAGCGCAGTTACCCGACATTGTGCGCCCCCTGGACCAGCTGAACGGCGTCGTAGTGCAGCCCTCTGCTGAGCCGGAGGCAGTGGAATTGTTCTGCATCGTGTCTGGGCGGATCTGCAACCCCACAGCGCTCTATGTGGGGGCAAAGGCAGAAGCAGCACATCTATCGGCAAGGCCGCAGTCGATGGAGTCGCGGATCGCAGACGCGCTCGCAACCGTCGAGCCACCGAAGCTGCGAAGTACTTTGGAGAGGATGGAGCATCTCGCGCTCCTGAAGCGCTGGTACTACCGCACCATGAAAGTCGGGGAACTCTTTCTGACGGACAATAATGGAGATCTGCCAATGCGGCGTGTGGTCCGCGGTGTCTCGCGGGTGTTCCGGGGCGAAAAGGCGGCAGGAGACCTGAGCGAAACCGCCGGTGATTACTGGAAATACCGCGCCGGTGAGGCAGGTGTACGGTAAGGGCGAAGAAGCCTCACAGCGTAGTCGCGAATTGTGCGGGCGGCACATCCGGACTAATTCGCCGCAGAACTAGAGTGATCGTGGATGATTCGCCAACCCTCGGGGACCTTCCGCCAAATCAGGGTAAAGAGTCCCTCAGGATTCTTGCCTCCGGTCATCACCAGGTGATAGCGACCGCGCACAAAGGCGCTGTCGGGCGCTAGCAGTTCGATCTGCAGATCGCTAAACGAGAGTGTCCCCATCTCTTTGCCCGGCGCCGCATAGCTCTGCCGATAGCGTGCCAGCGCCCCGTCCCACCCTGAAGTGCGGGTGTCTCCGGAGAAAAAGGTGAGATCAGGCGAATGCCAGTAGCCCGCCATAAAACCTTCCAGGTCGTGCCGGTTCCATGCCTCAACCTGCGCGTTCAGCACGGCCCGAATCGCGTCTTCGGCGACGCTGCTCGCCATGTACTTGGAACGTGACCCGCCGCACTGTGATGGCAGAGGGATGGCCAAGGCAATCAGAATTGCAACCGTAGATATCAACTTCATGAGCGCCTCCGCTGGCAGTGTAGCGGACGGGAGCATTTTTCGTGAGCCTCATTCACGATGTCTCGAAGGAACCTCGACTGCTCTGGTTCGGCCAGAGGCAGCCTTCCAGCGTTGAAAGCATTGATTTGACGGCTCTGCATATGCTGATCGGCGCGACCTGCGGCGTTCAACGGACAACCACCTTTGCTCTTCCGAACCTGACCAGACCTAAGGCCATGACCGGCTCAAGCGGATCAGCCCTCAACTGGATCATTGCCGCGCAGAGCATTGACCAACAGAGCGGTTAAAAACGAGACTGCGGTTGGGAGGAGCAAGAAAAAAGCGGAGCCATGAGGGGCTCCGCCTGGAGAACGAACGCAAGGCTGAAACTAGGCAGCGAAGCGTCGGCGCAGGCCGCCAGCGGCGGCGAGGATTCCCGATCCGAGCATGACAAGCGTGCCCGGCTCAGGTGTGGTGGTGCTGCCGTTGTAGGTGATGTAGTTGATGTTCATGACGAAGTCGGGAGAGGTGATCTCCACCCAGTCGTAAGCCGCGCCAGAATACGAGAAGAAGTCCGGCGTCAGGTAACCACTTCCCGTGCTGCCCTGGGTGAAGGTCTGACCGTTCGAAAGGGCGAACGTTACCGCGCTCCCATCGAACGTGCCGTACTCCACCGAGAATGAGGTCGCACTTGACTAGGCAAGCGTGACCAGGATATTCTCAACGCCGTAGGACGCTTCCTGCGACGACAGGACGGCGGGATCGCCACTGAACAACGGACCTACGTCGAACAGGCTGGCGCCACCTAGAGCCGCCTGTTGGGTGAAGAGCACGCCGTCATAGGTGACCGATGCATCACCGGTTCCGTAGAAAATGTACGGCTGGGGGCTGGGGTCGGGAACGACTACAGTAGTGGCGTGAGCGGACACGGCACCCATGACTAGGGCGAGCGTTAGAACAGTTCCAAAGAGTTTGCGCATTTGTCCTCCGGTTCGGTTGGTGATGGCGGCCTCCGGGCGCCGAATAATGAAGCGCGGCGGAAGTTCGAAGAGAGAGACGCACGTTAGCATCCACTCTTGAATTCAATGAAATCAGTAACTTACGCTAGTCTATCCGGATACGGTGTGCAAGTTATTGCAGTTTCTTGACTGCGGGTTCTCCCATTAGGGACCATCGCACCCCCGGCATCGCCCCTCTTTCTCGGTTTCTCGGTGGCATGCCGATGCATGTGAGCACGGCGATGTGTTGACGCGCGTCGCGTCCCCACACCACTCCTGCGACCTGCTTCCGATATGCAGAGAAAAGGGGCGCATATTATCTAATCCGGGTTTTGCGCTTGGCTCAGCGCGACAACAGGCTGCCGATCCGGCGCCGCAACTTACCGGCGGATAAGCCCGCCAGGCCTAGCGCCAACATCGATAGCGTCCCCGGCTCCGGCACCGTGTTCAGGGTGAATGTACGCATCGGTCCTTGGACGAACGTGCCGTGATCGATGGATATCTCGGCAAACACGTCGAAGAAGCTGCTGACAGCGAACTGGCCGTCGGGCGCATTCTTGAGAGGATCGAGCTGAGTGATCGTCGTCGGCCCGCTGCTGGTCGGCATTCCGAGGATGACTTCGATGGAGTGACCATTGAACATGCCGGTCATATCCAGTTCAGTCAATGTCGAAGTGAAAGTGCCGAGCTGGTCAGCAGTGCTTCGTCCGTCGTAAAAGATCCCGATTGGCCCGGCTAGGTTGAGCATGCCGAGGAACGTTCCAGGGCGGCTCGCAGTCTCGGAATAGATATCAGCGGTGAAATAGATGTTGGAATCGATCGCCTGGCCCATGTCGCTAAAGGTTGACGTGGTCCCGTTGAATCCGAACAATCTGGGGTTCACAATGCAGACGCCGGGGCCGATCTGAACACAAATGGTCGGAGCAGTGTAGGCTCCGGTTGTGGGCGGCAACGTCGGTGAGTCCTGAACGACATCAGCGTGGGCGGCGAATGAGAGTGCGAGCAGGAAGGTCAGCAGCATGGCTGCCGCTGTGAAATTCCAACCTCTTGGGGACGACAACATAAGCACCTCCGTTAAACAGACTGGGAAGTGGCTGAGAAATGATACTCCGGATCGACGGTTAAGTTCGTCGCAAATTTACGATTTTGTTCTGATCAACGACACTAAAGCGCTACTGGACGTCGAGCGGCAACTTTGGCAAAACGGCACCCGGAATAGATCAAAGCACACCGCTCGCTTTCGTTCCCGGTGGCAAACGAAAGAGGAGCACCTTGCTCTCGCGCGGTACTCCCCTCAGGAGTAGGAATCCCGGCGGTGTGGCGTTTTCGCTTTACGCTACTTTGTCTTTCGCAGAGGCGCAGCTCCCGCAGTTGGCGGTGATGTCTACCCGGTTTTGGCGCAGATGATCCTGGAATGCCGTCCAGCGACGATGCCGCCCGCCTTCGGAGATGTATGTGTCTTCGCGATGCATTAGCGTGTCGCGCGGCTGTTGGCGAGCAGCTAAGGCTTCCTGATCGAGCACATCGTCTTCCATGCGGGTGGGGATCTCCTCAGGGACCGACTGGCCGGCGATGGCCGAGTCTTCGGCGCGTGCCGCAGCGCCTTGCGGACGCAGCCGGATCTTGCTGGGGTCGGGTGCGGCATCCGGGAACTTTCCGACGAGGCGCTGGGGGTCGAAATCTTCCTCGTGGGGAAGGGGTTCACCAGTGGCGGGCAACTCATCCGGAGTGGGCGTGATGATATGAGTGCTGGTGCCTTTGTGAAGCACTGGGCCGCTCTCCAGCGACTCCCGGTAGCGCTGGCTATACCTATCCCAGTGCTTATCGCTGCTGACGTGCTTTTCGTCGTACTCGGGCAGCGATTTAATGGCATCTTTTGTCATGTCCGTTGCGAAATCGTCTGGGTGATTAGCCCGCGGACGAATGTGCTCGGCGGGTACCAGAAACTTCTTGCTACTGAGCCAGCCGCCGGCGTCGATGACCGCGTATTGAATGGTTCCGCTTGCGTGGTCAAAGATGACGTCATTGATCTTGCCGATTTTTTCGTCGTCAGGGCCGTAGAGGGCCGCGCCGCGGATGTCCTCCACGTCACCGGTAAGACGATAGTCGCGCAATAAACCATAATGAGACATTGTGGTACTCCTTGTCGGGGATCGTTACACCTGCAAGAGTGGGATGCGCGAGAAGCGGGAGCTGTCGCCCCGATGCCGACGCTATTCTTTGAACGCCGCGTGCAGGCGTTCGTAAGTGGTCTCCAGCAGTTCGGGGAGTACTCGGGTTTCTCCGACGACGGTCATGAAGTTAGCGTCGGCTACCCAGCGCGGCAGCACGTGCATGTGGATATGTCCGGCGACGCCGGCTCCGGCGGCCTTGCCGATGTTCATGCCCAGATTAACGCCGTCAGGATGGTACTGCTCAATCAGGATTCGTTCGAGACGCTGGGTGAGGAACATCATCTCTGCGGCAGCAGCCTCCGGAAGGCTGTGCAAGCGGTCGAGATGAGCGTAAGGAACGACCATGCTGTGTCCCGACGTATAAGGGAAGGCATTGAGCACAACGAAGTTGTGCTCTCCCCGATGGACGATGAGTGCCTGGCGATCGTCGCCGTTGCGTTCGATGTCGCAGAACACGCACGAGAGCGCCTTGTCGGCCGAGGTGATGTACAAGTAGCGCCAGGGACTCCAGAGATAGTCCATTCTCCCGGCAGAGTAACAGACATTTTGCCGCCGAGGAAATCGGTGGTATGGCGGTCACGCTGGTGTGTGACGAGCAGAATAATTTGCTGTAAAAGTACGCCGAAACAGGCCAAACACTGTGCGCACGTTGGACTTACAGGTTTGACACCCTAGTATGCGGTTGTTATAGTCAAAGAGTCCTTTGGAAGCGGGGCCCGCTCCACTGGACCCGGCCGCTGGGTTGTCCAATCCCGCGTTGAGCGGGGCCACCATACCTGAAGACTCAGACCAGCAGTCCGTTCTACCATAGGCTCCCTACCCGTTTCCAAAACGTGTAGGTTGCGTACGCAAACCATGGCTTTTGAAGAAACCCTTAACGATACTCACACTGACCAGACCCAGGAATCCGCCGCCGCTGAACAGCAGCCGACTGACCACGCTCCTGATACCAACCCTCAACCTGCCGAGATCGCTGCGCCCGTAGAGCAGCCAGCTGCGCCGTTCGCGCCTGTTGCTCCTGCGCTCCCTCGCGCCGAAAAAGAATCTATGGAGGACTTTGCCTCCGCCCTCGAATCGTTCGAGCAGGAACAGGCCGCTACCGAAGCTGCGCTAAATGAAGATGCGTTGCTCAGCGGCCGGGTCCTGAAGATTACTCCGCAATTCGTCGTCGTCGACATCGGCTACAAGTCCGAAGGCGTCGTGCCACTGGCGGAGTTGCAGGACCACGAAGGCAACCTAACCGTCCAGCCCGGCGACGAGATCGCTGTGATGCGCGGCCAGGGCCACACCGAAGAGGGATACATCAATCTCTCGCACGAGAAAGCGCAACGCTTGCGCGCGTGGGACGAGATTGAGAAGGCCTACAACGACAAAGCGTCGGTGAAGGCGAGAATCATTGACCGGATCAAAGGCGGTCTCACGGTCGACATCCTGGGCGCGCGCGCGTTTCTGCCCGGCTCGCAGGTCGATCTTCGCCCAGTGCGCAATCTCGACGGCCTCAAGGGTCACGATGTCGACGTGCGTATCATCAAGCTCAACAAGAAGCGCGGCAACATCGTTGTCTCGCGTAAGCAGCTCCTGGAAGAAGAGCAGACGGAGAAGCGTACCAAGACGCTCGAGCAGTTGAGCGAAGACGCAATCCTGACCGGCACCGTGAAGAATCTGACCGACTACGGCGCGTTCGTGGACCTGGGCGGCATCGACGGACTGCTGCATATCACGGACATGTCCTGGGGCCGGCTGACGCATCCGCGTGACCTGGTGCAGGTAGGCGATCAGATTCAAGTCAAGGTATTGAAATTCGACCGCGAAAAACAGCGGGTTTCGCTGGGCTTCAAGCAGTTGACGCCTGACCCGTGGCTGGACGCCTCGGACCGCTATCCTATCGGCGCCCATGTTCACGGCCGCGTGATCAGCGTTACCGATTACGGCGCGTTCGTGGAACTCGAGCAGGGCATCGAAGGCTTGGTGCACGTCAGCGAGATGACCTGGTCGAAGCGGATGAAGCATCCTTCGAAGCTGGTCAACATCGGTGACGAAGTCGAGGCGGTCGTGCTGAATGTGAATCCGACCGAGCGGCGCATCAGTCTCGGACTGAAACAGCTCGAATCGAATCCGTGGGAGACACTGCATGAGAAGTTTCCCGTGGGCACGATTGTGGAAGGCAAGGTTCGCAACCTGACGGATTTCGGCGCCTTCATCGAGATCGAAGATGGAATCGATGGACTGGTCCATGTGAGCAATCTGAGCTGGACCAAGCGCGTGAAGCATCCCTCGGAAGTGCTGAAGAAGGGTGATAAGGTAAAAGCCATCGTGCTCGCCATCGAACCCGAGCAGCGGCGGCTTTCGCTGGGTGTGAAGCAATTGCAGCCCGACGTCTGGGAGACCTTCTTCGACCAGCACCGGGTGGGCGACGTGATTCATGGCAAAGTGCTGCGGTTGGCCAGCTTCGGCGCATTCATCGAGATCGCGGATGGAGTCGAGGGTCTTTGCCACAACTCCGAAGCGGTGGACTCGCATGGCGCTCCCATTAAGCTGGAACCCGGGCAGGAGTTCGAGTTCAAGATCATCAAGATGAACCCGACCGAGAAGAAAGTAGGACTCAGCATTCGTGCGGTAGGCGAAGAGGCCACACGCGCCGATGTCGAGGCCTACAAGGCGCCGGCTTCAGCTTCTTCGTCGTCTTCGTCATCCGGAAGCGGCTCGACGATCGGCGAGTTCATGTCGTGGAAGCGCGCCAGCAACGAGAATAATTAGGGCGCTAAGCGTAAGACTTCGACGGCCGCCATTGCTGGCGGCCGTTGTTTATTGCGATGCAGGATCTCAAATCAGGCGAACAGATCTATTTCTTCATATCAATTCTCAGGATGATGTTGACAGTCGCACGCGAATCGAACTGGCTTAAGGTTTTCGCGTCGGACTTCCTTCCGTCCTTTTCCGCCCAAACCTCATAGTCCAGATTCAGTGCCAGCGAGGGGAACCGGTACGATCCGTCTTTGTCCGCAAAGAAGCTCTTGATCGCGAGGGTTTTTGAGTTCTTCAAGTAAACGACCGCGCCAGGAATCGGCTGATCGCTCTTGTCCAGCACCTTGCCGGTAAGCGTACGGGAGGTAACCCGCGTATTCTTGCTCGGGCCCGAATCATGCGATCCCCCAATCGGAACGTTGAACTGCCATGCTGCACAGGTCAGCACCAGGAACACAACCGGAATTGCAGCGAGCATTCTACGCATCATGGCTCTTGAACCCTTCAATGGCGAGGCAACTCCTGCTGCGTTAAATGTAGCCCAACGTCCTGCCGCTCTTCGTCGTCGATATGGACCGTGGTCTCAGGTTTGGCTTGCCCCTTCGGAACCTTGATATTCGCCTGGACCACATAGTCCTGTTTGCCCGGCGGGACGCGTTGCGCAAACTCCCCAGTGCTGTCGGAGGTGAGTTCCCACTTTGGCTTCTTGTCCGAAGCACGTCTGATTGTGACAGGAACCCCGGCTACACGACGTCCGTCGGGCCCCCACACTGTACCGTAAATAAGTGCGTAATCCTTCTTTGCTTGTGCGGAAGATTGCGGCGAAGAAGCCGCCACCGAGAGCGTAAGCCCAAGAGCAAGGGACAAAAGCCAAACCAAGACCAACCACTGGGTGAAGCGAGCGGACCGGGTAGATAGGCCAGTCCGCTCAGTAGTCACTCTCGTCCTCGTCTTTATCCTCGTCCTCGTCTTCGTCTTCCGCTTCTTCTCCTTCGATCCGGCTCAGTTCCAACGGCTCGATGGCGACGACTTCAAAGTCGGTGCCACACTCCGTGCAGGAAACAATTTCGCCTTCGTCGACCTCGTCCTCTTCGATGTCGAGGTCGTTTTCGCATTCAGGACACATAACCATGTTGTACCTCCGCCGGCATTTTCGGAGCTGTGCCGCCGGAATTACAGCACAGCCACGCTTTTATATTTAGAATCTCTTGCATGCAGCGTCAAGTGATAGACGCCGAAGATTTTCGAAGGTTGCGAAAACCGATGCCGAAACACAAAAGAACTATTGCTGGAATCGCGTGTTTGATGTTAGCAGTGTCGGCCGCTCTAGCCCAAACTTCCAAGGAGCCATCTGATGTTTACGCCGGCGCTCCCGACCCGCAGATAGCGGCTGCGATCCACGACGTGTCCGCCGCGCGAATCCAGCAGACGATCGAGAAGCTGGTCAGCTTTCAAACCCGGTCAACACTGTCGTCCGATATTCCGGCCTCATCTGGAAAGGGCGCGAACGCCGCGGCAGAGTGGATCAAGAGCCAATTTGAAGAGTACTCCAGGGAATGTGGCGGCTGCCTGGAAGTAAAGACCGATGAGTTCATTCAGGAGCCCGGCCCGCGAATTCCAAAGCCGACCAAGATCACCAATGTTTATGCGGTTCTGCGTGGTGACAATGCAGCGAATGCAGGACGCATCGTGCTGGTCACCGGGCACTACGATTCGCGCAACAGCGACATCAACGACGCGACCGGAGTGGCACCCGGCGCCAACGACGATGGCAGCGGCACGGCGGTCAGCATGGAATGTGCGCGCGTCCTGAGCAAGCACAAGTTCCCCGCGACCATCATGTTCCTCACGGTTGCGGGCGAAGAGCAGGGACTCGACGGCAGCGCCCACTTTGCCAAGATGGCGGCTGCACAGGGCTGGAACATTGAGGCTGTGCTGAACAATGACATTGTGGGCGGCGATCGAACGCCGGGAAACACACTGCAGGATCCACATACGGTGCGCGTATTTTCTCAAGGTATTCCGGCGACCGCCGACGAGAAGCAGCTCAAGCTGATTCGTGCGTTAGGCGGCGAGAACGATGGCCCGTCACGGCAATTGGCTCGGTACATCGCCGCGGTGTCGGCAGAATATCTCCCCGAGAATGATTTCCATCCTATGCTGATCTCGCGGCTCGACAGGTATCTGAGGGGTGGCGATCAGAGCTCTTTCAACCAGCAGGGATTTGCAGCGGTGCGCTTCACCGAGTTCCGGGAGAACTACAATCACCAGCACCAGAACGTCCGCACCGAAAACGGCATCGAATACGGCGACTTGCCCAAGTTCGTGGACTACGACTACACGGCCAACGTTGCGCGGCTGAACGCGGCGACTTTGGCATCGCTGGCTTCGGCTCCGGCGCCTCCGGCGAATGTGCGCCTGTTGACGAAAGCGCTGCAGAACGATTCCACTCTAGAGTGGGACGCTTCTCCCGGAGGACTGGCGACTGGCTATGACGTGCTGTGGCGCGAGACGACGGCCTCCAACTGGCAGCATGAACAGGCGGCGAGAGGTACCAAGTCCACCATACAAGTGTCGAAGGATAACGTGATCTTCGCGGTATGTGCTGTCGACGGCAAAGGCCATCGCAGCCTGGCGGTGATGCCGCTGCCGGAGCGATGATCGGGAGCCGGGGCTAAAGCCCGGAACTTCCCTTGGTGCCGGGACGGCACGGCTGACGCCGTGCCCCCTTCAAGGCAAGAGAGCCCACGGGCGTCTTGCAAGAGAGTGACGAAAGATGCGACGCACGTCGAGCATGGGATTGAGCTTTCCGCCGTTCACCCCGGCGGTGAAACAACTGCTGATCGCGAATGGAGCCGTGTTCCTTCTGATGGCTGTGCTGGGCGTCTTTGCGCCCAACGCTGCCGGCCTTCTGCAGATTCTATTCGAGCTCCGGCCCGTGGCAGTGATGCACGGGTGGATCTGGCAGTTAGTGACCTATGCCTTCCTGCATGCCGGCCTTCTGCACATCCTGTTCAACATGCTGGCGCTGTGGATGTTCGGGGCGCAACTGGAGCAGGACTGGGGCTACGGCCTGTTCATGCAGTTCTACTTCTTCTGCGGAATCGGCGCGGCCCTGATCACGGTGGCCGTCTCCTATACCGGCTTTCTCGGCGCAAGTCCTCTGGTTGCAACCGTGGGTGCGTCGGGAGCGATTTTCGGGCTGCTGCTCGCCTTCGGAATGCTGCACGCCGACTCCGAGATCATGCTGTTTCCCATCCCGTTCATGATAAAGGCGAAGTACTTCATCACGGGACTGATCCTGATCGAGATCTATCTGACCTTGTCGTCGGCCCACCAGATGGGAGAGTCCACTGCCTACATGGCGCACCTCGGCGGCCTGCTGTTCGGATACATCTGGCTGAAATTCGTTCCGCGGCGGGGACTTGGCTTTGCCGGCTCAGAGCGGCTTTATGGAATGCGAAATTCCTACTACCGCTGGAAGCGTCGCCGCGCTGCCCGCAAGTTCGAAGTGTACATGCGCAAGCATGACCGACACGACTATAAACACGAGGATTACTTCGACGAGTTCGGCAACTTCCGCGATCCTAGCGCCCGCGATCTGCCAAAGAAGGGGAATGGCGATTCGCGGCCGCCGTGGGTGAATTGAGGCAGTGGATGGTGGATCAGCTAGTCGAGTCGTCCGCGAACGACTGCGGAACGCTTGTTGTTAATCAGTACTGCTAAAGTATCATTTGATGCTATCGTTGCTCCGCATGATGTACACCGGAACTGACGTCGACGAGCCGGATGACGGGACAGCCCAGAGCGATGTGTCTGTTTGCATCAGTGTTCCGGAGGAATTTCTCGGTGCCTCTATCCAAGAATTGACTGCTCGTGGTGGCCTGATCGAGTCAATCGAAAAGAAGGAAGGGGTGCAGGTAGTAAACGGCGAGCTTCCCGCGCGTCAATTCGCTGACCTCTCGGCAGCGATACTCGCCTTTGATAGCGGTCGTTGCGCTGTAGAGCTGCGAGACAAATCGCAAAATGATGGACGTTGATAACCGGCTTCTCACCCATAACGCTCGCTTCGGGTGAGGCGCGACGAATCTGTCCCCACAGGGAACAGCATATCTAAGCCGAGCGTTTCAACCCTAGGAAGGCGATGAAAAATGGGCCGAAGTCCCGCCAGGAACGGCAGGGTTTGCCAACGTAGGAACCGCAGATCCCTCCCTCCGAAGGGGTTCGGGATGACAAATCACCTTTTCCACTATCCACTTAACCACCATCCACTACCTTCAGCTCTCGAACAGCGTCTCCAGATTCTCGTACACGATCGGGATGGTGCACAGTTCGGGAAGCTTCTGCCAATAGCGATGGACCTCGGGATCGATCTGAGCTTCGCTGCGCATCTCAGCAGAGACCCAATAGCGAAGGTGCAGGAAGCGATCAGGCCGGCCGGAATCGCGGTGCAGAATGTCGCGGCAGTAGCCTTTGGCGTGCATGAGAGTGTATAACTCGCGGAGATGTGCCAGCAGCTCCTCCTCGTGGCCAGGCAGCGCTTCCAGTATCGACATCGAGGCAATTGCTTCCGTCATTCCGTCTCCTATTTCGCCGTCTTCTCCACCGTAATCAGGCGCATGAAATTGGTGGCTCCGGTCAATCTCTGTGTGCCGGCGACCAAACCGAACACGTCGCCCGCGGTAAGAACTCCCCGGCGCACTAGCTCGTCTTCCGCGAACTGAGCCATGCGCTCGACGCTCAGTGCCTCCGGACACGGCAAAGGCGTCGTGCCCCAAAGCGCATTCATACGGTTACACACCGCCGGCACCGAGGCAAAGCCATAAATATCGGCCGCGGGCCGGTACTTGGAGAGCATCCGCGCGGTGGTGGCGGTCTCGGTGAAGACCGCAATCGCCCGAATCTTGAGATCTTTTGCTGCATGCGCCATCGACTCGCAGATGGTTTCGGCGATCGACAAGTGCTCGGCGTGGCCATGCTCCGGCAACAGAGGATTGGTCTGGTGGGCTTCCACCTCGGCCACGATGCGCGCCATCATCTCGACGGCCTCGCGCGGGTACTTGCCGCTCGCCGTCTCGCCCGAGAGCATGACCGCATCGGTGCCGTCGAAGACGGCGTTGGCCACGTCGCTGGCCTCGGCGCGGGTCGGCCGCGGCGACTCGGTCATCGATTCGAGCATCTGGGTCGCGGTGATCACCGGACGGCGGAAGTCGAGGGCGCGACGGATCACATGCTTCTGGATGAGCGGTACTTTTTCCGGAGCGACTTCCACGCCGAGGTCACCGCGTGCCACCATCACGGCCTCCGCCACCTCGAGAATCGCATCCAGATTCTCAATAGCCTGGGGCTTCTCCAGCTTAGCGACCAGGCCAACATCACTCCGATGCTGGGTAATCGCGCGGCGGGCCCGCAAGACATCCTCAGCGGTCCGCACGAACGATATGGCGACCAGGTCGACGCCCTGCTTCAATCCAAACTCCAGGTCGGCAAGGTCCTTCTCGGTCAGCGAAGGAATGCTGACATTCGTGCCCGGCAAATTGATGCCCTGGTGCTCACCCAGCATTCCGCCGTTCAGGACCTCGCAGACGACCTCGCCATGGCGAATATCCTGCACCACCAGTTCGATCCGGCCGTCGGACAGGAGAATGCGTTCGCCGGGCTTCACATCATTCGCCAGGCTCTGATAGGTGGTAGAAAGCCGCTCGCTGTCGCCCATCACGTCTTTGGGAGTGATCGTGACGATCTGGCCCTTGCTGAGCGGGACGGGCACCCGGTCTTTCAGCCGCCCGGTGCGGATCTTCGGCCCTTGGAGGTCCTGCATGATGCAGATCGTGCGGCCCAACTCTGTGGCCACCTTGCGCAACCGCTGAATCACTGTGGCATGGTCGCCGTGAGTGCCGTGCGAGAAATTCAGGCGGGCCACGTTCATGCCACGCAGCATGAGGTCGCGGATCAGGTCCTCGGTGTTACTGGCCGGCCCGATCGTGCAGACGATCTTGGCCCGGCGACGAAAGTCGGCGGGTGTTTCGATTGGATCGGCCGTAGATTCCCTGGTGACACCGTCGTGTTCTGTCATCGTTCCTGTCTGCTTTACGTTCTACTTGCGTTTGGCTGCGGATTTCAATTCTGAATGCGCGCCAAACAGAAAACGCGGATTCCTCAACGAATTAAACTCCGCTCCGATCAGGACCACCATGGACACGATGTAAAGCCAGATCATGAGAGCTATGGCCGTCGCGACCGATCCGTAAATGACATCATAGTGTCCGAACCGCCGCAGATAAACGCCAAAGATCGCGGTTGCCACGAACCAGACAACGGTCGCGAGTACGGAGCCGGGCAGCACGCGGTGCCAAGGCTGAGTGCGTGGCACGCCGTGATGATAGATCAGACCGATCACCGCGATGCTGGTCAGGCCGGCGATGATCCAGCGAAGGACTGTCCACAATCCCAGAATGTACGGACCCATCTCGTGGCCCACGTGGTAAACCGTCCAGCGCTCAATCAGATTGCCAAAGACCACGACAAACGAGGCAAAGGCCATGGGAATCCCCGCGAGGATGACCAGCAGGAAGGCGATCATGCGCTCTTTGAACAGGCCCCACACTTTCGGCATACCGTAGGCGTTGCGGAAACCTTCCATCCAGGAAATCATCACGCCGGATCCTGTCCATAGCGCGATTAAGGAGGTAGTGACAATCAAGCGGATGTTGACAGCTTTGTTGGCGGTGAAGTATTGCACCACAGCCTGATCAGTGCCTTCCGGCAGAATTCTGCCCAGCGCGTGCGAGGCCTCGCGCAGGAAGGCTTGTGTCGTATGGGACACGGAAAGGCTGGACGCTACCACCAGGACTATGGGAAATAGCGTGAGCATCGCCGAAAAGGCAGCGGCCTTCGCGACGGCGAAAGCGTCGTGCTGAAAAGCGCGCCAGAGCGCGATACGAAGATGTTGCAGGAATCGCAACATAGGCAAAATTACAAGCGGTAGTCGTGACTACGAAGTTTACACACCTCAGAAAAAAGGGGCGACCGGAATCGCCCCTTCTCCCCAGTTGACGGATGTGACGCCGTCCCGATCGAACGGCATTGTTGAGCTGTGACTCCTACTCGGCCGCCAGCTCCTCGGGTTCGTTCTCGCCTTCGTGGCGGAGCAGTTCCAGCGCGCGTTCGGCTTCCTCGTACGCGGCCGTAACTTCCTCCTGCACCTTTGACGCAGCCTCTTCCATCTCCTGCGAGAGCCGGACATTGCGGTAGTACTCCATGCCGGTTCCAGCCGGGATAAGACGGCCCACGATGACGTTCTCCTTCAGGCCGCGCAGGTGGTCGACGGCGCCCTGGATGGAGGCTTCCGTCAGCACTCGCGTGGTCTCCTGGAAGGAGGCCGCGGAGATGAACGAGTCGGTCGAGAGCGAGGCCTTGGTGATGCCGAGCAGCAGCGGCCGGCCGGTAGCCGGTTTGCCGCCGTTGGCGATCGCCTTCTCGTTCTCTTCGTGGAAGCGGAACTTGTCGATCTGCTGTTCCAGCAGGAACGAAGTGTCGCCCACGTCTTCGACCTTCACCCAGCGCATCATCTGGCGAACGATCACCTCGATGTGCTTGTCGCTGATGTTGACGCCCTGCAGGCGGTAGACTTCCTGGATTTCGTTCACCAGGTACGACTGCAGTTCCTTTTCGCCCAGCACGGCAAGAATGTCGTGCGGGTTGAGAGGACCGTCCATCAGCGGCTCGCCGGCGCGGATACGCTCGCCTTCCTGTACGTTGATGTGCACGCCACGCGGTACCGAGTATTCCTTCTCCGTACCGTTGTCGGCCACCACGTAGATCTTGCGCTGACCTTTGACCACATCGCCGAACTTCACGATGCCATCGATCTCGCTGATGACAGCGGTCTCGCGCGGCTTGCGGGCTTCGAACAATTCAACCACGCGCGGCAGACCGCCCGTGATGTCCTTGGTCTTGGTGGTCTCGCGAGGAATCTTCGCGAGAACTTCGCCCGGCGTAACCTCATCGCCGTCCAGCACCATGAGGTGAGCGCGCGAGGGCATGAGGTAACGCTTGTTGCCCTTGGCGCCCTTGATCACGATGGCCGGCTGGCGCTTCTCGTCAGGTGAATCCATCACCACCTGCCGCGACAGACCGGTGACTTCGTCTACTTCATCGTGCAGCGTCATGCCTTCCGCAAGGTCCTTGAACTGCACAGTGCCGGCGATTTCGGTCAGGATAGCGAAGGTGTACGGATCCCACTCGACCAGCACACTGCCCATCGGAACCTGCTGACCATCTTCCACTTTCAGCTTGGCGCCGTAGACCACCGCGTACCGTTCCTTTTCGCGTCCCTTCTCGTCCAGGATCGCGATGGAACCGTTGCGGTTCATCACGACGAGGCCGCCTTCCTTGGAGCGGACCGTCACCAGGTTGATGAAGCGGACCGCGCCGTTGTTCTTGGCCTCGAGGCGCGACTGCTCGCTGACTCGCGATGCCGTGCCGCCGATATGGAAGGTTCTCATCGTGAGCTGGGTTCCCGGCTCGCCGATGGACTGCGCCGCGATGACGCCCGTAGCCTCGCCCAGCTCGACCATGCGGCCGGATGCCAGGTTACGCCCGTAGCACATCACGCAAACACCACGCTTCGATTCGCAGGTCAGAACGGAACGAATCTTCACGCGCTCGATGCCAGCTCCCTGGACCGCGCCCGCCAGATCTTCCGTAACTTCCTGGTTTACGTCGACGATGATGTTGCCTTCGTAGTCCTTGATCTTCTCCAGCGAGACGCGGCCAACGATACGATCACGCAGCGGCTCGATGATCTCGCCCGACTCCACGATGGAGGTGACGTAGATGCCATCGACCGTTCCGCAGTCGT
This sequence comes from uncultured Acidobacteriaceae bacterium, assembly GCA_963793845.1. Taxonomy (GTDB): domain Bacteria; phylum Acidobacteriota; class Terriglobia; order Terriglobales; family Acidobacteriaceae; genus CAWCBG01. Next base: position 1,030,216 of record CAWCBG010000002.1, read on the forward strand.
ATTCGCTGATGATCACGTCCTGCGCCACGTCCACCAGACGGCGGGTCAGGTAACCCGAGTCGGCGGTCTTCAGCGCTGTATCAGCCAATCCTTTACGCGCACCGTGGGTAGAGATGAAGTACTCCAACACCGTCAGGCCCTCACGGAAGTTCGCCGTGATCGGCGTCTCGATGATCTCGCCCGAAGGCTTGGCCATCAATCCGCGCATGCCCGACAGCTGACGAATCTGCTGCTTGGAACCGCGAGCGCCCGAGTCGGCCATGACGTAAATCGGGTTGATTTCGCCGGCCTTGTCGTTCTGCTGCATGTTGCCGAACATCTCGTCCGCCACCTTTTCGGTAATGGCTGACCAGATTTCGATCACCTTGTTGTAGCGCTCGCCGTTGGTGATAGCGCCGTCCAGGTATTGCTGTTGCACAGCAATGGCCTGCTTCTCGGCGTCACGTACCAGCGCCTGCTTGCCCGGCGGGATGACCATGTCGTCGATACCGATCGACAAGCCCGCTGTGGTCGCGTAGTGGAAGCCCAGCTGCTTGATGCCATCGAGCATCCGCACTGTGGTCTCAAGGCCGAAGCGCAGGTAGCAGTAGTTCACCAGCTGCCCGACGCCCTTCTTCTTGAGCAGGCCGTTGATGTACGGCATGTTCTCGGCGCCACGCTTCAGGTGATCGTTCATGATGGCGCGCCCGACTGTCGTCGAGATGTACTGGCGCTCGAAGTTGGTGGGCTCGGTGTGGATGACATCCTGATCGTCATACGCCGTGGTGAGGTCGATGACCTCGCCCGAGTAGCGCAGACGAATCGGGGTGAGCGTCTCCACTTCGCCCGCTTCCTTCGCCAGGATCACTTCGTCGATGTTGGCGAACGAACGGCCCTCGCCCTTGGCTCCCGGCTTGGCTTTGGTCAGGTAGTAGATGCCCAGCACCATGTCCTGCGTGGGAACCGTGATCGGCTGGCCCGACGCGGGCGACAGGATGTTGTGCGAGGCCAGCATCAGAACACTGGCTTCTACCTGCGCTTCCGGCGAAAGCGGAATGTGCACGGCCATCTGATCACCGTCGAAGTCTGCGTTGAACGCAGTGCAGACCAGCGGGTGAATCTTGATTGCCTTGCCTTCCACCAGCACCGGCTCGAAAGCCTGAATGCCCAAGCGGTGAAGCGTGGGAGCGCGGTTCAGAAGGACCGGGTGGTCCTTAATTACCTCTTCCAGGATGTCCCAGACAATGGGATCCTGCTGCTCCACCATTTCTTTGGCCTGCTTGATGGTCGTGCAATGCCCAGTCTGTTCCAGCCGGTGATAGATGAACGGCTTGAACAACTCGAGTGCCATCTTCTTCGGCAAGCCGCACTGGTGCAGCTTGAGATCGGGACCTACCACGATGACCGAACGGCCGGAGTAGTCCACGCGCTTGCCCAGCAGGTTTTGGCGGAAGCGGCCCTGCTTGCCCTTCAAGCGTGTCGGAGAGCGACTTCAGCGGACGATTGTTGGCGCCACGCAGAACGCGGCCACGGCGTCCGTTGTCGAACAGCGCGTCCACGGCTTCCTGCAACATGCGCTTTTCGTTGCGCACGATGACTTCCGGCGCGTGCAGGTCCATCAGCTTCTTCAACCGGTTGTTGCGGTTAATCACGCGGCGATAGAGGTCGTTCAGATCCGACGTAGCGAAGCGGCCGCCATCCAGTGGAACCAGGGGACGCAGTTCCGGGGGAATGACCGGAATGACATCCAGAATCATCCACTGCGGCTTGTTGCCGCTCTTGCGGAAGGCCTCGACGACCTTCAGGCGCTTGGCGTACTTCAGCCGCTTCTGGACGGAAGCCTCATTGCGCATCTTCTCGCGCAGTTCGACTGACATGGTGTCGACCTCGACACGCTTCAGCAGTTCCTTGATGGCTTCTGCGCCCATCATGGCCTTGAACCCGCCGGCGCGGTGGGCCTGGTCAAGCTCGCGGTACTTCGCTTCGTCTTTGATGACTTCGCGTTCTTTCACCGGAGCGTCACCGGGCTCAACCACGACGTAGGCCTCGAAGTAGAGTACGGACTCCAGATCGCGCAGTGAGATGTCGAGGATGTGCCCGATGCGGCTGGGCAGGCCCTTGAAGAACCACACGTGCGAGCAGGGTGAGGCCAGTTCGATGTGGCCGAGCCGCTCGCGACGGACTTTCGACAGCGTGACTTCCACGCCGCACTTATCGCAGATCACGCCGCGATGCTTCATGCGCTTGTACTTGCCGCAGAGGCATTCCCAGTCGGTGACCGGCCCGAAGATGCGTGCACAGAACAGGCCATCGCGTTCCGGCTTGAAGGTGCGGTAATTGATCGTCTCCGGCTTGGTTACTTCGCCGTGCGACCAGCTGCGAATCTTTTCCGGCGAAGCCAGGCTGATGCGGATGGCGTCGAAGTCGGCAATGGCATTTCCGAGATCAAATGGACTTGAGCGGTACAAATCGTCCTCCTCCCCTGCTCGTCTTCCCGTGGGAAGTTGCAGGGACTTGCGGCCGTTGCGCAGCCGCTGGCGGCTCCCGGTGTAATCCTTGTTTCACTGGGTGCTGCCTCCTACGGGAGTTTTGGAGGCAGCTACCCCGATCCTCAATCGCGATCGTGTCAGTCGGCGGCGACGGGAGCTGCCGGCAGTGGCTTACGATCGTTGACCTTGATCAACTCGACATCCAGGCACAGTGACTGCAACTCGCGGATGAGCACGTTGAACGACTCGGGCACACCCGGCTCGATCGCCGCTTCGCCTTTGACGATGGCCTCGTAAATCTTGGTACGGCCATAGACGTCATCGGACTTCGCGGTGAGCAGTTCCTGCAGGATGTAAGCCGCGCCGTAGGCTTCCAGGGCCCACACTTCCATTTCGCCGAAGCGCTGACCGCCGAACTGCGCCTTGCCACCCAGCGGTTGCTGGGTAATCAGCGAGTACGGACCGATTGAACGCGCGTGGATCTTGTCGTCGACCAGGTGAGACAGCTTGAGCATGTAGATGTAGCCCACCGTTACCGGCTGCTCGAAGCGCTCTCCCGTCATGCCGTCATGCAGGAAGGTCTTGCCCGACTCGGGCAGCTCCGCCTGTGCCAGCAGCGACTTGATCTCGCCCTCCTTCGATCCGTCGAACACCGGCGAACCGAAGTAGACGGCTTCTTTCATGCCGTCTGCCACGTGCTCCAGCGTCTCGTCATCGAGATCCACAAGCTTGTCGACAAACGGCGTGTCCTTGAACAGGGTCTTGAACTCCCTGCGCAGGACCTCCGCTTTCGAATTCTGCCGTATCAACTCGCCGATCTTCTGGCCGAGTTGATAGCCGGCCCAGCCCAGGTGCGTTTCCAGGATCTGGCCCACATTCATACGGCTTGGCACACCCAGCGGATTGAGCACGATCTCCATGGGAGTTCCGTCCTCGAGGTAAGGCATGTCCTCTTCCGGCAGGATGCGAGCGATGACGCCCTTGTTCCCGTGGCGTCCCGCCATCTTGTCGCCGACGCTGAGCTTGCGCTTCATGGCGATGTAAACCTTCACTAGCTTGATCACGCCCGGTGGCAGTTCGTCGCCCTTCTGCAGCTTCTCGACCTTCTCGCGGACGATCTTGCGCAGCACGTCGATCTGCCGCGACGTCATCTCTTCGATTTCGTCGATCTGCTCGTTAATGCGGGGGTCCTTGTCGGGGAACTTGATGCGCTTGAGGTTGCGCGTCGAGATCCGCTCGATGGTGTCGCGGTCCAGCATGGCGCCCTTGGTCAGCAGGCGCTTGTTGGTGCGTTCGTCGTGCAGGTCGGCAAGAACTTCCTTGCCGCCGAGCAAGCGCTTCCAGACGCTTCAGGCGCTCGTCGGTCAGGATTCGGATTTCGTCCGCCAGGTTCTTCTCGAGCTTCGCAACCTGCTCCGACTCGATGAACTTGGCGCGCTCGTCCTTCTCCTGTCCCTTGCGCGAGAAGATCTTCACGTCAACGACGGTGCCCTCGATACCCGGAGGGCAGGTAAGGGAAGCATCGCGAACGTCGCCGGCCTTTTCGCCGAAGATGGCACGCAGCAGCTTCTCTTCCGGAGTGAGCTGGGTCTCGCCCTTCGGCGTAACCTTGCCCACCAGGATGTCGCCTGCCTTCACGGTCGCGCCGATGCGGATGATGCCGCTCTCGTCGAGATCGCGCAGCGCCGTCTCGCTGACGTTCGGAATGTCACGCGTGACTTCTTCCGGACCCAGCTTGGTGTCGCGCGATTCGATCTCGAACTCCTCGATGTGCACGGAGGTGTAATAGTCCTCCTTGACCATCTTCTCGGAGACCAGGATCGCGTCCTCGAAGTTGTAGCCGCGCCAAGGCATGAAGGCCACCAGCACGTTACGGCCGAGAGCCAACTCGCCCATGTCGGTGCAAGGACCATCGGCGATAACCTGTCCCTTGGCTACGCGCTGTCCCTTCTTCACGATGGGCCGCTGGTTGATGCAGGTGTTCTGATTCGAACGCTTGAACTTGGTGAGCTGGTAAATGTCGCTGCCCACCTCACGCGAAAGCTGCATCGGATGATGCTCACCCTCGACGCGAACGATGATGCGCTCAGAGTCGACCGAGTCGATGATGCCGCTGCGGCGAGCCAAAACTACCGCACCGGAATCACGAGCGGTAACGCCTTCCATGCCGGTGCCCACGATCGGGGCCTGCGCACGGAGCAACGGCACCGATTGCCGCTGCATGTTCGCGCCCATGAGAGCGCGGTTGGCGTCATCGTGCTCCAGGAACGGCACCAGTGAAGCGGCTACGGATACCAGCTGCTTCGGGCTGACGTCGATGTAGTCCACTTCGTCGCGGTTGACCAGAACGAAGTTGCCGGCCTTGCGGGCGTTGACCAGCTCCGCAACGATGCGGCCCTTGTCATCGATCTCGGCGTTGGCCTGCGCGATGACGTGGCGATCTTCTTCCCAGGCCGACAGGTAGAACGAGAAGGGCTCGAAGTCGATGAGCTTCTTCTTGCGCTCCTTGAGATCGGCGTTGGCCTTGAGGACTTCCGCCTTCTCCAGGTGATCGCCCACGCGGTATTCGCTGTCGCCGGCGTTCACCACGGTGGCGAAGTCGAGCACGCGGCCGTTCTTCACCTTGCGGTACGGCGACTCGATGAAGCCGTAGTCGTTGATCCGCGCATAGCAGCTCAACGAGGAAATCAGACCGATGTTCGGGCCTTCCGGCGTTTCAATCGGGCAGATACGGCCATAGTGCGTCGGGTGAACGTCGCGGACTTCGAATCCCGCGCGCTCACGCGACAGACCGCCCGGCCCAAGAGCCGAGAGGCGGCGCTTGTGCGTGATCTCCGATAGCGGGTTGGTCTGATCCATGAACTGCGACAACTGCGACGATCCGAAGAACTCGCGGATGGCAGCCATGACCGGCTTGGCGTTCACCAGATCGTGCGGCATGGCCGTCGACATTTCCTGGTACACGCTCATCTTTTCCTTGATGGCGCGTTCCATGCGGACCAGGCCGATGCGGAACTGGTTCTCGAGCAGCTCGCCCACCGCGCGCACGCGCCGGTTGCCAAGGTGATCGATATCATCAACCGAGCCAATGTTCTTGCGCAGCTTGAGCAGGTAACGGATAGTTCCGTAGAAATCATCCGGCTCGAGCGTGCGGTTTTCCAGGTTGGTCGCGTCCTCGCTTTCGAACAGCTTGATGTTGAACTTCAGCCGGCCCACGCGCGAGAAGTCGTACTTCCGCGGATCAAAGAACATTCCGTGGAAGAGCGATGTCGCCGTATCCAGCGTCGGCGGATCGCCCGGACGCAGCTTGCGGTAAATCTCGATCAGCGCTTCCTGCGGCGTCTTGACCGAGTCGCGCCGCAGTGTGGCGCTGATCACCGTGCCCACATCGTCACGCTCCGGGAAGAAGACGTGCACTTCGGCAACGCCGGCTTCCAGCAGCTTCGACAGCTTGTCGGTCGTCAGCTCCGTGTTAGCTTCCAGCAGCACTTCGCCGGTATTGGTGTCGATTACATCGGCGGCGACGAAAGCGCCTTCCAGGTCGGTGTGGTCGATCTCGATCTCGGAAATCTTGTGCTTCAGGATTTCCTTCATCACCGCGTGCGTCACCTTGCGGCCGGAATGGGCGATCTCTTCGCCACTCTTGGTCGCAATGCGATGCGCCAGCTTCATGCCCACCAGGTTGGTCGGCTTTTCCACGCCGGGATCGAGCGTCCAGTACAGCTTGTTGTCCTTCAGCGCGATACGGTCGACGGTGTAGAACGTGCGCAGGATGTCCTCATCCGAGCGCAGGCCCAAAGCGCGCAGGAAGATGCTACCCAGGAACTTCCGCTTGCGATCGATACGCACGTACAGGATGTTCTTCTGGTCGTATTCGAACTCGACCCACGAACCACGGTACGGAATGATCTTGCCCAGGAAGTAGGTGCGGTTGTTCGCCGTCTCGAAGAAGACGCCGGGCGAACGGTGCAACTGGCTGACAATCACGCGCTCGGTGCCGTTGATGATGAAGGTGCCGTTGGCGGTCATCAGCGGAATGTCGCCGAAGAAGACTTCCTGCTCCTTCATGTCGCGGATGGAGCGGTTGCCGGTCTCCGGATCCTTGTCGTAAATGGTGAGCCGCATGGTGACCTTGAGCGGCGCGGAGTAGGTCATACCGCGCTCCTCGCACTCGGCCACGTCGTACTTCAGCTGCAACCCAACCGGGTCGCCGCACTTGTTACAAAAGTCGGGTGTGTTGGCGTTGTAGGTGCCGCACTTGGTGCAGAGCACGTCGCCCAGGTGAAAGGGGTCCGTCTTTACGGTCGAGCCGCAATTACGGCAGGTGGTGCGCAGGTGGTTCAGCCCCTTGAGGTGTCCGCACTTGCACTCCCAGTTGCCGATAGCAAACTCGACGAAATCAAGTTGTGAAACGTTACGAAAATCGGTGATGGGAAAAACCGACTGAAACACCGCCTGCAAACCAGCGTCATCGCGTTCGCTCGGCAGCGCATCCATCTGCAGGAAGCGATCGTAGGAACGCTTCTGCACCTCAATCAGATTCGGAATCTGAATGGTCGCCGGAATTTTCGAGAAATCAAACCGATTTCGATTGGCAGTTTTCTGTTGTGCCATGTATAAAGCTCCTAATCAGTACCGGCCCAGGCCGCTCGCCGGGCCGTGCCAGCCGCTTGTGCGGAAGTGAGACGGAAAAGACCGCCGTCGCACGATGACAGAGAAGCCGGAAGGAAAGAGGGCGGATTTTCGCACGCAAACACGAGTGCGCTCGCAGAGACGAGAGATCCCCGCAAGCGCCGCTTGAGGCGTCGTGCAATCCCATGACCATTCGGTCCGGGAGTGCGGCACTTTTTTCGGTGCCGCCATGTTGATTTCTTCCCGCGCCAGAATCTTCAGGCCTTGTCCTCGGCCAGCCGTCCGTCGCGTCTGAGCTGACGCGAATCAGATGAGCTCGCCGCCTGCCATTACCTGCTGTGTTGCCGGATTCTCATTAGATGTAGAATCCGTCCCCACGATGCCCGGGAATTCCACGACCCCCTGCTGATGGGAATCGCTCTGCTTCCTCGGCTTCATCGCGCCCCTCCACGGCCGCTCGAACGTGGAAAGGAACGTTAGCCGCCATCTCGTAGTCCGTAGACGGCAGCAGCCAGTAACTCCGGTCAGCGCGCCCGGAGTTCAGTCGCCCCGCCTTGTCGCCGCGGCGGGGCGCAAACTTATTTTACTTCAACCGTCGCGCCAGCTTCGGTGAACTTCTTCTTGATGTTCTCAGCTTCGTCCTTGGATACGCCTTCCTTCACGGTCTTAGGCGCACCATCGACCAGGTCCTTGGCTTCTTTCAGGCCCAGGCTAGTCACTTCGCGGACGGCCTTGATCACGTTGATCTTATTGGCGCCCACGGCTGTGAGAACGACGGCAAATTCCGTCTTTTCTTCGGCCGGAGCCGCAGCTGCTGCCGCTCCGCCACCCGCGCCTGCCACCATCACCGGGGCTGCTGCCGCCGCTGAGACGCCGAGACGCTCTTCCAACTTCTTTACCAGAGCCGCCGCATCCAGAAGCGACAGGCCTACGATTGAATCTTCCAACTGCTGCAGATCCGCCATGTGTATCTCCACCTTTTATCGTTATTCGTTGTCTTGATTTCGTTATCGAGCTCCGAGGCTTCCAGTGTGCCGGCTTTTCGGCCTCCCGCATGCCAGACTCACGCAGGAAAAGCACGCCTCATAACGGATAACGCAATCCCTAAGGAAACGCTTTCACGCTTCCAAACCTGTGTATCGCCCACTGCTTAAGCTCGCGCCTCAGTGGGTGCCCCATCCTACGCCCGCTTTTGGCGTAGGGTGGGAACAGACTCTTAAGCCTGCGCCTCGGCCTGTGCATGTTCAGCCTCGGCCGGCGCTTCTGCTGGAGCCGCCGCGGCCTCCACGACCGCCGGTGCAGCTTCTGCCGCATTGGCGTCTACAGACCCGCCAAACTTGTTCTTCTCGACACCCTGGTTGATGACCACGGCCAAATCGCGGCCAATCGCGTTCATCACTGTGACCAGGCGCTGCGCCGGAGCGTTCATCAGGAAGAGCAGCTTGGAGTAAATCTCTTCCTTCGACGGCATGCTGGCCAGCGCGTCAATGTCCTTGATCGCGATGACGCGGCCTTCGACGATGCCAGCCTTGAAGGTGTACTCCGGATTATCCTTGGCGTACTTGCTTAGCGCCTTGGCCAGCGCGACCGGGTCGCCGCTGGTGTAGGCGATTGAAGTTACCCCCGCCAGGCCCTTTAACGCGTCGGCCACCTTGCTGCCTTCAGAGGCGCGCTCGGCCAGGGTGTTCTTCACCACGCGATAACGGCCACCGGCAGTGCGAACCGCCTTGCGGAGTTCGAAATCTTTCTCCACCGTCAGCTTCGCAAAGGTGCCAACGATGGCATGGCTCGCTTCCTTGAGTTCTTCCGTGAGCTTCTCGACTTGCTCGATCTTCTTCGCTTTGGTAACAGCCATTGTCCGATCCTTTATTCGCCGCGCTCAGTTGCGCTGGCTGATTAGCGCTAGCTGCGCGCCGCGGCTTCCACCGGCGCGGTGTCGATGGCGACTCCGGGTCCCATGGTGGAGCTCAGGTAGCAACCCTTGATGTACTTGCCCTTGGCGACCGAAGGCTTGGCCTTGATCACGCTGGTAATCACCGTGGCTGCGTTCTCCACTAGCTTCTCGGGCGAGAACGAGATCTTGCCCACCGGCACATGTACCAGCGCGGTCTTGTCGGTACGGAACTCAACCTTGCCGGCCTTGGTCTCTTTGACGGCCGCGGCCACGTCGAAAGTCACGGTTCCGGTCTTCGGATTGGGCATCAAGCCGCGAGGGCCCAGCACCTTACCGAGACGGCCAACCGACTTCATCATGTCGGGAGTGGCGATTACCGCGTCGAAGTCGGTCCAGTTTTCCTTCTGGATCTTCTCCACCATGTCTTCACCGCCCACGATGTCGGCGCCCGCCGCTTCCGCCTCGCGAACCTTTTCGCCGGAAGCGATGACCAGCACCTTTTTCGATTTGCCCAGTCCGTGCGGCAGAACCACCGTGCCACGAACCATCTGGTCCGCATGCTTGGGGTCGACGCCCAGACGCATGGTGAGGTCCACCGTCTCATCAAATTTGGCGAACTTCACCTTCTGGAGAAGGGGCACGGCGTCTTGCAGGGTGTACGACTTCGGCTCGATCGCCTGGCGCGCCTTCTCGATATTCTTTCCCGATTTCTTCATTGCACTCCTTGTCTCCCACCGCCGATCCTTGTTGCCGAGCGGCCGTGGTGTACGACTTGCGGTCTTGCGATCGCGAACTTTTCTTACGCGGTGACTTCAATACCCATGGAGCGTGCAGTTCCTTTCACGCTCTTCACCGCAGCTTCCACCGAGGCCGCGTTCAGATCGGGCATCTTCTGCTTGGCGATCTCCAGCACCTGCTTCTCGGTGACCTTTCCGACCTTATCTTTGTTCGGCGTACCGGAGCCCTTCGCCACACCCGCGGCGCGTTTCAACAGAATCGAAGCGGGCGGCGTCTTGGTGATGAAGGTGAACGTGCGATCGCTGTAGACCGAGACCACCACCGGGATGATCAGTCCGTCGAGTTCCTTCGCGCTGGTTCGCGCGTTGAACTGCTTGCAAAACTCCATGATGTTGATCTGCGCCTGACCGAGCGCGGGACCAACCGGGGGCGCCGGAGTGGCCTTGCCCGCCGCAATCTGCAACTTCACCGAACCTGTAACCTTCTTTGCCATCGTTTAAGTCCTATGTGCTTCGTTTTCGTCGCAGCGCGCGCTGAGCGCGTCAGGCTGTGATCGTTCTCAACTGCTAGGTAATAACTTTCTCAACCTGTCCGAACTCAAGTTCTACCGGGGTCGAGCGGCCGAAGATCGTGACCATCACCTTCAGGGTCTCGCGATCTTCGTTGACCTCATCCACCACGCCGGTAAAGCTGGCGAATGGGCCTTCACTGATGCGCACCGACTCGTTCTTCTCGAACTTGACCTTGAGCTTCGGCTTCTCCCGGCTGTCGGCGACGCGGTAAACAATCTGCTTCACTTCCTCTTCAGACAGTGGTGTGGGCTGCTGGCCGGTACCGACAAATCCGGTTACGCGCGGGGTCGACTTCACCACGTGCCATACGTTGTCGTCCATGTCCATCTCGACCAATACGTAGCCCGGATAGAACATGCGCTCGCTGGTGTACTTCTTACCGCCGCGAACTTCGGTGACCGACTCGGTGGGGATGAGTACTTTGCCGATCTTGGGCGCCAGCCGCTCGTCGGCCCGCACGCGCGCTTCGATCGACTCTTTTACCTTGCGCTCGAAACCCGAATAGGTGTGGATGATGTACCACTTCATATTCGGATTGGGGGGCTGCTCGCCGGCGACCGCGGTCGCCACGTCTGCGGAAGGCTGCTCCGCCGGCTGCTGTTCGGTCTCGTTCTCGTGTTTGATCTGCTCTTCTGTCATTAGGTCCGCGCTTACCGATGTTTCAGGTAGCTCAACAAGGCGTCCAGCGACTTGCCGATGATGTTGTCGATCAAAAAGAAGTACAGACCGAAGAGAAATACCGTAATGATCACCACGACCGTCGTGCCCTGGACTTCTTTGCGCGAAGGGGTGGTGACCTTCTTCATCTCCGTGCGCACCTCGTTGTAAAAGCTCTTGGCACGCTGCGGCCACGCCTTGAACCGCGCTCCCAGCTTGTTCTCGCCCGATACTTCGATCGCTGCTGACTTCGCCATCGGATACCTGTTTCCGGCGCTTTTTGCGCCACTTCAATTACTGGCAGGGGCGGAGGGATTCGAACCCCCAAGTCCGGTTTTGGAGACCGGCAGTTTAGCCGTTGAGCTTACGCCCCTGTAAATGCTCTCAGCTGTCAGCCATCGGCTCTCAGCCTTACGGTCCCTGAAGGCTCATCTTTCGCTTCGCCCAGGAACTCTCCGTTCCAAACACCCTACGCTCGCTTCACCCAGTTGCTAGATGCCCTACCTACTGGCGGCTGACAACTGATAGCTGACGGCTACTTAATTTCCTTATGCGCCGTGTGCTTGCGGCACTTGCGGCAAAACTTGCTGAACTCCAGCCGGCCAGTGGTGGTTTTCTTGTTCTTGGTGGTGGAGTAATTGCGGTTCTTGCAATCACCGCACTGCAACGTAACAATCTCTCGAGGCATGAACCCGATTCCTTTCGTTTACCCCGCGGATGAGACCGCGAAGCCTTGTCCGCGTCGAAGCGCGGAAATCAGCGGAACTTGCGCCGCCGAGAAAAACTGAGTGCCCCACTCATTCCATCTTCTGGAATGAGTGGGACCAGAACTACGCTACGATTTCGCTGATGGTGCCGGCGCCCACGGTACGTCCGCCTTCGCGAATCGCGAACCGCAAGCCCTTCTCCATCGCCACCGGAGTAATCAGCTCGATCTCCAGCGCCACGTTGTCGCCCGGCATCACCATCTCCGTGCCCGCCGGCAACGTCGCCACGCCCGTCACGTCCGTCGTGCGGAAGTAGAACTGCGGACGATAGCCCTTGAAGAACGGTGTGTGCCGTCCGCCTTCATCCTTCGACAGGACGTAGACTTCGCCCTTGAACTTGGTGTGCGGCGTAATCGATCCCGGCTTGGCCAGCACCATGCCGCGCTCCACGTCTTCCTTCGCCGTGCCGCGCAGCAGCAGTCCGGCATTGTCGCCCGCCAGGCCTTCGTCCAGCTGCTTCTTGAACATCTCCACGCCGGTTACCACCGTCTTGCGGGTCTCGCGGAAGCCGACAATCTCAACGTCCTCGCCGACCTTTACCTTGCCGCGCTCGATACGGCCCGTCACCACCGTGCCGCGTCCCTGAATCGAGAAGATATCTTCAATCGGCATCAGGAACGGCTTGTCGATGTCGCGCGCCGGCAGCGGTACGTTCTTATCCACCGCCTCCATCAGCTCGTCAACTTTGGCTTCCCACTGCGCTTCGCCATTCAACGCGCCCAGTGCCGAGCCCCGCACCACCGGCAGATCGTCGCCCGGGAAGCCGTACTTCGACAGCAACTCGCGGACTTCCATTTCCACCAGGTCGATCAGCTCGGGATCTTCCACCGCATCGCACTTGTTCAGAAACACCACCACGTAAGGCACGCCTACCTGGCGGGCCAGCAGCACGTGCTCCTTGGTCTGCGGCATCGGACCGTCGGTCGCCGCAACGACCAGGATGGCGCCATCCATCTGCGCTGCGCCGGTAATCATGTTCTTGATGTAGTCGGCGTGGCCCGGGCAATCCACGTGCGCGTAGTGCCGGTTGGCCGTCTCGTACTCCACGTGTGCCGTGGCAATGGTGATGCCGCGCTCGCGCTCTTCCGGCGCGTTGTCGATCGAGTCGAAGCTGCGGAACTTGATGTTCGGGTTGTGCTTCGACAGCACCTTGGTGATCGCCGCCGTCAACGTCGTCTTGCCATGATCGATGTGCCCGATCGTGCCTACGTTTACGTGCGGCTTGCTGCGGTCAAATTTCTCTTTCGCCATAATCTCGCTCTAGTAGTACCGATAAAGTTTGCTGTACTTTTCACGCAGAGGCAGTGCAACTTCCTCCAGCGTGGTGAAATAAAACTCGCGCATCTGCGCCTGGTCGCCCACCGGCAGCGACTCGTATAGTCCCTTCGCGGTCTTGCCGCTCTTAGCCAGCGCCGAGTCGGCGCTTTCCAGTAACCGCTCGCGAAGGATCCGATCGAAGTCGCGAATTGGAACGCCCTTGCGCTGCAACAGCCGCAGAAAGCTTTCCACGGCATCGCCGGCAAAAATCCGCGCCAGGGCCGAACGCAGCTGCTCAAACTCGTCGGCGTTCTCGACGGGCATGATCGGCTGCTGAAACGGAATTCGCGTTTCTGACTGCGTCATGGATGTATTCATGCGTCTACTTTTCAAACTCTGGAGCTGATGATCGGGATTGAACCGATGACCTCTCCCTTACCAAGGGAGTGCTCTACCAACTGAGCTACATCAGCCTGAACTTCTCAACAACGGATCCCTCCCCTTCGACTCCGCTCAGGGTCGGGATTTCGCCTGCGGGCTCCCGCTATGCTCACGCCCGCGAAACGGCTCAACTCTGGAGCGGGAGACGGGAATCGAACCCGCGACCAACAGCTTGGAAGGCTGTGACTCTACCACTGAGTTACTCCCGCTTCCCGCCGATTCCGTGCCGTCCCTACGGGACTCGGATCTCTCGCGCCACACCCAGCACTCCGCCTTCGGCTACGTGCTGGGCTAGAATATTTCGCCCTTTCGGGCTCGTTCTGTGCAGTCGACACACCGCCGCAACCCGATCAGCTCGCCAACCCAGTTACGCGAAGGATGGACTAAATCATCAAAGGCGAAATCAATCGCGGCGATTATCATCCCGCTCTTCGCGCTCGGCTTTGCGGTGCCACGACAGCGTACGAACTGCAAACATCGCCAGCACAGCCAGCGTTCCCAGCTTGAATCTCTGGTCGTCGATGGTGGCCAACGCCAGAATCGCCAGTATTGCGTACGCGCCCAACGCCACCCAAAACCGATTCATCGAGAAACCTGGTGCACAGGGGAGGATTCGAACCTCCGTAGCTCGCAAGGAGCGGCAGATTTACAGTCTGCTGCCATTAACCACTCGGCCACCTGTGCACGTTCCGCCGAGCTATGGGGCCCGGAATCGCCATTCCCTGCTGTCAAAGAACCATGCGCTCGGGAGCCTCTGGCTCCATCCCCGGCAAAACTCTGCAACAGCCACGCGACTCTGCTCGCGTGCGTTTGCATTGGGAAGCTGCTGCTGGATTCAGTTCTCTAGGAGAGCTGCGCGTCCTGTTTGGCTTGCTCCTGCTACGCCTCGCGGCGCGCTCACGACTATCACGATTCTGGAGCTGGCGAAGGGATTTGAACCCCCGACCCTCTGATTACAAATCAGATGCTCTACCAGCTGAGCTACGCCAGCAACTAGCCTGACTCGACACTTCCGCGTCGACCCAGACATAATTCTCCCTGCCAGCCGGGACAAACATAAAGGTTAACACAAGGAAACTCCCCTTGCAACTCAGCGTCCACGCTGGAAGAACATGTTTAATCAATTACTTACAGAGCGATCCGCTACTCGCCACTCCCGCGGGGCCGTAAGGGCTGGGGGATTCTGCAGAGCGCACTCGCCCATTGGCGAATGCTGAAATGCGGTGTCTTGATTCTACCGAAAATCGGGCCGGTTGACTACTGCGCCGCCTTTTCCCGTATCATCTTCCCGTATCATCGACTCCTACTTCATGCGCAATCGCAGAAACACGCTCTGGACCATAGCCGCGGCAGTCCTCGTCATAGCGGCCATCGGGGCCGCAATTCTATTGCGGAAGCGCGCCGCCCCGGAAGCGGCCCGACTGCTGCCTGATTCCGACGCCGTGCTTTACGTCAATCTCGAACCGGTGAGACTCTTCACAAACCTGGGCAAGGAGCCTTCCAAGAATCGCGAACCCGAGTATGAGGACTTCGTGCAAGGAACGGGCTTCGAGTTTGAACGCGACCTCGACAAAGCGGCACTCGCAATTCACTATGCTGCCTCGTCTGGCGGCAAGGGCGCGGACACCCGCTACAGTGAGGTATTCCAGGGGCACTTCGACAGCGCGAAGGTGAGCCAATATCTTCGTAAACTGGCCAGGGACGTGGAACGCTATCGCGACTACGACGTCTACGTGATTCCACTAGAGGGCCGCACCGTGCGAGTGGTTCTGCTGGCCTTCGACCTAGCTGCAGCCTCCAACACCGACGGTCCTGACGTGATCCACGGCATAATCGACCGCCAGCGGCAAGCGGCGCTTCCATTCGCCGGGCCGCCGCTTGTGGGCCAGTACTACGGCCGGGTGCCGCTGGGCAGCGTGGTGTGGACGATCGCACGCACGCCGGCAACGCCTTCCTCCCCCGACCGCGGCGAGTTGCTGCTTCCCGGCGGCTGGAGCGGACTTCTCCCGCGCAACAGCATTGTGATCGCCTCGGCCAGGCCGCTCACCGACGTGCATCTTCGCGCCCAGGTATTGGCCGCCAGCGAAGCCGAGGCCAACAGCTTCGTCGCACGCATGACGACCTTCCTTACGCTGTTCAAGGCGCTCGACATTTCGATGGACGCCGGCGGTCCCGATCCCGACGTGAAGGCCGCCTTCGAAAGCATCCAGATTCACCAGAATAAAGATGAGGCTGTGCTCACAGCCAGCGTGCCTTTCGCCTTTTTCAAGAAGATTCTGAACGAGCCGCCAGTGGATTTCGGCGTTGAAAAGCAAAAGCCGCCGGAACCGAGCGCTCCAGCGGCCAATCCGAAGTCAAAGAAGAAATAGTTAGCTGGTTGGGAAGATACCCGTGCTGGCGACCGTCGTCCGCAGATACTTATGCGGATTGACCGGCGTGTCGTGAATTCGCACTTCATAGTGCAAGTGCGGACCAGTCGAGCGTCCCGTTAGCCCAACATAGCCGATGACCTCTCCCTTATGCACCGACTCGCCATCGCTGATCGCGATGCTGGACAAATGGCCGTAACGGGTGGTAATTCCGTTGCCATGGTCAATCTCGATCATTCGGCCGTATCCGTTATAAGGGCCAGCGAAGGTCACGGTTCCGTCGGCGGGAGCGATCACCTGCTGTCCGTAGTGACAGGAAATATCCACCCCGGCATGGAACGCGCCCTCCCCATTGAACGGGTCGATGCGCTCGCCGAACGCGCCGGTGATAGGGCCGATCACCGGCCAGAGCGTTGGTGCGTTGCTGGCGGCAATCCAGTCGGAAAGCGCTACCGGGCGCGTATATTGCATGCCCAATCCGGCTGTGGCAGCGCCGTCCAGTGCCGAGTTCTTGAGGGCATACAACTGGTCGATCGAGTACTTGACGTCGTCCGGTCCGACCGGCTTGTCGCTCGCATCCAGAAACTTCCGGTTGGGCTTCAGACCGTAAATGACGGAGACCTCGTTGGCCAGCGATCCCAGTGAAGCGACCTGTACATCCTTCTCGTGCGAAACCTGCTCCAGCGCTGCGTAGCGGGATTGTAAAGCCTTCTTCTCGCTGCGCAGTTCGTTGAAGTGTGCCACCTTCCAGACCATGCGGGCGTAGGAACCCGCCATGCCCGTAATGGTGAACATGCCGAGCAGTGCCCCCATGAGGAACACATACAAATAATGGAGAGGAATTGGGATCTTTCGTAGCTGGCCTTCGGCATCGCGAGCTACGAAGAGAATATAAAAGCGCTTTCGCAAAACAATAACCCTCGTGATAAATGTTGTTCCGGCCCGAGCGACTGCAAGAGTATGAAAAACCGGAACATGTACCTTTGACAGGGCCGACCTGGAATTTTCAGGGTCCCCGGACCGCCGTGGGTTAACGGCGCTCCCTCCCGAACGGGCCGCTCCGGAGTCAGGCAATGACTATGATTCGGACTTCAAACCGTAACATCGCGACGTTTCACAAGTCAATCACTTCCCTGGGACTCGCTACCACTAACGTGGTAGCACGTTTAAGACAAGCGAGGCAATTACCCATAGTGGCGGTTAACAGATTTAGAAGCAATCCGGGAGATCAGTGCTGCTTGCAGGGATTTATTACCATGACTCTGTGCACGGAGCTCGAACACAGGTTGGCTGCCCAGGCATATAGTTGATCGGATCGCTCCATCGCTAAGTCGGGGTCACATTGCCCAACACCGAGAAGGAACTCATCCGCAGCATACGGCGGCTCGCTGCGCTGCGCGGCCGCCAGAGCGGCATTGGCATTGGCGACGATTGCGCCGTTCTGCCACTGCCTCGGGGCCACGAAGCGCTCATCACCACGGACTTCAGCCTCGAGGATGTTCATTTCCGCCGCACCTGGCATTCTCCGGAATCGATCGGCCACCGCTGCCTGGCGCGCGGACTGAGCGACATCGCCGCGATGGGTGGCCAGCCGCTTGCGGCATTTCTCTCCCTCGCGCTTCCCGCCGACCTGCCGCAGAAATGGGTGGATGGCTTTGTGGCTGGATTGTTAAAGCTCGCCAGGCATTACGGAGTCACCCTGGCCGGCGGAGATACGGCCCAGTCGCCCGACGGAGTCCTGTCCGACATCGTGGTGCTCGGTTCGGTTCCGGCCGGAACAGCGGTACTGCGAAGCGGCGCTCGCCCCAGCGACGCGATCTATGTCACCGGCAAGTTAGGCGAGTCGACTGCAGCCCTGCAGCGGTTGCGGGACGGCAAGAAGCTGCGGCCGGCGTCGCATCCCAGACATTTTCATCCCGAGCCGCGACTGGCGGTCGGCCAATATCTCAGGGAGAAGAAACTCGCTACAGCGATGATCGACATTAGCGACGGACTCTCAACTGATCTCGCTCACATCTGCGAGGAGAGCGGCGTCGGCGCCTTAATTCACGCCGATCTGTTGCCAACGACGCACGGCCCGCAAGGACTTCAGTTCGCCCTGCACGGGGGCGAGGACTACGAACTGCTCTTCACCGCTTCTCCGCGGCGGCGCGTGCCGAAGACCATCGCTGGCGTAGCGGTCACGCGCATCGGCGCGATCACTCGTAACAAAGGCATGAAGCTGGTTCACTCCGCCGGCGACTCAGAGACCCTCGAGCCGCGCGGGTGGGAGCACTTCGCCCCATAACGGCTGCCGCAGCTGCCCCTGAAGCCATTGTGCGCCGCGTCACAATCGCCATTGCAGCTACCTGTTTATAATCGCCGCCATGAACCTGGAGCAGAAATTAGCCGAACTGAAGCGTCGCGACGTGCTTGCCGAAGCCGGCGGTGGCGAAGAACGACGCGCACGCGAGCATAAGCAGGGCAAAATGTCGGCACGCGAACGCATCGAGTTCCTGCTCGACGAAGCCACCTTTGAAGAGACCGACAAGCTCGTCACCCATCGCTGCAACGAGTTCGGCATGGATGAGCAGAAGTATTACGGCGACGGCTTCGTCACCGGCTACGGCCGCATCGAAGGCCGGCTCGTTTTTGTCTTCGCCCAGGATTTCACCGTCTTCGGCGGATCGCTCTCCGAGACTAATGCCGCCAAGATCGTCAAGATCATGGATATGGCCATGAAGGTCGGCGCTCCGGTGATCGGCCTCAACGACTCCGGCGGCGCGCGCATCCAGGAAGGTGTTATGTCCCTGGCCGGCTACGCCGACATCTTCCTGCGCAACACCTTAGCTTCCGGCGTGGTGCCGCAGATCTCCGCCATTATGGGCCCGTGCGCTGGAGGCGCGGTGTACTCACCGGCCATCACGGATTTCATCCTGATGGTCAACCACACCTCGTACATGTTCATTACCGGGCCTGACGTCATCAAGGCCGTCACGCACGAGGAGGTCACCAAGGAAGAGCTGGGCGGCGCCGAGACGCACAACGGGAAGTCCGGCGTGGCACATTTCCTGGCGCACGACGACGCTGAGTGCCTCAGCATGATCCGCGAGCTGCTCAGCTTCGTGCCCTCTAACAATCTCGACGACCCGCCGCGCAAGGCTTGCACTGATCCCATCGATCGTGCCGACGAGAAGCTCGACTCCATCGTGCCGGTCGAGTCGAATCTGCCGTACGACATCAAAGACGTCATTCACGCCGTCGTCGACGACAGCTACTTCTTCGAGGTGCAGGAACACTATGCCAAGAACATCGTCGTCGGCTTTGCGCGCCTGAACGGCAAGCCGGTCGGCATTGTCGCCAATCAGCCGGCGTTTCTTGCCGGAGTGCTCGACATTAACGCCAGCATCAAGGGTGCGCGCTTCGTGCGCTTCTGCGACTGCTTCAACATTCCGCTCGTCACCTTCGAAGACGTTCCCGGATTTCTGCCCGGCATTCAGCAGGAATATGGCGGCATCATCACGCATGGCGCTAAGCTGCTGTTCGCCTTCTCCGAGGCGACGGTGCCGAAGGTCACGGTGATCACGCGCAAAGCTTACGGCGGCGCGTATTGCGTGATGGCCTCCAAGCACATTCGCACCGACGTGAACTACGCGTGGCCGACTGCCGAGATCGCTGTCATGGGACCGGAAGGCGCGGTCAACATCGTCTACAAGCGCGAACTGGACAAGTCAGAGGACGCGACCGCGGCGCGCGCCGCCAAGATCGAGGAGTTCCGCAACCGCTTCGCCAATCCTTATGTCGCCGCAGAACGCGGCTATCTCGACGCAGTGATTCGTCCGCGCGACACGCGCCGCAAACTGATTCAAGCGCTCGCGATGCTGGAAAATAAGCGCGACAAGAATCCTCCGAAGAAACACGGGAATATACCGCTGTAGGGCAGGTAGTTGTCAGTCTTCAACTCGCTCTTGCCTTTCGCTGGAGTGCCCTCTTGCGCTGTCCCACGACGACGCCTCTGAAGGCTCGGACCACTGCCCTAGCGCGGTCTTCGACGGGCGCGGATTTCCAGCACGATCGCCACTACGAATGCCACCGCGCCCAGGGTGAAAGCGACGGGGATGGCGACGTGCTTGTAGGCGTGGGTCATATCGACCTGGCCTCCGTGGAGCAGGGCGTACCCGGTCATCCCGATGATCCCGAGAAACAGGCCCAAACCCATGCCGCCGGCGGTGAACAGCAAGGTGGTGAACAGCACGCGAATCGT
The DNA here is from genome assembly GCA_963793845.1 of uncultured Acidobacteriaceae bacterium. Lineage (GTDB taxonomy): Bacteria > Acidobacteriota > Terriglobia > Terriglobales > Acidobacteriaceae > CAWCBG01. The sequence continues at coordinate 1,050,254 of CAWCBG010000002.1, forward strand.
GGAGGTGAAAACAATCGAGATCTTACTGCGCTGCTTGCTGGGAGGCATGAAGGCTGTTGATGTCACCTTTCAGGTTACAACAACCCGCGGCAGTGCTGGGCGCCCGCAAATTATGCTTGCGTTACAATGAAGAATTCATGTCGCAAACCTCGCAGGCCATTACGAGAACTCCCGCCGAAGTGGTTCGGATGGTGCCGGTATCGCAGGCCGCCAACGGCATCTGTTACGCCACTATGGGAGAGGTTACCGCCGCCGTCGCCGATCTGGAGCGGTTGGTGGGAGCGGTGCCGCGGGTCATCGCCGCCGCGCTGAACCGCAAGGCTTATTATTTCGTGCCGCTCACCCTGAACATGGGCGAAGACACCATGATCGCCGACCGCTACGACGTGCAGCTTTCCGACAGCGCGGTCTGCCATCGCAACCAGACGCTGGGCGACTCGCAGTGCGTCTTCATCTCCACCCGGTTGATGGAAGACAGCTTCGCCATCGCCTTCGAGTTCTTCATCAACATCGGACACAACTTCGTCGAGCGCGTCGGAGTCTCGCAGGAGTTCGCCGACCTGGTGTGGCGGCAGGTGGACGACAAGGTGCGCGGCGAGACCTCGCTGGACGCCTATGAGTTGCGCAAAGTCGCGACCACTGCCGGTCCCGAGGCGGAGAAGGCGAAACACGAGTACCTGCTGGCGACCTTCGCCGACGCCATCGCCGTGTATACGCTGTCGCTGTATCTCGATGTCGACTACCAGGACCTGCGCGAGCGCGATTATCCGCTGCTGGCTCCGAATGCCATGGCCGAGCGTCTGCGCAAAGTCAACGAACTGTTCCCGGCAAATCCGGGATATGAGTTCGGCGTGTATCACCGGAGAAGGCAGTAAAGCAGTGGCTAGTGGTTAGTGGATAGAACAAGTGATTCGAACACCTCTAAATTCCTCAAGGGCTCGAGCATTCGAGCTCGCTATTCAAACAATCTATCCACTATCCACTGACCACTATCCACTGCCTTTATGATTGCGCACCTTCGCGGACGGCTCATCGCCAAGCATCCCAACCAGGCCATCGTCGAGGCCGGGGGTGTCGGCTACGACGTCGTCATCACGGTGCCGACGTTCTCTGACCTGCCCGCCGCCGGAAGCGAAGTCGCGCTGCACATTCACACCCATGTGCGCGAAGATGCGATTGCGCTCTTCGGATTTCTACGCGCGGAAGAGAAGCAGCTCTTCGAGAAGCTGATTACGGTCAGTGGCATCGGGCCCAAGCTGGCGATCACCATCCTCAGCGGCATGGCGACGGCCGACATGGTGGGCGCGATCCGCGGCAACGACTTTGCGCGGCTCACCAAAATCCCCGGCATCGGCAGGAAGACGGCTGAGCGGATGTGCGTGGAGCTTCGCGACAAACTCGATGCCTTCGGTGCGCCGCAACCGGTCGCCACCGTGTCGGCGATCGAAGAGGACGTGATTTCGGCGCTGACCAATCTGGGCTACCAGCGGGCAATCGCGGAGAAAGCAGTGGAGCGGGCAGCGCAGGCGGCCGGGCGGGAAAACTTCGACGCCATCTTCCGGGGAGCGCTGGGCAGTTTGTCGAAGTAAACCGTCAGATATGTTAAATCTGTGACCAATTCCACAGTCACTGCTGCTACCATCAGAAGTTGTTCGATGCACCATCGAGCGACAAAGTATCTTGGCGGGCGAGAATTTTGGAATGAGCGTTGACGTGTATTTTTCGGCTGACGTCGAAACTGATGGGGCTATCCCAGGGCCGTTCTCGATTCTCTCCTTTGCCCTCGTATTCGCTGGATGGTTTGATGGGAAAACCTTCGAACGTCCACAACGGTACGACCTCACGTTTTATAGAGAGCTCCAGCCTATCTCGAACCAATTTGAGCTGGACGCATTGCGGATTAACGGTCTTGATCGAACTCGATTGTGTGTAGAGGGCGAATCGCCTGAGAAAGCGATGACAGAGGCCTTCAAATGGGTGATGGGCATTGCGGGCCAAAGAACCCCTGTGATGGTCGCGTATCCTCTGAGCTTTGACTGGACCTTCCTCTACTGGTACTTCGTTAGGTATTCCGCAAGCGGTTCTCCTTTCGGGCACTCCCGCTGTTTGGACATTAAGACGGCCTTCGCGATAAGGGCTGGTATTCCAATGGCGGATTCTGGTCTAAATCGAGTTTGGCCGTCACTTCGTCCGAGACGAGCCCACACTCATAACGCACTCGACGACGCTATCGAGCAGGCTGAAATCTTTGCAAACGTCTTCGAATGGAGCGATGAATATGGGCGCATTATTGAACGAACGTCGTGATAGAACCTCGGACCGCATTAATTTACTCCGACGGGAACTTAGCTCAGCCGAAAAACTTTGCAGTGACAAGGCATGCGTCTACGCCACAGGATCCTACGGCCGGGGTGAGGCGACGTCCCACAGCGACCTCGACCTCTTTATAGTGGGCCGAACCATTGGCAGCGAAAGCGTCGGGAAAAAGCCAGCACTGAGAAATTTGGAAGAGATCATCCTTAAAGCTAACCTGATCGACGCCACTAGGAAGTTAGGAATACGCGATTTTGACGGTGATGGCGCCTTTCTGGTTCATTACACCGTTGACGAACTGATCAGTTACTTGGGGAAACCGGACGACGACGCTAACAACACTTTCACAGCGAGGCTGCTGCTCATCTTGGAAAGTCGACCTTTGCTTGAATGTTCGCTTTATAGAGATCTGACCGACCAGGTAGTCAGTGTGTACTGGGCTGATTACAGCGGGCACCAAGACGACTTCACCCCAGCGTTTCTGGCGAACGATATTCTTCGCCTTTGGAGAACATTCTGCGTTAACTACGAAGCTAACACAGCGAGAAATCCGGAAGAAAAAAACGCAAGAAGACGACTTAAGAACTACAAGCTTAAGCACAGCCGACTACTTACGTGTTATTCGGCTTTGTTATACCTGTTGGGATGCTACGCACATAAAAGTACGGTGTCTCCGACGGCTGCAGCTGAAATGGTCGCTCTGTCACCGACGCAACGTCTTGAATGGATACTGGATCAATCCTCGCTCAGTATGGCACATAGCAAGGTTGCCGATCTGCTCGAAAGCTATTCTAGATTTCTCGAAGGCACTGATGCTCCGGAAAAGGAGATGATAGAGCGTTTCCTAGATCCCGAGATCAGAAAGCGATATGCCAGGGTCGCGCATCAATTGGGAGACTCAGTGTTCGAACTTTTCGAACTGCTCGGTCAGGGAAATCGCCTTCACCGCCTTCTTGTCGTCTGACCTATTCCTTGTCGGCCATCAGGGAGCGCACTTTGGCCACGAAGCCCGCAGGCCCCTCTTCCTGGCGGATGACCTCATCGGGACAGTCGGAGTGCAAATAGACGTGGTAGCCGGTCATGACGGCGACGGCCAACTTGGGATTGTTCTGTTTGATCTCCTCGCACAATTCCATCGCGGCGTTGTGATCCTTGTCGGAATCCACGATGACGAGATCGCAATTCAGCTCGCGCGCCTTCTCTCGAGCCTGTTTCACCGTGTACACGATATCTACCGAGTAGCCGTTCGCGCGGAGGAGCAGCCTGCGGCTCTCGACCAGGTAGGGGTCGTCCTGGATAAGAATGATGTTAGGCATTTCGTTCACAGGGCGTGGCCATTCGATTCGATTTTCATGGTAGTGATGGTGGTTATTTTACTATCGGCGGCCCGATGCAACGGTCACTTTAGAGCAGTTCCACCATTGATGTGTCCGCAACTGTGATCCCGCAGAGTGGCGCTCAGCGCCACGGCCCGACGCATGGACACCGTGCGTCGGCAGACCTTGCGCCAGGAGCAGGACCATCCCGCCGAAAAGCAGCGTGTCGGCCACATAGTTCACCCCTTCGACCACCGGCGCGGTTCCGCGGGCCATCAGCAGGATCGGCAGGTAGAGAAGCAACGTAAGCAAAGCCATCAGCGTGCCCACCGTCATCGCGCCGATTCGAGCATGCCTGTTGAGAAGGATACCGCCACCGGCGATCACCATGATCGCCCCGGTAAGGCACGCCCAGAGCGCAGGAAGCGGTACCCACGCGGGCATCAACTTGGGCAGGGGAACGCCGGGGGCGAAGTGGGGATGCAGGATGTTTTCGATCCCGAAGAAAATGAGAGTAATGGCAAGGATGACCCCGCCAACCAGCACAGCCCAGTTCACGCCGTGAGCACGCCGGCCCGAAGCCATGGCTCCGGCGAATGCCAGGGCCCCTCCACCGAAGGAGAGGTCGCGGGCCGCGACGGCCCAGAGAATTCTGCTCCCCGGATGGGCGATCACGTTCGGCAAATGGATCATCAGCACAAACAGAAAAAACATGATTGCCAGCAGCGTCGACGACAGGCGCACGCATTTCTTCAAGCTGAGGCTGAGAGCCGCGGCGAACAGCGCGCACCCGACCAGATAGGCCCAGAACAACCGTCCCGGCATCCAGACAGGAACCGCCTGCATGAGAGATCGAGGACCTGCCAGGTGCTCGGCCCCAAAGACCGCCAACGGTGTGGCTACGAAAACGCGGCCCAACGGGAGCAGCTTGTCCGCTCCGACGGCAGCGGATAACTCCTTCCTGTTTGCAACCAGGCCGAGCACGAGAAAGACGATGAGGGTAGCACACGGCCAAAACGCGAATTCTGACAGCATGGACAACTCGTTCCTTGCCCGCCCGCAGGATTTGACGCTACGTCCAGATCCAGGACACAGCCGCCAGTGCAGTTGCAGGGTAGCGTATACGCTTCAGCGGTCTGGGAGAAGCTCGGTGCGACCTGTATGCGGCACTGACGGGAAAAGGACAGAGATGGTGTTGCTGAAATCTGCCGTTATTTTCCGATGCAGAACGAGCTGAAGATCAGGTTCAGGATATCGTCGGCGGTGGTGGCGCCGGTGATCTCGTCGAGCGACCGCAGGGCGTTATAGAAGTCGAGCAGGATCATCTCGTGAGGTGTCTTCCGCGGAACCGCCGCGAAGGCCGCCTCCAGCGCGGCGATCGCGTCCTGCACCAGCCGGTGCTGGCGAACGTTGGTGAGGAAACCGCTCTCCTGCTGGACGCCGTCGCCACTGCCAGCCAGGGCGAGAATCCGATCACGCAGATCGTCGATGCCACGTCCGGTGAGCGCCGATGTCAGGACAACGGGCAGGCCGCCGTCCGGCGATAGCGGCATAGAGGTTGCAACATCGATCTTGTTCTGCACCACGATGGCCAACCGTTGCGCGACCAGTGAGATCAGTTCGGTGTCGCGACGGCGCGCTTCGTCGTCGGCGATCCGCTGTGAGGCGTCGGCCACAACCAGCACGATGTCGGCGTCGGCCAGGGCCTCCAATGACTTGCGAATGCCGATGCTCTCGGCTTCATCGAGCGCGGTGCGAATGCCGGCTGTATCCACCAGGCGCACAGGAATTCCACCAATCGAAACGGTTTCGCTGACCAGGTCGCGGGTGGTGCCGGGCGTAGAGGTGACGATCGCGCGATCGTGCTCGACCAAGCGGTTGAATAGGCTTGACTTGCCGACGTTGGGCCGGCCCACGATGGCGAGTGTCAGCCCTTCATGCACGACTTTTCCAAAGGCGAAGCTAGCCAGCAAGCCTTGCAGCGGCTGGCGAACGGCGTCGATGCGCGAAAGGATCTGCTCATCGGGAATCACGGAGACGTCGTCTTCGCCGAAGTCGACGCCGGCTTCCATGGTAGCGATCAGCTCAACCAGCTTCTGCTTGATCGGCTGCAAACGCTTCGATAGCGCACCTTCCAGTTGCCGCGCGGCTACCTGCGCCTGGTAGAGCGTCTGTGAGTCAATGAGGTCGCGCACCGCCTCAGCCTGGGTAAGATCGATGCGGCCATTGAGAAAGGCGCGCATGGTGAACTCGCCGGGCTCGGCCAGGCGCGCTCCGCGGGCCAGCGCCATCTCGACTACATGGCGCAGGACGACCGGCGACCCGTGACAGGAGATCTCGACTACGTCGTCGGTGGTGTAGGAGTGAGGCTTGGCAAAGAAAGTAACGACGACTTCGTCGATGCGCGCGCGGGTTGCGGGATCGATGAGCTCGCCGAAGTGGGCACGGCCGGCCTCGAGATCGTGTGCGAGCCGGAGCATGGGAAATGCGATATTCCGTGCCTCCAAACCCGAAAGACGCACCACGCCGAGGCCGCCACGTCCCGGCGGAGTAGCGATGGCAACGATGGTGTCGTCGAGATGCATGGAAGGAATTATTCACCATCTCCCTGCATCCGTGGTGAATAAGTCTTTTGCGCTGGATTAGAATCTCCACGCATGCCGTTGATTCTTGCTTCCGCTTCGCCACGCCGTTCCGAGCTGCTGCGCAACGCTGCGATCACGTTCACGGTTGAGCCGGCACACGTCGAGGAGCGGGTAGCTGCGCGTGAGAAGCCGCTCGAGTATGCGCAAAGGCTGGCGCGCGACAAGGCGCTGGCGGTTTTCGAGCGGCATCCGCACGACGCGGTGCTCGGCGCCGACACCGTCGTGGTCGCTGACGAGCATCTACTAGAGAAGCCGGCTGACGCGCACGACGCGGCACGCATGTTGCGGCGTCTCTCGGGACGTTCGCACCAGGTAATCACAGGTGTATGTCTTCTGGCTCCGGCCTTCGAGCACATTTACGAGCAGACCGAAGCGGAGATCACGGAGGTGGCCTTCAGCGTACTTTCGGTACAGGAGATCGCTGAGTACGTTGCGACGGGCGAACCTATGGACAAAGCCGGCGCTTACGCGATCCAGGGCATCGCTTCGCGCTGGGTCGAGCGCATAGAAGGTTGCTATTTCAACGTCGTGGGACTTCCCGTTCCGCGCGTGTATCGCATGCTGTGCGCGTGCGCAGCGGCAACTGGAATGAAGTTGTTGTGATGGGATCGAAACAGCAAGAGTTCCCCGGGAGACGAGGAACTCGGTAGAAACCGATGAGCTATTTCTTCTGCTCGGGCGTCGTCGGAGCCGCCGGAGTCGAATCGTGCTCGCCGCCCATACCGGCTTTGAAATTGCGAATGCCTTCACCTAAGCCCTTGCCCAGATCGCCCAGCTTCTTCGGTCCAAAAATAAGCAAAGCGATTACCAGGATGACCAGCAGCTCAGGGAAACCCAGCTTTCCACCAAACATAATGCCTCCGGTGATACAGCCCGGCTCATCATTCGAACCTGAGGATAGGAGCGGGCTACTGAGTTAGATTCTAGGCCCTCGGGCGCGGACCGTCAAAGAAAGCTTGGTTCTTATGCGTCCGAGGGCCGGCGCAGCTCTTACTTCGGCTCGATAGCTTGCCCAAACGCGATCAGGTTGCCATCCGGTGCAAGCACCAGCAACTCGCGCTGGCCGTAGGGTTGATTTACCGGACCATGGACATCGCCCTTGGATAATGTGTCGAGCTTCGGCTTGAGTTCCACGTAGAGTGCGTCAACGTCATGCACGTCGATGTAATAAGCGAAGCGGCGATTGCCCGGAGGAGCGCCGTCGGGTCCTTTTTGTTCGAGGATTCTGATGCCCGCCGTTTCACGATGCAAATACGCATAGTCGTCAAAACGAAGAAGCGCCTTAAACCCCAGTACGTCGGTGAAGAAAGCCACGGCGCGTTCGATATCCTCGACATGCATAAAAGGCGTGATCTGGATGAAGTTGGACATGGCGATTCTCAACACGGGAGACTAGGACAACCGCCGCTCTCCTACAGGTCAGATCGCTTCAATCAATCCTGCCAGAAGCGCTGCTCGTCGCGGCATTTCAGCGGCGACAATCGATTCGTGGGTGGCATGTGCGCCCTCGCCCACCGCTCCCAGTCCATCCAGCGTGGGGATGCCCATGCCCGCGGTAAAGTTTCCATCCGAGCCGCCACCAACTGCAATCTCTGCGACCTGAAAGCCAAGATCTTTCGCCACCGTCTGGGCTAGCCGGAACAGCGCCGCCACCTGCTTCGTGCGCTCCAGCGGTGGACGATTGATGCCCCCCTCAATCTGCAGAGTGCAATGCTTGTTGACGGGACGAAGGCGTCGCACCTTGCGCTCCATGAGTGGGCCATCGCTCTTGCGGGCGACGCGGAGATCAACTTCAGCAACCGCTTCCGCCGCGACTACATTGGTGCGCGTTCCCCCGCGGACGACCCCGACATTCAGCGTGACACCGCGCTCCAGATCGGTGAGACGCGAGATCGCTTCGATCTGGCGGGCGAGCTCCAGAACCGCGCTGTGCCCTTTCTCGAAGTCGAGGCCCGCATGCGAAGCGCGTCCTGTGACCGTGATCGTGAAGTCGCCGACACCTTTGCGCGCGGTCTTCAGCGCGCCTCCGGGGCCGGAGGGCTCACAGACGAACACAGCGGCAGATTCGCTCGCAACCTTCTCGGT
>CAWCBG010000003.1:0-81979 GCA_963793845.1 uncultured Acidobacteriaceae bacterium
TGACACGGTAGAGGTCAGGAGTTCGAGTCTCCTCGTGCCTACCATTCCTTGCAATTACTGGTACTCCGACCCATCAGCCGCATTCCCAACATCACAGAATATTGACCGCCCGTGCTGCCAGCAGAACAATGACGGTGAGCGAGATGAGGGACTGCACCATCATCAGAGCCTTCGCCCAGCGGGAAAGAATCTGCGTGTCCGTCGGAGATAACGCCGTGCTGGTGTTAAACGAGAGAAAAAGGTAGTCGATGAAGCGGGGATGCCAGATTTCGGGCTTGGCCGATGAGGCCTCGTGAAGAGCCATCTGGGGAAAGAGAAATGCGCCCTCTTCGTGGCGTAACGACTTTTCCCGGGCGTACGGCCCTCCGGCGTCCAACTTCCAGTACCAGGCTGCGAACACCAACACGTTGCTGATCCAAAGCGAGGTTGCCGACTGCAGCAAGTGCAGCGGTTCGATTCTGTGTGCCAGCAACGAGCGAATCAGCAGGACAACCGATGCGATTATGGCGGCAGTTACCGCGCTGATCAGAATCAGCCCCACAATATAGGCCTTTTCCTCGTCGCCCCGTCGGTGAAGTATGGAAACCACAGTGGAGAGCACCGCGAAGGCCGCAACCAGCACCCAGCTTGGCCCAAGGGTGAGCACTTCCGGCAAAGCGAAGTGGAGAGCTACGACGGCTGCCAGCGCCAGAAGGACCGGCCAGCGAGACTCCATTGCAACCTGTTGATTTGCCATGAGCCCGATGATACTGCGGTAGGGCAAACGATGGTTGCTACAGGCTCCCCATGGCTCCGATTCGATGGGCTTGCCATTCCCGCTAAAGACTACTCAAAAAGGCGTTCCCAATATGGATATCACTGGTCGGAATCGCTGCTCTTAGGGTGCGGATTTCGCGAGAACGACGCGCATACTGAGGTTTGATCGCAAGCCGGCAACCCGCTGTCGCGATGTTGGTCAGGGCTTTGCAATCGAGCTGTAATTGATGAATACGTAACTTGACGGCTTTGACTGGGGAGAGTAGAACGCGCTCAAAGCCGGAAGCGAGGACAAGTCGATGAGACCGGTTCACACATTCAGCGTCGTGCCATCGTTGCCACCTGCAATCGAAGGCCTGCGCGCAGTTGCCTACAACCTTCGCTGGTGCTGGAGCCATGACTCCGTGGAGCTTTTTCGGCGTCTGGATCGTGACTTATGGGAAACGACCGGGCACAATCCCGTACTCGTGCTGGGCATGATCGAGCAGGCAAAGCTGGAAGCAGCGGCCGAGGATGATGCCTTTCTGGCCCACCTGCAGCGAGTCGAATCGGCCCTCGAGACCTACCTCGGCCGAGACGGAACCTGGTTTCGGCGGACCTACGGCAAGTCCGGCGATGTTCCGTTGATAGCCTACTTCTCAGCCGAGTTCGGATTGACGGAGTGCCTCTCGATTTTCGCCGGTGGTCTCGGCATTCTTGCCGGCGATCATTTGAAGTCGGCAAGCGACCTGGGCGTGCCACTGGTAGGCGTGGGACTGCTCTACCAGCAGGGATACTTCCGCCAATACCTGAGCCAGTCCGGCTGGCAACAGGAATCGTACGTCGATAACGATTTTCACAATCTGCCGGTCAGCGTGGCTCATCGGCCTGACGGCAGCCCTGTGATCGTCGAAGTCGACCTCGCGGGACAGCCGGTGCGCGCGCAAGTCTGGAGAGTACAGGTCGGCCGCGTGCCCTTATACCTGCTGGATACCAACATTCCCGACAACCCGCGACCTGAAGACCGCGGCATCACCAACCAGCTGTACGGGGGAGACCGGGAGATGCGTATCCGGCAGGAGATCCTGCTGGGTATCGGCGGCTACCGCGCCTTGCAGGCGATCGGCTTGCAGCCCACGGTTTACCACATGAATGAAGGGCACTCCGCGTTTCTTGCCCTCGAGCGCATCCTGCACCTCATGAGAAGCCGCAATCTGCAATTGCCGGAGGCGCGCGAGCTGGCGGCGGCCAGCCTTTGTTTCACCACGCACACGCCGGTCGAAGCGGGCCACGACTACTTTCACCCTGAACTGATGAAGCGGTATTTCGGCGAAACCGCGCGACAGTTGGGCCTGTCTGAAGCGGATTTTCTGAACCTGGGACGCACCCGCGGAGAGGGCGACTTCTGCATGACGGTGCTGGCGCTGCGCTCGGCTTCGCGGGCCAATGGCGTCAGCAAGCTGCACGGCGAGGTCAGCCGCAAAATGTGGCAGCCGCTCTGGCCCAGCGTCCCGGCGGACGAGATCCCCATCGGGCATGTCACCAACGGAGTTCATTTCAGCAGCTGGATCTCGGCGGAATTCAACCAGCTTTACGACCGCTACCTGGGACCGAGCTGGCGCGAGGAGCCGGCCAACAGCGAAGTCTGGAGCCGGGTGAAGTCCATTGCCGCCGAAGAATTGTGGCGCACCCACGAGCGCCGCCGCGAGCGGCTGGTAGGCTTCGCCCGGCGCCGTGTATGCGAGCAACGGATGCGCCGCGCCGCACCCCAGCCGGAAATCGATGCCGCCGCAGAGATCCTGGATCCCGACGTGCTGACCATCGGATTTGCTCGCCGCTTCGCGACCTATAAGAGGGCCACGTTGATTCTGCGGAACATGGATCGGCTGCGCCGCATTCTGACCGACCCAGCGCGCCCGGTGCAACTCATCTTCGCCGGCAAAGCCCATCCCCAGGACGATGCCGGCAAAGAGCTGATACGCAAAATCACTGAGCTTAGCCGCGATCCGGAGCACGGGCGGCGCGTGGTGTTCCTCGAAGACTATGACATGGCGGTGGCACGGTCGATGGTGCAAGGCGTTGACGTGTGGTTGAACACGCCTCTACGCCCCAACGAAGCCTCCGGAACCAGTGGAATGAAGGCAGCGGCCAACGCCGTGCTGAACATGAGTGTGCCTGACGGCTGGTGGGATGAAGTGTGGAATGATCCCCACAACTCCAACAAAATGGGTTGGGCCATCGGCAAGGGCGAATCCTATACCGATCCGAACTATCAGGACCAGGTGGAAGCAGAAGCTCTCTACGATCTTCTGGAGCGCGACGTTGTGCCCACTTTCTACGACCGCGGAACTGACCGCATCCCTCGTAAATGGGTGGAGCGAATGAAAGCTTGTGTCGATTCGCTCTGTCATTTTGTGAACACACATCGCATGGTGAGTGACTACGTCAGGGGCTACTACATGAAGGCGCACGCTCAGTTCCGCGTATTGGAGGCGGACAATGACAGGCGGGCGCGGGAACTCTCGGCAGCTATGGAACGCATTCGCCGCGAGTGGGGACAGGTCTGGGTCTCCCGGGTCGAGGACGGGCCGGTCAATACTATTCCGGTGGCAACCGCCATGCGCGTCGAGGCCCAGGTTCACCTTGGACGGCTAAGCCCGTCGGACGTACTCGTGGAACTCTACCTGGGGCGAGTAGACATGCAGGGAGAACTGGTCGAAGGCCGATCCGTCGCCATGGAGGCTGCCGGAAAAGATTCGGAAGGGAATTACAACTACGCGGTGGAGACTGCGGTCGACCGTAGCGGTCTGCACGGATTCACCGTGCGCGTACGGCCCTACCATCCCGACATGTCGCTGGCCTTCATCCCCGGACTGATCTGCTGGGCCGACGAGTCTCGCGTGGCGGCAACGGTTGCAGGCTAGGTTGACAGACTTTGAAGGAGCGCACCTTCAGGGACGCCGCAGGCTGCTGAAAAATTCGATATTGATCGGTTGTTGAAGGGGAGCACATTCAGAGGCTGCTGAAAAACTCTTTGGGCCCGATTTTGAAGAGGTGCGCCTTCATAGGCTGCTGAAAAGCTCTTGGGAAGGCCCGACTTTGAAGGGGCGTACCTTCAGGTACGCCGTTGAGGGCTTTATTTTTGTCATCCCGACGAGGCCTTCAGGCCGAGAAGGGATCTGTGTTGAGTTTTTTCCGCAGCCTGTTGAGTCGTCATTCCGACCGAGGGGCTTCGAGCCCCGAGTGGAGGAACCTGCTGTCCTTCGCATTTGTACGCTACCGGCAGACAGCAGGTTCCCTTCGACTACGCTCAGGGCATGCCCTCCACGCGGCCTGAAGGCCTTGGTCGGAATGACGATTGATGGATGGAAGCGACTGAGGAGTCAGTGCCGCGCAAAAGACCGTTGCATGAGAATCCAGCCGCCCAAGCGGCGGAACTGAAGTTAGTCCCGGCGTGAGAATCTGTGTAAGAACTCGGCTCGGTGAGCGGCAGTGGCACGCAGTTGCCGAAAAACAGTCCCGCAAGGGACGACTCACCTTAGCCCAGGACGCAGCCGAAGGCGGAGTCCTGGGTAGGTATCGGTACGTAGCCCGAGCCGGCTTCAGCCGGCGTCACGCCTTCGCGAGGGCGTGAGCCCGAGCGCGACATTCAGACCTATCCTTGTCGGCCATTTGGCGTCGGCGCTCCCACCCTTTCGCAAAAGAGCGAAAGGATTGATTGGATAAGAGCGAAGGCTCGCGACTATCCTAAGGCGTCTTTTGCGGTAGTTGAGGACCAAGAAAGACGCGGAGGAAGAAGGAGCCTTCGATGTTGATTATAGGGTGTGATTTTCATCCCAGCTGGCAACAAGTAGCCTGGTTCAATCCGGAGACCGGGGAAACGGGAGAACAGAAGTTAGGGAACGGCAATGGCGAAGCCGAGCGATGGTACCGGCAGCTGCCGGTGCCGTCGTTGATCGGCCTGGAAGCCACGGGCAACTGTCAGTGGTTCCTGGACCTGCTGCAGCAGATGGGGCATGAAGTGTGGGTGGGCGATGCAGCGGCGATCCGGGCCAGTTATGTGCGCAAGCAGAAGAATGACCAGCGCGATGCCGATCACGTGCTGAAGCTGCTGCGGGAAGACCGGTTTCCCCGGCTATGGGTGCCGAGTCAGCAGCAACGCGATCTGCGGCAGCTGCTGATTCATCGGCACAAGCTGGTGCAGATCCGGGCGCGGGTGAAGAACGGACTGCAGCACCTGGCGATGAATCGCGGCATGCAAAAGAAGTCGAAGCTGTGGAGCGTAGCCGGACAGAAAGCTTTCCGCGCCTTGCCGCTCGTAGGTTGGGCGGGGTGCCGGCGGCAGGACCTGCTGCAGTTGCTGGTCTATCTCGATGCCCAGATCGAGCCGTTGGATCGAGCGGCGCAACAAGCGTCCGAGCAGGATCCGCAGGCCCGGCTGCTGCTGACTCAACCCGGCGTGGGCCCGATCACCGCCCTGGCCTTCGTGCTGACCATCGGCGACGTCTCCCGCTTTCCCCGAGGCAAGCAGGTGGCCAGCTATCTGGGACTGATCCCGCGGGAGCACAGCTCGGGGGGACGGCAGCGGCTGGGCGCCATCAGCAAACAGGGTAATCGGTTTCTGCGCATGCTGCTGGTGGAGTCGGCGCAGAGTGTAGTTCGGCTGGATGAAAGTTTTCGCAAACCATATGCTCACCGCTGCCACAGCAAGCCCAAAGCTATCGCCAAGGTAGCAGCGGCGAGACGATTGGCGGTACGACTCTACTGGATGCTGCGCAGCAACACGCCGTATCCGGAGATCGTTCGCATCGAGAGCAACCCGCGGGTGGCCCTGGTCGGCAAGAAAAGCTAGACCGATGGACTGATTGGGTGCTCTCGCCTCCAGACCCAGCGGTGCAAAAGACGGCCTGCCGGCCTTGGAAAACGGTGAAGCTGTTTTCCACTTTCGCACCGCCTGCGGCGGCTGGGGGTTCGCATAGCAGAATCATGGTCGCTGCTTAGGCCGAATCCATGGTTGGTGGAACGAAGCTGCTTCCACCGAGTACTGATTGAATCGCGAGTTCTCCGTGTTCTTGGTCCTCAACCTCGCAGACAACGGACGAAGCCAGCGGTGCTCACCCACCGCCCAGGACAATTCTCGCTTGACAAACCCTTCGCTCTTATCCAGGGCCACCCATTTTCTAACCAGAACGGGCAGCCCAAAAGGCACTCTGCCCTATTGCTTTGCACGTGATGTCCGCAGGCGGTTTCTGTCAACCAAACCGTGAGTCGGTAGCCGCAATTCCCATTTCGGAACTGCCGGTTCATTTTTCTTCCGAATTTCTTTGGTCCGATCTTCTACGCCTTCTAGAATGGAGCCAGAGGAAGAGGGTAAAGGTGTGTCCGGCAGCCGTCAGCGCGTGCGAATGCGGCTGGGGACGTCGATACGCCCCTCCCGGAGCGTGAGTCCGAGTGGCACGAGATCGAGAATCAGTTGTCAGTGGCCAGTTGTCAGTGGTCAGTAGCCGCCCGCTGAACTCGCCGCCCTGCGTGAGTCTGCCTGCCCAAGTCTTGGTTAGTCCGCAATATCCATCCGCTAAGTCCCTTGTTGTGAATATTTTACGTATAACTCTTTTAGATGGAATATTTTACGGGGATACGTTTGCCGATTCGGGCAAAAATCGTCAAAATATGGCAGCTAAGTCCTTATTCCGGAATATTTTACGTATAACTCCTTTGGATGGAATATTTTGGCGGGAATTTTTGTCTAAGTTGTTGATTCCAGGTAGTCGAGGTAATGGGAGGATCTTCGAAGCGGTAAGAAAGAGAACTCAGCCCGCATGAACGTCTTCGTCCTCAACTCGGGAAGCTCCAGCCTGAAGTTCCAGATTATCGCTACTGACCTGGATCGCATCCGGCAGCATCAGGACAACCGCATCTGTCGCGGCGAGGTGGAGCGCATCGGCGGAGAAGCGATTGTCACCTTTCGGAAGGGCGCCGATCCAGCGCAGAAGTTTACCGCTCCCCTGCGCGACATTGCTGCGGCGCTGGATTACGTCGTCCGCTACATCGCCTCGGACAAGTCGGGCATCACTGAGATCAAAAGCTCGGCTGACATTCAAGCCGTGGGCCATCGGGTAGTGCACGGCGGCGAGCTGTTTTCCGAGTCGGCGCTCATCGACAGCAAGGTCTTGCAGGGCATTGAAGAGTGCATCGATCTGGCCCCGCTTCATAATCCGAACAACCTCAAGGGCATCGTGGCGGCGCGCGAGCTCTTCGGCAAGGATGTTCCCCAGGTGGCGGTCTTCGACACCGCCTTCCATCATTCGATTCCCGAGCAAGCCTACCTGTACGCTGTGCCCTATCACCTCTACCGCAGGCACCGCATCCGTCGCTATGGCTTTCATGGAACCTCGCACCGCTATGTTGCCTTTCGCTATCGTGCCTTGCGGGGCCTCACGCGGGAGCAGACCAACATCATCACCCTTCACCTGGGAAACGGCTGTTCCGCCGATGCCATCCGGGGAGGAAAGTCGGTGGATACCTCCATGGGCATGACGCCGCTGGAAGGCCTGGTGATGGGCACGCGCTCCGGCGATCTCGATCCGGCGATCGTGAACCTGATCGCCACCAAAGAAGGCATGTCGGCCTCCGAAGTCGAGACGCTGCTGAATACGCAGTCTGGCCTGCTGGGCATTTCCGGGCTGACCAACGACATGCGGGTCTTGCAGGCGGAGCTGAAAGAGCACGATGACCGGCGCGTGGCCCTAGCAATCGAAGTTTTCTGCTATCGTGCGCGGAAGTACATCGGCGCCTACCTTGCCTGCATGGGCGGCGCGGACGCCGTGATCTTCACCGGCGGCATTGGAGAGAATGCGCCAGAAATCCGCGCCCGCATATGCGAGGGCATGGACTGGGCGGGACTTACCATCGATGCCGCTAAGAACCAGCAGACCGTCGGGCGCGAAGGCCTCATCAGCACTGACGATTCCAAGCTGCTTGCCTACGCCATCCCGACCGACGAGGAGTTGCTCATCGCGCGTGACACGGTACGCGTCATCCTGGGCGAGCCTCATCCGTCCTGAGGCAGCAGGAGGACAGAGAGAGACGTGCGCAACCCATGCCTGAAGGCTTCAGTACGGCCACACCCAATTCGCTGCCTCGGGCTCATCGATACCGTGCTGGTGCGCATAGTTGCGGCATTCGATCTGACGATTCAGGAAGCGTTCTTTGGCGTGCCCACCGATCCTCTGCAATCTCGGAACCCGGTCGATCGCATCCATCGCCAGGCTGAAGCGATCGATGTTGTTATTGATGGCCAGCTCCAGCGGCGTATTGATGTTGCCTTTTTCCTTGTAGCCACGCACGTGCATGTTGTCGTGATTGTGGCGGCGGTAGGCCAGACGATGAATCAGCCACGGATATCCGTGGAAGTTGAAGATGACTGGCTTGTCCAGTGTGAACAGGGAATCGAAGTCCTTATCGGGCAGCCCATGCGGATGCTCGGTGCTGGGCTGCATCTTGAAGAGGTCGATCACGTTGATGAACCGGATCTTGATGTCTGGGAATTCTTCCCGCAACAGCACCGTCGCGGCCAGCGCCTCCTGGGTTGGGATGTCGCCCGCAGAGGCCATCACCACGTCGGGCTCACCACCTTCGTCGTTGCTCGCCCAGTCCCAGATGCCAATGCCTTTTGTGCAATGTGTGATTGCCGCACCCATGTCCATGTACTGCAGATGCGTCTGCTTGTCGCAGACGATCACGTTGACGTAATTCTGGCTGCGCAAACAGTGGTCGGTCACCGAGAGTAGAGAATTGACATCCGGCGGTAAATAGATACGCGTCACATTGGCGCTCTTGTTGGTTACCACGTCGAGGAAGCCGGGATCCTGATGCGTAAAGCCGTTGTGGTCCTGCCGCCATACGGTCGAGGTAATCAGCAGATTCAGCGAGGCAATCGATTCGCGCCAGGACAAGTGATTGCAGATCTCGAGCCATTTCGCATGCTGATTGAACATGGAATCGATCACATGGACGAACGATTCGTAGGTAGCGAAGAAGCCGTGGCGTCCGGTCAGCAGATAGCCTTCGAGCATGCCTTCCATGGTGTGCTCGCTGAGCATCTCCATGACCCTGCCGTCGATGGCCAGTTCGCCGCCGTCGGCATCCTCCGGAAAGTATTCTTCGATCCAGAATTTCTTGCTCACTTCGTAGATCGCGTCCAGCTTGTTGGAGGTCGTTTCATCGGGGCCAAAGACGCGGAAGTTGGTCATGTTCCACTTCATGACGTCGCGCAGGAAAACCCCCAGCGGGTGGGTGTTCGAGACCTGCAGCCGTCCCGGCTTCTCAAACTCCACTCCGTATTCGCGAAAGTCCGGCAGCCGCAGCGCCCGCTTCACCCGGCCGCCATTGGCATGAGGGTTGGCGCTCATGCGGCGCGTACCCGTCGGCGCCAGCTCGCGGAACTCGGCGGCAAACTTGCCTTCGCCATCGAAGAGTTCCTCCGGACGCTGCGAATGCATCCAGTTCTCCAGCAATTGAAGCTGCACCGGATCTTTCTTCACGTTGGGCATCGGCACCTGATGAGCCCGCCAGAAACCCTCCAGCTTATGGCCTTCGACCTCCGCCGGTGCCGTCCATCCCTTGGGAGAACGCAGCACGATCATCGGCCAATGCGGACGGCTGATCGCGCCGCTGGCGCGCGCTTCCTGCTGGCGTTTCCGGATCTCGAGCACGCAGTGCTCCACCGTAGCCGCCATTGCCTGGTGCATGCTGTTGTGATCGGAGCCTTCCACGAAGTACGGCGTCCAGCCGTAGCCGCGCAGCAGACTCTCCAGTTCCTCATGAGGAATTCGCGCTGGCAACGTCGGATTGTTGATCTTATATCCGTTCAGATGAAGGATCGGCAGCACCGCTCCGTCGCGTTGCGGGTTCAAGAATTTGTTGATATGCCAGGAAGTTGCCAACGGTCCGGTCTCCGATTCGCCATCGCCGACCACGGCAGCGACGATCAGTTCGGGATTGTCGAAGGCAGCCCCGCAAGCATGCGAAAGCACGTAACCAAGCTCTCCGCCCTCATGGATGGAGCCCGGCGTCTCAGGAGTGCAGTGACTGCCGATGCCTCCAGGAAATGAAAACTGCCGGAAGAATGCACGCAGTCCCTCGAAGTCCTCACTCTTGTCGGGATAAACTTCCGAATACGTTCCTTCCAGATAACCTGGACCCAGAACACCCGGCGCTCCATGTCCGGGACCCGCCAGGAAGATCATGTCCAGGTTGTACTTCTTGATCAGCCGGTTCAGGTGCACGTAAATGAAAGACAAGCCCGGGCTGGAGCCCCAGTGGCCGAGCAGGCGATTCTTGATGTGCTCGGGTCGCAGCGGCTCGGTCAGCAGCGGATTGTCGAAGAGATAAATCATCCCCAAGCTGAGGTAATTGCAAGCTCGCCAGTAGGCGTCGGTCTTGCGCAGTTCGTCGGCTGTGAGGGGCGCGCCCGTTACGGTGGATCGGGCCTTGCCGTATGCGCTAAGCGTTTCAAGTTCGGTAGGGGAAGCAACTGTGCTCATGATGGCAACTCCTTTATGAGGACTATGCGGCCGTTTTGCTCGGTCCGGTGCAGTGCTCTAAGTCTAACGATTCACCAACCGCTGCCGATACGTCAACTCGGGATCGACATTTGTTACCCAGATTTAACCGGAAGTTGTTCCGGATTCCGGTCACCTCCCAGAGTGATACCCGTCCTTGAGACGTATTCCCGCTGCCGTTGATGATCGTTAGGTGGTGGATAAATGATTGCTGCTAGCACGCAAGTGACCGGAGAGGCATTGCCGCTGACGAATATGCCTGGGCTGCTGGAGACCGCACGCAGGGCATCGCGAAACAGACGGATGCTTGCGCAATGAGCCCTGAAGCGCAAGCTCTCGCCACGCTACGTGGGGAACTGATCGAAATCTGCTTCGGCACCACGTTCATCGTTGTTGGACTGATCGCACTGGCCGTGGCCGCCATCCGCCGCCGCACTGGTGTGGGCGCCGTTGTCTGGCTGGGAATCTGGAGCGCCCTTTACGGAATCCTCGGATTGTCCGGTACCCCGATTTTCATCAGCGCGTTGCCGCGCTGGGCGCGGACCGCAGCCCCCTACTTGGATGTCGCCTGCACCTACCTGACCATAGTGGTTGCTACCCTGGCCTGGCGGGAGCTGAGCCTGGGTAAGATCAGGCGCATCCTTGCGCTAATTGCCCTCGTGGGGCTTGCCATCGCGGTCGCCGGTTTCGGCTTTTTTGTCTTCACCGGATCGTCCGATAAGCTCATCCCCTACAACAATCTCCTGGCCGTCGTTGATCTGCTGGTCCTCTTGACGGTCATCATTCTGCCAAGTTTGTCGCGAAGGTATCTCGTATTGCCCAGCCGCGGTGTGCTGGCCACGGGCAGCACCGTGTTTATTCTTCAGGCAGTGTACGTCAACTTGTCGCGCCCCTTCGGGTACCAGACAGCTCGCGCCTGGGACTCCCTGGCCTTCGCCGTGCTGCTGTTTTCATTAAGCTATGTCGCTTTGCGGATTGTATTTGCCAACGAACGTCGCCTGCTCTCCATCGAAAATGAACTCGCCATCGCCCGCGAGTTGCAGTTCTCCATTCTGCCCACAACAACTCCCGAGGTCCGCCACCTCCGCATTGCCGCGGTCTATGAGCCTATGACGGCAGTGGCCGGTGACTTCTACGAATTTCTTCAGGTGGACGAATACCGCTCCGGCTTCCTGATCGCCGATGTCTCCGGCCACGGTGTCCCCGCCGCGCTGATTGCGTCGATGATCAAGGTCGCGGCACAATCGGTAATCTCATGCGCCAGCGATCCTGGAGAAGTGTTGCGCAGGCTGGGCGAAGTTCTCTCCGGGCAACTGCGCGGGCAATTCGTCTCCGCCGCCTATCTTTGGATTGACATGGAAACCCGCAAAGCCCGCTACTCGGCCGCCGGACATCCCCCACTGCTTTGCTGGCGCGCCAGCAACGGCGAGCTGAAAAGAATTGAGAGCAACGGTCTGCTTTTCGGAGTCCTGCCCGATTCGGTCTATCCAACATGCGACGTCCCGTTTGCAGCCGGCGACCGCTTTCTGCTCTACACCGACGGGGTTGTGGAACCTGAGAATGTTACGGGCGATGCATTCGGAGATTGCAAGCTGGAGCAAGTCTTGAGCAGCAATCAGTCGAGTACCGCAAGCGAGCTTTCGCAACAGTTGCTTGCCGAGGTTCGCAAGTGGCAGCCCGCATCAGTCAACCAGCAGGACGACATCACGCTGCTGGTCATCGACGTACTTTAGCGGCGCGAATTTACTGATACGTGTAAGTTCCTGACAAACCTCTGAATGGACGGAAGCGCTGGTGGCCTATTCCCGGCTTGCCTCCGGCGTGCTCAATGAAGTTCTGGACACAGCGTCATCCTGCACACATACTGTTCAGCGCACCCTCATTTTGACAAGGACTAGCTCGCGATAGGAGTGGCCCCGTTCTGTTCGTCGAACAGGCAACGTCGATCTCCCATTCAGCGGCGGCTGAGCATTAGCACACTGCGTTCACTTCGGAGGAATGAAGATGTTCTACATCACTTTCCATTCAGAAAAAAATATCTGGGCTTACGATCACACGGCCAAGCAGAAAACCACGAGCCTGCTCGCGACCCCGTCCAGCCCCGCTGAACTGAAGGAATTGCGCGGCATGACGTTTGGTCCCAACGGATATCTGTATATAGTCAGCGGCGACAAGAGCACCAGCCAAGTGCTGGTTTATACCGGCAGCGGCGACAGCGATAATGCTTACTCGTTTATCGGAATCTACGCCGACCCGTCGGTTTCCAACGGCGTCACCCATCCGTTTGCGGTGACGTTCGATTCCAGCGGCAACGGGTATATCTCGAGCCAGGACACGAACGTCGTTACCGCGGTCACTCCGCCCAGCGCCCAGCAGTCGCCGTATCCCAAGGCAACTCCTCTGTCGGTGGCAACCTACCTGACCGGGCTTGGTCTCGGAACGTTCCTGGATGGGACCTTCGTTGCCTCATGCTATGGCGCGTTGGACGGGGTGAATCCCGCGCCTCCAAATGTGTCCCAGCCTCAGGGTTTGGATGTCGATCCGCCCACCGGGCCCGCATCCCATTCCGTGCGCGACGTGATGGTCATCGGCGATCTGTTGTATGTGGCCGACGAACCCGGGAATTCGATCAAGACCTATGCACTGGCCCCGGGCTCAACCCAGGGCCAGTTGCAGGGGCAGATTACCGCGTCGAACCTGCAGGGGCCGGTACACCTGCTTGAGAGCGGCGGCACTCTGTACATCTCCGGCTCCGATTGCATTCTGGCCTGTGACCTCGCAACCGGTACGGTGACGACGTTTTTGTCAGGCCTAAAATCTCCGGCCGGAATGGCCTTCGATGACAGCGGCAACTTTTTCTTCGCCGACCGGACGGGCAACGCGATCTACCAGTCGGCCTACGATGCGAGCACGAAGACGTATGGGACGCCGACGGTCTTCATTCCATCCTATGACAAGAAGCACGCACCCGATGGGTTGAAGGACAGCCCGGAATTTCTGGTGTACGTAAAGTCCACGTAGAGACGTAGCGGCTGCCTCGCTCGAAAATGGAAAGCAGTTTTTCTCGCATTCAACGGGACTCCACATAATCGTGGAGTCCGCCGACCCCATCGTTGGGCTTCGAAGAATTCCCAAAAGCGGAAGGTTCCAAGGAAAATGCGCGGATTTGGTCGGGATTTATCCCTAGCCGGAATACTATTCGCCTGAGGGAGTGAGCGCGTCGATCTTCGAAGTCTATTTCGGCGTCAAACTCATCCCTGGCGAACGAGAGGAGAGGCCGGAATGGAGCCGCAGCACGTCAATCGTCTTCCTTCCCTGGACGGACTCCGCGCTGTATCGATTGTTCTGGTTCTGGGGGCCCACCTCACCGGGACGCGCTATTACCCGGTGCCGGACTCCTGGGTCTTCCACGAGTATGCGCAACTTGGCGTCCGAATTTTCTTTGTCATCTCCGGCTTCCTGATAACTTCCTTACTGCTCAAGGAACGCGAAAAAACAGGACGCGTGGACCTTCGCGGGTTTTATAGGCGACGCTTCTACCGCATTATGCCGGTTGCGTATCTATACATGCTTACTGTAGCCATCACTGCATGGGGCACTCTGCCGGTTCGCGACATCGCGGGTGCGTTCACCTATACCATCAACTTCAATACTCATGCCACGTGGCTGCTCGGTCATTTCTGGTCACTGGCCAACGAAGAACAGTTCTACCTGCTCTGGCCGTGCGTGCTGGCCTTCTTTTTCTCGAAGTCGAAAAAGGTTGCAATTGCCGCCATTCTGATTGCGCCAATGGTACGCGTCGGTCTTTGGCTTATTGGCATGGGGGCCGGAAAGACGACATTTTTCCCGGCGGTCGCCGACTCGCTGGCTTGGGGATGTTTGCTGGCGATAGCCCGTCCTGAGCTGTCGGGCTATAAGAAGATACTCAGCTCGCGCTGGATGCTGCTGGTGTCTGGCCTGACGCTGATTGTTCCGGCCTTGCTGCACTCTTCCAAGCTATATCCACTGATCGGCCTGTCGATCATTTATGCCGGCATCACGCTCACGATTGATCACTGTCTGCGCCGACCTTATCGGATACTGAACGCTCGCCCTGTCGTATGGCTTGGTGTATTGAGTTATAGCCTTTATGTGTGGCAGCAACCGTTTCTTTATCGCGCATCTTTGTCCTGGTGGTGCGCCTTTCCCCAGAATATGGTCTGTGCCCTCTTGGTAGCCACTCTGTCCTATTACTCCGTGGAGAAGCCGATCTTGGAGTGGGCAAAAGGTGTGCGGCGTTCGAATAAGCGTGCCGACTTAAAGTCCCTGCGGCCAGCGGGCGTTTTACTAAAACCATGAGCAGCCCGTTCCGACGGATCTCGTTCGTCTGGCCGCAAGAGACGACGATGCCGGAAGCGAAGATTGACAGATAGTGGAACCATAGCAAAAAGGGCCCGGTTTGCCGGGCCCTTTGCCTTATGCCTTGCGTCACCGCTCTACTTGCCTTCGCCGAGGATCTGGAAGAAGCGGATTACTGAGTCGATCCCGCGATAGAAGTTTGGAATATGGAACTTCTCGTTGGGAGCGTGCAGGTTGTCGTCGGGCAGACCCATGCCCATCATGATGCTGGGGATTTTCAGGTCCTCCTCGAACTGGGTGACGATGGGAATCGAGCCACCCGAGCGGATGTACACCGTGTCCTTGCCGAAGATCTCGTGCATTGCTTCGACTGACGCACGCGCATACTTGTTGTCGGTGTTCACGACACACGCCGGACCTTTGCTGTGCACCTTGATGTTGAGCGAAATACCCTTGGGCGTAAGCGACTTCACGAAGTCGGTGTACTTCTTGAGAATGTCGTCCGCCTTCTGATTGGGTACCAGACGCATCGACACTTTGGCCGAAGCGCGCGCCGGAATGACCGTCTTGGCACCGGGCGCGGTGAAGCCGCCGGGCATACCGTGCACTTCGAGCGTTGGACGCGCCCAGGTGCGATACAGCACCGAGTA
This sequence comes from uncultured Acidobacteriaceae bacterium, assembly GCA_963793845.1. Classification (GTDB taxonomy): domain Bacteria; phylum Acidobacteriota; class Terriglobia; order Terriglobales; family Acidobacteriaceae; genus CAWCBG01. Next base: position 15,287 of record CAWCBG010000003.1, read on the forward strand.
GCCGGGTTCGCCGGTCAGCACACTCGATCCAACTTCCTTCTTGCGGTATTCCTCTTCGTCGAAGGGCAGGCGTTCCCAGGCTTTCAATTCGTCAGCGGTCGGCTTCTGTACGTCGTCGTAGAAGCCGGGAATCAGCACGTGACCATTGCTGTCTTTCAGCTTACTGATGATTTCCACCAGCGCAAACAGCGGGTTCGGAGCCGCTCCACCATACATACCCGAGTGCAGATCGGTCTTGGAGCCTTGCGCTTCGATCTCGGTGTAGACCAGTCCACGCAGGCCCACACACAGCGTCGGAAGATCGGGGGCAAACAGCTCAGTGTCCGTGACCAGCGCGAAGTCGGCCTTCAGTTTGCCGGAGGTTGCGTTGGCCTTGACGTACTCCTCGATGCTCTCACCGCCGACCTCCTCTTCGCCCTCAATCAGAACGCGAACATTGATCGGTAGCTTGCCGTCGCCCGCCTTAAAGAGCGATTCGAAAGCCTTAAGCTGCATCCAGAGCTGGCCCTTGTCGTCGACTGCGCCGCGCGCGTAGATGTTCTGGTCGCGCTCGGAAGGCAGTGTCCAATTTTTCTTCGAGGCTTGCGCTTCTTCGCCCTTAATGCGATACGCATCCTGGTCTACGAAAGGAGGAGATTTCCACTCATCCAGCGGTTCCGCGGGCTGAACGTCATAGTGCGCGTAGCACAATCCGGTCGGCTTACCGGCGGCGTGCAACCAGTCGGCGTAGACCAGCGGATGCCCCTTGGTGGAAATGATCTCGACATGCTCGAAGCCGATGCGTTTGAGGTCGTCGGCCACCACCTGGGCAGCTTTCTGAATATCGCCTTTGTGCTCTTCGAGGGTGCTGATGCTGGGAATGCGGAGCAGGCTCTTCAGCTCCTCAAGAAAGCGCTTCTGATTTTCGCGTGCATAGTCGAGTGCGGTTGCGGTAGTAGCCATGATGAGTTCTCCTTCTTGAACGGCCTGGTGTCTAGGATTGGCAGAGGCAGACAGGCAAACAGCAAAGTATATCGCAGTCGAGGGTTCGAGTTCGTGACGAACGATACAGATTGCTGGGTCGTCTTCAGCGGTTTGATCGCTGCTCGCAGGGCACGGGTCGGCGAATCCCGCCCTTCCGTTCCGCTCGGATTAGTGCTAGCTTCATGAGGCCGAATCCGCACAAAGAAACCGTCACGGCCGGGAGAGTTCATCGCCCTTCGTCATGGAAACCGCGAACAATGTTTATGACCTGGTTGTAGTCGGCAGCGGTCCCGCCGGCCAGAAGGCCGCAATCTGCGCCGCCAAATTGCGTAAGAAAGTAGCTGTAATCGAACGCAAGCGCACCATCGGCGGCGTCTGCGTACATACTGGAACCATTCCCAGCAAGACTTTTCGTGAAGCCATTCTCTATCTCAGCGGCCTGCGCCAACGGGCGTTCTATGGCCGCGGCTATGCGCTGAAGGAAAACATCTGCATGCAGGACCTGGTCTTTCGAGCCGACGCGGTGATGGCGCGAGAGATTGAGGTCATCAAGGCGCAACTGCGCCGCAACCGGGTGGTGGTCTTCGAGGGCAACGCGCGCTTCCTCGATCTGCACACTATGGAGATCGCCAGCGACGACGGTTTTACCGTGGTGCGCGGCGAGCATTTTGTGATTGCCTGCGGTACGCGGCCGGCGCATGACGAACAGATTCCAATCGACGGCAAACGCATCTTCGATTCCGACCAGGTGCATGAACTGGAAGAGCTGCCCCGCGAGCTGATGGTGGTGGGAGCCGGCATCATCGGCCTCGAATACGCTTCGATGTTTGCGGCCCTGGGCGTGAAGGTGACGCTGCTCGATCAGCGTCCGGCTCTGCTGGATTTTGTCGATCGCGAGGTGGTCGAGAGCCTCTGTTTTCAGCTGCGCCAGCTGGGAACCGTGTTTCGCCTCGGCGAAAAAGTCGTGTCGGTGGGATTCGACGAAGAGCGCGACCGTGTCTTCGCGAAGCTGGAAAGTGGCAAGAAAGTTCAGGGGCAGGCTCTGCTTTATGCGATTGGCCGCCAGGCCAATAGCGATCAACTCAACCTTGAGGCCATCGGCTTAGTGCCGGACGGGCGGGGAAAACTGATTGTGAACGAACACTTTCAAACCGCCATCCCGCACATCTATGCTGCCGGCGACGTCATCGGCTTTCCTGCTCTGGCCAGCACCTCCATGGAGCAGGGAAGACTCGCCAGTTGCCATATCTTCGGCCAGCCCGGAACCATTCCGCCCAACCTGATTCCCTACGGCGTGTACACCATCCCCGAGATATCCATGGTGGGTGCAACGGAAGAGCAACTCACGCGCGACAAGGTTCCCTATGAAACCGGCATTGCCCGCTACGCCGAACTGGCGAAAGGCCAGATGCTGGGCGACGATCAAGGATTTCTGAAACTGATCTTCGATCCCGCCACCCTGAAGCTGCTGGGTGTACACATCATAGGCGAGCGCGCAGCCGAAATCGTCCACATCGGACAGGCGGTCTTGACGATGGGTGGCACGATCGAATATTTCCGCGACACCGTCTTCAATTATCCGACCCTCGCCGAGGCCTTCAAGGTTGCGGCACTGGACGGGCTCAACAAGCTGTAGAGAAAAAATGAATCGCGAAGCGTGGCCTTGAGTGACGCACACTTCGCGATTGTCGGATGAGAAATCCTAGGCGGCCTTGCGGGCGCGCATGGCACGAACCCGCTCCAGCGTTCCCACGATGGCCTGCGCCTGATTGCGCATTATGCCCAGGACGTCGCCCGTGATTTGTTTGTCGTTGATGTACTTGTCGTAGTATTCCTTGGCAAACTTGTCGCCGGTTTCCATGGACGAAAGGATGGAATCGTCTCCGCCGCCCAGGTTGGCTTTGAGATCGGTCCAGCCGCGATGCAGCGCTCCCAGCGTAGTTCCGCTGCGCGTCACGTTGGATTTCCCAAGACGAATGGCTTCATTCTCCAGATCGCCGGCAAACTTCGCGCGCTCGAGGCTGACTTTGTCCAGGAACTCGCGGATTTGCGGATCCTTAGCGTGCGCCGCTCCGTCTCTATAGCCCTCTTGTCCATTCCGGCAAATCTCGACCAGGTCTTCGATCGCATGAATGGTGTGGTCCTGCTCTGACATCCTATGCCTCCTGTGGGTTGTTATTGCACTGTCGAGTAGGATGACGGCTGGATGTGTGGGTTTGCACGCAGAGAAGGGTGACACCCCAACAAATTCCGAGTCTCGGATTGCCGCGCCGCTGAATTGCCCACGCAGGCGTTAAGGGCCGCTACTCGCCGGCGCGCTGTGGTTTGACCGGAGATTAGCTTTGATCGCGCTTTCGACCAGCGGCGCCATGATCGCGAACCCAGCCGCATTAGGGTGCAACCCGTCTTCAGCGAGATTGCGCTTCAGCATGCCCTTGTCGTCAACCATTGCGTCGAAGTAGTCCACATAAGTGCAGTTTCCCTTGGCGCAATAATCTTTCATCCAGCGGTTCAGCTCGACGATCTTTGCTGGCGAGCGCAAAGGGAAGAACCGCATGGACTCCTCCGTATAGCCGTTCACCGGAGTCACGGACGACAGGACGACGCCGATTCCGTTGGCATGCGCAAGTTGAGCCATAGAGGTGTAATTCGCCTCAATTTCTGCCAGCGTCATAGGCCCGGTGTTGCCGGCGATATCGTTGGTGCCGGCGAGGATGACCACCACCCTGGGCATCAGGGCAACGACGTCTTCGCGAAAGCGCACCAGCATCTGCGGTGTCGTCTGTCCGCTGATACCCCGGTTGACGTAAGGCTTTCCGGGAAAAGACTTCGTCAGGTCCCAGTTATCGGTGATGGAATCGCCGAGAAACACAACCCGACTCTCGCCCGGCGCTGGAGGCGCGAGTTTGGCGTTGGCCTCACGATAACGCGCCAGCTGACCGAAGTCGGCAGACAAGGCAACCGCCCTCGATTCGCGCCATTGCTGCAACTCCTGCTCTGCCTTGGATTTTGCATCCGTCTGCGCGAGCCCGCAGCCACACAGCAGCAATACAATCCAGGAGATCTTGCTAACGAGGTGTTTCATCTGGTCAACATAACACCGTCGCCGCCTGCGCAAAAAGTCTTCTGGTAGCGCGTATCCATGCCGAATCCAGCCTTCCGTTGCCGGCAAGGTTAATCGATCGAGATTGCGTTAAACTAGCGCGGATGACCGTGAACCAATTTCGCGAATCGTTGCGATCTGACAATCCGCCGCCGGAATTGAACTTTGCTCTGGCCGGGCTGTGGTGGGACGCGAAGGGCGACTGGACCCGGGCCCACGAATCAGCTCAGCAGGATGAAGGTGTCGATGGCTCATGGGTTCACGCCTACCTTCATCGCAAGGAAGGCGATTCCGGCAACGCCGCCTACTGGTATCGACGGGCAGGGAAGCCGCCCGCCAGCGGATCGTTGGACGACGAGTGGCACAGCATGCTCCAGATGCTGCTGGCCAAGGAATAGCGCAGGCTGCGGCGCTCGCCACGGTCCTTACTTAACCACCAAAGACCGGCGCGCCCTTCGGTAGAGCGTGCCTTCAGGCATGCGTTCCGCGCCAGGGTTTCCTGTTTACGGTGGCTTCATCCCGTGCAACACGGGCGCAAGCCAGCGAGTGTATTTGGAGCGCGTCGGGACGTGGCGCTTGAAGCGCCACTCTACCCGATCACAGTTGGGGATGCAGCAATGGCGGAACTGCTCTAGTCCTCGTCCTTATTCACGCTGTGACCGGCTTGGTGTTCTGCCGACGGCACCGCCAGGTCCCTCAGATCCGAAATGCCAAGCTGATTTTTGAGTGGTACAACGTCGTTAGCTTCGATCTGCTTCCAGCGCTGCGCCAACGACTCGGCCGAGGTGTGCAAACCTTGCGCGGCATTCGCAAGCGAAGCTGCGGGCACAACATCTGCATCCTGCACCGCGGTCAGTAGCCCCAGGAGCGCAGCCTGTTCTCCTGACAGAGACTCGCCCTGCGGAGCGCGGCGTCGTCCGCCTGCACCCATCAACGCCTCTAGCTTCTTGTCGAGTTCCTCGTACTTAGCGGCGTCGGTTCCCGTCGCTTTTGCTTTGGCAGCATCCAGCTTGGCTCGCAGTGCAGTGGCTTGAGTGAGAATTGGCTGCACGGTCAGCAGGTCCTGATAGAGCTGGTACGACAGATCGAACTGCTGTTGCAGCCCGGCCATCGGAGTCTTCACTCGCGGATCCATGATCAACGGTAGCGGCTGAGTATACTTCTGGCCGCCGGCAGTCAGCACCACGGTGTATTTTCCGGGCATCGCCCAGGGCGACGTGGGAGCAGGCGCGGTGTCGCGATAGATTGCGGCAATGGGATATTCGGGAGCAATTCCGGACACCGGCGCGTAGTGCATGTCCCACAAGAAGCGATGGAAACCCGCACTGCTCGATAGCTTCTGGGGCGGACGTACCCAGTAGGAAGGAATGTCGAGCTCAGGATTCGGCGGCGGGACAGGATCGTCGCTGGAATAGCGGCGCACCAGCTTGCCGTTGCTGTCGAGAATCTCCAGGGTGACAGGGCCGGACGCATCGGATTTCAGGTAGTAGTTGAGGATCGCACCATCCGGTGGATTCTTACTCGCCGGTTCGTCAGGCGGAAGCGGCGTATCGGTGTTCATGTCCCAGCGCACCCGGTACGCAGGTTCAGGCGCAAACAGAAACGCACTGTCCGCTAGGACCTTGTCATCCAATTGCCGCAGCGGCGTGATGTCGTCCAGGATCCAGAAGCCGCGGCCATGAGTTCCGATCGCCAGGTCGTCATCTTTCACGATCACATCACGCACCGAGGTGGCCGGCATGTTAAGCCGTAAGGATTGCCACTGCTCGCCATCGTCAAACGAGACATACGTTGCCCGCTCGGTGGCAGCATAAAGCAGACCCTTGCGCTTCGGGTCTTCTCGGACGGCGTTCACGTTCTCGTTGTCCGGGATGCCCTTGACGATTTCCGTCCAAGTCTTACCCGAGTCGCGGGTACGGTAAATGTGCGGGCGCAGATCGTCGAGGCGGATCGTGTTAATCGCGGCATATGCGGTTTGCGCATCGGTATGACTAGCCTCTAGGATCGATACCTTCTGCCAGGCCGACATCTGCGACGGGGTAACGTTCTTCCAGTTCGCGCCGCCATCGGTGGTTAGCCAGATGAGACCGTCGTCCGTGCCGGCCCATATCCGACCCGCGTCGACTGGCGAGGGTGCCACGGCATAAATCACGCCACGCTGTTTCGGCTGTGCTGCTGGATCGCTCTTGAACACTCCGACGGTGGCCGGAATCTCCCATGTCTTGCGGGTGAGATCGGGACTGACCTGCTTCCAGGTTTGACCGCCATCGTGCGTCGCCCACAGCGTGTTCGCACCGAAGTACATCAGGTGCGGATCCTGCGGCGAGAACACAATCGGCTCCGTGCGCAACACGCGGAAATCCCCGGAACGTAGAGGATTGGGCATGACATCTGCCGCCTGATCAGTGCGGCGATCGTAGCGCGTCAGCTTGCCGCCATACACGATGTCGGGATCGAGCGGGTCAGGTACGACGTAGCCATATTCTTCGGCGGCAACCGGATGCCACTCGCGGAAGGTGATCTGGCCGTCATCTGCCGCGGCTGCGAATGCAGGCCGAGCCGCTCTCCTGCTGCCCGCTGCACAGGCGATAAGGGAAGGCCGTGTCGGCGTTCACGTGATACATCTGCGCCGTGGACTGGTTGTACCAGGAACTCCAGGACTCTCCGCCATTGACGCTGACGATCGCACCCTGGTCGCTTACGATTTCTATGATCCTGGGATCGTTGGGATTGATCCAGATGTTCTGATAGTCATCGCCACCCGGTGCGCCGCGAAATCCGGTCCAAGTCTTCCCACCGTCGCTGGACTTCCAGGTAACGACCGACGTCACGTACACCACGTCCGGATTTTTTGGGATCGATCATGGGAACGGGAAGGTCGCCGGTCGGACCGCCAATGCCGTTCTTCGGACGCGGATCGGTGGTCGCTACGACCCAGGTCTCCCCGCCATCGTCCGAGCGATAAAGATCGCCCTTGGTCTTGGTGGCAACCGAGGCAAAGAGCCGCTTGGGATTGCTGCGCGAAATCGCCACGTAGGCCTGCATGATCCCGTCGGGCAATCCTCCGGCGAGTTGTTTCCAGGTTGAGCCGCCGTCGGTGGACTTGAAGATGCCGGCGCCGGACCCATAGAAAGATCCGTTTTCCCATGGACCTTCTCGCGAGTCCCACAGCGTGGCATACACAACGTTCGAATCGGAAGGATCGATCTTTACATCCTTGCCGCCGATATTCTCGTCTTTATAGAGGACCTTCTCGAAATTCTGCCCACCATCCGTCGAACGGTAGATGCCGCGCTCGGGGTTGGGACCGTAGGGATGGCCGGCGACCGCTGCGAACACGCGGTTCGGATCGCGCGGATCAACCGCCAGCGTGGGAATCTGCTGGCCGTCGCGCAGGCCGAGATGCGTCCAGGTCGCGCCGCCGTCGGTGGACTTGTAGATGCCGTCGCCGACCGACAGATCGGGACGATGCAGTCCTTCGCCGCTGGCCACGTAGACCGTCTCCGGAGCCGATTCTGCTACCGCGATTGCGCCGATCGATCCCGTGGGCTGAGAGTCGAAGATCGGCTGCCAGGTGCGGCCATAGTCGTTCGTCTTCCAGACGCCGCCGTTCACCGCGCCGATGTAGAAGACATTCGGCTGACTGGGCACACCGCTGATGGCACGCGTACGTCCGCCGCGAAGCGGACCGATTGAACGCCACTGCATTTCCTTCAGCAGGCCGTTGTCGATCTGTTGGGCAGTTATGAATGATGTGAAGGGCAGGACGAACAATAGTATTGCGAAGAATCTTGCAGGCGAGGTTCGCATCGGTTTGTATGACACCCGTTCCAGTGGCTTGAATGGTTCGTGTTTCCGCAACGCGAAGTGTAATCTATCGGGACACATCTTGCATCAGGTAGAGGATCGCCAACCTTGACTCACTGTGAGCTGCGGTTCAATAGCATCAGTCGTCTCATTGCCTGCTTCTTGTTTCTCACGCTTTCCAGCGCAGCTCAGAGCGTTCCGCCGGAGATGTTTGGCGCGCTGCAATGGCGGCTGATTGGCCCGTTCCGCGGGGGCCGTGTCGTCGCGGTCGCCGGCGTGCCGGGAGATAACAACACCTATTATTTCGGAGCCGTGGGCGGTGGCGTGTGGAAGACCACGGACGCGGGCACTGTCTGGGCACCGATTTTCGACAAAGTACCAGTGGCCTCGATTGGTGCGATCGCTGTCGCTCCGTCGAATCCGCAAGTCGTCTACGTGGGTACTGGCGAATCGGATATTCGTTCCGCACTGTCGTCGGGCAACGGCGTGTACAAATCCAACGATGGCGGCCAGACATGGAAGAACGTTGGGCTGGCCGAAACCCGCCAGATCAGTCGCATCGTCGTCGATCCCAACAATCCCGACATCGTGTACGTCGGAGCGCTCGGCCACGCCTACGCGCCCAACGAGGAGCGTGGCGTTTTCAAATCCTCCGACGGCGGCGCGACCTGGAAGCAGGTTCTCTACAAAGGGCCGGACCTCGGCGTCTCTGACCTGGCGATCGCTGCCGGCAGTCCTAATATCCTGTTCGCAGGCATGTGGAACGCGCAGCGTCCACCCTGGAGTTCCTATGCTCCGCTGCAGGGACCGGGAAGTGCGCTCTATCGCTCGACCGACAGCGGAGCCACCTGGACTCAGGTCAGCGGCAATGGATTGCCCGATGGCCAGTGGGGCCGCGTTGGCGCTTCGGTCGCTCCTGACGGTAAGCGCGTGTACAGCCTGATCGAGGCTGGAAAGAGTTCCGGCCTGTATCGTTCCGACGACGGCGGTAACACGTGGACGCTGGCCAATGGCGATTCACGCCTGACCAGTCGGGCATGGTACTTCAACTGGCTCGCGGTCGATCCCAGCGATCCGGACACGGTGTATGTTCCGAATGTCGCCTTCTACCGCCTGGACGACGCAGGGAAGACGCTCACCATTATTCGCGGAGCACCCGGCGGCGACGATTATCACAATGTGTGGGTCGATCCCAAGAATCCTGCGCACCTGATTATCGGTACGGACCAAGGTACGAGCTTGAGCCTCGACCACGGCGCGACCTGGACGACCTGGTACAACCAGCCGACCGCGCAGTTCTACCATGTGATCACGGACCATCAGTTTCCCTACCGCGTCTACGGCGCGCAGCAGGACACCGGCAGCATCTCGATACCAAGCCGCACCGATCACGGACAGATCTCGGCGCAGGATGCGATACCTGTCGCTGGAGGTGAAAGCGGCTATCTTGCGCCCGATCCCAGCGATCCGAACATTCTGTACTCAAGCAGCGTGTATGGTTCGGTGGCCCGCTACGATCGGCGCACGTCGTTCAGTCAGGACATAACGCCATGGCCGCTGCCCGAGTTTGGCACCGACATCAACGGGCGCAAGTATCGCGCGACGTGGACACCCGTACTTCTGTTCTCGCCCATCGAGAAAAATACTCTGTATTTCGGCACGCAATATGTGATGAAGACGACGGACGGTGGCCTGCATTGGGAGAAGATCAGCCCGGATCTCACCGGATCTGCGGTGGATGCGGCAAAGGAGAAGTTTGCAGGACCAACGACTGTGCAGAATGCAAAGGAGAGAGGCTACGGCGTGGTTTTCACCATCGCGCCATCGCCATTAAAGGCGGGCGAGATCTGGGCGGGCACCGACACCGGGCTGATCCATCTCACGCAGGATGGTGGCAAACACTGGCAAAACGTTACACCCCCCGGCCTGAGCGACTGGAGCAAAATTACCCTGATTGAGGCCTCGCACTTCGACCCTGCAGTCGCCTACGCCGCCGTCGACCGCCACCGCCTCGACGACCAGAAGCCCTACCTCTATCGCACTCGCGATTACGGCAAGACCTGGCAGTTGGTGGTCGAGGGCATTGGCGACCATTCGTTCCTGAATGCAGTCCGTGAAGACACGCAGAAGCGTGGCCTGCTCTTCGCCGCAACGGAGTTCGGCATCTATGTTTCCTTCGATGACGGCGATCACTGGCAGCCCTTGCAGCTCAACCTGCCGGTTACTTCCGTGCGCGACATCAATGTTCATGGCGACGACCTGGTCATCGCGACACACGGCCGTTCGTTCTGGATTCTCGATGACATGACGGCCCTGAGGCAGGTGAGCCCGCAGACGACCACGACACTCTTCAAGCCCGCCACTGCGGTTCGTGTTGATAACGATCTCTTTCTGGGCAGCCCGCTTCCGCCGGAAGAACCGACAGCCAGGAACCCACCCGTCGGCGCGATTCTCGATTACTACCTCAGCTCAGAGGCGCAGAAAGTCACGCTGGAAATCTTCGACGGAAGCGGCAGGCCGATTCGCCGGTATGTAAGTGGCGGGGCGAAAGAACCGAAGAACCCTCCCGTGCCGATCGCTCCGCGCTGGCTCCCCAAGCCTCAAATCCTGGGAACGTCTCCCGGCATGCATCGTTACGTGTGGGACCTGCGCTGGAAGATGTCCGACGATGCGGCCGAGATTGAGGACGAAGGCTACGGTGCGATACCGGGTCCGCGCGCCGTGCCAGGCACCTATCAGGTCAAACTCACGGTCGATGGAAAGACCTTCACCCAATCCTTGAAGCTGGAGATGGATCCGCGCTCCAGTGCGACGCCCTCGGTCCTGGCGGAACAGCTTCGTCTGGGGCTGGAGATTTTCGCGGAGGCCCGCAAGGGACGTCACACGGCGGCCGAAATCGCATCGGTACGCGGCAAGCTGAATGATCTGAAGCCGCAACTCGCCGGTAAGCCCCCCTTGCTTTCGCAGTTGACGGCGATTGAAACGGCCATCACCGATATCGAGAAGGGAAGCCAGAACGCCATTGGCGACGCCACTGGCCTCGCGGTCGCCAATACCGGACTCGCCTCCTCATTGCGGGTGGTCGAGAGTGGCGATCGCACGATTCCGTCGCAGGCAATCGAGGTGTACCAGCAATCGGACGCTGCGATGAAGGCGCGCGCCGCCGACTGGGCATCGCTCAAGACCAACCAATTAACGCAGTTTAACCAGAGTCTGAAAGATGCCGGGCTGCCACCGATTCAACTTGCGGAAGTAGAGCGCGACGAGGAAGAGCCAATGGCGCAGTGATAGCGCAGCTCTACACGTTGCGGTCGCGAGACTCGATGCCGGCCGTACTCGCTAACAGAATAGAGCCAGCGGAGACCGCCGGCTCTTTTTGTATTTGCAATAACTGAGCTATTTGGTGGCCGTGCTCTTGCTGGTTGCCGGCGTCGTGCTCTTCACCTGATGCGCAATAATCTGGTCCTTGACGCCATCGTAGGTGGCCTGCGGGATGATCTTCCGGCTCACCAGGTCACTCTTGGCGTGATAAGGACGGCCATCGATGATCTTCTGGGAATATGCACTGCCGATCCCGGGAAGTGCCTGCAACTGGTCTTTGGTTGCGGTGTTGATGTCGAGTTTCTGCGCGGTTGTAGCCTTGCCGGCGGCGGGTGCCGAGGAAGAGGTTGCAGGTTTCGCTGTGGGACCGGTCTGACCCAGCAACGGCAGCGATGCGATAGAGAATATCAACAGCAGAAGTCCAAAAAATTTACGGAGGTTCACGAGTCGTCTCCTTTTGCTTTGCTATCCATAAAGTACTCGGGCCTTAGCCCGATCTGTGCGGCCGGACTGTACGGCGGGCGGACTTCCCGTGCTGGCGCTTGTAACGTCTCCAGTAATACCAGGCTATCAGTCCGCCTACTACGCTCAATCCGATGAGAGTGTACAACACCGGCTTGTAATAACTTGCCAACCAGTGGAATACGGCGCGTCCATAGATAGATCCGAGGTAAGCCACAAACGTGTAACGTGCCGCGCGGCCCGCCGCCAGAGCAGCCAGGAACTTCATTCGCGGATAGTGCATAGCGCCGGCGGCGATCAGGAAAGGTACGATCGGCACCGGCGGAGGGCACATGGCTCCTATCACGATCGACCAGAATCCGTAGCGCTCGAAGATGTGATAGACCTTTTCGGCCCTCTTCTTTGAAATCTTCTTTTCCAGCGTCTCCTTGCCGCCCTTGGCGCCGAGACGAAAAGTAAGGTAGCCCCCGATCAGCGACCCGATCGTCGCCATCACGGCGTAATACCACCACAGGTCCTTATGAGTCGCCGCCAGAATGAGGGTAAGAGCATCCATGCTCCCGGGCAGCGGGACAACGGAGTTGTCCAGCAGCCCAAGAAAGATCAAGCCGGGGCCGCCCAGCCGTCGCAAGGCATGCCAGAGCGTCGATTTGAGGACACCAGCGGCGAAAATATGCATCAGCTAGCCACGCGGATTGCGATGGTCAGGCTCCCGGTTAGAAGCAGAATTCCCGCATCAAGTTCGTAATCTAGCGCCGAAAAATCGCTTCGACAAATGCTCTCAACAAGCTCTATTTAAGAAAATTGCTACGACCGGACGCTGCCGAAAGCCAGCGGCCCAAGGAATCGAAGCTCAGGGACATGCGGCAACAGGCCAATCTCGGCCGAATAGCGAAGAAACAGCTGAAGCCCGGAGTGGTTTTCGCGGTCGAGGGTGTAATCGATGCTGACGGTCAGATAGCGGATAATATCGGCTTCGCTCAGTCCCAATCGCGGGGACCACTCTCGCGCTATGGTTGCAATGTTCTTGTCTTCGGTGCCGTGATTTCTCGAGCGCTGAAAGATGTGCGCCACTTCGAGATCGTCCGCGCGCTCCAGCGAATCGAGGCGGATTGCCCAGAAGGCAAAGACAAATGGCTTCCCGGTGCGAATCCGCCATTCGTGCGCCAGGTCATACACCTGGTATTGCCCGGCCAGCCGGACTTGTAAGGCCACATCGCCGATGAGCAGTGCGGCGTCGTTCTCGAGGAGCATTGCGTCCAGGTGAGGAGCATGAGGCGTGAGCTTGCGCGCCCCGCCCAGGAACTTGGTGAACAGCACCTGGGTAAGCGCCACCGAGGTACGCGAGGAGGTGTCGGTCGCGACTGTGCGAATTTCCTCCAGCGGCTTCTTGCTGATCAGAAGTATGGACCGCACGTGATCTTTAGCCGCGATCGCCACCTTGGGCAGGATTACCAGATTGGGTATCTCCGCGTACGCGAAAGCGGGAATAATTCCGATGTCGGCCTGGTTCGCCGCCAATGCTGCCGCACACGCCGAGGGAAGAGTGTAGTCGATTGCAAAGTCCTTACCCGCGTCTCCGTGCTCGAAGTCCCACATGAGCGGCGCAGTATTGAGGAAGGAGATTGCGGAGATCCGGAGCCGACCCATACATTTCGAGTCTAACAAAGGAAGCACCCCAGTCACTGCCGTGCGACACGTGACCGTCAGCGAGTGATGCCGCTCACTGACGGTAACCTGAGGCCCGGTTACTCTCGGCAGGTTCTGGCCAAAAGCGGCGGTGGAGCGATATGGAAACTGAGGTCCGGATGCGGGCGCATGAGTTCGCTGAGACCCGCAAATTGCAGTGGTTGGCGCTGTCCCTGACTCCAGGCATAGGGTCTACGCGAGGTCGCAAGTTGGTCGACCATGTAGGCGGCATCGAGCGCCTCTTCGCGGCATCGCTCACTGAGCTTGAGGCCCTCGGTCTTCCAGCGGCAGCGGCCCAGAGCATCGCATTGGGCCGCTCGATGGAGTTAGCAGCCGACGAACTTGATCGACTCAAGGAATTGGGCGGCTCGCTGGTTACCCCGGGGGACGCCGCCTATCCGCAACGGCTGTTGGAGATCTACGATCCGCCTCTGACCCTTTACCTGCGAGGCTGTCTGGAAGTTATAGACCAGCCTGGAGTTGCTGTCGTCGGAACCAGGCACCCTACACCATATGGAGTGGGCATCGCGGAGCGGCTCTCCTGCGACCTGGCGAGCCGCGGCCTCATCATATTTAGTGGAATGGCGCGCGGGATCGATACCGCAGCCCACCGTGGAGCGCTGAACGCCAACGGCAAGACGGTGGCAATCTGGGGTACCGGCATCGACGTAACCTATCCGAAAGAAAACCAGAAGCTGGCTGATCAGATTCTGGCCTCAGGGGGAGCTGTAGTAAGCGAGTTTCCTCTGGGCACATTTCCGGCGCCGCAGAACTTTCCTATACGCAACCGCGTTATCAGCGGCCTCGCCGTGGGTGTTCTGGTAATCGAGGCTGGCGAATATAGCGGAACCCGGGTGACCGCCCGTTGCGCTCTGGAGCAGGGCAGGGACGTCTATGCGGTTCCGGGCAACGTCACCAATAAGCTTGCGTGGGGTCCTAACACATTGATAAAGCAGGGCGCTGCATTGGTGGCGACCTGGGAAGACGTGTGGGAGGCGCTGCCCGCTGACATCCGTCTCGCGCTTACTCCGCCGGAGCAGCCTGAATCCGAGAGCCTTGGAACATCATCATTGTTTGGCGCGCCGGAAATGCCGGACGCCGAGAAAAAGGTCTTCGCCCTCCTCCGAGCTGACGAGTCAACGCACATCGACGAGCTGGTTGAGCGCCTGGTCTCGCAACTGTCCTCCGCCCAAATCTTCGAGGCGCTGTTTGAGCTGGAGTTGAGCAACCGAATTCGCGTTCTGCCGGGAAAGTATTACGTGCGGCGGATGTGACGGCGCGGAGCGCCGCCAAGCTGTCAGCTTTTAGCCATCAGCCGTCGGCCAAGTCGATCAGTTTTGTGGTGCGCGGGAGGAAGAGATGCAAGACTTCAGAAATCTCACCGTTTGGAGCAGAGCTCACAAATTTACCTTAGAGATTTATCGGGTTAGCAAGGCTTTTCCGCGAGAGGAAGTTTTTGGTTTGAAGAGCCAGATTCGACGCGCTGCGTCATCCATCCCCACGAATCTGGCTGAGGGAAGCGGACGCACCCAAGGGGAGTTCGCAAAGTTTGTGCAGATTGCTCTCGGTTCCGCATGCGAGGTCGAGTATCAATTGCTGCTGTGCCGCGATTTGAAATATCTCGAACCAAACCAATACGGGGCTGCGAGTACGGAGCTGGTCGAAATAAAGCGTATGTTGACAGCTCTGCTAAAGAGGGTGCAGAACGACATCCGTGAGAATTCCACAACGCGCACTTCGAAGCGGGCAGCCCATATGTAAGCCTGTGTAGGTGTGAGGTTTGGCTGATGGCTGACAGCCGACAGCCGGCAGCGAGGTTTCGGCTTTCGCCGAAACCATGCTAGCTTCATAACGTAATTCGCATTCATACGCACGAGGTTCCATTGTCCAAAGGTTTAGTCATTGTCGAGTCGCCCGCCAAGGCGAAGACCATCCAAAAATATCTTGGCACCGGGTATGAGGTGGAAGCCTCGCTCGGACATATTAAAGATCTGCCGAAGAAAGATCTCGGCGTCGACGTCGAGAACGATTTCGCGGCCGAGTACGTCGTGATTCCCGGCAAAGAGAAGGTCCTTGCCCGGCTGAAGAAGCTGGCGAAGTCGGCTGACACCATCTACCTGGCGCCCGATCCGGACCGTGAGGGTGAAGCTATCGCTGCGCACCTGGCCGAAGAGCTCGGCGGCGAGCTCATCAGCGGCAAGAAGCGGAAGAACACCGCCACCAATATCCGTCGGGTAACGTTCAACGAAATTACCAAGCGCGCCGTACAGGAGGCCTTTCAGCATCCGCGCGACATCGATCGCAACCTGGTAGACGCGCAGCAGACCCGGCGCGTGCTCGACCGGCTGGTGGGGTACCAAATCTCGCCGCTGCTCTGGGACAAGGTGCGTCGCGGCATCTCGGCTGGCCGGGTGCAGACGGTCGCCCTGCGCCTCATCGTCGAACGTGAGCGCGAGATCAAGGCCTTCGAGAAGCAGGAGTACTGGACGATCGACGCCCATCTCCAGGGCTCCAAGCCGCCCGCGTTTGATGCCCGGTTCATCGGCATCGGAGAAGAGAAGACCGAAATCACCAACGGCGAGGACGCCGAAAAGATCAAGAGTGTGCTGGAGAACGCTGACTGGACGGTCCGTTCGGTAGAAAAGCGGGAACGCCGCCGCAGTCCGGCTGCGCCGTTTACCACCAGCAAGTTCCAGCAGGACGCCTCGCGCAAACTGCGCTTCAGCGTGAAGCGCGCCATGATGATTGCGCAACGCCTCTATGAAGGCATTGAACTCGGCGAAGAGGGTACGGTCGGCCTCATCACCTACATGCGTACCGACTCGACCCGCGTGTCAAACGACGCCGTGGCTGAGCTACGGGAGCTCATTGCCAAGGAGTACGGCAAGGAGTTCCTGCCCGAGTCACCCAACACCTTCAAGTCGAAGAAGGATGCGCAGGAAGCCCACGAAGCCATTCGCCCAACCTCTGCGTCACGTCATCCGGACTCGGTGAAGCAGTATCTGCAGGAAGACGAGTTCAAGGTCTACAAGCTGATCTGGCAGCGCTTCGTAGCGTCGCAGATGAACCCGGCTGTCTTTGACCAGACCACCGTTGAGATCGACGCCAGGAGTGGCAATGAGACGTATCGCTTCCGCGTCACCGGTTCAGTCCTGAAGTTCGAAGGCTTCTTGAAGGTTTATGAGGAGTCGAAGGATACCAAGGATGAGGAAGATGAGGCCCTCAAGCACAAGCTTCCTACGCTCACGGAAGGCCAGAAGTTGACCCTGAAGAGCCTGAGTCCTGAGCAACACTTCACCGAGCCGCCTCCACGCTTTAACGAGGCCTCGCTGGTGAAGGAACTGGAAGAGCGTGGCATCGGACGTCCGTCGACCTACGCGGCGATCATCAGCACCATCCAGGAACGGCAGTACGTACAGAAGATCGGAGGCAAGTTCGTTCCGGCGGAGATCGGCTTCGTAGTTACCGACCTGCTGGTGGCGAACTTCAAGGACATCTTCGATCTGCAATATACCGCGCGGCTGGAAGAGGAGCTCGACGAGATCGAAGAGGGCAAAGAACTCTGGACCGACGCTCTCGCCGAGTTCTATAAGAAATTCGAGAAGGAGCTCCATTACGCCGAAAAACACATGGAAAATGTGAAGCGTATGGAGAAGCCTACGGATGAAAAATGCGAACGCTGTGGCTCGCCGCTGGTCATCAAGTGGGGCAAGCACGGCTCGTTCTACGCTTGTAGTGCCTACGACAAGACCGATCCCAATAGTTGCACCTTCACCAAAGAGAACCCCATCGACCTGCCCGATCTCGACTCGGCTGACTTGCAGGAAACCTCGCAGGAAGAATATTGCGAGAACTGCGGCCGGGTAATGGTCCTGAAGCGCGGGCGCTTTGGCCAGTTCATGGCTTGCACTGGCTATCCGGATTGCAAGACCACACGCCGTCTTGACCAGGCCAAGAAGGTGCCCGACATTCCGCTGGACGAGAAATGTCCACAGTGCGGACGCGGGCTGCTGCTGCGCCATGGACGCTTCGGCGAGTTCATCTCCTGTAGCGGCTACCCCGAATGCAAGTGGGTCAAGCAGAACTTCATCGGGGTGAAGTGTCCACAATGTAAGGAAGGCGAAATCGTGGAGAAGAAGGCTCGCCGCGGCAACTTCTTCTACGGATGCTCCACTTATCCCGACTGCGACTTCACTTCAGCCTACAAGCCGGTGGCGGAGACCTGTCCCGAGTGCGGCAGTCCCTACTTGCTGGAGAAGACGCTCAAGACGGGCACCTTCCTCGTTTGTCCAAACAGCAAACGGACTGAGTCCGAAGAGCCGAAGCGGCGCGCTAAAAAAGGCAAAGCCAAAGAAGCGAAGACAGCGGAAGTACCGGCCGTAAAGTGCGACTACTCACGTCAGATTGCCACGCCGGAAGCCGTGGCCTAAAAAGGGGGAATTTTCATGAGCGCCTCACAACCTACTCACCACGACGCCGACCTCATTCTCAAGCTCTACGAACTGCGCCGCGAACCCGTAATGCGCGAAGCGCGGCTTTTCATCCAACAGTTTGCCCCCAAGTCAGTGGACGACATGCTCGCCGTCGCCAACTCCCCAGGCAAGGAGAATGCCTACGTCCGGCAGGTCTTCGGATATTGGGAGATGGCGGCCTCCCTGATTGTGCATGGCACACTCAATCCTCTATTGGCCTACGACACGCTGGGAGAAATGTATTTCGTGTATGCGAAGATCCAGCCCTTCGTGGAAGAATACCGGCAGAAAAGCGGCACGCCTGAGTTCCTGACCAATGTGCAAAAGGTGGTGGAGGGTTCTGCCCAGGGACAGGAGCGCCTCACGCGTATGCGAAAGCTGCAGGCGGAGCGGGCGCGTCTCGCGGCGGCGGCCAAGACCAGCTAACTCAGATACTCCCGGATGTAGGGATCGGTGCACCGCAGCATCTCTTCTGCGGTGCCTTCGAAGATAATCTTGTGGTCCCGCAGGATGACAAACGTTGTGCGCACATCGCGCGGCGTTCCTTCCGACAGCGGGACCATCTTGTTCTGCGCCTGGTCGAAGTAGTGGCTGGCCATGGTGAACGCATCCTGCAAACGGTGGGTCACCAGCAGGGAACTGGTCTTATAGACGTCGCGCTGCTTCACCACCAATTCGATGATCGTGTTGGAGGTGACGGGATCCAGACCGCCGGTAGGTGAGTCATAAAAGAGCATCTCCGGATGTGTGATCATCGCGCGCGCGATCGCCACCCTGCGCCGCATGCCTCCTGACAGTTCCGAGGGAGCCAGCGCAGCGGTCTGCTCCAGTTCCACGAATCGAAGTGTCTCGAGGACCCTCTCGTGGATCTCCTCGGTAATCTTGCCCGTCTCCTCGATCAGCCGGTAAGCGACATTTTCTTCCACCGTTAACGAATCGAAGAGCGCGCTCTCCTGAAAGACCATGCCGATCTGGCGGCGCAGCTCGAACAGCTGTTCCTCCCGCATCGCCGTCACCTCGTCGTTCAGGACGGTGATGCGGCCAGAGTCGGGCTTGATCAGTCCTAAGCCAAGCTTCAGGATCAAGGTCTTGCCTGTGCCCGCTTCGCCCAGTAAGACCTTGGTCTCGCCTCTTGCCAGTTGAAATGAGATGCCCTCCAGCACGGGCTTGTCGAAGGCGATACTGACATCGTCGAATTGGAGCACGCACTGATCGGAGCGTGCCGCGGGCGGTCGAGGAGGTTGGATGCCTGGGGAGAAAATCGCCATCTTAGCTTCCAAAGACCGCCATCAACAGCCGCGTCATGAAGAAGTCAGTGGCTAGGATCAGCACGGAAGCCGCCACTACTGCCTGGGTGGTGGCCCGGCCCACTCCCTGGGTGCCACCCTTGGCGGAGAGTCCGTAATAACAGCCGATGCTGGAGATGATGAAGCCGAAAACCACCGGCTTGGACAATCCCATGAAAACATCTTGAAACCGCAGCGACTGATAGGCGCTGGTCCAGTACTGGTTGGCGTCCAGCCCGAGCAGGGCATAGGAAATGAAGAAGCCGCCCGCCAGTCCCAGAAGGTCGGAAATGATGCTGAGAAAGAAAAGCATGATCACCGAGGCGACCACGCGCGGCGTAACCAGCTTCTTGGTGGGATCGACGCCCATGGCGCGCATGGCATCGATCTGCTCCGTCACCTGCATCGAGCCCAGTTCGCTGGCCATGCCGCTGGAGTTACGCCCGGCCACCATTAATCCCGTAAGCACCGGCCCCAGCTCGCGGACCATCGACAGCGATACCAATTGGCCGGTGAGAGAAAGTGAGCCGAACTGTTGCAACGTAGCCGAGGTCTGCAAGGCCAGCACGGCTCCGGTGAATGCACCGGTGAGCACCACGATGGGCAGGGATCCGACGCCGATGGAATCGGCCTGCAAGAGGGTGTCGGCAAAGTAGCGCGGATGCGCGAAAAGATTCGTGAGCGAGCGCCACGCCAGGACAGCATAATCCTGTACTGCTGCGACTTTTCCTTTCGCGAGGTCGGTCAGCAAGAAGATCGGCATGCTTGAGGCTCAGGAACCCACTGAACAAAAAATATAACAGAGTAGCAGTGAGACCTCTGAATCGTAGCTCAGCGTGGGCCGGCCGCTCCACGTCGCCCGAGACTATCTGATGTGCAGTCGTGGCGCGCTATTCGTTGACTTGGCCCGTGGTACCTGATTTAGTATGCTCACACGGTTTAGAGTAGGGCAGCACGTCTGGAGGCGTGAAAATGGCTTTTCAGGTGGACCGAAGTCAATTCGACCCGGATACCGGTTTCGAGTACTACATCTGCTTCAAACCCGAAAGCCAGGTGCAAGGCGACGAGATTCAGTCACGGGTCTCGGTTGAGGCGGCTGTTTCTCTGTCGGAAACGGGAGACATCGCCGACCTGAGCTTCATGCTGCCCAAGAGCTGCCGCAGCGATCACGCGTTATCCTTCCTCAAAAAAGATCCAACCGCCGTATGCGTGGAGAATCGCGTCTTCATCTCGCTGCCCAACCTGAGCGGCGATGTTGTGATGACTGTTCCTGCCACCCTGGAGCTCGATCAGTCGGGACGGGTTGTCGCCATCGAGCTGAACGGCTGCATTCCGCACACCACGACTTTTCAGCCCGGCCGCGCCTGAGCGCCGCCGTCCTCGGATATCATGAGCTGTGGCTAGTCTGACTGCATTCGTGCTCGCGGGAGGCCGTAGTTCGCGCATGGGCTGCGACAAGGCTCTGCTGGCTGCCCAAGGCAAAACCTTGCTGGAGCGGACTCTGGTGAACGCACACACCGTTGCGCCCCGGACCGTGATTGTGGGGCCGCGCGATAAATATTCCGACTTCGGAGAGACCATCGAGGATATCTATCCTGACTGCGGACCGCTGGGCGGCATTCATCTGCGCTGAGCTCGACCGACAGCAATCTGAATCTCGTGCTATCGGTTGATATGCCCTTACTTGATCCGGCATTCCTGGCATGGTTTGTAGCGCTCGCAGCAGGCGCGCCCGAGATCGCGGTGGTTCCCGACGCTCTGGGCGGCCTTCAGCCTCTGTGCGCGGTCTACCGGCGGAGCCTGCGTGAAGCAGCCGAAGACGCGCTACGACGGGGTGACTACAAGATTGGCCACCTGTTTTCGCGGGTTCCCACGCGATTTGTTTCCGAGACGGAGATTCAGAGCGGGGGCTTCTCGCCTCAAATCTTCCGCAACGTCAATACGCGGGAAGACTATGAGTCGGTCTTTGGCACGAACAGCACCGCTGGCGCTGGAGTAGCCGGATAAACATGGAAGAGCAGAACCACCACAATCAGAAGCCGTACATCGAGTTTCAGAACGTCTCCAAGGCGTTCGGCAGTAAGGTCATTCTGGAAAAGGTGAACTTCGATGTGCTTCCGGGAGAGACGGTTTGCATCCTGGGCCGCAGCGGCGTGGGAAAGTCAGTCTCGCTGCACGAAATTATGGGTTTCCTTAAGCCAGACAGCGGACGCGTCTGGGTCGCCTACGAAGACATCACCGACTACGACGAGAAGGAGCTGCAGCGGATCCGCAAGAAAGTCACCATGGTCTTCCAGAATGGAGCGCTGTTCGACTCACTGACTGTGGGCGAGAACGTGGCCTTCCCGTTGCGTGAGCGCGGAGGCCTGGAGGAAGAGCAGATTTATCAGATCGTCGACGGCCTGCTGGAGATGGTCGGCGTCCGTGAGTTCCGCGACCTTCTGCCTTCCGATCTTTCCACCGGCATGAAGCGGTCGGTGGCGATCGCCCGAGCGCTGGCGGCCCAGCCCGACGCTGTACTCTACGACGAGCCGACCACCATGGTGGATCCGCTGATGGCTCACCTGCTCGGCGATCTTATCAAGAAGCTGAAAAAACAGCTCAAGCTCACCAGCATCGTGGTCACCCACGATATGGCCTTGGCCAAGAAACTTGCCGACCGCCTGCTGTTCCTTCACGAAGCCAAGGCGATTTTCTTCGGCACTTATGCCGAGATGACAAAATGCACCGAGCCCATCGTGCAGGAATTTCTGGAACTCGATTCTCTCGACTTTGAGGCCTACTTCGGCGCGCAACGCCCGCCTCACCAACCGCGGGTGTAGACGGCTGGAATGGTGTTTTGATCCGCATGCCGCCTTACCTCCGATGGCGCGGACTTTTTGCTCGGATTACGCGATTCGCACACCAATCATGCCGCGAGCATTGTCTCTACTCCCCCTGATATCCATTCATAGAAAGCCTGCGAAATCACAGTGCGCGAGCTGCTGCGTTGTCTGTGTGCGGGTCTGAGGCCTAAAGCGGAGTAGAATCGCCGAACAAACCAGGAGCCCTCATATGAACGGAAAGAACCTCGTGTTTGCCTTGGACCCGTTCGCCTTCGCGTCTTCGTCTCCGATTAACCCAACCAACATGAAGGCATGCAACACCACCTCAGCGACGTTGAGCCAAGCTCTGGCCCAAATGGGCAGGCTGGACACAATCCGTGACGCACATTTCGATCTGGAACCCGTGAGCATGGCCAGCAACCAGGTACTCCTCCGTGCCGCGTTTCCTGGCACGGTGTGCGCGCCGCCACCGAGCCCCAGCGTCGATCCTCTGCTGCACTGCTATTGGGTGCCGTACCGCTCGCACGGGGTACAGGGAGCAGGGATCGCCAACGTGCCGTATGTCGACTTGCCTACCGCCGCTCCCCTCTACAACGTCATGTTCACCGGTGCGATGAACGGCTGTTCGCTGGTAATCACCATCGAGCCAAACGCTGTGAACACCATTCGGGTGTTCCATGACTCAATGCATCAGGCGACAACATTCGCGGCCGCTAATGTGGTGGCGAGACTGGATTTCGACAATAGTCTGGGATCGCCGCATTTTTATGGTGACGCGAATAATCCCACTTCGTTCAACTTCATGTACTTCAAAGCTGGCCACTGGTGGGTGGTGTCTCAGCCGCATACGGCCGTTGCGGGGCCGACCGGATACTCGGTATCACTGCGGACTACGAAGCCGCCGTTTGAATTTCAGGTGACGTAATCCGGAGGCTTGTGGGTGGCCAGTCAACCGAGGCCGCTAAGCTTTAGTCGCGTTCACAGTGGGTGCCGGACTCAAGCAACTCGAATCCAGGCATGGACGACACGCGTCCCACTCACACACTATGGCCCTGATAACTTTGCCCGCCTGGGACGGCGGCCAGCGCTAATTCCCATTTTGGAACTCCACATGCTTTTTTGTGAGAAATTGCTTGGTGCCGCGGCGGACTGGGTCGTAGACTGATCACCGAGGAAAAGTGGGAAATGTGTCTCTACCCCCCACTCTCCGGAAGAGCCGAATTAGTGCATCGAGTCCTCGGCTTTGATCAGTGGCGATCTGCCTCGCTGCTGCTGGCTTCTCCCACCGACGGTCTGGTCCATTCGCAAGAAAATCGAGCTAAGTCCTTATTCCGGAATATTTTGCCTATAAGTCTCACGCGCTCAATATTTTGCGGGGAATTTTTTTCGGCGACCCTTTATTTTCAATATTTTACGGCGAAGAGGGGGGAGGGGGTACCCGCCCATTACGCCGATTTTCCCGCCGAATGGCAGCGACGAGTACGGAGCAAGACACGGGAACTTGCAGCGGTCAAAAGCCTAGGAGAGTGCCTCTCTGCTGGCGCTCAGAAGCCTTGGGTAATCAGCCGCTCTACCGTCAAGCCACCCGCTTCTTCGTCGCGCTTCGTCCATTTCTCCAGGTACTTGGCAACGATGTCAGTTTCGAGATTCACGGGATCGCCGACTTTCAGCGAGCCCAGATTCGTCATCTTGACGGTGTGGGGAATAATGGCAACCGTCAGCCGCAAGCCCTCGAGATTGGCGACCGTCAAGCTGATGCCCTCGATCGCAATCGATCCCTTGAACACCACATACTTCTCGAGGTCTTCCGGAATGTCGATGCGCAGCCAGAAGTCATTGGCCTGCGGAATGGGGTCAAGCGCGGCAAAACGTCCGATGCCGTCCACGTGTCCCTGCACCATGTGGCCACCCATGCGTCCATCGGCCTTGAGGGGAAGCTCGAGGTTAACCTGTGCCCCCTCGGTGATGCGCGAGAAGGACGTGCGCGTCCACGTCTCCCTGGCGAGATCGGCAGAGAAGCCGCTCGGCTGGATATCGAGCGCAGTGAGGCAGACGCCGCTGACCGCTACACTGTTGCCTTCACGCAGTTCTTTCGCGGTGGCCGGGGCCTTGATCTGTACGCGGTGGTTGCCGCCGCTCTCGACGATGCTGGCGACGGTTCCAACCTCTTCGACAAGTCCGGTAAACATGATGAGTACCTCGAGCCGGCCGCGAGACGCAGCCGTCTTATGGATTCTGAATCAGGTAAGGAGCCGCCGGTGACGCCGACTCATATGGGTCGTGCAGGTAACCCTCAACCGCGAAGTCTTCTCCGAAGCGGTGCAGCACCAGCGACTTCACATAGGCTGCCTCGCTCATGCGCCGGTATCCGGATCCGAGTGCGAACGGTATCGATCCCGTCCCGCCCAGTATCTTCGGAGCGTAATAAAAAAAGACCTTGTCCACGATGCCCGCGGAGAGCGCGGCCCAATTCACCATCGCTCCACCTTCGATGATGAGACTGATGATCTCAAGTTCGCCCAGCTTCGCCAGCACCAGGTCCAGGTCAGGCCGACCGTCAGACACAGGCAAGCTGCCCGGGAAGGGAATCGTCCCATCTTCGAGTGGCAGCCGCATCGGAACCTGCTCAACCCGTATGCCCCGCGCCTCCAGTTCCTGGCGCTTGTTTTCTTCAGCGAAGCAGCAGAAGACGATGACGTCCTGCCTGGCGGTCCTCACTACGCGCGAATCGAGCGGAATGCGCAGCCGTGAATCGAGAATCACGCGCTGCAGCGGACGGCGTCGCGGCAGTTGCGTGCGATCGGTGAGCAGCGGATCATCCGCAATAACGGTTCCAACGCCGACCAGGATGGCGTCGTTGGCATGACGCATATCGTGCACATGAACGCGGGCATCGGGACTGGTAATCCAACCTCCGGTTGCGGCCAGCGAACCCAGATCGCCATCGGTCCGTTGATCGGGAGGGGGCGCGATCTTGCCATCCAGCGTCATCGCGGTCTTGAGCGTAACGAAGGGCAACTGGGTGCGAATGTATTTCGCGAACGACTCGTTCAGACGCTTGGCTTCCGCCTCCAGCGTCCCAGCTTCCACTTCGATGCCCGCGGCACGCAGCCGCGCGAAGCCCCGTCCGCCGACTGCTGGGTTGGGATCGGCCATCGAAGCCACAACCCGCTTGATGCCCGCCGCAATAATCGCATCGGCGCAGGGTCCAGTGCGTCCCACATGCGAGCACGGCTCGAGATTGAGGTAGAGTGTCGCGCCCCGAGCTCGAGTGCCCGCCTCTTCCAGGGCCAGCACTTCGGCGTGCTTGATGCCGTCGTAGGTATGCGAGCCCCGCCCCACGACCTCACCGCCGGCGTCCACGATCATCGCTCCCACGCACGGATTCGGCGAGGCCAGCCCGACGCCTTGGCCGGCGAGCTCCAGCGCCTGATGCATAAATGTCGTGTCGTTGGAAGAGGTCATGTCAGTCGAACAACGAATTTACGAAGTCTTGCGGATTGAAGGGCAACAGGTCGCCAAGCTTCTCGCCCACACCGACGTATCGCACCGGCAGGCCGAGCTCTTTCGAGATAGCCACGACCACGCCGCCTTTGGCGGTACCGTCGAGCTTGGTAAGCACAATGCCCGTGACGCCCGCCGACGCGGTAAACATCCGCGCCTGTTGCAGCCCGTTCTGTCCGGTGGTGCCGTCCATCACCAGCAGCGTCTCATGCGGAGCCGTAGAGCTGAAGCGTTGCGCCGTACGCCGCATCTTTTCCAGCTCGGTCATAAGATTGGCCTTGGTATGAAGACGTCCTGCGGTGTCGACAATCACGTAGTCAATCTTGCGCGCCTTCGCCGCCTGCAGCGCGTCGAACAATACCGCCGCTGGATCACCACCGGGTTTGTTCTTGATCACCTCGGTGCCAGTGCGATCGCCCCAGACTTCCAGTTGCTCGATGGCGGCAGCGCGGAAGGTATCGGCGGCGGCCAGCAGAACCGTTTTGCCTTGAGCGCGCAGGGAATACGCCAGCTTGCCGATGGAAGTCGTCTTCCCAGCGCCGTTTACTCCCACCACGAGGATCACTTCCGGCTCGCCATCGACCTTCTGGACCGGCTTCTTATCGGCGGAGTTCAGGATAGCGAGCAGCTCGTCCTTCAATACGCGCTTGACCTCGTCGACGTTGCCTACCTGCTTGCGATCCACCTTCTCGCGAAGCGACTTAAGCACGGTACTGGTCGTTGCGGTGCCCAGATCGGCGCCGATCAGCGCCGCTTCCAGATCGTCAAGTGTGGATTGGTCAATTTCTTTGCCGAAGGAAACCACGTCTTCGATACGTTCGCTAAGGGTCTCGCGCGTTCGCGTGACCGCCTCTTTCATGCGTTGCAGAAAACTGGGCTTTTCTTCGGTACTGCCAAATAAGGTTTGAATCATGAATTATTCCGTCGCGAAATGCGAGAAACGCGCACTGCGGAAGGGCTTCTGCCGCAGCCAAAGCTCGGAAGAATCGCGAACTTTCATTATAGACAACGCCATGCGCGAGCAGTGCCGCCGAGAATCCATCTCTCTGGCGGATTCATCCAAACTGTTTTTAAGGAGGTCTTATGGCAAGTTGTGAGCACGTCAAGAACGCTAATCCCAAAGTTGCTCCCAGTGGCGATGGCTGCAAGGAATGTCTTGAGACCGGGCAGCGCTGGGTGGAACTGCGCAAATGTCTGACTTGCGGGCACGTCGGTTGTTGCGACTCTTCGCCCGGACGACACGCCAATGCGCACTTCAAGCAGACCGGGCATCCGGTCATGCAGGCCTTTAAGTCGGGCGACTGGAAGTGGTGTTACGTAGATGAGGCTTACGTCTAATCCTTCGAACGCTCGCGGAAGCGGTTTCGCAACGAAGCGGGTGTTTGTGTACTCTGTACCTCAGCCACACTGAACCTGCACTCGCTATTTTGCGATAAATGATGGCCCTACAAAACCGCACTGCTCGTCAGCGAACGCCCCTCCTGCTGCTTACCCGCTTCTGCCTCGTGCTGGCGGTGCTGAGCGCCAATGGTTATGCGCAGCTTCCTTCTCCGTGGGTAGACACGCAGCCGCTGACGGTCGATACCGGCGCCACCGGCCTCAAGCTATGCTGCGTCGCCTTCACACCACGGCCCGGTTGATGCACACCGTTGCACATCCGGATGACGAAGACGGCGGCATGTTGACCTTCGAGTCGCGTGGGCAAGGCGTGACGGCATTGCAGCTCACGTTGAACCGCGGCGAGGGCGGGCAGAACGCCATCGGTAGCAACCTGATGGATGAGCTGGGCATTGTGCGCACCCTGGAACTTCTGGCGGCCGACCGCTATTACGGCGTGGAGCAGCGCTTTACCCGGGTTGCCGACTTCGGCTTTTCCAAGACCGCGGAAGAAACCTTTGAGATGTGGCACGGCCACGACATCGCGCTGGGTGACATGGTCCGCGTCATCCGCACCTTCCGGCCCGACGTCATCTGCACGCGGTTTCAAGGCGCACCCCGCGACGGCCACGGCAATCACCAGGCATCGGGAATTCTCACCCGTGAAGCCTTTCGCGCCGCCGCCGATCCGACCCGCTTTCCCGAGCAGATTCACGAAGGCTTGCAGCCGTGGCAGGCCAAGAAGCTTTATATGGACAACGTGCGTCCCACGGAAGACTGGACGGTCGAACTCGATACGTCGCAACCGGATCCTCTGCTCGGCGAGTCCTACGTGCAGTTCGCATGGCAGGGATTGCGGCACCAGCTCTCGCAAGGCGCCGGCACTTGGACTATGCGTGAGGGCCGCCGCACCAGTTACTACAAGCTGATCGATTCTGTTCTGCCCAACGCGCCCATTGCGACGGGACACGAAAAAGACTTCTTTCAGGGCATTGACACGTCACTGTCTGGGCTGGCAGCGCGCCTCGGAGCCGATGAGTCCAAAGTGCCGTGGCTCCGGCCGCAATTGACAGAGATGGCTAAGCTGGTGGACCAGGCCACTGCTGCAGCAGACAAGAGCACGCAAGCCGCAGGTCCTCCCTTGCTGCATGGCTTCGATCTGACGCGAGCGCTGATCGCGAAGGTGCAAGCCTCGAGCCTGACGTCCGGCGAGAAGGCCGACCTACTGGCCAGCCTCGACACCAAGCGGGAACAGCTTGAGCAGGCCGCGAACCTGGCGTTTGCCATCGAAGCCGGCGTCAGCCCGGGAACGCCCGATGGCCGTCCCATGGCGGAGTCTTTCAACACTTCCGAGGGCGACGTCCTGGCTGCCGTTATCACGGCAGGAAAATCTTTCCTGCTGCGGGCGGTGCTGCACAACGGCAGTAATTCGATCCTAGCGCTCAAGCAGTTTGCCCTCGACCTTCCCCAGGGCTGGACCTCCGAGACCTTCATGGATCAGGTGCCGAAGACGCTTCCAGCGGGCGATGGTTGTGCCGTCATGTTTCGCGTCTTTCCTCCTGCCGATGCCAAGGTGACTAAACAGTATTTCCACCGTAACGATCCCGAAGTCGACACGATCTACCAGCTCGACGATCCGGCATTGGCGACGCTTCCCCTGCCCCCTCCGCCGGTTTCACTGCATGTGGTGTATAGCATCGGCGGAGAAGAAGGGATGGTCCGAGCGGTGGCGCGAACTCCCGTGCACGACACTCACAAGAATGCCTGGTCGATGCCCTTGTCCGTCGTGCCGCCGTTCTCGCTAGCCGCTTCACCGGTCACTCAGATCATTCCGGCGGGCAGCAATCCATCGGCCCAGTTGAGCGTCGTCGTGCGTTCAACGGTCGATCATGCCAGTGGC
Organism: uncultured Acidobacteriaceae bacterium; assembly: GCA_963793845.1. Classification (GTDB taxonomy): domain Bacteria; phylum Acidobacteriota; class Terriglobia; order Terriglobales; family Acidobacteriaceae; genus CAWCBG01. The sequence goes on from CAWCBG010000003.1 coordinate 43,996, forward strand.
ACCATTCGTGTTGACGCTCCTCCGCGGTGGAAGATCGAGCCTCCCACCGAGACCGTCGAACTTCCCCAGGCAGGCGAGCATACGTCCGAGTTCAAAGAGCTCCCGGATGGAGCCCAGGAGGCTCGCTATCGCGTGCAAGTCGCCATGAAGGCTAACGGGCGCGATTACACTGAGGGCTACAGTCTGGTGGCGCGGCCCGATATCGGAGGCTTCTTCTACTACCAGCCTTCCTATCAGCGAGCCAGCCTGGTCGAAGTCAAGACGCCGCCCAATCTCAAGATCGGTTACATCATGGGCGCGGGCGATGACATACCCGCAGTACTGAGCCAGGTTGGACTGAATGTCACGTTGCTCAACCCAGACGACGTAGAGCATGGCGACCTCGGCCGCTTTGGAACCATCGTGCTCGGCATCCGCGCCTATGACACGCGCGAGGATGTGAAGCAGAACAACCAGCGTTTGCTCGACTACGTGAAGAATGGCGGCACGCTGGTAGTGCAGTACAACACGTCACCGGAGGCGTTCAATGGTGGCAAGTTCACTCCGTATCCGGCGCAGCTGAGCCACGATCGCGTGACCAAGGAAGAAGCGCCGGTCGCAGTCCTCGATCCGCAGAATCCCGTCTTCCACTATCCCAATCAGATCACCGAGCACGACTTCTCGGGCTGGGTGCAGGAGCGAGGACTCTACTTCATGGACTCATGGGACTCGCACTACACGCCGTTGCTGGCAACGAATGACCCGGGCGAGCAGCCGCAAAAGGGCGGCATGCTGCTGGCACAGTATGGCAAAGGCTATTACATCTATACCGGCTACGCGTTCTTCCGGCAGTTGCCCTTCGGTGTGCCTGGAGCGATTCGTCTATACGTGAATCTGCTGAGCGTGGGGCATGAGCCAAAATAGTCCGGATGGACAGCCGGAGCTGATTCGCGGGGTTGGTCTGGCCAGCGCGACCACGCTGAACATGATCGACATGATCGGCGTCGGTCCGTTCATCACCATCCCGCTGATCGTGAGCGCTGCCGGTGGTCCGCAAGCGATGCTGGGCTGGATCGCCGGAGCGGTGATCGCGCTTTGTGACGGGCTTGTATGGGCGGAGCTCGGCGCGGCCATGCCGAGCGCCGGCGGCTCGTACTGGTACCTCAAGGAAATTTACGGTCCGCGGACTTTGGGACGCCTGCTGTCGTTCCTGTTCATCTGGCAACTCTCGTTCAGCGCACCGCTCTCCGTGGCCTCTGGCTGTATTGGATTGGCGCATTATGCAGGCTTTCTGTGGCCCGGCCTCGAGCACACTTTGTTGTCGCACACCGCTCACCTTGGTGTGCCGCTGCTTGGCAATCTTGAAATCAGCTTTATCGTCATGCCGGCTACCTTCGTGGCGATGGCCACATGCGTCTTCGTGGTCATCCTGCTGTATCGGCGCATTACGGTGATTGCCAAGCTTTCTGAGTTGCTTTGGGTCGGCGTTGCACTGTCGCTCTTCTGGGTGATCGCTGCCGGTCTCACGCATTTCAGCGCGGCTCGTGCCTTCGATTTTCCACCCGGTGCGTTTCACCTTTCGCACAATTTCTTCACCGGCATGGGCGCAGCGATGCTCATTGCTACCTATGATTACTGGGGCTACTACAACGTCTGCTTCATCGGCGGGGAAGTGAAGGATCCGGGACGCACGATACCGCGTGCGCTCATCATCTCGATTCTCGTCGTCGCCGCGCTGTACATCGTCATGAATATCAGCGTCCTGGGCGTGGTGCCCTGGCGCGAAATGGCCGGTCATTCGGGTGAACAGAACAACTACATCATCTCCGTCTTCATGCAGCGCATTTACGGCAACTGGGCGGGACGCGTGGTGTCGGGGCTGATCATGTGGACCGCCTTTGCCTCGGTGTTCTCGCTGTTGTTGGGTTATTCCCGCGTGCCTTACGCCGCGGCGCTGGACGGTAATTATTTCCGTTCGTTTGCCAGGATTCATCCCGAGAAGCGTTTTCCGACGGTTTCCTTACTGGCGCTGGGCGGAGTCGCCATGGTGTTCTGTCTGCTGCGCCTGGCGGATGTAATCGCCGCGCTGGTGGTCATTCGCATCCTGCTGCAATTCATCGTGCAGGCGGTCGGGGTGATGGTGCTGCGTCACCGCCGTCCCGACCTGCCACGCCCATTTCGCATGTGGCTGTATCCCGTTCCTGCTCTGGTTGCGATCGCCGGCTTCGCGTACATTCTGATCGCGCGCCGGAACTTCCTGCGCGAGGTCCGTTACGCCGTCGTCATCGTTGTTGTAGGCCTGGTCATCTACATGTTTCGTTCGTGGCGCCGTCGCGAGTGGCCGTTCACTTCAGCGTCACAAATTCTGGAGGTTGCCCCATGATGGCGCCGCGGCTGGTCACATCGCAGAAGCGGTTGAGAACGGCTCGGCGGTTCGACGCGTGCCGCAGGCTCACTTTTTCCTTTCGCGGCGGTCTGATTGTCGATGGCCACGACTGGATCATGGCAGGAACCCCTTGCGCCCGCAGTTGTTCCGGCGGGCCCTCCAAGCGCGCCTGAGGTCCGCACAGCCATGTCCGAGCTAGGCTCCATCCCGCCGCTGTCGGTGGAAGCCGCACCCAGACGGGTGGTGCTCGGCCCGTTACACGAGCCGCTGTTTCGCTCGTTGTGGATTGCCGCGGTCATCAGCTACACCGGCCGGTGGATGCAGACGGTGGGCGCGGGGTGGTTGATGACCTCGCTCACCATGTCGCCATTCATGGTTGGAATGGTGCAGGCGGCCAGCAGCATCGCGGTCTTCCTGGTGGTGCTGCCGGCGGGTGCGATCGCCGATGTCGTCGACCGCCGCAAGCTTCTGCTCTTTACGCAAGTCTGGATGGTGGTTACCGCAGCGGCCCTAGGCGTGCTTACGCTGGCTCACGTCGTGACGCCGATGCTACTGCTCTTGTTCACCTTTCTCATCGGATTTGGCGCGGTGCTGAACGATCCGGCGTGGCAGGCCATTACACCCGAGGTGGTGTCGCACGAAAACTTCGCTGCCGGAGTAGCCCTGAACTCCGCCGGCTACAACGTCGCGCGCGCCATCGGACCGGCGATCGGTGGGGTGATCATCGCCGCCATCAACACCGGGACAGTTTTCCTGCTAAACGCGGCGTCATTGTCCGGCGTTATCTACTTCCTGCTTCGCTGGAAACGCGATCCCGGACCGACATTCATGCACCCCAATCACATGTTCAGGACCATGTTCGACGGTTTCCGCTATATGCGAACGTCGCATACCGTAAAGTCGGTCCTGGTGCGCAGCGCCGCCTTCAGCATCGCTGCCACTGCGCTGCCGGCGCTGTTGCCTTTGTTGGCTCATCCTTATGGCTCGCTCGGTTACGGACTGCTGCTGGCCTTTTTCGGAGTCGGCGCGGTGATCGGGGCCACCGTGTTGCCGGCGTTGCGGCGCAGAATGTCGGTCGACGCACTGGTCGTGATCTCGACCGCGATCTTCGCGGCGATGACTTTTGCCGCCGGCCGCTGGCCGACCTTCCTGATTCTTGCCGTCACCAACCTGATCGGCGGCATCGCCTGGATCCAGGTTCTGGCCAGCCTCAATGTTTCTGCCCAGACGATGTCGCCGGTCCGTATGCGGGCTCGTGCCATCTCGATGTACCTGCTGGTGCTGCAGGGCGGATTTGCCGGAGGCGCGGCGCTCTGGGGCGCGGTTGCCGAGCGCGCAAGCATGGAGTTGTCACTGCGCTACGCGGCTATCGTGCTACTCGCCGGAATCACCACTACCTATTGGTTCCGGCTACATCCTCTTTCCGTTCACGAGCCAAACACCATGGGAATGGACTAGAATGCTTGGGCGCTATCCGAGACCTACGTAAACATTCTCAGTGGAGGACTCCTGATGAAAAAGCAATTCGCCATGGCGGTGCTGGTGCTCGCCTTCGCCGTTCCCGGCCAGACGTTTGCCGCCGATCCACAAGCTACCTCAACCAAGGATCAAAAGCCGACCTTCGCTTCGGTGCTGGATCATCAGTGGACCGGCGTGGAGAGGGAAGTTGTGCCCGCCGCCGAGGCCATGCCCGACGACAAGTTCAATTTTGCTCCGCCCACCTCGCTAGGCGATTTCGAGGGCGTACGCACATTCGCGATGCAGGTTAAACACATCGCCGTGGCCAACTACATGTTGGGCGCCGCGATCCTGGGCGAGAAGCCGCCTGCCGACAAGATGGGCACCGACGAAAATGGCCCGGCGAATCTCACTTCGAAAGCCGACATCATCAACTATCTGCACGACTCCTTCGCCTACGCGCACAATGCGCTTAACACCATCACCGAGGCCAACGTTCTTGAACAGGTACAGAGCCCATTCGGTCCCAATAAAACCACCAGGCTGGCGCTCGCTGTCGGCATGATCGCTCATCCTTTCGATCACTACGGCCAAATGGTGGAATACCTGCGCATGAACAAAATCATTCCTCCTGCCAGCCGCAAGAAGTAACTCTTCGAACGATTTCGAATCATTCGCCATAAAAGGCGCGAGCGATCGCGCCTTTTGTATTCCACTCTCATCTGGTGCGGGCCAAACAAATAATTCGCTTCCACAGGTGGCATGCTCTTCCCAGGTCATGATTTCCCCCGTTTGCATCGGAAAGGTTGTCCGGAAGCTATCGGAAAGCCTGGAGGCCTGTCTAGGTAAATCCGTCGATTGCTGCGAGCCACAATCGTGCTGCAACCGGAACCGCAAGTGTCTCGCGGAGTTAACTGAGTCGCAAAGCAGGCGCCGCGGCCATCCTTTTCATTGGCGTGACAGTTGCAGTCTGTGAGAGAGAACGAAGCGTGTTGGATCGAATATTTCTCCTCAACTTCGTAGAAGTTCCAAAATTTTTCGCAACGATTCTTAACAACCCACTGCGAGAACTTCTGCCGGCACACTGGGTTTCAGCAGGCGTATTCAGACTTTCACTCGGAGCACCAGCATGACTTTCCCTCGTGGGTTCAGGCATGTGGACGACGTCCTGCTGATCATGTCGACATCGGCGTCGCCAATTTCCTCGGCAGCACTCTATGTTGCTGCCGGAGCCGGTCAACGAGTGACCAAGGAGTTAAACAAGATGAAGAAACCTCTCATTCATGCTGCACTGGCTTTGGCCGTGGCGCTTGGCGGAACCGCTGTGGTTCGCGCAGGGACCGCCGGATTCGGGACAAGGTGGTGGCTCGTATGGCGGGCACGGGCAGCCTCCGACGGCCGAACAGCGGCTGCAACGCATGACCCAGCAGCTCAACCTCACTAGCGAGCAGCAGACGCAAATCAAGCCCATCCTGGAAAGCGAATCGCAGCAGATGCAGGAGCTGCGTGGTAACACCTCGTTGTCGCAACAGGACCGGATGGCGAAAATACAGGAGATCCGCCAGACAACGGCCAGCCAGATCAAACCCATTCTGAACGCCGATCAGCAGACCAAGTTTGAACAGATGATGAGCCACCAGGGCCGCGGAGGACATGGTGGCCACGGATCGGGTGCCGGTCAGGGCGCACCGCCGCCTTCCGACCCGCAGTAGGACGCAACCCATTCCATTCTCGGGGAAGGCACTTCTCAGGTGCCTTCCTCTGCTGAGTGTGGCTCCGCCATCCAGTTTTCTCGCCAGTTCACCTGACAGCACCGCTCTGTTCATCCGCATCCTATTTTGTCAGCGCCACAATGAGGCTGAGGATGCATTCCAGAGTTGTTCGTACCGATCGCCGTAAGAGCACCTTCATCACACTCTCAGCTGCCCTCGTACTGCTGGCCGGACTGGTGTTCTCGTTGTGTGCCTGCGGCGGCAGCTCGATGACCAACTCGACCAGCACTTCTTCCACTTCCACAGGCAACGGTTCCGGCACTACGCAGTCGAGCAGCGGCATTCCGCAGGTTCAGCATTTCGCGATCGTCGTACTGGAGAACACCAACTATGCCGACGTCGTGGGCAGCGCGAATGCTCCCTATCTCAACAGCCTCATTGCCAAAGGCGGGGTCGCATCCAACTACTACGCCAATACGCATCCCTCCATCGGCAACTACTTCGCCATGACCACTGGCACAGTTCCCACGAACGACGATACTTTCAACGGCACTGTTTCCAGCGACAACGTCGTCCGCGAGTTGGTGGCCGCCGGTAAGTCGTGGAAGGTCTATGCGCAAAGCCTGCCGGTACAGGGCTACATCGGGGCGGACACTTACCCATATCTCCGGCGCCACAATCCCATCTCGTACTTGTCGGATGTGCAACCTCCTTCCGCGCAGGCCATGAACCTTGTGCCGTTCGCACAGCTCTCGTCAGATCTGTCGGCTTCGCAGTTGCCGAATTACTCATTCATCGTGCCCGACGCGCAGCATGACGCGCACGACTGTCCCAATTCCCAGAGCAACACCACCTGCGACATCGGAGTGCGGGTAGCGGCGGCTGATGCTTTCCTGTCCGCGAACCTGCCGCAGCTTTTGTCGAATGCTCAATTCGCCACCAGCGGAATTCTCGCCATCGTCTTCGACGAGTCGCAAAACGACAATACTAACGGCGGCGGCAAGGTGATGTGCCTGCTGGTCGGCACCGGAGTCAAGGCGGGATACTCCGGTACTGGCACCTACAACCATTACAGCTTACTCAACCTGAGCATGATCGCGCTGGGCGTCAAGACCATCCCAGGCTCAGGAGCCACGGCTGCGCAGATGACAGAATTCTTCCAGTAGCGGGTCCGCTTCTCGGTGAAGTGTGCTAGGGAAGAGTCGTGGGATCACAAACCTGCCCCGATCCAATATTTGACACAACCGCACCCTCAGCCTAGGGTGCTAGGAATGCCCACGCCTACGCTCCAGGAGCAGTTTGGCCAGATCGACATCTATCTTTTCGACCAGCTTCTGAAAGGCCGCATCACACCCGGAATGCAAATACTGGACGCCGGATGCGGTTCCGGTAGAAACCTCGTCTACTTCCTGCGAGAAGGGTACGAAGTTTACGGTGCGGATTCAGATGCGCAGGCCGTGGAAAGTGTTCGCGCTCTCGCGCGGATGCTTGCGCCTGCGCTTCCGGCCTCGAATTTTCGAGTCGAACCTGTCGAGCAGATGTCCTTCGACGATGCCTGCGCGGATGTGGTCATCAGCAACACGGTCCTCCATCTCGCCCCCGACGACGCACACTTCGAATCCATGCTGCGGGGATCGTGGCGCGTTCTTAAGCCCGGCGGACTGTTTTTCTGCCGCCTCGCATCCACCATTGGCATGGAGAGCCAGTTCAAACATCTCCAGGGACGCCGCTTTCAATCGCCCGATGGTGCGGAGCGGTATCTGGTGGACGAAGTCCTGCTGGGCTCAATCACCGAACGGTTAGGCGGCGAACTGGTTGAGCCATTGAAGACCACCGTCGTCCAAAATCAACGCGCGATGACCACATGGGTACTTCAGAAGAAATTGCTTTGAGAAATAGCCCTATTTCTTTTCTTCTCTGACGCAAGCATTTCTAGTTCACCGGAACGCGTTTCCAGCCAAGTTCCCAACGCCGAACAAGCCTCAGGAAAACATCGCTGCCACGGGTACGGCGCTGTGCTCTCGCCCGATAACGACTATGCCGGACTCAGTCACGTGCCATCCGCGCGCGCGATCGGCGTCGAGATCGTAGCCGACCGATGCTTCCGCCGGAATACGCACGTTCTTATCCAGGATGGCACGGCGTACCTTGGCGTGGCGTCCGATATCGCAGTTATCCATGATGACGCAGCTTTCTACCAGCGCGCCGGTGTGCACGTGGACGCCACGGCCAAGAACGGACTTCCTCACGATGCCGCCGGAAATGATGCATCCTCCCGACACGATGGTGTCGATGGCTAGACCGCGGCGCTTGTCTTCGTCGAAGACGAACTTGGCGGGCGGGTCGGAGTAGCTCGTGCTGCGCACCGGCCACTCGCGGTTGTAAAGATTGAGGTCTGGCTTAACGTCATTCAAGTCCATGTTGGCTTCGTAGTAGGCGTCGATAGTGCCGACATCACGCCAGTAGGGAATGGCATCCTCCGGCTCGCCAGGGATGCGGTTCGCTTCGAAGTTGTACGCATAGATGGGAGCCTTGCCCGCAAGCTTGGGCAGGATATCCATGCCGAAATCGTGATGACTGCCCGGTGTTTTCGCGTCCTCCTTCAGCAGATCCAGAAGCGTGCGGGTGGAGAAGATGTAGTTTCCCATCGAGGCGTAGACCCGGGTGGAATCGCCGGGCATGGTAGGCGCACTCGGGTTCTTTTCATGGAAAGCCATAATGCGTCCTTCCTCGTTGACCTCAATCACACCGAATTCGCGGGCCTGTTCCCGGGGCACGGGGATCGCCGCCACCGTCACTTCCGCCTGCTTTGCGATGTGAAAATCGATCATGCTGGCGATACTCATGCGGTAGATGTGATCGCCACCGAAGATGGCTACCAGGTGCGGATCGGATTGCTCGATGAGGTTGATGTTCTGAAAAATGGCGTCGGCCGTTCCCAGATACCAGGATTCATTCTCCGAACGCATCTGTGCCGGCACGTTGATGATGAAGTGGCTTTTCAGCATTCCGCCGAACTGCCATCCTTCGCTCAGGTGCTGCAGTAACGACTGGCTGCGGAACTGGGTGAGCACATAGATCGAGTGAATGCCGGAATTCACGAAATTGCTGAGTACAAAATCGATGATCCGGTATTTGCCTCCGAATGGAACCGCAGGCTTGGCGCGCTCGCGCGTCAGCGGAGAAAGTCGGGTTCCTTTTCCCCCGGCCAGCACAATGCCTAAAACGCGAGGGTGCATGATTCTTTGCGTGGCGACGCTTGCTTCTTCAGGCAATCAGCCCTCCCAAAACAGTTCTGCGGCAAGATGTTACCAAAATGCAGGGGATCGAAGCTCTCGAATCCGGAGAAAATCTGAGGAAACAGGAAACAAACCACTGTCCATGTCCTCATTCGAGCCCACCATTTATTGGGCTTGCCAATCGGCGGTGAGCGGACCGCAGGGCAGAGCTCGTTTCGCAGCCGTCGCAACTAAGAGCGGGTTGGGCCCCATACCTCACCAAAAACAAAAGGAGCCACTTTCGCCGCTCCTTTATAAATGCGTATTGAGTGTGAGCTCTTGGTTGTAGGGGCTGGATTTGCCCGCTCATGACCTCGACAAGTGGACTTTCAGGTTTTATGTCAAATTTAAAGGCGTCCCCTTGCGGACGGCCGCTATGGTGCGCCAAACGGCTTGCCACGTACGGTCGTATAAACCGCATCGAAGACGCTCAAGCTATTGATATCCGCTACTCCGGCAACGGAGATCGGATCGCCGAGATACGCGACCTTGCCATCCACGCCAGCGAACACCGGCCATGGCGGCAAGCCCGGGCCGTTCGGATTGCCGGACTTGGCGAAGTTGACCCAGTAATTGGATACTTCCTCGGCCACTCTCCGGTCGGCGGCGGTCCAGCGCCATGGCTCCTGGTTCAGATGGTCGAAGACATACCAGAGCTCGGCGAAGTGGCTCGCGCCCCATCCCTCATATACAGACCCGACAGGAAACGGTGGCTGCTGTCGAAACGAGTAGTAATAGACACTGCTCTTGCCAGTTTCGGCTTGCAACCTCGCCCAGGCCCACATGTCCCAGCCAAAGCGGAGATCACGTTCGAAGCCGAGCCGTGCCTGGCGAGCCTCCTCGTCGGTCGCGTGAGGATACGCTGCGATCAACGGTGGAGGCAGAGCGCCGAAGCTTTTCGCAAGATCGCTGTCGAACGTCGCGGCCTTCACATGGGTGACATCTGTCAAACTGCGCGCTTCGTCGGCGTTCGAACCCAGGAGCAGCGGAACATCATTCTGCTGGCCTGAAGCAAAAGCCTCGTAGGGCGCAACGGGAAGGACATAAGGTTCGATCACAGGGTGAACGATGCCGCCAGCATTGCCAGTCAGCCGGTCGGCTGGCAGGCGGCGCAGTTCCTGCAGCGACGGCGCGCCCAGTGAGACGGCATACTTTTCTCCGTCGCGCTCGGCATTGGCCAAGAGGTATTTTGGCGCCAACTGGAGCGGCTCGAACAGGCCGCCACTCTCTCCGATGGCGCGCTGAAACAATCCTTTCGCGCGCGGTGATGCCATCAGGATGCTGACCGAAATCGATCCGGACGATTGACCGGCGATGGTTACGCATTTCGGGTCGCCACCGAAGGCTGCTATGTTCTTCTGAATCCATTCGAGCGCGGCGATCTGGTCCATCAGACCGTAATTCCCAGACGAGTGGTGCGGCGACTCGCGGGTCAGCTCCGGAAGCGCAAGAAAGCCGAGCGGGCCCAACCGGTACGCTATAGTGACGACGATCACGCCTTTGTGCGCGAGTTGGTCTCCCCAGTACAAGGGCATCGCGGCTGAGCCATTGATGTAACCGCCGCCATAGATCCAGACGATCACCGGCAGGCGCTCGTGGGCGCTCTTGGCAGGCGTCCAGAGGTTAAGGTAGAGACAATCCTCACTCACTGCCGGCGGCGTCTCGCCCGGCATGGACACCCCCTCTTGCATACACGCCGGGGCAAAGCTATCTGCCTTACGCGTGCCCTTCCAGGATGCGACAGGCAGCGGGGCGCGCCAACGCAAATCGCCGACCGGCGGGGCAGCGAATGGGACTCCTCTGTAGACGGTTAGCCCGCCTTCCGTTGTCCCGGAGATCACTCCGGATTCGGTCATGGCTTGCTGCGCGACCGCGACACTGGCGATCTGGATTGCCGCTAAGACAACACCCACGAATCGTAATCGCATTCGCATGTGGGCTCCTGCGCCGGTTTGCTAAGAGGGACGAACTTCAGATGGGCTGACTTAGTTCAGAGAACCTGAAAGAGTAAGGATACGTGGCTCGCTCAATCGCCATGCTAGGCCTGTGGGTACGGGTTGTCAAAACCGCGGCCGGAATGGCGCTACCAACTTCGTACATGCTAATGCGATGCCAATTCCAAATTTCGGTCAGTATGCAAGCGTGCGAGCGAGAGTTTTCCCAATCGGTGGAGTTAGTAGCGTCAACACTTGTTGACAATCCATCGCCTCATCGAGGCGGTGCCGGTACCCGCGGCAAACCCGTTGGCGGTCGCCCGACTGCTTGAGTTGGCTATCCCGCTTTTTTTCTATTCACCGGGCTCGCCGCGCGCCATCCGCCGGCTCTCCCGGCGCTGGCCCGACCGCTTTGGCCTTGAATTGACACATCAAAATCACGCGGCGGCGATGGTGTTCGTGAAGGATGCTCAATCCGACCTCCCACTGCGGTCAGATCACGAGAGACGCTCGAGTGAATGGGGCAAGTACCGACATCCCTCGACGCGGGCTGGAAGTCGGTTTGGGGACATGTGATATTGTCGAGCGCTCCTTGCGTCCCGATCTCCGCGAAGCCGGTTTCTGTTTGCCGACCACGCGCCCCGGACGTCTGCAAGAGTGAGCCACCCCTGCTTTTCACTCACCGCCGACTCTTGACTTCGGCTTGCCACAGACGCACCACAACCCCTGCTATATAATCGCCGCCAAATTCAACAGCCCAGGTGGATTTCATGATATCGGCCCTTACTCCGTTGGAGTTTCTTTTCCGCAACGCCATCGCGTACCGTGACTGCACGGCTGAGGTGGATGGCAGCCGACGCCTCACCTACTCCGAAATGCAGCAGCGCGTGCACTCTTTCGGCGCGGCACTGCAGCAAGCCGGCATTGCGACCGGGGATCGGGTCGCGGTGTTGGCGCGCAATGGACTGCTGCCATTGGAAGCTCACTTCGCAGTCCCGCTCATCGGTGCGGTGCTAGTCACGCTCAATATTCGGCTGCAAGGCGGCGAGCTGGCTACCATCCTGAACCACAGCGGTGCCAAAATTGTGCTGGGCGATGCTGACCTCCTCTTACCACTGCATACGGTTCGAAAAGATATCCCGAAATTGGAACGAATGATCTCCGATTACGAGGCGTTCCTCGGCGAGGGTAGCAGGCCCGTCGCGCCTCACGCGCCGAGCGAGGAGGACGTCATTTCGATCAACTACACTAGCGGCACTACTGGCGTGCCCAAAGGTGTGATGTACACCCATCGCGGCGCCTACCTCAATGCCATTGGCGAGGTAGTTGAACACGGGCTGTCGTACCGATCGGTTTACCTGTGGACGCTGCCCATGTTCCACTGCAACGGCTGGTGCTTCACCTGGGCGATTACGGCCATGGGAGCGCGGCATATATGTCTCCCCGAGATGAACGCCGAGCGCGCCGTTAGGCTGATCCAGGAGGAGGGCGTCACTCACCTCTGCGGTGCTCCCATCGTGGTGCGCACGCTCACTGAGTACTGCTCGCAGCGTGGCATTCGTTTCCGCGACGGACTCAAGATGGTGATCGCGGCAGCGCCTCCGCCACCGGCCGTGATCAGGGCCGCCGAGGCGATAGGTATCGAGTTGACGCACGTCTACGGGCTCACTGAAACCTACGGACCGCACTCGGTATGTGCGTGGCACACGGCCTGGGACGATGTGCCGCTGGAGGAGCGTGCGCTGCTCAAAGCGCGGCAGGGCGTTCCGTACACGGTTTTTGGGACTGACATGCGGGTGGTGGACGAAGGCATGCACGACGTCCCCGCTGACGGACTCAGGGTGGGAGAAGTAGTGATGCGCGGCAACAATGTGATGCTGGGCTACTACCGCGAGCCGGAGGCAACCGCGACGGCATTCCGTGGCGGCTGGTTCCACTCCGGAGATCTGGCAGTGATGCACGCCGACGGCTATATCGAGGTGCGTGACCGCGCCAAGGACATCATCATCTCCGGAGGGGAGAATATCTCTTCGCTGGAGGTGGAGAGGGTATTGTACGAGCATCCCGCCGTGTTGGAGGCGGCGATTGTCGCCTGGCCCGACGAGAAGTGGGGCGAGGTGCCGCATGCCTATGTGCTGGTCAGGGAAGATGTCGTGGTCAGCGAGCAGGACCTGATTGAGTTCTGCCGCGAGCGTCTGGCGCACTTCAAATGCCCGAAGGCGATACACTTTGGTGCATTGCCCAAAACATCGACGGGCAAGATCCGCAAGAACGTGCTACGCCACCAATCGCGCACTGCGGTAGAAGGAGATTCGTGATGCCTGAATCGCAAACCACCACCACAATGGTTGCCAAATTACCAGAACATCCTGTGCAACATCGAGGGACCGATTGCGATCGTGACGCTAAACCGGCCCCAACGGCGCAATGCTCTATCGCTGGAGTTGATGACCGAACTGATCGACTGCTTGAACGAAATCGGGTGCGACCGCTCCTTGCGTGTCGTGCTGTTGCGGGCGGCAGGCAAAGTCTTCTCGTCCGGTCACGATTTGAGCGAGATGGTGGGGCGCAACATCAACGAGTACCGCCTCGTGTTCGATATCTGTACCGATCTGATGACGAAGGTGCAATCGATTCCTCAGCCAGTGATTGCAGAGGTGCAAGGGATTGCGACCGCAGCCGGATGTCAACTGGTGGCGACCTGCGATTTGGCCGTGGCCTCCGACCAGGCTGCGTTTGCGACGCCAGGAGTGAAGATTGGACTCTTCTGCACCACACCGATGGTGGCCCTCAGTCGAGCTATCGGGCGCAAACGCGCGCTGCAAATGTTGCTGACCGGAGAGATGGTCTCGGCGGTGACGGCGGCGGAATGGGGACTGGTCAATATGGTCGTTCCTGCCGAGGAACTGGCGCAGCAGTGCCACAATTTCGCCACTCGCATTGCCGAAGCCAGCTCATTGACGGTCGCACTAGGCAAGCAGGCGTTCTACACGCAGATTGATCTCGACCAGCCCAAAGCTTATGCCTACGCCAAAGAAGTGATGAGCATGAATGCGCTCGCCGCCGACGCACAGGAAGGAATCTCTGCATTTCTGGAAAAACGGCGTGCGTGTTGGACGGGAAAGTAGAGTATTCCCCCGTGTTGTACTTTTGAAATCTAAAAGTTTAGATCACGAACAACATTGCGAACGGTCCCCGACGATCGCACCGAGTTTTGCCCCGAAGAAGTTCGTTTTGCACCGGATCTCAAATCGACCGGCATCGATCAAGAAATTCGTGGCGCATGCCGCGGGAGACTACTCGCTAAATTCCCGGCAGGCGTAGAGCACAGGTCGTCACAGAGGATCGTGCCAATTGGAACGCTGCTCACTGCAACGGCTCCGGATGAAATTCTAGCGTGCTAAGCATGTCAATCACCCCTGATCATCACTCACCCTCAGCGCCGGCCGCACGGCTCTTGGCGACAATACTACTGATCGCAGCGAGAAATTCCGGCGGAGTAATGCATTTGGTGAGAAGCAGGTCAGCCCGTTCGAATCCCGGGGGCAGGTCCGGCAGCCCACTCAGAAGAATGACGGGGACCTTGGGATGAATCCGCTTCATCTGGTCCACCACTTCCGTTCCGGTGCTTTTGGGTTGCCACAAATCGATGATCACGAGGTCCACCGGGTTGACCCGGAGCACACGCAACGCGTCTTCGCCGGTCGTAGCCGTCAAAACCCGGTAGCCTGCAATAGAGAGTATAAGGGCGCGCACCCAAAGGGCCGCCTGCTCGCCATCGACACACAGAATAACGGGAGCGGTTGAATTTGACATGTCCTCTTCTGCCGTAGCGCTGCTGCCGAAAGTCAAGGCGGAATTCTGCTGGTTCAAGCGCTAGGTCGCGGCCTCGTCCAAAATGCCGTAAGCCAGGAATCTACGTCCGACAAACTGCTTGTTCGCAATCGCAGCATCCAAAGCCGCGACGAGATCATCGCAGGCGTCACTTTTCACCACGTAACCGCAGCCGCCGACACGCAGGGCCTCCCTGACCATCTCGGGACAGGTGTTCTCGCTAAGGAAAACGATTTTTGAACGTGGAGAAACCTTGCCAATTTGCTTGGCGGCCTCGATGCCGTTGATTTTGGGCAAACCGACATCGAGCAAAACGATGTCCGGCTGCAGTTCCCGACTCTTCTCGACTGCTTCCAATCCATCCGAAGCTTCGCAGATGACCTGCAATGCCGGACGATGTTCCAGGAAGGAACAGAGACAACGCCGCCACGGCTCGAAGTCGTCGACGACCAGAATGCGCACTGATGCTACAGCCAACCGATGCCCTCCACCGAGTGTTTTTTCAGACCGCTTCCTCACTGGGTGCAGGTGCTGAATCACATTTGAATAGCATGAACTAAGAGATGCGGCTAGTCGTTGTCCGAGGGCATCCTCCTCATTGCGCGTGAGCAATGATCGGGGATGGACAGGTAAAGAGAAACAGCTTCAGACCTCCTGGAGGAAGAGCCGCTCCGGAGAGCGCAGCAGGATCTTGCCACGACTCTTGCGCAAGACACCCTGGCGCTGCCATTCACTCAACATGCGGCTGGCGGTGAAGGGGGTGACATTAGCTTCGTTGGCCAGCTCCTCGTTGCGCACATCGAGTTCAACCCCCCCGGGAACGTTCTTGCCGATGCCGGCGGCTAAGTCAGCGAGCACGCGGGCCAGCCGCTGTCGTGCCGAGTCGCAGGTCATGGAGACATGGATAGCTCGATAGGCCACCAGGTAGTCGAACATGGTCCGCAGCGCATTGTCGGCTAGGCGAGGGTACTGGGCAACCAGAGCCCGAATGGTGGCACGGTCCCATACCAGCATGGAGCTTGGCTTGACGGCTTCGGTGCTAACCAGGTAGTCGGCAGGCTGGGACAACAGCGCTGCTCCTCCAAAGATTTCACCAGGCGGAAGCCAAAAAAGAATTGTCTTGCGACCGTCGGGCGTTACATAGAAATAGCGTGCGCGTCCGCTCGTGAGCAGGAACAAATAGTCGGCTGGGTGTCCCTGATTCACGATGACAGAGTTTGCGAGATAGTGGCGCTGTTTTGCGGCGGAAATTATTGTATTGATCTCCACCTGAGCCAGACCTTCAAGAAAACGAGGCCTGACCTTGCGGAACGAAACGATTGCCGGAGCAGCCATATTGGTTCCTTTGCGTCACTATGATCTTGTGGTCGTGCCTGGGATGCGCCCAAGTCTTCCGAGTTAAGCATAAGCTGTCGAAGGCGCCAGTGAACTGATAAATTGTGACGTAATAAATAGCCGCACACTCCCCACGTCGGGAGCGGCTGAATATCAGCAGTTCCAAGGAGTTCCTCGGAGGGTACGGGATCGCGGGCCCATTTCGTACGTTCTGGATTCGGGCTGTTCTTCGCAGCTGCGTCCACTCACCTTCCCACGAGGACTGCGGATGGCTCGGATCAAAGCCACGCCTACCAAGAACCTCATTGTTAATGGACTTTGGTTTGCATGCTTCACGCAGCCGCTGGGACTTATACCTCTTGATTTCGTGTGTCCCAGCGAGACGATCCAGCCTGGTTTCGGGTAACAGAACACGCAATATCGCGTTGAGAATCGCCTTTTCCGAGAGATAGCTGCTCTTGGCTAAGCGCAGTTTCCGGTCTGCGAGCCAGGCTTCACCCGCACGTCTTAGCGTCCACTGAGACCTCTCATTGGGAAAGTGGCGTGCTCTTAGCTCATCAAGGAAAGCCGTACGGACTGCCTGCGCTTCTCTCAGGTGGGTCTTATGCGTTGCGCGCTCCTTCCAGGCACCGTCAAAGTCTTTGAACTTGAAATACCAGTATTGCCTGTGCCGATACAGACCGCGTGGAGCCTTGGGCATTAGCTTTTCTCCGCCGAGCGGTGCGCATCCATGAAGCGGTCAAGGTCTGCCCGTATGTAACGGATGCTTCTTCCGATCTTGATGTGAGCAGGTCCGGCGTAGCGCCAGCGGCGCAGCGTGGGTAGGCTGAAGCCAAGATAGCGAGCAGCTTGCTGTTCTGTGACTGTGTTTGAGCTTTCATGCTCGCGTCGCATTTCCATTTTTGATACTCCAAATACGTGATACAGAGTTCGGTCGGAGTATCGAGTGGACACGAGGGATAGAGCCCCAGACTGCTTGGGGAAATCCTTGGGGAAACACAAAGGGCGCTGTCTGGTCAGCGCCCTCAAGTTATTGATAAATTTGGTTGCGGGGGCTGGATTTGAACCAGCGACCTTTGGGTTATGAGTACCACCATTAACAGTATCTAAAGGACTTACGCGGTGCAAAGAGTAACGTAAAGTCCTGATTAGTAAGCCATCGGAATCGCAGCTGCCCTTTTATTGCCCCTGTGACGCACTACCTGAGGATTGTCGGTGACGTCCGCCGCTCTCGGGGACGACCGCTATCATCACCATCCTTTCGTTGCCCGCGCTGACCGCGCTGACCGCGTGCAACATCTTGCTGATGCTCATTCCCGGTGCTCGCAGGCGCAGGATGGTGACGACAAAGTTGATGGCCCCGCCGCTGGTCGCGATGGTCAACAGGATCAGCGCCAGGTTGTAGAAGTCCATGCCATACGCGGGCGAGTAGTGCCGGGTCGTGTAGGGCACGTAGGCGAACCAGCCCGCATTCGGCGCCTGGCCCATGATGGGGGCGATATAGATGAGGACTCCGGAGAACAGAAATGCCCAGTAGGTAAAAGCGTTGAAGCGTGGGAAGGCCATATCGCGCGCGCCGATCATTAGCGGAATGAGGAAAATCGCGAAGCCGGAAAGAACGGGTGACGCGTACCAGAAGATCATGGTGATGGCATGCATCGTGAACGTCTGGTTGTACATTTCGGGCGTCAGCAGAGTGCCTTGCGGCCCCCACAACTGCAGCCGCATGATCAATGCTTCAACGCCGCCCAGTATCAGAAACGCCATGGCGGTGTAGACGTAGCGGCGGCCCAGCTCCTTGTGGTCAACCGTGGCCAGCCAACCGTGTAGGGTCTTGGGAGTTTCCCAAAGTTCGACGAGACGCTGCTGGACGGCTGTGCTCATAACACTCCGGCCTACATACAATTCGTATCGAGATGTAGGTTGGAATGGGGTAGATGTATGAACTCTGGGTTGCACCAGCAACCCTCGATGTGGAGGCCCGAAAGGTACAACATTTGCGGACTGCGAGAGGGCACCGAGAGCGAACACATACGCTCCCTAAGCCCTGGCCCGTTTGTCGGAGTGTCCTAAAGTTGCGTCGTTGCCTTATCCACGTTCTTTAGTGGCTTCGGAGTCGGCGCTTTTGCGCAGTGATGAACCAGTTCGGCCATCTCCACTATTCGCAGGTCCGTGGAAGCTGCCATGAACGTACAGAAGGGGCAATGGGTTTCGACTATCGGGCGGTGGAGTTTGCTAACCCGCTTAATCCGACGGAACGGGACTGTGGGTCTTACTGCGGTGTCCACGATGTAGCCTCTCGCTCAAGTAAACGGCGGAGAACCCGAATGGCGAGTGCCAAATGACGCCAATTCACCAACAAACGCGCAAGCTCCGAATGTGACCGGTACAACTTAGGACGCCATGACACTCAAGCACGAAGTTGCATGGCTCGCCCCCGAGAAGGTTAAGCACGACGGCCCAGCTCAGCGTCCCACTGCAACCTAGCCGTCCGCTGCCGAAGCCGCGAGAGCTTTCGGGGAAGCGGTGTTGGTCAGCCGAACTGTCTCCGCTGCGCGCGCTTTGGCGGCTACGGCCCCCGCAATTTTCAGGAGCTGCTCCCATTGCTCAGCTCCCATCACTGTCTGAAGCCGGGTTTGGGCGCGCTCCCACGCGGGAAGGGAGTTCTTAAATCTGCTGACACCCAGCTCAGTGAGGCGATAGAGTTTTTCGCCTGGATGCTCCTGTCCGATGCGGCAGGTTATCAACCCGGCCTTTCGTAACACACCTAAGCGGCGCGAGAGCGTATCGTCCCCGACTCCGTATTGGCTGGCCAAACGCCATTGTGCAATTTCCCCCGCCTCATAAATTGCGTTCAAGAGGACGAATTGGGTGCATTTCAGACCGGTTGGGGCAAGTACCAGGTCGTACAGGTGGGTGACGGCCCGCGTGGCCCGGCGAAGCGCGGCGCATGGATCCGAGATTAGTAACGGACTGCATTTCACTTCATTGTCTTGCGTCTTCATATGGGGTTTGCCTTCGTTGCAAGCGATACAAAGCACGAAATGCGTTACCGCTGGGCGGCACGCCTCCTTCCTATTGGAATCTTCCATCGGAGTTCGATGTATCCCGACCCCCCGCGGGTGGCCAAGCAAGTCCAGCCAATTAACGCCAAGCCGAGAGACCCTCATACGCGGTGCTTTCTGTCCCAGTTTCTCGGCAAGCTTCTTTAGCTGGGCCTCGGATTTGCGCCGGAACCGGTCCAGGTCTTCGGCAGCAAGTTCAACGCGTTTTCGCTGACCAGGCCGAGTTGTTGTCAACCACGATGATCCGCAGCTCTCCCGGTTCGGGTACATACAACCGGCTACCATGGTCCACCCTCTAAGAATCGAGTACGCGATAGGATCGCATGAAAGCTACGCGCCAACCCGGCAGTATCCTCAGCCTCGGTTTTCTTAGCTTCTATGTTTGCTGGATTATTTTCGTCGGTACATTCTCTCTGCATGAGCTCCTAATCGGCGTCCTTGGAGCTCTGCTCGCAACTGCGGGACTTTCTATTATCAACTGCCATTATCCCGCACGGTTCCACGCCAGACTTACGGAGCTACTCTCCCTGTGGAGACTTCCCGGATACTTAATCTCCGACACTTGGAAAGTCCTCGCGGTGAGAGCCAAAGACCTTCGGGGCGTTCAAACTGCGACCTCGCTATTCCGAGTGGTGCCATTCCGGGCTGGAGAGAAAGAAGACCCGCGAGCTAGTGCTCGACGAGCCTTGGCGGTTATCTATACCACGATTACTCCCAATACGGTGGTCCTTGGCGTGAATACCAACCACCAAAATTTGCTATTGCACCAGCTTGTACGAGGTCCCATCTCAAGAATGACAAAAGATCTGGGAGCGCGGACGTGAATATCTGGCTCGTGGCAGCTCAAGTCACCCTCTTCACGCTGGTGCCATTACTGTGGATGGCAGTCCGGGGAGACGTCCGACAGCGGCTGGTTTCCTTCTATATGGCGGGAGTTATAACTACGCTGCTGGTGATGTTGCTAACCATGGCCTTCGATCGCATGCCTATGATGGATTTGGCCATCACTGTGTCCCTGATGTCGTTCGGCGGCGGAATTGTATTTGCGCGCTTTTTCGAGCGCCATCTCCAATGAAGATTATTGTTATTGATGCACTGCTGTCCATCGCTATGCTGATCACTCTCGCGTCCGTGCTGGGCATGCTGCGGCTGCGCGATGCCTACCAGCGCATGCACTATATTGCGCCGCCTGCCTCGCTGAGTGCCATGTTGATCACCCTCGCGATCTTCCTGCAGCGCGGTTTTAAGCCGGAATCCTTTAAAGCTCTGTTCACCACGGCAGTGCTCATCGGCATGAACTCCGTTGTCGCGCACGCGGCTGCCCGCGCCTTTCGCATTGCGGACAGGAAGGGCTGGCATCCCAAGAAGGGCGAGGAAGTTCCGATCAAGCCGAGTGACAAACTGCTTACGGAGAGCAACCCATGAGGCTTCTGCAGGGCACAATCTTGCTTCTGGTCGCACTATGCGCCCCAGCAGTTGTTTTGAGCCGCGATCCCAAGGAACAGGTGGTGACACTCAGCTTCTACGGATTGCTGTGCGCGCTCCTGTTCTTCATCTTCCAGGCCCCTGACGTAGCACTTTCGCAGATCACAATTGGCGCAGTCATGCTGCCGTTGATGATCATGCTGGCGCTTACCAAGATACGACGGCAAAATCTGCGGCGTTCGCGCGAGGGTAGGAAATGAGCTCGCGCGCGCGTACGATTTTGTTTCTCGTCTCGGCCGCTGGGCTGGCTCTACTGTTTGTACGGGGATTTCGCAGTCTCCCGCCCCTGGGAGAGTATCGCGGTCCCTACGGATATGTAGTCTCGCAACTTTGTGTTTACCAGCGGCACGCGACCGATGTGGTTAATGCGGTCACTTATGACTATCGCGGGTTTGACACGCTGGAAGAAGAATTCATTCTGTTTGCTTCGGTATTAGGAGTTTTACTGCTGTACCGTCCCACCGAGGAGAACCAGAAGAACAAACGCAGGGTCCAAATCGAGGATGCCTTACCTGTGTCCGACGCCTTACGCGTGAGTATGCAGGCGATCGCCGGAATCATGATCGTCTTTGGAGTCTATATTGCGACCCACGGACAACTCACACCCGGTGGCGGCTTTCAAGGGGGGGTGATCCTCGCATCCGTTCCCCTGGTGGTGTACCTGTCCGGAGATGTGAAGACCTTCGAAAGCATTGTTTCCAGCTTACTGATCAAACTCGCTGATTCGGGAGGCGCTGCCGGGTACGCCATCATAGGAACCGCCGCCCTATTTTTAGGCGCACACTTTCTGACCAACATCATACCGTTGGGAAATACCGGCGAGGTGTTCTCCTCGGGAACGATTGCCGTCATCAGCGTGTCTGTTGGGCTGGAAGTTACCGGCGGATTCGTGGTGCTGATGCATAGTTACTTGCGTGAAGTTATCGAAGAGCGACTGGGTGAGGAATCGTAATGCAGGATTACCTGCCCTACGCCGTGGCTGCCTGGATTTTCCTTTGGGGTCTCTATGGCATTGTTACCAGCAAGAACCTGGTTCATCAGGTGGGGTGCCTAGCCATCCTGCAGACATCAACCTATGTCCTTTTACTCGGCATTGGCTACAAAGCCGGGGGAACAGCGCCGGTCTTTGCCGATATTCCCGTAGGAACGGTGGTGGTCGACCCGCTGGTACAGGCACTCATGCTAACCGACGTGGTTGTCGAGGCCACTGTCATGGCGCTTCTGCTGGCGATGGTGGTGAAGGCAAACGAACTCGCGGGAACGGTCGATCCGGACGAACTGCGAATACTCACCGGCTGATGGTCACCACACTCATTCCGCTGCCGATTGTTGTCCCGCTGCTGGCTGCTGCGTTCCTGGCGGCAGCTAGTAAATGGCTGGGACGACGGATTGCCGATATCCTGGCAATCGCAACCGCGGCAGTGACTCTGGGTATGACGCTAATCGTTTTGCGCGGCGTTTGGGTACAACCGCAAGTCTACTGGTTTGGCAATTGGTGGCCGCGGCCCGGTGGTGTAGTCCTGGGTATCTGCTTCACGGTGGACGCGATCGGCGCTGTATTGGCCGTTTTGGCCGCGCTGCTAACTGCCAGCGCCCTCATCTTTTCGTGGAAGCTGTTCGAAGAGACTGAAAACCACTTTCAGCCGCTGATGTTGATTTTCATGGCGGCGATGTGTGGCTTCAGTTACACCGGCGATCTGTTCAATCTGTTCGTTTTCTTCGAGCTGATGAGCGTCTCCGCTTTTGCGTTGTGTGGCCTGAAGACGCTGGAGCCGGCCCCGCTGCAAGGCGCCTTCAATTTCGCCGTCGTGAATACCGTCGGCGCATTCATGATCGTGATTGGAATCGCGCTGCTATACGCCCGGACCGGGGCCCTCAATTTTGCCCAGGTGGGACGAACGCTGGGAAGCCATGCCGACGGCCTTGTCCTCTTCGCCCTGCTGATGATCTCAGTAGGTTATCTGGCAAAAGCGGCCATTGTGCCATTCCATTTCTGGTTAGCCGACGCCCATGCCGTGGCACCAAGTCCGGTGTGCGTACTGTTCTCGGGAATCATGGTGGAACTCGGTATTTATGCCGTGGCCAGGATCTACTGGACAATCTTTCATCATGCACTCGCTGCACACACGCACGAACTTCAAGGAATTCTCTTGGTTGTTGCCGGCATCACTGTTGTGATCGGCGGATTGATGTGCTACGCCGAGCATCATCTGAAACGTCTGCTCGCTTTCTCCACCATCTCTCACGCTGGACTCATGCTTGCCGGATTTGCCTTGCTGACCCCCAAGGCCCTGGGTGGCGTGATTGTCTATGTGCTGAGCCATGGTGTGATCAAAGGAGGGCTCTTCCTTGGCGCCGGAATCGTGCTTCATCGCCTGCGCAGGATCGGCGAAGATCACCTCCACGGATGCGGCCGCGGAATGTGGTTCACAGCTGCCATCTTTGTCCTCGGAGCTTGGGGACTGGCCGGAAGCGTTCCGTTTGGCACATTGCTGGGCGAAAGTATGATTTCGGACGCGGCCAGGGACTTTCACCGGTGGTGGTTGCCGTATGTCTTCATGTTTGCGGAGGTCTTTACCGCTGCGGCGGTGCTGCGGGCCGCTTTCAGGATTTTCTTCGCCTGGGGCGAACCCGCTCCCAGCGACGAGCCGTCGCGAGTGGACGAGCGCCCTGAGACTGAGCAACAGCAAGGAGAAACCCCGGCTGTCATGTTTCTTCCCGCTGCGGTTTTGGTGCTGCTGGGCATCGCGATCACTGCGGTTCCACAATTGCGAAGCACGGCCGGGGCAGAAGCCCGGCTCTTCACGGACCAATCGGGCTACGCGCATATGGTCCTGGAAAACGCCCCACTGGCTGCGCCACGACCAGAGCCAGCCGAGTCACTGACCTCATCGATCACTCGCTCGAGTATTGCCGGATTGCTTGCGTTGTCCCTAGCCCTGGCGAGCATCTTCCGCAAACGCCTGGGTCATTTTTGGGAGTTCACACGTCAACTTGAAGTTGGTAATCCGTTTCTACGGAGGCTACACAGTGGACATCCCGGCGACTACGTAGCGTGGCTCTCGTTTGGCGCGGCTTCACTTGGCGGCGCATTCCTGTGGTGGTTACGCTAGTACAAATCGTCGCTCACCCCGGAGCGACAGCCATACAGGTCCGCTACGCCGCCTTGTCGTCTTTCTGCTTCGATTTCTGTCCCAGCAAAGATTTATCGTCGTATTGGGCGTTCTTCTGTTCGTGCTCCAGAGCGGCAATCATGCGCTGGCCTTCATGGTGTGCCGCAACTGGTTGGGGCGCAGCCTTCTTATAGGTAACCTCCATCGTATCTGTACCAATCTGCATGTCGTCCCGCTTGCGGATCTCCTCGAAAACAGCGCGGTAGAGGAAGGTGGCAGCCGAGCGCCGTTTGTTGGGATCGACCACATAGCGCATCGTTAATCCCACCCAATTCGTGGTCACCTTCACATACACTTGCGGCTTCAGTTCGAAGTCAGGGACCAGGAAGTACTCCTGCATGCGCTCGAGTTGTTGGTGCGCTCCAGCCAGGAACTCCGTAGTGTACTGAGTTCCGGCGTCCAGCATGATTTTAGTGGCGGCGTCGAGGTTCGATTCGTAGGTGATATTCAGCGGCAATTCATCCCAGATATATTTGAAGTCGCGAGTGTAGTTGAACACGCCGGTCCCGAAGACCTGGGCATTGGGAAACTGAAGAATGCGGCCGCTGCACTGGTCGCCTCCAATCCAGTTTCCGATCTCCATCAAGCGGGTATAGAAAAAGCCGACGTCGATAATGTCGCCGGAGCTGGTGCCGATCTGGATTCGATCTCCTGCGTCGTAGATTCGGCCGGCGAAAATCGCGACCCGTCCCGCAATACTGAGCAGAGGCTCGCTCAGAGCTATCGCCAGACCGGCGCCTAACAGGCCAAAGAACGTCCCGTGGTGAGGAACCAGACGGCCCCAAACCAACAAAACCGTAATCGTCCCAACTAGAGTGACAATAGTGGTCAGCAGCTTGCGGTCACGATAGTAAGCACGCGGATTGCGAACGCGCATGCCTATCCATTTCTGACCTATAGCGGTCACCAGCGGAGCCAGTAAGAGAACAGCGAGGGTGACGCCGAGCGCAAAGTAATGATGCTGAATCCATTGAATACATTAATAATCGATGCGTTTTCTCTGCTGGAGGGAGCTTGCGGCGTTTCCATCCAACCCGGCACTCTCAAAACCGAAGCCAGGTGCGATCAGGTTTGCAATTCGAACTCCGCCACCAGCGGTAGATGATCCGAAGCCATCAGCGATTTTCGGCTGCGGTGTAAACGGAAAGTTTTCAGAGAGAATTGCTTGTCATAATACAACTGATCCAGATGAAGCACGGGAAGCATGCCAGGATAGGTGCGCGGCTCGACTACTTCAAATGCGCTTCCCATTAACTTGGATGCCAGTCCGCGGGTCCATTCGTTGAAGTCGCCCACAACGATCCTGGGGCCGGTGAAATCTGGACGTTTCAGCACTTCGTCGCTCAGCAACCGTCTTGCCTGGTGACGCCTTTCCACAAACCCAGTGCCCAGATGCACATTGAAAACGTGCAACACGAGGTGCTTCGAAAGCGCGAGGTCCGTTCGCAGGCAGCCGCGACGTTCCCTGTGACGCCACGTGACGTCGTAGTTTTGACAAAGCTGAATCGGCAATCGACTTAGAGTGACATTGCCATACGCACCGCCGTGCGACTTACGAGTTTCACCGAAACACCATGTCACTCCATCCAATGCTGCGGCGATGCGGCGAGTCTGGTCATATTCAGGTCTGCCATTTTCGACGTTCAGGACTTCCTGGATCGCCACTATGTCCGCATCGATCTCGCGTATCACCTCCGAGACGCGCTCGGGGGTGGTACGCCGGTCAAGTCCTCGGCACTTGTGCACATTGTAGCTAGCAACGCGAATTTGCACGTTGTTCATTGCTGGCGTTCGAATATCCAGCCTAATAGTTCGGGTGCGCGCTGGAGCACGGGACGGCGTCGCCACTGCTCGTAGGTTACGCGCTCGCTGTGTGCTAGATCATTGGCAAAGTCTTCCTCCAGCCGTCCGGTGAAGTCGGCGTCCCGTACTGCCAGGTTTACTTCGTCATTCAGCCCGAAGGAACGGTTGTCGAAGTTGGTGGATCCAACGACGCTCCAAACGCCATCGATCATCAGGATCTTGGCGTGAATCATTGCCGGTTGATATTCGAAAATTTCCGCTCCGGCCCGGAGCAATTTGCCATAGGCGTGCCGGCTCGAACTCCTGGTGAGTAGATGATCGCTACGCCTGCCCGGCACCAGCAGTTTGACTTCGACTCCTCGCTCGCGCACTGCCCGGATCAGCTCATTCAACATGCTTCCGTCGGGAAGAAAGTAGGGAGTGGTGATGTAGATCGACTTTCGGGCAGAAGCCAGCAGCATCTGAAAAAGGAGCCGTGCTCGGGTCGAACCGCCGGCTGAGGGAGTGCTGTTTATTACCAGCGCTGCGCCTTCGCCGGCGCAGTCGTTCGGAGGAGGGAAGTAGGCTTCGCCGGTGATCACCTCGCCGCAGGCTTCCAACCAGTTTTCAGCAAATGTCGCTTGCAGGTTGGGAACGGCTTCACCCTCGACTCTAACCATGGTGTCCCGCCACCGAGGGTTGTTGCCTTTGCCCTTGTACCACTGGTCGGCGACGCCAGCGCCTCCAATAAAGCCTACCCGCCCGTCAATGACTAGCACTTCCCGATGCGTGCGGTGGTTGAAGCGCGGCAGCTTGTTCCAACTGGCGTTGTTGTACCAAGCTACCTTTCCTCCGGCAGCCGTTAGGCCGGCGAAGTATTCCTCGGTACTTCCGATGCTGCCCAATGCGTCGAGTACCAGGTTAACTTTCACACCCGCTCGCGCCCGTTCCGTAAGGGTATCTAAATAACGTTGGGCAATATCACCCTTCTGGAAAATATAGGCTTCCAGGTTCACGCTCCCTTGTGCGGCTTGGATGGATCGAAGCTCTTCTTCATAGAAGCTCTGTCCGTTCGTCAAGATGGTGAGGATCGTCCGGCGGTGAATTTTCGCGTCGGTTAACGCCTCAAGGGTACGCAGGAAATCGTCAGAAGTATTATCGTCGGAGCTCGTAGCTGCAACTTTGTACCGCAGGCCAGGGCCAAAGAGACCCACCAAAAGAACCAGCGCTGCTGCAGCAAGCGCCAGCGAGCCGAGTACCACCAAACCGGATGGTACCCTCAGTTCGGCAAGCAGGCATAGATACGTCATGTTATCTACAACGCGACCATACGGAGTTAGATGCTGCCACAAGGCCCCCGTGTCGCCGAGCGTCGCTTCCCACGAGCAACTTTGCTTAGTGAGGCAGCGCACATCCAGCTCATGAGAGGCCGGGGGCGCCTTGGACATCCTTGATGTCACGCTGGCCTCCGCCGGTCCCGCACCGCCTCAAGGGGACGGACACGATCTAGCCCGTTACCCTCGCTGGTAACAGCGAGCGAGCGAAACTCTGTACCCGTGACCCGAGTCTATTGCTCGCACCGCGAGCCAATCGAAAAACCTGGGCGACCACTCCAGCTTCATCCGGCCCGACAGGTAAACTCTCCTACAGACAAACCTTACTCGGCCGGAGCGAGCAGGAATCAGAAGCTAAACACTAAGGTTGGACGATTGAGCATCGCAGGGCAGCTGACCTGTTCAGCTACGATGTCTGCCCACTGGATTGTTGCGCTCACACGATCAACCGCCGGCAACGGCCCCTTGCAGCAGCAAGTGACGGCACACCCCTCCTTAAATCACAACTCACCATCTAATTGGGAGAAGCAACAATAGGCGTTATAAGGAGAGCACATGTGAGCTACGCCTTCTCCATCCCTTATCCTCTTATACCTTCCCTACGGAAGAAATACTTCACCGGTTTCGTGAGAAAGAAAGAGTGATGCCAGTCGACGGATATCGAGACCGATCTCGTCGCGAAGAACTCATATCCGAGTCTCCGGAGGATCTCCGGCTAAGAGCCTGGGTGGTCGGAGAATTTAAACGCAGTTAATCGAATCACGGGGGAGCATGATGTCCAAGCTGGTCGCGGATCTCGTAGTTGAGCGGTTGATCGAGTGGGGTGTTGACACAATCTTCGGATTCCCGGGAGACGGTGTCGATGGAATGTTTGAAGCGCTTCGCACTCACCGCGAGAAGCTCAGGTTTATCCAAGTCCGCCACGAGGAAGCGGCGGCGTTCGCGGCTTGCGGCTACGCCAAGTACACGGGACGACTGGGCGTGTGCATCGCGACCTCAGGACCGGGTGGGATCCATCTTCTTAATGGTCTTTACGATGCCAAGTGCGATCAGCAACCCGTGCTAGCCATCACCGGTCATACTTTCCACGACCTGATCGGAACCTGCTACCAGCAAGACGTCGACCTCGACAAACTTTTCATGGATGTTGCGCCCTACAACCAGCGCATCATGGGGCCGTCGCATGTCAACAGCGTCGTCGATGAGGCGGTGCGTAGTGCGCTGGGCAAGCACGCGGTGTCGCACATCACCATTCCTAAAGACATCCAGGAGTGGCGCGCATCGGACTTTCATCGCTCCGACGGAAACATCAAGAAGCACAGCGGACTGGTGTTTCAGCCCACGTATCCTTGCCCGCCAAGACACATGCTGGAGCAGGCGGCCGAAATCCTGAACGCCGGCAAGAAGGTCGTGATCCTCGCCGGCCGCGGATGTCTGGGCGCCCGCGAAGAGGTCGAGCGCATGGCTGACACTCTCGCCGGTCCTGTGATCAAGCCGTTGCTGGGCAAAGCCGTTGTTCCCGACCACAGTCCATACACTACCGGCGGTCTTGGGCTGCTCGGCACCGCACCTTCGCAGGACGCAATGGAAGAGTGCGACACCCTGCTCATCGCAGGCAGTTCGTTCCCGTACATGGATTTCTATCCCAAGCCAGGCAACGCGAAATGTGTGCAGATCGACTTGGAGAGCACGCGCATAGGGCTGCGCCACCCGGTCGATGTCGGGCTGGTGGGTGACTGCAAGATCGTGCTGCGCGAGTTACTGCCCTTGCTGAAGCGCAAGGACGACCGCAGCTTTCTGGAAACCTCGCAGAAGCGCATGCAGAGCTGGAATACGTTGATGCGCGAGCGCGGCACGCGCATGGATACCCCGATGAAGCCGCAGGTGGTCACCTATCACCTGAACAAGCTGCTGAACGACGATGCGATTGTATCTTCCGACAGCGGCACCATTGCGACGTGGACCGCGCGCTACATCGAGATGCGCGGCGACATGAAGTTCTCGCTTTCGGGAACGCTTGCCACCATGGCGAATGGCTTGCCCTACAGCATTGGCGCGGCGGTCGCGTATCCCGGGCGTCAGGTGGTCTGCATCGTTGGCGATGGCGGATTGACCATGCTGATGGGCGAACTGGCGACATTGGTGAAATACAAGTTGCCAGTGAAGGTGATCGTGATCAAGAACAATGCGCTGGGCCAGATCAAGTGGGAGCAGATGGTGGAGGACAGCAATCCTGAATTTGGGGTCGACCTCCAACCCATCGACTTTGCCCGAGTTGCGGAGGGCTGCGGCGTGCATGGCCATACCCTGGAAGACCCGAGACATGCAGAAAGCGTCCTGCGCAAGGCGTTGCAGGAGGATGGGCCGTCGTTGATTCAGGCGGTGGTGGATCCCAACGAGCCTCCGATGCCGGGCAATGTCAACTTGAAGCAGGCAATGCACTTCGCCGAAGCCCTGGCCAGAGGCGAGAAGGACCGCGGCGAGATTGTCAAGAGCATCGCGAAGGACAAGATCCGCGAGGTCATCTAGACAGAGTAGCAACCATGGCCGAGACGCCGGAAATGTCGAAATGAGCGCCGCAAGAACACCTACGCACGATCTGGCCGAGATCGCGGAGTTTGCAGACGAGCACATTCGAGAGGGCCGATTTCAGCGCAGTCTCGCGCTGATTGCCGGCCTCTCGAGTGTACTCAGCGGGCTCGAAGTTGCCTACGAACACTATCGCGGCAGCTATAGCCGGCGCATCATGTACACGCCGGTCATCCTCAGCGGCGCTCTGCTGGGGGCGGGACTCTGGGCCTTCAAGAGCAAGCGTGCGGCCAGGACCCTCTTGCCGGTTGTCTCCTGGCTCACCTTGGCCGACGGCGTCACCGGTTTCATCTTTCACGTTCGCGGCATTCACCGCAAGCCGGGCGGCTGGCGCATTCCTGTGGTCAACACGGTGATGGGACCGCCGGTGTTTGCGCCGCTGCTGTTCAGCATTAGCGCGTACCTTGCGGTCATCGCTGTTTATTTGCGCCGCGAAGGCCATCCCGAGGAGGAGAGCCGGCCGCTGCCTGCCCACCCGCGAAGTTGGGCAGCATGCCTGCCAGGCGATGGTAAACACGAGAAAATCTCGTGGGAGCAAGACGTGCGGGAGGGCCGCTTTCAAAAGCACATGGCAGCCGCAACCGCGATCTCAGCTTTTTTTAGCGGCTTCGAAGCCTGGTATTCGCACTACAAGAACAATTTCCAATACAAGGTGCAGTGGACGCCACTGATCGTAGCTCCGGCGCTCATGAGCGCAGCAATTGCGGCGACGCAAAGCCGCAAAGCCGCGCACACCTGGCTGCCGGCCATGTCGGCGCTGGCAATCGCCACTGGCGCAATCGGCTTCTTTTATCACGCGCGCGGCGTGGCGCGGCGTCCGGGCGGAGTGAAGATGCCGCTCTACAACATCATGTATGGGCCACCGGTTTTTGCGCCGCTGCTGTTTGCGGCATCCGGATTCGTCGGTCTGCTGGCAAGCCTGCTGCGAAGGGAGGAGCCGTGAGCACCACACGAGTTGGGCAAGAGACAGCTCTTCCCATCGACCAGAAAACCGGGCGTGCGCTCAAACCCATGGCGCAGCCCGGCTACTATCCTGGATACAGCACGCTGTCGCAGCAGAAGTATTGGGACGCCGCGACCCGCAAAGTCGTCTTCGAACGCGTAAACCATGTTCCTCCGTATCGTTTTTTCTGCCCTGATGAAGCCCGGCTATTGGAGGCCGTTTGCGAGCGCATCTTGCCGCAGGATGATCGTGACGACGCCCACAAAATCGCGATTGCGCCGCACATCGACAAGCGGCTTTACGACGGCCACATCGACGGCTACCGCTACGAGAGCATGCCACCCGATCGCGAGGCTCATCAGCTTGGCCTGCGGGCAATTGAACAGATTGCGCACCATCTTTATTCAATGAGCTTTCTCGACCTCACTCCCGGCGATCAGGAACAGGTGCTTAAGACGATTCACGGCGGCAAGCCGCCGGCAGGAGAGGACATCTGGAAGCGCATGCCGGTACACCGGTACTGGATGTTGCTGGTGCAGGACTGTGTTGAGGTGTACTACGCGCACCCCTGGGCGTGGGACGAGATCGGTTACGGTGGGCCGGCCTATCCGCGCGCCTACATGCGACTGGAGCGCGGTGAACCCGAGCCGTGGGAGGTGGAAGAACGACGCTACGAGTGGTCGGCACCTACGGACTCGATCTCCGACCGCTATGAATTCGTTGCAGGCGAAGGTGAACACAAGGGAACTCCGGGCCAGGGAGGCACGCATTGAAGTCGCCTCTGTTTGGCAAATTCTCGGCTCCTCGCAATGGAGATCACATGCTCGGCCCGGTGCAGAAGATCGACGTGCCCATGCGGCGCTTCGCCGAGCATGAAGCCGTAGACTACTGCATCGTCGGCGTGGGCTCCGCAGGCGGCGTATTGCTACAGCGGCTGGCACGCGCCGGCTTTCGCGTGGTCGGCATGGAGGCGGGGCCGTTCTGGGATTCCGAGCGCGACTGGGTCAGCGACGAAGCCGGCTCGCACAATCTGTACTGGGAAGACTTGCGGATAACCGGCGGGGAAGATCCGCTGGCGCTGGGCGCCAACAACAGCGGCAAAGGAGTGGGTGGGGGGTCCGTACACTGGGCGGCTTTCACACCGCGACTGCATCCTTCGGATTTCCGCGTGTATTCCGAAGACGGTGTCGCGGTCGATTGGCCCATCAGCTATGAGGAACTGAAGCCCTATTATGAGCAGATCGAACTGGAGATGCCGGTTGCTGGGCCGGCATATTTCCCATGGGGCGATCCTCATGGATACGCGTACGGCCCGCATCCGATGGGCGGCGTCGGCGATACTTTGATACGCGGATGCACCAAGCTCGGCCTTCGCGTGAGCGTGGGCGGTCCAGTCGCCATCCTCTCGGGGTCGCACGGCGATCGCCAGCACTGCATCTATCGCGGCTTCTGTATTCAGGCGTGCAAGGTTGGAGCCAAAGCCAGCACGCTAATTACGCATGTCCCGGACGCCCTGCGCTGTGGTGCGGAGATTCGGGACAACTGCATGGTCTCGCGCGTCAATATGGATAAGAACGGGCGCACGACAGGCGTCACCTATTTCGATCGCAGCGGAGTTGAACACGTTCAGAAGGCGAAGGCAGTCATTCTTTCCGGGTATGCGATCGAGACGCCGCGGCTGCTGTTGAATTCAGCGTGTCCAGGATTTGAGAACGGCCTGGCAAACTCCAGCGACACAGTCGGCCGGTATCTTATGGCGCAGGCTGGCAACGTCATACTCGGGCGCTTTGAAGAACTGGTTCGAATGTACAAGGCGCCTCCGGCCCATGCCCTCACGGAGGAGTTTTACGAGACGAACGCGAGGCGAGGGTTCGCGCGCGGCTTCGCCATTCAGACGGTTGGCCCGTTACCGATCGCCTTTGCCAAGCAGATGATGGTGGCCAAAGGCGCCTGGGGTTGGGGCATGCGGCGCGTCATGATGGATTACAACCACTGGGCCGCGTTGGGATTGCTCGGCGAGATTCTTCCCTGGCCCGACAATCGTGTCCAACTCGCCGAAGACAAAGATCGCTTCGGAATCCCCGTCGCCAAGGTCACGTTTAACCTGCACGAGAACGACAAGAAGCTGATTGAGTTCGGCAAGAACAAGGTGATCGAGGTAATGCACGCTGCCGGCGCGCAGGAGGTGGTGCAGGAAGCGCGCTACGCCCACCTGGTGGGCGCCGCCCGCATGGGCCACGATCCTCGAACTTCCGTGGTCGACAAGTTTGGCCGCACCCACGATGTTGCCAACCTCTTCGTTTGCGATGGAAGCGTGATGCCGACCCAAGGCTCCGCCAATCCTGGACTGACCATCCAGGCGCTCGCCGCTAGAACGGCGGATTACCTGATTTCACAGGGCGATCGAATCTTCAACTCGAATGAACGCGACATGCAGCGGCCGCCGATTCGCCGGCATCTCGCCCCGCCGGAAACATGGGGAAAGGGTGTTCCCCGGTTTGCGTGAGTTCAAGCATGCGCGGCCACAGCGATCGCCCGTTCATAGGGCTTTTGGAACTGCGGGGGCAGCGTGGACCTGCGATTCGAACGCGGACGCGCAAACGAGCTAAAGGTTCACGTGCTGAAGACCCGCGGTCGAGTGGATGTCGATGTTACCTGATACTGGAGGTTGCGCACTATGCACCTGGCTACGCAAGAACAACACAGACAGAAATCCTCCGATGAAGCCGTGGGAGTAATTATCCGTTCCGGCGAAGTCTCCTGCTGCACTATTCCGACCGATGCCCCGGAAGCCGACGGCACCTTCCGCTGGAGCAAAACCACACTGGTCGTGGTCCACCTTAAAGCAGCAGACAAGGTTGGCTTCGGCTACACCTACGCCGATACCTCCACCGGTGCGCTCGCGCGGACGCTGATAACCGAAGTCGTGCAGGGGCGCGACGCGTTGAATATTCCATCTCTCTGGCTCGCTCTGGTAGGTGCCGTCCGCAACCTTGGCCGCGAAGGCATTGCAGCTATGGCCATCTCCGCCATCGACAACGCTGCCTGGGACCTGAAAGCAAAATTGCTCGAGTTGCCGCTGGTCTCGCTGCTCGGACGCGTGCGCGACAGCATCCCAGTCTACGGCAGCGGTGGCTTCACCAGCTACTCGGATGCCCAACTTCAGGCGCAGTTTGAGGGCTGGAGGCAAGAGGGAATTCGGATGATGAAGATGAAGGTGGGCAGCGATCCTGATCGCGACCTGCACCGCGTGCAAGTTGCGCGCAAAACCATTGGAGACGACATCGCACTGTTCGTCGACGCCAACGGAGCCTATAGCCGCAAGCAGGCGCTATGGTTTGCGGAACGTTATGCGGACCTCAACGTGAGCTGGTTCGAGGAGCCGGTCAGCTCAGACGATCTGGAAGGCCTGCACCTGATCAGAGATCGCGCGCCCGCCGGAATGGATATCGCCGCAGGAGAATACGGCTACACCGACATTTATTTCCGGCGGATGATAGATGCTGAAGCAGTCGACGTTCTGCAAGCCGATGCCACGCGCTGTTGCGGCATCACTGGCCTGATGGCAGCGGGAGCTTTATGCTGGGCAGCGCAGCTTCCTATGTCGGCACATTGTGCTCCGTATCTTCATGCGACCGTCTGCTGCGGTATTCCGAGGATGCGCCATATCGAGTACTTCCATGATCACGCTCGAATCGCCCGCTTGTTGTTTGACGGCGTCCAAGAGCCACGGGCCGGTGCGCTCGAGCCAAACACAACGTCACCGGGTTTTGGTCTAGTACTAAAGCTTACAGACGCGGAGAAATATCGCACGTGAACTCTGTCTGCTGCAGGTCGCAGTCCACATTTCTGAAAGGCAGTACACCGTGAGCCATGAAACTGCCTTCTATTTTTCTGTCGAAGCGCCACCCCAAGACATCGTCTTACGACATGTAGCCATCAATTTAATTAAGAGCGCGGAAATCCTAA
Source organism: uncultured Acidobacteriaceae bacterium (assembly GCA_963793845.1). Lineage (GTDB taxonomy): Bacteria > Acidobacteriota > Terriglobia > Terriglobales > Acidobacteriaceae > CAWCBG01. The sequence continues at coordinate 78,252 of CAWCBG010000003.1, forward strand.
AGAACAATGGGGGGGAGCTTTGCGTAAGCACGAAGTGGTGGTGATTACGGGAGCGTCGGCGGGCGTGGGACGCGCTACTGTGCGTGAGTTTGCCCGTCATGGCGCCTGGATAGGTCTGGTCGCGCGGGGTCGAGATGGCCTGGAGGCGGCTAAACGTGAGGTGGAGGAGCTGAAGGGCAGGGCCTTGGTCCTGCCAACCGACGTCGCTGATCCGCAACAAGTGGAGCGTGCCGCGGCACAGGTGGAAGAGAAGTTCGGGCCCATCGACATCTGGGTCAACGATGCAATGACTTCGGTCTTTTCTCCCATTAAGCAGATGAGCGCGGAAGAGTTCAAGCGCGTGACCGAAGTTACGTACCTGGGGTACGTCTATGGAACGCTCGCGGCGTTGAAGCGCATGCTGCCGCGAGACCGAGGCGCAATCGTGCACGTTGGCTCCGCCCTGGCGTACCGCAGCATTCCCTTGCAGGCCGCTTACTGCGCCGCCAAGCATGCGATCCTGGGATTCCACGCCTCTCTGCGCACGGAACTCCTACACGATGACAGCAATGTGCACACGACCATGGTGCAAATGCCGGCGCTCAACACGCCGCAGTTCGGATGGGTGAAGAGCCGATTGCCGCACAAAGCCCAACCCGTACCGCCCATCTACCAACCCGAGGTGGCGGCCCGCGCGATCTACTACGCTGCACATCACCCGAAGCGGCGCGAATATTATGCCGCCTGGTCCGCAGTGGTGGCGATCGAGGGCAACAAGATCGCTCCCTCCTTTGCCGACCACTACTTAGCCCGCACGGGATACGACTCGCAGCAGTACGACGGTCGGGAGGATCCGAACCGCCCCAACAATCTTTGGGAACCGTTGGCGGGCGATCATGGCGCCCACGGCGCCTTCGACGACCGGGCGCGGGCGCACAGCCGGGAGCTCTGGGCGGAGACGCACGCGCCATGGCTGGCGGCTGCCGCAGCGTTAGGACTTGCCGGTGCGTCGATGGCCAAATTGCGCGCGTCGCGAGGGAAGAAGGAGACTGAAAACCCGGAAGCGAAAGATCAATATCGCCGCGCATCTTAGACACGACGGTACCTGTTACACGCTATTTAGGATGGGAAGATCAGCTATTAGTGCGACCCGTGACCAGCAGCGCCTAAACCAAGTCGTCCAAGGACTAGAAGATAGTGTTCTTGACGTCCTGGTGTGTACGCTTCCAGAGCACGTTCTTCTGCTGTCTGGCTATTGGCCGGTGGTGGGGAAAAGCATTGCTGTTGCCACCAAGGATTCCAGAATCCTGCTAATCATCCCCGAAGATGAAGCCGAACTTGCGGAGCAGGGCTACGCTGACGACCTCCTCGTCTACAGACCGACAACACTCGACAGGGTTCAGACCGCCGCAGATGCGGCGCTTTCTCCCCTGCGGGATGCCATGCACCGACTGGAGGCCAAGCGGACCCGGATTGGGTTAGAGCTCGGAGAGGTATCTGAGCCGTCCAGCTACGCTGGCATGAATCTCTTCGGGGGAACGATCAGCGCAATGCTGCAATGGGCTGTGCCCAGTGCAAAACTTAAACCGGCCGATCTCCTCTTGTCGCACTTGGCAGCCGTCAAGACGCCGCGTGAAGTGGAGCGCATCCGCATCGCATGTGGAATCGCCGCCATAGCATTTCAAGAAGGTAGCAACGGCTTCCGCGCTGGCATGTCCGAATTCGAAGCCGCGGCCCTCGTTCGTACCGGTCTCAGCCTATTTGCCGCTGCTGCCGGGGTGGAACGCGGCGACGGGTTTGCGTGGTGCATGTCCGGGCCGAACTCCGCAAAGGCTGCCGCTGCCTATGCTCGGTCTCGGAACCGACAACTTATTCCCGGTGATTTGGTTTTATTGCACGCGAACTCCAGCGCCGATGGGTACTGGACTGATATTACCCGTACCTACGTCCTCGGCCCGATTAGCGGAAGGCAGGAGGAACTTTTCGCAGCAGTGTTTGCTGCGCGCAGTGCGGCCTTGGAAGTTGTACGTCCGGGTGCTCGCGCGTCTGAAGTGGATCGTGCTGCGAGAAATGTGATGGCAAGCCGTGGCTTCGGCAAAGAATTCAAGCACTCGACCGGACACGGCGTGGGCTTCTCAGCCATTTCGCCGAATGCGCTTCCCAGGATTCATCCCGCCTCGCAAGATATCCTGGAAGAGGGAATGGTCTTCAATGTGGAGCCGGCTATCTATATCGACGGTTACGGCGGAGTTCGCCATTGCGACATGGTTGCTGTCGGACACAACGGGGCCGATCTGCTTACTGACTTTCAATCTACAGTGTCGTCTGTCTAGTAGGTAGAAAGCATTTCGACCTCATCCAGGCCTTCAGAGAAGCTTTCAGACTTCGTTACGTTTTGGATTCCAGCCTCGCAAGCCGACTCACGGCCTAGCGGATGCCGAGGCATTCACGTTGCCTTGCTCTGCAAGCGCGGCCGCCTGGGCCAGACTGAGGTCGGCACGAACAGGCTGGAACTCGTCTTTGTCTCCGTCTGCTGCTGACTACTGGTGTGGAAGAACAGTGCGCGGCCGCCAATGGAGCGTCAAAGAGCTTCGCTAAATGTGTTGGAGGGATGCGGTTCGGACATCCGGGCTCTGCCGCTGATGACAGGGAGCGAAGTTCTCTCCCTCAGAACCCGGTGTACCAACCGCGTCGCAAACGGCGATCAGTCTGATATCACTTTTTTTTAAGAGAACGTCGCGACTGTTTACTTGCTTCGCTTGAGCATTGACTATGGTGTTCGCAACAGCACCGATAAGGTATATTACAAATGCATTTTTTATTGCTTTATGGCTTTTTCGTGGACCTGATGTACCCTAGGGCGCGGAATGAAAAATACAGTAGACAACGATGAACATCGCGAAAACGAGCCGTACCAAGCTGCTGACCGCGCCTTTTCCGTTAGTGGGCGCGTAATCGCACCGTCGATAACTGTCCTGAACACGGCCAGAGGTCAACACATGGCGGAAAGAAAAACCGTCAAGTTATAGGTTGCATGCATGACCGCTGCAGCAGCGGTCGAGCGGGATGACACGCGGATCCAGCCATAGGCTAAACCTGTGGCGGTAAACGACACCCAATGCGCGCCGTTGGCCGGCTGGTGAAAAAGCGCAAACAGGATCGAAGTGACGATCACCGCTATTCCGCTGCCGGTTGTCTGAGCCAGAACTGGAAGTAAACATCCCCGGAAAAGTGATTCCTCCAGAATTGGACCCAGCAAAAGGGCTAGCAGCAATTCCATAAGCCCTATCTGCGGCGTGCTTTGATTGCGAAAGCGGAGATAGAGGGCAACCCCTGACCCCCTCACGATTCCTGCGATCACAGCGACAAGAATATGAGCTGGGCGCGGCCAGACCCAACCCAATGGCCTCAACACTGGTTGATGATGGCGGGATTTGAGAATCAAATACAACCCCAGGCTCAAAGACAAGACCACCGCCAACTGCAAGCCGAAGCCTGGATCAGTGAGTTCGGCACGGGGGAGAAGATGAAAGCGGACGAAAAGACGCAGGACAGAACCAAGGAGAACGAGAACCAGGCGGGACGTATCCATTCCTTGTCGGCCTTGCGTGGTGGGAAGGCGGAGGTCTCGAAGTCGAGCAACTGTTCATGCGCGAGTGCAGCGAGGAACGCTCGCTGCTCGCTGCACTTGCGGAACGACTAGCAGAACGTCCGGTGTTAGTTACATTCAACGGCAAGTCCTTTGATTG
>CAWCBG010000004.1:0-526979 GCA_963793845.1 uncultured Acidobacteriaceae bacterium
TGTCAAGGTAGCGCTCTAACCAACTGAGCTACGCGCCTATACCGAGGCTGGACTCAACTCATTCTAGCCATACGCGCCGTCACAAGCAAGCGAACGCGGAGCCGCCCAAGCGCTGCTGGCGATGCCCTGGCAACGCGATGCACGCTGGCATTGTCGTTGTCCGCAAGCGCTTCCTGCAATTGATGGAAACTGGGCTCCGCCAGATCAAGATTCTCCCCGGACGACCATGGCGGAGGCATAAACGATACCGTCTTCCCCCACGTCCCGTCTCAGGAAAAGCACTTCCCATGTTCGACAGGGCAGGATAATCTCTCGTGGAGAAGAGCCAGCCCACAAAGCAGCGCAGTACCCCTTATGCGCCGTGCTATGCCATCGCGAAACCCCATCGGTGGCGACGAAAGCTGTGGCACCTTCTTGCGCAGTTAAATCGGCCACCTGATCTGGAGAGTGCATGAAAGGTTTTCTGCTGACCGTTTGTCTTATAGTTCCGGCCCTGCTCTGGTCGCAAAACACGCCGCCTGCGACGGAGGGCGCTGCCGCCACCAGCTCCACGCAGGCTTCCGAAACGACGCCGCCCCCTCCCGCGAAGCCTGCCAGCCAGGAACGCATGTTCTTTCCCAAGGACTGGTACTGGGGATGGGCACAGTTCGACCTGGCGCCTCCCCATAACGAGATCGATCCCAACCTGTGCGCGGCGAATGCCGGTCAGTACGGCGGAGCCAACTCGCAGTGCAGTGCCTTTGCCCGATATATGATCTCCGGCGTAGCCGAAATGCGGCCGTTTGGACGTACTCAACTGCGACGGCTCATGTTCTTCTTCGATCCCAACTTCACCTTTGGCAAGAACGTTCCGCAATATCTGTATACCTGGTCGTGGTCGGGAATCGGGATGGAATACGCCTGGGGTGTGGGGGTTGACTTACCCAAGCGCTTCGAATTCCGCTACACCGGACATCCTCTGATGCAGACATTCGGCGCCCGGAGCCAAGCACTAGGACCGGCATGGCTCGGGCCGAATGGTCCGTGGGGCCGTTACAACACCATCGGCGTACGGAAATATTTTGGGACGAGGCGGGCAGGTACGGACTAGGAGAACGGCCTCGACTCTGGGCGCCCCCGGTGTATGATCGTCGCAGGAGCGGCCGTGCGCGATAACGGAACCGACTACAACGAGAGGATTTTGCGCGATCCAGGTGTCTGTGGCGGAGAACCGGTGTTCCGAGGAACCCGCGTCACGCTGCGAACCGTACTCGCCAGCTTGGCAGCAGGGGATTCGCCCGAAGAGCTCACCGCTGAGTTCCCCAGCTTGAAGATTGAGGATATCCGGGCTGCGATTGCGTTTGCGGCTGCTTCCGCCCAGGAGGATATCCCGATTCCCGCAATTCCTTCCTTTCGATGAAGATCAAGCTCGATGAGAACCTTCCGGTGAGCATGGCCAGCCATCTGCGCACGTTAGGGCATGACGTCGATACCACACTGGACGAGCAGTTGACAGGCAGACCCGATACTGACGTGTGGAACGCTGCTCAACGCGAGTTGAGATTTCTCGTCACCCAAGACTTGGACTTTTCCGATATCCGGACCTTCGAGCCAGGTAAACACAAGGGCATTCTATTAGTTCGGCTGCACGCGCCCGACAGACAAAGCCTGATTCAACGGGTCAGAAGCTTGTTCGAGACGGAACAGGTTGAAGCGTGGAGCGGGTGTTTCGTCGTCGCCACGGAGCGAAAGGTTCGAATCGTGCGAGCTGGGTCGACCGAGCCGACATGAATCATCCGGTCTATCTCTTTGGCCTGGGATAATGCGCGATTACGACGGTGCCAATTCCACCGCGCGGGCGGAATTCGCCCTTCACTTCGGCCCACTTCGGGTTGCTGGCTCGAACCACGTCTTCCAGCACACGATTGACGACATTCTCCTGAAAGATTCCGAGATTGCGATACGCGGTCAGATATTCCTTCAAGGACTTCAGTTCAAGGCAAACCTCGTCGGGCATATAGCGAATCCAGAGAGTGCCGAAATCGGGCAGTCCAGTCTTGGGACAGACCGAGGTAAATTCCGGAATGTCGATGACAATCTCGTAGTTGGGAAACTGGTTCGGCCAGGTTTCGATCTCGGGGAACTCAGCGTCCAGGCCAGACTCGGCGTGCTGGGGAGTGTAGCGTTGACTCTTTGCCATAAAACCATTGTAAGGGTGGCGCCGTCGTTGCCGCAGATGCGCCTGTCGTCCGATTTTCGTTCTTGGGATGTTCGGAGATGTCTAGCAGCCTCAAAAGTGGCCGACCAGCCTCCGGTTGAACGCGTCCTTGCTGACTCGGAAACATCCAATACTGGAAATCCACTCAGGATCAGGCTCTCAGGTGCACCGGTAGGACTCAGCGGGTCGAGTAGTGTCCTACGCTATACTTGAAGGTTTGGATTTTCGATGGCGGCTCAAACGGAAACCGGCAAAACGCATGTAAGAAGCCGGAGGACATGGATTATTGTCCTCGGCCTGGTCCTGGCGATGATTGTGCTTGGCGCCTCCGTTTCCTTTCGGCGCTCGCAGGTCGCTATCCGGACCGGTATCACCACCCGGGAAACCATCACGGCCGGCATTTCTACCAATGGTCAGATCGAACCGATAAACAACTTCGAGGCACACGCACCGGACGCGACCACGGTGAAGAAAATCTTGGTGCACCAGGGCGACTGGGTTAAGCCCGGCCAGATGCTGCTGCTGCTGGACGATGCTCCTGCCCGGGCACAGGCAGCGCGAGCGGAAGCGCAACTACGTGGTGCTGAGGCGGACATCTCCACGGTTTCCGACGGAGGCACCCAGGAAGAACTGATGGAGACCCGCAACGCGTTGGTGAAAGCAAAGGCCGACCGCGATGCTGCGCAACGTAATCTGCAATCCATGCAACGCCTGGTGCAGAGCGGCGCCGCTTCCCAGGCTGAGGTGGAAGCCGCAACCAACCAGTTCCGCGTGGCCGAGTCGAATGTTCAAACTTTGCAGCAGAAGCTGAAGGACCGCTACTCACCGCAGGAAGTGGAACACGTTCACGCGCAAGCGACAGAGGCTCAGGCATCACTGGCGGCGGCTCGGGAGTTGCTAAGGAATTCCAACATCGTAACGCCCATCGAAGGAATGGTTTACTCGTTGCCAGTGCATCGAGGGAACTTCGTCAACACCGGCGATCTCCTGGTTCAGGTAGGCGACCTGCACAAAGTGCGGGTGCGCACCTTCGTTGACGAGCCCGAAATCGGCAAACTGCAGAAAGGGCAAGCAGTCGAAGTGACTTGGGACGCCTTCCCCGGCCGGGTATGGAAGGGGATGGTCGATTCGTTGCCGACGAATGTGGTCCAGCGTGGAACCCGCATGGTAGGCGAGATGACGTGCGTCATCGAGAATGACGATCTGAAGTTGCTGCCCAACACCAATGTCAGCGTATCGATCATCACCGCCCGGCACGAGAACGTGCTCACGGTTCCCCGCGAAGCCATTCACCAGGACGCCAGCGGTTTGTATGTCTACCAGGTGGTGAACGGGGAATTGAAGCGGCGTGACGTAAAGACGTCGGTCGCGGACCTGACCCGTGTCGAGGTCACCAGCGGCCTTAAAGACAATGCCGTGCTCGCGCTGGGGGCCGTTAACATGCAGTCGCTGCGCGACGGGATGCCGGTCAAGATCGTTAACCAATGAAGTTCCTGAGGTCCAAGACTATCGCGACGCTAGGCCTGTTGCTGCTGGTAACCAGCGTTAGTGCCGCCGATCCGGCTGCGGTGGATCTGCTCTCGCGCGGCCAGATGAATGACGCAATCCGTTTGCTGGTGACGCGGGATGATGCCGAATCGCTGCACCTGCTGTCGCGGGCTTACTACGCTATTGAAGATTGGGACTCGGCGGTCCGAGCGGGCGAGCGCGCCGTGAGTCTGCGGCCTGACGCGGCCAGCTACCATCTGTGGCTTGCCAGAGAGTACGGCCAGAAGGCAGCGGACTCGAATCCCTTGAAGGCTGCCGGCATCGCGCGGAAAGCGAAGAACGAATTTGAGCTCGCGGTCCGTCTCGATCCAGCCAACGTGCAGGGCCGCGCCGACCTCTCGGAATATTATGTGGAAGCACCCGCCATTATGGGCGGCGGCCTCGATAAGGCTCGCGAGCAGGCCGCGCTGATGCAAAAATACGATCCGGCGATGTCGCACTGGATCCTGGGCAAGATCGCCGAGAAGGAGAAACGCTGGGACGAGGCCGAACGCGAATATATGGCCGGCGTGCAGGTAACCAAGAATCCGGCAGACTACTGGTTGCAGGTGGCTTCGCTCCAGTGCAAGCGTGGCCAATTGGACCAGATGCAGAAAACGGTGCAGATTGCCATTGCGCAACAGAACAAGCCCCCTGAAACTTACTTCGACGGAGCTAGCGTCTTGTATGAAGGGGGCCGTGACTTTCCTGCCGCCGTACAATATCTGAAGGACTATCTGGCTTCGGGACAGCTGGTGGAAGATGCACCGGCGTTTCGGGCACATTACCTGCTGGGCCGTGTCTACGAGGGCATGGGTAACCGCGCCGCGGCCGCGGCGGAGTATCAGGCTTCCCTGTCGCTGGCTTCGGGCTTCGCGCCGGCACGGACGGCTCTCAACCAGATGCAGTAGCGGAAAGCATTCGATGGATTTCTTACTTCGTGGGATGAAGTCGCCCGGAGTCGTTTCAACGGCGAAATGCCTGGCGCTCGCGAACGTTCTCATGACCGCAATGGCTTTTGCCGCTGCGGCGGGGCCAGAACCCGTCGAACCGCTTTCCTTTCGCAAGGCGATGGAGCTGTCGCTGGAGCATAGCGGCGTGATGGGAATAGCCGCTGCCAATCAGTTCCGCGCGCGTAAGGCCTACGAAGAGACCCGCAACTACTACATTCCCCGATTGACGGTTGGCTCGGGGCTGGGCTATTCGTATGGCTTTCCCCTCACGCTGGAAGGCTCGGCCCCGTCAGCGGTCAATTTCACTTCCGTACAGTCTCTTCTGAATCCGTCACTCCGGCAATTTCTGAAAGCGGCAAAGATTGACTGGCAGGCAACCTCGCTTGATGTGCAGGACAAGCGCAACGCCGTAATCCTTGATGCGGCACTCGCCTATGCCGAACTGGAACAGCTTTCCAGTAAAATCAAGACATTGACCGAGGCGCAAAGTGCAGCCGAGAAGGCCGAGTCCATAACCAATCAGCGGTTGCAACAAGGTGTGGACAGTAAGCTCAACCTGACCAAGAGCCAGTTGGTGGTGGCGCGCATTCGGCTACGCATTGCCGAAGCGCAGGGGCAGTCGGATGTCTTGCGCGAGCACCTCTCCCGGCTGACCGGACTCCCTGCAGATGAAATACAGGTGGCCTCCGCTTCCATGCCGGAGTTGCCGCTGATTTCGCAGGACGACGATCTGGCGGCCCTGGCCGTGGCCAACAGCCTCACGGTCAAGCAGGCAGAGGAAAAGGCAAAAGCGCAGGAGGTCCGGGCAAAGGGCGAGCACCGGGAACTGTGGCCCACGGCGGATCTAGCTACCCAGTACGCGTACTTGGCCCGCTTTAATAACTACGATCTTTATTACGCGCACTACGTGGCCAATAACTTTGCCGGCGGCCTGAATATCAAATTTCCGTTCTTTAACTCAGTGCAGAAGGCACACGCTCAGCAGGCCGACGCGGACGCCATCATTGCCCGCAAGCAGGCCGAGTTGACGAAGAACCAGGTCAGCGAAGATGCCCTGAAACTCCAGCGCTCTCTGCGTCAGCTGGCGGCCGCCAGAGACGTGGCCAAGCTGGAATGGCAGGTCGCGACCGGCGACCTCGAGGGGATCCAGGGGCGGGTGGACACGGGTAATGCCAACCTGCGTGATCTGCAGGACGCTCAGCTCGATGTCGACGACAAATACGCCGGGTACCTGGACTCGGAATTTGAGCTCAGCCGGGCCGAGTTGCAACTCTTGAGGCTTACCGGTGAACTGGAAAATTGGGCCATTCCACCTCGTTAATCGACCGTTGGCTGCGAACCTCGAAAAGCATCTAACTTTAGTGATAGCAAGGGTTTCGGCGACCGCCGAACAAATGTTAGGATGGAAGCTACCAGTATGCCGTTAAAAACACTTTTCCTGAATCCACCCTCGTTTGAGAACTACGATGGCGGCGCCAGTTCGCGCTGGCCAGCCACCCGCGAGATCGAGTCCTATTGGTACCCGGTCTGGCTGGCTTATCCGGCCGGAATGCTGGAAGGCTCCCGTATGCTCGACGCTCCGCCCCATCACGTGAGCGCGGAAGAGACCATCCAGATCGGCAAGGACTTCGATTTTCTGGTGCTGTTTACCAGCACGCCCGGCTTCCCCGGCGACATCGGGCTGGCAGCGGCTATGAAGGCCGCCAATCCCAAGCTGAAGATCTGCTTTGTCGGCCCGCATGTGACTACCCTTCCCGAGCGGTCTCTCAGCGAAGGGCAGGCAATCGACTTCGTGGTGCGTCGCGAGTTTGATTACGCGACTGTTGAATACGCAAACGGCAAGCCGCTGAATGAAATTCTTGGCGTGTCGTATCGCGGACCGGACGGCAAGATCGTGCACAATCCCGATCGTCCTGCCGTCGCCAATCTGGACGAGATGCCCGACGTTGTGGACGTCTACAAGCGTGACATCGATCCACGCCGTTACAACGTGCCGTTTCTGCTCTATCCATTCGTGTCGCTTTACACCACCCGTGGCTGTCCGGCTCAGTGTACCTTCTGCCTGTGGCCGCAGACGTTGAGTGGACATCCGTGGCGCAAGCGTTCGTCCGATGCGGTCGCCGCGGAAATGAAGAAGGCCATGCAGTATTGGCCGTGGGTGAAGGAGTTCTTCTTCGACGACGACACCTTCAACATCCAGAAGGCACGCACCATCGAGCTTTGCGAAAAGCTGAAGCCGCTGAAGATGACTTGGTCCTGCACCTCGCGTGTCACCACCGACTACGAGACGCTGAAGGCCATGAAGGAAGCCGGCTGTCGCCTCCTGATCGTGGGCTATGAATCAGGCGATCCGCAAATTCTCAAGAACATCAAGAAGGGCGCAACGGTTGAGCGGGCCCGCCAGTTCACCAAGGATTGCAAGAAACTGGGATTGCTCGTCCATGGCGACTTCATCCTCGGCTTGCCCGGCGAGACCAAGGAAACGATTCGCCGCACCATCGACTTCGCCAAGGAACTGGACGTCGAGACCATCCAGGTTTCTGTGGCTCACGCTTATCCCGGAACTGAACTCTACGACTACGCGAAGGCCAATGGCTTCATCCTGAACGAAGGCGCCAAGATGGTCGACGAGGGTGGACACCAGGTCGCCATGATCGAGTATCCGGGCCTGCCTCGCGATTACGTCATGGAGATGGTGCATCGTTTCTATGATGAGTACTACTTCCGGCCGAAGGCGATCTTCCGCATCGTACGCAAAGCGGTCTTCAACAACGAAGAACGCAAGCGTCTGTACAAGGAAGCCACTGCCTTCATGAAGCTGCGTGCGGCCCGTAACCGCGCCGTTAAGGAAGCGCGCAACCAGCCCAAACCGGTCGCTCCTCCTCCCACGACGGGCACGCCCACCGACGGACAGAAGACGGAAACGGCTGAAGTGGTGAACGCGTAGATTTTGAAAGGGCACGGCGATAGCCGTGCCGAAACATTTCGAATACCAAGCCGGCTTTAGAGGCTGCTGAAAAACTCAAAAGTAGATCCCTCCTCGGCCTGAAGGCCTCGTCGGGATGACCACAAACAAGGACCTTGTGAGGGCGCACCTGAATAAAGGTGCGCCCCTTCAACATCTGGCCTTCCAAAGAGTTTTTCAGCAGCCTCTAAAGCCGTGCCCTTTCACCACGGATCAAGCCTTTGACCTTTCGCAAATACCTTGTGCTGCTGGCCGTCGTCATCTTCGCTTCAAGCGGCGATGCCAGTCTGGCCCGCGGAATGAAGGATTTTGGGGCAGTAACGATGGGCAATTTCTCCCATCTACTCACTGCCCTTCTCAGTCCCTGGATCATCGGCGGCATCGGACTGCTGATGCTCTTCTTCGCCTGCTATCTCTCCGCCCTGTCGTGGGCTGATCTCACCTACGTTCTTCCCGCCACCGCTCTGAGCTATGTATTGATGGCTCTGCTCGGTAAGTATTTCCTGCACGAAGATGTCACGCTTTGGCGCTGGGTCGGAATTGCCCTGATCACAGCGGGTGTCGGCTTCGTGGCCAGCGGACCGGAGAAGACGCCCGGGGCGCATCGCTCTCATGGTGTCGGGCTTCCGCTGGCGCACAACCTCGAGGATGAAGCATGACATCGCCGGCAATGTGGGGCGGCATCGCCGCCGTGGTGATTACTTCGACCGCAGGCGACGTACTGCAATCGAGCGCGATGAAGCAAATCGGAGATGTGAGTCATCTGCGGAGGTCTCATGGATTGCGGGAAGTGCTTCGAAGGGTTTTGACCAACCAACGCTTCCTGCTTGCGCTTTTGTTTATGACGCTCGGCTTCTTCAGCCTGATCATTGCACTGTCGTGGGGAGACGTCAGCGTCGTCGGGCCGGCCGCCGCGTCCCTGAGTTTTGTTGTTGATACCTTCGCAGCCAAGCTCTTCCTCAAAGAGCGGGTCGATCGACGGCGTTGGGCTGCGGCCCTGTTTGTGGCCGGTGGAGTGGCTTTGCTGTCAAGGTGAAGGGCTCAATCCAACGGCGCGGATGGAACCGGCACAGGCGGGAAGAAATGCAGGCAAGGTTTTGAAGAGGCGCACCTTCAGGTACGCCGTCGCCAGTCGTCTGTTTCTCGTCATCCCGACGAGGCCTTCAGAGCCGCGTAGAGGAACCTGCTGTCATGGCTGGTGGCCCAACCGCTAACATCTCTGTGTCCGTCATTTCTATGTCCGTCATTCCGACCAAGGCCTTCAGGCCGCGCGGAGGAACCTGCTGTCCTGACATGGGCAGCAATGCTGGGCAAGAGCGGGTTTCTCCACTCCGGGCTTACGCCCTCCGGTCGAAATGACAACGATAAAGGTATGGCTGGCGGCCCAACAGCTAGCAGTTCTTATTCGTCATTCCGACGAGGCCTCGCAGAGACTGTGTCACAACCGCAAATGAGAATCCGCGGTGGAATAAGACCGTTAATCCCTGCACAAAACAGCCGCGCAGCGGCGGAATTGGTGTTAGCCCCGGTCGTAAGACCGGGGTAAAAGTGGGAAGAATGTCAGAGCCGTGTAGCGGCGACACCACTCGCGACACAGTCTCGTAAAAGGCCGCCTCTGCCACTGGCACAAATCCTGAGAGGGCGTTTCCCCTTATCACATACGCCTGTTGATCTGTGCACTAGCGGCCGTCGTCCTATGCCTCTACTTTGGAGGTGCGAGGGCAAGGGAGTTGTGTGTCTTCGCCCTTTTTCGCCCAGTGCGGAACCTGAATAGAGGTAGAGGCTCTTTGAATTTCAGCCATGGACGCCTTCGGGCGTGTTAACCATTGGCGCCAATAGGTCAATCGCGACCGGCGCTAAGTACAGATTCGGTTTACAGTGGCGAGGGCTCCCGCTCTCTGTCCTCCTGGGAGGGCGAGACGAATCGCTTCTCGAGCACGCGTCGTGCCAGGTCCTGACCACCGAGTCCAAATGCGATCGCCAATGCGAACATGCATGCTCCAAAAAAGATGGAGAAAGCCGCAAGAATCGTTTGCTCCGCCAGCCCAATCTGTTCGAAAGCCATGGACACGGCCAGGGCAACGATCACAAATCTCACTGAGCCGCTGATCAGGCGGGGCGAAGGAGCGCCCGCGTTGACAGCCGCCAGCAGCGCCGCACGCGCAAAGAAGCTCGCCACCACCAGGCCGAAGAAGATAATCAACATCGCCACCAGCAGGCGAGGTAAATACAGGAAGAGCTGGGAGATGTGCTCTTGCAGCCCCAGAATTCCCAAGGCGCTGATGCCCAGCAGAATAAAGCCGATCCAGGCAATCCAAAATACGAACCCGCTCAGTAGTTCGCTGAACGAGGGTAACGCCGCCTGGTTCAGCAAGCGCGCGGTTCCGGCATTTTCCGAGAGCCGTTCAAACCGGGCAATGCGCAACACGCCCCGCACGATCATCCTCAGCAGATACGCGATGATGAATCCCGCGGCAATGATAATCAGCATTACGATCAGGCGCGGCACGAAGTGGGCGAAGCCTCTCGCCAGCCCGTCCCATGTCTGGCTCAATTCGCGAAGGATCATTTCCCTCATTGTGTGCCTCCCTCGTTCCCGTTCCAGAGTTGCAAAAGATACGGTTTCAACCGCTCGAAAACGACGCAGAGCGCTTCCACGCGCGCCTCTATCTCCTGCGTAGCAGCCTCGCGGTTGGTGATCAGGAATTCGTAAGCTTTGCCGCGATACAACGGGGCCAGAGCCTGAATAATGTGGTCCCGGCTGATCGCGGCCTTGTGATATGAGGCGGCAAACTCGTACACCGTCCTGGCCCAAAGCTCATCGGGGAAGCGGAATACATCCTCCCCCAGTGCGGCGCATTGGTTGAGATCGGCAAGCGTTGTCTGCTGCAGAATCGATTCCAGCACTGATTGCAGATCGGCGACGCCGGAGCGGAACATCGCGTGCATGCGGCTGGGGTTGATGGGCATCGGGTCAGAGCTGATCTCCGGCTCCCCGCCTTCCGATGGCACGGGCTCCGCCTCCGCGCTGGCCTGCCAACCTCTGGGATCGGCGTCGAGGAAGCTGAACATGGTGCCGACGGTTTGACGCAAGGCAGCGACCAGGTCTGGCGCCTGCCCTCCCGGTGTCTTCGGTCCCAGGAAGGCCTCGCAGGTGCGGTATCCGTATCTGACCGCTGACATGCTCAGAAGCAGCCCTTCCCCGGCGCTTTCCGTATCCGCCTGCCAGACTTCATCCCTGGGAAAGATGCCACTACCCAGCCTCCCGGAAAATCCGAAGTCGTTGCTGTAAGGTTCGCGGATCCTCTTGCCCCACATCGCGCGCAGCATGGGATAAAGCAAAAGGCTGACCAGCAACCCGTCAAACTTGCGCCGGCGATACAGCGGCGTGACCAGGTCGTAGTCTCGGCGATAGACGGGAGCCAGCAAGCGTTCAATCCATTGCGGGTTGACGTTTTCCGATGGTGAAACTACCGCGCAGGCTTTGGCCTGCAGAAGATCAGCGGCCGCCAGAAGCGCTCGCAATGGTGCAGGAGTTCCCGTGCCGTTGCCGCAAACGGTGGTAACGGTGTGGAAGGTGCGAAGCGATTGCAGCGCGGCATCGGCAGGCAGGCTTCCGGATGCCTGCAGCGCCAGTTCGGCGCTGCCATCCCGAGAGCCTCCGTCGGTATTGACCAGGACCACACGCTCTCGTGGGAAGGACTTCAGCAGTCCCAGCCGTATTGCCTGGACCACGCTGCCGATCGTCTTCCCGTCGTTGTAGGTGGGAACTGCGACCAGCAGGTCAACCTCACCGACATTGATCAACTGCCGGAGGAAATCATCCGACAGTACGCTCTCATCGCCCAATACTCCTCCGTGGGATTACCGCCGGCGGCTTAGATTCTGCGTAAGCGGAACCAATAGAACTGATGCGGTCCCATCGTAAGCAGGTAAGGCAGATCGCTGATGCGGGGAAAAACATTCCTGCCGAACATCTCGATCAGCACGCATCCTTTATAGGACCGCAAGTCGAGCTCCACCGCCTGTGCGGTATTTGAAAGATTGTTGACTACCAGAACCCTGTCGTTCTCCAGCTGTCGTACGTAGGCCAGTGCGCGGTGATTCGCCGGCTGGAGAAACTCAATGGATCCGGCCCCGAATGCCGGTGTAGATTTGCGAACCGCGATCAGACGCCGCATCCACGAGAGTAAGGAGTGGTCGGATCGTTGCTGAGACTGCACATTGATGGCCTGGTAGCCGAATACCGGGTTCAGGATGAGCGGTGAATAGAGGCTCTCCGGGTCGGCGGCCGAGAATCCCCCATTCCATCCACCGTTCCACTGCATAGGGGTACGGACGCCGTTGCGGTCGCCCAGGAAGACATTGTCTCCCATCCCAATCTCGTCCCCATAGTAAATGATGGGGGTACCGGGGAGCGACATGAGCATGCTGTTCATTAACTCGATGCGCTTGCGGTCATTGTCCAGCAGCGGCGCCAGGCGACGGCGGATTCCCAGGTTTAGCCGCATGGTCTTGTCGCGCGCGTAGCTGTCATACATGTAGTCGCGTTCGACATCGGTTACCATCTCCAGCGTCAACTCATCGTGGTTCCGCAAGAAAATGCACCACTGGCAAGTGGGAGGAATTGGCGGTGTCTGCTGCAGGATCTCCACGATCGGCTTCCGATCTTCCAGCCTCAGCCCCATGAACATGCGAGGCATCAAGGGAAAATGGAAGGCCATGTGGAATTCGTCTTCATTGCCGAAGTACTGCCGCAAGTCTGCCGGCCACTGATTAGCTTCCGCCAGCAGCATTTTTTCCGGATATTCGGCGTCCAGGCGTGCGCGCAACTCCTTGAGCACGGTGTGCGTCTCCGGCAGGTTTTCGCAGTTGGTCCCTTCGCGCTCCACCAGGTACGGCACCGCGTCCAGCCGGAATCCGTCAACGCCGATATCCAGCCAGAACTTCATCACCCGCCACATCTCTTCGCGGACTTCGGGATTGTCGTAGTTGAGATCGGGCTGATGGCTGAAGAAACGATGCCAGTAATACGCCCTGGACACCGGGTCCCACGCCCAGTTCGACATCTCCGTATCGAGAAAGATGATGCGGGTTCCGCGGTAGGGCGCGTCGGTCTCGCTCCACACGTACCAGTCCCGCTTCGGATTGTCGCGCGAGCTGCGTGACTCCTTGAACCAGGGGTGCTGGTCGGAGGTGTGATTCAACACCGACTCGACGATGACCCGTATGCCGCGCTGGTGCGCCGCGTTTAGGAAGAACTTGAAGTCATCCAGCGTGCCGTAACTCGGGTGCACCGAATAGTAATCGGCGATGTCGTAGCCGTCATCACGCAGAGGCGAAGGGAAGAACGGCATCAGCCAGATGGCGGTGATACCGAGTTGCTGCAGGTAGTCCAGCTTTTGGGCCAGTCCGGCGAAGTCGCCGATGCCATCACCATTACTGTCGTAGAAGGTGCGGACATGCACTTGATAGATAATCGCGTGCTTGTACCAAAGACCATCCTGATTCGCCAATAGAGCGCTCCCCTCGTTTATAGATTAGCCGAAGTCGCCGGGGGTTTGCACAGGGCAGAGCATTACACATAGCGATGCCTGCAAGGGAAGATTTCATCGCCCGCATGGCGCGAGAATCCGCCCTTAGATAACAATCTCAATTTGCGCTTTTACAACGTGGATAACGATCAGTAGCCGACTGGGTACCCGAGCAATCTTGTGGTTCTACGGCCTTCCCATATCCGCGGGAAACGACTTGAATTCCACCTGCCGCTGGCTGGGCTTGTCGGTGCCTGAGGCATCGCTGGGGTGCATAGTGAGAGTTCCTCTCAGAACACGGT
Organism: uncultured Acidobacteriaceae bacterium; assembly: GCA_963793845.1. GTDB lineage: Bacteria > Acidobacteriota > Terriglobia > Terriglobales > Acidobacteriaceae > CAWCBG01. The sequence continues at coordinate 13,479 of CAWCBG010000004.1, forward strand.
AGCCCTCCTGGCCGGGCTGCTTGGTGGGAATGGTGATAACGGTTCCTTTGAATTCGTACCAGACGCCATGTATCACCTTGGTGGTGAACGTCAGGTGATCGCCGTCGAGCGCCGTCTTGTCGAAGAACTGATCGATGAACTGGCCCTTATCGCTCTCCGAGTCGCCGAAGCGAGAGATGTAGCCGGTAAGCTTGCCGTCTTCCATATTGAGCTGCACAAATTCACCGTCTTTGAGAAATGTGTACATGCCTGACGGGTCATTGGCGGCCTGGACCGCCGCACCGGACGAGGGCGGCGGCGCTGACTTCTGCTGTGCGCCACAGCAAACCACGGCGAAGAAAACAATGGTGGCTACGACGAGCCGTCTGGGGATCATGAATGCTCCTGCTCCTTCACTATTGCACGGAGGGATGCGGAAGGTCATCAGGTTTTGCTTAGCCGCGACCTGTCACCGCAGGCAATTCTGAATCCGCTATAATCCCGATACACGTTTCCCACGGCAGAGGATGATGTCCGACAGTACTGCAGTACGGCTTGAAAGGGTTAATTCAGCCTCTGATGAACTCGCTCTGCTCCATGAACTGGAACCGTGGCACCGCGTATTCCTACGCAATTTAAGCGATCTCTTTCGACCAGCGCCGCCACCCCTGGACCTCACAGCCGAGCCGGTGCCGATCGGTCCCGACACCTTCATTCGGACCGGCATTGGCCCCCGGCGCTTCGCCGAGTCCGGCGCTTTTCACCTGGTGGCGGTGGTCGCCGTATATCTCATCTGCACCTTGCCATTCTTCCATCGCGCTCCGAAGCTGCGCCCGCCGTTTGAGAACACCAGAATTGAATATTATCCCCTCAGCGATTATCTGCCGCCGATCAATACCGGCAAGCAGAGCGCGCCAAAACCTCGCAAAGGCGCGCCCAAGCTGGCGAAGCAGGAGATCCTGTCGGTTCCACCGGAGCCCGACAACCAGCGGCAGACGATCGTGACGCCTCCCAAGGTCAAGCTGCAACAGGATGTGCCGCTGCCGAACATCGTAGCCTGGACGCCTATTCCCGCGCAGCCGATCGCGGCCTCAGCCCGCTCGGTCGACAAGCTTGCCCTGCCGCAGTTCGATATCCCCGTGGTACAGCCGACAGCGGATCTTTCCAAAGTGCACGCCAAGGTGCAATTGCCGACCCTTCCGCAGCCTACGGTGGTTCAACCGGAGGCCGACCTGTCGAAGCTCAAGCCAAAGCTGCAGTCTGTGACTTTGCCGCAGGTCGCGGTGGTGGAGCCTCCGCTGTCGCCCGACCAGTTGAAGCTAAAAGCGGGCGAGATCAATATGGCGCAGTTGAGTCCGCAGGTTGCCGCGCCGAAGTTGCCGGTCACGCCGCAGCATGCCAGCAGCACGACCGACATAGCTCAGCCGGGGAAGGGGACGGCGCAGGGTGTGCCACCTCAGCCGAACGTCGCCAACCTGCCGGGCAGTTCCAAGGGACAGGGACAGTTAATCGCTCTGGGGCTGAATCCAGCAGATGTTCACGCCCCTATCACTCCGCCGAATGGCAATCGCAGCGGCGAGTTTCACGCTTCGCCCTCGGGGAAGGCGGAGGCGCCGGGAACGCCCAACATTGTGAGCACCGGCAGCACCAATGAGCCGGGCGGCGCCGGAAAGGCCAATGGGGCACCGCCGGGAATCGTGGTGGGCTCACCTCCGCCGGGCGCAACCACGTCCGCCGTGGCCGGAACACCAGGCAAGTCACTCAATCCCACCAATGCCGAGATGGAAGCGCGTAAACGAATCATCGCGGCTGCCATGGCGCCAAGCTTGCCGAATATCAATCACCGGGTTCCGGCCGAACCTCCGCCGCCAACCTCTGATGTGAACGACCATGAGGTGGAGCAGAAGGTTTTCGGCAACCGTCCGTATTATTCGGTGATTCTCAACATGCCGAACCTGACATCGGCCACAGGAAGCTGGATTATCCGTTATGCGGAGTTGAAGCAGGATCCGGGCAAGGCTGCTTTGACGGCACCTATTGCGACGAATAAGGTCGACCCCGCCTATCCGCCGGATGTGGTTCGCGATCGCGTGGAGGGCACGGTTACGCTCTATGCCGTGATTCACGTTGACGGCAGTGTCAGCAACATCCGCGTGCTCGACAGCCTTGATGATCGCCTGGACCGGACGGCGATGCGTGCGCTCTCCCTGTGGCACTTCCGCCCCGGAACCAAGAACGGCCAACCCGTCGACATCGAAGCCGTGGTGCTGGTTCCCTTCCGCCTGCAGCGGTACCAGTAGGAAGCGATCGGTTAAACACGACTTCGGAACCGCCGTCCGCTCTCGCAGGTCCTCAAGTCACCCGCTGAGCCAGAGCTCAGCGCCGCTCACACCCTGAACTCAGCGCTCTGCCGGTGCGCCAGCTTTGGCCAATTGCTAATTGCTGATCGCTAATTGCTGCTCTTCTCGCTTGCGGCCCGGGCCTTGGCGAACTCGTCGCCGGGCTGCCATCCAACCTCTTTGGCTTGATCAGCAGCCTGCCAGCCTAGTGCAATTCCGAATTGCGCCATCACAGCATCGCCGCGGAAATCCATGTCGGGGTGATATTCGTCACTGGGATGGTGGTAGTCCTTGGCGACGAACTCGCGCGATTGCTCAAGTCCCCATTCGCGATCGTGTCCCTCATACTTGTCGCCTTCGTTGATAGAGAAGGCAGGAACGCCGACGCGCGCGAAGCTGAAGTGGTCTGAGCGATAGTAGTGACCGGCACCGGGATTGGAGTCGGGCACGATGGCCAGATGGAAGTCTTTCGCCGTGTTTTCAACCGTGGGGTAGAAGGTAGTGCGCTCCGCGCCCGCCACCGTGACTTCCTGCGGTACGCCGAGCGGCGGCACGTCGTCGTAGTTCAAGTCGAGCGAGATGTCTTTTGCGGGAATCGGTGGATGCTTGCCCAGATACTCCGAGCCACGCAGGCCCTGCTCCTCCGCTGTGACCGATGCGAAGTAGATGGACCGCTTTGGCCGCTGCGAGGCGCCGGCGTAGGCTCGCGCAATCTCCAGCAGAATGCCAACGCCGGTCGCGTTGTCACGCGCGCCGTTGTAGATGTTATCGCCCGGCATTCCCGGCACGATGCCGAGATGGTCGTAGTGCGCGCTGTACACCACGCCCTCGCCTTTCAGCGTAGCGTCGGTGCCTGGCAGTTCCGCGACCACATTGTTCGAGTCAAAAGGACGCACCTTGCTGACGATGTGCGCATTTAGCCTGGCGGGCAGCACTTGCGCTTTGAAGCCAGGCTTCTGTGCCGCAGCCATCATCTGGTCGAGATTCATGCCGCAGTCCTGCGCCAGCCTGCGCGCCACATCGAGCTGAATCCAGGATGCGACCTTCAACTTCGGCGCGGGATCGTCGCGCAAATAGGAGTGTTCGCCTGACCAGGAGTTGCGCACCACGTCCCAGCCGTAGCTTGCCATGTCGGTCTTATGGATAAGAATGACGCCCGCAGCTCCCTTGCGGGCTGCCTCTTCGTACTTGTACATCCAACGGCCGTAGTAGGTGAGCGCCTCGCCGCTAAAGAACTTCGGATCGGTCGACGGCGGCTCATTGACCATCATCAGCAGGACCTTTCCCTTAACATCGACGCCGTTGTAGTCGTTCCACTTGTATTCAGGCGCGTCGATACCGTAGCCCATCCATACAATGTCGGCGTCAATGTCGTTTGAAGGCTTGCCGGTTTCATCCGTAGCGACGTAGTCGTCGCGAAGGCGAAGGTGCATGGGCTGACCTTTCGCGGGGTCGAGCGAGAACGTCGAGCTGTCCTCGGTGGTGATTCCCTCCATCGGCACCTTCTGCAAGTAGCTGCCGTTCTCACCCGCAGGCTTCAACCCGTAGAGCGAGAATTCCGTGGCAATGTATTCCGCGGCGATGTCGCCGCCACGCTGGCCGGTGCCGCGGCCTTCCAACAGATCGCTCGCCAGAAACTTCACATGGGCGCGAATATTCTCGGGATTGATCGCGGCCATCGCCTGTTCGGCGCCGGCGGGAAGAGATGGAACCTTGGGTGTGGCGATCGCGCTCTTCGCGTCGGGTGACGAGCTTTTTGCTGCACGGGCAGTCACAATGCCGGCGGCGAGCACGAGAAGCAACGAAAGTAAAATGACCTTACGCATTGCGGGGGGCCTCCAAACGGTGGCAAACGTTTTATTTTACGCGAGAGCTTCGGGAGGGCCGGGTCGGCCGGGCTTTGCAGACGCTTCAAAGCCGCTACGCGGCTGGGTAATATTCTCAGGCGCCAATTTGAGGCGTCACGCCGGGGCTTAATTCGCCGCTGTCGCAGCTGTATATCCGGAATTCGCAATTTTGAACAGTTGTAAAATGTGATCCGCAAACTGCGGATCAGTTCTTGGAGCTTCAACCTCCGCGGAAATCGCGCACATCTTCTCCGCTGCGCCACAGTGGCATGGGCTGCTGATTGCGGTACGCGGCCAGCTTCTCGTGTATCGATTCCACATCGGGCTTCGACCAGCCGACGCTCGACACTTCAATTTCTCCGCCGGGCGCGATGTAGAACACGCTGGGCACGTTGGTGAGTCCGTAGGCGTTTGAGACTGGATAGTGTGAAGGGTCATCGAGCGCAATGGGAAAGGTCACGCCGAATTCCTGCATAAATTTCCGGGTCTTCTTCGCGTCGTCCTGCGAGATACCCATGAAAGTGATGCGGGCGTCCTGGTTCGCCTGATAAACCCGTTCCAGAAATGGAAACGAATACTGGCAAACCGGGCAGCTTACCTTGAAGAAGGCGAGAACCACGGGACCCTTTAGCAGCGCATCGGACAACGAAACTTCCTGACCCTGCAACGTGGATAGGGTAAACTCGGGCGCGCTGAGTCCCGTGCTTAATGCAGCCATGAAGCCGACCTCCGAAACTTAACTACTCAATTAGATTCGATGGTGGGCTTCGGCGACTCAGCTGCCAGCTTGCCCAGGATCTTGCGAGCCAGCCCGGTTAGAGCAAGCTTCTCCCATTGGCGGCGTGTGAAATAGCGCGATTTGCCGTCGATCTTTGGCCGCTGATTGTCGCATACAAATATGACCGAGACATCGTAGTCAGTGTCCGTGATGGAGTGGCGCAACCTGGCAAGCGGCAGGTTTCCATTGCGTTGAGTTTGTGGGATTGCTGGCAACTCCCACATCCCCGCCATCAATGAACTGTCGGCTGGCCGTTGCACCAGCAGCACGGCGTCCTTCTGCGGCACCAAGGCGTAGCACAGCTGCTTTCGCTTCCGCGGACTCTGCGGCTGCGTTTCACCGGCACCACGGGTGGCGCACCAAGTAATCAGCGGACATACCAGGCACTGCGGCGCGCGCGGCGTACAAATGGTCGCACCCAACTCCATCATCGCCTGGTTGAAGTCTCCCGGTCGATCGCGGCTGAGCAAATCTAGTGCCTGCTGCCACGCGTCTTCTTTTCCGACGTTTCGCCCGAATAGACGCCCCAGCACTCTTTCAACGTTGCCGTCGACCAATGCGACTGGCTCCCCGAAGGCGATGCTGGCGATGGCGGCGGCGGTATAGCGGCCAATGCCCGGCAGTTTCTTCAACTCCTCCGCGCTCTGGGGAAATTGGCCCCGATGTTCGCGCACGATGAACTTGGCCGCCTGGTGCATGCGTCTCGCACGATGGTAGTAGCCGAGCCCGCTCCACGCAGCGAGCACCGACTGCTCACGCGCCGCTGCCAACTTTTCCACGCTGGGGAACTTCTGCATCCAGCGGGCGTAGTGGTCCAGCACGGCTGCGACCCGCGTCTGCTGCAGCATGATCTCCGACACCCAGACGCGGTAGGGATCAGCGTCCGCACGCCATGGCAGATCGCGTCGATGAAGGTCGTACCAAGCCAGCAAGGCAGTTCGCAGCCTGCGAAGTTGAGTCGTCGAAAGAGGGACTGCTGAGATCATGTGAGGCGATTGTAAACAGGTGGGCAAAGCCCACCACCCGTGCCGTTCGTGGCGGGTCCTTGCAGTCGTCATTCCCCACCTCGCCGTCGGCCGTTGACTAGGGTACAAGCTGCGAAGGTGTAGCCTCGGGTGTGGTGTTCCAGCAGAGGTGCTCTTTATCCGAAAGTTATTTTTGCCGGCGGGACGCGGAGTTGAAGGTCCGTCTCTACCCGATCTTGGGCCGCCGACTTGGGGACCGACTCAGGTGGACTGTTTACCAAGTCGTACATTCGTTGGGAATCCCGCGGCGAGCAGATCTCTCGAGCACATTGCGGTTAATCTCGGTACCCCCCTCCCCCCTCTCGTCCTCGGATCGGGAAAAATCTGGCATTTATCAATGACTTAGCCGGATTTTGTCGCCTGTAAATACTTGCGGCTCAAGATTTTACCTGTAAACCAAATGAGATCAAGATTTTGCGGCGATCCGTGCAAAATCTTCATTCCCTTGGAGTTAAAGGTCAAAATCTTGAGCCCCAAGGACTTAGCTACGATTTTCTCCAGACCGGTCGCGATCTCTATTAGCGCCAGGGTTAACACGCCGGAAGGCGTCCATGGCTGAATTTCAAAGAGCCTCTACCTCTATTCCGGTTCCGCACTGGGCGGAAAAGGGCGAAGACACACAACTCCCTTGCCCTCGCACCTCCAAAGTAGAGGTATAGGGCGGTGGCCGCTAGTGCACAGATCACAGGCGTATGTGACAAGGGGAGACGCCTTCTCAGGATTCGTGCGCACTTGTAGTGGCGGGCTTTAGAGGCTCTGTCGCGACTGTGTCGCCGCTACGCGGCTCCGACCTCTTTTCCCACTTTTACCCCGGTCTTACGACCGGGCTATCGGCAATTCCGCCGCTGCGTGGCTGTTTTGTGCAGAGATCAACGGTCTTACTCCACCGCGGATTCTCCTTTGCGGTCGCGAACCAGTTTCTGAAGGCCCGTCGGATGACAAGAAAGAAATGACTTGTGACGGCGCACCTAGCGTGGCCGCTGAAAAGCTCAAAAAGCAGATCTCTCCTCGGCCGGAAGAGACCGTGTCGCGAGTGGTGTCGCCGCTACGCGGCTCTGACGTTTTTCCCACTTTTACCCCGGTCTTACGACCGGGGCTAACTGCAATTCCACCGCTGCGCGGCTGTTTTGGCAGGGATCAGGGGTCTTACTCCACTGCGCATTCTCATTTCCGGTTGTGCCACAGTCTCCTACGCCAGGATGAACTCCGAGGGCTATCTTTCCGCCTTGGCCGCGCGCTTGCGGCGCTGAGTCGGGTGGACAAACCATGCGATCGCGATACTGACCACGTACAGCACGATCATGGGAGCGGCAAACAGGCACATGTTCATGATGTCGGTGGTGGGCGTGATAATAGCCGCGATAATGAAAATAACCAGAATGGAATAGCGCAGGTTGCGCCACATAAATCCCGCAGTAAGCAGGCCCATCAGCGAGAGGAAGAAAACCAGGATCGGCATCTCGAAGATGAGGCCCAATCCGGCAATGATCGTGAGAAACAGGTCGGTGTATTCGCCGATGGTGATCATCGGCTTGAACTGCGAGCTCCAGCCAATCAGGAAATCGAGGGCCGCGGGATAGACCATTTTGTAGCCGAAGTAGCCCCCGGCCAGAAACAATCCCACGGTGCTGAACATGAAGGGCAGCACATACCGCCGCTCGTGGCGATAGAGACCGGGCGAGATGAACAACCAGACCTGATAGAGCACGAACGGCGAGGCCACGAAGATTCCGCCCAGAAAGGCGATCTTCAAATACATATTGAATGGGTCAGTCGGGTTGAGGTAGACGAGCTTCTGCTCCAACTGATGATTCGCCAGCGCCTCCATGATGGGCTTCTGCATGATGGCGAAGATTTGCTCGTGATACCACCAGCACACGCAGAAGCCGCCCAGCACATAAAGAAAACTGTAGATGATACGGCGACGCAATTCCTCGAGGTGTTCGAGGAAGCTCATGCCCGTCATCTCTTCCGAGGTGCGCTGCGTGGCTTTTTCCAGTACTGGACTAGGCATTCGGACTCACGGAGGATCCGGTTGGGTCGCTCTCTAGCATAGAGGAAACATGGGTTTCGGGGTCCAGCCGCTTGGGAACGGCCCCGCTCATTTCGGATAGGCTGCGGCTAACCGAGCCATCGGGCGGCGCACCCGGCATTTCCGGGAGCTTCTCCGCCGGCAGGATGGTACGGCCGGAATCGCCACTGGCGAGGGGCAATTCCTCCTGCTTCTTGACCCTCTCCTCCAGTTCGATGTTCATCATCTCGACTTCCAGTTGGTTCTTGAATTCATTGCTGGCCCGCTTGAACTCAGCCAAGGCTTTGCCAAGTTGGCGACCCAATTCAGGAAGTTTGCGGGGGCCGAAGACGACCAACGCCAACAAAAATATGAAGATCATCTCTGGCATGCCGAGATTCATATGGTCATCATAATGCGCACGAGCGTGGGCAGCAACGCAACCGCAAAATTGGCCCGTTGACCGCCGCCGCGACCCTTTCGTCCGCTGAGCACCAGGAAACCCGGGAGTGTGTTGGCCCTATGTCAGCCCGGAACGAAGAAAATAGCCGCATGGTGCTCACGAAGCTCATTCCTTACCGTCTGTTACGCAGGCCACGGCTTAATGGATTTCGCACCCAGCGCATCACGGCTCGCATCCAACAAAGCGGCGGTTTCATGAGCTTAAAGCCTTGGGACCGCATGTTATACTTTGGACAATCCAAGCAGTCGGTGCGCAACGAGTCTAATGCTTTCCCGGCCAGCCAAAGGACATTCAATGGCAAGTAGTTCACGCCGCTCAGCCGTCATCGTCATAATCGTCGTTCTTACCTGTGGATGCGTCGGCATGCTGTTTGGCCAGCGGCTTACCACCACCTCTTCCTCGAACGACGGAGACATCCGCGATAGCCTGAAGAGCTTTACGCAGGTTTACGAAGTGGTGCAGCAGAATTATGCCGAGCCGGTAAATCCCGACAAGGCGATCTACAACGGCGCCATCCCCGGAATGCTGCGGGTGCTCGACCCCCACTCCAATTTTTTTGATCCTAAGTCCTACGCGGCTCTGCGCGAAGAGCAGCGCGGCAAGTATTACGGCGTCGGGATGCAGGTAGGTCCTCGCAACAACAAAGTCATAGTGATCGCTCCCTTTGCCGGAGCTCCGGCATACCGGGCTGGCATTCGTCCGGGCGACGTGATCATCGCCATCGACGGCAAGCCTACGGACAACATGAGCACCACCGACGTAGCTGACTTGCTGAAAGGACCCAAGGGCACGACAGTAAAAATCACCATGTTACGTGAGGGCTCGGACAAGCCGCTCGACTTTACCGTCGTGCGCGACGAGATTCCCCGCTACAGCGTTGACGTAAAGTTTATGATCCGTCCCGGCATCGGCTATATACATATCTCCGGCTTCCAAGAGACTACGGATCATGAGGTGGCCGAGGCGCTGGATGAGTTCCAGCAACAGGGCGAGTTGAAGGGCTTGATTCTCGATCTGCGGCAGAATCCCGGCGGCCTGCTTAGCGAGGGCGTGGGCGTGGCGGACAAGTTCCTGAAGAAGGGACAGGTGATTGTTTCGCATCATGGCCGTAACTCGGCTGAGAAGGTCTACCGTGCCAGCCACGGCAACGGCGGCAAAGACTATCCGCTGGTCGTCCTGGTAAACCGTGGAACTGCGTCGGCGGCGGAAATTGTCGCCGGAGCGATTCAGGACCACGATCGCGGACTGATCGCAGGTGAAACTACCTTTGGTAAGGGCTTGGTGCAGACCGTTTATCCGCTCTCGGAAAACACGGGTTTGGCGCTGACCACCGCGAAATATTACACGCCGAGCGGCCGGCTGATTCAGCGGGAATACACCGGCGTTTCGCTGTACGACTATTACTACAATCGCGACAGCGCGGACATCAACAGCACTGCGGGGCGCGAAGTTAAGATGACCGACAGCGGCCGGACGGTGTACGGCGGCGGCGGCATCACTCCGGATGTGAAAATTGCTTCGGTCAAAACCAACCGATTCCAGGATCAGGTGCTGGAAAAGTACACGTTCTTCAACTTCGCCAAGCACTACGTCATCAACCATCAGGTCACAAAGCAGTTCGTGGTCGATGAAGCGGTCATGCAGGAGTTCCGCAAGTTCCTGGATGCGAATCAGGTGCCCTTCACCGAAGCCGATCTGGCGCAGAACATGGATTGGATCAAGTCCAACATCAAGGCGGAACTGTTCATCAACGAGTTCGGTCAGCAGGAAGGCATGAAGGTCCACACCGAAACCGATCCCGAAGTAGCGAAGGCTCTGGAACTGCTGCCGCAAGCCAAGCAACTCGCCGATAATGCGCGCAAGATCATCGCTCAGCGCAGTAACGCGCGTTTGACAGCTTCGCAGGAAACAGCAGCGGCGACGGCGACGACCAATACACCTCACTGAGCAACTTCAAGCCTACAAATGAAAGAGGCCCGCGCAGGCGGGCCTTCCTTATTTGGAGGCAGGTAAGTGATTGTCGAGTGAATGAATTCGAGATGAATCGCGTGATTTCTATCAGCCTGCGGCCGCTCTAGTTCTTGGCCTTTTCCTTCTTCTCCACCTTCGCCCAGGTATCCCGCAAAGGGACAGTGCGGTTGAAGACCAGTCGCTCAGATGTCGTGTCGGGATCAACGCAGAAATAGCCTAGCCGCTCGAACTGGTAGCGGTCCCCAGCCTTGGCTTCGGCGAGAGAAGGCTCCAGTTTGGCCTCGGTCACGATTTCCAGCGAATTCGGGTTCAGGTTGGCCGTGAAGTCTTCGCCGTCCGTTGTGGCGTTCGGATCTTCCTTGCTGAACAGATTGTCGTAAAGCCGAATCTCGGCATCGATCGCGTGTGCCGCCGAAACCCAGTGAATCGTTGACTTCACTTTTCGGCCGTCGGGAGTGTTTCCTCCCCGGGTGGCAGGATCGTAGGTGCAATGCACCTCCACGACCTCGCCCTTCTCGTTCTTCAGCACATCGGTGCAGGTGATGAGATATCCGTAGCGCAGCCGCACCTCGCGTCCCGGAGACAGACGATAGAACTGCCGAGGCGGATTCTCGCGAAAATCATCCTGCTCGATATAGAGCACGCGCGAAAACGGCACCTTCCGCATGCCCGCACTGACATCTTCGGGATTGTTCACCGCTTCCATCTGCTCGACCTGATCTTCGGGATAGTTATCGATCACGACCCGAAGCGGCCGCAGCACGGCCATGACCCGCGGCGCGCGCTTGTTCAGGTCCTCACGCAGAAAGTGCTCCAGCATGGCGAGCTCGATTACGCCGTTGGTTTTCGAGACTCCAATCGCGGCACAGAAATTGCGCAGAGCTTCGGGCGTATATCCGCGGCGTCGAATGCCCGACAATGTCGGCATGCGCGGATCATCCCATCCGCGGACGTGCCCGTTCTGCACCAGAGCCAGCAACTTGCGCTTGCTCAGCAGGGTGTAGGTGATGTTAAGACGGTCGAACTCGATCTGCTGCGAAGGGAAGATGCCTAGCTGCTGGATGAACCAGTTGTACAGTGGGCGATGGTCCTCAAATTCCAGCGTACAGACGGAATGTGTGATCTGCTCCAGCGAGTCAGACTGCCCGTGCGCGAAATCGTACATCGGGTAAATGCACCACTTGTTGCCTGTGCGATGGTGCTCAGCATGAAGAATGCGATACATGATGGGATCGCGCATGTTCAGGTTGGGCGATGCCATGTCGATCTTGGCGCGTAGCGTCCTTGATCCGTCCGGAAACTCGCCTTTCCGCATGCGCTCGAAGAGATCGAGATTCTCTTCAACCGTACGATTCCGGTACGGGCTCTCGGTGCCGGGCGCGTTCAGCGTGCCGCGCATCTCGCGGACCTCATCGGCGGTCGAATCGTCGACGTAGGCTTTGCCGGCCTTGATCAGTTGTACCGCCCAGTCGTGAAGCTGATCGAAATAATCCGAAGCATAAAATAGCCGGTCTTCCCAATCGAAGCCCAGCCAGCGCACGTCCTTGATGATGGAATCGACGTACTCCTGCTCTTCCTTCTCGGGATTGGTGTCGTCGAAGCGAAGATTCGTCTTGCCGTTAAACTCGGCGGCCAGGCCGAAGTTCAGGCAGATGGATTTGGCATGGCCGATGTGCAGATAGCCGTTGGGCTCGGGAGGAAAGCGGGTCTGTACGCGTCCGTTGTACTTGTTGGTCTCAATATCTTTCAGAACGATGTCGCGAATGAAATTCGACGGAGCCTTCGCAGGTTCGGATGCAGCCGAAGCAGCAGCAAGATCAGAGTTCGATGCGGTCATGAAAATGGATTCCTCGGACGAATCGGCAGCTGCGCGCAAGCGCCGTACCCGCCTGAGATTATTGTAACGAAATAGCAATCAATTCGACGTCGGCTCGGACCTTCGCGTCAGGCGTAAGGCACGAACGGCATCGCTGCTCGTGTCATTTCTGCGCCGAGATAGAAATTGGCACCGGGGAAAGATTCCACCCCCGCAACTCAAGATGCGGCGCCCCGTTGGCGGCAGATGCCGGGTAATCGACCTCAATGTCGTGAGTCTCTCCTGGCAGAACTGATACGTAGTTGTCGCTGTAGTAAGCCGGAAGGATGCGCGATCCGCTGGCGTTCAGCAATGTCAGCTTGTTCTCGAGAGCAGCGACTTTACCCTGGTTCTGCAAATGCACACGCACTTGCACCATGTCGCCGGCGCGCTGCGAGGTGGCGCTTGCGGACAAGCTTGCATTGCGGCAAGCGGGTCAGTTGACGGTACGCCGAGCTCTTCGCGCCCAGCCAGTACAGGTTGTCTGAAACAAGCTGCCCGGCTGCATTGCGAAGTTCAAGCTTGACCAGCACTACGTTAGCCGCCAGCAGCGGTGCCAGCTCGAGCTTGAATCCGTCGCTCACAGCATCGGCAGCAGCGTCTTTGTGCTCCTCATGATGCAGCAGCGACTTGTTATCGAGCGAGAAGACATTCGCCGTCAGTATGAGCCCTGTCACCGGAGCCGTGGTGGTGTTTACGATGGCGATGCTGTAGTCCGACAAATCCATCTGCACATGCACGGGCTCACAGGCCTTCTTGACGCCATAAAACGAAGCCTGCGTGTCGTAGTCGGAGCTGAGAATCTGCCATGTGTTGCTGGGCCATGCGGGCTGCGTCATCCATAACATCCGTCCGCTGTTTGGGGACCAGAGGTGAGCGTTCATTCCCTCGAAGATGGCACGGTGATCGACGTAGTTCAGCATCTGCGCCTTTCTCTCGAAGTCCTCGAGACTCGTGCCTGCGCCAAATTCCGCCTCCATCTCGGCGGTGAAGGGCGCCATGTCACCATTCCCGCTCTGGTGCCAGTCGTGATAAGCCCAGTCATCGCTGATGGGCCACTGGTCGGCCGGCGGCATCGAGGCGCGTAGCGACTCCAGCGTGGACAGCGACGGAGTACCCGTCTCGACCGAGAAACCGTGGTTTAGCGTTGTGTAGTAGAGCGTGGGATCCTGATATTTGTAGGGGCCGCTGTTCTGCAGATTGACCTGATTGGAACTCGGCGAGTAATAGCGTGTGCCGTCAAGCGTGCGGATTAATCCAGCCAGGCCCTTGTTGAGGATCGGCTGCGGTACACCTTCGTTACGCCCACACCACATCACGATGGACGGATGGTTGCGAAAGCGCTGAATAGTGTCGCTCGCGTTATCGAGGAAGAGCTGCGGATCTTGCGGCTCGATGTTGTAGTTCTGCGTCGAATCCCAAAAGTCGTTCCACACCATGAGCCCGTATTCGTCGGCGAGATCGTAGAACGTCTCTTCCGTATTCTGGCCAACCCAGTTGCGAATGATGTTCAGGTTGGCGTCGCGATGGAGACGAAAATATGGCTCCAGACGCTCGCGCGAGACCCGTTTGCGTGAATCATCCATTCCCCAGTTGCCGCCGCGAGCGGCAATGCGGACACCATTCACTTTGATCACCAGGTACGGTGCCGCCCTGGTATCGGACACGGGCCGAACCGCCGGCGAATTCTCTGCTCCCGGCACCAACGACGCGACCCACGAATGCGGTTCTTTCTCCCACTCGGGAGGGGGCGCGCTATCGGCATATGGTATTTGCCTCATGCCGGCATGGGTGACATCCACTACCTGTTCGTTCCGCGCGCGGGCACTCGTCGGCGAGACCTCCACTCGCCGCAAGTGACCGCTCCCGTCTAGGAGGCTTAGCTCATAGGTAATTTCGCGAATGCCGAAGCGCACCTGCTTCGTATCGGAGGGCGCGCCGTTGTCCGCAAACGTCAGCTTTAGTTGATACAGTTCGGGCTTGCCGTATCCGTTGGGCCACCACAAGCGCGGATGCTGCACCGTAAGCTGCGCGAACTCCGCCGGCGCGAGTACCACACTGCTCTTCCCGGGTTGCACCATGAGCGTCTTCGTGACAGTGACCTGATCGAAAGCCGCACTCAGAGTTCCGCTTACCGGCTTGTCAGAACTGTTCTCCAGCAGAACCGTAATCTCCACCTCGGCCCGGCTGGTGTCGGGCAGCGGAAGGCTGGTAACCACCTGCGGATCGCCGATCTTCACTGACCCCGTTGCGCTCAGTGTCACTGGCTGCCAAATGCCGGTGTCGCGGTCGCGAATAGCAGGAATCCAATCCCACCCTTCCGTCGCTACGAAGGTCGGCCCGTCGAGACACATCAGGCCCCCGTTCTCGCCAGGACCGCCCCGTATCGACTGCTCATTCGGAATGCCGGGATGTGGCGGCGGAGAAACGCGCACCGCCAGCACGTTGGTTGCGCCCGGCTTCAGACTGTCCGTCACGTCGAAGACACCGCGAATAAATGCGCCTTTGATTGTGCCAAGCGACTTGCCATTGAGCCAAACCTCGGCTTTGTAGTTAATGCCCTGGAAAGTTAGCGTCAGCTGGCGTCCACCGAGCGATTTCGGCGCTTTGAACTCGTTACGGTACCAGTAGTCTTGCTTGTTAAGGCTCTCGGGAATGGCGAGGTTGTTCAGGCCGTAGTCGGGATCGGGATAAACGCCGCGATCGATCATCGTGGTGAGTACCGTGCCTGGCACTGTCGCGGTCCACCAGCCCTTCGCCGAAAATCCGGATTGCGAGATCGCAGCTCCATCAGCGCTCACTTTCGGCGCCGGTGTCAGCTCCCAGCCGCCTGCAATCGTCCAAGTGTCGTCGCCATTGGCCTGCAGGCCCGGCTCAACTTTCGGCAACAGGATCGCCACCGGCTTCGAAAAGGGAGCCTTGCTCTTCGGCCAAGTCGAAGGATCTTGCGGGGCGCGGTAACCGGCCTGACCCCTGGTTTGCACAGGCCAAGGCTTTGAGCCGTCTTCAAATTCCACCACTGAGAAATCCGGCGGCTGTTGAAGAAGCTGCTTGATCTCATCAGCGCTCAACGCACGGCGAACAAGAGTTAATGCTGCGATTTTTCCGCCGAAGTGCTGCCCATTGGGCCAGGGAAGAGCGCCGGGGGCAATTTGCAGAAGCGGGCTGACTCGTCCCAATGTGAGCTTTCCCGAGCCGACTTCGGTACCATCACTGTACAAACGGAAGCTTGTCCCATCAAAGGTCGCACCAACCAAATGCCACTTCCCCGGTTCCAGCGGGGTGTCCGTCCCGGCGGAGAGAATGTTGTCCGCGCCGATCCAGAGGGTGAGTTTGCTTCCGTCGTAAGCCAAGTATCGCGGATACTCCTCGTCAGTGGTCCCGAGCCCTGCCAGGAGCGTCGGTGTGGTCAAGGCCTCCTGAGGCTGCACCCACAGCGTAGAGCGTCCACGGGGAGTGGGCCAGCAGAACCGTGTCATGCTCGACCAAGGGTTTGCGCAGTCCGTCTCCACCGGGAAGAAACACGCCGTTATACGGGCCATATACTGGCGGATCGTTGGTCACAGGTAATTGAGCGCGAAGGGTAAACACGCCGCCGGACACCAAAACGAAAATCAAGAGTGCGAGAGACCGGATGCGCTGAAAGTCCGCAAGAATAAGCTTATTCATGGCTATCGGATTGTATTTGTTAAAGTGATCGGATGGGAACCAAAGTGTTGCGCCTGCCAGCCCGAGTCGTCGAGACAAGCCGGCGGCCAAGTTGCTCAATCTGGACACCCGGTTCATAACCACGATGGAACGTCGAGACACAGTTTGGGACGTCGGCGATCAGAGGGAACGACTAGCCGAGCTTACGGCCCGCACCTCCGATGTGGCGAAGGAGCGCCCTCTGCGGCGCGACGTCAGGTCGCTCGGCATCCTCCTCGGGCGGGTTCTGCTGGAGCAAGGGAGCGAGCAGCTCTTCAGCACTGTCGAAAAGCTGCGGCGTCTTCTGATTCAGCATCGCGATCCCGCCTCAACTAACGCTGGAGCCGAAGAGACCGGAGCCCTCCTCGCGCGGGCGAAAGAAATCGTAGCCTCTCTGGACACGGACGCTGCCTACAGGGTAACCAAGGCATTCAGCATTTACTTCGAGCTCACGAATCTTGCCGAAACCAATCACCGCAAGCGCCGCCGTCGCGCTGCCAAGATTCATTCCGAGCAGCGGCCGCTGGCGGGATCATTCCGCGGTACGCTGCTGCGAATGAAGGAGGCCGGTCTTTCGCTCGAACAGGCTATGGCGGCTCTAAGCGAGATCGAGGTTGTGCCCGTCTTCACCGCCCATCCCACCGAAATCACGCGGCGCTCGGTTTTGCTGAAGCGCAGCCGCATCGGGCGTGAGTTGGAGAAGCTGGATCACCTGCCGCTTTCGGCCTCGGAGATCGCCGAGAGCGAGGCCGCCATCCTCGCGGAGATCACCGCGCTGTGGCAGACCGACGAAGTACGCCTGCAAAAACCGACCGTCTCGGACGAGATTCGCACCGGCCTCAGCTACTACGGCATGACGCTGTTCGATACCGTACCGCGCATCTATGCTGAGATTGCCGAGTCGTTCAATGCGGTATACGGATCGGCTATCAGTCTCGCCGATTTGCCCATTGTCCTGACGTTCGGCTCCTGGATTGGCGGGGACCGCGACGGTAATCCGCATGTCACCCATGATTGCACCCGCGACGCCTTGGCCATGGCCAGGGATGTAGTCTTG
Source organism: uncultured Acidobacteriaceae bacterium (assembly GCA_963793845.1). Classification (GTDB taxonomy): domain Bacteria; phylum Acidobacteriota; class Terriglobia; order Terriglobales; family Acidobacteriaceae; genus CAWCBG01. The sequence continues at coordinate 30,491 of CAWCBG010000004.1, forward strand.
GAACATTACATTCATGAGGTGCGAGCTCTGGCGCACAAGCTCACGACCTCTGAGCACCAGGTGTCAGCTTCGGCGCGCCTGAAAGCGCAATTGGAGCTGTACCACCCTACCGCCCCCAGTGACGACATCGAACTCAATCGCACTTCGGCTGCGGAGCTATATCGACGCTTCCTGTTGCTGGTTGCCAACCGGCTCCGGCTGGCGCGAACAGAAAAGAACCATCCGACCGCGTACCGTTCGGCGAAAGAGTTTGAGCAGGATATCGAGATCGCCCGCACCAGCCTGCGGGACAACGGAGGCACCAGGCTTGGTACGCACTTACTTGACCCGTTGCTGTGCAAGGTGCGCACGTTTGGGTTCCGACTCCACACTTTGGACATCCGGCAACATGCCCACGTGCACGACGAGGCGTTGACGGCAATCGCGCGCGTGTCCTACGGGCCCATGACAGAGGGCTCGCCGAAATTGACGCCAGCGACCCTTGAGCTGAGCAAGACCTTCCTTACCGTCGCGCAGCAGAAGGCAGAAGGCGATGCCGGAGCAGTCCGTACTTACGTGATCAGCGCGACCGATTCGGCAGATGACATTCTCGCTCTAGGACGTCTGGCCGCGATCCCTGGCTTGCGTCTGGACGCCACCGGCGATGATCCAGGGCTCATGCCGGTCCCGCTCTTCGAATCTATCGACGCCCTGCGGCACGCGGCTGACGTCATGCAGGCGGTATGGGGCAGTCTCGAGTATCGCGCCACGCTCGATTCATTCGGTGGCTGGCAGGAGGTGATGCTGGGCTACTCCGATTCGAATAAGGATGGAGGCATGCTCACCAGCACATGGGAGCTCCACAAGGCGCATCGTGCCCTGCATCAGGCCGCACGCGAACGCGGGGTGAAGCTGCGCATCTTCCATGGACGCGGCGGCACGGTTGGACGTGGCGGCGGTCCAACCCACTCTGCGATCCTGGCCCAGCCGGTGGGAGACTTCAGCGGGCGGATTCGCATTACCGAGCAAGGGGAGGTGCTGAACTGGAAGTACGCTGACCCACTGCTTGCGGAATGGAACCTGGAGGTCATGATCGCGGCATGCATGGAAGCGCTAGTGCGTCCGAACGGACCGCCGGCAAGCGCGGAAGAGCGCTGGCACGACGCCATGGAAGAGCTGTCGTCGACCGCATTCGAGTATTACCGCAGGAACATCGCCGACAGCGAAGATGTTCTCCGCTACTTTGAGCAGGCCACCCCGGTGAATGAGCTGGAATTGGCGCGCATCGGTTCGCGCCCGGCCCGCCGCGGGTCCAGTCGCAAACTTGAAGACCTGCGAGCCATCCCCTGGATCTTTGGCTGGATGCAGAGCCGTCATGCCGTGCCGGCGTGGTTCGGCGTGGGATATGCCATCGAGCAGTTCGCAGCGCAGGACGATAGCCGCAAAGGGCAGTTGCTGGATATGGCCGCAAACTTCCCTCTCTTTTCCGGCATGCTGGGCAACGTCGAAATAGCCATGGCCAAGGCCGATCTGTCGATCGCACGACTCTACGCCTCGCTGGTCGCCGACGAGGATTTGCGCGAGCGCGTCTATTCCATGCTGTGCGAAGAATTCCATCGCACGAAGAGGATGATCCTCAAGCTGACCGGCCAACACGAGTTGTTGCAGCGCAATCCGGTGCTATCGCGCTCGATACGATTGCGCAATCCGTATGTCGATCCACTCAGTCTGATTCAGGTGGAACTGCTGCGCAGGAGGAGAAGTGGAGATTGCAATGGCGATCTCGACTATGCGCTTGCCGCAACCATGAACGGGATCGCAGCCGGACTGCACAACACAGGATGACCCGTCTGCCTCCGCTATTGCGCCAGCTGTGGAAGTGGCCTTCCCCGTCAACTCGCGAATGATCTGTGCCTCTCGCTCGCGATAGGGCTTGCCATCGGGATAGAACACTTCGTGAAACCACACCGGCGGTTGCTGCAGGACGTAAGGCCGCTCCCACGAATCCCAGGGCAGGTAGGTCTGCGTCTTGCCGGCCACCAGTCCCCAGTTGATAGCTGCAACGTGATGTTTCTTGGCGATCGGCAAGATCGTGTCAAAGGTGCTTCCGACGGAACGCGCCATGAACTCAGTGCAGATCAGCGGGCGATGATACTGCTCGAGCCATGCCACCTTCTGCTCGAAATTTTCCGGCCACGAGTAGTTATGAAACGAGATCACGTCCGACTGCTCAATCTGAATGCGCTCCGTCGGATTGAGCTTGTCAGGCGACGACCAGTCGCCCGACCACACACCGCTGGTCAGGGGCTGCGTCGGATGCGCTGAGCGCGCCCACTCGAAGACTTGCGGCAACAGCTTATTCACATACTCGACCTTATCTTTCAGCTCGACTTTGCTGTAAGCCGGAATGTTGGTGTTGTCAGGCTCATTCCACAAATCCCATGCCAGCACCCGTGGGTCTTTTGCAAAGGCACCGACGACTCCAACCACATAAGCCTTCAGGCGAGGATATTGGCTGGGATCGCCCAGCGCCTGAGCGCCCGGGCTTTGTACCCAGCCCGAATTATGCACACCAGGAATGGGCGGATGCTGCGGGCCGAGCTTCGGGTATGGATCCCAGCATGAGTCGAACAGAACGAAAATCGGCCGAATCCCATGTTTCGATGCGATAGCGAGAAATTCGTCGATGCGCTTTCGGAAGCCCGCCGGATCTTGCTGCCAAACCAGATCATGCAGAAAGACGCGCATAGTGTTCATGCCCAGACCTTCGGCCCAGCCCAGTTCCTTGTCGATCTGCTGGCGATCGAAAGTCTCAGCCTGCCACATCTCGAGCTCATTGATCGCGTTAGACGGAATGTAATTGCTGCCGGCCAGCCATGGTTGTTTCTGGTACCAGGCACTCGCTTGCTGTTCCGACCAGCGTGGCGACTGCGCGAAAATGTGGGGCGTCGAGCATAACCGAGCAGAGAAGAACGAGCAAGAAGGAGAGGCGCTTCAAATTCCTCCGAGATCAGGGATCGGACATGAGTAGAGAACAGCAGATCCCTGGCGGCTAAAGCCGCTGCTGAAAAACCCAAAAGCAGATCCCTCCTCGGCCTAAAGGCCTCGTCGGGATGACAAGAAACGAACGACTTGACGGCGCACTGAAGGTGCGGCCTTTCAAAACCGATACTATCGAGTTTTTCAGCGACCTGTGAAGCCGCTCAGGATGACACAGAGCGCTTCGACAGTCTCGAGTTCAGAACCGCACTTCCGGCATTTCCCGCAGCCGCGCCGCAGCCGCCTCCGGAGTGATATCGCGCTGCGGCTCGGCCAACATTTCGTAACCGACCATGAATTTTCGCACGGCGGCCGAGCGCAGCAGGGGCGGATAGTAGTGTGCATGCAAATGCCACTCCTGATGATCCAACCCATCCGTTGGCCGCTGGTGAAACCCCATTGAGTAGGGAAACGGAATCTGAAAGAGGTTGTCGTAGCGGACCGTCAGCCGCTTGATGATGTCGGCCAGAGCGTCCCTGGCCGAATCCGGCAGCACCATGTCTGAAATATGAGTCTTACTGAGCAGCAGCGTCTCAAACGGCCAAGTCGCCCAGAACGGCACTATAACCGCGAAGTACTCATTCTCACAGACAGTGCGTTCACCCATGCTCTTCTCCAGCCCCAGATAGCCGCATAACAAGCACTCGCCGCGGTCGCTCAGATAGCCGCTCAAGGAGGTTTGTTCCGTGTGTGGCTCATTGGGGATGGCGTGGTTCGCCCAAATCTGGCCGTGGGGATGAGGGTTGCTGCAGCCCATGATGGCGCCGCGGTTCTCGAAGATCTGAACGTGATTAACCCCGGGCAGCGCTCCGAGCTGTTGATACTGCTCGACCCAGGTGTCGATGACGGTGCGGATCTCTGCGAGAGTCATCTGGGCCATGGTCAGGTCATGGCGCGGTGAAAAGCACACCACGCGGCAGATACCAGGCTCGGCCTGAGCGACGATGATTCCCTTCTCATCAATATCGAGACTGCCGGGAGGAACATCTGGCTTCAGTGCGGCGAAATCATTCTCGAAGACAAATGTGGATTCGTACTTCGGATTCCGCATACCCCCGGCGCGTTCGTTGCCCGGGCAGAGATAACATTGGCGATCATACTCGAGCTGCTGCGCGACACTTTGCTTCTCAACCTGCCCCTGCCATGGCCGTTCGGTCCGGTGCGGCGAAACCAATACCCACTCCCGCTTAAGGGGATTGAAACGGCGATGCGGACTTCCGCACAGGCTTTCCAGATTCATGCCGGCGATTCCTGCAGAATTTCTCCGGCTCCGTCGGCCGCAGCGCAAATATATACGTCGGGATGAATGCCGGTGGCTTTCAGGTATTCACGCTCCATCGTTTCCTTGAACCGCTGCGCCGAAGCCGCAGCCACCAAATTTACCGTACAGCCACCGAAGCCGCCGCCGGTCATACGCGAGCCGTGTACTCCTCTACACTTCCCTGCGAGATCCACCATCAAGTCAAGCTCAGGACAACTCACTCCGTAATAGTCGGCCAAACTGCGGTGCGACCTGGCCATTAAGTCGCCAAATCCGTCGAAATCGCCCGACTTCAAGGCCTTACGTGCCGACAACACCCGCTCATTTTCCGTGACCACATGGTGGCATCGGCGGTAGGTGAGGTCCGGCATCTTGTGGCCCCACCGTTCCAACTCATCCAGCGTTACATCTCGCAAAGCCTCGATGTGGGGCAGATGCTGCTTCAGATACTTCACTCCCGCCTCGCAGTCGGCACGCCGCAAATTGTATTCTCCGCCCGCCAATTCATGCCGGACCTTGGTGTTGCAAATAACAATGCGAACGCCGGGGTTGATCTTCAAAGCATCGTAGTCGAGGCTGCGGCAGTCGAGCATCAGGGCGTGATCCGCGCGTCCGAAACATGAGATGAACTGGTCCATGATGCCGCACTTTGTGCCGGCATAGCGATGCTCGGCCTGCTGACAAGCGAGCGCGATATCCAGGCGATCCATGCTCAGCCTAGAATTTCCCAGCAGAGCGAACGCGGTTGCAACTTCGATGGCGGCCGACGAGCTCAGGCCCGCGCCCACAGGAACATTACCGCGGATCGCCATGTTAGCGCCGGCCAGACGCTGTCCCCGCGCCGACATCACGGCTGCGACGCCGCGCACATAGTCACTCCAGTGACCCGTCGGACCGGCGCCAATGGCGTCCAGTTCGAATTCCCTGCCCTCGTCGAAATCTTCGCTGTAAACACTGAGTTTGCGATCGGAGCGTGGGCCCACGGCGACCATCGTTGCGAACCCGATCGCCGCCGGCATCACGAACCCGTCGTTGTAGTCGGTGTGCTCGCCGATCAGGTTCACCCGACCGGGAGCTCTGAAGATGCGGCATGGGCCGCCAAAGAGATTCTTGAATTGTGCCCGAAGCGAGTCGGATGACAAATGTCCCTGGGGATGGCCGCATTCGCTAGTGACTCCGCTTCTTCGCAGTTCGCGTCGAGGCGGCAACTTGCGCGGCCTCAGCGGAGCGGTGTCCGCGCCATCCCAACAACAGCATGATTCCACCGAAAACCATCAGAACCAGACCCCACTCTAAATTGACATTGATCCCGAGAGAACGGACATAGATCGCCGGATTGCTCATCGCGCCATAGACCGTCAACACCAGGCCGAAGATTGCGAACATGAGGCCAATCGGCAGCCGTATGTCGATACCCATGTGAATCACCCTATCGGAAAATGAAGTTCAGTACCACCGCCGCAGCCAGGACCCCGACACCGAGGTAGGCAGGACGCGAATACCATGCCACATTCTTCTCGTCGGGCTTCTGGGTGAGCGAGTACACCAGGCCGACGAGCTCACTTTCTTCCCGCGCGCGTGTCAGCAGGCTGATGACGATCGTCGCGACGAAGCACACCGACCACGCCCAGATCGCAGTCCAGAAGTTCTGCGCCATTTCGCTTGGATAATGGTGCACCACGGCGATCCAGCCGCCCTTGATCCCCGTCACAGCGCCGGCCGGAAGCGTGAGACCCTGATGGATTGCCGCCGCCACAGTGCCCATCAGCAATCCGGAGAACGCAGCATGCCCGGTAGTGCGTTTCCAGAACATCCCCAGCAGGAACGTCGCAAACAACGGGGCGTTCACAAATGCGAATACCAACTGCAGGAAGTCCATGATGTTGTTGAAGCGGGTCGCGGCATAGGCAGCGGCAATCGAGAGCGCGATCCCAAACACGGTTGCGACGCGACCCATCCACAGCAGATGGGCATCCGTGGCTTGCTTGTTGATGTAGGACTGGTAGATATCGTACGTCCACACCGTGTTGAAGGCAGTCACGTTCCCGGCCATGCCCGACATAAAGCTTGCCAGCAAAGCGGTCAGCCCCAGTCCCAGAATGCCGGTCGGGAAATAGTGCAGCAACATGTTCGGAATCGCCAGGTCGTAGTCGAGCACGGGCTTGCCGTTGGCGTCGAGTTGCACCTCGCCGGTGCTCTCGTTCACCTTCGCCGGAATCAGCCCCTTGCCTTCCGTGTTCAACGCCTGATGTTGCCCCGCGCCGGAGTTGGTGACCACGTTCGGCAGCGCGATCGCGATCATGCCCGGCAGGATCACCAGAAACGGAAAGAGCATCTTCGGCACCGAGGCGATCAGCGGTGTGCGCCGGGCAGCGCTCATGGAATCGGCGGCCATGGCGCGTTGTACCACAAGAAAGTCGGTGCACCAGTACCCGAACGATAGGACGAAGCCCAGGCCCATCGCCAAGCTGAACCACTCCACCCCCATCGGATTCGTCTGAGCGCTACCCATGCCACGCCAGGAGTGCGTGAACGCGACCGGCAGATTCTGCTTCAGGCCGCCCCATCCCCCGATGTTTCTCAGGCCTATGAACACCAGCGGCAAGAAGCCGGCGACGATCAAAAAGAATTGCAGCACCTCGTTGTAGATGGCACTCGTGAGCCCACCCAGCAGGATGTAACCCAGCACGATCAGCGCCGAGATCAGGATACTCAAGTCGAAGATCCACGACGCGGCCAACCCGAGCCTGGCAAATGGCGCATCGAGAACATGTAGCGTCTGAATAAGCTTCGCCATGGCATACATCGATATGCCCGACGAAAAGATGGTCATCGTGGCGAATGAGATGGCATTGAAGGCGCGCGTCTTCTCGTCAAAGCGCAGGCGGAGATACTCTGGCACGGAACGCGCTCGCGATCCGTAGTAAAACGGCATCATAAAGACGCCGACAAACACCATCGCGGGAACTGCGCCGATCCAGTAGAAGTGACTGGTCGCGATGCCATACTTCGCGCCCGAGGCGGCCATGCCGATGACTTCCTGTGCTCCCAGATTCGCGGAGAGAAACGCCAAGCCGCAGATCCAGGCCGGAATCGAGCGCCCGGCCAGAAAGAAGTCGGTGCTGGTCTTCACGTAGCGCTTGAGAATGACACCGATTCCCAGCACGAACGCGAAGTAGACCAGCATGATCAGCCAGTCGATTGCCGTCAGATTCAAGGTTGCGCCTTATTGGGGATTCAGTGGGCTCGCCTGATTCTCCGGCCCCATACTCGGAGAAATCGAAGCATTAAGATACAGGAAATCTGAGCAGCGCAGTCAGAGTCAGGTGTGCACACACCCCGGACTACGCGCGACGCCCGAATCACTATTCGAATTGCTTGCGGAACTCTGCAAACTGCTGCTTCAACTCGGCGACTTGATTCTGCAATTCGGCGACAGTACTCTCGAGGAGCTCAACTCGTGCAGCATCCGCGGAATCGGCGACACCAGATCCTTGCGCTTCCGCCTGGGCGGTCCATCCTTCGACCTCTCCCGCCAGCAGGTGTGCGTAGCGGGCTTCTTTCGTGCCGGGTTGCCGAGGCAGCACCTTCGCCAGAGGAGGCTCGCGCTGCATCAGGCGCTGCAACGCCGACTGCACCTGGTCAAGGTCCTCGAAGTGGTGCATCCGTTCGGTTCGTCCGCGCAGCTCTCCTGGCGTCTGCGGGCCGCGTAACAGCAGAACGCAGAGCACTGCGATCTCACCACGGTTAAAGTTGAACACTTCCTGCAGTCGGTGTTCATACTTGGTGACACGGCTGTCGGCGCCGCCCGCCGGACCGGCCAGTCGCTGCTCCTGGAGGCTGCTCAGGGCGTCACGGACAGCGTGCTCGTCCAGCATCATTACCGGGTCGCGGTTGTTTTTCTGGTTGCAGGCGTTGATCAGTGCATTGAGCGACAGAGGATAGTAGTCAGGAGTGGTGATGTCCTTCTCAACCAGCGCACCCAGCACCCGGACTTCCGTGGCGTTCAGCAGGATCTCCACGGCTTACTTGGCCACCGCAGCAGGTTGCGGAACTTGGAGCTTCGCTTCGCGGAGATAGCGGGCCGCCTCTTCCGGCGGGGTGGGGTTCTGATAGAAGCCGGTTCCCCACTCGAAGCCAGCCGTCTTGGTCAGACGCGGCATAAACTCCACGTGCCAATGGTAGTGATCCATGGCCGACTCCTGCAGCGGCGCGGTATGGATGACGAGGTTATATGCGGGATGGTCGAGCACCTGGTCAGCACGCGTGAGAAGATTCTTCAGCGCCTTGGCCAATTGCTCGTACACCTGCGAGCCCGCATTCTCAAACGACGACTCGTGCTTCTTCGGTAAGATCCAGGTCTCAAACGGAAAGCGTGGGGCGTAGGGCGCTACTGTCAGGAAGGCGTCATTCTCAGCCACCACCCGGACGTTGTCTTCCTTCTCCTGGCGAATAATGTCGCAAAAGACACAACGCTCCTTATACATGAAATATTGCCTGGCGCCGTCAATCTCTTCCAGCACATACTTTGGGACGATTGGCAACGCGATCAGTTGCCCATGGCCATGTTCAATGGTCGCGCCCGCTGCCGTGCCATGGTTCTTGAAAATCAGGATGTACTTAAAGCGCTTGTCTTTCTTCAGGTCGAGGATGCGGTCGCGATAAGCCCAAAGAACGTCTTCGATTCGTTTTTCCCCGACGGTTGCCAGAGTGGCTTCATGTTCCGGCGTCTCAATGATGACTTCGTGCGCGCCAATTCCGTTCATCTTGTCAAACATGCCTTCGGCCTGACGGTTTAACGTTCCCTCAATTCCCAAAGCAGGGAACTTATTCGGCACGACCCGCACTGTCCAGTCCGGCGTGTCGCGGCCACCTCCGTTCGGACGGTATGCCAATACCTCCGGCGGTGTCTTGCTTTCATTCCCGTAGCAGAAGGGGCAGAACCCTCCCTTGAATTTCACTGCCTCGCGGACGAAATCGTGAGGGCGCTTGGCGCGATCGGTCGAGATAATGACCCAGCGACCCACAATTGGGTCTTTCCGTAGTTCAGGCACGTTAGCCTCTCCATCACCGCAATTCAAAACACCTATATTACCCTGCCAGCAGTTCGCTTATCCTAGGGCTTGCCTCTGCAAGCCGCAAGAACCCGTTTGAAACCAAAAAACAGCCTGAACCGAGATGGTCCAGGCTGCTGAAGCACGATAGCGTCGCTCTTTTAAGAGCCAACCTGCTCGCCCGACGTCGCCGCCTTGGCGTGACGCTCGTGGCTGGCCATGCCGATGCACTCTTCCAGCACGTCCATGGCGATGTCCGCCTGCTCCCTGCTGACAATCAATGGAGGCGCAAGGCGAATCGTATTAGGCCCGCAGCCCAGGAAGAGCACCCCGCGCTCGAAGGCCAATTCGACGATGCGGTCGCGCTCCGCTCCGCCCTGAGTCTTGGCCTTCTTGTCGGTAACGATCTCCACGCCAATCATCAGGCCACGTCCGCGAACATCGCCTATCAGGTCAAGCTGTCCCGGCCAGTCGGCGATGCGCTCCATGATGTGCCTGCCCACCACTTCAGCGTTCTTCACCCCTTCGCGTTCCAGCACGTCCATGGTCGCCAGAGCAGCTGCGATGGCTACGGGATTACCCCCAAACGTCGAGGCGTGAGAACCGGGCACCCAATCCATCAGCTCGGCCTTGGACATCATGATGCCCAGAGGCATGCCGCTGGCAATGCCCTTCGCCATGCAGACGATGTCGGGCTCCACGCCGGTGTGCTCGATAGCCCACCACTTCCCGGTACGACCTGCACCAGACTGCACCTCGTCGGCGACCAGCAGAATCCCGTGGCGGTCGCAGATGCGGCGCAGCTCTTGCATGAAGACAGCTCGGCGCGACCACGTATCCGCCCTCGCCCTGAATCGGCTCGACAAAGATCGCCGCCACTTCCTCCGGAGGCAGAATGGTCTTGAATAGCTTGTCTTCAATATATTTCGCACAGCCAAGCGCGAAGGCTTCGGCATTTTGCGCACCACCCTCGCATCCGCGGTACACGTCGGGATAACGAACGTGCGTTACCCCCGGAACCATCGGCGCAAAGCGGCGTTTCTGCTGCGGCTTTGAAGCTGTCAGCGACAGGGCACCCATGGTGCGTCCGTGAAATGCTCCGAAGGAACGCAATCACATTTTGACGCTTGGTGTGATAGCGAGCCAGCTTCAGCGCCGACTCAATCGCTTCGGCGCCTGAGTTGCCGTAGTAAAACTTGTGGGGACCCCTTCATGGGAGCAACCTTCGACAGGCGCTCGGCCAGGGTCACCATGTTCTCGTAGTAGAAGTCGGTGCCCGACATGTGGATCAGCTCGGCCGCCTGCTTCTGAATGGCGGCAACTACTTCGGGATGGCAGTGCCCCGTCGAAGTGACAGCGATACCCGCCGAGAAGTCGAGAAATTCGTTGCCGTCCACGTCTTCGACGATTACACCGCGGCCGCGCTTGGCCACCATCGGATAGGAGCGAGTGTAGGACGGCGAAATATAGCGCTGATCGCCTTCGAGAATGCGCTTGGCGTTCGGGCCGGGAAGGGCGGTCTTGATCTTGGGTCCTGCAACATGGGTCAAAGTTTCGGTAGTCATGGTGTATCTCCTGCGGATAGCTGAGGGCACATGAGCTGTGCCGGATCGGGTTCGCGGAATCCCAGTGCGTCGGCTCGACGGACTACGGACGCGCGGATCGCGAGGGCCAAAGAGAATCGGACTTAGTCGCCGGCGAAGAGATTAGGACGCACCATGCAGGGAGAGAACTTCGAGTCGGCGCGTGAGGAGATCGACCGTGACCAGGTAGCGCGCACGCCAAAACCGCCGTCCGGATGGGATCCGGCAGTGGAGCGGACAGTCAAGTTAGCAGTGCGGCTGGTCATACCTCAAACCATCTCTGATTATAGTCCGGCCTCTCTCGCGGCGTAACCCCCTAAATGCAGCGTTTTCCGCTCACCGGGCGCGTCCGATTTCGGCCTGATTCATCTAACCCCCATGGACCTTCAACTTCAGGGAAAGCATGCTCTCGTTACCGGCTCGACTGCCGGTATTGGCTACGCCATCGCGGAAGGGTTAGCGGCGGAAGGCGCGCGGGTTGTGATCAACGGACGCACCCAACGCCGCGTGGACGAGGCGGTCGCCTCGCTGCGGAAATCGACCGGCAAAGAAGTGGAGGGCCTGGCCGCCGACCTGGGCACAGCCAAGGGCTGTGCGGAAGCAATTTCGCGGATTCCCCGGGTCGACATTCTGATCAACAATCTCGGCATATTTGAACCGAAGGACTTCGAGAAGATCACAGACGCCGACTGGCTGCGAATCTTCGAGGTGAATGTCCTGAGCGGTGTGCGACTGAGCCGTCACTATCTGCCTCTCATGAAGCAGCAGAACTGGGGACGCGTCGTCTTCATTTCCAGCGAATCAGCGGTGCAGATTCCAGCCGAGATGCTGCACTACGGCATGACCAAGACTGCGCAACTCGCCATCTCGCGTGGGCTTGCCGAGACGACAGCGGGAACCGGCGTCACCGTCAACACGGTCTTGGCCGGACCGACCGCGTCCGAAGGTGTGAACGTCTTCGTCGAGAAGCTTGCGACGGACCAGCAATCGGACAGGGCCTCCGTCGAGCGCGACTTCTTCTCCAATATGCGCCCAACATCGCTGCTGAAGCGCTTTGCCGAGCCAAAGGAGGTCGCCGCGCTGGTAACCTTTGTCTGCAGTCCGCTCTCGTCGGCGACGAACGGCGCGGCCCTGCGCGCGGACGGCGGCGTGTTGCGGTCGATTCTGTAACGATCCCCGCGATTCTCAGGCATGAAGAGGGCGCTCCGTCCTATCCGCGGTCTTTGCGGACAGGAGAGGATCTTCTGACCAAGCACTATCTCGGCCACAACCAGCCGAAGACTCCCGCCGTCAGCAATCCGTAGATCAGGCCATCGATGACTTCCTTGATGGTCACGCCCCAGGGCTGGCTCTTCCAGATGCTGTTCGCCAGGTGCGCCAGGCCGAAGGACATGAACGCCGCAGTCCCGGCCACTCGAAACACGAGCAAGTAGCTCGCGCCCGGCGCGACTGTGACTCCCGTCAGATAGGCAGTGAAGAACGCGACGATCAGGCAGTACACGAACCAAAGGCCGAGAAACTTCCCCATGTTGATCACGCCGTTGGGAAGCACCGTCATCATCCCGACCGGGCCCTGCTTGTACTTCTCCTGCATGGCGGGCGTCTTCATGTCCTGGTGGGTGCCGAAGGGGAAAATGTAGAGCCCGGGCCTCAGTCCAACGTCGCGGAGCGCAGCCCGCACCTTGTCCTCATCCGGAAGTCGGTTGTAATCGCTGCGGTGGAAGGGCAGCAACATGTGAATGATCGAGCTGGCGATAAAGACGATCACGGCCGCCAGCAGGATCGGCAGCCAAAGGGCAGCTAGAGGGACCATAGCGTTCTCCTTCTCGACTCAAATCCAGATGACCTGTTGTGCCCGGAACGCTATCTTGGCCGCAGGGCGCTGTCAAGTAATTCGCGTCGCCGTTACTGTCTTCTGTTTGAAATGACGAACGTAACGGTCGGGTAGTGCGGACCTTCAGGTCCGCGCCAACGCCGCGAATCAAAGTCTGAGTGCTGTAGGCACGACAGAGAGCTTCTGGTCAGCAGGCCTCAAAGGTCCGCACTCCCCGTTCCGAGGTCCTTGAAGTTGACCCCTTTTCTCACGCACCCCTACAATCAAGGATTCTCCATCGCCACAGGGAAGGTTCATGCCGCTTCATCTTTTCAATACTCTGCCCGGCAAAGTTCAGGAGTTCCGGCCGCTGGAAGACAACCTCGTCCGCATGTATGCCTGCGGGCCCACCGTTTATGACTACGGACACATCGGCAACTTCCGCACCTTCGTCGTGGTCGATACCCTGCGGCGCTTTCTGAAGCAGAGCGGCTACCAGCTCAAGCACGTCATGAACATCACTGACGTGGAGGACAAGATCATCCGCAACGCCGCGCGCGACGGCCTCACCGTGCAGGAGTACACCAAGAAGTACATCAAGGCTTTTCTCGAAGACGCCGACTCCCTGAACATCGAGCACCCCGAGCTGCTGGTGAAGGCCACCGATCATATTCAGGAGATGGCCGACTTCATCGCCGAACTGCGCGATAAGGGTTACGCCTATCGCACCGAAGACGGCTCCTACTACTTCCGCATTGCGAAGTTTCCCGAGTACGGCAAGCTTTCCAAGAAGGACTTCGCCGGCATGACCGACGGCGCCCGTGTTGACGTGGACGAGTATGAGAAGGACAACGCCCGCGACTTCGCGCTATGGAAGGCTCCCAAACCGGGCGAGGCGCAATGGGAGACCTCGATCGGCCCCGGGCGTCCCGGCTGGCACATCGAGTGCTCCATCATGTCGATGAAGTACTTGGGCGAGAGCTTCGACATACACGCGGGCGGCGAGGACCTGATCTTCCCGCATCACGAAAATGAGATCGCGCAGTCCGAAGCCATGACCGGCAAGGAATTCGCTCACTTCTGGGTACACGCCCGCTTCCTGCTGGTCGAAGGCGAGAAGATGTCGAAGAGCGCCGGCAACTTCTACACCGTGCGCGATCTCATCCTGATGGGCCACAAGCCATCGTCGATCCGCTTCCTGCTGATGTCGGTTCCCTACCGCAAGCAGCTTAACTTCACCTTCGACGGACTCACCCAGGCGGCCAACTCCGTCGAGCGACTACGCAACTTCAAGCTGCGGTTGGAAAGCGGGCACTTCGAAGATGGATCAAACCCGGCGATCGGCGCCATCGCCAAGAAGACTTCCGACGAGATTACCGCCGGGCTGAACGACGACCTCAACACCGCCCGCGCGCTTGGCGCGATCTTCGACATGGTGCGCGACGTCAACGCGGCGGCCGATGCCGGCGAAGTCCGCAAGGGCGATGTACCTGCGCTGCTGAAAGTGCTTGATCAGTTCGAGGAGATCTTCGCCGTGCTGAAAGACGACGATGCCGCCAAGGTACGGGCTGTTGTCGACTGGGCTAAATCCGAGGGCCTTCAGGACAAGATCAGTCCCGCAACGGCCGAACTCGCCAAGGCTGCTTCCCTGTCCGACGCCGACATTGAGGGTCTGGTCGCAGAGCACTCGCAGGCGCGCAAGGCCCGCAACTTCGGCCGTTCTGACGTCATACGCGCGGAGCTTGCTGAGAACGGCGTCATCCTGGAGAACACTAAGGACGGCGTGCGCTGGAAGCGCAAGTAGCGCGAAGAACCTAGTGTGGCGTCCAATTGGGATGAGAGGTGAACAGGCCGTTCACAAATCCCATCTGGAAGGTGATGAACAGGCCGAACGCCACGCTGACCACACCGGAAGCCACCGCCAAGCCGCGGTTGAAGTTCGCAAAGCGTTTTCCCGTGTAGGCGAATGGAGCCCCAATGATCATCGTGATCACCATCATGCCGGCGATGGTTCCGATGCCAAATACCAGCAGGTAAGCCAGCGCCCAGCGCGGATCGCGAATGGTAGTCAAGACCAGCAGGGCGACCGCGGCCGACCCCGCCAATCCATGGACGATTCCGATCGCCAGCGGACGCAGAAGCTGGTAGAGACCAATCCGCTCCAGCACTCTGCCGAACGTCCCCTTGGGCGATTGTTCCAGATGCAGGTGGACTTCTGGGGAGTGCCCGTGAACATGCACGTGCTGGTGTCCGCCGTGCCGGTGCGGATGGATGTGAATGACTTCGTCGTGATTGTGTCCGGGCGTAAATCGGTTGGTGATCCACTGGGTCAGCCCGGTGAGATTCATGACTCCGAGCACGATCAGCATGATGCCGACCGCCATCTCCATCGCCAGGCCGACCCGGGGAGGAATAACCAAGTTGAACACGATGATGGCAGCGCCAACGAAGAAGATGGTGATGGTGTGTCCCACACCCCACAGCATGCCAATGAGGCCGGCATGACGAATGCTTTGCTGACGGCTCACAATGGTGGTCACGGCCACCACGTGGTCGGGATCGGTGGCATGACGCATGCCCAGCAGGAACCCCACCCCAATCACCGTCAGTAGACTAAGCACGATCTCACCTGGCGCTGCTTCTCAGATTGTAGGATACGCCGCCCACCACCAGCCTGACAGCGATAACATCCAAATCCGGCCAATGAAACCCGTGGTGGCAAAAGTAGCGCTAGTCCCCGCTTGCCTCGACTTCAGGCAACTCCGGCACTCCGTCTTGGATGCCTTTACCGGAATGCACAGTTGCTGTTGTAACCAAGGCGACGCCGGCGACAATCACCACGGTGCCCGCCAGCATGAAGCCGTCGAAGCGTTCGTGCAGCACCAGCCATCCCAAGAACACGGCCACAATCGGATTGACATACGCATAGGTCGCGACCTTGGGTGTGGGCACATGCTTCAGCAACCAGATATATGCGCTGTAGCCCACCCACGATCCAAACACTACGAGGTAGAGCGTCGCCAGCAGCGCCCGGCTGGTGACCACTGCATGGTGAATCTGGCCCGTCGCCGTCGCCAGAATGAGGTGGGCACAACCGGCGAAGATCATCTCCCAGGCGGTCGCGGTCAGCGGGTTGGTCTTCATCTCCCACTTGCGCGAGAGCACCGAACCTACCGACCAGCTGAAGGAAGAAAACAGCAGGCTGGTGGCCCCCACGACCTGCATGATGCCGAGGGTGTCGCGGTACTCCACCTTTGGCCAGAAGAGGATCGCCACCCCGCCGAAAGCGAGTGCCATCCCCATCAATCCACGGCGAGAAAGGCGATCGCCACGGAAGGCCAGCACTTCAATCAGGAGAAACCATACCGGCGTGACCGCGATGATCAGGGCGGCGAATCCCGTGGGCACCCACTGCTCGGCCCAGGCCAGTCCGCCATTTCCACCCACCAGCAAGAGGCAACCGATCAGCGCCAGCCGCCGCGCTTCGTCCCAGGAGATGCGGATGTTGCGGCCGAATACAGCGCAAGCCAGCAGCATCAGCGGCCCGGCGATGAGGAAGCGCATGGCGCACATCACCAGCGGTGGAAGGTGTTCGTTGGCTGTAATGCCGATGGCCAGGTAGGTTGAGCCCCAGAACACATACACCAGCGCGAACGCGACAATCACTTCCAGACGACGTTGGCTTTGCGTTGGCATCGGCGTTATTCCCGGCGGCGTTCGAGCCGGCGGGGGACCTCAAGCGGCGGACCGGTGCTCCATCTTGCGCAAGCGATATCCGGTGACCAGCACGTAGTGAACACCCGAAATGGTGGTGAAGGTGAAGGTTGCGTAGAGGAAATATCGCTGCAAATCAAAAATCCACGGCAGATGCACGACCTGCCCCAGGATCACGAAGAAAACCGCGGCAATCTGGCAGAAGGTATTGATCTTGCCGAAGATGCTGGGACGAAAGTCGCGGAAGCCGACCGCTGCATACAACACAACGCAGGTTGCCACAATGATGGCGTCACGACTGAAGACCGCCACGGTGTATTTCCAGGGGATTTTCCTGACGAACGACAACACCAGGAACAGCGAGCTCAACAGCATTTTGTCGGCAATGGGATCAAGGTATTGACCCAGCACGGTGCGCTGGTTCAGCGCGCGCGCCAGCAAACCGTCCAGCGCATCGCTTAAGCCGGCGAGGATGATCAGCCCCAGCGCCCATTCCCAGTTGCCGTCAAAAACGGAAATAATGACGAAGGGAATAAAGATGAGCCGCAGCAGAGTCAGCTGGTTGGGAGCGGTCCAGAACTGGCTTCTCAATCCATTCCTCCCCTACGGACGAGCCGTTCTCCGCCCAGTGCATTGGCTGCCGTAAACTGAGTAGCCTTCGACTCGCGACATGGAGAAACATGGGTCATCGTCAGGCTAGAGTTCAGGGAGAACTCTTCGATTGTGACGGTGGTCGCACGAATTGGCAACCCGATCTACGCCACTGGAGCACGGGAGCGGCTGGAGTGCTTCGAATCGCTCCCAGACTGCGTTTGCGCCGGGCAGGCGAATAACTTACTGCACAACTCTTACAGCGCATCGTGATGCCGGTCACACCGCTGCGTTGTCAATGTAGCTAGATTGAGAAGGGCGATCGCGCCAATCAAGCCATGCCGTGGTTCACTCGATTCGTCACCCGGACGCTGGAATCTCTCAACCGACGCTTGGCCCGAGCCGAGCCCGAACATCTCCGGACCGCTCGCCGTGGTGAGACGGCGGCTTACCTTTACCTGCGGCAGATGGGCTACCGTGTGGTGGCGGCCAACCTGCGAGTACGTCAAAGCCGTGGTGAGATCGACTTGATCGGATGGGATGACGGAATCCTCTGCTTTATCGAGGTAAAGACTCGGACCACGGAAGGACTAACGCCGCCGGAAGCGGCGGTAGATCACGAGAAGAAGAAGAATATTCTCGCGGTCGCGCGGCGCTACGTGCGGAAGCTGCCAGGGAACAGAACACCGCGTTGCCGCTTCGATATCGTCAGTGTTTTGCTGGGCGACGGTAAAGAGGATCCCGCCATTCTTCTGCACAGGGGAGCTTTCGACTGGGAAGCCGACCGGCATCGACAGCCGGACCGGCTCTACGGCTTTCACAGCGCGTCCTGGGGAAAGCGTAGATAGACTACTGCGCGACTTCCAACGTGATGATCTTGGCAGTTCGATCCAGCCCCGTGATGCGGAAACTTCGAATCTGCCCAGCCCGTACTGCCTCCGGCTCGGCGACGCTCTTGGCCGTTCCACCCTTCCACCTTGATTGCAACATAGCGCTGAGGGAGGATACGTCCGCAAACCCTGCCGGTTTGCTCCCCTCTTTCGGAGCTGGTCCTCCACCCACCGGACCGACGGGGCAAGTGGCGTGAACGCCCTCGCCAAGCTCCACTCGCACCTGCTCGCCAGACACTTCGACGATGCGCCCGGTGACCACATCGCCTTCGCTGTGCTCAGCCAGATATTCGTCCAGCCCGGTGGGAACCAGCTGCTTCATACTCAGTCGGATCTGCCGCTTCTCCGTGTCGATCGCCAGCACCTGGGCCTTCACCGTCTGTCCCAGCTTAAGCACGTCATGAGGCACGTTGATGCGCTTTTCGGCACTGATCTCGCTCACATGCACCATGCCCTCGACACCCTCAAGCAACTGCACGAAGGCTCCAAACTTGGTCAGGCTGGTGACTGGGCCTTCGATGACCGTTCCGATCGGGAATCTCTGGGCGGCGTCAGCCCAGGGGTCGCCTAGCGCCTGCTTCAGCCCCAGTGACATGCGACGCTCGGCGAGGTTCACGCCCAGGATCACCGCCTCCACGCTGTCGCCGCTTTTCAGCAGATCGCTCGGCTTCTTAACCCGCTTCACCCATGACATTTCAGAAATGTGGATCAGGCCTTCCACTCCCGGCTCCAGCTCTACGAAAGCTCCGAAATCGGTCAGCCTCGTTACCACGCCGCGGGTGCGATCGCCAGTCTTGTACTTTTCGCCGACCGCGTCCCAGGGATGCGCCTCCAGTTGCTTCATGCCGACCGAAATGCGCTTCATCTCGGCATCGACCTTGAGCACGCGCACTTCAATCTGCTGTCCCGGTGAGAGCACGTCGCCGGCGCTGTTGACACGGCTCCAGGAAATATCCGAAATGTGCAGCAGCGCGTCAACTCCGCCGATATCGACGAAGGCCCCATACTCGGTCAGGCTGCGAATCGTTCCGTTCACGATGTCGCCTTCCTGAATCTCGGCGTAGCGGCGCTCTTTATTTGAGTTCTGCTCTTCCTCCGCAATGACCCGGCGGTCCACCACGACGTCCTCATTGGTCACGTCGAGCTTGGTAATGCGGCAGCGGATCTCCTGCCCCACCATCTTTTCCATCTCGGCCGCATCGCGAGTCCCTGTGCGCGAGGCGGGCATGAAGGCGCGCACGCCAACGTCCACGCTCAGGCCTCCCTTGACTACGGCTGTCACCGTGCCAAGGATGGTCGTCTTCGCGGCGAATGCCTGCTCCAGCGATTCCCAGTCTTTTGGTCGCCCCACTTTGAAGCGCGTCAGCTCGTAGTAACCCTCGGGATCGCGTCCTTTGACCGAGACCAGCAGTTTGTCGCCCGGTTTCACGGTCTCGCCCGCGCTCTCGAAGACGGCGAACGGAAGGATTCCCTCCGACTTGTATCCGATGTCCAGAAGCACCGAGTCCGGGGTAACGGCGACCACGGTGCCTTGGAGACGTTTGCTGCCATCCTCGGCTTTATGCGAATGACTGCGCTCGTACTGGGTGAGAAGATCGCCGAAGGACTCGGGCGATTCGTCGGTGGATTGCGATTCAGGAATGTGTGGATCGGACATGAAGAGCTACAGCCTCGATGTGGATGGACTCTTATGAGGATACCAAACCGGGACCTGTTATCCAGAGCGGGATGACAGTCTAGGAGGTTGAGTCGCGCCTCAGCTTCCATAGAATCTGGCGCAGCATACCAAGCCATACTTCGGCGTCGGCAGCGCTCAAACTCAGACGTCGCACCAGGCGGCGCGTCTTCTTTTCGGCGGTCTCGGCGCCCTTGGGGTCGATGTATCCCGAGTAACGTAAACTATCGGCCAGCACCGATGTAATCATTTCCTCGGTCTCGGCACTCGCCTTCGTTGGCACATCGAACTTTTCCCCTGGCTGTGTTGCCCGCGCCAACTCATAGAGACAGACGGCCACGGCCTGCCCCAGGTTCATAGACGCGTGCTCGTCGCGAGTCGGTATCTGTAGCAGCCAATGGCAGTGGCTCAGATCGGCATTCGAGAGTCCAACTTTTTCCGAACCAAACAGCAGCGCCATCGGAGCGTGTTGCAGATGGCGGCGCAGATCCGGCCCCGCGAAATCCAGTCGCTGAAGCGGTTGTTGCGGGTCGCGACGACTTGCCGACGTGGTGCCCACGACCAGCTTGCAATCGGCTACCGCGCCGGCAACAGTATCGAACTCCTCGGCGCGGGCCAATACTTCACCCGCTCCGACGGCCGAACGCGCTTCCCGGAATGCCACCTCAAACGGCTTCACGACACGAAGATGGAGGAAGCCGAAGTTGCTCATGGCACGAGCCGCCGCGCCGATGTTCAGTGGATTCCGAGCGGCGATCAAAACTACGCGCAGGTTGTCGAGTTCAGGCGGAGAAGTCAAGCTGGCCAATTTTACGACGATGCAGGAACGCGGTGCGTCGTCAGCCCACCGTAACCGCATGGCGACGGCGTTCCGCCAGCGCACGCTGGATAAATGCGGTCTCCTTGCAGAGCATGTCGGTCGCTTCCCTGCAGAGGTCAGCGCGGCTTCTCATCAGGTCGAGAAACTCCTTCTGCGGGACGTGAATCACGTCCGATGTGACCAGCGCCGCCGCGGTCAGGCTGTAAGGCTTCTCGGCAAAAGTGGACGGCAGGCCGAGAAGCGAACCGGACGTGAAAAGCCGGTCGAGCTTGGGTGCCTCCTCCAGGCTCATGCGGATCCTACCCTTCATCACCAGGAACACGCCGTTATTCGCGTCTTCAGTGGCAAATAAGATCTGCCTGGGCGAAAAGCGCTGCAGTTCTCCTACGGATCCCAGTACATTTACCAAGTCGGTCGAGGCCTTCAGAATGTTGGAGCCCACATCATCCTTCATGTGGTACTTATCCCACGAATTGGAAAACGAGGATGTGACCGCAATCACAGATACCTGTGAAGTGGTTTGAAGGGGAGGTAAACTGCACGAAACATCAGCTTCGCGTTAAGCAAAGGGCTCGCGTGGACTACGACGCGTCACACTTTGGTTGCAGTGTCCTGCACACGGATTCCAGCTGATTACTGGCGAAGGCACGCAAACGCAGTTATCCTACTTACAGTTCAATGACAACAGCGCCCTAATTTCCGCGGAGCGGTCCGGGAAGACGGAATACATCTATGCATAAGCGATCGTTAGCGTCCCTCTTTGCTGCAACCCTATTCCTGTCATCGCTCTCGTCTTTGGCTCAGCAACAGTCGCCTCCCACTCCGCCAAAACACCGCCCGACCCTGGGTCTTGTTCTCCAGGGCGGAGGCGCGCTCGGACTGGCCCACGTCGGCGTGATCACATGGCTGGAGGAGCACCACATCCCGGTGGATTATGTAGCGGGCACCAGCATGGGCGGTCTGGTAGGCGGTGTCTACGCGACCGGCCATAATGCCGCTCAACTTCGTCAAGTAGTGGACAGCATTAATTGGGACCAGGTGATGGCTGGCCAGACTCCGTTTGACGACTTGTCTTACCGCCGCAAGCAAGACGAGCGCGATTATCCCAACTCGCTGGAATTTGGCCTGCGCAAGGGACTTCAATTCCCCGGAGGATTCAATTCCGGCCAGCAGGTTTCGCTGATCCTCGACCAGGTGGCACTTCCTTACTCAGAGATCAAAAGCTTCAACGACCTGCCGATTCCGTTCGCATGCGTGGCTACCGATCTGGTCAGCGGCAAGCCCAAGGTCTTCCACGACGGATCGCTGTCTCTCGCACTGCGCTCGACCATGTCGCTGCCCGGAATTTTCACCCCGGTCCGGCAAAAGGATGCCATCTACGCCGATGGCGGACTGTTGCAGAACATTCCCGTGGAAGTTGCGAAAGACATGGGAGCCGACCTGATTCTCGGCGTCCACTTGTCTGAAGCTCCCTTAAGCCCAGACGCAAAGCTGTCGTCATTCGGCGTGCTGGGCCAGTCGATTTCGGTGATGATTTCCGCTAATGAGCTTCGCAGCATGGAGATGGCGGACATCCTGATCTCCGTACCTGTGCAGAAGTGGGGAGCTCTGAGTTTTGACGATGCCGACGCGATCATCAAGGCGGGCTACGAGGCGGCTGCAGCCAAATCGAAAGTCCTGATGACGCTGGCAGTCGACGATGCTACGTGGAACCAGTACCTGGCTGAGCGCGATGCCAAAATCCGCTCCACACCTGTTCCGAAGTTTGTCGCGGTCGATGGCGTCAACCGGGATCTTTCCAACGGAGTCGAGAAAGTGATGGCCGGTGTCGTGGATAAGCCCATCGATTACCAGACACTCGACTCCGACATCATGCGTCTCAAGGGTACGGGACGCTTTTCGAATCTCAGCTATGAGTTTGTCGATCGCAATGGTCAACAGGGTCTTTTGGTCAAGACGGAAGAGAACGCCTATGGTCCTCCCGTCGTGCGTCCTCTGATCCTGGTCGATGGTTCCAGTCTCGAAAATGTAACGTTTAATATGGGAGCGAGGGTTACGTTTTACGATCTTGGAGGCTTCCGCTCGGAATGGCGCACCGACGTGATCCTGTTTTCTGAGTATGGGCTGAGGTCCGAGTATTACCACCCTTTCACGCCACTGACCCATTGGTTCATCGCTCCTCGCGGACTCCTCGACAACAATCCGTTTTATCTCTACAACGACAATAAACTGGTTTCCATCTATCGGCGACGCGACTACGGCGGCGGTATGGACGTTGGTTATCAGTTCGGAAGGACTGGCGAACTGCGCTTCGGCTACGAAGGCGGCTGGGAGAAGTTCTCTCCTCAGATCGGAAATCCGAACGAGCTTCCCACTTTTTCTGGTGCCTATGCAGATGCCAAGATCCAGTACAGGCTGGATCGTCTTGACGATCCCGTCATTCCCCGCGCCGGCCAGGCCGCCGACATCACCTTCTTATGGTCCAGCGCAAGCCCCATTGCTACCAATCAGTATCCGGTGCTGCAAGGCGGTTTCAGGGTCTTTCATAAGCTGAGTGAACCGTCCTCGGTCTTCTTCAACGGATACGGCGGAACAACCTTCGACTATGAGACGGGCCTGCCGCAGTTTTCCTTGGGAGGCTCACAGCTTCTGGTGGCCTATGGCACCAACGAACTTCTGATGGACAAGTACTTCCTGTTCCAGTTGGGATACATACGGCAACTGGCGAAGCTGCCTCCGCTATTAGGTAGCGGTATCTATTTGCTAGGGCTGTATGAGGCAGCGCAGGTTTATGGACAGCCTCACACCATGATCAACCAGGCTTCGGGATTCCCGACCGACGGAGCTGTGGGACTGGTGGTGAACACGATCTTCGGTCCCGTCGAAGCAGCCTATGCCTACGGCGACACCGGACACCGGAAGGTCTTCTTCCGCATAGGGAGGCTGTTCTAAGGGGGCGCGGACCGAGTTGGTGCAGGCTGGGTCCGTAGAGCGCGCCACGTCCGTCTGGGCGCTGGCAACAGTTCCGTCAGCGGACGAAACTGGACTCTCAGCTTAGCCTGAGGGCAGGCTCCGCCACTTCAGATAAACGCTGAAACGCGATTACCCGCGAATTGCCTGCATCAGCAACGCGGCCCCGATGCCTATCAAACCAAAGTGAACGTACCTGAGAAAGGTATCGCCTCGGAGGCGACGATTCGCAACTCTGCCAAGCAGGATCGCCGGAACAACCAGCGGCAGCGACAGCAGGAAATAGTGCGTCACAGCCGGTACCCACAGCCCTGCCAGCCAGTAGCCAGCCATACCGATTAAGCTGGCCGGAAGGAAGTACCCCTGCAGCGTGGCCCTGAAGCGCTGCGCGGACCAGCGTCGCATGGCCCCGTAAATCGCCAAGGGAGGTCCATTCATGCCGTATGCCCCTCCCAGCACTCCGGCCAAGAAGCCGCACCCTGAAAGCCATAAACGGCTGTCGCGCTGCAATTGCGGCGCTTTGCGGCTGAGCAATGCGTAAGCCGAGAAGGCCATGATGGTGACTGCCAACGACGCTTTCACCAGGCGGTGATTGCCATGAGTCAGCAGCAGAAGGCCCAGCGGTATGCCGAACACAGTAGAACCCACCAGCCAACCTGCGCTGCGCAAATGAATGCTCTGCCAATCCTGCACAACAATGAACGCGGCGACCGTAATCGAAACCAGTACCGCAAGCGGAGCCGCAATGCTGATGGGCAGACGCAGGGCAAGTAGCGGAACCGCGACCAGTGCCTCGCCAAATCCGAGTACGGATCGGATCATCGTCGCGAAGAGAATAACGAGCAAAACATAAATTGTTGTGGTGTCCATCAGGCTCTTGCCATTATCGGTCACTTCCCTTTTCTTCGGCTCGACAACCGCGACCAGTCACGCCTATAAAGGACGCTCGACTCTCTTCGAGGTGATGCCCCGTGCGCCGACTGTCCTGTTTTGCTGCCCTCTTCTTCGCCGTTGTTTCCTGTGCATTCGCCCAGACGCCGACCACGAAGCGCCCCATCACCGACAAAGATTTGTTTCGTTTTCAATGGATCGCCGATCCTCAGCTCTCACCCGACGGATCCCAAGTTGTCTTTGTTCGGGTCACGGCCAACGACAAGAAAGAAGGGTACGACACTTCGTTGTGGAAGGTCGCTACCAGTGGTCAGGACGAGCCGCAACGCCTGACCAACGGAAAGCACGACTCACAGCCGCGCTGGTCGCCTGACGGGAAGTGGATTGCATTTGTCCGTGGCAGCGACGAGCCTCCCAAGGAGGGTAAGCCTCCGGCATCGCAACTAGCGTTGCTGTCGCTGCAAGGCGGCGAGGCCTGGACCATTACCGATATGCCACGCCCCGCCACCAGTCCTGAGTGGTCTCCCGACGGGAAGCACCTCGCACTCCTGTGCGATGCCAATGCCGAGGATTTCGCCAAGAAGCAGAAGAAAAATGCCGGCGGCGAACCGGAGCACGAAAGCGATGTGAAGGTGATCACTCGGGCGATATATCGCTTTAACGGAGCTGGCTACCTGGACCCCAAGCACCATAAGCACGTCTGGGCCGTCGATGTTCCCGCAACTAGCGATGCGAAGACTACTCCAAAGCAGCTGACCGACGGAAGCTTTGATGAGAGTGAACCGGCCTTTACACCAGACGGAAGCCACATCCTCTTTCACACCGATCAGGATGCCGAGCCCTACTACGAACTGCCGACCACCGAGATTATGTCGGTTCCCGCCGCCGGAGGTCCTGCACAGCTAATTACAACCGTTCACCTCGGTGGGCTGCTGGGTGGAATTGACGGAATGACTCTCTCGCCGGATGGACAACGGGTTGCGTTCGTTGGCGCAGTCGAGCAGCCGGTGCGGTCCTATTCGCAGTCCGACTTGTGGATTCTCGGGCTCCAATCCGGCGCGGCTCCGAAGAACCTTACGGCCGATTACGACTTTGATGTGAACAGCGGAGTGGGCGGCGACAACCGCGCCCCGCGGGCCGCCGGGAGACTGGCCCCGAGGTGGAATAAGGATGGCTCGCAGCTGCTCGACGTAGTGGCCAGACAGGGTCGGGCAATTCTGGTTTCGATCGATGCAACCAGCGGCAAGGTGACGGAGCTTTCGCGAGGCAACCAGGCGGTAGAAGATTTCACAACATCCTCGGACGGCAAAACGATGGTGATCAATGTCTCGACACCCACCATGCTCGACGAGTTGTTTGTGCTCGCTCCCGACGGCTCACAGCGGCAAATTACGAATCTGAATACCGCATTGTTCTCCGAGCTGAATCTGACCGCGCCGGAGGAGATGTGGTACACGAGCTTCGATGGCAGAAAGATTCAGGCATGGATCCAGAAGCCGCCCGACTTCGATGCCACGAAGAAGTATCCCCTGATCCTGAACATTCATGGTGGCCCGCACTCGGCGTATGGCTGGGTCTTTGATCATGAGTTCCAGTGGATGGCGGCCAAGGGATATATCGTCCTGTATCCCAATCCACGTGGCAGTACCAGCTATGGGCAGGATTTCGGAAATGTCATCCAGTACCACTACCCCGGCGACGACTACAAAGATCTGATGGCCGGCGTCGATGCAATGCTAAAGCTGGGATACATCGACTCGGACAAGCTGGGCGTGACTGGCGGCAGCGGCGGCGGGCTGATGACCGACTGGACCGTGGGCCATACACATCGCTTTCACGCGGCCGTAGCGCAACGCGATATTGCCGACTGGGCAGCGTGGTGGTACACCGCGGACTTCACGTTGTTCCAGCCGCATTGGTTCAAGGCGCCTCCTTTCGACGACTTTCAGGACTATGTCAATCGCTCGCCGATTACTTACATCAAGAATGTGGACACGCCGATGATGTTCATTCTAGGAGATGCCGATTGGCGCACGCCTCCCGGAGCCGGCGGTGAGCAAATGTTCCGCGCACTTAAATTCATGCACAAACCGACGGTAATGGTTCGCTTTCCCGGCGAGTCTCATGAGCTGTCACGATCAGGACAGCCGTGGCATCGCGTCGAGCGGCTGGACCACATCGTCGGCTGGTTCGATAAGTGGCTGATGGGCGTGCCCAAACCGGAATACAACATGCCATCCGAACAGGCAGCCGTCGCGCCAGCAGAGCAGCGATCAGACGAGAAGCCGCAGCAACGCTAGACAACTGGAGTCTTCGATTTCTATAGTCCATCAAGGCGGGAGGTGGCGGCTTCCAGGTACTCCTGCCTGGGTGGATGGGTAGAGCAAGCCTGCAGGCCTCGTCTTATTGCGACAATCGGACGGGCATCTAGTCCCGAAACAGAACACAACAATCACTTTTTTGACAGAATTTAGGTACTCTATCCCTCACTCTGCCCTACCATTCAGTTATCCGGAAGGTCACCCAGGTCGAAAGCCATTCGTAACTGTTACTCTCCTCCTCTCTCGCCCTTCTGGATGAAATCAATTCGATGGTGGGCAGCGCCTGCCAAGAAATGTCAACCGCGACACCTCAGTTTCGCGATTGAACTATCCATCAACCTCTTTCGATGAAAGGATCACCGAATAGAGCTTCCCAAGAAATGTGAGGAAACAAGATGCGACTATCTTCCAGAACGATTCTTGTTGCTCTCGCTCTTCTGCTGTTCTGTGGAGTTCCGGTGTTTGCCGATGTGAATTTGTATTCACAACCGCCGACCCTCGATGGCACGCTTTATGCCTCACAGAACGACACTGCCGGCTTGGGCAACTTCGCTACCGGATACGACAACTTCATCATTTATGGAACCCAGGCCTTCCGTCTGACCGACGTGCACTGGTGGGGCGGATATTTCAACCCACCGAACCAGGGACCTATTACTGGCTGGACTATCTCGATCTACTCCGATAATGGTCTGCAGCCGGACGGAGTCTTATGGTCTAAATTCTTTGCCAATACTGCGTCAGAGAGCTTTATTGGGAATTTTGGAGGCTTCCCTTTCTATGCCTACCATGAGGATGACATTGTGGGTGGCCTTATGTTGATGCCGGGAACCATGTACTGGGTCTCGCTTGTGCCCGATCTCGCCTTCCCGCCGCAATGGGGATGGGGAACGGGCTTCCTGGGTGATGGGCTGGCTTACCAGGACTTCTTCGGGGTGCGCTCGCCACTCGCCGCTGACTTCGCATTTGACATTTCGGGAACCACACCCGAGCCGGCCACCCTGCTGCTCTTGGGCAGCGGCCTCGGATTACTGGCCAGAAAACTAAATAGGAAATAGGTAGGAGCGTTGCATGACAACCTCGGGCGGCCCGCCTAGTGGGCCGCCCTTTCCACATTCGGAGGTAACAAACCGGAGAACCTTCGAACTGGTCCGGCCATCTAGGCACGCACGCTCCGCCTTGTCATTGGTAAAGCGATGACAAGCCACTCTTTGCACGAAGCCTTTGTGACAACGGTCACCGACGTCCCGGAAGCGTAGTGAAACCATATAGACACTTACACTGGCCTAGTGTCTGTGTATTGCCTCGCTTCCTGCTTAGACTTCTCAATCACCTTGCCGTAATCATCACCGGTGCAGGAGGTCTGCCATGCCGCACAAAACAGTCGGGGATATCTCCACCAATTGGCCTGAGGAAGGTTCTCTCGAGTTGACCGAGGAGTACATTCGCTTACGCGCGTACTACTTTTTCGAGGAAAGGGGTTGTGAACACGGTCACGACCTCGAGGATTGGCTCCGGGCGGAGGGCGAAATCATGGGTAAGAAACCGTCTGCTGTTGCTGATCGGAAGCCAATCAAGGATCCCGGCGCAGCTACAGTAGCAAAGAGTCGTGCTCATTCTCGCTGACAGCGTTCGGGCATCTATTTTTCAGGCAAGGACGCACGAACTGCCAGAGCGGAGCCCCACTCGACAGGACCTTATTGAGGTTTTTCAGAGTGCTGCGTCGCCGAGCTTTTTCAGCCGGCTAAGCATCGCTGGCTGCGCTTGGGCGCTCGGAGGCTTCGAAGGCCGCGACCTTGGCCAAGCGGCGCAGGTGACGTGGCTCCTGACTGAACTCCGCTGCAAGAAAAGTCTGCAGCAGATCCCAGGCGACAGCAGGGCCGACGGTGCGTCCACCCATGCAGATGATGTTCATGTGGTCATCTTCGACACCCTGGCGTGCAGAGAAGTGATCGTGAATCAGCCCGGCGCGAACCCCAATAACTTTGTTGGCACAGACGGCCGCGCCTACTCCACTGCCACAGATGGCGATGCCGCGCTCGACCTTACCGGCGGCGACGGCTTGCGCCAGAGGAAGAACGAAGTCGGGATAGTCGTCGCCGGAGTTCAGGGCGAATGCGCCGAAATCCACGACTTCGTGGCCGATAATTTCTAGCTGCGCCAGCAACTCCTGCTTTAGTCCGAAGCCACCATGGTCGGTGGCAATGCCGAGCTTCATATTCGATCCATCCGAATCCGTTTAATTCTGGTTCTTCCGAGCACGCGCCGACAAACGCAAGCAGTCCCTCGCAGGCTAAAGCCTGCGAGGAATAACAAAAATAGAGCGACGTCAGCGCGCGGACCTGAAAGTCCGCTCTACCCGAGGCTTACTCTACTCGACAGCTTGCTTTTCTTCCGCCGGTTATAAAGCCGTACCCTTCCCCCAGTACTCTACTGCCCCGTCGCGGCGCGATCCGTCAGCACCAGGGCCTGGCCACGGGCAATCCGGCCCGACGGAATCGACGGGTCGCCGTCGCGCAGACGTTTAAGCATGGGAACCTTCTCGGCTCCGGTGATCAACCACAAGATACGGCGTGAGCGATTGAGCGCTGGGTACGTCAGGGTCATGCGGCGGCGTCCCATGTAGACGCCGGTGATCGCGACATCGCGATCGGTGATTTGCAGCACCGGATCGTTCGGAACTAGCGACGCGGTGTGTCCGTCCGGCCCCATTCCCAGATGGGCGAGGTCCAGTACCGGAGGCGTGCCTGCCGTCTTGCTAAGGGTCGCAGCATATTGCGCCGCAGCGGCCTGCAGGTCGGGCATCTCGACCGGCATGGCGTAGATCTGTTCAGGGCGGAGCGGGACGTGCGAGAGCAAACTCTCGCGCAGATGAGTCAGGTTGCGATCGGGATCGCCCGCCGGGGCAACGCGCTCGTCGACTTGGTAGACATGCACGTTCTCCCAAGGGACGTCTTCGTCGGCGAGATCGCGCAACATAATCCACGGAGTCTTTCCGCCGCTGACCGCCATGCTGAAGAGGCCTCGGTCAGCGACCGCGTCACGCGCATCGGCGGCAATCGTGGCGGCTGCGCGTCGAGCCACAGCGTCGGGAGTGTCGAGTACTTCGAAGTTCATTGATTACCCCAAAGTGGTTGGCTGTCAGCCATGGACTACGCCTTCGCCACGGTCTCAAGAGGCTCGATGGCGCTCGACACCGGGTCTACCCAGCCTCCCGGCGGCGCCACCTGCGCGACCTCTTTCGGACCCCACGTTCCCTGATCGTATTCGTACACCGGGGTACTCGCCTTCAGCATGGGATCGACAATACGCCACGCTTCCTCAACGTAGTCCTGACGGGCAAAGTCCGTGGCGTCGCCCGCCATGGCGTCGCCCAACAAGGCGCTCATAGGGCGCCGTCTCCCCGGGCTGGGGCGTACGTGAGGCCATCATCTCCGCGGGAACGGACTGCGATTCATCTTTCGGCGATAGGATCAAGATTCCCAGGGCTAGCGTTACCTCCGGACTGATACGGAATCGCAGGTAGTTCGAACCTTGCAGGCGATTAGCCCAGAGGCTCGGTGGCTTGCGAAAGCGTGCGACTACTTCCGTGCATGTCTCCGGCAGACATTTGCCGGCGCGGATGAAGAATGGAACATCCTTCCAGCGCCACGAGTCAATATCCAGTTGCACCGCCGCAAATGTTTCGACCTGCGAGTTGGGAGCAACTCCCTTCTCACTGCGATAGCCCTTGAATTGTCCACGCACCACGTTTTTGGTAAGGATGGGCGGTATGGAGCGAAGCACCTTGACCTTCTCATCACGAAAGGACTCGGGATCCAGGCGCGCTGGCGGTTCCATAAGGAGATTCGACATCACCTGAAACAGGTGATTCTGAACAACGTCGCGGATGGCGCCCGTCTGATCGTAGAAGACACCGCGGCCCTGCACCCCGAAGTCTTCTGACATCGTCATCTGTACGCTCTTGATGTAGTTCCGGTTCCAGAAGGGTTCCATGAACGTATTGGAGAAGCGAAAGACGGTGAGGTTCTGTACCGGCCTCTTCCCCAGGAAGTGATCGATGCGGAAGATAGAGGCTTCGTCGAAAGCTCTGCCGAGCACGCGGTTCAATTCCTGTGCGCTTGCCAGGTCGTGGCCGAACGGCTTTTCGAGGATGACACGCGCCCCCGTAGCACAGCCTGACGCGACCAGTTGCTCAACCACTTTTTCAAAGAGCATCGGCGGAATCGCCAGATAGTGCGCAGGATGCTCCGCCGCGCCGAACTCTTTGCGAAGAGCCTGAAAGGTGGCGATGTCGGCGTAGTCGCCGTCAATGTAGCGAAGCAGCCCGCTGAGTTTTGCCCAGGCAGCGGAGTCGACGCCTCCATGCTCACAAAGGCTGTCGTGGGCACGGGCCTTGAGTTGATCGAGGTTCCACCCCGCCTTGGCCACGCCAATGACGGGAACCTTGAGGTGACCGTGTTTCACCAGCGCCTGCAACGCAGGAAAGATTTGCTTGTAGGCCAAATCGCCGGTCGCGCCGAAAAAAACGAGAGCATCGGACTGAATGGGTGTCGTCATGAACTCCTCCTAGCTCCCTGATTTTTCCAGATGACCGCCAAAAGCGTAACGCATGGCCGACAAAATCTTGTCGGCGAACTCGGCCTCCCCGCGTGAGCTGAAGCGCTCATACAACGCCGCGGTGAGCACGTTGGCCGGAACTGCTTCATCGATGGCCGCTTTGATCGTCCAGCGACCCTCGCCGGAATCGGAGACGCGCCCCGCAAACTTCGAAAGCTGCGGGTCTTGGGTGAGAGCAGCCGCTGTGAGGTCGAGCAGCCAGGACGCGATCACGCTGCCACGCCGCCAGACTTCTGCAACGTCACGCAGGTTGAAGTCATACTGATAGTGCTCGGGATCTCTCAAAGGGGTGGTTTCGGCGTCGACTTCGTGCTTCGTCTTGCCGACATTGGCGGAATGCAGGATGTTCAACCCCTCGGCATAGGCAGCCATCACGCCGTACTCGATGCCGTTGTGCACCATCTTGACGAAGTGTCCGCCGCCATTCGGGCCGCAGTGCAGATAGCCCTGCTCGGCGGTGCCGCCGATCTTGTCACGGCCGGGCGTACGGTCAATGTTTCCCACACCGGGAGCCAGCGTCTGGAAGATCGGGTCGAGATGCTGTACGGCAGCCTCTTCGCCGCCGATCATCATGCAGTAGCCGCGTTCGAGGCCCCAAACGCCACCGCTGGTACCGACGTCCACGTAATGGATACCCTTCGGCGCAAGGTCCTTGGCACGGCGAATGTCGTCGATATAGTAGGAATTGCCACCATCAATAAGGATGTCGCCCTCTTCCAGGTGCGGCGTGATGCCGGCGATGGTTTCATCGACCACTGCCGCTGGAACCATCAGCCAAATCGCGCGCGGCTTCTGGAGCTTGCTGACGAAGTCCTGCAGAGAGGAGGCACCGACTGCCTTCTCTTTCACCAGATCTTCCACGGCTTTGGGGAACATGTCGAAAACAACGCAGTTGTGTCCCGCTTTCATCAGGCGCCGAACCATGTTGGCGCCCATTCTTCCCAGACCTACCATTCCGAGTTGCATCGGTTGCTCCTGTCGTTAGATGTCAGATTAAAACTCCTGGGTGTCATTCCGACCGAGCACGTCAGTCCGAGCGGAGGAACCCGCATTGTATCGTCCTAGTGGTGTATCCCCCGCTGGTGCCGGTTGTACGACGGAAACCCTTCTCGCGCGCGCCGTCATTCCGACCGGAGCGTAGCGAAGTGGAGGAACCTGTTGTCCTGCCCCGTACGGCACTATCCACGGCCCTTGCGGTACAGGCGGATGAGATTATTGGTCGAGCTGTCGTGCGCCAGCGCAGGCTCGGTCGTGTTCTCCAACTCCGGGATAATGCGTTGCGCCAAGACTTTTCCTAGTTCCACGCCCCACTGGTCAAACGAATCGATGTCCCAGATCGTGCCTTGGGTGAATACACTGTGTTCATACAAGGCGACCAGCCTGCCGAGCGTCGCGGGCGTCAGTTCGTCCGCAAGGATCGTGTTGGTTGGACGATTGCCCTCAAAGACCCGGTGCGGTACCAGCCAGTCCGGCGTGCCTTCGGCCTTCACCTGCTCGGGCGTCTTGCCAAACGCCAGCGCTTCCGTCTGCGCAAAAACATTGGCCATCAACAGGTCATGATGACGGCCCAGCGGATTCAGCGTCTTGTAGAAGCCGATGAAGTCGCACGGGATGAGCCGGGTCCCCTGGTGAATCAACTGGTAGAACGAGTGCTGGCCGTTGGTGCCGGGCTCGCCCCAGTAGATGGGGCCGGTGTCGTAATCAACCCGCGCGCCTTCCAGCGTGACGTGCTTGCCGTTGCTCTCCATCGTTAACTGCTGGAGATATGCCGGGAACCGCTTGAGGTACTGCTCGTAGGGCAGAACGGCCACGGTTTGCGCGCCAAAGAAGTCGTTGTACCAGACCGACAGGAGACCCAGCAGAACCGGCAGATTGCTCTCGAACGGCGCGGTGCGGAAGTGCTCGTCAATTTCGTGAAAGCCTGCCAGCATGTCGCGGAAATTGTCGGGACCGATGGCCAGCATGGTCGAGAGGCCAATGGCCGAGTCCATGGAATAGCGGCCCCCGACCCAGTCCCAGAACTCGAACATGTTGGCCGTGTCGATGCCGAACTTGGACACGCCTTCCGCGTTCGTCGACACCGCGACAAAATGCTTGGCGATCGCTTTCTCGTCACCGCCCAAGACCTTTCAGTGCCCAATCGCGCGCGGTGTGCGCGTTGGTCATGGTCTCCAGCGTGGTGAAGGTCTTGGACGACACGATGAAGAGCGTCTCATCGGCATTAAGGTCGACGACCGCTTCCGCGAAGTCGGTGCCGTCCACATTGGAGACGAAGCGGAAAGTCATGTCACGCTGGCTGTAGTGCTTGAGCGCCTCGTAGGCCATAACCGGGCCAAGGTCCGAGCCGCCAATACCGATGTTGATCACATTGCGAATTCGCTTGCCGGTGTGGCCCTTCCACGCGCCGCTGCGCACCCGGTCGGAGAAGGCCGCCATCTTGTCGAGCACGGCATGAACGGCGGGAACCACGTTCTCGCCATCTACGAAGATCTTCTCGTCCCTGGGAGCGCGCAGAGCAACGTGCAGCACCGCGCGGTTTTCCGAGACGTTGATTTTCTCTCCCGCAAACATCGCGTCGATGCGCTCGCGCAGGCCCGACTCCTGCGCGAGTTGCAACAGCAGCTTGATCGTGTCCCCGGTGATTCGGTTCTTGGAATAGTCGAGAAATAGCCCAGCCGCCTCGACCGTGAAGCGCTCGCCGCGCGTGGGATCGTCGGCAAAGAGCTGACGCAGGTGGGCGGACCGGATTCCCTGATAGTGGGCCTCGAGCGCCTTCCATGCTGCACGTTCGGTGAGAGGCTTCACAGCCGACGCTGCACTCGTACTCATGGAACTTCCCTCTCCTTAAGTAACGAATCACCTGGACTATTGCAAACTACCTATGCGCCAGTCGCAATCACGGCGCTCTTGGAAGCGATCACTTCCAGCAGATCGTTCCAGGACTTGACGAACGACTTTGCACCTTCCTCCTGAAGCTGGGCAGCCAGCGCGTCGATATCGACTCCGGCTTTGGCGAATTCGGCCAGGACCTGTTCGCAATCGCCGCCATCGGGAGGCATAACTCCGTCAATCTCGCCGTGATCAGCAAAGGCAAGCAACGTGTTCTCCGGCATTGTATTCACAGTGTCCGGCGCCGCCATGGCTTTGATGTAAAGAATGTCGGATGCCTTCGGGTCCTTCGTGCCGGTGCTGGCCAGCAGCAGCCGCTGCGGATGGTAGCCGGCCTTCACAATGGCCTGCCACCGCGATGTCTGCAACAGATCGCGATAGGCCTTGTAGGTGCGTTTGGCAATGGCAATACCCAGCTTGTCCTTCAATGTTTCCGGAACTTTGGGGTTCGCGGCAACATCCCAGCGGCTAATAAATACCGACGCCACCGATCCGACGTTCGCGGGCAGCCCCGCGGCGATGCGGCGTTCGATCCCTTTCAGATAGGCTTCGGCTGCAGCCAGGTATTGCTCCCGCGAGAACAGCAGCGTGATATTGATCGAGACACCGGCGAAGATCGATTCTTCGATGGCGGGGAGACCCTCTGGAGTACCGGGAATCTTGATGAACAGATTTGGCCTCGCGGCACGGGAGCTCAGATCTTTGGCGGCAGCGATGGTGTGCTGCGTGTCGTAGGCCAGAACCGGGGAAACCTCCAGCGACACCCAGCCGTCGACGGTCTTGGTCTGGTCATGGACCGGCCGGAAGAGATCGGCAGCGCGGGTGAGATCATCCAGAGCGAGTTCGAAGAACAGGGCTTCGCCGGACTTGCCTTCCTCAAGCTTTTGCCGAATGGAGGCGTCATAGGACGAGCTCTTCTTAATGGCCAGATCGAAAATCGTCGGATTTGAAGTGAGCCCGGTCACGGACAGCTCGTCGATGTAGCGTTTGAGCGTACCGCTGTTCAGCAGGTCACGCGTGATATTGTCCAGCCAAAGGCTCTGGCCCAAGTTATGCAATTGCTGTGTCGCTTTCATCATTCACCTCAAATATCAAGCTTTGACCTATCTGATGCGCCACACCCTGTGCCCGGCGCCCGCATGACCAAGACATACGCTTTTCCCCACGCAGAACAGATCAAACAGGCCAGCGAGTCAGTGTATCCAGATCCCGTGTACATTGCGTGACAGTTCACTGAAAGTTGACGGGGAAAGCATGTGCGCTAGTATACGTATCCGGCTAGGATTCGGGCAAAGTCGGAGTCGACCGGGACCCAATGGCAAAAGAAACAAATATCGAAGACCTTGACCGGCAGTTTGGAATCCCCGGGACGGCGCAGGTTGTGGCTGGCAATGGCGGCCTGGCCAAAGTGCGCATCATATCGCAAAGCTGCACGGGCGAGATATACCTGCACGGCGGGCACGTCACGTCGTGGATTCCTGCTAACGACTCAGAAGTATTGTTTCTCAGCACACAATCGCGATGGCAGGACGGCAAAGCCATTCGTGGCGGCGTACCGGTGTGTTTTCCCTGGTTCCGGGGAAAAACAGACGATCCCGCCGCACCGGC
Organism: uncultured Acidobacteriaceae bacterium; assembly: GCA_963793845.1. Taxonomy (GTDB): domain Bacteria; phylum Acidobacteriota; class Terriglobia; order Terriglobales; family Acidobacteriaceae; genus CAWCBG01. Next base: position 66,209 of record CAWCBG010000004.1, read on the forward strand.
CCATGGATTCGTGCGAACCAAGGCATGGGAGCTCGAATCCATTCGGGAGACAACGGACGGGATCGTGGTGAGTGTTGTCACGGCCAGCGATGAGAGCACGCAACGTTGGTGGCCCGGTGATTTTCGCCTGGTACACCGCGCCACCTTCGGGAGCAAACTAGCACTTGAGCTCGATGTCAGGGAACACCGGCACCTCACTTCTGCGATTCGAAGAGGCCTTGCACTCGTATTTCTGGGTCGCCGACATCTCGAGCGCCAGAGTTCGCGAGCTGGACGGCGTCCAGTATCTTGACAACATGGACTCCAATCGTGAGAACTCTCAGCACGGCGACATCGTAGTCACATCGCCCATCGACCGGGCCTATCTGGACACCGCGGGTGCAGTGGTCATCGATGATTTTGCTATGCGTCGCCAAATCAACCTGCAGAAAGAGAACTCGCTCACGACAGTGGTGTGGAACCCTTGGCAGGAGGGAGCACAGGCTCTCGGCGATCTCGGCGCAGATGAGTGGCGGCAGATGCTGTGCGTCGAGGCGAGCAATGTTATGGGCTACGCGGTTATGCTCGCGCCCGGCCAAAACCACATCATGAAGGTGTCGATCAGCCTTACGGCGTGAGCGCCTTTATCACCGGACGCAATTCCCATCGGCTCTGTCCATGACGCATCTGGGCTGCCTTGACTTCCTGCTGCAGCATTCTGTGTTTCAGGCTTTGGTAGATGGGTTCATTGCGCAGAAGCATCGCCATCACCATCGCGCCAAGTGCCGCAACGATCAGACCGAGCGTTAGGTCGGCCCGTCCGGTCATCTCTACCGCCAGTACAATCCCGGTCAAAGGCGCCCGTATGCAGGCTGAAAAGAGCGCGCCCATGCCAACCACGGCACAGGATACCGGCGTCAGTCCGAGCCCCGGCCAAAGGTGATTCGCTACGCCCGCGAAGAGTGCCCCGAAAGAGGCACCGAGGACGAGGATTGGAGCGAAGAGGCCGCCGGGAGTTGCCGCCGCATAGGACCACGGCCCGATGAGGAAGCGCAGCACAAACACCGTCGCCAAACCTCCAAGCTCAAAGCGCTCAGAGAGAATGGCTTGAGTAAGAGAATCGCCGCCGCCCACCAGAATCGGCGAGAACCATGCGATCAGGCCTACTATCCCACCGATAATCGCAGCACGGTAAACCGACGTCAGCCTTATGTCATTCTCCGACACCCGCTGTAGCAATAGCGTCAGCTGGTTGTACAGAACACCCAAGCAGCCCAACAAGACCCCGAGCAGGAGAAAGGGCGCCAATCTCCAAGTATGTTCGATCCCCACCGGGGCAACCATGAAATCCAGCTTATTGCCGAGGATGACACGCATCAGCCAGACAGCTACCGACGCTCCCGCCAGAGTGGCGACCAGAAGCCATTGCGTGAAGTTGCTCGTCAGTTCCTCAAACACGAAGACGGAGCCGCCAATGGGAGCGTTGAACGCGACCGCCAGCCCGGCTCCGGCACCTGCTGCCTCGACAATCTTCTTGTCCTCCTCGGCATGAATCATCCACTGTGACACCAGGGTGGCCAGTGATGACCCCATCTGCACGGTGGGACCTTCACGACCCAACGCCAGGCCCGACCCGATGGCCAGCAGACCTCCGATGAATTTCACGGGTACGATGGCGGGGCCGGCGGGCTTCACCTGGCCGTCGATCACGGCTTCCACCCGTTGCACCCCGCTGCCGGCAGCGGTCGGGGCGAAGCGTATCACCAGCATCCGGGCCAGGCCAGCGCCAAACACTCCCAGCAATATGGGAAAGGTCCAGCCTATCCACGGCCAGTGATGGGCCCACGACACCAGATTGTTTCGTTGATTCTCGCCCAATACGAGCAGATAGCGAAATGCACCGCCGACGACGCCAACGAGAATGCCAGCCACCAGACTGGCGTTGGCGATGCGGATCACACGCGAACGGAGGAGTGTCATGAGGTCACTGCGGGCAGGCCCGCATCTTGAACCAGACCAGGCGCATGATCACAGTGCGAGCGCTACTGCGGCTCCCATCCGCCGCCCAGCGCCTGATATAACTGAACGTAATTCTGTAGCTCTGTGTACCACGCCTGCGTCAGATTCAACGCCGCTATGAAGTACTGCTCCTGGTAATATTGCACCTCGAGGAAGCTGGTAACGCCACCTTGGAATCGCACGTTGGCAAGGTCTGCCATGTCCTTGTACGTTTTGGTCTGTTCTTCAAGCTTTATTCGATACTGGCGAGATTGGCTGTATCCCACCAGACTGTTGGACACCTCTCCAAAAGCCTGCTGAACCGTCTGCTTGTACGTCAGCTCAGCCTCGTCCCTCTGAGCCCATGCCAGCCGGTACGCGCTCCTGATTCTACCTCCCTGGTAGAGCGGCTGAAGGGCCTGCCCTCCCAGCGCCCAGAAGGTCGCGGGGCCTTGAAGGAAACTCGTGATCGCCGTGCTTTGAGCGCCAAAGGTCCCGGTAAGCGAGATCTGTGGGAAGAAGGCCGCCTTGGCTACACCCACGTTCGCATTGGCAGCGACCAGGTTTTCTTCGGAACGGCGCACATCCGGCCGCCGCTGCAACAGAGCCGAAGGCAGTCCAGCCGGGACCTCCGGCAAATGCGGCTGGGCCACCAAATCGAGCCCGCGCACGATCGGCCCCGGATTTCTGCCAAGCAGGATGCTGATGTTGTTTTCGGTCTGTTCAACCAATTGTTGCAGATTGATGACCTCTGCTTCCGCCTGTTGCACCAGCGTCTGGGCCTGGTACACATCCGTAATCGCAGATTCGCCGCCCTTGAATTTTACGTTGTTGAGCTTGAGGATTTCCTGGTCTGCCTTGACCGTGTCTTGCGAGTAGACAAGCTGAGCGTCATATTGGCGGAGCAGAAAGTAGTTGCTGGCCACGGATGAAATCAGCGTCGTTTGGACGACACTTCGTCCATATTCAGAGGCGAGAAGGTTGGCCCGCGCGGCCTCGGTGGCCCGGCGATATTGTCCCCAGAAATCGACAATGTAGTTGAGCTGTACCGCCATGATGTCGAAGGTCGGCGCTCCGGGGTATATCGCCGATCGTTCGTTGGTTATTCCGGCCGAGCCATTGAGGGTGGGGAGTTGATTGGCACGGGTGATGCCCAGATTCGCCTCGGCTTCCAGAATGCGCGTAGCCGCGATGCGCATGTCGTAGTTGTTGGCGAGAGCTTCTTTGATAAGGCCCTGGAGTACCTCATCCTGGAAGACCGTCGCCCACTTCATGTCGGCGAAGGGTCCGCTTGCGGGTTGTTGCGGAACATTCGGCGCGACGCCCCGATACTGATCGGGCACGGTCAAGGCCGGCCGCTTGTAATTGGGACCGACCTTACAGGCGCAGACGGCGAGTAGCAACACGATGGCAGTGAGCGTCCTCACGCTAGTCATGTCCGACTCCTTTTGCATCGGAGGTTGGCTGGTTTGGATCAGGGAGCTTACGCTTGTCGCCACCGCCTATCCATTGTCCAAAGCGCTCGACTACGTCGAACGAGACCGGGATGAAGAAGATGGCGATAAGCGACGCAGCAAGCATGCCTCCGATCACCACCGTGCCCAGCACCCGTCGAGAAACCGCCCCGGCGCCTGTGGCTGCCCACAGCGGCACGCAACCGAGGATGAAGGCGAATGCGGTCATCAGGATGGGTCGAAGCCGAAGTTTCGCGCCGGAGAGGGCCGCATCAATCAACGTCTTGCCGCCGTCATACTCCATCTTGGCGAATTCCACGATTAGGATGGCGTTCTTCGCCGAAAGTCCGATCAGCATGACGAGACCGATCTGGGCGTAAACGTCATTGTCCAGTCGCCGGAAGTACAGCGTTATGAAGGCACCGAAGACAGCGATAGGCACTCCCAGCAGCACGCTGAATGGCAGTGTCCAACTCTCGTATTGAGCAGCCATGATAAGAAAGACCACGAAGAAGGCCAAGCCGAAGATCGTCGCTGGCGATACGCCTTGAGCGGCTTTTTGCTCCTGATACGACATGCCGCTGTAGTCGAATCCCATTTGCGCCGGCATGGTCCTGTGGAACACATCCTCTAGCGCCGCCATGGCCTGGCCTGAACTGTAACCGGGCGCGGCCGAAGCATTGATCTGCGTGCAGTTGAACAGGTTGTAACGCATCACGAACTCAGCGCCGCTGCGGGGAAACGTCGTTGTCAGGGTGCTCAGCGGAACCATGTCGCCGGTGGCATTTCTCACATAAAACTTGCCCAGATTGGAGGCATTGGTTCGGAAATCGCCGTCGGCCTGCACATACACCTGCCACTGCAGGCCAAAGCGGTTAAAGTAATTCACCAGCGCGCCGCCCATGAAGGTCTGGATGGTCTGGTAAAGGTTGCTCAGCTGGATTTGCTGGGTCATTGCCTTGGCGTTATCCACGGTGACGCCGAGCTGCGGAACGCCGAAAAGAGCAGTCGTCATGACGCCTGCCAGCTCGGGCCGCTTGCGTGCCTCGGCCATGAAGATCTGCGTGTTCTTCGCCAGAAAATCGATGCCGCTGCCGGAACGGTCTTCGAGAATGAAGGTTGCTCCACCTGAAGTACCGACGCCGGGAATGGCGGGTGGCGGAAAGGAGAAAGCAATGCCTGAAGTAACTTGCGACAGCGCTCGTTGCAGGTGCGCCTTGATTCCCACGTAGCTGGTCTCGGGCGTCTTGCGCTCTTCCCAAGGCTTTAAGGAAACAAAGAAAAATGAACTGTAGGTGGCGTTGACGCCGCTGAGCATGCTGTAGCCCATCACCGAGCTCACGGACTCGACACCGGGAGTATCCATGATGATCTTTTCGACCTGGCGGGCTGCCTCCGAGGAGCGTTGCAGCGAAGACGCGTCCGGCAGTTGCAATCCTGCATAAAGGTAGCCCTGGTCCTCGTCAGGCAGGAAGCTGCCGGGAATTTTCTTGCCGAAGAAAGCGGCACCAACCACCAGGACCCCGAGCAGCAAGAAGGCAAAGCCAGCCTTGTGGATCAGGTGCGAACACCAGTTGACGTAACCATCGGTGGCGCGCCCGAAGACCCGGTTGAACCAGCGGAAGAACGCGCCCAGTGGCCCACGCGATTCCTTCTTGGGACGCAGCAGCATGGCCGAGAGCGCCGGACTGAGTGTCAGCGCGTTGAACGCCGAGAAGAGTACCGAGATGGCAATCGTCACCGCGAATTGTTTGTAGAGCTGTCCGGTGATGCCGGGGACGAACGCCGTCGGTATGAATACAGCTGCCAGAATGAGGGCAATCGCGATGACCGGGCCGGATACCTCCTCCATCGCTCTCACGGTGGCGTCATGCGGCGTCATGCCGTGCTCGATATGGTGCTCGACGGCTTCGACTACGACTATGGCATCGTCGACCACCAGTCCGATTGCGAGTACCAGGCCGAACAAGGAGAGGGTGTTAATGGAAAACCCGAGCATGGGGAAGACGACGAAGGTTCCAATCAACGAAACCGGAACCGCCAGCAGCGGGATAAGCGTCGCTCTCCAGCCCTGCAGGAAGATGTAAACCACAAGAATGACGAGGATGAGGGCTTCACCCAGCGTCTTGTAAATCTCGTCGATACCGGCGCTGACGGCCAGCGTCGTATCCAGCGCGACGACGTAATCCAGTCCCTGGGGGAATCTCCCCTTGGCCTCCTGCATCATCTTCAGGACGGCCGCGCGGGTCTGCAGAGCGTTGCTGCCGGGCGTGAGGTAAAGCGCGATAAGCGCCGCGGGCTGCGACGGCTTGTTCTCGCCGGCACGCCCCAGCCTGGCGTTATAGGAATAGTATTGCGATCCCAGGTCGACTCGCGCCACGTCTTTCAACTTCAAGATGGAACCATCGGGCTGGGCGCGCACGATGATGTCATTGAACTCGGCGGCTGTGGGCAGACGGCCAGGAGCGCGCACGTTGTAGGTGAACTGCTGGCCGTTAGGCACTGGCTCTCCGCCCACCTGGCCCGCCGGGTTGACTTTGTTCTGCGCCTGCACCGCATTGACGATGTCGGAAACCGTGACGCCGAGGCTGGCCAGCCGGTCAGGATTGACCCAGATGCGCATGGCGTACGGCCCAGCGCCAAAGATCTGGACCTGTCCCACACCTTGGATACGGGTCAGGGCATACTGCAGGTTGATGGTGGCATAGTTCGCTAGAAAGATGTTGTTGTAGGCGCCGGTCTCGGAGTAAAGGTCCAGCAGCATGAACGGCGCCGTTGTGCCCGGCTGCACGATTACACCCTGCTGAATTACGTCGCTGGGCAACTGCGAGTTGGCCTGCCCGGTTCGCATCTGCGCCAGAATCTGATCGGTGTTGCTGTCGGTGCCAAGCTGGAAGTCGACGTACAGCGTCATGCCTCCGCCGGAGCTGGCGCTCAGCGAGTACATGTAGTTCATGCCACTGACGCCCGACATCTGCTGCTCGATGGGCGTGGCCACCGACTCGGCGATGGTCTGCGCGTCCGCCCCGGGGTAGGTGGCCTTCACTTGGATCATGGGGTCGGCGATGTTGGGAAACTGTGCGGTCGGGAGACTCAGGATCGAGACTACGCCCACCAGGACCATCAGGATCGAAATGACGATCGCGACGATCGGCCGGTTGATAAAGAATTTTGACATGGGTTAGTTGCTCCCTGCTCCGGTGGAGGCGGCCACGTAGGGTTTGGGAACAACCGGGAAGCCTTCCTTTGCCAGTTGGGGAGCGGAGGCGGCAAACATCTGCACTTTCTGTATGCCTTCCACCACCACTCTTTCGCCGGCCTTCACGCCATCGGTGATGATCCAGTCGGTGCCCACACGGTCTCCCACCTTGACTGGACGGAACTGGGCCTTGTTCTCAGGAGTAAGCACGATCACCTGATACTGCGATTGCACCTCGATGACCGCAGCCTGTGGCACCAGCACTGCGTTCCGCTCATCACCCGTCTGAATCCGCACTCGCCCAAAGCCGCCGGGCCGCAGCGAGGCTTCGGGGTTGGGAAACTCCGCCGCCACCTGGATGGTGCCGGTCTGGGTCCCGATCTGGCGATTTACGTAAACGAATTTGCCTTTCTGCGGATAGGGCTCGTTGTTGGCCTGAATGAACTCGACAGGCGTGTGACCCATGACGCTCTTGCCGGTGATGATTTCGGTAATCGTTTTCGAGACGCCCAGGAAGGCGCTCTCGCTGATGTTGAAGTACGCCCAAATAGGATTGACCTGCGACACTGTGGTCATCTTGGTACTGGTTCCGACCAGGTCGCCTATCTGCGAGTTCGACACCCCGGCGATACCGTCGATGGGGGAGTAGACCTTCGTCCACGCCAGGTTCAGTTCCGCATTCTGCTCGTTTGCCTGAGCGGCGACGACCGACGCCTTCATCGCTGACTGGTTGGCAATGTCGTTGTCCAGCTGCTTCTGGGGAATCGCATTCTGCGCGGCCAGCGGGGTGTCGCGCTGAACATCTGCTGTGACCCGTGCCAGCTCCGCTTGTGCCCTAGCCACATCTGCTTTGGCCTGATCCAGCGCCGCCTGATACTGTCGTGGATCGATCTGGAACATGAGTTGACCCTTCTTTACGAAGTAGCCATTCTGGTAATTCTGGGTGAGCAGGTAGCCCTGGACCTTGGGAACGATCTCGGCATTCACCGGGCCATTCAGTTGCGCCACCCACTCCTGATAGATAGGAACATCCTGTTGTGCGGCCTCAACCACCAGGACTTCCGGCGGAGTTGCCTGCGGTTTTTCTTCTTTCTTTTCGCAGCCCGCCAGCAGTATGAGCGCTAGTGCGAGCAGGGTAAGGATGATCGCGTTCGAATGAATATACTTGGGCTGGAAAAGAACTGCCACCGTGCGGTTCGTGGTCAGGGCGAGGCCCTGGGGCTCAACTCCGGTTTTCATCGACACACTCCTGCGCATCACTCAGGCCTACCGCTGGTATGCTCAACAACATATTAAGGGGTAGTAATCTTTTGTAAATGACAATGTGTCAGATTGCTACTGGTAAGTTTGCTAGGGGTCTTAACGTTTCAGCCTGAGAGTGATCGCGTGCGACCCGGAGGTACAGTTGATGGCAGGCGGTATTTCCAATTGACGGATCAGTGGGAGCGGAGCGCGCCTTCACGATTTCGATCGCGTGGTTCGAACATCCACAATCCTCTTGACAGACTCGCGTTTGGACGGCAATCATGCCAGCACTGAATGGATGTGCTTTTTCACCAGGCAACGTCGCGCCCCCCTCCGAATTATTTGGTGATGTTTTCGGGTGTTCGGAGCACCCAAAAACGTCTCTGAAGGGCAGCGCCGTAATGCTTGCGCCTGACAACCGACGGCCTAAGATGGGGAGCTTGAAGTATTGAAGGTATTCTTTCGGCTTGGAGTGACGCTTCGCGCCGTGACCGCGGCCGCGTGCGTAGGCGTGACGACGCAAGTCGCGCGCGCCTCTTCCGTCCGAGCGCCTGACGTTACCAGCATTTTCTCGCCCGCTTCGACCCCGGCAAACTCGATTTATCATCTGTCGTTGTTCGTGCTGGCCATTTGCGCAGCTATTTTCATCACCGTCTTTAGCCTGATCACCTATACCATTGTGAAGTTTCGACGTCCGGCGAACGACGATGGCCGTGAGCCTCCCCAGATCTACGGCAGCAACCAGGTGGAACTGGCGTGGACGGTGATTCCCGTCCTGATTGTTGTGGTCCTGTTTCTGGCAACCGCGCGCGTGATCCATGCGGTGGAGGATGCCAAGTTACCTCCGGGTTCGACGGAGGTCACCGCCGTCGGCCATCAGTTCTGGTGGGAATTTCAATATCCGGAACAGGGTTTTGTCACGGCGAACGAGCTGCACGTTCCGCTTAGCGACCCCCAACATCCCACTCCCACCCATATCACGCTTCTATCCGCGGACACCGATCATAGTTTCTGGGTTCCGAAACTTGCCGGAAAGACCGATCTGATTCCCAACCGCGTCAACAGCATGTGGATCGATCCGCATGAGCCCGGCGTCTATCTCGGCCAGTGCGCACAATACTGCGGAACACAGCATGCGAAGATGTTGCTGCGTGTCATCGTCGAGTCGCGCGAGGACTTCGAGCAGTGGGTTGCTGCTCAGCGCCAGGCGCCGCAGCAACTGGAATCGGTCTCGCAGGGCCGCCACCTTTTTGAGTCGACTGCCTGCGTCAACTGCCACACCATCGCGGGAACGAACGCCCAGGGCAAATTCGGACCCGACCTTACACACTTGATGAGCCGCGAAACCATAGGCGCCGGAGCGGCATTGAACACGCCCGAAAATCTGAAGCAGTGGGTTCGTGATCCAGACGTCTTCAAGCCCGGCTCACTGATGCCGGCGATGCAACTCAACGAGCAGGAACTGGACGCCGTAACCGCATATTTATTGACCTTGAAGTAGTTGGGACTGAGGCCACCAGATGTGGGACGCTGAACCGATTTCCAAGCCGATGTTCGTTGCCCCCGACCGGGAGACAACGAAGCCGTTCTTCGATCGCGTGCACGAATGGATCGTCACGGTCGATCACAAGAAGCTCGGCCTGATGTACTTCGGATATGGAATAGTCTTCCTGGTGATCGGTGGGATTGAAGCCGCGATCATGCGGATTCAGCTGGCGGTTCCACACAACCATTTCGTCTCGCCTCAGGCCTTCAACCAACTGTTTACGATGCATGGCACCACCATGATTTTCTTTGCCGCCATGCCGATCGTCTTCGGATTCGCCAATTATCTTGTGCCTCTAATGATTGGCGCACGCGACATGGCCTTCCCCCGCCTGAACGCATGGAGTTTCTGGATGAGTGCCCTGGGCGGCATCATTCTGTACTTCAGCTTTGTCGGCGGATTCGGTTTGTACGGAGCGGGGAACGCTCCCGATATCGGCTGGTTCGCCTACGCGCCTCTGACAGCGAAGGCCTTCTCGCCCGGGCACAGCACCGATTACTGGATTATCGGATTGCTGGTAAGCGGATTCGGCAGCATCGGCACGGCTGTAAACATCGTCACCACTACCCTGTGCATGCGCTGTCCGGGCATGTTGCTCAAGCGCCTTCCCCTGGTTGTCTGGATGAACCTGGTGACGGCGGTCCTCGTCCTGGTGGCGGTTTCGCCCTTGACTGCCGCGCAGGGCATGCTGCTGATTGACCGCTACCTCGGCGGACATTTCTTCGACACGCAAGCCGGAGGTTCAGCCGTTATCTGGATGCACTTCTTCTGGGTTTTCGGCCATCCTGAGGTCTACATCCTGGTTCTGCCGGCCTTCGCCGTAATCTCCGAGGTGGTGCCGGTCTTTTCGCGCAAGCCCATCTTTGGATACTCCATCATGGTCGCCGCAACCCTGGCCATCGGATTTATCAGCCTGGGCGTGTGGGCCCACCACATGTTTACGATCGGAATGACGTCGTACGCGAACGCATTCTTCGTCGCCTCCACTGCGGCGATTGCCGTCCCCACCGGGATAAAGATCTTTAATTGGGTAGGAACCATGTGGGGCGGAAAAATCCGCTTTGCCGTGCCCATGCTGTTCTGTCTCGGGTGCCTCTGTCAGCTCCTGATCGCCGGACTGACAGGCATCATGCTGGCGGCGGCGCCGTTCGATTGGCAACTGGGCAATTCGTACTTCGTCATCGCGCACTTTCACTACATGATTGTTGGGGTGATCGTCTTTGCGGTGTTCGCCGGCGGTTACTACTGGTTCCCCAAGGTGACCGGCCGAATGATGAATGAGACTCTGGGCAAGTGGCACTTCTGGCTGTTTCTCATCGGCTTTCACATGACATTCGACTTCATGCACATTCCCGGCTTGCTCGGTATGCCTCGCCGCATTTACACCTACGAACCGGGCCGCGGCTGGGAGATCTGGAACCTTATCGTCACCATTGGTGTACTTTTCCAAATCCTTGGAGTGCTAGTCTGGGTGGCTAATTCCCTCATGTCTTACTTTAAGGGTAAGCCGGCTGGAAATGACCCCTGGGATGCATGGACGCTGGAGTGGGCAACCAGTTCCCCACCGCCCGATTACAACTTTGCGACCATTCCAGTCGTGCATAGCCGTCGGCCTCTGTGGGACTTAAAACATCCCGAAGATCCCGACTGGAAGTACGAGTAGAGGAGAAGCTGTGGCAACCGCGAGCGTCACCATACCTCAATCCGAAATGCCCCTGGCCCACGAATGGCGTGGTCACGTCGGCATGTGGTGCCTCATCGCGGCGGAGTCCTCCATCTTCCTGATTTTCGTGGTGGCTTACCTGTACTACGCCGGCAAGAGTGTGAGCGGTCCCACACCGCGCGAGGTACTGGACGTCCCGATCTTCAATTCCATCTGCCTGTTCTCCAGCAGCTTCTCCATCGTGATGGCTGAACGCGCCATCAAGCGTGGCCTCGTCCGGATGTTCGGCATCTGGTGGTTTGTCACCATCGCGCTGGGGGCAATCTTTATCTTGGGCACCGCGCGCGAATGGTACCACCTGATCTACGACAAAGGTCTGACGATCTCGACCAACCTGTTCGGCACCACATTTTATTCACTGGTTGGCTTGCATGCCTTTCACGTGATCGTCGGTTTGACTGGCCTGACCATCATCATGATCTTCACTGCCCTGGGGTACATGAAGCAGGAGTACACGCCTCGCATAGAAGTGTTCTCGCTGTATTGGCACTTTGTCGACGCGATATGGGTCGTCGTGCTTACAGTCGTATATTTCATCGCACGTTAGGGGAAGTCCGGGCTACATGGAAGCTGCAAAACAACCCGTCGAGCGAGGACAAACGGCGACCATCGTCATGCCGGCGCCAACGGCGTGGCCCTTCGTTCTGGCCCTGGGGGTTTCGCTGATCTTCGCCGGACTGCTGACCAGCACTTCGATCAGCGTTCTCGGTGCAATCCTTTACCTGTTCGGAGCCGTGGGTTGGTTTCGCCAGGTGCTTCCTCATGAACACCACGAGGAAATACCGGTGGTCGTAGTGCCCGAAGCCGTGCCGGTTGCTGAGCCGACCGAGGTCATGCGCTTGCCAGCGACACAGAAGGTGCAGCGCGCGTGGCTTCCGCTGAAGATCTATCCGGTTTCCGCCGGAGTGAAAGGCGGGCTTGCAGGCGGTGTCGCCATGGCGGTATTCGCCATTCTCTACGGCATCATCTTTGTGCGCAGCATCTGGTATCCCATCAATCTGATTGCCGGAAGTTTGTACGACGCTGGGGCCATTCCAAGCAACGCCGAGTTGATGCGCTTCCACCTCGGATGGTTCCTGTTCGCGCTGGCCATGCACGTCACCATGTGCCTGCTGGTCGGACTCTTGTACGGCGCGATGCTGCCGCTGATTCCCAACCGTCCCATTTTGCTCGGTGGCATCATTGGCCCGCTCTTGTGGACAGGATTGCTGTATCACATCCTGGGATTTATCAACCCCTTGCTCGACCAGAAGATCAACTGGCTGTGGTTTGCGGTGTCGCAGGTGGCCTTCGGAGTTGTCGCCGGGCTGGTCGTGGTGCGCCAAAACAAGGTTTGGACATCGGAGAACATGCCGCTGGCGATGCGTGCCGGTATCGAAGCACCCGGCCTGATGCACGAGCGCGATGGCGAGGATAAGCACCGATGAAGCGTAGCGTAATCGGTGGGCTCATGGTGGCGGCCCTGCTCGCGTGCGCCGGTTGTACTCTGCCCGGCAAGCCCGGACCCGGGGTGGAAGTGCCCAGACCCGACCAGGTGCTCGATTCCACCGTCCTCTACCAGCACAACTGCGCCGGATGCCACGGCGCTGACGGAAAGAATGGGGCTGCGATGTCGCTCGGCGATCCTGTGTATCTCGCCATCGTGGATGACGACACGCTGCGCGCGACCATCTCGAAGGGGCGACCAGGTACTGCGATGTCGGCATTTGCGCAGAAAGAGGGCGGCATGCTGACGGACCAGCAGATCGGCGCGATCATTCAAGGCATTCGCCAGCGCTGGGGCAAGCCGAATGTGCTGACGGGCATCTCGGTTCCGCCCTATGCCGCGAAGACGCCCGGAAACCCACAGCAGGGGCAGACCGCATACGCAACCTTTTGCGCGTCATGTCATGGCGAGGGCGACAAGAGCGGTCCCAAGGCAGGCTCGGTCACGAACCGTTCCTATCTGAGCCTGATCAGCGATCAAGGATTGCGAACCATCGTCATTACCGGCCGACCCGACTTCGGAGCGCCCGACTGGAGGGCTAATGTGCCCGGCCGTCCGATGACCGACCAGGAGATTTCCGACGTGGTGGCATGGCTCGCATCGCAACGTCCCGCGCCGCCGGCCCCCATGGCCAATTCATCTTCGTCCGGAGGTATTCAGTGAGCGATGCGCCTGCGAACGCGCAAGGGCCCGCCAACCAAGGGCAGATGTCGCGCCGCGATCTGTTCGTCAAGATTGGCGTCGCGCTGAATGGTCTGGCCATTGTGATTCTGGCCACGCCGATTATCGGCTACCTGTTTTCCCCGATTCTGAAGGCCGATCGCGGCCAGTATAAGCGCTGGATCTCGCTCGGCCATCTCGACGAATTCCCGGAGGGGCAGACTCGCCTGGCCCAGTTCGTCAATCCGATTTCGACCGCAACCGATGGCGACACCGACAAGATTCCCTGCTGGGTACGGCGAATCCAAGGCGAACAGTTTCAAGTCTTCGCCATCAACTGCGCTCATCTAGGATGTCCGGTTCGCTGGTTTGCACAGTCCGGTCTGTTCATGTGTCCCTGTCACGGTGGAGTGTATTACCAGGACGGATCGCGCGCCTCAGGGCCGCCCGAGCGCGGACTTTTCGAGTATCCCTACAAGGTCGAAGGTGGTGAACTGAAGATCGAAGCCGGACAACTGCCGACGCTATCCACCACCGCCAGCCTGTCCACGAGGAAAGACTCATGTCAAGGCTGAAGGGCATTGGCGACTGGTTCGAGCGGCGGCTACAGATTGGCGGCGCGGTTCGCGAAGCAGTTACGCATCCCGTCCCGGCGAAATCCGCGAGCTGGTGGTATGTCTTCGGCAGTGCAGCCCTTACCCTCTTCATCCTGCAGATTTTCACCGGCATATTACTGGCTTTGATTTACGTGCCCTCGGCGGCCGAAGCTTGGCACAGTCTGCAATATCTGAACCACGATGTCACCCTCGGCTGGTTTCTGCGGGCGGTCCATGGATGGGGCTCCAACTTCATGGTCGCCGTCGTGCTGATACACATGTGCCAGGTTTTCCTATTTGGCGCTTACAAGTTTCCCCGCGAGCTGACCTGGATCGCCGGTGTCTTTCTGCTGCTCATGACTCTCGGGATGGCCTTCACCGGACAGATCATGCGTTTTGACCAGGATGCCTATTGGGGGTTGGGCATCGGCGCATCGATTACCGGTCGCGCTCCGCTCATCGGCAAGTACGCGGTACACATGCTCCTGGGAGGGCCCATCATTGCAGGCGCGACGCTCTCCCGCTTCTTCGCGCTGCACGTCTTTGTCATCCCTGGTCTGCTGATCGGCTTCGTCTCCCTGCATCTGCTGCTGGTATTGAAGCTCGGCATCAACGAATGGCCGATGCCCGGGCGCGTGGTCCGCCGCTCCACCTATATGCAGGAATATCACGAACTGACGCAAAAGAACGGCATTCCCTTTGTGCCTGGTGCGGTGTGGAAGGACATGTTCTTTGCGGCCGCCATCGTTTTCGCAGTGATGGCGTGCGCAGCTCTCTTCGGACCTTTCGGCCCGAGTGGCGTTCCCGATCCCACGATTGTGCAGACAATTCCTAAGCCGGATTTTTTCTTCCTCTGGCTCTACGCTCTGCTGGCTCTGCTGCCGCCGGCGATGGAAACTCCTATCCTGCTGATTGCGCCGGTCATCGTGATCGGTTTCCTGATCGCCCTTCCCTTCCTCTCCAATGTTGGCGAGAAGAGCTGGAAGCGCCGCCCGGTTGCGGTGGTTACGTTGCTTCTGATTGCCGTCGCGCTTGGTACCTTTACCAAGCTGGCCACCTATTCGCCCTGGAGTCCTGTGATGGACGGCTGGAGTGGCGATCCCGTTCCAGTGAAATTTCTTGACGGCCGTAGTCCGCTGGAACGTCAGGGTGCGTTGGTCTTCCAGGTAAAGCAATGCCGCAACTGCCATTCCATCGGCGGCTCAGGAGGACTGCGCGGGCCGGCCCTTGATTCCGTAGCAACCACTTTGACGCACGATCAACTGGTGCGGCAGGTCATCCAGGGCGGCGGCAACATGCCCGCTTATGGCAAGAATTTAAACCCGGCCGAAGTGACCGCGTTGGTGTCGTTCCTCGAGACGCTGCACCCGAATAACCAGCCGGCCGCCCGCGATGCGGCTAAACAAGCAATGCAGCATTCCGACCAGGGCAGCGCTCCTGCCTCTGCGCAGTAGGCTGCAATGCTATCCGTTTGGCACGCCGTGCTGCGATCCTGGTCCATCCCCCTGCCCGCGACGTTCGCTTTGGCGATCACCACGGCCTTGTATCTGCGTGGATGGTGGCTCCTGCGGCGCGCCGGGGTGCCCTTCCTTCCAATGTGGCGCGCCGGATCGTTCGCACTAGGGGTACTCACGCTGTGGGTGGCGTTGGCGTCTCCGCTCGACACTTTCTCGCCATTCGTGCTCACGGCGCACATGTTGCAGCACATGCTGCTGATGATGGTGGCTCCTCCCTTGATCCTTTTGGGGGCGCCCTTGATTCCGATCGTGCGCGGCATGCCCATCTTCGCGGCGCGCGAGTTCGCGGGACCATTCCTGAACTGGCCAGCCGCACAGAAAATCGGATACGCCCTCACGCAGCCGGTCGTCGCTTTGCTGTTGATGGGAACTTTCATGCTCGGCTGGCATGTGCCGAGACTCTACGAGCTGGCGCTGACATCGTCTTCATGGCACGACTTTGAGCATGCCTGCTTCTTTCTCACTTCCCTGATCTTCTGGTGGCCAGTGGTGCAGCCATGGCCCAGCCTTGCCCAATGGCCGCGCTGGTCGCTGGTGCCGTATCTGGTCGTCGCCGACCTGCTGAACACCGTCCTGTCGGCCATCCTGGTGTTCTCCGATCACGTGCTCTATCCGTCGTATGCGTCCGGCCCCCAACTCTTCGGCTTTCCGCCACTGGAGGACCAGGCCGCCTCGGGAGCGATCATGTGGGTTATCGGATCACTCGCCTTCGTGGTTCCTGCGGCTCTCATTGCCGTGCAGTGCCTCTCGCGCCAGCAACCGAAGCACGCCGTGCAGCATGCAGGCGCCGGACAGGAAAGGTACTCGGGAGATCGAGTCGGGAGCATAGCGGACCCTTGCAGGGCCAATCACTTGACATTGGGGATGACACGCAGAACCGTCGAAGTCGTCTCGTTCCTGATTTGTTTTGGCTTGGCGAGTCTGTGCTTCATGTGGCTGCTCTCGCAGCCAGGCGATGATGATGACCAGTCCCTGCGCTTCAGTCAGCAGTCCGGAGAGTTTGTCGTATCGGTGTTTGGGCCACGCGGAGGACTGCATCCAGGCCCTACAGGCTTGGCTATCCTCGTTCAGAGCGCACAGGGTCATGCTGTCCTGCTCGACGGGACCGTGACTTTGACAGCCAAGCCGCAAGCGTCGGGAGAAAGCTCCGCGACGACTGTCCGCGCCAGCTATGAAGACTCGTCGAACAAGCTGCTGGCTTCTGGTGACCTCGATTTGTCCAGACCGGGCGAATGGCTGATTCAGGCGCTGATTGAGCGCGGTCCCCAAAAAGCCGAAGTCTCATTCCCGCTTCTGGTTGTAGCAGCAGTGGCCGAAACTCGACTTCCATGGACGGCCCTCCTGGTGCCGGGCCTTGGCCTTATCCTGCTTCTTGTCTACCTTTGGCGTCATCGACCGCCAAGAGAAGCGCCTGTCGGCAGCCCTGTCTCGTTGGCTCAGTGAAGGACCCCGCGGTCGCGGGGGGCAGCATCTACATCGAGTTTCCCAAGGTTCATCTGCGAGTTGAGCATGGCGCTGATCCTGCGCTGTTGCGTGTTGTTCTGGAGACGCTGCAGCGATGATCGCGTTGCCGCCAAAGACCCAGATCTGGATCGCGGCAGGAGTGACCGATATGCGACGCGGTTTCGATGGGCTGAGTGCGCTAGTGCAGACCAAGCTGGAGCAGAGTCCGTTTTCGGGCCATGTGTTTGTCTTCCGTGGCCGGCGCGGCGATCTGATCAAGGTCCTGTGGTGGGACGGCGACGGGCTCTGCCTTTTTGCCAAGCGACTGGAGCGTGGACGCTTCGTGTGGCCGCAAGCCAGCGATGGCAGCGTAGCGCTGACGCGAGCGCAGTTGTCAATGCTTCTGGAAGGCATCGACTGGCGTCGTCCCGTACGCACGGCGGAGCCGCAGTTAGCGATCTGATTCATCTTAGCGATTTGCACAGTTTTTTGTGCGTCACCGTGCACTCACAGAGCAGAGTTGATGGCATACTCCGCCTGTGACTGCCTCGCCTGCGACGCTGCCTGAGTATGGAGCTACTGGATCAGGCAGCTTTACGCGCCCTCATTCGGGTCAAGCAGAGAAGAGCTGATCGCAACTCACGAACAGTTGCTCTCGCACCGGAGCGAGATCGAGCATCTGAAGCTGCTGATCGCCAAGCTGCGGCGCATGCAGTTTGGCCGCAAGTCGGAGAAGCTGGAGCGGCAGATCGAGCAACTGGAGCTGAAGCTGGAAGACCTGGAATCAGCGAGGGCCAGAGGCGCCAGTGAGTCCGCTGTCGCGTTTGTTTCCACAGCCTCTTCTAATCCCGTCGTCCCAAGCGAAACCAGCACGTCAGCCACTGCCCGAGCACCTTCCGCGCGAAGTAAGAACATACGCACCGAAAGAGGAAGCTTGCAGCGAATGTGGCGGACGGTTGCGCCGGCTGGGCGAAGATGTCTCGGAACTGCTGGAGTGGGTACCCGGCAGCTTCAAGGTGATGCGCTATGTGCGGCTCAAGCTAAGCTGCGCAGGCTGCGAGCGCATTGTGCAGGCGCCTGCGCCGAGCCGCCCGATTGAGCGAGGTCTGGCAGGACCGGGTCTGCTAGCGCACGTGTTGGTGGCGAAGTATTGTGATCACCAGCCGCTATATCGCCAGGCGGAGATGTATGCCCGCGAAGGTGTCGAGCTGGAGCGTTCGACACTGGCCGATTGGGTGGGCGGCAGTAGCCGATTGCTCGAACCGCTGGTAGAGGCGTTGCACCGCCACGTCATGTGCGCCAACAAGCTGCACGCCGATGACACGCCGGTTCCGGTGCTCGCGCCAGGCAATGGCAAGACCAAGACCGGTCGCCTCTGGACCTATGTGCGGGACGACCGTGCGGCGGGCGACAGTACACCGGCAGCGGTGTGGTTTGCTTTATTCGCCCGATCGGCGCGGCGAGCATCCGCGACAACATCTGCGCCGGTTCAGCGGCACTCTTGCAGGCGGATGCCTACGCAGGCTTTCATCATCTTTACGAAGGCGGACAGATCCAGGAAGCGGCGTGCTGGGCGCATGTGCGGCGCAAGTTCTATGACCTGCAAGTGGCGCACTCTTCGCCACTGGCCGCCGAGGTGCTGAAACGCATCGGGGAGTTATACGCCATCGAAGCTGACATCCGAGGCCGACCTCCCGACGAGCGCCTACAAGTCCGAACGACTCGTGCTCGTCCTCTGCTGGATTCGCTCCATCAGTGGCTACAGGCTACGTTGGCTGTGGTGTCGAAGAAGTCGGAGATCGCGGCGGCAATCCGCTATGCGCTGGGACGCTGGCGTGCGTTGCTGCGCTTCGTCGAAGACGGACACATCGAAATCGATAACAACAGCGCCGAACGCGCCCTGCGGGCTGTCGCTCTGGGCCGGAAGAACTACTTGTTCGCGGGATCGGATTCTGGCGGCGGGCGGGCTGCCGCCATCTATAGCCTGATCGGCACCGCCAAACTGAACGGCCTCGACCCGGAGGCGTATCTGCGCGAGGTGTTACAGCGCATCGCCGACCATCCTATCAACCGCATTGAGCAACTACTGCCGTGGAATTTCGTTGCAGCCGCCGAAGCTGCCAGCTCGTAGCTCCTTCACCATCATTTGTGATAACCAAGGCTTGACCATGCACACGGCACTGTTAGGCAAACCATGTTTTTTTGCTGCTGGACGAATAAACGGCGTACAGTTCCGCAATCGCCTGATTGCAACAGATAGAATGAAAGACCATGTCACCGAAAGTCTTGCGTCTAGTGGGTGCGGCGCTATTCATTATCGGCGGCTGCTCACTGATATTGATGGGGATGATAGGGGCAGCGCCAAGCCTCTGGTACTTCCTCTGCTATTGCGTACTGCCCATTATTGGCGTTGTGTGGTTGTGGCGACCTCCTTTAGCTGCTGCGCTCAGCATTGGGCCTCTAATCTCTGTCGTCGCTTTGCTGCAGCACTTTTCCGGGATGTGGGCCGTTTCTCGAAGCTGGGCTGTAGCCGTCATTGCTGGGCTAACAGGCGCAGCGGTGCTCGTGGTTGCGGCATTGCGCGGGTTCCCTAAATGGCGATCGCCGGTCGTTCTTTCGCTAGCCTTTGTAACCTGCGCTTTCGCGACTGACCGCCTATTCACGAACAAAGTGGCTATCCACACGTATCAGATGTATGTGGCGATAGACGGTCACGCGCCGTGGGGAGACGTAGGGCCGGAATGGTCGCATGGTTCGCTACCTACCGTGTTGTACCGTAGTCGCGGGGACAGCTACTGCTACGACGCCTTCCAGTCGGAAGAACTGCGCCAACGTCTCGCCTCGAAGGACGGCCATACTGTCGCAGTGGAGTACAACATTTTCAGCGGCTTCGGCAAGGAACGAAGCTACAACGTGAGGTCAGTTGATGGATTGCTGCTTAACAACGGCCAGCATGCCATACGAGACTTCGAGCGATTTGGCGGTCAGATTCTGGGGAATACAGGCACCTCTGCACCCGCCGAGGACAACTGTCGATAAAATCCCATTACGCTCACAATCCCCGGATCGCAACCACTCTGTATCCGATAAGTGGAGCCTTGCCTGGCCTGTCCGCAAGTTCAAGCCTTGACTACCACGCATCATTTCTATGCAAGTGTCCATTTACTTCTTACTGGACACTTATCAGCCTGCCTCACCGCGTCCTTGGCCGAACGCTTATACGCCTGTGATCTGTGCACTAGCCGCCGTCGTCCTGTTACCTCTACTTTGGAGGTGCGAGGGCAAGGGAGTTGTGTTGTCTTCGCCCGTTTCCGCCCAGTGCGGAACCGAAATAGAGGTAGAGGCTCTTTGAAATTCAGCCATGGACGGCTTCCCAGGTCGCTGAAAAACTCCATTTGAAATCGGTTTGAAGGGGCGTACCTTCAGGTATGCCGTCGCAAGTCCATTGTTTTTTGTCCTCCCGACGAGTCCTTCAGGCCGAGGAGGGGATCTGCTTTTGAGTCATGCGGCAGCCCTTCCGCCGTGTTAACCCTGGCGCTAATAGAGATCCTGGCCTGTCGAGGCAAAATCGCAGCTAAGTCCTTGGGGCTCAAGATTTTGACATTTAACTCCAACAGAATGAAGATTTTGCAAGGATCGCCGCAAAATCTTGATCTCATTTGGTTTATAGGTAAAATCTTGAGCCGCAGGCATTTACAGGCGATAAAATCCGGCTAAGTCATTGATAAATGCCGGATTTTCCCCGATCCGAGGACGAGAGGGGGGAGGGGGGTACCCAGATTACCCACAGTGAGCTCAGGAGATCTGCTCGCCGCGGGATCCACACGAATGTAGGACTTAGTAAACAGTTCACCTAAGTCGGTGGCCAAGATCGGGTAGAGCGGACTTCAAGTCCGCGTCCAGGCGGACAAATAGCTTTCGGACCTGAAGCCCAACTCTACCGGAACGCCATACCCGAGGCTTCGCGTCGCAGCTTGCGCTCTAGAACCACGCTTCCAGCCCCACGATTGCGCCCTTCTGCGTCAGATGGATTCCCACTCGGTTAGAACTGCTGTTGTTGTCGACTACCAGGTGTGAGCCAAGCTGATAACCGGCGTTCAGGCTCAAATGTTTGGTCAGGGTCACTCCTATGTCGTCAACCGTCGAGACGAAGTTGCCGTACCCGAAAAGATACATGCCGAGCAAATTGCCCTCGATGAAAACACGAGGGGAATTGGTGAGATACAGGCGGTAATCGGGACCGGCGACCGGAATGGGGGCCAGTAGCGACCCGGAGGCCGACACCGCCTGGTGAGCGACTCCATCGCCGGTAACTTGTGCGGCCGCACTGATCTTGGCGGAGGTGTCGATCAGGTCCATCTGCACAGCAACGCCCAGATGTCCCCGCCTGCGCCGAAGGATGTCGTACTGGTAGCCAGGAGCGTAGAAATTCGCCTGCAGTTTGGCATCGGTAGTGAGTCCGACATCGAAGGTCTGCCCTTGATAGACGATTGTCCGGTCCAGCACCCTCTGGCGCTCCTGCCGAAATGGACTGGCAGCCAGATACAGATGATTCTTCCGCGTGAACTTCCAGTCGATCTTTCCGCTGATCGTCGAATAGTTGTTGAAGCCGAAGTCTTTCTGCAGATTGATCAGGTCGTTTTCGCTCGATCCCTGAATGTCCCCAGTCGGTGTCGAGTAGAACCAGAAAGCTGAAATCTTGACCTTATACGAGTCAAAATCGTTCGGATCTTCAGCGCAGAGAGAGCTGACCGCAGCACAACAGAAACACAGAATCGCAGACAAAAGCAGGCAGTTCCCTGCCCGCCGCGACAGCTTACTTGTGAAAAGTGGCATAAGCTCTCCTGTCTACAGCAAGAATGCGCCCCCAATTAGATTAGCGGGTGCCGAAGGTCCAGCCAAGCCCTGAGCTGGTGCCATAGTCGCTTCCTGGGAAATTGGCGGGAGGCTGGTTATCCCAGTTCCCATAAAATGAAACATTCCAGGTCAGGTTGCTGAAGACCTTGACGTAATAGGTCGCATTGGTGTTGAAGCGCAGACGCCCCGGCTGATTCAAGGCCGGAAACAGGCTGCCCGTGACGGTCAAGTTGGTCTTGTTAAATCTGAAAAATTTCACCTGTGTGGCGATCACCCCCGCTGCCGTGTTTTGCGCTGTAAGGGTCGTGGCCGTAGGTTGATATTTGGTGTTCTGCCAGGCAAACCCACCTAACAGCGTGACGGTCGACCGGTTCGTATTTTTCAGGTAGCGCCCCACCCCGGCCCCCAGGGACGTTTGCAGATTGATCTCCTGTACCGAGCTTTGCAGAAGGACGCCCAATCCTTCATAAAACCAGTTGTTCCAGGGCAGCAAGCGCATCACCGTAGCGCCCCCCTGGTTTCGGGTGGAGGCATTTGTCCCGCTGCTCGCGGATAGGCTCGAGCTGTAATTGGCAGCCGCCGCCCATCGCTCGCGCGGATATTCGATGTTGGAGCTCAGCGAGTACTGTGTCGACTGATTTCCCTTGGAGTAGATGATGCCTGAGTCGATCTCTCCATTGAAGCGCTGCCAGAAGTGCTCCGATGTCTCGTGCATCTGAACGACTCGCTTGCGCTCCAGCACCGTCGTCTTCTCGGGGCTTTCGATGACCTCGATCTTCACCGGGCGGCTTTCTTCGGCGGTAGACAGGGTCCCGCTGTAAACCGAACCATCCTCTGTCTTGACGATAAACAACTGTTTGCTCTCCAGATGATCGACCTTGGACCACTGCACGGAACTCGTGCCCAGGATGTAGTCCATGTTGACGTAGAGCACGCCGGAGTCCAGGCCTTTGATCTCGCCGGTGAGGTGGTCGCCATTTTTCATAACCACCACGTCGGACTTGTCGCGTGCGAGCAGCGGTGCAGCGAGGAATAACATTGTCCAGAAAACGATGACACGCACATTCATGGCATTTCCTGTCCCAACGGCACGTCCTGACGCCGCCGGCATTTTGAAAGATGAATCACTGATTTTCGAGCAAACTGCCGCAAAAGGCGAATTGCTTTTTCAGTTAGTGGCCGTGTGAAACAAGGCTCCCTGCTTCGTATAGCTAGGGACTGGCGAGCGCTGATCGCCGGCTACTCAGAAGCCGACGCGCCCCACTCGGATGAGAGCTGAAAAGTCGGGCGATGTGCCCGCCGCCTGCGCCGCGGGATTAATGTGCTCCCGCTCCTTCAACTCTGGAAACGACAATCCACCAGTGACAAAACGTCCGCGGTTATAGAGCAGTTCGTCCAAGGTGCCGTTCAGAAGAAGCTGGTAATTCCAGGGCTGCGGATTCGAGAGGTCGGCGGAAATCTGCCGGTCGAGGGTAGTGGTGCAGTTGCGAGTAATGGCGTTGTACCATTCGGGCTGATCTTTCAGCTTGTTGAGGTAGTTGATGTATTGGAAGAAGATGGCGCGCCCCGTGTCGGGAGACAGATCGGTACGGTACAGGTAGACCTCTTCGTCCTTGCGATAGTTGGTGCGTAGCCGAATCACATCGCGTTCATCCGCGGCCACGAACACCAACTCATATTGCCGGAAGAAGCCCAGGATGGCGGAGTACGACTGCCCTACCTTATAACGGGCTTCGATCGAAAATGCGATGTGGTCATGATCGCCGAATTGAAAGCTCAGGATGGGATGGCCAATATATTTCGGCCCCCAATTCGTGAAGAACAAGTCGACAGCACGCAATTGAGACAGATAAACCGTCCGGTCGCTCCAACAGTCCGAGTATTCGGTTTCCGTCTGGTAATTACAGTTGCGCAAATTATGAATCGTAACCCGATCGCCATCGACCTGCGCCCATGCAGTACGCGCCACGTCAGGTTGCCAGTCACCCGTATTCGAGGGCTTGAGGCTAAGCCACCAGGTCAGCACAATACAGAACATCGCGAGGCATAGCACCATGCGGAGCGTCGTGCCCTTGACGCGCCAGAAAATGGCGAGAAGGGCCAACACGTAGAGTGCGACCGCCGGCCACCGCAAGGGGGAGATGCGCACGTCCACAAATAGCGCAGCCACCGACCACACCGTAAGCAGCCCCAGCAGCAACCACAGGGCGGATTTTCCGAGAAACAGCCATAACCGGAAGTGAGTAGGTGTGGTCTCAAGGCTGGAGGCGGTGCTGGTCATGCGTGGGGTCCTTCCCGGCTAAGTGGAAACAGAAACGAGTCCCTGCAAAACAAGGTTTCGCACCGCAGAGAGTGCAGTCGATTGTTCTGAAAACAGACTTGCCCAATTCTACGGGATGTCGAGGCAGAACGCTGAGTTCTCCGAGGCGGCAAAAAAAACGGCCCCCCCGACGGAGCCCTGCTCACGGGAATAACCCGATCGAGGCAGACCGGCCGCATAGCTTGAGATCGGCCAGAATTCGCTCGATCGTAGGCGCCAGATTCCAGCCTAGGCGGCATTACCCGATTCCGCGGGAATCGATACCCTTAACAACAGTCCCATCCCAGCCGGCTTGAGCAGGGCCTTCTCCTCGGTGGGCATCCTGACACTGCGCAAAACACACGTTTGCGTCAACTGTTTGACAGCGCATCATGTGGTTTTGCCGCATTCACTCTGAAGAACTGCGCTACAATTTCCCACAGAACGCGCGAATCTCAACGCGCAGGTGAGGCAGTATGTGGACGCGAAGTCTGGCTGCGTGCACGATCTTTTTGACAGCGTGCGGTCCCGCTGCCGTGGCCCAAGGCACTCTCCAACAGAGGAATTGCCTTAACCAGGCAGTGGATTTGCAGTTTCGCATCACCGACGACCGCGACCGCCCGGTGCCCTTCATGGTCCATGTGCAACTCCAGAACTCTTCTTCTGTGCCGATTCAAGAGAGAATCGTAAGGAACGATGGGGAGACGGCCTTTCAAGTGACCTCACCCGGCGACTATCGCGTCGTGGTCACCGCCGAAGAAATACAGGAAACCACCTCAGACACGGTTACCGTGAATTGCGGGGACCGCTCCAAGATGACGTTCGTTCATGTCCAGCCGAAAGAAGTCAGCGCTTCTGCGTCGGGCACGGGAAGAGAGAATGTGGGGACCATGACCTCCGCCGGACAACTGCGCATTCCTGCCGAGGCGCACAAGTTGTTCGACAGGGGTTACGCAGCCTGGCAGAGCAAGGATTATCAAAAGTCGGCTGATTTCTTTCAGCAGGCGATCAACGCTTATCCGTCCTACGATGCGGCCTATAACAATCTCGGGGTCGCGTACATGAAACTGGACCAGCCGGACAAAGCGCTGGTCGCATTGCAGACTGCAGTAAAACTCAACGACAAAAGTGCGGACGCGGACCGCAACCTGGCGCGCCTCCTGATTCACAATGGCGATTTCATAGGAGCGGAAGAACTGGTTAAGAAGTCGCTGATGGTCGAACCCTCCGATCCCGGCGGCTTGACTCTATTTGTCATCACCGAGTTCGAGAACAGAGAATATGCCGCTGCGGTGCAGACCGCGCAGAAGGTGCACCAGCTTGCGCACGAAGGGTTTGCCTCCTGCCACTACGTCGCCGGCGAGGCCTACGAACGCCTGGGCCAGCCGCAGAACGCCCGGGTGCAATATCAGTTGTATCTTCAGGAAATGCCGAACGGTCCCGAAGCCGGCGATATTCGCGCCGCCCTGGCGCGAATCGACGACGAGGCCGCGAACGCGCAGTAAGCGACGACATGTCGTGCCTCGCAGCACTCGGACTTCAAATCGGGGATTACGCGGAGCTGAAGGTCTGCACTACCATCCTGCGACTTACCGTCTGCTTCGCAATCCAAGCGGCACTATGCTAAAAATGAGGCCTCATGAAACTAAGGCTTTTTGCTGCTCTTGCCGCCTGCCTGCTCGCCCTTTGTTCCGTTCTCCTCGCTGCCGATAAGCCCACAGAAATCCATGGCGGCAACGGAGTCACGCTGCCCCCTCCGCCACCAACCGAAGTCAAGCCTGTAACCGAGGATTTCTCGGGCCACGAAATTACCGATCCCTATCGCTGGCTGGAAGACGGTAACAGTCCGGAGACGCGCGCCTGGATCGCGGCCCAGATGAAGTACACCGAGGATTACCTCTCGCAGGTGAAGATCCGTCCCGAGATCGTGAAGCGGCTCACGGAACTGGTGCGGGTGGAGCGGTATTCTATCCCGCGCCAGGCTGGCGACGATTACTTCTTCACCAAGCGCCTGCCGGAGGAGAATCAGCCCTCTATCTATGTGCGCAAAGGACTACATGGCACCGATGATCGCCTGGTGGATGCGACCAAGCTGAGTGCTGACGAGAACACTTCGGTCGCTCTCGCCGACGTTGCCAAGGATGCTAGCCTGCTGGTGTACGTGGAGCGAGTGGGCGGCGCCGACGAAGGCAGCGTGCGCGTCCTCGACGTAGCCAAGCGTCAGCCGTTGCCCGACGTGTTGCCCAGCGCTCGCTACCAGGGCATCAGCCTGGGTCCGGATAACCACACGCTCTATTATGCTAAGTATGAACCTTCGGGCACGCTGGTGTTCTCGCACAAACTCGGGACACCGGCTTCATCTGATCAGCAGATCTTCGGCGGGTCGTTCAATGGCGAAACCTTTGGACCCATGCAACTCATCTCGTCGGAGGTCACCGAGAACGGCCACTATCTCCTGATCGACGTGGCATTCGGTGTGCCACCGACGCGGGTAGATGTTTACGTCAGGGATTTGCGCACTCCCGATCGCCCATTCGCACCATCATTCACGGCATCGATAGCCGCTTCCGGGCCGAGAACTATGGCGACAACCTTTATGTGCTCACCGACAATCAGGCGGAAAACTATCGCGTCATCAAGGTCAGCCTCGCCGACCCGGCGCCTGAGCACTGGCAGACCATCGTGCCCCAAGGCAAGGATGTTATCTCGGAGATATCGATCGTCGGCGGCAAGCTGTTCGTGAGCGGCCTGCATGACGTGGTAACCGAGACTCGCATTTTCACGCTCGACGGCAAGCCGGCGGGCAACCTGACCTATCCGACGCTGGGCTCGGCCAGCGCGGTCTATGGTCGGCAGAATTCCAAGGATGGTTTCTACAGCTTCGAGTCCTTCAATATTCCGCCCACGCTCTACCACTACGATGTGGCGACCGGGAAGACCGACGTCTTCGCCAAGCCTAAAGTGCCCTTCAATTCGAACGATTACGAAGTCAAGCAAGTGTTCTACAACTCCAAGGACGGCACCCGCGTACCGATGTTCATCTCTTCGAAGAAGGGATTGAAGCGCGACGGCAATACGCCCACGCTGATGTTTGCTTATGGCGGGTTCAACATAAGCTTGACCCCGCACTGGGATCCCGAATACGCATGGTGGATGGAGCAGGGCGGCTACTATGCTCAACCCAATCTGCGCGGGGGTGGTGAATATGGCGAAGCCTGGCACAAGGCTGGTATGTTCCAGAAAAAACAGAACGTGTTTGACGACTTTTTCGCTGCCGCTGAATACCTGATCGACAATAAGTACACTTCGACCCGGCGTCTCGCCGCTCGTGGCCGCTCCAATGGCGGACTGCTGATGGGCGTGGCTATGACCCAACGGCCGGACCTGTTTGGCGCAATCTGGTGCGGCTATCCTCTGCTCGACATGCTGCGCTTCCAGAACTTTTTGGTGGGACGCTGGTGGACCGCCGAATACGGGTCGGCGGAAAATCCACAGCAGTTCCCTTACCTGCTGAAGTATTCGCCCTACCAGAATGTGAAGCCGGGAACGAAGTATCCCGCCATCATGTTCAACACTGGGGATTCCGATACGCGGGTGGCTCCGCTTCACGCGCGGAAGATGACGGCGCTGATGCAGGCCGACGACGCCAGCGATCGTCCCGTGCTGCTGCACTATGAGCTCAAGGCCGGACACAGCTCCGGCGTGTCGATTACGCAGTTGGTCAACGACACCGCTGACGAGTTGGCCTTCCTATGGAACGAGGTCAGTGGAAAGTGATCGAGGGCGGCCCGAGGGCAAGATGACTACACCGGTAAAGCGCGCGCATTGGGTACTTGCGATTGTCGTCCTGTCACTGTGCGTCTGCGTGCCCGTGTGGTCGCAATCGACCTACGCGCTGCGCGGCACAGTGGTCACCCCGACAGAAGTCGTCGACGGCGGAGTCGTCTTGGTATCCGGCAAGAACATTCAGGCGGTCGGAAAAGATGTTGCGCTGCCCGCAGGCGTTAAGGTCGTCGACACCGAAGCTTTCATCTATCCCGGCCTGATCGACCTGCACGATCACATCACGTGGAACTTCCTGCCGCGCTGGAAGCCAGCGCAGAAGTTTAACAATCGCTATGAGTGGCAGCAGATTCCCGAGTACGGCGTCGCACTCAATACGCCACACGGGCAGATCTTCGACGAGGGATTCGCCTGCGACGCCAACCAGTATGCCGAGGTCAAGGCCATTGTCGGAGGCGCAACTTCGGTGGTCGGCAGCCTGAGCAACAACAAATGTATCGAAGGCCTGGCGCGCGATCTGGATTTTTATTCCGGACTGTATCCGCCGGGTACGCCGGAGAAGCTGCGCAACGAGGTCTTCCCTCTCGAGCTGTCCACCGCGGATGTCGTAAGCATCGAGAAGGCGTTGGATGACGGTCAGCTTACGGCGCTGCTAGTGCATCTGGCCGAAGGCAAGCCGAACGATGCGGCTTCGACGCGCGAGTTTCGCATGCTGAAGGCGCGCGGCCTGCTGCGTCCCGGAGTCTCGATCATTCACGGTACTGCGCTGCACACCGCCGAATTTCAGGAGATGGCCAAGGACGGCGTTGGGCTAATCTGGTCTCCGCGCAGCAATCTGGAGCTCTATGGCGACACCACCGACGTGCGCGCCGCCAAGGCCGCCGGAGTGAAAATCGCTCTTGCGCCCGACTGGAGTCCGTCCGGCAGCGACGGCGTGCTGCAGGAGCTGAAGTACGCAACAACGTGGAACGCGGGACAAAATCCGAAGATCTTCACCGACGCCGAGTTGGTGCAGATGGTGACAATGATTCCTGCCCAACTGGCGAAGCTCGACGATAAGATTGGATCGCTGCAGGCCGGATACTACGCCGACCTGCTGGTCGTACGCAGCGCGGAAAAAGATGCTTACCGCGCACTGCTGCATGCCAGTCCCGCCGATGTAAGGCTGGTGACCGTCGGTGGGAGTCCGGTATATGGCGATGAAGAGATGATGCAAAAATTGGCTCCGCATGGGCAATTGCAGACGCTGCAAGTGTGTGATGTTGCTAAATCGCTGGACTTCGAAACCGAAGTGACGGCACAAGGTGTCGCTCCTACCGCATGGAAGCAGACCATGGACGATCTCACGCACGAATTAACCAGGTGGGACCTGCCTCCGCCGATCCTTACGCCTTGCCCGAACTAAGCCGCCGGCCGTCACAGAGAAAATTCGTCATTCGCGATACCTTTGCGCCATGAGCCATCCCCAAAACTCTCACATCCCGCTGAATGTCATCCAGCTGATCCGCAAGAAGCGGGATGGCGGCGAGCTGTCGCTGGACGAGATCGAACACCTCATCGCGTCGTATACACGAGGCGAAACTCCCGACTACCAGATTGCCGCCTGGCTGATGGCTATCTTCCTCCAGGGTCTCAGCCGCTCCGAGACCGCCTACCTCACCGATGCCATGATGCGGTCAGGCGAAGTGCTCGACCTCTCCAGATCTACCTGCACCCAAGGTCGACAAGCACTCTACCGGCGGCGTCGGCGACAAGACGTCGCTGGTACTGGCCCCGCTGGTTGCTGCTGGCGGGCTTATCGTGCCGATGATCAGTGGCCGCGGCCTGGGCCATACTGGCGGCACCCTCGACAAGCTGGAATCCATTCCCGGCTTCTCGGTGCATCTGCCGGTGAACGACTTCCGCGCCGTGCTGGAGCGATGCGGCTGCGCCATGATCAGCCAGACCGCCGAGATCGCGCCCGCCGATCGCAAGCTGTATGCGCTGCGCAATTTCACCGGCACGGTGGAGAACGCGTCGCTGATTTGCGCCTCGATCATGAGCAAGAAGCTGGCCGAGGGCTTGAACGCGCTGGTGCTTGACGTCAAGACGGGCTCGGGCGCATTCATGAAGCGGCAAGAGGATGCCATCCACCTCGCTGGGCTCATGGTGGAAACCGCGAAGCGCATGGGCGTGCGCTCCACAGCGTTAATCACTGACATGGATCAGCCGTTGGGGTCGCATGTCGGCAATGCCCTGGAGGTGCGTGAAGTGCTTGAGGTGTTAAGCGGCGGAGGCGCCGCCGACCTGCGCACTCTCTGCCTCGAACTTGCCGGCTGGATGCTGCACCTTGGCGGCGAAGCCGCCGACGTCCGCGAGGGTAGACAAATCGCGGAGGACTTGCTCAGCTCGGGCAAGGCGCGGGAGAAATTTCGCGAGATGATCGAGCTACAAAGCGGCGACCCCAACATCGTTGACGATCCGTCGTTGCTGCCGCAGACGCATTCTCGCGTTGAAGTCGCATCTCCACAGTCCGGCTACCTTGCGGCCATCGACTGCGAGCGCATTGGAACTGCCTGCCTGCTGCTGGGTGGAGGACGCGAACAAATGGAAGACGCCATCGACCACGCCGTCGGCCTGGTGCTGCACAAGAAGGTCGGCGATGCAGTCACAGCCGGTGAGGCGCTGTGCACCATCCACTACAACTCTGAGCCCCGCCTGCACCGCGCCCGGCACATGGTGGAGACGAGCTACCATATCGAGGCCAGTCGGCTCCAGAAGATGCGGCCACTGATTCACAGCGTTATTCAAGATGAATACTGAAGTGGCGCCCAACCTCGCCACCACCGAGTGGACGTAGCATGTGCTAACGACATTCCTGCTGCTGCGACTTGACTCGAATCCTGCCGCGGGCTAGCTTGCGAGGAGTATGACTGAACCTCGCATTGTCACCTTCACGACCGATTTCGGGTTGACCGACGTCTTTGTCGGCATCATGCACGGAGTCGTACTGAACATCCACTCCGAAATCACGCTTGTTGACATCTGCCACTCGATCTCCTCCTATGACATCCTGGATGGCGCCTGGACGATCGCCCAGGCATACCGCTTTTTCCCGCCACGGACTGTACATGTTGTGGTGGTCGACCCCGGCGTGGGGAGCGCGCGACGTCCGATCATCGCGGAGACCGGTGAGCACATCTTCGTTGCGCCGGATAATGGCGTGTTGTCGATGGTAGGAGCGCGCGAGGAGAAGTTCAGCGTCCGCCACGTCACGGCTGACCGGTATTTCCTGCAACCCGTCAGCCAGACGTTTCATGGCCGTGACATCTTCGCCGCCGTCGCGGGATGGTTGAGTAAGGGTGTAGCGCCAGCCGAGTTTGGTCCGGAGATCACCGATTTCGTTCGGTTTCCTCTGCCTGGGGTTGAGCGCCTTGGGGACAACAGTCTGCGCGGCGTGGTGACTAAGGTGGATAAGTTTGGGAACCTGATCACCAACATCGGTGAACCGGAAGCCCCAGCGTTGTTTGGGCCATCGGCTCCGCCGTTTAACCTCCTGGTGGGTGGACAAACGGTGACACACCTTGCCCACTCTTACGCCGAGGGTGGAGAAGGCGAGGTCTTCGCCATTGCCGGAAGCTCCGGCTATCTGGAAATCGCAGCCCGACAGGCGTCAGCGGCCAAGAGGCTGGCGGCAGGAGTGGGTACCCCTGTTGGGCTGATATTGGAAGCATAGAAGTGGGACCTGGATTTTCAGTTATGACCATGGTATTATGACTATGGTTATATATGAAGACTATAGCTGCTGGAAAGTTCAAGTCCGAGTGCCTCTCGCTCATGGATGAAGTCCAAGCGACCGGGGAGGAAGTGATTGTAACCAAACACGGAAAGCCCGTAGTGCGGTTAGTTCCTGCCTCGCCAGCGGACGATCAGATTTTTGGCTATATGGTGGGAAAGGCCGAGATCGTCGGCGACATCGTAAGTCCCGCAGCCGAATTGGATGAGTGGGACGGACTGCAGTGATCCTGCTCGACACGCACGTCTTGATCTGGATGGCCCTGGAACCAGGTCGTCTGTCGCAAACTGCCAAGAGCGCGATCGCCTCAGCTCGTCTTCATGGCAGCGTTAATATCTCGGCAATCACGTTGTGGGAAATAGCTTTGCTCGCCCAACGCGGACGCGTGCGGCTCAGTGGAACGCTGGAATCATTCGTTCAGGAGATGGCTTCAAGGGTAGTGGTAAAGCCGATCACATCATCCATCGCGACCACCTCGGTACAGTTTCCCACTGATTATCCCCAGGACCCGGCCGATCGGCTGATCGGCGCAACATCTGTGGTCGAGCAGCTTCCTCTGATTACTGCCGACGAGAAGCTACGAAGCAGTTTCCTGTTGCAAACGATTTGGTAGGACTTGCGAAGTGTCTACGGATTCTTAGGCTTGGCGCGGGCATAGCGCTCCATTTCTCCGGTCCACTTGAGAAAGCGCAGCAGTTCCACTTTCTCGCGCCAAAGGAAGCCGACAAACTCCAGGAACCCGATGCTGTGCATCTTGATGCCGGTATAGGTTTCGATTCTCCAGCGCAAATAGGGGCTGCGCCACGGGGCCAGTCGGTGCCCGCGGGTCGCGTGCCACAGGAAGCGCAGGATATACCGCATGCTTTTCAGTATAGCGGTACGCTTGTGCCCGACTGAACGAAGGACTTCTGCATGCTAAACTCGCCATCGGATGACTGACCCAACGCAACGCCAGGCCGCCGAAGACCATTACTATGCCGCCCTCGATCACTACGCCGAGGGCCAGCACGATCAGTCAATCGCTGAATACGAGGCCGCCATCGCTGCCGATCCATCTTTCCTTGATGCCATG
The DNA here is from genome assembly GCA_963793845.1 of uncultured Acidobacteriaceae bacterium. Taxonomy (GTDB): domain Bacteria; phylum Acidobacteriota; class Terriglobia; order Terriglobales; family Acidobacteriaceae; genus CAWCBG01. The sequence continues at coordinate 98,841 of CAWCBG010000004.1, forward strand.
CACGGTCTGGCGCGTGTCTACCAGGACACCGAGCAATTCGACAAAGCCATCGCCGTCGCCAGCCGGATCACCGAACTCGATCCCGATGACGTATTGGCGCATACCAGTCTGTCGATCCTGTACCAGCGCAAAGGCATGGTGCCCGAGGCGGAAGCAGAAGCGAATAAAGCCCGCGTCCTTGGATGGAAGCAGCAATTGAAACAGGGCAAGCTGTCCACAGAGTGAAGCCCAAGTCCAAAGCGCGGAAGTCCCCAGCCTCGGTGGGCGCCGCTATCAACCCGGAAGCGGCAATACGCGATATTTATCGCACGCTCTCCCACCTCTGGGGCCCGCAGCACTGGTGGCCCGCCGAGACTCCCTTCGAGGTGATTGCCGGCGCAATTCTGACCCAGAATACGACATGGACAAACGTTGAGCGGGCCTTGGCGAATCTGCGGGGAGCGGGGATTCTCAGCGTCAAGGGCCTCCGCGGCGTACCGCTCCAGCGACTGGAACAACTCATTCGCTCGTCCGGATATTTCCGGCGGAAAGCGCTGCGCTTGAAGGACTTCGTGGCACGTCTCGATGCCAACCATGGCGGATCGCTTGAACGGTTATTCTCGACACCCACCGAGACGCTGCGACCGGAACTGCTGGCGCAGAGCGGCATCGGCCCGGAGACGGCCGATGCGATCCTGCTGTATGCCGGACATCATGAGGTATTCGTGGTCGACGCTTATGCGCGACGAATTCTGGAACGTCATGAGGCGATTACCGCAAATACCAAGTATGACGATGCGCGCAAACTGGTTGAGGGCGCATTAGGAAAAGAAAAGCCATTCGCGGGTCGCGAGGGGCAAACATCGGTCTCCTCTCAGCTGCCGCGGGCCCACCAGCCTTCGGCGATGAGCATGATGGCGCGCTCCTCCATAGCACAGGTGTACAACGAAATGCATGGCCTGTTAGTGCAGGTTGGGAAGCACTACTGCTTTAAGCGAAAGCCGGATTGCGATAACTGTCCGCTCGGCGCCATGCTGTCGCGCACAGCACGGCGGAAGCTGGAGGCGACGGATTCAATCGAGTCTTCCTTGGCGCCGGAGGCCCGTAAACCGCGGTTATAATGGTGTAGCGTCTCAACGATAACTTTGCTGGCCTGACCGCGCCCTTGATCATGCAAAACCAGGAGAGTGTGGGCTCGTAAACTGTGCCTTCCAACAGTACAAGCCGTCCGCCGCAAAAGCCCAATCGCACGCCTGCGATTGTGGCGCTCTCCATTTGTATCTTCCTTCTATTTGCGGTGATCTTCTCGCAGGCGGCGTTCAACCTTACGTTCCTGCAGCCCGACACTAGCGAAGAAACGCTGATCTATGCGGCTCTCTCCGCGCTGATCTTCCTGCTCTTCATTGCGCTTACGTTCGTTCTGCTACGCACGCTGCTGCGGCTCTACGCTGAGCGCAAGACCGGCGTTCTGGGTTCGAAGTTCCGCAGCCGCATGGTACTCGGCGCGTTACTGCTGTCACTGGGGCCAGTGATCCTGCTGTTTATGTTTTCCTACGGGCTGATGAACCGCTCCATCGAGAAGTGGTTTTCGCGGCCGATGGAGGAGGTGGAGTACCGCACCAACATCGTGGCTTCGCTGCTGTCGGATTATGCCGCCGCTAATGCCCGAGCCGAAGCCGCGCGCATTGCGACCGCTCCGGAGACCGTCAAGTCGTTCCGCACAGGAAACTTCACCGCGGTTATAGAACAGTTTCGCCGCAGCGAGGTGAGCTTGCAGGGCGGTTTCGCTTTCGCCCTTGTGGACGATCGGGCGGAAGCCAGCTTCCACGCCCCTGAAACATGGCCGGTCTTGCGAGATAGCTTGCCAGTCAAGCCGGCGAAGGCGGACCAGGCGAAAGCTTTCGATTTATTGGGCCAAACTTACGTTCTGGGGAAGGCCTCTGTAACCCCTAACGGGCAGATTCTTGTGGCCATGCCGCTGCCGGAGAAATATTCCTACACGCTGCGTGATATCGAGCGCAGCCAGCAGCAATACCAGGAACTACGCCTGCAGCGCCGCCGGGTTCGCCGCACCTATATGGGCTATCTGCTGCTGCTTACGGTGGCGGTGCTGTTCGCCTCGACATGGCTGGCGCTGTACCTCTCCAAGATGGTGACCCGCCCGCTGGTGGCACTGGCGGAGGCCACTGAGGAAATCTCGCGAGGTCGGCTCGATACCCGTGTGGATGTACAGGCGGGCAGCGAGATCGGACAACTGGTGAATTCCTTTAACCGCATGGCGGGCGATCTGGAAACAAGCCGATCCAAGATCGAGGCATCGCGACACGCGCTGGCCGACATGAATGCGCAACTGGAGCAGCGCAACCGCCACATCGAGACGATCCTGGAGAGTATTCCCACCGGCGTGCTTTCGCTGGACTCGTCGCGCACCGTTATTCATATGAATGGCGCGATACGCCGTTTGCTCCGGTTAGATGGAAGTTCCCCTGAGTCGGAGCACTCCCTCGAGGGAATATTCTCCGAGGAAGTGGCAGCCGACCTGGAGCACCAGTTACGCAAAGCCGACCGGATGGGCACGGTAACCAGCCAGATGGAAATCGTGACGCCCCGTGACAATCTGAACGTGGCGGTCACGGTGGCCACTCTCGACCCTCCTTCCCGAACCGCCGATCCCAGTAAGCAGCGCATGGGATACGTTATCGTGCTGGAGGATTTGTCCGACCTGCTGCGCGCACAGAAACAGACAGCCTGGCGCGAGGTGGCGCGGCGCATCGCGCACGAGATCAAGAACCCGCTTACCCCGATTGCGCTTTCCGCCGAGCGCATCCGCCGTCACCTGGAGCGCGGCATGCCGCCGGACGCCTCGTCCATGAACATCATTCGCAACTGCGCCGATTCCATCAGTTCATCGGTCGAGACGGTGCGAACCCTTGTAGATGAGTTTTCGGCGCTGGCGCGCTTCCCTGCCTCACAGCCGCAAGCGTCTGACCTGAACAGCATTGTCGAAAGCGCGCTGATGATGTTCGATGGGCGGTTGGATGGCATTCAGGTGCGCAAGTCCTTGGCTCCTGACTTGCCGCGGGTGCAAGCCGACCCGGAAGCGGTAAAGCGGGCTGTGGCGAACCTGGTCGACAATGCTGCCGAAGCCATGCACGATTCGCTGGTGAAAGAGATTCAGATTTCCACCGCCTTCGTCAACGGCGGTCGCGATTTAGTCGAGATCGTCGTGGCCGACAGCGGGCAAGGCGTCACCCCGGAAGTAAAGGAAAAGCTGTTCCTGCCGTATTTTTCCACTAAGAAACGAGGCACTGGCCTCGGCCTCGCGATCGTGAGCCGCATCGTGGAAGACCATCATGGGTCGATCCGGGTGGAGGAGAATTCTCCCATTGGAGCCCGGTTTATCGTAGAGTTGCCTGTAGTGCAGGAACTGGCGACTGCGGCGGCCGACCATCATGCAGACGATTCTGATCGTGGATGACGAGTCCGAGATTCGCAGCGCGCTGCAAGGCGTGCTGGAGGACGAGGGCTATAAAACACTCTTGGCCGAAAGCGGCGAGGAGTGTCTGGAGTTGCTGCGCCGGAAGGCAGTCGACGTGGTGCTACTCGACATCTGGCTTCCCGGCGTCGATGGTCTCGAAACCCTGGAGAAGATCGTCGAGAACGCCGATCATCCTGAAGTCATCATGATCTCCGGCCATGGCAACATCGAAACAGCGGTGCGCGCAACGAAACTAGGCGCCTTCGACTTCCTGGAGAAGCCTCTCTCCATCGACAAAACTCTTATTGTCCTGAAGAATGCGCTTGACGCCAAGCGGCTACGCAGCGAGAACCTTGAATTCAAGAAACAGTTTCAGGCGCGCAGCGTCATCGTAGGCGACAGCATCCCCATGAAGGCGTTGCGCCAGCAGATCCAGTTGATGGCGCCAACCAACGGACGAGTTCTGATCTACGGCGAGTCCGGCACCGGCAAGGAACTGGTCGCGCATGCTATCCATGCGGGAAGCCTGCGCAAAGACGCCATGTTCGTCGAGGTGAATTGTGCCGCGATACCGGAAGACCTGATCGAGAGCGAATTGTTCGGCCATCGCAAAGGCTCGTTCCTGGGCGCGTCGGCCGACAAGGAAGGCAAGTTCGAGAAAGCTGACGGCGGAACCCTGTTCCTGGACGAAGTGGGCGATATGAGCCTTAAGACGCAGTCCAAGGTGCTGCGCACCCTCGACGAAGGCCGGTTCGCGCCCGTTGGCGAAGAGGAGCCGATTACGGTGGACGCGCGTGTGATCGCAGCCACCAACAAGGACCTCGAAGATGAAATCTCCAAGGGCAATTTTCGCGAGGATTTGTTCTATCGGCTCAACGTGATCCCCTTCTACGTACCCCCGCTGCGCGAACGCAAGGAAGACATTCCACAGATCGCACGGCACTTTCTCAGAGAGTTCTCGCAGACCTACAATCGCCGTCCGAAAGAAATGGCCGACGACGCACTCGACGCACTGACCCGCTATTCATGGCCGGGTAATGTCCGCGAGCTGCGGAATCTGATCGAGCGCATCGTGATCATGAATCCCACGGTGAGCCGCCTGGAGCGCAAGCATCTGCCGACCCTGATTCACCGCGACGGCGGCCGCCGCGCCATGGGCGACTTCTCCAGCCTGCACCAGGCACGTGCCGCTTATGAGCGGGATTACATTCTGAAGAAGCTGGACGAGAATCACGGCAGCGTCAGCCGCACGGCCGAGGTGCTTGGCCTGGAGCGCAGCCACATGTATCGCAAAATGAAGGCGCTGGGAATTGCAGTGAAAGAGTAGTGGATACCGGCTATGGAAGCGGCTGAAAAACTCGACATTTACCGGTTTTGAAGGGGCGCACCTTCACAGGCTGCTGAAAAACTCTTTGGAAGGGGCGTACCTCAGGTACGCCGTTAGGCCCTTTATTCTTGTCATCCCGACCAGGCCTTCAGGCCGAGGGGGGATCCGCTTTTGAGTTTTTTAGCGGCCTGTATAGTCTTTTCCGCGTCGACGCACTCCGATCGCAGTCAGTCTAATTCTTTGAACCCGGCTCTCCGCCGCCTGGGCCTCGGAGAGCCGTTCCAGCTGAGTGCGCCAGTCGGTCTCCTCGACAAAGCTACGCGAGTCACGCCATCCCGATCGCACCTTGACGAACAGCTCCAGGAAAACTTTGGTGTTCAGCAGCCGCTCAATCTGCAGGCGGGCCCCCGTGCCGATCTTCTTCAGGCTGGCGCCTTGTTTGCCGATCAGGATCGCCTTCTGCCCTTCGCGCTCGCAATAGATCGTTGCTGCAATGCGCGTCAGCTTGGCGCCTTCCTCGTACTGATCGATCATCACCGTCGTCGCATAGGGGACTTCCTGGCCGGTCGTCAGCAGTATCTGTTCGCGGATCAGTTCAGCCACCAGAAATCGCTCTGGCTGGTCTGTGATCTGATCTTTGGGAAAATACCTCGGCCCATCAGGCAGAGCTTTGACGATCGCGCCCAGAAGCGTATCGAGTCCTTCCCCTTTTATCGCCGAGATGGGAATGACCTCGACGAACTCGTGCTTCTCTTGATATTGGGCAATCAGCGGCAGGAGCTTTTGCTTATCGAGTTTGTCCACTTTATTCAGTAAAAGAAAGATGGGTAAGCCCGTCTTCTTCGCCAGGTCCAGAACAAACTGGTCTCCTGTGCCAAACTTCTCAGCCGCATCCACGATGACCAGGAGCAGGTTGCACCCTTCCAACGCATCATAGACTTCTTTCATCATGCGGCGGTTGAGCGAGTTCACCGGCTTGTGCACGCCAGGCGTGTCGACCAGTACGATCTGTCCGGCCGGCCGTTTAGCCTTCCGCTCGACGTTGATCATGCCCTGGATTCGGTTGCGCGTGGTCTGCGGCTTGCGAGTCACGATGGCCAGCTTCTCGCCGACCAGCGCGTTCAGCAGCGTCGATTTGCCCGCGTTGGGACGTCCGATGATGGAAACAAAGCCGGAGTGGAATGCCATGCTAGGCCCGGACCTGTTTGGATGCCGGGCTGCTTTCGAGACTAACACGCACGCGTCCGACGCGCCGCTCCGTGGATTCCAGCACTTCGAACTTCAACCGGTTCTCTTCGAAGACTTCTCCGGCTTTCGGAATATGCCCTGCGAGTTCGCTGACCAAACCCGCGATAGTGGTCGCTTCTTTTTCGTCAGGGCGCACGCCGAGAAGCTTCTCGAGTAGGTCGACGTCGGTATTGCCGTTGAAGACGTACGACGTATCGCTCTCCTTGATGATCTCGGCCTTCTCATGCTCATCGCGGATCTCGCCGACGATCTCCTCCACCAGGTCTTCGATGGTAACCACGCCGGCGACTCCGCCGTACTCATCCACGACAATCGCAAGCCGAATATTGTCCTTCTGCATCTCGCGCAATAGTTCGCTGCCAAGCTTGGTTTCGGGTACGAAGTAGACGTCGGTCTTCATCAGCTCGCGAACGGTTTTGGTGCGCGCCTCGGTGTCGGGAACCTGCAGCAGATCCTTCGAATACATGATGCCAACGATATGGTCCAGATCGCTTTCGTAGACCGGAATGCGCGAGTACGGATGCTTGTTGACCAGCTCAAGAAAGTGTTCGACCGTCGTGTCGGCTGGTACGGCGACGATTTCCGGACGGGGGCTCATCACTTCGCGAACGGTTTTGTTGCCGAATTCGACCACCGACTGGATGAGGTCACGATCGCCTTCTTCCAGGATGCCCTCTTCCTGCCCCGCCTCGATCAAAGCGTCCACCGCTTCGGAAGGATGTTCAGGCTCGTGCTCAGTGTGTTCCTTCGACAGGGCGGCGACCGACAAGGCAAAGCTCAAGATAAGAGTCGCCGGCAGGGCAAGGATGATCAGAATCCGCAGCACGGGAACCAACTTGGCAAGCCACTCACCCCGGGTGCGCACAAAGAAGACGTACGGCAGAAGCCGGTTGAAGATCACGATAATGAAGATGAGACTGACTGCAGCCTGTACCAGATCGAGAACCACCCAGCGGGTATCGATGAACAGTACATAGCCGATCAGCACACCGATCCCGGCCATGCAGATCTGCGTCAACGCTGCCATCGAGAGCATTGCCCGCTCGCGGGTCACGTGGAGCTTCGGCTCGACCAGTTGTTCATACGTGTCAATGTTCTCTTGAAATTCCCGCGAGAGAAACTTGCCCATCTCCGCATACATGCGGTCGAGATACGACACAAGTGACAGCACAGCCAGCAGGACCAGCAATACGATGAATAACGGGAGGCTCACCGGTGCATACCTCCACCATTGCGTCGCGAAGAAAGGTCGGCTATAGCCTGACTCGATGCGTTGTTCTCAAGTCGTTTATTGCCGTGGGCCTTCTTGCTTCTCTTCTTTTTGGGGCGGGCCCGCATCGGGACTTGTTCAGGGTCAGGCTTAACGCCCTGAGCCCGTTCGATCAGACCGGTGGGCAGCTTGAATTGTTGGCGGAGTCTGGTTTCCAGCGCTCGCATCTCGCCGTTATCGGTTTCGTGGTCATACCCCGCGAGATGCAGTAGCCCGTGCAGGATCAGAATCCGCAGCTCGGTCTCGGCGGTGTGCCCGAGTTCGGCAGCATTGGCAACGGCAATCTCGACCGAGATCGCTATATCCCCAACTAACCTTCGATTCTGGGAGGGGAAAGGAGAGAACATCGGTCGGTTCGTCCTTCTGGCGATACCGGTGATTGAGCTTTTGCACCTCCTGGCTCGTGGTCAGGAAGATGACAACTTCGCCCTTCAGTCCGATGGCGCGCTGCGCTTTCCCGGCGAACAGAGCCAGAGCCCGCTCGCGAACGCCCTCGACTTCATGTTCCAGAAGAACCACTTTTGTCTCACGAACAAATGGGAGGGCGTGAAGCCCTCCCATACCATGGTACCAAGTTCCTACTCGGAAATACGGTTTTGCTCATCCGCGCCGCCGGTTGCTGCCGAAGGAGGAATCTCCGCGACCGGCGAAAGCGGAGGCTCGCGCTCCACGCTGGTCGAGTAACTCCGTCCGTCGCCTGTGCGTGCCGTGGCATAGCCATTGCCATTCTTGACTTCAAGCGACAAGGTAAGCTGCTCGTTGCGGCCCTTATGGTCGTCGTAGGCGCGAATGATGCGCTGTACCAGGTGATGACGAACCACATCGCCCTCGTCGAAGTAGCAGAACCTTATGCCTTCCACGTTCTTAAGGATTTCCGCGGCTTCGACTAATCCGCTGCGGTTGGTGTTCGGCAAGTCGATCTGCGTAACGTCGCCGGTGATCACGGCCTTGGAGTTAAAGCCAAGCCGGGTCACGAACATCTTCATCTGCTCGGAGGTGGTGTTCTGCGCCTCGTCGAGAATCACGAAAGCATCATTCAGAGTTCGCCCGCGCATGAACGCGATCGGCGCGATCTCGATGACATTTTTTTCGAGGTAACGGTCAACCTTGTCGGGATCGAGCATGTCATACAGCGCGTCGTACAAGGGACGAAGATAGGGATCGACCTTCTCCTGCAGGGTTCCGGGGAGAAAGCCTAATCGCTCGCCCGCTTCCACCGCAGGGCGCGCCAGGACGATCCGGTTCACCCGCTTCGCCATGAGCGCAGAGATGGCCATTGCCACCGCCAGGTAGGTCTTGCCGGTGCCGGCAGGGCCCACGCCGAAGACCATGTCGTGGTTCTCGATAGCCTCGATATAGCGGCGCTGGTTGATGCTCTTAGGCTGCACGCTCCGCTTGCCGAACGAACGCTGCTTGCCGGCTTCGGCAAGCCCTCGTAGGGTCGCCGAGGTATCGGTGGTCAGGATGCGCAGCATGGATCCCAAATCGCCATTCACGAATGTGAAGCCATTCCGCAGAAGGTATTGATAATCCGTGAACACCTGTTGCGCCCGGGCCACGTCCGAAGCTGCGCCCTCGATCTCAAGCGAGTCGGGACGCATTCCGATGGTCACGTTGAGTCCATCCTCCAGCAACCGCAAGTTTTCGTCGCGGGTGCCGAAGAGCGTTTCGATGTTGGGAGTGATATCGATATTCTTCTTCATTTAGGGTCGGTGATCAGCCTCCTGGAATCCCGTTGCGATGAAACGCAGGCTGGCCTGCGAACAGACCAAACCAGCGATCTGAGGTTTGGATGCGTGACAGTGTACTGACGTAGGGAAGAGTGCGGACGGGATGCTCGCCGAAGCGAAAACCACTCATTGGCGGCTAGCGTACCCTCGTTTTTGACCAGAGTCAATGCTGTTGAAAATCGTTTGATTATCGTATGTGATTCGCCTCATCCATGGTTAAGCGACGGCCCGGCCAACCCGTCAGTGCCCCAGGCCCGAACCATCGTATGCTCTCTCGTTAGTTTAGATGGCGAGGACCCCGAAAAGGAGCGTCCGTCAAACTGGTTTGCCGGATGGGGCTTGATTCCGGTAGAATTGAGCATTCCGGCTTACGTCGAGATTCTTACAGAGGATTAACAAGCAAGTATGGCGAACCATTTTTCAGCGCTGAAGCGCGCCCGTCAAACCGAGACCAAGACGGCTACGAACCGGGCCAATAAGTCACGTCTTCGCAATGCGTTACGCGGGCTGCGCGAGGCCATCGAATCGGGCGATAAGGCAGCCGCTCAGAAGGCATTCAGTTCGACGGTTTCCGTCGTGGACAAGGGCGTGCAAAAGGGCGTTCTGCACAAGAATACGGCCAGCCGATACAAGGCTCGCCTCAGCGCCCGGGTCAAAGCGGTCAGCGCCTCCACCAAGTAGTCAAAGCGACGAGATATACCGAAGCGGACCACCCGGTCCGCTTTTGATTTTTGCGCGAAGACTCGCTCCCACGGCTAGCACCAGTTGGCTTCTTGTGCCTCCCATCTTGACCACTCAAAAACCGACAGGGAGCGCGGCGTGCGCTCCCTGTGAGGTGTCGATCCAATTCCAGGTGTGGACTCGTGATGAGTCTCCTCCTATTGGATATTGACCGTGATGGCATTGGAAGCGATGCCATTGACGGTCACGACCATGCTGGATAAACCGGTTTCCGCACCGGCTGGGACTTTAACGGTCGTGGTCATGGTACCAGGCGTCTGCACCCCATAGCTCAGACCGCCGGATGCATGGCTGGTGTTGGTGGTGCGACCATAGAACACATGGCCGGTGGAGTTGTTGGTAAAACGTACGATTGGGTAGTTCGTAGCAGCCTGAACGTCGTCTCCGTAGACCGCGCCCTGCGCCATCCCGTTGAAGCGGGCTCCATAAACGGTGTAGGAGTTGCCGCGAACATAGGTCGGAGTGGTGCTGCTGGCGCTCAATATTTGCGGCGCCCAAGCTGGATTAGCACTCCCCGTCGGGGTGTAGACATAAGCAAAGCGTCCGTTGTTGGTCATGAGAACCTGGCCGGTCGGAAGCACAAGCATGTTGTCCACATAGGAGGATTCGCGAGAAGAGCGAGCTGTCCCCGGAACCGAGTTCCAATTGGACCCATCCCACTCGAAGAACTGCACCCCGCGGTTGAAAACACCAGGACTGGTAGCCACCAGCACATTTCCATTAGGAAGCAGTGCGGCCGGTGCGTCGGCGCAATCCAGGTTGTTTACACCGTTGGTAGTCGGGAAGCTTGGAGCAACCGACCACGTGCCAGTGTGAGTGTTGTAGACGGCGGCGGCGCCCGGCGTGTTGGGGGCGCCGGTTGCGCCGGTGGCGATTACCGTACCGTCAGGGCGCAGCGAGGCTGGACCAACTTCATACGAAGCATTTGCCTCGTCGGGGTAGGAATCCCATAGCTGCACGATGGTGCTGCCCGCGCTGCTCCAGGTGCCCGTCGGGGTATTGTAGATTTCGGAGTTCGTACCGGTGGCATCGTATTGAAACACGTACGCATCGACGGTCAAGAGATTGCCGTTCGGCATCAAGGTGAGGCCTTCCTCATCATAGATGTCAAACTTGCCGGCGCCCGTCGGCGTCCATGTCATGGAGGTCTCATCAAACAGCGCTGCGTTGATCTCGCAACAATCCGTCTGCATATAGGTTCCGTTGGGCAGAACGATGCCGGCGGCATCGCCGATGTAGCCCCACCCTGCCGGTGGATTGACGCTGACCCATGCGTTGGCCACCGAGTCATAGTAGGCGCCCAACGTGGTCCAGACCGCGGTGCCGTTGTTGTACTCTCCACCTTCGATAATGACATTGCCGTCAGGCAGCACGGCCGATCCAAAGTAGAGGGGAGCGTAGCCAGCCGGCAACGGCGCGATCGCCGACCACGTGCCGTTGATGTAGCTGCCGTTAATATCGGGCGTAAGCCGGAACCAGTTGACGCTACTCGTCTGGTGGGCAATGACCGTTCCGTCGGTCAGGAGTAAGGGGTTGCTGGCGCTAAAAGTAGGTTGGTTCGTCAAAGCTGTCCAGGTCTGGGCGTTTGCCAGGCAGGCCGCCACAGACAGAACAAGCAAAGTCAAAAAGAGTGTGCGCAAAGTCTTCATTCAGGATCCTCCGCTGATTGCTTTCACCTTCAAGGGACAGGTAGACCGGTCCCGGCTGCGTTCTTCGCCGGAAACTATTTCCGTGTCTATGGGGAAGCAAGAAGCGGTAGAAATTTACTCTGGATCAAACCGTTAAGTCAACGAAAATAGATGAATCCTGCTAAGGCCAATCGCTTGTTTCACGGCGGTGCAGCTAGAGGCGGAGTCCTTCCCCAATAGCATTAATCAATCGCGATAGAATGACTCGTAATCACTCGCCCTGGTTGCCAAACTTACCTGCCTTTGCAACGACCTACTCTGGCATTTGCCGAAAGTACTACTAGCAAGTATGCGAGCTGCGCTTTTCCTAGGCCACAAAAAACACCCCATCCTAAGCCATGCCTAGGATGGGGTGTAGTTCAAACGTTATAACGCTTCAAACGATACTGCTTTATTACACCAAACCTACTGGATGGATACGGGGAAAGCCGGGGAAGGAATCCCGTTCACCACGACATATAGGTTTGCGGGCCCCGTCTCCATACCTGCGGGCACGTCGAATTGAGTATTCACAACCGCGTTTCCGGTAGCTACCGCGCGCGTGCTGAAGTCATGCGTGCGGCCATAGAAAACATGACCGGATGCCCGATTGACAAAGCGAACCAGCGGGAAGTCCGTGTCGGCCTGGGTATCGTCGCCATAAGATGCGCCGGCGCTCAGTCCGTTAAATTGGGTACCATACGCCTTGTAGGTGGTTCCCCTTACAAGACCAGAAGAAGGCAATGGCCGGCTGGCGGCGGTAGTCAGGTACGAGATATTGGGTGCCCAGGCGGGATTGTAGTCGCCCACCGGGTTGTAGACCTCAATGTCATAACTGAAGTCGGTAAAGAGAATCTGTCCCGTCGGCAGGACCAGCAAATTGCCGTAGTACGAAGCGTTGTTAGGCGAGGCTGGCGGGTCGGCGATCTGGGTCAATGTGCTGCCGTTCCATTCGAACATATGCGCACCGACGTTGAACACCGGCGGCGCCGCATAAACGATCACGTTGCCGTTCGGTTCCAATGCCATGGGAGCGTCATCACACGCCAGTAAATTCGGAAAATCTGGACCGGCAGTCCAGAGATTGTTGGCGACACTGTAGGCGGAAGTGTGGCCGGCAGTGTTAGCGGGAGCTCCACCGGTAGCGAATACGGTGCCATCCGGCCGCAGCAGCATCGGTCCGACTTCGTGCGAGCCCGACCCGCGCGAGTTGAGGTCGGTCAGCGAGACGATCGTGCTGGGACCGGCGCTCCAGAGGTTGGTCGTCGGATCGAAGATTTCCGAAGCAGTCAGAGCGGTGCGGCGATTGGCATCGACCGTAAGTACTTTGCCGCTTGGCAGAAGCGTGAAGCCTTCTTCGTCGTAGCTGTCCGCCTTGCCCTGTCCGGAAAACGACGTCCAGGAAGCGTCGGCATAAGGGGGAGCCAGCAGGGCAAACTTTGGCCCGGTGTCGCAGCAACTGGCCTGCATGTAGGTTCCGTTCGCCAGCATTACGGACTCGGCATCGCCAATGCGTCCCCAACCGGCAGGCGGTGTCCGCAACGTCCACACATCGGCTATCGGATCGTAGATCGCGCCAAGTGTCGTCCACACGGAATTGTTAAAGTTGTACTCGCCACCTTCGATGAGCACCCGTCCATCATTCAAGACCTGAGAGCTGAAATAGAGCGGGCTGTATGTCGAAGGCAGCGCTCCAATCTTGGTCACCGTGCCATTAAGATAGCTGCCGTTAATGTCGGGAGTAACCTTATACCAGTCGGAGGGGGCAACTCCTTGAGCGTCGTGGAAAATCACGGTGCCGTCGGTAAGCAAAAGCGGGTTGCTGGGTTGCACCAGGCTATCGGACGAAAGGAAGTTTGTGGCTACCCAGTTCTGTGCGCCGGCAAAGCAGGTAACCAGCAGCACGAAGATTGAGACGACGAGTATGCGCTTCATGTTCATTGTTTTTCCCTGTGATGCTCCGTCTTAAGGCGCAAACGGGTGCAAGGCCTTCTGCACCTCGGGCGACACAGATGCCATCCTCATTACCTGGATCTGGACTGGAGCGTGGATCGTACGAAATCTATCCGGAGCAGCCGCCTAAGTCAACAGATTTCGCAACTATGCGCAGGTTTGGGAAAAACGAGGTCGATAGTTGTCGGGAATTCCACATTTTTTGTCACAACATTCTGCCGATGCCTTCAACCCTCGGCGTCCTGAAAGCCGGCGGCTGCGCTCACTCTCGTGGAGGCGAGACTCCCATTTGACGAAGTGTCTGAAGCAGTGGTAACGTGCCCGTACACTGAGAAAGGAGGTTGATCCAAACACATGAATATTGATTGTCCGAGTAGTAGAACCAGTGAGGTGGCTGAGGCTTAGGGCTTCTGCTCTAAATCCTCGCAAGACTCTTTTAGCTTAGGAGTTTGCCGCTGGGGCCACGTTAGAGTGGACAGCCTCAGGCCAATCCCAACAGCTAACCGGAAAGACCTGCCCCGACGCTACCGTCCGGCGGGTCTTTTCTATTTTGTCTGATCTATCGGTGTCTTGCTGACCGCCGAGGCAAGGGACAGGCCCTTGCGCACGACCCCTTCGATCGACTCCCGCAATCCAAGCCCGACCAGATCCTCTTCCGTCACCCACCTGACATCGCTCACATCGCTTCCTGCAGTGGCCTGCCCCGACCGGCAGACACACAGGTAGTCGATCAGCACGTAGTGATATTGGGTGCGGCCCTGTTCATCGGCGAAAATGCTGTCAAAGACCTCGAGCACCTCTCCAGGTTCGACCGTCAACCCCGTCTCCTCCAACACCTCCCGCCGAGTGCCGTCCCGAAGTTTCTCGCCCAGTTCGAGCATGCCGCCCGGTATCGACCACTCACCCAGGAGTGGCTCGGTCGCCCGGCGGACTAATAGCGCGCGCCCGCCGTCGACGACCACGGCTCCCACGCCGATGATAGGACGCTCCGGATACTCGCGCTTCATTGGGTGAACAAGTCGCCCGGCTTGAACGCAGTGACCTTCCAGCCTTTGGGGCCCAGTCTGATCTGGAAACGCATTTGCCATGTTCGGCGCAGAGGCACCTGGGAGTCGTTCTCCGGGGTCGCGTCCATATCGACATCGGCGGTAGCAAATCCATGGTTCTTGTCGGCCACCGCCTGCAGCACCTGATAACGGAACTGGATAACATCGTAACGGGCGAAAAACGCTACTAACTGGTCGCGGACGTCGGGATAGTCGCTCATCGCCTGCCGATCAAAAATGCCCAGGACTTCATTCCTGTCATGAGCTTCGAGTCCACGTTGAAGCGGACTGAGGATGTCGCGCACCACCTGATCCGTTAACTCCAGGGGCTGACTCGCAGTGGAATCGGCATTATCCGGTTCGGTCGTGGCGCTCTGAGCCGGGGGAGGCGCGGTCTTTGGGCTGGCCGAATCGCGCGCATTGTTCGTCTGCGGACTGATTGCCCAGCCCGAACCGATGGTCAACAAAGCTAACAAGGTCAAGCTGAAGGGTCGGCAATTGCGCATGGCATTTGTGTCTCCGACTGCAGGCATTAGGCCGTCTCGTGCATAATACTGGTTGACGCTGCTAACGTGTAATCGGTCGTCGCATGTCATCTAAGGACCGCCAAGACGGGACCGGACGTTCCCCTGAATCCGGCTCGCCCTCGAGGCCGGGCATCGCTGGGGCATGGTCGATCCCGTCGCAACTTTCTGGGCCTAGAAGGGTTACAGGGGATGTGGGCAGCATCGCACTTGATCGTGTGGTACTGGTAGGCGGAGCCGCGGCAGGTACTGCGGAAACGCCAGCTGCAATGCGAGGCGCATTGGCTGATCCCACCATGCTGGAAATGTTGAGCGACGCCGAGGTCATGCTACGCGTGGCCGCCGGCGACGACAGCGCATTTGATTATCTGGTAGAGAAGTACCGGCGTCCGATGATCAGCTTCATGTACCGCATGACGCGCAATCAATCCGTGGCGGAGGAGCTGGCGCAGGAAGTTTTTCTGCGGGTGTATCGGTCGCGGCAAGGTTACGCCGCGAGCGCGAAGTTCACCACCTGGTTGTACCGGATCGCCACCAACCTGGCGGTGAACCATGCGCGCGATACCAAGCACGAACGCCCCGAGAATATCGTCTGCATCGACGAGCCCGACACCGAGACCGGGATGACCATGGATGTTCCCGACAGCGGGCTCAACGCAGAGCAGAACATTTTGCGTCGCGAGCGCTTGGCCGCGATCCGCCGCCAGGTCGAAGCGCTGCCGGAGCGCCAGCGGACGGCTGTGATCATGCACAAATATCAAGGCATGGACTACAAGCAGATCGCGGCGGTGCTCAAACTAAGTGAATCAGCTACCAAGTCGTTGTTGTTCCGGGCCTACGAGACGTTACGAGAAACACTGAAACAGTTTTTATGAGTAGGAAGTAGGGTGCAGTCATGAAGTGCGAAAAAATTCGCGCCGATTTCGTCGAGGCGGTGCTGAACGGGCCGAAGTCAGCTACACCAGCCGTACAGGAACATTTGCAAGCATGTGGTGTGTGCGCTGAAGAGTTCGCTTCCTTGCAGCAGACCATGACATTGCTCGAGGAGTGGACGGCTCCCGAGCCTTCGCCGTATTTTGGTTCGCGCCTGCGGGCTCGCGTCCGCGAGGAAGCAGCCGCAGGCACGGTCGGGTGGCTGGCATGGATCCGGAAACCTGCGGTAGCAACCGCCGCCGCAGGACTGATCGCCCTGGGCGTCGGGTTGCTCGAGTCTGGGCACTTGACGCACGATCGCAGCACGGTGGCAACCAATGACCAGCATGCCGTCGTCCGTCACGCGAGCACTCAGAGTTCAGCGGTCAGCGATCTCCTCTATCTCGACAATCATGCCGAATTGTTCGATGAGTTTGACGCTCTTGACGCGCAATCTCAGACGGAGTAAGTACACATCGTGCGCCTTTGCGGATCCATTCTGGTGCTTATGCTGGGAACCATCCCCGCGGTTGGATTCGCGCCTCCGTGGCAAAAGCATGCACCACCAGCCGCCAGTTCACGGCCCGCTTCCCCGCCCAACCAGTCGAGCCTTGCTGGAGGACAATCGTCGCCCGGGACCGCTCCCTTCAACGGCACAACTCCCAATTCAGCTACGAACTCTGGCGGCACCACTTTATTCCAGCTCAATGGACCCGGTCCCCATAAAGGCGACTGGCTAAGAAAGTATTTTGCCTTGCCTGCCGATCAGCAGGAACAACAATTGCAGCAAGACCCCGCCTTTCGTAGCCTGTCGCCTGAGCGGCAACAGCGTCTGCTGGACCGCCTGCGCAAGTTCAACAGTAAGCCACCGGAAAAGAAGCAGCAGATTCTTAACCGGATGGAAACGTTTGAGCACATGACGCCGGAGCAGCAACAGGCGGCACAGAGCCTCTTCCAGCGCTATCACGCTCTGCCCGACGACCGCCGCTCCAGAGTTTCGCAGGAGTACCGCGCGTTACGTGGGATGCCGCCCGATCAGCGCACACAGACAATGAACTCGGATGCCTTCCGCAACAATTTCAACGAGGACGAACGCGACCTGCTGCGCGGGATGACTGATCTGAACGTGGGCCCAAGCCACCCGGAATAGCACTTTTCCGGGCCCGCAGACGACGTTACCACTCGGAATCATTTACCATCTATAGAGCCTCAGATCCGGCCAGGTCGGTGTGATTTCGACGGCCCGCAGCGGATGAGCGTCTACGCATGATCGAATTGTTTCGCGACATCTATCGTTTTCGTGAGTTGATCTGGGCCCTCGCCCTGAAAGAACTCAAAATCCGCTATAAACGGTCGGTTCTTGGATTCCTGTGGGCCCTGCTGAACCCCGCTCTGCTGATGATCGTTCTGACCTTGGTGTTCTCGACGGTGATGCGGTTTGCCATACCCGACTATGCGATCTTTCTGCTTAGCGTTTTGCTGCCCTGGACGTTTTTTTCCCAAACTCTGTCCTACGCAGTGGAATCGATCGTGGCCAATGGAGACTTGATCAAGAAAGTGCGGGTGGCCAAGCTGGTGTTTCCGGTGGCGGCGGTAGTATCTAACTTGATCAACCTGTTCTTGTCGCTGATTCCCTTGGCTCTGCTCGTTCCCATCATGGGGCATCCCTTCTACCTGACATGGCTTTTTCTGCCGGTGCCGCTGCTGGCGCTGACCATCTTCACTTTGGGAGCGACCTTCTTCTTTGCGGTGGCGAATGTCTATTACCGGGATGTCGCGCACATTCTGCAAGTCGTGCTCTCAGCGTGGTTCTACTTTACGCCCATTATTTATTCACTCGACATGATGCCCCACCGTTTTCGGTGGCTATTCAGGCTCAATCCTCTTCTGTACGTCATCAACGGGTTTCGCTTGTCGGTCTACTACGGTATGCTGCCACGTTGGACATCGGTAGCGGCCTCTTTCGTATGCGCGCTAGTTACACTCGTGGTTGGATTCTGGGTATTTCGCAAGTATCAGGATGAGTTCGTATTCTATGTCTGATCTGCAAACGGCTTTCGATGCGGGCGTAGTTCGTCTGGAAAACGTCACCCAACGTTTCCGGGTAATCCACGAGCGTCCCGACACCGTGCGCGAGCTATTTTCCAAGTTCCTGCGCCACACCTCCAGTTATCACGATTTTGATGCCGTCCGGAATGCATCACTTTCCATTCCCCGGGGCCAGATGGTCGGCCTGATCGGACGAAACGGCTCAGGCAAAAGCACGTTACTGAAGATCGTCGCCGGAGTCTACAAGCCAACCTCGGGGACGGTACACGTCGAGGGAACCATCGCACCTTTGATTGAGTTAGGCGCTGGCTTTCATCATGAACTCACCGGACGAGAGAACATACTCCTCAACGGCTTGCTGATGGGCTTCTCCAAACGGGACATGATAGAACGCGAGGAGGCGATCATTGAGTTTGCCGATATAGGTGAATTCATCGATGCTCCGGTGAAGCAGTACTCGTCGGGTATGTACATGCGGCTAGCTTTCTCGGTAGCAACCTCGGTCGAGCCGGAAGTACTGTTGGTGGACGAAATTCTCAGTGTGGGCGACGCCCAGTTTCAGCAGAAATGTTTTGCACGAATCGACCGTTTTCGACAGGCCAACAAGACTATTCTTTTCGTCACCCACGCCATGGCAAAGGTGCTCGAGCACTGTGACCGTGCCGTCTACCTGAATCAGGGCACAATCGTTGCGGACGGGGATCCTCGTGAGGTGGTCGACCTCTATACCAGCACGTTTACTTCCGAGGAGGTCGTCAGCGCTCGCTGATTGCGCTGTCTCCGATGCACGCCGTCTTCGTACTCCCGCGATTTTTCCCTTATCGCGGCGGCTATGAAAACACCATCCTCTCGTTTGCCAGGTCGCTGGTTCGGGGTGGACATCAGGCTACCGTGTTTACCACCACGGCCAACGACCTCGAGAGCCTTTGGGTGCCCGGCTATCGCACCTTCCCTGCCGGTGAAATCGCCGTCGACGGGATTGCCATCCATCGCCTGCCGATTTGTTATAACGCTTTGCGCCGCCGGGCCACGCGCGTTTTGGGACTCGTGCCTTACTGGCGGTGGAAGGCTCAGTTTTGGACACCGGGATTCCGCATCCCAGGACTGAGGGAGGCCCTGAACAATTCCGCCGCAGACCTGATCCACATCGGGCCATTGCCCTACAACACAGTGATGTATGCCGGATTGCATGCAGCCGAGTTGCGGGATTTGCCCGTAATTGCCACTCCCTGCACGCATCTCGGAGAAGACAGCAATGACCAGGTCTCCCGGTTTTATATTCAGCCCCACTTAATCGCGATGCTGCGACGCTGCGATCGCGTGCTGTGCATGACGGCAACCGAGCAGCAACGCTTGCAGCAACTCGGAGTTTCCGCGGACCACCTGGCAGTCATCGGGCACGGCATTGAGGTCGACACTGCCGTCGGCGGTTCGTCCGACCAACTTCGGGAACAGTACAAGATTGACGGCCCTGTGGTTCTGCACCTCGGCATGAAGGCGCACGAGAAGGGGTCCATCGCCCTGGTAGAAGCCATGCAGCAACTCTGGAAGAAGGGCTCAAAGGCCTGGCTGGTGATGGCTGGCCCGAGTCTTTCAGCATTTAACGATTACCTGACTGCGAATGCCGCGGATTGCCCACGACTCGTGAATCTTCCTCCGTTTGAGGACTCCCTGAAGCGGGATCTGCTGGCTCTGGCCGATCTGGTGGCGCAGCCTTCCCGGGTCGAATCCCTCGGACTGGTCGTGCTGGAAGCATGGGCGAATGGCAAACCCGCCATCGCTGCCGATATCGCCGTATCTCGCGAACTGGTCGCGGGTACGGGAGGAGGACTGTTGGTTCCGTTTGGAGACGCCGCGAAACTGGGCGAAGCGATCCAGACCTTGCTGGCTGATCCAGAACTGCGTTTGGCGATGGGACGACGCGGGCAGAAAAAGGCGCTCTCTGAGTACCAATCCGGCTCCGTCTTTCAGCGCAATGCACAGGAATTCGAGCGCGCTGTTGCTGAGCACGCGCGGAAGCCCACTTGAGTGATTAAGACTGTCCTTCCCGTTGATTCCTCCCATGCAATTGCTGAAACGAGTGCAGGTTGATAGGCTCTGAAAAATGCTTGCGTCGAGAGAGAATTCCATTTCCGTCCTGGTCGCCGACAACCAGGTACTCGATCCTCCGGTTGGCGGAGGCCGTGTTCGCATCTACGAACTCTATCGTCACATCGCCGCTCTCGACTTCGAAATCTCCTATGTTGGCACTTTCGACTGGCCGGGGCCGGCCTATCGCGATCAGCTTCTGGCGCCGCACTTCCGCGAGATCGTCACCCCCCTCACCCAGTTGCACTTCGCCGAGAATCGCCGCTACCAGAGAGCAACCGGAGGCAAGACCACGATTGATGTCACGATACCGCGCTTGCTCCAGTACACGCCCCGGTTTCGCCGCATGGCAGAAGAGCACGGCCGGGACGCAGCGGTGATCGTCATTTCGCATCCCTGGGTGTATCCGCACGTGCCGCGACGCGCTGGCCAGAAGCTGATCTACGATGCTCACAACTGCGAATACGTAATCAAGGCACAGATTCTCGGTGACACCGTGTCAGGACGCGACCTGGTGGAAGCTGTCGGACAGCTGGAGGCCGACCTTTGCCGCGAAGCCGATCTCATCTTCGTTTGCTCGCAGCCGGATGCCGGCGAATTTGCGCGGCGTTATGGAGTCGCTCCCAGCAAAATCGTCCTCATACCGAACGGTGTTGACATCCATGAAATCCAGCCGGCCACGCCAGAGCAACGGCTGCAGGCGCGGGAGGAACTCGGAATTCCGGCTGACCGACCCGTTTTGATTTTCATTGGCAGCGGTTATCTGCCTAATACCGAAGCGGCGGCCTTTCTTGTGGCGAACGTGGCTCCCGCTTTCCCACAGTGCACGATCGCGATCGCCGGCAGCGTGCGGGATTCCTATACTGCTTCGCGCCGCCCCAAGGCCCCGCCCAATGTGAGTTGGATGGGGATCATCGACGGCCAGCAACGTCGTGCCCTGTATCAGGCGGCCGACCTGGCTCTGAACCCAATGTTCTCTGGATCCGGCACGAACCTGAAGATGCTGGACTACTTCGCCGCCGGACTCCCGGTGATATCTACCCCCGCGGGAGCCCGCGGTCTCAACGTCAGCTCTGACGAATGCGTGGTGTGCGCGGCCGAGGAGTTTGTGCCGCGCATCCGCACCCTGCTGGCTGACGCTCGGTTGTGTGCGAAGATGGGTCAGCAGGCACGACAATTGGCAGTCACACAATTCGACTGGGCGGCCATCGCCCAAAAAGCCGCCGATGCCATGCTCGATCTATTCAAGGGCCAGTCAGCGAATGTTAGGTAAAGGATTGCTCCCATACTGGTGGATGATCTACCGCCATGCGAAACTCATCGGCCAGAGAACCGATATTTTCCGCAACGTAGAAGACTCGTATGCGGCAAAGCAGGGCGATCTGTGCCTGTCGCGAGGACGTGTTCACGTCGATATCGGGAGCGGCTCCTCGCCGTTGCCCACGTTCCTGTGCCGCCGCTGCGGGTCGATAACCTATGCTACAGAGTGCGATCGGGTCTACTTGAAGCGGCAGAAGAGCTACGCGAAAGCTCTCAAGTTTAATAAGTCTGAGCAGTTCCACGTGCAACCCGAAGATGCAACCCAGCTTAGCTTCGGCACTGGCTCCGTCGACTTCGTGAGCGCCGTCTCTACCATTGAGCACATCCCCAGCGATGGAGACATCCGCGTCATGGCGGAATTTGCGCGAGTCTTGCGTCCCGGCGGCAGAGTGGTGGTTACCGTGCCCGCTTCGGCGGAGTACGTCGAGAATCAGAGTACGTTCTACTACAGTGGTTTCGAGCGGCGTTACAGCGCTGCGGCGCTCAAGAGTCGGCTGTACCACCCTGACCTCGCGCTGCTCGACGAAGGCCACATGGTCCCCCCGCCTGCAGATTTCACGGAAGAGCTGCGACGGGAGTTTCCCGAAATATTTGGCGGGCCAAACCCGGCGGAAGTCTGGTACCGCAATCAATGGCACGATCAGTATCCCGACGTAAGCATCCTGATGACCCTGGGCATGATCCGAATTTCTTCCGATCCTGCCGGTTCTTTTGGGGCCATGCTGACGTTCGAAAGGAAATAAGCGCGGTCGGCGATCATGCGGTACTTGATGGTCACAACCCACCCTCCCACGCATTGCGGAATCGGCGCCTACGGCGAGCAGAGCATCGCCCGGTTGCGTTCCCAGGGGCACATCGTCGACGTGGTCTCGCCCGACGGCATGGGCAACGTGGACTTCGCCTGGGACCTGCGCGGTGGCAGCAAGATTCTCCGCTTGGCACGTCTGCTGCCGTACTACGACCGGGTTGTCATTCAATATCACTGCGCTTTTTTCTACCCCGATCTCTCCACGCGAGACGCGCTGAAGACGACGCTGAGCTTCATTGCATTGTTTCTGCGTTCTCGGAAAATTGAAATGGTCGCTCACGAGATTCCGTACGTAAACGGACGCTTGAAATGGCTCTACGGTTTGAAATGGAAGCTAGCGCCACGGGTGGTACTGCATACCCCGGCCGAGCGTCGGCGATTCGAACAGCATTACGGTCTGCGGCTGGCGGACTCGCGGCTGGAATTTCGCAAGCAGGAAGAGGCCTTCCGGCCCTACGTTTCGCATACTCAGTCTGCCGCCAGACAACACCTGAACCTGCCTGACGGCAAACTGATATTCCTGTGCATCGGTTTCGTTCAGCGCCACAAGGGCTTCGATCGCGCGGTTCGGGCGTTCCTCGAAGCGACTCTGCCGGAAGCGGAGCTGTTCGTTGTGGGATCCCTGCGCGTGGCTGACACAGAAAGCGAGCACTATCTGCATGGGCTTCGCGCACTGGCAGAGCCCACGCGGAACGTGCACGTTGTGGACTCCTTCGTCAGCAACGAGGATTTTGACACCTGGATCAAGGCCAGCGATTGGGTGGTCTTGCCTTATTCGGAGATCTGGTCCTCCAGTGTCCTGGGCAGAGCCAAATTGCTCAACCGTCCCGCGATCATTTCCCGAGTCGGCGGCCTGCCCGACCAGGCACGGGAATGCGATCTCCTCTTCCAGAGCGACGCGGATTTAGCCGCCACGTTCCAGCAAGCCGCGGGCAAACACGCTGGCTGATGCATAAACCTGCGTCGCTCGGGCCGCTCCTGTGTACAATCGCGTGCAGAACCGCGTGAAGACCGTCACCATCGCCATTCCTTCGCTCCACCGGCCCGATCTAACCGCGCGCTGCATCGAGTTCATCGAAAAACAAACGCTGCCGGCGGACGAATGGGAAGTTGTTGTCGTCGAAAACGAGGCGCGGCCAGACAGCATGCTTCCGGACCCGCTGCCTCGCAATACGCGGCGCCTAGAACTTTCCCAGAATGAGGGCACCACCGGATCCATCAATCGCGCCGTTCAAGCCACGAACTCCCGCTACATCCTGCTTCTGAACAACGATATCGAACTGCGGCCGGACTACATCGAGAGACTGGTTTGTGCTCTCGATTCCGACCCGAAACTTGGCTTCGTCACCGGAAAGCTATTGCGCTCTACCCAGCGCACCCATCTGGACGGCGCCGGCGATGCGATGCTGATGGCCGGCGCTGGTTATCGGCTAGGGCACCTCGACGCGGATCAGGGACAGTTTGACACTCCAATGCATATCCTGTCAGGATGCGGCGCAGCCGTTCTCTATCGCCGGGAAGCGTTCGCGGAGGCCGGTTCTCTCGATCCGGACTTCTTCGCCTATCTTGACGATCTCGACCTGGCGCTACGTACCTACTTGCTGGGCTATTCCGGCTGGTATCTCCCTGATGCGGTTGCCTACCACGTCGGAAGTGCGACCCTGGGTCAGGCGCTGCACCCGCGGGTGATTGAATACATCACGCGCAACCAGATATGGCTGCTGGCGAAGGATTGTCCCAGAGTAGTTGTGCTTCGAGCATTACCCCGTATTGCCTTCTATCAGTGTGGCTGGTTCCTTTTCGCCGTCACCCACCGGGGCACGGTTTCTTATTTTCGCGGGCTGCTGGCTGCTTGCCGTGGCTTGCGGAAGATGCGCCGCAAGAGCGCAGATTTGATGGCGCACCGCCGAATCAGCGATGAGCAGTACCTGACGCTGCTCCGAGACTCGGAGCGTCAGATCTATCTCTGGAATACTTCCCGACCGAAAGCCGCGCAGTCAGGCTTGCTGCGGCTCTATTTCCGGCTGTTCGGCAAACCGTGAGCCGAGGACTTCTTCAGAGATTCCCTTAGCGTGACCAGCCGAGTTCCACCACATATGCAATCTATTGCAACTATCCTTTGGCCCTCGGGGTAGCAACCTACTGATGACAAATAAGTTAGTAGCACTTTTGTATGGCATTACACGTGCATCAGTACCGCTAGGATGAGCTTGTCGATGGGTGCTCGCACCTGTTGTGCCACTCACAAAGAATCTGTTCAGTTTCAGGAGGCGGAATGAAGACAATCGCAAAAAGTTTAATGCTGCTGCTGGTTTTGTCCGTTGGAGTGATGCTCCACGCAGACGTAACCGTCGGCAACTATGACAGCGGCAACTGCTATCCCTTCATGTGCAACGACAGCGGCACCAGCACAGGGGTTTCGATCGACTACCAACAGGCCTACAACTCCGCGAAGTTTAGCGGATCTACGACCATCAACAGCATGAGCTGGTACTTTGCTTCAGTTTTCGGCGGTAACGACGTGATACTCGGTGGAAACTATTCCTTCTACTGGGGCTATTCTGCCGTCGGCCTGGGACTCTCGAGCAACCTCGCCAGCAACTACACTGGTACGCCGAATTTCCTGGGTACCGCCTCAGTTCCTGCCGGCGGTGTCAACTACGGCGCAGTGCTTACGCTCAGCGGTTTTGCACCTTTCACGTATGACCCCACCCAAGGCGATCTTCTCCTCGAGATCGTTGTTGATACACAGGACAATGTTGCCAATGGATTCGGCAACGGCTTCAACGAAGCCGACTACACGGGTGTGGACACGCTTCGCGCCTATTGCTTGACTAACGTTGGCTGCTTCGGCGCCGCCGAGGGCGCACTGGTAACCACCTTCGGCACCAGTGGCACCACGCCTGAGCCGGGCACGTTCGTCATGCTAGGTTCCGGACTTCTGGGTTTGGCTGGCGTCCTGCGCCGCAAGATGAGCCTGTAAGAGCATCTCTTTTCCCTGCTATCAGCCGGAGCCTCGTGCTCCGGCTTTTCTCTTGTGCGTGCCTATTCGGTCTCGACTTCTCCATCCATCCTTTGCGCGCTCGCTCGAATCCATCCTCGGGGAGGAAAATCTTCATGATTCGCAAGCTTAAGTCAGGAGAATACCGGCTCTACTCCCGGAAGAAGAACGCGAAAACGGGCAAGCGGCGCAATCTGGGTACATTCCACACACGCGAAAAGGCGGAAGCCCACGAGCGGGCTGTGCAGTATTTCAAGCGGCACGGCTAGTCGAGGAGCACCCGCCAGCCTGGAGGGCCGGAGCCAAACGGTCCGGCCTGTCGCTCAGGCGCCCCGGCCTAAACTCACTTGCCCGGTTTCGTCCACTCATCAACCCAATCATTCACGGTCTGGTACCACAGCCGGCTATTCTGCGGCTTCAGAACCCAGTGGCCCTCATCGGGGAAGTACAGCATCTTCGAGGGAATGCCCAGGCGTTGCACGGTCGTGAACAGCTGAAAGCCCTCTGACACATCGAGGCGGTAGTCTAGCTGCCCATGGACGACGAGAATCGGCGTCTTGAAGTTCGTGGCGGACAGATGTGGCGACCACTTGCGATACAACTCGCGATTCGTCCAGGGCGTGCCCTTGAACTCCCACTCGTTAAACCACAGTTCCTCTGTCGTGCCGTAAGCGGACTCGGTGTTGAACATGCCATCGTGCGAGACCAGGCATTTGAAGCGCGCCGTATGACCTTCAATCCAGTTGATGGCGTATCCGCCATAGCTGGCGCCCAGAGCGCACTCACGGTCCTTGTCAACATAGGGATAGGTCTTCTCCGCATAATCGAGGCCGAGCATAAGGTCTTCGAACGGCGGGCCCCCCCAGTTGCCATTGATGGCGTCGATGAACTTCTGCCCGTATCCGGTTGAGCCGTGGAAGTTGACCATCACGATAACGTAGCCATTGGCTGCGAACAGCTCAGGATTCCAGCGAAACGACCAGTCATCACCCCATGCGCCCTGCGGTCCCCCGTGGATGAGGTACTTCACGGGGTATCGTTTGCTCGCATCGAAGTTCGGCGGCTTTACTACAAAGCCTTGCACCTTCTCCTTGTCAGCGCCCTCGAACCAGAACGACTCGATGGGCTGCATCTCGACCTGCGACAGAACGTCGTCGTTCATCTTCGTTACCGGCTGAGCTTTTGCGAGCAGGCAGTCCTGAATTGAATATGCATGCTCCGGCACGGCCATGCGGCACTGCGGATAAGCCAGCGGCGCGGCGTAGATCTCATTCGGTGCTGCGATGGACATACGGTCGAAAACCAGGGTTTTCCCGTCAGGCGTCGGCGTCGGACTGTCGTTGTAGCCGGTGAGAACTTCCATCGGCCACGGATTCTGCTGCTCGATCTTGATGGCGTAGATCGGATTCTGCCCTTCGTTGCCGGCAGTAAAGTAAATGGCCTTCGAATCCGGGGCCCATGCCACCGAGTCCACCCAGCGATCGAAATTCGGCGTCAGGTCGGTGATCTTGCCGGTCGCGCGATCGTACAGCATCAAGCGGAAGCGGTCGCTCTCATAGCCTCCGCGAAACTGTGAGCGATACGCGATGTATTTACCGTCGGGCGAATACATCGGAGTCCCATCGCTGCCCGGGTTGGTCGTAATCTTCTTCGGCGCGCCGCCCGCAGTGGGCACGATGAAAACATCTGTGTTGGTGCTGGTAGCCTCGACTTCGTCGAGGTTGCTGGCATAGGCAATTTCTTTGCTGTCGGGCGAGAACGAGTACTGGTCCTGGCCACCTAAGCTGAAGGGCGGTACATCGTGATCGCCCGGCGTAAGATCGCGCGCCACTCCGCCCTCCGCTGAGACGATGAACAGATGACTGCGCTTGCCGGTCGCATAAGCATTCCAATGGCGGTACATCAGATGGGTAAAGATTTTCGCCTTCACCTTCGACTTCGCGACTTCCTCATCACGCTGCTTGTTGCAGGCGTCGTCCTTGCAGTCAGGCCAGACCGCCGACACAAACAGAATGCTCGTGCCGTCCGGCGACCACAGCGCGTCCGACGCTTCGGTGGAAATGCTCGTCACCTTGCGCGGCTCCCCGGTCAGGGTACCTGTCGCGGTGTCGAATGCCTGCACCCAGATCTGCGATTCGCCTCCCTTGTCGGAGGCGAACAGTACGCTCTTGCCGTCCGGCGCAAAACGGATGCGATCTTCCGTAACGGTGCCTGCCGGCGTAAGGCGACGGGCCTCGCCGCCGGTCACCGGCACAATCCACAGATGGGACTTGCGCGTATTCTCGTCCAGGTTTACGTCGACAGCGCTGAAGCCTACCCACTTGCTGTCAGGCGAGACAATCGGATCACCGACACGCTTGAGGTGCATCATGTCTTCGAAGGTGAAGGGGTGCTTGGTTTGGGCGAATCCGGTAACACTGCAGCAGAGAACAACCAGAAGAATGCGACGTAGCATGAGAGCCTCCGAGGGCGCATGGCAAACTGCTTAGTCTAAATCAGGCAGAGCCATTGCGAAACCGGGAAGCAGGAGTCGCAACAATTCACTCAATGATTTGCGACAGAATTCTGGCGTAGCGACGTCGCCGAAACCTGGGTTCTCCCAAATGTCGCAGACCTGCGTTCGCCACCAAAAAGCTTCTCCTCTCCGAAACCCAGACAAGCATTTGGGGTTGTCAAAACTTAGTCTGCGAACCTCCCTGAAGCGGGCCTTGCGGCTCCGCATCGAATAGAATAGTGGTCAGGTGTTATCGATGAAGTCTTGCAAAGTTTCCGCTCGTTGCCTGTTGCCGTTCCTTTTGGTGCTCACCATTGCAATTCCCGCGCTTGCGCAGCGTGGCGAGGGACAGCTTGACACCTCGCAGCCAACGGGGATCACGGTCGACGAGATCATCCAGAAATTCGCTGCCAAGGAAAAGCAGTTCAAGATCGCCCGCGAGCAGTACACGTATCGCCAGGAAGTGATCGTGCAGACGCTTGAGGGAGACTCGGTTGACGGCGAATACAAGCAGGTGGACGACATCCTCTTCGACAATAGCGGGAAGCGTATCGATGATGTAGTTTTTGCGCCCCAGTCAACTCTGGAACGCATTCAGATGACGCGCGAGGACTTTGACGATATCAACCATCGCATGCCCTTTGTACTCACCAGCGACGAGATCCCGGAGTACCAGATCCTTTATGTGGGTAAGCAGCGGGAAGACGAACTAGGCACCTATGTCTTCGACATCGCGCCCAAGCAGATCGAGAAGAATAGGCGGTATTTCCAGGGTCGCATCTGGGTGGACGATCATGACTTTCAGATCGTGAAGACCTACGGCAAGAATGTGCCCGATCTCGGAGTCGGCAAACATCATGGCGGGCAGGAAAATCTCTTCCCGAATTTCACCACCTGGCGGCAGCAGATCGACGGCAAGTACTGGTTCCCGGTCTACACCAAAGTCGACGATGAGTTGCACTTCTCCACCGGCGATGTTCACGTGCGCCAGGTTGTGAAATACACCAACTACAAGCGCTTTGGATCGAATGTGAAGATCACCTACGACGGCCAGGAAGTTACCAAGGATCAACCGCCGAGCGGACAGCCATCGAGCGCCCCACCCGCTCCTCCGAAACAATAAGAGAGACCGGCTGTCTTCGCTGTGTGCTGACGTGTGCGGCTCGGGCCGGCGCGCGCTACGCAGCCGGTGCCATCGATCTCTCCGCGGCCTGCTCAATGAAGCGCTTCATCACGTTGGCCCACATGACCTTCTTACGCTCCGCGCTGTCCTTTATAGCCCGACCGTCGGCGAACATCTGAAGTAACACTTCCAGCTTCAATACCGTCAGCAGAGGCTGCTCCTGTGGGGAAACACCATAGGCGTCGAGGAACGATTCCTGCACCAGCGTGGTGATGGAGCGGTCGCAGAAGGGATACTTTTCCAGCGCTTCTACCGCTGCCACAAACATGGCGGCGTCGTGGAGACAGATCCCTTGCCGGCCCAGACGCGAAAAGTCGCAGAAAGCGATGCCTTCGGCCGATACGTGAACCTGTAATGGGACGAAGTAATTCAGCACGGCAGCCGAAGCAACCGGCTGCTTAAGCTGGTCGAGCACAGTCCTGGCGTGGGCGAGGATTGCCTCGGCTGAGTTCTTGGAGAGACCATCCTTCTTCGCCTTTCTGCCGAGGCTTTCCAAGCCGCTCAGCAGCGTTGGGCTGTCGAAGAGGGTGGGCTTTTCCGCGGTCGACTCATGAAACGAACGCAGCCATTCTCCAGCTTGTCGCGCCGCCCGCTCCAGCAGAGAATGAGTACCTGAATCAGGCAGAAGCGCCGCCTTCATGATGATGCTCTGCAAAGGCAGGCCATTGATTTTGGCGCTGACCACGGCGCCATGGTCGCTGAAATCGCCGATCGGCCGTGGAACTCCGGACAGGTGCTGCTGGCTCGCGGCCACAAAGGCATAGGCCAGGTTCTGCAATTCCCGTCGAGCCAGCTCGCGCGTGGGCGCTCCAGTCCGCGAAGCTCGATACACCTTGGCATTGACACGCTCGCTGCCGTGCGCGAAATCCAGGACGATCTCGTACGTATAGTGGTCCGGTTTGGGCGTATGCCCCACGACCCGCACCGCCTTCAACTCCGCACGTTCCGGGAAATATTGTCCGCCCGAACGGCGGAGAGCTTCCAGAATGTGATCCACGACACTGTCGGGCAACTGGCACTCCCTATTTTTTGGTTAGACCGCCTGCCCTGAGAGGATCGAGGCAAAAGCAATCACCTTTGGTTGGATGCAGTTAAAGCCGTCAGAACCGTGAGGCAGCAGCGAATCGGTTACTCATATTTCTGGCGAGCGTGGGACACACCAGGAAGGATGACACCCGCATGCAGCAGAGTGGAATTTCCATACCGAGGATTGGCAACACTGAGCAGATAATCAACGGGGGTCGCACAGGAAACGCCGTGCCCGAGACGCAGGTAAGAATGCCCCGTCAATTTTGCAGCAAAAAGCCGGAGCGCTGGCACGCTCCGGCGCAAGACTAGGGGGGAATTACTAGACTTTGCGGCGCAGC
The DNA here is from genome assembly GCA_963793845.1 of uncultured Acidobacteriaceae bacterium. Taxonomy (GTDB): domain Bacteria; phylum Acidobacteriota; class Terriglobia; order Terriglobales; family Acidobacteriaceae; genus CAWCBG01. The sequence goes on from CAWCBG010000004.1 coordinate 129,026, forward strand.
CACCCTGCGAGACCAACTACACCCGAACCGAGAAGCATCAGGGTGCTGGGCTCCGGAGTTGTGCCTCCATAGGACAGGCCGGTGATTCCACCATCCGCCCAAGCCACGGATCCTCCCCCCGGGGGGAATGGTGTTTTGCAGGATCAACTCAATCTGATACCCGCCGTTAAGCGGCGCGACATCGGCGAAATTCACCGTCCCAGTCACCGTGCCGTACGTGCCGCAGCCGCCACAATCGGGAATAACGGCAGCCGCAACGAGCGTGTTGTTGAGGTAGACATTCCATGTTTCGGTAAAGCCACTGAGGTAGTCCTGAAAGATCCAGTTTGCCGTCAGATCGGTTACCGAGTTAGTGGGGATGTTGGTGAAAATCGCCGATTGGACAAAATCCCCAGCCGTCCATTGGTAGGCGGTTTGGCCGCCGGCGGGAATCGTTCCGCAACCGTTCGTGGCACTGCAATAGGCATCGCCTGCGGTGGGGAACGGTACATTGGTTACCGGGTCGTTGTCATCAACATGCGTTCCTCTCCCAATCAGCGTGGGGTGCATGTTGCTGGCCAAGGCAACACCGGAAGTAACAATACACAGCGTGAACAACAGAACAGCCCGCTTAAGGGTCTTTTCTCTCATGTAAAGCTCTCCATGCTGGGTGTTTCGTGGAGCCGGAAAAACAATCAATGTGCCCAACGCCTTAATCTTTGGACAGGGAACCTTCCAGAGTGTGTGCAATTTACATACCAATCTAAGTAACTGAAAATACTGGGTCGATCATTGTCCGGTGCGCAGAAACTTTCACATGTTTGCCTACCAGGTACCCACTCACCACGGACATTAGTCTTTAATTCGACGGCGATGAATACTAACAAAACAGGTACTAGCGCATCAATTTAGTATTCACATGCGCGAAAATGCCTTCTGCCCTTAAAGGAGAATCGGCATGGATAGCAGGCCTATATCGCAAGATTTGCGCGAGCGGGTGTTGCGGGCACTAGATCGTGGGGATCGCCCGGCGGAGATTGCGCGGCGTTTTGAGGTCAGCCGCGTATGGGTCTATCAGGTTCGGGAGCGGGTGCAAGAGACGGGAGAGCGTGGCAGTTATCAGATCGGCGGCCATCGCCGATCGCGACTGGCGGAGATGGAACCAGTGCTGCGTGCCTGGATCGAATCCGATCCCGATCTAACCTTATCGCAATTGCAAGAACGATTGGCCAAGCGGGGAGTTTCGATCAAGATCGGCGCGTTGTGGCATCAGTTGAACCGATGGAACCTCACCTTCAAAAAAACTCTGCACGCCAGCGAGCAAGAGCGCGAGGACGTGCAGGCGGCGCGCCAGGCATGGCGTGAGGCCGCCCCAGGCTGGGACATCAAAAAGCTGGTGTTTCTTGATGAAACCGGGGCATCGACCAACATGACACGGCGCTATGGACGCGCCCCTCGAGGTCAGCGCTGCATCGCTTCGGCTCCGTTGGGCGATTGGGAAACGACCACCTTTGTAGCCGCCCTGCGGCTCCGCGAACTGACCGCACCCATGATTACCGACGGGCCCATGGACGGTGAGATATTTCTTGCCTATGTGCAGCAATTCCTCTGTCCGACCCTGAAGCCGGGAGACATCGTGATCCTCGACAACCTCAGCAGCCACAAGGTAACTGGGGTCGCGGAAGCGATCGCGGCGGTGGGCGCAAGCCTGCGCTATCTGCCACCCTACTCGCCTGACTTGAACCCCATCGAAAAGCTCTTCGCCAAACTCAAAATACTGCTCCGCAAAGCTGCCAAACGCACCACCGACACGCTCTGGGAGCACATCGGCCAACTGCTCAGCACCTTTTCCCCAGGGGAATGCACTAACTACTTAGCCTCTTCTGGATATGTATGCACTTAAATTGAAACTTCTCTAGCGCCACTTGGAGTCACAGCGCCCAAATGCCTTATGGCCCTCCAGCTGAATCCGCATAGAAACCTTGCCTCTATCGAAAAACCGAAATTCTTTCCTTGTTTCCAACCTGCCGACGGGTGTAGGGTCAACAAGATTTCACGGCAGAAAGTTTGCCCCGGGGACGCCAGCATTGGCGCCGTGGCACTTCATCGTGCCGACAGACTCGCATGGAGGGGTCGCTCCAATGAAGAGATTCTTTGTCTGGCTTGGGCTTGCGGTTGCTGGCTTGGGCTGTGCCCTTGGCAGTGTCGCTCAGACATTGACCGTTGCATTTCCCGGCCCTGGTGATTTCTGGTGTAGCGATACATATGGTTGCGGCACGCTCGGCAGCTCACCTGACCAAACTGGCTATATGTGGACGGCTGGGGATTTCATCATTACACCGTCTATCTCTTCCACCTTAACGTCGGTGACCGGACTCAGCGCGACCTTTCAATATCTCGACGTCTTGGGCGGCGGAAACAGTGAGACGGTTTATTTGTTCATTAACGGTGTTGCGGTCGATTCGTTCGTCGCGCCGGACTGTAACTACTGCAATACGAGCATGACCTTTACTTCCGGCACGATCTCCTTTTCAGACATTGCCCCGGTCAGTGGCGGCTACCAGCTTGCCATGGTCTTGCAAAACACGATTCCCCCTGGAGGAGGGTCCATAGCATTTCAGGATCCACCAGGACAATGGATCTTGTATGGCACCACTCCTGAACCTGCGAGTCTGCTTCTGCTCGGCACAGGAGTCGTGGGCCTCAGTGGCATCGTGCACCGCCGGCGTACGGGCGCGCCACGCTCGTAACTCCACAGGCTAGTAGAACAGGTACTTCCGCCACTTGGAGTCGGAGCGGCCCATCAGCCGCATGATGTGGCGGCTGGTATGCAGGTTGAAAGCGCGAGGCTCGCGCATGAGCTTCATCCCCGCTTCGTGCGGCAGCAGATTCCCCTTCTTGCGATTGCAGTTATGGCAGCAGGCCACCAGGTTTTCCCAGCTCGAGGAGCCGCTGCGGGAGCGTGGGATGACGTGGTCGAGCGTAAGCTCGCCCGCGGCGAGAATCTTGCCGCAGTACTGGCAGGTATTCCGATCGCGAAGGAGGATGTTCTTGCGCGACAGCGCGCGCGTCTGATGCGGGATGCGGCGATACTCCAGCAGGCGAATCACCGACGGAATGCGCATAGCGATACGGGCGGCATGCAGGTAATTGCCATCCGCCTCTTCCATCATGGCAACGCCTTTCAGGACCAGGATAATGGCCCGCCGTGCCGCGCACACATTAATGGGTTCATAGGACGCGTTCAGCACCAGCACCGGGGCATGCATGGTGGCGTGCGGACCCACCTCGTCAGTGGCCACGCGCGCATGATGCATGCAACCAGCCAGGGACTTTCCGTATCGAGACACTGAGCTATGAGCCGACATGGACATACGGTTTATAGCGAAGCGGTGAGTTGCACCTCTTCGACAGTCTCCTCTTCCCCGTGATCGGCAGCCATCCCCAGCCCCGCATGATCGAAGGTGCGGGCTACGGTTGCTGCCCAAACTTGCTCCGCGCCGGCGCGCTTCAGCACGCGCGCGCACTCGGAAAGCGTGGCGCCGGTCGTCATCACGTCGTCGACTACGATGACGTTGCGGCCTGCGACCCTCGCCCGATCCGAGACGCGAAAAGCTCCGCGCAGATTCTCCACGCGCTGCTCGCGGGTGAGCCCCACCTGCGATTCCGTGCGACGATGGCGCACCAGCACTTTGGTTGCGATCTCCAGAGGCTCCGGCAGTTGTTGAACGGCGGCGCGCGCGATCAATTCGGCTTGATTGAATCCGCGCTCGCGTCGCTTGCCACGATGCAGAGGAACCGGAACGATAATGGGCAAAGAACTCTCACAAGCGGGAAGCAGCTCCCGGATGGCAGTCGCCAACATGCCTCCCAGGACCGGGGCGGCAGGCGTGACGGACTCGTACTTGAGCAGGTGAATCACGCCGCGCAACTCGCCTTCGTACTCGCCAAACGAAACCGCCCGCGCAAAGGCGGGCGGCAACTGGCGGCAGTGCACGCACTGGCCATCGCCCATAAGAAGCTGCGCCGGAGCCAGCCGCTCGCCGCAGAAGCACACACACCGAGGCCCGCAGCGGCCGGATCAAGGCGAGACACTCGTCGCACACAGGTAGACGGGAAATATTTAGGAGAGAGGTATTACAGAGTCTGCATTCGGAAGGGAAAAGAACGGCAAAAAAACTGCGCAGCAAGGTTCGGAAGGGCGCGGCGAGGACAGCACGTCGCTCGGCGCGCTGCATTCGTCGAATTCGGGTTAGCGTCTCACTGCTGAAGACGATCCTCCACTCGCCGGTGCTGCCAGGTCCCGAATAGCGCCTTGAACCGGGTCTCCAGCGCCGAAGTTTTCGCCGGCGTTGAAGGCTCTTGCGCTCCGCTGGGCCGGAAGCACCAAGACTCAACGCCAGTATAAGTAGTTTGACGCTGACGCGCAATGCCGGAAAGTGCACCTGGCGGACAGTTTCACCGAGGCTTCACGCCGCCCGGAATAAGGATCGTCAACTCGTCGGACGGGTCCGGCCTGCTCAAACAGGGCAAGAACCAGTTTCACGAGTGTCCACTTCTGCTCACGTTAGTCGTACCGCAAGCACTCTGCCGGATCAGTCTGGGCCGCGCGCCGCGCGGGAATGCAGGTGGCGAGCAGAGAGATGAAAATCAGCAACAACGGAATTACGCAGAAGGTGATGGGATCGGTCGGGCCAATCCCGAAAAGAAGACTCTGTATGAGACGGGCTAGCAGCAACGCACCGGCCACTCCAATCGTCATTCCGAGCAAGACGAGAGCCATGCCGTTTCGAATCACCAGACCGAGGATGGAATTTCGCGTGGCGCCCAGTGCCATACGGATGCCGATCTCGCGTGTTCCCTGGCTCACCAGATAGGCCAGTACACCGTAGATGCCAATCGTCGCCAGAACCAACGAAATGACGGCAAATCCGGCAAGCAGCAGCATGGCAAAACGCCGCCGCGCCAGCGACAGGTCAAGGCGCTGCTCCATGGTCACCACGTTATAGAGCGGTAACGCACTGTCGATTTCGTGAATCCGTTGTGTCACTGCGCCAACCATGGCAGTGGGATCACCGTTGCTGCGCACGACCACGTTCATGGCTCGCGTGGGGTATTGCGTGTGCGGGAGATAGAAAGCAATGCGCGAATCGGAGTCCAGGGAGTATTGCTTCACCCGGCCAACCACGCCGACGACCGTAATCCACGGAGCCTGGGTATCGTCGATTCCGCCGATGTGAATCTGTTTTCCTACCGCGTCCTGGCCGGGCCAGAGTTGCTGCGCCATGTAATCGTCGACGAGGGCCACGAGCGGATTGGCGGGCACGTCGTGATCACCAAACCAGCGCCCCTCAAGCAGAGGAATTCCCATCGCCTGGAAGTACTGGCCGCTCACCATGCGCGTGTCGGCATTGATGAACTTCTCACCCGCCGGCGGAACGCGTCCCTTAACCGTAATCGGGCCCCAGGCATACATCTGGCTCAAAGGCAGGGACGTAACGGCTCCAGCGGCGGTGACGCCGGGCAGGCTGTCCAGCCGCTGCCACAGTTCGTGATACGCCGCCCACACGGCTTGCTTGTCCTTGTACTTCGGCCCGCTCATGGTGAGTTCGAGGGTCAAGACATTGCGCGGATTGAATCCCGGCGGCACATCCTTGGCGCGCAGGAAGCTGCGAATGAGCAGGCCCGCCCCGATCAACAGCATTGCGCACAACGCCAGTTCCGCAACCACCAGCAAATGGCGGAGACTATGGCCGCGTCCCCAGATAGCGCTGACACCGGACGAGGTACGACTGGTGTCCTGTAACGAATTCTGCACGTCGATTCCCGACGCCCTGCCGGCGGGAGCCGTGCCGAAGAGTACCGCCGACACAACCGAAATCGTAAATGTGAACAGGAGAGCGGTTCCGTCAATGCTGACGTCGTTCAAGCGGGGCACACTCTGCGGTCCCAGGACCCTGATCCAGTGAACGCTCGCATACGCCAATAGCAGTCCGAGAGAGCCTCCAGCCAGCGCCAGCAGCAAGCTCTCGGTTAGCAATTGACGCATGATGCGAACGCGGGTGGCGCCCAGAGCTGAACGTACTGCGATTTCCTTTTGACGGGCCACGGTTCTCGACAACTGGAGGTTCGCCACATTGGCGCACGCGATCAGCAGTACGAAACCAACCGCGCCCAGCAGCAGGTACAGTGTGCGACGCACGTCGCCCACCACCTGCTCCATCAGCGGCACGATGCCGAAGGTCAAGCCGCCGTTGGGTGGGTATACCTCCGGATGATCGCGCCGCAGGCGCGCGGTAATCGTGTCCATCTCGGCCTGCGCCTGCTTCACGCCGACCCCCGGCCTGAGCTTGCCAACGATGTTGTAATCCTCGTGGTTGCGGTCCTGAGCGGCGCCGGCAGCGAGCGGAAGCGGCAGTAGCACATCTGCCTGCTCCGCACCGTCAAGGGTTGGCATCACTTCCCGCGGCAGCGAAAAGGAACGCGGCATGACCCCGACAACTTCATAAGGCATGCCGTTCAGGGTGATGGTCTTGCCAAGAATGCCGGGATCGGAACCATAGCGCCGCACCCACATCCCATAACTCAACAAGGCGGTAGGCGTCGATCCGGGCTGGTCTTCGGCGGGGACAAACAAGCGACCCTTTTCGGCGCGCAATCCCAGCATCGGCAAAAGGTTCGAAGACACACGTATGGTCCCTACCCGCTCCGGCTCGCCGTTGCCGGTGAGGTTGTAGTTGCCGCCGATGGCGATTGCTACTTGCTCCAGGCCACGATGGCCGTTCTTGATGTCGAAGTATTGCGCCGTTGAGAACCAGTCCTCCGTAATGCCCAAGCCGGGTGAGCGGTTCCAGAGGATCGCCAGGCGATCGGGGTCTTTGTACGGAAGGGGCCGAAGCAGCAGCGCGTTGACAATACTGAACACGGCCGCCGTCGCACCGATTCCGATGGCCAGTGACAGCGCTGCGGCCAGCGTGAAGGTCGGACTCTTGAAGAGTGTTCGCAGCGAATATCGAAGATCAAGAAGAACGGAAGTCATAGAGCGGCCGTTCAAGCGCGGCCATGGCTCGCGCTTGCATTTATTAAGGGGGCACAATACACCAATAGGGCCCAGGAACAATGTCACCTAATCCGAGTCGCACCGAAAACGGGATGAATGACGCCGTGGCGCCGGCTAATCACGATCCGGAAAGAAAGTTGATCGACAGGTTGCCTTTTACACAAACTGCGTTCGGCTGATACGTGTTCTCCGGCGGATCAAACATGGGATAGAAATAGGTGCTGACTCCATTCGTGCAATTCGGTGTGCCGGTGGCACAGGTCGCGTTCGGGTTTCCACACTTGCTGGGGTAATTTTCCGGACCGATACGAGCCGTTCGTTGGTCCCTGGCAGGTGTAAACCGGCTCCGCGGAATTGCCGCTGCAAGCCAGGGTCACGGGCAGATTGTAGGAAGCACCCCCGGTATTGGCGCACTGGTTTTGTTTCCAGAGCGTATCGGTGCAGGTTGAGGGAATGACGCTGATGTCATACCACACACAGGCAGCTCCGGAATTGAAACAGCCGGCATTGCTGGCGGCCTCAAAATTGGTTTCGACCATGGTGAGGTGTTGCGTCTGGGCGGTCATGCAGTTGGCAGGCGCAGCGTTCAAGGCGGCACAAAAACGCGAGGAGCTATTGGACGTGTCAACCGACGCGGTACAGGTCTGGCCTGCGTTAATCTGCGTGTAGGCAGCGTTGGCACCCTTGCCGGTGTTGACGCACCCGTTCCCAGCTGAATTCCACGTAATAACCCCCGCAGCCTGCGTCAGCGTGGTAAAGCTGACATAGATCGGAACGGCTTGGCTATTCACTATGGTGACGGTGACGGTGTCTGCCAGCGCCATCGAGGAGAGGCCCAGTAGCATGAACAGGACAACAGGTACTACCTTGAAAGTACTCCTGTAACCATTCATCGCTTGTCCCCTTCCAGCGACAGATCATAGCCTGCTCGGTCGCAGGATGTGACAAAAATCCTGGATCGGGCAGATCGCATTCCTTCCTCGGTCTCCCGGGCGTGACGAAAATCAAGTGCTCCGGTGGTCACGTTGCGGACGCCGTCCACTCGTACACAATCCATTCTCAGGCCTGTTCCTCAACTGAAGGGAAGGAATGTAGGATAACCTGGTTCAAAGGCGGCGATTATGCAGCAGCGTACAACCAGAGTCAATGCATCGGAAGAGACCATCAAGATTGGGCCGCTGGGAATCCGATTCCTGCTTACCGGCGAAGACTCCAACCAAAGCGTCTCGGTGTTCGAGCTCCACGTCCCGGTCGGGCAGAAGCTGGCGGCGCCCGCCCACAGTAATGATGCCTACGAGGAGGTTCTCTACGGTATCGAGGGCACACTTACCTGGACGGTTGACGGTACGCCCATCGAGGTCGGTCCTGGACAGGCTCTGTGCATCCCGCGAGGTGCTGTGCACCGCTTCGATAATCTCGGCAACGAAGATGTGAAGCAGCTAGCCATCATTTCCCCCGCGATCATGGGTCCCGCGTACTTCCGGGAAGCCGCCGAAGCAATCGAGGCCGCCGGCGGCGCTCCCCCCGATCGAGCGAAAATGACGGAGTTCTTCCGCCGTCATGGCATGACGCTAGCCGCACCTCAGCCTAAGTAGCGGCTGGCTGGCGCTATCCACCCGGCACCCGTCACGAATGGCGCGCAGCAGCATGATCGCGGCAACGGCTAGTGGGAATGACTCTCCGTTGTGAAGAACAAGGCCCAATGTCCCGATAACCTCTTCAAATTCGCAACCGACTAGGAAGTCGCGCTCGAAAGCGGTGTGAAGCACATTTCGCCCGGCGTATAATACAGCCGTCTTCAGGCCACGAGAGATGCGCCGGACTGGAGCAAGTCACCTTCAGCGCATCGGCCCGCCCGCTTCAAGGAGCTACCCAATGAAGCCGTCTACCTTCCTTAAAATTCTTTGTGCAGCGCTTTTCCTCATCATGATCGGATGGGCCCCTCAGTCCGTTTTTGCCCAGCATGGCGGACACGGTGGCGGAGGAGGTTTCCACGGCGGTGGTGGCAGTTTCCACGGTGGCGGTGGGGCCTGGCACGGCGGCGGTGGCGGCTGGCACGGCGGCGGTGGCTGGCACGGTGGCGGCTACTACGGCGGCGGCTACTATGGTGGCGGCTACGGGGGTTTCTGGGGTTACGGATCGGGATTCAGCATCGGTTTTAGCTGGGGACCTTTCTGGGGCGGCTACGGATATCCCTACGGCTATGCTTGGGCCCCTCCCTACTATCCATACTATTACGCCTACCCTTATCCATATCCGTACTATGTTCCAGCCGTTGCTCCGTCCGGCTACACATCTTCCTACTCTTCCTCTTCCTACGTCTCCGGCTATGCGCCTGCTTCTCGGCCTCCTAGCAGCGCCTACGCGGCTCATCCCGCCCAACCCTCCAGCGCTCCTGCGTCTGACGGCCGCCCGAACGTCAATTACCCGGCCATTCACCAGGCTTCGTACACTCACCCGGCTCACAGTGTAACGACGCGCGCCGCTAGACCCAGCAGTCAGCCCCCCGCGAACTCGGCGACGCGCAGCCTTCCACCGCTTAGCCCCGCTGCGCAGAACATCATCCGGGCCTTGCGCGCAATGCCCCCGGATGCCCGCCAGCGGCAGATCGACTCGGGTCGCTATAACAACCTCACGTCTCAGGAACTGGAGATTGTGAAGAACGCCGCAGGTCTTTCATCGCAGTGGGAACAACCCGAAGTAGCGTCGCTGCAGACGAACCGAAATGCCGCGTCGCCCCCATTACACAAGTAAACACTGATAGCCCGTGTTGCTTGCGTTATCCGCTCTCCGCAATCTAGCTGTGGGTGCCCCACACATTCGCGATTTTCGAATGTGTGGGAGATGACGGTCTGTCTGACGCGGCCTCCGCGATCGGAGACCGCTCGTTCCGATTCATTCCAACGGCAGGAGTGAGTGCGGCAACCGCTGCTCTCGAATCCACCGGGATTCAACGTGGCGTGCCCGCATCCAAATAGGGACAGACGGCAGGGCCAAGGTGATCTAGCGGGCCCTGGAGAGCCGGTTTGGCTGAACCGGACTCACTCAACCATCCTCCCTGCTCCACGATTTGCTTAAAGCCGCGAAGGCGTTCCCCATCCAATGGGGCACGAGGATGATCGACTATAGGACAGGCCCCGCCCTAGCGAAAACCGCGCTTGAACGGGGCACCCGCCGTGTGTATTGGTACGACTTGTACTAGTACGGTCGCGGCGGCCCGATCAACGGAGTCTTGACGGGCTTCGCCATGCCATAGAAGACAACCACGCCCTGTCCGGCGCCTTGAGTTTGTAATGCTTCATCGACCTTGCCGAACGCATCCGGGTAGTTCTGCCAGTTGTTGGTAACCCAAACATCCCCTGCGGGACCGATTCCAAGGTCAACCTGCAACTGCAACCCACCACCGACATAGCCGCCGGGAGGCGAAATGGCTTGACCCGTCTTTACGCCGGGCGGGCAGTGCTCGGTCCGAAAGCCGCACAACTCCACGATTCCGGCCGACCAGCTGCTAAAGTTGGGGATCCAGACGTTGTCGTTGCCATCGACGGTAGCCGTCCAGGGCGCGGCGATGCCATTGCCAGACACCGGAGAGAACGGTGCCTCGGTGCCATCAGGACGCAACACCGTGATGCTGCCGCCCGACTCGTATCCGGGCGATTGCGCGGCTAAGGCAGGGACCAGCACCTTGGTAGCTCTTGCTCCGGCGTCTGGATCGTTGTCGACGTTGAACTTGAACGCGGCCAGCATTTCGGCAAACTTCAATGCGGCCCGCGCAGAACTGCCCAATTTGTTGGAAATCCAGACGTTCCCCAGGCTGTCAACGGCGAGACCGCTGGCGGAATATCCCACCTTGAAGGTTTCGACTTTGCTGGGATCGGAAGCAGGGAAACGAACCACGTGGTCCGCGATGGCGTTGGTAATCCAGATGCGGTCCTGCTGGTCAATGGCCAGCGCGAACGGCCCGACCAGTTTGCAGGGGTTCTTCAGCGGATCGCCCGTCTTGTTCTGGCAATAGAACTGGACCTTGGACGGATCGCCTTGCGGAAGCTTTACGACCTGGCCCTTGATCAGGTCGAGGGCCCAGATATCTCCACTCGGCGTGGCGATGATGCCCTGCATCTGGCTGATCTGGCGATTGAAGTTCCAGCCCTCTGGCGGCGAGAGCGGCTTGCCGTTTTTGTCGAACTTCGTGATGTTCTGGCCGGTAAAGCTGGTGGGCCACGCATTGTCCTGCGCGTCGAGCGTCAAGCCGAAACCGGGGCCTGCGATGCCGCCGCCCCTGAAGCCCAGGGGGCTGGGGGAAAGCGGTTTACCGTTGGGGGCGAACTTGGAGAGACCTCCAGTCCATGAGGCGTCCTGATTCTGAGCGCCGACCGTGAAGTTGTCGGCAACCCAGGCGTTGCCCTCGCTGTCGATCATCAGCTTGCCACCTCCGCTGAGGCCGCCGCCGGTGAACTTGAGCGGGAAGATCCAGGCGCTCGGCGCAAAGGTCAAATACGGCAGGAACGGCGTGGGCCGCGAGCAGCTTGCCGGGTTCGAATTTTGGTTGTGGATAGAAATAGTTGAGCAGGTCGAAAACTTTGTCAGCCTGGTGCGAGGGGTCACGGACGATAGACTCAGTGGCCGCCAGCGTGTCCTTTGGGTAGGCGCCCGTCGGAGACGTGGCCACGTAGAAAAGACTGCTGCACGCATCGGACCGCAACCGCGTAACGCACGCTGCCAGAATGCTGGATAGTGTAGCGAAGTTGGCCATCGTCGGTGTCTGCGCGCTGTTGAGAGCATCCAGAATCGTCGCACCATAGTCGCCGGTTTCGAGATCGACAAAATTGGGTACGTTGCCAGCGGCAATACGGAGCTGCAGCGGCGAGCCCTTAATCGCCGCGCCGTCGATGAACTGGGTATGGGTGATGACCGAGGCCAGAGTCGTCATTTCGTCGATCACGACTCGTGCCGGCGGCGTGCCGCCCACCACGGCCAGCAGCGCGATCGCCGGATTGTTGCCACCCTCCTTGTTTCTCGCAGGAATGCCTCCGCCCGCCGTGAGGTAGAGGCTCGAATCGTCTGGCGCTCCCGCGGAGCTTATTTCAAATCGGCCTTCGTTGTCGGTCTTGGTTTGCGCGAGCTGCTTGGGTGCGTCAGAACTTGCAGCCCAAAGTGTGACCGTGGATTGAGCGACAGGCGCTCCTCCGCCCATTACCTGACCTTTTATGTCGGCGGCGAAGGCCCGAGTTGCCAGGAACATGCCTGAGATGGCAAGGGCAGCTAATGTCAACTTTACAGCGGGTGTCCGAGAGCGCATTCCTTTTTCTCCTTCTGGTTACTGACCAAGGCGCGACGAGGTTCGCATGTGGGCAGTTTCGCACCAATTCTACGTGAGGTCTGCTGTAGAGCGGAAGGATGGCTGGCGATAACAGGCCATGTCGTAGGTAATCAGCGAACGGGGACGCCCCCAGGGATTACGAGTGACTTGGCGATTTCACACCAGTTAATCCCCGACGACTTCACTGCACGATAATTTGATTTGCCGACGATCCACTCGGGATTGTTTTGGCCGTGGCCATTTGGCGGTTCGGGCGTTATACGTCCATGTGGCTCTGCTAAAGGCGGTCGCCGGCTGCTGGCCGACCTCCCGCAAGTAATCTCCCCAAAAGCCGATTTCGGGCCGACGTGACGAGCGGATGCTGCTCGGAGCATTAGGTTGGCAGGTATTTACTGCAGTCTTGCGTACTCCGCATTGGCCTGTTTGAAGATGGGGATGTCGGGGTCGGCGTCTTTCCAGAGTTGGAAAAAGTCTTCGTACGCGGCTTTAGCTTGCGCAGACCTGCCCGCAGCAGCGTACGCTCGGGCCAAGTCCACCATTGCTGCTGGTTTTATCGGAGAATTACCGAGGTTGTCGCGTTGCTCGAGGAGACTCTGAATTTCTGCGACAGCCTCCGTCGGTTTTCCTAACTGAAGATAGGCCCGTCCGCGCAGTAATCTTGCATACATTCCCGTATTCGTTCTGTCATACGGAAGTGCCACACCTGCGGATTCTATGGCCCGCTCAGGCTCATGACGCTGCAAGTGAATGCTGGCATGGATCACCGGGAGATAAATGAAGTTCACCTGCGTGTCCTGCGGGTTGTCCTTTCCTATCCGCCCAGCCAGTTGTTCAGCCCTCGACGTATCGCCGGTGAGGGCGAAAACCATGGCCGCAATGCCGGTTTTGTACACGTCTGTGCTCATGTGCAAAGCCGCCTCTGCCTGCTGCCGGGCATTGCTCGCGTTGCCGAAGAGCGTCTCGCGCAGCGCTGCCGCGAGGCTGGCATCAGCCGCGACGTCCTTGTCTCCGCCAGAGAGGTCGAGACTGACCGCCTTTCCAGTGAGTTCGCGCGCCTGCCGTAGGCGCCCGAAGTAGGCTTGCGTGTCCGCATGTATCGCGATCAGGTACGGGGCATTCGGCGTGGCCTTTGCGCGATCAAGTTCCCTTTGCATGACTTCCCAGTCACCGTCCAGAAAGGCCAGCAAATAGATCATCTGATGCAATTGCAAATTATTAAGGCCTTGGCGAACTGCTTCATCCAGGACGGCCTTGGCCTCTTGTCTGCGACTCAAGTTGACCAGATAGCCAGCCGTGTTCGCGTAATACAGGGTCACCCACGGCGCAAGCTTAAGCGCCTGTCGTGTCTCGGCCAGACTTTCCTCGTAGCGGCCGAGAGTCGCATACTCGGAACCGAGATTGTTGTGCGCGATAAAATCCTGCGGGTAGGTCTGCGACCACACCTTAAAGATTTCGATCGCTTTTAGAATGTCCCCGGTGAAGGTATTCTGGTAGTTGGAGTCAATGTAGAAGCGCTCGCGCTCACTCGCTCGGTCACGCAACTCGTAAGACTTCGCCGCATATTCCCTCGCTTTGGCCCGATCCCCAATGTTGCTATACAGCCGGCTTAAGGACGAAAGCGCCATCGCGAAGTTTGGATCGAGTTGCACGGCGTGCTGGAACAAGGGAATTGCATCCGCTTCACCCTTGGCCGCCCAAACCCTGTACCCCAAGGCGAAGTCCTGAAACGCTTCCAGTGAGGGCGTTGATATCTGTTCCAGCGGGACATCGAATTTCTGAATGCTCGCAAGCGACTCCCCCAAATTTCTTCGGAGTGACGTATCGGCACGGTCGAGTGCCTTCAATACGTCCTCCTTACGTGCCGCCGTCTGCTCCTCGCGGGCGATGACGTCACCGGTGGTGCAGTTCAGTGCGGTCAAGCCTAAAACGTACTGGCTGCCGAGCGTCGCGATCGTGCCTTCGATGGCTACTTTGCTCTTGGTGCGGGCGCACACTTCCCTTGCCCGTTCGCTGGTCAATCGCGCGTCGCCTTGCAGCCCCATCGACCTCAGCGTTTGCCGGACTTGCCGCTCGTCCAGCACATTCAGGAACGGGGATTGCGCGAGATCAGTGGCGAGTGCCTGCTTCAATGTGCCGTCGAATACGGGGTCCCCGGTCTTGTTGTCGAAGTCGGCGACCAGGATCGTGTCTTTGTCTGTCAGTGGCTTGGATTGCTTCGAGCGGTAGTACAGTCCTCCGGCGACCAGCGTTGCGAGCAATAATCCCGCAGCAACAACGACGCGCCGGCGCCGCTTCTGCCGAACAGCTTTCTCCGTCTCAGTTGCCGGTGAGCTAGGGGGAGTTGATCCCAGGTTAGCGTCCGATCCCAGGGCGCGATGCTGAGGCACCCGACTGCTGCTGTCGCGCTGGAGACGCTGAAGATCGGTTCGCATGTCCGATGCGTGCTGATACCGCAGATTGCGGTCCTTCTCCAGCGCCTTTCCGATGACCGCTTCCAGTCCTGGCGAGACCTGCGGATTGAGTTGCGATGGCCGCGCAGGTTCATCGCGAAGAATCGCGCCGCAAAGCTCGCCCGAAGTTTCACCCTCAAACGGCATCTTGCCCGTCGCCATCTCATACAGCACCGCTCCGAACGAAAACAAGTCCGTGCGCACATCAGGTTCTTTTGCCTTCACCTGCTCGGGAGACATATACGCCACCGTGCCGATCATGGCTCCCGGACTAGTCAAGTGCTGCGGCTCGGACTCAACCGTCGCGGTTTCGGCGCTGGCGGCGGCATTGCCTGTCAGCTTCGCCAGCCCAAAGTCCAGAATCTTGGCGTGCCCGCGCTTGGTGACAAAGATGTTCGCCGGCTTGATGTCGCGATGCACGATGCCTTCGCTGTGCGCCGCATCCAGCGCGTCTGCGATCTCAATCGCCAGCGGCAACAGCTGCTCGCCCTCGACGGGACGCCCTGCGATCCGGTGCTTCAGCGTCATGCCGTCGAGGAACTCCATCGCGATGAACGCACGGCCGTCTTCCTCGCCGACGTCATGAATGGTGCAGATGTTGGAATGGTTCAGCGCCGACGCAGCTTGTGCTTCACGCCGGAATCGCTCCAGCGCCTGGGAGCTTTGGGCCACATCTTCGGGCAGGAACTTGAGGGCGACGAACCGGTGTAGCCGCGTGTCTTCGGCCTTATAGACGACGCCCATACCACCGCCGCCGAGCTTGCTGATGATGCGGTAGTGGGAAACTGTTGTGTCGATCATGCCCGAGAAGCGCGAAAGGATGACGAATGATAGGGCGAGATCGAGCAGCAGTCAATTTCTTCCGAGATTCTAACCTCTAAGTTCTATAGTGTCGCCAGCTCGGCCGGTCCTCTGCGCAATCCTTAGGTTAGCTAGCGTGAAATCGCCATGCCGTAGGTAATCCCGGAATCCACTCGGTCGTATAGTCGGCAAGCCGTAGAAGTGGACTGTGCGGCCGGTTACTCGAAGATAACCGTCGCAATCAGGCCATGTCACTCCTAACCTCAAAGCAAGAGCTTTCTGGCGAGGCATTGCCTCGCTCACACCGTGATTTCTGCCGAAGCCCAATCTGGAAAAAGCCAGTTACTTCGGTAATGATTGTTTTGCTCTATTGACTGGGCGCTCTCAATCCATAAGCTAAGAGTGGTTTCGTGTGCCTGAAAGGCACACCCAATGCGGCGCTTTTTTTGGGGTGCCGGGCATCGGGCAGCCGGTCTTTGAAAACATGATGAGAGTGGCAGTCGCCTCAGTGATCGCCGGAGTTTACCAAGGCGTTAACTCGCCTTCGCGGAGAGCGGCTCGGCAGTCGAGTTTCGCCCCTCTAAGTCCAATGAATGGAATATTTTGACCTGTAACTCCTTTGGATGGAATATTTTGCGAGGAAAGATTTTTTCTGATCGAATGTTTTCAATATTTTGCGCAGACAGGGGGAGGGGGGAGGGGTGATCAGGAAGCTAACACTTTGGCAAGAACAGCCCGAACTTGCATCTGCGGGGAAATATTACTGATTGGTTAGCCAAACCCCGGCTCATCCACTGGCAAGAGAGTTGGCGGGGTAAGATGCGGCAAATCCGAATTTTGACCTGACAACCCTTGAGGGCAGGTGGAAACGAGAAATTGATGCCGCTAATCGATCCATGGCTGGGACTGGGAGTGCTCGCCTCGACGGCCGCGACCGACGCCGTTTACGTGATGTTCACCGCGGCGGTTTCGGCGCGCCGCAGGGTTCCGGCCGCGACTCTCAGCAGCGTCTGGTATCTGCTGTCGGCCTTCGCGGTCATCAGCTACACACGAAATTGGATGTACGTCTGCTTCGCGGCGGCAGGATCATGGATCGGCGCTTACCTGTCGATGACGCTGTTGCGCAAGAATCGAGGCCCGGCCGATCTCAATCCAGGCGGCCCACAAGCGCCGGTTTGAGCGCAGAGTACTCCGGGAATCCGCAGTTCTTGGCGAGTCGCGTAGCCGCTTTGAGCATCCGCACTTGTACCGGATGCCGCCAACGTGCTAACTTGCGCCGTCACTATTATTTGTGCGCCGCGCGAGGTTTTACTTCATGAGCACAACCGCCACTCCTCCGGAAAAGACGTTCCGGTCTTACGTTCCCGATAAAACTTCTCTGCCGGAATTCACCCTCCGCGCGGTGCTGCTGGGCCTGATCATGACGGTCATTCTCGGTGCCGCCAACGCCTATCTTGGCTTGCGCGCCGGCATGACGATCGCGGCAACGTATCCGGCAGCCGTCATTGGTATGGCGGTCTTGCGGCTGATGAAGGGCTCGATTCTCGAGGAGAACATTGCTCGAACCGTCGGCTCGATCGGCGAATCGGTGGCAGCGGGCGCCATCTTTACCATCCCGGCGTTCGTAATCTCGGGCGCATGGCCGGTCTTCGACTTCGAGCACGCCTACTGGAAGTCTTCGATCCTGATGCTGGTCGGCGGCACACTGGGAATCTTGTTCGTCACGCTGCTTCGCCGGGTGATGGTGGAAGATCCCGAGCTTCCCTTCCCCGAGTCGGTCGCCGCTTCGCAGATTCACATCGCAGGACAACAGGGCAGCCGCGCCGCCAAGATTCTGTTCGGCAACATGGGCTTTGGCGGCCTGATCTATCTTCTGGGCCAGTTCAATCTGTTCAACGCCAGCAAAGATTTCATCGTAAACGTCGGCAATCTCGGCACCAGCTTCGTGCGCATGGGACGCTCGGCCACCGCGCCTAAGCTGCCTGCGGGAGCAGTGACCACGATCTCCGCGCCTGCTATCAGTCCGGCGTACCTCGGCGTGGGCTACATCATCGGTCCTCGCCTGGCGTCGCTGAACTTTGCCGGCGGCGTGGTGGCGTGGGGCTTGCTGGTTCCGCTCATCCTGTTCCTTGGCGGACCGACGTTTGTGGCGCAGTTCGTTCCAGCGGGCACGACGCCCGACACGGCATTCTGGGCAGGACAGGCCGGAGCGGTATGGAGCTTCATCGTACGTCCCATTGCCGTGGGTGGAATGCTGGTCGGCGCCTGTTACACGCTGTTCCGCATGCGCAAGAGCCTGGGATCGGGCATGGCGCGCGCGGTTTCGGACTTGAAGAAGTCGGCAGCGGCCCACGCAGGCACGGCGCGCACCGAGCGCGACTTGAGCGCCAAGTTCGTCTTCGGCGGACTTCTGGTAGTGCTCATCAGCATGGTGTTCCTGTACAAGAGCTATGCCGATTCCTGGAACGCCGGCATCGTCGCCGCGATCGTCATGATCATCGTCGGATTTTTCTTTGCCGCCGTTTCCGGCAACCTGGTTGGCCTGATCGGCTCGTCGAACAACCCAATCTCCGGATTGACCCTGGCGACGCTTATCATCGCTGCGCTGCTGATGATTCTGATCGGCGTTTCCGGCATGCACGGTGTAGCGGCGGTGCTGGGAGTCGCGGCCGTGGTTTGCGTTTCGTCCGCAGTCGCAGGCGAAATGCTGCAGGACTTGAAAGTGGGACACATTCTTGGCGGCACTCCGAGCAAGATGCAGATTGGCGACTTCATGGGCGTCGCGGTCGCCAGCTTCGCGCTGTTCCCGGTGCTCATGCTGCTGAACCAGGCCAACATTAACAGCGGCGGCATCGGCTTTGGCGACCCACAGCTTTCGGCGCCCCAAGCCGGACTGATGGCCATGCTCTCG
Organism: uncultured Acidobacteriaceae bacterium; assembly: GCA_963793845.1. Classification (GTDB taxonomy): domain Bacteria; phylum Acidobacteriota; class Terriglobia; order Terriglobales; family Acidobacteriaceae; genus CAWCBG01. The sequence goes on from CAWCBG010000004.1 coordinate 147,547, forward strand.
CGCGGCATCGTTGGCGGCGAGATGGCATGGCCGCTGGTCGTCGTCGGCATTCTGATGGGACTGGCGCTGATCATGATCGAGGTCAAGAGTCCGATGCTCTTTGCCGTCGGCATGTATCTGCCTCTGGAGACGACCTTCGCCATCTTTCTCGGCGGCATGATTCGCTGGATCACGGATCGCATGCGCGACCGTCGGGACTTCAACGAAGCCCAGAAGGCCCGGGTGGAAAACGCCGGAGTGCTCACGGCTTCCGGCTTCATTGCAGGTGAGGCCTTGATGGGCATCGTGATCGCCATCTTCAAGTACAAGCAGTGGCCACTGCCGGTAATCTTCGCGCATCCGCATGTGCTGTCGGGATTCGTGGTGCTGGTAATCCTGGCTATCGTGATGGTGCGAGTGCCGCTGGCCAACGCCGGGAGTCCGGATGAACCGGCTCCTCCGACCGCGATCATGTAAGCAAGGAGTGAGCCACGAGAGGCCGAGGGGCACGGAGAGATTCAGGGTGTGCTTTCCGGGTTCGTATCGGAAGATAATTAGGTTGTCTCTAAGGTTGCACCCGTGACGCTCCAGTCTCGCGCAGCGAAACGGAAGATCATAGCCCAGCGCTTCAGCGCTGGGTGCACGCAAAAAAGGGGCGAGTCCCGCAGGGACGACACCTCCTCTCGCATGTCCATCGCCTCCAATCTCTCCGCGATCCACGAGCGCATCGCCCGCGCCGCAAAACGCGCCGGACGGAACCCTGATGACATCGCGCTGATGGTGGTCTCGAAGACCCAGACTGCGGACACGATCATCGAGGCTTACAAGGCCGGCCAGCGCTTGTTCGGCGAGAACCGCGTACAGGAATTCGCAGACAAAGTCGACGCTCTCAAGACACTGCAAGGCGTCGAGTTCCACATGATCGGCCACCTCCAGTCCAACAAAACGGCCAAGGCTGCCGAGATCTTTCACGCCATAGACTCAGTCGACTCGGCCAAACTGGCACAACGCCTCAATGCCGCCGCCGAAAGCGCGGACAAGATGCTCGACATTCTCATAGAAATCAATGTCGGAGGCGAAGCCGCCAAGAGCGGCGTTGCTCCCGACTCACCGGAGCTTGAGGCCATTCTCACCGGCGCTCCGAACTGGCCGCATTTACGCCTTCGTGGCCTAATGACAGTGCCTCCGTACACCGACGATCCTGAAGGAGCGCGGCCCTACTTCCGTCAACTGCGGGAACTAAGAGACCGGCTCGCAACCCGCAATCTGCTGGCCATCACACTTAACCAGCTTTCCATGGGCATGTCGCACGACTTCGAAGTGGCCATCGAAGAAGGGTCGACCTGCGTGCGAGTTGGAACAGCAATCTTCGGCGAGCGTCCGCGGCCTTGATCCCGATCCGCGACACACCCGCCGGTGCGACGTTTCAGGTGAAGGTGCATCCCCGCGCCAAGAAGAACGCCCTCACCGGCGAAATTGGCGACGCGCTCAAGCTGGCCTTGACAACGCCGCCGGTGGAAGGCCGCGCCAATCAAGCCTGTATCGAGTTCTTTGCGAATCTTTTGAATGTACCGCGTTCCTCAGTTACGATAGCCGCCGGGGAAAGCAGCCGAAATAAAGTGATTCGTGTGGGCGGCCTCTCGGCGGCGCAGGTCGAATCGAGGCTGAGGACGGCCCTGACCGGTGGATAGCGCCGAGGGTGATTATCCGGCCGTGATAATGGTGAGCTTGGCTCTGGAGGATTGTCATTACGAGCGAAGCGAGGAATCTGCTTTCAAGAGCATTGCGGTCAGGCAGGAGGAAAGCAGATCCCTCACGGCCTGAAGGCCGTTCGTAATGACAATTCGTGTGGGAATAACAAATGCCAATTGGTAAGGAGCCTCTGAATAAGTGCCTCAGCGGCTAAAGCCGCGCTCATAAAGGGCCGATTGACGGACGGTCTAAAGACCGTCCCTTTCAAAACTGGACTTAATCAGAGTTTCCCAGAGAGCAATGAACACCGCTCGACACGACGACACTTCCGGAATGAGGAGAACCATTTGAGCTTTGCCCAGCGGTGGCACGACATTCGCGTCGGCTTCGAGCGGCCTTTCTGGGTCGCCAACATCAGCGAGTTGTTCGAGCGCCTTTCCTACTACGCGGCTTTCGCCTCGCTGGCGCGCTACTTGCACGAGGTTCTGAAGTTCCCAACACAGCAGACCGGCACGCTCACCGGATTCTTCGGTGGACTGGTCTGGTTCCTGCCCGTCTTTGGGGGAACGCTCGCCGACCGCATGGGGTTCCGGCGCGCGCTCTCGGTCGCTTACCTCATCCTGAGCTGTGCCTACTTTCTGCTCGGCTCTCTGGGCTCTTCGTGGATGGCTCCGGTGCGCGAAGCCGTGCCACTGGTTCTGCTGGTGACCTTTGTGCTGGCGCTGCCGGCGCTGGGCGTCGCGCTGGTTAAGCCCAGCGTGGTGGGCACAACCGCGCGCGCTTCGAAAGAAAACGTCCGCTCCATCGGGTACTCCATCTACTACACCCTGGTGAATATCGGCGGCGCGGCTGGGCCTTATGTCGCGTCGTGGGTGCACCAGCGTATGCACGTGGAGAACGTCTTTCGGGTGGCGGCCGTCAGCGTGTTCCTGATGTTTCTGGGCGTGCTGCTATTCTTCCGCGAGCCCCGCCGTTCTGAAGAAGTTCAAACTCCGAGCATGGCGCAGGCTGCGCGCAATTTCTGGACGGTCCTTACCAACCCGCGCTTCATGCTGTTTCTGCTGATCTTCACCGGCTATTGGGTGGTTTACTGGCAGGAATTCATCACCCTGCCGATTTACGTGCACGACTACATCAATCCGCGCACCGACACCGAACTCCTGCTGGTGACCGGACCTCTGGTGGTGATTGCGCTGACCCTGGTAGTCAACATCCTCACCCAGAAGATGCGGGCGTTCATAGCGATTATCATTGGCACTCTAATGACGGCACTGGCGTGGATCATCCTGATCATGCGACCGTCGGTGATGGGCGTGATCCTGACGCTGATTGCCGTGGCCCTCGGCGAGATCACGCAATCGCCTCGCTACTACGAATACATCTCTCGCCTTGCGCCCTCGGGACAGCAGGGGACCTACATGGGATTCGCCTTCCTGCCGCTGGGCATCGGCTCGCTGATCGGAGGACGGTTTGGCGGATTCCTGATCCACCACTTCGGCGAAGTGGAACACCGGCCCGGAATGATGTGGTGGGTGATTACCGCCATCGGACTTCTTACGGCCGTTCTGCTCTGGGTCTATGACCGGTTCGTCATGCCCAAGCACGTAGATGAAGTGGTTACGTAGGCGACGGGTGGCGTCGTCTTTGGAGACTCCGAAAACCGGCCTTCCCAGGAAGACGCGCAGCATAAAAAGGCTCCCACTCAAGGGAGCCTCGTTTTTGTCTGCTGACTAATTCTTATTGGAAGGTCGATCCGTCGCTGCGCTTCAGTGTAGGACGGCCATCGTCATTCGTCGAGCCATTCGTGCTGCCGTCGGTACCCGTACTGGTCCCGCTGTCGGGAGACGAATCGGCAGTAGCCCGGCGCAAAGTCGGACGGTCCTTGTTGTCATTATTGTTCTGCAGCTTATGCCGGTTCTCCAACGAGGCCAACCGCGCTTTCACCTGATCGAATTCGGAGGTGTCCACGATGTACTCGTCGCGCGGAGGTAGTACGGTCTTCATCTCCTGCTGAGCGTGCTCGACACGATCGGGAGTCATAGGATGCGAGGAGAAGGCCTTCGCAATCGCGCCGGGCTTCTTCTTCTCTTGCGCCTCGATCTTTTCGAAGAACGATATAAACGACTGCGGATCGTAACCCGCTTTGTACATGTATTCCATGCCCAGGAAGTCGGCTTCACTCTCGAAATTGCGCGAGAACTTCATGAATGTCAGAGGAACGCCGATGCTCAACGCCGCCTGGGAAGCCTCATAGACTGCCCAGCCACCGGGCACAAAGATCAGCGGAATGCTCGCCAGATTTACGATGTTGCCCCGGGTCTGCTCGCGGGCCACGTGACACGCGGCAACGTGAGCAATTTCGTGCGCCATGACGCCTGCCAGTTCGGCCTCGTTATCGGCGGCAAGAATCAGGCCCGAGTTCACGTAGAAGAAGCCACCCGGCAACGCGAAGGCGTTGATTTCATCGGTGTCGATCACCTTGATGGTGAAAGGCACCTTGGCGTCCGAGTTGCGTACCAGGTTCTGACCGATTCGGTTCACATACTCGGTGACCACCGGATCAGTGACCATCTTGGCGCCGTGCTCGACCTGAGCGGCGTACTGACGGCCCATCGCAACCTGCTTGTCGAGCGAATACCAGTTGCCCACACCCTCTTTACAGCCAACATTGCGGTTGCCGATGGCGTCGATGTTGCTAAGAGTCGAGACAGACGGAGCATTCTTGTCGGGCTTCGCATTATCCGGCGGGTCTTGTGCCTGTGCGAAGCCGAACGGGAGCAAAAGAAATGCTAACGCCGCGATAGAGAACTGACGGATTGCTGTTTGCATCGCACACCTGACCGGGGCCGTTTGCAAGAAGTCTGACCCGATTTTGTAACCCAGCCCCATGGGCCTAACTTCCTCAACCCTAATAGATTCCATTTGTTGCCGACCCAGACTCTTATTTTCGCCCCTTCCCGAGGCAAAGTCCAATGCCAATTGATTAGACGCAACAAAACTCAGTAAGTTGTTGAGGACCGAAGACCTGGCGAGATTAATGGCGCGATGTGCAAGGATGATAACGTCTCGGTTCCTCCGCATCCGCCGTCCCGGGCTTAGTACTTAGCCAAGCGGATGATTGCTACTCCGATCGTGCCGCCGATTAAGGGAGCGACAATCGGAACCAGGGCATAGCCCCAATCCGATTTGCCTTTCCCCGCGATCGGCAGGACGAAGTGGGCCACCCGCGGACCCAGGTCGCGAGCCGGGTTCATCGCGTACCCAGTCGGGCCGCCGAGGCTCAGGCCCAATCCCCACACCAGCATGCCCCACAGATAGGGCGCGTAGCCCGGCATTAAGCCCGTCGCCGAGACCGAAGTGGAACCGAAAGCGAAACCGATGACCACCAGGAAGGTCGTGGCGATCGTCTCGGTCAGTGCGTTATTCGGCAGCTTGCGGATCGCTGGGGAGGTGCAGAAAATACTTAGCTTTGCACCCTGGTCGGGAGTCACAGGCCAATGCGGCAGGTAGGCGAGCCACACTAGGGTCGCTCCGGCAAAGGCGCCCAGGCATTGCGCAGTCCAGAATGGGATCACGTTCGCCCAGTTGTGAGAGAGCAGAGCCACTGCAAGCGTGATCACGGGATTAATGTGCGCTCCCGGGCTTCCGCAAGCTACCGCCGTGAAGATGCCTGCGATGACGGCCATGCTCCACCCGGTCGCAATCACGATCCAGCCCGATCCTTCTCCCTTGGACTTTTTGAGCAAAACGTTGGCGACAACCCCGTCCCCCAGAAGGATCAGCACCAGGGTACCCATGAATTCACCGAATAATGGTCCGTGCATAAAGACGCAATTCCCTTCCTCGAAGCCGACCTGCTGCCGCTAGTTCGCCGCTCTCAGGAGTTGCTTCTCCTCGACCTTCGCCGGTTCTTCGAACCAGTCGAACGTCCGGGTGACCGCCTTCTTCCACAGCTTGTACTCAGCATCACGTTTGGCAGCTGGCATGTCGGGATTCCATGTCTTGTCGACCGCCCAGTTGGCGCAGAGGTCGTCAAGGTTCTTATAGAACCCGACGGCCAGGCCAGCCGCGTAGGCCGCGCCCAGCGCCGTGGTCTCCTTGATCACGGGCCGTACCACCGGCTTGTTGAGAATGTCTGCCTGGAACTGCATGAGCAGTTCGTTCTCGACCATGCCACCATCGGTCCGCAGAACATCGAGCTCGATGCCGGAGTCGTTCTTCATCGCATCCACCACTTCTCGCGTCTGGAATGCGGTGGCTTCCAGGACCGCGCGGGCGATGTGACCTTTGTTGACGTAACGCGTTAACCCGGCGATTACGCCGCGTGCTGTCGTCTTCCAATAGGGAGCGAACAACCCGGAGAACGCCGGTACGAAGTACACACCGCCGTTGTCCTCGACCGTCTTGGCCAGAGCTTCGATCTCCGTGCTCTCCTTGATGATGCCCAGGTTGTCTCGCAGCCACTGCACCAGCGCTCCGGTGATGGCGATGCTTCCCTCGAGCGCGTAATGTGCGGGTTCGTTACCCAGTTTGTACGCCAGCGTGGTGAGCAGCCCGAACTGCGATTGCACCGGCGTCTTGCCGGTGTTGAGCAGCAGGAAGCAGCCCGTGCCGTAGGTATTCTTGGCCTCACCCGGCTTGAAGCAGGTCTGGCCGACGAGGGCAGCCTGTTGATCGCCAAGATCGCCCGCGATGGGCAAGCCCGCGATCGCGCTCACCTTGGCATGGCCGTAGACTTCGCTGCTCGAACAAATCTTCGGCAGCATGGCCAACGGAATTCCGAAAAGCTTGGTGATCTCGGCGCTCCACTGCAAGGTTTCCAGGTTCATCAACTGGGTGCGGCTGGCATTCGTGACATCGGTGACGTGGACTCCGCCGTCGGTTCCGCCGGTCAGCTTCCAGATGAGGTAGGTATCGATGTTGCCGAACAGCACATCACCAGCTTCCGCCAGGGCGCGAACGCCGGGCACGTTCTCCAGGATCCAGCGTACTTTAAGACCGCTGAAATAGGTCGCAAGGGGCAGACCGGTCTTGCGACGGAACTGATCCTGGCCGCCGGTCTTGGAGAATTCGGCGACGTAGTCGGCGGTGCGCGTGTCCTGCCAGACGATCGCGTTACAAACCGGCTTGCCGGTTTTGCGGTTCCACACCACCGTAGTCTCGCGTTGATTGGTGATGCCTACGGCTGCGAGGTCTTTTGCGGTGAGGCCCTTGGCCTTCATCGCTTCATCGATGACTTCCCGGGTGCGCCGCCAGATCTCTTCGGGATTGTGCTCAACCCAGCCCGGCTTGGGATAGATCTGCTCGTGTTCTTTCTGAGCCGTCGTCACGATCCGTCCGGACCGGTCAAACACAATGAACCTGGTGCTGGTCGTGCCTTGGTCGATTGCTCCAATGTAGTCAGCCATTCGTGCTTAAGCTCCCTCTCGTGCGACGACTGCTGATGTTTGATTCGGTCGCGTGCAGTCAGCCCTGCGCCAAAACGGCGCAGGCAGCCAGCCCGATCTTCTCCATCAGCCGCCTGATCTTCTCAATGTAGGTTTCAACCGCGCGTTGCCGCTCACCCGAAGTCCAATTCCGCATTTCGGCGAGTATGGATCCCACTACCGGCGCGGCTTCGATGGCAGCCTTCCAACTGAAAAGCTGGAGACCGATGCGCCGGGCCAGTACGTCTTCAATGGTCATGGCCATCTCGTGACGCACACTGTAAACGACCTCCGCCTGGATGGGCGGCAGTCCTTCCACGATCGCGGAAGCGTACTGCGGCTCTTGTACCGCGATGGCAAGAACCTCAGGCGCGTTCGTGCCAAACTTCTCCGCCAGATGTCGCGCGGTGGCAGGCGAGAGGTTGTGCTGGTCAGCCAATTCACGCCAATATTCAGGCGTATAACCCTTTGCGCCGTCAATCAGGTGATGCGCCGTGCGACATGGGATATTCGCTTCGCCGAGGTACTGCAGCACGGCGTTGATTCCGTCCTCGGCCATGGCACGGTGCGTGGTCCATTTGCCGCCAAGAACGCTGATCAATCCGCTCTCCGGCTCGAGTTCGATCTCGTGATCGCGGATCAGCTTCTTGGTCTTCCGGGCATCACGGTGCTTGACCAGTGGCCGCACCCCGGCGATAGCGCTGACAATCTGATCGCTCGTAAGCGGGCGAACGATGTAGCGATTGAGGTGGCGCAACAGATACTCGGCTTCCGCCTTGGTGACGATCATCTCGTCATCCAGCGTAGCCTCATCGTCCGTAGTGCCTACCAGAAAGCGGCCCAGCCACGGAATGGCAAAGATCACGCGGCCGTCGTCCGTCTTGGGAATCAGAATGGCGTCCGTCGTATCCTCGGAATCCAGCGGCAGCAGGATGTGTACCCCTTTGCTGAGCCGCAGCCGATGCGGAATACCGGGCCGAGCCATTTCTCGAATGTGATCTGAGAACGGTCCGGTGGCGTTGACGAAGGCTCGTGCCCGCAACTTGAAGTGGCGTCCGGAAAGCCGGTCTTCGATCTCCGCCTCCGCCAGCCGGCCCCGGGTGTCCTTACCCAGTCCGACAACGCGTGCATAGTTGACGGCCTGTCCGCCGATGCTGGTGAACGACTGGATCAACGCCATATCGTAGCGGGCATCGTCAAACTGTCCGTCGCCATAGGCGACGGTGCCCGCAAGCTTGTCAGGTTTCAGCATGGGCATATGCGCAACCGATTCGGCCACGGAAAGGTGACGGCTGGGAAACAAGTTGCCCTTGCCGGCGATCCAGTCATACATCTTCATCCCGATGCGGTAATAGAGAACATCCATCTTGCTGTAGCACGGAACGAGAATTTCCAAAGGATGAGCCAGATGAGGAGCGTTATCGAGCATGAGCCGGCGCTCATGCAGTGCGCGCTTGACGACCCGATACTGGCCGGCATCCAGGTCGGACACGGCCTGTTGCAGGTAGCGCACGCCTCCATGCACGAGCTTGGTGGAACAACTGGAGGTCGCGGAGGCAAAGTCTCCGGCCTCAACCAGGACGGTTCTCAGGCCGCGCAACTGTGCATCCCAGGCGCAGCCTGCCCCGGTAGCCCCTCCTCCGATTACGCACACATCGAAGCTCGCGCCTTCGATTTTCTGCAGTACATCGGAGCGGCTTTGCATACGCTTTCTCCGTGTTGCTTAGCGGGTGGCGTTCAGAACGTTACTTGGTCCGAAACCCTAACACAACCCCAGTTCTATTCTGACGGAGCGAGCCCAGCGGAATGGATTTGCCGTCACACACTCGGGGGACCACCATTTGATGAAATTATGGACAGCACTGAGAGTGAGGCTTAGCTATTCTTGGCGGCGGCTCTTGTACAGCGCCCAAGCGGCCATGGTCTGCGCGTCCTTAATCTTGTTTTCGCGAAGAAGTTGTTCGAACTCTGGAACGCTTACTTTCAACACCTTCAGGTCGTGCTCTTCCGCCTCCGGTGTACTGGCACCGTGTCGAAGATCTCTGGCCAGGAACGCATTCGTCTTCTGATTGGAATATCCAATGGCAATCACGATCTCACCCAGAGGCTCGAGGCTGGCAGCTTCGATCCCAGTTTCTTCCCGAAGTTCAACGCGTGCGATCTCGGATGAATCGACGCCATTGTCTTCCAGGCTGCCTTGGGGAAATTCCAGCGAACGCTCACCGATTGGATAGCGAAACTGTTCAACCAGGAAGACGCAGCCGTCCTCCATCGCGATCACGATGGCGCTGTCATGCTTCTCGACCACGCCATAGATGCCGCGAGCGCCGTTGTCGCGCTCGACTTCATCCTCGCGCACTACCATCCAACGATTGCGGTAGACCTCGCGGGTGCTCAAACGTCGAATCGTCATGTGGGCTGGCGGAACAAATTCTACGCGAGAGCCTTACCGGCTACCGCCTTCTGCTTGCGCGTGCCATTGGTGCCGGGACGGGGACGCTGTGTCACCACTCCACCGAAGATCAGCTCCACGACATCGTCCACGAACGTTTCCGTTAGACCTTCCTGCCAGATCAGGAAGCGCATGTAGATGGCGCCATACAGCGAGTCGAGGATCAGATCCATATCGACCGTTGCGGGGAGTTCGCCGCGCTCGACGCCTCGTTGCAGAATCTTGTGGGCGTCGAGACGCTTTGGCCGCACAAACCGCTCGCGAAAGGCTTGAATGATCTCTTTGTCGGACTGGCCGCCGCTGATCAGGGCGGCCACGATACGGCCGCGCCGACCATGCAGTATCGCCACCCACTGTTTCATCTGCATGCTGATATCGGAGCGGACCGAGCCGGTATCGGGGAAGCGCAACTGCTTGGCGGCGCCCGATCCCAGGGCGTCTGCCACCAGTGCCCCCTTGTTGGGCCACCAGCGATACACGGTCGCTTTCCCGACATTTGCGTCCGCGGCAATCGCCTCGATGGAGAGGTCGGAGAAGCCGGTGTCCTCCAGCAGGCGCATGGTGCTGCGCAGAATCGCGCGGCGAGCCGCCTCGCTGCGTGGGCGCCCTGGAGCTCGTTTGGCGGAAAACGTGTTCGCTTCCGGCGACGGTTTATGACCGGAAGAATCCGTTTGCTGCATGCCTGAACCTTAGCATATATTGAATCCAATACGTACCGTATCGAATCGAAAATTTTACTCGGCTGGCAAGGGTGAGCAAGTCAACCCGCTCTAATATGTAAGTTTTCCGTCTGTACCTGGAGTTGTCCGAACCGATGTGGATTGTTGCGCTCGCCCTCAGGCGTCCTTATACGTTCGTGGTCATGGCGCTGGTGCTGATCATACTGACGCCATTGGTGGTCCTGCGGACGCCCATCGACATCTTCCCCGACATTAACATCCCAGTCATCAGCATCATTTGGAACTACGCCGGTCTGGCGCCTAATGAAATGGCCGACCGTATCGTGACCAACTCCGAGCGTGGCATCACGATTACCGTCAACGATATTGAACACATCGAATCGACCTCGCTTAACGGCATCGGGGTTATCAAGGTGTTTTTTCGCCCCGGCGCCAACATTCCGACCGCACTCTCCCAAGTTACGGCGATCGTTCAGACGACGGTGCGTGGCCTTCCCCCGGGGACAACTCCTCCCCTGGTCATCACCTATTCGGCGTCCACGACACCCATTGTGCAGCTGGGCCTGAGCAGTAAGACTCTGCCCGAGCAGCAACTCTTCGATCTGGGCCAGAATTTTTTGCGGACGCAGTTAGCGACCGTCCATGGCGCGGCGATGCCCTATCCCTACGGCGGCAAGATACGGCAGATTCAAGTCGATCTCGATATGCCACGGCTGCAGGCGAATGGGCTATCTCCAAATGACATCGTCAACGCTCTGAGCGCGCAGAACCTGATTCTTCCAGCGGGCACAACCAAAATCGGCTCGGTGGAATACCAGGTGGAGATGAACGGCACTCCGCGCACCATTGCCGAACTCAATGCGCTGCCGGTGAAAACGGTCAACGGCTCGACCATCTACATGCGTGATGTGGCCCACATCCGTGACGGGTTTCCGCCTCAGACCAACATCGTGCGTCAGGACGGGGTTCGCGGCACTCTGATGTCGGTGTACAAGATCGGCAGTGCCTCGACCCTGGACATCGTCAAGGCGGTAAAGAACGTGGTGCCCATCGCGGCCCAATCGCTCCCGCGCGACCTTACCATCAAGCCATTGTTCGATCAGTCTTTGTTCGTTCGCGCTTCCATCGACGGTGTGCTTCGCGAAGGCCTGATTGCGGCGGCGCTAACTGCGATGATGATTCTGCTTTTCCTGGGCGACTGGCGTCCCACCATCGTCATTTCCATTTCGATTCCGCTGTCCATCTTTGTATCAGTACTGCTGCTCAGCGCTCTGGGCGAGACCATCAACATCATGACCCTCGGCGGCCTTGCGCTGGCGGTAGGAATCCTTGTCGATGACGCCACCGTCGAGATCGAAAATATCGAGCGCAACCTTGCCCAAGGCAAGGAGATGAAGCAAGCCATTCTCGACGGCGCGCAGCAGATTGCGGTACCCGCCTTTGTTTCGACATTGTGCATCTGCATCGTGTTCGTGCCGATGTTCTTCCTCACCGGAGTGGCCCGCTTCCTCTTTGTGCCCCTGGCGGAGGCGGTGGTTTTCGCGATGCTTGCGTCGTATTTCCTGTCGCGAACGCTGATCCCGACCCTGGTGATGTATATCATGCGCGGCCACGAGCATCGGGCCGAACAGCCGAAGACTGCGGTGGGTCGCTTTCAACGCGGCTTTGAGCGCGGCTTTGAGCGCTTCCGCGAAGGCTACTTTCAGTTGCTGGAGACCACGCTTGCCCATCGCGGAATCTTCGCTCTCTGCTTCATCGCATTCTGTGGTCTGTCTCTGTGCCTGGTTTTCTTCCTCGGTGAAGATTTCTTTCCCTCGGTGGACGCGGGGCTGATGCGGCTGCACGTGCGCGCCCGCGCCGGACTGCGGGTTGAAGAAACTGCGCGCCTGTGCGACGAAATTGACAGCTTCCTGCGGCAGGAAATCCCCAGGGAAGAAGTCAAGACGATTCTCGACAACATCGGCGTCCCCTACTCAGGCTTGAACCTGTCGTACAGCAACTCCGGCGTGATTGGCAGCAGCGATGCCGAAATCCTGGTGGGGCTCGATCCTGAACATCACCACCCGACAGAGGACTATGTGCGCAAGTTGCGCGTAGACCTGCCGCGGCGTTTCCCAGGGGTGGAGTTCTTCTTTCAGCCCGCCGACATTGTTACGCAGATTCTGAACTTTGGCCTGCCGGCGCCGATCGACATCCAGGTTGTCGGCGCGAACATGACGGAAAACTACGAGATCGCGCAGCAGATCGCCAACAGGATGCGTCACATCCCCGGCACCGCCGACGTTCATGTGCAGCAGATGCTCGATCTGCCCACGCTTCGCCTGGACATGGACCGGACGCGCATTACGCAGGTCGGCATGAATGCCCGCGATGTCGCGCAGAGCGTCCTGGTATCGCTCAGCGGCAGCTTTCAGACTTCTCCGAACTTCTGGCTTAACCCGGCAAACGGAGTGACCTACCAGGTTGCCGTACAGAGCCCGCAGTACCGCATCACGTCGTTGCAAGACCTCATGAACACGCCGGTCAACGATCCGGGAACTCCCGGGCAGCAGGTGCTGGGGAACCTGGTGCAGCTCTCGCCTGCGTCACGGCCAGCAGTGGTCAATCACTACAATGTCCAGCCGGTGATTGATGTCTATGCCAGCACCCAGGGCCGTGATCTCGGCGCGGTCGCCTCAGACACCATGAAGGTTCTCGAGCCGTTCGAGCGCAATCTGCCACGCGGGACGCGCATCATCGTTCGCGGACAGGTCGAGACCATGAGATCGTCCTTTTTCGGCCTCGGCATTGGCCTGTTGATGGCGATTCTTCTGATCTATTTCCTGATCGTGGTGAATTTTCAGTCGTGGCTCGATCCCTTCATCATCATCACTGCGCTGCCCGGGAGCTTTGGCCGGCATTTGCTGGATCCTGCTGCTGACCCGAACCACGTTAAGCGTGCCTGCCCTGACCGGCTCGGTGATGTGCATGGGGGTGGCTACAGCCAATTCGATCCTGATGGTATCGTTCGCGCGCGATCGTATGCGGGCCGGCCTTCCCGCTGCACAGGCGGTGCTGGAAGCTGGATTTACCCGTATCCGCCCGGTCTTGATGACGGCGTTGGCGATGATCATTGGCATGTTTCCCATGGCGTTGGGCCTGGGCGAAGGAGGCGAGCAGAATGCTCCCCTGGGTCGGGCCGTCATTGGCGGCTTGCTGTTTGCCACGGCCGCCACACTGTTCTTTGTGCCATCGGTTTTTGCCATCATTCACGGACGCCGCGAAAATCGCGAGACTCGGTTCATCGAGTCGTAACCGTTTTTTATAGAATGAACGGAGTCACCAGTAGTATGGATTCGGACCACGATAGCAATTCAATTCAAGTGCTTGACCAGGAACACAAGCCGCCCGAGATCACTCCACCGCCGAAGCTGCCTCCGGCGCCGCCACGGAAAGCACTGCTCTTTATCGCAGTGGTTCTGTTCGTTCTCCTTGTAGGAGCGGTGATGATCTTCCTCACGCGTGCCCATACCCAGCGCGTATTGGCTGACGAGACCGAGGCGACCTCGATACCCACAGTTGCCGTGGTCCATCCCATCGCAGAAAAGCCTAACGAAGAGCTTCAACTGCCCGGCTCGCTGGAGGCCTACGAGGAGTCCCCGATCTTCGCCCGTACCAATGGATACCTGCTCAAGTGGTACAAGGACATCGGCAGTCGCATCACCAAAGGCGACCTGCTTGCCGACATCGACACCCCTGAAGTGGACCAGGAATTAATGCAGGCACGGGCCACCCGTCAGCAGATCGTGGCCCAACTGGATTTGGCGAAAATTTCTGCGGAACGCTGGGAGAGCCTGCGCAAAACCGACTCGGTTTCTCAGCAGGAGGCCGATACCCAGGTCAATGGGTTCCAACAGGCGACGGCGAACCTGGCGGCCGCTGATGCGAATGTCCGCCGCCTGCAGGAGTTGGAACAGTTCAAACACGTCTATGCTCCGTTCTCCGGAGTATTGACCAAGCGCAACGTGGATCCAGGAGCCCTGATCAACGCTGGTTCAACCGCCGGCCGGGAGATGTTCGACATGGCCCGCATCGATCCCTTGCGTGTCTACGTGAGTGTGCCGCAGGCTTACGCACCGGCCATCAAGGTTGGGATGAAGGCGACGGTGACCTTGCAGGAATTTCCCGGCCAGGTTTTCGAGGGAGCAGTCGCGCGCACCGCCGAGTCGATTGATCTGACAACCCGTACCTTGCTGACCGAAGTGGACGTACCCAACAGGGACGGGCGCCTGCTGCCGGGTTCGTTCGGCATTGTGCACTTCATGCCGCACATTTCTGCGGATCGGGTGACGGTGCCGGTCAACGCCATGCTGTTTCGCCAGGAGGGTGCTCAGGTCGCGGTGGTCGGTCCTGACAATAAGGTGCAATTGAGGCCAATCAACATCGGGAAAGACTACGGCACCACCCTGGAAATCCTCGGAGGCCTCAGCACAGAGGAACGCATCATTATCAATCCCGCCGATTCTTTGGAAAATGGGCAGAAGGTAAACATCGCTCCGGCGAATCAGGGCGGAGGCAACGCGTCGTGAAGTGGGTGAGTGAAAGGGCGCGGTTTCAGCCCTGGCGCAACGCGTCAGAACGCGTAGTGCAAGCCTTCACGCCTGCGCTGCCCGGCCGGTGCAAAAATCTGGGGGCGTCAGCCGCTATCACGGGATGTTTGAGGACCCGCCCGAACGCCGGGCTAAAGCGCGGGGCTGCCACCGGCCTCATCTCCGCCATGGTGGCTACAGCGCTTCTCGCGGGCTGCGTGGTTGGGCCCAAATATCAACGTCCGGCGGTGCAGGCTCCGACGGCGTACAAGACACAAGGCCCTTGGCGCGTTGCCGCTCCCAAGGACTCTATTCCCAAGGGACAGTGGTGGGAGATTTTCGGCGATGCCGAACTGAACGGGTATGAGCAGCAACTGCTGAAGGCCAATCAGTCACTGGTTGCCGCGCAGGCCCGGCTCGCGCAAGCACGCTCGTTGGCCAAAGTTTCCTCGGCTGACCTGTTTCCCCAGTTCAATACCGATCCCAACGCAGGCCGGGAGCGTTACTCCGCCAACCGCCCGGCAGTCAGTATTATTGGTCCGCGATTTCCTCTGACACAGAGTTACTTTGAGATTCCCTTTACGCTCAGCTACGAGCCCGACCTGTTCGGCAAATACCGTAAGAGTCTCGAAGCCTCCAACGCCAGCTTGCAATCAACGGCCGCCGACTTGCAGAACACGCAGCTGGTGCTGGCAGCCGAACTCGCGGCCGACTATTTCAGCCTGCGCGAGCTCGATGCCGAGATCAAGGTGGTGCAGGAATCGGTCGACATCGAGCAGAAGGGCTTGCAACTGGTCGAATATCGGCACAACGGCGGCATCGCCTCGGGACTCGACCTGGCACAGCAGCAGACGCTGCTCGATTCTACGATTACGCAGCTACACCTGGTGCAGCAGCAGCGCGCCAATTACGAGCATGCCATCGCCGTGCTCACCGGAAATCCCGCATCCACCTTCAGCGTGCCGGTCGCACCTTTGACGGCCGCTGCGCCGCCCATCCCGGTGGGAGTGCCTTCGGACTTACTTGAGCGGCGTCCTGACATTGCCACCGCCGAGCGGCAGATGGCTTACGAAAACGCGCTGGTCGGTGTCGCCAAGGCAGCGTTCTATCCGCAACTTACGCTTTTCGGCAGCGGCGGATTCCAGACTACCGACATCACTAACCTGATCTCTGCTCCCAGCGCAATCTGGGCGGTTGGTGGCGATTTGCTGCAGCCCATCTTCCAGGGCGGACGCATCCGCGCTAATTACGCGGCCAGCCAGTCCGCCTATGACGAATCAGTCGCCAACTATCGCCAGTCAGTGCTGACCGCCTTCCAGCAGGTAGAGGACGGTTTGTCCAACCTCAGCACCCTGTCGGAGGCAGCGTCTTCGCAAGCGGCCGCGGTTGCCGATTCCCGCCGCTATCTGCAGATCGCAAACAATCGCTACGTGGGCGGAGTTACGACCTATCTCGACGTGATCACCGCGCAGTCGGAGTTGCTGACCAACCAGCGTCTCGCGACCCAGTTGCTGGGTCAGCAGATGGTCACTTCGGTGTACCTGGTGAAGGCTCTAGGCGGAAGTTGGGACGCTTCCCAGATTCAGAACGAGCAGTACCATCCCAAGGCAATTCAGACGGTGCAGCAGTAACGCAGTTGTCGGTTGTCAGTTGTCAGTTCCCAACGGCAACGGAAAGCAGATCCCTGGCTTCGCTCGTGACGACACATCGCGCGGCCGCCTCTCTATCATCGACGATGAGCCGTCAATCGTCGGGCCTCTCACCCGTGATGCCCCAGATCAACTCCTTGAATGGATCCGGATCATCGCGGCGAAAATCGACCCACGTCATCGCCCGCAAAAAGATCGGCAGCTCCGGCGTCAGCGGAGCATCGGGCAAAAGCAGCGGAATCACCGGAGCTCTACGCGACACAAACTCCCGCAGAAAGCCGTACATCTCCTGCTCCTGCCAGGGTCCGATGCCGGCCGAGCCAAAGCACACCGCAGCCGACCTGATGTTGCCGATCTGCTGCTCCAGCAGCGGCTGCCAGGGCTGCCCCGGAGGCAATTCCCAAACGTCGAGCCAGGGCAGGATGCCTGCCTCTTTCAACTGCTGCCCAATCCGCTTCACGGCAGGCTTGTCGGCTGAGTTATGGCACAGGAAGACATCGAACTGTCCGGCTGCGCGCTTGCGTTTCAGCACCTCGTGCCACGCAGCTTCCGACGGAGCCTGCATTACAGTCGCCGCGGACGACGTCACCTCAGCAGCGGGCGCCGCCGCTGCCGCCTGAACGTATGCCGTGGCAAGTATCGGAAGCCCGCCATTACGGCTGAGCACTCGCACCGAACCATCTGCGGGTAACGCGGTAGCAAATTCCTTCGCGAGTCCGTCAGCGCTCAATCCCAGCAGCAAGCCCGCGTACAGTTTCGCGAGAAAAATCTGCGGCGCATTTCCGTACAGCGGGCGCGCCGTCACCACCGCCGGAACTCCCTGCTGCAGCAGCGCCTCCGCCATGGTATCGAAGCATGCGCTGGAGTCGTCGCAGCCCTGCAACACCACCAACTTCAGTGACGGAACAGTCGCCAGCCACTCGGCCACATAGGCGGCCGTGAGATTTCGGGCGCATCCGTCCGAGGACTGCAAGGCCACGGTTCCGTAGTGGGCGCTACTGCGCTCCTGCGCATGCACGATCAGGTGCAGCACATGCCACGTCCCCTGCTCCAGACTCTTGCGCAGCCCTCGCTCGGTGGGTTCAGCCAGGCGCTCGTAGGCTACCGACCCGCGCTCACGGAAAGGCTGCAGCGCGGTATCGATGTCGCGCCACAGACGCACGTCATCGAACCTGGGCAAATCAGTTGGATTGGCCAGAACGCACAAGGCGCGCAAGGAAGCTTGTCTGGAATCGCCGCTGGGAGGACTTGCCATCATGAATAGGTATCAGGTTACTCGACGCGTCAATGTCCTACTGGTCCAACGCTGGCCGTGGGGGCCATGGGGCGTCCACAGCCCGGACAGAACGCTTCGCCACCATGGCGGGGAAAGCCGCATCGATCGCAATAGCCCAGCACCCCCTCGGGAAGCTTGATGGGCACGCGCTGCGGCGCATTCAACACGCCTTCATAGCCGCCGCTGTCGACCCATAGCAGCATCTGCTGAGCTCGCAGCACCGTCCAGGGGTGGCTGGCGCCAACCGTGCTCAGCCACTTGGCCACCTTCGACATGGTGTCAGCGTCCATGCCCTCGAACTCCCGCGCCTGACGCAGAAAATCCTCCGTGTTGATCGACTTGTAGTACTTAGGCGGAAGACCGGCCAGCTTCATCATGGTCCGCATGGCGACGTCCACATCCTGACAGCCCAGCAGTCCAGCACGATCGGCCGTCAGCTCCGACATCCTTCTCCAGCGCATCAGCGCCACCTGCAGTCCCGCGCTCACCAGTCCGCCAATGGAACCAATGCCCAGAGTGGCCGCATCGATCACTCCTCCCACCAGCGCGGGGGCGAACTCTGCAATCTGGTAGTAGAGAACGTGGTCGCTTTTGATGTGGCCGGCCTCGCGTGCCATCACAAACAGCAACTCGTCCTGAGTGAAATTCTCGATCAGAGGTGACGACAGCCAGATCAGCGGACGCTGCACTCCGGCCGTGCCGGCGTTCAACTCGCCCATTGCGGCGACATACAGGTCCAGCTTGGCCCCCATGTCCAGCCGTTGCAGAGCTGTGGCCAGCAGGTCGGACAGGTCGGGAAGGCTGTCAGCCGTGACCCTCAGATAGCTTCCCGTGAACTGCACCGAAAGAAACTTATCCAGTCCCCACGCGTTCAGCTTGCGGATAAGGGTATCGAGTCCGGCGGTGTTCTTCAGCGCGTTCAGCGTCGCGGTGTCGCTGGGATGCTCGTACGCCGGCGCGCGAAGTCCTATGAGATTCTTGGCAGCCATTCGTTGGCCTCACCTCACCACAGCGGGCTCTTTTGCTTGGCAACGTTGTAGGCGTCAACAACGGACCAGATCCAGAGGGCGAGAATCAAGAAGTAGCCAACGCCGACGCCGACCAGCGTCAGAATTCCTCCCAGAAGATATCCACCCAGGAAGGCTAGCCCCTTCTTGATGTCGCCGTTGTAGAACTGACCGACGGGTGACAGGAAGATCGAAAGGATCATGGCCAGGGTGGCGTCCTTGCCTACGGCATATCTCTTCCCGCCAGGTATGTTTGGCTGCGCCCCTCCAAACCCTTGCGGCGGAGTTTGCCAAGCCTGCTGGTTCGGAGGCGCTTGCCAGGCCTGCTGATTAGGCGGAGCCTGCCAGTTCTGTTGCGGCGGAGCCTGTTGAGGCATCGCGGCGGCGCCCACGCCTCCCATCCCACGGTCCGGCGGCACAGCATTGCCTACCGGACCGACCGGGGCACCCGGTGCTGGAGGCGGCATGGGCGGTGGAGCTGCAGTCAGTGCCATTCCACACTTCTCGCAAAAATGCGCCACTTCGGTGTTCGGGGCACCGCAGTTTGGACAGTACATAGCATTCTCCCTATGGTTTGGGCCCAGGCGCCCAGTCCCCACCGGCCCCCAAACCCCGGCAGGCGAGGTGGCACGGCTTGGTTTGGTCACTACTTATACCCTAGTTGTCCGCGTCGCGCTACAGATTAAGCACGGATCTCTGCGACCGCGCCTCGCGAGCCAGCGGGGACCGTCCACCTGTTCCGAATCATCAGCAGGCCACGGTAACACCCTGCCGGTGTTACCTGGATCACCACCAGGAACATTCCAGGCAGCGCCATGTCTATTGATAACTCACGGAATTGAAAAAATGATTGTGGTTGCTTCATACTATCCGATATCTATAAGTTCAACCCAGTCTCACTACCCAACTCTAGACGACAAACTATTACTTATAGTACTTAACATTGATAGCCTTATGCACTTCCTTCCAGATAATCTACGGTTATAAATAGTACTTCCCTTAATGTGCAAACAATTGCGTAGTAGTGTTTCTAACTGTCGGCTAAGCATTGGAAAACACAAAGGCAGCAGCTCGTCCCTAATGGAAGGCGGCTTGCATCGATGCACTCGGAACAATCTTAAGTTCCAATTCATGAGGATGGAGGAGTATGAGAAAAATAGCTTTGCTATGCCTGCTTTGTCTTACGCTCGGGTTAGGTAGCGCCTGGGCGAGCACTGGCAGTACTAATCCCAACGACTTCCAGGACCCGGTTAACTGGTGCACTAACTACGGCTGCCAGGGCGCACAACTGGGGACTCCTCAGACCTGGCTTTCCGATGGCGGGTTGACCGGAATGATCGGACTCGTCAGTTCGCAGAACATGCAAAATCTGCAACAGGGCGTGAGCTGGAATGGTAACTTTGCGGCCGGTATGGGCGTGATTTACAACGGCGTGCAGACGCTGGGCAACACTCCGGGGGGAATCCTGGTATCGTTCGATGCCCCCGTCTACGGGGCCGGCGCCTACATTCAGGAGGATTTCTTCGGCGCCTTCACCGGCACCATTTCCCTGTTCGACTCGAGCTTCAACCTGCTTGGCAGCTATTCCCACGACGGCACCTCTGACACCAACGTTGGAACCGCGCTGTTTCTGGGAGCTTTCGATAGCACCCCAGACGTCTCATATGCTCTGTTCGACACGCAAGATGACGTTTTCGCGATCGGCACAATGATCATCAAGACCCAACAGCAGACGACAACCCCCGAGCCAGGCACGCTGCTGCTCCTCGGTCCGTCGGTCCTCGGACTGGCGGGTGTGCTTCGCCGTCGCATAACCCGCAAGGAGGTGCTGTAATGAGTGTTCGCAAACTCCTTTTGATTACCGTAGGTTTGCTCCTGGCCTGCCAGATGGGCTTTGCCCAATACGGACCAGCCAACGCAGCCCAGTTGCAAGCTCTGGCGTCGAAGGCCTCACAAACTCCTCACGGGCTTCCGGTAGTCCCTAAAGCTCTTCCCAATCACCGCCGTCCCTTCCTCTGGATGGGCGCGATGGTCAGCGGTAAGGCGGTTAAGGGGCTCCCGAGCTTCTGCAATGTGACCAACAGCCGTGGCGGCTTCAACTGGTGCCCGAACGCCCTGCAAATCGCGTATGGCACCAATAGCATCTCCTTCGCCAACGGCGGCAAAGGTATGACCATTGGCATCACGGACGCCTTCCACTACAAGAATGTGGCATCCGACCTGGCATTCTTCAACACTGAAATGGGCTTGGTCCAACTGGATTGCCAGAACGGCGATCCCTGCTTTAAGGACCTCGACCAGAATGGCAACGATGCGACCAACACCACCTGCGGTTCCGACACCGGCTGGGAACTGGAAACCATGCTGGATGTCGAGTGGGCGCACGCCATGGCTCCCAACGCGAACATCACGCTCGTCGAAGGCTGCACCAACAATGACAGCGACTTGGACGCGGCGGTGACGACTGCATCCAAGCAAACCGACGTTATTTCCAATAGCTGGGGCGAAGACGAGTTCGATGGCGAACAAGGCGAGGATCCAGTCTATTTTCTGTCCGTGCCGATTCTGTTCGCGTCCGGCGACGGCGCAGCTCCCGCCATCTACCCCTGCACCTCTCCTAACGCCACCTGCGTAGGGGGAACCAGGCTAATGCCCGTCTCGACCACGGACTTCCACCGGGGAACCGAGACCGGCTGGAGTGGTAGCGGCGGCGGATGCAGCATCATCGAGCCAGCTCAGGCCTACCAGACCAATAATGGCGTCAACATCTGCGGTGCGTTCCGTGCTGCCCCAGACTGGTCTGCCGATGCCGATCCTGACACCGGCGTGATCGTGTACGACTCCGGCAACGGCGGACATTTCCGGGTTGGCGGGACCAGCGTAGCTACGCCGTTAATGGCCGGCATGGTTGGCGACCTCGATACGGCCCGCACCACGGTTGTTCCCACCTTCCTGAGGAAGGCTAAACTGCAAGGTGCTGCGGGATCGCCGACCCTGGATAGCTCGCTGTACCTGAAGTATGCGGGCGCTCCTGGCGGGAATCCGTACGCCTTCTACTACTTCGATGTCCTGACCGGCAACAACGGGTTTGCTGCGGGCCCCGGATATGACCTGGTCACCGGCCTCGGCGTTATCAATGGTCCGCACGCCGGTCCGCCGTGGAACTTGCCGTAACCACCGCTGCCGAGCACAATCTGTTCCACTACCCATCCCCATCCAGGCGCTGCCTGGGTGGGGATATCTTTTCTTCGCTTCGAATCGACTGCGAATCGTCATGACCTGACCTGTGTCACCCGGTGCCGAGAAAATCTTCGCTCGATGACTGCCGTTCTCCCTGAGGTTCAGAGAAAGCCGGCCTCGCTTAAAGTTTGACCGCCTGTTTCCGAAGTTAACTCTGAAAGCTCTTGGGTTCTTGGGACGGCATCATGCTCACGTCAGACGATCCAGCGAGGAAATTAATCGCGGCTAAAGGGTTGCACGCAGGAGCCCGGGGAACGGCGCTGCTGGCGGCAACGATTCTGATCGTAGGCACTCTGGCGACACAGGGCTTCACCCGCGACCACGCCCAGCAGGTTATTCCCGGCTCATGTCTAGTGAGCGGCTTCGCGCAGGACGCGACTTATGTAGGTTCCGACATGTGCAAAGGCTGCCACGAGGAGACCTATGAACGTGTCGTGGCTACTTCGCACTGGCGAGAAATGTTGTCCAGCAGAGCGAGCAGCACGGAAGCTGGATGCGAATCCTGCCACGGGCCGGGTTCGAGCCACGTGGAGGGAGGCGGCGACAAGCAGAAGATATTCACCTTCCGCCCCGGAAGCGCGGTGTTCTGCAATCCTTGCCGGAACTGCCACTCTGTGGGCGGCCCGCTTTCGTTTTCCTCACCGGTGCGAAGCCGGATCCCACGCCAACATTAGGAAACCTGAAAAGCCACTCCTTTCGTTTCGCCCCGGTAAGCATCGGGGCGGGTGATGTTCCCAATCGTTCAGACCTGCTGCTACAATATCGCTTAAGATTTCAAGCATGGGACCGCTGATTTTGTGGACCGATCGATCAGCCCCTCAGCGTGCGGAGAACCGCACGCTTAAGTTTCCGGAGCGCATAGACTTTTCGCGCCCGGGTTTCGTTCATAGCGCTTGGCAAACCTAGCCTGCAATGAATTACCTCTTCGACGACCAACTCCACCTATTTCGACGCCCGCATCAGAGCGAGCTTTCTTATTTCGGCGGAATAGAGTCTGAAGCTCGTCTTCTCAAGATTGTTTCCGACGCTACCGATCGCAGCACCTTTTCCATGGAACTGGCTGGGGCTATTACCGACTGGTTCAGCGAATATCACCTCAGCAGGTCTCGACATTGCATCTTGCGCCCGCTAGGCATCAAGGCGGGGGACAAGGTCCTTGAGCTGGGGTGCGGTTGCGGCGCACTGACGCGCTTTTTGGGCGAGGTGGGCGCCGACGTGGTCGCGGTCGAGAGCAGCCTGGGTCGGGCGCGCGTCGCCGCGGAGCGGTGCCGGGAGCTCGACAACGTGCGCGTGGTGGCCGACGATCTTCTCGACTTCGAAACAGAAGAAACATTTGACTTCATCCTCCTCATCGGGACTCTAGAATACGCATCCGTACTTTCCTCCCGGGAAGACCCTTTTGTAAGCTGCCTGCGAAATACCATTCATCTGCTCGCACCGCGAGGAACCGTCGTTGTCGCGGCTGATAACCAGTTTGGCTTGAAATATTTCAACGGTTGTGGCGAAGATCACGTCGGAGTCCCTTTCTTCGGCATACAGAATCTTTATGGCGACCGAATGCCGCGATCCTTTGGCCGGCAGGACTTGATCCAATTGCTGACTACCGCTGGTCTACCAGAGCAGTACTTTTACTATCCTTTTCCGGACTACAGACTACCGTCAGTAATTCTCTCGGATCTCGCTCTGGTGAAGAGCGATTTCGATCCAGTCGATTTATTGGCCCGATCCCATTCGCGGGACTATTCTGGTTCCATTTATCGAAGCTTCGACGAAACACTTGCTTTTCCCGCGCTGCATAGCAACCAACTGATCGCAGACCTCAGTAACTCTTACCTGGTACTGGCGACGAAGGAATTCAAGCCGGTTGGAAATACCTGCGGATCTTGCCTCTACTTACTCGGTTCAGCGAAAACCTGAATTCGCCGTGCAGACCCGGTTTATTCGCACTGAGTCCGAGATTCGGGTTGTAAAAGAGCACCTTGTATCGGTTGAAGGGCGCCCCGGCGCCGTTGAAGTGGGCGGCACAAAGATCACGAACCGCCTTGTCGAGTCAGAGTATCTGCCGGGGCGGCAGGTGTTATGGGATCTGCTTAAAGCACGGGCGAGTAAAGGGGGGGTGGACTCTATCGCTCAGGCGCTTCTCCCCTGGGCAGATTATCTCCTGCGCCAAGCTCGAATCCCCGCAACACAACTGGGAGGAGCTCGGCCACAGCTTGCAGCCTACGTGCTTCCGGGAGAATTCCTGGACTGCACGCCGTTCAACTTGCTCGACGTCGGCGACAAGCTGCTTCCCATCGATCTGGAGTGGCAGAGCGATGGTGATCTCGAGTTGGGTTGGGTGCTTACTCGGGGCGTGACGTATTCGATGCGTTCTGGAGGACCGTCGCCCAACCATGTCCGCTCAATCACGGAGGTGATTGAGGCAATCTGTGACAGAGTTGGCATCTCCATTTCGGAAGCGGAGGTGGAAGGCTGGCTGGAAAAGGAGTCTGCCTTTCAATCCTCGATCACGGGCAATCCATATATACCGATGACGGCCGAGGTAACATTCAGCGGCCTTCAGTCTTTCATGAGTGCGATCGCCGTCGCCCACGACACTTTAGCGGCGCGAGAGGGTCAGATCGCCTCTTTGTATGCTGCGGCTGATCAGAGATCACAGGAAGTAGCCAGTCTGGCTACCGAACGGGACAGGTTAGTTCGAGCAGAGGCTGATCTTCGCATCGAAAGAGACGTGGCCCTCGCTGCGAAGGAAGACATCGCAACCACTCTTACCAGCAGGATCGAGAAGATTCTGGATGAGAAGGCAGCCCTTCAGACCCTTATCGAGAAGATTCTGGATGAGAAAGCGGCCCTTCAGGGCGAGGCGTCAAAGCTTCAAGCTCTTTACGATCAAGCCTTGGCGAGCGGTGCGGAGTTGGAGGCGCGCATCCATGCCGGGACATTGGAGCGGGATACACTACAAGGCCAGCTTAACAATAGCCTCGCGACGCTCAACAGTATCCTTGGCTCGCGCGGGTGGCGGGCCTTGTCTTTCTATTACAAGTGTCGAGATGCCGGTCTGCGCCCGTTTCGATTGCTTCGCGACGAATATCTGATCAGAAGATCTGGCTTGTTTGATCAGGCTTGGTATTTACGTCAATATCCAGATGTGAAGACGGCCGGTGTCGCACCGCTCAGACACTATCTTCGGCACGGCGCTGCGGAAGGAAGAGATCCGAATCCCTATTTCGACAGCGACTGGTATCTGACGAAGAACCCTGACGTAGCGGCAGCTGGGGTCAATCCATTGAGACACTATGCGAGCCGAGGAAGTGTTGAAGGAAGGGACCCCAGTCCCCGATTCAGTTCCAAACGATACCTTGCCCTCCATCCCGATATTGCAGCGGCGAAGCTCAACCCGCTGCAGCATTTTCTCCGGTCTTCACAATCGGGCGAAGCATCGCAACTCATAAATGATGCCTATGCCGGCGATTATCTTGAAGCGTCCATGGGTGTCCCGGAGTTTGACGATTCAGCTCCAACAACTGGTTCCGGCACGGCGAGAGGAATCCTGACCTCCCTTGAGGACCACCCGTCAGTTGACCATGAAGGGCTGTCTCCGAAGGACGACGACGACAGCTACGAGTCGATGGCAGCTCGTTTGCAATCGTTGCATCGAGAACGAATATCTGAACTTTCTCTTCCCCAACCGGAAGCCGTCTCCGTCAGCGACGATGACTGCGCTCTTTCCGCCGCGGCGTTGACTTTTCCGTTTTCCGAGGCGCCGCTTGTTTCCATCGTGATTCCCGTCTACAACGAGTTGCGATACACATTGGAATGTCTTGACGTCTATATGTCGCTCCTCTAACGGAATCGACTATGAGGTCATGGTAGTTGACGACGGCTCTTCCGATCAGACCACCACCATCTTGCCGCGGGTGGCGAACTTACGCTACCTCAAGAATGACCACAATCTCGGTTTTATTCGGAGCTCCAATCGTGGCGCGGAAAATGCGAGAGGCGAGTATGTCTTATTCTTCAACAACGATGCGCAGGCCACGCCGGGTTGGCTTAGGCCCCTGATCGACACATTTGAGCGCCATGACAAGGTGGGTGCGGTTGGACCCAAGGTGATCTATCCGAATGGAAGGTTGCAGGAGGCGGGCGCTCTAGTCAACCGCGATGGCACCTCCACCATGATAGGGCTGTTTGATGACCCATCGCTACCACGCTATAACCGCAACCGCGAGGTTGCCTACTGTTCTGGGGTGTGTTTGCTTGTTGAAAGGAAGACTTTCCTCGATCTTGGCGGTTTTGATGAATGCCTGGCTCCCGCCTACTGTGAGGACTGCGACCTTGCCTTTCGCATTCGGTCGATAGGGCTACGGGTCATCTATACTCCTGACTCAGTGATTTTGCATCATCTGAGTGTTACCTCCAGTGGCTCATTCAAGAAAACAGCTATCGTCCGTAATCAACAGAAGCTTGCAGAGAAATGGCAACGCGAGATTGATGAACTTAATGAGGTCAAGCTGATTGCCTTCTACTTGCCCCAGTTTCACCCGATTCCCGAGAATGATCGTTGGTGGGGCAAGGGCTTTACCGAATGGACAAATGTCGCCAAGGCCAGACCTAACTATATTGGCCACTACCAGCCTCATCTGCCCTCTGATCTGGGTTTTTACGATCTTCGGCTTGATGAAGTCCGCAAGCATCAGAGCGCGCTCGCAGAGCGTTATGGCATCTACGGATTTTGCTATTACTACTTCTGGTTTGGTGGCAAACGTTTGTTGGAGAAGCCGCTTGAAAAGATGCTGGAGTCAGGTGAACCGAACTTACCATTTTGCCTGGCGTGGGCCAATGAGAATTGGACCCGTCGATGGGACGGTCGCGAACTGGACATTCTCATCGGGCAACAGCACTCCGATGAGGACGACCGCGCCGTCATGTGCGACGTCATTCGATATTTCAGGCATTCGAACTACATCAGAGTTAATGGTAAGCCGTTATTTATCGTCTATCGTATTAATCTGTTTCCCGCAATTCGACGCACAACCGACATCTGGCGTGAGCTATGCCTGAAAGAGGGCATTGGCGACATCTATCTTGTCATGACTGAATCCTTTGAGCATGTTCAGACGAGCGTCAACCCGGCGTCCTTGGGCTTTGATGCCTCCGTTGAATTCCCTCCTCATGGAATGTCAGCTCCAATGCCGCCTCCGGGCAAGGTCGTCAATCCCATGTTCAACGGCGTTATTCATGACTATCGGAAGATGGTGGCCAATTATTTCCAGCTCCCGGCGCCCGCTCATGTACGCTTCAGGTCTGTAATGCCCTCATGGGACAACACGGCTCGTCGACAAGACGAACCGGTCTTATTTGAGCACGCCTCGCCCGGGGCTTATCAGGCATGGTTGGAGGCAACTATAACAAGTACAGGCCAGACCAACTGGGGCGATGAGCGACTGGTGTTCATAAATGCATGGAACGAGTGGGCGGAAGGAAATCATCTGGAGCCGGATAAGCGAAATGGACACGCATTTCTAGAGGCGACACTCAGGGCTAAACAGGCGTGGCTGAGGCGTGAACGCCAGATATGAGCCTCCCCGGGCGGGCCCCACAACTTCTTGATGAGATTCTAGCTTAGAGGAAAGATGAGCCAATCGCCACACATCACTCTGGTCGGCCACCCTTTCGCCCCCATAGGCATGGGAGAGTTGTTACGTGCTACCTATCGCTCTCTGGTAGCCGCTGGTGCCGAAGTCTCCGTTCGGGACGTCTATGGCGGCAACGTATTCGATTCCACAATCAGGGCGGAGCTCGACGGCCGTCTAGTGCGGGAGTTTAGCGAGGTTAACATTTTCTGCCTCAATGGCGATGAGATTCAACCTTCGTTAAATCATCTCCAGACCGATCTCCCGAAGGGTGGCTGCAACATAGTCTATCCAATGTGGGAATTGAGCCGCTATCCGAAGATATGGGCAGAGCAGCTTGAGAGATTTGATGAGATATGGGCAGCTTCAGCCTTCATAAGGGCTGCCTTCGTTGACGCAGTAGACAAGCCCGTAATCCATTTGTCGCTTCCCGGAGAGCTTCGAGTGGGTAGGCTATATGGCCGAAGACACTTTCGCATTCCCGAGAGTTCGTTTGTATTTCTGTTTGCCTTCGACTTCACTTCATATATTGAACGAAAAAATCCTCTGGCGACCTTGCGGGCCTTCCAGGACCTGTGCGCGGCCCACCCTGGCGAGGACATCTGTCTGGTCATCAAAACCAAGGGCGCGGCAGCTGCTTCATCGGCTTATAAAGAGTTTTGCGAGTCTTTTAGAGGGTTGGATCGGGTCCGGGTCATCGATGCGTTGCTGAGTGAAAATGAAATCAAGAGCCTTATCTGGTGTAGCGATTGCTTTGTCTCTCTCCATAGGTCGGAGGGCTTTGGCTTTGGCTTAAGCTCGGCGATGTTTGTCGAAAAACCCGTCGTGGCCACAAGATATTCGGGCAACTTAGACTACATGAACGATTCCAACTCTTGCCTCGTGGACTACTCGCTTATCCCCGTACCGAGCGGCGCCTATCCGTTCTGGGAAGGGCAAATCTGGGCCGATCCCTCGGTGGAGCATGCAAGGACACAGATGGAACAGTTGCTCCTTAACCCAGATTGGGCCAGACAGATCGGCGCGGCCGCCAGCCGACACATTCGAACTCACTTCAGCTATCGCGCGTGTGGTCTGCGGTATATGAATAGAGTGATTCAGACCGATCCGATCTCCCTCCAGGATAACTGTCGCCGCAGCTGAACCGTCTACCACGCCATCTCTCGCTGACGATTCTAATCGTGCGGGCTCAAGTCGAAATCCGACAAGCCCAATGCCGAGCCCTGTCAGCCGTCCCAACCTTCTGCGCGACTGACCGCCTGCCCGACTGAAATTCGAGTCAGGGTCTGAACCGCTCGACATAACCAGAGCCTTGTACTCGGCATCGCCAGCCTCATTGATATTCCAACCCGCAGGCAATCGGCCACTTCGCAAATACCGCACTGCCTGGGTTCTCTCAGGATCGGAATCAAAAGCATGAGCCGACACAGCAACAGTATCGGCTTGTTGCTGGCGTCAGAAATGTCGGCAAGTAATTGAGCCGCCGGAACGTCGCTCCAGACACCCCACGGCTCTGGAGAGAACCATCCGAAGCCCAGCGCTTGCGCACCTATTCCGTTTGTACTCGTAGAGAGTTCTTTACCAATGGGCGTCAATGGAACCGCTGGAGTGGGAAGGTCCGCTCGTTGCCGGAGTTCCTGGGAGCAGACTACTAACACACCAAGTTGACGACAGATATCTCGCCAGTCCGCCACTAGTAACGTTGTCGCGACGCTGTGCTCCGGCAAAAAGACCAATAGCTCCTTGGGTCGCACCTCGATAGGCGCTTCCGGCGAGCTGCAATCGGCGCCTTCGTATACCTGCTGACATACATGGTGTTCACTGGAAGTTCGACTTCGGACGCAAGTAGAAACAGTTGTGCGAAAACAGCAGAAGACTCGTCAGCTCCACATAGGAACTGTCGGCAAGACGGTCAGCTTAGTGTGGCGAGCGAACAGTGGCCGGAGTTCCGTGGATATTGAGCTCCCAACGGTCGTGGCTGTGGAACCTATGGCGGACACCTCGACGCAGGAAACTGGTTTCCGCAAACTGGACCAAGGCAAGTGCTAGCAGAATAATGCCTGCCACCCGACCGGTAAATGTTCTGCAGAAAATCGCAATGCCTGCAATGATCAAGAAGTATGCGACTGGCCAAAAAAATCGTCCAGAGGTCCGAAACTGAAGCAACCAGCCAGGAGCCTGTAACTTAACAAGCAAATAGTGCCCCGCATAAATCGTGGTCGAGAGGGCAAGCAGCTGTCGTCGCCACGCACACCATAACGACGCCACATGCCTTTTAAAAAGCGAATCTTACCAGAAGGCCGAAGAAAGAAATCCGCCACCAGCAAGAGCAGTATTACCGCCAACCCAAGATATTGATACCCCTCGTACTGTCCACCAGTAGCGTCGAGAGGCGACGTGATACCACGAAAGATGGATGACATGCATCGGATAGAAAGGCGATAACAGATTCATCGAGAAATAACCGAACCCCGGCATTGGCAGAGCCTCGCCATAGCCAAGCACGAGAGCGATGCACCCCGTAACTCCGACCTCCGCAGCAATACAGATGGCCTACTGGAATCCAAGCCTTCTCCCTCCTGATCAATAATGTAAGAGGCGCCGCACACAGGACCGCGATCACCATATACATAATGTAAGGGTTCACCAGAAGTGCTGAAAGCATCACTATGCCGGCCCGAGATAATGGTCGCGACCTGCGGCTTCCGGACAATGTAAAAGTACAATCCGATGGCAAGCAGAATCAGGAAATGGCTACAGAGAGCTGAATGGCCCGCCCGGGCAATGAACGTGGGCACACTGACCCCAAAAATTGCCGCTGCTATGCTGGGGAGTAAACGGCGTTCGCCTGTGCTTCGAAGTGCGAAGACGACGGCCAGCGGCTGCACAATCCAGCACAGAGCTAACCACAAGAAAATGGAATGGAATCCAGGCGGTAAAAAAGCCCGGAATATCTTCATAGGAACCGCAATCAAGGGAATGCTGTCTGTGAAGGCAATATTGGTGCCATCCGGCGCCACAAGCGGCTTCGCGACCAATAGGGGCCATCGCCAGGAATCTCCGACATAATACCGCTGGCCAATAATATGTACTGCGATATCTCCCCTGACTGGATATATAAGAGTATCAGTGCGCGAAGATCCTGTGGATGGGAAATACATACAGCATAACGCCTAAACCGAGCAATAAAGCCAGCGAATAAGCTACCGCTGATGAGCGATCCATTGCCCACAATCGTTGGGTATTGGCGAGAGGTCGCGCTGTGTTTCTCCATGTGGACACTATTAGCTCTCCCCTAAGAAAACAGTCCCGCGTTAGAGTCGTAGAACGTCGTTCCACTAGGTCCGGCAACTCTCCCGCCATACTACAGTTACCAGCGGCCTCGGCATGGTCGAAGACCCAGCCAAGCCGTAACTGTCGGAGGGTCTCAAACTCGCCTCCTCTACTTCGCTTCAGGCGGACAACGTGACACTAGGTACGGCGGCGCATCAAGCACTACCGCACTGCACTTTTGCTCCCACGCCGTAAAGCCGGGCGTCGTCCCCCATGCCACCCATATCTTGTTCCGCGCCAGGATCAGATCCCGGCCGCTGGGGTCAGGCCCCACGTGATCGCTCTGGACAAAATTATCTACAGTGGGCAGCGCATATTCGATATCACCCGCTGTGGCCCACCAGCCCATCACAAACGGTTCGTCCTGCCGCAGTCCGTTCAGCACCGCAGCAGTCTTAAGAAGGTTAACCACCCTGGGGGTATAGGAGTATTTGTAGGTAAGAACAAACTTGACCGGATCCATCAGGCGGGCCGTCCCCACCCAAAACACACAGGCAAGCAGCACTATCAACGATCCAAGAACGATTCTGGATAGTCTGATGAATACCATGCAGGACACGCCGGTGAAATAAAGAAACAGTCCGATCAGAGCATAACGCGGCCAGCCGTTCGATGAAATGAGCCACCACGTCAGATCAACCAGGGCGGCGCCGAGTGTCCATAGCACGAGGAGTCTAAGGCCTCGCTCCTCGCAATAACGGCCAGTCAAGCCCATAACTACGACCGCTGTCGCCAGGATGACGATCGGCGAATAACCGAAGTGCCCGCGCAGCACGGCAGAATTAACAGCGTATTTATGAAGAGCCGCGCCCACGAAAGTGGCGATCTTCCCGGAGCCGACTGTTCCGGAATAGGTTGAGAATACAAGAAAGAAACTATGCGCGTTCTGCACGTAAGCGGTTGGCCCCAGAACGCTCAGCTTCCAGATCTCAAAGGCCGCGAATGGAGCGGCAAAGGCTATGCCTGCGACGAGGCAATCGACAACACGCCGACCACGATCATGCCTCGCGACTATGACTCTGATAGGCTAACCACATAACAATGGGAACAAAGGCCAATAGAGCAAGGAGCTTTGTAAGCACGGCGAAACCATATAACAGCCCCGACGCAACTATCATAGAGCGTTTATCGGGGTTGGCTGCTAGGACGACAGCGCCGAGCACGCACAGCAGGGCGGCGGGTATCTCTCCGATGAGACTATACCAGTGCTCAAAGTGAAGACCCGCTGTCACGCTGTAAAGCAAGAAAATCCACAGGCAGATAAATGCCGCAACCCTGCTGGGACTGGCAAGCCGGCGCAAGCTAACGGCAATTAGCACGATCAATACCAGACTCATGGTAGCTGTTACGAATCCGGGCGCCCATGGAACATTGCCGGCGATGTAAATCACCGCTGCCGCGGGCAGGTTGAGAGTCGGGCCCGTCGTAATCTGAGGATCGAAATATACTCCTCCCGGAAGGCCATCAAAACGGATGGAGTTTAAGTATCCTTTACCAAGGGCAAAATTTTTGGCAACAACGGCGTTGGTGGAGTCGTCGGCGCAGCACAGACCATTAGAGAAAACATGTCCGTAAACGATCACGAACAATCCAACGAACGAAAGGACAGCTAACAACTGTACCGCTCTCTGAAAGGCCTTGTTGTACCGGTCGATTACGCGGGAAGGCGTTTGCATGCTGGCTCATTTTAATACATCCTGAGCCGGCGGAAGAGATCTGTGTAACTTTTGCCCGGAGTAATGGATAACGTCCTATGCACTTTGGGATATGCCGTGGCAGACCAAGGCATTCAGTTGGCTTAGACCTGGTTGTATACTTCAGCAGGATATACAGAAAGATTTAGTTGACGGTCTCGTGATACCGCTGGCCGTTCATATCAAGAGACCGGGCGAGGACTTGACTTCTGAAGCGTATTAGGACACTAGGGGTATTGCTCTGCTACAACGATGGCGATCTGCTGGAAGAGTCGATTCGATATCTGCTGGAGCAGAACCATCAGCTGATTGTCTGGGACCATGGTTCGACTGATCAGACGGCAGAGGTAATTCGGCGATTTCGTGGGGAACTACGGGAAACTCGTTTCCTTCCGCGAAGCTTCGATTTCTACGAGCTATACCCGGAAATGTCCCGTCACCTGTTGCAGCACTATGTCTCGAAGTACGACTGGATCTCCTGGCCGGATCAGGACGAATTCCTTGAAGGACCATCACGATCCACCGGCTACTATGATTCGCTGCACGAGGTGTTCGAGTCTCCCTGCGACTGGATCCAGTTTAATAACTTTAACTATTGGTATACCGGCGCCGACGATCCAGCGATTGCTTCCGCGCCGCTGCGGATCCGGCATTATTCGCTCTTTCCTGATTGCTCGCCCCGGATTCGATCATGGCGTAGCTCTGCCACGAACATTCGTGTCTTCAACCATAATCCTCCTTTGGGGGAGCCGTGGCCGGTTCGATTCAACTTGCGTCATTATTCGATGCGGTCGCGGGAACAGATGCTGGCCCGGCTGCAACGCGATCGCGTCGGCATGCTTCGTAATGGCAGCAACTATCACTACGAGAATATGCGGCTACACGTGGATCGCCTTGCCATCGCCCCCGAGCAGCTTCACTACGACGATGGGCGATCCGAGTTGAATCCAGAACCTGTTTTCAACTGGCGCTCAATCTACGGATCTGGAGCGCCAGGCTAGCGGCAGTCGTGAGACCTTTCCCGGAGAGATGATGCCAACGTCGGCACAGTATGACGACGAGCTGTTGAAGGTCCATCTGGCGCAGGCCGCGGTCGTCCTGCCGGGGCCGGACTACTATGCTGTATTGCGATGGATCCACCGGATCGTGAAACCGAACACCTACGTAGAGATCGGCATCCGCCAAGGTGATTCCCTGTGCTGCGCACTGCCGGATACGCTTTGCGTGGGCATCGATCCAGAGCCTGCGTTGACCGGTTCCCTACCCCCTGACGCCCGACTGTTTGCTGTCCCAAGTGACGATTTCTTTGCCGCTCACAAGCTTTCGGAGGTTTTGGGTACTCCCAGCTTCGCCCTGGCGTTCATTGATGGGCTTCACTTGTTTGAGCAGGCGCTGCGCGACTTTATCAATCTGGAAGCATTTGCAGATCGCGGATCCATTGTCATGCTTCATGACTGCATTCCGCTCGACGCGGTTACCTCAAGCCGGACCCGCAGCACGCACTTTTACAGCGGCGACACCTGGAAGCTTCCTTTCTGCCTGAAGCAACACCGCCCAGATCTGGCAATCAAGACCATTCGAACCGGCCCGACCGGCCTCTGCCTGGTGGGCAACCTGGATAATCAATCTCGCACGTTGCCATCCGGCTTCAAGAGCTACCTGGAAAAATATGTTCCGCTGACCTTCGTTGATTATCAGGCGCATAAGACTGAGATGCCGGAAACGGTTGCTAATACACCCGAGGCGGTCGCCGCCTGCCTGGCCGATCTTGCACAACCCGGTTGCGGTCGCTAGGCCGCTTTATGGCTTCGGCGCGAAGTAGCTGAGGACGTCGAGCCACGAGGTTCGTGTAATTGTCTTCGTAAGCATCGATCAGGCCGTCCAGCATAGATTAAGATTGCCGTATTCGACGTAATGTATCCGTTGACCGCGTTCAAGGTCGAGACCAGCGGTCGGCCTTTCACCGTCTGGCTATAGCGTCAGGCATCCCAGCAAACCGGACGGTACAGCGGTCGATTCGGTCCCTAAATGGTCATACTATTAACGATTCCGACACTAAAGTGTTATTCGGCGCGTTCCTGTTCGGGGTAATCGTTCCCATTATGAAAACCAATTCAATTTATTCCTTGACGGGCGTAATCACGGTGGTATAGTTGCGACATTCAGTTCTGGTTTTCCAATTAAGTTGCGATAAGTTGGCTGAAAGTTAGCTAAAAAAAGTAAAACTTCGCTCAAAAGCGCCAGGAGGTTCTCACTGTGCATCGGTCCCTGCAGATTCTCTCGATCCTGTGCCTGTTGTCGATAAGTACGATCATGTCGGCACAGACTCCGCTTACCTTTATCTCACTGAATCCTTGTCGTCTCGTTGACACGCGGGCAGCGAATGGTCCCTTTGGTGGCCCGAGCATAACAGGCGGCACAACCCGCACGTTCGTGTTTAAGAACAGCACCGCTTGCGCTATTCCTACCACCGCCTTAGCTTTCTCAGTGAATGTGACGGTGGTT
Source organism: uncultured Acidobacteriaceae bacterium (assembly GCA_963793845.1). Classification (GTDB taxonomy): domain Bacteria; phylum Acidobacteriota; class Terriglobia; order Terriglobales; family Acidobacteriaceae; genus CAWCBG01. The sequence goes on from CAWCBG010000004.1 coordinate 182,681, forward strand.
CCATCGACCGATTACCTCGGGTACCTCACGGTATATCCTGACGACAAGACGAGACCAGTCGTTTCGAATATTAATTCTTGGAATGGCGCCATCAAGGCGGATGCGGTAATCGTCGGTGCTGGCGCTACTGATGGCGGTGTATCGTTTTACGCCACCAATACGACGGATGTGGTGGTGGACATTACGGGGTACTTCGTAGCTCCGGGGAACAACTCCGCGTCTTGAATTCGTTCCCGCTCCTTACTTCGCGAATTGCACGGTCGTCGACACCACCGGCAAGAAGGGTGATCTCGGGGGACCATCGTTAGAAGCGGGCCAAGCTCGGTCCTTCCCGGTTGCACAGTCCACGTGCTTCACTGGTTTTAACCTTCCAATCTCAGCTTACGTGTTTAACGTGACTGCGACGCCGCTGGAGTCGCAGTTGGGATATCTCACGATTTGGAACTCCGATTACGCCCAGCCGACGGTGTCAACATTGAATGCGCCGGGTGGCACTCCGACCTCCAACATGGCTATCCTGTACGCCGGCAGTGGTTCGATCTCCGCATATGCCACTAACAATAGTGACCTCAAAATCGACGTTGCGGGCGTGTTTGTACCAGTCGGCAACGGGTTCTTGGACTTCTATGCTCAGACGCCATGTCGGGCTCTCGATACGCGTACGGTCGGTAAAGGGCAGCCGATCACTGGACAGTACGGTCCGGTGGACATCATCGGCAGTGGGTGCGTGACTGATCCCAATGCGATTGCTTACGCTGTCAATGCAACCGTGATCCCGACCTCCAAGCTAGCCTATCTTGATTTGTGGAATCCTGACGCTGCCGAGCCCAGTCAGCATCTGCTGGGCGCTTTGGACGGGCAGGTTACGTCAAACGCAACCCTTGTATCGGGGCAACAGGGTAACAAGCCGTTAGGAGCGGTATCGGCTTACGCCTCTGCGAGCACCCAGCTCTTGCTGGATGTGTACGGTTACTGGGATTTCGCAAATCTGACGATCACCACGTCGTCCCTGCCGGATGGTACCGTGGGCGTTTTTTACAGTACTCAGTTAATGGCTGAGGCGGAACGCCACCCTACACTTGGGCGGACACTGGTGGTGGCTTGAAGCCCTTTGGGTTAGCCATTGACAAGAACAGTGGGACCGTTTCAGGCACGCCAACCCAAGCTGGGAATGTTGCTACCACGATTACGGTCACTGACAGCAACAGCAAGAATTACAACAAGCCGTTCTCGTTCAATATCGCTGCATATTCGGTGCTAACCTGTTGTACGCCAGTTACGCTGCCGGGCGGACAGGTCGGAGTCAATTACAGCGTTACGATAATGGCAGGGGGTGGCGTGCCACCGTATACTTGGGGGATTAAGGAGCCTGCCTGACGGCCTCCAATACAGCACCGACATGAACGGTAATCTGGTCATTTCTGGAACGCCAACCGCGGGAAAGAGCTACAGCTTTACCGTCACGGTGTCCGATACCCAGAGCCAGAAGGCACAACGGAACTACACAATCGTGATACAGCCGTAGCGAAAACGTCCGGAGATGCTGCACTTCGCAGGTGATTCGAAGGCTCCCGGCGCAAACCGGGGGCCTTTTTTCGAAGGCCGAACAGCAAATAGTGAAGACCAGCGCTCTTCGACTGCTTCTCACCGTTGCAATCTCCTCGGTTCTCGTCTGGCACCAGCGGGCTTGCTTCACGACGCCAACCGGGTGACTGCTTTGAGTTTGGCAGTAGCCTGCATAGTAAGCAGTTCTGGCAGGGTTTTGTAGCAGTAAGAGCAGACGTACTTGAAAGAAACCGGGAGGGCTTCTGTGCGCCGTTCCTGCGATTATCGCTTCTCGTTTCCCCTTCTAGCAGCCAGCACAATTGATGATGATGTTGGGTGGAGGAAATGGCAGACCCGCCATATAACTGGATACAATTCAACAACTTCCACAGCAGCAACGCGCTCTCGAAATATGTCAAGGTGGTCTATAAATCAGGCCTAAGGCAACACGGGGGCGTGCTGTCGACGCGTTCGTTCAGCCCTCGGCCGTGCTGCCCCAATTACGGTCGTTGCTCAACCGCGCGAAACGGCTGGACAACGACGACTAAGCGACAGGCACGGGAAAAACGTTTGTGTTCCATGCGCTTCCGAATGCTGATTTACCCGATTGCTCAGCTACTTTCAAAGTACTCGAGGACCTATGATTTACTCATTTCCGTTCAGAAACCGATTCAGGGCACTGAGTTTCTTCAGTGCGATCCCACTTATCGTGATCGTCCTTCTTGGCGCTCTTATGTTGGTCGCACAAACCCATGAAAAGGCTCCCAAACTGCCCTCAGTTGCGGAGATCAGCAAGGCCCAAGTCTCAAACGAACGGAAGCTCGGGACATATAAGTGGAAACACACCGAAACCATCAGCATCAACGGGGAAGTGAAGGAGACGAAAATTTATCAGGTGCGAAGGGGCCCGGATGGATGGCAGAAGAAGCTTGTAGCTAACAATGCGAGCCCGACACCGGGCGGAGAGGAGGCGGATGCGCCTCAGCCGCAGGCGGAAGCCAAGGAATACGAGCGTTATGCGGAAGGTATCGATCTCGTGGCGGACCAGTATTCCATGCCTAACCCTGACCGACTGGCGCAGGCAAATCAGTCGGGGGAATCTTTCCATTGAACCGGAGGGCAAGAAACACAATACGGCTGGAGATCAAGAACTATTTGAAACCTGGTGACGAGGTGAGGCTTATGTTAAGCAACGCCACGCTCGCACCACTAAGCATGCGAGTTCAGAGTTACGTTGCTGATCCGGGCGATGCTGTCACTGTTTCTGCGAAGTTCACGCAGTTACCGGATGGTACGATCCATGTCTCAGAGGCCCTGATCGACGGAACCGGTAAGGAAATGAAGATCGAAGAGCAGGAATGCCAATCTACGAGCAATTCTGAAGGGATGGCTTCATAACTCTGCTCAGGGTTGCTTGCCTTAGATTGAGTGCTAGAAAAATCTCTCGCGGCTGTTACTGCTGCTGTGGGGAAGTGGCGAAATCGTAATAGGTAATGGTCTCGCAATCGAGCGCGGCGGCACTGTATCCCATGTGTGTGTGTACTTAACGAGAGATGACGGGTGTTTTCTTTGAGGCGGCGCTGGTTCAATTCTCGACGATTGCTTCTCCACCCTAGCTGTATGCCGCCGCTATTCGTAACCTCGAGACTGGCCTGCTCGCAAACAGCAACGACGAATGGTACAGCCACCTTCACAATCTGGTGCGAAATCGTGACTTGCGGCAGTCGATGGGAAGGGCCGCTTTCGAAGACGTACTCTGGCGTTACGGGCCGGAACGTCGGGGAATCCTGCTGACCAGGCTCGTCAACCGTCTGCTTGCTCAGGCTCCTATCCGCACCAAGCCTCGCCGTTCCCTGCCTTAAGCCCGAAGGGATTTGTCCTACGGAGCAAAGTAGCCGGATGTATCCAGCACCAGGTTGAGTGTGCCCGTGATGGTGGCCCCATAAGCATCGATCAGGCCGTCCAGCATGGGCACGATTGCCATATTCGAGGTAATCGATCCGTCGACCGCGTTCAAGGTTGAAACCAGCGGCCGGGTTCCGCCGTCAGGCCATAGCGTCAGGTATCCCAACGATCCGGAAGGGATCGCGGTAGCGTAGGACAATAGCCTGCGCGCTGGTTGGGATGTCGCACCCGCTGTTCGAGGGATTCGCCGCAGGCGCCAATACTCCGGCAAACGACCCCCTCGACTTGCGCGTATCCAACATCCGGCAAGGGTCAACGGTATAAAGCGATAGCGGATTCGGCCCCGCATTGGCTGGCGCAAAATATCCATTGATGTCGACAGCCAAGTCCGTGTCGTTGGTGACAAACACGTCGATATCGCCGTTCTGGTCCGCCGGCACGATAGCCGCATTCGCTGTGATCGTCCCGGTCACCGCGTTCAATGTTGAGACACCCGGTTTCGGCTTGTCTGCCGGCCATGCCGTCAAGTAGCCCAGCGGGCCTTTGGGAATAGCCGTGAAGTTCAACGAATAGGCCTGAGCGCTTGCCAGCAGATTACAGTTACTCCTCAGCACTGGGATGGTCCGTGTCTCCTGGCTCTTCATCGATGGACCGCCCAGCGGCCCGTTTGCCGTGCGCGTGTCCAGCACGCGGCACGGAGTAACCGGAAAAACGGCAAGCCCTGGCTGACATTCGAAGTCACGAAGTAGCCGTTGATGTCCAACACCACATCCGTCGTGGCGCTGGGATCCATGCTTACGAGCACGCTGACCCCTCCATTGGTTCCGGCCGGGACGATAGCCGCTGTTGCTTTCACCCGTCCATCCACCGAGTTCAAGGTGGAGACTGTAGGCTGCGACGAACCGCTAGGCCATAACGTCAAGTACCCCAGAGATCCATGCGGAACTACCGTGACATTCAGCGCAAAGGCTGCGGCGGTCGCAGGAATTCCGCAGGCGCTGCTCGCTATCGGAAAATCTCGCGAGCTCTGTCCGCTGACCGAAGGACCGCCCAACGGCCCCTTCGTCCAGCGCGTGTCCGCAGCCCGGCATGGAGTCACCGGAACATATTGCAGAGGTGTAAAGGCGGCGCCTCCAAGAACTGTCACGGTGCCGTCAGAATAGTTGGCGACATATGTCTAATAGTCGCGGAATTCACCGCCACCGCTCGGGGAGATCTTCCTGCCTGTGCTGTGGCCGCTCCCCTGCTCGTATTGGTAAGGATAGTCAAGTTGTTGCTGCTGTAATTAGCGGCATAGACCGTGCCGGTCATGGCGTTCAACGCTAATGAGTAGGTGTATGCCCCAGCCGGTACGGCAGCCGTGTAACCGGTCGTACCGTCGATCACCGTCACCGTGCCCTGCGACACTCCGTTTGCGACATAGATCTTGTTGCTGGCCGCATTGACCGCCACTGCCGCGGGAGAGGGTCCCGCCACTATGCTTGAAGTCGCGTTAGTACTGCCATCAATCCTGGTGAGTGTGCCCCCGGCGTAGTTGGCAACGTAAATCTTATCGGCGACCGAATTTAGGGCGAGCGCCCAGGGAGTCGACCCTGTGGGGACGGCTGTGGTGGCATGAGTCGCACCGTCAATTACAGTTACCGTGTTGTCGGCCTCGTTGGCGACATAGATCTTATTGGTGACCGGGTTGACCGCCACAGCACACGGATAGCTGCCCACCTTGACGGTGTCGGTCAAACCGGTTGCACCATGGATCACGGTCACGCTTGACCCGTAAAGATTGGCGACATAAATCTCGTTGGTGACTGGGTTGAGCCGCAGCGCTCATCAGGATAGCTTCCCACCGGCACCGTGTTCGTCGCCTTGGTCGCTCCGTCGATGATGGTGACCGTGTTGCTCCCTGCATTCGCAACATAAATCTTGTTTGTCACTTCATTCACCGCCACCGCCGATGGAGATACGCCAGTCGGCACGGAAGCCGTGAGATTGCTCGCTCCATCAATCACCGTCACGTTATTGGAGCCGGAGTTTGCGACGTACACCTTGTTACTGACAGTGTTGACGACGAGGGCCAGCGGTTGTTTCCCCACCACCACAGTTTGTGCCACTGCGGCGGTCGGCCGGACAAAGCACAGTAGTGCGCAAGTACAGGCCAGCAGTAACAGCGCGGCGCGGGAGGTGGTCTGCATCGGATAAGCCGGGAACCAAAAGCATGCCTCTGAAACCCCATTTTCGGCAGTGTGCCAGGTCACCGATTGAAGTGACGATAGTGACCGATGATTTATCTTTTAGTAATCAGTCTCTTGAGGTTTGCATCAGCACTTTCGTAACTTTGTCACTGTGGATTTCACTTGCATCTGCCATGCCTGGCTTTGACACTGTTAAGTTGAGCGTTGGTGTGTCGTTGCCACCTCGCACCCGGACACGAAGAAGAGGGCTATGTATGGCAGGAGGCGGGAGGCGGTGGATAGGACGGTCTCATGGCGAGTTCTCGATCCCAAAAGTCAGAGTCAGAGGGCAAGAATGAAGGCTAAGTTATTTATTATGAATATTTTGCCTGTAAGTATATTTGGAATGAATATTTTGGCGGGATTTTTTGTCTAAGTTATTGATTCTAGGTTGAGGAGAGAGGGGCCTCACAGTGTGCGGAGACTGCGCGCCGTCTCTGACCAAGGGGACAATAACTTGACCGAATTGTCTTCTGCTCATGCCTCGGTCGGTCGCCGACACGAATTGGACGGTCATCGAAGTGATACCACCTAAGTGCAGCCCTGCTCTGCGCTGGACGCTCATCGGTGGTGGTGGTGCAAAAATTGGGCTGAAAACGGGGGTCACTACGGTGCTCTTGGCGCGCCCGTTCAGATCATTTGAAATACAGTTGTGACAGGAAGAAGCCCATGTTAGCTATGCGCCGTCTCCTCCCATTCGTTGCCGCACTCTTTTTAGCTTTATCAGCCTCGTTGGCTCATTCGCAAACGGTGATTGCCATGTGCCCGTGGGCGCGAACCCTCAAGCAGTTGCCGTCAATCAGACGACCAACAAGATCTATGTCGCCAACTCAAATGGCAACACCGTAACGGTGATTGACGGGATCACCAACAGCCCGACGGCCACAGTCGCAGTTGGAACTGACCCTTTTGCAATCGCGGTAAATCCGGCCACAAACAAGATCTACGTCGCCAATTTTCAAAGCAACAATGTCACGGTTATCGATGGGGCAACCAACAACACCACGCCGGTGAACACGGGAACCGTCCCCGATGCCGTGGCCGTGAACTCGGTGACCAACAAGATTTATGTCGCTAACGAAACCAGTAACACCGTGACGGTCATCGACGGGGCTACGAATAGCACCTTAACTGTCCAGGTGGGAAATTCTCCAATCGCTATTGCCGCAAACCCTGTAACCAACAAGATCTATACCGCAAATAATCTGGACGGCACGGTGACAGTGATTGACGGAGCGACGAATGTACCGACGTCCATCAACATCAACGGTTCCGGTTCATCGGCGCTTGCGATTAACACGGTAACCAACAAGATCTATGTGACGAATAGCTTGAGCAACAATGTGACCGTAATCGACGGGGCGACGAACCATATTGTCAATGTGGGGGTTGCTGGAGGCAGCCGGTCCCGGTTGCGGTAAATCAGGTCACCAACCAAATCTACGTGGGCGAAGACGGCAGCCCTGACATGACGGTGATTGACGGGGCAACAAACCACACGACGAAGATCGTCACTCCAGCGGGAATTTCTTCGATTGCGGTGGACGCAGTCACCAATAAGATCTACGCGACCAACAATGGGGCGCCGCAAGTAACGATGGTCGATGGAACCTCCAACGGCACGGCCCAAATCCCGGTAGGCAACGGTCCTGGCGCTATCGCGGCCAACTCCGTGACCAATCGAGTCTATGTTGCCAACAGTCAGGACAACAAGGTCTCCGTAATCGCAGGTGCCAGTTCCAATCCCCTGCGCTTCGTTGCTATACCCCCCTGCCGGGCGGTGGACACCCGGCGGCAACACGGCGGCAATGGGCCGATTTTTGGGAACACGTCGCAAAACTTCCCCATCTCAGGTACCTGCGGTATACCTTCGACGGCAGCCGCCTACTCGACCAACGTTACGGTGATCCCGCACGGGGCCTTGGGCTATCTCACCGTATGGCCCACCGGATTGTCGCAGCCTCTCGTCTCGACTTTGAACTCGGTAGATGGCCGGGTCAAGGCCGATGCCGCCATCTTGCCCGCCGGCGCCAGCGGCGACATCACCGTTTTCGTAAACATGGCCACGACCGCTTCCACCGATGTCGTGGTGGACGTTAACGGCTATTTCGTGCCCGCCTCGGGACTCCAGTTTTACCCGTTGCCCCCGTGTCGCGTAGTTGACACCCGTGGCGTGACCGGTCCTCTTGGTGGTCCTAACATGACCGCCAACCAGACCCGCGACTTCCCGTTGCTGTCGAGCACGAAATGCCCGATTCCATCGACGGCGCAGGCTTATTCCGTCAACTTCACCGTGGTGCCGACCAAAACTCTGGGCTATCTGACGGCGTGGCCCGCCGACCAGGCACAGCCCACGGTTTCAACCCTGAACGACACCACCGGAACCATCGTGGCCAACGCGGCCATCGTGCCCGCTGCCCAAACCAGTGGCAGCGACTACGCCGTTGGCGATATCAAGGTCTTTGTCACTGACGCCACTGCCCTTCTAATCGACATCAACGGCTATTTTGCTCCTCCCGGCACAAACGGAGAGTCCCTGTATACCGCGGCGCCGTGCCGGGTACTGGACACTCGCAAAGGCAACGGCGCCTTCAACGGGCTTCTGGTTCCTCCGCTCAATGTCATCGCCGGTCCCTGCGGCATACCCTTCAACGCCGGGGCCTTCGTTTTCAACGCGACCGTGGTGCCCCAGGGCCCGCTCGGCTATCTGACGTTGTGGCCCGATGGCTTGACACAGCCGGTGGTCTCGACGCTGAACGCATTTGATGGGGCCATCACCAACAACATGGCCGTTGTGCCCTCGCAGGATGGCTCGATCGATGCCTATGCGAATGGCACTACCAATTTACTGCTGGATATCTCCAGCTACTTTGCGCCGACCACGACGGGCGCTTTGTCGATCTTCCCTAGCCTGCCCATTGGAGTGGTAAGCAATGGCTATTACGGCTACATCTTCGCGACGGGTGGGACTCCGCCTTACACGTGGAGGATCACGCAGGGTAGCCTGCCGCCGGGGTTGCAACTAAACCAAACGAACGGCTTGATCTCCGGCACACCTACAGCCGCGGGAGCGTTCAATTTCACGGCGCAGGTGCAGGACACGCAGCAGAACACCGCGACTGCCAACCTGACCATCGCCATCAACTCTAACCAGACGTTCTCGATGAAGACCCAACAACTGCCGGTCGGCTCAGTAGGCGCTGCCTACAGCGCTCCAGCCCTGCTGTCGCAGGGAGGCACGGGACCATTCGTCTGGTCGGTCGCAACGGGAAGTGGAATGTTTCCGCCGGGTCTGACGCTGAATTCGACGGTACGATCACCGGCAGCCCAACCACTCCCGGCACCTACACCTTCTTCGTGCAGGTTAAGGACAATGGTAACGCTGGCGCTCTGGCGTTCGGGCAGTTCTACATTATCGTGAACTCCGGCGCAGGCAACGGACAGATCAGCGGTAACTATGCCTTCTCGATTAACCTTTTCGATGGCAGCGGTCAGCCGTCTTTCGTGGTGGGAAGCTTTGTCGCCGATGGCAAGGGCAATATCGCCAGTGGGGTGATCGACATCAATTCTCAGAGCAGCTTGCAAACCGGCTTGCCGCTAACCGGGAGCTACTCGATCAACGCCAACGGGGTGGGCGCGTTGTCCCTCACCATGGGAAACGACAGCGCCGACTTCGCCATCGCCGTGTCAACCACCGGGGATATCAGGATCATTCAGTTTCTGCGCGCGGACCTCAGCGGTGGCTCGGGCGCGGGCATTATCAACAAGCAAAATCCGGCGAATTTCTCGCTGGCGAGCATCAGCGGGCCGTTCGCGTTCGGCCTGTCCGGGATCGATATCGGCAATAACCGGTTCGGAGCAGCAGGCCAGTTACAGTTCAATAGCTCGGGACAGATTACCCAAGGCGCCGCAGATGTCAATGACAGCGGGGAGCTCCTCTGCACCAACGGAGCGGTGACCGGCGCGCTAGGTTCGGTTAACACGACGACGGGCCGAGGCACCATGTCGATCAGCGTTTGTGGGAATCCCTTTAACTTCGTCTACTATGTCGTGACAAAAGGTCAACTTGTGCTGCTGGATATCGATGCGCTCACATCGACGACGCCCTTGAACAGTGGCTCGGCACTTGCCCAGGTCGGAACCTTCGCCAACGGCAGTCTCAGCGGAATCAGTGTCCTGCAACTGACCGGCGTTACCCAGGGCACGTCGCAGACCATCGATACCATCGCAGGACTGTTTGCGGCGAGCGGCACAGGCAATGCCACTTTAAGCTTCGACGAGAACCAGGACGGAAGCTTGTCACAAGGGACGGGTGTGGCGAATTACAGCGTCGCTAGCAACGGCCGCGTGACCTTCCCAACCTTCACAGCATTCGCTCCGCCGGTGTTCTACATGGTGAACACCAACCAGGGATTTGCGGTGGGCACCGACACCACGGTCTTCGAGGGAACCTTCGAGCCCCAGTCGGGCTCGCCGTTCGGCGATTCCTCGGTGTCCGGAAACTACGTTGGCGCCAATGATCCGCCGGTCTTGGCAAGCGGTGGCAGCCTGGTGCAGACCGCCGCCGACGGTAATGGCAAGTTGACCGTCACAATTACGACGGAGAACAACCAGACCCAGTCGTTCCAGGGCACTTATGCTGTCGATTCCACCGGCCGTTTCACGGTGAATGGAATTGGCGGCGGAAGTGCAGTGGGCTACGTGATTTCGCCGACGAAAGCGGTGGTTATCAGCGCTGACTCCACCGGCACGCAGGTTGTGCTGGAACACTAGACAGCGCCATGCGTGGCAGTCACGGTCGGGCGGGAGGCCGGCATTCGTGCTGTCATTAACGCACTTGCGAACAGGAAGAGCTTGGTCATGCCAAGACGGTGTAATTGAAGGCAATTGCCAAAGGTGTGTTTTCCACTGGGAATTAGCGTGTTCGCGAAGCACAAATCCATTGGCTGTCCAACCGCAGGAATCTGACCACTACGGGTTGACTGCAGGAAGCACCCAACTTACACCGTGAAGATGCTAAACTACCGAACATCGGCACTGCCCTGAGCTCTGTCGAAAAGCTTGCAGACAAAGTTGTATCTGACCTCTCCATTTAACGTCCCGATTTCTCGCGAGAAAAAGTGCCGCGCCTACGTGCAACCCGCGATGGAAGAGTTCACGACCCGGTTCCAGGAATATCTATGAGCCATCCCGAATTCGACCAGTACTCGGCCTCCTACCAGGAGTTGCTGCGGGATCCCATTCGCGATCGCTTCGGCGGCGAGACCTCGGCCTTCTTTCACTATCGCAAACGTGACCTTATCCGCGCGTATTTTGCGCAGCGCTCCGTCGCTATGCGCCCTTTGTCCTATCTCGATCTTGGGTGCGGCAAGGGTGAACTCCTTTCATTGCTCCGGAACGACTTTGGTCGGGTAGCGGGATGCGATCCTTCAGCAAAAATGCTCAATGATGCTGAAGGCATCGAAACTCGCGTGCAGCATGATTCTGGTGAGATTCCCTTTGCTGACGCCGAGTTCGACTTCGTAACCGCCGTGTGCGTATACCATCATGTTCCGGCCGCGGCGAGGGCCGCACTGACACGGGAAGTAGCCCGAGTGCTCAAGCCAGAGGGCGTGTTTGCCATCATCGAACACAACCCCTACAATCCTGCGACACGCCTGATCGTGAGCCGAACGCCCGTCGATTCGGACGCCATCCTCTTGCCGCGTCGAGAAACAAAGGAACTGCTGCAGCAGGCCGGTTTCGGGCTCGATGTCTGGCGCTATTTTCTCTACTTTCCCGAAGCAATTTATCGCCGAACCGGAGACGCGGTTGAGCGCTGGCTTGGCAAGTTGCCACTCGGCGGCCAGTACGCGATATTTGCCCGAAAGACCGATGCGGGTTCCTCACAGCGCATATGATTGAACTTGTCCGACCTATTCTTGACCGGCCCTTCTTTTATGAGCTGTACCACAGCCTGGTTGGCGCGAACTACCGCAGCCGAGTACTGGTGAACGATTACATCCGCCCGGAACCAACCAGCCGCATTCTTGACATCGGCTGCGGTCCTGGCAATATGTTGCCCTTCTTGCCAGAGTGCGCCTATCTTGGGGTTGATGTGAACGACTCCTACATTGCGGCAGCCCGCCAACGTTATGGGCATCGCGGCAAATTCGTGTGTGAACGGGTTAGCCACCATAACGTAGAGCAACTCGGAGCGTTCGATATCGTGTTAGCGCTAGGTTTGGTGCACCATCTCGACGATGATGAGGCACGAGATCTCTTCCGCCTTGGCCACACCGCTTTAAAGCCCGGAGGACGCCTGGTTACTAATGACGGGTGTTATACAGCGAATCAGTCTTCTGCTGAGCGGTACCTGCTGTCTCGGGACCGCGGGCGGTTCGTGCGCACCGAGGTACAGTATCTCGAATTGGCTCATAGCTGGTTCCCGAACGTCCTCTCGCATGTCCGAACAGACGTGCTGCGAATTCCATATACCCACCTTATTCTCGAGTGTGTACGTTGAAATGAGGACCTCACGGTCTTGAGCCGGCGCGGGACGGGTGCGGCCCTTTAATCTTCCCTTCCGACTCACTCTAGAGCATTTTCATGGATAGTGTAGACTGGTGGTGGCGACTCTCTGCTCCACCAGAATGGCACGACCATACGCGAATGATTTGCGACGAAAGTTTTTGCAGGCTTATGAGCAGGGCAAAGGGACACTGGGGGAGTTGGCGGAACAATTTGGGGTGAGCGAAGGCTGGGCCAAGAAGATCTCTGCCACCCGCACGCGCACGGGGCAGATCGAGCGGCCCCCGTGGCGACGTGGCCCGGTGAGTCGGGTGACGGTGGGGTTGCAGGACTGGATACGGGAGCAAATCCGTAAGCAGCCGGATCTGACCTTGAGGGAGTTGCAGGAGCAACTGCACGAGGTCAAGGGCGTGGGCTTGAGCATCGGGCGGCTGTGGCTGGCCTTACGCCAGATGGGACTGCGGCTTAAAAAAAGTCACTCTACGCTCAGGAACAAGAAACGCCGGAAGCGCAGCAGCGACGGCAAGCGTGGTGGAAAGCCATAACCCAGATCGACCCTGAGCAGTTGGTGTTTCTATAGCATTTTCATGGATAGTGTAGACTGTTGGTGGCGATTCTCCGCTCCACCCGATGGCACGACCCTACGCGAATGATTTGCGGCGAAAGTTTTTGCAGGCCTATGAGCAGGGCAAAGGGACACTGGGGGAGTTGGCGGAACAATTTGGGGTAAGTGAAGGCTGGGCCAAGAAGATCTCCGCCACCCGCACGCGCACGGGGCAGATGGAGCGGCCACCGTGGCGACGTGGCCCGGTGAGCCGGGTGACGGTGACGGTGCAGGACGTGGATACGGGAGCAAATCCGCAAGCAGCCGGATCTGACGTTGAGGGAGTTGCAGGAGCAACTGCAAGAGGTCAAGGGCGTGAGCTTGAGCATCGGGCGGCTGTGGCTGGCCTTACGGCAGATGGGACTGCGGCTTAAAAAAAGTCACTCCACGCCCAGGAACAAGAAACGCCGGAAGCGCAGCAGCGCCGGCAAGCGTGGTGGAAAGCCATAACCCAGATCGACCCGGAGCAGTTGGTGTTTCTAGACGAGAGCGGAGCCAGCACGCAGATGACGCGGAACTATGGCCGGGCTCCGCGTGGAGACCGAGTGCCGGAAGGGACGCCCAACAGCCACTGGTCTACGTTGACCATGCTGGCGGCGCTGACCACCCAAGGTTTGCGGGCGCCCATGACCATCGAATCGCCGACCGATGGAGATGTCTTCCTGGCCTATCTGGAACAGGTGTTGTGTCCTCAGCTCCAACCCGGACAGGTGGTCATTATGGACAATCTATCCGCGCATAAAGTAACTGGGGTGCAGCAACTCATCGCAGCCACCGGAGCCCGCCTGCTTTACTTGCCGCCCTATTCCCCCGACTTCAACCCGATTGAGCAGGCTTGGTCGAAGATCAAGCAGTTGCTGCGCTCGGCCAAGGCCCGAACCGTAGAAGCTCTGGAAAGCGCAATTACAGAAGCCCTGGCAGCCGTTACCGCCGAGAACGCCTTAGCCTGGTTCTCTCATTGCGGATATGGTCTACAATAACCGTGAAAACGCTCTAGATGAGAGCGGCGCCAGCACGCAGATGACGCGGAACTATGGCCGGGCTCCGCGTGGAGACCGAGTGCCGGAAGGGACGCCCAACAGCCACTGGTCTACGTTGACCATGCTGGCGGCGCTGACCACCCAAGGTTTGCGGGCGCCCATGACCATCGAATCGCCGACCGATGGAGATGTCTTCCTGGCCTATCTGGAACAGGTGTTGTGTCCTCAGCTCCAGCCCGGACAGGTGGTCATTATGGACAATCTATCCGCGCATAAAGTACCGGGTGTGCAGCAACTCATCGCAGCCACGGGAGCCCGCCTGATTTACTTGCCGCCCTATTCGCCGGACTTCAACCCGATTGAGCAGGCTTGGTCGAAGATCAAGCAGTTGCTGCGCTCGGCCAAGGCCCGAACCGTAGAAGCTCTGGAAAGCGCAATTACAGAAGCCCTGGCAGCCGTTACCGCCGAGAACGCCTTAGCCTGGTTCTCTCATTGCGGATATGGTCTACAATAACCGTGAAAACACTCTAGCCAGAACTGGGAACACGCGGTCTATAGACTGCTGACTCTGAGGGTGAAAATAGTGGTGCCGCATGCTCAAGGGCGATCCGTGCCGATATGGGGAACTGCGATCGCCTGGGCTCACTAACCCGGATGCGATCTGGCCTTCTCGGCGACGGTCTGCTGGAGACCACGCGTTTCGGTCTCAGCAGATATATTCACCTCTGGCGTCCTGGCTTGATCAAAGTTAAAGGTAGTCGAGACGAGGTAAAGAGGTCGCCCTTTAGTCTGCTCGTAGATTTTGCCGACATATTCTCCAACAATTCCTATGCTTATAAGAGTCGCTCCGCTGAGCAAACTTACCAGGACAATCAGAGAGGACCATCCCGGAACCGCATACCATCGGAAAATGTGGGCCAGGGTAGCCCGTACGGCTTCCTCGAAGCCAATGGCCGTCGCTATCAATCCAAGCAATACGCTGAATCGCAACGGCAAAGCGGAAAAAGAGGTGGCGGCGGTCCAGGCAAATGAAAGCATTTTCCTCAGGGGATACTTCGTCTCGCCGGCGACCCGCGGAGCACGTTCATATTGCACAGCCTTTTGTGGATATCCGACCCACGCAACCATGCCTCTAAGGAAGCGATGCGTCTCACGCAGTTGCTGCAAGCCGCTGAGGCACTTATGTGAAATCAGGCGAAAATCGCCGGCGTCGACCGGTAAGTCCTTATATACGATTCTCCGCATTAGCCGATAGAAAAACCACGCGGTGAGACGCTTAAACATAGTCTCGCCCACTCTCACTACCCGCTCGCCATATACGACATCGTAACCTTCGCAATAATACTGGATCATCTGGTGGATTACGGAGATTGGATCCTGCAGGTCGGCATCCAAGAGAACCACTGCGTCCCCTGATGCATGGTCCAAGCCCGCGGTCGACGCCACTTGATGGCCAAAATTCCGTGAGAGGTTGATTATTTTGATGCGATAGTCTTGACGGGACCACGAAACGATTTCAGCCAGTGTGTCGTCGGTGCTGCCGTCATTAACCAACAAGACTTCAAGATCGCCCCGCACTTCAGTTGCAAATTGCTCGATCGCCGACCGGAGATGTACGACTGCGGAGTCTTCGTTATACATCGGCACCACAACTGAGAGCAGGCTCGGGTAGGGTCGCGGTTGCAGACAATAGGCGGTTTTGACTCGCGATGGCATTGCTTCAGTTCATGCGAACCAATAAAGTGTAGCACGCAACCGCGAGATACCAGAGGCAGCCGTTCCGTGCCTTTGCGCGGTTCTGATGCCCAGTTCACCGATTTGCGGATGTGCCCGTTCCAGCTTTCGCCAATAGAGCGAACAGTTCTGCTCGTCCCAGATTTTGCCGGGTGCGGCGGCGCCCCGGCGGTGCGCCATTCTATGGATACTCGGAGAGCGAGTCCAAACCAAGTCGTGGGCTATAGAGGCGTCCGTCGCCGGACACCGCTTCATTGGGCAGATGCTTGCCAATAATTTTGCGCTCTTCGATAATACTTGGCGATAGGGCCTCTGCTTGCACTGTATCCGAATCCGTATTCGTCGAGCGAGGCAAGCACTTTCGAGACGTTCTAACGGTCAATCGCGGAAGAGATCTTTCGAATGAGTTATGTTTGGGATGAGAAAAGCAATCTTTTCCGCAGAGCGGCGGCGGGAGATTTCGATTACAGCGATGGTCCGGAGGTGGAGCATCGCCTGCAGCGAATCATAGCTTCTGCGTCTGATCGCAGTGTCTTGTCCTCCGAACTGGCGCAGCACATCACCGACTGGCCTTCTGAATACCACCTGAGCAGGATGCGGCATTGCCTTCTACGGCCCTTGAACATCAAGCCGGGCGATCGCGTCCTCGAGATCGGCTGCGGGTGCGGCGCACTGACCAGATACCTCGGCGAAATTGGCGCGAATGTCGTCGCCTTGGAGGGCAGCCTTCTTCGAGCGCAGATTACAGCGGAGCGATGTGCCGGCTTGCCCAATGTTGCGGTCTACGCCGATAACCTTGCCGACTTCGACGTTGCCATGGAGTTCGATTGGATATTGCTGGTGGGCGTTCTGGAATACGCGCCTGTCTACTCCAAGTCCGACGATCCGATTGGCGACTACCTCTCCCGCGCAAGCAGTCATATGGCTCGCGGAGGCCGGCTGGTGGTTGCGATCGAGAATAAGCTCGGCTTGAAATATCTCAATGGCTGCGCGGAAGATCACATAGGTCTCAGGTACTTCGGCGTCGAAGGGCTTATATCAGGCTGGACAGCCTATTACATTCGGACGTCACGAACTAACCGACCTCCTTGAGCAAAAGAGTTTTACTAATATCCGGTTTTATCTTCCATTTCCAGACTACAAGCTGCCATCTGTCATTTTGTCTGAGGCAGGTTTGGCAACTCCGCACTTCGCGGTGGAGGATCTGCTGGCTGAGTGCCATGCTCGTGACTACTCAGGATGGCGATACAGGAGTTTTGATGACGCTCTGGTAGCAGCTCAACTGGTGAAGAACGGACTGCTCCAGCATCTGAGCAACTCGTTTCTGGTGGTAGCCGAACGCCATTCGTCAGAGGCGCCGGCCGCCTCGCCCTTCCTGGCAATACGATTTTCGTCAGACCGGATTCCTGCATTCGCTAGCCTGACGAGGTTTACCAGCACGGCTCAGGGGATTGCCGTTACCACGGAACCACTTTCGCAATCTGCCCTCCGCACGCGTCCTCTGGGCTCCGGCCAAATCCTCACTATCGTTGCCGGTTCCAGCATGTATCTTCCTGGACGCCCACTGGCATGGGAGTTGTTGGCGGCACAGTCGCGCAGGGGCGGCCTGGGAGCAATCGTAGATGCGCTGGAGCCCTGGTTCCGTTTCCTTCTAAATTGCGCTGAGCCTGATGATAGCCGGGCCTCTTCGGCCGCCGGGAAAAGACAGTTGTCAGCGCTTACCGTCGATGGGAGCTACATTGATTCCACCCCTTTCCACCTGGTTCGCTCGGAGAATCATCTTCGGCTTGGCGACACTGAATGGGGAACCAGCGCTCCGGTCCCGGCAGGATGGATTGCCACGAGGGGCCTCCTGCATAGTCTTCATGTGGGCGTCATAAATCAAGACCATGCCCCGTCGCTATGGCAGGTCCTTAGCGAACTTTGCGTCCGCGCCGGCATTGGTATCACCGAAGCCGAAGTGGAAGCCTGGGTGCAAATGGAGGCCGACTTTCAATCGTTAGTTCAGGGCGTTCCCATAACTGCATCTTCTATCGGGGACACACACGACATTCTGGTTAAAGTCGACGTCCGATTGGCTGAACAGCAGCAGCACGCGGAGGAGCGGCTCACCGTAATCGAGTCGCTAGAGCGCCGCTTGATCGAGTCGGAGAAGTGCGAAGCAGAACTACGCCTTCAACTGAAGCAGCTTCGGATGGGCCTCGCTCTAGAGCGCACCCATCCTCCTGTGCCGTCAGGGAGAGAAGCCTGGGACGAGCACGGCCGCGCGCGCCTGCGTCAGCTTCTGACATCTGACCGCCGACTCACATTTCCCGGCCTATCCGACAAGGCGACGACTTCTATCATCCTTGTACTCTATAACAATGCTCATCTATCGCTACTTTGCCTGGAGTCCATACTGGGAAACGCCGGAAGTAGCTATGAAGTCATAGCTGTGGACAATGCATCTTCCGACGACACTATCCAGCTTCTGGATCGACTGGATGGAGTGCGGGTCATTCGCAACCGAGCTAACCTTGGTTTTGGCGAAGCCTGCGCACAGGGCGCCCGCGAGTCCATGGGGCAGTATCTTTGCTTTCTCAATAATGATGCCTTACTGGAACCAGGCAGCCTCCAGGCTGCTCTCGACAATTTCGCCAACAATTCGAATATAGGAGCGGTCGGCGGAAAGCTCCTGTTTGCAGATGGAAGACTGCAAGAAGCCGGCAGCATACTGTGGTCCGACGGGTCTGCCGATGGTTATGGGCGCGACGACGATCCGAAGTTGCCTCAATATGAATTCAGACGACCGGTAGACTACTGCTCAGCGGCATTCTTAGTAACGCCGACAGCTCTGTTTAGCAGACTCGGCGGATTTAGCCCTGATTTTCATCCGGCATACTACGAAGACACGGACTACTGCACCATGGTGTGGTCCGAAGGATTGCAAGTTGTTTATGAACCGCAAGCGGTTGTCCGGCATTACGAATCTGCCTCATCGAATGACAGCGACTCGGCTAAGCCCCTGATCGAACGCCACAAGCAGAAATTCATCGCCAAGTGGCGCGACGTTTTGGTGAGGCATCTGCCGCGCCTGCGGGAGAACATCCATCGCGCCAGATTTGCTGCGTTGTCTCAAGCTATCAAGGTCGTCTACATCGATGATGGGGTACCTCATCGTACCTCAGCAGGCGGCTCGCGTGGCAACGACATTCTGCGGCACTTGGCCCTTCACGGCCATCGCATAACCTGTGTCAGCCTGTTTCATCCGGTACAGGTTGACTATTCGGATATCGTGCGTGACGTGGAACTGTTCGATGGCCAGAGCGATCCCGATCGTTTGTTTGAATGCTATCTGGAAGGTGCCGACATTGTGTGGGTCAGCCGGCCTCGGAACATGGACTCGCTCTTGCAAGAGATCGCTGCCCGGAAGGTCGAGCCCAGCTTCAAGATCATCTACGATCCCGCGGAGAATTACGGGGATCGAGTCCAGGCGAGGACGAATCTAATCGCCGGCTTGCGAGATGAGATTTTGAACGATTCGATGAACAAGGAGATCGCGCTCGCCCGTGCTGCGGATGCGGTGGTGTGCGTTTCGGAACGAGACTGCCAGACGCTTACATCCCTTGGCCTTGCCAACGTCCATGTAGTTGGGCCTGCCGGGGACGGCGGCCAAGCGGGAAGCGATGATCGAACAGCGATCTCCAATGTGATAGCTTCGGTACTGGAAGCTACAGATGCGCAGGATATATCGGATAAGAGCTCGAGGGCGGCGCGAATCACGTATGCTGCCGCCATCCTGGCCAGGATTCACGCGATGAAAAAAGGCGACGGTGAAAGCGAAACCTCCTCGATCCTGAGCCAGGGACATTCGCTGTCGCGGCTAAGAGCAAGTATCGAAGAGTGCCAGACCATCGTCAGATACTTTGAGGCCGGCCCCCAACGCAAGGGAATAACGGGCCGGATCCTCAACAACGTATCTGACTACTCACGTCGTTTTCTGAACTGGTTCATAGGTCCGTCCGTCAGCTTCGATCGATCGACTACATCTGCGTTAGAGCAAAGTCGCGCCGCACTGGAATTACTGCAAAAACAGGTTAAGGCGATCGCGTCCGAGCTGGATAGTCTTTCTCGAACGGTGAACGTGCTCGCGACGGAGCGCAAAGAGCCGCAGGCCTCGCCTAACGAATCAGAGCACAAGCCAGACCGCTCCTAGCCCTCGCGGTCAGGGTGACTAGGTTTGTCCGAGCACTAACGGCGGCATCACGACCAAGATTTCTCCTGAATCCTATTCCCCCGGGTGTCGACGGTTTTGCCGCGTGCGATGCCGATCATGAAATCCTGATTACGGGTACCGCTGCAGCCATGGGTTGACCGGATTTCCCACTCGGCCTAACATACCGCCGAGGCACCAAGTCCTCGACATGATCGACCAAGAAGTCTCCATGATCGGGCAGACGGTTTCCCACTACCGCATCGTGGGGAAGCTCGGTGTCGGCGGAATGGGCGTGATTTATGAGGCTGAAGACATGCGCCTCGGTCGTCACGTCGCCCTGAAGTTCATCCCTGCCAATCTGGTCAGCGACCACGAAAGCATGGAGCGTTTCGTGCGCGAGGCCCGCGCCGCATCCCAGTTGAATCACCCGGGCATTTGCACCATCCATGACATCGAAGATCTGGACGGCCATCCCTTCATCGTCATGGAGAAGCTCGAAGGGATGAGCCTGAAGGAGCGGATGCGTGGAAAACCAATGGAGATCGACGAGATCCTCGATATCGCGATTCAGGCGTCGGATGCGCTCGCCGCCTCCCATGCCAAGGGCATCATTCATCGCGATATCAAGCCGGCCAACATCTTCATCGGGCCCACCGGACAGGTGAAAATTCTGGACTTTGGACTGGCCAAGCTCTCCCGCGAGCCGGGAAACGCCGAAGAAACGCCGGAGGACAATACGCTGACCAAGGTTGGCGTAATCCTTGGAACCGCCGTCTATATTTCTCCCGAACAGGCGCGAGGCGAAGAGATCGATGGTCGCAGCGACCTGTTCTCCCTCGGCGTCGTGCTTTACGAGATGTGTACCGGCAAAAAGCCCTTCGCCGGGACCAATGTTGTCACAACCTTGGACGCTGTCCTGAACAAGAAGCCAATTTCTCCCCTCAAGCTCAACCCCGCTCTCCCCCGTGAGCTGGAAGGTATCATCGGCCGGTCGATGGAGAAGGATCGGGGCAACCGCTATCCCGACGCCCTGGCGATGAAGGGCGATTTGCAGTCGCTTAAGAAAGAAACCGAACCGAAGCTGACCACCAGCGGACGGCTCCGACCACCGCTTCCTTACCGCATTTCCTCCAACACGTTTCAAACCTCAAGCAAGCTGCAGACCTACCTCCTGCTGGGCGTTACCACTCTGCTCGTGGCGGTTCTGGCGATCCTTGGTGCTGTGTTTTTTAGACATCGCGCCAAGACTCGCGCATCGGGGGCGAAAACCACGATTGCCGTCCTCCCGCTGCAGAACATGAACAACGACGTCAGCGTCGAGTTTCTGGGCTACGCCCTCGCCGACGAAATGGTCAATGTGCTGAGCCGTTCGCCGAGCCTGGATGTTCTGCCATCGTCAGCCACGCAAAAATACATGGGCAAGAATACAGACCCCCAGCGCGCGGGCCTGGAACTGCACGTCAACACCGTAATTACCGGCCATTACTTCAAGGAGGGGGACCGCTTGCTGGTGACGCTGGAAGCGATCCAGGTCGACAATTATCGTTTGCTGTGGCAGGTGAACCTGACGGGGAAAGTGGACGATCTCATTGGCCTGCAGTCCATGATCACGGCCCAGGTTCGCCAGGGTCTGCAACCCGCCCTAGGTGTAGCGAGCGGCGTGGTGGAGGCCGGCAGCAGGCCCAAGGATCCCGAAGCCTACGACCTCTACCTGCATAGTCTTTCCCTGCCCCACGATCCCGGGCCCAACAAAGACGCCATCGCGGTGCTGGAGCATGTAGTGGAGAAAGACCCGAACTACGCTCCCGCATGGGAGCAGTTGGGCCTGCGATGCTACTACGACGCCACCTATTCGGACGGTGGCGAGGCGATGTTCGAACGCTCGAACACGGCGTATGAAAAGGCGCTGCAACTCGATCCAAACCTGATCGTCGCCGCCGGGCAGATGATTACCAATCGCGTCGAGCGGGGAGAGTTGGGCAAAGCTTATGCGGCGGCACAGGAACTGCTAAGGCGCCACCCTGACAGTGGCCAGGCGCACTTCGTGATGAGTTACGTTGATCGCTACGCCGGAATGCTGGAGGAGTCGGCCCATGAATGCGAAGCCGCGCTAGCGCTAGATCCCGGCAACTATACCTTCCGCTCGTGCGCCTGGACCTTCATGGAACTGGGCAAGACCCAGCGCGCGATGGACTTCCTCCGCCTCGATGCCGGATCGGAATGGGCCGCCTATGTTCTGCCCTCGATTCTCCTGCGGGAAGGACAGGTTGGCGAAGCAAGCGAAGCCGTGCTCCACATGCCGACCGCGCCGCGCTATCAGCGAGCGCTTCTGCAAGCCTGTCTGGAAAAGCCGCCCGCCGCTCCAATGTTGAACCGAATCGCGCACGAGGCCGAAACCACGTTACCGTCCGATCCGGATCCCGAAATGTGGTACTACGAGGGAGCCATCCTGGCCTACTGCGGCAAAGATCAGGCTGCGCTGCATCTCCTCGAAAGCGCCGTCGGGCAGAACTACTGCTCTTATTCCAATCTGCTTCACGATCCGCTCCTGGCGAAGATTCGCGGCAACCCCGGGTTTGCCAAGGTGGTGGCCGACGCCAAAGGGTGTCAGGATGCCGCCCGTTCACCGGGCAATCCGTAGGGCGAAAGGAACGCTGGCCGGCCCCGCAACGTCGGTCGCGCTTTCGAGGCCGAGTCCGGACGGATCCCACTCGACCCGGCATCGAGAACCGAAGGATATCTATAGGGGATGCTCTGCGGGGACAACACGTCTAGGCTCTAACGCTCGCCAGGGGAGACAAATAGGCTGCTGTCGGTTGGCTCGCTGGCCTCGGACCATCCTTGGCCTTGGGTGTCCATCAGCCGGTCTGAATATTTCTCGAATACCACCACATGCAGAACCGGCTGCCGTTCCTCGATAGGATCGACCATGCCTGCCTCCTTGAGTGGAAGCAAATAGCTGCGCATCCATTCGTATTGCGCCTGGGTCAAGCCCCGTCGTGAAAGGTCGACGGTCACGCCGGTCAAGTGAGTGGAAGCGGTGTCGCCCGATTCGGGAGCAGCGAAGCGATTATGGCGGCGCAATTTACGTTGCTGCTGCGCGGTTCGTACCAGCGAATTTACCTGTATAGGGGAATGAAACTCGGAATAAAAGGCGGAGCTGAAGTCCTGTAGAAAATCCCTGGTCCAGGGCCGGCAGTAGCGCCGATTGTCGGGCAGCACTTCCTCAATCTTCAATGCATCAGTTTCGCTGACCGGAACCAGATCGCGCGACGCCTCGTAGCGCATCAGCTCATCATCGTCGGCGATGCGTGGCAGCTGAAGCTTGTCAAGCTCGACGTTTTGCTGCACCAGCAGTTCGTGCGATCCCGGGAACATGGGGTTCCAGCGAACGAATCGCATATGCCGGGGAGCATGCAAAATAGCGGCATTGCGGCTGCGACGAGAACGCGCTGCCTTGGTCACCGCCCAGCCAGGAACGCTCGCGAGCAATCCCACGGACAAAAGCGCTATGACCCAGCCGGAAGCCCGGTTAACGACGAAGGCGGGTTTTGTGTTTGGACTAGAAGGTTGCACTTGTAAAAGTGGCGAAACCGTTTCAGATCAAGTACAAAATCGCCGGACGCAACGAACTTCCAGCATTACAACACAAAAGCTCCCGTTGACAAAGCATTTCATCTGGAGCTGGCGTATTTCAGAATACCACTAAAGTGAGATGCTTTTCGAGAATGAAGGTTGGCCGTTCGAGGCGCGAAACGACAGCGGCCTCTCAGCCGCGGTAGATCATCTCAGTAATGGTGCAGTCATCGCTCAGCGGCGTGCTGCCGCGGAACTCGGTCACCGCACGTTCGATGGCCGCGAATCCTTCGGCGCCGCAGGACTCCAGCCGCTCGGTGCCGAAAAACTCGCCGTCCGCGTTTTCCGCCTCGGTCACTCCGTCGGTGACTAACAGCAGTCGGTCGCCGGAACTGAGTTGAACACGCGAAGCGTGGAAATCCGCCACAGAGATCAGCCCCACCGGGAGATTCCCTTCATCGACAGTCTTAACCGCCTTGCCCGAAATGATGATCGGCGGAACGTGCCCGCAGTTGATCAACTCCAACTCACCGTTATAGGCGAGCCGGGCAATCACCAACGTAGCGTATTTCTGTCCTCCAACTTTCTCGCACAAGAAGCGATTGACAGCCGCGATCATCTCGGGCAACGGCGAGTCGCGGGCCAACTGGGAGTACAACATTCCTTGCAGGGTTGAGGCCACCACCGCTGCGGACACGCCCTTGCCGGAGACGTCGGCCACGATCAGCGACAATCCCTTCTCGGTGTAGACCAAATCGAAGAAGTCGCCCCCGATGTCCTTGCAGGCATAGCTGACCGCGTTCACCTTGGCATACGGTACCTCGGGCACGGTCACCGTCATCAACCGTTGCTGAATCTCTGCGGCAATAGCCAACTCCTGCCGATACCGCTTGGCCGCATCCTCCGCCTGCACCAGGGCTGCGTTCTCCACCAGCGTCGCGGCGCCGCTGGCGATGGTGCGCAGGATGTCGTGGCTCACCGAAGAAAGCTTGCCCGAAATGAAATGTGCATCGAGATACAGGACGCCCTGGACGTCCTCGCCTTCCTGCTTGGTATCCTCTTTTGGTCGCTCGCCGATCACGGTTTTGCGGAGCGGAATACAGATCACGCTATGCAGGTTGTGAGCGATCACACTTTCGCGGCCCGCCAGCATGCCGGTGGCGTCGGTGTCAGTCACCAGAAACTCGTTCGCGCTCCTGGCGGCATCCCGCAATACAGAGCGCGAAATCGTACTGTCGTCGTCAATCTTGTCGCCATTCTTTGCCCGTCCCGCTGCCAGTCGGAGGTCGCCGCTGGGCTGGCGGAGAAACACGAAGCCGCGCTCGGCATGCGTCAACCGGAGCGAAGCCTCCAGCAAGGTTTGCAAAACGTCGTCCAGCACGCCACTGGTGTTGAGCTTGCGCGCCGCTTCCAGAAAAACGTTCAGCATCTCCAGGTCAGAGCCCGCTCCGCTGGGAGGCTTCCAGGTGGAGAACTGGCTCAGGAACTGTTGCGCGGCGCTGGAAACGGAACGGTCTGGACTGAACACTGCATAAGCGGCGCCTTGCACGCCAAACTCAACCCGGTCGTTCTTCACCAGCTTGCGGCGGTTGACTCTTTCGCCGTTCACAAAAGTACCGTGACGGCTGCTCTCGTCGACCAGATACACGCCATCCGGTTCGCGGACAAATTGGGCATGCTCGCGGGATACACGAGGGTCCGCCAGTACCAGGTCACGGTCGGTGCGACGGCCTACGGTATAAGGGAAATGATCGAAATTCAGGGTGCGGCGGTCGGCTCCATCTACCACCACCAGCAACAACGGCTCCCCGGCCGGCGCCGTATCGACCTTTCGCATCCACATTCCCGTGGTGCCCATTCTGGTTCTCCTTCGCTGCTGGCCTGCTTCCGCCGATTCAGGTTTGCTTAGGAATATAGCCCATGCGCTTAGCGGTCAGCTAGGGGCTTTTCCGCTTCCCAAATTGGAACGGAGCCATGCCCGGTTCTTTCTGACATATCCTATTCCGATCCATCCTTAAAGTTACGCCAGACTTTTTGGCGTCGACTGCGTCCGTTTCGTCGTAAACTGTTGCCGGCCTGGGCGCAACCCTGTCGACGTATCTCTCTAAGATTAAGGAGATCCTCTTGTGAAGCTGATTTCCGGAATGACTTTATCGTCATCGCTTGGCATGTTCCTTCTGTTATCTCTATCTTTCGCGGTGGCTCAGCCGCCGCAACTAACCCCGTTTACCGCCGACATGAGCTATAGCGGTGTTGCACACGGAGCGCGGCCCGCCCGCGACATGGACGGCAAAATTTACTTCGCGCAGGGTCATATGCGCATGGACGTTCAGGGCGGGCCAGGTGGGCCAGGCGGTGGACAGAGCATCATCATCACTAACTTTAAGGAGCAGGTCACCGACATCCTGCTGCCTGCCCAACACATGTATATGGAGCACAAGATGGGCGAGGGCCCAGGCGCCCGCCGGCCCGGAATGATGCCCAGCATCAAGCCGTTCCGCGATCCCAGCAATCCTTGCGCCGAGCAGGAAGGCTATACGTGCAAGAACCTTGGGACAGAGGAAGTCAACGGCCGCACCTGCGACCATTGGCAGATCACCGATAACCATGGCAGGATCACCAATACCTGGGTGGATCAGAAGCTGCACTTCCCCATCAAGAGCGTAAACGAAGACGGCACCTGGGAGCTTACGAATATCAAGGAAGGCGAACCCGATGCCAGCCTCTTTCAAATCCCCGCCGGCTACACCAAGATGGACATGGGGAACATGATGCACGGTATGCCCGGAGGCATGCAGGGCGGGCCGCCTCAGCAGTAAAGCATCGGCCGGTTGACCTAGCGGCGGGGGCGACTCCGCCGCTTTTTCTTTGGCCGGACTCGATCACGTTCTGGCCACGTCTCTGCCCGCAACTCAAAAAAACGATATTCTAATGAGGTTTCGTGCATTTCTTTCTTGCCAAGACTTGGCCCGGTTCTTACCATGTATTCCAAGAAGCATCTTTCAATCCTTTCTCAGGGTGGGGTCATGAACCGTCGCAAGTTCTTCGGAGTAACCGCCGGCAGCGTTGCTGCCACAATTCTCGCGCGCAGTTCGATGCTGAAGGCTATGCCTTTGTCCGCGACGCAGCAATCCCATCTTGAGCCCGACTACCTGCCCGAAACTCCCGGAGTTCCGCCGGCACCTTATCAGTTCCCGAGCAATTTCTACTGGGGATCGGCGACCGCGTCCTATCAAGTGGAGGGCGCATGGAAGGAAGACGGCAAAGGCGAGTCCATCTGGGACCACTTCGCTCACACCACCGGCAAAATCAAGGGAGCGGCCACCGGCGACGTCGCTTGCGATTCGTACCACCTCTCGAAAGAAGACGTCGCGATCATGAAACAGCTCAACCTGAAGAGTTGCCGCTTCTCGGTCGCGTGGCCCCGCATTCAGCCCGACGGCACCGGCGCCGTCAACCAGAAAGGCCTGGACTACTACAAGCAGTTGCTGGATTACCTGCATGCTGCCGGAATTCGCCCGGCGGTGACGATTTATCACTGGGACTTGCCGCAGACCCTGGAAACCGCTGGTGGCTGGCCTAATCGCGACACCGCCGGGCGCTTCGTCGACTACGTCAACATCGTGATGAAGGGGCTTGGCGACCGCGCAGACACCTGGTGCATCTTCAACGAGCCCAACATCTTCACCTGGCTTGGCTATGGCACCGGGGTTCACGCCCCAGGACGCACTGACTGGGATGCGTTCCTCAAGGCCACGCACGTCGTGAACCTCGCACAGGGCATGGCGTTCCGCGCCATCAAAGCGGCGTATCCCAAAGCTGAAGCCAGCTCGGCCATCACCATGGCCGACGCCGTTCCCCGCTCCAACTCCGCCGCCGATAAGGAAGCTGCTGAGCGCTACGAGGCGTACCGCAACTTGTGGTTCCTCGATCCGGCACTGAAGGGCCGCTATCCCAAGATTCTGGCAACCGACGAAGTGCTCAGCCGGATGGATGTTCGGCCCGGCGACATGGAAATCACCCGCGCTCCCTTGGATTACCTTGCCATCAATTACTACGACCGCACCATCGTCTATGACAACGGCGACAACGGAGTCATGCGCCAGGGCCAGGTGGAGGGCGATGAAGGTCCTAAGACGGAGAACGGCTGGGAGATCTGGCCGGACGGCTTTTACAACGTACTCACCAAGATCAATCGGACCTACAAGCCGAAAGCCATCGAGATCACTGAGAACGGCTGCTCTTATGGCGATGTGCCCGACGAAACCGGACGCGTCCCGGATGAGCGTCGCATCCGCTTCTTCCGCAGCTACATCGGCGCTGTGGCTCGCGCACACAAGGAAGGCGTCCCCATTCGCGCCTATCACGCCTGGAGTCTGCTGGACAATTACGAATGGGCTGAAGGCTACTCGCAACGCTTCGGCTTCGTCTTCGTCGACTTCCGTACCTTGAAGCGCACCATAAAGGACTCGGGCAACTGGTATGCGAAACTTTCGGAGACGGGTAAGCTGAGCTAGGCGGATGCGATTCATGGAATGGAGGTGGCCCGGATGATGCCCCACCTCTTTCCTTTTCAATAACATAGCCCTGTGACTTAGCTCACCGTTCGATGTGCGATATCACCGCTGAGCCGCCAATTCCATCCATTAGACCTATCTTGATTGGCGCATCCGGCTCTGCCCATTAGCCTGTAACTGTGGCAAGGTGTGGAACTTGGCAAATTGTTCCACGTGGAACATTGTTCCCCCCATTTCTTTCGAGAGGCGTAAATGCACAAACCAGTAAAGTACGTCGAAAAAGCCGTCACTATCGCAGCCAAAGGCGCGTGGGCTGTCTTCGATAAAGTTAACAGCATCAATCCTAATCCTTCGTTTACGCCGAAGTGGTCTGACAAGCCGTTACTGAAGTCGTATCAGAAATCCAAGCCGCCGCTCGGCTGGCCGCGTGCCACCGATTCTCTCTGCCCCAAGTGCGTGCCTGACATCCGCCAGCAGATCATCGACGGCAAGCTGCCGGTCGAGATCCTGATGAACGAGAAGGCCGGCGAGATCAAGGCCCAAATCATCGAGCGCGACGGCAAGATCCTCATGGTGAAGGATTGCCCGATTCATGGCCACTTTGAAGATGTGATGGCCATGGACACCGCCTTCTTCAAGCACTTGGAGGAAGTTTTTCCGGGCCGCGATATTCGCGCCCACAACGACGAGAAGCTGCATCATCACGGCAGCAGCACGGTGAAGCATGGCCGCGGCTCGGTGCTGACCATCGACCTGACCAACCGCTGCAACATGATGTGCGATCCCTGCTTCATGGACGCCAACCAGGTTGGCTTCGTCCACGAGCTCACATGGGACGAAATCAAGACCATGTTGGACAATGCCATCACCATCAAGCCGCGCCGCCAGATGTCGGTGCAGTTCTCCGGTGGTGAGCCTACGCTGTCGCCCTACTTCCTCGACGCGGTCGCTTACGCGAAGAAGGTCGGCTACAACAGCGTGCAGGCGGCAACTAACGGCATCGAGTTCGCCAAGAGCCCCGAGTTCGCCAAGCAGGCCTTTGAAGCCGGTCTGCGTTACGCATACCTGCAGTTCGACGGCATCGGCAATGCTGCCAATTCGCATCGTCTGGTCGGCAACCTCTTCGACGTCAAGCTGCAGGCGATCGAGAACCTGCACAACGCCGGCGTTGACATTGTTCCTGTCGTCACCATCGTCAACGACCTCAACAACGAGCAGGTCGGCCGCATCATCCAGTTCGCGCTCGACAATCCCAAGCGCATTTCGTTCCTCTCGTTCCAGCCGGTTTCATTCACCGGGCGTGACGAGGCCATCACCGACGAACGGCGCAAGGCGCAGCGTTACACGCTGTCTCATCTCGCGCACGACGTGAAGGATCAGACCGGTCTCGGCGAGCCGGTTCGCGACTGGTTCCCGATCTCGTTTATGAGCACCTTCTCCGACTGGGCCGATCTGGTTCATGGCCCTGACAAAGACTGGGGCTCACTGAGCTGCGGTTGCCACCCGAACTGCGGTGTGGGCATGGCGGTCATGATTGACAAGGAAACCAAGGAAGCCGTTCCCGTCACCGCGTTCCTCAACGGCGACACCATCGCCAAGGACATCGCCAAGGTGAACGACGCGGCGCGCGGCAAGTGGCTCTCCATCGCCGGCATGACGCTGGCGCTGCTGAAGAACTACGATCCCTTCAAGTCGCCCAAGCACTTCAAGTTCACCGACCTGCTCAAGAAGTTCGACAAGACCTTCGGCGCGACCGGCAAGGACTACGGCAAGGTCAGCGGCGACCGCACCGAGACCGACATCGAGAAGCGCCGTCGCGATCGCTGGAACTTCCTGTTCATCGCAGGCATGTGGTTCCAGGACCTGTTCAACTACGACTTCCGCCGCACCGAGCAGTGCATCATTCCTTACGCCACGCAGGAAGGCGAGATCAGCTTCTGCGCCTACAACACCGGCGTGGGATGGCGCAACATCGTGGAGAAGATGCACATGACCGCGACCCTTACCAAGTGGTACGAGGAGCATGGCCGTCACGAAATCTTCGCCGGCGGCAAGAAGGTCGGCCTCGAGACCACGGCGCACACGCTCAAGTCTGGTCGAGGAGCATGTGAACGCGGAAGCCAATCACACGCTCGACGATCTGGGCATCGCCAAGAACGCTCGCCAGGAGAAGTTCAAGGCTCGCGACGAGCGCGTGAAGGCCGAAGCCGAGAAGGCCCGCATGATGGCGCTCTACAAAGAGCACGTCCTCGGCGAAAAGCCGGTCGTTAACGATGGATTCATTCCGCTGGGCAGCATCGGCGGCATCAAGCCCGCTCCGGCCGTCAAGGAAGAAGAAGCCGTCTTCGGCGACTAAGCAGTTGTCAGTTGTCGGTTACCCGTTGTCAGCCAAACCGGTCGCGCCAGCGGCCGGTTTTGTTTTGCGCGGGGTTTGATTCTCGGGCGCTGCCGTTCTTAGCTGAGGATGCACTTCTACAAGACTAAGCCAGGCAGAAGCCCAGACCGGGATGCCACGAAGGTGGCCAAGTCGTTCTGGCACATTCTTCGGAGTTTCAATATCCACTCGGAAGCTTTATCCGCTGACTACGTTCGATTTGAGCGGTTATTCCCTTGACACAAATGCGCACTGTGCTACCGTAGTCGCCACCTCGCGTTAACCGGTTCGAGGACAAAATCTCCATGACTACTGAGGATAAAATCTTCATGACTACTCTCGACAGGATAGTTATATACGTCGGCGTTCTGCTGGCCGTGCTACTCGCATGTGCTTTAGGTCTGTATTGGGGGTGAGCAGTGACGCCTTCGGACCGAGAACTTGGCAACCGAGCAATTGTAATTGGTCTAGTTGGAATAGATTGGCCGTAATATTGGCTGGATTGGCCTATTTCTCTCCTCGCAAGGCAAGTTCTCCCCCGGGCCATCCAGCCCTGTTAGGACAATTCCCGGTGTAAGTGATGCGCCGCCCCTCACCGTCTATATTTTCACGTCAGACGATGGCAAATGTTACCTAATGCCTCCAATATCAGACTTGTTTACCGTTGGAAATCCGGGAGTACCCTATCAAATTGTTTGGACTGGCATCGGAAACCCTCATAGCTATACGCTGACGTTGTCTGCCGCACTGAAGGACTCCCTCGGAACAAGGTTACGACAATACCCATTCCCACGGGAGCCTCATCTTCACAATATGACGCCAGTGTAGTGACACCAAGTGGGACAGCGATCGGATATACGAACATCACGCGGGATCCAGCAGGTACACAGTGTTTGTCCGCAGTTCCAATCGGAGTTCGTGTCACGCACTAATGTTGGATCGCCTAGTTGCCGTTTAGCAACTTCTTGAAGTCGGGGCTCGATTTGATAGGCTCAAAGTCCGGTGTATCTCGAACGATTGTCCGTGAATACCCAGCCGCAGCGGCCTTTTCAGCCAAGTCAGCGTTTGCTCGGTTTCGCCAAAGTGGTTATAGATCGACTGCTGCACGGAAATAATACCTCAGCGTCTGAAGGCGCGATCATGTTGTGCGCTGTTTATTAGTCGAGCGCCACCCGCTTGTCGTCGATCATCGCCGTGTAATTAGCAAGATATGCCAGAATCGAGCGAATCTCGTGGGTTGACCTTCAGTTCGGATATAGCAATCGAGATCGCCTGCTCGATAGCATTGCCGAGCTTCGTGCTCGCCGCTCCGGGCTCCAGTAAAGTGCATCGCCAAGGTTTCCCCAATATGCCCAATTGCCCTCATTGATCTACAGCTTGCTGCTGCGAGGATTATGCCGCATTCAGGGAAACCGATGCATCAGGAAAGTAAGCTGGCCGAGGTCGTGTAGGCATCCAGGCTGGGACGAAGCTCAATCGAACGTTTAAAAGCGTCAATTGCCTCCCCATAACGCCCTTGCGGTGACATAGGCACCTCCGAGAGTCGCGTAACCCTGGTAGTTGTCCGGAGCAAGTTGGGTTGCCTTCAGGAACATCGCTGCGGCGTCGGAATACCGCGCCTGGTTGTAGTAGAAAAGCCCGAGCCAGCTATACACTCCCCAGTAATTGGGGCGGAGAGCGATAGCTTTCTTGTAGCTGTCTTCTGCGGCTGAAAAGTTCCCTATGCTTACGTATAAGCATTCGGCCAGGCCGCGCAGCGCTTCATCGTTTTGACCATCCGAGTGCAATGCCCGCTTGAACTCTTCCACTGCTTTGTCATATTGCCCTGTACCGTTGAGTACATTGCCCAGGCAGACGTGTCCTTCGACAGGTCGGGATTGAGGAGTCAATGCCTTTGCGCAATTGCTAGAGGCTTCTGCCACCAACTCATTCCCTTTGTCCAATCGCTGGAACTCCATCCAGTAAGCATTGCCCAAGGCCGGCATAGCCCAGCGCATAGTTCGAATCGATGGTCAGCGCCCGCTTGAACTCTGAGATCGCGCTGTCAATGTTTTCCGGCTTTTCGTACTCCTGCAGATAGCCTCGCCCACGGATGTAGGCTTCGTAG
Organism: uncultured Acidobacteriaceae bacterium; assembly: GCA_963793845.1. Classification (GTDB taxonomy): domain Bacteria; phylum Acidobacteriota; class Terriglobia; order Terriglobales; family Acidobacteriaceae; genus CAWCBG01. Next base: position 214,956 of record CAWCBG010000004.1, read on the forward strand.
GCTGCAGGCTGGGTATCCTGATTGGCGTTCAATCGGCGACGCTCTTCCGGCCGGATTTGCGCCGGCAGCATATCCAGCGCGGCACTGACGACCTGGTCTTGCAGCGCGAAGGCGTCCGTCATCTCGGCTTCGATGGTCTTAGCGGCAAGCTGCCGCCGAGTTTTTGCGTCGACAAGGTAGCAGTTAATGCGGACAGTCTGTCCCATGCGTTGCAGGCTGCTCTCCAGCACCAGGTCGGTACCAAACTCCCGCCGTGCCTCTTCGGCGGTCTTCACGCCCTGGTCGCGCAGGTCGCGCGGCGACACCACTTGAATCGCGTCACTGTTGCTGGCCTCCACCAGTTTGGCGGCAACCGTCTCGGTCAAGCCCAGTCCCAGCGCGCTGGTGGCCGGGTCCTGACCGATCGTATCCATGGGCAACACCGCCATGATCCTCTGTTGCACATGGGGCGGAGCACGCCATTTCCAGGCAAGGACGCCGGCCACAGTTCCGAGGAGCAGCATTGCCGCGAACGCCAGCAGCCCACGCTTACGGCGCCAAACGCCAGCCCGCGACCCTCTCCAACTCGGGTCGGACGCCGTGGTAGCTTCTCCTTTGTCAATGTCCTCTAAGTCGGCCAGAAGTTCATTGGCCGACTGATAGCGACTCCGCGGATCCTTCTCCAGGCATTTCAGAATTACGGCCTCGAGCGCCGGCGAGATAGCCGGGTTCGTCGTTCGCGCACCCGGTGGCTGAGTATGGACGATGGCGTCTCGAAGCGCTTCCCCGTGTTGCGGGAACAGGCGCGCACCGGTGGACATTTCGTAGAGAACCACACCGGCTGAATAGATATCCGAACGGGTATCAGGCTCGTTTCCCTGCACCTGTTCGGGCGCCAGGTAAGCCGGAGTTCCGGCAGCGGGATGCTGGGCAATTTCCGGGACGGTGACGGTGTCGTCTTCCGGCGTGGCAAACAACTGCGAGAGGCCGAAATCGATGATCTTCAGCACATTGTCCGGAGTTACCCGCAGATTGCCGGGCTTCAGATCGCGATGCAGCACGCGGTGCGCATGAGCAACTGCCAATCCGCGCGCCAGTTGAATGCCGAGCCCAAGCACCTCCTTCTCCGCAAGGGCGCCGCCCAGCAGTTGGTCGTTCAGCGAGATGCCCGGCACATATTCCAGTACCAGGTAGTCCATTCCCTCTTCCGAATGGAAGTCGTAGACCGCTTCAACATTGGGATGATTGAGCCGGCTGAGGAACAAGGCCTCGCGGCGGAAGCGGGCTCGAGCGGACGAATCTTTGGTGGACTCCGGGTTCAGGACCTTGATGGCGACATCGCGCTCCAGTCGCAGGTCCCAGGCGCGATACACCACGCCCATTCCGCCCGCGCCAAGCTCCTCGATCAGCCGAAAATGGCTGAAATTTTGCCCGGGAGTGAGGCTAGGCGCCGCCATAGAGCGATACGTATAGCGAATCGTATGATGGTTCCATGCGACGGTCAACACATGGCTGGAGGTAACCTCCGGAGTTACTTCAGCGGCTTGCCCAGCGCCGTCCGCTGGTGAGTTAAGAACGCCTCCGTGCGTTCGCGGACGACGTCGGCTACGTCGGCCGGATTCAGCGTCGCCGCCCGGATCATCCGGCTCTTCACCGCTTCCGCGGGCTGCGAGGCCGCCATCTCCACCTCCAGCATCTGGCTCAACTGCAAGAGTGCATGCTGATGCTCGGTGAGCGGCGTGGTCTCGGGCGTGATGGTAAGCGCCGCAACCTGCGAAATTAACGCAGGCGTGTTGGTGCGCGGCTGGGCGAGAAACTCGTTATCGAAACCGTTGGCCTGCGGAACCCGCGCGCCCAGCGCAGCCAGGTTCACACCGAACTTGCTTCCCGCATAATGCAGCATGCTGGTGTGGTCATACTTGGTGTGAGTCACTCCGGCGTCGACCCAGGGCGAAACCAGAATGGCCGGCACGCGAATCCCCAGCTGGTTGAAGGCGAATTTGCTGGTGTTGCCGTCTGGCGCCACCGTCTTTCCGGTCGCGGGATCATTAGGATCGGGAAACACGTGGTCATAGAATCCGCCGTGCTCGTCGTAAACAATGACCAGCAGCGTACTATTCCACAACTCGGCGTTGCCGCGGATAGCGTTGTAGACCGTGGCAATCAGCGCCTCGCCGTTCTGCACGCCGTGGACCGGATGCTGGTCGCTCTCGCTCGGCCCGAAGTAGTGCGGCTCGATGAAGGTATACGCAGGAAACTGGCTGGCCGGACCCGCCGCGTCCTTCACGAAGTCGTCGTCGAAATGATGATAGTGGCCGGGATGTTGCAGTTGATGAGTGAGCAGCAGGCTCTGCGCGATGTCGCCGTAATAAATTCTCCAGTTGATATTGGCCGTCGACAGCAGGTCGTAGAAGGTCGTCTGGTCATAGGCGTGGAACAGCGCCGGCAGCAGGGTCATGTCCACGTGGCCCTTGGAAGTGCCGCTGTGCGCAAACAGGCGGTTGGGCCAGGTCGGACCGGGCAACGACGAGAACCAGCGATCGCACACCAGGAAATTCTTCGCCAGCGTATGCAACGAGCGCAGGCTGTCCAAGCGGAAAGAAGTTCATGATCTGCTGCAACGCATCCGAGCTGGCAGTCGGATAAGCATGACCGAAGCTGTTCACGAATCCCGAATTGTTGCCGCTCATCTGGCCGAGCACGTCGCCGAGATCGTGCTTGGGATCGTTGCCGCCAAGCTTGGTGTCGTCCGAGCCGGCCCGCTGGGTAAACGGAATCGGCGGTGGCGGAGGAGTTCCCGGCATTTGAAAGTTGTTCTGCTGGGGATGTGCGGGATCGATGCCATCGATCGCCGGGTTGGCCGTGTGCAGACATCCGGCCATCTGATCGAACGAACGGTTTTCCAGCATCAGCACCACGATATGTTGAATGTTGTCTGCCATCACTCACCTCCTGACTGCCATCACCTACACTTGCTCGATATTTGGTCCCAAGTTCACCGCGTCACTCGGTCGAACAGAGCTGACGTCTGTATGAATCAGCCGAGGGCGTTCGCTTCGTGCGCCCGACTTCGAGTGCAAGGCGTGCATTTTGCCGTACGCTTCGAGCCTGGTTCAGCGTCCGATAACGTGTGCGCCCCCTTATGCCCTTATTTAGAATCAACAACTTGGCGAAAAAATCCCGCCAAAATATTGAGCGCGTTAGACTTATACGTAAAATATTGAGCCGCCAGCACTTACGCTATGCTCTTCGGCACACGTAATGAGCATCCAGCGCCGAAGCCAGGCACCTCCAGCGGCAGAGTACCGCCGACCCGGAAAGCGCGCAAGTTACGAAAGTGTGGTTTTGGAACAGGCCAAACATGTTAGGTAGCACGCAACGCGATAGGTTGGAGGATCCCGGTGCTGTCTCGATTAGCTTCCGCGCACTCGTGCGTTTCGCCGCGCTTCGTCATCTCTCAGTGATCGCTTCCCTGCGCACCGTCAGTTGCTCGATCAGGTCTCTTCGCAGCTCGTATCCACGGCCCGGCTGGTTGCTGACTAGGATGGTCCCTGTCGGCGAGACCGTAACTTCCGGCTCGATGATGTCTTCCTTCCAATAGCGCTTTGAAGCCGACACATCCCCCGGAAGGCGGAAGTTCGGCAGCGTGGAGAGTGCCACGTTGTGGGAGCGGCCAACGCCCGACTCCAGCATACCTCCGCACCACACCGGCACTCCGAATCGCTGCGCCACATCGTGCACGGCGATCGCCTCGGAGAAGCCTCCGACCCGGCCGACCTTGATGTTCACGATGCGGCACGCACCCAGCTCGAGGGCCGCTTCCGCATCGCGTGCGCTGCGGATGGCTTCATCCAGGCAGATCGCCGTCTTCAATTGTTTCTGCAATCGGGTGTGGAAGTAGAAATCGTCGCTCCATAGCGGCTGCTCGATCATCAGCAGCTTGAACTCTTCGAATCGCTTGAGATGATCGACATCGTCAAGCGTGTAGGCCGAGTTGGCGTCGCAGCTCAGCAGGATGTCGGGCCAGCGTGCCCGAATCTTGGCCAATACCTCGACATCCCACCCCGGCTTCACCTTCACCTTGATGCGCTGGTATCCGGCGGCAAGCTCAGTTTCAATCTTCTGCAACAGTCGTTCGTGCGAATCCTGGATACCGATGCTGACGCCACAGGCAATCTCGCGCTCGGTTCCGCCCAATAACTGCCAGAGGGGAACAGCTTTCGCCTGGGCCTCGGCATCCCATACGGCGTTCTCCAGCGCCGCTTTGGCCATGCGATGCTCGCGCACCCGCGCCAGTAGCGCTGGAACCTCGCGGCCCGACTCAATGGTCTTGCCCAGCAGCGCGGGAGCAAGATACCGCACCATCACATCCCAAGCACCGTCGATGTACTCCTCGCTGTAGTAAGGATCCTCGCCGGCAACACACTCGCCCCAGCCTTCCAGGCCCTCGCTATGCACAGTGCATAGCAGAATGCGCCGGGTATAGGTGCGTCCGAAGCTGGTCTCGAAGAAATGGACAAGAGGAATGGTGAGTTCGCGCAGGGTGATGGCTTCGGTTTTCATGTGATTTGGATGTTACTCGGGACTTGCATACGACCAGCTCTCATCCCAGCGGCCCAACAGAAACGCGCCGTTGCCGTGTGCGTCGCGTTCGTAACCCAGGCACGCCAGGCCTTTCGAAAACGCGGCCAGGAACTGCTCACGATTGCGGAGCTGCACCTCGGCGGCGCGGTTTCGCGTTGCCGGCTGGGCTTTCCAGTCGTAGATTTCGCCCGGCACTTCGACGCGGACCTCGGTCTTAAATTCCGTGGCCTTACCGCTTGCCAGCGCGTTCTGCACCCGCTTCGACGTCATCCACCATTCCGCCACCAGCCGGTCAGTGGGAAGAGACCCTTGCAGCGGCGACGACGTAATGCCGTACTGATTAATGTTGTACCGCCGCGCGATTGCGCCCAGACGCTCCAGGTTGAAGTAGGCGTTCTTGATTTCCAGCGGATCGAAGGTCCACTCCATCAGCTCGAAACCGCGCGCTATCGCATCTTCGCGCTGAAGCAGCTTGATGCGGCGGCCCAGCCCGGTGTTGCGATAACCTTCTTTCACGCCCACCATGTGCGAGTGCAGGTAAGGATGCCCGTTGCGGCTGCCGGGAATCGCCATGGCAAAGCCAACCAGCGTGTCCTCGTCCCATGCGCCCAGAACCTGTCCGCCGATCTTTCCTGCCAGCGAGAACAGACGCAACGGCACCAGCTCCGCGTCGCTGAAGCCCCATACTTCCTGCTGCAACGCCACGCAGGCGCGGAACTCCTCCAACCGGGTGCAGCTTCGCAGCTCGACCGCAGCCGCGGTCACGGTTTTTCCTGCAGCTTCGATTCCTGCCACAGTGTCTCCATCTCATCGAGCGAAGCGTCTACCGGCTTGCGTCCCTGTTCGCGCAGCTTGCCTTCGAGGTATTCAAAGCGGCGGCGAAACTTGCGGTTGGTCTTGCGCAACGCGGACTCGGGATCGAGCGCCAGGTAGCGAGCGATGTTCACCAATACGAAGAAGAGATCGCCGACTTCGTCCTCCAGCCGGTCACGGAGCTCGTCAGGAATCTTAACGCCACGCGCGCCTGCCACGCCATTGGCCGATTCGGGGCGTGGACCGGGCGCGGGATACTCCTCCAGATTCTTGCGCAGCTCGTCAGTCTCTTCCTTTAGCTTGGCGAACAGCTCCTCGATGTTCGGCCAGTCGAAGCCGACATTCGCCACGCGCGAGCTGATCTTGTGCGCTTCCATCAACGCCGGCGTCGCCGTCGAAATACCCGCCAGCACCGAGTCAGGGTGAGCCTGTTTCTTGTCGGCCTTTTGCGCGCCGTCTGCGTCCGCGGCCTGACGCTTCTTCTTCTCCTCGGCCTTAAGGGCCTGCCAGTTGCGCACCACATCGCCCGGCGTATCGGCCTTTACGTCGCCGAATACATGCGGATGCCGGTCCACCAGTTTGTTCGACAGCCGGTCCAGAACATCGTCAATCGAGAAGTGCTTCTCCTCCGCCGCCATCTGCGAGTAGAAGAGAATCTGCAACAGCAGGTCGCCGAGCTCTCCGGGAAGCTCGTCGAAGTCGCGGGCGTCGATCGCCTCCAGCACCTCGTAGGTTTCTTCCAGCGTGTAGGGCTTGATGGTGTCGAAGGTCTGCTCGCGGTCCCACGGACATCCCCCCGGAGCCCGCAGCCGCGCCATGATCGACACGGCGCGCTCGAATCGTTCACCTGTCGTTGTCATTGCAATCAATCTAAATGACCGGAACCAGCGCTGCAAAGGAATCGGTAGTGCGGAGCTTCAGTCCGCGTCAAAGGGCGGCGAAGGCTCGCGCCAACCGTGCCGGATCGTCAGAAATCAGCCCATCCACGCCCCATGCCGCCAGCCGCAGCAGAGTCGCGCGCGCGATTGACCGTCCATGTCATGAGTTGCACGTTGCGTTCGTGCACCTCATCGATCAAGGCTGGTGAGACCAATCGATACTGTGGCAGAAAGATTTGGATCGGCAGTACGCGCCAATGGGCCATCCTCTCGGCATCGTCGCAGATGCAGCCCAGCGGAAGCGTGTCATCGAGTTCATGCAGGCGCAACAACACATCAGGCAGAAACGACGACACTACGTAGCCGCGCGACGGTGGATGCGCTTTGAGTTGCGCCACAACGTCCTGCTCATTCCCCGGCGCCTTGATCTCGATGTCGAGGAAAGCGCGCTCACTGAATTCTCGCAGCACGTCGTCGAGCGATGCCAGACTCAGCTCCGAACAGTGCTGCCGAAGGTCGGCATACTGCGTGGCTGCAATTTCCTTCCGGCCAATCTTCGGATCGTGCCACAGCACACTGTGGCCGTCGGCGGTGTAGCGGACGTCGAATTCAAATCCGTCACAGCCGTTGCGTAAGGCGTACTCAAAGGCTGCCAACGCATTTTCTTTGGGAGGGCCGAAGCGCCGCCGCACGCCACGATGGCCAAGCAACAGCGGACGACGGAGGAGGATTCACCACAGAGACACGGAGGACACAGAGAAAATCACGTTAATCATTTTTGTTCTTGAAAATCTTGCACGTCATTCAACTGCACAAGATGCCAGCACGACGGTTGGACGACAGAACAACTCATCCGATTGTTCTTCTCCGTGCGCTCTGTGACTCCGTGGTGAAACGCCTTCAGTCGGGGACGTCCCCAACTGCACAAGACGCCACCATGACGGGAGATCGACAGAACAACTCATCCGATTGTTCTTCTCCGTGCGCTCCGTGACTCCGTGGTGAAACGCCTTTAGTCGAGGTCGAAATCCCGGATCGGCTTGCCTGTATCGGGGGTCTCTTTCGCGCGCTTCAGCGCTTCCTGAAACTTCTTATCCAGCAGGTCTGCGGAATTCTTCTGCGCCTCGACCGACTGCCGGAAGATCGATTCCTTGCGGCTGTCATGATCCTTCATGGCGCGAGCCGCAGCTTCCAGATCTTCAAAGGTCTTCGGAATCGCCTTGGCCGTGTGCCCGATAACCGCCCTCGCTTCGCTATCGATCTTCAACAACCCGCCGCAACACGGACAGGTCACTTCGAATTGGACCGGGGACTTTGCCATGCACAGATGTTACCCCACCGGGGATGAACTTTCCATTGAGCGCGAGAGCCGGTAGTGTCTCAGTCTGAAAGAAGTGCGATTTCTTCGTCGGAGGGCGCACCGTAGGCACGCGATCCGAACCAAGCGTCGGGTTGGGCGGATTTTCTTTCACCACGGGGAACACAGTGGTCACGGAGAAAAATTCAAAGCGCTTAGGTCTTGCTTCCCTTGACTCCGGGCGCTCCGTGCCTCCGTGGTGAACCAGCCGCTATTCACTAGAGCCGCCGAACCCGTGTCGCGTAGAGCCTACCAGCCAGGATTGTCATTACGACCGTCCGGTTTTGGCGCGAGGAATCTGCTTTTCGCTGGAGCGGGCCGAAAGCAGATCCCTCGCTACCGCTCGTGATGACAAGTCTCAGGGTCGGCTTATGTGCAAGTCTTGCTCGCAGGCACAGAACAAGAAATCAAAGTGACCGATACGACAGTTCTGAATCTAAACTTGTAGCTGGATCGTTTACCTGGCGGCCAGGCTGGTTCCTGCTGGCCTCTCATACCTTTATCCACCACCTAAGAGGAACTTAGAATGAGCTCTACATCCAACGTAATCGCTCCCGAAGAAACCAAGCCATCAAAAACCACGCCCAACACTTTTACTACCGCCGGCTACGCCGCCCGTTCGGCGACGGCCGCGCTGGCGCCATTCTCCTTCGCCCGCCGCGAGCCCGGTCCTAAGGACGTGCAAATCGAAATCCTCTACTGCGGCGTCTGCCACTCCGACCTGCACACCGCGCGCAATGAGTGGACCAACACCACCTATCCCGTCGTGCCGGGCCACGAGATCGTAGGCAAAGTCACCGCAGTGGGAAATAAGGTCAGCAAGTTCAAGGTAGGTGATCTCGCCGGCGTCGGCTGCATGGTCGATTCCGACCGCACCTGTCCCGCCTGCAAAGAAGGCCTGGAGCAGTACTGCGAGGGCCCCGCCACATTCACCTACAACAGCGAAGACAAGATTCTCGGCGGCATGACTTATGGCGGCTATTCCACAGCCATCGTCGTCAATGAAGATTTCGCGCTGCACCTCCCCAAGAACCTCGATCTCGCCGCGGTCGCGCCGCTGCTCTGCGCGGGCATCACCACCTATTCCCCTCTGCGGCATTGGAAAGTCGGGAAGGGCCAGAAGGTCGGCATCGTCGGACTGGGCGGCCTGGGTCACATGGGACTGAAACTGGCGCGGGCGTTCGGCGCGCACGTTGTCCTGTTCAGCACCTCGGCGCACAAGAAAGAAGATGCCAAGCGTTTGGGCGCCCACGAGGTCGTGGTGTCAAGAAATTCGATCGAGATGGAGGCCCACACCGGCAGCTTCGACTTCATTCTGGATACGGTTTCCGCCGACCACGACATCAATGCCTACCTGAATCTGCTCAAGCGTGACGGCACGCTGGTGCTCGTCGGAGCTCCGGAAAAGCCGTTGCAGGTCGCAGCTTTCAGCCTGATTCCCAATCGCAAGCAGCTTGCCGGATCGATGATCGGCGGCATCGCCGAAACCCAGGAGATGCTCGACTTCTGCGGCAAGCACGGCATCACCTCCGACATCGAGATCATCCCGATCCAGAAGATCAACGAAGCCTACGAACGCATGCTGAAGAGTGATGTGAAGTACCGCTTCGTGATCGATATGGCGTCGCTGAAGAAGTAACTCTACTTGCTCGTCATTCCGACCAAGGCCCTCAAGCCGCGTGGAGGAACCTGCTTTCGCCGACATTGCGCAGATATTAAGGACAGCAGGTTCCTCCACTCCGCTACGCTCCGGTCGGAATGACGATGGGATGGCGACGGATCGGGGCTCCCCGTTCTAGCCTGCCTCTGGCTAGGTCGGGGCTTTTTCTTCCACGGAGAAGAGTTCAATTCGCTTCCTTTTCCCTTGGTTCGCTTTCTCCGTGTGCTCCGCGCCTCCGTGGTGAACAAGATGCGGGAATTGCACTCCCGCAACCCAACTCACGCTATTCTGAAATGTGACGGCAAGGCCTGACACCCGCGCCAAGACCCAGCTTCGGAGGAGGTCCCTCACTATCCTTTCTTCGATGGCTTGCTATCGGCGTGGTGCTTCTCTGGTCGTTCGCCGCGCTGGTCCTCGTGGCCGCCCGATGGATCGACCCACCGACTACCGCGGTGCACATCCAGCGCCGATTGCAGGCCTGGATTCATGACACGCCGTATCACGAACGCTACCAATTTATCCCACTCAGTCAGATCTCGCCCGATCTTCAGCACGCTGTCATCGCCGCAGAAGACGCGCGCTTCTACCAGCACCATGGATTCGATTGGCACGAGATCCAAGTCGCTACCCAAGACGATATGGAAGGCGAGCGTACTCGCGGAGCTTCCACCCTTACGCAGCAACTCGTAAAAAACCTGTTCTTCGGAACGGGCCGCTCCATCCTCCGCAAGGGCGCGGAGGCCACGCTGGTGCCGGTGGCCGAATTCGTTCTCGGCAAACAGCGTATTTTGGAGATCTATCTCAACGTAGTCGAATGGGGCCACGGTATTTATGGTGCAGAGTCGGCGTGTCGTTCCTATTACCAAACATCGGCCCGGACGATCGGCCGGCAGGAGTCGGCACGGCTCGCCGCAATTCTGCCCGCTCCCTTGAAGCGACGACCCGACCGCATGAATAACTACAGCGCGATTATCCTCAAGCGAATGGGCCAAATGGGTTGGTAATCGTCGCTCATGTTTTACCGATGCGGCGTCAGGTGCCCCGGGTCTCGCGTCTTTCGAGACCCGGGCGAAGCCTCAATGGGGGAAAACGTCGGCTGGAGAAAACTTCAGCTTCAGCACACTCCACTCGTTCATCCGGACCAGTCCCCTCTCTCCTGGGGGCACGAAGTCCCAGGTCTCGAACGGCGCGAGACCTGGGGCACCAGGCAGATCGATATATAATCTCTCGCCCAGGAGACCCCGAAGTGGAACTCTAGACAAACAAGGAGAAAGCGCAATGTCAAATCATTTCACGGGACTCAGTCTCGGCCCCCCAATGGGCGATCAACGACTCGACCTCTGCGACCTCTACGCATTCCAGTCACCCGCTGACCCAAACCGAACCGTGATCATCCTCAACGCGAATCCCACTGCGGATGCTCTTAACCCCGACGCAATCTATCGACTCAACATCGATAGCGACGGCGATTACCTGAACGATCTCGCGTTCAGCTATGTATTCTCGAAGCCGCAGAACGGCAGGCAGACCGTCAACGTTTTCGTGGCGAAGGGTCAGGAGTCGCGCTCGGTCGAAGCGGTCGGGACGAAGATCATCGCCGATGCCGAGGTGTCCTTCGGCGCCAAGCCGAATATCATCCAGTCGGGCGCTTACACTTTTTTTGCCGGTAGCCGCAGCGACGCGTTCTTCTTCGACTTCGACGGCATCAAGAACCTGTTCGATACCCGGGGCAAACGAAACTTTACCGAGCCTCATCTGGCCGGCAAGTCGCCATGGACCGGCGTGGATTCGAATACAGAGGCGAACGTGTTTTCGACTGTGATCGAGCTGCCGACGAGTGAACTCGATCCCAAACCCGTGATCCACATCTGGGGACGGTGCAGTGTAAGACGCGATGGCCAGTTGGTTCACGTGGATCGCGCGGGCCATCCCAGCGTCAGCAGCTTCTTCAACACCGATGACACCAAGTTGGAATACAACGCGAGCGAGCCCGTCAACGACCGCAAGCGATGGCTCGACCAGTTCGTGCATCTGCTGGGGCATACCGGCAATTACACGCGCGAGGAAGCGATTGCCGCGATCGATAAGGAGGGAACACTTCCCGACGTGCTGACGTTCGATCCGTCGAAACCTGCACAGTATCCCAATGGCCGGACCTTCGCGGAAGACGTGATCAATTACCGCCTCGCCTTCCTGACGAAGAATGAGTGTCCGCCCACAGGCCTCAAACCTCACACCGACACCTTGAAGGAGTTCCCCTACATCGGCACGCCCCACGCGAAACGTGCCGCAGCCTAAAAGCGGTACTGGTGTGGATGACCTGCAGAACCGAGAAAATGTGGTCAGCTGGGTGCCCCGGGTCTCGCGTCTTTCGAGACCCGGGCGAGCCTGAGTACGGGAAGCCGGTGGGTTGGAGAAACTTTAGCTTCAGCACATCTCACTCGTTTATCCGGACCAGTCCTCACTTTTAGGGGGTACTCGGCTTCAACACAGTGAGTGCTGATGATGCCAAGCAACGTCTGAGGTTGAAGACTGTTTTGCGCCTTCCATGACTGGGTAGCGCTCCCTTCGCTCGCAGCCTCATGGTTTCGACTGATGGAAGAATCACACAGAAACTGCCCTCGACAGCCGTCTGAAACGTTAACCTTCCCCCCAAGCGATTCCTGGAAATACTGGCGGGAACGCCTGACCCAAAATAGACCGCTGGACTTTCCCCTTGAGCGCTCTCAGAAACCCCGAGGTGTACGATGCCACATGAGACGAACCGGCGATTCCCTGCGACCGCTAAGTGCGCTTCTCCTCGCCTTACTATTCTTCCCAGGTTGCAACGCAATCAATCCCCTCTGTGGAAGCGCTCGGCCAGTCCCAGTCATAGGGTCTCTTTCTGCCACCATGATTCCCTTCGCTGAAGTGCAGCAAGGCTTCGTTCTTACCGTGAATGGTAGCCAGTTTGTTTCGTCTTCAGTCGTGGTCATCAACGGGACGACGCTGAGCACCACGGTGGTGAGCAGTCAGCAGTCAGTAGTGTCCGGTAAAAGTCCAATAACGCAACTGGTTAGGATTTTCGATTCCTTCGAGAAGCGAGTTGTTGAGCGAGAAAGCTTGATTTATGGGCATTTTCTCGAATAACGACACGCTCAAGATTTGCAGCATGGTGTACAGGCTGACGGACAGATTGAGGCGCTTGCGAACGATGGCGACCAGCAGGTAACTGCACACCGCAATCCAGATTTGCGTTTTGACGGCATTTTCCGAGGTGCCGTAGAAAGCTTTGATTCGCAGATGCTGTTTGATCCACTTGAAGAACAACTCGATTTGCCAGCGTCGCCGGTACACTAGGTGATGGTCAGAGCTGGCAAAGTGAAATGGTTGGTCAGGAAGACCAGCCGCTTGCCCTGCTGGGCATCCCAGTAACGGATGCGGCGCAGCCGGGCGGGATAACCCTTGCGGGTGTAGAACCACACAGAGAGATGGTTTGATCGCACTGCACCCCGCTGCTTTTGTCCACCGGGTGCGAAAGCAGCGACGGAAGCGGAAGTTCTTGCGGGCCCGGGTAACAAAGAACGCCCCCTGCAAACTCCAGCGATAGAGCCGTTCGAAATCCAGATACCCGCGATCCATAACGTAAAACGCGCCCGCTTCGGGAGTGAGCAGATCGAGAATATTCACATCGTGAATCTGGGCCGCAGTCACGCGCACAAAGGTAGGAATGGAACCGCGCAGGTGGAGCAGGGTATGCAGTTCAGGGCGTTCTGGGTGCTTTTGTAGCGCGCCCAGGGAAACAGGGTCATGCACACGTCGATGATAGTGGAATCCAGCGCGTACACGGTGTTGGCCAAATCCAGTCCCAGTTCCTCGTGAACATAGAGCGCCCGCGCTTGCCCGATGAGGATGTGCGCGAAATCGGCATAGATTCGCCAGTCGCGCGCTTCGTTGGCATCGGCCAGGGTGCTGCGCGAGACCGTGCCGCGAATCCCCAGGTGGTACAGTCGGCGTTCTTGCGAGCGCAGGCAAGCCACGATGTCGCGCAGGCCTCGCGGAAGGTCAACTGGGCAAAGACCATGCAGAGAAAGTGGTCCCAACAGGAAAAACTTCGCACCCGGTAGTTGCCAGCATAGCGCTCGACGCATTGGCGAAACTCGTGGCGGGGCAAATGCTCCGTCAACTGCGCAAACAGAGACTGTCCGCTGTTCATGGTGCCGCCATTGTGACGGCACAGGCCAACCGAGTGCAGCCTTGCAGTTCAAATCGATCACGAGACTCAACCGGCAAATGCGATAACCATCGATACACAAAAGTATAAAAAGGGTCAGCAGTTGCAAGTCACGATCACGACCGCCGTGATCTCCGCTCCTGGAACAGCGAGTGTGAGGGTCAATACTCCGAGCGGAAACTCAGGTGATGTTGGCTGTTCGAGTGGTGGGACCAGCAGCGCCCTGGTGTTGACCATCACTTAAGGAAAAGCCAGGTTTCATTAGAGAGGGTGCCGGTGATCCGGGTCTCGCGTCCACCGGAACTGTAGCCTACGTTCACACTTTGGGTGCCCCATCCTTGTCCGCTGGGGTTGCGGACAGGGTGGGCGCGGCAATCTCGACGTACCCTTCCACTGCGCTCGGTGGGTTCCGAAATGTATTCGACTCATGACGGTCGGTCGATAGGCTGCCCACCTTCTCGCCAAAGGCGGGCGAGAAGGATGGGGCACCCGCGCGTCAGGAGGAGCCGCTATCACCAGCCAATTACGACAATTTTGTAGAGAAACAGAATGACCACGGTCGCCAGCGCGATCCAGGCGGACAGCGTGTAGCGTCGGAAGAAGTACAAGGTCACAGCTGCCCAGCAGGAGATGGCAGCGATTAAGGCGCCGCCAATGTATGGCGCGGCGACTGCGACCGGCAAGCTGGTGCCAAGGACGTGCCTGAGCCGGAAGAATTCACCCAGTGTCCTTACCACGATGAGGAATTGAGTCGTGATGCCTATCTGAGCCCAGCGTTCCCTAGTCACTGGGACATTCTAGCCGGGTGTCCCGGGTTCGCGTTCGTTGAGACCAGGAGAAGCCTCCCTGCGGGAAAACGGTCGGGTTGAAGTCATAGCGGCGATGGGGAACACAACGGAATGGGGGCACGAAGGCCCAGGTCTCGAACTACGCGCGACCCGGGCACGGCAGATCTCTCTCTCTCGACGTTTGTGGCTAATTCTTATTGCTATTCATTTTGACCGGCCTAAGCAGATGCGAGAACGTGAGTTGGGCGAGCTTCCACTTGCCGTTTTCCTTGATATAAACCTCAGTCACCATAAAAGGATTGGTGACTTCGTGCTCACCGACTACTGCCTGCAAATCAATGTCCTCTAGCAGGATGGCTGTGTTACCAAATATGCGAGCGTCAACTGCGTAAACTGCAGCTTTTTTGTACCAGATGCCACCGCTCTTAATGGTGGCTAGTTCCTGGGTTTTTCCCCAGGTCCCTCCCATGTGAGTGAACATGGCTTTGTCATCAAATAGTGTCTCTAAGGAATCGACCTTCTTGTCTGCCATCCAATCCCATTTCATGTTTGAGAGGTTGATGACTTCTTGTTGCTCGGGTGTATGACTTGCGGCAGTTTTAATCGTTTCCGTTGGTGGCGCTGGCGATTGCTGTGCGTAGGACGATGGCGCAATCAGTGTTGATAGAAACAGACCTAACATTAAGGTTTTCATGGCTCTCCCTCGATATGTGTGGTTGACCCGTGGAGGAACTTGAAGTAGCGTGGCTGATCGTTCACGCTACGCGGATACAAGAAGAATTCTGCACTCAGGATTTGGGGCTGATCTCGCCTTTTTCCCGTTTTTGCGCAAGCCCCGTTGGCCCTAGGCAGAAAACGAATCACTGCGGAGACAATCGTGAACAAGCATTGTTCGTCCCTTCATCCTGAAACCCTCCCCTCTTTCCGGTATCCGTAGTGCGTCGTTCACTTTCTATCTCTTCGGCGCCGCTTCGACGCCCGAAAGCGCGAGAACCCCGTCCGGCAGGCGTTTCCCCTGAATCTGAATACTCGATACTGAGGCATTCAGCTCTTTAATCTCATCCGGGGTGAACGCAACCGAACTGGCGCCGACGTTTTGGATCATGTGCGCCATCTGCGTTGTTCCTGGGATTGGTACGATCCAAGGTTTCTGCGCCATCAGCCAAGCCAGACGCGATCTGACCGGGAGCGGCATGCTTCCGTTCGGCCCATTGCTTCACGAGCTTTACGAGTTCGATATTGTGCTTCAGGTTTTCCGGCGAGAAGCGCGATTCCATGCCACGAATATCGCCAGGCGCGAAGCGGGTATTCTCGACGATCGCACCCGGTCAGGAACTGCACACCGAGCGGGCTCCAGGGCACGAAGCCGATACCCAGTTCCTGGCAGAGCGGAATGACTGACTTCTTCGGGGCCGCGCCACAGCATCGAATACTCGTTCTGCACGGCGGTGACGGGAAGCGCGGCATGCGCGCGGCGGAGCGTATTCGGGCCCATCTCGGACAGACCCCAGTGCAGAATCTTGCCCTGAGACATCAGGTCCTTCACCGCGCCGGCAACATCCTCAATCGGGACCTGCGGGATCGACGCGGTGCTGATACAAGCAGATCGATGCGATCGGTGCGGAGCCGCTTGAGCGATCCCTTCGACTGCGCGCTTGATGTGTCAGGCTTGCTGTTAAGCCCCATTTGGAACCGGCCGGTCTCAGGATCGATGTTCCAGCCGAACTTGGACGTGATCACGACCTTGTTGCGGAAAGGTTCGATGCTCTCGCCGAGGATGCGCTCGCATTCGAAAGGCCCATAAGCCTCAGCCGTGTCAAAGAACGTCACGCCGTGGTCATAGGCTGCGCGGATGATATTGATCATCTCCGGGCGGTACGGCACGAGCGTTTCATAACTGCGGCTCATGTTTTGCACGCCGAGACCGACGCTGGAAACCTCGAGCGACCGGAGTTTCCGCAGTCCGCTGAGCGTCGACGGACTTGCTGGATTGGTTGTCCGCACATTTGTGTTCGATGGCTCCTGCGAGGCTGCCACCGACGCAGCACCGACTAACAAACCAGCGCCGGTCATCGCGGTTCTCGACAAGAAATCACGCCGAGTCGTGATTGCGCTCGGCTGCTGGCCATGTGATTCAGTTTTCTTCGACGCTCCCATATAGCGCCCCCTTGAGCCTTCGTCGCCGTTGATCAACGCTCGGACATCTTCAGCACAGCCTCAGGCAGTCGCGCGCCCTGCACTTCGATCTTCCGACCGGAGTGTAGACGGAGTGGAGAGTCCCGCCCTGAGCTGTATGTTGACAGCACCCAGGTTCTCCTCGAGACGGTGCAGCTTCGTCGTACCAGGTATCGGAACGATCCATGGCTTTTGTGCGAGCAGCCATGCAAGCGCGACCTGCGCCGGAGTCCCGCCTTTCTTGTCCGCGATAGTCGCTAGCAGGTCGACGACCGCCTGGTTCGAGGCGCGCGCTTCGGCGGTGAAGCGCGGTGAGATGTTGCGAAAGTCGAAGGGATCGAAGGCAGTCTTTGTGTCGATCTTGCCCGTGAGGAAGCCTGCGCCGAGTGGACTGAACGGAACGAAGCCAATGCCAAGCTCTTCGCATGTTGCCAGTACACCATGCTGTTGGACATGGCGCAGCCACAGGGAAAACCGCTCTGAACGGCCGCAACGGGCTGCACTGCGTGTGCCCGGCGGATGGTTTGCGCTCCGGCCTCCGAAAGGCCGAAGTACTTGACCTTGCCAGCGGCGATCAGTTCCTTCACCGCGCCCGCTACATCCTCAATCGGCACGGCAGGATAGACTCGGTGCTGGTAGAGAAGGTCGATGGTGTGTACCTTCAGCCGGTTCAGCATCGCATCAACGACTTCTCGGATGTGGTCGGGCAGGCTGTTCAGCCCGCCGCTGCGCCGCCCGGTTTTCGGGTCGATGTCAAAGCCGAATTTCGTCGCGATGACCACCTGATCGCGAATTGGCGCGAGCGCTTCGCCAACGAGTTCTTCGTTTGCGAACGGGCCGTATGCCTCAGCGGTATGGAAAAAGGTCACACTACGCTCGAACGAAGTCCGAAGGGATCTCACGCTGTCTTACGCGGACATCGGCGGACCATATCCCGACGATAATCCCATGCACCCGTAGCCGAGAGCCGAGACTTCGAGACCGTTGTTTCCGAGTGAGCGCTTCTTCATTTTGTTCTCCTTACCTTCTTGTTTCGCCCATTTCGACACTACGAGCGAATCACCGTGGAACGGTAGCCCAATCCTTCCGACTTATTGCCTATTTCTCTTGTCCGGCGAAAAATCATTGGCTTTGTTGCGGCGAGGCGGCTATCTTTAGAAAAGACGGGACAGGTCGTGACATGAAAAACACCGAGGAAAATACGGCTCTGGAACCAAATCCCGCGGGAAGATTGCGCACCGAGCTCGCGCGCAAGATTGCCTCCTTGGTGGGCGACGAAGAGAATCGGACAACAGATATTCCCGGCGTAAGCCTCCACCGACGGACTTCCCCTACGCCGCCGTGCCGGATGACCTACCATCCAGGAATTATCGTGGTCGCTCAAGGTAGCAAGCGGGTGAATCTCGGGCCGACAAACTTCGTTTACGATGAGTCTCATTTCCTGCTTACTGCGGTTGACTTGCCGATTGTGAGCTGGGTAGCGTCTGCAACTGAAGAGGCTCCGTGCCTTGTGCTATCGCTCAAATTGGACATGTCCATGGTGAGGGACCTGCTCAGCCGTGAAGAACTTCATGTCGCGGAGGCACCGTCTGACAGTCCCGCAATGTCGCTCGGCGAGAGCACGCCGGAATTTCTCAACGCATGCTGCCGCTTGCTCGATCTGCTGGACAGCCCGCAGGACATTCCTTTTCTGAGTGGACTGATTCAGCGCGAGATCATCTATCGTGTTCTGCGTGGACCCGAAGGAGCGCGTTTGCGCGCAGTAGCAACGCTAGGCGATCAAAGCCACCGAACGGCAAGAGCGATTGCATGGATCACTGCGAACTATGCCGAGACTCTGCGCGTGGAAGAACTCGCACAGCTTGCGAGTATGGGCGTTTCCACGCTGCATCATCATTTCAAAATGCTGACTTCGATGAGTCCGCTTCAATATCAGAAGCAACTCCGGCTCCAGTCAGCGCGCAGCCTGATGTTGAACAATGGTCTCGATGCCGCCAGCGCCGCCTTTGAGGTCGGCTACGAGAGTGCTACGCAATTCAATCGCGAATACAGCCGCTTCTTTGGCCAACCTCCGAGGCGGGACGTTCGCGCGCTTCTTTCCCCAGATGCTCCCAAACTCGAATTGGTCGGTAGTTCCTGAGTCAAACGGGTGTCCAGCCATTGGACACATGTTACGAAAAGCAGGTTCCTTCGACCTCGCGTGGGCGGGCTCTCCACGCGGCCTGAAGGCCTTGGTCGGAATGACGGCTGTCGAGGAGACGAAGGACATCTCTTAGGCCTGTCCGCTTTCTCTCCCCGCTTTTCTCCGTGCCCTCCGTGCCTCCGTGGTGAGCCGAATGTCTTATCACACCCGACTGTGATCTGTGTACTAGCGCACCATAGTTCTGCGGCCATAATTTGGATGTGCGAGGTCAGGGGATTTGTGTGTCTTCGCCCGTTTCCGCTCACTGCGGGGCCGGTTAAGCGGTAGGCGCTCTTTGAAATTCAGCGGTCGACGCCTGATGGCCTGTTAACGCCTGGGCCAACAGAGATTTTCGGCCATGGCGAAAAAATCACCCCTAAGTCCTTGGCGCTCAAGATTTTGACCTTTAACTCCAGTCGAATCAAGATTTTGCAACGATCGCCGCAAAATCTTGATTCCATTCAGCTTATAGGTAAAATCTTGAGCCGCAGACACTTACGGGCGCAGAAATCCGGCTAAGTCATTGATAATTTCTCGATTTCCCCACTTCGCCCGACGTGAGGGGGGAGGGGGGTACCCCGATCGCTGGATGAAATCGTGAGTATCCCAAACCGACGAGCTCGACTCGAAGATACCGAATTGGTAAACAGATAGCTCCGTTCGCCGCTCCCCAGAGGAAGTCTGTGCCTCAAAGATTGGCTTGACCGGGCGCCCGAGTCCATGTCCACGCGACACAAATACTTTCGGGCGTTTAGTCCCAAAGAAAACGGGCCGGACGGTAGCACCGCGTCAGGGCGTCGGAAAAGACAGGCCGCGCTTAATGTGCGCGGAAAGCAGGAACGTGGAAGCGAGTGGCGTCCGCGATGGCGGCATCGTTCCTCGCGCTAAAGCCGCCTCGGCTCGGTCGGCCCCGGCTCTCGCACCGGACTGTCGGGATCGACCACCGGCGTGTCTGGTGGCTCTTGTATAGGTGGAGGCGGATCTTCGCCCGGCGGTATGGGGATCGGCGGATCTTCGTCGCTGCGAAGATGGGCCGTCGAAGAGTATTGCGTGCACATTCGTATCTCCTTTGGCGTTCTGATCAGGGCTCCCCGGCTTTGACTTGACCGAAGTTGAGCAGGGTCACGATGGTGACACCTCCACAGATGTTTCCCATGGTGGCAAAGGCCAGCCAGTGAAGGTACTGCGAGAACGCGACCGCGCCGGCGAAGACCGCTGACATGATCTCGCCGCTGCTGGCGATACAGTGGGCGAAACGGCCGAGGCCGACCACGAAGGTTAGCAGCCAGATGACCATGATCTGACCGATGGTCCAGTGGCTGGCCGTGACCATCCACGCCACAAGCGCGATAATCCAGCCGCCAATCACGCCACTCCAGAAGATGTGCGCCGCGCTTCCCGGTACCGCCTCAATGCCGAGCTCCACCAGATGACGGGCCACGTCCGGGAGGAGCGAATCGGTTCGCACGGCCAGCGCGGCGAACGCAATCGCGCCCAGAATATTGAACAGGAACACAACCGCCCATAGCCGCGCCGTGTCCAGCCAGTGTCGCCGCTCACTCAGGACGAGCGCCACGGGATAAAGCGTGTTCTCCGTGAACAACTGGGCTCGCCCGATGATGACCGCAATGAAGCCGACGGGATAAACCAGGTAGGCGATGAACCGGCTTGACGGCGAATCTCCCAGCAGGGCCAAGGCCGAAGCCACGGCCACGCCGGTAAGACCCATGGACAAGCCTCCGGCGAATCCGGAGAAGGCGAGAGCGTGAACCGAGCGACGCAACTCCTCATGGGCGTTGTCCTCGACGGCTTCGAAGATCTGTCGCGCGGTCCGGCGCTGCGTCTGCTCCTGGGTTGCTGGCATTCGGGCTCCTTGCGTGCAACCTTAGATGCCAAAAATGGTCATGGCGAGAAAGGCTGTGGGGCTGCTTCCTTTTGGGAACATCGCGAGGTGACGAAGATCACTGCCGCATGTGACGAACGCGATTGCCTCTTCCCGCGCGCCTTCTTAGGATCGGTGCAGGCAAGGGGGTTTGCCATGGAACCGTTACGTCCCGTCGATTGTCTGTTCGCACCGCAGATTCCCGAGATGCCGAAGGTGGCTTCGGCGGCCGGGTCGGCGCCTCTGCCTGTACCGTGCCTGACCAGGTTGGCCAACCTGGTGGAACAGATGGATCAATTCGGCATCGATCGCGTACTGCTGACGCCCTGCCAGGTCGACCCGTCCCGCTGTGACCGTCAATATCTCTGCGACGATGCGCTGCTCAGCGAATTTGTACAGCTGGTGCACACGTATCCGCAGCGCTTCTCCGCCTTGGCGGGCTACAACCCGTTCGACGTCAGCGACAGCGTCAGGCGAATGGAGGAAGCCGTCACCAAACAGGCGGTTCGCGGCTTCTATGTGTCGAGCGCCACGCTCCCTCTGCTGGACCGGCGCATGTATCCGGCTTATGCCAAGTGTGCCGAACTGGGCGTACCCATCATGATCCATGCCGACCCCGGCTTGGTTTGGGCCGAGAGTTGGCCAATGCTGGAAGATATCAGGACGATCGCCACCGATCTTCCGGAGCTGCGCGCAGTCGCCGCTTGCGTTTGCTGGCCGGGAGTAAGCGCGGCGCGCCGCATGCTGGAGCAGCAGGAAAACATCTACCTGGCGGTCGATGCCAATCCCAGGCGCGATCTGGCGGAAGAGGTTTCCGAGTTTCTCAATAGCGAATTGGGACGCAGCCGCTGTGTGTGGGGGAGCAACGGATGTGGCTGGCGGACAGCCATCGCCGACCTTGACAAGCTCAAACTAAGCGACCAAGCGCGGGCGCGATTCACGCGAGAGAATGCCATCACGCTGTTTGGTTTGGCGCAGCAGAACTCGCCACAAATCGAAGTCAATTTTGTTCTGACTGGAGAGTAAGGCTTCGTCACCGCGCTCAGCATGACAGCGCAACCTCGCCGCCCGCCTATTTCTTACCCTGCACCGCCGCCAGGCATTGTCCATAGAGGTCCAACAGATGGCGTGCGTAGTCCTCTGCCTTCGACGACTCGGTGCTTCCCTGGAACCCAGCGCCGGGCGATCCGGTCTTCCCGTAGCCCGTCGTGACCGCGATAAAACGCATCATGTCGAGTGCGATATCTTCATGGCGACGAGTGCCCGAAGGGTGGCTGTTGGATTCGTCCATAAGAAACTGACCTCCCGGAGTACCGGTCCGGAGACCGGTGCAAAAATCATAGCAGAGCGGCGGAGGGCTGCTCGTCTAGCGGACAGCAGCCGACATAGAGCGTGGCGCGGGCTCGTCCTGGCCGGGAAGTCAGATCTCGACACTGACGTGACAGACCCTTCCGACGAGATATTCGTAGAAGCTCCGGCCCCGTTCGATTCGCACCAGCTCGACCGGGAAGTCCTGCTGGTGCGGGCGCAGGACCAGCCGATCTTCCGCCACGGACACGTAGCGGATTATGCAGGCAGCGCCGAAACGAACCGCATAGATATTCACCTGCGAGTGACGGTACGGATCGAGAGAGTTATAGAAGCGATCAACCAGCAGAACCGCCCTGGCATTGAGCCGTGGCGCCATCGCTTTGCCGCTCGCCGGGTCAGTCTTGACCAGCACGAATCGCTCCCAGTCGCTGCGATCGCCCACCGTGTTCGGTTTGAGCCGCTGCAGGAAGCTTTTCTGAAAGCTAATCGTGTCGACGATCTGTTCGGACGTAAACCGGGCCGAGGTGGCATTCTCGGCCGAGACCAGCGCAACTGCCTGTTGCGCGGCAACGCTGATGGGAAGGCCGGACCGCCCTTCGAACTCCTCGGGCGCGACCAGGTCGAGTACGCCGATGCTCAATGCACCCAGCAACCGGTCTAGCACTTCCAGGCTAAGTCCCCGCCGGGAATGGAGAAAGTTGGAAAGGTGCGCCTGCTGAAAACCGGCTTCCCGGGCCAATGCCTGACCGGTCAGCTCGCCGCGACGGATGCGAGACCAGATGTGGGCCCGCAGTCTTGTCTGTAACTGTTGCATTTTCATGTGAAATTTATATGCCGAAAGCTATATCAGCACTTTAGTAATTTTCCTATAGCAATAAAATTGTTGACCCGGACCGTTTGCCGGTGTCATAGTCGAATTTTCCCAGGTGAAGGTGGAAATCTGGCCGAGGTAAAAATAAAGATGAACGGTACCCAACCATCTCTAGAAGACAGAACATTCGCCGAATTCCGGCGAAGAATAAAGGGGGCGGAAGTCCTGTCACCAATCATCGAAGCGCTCATAGGTCACCTGAAGTTCTCGGGACGGCTCAGCGTCGTTGTGCAGAATGGACGCGTCTTGAAGTCCGGATACGAAGAGGGATACTTCACCCGCCGCCAACAGCAGCGGATGATCTCTTAGTCATCCGACCGGCGGTTCGCGTACGGGGACAAGTTTATATCGCACTCATAAGTAACTGGCCCCCGCCACGTCCTGCCAGCGTCGATTACGGCACGTAACTGATTAAAGGAAGCAGGCCATCGTAACTGAAACGAGCCCTGCGCACGGGTCCTGGATCGTTAAAGGGACCCGTCGCAGGGCTTTTTTCTCAAGGAAATACTCAAAATGACCGTCATAAAACTCGAATTGAAGTACTGCGAACGGTGCGGCAGTTTGCGGCTGCGCCAAGCCAATACAACCTCCACCTACTGCCGACCCTGCACCCAATTGCTGGATCGCTTCGTCGTTGTCTCCCTGGCCGGAACGCGTTCGCGGCGACACCACCGCCGCCTCCAGAGAGAAGGCCATTCGCAACCGACGGCCGGCCAGCAAGTGCCTTTGGTGTTCGGGAGGTTGCAATGAGACGTGCCGAGTTACTCGCCCGTATCCGGCAGTTGAAACTCGTCGATCTGATCACGCCGAAGACTCCGATGGAACCTGCCTTCGACCCTGAACCCGAGACCATCTGCTTCCGTTCTCAAACCATCGCGATTGTGCGGCACTTTTTCGAAATCTCCTGTCAGATGGGGAGAATTCCTTCCATCATGGGTCGCGAATTTTTTCGCGCGAGGGTCTCCCACCATGCCCTTCCCAGCTTTGAGGAGCAGGTAGTTTTCGTTCATGACATCGAAAGCTGCTTGAGAAAGCTGCACCCCCACCATGCGCAGATGATCGCCATGGTCGGACTCTACGGCTTTTCCAAAGAGGAGGTAGCCGCCGTGTTGCGGCGCTGCAGGGACTGGGTCAATGAGAACTACCTTGAGGCCCTCGACGCTCTGACCCAGATTTTCCTGGACGCCGGGGTACTCTCGGCGGCCAGACCCGACCGCAAGCAGTGGCAGATGTCAGAAACTTCGCGTCGGCGCTCCGGCCATCTGCCGCCGAAGAAGCCATGCGCAAGGATAGGAGTGGCCGTGACCGCGACGTCAGGCGAGCAGGTCAGGCCAGCGCTTCAGAGCAGCAAACGTGGGTCTTAGGCCTGCACGACAGTGGGCAGCGCATGTTAGCAAGGGGGTGCAGAAGCACCCCCTTTACCGGAGGGGTCGCAGTGCGGAAATCGTTGGCGCCGGAATAGCCGAATTGAATATGTACTTGATGTTTTCGACACTGCTGGCCGAACTGCATCCTGAAATTTGTAGAAGCAACCCCCGGAGTCTACGGATTTCGAGAGCAAGTCGCCTATGCCCATTCTCAAACTCTTGGTTTGAAATGCTTTTGTGCCGAAGTTCGATTGGAAATGAATTTGCTGCTCAGTGTCCCACAGCGTAGGACTCTCGCTGTAGCCGATTCGCCATCATTGTGTCCGACAGCGACACTTTCGCTAGCCGCATTCATAGGGGTTGTCTGGCCATTGAGATCGTGAGCATCTTCACGTTTTAGGCATCATTCCCGTGGCACGAACTATGCAACGAAAGGACAGGCGTATGAAGCTTCTCCCCGCTCCCAAACGCAAGATGTCTACCTTGTTTGCATTACTAACGATTTTGTTGCTCATTGCTCCGACCCTGGCCTGGCCGCAAGCCACGGTATCAACGGGAAGCATTGTCGGAACGGTTTCCGATCCCACTGGCGCGGCCGTGCCTGGCGCAAAAGTGACTATCACGAATACTGCCACCTCGGCGGCAAAGACTACTACTACGAACAACCGCGGGCTATATAACTCGGGCGCCTTGGAACCCGGAAGCTACACAGTTCGTGTTGAAGCCAAGGGCTTTTCGGCAACCGAAACACAGGTCGCGGCGCAAGTCGGAAACGTCAGCACGGTTAACGTAAAACTCACCCTCGGCTCCGAGAGTCAGACGGTCAACGTCGAAGCCGGAGCGGTGGGGGTCAATACCGAACAATCCTCGGTGCAAGGCGTGCTTACCGCCCAACAGATCGATAAACTGCCGGTGAACGGACGCAACTTCCTCGACCTGGCGCAGCTTGAACCTGGTGTTCAAATTCAGGACGGCACCAACTTTGATCCGACCAAAGCCGGTTATGAATCCATCTCGTTTGGTGGACGATTCGGTCGAACGGCTCGCATTCAGGTGGATGGCGTTGATATGTCCGACGAGACCGTCGGCACCACCACGGGCGGTCTACCGCAGAGCGCGATTCAGGAATTCCAGCTTGCGCAGTCAACCATGGACCTGTCCAACGACCTCAGCTCTTCTGGCGTGGTCAACGTGACCACGCGCTCGGGGAGTAATGCCATTCACGGAGAGGCCTTCGGTGCCTTCCGCGACAGCAGTTTTGGTGCCGCGCTGCCTCATCCGCCGGGATTGGACAGCACCTACTCACGAACGCAGTACGGCGGCCGCATCGGCGGCGCGTTCATCAAGGACAAGCTATTTTTCTTCGCCGACAGTGAAAACACCAACCAGCATCAGTTCAACCCGGTTACCTACAACGCCCCTTTCACCGCGTTCTCCGGCGGATATAATTCTCCTTTTTCCGAGAATGATGTCATCGGGCGAGTTGACTTCAAAGGGCCGCACGGAGCCAACTACTTCTACCGGTACAGCTATTCGCAGATCAAGAGCGTGTCGACGTTCTTTCCCGACAGCCTGCAACCGTATGAAAATAAGAACTACGTTCGGCAGAGCGTTTTCGGCGCAGACTTCTCATCGGGCAGTTGGAGCCACAGCATCCGCTATGCCTACATGAAGTTCCAGAACGAGATCGCGGATGGCGCCATCGGCAGCGGACTGCCGCTCTCGGAATACCCGGGCAACGGATTGTATGTAAATATCTCGCCACTCTCCAGCGGTCCAGCGACCGGCCCCAACCTTCTGGCGCCTCAATCAACGCCTCAGCAGAACAATCAGGTGAAATATGACGGCTCCAAGACGTGGGGCCGGCATATCCTGCGCTATGGGGTTTCCTACAACCACATCCAGGGAGGCGGTTACGCTGACTTCTTCGGACTGGCACCTGAAATTCTGTATGACAATACAGCCACTCCGATTGGGAACTTCTGCACCAACGGAATCTGCGGCGCAGCCAATCCGCTGAACTATCCGGTCGGCGTAGTAGTCATGGGCAACAATCAAGGTTTCTCGACTGAAAAGCCCGCCTTCGGATTCCCGGCTGGTGGCTTGGGGCCGGATAACCGAATCGGGTTGTACGTCACCGACACGTGGAAGATGAAGCCTAACTTCACAATTAACCTGGGACTTCGCTATGACCGTGATACGGGCCGTACCGATAGCGACCTGCCTGCCATTCCCCAGTTAGACAACCTGACTCCGGCATTTCCGAACCTCGGCAATGCCATTCCGAATCCGAATCTGAACTTCGCTCCCAACTTCGGCATCGCCTGGGATCCCTGGAGCAACGGCAAGACCGCCATCCGGGCAGGCGTCGGCCTTTATTACGAAAACGTGATCTATAACAATGTCTTGTTCGACCGGCCCAAGCGGTTGGCGACAGGAGCGTTTCTGCAAACCCCTGTTCCCTGCGCGGGAGGGGCGTCAACAGGGCCTATCCCAGGCTACCCCAACCTCCAGGCAACGGATGCCATGTGCAGTGGCTCGATCGGCGCTGAGGCCGGTGCGCTCGCGACTTTGCAGCAGGAATTACAGGCCCAGACACCGTTTAATCTGAATGCTCCGAATCCAAACTACGTCGTCACCAGCAACATCGATGCAGGAGCTAACATTGGCACTCAGGTGTCAAGTCCCTCCGGCATGTTCGCGCCCAACTACAAAACTCCCCGCTCCTTGCAGTTTAATGTCGGCATCCAGCGTGAGCTGAAGCCTGGCATGGTGCTGAGTGTGGACTATGTCCGCAACGTAACTACACAACTGCTGGTCAGTGAGGACCTCAACCAGACGGGCAACGTCAAGTACTTCAATTCGCCGGCGGCGACTTGGGCGGTTAACACGACAAACGCCAGCTATGGCTGTCCCCCGGGAGCTGCCGGGGTCAACTGCGCCATTGCGGCCGGGGCGACCATTGGCAGCTACTCGGCCAACGGTCTGGACTCCCAGGTCGATGTTGGAGGTACCTGCGCCAGTAATCCCTACGGTTGCGCTTTTGGCGGTTTGAACCCGAAGGCTCCATCACTGCAGTTCCTGGTGCCTGCCTCTCGCTCGTCCTATAACGCCCTGGACTTCAAGTTCACCGACCAAGTCAGGAACCCAATGAAGGGGCTTACAGACCTGAATATGACAGTGTCCTACAGCGTAGGGAGCTTCAAGAATTGCGGTGGCCAGGCGCCAGCTTCAGTGGCCGGCTCCGACCAGGACTTCGTGCTGGGCGCAATGGACAACCAAAACCCATGCCTCTACATGGGCAATTCGCTGCTGGACCGCACCGGCCAGCTCTCGTTTGGTTTCGTGTTCGATGTTCCCTACGGCTTCCAGTTCAGCGTGATCAGCCACTTCGATTCGCCGCTGCCGGCAACCTTGGTCAGCGACAACGGAGGACCGTCGGCGGGTCAAATCTTTAACACCGATTTCAACGGTGACGGCACCGTTGACGACCCCCTCCCCGGCACCAAGCTCGGCTCCTTCGGCCGTGGTATCCCAGCGTCGTATATCAACAACGTCATCAGTGGCTACAATGCAACCTACGCTAACAACCCGACCCCAGCTGGGCAAATGTTGACGGGTAGCGGAATGTTTACCTTGTCTCAGTTGCAGGATCTGGGCGCGGTTGCCGGGACTGTCCCGCTGGCGCCCGCGAACCAGGTTGGTATGGGCTGGTTGCGTGCATTCGACTTCAAGCTAAGCTGGATCGGCAAGATCCCGATCAAGGACCACATTTTCCAGATTCAGCCCAGCATTGGATTCTTCAACATGTTTAACTTCTCCAACTTCGACCTGCCGCCGAACACATTGACCGGCGTGGTGAATGGCTCCGCTGGCAGCATCAACGGTACGACTGCGGCGGATCGCATTGCCAATCGCGTCGGTATCGGAACCGGTGTCTACGGGCTGGGCTCTCCCCGGGCGATCGAGTTCGGGCTACAGGTCAACTTTTAATATTACTTTGCCTCAGCGGCCTCTTGATGAGTTCGCCAGGGCCTTCACGCCACCCGCTTCGGCGGGTGGCGTTTTTTGGGTTTCGAACTAACAAGTATGCACTGACACAGTAGTAAGACTTTCGTCACCTATCTCCCGGAGTTGGGACACCAGCGAAGACACTTGCGCGGTAGCAGATAGTCTCGAAATAGCTAAACTATTGTTTCGACGCCGTGCTATGCTTAGCGTGCTCAGAGTCCCTATGAGCGACACTCCGAATACCGCCGTTCGTCCCCGCATTCTTTGCATTGACGATGCCGAGGTAGCTCTGCAGGTGCGCAAACTGCTTTTTCAGCAGGCGGGATACGACGTAACCACGGCTCTTTCCGGTGAAGGCGCGCTCGAGATCTTCAAGCGCGACAGCTTCGATATCGTGATTGCCGACCATTTTCTCAGCGACAAGACTGGTACCGAGATTGCGCGCGAGATGAAAGAGTTGCGGCCGCTGGTTCCCATCCTGATCGTTTCCGCCGCGGCCGAGAAGCCATCCGGGCTTGAGTTCGTCGACGGATTTCTTCCCAAGGGAGAATCTCCACAAGCACTTTTGCAAACCATTGCCGATCTGCTATTGGTGGCGGGTCGAGCGCGATGAACTGAGTCTCGCCATTCGCGATCAGCTTTTCGGTTCTGAACCGCCCAGGGCTTGCTGCTGTTTCACCTCGGCGATAAGCTGCTTTAGCGCATCTTTCTTTTCGTAATTAGGATTGAGCTTTAGAAGTTTCTCCCACGAGGCGATTGCTCCCGCGGTATCGCCCTTGGCTTTCCACTTGATCATGCCAATATTGAAGAGAGTGCCGGCATGCTTGGGATCATAGCTAAGCGACTTCTGCAGTTCGGCGAGCGCGCCGTCCACGTCGCCAGTGTAGTAGAGGCAGGAGGAAAGATCGGTGCGCGCGCCCACATTCTTCGGATTGATCGCCAGTGACTTCTCGTAGTATCCCTGGGCTTCTTTGAACTGGTGGGCCATCCGGTAGAAGGTGCCAATTGCGCTCAGCAGTTCGGCATTATTCGGATCGTCCTTCAGTTTCGCCAGCAGAGGTTGGACCTGCTTGTCAGCCATCTGCTTCATCTGCTCAAGGGTGGGCATTTGCTGCGGCTGGCCCATAGCGCCTCCCGGCATCCCGCCGCTTGGAGCTGCGGCACCGTGGGGAACATCGGTACTCGCCGCTTGTACCGGTGCAACGCTGGTTGGCGCAGAACCTCGCAAGAGGTAGCCTACTAGCAACCCCACAGCGAGGCAGACGACGGACATCACGATCACCTGGGCCGCACGCCACGGGGTATCGGCACTTCCGGATTCAACCGATCCGTTTGTCATTTTCTGAGCTCCTTGCATCGAATGGCATGCGGCCGCGACGAAGCGGCTCCTACGCAGGCATCCAATAGCAGTGGAGCACCTCAATTGCCAAACTGGGCCAATGCTCGCTCAAAGATGTCGTTTGTTTCTCTGTACTTAGAAATAGAGCTGGCTCTGACGGAAGAAGCGCGACGGTCAGGGGCGGGTCGAACCTCGCACCTTGCGGGTTATTTGGCGCGATAGCACCGAGCCGGATTTACACGTCCAGCGGCGGCAGCCCAGGGTTAGGATTCGATCCGGGCTCGCCTGTGGGCGGCGTTGCGGGTGGTTCTTCTGACGGCGGCAGCTCGACCGCAGGTTCAGCAAGCTCCGCGGGATGCGGCGTGGTGTAGTCTACCGAGTCGGCGGGGACTTCCAGCGCATGACGTCGATACCAGGTAACGGCGCTGGCCCGCTGCCAGAGCCGGCTGGCGATTTGAGCCAGCATGATCAACTCCAGCAACAGGAAGGTCAGCGGAATGGTCTTGGCTGGCAGGTAAGCCCAAATCCATATTCCGATGGCCAAAGCTGCCCACGCAAAGAAAGCGATGCAGAAGTAGGCGCGGAACAGGATTCCCAGGTTGCGGCGTGTAATCCCCAGCGCCTTCCACGTGTTGCGCCACATGCCGCGCTCATTTTGCATCACGGCGCGCACTTGTGCGATGTCGAACCATAAGCGCACGCACAGCGCCACGAGCGCGAGAATCAGGAGTCCGATCAGCGTGATCGAGAAGCTTGCCTGGTCAGCCGTCGCCCGCTCATCGACGAAGTCCGCCAGCTTCTGTACCGCTGAGTACAGGAAGCCCAGGATTGCGAACGGAATCAGCGACAGCAGCATCAAACGCACGAAGCGCCAGAAGAAAGCTCCCGACGCGGCAAAGAAGTCGCCGGTGGCGAACCTGCGATCCTCGCTATAAACGGACAGAATTCCCCCGGCGACAAACAGCATAAAGATGAAGAACAGCAGTGCGCAGATCAGCGACATGCCATGGGAGCCCAGCAGGTTGACTTGCGGCCGGTCCACAAGCTCGAAGAACATGCCGAGATCGAAGCGGTCGACCAGCGGCCTGCCCGCCAGGGAATGCCCCAGAAAATGGTCGAGCGTGTGCGCCGCCTCGTGCGCGCCGATTGCGCCGAGCACGAGGTTGACAGCGAACACCCACCACAACACACGCTGATGGCGCATGACCAGCGCCGCACCGCTGGCTACCAATCCTTTGTTTTGGTCTGTCATTCGTCTCCCTGCAAAATCGCCCGATTCGGCGTCAGGTCCCCGGGGCCTAAACCACCCGCTTTTAGAAAACGACCGTTGACGCGGGTCTGAAGGTCCGCTCTATCACCTATTGCCTTATAGCTTCATCGAGCACGCTACGTCAGCCAACTCGCAGTCTGGGCCAGCAACTGCGTCAGGAAGGTCCAGTAAGTAACGATCTTCGCGGTGGCGCCGTAATGGCTGTCGGTGGTCTTGCTGTTGTTCAGGTAGTCGCGATCCAGCGTGACCTGGTAATCGGGATCGATCTGCACCGAAATCACCTGCGCCTTCTTGTGGTAGACGTAGCGAATCCAGCGGTCCTTGCCGTCCCAATGCTCGTGAACGGTCTCACCGTTGTCGAATTTCACCTCGGCATCGACGGGAAAGACGAAGTCCTGTTTGCGATGCAGTATGACCTGCGTCTCGTATTCGGTGACGCCCTTCTTCTCTTCCAGATTCTTGTCATACCAGTTCACGGGAGTGGAGTCGGCGCGCAGTACTTCATAATCCAGCACCTGCGTACCGTAGACGGCCTGCTGCCAGTACCAGCCCAGGTCCTGCTGTGCGACCTCGTTCACCGTGTTCAGGAAATCTTCCTGCGTAGGATGCTGGAAGCGGTACTTCATGAAGTAGACATGCAGCGCCCTTTGCAGCGTCTCTGCGCCGACAAACTTCTCCAGAGTGACCAGCATGGTTGCGGTCTTGCCATAGGTGATGTCGCCGTAGGTCCCCATGCTCATGTCGGTGTAGCTGGGCCGCGAGATAGGATCGCGATCGGGAGCGCCCAGATACCCCAAACGCTGCTCCTCGCGCTCACCCATCTGCGCACCCATGAAGTTCAGGATGCTGGTGTTCTGGCCGAACAAGCTGTCCATCACCTTCACTTCGGTATAGCTGTTGATGCCTTCGTCGAGCCACGCATTCTCGAATTCGTTGGTCGCCACCATGGCGTACCAGTACTGGTGGCCGAACTCGTGTTCGGTGACCAGCTCGGGAAAGAGCAGACCCTTCGGCACCCACCAGGTGGTATCGCCGGTGATGAACGTGGGATATTCCATGCCTCCGGCTTCCAAGCCGCCGTGCGGCGGATCGACCACGGTGATCTGCGCATAAGGATACGGGCCGTACCACTCATCAAAGCGGCCCATGGTGTTGTGGGTGATATCGATATAACGCTGCCACGAACTCTTGTGCGAATCGTAAGTCAGCAGGCGGATCTTCACTGACCCCTCGCTGCCATCGAACTCGCCATTCACGACCTTGAAGTTCGGATCGGCGGTCCACGCGAAGTCGATCACATCCTCAGCGTGGAAGGCGACGGTCTTGGTTCCGTTGCCGTTATCCGTGTCAGAGGTCTGCACGCCGGTCGCCCCGATAACGTAGTTCTTGGGCAGCGTGATCTTCACGTCGTAAGTACCGAAGTCGGCAAAGAACTCGGTCAGTGCGTGGAACTGATGGCAGTTCCATGCGCCGTGCCACCACACGCCGACCTTGGGAAACCATTGTCCGGCGAGCAGGAAGCTACGCTTGTAGCCGGTGCGCGCGACCACCTCGGGAAACTTCGCCTTGAAGGTGATGTTGAAGACGACGTCCTGCCCGGGAGGAACCGGCCGCGGCAATTGCACTTCGAAGACGGTCTTATCGTTGGGATTGCCGTCGTCAGGCGACACGAACTTCATCTGCTTGGTCAGGTCGCCCATGCCGACGACTTCCAGCTTGGTCACCTCGTTCGATCCGTAGTCCTCGTCTTTCCACTCTTCCAGGCTGCTGGAACGGAAGTTGCCGTCGCGATGCGCTTCGTGAATCCACGTCGATTTCGGCTGAAACGCATTCAGATAGAGATGGAACGGAAAGCGATCGAGCGGCTGGCCGGTGAGGTTGTGATAGGTAAGCGTCTCGGTGGCCGTCACGGTGTGTTGCGGGGGATCGTACTTCGCGTCGATCTGGTAGGCGACGACGCGTTGCGACAGCGGTCCGGTGACCTTGGGTGCAAACGGACTCTGCGCCAGCGCGGGCAGGCCGAGCAACATCATCAGTGAAAGTCGGAAGAGTTGCGTGCCCGATTTCATGCCTCGAATCTCCTCGGGTGCTTGGGAGAGTATATGATGACCCTCATTGTCATTGCGAAGAATCAACAACTTAGCCAAAAAATGCCGCTAAAATATTGATAATGCGGCTACTTACACGTAAAATATTGAGCCATAACAAGTTAGCTCAAATGGTGTTGCCGCTACGCGGCTCTGACATTTTTCCACTTTACCCCGGCCTCACGCCCGGGGCTAACACCAATTCCGCCGCTGCGCGGCTGTTTTGTGCAGAGATCAACTGGTCTTACTCCACTGCGGATTCTCATTTGCAGTCGTGACACAGTCTCTAAGGCCCGTCGCGATCTAACGTCCTAGATCTGCTGCAGGACGCGCACAGTGCGCTCGTTCTCCACGGTGCCGGTGTTGAGGGTGGTCTTCGGCTCAAGTAGCACGATGTGCGTCTCCTCGTCAGCCGAAGGAAGATGCTCAACTCCGTGCGGGATAATGATGAACTCGCCGGGTCGCACGAGATATTCGTGTTCGCCACCGTTCTCGCGCACGCGCATGCGCAGGCTGCCTTTGGTCACGAGGAAAAGTTCGTCTTCCTGCTCGTGATGATGCCAGACGAACTCTCCCTGCAGCTTAACTACTTTCACATGCAGGTCGTTAATCTCGCCAACGATCTTAGGACTGTAATAGTCGTCGAAGAGCGAGAACTTCTGCGCCAGATTGACCTTCTCCACCACTTCCCTCCCTGCCGGAATTGAGTTTCCCTGAAACCTATTCTGCCTTGGGCTTGCCCGCGCCTGCTTTTTTTCCAGCCGGCTTCAGCGCCTGGTCGGGCGGGACCTCCTTGCCCGAGGCGTCTACGTAATGGATGTCGAAGGCCCCCTCGGGAGTGTCAAAAAGTGTGACAGCGGCTAAGGCTGTGAATTGGTGGATGCCCTTCGCGGGCAGGAAAAGGTAGTCGCCCGGATGCATGGACATAGGCTTGCCGTCTTTCATCTCAGCCCGGCCGGAGCCGCTGACCATCATCAAGGCCTCGTTGGCCGTATGCCAGTGCCACGGCACGACGCATCCTGGCTTGAACTTAAGCAGCAGCACTGAGGAACCTGCTGACGGCTGCGCGATTGCGTGCCCGTCTCCGGTTTTCGTGGTAAAACTCTTGTCACTATGAAATGCACCCGCGTAGTTCGCACTTTGGTAGTTGGCATGGCGCTCGGGCTGTGTATGGCTTCTCCGGCGGCAGCAGCCGACGGCACCAAGCCCGTGAAGAAGAAAACCGTTGAACTGAAAGACGCCAAGGGCAATGACGTCGGCAGCGCGACCATCATCAGCAAGGGACAGGGCGTCGAGGTGAAGCTTGCACTCAAAGACCTGCCGCCGGGCGAGCACGCCGTGCACTTCCACCAGAACGCCAAGTGCGATCCGCCCGACTTCAAGTCGGCCGGTGGACACTTCAATCCTGCCGGCAAGAAGCACGGCCTGGAGAATCCGGAAGGGCATCACAACGGCGACATGAAGAACATCACGGTGAAGGCGAACGGTACGGCGAAGGCCACGCTCGTGAACGATTCGGTGGTGCTGGGCACGGGCAGCGAAGCGAATTCGCTCTTCGCCAACGGCGGCACCTCGATTATGATTCACGCCAAGGCCGATGACATGAGGACCGATCCTTCAGGAAATGCCGGTGACCGCATCGCCTGCGGCGTGATCACGGAGTGAGCTGAACTCAAGTGTCGTCCGGCGTGGAGCGTCACGGAGTCGAGAAACCTACTCTCGCGGTGACGTGGGTGTACGTTAACGGCGACTCTTGCGATACCGCCACCATGCATAGAGCACTACGAGCACAGCCACGATCAGCAGTACCTCGTTCACCTGGCTGAAAGTTCGCAGGAGCCTCTGCCAATTGCGGCCAAAGATGAATCCCGCCGTGGCAATCACGGTCACCCATAGGGTGGCGCCGAGGAAGTTGAAGAGCAGGAATTTTCGCCAGTTCATCCCCAGCACCCCAGCGAGTGGACCGGCGATCACCCGCATACCAAAGACAAACCGCGCCCAGAATACCGTCATGGAGCCATAGCGCTCGAACAGCGCCTCGCCGCGCTGGATCTTCTCGTCGGAGACGCGAAAGAATTTCTGATAGTGATGCAACAGCGGCCGTCCGCCCTTGCGGCCGATCCAGTAGCCCAGATTGTCGCCCAGCGTGCAGGCGACGATGCCGGTCACGATAATGAGTGGAAGCTTTAACTCGCCGTGCCGAACCAGAAAAGCTGCGAACAGCAGCATCGTCTCGCCGGGCAGAGGAATCCCGGCGTTTTCCAGCAGCAGGGTAAAGAAAAGCGTCCAATAGCCGTGCGTCGCAAAGTGGTGCCGCAACAGCTGGTAGACGTCGGGAAGCATTCAGGCTTTTCGCTCGAAACTGTGGTTGAGACGCAAAGGACGGCAGAGCCTGAGCCGGGCGCAGTTTGTATCCCCGGCTCAGTCTCTGCCATGACCTTATCCTAGTGTGGCTGTGATGGTTGCTGTGGCTGTGGCTGCATTTCCGGCTGCGTCGGATTGGTCACTCCCGGAACCTGCAGTGGGGTGACTTTCGGCACCGTGAAGTCGTTCCCGGTCGCGGGTATCACTCCCGGAATCCTGGGCGGATGTTGCACCTTCCCCGACTCGGCGTCGTTCAGGTCGATACCCAGCTTGGTAAGCGTATCGGCGGTGGAAAGATCTAATTGCACCTTGGACTTCTCATAGTTGGTGGCCGCGACCAGGACATTCGATTCCGCCTGCGTCAGGTTGCTGGACGACTGCAGCACCAGCGTGCTGGTAGAGGCCCCCATCTTCAGCTTTTTCTGCTCGGCATCGAGGCTCTGGGCCGCATAATCACGCGCGGCAATGGCTGCCTCCAGAGCTACGTAGTTCTGCTGCAGGGCAAACTGCGCCTGCCGCACCTGCAGCGTGATGGTGTTCTCGGTTTGCTGCAGGCTGAGCTGTGCCTGGCGGTACTCGAGCTCGGAACGAACGTTGTCCGCCTGGTCCTGCCGGTTACGCAGGTTGAAAACGACGTTCACCCCCACGCCCTTATCAGGTGCGGTGCTGTTAAACAAATTGGTAAAGGCATCCCCATAACCGGTTGGGGGGATCGAACCGGGCGGTAGGCAGCCACGGGACGCGTTGGTGCACAGAGGATTTTGGTCGCCCGCCAATGATCCTGCTCCGTAAAACGCATAGAGGTCCACGGCCGGACGCAACTGGTTGCGAATTGACTTGCGCGAGACCTCGCTGTTGGTCAGGGTCAGCCGCGCCGTTGCAATCTCGGGCCGCTTTTGCAGCGCGCTGCGCACCAGTTCCTCCACCGGGGCGACTTCGTAGGGTTCGCTGATATTCAGCGTATCGGTGGGGATCACGGGCGCGATCGCCAGAATCGGATCCGCCATATTGCGGGTGACGGCGTTCTTCATCAACAGCTGTTGCAACTGCAACCCTACCTGTGCGGTCACCAGGTTCTGCTTGGCCGTCGCCACCGCGCTTTGGGATTGCACGAGGGTCAGGGGAGCCAGGGTCCCCGCCTGCACTTGCTTCTGGGTGTCGGAGAGCGTCTTTTCGGCCAGGTCCAGCGCGCGCTGCTGCACCTCGACGTTCTCATAAGCGTTCACCAGGTCCCAGTAGATATTTTCGATCTGCGAGACCGTGGTGATGATCTGATTGCGGAACGTCAGGTCCGTGATCTCGCGGTTATTGCGCGCAATGCGGATATAGCGCATGTTCGGATCGAAGCCGAAACCCTGCAACAGGTGCTGCCGCAACTGGAAGCGGAAGGATGACGTGACCGTAGGATTCAGGGTGTTATACAACGCGTTCGACGAAGCCCGTCCGTTATCGAAAGCGACGGTCATCAGCGTGCCAGTAGAAAAGCCCTGGCTGTAAAGAAAGTTCGCTGTCGTCGTGTTCTGGTTCAGCGCCGGAGTTCCGAGAAACACCGTGTTGGACTCAGGAGTGGTCGCCCGCTCCACGCCGCCGGTCCCGGTGATGACCGGATCGTAGTTGTCGATGGGCGGACCTTCGCCCTGCGTGGAGGTAACCAGACCAGCCGCGCCCGATCCTGCCCCGCCAACGCCGATTGTGGTGCCACCGGCGCCTCCGCCGGTTGCTCCCGTGCTGGAGGTGCCGGTACCGCCCGCACTAGTCGATCCGGTGGTTCCGCCTGGTGTGCCCTGCACCAGACCGGTGTTCACACCCAAAGCAACCGCGCCAGACGAAGTGCGCAAAAGATCGGTGTCGGCAATCGACAAGTTATACCGCTGGATGGCGATATCGAGATTGTTCTCCAGCGCCAGCGACACCGCATCGTTCAGCGACAGATACATCTTGCCGTCACGAATCACGCTGTCAATTTCCGCCGAGTTCGTCAGCTTCGCCGGAGGCACATCGCGCTGCGTCCAAACCTTCCAAAACTGGGGTAACGCCTTTTGTCCCCGGCTGTAGTCCTGCTCCGAATAGATGTGTTGGTTCTTTTGAGGCGCCGGCGCTTGTGGCAAAGGCGTAAGAGGTACGATGTCGACCTGGGCCGATGGCTCCGGGGGAGCGGCATTCTGTGCGAAGCCGACGGTGGCAACCAGTCCCAGCAACACAAGGGCAAAAGTTTTCTGAAGCGATGTTCTAACGCTAAGCGATGCAGACATTCCTTTTCTCCAGGAAAATAAGCTTACAAGTTGATTGGAAGGGGCGGCGTCGGTGGGATCGCGGTTGAGGGCACAGGACAGCGACGCGGTTCACGGACCTTACCACCCACAATCCATTGACCCACTACCACCGCCCTCGCCAGTCCCGTCTGGTGACATCCGGATCTCCGGCAAGTCCCATAGTCGACCTGTTATGGTGGAACCCTGATGCCGCAGCTGGAACGAAAATTGATTTCAAGTCCGCGAGATGCTGGAAATAAAATAGTATATCGGCACGGCGCTGCCATCCCGGCCGCTTTACCAAGATTTACAAAGCTTTACAGGAGCTTACGAATCCGGACGGCCTGGTACGGAACGCGGCAAATCGTGTGAGCCGAAACCTCAAAGTCACCCTCGCGTATGATGGCGCCGACTTCCACGGCTGGCAGATTCAGCCGGAGCTGCGCACTGTGCAAGGCACCCTGGCCGATTGCCTGGCCCGGGTAACCGGCGAAACCATCTTGCCGCAGGGCTCTGGCCGTACCGATGCCGGGGTGCATGCTCTGGCGCAGGTCGCTTCCTTCTCCCTGGAGTCGCCCATCCCGCAACGCAACCTTCTGATTGCGCTAAACGATGTTCTCCCGCCGTCGGTTCGGGTAACCGCAGTCGAAGCGGTGGAGGAAGGCTTCCACGCCCGCCACTCCGCGAAGGCCAAGACCTACCGCTACCGCATCTATCGCGGCGGCATCTGTCCGCCGTTCCTGGCACGTTACGTGTATCACGACCCTTATCCTATGAATGAAGAGGCCCTGATGCGCGCCTCGGAGCACATTGTCGGGCAGCACGACTTCACCTCGTTTGCGGCCTCCGATCCCGACCGCAGTGCGCGCATCGCCGAAGCCCAAAATGGGACGGAGGAAAGTGTCGCCAACGCTGAAACTGCGCCATCTAACCTGCGAACCATTTACTCTTCCCAGTGGATGCGAACCAACGAGGAACTGGTCTACGATATCCGTGGAGACGGCTTCCTCCATCACATGGTGCGCAATCTTGTCGGGACCTTTCTGCTCGTCGGTAAAAGCACGTTGAAGATTCATGACGTCCCGGCGATCCTCCAGGCACGGAACCGCTCCGCCGCCGGCCCAACTGCCGCGGCTTGCGGCCTGTACCTGGTCAGCGTCGAGTATTAGAGGTAGCAGTCATGCCGACTGAAACGGAAATTGCTAAGTCCAGCTTGGTCGTAACTACCAACCCCGCGACCGGCGAGGTTCTGGCGGAGTTGCCCATCTCATCCGCCGACGATATCCGGGCCGCGGTACTACGCGCCAAGGATGCCCAGCTCGCATGGCAGGCAACGCCCGTCCGGGAGCGCATAGCGGTGTTGCGCCGCTTTCAGCATCGGCTCGCCGAGCAACGCGATCAAGTGGCCAGCCTTATCTGCCGCGAAGCCGGCAAGCCCGCGGTCGAAGCGCTGATGACCGAAGTGCTGGTGGTGCTCGACGCCACCGCATTCTGCATTCGTACCGCGCCAAGCTTCCTGAGCGAGCGTTCCCTTCCCCATGGCAATCCTGCGATGAAGACCAAGCGCGGCAAGCTATTGCGCGAACCCTACGGCGTAATCGGCATCATTTCCCCCTGGAACTACCCGTTCTCCATCGCTTCCACCGAGACGATTGCCGCGCTCGTCACCGGCAATGCCGTGGTGTTGAAACCGTCCGAGCTTACCCCGCTGGTTGCCCTGGAACTGCGAAAGCTGTTGCTTGCCGCCGGGCTGCATCCTGACCTGATGCAAGTGGTGATAGGCGAAGGCCCCGCCGGCGCTGCGCTGATCGATTCGCCGATTGACAAGCTGATCTTCACCGGAAGCGTTTCCACCGGGCGTCGGGTAGGGGAGGCTGCAGCCAGGAAACTGCTCCCAGTTGTGCTCGAATTGGGCGGCAAAGACCCCATGCTGGTGCTTGAAGATGCCGATCTGAATATCGCCTCCAGCGGCGCTCTGTGGGGCGCGTTCATGAACGCGGGCCAGACCTGCCTCTCCGTCGAACGCTGCTACGTTCATCGCAGTTTGTACAACGACTTCCTGGAGACATGCCGTTCCAAGATGGCGAAGCTACGCATAGGCAACGGTGCCAACTCCGATGTCGAAGTCGGCCCCATGATCCACGAGCGCCAACTGCGCATCGTCGAAGAGCAGGTTAGGGACGCCGTCGATCGCGGCGCGCGCCTGCTCGCGGGTGGCAAACGGCTGAGCGAGCTTGGGCCGAACTTCTACGCTCCGACTCTGCTGGCCGATGTGACCGGCGACATGAAGGTGATGCGGGAAGAAACCTTTGGCCCTGTGCTTCCAGTGGCTCCATTCGACACCGAAGAGGAAGCCGTGCAGCTGGCTAACACCGGAGATTTCGGCCTGGCTGCCAGCGTCTGGACACGCGACAGCCGGCGCGGAGAAGCGCTGGCCTCCAGGATCAAAGCCGGCACGGTGATGGTGAACGACGCTATCTCATGCTTCGGCATCGCCGAGGCGCCGCACGGCGGCTTTAAACTCAGCGGTGTCGGCCGCACTCACGGTGAGATGGGCCTCGCCGAGATGGTGCAGCTCAAGTACGTGGACGTGGACCGACTGCCCGGGATGCCGAAGCTGTGGTGGTACGGCTACAGCCAGGAACTGGGCCGGCAGATGGGTGGTTTCATGGATCTGATGTTCGCGGGAAAGCTGGGCACGAAGCTGCGCGGAGCGCTGAAGTCCATCGGTTTGCTGCGCCGCGGAAATCGCATCTGAGACAGGACATCTATCTCTCGGTAGCCGATCTTCGAAAATTGTCGTCCCGCCCTCGACGCGGACGTTTTCACCCCCGCGTTCCGGAAGAAATTGCGCGACGTACCGTGGAAGACCTCCGCTCAACCGTTCCCGACGCCAGCGAGACTCCTCGAACCATTGGCCTGCTTCGACCGTCGCGACCCCAAATAAAAACGGCGGCACCCTGACGGGTGCCGCCGCTATGTCCGGGATGTGGGGATACAAGCCCTGCCTAGTGGGCTACATCCGGACAACGTCCTACGGTGTCGCCCTGGGCAAGGGCATCGTCCATTCCCTTGGGGAACGAAACGCTCACCGTGACCGGCTTGCTGCCTGAGGCTGGATTGCCATGGCACACGAACACCTTCTTCATGTCCAGCACCCAGCCGCCGTAGTACTGGAAGCCGACTCCCCATCCGGCGATGGTGCTGCCGTCATCGGAGAGAGCCATCGGCGTCCACAGGCTGTACCACTGCTCTATGCTGGTGCCCTGCCGCTTGACGAAGTCGTCGAGACTGACCGTCCCGAGCTGCTTGGTCCAGAGGAAGGGCAAAGGTTGGAAGCTGAACCACGGATCGCCGCTGAATCCTGCCATCACACTGCCATCTTTCGACAGCGCGAACGGCTTCAACGGAGAAGCATCGTCGTTCAGAGGAGCCACGTACTCCAGT
The DNA here is from genome assembly GCA_963793845.1 of uncultured Acidobacteriaceae bacterium. GTDB lineage: Bacteria > Acidobacteriota > Terriglobia > Terriglobales > Acidobacteriaceae > CAWCBG01. Next base: position 255,786 of record CAWCBG010000004.1, read on the forward strand.
GTCGGGTCAGTAGCGTTCCGACGCCAGCCGTAACCCGGGTGGTCGCCGATTCCATCGAACAACATGCCCGCGATCTTGGAGCCATCGCTGCTCACCGTAAAGGCTTCGCTGGTGGCGTCACCGTTTTCATCGCGGACGAGGCTGGCTTGGCCGCTGTTCCAGACAGCGCCTTGCCATCCTCCCCAATCGGCTTCCTCCCAGCCCACGGCGGTGTGGCCGTCTGCTGAGACCTGGTCGATGCGGTTGTTCGCAGGGGTACCGTCGGCCTTGGTCGTCGTTGAAGGATACTGCACCGCGCCCGTGCTGGGATTCCAGCGGAACGCGTGATAGTCCGTGCAGGTGTTGTAAGCCAGTCCGTAGACCGAGCCGTTATCGTCCACCGCGAAGTTCGACGTGGTGTCAGTTCCGCAGCTTCCCAGGCCGCCGACCTTGATCCAGCCATTCTGCGCGTCCCAGCGATAGGCACCCATCGCCGTGTCCGAGTTCACGTCGAGCAGGTTGCTGGAGATGTAGCGTCCATTGTGCGAGATCGAGGTGATCTCGCCCGTGCTGGGCACCGTCATGGAAACCACGCCAGTCTTGGCTGTCCAGTTGAACACCGGTCCGCCACGGCCATAGTTGCCGACCACGGTCGTGCCGTCACCGCTCATGCCTGACACGCCCGCGGCATAGCCGAGCTGGTACAAGGTCGGGGAGCCGGGGTTGTGATCGAACTTGATGTTCGCCTTGAGCGCCGAGCCCGTGTTGGGCGTCAGCACAGTGTAGGTGCACGGATCGTACGGCGCAGTCGAGCTGATCTGCGGCCGGTTGCTGTAGAACTTCTCCGCACCCGGCAGGAACCACAGCGGAGGCGTGGGGAATCCGCCCGCCATGATGGCGTCGACGTAGATCACGTACTTCGCCCCGGGCTTGAGGCCGTTGAGGGTGAAGCTGCCATCCGGGCCAAGCAGACCTTGCGTCATCTGTCCCGAGACCGCGGAGGTCGAGTCTACAAACGGATCCGACAGATTGCGGGCGATCACGTTGACGCCCGTCAGCTCCGTCTTGCCGTCGAGATCGTAGATCTTTCCGGTGATGCTGCCGTAGCTAGACGGCCATCCCGGCCCGGGATACAGGTCGGAGAAGGACGCCATGGTATCGGTGGTGTGAATGTTGGCCTGCGCGACTCCCGTGCCGCCATACACGCTGGGGTTGATGTAGGGATACATCGTCTCCACATCGGCGCTGGTGAGGCCGGTCGCGTAGGGCAGATTGGTGCAGCTGTTAGGACCGACGTTGTCCTGGTAGAAGTACGCCGCGCCGTTGGTCTGGGTGTGCGCCATGCCGAGCGCGTGTCCGAACTCGTGCGTCGCGACGCCCTGGAACTGATAAGGCTCTGCATCCTGGGGATCGATCGCCATGCCGTTCAGCACGGTCCAGCTCTCGGTAATGGTGGCGGTGGCATCATCGCCAAACTGCGGGCTGGAAATTCCCAGCACGTTGGGGCCGACACCGAAGAAGTTCTCCATGATGCTGCCATCAGCATCGAAGATTACATAGATGCCGCGGCCGTTAGACTTGCCGATGATGTCAGTAACGTTGGTAGCGTCGATGTCAGGCAGCCCGATCGCGCCGAAGTTGCCAATCACAGTCGCGCGCATGGAAGACGTCGGGATCGACGACCAGTCGCCAAAGCCCTTCTCCACCATCTTCTGGCCAACCGAGTTATCGAAGATCACAGTGCTGTTGGTGCTGTAGTCGAACGGCATGCCGAGATTGCCCAGGTCGTAATACACGGGAACGGTCTCGGCGCTGAAGTGATAGCCGGTCTTGGTAACCGGATTGACGATGAGCGGACCTCCGGCAAACGCTGCCGGCGCCAGCGAAGCAACGGCAGTAACAACCAGTACCGCGAGAACAAATTTATTTTTGTACACTGCGCATGCTCCCGTTCTCCACCCACTTGTTCTGGACGGCTTGCTTGACCAGATCGACAAAAGCGCTGGCGTTAACCGGACCCTTCTCGGTCATGAAGACGCGCTTGCCGCGCGAGCTCAGCAGCGAAGGATTCACATTCATGTTCTTGAACAGTCCGGCATTATTCATCTGGTTGACGGCACCCGCCATCTCGATCTTGAACTTGCCCTGTCCCAGGCCGGCGGTGGTCTGCAGGCCGGTCCACGACGCATGTTTGTGCAGGAACAGAATCGTCTCCTCGCCCTTGGTGTAAGTAGCCCAGCCCGCGGGCGTGACCATCAGGTTGACCTTTCCGTCGTCCATTTTGCGAGGCTTCAGCAGCCCAAACTGGCGAAAGGTGTACTCGTCGCCAACCTGGCCGCGCAGCGCCTCGCGCACGCGCAGGGTAACTTCGGTATAAGGAATACCGCGATCGTCGATGCCGTCGCTGACTTTGCTGACGGTTCCGTGCAGGATCAGCTCGGACTGGCTGATCAGGTCCGCCAGGTTCGCCTCCCGCTTGAAGGTCGTCGCCTGCGCCGCGGTGGCAGCGATCAGTACGATCAGTACGGTCCAGGCCGCCAAACGGGACGGACCACTTCTCTTTTGCATTACGTTTCTCCTGGGCGCGCGCGTGCCGCGCCGTTTCACTGAAAAACTGCTTGGGGTACGGACAGGTGCGCGGCGATCAGGACGGAGGCGAGAGCCACTCGGGGACTGATAGAGACCGGCACAACTTGCGAAGACTGCGAACTGGGGAGTCCGACGGCGGGTCGTAGTACCCTGCCGTTTCTTAAACACTGTTAGTTATACAACGTTTCAATAACGTTGTAAAAGAAAAAATGCTATGGTTGGAACCGGAAAACCGACCATGCCCCGCCAACTCGACACTTCGATCGAGGAACGTATCACTGCCGCGGCGATGCGCCTGCTGGACGAGGGCGGCCCAGCGGCGATCACCATGCGCTCCGTCGCCAAGCAGGCCGGTACCACCACGCCTACGGTCTATCAGCGGTTTGAGGACCGCGAAGCGCTGCTGGCGGCGGTGGTCCTCCGGGGGGAGCAGGAGATGCTCGCCGTTTTCAGTCCGACCCGTGGGGTCGAGAAGTTAGTGGCGGAATTTCTGCGCTTTTCCTGCCGTCATCGCAATCGTTTCGACCTGAATGCCGAGACCTTCGGCGCCAGGCTGGTTCGCGGCGCCCCGATGCCGGTGTACGAAATGCTCAAGTCGCGCCTGCGTGAGCAGGTCGGCGTCACCGGACGCAAGCGCGAGGATCTGGCCCTGGCGGTCGCTTCGCTGGCGATTGGCACCTCCCGCGCCATGATCGCGGCCGGTTGCGACACCCACCACGGAAAAGAACTCCAGCGCACCTGCCTGGCGGCGTTGCGCTTGCTGCTCGCGGCGTTCAGTAAGGTCAAATAGCAGCACCGCGAGCCACCGGGGCGCCACAAAGGTTGCCCGGACGTAAGTACCGGGTAGCAGGCACAAAACAATCCGCGTCCGCCTGGGGCAGCACATGGGGTAACGGCGTGAACTCGAGCCGGTGATGCTTTCACTACGACGCGGCGGCTTCCGTCTCGCGCTGCGCCTGCAGACGGCTACTGTGCTCCGCGGCCGACAGATACGCCCCACCCAGCAGCAACATTCCACTGAGGAACGACCAGAAGATCAGCGTCACCGAAACCGAGAACGGTCCGTACACTTCCTGAAAGTTAAGCCAGGGCAGCGCAAGAATGTACAGATACTTGGCGCCTTCGGAGAGCAGCCCGGTGATGATCGCAGCCGGCAGAACTGCGCGTACTGGAACTTTCCCGTGCGGCAACAGCCAGTAGATCAGGAAATAGATGCCGATGGTCGCCACGATGGCGGTGGACTTTACAATCAGAAATCCCACTCCGCGGAAAACGAAATTCTGATCGCCGACCACAAATCCCAGCCAGCGCAGGTTTTGTGCCGTGAGCGCGATTGACAGCATAGCCAGCGATCCGCAGGCCAGCGCCAGCCCCAGTGAGAAGAGCTGGTTCATCAGGTAGGAACGGTTCTTCTTGAATCCCCAGATGCTGTTGAGCGCGACTTCCAGCGGGAGAAAGATGCCCGTCGAAGTAATCAGCAGCATCACTACGGAGAGGATCTGTCCACGTCCGCGAACATTGGCCAGAAATTGCAGGTTCCGAATCACGAAGTCTTTATTACTGGGAAGGTATTCCCACAGCAGCTCGAGCACGACGTTGTACATGGCAACCGAGTGAAACACCCGTCGAATCAGGGTCAGCATCAAAACGATAAACGGGAAGAACGACAGGATCGCATTCGCCGCGACGGAAAACGCGTAGGTATGAACTTCCGTCTGCATCAGGAAGCGCAGCGTCGACCATCCGTGGCGGCGCAGCCGATGGACCAGGCTGTAGGAGATGGCTTCGGGTTGGAATATGCTCTCCTGCCGGTCGTCTTCTTCCAGCAGACGTTTCGCGGCGGTGCCCGGGCGCAACGGCTCAGCATGCATCGTGGTCGTGCCGTTCGAGCTGAGGGCGGCAGAGGAACTCACGGTCGAGCTTTGCGAGTAGGTGCGAGTCAGCGGAGGGGCTGGGTCAGACTGCGATCCGGAATTGCTGCTCACGTCTTAATCGTACCAGAGCCCAGGCGCCCGATTCCGATAGGGCATTGACCACCGCGAGAGCAATTGTGACCGCGGGCTACCTACTCCAACCCCTTCCGCAAGAAATACTTGCCAAACCTAAAAGTTCCTGCAATTATTTTCTGCTCCCTTCCGGTTGGGCGGGAGGGAAGCTTTCGGAAAACCGAAACGCGGATTTGGGTTGATGTTTCCGTCAGCAGTCGAACTTCACGCATGGTATTGGCCCCAGGGATTGGCGCTGTCGCGAACCTGCTGTTCGCCAACGCATGTCCATGGGCTTTTTTCATTGCGGGATAGCTGCGAGTTGGGCCGCAACCCTTGTTTCCCGGCGACGTTGAGACGTCCTCCGAGCTGCCTCTCAGGGTCGGCTTGGATGCGTCCGCGAAGCAGGGGGGATTTCAACACGCACCGGCGAAAGGAGTAAGTTGTGAGAGAGAAAGGTACAGTCAAGTGGTTTAACGGAGCCAAAGGGTACGGATTCATCCAGCGGTCCACGGGCGAAGATGTGTTCGTACATTTCTCGGCTATCCAGGAGAACGGATACCGCAGCTTGAATGAGGGCGAGACCGTCGAGTTCGACCTCACGAAAGGTCCTAAGGGCTTCCAGGCCGCCAATGTCGTGCGCGTATAGGACTGTCTACGCCACGCGAAAGCTGAACTGCCCGCCGACGCCACTTTAGAGGTGAGTCAGCTTTCGAAGTTGGGCCCTGACCACTGAACCCTCCCGCAAGGGAGGGTTCCCTCGTTAGGCATCGAAAAATCCAGTCTCACGCCGCCGAGGCCAAATGAGAGGTGCATCCGTCGGCAATTTGGGTCAAATGCTGAATCGCTTTGTCCACTACCTGGCGAGCCGTGTCAGGTTCGAGCGACTGCTTGTCGGCGTGGATGAAGGTCACATCCGTCAAGCCGATGAAGCCCAGGATCTTCTGCAGATACGGCACCTGGAAGTCCATTGCGCCCATAGGCGAATCGGGAGCAAAGGGCCCGCCGCGCGAAACGATGGCAAAGACCTTCTTATTGGAGGGCACCAGCCCCTTGGCGCCACCGGCTCCGTAACTGAAAGTCTTTCCGGCGCGCACGATCAAGTCGATCCATGCCTTCAGCGCTGTCGGCACCGAGAAGTTATGCATCGGCACGCCCAATACAATCGTATCCGCAGCCATTACCTCTTCAATCAGCTTTTCCGACAACTGCATCAGCTTCCGCTGCTCGGGCGTTCGTTGCGGCTCGGGCGTATAGGCGGCCTGAATCCACGACTCGCTCACCTGCGGCAGCGGCTCGGCGGTCAGGTCGCGCTCGACAATTCGCGTCTCGGGTGATCTGCTCTTCCACTCGTCGGCGAAGTGCTGAGTCAGGCGGCGCGACACCGACTGGCTGCGTGGACTGGAATTGACAATCAGCAGGGTATTCATCGCTGTTACCTCGATTCGCGTTGCAACGTTCATATATGTGTTACAACACATAATCAGATGCGAACGGCATCGCGGAAGATTCACAGCCAGAGTAGGAGCTATTTCCGGCAGCCAGGGGTGGCGAGATCGCGCCGGTCATCGTCGAAGATGAGGGCGCACAAGCGGCTTAACTGGCGGCAGTCCGCGTCGAAAAGCCGACCTGTGTTTTTGAGACGCCTTACTGGTGCGCTAAAGCGCGGCACTACCCGCAACGTGGTTCGCTACCTAGCGCAGCTCTTCCATGCACTGTTCCAGCACTTCGCGCGAAGGACGCGTTTCGCTCTCGGGCAAAGTGGCCAGCGGACGATCGGTCATGTTCAGCATGTCGATGAAGTTGGGCGCGGTGGTGTTCACGTACAACACTCCGGTGAGCACCTCTTCGGCATCGTGGGCCTGCATCAGCCGCTTCACCGCTTCGATCTTGTTGGTGGGATCGTATTCGTGTTCCAGCTTGCGCAGCCGCAGCGACGAGCCGTCATGCATGGTCACGTTGACGCTGGTGCCTTCGTCGTAATCCACCGCAATATCCTCAAAGGCGGGCACAAAGCTCATATCGTGCAGCGGCTCTTCGTGATCTTTCACGAACTTATACGACTTGGTCGAACCCTCGTGATCGTTGAACGTGGTACACGGAGAAATGACGTCGAGCATCACAGTGCCACGATGCGCCAAGGCAGCCTTCAGCATAGTGTGCAGCTGCCGCTTGTCGCCGGAGAATGAGCGGCCCACAAACGTCGCACCGAGCATGATGGCCATGGCGCAAGTATCGAGCGGAGGCAGATCATTGATGACGCCGGTCTTCAGTTTCGAGCCGAGATCGGCGGTGGCCGAGAACTGGCCTTTCGTCAGGCCGTAGACGCCGTTGTCCTCGATGATGTAGATCACCGGCAGATTGCGCCGCATGAGATGAACGAACTGTCCGATGCCGATGGACGCGGTATCGCCGTCTCCGCTGACGCCGAGCGCCACCACACGCGAGTTGGCCAGCACCGCTCCCGTGGTCACCGACGGCATGCGGCCGTGCACCGAGTTGAAGCTGTGCGAGCGGCCCATAAAGTAGGCCGGGCTCTTGGACGAGCAGCCGATGCCCGACATCTTCACCACGCGCTCAGGAGCAATGCCCATCTCGTAGAAGGCATCGATGATGCGCTCGGAAATCGCGTTGTGGCCGCATCCGGCACAGAGCGTGGTCTTGCCGCCGCGATAGTCGAGCACCGCGAGCCCAATGCGATTGGTCTTTGGAGCTGGAGTTGCCGTGGTCGCCATTTACCTGCCCTCCTGGGAGATGATGTCGTCGGTGATGGAGCGGGCGTCGATGGGCAGCCCGTTGTAATGGCGCACGCTGCGCAGCTTCTCGATCTCGGGAACAGCGACGTCCAGCTTGAGCAGGGTGAACATCTGGGCATCGCGGTTCTGGTCGATGATGTACAGGCGCTGGTGAGTTGCGATGAAATCGTGGACTTCGTGGTTGAACGGAAAAGCGCGCAGGCGCAGGTAATCGGCGTCGACTCCGTGCTCGATGTGCAACTGGTCGAGGGTTTCGACCAGCGCGTGATGCGAGGTGCCGTAGGCGATGATCCCGATCTCGTGACCTTCGTTCTTCACGATCTCCGGCCGCGGAACTGCCGTGCGTGCCGTCTGGAACTTGTGGTCGAGGCGGTCGAGATTGTGCTGATAGTCGTCGGGACGTTCGCTGTACTGCGCCTTCTCGTTGTGGCCGCTGCCGCGCGCGAACCACGCCGCCTGCGGGATGATCGGTTCCCGGCAGCGTGCGATAGCCGACGCCGTCGCCGTCGATGTCCTTGTAGCGGGCGAAGCCGCCCAGGCGATCGAGGTCTTCCTTGGAGAGCACTTTGCCGCGCTGAATCGGCTCCTCGGGATATTCGAACGGGTCGGACATCCAGTTGTTCATGCCGAGATCGAGGTCGGACATGACGAACACCGGCGTCTGCAACTGCTCGGTCAGGTTAAACGCCTCGCTGGCCATGGTGAAGCACTCCGCCACCGACGACGGCAGCAGCATGGGATGCTTGGTGTCGCCGTGCGAGAGCGACGCAACGAAGCCGATGTCGCCTTGCGAAGTGCGCGTCGGCAACCCAGTCGACGGCCCCACGCGCTGGATGTCCCAGATGACGCCGGGAATCTCGACGTAGTAGCCGAGGCCGGCGAACTCGGCCATCAGCGAGATGCCGGGTCCAGCAGTGGCGGTCATGGAGCGCGCGCCTGCCCAGCCGGCGCCCAGAACCATGCCGATGGCGGCGAGTTCATCCTCGGCTTGCACGATGGCGAAAGTGGCTTTGCCGTCAGGCCCGATGCGGTGTTCCTTCATGTAATCGATGAGGGTTTCGACGAGCGAGGAGGAAGGCGTAATCGGGTACCAGGTCACTACCGTCACGCCGGCAAACATGCAGCCCAGCGCGGCGGCCGAGTTGCCGTCGATGATGATCATGCCGCTCGTCTTGTTCATGCGCTCGACGGTGAACGGATCGGCCTTGGTGAGCGATGCGGCAGCATAATCGTAGCCAGCCTTGGCGGCGTTCCAGTTCAAGTCGGCGGCTTTGACTTTCTTGGCGAACTGCTTGCGCAAAGCCTTCTCGACCTCGCCCATGTCGAGGTTCAGAAGCTGGGCGACGACGCCGACGTACACCATGTTCTTGACCAGTTTGCGCAGCTTGGCTTCAGGGCAAACGGCGGCCACGAGCTTGTCGTACGGCACGGGATAGAAGGTGACGTCGGAGCGCAGTTCGTTGAGCTTCAAGGGTTCGTCGTAGAGAACAGCGCCGCCGGGCGCGAGCGAGAGCGCGTCTTCCTTCGCGGTCTCCGGATTCATCGCGACCAGGAAGTCGATCTCCTTCTTGCGCGCGATATAGCCCTTGGCGCTGGCGCGGATGGTGTACCAGGTCGGCAATCCGGCTATGTTCGATGGAAAAAGGTTCTTGCCGGAAACCGGCACGCCCATCTGAAAGATGGTGCGCAGCAGAACGGTGTTCGCGCTTTGCGAACCCGATCCGTTTACGGTTGCGACCTGGATGCTGAAATCGTTGACGACAGGCTTCCGCTGGGCATCGTGTTCGGTGCCATGGACTGCAATTTCGGTTGTGGCCATCAATACCCCTTAGTTCACTGCCCACACAGCGATCATTGGAAGGTAGGGTTAACTTTTTATTATAAGGCAGGAGGCGAATGGAGCGGGAACAAGCGCGATTCGCAGAACCCTGTTAGCAACGCCCGAGCAGCAATCGGTCGATGCGGACCCCACATCCGAAACCCGCGTCCCAATCGACGAAAGTTGGTCAGTTCTTATTTGACGACCTCAAAGTATTGCGCCATGTTGCGGAACTTCTTGTAGCGCTCGTCGAGCAACGTCTGGAGCGGCTTTTTCTCTAACTCGGCTAGGTGCTTCTCCAGTACATCGGTCACCGCCGTCGCCGCGGCGTCGTAGTCGTGATGTGCGCCGCCTTGTGGCTCGGGAATCAACTCATCGGCAATGCCCATCTCGAGGTTGTCTTTGGCGGTGATGCGCAAGGCCTCGGCGGCAATTTCCTTCTTGCTGGAATCGCGCCACATGATGGAAGCACAACCTTCGACGGAGATCACGGAGTAAATACTGTTCTCCATCATGAGCACGCGATCGGCGACCGCGATGGCCAGCGCACCGCCGCTGCCGCCTTCACCGGTGATGACGGCGATGAAAGGGACTTTCAAGCGTGCCATCTCGCGCAAGTTGCGGGCAATGGCTTCGGCCTGTCCACGCTCTTCCGCGCCGAGGCCTGGATAAGCGCCAACGATGTCGATGAGGGCAATGAGCGGACGCTGCCACTTCTCGGCGAACTTCATGATGCGCAGCGCCTTGCGATAGCCTTCGGGATTCGGCTGACCGAAGTTGCGATAGACACGCTGCTTGGTGTCACGGCCCTTCTGGGTGCCGATGACGGCGACCTCGCGGCCGCGGAAGCGCGCCATGCCCCCAATCAGCGCGGCATCGTCAGCAAAGCCGCGATCGCCATGAATCTCGCTGAAGTCGGTGAAGATGCGCTCGATGTAATCGAGCGGATAAGGACGCATCGGATGACGAGCCAGCTCGGTTCTCTCCCACGCCGTCAGCTTGCCGGCCATTTGCCGGCGCAAAGCTTCGATCCGGTCGTGGAGCTCCTGCAACTGGCGATGAGCATCCTTGTTTTCGCCCGCAGCCTGCTGCAGTTGATCGATCTGCTTTTCTATGCGTTCCAGTTCGTCCTGCGCCTTGGAGGCAGTTTCCATAGAGTTTTCGAATGCCGAAATCTAGTCTACGATGCGCACGCTGCCGCGGCCGCACAACTCTTCTACACGGCTGATGAAAGCGCGATCCGGCAACACATTATAGCCTTCGGCCTCCATCACGACCGTGAAGTCGCCCTTGCGCTCCAGATCGAAGAGCACTTTCGCCTCGCCACGCCGCTCGCGACAGAGCGAATGCAGCGCGTCGATTGCGTCAGGCGCGACGCTCTCGAGCGGAATTTTGATCCTCAAGCCTCGCGGCAGTTTAGGCTGCGCCTGCTCCAGCGGAGTGATGTCGCTGATCATGATCTTCGGGTTTGCACCCTCCTCGACGCGCACGCTGCCTTTGACCAGAACCGGCACATCGAGCTTGATTTTCTCCGAAAGCCGCCGATAGGCCTCTGGAAAACAGACGATATCGAGCGAGCCGTTCATGTCTTCCAGTTGACCCTGCGCGTAGAGATCGCCCTTGCGGGACTTGGAAACTCGAATGTTCTTCAGTACCCCGCCGATCAAGATCTCGTCCTTGCCGGTGGACGATGTCATGCTGCCAACGTCAGCCGTGGTAAGAGCGTTGAAGTCGAGCAGTTTGTCGCCGTATTTTTCCAGCGGATGTCCGGTAATGAAGAATCCCAGGATCTCCTTCTCAAATGAGAGTCGCTGGTGTTCATCCCAGTCGGGAATGTTGGGCAGTGGCTTTTCGGCCTGCGGCGCTTCATCCTGCTGAAACACGCCAAAGAGTCCATGCTGCCCCATGGCCGCGTCTCGCTGCGATTTCTGCGCGTGCTCCATAGCTGTGTCGGCGACAGCCATCAATTGCGCGCGCCGGCCCAGCGGATCCATCGCGCCGCTCTTAATGAGGGATTCGATCACCCGCTTGTTGAGCAGCCGAAGGTCGACTTTCTCACAGAACTGGAAGATCGACTTGAAAGCGCCGCACTCTTTTCGAGCCACGACGATCGATTCGATGGCGTTGTGACCAACGTTCTTCACCGCGGCAAGTCCGAAGCGAATCGCCTCGCCATGAGGAGTGAAGTAGGCATCGCTGACGTTCACATCGGGCGGTTCGACCGGAATGCCCATCTCACGGCACTCGTTGATGTACTTCACCACATCATCGGTGCTCCCGGAGACCGAGGTCAGCAGCGCAGCCATGAACTCGACCGGATAATGGGTCTTCAGATAGGCCGTGTGATAGGCGAGCAGCGCATAAGCCGCGGAATGCGACTTATTGAAGCCGTATCCGGCAAACTGCTCCATCAGGTCGAAGATTTTCTCGATCTTCTTCTGCGGAAAGCCGCGTTCAATGGCGCCATTCACGAAGCGCTCGCGCTGCTTGGCCATCTCTTCGGGCTTCTTTTTGCCCATGGCGCGGCGCAACAGGTCGGCTTCACCCAGCGAGTAGCCGGCCAGCCGATTGGCGATCTGCATCACCTGCTCCTGGTAGACGATGACGCCCAGCGTCTCCTTGAGCATCGTCTCCAGTTCGGGCAGTTCGTATTCGATCTTCTTTCGGCCCCATTTGCGATCGATGAAGTCATCGATCATGCCGCCCTGAATCGGGCCCGGCCGATAAAGGGCGTTCAAGGCCGTAAGGTCCTCGACCACCGTCGGCTTGTAGCGCCGCAACACGTCGCGCATGCCGTGCGATTCAAACTGGAACACGCCGGAGGTCAGGCCAGTATGAAAGACCTTCTCGAAGGTCAGCTTGTCGTCCAGCGCCAGCGTCTGCAGATCGACGCGCACGCCGCGTGTCTGCTCGATCAGGCGCAGCGCATCGTCGATGATGGTCAGCGTAGTGAGCCCGAGGAAGTCCATCTTCAGCAGGCCCATCTTCTCTACCGCCGTCATGTCGTAGGCAGTGACAATTTCCTCGTTCTTTGTGCGGAAAAGCGGAACAAGATCGGTGAGCGGAAGCGGAGAAATTACGACTGCGGAGGCATGCACTCCGGAATTGCGCACCATGCCTTCGAGCCGCTTGGCGGTGTCGATCAGCTCTTTGGTTTGCGGCTCGCTCTCGTAAGCTGCCGCCATTGTGGGCGAATCTTTGAGTGCCTGATCGATGGTGATATTCAGCGTAGTAGGCACCATTTTGGTGATGCGCTCGACTTCGGCGTAGGGCACGTCCATGGCGCGGCCGGAGTCCTTGATGGCTCCCTTCGCCGCCATTGTACCGAATGTGATGATCTGCGCCACCTGATCACGGCCGTACTTGCGGGTCACGTACTCGATAACCTCTCCGCGGCGATTCATGCAGAAGTCGACGTCGATGTCGGGCATGGTAACGCGCTCAGGATTGAGGAAGCGCTCGAAGAGCAGTTCATTCGCCAGCGGATCGATGTCAGTGATGCCCATGGCGTAAGCGACCAAAGCTCCGGCAGCAGAGCCGCGGCCCGGACCGACGGGAATGTTGTTCTCGCGCGCGTAACGGATGAAGTCCCACACGATGAGGAAGTAGCCGGAAAACTGCATTTGCCGGATGATGCCGATCTCGCGCGCCAAGCGTTGCTCGTATTCCTCAAGCGAATGCTTCAAGCGGCCCATGGCTTGCAACTCGCGCAGAATGTTCAGGCGCTTGGCAAAGCCCTCACGGGTGACGTGCTCGAAGTAATCGGCCAGAGAATAGCCGGACGGCACTTCGAACTGGGGAAACGGGTCGTGTACCTTCTCGATCTTCGAATTGCAACGCTCGGCGATCTCGAGGGTGCGCTGCAGGACCGGCTCGTATCCCAGAAAGATCTTCGCCATCTCATCGGCGCTCTTCACGTAGAACTGGTTGTTGGCGAACTTCAGGCGATTGGTGTCGTTGATCGACTTGCCGGTTTGAATGCACACCATCACGTCCTGGGCGTGCGCGTCGTCTTCGCACAGGTAGTGGCTGTCGTTGGTCGCCACCAGCGGAATGTCGAGCTCCTTCTCGAGCTTGAGCAGGTTGGGCTGGATGCGGCGTTCTTCGGGCAGCCCCTGATCCTGGATCTCGAGATAAAAGTTGCCTTTGCCGAAGATGTCCTGGAAAGTGGAGGCTGCTTCGCGAGCGGCCTCGTACTTCCCTTCTGTCAGGCTTTCGGCAACTTCGCCCTTGAGACAACCGGAAAGCCCGACCAGCCCCTTTGCGTGCTCCGCCAGGAATTTCTTGCTGACGCGCGGCTTGTAATAGAAGCCATGCAGCGACGCTTCGGAAACAATCTTGACCAGGTTGCGATAGCCTTCGTCATTCTCCGCCAGCACGATCAAGTGGTTGTAGGTGTCGCCCTCCGGTGCGGCGCGATGATCGTCCTTCTTGCAGATGTAGAGCTCGCAGCCCAGGATCGGCTTAATGCCCTTTTCTTTGGCCGCATTGGCAAAGGCGACCGCGCCGAAGATGTTGCCATGGTCGGTCATGGCCACGGCCGGCATTTTCAGCTCCTTAACGCGGTCAATCAGTCCCTCGACCTGGCACGCGCCATCCAGCATGGAGTAGTCGGTATGAAGATGGAGGTGAACGAATTGCGACATGAAAGCGGAACCCCGGGAGTTACTCCTTTATTCTATTCGCCTGCTGTGCGCCATGCATGCGGTGAATCGTGTGGAAAACCAGTCAGAAATAGCCGGTGCACTCGATTACACTCTTTGCGAGGCATCCGGTGAGCCACGCCATCCTGGTTGTTTTCGCAGGTCTCGTTGCAGGCGCGATCGCCTCGATCGCGGGCTTCGGGATTGGCAGCATTCTCACTCCACTGCTAGCCATGTGGATGGGAACCAAGCTGGCTGTGGCCGTCGTCTCCATTCCGCACTTTATCGGAACCGCGTTGCGCTTCGTTGTCATCCGGCAACACCTCGACCGCAAGGTTCTATGGACATTCGGGATCACCAGCGCTGTGGGCGGACTCACTGGCGCGCTGCTTCACATCTGGCTGCGCAGCATTGTTCTCAGCTACGTGCTGGCGACGCTACTTGTATTCGCGGGATTCATGGGCATCACCGGGCTGGCCTCGCGCATGCGATTCGGCAAGCGATCTGGGTGGCTGGCCGGAGCGCTCTCGGGACTCTTCGGAGGTCTGGTGGGCAACCAGGGCGGCATTCGCTCGGCGGCCCTGATGGGCTTCAAACTGAGGCGGGATGCCTTCGTCGCTACCGCGACTGCAATAGCGCTGCTGGTCGACATTTGCCGCATGCCCGTGTATGCAGCCCTGCAGCACAGTCAGATCGCTACCCAGTGGCGCATTATTTCGATCGCGACAGTGGGCGTCGTCACAGGAACACTGACCGGGAAGTCGGCCCTGCGCCGCATCCCCGAGAAGACGTTCCGGGTACTCGTGTCCATCATTATTCTTAGCCTGGGTATTTGGATGTTCTGGCACGCTGCGGCATAGCGGCAGGTAGCAGCCCGGATCAGTTCCGTTGTTCGCCGTGCTGCACAGGTTCGTCGGGAGCAAGGAGCTGTCCTCCGGTAATGGGTTGCCCAGGAGGCGTCTGCCGCGGGACCTGCGAGGCGCGCTTCCCGTAGGCGCGATAGGCGTAGATGACGGCCAGCAGAGGTGCGGCCAGCAGCAAACCCCAGAAACCGAACATCAGGCTGAGCAACACGGGCACGATCAGCGATGCCCAGATGGGCACGCGCACGGTGCGTTTCATGATGATTGGCTGCAAAAGCAATCCATCGATCACAACCACGGCTCCGTAGAGAATCAGCACATAGAGCACGCCGATCGGGCCGGTCGTAACCAGCGCCGCAACAGCAGGCCCGAAGAACGCCAGGACTGCCCCAAACTGGGGGATGAACTGGAAGAAGGCCGCAAGCAGCGCCCAGAAGCCCGCCCATGGCACATGCAGATAGGTGAGTCCGACCCACCACAGCGCGCCCACGCAGATGGAGTCGTAGCATTGCGCCACGAACCACTGTTTGAGAGCGCCTCCGGTGATGTTGATGTGACGGGAAAACTGCATATTTCCTTTGATGCTACCTCGGAAGCAGAGTCGCGAGTCCATGCTACACTGAACTCAAAACCACAGGTGGGAGCGAGAATCCGATGAAGTTTGGCGTCATCATCTTCCCTGGTTCCAACTGCGATCATGATGCCTATTGGGCGATCTCAGAGGTTGCCAGGCAGCCGGTAACTTTCCTGTGGCACGACTCGGCCGACCTCCAGGGTTGCGACGCTATTATTGTTCCCGGCGGATTCGCCTATGGCGATTATCTTCGCACCGGCGCAATTGCCAAGTTCTCGCCTGTGATGGAGTCGGTGCGTAAGTTCGCCGCAGATGGCGGTCTGGTATTCGGCATCTGTAATGGCTTCCAGATTCTCTGCGAATCGGGATTGCTTCCCGGTGCCCTGCTGCGCAACGCTGGACTCAAATACGTTTGCAAGCCCGTCTATGTGCGCGTCGAGAGCACGAATACTCCTTACACTCAGCAACTAACCAAGGGCGAGGTATTGCAGATTCCCATCGGCCACATGGAAGGCAATTACTTCTGCGACGAAAATACCCTGGCCGAGTTGAAGGATCAGGACCGTATCATCTTCCGCTATACCAACGCGGCCGGCGAAGTCACGGCCGACGCAAACCCCAACGGTTCGCTGGAGAATATCGCCGGCATCTGCAACACGGGACGCAATGTTCTAGGCATGATGCCGCATCCGGAGCGCGCCAGTGCTCCGGAACTCGGCATGACCGACGGTGCCAGAATTTTCCACTCGTTGGTGTCGGCCATGGTGGCAAAGTAACCAGATCCGCGGTTCGCTTTTCGCCCTTCGCTGCTGACGTTCGACTCCTCGGTGTCCGATCTTGTCATCACGCGCGCCCGCGCGGATAATCGGCAAGCGTTTTTAAATCCTCTCGGAGAGGTGCGCGATGTCTCGTCTCTGCCTGTTTCTGATTCTCTGTCTTTCTATGCTTCCGGCCACCATGCCGATGTGGGCTCAGGACGCGAACGAATGGGGAGTCGACATCACACGGACACAAGACTACCAACTGAAGCGGATTTCTAGCACCGATCCGACCGGCGGCAATCACGACTTCCGCGAGATTGCGCCGGGCGAATCTCTAACTCTGATGGATGCCAACGGACCAGGCACGATCACTCATCTCTGGATCACGCTAGCCACGCCCGAGTCTTATCACCTGAAGAAGCTTGTGTTGCGCATGTACTGGGACAACGAAGGGACTCCGAGCGTCGAGACTCCTTTGGGTGATTTCTTCGGGCTGGGACTGGGTGAGTACCACCTGTGGGAATCAAAGCTGCTCTCCGTCGGAAATTTCAAGGCGCTGAATTCGTTCTTTCCCATGCCCTTCCAAAAGCATGCTCGTATTACCGTCACGAATGAGGGCCAGCGGAAGGTGGATGCCTTCTACTTCAATCTCGACTATCGCGCCTATGCGAGACCGCTTCCCGCCGACACGTTGTACTTCCACGCACAATTTCGCCAGGCTCAGCCTAACCACGGCTGGACCACCGACTGGACCTCGAATGGAGACCCGCGCGTCAACGACAAGCTGAACCCCAATGGAGAGGGCAACTATGTTTGGATGGAGGCGACCGGGCGCGGCCACTTCATCGGGGTAACCATGTCAGTGCTCCAAAATCAGGATGACTGGTTCGGCGAGGGCGATGACATGTTCTTTATCGATGGCGATACACGACCGACGATCATCGGCACCGGCTCGGAAGACTATTTCCTTGGCGCTTATAGCTTCGGCGATCACGGATTTTCCTATCAACTCTATGGAGCACCGGTGAAGGGCGCTGAGCTGGCAGGTGGCCGCTCTTCGATGTATCGCTTCCATCTCGACTCGCCGATCACGTTCACGAAATCGCTGCGCGCCACGATCGAGCATGGGCATGCCAATCATCGCTCAGACAACTTCTATTCAGTCGCGTATTGGTATCAGACGGAGCCGCATGCGCCATTCCCGCCGCTGCCGCCTGTCGAGCAACGTTTGCCGCGGCTCCAACCGGTGGGCGGTCCGGGAAACGCGACGGCGATCCAGAAGTAGGCTAAGCAGGCTCTAGCCGAGGAAGGCCTGAAACGCGTCTGCGATCAGCCCCGGCAGTTTGTCCTGATTAGACTTCTGCCACAACCCATGGGCAGCACCTTCAATGGAAACCAGCTTCGTCCGTGCTGGAATAAGCTTGATCGCGCCACTCAGCTCCTCGATTGAGCCGAAGGCGTCCTTGGTGCCGCTGATGAAGAGTGACGGCACATGCAGGCTGGGGAAATGCGCGGTACGCAGTTGCGTTGGGCGTCCCGGCGGATGGAGCGGATAGGACAGCAGCAAGAGTCCATCGGCAATCGTTCGGTCGGATGCTGCCAACAAGGTCGCCTGGCGGCCGCCGTAGGACGAGCCGCCGAGATGCGCTTTGCCGTCGAATTGCTGCCTCATTAAAGCGACTGCGCGCCGTAGTCCCTCCTGATCGTGTTTGGCATCGGATGGCGACGGTGGGCCACTGGGACGTCGCTGGCGAAACGGCAGATCGCAGCGCAGCACCGTCAATCCTGATTCGGCAAGGTTGTTGGCCAGGCCAACCAGCAACGGAGCGTTGCAGTTGCCGCCTGCGCCGTGGGTGAGCACCAGAAAGTCGCCCGTCGGGTGGGTCGCGCGGTGAAGGAAGCCACGAACCGGTGCTTCACCCGGAGTGCTATCGGCGAAGGTTTGTGCTTTGGTCGTCACGCAAGTAGTCCAAAGAATCGCAAATTAAGCGGTTGCAGCAGCCGGTCCCAGGTAGCGATAGTTTCCAAAGCCGAGTATCAGGTAGCCGATGCCACCCAAAAGGAAGATCAGCACAATCCCGAAGAGCGCGCCCTGGCCGAAGGATTTCGCGACATCGATGGATACGACGATCGCGATCGCGATGTTTACCAGCGGAATCAAGAAGAGCAGCAGCCACCACCCGGGCCTGCCAACAATCTTCAGCAGGATGTAGGCATTGTAGAAAGGGATGAGGACAGCCCACCCCGGCTGTCCCGCCTTCACAAACATTTTCCATAAGCCAATGATGGCAATAAGAGCGAGAGCCAACGAACCGAACAACATCGGTAATCCGAAAAGAGCGCCGAATGGATTCTGCCCGTCGTTTTGCAACAGAGCTGTCGCTATCGTTGTCATGCCGTCACCTTTCGTGGAGAAGGACTGGATTGTCCGTCAACTAACCTGCGATTGCAAGCTTGTCGTTGCGGTGGGCTCGGCATCCGAAAAGGGCCTTCGCTCATACTTCCAGCGTGTAACGCGCTGCAGCCAGGCGATACATTCGCCGCCAGACCAGACGGTTAATGGTCACCACTACGATAGCCATGACGACGGTGGATGCCAGCAGCAGGGCAAAATTGCCGGCGTCGGTAGCGCGCGAGATGGTTGCGCCCAGCCCTACCGTTGTATAGGTCTGATCCTTCAGGTGCTGGTACTCGGCCACGATGCTGGCGTTCCACGCTCCGCCTGAAGCGGTCACAAGGCCGGTGACGAGATAGGGGAAAATACCGGGCAGGATCAAGCGCTTCCAACGCTGCGCCGAGGTGAACTTGAAGAGCTTCGACGCTTCTTTCAGATCAGTCGGAATCGCCATGGCCCCGGCAATCACGTTAAAGAGGATGTACCACTGCGTGCCCAGCAAGAGAAGGATGATCGACCCAAGCCCCAGTCCACCGCCGACGCGAATCAGTGCCAGCATGACAATTGGGAACAGCGCCGTCGCGGGAACTGACGCTGCGATCTGGGCCAGCGGCTGCGCAATCCGCGACAGCCGGGGGTTGAAGCCGATCGCCACACCAACTGGAATGGTCCAAGCCGCGCCGATGGCCAACGCCAGTACTACTCGCAGAAAGGTCGCAGCGGCTCCTTCCAATATTTCCTTGTACTCCTGGGAGGGCAGGCTGGCCATCATTCCCGTCGCTCGTACGACCGCATAGAGGACGGCCACCAGGATGACACCAGCAATGGCCCGTCCGGTCCACACTTTCCATGCTGTCGGGGGGACATCCTGAACAGTCGCATTGTGCTGCCGGGCAAAGTGCAACGTCAAGCGCTCACGAAGCGGATTGATCGCCCGCTTGCGAAGACGCACCAGACCTCGCGAATGCTGAATGACATCCAGGAACCATGACTGCGGGGCATCTCCGCTCTCGACTTGCTCCATCTTGAACTTCTCGGCCCAGGCGATCACCGGGCGCCAGATGATCTGATCCATCAATACGATCACGGCAATCATCACGCCGACGCCCCACAGGATCGACTGGGTGTCGCCCGCACCGGCGGCAGTCTGCAGATATGAACCCAAGCCGGGTAGCCGGAAGTCGCGATTCCCCAGCACGAACATCTCGCAGGCCATCAGGAAGAACCATCCCCCGGCCACCGACATCATCGAGTTCCATACCAGACCGATCGCGGCGTAGGGCAGTTCAATCTGGGTGAAGCGCTGATACCAGTTAAAGCGATAAATCTTCGCCGCCTCGCGCATCTCGCGCGGAATACTCTTCAGCGATGAGTAGAAGCTGAACGCCATGTTCCACACCTGCCCAGTGAAGATCAGCAGGATTGCGCCCAGTTCGACGCCAAGCTGGTGATGCGGGAAGAGCGCCACCATCGCCAGCATCACACCGGGCAAGAAACTAAGCACGGGGATGGACTGCAGGATGTCGAGCAACGGAATCATGATGCGCTCGGCCCTCGCGTTATAGGCGGCGACGTACCCGTAGACCAGCGTGAAGGCGAGCGAGAGGATGTAGGCTACCGTAATGCGCAGCAGAGAATACGCTGCGTACATCGGAAGCTTCGTTGGATCGCGCGAGATCTCGACGTGCGGATTAAATGGCCCGAACCAGCTGCGGGCCATCATGAGGACGGCGTAGAAGATCGCCAGCCCGCCGGCGAAGATCACGAAGTCAGTGAGGACAGACCAGGTCTGCGCCGGGAGCAGCGACCATGGACCTTTTCCCAATATGCGAATCGGTTGCCGGGCGGTCCGCGCCATCAGCCCTCGCCCGCAACCGGTAATGTAGCGGCCTCTGCTTCATCCGGTTCTTCGCGATGAAAGAGGCGCCCAGTCTCCGAGTCGTAATCGAAGATCTCGGCGTAACGACCCCAGTTCAATACCGTCTCGAACTGGCGCTCGACTTCGTCGGCGCTGAAGTGTTCATCGAGAATGTCGCGGAAGAATTCCTCGCCGATGGCGTGGTCACGTTTGGCGTGCAGGGTGTTTTCGATGAGCCGCAAGATCGCGACGTTCTTCAGGGCTGCTTCGCGGAACATGGCTTTCTGGGTCTGGATGTCGGCTTCTCCGAAGGCGCGGCCTTCCTTTGCAATCTCCACATCGCCTTCCCGCAGGATCACGAAGCCGAGCATTTGCGCGGCTTCCACGATGGGCAGGAGATCGTCCACGTTCATGGCCAGTTCGTCGGCCAGTTTGTAGAGGTCGTCACGGCCGCCGCGATCCACCAGCAGTTCCATGAAGCCGGCGATGCCTCCGGGACGTGCGTGCGGCAACATCTGGAACTTGGTGCGCTCGCGGGCCTGCGCCCCGGCGTTTTCTTTCGATTGCCAGGAGGGAGCGGATACCGTCTCCTCCGGGCGCGTCAGAACCTTGTAGATGTAGTCGACGATCGCCAAGAAGCGCGGCGATTTGCGATCTCGATACTGCGGAATATCCACTTCGAAGTCAGATCGAATACGACCGGGATTGCGGCCCAGCACGATCACCCGGTCAGCGAGCAGGACAGCCTCTTCAATGTTATGGGTCACGACGAAGATGCTGGTGGTCGGCATCTTCTTGCTGAGCCAGAGTTCCAGCAGCTCGGAGCGGAGATTCTCAGCCGTCAGAACGTCCAGCGCCGAAAACGGCTCGTCCATGAACAGCACTTCAGGCTCGACCACCAGTGCTCGCGCAAAGCCCACGCGCTGCTTCATGCCGCCCGAAAGCTCCTTGGGATAGGCGGTCTCAAAGCCATCCAGGCCAACCGTGTCGATCATTTTTAAGGCGCGCTTGTGACGCTCGACAGCGCCTGCGCCTTTGGCTACAAGCGGCGCTTCCACGTTCTCCAGCACGGTGAGCCAAGGAAAGAGCGCAAAACTCTGAAAGACGATCGAAACATTGGGAATCTGCCCGTCCATCGGCTTGGCGTGCCACTTTACTTCGCCTGAGGAAGGCTTCGACAGACCAGTCAACATCCGCAGCAAAGTCGATTTGCCAGAACCCGATGGGCCCAGTAGGGCGACGATCTTTCCCGGATAAACGCTCAGGTTGGTCGGCGCAATAACCTCAATGCGATTGCCGTCAGGCTGCGTGTAGTACTTCTCGACCGCGCAGGCTTCGATGATGGCCTCGAGCAAGACAGCTCTCCTTAGACTTAGTACTCCTAGTCTATGGGCTGCCCGAGGCGCACGACAATCGGCAAGAGCGCCGCTTTGTGAATGCCGTATGAAAATACCGGCCGCGCATCAGCGCAGCTAATTCTGCGGCGACGTCACCGGCTTGGCCTGGTCGAGCGCGAGGTTCACCTCCAGCACATTCACTCTTGGCTCGCCGAGAAATCCCAACTGTCGGCCCTGCGTATGCTGAAGAATGATCTGGCGCACTTGTTCCTCGCTCATCCCTCTCTGCCGCGCGATCCGGGCGACCTGGAATTCCGCAGCTGCCGGAGTGAGGTCGGGATCCAGTCCGGAGGCAGAGGTGGTCACCAGATCGATGGGCACTGGTTGCCGGGAGTTCTCGGCTCGAAGACGAGAGACATCGGCGATTACGCGATCGATCAACACGTGGTTGGTCGGGCCCAGGTTGGTCCCGCCGGAGTTGGCAGCGTCATAACCGTTGCCAGCCGCCGAAGGACGCGAGTCCAGATAACCGGGACCAGCGAAGGTTTGCCCGATGATGCGCGAACCCACCACCTCGCCGCTGCGCACAATAAGTTGCCCATTGGCTTTATCCCGGAACAGCAGTTGCGCCAACCCGGTGACCACCAGCGGATAAATGACGCCCAACAGCACGGTCGTGACAATCGTGATAAGGATTGCGATCTTGAGATTTTGCTTCATGGTGAGATTTCCTTACGCTAATCCAACTCGGGTAATGATCATGTCAATGGCCTTGATCCCCATGAAGGGCACGATGATGCCGCCCACGCCATAGACCCACAGGTTTCGCCGCAACAGAGCAGCTGCGCCCAAGGGACGATATTTCACACCGCGCAGGGCGAGCGGAATCAGCGCGATGATAATGATCGCGTTAAAGATCACCGCCGAGAGGATGGCTGATCCGGGGGTTCGCAAATGCATGATGTTGAGCGCATTCAACACCGGGAACGTGCCCGCGAACATGGCCGGAATAATCGCGAAGTACTTAGCAACGTCGTTGGCGATGGAGAACGTGGTCAGCGAGCCGCGCGTCATCAGCAACTGCTTGCCAATGGCGACCACTTCGATCAGCTTGGTCGGGTTGGAGTCGAGATCGACCATATTGCCGGCCTCTTTGGCCGCCTGGGTGCCAGTGTTCATGGCTACTCCCACATCCGCCTGCGCCAGAGCGGGAGCGTCGTTGGTGCCGTCTCCCGTCATCGCCACTAGCTTGCCCTGAGCCTGCTCGCGCCTGATCAGGTCCATCTTCTCTTTTGGCGTTGCCTCGGCGAGAAAGTCATCCACACCCGCTTCGCGTGCGATCGCCGCCGCGGTTAACGGATTGTCGCCGGTAATCATCACCGTCTTGATGCCGATGGCGCGCAACTGGTCGAAGCGCTCGCGCATTCCGCCTTTCACGATGTCTTTCAGGTGAATCACACCCAGCGCACGGCTCCTCTCGGCGACAACGAGTGGTGTCCCGCCCGAGCGCGCGATTTGTTCGACGGTGGCTTGCACATCCGGCGGCATCACGCCGCCATTGGCAGCCAGATAGCGCGTGATCGCATCCACCGCTCCCTTACGGATCTGGTTTCCGTTCATGTTCACACCCGACATGCGGGTCTGCGCGGTGAAGGGCACAAACTCCATCTCGTGGGAAGACAACTCCCGTCCGCGTAATCCATACCTTTCTTTTGCGAGCACAACGATCGAACGACCTTCAGGCGTCTCATCGGCGAGTGACGAGAGTTGGGCGGCATCGGCCATTTCGCTTTCGCTGACACCCGGCGCGGCAATGAATTCAGCCGCCTGCCGGTTACCCAGTGTGATCGTTCCCGTCTTGTCCAGGAGCAAAGTATCCACGTCACCGGCGGCCTCGACCGCGCGGCCGGACATCGCCAGCACATTGTGCTGAATCAGGCGGTCCATCCCGGCGATGCCGATCGCTGAGAGCAGACCTCCGATGGTGGTGGGGATCAGGCAGACCAGCAGCGACACCAGAACGAATACTGTCTGCGGCGATCCGGAATAGATGGCAAAGGGTTGCAGGGTTACGACGGCCAAAAGGAAGATGATCGTCAGACCCGCCAGGAGGATGTTCAAGGCGATCTCGTTGGGAGTCTTCTGCCGTTCCGCGCCTTCGACCAGGGCGATCATGCGATCCAGGAAAGTCTCGCCCGGATTGGATGTGACCTTGACCTTGATCTGGTCCGAAAGCACACGTGTGCCGCCCGTCACCGCCGAACGGTCTCCGCCCGCTTCACGAATCACCGGCGCGGATTCTCCGGTTATGGCGGATTCATCGACCGAGGCAACGCCCTCGACGATTTCTCCGTCGGACGGGACCATCTCGCCGGCCGACACTACGCAGAAGTCGCCGGCCCGCAGTTTTGAGCTGGGCACATGTTCGATCTCGTTGCCCTCCACGATGCGGTTGGCAACCGTTTCCGAACGGGCCTTGCGCAAGGTATCCGCCTGAGCTTTGCCTCGACCTTCGGCCATGGCTTCGGCGAAGTTCGCGAACAGCACGGTGAACCACAGCCAGAGCGTGATCTGCAGGTTGAACTTGAAGGCCGCGCCGCCGCGGAAGAGCAGCACCGTGGTGATTACGCTGCCTACCTCCACCACAAACATCACGGGGTTACCCATCATGTGACGCGGATTCAGCTTTACGAAGGAATCCACAATCGCGCGTCGCACGATCTTGCCTTCCCAGATAGCTCTCTTTGAACTCTTGCTTGCCATGTGATCCCTCAAAATGTCTTCCCTGCCGCCATCAGCAGGTGCTCAAGAATCGGTCCCAGGCTCAGCGCCGGGAAAAATGTTAAAGCGCCGACGATGACGATCACGCCGATCAACAGCAAGGTGAAGAGAGGCGTGGTCACCGGAAACGTTCCCAGCGACGGCGGGACGTACTTCTTCTGCGCCAGATTGCCGGCAATGGCCAGCATGGGGATGATCATCAGGAAGCGGCCAATCAGCATGGTGAAGCCGCCAGTGGTGTTGTACCAGAGGGTGTTTCCATTTATTCCGCCAAAGGCGGAACCGTTGTTCCCCGCCGAGGAGGTGAAGAGGTAGAGAACCTCGCTCAAACCATGGGGCCCTGGATTAAGGATGCTGGAAGTTCCGAAAGAATAGACTGACGAAACCCCCGAGAACCCCAGAATCACCAAAGGGAACACCAGCGCCACCAGCATGGCCATCTTCACGTCATAGGCCTCAATTTTCTTGCCGAGATACTCGGGAGTGCGTCCTACCATCAATCCCGCGATAAACACCGCCAGAATGATGTAGATCAGCATCCCGTACATCCCCGAGCCGACTCCGCCGAAAATGACCTCGCTTAACATGATGTTGACCAGCGGAACCATTCCACCCAACGGCATGAACGAATCGTGCCAGCCGTTGATCGCTCCGCAGCTTGTGTCCGTGGTGACCGTGGCCCAGAGAGCAGTATTGGCGATGCCAAATCGAACCTCTTTGCCCTCCATGTTGCCGCCCGGTTGAGTGACGCTTGCGCGCTGGTCAACCCCATGCAACAGGGGATTGCCTCCCGCTTCGGCCCAGTACGCGACCGTGACACCTGCGAAAAACAAGATCACCATGGCTGCCCATACGGCCCAGCCGTGGCGCTGCGATCCGGTCATGCGCCCCAGAGTGTAGGTGAGCCCGGAACCTATGGCGAAAATGCAGAAGAGCTCGATCAGGTTTGAGATCGGGGTTGGATTCTCGAAGGGATGCGAGCTGTTCGCATTGAAGAAGCCACCGCCATTCGTGCCCAGCTCCTTGATAATCTCCTGCGAGGCAACTGGACCTTGCGCGATGGTCTGGGTTGTAACGGTGTCCATCACAGGTTTGCCCTGGGCATCGACGGCGGGCTTGCCGTCCGCACCGACGTGTTGGACCTGCTGCGACTCAACCAGCTTCACACTGTCGTAGGGCTTGAAGTTCTGCACCACGCCCTGCGACACGAGAAGCAGCGCTCCAACGACACAAAGCGGCAACAACACCCACAGGCAGGCCCGAACCATGTCCACCCAGAAATTTCCTATCGTCTTCATCTGGCGGCGGGCAATGCCGCGAATGAAGGCGATCGCGAGAGCGATGCCGACGGCGGCCGAGGTGAAGTTGTGATATGCCAGACCCGCCATCTGCGTGAGATAGCTCATCGTGGTCTCGCCTGAATAGTTTTGCCAGTTGGTGTTGGTGGTGAACGATGCCGCCGTATTGAAAGCGAGGGCCTGCGGAACTGCTGCGAGCTTCTGGGGGTTCAACGGAAGATACCCTTGAGCCCGCTGTAACAGGTAAAGCAGCAGCATGGAGACCACGCTGAATAGCAGCATGGCGAAGGAATACTCAGTCCAGCGCATTTCGTGGCTCTCATCCACGAAGCATAGCTTGTAGATGAGCCGTTCGATGGGCCGCAGCACCGGATCCAGGAAGGTCCGTTCGCGGTTGAAGACGCGCGTCATGAAGACGCCCAGGGGCTTCGTCACGGCGAGAATCAACAGCAGAAATACGATGATCTGAAACCATCCATTGGCGGTCATGTCAGAACTTCTCCGGGCGCAGCAGCGCGTAAAAGAGGTAGATCATCATCAACGCGCTGACGGCCAGAATTACGGCTGATTCGATGTGCATAGTGTCCCCTTACTTCACGCGGTCGCAGAACTCGACATACCCCAGCGACAGGGCGAAGAAGATAATCGTAATCGCGATAAAAATTAGGTCTTGCACGGTTTGCTCCTAAGTCTCAAAAGATGAATCCCAATTCGACCAACCCTCGGGGCTGGTTTTGACTCGTGCCACTGGAACCGAAAGCGGCGCCCGGCGCATAGCTGAGGGCTTGTACAAAAGAAAATTCCGCGCGAGTGAAGAACTTTTGGTACTGATACGTCGGAGTCACCGTGATGGACCACGCCGCGCTGCCGGGCCCATACAGTAAGTTCACGGAATTTGAGGCGGCGCCTCCCGAACTCGAGATGTATTCAAAGCGCCCGGTCGTCGAAAACCCCTTCTTGAAGGCACGACTGACCAAAACCGCTCCTCCCCACGCGGCTGCACCCTGGGGGACGCCGATCTTTGGATTGGTGGGGACGTCATTGTATTGAAGGTATGGCTGGAGGATCCAAGGCCCTTTTGTGTACGTATATATGGCAGCGTACATAGTGCCGTTGTTCTGGATGGGAGTAGCCAGGTTTTGCCAATCCGTTTGCCCGAGGTATCCCATTCCGGTGAACGACAGGCTGTGAGGCCCCTTGGTATAAGCCAGTGAACCGCTCAGCCCCGAATAGCGGTTGGAATAGTAGCCGTCATTCCAGCTAAACGAGGCGGTGAACTTGCCGATCGTCTGATTGATCTGCATACCCCGCGTCACCGCGTTTTCCTGGTTCCATAACAGGCCGCGTTCGACGTTCATATTTTCGAAGTCGAAGGTGTACTCGGCGCCCATCAACGTCGGCAGGGCGCCAATCAGCAGGCTGGTGTTCTTCCCCGGCACAAGCTTCAGGAAACCTACTGGAACCGGGCCGTAAAGGTCGGTGATGGCTCGCTCTGTCGAGATGAAGGCTGTTCCCAAGGCCGTAATATCATAGGCTCCCGCCTGCACGTAGAACTGCCACCAGCCTGTGGTTTTCTGTATCCAGACCTGCCCATTCGTCAGGGCCCCTTCGGCTCCGTTGTTACCCGGGACAACGTTCCCCTGAAATAAACCCATCCCGCTAACAACGCCGTTAAGACTCAGCTTCCCCAGTGGTCCCGCTTCGAGGGTGATGGGCGGAGGCGCCTGGAGTGGTCCCGTGATCGAAGGTGTCGGCAGTGGACTGGGAAGATTTGGGGCGCTCGCCGTCGAGGATGGTTCCTGGTCGGCTGGCTTCGGCGCCGGCTCATCCTGCGCGTGCAAGAATGACGGGAATAAAAGTATCGCCACCAGCACCAGGGCAGCGGTCTGTCGATGTCTGGTGATGAATTCGGCCATCTGCTTCTCCAGATGGATCAGAAACCGCCTACCCGCGGCCGAATCCACTGCTTCGAGCTCTGGAGATAACTTTGTTACGAAGTAACCGGTGGCTCTGGAACGCCTACTGTCCTGATGACACTTGATCAGAAAGATTGCAAAGAACACCGTGCTTAAAGTGCACACACCGAAGAACAGGGTATTCATACGTCTTCCTTACGCAGGTCAGCGTCTACTAACTTGCGTCCGATTCATTCGATCATCGGCTCCGTAAGTACCGGATAAAACGTTCGTAAAGAATTCGTAAAGGCAGGAACAGGCTTACGCTGATGGGAGAGTCAAGAAGGAACTCCGACGGCGGAATCCCCGGAAGGGAACGCGTTAAGGATCTGCGCGCCTGGCCTATTTTGAGTTAGACCGCGCCGGTTGGCGGAGATAGTCGTCTGTCTTGTTTAACCAGTCGGCACGTGGAGGATTGAAGACATCGAGATCTACCGTGTCCTCCAATGCTTCAGCGGCGTGCGGCATATTGGGCGGGATACACAAAACTTCGC
Source organism: uncultured Acidobacteriaceae bacterium (assembly GCA_963793845.1). Taxonomy (GTDB): domain Bacteria; phylum Acidobacteriota; class Terriglobia; order Terriglobales; family Acidobacteriaceae; genus CAWCBG01. The sequence continues at coordinate 283,873 of CAWCBG010000004.1, forward strand.
CGGCATTGACCACAAGTTCCTTACCTTCAATCGTGAACTTGAGTGCGCCTTCGAGGATGTAGGTTAACTGCTCGTTGATATGGCTGTGCTCGGGAACCACGCAGCCCTTCTTGAGCAGCACGCGCGCCAGCATCATGTCCTGACCGACTACAAGCTGCCGATCAAGATCGGGTTTTAGAGACTCCAGCTCGACTTCATTCCATTTGAAATACTTCAGCATAAGACCTTGCTCCTGTCGGAGTAGCACTCCGCAACAATGCACTCGTTAACTGGGATGCCGAGCAATTCCAGTAACTGCCGTGTTCGCCCAGCACGAAGACAGCACCAGAATGCGATCGACCGCTTCCTCCAGCTTCTCCGTGGAAGCGGCGAACGAGAAGCGTACAAAATCTCTTCCCAAGGCTCCAAATGCCGCACCGGGAATGCCGGCCACGCCTGCGTCTTCCAGCATCAGACGGCACACTTCTTCCGCGCTCAGACCTGTTTCCGCAATATTAACCCACGCGTAGAAAGCACCTTCCGGCATGGCAGCTCGGAATCCGGGCACGGTATTCAGCCTGCCGAGAAACCGCTCTCTTCGCAGGCCAAACGTTCTCACCATCTTTGCGCACGCGCCGGCGCGGTCTCGTAGCGCTTCAATCGCCGCCACTTGAATAAACTCCGCGACACAGGTGAAGCTATTGACTACGAGCATGTGCATCGCTGGGCGCATCCATTCCGGAACGACCGCGTACCCCAACCTCCAACCTGTCATGGCAAAGCTCTTGGAAAAGCCGTCGACGATGGCCGTCCGCTCCGTCATGCCCGGATAACCCGCCAGCGAAACATACCTCTGGTCGTAGACTATGCGCCCGTAGACCTCGTCGGAGATCACCAACAAGTCGTGTTTCACCGCCAGGCTGGCAATTGCCTTCCGAACATTCTCGTCGAAGACAGTGCCGGTCGGGTTGTTGGGTGAGTTCACGATCAGCAACTTGGTGCGGCTGGAGATCTTGCCCGCAAGCTCGTCAGGATCTGGCTGAAATCCATTCTCTTCCCGCAGGCCAAACATGATCGGCGTGCCGCCAAGGGCTCGCGTCAGAGACGGGTAGATAGGAAAGCTGGGGTCGGGACACAATACCTCATCGCCGTCGTCAATCACCGCCTGCATGACAAGACCGAGCGCCGGCTTACACCCTGGCGCAACCACGACATTCTGAGGATCAACCTCCACGTCCCGCGTGTGCTGGAGATACTCAGCAATAGCTTCTTGCAGCCCCGGCACACCACCCGCCGCCGTGTAGCGGTCGCGCCCCGCTGCCACGGCGTCCCGCAGAGCATCTTGCACCTCTGCAGCGGGATGAAAATCGGGTTCGCCGAGCTCAAGGTGGATGATATTTCGCCCGGCCCGCTCCAATTCCCTGGCGCGAGCGAAAACCACCAACGCACCTTCGCCGTTCATCGCCGAAATCCGTGAGGCTAATGACCGCAAAGATCAGCTCCTTTCCTTGTCTGCAAGCGCGCTGAGCCGACGGCGCGCAAAAGATCAGTCCTCAGACACCCCGGTACGCTCCTCCGTCCACCAGTATGGTCTGTCCAGTGATAAACGAAGCACGTTCGGAAGCCAGCCACACAATCGCGTCCGCAACTTCCTCCGGCAAGCCCAGTCGACCTATCGGAGATTCGGCTGACCATGCGTCCAGAAATTCCTTTTCAGGACGACCCGTAATTTTCGCCCGGGCCGCCGCCAGCGTAAGCAAGCGCTCGGTGGCAGTGTACCCCGGCGCCACGTTGTTCACCAGAATGCCGTCCTTGCCGAACTCGTTGGCCAGACTCCGTACCAGACCCAACACGCCACCGCGCACTGCGTTCGACAGAACAAGATCAGGCACAGGCTGTTTCACAGCCACCGAGCTTATGACAATAATCCGGCCCCAGTGACGCTTCTGCATGTAAGGAATCGCCGTCTGCGCCAAACCGACCGTGCTTAGCAGATTCAGCTCAAAAGCGCGACGCCAGTCATCGGGCGAGGTTTCAAGAAAGCCTCGGGCAGGAGGGCCCCCCGCATTCGCAACGCATATATCGATCTGCCCGAAGCGTTCCGCCACAGATGCAACAAAGCCCCGTACCGCCCGAGGGTTGGTGACATCGACCGGCTGGGCAAACATTTCAATCGGATGCGCACTGCAGATCTCCTCCGCAGCTCTGGCAAGCGAGGTCTCATTGCGTGAGCACATCGCCAGGCGGCAGCCTTCGGCAGCCAGAGCCTTCGCCGTCGCTCGGCCGATGCCCTGGCTCGAAGCGGCGACGATTGCGACCCGTCCGTGCAGTCCTGTTTCCATGACGATTCCGAAGAGCCTCTACTAAACGCACACTACTATCGCCGATGGGGCAGATAATCCGCAAGCCAGTCTGCTCAGTCTCCGACGAGTCTTCCGTTTACCTGCCTCACTCTCCACATTTTCTTGCTAGAAGCGTGGCGCGTCGCCCGCTCTCCTGAAACCTCAGGCGAAGTGGAAGTCTACCTTCCCAACGATCCTTCATCATTTCGCGGAAGCATCTGCTCTTCTCGAACGCTTGACACCGCGACCTGTTCTATCCCTTGAACCGATACCAGCGCTGTACCTACTCGAGGTGACTCAAGCTCACGCCTGGAGCGCCGATAAGTTCCACAGGCAGAGCCTCCCGTAGGAGCTCTTCCACTGAATCCATGCCAGGAAGACTAGCTGTGAAGCTACAGTTCGCAGACGAAAAACAAACGGATCCACTCCCGGCCTACATGTTGAAACGCAGGCCGGCCAGCATCCCGCACGCTAGTCCTCTCCTGTGTCGCCAACCATATTCATACCGCTTACCTGGCTCCGTTAGGTGCAGCCATATTGGCACTTTTGGCCTGCTTGCGACGAGAGTCAACGATCAACCTTTGAGCACGGATCGGCGTGTCTTCTAAGAAGGAGAAGTACTGGTGAAAAGATTCGAGTATCTGCTTGTTATAACGGCGCTCTTATATGGTCTGTCTGTGTCGGCTCAGTTGTGCAGCACGCCGAGTCCCAGCGGAAGTAACACTTGCCCCAAACCAGTACCTGGTTCGCCGCCACCCGGCGGTTCGCAAACCATGGACATCTATGGAGGTCAGATCGCAGGCCACGTTGCCGCCGAGGCTACCGGCCTGGTGCACGCAAAGAAGGTTAACAAGCGCTGGATCTTTTACAGCGCGCTCGGCAATCCCTTTTGGGAGATTTCGTTCGACAATGCCCGCATTACCAGTCAACTCGGAGTTGACGTCAATGGCAACGGCGGAGCCTACTGGACAGCCCAGAAATATGCCCTGGGAAAAGGGCCGCAGGACGGCTTTACCGACGTCACCAGCCGCTGGGCATACTATGTTCGCGCCATGGCTGCCTCATGGGGATTCACTGGAGCTGGTCAATTTAGCTATTCTCCCGTAGTTCCAGACACCTCCAGGACTCCCTGGGTCGACCCAAGAATGGGCACCAAGCCGTCGAACAAGATGACATTCGTGATCACTCACAACAATTCGCCCTCCGCGATGGCGTCGGGAGCTAAGAACATTTATGCCTCCGTATGGTCTACGGTAGGGGTTAGTCCCTATTTCGTCGATCCGTACGACCCCAACTTTGCGGCTAGCGTAAATATGGTAGCGCACAGCTTGGCGAGCCAGGCTGCCGATCCCTGGGTTCGGTATGTCTTTACTGGAGAGGAAGACCAGTTGCGTGGCCTGGAATCCACCCATCCACATCTGGGTTTCATCGTGGCTGCAACCAACCCTGTGGTAGCTTCCGACATGAACGCTTGGGGCGGAAAGCCATATTATTACTCCGATACCAAGAATTATGCGAAGTTTGCACTGCGGGACTATTTACAATCTGTCTACGCTACAATCGCCCTGCTCAATGCAGCCTGGGGAACGCATTATACAACGTTCGATTCAGCGGGCGGCTGGGGCGCAGGCACGGGATTTCTTGACGAAAGCGGCAAAGGGCTGTGTGCCACGTGGTATAAGACCGGCCCATCTTATCCCTGCGCAAACGTCAGAATGCAGGCTGACCTTGACGCCTTCGCAACCCTGTTGGTCCGACAGTACTACAAAGTGATACAGACCAACTATCGAGCGGTAACCAAATACATGCTGGAGGGTCCGGACATAAGTTCTCGAGTCTGGGGATATTCCATCAATGGCATGCTAGACACTACTGGAAAGCCACTGATCGACTTGATTAATCTGACGACGTCCGGACCGATCGACTCCGCTGAACAGGATCGCGAAAATGCCATCTATGCCGCAACCCATTTACCCATGATCGTGCATGCTTGGCGGGCGGCGAACAATGATTCGGCGGTGGCCATGCGCGGCACCGTCACCACAGTCACCGACCTTGGCAATACAACAGACTGTGGCGTTGCCAATCAGGCGGTGCTGATTACGAGCGGTGATAGCACTTTTTGGTGGTGGAACGGCTCCACGAACGGCAACTCCTTTATCCTTCCATGGTCGAACCTCAGCACGCTGAAGTTCTCCAGCGTCCCGTATTACAAGAAGGCGAGCACACCGTATTTGTACTACTTCCGCAAGTTCAGCGACGCTCACTCGTTTATCGTTTGTCCGTTGAGCTATGGAGGAAACGGCAATAAGACGGATTTCCTATCGATGGTTCATCCTGGCGACACGTTCAAGCGCATGGAGCAGAGCTTCATCGACCAGACAGCAGACACCCAGGAAGCGCGGGGAGACCAGTATGCTTCCTTGATTACGTCGGCATGGTCGAGAGCCGACGCCACCAGTGGCGATCAATATATCGTCGGCATAGACTGGTGGGCCTGGTGGGACAATAACTGGGTACATTCTATCTATAACGAAATCGAAAACTATGGATTAGTGACACCGCGCGGCAATGCTTACGACGGAGTTCAAGCGATAGCTGGTAAAGTTACGGACCAATGGGGTTTTCCCGCCGGTGGTGAAGCAACCGACTACGGAAACTTCCTCGGCAAGGTAACGGCCGCCAATAAGGCTATCCTGAAGAGTGCAGCGCTTGTCCACTAAGTTGTTGGGACTTAGCACCGGGAGGCAGGGGCCGGCCGTAAATCCAGGCTCTTACCTCCTTTTTTGTTCTCTTCATCGACGCAAATAAAGGTCGTCTACTATTTCTAACATCGCTGCGAACGCCAAGCGCGTCGAGCCAAACGCCACTCGCTTCAGAACTCAGGCCAGTATCATTCGCCCCTTTCCCGGCCCAATCTGTTACAATCAGGAGCGTTAAGTCCATAAGACATCGACAGGGGCATCGTTGATGAAGAGTGGACGAAACTGGCGAAACAGTTCAAGAAGTGGAGTCGCCAGTGTTTACAAGGGTTTCCGCTAACCCGGTGTAACCAAAAGCGGGGTCGTAGTTCAGTTGGTTAGAACGCTGCCCTGTCACGGCAGAGGCCGCGGGTTCGAGTCCCGTCGACCCCGCCATTCTTTTGAATGGCTTACAGACTTACCTCCTTCCCAATCAGGGGATATTAGGGGACGATAACAGCAAAACGCGATTTTCCCACCGCGAGTTTGCTCCCCACCTACTTTCGTTGGATCAACCTTGGCGCGGGCAACAGGCCCGTGGGCAGGATGGCGTCGACCAACTTGTCCTGCGCAGCTTGCGGTACACGAGTTTTCCGTCGATGTCTTCTTCCCACCACCAGTTGACCCATACTTCCGGACCTTTCTTCCGCTCTTCGCACTCTAGACTAAGCTTCCATGTTGGTAACGTGACCGTTTAAACAAAGCTCCTCCTTTGTTCAAACGGTGTCGGCGGACATCGCCAGAATAATTGGGTTCAGCACAATGGTCGAGGAGTTTTGTTTCGCCCGGACGCACATTCAGCCCACCATTTTTTCAAACCAGTGATTCAGCGTCGAGGCACGAAGATACTCAGTCAGGATGAGGTCGCGCGGCTGATCGATACGGCCGAGTTCCCCTTTCATCGCATCCTGCTGATGACGCTCTATGCCACAGGCGCACGTCGTGCCGAAGTAGCCCGTCTGAAGATCAGTGATGTCGACAGCCAGCGCATGATCATTCATATCCGTGGCTGCAAGGACCGCAAGGATCGTGATGTCATGCTCAGTCCGAAGCTCTCGATGCCTTGCGCGTTTACTGGCGCGTGCTCAAGCGCAAGCCTAGCAACTGGCTCTTTCCTGGTAACCGACGGCACACGGCAAACTATCCCGGCACCACCAAGGCTCTTTGGACAGCTTGCCAGAGCGCCGCGAAACGAACGGGGCTTGAGCACAAACACATCCATCCACATACCTTGCGTCACCGTTGCGACACGCATCTGCTCGAAGCCGGCACCGATCTGCGAACCATTCAGATGCTACTGGGCCATAGTGACTTGGAGGAGATGGCGATCTATCTGCATCTCCCCCGGCATCTCAGCGCCAGCCGCAGTCCTCTGGATGCACTCACGATCCGGGCACCAGGAGAACAGATACAGAACATATAAATCGGCCTCCTCTTCAGGTGGCCGACATCGTTCGCTGTGCAGGACAGTCCTTCATTGAGCGCAGTCACAAGTGGATCAACCGACAACACGAAAAGGTGTTGCTCGCCATCTTGAGCAGACGCAGGAGTTTGAGCGCGTCCCTCCGCTGCGATACCATGCCATCGGCGGTACTGGAGACGATTGAATGGCAGACGAGAGCCGTGTAGCGGCGTTGCAAGAGATCCTGAGCGGTAATCCTGACGATGCTTTTGCGCGCTACGCCCTGGGGCTGGAATATTCCGGCGCAGGCGAGACGGAGGCTGCGCTGGCGGAGTTCAACCGCCTGCTGGCTTCTCATCCTGACTACACCAACGGCTACTTTATGGCGGCGCAGGCGTTGGCGCGTGTCGATCGCAAGGAAGAAGCACAGGGCATGCTGGCGAACGGCATCGAATCGGCGCGGCGCACGAACAATCAGCACGCGCTCTCTGAAATGCAGGCCATGCTGGACGAACTCGAAGGCGGCTATTGAACGACGGCTTGGTCCGTGACTCCGCGATGCTTTCGCAAAGTTTCGCCCGATTCCGGTGGCAGCATAAGCGATAATGACCTAGCATGATCCGGACAAACAGGGCCGAGCCAACCAAAGTGCCATTCCAGCAAAGCCTATGCCGCAACAACCGCGTGGCAGTTGTCATCTTGCTCGCCGTCTGTCTCGGACTTTTCGCGCCAATCAGCATTACCGCCCAGGCAAAGTCGCCACTTAGCCTGCTGCAGCCAAAGCCCGCAGCGCCGGCTTCTGCTGCCCAGCCGGCTCCGGCTCCCCAGAGTGAAGCTCCCGGTCCGATTCCGCTGCCCGATGTCTCGGCGCAGTCGCAACAGCTGTCGCAGACGTTGCGAGATATTGCCGGTTCGTTGCCGTCACCAGATCAGCTCAAACAGCTGAACGACGACATCAAGTCGCGGCAGGAAACCCTCGCCAGCAAGCAACAGGAGACTTACGCGGTGCTGGAAGGGACACCCAGTTCGCTCGACTTGCGGGAGTATGACGCTTATTGGCGGGGCGCACAGAGCTACAGCGACAACTGGAACCGGCAATTGCTGGGGTGGGCGAATGCGGCACAGGCGGCCGTCAATCGCCTGAACCAACTGGAGCCGCAGTGGGCGGCGACGCTGCAAGCCAACCAGTCCGAGCACGACCTGGGTTCGGTGCTGGACCTGATACGCGAGAATCTGGCCAGCCTCCACAAATTACGTGTGCAAGCCAATGATGAGCTGCAGTTGATCGTCAAGATGCAGATCGCCAGCGGCGCCCTCGACCAGATGACCAGCGATGTACTGGCCCGGCTGACTGATGCGCAGGTCAAACTGAAAGGGCACATCCTGGATCGCGACAGCCTGCCGCTATGGAGAGTGGTGGCGCGCCGACAGACGGGCGAGAGTCCAGCCGCCTATAACACCGCGCGCAGCCGAATGGAGGCGATCAACGAGTTCGCGGCTGAGCACAGTGCAGAACTGATGTGGCTCCTGGTACTGCTGGTAGCGTCGCTGATCGTTTCCTATCGTACCCATCGTGCGGCCCTCGCAAAGATGCCGGGCGATGAGTCGCAGGCAGTGGTGCTGACGATCATTCTCCGCTGGATTTCTGTGGGTACGCTGCCGGCACTTCTTCTCTCTTTTCTGCTGGCTCCGACCGCGCCTATCTCCCTTATTGGAATATTTGTGCTGCTGGCCTTCGTGCCGATCTTGCGCTTATTGCCCCCCCTGATTGAGCCGCGATTCCGCCTCATGCTCTACGCCATGGCGGGGGTGTACACGCTCAATGTGGTGGTGGGATGGAATGCGTTTTCGCCGGTTACCAAGCGCGAAGTCGGGTTCCTCAGTATCAGCGCAATTTTCGTCGTGTTCGCTTACCTGGTGCGACCGAAAGCAGTTCGACTTGCCAGTCCCACCCGTTTGGATGACCTGATTCTGTTTGGAATCCGGGTTGCGGTCACGGCCCTTGGGCTTTCCGTTGCGGCCAATCTTTTCGGCTACATGAAGCTGTCCCAGTATCTCTCGCTGGCTTGCATTTACAGCAGCTTTATCGCTGTCGCCGTGTTTACCGGCTGGCGCGTGTTCTGCCTGCTGCTGGATGCCGGTCTCGACCTGCCGCAAGCCCAGAACATAGCGCTGGTTCGCCTGCACCGCCAGGCACTGGAACGGTGGCTGCCCAGAATCCTGAAGTGGGGCAGTATCTTCATCTGGGTGGCGGTCACTCTCGACTTGACGGGCGCCAGGGAACCTGTCACCAACGCCGTCGGCAGCGTGCTGAATTTCCCGATCGCCGGCGCGGGCTCGAGCGTGACCCTAGGGACCGTACTGGGTTTCTTCGTGATCCTGGTGGGAGGATACGCAGTCTCGAGCGCGATTCGTTTCCTCTTCCGCGAAGAATTGCTCGCGCGCTTCCATCTGTCGCGCGGATTGCCCGAGCTGCTTTCGACCACCCTGCACTACCTGATGCTGGTGCTGGTCTTCCTGTATGCCGTCAAAGTGGGCCAGGTTGAGCTGAACCGCTTCACCGTGCTGACTGGCGCGTTAGGTGTAGGCGTCGGTTTCGGCTTGCAGAACATCATCAACAATTTTGTTTCCGGCCTGATCCTGCAATTCGAGCGGCCGATTCACATCGGCGACGTGCTGGAACTGGAGCCGACGGTGGCGGGGACGGTCACCCGTATCGGCATTCGCTCCAGCACCATCCTGACGGCCCAGGGGGCGGAGATCATCGTCCCTAACGCCAATCTCATCTCCAACCGGGTAACGAACTGGACGCTCACCGAAGCGCAACGGCGCGTGGAGCTTCCCGTGGGCGTTGCCTATGGGAGTGATCTGAAAACGGTGATGCGCCTGATTTACGAGGCTGCCGCCACTCATCCCGACGTGCTCACGGATCCGCCACCGGTGGCCTACTTCAAGCAGTTCGGCGACAGTTCGCTGGACTTCGAACTGCAGTTCTGGGTCATGATTCAGAGCAACTGGATTCGGGTGAAGAGCGATGTCGCCGTAGCGCTCTCGAAGGCATTCGAGAAGGCAAGTATTGAAATTCCTTTCCCGCAGCGCGATCTTCATGTGCGGAGCATCGACCCGGCGGCGGCCGAGTTGATCACGCCCAATGGCTCGGAGCCGGGAGCTCTGTCTGCAGAGGCGGAGGCCGGATTCGACTTGACCAGAGAACATGCACAGGCATCCCGCAAAAGCCGGCCTGCCGGAGAAGGACCGTAATTTTCTTTCCACCCAAACTCTCACGATCAAGGCGCTGCGATTTTCGCAACGGCAATCCTCTCTCGTGCCTCTAATAGAGGCGCTCGCAAATTGGCCGGCGGCCGGCGATCCGCGCTTCCCGGCCGGGGTGAACAACCGAGCGTAGAATACACACAAGAAACAGCATTCGGCCGCTTGTGGGCGGCCTGGAGGACCCCGTTTTGAGCACTCTTCCGCAGACCCTGGGTGAGCTTCGTCGCAGCAGCCAATTCTCTGAGCAGAAAGTCCGCGCCCGTCGCGTGAAGGATGAGATGCGCGACAATCTGCTGGCTCGCCTGCGCAGCGGCGGCCCCATCTTCCCCGGCATTGTGGGCTATGACGACACGGTGGTGCCGCAGATCATCAATGCGGTGCTCTCGCGCCACAACTTTATCCTGCTGGGCCTGCGTGGACAGGCCAAGAGCCGTATTCTGCGCGCCCTCACCTCTCTGCTGGACTCGCATCTGCCGTATCTTCAGGGCTGCGAGATCCACGACAATCCGTACATGCCCATCTGCCGCCGCTGCCGCGAACTGGTGGCCGCCAATCCCGACGGGGCTGCCATCGCGTATCTCTCGCCCGACGACCGCTATGTCGAGAAGCTGGCGACCCCGGATGTGACCATTGCCGACTTGATCGGCGATATCGATCCCATCAAGGCGGCCAAGGGCGGCCATGAACTGGGCAGCGAGTTTACGGTGCATTACGGATTGCTGCCCCGCGCCAACCGCGGCATCTTCGCCATCAATGAACTGCCTGACCTCGCCGGCAAGATCCAGGTCGGCCTGTTCAACATCATGCAGGAAGGCGATGTGCAGATTAAGGGCTACCCGGTGCGACTGCCGCTCGATGTCGCTTTGGTGTTCAGCGCCAATCCCGAAGACTACACGGCGCGCGGCAAGATCATTACTCCGCTGAAAGACCGCATCGGCTCCGAGATTCGCACTCACTATCCCGCGACCGTAGAAGAAGGAATCGCCATCACCGGGCAGGAAGCCTGGACCGGCCGCGACGGGCATCATCTGGAAATTCCGGCTTACATCAACGAGGTGATCGAGCAGATCGCCTTCGTGGCGCGCGAAGACAAGCGCATCGACAAGCGCTCGGGTGTGAGCCAGCGGCTGCCCATCTCCGTTCTGGAGAACGTCATCTCCAATGCGGAACGGCGTGCCGTTCGCTCCGGGGAGAAAGTGGTGGTGCCGCGCATCGGCGATATCTATGCCGCGATGCCGTCGATCACCGGCAAGCTGGAACTGGAATACGAAGGCGAGATGAAGGGCGCCGACAACGTTGCCCGCGAGATCATCCGATCCGCGGTAGCGCGAACGTACGACCGATACTTCCATGGCAACAGCAATATGAACCAGGTAGTGCAGTGGTTTGACCTGGGCGGCGAAATTCAGCTTCGCGATTCTGCCGGTGCGCACGAGATGCTGCAGAAGTTGCGCGGCATCCAGGGCCTGTTGGACAAGCTCAGCGCTCTTCACCTGACCGGCAAGGAGTCTTCCGAGGTGTTGGTGTCGGCGGCCGAGTTCATCCTGGAGGGCCTATACGCCCACAAGCGCATTGGCCGCAGCGAGGAACGAACTTTCACCGCGGGCGAGAAGCAGCCAAAACGCGAAAAGCCGAGCTTGCGGGAAGAGGATGACGAACGCGACTTCCGGCGGCAGCGGAGGCCTTTTAACTAGCAATGAGCTATTAACCGTTAGCTATTAGCTATTGAAAACCTCCGAGGATGGTAGCGGCCTACGGCAGAAGTAGACGAGAGCACCTGTGGAAATCACGGGAGCCAATACCAGTTGAACATCCGCCGAGCTAATTGCTCATTGCTAGTCGCTAATTGCTAATTGCTTCTTATGAAGTTCATCAAGTACAAAAAATACGTTCCCGAGCCCGCCTCCGAGATGAGCATGGAGGACCTGCTCAACGCGCTCTCCGACTACCTGTTGCAGAGCGGCTTCCAGCAGCAATACCAGGACTTCTACGATCTTAACGATGCCGAGCAAACGCTCGATGACCTGCGTAACGCCATCGCCGACGCGCTGATGAACAGCGATCTGCTGGACGAACAGATGCGCCAGCAGCTTGAGCAGATGACGGGCGAGCAACTCGAAGAGATGATCGAACAGCTCATCGAGCGCATGCAGCAGGAAGACTACATCTCCATCGACCAGCCACACGATCCGGCGCGGCAATCCAGCGTCGGCGGACAAGTCGGCGAGAACCAGTCGCAGACGCGCTTTGAGATTACCGACAAAGGGCTGGACTTCCTCGGCTTTCGTGCCCTGCGCGATCTGCTGGGATCCCTTGGCAAGTCGAGCTTCGGCCGCCACGACACCCGCGACACGGCCACCGGCATCGAAGCCAGCGGCGCGTCCAAGACGTACGAATTCGGCGACACCCTGAATCTCGATATCACGGCGACGCTGTCAAACGCGATTCAGCGCGAGGGTCTGCACCTGCCGCTGAACATCGAGTACAACGACTTGCAGGTGCATCAGTGCGAATATCAATCGTCCTGCGCGACGGTGCTGATGCTGGACTGCTCGCACTCCATGATCCTCTACGGCGAGGACCGCTTCACGCCCGCCAAGAAAGTGGCGATGGCGTTGTCGCACCTCATCCGCACCCAGTATCCGGGCGATTCGCTTTCGCTGGTGTTATTCCACGATTCCGCCGAGGAGCTTCCGCTATCGCAACTGGCGCGCGTCAAAGTTGGCCCGTACTACACCAACACGCGCGAAGGACTCCGCATGGCGCAGCGCATTCTGCAACGCCAGCGCAAGGACATGAAGCAGATCGTCATGATCACCGACGGCAAACCCTCGGCGTTGACTCTCGAAGACGGTCGCATCTACAAGAACGCCTTTGGGCTTGACCCGCTGGTGGTGAGCGAGACGCTGAAGGAAGTTTCGAAGTGCAAGCGGGCCGGCGTGCTCATCAATACCTTCATGCTCGCATCGGACTATGGTCTGGTTCAGTTCGTGCAGAAGGTCACGGAGATGTGCCGCGGCAAGGCGTACTTCACCACGCCTTACACGCTGGGCCAATATCTGCTGATGGATTACATGTCGCGCAAGACGAAGACGGTCCACTGAAGACAGTGGCTAGTGGTCAGTGGATAGTGGGTAGAGCAGTTCAGAAATTCTAGTGGCTCTTCAGCGCCACCGCAGCTACGAACTCCGCTTTCGGCCTTTGCGGCTCTTGCACCTCTTCTTTCTTCACAGCAGCTTCAGCTGCCTGGAATCCGATCCTGGAATGCGTCCCGTCGCAGAATGGTTTGGTGACCGAAGCGCCGCACCGGCAGAGTGAAAATGCGGGCTTGCCCGTCAGATCGTAAGCTGTGCCGTCGGCGTCCACTAGTTCGATCGTACCTTCCGGAGCCTCAACGCGATAAGGACCATTCCTGCGGACTGTAATCTTCACTTGCGCCATCCATTTCCTCCAGTAACTCAGCGGATTGGGCCGCCAAATTCATTGTAACCGGAAGCGGCGGCATATGTGCCGTCAGCATGTGGAAGGGCGCTCTACTTTTTGAAGGCCACGTTCACCAGCAGCTTGTCGCCTTCGACGTTGACCACGTTGCAGAAGGTGCGGTCGCCGCGGCGGCTGAAGTCCAGCCCTACTCGGCTGTTCCCGACGCACAGGTTGCGAATGTGCAGGTGCTCCAGCCACTCCGGCAACTCCGGATTGATGATGTTCAACTCTTTGCGCGGAGCGCTCGGCCGCAAACCCAGCACCGATGTGAGGATCAGAAAGAGCGCACCCGAGGCCCATGCCTGCGGCGAGCACGACACGGGATACTGCACGGGCCGATCGAACTCTCGCCGCTGCACGCCACAGAAGAGTTCAGGAAGACGGTAGTCACGAAAGGCGAGCGCCGCCTGGAAGAGCGAAGTCAGCACGCGCAACGCTCCCTGACGCATCTCGTTAACAGCCATGCCGTGGGCAATGATCGAGTTATCGTGCGGCCAGACCGATCCGCGGTGATAGCTCAGCGGATTAAAAATCCGCTCGTCCTGCGACATGGTTCGCCAGCCCCAGCCGCTGAACATGTCGTCGCGCATCAGGCGATTGCTAACGATGCGCGCGCGTTCCTTGTTGATGATCCGGGTAAACAGCAGGTGGCCGGGATTTGAGGAGATCACTTCCAGAGGCCGCTTGTCACAATCGAGCGCCATCGCGTAGTATCCACGGCTCGGCACCCAGAAGGCGCGATCGAAGCGGCGGGCCAACTCCAGGGCTTCGCGCTTCAGCCGGTCGGCCGTCTTCACGTCGCCGAAGCCGCGCAGTAGGGACGACAAGCGATACTTGGCGTCATAAACGTAGCCTTGCACTTCACACAGCGCGATAGGCGGCTGGGCGATGCTGCCGTCGCGATGCATGTTGGCATCCCAGGAGTCCTTCCACCCCTGGTTGGTGAGTCCTTTGGGCGAACGGCGCAGATACTCGACGAATCCGTCGCCGTCGAGGTCTCCATACTTATCGATCCACTCCAGGGCGGCATACGCGTTGGGCAGCAACTCCTCGATTAAGGCGGCATCAGCCGTCCAGTAATAGGTTTCGCTGAGCAGGATCAGAAAAAGCGGCGTCGCATCAATGGAGCCATAGTAGGGACCGAACGGCATCTCGCCGTCGCGCGTCATCTCGCCATCGCGATATTCGTGCAGAATCTTACCGGGCTCTTCATCGAGCCAGTCGTCGTTTTTCTTCCCCTGATAACGTGCCAGCACTCGCAAGGTATCTACGGCGAGCCGCGGATTGAGCGAGAGCGACTGGTAGGCCGCCAGGATCGAGTCGCGACCGAAGATGGTCGCGAACCACGGGATGCCCGCGGCGATAATGTGCTGCTCGCCGTCGGGAATTTGTAGCGCATGAAAATCGCCGATTCCGGTCTTTAGCAGCTCGTCGAAAACTTCGTTTTCTGTGGTGAAGCTGGTCGAGCTGCTTTCCCAGCGCGCGAAGTTCGAACGCCGCTGCCGGAGCTGATGGTTCAGGTCGAAATTCTGCGCCCGCGAAGGCCGGCTTTCGACGAACGGCGTGATCCACGCCTCCAGTTGAACCGCCTTCAGAGGCTCCAGCCGCAGCTCCCACCGGGCTGTCCGTTGCGAGATTTCGGCCGGCACCGGAGAGACTTTGACCAGCGTCTGCCGCATGATTCCATCCAGCCCACGGTAGTAAAACGAAATCTGGTCGGAACGCAGGATGGGCTCGTAGTACTGTCCGTGCTTCTGCCGGGCTACGCCGCGTACCTGGAAAACATCCACAAAATCGGCGTCGAAGATCAGCTCCACAACAAAATCAACCGGAGTGAGATTGAAGTTCTCAAAGGTCAACCGGTCAAACAAAATGTCCGAGGCCAGCAACTGCTCGCGGCGGATATGCACCGTGTTTTCGGGCAGGTCGAACGAGTCGCGCAATGCTTATGTTGCCGGTGGTGAGCTCGATTTGCGAAGAAAATGTCTTTTCCGTGCTGGAGGAAAGAACCACCGTGCGATGGCCACCGATGCGCAGCTCGAGTTGGCTCAGAAAACGGGTATCGTCGTGAAAGAATCCGACGTCGGGCGATCCCGGTGGATGGATGTCGCCCGCAACATTAGTTGCGCTGAAGGTCTTGCCGTCGATGAGGGTAAGGTTATCGACCTTGCGCGGCTCGACCGTCTGATAACCGAGACGAGGTTCCACGTGTGGCGACGCTATCTCAATCAACTGCTCTTCAGGAATCGTTAAATAAGTATTCATCCCAAGCGAACTTTTCCGTATCCTCGCCCCGGCTTCTAAAAGCGTCCCTCTGCGAAACGGCACTCCACTGTCATCAAATCGCGTGGCAGCTATCGTTCAAGCCACCAGTGGGACGATGCTGGTTGTCCGTCCGACTGGCCTGCTCTCTCCGATCAACTCGCTATACAGCGCGAGGTAGTCGGCCACCATACGATCCACCGAAAAATACTGCTGGCAATACTGCCGCACGGTGCGCGCCTTGAAGATGCTCATGGAATTTCGTGCGCACGCCACCAGTTCGTCGGCACTCGTTCCCACGAAGCCGGAGATGCCGTCCTGCACCACTTCTTCGACCGCTCCGCCCGCCAGCGCCAGCACCGGCGTTCCGCATGCCATGGCTTCAATCATCACCAACCCGAATGGTTCATTCCACAGGATCGGAAAAAGCATTGCTAACGAGTTTCCGAGCAGTTCGTTCTTGGCCGCCAAGTCTGCTTCTCCGACATATTCGATGAACTTGCCGTCCAGGTGCGGCTTAATTTCAGTGTCGAAGTACGACTGAAAAATGGGTTGCACTTCGCCCGCAATTTTCAGAGGGATTCCGGACTTCTTGGCGATCTCAATCGCCACATGCGTCCCCTTGATGGGCGCAATCCTTCCCAGGAAGCTGAAGTACTCCTGCTTGGTTTCCTGCAATCGGTAGAGGTCAAGATCGATGCCATGGTGGATGGTCCGCACCCTGGGAAGCGGCTCGTTGCTTTCTTGCAGCTTGCTGATGGTCACATACTGCACGTCGGGGAACAACCGGTAGAGATCGCTGATCTGCTGCTCGTGCACGTGGTGCACCGTATAGACGAAAGGACTGTCAACGTAGCGGGTAAACATCAAGGCGGGAACATTGTGAAGATGAATGACATCACAATCCTTCGCGGCGTCCGCAATAGCCCACGACGAGTGATTGAAGTCCTTCAGATTGTCGTAAACCTCGCCCCTGACTGGCCATTGCGAGTCTTTGTAGAGCCAGCGCGTCTCTACCGCGACGGTGGATTGTCCGTTTGCGTAGACCACCGCCTCGATGCCGGAGCGCTGCAATCCCTCGGCCAACTGCGCGATGAAAAGCTCGGTGCCTCCATACTTCAGGGGAGGCACAGGAAGGAATGGCGGTGCGATCAGAGCAACTCTCATGAGGGCCCTTGAGAAACTTGGTTGATCATAAAAGATTGTCGAGAGCTTACTGTTGCTGCTGTTATGGATGCGGCGACTCCAGCAAGTGTTTGCCGCCAGGTGGTAATGGAGCCGCGTCGGAGACGTAGATCTTAGGAATCTGCGAAAAACTGAGTTGCTGTTTTCGTTGCGGAAGCCTCGAAGCATTTGCGCCACTGAAACGCCAGTCCGAAGTCCGGCTTGATCCGCACGTCGACCTATTCTGAGTTTCCCAACGTGTTTCCCCGAAAAAAGAGGCGATCTCGTCACCGCGTTCGTGCGCCACGTGACTGGAACTTCGCCCTTCTAAGGTATGGGACAGGCATGGGGCGCTTCGCCACTTGATACGCATTCTTCGACGCCCATCCCTTATGTCCACGGACGGACACTTGCATCGCATGGACGGACAGGGCGGTTCAGGTCGTGCGTGTAAGTTGTTGAGCCGCAAGGCCCAATACTGGCGTGGCAAGTGCAACCTAGACCTTAGCCTCGTTCTAACCAGCGATGGCAGACCACTACCTTTTCGAGATTGGAGCCCATCGGATGCTGCAGGATCTTCGCTATGCCTTCCGCCAGTTGCGCAAGTCTCCAGCCTTTACCGCGATCGCGGTTTTGACCCTGGCGCTCGGCATCGGCGCTAATACGGCAATCTTCACCCTGCTCGACCAGGCATTGCTTCGGACGCTACCGGTCAATCATCCGGAGCAATTGGTCCGACTGCGCTACACCGGCTCCAATACAGGGCGCATCTCCGCCTTTGGTGGCGACAGCCACGATTATTTCTCTTATCCGATGTACCGCGATCTGCGCGACAAGAACGCCGTGTTTTCCGGTGTGCTGGCCAACGATCAGACTCAAGTCGGAGTGCAGTGGCAGAACCAAACTGACCTTGCCTCGGCAGAAATAGTCAGCGGCAACTACTTCGACGTGCTGGGAGTGCGTCCGGCGTTCGGCCGTCTGTTCGTTCCCGCCGATGACGCAGCGAAGAATGGCAATCCCGTTGTAGTTCTCGGCTTCAATTACTGGAAGTCACACTTCGGCTCAGATCCGCGCGTAGTGGGCCAAGCGCTCTACATCAACGGACACCCCTTCACCATCCTTGGCGTCACCGACCCCAACTTCCACAGCGCGATAGCCGGCTATACCCCGAAAATCTTTGCTCCCATCGCCACCAAGAGCATTGTTATGCCTGGGCTGGATGACCTGGAAGACCGGCGTTCTTCCTGGGCGAACATCGTCGGACGGTTGAAGCCGGGCATCAGCCGTGAGGGGGCCGAGGCAGCCATGACTCCGTTATGGCGCTCGATTCGAGCCGGCGAGCTGTCAGCCATCAAGGATAAGAGCAGCCTTTTCGCCAAGCATTTTGTGGAGGAATCGAGCCCGCAACTGCTCGATGAAAGTCGTGGCTTTTCTCCCTTGCGAGAGCAGATCCAGACTCCGCTGCTCATCGTGATGGGCATGGTCGGACTTGTCGTGCTTATGGCCTGCGTGAATGTCTCCAGCCTGCTGCTGGTTCGCGCTGCGGCGCGAGTCAAGGAAATGTCGATCCGCTACGCCATGGGAGCGAGCCGGACCCAGATCGTCCGCCAGTTGCTGATGGAAGGGCTGCTGCTTGGGCTGCTCGGCGGGGCCTTCGGCCTGTTGTTCGCTCCACTCGTATCCGCGTTCCTGGCGCGGAGAATCGTAGGCGACTCGGCAACAGAACTTCCTTTCTCGTCACATCCGGACCTGCGGATTCTGTTCTTCAATTTCGGACTGGCGTTCCTCGTGAGCATCCTGTTTAGCCTGGCACCGGCGTTGCGCTTCCTGAAGCCTGATCTGGTCAGTTCGCTTAAGCAGCAGACCACCACCGGATCCGGCGGACATCTGCGGTTCCGTCGCATATCCGTGGGCGTGCAGGTGGGACTCAGCCTCCTACTGCTGGTTGGAGCGGGACTCTTTGTTCAGACCCTTCGGAACCTCAAGTCTCTCAACGTGGGTTTCACCACCGATCACTTGCTGACGTTTGGTGTAGACCCCACCCTCGCTGGCTATGACACCAAGCAGGCGATGCCCGTGCAGAAGCACTTGCTGGAGGTTTTGGCTGCACAGCCCGGTGTGCGCTCCGTGGCGGGCACGGACGACTCAGTTCTGGCGGAAAACAGCAATACCAGTAATATCTCGTTCGCCGGTCGTACCGTAAGGGATGACCAGAGTATTGAGGTGGAGTGGGCGGCCATCACGCCCAGTTACTTTGCGACCATGAATATCCCGGTGCTCGCCGGCCGTACCTTCACTGACCAGGACACCACAGGGAAAACCAAGGTGGCGATCATCAACGCCAATCTGGCGCACAAATATTTCGGCGATCCGAAGAACGCCATTGGGCAGTTGATGGCGAGAGGTAGCGGTTCGGACCCAAAGTTCGACACTGAGATTGTTGGAGTCGTGGGCGACGCCAAGCAGCGCGACATGCGCTCCGCACTCGGACCAGCCGTTTACCGGCCTTACTTCCAGGGTGACCAGTTCGGCTTCATGCAGTACTACGTGCGCACCTGGCAGGCTCCTGAGGCGGCGGAGATGACGATCCGCCGCGGCGTGCAGTCCGTCGATTCCAAGCTGGTCATCGACACCATGCGCACCATGGACGAGCAGATTGCCGACAACATTTCCAGCGATCGCCTGGTGGCGCTGCTGGCGGTGAGTTTCGGCGTACTGGCCACGCTGCTGGCGGCCATCGGCCTGTATGGCGTTCTGGCCTATGTCACGGCGCAGCGCACGCGCGAAATCGGCATTCGCATGGCGCTGGGTGCGCAACGGATCGCGGTCGTGCGACTTGTGTTGAGCGATGTGTTGTTGCTCGCCGGAATTGCCATTGTCGTAACCTTGCCGATTGCAGTCCTGCTCTCGCGCCTGATTCGCAGCCAACTCTACAACGTGAGCCCGGCCGATCCGCTGGTTCTGGCCATGGGAACGCTGCTGGTGGCAGCCGTTGCCATCATGGCTGCGCTGTTGCCCGCCCGCCGTGCGGCTACGGTCGAACCCATGAAAGCGTTGCGAACCGAATAGCGGAGGAAGAATATGTCATTGATCGCTCAGGAACTTCGTTATGCCGTCCGGCAGCTGCTCAAGTCGCCGGGTTTTACTGCGATCTCCATTCTGACCCTGGCGATCGGAATCGGCGCCAACATTGCTGTGTTCTCCGTCACCAACGCCGTTCTGCTGAATCCCAGCGGCATTCCTCATCCGGATGGCTTGGTAGCGCTGCGTGCCCGCTACACCGCCGTCGGCGATCTCACCAATATCGGCATCTCCGCCCCGGATTTCGGCGATGCCGCCGATGGCAAGAACATCTTCGCAGCAACCGGGGCCATGCAGGGATCCGCCTTCAACTTCAGCCGCGACAATGCGAACCCTGAGCTGCTCAATGGAGCGAAGGTGTCGTCCGGCTACTTCGATGTGTTCGAGGCGAAACCTCAACTGGGCCGTATCTTCACGCCCGAGGAAGATCAGGCCGGCGCCGGGCTGGAGGTGGTGCTCTCCTACGGCGCGTGGAAGAAACGCTTCGGCTCCGATCCAAACATCGTCGGCCGCACTCTCATGCTGAATGAGCAGCCATACAAGGTCGTGGGCGTGATGGGGCCGGACTTCAACTGGCCCAATGCGGCCGAGCTTTGGGTCCCCATCGCATTGCTTCCATCGCGTTATCACGATCGGACCCAGCGCTACAACGAATATCTCTTCGGCGCGGCACGGCTGAAGCCCGATGTTACTCTGCAGCAAGCCAACGCCTATCTCGACATGAAGGCGCAGCAGAACATCAGTTCCGAAGAGAACGGTCCGGCAGGGTCCCCGATCCCTCGAAGCTTTGCCCGCGCCTCGGGCTGGGGCATGTTCGCCATGCCGCTCACCGAGTTCATCGGCGGCAGCCTGCGCAAGCCTCTCAGCATGCTGTTGATCGCGGTCGGGATGGTGCTGCTGATCGCCTGCGCCAACATCGCCGGGTTGCAACTGGCGCGCGCCTCGGCCAAAGAGCGGGATCTGGCGATTCACGTGGCGCTGGGCGCGTCACGACTTCGCCTGATTCGCAAAGCCCTGGCGGAAAGCGTGGTCCTCACCGCCGCAGGACTGGCGCTTGGCTTCGCCGTGGCCTTCGCGGTCATTCCTCTGCTGATGCATTACCTGCCAGTCTTGCTGGGCACGCAGATTCAACCTTCGTTGCGCGGACCGGTATTTCTGTTCGTGATTGCGATCGCCGTGGTCTGCTCGCTACTGTGCGGTGTGGCGCCCGCGTGGCAACGCACCCAGCCGGGATGGTTCAACGCACTGCAGGAGTCGGGCCGCTCCGGCACGTCAGGTAAGGCCAGCCAACGGGCACGGTCGGGAATGGTCGTCGGCCAGATCGCGCTGTCGCTGTTGCTGCTGGCGGGCGCCGGCTTGCTCTTGAGCAGCCTCAAGGCACTGGAGCGCGTAGAGACGGGCTTCGAGCCCAGCGGCTTGCTGTCGGCAAAACTGTCGTTGCCTCGCACCGTTTACGCAAAGGACCCGGAGCAGGCTGCGTTTTATGCGGCGTTGCAGGATCGCCTGAGCAACATCCCCGGCGTCAGCAGTGCCGCCATTGCAGACAGCGTGCCATTTGACAACCAGGGCGGCTCGGCCAGCTTCCGCATCAAGGGCCGGCCCAACCCGCCCAACGATCCCGGACCCCATGGCAACATTCGGGCAGTTTCGCCGGGCTACTTCGCGACCTTGCGCATTCCCCTGCTTCTGGGCCGCACCTTTACCGCGGAAGATCGCGACAAGTCGCAGCTCGTAGCGGTCATAGACGAGCCCCTGGCGCGGCAGTACTGGCCGGGACAAAATCCCATCGGCCAACAGATCACTCTCGGCGACGACAAGGGACCGTGGATCGAGATCGTCGGCGTGGTTGGCCATGCCAAAGCTTCTTCGCTTGAGTCCGACACCAACGAAGGCTTCTACTATCTTCCCATGGCACAGTCGCCGGCGCCGTCAGCCGCGGTGGTAGTTCGCAGTTCACGCGGAGCGGACAATCTGGCTACCGACCTGGCGGCTGCGGTGCGCGGCGTTGACGCCGGCATCCCGATCTATGACGTGAAGACGATGGAGCAGCGCGTCAACGAATCTCTCATCGGCCGTAAGTTTGTCGTCATGCTGCTGACGATGTTTGCCGGGCTGGCGCTACTGCTGGCTGCGCTGGGCTTGTACGGCGTTATCAGCTACTCGGTACGGCAGCGGACGCGTGAACTGGGCGTTCGCATGGCGCTGGGAGCACAACGCAATCAGGTATTGCAACTGGTAATCCTGCAAGGCGCGCGCCTGGCGTTGCTCGGAGTGGTTATCGGTGTGGCGTTCGCCTTTGCGCTGGGACGCATTTTCTCCAGCCTGCTGTTCCGGGTAACCGTGTTGAACGGCCTCCCGTGGCTGATTGCCACAGCGTTGCTGGTGGTGACCGTACTGCTGGCGAGCTATCTGCCGGCGCGAAGGGCGGCTTCAATCGAGCCGGTGCGGGCCTTACGTAACGAGTAAATCAAGGGACGATCTCGTCATCCATGCTGCAGGAACTCAAATTCGCTCTTCGTCAACTGCGCAAAGCGCCGGTCTTCACCTTGGTCGCCGTAATCACCCTGGCGCTCGGCATCGGGGCGAATACCGCCGTGTTCACGCTGCTCGACCAGGCTCTGCTGCGCAGTCTGCCGGTAAGCCATCCCGAACAACTGGTGCGTTTGCACTATACAGGCGATGCTCCTGGCCACTTCAATTCTTACGGTGGCGACGACAACGACTACTTCTCTTATCCGATGTACCGCGACCTGCGCGACCAGAACCGGGTGCTGCAGAGGCCTGGTCGCCAACGACAAGCAGAACGTCTCCGTGCAATGGAACAACCATCCTGACATGGCCGACTGCGAGCTCGTGTCGGGCAATTACTTTGAAGTGCTCGGAATTCTGCCGGCGCTTGGGCGCCTGATCCTTCCGTCGGACGAGGCGCTAAACGCGAATCCAGTGGTAGTACTGAGCTTCAACTACTGGAAACGACAGTTCGGCTCGGATCCCCGCATTCTCAATCAAACCTTCGACATCAACGCGCAGCCGTTCACCATCGTCGGTGTCGCGCCACCCGGGTTTCACAGTATCGTCGCCGGCAGCATGACCGAGGTGTTCGTGCCCATCACGGCCAAGAACCTCATTACGCCGCGCTGGCAGGATCTGGAAGACCGCAGGTCGCAGTGGCTGACGGTCGCGGGACGGCTGAAGCCGGGCATCAGCCGCCAACAGGCGGAGGCGGGACTGGCTCCGCTTTGGCACGCCCTCCGCGCGGAAGAGTTTAAGGACTTCCAACACAAGGCGCGATGGCAGAAGCCCTTCCTCGACGACTCGAAGCTGCAGGTGTTCGACAGCGCCCGCGGCTTCTCTCCCTTGCGCGATCAGATTGGCGTACCGCTGATGGTGCTGATGGGAATGGTTGGGCTGCTGGTGTTGATGGCGTGCGTGAATGTTTCCAGCCTGCTGCTGGTGCGGGCCGCAGGCCGCGTGCGCGAGATGTCGGTGCGCTACGCCATGGGCGCGGGACGCTGGCAGGTGGTTCGCCAATTGCTGGTCGAGGGAATGCTGCTTGGGCTGTTTGGCGGAGGGCTGGGCCTGCTGCTGGCGCCCGTTATTTCCCGCGTGCTGATCCGCAGGATTGCCGGCGACTCCGCCACCGAGATGCCCTTCACCGCGAGCCCCGATTTGCGCGTGATGCTGTTTGCCTTTGGCCTGGTCTTTCTGGTGTCCGTGGCATTCAGCATGGCTCCGGCGTTACGCTTCTTGCATCCCGACCTGGTGAGTTCCCTGAAGCAGCAAAGCACGACGGGCAGCGGCGGCCAGTTGCGATTCCGGAGGCTTTCCGTCGCTTTGCAGATCGGGCTGAGCCTCCTGCTCCTCATCGGCTCCGGCTTGTTTGTCCGCACCTTGGAGAATCTTCGTTCGGAAGATGTCGGATTCTCCACCAGCCATCTGGTGGGATTCGGCATCAATCCGCGACTGGCTGGCTATCAGCCGGAGCAGACTTTCGAACTGTATCGGCGAGTCGAGCAGACTCTCGCTGCGTTGCCCGGCACGCGTAACGTGGGAGCTACCGACGACCCCGATCTATCAGGATCGAGCCAGACCGGCGGCCTCTTCATCGCGGGATATTCTACCAAGGACGACGAGAAGATACAGGTCGAGGAGCCGGCGATTACACCTGGATACTTTTCCGCGATGCAAATCCCTTTACTGGCGGGACGGACATTCACCGACCAGGACATCGCCGGAAAGCCGAACGTCGCCATTGTCAATGCGACGTTCGCCCGACGCTACTTCGGCGATCCGCGGAACGCGATTGGTCACTTCATTTCGTTTGGCGGCTCGGACTCCAAGCCCGATACGGAGATTGTCGGAGTGGTTGGCGACACAAAACACAGCTTGCGCGACGAGCCATCGAAGACCGCGTATCGGCCGAGATATCAGCTGCCGGAGCCCAACGCGCTGTATTTCTATGTCCGCACCGGGCAACCGTCCGACGCAGCCATTGCCGGCATGCGGACTGCCATGCAGGAGCTCGATTCCAAGCTGGCGCTGAGTGACCTGCGGACGGTAGACGACCAGATCGCGGATGATCTCTCCGCCGAGCGAATGATTGCGCTGCTGTCGGTGAGCTTTGGCGCGCTCGCTATGCTGCTGGCGGGAATCGGCCTCTATGGCGTGCTGGCCTATGCCACGGCTCAACGCACCCGCGAGATCGGCATACGAATGGCCCTGGGGGCACAACGAAGCACCGTCATGCAATTGGTGCTGAAGGATGTGCTGTGGCTGGCGGGTATCAGTATCGTGCTGACGCTGCCTCTGGCCTGGCTGCTGAGCCGCACGGTACGCAGCCAGCTTTACGGTGTAAACCCGGCTGATCCGCTGACCATGTTTGCGGCTACACTGCTGGTGGCTGGAGTTGCGCTGGTCGCGAGTCTGCTGCCCGCCCGCCGGGCAGCCTCAACCAATCCTATGCAGGCGTTACGCAACGAGTGAGAGAGCAATTAGCCGTTAGCAATCAGCGATCAGCAATTAGCTGTTAGCAATTACCTGTTAGCTGGCAACGATTGACGATAGACCTCTCGCCACCTCTCGAATACATGACGCCTGATGCTTTGAAGCTAACGCCAGCCGACGGCTACGGTCAGATAGGCTTCTGAATTACGCCTTGCCGATGGCCGACTCTTGCCCCGCTTTACACCGCTCGTCGCCCGCTGAAGAGGCTAATAATGGCAACAATGACCGCCAACACGAGCAGAACATGGATCAGGCTGCCTGCGATATGGAAGCCCCATCCCAGGAGCCACAAGATGAGCAGAATCGCAAAAATCGTCCAAAGCATTCGTCACCTCCGCCAGGGGAGCTGGCGTACAACGTAGGAGGGCGAATTCGGCTGGAGAGTTGCACCACTTGACGTAAAGGGGGATCGCGATCCGGCTAGGAGAGCCCTCCTCCGGTTCACGCCGAATCGCACCCGGCAGTCTCGATCTATCGCACTTGCAGCCGTGATCGCATCTGCTCGGCCAGCTGCTGCATGGAGCGAAGCTTTTCTGCCACGGCATCCGGCACAGTGGGCTGGCGGAGCGCCAGCTCCGAGGTCAGCAGGATCCCAGTAACGTTGTCGCGCAACTGGCTGCGTAAGGCATTCTCCGCCGCGCGCATGGCGATCTTTCTTTCTGCGGCTCCGCGGTGCAGACCTTGCTGTATCTGGCGCACCACCCGTTCGGTGCGATGCAGCGCCAGGTTCACGTAGATTGGCATGGCGACGCCGGCGTGATTCAGCAACGTGTCAAGAGCAGCGAAGTCCACCTCCAGCAGGGACTGGTCGATGACAATGGCGTCATACTCTCCGGCATCCAGCTTGGCCAGCGCGCGCGGCACCGAATTGGCGACCTGTGTCTGCTGGCGGGTTCCCTGCTCTACGGCAGCGGCGCACTCGGCCGCCTTTGCGGACGACGATATCAACAAGATCATAATCTTCCTCACTTCCTCTGCGAGTGGACACACTTGTCCCAGCCCGCGCGTGAGCGGCGTCCACGATTCCAGGTGAGGCTCGCCGCTATTGCGACGAGCCGTATTCTTTCAGTTTGCGATACAGCGTGGTTTTGCCGATGCCCAACTGGCGTGCTGCCTCCAGCTTGTCGCCGTGGAGCGCATGAATAGCGTGCAGAATTGCCTGTTTTTCCAGATCGGCGAGAGGCTTGACACCTTCGCCGTTAGCCAGAGTGGGAGGAACCACCCGGGTATTTTCGAAGTCGCGCAACTGTGTCGGCAAATCCGCGATGTGAATCGTTGGAAGCGAGCAGGTGGTGCAGGAGCGTTCCAGACAGTTTTCCAGCTCACGCACATTACCCGGCCAGTCGTAGTGCAACATAAGGCGAAGCGCGTCGTCGCCCACGCTATGATGGTCGCCGCGAGCCGTGTTTAGCTTTTCCAGAAAACTCCCGATCAGCAGGGGAATGTCTTCCTTGCGCTCGCGCAGCGGAGGAACCCGCAAGGTGAGAACATTCAGCCGGAAATACAGGTCGCGCCGGAAAGTACCTTGCTGCACCGCGGTTTCCAAATCGCGATTGGTGGCCGCCAATATGCGGACGTTGATGGGATAGGTCCGGGTGCTGCCGACAGGGCGAATCTCGCGCTCCTGTATCGCCCGCAACAGCTTCGATTGCAGATCGATGGGAAGCTCGCCGATTTCGTCCAGGAAGATCGTGCCTCCTTCGGCGCTCGTCATCAGGCCTTCCTTGGCCCGCACCGCACCGGTGAAGGCACCTTTCACATAGCCGAACAACTCACTCTCGATTAGTGTCGGCACGAGCGAGCCGCAATCGATGGCCACGAACGGCTTGTCGCGGTGGTCGCCGCTGTAATGAATCGAGCGGGCGACCAGTTCCTTGCCAGTGCCGCTCTCGCCCAGAATCAGCACCGGGTGAGTACTGTGGGCGGCCTTGGCGATGATGCGATACAGC
Organism: uncultured Acidobacteriaceae bacterium; assembly: GCA_963793845.1. Taxonomy (GTDB): domain Bacteria; phylum Acidobacteriota; class Terriglobia; order Terriglobales; family Acidobacteriaceae; genus CAWCBG01. Next base: position 310,553 of record CAWCBG010000004.1, read on the forward strand.
TTCTCCATGGATGGGGCATGGCCGACCAAAGCGCCGAAGCCCTGGCGGGAGCGTACCTGCTGGCGCAACAGCCGATTCTCTGCGGTTAACTGCACGTGCGCCGTGACCCGCTCCAGCACCAGACGCAACTCTTCAAAGTTGAAAGGCTTGGTTATGTAATCGTAAGCGCCCGCCTTCATCACCTGCACTGCCGACTGCACCGTCGCGAAGTTCGTCATCACGATGACCAGAACTCCAGGGCTGCGCCGCCGTAGTTCGGTGACGGCCTCGATCCCGTTGCTGCCCGGCGTGCGCAAGTCGAGCAGAACCACATCAACATGGGCGTTATCGAGACTCTGGTAGGCATGCTCGATAGAATCCACAACCCTGGTAGCAAAGCCCAGCGATTGCGCAACTTCCCGGCAGGAGTTACGCACACTGCGTTCGTCGTCGACGATAAGTAGGTTTAATAAACTGGCTTCAGAACTCTGTTCGGTCGGTGTAGTTGTCTCTACCGTGAACACTGGGTAACCTCTTCTGGCGCAAACAGGAAAACTGTGTGCCCGCCCCGCACACAAGATGCGATCTGCTACCATCATCCTCCCCTTTTGGGAAAAATCTGCTAGTGCAGGCGTCACAGAAGGATGTGAGTATTCCGTATCGCACCGCGGGAAAAAACAGGAGCCGCATGCACCGTACCGGACCGCGGCATCGTTGCCGCCATGCCGGCTCCGCTGTTCGACTCCTGTGCCGTCACCGCTACCATGGCCCCTGTCAAGTCAGGGGCCTCCCCGCTAACCCGTTCGCGATCCTCTTCCAGAGCTCCCAGCCGGCGCATCAACTGGTTTAACAGCGAGCCCCCGCGCTGCGCGCTGCGCTCGATTTCGCGCAAGTATCGTTTGCAGTGGCTGTAGGTTGGCAGCTTCCATTGCATAACCTGCGCATTTACCAGCATGCCTCCCAGAACAGTATTCAAATCATGCAGAAGCCGTGAGCATTCCTGGCGGTCTCCGTCGCACAACGGCTCTGTGTTTCCCAGCGCGTGCGATTCGGCCTCCGTAAGGCTGGAGTCGAGCCGCTGAACCTGTTCCTGGCTGCAATGTCTGGCGAGTTGTTTCATCGTGGTTCCCGTTGCTTCTGTGGTGATTTCGGAACACTTCCGTAAGAGCAACTTGCGTGCCAAGCGGGATAAGTGGGAACTAATGGCGTGTTTATAGAAGGTTAGGGAGTTCGATCATGGTCAATCGCAAGACGACCGGCGAGGGATGGTCCCAGAAAGGGACTACCCCGTGGGTGCTAAAGACAGAAGAAGGATGACAAGCAACTTGCTTTAAGTGGTTTACGCTTTCGGGAAGGAGGAAGGGCTTGGGACCAGATTCGGGAAAGCCGCCGCCGATTGCCAGCGACAAAAAAATAGGGGAAGCTCGTGGCTTCCCCAGTTGCCCGCGAAACAGCTAGCTTACGGACGCGCCGCCACCGGATTTTGCACGGGCGGCGTGTCAGTCGCAACTGCCTGATCACCACCATTCTCCAGCAGCAGGCCGTTGTAGGCGGAAGCCGCCAGCAGCCGACCTTGATACTCCATCGCCGCACGGATCGTCACCCCGGTGTCCGGCGTGCGCGTCCAGGTGATGCCGCCGTCGTTGCTCTGGAAAACGGCGTGGGTGTTGACCACAGTAGCCAGCAGGCGGCGTCCCTTGGCGTCGTAGCGCACGGAGAAGACATTTTGCGGAGGCAGTCCACCAATCAGATGTTGCCAGCTCTTGCCGCCGTCGCTCGAGCGCAGAGCGCCTTCCCGGGTACCGAGCCACAAAGTCGAGTCGGGCGCAGCCGTGAAGTTGTACACTGCGGTTACGTAGTGCGGCAGAATCACTTCCGCCCAGGTCTTCCCTCCATCGTTGGAGAGGAAGGCGCGATGCGGGCTGGCCAGAGTCACAGTGCCTGATCCTGTTCCACCCACTGCGATGAAGTCGGTATGGCCCTCAACCGGCACTTCATACCATTTCTTTCCTTCATCCATACTGACAAACAGACCGTCCGAAGTGGCCGCGAACCAGCCATTTCCGGTGATCTCCATCGCCCTGACACGCGGCGCCTTGTCGATGGGAATAGCGATCTCGGCCGGCGCCTTGGGCTTGGCTGGCGTTCGGTGAACTTTGCCTTTAGCCGAACTCTTGCCGGCTGCGTGGTACTGGGGTTCAGATTCCGCAGGCTTTTCGTTCCATTGCGGCAGCGGACCGCGAATCATAGCAGACGGCTTCCACTCGCCGGTCAGGGACGCGAGGTAGAAAATGCCGTGATTGGTGCCCCCAATGATCGTTCCGTTCGAGGCCTGCTCCAGGCTCAGAACATCCCGCTCGTTCAGCCCGCGATTGGACAGCTTCCAGCTCTTCCCGGCATCTTCGCTGTAGAAGAATCCACCAAGATTCTTATCGTTCACCACACCCACGTACAGACGGCTGGGATCTTTTTGGTCCGCAATCACCGCTCCCACGATGCGATGTGCGAAACCGCGATTGGACGCGGTGTAGTGATCGAAGCCATCGCTGCTGGCGAGCACTCCACCACGGTCGGTAGCCAGCAGCACATGCTCGGGATTGCGCGGGTCGATCAGGATGTCATTCACAATCACATCCGGAGCGGAATAGAGCTCCCACCTGGTACCACCATCTGAGGTCTTCCACAGTCCGCCGGTGGTGCCCGCGTAAATGATGGATGGACGCTGCGGGTCCTGCTTCAGAACACGAGTCCGGATCGCCGAGTGAGGAATGCCACGAACCCGGGTGAATAATTGTCCGCTGTTGACGCTCTTGTAGATTCCCGAGCACGCGCTGGCAAATACCGTGCTCGGAGCTTTGGGGTCGATGATGATACTGAACACGTCAGAATCCATCAACCACCCTTCCTGCATGGGGGTCCAGTTCTTTCCTCCGTCGCTGGTTCGCCAAGGCAGGTGCCAGGTACCGGCATAAATGATGTCTGGATCCCGGGGATCAATGGCCAGGGATTCGAGCGAATAGAGAGGCTCGCCAGTGGCCTGCTTCATGGCAACCGCGCTGGCGATGGGAGAAATCTGCTCCCAGTTTTCGCCGCCGTCGCGCGAGCGGAAGACTCCATCCATCGTACCAATCACCAGGATGTTGTGATCGCTCGGAGCCATCGCCATGGCCCGAATCGATTTGCCATGCACGCCCTTGAGGGTTCGCCAGGTCCGTCCGCCATCGTCGGTACGAAAGACGTCGCCTTCGTCGTTGCTGAAAATGCTCCAGGCAGCGACGAAGATGGTTGCAGGATGGGTCGGATCGAAGATGACATGGTCCAGAACGTAATCGTCGTTCGGCCCCAGATGAGCAAACGGCTCCCAGGAAGCTCCTCCGTCATGGGAGGCAAAGAGTTGGCCGGCGCTGGTTCCCAGCAGGATGTGACTGGGATCGCCGGGATCGTAGGTGAGGCTGCGCACGTCGCCGCCTTCGGGACCGATCATCTGCCAATTGGAAGCGAATGACGCAACGCCCAGGAGCAAAACCAGGCACAGAAGAAACGTGAAGCGAGACGAAAATGACTTAGACATATTCCCTGACGACAGAAGTTGGACTCCCTAAATGATAGTCCGTGTTGCCCCCTTCCGCATCCCGAAAGGAGAAAGGCGAATCTGGATCGTAAAGGTCCAGACACCGGACCATCAGAGAGAGCGAGTTGATTGGCAACGGACGAGTCATCCGGTCAGGCGCCGCCTATTGCACATCGTGAAAAAGCCGGTGAGAGGCTTCCCTCCCACCGGCATTGAGTTCCAGCTAAAAGCGGATGCTATTGCGCCGCAGGAGCTGCTTTCTTAGCAGCCTTGTGGTGCACCGGAGCCTCGGTATGTGGCTTCGGGTAAGCATTCTCGCTCGGTTTCACGGTCGACTCATCCACCGGCGTAGTGCCTTGCAGCAACTGCGCGGTGGCTGTGTCAGCACCCTGTGGCACCCAGAAGATGTCTGCCACGTGGTCCTTACCGGTTCCCTTGCGTACTTCGATCCGGCTCGGGTCGATGCCCTGCTGCTGTACCAGGTACGCCTTGGCGTTCACGGCGCGCTGTGCAGCCAGATCCATCTGAGTCTTGTTCTTGCCCTTGCCTTCGTACACCGGCGGTTCGTTGTCAGCATAACCAACGATCACCAGCTTGGCGTTCGGATCGTTCTTCAAGGCCGAAGCGTCGTCGTCAAGAATGGCCTTCGCCGTGTTGTCGACACGCCACGGGATGTACTTCTGATGTGGACGTTGCACGAACTCAATCGGGGTACGGGCGCTTACCTGAGGCGGCGCTGGCGGTACTTCGACGGTGTCGCCGCAAGTAGCACTGGTGCTTAAGCCACGGCTGTCGGTCGCAGTGACCGTAACCGTAACCGGACCACCAGATAAACCAGTCGTATCCTCAGTTGCCGTGTTGCCGGAGCCGGAGATCTTGCCAGCCGACGTGCTGTACGTGACGCTGGAGATCGGGGCGTTATCCGGGCTGCTAACCGACGTGTTCACTGTGAACGGAGTGCCCGCCTGCACAGTACTCGGGCTGGTAGTGCAGCTCACCACCGGCGGATTCATCGGTACTTTCACCGTGAAGCTGGCCGAGCAAGTCGCGCTATTGTCCTTCTTGTACTTGGGGTCGGTCATCGTGGCGTTGGCGGTGTAGCTTCCGCCGGCCACTCCCGTGGTGTCGATGGTGGCTGTCTGGGTGTTAGCCGGCGACACCTTGCCGCCGTTGGTGGTCCAGGCGTAGGTAACGGTGTGCTTCGGGTTGAAATTCGTGCCCGTTGCGGTCACCTTAACCGGCTCGCCCGCCATCACTTCGGTCGGCTGCGCGGTGCAAGCCGCCGTCGGTGGAGGCAGGTTGTAGTTGCCCAGATTGAATAGCACGCCAGCGCTCAACCGAATCTGGTTCCACTGAGTGGAATTGCTGAAGGGTCGCTGTCCAGATGGGTTATAGGTGGTGTAAAGATAGTCGGCCTGGGCGACGCGGATGGAGAACATCTTCGTAACGCTCAGGTCAAGACCGCCGCCGCCGCCCATCGTAAACCGCCATTGGCTGCCCGACGTGATCGGTGGCACGATGTCTTCGGCGCCAGCGAGAATGCGCACAAAGGGCGAAAGCTGGTCGGTATGCCACTTGTACTGAACGCCCAGCAATCCGAGGTTGAGGTTCACGCCACCCGGATTCTGCGACTTATTGAAGTGGCCGCTGTAATCGATCAAAACACCGAGGTTGTTCATGCTCGGCAGATAATACGTCCCCGAAATATCGAAGCCGTTAACGATGTCGGCGGTCTTTACGTTGTTGTCAAATTGTCCATAGTAGCCGTTGGGATGCATCCACGAATAGCCGCCATAAATCTCGGCTTTCGGTTGAATGGTGGCCTGCGCCGCGGCTTGGGAGCCCAGCAGACACAGCGCAAACGCGATTGCGACAGCTGTCGCAAATAGGCGTTTTGGTAATACCTCGCGATGGAATGACATTCCTAATCCTCCGGAACTCTAGCAGTACTTGTGACCAGAGTGGCCTAACTCGGGTTCTATTGTGCTGTACAAATGCAGGAATTTTTCGGCCTGCTTAGTATCGAGAAGGATTGTACAGCAACACGGAAGATTAACAAAGCATTTGCTTTGTCAGTTTACTGATGTTGCAATGCCCTGTTTACTGATATTGTACCTCCAGGAACTTAGGGGATCTCTCTTGGCGAGCGTTGTTCCGGGACCGGGAACCCTTGGCAATGCATCCGCGCACCACCCGGAGCGCGTTTTAAACGCGCGGATCCATCACGCATACACAGGTCCGTCAGCGCAAACGTCAGCACCGATTCCCGTTCAGGGTCCCGATTTCCAATCTCGGGCCAGCCGGTCTTTCCCAAAAATAAACGAGCCAGAGGACGGGTCACTCGCACTGAAATACGGCCCTTTAGTGTTACTTTAGAGCAGGTAATCCTCTCCCCCCTGCGCCGCTCCTTTTGAGGATAGTTACTGGCCGGTAAATCGACTCTTGACTCCGGGGCCGCATCTAAACTGGTCATCGAACGGCCCGGCAGTTTCAGCGCCCCTGGCGCGAATTGAACTACGTGAGGTGTATGTTCCCCATGACTCAGGAAAAGGTTCTGATTGTCGAGGACGAGGAGAATGAACGCACCGGTTTGGCGGAACTGATCCGGGCCTGGGGCTACAGCACCGAGACCGCCAGTGACGGCGTTGAGGGGCTGGAGAAGGTTGCGTCCTGGAATCCTGCCATTGTGATCACCGATTTGAAGATGCCCCGCATGGATGGCATGGCGTTGCTGGAACATATTGCCGAGCAACCGCAGCAGGTTGCCGTCATTCTTCTAACCGCCCAGGGCAGCGTCGACTCGGCTGTCACCGCCATGAAAAACGGGGCCTTTGATTTCATTGAGAAGCCGGTCAATCCCACCCGCTTGCGGAATATTCTGCAAAACGCGGCGCGCATCCGCGGAACCGAGCGAGAGTTGGAGATCAGCCGCCGCAAGCTGCGCGACGTCGGCGTCTTAGGCTCGCTTGTAGGACCTTCCAAGAAAATGCAGGAGGTGTTCCGGCTAGTCGAGATGGTGGCACCCAGCACTGCTTCGGTCCTCATCACGGGTGAAAGCGGAACCGGCAAGGAGCTTCTGGCACGCACGATTCACTCCCTGAGCAACCGCAAACCCAAGCCCTTTGTGGCTATCAATTGCGCAGCGATCCCGGAAACATTGATCGAAAGCGAGATCTTCGGCCACGAAAAAGGAGCCTTCACCGGCGCATTTGAACGGCGCACCGGCTGCTTTGAGTTAGCCGAAGGCGGAACCCTCCTATTGGATGAAATCGGTGAAATGCCGATTGCGACGCAGGCCAAGCTGTTGCGCGTTCTCGAAGACCGTAAGCTGCGCCGTTTGGGCAGCAAAACCGAGACCACGGTTGACGTGCGCGTATTGGCGGCAACCAATAAAGCTCCGGAAGAAGCTGTGGCCCGGGGAGAGCTGCGCAACGACCTCTTCTACCGTCTGAATGTCTTTAACATTCATATGCCTCCGCTTCGCGACCACAAGGAGGACATGACTGATCTGGTGCAGGCCTTGCTGGCGGAGATGAATGAGAAGCATGGCCGCAGCGTAGCGGGCATTTCGGACACCGTAATGAGCGCTTTTCAGGCGCACTCATGGCCGGGCAACGTCCGCGAGTTGCGGAACACGCTGGAGCGCGCCGTCATCGTTTGCGATGGAGCTGTCATCGAACCCCGCCACCTTCCGCCAGGCTTCGGACAGGTCATCCCGCGGGCCCCGGTGCAGGAAGCCAACGCAGTGCGCCTGGGTGTGGGCACGACTGTGGACGAAGCTGAGCGATTGCTGATCCTGAAAACACTGGAAGCCACGAATAACAATAAGACGCGAGCCGCCGAAATCCTTGGCATCAGCCTGAAAACTCTGCATAACAAGCTGAAGGAATATGGCGGTCACGGGATCAACGGGCATCACGAGGATGCTGCGGCGGCCAGTTGAGAAACGCTGCTCGCTCTGCGCTTTTCGCTTTTCGCTTTAGAAGATCACCCTCGCCAGGTCCGCGTGAGTTGCCAGCGCGATAAACGCTGCAAGGCCTGGGCAAAATGGCAAAGGGCGAAAGGCGAAGAGCGAAAGGCGACAGCCGGAAAGCATTGCCGAGCCTTCATCTCGCCTGTACAATAAGGTTCTGCTTCCCGAACGCGGGTTCTGTTCTGACTCGCGGCAATCCCGGGCCGAAGTGGCGGAATTGGCAGACGCGCATGGTTCAGGTCCATGTACCCGCAAGGGTGTGGGGGTTCGAGTCCCTTCTTCGGCACCAAGTTAGGTTTCTTCGGTCCCTCGTTGCACTCGGGATTTCGCCTGCGGGCTCCCGCTTCGCTCACGCCCGCAAAGCGGCTCAAGTTCGAGTCCCTTCTTCGGCACCAAGTTAGACTTCTTCGGTCCCTCGTTGCACTCGGGATTTCGCCTGCGGGCTCCCGCTTCGCTCACGCCCGCAAAGCGGCTCAAGTTCGAGTCCCTTCTTCGGCACCAAGTTAGACTTCCTCGGTCCCTCGCTGCACTCGGGATTTCGCCTGCGGGCTCCCGCTTCGCTCACGCCCGCAAAGCGGCTCAAGTTCGAGTCCCTTCTTCGGCACCAAGTTAGACTTCCTCGGTCCCTCGCTGCACTCGGGATTTCGCCTGCGGGCTCCCGCTTCGCTCACGCCCGCGAATCGGGTTGACTTCCCGCCTCAAGGGGCCGCATGACCCTGCGTGCCGGTTTGTTTCGATGCCAGAGCGAGTGGTCGCGCCTTCACGCGAAACACCTGCACGCGTGAGTTGTCCGCATCGGCGACGTAGAGTCGGCCCTGCGTATCGACTGCCAGACCATGCGGAGCATTGAATTGACCCAGCCTGTTTCCACTCTCCCCGAATGTACCCAGCGGGGTTCCGTCCCAACGGTAGACTCTGACCACAGAATCACCGGTCAAGCTGACATAGAGATTGCCTTCCAGGTCGGCGGCAAGTCCGTCATCCTGGTAGGCGACGCGCCCGTGTTCGGTGAAGACCGTTTGCGTGCGCAGGAGACTGCCGCTCAGATCGAGAATTTGAATGCGCGTTCCGGAACTGTCGAGCACGGCCACTCCGTGCGGAGTCAGCGCGATCTCAGTGGGATTGTCGAAACCTATCAGACCACTGCCGTCATGCGCCTTGCCCACCCGCTTCAGCACATTGCCCTGCAGGTCAAGGACAAGAACCCGATTAAGCGGACTATCGGCGAGGTAGAGCCGCCCAGCCCGACGATCGATGGCAATCGCAGTCGGGCCCTGAAACCAGTTCTCGCCATGGTAGTTCCCAATGTAGCGGGTAAAAGTACCGAACTTGTCATAGACCAGCACCATGCCCCGTTCCGAATCGGCGACGTAGATGTTGTCATCGGCATCGACCGCGACTCCAGCCGGCACCTTCAGACGGCGACCCTGCCCGGCGGAAATACTGAATGAGTTGGCGCCTTTAGGATCGATCACATGGACCGCCGCTCCGGCAGGATCGCTGACGATCACACGACCCGCGGAGTCGGCGGCCACGTATTTCGGCGACTGCAGCACGCGTAACCGTCCGTAAGCGAACGTCACCACCGAATTGCGCATGCCGGCTACTTCAGAACTGGGCGAGGCCTCGGCTGTGGCGTGCGTCGGAGGTTCCAGGTCCTCAATCGTGCGATTGCGAGGAAGGATCATCCAGGGAGGAGCATCGGAGTTCGCTACTCCAGCACCGCTTCCTACGGTAGCTACCGTCGAGGTATTCAAGCCATCAAGGAAGCGGTTGAACTTGGAATTGGAGTGAAATTTGGCATCGGCCGAAAAAACGCCCAGATACTCGACCTGCGTGCCGCCGGGCAGAGTTGCTCGGGGAAATGCGCGGTGCCCCTGATTCAGGTGCTGCTGGCTCAGCAGCGGATCTCGAATAGCTGCGGAAGGAGCAGCGTGTTCCAAGACTTGACCGAAGAATGGACCGTTGAGAAAAACGGGCACCAACAGTAACAAGAGCAGATGCCGGCCAGCATACAGCTTCATAGGTACCCTCAAAAACTCAGCGTCTGATGGATTGTATGCCGACCGTACGCAGGATGCGCCAGCAATCGTTAGGCAGCGCTCCACTTTCCAGTGCCGTTTTGGCCCCGCGAGTCGCGCAAAGGCTCAGGTCAGCCGCTCAGGCGCCTCAGGATTATGCCACGCAACGGGCGAATATTGAATCGCCAATAACGTCTCATCATCTTGCCGTTCACACGCGCCGCGAAAGGCGTCCAGATGCTTCCGGCAGGCCATGACCAAATTCTCCGGGCAGCAGAAGCCATTCTGTTCAATAATCGAGTGCAAAGTTTGGCTGCCATACTCCTCGCCGGAGGGGTTCTGCGCTTCGGTAATGCCGTCCGTGTATAGCACCAGAGTGTCACCCGCTCCCAGCAGGGTCCGCGAAGCGGTAAATTCCTGATTGCAAAACATCCCCAGCGGAATGCTGCTGCTTTCGAAGATGCTGACCCCCGACCGCTGCACCAGAACTGCCGGCAGATGTCCGGCGTTAACGATCTCCAGTTCACCGGCAGCCGTGGTCCTTCCGAAGACCATAGTCGCGTACTGGGTCGGCAACTTGCTCTCGCAGAACAAACGATTGGCGTGTGCCAACATTTTTTCAGTGCCGAGGTTGAGCGGAATGAGCGCACGGAACATCGCCCGCAAGTTCGCAGCGAGCATGGCCGCGGCCACACCTTTGCCCGCGACATCGGCGATCACGAAGTGCAGTCCGCCATGGCCGTCGCTCATCAGGTCGCAATAGTCGCCGCTCACCACCCCAGCCGGCCGGAAGTGATAGGCCACCTGCCATCCGGGGATCGACAAGTCAGGCGGAGGCAGAAGGCCATTCTGAATCTGGGCGGCCAACTCGAGGTCAAATTCCAGGGCGCGCTGCTGCGACGGACTGAGGCAACCCAGGCACACACGCACCAACGGATCGGTGAGCAAACGGTCGCTCTCGATGGTGTCGTGGCATACTTCACACAGCCCAAAGCTGCCGACATCAATGCGCTGCAACGCCTGGTCCACTTCCTGTAACAGGTGGTTTAACTGAGCCGTTTCACTCCTGCCGAGAACTTCTTCCAGACGCGATCGCCGGTCCAGCAGCTGATCGCGGAGCATAGTAACGTCACCGGTATCTGCAATCGCCATAACTAACCGCCTTACTGTGATTAGAGAGTTACGCCCCCTTCGGAGATTCAGAGCTTTTCAGCCCCACGTCCGACAACTTAAGACTAGTGGGAAACGCACCGTTGGCCACCCTGATTCTTGCTTCCAAACCCGAGTTTGAAGATTGCTCTGCGCCGGCAGCGCCGGTGCCTCTCCAAGCATGGCGCAATCAAACATCCGCCCGGACTGCGGCCACGAGTTCTACCATGCCTGGGACGGAATCGACCTGGATTGACAAAAAGTGTGAGGACCGCCGCGGGAATCCCGCGACGGTCGAACCTACTGAACGAAGACCTGGATTTTCACTGAAGGAATGCCGTTGGCCACGACTTCCAAGGTGGCACCGCCGCTTTCCATGTTGGCAGGCACGTCCATATGTGTAGTAGTCACAATATTTCCGGTCTGCACTCCCATGGTGCTGTGGTTGTGCGTGCGGGCGTAGTAGACATGGCCGGTCGCCTTGTTGGTTAGCCGAACCAGCGGATAGTTGGTAGCTGTCTCGAACTCGTCGCCAAAAGCCTGCGCCTGCGACATGCCATTGAACCGCTGACCCGTGAGAAGGGTAGTGGTTCCACGTTTCACGATAAAGGCTGGGACGATTGGATTGCCAAACACAGTCGGCGCCCAGGCGGACTGGTAGGTACCGGTAGCGGTGTAAACTTGCGAGCCCCCCACCAGTACCTGGCCGTTCGGCAAAACCAGCAGGCTACCGCCGTTGCAAAATGGACCGGGAACCAGGTTTGTGCCGTCAAATTCGTAGAGTCTGCCCGAATTGCCCTCGACCAGAACGTTGCCGCTTGGCAACAGCGCCGCATAGTTGTCGCCAGCGTCGTCGCCCGTAAGAAAGTTGGGGCCGGCCGTCCATGTCCCTGGATCAGTATCGATCGCGCCGGGTTTATACACTGCGGTATGACCTTGGTTCTGTCCCAGGTGAGTTGCTCCGGTGGCAAAAACCGTGCCGTCCGGACGCAAAATCGCGGGACCGATTTCGCCCGGCGGACAATACAACTGGCCGTTGCCGTAGTTGATACAACCTACCTCAGGTGGCCCCTGCAGGTTGGCGATTGTGCTGCCATCCGAAATCCACTCGCCTAGTGAGGGAACATACCGCTCTGAATTCGGATTATTCAGCACGTCAGCCGTCAGGATTGAACCGTCGGGCATCAGGGTCCAGCCCTCTTCGGCGAACCAGTCGCTCTTGCCGGTGGAGGAGACCGCGGTCCAGGTCAAAGTCGCAGGATCCAGTTCAGCCATCTGAGTGTCGAATTTGCGCCCCACTAGGAACTTGCCATTGGGAAGTACTGTGGAGGGGGAATCACCAATGTAGTCCCAGCCTGAGGGAGGATTGAGCGAAGTCCACGTGTTAGCCAAGGGATCGTAGACAGCGCCCATGTTGGTGAAGGCGAACACGTTGAAGTTGTATTCGCCACCCACGATTACGACCCGTCCATCGGACAGCACCGCCGAAGCGAACGCCCACGGCGAGTAGCCCGTGGGCAGGCTGGCTACCTGCGTCCAGGTACCGTTGAGGTAACTACCAATATTGTCGGGGCTGAGCTTCCACCAATCGGTATTGCCATCGCCCTGCACCAGAACTGTTCCATCAGTGAGCAGAAATGGCACTCCGGCTCCGTCGGGGGGCTGGTGAGTCAAGTTGGTCAGTGTTCCCGGGACTGTGTTTGGGGGAGCTGTCTGCGCCATGGCAATCACCGAACTGATAAGCGCAAACCCGACTAGAGCTAACAGAAGGCTTTTCATTAAAATTGTCCTCTCCGTTCCTTCAGCGTTGTGACGAATCGTGTTTTTCGTAGTGAACCGACCTGGAGCAAATTTAAGGCAGTCTGTTCAGCCGTTGGACCTTTCACCCGTGAAACTCTGGCCAGAGTGGACGAAGGCGGGAAGAATGTTGCCTCAAGCGGCGCTGGGAGTCAACTCTGGGTCCCATGTTTCAGCGACCAGGAGCCCTTGAATCTTCCCGTGCCTCGGCCATCCTGAACGCTGCCGCAGAACACCCCACGGTATACCGGGAGCCCAAACCACCGATCCTGGCACCTGGGTTCCTGGCCCGGATTTCCCCAACGGGGACGACGCCGGCGATAACTAAGCGGTGCTGCTGCCGAACGGGAGCGTGCTGGTCGAAGGAAACTCCGGAAGGCTGTACGAGTTCGATGGAACTAATTTCAAGGCGACGCTCTTTTCTAATGGGGGAAGCCTGATCGTCCTCACGCAGCGCCCAGAAAGACGACCGACTTCTGATAGCAGCGTCCCGCAGGGGCGTCAGCTCCTTCGCCTTCCCGTGTAAGCCTTGGCAGCGGCGTGTATGCTGTTGCTCACGCCGCACCGGCGGTCTCCGCGTCTGCCTGCTGGTGCGAAGCGAAATGCCTGAGCCGGAGCCATGCTGATCCATCCCGATCGTCTGTTTCCTGCCGAACCCCGCACTCGCAAGATAGCCCGGACGCTGTATGAGCAGGTGCGAGGCTTGCCCATCCTCAGCCCTCACGGGCACACCCAGGCGGGGTGGTTCGCGCGGAATGAGCCTTTCCCTGATCCGGCGCAGCTCCTCGTGCAGCCCGATCACTACATCGTGCGCATGCTCTACAGCCAAGGCGTTGCGATGGACGAACTGGAGATTGGCCGGCAGAAGACAAAAGATGCAAGGAAGGTCTGGCGCATCTTCGCCAGCCATTACTACCTGTTTCGCGGAACGCCGACGCGGATGTGGCTGGATTATGCCTTCCAGGAGCTCTTCGGCCTACAGGAGCGGCTGTCGGAAAAAACCGCCGATCTCTATTTCGACACCATCTCGGAAAAGCTAAGGACGCCTGAATTCTTGCCTCGCGCTTTGTATCAACGTTTCAATCTGGAGGTTCTGGCGACCACCGATTCGCCGCTAGATTCACTTAGCGATCACAGGGCCATCCGGGAATCCGACTGGAAGGCGAGAATCCTGCCAACCTTCAGGTCCGATCCGGTGGTCGATCCTGCGTTCGAGGGCTTTGCGGGCAATGTTGCAGCGCTATGCGAGAGGACCGGGGAAGATGTGTCATGGGACGGCTACTTGAACGCGCTACGCAAGACGCGGCTTCGCTTTCGCGAACTGGGCTGCACGGCAACCGATCATGGGCACCCCACCGCGCGCACTGCCGATCTTCCCAACCGAGAGGCTGCTGATCTCTTTCGTCAGATGCTCGCCGGCCAAGCAGATAGCGGGCAGCAGGAGCTCTTCCGGGCGCAGATGCTGACGGAGATGGCGCGGATGAGCCTCGAAGACGGGCTGGTCATGCAGATTCATCCCGGCAGCTTGCGCAATCACAATCGCAAGCTGCGCGAGCGATATGGCCGCGACATCGGCGCGGACATTCCCACGCCGACGAATTACGTGGAAGGGCTTCGGCCGCTACTCGATCGGTTCGGCAACGAGCCGAATCTGACGATCATCCTCTTCACTCTGGACGAGTCGACCTACAGCCGCGAGCTGGCGCCCTTGGCCGGGCACTATCCGTGCCTGAAACTGGGACCGCCGTGGTGGTTTCACGATAGTCCGGAGGGCATGCGGCGTTTCCGCGAGCGCGTGACGGAAACCGCAGGCTTCTACAACACCGTGGGTTTCAATGACGATACACGGGCCTTCCTCTCGATACCGGCGCGGCACGACATGGCGCGGCGCATGGATTGCGCCTTTCTGGCAAAGCTGGTTGCCGAGCACCGGCTGGAAGAAGACGAGGCCATAGAAGCAGCGCACGATCTTGCCTATCGACTGGCGAAGAAGAGCCTATCGACTGTAGGAGCGGAATGGCCGAGACGAGGGCTGTCGAGAGCGGACCGCAGGGCAGTGCATCTTCCGGCGCGCCGTTGGGCCGGGTGCGCTGGACCATCTGCGCCATGCTCTTCGTCGCCACCTCCATCAACTACATGGACCGCCAGGTCATCGCGATTCTCAAGCCCACCCTCGAACACAGCATCGGCCTGACAGAGGTAAATTACGGCTACATCGTAGACGCCTTTCAGATCGCCTACGCGATTGGCTTGCTGGCTGCCGGACGCCTCATCGACCGGCTTGGCACCCGCATCGGCTACATGCTGGTGATGGCCGTCTGGAGCCTGTCCGCCATGGGCCACGCACTGGCCAGTACCGCGCTGGAGTTCGGCTTTGCCCGCTTCTTCCTCGGGCTCGGCGAATCCGGCAACTTTCCTGCCGCCATTAAGACGGTCGCGGAATGGTTCCCTCAGAACGAACGCTCGCTGGCGACGGGTATCTTTAACTCCGGAGCTAATGTCGGTGCGATTCTGGCGCCGCTGATCGTGCCGTGGGTGACGCTGCGCTACGGCTGGCATGCGGCATTCCTGACCACGGGCTTCTTCAGCGTGCTTTGGATTCTGTGGTGGTTTCGCCGCTACCGTGCGCCCGCCGACCATCCCAGCATTACCGCCGACGAGCTGCGCCACGTTTACCAGGAGGCCGCCGCCGAGATGGGTCCATCGGTGCCGTGGCGACGTCTGCTGGGCTACCGTCAGACCTGGGCTTTCACTATTGCGAAGTTCCTTACCGATCCGATCTGGTATTTCTACCTCTTCTGGCTGCCTTCGTACTTCAGCGCCAGGTTTCACCTCAATCTCTCGCACCTCGGACTGCCGCTGATCATCGTTTATAACGTCTCAGCCGTCGGCAGCATCGGCGGAGGCTGGCTGCCGGCGCCGTTTCGTCGACTGGGACTCTCGTCCAGCTATGCGCGGCTCGCCGCCATGCTCTTCTGCGCCTGCCTGGTGGTGCCCATCTACACCAGCAGCAGTGTGACGTCGCTGTGGACTGCCATCGCGTTGATCAGCGTCGCCGCCGGCGCGCACCAGGGTTGGTCGGCGAATCTGTTCACCACGTCCTCAGATATGTTTCCGCGTAGCGCGGTGGGATCGGTAGTGGGGATCGGCGGCATGGCAGGATCGATCGGCAGCGCGATCTTTGCCTTTTACGCAGGCCACATCCTGCAACTGACACACAGCTATGCCAGCCTGTTTACCATCGCCTCCAGCGCTTACTTATTGGCGCTGATTTTTCTGTACCTGCTCGCGCCGGGCCTAAAGAAAGTAGAATTCGTCGCATGAGTCTTTACTGCTCCAAGGGAAGCGCCGACAGCGATCTGCTCCCGCAGTTGCAGGACCTGCTGACGGAAAGCCTGACGAAGCTTGGAGCAAGGAAGCGCGTGCTGGTGGTTCCACCGGATCAGAGCCGCGTACATTCCCGCGCCGGCGACCTGACGCGCTATGCCTGGGAGCACTACGGCGAGCGGTTGCAGGCGGTCCTGCCCGCTTTAGGAACGCACGCTCCCATGCCGGCCAACCAGATCACGCGCATGTTCGGAGCCATGCCGACAGAGCTCTTCCGCATCCACAATTGGCGAACCGACGTTGAGACGCTCGGCGAAGTTCCGGCGGAGTTCGTCCACGAGCAGTCGGAAGGCAAGCTGAACTTTGCGTGGCCCGCCCAGGTGAACCGGCTCATCAGCCAGGGCGGCTTTGATCTGATTCTCTCCATCGGCCAGGTTGTGCCCCATGAAGTCATCGGCATGGCCAATTACAACAAGAACATTCTGGTCGGCACCGGAGGCCGCGAGGGCATCAACCGCAGCCATTATCTGGGCGCAGTGTATGGGATGGAGCGCATCATGGGGCGCGCCGAGAATCCGGTGCGCAGTGTTCTGAATTACGCATCCGATCATTTTCTGCGCGATCTGCCTATCGTTTACGTGCTGACCGTGATTGGGCCCACCCCAGACGACAGGCTGGCGGTTCGCGGGCTCTTCATCGGTGACGACGTTGAGTGCTTTCATCGTGCCGCCGCACTGAGTCTGGAGGTGAATTTCGAGAAGCTGGATGCTCCGATCCGCAAAGCGGTCGTTTACCTTGATCCGGATGAGTTCCACAGCACCTGGTTGGGCAACAAGGCGATCTATCGAACAAGGATGGCTCTGGCCGACGACGCCGAACTGATCATTCTTGCGCCCGGCGTAAAAGCGTTTGGCGAAGACCAGGCCATCGATGCCCTGATTCGCAAGTACGGCTATCGCGGAACTCCCGCGACACTCACAGCGGTGAACGCCAATGCGGATCTTGCGGCCGATTTGAGCGCGGCTGCGCATCTGATCCACGGATCGTCTGAGGGGCGTTTCACCATCCGGTATTGTCCGGCACATCTCAGCAAAGGAAGAGGTGGAGGCGGTCGGATTCGAGTACGGAGACCTGAACATCTATGCTGGCGCACTACAACCCGCAGAAGCTTCGCCAGGGTTACAACGTGGTGAACGGCGAAGAGGTCTTCTTCATTGCCAATCCGGGACTGGGCCTGTGGGCCTATCGCGGCAAGCTGTGCTCCGAGGAGCGTCTTCAGACTGCCGCAGCGGAGAAACACTAAGCTATGCCGAGCGCTCTCTTCAGCCTCGAAGGCAAAATGGCCGTGGTCATCGGAGGAACCTCCGGGATCGGGCGCAGCCTGAGCCTTGGCCTGGCCGACAGTGGAGCCGATGTCATCGCCTCCTCGCGCCGCAAGGAGCAAGTCGAAGAGACCGCCCTTGCGATTGAACAGCGCGGAAGGAGGACGTTGCGCGTCTGCTCGGATGTGCGTGACCGCGCGTCGCTCGACGAACTGCTGGTGGAATCGCTTCGCGTCTTCGGCAAGGTCGACATCCTCGTCAACTGCGCCGGAAAGATCAAGCGAACGCCCACTCTCACCATGCCGGAAGAAGAATGGAGCGACATCGTAGACACAAACCTGACCGGTACGCTGCGGGCCTGCCAGATCTTTGGCAGGCACATGCTGGAGCGTGGTTACGGCCGCATCATCAATATTGCTTCGCTCAACAGCTTCGTCGCGCTCAACGAGGTCGCGGCTTACGCGGCAAGCAAGTCAGCGGTCGTATCGCTCACGCGCTCGCTTGCGGTGGAGTGGTCCAAGCGGGGGGTCAAGGTGAACGCCATTGCGCCAGGTGTGTTCCGGACCGCGCTGAATGCAGAGCTCCTCGACAACACGCCGCGCGGACGGGAACTGCTGCAGCGCACACCCATGGGCCGCTTTGGGCGGACTGAGGAACTGGTCGGAGCCGCCGTCTACCTCGCCTCCGACGCGGCGTCGTTCGTGACCGGACAGACGTTGATCGTCGACGGAGGCTTCCTGGCCAGCGGGGTCAACCAGTAGTTGTCTGCGCGAATCGCATGATGGTAGCTGATCACTGGAGGTGAGCATGGGGTATACGCGGCGTTGGGTGCTTGCGGGCTTAGGGATGGCTGGTCTGTCAGCGATGCTGCCGCCGCTGGTGAAGAAGTCCGCAGCGTCCTCGATGATGGAACCGTGGACAGCTGGCGAAGGCAAGTGCCCCTTCCGGCTGGCGGTGATCAACGACGAGATCACGCAGGACTTCGAGAAAGCCTGCCAGATTGCGGCGAACGAGTTCGGGTTGAGCTGGATTGAATTGCGCTCGATGTGGAACAAGAATGTTACCGAGCTCGACGGCAAGCAAGTGGAGGAAGCACGCAAGATTCTCGCCGCACACAAGCTGCGAGTGACGGACATAGCCAGCCCGCTCTTCAAGACCGATTGGCCGGGGGCTCCACGGTCGTCGCAGAGCGAAAGCCGTGACCAGTTTCATGCGGACTTCGATGCCAGCGTTCAGGACAAGCTGCTGGAGAGGTGTATCTCGCTGGCGAAATCTTTCGATACGGACCGGATTCGTTGCTTCGACTTCTGGAGGCTGGACGATCAGAAGCCCTACCGCGCGGCAATTAACGCCAAGCTGCAAGCGGCAGCGGAGCGCTGTGCCAAGGACAATCTCATTCTTCTGCTGGAGAACGAAATGTCCTGCAACACGGCGACGGGCGAAGAGTCGGCGGCCGTCTTGAAGGCGATTCCCAACAGGAATTTCATGCTGAACTGGGACCCGGGCAATGCCGCGGCCATAGGAAGCACGCCTTATCCTGACGGCTACCGTCTCTTGCCGAAAGACCGGATCGGGCACTGCCATTGCAAGGACGTGATACGCAAGCCCGACCACAAGTACGAGTGGGCGCCCGTCGGCAGCGGCGATGTGGATTGGGTGGGGCAGTTCCAGGCTTTTCAGCGCGACGGCTTCCACTATGGTCTGAGTCTCGAGACTCATTGGCGTGGCGCGGGCACGCCTGAAGCGTCCACGCGTGTCAGCATGGAAGGTTTGAAGAAGACTCTGGCCAAGGCCGGCATTTCCTGCTGATTCCGGGCAATAAGGAGAAATGATGGTTACAAGACGTAAGTTTCTGGAGACCCTTGCCGCCGGTGCGGCCGGACTCGCAGTGGGAAGCACGGCAAGGAGCTATGCCCAGATCCTTGGTTCCAATGAGCGTCTGAACTTTGCCGTGATCGGGCTTAACGGCCGTGCTTATGCGCATCTCTCCTCGCTGAAGGCCAATAAAAGTGCCGCCCGCGTGACTCATGTCTGCGATGTGGACAGCGACATTCTGGCGAAGTTTGCGGCAGCGACGCAGCAGGAGATGGGCGAAGCCCCAAAGGCCGACAAAGACTTTCGCAAGATGCTGGAACAGAAAGATGTGGACGCGATTACCATCGCCACGCCCGACCACTGGCATACGCCCATGGCCATCGCTGGATTACAGGCAGGCAAACACATCTATGTAGAGAAGCCTTGCAGCCATAATCCCGCGGAAGGCGCGATGCTGGTCGAGGCCCAGCAGAAGTATGGCAAGCTGGTGCAGATGGGCACACAGCAACGCTCATCACCCCACACCATCGAGATCGTCGGCAAAATTCACGAGGGTCTGATCGGCAGGCCATACTTCGCGAAATGCTGGTACTCCAATACCAGGAAGTCGATCGGCATTGGCAAAGAGGTACCCGTGCCTCCGCAGCTTGACTGGGACCTGTGGCAAGGTCCGGCGCCGCGCCGTCCGTATAAGAACAACATCCATCCCTACAACTGGCACTGGTTCCGGATCTACGGTACGGGTGAAACACTGAACAATGGCACGCATGAGGTCGACGTCTGCCGCTGGGCGCTGGGGCTCGATTATCCCAAGCGGGTTACCTCGTCAGGGGGAAGGTATCAGTTCAAGGACGACTGGCAGTTTTACGATACCCTGATCACCAGCTTCGAGTACCCCGACGCCATGATTTCCTGGGAGGGCAAGAGTTGTCAGGGCATGAAGTTTTACGGGCGCGATCGAGGTTCGACCATCATGGGGACCACCGGAACGGTGCTGATCGATCGCGACGGCTACGAGATCTATGACCTGAAGGGGAACAAGACCAGCGAACGGAAGGTGGGCAAGGAGACTTCTACCGCTGACCTGATTGGCCGCGATTCCATGACCGACGCCCACTTCGCCAACTTCATTGCGGCGATCCGCACCGGCGAGAAACTCAATGCGCCGATTTCAGTCGGCAACGTTGCCGTGACCATGCTGCAGTTGTCGAACATCGCGTGGGAAGTGAACCGGGAATTGCAACTCGATACGAGCGATGGAAAGATCCAGGGCGACCCCGAAGCGATGAAGATGTGGGGACGCGAGTACGAGAAGGGCTGGGCGCCCCACATATGAAGAGCAACTTCTCCCGTCGCGATTTCATACGCTCGGGCGCGGTAGTTATGGCCGCACTGGCCGCCCCGAGAAGCTTCTTTGCTTCAACGCCGGAGCGTCCCTCCTCTGGAGAAAGGTCTCCTATCCGCCTCGGTCTGGCCAGCTACACCTTTCGCGACTTCAGCCGCGCACAGTTGATTGCCTTCATGAAGCAGCTCAATGTCTACGCGCTGAATGCGAAAGATGTGAAAGATCATCTCCCAATGGATCCGCAGGGCGAAGCGGCTGCATTGGCAGACTATGCTGCGGCTGGAATCAAGCTGCATGCTGCTGGCGCCATTTACTTCACGAAGGACGACGATGCAGACATTCGGTCCAAGTTCGAATACTGCAAGCGAGCCGGCATTCCCGTCATCGTCGCCGGCGATCCCGCGCCGGAAACGTTGCCGCGCATCGAGAAGTTCGTGAAGGAGTACGACATCCGCATTGCGATTCATAATCACGGGCCGGAAGATAAGGTGTGGCCTTCGCCCCTGAATGTTTTGCAGGCGGTGAAGGGCATGGATTCGCGCATGGGCTGCTGCATCGATGTTGGCCATACGGTGCGAGCCGGCACCGATGTGGTGCAGGCCATCCACGAGGTGGGCCCGCGGCTGTTTAACGTGCACATGAAGGACCTCACGAATTTTCATGACAAGGAGAGCCAGGTCGCGGTGGGCGAGGGCATCATGCCGGTGCGCCAGATTTTCGCAGCGCTGATCGCCACGAAGTACAACGGGTTTGTCGATCTGGAGTACGAGGTCCATCCCGACGATCCCATGCCGGGCGTCATCGCCAGCTTCGCCTACATGCGAGGAGTCTTGGCGGGCATGGGATATTCGAACTCTGGCTAGACAGGCCGCTGAAAACTCGACCTGGATCGATTTTGAAGGGGCGCACCTTAAGGTGCGCCGTTACCAGTCCTTTATCCTTGTCATCCCGACAAGGCCTTAAGGCCGAGGAGGGACCTGCTTTTGAGTTTTTCAACGGCCTGAAGATCGGATTCCGGCCGAGATCACAGCGCGATGTTTATCTGTGGATTCGCGGCCGATCTCGGCGTTACTGTAGAGCTTCCGGCAGTTTCTCGGAGGACATCATGAGCAAACCTACTTCCGACGTGTCGTCCAGCGGCAATCGACGCGCTTTTCTTAAGACCAGCGGAATCGCGGCCGCAGCGGCGCTGGGCGCAGCTACATTCCCGGATGTCATAGCCGGTCAATCGGCCGTGCCTTCGAATCCGGCAACCTCAAACGCGATGCCGACGCGGAATCTCGGAAAGACGGGATACAAAGCTGGCATCTTCAGCCTGGGCGGTCAGGCCGCCATCGAAAAGCCGAACAACGAAGCGGTGGCCGTTCCCATCATCGAAAAGGCTCTCGACCTGGGCGTGAATTACATCGACACCTCTTCGATCTATGGCGGTCCGCCGCGCTGGAGCGAGCAATACGTTGGCAAGGTAATGAAGCATCGCCGCAACGAAGCGTTCCTGGCGACCAAGACCAAGGAGCGCACACGCGACGGCTCCATGCGCATGATCGAGATCTCGCTGAAGCTGCTGCAGACCGATCATGTAGACCTTTGGCAACTCCACGACATCGGAACCATGACCGATATCGACGAGATATTCGCCAAAGGCGGAGCGATGGAAGCCCTGCTCCAGGCTCGCGACCAGAAGATCGTGCGCTATCTCGGTATCACGGGTCACTACCGGCCTGATGCTCTGATGGAAGCCATCCACCGCTATCCCTTTGACACGATCCTGATGGCGGTTAACGCCGCCGACCCACATCACTACAGCTTCTCCGAGCAACTGCTGCCGCTTGCGGTCGAGAAGCAGATGGGCATCATCGGGATGAAGGTTCCGGCGCGTGGCCGCATTCTTTCGTCGTGGACGCCACCGTCTATGGAACAGCAGAAGCACATGTGGGAAGGCATGGTCCCGGCGCCGACGGCGGGGACACTCGACATGCGTCAGGCGATGTACTACTCGCTTTCGCTGCCGGTCAGCACCGTCATTATTGGCGTGGATTCCATCGCTCAGCTCGAACATAACGTGCAACTCGCGCGCGAGTTCACCCCGCTCAACCAACAACAGATGGCGGCGCTCAGCGAGAAGGCGCAACCTGTCTCGAAGCAGGCACTCTTCTTTCGCTTTTATGAGCGCGCCTAGCTGGAATATCGTGCCACGGGAAACCTAAAGGCCCAGGCAGGCCCGTCGTACCTCGCCCATGTTAGCGATGTCGTGAGAGTTTCCCTCCAACTCGACGCGGCCTTCCGCGAGCACGTAGGGGTGATCGCTTACTGCCAGGGCAAGATGTACATTCTGTTCGCCCAGAACGATGGGGATCGCGCGCCACACGAGACTGTTTGAGGAAGAAACGAACATCCGAAAGGAAAGGTTATGTCGCCAGCCCCACAATCAAGTCGCTAGGCCCGGGCAGATCGATCCGTCGCACATCGGTGAAACCTGCGGCGTGCATCCAGCGAGTGTATTCGCCTTCGCTGTAACTGGCGCCACTGTCCGTGGAGACAAGCATATTCAAAGAGAACAGCGCGGCCTGTTGCGGCCCGGTCTTGTCGGGATGAAGGATGAAGTCCTGCACCACGAGGCGGCCTTTGGGTGCAAGAGCCTGGCATGCACGGCGGAACAAGTTGCGATTCTGCTCCTCGGAAAACATGTGACAGATCGCATTCAGCATAATGATGTCGTAGCCGGAGCCGAAGTCGTCTTGCAGCATGTCGCCGGCGCGAAGCCCGACTTGCGCTGAGACGCCGGCCCTGCTGACATATTCGGCGGCGATTGCCACGACCTCCGGGAGGTCAATGATCTCGCAGTGCACTTCGGGGCAGGCTTTTGCGAATGCGATGGAGTATGCGCCCGAGCCGCCGCCAAGATCGAGGATGCGGCGCACCCCGGCTGTGCCTACCGCCTTCACCACCAGGAGAGCGCGATCCTTGGCATTACGTTGCATGCCCGCAATGAAGTTTCGCGTCCATTCGGCGGTGTGGTCGCGGTCAATGGGGACGCGGGTTCCCGTGCGCACTGCGTCCGTCATCGTGCTCCAGCGATGCCATATATTCGCTGTGTGGAGCAGACCGTTGCGTTGGTTGTCTTTCGAGCCCTGAACAAAGAAGCGTGCTGACTCGGGAGTGTTTTTGTAATCATCGCCACTCTTCGAGAGAAACCCGAGGGCAACCAGTGCGTTGAGCAGCATGCCTGCGGCACGGCCATTTGCATTGATCGTCGCCCCGATCTGTTCGGCGTTGGCTCCGTCCCCGACGGCAGTAAAGATGTCGAGTTCAAGCGCGGAAAGAATGCAGCGACTCGGCATGAAGCCGCGGATTATCTGATCGATACGATCGGGCAGCATTCCGGCTTTGTCGCGCGCAGCCACAGCGCTGCGAAACTTCTCCAGATGCTCGATCGACATAGCCTGCATCGCCGGAGCATCGTTCCACACCAGACGATCGACGAGCTTGCCGTCGCGCAGATGTGTGCCGACAATTTCGGGTACGTCCGACGCCTGCACATGCCGGTACCATACGCCTGCCGGATAAACCACGATCACGGGACCTTCATCACACAGCCCCATGCAGCCGCAGGTGGTGAGTTGGACAGCGTGGTCGAGGCCTTGGGCCTGGATCTCGCGATCCATTGCGTCGAACACAGCCAGCGACCCGCCGGCCGGGCAGGAGGGGATGCCCTCCGGCTTTTGCTGCGTGCAGACAAAGACATGAAAGCGGAACGGTTCCATCGCGACCTCCCTGACCATCTCGATGCTAGAGCTTGATTCTCAGCGCAAAGAGCTGGCTCTGCGGTGACTCCAGTCACAGCAATGACGGTTGCGTTTTCGTTTGCAATGCCATAGTCAAAACCGGCGGTTGCGCCTTGCGACACACAAGCCTGTGATGTGGCGCACGCGAGCCCGTGATTCAGGTGCCTCCGAAGCACGCTAATGGCTCAGGTTGCGGCCGCCCCTGAAAAAACGTCGCCAAGTACAACTCTAGTGTGATTATGCTCACGCTCCGCGGCGACGGCTCTCACAGACTGCAAGCGATCAGTCACAGAGAATGCAATGCAACGGCCCGAGACGGATTCCACTCGGTTCCAGGTTCGCCACTTCCTGAAGGAATCAGTGCGTACCTGCAGGTGCAGGTGAGCCGGTCCTGAAATCTGTGCAGCCCGCTTGGCTGGAGCGTCATAGCTACCAACCAGCGTGCCGTACGTTAGCTCCCAAAAGCTGGGACGTGGAGCAGCATGGCGGAAGTAATGCATTCACCCGCGCAAGCGATCTACTGGTTCATGCCAGGGTCGATCCTGTTCCTCCTGATTCATCTTCTCGGCATCGGCTGCTTCGCTTATATCGTGGTGAAACGCGTAGCGCCGCTGATGCGGGGCCAGACGCGACTTCAGACTCGACCGTCCATGGATCCGGTTGCAGAAGCTCGGACAGTTCTGGCTTGGACAGTGGAAGCATCCCCGCTACAAATTTGCAGGCATCATTCACATCCTCATTTTCTCGGGCTTCCTGATTCTGGCGACCAGGGCCTTTTCTCTACTGATATTCGGGGCGTCGGGCGGCACCGCCACACCGACCGTAATCGGCCACCTATACGATCTTGTGGCGGACTACGCGGCTACCATTGTGTTCTTCTGCATGGTCGTTGCCGCCGTTCGCCGCCTGGTCTTTAAGCCGGCGCGATACGCGGTGCCGGTCCGATACGGTAAGGGACATCCCGCCGACGCCATCTTCCTGTTAGCGCTGATCGCGATCCTGATGGCATCCGAGAGCCTGTTTGAGGCGGGCAAGGTCGTCCTGCAGACACAACAGGGCCTGACGACGGAAGCGCTGCCGGTTCTGACGTTGGCTTGGATGTTCCACGCCGCTCTGGTTTTCGCCTCGTCGGCCATGGTCTGGCATCTTTACATCGGCGCCTACCTGGTCGACATTCTCACCTTCTACTTTCTGCTCTGTTACCGGCCGTTCGGAATCCAGTTCCACGTGGAAACGTCGCTGTTCAATGTGTTCTTCGCCAAGCTGGATCGCGGAACCGTCAAGCCGGTGCGCTGGGGCGTCAGCGACGAGCAGCTCGACCAGGTGAAGTCTTTCGGGGTGAAGAAGTTCGAGGACTTCACCTGGAAGCACATGCTCGACTTCTACACCTGCGCCGACTGCGGGCGCTGCTCGGATAATTGTCCGGCAAACGCCGTGGGCCGACCGCTGTCGCCGCGCTTCCTCAGCATCAAGGCGCGGGACTACACCTTCCAGCATTTTCCAGTTCTGGGTACGGCGAACAACGGCGCAGCCTTGGTTGGCGATATTTACTCGGAAGACGAGATCTGGTCATGCACGACCTGCGGAGCCTGCGAAGAAGAATGTCCGCTGATGATCGAGTACATCGACAAGATCGTCGATCTGCGGCGCGGCCTGGTCGATGACGGCAACGTCCCCAAGTCCATCCAGAAGGCACTGAAGTCGCTGGAGAGTCGTGGCAATCCCTACGGCAAGATGGAGAAGAAGCGGGTCGAATGGACCAAAGATAAGGCCTTCGAGCAGACCTGCGAGGTGAAGACCGTGGACGCGAGCGGCGTCCCGGACACGCTGTATTTCGTCGACAGCATTACCTCCTACGACGATCGCATACAGGCGATCGGGCGCGCGACCGCCAGGATTCTTGACGCTACGGGCGAGCCATTCGCCATCCTCGGCTCCGCCGAGAAGGACAGTGGACACGAAGTCCGCCGCTTTGGCGAAGAGATGCTCTTTATGGCGCTTCGCGATCACAATGCGGATGCCATCAGGGCCTCGGGCGTGAAGCGGATCGTTACATCTGATCCGCATGCCTACAACGCGCTAAAGCACGACTACCAAGACATTCCACCGGTGGAGCACATCAGCCAGGTGATTGCGCGCCAGGTAAAAGCGGGACAGCTCACGCTTCTGCCGGTCGCCAGCGACAGTGCTGTCTACGCTTATCACGACCCCTGCTACCTGGGACGCCACAACCAGGTTTACGACGAGCCTCGTGCGGTGCTCGACGCGATTCCCGGCTTAAAGCGAGTCGAGATGAGCCGCTGCCGCGATCGTTCGTTCTGCTGCGGAGGCGGCGGGTTGATGCTGTTCTACGAGCCGCAGGAAGAACAAAGGATGGGCGTGAAGCGAGTCCAGATGGCCGCCGAAGCCGGAGCGAACGTGATCGTGACCGCCTGTCCGTTCTGCATGGTGAATATAGAAGATGCGATCAAGGTTTCAGGCATGGAAGGAAAAATGACCGCCATCGACCTGGCGGAACTCGTGGATCAACACCTCGCGCCAAAAAGCATCGAGCAGGAAGCGAGGACCGAGGAGCAGCTGGTGGCCACGCAATGACGTAATCGTCAAGCCGCAGGGGAACAGAGGTTCCTTACTGCGGCGGGTTTCAGCAAAAGCAACAGAGGGAGAGCGACTGTGGAAATTCTAGTTTGTGCAAGACGAGTGCCCGACACTTCAGAGAACGAAATTCAACTGAACCGTGCCGGCAACGATATCGAACGTGACGACCTGGTGTACTCGATCAACGAGCCCGATAACTACGCGGTCGAAGAAGCGCTGCAGATTGTCGCCAGGTCGGGTGGCAACGTTACGGTGGCGACCGTCGGCACCGATGAAGACGAGGAAATCCTTCGCCGCGAGATGGCCATGGGCGCTAATCACGGGGTTCTCCTCTCGGACGAGGCGTTCGCCGGATCGGATGGCAAGGGCATCGCCACCATTCTGAAAGGCTTCGTGCAGAAAAAGAATTACGACCTCATTCTGACCGGAGTGCAGGCCGAAGACGGTGGCGCGCAGGTCGGCGGAATGCTGGCGGCGATGCTCGACTATCCGTTCGCCTCGCTGGTGAGTTCCATTGAAGTGCTCGACGGCAAGAAGCTGAGGATTGGCCGCGAAATCGAGGGCGGCGCAAAGGAGATGAACGAGATCGATCTTCCCTGTGTGCTCTCGATTCAGACCGGCATCAATGAGCCTCGCTATGTCGGCATGCGAGGCATCCGCCAGGTGGCTTCGCTGGAAATTCCGACGTATAGCGCAGCGGAC
The DNA here is from genome assembly GCA_963793845.1 of uncultured Acidobacteriaceae bacterium. Lineage (GTDB taxonomy): Bacteria > Acidobacteriota > Terriglobia > Terriglobales > Acidobacteriaceae > CAWCBG01. Next base: position 337,937 of record CAWCBG010000004.1, read on the forward strand.
CTGAGCCTCGATGCCGCCGCGGTAGGTGAAGGCGGAGCCAAGGTGAAGCGGGATGACTATTTCGTCCCGGCTGCGGGCAAAGGTGCAGAGATGCTCCAGGGCAGCAGCGAAGAGATCGCCGACAGCCTTGTCGAGTTGCTGAAAGCCAAAGGAGGTTTGCAATGACGTCCCGAATCTTTGCCTACATCGCACATAAGTCCGGAGTAGTGGATGACACCGCCGCGGAACTGCTGGCGGCCGCAAAGAAGATCGACCCTGCAGGGTCTCCCACGGCCGTCGTCACCGGCTGGGGCCCTGAATTGGACGCCGTTTGCGATTCTCTCCGCGCGTCCTACCTGGAGGTGTGGAAGGTCGCCAACCAGGGCCTCGCCTATCCCAACGCTGAGCTGATTCGCAAGGCGCTGGTGAAGGTCCTCCCGGCGGGAAGCATCCTGCTGATTCCTCACAATCATTTCGGAATCGATCTGGCGCCGGGTCTTTCCATCAAGTTGAACTCCGCGTTTGTCTCCGACGTTGTGGGCATCGATGGAATCGAAGGCGCGTATCTCAAGCTGGTGCGCCAGGAGTTCGGCGGGCAAGTCAGCGCACACGTTCGCTGCGAAATCTCCGCTGGCGCCGTGCTCACGCTTCGTCCCGGTGCATTCATAGCTGTTGAAGGCACTCCCGCGGGACGAACTGTTGTCGACAAGTCTCCGGAGGTCGGAGCCCTGTCCGCAGGACGCCGCTACTTGGAAACCGTGGTTCCCGAGGCCGGCGATGTCGATATCAGCAAGGAGCCGGTGCTGGTTTCGATTGGCCGCGGCATTCAGGAAAAAGATAACGTCGCCATCGCCGAGGAGCTTGCCGAGGTGATGGGCGCAGCCGTGAGCTGCTCGCGGCCCGTAGTCGACGCCAAGTGGCTGCCGAAGTCACGGCAGGTCGGCTCGTCCGGCCAGACGGTGAAGCCTAAGGTCTATCTGGCATGCGGCATGAGCGGATCGTTCCAGCACCTGGCGGGGCTTAAGGGAAATCCGTTCATCGTCGCCATCAACAAGAATCCAAAGGCGCCGATCTTTCAGGTTGCCGATGTCGGCATTGTCGCCGACATACTGGAGTTCCTGCCGGAGCTGACTACCAAAATCAGGGAAATGAAGCAGGTTTCGGTCTAAGGACCAGGGAAGGTTCGAGCCATGATTACCAAGAAAACTCTGCAACTAAGTTTGAAGTCGCTGCGGGACTTCGCCAAGAAGCGGCTGCCGGATGAGGAACTGATCGCACTGGACGAACGCGATGAGTGCCCGGTGGAGATCGTCCGTCACATGAGCGACCCGGACAAGCTGGGCATTCAACTCCTGTTCATTCCGGAAGAATACGGCGGCATGGGGGGAAGTACCTTCGACGTCTATCTCATCTGCGAGCAGATGGCGCGGATCGATCTGGGTGTTGCCACCTCATTGTTCGCCACATTCCTGGGCAGCGATCCCATCACCGTCGGCGCCACGCCTGAGCAGAAGAAGAAGTGGCTGGGCCGAATCGCCGATGAAGGCATTTTGTTCGCCTACGGCGCAACCGAACCGGAGGCCGGCAGCGATCTTGGTGCTCTCAAAACGACCGCCGAACGGGTCGAGAAGGATGGCCGCATCGTTGGCTACAAAATCAGTGGCGCAAAACAGTGGATCAGCAACGGTGGCATCGCCGATGCCTACACCGTGCTGGCTAACACGCCCGCCGGCCCAAGCTGGTTCATCGTCGATAAGGGCGTTCCCGGATTCACCCAGGACAAGCCGGAAGACAAGCATGGCATTCGTCTGAGCAACACGGCTGCACTGGCATTCAACGATGTGTATGTCGATGCCGACCGGCTGATCGGCGGTGTCGAAGGTCAGGGCCTTCTCCAGGCACAGGCAGTCTTCGGTTACACCCGCGTGATGGTGGCGGCCTTTGGGCTGGGCGCAGGCTGGTCCGCGCTGGATCGCGCCATCCCTTATTCAGCCAAGCGAATTCAGGCCGGCTCGCCACTGTCCGAAAAGCAAGGCTACACCCACAAGCTGATCGTCCCCAACGTGGTGCGTCTGGAGGCCGGGCGAGCCTTCATCGAGGAAACAGCCGAGCGTATCGACGCCGGCACCGAAGGAAGTCTGAACACCGAGGGCGCGATCGCCAAGTACATGTCGACCGAGGCTGGCAATACTGCCGCCGAAGCCAGTATCCAGGCGCTGGGCGGCTATGGCTATACCCACGAGTACATGGTGGAGAAGATCAGCCGCGACGTGCGCATCACCACGATCTACGAAGGCACTTCCGAGATCATGGAGATGACCATCAGCCGCGATCGCTGGCAGCTCCACCTGAAGACGCGCGGGCAGCACTATCACGAGCATGCGCGGAAGGTCGAAGACCTGCATGCCGCGCATCCCTATGTAGGCGCCGACACTGCCGCTCTCGCCTTGCACGCTCTGGCCGAGGTCATGGAGAAGGCCCGCATCAATCGGCTGACGCGCTATCAGCATGTTTTGCTGCGTCTCGGTGAATTGATCGCGTATGCCGAGTGCGCTGCGACCCTGGCGCGCCGTGCCGCGCTGAAGGCCGAAGGGCGGCTCAACGAAAAGGCCAATGACCGCTTCGACGCGGAAGCTCTCGCGGCAATCAGCCGGATCTTCGCGCGCGAAGCTGCGATGAAGGTCGCTGTCGAAGGTCTGCGTCTGATCGTCGGAGCCGGCGGCGTAAGTGACACGGAGATACCCGCGTTCGAAATGGCGCTGGGAATCTCTGCCATCCATCGGGCCCAGGCCGGTCTGATCTCCGACATGGATTACGTGGCCGATGTCCTGTACGGGCGCGCGGCAAAGCGCCCCGCAGAGAACCTCACGGAAGTTGCCCTCCACCGCTAGACAGTGAAGCAGGCATGCGGCTCACTTCCACCGCCCTGATGCCCGCTCCACGTTAAGAGGACTGTCATGGAAGACACTGCTCATCGAGCAATCGCAATCGTAGGGGTAGGGGCTATCCTGCCCGACGCTCCCAATGCCGGAGCATTCTGGAACAACATCAAAGCGGGCCGCTACAGCATAAACGAGGTCCCTGCCGACCGATGGGATCCCGAGCGTTATTACGATCCCGATCCCGCTGCGCCTGACAAGACCTACTCCAAGATCGGAGGATGGGTGCGCGAATACGCGTGGGAGCCAATGAAGTGGCGCCTGCCGATACCGCCTCGCGTTGCCGACGGCATGGACCTGGCGCAACAGTGGGCTGTGGCTTGCACCCGCGAAGCTCTGGAAGACTATGGCTATCCCACAAGGCCCCTGGAACTCGATCGCACCGCGGTGATTCTCGGCAATGCCATGGCCGGAGAGAAGCACTATCTCTCGTCGGTGCGCGTATTCTTCCCCGAATATGAGCATGAACTGGAGGAGTCGGCCAGCTTTGCGGCACTCCCCAAAGCAGTGCAGCGCGACATCACCCGCGAATTCCACGATCGCATCGGCACACGCTTCGCGCAGATTACGGAAGACACCATGCCGGGCGAACTCGCCAACTGCATGGCGGGACGCATTGCCAACCTCTACAACTTCCACGGACCCAATTACATTTGCGATGCAGCGTGTGCTTCGGCCATGGCCGCCATCAAGTCGGCGGTGGAAGGCCTGGTCGACAACGACTTTGACGTGGCCGTCACCGGTGGTATCGATCGCAACATGGGCGCGCCGACCTTCGTCAAGTTCTGCAAGATTGGGGCGCTGTCGGCGACCGGAACTCGTCCGTATGCGCAAGGAGCCGATGGCTTCGTGATGGGCGAGGGCTCTGCCGTTTTCCTGATGAAGCGATTGGCCGATGCCGAGCGTAACCAAGACAAGATTTATGCCGTGCTGCGCGGCATCGCTGGCGCGAGCGACGGAAAGGGTAAAGGCATCACCGCGCCCAATCCGATCGGCCAGAAATTGTGCGTCGAGCGCGCCTGGAAGAATGCCGGACTCTCTCCCGCAACCGCCACCCTGATTGAAGGCCACGGTACCTCGACCCGGGTGGGGGATGTGGTCGAAGCGCAGAGTATGGTTGACGTACTCAGCAGCTCAAATCTTCCCGCCAATTCAATAGCGCTCGGGTCGGTGAAGTCGAATATCGGACACCTGAAAGGCGCTGCCGGAGCTGCGGGCATTCTGAAGGCCGCTCTGGCGCTGCGCGACAAGGTGCTTCCACCCAGTCTGCACTGCGAGCATCCCAGCCCAGATATCGATTTCGCCCATTCTCCGCTGTATGTCAACACCGAACTGAAATCCTGGGATGTTCCCTCAGATGTCGTGCGGCGCGCCGGCGTCAGCGCCTTTGGCTTCGGCGGCACGAACTTCCACGTGGTGATGGAAGAACACATTCCCGGCAAGCTCAACGGCAATGGCAAACGGTCGATCGCGGTTCCCGCGATGCCGCCTGCCGCTGCGAAGGAAGTCGTCATGAATGCAAGTGCAGTTTCTCCCGCAGTGTCTTCGGATTGGTCACAGGCGTCGTCTCGCAAAGCGCCGTTACGCGGCGCGCTGGTGATCGGAGCCGCCTCGACCGAGGCGCTGGTCGAGCGTTTGCGTCAAGTGCAGAAGGCGGCGCAGGCAGGCCAGTCACCCGCACCGGCGGCGCCCGCTGAGTCTGATCTGGGAGCGCCTGAACGACTGGCAATCGACTACGCGGACGCAGCCGACCTGGCGGCGAAAGCGGGCATCGCGCTCAAGGCAATGCAGGCCAATCAGCCTGCTTTCTGGAAAGCTATCCGCGCCCAAGGAATTTTCCGCGGCAGCGGTCCCGCACCCAAGGTCGCGTTCCTTTACACCGGCCAGGGTTCGCAGTACGCCAACATGCTCCAGCCGTTGTGCGCCGCCGAGCCGATTGTGCGCGAAACATTTGAGGAAGCCGATCGCATCATGACGCCGCTTCTGGGCAAGCCGCTCACCGAGTTCATCTTCGTGAATCCTGACGACCCGGCGGCCGTCGCCAAGGCCGAGGAGGATCTGCGCCAGACCGAGATCACACAGCCGTCGGTGCTGGCCATCGACATCGGCATTACCCGCCTTCTCGCCGCTTATGGCATTCGGCCCGACATGACAATAGGACACAGCCTCGGCGAGTATGGTGCACTGGTCGCAGCCGGTGCGCTGAGCTTCCGTGAGGCACTGGAGGCGGTGAGCGCCCGCGGTCGCGGCATGACACAGGTTGCGGTCGACGACAAAGGCCGTATGGCCGCGGTGTTTGCACCGCTGCCAGAGGTCGAGCGCATTCTCAAGACGGTAGACGGCTACGTAGTGATTGCCAACGTCAACAGCAATACCCAGTCGGTCATCGGTGGCGCCAGCAAGGCGGTCGAGCAGGCCTCGCAGATATTTCTGCAATCCGGCTACAACGTGGTGGAGCTGCCGGTCAGTCACGCTTTTCATACCTCGATAGTGGCTCCCGCGAGCGGACCGCTGCGGCAGATGCTGCAGAAACTGCACCTGCAAGTGCCGAGCGTTCCGGTCATCGCCAATGTCAATGGCGAGTTCTATCCCACCGGACCGGATGGCGTAACACAGATGCTCGACCTCCTCTCTCAGCAGGTCGCTTCGCCAGTGCAATTCGTGAAGGGCCTGCGTACGCTTTACGATGCCGGGGCGCGCGTATTTGTCGAAGTCGGCCCGAAGAAGGCATTGCAAGGTTTCGCTGAGGACGTGCTCGGCGGCGACCCCGAAGTCGTTTCGCTGTTCACCAACCATCCCAAAGTCGGCGATGTTGCGGCGTTCAACCAGGCTCTATGCGGATTGTACGCGGCGGGGTTCGGCAGATATGAAGCCACGGTGACGTCCGAGATTTCCACCAAATCCGCAGCGCTGCCGTCCGCGGATATACCAGCACCAGTCGTGCAGGAACTGCGTGCCATAGCCTCCGCTGGAGCCGACATCACGCCTTCGAATGGTGATAGCTACGCGGCGCTCGGCCACCTGTTCGCCGGTGTGCTCGATCGTGGGTGGGAAATTTACCGCAGGCAGAAACCTGCTCCCGCTAACCAGCCCGTGGTTATCACTGGAGCGGCGTTGGGTTTGCCTGGGACCGAGCACATCTTCGACGACGGGAACATTGCGCGCCTGCTTCGCGGCGATCAATTCATCAACCTGATTCCCGCTGAGTTTCGTCGCGCCATGGTCGACAAACATATCAGGCGCCTGGTCAAGAGTGACCAGGGAGAGCCGAGATTTGAGTCGATCGACAACGTCGCGGACGTCATCAAGTTGGCGGGCCGGGGGGGCGCTTTCGACCTGAACAGTGAATTCGGCGTACCCGCCGAGCACCTGGCTGCCTTCGACCGGGTCACCTGCCTGGCGATTGGCGCTGGAGTCGACGCTCTGCGTGACGCCGGTATCCCGTTAGTCATGCGTTACAAAACGACAACTAAAGGGACGCAACTGCCGGATCGATGGGGCTTGCCGGACGCCCTCCGCGACGATACGGGTGTGATCTTCGGCTCAGCCTTCCCCGGCTGTGACTCGTTCGCGGAGATAATGTCAGGCTTTTTCACCGACCACGCACGCCGCGAGCAATTGGAGCTGCTGGAAGGCTTGCGGGCCCATGCGGCTGGAACGAATGGTCACTCGGTCCTGGCTCAGGACATGGACCGCCGGATCGAAGATCTGCGTGCGGCAATCGAAAAGGAGCCATACGTCTTCGATCGGCGGTTCCTGCTCAGAGTCCTGTCGATGGGGCACTCTCAGTTCGCCGAATTCATAGGGGCTCGCGGCCCTAACACGCAGATCAACTCCGCTTGCGCAACTACGGCCCAAGCCGTGTCCCTCGCCGAGGATTGGATCCGTGCGGGACGATGCCGGCGGGTGATCATAATTTCGGCCGACGACGTCACCTCCGACAACCTGGTGGAGTGGATGGGCGCAGGCTTTCTTGCCAGCGGGGCAGCCGCCACCGACGAAGTGGTCGAGGACGCTGCCATTCCCTTCGACCGCCGCCGCCACGGTCTGATCATGGGCATGGGCGCCGCGGCCCTGGTGGTCGAGAGCGCCGAAGCCGCGCGCGAACGCGGAGTTCACCCCATCTGCGAGGTGTTGAGTACGGTTACCGCCAATAGCGCTTTTCACGGAACTCGCCTTGACGTGCAGCATATCGGCCAGGTGATGGAAGACCTGGTGGCGCAGGCCGAAACGCGCGGTGGCATTCGCCGGGAAAACGCAGCCCCAAAGATGCTCTTCGTTTCCCACGAGACCTATACACCCGCGCGTGGGGGCAGCGCCTCTGCGGAAGTTCACGCCTTGCGCCACGTCTTCGGTGACACCGCGGATCAAATCGTGATCGCCAATACCAAAGGATTCACCGGCCACGCCATGGCAACAGGGATTGAAGATGTCCTCGCAGTCAAGGCGCTGGAGACAGGACTGGTGCCTCCGGTGGCCAATTTTAAGGAAGTTGACCCCGAATTGGGTCCGTTGAACCTGTCGCAAGGTGGCTCGTATCCCATCGAATACGCGTTACATCTGGGCGCGGGATTCGGTTCACAGGTAAGCATGATGCTATTGCGTTGGGTGCCGACGAAGGACAAGGTTCGTTGCGGGCCAGAAGCACTCGGCTATGCTTATCGCGTCGCCGATACGGCAGTGTGGAACGGCTGGCTTAAGCGAATCGCCGGCTATCCCACAGGCGGACCTGGAAGTCGTGAAACGCACACTCCGGGTACGCGACCAGTGGCCCGCAGCACGAGCTGCGGCAGCAGCCGAGGAGTTCCGCGCAGTCGCGGTCGCATTAGCTCAGGCCGAGGCGCCGGTTCTTCCGCAATCCGTTCAATCAGTCGACACGAAACCCGCCGCCGAGGCACCATTCCAGCAACCCACGAACACGAGTGCCGCACCGGCAACCTTCACTCCGGCACCTGTGGAAGCCACAAAACCAGGAGCATCTGGCGATTCCGTTAAGCAGCGCATCCTTGCTCTGGCAGTGGAGAAGACAGGCTACCCCGCCGACATGCTCGACCTCGACCTCGATCTCGAGGCCGACCTGGGCGTCGACACCGTCAAGCAGGCGGAAATCTTCGCGGCCATTCGCGAGATGTATAACATCCCGCGTGACGAGAGCCGCAAGCTGCGGGACTATCCGACGCTCGCGCACGTGATTCGCTTCGTCTTCGAGAAACGCCCTGACCTGGCCGGCTCTGTTGCACCTTCAACGGTCGAGCCGCCTGCTTCCGCCGCTTCGCCCTCGACAGTCATAGAAGTGGCACCCACGATCGAGGCCCTATTGGCCACGGCAGCGCCGCTGGCGAGTCAAGGAGACGAGTCGGTAAAGGACCGCATTCTGGCGCTGATGGTGGAGAAGACCGGCTATCCGCAAGACATGCTCGATCTCGATCTTGACCTGGAAGCCGACCTCGGCGTCGATACCGTGAAACAGGCGGAGATGTTTGCCGCTATCCGCGAGATCTACAACATTCCGCGCGACGAGAACCGCAAGCTGCGTGACTACCCGACGCTGGCGCACGTAATCCGATTTGTCTACGAGAAGCGGCCCGACTTGGCCGGACCAGCATTGCCGCAGAAGACGGCCACAGTGGCAGCAGTCTCAGCCGTGGCGACTCCAGGTCCAGCCACAGTTACCCCAACTGCAATTGTTCAGCAACCGAGTGAGCCTGGTATCGGGCAGATGGGCGATTCCGTGGAAGAGCGCATTCTGGCGCTGATGGTGGAGAAGACCGGCTACCCGCAAGACATGCTCGATCTCGATCTTGACCTGGAAGCAGACCTCGGCGTCGATACCGTGAAACAGGCGGAGATGTTCGCCGCGATTCGCGAGATCTACAATATTCCGCGCGACGAGAACCGCAAGCTGCGCGACTACCCGACGCTCGCCCACGTGATTCGTTTTGTCTACGAGAAGCGGCCGGACCTGGCGGGCGCCCCATCTCCGTCTCCAACCGCTCCCGAGCCGGTTGTAGCCGCCGAGCAACCGCCGGCGCCCCTGCCCGTCGCACAACCGGCCGCGCCGGACCAGTCCGACGAATCCATTAAACAGAAGATATTGCAGATCGTCGCCGAAAAGACTGGCTATCCCACGGATATGTTGGACCTCGATCTCGATCTGGAAGCCGACCTCGGCGTTGACACTGTCAAACAGGCGGAGATGTTTGCCGCAGTGCGTGCCGCCTACAACATCCCGCGCGACGAAAACCTCAAGCTGCGCGACTTTCCGACGCTGGCGCACGTGATCCAGTTTGCCCGCCAAGGCAGAACCCCAATCCCGGGCACAAATGCCGCACCCGCGAAGTCGGTGACGGTCGGCGGCCGCGACCGGACTTGGCCAGCTTCGATGCGGCCAACCGAATTCCACGGCGAGTGCCCGTGCCGAATTTGCGGCCTTCTCTTGCCCTCTGCAAAGAGACAGGTGTCACGCTCCGCCCCGGTAGTCGCGTTGTGATCATGCCGGACGCAAGTGGAGTAGCCGACACCCTGACGCAGAAGCTGCAAGCTCTGGGAGCGCAAGTGCTAAGGATCGATCCCGCGCTCGATGCAGAAGCTCTCACCGCACAAGTCAAGCAATGGCTCGCAGCCGGTCCGGTGCAAGGGGTGTATTGGCTATCCGCTCTCGAGCGCGAAAAAGAAATTGGCGATCTGAGCCTCGCGACCTGGCATGAAGCGTTGCGGTTGCGGGTCAAATCGCTTTACACAACCATGCGTCTGCTGTACGAGCAGGTTGCCGCACCGGGCACATTCCTGATCTCGGCCACACGCATGGGCGGACAGCACGGCTACGACGAAGCCGGCGCCGTCGCGCCAATGGGCGGCGCAGTGGTGGGCTTCACCAAGGCCTATAAACGTGAACGGACCGACGTTCTGGTGAAGGCGGTCGACTTCGAGCCTGCATGCAAAGCCTCGGAGATCGCCGATGCTCTCATCCAGGAAACACTGCGCGATCCCGGCGCTGTTGAGGTCGGCTACAAGACTGGCCTGCGCTGGACGGTCGGATTGCAAGAACAGCCGGCGGTCGATGGCCAGCCTGGTCTGACTCTTGACGAAAGCAGTGTCTTCGTCATCACCGGAGCGGCCGGGAGCATCGTCTCTGCCATCACCGCCGATCTGGCAGCCGCTTCCGCCGGCACCTTCTATCTGCTGGACCTGGTGCCTGAGCCGGACCCGTCGAATCCTGACCTCAAACGCTTTGTCAGCGACAAAGAAGGCCTGAAGCGCGATCTGTTTGCGCGGATACAGGCTCGTGGAGAACGGGCCACTCCCGCCCTGGTCGAGAAAGAACTGGCAGCCCTCGAGCGGGCCCAGGCAGCACTCAGCGCAATTGAAGCGGTGCGGGCCGCTGGCGGAACTGCGCACTACTTCAGCGTCAATCTGGCGGACGCCGACGGAGTGGCCAAGGTCATCGAGCAGGTTCGCTCCCGCAGCGGGCGGATCGACGTGCTGTTGCATGCCGCCGGCCTGGAGCGCAGTCACTTCCTTCCCGACAAGGACCCGCGTGAATTCGATCTGGTCTTCGACGTGAAGGCGGATGGCTGGTTCAATCTGCTGCATGCGATCGGCGACATGCCTCTGGGCGCGACAGTGGCCTTCAGCTCAATTGCCGGACGCTTCGGTAATGGCGGTCAGACGGACTACAGTGCCGCCAACGACTTGCTCTGCAAGTACACCTCGAGCTTCCGCACCACGCGGCCGCAGACTCGCGGCATCGTCATCGATTGGACCGCATGGGGCGGTATCGGCATGGCCACGCGTGGCTCCATCCCGAAGATGATGGAAGTGGCCGGCATCGATATGTTGACGCCCGAGGCGGGCGTTCCTCTCATCCGCCGCGAGCTGACCGCAGGAGGCACGCGCGGAGAAGTGGTGGTCGGCGAGCGCTTCGGCGCGTTGCTGAACGAGTGGGACACAACCGGCGGCCTGGACACCATCGCCCTGCAAGCTTCGACCGCGTCGTTGCCGGCGCAAGGCCCGATGGTCGGGAAGATCACAGGTATGGGTCTCTATAGCGGTCTAACCATGGAGACCACTCTCGATCCGGCGGTTCAGCCTTTCCTCAACGATCATCGCATCGACGGTACGCCGGTGCTGCCAGGTGTGATGGGCATCGAGGCATTTGCCGAAGCTGCGCTGTGCGTGCATCCGGGCTGGCACATCGAGGCCATCGAGGAAGTGAATTTCCTGGCTCCGTTCAAGTTCTACCGGGACGAGCCACGAGCCGTCATCATCCAGGCGTTCTTTTATCCGCAAGGAGACAAGTTGGTCGCAGATTGCCGTTTGATTGGCCGCCGGTTGCTCCCCAATCAGGCGCAGCCGCAAGAGACCGTTCACTTCACGGCGCGTGTGCGTTTGCGGAAGCAGCCCAACGAGGCTGTAGCCGGAGCGGCTCCGTACTTAACGGCTGAAACCATCGTCCAGGCAACGCAAATCTATCGCATCTACTTTCACGGTCCTGCATACCAGGTCTTGGAACGCGCGTGGTGGGATGGAAAGCGAATGATTGGCGAGTTGGCGATGGCGCTTCCGGGCAATCACCAACCGTCGGATCGGCCTACGCTCATGGCTCCGCGATTGATCGAGCTGTGCTTCCAGACCGCGGGATTGTGGGAAATCGGCGCGCACAGCCGGATGGCGTTGCCGCAGCACGTTCACCACGTGTCGTGGCTGCGCACTCCGCAATCGGCAGATGGCCGTCTGTATGCCATCGTCACGCCGCAGCCCGAGCAGCAAAGTTTCGATGCAGAAGTCGTGGACGCGACGGGCAACCGATACGTGCGACTGGGCGGCTATCGTACGACCGCGCTGCCCGACAGTCTCGATAGCGAGACGCTTAACACACTGCAAACCGTTCTCTCGGCGGAGGCCGTTGCGGTTTCTTAACCGTGCAGATTGTCGACCGTTATTGCGAGGGTGACCCATGCCGCACGAATTTCAACGAGTGGCCATCGTCAATCGCGGCGAAGCTGCGATGCGCTTCATTCACGCAGCGCGCGAATCTAATCAGGAGCACGGCCAATCGCTGCACACCATCGCTCTCTTCACCGAGCCCGATCGCCGTGCCATGTTTGTGCGCGAGGCGGATGAGGCGGTCTGCCTCGGACCTGCACAAATCATCGATCCTCGCACCCGTCATCTGAAGAGCAGCTACGTAGATTACGCTCAACTGGAGCGCGCACTGACCGCCGCGCGAGCCGAGGCGGTCTGGGTCGGCTGGGGCTTCGTGGCCGAGCATGCGCAGTTTGCCGATCTCTGCCGAGACCTGGGCATCGTTTTTATCGGGCCCGACGGTGACGTGATGCGGCGGCTGGGCGACAAGATTTCTTCCAAACGCCTGGCCGAGCAAGCGAACATCCCAATTGCTCCCTGGAGCGGCGGACCGGTGGAAACCCTCAACGACGCGCTGCACCACGCTGACAGCCTAGGTTATCCGCTCTTTATTAAGGCCACTGCAGGTGGAGGCGGTCACGGCATACGCCGGGTTCATTCGGCAAGCGAACTGGACAAGGCGTTCGAGAGCGCCCGGGCCGAGGCATTCAAGGCCTTCGGAGACCCGACCGTCTTTATGGAACAGCTGGTGTCCGGAGCGCGCCACGTCGAGGTTCAGATCATTGCCGATCACCACGGCATCACCTGGGCCGCCGGGGTTCGCGACTGCACGATCCAGCGCCGCCACCAGAAAGTCATGGAAGAAGCGCCGGCTCCTGTCCTCTCCATCGAGCAGGATCGGTGGTTGCGCGATTCGGCAATTCGGTTAAGCCAGGTAGCCGGCTACCGCAACGCAGGCACCGTGGAGTTCCTCTACGAGCGTGAGAAACAACAATTCCTCTTCATGGAGATGAACACCCGGCTGCAAGTCGAACACCCGGTCACCGAGTGCACGACCGGCGCCGATCTGGTCAAACTCCAGATACATGTCGCCCGTGGTGGACGCCTGGAAGGCGAGCCCCCTCGAACCATAGGCCACGCCATTGAGGTTCGCCTGAATGCAGAAGATCCCGACAACGGGTTTGCACCCGCTCCCGGAGCGATTGAACGATTTCGCATTCTGACCGGTCCAGGGGTGCGAATCGACACCGGGGTCGAGGAAGGCGATGTCATTCCTGCCGACTTCGATTCGATGATCGCCAAGATCATTGCCTACGGCAACACCCGCAAGGAAGCGCTTTCGCGCTTACAGCGAGTGCTGCGTCAGAGCGTCGTCGTGATCAAGGGGGGAGCCAGCAATCGGGCGTTTCTGCTGGAACTGTTGGGCCGCCCGGAGGTGCAGAACGCGGACGTCGATATCGGCTGGTTGGATCGCCTTGCGGCTAAGGGTGAGCATCTCTCGCGACGCCACGTCGACGTGGCCTTGGTGCAAGCGGCTGTCGAAGCGTATCAGTGTGAGCTGAAGGTCGAACAGACACAGTTCCTGGCTTCGGCCCTGCGGGGACGGCCTCAGGTTCGCAGCGAAGTCGGACACTCCATTGAACTGCGTTACCGCGATCATTCCTATTCGCTTAAAGTCTTTCGCCTTGGCCTTCAGAAATTCCGGGTCGAGGTTGACGGCGCCCGGATCGACGCACAACTCGAGCCCCTGGGTCCGTTCGAATATTGGCTTACCGCGTTTGGACAGCGCTTCCACGTCGTATCCGTGGAACAAGGCCTCAGCTACAGGATCGAACTGAACGGCGTATCGCATCGCATCGATCGGGATGACGGCGGAGTGGTACGGGCCCCCTCACCGGCGGTCGTGGTGTCAGTCGCCGTAAAACCGGGAGACATCGTTTCTACCGGTGACCGGCTGGCCGTGCTGGAAGCGATGAAGATGGAGACGCAGGTGGTCGCGCCATTCCCGGGGAAGGTGCGTCAGGTGATGGCGATCCCGAATGTCCAGGTCGGCAGCGGCACTCCGTTGTTGCAGATCGAGCCCGCTTCGGACCGGAAGACCACCGCAGCAACGACACGCGTGCGTTTCCCCGCATCATTGGCCTCGGAAGACAGCCAGCCAGCCTGGCAGCGAAATCTTGAGGAACTGCGGCAGCTCATGCTGGGCTTCGACGTGGACCCTGAGAGCACGGCACGTCTGCTCGCGGAGCTGAGCCAGATTCCCGAACCGTCGGCCGACCGCGAAGCGATGCGGTGCCGGGAAGATGAGATTCTCACCATCTTCGTGGATATGTGTTCCCTATTCCGGCGGAACCCGCGGCCGAGCGATCAGGTGGGGGCGGAGGAGCCCAGCACAGAAGCATACCTGTTCTCCTATCTACGCATGCTCGATACCCACGGCGACGGCGTTCCTCAGGAATTCGTGGGTGCGCTGTGGCGTGCGGTCGCGCACTATGGCGTTGCCACACTCGACCGGTCGCCCCAGCTCGAAGAAAGCCTGCTTTGGATTTATAAGTCCCACCAACGGGTGGAGCAGCAGATCGCGCCCATCATCAGCGTGCTGAAACGGCGGTTGGCCCACGTGGCGTGTCACGGAGCCACCGCCAGCGAAGAGTTTCGCTCCTTGCTGGACCGGATGATCGCGGTTACGCGCGGGCTCTTTCCCGCAGTCAGCGACCTCGCCCGGGAGTTGCGCTACCGCTGTTTCGATCAGCCCCTCTTTGAACAGGCCCGCAAGCTGATCTACGCGGAAGCCGAAGGCCATCTGGATTATCTGGCCGCCAATCCGGAGGCCCCGGACCGTCACCAAAGACTGCGCGCGCTGATCGAATGTCCGCAGCCGCTGGCCACACTTGTGGCGAGACGGTTTGCCGCCGCTCCACTCTCGCTGCAGCAATCGATGCTGGAAGTGATGTTATCCCGCTACTACTGGGTGCGAAGCCTCGCCGGCGTTCGCCCTCTCTCCGTCGATGGGTACTGCTGCGCAACGGCGCAATACGACGAGGACGGCGCCCACATCCATGTTTTTGCCCTCCACGTGCAATACCAGCAGCTCTCCCAGGCGTTGCAGTCCTTAGCTGCTTTTGTCGAGAGCGTCCCAGCGGACGATGAAGTTGTTCTCGACTTCTACACATGGAACCAAAACCCGCTCGCCTCGCCGGAACTCGCGCAAGAGGAAATTCATGCTCTTGTGAATGCCACCCCGTTCCACCGCAGGATCCGGCGAATCGTGGTGTCGGTGTCTAGTCCTGGCAGCGATCCCGGCCCCAATATCACACAGAATTTCACTTACGAACCGTTCGAAGGCGGTTATCGGGAAGTAGATCTGTTTCGCGGGGTTCATCCCATGCTGGCCGAACGTCTGCACCTGTGGCGCTTGAAGAACTTCAAGATAGACCGGCTGCCCTCGGTGGAAGACATCTATGTGCTGCACGTAGTGGCTAACGACAACCCAAAGGATGAGCGACTGTTTGCAGTCGCAGAAGTGCGCGATCTAACGCCCGTGCGCGACAAAACGGGTCAGATCGTTCAGTTACCGCACCTGGAACGCATGTTCGCCGAGGCGCTGGCCGCCATTCGCTCGTACCAGTCAAAACGTCCCCCGCAAAAGCGGCTGTACTGGAATCGCATCTTTCTCTATGTCTGGCCGACGCTCGATCTCAAGCCTGGCGAGGTGAACGACATTGTCCACCGACTGGCTCCATCCGCCGATGGCCTCGGATTGGAGCAGGTGGTAGTCCGTGCCCGCATTCTCAATCCCCGCACCGGGGAGCTACGCGACACGGTGATGCGGATCTCGGCTCCCGGCCATGCCGGCTTGCTGATGACGTTCCGGCCCGCCGCCAAGTTGCAGGAGATGAAGCCCCTCACTCGCTACGACCAGAAGGTGGTCAAGATGCGCCAGCGTGGGCTTCTCTACCCCTACGAAATCATCAAAATGCTCACCCCTGGCCTCGACGACACCAAGTCGGAGTTTGCTCCGGGAGAATTTGTCGAGTACGACCTTGATACGCAGGGCCGGCTGCTTCCGGTGCAGCGTCCGCCTGGCGAGAACCAGGCCAACATCATTGTCGGCGTGATTCGCAACTTTACCAATCGTTATCCCGAAGGCATGACACGCGTCTTGCTGCTGGGAGATCCCAGCAAGGACCTGGGCGCTCTCTCGGAGCCGGAGTGCCGACGCATACTCGCCGCCATCGAACTCGCCCAAGAGAAGCGCGTCCCGCTCGAGTGGTTCCCCATCTCTGCCGGCGCCAAGATCTCCATGGACAGCGGCGTCGAGAACATGGATTGGATCGCTCGGGTGTTGCGTGCGCTGGTGCGATTCACCCAGGTTGGCGGCGAAGTCAACATGGTGGTCAACGGCATCAACGTCGGCGCGCAACCCTACTGGAACGCCGAAGCCACCATGCTGATGCACACCCGCGGCATCCTCATCATGACCCCCAAGGCGGCCATGGTCCTGACCGGCAAGCGGGCGTTGGATTATTCAGGCAGCGTGTCCGCCGAGGACAATCAAGGTATCGGAGGCTATGACCGCATCATGGGCCTCAACGGTCAGGCGCAGTATTTCGCCCACAACATTGACGAAGCCTGCCACATTCTCATGCGGCATTATGACCACACGTATGTCGCTCCGGGCGAGCGATTCCCTCGCCGCGCCTTGACCACCGACCCTGTCGATCGGGACGTGCAACTGTATTCCCATGGAAACGGCCAGGAGAACGGATTTGCGCGAGTCGGCGAGATCTTCTCTGACGAAACTAATCCCGGACGAAAGAAATCCTTCGATATCCGGACCGTCATGCGGGCCGTCACCGATCAGGACCACGCTCCTCTGGAGCGCTGGGCAGGCCTGCGCTCGGCCGATACTGCCGTGGTGTGGGATGCCCATCTCGGCGGATACCCCGTCTGCCTGATTGGCATCGAGTCCAAGCCGGTTCCGCGCTTCGGGTTTGTTCCTGCCGATGGTCCCGATCAGTGGACCGCCGGCACGCTCTTCCCGCTTTCGTCGAAGAAGCTGGCGAGGGCCCTCAATGCCGCAAGCAACAATCGTCCGGCCGTCATTCTCGCCAACCTCTCGGGATTCGATGGTTCGCCGGAATCGATGCGCCGGCTGCAACTGGAGTACGGCGCCGAAATCGGCCGGGCGGTAGTGAACTTCAAGGGGCCCATGATTTTCTGTGTCATCTCCCGCTACCATGGCGGAGCCTACGTTGTGTTCTCCCGTGCACTGAACGAGCAGCTCGAAGTCGTGGCACTGGAAGGAACCTATGCCTCCGTGATTGGTGGCGCACCCGCAGCGGCTGTGGTCTTCGCCGCGGAAGTCGACGCCCGGGCCCGCAAAGACGCGCGGCTGCAGTCGCTGAGCGAGGCCTTGGCGCAGGCTGACGGTCCGCGCAAAGGAAGTCTGCAGGCGGAATGGGACGAACTCTTCAAAACGATCCACTCCGAGAAGCTGGGAGAGGTAGCAGGTGAGTTCGATCGCATCCACAGCGTGCATCGTGCCCTGGAAGTTGGCGCGCTGCATGAGATTCTGCCCCCACGTGATCTGCGGCCTTACCTGATTCACGCAATCGAACGCGGCATTGCCAAGGAGCAGCAAGTTCGCTCCGGCGGGCATGAAAGCCAGGATTCGGCCGTCCCCGAGGAGCAGACGACTACCGTTGGTCAGTCCATTTGATAATGCTTCATTGGTTGGAACAGGTGGCATCCGAGGTCTCGCCGGAGAACGACTGGTTCTCTGCCCGCGAACAGGCGCAAATGGCCGCCATGCGCATTCCCAAGCGCCGCGCCGATTGGCGCCTGGGCCGATGGACGGCAAAACATGCAGCGGCCGTCTATCTGAATCTGCCTCTGAATCCGGAGTCCCTGTCCGAAATCGAAATACGTCCGACCGAGTTCGGCGCTCCCAAGGTATGGCTCGCCGGCCAGCTCGCCGCCATTTCTATCTCTCTCAGTCACCGCCATGGGGTGGCCGTTTGCGCAGTTGCGCAACCCGGCACAATGCTGGGCTGCGACCTGGAACTCGTCGAGCCCAGGAGCGACGCCTTTCTCGCCGACTACTTCACCCCCGACGAGCAGAAGTTTGTGGCACTCTCTCCCGCGGCCGAGCGAGACAAGGTCGCGAACCTGTTCTGGAGCGCCAAGGAAAGCGCTCTGAAAGCCCTGGGCATGGGCCTGCGCCTGGACTCCCGTAGCGTGAGCGTTCGCGCGGTCGAAGGCTTCTCGTTACCAGGTGATCGATCCGATCGCATCGCAAGCATGCCTCTCGCGGCAGCTTCGGGAGCCGATGGCTGGCATGCGATACAGGTGGATTACACCTCTGGTCAGGTCTTTCACGGCTGGTGGCAGCAGACCGGCTCGCTCCTGCGAACTACAGTCGCGTATCCGGCACCGGAGCAACCGGTCCCTCTCACCATCAACCATAGCTGATCGGCGCGGTCCGGGCCCACCGCCTTGGTCTTCGACTTCACCGTCGTGAATCAGACGAAGAAGGGGTTGGGCAGGCCTTCACTGAGGGTCACTCAGGATGAAGTTTACGTTGATAGTAGTTTCGACCTTAACAGGCTCTCCGTTGAGGTAGTAGGGTTTGTAGCGCCATTGCTTTACCGCCTCGATAGCGGATGGTGCAAGCATGGGATGGCCACTGATGAGTTCAAGACTTTCCATCATGCCGTCTTTGCTGATTATCCCCTGCAAGACGACGGTTCCCTGAATGCGCGCCTGACGGGCGAGTGCTGGATAAACGGGAGGGACCTGGCTGATGAGCAGGCCCTGGGAAACGCTTTCGGAAATGCGCACGCTGGATAAGGGTTTGGGATTAACTACTGGAGGCGGCATCCCAGCCTGATTATTAGGCTCGGTTCCGGCAGCCTTGCCGGATGACAACTGGAGCTTGCTCTGCACGGCATCGCCGATGGAGTCCAGCAGCGTGGAGATAGTTCCAAAGTCGGCCTCCCGTAGAACACCGCCTTCCTCCTCGACCTTAACCATTATCATAGTTTGGGACGCTACATCCCGGCACAGCAGTGCGGATACAAAGGTCCCGGGCGGAGGTATCGTTTCATAGGCAGTGTGGAACCATTTCGAACTGGCATATTTTGGGTTTTCAACAAGAGTGGTTGCCGGCAAGTCAGAGTTCGATTTTGGCAGGCCAGCACAAACTCCTGGCTGCTGGATGAGGAAGGGGGCTAAGCTGAGTTCCAACGGACCAAGCAGACGGACAACCAGGTCGTGATGCCCCCAGTTATCGGTATTCTTTTGGGGGGACCATTTGCCGGGCGGTGCCGGAACGTCGATATCCAGCACCGTGAGATGGAACGTCGCGGGTGCCTGTACGACTTCCTCCTGGGTGAACGCAGCGCCCGAAATAGCAGTCAGCACCGGAGTCAGCAATTCTGGCTTTGGTGTACCTTCTTTAAGATAGATCGCTACCCCGTAGATCCTGCTCCCTGCGTTCAGACAAGTCCCTAGAAATTGGCCGGGAATCTCAATGGCGGTGCCGTGGAAAAGAGCAGGAATATACGCAGGCCGCGAGATACGGTTGGAAGACTTGCCAGCTGAAGTAGAGAGTAATCGCCCAACCAACTGGCTACAGGAACTGACTGGCATATTAATGCTGTTGGCGGTCGATCCAATGTCCGCTTGAGTGACTTGGACTGAATATCTGGGAGCGGCATCACGGCGAAGCACAGCCGAGGGAGGGAAGCCAGGTTCAGATGGCCCGACTTGCCACCCCACCGGCAAGTTGATGAAAAGAGTCGTACCAGGAACCACGATTTGATTCTGCGCCGCCGAAAATGTGCTTAACAGAACAATGAGAAGAGCCTGCAAAAAGAGATTGAGAGCGCCAGTGCATGGGAGCCTAAAAGTCATGTCGCACCCCTCTAGAAAACCACGCGGCTTGTACCTATCAACGGAAGGAAGGAGCTTACCAGCAATTGTGACCAAAAAAGAAGCCCCTTTTTGAAAATAACGACATGTTTTGGGGCGGGTTCGATTAGAGCCTGATCTTGCGGCGAAGAAGGCCGGCGAGGCCGAGGATGCCGGAGCCGAACATGACAAAGGTTGCAGGCTCGGGAGTAGCCGTGGCGCCCATGTTGAATTCACCGCCGAGCGTATATCCAACGTAAGGTCCCGTGCTCAGCAGCACGCCCGCCGTCGAATACTGCTCCAATTGGAAGGTGTTCTCGTCATCCACCAGCCACAGGGTATGTGTGGCCGGATCCATCGCCAAGGCTCCATTAAAGAAGTGCCCGGTATCGAATGAAGTGATGACAGCTCCGCTCATGGAATAGTCAGTCACTATAGTGCTGCCCCATCCGGAGATCCACAGCGAGTTGTTGGCTGAGTCGTAGGTGATTCCCAGATTGTACGTGCCGCTGGAAGTAAACAGAGCCACGGGATTGCTGAAATCACGGTCGGTCCGATAAACGCCTCCGTAACTATAGTCCACCAGGTAGTTGTGGGAACCGTCAGAGGTGGAATCGTACGTGCTGGTGCCGCTAAAGACGGAAGGCAGAACATAAACTGTGCCGGTGGGGGTTCCAGACAGCGAGTACTGGCCACCACGAGTCGTCGTGGAGTTGCCGCTGGTTCGAACATCGCCGAACACGGCAATAGGTACCTCGTCTGGGCCGCCATAGGCCTCTGCAAAGGAAGTGGTGGAATTGCCTTGAACGACCACGATACTTTGACCGCCGTTAAGATCGAACGTATACGTCAGGTAGAGGGCGCTAGTGGGGCCGGGGCCGGCCAGAGCAACTCCGGTGAACGCAAGTGCAACGAGGCACACTGCAGTGACGAACGGCGCTTTCATTCGAGCTTTCTCCGTGTCTGATTTCGAATCCAATTGTCTGGAAACTGTGGATCATTATTAGGCCGTTCTCCATGAAATAACAAGCCATTTCTTTCTCTGAGTGACCCTGCGGTGCCATCCGGCTGGGAATGGCCGGTTACTTCCGTAATGATTGTTTTGCTCTATTGACTCGTGGCTCGCAAGCGATAAGCTGAAAGTAGCTTGGTGCGCCTCAGCGGCGCATCCTGGATGCGGCTTGCCCTGGGGTCGGCAGGCGTGGGGCTGTGGGTTCTTTGAAAATAGCGTGGACTCAGCCTGCTCCTGGATGACGGCAAGAGTTAACTGGAACGTTAATGGCCACCGCCTGAGGACGGTCATACCGGTCAATTTTGTGGCTGTAAGTCCAATGAATGGAATATTTTGACCTGTAACTCCTTTGGATGGAATATTTTGCGAGGAAAGTTTTTTTCTTGCTGATTGTTTTCAATATTTTGCAGACTTGAGGGGGAGGGGGGTACCCTGCGAAGTCAGACAATTCACCTGGCTCGACGTGTCCGGCGAATCCTAGAGAGAGTTAACGGTTGTGCTATTAAAATACCGGGACCTCTCTATACGCGCGGGTGGCTGAAAACAGCGCGGGAGCTGTCATGGGAGCGCAGCTGACCCTTAGTTTCGGATCCACCGCCGTTGCCCGCTGTTCGCTGAATCTTGGGCTTCAGGCGGCGGTCGAGTCCGCGGTGCTTTCGGGTGGAGGAACGGATTCTCCCTCGCTGGAGGTCGGTCGCAGCCGGTTCACCCCTCTTCCGATCAGCTCCGATACCGAGAACAGATGGCCCGCGGTCAAGCCAGGTATCACTTTGTGGTGCCCAACCGCAGCCAGAACCATGGTTGCCATGCATCCGCACTGGGAGCAGTCGGGGTCGCCGCCGAACTGGCAAGGCGTGACCCGGGTCTTGAAGTCGGCGGAGAT
Source organism: uncultured Acidobacteriaceae bacterium (assembly GCA_963793845.1). Taxonomy (GTDB): domain Bacteria; phylum Acidobacteriota; class Terriglobia; order Terriglobales; family Acidobacteriaceae; genus CAWCBG01. The sequence continues at coordinate 359,529 of CAWCBG010000004.1, forward strand.
GACCGTGGTGGTTCGGGCAAAGATACAGTCCTCGGGCGAGTCGGGCGGATGGGCCATCTCATCGAGCACGGCTTGCGCCATCGCCACTTTGGGGTAGGAAGCTCTCAGGCTCGAAAGTTCTTCGACGACTTGGCGCCGCTGCTTCGCGGAGAGCACCTCGGGACTGACGGCTCCCCGTTGCGGCGTGAACAGGCTGAACCAGATTTGCCTGGTTTCTTCCCGCCGGCTCCAGAAGTCGACGAACTCTTCGAGGTAGCCCGGACGCTGCATCATCTGGGCCGTGATGGTGCAATGGACGGTGACGCGACTGCCGGCGATGCTCTTCAGAATGCGTTCGTAGGTTGCGGGCTTCCGCCGGACATCGTGTTCAGCGGGCAAGCCATCCACGGAGACCGAGATGGTCAGTCGCGACAGAGCATTCCAGGCAACGGGAATCTGCCGGAACGCACTGGTCACCACCTGCACATGAATACCGCGGCGGTCCAGTATGGGCAGCAGTTGTTCCAGTTCGCGATAGCGAACCAGGGGATCGCCGCCGACCAGCGAAAGGTGCAACGGACGATGCTCGTCCACCAGGCGCAGAACGCCCTGAACCAGATCGTTTCCCTTGCTGTCGCTGAGTTGTCGCAAGGTTACGCCAGAGGTTCCCAGATGTACGTCCTCGTAGGCATAGCACCCGGGGCAACGAAGCGGGCACTCGCGGGTGATTTCGATGGACAGCGACGGGCGGCGTCCCGACAGGATGCGGCCCCACGCCTGCAGTACATGCGATCTCATAAGGGGTTTGACCCAAATTTCAGGAAAAGGACTCGCAGATTGAGAAGCCCAGCCAGTGAATCGGGACGGATACCGAAATTTAAGCAATGGCCGGCTCTGCCAGTCTTGTGGGAACTCTAACTAACTCTTTAACTTAGCCAGCAAATCGGCAGGATGAACAGGTTTTGCCAGGATTTCAAATTCATGTCCCTGAGACCGCGCGGTCTCCAGCAGGTCGGCGGTTGCCGCTTGTCCCGAAAACAGAAGGATTTTGCAATCGGGTAAGAATCCGCGAATATGAATTGCGGCTTCTATGCCGTTCATATCAGGCATGATGACATCGCTGATGATGAGGTCCGGCTGCAGGGAGCGTGCGTTCTCCACCGCCGCCGTTCCCGTATACACCGCCGAGGCATCGAAGCCGTTGAGATCAAGGATCTTCGCCAGTGTATCCGCAATCACTTGCTCGTCGTCCACCACCAAAACTTTAGGCTTTTTGCCCGCCTGCATTCTCGGACTCCTTTGCCAGTCGCGAAGCCAAGGTCTGATTATAGCGAACACTGCTGTCCCTGTCCGGGAACTCAGATTTGAGACGCTCAATTCAGCTTGCACGGCCAATCGGACCTTCGCGGCCTCCATCCCTGAACTCTCGACGTGCCCGAGCCGCTTGTGCCGTGCGTCACAACAGCTCGGTGACTGGTATCACCGACCGTCGGGTTGCGGCGTTTGTACAGTGGGGTTGGCGGACGATTCCGCTGCGCTGTTGCGGCCGAGCCGGGCAGACGCCCGATCAAAAGGAGATCGCAATCATGGCATACGTTATTACTGATACCTGCACCAAGGACGAACTCTGCGTTGACGCTTGTCCAACCGACTGCATCCACCCCAAGAAGGACGAAGAACCCTTCGAAGCGGCGACCCAGCTTTACGTCGATCCTGCCGGTTGCATCGATTGCGGCGCCTGCATTCCGGTGTGTCCGACCAACTCGATCTTTGTGGCGGAGGAAGTCCCGGCCGACAAGCTGGACTTTGTCGAGAAGAACGCCGCTTACTACGCATAGGCTGGCGGCTTTCCCGGTTCCCGCCTTACGGCGTATTTGTGCTTCGGGAAAATGTCCTGTGTCTCGGGAATAGCATCCTATCTGGGATGAGCCTGAAGTTCGTCTTGGTAGCAATGCTTGCCGCAGGGAGCCTGTTCCTGAGCGGGTGCACGTCCTGTTTCACAAGGCCTAATCCTGAACAGGTGAAGGAAAACACCGCTGCTGCCACGGCCGCCCTCAAGAGCGATGCCAAAGCCGTGGCATCGGGTGTGGTGGAAGGCTTGCGTCGCCCCACTCCCGAAAAGCCGATCGACCTCAACACCGGTTCCAAGGGGGCGCTCAAGAGCCTGCCTGGGATCAGCGATGCAGATGCGGATCGAATCATCGCCGGCCGACCCTACGGCACAACCCGGCAGTTGGTGGAACGCCGCATTTTGTCGCGCGACGCCTATGACAAGATCGCCAACAGCATTACGGTAAAGCAGTAAGCCTTTCGCTCCCTGCACAGCGTGACTCGGCCAAGTCACGCTTTCTCCACAACTCTGTGGCCGGCCTCAATGAGCCAACAGCTTGATTGTACTTTGGTACTATAGTACATTGGTACCATGAAAACCGAAACTACTCACCCTGTAGTGGTTGAGCGAGTCCAGACTGGCGTCCGCATGGAAAAGCGCCTGCTCAAGGTGCTGAAGGGGCTGGCTGAACTCAAAGACCTTAGCCTGGGAGACCTGCTAGAAGGCATCGTCCTTCACGCTTTCGAGGGCAAAGCGCCCTTCTCTCCGGCCACTCTCAAGGAAATCGAACAGCTCAAGCACATCTACGGCCTCAAGCTAAAGGCCACCGACAGTCATCGCCTGAAGGAGAGGAACGGATGAGAAGCGAGCTGCTCCTTGCCGCGATGTCTTTGATCTGTGGCGGCGTGGCGTCGGTCTCGCTCGGCGCAGGAGCCTCCGCAGGCCGCCTTGGCCCACACCCGCCGCGAGTTCAGCTTCACGGTGAACGCGCCTCTGAAACAGGCGGCCCCACTGTTCGGAGCCGACGAAGAGCGCAAGTGGGCTCCGGGCTGGAACCCGCACTTCGTGTATCCCTCACCCGCGAAGGATCAGCAGGGATCGGTGTTCCGCGTGCAGCACGGGCAGAACGCTAGCGTCTGGACCACCACGGCGTTCGATCCCGCCGCCGGTCACGTTCAATACTCGTATGTCATGAACAACGCCATGGTTACGCTGATCGACATTCACCTGACGCGGAAGGGGCTGAACCAGACTGGCGTGTCGGTCGTCTACGAGCGCACAGCGTTAATACCTGAGGCCAACGAGCATGTGGCGCATTTCGCGAAGCAGGATGAGAGCTTTGGGAAAGAGTGGGAGGAACAGATCAATGGATATTTGGAGAGGAACGCAGCATCGCAAAAGAGGTGAACCCGCGATGTCTATGCGACCGCTGCGCTATAGTTCCCTTCTGCCCTCCATCGCCTTCTGCATCGTGACTTCGTCGGCATATTCGATATCGCTTCCCACAGGAACACCAGTGGCGATGCGCGTGACTTTGACATCCGCGGTCTTCAGGAGTTTTGCCAGATAGGTCGCGGTGGCCTCGCCCTCGACCGTGGGATTGGTGGCGAGGATCAACTCGTCAACATCGCCCGATTCTACCCGCCGAACCAGATTGGCGATGCGAAGCTGCTCCGGCCCGACACCATGGAGCGGCGATAACGCTCCGTGCAGCACGTGATAGACGCCGTTGTAGTGACGGGTCTTCTCGATGGAAGCGATGTTGGTGGGCTCCTCGACCACGCAGACCAGCCGTTGGTTGCGCGTGGCATTTGTGCAATAACTACAAGGATCGACGTCGGTGATGTTATTGCAGACCGAGCACAGGCGGAGGCTGGCCTTCACCTCGCGAATGGCGTCAACCAGCAGTTCGGCGTCTTCGTCGCTGGCGCGCAGGATATGAAACGCGAAGCGCTGCGCCGTCTTGCTGCCAACGCCGGGCAGTTTCTTGAGTTCGTCTATCAGTCGAACCATGGGCTCGGCGAATCTGGACATGGAACCTCAAAGGATTGATGTTGTAGCGTCGCCAGGGGACTTGGGGGGATTTTCGAACTCCAACCCGCGGCTCACACAGCCAAAGGGTGGGATGGTTACATTCCCGGCAGACCCATGCCGCCAAACATGCCGCCGAGGCTGGACTTCAGCGCCTCGTCGACTTTGCGCGATGCCTCGTTGACCGCGGCCATCACCAGGTCTTGCAGCATCTCGATGTCGCCCCCGTTCACCACGTCCGGCTCGATCACAATGCTGAGCACCTGTTTCTGCCCGCTCATCCGGACCGTGACGCTGCCGCCGCCGGAAGACGCCTCGATGGTGATCTGCTGCATCTTCTCCTGCAGTTTTTCCGCCTGTTGACGGGCTTGTGCCAGCATATTCTGCAAATCGAATCCACCCATCGGGCTCTCCTCAGCGATCTTTCTGGTCGATGACGGTGCGAATTTCCGCGCCGAACTTTTCCTGCATGCGCTGGACGATCGGGTCCGAGGCCGCACGGCTACGCGCTCCTGCTCCGTTCGCGGGTCGCGGAGCCGCCGCCGTCGCGGGTTTTGACTCGAACTGCGCCCCGCCACTCACCATCTTGAACCTCATCGCTCTGCCGCCGGCATTGTTCAGCGCATTCTGGATCACGCGCTTCGGCTCCGGACCGAGGGCCACGTCGATCAGAACCTGTGACATTGCCACCTTTATTGAGACTTCCGCCCCTCGCACTGCCCACTCGCCCGATTCCAGATTGTGGGCCAGCATCTGTTGCCCTGCATCTTCCAACGCGGTCAGCACGGCGTCTCGCGCTGCTTCCGCCGTAAGTTCCTGGGGCGCTGAAACCGCCTCCGGTCCAGGCTCTACGGCAACCGCCGTAGCGATTCCGGAAGCTGGCTGTTGAGTAAGACTCCCGGCAGCATCACTCGATCCACTATTTCCGAAAGCAGAAATCTCAACATCCTGTCTTCGCTCCTGCGGCACAGCCTCCTGTCGAGGCTCGCTCTTGCGATTGCGATCTGCTTCGAACGGAGACGGCTTGCCGAAGGGCGTAGCAAGCCCAGTGTGAGTTGAGGAATCGCTCCGCGTACTGCTCTGGGAGCTGGTGGAAGAAGGCAAGCGTCCAGCCGGAGCTGCAGCCCGTGAACCCGGCAATCGCGGGGCTCCTGAACGTGTTGCAGAACCCGATCCGGAAGCCTTTGCCGCTTCTCCGCTGAGCAACTCTTCGAGCGGCAGCAGACGTTGCGCATGCACCAGTTTCAGTAGACCCAGCTCCAGATGAAAGCGCTGTTCCTGCTTGTAACCCAGATCGCTGTGAGTGCGCAGCATAATCTGCAGGAAACGGGTCAGGTCTTCTTCGCTGAAGCGTTCGGCCACACGCGTGACCCGGGCGCGCTCATCGGACGAAATCTGCAACACCTGCGAGTCGCTGCCGGCCACTTTCGCGACCAGCGCGTTGCGCAGGAAGCGCACCATTTGCTTGGCAAAGTGTTGCGCGCTCTGGCCTTCGACCAGCAGCCGATCGACGATCCGCAGGACGTCTTCGCTGGAGTTCCGCCCCACTGCGTCCATGATGTCTTCCAATACCTCAGACGAAACTGTGCCCACCAGTCCCCGCACCACGTCAGCGCCGAGGGTTGTGCCGCAGCAGGCGATGGCCTGGTCCATGATGCTCAGAGCGTCGCGCATGGAACCGTCACCCGCTTCGGCCAGCATGGCCAGCGCAACATCATCGGCCTCGATGTTCTCCTGCTTCGCAATGTCACGAAGCTGTCCTACGATGTCGTCGAAGCGCACCGCATGAAAGCTGAAGTGCTGGCAGCGCGAGCGAATCGTCTGCGGAATGTCTTCCGGCTGGGTCGTCGCCATCATGAAGATGATGTGCGGTGGCGGCTCTTCCAGGGTCTTCAGCAAGGCGTTGAAAGCGGCGTCCGTGATCTGGTGTGCCTCGTCGAGGATGTAAATCTTATAGCGATCGCGGGCCGGCCGGTAGCGGGCCGCCTCACGCAGTTCGCGGATCTCATCAATGCCGCGATTCGTAGCCGCATCGATCTCGATCACGTCAACCGCGTTACCGGCGCGTATCTCGCGGCACGAATCGCAAACCCCGCAGGGCTCGGGCACGGGATGATCCTGGGACTGGCAGTTCAGCGCCATCGCCAGGATGCGCGCGATGGTCGTCTTGCCGATGCCGCGATGTCCGCTGAAGATGTAACCGTGCGCAATCCGCTGTTGCTCGATGGCGTTCTTCAGGGTGCGGGTGACATGGTCCTGCCCGATCACCTCGGAGAATTTTTGCGGCCGGTATTTACGAGCGAGAACCTGGTAAGCCATGGAAGGAAAGCTTGATTATACGGTGTGCGACGGAGGAACGGAAAAGCGCTGTCTACCGCCTGGTGCGATCCCGGCGTCCGCTATCATGGTGGCAGAATGGGGGTGAGAAATGCCGCGATTAGAATTACTGGAGACCCTATTGTCGACCGTGCCTGAGCGTGTATCTGCGATTCCCGCACAGCGCAGCCTCAAGCAGTCGCCGACGGAATGGACGGCCAAAGAGGAGTTCGGCCATCTGCTCGACTCAGCCGCTAACAATCATCAGCGTATTGTTCGTGCGCAACTCGAGGACCGACCGGCTATGCCGGATTACGACGGCGATCGATGGGTGGCACTTCATCGTTACCAGGAGCGGGATTGGCCCGACCTCATCGCTGGCTGGCAGGGGCTGAATCGCCAATTGCTTACTGCCGCGCGGTCCGCTCCGCACGATGCCTGGAAACGCGAACTGACCATCGGCAGGTCAAAACCGTTGACGCTGGAGTTTGTGTTCGACGACTACCTGTCCCACATGATTCACCACTTACAGCACATGGGAATCGACATCCACGACAGGCAGTTGAGCTGGAGAGCCTAGCGCCGGGTGGGAGTCGGGCGCTGCCCGTTCCCATTCGGCCCAGCGCCGTTGCCGTTCTTCTTAGCGCTCAACTCCGCGCTTTTTTGCTGCCTGGCTCGGGCACGCTGCATCTTTTTCTGTTCTGCGGGCGAATACATGCTGCCTCGGCAACTCTTCGCGCCACAATAGCAGGGCGCATCATCGTCGCCGTCATACAGCCAGTAGTCGTAGGTAAGCTCCTCGCCGGGTTCAATCGCGCGAATCGTCTGAATGTAGATGCGCCCGTCGGCCTCATCGGTCTCGCAGTTGGGTTCGCAGGAATGATTCACGAACATGGCCATGCCGTGGCCGTCGATAACGACTTCGCCATCGCCGATACCGAACAGATAGGTGAAGGGTCGTCCCTCGTAGCGGGTATCACCTTCTTCCTTGGTGATGCGTTCCCCGGTGTATTCGAGTATCCGGGTGCCTTTGGGGATGGGTTCAAGAGCAAAACAGCCGGCTGCATGGATGTCGGAGGAGCGGATGATGACACGAGCCAAAGAACGATTCTCCGGAAGGCGTTGTTCCGCAGTATAGCGCAGTTGGACCCCCGGGAATGCCCAGACCCGCAGCCGCGGTCCTTCCACCGCGATGTTGCGGTTGTCAATTACCTCTGTCACATAGATCAGTGCACTGCAAGGGTTCCCATTCCGCCTCGAATTTCGTATCTTGGAAGCAGCACGTATTGTCACTTAGCCGGAGGCGCATTCATGGTTCACATTCTTGTTCATCACAAGGTTGCCGATTACAGCCGCTGGAAGGAAGCATTTGACGGGAATCTGTTCGCCAGAAAATCAGCCGGGGAAACCGGATGCAAGTTGTTTCAGTCCGTTGACGATCCGAGAGAGGTTACCCTGTTACTGGACTGGGACAGCGTGGAGCACGCGCGGCGCTTTATGAATTCCGACGAACTCCGCGACACCATGCAGAAGGCGGGCGTGCAAGGGACACCCGACGTCAAGTTCGTACACGACGTCAGCTTTGTCCACCGCACCTCGGCCGACTAGGTCTGAGACTCGAGAAATATTTTCGCAAAGTGCTTGACACGATGGAGCAGTTGCGCTCCAAATCGGTCTCGCCAACTTCGCTGGCTTATGACCTGTTGGGTCTCCGGCGGGCCGCGGAGAAATGCTCTGAAGCCCTCTGTTGATGCCTGTTTCGCGAGAGCGGCGGCTCTGTCAAGAATTTTTCAGTAAAAATGAAAAAGCCTTTTGCGGTGACTTTTCACACTGCATTGACAAAGCTCTCGCGACAAATACAATACCCAAACTGCACCACCATCACTTGAGAGATCAAAGAACGTGACACAATCAACCCAAAGTACCGACGTTCTCCTGCAAACCGACTTTCCCGAGCTCGAGCTTTATGCCAGCGGGAAGGTCCGTGACCTGTACAAGGTCGACAGCGACCATCTGCTGTTCGTCGCCACCGACCGCATCTCAGCCTTCGACTATGTGTTGGCCACCGGCATTCCGCAAAAAGGGCGCGTGCTGACCCAGCTTTCGCTGTTCTGGTTCGACTTCCTGAAGAAGACCGTGCCCAACCATCTTGTGACCGCCGACGTAAGCCAATATCCGGCGGAGTTGCAGCCCTATGCGGCGCAGCTGCAGGGCCGGTCCATGCTGGTCGTGCATGCGGATATGGTCGCCATTGAATGCGTGGTTCGCGGGTATCTGTCGGGTTCAGGCTGGAAGGAATACAAGGCTAGCGGCTCGGTGTGCGGTATCGCATTGCCCGCCGGATTGCGCGAGTCCGACAAACTGCCGGAGCCGATCTTTACCCCGGCGATCAAGGCCAGCAGCGGCCACGATGAGAATATCTCCTTCGAGCGCATGGTCGAGTTAGCGGGCCGTGAGTTGAGCGAAAAGTTGCGCGACCTCAGCGTAAAGATCTATCAGGATGCTGCCGATTATGCCGAAGGACGCGGCATCATCATCGCCGACACCAAGTTTGAATTCGGACACACCCCGGCGGGACTGGTCCTGGCAGACGAAGTGCTCACACCGGATTCGTCGCGCTTCTGGCCGACGGAGAAGTATCGTCCGGGCGGTCCGCAGGAGTCGTTCGACAAGCAGTATGTTCGAGATTACCTGGAATCGATCCGTTGGAATAAACAGCCGCCGGCTCCGGGATTGCCTCCGGACGTGGCGGCCAAGACCAGTCAGAAATACGTTGAGGCTTACACCCAATTGACCGGGCATCCGCTGCCAGAATAAGAAAGGCCGGAATGCTGGGCTTGTCGCTTTTCGATTGGGGCTTGGTGCTGCTCGTCGTGTTGTCGGTGTTACAAGCGACCGCCCAGGGTTTTGTCAGTGAGGCGTTCGCGCTGGCTGGAGTGGTCATCGGCTATCTAGTGGCGGCATGGGAGTATCCGCGATTAGCCGCGTGGTATCTCCGGTACATGAACTCGGAGTGGGCGGCCGACATGGCCGGGTTCCTGACGATCTTTTTCGTAGTGGTGCTGCTGGCGGGTGTGGCAGGACGAATTGTCCGCTGGGCAATCAGCGGCATTGGGTTGAGGTGGTTTGATCGGCTGTTGGGGGGCGTATTCGGGTTCCTGCGGGGCATGGCGGTGGCTACCGTCATCGTGATGGCGCTGGCGGCGTTCACTCCCCAGAGCCCATGGCTGCAACAATCGCGGTTCGCTCCCTACATGCTGGTAACAGGACGGGCTCTGATCTGGGCGGCGCCGGCGGATTTACGGCAGCGTTTCAAGGACGGCTGGAACCTGCTGCGTTCCGTCCCGTCTCACGTAGGCGCACCGGATGACGGAACAAGCAATAGCCAATGAGGAAGAGCGCGAGAGAGAATGACGTCTTATTAAATGGAACACTGAGAGGCATTGTGAAAGATCAGCTGGAAGCTCTAATCATGCAGATGTACAAGGGCAATATCCTTTATTCGGAAGCCGTCCGGGAATTCAAGAAGAAGTTCATCCTCATTGTGCTACAGGAGAACAAGGGCAACCAGTGCAAGGCTGCCCGCCAGTTGGGAATGCATCGTAATACCCTCAGCCGCACCATCGCCGAACTTGAATTGGACGTGAAAACCTTCCGTGCCGGAGTGCGCCGGCCGCCCCGTGGCACTCGTACCGTCCCCATCGACCGCAAGGCTGCGCGATAACCCGTCGGACTCCTTCACGCGGCCCGTGACCGCCGTGACAAACTTCGCGCCACAAAATAAAGCGGGGGCAGCCACAGCTGCTCCCGCTTTTCCTGCCTGACTATAGCTGAATTCTACCGGCCTCCCGCTTTCTTGTGAGTAGTGTGATGTACCGGCGCGGGCGCCGTGTTGACCGGCTTGCCATTCTTATCCAGCAGAATGCCTTCCGTCATGGTTAGCATAAAGGGGTTCGGCGTGTAGCTCTTGACCGTCCCCTGGAAATTCATAAGCGTACCGACAGCCGGCGCCAGCTTCGCTGGAACCGCTTTATCCATGGTCAGGTCGATATCCGCCTTCTTGGCGTCGATGTCATCCTCGCTTCCCGCCAGAAGGAAGTGCTCGCCCGAACCGCTAATGACGCTCGCCGCCAGAGCTACGCCCTTGTCCTTGATCGCATTCCAAACCGTATCGGCAGCCTGCTGGTTCCCCGAAGACAGCACAAGTTGCCATTCCGCGAATGTCATTAGCTTGGGGTCTTTGTTCTTGACCAGGTCGGCCGCTTGCTCGGCCGGCGAGGGCGGCGGCGGCGCGGCCGCTACGGTGAATCCTTCTGGCGGCATAATGCTTTGCGAGGCCTTGGCGGCAGCTACCAGTTCCGGCCATCCCTGCTCAGAGCCGTGATAGCGGATGTACTTTTTGTGGCCGTACTCGAGAATCTGCTGTTGTCCGTCGCCCTGAGCCAGTTGAGAAGCCTTGATGATGAACCAGAATCCTTCCGGGTTTACCGGTTTGGCCTCCAGGTCGGCCTGAGCCAATGGATAGATATCGGCGATGTTCGCAGCGCTTTCATGCGACACTGCGTCCCGGAAGTCCTTCGCCGCGTCGGTATTGTTCTTCCTGTTCAGCGCAACAAACCCCAACCCCCCTTCGAAAATGGCCGAAAGTTCGTTGTGCAGCTTGACGAAATCAGCATCGCTGGTGCCCGCGGGCTTGGTCATCGACGGCAAAGCCTGCTCCCCTTGTTGCGCGTACTTCTCAATGAGATCGAGGTTTTGTGCGAGGTTCTGCGGCGTCGCTGTGGCCCGGTAGGTATAGGTCAACAACGCCAGAGCGCGGACATTCTTAGGGTCAAACTCTAAAACCTTGTTCGCCGCTTCCACCATTTTCTGGGCGTTGCCGGCTTGCTGATAGGCGGACATCAGCGCTTCAGCCGCCTGAACCTTCATGACGCTGTTGGGATAGGTCTGCAGAAAGGCTTCCAGTGCCTGAGCCTTGACCTTCGGGTCCGACTGCTGCACGGCATTCACATAGGCGTTGTACTCGGCGGGATCCTTGATCGTTGGCTGCGCCGCTTGCTGGCCGGCTGGTGCAGCCTGAGCGGGTACCTGCAGGAACGCGACTGCGCTGGCAAGCACCAGGAAGATAATGACTGGAAACTTCTTCATTCGATTGGCTCCTTGAATCTTGCGAACTAGTGACGCCTCAACTTGGTCACGCAGAGCACTGCGCACCGAGCGACTTCTGACCGAAACTCGACTGCTGCATGATAACGGTACAACCTGGCAAGATCCGCCTCTTAGAAGTGACTGAACTCTACCAAAAAATTCCTAGGAGGTTGCTCGTGCCAATCTGATGGCGGAGACGGGATTATAAGTATGTGCCGTACCTAAGGCAAGTCACTTACTCCCTCACCAATTTTCTGTCCCTCTATGATGCTGAAGATATATTTCCCAGATGTGCGCATTATAAGCATCCCGAGCCCTTCAGGGGAAATCCACAGTTTGGAGAGGTTTATGTCAGAGACTTCAAATCATCCTTTGGCTGATCAGGTCGCCGTGGTGACCGGGGGCAGCCGCGGCATAGGACGGGCCATCGCCGGCCAGCTGGCCGTCATGGGCGCCTCCGTCGTTATCACCGGGCGCAGTCAGGCTCAATTGGACGAGTCTGCCCAGCAAATATCGCGGGAGAGCGGCGCCACCACCGGAATTGCCTGCGACATCGCCGATCTCAGAAGTGTGGACGAACTTGGGAAGCAGGTACACGAGCGCCATGGCCATGTCGACATCCTGGTAAACAATGCAGGAATCGGCGGTCCCCCCGCGCCGCTGCATGAACTTCCGCCTCACGAGTGGGAGGCTATCTTTCACACCAATCTGCGCGGCGTCTATTACATGCTGCGCGCCTTCGTTCCACAGATGATCGCCCGGGGCTCAGGTCACATAATCAATATCTCGTCACTCGCCGGGAAGAACCCTTTGCCGCGCGGAGCCGCCTATGCAGCCTCCAAGTGGGCGCTTAACGGATTGTCCTACTCCGTTGCCGAGGAGCTGCGCAGCCACAACATTCGCGTCAGCGTGATCTGCCCTGGGTCGGTCAACACCAGCTTCAGCCCGCATCCGGGAAAGAGTGCAGAGAAGATGTTGCAACCGGACGACGTGGCCCATGCGGTCGAGATGCTGGTGACACAGCGGCCCCAATCGTTCATCAGCGAAATACTGCTGCGGCCGACCCAGAAGCCGTGAGAACGCGAACAGTCCCATTGGCTCGGCTGCCTAACCTGTATTACAATGTTTGTAGGTTAGGAGGTGGCCGTGACGGAAGTCGAACGCATTGTGGATCAATACGACCGCGTAATGAGCGGCCGCGCCTGGCATGGCGATCCCGTCTGGAACTTGCTGGAGGGGATCTCGCCGGAGTGTGCTGCGAACCGTCCCGTCGCCGTGGCGCACACGATTTGGGAATTGCTGATGCACATGACCTACTGGGAGACCGTCGGCTATGGCCGCATCATGAATCTCCCCGTCGAGCGCGGTCCGGGTAAGAACTTTCCTGTGATGCCCAAGCCGACGGCGGCGAATTGGCGGAAGACGTTGAAGGAATTCCGCGCTTCCAATCGCAACTTCCGCCAGGCACTGCTGCAACTCGAGCCCGCGAATTTCGATCTACGGTTGGCGCGCGACAAGCGTAAGTCGGCCTATGTGGAAGCGCACGGTGTGATTCAACACCACGTCTACCATGCGGGACAGATCGCCATCCTGAGGAAAGCTTTCAAAGTCGAAGGTACGGTCACACGCGCGCGCGGGTTAAGCCTCCAGCTTCTCAAGACTCCAGCTGAAGAGAGCCGCGAGTTTCACGCCGGTGTGGCGACAGCGCGGGCGGCCTTCCGATTGGCCTTCTCCTGCTTCTGCGCGTCGGCCAGCAGCTTGCGCAAAATGCGAATGCCTGCGTCGACGTGCTTTTCCTGCAGCAGGAACGGCGTGAGAAAGCGGATGACGGTGTCTTGTGTGACATTGATCAGCAGCCCCTTGGCAAGCGCGCCTTCCAGAATTGGCTTTCCGGGAACAGTCAACTGCAGCGCCTGTATCGCGCCGACGCCGCGCACTTCGGTCGCGATCTCAAACTTCGCCACCAGTTCCCGCAGCTTTTCCGTGAAGTAAGCACCCACGCGACGCACCTGCTCCAGCAAATTCTCATCTTCGAGGATGGCAAGATATTCCAACGCGACCCGGCAGGTGAGCGGACCGCCACCAAACGTTGTGCCGTGTTTGCCCGGCGAGAGATGCTGCGCAAAATGCTGTTTGGCGAGAAATGCTCCCATTGGCAGGCCGGCCGCGATCGGCTTGGCGATACACACAACGTCGGGCGTGACGCCGAAGTGCTGGAAGGCAAACAGTTGTCCGGTGCGTCCAAGGCCGCACTGAATCTCGTCGAAGATAAGCGCTGCCTGCTGCTGATCGGCAGCTTCGCGGCAAGCCCGCAGAAACTCCGGCGAAGATTCCTGAATGCCCCCTTCACCTTGGATCGGCTCCAGCACGATGCCGCAGACCTTCTCGTCGACCGCTGCGCGCAGCGCCTCGATGTCATTCCTGGGAACAAAGCGTACGCCTTCCAACATCGGATCGAAGTCCTTGCGGTACTTGGGCTGTCCGGTGAGCGCGAGCGCGCCCATGGTGCGTCCGTGGAAGGAATTGTCGAGGGCGACAACGATCGACTTCTCCGGACCTCCGTTGGCATGACCCGCCGCGCGCGCCATCTTCAGCACGCCTTCAATGGCTTCGGTCCCACTGTTGGAGAAGAAGGCGCGATCGAGGCCTGACTTGGCGCACAACTTCTCCGCCAGTAAACCCTGGTACTCGTTGTAGTAAAGGTTCGACACGTGAATGAGCTTCGCCGCCTGATCGCGGATGACCTTCACGATGCGCGGGTGCGCGTATCCAAGCGCGTTCACACCCAGACCCGTGACAAAGTCGAGGTACCGTTTGCCTTCGACGTCGTAGACGTAAACGCCTTTGCCGCGAGCCAGAGCCAGCGGATAACGGGCATACGTGTTCAACAGATACTTCTGCTCCAACTCAACGATTTCCGGATAAGTAGGCACAATGCAGACCTCGCAAAAACCTATTGTAGAGTAAGCGAACGGCCTACGCGGATGCTCGACAAAGACAGCGGTTCAATGTGAGGGCTGTGCGAGATTGCCGTCGCGACCTTCTCCGGTCGAGGCGAAAAGGCCATTTGCGCCTGCGCAGCTTCCGTGTACTCTGTTGTCATCCTGCAGTTGCTCGTGAAGTGCTGTTCCCGCTGTGATCTTGACTTGGAAGGTTTTGCGCCATGGAGTTGACGGTCATCTTCGGATCGATCGCCGCGCTGTTGTTACTGGCCGTTGTCGCTAACCGACTGTCAGGTCTGACCCATGTTCCCGACCTGATTGTTCTGCTGCTGATCGGCATTGTGCTGGGTCCGATTCTGCATCTGGTGAATCCCAGCCATTTCCGCGGCATCATCGACGTTCTCGGAACCCTGGCGCTGATTCTCATCCTCTTCCAGGCAGGCGTCGAAGTCCGAATGCGCGAGGCGCTGCGGCATCTGCCTTCGGGGCTGATCCTGGCGATTCTCAGCTACGGATTCAGTGTCGGGCTGATCGCGCTTTCCAGCAGATACTCGTTGCACCTGTCGTGGTCCGACGCGATCCTCATCGGATCGGCGCTCGGTTGCACCAGCGGCAGCGTGGTGTTGCCCGCGTTGCAGCAGATCATGTCGCCGGAGTCTATCAAGCTCACTTTGACCCTCGAATCCTCACTGGGAGAAATCCTCGCTGTGCTGATGGTCGGAAGCCTTATCAGCATTGGCGGAGAGCAGTCCATGCTGACGGGCATTGCTACCGGATTCTCGCGCAGTATCGGGATCGCTGTGGCTTTGGGAATTGCGATGGGCTTTGCCTGGACGAAAGTCTGGCCAAAGATCGCCAACATGCCTTTGGGTAACGTGCTCAACCTGGGCGTCGTGCTCGGGCTGTACGCGGTCTCGCGGTATCTGGGGGCGAGCGGCTTGCTCACGACGCTGGTATTCGGCGTGACGCTGGCCAATGTCCCGCGAACTCCACACATGACGCGGCAAGGCCTGCGCATGTTGTCGTTTCATATGGAACTGAGCTTTCTGGTGCGATCGTTCTTCTTCGTGCTGCTGGGCATCGTAGCCGAGTTCGTAGGACGCGCATACATCCTGCCGATTCTCGCCATCATGGCCGCGATCCTGATAGCGCGTTACCTGGCTGTGCTGGGCAGCGGCTGGATGGTGAGGGACGCGACTCGGCGGGACAAGGAACTCCTGTTCTGGATGCTGCCTCGCGGGCTGGTCACAGCCGTGCTCGCGTTGGAGATCGTCAACGTGCGCGGAGACAGCTTCAGTTTCCTGCCCGCGATCGCATTTACCGTTGTGCTGGTCACCAACGCGTTTGTGGTTTGGGGAGCGATTCGCGCCGGCACCAACCTGGTACCCGAACATAACGCCGATGAAAGCGTGGCCTTGCCGGCGGCGAAAGCTAAGGCAGCAAGCGTCGGCGAGGCAGCAAGCTGACGAACGCAGCCAAACGGCGGACACAGCATTTATAGTGGCTCTACGCTCATGCTGATCCGCGAACAAGCGCCGCTGGCTCCGCTCACCACGCTTGGCGTTGGCGGTCCTGCACGATATCTTCTCGAAGCCAACAGCGAATCCGAAGTGCGCGAAGCGGTAGAGTTCGCGCACGCGAAGCGCTTGCCTCTGTTTGTTCTGGGCGGCGGAAGCAACCTGGTTGTTTCGGACGGCGGCTTCGACGGAGTCGTCCTCAAGATCGTGCTGCGTGGAATCGAGCAGAGCGATGCCAGCGGCCACGAGGTCGCGTTCCTCGCCGCAGCCGGCGAAGATTGGGATGCATTCGTGGCGCGCACAGTCGAGGCGAATTGTGCGGGCGTCGAATGCCTCAGCGGAATTCCTGGCACAGTTGGCGGAACGCCGATCCAGAACGTCGGCGCTTACGGACAGGAAGTCTCGGCCACAATTGGCCAGGTGCACGCGCTCGAGATCAGCACGCTTCGCGTCGTCACCTTTTCCAATGCCGAGTGCAATTTCGCGTACCGCTCAAGCCGATTCAACATGGCGGATCGCGGGAAGTACATCATCTTGCGCGTATCGTTTATGCTGCGACGCAACGACAAGCCGAACCTGCGCTATGCGGACCTGGTGAATTTTTTTGCCGATTGTTCAGACCGTCCTTCTCTGGCCGAAGTGCGGGCGGCAGTGCGTGAGATTCGCCATCGCAAGGCCATGCTCATTGTTCCCGGCGAAGAGGACGCACGAAGCGCGGGATCGTTCTTCAAGAACCCTGTCATCCCGCAGGCACAGTTCGAGGAGCTGTCGACGCGGCTTCACAACGCGGGTTGCAATTGCCGAGCTATCTCGGCGGACTGACGGTTTCCGCAAACTTTCCTGCGGCCTGGCTGGTGGAGCACGCGGAGTTCGCCAAGGGCTACGTCAAAGGCGCAGCCGGAATCTCGCGTCGACATGCGCTGGCCATCGTAAATCGCGGCGGCGCGACTGCGGCTGACATCCTCGCATTGAGCGACGAAATTCAGCAGCGCGTGGTGGCCGAGTTCGGCATTACTCTGCAGCCGGAGCCGGTGTTCGTGGGGTTCTAGAAAGACGCTGTCCGCTT
This sequence comes from uncultured Acidobacteriaceae bacterium, assembly GCA_963793845.1. GTDB lineage: Bacteria > Acidobacteriota > Terriglobia > Terriglobales > Acidobacteriaceae > CAWCBG01. The sequence continues at coordinate 376,359 of CAWCBG010000004.1, forward strand.
CTCGCCTTTCGCTATTCGCCATTTGCTCTTCGCTCTTCGCTTTTCGCTCCTCGCTTTCCGCAGCCTTGTATTGTCATCACGAATTTCCTGATTGCGAGCACGGGTTCTGAAATTGTCATCACGAGCGCAGCGAGGGATCTGCTTTCCTCGGCATGGGTCGCACTCTCGCTAAACAGCAACTGCCTCGCTATGCTCGTCATGACAATTCCGAGGACCCCGTCGGCGGCCGCCGCTTATGCCACTCCGTCGCCTGTTCGTAGGCGTGTGCCAGTTGAAAAATCGTTCCGTCCGAACCGGGCACGCCTGCGATTTGCAGGCCGACTGGCAGACCTGAGGGTGTGAAACCGCATGGCACCGACACGGCAGGCCAGCACAGCGCGCTGAAGGGCGCAGTGCTGGGCAGCAGCCAGTCAGTTTCGTACTTGCGCAACGCCATGGGATCCAGTGATTGCAACTCCGCGATCTTCGGCGCAGGAACATGTACGGACGGAGTCACCAGCAGCCGTCAGAGGCTTGCATAACGCTCGAGCCTTCTCCCGCTCTTCGGCCAGGTGGCGCTGGTTGCGAATGTAGTCGGTCGCGCTGATGCCGGCGCAGGTCCCCAAGCGGGCCAGCGTGTGAGCCTGGTAGAGTTCCGGCGTCTTTGCCACCATGGCTTCGTGGTATTCATAAATCTCCGCGCTAAAAACTTTGCCGCGATCGGGCGCCGGCAGCGGCACCTCGCGTATTTCGGCCACAAGCTTTCTGATCACTTCCAACGCGGCCAGCATCAGGGCTTTCACTTCGTCGTCAACGTTATCGAAGAAGGAAGCCTGGGGAACACCGACAACAAATTGAGCGACACCCTGGTCCAGGCGCGCTGGATCGAAAATTTCCGCTGCGTGGGATCCACTTGCGTCTGGCCCCCCTGTCAACAACGCGTGACAGAACACTGCCGCATCGCGCACCGTTTGGGTCATGGGCCCGACGGTGTCGAACGACGGGGAGAGCGGCACCACCCCGCTGAGGCTGAAGATGCCCGCTGTGGGACGATGTCCGACGATGCCGCACAACGCCGCCGGACAGCGAATCGAGCCGCCCGTATCGGTGCCAATCGCGGCCACGCACAGCCCCGCAGCCACTGCCGCCGCTGAACCAGACGACGAGCCGCCGGTGATGCGCTCGGTGTCCCACGGGTTCCTCGCGGGACCGTAGGCGCTGATGAGACCGCTGCCGCCAAACGCAAACTCATGCAGATTGGTCTTGCCCAGGATTACCGCGCCCGCCTGCCGAAGCTGACAAACCAGTTCCGCATCTCCGACCGCTACGCGATCACGATATTGACTGCTCGCTGCCGTAGTCGGCTGGCCCGCGACGTCCAGTAAATCCTTGAGCGCGACGGGGATTCCGTGCAACGGGCCGCGCCATTTCCCGGCCGCAGTCTCTCGCTCGGCCTGGCGCGCCTGCTCCAGTGCCTGATCGGTGGTCACAGCGATGAAGGCGTTCAGCACCGGGTTGAGCCGCTCGATGCTCGCAAGACACTCCAGCGTCAGCTCGACCGGCGAGAGCTTTCGCTGGCGAATCTGGTCGGCAGCTTCGGTCAGGGTCAGCATGGATTAGTTCTCACGGGCATCCGCCGCCAGCAAAAGCGCGTGAAGCAGGATGCGGCCAGCCGCAGCGACGGGCAACTTTCGTCGTTTGCGAGCCGCAATGAAGGGGTACCCCCCTCCCCCCTGCTATCTGCAAAATATTGAAAACAAACGGCCGCCGAAAAAAATTCCCGGCAAAATATTGAACGCGTGGGACTTACAGGCAAAATATTCCGGAATAAGGACTTAGCTCGATTTTCCCGGGGATGCAGGAATTCGTAGGCGGGCAATGTCGGAAACTGCGGCGGACTGAAAAAACCCTTGTGGACTCGACCCACGGTCGTCTGTGCTTCCGGAGGCGGAGAGAGTCGAGAGGACACAATTCTCCCTTGCCTCGTCAATTAGTCTAATCGGACACGCGAATCTGCTCCAAGCAAATTCGATAGAAAAATGAAAGAACCGTTCCAAATTGGGAATCGACCCCGTCTTAAGGCGCAAACGCGCCCGAATTTTAAAGTGGCGTAAGCAGCCGGAGCCGAATCGAATCCCCACAGAAAAGGCGCTTGCCCTTCCCGCCTCGACAGGCGTCATTGCGGGCAAGCAGCTGACATGTAACCCTCATCGTTCCACAGCAAGTTGATATTTCGCCATGGCAGCCGGCCCCGACACTCTCGACAATGAGCGACCCGGCCCCGTCGCCCATGAGGAAACCTTAGTCGCGCCGGAGGTCTGGCGTCCCAAGTTCAATCCCTGGCTGATTGGCGTTGTGGTTGCCGTCGCTGCGTTTATGGAGGTGCTGGACACCAGCATCGCCAACGTTGCGCTTCCCTACATTGGCGGCAATCTGGGAGCGAGCACCGATCAGAGCACATGGGTGCTGACGTCCTATCTGGTCTCGAACGCCGTCGTGTTGCCCATCAGCGGATGGCTGGCCAACGTGCTTGGCCGCAAGCGTTTCTTCATGACTTGCCTGACCATATTCACGGTGAGCTCACTGTTGTGCGGGCTTGCACCTAGCCTGGGAGCCATCATTGTGTTCCGCATCCTGCAAGGCGCAGGCGGTGGAGGATTGCAACCCATGGCGCAGGCTATCCTGGCCGACACGTTCCCACCCGAAAAGCGCGGTCTGGCATTTGCGCTCTACGGCGTGACCGTCATCGTTGCCCCTACCATCGGGCCGACGCTGGGCGGCTGGATCACCGATAACTACACCTGGCGCTGGATCTTCTTCATCAATTTGCCCATCGGCATCCTGGCGCTGTTCCTGGTGCTCCGCCTGATCGAAGACCCACCATGGGCAAAGCGCAAGGCGGGCGCAGGCTTCGGGATTGACTACATCGGAATATCGTTGCTTGTGCTTGGGGTGGGCGCGCTGCAGGTGATGCTGGACAAGGGTCAGGAGGATGACTGGTTCGGCTCACACTTCATTCTCACGCTGGCGATCGTCGCGGCGGTGGGCCTGGTTTCCCTCGCGCTCTGGGAGTGGTTCTATAAGCGGCCGATCATTGACGTACGCCTCTTCAAGAACTTGAACTTCCTGGAAGCCAACGGCATGATGTTCATTCTGGGGTTAATGCTGTTCGCCAGCCTGGTGATGATGCCGCTGTTCCTGCAGTCGCTCATGGGCTACACAGCGGAATCGGCAGGTCTTGTGCTTTCGGGGGGAGGCCTGCTGCTGTTGTTCATGATGCCGGTTATAGGAGTGCTGTCGTCCAAAATACAGGCTCGTTATTTGATCGCGTTTGGTTGGCTGACCCTTTCCATCGGGATGTACTATTCCAGCCGGCAGCTCGATCTTGACATCAGCTTCCGCAGCGCAGCGTTCCTGCGGCTGGCGCAAGTGTTCGGCCTTGGGTTCCTCTTCGTGCCCATCAACCTGGCGTCGTACATCGGAATGCCGCAGGAGAAGAGCAACAGCGTCGCCGGGCTGGTCAACTTCATGCGCAATATCGGAAGCAGTGTCGGGACGTCGATGGTCACCACCATCATTGCGCGGCGGGCCCAGGTTCACCAGGTCTACCTGGTGGCAAACGTCACTCCCGAACAACTGTCGCTGTCACAGGCGGCGGCGGCGCTATCAGCCCGCGTGGCGGCATCGGGCATCGACGCCACTCGCGCAGCCAAGGAGGCCTACGCCCTGATTTACCGGACGGTCGTCATCCAGGCGACCACGTTGGCCTACGTGGACACATTCATGGTTCTGGCGATAATCGCGGCGGTGATGTTTGTACTTTCCTTCGCTTTGAAGAAAAATGAACTCGGCGGACGCAAGGTGATGATGGAGTAGCAGGGTTATGCGCGAGCCGGGAAATGTGGCGAAGTTGTGTGGGCGTGGGGAGCAGTTTTTATGGTCCGTGTGATAACCATCGAGCGCGAGTATGGGAGCGGAGCCGTCGAGATTGCCAAGGCCGTCGCCAGCCGCCTGGGCTGGGCGCTATGGGACCAGCGGTTGACCAATGAAATCGCCCGCCTGATGAAGTGCGAGTGCCGCGTAGTGGAGGAACATGAAGAGAAGCGGGATCCGTTGTACCACCGCTTTCTCATGGCCTTCATGCGAGGCAGCTTCGAAGGAAGCCTGAACGCTCCACGGCTGAAGCTGGCGGACACGGATTGCATTCGCGAAGTGGCGGAGCGGGTGGTAAAGGATGCCGCCGAGCGTGGCGAGTGCGTCATCGTCGGGCGCGGCTCTGCTTACTATCTGCAAAGCCGCCGTGACGCTTATCACGTATTTATTTACGCTTCGTTCGACGAGAAGGTCCGGCGACTCAAGGCAGGCGGGAAGTCGCATCGCACGGCTGTGCAGCTTGCGGAAAGCGTCGACCGCGACCGTGCCGCTTTCATCCGGAAATACTTCGGCGTCGAGTGGCCGGATCGCAGCCGCTTCGACCTCATGATCAACTCCGCGATGGGCTGTAGAAACGGCGGTAGAGATCGTGCTGAACAGCATCCGCCTCTTCGATAAGTCAAAGGCCGGGTCCGAACCTGCTGCTCCGCAACGGGGCGTGTCCTGATGGGGCAGGCGGATTTTGCTTGCTAACAGCGAGTATCAGCCCGCCCACTCAAGCAATTGCGGCTTGAGCGGGTAGGCTGAGGACCGCTTTCTCGTGGCGCCTATCCAGACTGCGCCTGCTGCATCATTTACCGCCGGCCGACGCTTCCCGGAGTGAGCGAGACGCCGCGCAGGACTTCGCCAAACCCGGCCGTCTTCAACGAGATGAAGCTTTCGTTGGTGGGCAGCGTCGTCGCGCTGATTTGATCGGTGATGGCGACAAGCTGGTTGGGATCGGCTCCCTGGTCGCCGTTGCCGCTCACCGTCGATGTGGTGGCATAGATCGTGGCGGTACCGTCATTGTTCACAGTGCCGGTGACGTTACGCAGGCCGTCGACGCCGGGGGACCAGGGCAGTCCGGTCGCCGAATTGTTCCCGGTTGGGTATCCGGCGACGGTATAGGGCACTCCCAATTGCAGGCCGGCTTGCAAGGTATAGGCTAAGTTCCACTTACCGGAGCTGAAGATCCACTTCTGCAATCCAGCCGTCGTTTGGGTTGCGGCTACGGTGTAGCTTCCGTTGGCGTAGGTATTATCGCCATTGCCTTCATCCGCGACATACAGGGTATTTGCGTCTGCGAACCAGATCCCGAACGGAAACGAAGTTTTGGACTTGAGCTTCGTGGGGAAGCCTTTCAGCACGCACATATTATTGGGATCAAGCCCCATGGTCTGCAGCACCGACTGGTTGTAGTTCATCGGCGCAGTGGGCAGAGTCGCGTTGCTGGGAGGAAGCCCGACGCCATTCGCGTCGTTGCAGATCGCGAGGGTCGGGTCCACCCAGTAGACGGTATTGACGCCGTTGCCGCCGCTGCCCTTGGTGTAATACAGAACATTGTTGAAGATCGTGAGGCCCCGGAAGTTCGTGTCTTTGCCGACCTTGTCTTGGGTATCGCCCAACTGGGTGATGTTGAAGCTGGCCACGGGCGTGGGCATTCCGGGGTGCTGGAACATTTCAGGCAGGGTCGCGGGCGTGAGGAATTGCGCGCCGGCTCCGATGATGACGCCGTCCGGCTGGGGATTGCCGCCATTACCTGCGTTGCCTGCGGTATAGACGTAGTTCGCGTCATCGCTGTTGTTCAGGACGGCAGCGCGGCCGTTATTGCCGCTGTAAGCGTTGGTCATGGTGAACTGGAAACTTCCATTGGCATCCACGAGCGCGACGGCGCGATAGTAGCGGGTACCGACCTGGTTGGTCGTATCGAAAACCGCCGGCGTGTTGGAATTCGATACGTCGAGGTAGTCGATGGGCGAGACATATCCCATGAAGGTCAGGTACTGGCCGTCGGTGGAAAGGTTGAGAGCAACTTCGGACTTCGACGAGAAGCTGGTGACCAGCTCTTCACTCATCGGCGAGAATCCCTGCTGCGAACTGTTGGGCACCTCGAGTGAATTGATGAACGTACCGGCCGTTGTGTACTGGTCGAGGAATATCTTGGCCGTGATGCCGAAACTGCCATCGACCAGATCATTGTTCCAGACGTAGGGATAGGTGCCGTCATTGGTAGCGTTGCCGCTGCATCCAGCCGTCGTGATCTGGCAGTAGGGCGGCAGCAGTTGGCCGACCTTCACATTGTTGGGATTGTTGTCATACACACTCCGGCTGACCACCAGGTTTCCGGGTTCGAAGTGACTTTGCGCAAAGGCCACCGTCAAGCCGGCCAGAACCATTAGCGAAACGAGCGCCAGCCGCTGAATGCTCGCACGAAGGCGATCCAGCCCTCTCGCGTTGTTAGCTGTCATAGGAAATCTCCATGGAACTTTCGGGATGTAACCCCTCGCCCCAAGGGGTTCGCCATGGATGTTGTCAGCTAACGTTTGCTCTCAGGTTACAGAACGGTCACGATTCGATGAATGTAGCGCCGTGGAAGGCTATCCGGAAATTGATCACCGCTTTGATCAAATACCCTCTACGAAACGCGTTGTGGCTTCTTCTGGCACTTGTCGCAGAGGCCGTAGATCTGAAAGGTATGGCGGGTGGTGGCGTACTTGTGCTTGCGTCCGATCTCGTGCTCGACGCGTTCGATCTCGGGGGAGAAGAATTCCACCGAACTGCCGCATTGGGTGCACACCATGTGATGGTGATCGCGGCGGTTGTACTGGTGTTCGTAGCGGGCGATGCCGTCGTTGAAAGCCACTTCGCTGGCAAGTCCAGACTCGGCCAGCAGCTTCAGGGTGCGATAGACGGTGGTGAAGCCGATGCGCTCGTCTTTCTTGCGCACTAGCCGGAAGAGCTCGTCGGTGGAGAGATGGTCGCGGGTATCGAGGAAGGTGCGCAGGATAATATCGCGCTGGCCGGTGTGCTTCAGTCCGACACGCCGCAGATGGTCATGGAAGATGGCCTGCGCCTCGCGCACCATTTCGCGGGAGATCGAAGGCTGGTCGTCAACACGCTTCTGCAACACGGATTGACTGCGGACCGGCATAGGCCAAGGAGCGCGTGGCTCACCATCAGGATATCACCGGAGGATCGCCCCGGAACCAGGAAGCGCTCCGCCAGATTTCGCTACAATCAATGTTTCCCATGGAAGCTACGATCTCCCTCTCGCCCGCTCGACCTGCCCGCAGCAAATTTGTCTTCCGCATCGTCATCGCCGTTCTGATTCTGCTGCTGCTGGCGTTTCTGGCCTTCGATTTCTGGTTCTATCGCGCGGTCCGATCCGCGATGCCGCAAGTGGACGGCACCGTGTCCCTGGCCGGACTGAGCGCGCCGGTGATCGTGACCCGCGATTCGCTGGGTGTTCCCACCATCTCGGCCGCGAATACGACAGACCTGTTTTACGCGCAGGGCTACGTCACTGCACAGGATCGTCTATGGCAGATGGACATGACGCGCCGTTTCGCTTCGGGCGACCTATCCGAGATTCTGGGGGAACAGTACGTGAAGGTGGACCGCGAGCAGCGCATCCTGGGACTTAACCAGGTCGCGGATAAGGTTGCCGCCGACATGCCGGCGGAGCAGCGCGCCCAGTTCGAGGCCTATGCGCGCGGCGTGAATGAATACATCGAGCAGCATCGCAAAACGCTGCCGCTGGAGTTCCGCTTCCTGGTGTACTTCCCCCACTTGTGGACGGTGGAGGATTCGGTGCTCGTCGGGTTGTCGATGACCGAGTTCCTCAACCATGGCCTCTACAAGAGTGCTCTGGAGAAGGAAAAGATCCTGGCGAAGCTGGGCCCAGAGCTGACGGCCGATCTGTATGTGAATTCATCGTGGCGCGATCATCCGCCGGGCACGCAGCCGGGCACGCTGGAGAATGGAGCGCCGGCTGATGTCAGTCCCGAAGAGGAAGATGAGTCGGGGCCGAAGGCGGATCGGCATATCCCTCGAGGGCGGAAGCCCGTTGGTGATAACAATCCAGAAATGTATGGAGCGCTGCTTGGACGTGGGCCTGAAAGCCGGCTCTACCAGACTGCCGGACTTCGGCGAGCGATTCCATCCCGGCTCCAACAACTGGGTGGTGTCGGGCGCGCACACGGCGTCGGGAAAGCCACTGCTGTCGAACGATATGCACCTCGACCTGCAGATTCCCAACACCTGGTATGAAGCGCATCTGATGGCCGGCGACTACGATGTTGCGGGCGTTACCCTGCCGGGCGTGCCTTACGTGATCGTCGGCCACAACCGCCATATCACGTGGGGCTTCACCAATCTTGGACCGAATGTCGAAGATGTCTATGTCGAGAAGTTCAACGACAAGGGCGAATATCTGACGCCGCAAGGCTGGGTGCAGCCCGAGCATCGCAAGGAAGTGATCCGCGTGAAGGGAAAGCCGGAAGTGAATCTCGATGTCGAGACCACCCGCCACGGTCCCATCATCACCGGCAACATTCCCGGCCAGACGCGAAAGCTCGCGCTGAAGTGGGTCATCTACGATCCACTAGCGGGACGCAGTCCGTTTTTCGCATTGAATTCCGCGTCCAACTGGCAGGAGTTCCGGGCGGCCTTCGCGCAGTTTGGCGGGCCCGGACAGAACGTCGTCTACGCCGATACCGAGGGGCACATCGGCTATCAGGCGACGGGATTCATTCCGATTCGAGCGGCGGGGGATGGCTCGTTGCCAGTTCCGGGGGAAGACGACGCGCATGAGTGGACCGGCTACGTGCCTTATGACAAGCTGCCCAGCGTGTACGATCCTCCGTCGGGCATGATCGCCACCGCGAACGGCCGGATTACTCCCGATGGCTACCCCTATATGCTGAGCATCGAGTGGGGTTCCCCGTATCGGACGGAGCGAATCTACAAGCTGTTGAGCGTTCCCGGCAAGAAGTTCACTCCGGCCGACATGCTGAACATCCAGACGGACATCGTCTCCGATTTCGACCGCTACTGTGCCGAGCGCTTTGTTTATGCCGTAGACCACTCGCCAAAGGCCTCGAAGCGGGCGAAGGAGGCGGCCGATCTCATGCGCAATTGGCGAGGCGGGATGGAGACGGATTCAGCCGCGCCAACCGTGGAGGTCAATTCACGGCAAGAATTGAACAAGTTGTTGCTCCAGCCGAAGCTCGGCGACGAATGGAAGAAGTATGCCTGGTTCATGAGTCCGGTATGGCTGGAAAACGTGCTCATGCACCAGCCGGAGCGCTGGTTGCCGCCGGGCTACAACAACTTCGACGATCTGCTGGCCGCCGCCGTGGAGGCTGCCGTCTCCGATCCGGATGCGCCCCGGTCGCTGAGCCTGTGGAAGTGGGGACGGGTACACCAGGTCGACATCGAGCATCCGTTCTGGAGCCACGTGCCCATCCTTAAACGTAACGCCGGAACCGGAAGCCAGCCGCTATCCGGAAATGGGGAGACGGTGAAACAGGTAGGCAAACACTTTGGTCCGTCGGAACGGCTGACTGTGGACTGCTCCAACTTCGATGGGACTACGCTCGACATCGTGAACGGACAGTCAGGCAACATATTCGACGAGCACTTCAACGATCAGTGGCAGGCGTACTATCGCGGCCAAACCTTTGTGTTGCCGTTTTCATTGGACGCCACCGAGAAAGCCGTGGCTCACCATCTGCGTCTCGTCCCGCAGTAAGAGTCAGCGCCAACAAATCACGCCAGCCGATACCTCCTTCGCGCCCGTCATGGCCTAGATAACTACTTTGTACCGCCACGCAAGTGGGGTTGACGGCTGTCTGATAAAGGGAGAAACTCGCAGCTCTTTCTGAACATGACTCCCGAGTAGCGGTTCGTCACTTCGGCGGCTCGGGGGGAAACTCTCGAAAAAAGGACGAAAATGAAGAAACTCACATTGCTTCTGCTTCTGGCCGTAGCAGCTTGTCCGCTATATGCCGACACCACTGTGTGGTACAACGGCGACTTCAATGGCGTGAACGGTCTGGCTAACGAAGTCAACGACAGCATCTCAGACGCCTACGTATACGACAACTTCGTCGTGCCAACCGGCGGCTGGACGCTTACCGATGCCTTCTCCAACAACCTCATGGATTTCGCCTCTTCTTCCGCCTTCGTGTCGATTTGCAGCGGCGTCTCGGCAGGCAACGGCGGTTCCTGCGCATTCAGCGGGATACTTGCCGCAACCCAGACCGCAACGAACCGCAGCGGATTCGGACTCGACGAGTACACCATCGAAGTGGCTCTGCCCAACGTAAACTTGGGTGCGGGCACATGGTGGTTGACGGTCGCGCCGATTGGTAACGGAAGTGGCCGCTCGTTTATCTCGACCACCTCGGGGGCAAACTGCATTGGGTTGCCTTGCGGCAACGACGACAACTCATTTTTCACCAGCAGCTACTTCGCAACTTACTTCGAAGCCGCCTCCGACTTCGTCGGCTATCCCGCTGACTTCTCGATGGGCGTAAGCATAGGCGGCACCACGACGCCCGAGTCGTCTAGCCTGATGCTCCTCGGGACTGGTTTGCTGGGAGCCATCGGCGCGATCCGTCGCAAGATCAACCCGTAGCTTGCGTTGGATTCTTTACGGTGCAAGAAAGCCGGGGCACGTGTCCCCGGCTTTTTTCCTGTCGATTCCGCGACAGGATGATCATTAGTTCCGCTTCGCGACTGCCGCTATTGTTGGATCTGTATCACGTCCCAGAGCGCCCCGGTAAACACGATCTGAGTGGCCTGTAAGGTATTGGTCGTGGTGTCGTAAATGGCGAGGTAGCCATTCTGGATCACGTACATGGTGTTGCGATTAGCGATGGCCAGAAGTCCGGTGATCGGCCCGTTCGGCGGCAGCGGCGGGTCAGCGGTATTGGTGGTGAGATCCACGACCGAGAGGCAGCCGGTAGTGATGTTCGAGCAGGTCTTCGCGCCAATATACAACTTGTTATTGGTCGAGATAGCCAGCTTGGTATGCTGTCCATCGCTGATGGGAATCGAATTCGCCGTGGTGCGGGTCATGGTGCTGATATCCACGATGTCCACGGTTCCTGCAGGGCCGGGATTCCCCGCCACATAGAGGTTGTTTCCCTTCAGCAAGCCCACGGAAGCGCCCCCGACCGGCACCGTGGCCGTAACCGTCGCGCTCGGAATATCAACCCGGCTCACAGAAGGTGGCCCGGCGGTGGAACCGCATTCCGGGCCGCAGCTAAGAACATACGCGGTCGAGTCGCTGGTGAAGAAGGCATTCACTGGCCGGGCGAGGCCCGAAATCGGGGTGTAGGTCACGGGAGTCGCTGCCGTATTGACCAGCGTGGCATTATCCGAATCGTTCGAGAAGGCCAGAAGGTATTGGCCGCTGGTGCTGATTGCGAGACTCGTCACTGAGGGTACGGGGTAGTTTGCGGTGTTGGTTCCGGCAGAGATCGAAAACGCTTGGACCCCACCATTTCGCTGTCCGTTGACTGGCAGGTTCCGAATCGGCACATAGATCGTGGACGAGTCGGGAGAAAACACCCCCATGGGGGCCTGACCTGCGGTAACGATCGTCGAAGCCAAAGCCTCGGTCGAATTATCCAGGACGTACAGTGAATTGGTATTCGTGCCGAACGTCACGGTGGACTGGCTGTTAGGCGCGAGCAGTTCCCAAGTGAGCTGGTCTCCGATATTGATGCCGGTGGGAACGGTAACGGTTATCGTCTGGCCGGCAGAATTTGTTGTCTGCTGCTGGGTATAAGCGGCCTGGTCGGTCTGGCTATCGATGATCAGCACTCTGCCGGAATAGTTATTGCTGACGAAGGCTCGGTGGCTGAGATTACTAACTTGGCCCGGGGCGTTGATGTTGCTGCTGTTGCTCGAACCGCCACAGGAGACTATGCCCAAAATGGCAAGCAAGGAAAAGACGAGGAATACCAACCGCTTCAAACGTTTACCTCGTATATCATCATGATTTCAGATGGTTTGCTGAGTGACTGGAAGATTATACCAAAGCTCCGCAGCCATTCTCGGCAGGTCGGACGGGCGAGCAACCCTGAGCGTTTGCGATAATGGTGAGGCAAGGAATTCATCCTTTAAATACAAAATGCCAACCGACCTGATCACTCGACTGCAAAAAGGTGCTGTGCTTTGCGACGGCGCCATGGGCACCCTGCTGTACTCCAAGGGGATCTTCATCAATCGCTGTTACGACGAACTCAACGTCTCGCAGCCCGATCTGATCCGGGGAATCCACCAGGAGTATCTCCAGGCCGGCGCCGATATCATTGAAACAAACACCTTCGGAGGGAATTCGTTTCGGCTTTCCAAACATGGTTGTGTCGATAAGTTGGCGGAGATTAACCGTCAGGGAGCCAAAGTGGCACGGGAAGCTGCCAAGAGCTTCGACGCGCTCGTAGCCGGGTCGGTGGGGCCGCTGGGTGTTCGAATTGAGCCATTAGGCAAAATCTCGCTGCAGGAAGCCCGCGCCGCGTTTCACGAGCAGATTGCCGCCCTCAATGAAGAGGGTGTCGACCTGATCATTCTCGAGACCTTCGGTTACCTGGAGGAGATTCATCAGGCGATCCTGGCGGCGCGCGAAGTCAATCCTTCCCTTCCGGTCGTGGCTCAAGTCACCATCGACGAGGATGGCAACTGCCTCGATGGCTCCAGCCCCGATCACTATGGCCCGCAGCTTCAGGAATGGGGCGCTGACGTAATCGGGTGCAACTGCAGTGTGGGCCCTGTGGCGATGCTGGACGCCCTGGAACGGGTGAGGGCCGTCACGACCGCCCCGCTGTCGGCGCAACCCAATGCGGGCATGCCCCGGTCGGTGGAGGGACGCAATATCTATCTCTGCTCGCCGGAGTACATGGCGAGCTATGCCAAGAAGTTCGCGAATGTAGGCGTGACTCTTATAGGCGGATGCTGCGGCACCACTCCCGAGCACATTCACAGCATGAAGTCAGCCCTGCGCGTGCAGAGCGGAAGAACCTCGCCCTACAAGCCGGTAGCGGCACCCAAGGCCCATCCGGTCGAGGTGGCGCCCGCTGAAAGAGCGCTCACAGCTTGGCCGCAAGATCGCCGAGGGCGAGTTTGTAACCATGGTGGAGATCGTCCCGCCGAAGGGGACGGACGCGACGAAGGAAATTGAAGGCGCCCGGTTTCTGAAGTCGGTCGGCGTGGATGGGGTGAACATCCCCGATAGCCCGCGGGCCTCGGCTCGCATGAGCAACCAGGCGCTGTGTCTGCTGGTGGCGCAGCAGGTGGGCATCGAGCCGATTCTGCATTACACCTGTCGCGACCGAAACGTGCTGGGTATTCAGTCGGACCTGCTGGGGGCGAGTGCGGTCGGCATTCGGAACCTGATCTGCATTACCGGTGATCCTCCGAAGATGGGCGATTATCCCGACGCGACCGCCGTGTTCGACGTGGATGCGATCGGACTGGTGAACATTGTCCGCAACCTCAACCGAGGACTGGATATTGGCGGCAACCCGATCGGCAATGGGACCCGGTTTGTGATCGCCGTGGGTGCGAATCCGGGCAGCCCCAACATCGACGAGGAGATTCGCCGTTTCGAGTACAAGGTGGAAGCCGGAGCCGAGCTGGCCGTGACGCAGCCGGTATTCGACCTGCGCCTGCTGGAAGAATTCCTGCGAAAGATCGAGCACTGCCGCATCCCGGTGGTGGCGGGAATCTGGCCGCTCACCAGCGCGCGCAATGCCGAATTCATGAAGAATGAGCTGCGGGTCGCGATCCCGGACGAGATCCTGGATCGCATGGCCAATGCAACGACGGCCGAAGCAGCGCGCGCCGAAGGCGTGGCCATTGCGCGTGACATGTTGGCAGCCGTCCGGCCTATGGTCCAGGGAGCGCAGATCAGCGCTCCGTTCGGACGGTATTCCTGTGCCGTGGATGTGCTGGAGGCGCTCGGAGGTGAGGGCGTCACCCGCTGCGCGACGGTGTGAGAATTTCTGTCAGTTCGTTAGGTGAGGCGGCACTTCGGGGCTCCGTTCCACCGATTGCCGGCAATCGAGATCGGCCGTAGAAATACGCAGAATTTTCATGATCCCTCATTGGTCAACTGGATTAGAATTCTGAGTGGAGAGTGAGTTTGCCCAAGTTTGAGGAGTGCCTGGAACGGCTGGAACAAATCGTGGCCGAGCTTGAAAAGGGCGACGTCTCTCTCGATCAGGCTCTGCAACTATTTGACGAAGGCATGAAGCTCTCGGGTTCCTGTCGCAAGGAATTGGAGGAAGCTGAAGGTAAAGTTGAAATTCTGCTGAAGCGGAACGGTAAGCTTCAGCCGGAACCGCTCGAATCACTGGCTGGGGATTCCAGCAAGTAGAAACCGCAAACCGCGCAACTTAGTCTCCATTGTTTAAGTCACCAGCAGTCAGGTCCTAGCACGTTCTGGATTGACCCTGGCATCCTTTCACCCCCCAGGAAGGGAGCACGCCATGCGACCTATCAATCTAGTTCTCGCTCAACACATCGAGGCATCCGGCGGGAGTTTGGCTGGACGCTTACGCCATGAGTTTCGCAATGTCGCGGTCGCGCAATCGGCTGCGGAGATTCGCTCGAACATCGCGCGCTTCCGCGCTCCGCTTGCGTTAGTCGATCTGGAGTTCATCAGCCTTCCCGAATTACAACAACTATGCCAGGAATTTCCAGCAACTTCGTTCATCGCGATTCACCGCCTCGCCGACGAAGAGATGTGGTCGGAGGCCCTGGCGGCGGGTGCGGTCGATTGCTGCGCAGCCAATGATCTGCACGGCATCCTGATGGCGGCCGACCGGTACGTGGTCCGAACCTATGCTGTGGCGGCCTAGTTTTCTGCAGTGTAAGCGGGCGTCCGATGGCGCCCGCACTTCTTCAACCAGTCAGGATCTGGCCGAGTCCACCTTTAGCGGCGACTTCTACCTGCTCGTAGGTGCAGCTTCGCGGCCGTTTCTCAGGACGCCAGCGCAGGAACTTGGTTCCGTGGCGGAAGCGTCCTCCAGAAAAATGGTCGTATCGCACCTCGCAAACCAGCTCCGGTTTTAGAGCTTCCCATTCGCCGCTGCGCTCGGTGCTCCAGCGGCTGGGGCCGCCGGGCGCATGTCCGGTGAAGCCTTCGCCGCCCATATGTGGCCGCAGAATCGACTTCAGCTTCTTGCGCTCCAGAGCGGTGAAGCTGGACGAGAAGCCAACGTGATTCAACAGGCCACCGGCGTCGTACAGACCCAACAACAGCGACCCCACTTCCCCGCCCTTGCTGGCGTAGCGGAATCCGCCGACAACACAATCTGCAGTGCGAATGCGCTTGATCTTCCGCATGGCGGTTCGCTGGCCGGTGGCATAAGGGCAGTCGAGCTGTTTGGCTACCACTCCGTCGAAGCCGCTGGCGGCCAAGTCCGTCATCCAGCGCTTGGCGGTTTCACGGTCGCGAACCGCAGGCGACAGGCGCACCATCTTGCTCTTGCCTGCATGGTGGACGAACTGTACCAGGCGTTCACGGCGCTCGGCGAGCGGCATGTCCACCAACCGTTTGCCATGCTCATCTACCAGCAAATCGAAGAGTAAGTAGGTGGCAGGGCTTTCCGCGGAAAGTTTGCGGATGCGGCTCGCTGCCGGATGAATGCGGAGCAGAAGATCGTCAAAGGAAAGAGTCCCGTCCCGCAGGATGACGATTTCGCCGTCGAGAACAAATTGCTTCGCGGGCAACTGCTTCAGCGCTGCGACGATCTCGGGAAAATACCTGCCCAGCGGCTGACCCGCCTTCGACTGCAGCAAGACCTTATCGCCCTTGCGAAATGCCAGGCAGCGGAAGCCATCCCATTTAGGCTCATACTGCCAATTGTCGCCGGCAGGAATCTCGTCCACCAACTTTGCTTCCATCGGAGGATAAGGCGGCTGGATGGGCAGCGCAATTGGCGGAAAATCCTGCTGCAGCTCTTCGGGGGCGATGGCGCCATCGGCCACCTTGTCGGCTCTTCGGCCCCGACTTGTAAGCTTGCGCGGCACGCCGAATTAGATGCCACAATCCCGCAACTGTGCGACTCTAACTTTCTTTCCGTTTTCTGCGCGCTCCGCGCCGGTGAAAAGCTTCCTCCCATGATTGTTATACTTTCCTTTCCATGCTGAAAAATATCCTGGAAGAAGGACGTATCGTCACCGATCAGGCGCTGGAGCGCCTTCTCCCACCTGCCACGCAATATCCGTCGTCGATTCACCAGGCGATGCGGCATAGCGTTTTTGCCGGCGGCAAGCGTCTCCGGCCCATTCTATGCATCGAAGCGGCACAGATGGTGGCCGGCTGCGTACCGACTGGTGTGGAAGATCTCGGGGCAGCGCTGGAGATGCTGCACACTTACTCGCTGATCCACGACGATCTTCCCGCGCTCGACAACGACGATCTGAGGCGCGGACGCCCGACTTGCCACAAGGCCTTCGGCGAGGCGACCGCAATCCTTGCTGGCGATGGCTTGCAGACGTTTGCGTATGAAGTGCTGGCGAACTTGCTGTGTCCTGCGGTGGCACGCGTGGCCATCATTGCCGAGATTGCGCACGCCACCGGGACCGTCGATGGCATGATCGGCGGACAGGTGATGGACCTGGAGGCCGAACATCAACATCCTGACGCACAGACGCTGGAGTACATTCACCGCTCCAAGACCGGAGCGCTGCTCACCGCCAGCGTAGTCACGGGAGGAATGTACGCGGGAGCCAGCGAATGGCAGGTGCTGAAGCTGCGCGAATTCGGCCAGAATATCGGGCTGGCTTTTCAAATCGTGGACGACGTCCTGGACGTCACCCAAACCTCGGAGCAGTTAGGCAAAACCGCCGGCAAAGACACCGCAACCGAAAAGGCTACGTATCCGTCGCTCTTCGGCATCGACGCTTCCATCAAGAAGGCGGACGAACTGGTAGCCGCCGCCAATGCCGCCCTGGATGAATTCGGCGGGCGCTCGGAGACACTGCGCGCGATAGCGCATTTTCTGGTGGAGCGCAAGAAATAGTCTCGCCCGAAACACAATCATTACAGCGCGCCTGGCAGGTCGGTGTGGGTGAAGTCTTCGCCTTTGAATAGAAGCGGTTCGCTCAGCGACTTCGCAAGCGCATAAGCAAAACAATCCCCGAAATTCAGTTTCGCCGGATGCCCGGAGCCTTTACCAAAATCGCGGTAGGCTTCCCGTGCGATCTTTGCCTGGACCTCCGTCACCGGTTCGATAGTGATGCCGCCGACGCGAAGCAAGTCATCGAACCGGCGGCTCGCCACCGGGTCACGGCTGCTGTCAATGACCGCAGCCACTTCGACAAAATTCACCGCGGAAATTCGTGGGTGAATAGTCTCTTCAATGAGTTTCGCAAACTGGGCGGCCTCAGGCTCATCGCGCAAGATCGCGATGATTGCAGAGGTGTCGAGAATCATCGGGGCAGGCCTTTCTCGTCATAGAGGAGATCGGCATGGTCGAGGGATCGAAATGGCTCCTTGAGGTGGGCCGCGCAGTCCTTTCCGATCGATACCAATTGTTCCGCCACACTCGTCGCCCGCTGGCGCCGCAAGCGTCCAAGCCGCTCCCGAACGGCCTTCGTGACTGCTTCTGTCATGTTCTCGCCCGTAATTCTGCTTAGCTCCTCGACCAGGCTGTAAGTCTCTTCATTCTTGATGTTAAGAGCCATAGTCCACCTGTATACCATCTATATCTACCAGTATACCATAGCCTTTGAATCTTTCAAGATAAGGCATCCGTTATCATGCCTGCATGAGCCAATCCCTTGATGTTCTAGCCATCGCCGCTCACCGCGACGACGTGGAGCAGACCTGTGGCGGCACCTTGCTGAAGATGGCGCGCAAGGGTGCGCGGACCGGCATACTCGATCTCACCCAGGGCGAGATGGGCACACGCGGCTCTGCCGAGGAGCGGGCAAAGGAAGCCGCGGAAGCCGCGCGCATCCTGCAAGTGGCATGGCGCGAAGCACTCGACATTCCCGATGGGCGGGTGGAAAACACGTACGCCAACCGCATCAAGATCGCGCGCGTCATTCGTGAGCGGCGACCGCGCGTAGTCATCCTTCCCTACTGGAAAGGCCGCCATCCCGATCACTACACCTGTTCGACCCTGGGCTATGAAGCCTGCTTCCTGGCTGGGTTACGCAAGCTCGGGCATACCGACGCTACGGCCGATATTTCGCACGACGATACCGAAGCCCTACGCTCGCTCGCGCCACATCGGCCCTTCAAGATCGTCTACGCCACGCTGTATTACGATGTGCGGCCTACCTTTGTCGTTGATATCACCGGCGAGTTCGAAGCCAAGCTGGAATCGCTTTTCGCCTACAAGACACAGTACAGCGATCAGGAAGCCGGCAAAGACGACTTCCCTGCCCATGCCGAGATTCGTGAGCGCATCGTGTCGATGGCGCACTTCTACGGGCAGCTTGCCGGCGTCCGCTACGGCGAGCCATTCTTCCAGAAAGAAGTTGGCTTGGTGGACGACCTCAGGTACGTGCCGGTAAAGTCGATCTGAGCGTACCGTTATGATATCGTGATATCATCGCTAGTGAAAGGACTTTCCAATGGCGCAACTCGTTGTCCGCAATGTGGAAAATGCGGTAAAACTGCGGCTGCAACGCCGCGCCCGGCGGAACGGCCGAAGTATGGAGGAAGAAGTCCGGGAAATTCTGCGGAACGCGGCGAGTCAAGAGGATGTTCCAGCGGGAGGCCTGGGCTCCGAAATTTCCTCCTTATTTGCCGAGACCGGTCTGATTACCGATATTTCTGAGCTAAGAGGACACAAAATCAAGCCCGCGACATTCGAAGCATGATCATCCTGGACACAAACGTCCTTTCGGTGCTGATGCGCCAGTCGCCCGACAGCCAACTGGTGGCGTGGCTCGATGAGCAGCCCAGAACCTCTATCTGGACCACATCCATCACGGTGCTGGAAATCCGCTTTGGGCTGGAGATCATGCCAGCTGGCAAACGCCGTATGCTGTTGTTACAGGCGTTTGAGGTTTTGCTCGACAAGTTGGAACATCGAATCGCCGTCTTCGACCTTGCCGCTGCGCAAGAAGCGGCTGATCTGATGGCCTTGCGGCACAAGAAGGGTCGTCCCGTGGATCTGCGGGACACGATGATCGCCGGTGTCGCACTCGCCAATCACGCCTCGCTGGTGACTCGCAATACGGCGCACTTTGAAGATACCGCGGTGCCGCTGATCAATCCCTGGAGCAGTTGAGCTACACTCGCATCGCCACCGCTACTCCATCCCGCAGCGGAACGATGGTCGTGAACCAATCTTTAGACTCATAGAGCAAGCGGTTCAGTTCGACCACACCTCGGGTCGTCTGATCAGGTGCCTCGCCCGCTGCCAAATCGGGGTTTCCCGCCGCGTACGCGACCTTGCCGCTCCACAATGCGTTGTCGGAGATGAAGAGGCCGCCCCTGCGCACGCGTGCCGCAGCCATACGAAAGGCGCGTGGATAGTCATGCTTGTCGATATCGTTGAACAAGATATCAAACTGCTCCTTACGCTCGGAGAGCACCTCCAGCGCATCGCCTACGTGGACCTCGATGCGATCGGCGACGCCAGCCTGCTCGAAGTAGCGCTGGGCTTCGTCGGCGTTCGCGCGGCTGCCATCGGTGTAGTGGACCTTACCGCCTTCGCCGAGGGCGCGCGCCCACCAGATGGTCGAGTAGCCAATGGCCGAGCCCATCTCGAAGACCGTCTTCGCGTTGATGAGCCGGGCGTACTGATAGAACAACCGCCCGACGGCCGGACCGACGATGGGGATGTCGCGCTCTTTGGCCTGGCGCTCCATCTCGGTCAGGACGGGGTCGCGGGCGGGAAGCATCGCGTACAGATAGCTTTCAACTCGTTGATCGGTGAAAGAAGTCATAGTTTCGCTCTCATGTTTGACGGCCAGCCGCTCCGAGTCTTGCGTCCAGACAGAACCGGCGGCAAGTTACTGTGCCTTATGTTTCTCAGCTAATCGTCTGGCCGGGCTTCATCTCCAGCACTTTCGGACCACCGGTGCCCAGCAGTTTCTCCAGATCGCTGGGGCGACCTGTAAGCATGGGAAACGTTCCGAAATGCATGGGGATCACGGTACTCGGTTGCAGCAACTTGCAGGCGTAGGCTGCCTCGCGAGGGCTCATGGTGAAGTGATCGCCGATGGGCAGCATTGCGATCTCAGGTGCATATAGTTCGCGAATGATCTGCATATCGCTAAAGACGTTGGTATCGCCGGCGTGGTAGAGCTTGACTCCGCCAGGCAGCTCGAGGACGTAGCCGCAGGCCTCGCCGCCATACACTATGCTGCCATCGTCTTCCTGAATGCCGCAGGAATGGACAGCGTGCGTCATCGTGATCTTGATACCGGCAACCGTCTGCGTGCCGCCCTTGTTCATCGGCGCGATCTGCTTGGCGCCCTTCTTGCCCATCCAGGCACAGAGCTCATAAATGCCCACCACGGTTGGATTATGCTGGCGCGCGATAGCCACAGCATCGCCAATATGATCCTGATGGCCGTGGGTGCAGATCAGAATGTCCGCCTTCTTGACTTGCTTCTCGTTCTCCGGACACATGGGATTTCCCATCACCCAGGGATCGACTAGCGCTGTTACACCTTCTTTGGTCTCAATGCGAAAGGTGGCATGTCCCAGCCATGTGAGACGGTTTCCTTGCAGATTCATTGGACGTTCACTTCCTTTTGATACCCGCCAAGAATTCTAGGGAGTGACGGGCTGGACCGCAACAGGAGGCCTTAGCCAGGCCCGAGTTTTGCAGGGCGGGGCGAAAGTCATCCCCAGCTGACCGCCCCAGGAGTTGGCTGCAATAAATAAGGCCGAAGCGCGAGGCTCCGGCCTAAAGAGACAAAAGGCTTCCTACTCTATGCGTTGAGCTTGCGACGAATTACGCCAACGGCGCCAAGCATTCCGCTGCCCAACAGCAGCAACGAGGATGGCTCCGGAGTAGTGCCTCCACTGCCATAGGTCACGTCATCCATGATGAAAAAGTCAGGGGACGGCGACAATACGTCGAACGAGGTAACCGTACCCGAATACCCTGATGCCAAGAAAGTCGGCACGTCGCTGGGTGCCAGCGTCGCCGATGTCCATACCAGGGTGGCGCCATCGTAGAGCTGGAACGTTACCGTGGCAAAATCGTATCCGGCGAACCACGCTCCCTGAAACACCTGGGGCGTATCGAACGTGAGCTTCGCGTCCGAGACAAAGTCGTAGACCCGGTTCGGATCCGAATGAGCAGTGTAGGGTGACTGGACTTCTCCGTAGTAGTTCCATTGCCCACCCCAAGTGATGCCGCCGTAACCGTCCGGAACGACCCCGTCCCCGACAAGGTCGTCGAAGGTAACGACGGTAGTGGCGGCGAAGCTGGTCATCGCGACCAGCAAAACAAACAATCCAAGCAAAGCGAGTTTCCGCACTTGAAGCCTCCTAACAGCACGGCCCTTACTGCTATAGCCTATCCTTCGGAATGCAATTGCAATACCAAACTCGAGAGGTGTAACCGTCTTGTTTTCAGCAGGTATCTGTCAACCGATAGTTGGTTTCTCATTAGTGCTGCAGGTTTCTGCACATGATTGTTACAAAAAAATCCCATTTTCGCGCCAAAAGTTGACACCTTCCGCTGAATCGTGGCTGCAAGAAAGGAGATGTTGACAAAGTAACTACTACTGTCCGGCGACTAGATTCCGCTCGATCCGAACCCCTTCGCGCCACGTGCAGCATCACTCAGATCGCTCTCTGCGACCTCCCCAGCGAGGAAAGGATGTTCCAGCAGTTGGGCAATCTTGTCACCCGTTCGGATGGCGTAGCCTTTGTCCCCAAGGTTCTCGATCAGCACGATGATCTCGCCGCGGTAGCCCGCGTCGATTACGCCCGCATTGCACATCAGGCGCTGCTTGGCCATTCCGGAACGGGTCTTGATGATGCCGCCCGCCGCCGGAACAAATTCGATGGCGACGCCGGTGTGCACTCCAGCCATACCTCGGGCCGGGATGGTCAGGTCTTCACAGGAGTAAAGGTCGTAGCCGATGTCTTCGCCGGGATGGGCAACGGTAGGCAGGACAGCATTAGGAGAGAGCTTCTTCACTTTAAGCATGCCCCTCCATTTTGCCAGATCACACGACGTGGAAATTTCCTATGAGATTATGAAAGGCCCCACGGAGGTAGATGCTTGAGCGTACCGTCACCGTCCCGTAAAGCAATTCCCTTCTTCGATGAGGCCGCGGTTCGCCGGGTTCTGCGCATGGAAGACCTGATACCCGCCATGGAGCGCGCGTTGGTTGACTTCTCGACCGGCAAGGTCACTCAGCCCGTACGAATGGTGATCCCGGTTGAGGAGCACAGCGGATTCTTCGGCGTGATGCCGGTCGTCTACGACGATGTGATGGGCGCAAAACTGGTGACGCTGTATCCGGAAAATGCGCAGTTCGGATTGCCGACACACCTGGCGCTCATCGCCGTCTTCCGTGCCGAGACCGGAGAACCCATTGCGATGATGGATGGCCGGCTGATCACCGAGATGCGTACTGCAGCCGTCTCCGCGGTAGCCACGGAGCTTCTAGCGTCTGCCGGTGCGCGGCGACTGGCGATCTTTGGCAGCGGCGTGCAGGCGCGCGCCCATGCCCAGGCGTTGCGCCTGGTGCGTCCGTTCGACGAGATTCGTGTGTGGAGTCCCACTGCTGAACACGCGCGCCAGTGCGCCGCCGAGATCGGCGCGACCGCAACCTCGGCCGAAGATGCCGCTCGCCACGCGGATGTAGTCGTGACGGTAACTCATGCCTCAGAGCCGGTACTTCGGGGGGAGTGGATACAACCGGGCGCGCTCGTGCTTGCCGTCGGAGCGGTTGGCCCGACAAGGCGTGAAGTCGACAGCGACGTTATGCGAGGCGCGGTGATCGTCGACTCGCGCAGAAGCCGCGCTGCGAGAGTCAGGCGACATCCTGCTGGCGGGAGCGACGATCTACGCCGAACTCGGCGAACTGCTGGCGGGCATAATGCCAAAACCGAAAGGGGAGATCGTGGCTTGCAAGTCGCTTGGACTGGCGGTGGAGGACATCGCCGCCGCGAAGTTGGTGCTGGATCGTTTGGGATGAAAAAAATGGGGTAGCTGGCCCCAGCGCCAGCCACCCCGGTCACAGTTACGGCAGGTAGTACCGGAAGGAGGTGAAGATCATGTTTTCGATGGCTTCAGGCTGGCCACCCAGACCCGACCATGCATCACGCGTGAGGTACGAATATTGTGCACCCATCTGCAGCCGGCCCTTGGGTCCGTTGTAGGGCTTGTACCAGAATCCCGCTGTCCCTTCAATAATGGCGCGGGTATTGCCTGAGCAAGTGGACAATCCGCCCGGTCCATATCCATTAGCGGCAGTGGGCAGTGTTTCAGTGCCGCATCCGGCGTCGTTGAACAGGGGCGACCCATAACCGACGGGCTTGCCTTTATAGAGTGAGGCCTGACGTCCCGCATATTCTGCGCCGGCATTGGTATACAAGTCCCACTTTGGAGAATGGTATTCCAAGGAAGCCAACCCCTGGTACGAGCGCACCAGGTGCAGGTAGCCGTCGCCGTAGACCGTCATGTCGGGAAGGCCCGAAGTCCCGTAGCGGCCAATGCCATTTCCGCCGAGGTAGTGCAGGCCAAACTCGACATGCTTCTGCGCCATCAGCCAGCGAGCATTGGCGCCGAAGCCTCCGCCGAGAGTGTTGTTGTTAAACGCGCCCACCGCAGAGGGCGTCGCGGCCGTCGCGTTGGGGTAGATACGGTCGCGGAAGGGACTGGCCACGGCGAAAATCTCATAGTGGCCGAATCCCGGCTGGAACGCGGCTTTAACCACGAAGTCCGGAGACACGTTGGAGGAGTAGTTAGCGGTGGGGTTATACAGACCGCCGGCATTGCCCGGACCGCCCAGCAGGAAGTTGGTCGGATTTCCGGCGGCGGTGAGGATTTCCTGGGAGTTCTCAACAGAGAAGCCTAACCAGGCCTTGTTGTGGTAGTTCTTGGTGACCCGGAAGCCGAACTGCCGCGCCCAGCTGAAACCCACAGTGTATTGCGGATCGATGGTCAGCGGAGTTGCTTCCGTACGGTTGTCCAGACCCACCTTGGTCTCGGTGACCAGGCTCCACATCTGTCCGCCGGTGATGCTCCAGCCACTCTGGAAAGCCGCTTGCCCCCAGATCTGCCGCTGCCGCAGAACATAGCTATTGCTCTGGTTGTTGTTGGAGGTCACGCCTGCTGCCAGGAAGTCCGTCTCATAGTATCCAGTCAGTTTGGTTTCGCTCCAGTTGCCCTGGGCCAGCAATGACAGACGGGACTGGCGTCCTGAACCGTAGAACTCCGATTGCCGGGCTTGTCCCGCCGCGGAGAATGGAATGCCGTTCAGCTGCGTGTTAATGTCGCCAAGGGTTGCGTGCGGCCGCCACACCGTTTCTGCCGCCAGGAACCCGCCGGGCGTGATCGTGATTCCCTTGTAATGTATCGCTACGGGACTCTCCAGACTGCTGACCCGCTTCTGGGTGTCCTGCAACGACTCAGCGGAATTGGCTGTGAGGGTTTTCAGGTCGGTAACATCATGTTGCAGGCTGGTGAGTTCGGCAGAGCTCTCGGGACTTTGCTTGCCGGCCTCAGCAGCGGCAGCCTGCTGCGCCGCTGTGGCCGTCGCTTGCGCTTGTCCGACCTGCTGCTGAAGTTGCTGGATGGCCGTGTCGCGGCTCTGGATCTGTTGTTGGAGCTGTTGGATCTGCTGCTGCTGGGCCGCAATGGCATCCTTCAGTTCCTGAATGTCCCCCGAAGCATGCCGGGTCGATTTTGGCTTGGCAGCGGTGGACTCGGTTTGTGCGAAAACGCTGGTCGCGGTCGCTAGGACCAGCGCTAAAGCCAATGCTCTTTTCATCTTCTCTCCTGGAAAATTGTCTCCTGGAAAATTAGGGGCACAAGTTCACCCATCTGGAACACAAGTAATGCCATGACAATGCCGTGTTTTTTACTGCCGGAACTGCGTATCTTGATGCCAAGTACGTTCCCGGAAATCCTAAGCAGCACAGGTTACAGATTCGTGAACGCAAGATGAAAGTTCCGCGAACCGGGGGTTGCCGTTGGCGTCACTGGGGCGATCCTGCAAAATGCTCAATTTGCGGAATACGTTCATCTTCCTGTAATGAGGTTTGCTTATGCTGGGCGTTACGTCGTAGGCTGCTGGCTCGGAAGCGAAGAAATGCTCCGCTAGAGGCCATCCTTATGCGCCTGTACAACTATGTGTTGAGCCTTAAAAAACTCGTTCTAACGGAGGACGTAATGGTAGGCATTCCGCGCCGCAGTTCCCTGGCAGTCTCTGTCGCTTTGCTGGCAGGCGTCATGCTCTGGCCCACGCTGCAGGCCGCCGCACAAGCTCCCGGCGATTTTGCCCAGAACGTAAAAGAAGTCTACTTCCCGTTCAACATCTACAACAAAGTGATCGATCCATCGGTGCTCGACGCCAATGCCATATGGCTGCAACAGCATCCCGATGCGCACATGTGGATCCAAGGCTATGCCGACATTCGCGGCGACATTGTGTACAACCTGGTTCTTTCGTATCGCCGCGCCCAATGGATCAAGGAGCAGCTTGTGAAACGCGGGATTGACGAGTCGCGGATCGGCTACGCTACCGGTTGGGGCAAGCTGTATCCCGTCTGCCAGAAGGATGATGATCCGTGCTTCCAGCAAAATCGCCGCGTTGATGTCGTTCCGCCTGAGCAATTCACCCTGGCAGCGGCCCGTTGATAAGACGCATGGCGCGCTGAAAAAAAATTGGGCGGAGTGAGCCTGCCTCGCTCCGCCAGCTCGCCTTTGTCGGAACTGTCCGGCGTTGCTATAATTCTTCTACCGCAGCACCCTTCACTCGCGCGTTCCGCGTACGTGGCCAGGTAGCTCAGCTGGTAGAGCGCGGCCCTGAAAAGGCCGGCGTCGGCGGTTCAACTCCGTCCCTGGCCACCATAGTTTTCAATCACTTGCACGGTTTCATTTCCTCGCTTTTTGTCCGTTACTTTCCAATATCAGTGCACCGGCGATGCGACTGGTTCGTTGGCCGCTGCCCCCATCTGCGAACGGCCCTGAAGGGCTGACAAGGCCTCGTAGGCCTTCTGCTGGATTCTCCCCATGCGCCTGTGTCAGCCACTGCGTCAGCACTATCCACGATGTCCAGCCGCAGACGGGTACCGCCGCCTTAACGTGGCATGCAAGATTCACAGAGACCCTAATTAGGGCATTTATTGACATGACTCGCCCATAGGCGTACCGTCGATGAGATGCCGACCAATCATGAAAAAGGAGTTTGGTCGTGCGATTGCCCCGAAAGATTTTTATGCACATAGCGTATCTGGATGACTCGCGTGATGAGAAGGGGGCTGACCTTGCTGTTATTGGAGCACTTCTCATTCCAGATAGCCATTTCCATGTGACTGAAGCGTTCGTCGGATTGGCTGTTGAGCAGCTAATCCCGGAGGATAAGCTGGAAAAATTCGAGGAGTTTCATGCAGCCGAGTTACATGGAGGTCATGGAGTCTTCGAGGGGATTGAGGACGGTCACCGCTATGAAGTGATAAGGAACCTCCTTAACGTAGTAGCCGTTCATGAGTTTCCTTTCGTGTACTCCGCTGTAAGCAGGAAAGCACTATCCTCTACCGCCTTCGGGAGCAGTGAGGCCATCGATATCGCCTTTCGCATGTGTGCCCGAGCAGTAGAAGAACACATGCGCGACCGTGAAACTGACGGGCTTTGTTTGTTCATCTTTGACGACACCACAGACGTTAACTTGAAGCGCAGGTTACGGGCTACATTCGCAGCGCTACGCAAGCGCGTGCGACCGCCAAACTGGAACGATAACACTCTGTGCCATAGCCACGATGACATGTACTTTGGCGACAGCAAGTACTCTATAGGAATTCAACTTGCCGATCTGTGTACTTATTTTGTTTCTCGCAATATCAAGCACCGAAGTGATCCAGAAAACTTCTTTGAAGTATTCCGTAAAGTCTCGATTTGCGCGAAGGTAGAACCGGAATGGTCTCAATCACCAGGGATTTTCTTGGAAGCGATATGAATGAGGCTGGAAAATTCGACGCTGTAGTGCGCAAGGTTTTTTCTGTGCCACATGAGGAGATTGTCAAGCGAGAAAAGGAGTATCAACGAAAGCGCAAACTGGCAAAAAAGAAGCGGGCTAAGACTTCGCCCGCTTCCCGCGCTTCAGGCGGTAAGGATTAGAATGCTTCCGTTTCACATAGCTTTCCAGTTAACGAAGCGAAGGTCAGGCGCCTGCCAAACAAGCTACGAACAGCTTTGTCAAAGCGGTCGGCATCGTTCAGCGGATTATCTTTAGTCGCACGATTGTGGTAACGGAACACTTGCTCATCAAGGTAACGAAACAGATGAAATGGTTCGACACTCACATAGGTTCCAGCGACTCCGCGTTTGAACAGACTCCAGAAGTTTTCCATTCCGTTAGTGTGAACCTGCCCATCGACGTATTTCTCGGCGTGGTCGATAACTTTGTGGGCGTACTCCTGAGCCAATCCATCGTAGGATGCGAGAGCATCGGAGTAGAGAGCCGAACCTGCTTCGACGTGCTCTTTGACGGCGGACTGAAGGGTACCGCGTTTGCGGTCGCCAATTACCACAGTGCGAATCCGTCCACCACGCTCCAAAGCGCCGAACACGATGGTCTTGTCTTTGCCGCCAGTACCAGTGATGCGTCGCTCTCTCTTGTCCACGTGCATGTTGCGAGCCTTGCCGCCTATGAAGGTTTCGTCTACTTCGACGTGACCACCAAGTTTGCCGAAGTTTTCATCCTGCATAGCCAAACGAATGCGATGCAGTATGAACCATGCGGTCTTTTGGGTAACGTCCAGATCGCGGGCAAGTTCACAACTGCTAATGCCATTCTTGCAGTTGGTAATCAGCCAAAGAGCGGTCAACCATTTATCGAGGCTAATGGCCGAGTCCTCACACAGACTACCCACCTTGACAGAGAATTCGCGCTTCGCGTGATGCTTCGCGCACTTCCAAGTTTTGCGCTTTGCGTTGAACGCGCTCACACTCTCAGAGCCGCAGGTAGGACATACCACACCGTTGGGCCAGCGACGAATGGCGAGGTAGCTAATGCAGTTGTCTGGATCGGAGAAGTAAACGACTGCTTCTTGCAGGCTCTTTGGTTCGCTCATAGTCTTGTCTTTCACAAGCAAAACTATAAGCTAAAACCGTGGGCGAGTCAAGTAAATAATTGCCCTAATTTGCGTAGAGTGACAGAGCCGAAGTCTATGTGATCAGCTACCTGTGGCGTGTGACGAGGCTCACGGTGACGCAGCCTCCAGAGGAGCCACCATTAGTTCAATGCACGGCACCCGACAGCGATCGCGTCGTGAACGGTTTGCTGATAGCCGACCATACCGGCAATGGTGACCATCCGGGTTGCGCGTCGGGTTCGACTCCTGAACAACTGGTGCGCCGCCAGGTTTCTATAACTGCTTCGTTCACGCAAACCCGTTGATGCGGAAACTCGTTAGCGACCGGACTAGAATCTAAGGGATATCCAGGAAGGAAAGCGAATCATGGCACGCATCGTCGAAGTCACCGAGTTGGCGCTGAGGGAAGCACAACAGAGCCTTCTGGAAACCAGTATGGCCCTCGAAGATCTGGTCCCAGTCTGCGACGACCTGGACAAGGCGGGCTACTGGTCGGTCGAGTGTTGGGGCGGGACGTCGTTTCATTCCAGCCTGCGTTTTCTCAATGAAGATCCGTGGGAGAGGTTACGCACTTATCGCAAGCTGCTTCCCAACTCCCGGCTGCAAATGCTGTTGCGGGGACAGAACCTGGTTGCGGATCGGAACTTCGATGATTCCATCGTCAGCAGCTTCGTCGAGAAGGCCGCGCTGAATGGGATCGACGTGTTCCGTGTATATGACGCCATGAATGACGTTCGGAACCTGAAGGCCTGCGTTGCGGCGGTGAAGCAGGCCGGCCGGCACGCGCAGGGTGCAATCTGCTACGCCCCGAGTCCGGTGTACACGACGGCTGTGTGGATAGAGATCGCGCAGCAGATGAAGGATCTGGGTTGCGACTCCATCTGCATACAGGATGTGGACGGCCTGCTGAAGCCGCAGGCGGCCTACGATCTGGTCAAGGGGATCAAGGAGAAATGTGGAAGCGACACCCTGGTCAGTGTTCACACCCATTCGACGACAGGGGTGACGATGGTTTCGCTGATGAAGGCAATTGAGGCCGGATGCGACATAGTCGATACCGCGATCAGCTCCCTGGCCTTCGGCCGGGGACACAATCCGACGGAGAGCTTCGCCGCGATGCTGGAGGGGACAGCCTGCGAGACGCGCCTGGATATGCAGCGGCTGCAGCGCATCAAGCGACACATTGCCGAGGTGCGTCCGCGTTACGGCGAGTTTCTCAACCAGCCCATCGGGGTAGAGACCGAGATTTTCCAGCACCAGATACCGGCGGCGCTCGTGCTTAACATGGAATATCAGCTAAAGGGACAAGGCAGGCCCGAGTTGCTCGACAATGTATTGGAGGAAATCCAGAACGTACAGCGTGACGCCGGATATCCGGCACTAGCTATCCCGGCCAGTGAGATCCTCGGCACGCAGGCCATGTTTAATGTCTTGCAAGGCAAGTATCGGGTAATGACCAGTGAGTTCGCCGACCTGATGCTGGGCTACTACGGAACGGCATTGGGCAGGACGAATCCGGAGGTTATCGCCCGCGCAGTCGGACGCGCTAATAAGTCGGCCATAAGCTGCCGTCCGGCCGACTTGCTCCCAGCATCGTGGGAGCGGCAGTGCACCGAGGCGGTGGCACACGGAAGTAACGGCAGCGATGAGGATGCTCTGACCTACGCGATCTTCCCCAAGACGGCGGCGCAGTTTTTCCAGACCAGGACGGCGGCGCCGAGAGATGCTGACAAGGCGGCGGGCAAGACCAGCCGCGGCCTGGCGCCAGAGCCCGCAAAGGTCGCGTCCACCGATGCGGAGGCAAGACCGTCCCGCACCTACGTTATTAAGGTTGGCAGCAAGGAGCACGAAGTTACCGTGACGCCGGGGCACTAAGCACAGTTTCAGACCGGCGGGATCTCAGTCCTTCAACCCGGGCCCAGGAGGTTCAAGATGGCGGCACCAACACTCAAACCGGCGAGCGCGACCATGGAAGAGCGAACTGCTGAACTTCGCGAGAAGCGGGCGAAGCTCAAGGAGGGCGGCGGGAAGCAACGCATCCTCAAGCAGCACGAGGGCGGCAAGCTTACTGCGCGGGAGCGCATCGACAGACTTGTCGACCCCGACAGCTTCCAGGAGATTGGCCTGTTCGCAAAGCACCGCGCCACCTACTTTGGCATGGCCGACAAGGAACTACCTGCCGACGGTGTGGTGACAGGATGCGCGACTATCGATGGCCGCCTGGTTCACCTCGCCTCGCAGGATTTCACGGTGGCGGGCGGCGCAGCCGGGGAAGTTCACTGCGCCAAAATCACCGACATGATGAAGCTCTCCATGAAGACAGGCAGCCCGTTTGTCTTCATCAATGATTCCGGCGGCGCGCGGGTGCAGGAGGGCATCGACAGCCTGGCCGGTTATGCCAGCGTGTTCTACAACAACACCATGCTCTCCGGAGCTGTGCCGCAGATTTCCATCATTTGTGGACCGTGTGCCGGCGGCGCGGCGTATAGTCCCGCGCTTACCGACTTCATCATCCAGACCAAACGCGCCCAGATGTTCATTACCGGTCCCCAGGTCATCAAGCAGGTAACGGGCGAGACTGTCACCGCCGACCAGTTAGGCGGGCCGGCGGCTCAGATGAACCGCTCCGGCGTAGTGCATCTCATCGCCGAAGATGATGATGGAGCGCTTGCCCTCGCCCGCCGTCTGCTGAGTTTTCTTCCCTCGAACAATCTCGAAGATCCGCCACGTCTCGCATACGACCACGAACTGCTGGACGATCCTGTGCTCAATGAAATAGTGCCCACTGAATCAAAGGTTGCCTACGACATCCGGAACGTACTGCGGCGCTTGTTGGACCACGAGGACTTCTTCGAGATTCAACCTGGCTTCGCGGCGAACGCGGTGATCGGCTTCGGACGTGTCCAGGGGCGGACGGTCGGAATCCTTGCCAATCAGCCTTGCGTACTTGCCGGTGCGCTGGATATCGACGCCTCCGACAAACTGGCCCGCTTCATTCGATTCTGCAATGCGTTCAACATCCCGTTGCTCACTTTTGTCGATGTGCCTGGGTTCTTGCCCGGGGTGGACCAGGAGTACGGCGGCATCATTCGCCACGGAGCCAAGATTCTGTTCGCCTACTCCGCGGCGACGGTGCCGAAGATTACGGTGGTGATACGTAAGGCGTACGGCGGAGCCTATATCGGCATGTGCTGCAAGGACCTGGGTGCGGACCGGGTGGTGGCGTGGCCTACGGCGGAAATCGCCGTCATGGGCGCCGAAGGGGCTGCGGAGATCGTGTTCCGTCGTGAAATCGATACCGCAGAGGACAAAATACAGAAACGGAATGAGCTGATCGAACTGTATCGCAGCACGTTTGCGAATCCCTATGTGTCGGCTGGAAGGCGGCTGGTGGACGATGTGATCGAGCCATCCCAGACCAGGCGGTACCTGGCTCAGGCTCTGGAAGCTCTGCACACCAAACGGGAACTTCGTCCGGCAAAGAAGCATGGGCTGATTCCTCTTTAAGAAAATTGGGAGCTCACAAAATGGATTCCAGATCGAAGCCGCCTCGCGAGGTGCCCCCTGAAACTCTGGCGGTCATTGCTGCGGCGGTCACAGAATTTCTCGGTAAGAAGGTGCGGATTCGCTCCGCGAGAATGCTGACGCCCGATGCAGTGACCAGCTGGACCCGGCTGGGCCGAGGCCTGGTGCAAACGTCGCATAATCTGGTCCAGAGAGGAAGTTCACGATGACAGCTGGAGATGAAGTCACGCAATCCGGGCGGAGCAGACAATGAAACTTCAGATCTCGATTGACGGGCAAACGTATGAAGTCGAGGTTGAGGTCGCAGAAGAGGATTATCCCCAGCAGGTGCAGGATAACCGGCCCACGCCCGCGTCAGCCACCATTCAGTCGACGGTATTGCGTACTCCACCAAAACCGGGGACCGCTCTGGACCCCGACAATCATGAAGCCCGATTATGCCGAAGCCCACTGGCCGGAATCGTTGTGCAGGTGCCGGTGTCCGTTGGACAGCAGTTGGAGATCGACGATCTGCTGATTGTTCTGGAAGCGATGAAGATGGAAACCAGGGTGACGGCGCCCATCGCGGGGAAGATCAAATCCGTGAAGGTATCTCCGGGCGAGGCGGTAGCGGCGAATCAGATCCTTGCAGATTTCGAATAACGGTTGCTTGAATTTCTGTTCGGGCGAAGCGGACCGTCTCAAACGGCCCGGAGTTTCATCCGTAGTTAATCGGATGTCTCATGAGCCAATGCTCGTCGCGAACTCCACGCATGTTCTTAAGGGCCGAGCGGGCCATGGTGGCGGAAGCTTGGCGGGTCTTCCATGTGAAAGCCGCGCAAAAGCCGATAGCGCCACCCGCTACTCCGTAGGCAGCAGTTCTTGCAAGTCCTTTCCGGCGCTCGCTGAAGCAATAGCGCAGGAGGCCTGCACAGGCCCCGAGAGCGGCGACTCCCACCGAGGCGAGAGCGGATTGGGTTAACGCCTCCGAGAATTGCTGCTCATCCAGGTGAGCTTGACTGCTCCGCAATCCGGAAAGACCGGAAGCCACCAGGCGCCGGCCGTAATGAGTATCGTGTTTCACGAACCTACCTCGCTAATTGGATGAACTCGCAAAGACCTTCGGTGCTCACAATCTTTCGTTGCCTGTTCGCCTGCGAATGGACAAACTCCGCACTAACTAGCAGAATGTTTTCATGCGCCGTGCACCGGGTCTGTGATTCTCGTCACCGCTTACACTCATTCTTGTCACAGAGTCTCGTTCATGACAGGCCGTACTCTTTCGACAGTGGGACGCGAGAAAGCCCGATCAACTTCGTTCGAACGCGGACGCCAGTCGGGTTGTGAAGCTCGCGTGGGTATCAACTGGCCAAAACTTGTGGGAATGACTTGGTAGCCGGATACTCGGCGATACCGAGCTCCAGGAAGAACGTCTAATGTTGCTGAAGCCATTCGTGATCAACGCCCATGGGCGCATCGTGTTCCCGGCCAACTTTTTCCCAGAGTTGGACTTCTCGGTATTTAAGACCCTTAAGCAGTTTGCCGCAGTTATACGGAGGGACTTTGGGGAAAAAGCTCCGACAGACGGCGAGATTGCCTCGCGTGTGGAGGCAGGCGAATACAAGAGCCGTTATGAACTTTGCCGCGACCTGGTGTTGAACCGTTTCTGGGTGAATCGCTACACCCTGACCATGTATGAGAAACGCCCTACCCGGTGGAGAGATCTGCCGCGCGAGCGCGACGATATCTTTCTTCCCGTGTACAAACCACGCGATGACTCCGCAATCACCACCGCGATCGAAGCTGGTTACCGGGCTTTGCCCCCGTCGTGGGACGAAGAGATGGAAGACAGAAGTTTCAGCATTCTGCTGAATGTTTTTCGCAACAAGCTCAGTGCCGGTGGCGAACTTCGTCCCATCCGTCCGACGGTTTCGGAGGCGCTGGCCGATCCTGCGAATCGCACCCGCCAGCTGCTGGCTTATGACCCCGATTACCTGCGCTATGGGTTCGACGACGTGATGGACTGCCTGCATCCTGTGCCCGAACTGGAGGCATTGATGCGGCAGTGCATGATCCTTCACAACCAGTACGCTTGGGACCCATCCACCAGCGTGCAGACAGAAATCGGGAAGCTGAAGGACGACGATTTTGTGGTTGCATTCCATCCCCGCAACGAAGACGTGCTCCGTTTCATCCAGCGAGTAAAGCGGGACGAAGACTGGGGACCGCGGGTTCGTCCGAATCGGATGATCCGCCCTGAAACTCTGGCGTTGAGTCAGCCGATCAATCCGTATCCGCCCGTCGAGGTAAGCAAGCGATTTGCGATTCTTCCCCGATTCGAGGCTATTGCTGTCTATGAAGGCGAGGTGACCTGCAGCAACGCAGACCTCATCCGCAACCACGCCTACTGCTGGTCGCGGATGAGTGCCGCAGAAATCAGCGAGAAAACCGGCATTGAGCAGCGCCGGTACACGCAACTGCCGCTTGAGGACATGGCGCTGCTTGCGGCCAAAAAGGCCCTGGCAAAGTCCGGTCGGCGGCCGGCTGAGATTGGCGCTGTACTATTTTGCACTTGTACAAGCACTAAACTCATTCCATCGATCGCTACCTGGCTTTCCGGTGAGCTGGGCCTCATGCAGACGCATGCTTCCTGCGACATCGTCGCCGCCTGCGCGGGCATGCCCTATGGCCTTGCCGAAGCGGTACGCCTGCTGCAGGAGATCGAGCGGCCCGTGCTGCTGGTTTGCGCGGAGAAGTTCTCCGACAAAATCGGAACGGTCCGCACCTCCCGCATGATCTTCGGCGATGGCGCGGCGGCCGTGATTGTGGCGCCCGCGCAGGAAGGAACTCCTTCCGATATCGAATATTTCCAAACTTATGCCAGCGGGCCATGGTCGGAGGTGAACTCCATCATCTGGCCCAACCCTGAGTTCGACAACAACATTACCGTGTACGGGCCGGAGGTGAAGGCGCTGGTAACTCGCTATCTGAAGCAGATGATGGGAGAGCTGGCTACTCTTCCGAACCCCAACGGCGGCGGGTCGATCATCGACGCAATCGATCTGGTCGTTCCGCACCAGGCCAATAAGAACATGGTGCTCACCTTGGCCGAGGCGGCCGGAATACCTGGGGACCGGATCTTCTTCAACATCGAACGGGTTGGCAATACTTCTTCCGCCAGTATTCTCATGGCCGTCCATGACGCCGTACGGGAAGGGAGGATTGACCGTCCCATGAGGATCTTTGCGCCGGGCTTTGGCGCCGGTGCGGTTGGCGGCTACGTGGTTATGCGGATCGATCCCGAAGTTGTGAGCTGCAATTCTGAAGACAGGAGTGTCGAGATGGCAAACGTTGCAGATGGAAGTGGAAATAATCAAGCGACTTCGCTCGCCGGTAAGGTTGCCCTGGTGACCGGTGCCGGACGCGGCATTGGACGCGCAATCGCGCTTGAACTCGCGCGCCGTGGCGCACACGTAGCCCTGAACTTCCGGGCGGATGCCAAACAGGCCGAAAGCGCTTCCGAAGAGATCCGCGAGTTGGGCGTCGAGTGCATTCTTGTCCAGGGTGATGTAGCTAAGAAAGGCGAGGCAGGACGCATCGTCAAAGAGGTGCTTGAGAAATGGCAGCGTCTCGACATCCTGGTGAACAACGCAGGTATTACGCGGGATCGAAGCATGCGCAAAATGACCGACGAGGATTGGGCTGCAGTGATCAATGTCAACTTGAACGGCACATTTTATTGCACCAGCGCGGCCGTCCCGGCCATGATCAATCAGAGATTTGGACGCATTATTAATATCAGCTCGGTTGTCGGGCAAATGGGCGCATTTGGCCAGGCCAATTACGCGGCCAGCAAGGGCGGTATCATTGCCTTCACGAAAGCTCTCGCCCTGGAAATGGCCAGATTCAACATTACCGCCAACGCGATCGCGCCTGGATTTACTTCGACCGAAATGGTGGATGCCATTCCGGAAGAGATTTCCGCGCAGATCAAGGCGAAGATTCCCCTGGGACGTTTCGCCTCGCCAGAGGAAATCGCCAAGGCTGCCGCCTTCCTTGCCGCCGATGGGGATTACATCACTGGGCAGGAATTAAACGTGAACGGCGGATATCACATGTAGGGTGTAGAGGTTTACGCTGACTGCGGACCCTCAGGTCCGCGTCTGTATCGTTGCTGCCGCTTGCTGTGGCCCTCACGGACTTGAGTCCGCGAGGGCCTTGTTTTTGCAGGGTATTTTAGGATGCGCAGGCGTTGGCGATTTGACGTGGCTGAAGCGTCATACCGTCCGCCCTCAAAGCATTACTTCGAGCGAGGAGCGAGCCAACCGTTGATGTGGGGCCAGGTATGTTTGGCGGCGCCGCTGCCCGCCATGATGCCGATGTGGCCACCGGAAATCCGGAACAGTTCCTTATCCTTGCTACTGACCCTGGAGTTGATCGACTCCGCCTGACAGCCCGGAGTGATGTGGTCTGCCTCGGCGATCACTGTCAGCAGGTTTGCCTTGATTTTGCCGACGTCCACCCGCTCTCCGCGGATCATGAGCTCGCCTCGCATTAAGCGGTCATTGCGATATAGATCGACGATCAGTTGCCGGAAGGCGCCGCCCGCCAGCGGAACGTTGTCCGTCACCCAGGTATTCATGGCGTGCCACGCATCGACCACTCGTGGATCGTCCAGGTTGTCCCAGAGCTTGACGTAATTGCCGATGTAGTTCTCGACCGGCTTCAGGGCCTTGGCGCCGTAGTCGATCATCTCTCCCGGCATGTTACCGAAGGTGGCCAGCACCTTGTCGACGTCGAAAAAGCGCTCGTCCGTCCAGCGCGCGAAGGTCAGATCTTTCTTGTTCGAGAAGTCCAACGGAGCCGTCAGGAGAATCAGGTTGCGCAGGCCTTCGTCACCGCGCAAGGCGGCATAGATCGTGGTAAGGATGGCTCCGATACACCAGCCCAGCAGGCTGAACTCTTCGCTGCCCGAGACGGCTTTCATCTTGCGGATCGCCCGCGGCATGTAATCGAGGGTGTAGTCGTCGAACTTCAGGTTCTTGTCTTCCGGACCGGGCGCCCCCCAATCGAGCAGATAAAGATCGTAGCCCTGGTTGACCATGTATTCGACGAAGCTGTGCCCGGGCCGCAGATCGAGAATATAAGGCCGGTTCATGAGAGCGAACACCAGCAGCAGGGGCACGGGATAACGTTTCTCTTTGGGGACGACCGGAACGTAGCGGTAAAGCTTTGCCTTGTTGAGGGTCCAGATCAGCTCTTTTGGAGTCTGCGCGATCGCCGCCTTGGTGGTCATGACTTTGGTGAGTCGCTTGAGCTGATCGACGACATCGGTAACTGGATCGGTGAGCACCGGAGTCTCTGCCATCTACTTCTTCCCCCTCTTCGCCGGCTTCTTCGGGCTGGATTTCCGGGCCGCCTGCGGCGCCTGCCTGGGCTCAGTGCGCGCGGAATGGGTAGGCATGGCGGGCGCGCTGGCCGCCACCAGGTTGCGGATCACATCGAGCTTGGCATCGAGGTCGTCCAGCCGCATCTCGATGTTGGTCATGCGCTCGGCAATCGAGACTACGTCCGCACGGGACGGCATGGCCAGTTGTTCCAGCGTCTTCAGCATGGCCTTTTCCACGGCCTCGCGGAAGGGAGTGGAAACCGTCAGATAGCTGTCGAGCATGGCGCCCGATGCTTGAGCATAAGCCTCAGTGTTGACCATATCCACCATAGTCTTGGCCCAGGCGTCCAGATAAACGTCGCGCACACCCCGCCAGGGCTCCATGGGATCGAACTTCTTGGCGCCATTTGCCTCATCAGCCATTTTGGCTCCTTTTCAACACGACAATACACCTTGAGACAGCCACGAGGATAGCCTCCAGCAAGCTGCTTTACGCTAGAGGGTGGTCCTCCGCGACTGCCTCACCTGTGCTCGACATGGGACTAGCCATTGGCTACGGCCGCGAACGACTTCGTCGTCGCGTCCAGAAACGACTTCTGCGCTTCGATCAGGGTGTCAGCTCCGCGCTGAAATGTGTCTACGACAGCGGTGGCAGGTCCGCCGACCGGAGCGAGTTGCTTCTTGGCGGTCTCACAGATCGTCTTGTTCTGCTGCGCGGCGAATTCCAGGACCTTCTTCTGGGCTTCCACCGACCG
The DNA here is from genome assembly GCA_963793845.1 of uncultured Acidobacteriaceae bacterium. Lineage (GTDB taxonomy): Bacteria > Acidobacteriota > Terriglobia > Terriglobales > Acidobacteriaceae > CAWCBG01. The sequence continues at coordinate 414,166 of CAWCBG010000004.1, forward strand.
CTCGACCGAGGACCGGAATGCAGAATTGGCTTCCCCGGCAATCTTGGAATAGGCCGAGGCCCGTTCCTGGCTGATCTTCACTACGGCGTGGCTCTGCTCAACCGCCTGGTCGATCGCGCTCTTGTGGGTTTCAACGTAGGTCTGCACAGCCTGCCCGGCGATATCGAAAATGGCTGTCGGCGGATTCACGGGAAACAGGCTGAAAGCCTTCTTCCAGGCATTCATCCACTCCGTGGTCTGCTCGGCAGCTACGTCCAGAGACTTCTTCTGCAACTCGGCCATGCGCTCGACACTGTTGAGGTAAAGAGGAGTAAAAGCGTCCACGAATTCGGTTACAGCGGCGGCGCCATTCACCGGCGCTTGCTTCTTGCTTGACTTGGAGGTATTCGGCATGATCTGCTCCTTTTGATAACGATTGTTACGTTGCTTGCTGCGTTTTATGCTGCAATGCAACATAAGGTATTATGGCCGTTCCTGGCATGCTTGTAAAGAACAAAATGAAAAATAAAACGCCTCCCGTAACGATCATCAAGAAATACGAGAACCGCAGGCTTTACAACACCTTAACCAGCCAATACATCAACCTGGACCAGGTCGCGCAGTTGGTACGGGACGGCCATGAGGTGCGGGTGGTCGATGCCGCCACCGGCGAAGACCTGACCCGGCTGATCCTGGCGCAGATCGTGATGGAGGATGCCAAAACACCAGGCTCGGTCTTCCCCCTCGACATCTTGCGGCAGATGATCGTTGCGTCCGGCAAGGCGACGCAGGACAACGCGTTGCGCTACATGAAGTTCATGATGGACATTTACCAGAATGCTTATCGCGCCATGCCTTCACCGGCAAGCCCATTCGAGATGATGGCGGGCCGTTGGCCGCAACCGCCGAATGGGGCAGTTGCGCCGCCTTTCGCTCCTGCACCGTCGGCGATGGACCGTGAGCGCGCGCGGCCATGGCGAAAAACAATCCGCAAAGCGCCGGTGGGGACGACGTGGTCGATCTGAAGAAACGCATCGAGGAACTGGAGGCGGCGCTAACCCGCGGCAAGCCCAAAAAGAAGAAGGCACGGCAGGCCGCGCGTCGCCGCAAAGCTTGACGCACTGCGGCGAAGAGACTACTCTCTGTAGCGTCGCCCACAAATACAGGTTCATCAAGGTGAATCCCTTCCGACAACTGCGCTTGGCCGGAAATAATCCAACCAACAGGTGCATAGATGCCCCTCTCTGAGAAAGACTCCGCCGTCGAAACCCCTGCGCCCGCGCTCGAAGCCACATCCGCTCTCCATGGTCCGCAGTCCATCGAAGATGAAATCCACGATCCAACCACCTTCCACGAAGCTCGCCGCAAGGCCAGGGAGAAAGGCTCGCGCGGGAAAGTCGTCGTCATCACCGGCGCAGGCGCCGGAATCGGCCGCGCTACGGCGACGCGGTTCGCGGAAGATGGCGCGCGCATTGCTGCCTGGGACGTCTCGGATAAGGCCGCAAGCCAGCTTGAGTCGGCAATTCAGTGGGCTGGAGGCGAGGGACATTTTCAGGCGGTCGACGTAACCAATGCAGGATCGGTCGAGGCCGCGGCTGCTGAGGTGGTTGAGCGCTGGGGCCGAATCGACATCCTCATAAATAATGCCGGCATTGTTCGCGATGCTCAGTTGGTGAAGTGGAATGGTAACGGTCCAAAATCCATAATGACCGACGACATGTGGGATTCGGTAATCGGCGTCAACTTGAAAGGCGTCTTCCTGTGCACGCGCGCGGTGGTTCCGCACATGATCAAGGGCGGTGGCGGAGTGATTCTGTGTGCTGCCTCGGTGGTCGGCCTGCTGGGAAATTTTGGACAGACCAACTACGTAGCCTCCAAGGCGGGAGTGATTGGCATGACTCGCACCTGGGCGCGCGAACTGGGGAAATACAATATCCGCGTGAATGCCGTCGCTCCTGGCTTCATTGCAACCGCCATGGTGAAGGCGATGCCGGAGAAGGTACTGGAGTCGATGGTGGCGCACACTCCGATAGGCCGCATGGGAACCCCCGAAGATGTTGCCCATGCTTATGCGTGGCTCGCGTCCGATCAGGCAAGCTTTATTCACGGAACCGTGCTTTCTGTGGACGGCGGTGTGGTGATCGGGACATAGTGCCGGCAGGAACAGTGGTGAATCGCGGCAACTCCATGCTGGCTTTGGTTCCTCGCTGTAATCGTTCTTCTCTCCTATCAGTTTGCTCATCGCTGTCGTCTGGCGGAGTGTTGCTTCCGCGTCGCGCCCTCTTATTTGAATGTGACCGCCTTCAGGTAGCGATAGTGGAAGTCCACGCCTTGATAGAACGCTTCGCTTCTCACCCGCTCGTCTCGTCCATGCGCGCGCACGTCGTCGAGATCGATCGCTATGCCACACACGCCATAGGTCGGCAAGCCTGCGCGGTTGGTGTAGATTCCGTCTGACGCGCCGACACCCATCGTCGGGATCACCGGAATGCCGGGCCACATTTCGCCTGAAACTTTCTCCAGCGGCTTCATCACGTCAGGTCGTAGCGGAACCGGCGGCAGCGATCCCGACTTGGGAGCAGTGTCAGTGATCTCGCCGCTGTTGTTAACGTAGCGGACCGTGACGTCGGGATCGGCGACGATCTTCACCAGTTCCTGGCGCACTTCCTCGCGCGAGTGTCCGGGCAGAATGCGGCAGTTCACGTTGGCGGTGGCGCGCTGCGGCAGCGCATTGTTGGCATGACCAGCATCGAGCCGCGTCGCTACGCAGGTCGTGCGCATGGTCGCGTTATAGAGAGGATCAAGCGACAGCCGCGCGATCGCCGCTTTGTCGGGCGGATTCTTCACGATAGCTTTCATGTCGGCCGCTGTCTGACCCTTCTCGATCGTCGCCATGCGAGAGAAGAAGGCGCGAGTCACGTCGTTCAGCTCGAACGGGAAGCCATACTTCTGCAGGCGCGCCAGCGCATCGGCGAGATGATAGATCGCATTGTCGGGCACCGGCTCAGAGCTGTGACCGCCCTGATTCGTCACCTGGAGCTGATAATCGCCATACAGCTTCTCGCTGGCATCCATCGAAACCAGCACGGGCTTTCCATCGCGGCTGTCGACGCCGCCCGCGTCGATGTTCAGCACGAACTCGGCATCGATGAGTTCACGATGGTTCTGTAGCAGCCAATCGACGCCGTTCGACTTGCCGCCTTCTTCATCCGCAGTCAACGCGAGGATGACATCGCGATCCGGCTTGTAGCCCTCGCGCTTGAAGCGGATCAGCGTTGTCACCAGAATGGCATCGCCTTCCTTGATGTCCTGCGTGCCGCGGCCATAGAAGTAACCGTCGTTCTCAACGAACTGAAAAGGATCGGTCGTCCAATCCTCGCGTCTGGCTTCAACGACGTCGAGATGACCGATCAGCAGAATCGGCTTCTTCGCGCCGGTTCCATGCAGCCGCGCAACCAGGTTCTTCTTGCGATCGTTCGGTCCAAGCACTTGGATGTCGCTGTCGGCGAATCCGGCGTCACGCAGGCGCTGCGCCATCGCTTCTGCGGCGGTCGTCACATTGCCGACGGAATCCGTGGTGTTGATCTCGATCAACTGCTTCAAAATGTCGTGCGAGAGTTGGCGGGTTGCGTCGTCGATTTGCGCCTGCAGTGCGGCGGCGGACAGCAGGAACAAAAAAATTACGCAGAGGGACAGAGACCTGATTTTCAAAGATTGTCTCCGGTGCTTTCGGAATTCCCCACGTTGGGTGAGCGTGTGAAGAGACTAACAAACGTCCCTGCGGAAAGCCACGCGCGCGGTTGCGAAGTCCTGCACCATTGTAAAATGCACGCGCATGAGACACGTTCCAAGATTGCCGGCGATCCAAATTCTGCTGATCGCGCTCGCCAGCGTTATGGTTACGCTCATCGCGATCGCCGAGGTGACCTTGAAACCACGCATCGTTGAGCTGCCATCGTTCACCGTCCTGGGTATCGCGGTCCGCACCAATAACGCGAAGGAAGCTTCGCCCGATGGCATCATCGGCCAGCAGTGGCAGCGCTTCATGAGCGAGCAACTCATGGGCAAAATTCCCGGCAAGCTCTCGCCCGACATCTACGCCGTCTACACCGACTACGCCAGCGACGCCAACGGAGACTACACCTATATCCTGGGCGCGAAAGTCCAAACCGCTCACGATGGTCTCTATCCGGCCGGCATGGTGGAGAAGATCGTCCCCGCAGGCCGATACGCGGTCTTCGCCAGCGAACGCGGTCCGGTTGCCAAAGTCGTGGTCGAGACTTGGAAGCAGATCTGGTCCTACTTCCAGTCCGGCGAGCATGGCAAGCGCGCGTACCTGTCCGATTTTGAGCTCCATGATCAGCGTGCCGCCGATCCCAACAACGCCCAGGTGGACATCTATATTGGCCTGAAGTAATCGGGTTAAGTCGCCGGGACTGTTAACCAGAGTGCAATCAAACCACCGTCGTCAGCGGGTTGCCGGCTTCGGGGCGAATGTTATCATCTACTAACACCCCCTCCCCCTACCCCTATTCCTTAAAATCAGTTACTTGGCGAAAAAATCCTCGCAAAATATTCAATCGAAAGAAGTTAAAGGTCAAAATATTCATTCCATTGGACTTAGGGGAGAGAAAATCGAACTTCTAGCCGGTCTCCGGAATTCCTTGTTGGCGGATCGATAATCTTCTTAACGCCAAAAATTTTCAAAGAACGCGTTCCCGCGACGCGGGCTTTGGACACAGCACGCCCAACATAGCAGTGTAGGTTCGTGGCAGAAGCTGTCAAGTTACCAAAGTGCAGGCAGGGGGTGCCGAGAGCCTGCCGTCGTCGTGCCGATTAGAGGAAGATTGACACTCGTTTCGCCGGAGATAGAATCTGCCCATGAAGAGTGTGCGCTGCGTTGAGCCTGGACTGGTGGAAGGGGAAGCCGACTACAAATGCCTGGTCGACATTGACGATGAGGTCATCTTCCCTCACGTTGATGTGTGCATGGCGATTGGCTTTGTGCTCTCCGACGGGCGCCTGGTTGGAGGCCATGTGCCAGGCGAGTGGGACTTCTATAGTCAGTACGATCCAAAAGGAAATGCCAATCGCGTCTTGACGGCGATGAACCAGTTGCGGAAAGAGAGCAAGGTGCAGACGCTGGTCACTCTGGGCGACGCTAACTGGTCAGAGGTGGTGGAATACCTTCGCTCCCAGGTCAATCCGGAACATCATCTGGATGTCACCAAGGACGTCGAGGGAGGAGTCGATCTGCGTATCTTCGGAAGCCGCAAGGACTGCATGGGCCATGCGACACGCACTGGTCAACTCCTGCTCAACAAGAATCTCGGGTACGTTCTCTACCGCCAGCACGTTTCGTTGACGTTCAGGGTTTCTGAGCTGATCAAGAAGTGCTACTCGATCCAGCGATGGTTCGAGAAGACGGCCAGCAAAAGCATTCTGGAAAATTGCGAGCAGGCTTTTCGCGACAAAATTAAGGACGAGCAGATCAAGGCTACGTTCGAGGCAATCTACAAACTGCACGGCGATTGCACCGGCTTCGATCTGGCGGCGCCGGACGCGATGGAGAGCGCCGTGGTCTTCAAGTTTGCCGACGCGGCCAAGCTCAACGCGCGCATCAAGATCGCTCCGCGAACAGGGGTCAGCAAGACAGCCGGCGCGCGCTACGACATCGCCGATCTTTCGTTCACCGACCATCCCTGGACATAGCGGCTGGCTCCTTCCTTCGGTCCGGCACGGTGTTGTAGGTCGTCAATCAAGCGGCAATTTCCTTCACTGGAACTCTCGTCCCATCTCTGTCAGCACGAATGAGCTATAGCATTATTTTTTGAATAAAACTATTGACACTAGTATCCAGCGGGCATACGCTGCGGGGCCATAGAGTCGCCGGTGTGATTTTTTGGCGGCAAAGAGTGGTTCTAAGTCCGCAAAAGGAGGCATCGCATGCTTGAAGTCATCCCCGTCGCAATAGGTTTACTGCTTGGGTTGGCGACACACAGCGTTGCGTCTCCGTTGCGCCGCAGTGTGAGCGTACTAGGCTTGAGCCTCGCGGGAGCGGTACTGGCTGCTCTGGTCAGCGCCGAATTCCTGCGTAGTTGGACGTATGTCATTTTTGATTTCGCGCAAGTTGCCCTGGTCGCGTTTGCAACCGGTAGCGTCTGGCGCCTTAGAAACAAAGTTGAACGAAAACTCGTCTAAGCGGGCAAGGGGCGAGTCTGGCGTCTCCGGGCAAAAAAAATGGCCATGAGCGCAAGCCTTCGTATCTGCCAGGAAGCACAGCCCCGGGCGTTGATACCAATATCACCCAATTTGAGTTGAGAAAAGGAGTCGAATATGCCAGAGAGCCAGAACGCGAGTTTTGTTTTTCAAGGAACAGTTCAGCGGCTCAAGGCGACTACGGTTAAGCAGGTACCCGTCGATGAGCGCACGGCCATCGTGCGCGTAGACGAGGTCCTGCAGGCGCCCGAGGCGTTGCAGCATTTCAAAGGTCAGCGAATCACCGTCCAGTTAGGCGGCGACAAGCCCGTCAGGAAGGGACAGAAAGCGGTGTTTCATACCAACGCCTGGCTATTTGGCGATGGTCTGGCGGTGCAGTCGTTGGACCATACTGCCCCGGCTGCGGCAACTGCCAAGGCTGGCGTCGCAGACCCGGCGGAAGCCTTCAAGGAGCAGAAATTGAAACAGCACGTTGACGATGCAGACCTTGTCGTGACGGGACGAGTAGTGAGCGTCAGTGTTCCTCCCGATGCGCCGCGCGCGATGGTGGAGGGATCCTCAACCCAGGGACAGATCATCGGCGAGCATGATCCTGGATGGCAGATAGCCACCGTGGCCATCGATTCCGTCGACAAGGGTCAACACGCCGGCAAGACGGTGGATGTGCGGTTTGCCAGCAGCACCGATGTGAGGTGGTTCGACTCTCCGAAGTTCCATCCCGGACAAGAAGGACATTTTCTGCTTCACAAAGAGGCGCCCGCCGGCGAGGCACGTGCGTTCGCGGCAGCCGGTAGCGACGCCGGAGATTACGTTGTTCTTCATTCCACGGATTTCCAGCCGATGTAAGAGCCGAAGTAGAGACCTCGTTCGTTGGTAGAGATTGAGGAGGCACCGATGGCGACGAAAAAATCCAGCAAGAAATCTCCCCGGCCACGCGCGGCCAAGAAGGCCGCCGCAGGGAAGGTCGGATTAGGAGTGACCAGCGCGTTCGTCATTAACATGGTCCCTAATTCGTTGAGTGGAGAAACCGCGCAGGATAGCGAACCACATCTGACCGTCAATCCGGCCGATCCCAAGAAGATCGTTGGGACCGCGTTCACGCCCAACCCCGGCGGCGGCTCTTTCGGCCCACTCTACGTTACGATCGACGGCGGCAACAGCTGGATGTTGAATCCTATCGTGCCCAGCGGACCGGGCAGTTCGACGGGCACATTCGATATCACCACATCGTTCGGCGGCGATGGAAAGGAGTTGTACGGCGGTATCCTCAGAGCGCCCACCGGCAACCTGGAGTTTCTCCGCACCAGCACGTTTGCAGCTCCAACGCCCATGGCGGTGCTGGCTTCGCGTCCCAACGCTGACCAACCCTTTACTCATGCCACCACAGTTACAAGCGGTCCGGACTTGGGCAAGGATCGTGTGTACATCGGTGACAACGACTTCAGCGCCTCCCCAAAGACCGCCACCGTTGACGAGACGTTGAACGGAAAGGCTGCCGCACCGGCCTTCACTTCGGCGCGAATCGAGAAACGCACGACGGCCGGCCAGGACGGTCCACAGAGCCGTCCTGTGACTCATGCCGACGGCACGGTCTATTCGGCTTTTTACCGGTGGCGCGCTATGACGGGCAGCTTCCCGGCGAATACTCTGGTGATCACCTCCGCCGATGTGGTGGTGGTGCGCGACGACAAGTGGGGCACGGGTACGCCACCGTTCACTTCCCTCCTCGATCCCGGCGATGGTCTTCCCGGGATGAGGGTGGTGCAAGGCGTCAGTCTGCCTTTCATGCAGCATGGCACGGCGGCGACCGGGCAACAGCGCATCGGAGGATCGATTTCGACGGCGGTTCACCCGGCATCCAGTTCGGTCGTGTGGCTGGCGTGGGGCGACGCACAGAAGGGCAGTTTCTTGACCTTGCATGTGCGATGGTCCAAAGATCGCGGGAAAACCTGGTCGAAAGACGTGCTGGTCGTCAAGAACGCCTGCAACGCGGCATTGGCTATCACGCAAACCAAGGTGATAGGTCTGCTGTGCCAGGAACTGGTAGGCGGCATAACCTGGGTTACGAGCCTGTACACCAGCAAGAACAATGGCACGACGTGGAGCAGAACGGTGATTTGTCAGGCACCCGCGGGTACCCCCGCAAAGACGTTCGATCCATACCTTGGCGATTACGACCACATGGTTGCCGTGGGTGGCGATTTTTACGGGATCTTCAGCGCCAACAATACTCCCGACATGGGCCACTTTCCGCTGGGCGTCAAGTATCAGCGCAACGCGAACTTTACTACCAAGACGTTGCTCAACATCGACAAGAAGACACCCGTGCGAGTGTCGATTGACCCATTCTTTTTCAAGATCACACCATAGCTGACGCTGATTCTCCAGCGCGTCGTAATGCGGGCCGGGCAAAGAAGGCTGATCAGTCGGTGGCAGCAGTTTCTTTGTCCTTATCCGGCTTTCGTCCTGTACCATAGCGAATCTGTGCACACGGGAAAACTATGCCGCTGAGTCTGGATTCGCGCTTCTGTGGGAATGTCTACATCATCACGTGCAAGGGCCGCATTGTTGCCGGCGAGGAATCCAAGGCGCTGGAGGCTGCGCTTGACCTGGGCTTGCGGGAGTTCACCCGGTTGGTGCTGCATGTCGGCGAGGTGGATCGTCTGGACAGCTCAGGAATGGGGCTGCTGGTGCGCTACGCTGCGAGCACCAGAAATCGCGGCGGCGACATCCGGCTGGCTGCTCCCCCGCCATTCCTTATCACCCTGCTGAAGGTGACCCGGCTTGCCACCGTGTTGCAGATTCATCCCACGGAGGAGGACGCCATCCTGTCGTTTCTGAGGGAGCGCTCAGCGCAGCAAATACAGGACAAAACGGGGCAGCGGGTGCTGGTTCTGGATCGGTCGGCGGATCTGTGCGCGTTCGTCAGAACTGTCCTGACGCAACATGGCTTCGACGTGAAGTCGACCAGCCATCTCCACGACGCCCGGATCCTGCTGCAGGTCGACAACGTGGACTACATCCTGCTTGGTCCCGACACATCGCAGTTCTCTCCTGAGACGGCCATGGGATCGCTGCAATCGCTGGCGCCGAAGGCGTCGGCCCTGCACCTGGCTCCAGATTTCAAGTTCCGCGACGCGCATGATGCGACGGAGTCGTTGCTGCAGATGTTCCGTGCGGCCAACCCTTCGTAGAGCCCGGGTCATACAGAGGACGCCATACCACGAATTACTTGCCAGTAATTATGAAAAGTAGCTCAAAATGACCAGGGGGTCGCCACGATTTCATAATTAGCTTGCGTGAAACAGTTCTGAAGGAACATAATTCCCCCACTCGGCCCCAGCGTCATTTCCCCCCCCTTAAATCAAAAAATACGGGAAAGGAATTGCGAATGAGACGTCCATCGTTTCTTGCATCGATCGCTTCCTGCGCGGTTGGATTACTTGTTTTAGTAGCGTCCGCACAGGCTAGCCTGACTCTGACTCAAGCCGGAATAGATGATGGCTTTACCCTCACAACCTTCGTAAGTGGATACAACGCTCAATATGGTCCGCTGGCGCAAGGAATAGCTCCCGATGGCAATGTGATCACGGGGAGCCTGCTTAACCAACAAATCTACGTCTTCAAAGACGTCAACAACCAGACACTGGGCGATGCGGTGAACTCGGTGCCGTACACCTGTGAAACCGGCAACTGCAATTTCGCCATGACGACGGCGGGCGGCCAAGTCTATGGAGCACAGGCGCAGGGTGGAGTCTACTACCACTTTGCCAGCAACGGTACCTTTACTCCTATACCCAACCTGCAGGCGGACGGCTTGTTTGGTTGGCTCGGAATGTGGGGTGATCCAGCCAACGGAGATATCATCGCGGCCAGCACTAAGGGTTTGGTGGAGATCAATCCAATAGCCGGAACCTTTAGAGTGATTGATGCGGGGCTGTTCCCGGATGGGGTGTCGGTGTCCCCCAACGGCAGCATCGCGTATGTGGAGAACGGTGGGACCATCCAGTCCTACAGAATTTCCGACGGGAGCTTGATTGACACCTTCAACACCGGCCACTCTCCGGACGGCACCGGTGTCATAACAGGCGGGATTTTCAACGGAGATGTCATTGTCAATGACAACGATGGCACGGTAGGCCTTCTGGATCCCACAACCGGACAGTTCGTCATTATCGCCAACGGGGGTACGCGCGGCGATTTTGTTTCGCTCGATACCACCAATGGCACCCTGTTCCTGTCGCAAAACGAACAGGTGGTTCGTCTGACCTGCGGGTTGAACTGCTCGTTCGGCACGACCCCGGAACCAGGCACGTTGTCATTGCTTGGAACGGGCGTGGTCGCGGCCGGCGCAGCAGGCGCATGGCCCTCCACACTCGGAGGCTTGAGCCTGGCGACTGGCCTGGCGGCGTTTCGGCGGCGAATGCTCCGAATCCGAGGCTAGAATTTCAACCAGAATCAAGAATGCCCACCCAAGCAGACAAAGCTTGGGTGGGACCCTGACGCATTGGTTGAGAATCGGTGCCCTTGACGGCCCCTTTAGCGTGGCGCGGTCAGAGTGCTCGCCGCTGGCGCTGCAATCGCGGGGGAAGCCACCCGCACCAGAACTGAGGTCGAAAGAGGCGGTGCAGAAGCCGCAGTATCGTTCTGTTGAAGGTCGAGCAGCAGAATTCTGCTGTCCGAGTGATAGCTCTCACCGGACACGGTCTGTGCCAGGAAAACCGGATCGACGCTTTGCAGGTACTCGTGTCGGCTGACTGACGTGGTTTCCGACAGGTTGGTTCCGACGAAGTCGCGCTCGGCGTCGACCGCCGGGTCGATCCGGTGGTTGATCAAGCGTCCTCGTTTGGCAATTTCAATGGCAACATCATGCGTGGCCGCGGCCGCCCAGATGGGCGTGCCATTCTCGGTGTAACCGGTTTTCCAGATTCGAAGGTGATGTCGCCGGGACATAACGGCATCCGGATCGGGCAACGCATACGAGTAGTCCTGCACCCTCCCGAACAGATAGAAGCGAGCCATAGGCAGGCGGACATCGTTGGTTCCGTGCCGCGCCAGGTGCCACACGAATGACGGTCTCCAGTTATCGGTTTTGACCCACCCTGCGCGCCGGAAGGCTCGCTGCAAATCTTCCGGTTGAGCGACAAAGACAAGGTTCAGCATGTCGCCTTCACGCCCTTCGCCGCTGAAGACTCGCGGCGGAAGATAAACCATCATTTCGTCGAGCTCAGATGCGCTGGCGGAGGAACGCCGCAAACCTGCTGACGCGATCGACGTGGCGCCGTCGGCTTGCGCGGTGATCTCTGTGGTCTTCACGACTGTGCTGTCATGGCCGCGGGTTAGCAGAAGAACCGGCGTGGCAGGCAGAAAGATCACGCTGGTGAGGATCATCCCTGCCACCATGAGCTTGGTGCGCGAGCCGCCTTTCACGACTTTGCTGGCGCGGAGGGCGACGCGATCGCCGTTGGCCAACTCGAGAGAATCGAGCTTCAGGGATACTTTGCCTCCCATGCCCAGGAAGCGCTTTCCACTGACTCCGGTGACCGAGCCGAGGGCCTTGGTTCCGGATGGAATAACGGTGAAGCCATCCACATTCACATCGCGGACGACGACAAAAGGCAACGAGTCCCCCACATGGGCGTGCGCCGAGGAAATGCTTTTGGCAAGTTCAAGGTGGATGGGGGTGCCGTCCGGAATGGCCAGGGTAGCGGGAGTCGCACTCATGTCCTGGGCCGAAGCACACGACACAAGGAAAACCGCGAGCAGAATGTGAGCAGATAGCTTGCTGAGATACACACCGATCAATGGATGCCGCCCCCACGGAGGCCTTGCCCCTCACCCGCGACGTCCAAAGAATGTCAAGCACAATGGCGCGTTGGATTAACTGAACTGTACCTTACTTGGGGTGGGATGTCTGTACAAAAATGCACACAAATGGCTTGGGCCCTGCGCGGCACACACTTCGGTGCTGAATATTGGGAAGAGGGCTACTTCTTGGCCGTATCCTCGACCGCGTAGTCGGAAGGAACCTGAAACAGCGAGGCATCCGGCTCGGTACGCTGAATATTGGTCAACGCCATCACCGTCTGGCCGCCGTGGGGGTTATCAATCTCCGTAAGAACGGAGACTTTCAGCTGTGGTGAGACCCAAGTCTCCGTGGTCGAGACGACCGGCTGTGAGCTTCCCGCTGTTCCCGGCGCTATCGTACGTGTGATTCTGGTGCCGGTGACGAGCACGCCTTGCAGCTCTTTCTCTCCCAGGCTGTCGGACTTTACCGTCATATTGGAGGCCGATGGAGCCGAAAACGCTGGGGTGCCTGGGGCGACCGGTTGAATGGTGGCGGTCGGCGGGCTGGTCGCCGAACCAGGCCAGGGCCTCTGTGGAGGCAAGTTGGCTGAGGCGGGCGATGCGGGCACGTGCATCGCGGCAACGGGCGGCTGCCAGTGATACATCCTCGCGACTTTGTCGTTGGAGTTGAGAACCATCATCAGGTGCTGCACAGGATCGGTGATGACGACATTGCGTCCGGCAACGGTTCCGGAGCCGCTCACGAAGTCGGTCTCGCGCCGGGTACGGCCCTGGGAGTCGCGATAGAGCTTGCCTTGCGACCGGGATTGAAACTGCTCACCGCTCGGCAGCAGGCGCGTCGAGCGGCTTTCGGTATCGGCGGAGAACGGCGCTCCCGGAATGTTGGGAGCGCTCAGTCCTACTCCCGCGCCGCTAAACGCAGCCGGAGTCGCAGGCGGGCTGCCCGCCTGTGGTGTCAGCATCTGTCCGTGAGCAAGGCCCACCAATGCCAGTGTTGAAAGAATCAGGTAGAGCTTCATCGCGGGCCCCCAGTCTCAGCAAACTTCTCCGCGGCTATTGTGGGCCTGATCTCACCCGAGCGCAACCTGCGAGGATCATGCGCTCGCAGGCAGATTGCTTTTCTGAAAAGATCGGATGGCGGCATTCTGGTCGTCGAAGCTGTGGAAGATGGTGAACAGGCGGGTGATGTGCAACAGGTTCTTCACATGCTTGCTGAGATGCATCAGCTTGAGATCGCCGCCCTGGTTGCGCACGGCGGTGTGCGCCGAAACCAGCTCGCCGACGCCGCAACTGTCCACGTTCAGAACATCGGAAAGATTCAGAACAATGTTCTTGTAGCCCTCGCCAAGGAGGCCATGAACCACATTGCGTAAGACGCCGGTGGCCTGACCCAGCTTGAGCTGTCCGACGATATCGACGATGACCACGCCTTCCACGAGCCGGGTACTGGTAATGATGCTCAAGGAAATCTCCTGCGGCCAGCCGGAGTGCGAAGTGTCATGCGCGCGGAGCGGCACCCTGGCCCTCCGTTTTCCAGAAACCAACAACTCGATCTCTATATTCGCCGCGATGGCCCAATTGTGCCAGAAAAAAATGAGCGGCCCGAAGGCCGCTCGACGGAGGTGGAAAGTTGGGTGAGGGTTATGCGGAGTGAGCCGCACTCGCTCCTGCAGCCGCGGTACGGACCATGTAATGCTGCTCCGGCACGGCAAAGCCGGCTGCGCCGAAAGCATCTTTAATCAAGGCGTTGGTGTCGAAGTAGACCTGCCAGTAGTCCTTATTGTTACAGAAAGGACGAACCGCCAGCACCGGACCCGCCAGGGTGAAAGTCAGGATCTCGACGCTGGGAGCGGGATCGGCGATGACATTGGGAATCTTCGCCAGTCCTGCCTTCAGGATCGCGATCGCCTGATGAGGATCGACGCTGTGCGACAGCTGCGCCTGCAAGTCCACCCTGCGGTAGGCGTTATGCGAGAAGTTCTGGATCACGTCGCCGAAAATCTTGCCATTGCCGACGATGTTGCGAATGTTGTCGAGGGTGTTGATCGAGGTCACGAAGAGTCCAACCTCTTCGACTGTTCCCATGACGCCGCCGGCCACCACGAAGTCCCCGACCTTGAAGGGCTGGAGAATCACCAGGAAAACACCAGCGGCGAAGTTGGCGAGCAACCCGCTCCAGGCCATGCCGACGGCGATCCCGGCAGCGGCAATCAAAGCAGCCAGGCTGGTGGTCTGGATGCCGAAGAAGCCCAGGATGCCGATCACCAGCAAGATGTTCAAAATGGCCGTAACGGCGTTGGCCATGTAACGGATCAGTGTGGGGTCGATCTTCTGCCGGGTCATGGCCCGGCTGATCATGCGGACACAAATTCCGATGAGCCAGCGGCCGACGATCCAGAGTGCCAGCGCTTCCAGGACGGTGATCCCGAGGGTGATCAGCAAAGCCCACCCGGTTTGAGCCAGCGAACTTATTTTTGAGGTATCCATTGTTCGTTCTCCCTGTTATCTTGCGACGGAATATATCCGCATGGTAGATAACACCCGCGACCGCCAGGCGAAATCTCCGGTGGTCAAAACCTGGCCAAACGAGTGCCTGTGCTTCGTCGAGAATTCTTTGATTTACCGGAGATCGATAGAATACGCATTTCTGCGGCCTTTCGCGATGAAAATCCGTGCCTGGCGCGGGGTATGGGCAAGGCTGTTCCTGATCTTCGGGAAGACTGCTCGCGTCGGTCTCAGCGTCCGTGACCGGCCGCCCGGCGTAGGCGGAGGTCCAGCGGTGGCAGCGCATATCCGAAATCGCGGCAAAATAGAGCGCCGTCGGAGAGCGGAGGTGCGGGCTTCCCACCCGTCGAGGGAATCTCGACTTGGACGTTTTGGTCGAGCGTCTCAAGCCGGGCCTTCACCTGTTCGATGGGCCAGTTCTCCGCCGGAGTGTTGTAGATGACCGAAGGCAGCGTCGGCGCACGAGCCAGCAGCACCAGCATGTCGGCGAGGTCGTCCACGTGAACCAGCGACAGAACCGACTCGGGCCTGAAGGGCAGGGAGATCGTCTGGGGCGAGCCGGTGTTCAGCTTTTCGAAGATCTCGGAGCGCCAGGCCGAGGTCTGGCTGCCGGAACCTGCTCCGATCACGCCTGCGATTCGCAAAGAAACGAAATCCAGTTCGGCACGAGCGGCCGCCCGCTCGCCGTACAGCTCGACGTAGCGCTTGGCAGTGCCGTAGAGATCGATCGGGGCGGTCAGGTCCTGCTCCGTGAATACATGCTTGCTGCCGAATGCTCCGTAAACGCTCATCGAACTGGCAAAGATGAACCGCTGGACGCCCGATTGCACCGCTGTTTCCAGCAGGTGGGTGCTGGCTCCGATGTTGACGCGGGTAGCCAGCTCGGGATTTGCGCTCGCTGTGGACGGAAGCACCGCCGCCAGGTGAAGGACGGTGCCGATCGGATGGTCGCGAAAAATCTGGTCAATCACCGCCGGCTCGGAGATGTCGCAGCCGCGCAGGTCAAGAGCGGCGTTGGAGTTGAAGTGGTGGTCGAGTCCGAGGAACGGGACGCCGGCCTCGCGCATGCGCTCGCAAATGCTGCGGCCGACGAAGCCTCCCGCTCCAGTAATCAGAGTAAGTTTACTGGGGCCCATGGGGATTCAGTCTAGCGCAGGCGAACGTCGAACGAGAAAAGCGGCCCACAGGCCGCCCTTCCCTCTTGCAATTTTGTTCGAATCTTAATACTCGGATTCGTCCATCTCGGGTGGTTCACCAGCATCTGGCTCGATGGGCAGGTCCTGTGGTGGCGCTTGCGGCGATGCCGTCGTCTCGCCGTCCTTCTTCTTCAGGCGCACCACGGTGATCTTGGCGAAGCCTTCTTCGAACTTCGGAGGACGCAGCTTGCTGGCCATGCGCTGCATGACTTCCTCAGGAACATTACGTTCGCGGCGATGATTGCGCTCTATGCACACCTCTGGCGGCACATCGAAAAAGACCGCATGGGCCTCGTAACCAAAATCGTGCGCCAGCTTCACCCAGCTACGGCGCTCGTGCGGCGAAAGATTGGTGGCGTCCACGTAGTTCCAGGGACGCTTGGCCAGCAGCCGAGCCCGCAACATCGAGCGCAGCGTGGAGAAGACCAGGTCCTGGTAGCGCTGCTCGGTGACGTCGTCGAACAGCAGAATGCGAACCATGTCGCTCGAAAGCGGCAGAATGTTGTGACGCTTAAACCAGGTGCTTTTGCCGGAGCCGGGCAGACCGATCGAGAGCACCACCGCGCCCTTCGACTTGCGCTCGTGCGGAGCGGGGGGCCGCGGGGCCGCTACTGCCGGCTGTTCGGGAGTTTCGCCTGCGTCGGAGGCTTCTGCCTCGGCCGCTTCGCCAGTGGGACCGCCGGGTACCGGCATGGCAGGAGCCTGGGGCGGAACCTGCGGCCGGTTGCCGCCGCGTCCACGGCGTCCGCGACGCCGGTTGCGGTCACGTCGCTGCTGGGCAGCTTCTTCGCCTCCACCACTGCCTGCGGAAGCCGCGGGTTCGCTGTCCTGGGATTCGGGCTCGGCTTCCGGCTGGGATTCGTATTCGGGCTGCTCGTTGGAGACGTCAGCGATGTTGCCGTCAGGGTCCGGGAATTTGGGTTGCAGCGGGGCAGGAGCTTCCTGGCCCGGCTTATCGGTTTGTGGCTTGCGCCGCTTTCCGCGGTCGCGCATCCATCTGCGCATGTTGCACTTGTAACACGCCTGACTGCCAACTAGCAATGCGGAGGGTGGTAGGGAGACCGATACTTGATGTTCGTCATTCCGACCGGAGGGCGTCAGCCCGGAGCGGAGGAACCTGCTTCTTTTGCAATGGTTCACTGTCGACTGAAAGCAGGTCCTCAACTCCGCGCCCGCCCGATCCGCAATGCGGGCGGGTCGGAAAATCTTGCGGAGGCTGCCCTCGAAATGACGACAGTAGATAGGCTTCGACTAAATGCGACCGTCGGCCCACGGTTTGGAGCATCGAGCCGCTGCGTGTGACGCCGACGTTCCCATGGTGTGACGCCGCGCATTTGCTTCGCTCTGGGGTGGATGCTACGATTTTTAGTTCCACCATAGAAGTTGGTCGCATTCTTCACGCGTGGCCTGTTATCACGGCGTTTTACATTTGAATTCTTACTGCGAGGCAACATGGCAATTAAGGTTGGCATTAACGGGTTTGGGCGGATTGGCCGCAATGTCCTACGTACTGCACTCAACGACAAAGAGCTCGATTTCGTAGCGGTCAACGACCTCACCAGCCCGAAAACTCTAGCCCATCTTCTGAAGTACGATTCAGTGCTGGGTAACCTGCCCAACGACGTCAAGGCGGGGGATGACTTCATTTCCGTAGACGGCAAGAAGATCAAGGTCTTCTCTGAGAGAGATCCAGCTAAGCTCGATTGGGAGTCTCTGGGTGTTCAGGTCGTCATTGAGTCGACCGGTCACTTTACCAAGGCCGAGGACGCCAAGAAGCACCTTCGCGGAACGGTGAAGAAGGTCATCATCTCGGCTCCGGCGACCGGCGAGGACATCACCCTCGTCATGGGCGTGAACGACGACAAGTACGATGCTGCAAAACACAACATCATCTCCAATGCATCGTGCACCACGAACTGCCTGGCTCCGGTGGCAAAGGTCATCAACGACACCTTCAAGATCCAAAGCGGCACTATGACTACCATTCATTCCTACACCAATGACCAGGTCATCCTCGACTTTCCGCACAAGGACCTGCGTCGCGCCCGCGCAGCAGCGCTATCGATGATTCCCACCTCGACGGGCGCCGCCAGGGCGGTTTATCTTGCCATCCCTGAACTCAAGGGCAAGCTCGACGGGTTTGCCATGAGGGTGCCCACGCCGAACGTTTCGGTCGTAGACCTGGTCGTCTTTGTCGAAAAGAGCACTTCCAAAGAAGAGGTGAATGCGGCGCTGAAGGCGGCTTCGGAAGCTGGCCCGTTGAAGGGCTTTCTCGGTTATACCGAGGAAGAGCTGGTTTCCAGCGACTTCAAAGGGGATTCGCGCTCGTCGATCGTGGACGCCCCGATGACCCGGGTGGTGAACGGCAATTGCGTCAAGGTAATCTCCTGGTACGACAACGAGTGGGGCTACTCCTGCCGTGTCCGCGACCTGATTCACTACCTGGCGAAGAAGGGTCTGTAATTCTTCCCTGGCTCACGCCGATGGGGACGACATCGGCAGTGCGGCCACTATCCGGCCCGGCGGGCTCAGCTCCGCCGGGAGTCGTCCGACAGGTTTTGCAGCTCGACCCGGCACAGTCGCAGTTCATTCATCGCCGGGACGAGCCGAATTCCGGTAGAGCCATTACCATCCGCGCGCACGGACGTGCAAGAGGTGGTTTTCTATGTCGAAATTATCGATTCGTGATCTCTCCCTGAACAACAAGCGCATCTTCATGCGGGTCGACTTCAATGTCCCGCTCGACGATGGCCGGGTGATGGACGACACCCGCATCCGCGAAACCCTGCCCACCATCGAGTACGCTCTGCGGCATGGGGCGAAGCTGATCCTGGCATCGCACCTCGGCCGGCCCAAGGGCAAAGCCAATCCCAAGATGAGCCTCAAGCCAGTAGCTGAGCGCCTGCGCATTCTGCTTGATGAGGTGTTGCGGCGCGGCGAGAACGTCGGCTTTTCTCCTGACTGCATCGGGTTACAGGCAGAGGAGATGGCCGAGAAGCTGGAGCGCGGCCAAAGCCTGCTGCTGGAAAATTTGCGCTTTCATCCTGAAGAAGAGGCCAACGACCCGGCCTTCGCCAAACAACTGGCCAAACTTTGCGATTATTACGTGAATGACGCCTTCGGCTCAGCCCATCGCGCCCATGCCTCCACCGAAGGCATCACCCACTTCGTGGAGAAGAGCGCCGCGGGCCTGCTCATGGAGAAGGAGCTCGAGTACCTGGGCAAGGCGCTGTCGCATCCGCAGAAGCCGTTCGTGGCGATTCTCGGCGGGGCCAAGGTCAGCGACAAGATCGGCGTCATCAAACACCTGATGACCAAGGTGAATACCCTTATCATCGGCGGCGGGATGTCCTATACCTTCCTGAAGGCGCAGGGACAGGAGATCGGCAAGTCGCTCCTGGAGGCTGACAAGCTGGAACTGGCGCGCCAGATTCTCGCCGACGCCAAGGCTCACAATATAAAGTTCCTCCTGCCGGTGGATCATGTCGTCGCCGACAAAGTTTCGGCCGATGCGCGCATCCAGAACATCGGCGTGGGCCAGGCGATTCCAGCGGACATGATTGCCCTCGACATTGGTCCCAAATCGGTGGACCTGTTCACCGGGGAGATCAGCACAGCCCGCACGATCGTCTGGAACGGGCCCATGGGCGTGTTCGAGATCGAAGCCTTCGCCAAAGGCACGAAAAAGATCGCGAATGCGGTTGCAGAAAACGGAGCTGCGACCTCGATTGTCGGCGGCGGTGACAGCGTGGCAGCCATTAAGGCGGCCGGCGTGGCCGACCATATCACACATATCTCAACCGGCGGAGGCGCCTCGTTGGAGTTCCTGGAAGGCAAGAAGCTGCCGGGAGTGGAAGCGCTGACCAGTCGATAAGGGGGCGCTACGTACTAATCTAACGAGGCCCGATTTCGTCATTCGGACCGGGGGGCAACTCGATCGGAGAAACTGCTGTTCGAGATGGTTTCCACTTCCCGAAGACAACAGGTGCCTCGACTCCCCTTCGGTCGCCTGGCGACCTCAGGCTCCCTCGGAATGACGTGAGATATTAGCGAGACGGTAGAGAGGGCCGCGCGCAGCATGAGTTCAAACCCGATCGCGCTCAGGATTCCGCTCAATGACCGTATCCTGCTCATCGCGGGACCGGGGGACATCACGCGCGAACTGACAGACGCGATCGTGAATGCGGCCAACTCTTCCCTCATGGGCGGAGGAGGAGTGGATGGCGCAATCCATCGCGCCGGCGGTCCTTCCATCCTGGAGGCGTGCCGCCAGATCGTCGCCCTGAGAGGTAGTTTGCCGGCAGGGCAGGCAGTCGCAACACCTGCGGGACGGCTTAGCGCACAGTACGTGATCCATACGGTTGGACCGTTCTGGAATGGCGGGAAACGCGACGAAGCGGAGACCCTGGCCAGTTGCCATCGCGAGGCAATCCGCGTCGCGGATGAGCTGAAGCTGTCGTCCATCGCCTTCCCGGCGATCTCGACGGGTGTGTACCGCTATCCTGTTGATCAGGCGTCGCAGGTCGCGGTCAGCAGTGCGGCTGAGGCACTGGCCACGGCCGAGTATGTTCGTGAGGTGCGCTTCGTGCTCTATGATTCGGTGAGCCTGAATCATTTCGTCGAGGCAGCCAAGGCGCTGGGTCGTCCGCTGATGTAACGGGTATTCTCGAAATTCCTGACGATTGGACTCATTCATGCCACGTAAGAAATTGATTGCCGCCAACTGGAAGATGTATAAGACGCCGGAACAGACCACGGCATTTTTCGCCGAGTTCCTACCGATCGTCGCCGATCACACGCGCGACGAAATCGTCGTCTGCCCTCCCTTTGTTTGCCTGCATGCGGCAGTCGGAGACGCGAGGGGATCGAACGTCGCTGTCGGCGCGCAGAACATGGGATGGGCAAAGGAAGGCGCCTTTACCGGAGAAGTCTCTCCGGTGATGTTGTGCGCGATTGGGGTGACGCACGTCATCATCGGCCACTCGGAGCGGCGGCAATATTTCAATGAAACCGACGACACCGTCAACCGCAAGCTTGAGCTCGCGCTGGAGCAAGACCTCACGCCCATCGTCTGCGTAGGCGAAGTACTGGAGGAGCGCGAGGCTGGCTTAACCGAGGACGTGTTGCGGCGTCAGTGCATGCGCGCCTTTAATGGGATTTCAGCGAAGAAAGCCGCCAAGCTTACCATTGCTTACGAGCCGGTGTGGGCCATCGGTACTGGCAAAACAGCCACCCCGCAGATGGCGGCTGACGCCCATCAGGTGATTCGTCACGAGGCCGGAAAAGCATTCGGCAAAGAGTTTGCCGAGGCTCTGCGAATCTTGTACGGCGGCAGCGTGAAGCCCGACAACGCTACGGCCCTGATGTCGGAGAGCGAGATTGACGGTGCGTTGGTGGGAGGCGCAAGTCTCGATCCGGCGAACTTCGTGCAGATCGTGAAGTACTGAGCCGAACAATCCGAGAATGCCCATTCTTTGTTGAGTGTTCGACCCGCAAACCGTGCGGACCAGAAAAGAAACGCGGGCGCTCCGCTCAGCATGACAACGGTAAGCAAGGTGCCGCCCCATTCCAGGGGAGCCCACTTTCAGCGCTCATCTCCTTCGCTGCCGGACCACCACGTCAAAGCTGACTACGCCGTTCTCGTCGCGCGTCCCTATAAACGTGTACTGAGGATTAATGTTGTACTCGAACTGAATCACCTGCTGCGCCGACTGCGTAAGGTTGGTGATGTAAGTGATGGTGATGTTGTTCGACACCTGCTGCTGCACCGTAAGGCGCGCGTTGGGATTGTTGTCGGGCCCTCCGACGGCCGGGTTGATCTTGATCGAACTCACTCCAAAGAGCTTGGAAACCCGGTTCGTGACCGCCGCGTTGATGGCTTGACCCAGTATGGCGTTGGAGGCGCTCTCGGCAAAGCCGGTGGTAGGAATCGTGGTGGTGCCGCCTGCGCTGCCCTCTGCCTGGGTACGTCCGAAGGCCAGCAAGGCAATGATGTCGTCGCTGGAGAGCGGCGGATCGGAGCGGTAGGTGGTGTTCAGCTTTTCCATGGTGCCGTGCAACCCGATGGTGATGTCGTAATCGCTCACATGGGTGGTGGCTTCCACGTCAAGAATGGGATTGATCCGGACGGGATCCGCAAAGGTTATGTCGCCGCGCTCCAGATGGTACTTGGCGCCGTTCAGGTTGATGTCGCCTTCGGCGATGTTGATGCGGCCGAGCAGTACGGGCCGCAGGGGCGTGCCGCGCAGCCGAAGATCGACGTCGCCCGAGAGTTTGGCCAGGGACGTCTGCACCGTAAGCTCAGGAGCCGACAAAATTCTGACATCAAAGTGCAGATTGTTGAGTGGCGAGGATGGATTCGGTACCTGGGCAGTCTGGCTGCTGCGAGCCAGGGCGAGCGTCCAGTCGGAGGACGGAATCTGAGCAAACCGGGTAATGGTAATATCGCCGGTTAGCACGGCATTCTGCAGAGTGCCATTCAAACGCAAACTCTGATCGGAAGTGACGCTGACACCGGAGTAGCGGAAACGGATGTCGTTGCCATCGGCGGTGATATCAAAACCGATGGTTCGACCGAAAGTTACGACGCCTCCGAAGGTCACCAGGCCACCTCCAGTCCGGCCCGTCAACTTCTCCAGTTCAACCCGCCCGTCGTTGAGGACGAGGCTGCCGTTCAAGTCGCCCAAAGCGGCCGGCAGGTCGATCATCGACAGTCCCACATGCGAGATGCCGATACGTCCGGTCATCTGTGGGTTGGCGGCAGTGCCGTGCACGCTCATGTCCAGATCGGTTGTGCCGTAGGCGGTGATATCAGGATCGACCGTTTGCACCAGCTTCATATTCACGTGACCGTTGGCCCGGAAGTCCAGCGGCCTATCCCCTCGCAGATCGGCGCTGCCCTTGATGGTAATCTGTGAGTCTTCGCTGAGCAGGTTGCAGCTTTCTACCGTGATCACCTGGTCCCGCATTGCCAGCTGAATTGGACCGTCGCTCGCTATCGAGACCTTTTGTACTTCGACATTGAACGCATCGATCCGTAGCGTTGCATTCAGCTTACGGGGCTCACGCAAGGGCCCTGAGAGACGGGCCTCGCCCTCCATCGAAGAGTGTCCCGTGATCCTTCCACGCAGCTCGACACGCAGAAAGGGGTCGATATCGAGGTGC
The DNA here is from genome assembly GCA_963793845.1 of uncultured Acidobacteriaceae bacterium. GTDB lineage: Bacteria > Acidobacteriota > Terriglobia > Terriglobales > Acidobacteriaceae > CAWCBG01. The sequence continues at coordinate 437,037 of CAWCBG010000004.1, forward strand.
TGGAAACGAAGGGTGAGATCGGCCGGGAGATCGCCGCGCAGTTCCACATTCCCGGAGAGTTCGAGCGTTGCCCGAGGAAAGTTGGAGTGGGCACTCAGTTGGAGCTGCGCGCCATGGGTCACGGCGTCCGCCACCAGTTCCCCCGCAACCTCGCCATTCAGCACCAGCTTGGTCAGTTCGAGATGCGCCGTGATATTGGGCGAGTCCCAGGGACCAGAGCCTTGCGCGGTGAAACTCGCAGTTCCGGCAGTGGTGAAGCGTGGCGCCTGCAACTCTGGCACGCTGGCCAGATCTACGCTATGGCCTTGCAGATCGAAGCGGAAGGTTTTGCCGGCCAGGTTGACGGCTGCCGATCCCTGGACCTCGCCACGGAGTGCTTCGAGGTGAATGTCATGGAATTGGGCCTCGTGGTTCGCGAATACAAGATTGGCGGTGAGCAACTTGATGGAGCGTCCATAGGCCTCTGCCGATTCAAGCCTAACCTGGCCGTGACCCTGCGGATCGGCGACAGTTCCGGATGCTCCCAGACTCAGGTTCACAATGCCACTCAGGGGATAACTCACGCCGATCACCTGTTGGAGTGCGGCGACGTCGGCGTTGTGCAATGTCGCTTGCACTTGGAAGGTTGAGTTGTCGGTAAAGCTTCCGTTCTGTAGAGACGTCGATCCGTCGAAGTTCACCCGGGCCCCACCCTGCTCCAGCACACCCTTATGAATGGTGACGCCGGTTGAAGCGTACTGCAGATCACCGGCGAAGAAGTCGATGTGTACGTTATGAGGTTTCGGGGCCGATGGTGCCGCCGGCTTGGGCTCATGCGAAAACACTCGGTGCAACAAGGACGGCTTCCCCTGCTGCGGCTGGACAACAGGTTGGGGACTTGCGACCGACGGAGTGTAGATGTAAGCGAAGTTGGTTGCCTCGACGTGGCCGGCAATCCCCGGATGCTGTAACTGGCCGGTAATATTGCCGCTGAAGCTCGCCTGGCCATCGAGGATCAGGGGAGGAGGAGCATTTCCTAGAGCAGTCAGCAGGGGCTGGAATTCGGTGAGACTGGTGGTGCTCGCGTCGACATGGAGCGCGACTGATCTCGCCCCTATTTCGCCCGAAGCCTTCACCTGGGTGTGGGGCGTGCTTAAGGTGAGAGTGGAGAATTCCGCCCGACTGGTGACGCCTGAATACTGTCCTCGAACGATGGCAGTCACGGGAAGCTCTCCCGCAGAAGGCTGGGTGGGAGGCGCGACGTCGAGGGAGAGGTTGGCGGTGGCTCGCGACCAGGAGCCGGTCCAATTAAGATCGACGGTTCCGCCGACGGCGCCGGCCGGTTTCAGGCTGGAATACGGCATCGCTCGGGTTGAAACCATGCGTGCCAAATCGGCAAGCGATGCGCCCACGATCCGCAGATGCGCAGTTCCCTTCTGCTGGGTGGGTTCCACCTGCTTCGTCCGGGTAACGCCCCGCGCGGGCGCGGACTGCGTCGGGCTCTTCGCTGCGTTCAATGCGGGCGAAGCCGCATAATTTTGCACCTCCGCGTCGCCGCTGATCTGGCCGCCCAGCGCTCGAGCTGCGATACGGGTTAGCGTAATGCGATTACGATCGAGCGAGAAGTTGCTGTTCAGAGTGGCATTCTGCAGGGTCAGCCCAGGACTGGCGTATTCCAGACCGCGAATGGCGATTCGTCCCGTGGAATCAAAGCTGGAGCCGGAATAGTTCCCCGAGCCGCTTAGACTCACGGTGCCGGACCGAAGTTCGTAGTCGCGAATGATTGAGCCCACCTGAGACAGGTCCAGATTGGTGTCATAGGTAAGCCTGATCTGCGGATGGTTGAAGTCTTCCAGCTTTCCGGCCAGTTCGAGTGAGGACTTTTGCGACGTGAGCTTGAACGAATTGATTTGCGCAGTGTTCTGCCAGAGAGAAAATTCCATGGTGGCGGCAGCCGCTACGTCCCGCCAATCCTGATATTGTGCTTCCATCCTGCCAACCTGCACACGTCCGTCATACCGCCGCGCGCGACGGTCGTATACCAGCCGCGCATCCACGTCGTTGACACTGAAATCGAGCGGAAGCTGCCGCTGATTGAGCAGCAACATGCCTCGTCGCAGGTCGGCTCTTCGAATCGCGAGGTCAAACAACAGCTGCACGGGACTCTGGCTGCTCTGCGCACTCGGCTTGATTTCGGGGGCGTTAGTCGTGCCGTCGGGGTAGACGATCAGGTGGATGACTGGACGAGTCAGCACCAGTTCACGCAGGGTTACCTGGGCTTGAGTAAGCGAAACGATGTGGATCCGGGCGTACAGGTGGTCTGCGTGCGCGAAAGGCAACTGGTCAGCCGCTTCACGACCATGAATGGTCAGATCATTGGCCTCGATCTCCAGGCGACCGAGATTCCATTGCAAACTTCCCAATTCAACCTGGCCGCTGGTGGCGCTCTCAAGGTAAGCGATGACCTTGTGTCGGACATAGTTCTGAAATTGCTCGCTGCGCGAGTACCACGCAACTCCCAGACACAGAGCCAGCAATATGCCGCCGATAACAACGCCTCTAAGGAGGCGCCGTCGTCCACGCGTCGGGCTGGCTTGTTTCTTCATGCTTAGTTCAAACCTGAGGCAGAGGCGGCCGGCAGTGGTGCGGTCACGTCGGGAAGCGGGACGCTGCTCTGGATTTCCGATTGCTGCCGCAGATTGTGCAGCCACGCATCAAGCAGTTCATCCATGCGCTGCTGAGTAAGCAGTTCGCGGATTCTGGGCTCAGCTTCATTGAACGCGATTGCCTTGCCGCCAGATTTCTCAAGCTCGGGCAACAACTCGTTCCGATAGTAAGCTTCGATCTCCTCAGGGTGAACGTGGACGTTGGGACGCAGGCGAACTTCCACAAAAGCCATCACCTGAAGCTCGGCTTTGAGGTGATCGCGCACCATCTTTTCGGTCAAGGCGTACCGGCCAAGCGTCAGCTGCCAGGTTTTGTCGTCGTTGCTCCCCGGCAACTGCGATCGCAGCTTCGCCAGGCTATCGCGCAACTCCTCATCGGATGGCTGCAGGTCTTTGACCCCCGCCATCTGGCTCTTCAGCAACTGGCGGTCAATGAGACGTCGCAACGCGTCGATCCGATCGTCCTGCGTCACCGCATTCAGCGGCTTCTGCTCCATGAAAGCTTCGAAACAAACGGCTTCGTCCCAATCGCTCTGGAGGATGGCCTGGTGGTTTACGGTGGCGATCACCCCGTCGATCACTTCGCCCGCAGCAAGCGCTAGGGACGGCGCAAGCACCATCAGGCATGCCATCGCGAAGGTGAAGTAAACAATGCGTCTCATCAGAATGTTTGTCCAATGCTGAAAAAGAAGTTAATTCGGCGCAACGTCTCCGTCTTGTCCTGTTCCTGGATGGGGTAGCGCGTCGGGTTGAAGTTGTAACCCACGTCCAGGCGTACAGGGCCAACTGGCGTCTTGTAACGAATGCCCATGCCTACGGCTTGCGGGTCATAGCTGAAGTTACAGGGGACGGTGCTTCCCGGGGGAGTGCAGGGGGCAATGGATGGCTGATGCAGCCGTAACATGCCGGGGACGATCTGGCTCGCCGTGGAAAACACGTTGCCCATGTCATGGAAGAACACCAGGCCTAGATTTTGCCCGATGTAGGGCAAGGTCAGGGGTGGAGTTCGCAGCTCCAGGTTATTGACGAACAACCCCTGGCCGCCGATAGGGTAGCCCGAGACCGGATCGCGCGGTCCCGCCTGGTTGATAGCAAAACCGCGCAGGGAGCTGCTGCCGCCGGAAAAGAACAACTCCGGCAAGGGAATCACGTTCTGTCCACTTTCCAGCGGATTCGAGGTTGCCGGACCATACCCCGTAATGCCGTAGGGATACAGAAGGCCGATTTGCGTGTTACGCGCCAGAACCCAATGTTTCTTGATGGTGTAGTAGGTCGAATTTTGCGCCAATACGCGACCGAAGTCGGCCTGCGATCCCAAGGCAGCTGTGGCAATCCCCAGGTCCAGTACGGTGTAGGAGCCGTGGTGCGTGTCGATGGGATCGTCGCGCTTCTCTCGCACGTAGGTAACACTAGGCATCGCGATCACTACCGGCTGCGAATACAGGGGAATGAGCCGGGGATCAATGACCAGGCTATTGGGATCGACGCTCACTCGCTGATAGGTCATCCGGTAGAGCAGCGTGGTAACTCTGCTGACGATCTGCCGCGCCTGTACCGATCCTTCCAGTCGTTCGGAAGTGAAGGTGTTTACGTCGGCGGTGTTGTCGTAGAACCCGGTGAACGAAAGATTCCAGTTTTCTTTTCGCAACAGCCGAGGTGCGTCGTAGGCCAACAGCGCCCGGCGCGTCAACAGGCCAAGACGGCCACGGAAAGTCAGCGTCTGATCCCGGCCGAACATGTTCAGGCGGGTGATCTCGAGCACCCCATTGGGGCTGACGCCGGTATTACCCTGTGGGCTGTTCTTTCCAGGAATGTTGCCCGTAGCGAACTCGATGCCACCACCATATCGAAACGTCCAGCGCATGGCTTCGCGCAGGTTAAAGAGGACGTCCTTCAGCGGTTCCTTGCCATCAGGATTCTGTACCGCCATATCGACCTGGTTGAAGATTCCCAAATCGTAGAGTCTGCGCTGTGACTCCACCATGGCGGTCTGGCTCACCGGGTCTCCACTTTGAATGCGCAGTCTGCGATCCACCACGTAAGGACGCGTGTAGTTCAAGCCGGTAACGATGACGCGATCGACGAATACCTGCTCCCCTTCATTAATTGTGTAGGTTACGTCCATTCGCTGCGGGTCGCTGGCCTCGGGATGTGCGGTTGCCTCGAAATCGACGTCAGGAAAACCCCGGTTGTAATAGAAGTAGGTAACTGCGTCGCGATCGCTGGCGACATTGGCTTCGCTGTACGGTTGCCTCTGCAAGTTACTCAACAGGCCTAGCAACTCGTCATCTGGAACGTGTTGGTTGCCGCTCAGTGTCAGCGAGTTAACCAGAGTCTGCGGACCTTCCTGAATCTTGATCAGAACCGCCAGTTGATCTTTCTGTCCCTGATAGTTGTCTTGTACCTCGGGGTCAACCTTCACTTCCAGAAAACCGTTGGCCTGATACAGATATTTGATGGAGTTCGCGTCAGCCGTCAGCAGCGGTTGACTGAAGCGTCCGTTGGGCAGAAGCAAGCTGGCGGTCTGAATCCCTATCCGCTCGCGAATCGTTTCGTCGTCGAAGTACTTATTGCCCTCAATCTTGATCGCCACCAGCTTATGCCGGACACCGGGATCGATCTGGTAGACGATGCGGACCAGGTCCTTGGAAGGATCGGCTCGGCGCTCGACGTCGACGCTAGCGGTAAAGTATCCCTTGGTCTGAAGGTAATCCCGGAGGTTGCGGCGGCCCTCGTTCAACAGATCGTCGTCCACAGCGTTCTCTTGATAGACAGGAATCAGCTTCTTAAGTTCCGCTTTGCGAATTTTTTCACCTTCGGTCAGGATCGCGACCTGTGGTCCCTCCTCGACCTTGAAGATGTAGTCCAGCTTATTCGCGGCAGGGTCATAGCGGTGGTCGACCAGGGAAACCTGCGCTTCCAGATGGTTATTTTTCTGGTAATGCTTGCGCAAACGTTCCAGGGCGCGATTGAGCCGGTCACTCCGCACCTGCGCCCCAGGCTTCAACTTGGTAATTTTCTGAACCTGGTCTTTAGCAATACCGGTATCGCCCTCGAGCGTGACCTGCCCGATGCGTGCAAGTTCGCCTGGAGCCACGTGGAAGGTCACTCCCATCTGGCGGGTTTCGTCATGCGGGATAAGAACATACGTTATGGAAGACTCATAATATCCGTTGTCCTGCATGACCTTGGTCATGTATTCAACGGAACGCTTGACGTTTTCAATAGAAAATAGGGCCCCCAGATCGAGTTTCGTGGCGTTGATCAACTGATGTGGACGAGGATTGGTCTTGCTGGGTGCGCCTTCCACGTTGACTGCGCCATTGAAATAGTTCTCGGTGGCGACGAACGTCAGAATCAGTCCACCGGTCGGCACCTGATCGGCCTCTACTTGCAGGCTGGCGAAGCGTCCAGTGGCGTAGAGTTTCTCCAGACTGGCGTGCAGCTCGTCGCGATCGAGGGGTTCGTTCACCTTTTGCGCAAGCATGCTCCGCAACATCTCAGGATTGGTCCCGGTGATGCCGCGAAACCGAATCTCATTGACGTTTTGACCGACGTACTTGGCGAGTCCACCAAGCACCGCAGCGGAATTGTCAGTTGTCGTCGTAGCTTGGGCTTGGGAGACCGGTGCCAGCCGGCTGTTCTGGGACCAGGCCAGAGACACGCTCAGCAGCAACGCTACAGCCAATCCAGATTTTAGTGCCGGCAACTGTGTGAGCTTCCCCAAGCATTAACCTCAGCGTAACAACTCTGGCCGCCGATCAAGCTGCATAGCTTTAGAAGCCGCCGCGCGGTGCAGATGGCAAGCGCGACGATCCCGAACCCCGCCCACCGCGATGGCCGATCTGCCGATCTTGCTTTGGAGTACCTATAATAAACAACGAACACTCTCAGGAGAGCAGGAACCGCCGTTGGAATTCGCTGAACGATATTCCCGCCAAATCCTTTTTGCGCCAATCGGAACTGAAGGACAGAAAAAGCTCGCCGCGGCGCGAGTAGCCATTGTCGGCTGCGGCGCAACCGGTTCGGCTCTGGCGTCGTTGCTCGCCCGCGCCGGGACTGGCTATTTGAGGATCATCGATCGCGACTATGTCGAGCCCAGCAATCTGCAACGGCAGGTGCTGTTCGACGAGGCGGATGCCGCCGAGTCCTTGCCAAAAGCAGTCGCTGCAGCGCGCAAGATCGCCGGCTTTAACTCGGAAATCCAGGTAGAGGCCCATTCCGCTGATTTAACACCTTTAAATGCCGAAGAGTTGCTTTCGGATGTCGATCTCATCCTTGACGGCACGGATAATTTCGAAACTCGATATCTGATCAACGATTTCTCGATCAGCCGGGAGATCCCCTGGATCTACGCCGCCGCCGTCGCCAGCTACGGAGTTACGATGACGGTATTGCCAGGAAAGACAGCCTGCCTGGCCTGTATTTTCCCTGATTCTCCGCGGGGAACGGTAGAGACGTGTGACACCGCAGGTATCCTGAACTCGGCGGTCAACTTCGTGGCCTCGATCGCTGCGACCGAAGCAATCAAACTGCTGGTAGGCGAGAGAGACAAAGTTCGCCGGACGCTGCTTTCCTACGATGTGTGGAGCAACGATCATGCGGAGATCAGCACGGCGAAGCCACGCGAGGATTGCCGCGCCTGCCGGCAACGCGATTTTGTCCATCTTGCGGGCGAGGGACGTCCCCATATCACGTTGTGCGGACGCAATTCGGTGCAGATCCACGAACGCCGCAGGCCCATCGACTTTGCCGAGATCTCGCAACGCCTGATGCCGCATGGCGCAGTACGCCACAACGAGTTTGTCCTGAAGTTCTGGCGCGAACCGTATGAGATGACGCTCTTCCCCGATGGCCGCGCCATCATCAAAGGGACCACCGACACCGCGATTGCCCGCAGCCTGTACGCAAGATATGTGGGGTCCTAGGGCCGTCTTCTGCTATCTTTGCCATTCCCCAATTTTCCAGCGTCGAAAGGCCAACCGTGCCCGAAAGTTTCTCGCTCACTAACACGCGACCGCAACCCAGCCGGTTCTACCGATGGGTCGTCCTGGTGGTCGTGAGCCTGGCCATGGCCGGCAACTACTATATTTACGACAGCATCAACCCGCTGGAGCGGATCCTCCTCGATCAATTGCACTTCTCGGCCTCAATGTTCGGGTGGCTGAACGCAAGTTACAGTGTCGCCGCGGTGGCGACGCTTCTCATCGGCGGGATCATCATCGATCGCGTTGGAATCCGGAAGTCGCTTCTGTTTTTCTCTGCGCTGTGTCTGTTGGGAGCAATCCTGACCTCTTTGAAGGGCAACTTTTGGCTGATGGTGTCAGGCCGCACGATGCTCGGCCTGGGTGCGGAATCCCAGATCGTAGCCGTGACCACCGCCATGGCGCGGTGGTTCAAGGGCAAAGAGCTGAGCTTTGCTTTCGGGATCAACCTCACCATCGCAAGGTTGGCTTCGATTGCGGCTGATAATTCCCCAACCTGGGCGAAGTTTGCCTTCTATCCCAATGGAGTCGATGCCGCACCAAGCTGGCACCGTCCTCTGATATTGGCAGCCGTGATTGGATCGCTGTGCGTGGTTGCATCGCTTATCTATTGGGCGATGGAGATATACGCAGAGAAAAATTATGAACTAGGCAAGTCCGGCGAACCCGACAAGTTCAGCTTCCGCGAAGGCCTGAAGTTCAACAAGTCATACTGGTACGTGGTGGCCCTCTGCTTTACGTTCTACTCAGGGATTTTTCCCTTCCGCACCTTCGCCATCGATCTCTTTACCAGCAAGATGCTGGCAAAGATGGGGGCCGCAGCGACTGCGCCAGGAGCCTTCGCCCTGGCTCAGCAGCAAGCCGGGCGGCTCAACAGCCTTCTTCCCCTGGCGGCCATGATTGCGACGCCGTTGTTTGGGCTGCTGGCCGACAAAATTGGCAAGCGGGCCACGCTCATGATGTTCGGCTCGTTCCTCATGATGCCGGTTTACCTCATGATCGCCTATTCGAACGTGTCGCTCCTGGTGCCGGTCACCATGATGGGCATTGCCTTCTCGCTGATTCCAGCGGTTATGTGGCCCTCGGTCGCTTACATCGTCGATGAGAAACGTCTGGGCACCGCTTATGCACTGATGAGCCTGCTGCAGCAGATCGGGTTCTTCATCTTCAACCTTGCCATCGGCAAGGCAAACGACATCAGCGGCGCCGGACCAACGAATCCGCAGGGCTACGCGCTAGGGATGTGGATCTTCTCGATTCTCGGCTTCCTGGCGTTCCTGTTCGCCTTCCTGCTGCGGCAGCGCGAAACTGGAGCCGATGCTCATGGACTGGAAACGATCACGACTACCTCGGCGGCCTAAAGTGGCCGTGGTTTTGTGCGGTTGAGGGCAACCACAGAGCGGTTCAACTGCCTCTCTATCCTTACGATTACAGAGGGTTTGCGAATCGTGAATTACGATGGGCGAATGAACCGCACGGGAGGGAGGCGTCAGAACTGCATCCAAGGTTCGACGGTTCGACGAAATCAAATAAAAATGATTTCCAGCGACCGGCTGAGGCATCACGCAGTTGTCTCGGACGCATCTAATTTCGCGAGCGTGGATATCACAATTTGACGACCGCAAAGAAAATTCTCGCTTCTGGCATTACCGAGCAGGAGGCCATCGACCGGGCAAAGCAAGGCGATGCCGAATGTTTCGAAATGCTGTATGGCTTGCACAAGCGCCGGGTATACTCGCTGTGCTTGCGCATGATGGGCAACGTCGCCGAGGCCGAAGATCTTACCCAGGAAGCTTTCCTGCAGCTATACCGCAAGATCGCGACGTTTCGTGGGGAGTCGGCCTTTTCGACCTGGCTGCACCGGCTGTCGGTGAATGTGGTTCTGATGCACCTTCGCAAGAAGGGCTTGCCGGAGGTTTCGCTGGAAGAGACCCTCGAGCCACAGCAGGAAGACGGCCCGCGCAAGGACGTAGGCGCGCGCGATAATGTGCTCGCCGGATCGATAGACCGCGTTAACCTGGAAAGGGCAATCGAGAGTTTACCGCCGGGTTATCGCATCATTTTTGTGCTCCATGACATCGAAGGCTATGAACATAATGAAATTGCCGAAATGATGGGATGCTCGATTGGCAATAGCAAATCGCAGCTCCACAAGGCGAGAATGAAGCTGCGCGACCTTCTCAAATTAAGCAAAGCTGAGAAGGCGGCAAGACGATGAAGGAGGGAGAGGCACTTCGCGGGGGCGGATTGCTGGGGAGTTCCGGCGTGGCAGCGATGGCAGTTCCAGCTACGCGGAATCCCGGGGGAGAAATCAAATGACTTGCGCCGAATTTCAAAGTGCTCTGCCTTACATCATCGATGGGGGCGGCAGCGAAGAGGAGCAGAAGCATCTCGAAACCTGTCCTGTGTGCGCCGATCTGGTGGCTGATCTGCGCTACATCGCGGAGTGTGCCAAGCTGCTCGTTCCCATGGAGGATCCCAGTCCGCGCGTTTGGGACGGGATCGAAGAGTCGTTGCGACGCGAGGGTCTGGCAAAGAGCGCCCGGCGGCATCTCTAGCCTAACTGGGTTACTGCCCGCTCACATCCTCTTGACCGTCTTCTGGTAGAGATCCCCGAATGCAGCTTTGGGATCGTACTTCTGCTTGAGCTCGTGATACCTTTGCCGGTTATAGATCTGCCAGAAAGTCTCCTCGTCGTAGTACGCAGTTGAATAAAGGCCTTTCTTCCCTTCGAGCGCGAGCGCCTTCTCCTCAATTTTGCGGTTGTAATATCCGTCCTGATGAGTGGAGGGAATGGTATCCCAGAATCCAAAGTTGACATACGTTTTCTTCGGATCGAGCCCGCACAGATCATAGCTGACGCTCGGATCGTAACTGCGGAAGGGGCATATCCAAATCGGAGTAATGCCGATTTCGCTGAGCAGGAACCCGAGGAACTCTGTCGCGAGCTCGATTGGAATGTCGACGTCTTGTATCACGGATTCGGCGGCCGAGGCCGGCCGAATCTTGTGTGAGAGTCGCATGATCCGCTGGTACGTCCGTGAGTTCAGTAACCGGGGGGTGGCCAGTATTCGCACCAGGGGGTTCTGGACATAGAAGTGTTTGGAGCACCAGAACCAGTCCGTGTCCCAGCGCCAGATGTAGTCCTTGGTGGTGAGGTAGTCCTCATCACGTTGTTGGATGGACCGGTAGTACACCTTCATGTATGTGTAGTCGCTGACATAAGGCGCGCTATCTACGAACTCGGCTGCCGTCAGGTACATCTCACTCTCGTCGAATACCACGCCGTCGATGTAATCGGCGTGGGAACTCGAACACTCTGCCTGGAGATGTGCGAAGAACGCTTGCGGCTCGGTGAATCCGGCGTGCGCCACCTTCACATATTTCTTTGCCGGAACCAGCTTCACCTTCAGCCGCAGCACGTAGCCCAGGGTCCCATAGGAGTTGGGAAAGCCATAGAACAGGTCGGAATTCTGATCCGCTGAGCACGTAATGGTGCTTGCGTCGCCCAGCAGGATCTCCATCTCTTCGACCGTTTCATGCACGAGACCATATCTAAATGACGACGATTCGATGCCGAGCCCGCTGACGGCGCCACCGATAGTAATCGTCTTGAGCTGGGGCACGACAGTGGGCAGTAGACCAAACTTCAGCGTTTCATCGACCAGCCCTTCATAGGTGGTCATGCCTTCGACTTCAGCAATTCCTGAGACAGGATCGACGTGCAGCACATGATTGAAGCCCCGCACATCGATACGCTTCTTGTGGTCTTGTAAACGATGGCGAAACAGGTTGGAGGTCTTCTTGGCCAGGCCGATGGCTGCGCCTTTCGCTCGCGCCCCAGTGACCTCCCGGATCAGTTTGGCGCGTCTGGCCTCGTAGGCGTCGGATGCATGCATCATTACTGTGCTGGCTGATTATCGGACAGGAATGTAGTTCTCGATGTGCCCCTTGCTCAAGACGATCTGCCACAACTGCAGCCGGCGCGACCGGAACCCGGCAGCCGACATCATCAGATAATACTTCCACATTCGATAAAAGCGCTCGTCGTAGCGCTGTTTGTCCAAGCTACAGTAGTTGGCGTCGAAGTTCTTCCACCAGGCCATCGATGTCTTGTCATAGTCAGGACCAAAGTTGTGCCAGTCTTCCATGACCCAGGTGTCTTCCATCGCCTTTCCCAATTGATACGTCGAAGGAATCATGCCGTTCGGGAAAATGTACTTGTCGATCCACGGGTCGGTGGACGTGAGCGACGTCTTGCCGCCAATAGTGTGCAGGAGGAAGAGACCTCCATCCCTCAGCTTGGAGTACACCAGGTCCAGAAACGCCCGGTAGTTTTTGTAGCCGATATGTTCGCACAGTCCGACGGCAACAACGCGATCAAACTCTCCCGGTTCGCGAGCCGCTTGCCGATAGTCCTTCTCCTCAAAACGTACAGGTAGCCCCTCACAAAACTCGCGACTGAACTTCACTTGCTCGTGAGATAGGTTATAGGCCACCACCTCGCAGCCATACTCCCGCGCCATGAAGCGTGCCAGGCCGCCAAATCCACTGCCCAGTTCAAGCACCCGCAGGCCGGGCTTCAGATACAGTTTCCGGCAGATAAGGTGGAGCTTGTTCTCCTGGGCTTGATCGAGGGTCTGGGCATCCTTCCAATAGGCACAGGTGTACTGCATATTCCTGTCCAGCATGATCTGATACAAGTCGTTGCCGAGATCGTAGTGTTCGCGTGCGACTTTCGCAGACCGGGCCTGGGTCTGGCGATTGAACAGCCTGCCCTTGAGCGATAGCCAGAGAACGCTGAGCGGCTTAATTTTCTTGTGCAATTCGGCTCGCTGAATGCGGGTGAAGAACTCGTCGAGTTGGGGAACGTCCCACCATCCATCCATGTAAGATTCGCCCACACCCAGCGAGCCATGACTCAGGGCACGCTGATAGAACCGGGTATCATGGACGCACATATCCCACGGTCCCTTCCCATTGACTGCTATGCCGGCGAGAGCAAGGATTTCTTGCAGTTTCTCTTGAGCGTTCATACGCGGTTGCGTACAGATAAGGGTCGGAATCGATCCATTAGCACTTCTACAGGAAGTGCGGCCAAAGGACAACGCGTGCATCCGGAACCGGGAGACCGTCACCGCCTGGTTGGCGGATACGGCCCGTTGTAGCCAAGTTGATGAGAGATGCGCCGCGCCGCTTCCTTCACCATTTCGGCCAGGCGAGGAACTGCATCGCGAGGCACATCGTTGATGGTCGCGGTCGAAGCCACGCTGGCTTCGATCCGGCCATCCGCATTAAAGATTGGGGCTCCCACGCAACGAACGCCGAGGCTGTTTTCCTCATCGTCGACCGAATAGCCGCGCTGCCGAATCTGCTCGAAGTCCTTCATCAGCTTGTGCGGACTGGTGATGGAGAGCGGCGTAAGCTTCTTCATGCCCCGCTGCCGCAGGATCTCTTCCTGTTCCTTTTGGCTCAGAAACGCCAGGATCGCTTTACCCACAGCGGTGGTATGTACTTCCATTCGCCGGCCAATCCAGGTATCCATCTTAATGAAACTCTTCGCCTCGACCTTCTCCACGTAGACGGCCTGTCCGTGATCGAGGATGGCCAGATGAGTGGTGATGTGGATGTGCTCCACCAGGTTCCGCATGATGGGCAACGCAACCCCCCGCACGTCTACACTGCTCAGCGCCCCACGTGACAGCGCCAGTACCTTCATTCCCAGCCGGTATTTCCCGTCTTCCTTCTCCCGCCGCAGATAGCCGTGCTGCTCCAGCGTGCGGAGAATATAGCTGGCTGAGCTCTTGGGGATTTTAAGTTTGCGGCTGAAGTCGGCGTTGGTCATGCCGCCTTCTCGTTGGGCCACCGCTTCCAGGATCAGCAGCGTGCGCTCCACCGCGATGGAAGGGCTTTCGATCAGACGAGGCATGGCAATAGTCTAGTCCCAACGTGCCATACCAAATAGTGAATTCTTGTTCGTAATACTGAACGCACAAACAAATCGGCCATATATCACTGACAGAATTCACCTTAGAGCCTAGCTTCACAGCTGGAGAGTTGGTCCGGCGTAACCCGCTGGAGCAACATCTCGCCCAATTAGGGAATCCGACATAGTGGTCCGGATGCTGAATTTATGTTCAGCATATTGAACAGATGGGTTGCGCTGCGCGAGGGAAGCCCCTTAAGGTATGTACACCATACGGAAGTCGTGTTCGGCATATTGAACAGTCTTCAAAAGTGGACGCCATAGTACGCACCCAATGCTGTTCCTTGGGACCCCTACTCACCTTCAGCTCGACGAGAGGAGATCACGCCGATGGCAGCAGCCAAGCATCATTCTTCTGAACTCGGAAAAGCCTGGGCCACTGACCCACGCTGGACCGGTATTACCCGTCCTTATACCCCGGCAGATGTCGATCGCCTTCGCGGCACTCTGCACATCGAATACACCCTGGCGCGCCTTGGCGCGGAACAGCTCTGGAAGTCCCTGCACACGGAGAACTATGTCAACGCACTCGGCGCGATGAGCGGCAACCAGGCCGTTCAGATGGTATCGGCCGGGCTGAAGGCGATCTACGTCAGCGGCTGGCAGGTTGCTGCCGATGCTAACAACGCGGGCCAGATGTATCCCGACCAGAGCCTATATCCCGCAGACTCCGTGCCAAATCTGGTACGCCGCCTGAACAATGCGCTCGCGCGCGCCGACCAGATCCATCACTCGGAGGGCAAGAACGGCATCAGCTGGTTCGTTCCCCTGATCGCCGACGCGGAAGCAGGATTTGGCGGCACCTTGAATGCCTTCGAATTGATGAAGTCGATGATCGAGGCAGGCGCCGCCTGCGTCCACTTCGAGGACCAGCTGTCCTCGGCAAAGAAGTGCGGCCACCTGGGCGGCAAGGTTCTCGTGCCTACTCAAGAAGCAATTCAGAAGCTGGTTGCGGCCCGCCTCGCAGCCGATGTGCTCGGGGTTCCAACGCTGATTCTGGCGCGCACCGATGCCAACAGCGCCTACCTGTTGACCAGCGACATCGATCCTTACGATCGCCAGTTCTGCACCGGTGAGCGCACTACCGAAGGCTTTTTCGCCATCCGGGGCGGCATCGAATCCGCCATCGCCCGTGGACTGGCGTACGCGCCTTATGCTGACATGATCTGGTGCGAAACCTCGGAGCCGAACCTGGAGGAGGCCAAGCGCTTTGCTGACGCCATCCACGCAAAGTTCCCAGGCAAGCTGCTGGCCTACAACTGCTCGCCGTCGTTCAACTGGAAGAAGAAGCTCGACGATGCCACCATTGCACGCTTCCAGCCGGCGCTGGCCGAGATGGGCTACAAGTTCCAGTTCATTACGCTGGCCGGTTTCCACGTGCTGAATCTCAGCATGTTCGAACTGGCCCGGGCCTACCGCGACAGCGGAATGACTGCCTACTCGCGAGTACAGGAGAAGGAATTTGCCCGCGAATACAGCCACGGCTACGCGGCAGTCAAGCACCAGCGCTTCGTCGGTACAGGATACTTCGATGCGGTGACGCAGGTGATCTCGAGCGGCAAGTCCTCAGTGATGGCTCTGGAGCACTCAACCGAGGCGGAGCAGTTCCGCGAGGTCAAGGTTCCGTTGCCGGTTATTCCGGTCGGCGAAGACCCGGGCTGCCGTCCGATCCTTGGCGAGTGCCCGCTGGCGTGCGGTCACGACCACATCGAGCATCCGCATCTTGACATGATGCATGAATAGTCTTTCTCTGGAACCAGGCACGGGCGTTCTCCCTCCAAAGCCCGTGCCTGTCTTTTATTATTCCAATGCCGCAGCCAGTTTCTTCACCGCCTGACGAATCTGCCGCTCGGTGTACGCCGCATATCCCAGCACCAATCCTCCTCGTCCCCCCGGCCTCTCTCGATAGGTGCTGAGGGCTGGCGCTTCAATACCCAACTGACGGGCGCGACGAGAGATCACGCCATCGCTCTTCCCTTTCGGCAGCCATCCCACCACATGCATACCGGCCTCGTGGGATCGCACCTGCAGCGTGTCACCTAGTTCGCTGCGCAGGCTGGCCAGCAAGATCGTCTGCCGCTCGAGGTACAACATGCGCATGCGGCGAACGTGCCGCGCCATGTGGCCTTCGGCGATGAACTCCGCCAGCACAGCCTGTTCAATCGTTGGGGAGTGGCGATCCAGAACGCTCTTTGCCGAGGTGAAGCTGTCAACCAGTTGGGGAGGAACGACCAGATATCCCAGCCGCAGCGCCGGAAACAGCACCTTGCTGAAGGTTCCGCAGTACATGACACAGCCGGCTGTATCCAGACCTTGTAAGGAGGCGACCGGCCGGCTGGCATAGCGGTACTCGCTGTCGTAGTCGTCCTCGAGAATCCAGCTTTTCCTGCGCTCGGCCCAGCGCAGCAATTCCAGGCGACGCGCCAGGGTCATGGTCACGCCGGTCGGATATTGATGCGAAGGGGTGACGTAGGCAAGACGCGCCCTCGGGGACAATCGCTCGCCCGCTTCGACGTTAATGCCCGCATCCTCTACCGGCACACCAACCGGCTTTACTCCGGCGGCGAGCAGCGCCGCCCGTGCTCCGTTGTAGCCGGGATCTTCGATCCAGGCTTCTTCGCCCGAATCCAGCAACAGGCGGGCGGCCAGATCGAGAGCCTGTTGCGCCCCGGAGACAATGATCACTTGTTCCGGCTCGCAATTGACCGCGCGAGCAGCGGCCAGATATTGCGCAATAGCCTCACGCAAGGGACGGTATCCTGCCGGATCGCCATAGGCCAGGAATTGCATTGACGCCCGCCGCGAGTGTTTCGCGAGCAACCGGCTCCAGAGATCGAAAGGCAGCTCGTCCAGTGCCGCCACACCGGGGCGAAACGGCTTGGGTGGATCGTCGTAGCGTAACCGCAAGAGGTCACGGGAGAAAATCTGTCCGCGCTGCGAGAGCCCTACCGAGGTGCGTGGATGTGGCCGCACCGGCCGAAGGATTGGGGCATGCAGAATTTCGTCGGGCAGGGTACGGGCAACGTACGTGCCAGACCCGGTCTCGCCCTCAAGATAGCCTTCCGCCAGGAGCTGCTCGTACGCTCCCATCACCGTGTTACGCGCGACCGCCAGCTCCTGCGCCAGCCCTCGCGTGGAAGGAAGCTGCGCGCCCGGCCGCAGGTGTCCATCGAGGATCGCGCTGCGAAGCTGTTCGTAGAGTTGCCGGTACATCGGCGCTGCCGCCGACTCCGACAGAGTCAACGCTGCTGCTCCGATCGAGGCTCCATTGCGTGACATGCGCCCTCCTGGCCAGGAGAATTGGCACCATTATATGCCGAAAAACTGGCACTTCTCATGGGGCCGCTCATCGCCAATACTTTTGTTGGGAATCTTTGAACAAGTCTTGACTCCACAACCCTGGGGCTAAAGCCCCCTAGAATTATCAGGGTGTTAGACGCTGGCCTAAAGGCCAGCTCTGCCACCGAGTCCACTCATTCAGAGGTTCTTATTGGGTTTATGACAGGAGCCGAGTTATGTCCGACGTTGCCGCAACATCCTGGCAAACAACGCTGCGCCAGCATCCGGAGCGTACTGCCGACACGCATGCCCAAGAGTTTCTGCTGCAGGGACAAGTCGCGCACGTTGGCTTCGAATTCGACGGCAAGCCTTACGTGGTACCCACGCTCTATCACTATGCTGCTGACCGCCCCGACCGCTTGTATATCCATGGAGGTCTCACCAGTCGAATGCTGCAGCATCTGTCGGACGGTGTGCCGGTCTGTGTCACCGTGACGCAATTGGACGGACTGGTTTACTCGCGTGATGCCAAGTACCACTCGGCCAACTATCGCTGCGTGATGTGCTTCGGATGGGGCCGCGTGCTGGAAGATACCGAGGAAAAGCGCACCCTGTTCGAGGCGATGACGCAGCGCTATTTCCCGGGACGCACCGCCGGACGTGATTACACGCCCGCGCCGCCGTCGCACCTGGTCGGCACCGCCGTCGTGGAGATCGTAATTGAGGAGATCACTGGCAAGATGCGGGAGGGCGGCCCCAAGGGTCCGCAGGACGCCGCTGAAGACGCGCCGGGAACGTGCGGAGTGGTAGATCTGTGCGGATCGTAGACGGCGGCTACTCCGTCTCCATGACCGTGTAACGCAGCGAGCCCGATCGCTCTACCTGGAGAACGATGGGATCGCCCGGCTTGATTTTCTGGAGCGCCTGCTTCAATTGCGTAATGTTGTTGACGTGCTGTGTGTCCACCGAGTGAATCACGTCACCCGCCTGCAGTTCCTGCCCCAGTAGCGTGCTCGTAGGCGTGCGTGCGGCGACCACAACGCCATCGGGAATTCGCAGATCGCCCAGCATCTCCCGCAGTTGACTATCCAGGTTGAGCACGACGATGCCCAACCGATCAATGAGATTGTCCGGGACCGGTCACCATGTCGGCAAAACGCTGCGGATCGTCTGGACGCTCGCCTACTACAACCGAGCACAGAACCTCCTGACCGCTGCGCAGCACGCTGATCTTGGCGGATTGTCCGATCTTATATTCGTAGAGATAGAGCGAGAAGTCGCGTATGTTCTCGACCGGCTTGCCTCCGATAGCGGTGATGACGTCGCCAATCTTCAAACCACCCTTCTCGGCAGGAGATCCGGGAGCAACATCTTCCAGCAGAACGCCACGGTTGCGCTGCAGACGGAGTCCTTCCACCAGATCAGGCGTCAGCGTGCGAACGAACACGCCGATCTGACCGCGATGAACGTGGCCTTCCGTACGAAGCTGGTCGTAAATGTTGCGGACGACGTTGCTGGGCACCGCAAAACCCAGACCTTCGTTGCCCCCGGACTGCGACAGGATGAAGGTGTTGATTCCCACGACCTGACCATTCACGTCTACCAGCGGGCCGCCGCTGTTTCCGGGATTGATCGGCGCATCGGTCTGAATGTAAATGGCCGGATTATCGGGATCAATTTGCCGCGACGTCGCGCTCACCACTCCCATCGTCACGGAGTTCTCCAGCCCCAGCGGACTGCCGAACGCCAGCACTACCTGCCCCTGCTTGAGTTGGCTGGAATCGGCCAGTTGCAAGGCCGGAAGGTTCGACATATTAATCTTGAGCACCGCCAAGTCGCTGGGACGATCGATGCCGACCAACTTGGCCTCAATGGGCCCGTGCGGTGCGGTCATTTCCGAGCCGGATTGATCCATGCCCTGCAAGCGAACCCGAATCTTCCGAGCCCCAGTCACGACGTGGGCATTGGTCACGATGTATCCGTCGGACGACAGGATTACGCCAGCGCCGATTCCACGCTCAGGGGCGAGATAGGCGGTATCGGTCTTGTCGCTGTCGGAACTGAGGCCGAAACCGGTGGTGAGGACCTGCACGACCGACTGGGTAACAGTCGCCGACAACTTCTGCACTGATTCACTGAACAAGCGTAGGGGATCGCTGCCTCGCGCCTCGGCTATTCCAGCTGACTGCGCTGGCATATTAGCTTGCGCGACCGCCTGCGAACCGACCGCAGCAACAAACAGGGTCAGTACCAAAACACCTTGAAAAAACTTGGGCATGACTATTCGGGATATCCGTTGCGGCGACAGCAAGACAAACTTAACACCTTGATCGACAATGATGGCACAGAGCTACCTGATAAAGTTCGCGTTCCGGCGTGAGATAGTTCCACTTTCTACCTTCCCGTCTGCCAGCGCAGCCCAACCCGCACGGTCGCAGGCTGTCCCAGGTTGACCACAGGGGTGCGCGCAATTTCGTAGCTCTCGTTGGTCAGATTCTCTCCTGCGACAAAAATCGTGAAGCCTTTGGGAAGCGGCCGCGACACAGTACCACTGAGCACGAAGTATCCACCCAGCGGCAGCTGGTTTTGATCATCGTCGTATTCGTTGCTCGCGGTCCGGCCTTGCAGGGCGACGTAGAATTTTTTCGGAGCAGCCCATGTGCCCTGGAAGGTGAACTCGTTCCGCGGCACAAGCGGAACCATGTTACCCACCAGCGTCGGATCGGCGGGAAAGCTGACCACGGTCGAGTCGAGCAGTTGGTATGCGCCGGATAGGGTGATGCTGTTGGTAATGCGAAAGTCCACGCCCGCCATCAGTCCGAGTGCCCGGGTGCGCCCCAGGTTCTGCCGCTGGCGCAGGATCAACTGCGATGTCGCGCTCAGAGTGACGTTCGCGACAGGGTTGGTAACATAGCCCCAAAAAAAGTTGCCTCGCAGCGACAGCCGGTCATTCAGGAAGCTGGCGCGTCCACCGCCTTCCGCTCCCGCGAAATGCTCGGCTATCAGATAAGGATTCGCGAGCGTTTGAACGTTGCCCACACGAAAACTCCGATACAGCTCGTTTAGAGTCGGGGCCCGGAAGGAGCGATATCCCGATGCGTAGAGCACAACGTGATCGCCGGCGCGATACGACGTGGTCAGCCGTGGATCGAAGGAGTTCTGGCCGCGCGGTGGAAAGTACACTTCGGTCGGTGGACCGACGGTTGGAATCCGTTTCGAACTGGCGTCGAAGTTGCTCCAGAGATCCTCGCGTCCAGAAACAGTCACAGACCAGCGGCTCGTGATCTGAAAGAGGCCTTCCAGAAAAGCGCCCAGTGACTGCTGCCGTCCGCCATTGGACAGATCCGCGGTCGGTTTGCCACGACTATATGTCGTTTCAAGGCTCGTGCCTTCGACGTCGCTGCCATCAACTCCAGCGAGCAGTGTGGCGTGGCGCACGATTTGCTTCGACCACTGCCCGATGAGACCCATGTTCGACACGGGAACGTTCTGGATATCGGTCAAGGACTCGCTGTTGCGATCGGCAGCGACCGAGGAGAAGGTCTGGTAGTAATTCTCGGTGCCTCCGTACAGGCGTACCGTGAACAGGCCGGCGGCGTGGCTGTCATAGTCAGCGCCAAAAGCGAGTTGCCGGATAGATACCTCGTTGGTTTGCAGCGGAGTGCCATTCTGACGGCTTTCCCCATAAATCGCGCCCGCAAGAAAGACGCGGCCCCTGTCGCCGAACAAGCGCTCCAGACGGAGCGTTCCGGTGCGGTGCTCGGATGCCAATGGTGTGTCGACAGAACCGCGCACGTCGTATGGCACCGCTATGTAGCCATTGGTGCGAAAACCCTCTCCACTCGCAACCACAGCCCATTGCCCAGTTCGGATGACCGCCGTGCCCGAGCCGAAAGGGGTGTTTGAACTGCCGAAGGAGCCTTGCGCGCCAAGGTACGTCTGGACTGCGGGACGGGTGACCAGATTGACGACTCCGCCCAGCGCATCGCTGCCATACAAAGCGGAAACTCCTCCCGGAACAATCTGCACCTGGTCAAGCGCGGCCTGCGGAACCCGACCCCAGAAGATCCATCCGCCGAAGGGGTCGTTGAGCGGTATCCCGTCGGCCAGGACCAGAGCCCGGCTGGCACCGCTGGCGCCGAGTCCCCGCATGGATACTCCCTGCGCTGTAGGGTTGGCGGTTTGACTGCCGGAGCGGCGCAACAGCGAGAACCCCGGTACCTGGCGAAGTTTGTCGTCAATCGTGAGCGATCCCCACTGTTGCAGGAGCGAGGTCGGCAGGACCGCAGAGTCTGGTTGCGCTTCGATATCGTCTACGCCGGTGGGAAGGATGGCTGTTCGCGTCGCGGTAACGTCGAGACTTTGCTGCACGACCGCCGGCGATAGAGCTACCGTGACCTTCACCTCTCCTTTCCACTGGATGGTGCGGGAGGCGAAGCCTTGCGCCGACACCACGATCTCTCCAGTGGAAACGCTCAGTCCCTGGAAAAGGAATGTGCCATCGGGCTGAGTCCAGCGATTGAACTGCTGCCCCTCCGAGTAGAGGGTCACCTGAGCCCGCGCGATCACCGCTCCGGCGCCGTCCTCGACGGTGCCTCTTAAGGCTTGATCATCGGCCAACACTCGGGCCGAGGCCAGAGGTGACCAGAGCGAATACCAGAAACGAAAATATCCGGATCGGTTTCCCTGCAGGACAAGGCCTTCCCAACTCTCCCCCCATAGTCAAGCGAGCAGATTCGGTACCGGCTCGGCCTTCTCCGATATTACTGTGGAACCATGCATTCAAGTATCGTAAGTCGGAAATGCTGCTCGAATATGATGCGGCGATTAGGCACGCCTGGTCTCTACATGCTTCGCCAGCCCCACACAGGTTGTACCAAGGTAGACAATTCACTCTTGGCCAGAGACAGAGAACGAGCTGACGCAACCAGAGTTACACGAGTCTAGCAGAGTCCAGGGTCGAGCCTCCCCAAATCAGATCAGCCGCTAGTGTGGGAGCAATCCATAGACATCCAATTCAGTCTGGGTTCCCACATAGACTTTCCCGTTGGCGGCGGTTGGCAGGGTAAACTTTATGGGAGGTCCCGCAACATCCCTGTTGCCCGCCTGCGAACTGTTGTATAGCTCTGATCCACTCACCGGATCCCAGGCGTGGAGGACGGCTGCCTTCCCTCCCTTCCCTTCGCACACCACCCCTTGCGGCTGTATCATCCATAGGATGCCGTTAGTGCTCCCATTGGACGAAATTGTCGGTATGGCCCCGGGATAGCCGAAGCCGTGACGAATCTTGACCGGAGTCGTCGGAAGCAGTCCGTTGTTCAAAGGGAAGATCATCAGGTAGGTCCAGTCGGAAAGATAAACGGTGTTCTGCCAGTAGACCGGTTTGCCCCAGATACCGGTTGAGCCAGTCAGAGGGATAGACTGCACAATTTGGCTATTGCTTGCCGCATTGAATCCACCCATATTGTCACGATTGACAACGTAGAGGTTTTTATCTTTTCCACCGCCCACCGCCAGATGAGGATAAGGTCCGGGCTGATCGGGTAGTAGCAGCGGTCCCCCCGAGCCCAGATCCTCATCAGGCAACTCCGTTGTTTTTGAGCCGAATGGCGCAAAGAAGTCAACGACGCTGAGCAAGCCTCCGGCCAGATTCACCCTGATGTAACTGAAGCCGTAGTCGGTTCCGCCAATATCCGCATCGAGAGCGCCATTGCCCGTCATGGCATAGACGCTGCCATTACTGTCGGCAGCGGGTGCAGCCCCACTCTGCCAGAGACTCGATCCCCAGGAATCGGGGCTGGTCGAAAGGGCACCCACCTGTTGCAAACTATAGGCATCGTAAGCCAGCATCCAGCCGTGATGATAGTAGACGGTTGGTCCCTCGGCGCTTTTGGCGCCGAAGCTGACGTAAACCACGCCATTCGTGAGCAGCAATCCTGGACGCGCTTTCATCCACGACGCAATGAAAGGCAAATTGCCGTGCCCATCCGTCCCTTCCCCCGTGCCCGGAACGCTCGCCTGTATCAGCACTGGACTGCCAGTCCTCTCCGCACCTGTCGTGATATCTAGCGCGTGCAAACGCATCTTGTACACCGGAGTCTTTGTTCCGGGTTCCAGCGTGCTGGCGACCAGGTAAATCATGCCGGCATCCTGGTCGATCACGGGAGTTCCGACAATGCCCTCGGTCGTCCCGAGATAGCAATTGTCCCCGGGCTGTACAGTTATGCCGCTTTGTGGGTTGATGAAGCTAACCTGCCACAGAGGAGTGGCTGTCAACCCATCGGCGTCGAAGGCATAAACGCTATCATTCATCGTAGCTACGTACACGACGTTGTGGAAACCTTGGCCTGGGATACTTACATTCTCCACATAAAGCGGCTGCGCGTTGATAAACCCATCGACAGGATAAGAGAAAAGCTTACCAAACTGATTCTGATTCACATTTAATGGGGTCAACACGGTCTCAGAGAGATTTTGACTGGTGCGAAGGTTGTCGTTGGCATAGGTAAGAGTGCCCTGATAGTCAGTCACCGTAACCGAGGCCTGCCCAACCTGTGTTTGATCGGTCTCGGCCGCCGCATAGATGGTATGTGTTCCGGCGCTCGCGGGCGGTGTATATAGACCGGAACTGGAGATAGTACCAGACGTCCCGTTTCCACCGGGCACGCCATCCACCGCCCAGAATACGTTCTGATCGCTCGCATTCTGAACCGACGCCTGGAATTGCATAGTTTGTGTGAGCGTTATGGAAGCAACACTTGGCGTGATTCCAACTAAACTGTTATTTAGAGAGCTATACCCACTTATGGCCCCCGAAGTCGCGCTAATGGTTGCCGCACCACTCCCCACCGAGGTGGCGATATTCCCACTCATGGTAGCCACGCTGGGATTCGAAGAGTTCCAGATAACGAATGGCAGGCTTCGTGTGCCTCCGTCGCTGAAGCTGCCGATTGCGCTGTAAGAACGGCTTTGTCCCATTTGCAGGGAGTAATTCCCCGGCGACACGGAAAGTGACATCAGGGCCGGCAATGCTCCGGTACCGGACAAGTTCGCAGTTTGGGAGGTCAGGTAGACCGCGCTGTCATAGACAGTGAGCTTGCCGGATCGAGTTCCGGTGGCCGACGGAATGAACGAGACTGCAAATGTACAGCTGGCCCCAGGAGCCACCGTTGATCCGCAGTTGTTCGTTTGCAAGAAGTCTCCGCTGACTGTGACCGAACTGATCATTAGCGGGTTACTATCGTAGTTGGTTAGAGTCAACTGTTTGGGCGCACTCATGGTCTGGACAGACTGCGAAGAGAAACTCGCCGAAGTGGTGAGTATTGCTGTCGACCCGATTCCGTAGAGGGTGGCTGTTTGAGGACTCTCAACATCGCTGTCGGTCACCGTCAGCGTCCCATACCGCTGTCCGCCGGCCGTCGGAGTGAACGTGATGCTGATAGGACAACTGGCCCCGGGCGCCAGGCTCCCACAGTTGTTTGTCGCTGCAAAATCACCTGTCGTGGTCACACTGGTGATCGTAATAGTATTGCTGCCGTGGTTGGTCAGAGTCGCTGTCTGCACTGCGCTGGTAGTATTGATTCTCGTTATAGAGAAGTTGTACTGGCTCAGGTTAAACGACATATCGAGCCCGATACCCGACAGACTGGCCGTTTGAGGGCTGTTGGACGCACTGTCGGTCACAGTCAGTACTCCAGTGCGTACCCCGGCCGCGGTCGGAGTGAAGTTCACATTGATTGTGCAGCTGCCACTAGCCACGACGGAAGTGCCGCAGTTATTTGTCTGAGCAAAGTCTCCGCTGGTCACAATACTGATGTTCGTCAGGGCTGAGCTCTGATTGTTTTTAAGCACTACTGCTTTATTCGTACTGGTGGTATTGATGAGCGTTGCGGAGAATGACAGAGCACTCGGGCTCAGAGTCACAGGTACAGTCGCCGCGAAAACTGACGTGGGTAGTAACGTAACCGCCCCGAAAACGACACCGATAGTTGATAGCAGCAGCGCTGCTCTCCTGAAGTGTAGGCAAGCGCGAGAAATCATGTGGCCCCCGAAGTGACGCACCTACGGCTAAGCTAGCCCCCACAGATTGAAGGCGGGAAGCTAGCTATAGGCCTTATCGAGGCTCATTGGCGCCGATAAGTATGCAATAGGTTGTGAAGCAAAATTAGGCGAAGAGTAGGATGAAAATGGCTACGAGTCAATAGCGTAGAGGTGATCGTTATTCCACCATCTTATGTATTACTTTCCCACCTTCCGTTTAGCCACTATCCGGCTCCATCCTATGGTATCTGGGTGCTAACCTGGCTCCCCGTAAGGTGAATCAGATGAGAGTAATTCTCGCGGCTAGTGTGACTGATTTGGAATTAGAGAACCTCTGAATAAGTGGGGATCGTGTGTATGGCTGGCCTTTAGACAGCGTCTAAGACGCTGATGAGCCTAAGGGCTCTGCCCCAGGTTGCGGGCCAAGATTTGTTCGGAGCGTAGTTAGGTCTGATGCCGTTACGGCAAAATGCTGGCACGGCACCTAGCCGGCGAGGAAATGCCAGCGATCAAAAATACTGGTTGGTAATACTACGAGATATGGTCGATAGCGACGGTACTGGAAAGTGTTTCGACCTCGGCCTGGCTTCCGACCGCGACAGCAAGATCGCCATCGCACGTCACCATCAATCCGCCGTGTTCGAGGCGATAGGTTTCACCACGCCAAATAATGGTCCGTCCCAGGAAGCTGGCTGCCCAGAAACCGAAGCCCATCAAGTCGCGCAGCGGGTACAGCCAGCAGAGTCTGGCGGCGCGGGGATCGCGAACCGCTCCATATCCCGCGGCGAGAGCGAGCGCAATGCGATTCAGGTAGGCAGCCAAGAAGATCGCTACTCCAACGAACGGCCGGTGCAGAATAATGCCGGCGGCAAGACCCACAATTCCAAAAGGCATGGAGAAGGTCAGCACGCTGCCCAAGTGGCCCCACGTTCGCGAAAATCTCGTGCTCTTCATCCAACGCACCTGGTGATGAAGCGAATCCATCAGGGAGCGGTTGATTACCACGTGATCAATGATGTGGTTCGATAGAACCACCTCTTTCCCCGCTCCCCAGACGGCGGCGCCAAGCACGTAGTCGTCGGCACAGTAGTCCGCGAGGATGCCAAAACCACCAATGCGATCAAGCACGTCGCGGCGAGTAGCCATGGTCGGCCCCAGAGCGAACTTCATGCCCTCGATCAGGTTGGCTACCAGAACGCCCGCCGTCATTTCCACGCTCATGCCGAGAGCCTCGAGCCGGGACCAAACACCGTCAGTCGGCACACCGCGGTAGAGACACGTCACCAAGCCGGTCTCCGGCTGGAGTAACGGTCGAATGACTTGCTCGATGTAACCAGACATGACGCACACATCGCTGTCGCTGATAACAAAATGATCAAATGAGGCTGTCGCATACATCTTCATCAGCGAGCACACTTTAGCATTGGCACGCTTGGGCTCGCCTGTGATCACGATCTTCGCCGGTACATGGGGGAATTTACGCTTGACCTTGCTCACGATATCCAGCGCAGGGTCTTCGGCATCGCGCACACCGAAGATAATTTCGAACTTGGGATAATGCTGCTGGAAGAAGCTGGTCAGGTTCGCTTCCAGGTTGGGCTCCAGGCCACACAGCGGCTTTAGCAGCGTGACCGGCGGAAAATGGTCCGGTCGAATAGCGAACTGCACGCCCGTGCGGCGAAAGCGAAGCGTCGCTGCCACCACCAAGCCGAGAAACCCTGTGCTAGTTGCCACTCCTGCCGCCGCCATCCAGAGTGGCAGATGCGTCCATTCCATTCCAGTCTCCACGCCGGGCCCTGTCCGGCTACCCCGGTCGCCGTCTACCGGGGCATCGAAGGCTGCTCTTTCGCGATGTGTCTATTGTAACGGTGTCCGAGACAATACAGCCAAACATAAAGGCAAAAAAACTCTGTTTCCTCGCCACATTACTTGCATAGCCCGCATGTCACAGCACACGTCTGCTGGAGCTGTTTATACTAAGCATTCGCTTCCAAAGGAGTTGCACATGACTGCGTCGGAATTGCACAGTGTGACGGCAGGAGAACGTTCAGTCCATCCCCCGAAAAGGCTATTATTCGGACCCGGACCATCCCAGGTCCACCCCCGGGTGTACGAGGCACTTGCCCAACCGATCGTCGGACACCTGGACCCTTACTTCTTCGAGATAAGTGGCAATATCCAACGATTGCTGCGAAAGGTCTTCGGAACCGACAATGATCTGACCTTTGTCATTTCGGCGACGGGAAGCGGCGGCATGGAAACGGCGGTCAGCAACTTTGTCGAGCCGGGAATGAAAGTCGCAGTACTGGCAAATGGATTTTTCTGCGACCGCATGACCGAAATGGCGCGCCGGCACGGCGCCGACGTGGTACGTCTGGAGAAGCCATGGGGCGAATCATTCCCAGATCGGGAAGCCACCGATTTCATTGCCCGCGAAAAACCGAAACTAGTGATGTATGTCACGGCCGAGACTTCGACCGGGGTCTTCCAGCGCGGCGACGCCATTTGCGCCGCTGCCCACGATGCCGGAGCTTTGGTTATCGCTGACTGCGTCACTTCCCTCGGCGCGATGCCGATTCATGTCGACAAGACCGGCATCGACGTCGCGTACAGCTGCACCCAGAAAGGTCTCAGTTGTCCTCCTGGGCTTTCGCCACTGACGGTGTCGCCTCTCGCCGCCGAGTGGTTGAAGTCGCGAAAGACTCCCAACCGTTCCTGGTATTTTGACCTCAAGCTTCTCATGGACTACTACATTGAGTCGCATCGTTATCATCACACCGCGCCTGTCTCGATGTTCTATGCGCTTCATGAAGGTCTGACACTGATCGAAGAAGAAGGATTGGAGCACCGCTGGACCAGGCATCGCGAGTCCCATGAAGAGTTTGTTAGCAAAGCGGAAGCGATGGGATTGACCATGCTCGTTCCCCGGGAGCATCGCATCTGGAACCTGGTGACGCCGAGAGTTCCGGAAGGTGTCGACGACGCTAAAGTGCGCGCATTTCTGCTGAAAGAGCACGGTATTGAGATCGCCGGCGGGTTCGGACCCCTAGCGGGAAAGATCTTCCGCATCGGGCTGATGGGACCGCTCGCGACCAAAGAAAGTGTGGACGAATTCCTCGATTGCTTTGGCGAGGCTCTGCGCTCCGCCGGCAAGGTTTAAGCCACTCTGATTTTCGATCGAATTACACTTCTCGCAAAGCAAGGGAGGAACATGCGCGTTCTCGTCACGGGTGGGGCGGGGTACATAGGCAGCGTGGTCGCGGACCGGCTGGTTCGTGAGGGGCATTCGGTTACGGTGCTCGATAACCTTTGCATGGGCTGGCGGGAGGCGGTGCCGTCAGAAGCCACTTTTGTTGAGGCAGATATGGGCGACGCCCCACGGCTGGCCGCGCTTTTTGAGGCCGGAAAGTTTGACGCTGTGATGCACTTTGCCGCGTTCATCGAGGCTGGCGAATCCGTAAAACGCCCCGACCTCTACTTCGAGAACAACTCCGCCCGCACGCTGACCCTGCTGCGAACCATGCTGAAGCACGGCGTCGAGCGTTTCGTCTTTTCATCGACCGCAGCGGTCTACGGTGAGCCTCAGCAGGTCCCCATACCCGAGGATCATCCACTGTTCCCCACGAATGCCTACGGTGAGTCGAAACTCATTGTTGAACGCATGCTGGGATGGCTGCGCAGCGCGTACGGCTTACGCTACGCGAGCCTTCGCTACTTCAATGCGGCCGGTGCAGCCGGAGGGCGCGGCGAAGCTCATCGCAGCGAAAGCCATCTCGTGCCGCTCATCCTTCAGGTGCCGCTCGGCCTGCGTCCTTCCATCGCGATATTTGGCACCGACTACCCCACCAAAGACGGCACCTGCATCCGCGACTACATTCACGTGGACGACCTGGCGACCGCGCATTTGCTGGCGCTCCATGGCCTGGATGAGCATTCTCAATTGGTTTGCAACCTGGGAAGCGGAACTGGTTTTAGCGTGCGGGAAATCATTGCGATCGCACGGAAGGTCACGGGCTTGGACATTCCAGTCGAAGAGCGACCGCGACGCGCCGGAGATCCCGCCGTTCTGATCGCCAGCTCGCAGAAGATACGCGAGGTCCTGGGATGGAGACCTCAGTACAGCGACATCGAGAGCATCGTCCAGTCTGCCTGGGATTGGCATAGAACCCACTCTCGCGGCTACGCCGAAGCCGACGTAACGCACCGTTCAGCATAGCCAGAATCCTGTCCAAGAACTGGACATAATACAGTGGCTTTGTCCAAATTTTGGACGGATATCCACAGGCTAGTCGAACGATTCTAAGCTAAGCACATTTATATGAGTCACTTACTCGGAGATCCATCGGATCACAGGGTGGAGCGTGAATTGCTGTGCGATATAGCTACACTTTAGGATCATAATACTAGCCAATAGGTGCCATTCATATCATCCCAGAGCGCAAGATTGGGATTGACGATGGCAGAGCCATGCCCCTTATAACTGCTGGCCAATACATCCGGGAAGTTCCTGCAACGCGGCGGTGGTTCGCCGTCCGCACTCGTACACGGCAAGAGAACGGTGTCGCCATGCACTTGCGAACCAAAGACGTGCCCGTTCTCTTGCCCACTTACGAAAGATTTAGCCGATGGTCAGACAGAATTCGCCGCCTTATCGTGCCTTTATTCCCAGGCTACGTCTTCGTTCAGATTACGGACGCGCAGCGTTGCATGGTTCTGCAAACCAGTGGCGTAGTCAAGATCGTTTCAAGCGCGGGCAGGCCCTGTCCGTTGCGAGAGGATGAGGTTGAGATCTTGCAGCGGTGCCTGTTGTGCCCGGCCGCCCTCGAGCCCTATCCCTACGCGAACGTGGGAAGTAAAGTCCGAATCAACTCCGGTCCCTTCGCCGGCTGGCAAGGCACGTTGGTCGAAAGGAAGAATTCCGCTCGAGTTGTGGTGACGGTTGACCAGATCATGCAGTCCGTGGCCATTAACGTTCACCTCGTAGATATTGAAGCAGTCGCATAGATACGTTCCAGCACGCAGATGGCTTCCCCCACCCTTGATCATTCGTCACGCTCACTCGACATAGAATCCGTTGCGGCGGGCGTTTCCGAACGAGAGCGCCCAGCGATCGCCGTGAGCCACCCGCGGCTCGAGCCGTGGCTCGGCCGCCTTGAACGCGTGTTGGACTTCGTTGCAGTACTGTGCGGGCTCGCGCTGGCCGATTCACTCGACAGGGTGGTGAGGTCCAGCCGGCAAGACGCTTTCGTCCGTCCGTCCGCGCTGCTCGCCCACATCGCATTTTCCTGCTTTTTCGTGTTGTTGCTGGAGCGCCATGGCGAGTATCGACCCTATGTGAGCTTGCTATGGGTGCGGGAGACGGAAAGGCTCTTGCGCGTCACACTACAGGGCTTCGTGGTCGCGGCCTTCACAGCCTATTGCACGGCGACAAGAATCTCGAGACTTGTATTCATTCTCGCAGCCGCATTCGTTCCAGCGCTGCTCATCATCGAGAAAGCAATTACTCACAAAGCGATTCGCCGGTTGCGAAGCACGGGCTACGGCACACGCAAGGCGCTCATTCTCGGAACCGGTTCTCTCGCACGCCAGATTTTTTCAGCTCTGGCGCGCTCTCCCCAGTTTGGATTGGATCCGGTTGGATTCGTGGTGGACGACCCGCAAGAATGGGGCCGGGAAATCTACGAATGCTCCTATCAGCGCAAATCGCCGGCAAAGGTGCTGGCCGGCTTCTTGACCCCGGAGTTGTTGTCTGAAGCTGGAGCAAGCGTACTCGTGATAGCCATCGAAGGCATGGATCAGAACGCTATCCTCAGCGTCGCGGATCGGTTCTCAGCCAAGGGGATTTGCACGTATTTCGTTCCGGTCGAAGCGTTTCAGCCAGGGGTTCGAATTGAATACGCAGAGATCGACGGGATCACGCTGGGACACACGACAGAAGAAAGCCGGAGAGCCGCATACGAGATTGGCAAACGGATGCTGGATATCAGCGTGTCAGCTCTGCTGCTTGGATTGCTCGCGCCGCTCTTTGTGATGCTGGCCCTTGCCGTCAAACTCACATCACCGGGGCCAGTGATCTTTTGCCAGAAACGTGTGGGCAAAGACGGCCGTATCTTCCCGATGTATAAATTCCGGTCGATGTTCGCCGACGCCGCCAGCTATGCCTTCTCACCCCAGGAAGACCAGGATCCTCGGGTCACCCGCGTCGGGCACTTTCTAAGGCGCAGCAGCCTGGACGAATTACCCCAGCTACTGAATGTACTCTGCGGCGACATGTCCCTGGTAGGTCCAAGGCCCGAAATGCCATTCATCGCAGAAGAGTACTCGCCGCTGGTCCGTGAACGTCTGAAGGTGAAGCCCGGCATCACTGGGTTGTGGCAATTGAGTGCGGACCGCGCCTCTCTAATCCATCAGAACATCGAGTACGACCTTTACTATGTGCGCCATCGGAGCCTATTCCTCGATGTAGCCATCCTGTTGCACACTTCGATCTTTGCGGGACGAGGTATTTAGGCTCCCACTCCTCCTCCCAACAACGGAACTCTCCTATGCGAATTGCGGTGATTGGGTCTGGTTATGTCGGGCTGGTCTCAGCCTTGTGTCTGGCTGAGATCGGCCACCACGTCGTGTCGGTCGATATCGACGCCTCCAAGCTCAGCCAGCTTGAGCGCGGCGAAGCGCCTATCCACGAGACTTGGCTGCCCGAACTGCTGAAGCGGCAGGTCGGGCGGCGGCTTAAATTCTCTTCCTGTATCGCCTCGGCCGTGCGCAGTGCAGAAGCTGTTTTCATCACGGTCGGCACGCCGCAATCGGAGAGTGGCGAGGCCGATCTTTCCAACGTAGAAGCAGTAGTTTTACAGATCGCGCCGGCGATCCAGGGCCCCATGCTGATCGTCGAGAAGAGCACGGTTCCCGTGTGCACCTGCGATTCGATTCGCAAAACGCTGGTCCTGAACGGCGCTCCCCGCGCCTATATTTCTGTCGCCTCCAATCCCGAGTTTCTGCGCGAGGGTACCGCGGTTACCGACTTTCTTTATCCGGACCGTATCGTCATCGGCTGTGACGACAGCTTCAGCAGTTCCCTGCTACGGGAAATCTACCGTCCCCTCACCGAGGGCGAATATTACCGGCGTGCAGAGGCAATTCCTAGCCCCGGGCCCGTACTTACCGGCGCGAAACTCATCGTAACCAGCGCGCGCAGCGCGGAACTCATTAAGCATGCTTCAAACTCGTTTCTGGCGATGAAGATTTCGTTCCTCAACCTGGTGGCGAACGTCGCCGAAACCGTGGGCGCAGATATCGATCAAGTGTGCATGGGTCTGGGCACGGATACTCGCATCGGACCTCGCTTCCTACGCGCCGGAATCGGGTACGGCGGATCGTGTTTCCCCAAGGACATTGCAGCCTTTCATGCTGTCGCCTCTCAGTGCGGCGTGGATGCCGCGTTGCTCACCGAGGTGGCGCGGATCAACCGTGAACAGCAGCGGAGGTTTGTACAGAAAGTGCGTAGCGCCCTTTGGACGTTGCGAGGAAAACGCGTGGGTGTTTTGGGCTTGGCCTTCAAAGACGGCACAGACGATATTCGCGAGTCGCCCGCCATTGCGATTGTTCGCGAGTTGCTGAAGGAAGGCGTGAGTCTTTGTGCATACGATCCAGCCGCAATGCCGAATGCCAGGAAGATTCTTCCGCCGAACGTGCTGGAGTACGCAGACGAACCCTACCAGGCAGCCGCTGGACGCGATGCCCTCCTGATTCTGACCGACTGGGTGGAGTTCGCCCGGCTCGACCTGCAGAAACTCCGCGCCGTCATGCGACTGCCCATTATTCTCGATGGACGGAATCTTTACTGTCCCGAAACCCTGTCCGCCGCCGGCTTTCAGTACCACAGCGTGGGACGCCCTGCGACCTCAGACATAACTACGATGACTCCCCGTTCGCATCAATCCAGCTCTATCGTGTCCCTCCCGGCTCTTGTCTCCTTATAAGAGTTGCTATGCGTCGAGATCAGACCTTTGTGAACAATCACATGTTGCCTGGCCACCCCGCCGAGGTGGTCCCGTATCAGGGGTCTGGTGAGGAATTGCTGGTGGCAGAGATTTCACGCACTCTTCGCAAACATCGGCTCCTCATACTGGGGTGTGTCCTGGGCTGTCTCACGCTGGCTGGTTTGTATGTTGCCGTCAAGACGCGACAGTACGAGGCCAGCGCCCAGATCGAGGTGAGCCCGACCGGGACCAACTCGCTTGGGCTGAACGAACTGGCGTCCAAGGTGATCAATCCCTCTGACCCCACGATCCAGCTACAGAGCGCTGTACAGATTCTGCAGAGCAACACCATCGCCATCGAAGTGATGGAGCAACTCAGAATGGCAGCAAGAAAGGACTTTGCCGGACCATGGGCGCAGCCTCCAGGGCGGGAACTTGGAGATATTCCTCCCCAGTCCCGCGATCACCTTCTGGGCCGCTTTCAAAAGGGACTTCACCTGGAAATCGTGCCCAAGACCGACATCATTCAGGTGCGATATCGGGCGAGAGATCCGCTCCTGGCTGCGGACGTGGTGAACGCGGTGGTCAACAGCTACACCGAACGCAACTTTCGCACCAGCTACAACTCGGCGATGCAGGTTTCGGATTGGCTCTCGAAGCAGATGGACGACTTGAAGACCAATGCTGAGGAGTCGCAACGAAAATTAGCCGACCTGCAGAGGACAACCGGCATGATCGGCGCGGACGAGAGCGACAATATCGTTACCGAAAAACTCAAGCAATTGGATGAGCAGTTGACCGCGGTGGAGTCGGACCGCATCGTCAAAGAGGCCCGCTACCGTATCGCTGACTCGGGAAATCCTGAACTGATCGCGACGACAGTGCCGGATGCGACGCTGCAACTGTTACGGTCGCAGCAGGCTGAGCTTCGAGGCCAATTCGCACAGCTCAGCACGAAGTTTGGCAGCGGCTATCCCAAAGTCGCCGAGTTGGCCGGCCAAATAACTCAGCTTGACCAGGTGGTCGCCGCTGAACTGCATAACCTCTGCTGAGCGGTACCGGAACGAGTATCTGGCAGCCGCCAGCTCGGAATCGATGCTGCGGGCGAAGTTCGAGGAGCAGAAGCAGAAGGCCTACGCCCTCAACGCCAGCGCGGCACAGTACGGCATCCTGAAGCATGAGGTCGACTCTACCCAGGATCTCTATGAAACTCTGCAACTGAAGTTGAAACAGGCTGGGATCGTCGCTGGTCTGGCGTCGGCCAACGTAGGGATTGTCGATCGAGGACAGATCCCTTCTCAACCGGTCGAGCCCAAGCCACTGCTGGATTTGCTGATTGGCCTGGGCTCCGGAGTATGCATCGGAATTGCAGCATCGATCGCGCTTGAAGCGATGGACAACACGGTGCGGACCGGCGAAGAGATGGAAGCAGTCGCGGGACTGCCTGTGTTGGCGATGATTCCGCGCATGGAGGCGCGAACTCTTTCGCGCTGGCGCAGAGGAGTCTTTACCACCGCGAGCGAATGTTTGCCGCAACTCGTGGCTTGCGAGCAGCCTTTCTCCGCTGCCACCGAATCCTTCGCAGTCTGCGCAGTTCACTGCTGCTGGGCGGCAACGGAACAGCGCCTAAGACGGTCGTAGTGACCAGTGCGGCGAGCTCTGAAGGCAAGAGCTTCACCGCGGCCAACTGTGCCATCGTACTGGCGCAGCAAGGCGCCAAAGTGCTGCTCGTGGATGCCGACCTGCGGCACTCCTCACTGCACCAGAGGTTCGACATCTCGCCATCACCCGGTCTTTCGGGCATCCTCGCTGAGACATGCGAGCCGAGCGCCGCATACGTTGCAACCGGCGTCTCAGCAAACTTAACCCTTCTGCCGGCGGGGGAGGGATTGACCTATCCCGCTGAGATGCTGGCATCCAGGATAATGCGGCAACTCCTCCTCCGGTGGAAGGAAGAATACGATCATGTGCTGATCGACACTCCACCGGTTTGCCTCTTCACCGACGCGGTGGTGCTGGGCTCGCAGGCAGATGCCACACTGATCGTGGTTCGGGCCTCTCAGACCACAAAGCACGCTCTGCGGCGCACACGCGACCTGATGTTCCGAGCCGATGCTCAAATCGCGGGCGCGGTCCTCAATGCAGTGGATTGGCGCTACCAAGGTTCGTACTACTTCCAGCGGTATAGCTCCCTCGGACAGGATGCGCTTGCGAGATTCTATGACAGTTAGCGCCACGCGATTGAACGCCCCCATCAGGCGCACCAGCCTGAGAGGTCTGGCGGTGTTGTGTGCCTCTTTCTGCATGATCACGGCGGCAGCCACCGTCTTCGCCCAGTCTCTCTCGCAAGCGCAAATTGTGATGCCAGCAGATGGGCCGTCTTCGAATCCCCATAGCCCGGACGGCTCACCGCCCCTTGCCAATGCAACGCCACAACCAGTGCAACCCAGAGCTGGCCTGGAGAACGAGGCCGGCCAGCCATTGCTCATCGGCGCCGGAGATCTCCTCGAAGTGTCGGTATTTGACACGCCAGAACTCTCCGGCAAGTTCCGCGTGGACGCAGACGGCGAGATCACACTTGCGGTCGGCGGCAGCGTTCACGTGATGGATCTGACGGCCGAGCAGGCCGGTGCTGCGCTTCAGGCTCGTTTTCGCGAGCGGGACATCCTTCGCGATCCACACGTGACCGTCTTCGTCGCGGAATACGCGACCCAGGGCGTAAGCGTGATGGGCGAGGTCAAGCAGCCGGGAATCTACCCGTTGCACGGAAGGCATGGTGTGCTGGACTTCATCAGCGTGGCCGGGGGGCTCACGCCTTTCGCCTCCAAGACGGCGACGCTGGTGCACAGGAATTCGGGCGGACAATCCGTGAGCGTGAATCTCGACGTGTCCGCTCATCAACTCTCGGCCGATGACGTCGAAGTGCAGCCCGGTGACCGGATCGTGGTCGTCCATGGGGGCGTCGTCTATGTGCTCGGTGACGTTGGCAAGCCCGGCGGCTACCTCATCGAAAATCAGGATAAAATCAGTGTCCTGCAAGCCCTGGCGCTGGCGCAGGGGATGAACAAAACCGCGAAGTCCACCGCCAGCCTGATTCGTGTGACAGCCAATGGCCGCGAAGCAGCTAATCTCCCTCTGAAGAAGATTCTCTCCAACCAAATAACCGACCCCAAATTGCAGGATGGCGACATCCTGTATGTCCCGCTGAGCGGCGCGAAGAACTGGACTGACAAGACCATGACCGCCATCCTGCAGATGGCGGTTGGCGTCGTGATCTACGGACGGTATTAGCTTTCATGTCTTCGACTCG
Organism: uncultured Acidobacteriaceae bacterium; assembly: GCA_963793845.1. Taxonomy (GTDB): domain Bacteria; phylum Acidobacteriota; class Terriglobia; order Terriglobales; family Acidobacteriaceae; genus CAWCBG01. The sequence continues at coordinate 473,264 of CAWCBG010000004.1, forward strand.
ACAACACTCTGGATTATGGGTGGCCTTCTTCGGTACAGATGGCGCCGGAAAGTCCACTATCATTGACGACCTGGAAGTCTCGCTCTCGCCGTTGTACGCGGTGACCTACCGTTACCATCTGCGGCCGCACTTCGGAAAGAAGTGGCAACCCTCGCCGCCGGTGACCGACCCTCACGCACGACCACCACGGGGATGGCTGCTATCTGCGATGAAACTGCTGTATTGGCTTGTGGACTACTGGTTCGGGTACGTTCGCAACATACAGCCTGCGATCAAAGCAGGCGGGCTGGTTCTGTTCGACCGATATTGTCAGGACATCCTGATCGATCCGCGGCGCTACCGGCTGCCGGATTCGGCACTCGGGGTGGCCGGCGCACTTTCGCGCGCGGTGCCAAAACCTGACCTTCTGATTCTCCTCGACGCTCCGCCTGCGGTCCTGCAACAAAGAAAAGTTGAGGTGACTTACGGCGAATGCGAGCGGCAACGCCAGTCGTATCTTCGCCTGTTCGATTCCTTACCCAATGGCGTCGTCGTCGATGCGACGGGAACGCGGGAACAGGTCGCCTCCGCGGTTCGCGACCGGATTATCGCCTTCGCACAAAGCCGCCTATCCGGCGGAGTTGAGACCGAACTTGTCGCCTTCTGAAATGGCTCAGCAGTTAATGGCTTCCCTTCCGGACAGCAATAAAGCGTCGGCATCATGGCAGAAATTCGTGGCGCTATCGAGCGCCGGAGAACCACGCTGGTTTGTGCCGGCCGGCAGAGGTTGGTCTGACGACGTGTTGGCAAACTGGTCTCCGTATCGGCTTTCATCGCGTCTGAAGTGGGCGGCCATTCGAGCGGCGAGCCGCGCAGGGCTACTCTCCAATTTGCCAGGCGCAAGGGCGACAGCCGTCGCTGGGTTGGATGAGATCGACTGGAATTCGCTAGGGTGGGAACATCCGGAGCCAGCCGATTCCGCTGGTTTATGTTGGAACTCCGGGCACCACCCGCAAAGCTGTGGTTCACCTCGTTGAACCATCGTCGGGCGAGTGCCGTGCCGTGTTAAAGCTGCCGCTCACCGAGGCGGCAAAGGCAGCCATCGTTCGTGAAGCCGATGTCCTGGCGCAGCTCACGGAAGAACACTACGCTCGCGCTCCACGGTTGCTGTTCGTGGATCGCGATCGCGGCGTCGCAACGCAAACATTCCTTCCGGGAAGATCCGGAGGCCGTGCCTTCAACACAATTCACCGGGAACTGTTGAACTCTCTGATGCTTCCCGGCGAGTGCACTACTCTGGCCAACGCGCTGATGGATCTGACGCCATCCCTGTCGCGCGCCCCTGAACACCATCGCGCCGTTATCGATAGATTGCTCCCCCGGCTCGCCGATACAACTCCGCTGCCCGCTTGCTGGCTGCATGGAGACTTCGCACCCTGGAACATCCGCGAAGCTGTGCACGGTGCGACTGCTTTGCTCGACTGGGAAGATGCCTGCCGAGGAGGCCTGCCTTTGCAGGATGCCTTTCATTTCCTTCATATCCAGGACTACCTCTTCGGTAAAGCTCCCCAAACGCACAGCCATTTCGTCGCCCCTATGGCAGCTTCCCTCGGGATCAAGAACCGGCTCTGCTTCAGACTCGAGGTGGCCTATCTCCTCACGGCCTACCTCTTGAAGAATGCCCGGCAAGATCAGAAACATGCGAACTTCCTGCTTAGCTCGCTGCGACTCATTTCCAAAACTGGAACTGAATCGCGGATAGGCGCTGGCCTGCTGTTCAGCGCTTCCCGAAGGTCCTCATGAGCTTCGATCTCAATTCAAGCATCTCGTCCACAACTGAAACGAACGTCTCTGTAACATCGGCCATGAAGAAGGCCGAACTCTTTGCGACCCTCATCGATGTGCTCAACGCGCATCAAGTCTCATACTGTTTGTTGAGCGGGTACGATTTCACCCCGGGCCAGCCGCCGTCCGACGTCGACCTGATGGTTCATCCGCGAGATGCGCGCCGCTTGCCGCTGCTTTTGCAAGCTGCCGCGGAGAAGATGGGTGGCTCACTCATCCAGATCATTCAGCATGAAACGGCAGCGTGGTACACCGTAATTGCAAGACGTGAGCGGTCTGCAATCAGCTTCCTGAATCCTGACATTGCTCTGGACTACCGCGCCGACAACCGCCTCTGGCTTCGTGCTGCTGCGGTGCTGGCGAACCGCCGCCCGTACCGGAACTTCTTCCTCCCGGCCGTGGAAGACCAGTTCATTTATTACCTGCTCAAGAAAGTCATCAAGGGTGCTGTCGAGGCGTCGCACGTTGTGCAGCTTCGCAACTTGTATCGCGCTAACCCCTTTGCCTGCCGGGAAAGAATTCTGCGGTTCTGGGGCGGCAACTCTGCCTGCGGAATTGAAAGGGCGCTGATCCACCTTGATTTGAGCTGGTTCGTTTCACAATTGCCGGAGCTATTGCAAAAGTTGAGGAAATCAGACCCCGTGGAAACGATCCCCGAGCGCGTGTCCAACCGTTTGCGCGACCTGTGGCGAATCGCAAAACGAATTCTTTATCCGACGGGCATGTCGGTGGAGATCAGCGGAGCAGACCAGCAGCAATGTTCGGAAATAGCCGGCGCCTTGCTCGAGGCTCTGGCGCCGGCGTTCCGGCATGTCTGCAAGTGGGACGAAGATTCGTCGGTCGAAGGGATAAGCAACGAACGCGGCGTAAACAGACGCCGACTCTCGAACATATCGAACGTCATGAGCCCGCGGCGTGAGACTTCGCATGGCGCGAACCAGGTCCACCCTGGTGGTTGCGACACTTGACCTCGAACGGGACCACAGCCCGGCTGCGCAATCATCGTTTGGCAACCGGTTTCTGTTCGCCGATCTGTCTTTCTTGTTAACGCCAGCGGAAGGCTTGGTCCGTGATGGGTCGAGGCAGAACCGGCCCGTCATCGTTTTGAACAGTGACCTGCCATTCAAGCAAGTCGTGCAGGAGGCAGTCGGCGACGTTCTGGCCTGGCTATCGTCAAGGCAGGCATGCCGGCATGGGAAGTCCGGAGCTTCGCGAGACGGGCGGGCGAAGGCAGCAAAATCCTTTCTTGATGCCGGGCCCAATACCCTCGGCGCGATGGAGGGAGACTGAATGGCGCGCATCCTCCTGTCGGCGTATGCGTGCGAACCGGACCGAGGCTCGGAGCCAGCCGTGGGCTGGAATTGGGCGGTGCAGGCCAGCCGGTTGGGTCACCGGGTATCGGTCCTGACCCGCGCCAACAACCGCGAGATCATCGAAGCGTATGCTCGCTGCCATCGCCTCGATGCCGATTTCCTGTACTACGATCTGCCAGAGTGGCTGCAACGCTGCAAGCGATCCGCCGGGGAACTGGGAGCGGTGCTCTACTACCTTCTGTGGCAATGGTTCGCCTTCCGCTGGGTTGGCGAAAACATGGACACAGCGCAATTCGACCTTGTGCATCACGTGACCTTCGCCTCGGTCCGTTACCCGAGCTTTATGGGCCGCCTCGGCATCCCCTTCTGTTTCGGACCGGTAGGAGGCGGCGAGACGGTTCCGGCGTCACTCTGTGCCTCTTTCAGACACAAAGCGCGATTGCACGAGTTCATTCGGCGAATCTCGAATCGCTTGGTTGGTCTGAGTCCGTTGAGTCGAAGCGCTCTCCGGGACGCTTCCAGGATTCTAGTCACTCGCGACACACTGCCGTTGATTCCGCGAGAGTTTCACAAAAAGTGTCAGGTTCAGCTCGCGATCGGCTCGCCCGAAATGCACTGTGCGCCCGCCGCCAAGGCTCCGAGACGCGTCGGTCAGCCAGTACGGCTTCTCTATGTCGGCAGGCTCCTCGAATCCAAAGGTGTGGACGTCGCGCTCCATGCGGTGCAGTTGCTGAAGCAGACCTCGCTTGACGCACGTCTCACTATGATCGGAGATGGGGCAGCTCGACGGTCACTGCTTGAGTTGTGCAGGGCGCTCGATCTCCGTGCTGAGGTCGATTGGCTGGGCTGGCTACCGCCCGCAAGGCTGGATGAACACTACGAAGGCGCCGACGCATTTTTATTCCCCGGCATGCGTGACTCCGGAGGCATGGCGGTGCTGGAGGCGTTGTCGCACGGCCTGCCGGTAGTATGCGCCGACCTTGGCGGCCCCGCCGTCATCGTCGACAGTTCCTGCGGGCGAGTAGTAACGACATCCGGCATAAGCAAGCTGCAGCTTGCTGAATCTTTCGCCGCGGCGGTGTGCGAGATCGTCAGCGACGCGGGGCTCTTCGCCCAAATGTCTACCGCAGCCCGCGAGAGAGCCGCTGAATTCGAATTCCGACGTCTGGTTTCTGCCGTGTATGGACCGGTCGCACCGCCGTCCTCGGGCCGCCAAACCGCCAAACCATGACTACGTACCTGTGCTCCGCGACGGCCGCGAACAACTCTGCCGCTTATCAGTTCTTGCAGCGGTCCGCCGAAAACTGGGCCTTGCGCTTGGTTCGGGCCGCCGTCCTCGGCTCGCTCTTCTCCCTGATCTTTCTGCAGGAATACTTCCGGGCATCGGCGGGGGCAGTCGCAGGATTCCTCTACAGCGTTGCCGCCGGAGGCTTCAGGAATATCGATCTGTTGATCCTGCTCCTCGTCGTACTGCATGCGGCGGCTCTCGCCTGCTCGCGGGAGAGATGGTTGCTCTATCCGCGGGCCATATTGATTCCGGGCGTGGGTTTCGTGCTAACGATCGTCGGAGCAGCGATCTACGGCAGTGCTCGAGGAGGTACGAATCTGTTTTTCGACTGGCGCGCCCTGGCCTTGGGTCTGGGCTTGTACGTTGTATGGGCGTTCTGGATTCAAACCTCAGCCGACCGGGACATGGCCGTACTCCTGTTCACCGCCGTTGTCGCAATCCGCCTCGGCGCTCTCTACTTCAATTACTTCTCCGGGAACGGCGAGATTCTTCAGGGGATCACAATCCCGGTCTATGACGGACCCACAATTTCCTGCCTGGTCTTTGCTGCGCTGCTCGGTTTCTCCTATGGCGAATGCGTTGCGCGCAGGCTGCCGAGGTTTTTTTTGCTGGGGTTGTCGGTACTGGCATGTGTCATGGTGGCTCTCTGTTTCCGGCGCACCTATTGGGTGCAGCTCGCGATCGGCGCGCTCATTCTGCTTGTGCTCCGCAAGCGTCGCGCCACCCACGGATTGCTTGGTACCTGTGCAGTCATCGGCCTGGCCGCAGTCTTGTTGGGTCCGCAGTTCTACACACGGCTGCAAAGCTTCAATCTCACCCAAAGCGACTCCGAGTTCAGCGGCGGCAACGCCGACCACGTCGACGATCTTCTCGACGCATGGGATCAGGTGCACCAGTCACCGGTACTCGGAATTGGTCTGGGCACGCACTATCCGACGTGGCGGATCCGGAGTTGGAAGGGCGAATCGGTGATGGTGCATAACGCAACCCTTCACGTCTGGCTCAAGTACGGGCTGGCCGGCCTCGTCTTCTACCTCTGGTTTCATTGGGCGCTCTTCCGCTGGATGAGAAAGCGGTCTAAGCACAGTCCCTATTCGAATGCGGCATTCCCCGCTGCGGCACTGGCTTATCTGCTGGCGCAGTTTGCAACCTCACTCAGCTTCGCTCCCTGGCCTTACTCGGAGCTTCAGATGACCACCTTGCTTTCCTTCATCGTCGCGGCCTCCGTCGTTCCCATGCCTTCGCGGCCCGCAAGATTCGTAGGTTATGGCCAGCTCAATCAGGGAGCCCGGCAGTGAACACTCCCACGTTTTCGATCACCACTCCCTGCTTCAACGGCGGGGCATTTCTGGAAGACGCCATCCAAAGTGTTTGCCGGCAGAAGAACGTGAATGTGGAACACATCGTGACTGATGGCGGTTCCACCGACAATACACTGTCTGTACTGCGCTCACACTTTCATCTTCGCTGGATCTCGGAAACAGATCGAGGCCAATCGGACGCCATCAACAAGGGATTTATGCGCTCCGCGGGCGAGCTACTGGGATGGCTGAATGCCGACGACTACTATCTGCCGGGCGGACTTGAGGCGATCGACTACGCGGCGCGGCAACATCCGGAAGCCGATGTGATCTTTGGAGACTGCGTGTTTGTGAATGCCACGGGAGGAATCGTTCGCTCGAAAGTGGAACACGCCTTCGACTGGAACATCTTCCTGCATTTCGGTTGCTATATTCCCTCTACTTCCGCCTTCTTTCGGCGTCGAATCATCGAGGACGGTCATCTTCTCGACCCCGAATACCGGGTCTGCATGGACTTCGAGTACTTCGCCCGTCTCGCTGATGCCGGCTACCGGTTTCATTACGTACCACAATTCATTGCGGCCTTCCGCTGGCACGACGACAACGTCAGCCTGAGCCAGGCAGCTCGGCGCCGGCAGGAGCGATTGCAGGTCCAGCGTCGATTCGGGCTTACGACCTCCGAACGAAAGCTGGACATTCTATCCGACGTCTATCGCGGAAAACGTCTGCTCCGCAAGCTGCTGAGCGGCAACCTCGCCCGGGAGTGGCGCCTGCGCCGGATGCGAGGGCATGACACGCTGTGGACCCAGCGCCGGGAAGGCTTCGACACGTGTACAAACCTCGCGTCCTTGTAATTCACAACCGCTATCAACAGACAGGCGGGGAAGACCTCGTCGTTGACGCTGAGATCGATCTACTGAGACAGGCCGGTCATGAGGTGATTGAGTTCATCCGCGATAATGCTGCCATTAGAGACTACTCGGCCGTCCGCAAGGCGTCGCTGCTGTTGACCAGCACTTGGGATCGGCGAACGTACCGTCATCTTCGCCAAGTGATCCGCGAACAGAGGCCTGACATCGCTCACTGCCACAACCTTCTGCCCCAGATCAGCCCGGCGGCCTATTATGCGTGCCGCGACTCCGGCATTCCCGTCGTCCAAACCCTGCATAACTACAGGATGCTTTGTCCGGCAGGCACGCTGTTCAGAAACAACCAGCCGTGTGTGAGTTGCGTGAGCGCCCTGGCGACAGGTGTATTGCGCGGATGCTACCGCGGTTCGCGATCTGAATCAGCGGCAGTGGCGACGATGCTCGGCCTTCATCGCCAACTCGGCACCTGGAAGAACCTGATCGACGCCTACATCGCGGTATCCCACTTTTCGCGCGACTTGATCGTCGCGGCCACACAGCTGCCAAAAGAGAAAGTTCACGTGAAATCCAACTTCATGGCTTGCGACCCTGGTCCGCGTACTCATCGTGGCAACTATGCCTTGTTCGTCGGCAGATTGAGCCCGGAAAAGGGCTTGCTTGAATTGCTTTCAACATGGAGAGGTCTCGAACATATCCCACTGCGAGTTGTAGGTGGGGGACCTGACTACCCGGCAGCTTTGGCGATCGCCCGCGACGCGGCCATGGGCCGGATGGTTTTGAGCGGGCTATTGAGCCCAGCCGAGACTCTGGAGGAAATCCGAGGCGCCCGTTTTCTTATCTTCCCCAGCCGCTGGTACGAGCCTTTCGGGATGGCGCTGCTGGAAGCTGCCGCTTGCGGCGTGCCGGCGATCGCCTCCCGGATTGGCGGCATCCCCGAGTTGGTCCGCGACGGCGTTACCGGCCTGCTCTTTGACCCGGAAGACCCGCAAGACTTGACAGCCAAAGCAAGCTGGGCCTGGGAACATCCCGACGAGCTTAGCGCAATGGGACTGGCAGCTCGTGCGATGTACCTGGAGCATTACACCGCCGAGAAAAACTATGCCCGGCTCATGCAGGTGTATGACTCGGTCCTCAGCTCGAACCCCAATTGCAATGCAGGCCGGAAAGCCTCTTCCACCTCGGAACTTGTTTCGCTAGTCAATTGACAAACGGCGGCTTCGCCGCACCGATCCCACGACTTATCTGAAGCCATTAAAAAAGGAACTCCAATGAATAAAGAAATGCGTGTACTCGTCACCGGAGCAGGTGGGTTTATTGGACACCACCTGGTCAAACGTCTCAAAGCGGAAGGTTGCTGGGTCCGCGGAGTCGACATCAAAGAGCCGGAGTATGAAGCCACCGCAGCCGACGAATTTCAGCTCCTCGACCTGCGCTTCTGGCACAACGCACTGCAGGCTGCCCATCACGTCGAGCAGGTCTACAACCTGGCAGCCGACATGGGCGGCATCGGCTACATCACGTCCAGCCTTGCTGCCATCGCCCGTAATAACGTCTTGATCAACGCCAACATGCTGGAAGCCAGCCGCATGAACGATGTTCAGCGCTTCCTCTATTCTTCTTCAGCCTGTGTGTATGCCGGGTATCGCCAGAGCGAAGCTGAGGTGGCTCCTCTGAAGGAAGAGGATGCTTACCCGGCCGATCCGGAACCTGGCTATGGATGGGAGAAGTTGTTTACCGAGCAGCTCTGCCGGTATTACCAGCAGGACTATCAGTTCGAGACTCGGATAGTCCGCTTCCACAATGTTTACGGGCCGCTCGGCACCTACGAAGGCGGAAAGGAGAAGGCTCCTGCCGCCATCTCCCGCAAGGTTGCATTGACTCCGGACGGCGGCGAGATCGAAGTCTGGGGTGACGGACGGCAAACTCGCTCCTTCATGTTTATCGAAGATTGTCTCGACGGCCTCTTGCGGCTGATGGCCAGCGACTATCGCGAGCCGCTGAATCTCGGAACCGACGAAATGGTGACCATAAACCAGCTGGTGGACATGATCTGCGAGGTGGCCGGCAAGCGCCTGGTCAAGCGCCATGATCTGAGCAAGCCCCAGGGTGTTCGCGGACGCAACAGCGATAACTCCAGGCTCCGCAAGGTGCTGGGCTGGGAGCCGCGCACCTCATTGCGCGAGGGCCTCCAGATCACCTATCCGTGGATTGAGCAGGAATTGCAGAGAGCGGGGAGACTGGCCGATGCGCTCGAACTTGTTGCCCACTAATGGTGCGCCGCCTGCATTCGCAAATGTGCTAGGCGTCGGGATCAGTGCAATCAATATGGAGCAGGCAGTCCAACTGTCGGACGGCCTGCTCCAGTCCGGGCGCAAGGGATACGTCTGCGTCACGGGCGTGCATGGAATCATGGAAGCGCATCGGGACGTGCGGCTCGCCCAAATCCTCAACCGCGCCTTCCTATGCACACCCGACGGCATGCCCACAGTCTGGCTTGGACGTCTTCAAGGACACCGCATCATGCGACGTGTTTATGGGCCGGATTACATGCTTGCTTTGTGCAAGTTGTCGATACATCGCAGGTATCGGCACTTCCTGTACGGAGGGGGAGAGGGCATTGCCGAGCGATTGAAACGCAGGCTGGAGGAGCTGATTCCAGGCATTGAAATCGCCGGCACCTTCACCCCGCCCTACCGTCCCCTGAACCCGTATGAGCAAGCGCGTCTCTTCGCCGTCGTGCGCAACTGCCAGCCTGACATCTTTTGGGTCGGGCTAAGTACTCCCAAGCAGGAAAGATTCATGGCGGAGTACATCGACAGGCTCGACACGAAACTAATGGCGGGAGTGGGAGCAGCCTTCGACATCCATGCCGGAACCCTTAAGGACGCGTCGTCCTGGGTGAAACAATGTGGCCTGCAGTGGCTCGACCGCCTGATTCAGGAGCCGCATCGCTTATGGAAGCGCTATCTCTTCAACAATCCGCGGTTTATCGGGCAAGCCTGCCTGCAACTCAGTGGTCTGCGCAGCTTTGAAATGAGACGATAGCGCTATTTATTCTGCCCGCTGTCTCCTTTGCCGAATAAGAAAACCCGCCGCTGCGGGTTTTCTTGTCTTCGACACGTTGGAGCGTGACCCGCATCACTGACCCCTCTTGTCACCCGCGATAATTTACTGACAACCAGTCTCCACTACCCTCAGTTTTAGCGCGGAACTGGATTGCTTCAAACAAACCCAGTGGTAGCTGTGCGCCGCGTTCCGTGGATCGTTATTCCGTAGAGTTGTAGGACCCTCGAGCAAATCCGGCCTGGGCAGCGGTAGACCAGGCGAAGTCAACCGAGTTCGCCCTCGTACAAAAGGGCTGACGCAGAGGATCGCCTTGCGCGTACCAGCGTGCGAGTGAGGCGGAGCTATCCGTTTACTTAGCTCTCGGCATTGCCTTGAGGGAAAGCATGCAGCAGACACAGCCGGTCGAGTTCCGGCAGATGTTTTCGTTTCCTCTTTCTAATATTCCCGATGCGTTCTGGATCACGGATTCGAGACTCATCGTTCTCCATCGTTCCGGCCTGCTGAAGTCGCTGCCTGTCGTGCTGGGTCACAGGATCGGCAGGCGCCCTCGTGCGCCGAAAAATGCCGAAGTCGCGCGCCTGGCTCGGGCCCATCGTGAGGCATTGGAAGGAAAATGCACAACCTGGGCCGCACAGATCTATCGGGAATCTACCAACATTACGATTGGTCCCGTACGCAATGGACTCGGGGAGATTGTGGGTACCATAGGCCGGGTCGAGGCTACAGATTTTCAGCATGGCCGGGAGGTTTCTCATCTCTCGGTGAATATCATTCCTGCACCCACAGCGCCGGGTGGGGAATTCACCACGAAGGCGGTGGCCGATGCCCTCTTTGCCCTCAACGCATACGGTGTCTTCACCTTGGATGCAGAAGGTGTCTTCACGCGATGGAACGCGGCCATGGAACTGCTAACAGGAATCTCAGCCAGCCTAGCGCGTGGGGCCTCGATCGCCAGTATCTTCCCTGCTTTCTGCGAACCTGATCCTGATACTCTTCCCCGTCTCGGCCGAGGAGAGCATTTCAGGCGGTGCGACGTCCCTTTTAGCTACGGAGAACGTACACAGCGGTATTTCGATCTTTCGCTCGTGCCTCTGCTCGACAACTCCCAGTCGGTTCTAGGCGCACTCGGGATTGTCTCCGACGTGACTTCGCGTGTCCTTGCTCTCAAAGATCGGATGGATCTGTGTATCACCATAGAAAAACTCCAGGGATCAATTCACACTGCGATCCAACGGGTGCAGCCTTGAGCGGGGAAAGAGTGCTTGTCATCGACAGCGACCCACGGGTCCGGTCCGGCATCTGCAGTTATCTGCGCCGCACGGGTTACGTTGCTGCCGAAGCCGCCACAACCCATGAGGCACGATTGCAACTTCCGTGCTTTCAGCCCGCCGCCATCGTGGCGGGCATCTCTCCGGACGGCAATGCCACCGGTTTGATCGAGGAACTGAAGCGTGCAGAGCTGGCGGTTCCGATTCTCTTCCTGCGGCCGGAAGACTACGCATCTGGCGCCGTCGTCTGTCCTCCTCATGAAGGCTCAACCTATTTTCCCCGCAAACTGGTCGATCGTCCGGCGCTGGAACGGCAACTGGCCACGGCTCTCGATGCTGAAAGAAGGCGCCACCACCCGAACTCAGTCCTCTGCAAGTCGCGGCGAGATATCTTAGATCCATTTCTCGGCACCAGCTCAGCTATCCGCAAGCTGGAGCAGATGGCCAGCCGGCTCCTCGCCAGTGAGAGTCCTATTCTCATCCAGGGAGAAACAGGATCGGGAAAGGGCGTACTGGCCAATTGGATTCACCAGAAGGGCACGCGCTCCGGGGAAGAATTTCACGATCTGAATTGCGCCGGATTATCCCGCGAGTTGTTGGAGACGGAACTCTTTGGCCATCGCAAAGGGTCATTTACCGGCGCTTTGGAAGACAAGCTGGGGCTGTTCGAAGCGGCGAATCATGGGACGCTGTTCCTCGACGAAATCGGGGATGTCGACCCGCTCGTGCAGTCGAAGCTCTTGAAGGTGCTTGAAGAACAGAAGTTTCGCCGCTTAGGCGAAGTGCGGGAGCGCTCCGCAGATGTCCGTCTTATCGCCGCCACGCGCAGCAATTTAGAGCACCTGGTTGCTCAAGGTAAGTTTCGCGATGACCTTTACTACAGAATCAATGTGGTCCGCATCGTTATTCCGCCCTTGCGCGAACGATACGAGGACATTCCGGTGCTTACGCATTTCCTGATAGATTGCATCGCTCATAAATACGGCCGCAAGCCAATGGAGATTGACGACTCGGCGATGGACGCACTGCAGCGGCACAGCTGGCCGGGAAACATCCGCCAGCTTCGCAATGTGCTCGAGAGGGCAGTACAGTTCAGCGACACCGGCACCGTCACTCGAAGCGACCTGCAGATTGAGGGTCGGCAGCCGCCGGGCCACCAGGGATTTCTGGATGGTACCGACTGCACCATGACTCTGAAGCAACTCCAGGATGCCTACATAGAGCGCGTGCTTCGGGAAGAACGCGGTTCGGTGGAGCGGGCGGCGCGCAGACTGGGAATCGCCCGTAGCTCTCTCTATAACAAAATCAAGCCATCAGCCGTGGAGTTAGCACCAATCGCAACTGGCTGAGCCGTCAAAAGGCGGCGTAGTCGGCTTCCCCATGGGCGCCGTCTGTTGCGGCACCTATACTTTTTCAGACATTTAACTTCCCGTTCACCTGCCCAGCCGCCGACACACATGATAATCGGCATAGCCAGTCGGGGCACGGTTTCCTCCAAAGCTCGGCTTTCAAGCCAACCGCCGCTCCGTCCGAGACATCAGGTTATAGAAAGAGCTCTAGGCGCCCCTTGCGAAACGGCCAGTCTGCGCGACGGGCGGAGTGGAGGATAGGTGAAGATTTGGCAACTCCTCGGTCTCGGCAACTCTGGTGCTGAACATCGTTCTTCGGAGAAAGGCCCGATGAGTGGAGAATCAGAGCAAAGTTTGAGCTGTGATTTCGCCTTGGCGCAAGGACTGCTCCTGGCGATCCTCCTGGTCGCGCCTTTCTGGATTTTTATCGCACTAATAATTCGCCACTTCGCCTGAAAACAGGAAAGCCTCGGGAACTCACCCTACGGCCACTTCCGGTCCTGCTCGCGTATCATCAAGATTGAACCAGACTGACTGAGGCGAAAGATACTCCTCTCCGACCGACCCCCTATGAGTGACGCATTTATCTGCGACGTAGTACGCACGCCATTTGGCCGCTACGGCGGTGCGCTGTCGTCGGTCCGTGCCGACGATCTGGCCGCGGTCCCTATGAAAGCCCTGATCGAACGAAATCCTGGCGTGGATTGGAATGCCGTTGACGACGTCATCGTGGGATGCGCGAACCAGGCCGGCGAAGATAATCGCAATGTCGCTCGCATGGCCCTGCTGCTCGCCGGACTCCCGCAAACGGTGGCTGGATCGACAGTCAATCGTTTGTGCGGCTCGAGCATGGACGCCATCGCCATCGCCTCGCGTGCCATAAAGACGGGCGAGAACTCCCTCATCCTTGCCGGCGGAGTGGAAAGCATGTCCCGCGCCCCGTACGTCATGGGGAAGGCAGAAGCGCCGCTCGCCCGCGGCATGAAGTTGGAAGACACCACCCTGGGCTGGCGCTTCGTGAATCCGCTAATGAAGGCACAATATGGCGTGGATTCCATGGCCGAGACGGCCGAAAACGTTGCGGAGGAATTCAAGGTTAGCCGCGAAGATCAGGACGCGTTCGCCTATCGCAGCCAGCAGCGAGCGGCGGCGGCCATGAGGAACGGAACCTTAGCTCAAGAGACCCTGCCGGTAACCATCCCGCAACACAGGGGCCATCCCACGCTCGTCGACAGGGATGAGCATCCACGGCCCGACACCAGTCTCGAAGCCCTCTCCAGGTTAAAGCCCATCGTGAGGCCCGCTGGAACCGTGACTGCCGGCAACGCGTCGGGCATCAACGATGGCGCTGCCGCTCTGATTCTCGCGTCGGAAGAGGCTGCCACGCACTACGGGCTGACACCAAAAGCGCGGATTGTCGCTTCGGCCGTTGCGGGCGTTGCCCCACGCATCATGGGCATGGGACCTGTGCCGGCGACTCGCAAAGCGCTGGCGCTGGCAAACCTCGCGATTAGAGACATGGATGTAATTGAGTTGAACGAGGCGTTCGCAGCGCAGGCGCTCGCCGTTCTGCGCGAGCTGGGGATTCCTGACGACGCTCCTCAGGTCAATCCGAACGGCGGAGCCATTGCGATCGGCCACCCTCTGGGAGCCAGCGGAGCCCGCCTAGTGATGACCGCCACTCTTCAGTTGCAGCGGACGAAGGGCCGTTACGCGCTTTGCACCATGTGCATCGGAGTGGGCCAGGGCATTGCCATGATTCTCGAGAGAGTTTAGTCGACGAGCCTACGCTCAGGCCTTCCATCTGTACGTCGGCCGCTGAAACCGAATTCGAAAATCGGTGGGTATGTGGCGGATATTGTGCTCGTAGGTGATCTCGATCTTCATCGCCCAGAGAGCCGAAATCGTGATCAGCGCCAGCAGGGTCCACAACACTCGTCTCTTAACTCTCACCATCTTCCGTCACTCTTACTTCAGATACTTGGCCAGAAAGTCGACTGTGTACTTCCATGCTTGCGCAGCGTCGCCGGCCCGGTAGCCTTGCTTATTATTTGGATTCTCGAACGCGTGCCCCGCATCAGGGAAAATGTGAATTTCCGCCACTTTCCCCAGGGCATGCAACTGCGATTCAAACTGCTTGACCGTGTCTGGCGGAATGCCCTTATCCTGCCCGCCAAAGATACCCAGAATAGCGGCATTGATCTTCTTCAGCGTCGCGTCGTCTGTTGCCAGATGTCCGTAGTTGATGACTGCGACCTTCAGCTGGGGATCGAGAATCGCAAGATCGAGCGAGTAGCCTCCGCCCATGCACCAGCCGATGGAGCCCACTCGCTTGGGATCGACGTTCTTCTGCGAACGAAGATAGCTGCTGGCCGCCAGCAGATCGCGATTGGCGCGGTCTTCGGGAACGCCACGCATGATCTCGTGCGCTTCTTCCGGAGTCGTCGCCACCTTGCCGCGATACAGGTCGATCGCCAACGTTACGTAGCCTTGGTCGGCCAGCTTCGAGGCTTCTTCCTTCACCCAATCGTTGAGCCCCCACCACTCGTGAATAACCACCAGCGCAGGAAACGGCCCTTTGCCATGCGGCGTATACAGCAGCGCATTCACTGTCTCGCTTCCGCTCTTATAAGAAACCGGCTTGCCGTCGGCAGCGAAAGCCGAGATGGCGAACAAGATCACGAGGCCTAAAAGCAGAATTGATTTCATCGCGGTGCTCCTGTGCAGCCCCTGGCAATTAGCAACCAGCAAAACCGGAATGCCTGCCATGCGTGCTTCGGACCCCAGTGCCTTAAGTGATTGCTGATTGCTAGTTGCTGGCTGCTTCTTCGTTACTTCTTCCCTGCCTGGCCCAATCCCTCCAGCAACTCACGGCCCAACTTCTGCAGTTCTCCGAATCGTTTCTGATAATCAACAAACAACCGGTTCAGCTCCAGCGAATGTTCGGCATCCAAGTGGGCGCGCAACATCATATCGCGCACGCGCACCGGATTCGGCAAGGCGGCATCTTCGTTCAATTCTTCCAGCGCGGTAGTCGGATTGTAGTGATACATGGCTAGACCCTCGCCTCGGTCGTATCTCAACCAGATGCCGAAGCAGCACTCTGCGTCGCATCGAAGCCCAACCCGGCAGGCGATACCTGCCAAGGATGACTGCTCGGCATCCGTTACAATATACGATTCTCCTATTCTCAGCAGAGCTATTTAGAGAAGGCTTATGCATCGCTGGTCCAAACTGTTCATTCCCACGCTGCGCGAGGCCCCGGCCGACGCCGAGGTCGCCAGCCACAAGTTCCTTGTCCGCGCCGGATACATTCGGCAGCTCGCCGCCGGGCTTTATTCGTTCATATTTCTGGGCAACCGCTCGATGGTCAAGATCGCCAACATCGTGCGCGAGGAGATGGACCGCATCGGCCAGGAATTCTACCTCCCGGCGCTGCATCCGCGCGAACTTTGGGAGGCCAGCGGCCGCTGGCAGCTCATGGGCGACAACATGTTCCGGTTGAAAGACCGCAGCGGACGCGACCTGTGCCTGGGCATGACCGAAGAAGAGGTTATGACCGAAATCGCGCGCAAGGAACTGCGCAGCTACAAGCAGTTGCCGCAGATCTGGTACCAGATCCAGTCGAAGTTTCGCGACGAGCCGCGGCCAAAGTCAGGCCTGCTGCGGGTACGCCAGTTCATGATGAAGGACTGCGTACTCCTTCGATCTCGATCCGGCCGGACTCGATGTCAGCTACCAGAAGCACTACGAGACCTACTGCCGCATCTTCGACCGCTGCGGCCTGAAATACGTCGTGGTCGAGGCCCACTCGGGCGCGATGGGCGGTTCGCAGTCGCATGAGTTCATGGTCTACACCGATGCCGGCGAAGACCTGGTCGCGAGCTGTGCGAGCTGCGGCTACGCGGCGAACCTCGAGAAGGCCACGTCACGGCTCGACCCGGTCGAGGACCTCGCCCCATCCGGCGATGGCCAGCCGGAACTGGTCCACACACCGGGGCAGAAGACAATCGAAGACGTGGCGCGCTTTCTCGGCGTTTCGCCAAAAAACAAGATCAAGACCCTGGCCTACATGATGACCGAGAGCACGGACGCCAAGACCAGACAGGTGCGCACGCGGGCGCTCGTCGTGCTGATGCGTGGCGATCACATGCTGAACGAGGCCAAGCTGTCGGGAGCCATCGGCGGCAAGGAATACCGGCCGATGCAAGAAGAGGAGATTCAGCAGCTCTTCAACTCGCCCGCGGGTTACCTCGGCCCGCTAAAAATCGAGTGGGCCAAGGATGAGAAAGATGCGTCCAAGCCTCTGCTGCTTGTCGAAGAGGCGCTGCGTGGCCGCAAGAACCTTATTGGCGGCGCGAACGTCGACGAATACCACGTCAAGAACCTGACGCCGGGCGAAACCTTCCATCCGACGGCATACGCTGACTTGCGCAACGCGGTCGAAGGCGAAGGCTGCCCCAACTGCGGCCATCCGCTCAAGCTCGGCAAGGCCGTGGAGATCGGCCACATCTTCAAGCTGGGCTACAAATACTCC
Organism: uncultured Acidobacteriaceae bacterium; assembly: GCA_963793845.1. Classification (GTDB taxonomy): domain Bacteria; phylum Acidobacteriota; class Terriglobia; order Terriglobales; family Acidobacteriaceae; genus CAWCBG01. Next base: position 490,079 of record CAWCBG010000004.1, read on the forward strand.
GAGTCCATGGGCGCGCGGGTGCTCGACCCCAACGGCAAGGAAGTCACGCTGATCATGGGCAGCTACGGCATCGGCCTGGAGCGCATCCTTACCGCCTCGATCGAGCAGAGCAACGACGCCAATGGTTTCTGGTTACCCGTCAGTATTGCGCCGTTCGAGGTCATTATCACTCCGACCAACACCGCCGATGCCGCGATCAACAGCGGCGCAGAGAAGATTGCGCAAGACCTGGAGAACGCCGGGTTCGATGTCCTGCTTGACGACCGCGACGAGCGGCCGGGCGTGAAGTTCAAGGATGCCGACCTGGTGGGCATTCCTTACCGCATCAATGTCGGCAAGAAGCTGGCCGAGGGACTCGTGGAAGTCGTTACCCGCAGCACCAGCACGCGCGACGATGTGGCGACCGCGGGCGTTGTGGAGCACATGAAGAAGCAGTTGGGGAGATAAAGATTTGCGGGTCGGGTAGATCTGGCCTTCAGACCGGCGTTATGCCCGTAAGTTGACCTTTCTGCGGCAGTGGCCATCTACGATGGCCGGCTAATCGCTCGCTGCTATTCCTTGATCTTTCCCCGCCAACCCCAGCTCGCCAGCAATGCTCTTCATCGCTTCAATGCAGAATGCAATGTGCTCATCCAGGTCGACTCCCAACCCGGCAGCGCCGTTGATGATGTCCTCGCGGCTCACCGAGCGGGCGAAGGCTTTGTCCTTCATCCGCTTGCGAACGGATTTCGCATCCACTTCCGCCAGCGACTTGTTGGGCTTGACCAGAGCAGTCGCGGTGATGAATCCCGCCAGCTCGTCGCAGGCAAACAGCGACTTCTCCAGAGCCGAGTCGCGGGTCACGCCGGTGTAGTCGGCGTGCGACAGGATGGCACGGCGAACTTCTTCGTCGACGCCACGCTCCTCCAGGATGGCATTGCCTTTATACGGATGATCGTCAAGACTAGGATATTTCTCGTAGTCAAAGTCGTGAATGAGTCCCACCACGCCCCAACGTTCTTCGTCGCAGCCGAACTTGCGCGCATAGGCACGCATGCAGGCCTCCACTGCGAGCGCATGTTTGCGAAGACTTTCTGATTGGGTGAACTCAGTTAGTAAACCCCACGCATCGGAGCGCGTCATTCCGTGTTTCTCCTGTTTATTTGCGGATTTCTTCGGCTGTGTTGGGAACGCCACCCGGAATTTGCACAGCTTTTTAGGCTTTCGCCTCTCTATCCTCTTGACTCCAGCAAACGTATGCTCCAAAGTACGACTTAGTGGTGATGACCCTCAAGCGTTATTAGCTGAGAGTATTCCACTGGTGCCTGCTCTGGCACTCCCAAATGTGTAATGGCCACGACTCTCGCACCCGTAGATTCCCGGGAAGTGGTGAGATGCGACCAATGTCATCTCGTCCAGTTCAAAACAGTCAACAGCCTTTGCCGTCGCTGCCGCACTTCGCTGGACGAGGATGAACCTGAACCAATCCTCACGCAAGCTGAGCCGGCGGAACAACACGACACTAACGATCGTTCTCAGGTATGTGTGGCACACGCGATCCGCTCCTTGCGGTTGCGGAATAACTTGAGCCAGCGCCAACTTGCGTTGCGCATGGGAGTGCCCCGTACCTACGTCTCGAAGATCGAGAACGAAAAAGCCACGCCAACCCTTTCGTCTTTGTCGCGACTGGCGGACGCGCTAACGGTAAGCGTGCCGGATTTGTTGCGCGCCTGCGGTCCATCGCGCGAAGACGAGGTTAATGAACTGCTTGCGGACCCGTTCCTCGCTGAACTGGCCACCTGCACTTCGAAGTTGAATACCATGCAACTGTCCAGCGTGCTGGCCCAGGTGCGCGACATGGTCATGCATCCACGACGCGGGGCGTAACATTTTCCAAGCTGACACTGGAATGCCGAGGCAAGGAGCCTCGGCATTTTTCTTGTTGACAGGGCCTGCGCGGGGTACGGCCGTTTGAGTTTCGCTCCGGCCTAGTGAGGACAGGCATTGGTCGGGTCACTCACCAGGAACGTCGCGGTCTCTCCACTGCCGCTGCTGTCGTTGTGCTCGCTGAAGCGGTTCAGCCCGGTATTGCCATCCTGAAGCGTCTTCGTGCCGGTCAACTTCAGCTCACAGGCCGCCTGTGCGCTGTTGAATGGCGGATTGAACAGGCTGACATTCAGGGCGGTCATGTCCCAGTTGTCTGCGGTACACCCAAAGGAGTAGTCCTCATGGATCGTCAGAGTGACGCCCTTGATGCCTTGACTTTGCGTCAGCGTCACGCCGCTCGGGATGGGAAAATCAATGGGAGGTGTCGTGGTGTTGTTGTCCCACTTCTCGTCCGTGCCCGTAGGTTTCAAAGTGACGGTGAAGCTTGTGCCATCCTGCAGCAGTACGGCGGCCGTCAGCCCTGTGCCTCCGCATCCGCAGCAGTGATTGTTCCTCAGGTCATCTCCGCCCGTCGAGATTACGAAGCGGATCAAATCCAGCGGCTGGTTGGGAGTGAGCGGAGTCACGGTCGAAAGCTGCTGGATGAGCCCGCAACTCGGCGAGCCCCATCCGGTCGTCAGATCGTATCCAGTCACGGACTTGAATCCGCTGCCAAAGCCGTTGGCATTGCTCACTCCATCGGCGACGTCATTGAAACAAGCTTTGTAGAGATCGGTGCTCAGGCCGCTGGTCAGTCCGATGTCGTACAACGTCGTGTTGAGGAAGCCAGCCAGTCCTGCGCTATTGTTCTGGCTGGCCTGGTTCGCCAGCGCGATGAAGCCTGCCCACAGGGGAGCGGCCAGGCTGGTTCCCGAAGGCGTGGTCGCTGCGCCGTTGAAAATGATCTCTGGATTCGCGGCCAGCATGGCAACATCAGGATAATTGCGCCACTGCGTTGAGCCTCCGTTCGACGCCATGCTGACGCCCTTCTGGTAGTCGGGCAGCGGAACGCCGCTGCCGCAACAGAGCGTCTGCGGCCAGCAATAACATCCCTGGGCCGGAACGTTGAAGATGTTGCCCCCGCCCTTGTTGTTGCCGTCCATAATTCCGCCGCCGGTTACGCCGAAGCCCTGGGATGCGGGAAAGAAGTTCCAGGTCGTGTCCCCCGCATAGTAAGGATTTGGGTACACCGTTGCCGGAAAGGGAGTGGTCAGCGGATTTGTATTTAGAAAAGTACCGCCGACCAAAGTCTGGTTATCCATGTCCAGATTGCCTTGGGGATCGCCGATATCTCCGAAATCCCCGGAGGCTGTGAGGAAGGAGACGCCTTGGGCAGCCATTTCATCGAGCGCCTGCTGCGAGTTGTCGCTCCTCCCGAAGCCGAGCGAGCAACTGGCCACCGTGAGCGGCGGGTTCGACGTCGCCATGTTGTGCAGAATGTCATCCAGGTGGCCGGTAATTCCACTGCTTCCCTGGAAGAAAAGAATCTTGGCGTTGGGAGCCATGGCCTGCACCAGCTCGACATCCAGCGTCGCTTCCAAGGCGCTGTTGGCCGCGGGATTGCCGCCTTCGGTCTGGACGATCGCAGGGAAGGTCGCCGGGTTCAGTGGCGGCGACTGCAAAGCGAAGTAGCTTGAGATATCGGAATTCTTGAAGGAAGCGAAGTCCACAATGCCCACTACCTGGCCGGTGCCGTCGAGCTTTTGGCAACTCGATCCTACGCCTAAGTAAGCGTTGCGCAGGTCCGTAGCACGATAGCTTGTCCCACACGAAGCTCCCGGACAACCGCCGGTGCCCTTCACTGCGGCGTGGCGCGGAAGCACGAAATCGTTGAATCCGCTGATGTGCAGAATTGGAACGCTAAGATCGAGCGACGGGTCACGATCGACCGTCACGAACTTGCTGCCGTCCTGGCGCAAGCCGGTAGTTGAGATTGACATAGAGAGCCTGCTCAATTTGCTCAGCCGTTCCGCTGACGCTGAGCAGCAGATTGTTGGGATAGGTCGCCGTGACGGTCATGCCGTGAGTGTTCTTTGCCCAATCCTGAACCGCCTGGTAGTCGGAGACCGTCGCCCCGTAGGTGGCATAGAACTGAGGCTGGGTCACATATTTGCGAAAGTTGGGACTCTTCGGATCCGAGACCTGCTTGATGAGCGTTTTCAAGCCTGCCGCATCGCGTACTGGCAATCCGATCGCCAGGTACACCGTCGTGTCGGCAGGAACAGGACCCACCAGAGGAGCCAAATCCGATCCCGGATCGATCGCGAAGTAGCCGTGGAGCCGCTGCGAACCTTGCTGTTCAGAAGCGGAGGCCGGGAAGCCACTCTCGAACTCCACCTCAACATGTTCCCCGAGAACGATGTCGGAGGCAGCAAAGGCGCCTTTGCCACCCGACTCCTCGGCCATCCAGATAGTCCCGTGAGGAGCGGCCAGAAGCGCGTGAATGTGGGCCTCTTTGTCCAGGCTGACGATCGTCGTTGGCGTCAATCGGCTGGTGGGCGGCCCCATCGCGGGATCATCGATGGTGACGGGATCGCTGCCCGCGACGCTGATCGTGAAGTCTTTGGCCTTCGCGTCGTCCCAGTGCGGTTCGATTCTGGCGTGACTGCCCATCTGCAGCCCATGGATGATCCGCACATCCAGTCCGTTGACTCGCGTATCCGCATTGCCGCGTTCACCTAAGAGCTTGGAATCCTCATCCATCTTCACGCTGGCGAAGGTGTACCTGCCTGCCGCCAAATTGAGTGTGCTGTGTTCATGCAGGACGACTGTCCCATATGTTCCCGGCTGCAACGATTGGGTTTGATGTTCGGGAACATTCACGTCCGATCCTGAACCAGAGGCAAAAGCCAGCGGCAGCGCGGGCATGTCAGCGGCGGGGAATTTGCCTTGCGGGCCGACTTCCGTGTCTTTGACGCGTTGCAGGGCGTTCGTCCAGAGCTGCTTCACCTCCGCGTCACTCTTGAGCGCCGTCGACGGCGAGAACGCGTTGCCGCACTTGCCATGCTCCTCCAGTCGCAGTTGTGCCTTAGCATCCTGCACGGGTGCGATTGCGGTGCGGACGCCAACATCGCCGCCTTCCGTGTGGCTGCGATGCCCAATCTCGATACTGCGTTCGGCGTAGAGCACAAACTGACCGATCTGCGGTTTCGGTCCAGGCTCGCGGGGAGGCTGCGCCTGCAAATTGACAGCAAGCCATGCGAACTGGAGAAACAACAACGCTGTTTTCATTTCCTGCCTCATTTCCGTTCATCCGAGGGCTGACCGCGTCCCACATTCGAGAGCCGCTCGTGAGGGTAGTTACGTCGGGCGGCTAATCGTTTCACTGGGTTCTGAGAGAATCAGCGAATTGAAGACGTGACGACGCACGCCGGGGCGGCCTCGGCGTGGTAAACCCGCACAGGATTCGCCAGGAGCCTTTCGTTGCAACCCCTTCTGTCCGTATGCTACTTTCAAGTGTTGGCTAGAGGTACGCTTTGCGCGCACAAGTGCCCGCTGGGCTGAACCGCAAAGAGGCCGAGATCTTCTCCCGCCTCGATCCGGAGCGGTTACCCCACCACATCGCCATCATCATGGACGGGAATGGCCGCTGGGCCAAACGCCGCCATCTGCCTCGCATTGCGGGTCACCGCTCGGGGGTGGCCGCAGTACGTTCCACGGTGGAGACCTCCGCCCGCATCGGCCTCCCTGCCCTGACGCTCTACTCTTTCTCCGCCGAAAACTGGAAGCGTCCCAAGGGAGAGGTCAGCTACCTGATGAACCTGCTGCGCCGCTACCTCAAGATGGAATTGCCGACGCTGATGCAGAACAACATCCGCCTGCAGTACATCGGCCGTCAGCACGAACTTCCACAAGAGGTGCAGGAGCGGATGGCGTGGGCGCGCGAGACCACCGAAAACAATACCGGCATGGTGCTCACGCTCGCCCTGAACTACAGCTCTCGGACCGAGCTGGTAGATTCGTTCAGCGCGATGCTGCGCGAGGCCTCACGAAATGGCGGCGTAGAGCACTTACGAGTCGACGAGAAGACCATCGCGCGCCATCTTTACACGCGAGGTTTGCCCGAACTGGATCTGCTGATCCGCACCAGTGGCGAGATGCGGCTCAGCAACTTTCTTTTGTGGCAAGCCGCGTATGCCGAAATCTTCGTGACCGACACCCTTTGGCCCGACTTCCGGGGAACACAACTGCTCGAGGCCATTGAGGCCTTTCAGAAGCGCGAGCGCCGATTCGGTGGTCTTGGCAGCGACAACGGAAGCGCCTCGTGAAGCGGGTTCTGACCGCAGTCATCCTGATTCCCCTGGTTGTGATCGCGTTGTTTCGCACCCCGCTGTGGTTGTTCACCTTACTGGTCCTCGGCGTGGCGCTACTGGCCGCGCGCGAGTATCTGGACATCGCCCTGGCCAACGGACTGGTGCCGTTCCGCCGGCTCAGCTATTTGTTCGTTGCCTGCGTCTTCCTGGTCACGTTTTCTCTCGGTGAGATGTCGGCCAACAACTACGGACTGTCCATCTCGCTGACGGTCGCTTCGTTTGGCGCTGCCGCGCTCTTGTTGCTGATCGCTTCGCCATTCCTGCTGCTCGTCGCCGGCATGCGGCGCGCCGAGATGTCGCGGTCGCTGCCGGATGCGGCCACTTCGTTTCTGCTGATCCCGTATGTCGCCCTCGCGCTGGCGTCGATGGTGCTGGTGCGCTCGTATCCTAACGGAGCGCTGTTTCTGTTGTTCACCATGCTGCTGGTTTGGACCGGCGATACCGCCGCCTATTATGTCGGACGCGCTTTCGGGAAACACAAGCTGGCGCCGCGCATCAGCCCCGGCAAGACCTGGGAAGGAACGATTGCTTCCACCGTGAGCGCGGTCCTGGTTGCATTGCTACTCTTCCATTTCCTGACGCCGATCTACAATGCCTTGAGTGCCATCCACCTGATAGCGCCTGCGGGATACACTTCCTATCGCTGGATGGCAGGTCAGGCAACTCCATTCCCTACTCCACCGCTTTGGGTTGTCCTTTTGTTCGCGGTTTGCGTCAACGTAGCCGCGCAGCTCGGCGACCTCGTAGAATCAATGTTGAAGCGCGGCGGCGGCGTGAAGGATTCCGGAACCCTTCTTCCCGGCCATGGCGGAGTGCTGGACCGGATCGATGCGTTACTTTTCGCCATGCCGGTTGGCTGGTTCTTCTACTATGCGCTGCTGGGAAAGTATTTTCGCGGGATACCGTATTTCGGCTAGCCTGCCATCTTGGAAATGAAACGCATCGCCATCCTCGGCTCCACTGGCTCCATCGGCAAGAGCACCCTCAACCTCGTTGAGACTTTTCCTGACCGCTTCGCCGTCGTGACCATGGCAGCGGGCAACAACGTGGAACTGGCCTTCGAGCAGGCACGACGCTGGCGTCCCCAGGTGCTCTCCATGGCGACCGCCGAGGCCGCACAACAGGTTTCCGACCGGCTGAAACAGAGCGGCCTCAATCAGGCGATCGAGGTGGTCAACGGATCAGCCGGCACGGTGAAGAGTCGCCACCCACCCTGACGCCGACTTCGTGGTCAGTGCCATTGTTGGGGTTGCCGGACTGGAAGCGACCTACGAGGCAGTCAAGGCCGGAAAGTCAGTCGGGCTCGCCAACAAAGAATGCGTGGTGGCTGCGGGCGACCTCATCGTTACCGAAGCGCGACGCCAAGGCAAGCCGCTGCTGCCCATCGACAGCGAGCACAATGCGATTCACCAGTGCATGCGCGGCGGACGCCGCCAAGAAGTCGAACGGGTCTGGCTGACTGCGTCCGGCGGTCCCTTCCTGCACACTCCCCAGGCTGACTTTGCCAACATTACGATCGAGCAGGCGTTGAATCATCCCACCTGGAAGATGGGGCGCCGCATCACTATCGATTCGGCAACCCTGATGAACAAAGGCTTCGAGGTGATCGAGGCGTGCCGTTTGTTCGACATGCCGCCAAGCCAGGTGAGCGTACTGGTTCATCCGCAGAGCACCATTCACTCCATGGTTGAGTTCGTGGACGGGAGCCTGCTGGCTCAACTGTCCGTAACCGACATGCGGTTACCCATTCTCTACGCGCTCACCTACCCCGACAGAATCGAATCGGATCTGCGCTTCCCGGTGAATGAGCTGCGGCGGCTGGATTTCAGCCCGCCAGACTTCGGCAAATTTCCCTGTTTACGTTTGGCCTATGAAGCCGTCGAAGCGGGGGGGGCCAAAACCATCGCGCTCAATGCAGCAGACGAGGTAGCCGTGGCAGCCTTCCTCGAGGGCGGTATTGGTTTTGAGCAGATTCCAGTTACAATAGAAATGGTTCTAGATGAAACGTCTGCGCGTGTTCCGGAATCTATAGAAGAGGTTTTGAACATCGATGCGGAAGCGCGCCGTCAAGCCCGCACTCATATCCAGAACCTGAGCCCGCAAGACGCCTTCGCCCGGACGCCTTCGACGGCACGACATAAGTCTTTCCCCCAGTAAAGAGGTATATGGAATCATTTTTGATCGCGGTAGTTTCGATGGCCGTAGTGCTCGGCATCATGATTCTGGTGCACGAGTTCGGCCATTACGCTGCCGCTAAGTTTTTTGGTGTCCGCGTCGACGTGTTCTCCATCGGCTTTGGAAAGCGCCTGGTCGGTTTCCGCCGGGGCGATACCGACTATCGCATCAGCGCTTTGCCGCTGGGCGGCTACGTAAAAATGGCGGGCGAGAATCCTCTGGAGTCGCGCAGTGGCGCGCCCGACGAGTTCATGTCGCATCCCCGCTGGCAGCGTTTCGTGATCGCCATTGCCGGGCCGGCCATGAACATCCTTCTGGCCATCGGCTTGTTAACCGGCGTTTTCATGGTGCGATACGAGCACCCGGTATACCTGGATCAACCCGCCGTAATCGGTTGGGTCATCGGCAACTCTCCGGCAGCCAAAGCCGGTATCGAGCAGGGGGACCGCATCGTCCGAATTGACGGTGTCCAGAAGCCGACCTGGGAAGATGTCCTGCTCAAGACCATGATCGGTTCCAAGCAGCCGATTGATGTGGCCATCCAGCGCGGCGACAAAATCCTCGACAAGCAGCTCGAGCCTCTGGCGGAAGGAGCCGACCCGTTCGCGACCGTCGGCATTCCCGATGAACCGCTCACCGTCACCACCCTTGAGCCCAGCATGCCGGCGGCCAAGGCTGGTATCCAGGTTGGCGACGAGATCGTGTCGGTCAATGGAGTTCCGGTTCGCTCGATCTACTTCCTCATCGACTTCCTGCAAAAGAACGGGAACAAGCCGACTGAAGTTACGGTCGTGCGCAATCACCAGCAGATCACGCTGAATATTGCCCCCGCGCAGGTAACTGAGAACGGGGAAAAGGCTTACCGTCTGGGCTTCCGCTCCGAGCCGGTACACATCGACAAGCTGCCCTTCGCCCAGGCGTTCCGGCACTCTCTCGAGGAGAACAAGAAATACTCCCTGCTGATCGTCGACCTGGTGCAGAAGATGGTAGAGCGCAAGGTTTCGATCAAGCAGATGGAAGGCCCCATCGGCATCGCCCGCGCTTCCGGCGAAGCTGCACGCCAGCCGGGCTGGACACCGCTGCTCAAGTTGATGGCCATGATCAGCCTGAATCTCGGCATCTTCAACCTGCTGCCTATTCCCATACTCGATGGCGGCATCATCCTGTTGCTGTTCATCGAGACGATCATGCGCCGTGACATCAGCGTACGTATCAAGGAGCGGATCTACCAGACTGCGTTCGTGTTCCTGCTGCTGTTTGCGGTGATGGTGATCTACAACGATCTGATGAAACTCAGGAGCTAGTCGCGCTGCGCCAGATCCCTCAAGCGGTCAAATCGGTCAGATAAAAAGCCGGGGAAACGTCCCCGGCTCAGGTCGCTATAAAACTCGATATTAATTGTTTTGAAGGGTCGCACCTTCCTAGGCCGCTGAAAAACTCTTTGGAAGGCCAGATTTTGAAGGGGCATACCTTCAGGTACGCCGTTAAGCCCTTTATTTTTGTCATCCCGACGAGGCCTTCAGGCCGAGGAGGGATCTGCTTTTGAGTTTTCGGCAGCCTCAGCCGGGGAAGGGCTCCCCGGCTTTTTTCTCGCCCCTCTGATTGCCCGGTACGCGTGACACCGATGTTTTCAGATCGCCATCTCCTCCGGTCCTGTCCGACGGCATCGCAGCTCCCGCCCCTTGCCTCGGCCGAGCATGGCGAAGGACGCATTTCCCCTCCACCAATCTGCCATTACCTTCGTAATAGTTGATTCACCATATTGACGAAGCGGACGGAACTAGTACGCTGATAGGTTGGGTGTGGTGTCCCTGAGGGTGACATCATCTTGCTTTTTGCGGCCAGGCCGCGGACTGACAGACACCCGGTGACGTATCGTTCTTTGAAAATCTGGGAAGCGGGCTGGCCATACTGGGCCCAATCATGGAGGCGGGCAGCCAACCGTTAACTCGTTTGTTTGGAATATTTTACTTGTAAGTCATTTGTAATCAATATTTTGCAGATGGTATATCCCGCCGAGCTCAAAATACACGAGATTTAGCTGCTAAGTCTTTTGTCTGGAATATTTTGCCTATAACTCCCACGGGCTCAATATTTTGGCGGGAATTTTTCGCTAAGTTGTTGATTCTAGGTAGCCGAGGTAAGGGGGTCTGCACGTTATCGGACTCTGAACAGTTGGTTCATAGTCAGTTGTTAGCGCAGCTTAAAAGCGACTGGGATGACAGCCTACGGCCTGGTTGCTGATCGCAGATTGCAGATTGCTAGGCAGCTGCCGGTCGCCGTTCCTGAAACCGACGACCGGCTTAGTCCTTGGCCATGGCGTAGTAACCTTGACGGGCCTGCACCTTCAGGTCGCTAGACTTGGTGTGGACCTGCACTTTGCGGTAGGAGCCGTCCAGCTTAGTGTTGGTCGGGGTGTAACCGAGGTTGTACTGGCTGCGCAGTTCGTTCTGGATCTGGTTAAAGGCCTCGCGCAGCTTCTGCTGATTGTTCCCTACCTCGATCACGCGGCCACCGGTCTCCTGCGCCAGCTTTCTCATGTCGGAGTCGCCGGAATAGCCGAAACCGCCATAAAAGCCGCGGTCGGCAATCAGGATGACATAGGCCATGGTGTCGGCCTTTTGCGCGGCTTCGATCGCCTCGCGAATCTTTACCTGGCTGCCTTCGTCCTGGCCGTCGGTGAAGACGATCATGGCTTTGCGCCCGACTTCGTTCTTCAGCTTCTCGTCAGCCGCGAGATAGATGGCGTCGTAAAGAGCCGTGCTGCGAGGATTGTTATTCGGGACCGGACCGCCGCCAATGCCGACCGGGCCTCCGCCCGCCGATCCTCCGCCGATCTGCAGCTTGTTCAGCGCATGTGCCAGGTCACGAACGTTGTTGGTGTAGTCCTGATCGAGATCGATGTCAGAGTCGAAGTTGATGAGGAAGGCCAGATCTTTTTTGCCCAGCACGCTATGCAGGAATTCGGTGCAGGACTCCTGCTCGATGGTCAGCACGCGAGTCTGGCTGGGGCTGGTGTCGATCAGGATGCCAAGCGTGAGCGGCTGGTTCGATTCCGCCGAGAAGTACTTGATGGTCTGGGGCTTGCCGTCTTCGAAAACGTCGAAGTCGGCCTTGGTAAGGTTGGGAATCAACAGGCCGTGCTTGTCTTTCACGTTGAAAAACAGGTTGACGACATTGACCTGGGCCTTGAAGGTCTCCAGCGGCTCCTGCGACTGATCTTGCGACTGATCCTGAGAAGACTGGTCCTGTCCCGCTGCAGGTTGCTGCGCTTGCGGCGAATCCGTGGAGGGCGAGGAGGAACTCGACGCTTGCGCAACTGACGGCGCCACCGCGGCGAGGCTCAGGCAGATCACGGCAAGGACTTGGCGAAAACGGCTCGACAACATAGGTTCTCTTTCTGGCGTGATGCATCCATTGTAGTGCAGGCGCTGCGCGCTGGACAGAACCGGCATTCGCAATGCCCCGGGCGCGCCCTGCAGGTATACTGTGCTCAGTTCCAGCAAACTGGAGAGTACTGAGAAACCCATGCTGAATGCTCGTATGAGCTCGTGGATCAGAGGCGCTGCCGTGCTGGTGGTACTGACGTTGGCCGCTGCTTATGCGGTTTGCCAGAGTCAGCAGCTTCCTGATGCACCGATTCCACAGAACAATGCACCTGCGCCTGCCGCTAACCCGCCGGCGCAAACGGCACCTGACAATCAGGGAACATCCACCTCGAAAGGAAACCCGGAAGCGCCGCCAAATACTCGGCCGGAAGGACAACAAGGGGGCAGTGAGCCGCTAAACCCCACCGCTCCCCCGCCCGGTTCCCGAGAGATCAAGACAGTTCCACCCGGGTCGGTGCCGCCGGGTCAGAGCAACGCGCAAGATCAGCTCTTCAAGTTGCAGGTGAACGTTAACTTCATCACCATCCCGGTTACGGTGAAAGATTCCGAAGGGAAGCTGGTCGACGGCCTGCTGGAATCCGATTTCAGCGTGTACGAAGACGGGACGAAACAGCACCTGACTTTCTTCACCAGCGACCCTCTGCCGCTTTCCGTGGCGGTGATCGTTGACCTGAACCTGACGGAGGTCGCACTGAAGAAAGTCGATACGACCTTTTCCGCGCTCGGAGGCGCATTCGGTCCGTTCGACGACGTCGCTCTATTCACCTACGGAAATACGGTGAGCAAGCAACAGGACTTCGGCAACATCCAGCGTCTCGAACTGGCGTTGAATCGCATCCGGAATGTTCCAGGGCAAAACTCGGACGCCCCGGTGGTTGGCGGCCCGTTCGGTTCAGGCCCGACCAACAACGGAATTCCGGTCGATCCCGGCCGGCTGCAAGTGCAGACGCCTTCCCGGCAGTCTTACGTTCTGAATGACGCTATCCTTACGGCTGCGCAGGAACTGGCTCACCGGCCTCGCGAGAACCGCAAGATCATCTTCGTCATCAGCGACGGTAAAGAGTACGGAAGCCGTGCCAACTATGCGCAGGTGCTGAAGGTACTCCTCACGAACCAGGTGGCAGTCTATGCCGTGGGCGTCGATTCGGCGGCTATGCCAGTCGTCAACAAGGTGGAGAAGATGCGCATACCCGGCTTCGGCTATAGCGATATTCTGCCGAAGTATGCCAACGCCACCGGCGGCGATGTGTTGAACGAGTTCTCCAGGGAGAACATCGAGAGCGCTTATCAGCGTATTACGCTGGAGGCGCGCAATCAGTACACCCTGGGCTATAACACGCCGCAGACCGCTTCCAGCACTTATCGGGAGATCGAGGTGCGGGTGAAGCGGCCAGGCGTCAACGTATACGCCAAGCATGGCTATTATCCGTTGCCTCCGCAGCGTATGCAGGCCGAGCCCACGGCGGAACCGCCAAAGACGGGCACAGCACAGCCGCCGCAGTAACGGCTCAGGTTTTTTCCTTAGCGGAATGTTGCAGCTCGGAGGCTCGGTTAAAGCGAGCCTCTGGGCCAATCAGATATTCGTCCAAACAAAAAAGAGTGCCAAAGGCACTCGCGCACGCAACCCGGAATTTCTACTTGCGGTCCAGCAGAGGTGCAGCGCCGAGTTCACGACGTCCGGAGCCAGAGGCTTTCGCCGCCTTTCCCGCTGCCATTCCACGCGCATTCGCCTCCGGACCATACCGTTCCAACAGGACTGGCACCAGCGCTCCTTCTGCCTCTTTTACGAAGGTCATGCTGCCATTGGAGTCGCGGTCGATGCGGATGAAATCCCCGAGTTTCACCTGGCCGGTGGCCACCAGATTGGCCAGCGGAAATACGATGTTGCGCTCGATGGCACGCTTCAGGTGACGCGCTCCATATTTCATGTCTGTGCCTTCGCAGAGCAGGAACCGCTTCACCTCTGCGGTGCAGCTGAAGACGAATTGCTGATTGCCCGTCGCCTGCAGAATGCGCTGCTGCACCAAGCCGAGCTCAATTTCCAGGATCTGTTCCAGGTGGTCGGGCCGCAGCATGCGGAAGACTACCGTCTTGTCGATGCGGTTCATGAACTCAGGAGAGAACTTCCGGCGGGCCGCTTCCACCGCCGTGCGGTCGATCTTTTCATCCAGCCGGGCGTCCAGGAAAGCCGGCTTTTGCGCAAAGCCAAGAGTTCCGTTGATGAGGTCGCTCATTTCGTGAGCGCCGAGGTTCGACGTCATGATGATGACGCACTGCGAGAAGTCCACACGCCGATTGTCGCCTAACGTGAGGGTTGCCTTGTCAAGAATGCCCAGCAATAGTTGCCACAACGCATCGGATGCCTTCTCGATTTCGTCAAACAGCACAATCGACAGCTTGGTCTTTTCCGTGTGCCACTGATTGAGCGCTTCCTGCGTGAATAAAGGATGTGTCTCGCGGTGGCCAAGGTAGCCCGGAGGCGATCCAATAAGCTTGGCGATTTCGTGAGAGTGTTGAAATTCCGCACAGTCAATCTTGATGCAGGCGTGAGGATTACCGAACAGCGACTCCGCCATGGCCTCGACTACGCGCGTCTTGCCCGATCCGGTTGGCCCGAGAAACAGCAGATTACCGACTGGCCTTCCCGGGGGATTGAGCCCCGCCAAAAACATCTGGTAGATTTCGGCGACTTTCTCGACCGCTGGGTCTTGCCCTACGATCTTGCGCCTGATAGCTGTTTCGAACTCTTGTGCATCGTCGCTGCGACGCGTCGGATCCAGAGTTGCATTCAATCCGGTTTTCATAATGATTGCCACTTGCCGGCTGCGTCTCCGGCCAGCCCGGAGACAATAGTCGTGTGTATGAGATGGAATTTCCGGCCCTCCGAGTTGTTCGCCGCCGCGCAGTTGTTCAAAAGCAGGAAGCGAATTAGCCCGCCAGACTGGTGGTATTGGATGCAACTTGAGTGCCGGAACGGCGCTTACTGAATGGTTATTCTTTGCAAATAAAAGTGCGGGCGAGATCGATCGGATAGGTTCGTGTAACCGTTTAGAACTTCTTCCTTCTAAAAGCGAAGAGGGCGCCATCGGAGGCGCCCCTGTAGTCTGAGCCAGCGATTTTTCTTATGGCACTTCGATCAATTCGATCTTGCCATCCTTGCGCCGGTGCAGCACTTTGACTTTCCCTTTGGGATCGCGGAAGACAAACACCTCGCGATCGCGAAACTCACACTCTTTTACCGCTTCCTCCACTGTCATGGGACGCATGGCGATGGCATCGCTGGACTTTACCAGGTGAGCTTCGGTGGTGCGCGCGATAGAAGGAAACTTGTGTACTAAAACGGGGACAGCGGTAGCCGGGCTGGAACCGACCACGACCTGCGTCTCCGCGTCGGCTTCAACCGGCGTCTGCCAGGTTTTGTCTTTTGGCTTGCGATGAGTTGCGCGGCGGCGGCCATTGTGCCGCAGAACCTGGGTTTCCAGATGCTCAAGAGCCTGGCTGACCGCGGCGATCATGTCGGTCGACTCGGCCAGTCCAACGACATGGCCGCGACGGCGCTTGACGGTAATTTCAGCGATGTTACGGTGCTTCTCCACCGTCAGGATCACCTTGCTGGAAAAGTTGTCGCCCAGGATTTTTGTGAGTTTGGTGAGGCCCAATTCCACCTCATCGCGAACGGCGGGAGTGATTTCGTATTGCTTGCCGAAGTATTCTACGTTCATGAAGCTCCCTCCTGCCGCGGCCTTGACTAAGAATTATGTTCGTTTAGGCGCGGCATGTTTCACCACTCCGGTAACGGCCCACGGCTATTGCGAGCCAGCTTGCCGGTACAGCAGCTAGTTTTTCGCTCTGCGCTGGTGGGTGCTCGGGATGCGCATGTCTTCCCGGTACTTCGCAACCGTGCGGCGAGTGACCTGGATGCCCTGCGACTGGAGGATGCGGGTGATCTGCTCGTCGGTTAACGGCTTGGTGGGATCTTCTTCCTCGATCAGCTTGCGGACCCGGCGCTTAAGAATCAGCAGCGATGTGCTGCTGCCCTCCGGGCCATTCACGCTTTCGCTGAAGAAGTATCGCAATTCGAAGACGCCTTGCGGGGTGTGAGCATACTTGTTGGCGACCGCGCGGCTGACCGTGGACGGATGAACTCCGATTTCCTCGGCCACTTCCTTGATCATCATGGGCTTGAGTGCGTCGATGCCGTGGTCGAGAAAATCGCGCTGACGATTCAGGATCGAATAGCACACTCGCAGAATCGTCTGTTTGCGCTGTTCGATATTCTTGATGAGCTGAATCGCCGACTTGTAACGTTCTTTGACGTAATTGCGAACGTCCTTCTCCGCCACTTGCCGGCTCAGTAGTTTGCGATACGTAGGATTGAGGCGCAGTTGTGGAACTTCTTCATCGTTCATCACGATGATGTATTCCTCGCCCTGCTTCACGAACGCTACATCCGGTTCAATGAGGCGGATGTCCGCCTTGTTGTAGCGGAGCCCGGGGCGCGGGTCGAGGGTTCGGATGAACTCCATCGCCGCCATGACCGCTTCCAGCGGCCGGCCGATTGCTTTGGCTACTTCCTTGTAGTTCTTATTCTGCAGCGCATGCAGATGCTCGTTGACCAGAACCGTGGCGTCGTCGAGGGCTTCCGATTCTTCGGGATGATGGCCGTTGCCGTTTCTGTGCTGCACCTGCTTGAGATTGTGCAACTGGGCCAGCAGGCATTCCCGCAGATCGCGCGCGCCCACTCCGATCGGGTCCAACTGCTTCACCAGATCGATAGCCTCGCGCAGGGCGTCGCGGCTGAACGGAACTCGTGCCGGAGCGGTACGAGGCGGCACCAGCGTAGGACGTGGCCCGGAAACCTCCGTGGTGGCTTCCTGTTGAATTTCTGCTGCCGCTTGGACTGCTGTCGCGGAGGACACCTCGTCGGCGAATGCCACCGTCAGGTGAAAAGCCTCGTGCTGGGGCGCCTGAGAGCCAGAGTTCGCTATTTCCGGCTCGATGCCGGAGGCCGCTGTGGCGGGAAGGTGCGAGGGTAACGCCGCCAGGTCGGCTAAGGCGGGCTCATGGGGGCCAAAGGGCTCCTCTTCCATCAATCCCAGCAATTCGTCTTCGCTCGCGATCAGGTAACCATCCTCATTGAGGTTGCCGATTACCAGCTCAGCCGCGCGATAAACGTCTTCTCGCACGTGCAGCGAGCCCAGTTGCCACATCAGGTGATCCGACAGCGTAGTGGGACGGGAAAGGAAATTCTCGAAGGAAGGCTTCTCGCTGTCCTCCATCTCGATGGAGGTGCGTAGTCCCGGATCCAGGTACTCCTGAAAGAACGACCCGAAATCGATTTCCTCGAATGGATCTTTCTCTTCTTTGGTGACGGGAGTGACTTCTTCCTGGGCAGCCGCGGAACTCTCACGTTCCAGACGCTCCTCCCGCGCGGAGACCTCATCCAGCAGCGGAACGGAGTTGTCGAGTTCCTCAAGGACGGGATTCTCGGTCAACTCGGCATTGATCATGTCCGTCAGCTCCAGCTTGTTCAGAGCCAGAACGCTGACCATCTGCACGAGCCCAGGAGTCAGAATCTGCTTCTGGGAAACCTTGAGGTTCAATCTGGGCTGTAACAAGACCATGCTGCGGACCCATTGGGGCACTCGCCCCCAAAACGGATTTTAAACCAACGAAAAGCTCTCGCCTAAGTAAACACGCTTGACTTCCGGATCACTACCGAGTTGTTCCGGGGTACCGGTACGGAAAATCCGTCCGTCGTTGATGATGTAAGCCCGGTCGGTCACCGAAAGTGTCTCTCTAACATTATGATCGGTAATCAGTACTCCGATGCCACTCGCTTTCAGATCGAAAATGTTCTTTTGCAGGTCGAGTACCGCAATGGGATCGATTCCCGAAAACGGCTCATCCAGAAGGATGAACGACGGAGAAATCGCCAAGCATCGCGCAATTTCGACGCGGCGCCGCTCTCCGCCGGAAAGCGCGTAGCCCCGATTGCGCCGAATGACGCCCAGACCTAACTGGTCTATCAGGGTCTCCATCCGCTCGCGCCGCTCATGCCAGGAGATCGGCTGCGCCTCCAGCACGGCTAACAGGTTGTCCTCAACCGTCAGCTTGCGAAAGATGGAGGGCTCCTGCGGGAGGTAACTGATGCCGAAGTTCCTGGCCCGCAGGTACATCGGCTCGTCGGTGATGTCACGGCCATCGACTGTGACTCTGCCCGAATCGGTCGGAATCAACCCCACGATTATGTAAAAACTTGTAGTCTTGCCCGCCCCGTTAGGCCCCAGCAGGCCTACCACTTCGCCCTGATTCACGTACAGACTGACGCCGTTGACGACCCTGCGTCCGCGGTAACTTTTGCCAATCTCTTCCGCCGATAAAGTCTGCATTTACTTAGTGGTACGAGCTTTGGTGATGGTGGGCGAAGAGCGCTTACTCTCAACCAGAACCCTATCATCGCGACTATAGAAAGTCAACGAATCGCCCCATACAGTTCCGTGTTCGGCATCAAAAATGCTGGGGTTTTTCCCTGTAAGGTAGTACTTCGCGTCATCCGCCGTATACACCAGCCGGTCACCCACCGCTCTCCGGTTCGGCTCAGTTACCACTACCTTCCCGATAGCGACGATGTGGTCGATCTTGCTGGGACCTTCCTCGCCCGGAAGTCCTGGTTTCTTGTCTGCCGCGGACGTGGTCAAAGGTTCTTCTGCGGGTTTCAGATAGATGTCGATCTGTTGCGCACTGATGGTTCCGGTAGCGGTTCTTGCCAAGACGTCGCCCGTGTAGCGTGCCCTGCGTTCCTCGTCAACATAGGTCAGCTTGTCAGAGGTCACATCCACGGGTGTCAGCTTGCCATCCTGCCCCTGTTGCACAAAAAGGCTGATCACCCGATGAGAAGTGTCGCCCATGGCCACCATGCTGCGGTTCGTATTATCAAAATCGATCTTGGGAGCGCGAACCACGTTGCCTCCCTGCCAGAGGCGCACGTTCCCCGTGTAGTGAGCAACACCAGGCTGCTGGCGGGCAGTCATCTGCGCCGATGTCACATGAATAGGATCGGAATTCGCCAGTAAAGCCCCGCTCGGCTGGGGCTTGAGGTCGCTATAGGTAGTCTTCACATCCTGTTCGGCGAATGCATCTCCGCTCTGGCGATTAATGCGTATGAAGACAGCGGTCGTGGTCATTCCGCCGTCAATCACCCGCGGCGAGCCATTCAGCACCAGCACTTCGTCTGCCGGGGTGTAGGTAGCTTTGTCCGCGAACATGGCGCGTCCACCGGTATCGGGCTTGGCAGAGGGCTCGTGATACTGGAAGTCTACCGTTTGGACCAGCTTTTCCGCTTGACCGTTGGCGTCAAAGCTCACATCGAGATACTGAGAGGTGCTGACTTTGTCCGGGTCTCCGGGAGAGGTAGACACGATTCTTGCATCGGGCGAACCGTGCAGGCTTTGCATGCGATTGTTGTCGCCGAAAACCGCGTGGAACTTGCCCGCGGTTGCGACCGTGGTGGAGTTCGAGGAACCCGTTGCACCTTCTTTCTTGCCGCTCTTGGGCTGTCCCGCCCTCGCCGGAGCCGGAAAGATGGTGATCTTAGCCTTGCCAACCGTGTCGCCGGTCTTCAGCTGGTTGCCGTTCTCCAGTACAAAGTGAAGCTGATCGGCGGCGATCTCCATGGGCTGGCCGCCGGTGCCGCCTTTGTTAGGTTTCGGCTCCTGCATCATGTGGGCATCCTTCAACATGTGAAACAGCGACGGCTGCTTCTCCGCATCGAAGTCGAGGATGAAGGTGTCGGCTCCCCCGTGGGTCACATTTTCGCCGTGGGTGACAAACGTCGCACCGCCGGTGAGGATCGCCTGCTGCACCGTGTTCTGTGCTCCCATGTTGAGGTCGCCGTGGGGACCGAAGATGTCAACCACGGTGGGGCCACGGTTTTCGATGTGAATATTGCCTTCGGCGACGACGTGCTGCACGGTGTTGTCGGGCTCGAAGAGCATCGTGATCTTGTCTGCCGTCAAGGTCTTGTCAGGCTGATCGATGCGGGCCGCCTCAAGCACGGCCTCGCGAGGGTCCTTCTGGATCACGCCGCTGGTACCTGTAATCGTGGCGGGATTGTCGCCGGTGGTCACGATGTGCACATCGGACTTCAGGAATAGTTGGTTGGCATGCGAGTCGAGATAGGCTCCTTTGGCCGTACCATTGGCTTGCATGGTGCGGAACTCGACGACTTCGTCCGTTTGCGCGATGCCAGTTTTCTGATTGAAGGTAAGCGCGTGGGTTAACAGGTGGATTGGGTTCTTCAGCTCGTCGGGAGGCGCCTGATCCGGTTTCAGGGGCCCTTCCGCGTAGCCCTCCAAATCGATGTGCACTTCGCCGCTTGCTGTAATATTCCCGGTGGTCTGATCGTAAACGAACTCATTCCCGTAAATCTGGTCATAGCGGTCGTGAGCCTTACCGTAGACCACAATGTGTACGTTCTTGAGATCCGCCCGGCCTCCCGTCTTGAACTGCACCGCGTTGGACGCGCGAATCGTGTAGATCGTTCGTCCACCCTCAGACTTCGAGATGGAGAAGCCTTCGCTGGTCTGCTGAATATCCAGCCCTAACTGTTTGGGAACGTTATGCAGGGCGGGAACGCTGCGGGAGCGGGCTATCCAATAGGCGATGCCGACGACAAGAATCAGCAGAACAGCGGTTGAGACCAACCACCGCCTGACTTGTGCAATCGATTGGAACATC
Source organism: uncultured Acidobacteriaceae bacterium (assembly GCA_963793845.1). GTDB lineage: Bacteria > Acidobacteriota > Terriglobia > Terriglobales > Acidobacteriaceae > CAWCBG01. The sequence goes on from CAWCBG010000004.1 coordinate 510,600, forward strand.
TGCCATCGATTTTACGCCAACCGGGATGGGCAGCCGCCGCCGGCAAAGTGAGGATTGGCGCTCGCGAGAGGGACCTTAATCTCCGCCGGGCGTGGGCGCCAGAACCTGGGCTGTGCCCTGTCTCGGCGACTGAACCTGACGGTTAAAGAGATTCAGAATGCCACAGATCACCCAGTAGCCCAGTGCAATACCAAATGCAAACGCACCACCAATCGTCAACCCCAACAGAAGCGCAAGCAGAAACGTATTCATCCAAATCCTTTGCTTAATCCTTTACGGCTCACTAACCTTGATGCAACTTTACCGCGAAGTGCGGTCTGCCGCTGTTGCCGACGTTGATACTGCCCCGTTAAAATAGACTAGTACAGTTGCGCATTCCCACTGACAGAGCCTACAGAGCACCTTTCCAGCCCGTGCCGGCAGTCTGGTCGGGCCGTGGTGACATCTGCCGTCTTTCAGCGTCGGGTACTCGGATTGCCGAGCACGCGTAAAGATTTATGCCCATTAACAACATCACCGTCCGGGGAGCACGCCAGCACAACCTGAAGAACATCCAGGTTACGATTCCCCGCAACACGTTGACTGTGATCACCGGCCTCAGTGGCTCCGGCAAGTCGTCGCTCGCCTTTGACACCATCTACGCGGAAGGCCAGCGCCGCTATGTGGAAACTCTCTCGGCGTATGCCCGCCAGTTTCTGGATCAGATGGAGCGGCCCGACGTCGACAGCATCGACGGCCTGAGCCCATCCATCTCCATCGAGCAGAAGACAACCAGTCGCAGCCCACGCTCCACCGTCGGCACCATCACCGAGATTTACGACTATCTGCGCCTGCTGTACTCCTCGATCGGCGTGCCGCATTGTCCTAACTGCGGACGCGAAATCTCACGCCAGTCGGCCGACCAGATCGTGCAACAGGTGATGGCGCTGAAGCCGGAAGAGCGGGTCATGATCATGGCGCCAATCGTGCGTGGCCGTAAGGGCGAGTTCAGAAAAGAGCTCGACAAGCTGGCGCAGCAGGGCTTCACCCGCGCCCGCATCGACGGCGATCTACGCAATATCGCCGATGAGGAGATCAAGCTCGACAAGCGCAAGAACCACACTATCGAGCTGGTAGTGGACCGCCTGCTGGTGAAACCCGGAATCGAGCGCCGCCTGGCCAATTCGGTGGAACTGGCCATGAAGCTGGCAGCCGGCTTGGTACAGGTCGCCGTCGTCGGCGCAGATGAGCGGCTCTATTCCTCGAAGCTGGCCTGTCCCGATTGCGGCATCAACGTTCCGATGCTCGAGCCGCGCTCGTTCTCGTTCAACAGCATTTACGGCGCCTGCCCGGAGTGCAACGGTCTGGGCAGCAAGTACGACTTCGATCCAGCGAAGGTCATCACGGACTGGTCGAAGCCGCTGCTGGAAGGCGGACTGGGGCCGGGCTCAGCCTCGCAAAACCTGATTCACATCCTGCAACTTGCGGCCGAGGCCTACGGATTCAAGCTGTCGACGCCGTTCGAACAGTTCCCGCGCAAGACGCAGAACCTGATCCTCTACGGCCCGGAGAATGGCGAAAAGAAGCGTGGCGGCTTCCTGGGCGTCTTCGCCTACCTGCGACGAAACATGGAGGACAGCTCATCCCAGGGCTACCGCGATTGGCTGCTGGACCATATGTCGGCCACAACCTGTCCGGCTTGCGGCGGCAAGCGCCTGCGCCCTGAAAGCCTCGCCGTGAAGATCAACGGAATGTCGATTGCCGACTTTACCGCTCTGCCGATATCGCGATCGGTGGAGGCCGTCGCCGACATCCGGCTGACCGAGCGCGAAGAGCTGATCGCAGGACGCATTCGCAAAGAGATTGCCGAGCGCCTGGGATTTCTGAATGCCGTGGGACTCGGCTACATCTCGTTGTCACGTTCGGCCATGACCTTGAGCGGGGGCGAGGGCCAGCGCATCCGGCTGGCGACCCAGATCGGTTCGAAGCTGCGCGGCGTGCTGTATGTGCTCGACGAGCCCTCCATCGGATTGCATCATCGTGACAATGACCGCCTGCTGCAAGCACTGGAATCTCTGCGCGACCTGGGCAACACGGTGCTGGTGGTGGAGCACGACGAAGACACCATCCGCCGCGCCGACTACGTCATTGACCTGGGTCCGGGCGCGGGACGTCATGGCGGCGAGTTGGTCGCCAGCGGAACGCCAGAGGATATCGAGCGTGAGCCCCGCTCGCTCACCGGGCAATACATATCGGGACGGAAGCGGGTTACGGATCGCCATTTGCGGCGGCAGCCTAACGGAAAAGCCATCACCATCCTGGGAGCGCGCGAGAACAACCTCAAGCAACTGGACGTGAGCTTCCCACTGGGCGTGATGACGGTTGTGACCGGCGTGTCAGGCTCCGGCAAGTCGACGCTGGTGAACGACATCCTGTACCGCGCGTTGGCGAAGGCGCTCTACCGCTCGCGGGAAGAGCCCGGACTTCACAAGGCGATCACCGGGACTGAATTCATCGATAAGGTCATCACCATTGACCAGTCTCCGATCGGCCGCACGCCGCGCTCAAATCCTGCGACCTACACCGGTGTCTTCACCCAGATCCGCGACCTTTATGCCATGCTGCCGGAGTCGCGCGAGCGCGGCTACAAGGCCGGGCGCTTCTCCTTCAACGTCGCCGGCGGCCGGTGCGAAGCCTGCCAGGGCGAGGGCCAGCGGCGCATCGAGATGAACTTCCTGCCCGACGTCTACGTGCAATGCGAGGTGTGCGGCGGCAAGCGCTACAACCACGAGACCCTGGCGGTAAAGTACAAGGGCCTGTCCATTGCCGATCTGCTGGAGAGTCCCGTCGCCGATGCGCTGCCGGTACTGGAGAACATTCCACAGATCAGGCAGAAGCTCCAGACCCTGGTCGACGTCGGTTTGGGCTACATTCATCTCGGCCAGTCGGCGGTAACGCTGTCCGGCGGAGAGGCGCAGCGCATCAAGCTGGCCCGCGAGCTGAGCAAGCGCCAGACTGGCAAAACCCTTTATCTGCTGGATGAGCCGACGACCGGGCTGCACTTCGACGATGTCAGCAAGCTGCTGGAGGTGTTGCATCGCCTGACCGATCTGGGCAACACCATCGTGATCATCGAGCATAATATGGACGTGATCCGCAACGCCGACTGGATTATCGATCTTGGGCCCGAGGGCGGCGAGAACGGCGGACGGGTGGTTGCCCTGGGAACACCTGAGCAGGTCGCCGGCAACCGCAGGTCCTACACCGGACAGGCGCTGGCGAAGTTCCTTCCCGCGCCGTCCAATGGAAGAGGCAGCCGGGAGCTGTCGGCGGTTGAAACTCCTTAGCCTCGAGCTAAGCAGGCCGGGATTAGAACGCCCATGTCATTGACACCCAACTTGCCGCCGGAGGGGGATGAGGATTCGATCCACCGGCATTTCGATCTTCTGCCCGCCGGGATTACACCGGCGCCGCCTCTCGAGCCTCACGAAAAACCTTTTCCTTCCTGGTCGGGATGGGACGTCGCGGTCATACCGTTTGTCACCTTCCTCGCGGTGCTTTTATTTACTTTGATCGTCACCGCCGTCGCCCACCGTCTTCCCGCATTCCGCAACGTCCCCATGACGAAGCTGGCTACCGATACAAAGGTTGCGGTGAGCGCCCAGGCTCTCTCCTACCCGGTTGTGATCTTCTTCATGTTTGTGCTGTTGCGGTCGCGGTCGCACGAGGGATTCGCCAAGTCGATCCGTTGGAACTGGCCGGGATTTACGGCGCCTCTCTTTCTCGCGGGAGGCGTGATCCTGGCGGCGGTAACGGAATGGCTCTCGGGTTACTTGCCGATTCCTAAGTCTCTGCCTATGGACAAGTACTTCACCGATGCCGCCGGCGCCTATCTGATGGCAGCATTCGGTGTCCTGCTGGCTCCGCTACTGGAGGAACTATTCTTTCGCGGCATGTTGTATCCGCTGCTTCGCCGCAGTCTTGGCTTGGCGGCGGCTGTCCTGCTGACGGCAGCGGCCTTCGCCGCCATACATGGCACCCAACTTGGATACGCATGGGGGCCGATTGTCAGCATCTTCTTTGTAGGCGTGGTTTTCACTCTGACGCGAGCCGGCACCGACTCGGTTGCAGCCTCCTTCCTGATGCATGTGGGCTATAACTCCACGCTCTTCGGACTGCTCTGGTCGGCCACCGATCACTTCCAGCACTTGGAGAAGGTGGCCGGTTAGAAATGGTATCGTGGAAGGGCATGAGCACCGCGCGCCACCAACTGCTTTCTCTCCTGGCCGAGAAGTCGTTCCGTCTAGGGCAATTCAAGCTTTCCAGCGGAGGGACCAGCGACTATTACATTGACTGCCGCCTCACCACGCTGGACGCGGCCGGAGCGCTGCTCACCGGGCAAGCTGTCTTCGAGGAGATTCATCGCCTAGGCTGGCAGGCTGACGCTATCGGCGGACTGACCATGGGTGCCGATCCAATCGTGGTCGCGACTTCGGTCATCAGCGCACAACAGGGTCAACCCATTCACGGCTTCCTGGTGCGCAAGGCGGAGAAAGCGCATGGCACAGGTCAGCGCATCGAGGGCTTCCGGCAGAAGGCGGCGGGGGTGGTCATCGTGGACGACGTCTGCACCACTGGAGCCTCGACGGTGCAGGCCATCGATGCGGCGCGGGAGTTTGGGTTCGAGATTTCCGGCGTGTTGTGCCTGGTGGAGCGCCAGGAAGCGGGCGGACGCGCCAATGTCGAGAAGGCCGCCAGTCCGGCGCCGTTCGTGGCGCTGTTCACGGCAAATGACGTTCGGGCCGCGCATGTGAACCGGTAGTTCTGGCTTGCGTTACTGCTTCGAGACAGGAATCGAGCATTACTGAATCTCATGATTAAGACGCTTGAATGGACTGACGACGGTGTCCGCTTCATTGACCAGACGAAGCTGCCGACGGAAGAGATCTACGTCACCTGCACAACCTATGACGAAGTTGCGCACGCGATCCGCACCATGATCGTTCGCGGCGCACCGGCGATCGGCGTGGCGGCCGCGATGGGCATCGCTCTGGGAGTGCGTGACTCCAAGGCGCAGAACTACGCCGACTTGCAGAGCGACCTAGACGAGATTTGCCATGTCATCGGCGCTACGCGGCCCACCGCGGTCAATCTGTTCTGGGCGATTCGCCGCATGCGCCAGAAGTTCGACAGCTTGAGTGCACAGCCCATCTCGCAGATCCAGCAGGAACTCATCACCGAAGCCCAACGCATGATGGTCGAAGACATCGCCGCCAATCAGGCGATGGGGCGTCACGGCGCTGTGCTGCTGCCGACGACCGGCGGCATTCTGACGCATTGCAATGCTGGCGCACTGGCGACCTGCGGTTACGGAACTGCGCTGGGCGTCATCCGCTCGGCGGTCGAGTCGGGCAAACAGTTGCGGGTTTACGCCGACGAAACCCGTCCATTTCTCCAGGGGTCGCGCTTAACCGCGTGGGAACTGATGAAGGACAACATTCCGACGACCGTCATCTCCGACAACATGGCGGGAGCGATCATGCTGCAGGGCAAGATCGACGCCGTGATCGTGGGTGCGGATCGTATCGCTGCCAACGGTGATGTGGCCAACAAGATCGGCACTTACAGCGTCGCGGTTTTGGCCCAGGCACACGGGATTCCGTTCTATGTGGCCGCGCCGTTTTCCACCGTGGATCTGGAGACGCCGGACGGCAGCGGAATTCCCATCGAGCAACGTGCGCCGCTGGAAGTGACACACATGGCGGGAAAGCAGATCGCGCCTGACGGCGTTAACGTGGAGAATCCCGCGTTCGATGTAACGCCGGCTCGCTATGTTACGGCCATCATCACAGAACGTGGGGTTGCGCGCGCGCCGTACGCGGAATCGCTGCACGAACTGGCTGAATCGGCGGTCGCGAAGTAAGCTGGCGCTGCTGCGGCCGTTCGAGCGCGCATCAAAAAATCGACCGTTTTCGTTCGAGCGCTTTCGGGTTGATCCCGCTACTGCGGCTGCTGCGGTTCCGACGGCATCTCGGGCGGCTGCCGATTCGCGGGATTCAGCTGCTGCTGGTATTGCTGCTGCTGTTGCTGCATACGCTGCAACTCCTGCAACAACTGTTCCGGTGTCTTGACGCCGTTCTGCTGATTGGGATCGTTGTTGTCGGCAGCCGGCTGATCTCCCGGCTGTTCGTTCACGCCGGGGCGGCCCGGCTGTGGAACCAGCGGGGTGTTGGTTGGAATATCGCTGTCCGGAAAGGTCGCAGCCTGATCTTCTTCAGTGGTCTCGTCACCTGCCGCGGCAGGCGGCGCCTGTCTGTTATTCGCCTGAGCACTGGTGCTCGGGCCGCCATTCTGCCGATTGGTCAGAATCACCTTCTGCACGCCACCACCACCGCCCGCCACGCCCATAATCACGTAGTTAAAGTGCGAACCGTTTAACAGCGTGGCCAGCACCTTCTGCGGAGTGCCGGGACCTATTTCTGCTACCACTCGCTCGCCGGAGGCGCTACCCGGAATATCCACGGACGCGCCCGTCTGCGCCTGCACCGCGCGCAGCACCTGAGCGAGAGTGGAATTATGGGCACTGATGCTGAGTTCCCCGTTCGTGTAGGAAACGCGCGGCGGCGACGGCGGCATCTGCTCCAGCGTAGGCGGAGCCGCGGGCGCCTGGGCAACCTGAGGTTCCTCCACTTTCTGCCGGGTGTGAGACTTCTTATGATGGGTGGCTTGGCTCGCCGGAGTTGCGGCCGGTTGGGCCTGCGACGCAACCGGCGGCGACGCATTCTGCGGAATTGGCTGACGATTCTGGGCCGCCGGCATTTGCCCCGCCGTGCCCGGACTCTGTGCCATCGCATTCTGCAGCAGCACAAACATCAGCGTCGCCAGCAACGCCGACCAGACGAGTTTTCCGCCGAAGCGTACCATGATGTTTGGACGACTCAGGTCCGGTTTAGTTTTTCCGCCCTGTCTCTGCCGCCACTATTCTAGTCCTAATTCCTGTCGAGGTTGACATTTCCGTGCTGCTCTCGAGGTCCGTTACTTGAACATCTGGACCTTTCCCGACCGGCATCTTAACTAGTTTGGTAGCATTCACCAGCTGCAGTACATTGCACGGTGTGGAGTTTCGGAACGACCATGACTGATAGCGCCTTCACCCGTCTCTTGCCCGCCGGATCGGTGGGCTATAAGCTCAGCTTTCTTCTCGTGACCATCCTCCTTCTGATTGGCTTTGCCCACGGCCAAACCTGCGCCAGCGGCGACGAACTGGATGCCTCCACCAAGGCGGCGGTCGACGGCGCCGCCCGGCAATACTTCGACATGTCCGCCCACGGCGATGTCGCCGGACTGAAGGCCAACGCGATTCCGGCCATCGCCGGAGACTTCTCTGCCATCGAGCAAGCGGTCATTAGCAACAAGGAGTTTCTCTCGGAAGGCCAGCCAACTATCGCCGGTACGCATGTGCTGGATGCCTCGCAGTCCAAGGGCACGCTGGCCCGTGCTGACTTCTACTGTGGCATCTACAACTCGCCGGATCGCGTCGGTTTCTCCATCCCGAACTTGCCCGCGGGCCGCTACGCCATCGTCATCCAGAAAGTCGAAGGCAAGGACCCGATTACCCTCACCATGATCCTGCAGGAGGTTGGCAACTCCTGGGAACTGGCCGGCTACTATCTTCATCTCAACTCGATTGGAGGCCACGATGGCGACTGGTTCGTCGCCCAGGCGCGCGCTTACAAAGCGAAAGGCCAGTTGCATAATGCCTGGCTCTATTACCTCACCGGCTGGGACCTGCTGGCGCCCGTCAACTTCATGAGCACGCCAACGCTGGACAAACTCGCCGACGAGATGCAAAGCGCTCGCCCCGGCGACCTTCCGAGCCAGGACAAGCCTCTGAGCCTGCAGGCCGGCGGCAAAACGTTTCCGGTAACTGAAATCACCGCCGTGCCGGTGGACAACGCCCTCGACCTGCGCGTGGTCTACGACTCTCCCGACGCCTCCAACTCCGGCACCGCCTTCCAGGACAACATGGCCGTCATCAAGGCGATCATCGCCAAGTACCCGGAATATCGTGATGCGTTCAACGCTGTCGTCGCGCGGGCCGTGGACAAGAACGGCCACAACTACGGCTCGCTCCAGCCAATGAAAGAAGTGAAGTAAGAGGCGCTGTTCGCTGTTCGCTGTTCGCTTTCGCTTATTGGCTGCCGGCCATCCGCTCAGACCCTCTCCAGCAGATTCTGAGTTGCCGTTTCCCCGGTAGAGCGTGCCTTCAGGCACGCGTTCCGAGCGCGTCGGGATGTGGCGCTCGAACAGCCTGTTACGAAATTCCTTGCCTAACTTCGCGGAAACCCAGCATTCTTCTTCACCTGTTCCGCCTGCACCAGGTGCCGCTGGTTGTGATTGAGCATCACCAGTAATCCTGAGTCGACAGTGAAGTGAACAATCGGGACGAAGGGATTCTTGTAGCGAAGGCCGCCCAGATCGGCTTGCTCGAATTCCGCGACAAACTCTATGACCGACTTCTGAATCGCCGCAAACGTCACGGCCTCATCGGCCGGAACCTGTGACGGCGGCTGCACCTTCGCTGGTGCCGGCACCTTCCGCTTCGGGTCCGGACCCATAAAGCCGATGAACCATCGGGAGACCCATCCGCCCGCCCGCATGGGCCCGTTGCGCGGCTCAAGCTGATCGCGATTACTCTCGACCGCAGCGCGCATGGCCGACAGTCCGACGGTGTTGGTACGCACCAGGTGATCGAGGCATTGCCCGACGCTCCAGGACTTGCCGCCATTGGGCTGCCAGTTGAGCGAGGCCGAGTCCAGACCCTCGACGAGGGCGGCAGCTTCCTCGGCTTGCCGCTGCAGGACGGCAATGTACTCCTCGGGCGTGTATTCCATCTGCATGGATCGGTTGGTTGCGAGTGCGCTCGATTCTACACAAGCGTCTGGTCGCATGGCCACAGGCGTGTCTCTGCACCATCCAGGTTGCATCTTAAGGTTCATGCGGAACGAAATCGCATGGAATCGCAAGTACGTCGCGAGCAGCGTCAGTTTTGTGCGATATACTGCGCTCGAGACATCAAAATTTTCGTTGAGGATTATCCTTCGTCATGTCAGCGAATGCAGTTGAAACAGCCAACGTCCCCTCCACCGCTGATTTCCAGTCGCTGGAAGAAAAAGTTCTGCGCACCATCGAATTGTTGAAGAGCGCCCGCGAGGCCAAGGCCAATGCCGAGCGCGATGCTTCGCGCCTGCGTCAGCAGCTCACCGACCGCGAGGAAGAGCTCACGCGGTTGCGGCAGGACATGGTCACGCTCCGCCGCGAGCGGGAAGAGGTACGTACCCGAGTAGAAAAGATGCTGGGGCAAATTGACGCTTTGACCTCGGAAGAATCGGCAGGATAATGCGAAGCAGTGGCTGGTGGATAGTGGCTGGTGACCAGAGGAACCGCTGATTTCTAGCCACTGCCCACTATCCACTGACAACTGAATCAAGGGAGGCGATTTTGAGTCAGTCCAACGGCAACGGAACCGGCAGCGTCCGGGTAGAGATCTACGATCAGACGTATCACCTGCGCGGCTCCGATGCGGAATACATTTCCGATCTGGCCGAATATGTCGACACCAAGATGCGGCTGATCTCGCAGCAGGCTTCCACCGTGGATTCACTCAAGGTAGCGGTGCTGGCGGCGCTGAACATCGCCGACGAGTTCCACATGCTGAAGCGCAAGTACGAAGCGGCCAGCAGCGACTACTCTGCCCGCGCCGAGCACCTGTCCGCAGAGCTGGACGAAGTTCTCCAGGACGGACGTCGCGCCGGATAGCCGGTGCAGTCAGAGCCACGTCAGATTTGGTGCCAGAGTGTAAATTCTGCATTCCCGCCTATTTTCTTTTTGCATTCTTTTGATTCGAAATATTTACTGCTCCAGCCCTTGTCATCCGCATAGCTTTTCCATAGCATCGGTTGAGGAAGCCGGCCTGCAAAGTTGGTGCGTGGTGGTACCCGTTTTTTGAACCAATGCTCAATGAACAGGGGGCTCGACTCGAATACGGCTCGGTGTGCGATGCTCCGTCATGCGGAGATGCCTAAAGAGCTGCGGCGGGTTCCCACCGTATAACGCGGGTTCATTGACGGCCCACCACCCACGGCCCCGCGGGTCGGCTTTTCCTTCAAACCGTGTTCACCACAGAGACACGGAGAACACAGAGAAAGACTAAAGAATGTCTTTCGGGCTCGGGCGGCATTACTTGCGCTCCGAAACCGCTTCTGAATCAGCCCCAACCCTTTAGAAGTTTTTTGATTGTCATTACGAGCGCCCGTTGTTGGGCGCAAGGAATCTGCTTCTTGTCGATGGTGGGAAAAAGCAGGTCCGTCCCTGCGCTCGTGATGACAAATCCTGAAGTTGTACTGCTTGGGTGGATGGTCGCAGAGAGTCGGAAGCAGTAATCGCGGTTGTTCCTCCGTGCCTCCGTGGTGAATGCTACCCCCGGCGCAGGTCTTTCATTTCCTCGCGAAGACGCCGGAAGCGCAGCCACAACGATCCCAGATAGCCGAGATAGATGACGCCGGCGACGGCATAGGCGGCTTTGAGGTAGACCATGGGATCGGGAGCGGTCGGGCTCATGCTGCATGTCCTTTCAGCGCGGCTGCGGTATGTGCCGCCTCCAGATTCTGTTCCATGCGCTGCAGCCGGTAGCGGATCACCACGATCACGATGCCCAGGCAGGTGAACGCCAGCAGGTTCCACATGAAGGCCCGCAGCATGGCGGGATCGAGGCCCGAGCCTTCGCCTCCGGCGAACACTGGCGAAGGATGTTGAGTGCGGAACCAGCGAATCGACATGTAGACGATCGGCACATCGCAGAAGCCGAAGATCGCCAGCACGGCGGCGATGACCGCGGTCTGGCCTCCACTGGAGAAGCGGCGCACGATCAGATAGCTCACATAGATCAGCCAGAGCACCAGAGTAGTGGTGAGCCGCGCATCCCACGTCCACCAGATACCCCACACCGGCCGCGCCCAGATCGGCCCCGTGATCAGCACCACAGTGCAGAACACCACGCCAACCTCGGCGGAAGCGGCAGCGAGCGCGTCCGCCTGCTGCGTGCGTTTCATCAGGTACCAGACCGACGCCAGAAAATTGACGAAGAAACAGAGCCCCGCTACCCATGCCGAGGGAACGTGATAATAAAAGATGCGCTGCACGTCTCCCTGCAAGGCATCGGTAGGCGCCACCGCCAGCCCCTGATAGGTGGCGTAGATCATCAGCCCGATGGTGAGCACGACAAAAGCTAAGAAGGCTTGTTTCATTCCGCGTTCAACACACTTTCAAAGAGGAGCAGACAGACCATGGTAAACACCACATCGTAAACCAGCAGCAATTTCATCCAGAAATCGGGCGAAGCATCTCCCGTCAGGATCGACGTAGTGGCATCCACCATCGCCAGCAGAGCCGGGATCGAGATGGGGAACAGGATCAGCGGCAGCATGATCTCGCGGTTCCGGGTGCGAATCGAGAGTGCCGCGAAGAACGTGCCGTTCACCACCAGCGCCCATGTCCCCAGGAGCGCCACGGCTATCAACTGCCACAGCGGACCGATCGACCGCAGGTTGTAAAAGATGACGAACAGCGGCGCCATCAGAACTTCCAGCACCATCACGAACAGAAAATTTCCCACTGCCTTGGCCAGGAACAGCGCATTCGCGGGAGCCGGTGATACGCGATACGCGTCCAACACCTGGTTGCGCAGTTCGCGCGCCCACGTCTGATTCAGCGCCACGATGGCGGCGAACAAGAACGCTACCCAGATCAGGCCGCCGGCGATGCGACGCGACTCCTCCGCCGTGGGATTGAAGGCGAAGCTGAAGATCACGACTACCAGCAGCGAGAAGAACAGCATGGAGTTGATGGCGTCCTTGGAGCGCCACTCCATGCGCAGATCTTTCCACAGCGTAGTACGCGCGATCGCCAGTGTGCTCATTGGGATGTTCCCGCCTTTGCCCGGCCGGGTCGAAGCTCTTCACGGTTCACGATTTGCCCTGCCGACATGTGCACAAACTCGTCGGCCACTCCTTCCATGAGCGCCGCCTGGTGAGTGACAACGAAGATGGTCTTGCCCTGGTCGCGCATGCGTCCGAGCACAGCGGCCATTTCTCGCGCGGAGTGAATATCCACGTTGGAGAAGGGTTCGTCGAGTAGAAGCAGCTCCGGATCATGCAGGACGGCCCGCGCCAGCGACAGGCGTTGCCGCATGCCTTGTGAGTACTGGCCTATGCGGCGGGAGAGCGCGGGATCGAGGCCGACGCTGATCATCGCATTGCGGCAGACGTCGTGATCCTTAAGGCCGTAGAGCTGCGCGAAGTAGCTCAGGTTCTCCACGCCACTGAGTTCGTCGTACAGCAGCGGAGCATGTCCCATGTAGCCCAGCCGGTGCGCAACCGCTCGAACCCGGTTCGAGCCGAGCAGGGCGAAGCGTCCCTGGCTGGGCTGGGTGAGTCCGGCAATGACGCGCAGCAAGGTACTCTTGCCGGCTCCGTTGTCGCCCAGCACAACATAAAGTCGCTGGGGAACAAAGCTGGCGGTGACCTCACGCAGGGCGGCAAAGCGTCCGTAAAACTTCACCAGGTTTTCGAGAACGACGGCGGGTGACTGGTTGACGGCAGCAACTGCCGGACGCGCGGTCGCTGTGGGGGATTCCGCCAAGCTACTGGCCTTGCGTCCCCGATGGCGCTGCGCCCAGCGCCGCCTTCTGCGCGGGATCGCTGGTGGGTGTTGCGCCTGGCTGGCCCGGCTGTTTCGGCGCGTATTTGGAGGCGCACTTGGCTTGAATAGTGCTGGCATGGAAGACGCCATCGCGTCCGTAGTTGCCCTCGGCCAGGGCCTGAGCATTGTCCTTGAAAGTATCGGGAGGAGCTTCCATACCGCTGTAAACGACAGGCAGGGTGCGATCGAGCTCCACCAGTTGAAATTCAAGATGGCTGCCCTGACGCTTGATCGAGCCAGGGAGCACGTTGCCCGCCACCCGCAGCCGCTTGGAGTAGGCGCTGGGGCCCATGCTGTTGAGCTCCTTGATGGTCACGTAGTAGCTCTTGGTGTCGCGAACGCCGGTGTACGCCAGATAGCCTAGCGCGACCACGATTACCGCAATGACAGCGCCGAACCGCGCGTATCTGCGTGCCTGCTCAGACATGATAGGAGAACCTCAATGAATGCCATCCCGGCCTGGAGAACCGCTGCGCGACTTCCAGCCTGAATTTCTGAACCTAAGGATAGCGCCTTTTGCGACCCATTACCATGTGATGTCAGTCACACTTTGGCGGAAAATCTTCACCGTGAAGACGGTCGCCCGGTCCTAAGCCGCGCCGCAATTGCGCGAGTCTTCATTCAGGCAGGCCCGGATCAGAGCAATCATCTCGGCCGGTGGCAGGGGCTTTTGCCGGAACAGGACATTCATTCCGCTGTACTCGGAAGCAGCTTCCGGCATGCCGCTCAAGACGACCACCGGAACCCAGTCATTCTCAGCCCGAATCTGGCGAACCAGTTCCGAGCCGCTGCATCCCGGCATGATGTGGTCAGTAACCACCACACCTATGCGACTACCCATCGTGCGGAGAGTCGCCAGGGCGCTTTCGCCCGTGGTTGCTATGGCCACGCCAAAGCCGGCGCCGCGCAGAACGGCTTCGCGAACGCTAAGCTGAAGTGGGTTATCGTCGACCAGCAATACCAGGTTCGATACCATCGGCCACACCTTCGCGTGCTGCCTTCAGAGTTAGAGTTCGAACAAAACGTGAGCCATCCGTCTGTCGCGTAAGGCAAATTTAGATTGCTTGCGGCTCGAGAATATTCCGCAACGACGGTCGGAGAACTCTATTGCACGCAGTTGTAAATCGCGCGGGGAAGGTTTGCACCGGAAAAATAGGACAATTGCCAACTGCCCGACACCTGGATAGATGAAATTAGGCCGCAAACCTTCGCCGCGTCCGCCAACCTGTTCCGTCGCGACCGCCGCTTACCACCATTCCCAATTTGGGAAGCCTAGGCGCTACGCTGACTGCTGATCTCCGCGACTGCCTGGAGCCAGTCCTGCTCGGGCGACCCGTGCTGGCCCCGACGCTGTAAGTAGAGCTCGTAGGCGCGGGCGCGAATCTTCTCTTCCGGAGCGGGTATAACCTTGGTTTCAGCAGCAATTTCAGAGGACGCCGTTACCGCTTCCGCCACTTCCGTGCTATGTCCATTGGTCGGTTCGGTGGTAACCGCAGCTTTGCGGGTCCGTTTCTTCGGCGTCGTACCATCAGTGGCCCGTGTTGCTTTTGCCATTGTAACTACACTCCTCGTCCCATCTGGTGATTCACGCAGAGTCCTCGCCATGACCGCAGTCGCGGCTCTGTGTGTTGCTTCTATCATAGCGAAAATTGCCGGTGTTTTGGGCCTGAAGGTGCCATTTTCCACAACTTTCATCAGCTTTGAATCAAGGGGCCGCGCTTGGACCCGAAGCCCTCGTGAGGCGAGCAGGAAGGTGCTATCTTTTCAATAGTTACGGTGTCCAATGGACTAGCGGTCGGGCTGCCGGCGAGCGTTACTTTCCGGGAACCTCCAGGCCCTGAATTCCGTATCAAACGCAGGGGCAGGAGCCCTTTCTCGCCATGATGTTCCTCGAAATACTGCGGCAGATGTTGCGGACCCTCTGGGCGCATAAGCTGCGGTCCTTCCTCACGATGTTCGGCATCGCCTGGGGTGTTGGATCGCTGTTGCTGCTGGTGGGTTTGGGCGAAGGGTTCCGCTCGGGAAATCGCAAGGAACTCAACTCGCTGGGCGAAGACATCATGTTCATCTTCCCAGCGCGGGCTCCGGCGGTTGCCGGAAACATGTCCTCAGGTCATTACTATCGGCTTACCTATCAGGATTACCTGAACATCGCCCATGAAGCGCCACATGTCCTGGCGGCCGCTCCAGTACTTTCGCGCAAAGATATTCGCGAGGTCAGCGACTACGGCAACACCAATGGGGAGGTGATCGGGATTCCTCCCATGTTCAACACCATCCGTTACTTGCCGCTCTCGGCCGGCCGCTGGCTGAACGATGCGGACGACGCCCAGAAACGGTTCGTATGCGTCATCGGCGACGAGATGCTGAAGAACCTCTTCCCCGGCGGCCGGACGGCGGTGGGCAGCACAATCCTGCTGAATGACATTCGTTATGAAGTAGTTGGGGTGGTGCAGCGAGTAGGCCACGGCGACGACAACTCCACCAACAACCGTGTTTTTCTGACCTACACCATGATGCATCAGTTCTTCCCGCTTACAGGCGAGCAGCAAGAGAGCGCGGTTTCCTTTATCAACTACCGACCAAGGACGAGAGCGGAACACGATCTGGCGCGCCAGGAAGTTCGCCGAATCGTTGCCCGCAACCATGGTTTCGACCCTAACGCCGAAGATGCCTTCGAGGATTGGGATACGGTGAAGAGCGCCGAGACCGTGGGCAAGATCTTCGATGCCATGGACATCTTCCTCGGCGGTGTGGGCCTGGTAACTCTAACCCTCGGCTGCATCGGCATTATCAACATCATGCTGGTGGCGGTGAGTGAGCGAACCCGCGAGATCGGACTGCGGAAGGCGCTGGGCGCTACCAACCGCAGCATCCTGCTGCAGTTTTTCCTGGAAGGCGCGTTTCTCACCCTCATGAGCGGCGGTATCGGGATGGGCGGCGCGGCTGCGTTGATGGCAATGTTGAGCGGGATTGGCGCGGCTGCGCCGGGCTTCGATCCGCCCACGATGTCTTATATGTCGGCCACGCTGGCGATCGGAACGCTGGCGCTTGCCGGCATCGTTGCCGGACTTTACCCTGCGCACAAAGCTTCGATGCTGCAGCCCGTCGATGCATTAAGGCAGGAACAATAGCCATGATGAAAGATTTGCTGTTTCAGGCCTACGAAGCCATGCGGTTTAACCGTCGCCGCACTGCGCTGACCATGCTCGGCATGGCTTGGGGTATCGCCACAGTGGTGTTGCTGCTGGCGTACGGCAGTGGCTTCGGCAGAGCTATCGAAGTGATCTTCGCCAATTGGGGCACGCGCATCATCGGCGTCTTTCCCGGAAGAACCTCGCAACAAGCAGGCGGACAGAAGGCCGGCACCCAGATCCGCTTTACCATCGACGACATTGACCGCATCGTGAACGCTGCACCGCTGGTGAAACGGATTACCCCGGTCTGCTCCAAAGACGTGAAGGTACAGTACGACGTTCGCACCTATACTTTCCCGGTGAACGGCACATACCCCAACATGTTCAAGATCCAGGCGCTCAACCTGGCAGAGGGCCGCCTGCTGAACGAGGCGGACGAAATGTCGCGCGCCCGGGTGGTGGTGATCGGCTCGGAGGCGAAGACCAAGCTGTTCTCCGGCGTCTA
>CAWCBG010000005.1:0-71000 GCA_963793845.1 uncultured Acidobacteriaceae bacterium
TATCGACGGAACGTCGATATGCTGGATTGCGCCAACCTCACTTCGGCGTACGCTTGGCGCAGGTTTGAGCTTTTGAGTCTCTTGGTCCTTCTTCCACCGAGTCGTATTCTCCGCTTTGTTGATCTCGACGCTAATTTCGGAAAGGTCTTTGCTGTCAAGAAAGTAGAAGAGCTCTCCGATGTCAGCTGATCCGATACACGGGCGCTTATCCATCGGGAAGAGGACATCGTTGGGCCGATGGCTTTTCGCTATCGCCTCGCGTCTCAGCGTGACACGTACGATCCCCGACGTAACTGCCGACTGTTGAAAATTGTCAGTAACGGATGCCAATTGTTGCTGCAATTTCTGCTTGTGAGCAACGAACTCGGCATCTTGCCCAGCGAAGAAATCCTTCTGGGAGCCTCCTGCAAATTTCTCTGGGACGCTTTGATAGTCCCTGGAATTGAGGAGCCATTTGTATAGGGTCATCGGGCATTCGCTATCGCCTCCCCACCGGAGTCTTGCTGGTCCACCGGCTTATCGTCGTCTGATCTCGTCCTATGATCCACGCTATCGTTTCTTGCGTCATTTGCAACTCTTCATCAGCCATTGCGGCACGAACAAGTTCCTGAACTCCACCCGCTAGCAGCGACAGACGCTTGTGCTGCTTTGATCCAGCGTGGGTGATGGCAAACTGGCTAGCCAAATCCAGAACGGTTGGTCGCGTACCATTGGCTAGGCCAACTTGCCGCTTCATCGCATTGGTCATAATCCGGATGTCGCTACCAGTCATTCCATCCGTCAGCCATCCCAAAAAGCGAATCTCATCTGGCGGCATCTTTAGCGGAGCAATCGATCTGGACAAAATGAGCTCGCGAGCGCCTCGTTGTCCGGCAGCGGAAGCGCAATTCGAACTTCAAAGCGCCGCCATACTGCATTGTCGAGAAGCGATTCGTGATTTGTAATCGCGATCGTGAATCCGCGACTTGCCCGGGAATCGATATTCTGCAAGAGCGTGTTTACGACTCGGTAATAATCTCGCCCACTTCTTGCGGGTCGTCTCTCACCTTTGCGATCGCATCGAACTCGTCGAGGAGAAGGACGCAATCGTAACGATTAGAAAAGTCAAACAACGCCCCAAGATTCCTTGCCGTTGTTCCGAGAAATGAACTGACAAGGCCGTCCAGTTGGGGCAACTACCAGCGGCAAACCCAGCTGTGCCGCTATGTAATGAGCGAGGTGAGTCTTTCCGGTTCCTGGAGCACCAAAGACCATGCAGGACCGAGTAGGCGAGACACCCATCTCTGCCAGGCGTTCCCAGTTGTGCCACTGATCAACAACTGGTCAACGGAATGTTGCAAACTTTTGGGCAATACTGGACTCGCACAGCTCTGATCAGGAAAGAGAATTTCCGCGAGAGGTGCGCCCGTTTCACGGTCTGACGGAGGTGCCGTCTTTGGCGAAAGAGTTTCACCAGCGGGAATTTCGGCAGACACAGCTGATGACGGCACGAACCTGCTGGGTGTCAGCGACTCTTGGTTTTTTTGTCCCGTCAGAAGCTGCTGTATCGCCGTTTCAGCCTTTTCGTCCCCGTCCGAGCTAATGCTTCTCGAAGTCTCTCGACTTGGTGTCGAAAGGCTGGGTTTTCAGCGCCCAGCCCTATCCGGCAGAGTGTTTGTATGATCGGGAAGTGCTTCATTATGTGTTACTTGGAGAATTTATGCCCATGAGCGTCTATATTATGCACACACAGCCGAGTAATATGCAATAGCCAATTTGGCGCTGTTACATTCCTAGCGAGTTGCCTTAACACCTAGCCGTTGCGCCCCAAGAGTCAAGACTTTCCCCCGAAGAGCCGTTATTCCTGTCAGTGATAATCCCTTTTCGAAATAGAATTGGACTCCTCCGCAGATCCAAAACTAACCTCAAGCTGCTCTGGCAGCTCTCCAGCTGCGAAAAATTACTTTCGGAGGCGTCTATGCCCGACCTTGCTTCCAAACCGGTTCGCCGGGTTGAAGCCCGCGACATCGTCTTTTGAGCGGCTCCTCGATAGCGATGAGGCGGCGGCCCTGTTGAAAATCCACCCCAAAATTCTCCAGAAGATGGCTCGCCACGGCAACATCACCGGCGTGCAGATTGGCAGACTTGGCGGTTCCGCGCCTCGGAACTTGATCGCTGGCTCTCCGGAAAACTTGCCGGTTAATCTCTTTCGCCAAAGGCCGTGGACTCTATGATGTCGAGTAAGTTAAATTCGAGCTGCGACCGGTGCCAGAATTCAAGGAGGAAATGAATGCTGGCACGTTTCAGAAATGGTTGTCTCAAAAGAATTAGCCGAAAGGATGGAGTGGAAAGATGGCACTTTCGCTGGCGCGAGGGTTGCGGACGGAACGTCACGGGAGCGAAAGAAAACCATCGGAACCGTCAAAGAATATCCACGAAAACAGCAAGAAACTGCAGGAGGCAGTGGCCGGATTGCGAGTAAACATCAACACTGATGGCCCAACGGAGTTGACTTCGATCACCATGGCGGAGGCAGTGGATCATTACACGGTCCACGAACTTGCGGACTGTGGTGCGGAAGGCAAAGCGTACTCGACCCGCACCCGGAAGACGCTGGTTCTGAACAGGTGGGTTGTTCCCCATTGGGGAAAGCTGGAGTTGCGGGCCATCAAGACCGTCGCGGTCGAGCAGTGGCTCAAGACGCTTGTCACAACCAAGTTCGGCAAGCCCAAACCTCTTGCCGGCGGAACAAGAGAGAAGATTCGCGACGCGATGAGTAGCATTTTCAATCACGCAATCCGGTGGGAATTGACCGACCGGAACCCCATCACTGGACCGACAAAGGTTCAGGAGTGCGCGTCTCCGCAAAACGAGAACGGACACCTGACATTCTCGAAATCCAAGAGATGCAATTGCTTCTGGCGGCTCTTGGTATTCGGGAGAGGGCCATGGTGTTTCTCGACATGCCATCCGGGCTTCGGCGGGGCGAACTGGCTGGGCTGAAATGGGAGGACTTCGATTTCAAGAATCTCCATGTGAGTGTGACCCGGTCACTGGTTGACCAGCACGTGGGCCCGGTTAAAACTGAAACCTCAAGAAAGCTGATGCCGATCGACGAGTACGTGGCTCGTGAACTGTTGGCCTGGTACGCGGTGACACCGTACAAGAAGCCGTCCGACTATGTATGGGCCACCGATGCCAACCGTGCTGGAGCCAAGCGCGGGAAGCAGCCCGTCTGGCTGAGCACGGTGATGCGCGACTACATCCAGCCGATGGCCCGAAAGTTGGGCATCCACAAGAAGATGTCGTGGCACACCTTTCGACACACGTTTTCCTCGTTCTCAAGGGCAATGGTGAGGATGTGAAAGTAGTGCAGGAGCTGTTGCGACACTCAACGTCGAGGATGACGCTGGACACCTACACCCAAGCTCTGGGCCCGACAAGCGGGCGGCGCAAAGCAAAGTGGTGGGCATGATCCGGCCGAAACGAGTTGTATTTTCTTTGTATCGCGATGCATGGGAATCTCGGTAAATCGTTGAAAAGATTTGGCGTCCCCGACGGGATTTGAACCCGTGTTACCGCCGTGAAAGGGCGATGTCCTAGGCCGGGCTAGACGACGGGGACGCTTGCGTGGAGGAACTTTACGCCAGAGATTTTATCGTACCAGTCACTCGGAAGCAGTGTCAAAATGCCATCTGTCCGCGGCGCCGGACGCGTTGTCGCTAGATGAGGCCATTGTCCTATCGTTGCTCCTCGCTTTACGGGGTGCAGTAAACTCATTGACACACGCAACGCATCGCCGCTAATGATCTCGCTCCTGATAACCCAACTCCGCCGCTTCCGCCGACTGCTCGGCTTGGCTACGGCCGTCCTGCGCGGCATCTGGAGCTACTGTCTGCTAGCGCGCCGAGGCGAACCATCGCGCCCGCAACGAGTTCGATGGCTGAATCGTGTCTGCTCCGATGGCCTTGCGGCCATGCAGATCCAGCTGTCGGCGATTGGCGAGTTCCCTACCGAGGGACTGATCGTCTCCAATCATCTCAGTTATCTCGACATTCTCGTGCTCAGTGCCAGCGTGCCTTGCGCTTTCATCTCAAAAGCTGAGATCGAAAACTGGGCAATCATCGGCCGCTTCGCGCGCTGGGCAGGCTCGGTTTTTGTGCAGCGAAATAGGAAGGGCGACGCCGCGCAAAAGAATTCCGCAGTCGCGGATGCGCTGCGCGGTGGCGCGCCGGTCGTCCTCTTCCCGGAAGGCCGAACCACCGACGGACGCCAGGTTCTCCGCTTCCACTCCACAATGTTGCAGCCCGCGATCGACATGGGAGCGCTGGTCACCCCTTGCGCCATTGCCTACGAACGGGCCGACGGTACGCCCGCCGACGAAGCCTACTACTGGGGCGACATGACCCTGTTTCCGCAAGGCATGAAACTGTTGGCCAAGCCAGCAATTCGCGCACGAGTAAGCTTCGGCAACGCTGTCGCGGCGATCGGCGACCGTAAAGATCTGGCCCACGTTCTGCATGATCGCGTCGCGCAACTCTACGCTGCCCTCAGAGTCAATTCCGTTAGTCCGGCGCAACCCGAAGAGATCGGCGCAAATCATCGGTGACTTCCTTCTCTCTTGCTTTTCCGATCGGTAGCCCTCGGCAGGATCGGGACTCGCCGCTGTTCCCCAATCGATCTTGACCTCCACTTCGCCAAACTCAGGGAGTGGAACCAGGACTTCAATGGCTTTTAGGTCCGCGACTCGCTGCCGGATGCGGGTCGCTTCCATCCCTGCTTAGCCCTTGGGGCCAGCTGGGGACGTCTCCATGCAAAGGAATTTCTCGCGCGGGGCCATTTACATCCCTTATGCACAGGCGGATGCACGCGACAGGCAGACGGGCGAGCCGGTGCCGGAGGCGCCACGTTTGATCTGGGATGCCGTTGGCTCCCTGAGCAAACTTCCCTTGCGCCTGCAAGCCAGGGGCGAGTTCGAATTTGTGAAGGCAAAGCCACTGGGCGATGGCTTTACCGGCGTCCCGGTCACAGAAGTTCGCGGCGCCGTCCTGCGGCCCTTTCTGGAAAATCGCATGTCCATTGGGGCGAACTTCCTGATTGCCGGCGGCTACACCGGCCAGACTACGGAGGTCCTCGTGCTACCGAACGACCCCGAGCCGTTCGAACGCGTAGTAGGCGTGCCACTGAAGTCTTACGTAAGCCTGAGTTGAACCTACTACTTCAGGAAATAGGTTCAGCGGGCCGATTAGAAAGCGGTGAGCCGGGCCGTGAACTGGACCTGTCGAGCGCTGCCAAAGTGGTTGGTATCAGGCGCATAGAGCGGCTGTGCTGCGCTGAAGACAGGACTGGCCGACGAACCAAAGACGCTGATCGCCTCCGTTCCGAGGTTACGATTCCCTGCACCGGTGACGTTGAAGATGTCCATGAACAGATCGAGATGATGCCCCTCGCCCCGTAGGGCAAAGTCCTTCACGAACCGAATATCCAGACTGAAAACCGCAGGCTGTCGGAGACTGTTCCGCGGCGCCACCGTCCCCCCAAGAATGGCGCGATCGTTCCAGTCGTTGCCGTCGAGCTGAGTGTCGAACCCGATCACCGGATTGTAAGGTAGGCCGGAACGTGCAACGATGACAGGGTTAATCTTGAAACCGTAGGGAAGGTTCGTAATGGCGCTCAAGTTGAAGTTATTGCGAACGTCGAACGAGGAGTACGAGCCTTCGGCCGCCAGATCAAACGGGTTCAGCGCAGAAACGATGCTGAACGGTCCCAGGTTCGAGTTGTTGTCACGCGTGCGAGACAGCGTATAGTTTGCAGCCAACTGAGACCGTTTCGGAAGCTGCAGATTCGCGGTCACCAGAAATCCATCATAAGACGAGTGCGCTGAAGACTGATTGACCAGTAACTGCCCTACGCTGGAAAGCGGCCTCTCTGAGGGGAAGATCGGCATGCCAGAGGAATCATAGGTTGGAGGAAGCAGATTAGCATTCAGGAGCTGTTGCAAATCCCATGTACTGTTGCGCACGTAGCCAGCGGCAAGCGAGACCTTTGCCGAGACCTGCTGCTCAACTCCTGCTGCCACCTGGAAGGAACGCGGATTACGGAATTGCGGGTTTATCCCTACGACGAAGGCGGCGGGGACAGCCAGACCATGGGGCACGCTGGCGAGCGAGCGCAGAGCTTGACCCTGTCCTGATACGAGGCTCAGCAGCTGCGGATCATAGTAACTATCTACCGTTACGGTATTCACTCCGTTGTCGGTAAAGACCCGCTGAAAGAAAGTGGCTGGTGTCGGAGCGTCGTACAACCCGGAACTCAGCCTGACTATCGTCTTTGGAGTCGGATTCCAAGCAACGCCTAATCGCGGCTGCCATTGGGCAAGGTCTGACGGGATATAGGTCGTCTGGGGAATTGCCGGATTCGCACGGTTGGGCTGAGGATTCCACTGGCCATCCCACCTGAGACCAGCCGTTATAGTTAGCTTCGCCGTGACCGGAAGCTTGATGTTTGCGTAGAGTCCAAGCGTGCGAATTGCGCCGCTATATGCCGCGCCCTGCTCGGCGAAGGTCTGTTGAAACCGGCGCGGTAAGCCATCGAGATAATCTGTCAGGGAATCGAAGTCGAAGCGGCCATTGAGGTTCGCCTCGTGTCGCTCTTGCGCGGGATCATAAGAGAAACCGCCACCAAAATGGAGAACCGTGCCGCCTCGGGTGACTACCAAGTCGTCGTTGACCCGGTTGATGTTGGAGGTGTAAGACTCGTTCTTCAGGCTGTTTCCACCCAGAATTCCGAAGCCGTTAATCACCATCTCTGGAGTGGTGGAGACCGGCGTGAGAGTGCGCTGATCCTGTGCCCACTGCGCAAGAATCTGATTTACTTTCGTGGAGCCAATCACGGTCGTGAGACTGCCACGCACCCAATAGCTATCTCCCGTGAGTTGCGCACTGTTGTCGATGGGTGCTGTGCTGCGGGTAGAGCCGTCGTCGATGTCCGTCGCATGCACGCGATTGAAGTTGAATTGCAAGTTAAGAGTGGTCGCCTGACCCAGCAATACGTCGGTGCGAGCCGAGACAGACGTCGGATCGTACTTGCTGACGATTTGCTGTTGCAGAGCAGCCAAAGATGAAGGGATTACGACGCCGGGGGCTTGCGGTTGAAATTCTGTCCAATAGGGGACGTCCAAGTAATCCTGCTCAGCACCTACATAGAAGAAAGCGCGGTTACGCTTAATTGGTCCGCCTATCGATCCGCCGAATTCATTCTGCGTGTTATCAAGAGAATGACCGAATGTATCGCTGGAGGTCAGCGCAGAAGGGCGTCCTATATAAAACGCCTCACCCCGATACTTGTTGCTACCCTCCTTGGTGGAAATGTTCAGAAAGCCTGCATTGGTGCCGCCCACCTCGGCTGATACCCCAGAATGCACAATTTGAAATTCGCGAACAACCGTCTGCGGAAAGAAGAGCGCTCCATCTTGGGCACCGCGCTCTCCACCTTGCAGCGGATCGGTGAAGTCCGCGCCATCTACCGCGGCTGCCACGCTGTTAGGACGCTGACCATCGATCACGACTCCAGAGGAACCCGCGGCCGGCTGAACTCCGGCAGCCAGTTGGCCGAACTGGCTGAAGTCCCGGTCGCGATTCGGCAAGTACGTCACGGTGAGTCCCGCAAGAGTGTTGCTGACCGCCGGCTCTTCCTTATTGACAGCCGGAGGCAAAGTATTCCCTTCCAGGGTTGGTCCGTGAGCAGTCACGGTGACGTCGTGCGAAACCGCAGCGATACTCAACCTGATGGTGATCTGAACACTGCTACCCACCGCCAAAGTCACTCGCGTAGGCTTCTTCAGCGAGAATCCCGGCGCCTTCACCTCGACTGTGTACAGTCCGGGAGTAAGCATCGCCGCGCTGAAGGTCCCGTTTTCGGTCGTAACCAAAGTGCGGGTCGAGGTGAAGTCGAGGTTGCGGAGAATGACCTGGGCCCCGGCAACTGCATTTCCCTGCGGATCGCTGATCGTCCCGCCGATCGTACCTTTCGCCGCTGCCGACTGCGCAAATGCGGCACAATGGAAGACTGACAGGAACAGGCAGGAGACGAGAAGCCACTTTGAGCCGAGGAAGTACGTCAGCAGAAAATCGTACCGGCGGACGGACAATGAGACTCCAGAGGACAATGAGGTGCTCGATGGTGGCGGGTTCCTGCGTGCAGTTTCAGCAACACAGAAGCCCGCCTTGACCGCGAACAATTAGAAGGTAATTCGAGCCATAAACTGCATCTCGCGCGGCGGCCCGATGTTGGCCAGTCCGCCGACTGGCTGCCCAAACGTCGCAACTGGCGTGGCAGCATTGCCGTAGGTTCCGTTGCGGCCGAAATTGTTCTGGTGGTTGAAGACGTTGAACGCCTCGGCTCGCAGGATCAAACTCGTCCGCTCTTTGATCCGGAAAGACTTTTGCAGTGCGGTGTCAAAGTCGTAGATCGCCGTACCTTGCCCCCAGTCGCGTGGGACCACCGCGCCGTTCACAAACGGCCGGTCCGAGTTATTGCCGTCGCCATTGTTATCGACACCGGTCGTAACGTTATAAGGGAAGCCTGATCCCATCTGCGCCCAAACGTCAAAGGTGATACCCCAAGGAAATTGGTAGGTGCCGCTCAGGGAGGCGCGGTTCGTCTGGTTAAGCAGGCTGGTCGCCTTTTCGCATGTAACCAGGCAAGAGTAGTCGTTGGGGTTCTGGCCGGTGCCATCCCACTCTACCGTATTTATGTCGTGCGACCATGTGTAGGTCAAAAGGAGCGACAGGCGCCTGGACAGTTGCTTATTTAGCTTCACTTGCAGCCCGTCGTAAAAAGCAGAGCCGAGGTTGGCGTAAGCCAGCACCTGGCGATAGCCGTTCGCGACAGGCACGATCGGCCGGGTGGCATTGGCAGCGTTCGCTGAACGAGTTTGCCCCGCGGCAGTGCGAACAAAAGCGGAAGGTGAATTCAGGTCGACGGGCTGTTCGATGTGAATCGTATGCGAACCGATGTAGTCCAGCGATAACAGCCAGCCCTTGGCGATCTCGTTCTCGATGCCGAAATTCCATTGCTGGGTATACGGGTTATAGAACGTATTGGGACAGAAGCGCAATTGGGACACATTGAGGAACTGGTTCAGGTAGCCACACTGTCCGGGAAGAATCGTAATGTCACGGGCGGGCAGGCTGGCCCCTGATGGGAACGCAGGGATCGGCGCGAATGACGTCGGAAACCCCAGCTGACCGGGAGCGGCAGTATAGGTGAAGACTCCCTCTGGACCATTGAGAGCGGCGCTTGCTTCCAGGTTGGCGCGCTCCTCAGAGTAGTAAATGCCATAGCCGGCGCGGATCACGGTCGACTTGCCCGGCAAATTCCATGCCAGCCCAACACGGGGCGAGAAGTTAGTATTGGCGCCGGTAAACGTCTGCCCGTCGTAGCGGAGTCCCAGGTTGACGGTCAGATTGGGTCGCACTGACCAGTTGTCCTGCACAAACAGGCCGTAGAGCGTTTCCTTGATGTTGTAGCTCGCATTGCCAAAGGACTGCGTGAAACTGCTTACGATCGGCGGAGACTTCTTGGGGTATCCGGGCGGCGGCAAGCTCGGGTTGTAGGTAATCAGCTCGTCAATCGGTATCGTCTGATACTTGGAATTCACCTGAAAACGCCCGTCAATATAGCCGCTGCCGAATTCCTGACCGTATCCGCCCGATGACGAATAGATCACGTTAAATCCGGTCCTAAGCTGATGATGCCCGCGAACCAGGCTGACAGTGTCCGCCCACTCATACTGGTGATTCATTAACTGCGCCCAGCGCGAGTCGCCTGAGGTGTAGTAACCGGACACAAACTCCTGGGGCGCCGAAACAACCGGCAGGAACTGGGTTATGGGCGATCCCACCTGCAACTGAAAACGAAATTGATTAAGCAGTGTCGGGCTGATGGTGGCCGTATCCGACAGAGCCGCCTCGTAGGTGTTGCGTGCAAATACCCGGGCGGCGCTGGGGAGAGTAACGCCGCTCACCGCGTCTTGAGGGTTCGTGTCCGAGAAGCGATCATAGTTGCCCCGCAGGGTAAGCAGGTTATTCTTCCCCAGTTGCTGATCGAGCCGGCCAAACAGCAGCGTCTGCCCAAAATTCCCGGTGTAGATAGAACCCGGCTGAACCGGCGAGGTAATCACCGCATCTCGATTCTGGCTGGAGTACTCCATTGAGAACAGAAAATAGGTTTTGTCTTTGACGATCGGTCCCGAAATTTCTCCACTACCCTGGGCCAGCGTATTTACCGCCCTTTTGGTGGTAAGCGGGACATTCGCATCCGAGAAAGCCGGACGTCCCATCCCGATAAAATCGCCATGCCAGTCATTCGAACCCGATTTGGTAACGACGTTGACAGCCGTGCCCGCATTGCGTCCCCATTCCGACGACGTCGCATTGGTATAGACGGTGAACTCCTGCACCACCGAAAAGGGCACAGCGGCAAACATGGTTTGCCGGCCCCAACTGTCGTCAGCGTCGGTATTGTCGAGTTGATAGGTGGTCTGCCGACGTCCATTGCCGTTGATAACGTACAGCGTCTCATTCAGGAACAGGTCGCCCGTCGTCTGCGCAGGACGTACTGAAGAGTTGAGCAAGGGAAGCGTCGTGATCTTGCGATTCAGAACTGGCGTGTCCTCGATTTTCGCCAGATCGAAGCGCGACGATACCTGATTCGACTCGGTCGGAACGGTGTTTGGAGTGCCAAAAACATCGATCACTGTCTTCTCACCGGCAATACCGAGCGTGACGTTAATGGTCGCAGTACCGCCAGCGCGTAAATGGATGTCAGGCTGCTCGGCGGATTGGAAATGGGGTGCGCTGACTTTCAGGCCATAGGTACCCGTCAAAGGGATACCGATAAATGAGAAATTCCCGGCGGCATCGGTTGAGACCGTGCGTTCGAAAGCGGTATCTGGATTGCGGAGGGTCACCGAAGCGCCTGTTACTGCGCTGCCCTGCTGGTCCTGAATGTGTCCCTTTAGTGCTCCCAGATCGGTTTGAGACATAAGTGGCGTTGACAAAACCAGCCCTGTCCAGAAGATACAGGCCACGACAATGATTGGAGAAAGACGGTAGATGCGCATGGCAAGCTAGACTAAAGGGCCACATGCACGTACTACCACTAGCAGTAGTTCTTAATTTACATTGGGTTGCTGAACGGTATACCACGCACATCAATTATTTGGGAAAACCCTGAGTACTCCAAAAAAAAGGCATAAGAAAAGGTGCCAAGGCGCGAAACGCCACACCGTGGATCCCTGCGGTTCGTTCACTTTTCAGCTCTGGAGAGACATTACGGCGGCATCTTTACACTGAAAAGATGTCGCAGGCGCCGTCGGGCAACTGATTGGCGACGCGTGCCCGGACAGCTGAAGTACACTGGCAAGACTTGCTCTGGTCGGAATCACGCAGTGCCGAGGACTTCTCGATGCGAAACCCGGTTTTGTTAGTTGCGATTCTCGTCAGCACTCTCGCTTCAGCACAAAGTCAGGGCTCACCCGATGTAGCCCCCTTCATCAGCCTTCACGCTCCAACATTCGTCCTGGCGCATGTTCGCGTGATCGACGGCACCGGCAGTCCAGCAAAAGACGATCAGAGCGTGGTCATCGCGGGGGGCGTGATACAAGCCGTCGGGCCGGCCTCGTCAATCACCATACCTGCCGGGGCGCAACAACTTGACCGCACGGGATACACAGTCATTCCCGGCCTCGTCGGCATGCACGATCACCTCTACTACACCGACTCAGCTTCATTCCAACGCGATGCCGACGGCAAAATTGGAGAGCCTGGCCTCTTCGTCATGGAGGTGCCGTACACGGCACCGCGCCTCTACCTTGCGGCTGGTGTTACCACCATACGCACTACCGGCAGCCTGGAGCCATATACCGATCTGAAGGTCAAACATCGCATTGACGATAACTTGATGCCGGGTCCCAAGATCGATCTCACTGCGCCTTATCTCGAAGGCAAGCCGACGATCTTTGCTCAGATGCACGAATTGACCGGGCCTGACGATGCAACGCGGATGGTGGACTACTGGGCCGCGGAGGGCATGACGTCATACAAGGCCTACATGAATATCACGCGCGCGGAACTCACCGCCGCCATCGAGCGGGCACACTCGCACAAGCTGAAGCTGACTGGACATCTGTGCTCGGTGACCTGGCCTGAGGCCGTGGCTCTCGGCATCGACGATCTGGAACACGGACCGGTCTTCACCGACACTGAATTCGTCGCCGGCAAGAAGCCCGACATGTGTCCGCAAGGCGGCGCCAAGACCTGGATGAACCTGGACATTAACGGATCACAGGTACAGGGACTGATCCACGATCTCATTTCGCATCACGTGGCAGTGACTTCGACTCTGCCAGTTTTCGAAGCCAGCGTGCCGGGGCGTCCAAAGTTGCAGTCCAGAGTCATCGCAGCCATGACCGCCGAGGCTATGCAAAGCTATCTGCTGGCGCGTGCGCGGGTGGCCCTCGATTCGCCTATGACGGCGCTCTTCAAGAAGGAGCTCGAGTTTGAACTAGCCTTCGCGAAGGCTGGCGGACTCCTCCTGGCCGGGCCGGATCCGACAGGCAACGGCGGGGTTCTTCCCGGCTTTGGCGATCAACGGGAAGTGGAGCTGTTGGTCGAGGCCGGCTTTAGTCCGGTCGAAGCGATTCACATCGCTACGCAGAATGGCGCGGTATATTTGGGTCAGCAGGACCATATAGGTACAATCGCCGCCGGTAAGCAAGCTGATCTGGTGCTGATTAAAGGCGACCCTTCGAAGAATATCGACGACATTGAGAAGGTGGAAACCGTATTGAAGGACGGAGTCGGCTATGACTCGCAGAAGCTGATCGAGAGCGTCAGGGGTCAGGTCGGCATGCGCTAAGCGCGATGTCCTCAATGCACATACCAACTTTGGGAGCTTGCACATGCCTCTGAGCCGTCGATCATTTCTTGCTTTGTCGGCCGCGGCCGCCGCCGCCGCGTCCTTGCCGGAAGATTGCCTTGGACTCGGTTGGGCACCCTCCGAGCAACAACTGGCCGAGGATATCTTGCGTCCGCAGTATCACCTGTTGCCGGCGAAGAACTGGATGAACGATCCGAACGGTCCAATCTACTGGAACGGCCAGTATCACGTCTGCTTTCAGTACAACCCCAACGGGGCTTACTGGGGTGACATGCACTGGGCGCACTCCATGAGCCCGGACATGGTCCACTGGAAGCACCTCCCGATCGCGCTGTCGCCGACAAAGGGCGGTCCGGATCAGGACGGCTGCTTCAGTGGAAGCGCGGTCGTCGACCGCGGCGTTCCGACGTTCATCTACACTGGCGTTGCGGCATCTTCGCCGGAGAAAGCCACCCTCCGCGATGGCCAACATAACTTTCGCGAAACGCAGTGCTTGGCAACTTCAAAAGATCCGCAATTGCTGACCTGGCAGAAGCTACCCCAGCCGGTACTCGATTCGCCGCCAGCGGGAATGCAGGTCACGGGATTCCGCGACCCGTGCCTCTGGAAAGACGGCGACACTTGGTACATGGCCGTTGGCTCGGGAATCGCCAAGCAGGGCGGCATGGTTTTGCTCTACCGCTCGCATGACTTGAGAAGCTGGGAGTACCTCCATCCTCTGCACAGCGGCAAGTGGAACGGCAAGGTGACGCCGGATACCGTCGACAGTGGCGAGATGTGGGAATGTCCGGACTTTTTCCCACTCGGCGGCAAACATGTGCTGCTGTATTCAACCGAGCGGAAGGTCTACTGGACGGTGGGAGACTACGACCCCAAGAAGCTGACCTATCACCCGCAGAGGCAGGGCCTGCTCGATTCCGGCTCCTACTACGCTCCCAAGAGCATGGTCGATAAGGACGGCAACCGCATTCTGTGGGGCTGGATCCCCGAAACCCGGCCGGTCGAAGAATACAAGCCAGCGGGATGGGCCGGACTAATGGCGCTGCCACGAGTGCTGACCGTCAGCAACGCAGGCGAGCTCGAGATGCGTGTCGTGCCCGATGTTAGTTCCTTGCGAGGCAGACCCCTCGACAGCACCGGAGACCTCTCGTTCGCGAACTTCAGCGCCGAACTATGGGGCCGTTTCAACTCCGAAAAGCCATTTGGAGTTCAGTTTGGCCCCCAGGCGAAACCCTATCTTGACCTGCGCTATGATCCGGCACAGAAGTCACTGAGCGTGAACGGTAACACGGTAGCGATATCCGAGAGCAACCAAAGTGGCTCTCCTGAACTGAACATTTTCATGGATGGATCGGCGATCGAAATCTTTATCGGCAACCGTCAGGCACACACCGTTCGCGTCTATGGACTGGACGGAAAGTCACCTAACACGCCCGTCCGCGTTTCCGGAGGGCTGAACGACGTAAAGCTTTGGCCCATCAAACCGATCTCTGACAACCGCCTGACCACTCCAGGATAGTTCGGTAACCGGATCTGGTATCCGAGGCTTCCGAACCGCATACTATGGTGATGCTCGTCCGGCACAGATAAGCTCGCAGAAGGTTCAGTTTGAAGACAAGTATCTTCGAGATTTTCAAGATTGGCATTGGTCCGTCCAGCTCCCACACCGTGGGACCGATGCGTGGGGCGCGGCAATTCGCCCTGGACCTCGAACGGGCGAGACTGCTGTCCAAGGTCGACCGCATCCGGGTGGAGCTGTATGGATCGCTGGCTCTGACGGGCCATGGTCACGCTACCGATCGCGCCATTCTGCTGGGACTCTCTGGCGAAGCTCCGGAGCTTGTCGATCCCGCCACGATCGAAGCCAAAATCAACGAAATCCGACAGCGACTCTCCATTCACTTGCTTGGAACGCATGCGATTTCGTTTAACGAACCTACGGACCTGCTCTTCCACAAAGACAAGGTGATGCCCGGTCACTCCAACACCGTGCGATTCACCGCCATCGACAGTTCCGGACAGACGCTCGCCTCCGAGATTTTCTATTCGGTGGGCGGCGGCTTCATCGCACGTGAAGGCGAAGACGCCGCTGACAGTGAGCTGCCGGTTCCTCCTTATCCGTTTTCCAGCGCCGATGAGTTGCTGCGGATCGGCGAGGAAAACCTTATGCCGATCTGGCGGATCGTCGTCGAAAACGAGAAGACCTGGCACACCGAGGCCGAAATTCGCGAATACGTCGCGCGCATCTGGCAGGTCATGCAGGATTGCGTGCAGCGCGGACTGGCACAAGAAGGTATTCTGCCGGGCGGACTCAACGTCCGCCGCCGGGCTCCCCGGCTGGCCAGAAAGCTAGAAGAGCAAGGGAATTCCGATCCGCTCGGCGCCATGGATTGGCTGAACGTGTACGCCATGGCGGTGAACGAGGAGAACGCTGCCGGCGGACGAGTGGTCACGGCGCCCACCAACGGCGCAGCCGGAATCATTCCGGCGGTCGCTCACTACTACAAGCGCTTCATCTCCGACGCCTCCGACGAAGGAATCTTCCGTTACTTTCTCACTGCGGGCGCCATCGGAATTCTCTACAAGGAGAATGCTTCCATCTCTGGAGCGGAAGTGGGCTGCCAAGGCGAGGTCGGCGTGGCCTGCTCGATGGCGGCCGGCGGCCTCGTCGCGGCCTTGGGTGGAACCAACGGCCAGATCGAGTATGCAGCCGAGATCGGCATGGAGCACAACCTCGGCATGACCTGCGATCCCATCGGAGGCCTGGTGCAAATTCCCTGCATCGAGCGCAACGCCATGGGTTCGGTCAAGGCCATCAATGCGTGCCGTATCGCTATGCGTGAAACCGACGAGCACAAGGTCTCGCTCGACCAGGTCATCGCCACCATGTACCAAACCGGACTTGACATGCAATCGCGCTATAAAGAGACTTCACTGGCCGGACTGGCTCTCAATGTAATTGAATGCTGAGCGCCAAATTTTGCAACGCCTAATTTGCATCCCACTACCATGCCTTCACGTATTGAGGACTACGCGCTTATCGGCGACTGTAAGACGGCAGCGCTGGTCGGACAGAACGGGTCATTGGATTGGCTGTGCTGGCCCACTTTTGCGTCGTCGGCGTGCTTCGCCGCGCTCCTGGGAACTCCTGACCACGGCCGCTGGTTGATTGCTCCGCGTGGCAAAGCAAGAAGCACTCGCAAGTATCGCGACCATACGCTGATTCTCGAAACGACCTTCGAGACCGATTCGGGCGCAGTGATGCTGACCGACTTCATGCCCACAGCATCACCCTCCTCCAGCGTGATTCGCGTCGTCCAGGGACTGCGAGGCCAGGTGCGGATGGCCATGGAGCTTGTCCTGCGCTTCGATTACGGCCGCTCGGTTCCATGGGTGTCACGGACCGAGGATCGCTCCCTCCGGGCCATAGCCGGACCGGACATGGTCGTGTTGCGAACCCCGGTGGCAATGCATGGTAAGGATCTCAGAACGATCGCTGACTTCGACGTGCATGAGGGCGAGAAGGTTCCTTTCGTTCTCACGTACCGTCATTCGTATGCTTCCCTGCCCCCGGTGATCGACTACAAGGAAGCGCTGCACAAAACCCAGAGCTACTGGCAGAAGTGGGCAAGTAGCTTCTCGTTCCAGGGGCAGTACAGCGACGCGGTGGAGCGCTCGTTGATCACGCTTAAGGCGCTGGCCTTCTGCAAGACCGGAGGCATCGTCGCAGCGCCCACGACTTCGCTGCCGGAGCAGCTCGGCGGATCGCGCAACTGGGACTATCGATTCTGCTGGCTCCGTGACGCAACCTTCACCTTGCTGGCGTTGCTGCATGCCGGCTACCACGATGAAGCCAAGGCCTGGCGTGACTGGCTGTTACGAGCGGTCGCCGGCAGTCCCGACCAGGTTCAGATCATGTACGGCATTCGCGGAGAGCGGCTGCTGACCGAACTGGAAATACCCTGGCTTCCAGGATACGAGAACTCAAAGCCAGTACGCATCGGCAACGCCGCCTCCGGCCAGCATCAGCTCGACGTCTACGGCGAAGTCATCGATGCTCTGTTTCAGGCCCATCGTGGGGGCATCGCGTTGCGCAAAATAGACCTCCATCTCATCGAGACTCTTCTTGAGCATCTCGCGACTGTATGGGACCAGCCGGATCAGGGCATTTGGGAAATCCGCGGAGACCGTCAGCAGTTCACCTATTCCAAGGTGATGGCGTGGGTAGCCTTTGACCGTGCCGTCAAGGCGGCCGAAGGCTATGGCCTGAAAGGACGCGTGGACGCGTGGCGGACACTGCGCGATCGCATTCACGGCGAAGTCTGTGACAAGGGATACAACTCCGATCTATGCAGCTTCGTGCAGTCGTACGGATCAAGAAATCTTGATGCGTCATTGCTTCTGATTCCGCTGGTGGGATTTCTGCCTCCGGACGATCCACGCGTCCGAAACACGATCCAGGCTATCGAGAAGCACCTGATGGTAAATGGCTTCGTTTTGCGCTACGACACGGGACGGGTGAACGATGGGCTTCCTGAGGGCGAGGGCGCCTTCCTGGCCTGCAGTTTCTGGATGGTTAGCGCTTTGAAAATGATCGGGCGTGTCGACGATGCCCGTAAGCTGTTTGATCGCCTGTTGACTCTGTGCAACGACGTTGGGCTGCTGGCGGAAGAATTCGACATTGGGCGCCAGCGTCTGGTCGGTAACTTCCCGCAAGCCTTGTCGCACATTGCCCTGGTCAACGCCGGCTTCGAATTTATGAAAGACAATAGTCCGGGACAACAGCGCGCAGAAGTGAAACCGACGGAATCCGGCAGCGGCCCGGACTGATGAAGCCGACTACTTGGCCGCCGCCGCAGGCCTTATCATTTCGGCGTCGATGGTGATCGAAATTTCGTCGCCGACCACACCGGGACCACCATTCACTCCGAAATCCTTCCGGTTGATTTTGGCAGTCGCCGATGCGCCCATGTGCATGTTGCCTCGTGGATCCTTCACCGCTTCCGAAGGACCGTCGACGTCGAGCACGACCTGCCTGGTGACGCCGTGAATTGTCAGGTCGCCAGTAATCTTAAGTTTGCCCGCACCGGCTGGCTGTGCACTTTTCGACTTGAAGGTAATCGTGGGATATTTCGCCGCGTCAAAAAAGTTCGGACTGCGCAGATCGTTGTCGCGCATGCTGACTCGCGTATCAACGGAAGCCACGTCGATCGTGGCATCGATAGCGGTCTTTGTGGGATCGGCCGGATCGTACGTCACCGTGCCATTGACTTTCGTAAACGCGCCGCGGACCGTGGAGATCGCCATGTGACGCACAGAAAACTGCGCGGCCGTATGGTTCGGATCAAGGTTCCAGGTCTCGACCTGGGCAAAGGCGGCCGCGGCCATGCCGACTGTGGCAGCCAAGATAAAGAACCAGCGTTTCATCGACAGCATCTCTCCTAAAGGGCGTCCGATAAAAAGTGTGTTGCAACAAATGCCTCAGAATTGCGCAAGTATACCAGATTTTAAGGTAGCCGCTTTCTATGTGGGAGAGGCCAGTCAAGTCGCGCAGTAAGGCAGATGCTGTTTATGCAGCTGATGTCGAAATCGCGAAGCGATGTGATCAAGGAAGGGCCCAACGTGATCGGGCCCTGATGCGCCAATGCCGCAGGATCAGTAGCCGTGGTCGCTTCCCTCTGCCAGGTTCACTTTGCCGCGGAACATTCGGTAGACGAAGACGAAGTACCCTACAGCAAAGACCATCCCGATACACCACCATACTAACCCGACCCGCAATCCATGATCGCCTGCCGCAGTGCTATAGATGGTGAGGCTGTACCTCGGATCCGTGCTGGCCGGCAACACCATCGGGTAGACCGCATACACCAGCCCTACCAGCATTCCCGCAATATAACCGGCGGAAGCCAGGAACGCGCCCTTATCGTTCTTCGTGCGAAGCGCGTAAAAGGAATACACCAGGCTGCCGGCTACAACCACCGGAATCAGATATCCGATGGGCCAGCGCTGATAGTTCAGCAGGATCTCTGGTTGGACATAGAGCGTGGCAATCAGGCTGACAATCGTGAATAGCACCTGGACCGGCCATAAGACAGACGCCACCTTGCGAACCCTGGCGTTCAGTGCGCCGTCTGTCTTGGTCGCCAGATAGAGCGATCCGTGAATCGCCAACGTGACCAGGGCGATGACTCCACACATCACGGTGTACCAGTCGAGGATTCCGTTCTGCGCGCCAACGCGCCAATTCGTCCACAGCGGCTCAAAGAAATAGCCGTCGGCGTTTAGCGGAACTCCTCGCACCACGTTCCCCAGCGCGGCGCCAAAGAAGATAGCCAGCAGAATGCTCGAAACCCCAAAGATCACATCGAAGAGGTTTTTCCAGACCACCTGCTCAATGTGCGCCCGGAATTCAATTCCGATGGCCCGCAGCATCAGAAGCCACAGCACCATAGTCAGGGGTAGGTAGAACCCGCTAAAGCTGGAGGCATACAACAGCGGAAACGCAAAGTACAGTGTGCCTCCAGCAGCGAGCAGCCACACCTCGTTTCCATCCCAGACCGGGCCGATAGCACGAAGGATCATGCGCCTTTCGTCGTCGGTTTTGGCGACAAAGAGGTGAACAATGCCGGCTCCGAGATCAAAGCCGTCCAGCAGTACGTAGGCGGCAACCATTAAGGCGACGATCACAAACCAGAGAGTTGGCATGACTATCCCACTTCCACCGGAGATACAGGAACAATTTTCAGCTTTTCGCGAGGCCCAACTGGATCAGGTCCATGACCGATCTCGCGCAGTACGAGGAACAGGAAGAGTACGGAAAGCATGGTGTACATGCCTGCGAAACCCAGGAACGTAAACCATCCGTTGCCGGCGGAGACCATCTTTGAGTACCCGTCCACGGTGCGCAGCAGGCCATAAATCAGCCAGGGCTGCCGGCCAATCTCAGCGGTCATCCAGCCTGCCGTGTTGGCAATATAAGGCAAGGGAAATATCAGCAGCAGGATCCACAACATCCAGCGCGCACTGTAAAGCTGCTTGCGCCACAACAGGAACGAGGCGACCACGGTCACAGCGATGAAGATCGTTCCCAGCCCCACCATGATGTGATACGCGTAGTAGAGCAGCGGAATATTCTCCGGCCAATCCTGTTTTGGGAAGGAGTTCAGACCCCGGACTTCCGCGCTCCAACTGCGCCAGGTCAGGAAGCTCAACATGTTCGGGATCACTAGCGGGTTATCGATCTTCTGCTCCTCCGGATTAGGTTGGCCGAGGATGACCAGGGGCGCTCCGGGTTGCGTGTCCCATAAGGCTTCCATCGCCGCCAGGGTTACAGGCTGATGTTGCGCAATCATGCGGCCCTGCGCGTCGCCTGTGGGCACAACCTGGAAGATGCTTACCACCAAGGCCACAACTACTCCAAGCCGCACGAAGATCTTGCCTTGATCCACGTGCTGCCGGCTCAGGAGGTAAAATGCGCCGACCGCTGACATGACCAGGCTGCCGGTGATCACCGCGCCGCTCATGTTGTGAGCGTATTGCCAGAGTGCCCAGGGATTGAGCATCAGTTGCCAGAAGCTGGTGAGTTGCACTCCAGTTGCGGTCTGTTCATAACCCACCGGATGCTGCATCCAGGCATCTGTGGCTATGATGAAATAGCCCGAGAGCCACGATCCAAGAAAGACCATGAGCGCAGCAAACCAGTGCTGCTTCGGGCTCAGGCGCTTCTCGCCGTAGAGAAATAGCCCCAGGAACGTCGATTCCAGGAAGAACGCGAAGAGGCCTTCCATCGCCAGAGTCTGCCCGATCACTCCGCCGGCGTAGCGCGAGAAATGCGACCAGTTAGTCCCAAATTGGAACTCCATGGGAATTCCGGTAACAACACCAATCACGAAGTTGATACCAAAGATCTTGGCCCAGAACCTGGCAGACCTGTCGTAGGCCTCGTTCTTCGTGGTCAGAGCCAGGGTCTTCAGGATCACGATCAGTGGAGCCAGCCCCATCGTCAACTGGGGAAACAGGTAATGATAGGTCACCGTGAAGGCAAATTGCAGACGGTGAATCAGGAGAGCTGCATCCATGTATGAACCTCACCAGGAAAAAACGCTGCCTGCGGCCCTACGCGCATACCCGGTCATCGCTGCGAACGGCTCGTGAACAACGTTGCCTTATTGTTCCCTATGACATGCACAACAGGCTGTGACGCAAGTCACAGATTTTATGTATTTCCTGCGGGTTCAGCTCAACGGAGAGCTGCCCTGCGAGTCCTTTCCACTTTTCCCGCAGACGGCGGATCGGCCGCCCGCAGTCCTGTTTGTCATCGCTTTTCTTCCGCCACGTGCCCGCCCGTCATGCAGTCGAAGTAACTCCGCAGAATGATCGCCACATCCTGCTCCGACATCAATGTGCGGTCGAGCATATGTTCCAGCATCAAACTGTTACTGACCGACGAGAACGACACTCCGATGGCCTGTGTGGAGGTGACCAGTTCGTGCCCGACGCCGCGCACCATTTCTTCCAGGGCCGTAACCCAGGAGGCGACGAATCGCCGGTTCATGGCTGCCAGCCGTGTCTTGACTTCAGGATGGCGAATGGCAAACAACTTGAACTCGAGGGAGAGGAGGCTCCAGCGGCGGTCGCACGACTTGGCCACAAAGTAATCGCGCAAGGCAAGCAGCTTCTCCGAGGGATTCTGAATCTTATCCAGTTCTCTTCGCGCGTTTTCGATACGCGACGAGACCTCGCGTTCCAGGAGCGCGAAGAACAAGTCTTCTTTGCTCTCGAAGTTGGCGTAGAAGGCTCCGCGCGTGTAGCCGGCATCTGTGGCGATTTCTTCCAGTTTGGCGGCTTCAAAACCATCGCGTGCGAATATTTTTTCGGCCGACTGAATAAACCGCGCCCGGGTAATTTCGGTGCGTTCTTGGTGGCGGGATGTGCGTTGCGGCCTGTTCATTTAAACTCGAACCGTCATCTAACTGGCCGGCGGCCGGAACGTGCCGTGGGATTTTTTCGCAACGTCCGCGTACCGGCCTTCATCTAACTCTTTTGCGCATTAGAATACATGCATGTATGTATTATATATACACCATGGAAAGACGCGAACGCAACGCACAACGTAGAGGACCACGCGCAGCCCTGACTCTCTGCGCCGCCCTGCTGCTCTCCTCCGCGGTGACGTGGGCACAGGCCACCGGCAGCAGTAGCCTGCCGGCGCTGCCTTCGCCCGAGCAGGTCATCCAGCGGGTGCAGGATCCTTACCTGGGATCGGTGCCGCAGGGCAAAGCGACGGGCGAGACCATCGATCTCACCATCCAGGATGCGCTCGAGCTTAGCCTCAAGTACAACCTCGGCCTGTATTTGAGCGATCGCACCACCGACCAGACTCGCGCCGCGCACCTGCGCGCGCTGGCCGAGATGCTGCCGCACGTGGCCGGGTCGCTCACCGAAGAAGCGGAGAAGGTGAACCTCAAGGGCCTGGGCTTTACCGGGGCGCTTATCCCAGGCATTCCGCCCTCGATTGGGCCGTTCGGCGTCTTCGATCTGCGCGCTACCGGTTCCTGGAGCGTTCTCGACCTGCATAACATCGATAATTACAAGGCGGCGGGCCAGAACGTGAAGGCGGCGCAGTTCAATTATCAGGATGCTCGTGACACTGTCGTGTTGGCCGTTGGCGCCAACTATCTGCTGACCATCGCTAATGAGTCCCGCGTGGAAGCCACGCAGGCGGAGTTGAAAACCGCTCAGGCCCTTTATCAGCTGGCCAGCGATCAGGAATCCGCCGGTCTGGCGCCGAACATCGATACACTGCGCGCCAAAGTGCAGTTACAGGCGCAACAGTCGGCGCTCATCCAGGCAGAAAATTCTCTGGAAAAGCAACGCATCGCCCTGGCGCGGGTCATCGGGCTGCCGGTCACGCAGAAGTTTCGTCTGGTGAACCGTGTTCCCTATCACCCGCTGCCAGAGACCGAGGCCGAGAGCGCCTACGCCCTTGCGCTGAAGACGCGTCCCGACTACCAGGCAGCACTCTCGCTGCTGCGAGCTGCACAGTTGAACCGCGAAGCGTCATGGAAGGAGCGGCTGCCGTCGATCAACTTCTCAGGCGAATACGGCGTGCTGGGAAATCAGCCCTCGGCCATTTCTCCCAACTGGACGGCGGCCGCGAGTCTGAACATTCCAATCTTTCAAGGCGGAAAGGTCCGCGCCGACGAGCAGCAGGCTGAAGCGGTGCTGAAGCAACGGCAGGCGCAGGTTGACAGCCTGAAAGCCGGCATCGAGCAGGACGTCCAGGATGCCTTGCTCGACCTGAATGCAGCCGCGAAAGAAGTTGAAGTCGCGAAGACTGGCCTCGACTACGCACAGCAGACGTTGGAGCAGTCGCAGGACCGTTTCTCGGCAGGCGTTACTAACAACGTTGAAGTCATTCAGGCGCAGCAGCAACTGGCCTCGGCGAACGATCAGTACATCACCAGTCTCTATGCGCACAATATCGCCAAGGTTTTACTGGCGCGTGCCATCGGCAATGCCGAGCAGGTGGTGCAACAGTATCTTGCGGAGCCGGGTGCAACCGTGCCCGCAGTGCCCGTTCCGGCGCAGCCGAACGCGACGACCCAGCCGCACAGCGGACCCTCGGCGGAACTTCGAGGGACAACGGTTGACTTCCGCAGCGCTTCCGCGCAAGTGAATTTAACCCCGGGGATGACAACGTATCGTCCGGCACCACTGCCGCAGAGTGCGGACAGTGGAAATGCTCCGGCTGCCACAAAACCTCAGCAATAATGCGACAGGGGAAGAGATGAGTCCGACGACGACTGAACCAAACGAACTCGAACAGCACCCGAATCACGCCACCGAAGAGCCGCAGGACCCCGATACCTCTCACGTCGACGTCGAGGACCGGCGCGGCTTTTTCCAGAAGCATCCGGCTGCCAAGCCCCTGGTATTTCTGGTGGCGATTGTTGCCTTGCTGCTGGTGGGATGGTTCTGGTGGGAGAGCCGTCACTGGGAAGATACCGACGACGCGCAGATTGACGGCCACATTTATCCCATCAGCGCGCGTGTTGGTGGACAGGTCATTCAAGTCAACTACGACGATGGCCAGTTCGTCCACAAGGGGGACGTCCTCGTGCTCATCGATCCCACTGACTACCGGGTTGCGCTGCAACGCGCGAAAGCGGACTACGAAGACTCTCAGGCCCAGGCCGAAGCGGCCGGCTTCGGAGTGCCGGTGTCGAGCGTTGGTTCGGTCAACCAGATTCGTTCCGCCAGCGCCGACATGATGTCGGCAAAGGCAGGTGTGACGGCGGCGCAGAAGGAGGTCGAAGCGGCAGAGGCCCAGGTTGTACAAGCCCAGGCGGATGCGCAGAAGGCCAACAACGATCTGGAGCGCTATCGCACGCTGCTGGGCAAGCGCGAAATTTCGCAGCAGCAATTCGATCAGGCGACAGCGGCGGCGGCAGCCGCTAACGCGACTGTGGCTGCGCGGCAGGCTTCGCTGCTGGCGGCAAAAGCTCAGGTAAATCAGGCCGAGGCGCGCATCGAACAGGCCAATGCGGAACTGCGAAATGCGCAGGTCACGCCGAAGCAGGTGGAGGCCACCAAGGCCAGAGCGCTGGCAGCCGATTCGCAGGCGCTGCGCTCCAAAACAGCTGTCGATCAGGCGCAACTCAATCTGCAATACACCACGATTCTTGCGCCCGTCGACGGCGTTGTCGGCAAGCGGTCGGTGCAAGTAGGACAGAACGTCTCACCCGGTCAGGACTTGATGGCGATTGTTCCCCTGCGCGACATCTGGGTCACCGCCAACTTCAAAGAGACGCAGCTTGAACACATGCGGCCCGGCGAGCCGGTGAAAATCAAGGTCGACACTTACGGCGGCCAGAAGTGGGATGGTCACGTCACCAACATCGGCGGAGCTACGGGCGCGAAGTACAGCCTGCTTCCGCCGGAGAACGCTACCGGTAACTACGTCAAAGTCGTGCAGCGCATTCCCGTGCGTATCGATTTCGACGGCTCCGACAAACCTGACTTCAACAAAGACGGCAAACTGCGGCCCGGAATGTCCGTGACGCCCGACGTGAAGGTGCGGTAAGGGCACATAACGGACATGGCAGACGCAGTCATCAACGCGGTTCCCGCGTGGAAGCCGCGCTACAACCCGTGGATCATCGCGCTCACGGTGACCCTGGCGACCTTCATGGAGGTGCTCGATACCTCCATCGCCAACGTCGCTTTACCGCATATTTCCGGCGGCTTAGGAGCGGGCGCTGACGAAGCCACCTGGGTTCTGACCAGCTACCTGGTATCGAACGCCATTGTGCTGCCGATGTCGGGCTGGCTGACGACGGTCTTCGGCCGCAAGCGTTTCTACATGACGTGCGTGGCCATCTTCACCTTCTCCTCGATCCTGTGCGGCTTGGCGCCGACCTTGCCCTTTCTCATCTTCTTCCGCATTCTGCAAGGCGCGGGTGGCGGAGGCATGGGGCCGAGCGAACAGGCCATCCTCGCCGATACCTTTCCGCCGGAAAAGCGCGGGCTGGCCTTCTCCGTCTACGGCATGGCGGTGGTTGTGGCGCCGGCGATCGGCCCGACCCTCGGCGGCTGGATTACCGACAACTATGACTGGCGCTGGATTTTCTTCATCAACGTGCCGGTCGGCATTGTGTCGCTGCTGCTCTCGTGGAAAGTGGTCGAAGACCCGCCGTACCTGCGCGGCCTCTTCGGCAAGATCAAGATCGACTACATCGGCCTGTCGCTGATCGTCCTCGGCATCGGCTTCCTCCAGGTTGTGCTCGATAAAGGACAGCAGGACGACTGGTTCGGCTCCAACTTCATCACCACCTTCTTCATCGCGTCGATGACGGCGCTGGTGATTCTTGTGGTGTACGAGTGGCGGCATCCCCACCCGATCCTCGAATTGAAGCTGCTGAAGA
Source organism: uncultured Acidobacteriaceae bacterium (assembly GCA_963793845.1). Lineage (GTDB taxonomy): Bacteria > Acidobacteriota > Terriglobia > Terriglobales > Acidobacteriaceae > CAWCBG01. The sequence goes on from CAWCBG010000005.1 coordinate 25,848, forward strand.
ATCGGAATTTCTCTACCAGCGCCTTCCTGAACTTCGTGCTGGGCATGGTGCTCTATGGAACCACCGTGCTGATTCCGCAGTTTCTGCAATACATGATGGGCTATTCGGCGGAGCGGGCCGGCATGGCGCTTTCGCCCGGCGGCTTCGCGCTGATGCTGATGATGCCGATCGCGGGCATCCTGACCAGCAAGCTCGATCCGCGCTGGCTCATTGCCGCCGGGTTCGGCATGACCGCGCTGGCGCTGCATCACATTACGAACTTGACCCTGCAGATCGACTTCGCCACCATCACCATGTGGCGCATCTACCAGGTCATGGGCATGGCGTTTATCTTCATTCCCATCAGCACCCTCAGCTACGTCGGCGTGCCCATGGAAAAAAACAACCAGGTATCCGGCATCAGCAACTTCGTGCGCAACCTGGGCGGCAGCATAGGCATTTCCATGCTGACGACATTCTTGGCGCGTCAGAATCAGGTACACCAGAGCGCGCTGGTGGCGAATGCTACCTCCGCCAATCCCCAGTTCCGCGCCCTGATGCAAGGTTCGGAGAATGGTGCGTCGAACTCGGCCTTGCAACACTCCTACAACCAGATTATGGGGATGATCCAGCAACAGGCAGCCGTGCTGTCGTACGTTAACGCCTTCTGGATTGTGTCGGTGCTGGTCGCCTGCCTGATCCCGCTGCCCTTCATCATGCGCCGACCGCGTCACGGCGAAACTCAGCCGATGGGCGGGCATTAAAGGCTGGTCAGCACTTTTCCTTAAATTCAACGGGTAGATTGGCGCATCAGAGTCCAGCGAGAACTGACGTTTATGGGGCAACGTGGACCGACCCCGCAGAAGACCAGCTCCGCAGGAGCGGCATAGTCTAGCCCAGCATGGAGCCGGAGGCGGAATGCTGGGTGACGCAGTAAATGAAGCCGAGTCCCGGCAGGGACGGCACGGCTGTCACACCGACTCTTCCGCGGCAAATATTCGAAACAGGCGGACAAAATAAATCCCACGCGGGCTTTCATCCGCGTGGGATAACACGCTAACGCGAGCAGAACGTCCGTTGTGGCGACCCACTTTACGACTTGGGTGCAGGCACAATCCGCAGATACGGACGCGGAGCCTTCCAGCCATCGGGATAAATCTTCTTGGCCTCCTCATCGTTGACCGAACCAGAGATGATCACGTCATCGCCCGGCTTCCATTGTGCAGGCGTCGCGACCTTGTGCTTGACGGTGAGTTGCAGCGAGTCGATCACGCGCAGCACCTCGTCAAAATTCCGTCCCGTGGTCATGGGATACACGATGACGAGCTTCACTTTCTTGTCAGGTCCAATGACGAAAACATTGCGCACCGTCATGTTATCCGCCGCCGTCCGGCCTTCCGACGTCCCGCCCGTTGCGGCAGGCAGCATGCCGTAAAGCTTGGCGACCTTCAGATCGGTATCGCCGATCATCGGATAATTGGGCGCATGCCCTTGCGTCTCTTTGATGTCTTCGGCCCAGCGGGCGTGGTTTTCCACCGGATCGACACTCAAGCCGATGATCTTGACGTTGCGCTTGTCAAACTCGGGCTTCAGCTTGGCCATGTAGCCCAGCTCGGTGGTGCAAACCGGGGTGAAATCCTTGGGATGTGAGAACAGCACCGCCCACGAGTCGCCCATCCAATCGTGAAAGCGAATTGCCCCCTGAGTCGTTTGCGCCTCGAAGTCGGGCGCGACATCGCCAATCGATAAAGCCATCTGCAATTCTCCTTTTTCTGTGTTGATTATGTTCTCGGCATTCTATGCAGAGCGTCGCCACATGAGCAAGCCGCATGGGACGAGATGCAAAGATCTCGCGTTCTAGCGATTGTTCAACAGTCGGATCGTCTCCAGCACGACATCGCCGCTGATGGCGAGCGATTCGGGACTGAGCTTGTCAACCGTATCTTGCGGCGTGTGCCAGAAGACGTTGTTGTAGCCGTAATCAAGATCGATGATATCGACCGACGGCACACCAATCTTCAGCAGCGGCATATGATCGTCGCCGATGGCTGCCTGTACTTTGTAGAAGTGTGATTGGTAGCCAAGATTACTGGCAGCCTGGTAGACAAGGTCGCTCAGCCAGGGAGTGGAATTGGTCTCCTTCTGGATGTCGAGGTCGGCGTCGCCGATCATGTCCACCAGAATGAAAGCTTTGATCTTCTTAGCTGTCCCGTCCTGCTGCCATTTCTCCGCCAGATGGCGGGTGCCATACAGGCTGTCGGTATCAGTCCAGCTGACGAAGGCCTCTTCCCCGTCGGTCCACACCAGCCAGACGCTATAGCCGTCGAGAGTCTTGCCGCGAAACTGGTCCGCGAGCGCCAGCAGCAGCGCCGTCGAGGAGCCGCCATCATTGGCGCCCACGAAGTTCTTAATCGGATAGGCGGTGTCGTAGTGTCCGGCGACGACGATGATGCCATCTTTCTTGCCGGGAAACTTGGCGATGATGTTGTTCATCGGGAAGCTGCCCACCGGGGTCTTCGCCGTGAAGGTATCGTTCTCGACGGTGTCGCCTTTCAGTTTGGAGTGGATATACTCCTCGACCTTGGCGTGCCCCGGACTGCCGGGAGGACGCGGGCCAATGGCAACAATCTCCTTCACGTACTGCATGACGTGATTGCCGTTGATGTCGGGCTTGGGAAGATTGGTATCGGCTGCGGAGGAGGATGGCGGCGCGGACGGTTCGGCGGCTGCCGCCGAAGCAGGCTGGCTTGCGCTGGATGCGGCGGCCACGGCAGGCTGTTCCTGCTTGTTACAGGCAAGCGTGCAGAGGAGCAGTGCCAACAGCGGCAGGAAGAGGAATTTCCGGGAGAGCGCCATGCAAGGGCTATTGTAACTGCGTTACTGGAATGCCGTCCTCGACCAGGCCGTTCCCAAAACAAAACGACCGCTGCGGGAGCGGCCGTTTGCGCGAAGAGCGAAAAGCGAAGAGCGTCTTACCCCGCCACTTCCTCCAACTGCTTCTGGTCGATGTCGAAGTTCGACCACACGTGCTGCACGTCGTCGGAATCTTCCAGCGCCTCGAGCAGGCGAATCATGGTGCCGGCCTGGTGTCCCTCGAGCTTGGTGTAGGTCTGCGGAATCATGCCGACTTCGGCGACATCAGGCGTGATGCCCGCCTTCTTCACAGCTTCCAGAACCGGTTCGTACGCCGAGACATCGGTCAGGATCTCCCAGGTTTCGCCGTCATCCTTCAGGTCTTCCCCGCCGGCTTCAAGCACGATGTTCAGCAGGTCCTCTTCCTTCGCCGCTGACTTAGGAATGATGATGTCGCCCTTCTTGTGGAACATCCAGGCCACTGAGCCCGCTTCGCCCATGTTCCCGCCATTCTTGGAGAAGGCGTGCCGAATTTCGCTGACCGTGCGGTTGCGGTTGTCGGTCGACACTTCCACCAGGATGGCGACGCCGCCGGGTCCGTAGCCTTCAAACGTAATTTCTTCGTACGAAATGCCGGGCAACTCGCCGGTGCCGCGCTGGATGGCGCGCTTGATGTTGTCGGCCGGCATGTTCTCAGCCTTGGCTGCCGCCACCGCTCCGCGTAGCCGGGGATTCTTTTCAGGATCGCCACCGCTCTTGGCGGCAATGGTGATTTCCTTAATCAACCGGGTGAAAATCTTGCCGCGCTTGGCGTCCAGCGCGCCCTTCTTGTGCTTAATTGTCGCCCATTTTGAATGGCCTGACATGGAGAGACCTCGTCAACAGTAAATGACTTCGGGATGAATATCGTGGATTGCCCGGCTCCCCGAGGGACGCAGCTACGCGGCCGCTTCCGAGCTAACGGGAGCAGTCAGGCAAACACTGGATTATAACATTGCGGGCAAGGCGGTTAGCCGCCATGAAGGATGATGGAACGGGGTGACAGCCCACGGCTGCACATGTGTGACTTGCATCACAGCCGCCGTCCTCCTTGCTTGCTTACCATTTCGGAATTATGGCTACCCATCCCAAGAGCGAACGTGCGGCGTGGCTGCAAGGGCCATCCGCGCAATGCGATGTGCCCGAGAAGACGCAGACTCCGTGCAGGCTCGTCCTGCTGGGAGCGCCGGGTGTCGGCAAAGGAACCCAGGCCGATCTGCTGAACCAGAAACTGCAGGCCTGCCACCTCTCCACCGGTGACGTCTTCCGCGCCGCGGCCAGCCGCAACCCATGTGAGCTAAGCCCCGCCATGCAGGCCGCCACGGAATATATGCGCCGCGGCGAACTGGTGCCGGACGCCACTGTGTGGGAGATGGTGCGCGAGCGCATCGCCTGCCTGAACTGCGACGGCGGCTTCATCCTCGACGGATTTCCGCGCACCCTGGCGCAGGCCGAATCGCTGAGGCAGTTGATGGAAGACGAAGGCCTCACGCTCACGGCGGTGGTGAACTACGATCTCCCCACCAGCGAGATTGTCGCTCGGCTGAGCGGTCGCCGTACTTGCAAGCAATGCAAAGCGGTGTTCCACGTCAGCGAGCGTCCGCCCAAAGTCGAAGGCCTCTGCGACCGCTGTGGAGGGGAGCTCTTTCAGCGCGACGACGACCGCTCCGAATCGATCAAAGTGCGGCTGGAGGCTTACGAACGCAGCACCGCTCCGCTGATCGACTTCTACCAGAAGCTTGGCCTGCTGCTGCAGGTGGATGCCAGTGGCACTCCCGACGAAATTTGCGCCAAGACGCTGGCGGGCCTGAATGGCCATCCCGCGCAGCCCAGCTAGAAAAGCGCGAACCCGGGCTGAGTATTAGGAAAAGACGCACTTTCCCCGCGTGGGGCGTCGTTGCCGACAGCGGACACCCGCCGATCCTGACCCGCGATTGGAAGCGAGAGGGGCCTGTTCGCGTCACCTAGCTGCGGACCTCTATCTCGCTCCACTCACGCGTTATCCAACTACAATCGCCGCATCTCGCAAATAAAAGTTGCGCCAATCGTGATGTGCTATTCTCGGGAAATCTCTGCCGGATCGCGAGCCGGCCCGTTTGCAGTGTCGTTTGATGAAATCGGCAGACAGCAACTGGAGGATCAGAGCATGAAATCCCACGACTCCACCTCATCCGGTCAACTTCCGCTCAGTGGCGGGCGAGGGTTGCTGGATCTTTTCCGGACAGCCAGTTCCCGCACTTTTACGCGAATGCTCGTAGCCGTGGCCTTGGCCTGGCTTCCTCTGGCGGTACTCTCCGCTCTCCGCGGAGGCGCTTCCTTTCTATCGTTTCTGACGGACTATGCAACCGAATCCCGCTTCCTGATCATTCTTCCCTTGTTAATTCTGGCGGAACCTCCGTTGCATGAACGGCTTTCCAAGGTGGCTCGTCAATTCGAGACCGACCTGGTACCCCACGACCAGTCGCCCGAATTTCAGGCGGGCTGGAATTCTTGCGAAAAGCTGAGGGATTCCAACCTCGCCCGAATTTTGATCGTCCTGCTCACTTACGCAACGGCCGCGTTTCTTAGCCAATACTTGAGTCCCAGCGGAAATGAATTCGTTTCCTGGTGGACCGGCGGCCACGGCTTCAGGGCGTTCTCGCCGGCCGGAGCATGGGCCTTCTTTGCCAGCTATCCCATCCTGGTCTATTTCACGTATTTGTGGCTCTGGAGACATCTGCTTTGGGCACGATTCTTACGCTTCACCACCCGGCTGAACCTCCGTCTTATCGCCGCCCATCCGGATCATGTGGGAGGCCTGGGATTTCTTGAGGCTTCCCTGCTCGGGCAGCTCCCCTTTAGTTTCTGCCTGGGTGTCGGACTGGCTGGCGCTATCGCGAATCGGGTTCTGCTTGAGGGACACCCATTGATGGGCTTCCGTTACCTGGCCGTGGTCATCCTCGTCGGCGTGCTTCTTTTCTGTGTCGGGCCGTACCTTTTCTTTACCCGAGTTCTGATGCAGATGAGGCGTCGAGGCATGTCCGCGTATGGATCCTTCGCCCGTGCCGTGGGTGAGCAGTTTGAAAAAAAGTGGCTTCATCGAGCGGACAGCCTGGATGAAGAAGTGTTGTCAGTCCCCGATTTCTCCACCACGGCGGACCTTTACAGTGTCGTGCATAACATCGACGAAATTCGCGTCGTCCCGGTTGCCGCCGTCAACCTTTATGCCATCGTCATCGTCGCCGTGATTCCGGCGATCCCGGTCGTGATAGCTTCCATCCCGTTCGACACCCTCATCCGGGCCACGATGCGCCTGCTGTTCTAGCGCGAGCGGTAGCGTCCCCTTCCGCGGATTACCGTTTCCCGGCGCGCTTGGCCGCTTTCTGCGGTTTCGTGCTCTTCCCCTCAGTCGCACCTCCTGATTGCGAAGACCTCCGGGACTTCGGCACCTTGCCAATGCGAGGATCGCGGGCGAGGACAAGTTCGCAGGCTCGCAGTGTCAGCCTCCTCGAAATCCGGAGCATCCGCCGGCAGTACCTGCCAGCCCGTCACTTCCTTGCCGAAGACTTGAATCGACCGCATGTTGGGAAACTCGCGACGCAAACTTTCATGATGTTCCTGCGTAGTGGCCAGCCAGACGCCGTTGTCCGCAATGTTCTTGCTTCGCTCGCGAAGAATCAGGACGATCTTGTCCTCAACGTAGATAGCCAGACAGCCAAACATGGGACGCGTCCACGGCGAGAGCGTCAGCGATCGCATCCAGCACAAACGCATACGGAACACTCTTGCGCGGCTTGGCGGCGAGAAGCCCGTCGTCCATCGGGAGAAGGCCAGGATTGCGGCGAGATCTCGGCACGTCCCTATGATAATAGGCTCGAATGTCTTGCTCCGTGGCTGGAGCGCTCATCGTTTCCCGCCTCCCGCTCGTGATCGCTATCAGGGCTGGAATTAAGGGACTTGCCGACACCAAAGAGGTCGGTGGGAACGCCATAAAGAACCGCGTGGCTGATGGATCACGGAGCGCTGATTGTCGAGTTTAGGTACTTTTTGTCTTCTTCGCGATGCAAACTATTTCACTGCTGGTAAAGCCTCCTGGCGCTAACTCCAATGTTTTGAGGCGATTCCTTTGGTCGCAAAAGTGCCTAGTCATTTCGGATAGCCAGACGTCTGTGGTTGGATTTGGGGGCTTTGTGCCTTCATGCGCTGTCTCCAGCCTTCTTTCAACTGCGATCTCGAAGGAGCAAAACATGAAAAGAACTTTGGCGGCGGTGGTTACTTGCTTTGCGCTGCTTGCAGTCGTGCCGGCCTTCGCCGGCATCCTTGTCGTCGGACAGCCTGCCGATGTGGGTACGGGAAACTCCTACCCCTTTGGCTCCGCTTATGATGGTGAATATCAGCAGGTCTATAACAGCGGCCAGTTCAGCGGCCCCATCACCATAACCAATCTGGAATTCTTTAATACCCAGATCGATTTTGGCGCAACCGCTATGAACTCCGGCACCTGGACCATCGGCTTGGGCACAACTTCCACGGACTGGAACACGCTCAACTCGCAGATGTCCCTCAATGGCAGCACCAGCACGGTGTTCAGCGGGAACCTTGCCCAGCCATGGGCCTTCGGAGATACGCTGGTCATTAACCTCAGCACGCCGTTTACCTACGATCCAGGCAGCGGCAACCTGCTCATGGACATAATGGTCTCAGGCGCTTCTGATGCCGGTGGTTTGATCTTCTTCGACACCAACGGCTACAACAACGGCGGTTTTGATGGCAACACCTTTATGGGTCGCGTCTATTGCCCAGGCGGTACTAACTGCGGAGGCGTTGGCGCCATAAATAACGGCTACGGATTAGTGACAGGCTTTTCGTACGGGAGCACCACCACTCCCGAACCAGGCAGCCTGGCGCTGTTTGGCTCCGGCATCGTCGGAGCGATGACTCTGTTGCGCCGCAAATTCAATCTGTAGCGGCATAGCTATTCCCAGGAAGTCCCGGCCGGAGCGAGGAGCTCCGGCCTTTTTTTGCGGTCAACCTTCTAGGGAACGGGCCGTCCGCTACTTCGCGGCCATCGCTTTCATGCGGCGCTCCATCTCCTCTGACGAAACGTCTTCGACGTGCGTGGCCACCCACCAGTAGTTGCCGTTAGGGTCTTCGACGCCGGCGCTGCGGTCGCCGTAAAACTGGTTCTTGGGCTCATCGAGCGACTTGCCTCCGGCCTGCACGGCGCGCTTGTACCAGTCGTCCACGTTCTCGACATACAGATAAAAGTTGGCGGGTCGCGGTGTCCACTGGTCGCGCGCCTGCCCGATCATGACCATCGAATCGCCGACCTTCACCTCAGCGTGACGGATGTTGCCCTTGCCGTCGTCGTGGCTGTAGAGCTTCGTCGCTCCAAAAGCCTTTTGCAGGAATTCGATCTGTCCCGCCGCATCGGCAACGGTCAGATAAGGCGTGATGGTGTGATAACCCTCGGGAATCGGTTTAACTGCCATGGTATTGACTCCTCTATATTCGATTTGGCGTGCCCGCAGGCTCCGCTCGGTCTGATTGCCTCCATTCTTACAGAGCTGGATGTCGCCGTATTGTAAAAATTTGACGATTAGAGGGGGTGTCCTCCCCTTCTACGCTTTCTCTCCGCTAACGATCGCGCCCCATTCTTCTGGAGCCACATCCGCCACAGACTGCGAGAAGGTCCAGCGATAGCCGCCAAGGTCCTCGGCCGTGTACTGCCTCTCACCGAATGGGTGGCTCGCGGGCAGAAGGACGATCCGCGCACCAAATTCCTTTGCGCGCTGAAAGTGCTTGTCGACATCCTCGACGTGCACGCTGATCGATTGGCTGACCTCACCTGGCTGCGGACGCCGAAAGCCTTCGCGCAGCCCGCCCATCAGGATGCCACCCTCGCCGAACGCCAGTTGCGCGTGACCGATCTTGCCATCTAGCTCCTGGAGGAGTTCGCAGACGCTCGGTAAATCCAAAGGCGCCACAAAGCCACTCAATGGCTTGCCGACGTCCTCGTAGATAAGGTACGGCACCATCGTCCCGGCCGGTGCGGACCGATTGAACATCATCGTCACCTCATTGCTCTCAGTCGTAAAGCGGGACGTGATTCAAATATCGCGGCCCGCTTGCCACATACGTAGCCGGCGTAATTCCGGAGAATGCCTGAAAATCATGAATGAAGTGCGCCTGGTCGTAATAGCCGCAATCGAGCGCCAGGTGCGCCCAGTCGATCGCATCTTGCCCGGCGATGCATTGCAACGCCCGCTGAAAACGCAGCACCCGGCTGAACACTTTGGGCGTGAGTCCCACCTCGGCCGTAAAGCGCCCGATGAAGGACCGCTGGCTCATGCCGATACGATCGACCACGCTGCTCACCGGCATCGCCGTACTGGACTGAAAGGAGCGTAGCGCGTAGCTCACCACCGGATCTCGCTCCAGCGGCTTGGCCAGCCGCTCCATCAGCCAGCGCTCCAGCACCTGGAACTTCTGCTGCGGCGTCGGAGCGTGCAGCAAGCGCACGCGCAGGTCGCTGCCATCGCTTCCCCACAGTTGATCGAGCGACAGGGATTGTCCCGTGAGCTCGTCGGCCGGCATTTTGAAGAATGGAAACGCGCCACCCGGATGGAAGTGAACCCCGATGGTATCGACCATGTTCTGGGTATCGATGACGAAGTATTCCGCCCGTGCCCCCGAAATCACGTGGCCTCGAATCACCCTCGCCTTATGGTGATTCGAAGGATCGAACAAGCGCCCGTGATCCTCACGCAGGTTCACCACCAGCGACATGGCACCGTCGGGCAGCAGGCGCTCCTTGGGATGCGACTGCACGAATCCGCTGTAGTACCAAAACAACTTCGCGAACTGCCTCAGCGGCTGCGACGGGATGTGATGGAACGAAATCATGCAAAACCAGTTGTCCGTGGCCGGTTGTCAGTTGTCAGAAACTCGGTCCCGGAGGAACTCTGAACAATCCCATGCCAACTCGGATAAGTGGCCCATGGTTCACTATCCACTGACCACTAGCCACTAACGACTGCCGTTCAATGCACTCCGCTGGGCGCGCCGCGCGAACGTACCCGTTGCATGAAGAACGCGATCGGCCCGCACACCATGCACAGCAACGCCAGATAGCGGAAGTCATCCACATACGACCACAGCGTTGACTGCTGATTCAGCGACCCCTCCATCAGCTTGTAGGCCTGCTGCATGGCGTTCGGCACGTCGGTGTGCTGCGACAGGAAGGCCACCAGCGCCTGGTACTGCTGCTGAAAGGTATGCGAGCTGGGCGCAAAGGAATGCACCATCTCGCTGCGATGCACCTGCTCGCGCCGCACCAGCAGCGTGTTCACGATGGAAATCCCGATACTGCCGCCGACGTTGCGCATTAGGTTATACAGACCGCTGGCATTGCCGATCTCCTCATTGGCCAGCGTGCCCATGGTGGCTGTGGCCAGCGGCACAAAGATCAAGCTCATGCCTGCGCCGCTGAGCGCAATCGGCCAGAACAGGGACCACTGGCTGATCCCGAGGTCGGCGCTTCCCAGCCACAGGGTGCAGCCCGCCACTGCGAAAAAGCCCGCGCATACCAGCTTGCGATTGTCGATCTTGCCGGTCATGATGCCGATCATGGGCATGAAGAACAGCGAGCCCAGGCCTCGCGGCGCCACCGCCAATCCCGCGGCCAATGCCGTGTAGCCAAGCAGCTCCTGAAAGAACAGCGGCAGGATCGTCACCAGTCCATAGACCACGCCGCCAAAGAGAAAAATCAGCACACAGCCGGTTGCGAAGTTGCGATTCCTGAAGACCGACAATCGCACCAGCGGCTTGTCGTGGGTGAACTCGCGAATGAGGAACGCGACAAACCCGACCACCAGGATGACCGTGGCCCAGCGAATCCACGTCGCTCCAAACCAGTCGTCCTCCTGGCCCTTGTCGAGAATGATCTGCAGCGCGCCCAGCCACACCGCGAGCAGTCCGAGGCCCCAGCCGTCGAGCTTACCGGCGATCGCGTTCTTGATGTACGGCGGATCTTCCACGTAGCGCAGGATCAGCAGCACCGCCAGAATGCCGAATGGAATATTGATGTAGAACGCCCAGCGCCACGAGTAGGTCTCGGTCAGCCAGCCACCCAGCGTGGGCCCCAGCACCGGAGCCACCACCACGCCCAGCGCAAACGCCGACATCGCCAGCCCGCGCTTTTCCGGCGGAAAGCTTTCCAGCAGAATGGCCTGCGACAAAGGCTGCAGCGCGCCGCCGCCCGCTCCCTGTACGGCACGCGCGATCAGGATGAAGCCCAGGCTTCCCGCGGCTCCGCAGAAGAACGAGGAGATGGTGAAGATCGCGATACAGACAATGAGGAAGCGTTTGCGTCCGAACTTGATGGAGAACCAGCCGCTGGCCGGCAGGACAATCGCGTTCGCCACCAGGTAGCTGGTCAGCACCCAGGTAGCTTCGTCATTGGTGGCCGACACGCTGCCCGCGATGTAGGGCAGCGCTACCGCCGCGATGGAGGTATCGAGCACCTCCATAAAGGTCGCCAGCATTACCGCGATGGCGATCATCCACGGATTGGTTTGCGGGCGAGAAGCGGTTACGGTGCCCAGCGTCTCTGTGCTTGCAGCCAATCGTTTGCCTGACTTACAACTGGACTCTTACAGCGGGAAGGGAGCGCGCTCGCGCCCCGGTGAAACCCCATAACAGTGCCATTTAGATGCCGGCAAAGGCAACTTCGATTGGTTTTCGCTGGAGAGGGATTCACCACGGAGGACACGGAGCGCACGGAGAAGACTTACAACCACAGAGACACAGAGACACAGAAAAAGCCTGGGTCTTGAGAAATCCGGATTGCAAACCGGAAAAACATTCGTTTCTTCTCTGTGTCTCCGTGCCTCCGTGGTGATCAACCCTCGAATTCTCCGTGCCCTCCGTGTCTCCGTGGTGAAAAGCTATCCTCCTCGGGTACATTACCTTTATGCGTCTGATCATCAATGGCGACGAGAAGAGCTATCCCGATGCCCTCTCCTTAGCCGAACTCATCGAGCAACTCGGCATGAAGGGCGATCGCGTCGCGGTTGAACTGAATCGCGAGATCGTCTCGCGCGCGCAATGGCCCCAGACGACGCCTCAACGATGGCGACAAGCTGGAGATTGTCCATTTCGTCGGCGGAGGCCGTTCTGCCTGACTTTTTTCACGGAGAGCAAGCACATTCGCATCATTATGCTCTATGCCATGAAAATGCTGTAAATCCGCGGGCACCGGCGGTTGACATCGACGCTAACGCAAAATAAACTCAACTGTTTACCCGCCTTGTTACGGCGAATCCTGAGTGATAGCGGAAGCATGCCGGACTTCTATTTCGCGCGCTATTTGCCCTTGCTGATTCACGTCCTCGTCTGTGCGGTCCTGGGGACGGCAATCGTCACGCTGTCCTGGTTCATCGGGCAACACAAGTACAACAAGTCCAAGATGTCGCAGTACGAGTGCGGCATGGAGCCGGTAGGCGACGCCCGCCAGCGCTTCACGGTGAAGTTCTACCTGGTGGCTATGCTGTTCATTCTGTTCGACGTGGAAGCCGTCTTCCTCTATCCGTGGGCGGTCATGTCCGGGCCTTTGAAGGCCGAAGGGCTGGGCATGTTCTGGTTCACCGAGATGCTGGTCTATATCCTGATTGTTCTGGTGGGCTTCTGGTACGTGTGGAAGAAGGGCGTGCTGGACTGGAACAAGCAGGGCCGGGCGGAGAAAATCTAGATGCCCTGGGACCCGGCCATCACCGACATCGAGCAACTCAAGGACCGGCCTGAACTGGCGCGCCTGCTGGCCGCCAACGCCGGCGCGGTCAGCGCGGCGAAGTTCGATCGCAACGAGCTCACCATCTGGGTGCAGCGCACCTTCCTGCGCGATGCTTGCCTCGCGCTGAAGAACGATGCGCAGCTGAAATACGATTTCCTGGCCGACGTCACCTGCGTGGACTGGTATCCCAACGAGCCGCGCTTCGAGGTCGTCTATCACCTGCTGTCGATTCTTAACAAGACGCGCGTTCGCCTCAAAGTAAGGCTCTCCGGCGACGACGCCAGCTTGGATTCGCTCACGCCCATGTGGCCCAGCGCGAATTACTTCGAGCGCGAAGTGTTCGATCTGTTCGGCGTCCGTTTCGACGAGCATCCCAACCTCACGCGCATCCTGATGCCGGAAAACTGGGAAGGCCATCCCCTGCGCAAGGACTATCCCGTCGAGGGCTATCGTTAATCATGGCTCACATGAATCCAACGCCGGTGCTGGATCCGTCTGACGACAAGACGATGATCCTGAACATGGGTCCGCAACACCCGTCGACCCATGGCGTGCTCCGGTTGCTGCTTGAAATCGATGGCGAAACCATCGTGCGCATCATGCCCGATATCGGGTATCTGCACACCGGCATCGAGAAGACCTGCGAAGCCAAGTTCTATCAGCAGGTCGTGCCCATGACCGACCGCATCGACTATCTCTGCCCCATGACCAACAATCTCGCCTACTGCCTGGCAGTAGAGAAGTTGCTGGGGCTGGAGATTCCGCCGCGCGCGCAGTGGCTGCGGGTGATGATGAACGAGCTGACCCGCATCAACTCGCATCTGGTCTGGCTGGGCACTCACGCCATGGACATCGGCGCCATGACGGTGTTCCTGTACTGCTTCCGCGAGCGCGAAGATGTGTTGCGGCTGTTTGAAGCGGTCTCAGGACAGCGCATGATGACCTCGTATTTCCGCATCGGCGGCATTGCGCTGGAGCCGCCGCTGGGCTTCTTTGATCGCGTGAAGGATTTCATCGATCGCTTCCCGCCCAACATCGACGAATACGAGAACCTGCTGACCAACAACCCGATCTTCGTCGAGCGCACCAAGGGTGTGGCGTTCCTCTCCGCGGAAGATGCCATTGCGCTGGGCGCAACCGGCCCGACCCTGCGCGGCAGTGGCGTGGACATCGACCTGCGCCGCGACACCCCCTACAGCGGCTATGAGAAGTTTCAGTTCAAGGTGCCGCTCTCGACCGCCGGTGATGTCTACGCGCGGTACCTGGTGCGCGTGGCCGAGTTGCGCGAGTCGCAGAAGATCGTGAAGCAGGCGCTGGAAGGCATTCCCGAAGGACCGATCAAGGCCGACGCTCCGCACGTGGTGCTGCCCGACCGCGAGAAGATGAAGACGCAGATGGAAGCCCTCATCTATCACTTTAAGATTGTGACGGAGGGCTTTACCGTTCCCGAAGGCGAAGTGTATTCGGCGGTGGAATCGCCGCGCGGTGAGATGGGCTACTACATTGTGAGCGACGGGACCGCCAAGCCGTATCGCGTGCATATGCGCTCGCCTTCGTTCGCGAACCTGGCGACGCTGGCCAAGATGTGCGAAGGCCGCCTGATCGCCGACGTGGTCGCCGCCATCGGCAGTATCGACATCGTGCTGGGCGACGTGGACCGGTAGAACCGTAGTGCGGGAGACGGAGAAACTGTTTTGAAAAGGCACGGCTTTAGCCGTGCCGCTGGCTGGTAGATTCTTCTATGCTGCGATTCGCAGCACAGATTCGACCGCCGGAACTCTAGCCGCGCAGCGGCGGTATGGTTTGAGCCCGGGGCGTAAGCCCCGGGTAAAGCGGCAGATGAAACGCAGAGCCGCGTAGCGGCGACACCAGTCCCGATAGGGACGGCAGAATGGGACGGGGTTTGCTCTCCCACCCCTTCGCAATTGCGGCGAAAGGATGGGGCACCGCCGTTGGAAGTTGGAGAAACAGTCCGGCGCAGCCGGACGAAAACGTGATAGCCCAGCGCTTCAGCGCTGTGTGAGCGCAGATAAGCGGTACCGAGTCCCGTAGGGACGACAGAAGTTACGGCTGTTGTATTCGGAATCGAGATTCGACGCGCAAGAGCCGAGCCGCGAAGCGGCGGCGCGATTTGAGCCCGGGGCGAGAGCCCCGGGTAAAGCGGAGCACATAGAGTTTTGGCCGCGAAGCGGCCCGCGGGAACTTCGGCGACGGAATCTGAATTGGGCTCGGGTCTTGGAATGAGTGCAGAACCAGTCCGGCGTAGCCGGACGAAACGTGATAGCCCAGCGCTTCAGCGCTGGGTAGGCGTAGATATAAAGGATACCGAGTCCCGTAGGGACGGCACGGTTTGGGGTCGCGGAGAAAACAGGTTCCTCCGCTCGGGCTGAAGCCCTCGGTCGGAATGACGAATTCTTCGTTGCGAAATGTTTTTGCTAATTGCTAACAGCTGCTAACAGCTAATTGCTACCAATGAAATTCTCTGACCAACTCGAACAACGATTCGCCACCATGGTCACGCACTATCCGACCAAGCGCTCGGTGCTGGTGCCGATGCTGCTGTACATCCAGGACGAAGTGGGCGCGCTGACCGACGAGGCCATCGACGAAATCGCCGGCCGCGTGGAACTGTCGCCACTCGAGGTGCGCAACGTCATCAGCTACTACTCGATGCTGCGGACGCATCCCATCGGCAAATACAATTTCCAGATTTGTACCAATGTAAGCTGCCAGTTGCGCGGCGGCGATGACATTTTCGACCACTGCAAGAAGAAGCTGGGCATCGGCCATAAGCAATCGACCGAGGACGGCCTGTTTCATCTGGAAGAAGTCGAATGCATCGGCGCGTGTTCGTGGGCTCCGGCGATGCAGTTGAATTACGACTTTCACGAGAACCTGACGCCGGAAAAAATTGACGAGCTGATCGACGGAATTAAGAAGAAGGAACAGCAGTAGAACTGGCTATTAGCCGTTAGCCTTAAGCCGTTAGCCAGATAGACCAGCAACTTGCTAATAGCTAAAGGCTAAGAGCTAACAGCCCACCAGCTGACGGCTGACAACTGACAACGACTCTCATGGCGTACTTAGTCTCACATCCCGATGAGGTAAAGGTCGTCTCCCGGCGCTTCGGCATGGGCGCGACCAATCTCGACCGTTATCTCGAACTCGACGGCTACAAAGCCGTGCAGAAGGCGCTTGCGATGGCGCCCGACGCCATCATCAACGAGATGAAGACCTCGAACCTGCGCGGACGCGGTGGCGCGGGCTTCCCCACGGGCATGAAGTGGTCGTTCGTGCCCAAGCAGTCGCCCAAGCCCAAGTACGTGCTGTGCAACGGCGACGAAAGCGAGCCCGGCACCTGCAAAGACCGTCTCATCTTCGAGCACGACCCGCACTCCGTCATCGAAGGCGTGATGATCGCGGCGATGGCCGTCGGCTCGAAGACCGGCTACATCTATCTGCGCGGCGAGTATCGCTACCTCATCACGATCATGGAGAAGGCCGTCGCCGACGCCTATGCGCGCGGTTTCATCGGCAAGAACATCTTCGGCTCGGGCGTCGATCTCGACATCTTCGTGCACTCCGGCGCGGGCGCTTACGAAGTCGGCGAAGAGTCGGCGCTGATGGAATCGCTCGAAGGCAAGCGCGGTGTGCCGCGCATCCGGCCTCCCTTCCCTGCTGTCGTCGGACTGTGGGGCGGGCCGACCGTCATCAACAACGCCGAGACGCTCGCCAGCGTGCCGCACATCATCCTGAACGGCGGCCAATGGTTCGCCGATCTGGGCACGCCCAAGAACGGTGGTACTCGCCTGTTCTGCATGAGCGGCGAGCTGAAGAAGCCCGGCGTCTACGAGCTGCCCATGGGCTACAACCTGAAGAAGATGATCTACGACGTCTCCGGCGGCATGGTCGACGGCAAGACGCTGAAAGGCGTCGTGCCCGGCGGATCGTCGGTGCAGATTCTTCTGCCGGAAGAGATCGACGTGGCCATGGATTTCGATTCGGTGCTGAAGGCGGGCTCGATGCTGGGCTCGGGCGGCGTGATCGTGCTCGACAACACCATGTGCATCGTGCGCTTCGCCCTGCGGGTCACCAAGTTCTATCAGCACGAAAGCTGCGGATGGTGCATTCCCTGCCGCGAAGGTACCGACTGGATGAAGAAGACGCTGACGCGCTTCCATGCCGGCGGCGGCGTAGCCAAGGACATCGATAATCTGAAGTACCTGGCGGAGAACATGCTGGGCCGGACCTTCTGTCCGCTGGGCGATGCGGCAGCGATGCCCATCATCTCGTACGTGCAGAAGTTCCGTAAGGAGTTCGAAGAGCATCTCGACGGCAAGCCGTGCCCCTTCGAGAAGGTGGCCGAACCGGCGCTGGCGTAGAGCAGTTGTCGGTTGTCAGTGGTCAGTTGTCAGTGGTGGTAGAGCGGGCCTTCAGTCCTGCGTCAGGCGCGGTCGGTTTGCCATTGTCGGTGCGGAGGTTCCGCGGGAACTCGCGGACAGCGGCCGATCTAGCCGCGAAGCGGCGGGATGATTTGAGCCCGGGGCGTAAGCCCCGGGTGAAGAGCGAACAATGTTTTTCGGGCCGCGTAGCGGCGGCACCAGTCCCGTAGGGACGGCAGAACTGCAGGTCCCTCCGCTCGGGCTGAAGCCCTCGGTCGGGATGACACGAACTTTTTGACGATATGACGGACGCAATCCACAATCCGGCTAACGAGCGCGACGCCCTACTCACCATGCTGGCCGACGGCCAAGCGTCGTACCTGGCGTGCCTGGCGAATATCAGCGAGGAGCAGGCCCACGAGCGCAAAGACGCTGCGAGTTGGTCCATCCTCGAATGTGCCGAGCATGTCGCTACGTCCGAAGGCCAGATGCTCCGCGCATGGCAGAAGCTGGCTGCGCCGGGCACGACCAGCCGGGAACAGGACCAGGTCGCCCGCGACGCGGCCTACAACCGCGAGCACAAATACACGGCGCCCGAGCGGTCGCGCCCCAACGCGCGCTTCTCCACCCTCGCCGAGGCTCGCGACAGGTTCGTGGAGAACCGGCAGGCCAGCATCAAGACTTTGCAGGAAATGGGAGACGAGCTCCGGAGCAAGACGTTGCCTCATCCGCTGGTGGGCACGGTGGACGGCTACCAACTCTTCCTCATCATGGCACTGCATCCCCAGCGGCATGCTGCGCAAATTGAGGAGATCGCCGGAAGTTTGACGCGCGCGGCCGGGAAATGAGCTTGCGCACCCGAGCCGTCGTCGGTTGTCAGTTGCTAGTTGTCGGCTGGGAACTCGCGGACCGCGGCCGATCCAGCCGCGCAGCGGCGGGATGATTTGAGCCCGGGGCGTAAGCCCCGGGTGAAGAGCGAACAAGGTTTTCCGAGCCGCGTAGCGGCGGCACCAGTCCCGTAGGGACGGCAGAATGGGACGGAGTTTGCTCTCCCACCCTTTCGCAAATCGGCGAAAGGATCGGGCACCCGAGGGAGGTTGTAGTTGGTTTGCCATTGTCGGTGCGACGGTTCCGCGGGAGCTCGCGGACCACGGCCGATCCAGCCGCGAAGCGGCGGGATGATTTGAGCCCGGGGCGTAAGCCCCGGGTGAAGAGCGAACAAGATTTTCCGAGCCGCGTAGCGGCGGCACGAGTCCCGTAGGGACGGCAGAAATACAGGTCCCTCCGCTCGGGCCGAGGCCCTGGGTCGGGATGACACAAGATTTTCTGAGGGTATAGGGGTCCTTCGACTCCGCATTCGCAAAAACCGCGAATGCTCCGCTCAGGATGACAAGATTTGCTCTTGGCTAAGAGCTAAAAGCTAACAGCTGACGGCTGACAGCTAACACACCGAAAGGCGAAAAGCGGTTCTATTGTGGCTGACGTAAATCTCACGGTCGACGGCAAGAAACTCACGGTTCCCGCGGGGACGCTGCTCATCGAAGCCTGCAAGAGCAAGGGCATCGAGGTGCCGTCTTTCTGCTACTACCCCAACCTCTCGCTGCAAGGCGCCTGCCGCATGTGCCTGGTCGAGATCGAGAAGATGCCCAAGCTGCAGACCGCCTGCACCACGCCGGTCGCCGAAGGCATGATCGTCACCACCGAGAGCGACAAGATCAAGCAGGCGCGCAAGTCGATGCTCGAGCTGCTGCTGGCCAACCATCCGCTCGATTGCCCGGTGTGCGATGCCGGCGGCGAATGCGAATTGCAGGACATGACCTTCAAGTACGGCGCGGCCGAATCGAAGTTCATGGACATGAAGAACCATCGCGACGAGCAACAGTGGTCGCCGGTGGTCTACTTCGATCGCCCGCGCTGCATCCTGTGCTACCGCTGCATCCGCGTTTGCGGCGAAGGCATGGATGTATGGGCGCTGGGGGTTCAGAATCGCGGCTCCAACTCCATCATCGCGCCGAACAAGGAAGATCATCTCGAGTGCGAAGAGTGCGGCATGTGCATCGACATCTGCCCGGTCGGCGCGCTCACCTCGGGAGCCTATCGCTATAAGACCCGCCCCTGGGAGATGAAACACACCGGCACCATCTGCACCCACTGCGGTGATGGCTGCAAGACCACCCTCGGCGCGCGCCGTGCCGATACCGGCATGCAGATCGTGCGTGGCGACAATCGCGACAAGAGCGGCATCAACGGCGACTTCCTCTGTATCAAGGGACGCTACGCCTTCGACTTCGCCAACAACGACCAGCGCCTTACCCAGCCTCTGATCAAGCGCGACGGCAAGTTCGTTCCCTCCACATGGGAGCAGGCCTTCGAGCTGATCGCTTCGAAATTCAAAGAGGTCATCGCAACCGCTGGGCCTAAGGCCATCGGCGTCATCGGCTCCAACCGCACTACCAACGAAGAGAACTACCTGCTGCAAAAGTTTGCCCGCGTGGTGCTGGGCACCAACAATATCGATCACCATCGCACCGCCGACTTCCCGGCTTTCGCCTCGGCTCTGGCGGGCAAGCCGACGGCGACCGCTTCCATGCGCGACGTCGCCAACGCACCGGCCATTCTGCTGATCGGCAACGATCCCACTGAGCAGCATCCGCTGCTGGCATGGCAGATTCGCAGCAATGTCCGTCTGCATCGCGCCAAGCTCTACGTGGCGAACTCGGACCCCATCAAATTGCGCCGTCAGGCCGCGGTCTTTGCGCACATTGCGCAGGGCGCTGAAGGCAGCTTGGTGCAATTCCTCGCCGGCAATGATGGCGCAGCCGATGCCGTCGCCTCGCCGCAACTGACGAAAGACGCGCTCACGCAAATGCGCGATGCGGTGAAGGCCGAGAAGGAGCTGGTCATCATCTTCGGCTCCGAGCTGCGCGGCAAAGATATTAAGACGCTGGTCGACTTCGGACTGGCGCAGGGTGCAAAGTTCATCTGCCTGGGCGACTACGCCAACTCGCGCGGCGCGGCCGACATGGGCCTGTATCCCGACATGCTGCCGGGCTACGCGCCGGTGGGCAGCTCAACGCCGTTCCATGAGGACTGGACCGACGAGATCCCGCACGATCCCGGCATCTCGCTGCTGGAGATGTTTGCCTGGGCCGCCAAAGACAAGCTGAAAGCGCTGTACATCGTCGGCTCGAATCCGGTGGCGCGCTATAGCGTCGATCCGTTCGCACTGTCGAAGAGCCTTCGTGGTGGTGCAGGATCTGTTCCTCACCGAAACAGCCGCTATCGCGGACGTGGTGCTGCCGGTCG
Source organism: uncultured Acidobacteriaceae bacterium (assembly GCA_963793845.1). GTDB lineage: Bacteria > Acidobacteriota > Terriglobia > Terriglobales > Acidobacteriaceae > CAWCBG01. The sequence continues at coordinate 46,179 of CAWCBG010000005.1, forward strand.
CCAACGCCTACGAGAAAGGCGGCACGGTCACCAATACCTGTGGCGATGTGCAGATGGTGAAGAAGGCGGCGGAGTTCTCCGGCGTGCGTACCGATTTCGAGTGCATCGTGCGGCTCGCGGCGACCATGGGCTACGACATTCACAAGCTGGTTCCTTTCGTGGGCGGCGGCACGCGTTCCGACATGGGCCAGTCACGCGGCGCGCAGTCGGGGGAATCCGATCGCCACGCCGTTTGGCTTGCCACGCAGAACCTTGAGCCCAAGATGAGCCCCTTCGATCCGACGGCGATGCTGGACGAGATTCAGCGGCTGGTGCCGGGCTACGCGATTTCGCGGCTGGGCCTGCTGTCGGGCCGCGATGTGCACAGCCAGTTGATCCAGATCACCGGCGAGACCGGGCTGGGCCAGCCGGAACTGGTGCTGCCGTCGAACGACACGTTGTTCACCTCAGGTACGCTGGGGCGCTATTCGAAGGCATTGAACTCGGTCATAGAGAGTCACGAGAAAGAAGCCGACCCCGGCCTCGCCGCCGGCTACGACCCAATGGTCAGGATCGGCGGGCAGTAGCTTTGTGGCTGTCAGAGTACCGCGCATGGTTGGATGGTCGTCAGGTTGGGAGCGCAGGTTGCTGCCGCGTAGTGGCGAGGGCTTCGCTGAGGCCGAGATGAACCGGCTTGCAACGCCAGCCGCGCAGCGGCGGGATGGTTTGAGCCCGGGGCGTAAGCCCCGGGTGAAGAGCAACAAGATTTCCCAGCCGCGCAGCGGCGGCATGGTTTGAGCCCGGGGCGAAAGCCCCGGGTAAAGAGCAACAAGATTTCCCGAGCCGCGTAGCAGCGGCACGCGTCCCGTAGGGACGAAACAAAGGTTCTGTGAGGGAATAGGGGTCCTTCGACTCCGGCGCGCAAAGACGGCGCGCCTCCGCTCAGGATGACAACGCGATGTTTCTCGCGGAGCCGACAACAACTTGCCGGGCGCGCTTTTGCTAGTTGCTGGGTTGCTAGTTGCTGATTGCTAGTTGCTGATTGCCACTCATGAGCATAGGACTTTTCATCCTCGTATCGCTGGTCAAGATCGTGTTGGCGGTCTTTATTCTGCTGACCGCCGTGGCCTACACCGTTCTGCTGGAGCGCAAGGTCGTCGGCCACATGCAGAACCGCTGGGGACCCTCGCGCGTCGGGCCCTTCGGCATCTGGCAGCCGCTCGCGGACGGCTTAAAGTTCCTGTTTAAGGAAGACCTCACACCGCCCTACGTCAACAAGCCCTTATACCTGATCGCGCCGATCATCGCCGTGACCACGGCCCTGACTTCGATTGCGGTTATTCCGGTCGGCGGGTCGATCACGATTGGGAGCATTACCACCAACTTGCAGATCGCCGATCTCAACATCGGCCTGCTGATCATCCTGGGTGTGACCTCGATCGGCGTGTACGGTGTGGCGCTGGCGGGCTGGTCGTCCAACAGCAAGTACTCGATGCTCGGCGGACTGCGCGCCTCGGCCCAGATGGTGAGCTACGAGATTGCGCTTGGCCTCTCGCTGGTAGGCGTCCTGATCTTCGCCGGCAGCTTCAGCCTGGCCGACATTGTGCATTCGCAGTCGGGCACATGGCTCGGGTTCATTCCGAAGTGGAACATCTTCAGGGGACAGATCGTCGCCTTCTTTATCTATATTATGGCGGCCTACGCCGAGACCAACCGCATCCCCTTCGATCTGCCGGAGGCGGAAACCGAGCTGGTTGCGGGCTATCACACCGAATACAGTTCGATGAAGTTCGCCATGTTCTTCATGGCCGAGTACGCCAACATGATCACCGTGGCCTGCCTGGCGTCGGTGATGTTTCTGGGCGGATGGTCGGGGCCGACCTTCGGTCCGCCGATCGTGCAATCGCTGTTGCCGGTTTTCTGGTTCGCGGTGCGCGTGTTTGTCTTCATGTTCATTTACATCTGGGTGCGCGGCACGCTGCCGCGCTTCCGTTACGACCAGCTCATGGCGTTCGGCTGGAAGTTTCTGCTGCCTCTGGCCATCGCCAACATCCTGGTGACGGCCCTGGTCGTGGCGCTGAAGTAGCGCGAAAGGACACTGCAATGGCTGCGTTCCAAAACTTTGAAGAAGTTTGGGCTGCATTGGGGCGACTCTACAGCAGTATCACTCGGCTGGAAGAGTCGCAGGTGCGTAACGCGGAACAAATCAGCAACAATGCGGAACAAATCAAAAATAATGCTGAACAAATCAGGCAATTGACCGAGCACGGCACGCAGGCCACGGAACGGATCGATCGCCTCACTTCGGCGATAGCTACAGTATCCGGAACGGTCGCGCAATTAGCGACCATGGTGGAGTCTCACCAGCGCCGGTTGGAGCGTCTTGAAGGGCAGTAGACGAAAAACATCATGCTGCACTTAATTTTGTTCTTCATCTTCGCGGCATTCTGTATCGGCGGAGCCATCAACCTGCTGGTGCAGAAGCACCCCATTAACAGCGCGCTGTCGCTGATCGTGGTGATGGCCTCGCTTGCCCTGCTTTACCTGCTGCTCGGCGCGGAGTTCGTCGCCGCCATCCAGGTCATCGTCTACGCCGGAGCGGTGATGGTTCTGTTCGTCTTCACCATCATGCTGCTGAATGCCGGCGTGGAAGAGCGCACTCCGCATGGCAGCCGGGTCGCGCTGATGCTCGGCGTCCCCGGGCCTGATCGTCGGACTCGCCATCGCCGCCTGGGTCGTCTCCCGCAAGACCGGGCTCGATCAGATCGCCATCGGCGGACCCGAGGTGGCCAACGGAACCCAGAGCTTCGGCGCGCCGCAAGCGGTCGGGCACCTGCTCTTTCGCCAATTCCTGTTGCCCTTCGAGGTGACGTCGGTGCTGATCCTCATCGCCATCATGGGCGCCGTAGTGCTGGCGCGGAGGGAGGACTAGATGGTTCCTCTTTCTTATTACCTCGTGTTGAGCGCAATTCTGTTTGCCTGCGGCGTTGCCGGCTTTCTGATCAAGCGCAACATCATCACCATCTTCATGTCGATCGAGCTGATGCTGAACGCGGTGAACCTAACTTTCATTGCCTTCGCGGCGCAGCTGCACGCGTTGAGCGGTCATATTTTTGTCTTCTTCGTCATGGTCGTAGCCGCTGCTGAAGCGGCCGTGGGCCTGGCCATCATTATTGGCGTATTCCGCACGCGCGAGACGTTGAACGTAGATCGCGTGAACCTGCTGAAACTATGAGCCTGCATCTCTGGATCATTCCGCTGCTGCCGCTGGCCGGCGCCGCGATCAACGGACTGCTGGGCAAGCGCTTCTCCAAGGCGCTGGTGAACACCATCGCCCTGGGATCCACCGCGCTGGCCTTCGCGTATGCCGTATGGGTCGCCCTCCAGTTCGCGGGAATGCCGGCCGAACCAGATTCCCTACATCGAGCCGCACTCCACCTGGATGGCGGCCGGCAGCTTCGCCGTCAACTGGGGCTTCTACCTCGATCAGCTTTCGCTGGTGATGTTGCTGATTGTGACCGGCGTCGGCTTCGTCATCCACATCTTCTCCGTCGGCTACATGGATCACGAGGGCGGCTATTACCGCTACTTCGCTTACCTCAACATCTTCATGTTCTTCATGCTGATGCTGATCCTGGCCGACAACTATCTGCAGATGTTCGTCGGTTGGGAGGGCGTCGGCCTGGCGTCGTACCTGCTGATCGGCTTCTGGTTTCTCAAGCCCTCGGCCGCCAACGCCGGCAAGAAGGCGTTCATCACCAACCGCGTCGGCGACTTCGGCTTCCTCATCGCGCTCTTCCTGCTGATCAAGCACTTCGGGACGTTGCAATACGATGCGGTCTTCAAGGCGGTGGCTCCCTATCCGGTCGAAACTTCCGCCGGACTGCTCACCGCCATCGGATTGCTGATGCTCTTCGGCGCGACCGGCAAGTCGGCGCAAATTCCGCTTTACGTCTGGCTGCCCGACGCGATGGAAGGCCCCACTCCGGTCTCGGCGCTCATTCACGCCGCGACCATGGTCACCGCCGGCGTCTACATGGTGGCGCGTTCGCACGCCATCTTCGACCGCGGACCCGACGCCCTGATGGCGGTCGCCGTCATCGGCACGTTGACCGCGATCTTCGCCGCCTCCATCGGCATGGTGCAGCAGGACATCAAGAAGGTTCTCGCCTACTCGACTGTCTCGCAACTTGGCTACATGTTCATGGGCTGCGGCGTAGCCGCCTACGGCGCGGGCATCTTCCACCTGATGACGCACGCATTCTTCAAGGGCCTGCTCTTCCTCTGCTCGGGCGCAATCATTCACAGCCTGGGCGGCGAGCAGGACATGCGGCGCATGGGCGGCCTGCGCAAGTTCATGCCCTACACCTTCTGGAGCATGACCATCGCGACCTTCACCATCGCCGGCTTCCCTCCCCTGGCAGCCTTCTTCTCCAAGGACGAGATTCTGTGGAAGACCTGGGCCAGCGGCAACCACGTGCTGTGGCTGATCGGCGTGATCGCGGCGGCCATGACGTCGTTCTACATGTTCCGCCTGTGGTTCCTGACCTTCTTCGGCGAGTATCGCGGAGGCGAGACGAGTGGGGAACACGGTCATGCCGGTCATGCCGCTCATGACGCTCACGGCGGTCATGGCGAAGGCCACGGCGCTCCCCATGAGAGCCCTTGGGTGATGGTCATTCCGCTGCTGATCTTGGCCGCGCTCTGCGTAGTCGGTGGATGGGTCGGCGTTCCCGAAGCCATGGGCGGCTCCAACCACTTCGAGCATTTCCTGGCGCCGGTGTTTGAAGCTGCTGCTCCTGCCGCAGCTATACCGGCCGAAGGCGCTGCGCACGAAGCGGCAAGCACCGAGCTGATGTTCAGCGCGATCTCGGTTGCCGCAGCAGCTCTCGGCTTCCTGATCGCCTGGTATCTCTACTTCAAACGTAAGGATCTGCCGGCGAAGCTCGCCGCGAGCGCCGGTGGCCTCTACAACCTGGTGCTGGACAAGTACCGCATCGACGAGCTCTACGGGGCGGTGGTCGTCAAGCCTATCATCGCGGCTTCCACCAATATCTTCTGGAAGGGCATCGACGTTGGCCTGATTGATCGCGGCGTGGACGACGCTGCGGCGGGCGCGAACCAAGTTTCCAACGAGATGCGCCAGATGCAGTCGGGCAACATTCGCTCTTACGCCGGATGGGTGGCCGTCGGCGCGGCGGTTGTAATCGCCTTCATGGTGTGGCGAGGTGTGCGATGAGCTATATCGACAACCACATCATCTCGATCATCGTTTTCCTGCCGTTGCTGGGCGCGATCCTGCTGGCGCTTCTGCCCCGCCGCCATCGCGACATCCGCTACTTCGCGTTGGGCATTTCGCTGGTCACGCTGCTGGCCTCGCTGCACCTGCCCTGGTATTACGTGCGCGGGCAGGGCGGCTTCCAGTTCGAGCAGAACGTCCCCTGGATCGCGCACCCCAATATCCACTACCACCTCGGCGTGGATGGCATCTCGATGTGGCTGATCGTCCTCACCACCTTCCTCATGCCGCTGTGCGTGCTGATCTCGTGGAAGTCGATTAACGACCGGGTGAAGGAATTCTTCATCCTCATGCTGGTGCTCGAGACCGCCATGCTCGGCGTCTTTGTGGCCCTCGACCTGTTCCTCTTCTACTTCTTCTGGGAAGCCACGCTGATCCCGATGGCTCTCATCATCGGCATGTACGGGCATGGCCGCAAGATTTATGCCGCCATCAAGTTTTTCCTGTACACCATGATCGCCTCGGTGTTCATGCTGGCCGCGATCCTGTGGCTCTACGCCAACACCGGCAGCTTCGACTTCGTCACTATCCAGCAGCACATTCAAGCTGGAGACATCACGAGATTCGCCTCGGCGGCGCAGTGGCTCTTCCTGGGATTCTTCGTCGCCTTCGCCGTGAAGGTACCGCTCTTCCCGCTGCACACCTGGCTGCCTGACGCGCACGTGGAAGCTCCGACCGCGGGCTCGGTCCTGCTGGCCGGCGTGCTGCTGAAGATGGGCACCTACGGTCTGCTGCGCTTTAACGTCGGACTCTTTCCCGAGCAGGCGCGGCGCAACGCTCCCTGGATCATCACGCTCGCCATCATCGGCATCGTCTACGGCGCGCTGGTGGCGATGATTCAGCCCAACATCAAGCGCCTGGTGGCCTACACCTCGGTCAGTCACCTGGGCTTCGTGGTGCTCGGCATCTTCAGCTTTACGCAACTGGGGGTGGACGGCGCGGTTTACCAGATGCTGAATCACGGCGTCTCCACTGGAGCGCTCTTCATGCTGCTGGGCATGATCTACGATCGCCGCCACACCTACGATCTCAGCGAATACGGCGGCCTCGCGACCCCGATGCCCATTTACGCGACCTTCTTCATGTTCATCATGCTGTCGTCCGTCGGACTGCCGCTGCTGAACGGCTTCGTCGGCGAGTTCCTCATCCTCAGTGGAGCCTTCCAGGCCAAACAGCTTTACGGCATCATCGCCGCCACCGGCGTGATCTGGAGCGCGTGCTACCTGCTGTGGATGTATCAGCGCGTGTTCTACGGCAACGTCACGAACCCGAAGAATGCTACGCTGCGCGACCTCGATGCTCGCGAGCAGATATCGATGTGGCCGCTGGCTGTCGCCGCCCTGGTCATGGGCGTCGCTCCCATGCTGTGGCTGCACTCCATTGATCCTTCCGTGGCCTCGGCGTTGAAGCAGTTCTCGGCAGGAGTTCAGGCGTCCGCTCCTCCCTCTGTCATCCTGAGCGGAGTGAGGTCACAGGGTGACCGAACGCAGTCGAAGGACCCCTATAGCATCCCCATCACTTTGAGTCCGCAGAACGATAGGCCGCTATCGGGCAGCCCCCCTTCTGCTGTCATCCTGAGCGGAGAGAGGCGAAGCCGAACGCACTCGAAAGCCTGGCCTGAGCTTGCCGAAGGCGACCCCTATATTGCCTCAAATCCCTCTGCCGCAAACAGCACCCGAGCGGCGGTGAAAACGGCGGAGGTGATCGGACGATGATTCCGAGCGAATGGTACATCCGGATCCTTCCCGAGGTGGTGCTGAGCGTCTTCGGCCTCATCGGCATGCTGGTGGATCCGGTTCTTCCCGAACAAGGTTCCAAGAAGCCGCTGGGCCTGATCGGCCTGGCCGGCATCCTCGCGGCACTGGCGGCAACCTGGTACCAGACCGGCTACTACGGCTCGGCCTTTTACGACATGGTTTCCGTCGACACCTTCAGTGTCTTCTTTCATGTCGTGGTGCTGCTGATCGCGCTGGTGGTGGTGCTCGCCTCCTTCGAATACCTGGAAGTGCAGAAGATGCGCGCCGGCGAGTATTACGGACTCATCCTGTTCGGCACCGTCGGCATGATGCTGATGTCGTCGGCGGTTGAGCTGGTGCTGATCTTCATCGCGCTGGAAATTTCGTCCATCTCCACCTACATTCTCGCCGGCTTCCGCCGCCGCGCCGCCGAGAGCGCCGAGTCCTCGCTGAAGTACTTCCTGCTGGGCTCGTTCGCCACCGCGTTCTTTCTCTACGGCGTGGCGCTGATGTTCGGCGCGACCGGCACCACCAACGTCTACGGCATCGCAAAGCACCTGGGCGAGCAGCCTTCCCTGCTGGCGTATCTCGCCGTCGGACTGATGTTCGTCGGCCTCGGCTTCAAGGTGGCGTCGGCGCCGTTCCACGTGTGGACGCCCGACGTCTACGAAGGCTCGCCCGCGCCAGTAGTCGCGCTGATGTCGACCGGCCCCAAGGCTGCCGCCTTCGCCGTACTGCTGCGCGTGCTGTTTGCCATGAACGCCCCCGGCTGGTTCTGGATGGTGTGGCTCTCGGCCGTGCTCTCCATGACTATCGGCAACATCGGCGCGCTGGTGCAGCAGAACGTCAAGCGCCTGCTGGCCTACTCGTCGATCGCGCATGCCGGATATCTGCTGGTCGCCTTCGCCGCCGCCGGAGCCGCCGACACCGCCGGCAAATCGATTGGCATCTCCGCCGCCATCTTCTATACGGCGGCCTATGCGGCAATGAATGTCGGAGCCTTCTGCGTCGTCGGCCACTTCGCCTCGGCGGGCGAGAAGTATGTCACCCTCGACGATTACGCCGGACTCGGCCGCCGCTCGCCGTTGCTGGCCGCCATCCTCACGATTTTCCTGATCTCGCTGATCGGCATCCCCATCACCGGCGGATTCTTCGCCAAGTTTTACGTCTTCTCCGCCGCGCTGCAGTCGAACCTGGTCTGGCTCACGATCATCGGCGTCATCAACAGTGCCATCGCCGCGTATTACTACCTGCGCGTCATCGTCTACATGTACATGCGCGATGAGCGCACCGACGCCGCCGTCGCCCGCATCCCCGCCACTCTCGGCATCGGCCTCGCTATCAGCGTCGCCGCCACGATTTATCTAGGCGTGCTGCCTGGCCGCGTGCTGGAGCAGGCCATCCAGAGCGCGCACGACCTGATCAAGTAGACATAGCTGCACGAATAGCGAACTCCCAACAGATGGGTAAACGTATCGGGGTTGGGAGAATTCCGCGCAGTACGGCCGATCCGGTTGCGCAGCGGCGGAATGGTTTGAGCCCGGGGCGAAAGCCCCGGGTGAAAATCTTTGAAAGGGCACCCGCTTTGAAAGGGCACAGCTTTAGCTGTGCCGCAAAAGCTGCCTATGAGAACTGGGGCTTTAGCCCCTGAGGTTTACGTTGAAACCTGCACGTGAGCACGCGACGCAAAACAATCAGACCTACTTCGTGACTGCCGCGACCTGGCGATTTAGAGCAGACCTACGGCACCCGCTGAAGCCGCTCCCTTTCAAGGCGATTACAGCAACTTGGAGATTGCACCCGTCCCGGGAGGGGCGGCACGCCCCTCCCGCCCGAGATGCAGCCCTCTTCGCGGCCCACGCCTGACGTTCCAACCCCGCGACCGCCTCACAGCTTGGTGGCCGACGCGCTTCCATTATTCGCCACCCAGACGTTGGCTCCGTCGAAGGTCATGCCGGCGGGCCGGGTTCCAGCGGTGAAGGTTCCCAGGTTCGCGCCGTCACTGGCACGAAACTTGCTCACCGTGCCCGCCGTTCCGTTGGAGACCCAGATATTCGTTCCATCGAAAACCGCCTTCGAAGCTCCCGTCCCGGCGGCAAAGGTTCCCAGCAGCGTGCCATCGCTTGCCAGCTTCATTACGTTGGCGCTGCTTGAGTTCACCACCCACATATTGGCGCCGTCGAACGCCAGGCCCGACGGGCCCGAGCCCACGGGGAACGTGCCCAGCACCGTGCCGTCGTTGGCAGCCAGCTTGGTGACAGTGTTGTCATTGAAGTTCGCCACCCAGACGTTGGCCCCATCGAAGGCGACCGCGTCGGGAAGGTTGCCCACGTTGTAGTTGTTGGTGTTGACCATGTCACTGGCGCGAATCTTCATCACCTGGCCGGTCGCCTGACTGGTAGCCCAGAGATTGGCGCCGTCGAAGGCCAGCGCGCCGGGCGCTAGATGAAATATACCCGACGTCGAGATGCTCCCGTCCTGCGTGCTCATCTTCACCATCACCTTGTTACCTGTGCATGAGATCCACACATGGAATCCGTCATACACGATGCTGTTGCACCCGCTGTTGCTGGAGCCGACGGTGAACGACCCCAGGCTTTGTCCATTGTTGGCGCGCAGCGCGGTGACGGTCTTGGCCGTCGAGTTGAGCACCCATACGTTGGCGCCGTCGAAAGCCGCAGCGATCGAGCCGTTACCCGTTCCGAAGTTGTTAGGGATGGCGTTACCGTCGTACCAGCGCAATTCGCCGATGGCCAGCGGATTCAGCGAACTCCCCGCCGGTCCCTGTGGCCCCTGCGGTCCTTGTGCTCCCTGCGGCCCCTGAGGACCTTGCGGCCCTTGTGCGCCCTGCTGTCCTTGTGCTCCGGTATCGCCCTTGGGACCTTGTGCGCCAGTATCGCCCTTCGGACCTTGTGCGCCAGTATCACCCTTTGGACCTTGTGCGCCAGTATCGCCCTTCGGACCTTGCGGGCCGATGTCGCCTTGCGGACCCTGCGGGCCGGGATCGCCCTTCGGTCCCTGATTCCCCAGCGTCACATAAAACGCCGTAGTCTGCGGACCGACGAAAATTCCCTGGTCGTTGTTGGTCACGCGAAACACGTACGAGCCGGGCTCGGTGCCGTCGGGCAGGTCGGCAACAATCTGCGTGCCCGTCCAGCTCACGAGCGTGAGGGTAATGTTGTCGAAGACAACGGTCGGAGCGCTCGCTCCAAAGTTGCTTCCGGTGATGGTCAGCTGCGCCGGCTGCACCGTCAGGTCGACCGATGCCGTCAGCACGATGGGAGCCTGCGCCAGCATGGCTCCCGCGGACAACAGCAGGCAAGCCAGCAGTAACGCAAAGTTCTTGATTGGTCGCAGTCGGCGAGAACCGCCGCGCGAACGCTGAGACACTTCTGCTTCGGCCAGAGCACAGAGGTCCATGGCTACACTTCCCTTTCGATTGTGAAGTTGATCGCGTGAAAGGTACGAGCGGGCGCATCCTTCCGGCACGCGATCCACCGGAGGTTGAGGCAGAGTACCTGAAACCCACTTTGGAGTCGAGCAAAACTATCTATATAATAGATATTCTATTATTTTCCAGGTAGCGGTTGGCGCTGTCGTAGTCGGCAACCCCTTTCAGTCGCAGCTTCTTCACTAGCCGGTCCTGATGCGTGCCGTGCCCCCGCTCCACCCGGCCCTTCGCCTGCGGCGAACTGGCCGCGATGATACGAATGCCCAACTCGGAGCACATCCGCCCGAACTGGGTTTGCGGTATCTTGCCTTCGCGCATCTCTTGTTCGGTGGCTGCACGCACGTACACGTTCTTCCAATCGGTGTACAGCGCCCGCGGTACCCCGTACAACTCGATCCAGCCCCGCAGCAGATCGGCCGCCGCCCACGTCGTCTCCTCCCCAGTAAAGCGGCACAGCATGGCCGAGGTCGCGTCATCCACCATATGCAGCAGACAGCTGCTCCCCTCCCGATCTTCCAGCCAGTCATGAAAGCTGCCGTCCATCTGCACCAACTCGCCGAAGTGGGCTTTGCGCTCGCGCCGCTGTCGATATGGACTCCGCCGCCGCTGCCCCTGCCATAGCCCAAACTCCATCTCTTTGCTGGGAAGTAATAGGAAATAAGTGGAGTGTCCGCCAGTTGGCTTCCACCTTGGGAAGCTCGGCGATGGAGAAGAACTCAGTTAAACCGCAATGAGGGCAAGTCTCCAGCGTAAGTCTGGTAGGTTTTCCACGGCCAGTTCCATCGTGCGGGATGATAGGTGACGGGGAATTCAAAGGCCACATCCTTTGAAGCAGGGGGTGTCAGAACAACTATGGCATGCGACTGCAGGGTATATCGGCAGTGCGACAGTCCCGCCGGGACGGCACGGTCGTTGCATTGGGCGACGTCGCGTCAGACTCTGCGGAACACGGCCAATCCAGTCGCGCCGCGGCGGGATGGTTTGAGCCCGGTGGCGTGAGCCCCGGGTGAAGAGCGAACAAAGATTTTCCGAGCCGCGTGGCGGCGGCACGAGTCCCGCAGGGACGGCTTACCTTAGCCCAGCGTTTCAGCCTGGGTAGCGTGTTAGTAGAAGGCCGAGTCCCGGCAGGGACGGCACGCCTGCAGCAAGTCCGCGTGAGCTGCAATGGGATGCTTGTTGTCCGTCGGAGAAAGATCCTAGGGCAGCGCCGCTGCCTGCTTCGCTCGGCTCGAGTCCCGCGCAGCGGGACGAAATATCTTAGCCGAGCGCTTCAGCGCTGGGTAGGCGGGTTAATAGAAGGCCGAGTCCCAGTAGGGACGGCATAGGTTGGCGATAGAACGCTATTCCCATTTTGGGAACGAAAATGCATTTTTGTGAAAATAGTTCTTGCTATTTTCTCTTTGCATTTCTCACAATTAAAGAGAAGTTACGATGTGGGGATGTTTTGCTTAGACTATCCCCGCTTCTTGTAGCCAGATGAGCGGGCGTTATCGCGCCAATCTTGTTTGCCGTCTGGGAGAAGTATTTAGGTTGCGCCGTGTGCGCGCCCTGGAAAGAAGAACGACCAAGTGGCACCAGACCACGTCCGCCGTAGCTTCCTCGCCGCTGTATTTCCTTTCGTTCCATCCTGCGTTAGTCGCGGTCGACACGGCTGAAGCCGTGCCCTTTCAAAACAGCTTCCCCAATGCGGCCCTTGTCGGCAGCGGCTGAAGCCGTGCCCTTTCAAAATGACTTCCCCAATGCGGCCCTGGAGGACCAGCCTACGCAGGCGAGGCAGGCCAGAAATCAAGCTAACTCCTTATTCTGGAATATTTTGCCTGTAACCCATTGGGGCTCAATATTTTGCCGGGAATTTTTTCTGGCGGCCCTGTGTTTTCAATATTTTGCGAGCACCGGGGGGAGGGGGGTGGAGCAGTTGTCAGTGGCCAGTTGTCAGTCGTCAGAACAACCGCTCGGAGTGATGGCGCGAACACTCCAGCCGCGCAGCGGCGGTGCGCTGTGAGCCCGGGGCGCAAGCCCCGGGTAGAAGGGTTTCACCCACTCCTGGCCGCGGAGCGGCCTGGAACCGCAGATCCCTCACCGGCTCACGCCGCATTCGGGATGACAAGACAAAGGAATTTTGGCGGCATGAATAAATCACGACTACCCGGGCCATCGTTACTATGCCGACGAACATTTACTGGCCTACGCACCAAGTTTGGATTGACTGACAGCTGAAGGCTGACAGCTAACAGCTCATAGCTACTACAGGAAAGCAGGACTTATGACACCTCGTACTTGTGAACATGTGAAAGCCAACGGAAGCTTCTGCAAATCGCCCGCACTGCGCGAACGCGACTTCTGCTTCTTCCATCTCAACTGCCTGGGCCGCAAGCTGCAGCGCCAGAAGGCGACGCAACACGACCAGGGCGCGCCGCTCGAGTTGCCGCCACTGGAAAATGCCGACGCCATTCAGGTGGCGCTGATGCAGGTAACGCAGGCCATCCTCGACGGACGCCTTGACAGCAAGCGCGCCGGCCTCGTGCTCTACGCGTTGCAGACCGCCAGCACCAATCTGCATTACACCAGCTTCGAGGCGGTCGAGGAACGCGACACCGTCTGCGACGAGTACCCTTCGCTGGAAGAGGACTACGGGATCGCGGAATCCGCTCTCGCCATGAGCGCGGCCGACGCCGAGCCAGGAGGAGGAGGCAGAAGACGAGGCCGGCCAGGACGAGGACGAGCGTCCCTATGTCGGGGCCTACACCGCCGAGGACATGGCCGAGGCGCGCATCACCTTGACCATGGCGGGCGATCCTCCCGATGATGACGAACCGGAGCCTTACTCCGATGTCAGCGATCCGGAAGTGTTGAGAAAGGAATTGCGGGTGGCGTGGGCGTACATCCACCGCATGGAGGCGCGTCACCGGGAGCAACTGGCGCAACGGCTGGCAAAGGGCAACGACACCGTGACGGTTTTTGGAAAACCGGCGCGACGGCAGTCACTGCTGTTCGGCCTGAAGAAGCCGTCGCAAAGCGCAGAGATCGATGCCCTGACGCAAGACCAGCAGACACAAGCTGGCTGAGAGACGGGAAGGAGCGGAGAGCGGTTACGCGCGTGACGAGCGGCGGGCAACTTATGAACTTGCGCAGCGGCCAAAACGAAGCCCCGTCCGCGGACGGGGCCTGTGAGAAGGGTTTTGATCGAGAGCTAGACGACCTTGGCGAAGATGATCACCAGGGTGAACAGCACCAACGACTCGATGAAAGCCAGACCGAGAATCAGCGCGAGCTGAATGGCCGGTCGTGCGGCAGGGTTTCGGGCCATGGCCTCGCAGGCTGCGCCGCCGACGCGGCCCTGTCCAAGAGCGCCCAACCCCGCGGCGATAGCAATAGCAAAGCCCGAGGTAATGGCGATCCAATTGGTCGCTGGAGCGGCGGCAGTGCCGCCCTGCGCATACGCCGGCATGGTCATCATCATGATGGCCAGCAGCGAGAAAAATACGAGCATTACTTTCCGCATTGTCTTCTCCTTATGAATCGCTGTCAGGAGGTGGTTGACGCTCACCGTGCTGGCGCCCTCACACTGGCAGCAAACTTTTTTCAGCGACTAGCAACTAGCAATTCGTGAAAGCAACTCCTATGCCCGAAACCATGTATCACAACGAAATCCGTCATCCAGGTTCGACCCGCAAAATAGCTGCTCATTGCTCGTTGCCTGTTGCTTCTTCAGTGTTCGTGCGCCACCGCTTCGCCGATGTACACGGTCGCCAACAGCACAAAGATATACGTCTGGATGACCGAGACGCCAGCGTGCAGGAGCATGAAAGGCACCGGAATAGCAATCGGTATCAGCGAGAAGAACACCAGGATTACCATATCGCTCGCAAACATGTTGGCAAACAAACGGATGGTGAGCGACATGATTCGAGCCAGGTGACTGAACACCTCAATCGGAAACAAGAGCGGCGCCAGCCATGGTTCGGGGCCAAGGAAGTTCTTCACGTAAGAAAATCTGTTCTCGCGGATACCTTGCAGGTGATAGTAGAACCAGGTGACCAGCGCAAGGCCCAACGGCACCGAGGGAACCCCTGTAGGCGTCTCGAATCCGGGAATCAAACCAATCAGGTTGCAAACCAGGATAAAGATTCCGAGTGTGGCCAGGTAACTGGTATAGCGCTGATAGCCGTGTCCGATCACCTCGTGACCCTGCTGCGCGACGAACGAGTCGATGCTCTCCATCACGTGCTGCAGGCCTTTGGGATTGTCCACCGAAAGACGGCTGCGCACCACCGCGAACAGCAGAATCAGAAGTACGAAGACCAGCAACTCCATCGCCACATAGTTGGGAATGGGAGCTTTGGGATACGCCGAGTGCAGGTGAAATACGCCCAATATGGCGTTCACCATGCCGGCAAAGTACTTGTTCAGAAGGGCCGTTATCCAGAGTTGCTCAGGCATGAAGGCTAAGCTCGTGGGAATAAGTTTCTACGTATTAACAGTCTTTCGGCATATCACCGGATTGCGCCGGCGCTTATGCCGCCATGAATTAGGGAGATCAGAGTCCGCGCCGAAGAGCGGTAAACAGCTCCACCGCTACTTCGCACCCTACAGCCAGAATCGGAAGACAGATACCGCCCAGAAAGCCGTACAAGGCTGCAGGATAACTCTTAAATATAACATAGGCTCCCATAGCGATGAAGACGTATCGCAGCGTGGCGCGGAAGACCAGAACGCGGCCACGCTCGCTGCTTTGGCCGGTGGCAATGCGCTCGCCCAGCGCGTTCACCATTCCGGCAAGCCAGCGATGATTCACATAGGAGATGATCGCGCCCAGCGCAAATCCGATGGCTTCGGGCCAGCGGAACAACGCCAGACACAACACCAGTCCCACGGCAGAAACCGCCAGCAGGAACTTGCGAATGCGCTCCAGCGCGCCGTCATAGAAGCGGCCGGCCGCGGACAGAGGTGGTTCGGGACTCGTCATGGAATCGCTAACCAACCAATCTACCGCAGTTCGACGACGACGATGCTATTCCATCGGCTTCAGCTTGGCGGACGTGATCTCGCCCAGAAGTTCGTCGGAGGTCAGGCCGGAGTTGGCGGCGCTTGCGGCCACCACCGACAACACACCCTGCCCCGACGCGATGCCTCCCGGAGAGTATTGCACCCAGACAAAGCGCAGCCGCTGGTCCTTCATGCCCGCCGGCATGTGGAAGCGCTTCAATGCCTGCTCGTTGGCCGGTTTGTCGGTTTCCACTTCCAACACGAGAGCCTCGCCCCCCGCTACCGACTTATGCTCGGCGCGGACGACGCTCACGGGAAGATACTGCTCCTCGACCTCCGAGCCACCATGGACCGACTTAACGTTGTACTGCCCGAAGAGTTGCGCGGTGTAGAACCATGTCGGGTTGCCATCGCCTTCCTTCATCTCCCACATGCGCGGTGGCTTAACGCCGTTAGCGACATCCCTGGCGGCGCGCGCCGCGTACGAGTCAGGCAGCGGAAATGCTACCGCGGACAGTACCTGCGAGGGATCGGAACTCGGCGTGCGAGCGGTCTGCTGGAAGTACTTGGAAATCTCCGGCACCTTCTCCATATTCGGCAATGCCCGAATCTGAACCAGGGAACCGGTCTTGGTGTCGTAATAAAGTTCCGCGCCCACAACCGCGTTGCTGAAATTGCTGGCAGATTCCCATTGTCCGGGAACGGAGAGATCGAGATAGTCGCTGCGAATACCCTGCGCCAACAGCACAACAGAGGTAAGAAACAGGTAGGACAAGATGATCAGTCGAAAAAGAATGCGGCTCACGGCTGTACTCCTCAATTGGCAGAGTTCGCCATAGACAATGCTGACTCACCGCTGGCCAAGGCACAATGCCCCGCTCGGAGAAAACGGCAGTTGATGTCCCAAAGTGGGAAAGGACAACTTAGCACGAGAGGGGAGGTCACTGCGACAGCTTTCTCGCGGATGGAAATCGGGGATAGTTCGGCGTCAATTCTGGTTTCGAGTTACGGTGCGAATGAGGTCCACAAATCCGGCAATGGCTCCGACCAGAATGCCCGCCATGTAAAGCCATTTGGTGTGCAGCCAGTAGTCCAGCAACTTACCAGCCAACAGGCCGACGACCACCGCAGCCGGAAGGATGAACGCGATCTGCGAATAACGAGCCCAGACCACGGATGCACTCTCCGGCTTTTGGTCGCGAGGATTCTCTGCCATGCAGACAGGGTAGCATCCCAGCGTCAATCGCCATCGCTCGGCGTCAGAGGAATGAGTTTCGCGCGGTGGGTTCGCGGGCTATGTTGGAAATCCAAGGCAACGTGCCACTCGCGGTGGTTTGACCGGATGTTCACGAGACAGTATTATCGAAATGCGGGGTGGAGCAGTCTGGTAGCTCGTTGGGCTCATAACCCAAAGGTCGCTGGTTCAAATCCAGCCCCCGCAACCAAAAGTTTCAACAGGTTACGAGGAAAGACCCCAAACGACGGGGGAACAATAGGGAACATTAAGAGGCCGCTGGCGAGCGGCCTTTCTCTTTCCCCTTCAGAGTCGAAGAAACAAGAACCATCCGCACTATCTTGCTGTTCGCCGTTCTCTTGCTCTCCAGCATGGCAGATCCGTACACGTTCATTGTGGTCTGAATGTTGGCGTGCCGCATCAACTCCTGCTGCACCTTCATAGGCGCACCAGTTTCGTCGAGCAGTGTGCGATACGTGTGGCGAAAGGTATGCCAACCGATTTTCCCAATCCCCAGTTTTTCGCCAGCGGTGCGGATGTAGTTCTTGCAAATTTCGCTGGCGTGGTACGGCTTTTCTGTCGTCGGGTTCGGGAACAGCCAACCTTCGGCGGTAGCGGGGCAGCTTTCCCTCCAACGCCGTAGTGTTTCGGCAACAGCCGGATCGAGCGGCACTTCATCTTCGGAGTACTCACTCTTGACGCGATTTACTCGCCCTTGAACGACGCCCCTCTGTGCTCGGAGAATGAGGGACTCAAAGTCGATGTCGCGCCATTGCAGGCCAAGAATCTCGCTGACCCTGAGACCAAGACACTGCGCGATAACGACCATCGTGCGATATGGCTCGGGGATCAACGGCAGCAACAAAAGATACTGCTCTACCGTCAAAACCTTCGGCTTGCGCATTCTCTTTGAAGCGCCCTTCACTTCGACCAGCTCCATCGGATTTCGTTGAATCGCCATCATGCGCCACTTCATCGCATACTCGTACAGGCGGTGCATGATCCCCTTGATATGAGCCTTCGTCTTCGGTGCGTTGGGCAAGTCCCTGAGCCATTTTTCTACCTGGAACGGATTCTGGCCCAGAGCTACCAAGTCATGCTCGCCCCATTGCGGTCTGATATGACCGTTGAGGTAAGACTTGTAGCTCTGGCTGGTGGAGTACCGCTCGGGCATGGCTTCGAGGATGTAGCGGTCTACGAGCGTTCCAACCGTGGTACGGCTGGTCGGGACGTAATCATTGTTAAGGGAGAGGCGGAGTGCCTCGGCTGCTTTCTGCGCCTTGGCCTTCGTCGAGTATTGGTCCACGGTTCCAACAATGATGCTGCGATGCGCCGCGCGGCCACCTACCTGTGACTCCCGATAGCGCAAAACCCACACGTCGGAACCCCTTGTTCTCTTCTTCCGGTGCAAAGAACCGGCTTGGTACCGTTTCCGCTTCAAAGGCAAGCTCCTTCCTTATCGGCAGGACGGATGGCACACTGAATTTATCTGAGAACGCATCCAGACGTCTAGCTCGGAAATCAAGAACCGCTTGTGCTGCCTTCGCCCATTCTCACGGCTGACGTTATGAGACGGAAGCACGTTTTCTCGTGCAAGTCGCAAAACGTGTTTGCGGCTCAGATTCAAGAACCGCGCAGCGACCTCTGCTTTAACGTACGGTTCGGAGACTTGGAATTCGGCTGGTTGTCTCAGCACTATGTGAGCGCTCACGGGCATACTCCTGGCATGGAAATTCCGGAGGAAAACTTCAGTGCATTGCAGATGATCCATGACGTTGGCAATGCGGTGTCGTCGCCGATGGTTATTTTTTCGCGACAGGCCGCCCGTACGCTTTCCTCGGTTCTCTTGGAGCCAGTGGACTCCAGGAAATATTAATCACTTTGAGTCCTCTCATTCGCTTTGTCCAATCACTTTTCGGACCGCCGTTATTCCTGCTGGTTATATGGACCGTAAGGCACGAGAGATTGTCGCGGGCTTCCCCTCGCGATCGAATTGGCAGTTTCTGGATGCGCGAATCGTTTGATCTATTCGTACCGTAAAGGGCTCTCAAGGTAAGTCAAATTTCTTTTTCTGAGAGCACCCTTCATAGCTGAGGAGGTGCGGGAAGGGACAGGTGGGTATTCCGGTGAAGGTGAACATCGATTCCGGAGGGAAGCCGAACGGCATTCCGGAGCGAAGGTGAACAGCAGTCGGAGCGAAGCGACGCTGACACGGTGATTGTGGCGCAAGTGTTCGGAATCGTCAAGCGAGATTGTCCGAAGCGAAGCGGAGGCGGCTCGGCGGGGATTGGGGGTGCAGGGGAAAGGGGCGGCAGCCCCTTTGCCCCTGCTTCCTCGTTGTAGAAGAGACGAGTGGGTTTCGCTGATAAATCTGTCCTGGACGGATTGGGTGCGAGTTGGCCTCCCTTGAAAATGTCCTGCTCGACAACGTTTCAAGCTTCTCCGTCGTTAGAGGCTGAAGACAGCGTCGATTCGAGTACAACTTTGTGTCCGAGAGCCTCCAGTCTCTTCACCAGTCGCTTGGTGGTGCGAAGCTTGTGGCGTTGGTCGAAGTAGTTGGGATCGAGATCTTGGTATGCGGTCCCACGATGCAGCAGGTGATAGCCAGTGTTGAGAATGGTATGTGCCACGGCAATGACGGCCCGCTTCATTCCGCGTGCAGCGGCCAAACGACGGAACTGCGCCGCAAGATAAGTGTTCTTGGTTTTTGACGCAGCCCAAGCAGCCTCGCAAAGAGCGTGCCGAGCCCAGCGGTTACCCTTACGGCTCTTTCCACTCTGACGTTTCCCGGCACTCTCGTGATTGCCTGGGCAAACTCCGACCCAACTCGCCAGATGCGCTGCCGATGGGAACGCTTGCACGTTGGGGCCGATCTCAGCCACCAGCGTCCACGCCACCCGGTGCTTGATGCCAGGCATCCTCATCCAAGCCTGCAGTGCTTTCTGGAAAGGCTGCATCTGCAACTCGATCTCGGCTTCCAGTCGTGCAATCTTGTTCTGGCTGTAGCTCAACTCGTCCAGCATCTCGCCCAACAGGAAGCGTTGGTGCGGTAGCAGATAGCCGTCCAACGCCAGTCGCAACGCTGGCAGCTTCTTGCGCAGTTGCATCTTGGCCATGTCGGCCAAGCGTTCCGGATTCGACTCTCCTTGCGCCAGGGCATGCAACATGGCGGTGCCACTCACACCCAGAACGTTGCTGGCCACCGAGCCGAGTTTGATGTTGCATTGTTCCAACAGCTTCTGAATGCGACACGCAATCGAGCACTGGTGCTCGACTAGTTTGATCCGGTAACGGGTCAGGTCTCGTAACAGCCGAAGTTCCGCAGGTGGGACATAGCTGCCTTTTAGCCGCCCATCCTGCAGCAGTTCCGCAATCCGCTCTCCGTCTTTCAGATCGGTCTTCTTGCCGCGCACCGCTTTATAGTGTTCTGGATTGATCAGCACCAGTTGCAGCCCTTCGCCCTCCAGAACATTCCACACCGGCACCCAGTAAACCCCGGTGGCTTCCATCGCTACCGCGCTCACCTTGGCCTCTACCAACCATTGCGCCAACTCCCGCAGGTGCTGGGTCATGGTGCCGAATATTCGTTTCTCTTTGCGAGCGCTTCCGGTGATGTCTTCGCGGATCAAACAGGCCGCGATCGTTTGCTTATGAACATTCAGTCCGCAACAGTTGCGATGTACCTTCATGGCAGCTCTCCTTGGCTGCTGCCAAAGACGCCAGTGCTCTAAGATTCTCCCTTTCGCGCTCTCCTGCAGGAGGCGACACTTGATTGTTCCTACGGCGCCCCGCTCAACCTGTTCTACAGGCTCCAACTACCGCACTAATGCCAAGACTCCAAGCTCAGTTGGCAGCAGCACCAACGTTCTGCCCCACTTACGATCCCATTTTCATCCTTGATTGTGACGGCAAACCGTCATGCTGACCCTGTTCTCGCCAGCTATTTGCTACGGGCGCAGAGGAAGGGCTTTTCAAAAGCTGCTCGTTCGCGGCATGATGTTTGCGTATGCCCTTGAACGCCGCGATCTCTCATGCAAGTTACCTGTTCGGGAAGTCGATGAGCATATGGTTCGCCGTCTGGGCGGTCAGGTACAAAGCGGAATGGGACTATAAGCTGAGCCCGACCGCGAAGACGGTGCGATGGGCTGTTGTTGCTATCGGTTACTTGCTGGCCGTATCGCTCCCCACGGGTTTCATGCGGATTATTACAGGATTCATCGGCCTTGGGTTTCTTTGTTGGCCCAACTTCGCATACCACTTGACTAAGCTGTTGGTCGACTGGCCCACAGCGCAAGGCCGCATTGTTTCTACTGCTTCGTCAGATGACGGAGTGGTCGTCAGCTATGCATTCCAGGTTGGCAACCAGACGTTTGGCGGGGACGCGCTAGTTAAATCAGACGGCCCGACAGCAAAGTATTCCGAGGGTGAAAGAGTGATTGTGGCTTACGACCCGCTAAATCCTGACGAATCGAGGTTTCTTCGTCCCGTTGCGGTGGATGCTAGATAACTGTTGGAAATCGCCAACTCGCACTCAAAGATGTTGACTTTGGTTCATTCCTTCTTCTCGTCCTGTGGCGGATTGCGTTTTTTCCGCATGGACTCTCCGCGCATCTCGATGCGATGAGCGTTGTGCACCAGACGGTCGAGGATGCCGTCAGCGATGGTGGGATCGCCGATTTGCTCGTGCCAGCGCGAGATTGGCAACTGGGAAGTGAGGATGGTGGAACGAGTCTGGTAGCGATCTTCGCAGATCTCCCAGACTTCGCGGCGCTCGTTTTCATTCAGCGGCGCCATGGCCCAGTCATCAATGACCAGAACATCGATACGGCCCAGTCGAGCCAGGAAGTGACGCAAGCTTCCATCGGCCCGTGCCAGGGCCAGTTCGCGCAGTAAGGCGGCGGCCCGCAAATAGAAAGCAGAGTAGCCGTCGCGGCAGGCTTTCTGTGCCAGGGCCGATGCGATAAAGCTCTTGCCCACGCCGGTCGGACCCAACACGAAAATGTTTTCGTGGTTGCGGACCCAGGACGAGTCTTTTGCCAGAGCACGCACTACCGTCTTGTCCAAGCCACGCGCTGTGCGATAGTCGATGTCCTCCACACCGGCCGGTCCTCGCAGCTTGGCCGCTTTCAGCCTTCGTGCCAGCGCCTGATTCTCGCGCCAACTCCATTGTTGATCGACCAGCAGCCCGAGTCGTTCGAGGAAACTCAGTTCGTTGATCGCTCGATCTTGCTCCTGCGTCTTCAGGGGCTCGACCATGCCCTGCAGCCGCATGGCCAGCAGTTTTTCCATCATCGGTTGGTTCAACATGAGGTCTGTCCCCCTTGGTCGAAGTACTCGGCGCCGCGGACATTGTCATGGGTCAGGGGCGCGGAGCCGGGTTGTGGTGGAGATAAGGGAACCGCGTCGAGCGAGTTCTTCAAGATCGACTTCACGCTCTGATAGCGACAAGCTTGGGCGAGGAGTGCCCGTTCCGCCGCGGCTTCCATGCGTTGCCGGGAGTACTGCTGGGCCAGGCGAATGATGCCGAGACAGGAGCGGTAGCCCATCTCCGGGTGCGGCTTCTCGTTCAGGATTCGCTCGAACAACTGGGCCGTATGGGGACCGATGCTGTGTGCCCAGTTCACCATCCGTGATGGAGGCCATTCCAGATGGGCTTGATGACTCTTGGGGCGGTGCTCGTTCTGAGTGATGGCTTGACCGCGCCGGCGACCGCGAAGGTGGGAGGCGATCCGGTTGCCTTTATGAAAGATCTCCACCGTAGTCGGCGTGGAGCGAACTTCCACGACCTGCTGCACCAGAGTGTATGGCACACTGTAAAAGTTCCCATCGAAGGGGATGTGGTAATCGATGTTGACCGTAGCCCGCGACCACTGGCTCATGTCGAAGCGCTCGGCTGGTAATGCTGCCAGAACCGGTTTCTCCAGGCTGTGAAACAGACTCGACCGCGATCCGTCCCGTTTGCGAAAAGGACGCTCATTCAGTCGCGCCAGCAGCTCGCGGATCGCCTGGTTGAGTTCTGGCAGACTAAAGAACTTCCGGTTCCGCAGCGCCGCCACGATCCAGCGTTCGCATACTTGCACTCCGCTCTCGGCCTTGGCCTTATCCCGTGGTTTGTACGGACGTGCGGGCACAACTCCCATCCCGTAGTGCACCGCGAACTCGCGATAGGTGGGATTCAGGTCTGGATCGTAACGGCAGGCGCGGGTAACGGCCGTCTTAGTGTTATCGGGCACCGCCAGAGTCGGTGCTCCGCCGAAGAACTCCAGCCCGTGGATGTGCGCCTGAATCCAGGCTTCCAGTTGCTGATCGCGAGTTGCTTCTGCGTAGGTGTAGGAACTGGCGCCCAGCACGGAAACAAACAGCGATGCCGGCCAGGCTTGCCCGGTCGTGACGTCATAGACAGGAATCGTTGCCCCCGCCCAGTCCACGAACATCTTCTCCCCGGCCTTGTGTTCCTGGCGCAACACTACATCCAGGTGCCGCCGCCAGTGCTGATAGCGCTCGCAAAGCCAACTGTAGCGATACCCCTCGGGGTGCGCTTGCCGGTATTCTTCCCACACCAACTGCAGGGTCAGATGCCGATGCTGCTGGAGTTGCTGGTGAATCGCTTTCCAGTCCGGTTGCGACCGTTGTCGCATCGCTGCGGCCTGCACGGGCTGGTTGCCAAACAGCTTGGCTTCCAGTTCTTCTTCGCCCAAGCCCTCCGGCAACGGCCACTCGATCCCTGCTGCTACTGCCCGTTCCAGATACTCGTGGACCGTGCCCAACCCCATTCCGCAACTGCGTGCGATCTGGCGCTGTCCCAACCCCAACTCGAACCTCAACCGCAGGACTTCTTTGACTTTCCGCATGGACTTTCTCCTGGCCGGCACCCTGACCTCCTTCATTGATGGAGTTTCAATGCCGGGTGATTGTCCAGCGTCGCTGCACCTCCTGCTGCTCGTCTGTGGAAAACATTCCGCTCCAAGCCGAACGCCATTCCGCTAGGCGACAAAAACTGTTCGCCTTCCCACCGGAATCGGCGTTCACCTTCAGACCGGAATGCTGTTCGGAATCACAACGGAATCGTGTTCGGCTTCAGAGCGGAATCGCGTTCACCTTCGACCGGATTCCCCAGACAGGGAGGGTTCAGTCAAGGTTGAGCGCACAGCAAGCCCAAGGGGAACCTTGACGGGTTCCTCCCTGTCCCTTATAACGCCGCATGAAGGGGGCTCGTTTATGGAAAGGAAATTCGACAATCACGGAAATGCTTGCGCCCACTGCCTTGCGGAAGCCAGCTTACCAACCGGTTTACATACCTTGACTTGATCGAGTTCATGGGTGACGGACACACGCCCATTGCGGCTAGGGTCACGTGACAGTAACGACTCGGCGAGAAGATCAGAAGATCAAGACGAAGCGCTCCGTTCATCATCAGCAACAGTAGTAACAGTGGGTTCCGGTCCTTTTTCCAGTAGCGAAACCGGCGCTGAACTGATCCCTGGCATTTGTAAAACGGCTAGGGTTCCTCCGTGCTCAGGCGCTTCGCAACGATCTGTTTGGCCGCTTGTTTCTTCGAGCTGCGTACGGTTTTAATGAGGTTTTGGTACTGCTCCGGCGTGAGGTGTTCCCCGCGCGACAACGGCGCGAGTACGTTCATTAGAAACAGTTCAACGCCAACGATCTCCGTCAACAAGACTTGTTCATCGCTGCCTAAAGGCGTGCTCCCGCGAGCGCGTTGGAGAAGCACGTCGCGCGCCCATTCACTAAGCGTTTTGCCTTCAGCTGCCGACGCAGCCAGTAGCTGGTTCTCTTCGAGTTTCGTGAGTCTTGTACTTACGTTTTGGGTGCGCTTTGCCCGCCCTTTCAGTTTTTGATGTCCCACTGAAGGCACGTCCTTCGCGTCTGCCATAGGTATTCTTATCGTTCAAAGAGCGGTATCTGAGCAGATACCGGCCATCCGCAAGTTGTTGATTCGCTTGGGTAACTCGTGAGATACGGAAGTATCTGGACAGTTCCCTATTAGGGGTGGAGTGTCGAAATTCTCCCGCCGCGCAGCGGCGCCTACTCTCCACCCCGGAATAACTTCCCAATCCGCCGCAAATCGCCTGCCTCGCATCCGTCACGTCTCACCCACTCGCCTTCGTCAGCTCGGCAC
>CAWCBG010000006.1:0-121114 GCA_963793845.1 uncultured Acidobacteriaceae bacterium
CACGACAGGTTGGAGTGTTTGCGGCTTCCCGGTCAGCTGCGAAGAGCATTCTTCGCGGCCTGCATTACGGTCTTCTCCATGCGTTTTTCGCCCGCCCAATACAAGCTTATCTCGTGACCGTCGGGGTCGTTGAGATAAGCATGCCTCCACCCCCAAGGCATCAGGCGCGGCAACTGCGTTATGTAGAAGCCTTTGCGCTGGAGTTTGCGGCAGAACTCGTCGAGCTCGCGAACTTCGAAGTAAAGGCGCACGCCATCACTGGCCAGTGAAGTACCTGGGCCAGCCATATGCAGGGCAATGGTGCCATCGCCGCCCGGAGCACGCAGCCGTGCATACACCGGCTTGCCTTCATATTGGAAGTCTTCGATGAGTCTGAAGCCCATCATGTCGCGGTAGAAGCGCACGCCCCGTTCCACGTCCTTCACATAGATCATGGCGTGATTAAAGCTGAGATCGCCGTCGCCCTTGGAGGAGACTGGTGCCTTCACAGCCCGCGGTGTTGCGGGGCTCAGGCGCTTGGTCGCGCGTTTGCCTGACGTTCGCGGCGAGGGCTTCTTAGTAGCTGCCTTCGTGGCTGCCTTCTTGACCTTCTTCTTTGCCGCCGCCTTCTTCATCAGTTTGCGACCGAGCCTGGTTCATTCGAGCGGCCAAAGTATGGTGGTCGCGAATCCGATTGTCAATAGGCCACTGAGAGGCCCCGACGAGCGACCCGTAAAGGACCCTCCGCATACCCGGCCCGAGGAATAGTGCAAAATTCTTCAGGCCGGGAGCTTCGGGTTCTTTCCACCAAACTGCGTACTGATTAACGGGCCTTCGGCTTCCACAGACCCAAAGCCGCACCTGTCGGGTCGACAATGATGCTCAGCCAGCCCGCATCCGCCACTTCGGTGACGTCTCGCACTATAGTGGCGCCAAGTGACTTGGCTTTCTGGGTTGCCGCACCGATGTCATCCACCAGCACATAGGCGAGCCAAGAAGAGGGCGCACCCGGAACCATCTGCTGCATCAGGCCGCCGCCAGTCCCTTCACCCACGCCGATCATGGTGTAGGTCATGCCCGGCATCGGCATGTCTTCGAGCTTCCAGTCAAACAGTTTTCCGTAGAAGTCCTTCGCCTTGTTTACATCGGTCGTGCTCAGTTCAACGTGTACAAACGGGTTAGGCATACTCTCTCCTTGTATTTAAAGATCGATCACCGCAGGGTCTACATCGCTCCAATATCCATCTTGCTGCTTGCGGATACGACGTTGCAGTCCAGAAAAATCGACATTGACTTGCAAGATTGTTTTCCTTCGTTGCCCGATTCCGATACATCTTAGCCGACCCCGCTTATCCGCTATTCAAAAAAGCAATTCGGATTTCGGAAACACGGTAGCCGCTCTCGTGGTGTAAATTTGCCGCGCACTAAGTTGCCGCCTTTTCCCCGCCACATACTGGCCGGAAAGGGCCGGAATCTCATGTACACCGTAGCCGATCCGGGCTAGCGACTGCGAGGTTCATCGCGCTCGCTTCCGCCATCGAAAAACCAGCACGCGCCGGAGCCAACCCGGCGTAAGGAGAGTCCATGAAACGCAGTTTGAGCTGCCTTGCCCTTACCTTTGTCCTGGGACTCACACTCAGTTCGAGTGCCTGGGCCCAATGGTCTTCCGATCCCAATCAGAACCTGGCCTTATCCGATATTCCCGGAGCCGACCAGGTGCAACCCAAACTGGTTGCCCTTCCAAACAGCAGTTGGTTCGTGAGTTGGTTCAATAACAATCCAAACGACGTGCCACCGCGCGGCTACGATACCTACCTTCAACTTCTGAATGCTGGCGGCTTCGAGCAGTTCCAGCACGATGGGCTGCAGGTAGCCAAGCTGACGAACAGCTCCACGGAGGATTACGGGCTCGATGTCGACGCACAGGGCAACGCGCTGCTGGCATTCCTGGATACCCGCGAAGCGCAGACTCAGGTGGTGACCGCCGCCAAGATGAGCCCCACGGGCGCAGCTCTCTGGGGCCCGACCGGAATTCAGCTAACGCACGGGATCGACGCCCACATTCCCAAGATTGCCGCAACTAGCGATGGAGGAGTGGTGGTTGCTTGGACCAGCAACCAGTACGTTGTTGTGCAGAAGTTAAACGCCAATGGGCAGCCCATGTGGCCGGCGCGCAACAGCAAGTATCCGGGAGTGGTACTGGGAGAAACTGGCGCCAACTACCAGTTGTCCGACCTGCACGCCTCGGACAATGGATCGGTGATCGTCTCCTTTAGCCGTGATAAAGGCTTCCGCACGAACCGCTATCTCTATGCCAACAAGTTGTCGGCTTCCGGACAGCTCATGTGGGGCTCAGGCAACGTTAAGGTATGGGACGGCGGCTCACTGCAGCTGGGAAACTATCCTCCATTCATTCCCGACGGCAATGGCGGAGCGGTGTTCGCCTGGTACAGCAGCAGTCCGCGTCTGCAGTGCTACGTGCAGCACATCCTGGCCAATGGAACGGAAGCATTTGCTCATAACGGAGTCGTGGCGTCGACCAACACTTCGAACGTCCGTGTCTCGCCCGCGGCATCCTATCGGCCTTCGACCCAGGAGATCTTCCTGGTCTGGGAGGAAGAGGATTCTATTCAGAGCGTAAGTGGAGTTTATGCACAGAAATTCGACTCCACAGGCAGCCGGCAGTGGGGCGATACCGGCCTGGTGATCGTGCCGCTGCAGGGTAACGCGGAAATCTTCGAGCGGACCGTGCAAATCGGCGATGGCGCCTTTGCCTTCTGGGTTGACCAGCAGGTCACGCAGCAAGGAACCATCCAGGGCATCCGCCTCGACAACGCAGGCAATGCCGTCTGCGACCAGTTCCCCGTCTCGTCAACGGATGCCGAGAAGTCCCGGCCGTGGGCTGGCATAGCTCCGTCGGGATTGACCGCGATTGCTTTCCAGGACTACCGGAGTGGCAACTCGGATATCTACATTCAGAATGTGAATCCGGATTGCTCGCTGGGCACCACGAGCCATCGGCTCTTGAAGCTACGCTGAGGCAAGCCACATCTCATCGTGGCCGCGGCCCCACCCCTGTGATGATTACAGGATCGGTGGGGCCATTCTTTTGACTTAACATCAGCCTGTCCCGATGGATATTTCGGGTATGGCGTTTCGGTAGAGTTGGTCTTCAGGTCCGAGGGTATTCTTACCTCTTGGAGGCCGAGTTGAAGGTCCGCTCTACCCGATCTTGGGCCGCCGACTGGGGGTGGTGGCGGACTTTAGACCCTGTGTCACGAGTGGTGTCGCCGCTACGCGGCTCTGACATTCTTCCCACTTTTACCCCGGTCTCACGACCGGGGCTAACGGCAATTCCGCCGCTGCGCGGCTGTTTTTGCGCAGGGATCGACGGTCTCACTGCACCGCAGATTCTCATTTGCGGTTGTGACACAGTCTCTCGAGCCCGGGTGTTGAGTTCCGGCTATTTTCGCATTTTATGTCCGGTTCCAGACCGACTGTGCCCCCCTCGGGCTATAAGAAAAATATAGGAGTATTTGCCGAGGTGAGGGGCACCCCCATGAACTCTCCACCGAAGCACGAGCAGTCTGTTCTTCCTATTGCAAGTGATCGTACGAAGCGCATTCTGTCCGTGGACGATGAGCCCGGAATCCTTTGGACGCGCCAGACCATCCTGGAGCACGAAGGCTATGTGGTGTTCAGCGCCGCCAATGGCGAGCAAGCCTTGCAGTGTTTCGAAACCGAGCGCGTCGACCTGGTTCTGCTGGACTACATGATGCCCGGGATGTCCGGCGGCGATATTGCCCGGGAAATCAAGCGCCGCGATGCACGGTTGCCAGTCATCATCGTTTCGGCCAGTCCGGTCGACGACGACGAGTTGACTTGCGTGGATTGCTTCCTGCGCAAGGGAACTGGTCCGGCGCTGCTTCTGCAACTCGTGAGACAGTTCATCGCGTCAGGCGATGGTGTCGATTACGACCGGCGACAGGTTCCCCGCGCGGATCCGGGCGACGGCTCGATGAAAAGCGTGGAGGATAAGAGGTACAATTATCCGTGACCCTCTTCATCAGCCTTGTTCAACGATCGTGAATTCAGATCAGGTCGCCGCAAGAGGTGCGACATGCAGCAGAGGCCCTGTAATGGTAGCGACATGTGCAAATCCAGAATGCAATCGCCGATTCAGTCATTTGAGCAAAGGAAAGCTCTTCCTGCTTCCACCTTCGCATGACCCGGGAGAATCGATGTGGAAGATCGAGAACCTGACCCAGCACTGCTATTGGCTCTGTCCCGAATGCTCACAAACCCATACCATCACCCGGCTGGGAGCGAGACTGACCGTAACCCGGTTACGGCCCGCCGATACGCCGGATAGTCCCAGCTCCAACGCCGCCTGAGCGGACCGTGCGCGCCCATTTCTTGTCCGCCTTCGTGGACAGGGTGGGCGCAACCGCTCGGTGCCTGATACCTTCGCCTTTCCTGCCCACCGCTGGCGCGAACGTTCCGTCCTGTTACCGTCGCCTTTCGCCGATGTTGCGAAAGGCTGGGAACAACGCCACTCTATCTTCTGTCATGCTGAGCGCAGGCGGAACGGTTTCGCCGCCGCAGTCGAAGCACCCCTATAGCTGAGAAGAACCCGAAGGAAGCAAACCACGGTGATGTGCCGAGGCGAAAAGCGGGAATCGAGATCCCTGCCCTCGAGAAACGTTGCTCATGCTTCCGCGATAATTCTGCCGCGAACCCGGCGCGGCGTTCCAAAACAGGAACTATCACAAACTATCGCACCGTAGGTCACTGACAATCCAATACCCGCGTGCTGCAATGGGCCCAGTTAGTGCTCTCCACGCAGTTCGAGTCTAATCGGTCTCTGTCGGCGTGGAGGGCGGGTCCCCGATCAAGGTTACGTTTGCGCCGTGGAGTCGACGGTTCTTTACCAGCGCCCTGAGTCCCCTTCCGCCGCGCTCATCCAGAGCCGACAAAATGCAGTGAGCCGAGTTGCCTCGTGACTTGGCAGACCACTTCGGGCGAACATTGAGGTTGTAAGCTGGCCTCACGACCACTCTCAGGGAATCAGGCTGGCTCCCATCTTCTCGACGCTCCTACGCCTGGCAACAGCGCCAACCCGACTGACTCACCTTGACCAAAGACCAGGAAAGGAGTCGATCATGAACTCTCGACTTCGTTGGATTGTATTGGGGATCGCGCTGTTGGCGATCGCCGTTCTCTTCATGACCCCAGTCGCCACGGCACAAGAATGGAACGTGCTCCTTGGGGGCGACAAGGGACCGCAACCTGCACCTGCTAACGCCTACCAATCCGTCGGCTATGATCCCGGCTCGAATCGCATGATTATTTTTGGAGGGAACTCGGGCAGCCTCAACCTTAACGATACTTGGGTCTTGGACGGGGCCGATGGCACCGGAGCATCTCCCAAATGGATTCACCTGAATGCTTCCAACCTGCCGCCAGGCATGCATTCCCAGGCAGCCGCTTATGACGAGGTCAGCAACCGGCTGATGGTGTATGGCAGTTGCCTCGGCTTCTGCCTTAATCTCGATGACAACGTCTATGTGTTGAGCAATGCGAATGGGTTAGGTGGTTCACCAACCTGGCAGAAGCTTGTCATTCCAGGCACCCATCCGCTACGTCGACAATCGCCTACCGTCGTCTACGACCCCGGCCACAACCGCCTCATTCTTTTCGGAGGAACGAACGGCACCGGGGGCACGGACATCAGGACCTATAACGACGTCTGGGTGCTGAGCAACGCCAACGGCAGCGGCGGCACGCCGAGTTGGAAACAGTTACAACCCGCCGCCGGATTTTGGCCGAGTCCGCGCAGTAACCATATTGCGGTCTACGATCCCGTGAATAACCGCATGATTGTTTCGATGGGCCTATTCCAGAACGGACACTGTCCAGGAGGGGTTTGCGACCTCATTAGCCTGGGTGACACATGGGTATTAACCAACGCGAACGGCTTGGAGAACCAATCGCCTCAGTGGAAAGCGTTAGGAACAGGTGCCATTTCTGCTCGCCAGGCCACCAGCGGTGTCTACGACCAAACCAATAATCGTTTGATCGTGTTCGGAGGAACCACTCTTCAACCTCAAAATACAAGTGGAGTTCCTCAATACTTCAATGATGTGTGGATTCTAACCAATGCCAACGGCCTCGGGAGTCCGGTCTGGCAACAACTGTCCGTCCCCATTTCGAACATAAAGCCTGCTCCGCGATCGATGTCGTATGCTGTGTATGTTCCTGCAACGAACCGCATGGTGTTGTTTAGCGGAGGTAATAGCGCCAACAGCACCTTCAACGACACGTTTGTCCTCACGACCGCTAATGGCATTCCCGGCGGTGATTGGCCGCAGTTTCGCCATGCCGCTGAGCGGGCCAGCTATAACCGAGTTGAGTCTCTCGTGAACCCATCCAACGTTGGCAGTATGGTGCCCAAATGGAGTGTGATGTTGAACGGGGGCCGCGGCCAAATGGCGTCACCGGCGGTCGCCAACGGGACGGTCTATGTGGGATCCGTTGACGGAAAGTTCTCTGCCTTCAACGCAACTAATGGCCAGTTGCTGTGGCAAGCGTCCACGGGTGCACAGATTATCTTTTCGTCGGCCGCTATATCCAACGGAATTGTCTTTGTAGGCTCTGATGACGGAAAGCTGTACGCCTTCAACGCGGGTACCGGCGGATTGATTTGGGCTTATCCAACGGCTGGCCGTATATGGTCTTCTCCGGCATTAGCGAATGGCATCGTTTACGTGGGATCGAATGAAGGGAACCTCTACGCCTTAAATGCAACGACCGGCTCATTGAATTGGAAGAAATCGTTGCCTTCTCTCGGTGTGAATACACCCGCCGTAGCAGACGGGATTATATATGTAGCTACTTTTTCGCCCGGGAAACTGTATGCACTTGATGCTGTAACTGGTGCCACACTATGGAGTGCGGCAGTCGAGAATGACGGCGATAGCGGGCCAACAGTAGCCAACGGGATTCTGTATATGGCAACGAACAATGGTCTCCTGGCATTTAATGCCAAGAGTGGCGGCGTGCTTTGGACTGGGGCGTCAGGATTTTCTTACTATTCGGCACCCGCGGTGGCGAACGGAGTGGTCTACGTTGGAGCACAGGATAGTTACCTTTATGCCTTCAACGCCATCACCGGCGACTTGCTCTGGCGACACTTGGCCGGAGGTCAGTGGGGTATCAACTCGTCTCCTGCGGTGGCGAATGGAGTCGTCTATGTTGGGTCCACTGATTGGCGGCTTTGGGCCTTTCACGCGAGCACAGGCGAACTACTTGGGCTCTTTCAGATGCCGGAGAGGATTCTCAGCTCGCCTGCGATTGCTAATGATATGGTCTACGTTACATCACTAGATGGGATGTTCTGCGCCTTCGGGTTGCCGAACTGAGGATGAAGTGAGCGCGGCATAACTCGGGAATGGGGTAGCCGCATACCCAGGAGCCCCGTCATGGCCTCCTCTCGGCTAGGGCGGGGCATCTTCCCCATAAGCGAACAATAACGCGAGGGATGTAGGCCGCCGCCTCGTACGCCCAATCTTATCATTCCCGTTTTGAAACTCCTCTCTCGTTTTTCTGCTGAATTTCCTTGACTGGTCCGATTCCACCAGCTTCTGATGGTTGTGAGGGCAGAGTGGAACTGTGTCTGGTTGCGCCACCCTCGCGGCGACGCCCCGACGAGGCGTACAGAAAGCCCGCTCTTTGACAACCTTGACCGCTCCGTTCTGATAACCAGTCAGTACTGCCACTCTTTCTGATGCTTGCAATTGTTTGCAACTATGCGGCTATAAATCCAATGGAATGAATATTTTGACCTCTAACTCATTTAGATGGAATATTTTGCGAAGAATTTTTCGCCAAGTCGTTGATTCCAGGGATTAGGGGGAGGGGGGAGGGGTGGCTCGCGAATTAACAGTTTTCCTTCGCCCAACGATTCGCGTATCGCCCAGGAAAGATTACTGACTGGTGATCACTCGGGCCTCCGCTTCGTCCCCGCCGGAAATCAGCCGACGACATCCGCCGTCGATTTCGCCGACCGAGGGCGGCCTGCGATGCGGCTACTTCTTGTGCGACGTTCTGGCGAAAAATCACGCGCGAGGTATCCGGCGAAGTCATGATGGCGGACGAATGCAGCGTGCTCTCGCTGTGCCGTTCCGCCTGCGCGACGGTGACGCACCTCACGGAAAAACCACGCATGGCGCGGTAGCCTCGAAGCAGGGTTGCGGCCCGAAAAGCGCAATCCGCGAGGAATGAAATGGTTTTTGCCACGGCTGTGGATCGCATCGAGAATCGCACCTATGACGAGCTGAAGGTCGGCGACAGCGCCAGCCTCTCCCGCACACTCACCCAGAAGGACATCGAACTTTTTGCCATCATGTCGGGCGACGTCAACCCGGCGCACGTGGACGAGGAGTTCGCCAGCAGCGACATGTTCCACAAGATCATTGCGCACGGCATGTGGGGCGGAGCGCTCATCTCCACCGTGCTGGGAACGCAGTTGCCGGGGCCGGGTGCAATTTATCTTGGTCAATCGTTGCGCTTTCGGCGGCCTGTCGGGCTGGGCGACAACATCGTAGTGACGGTGAAGGTCAGCGAAAAAGATGCGGCCAAGCATCGCGTCACGCTGGACTGCCAGGCGGTCAATCAGCACGGCGAACTGGTGATCAGCGGCACCGCCGAGGTCATCGCTCCCACCGAAAAAATAGCGCGCCAGCGCATTACCCTGCCTGAGGTCAGGCTGCTGGAGAAGGGCCGGCATTATCGTGAGCTCATCGAAATGAGCCACGGCCTTTGCCCGATTGTTACCGCCGTCGTGCATCCGGTTGAGGCGTCGGCTCTGCTGGCAGCACTCGAAGCCGCCGAGAATAACCTGATCATTCCGGTGCTGGTGGGCCCGGAGCACAAGATTCGCGCCGCCGCTGAGCTGGCGCATCTCGATATTTCGCAGCTCGAGACTGCCTTCACCGAACACAGTCATCAGGCGGCCGAGCGCGCGGTGGCCATGGCGCGCGAGCGCAAAGTTGAAGCGCTGATGAAGGGCAGTCTGCACGCCGACGAACTGATGCACTTCGTCGACGCTCCGCAGGGACTGCGCACCGCCCACCGCATGAGTCATGTCGCCGATCTCGAGGTGCCCGGCTATCCGCGGCCACTGTTCATCACCGATACCGCGCTCAACATCTCTCCCACGGTGGTGGAGAAGCGCGACATCGCGCAGAACGCCATCGATCTGGCGCACGCCCTCGGAGTGGCTGAGCCCAAGGTGGCGATCCTGTCGGCGCGGGAAGAAGTCACGCCGCGACTGGCTTCGTCGTTCGACGCCGCAGTTTTATGCAAGATGGCCGATCGTGGACAGATTACCGGCGGCATCCTCGACGGTCCACTGGGCTACGATGTCGCCGTCTCCGAGGCTGCGGCGAAGAGTAAGAAAATCGTGTCGCCGGTCGCGGGCAAGGCCGACATCCTGCTTGTGCAGGATCTCGAAGCCGGAACCATGCTGGTGAAACAGCTGCAGTACATGTCCGACGCGCAACTTGCCGGGGTGATCGTCGGCGCGCGCGTTCCGGTGATCATTGACACAAAGGCCGAGAACGTGCTGGCGCGTCTGGGCTCCTGCGCGCTGGCTCTGCTGTCGGTGCGGAATCAGCAAGTCAGACAGTCGTCGTCCCGACCAGCTGAATTGGACGAATAGGACACGTCCACGCCTGCCCGCTGGTTTGTCCTGTTCGAGGCGTCTTGGTTAACGCGAGATGATCGGACCCAAACGCCTCCGCACCTTATATCGAGGCAACGGTATTTCCTGCCGCCGCACCCTACTTAGTAGCTAAGAATTGAAAGGTCTAAGGAGGTCAGTTATGTTATGGACCTTAGCGGTGATTTTCTTCATCCTCTGGATCCTCGGAATGGTTCATGTGTATGCCATCGGCGCGTGGATCTGGTTGTTTCTTGCGATCTGGGTAATTTCGCTGGTTGCACAGCTGGCGATGCGCGGCGGGCGTAAATCTCTGCCGCCTCCGACTGTCTGAAGCCGGCATGTGTCGCTCAACACTCGGCTGAGTTGTAATTCGTTAACCATGCCGTGCTCGCTTGCCTGAGACCCGTGCCAGTCTTTGCCAGATTGCACCCGATTTCGCGCGACCTCAGGCGAGTGGACCGCGGTCGATCTCAATCGGCTGATGTCCATTTGAGTTCGATTGGGCTGCCCGCTCGTGGTCACGTGCGTGCCACGTTATAGCCAAAACGTGCTTGCATACAGCAAAAATTTGAAAAATTAACTTGACAACTATGGTGATAGTGGTAAAACTGTTCGCAATTGTTGAGCGGGTTGTGTGAAGCTCGACGCGCAATGAGAGATGTGCTGTGCGCAAACCTGGTGACAATACGCCAGAACCCCCGGGTGGCCGGGCGGCTGAAAGACTTCGCGAGTTTCTGAGAGAACGTCTTCCCCAGGACGAAGCCGAAAAAGAAGAAGACGCAGCGGTCGGACCCGAACCCGAAAACCAGGACCCTGGTTCAACCTCGAAAAGATCCGGCGAGAAGTAATACAGCCGGAGAGTAGCAGTTGCAAATTGTCCGGCGCTTTGACGTCGCGGATTCAGCGATGAACTACGCCCTGATCGATAGGAGGCTCCCGTGAGAGGTCCGCACGACGATACAGTGCAAGCAACCCAGGCCCGGAGCGATATCCTGGCGAAGGTTCCGGAAGGAGAGCGCCCGCCTGGTGGTAAGGTTCTGGAGCGCCTGGTTAATTTCCTAGGCATGCGAGGCTACGCTGAGCTGGCCACGGATGTCGTCGAGGCAGCGGTTTCCGAGAGCGCTGCCAAGCCTTATCTGGCGCGGATCGAGCGTTCAGCGGCAGCCGCTGCCGTTAAGGAGAAGTCTTCGGCCGGAAAGAAAGCGAAAGCCGCTGCACCGCCGGAATCGACAGCCGAAAGTATTGGCGGCGAGTTCCTGGCGGCAGCCGAAACCGGGCCGCCCACCGGGCCTCCCGGAGGCAGTGGACCGCAGTGGCGCAATCTTGGTCCTTACACCATTCCGAACGGACAGACCTACGGTTCCAGCCGGGTGAACGTCTCAGGACGCGTCGCTGCCATCGCCGTCGATCCACATAACGCGGCCCACGTGCTTTGCGGCGCGGCCAACGGCGGTGTGTGGGAGAGCTTTGACCGCGGAGCATCCTGGGCGCCTCGCACCGACTACGCCACCACCACAGCCGTCGGAGCGATCGCATACGATCCTTCGAGTCCAACCACCGTCTACTGTGGAACTGGAGAAGGGAACTGGTGGTCCTGGCTGGGCGCTGGCATCTTGCGTTCGACCGACGGCGGTTCGACCTGGTCGACGCTGTGCACGAATCCTTTCGTAGGTCAGGGCTTCTACGAGTTGCGCGTCGACCCCGCCAACCGGCTTCACCTGCTGGCGGGTACCACCAGCGGGCTCTATGTCTCCACCGATGGCGGTGTCAACTGGACGTTGCGGCGGGCCGCACGCACCTGGTCGATCTCCATGGCAGGCTCCGAGATTCTCGCTGCCTGCAGCGACGGGCTCTGGCGATCCACCAACGGTGGGACCAGCTGGAGTGCCGTCACTCTGCCAGGCAGCACCGGCAGCTTCGACCGTCTGGCGGTGAGCATAGCGCCATCGAATGCCAACGTCGCTTACGCCTGGGCTTCGCAGGGCGGCGCACCAAAGCTGTGGCGCAGAGCTGGTGGAAGCTTTAGCGCAGCGACCGTCCCCTCCGGCGTCAGTACTTCTCAAGCCTGGTATGACTGGTACTGTGCCGCATCGCCGGACCGGGACAATCAGGTCTACCTTGGAGCGATCGACGCCTATCGTGGCGATCTTGCAGGCA
The DNA here is from genome assembly GCA_963793845.1 of uncultured Acidobacteriaceae bacterium. GTDB lineage: Bacteria > Acidobacteriota > Terriglobia > Terriglobales > Acidobacteriaceae > CAWCBG01. Next base: position 11,861 of record CAWCBG010000006.1, read on the forward strand.
CGACCTGGACGTGGACTGACATCTCCACCAAGGCTGGCAGCGGCCAATCCATCCATCCCGACCAGCACGCCATCGCCTTCGAACCCGGCAATCCCAACATGATCTATGCCGGCTGCGATGGCGGACTGTTCCGCAGCCCCGATCGCGGTATCACTTGGCAGCATTGCAACAACGGACTCGCCATCACCGAGTTCGAGTACATCGCCCAGAACGTCGGCTCGTCGCGCTGGGTGATGGGCGGCACCCAGGACAACGGCACCGATCGCTGGTCCGGCTCCGCCAACTTCGACCACGTGGCCGATGGCGACGGCGGATACTGCTGCGTCAATCACGACAATCCGCTGACCGCCTTCCACACCTATTACGGAATGAGTCCGGAAGTTTCGACGACCGGCGGCAACTTCGGCTCGTGGAGCTACATCCCGCCGCCGCTTCCCACCGGCGAGGGCAGCCCCTTCTACCCGCCGATGCGGTGCAGCGACACCAACGGCAATACCCTCGCGATTGCCGGGCAGGCGCTCTACATCACGATGAATAACGGATCGTCATGGACCCGGATCGCCTTCCCCTCAGCCAACAGTGGGAGCGCCATCTGCGTCCCGAATGCGAATGACGTGTACGTCGGGACCGGCAACGGGAAGATCTATCACACGCACTGGAACGGTTCCTCGTGGTCTGCGCTCAGCGCATTGACTTCGCCTCGGGCCGCCAACGTAAGCGACCTGCTGGTCAGCGGCACGCGCATCTGGGCAACCTATTCCACTGCCGGCGGAGGCAAAGTCTACCGCTCCGATGACAGCGGCTCTCACTGGACCGACTGTTCGGCAGGGCTGCCGAACCTGTCCGTCAACGCGATTGAAATCGATTCGCGCAACGGCAATCGGGTTTGGGTAGCGATGGATCGTGGCGTCTTCCAAAGTCTCGACGCCGGAGCGCACTGGGCCGACTTCTCCAACGGCCTGCCCAACTGTTACGTCGGCGACCTCGCCTTCCATCCGCATGCCTGGGTGCTGCGCGCCGGCACTCGCAACCGCGGCTTGTGGGAGATCCCGGTCGACGGCTGGATGACCGATCCGGTTTGCGGTGTTCAATGGAACGGATCGCTGGCCGCCAATCAGACCCAGCGCTGGTTCACCTTCAACTGGCCCGCAACCTGGCATGTCATCTGGACGGTCATGCCGACCACAGTTGGCAACGCCGCGCAGGTGACCTGGAGCGTGCAGGTGGAGCGCGCCAGCGCGGAGTTTGTCACCTATTGGATCACGGTCCAGAACCTCACCGCGACTGCCGTGAATTTTGAAGGCAGGTTCGAGATTTTGAGTCGCTACTAACCTGGAAAGGAGATCACTCGGATGTGGACAGGCGTGCAATTCACCGGATCACTTCCTGCCAGTGCGACTCAGCGCTGGTTCACCTTCAACTGGCCGGCCTCTTGGCACGTAGTGTGGTACATGATGCCCACCACGGTGCATAACGGCGTGCCGGAAATCAGCTGGTCGGTCGCCGTCGAACGGGCCGACGCGACCCACGTTACCTATTGGTTGACGGTTACCAACCCCACGGCCAACCCCATTACCTTTGAAGGCCGATACGCCGTTCTCGGCACCTAAGGAGGAACTATGGCACGCATCACCATCGACATTGACGAATCGCCTTCGGCGAGCTCAAAGGGAGCCCAGGGTCCGAGCATCGCGGTCAGCGGCGCCCAGGATATGTCCGGCGTGCCCGCGGAAATCGCGGCCAAGGCCGCGGCATCGGGCGCGAACAACGCCGGGCCGGCGCCTTCGCTGGACAGCCTGACCTCGGCCGCAGCGCCGGTGCCCTTTGTCGCCAACCAGGCCGCATCGGTCTCGCCCGCGGATGCCACCTCCGCCGGCGCGGCTCCGGAACAGCTGTACGGTTCCACCACCACCTAACACGCGAGGAGCAATCGCATGAACTCGGGTGAGTTACTGCCAGTGGTAAGCGGCTTGGTCCTGGGATTGATGCTGGTCAAAGTGCCTGCGGCGTTACGCAACCGTGTGGGCGTGGCTGCCGCGCTCTTGCTGGGAGGCCTGATCAGCACGATCACCGGAGAACTTCAAATCAGTTACGCCTATCTTGCCTGCGATGTGGCGCTGGTCTCCATCTCCGCCGTCATCGGATATGTCGGTATCGCCAGGCTACGGCATCGCGCGATCGACTAGGCGCTCTTTGCCCGGCGTAGAGCGCGTCTATCTCTTCTCGCTGTCACGCTGAGCGGAGACGGCGTGCTTTCGCCGCCGAAGTCGAAGCACCCCGATAACTGGTTCGGTCTACCTTCTGGTTCGGTCAACCGGAAGACAGTAGCGAACCGGCAGGGGCACGGCGCTGATTACTAGTCAGTAATTTTTCGTCGGTTTTGAGCGAGCTGTCGAGTACGGGAGAGTTGCTGACTTTTCAGCTACCCCCTCCCCCCACCCCTAATCCCTGGAATCAATAACTTGGCGAAAAAATCCCCGCAAAATATTCCATCTAAATGAGTTAGAGGTCAAAATATTCATTCCATTGGATTTATAGCCGCATAGTTGCAAAGTCCTGCAACCATTACAAAACGTGGCTTTACCGATTGGTTACCGGAGTCGAGCGATCGCAATTGTCAAAGAACCGGTCCTTACGACGCCTCATTCGGGCGTTGCGGCTGAGGCGGCGCAGTTGGACACAACTCAGCCCAGCCCTCACAACCATCAGAAGCTGGTGGTATCCCGGGGAGTCAAGGAAATTCCGCAGAAAAACGAAAGAGCAGTTTCAAAATGGGAATGACAGCGTCCAGGCTTGGGCCGCTCTTTGCTGATTGAGGTGAAGCTTTCGCCTGTCTGGTCTACGGCAGTGGGCTGAGGATGGCCCAGGACTTCACAGAGCTGATTGAAGTGGCTTTGTGCCGCTGAGCGCTCCGACAGCGAACTGTTTTTCCAGCGGCTAACGAATTCCGGCAGGGAAGGAGGCATCAGGGTCGGATAAGTTCAATCGCTGATTCTTGCAGAAGGAGAAGGTTCTGCCAAGTAGCGAGGCGGATAGCCGAGCGCCAGAGGATGTTCGTTTGCTCAAGTCGCACGGGAAGTAAAATCCCCATCCGTCGCAGTGCGAAAGATGGGGATGCGGTAGAAACCGGCGAACGGCCTGTGATCACCTACGAGGGGCGCAGGTCGCGGCGGACCAGCGTCGCGTCGAGGAAGTAGCCGAGACCTATCGCCAGCGGAATGATTCCGAACGAGGCCGCGATCCAGGCGTCATGCTCAACCCGCGCGATCAGCGCGAAGGTAACGATGAAACCAATCGCGGCTGCGGTGAGCAGGATTCCCGCGCGGCGGGAACGCGCTGCCTGCGACAGCTCCGGCTCCATGGGTACGCTGACGCCGCGCGCCAGGGCTGCCATGCGCTCTTCGCTGCGCAGCTTATTCACGCGGTAGAACATGTAGAGCGCCATCAACGCGACCGGAAAGCTGAAAACCATGATGACCGCCACCAAACCGGTAAGATCCATATCGTGCTCCTTGCCTGGGCACGCTCTGCGGCGCACCACCTGTTGAAGTTCGCTTGCACTCTGATTTACGCAGGACTGGAGCGAGAAGTTCCACGTGCGACAAACGCATTTCGCAGGTTCCAGAATCGGGCCGCTTCCGAGAAATCACTGCTGGATCTTCCGTCCGGCGTAGGAACGGGTGAGCGAGGCGGTGAGAAAGCCGAGTACAAATTCTGTGCCTCGTACCTTCCTTCGGCGCTAGGTTCGAGGCCACGGCGTTAGTTGGCATCGGGCAGGGCGCGTCCGGGGCGGGAGGCAGGCCGGCCTGCCGCACCGATCGATCGCTAGAGCGCGTTTCGGCGGTTTCCTAAGCTGCTGGAAAACAAGGAGATCGACCGTTTGCGGCTGCTGGCCATTCCGGTGGAGCACCTGCTGGACGGAAAGCTCGTAGCGATCTGATCGGACGATGCTCAGACTACGGCAATTTTTGGCTTGATTGCAGGTAATTCTACGAGTGTTTCTGGTTCCTGCTTACTTGTATCGTGAAGGGGCCTTGATTCCACCACCACCAACAATTTTGACGTTACCCAGGGATATTTTTGCAGCAGAGAGCTGAAATGGAGAGAGTCAACATGAAGAATTGGAAAGTAAACCTTTTGTGCAGCATGGTGTGCGCGCTTTTGCTGGCAGGCCTGTCCTATGCCTCAGTTACACCGATGCAGTTTCCAGCCGGCAAGAAAGCCAAAGTTACAGGAACGATCGCGTCGCGCAACGGCGATCTGGTGAATATCACAGTCAAGAAGACCGGCGAAATGGCCGTTATCAACCTCACCGCCAACACCAAGGTTCTTCGCAAGAAGAACTTCAGGCTGCGCAAGGCTGATATGGACGTCACCGCCATGGTGCCCGGATTGACCATCGATGCCGAAGGCGTCGGCAATGCTAGCGGGCAATTGGACGCGACCAAGATTACCTTCGATCCCGACGAGTTCGCAGTGGAAGTCGCCGAGGAGCAACAGATTGAGCAGAACAAGGCCGCTGCCGCACAGGCGCAATCGACGGCCAACACCGGCGTAGCCAATGCCGCTGCCGCCCAGTCGTCTGCCAACCAGGCGCAGGGTTCGGCCAACACGGCGCAAGCTACCGCCGATGTGGCAGGCGCTGCCGCTCTGATGGATGCCTCGGCGATTCAGATGGTGAACAAGCGCGTCTCCGACCTGGGAGATTATAAGACGGTCGTCGAAGCGGCTCTGTTCTTCGATACCGGCAAATATGCGCTTTCAGCCGCCGACAAGAAGGTACTCGACAAACTGGCGAAGGACGCTCAGGCGGTCCAAAACTACATGATCGAGATCGCCGGCTACGCTTCCAGCACGGGAACCAAGGCGGAAAACCAGAAGCTGAGCGACGCTCGGGCGACCGCCGTTACCGACTATCTGCGGAACTCGGCGAATGTGCCGGCGCGCCGCATCCTGGTGCCCGCGGGTTACGGCGCCAGCCATCCCGCTGCCTCCAACCAGGATTCTGAAGGCCGCGACATCAACCAGCGCGTAGACGTGAAGGTGCTGGTGAACAAAGGTCTGGAACAGGGTATGTAATCCGGTTTTTCATCGATGGGCGAGAGGCTGCTTGTGGCGGCCTCTTGCCTTTTGGGCCACAAAGCGGTGGGTTTTGCCGCTCCACGATTGTGGAATTGGCCGCAATTCTGCGCGGCGAGTAAAATGGTGCTTCCCCCTTCTGAAGTACACCGCAGGCGGTGCCCTGCGTGCCAAACAACTCCGCCGTTGTCTGCCCATGAGACACGGTGCAACGCTAAGGGCTTTTGAGCATGACAGGCTGTTGTCTTAAGCGAACGAAGCTGGGGTCCGTGATGTGCGTCCTGATTGGGCTGCTGTTCGTGGCGCCGGTCTGGGCCCAACTTCCAACCTCTGACCAATCACCCGAACCGAGCGTGTCGACCGATGCCTCAGCAGAAGGCACGGCGGTTCTCGCCGACAAGTCTGCGAGCAGCGATGATGGTTGGAGTTCGTCGCTGCCCGATCTACCTCAAGTCAGCGATCCACAGTCGGAATCGTCGAGTAGCAGTTCCAGCTCCGCATCTTCATCCTCGTCTGTTATCGCTTCACAACCCACCGGCGTCGCAGGTGCGAACGGGAAGTTCAATCTCAAAGGCGCGTTCATCCAGTCGTTCACGGTGAACATGTTCTTCCAGGCTTGGCGAGTCGCATTCGATCCCGGGTTGCGCTACGAGATCGCGCACAAGCCCTTCTATCACGACTGGTTTGCATCTTACCCCGGCTACAACATGCAGCGTTGGGGCGATGGCGACGACTTCGTCGTGAATGATGTTGGCCATCCTCTGGAAGGCGCGGTCTTCGCCCGGAACTTCCTGATCAACAGTCCCAACAGTTGGGTTGAGATTGGCAAGAACCGGCGCTATTGGATGAGCCGGTTGAAGGCCCTGGGCTGGGCAGCCGCCTGGTCAACCCAATCCGAGATCGGGCCCATCAGCGAGACCTCGTTCGGCAATCAAGGCGGCTTTACCTACGTGCCGGGATGCGGGACAGCCTTATCGTGTCTGAACAACCCCAAATACAAGCCGGCTACCAACAACACCGGGTGGACAGACTTTGTGGTGACTCCTCTGGTGGGCATGGCTTGGGTGCTGGGCGAGGATACGATTGACAAGTACATCGTATCGCCCATCGCGGAGAATCATCGCATCATCGGGGGCCGGGTTCTGCGTTCCGCGCTAGAGCCAAGCCGCAGTTTCGCTGCGATCTTCTCGGGCAGGTTTCCCTGGGAACTGCCCACTCCTGACAATGGTTTTGTGATGGCACGAGGCCGCCATCCGCAGTTCGACAGTCTGCACGGAAAGCCGGTGGATCACTGGGAGATTGGCACCAGTTATACAAACGTCAGCCTGCCGGTCGTCACCTCGTCTTGCGTTGGTTGCCGTCAGGCCACCTCCGGCCTGGGCTTGAACTTCGACTACAACCTGACCCGCGGCTTCGGCTTCGACAGCACGGTGAACCTGCTGCCCGCACAGGGCGGCAGTAAAGCCATGACCGAGGGCCTGTTCGGGATCAAGTGGGGCGAACGCTGGCAGTACTGGGGGCTGTTCGCCAAAGTTCGGCCAGGGTTTATCTACTACGAGAAGGCGATGCCGGGAGGCGGCGATTACACGCCGCAGAGTCTGACGCGTTTTGCGACGGATTTCGGAGGTATCGTCGAGGTCTATCCGTCGCGGAACTCCACCATGCGGTTGGACGTCGGAACGACGCTGGTGAGGTATCTGGCGAATCACACCGACCCACAGATGTCTCCGCTCGGCAGTCTGCAGTCCGATCAGTACATCGTGACCCAGGGAAATTTCCAGATCTCTACCGGGTACGTGTATCGCTTCTGAAAAACGCAAATTCCACGCGGACTAAAAATCCGCGTGGAATCGAAGGAACAAACAGCCGGGACGCCGCCGCCAAGGTCTGCTCAACTTCTTTTGCGAGATACGCGTTTCAAACCCGTTCGATGCGCACAGAATTCAGCACCACAACGTCAACGGGTTTATCCTGGCGGCCACGATCGACCTTGCTGATCTTGTCGGCGATCTCCTGGCCTTCCACCACTTCTCCGAAGATGGTGTGTTTGCCGGTGAGCCATTGGGTCGGCGCAACCGTGATGAAGAATTGGCAGCCATTGGTGTTGGGGCCGGAATTCGCCATGGCCAGCTTGCCTTTGGCGTCAAAACTGTGCGGCGAGTTCTTGGTCTCGTCGGCGAAGCGGTAGCCCGGGCCGCCCATTCCAGTGCCGGCCGGATCGCCACCCTGGATCATGAAGTCGGGAATGACGCGGTGAAAGATGGTTCCGTTGTACAGCGGGGCCGTCGACTTCTGGCGAGACGTGGGATGTTCCCACTCGCGCTTACCTTCGGCGAGTTCGATGAAGTTCTTAACAGTGATGGGCGCGTCCTGCTCGAAAAGACGGACGACGATGGGTCCTTCAGTGGTGTCGAATGTTGCGTAAACTCCGGGTTGCCGGGCCATGAAATTCCTTTCCTAAAAGGCTGCGATCGTATGTAGATGATGTTGAGGCAGGTTCTTCTACGATTGTAATCCGGCAGGCGGCCAGTTGCCGAGTGCGTCGATTCACACCCATTCTGGACCGCTTCAATCGCCCTGCAGTTAGAATGAATTCCCTGGGGTTGGCGAATGCCATCGAACTGGATCTTCTGGCTGCTTTTCAATCTTTTTGTTCTGGCGATGCTGGCGCTCGATCTGGGCGTCTTTCATCGGGAGAAGCACGCGGTCCAGTTCCGCGAGGCCATCGGCTGGACGCTGGTCTGGGTCGCGCTGGCCGGAGGCTTCGCGGTTCTACTGTATTTTTTCGGACACACCGTGGCGGGCAGCCACGCCAAGCCGAACTCCGAGCTGTCTCTGGAGTTCGTCACCGGCTATCTGATCGAGGAGTCGCTCAGTGTTGACAACCTGTTCGTCTTTCTGCTGATCTTTCGATATTTTCAGGTGCCGCGAAAATATCAGCATGAAGTGCTGTTCTGGGGAGTGATCGGCGCCCTCGTTATGCGCGCCATTTTCATCGCAGCAGGAATCACTCTGCTGAATCGCTTCCACTGGATCGTCTACATCTTCGGTGGAATTCTGATTTACAGCGGCATTCGGTTGTTCGGGCAGGGTAGCAAGGACATTCATCCCGAGGCGAACCCCGTATTGCGATTGTTTCGCAAGTTCTTTCCAGTTACGAAAGACTACGAGGGCAGCAAGTTTTTCGTGAAGCGGGGAATGGTTCGCTATGCGACACCCCTGGCGGTTGTGCTGCTGATCATCGAGACCACCGACCTGCTATTCGCCACGGATTCTATACCGGCTGTTCTGGCAGTGACGCGCCAGCCCTTTATCGTGTACACGTCGAACGTGTTCGCGATTCTCGGGCTGCGCTCGCTCTATTTCGCGCTCGCTGGAATGATCGAGGTGTTTCATTTGCTGCACTTCGGCCTGGCCATTATCCTCATCATGATCGGGGTGAAAATGCTGGCTTCGAGCGTAGTGGAGATTCCCATCGGCTTTGCGCTTGGCGGCGTAGCGGGGGTTTTGCTGCTGTCGATTGTGCTGTCTCTTCTGTTTCCCAAGCCGAAGAAGGTGGCGGCGTAGCCCCGCACCCTATTCGAAGCGGATGGTTTCGCCCGTTACGACCGAGTGTTTATGGAACTTGACATCGTTCTTGAGCGGATAATCGAGCCGGTAATGAGCGCCGCGACTCTCTTCGCGCGCCAGGGCGGAGCGCGCGATCAGCAGGCCCGTCTGTAGGATGTTGGCAGCTTCCATCGCGCGGCGATCAACCGGCTTGGGAAGACGCTCCTGCATGGTTCGAAGATCGCTGACGACCTTGCGCAACCCCTTTCCATCGCGGACGACGCCGACGTGTTGCCACATCAGCGACTGAACTTGCTCGGTGAAGCTCTTGACGTCAGCAGAGTTTCCGTTGCTGCTGGAGGCGACTGGAGGTGCAGCGGAAATCGTCGGAGAATCCGGCCCGGTGAGATCGTCACTCATACTCTGAGCGGCGCGCGCACCATAGACCAGGCCTTCGAGCAGTGAATTGCTGGCCAGGCGATTCGCTCCGTGAACCCCAGTGCAGGCCACCTCGCCCGCGGCGTACAGTCCCGGAAGGGAAGTCCTGCCGTCAAGATCGGTTCGCACCCCGCCCATCGCGTAGTGGGCCGCCGGTCGAATCGGCACCAACTCCGTGGCGATGTCGATGTTGTATTGCATACACGTCGCGTAAATCGTGGGGAAGCGCTTGCGAATTCTCTCGGCAGGCAAGTGGGTAAGGTCGAGGTACACTGCAGCTTTGGGACTGTTTACGATCTCGAGTTCATGAGCGATGGCGCGGGCCACGACGTCACGGGGCGCGAGCTCTCCCATTTCGTGATACTTCGGCATGAAGCGCTGCAGCGCGAAGTTACGCAAGTAAGCGCCTTCTCCACGCAATGCCTCCGACAGCAGAAAACGAGGAGCGCCCTTCAGGTAGAGCGCGGTGGGGTGAAACTGCACAAACTCCATGTCGCTGATCTGGGCCCCCGCGCGATGGGCCATGGCAACGCCATCGCCGGTAGCCACCGAGGGATTCGTGGTGTCGCTGTATACCTGGCCAAGGCCTCCAGTAGCAAGCAGCACGGAGCCGGCATAGATGTCGCGCATCTGGTTCGACTGTTCGAGCACGCGCACCCCAACGACCCGGCCGTCACGCACCAGAAGGTCGGTGCTGAACTCGAATTCGCGGAAGTCGATGGCCTTCATCGCTGAGGCCTTCAGGAACAGGGACCGGCCAATCTCCCGTCCGGTGGAATCGCCGTGGGCATGCAACACGCGGTTGCGGCTGTGTGCACCTTCACGGGTAAAGGCAATCTTGGATCCAGCGCGGTCGAATTGCGTGCCCCACTCGATGAGCTCTTCGATGCGCGGAGGACCCTCTTCCACCAGCACTCGAGCCGCTTCTTCATTGCAGAGACCGTCGCCCGCTTTCAAGGTGTCTTCCAGATGCAGGCTGACCTCGTCGTCGTCACTCAAAGCGGCGGCGATCCCGCCTTGCGCATATTGGGTGTTCGATTCCGTTACCTCGCGCTTGGCGAGACAGAGGACGCGTCCGGCTGCAGCAAGTTCCACCGAGGCGCGCAATCCGGCAATACCGGCTCCGACGACGATGAAATCCGTTTCTGCAGGAAGAGGCTTCATGAACTCGCTCAGGTCACCTTGGCCTCGCGGCGTTCCAGCGGCCTTAGCTGGATGTTACCACGCGAATAGCGGGGTCTGAGTAACAACCAAACCCGCTGATTCCGAATGGGGATCGCAAAGAACGTGCGGGTTTTGCCGCGCAGAAGTTTGCGCGATGGCACATCCGGTACACTAGAAACTTGACTCGCATTCTTGTCAAAACGGCATCGCGCTCCTACGAGGTTGTCGTCGAACGCAGTTTGCTACGCTCGGCGGCAGAAGCTCTGCACGGCATTGTTCCGAGCGACACACGCCTGTTCGTGGTGACGTCGCCGCGGATCAGAAAGCATTGCGCCGCGCCGCTGCTGAAGAGTTTCAAGCAGGCGGGGCGCAAGTTAGACGTGCTCGAGATGCCGGATGGAGAGCGGTCGAAGACGCTTGGGCAACTGGAGAAGCTCGCGGCCAAGCTGGTGGCACGCGGCGCCGAACGGCGATCGGTGATCCTGGCGTTGGGTGGCGGAGTGGTGGGAGATGTCAGCGGATTTCTGGCTTCGGTTTTTATGCGTGGCGTTCCCGTGGTGCAGTTGCCGACCACGCTGCTGGCGCAGGTGGATTCGGCCATCGGCGGCAAGACTGGAGTGAATCTGGTTGCCGGCAAGAACCTGCTGGGCACTTTTCATCAGCCGCTGGCGGTGTTAGCCGATCCGGAGGTGCTGGCGACGTTGCCCGAGCGGGAATTTCGTAGCGGCCTGTTCGAGGCGATGAAGTACGGCGTCATCCGCAACTCGAAGATATTCGACCTGATGGAATCAAATCGTGAAAGCCTACTTCGGCGGGACGGAGCGCTGCTGGAGAGGTTGATTACGGAATGCATTCGCGTCAAGGCCGACGTGGTGAGCGCCGACGAACGAGAGAGCGGCGAACGACGCATTCTGAACTTCGGGCATACCATCGGCCACGCATTGGAGGCCGAGACGAATTACCGCCATTTCCTGCATGGCGAAGCGGTCGGTTGGGGAATGATTGCGGCCACGCAGATCGGCGCTCGTTTACAGATAACCGATTCCGCTACCGCGCAGCGCATTATCTCGCTGGTACTGGCTTATGCTCCGTTGCCCCGGGTGCAGGTGAGCAGCCGAAAAGTGCTGAAGCGTCTGATCAGCGACAAGAAGACGGTTGGTGGCGTGCCTCACTTCATCCTGCCGACCGGCATTGGCAAGGTCGAAGTTGTGAACACAGTTCCGGATCGAGTCATCGTCCGGGTTGTAAATGAAGTGAAAGAGATGTCGAAGGCCTGATGCCCTTGTCCGAGAAGAATCCAACTGAGGTCGCGAGCCGTGAACAGGGGAAGGCCGTTGTCGGCGCTGCGCCTGCGGGTGCAGCCGATGAGGCTTCCGCGGCGAATGCGGTGCGGGAGATGTTTACCTCCATTGCGCCGCGCTATGACCTGCTGAATCACGTGCTGTCGATGAACGTCGATCGCATGTGGTGGAACCGCACGGCACGGGCGTTTCGAGACGCCCTGCAACGGCCCGGCGCGCAGGTTCTGGATCTCTGCTGCGGCACGGGTGACATGACCTTTGCGCTGTACCGTCGCGCGCGCAATTCGTCGGCGAAGCTGCTGGGCGCTGATTTCTCTCATGCCATGCTGGTACGAGCCCAGGAGAAGACGGGTACCCGACCGATTCGCTGGATTGAAGCGGACGCGCTGAATCTGCCGTTCGCTGCAGGACAGTTCGACCTGGTGACTTCAGCCTTCGGGTTTCGCAACCTTGCCAACTACAATCGCGGCCTGGAAGAAATCTATCGCGTGCTCGCCCCTGGCGGTGAGGTCGGCATACTCGACTTCGGCGAGCCCAAGGGACTGACCGGCAAGGTGTACCGCGTCTACTTTCGCCACGTGCTGCCGGCGATTGGAACTATGATCTCCGGTGTGCGCGGTCCCTATTCCTATCTGCCTGCCTCAGTGCTGCGCTTCCCACCTCCGGACGAGATGCTAGTGCGCATGCGAGACGCGGGTTTCCGCGAGGTATCGTGGACGCCCTACACGTTTGGAATTGCGGGATTGTACAGAGGGAAGAAGTAGCAGCAGTTGCTGCGAGTCTCTAGAGGCTGTCCCGCAAAGCTTCTTCGATGGAATACTGAATCACCTGAGGGTATTGCGGTCCCAGAAAGCGTTGCAGGCGGGTGGTATCCATGGTGTACGACCCGATCATGTAGGGCAGGGCCTCGGGCGGGATGGACGAAATCTTCCATCGCCAAAGCAACTTCAGAATAGCGGCGCACGCTGTCCGTGTCGGCACCCGCTTGATTTCCGCGTCGGCCATCTCGGCGCATCGGCGAATCGACAGCGGCTCTCCTCTCCCGGCGACGTTGAGGATGGTCAGCGGCGGATCGCTGTGGGGACGCTCCAGGAGGTTAACGATCAGGCGCGCGACATCGTCCACATGTACAAACTGAAACAGCTTATCGGGATATTTCTTTCCGCGCGGCAGCAGCAGGGGAAGCCGTTTGCCCTCAGCCCGCATGCGTGCGGCGCGCTTGCTGGTGCCCATAGGCGTTCCGCGCAACGCTCCTACCATGTAGTTCTGAACGCTGGCGCCGGTAAAGATGTGGGGCCGCAGAAGATAAGTCCGGCAATCGCCCATGCTGTCGGCGCGATAACGGACTACCTCATCGCTTTCGCGTTTGTGGATGGCATAGGCGAGGCTATGAGCCTGCAGCGGAGCCTCTTCCGTCACGGGGCCATTGGTTTCCGGCCCATATGCCGAGACACTGCTGGGAAAGATGAACTGCTCGACGTGACCTCCCGTTCGATTCACGACGCTGATGGCTTCCATGACCCGGGCCGTTCCGGCCACATTGATCTGCCACATGCGCTCGGTATCCAGAACGCCCGTGCGAACGGGATCGAGCACAAAGGCCAGATGAACCACCGAACAGGCGCCGGTGTGGCGCAATAATTCGATCAACTGCCGGCAGGACGATTCCCGTCCAAGGTCGGTTTGCTCGAACAAGACAGGATGGGAGCTTTCGGGTGGGCGCACATCCACGCCCACCACGCGAAAGCCTGACAGCATAGGAAGCATCCTGATCCCCAGGTTTCCGGAGATCCCTGTGACCAGGATCGTTGGCTCACTCTTCATTACTGCGGAGAGCCCTGGTTGTGTTCTGGGGCCGCCGGGGGCGGCGCTCCATGTTGCATCGAATGTGGCTGCGGTGGACCAGCTGCCGGCGGAGGGCCAAAGTACGTGTCATTCAAAGCCGGAGTCACAGAGTTGGCGATCGATTCCATCTTCTCTCTGACCAGCTGTTGCGTCAGAGTTTTGGCGATGGACTCCTTTACTTCAGTCAGAGGGGTTTCCTTCACCGACACCATCTTATACAAGTAGAACGCCGACGGGTCACTGAACAGTTGGGAGACTTCGCCCGGCTTCAGACCGAAGGCAGATTCGTGCTGTGCAGGCAGAGAGCCCGGATGTTTGGCTCCAAGGTTGACGTCGGGCGCTGGAGCCTTAATACCTGCATGTTCCATCGCCTCAGCTTGCAGTTTGGCCGGATCGCCACCGGCAACCCACTTCTGGCGAATCTGATCCGCGTATGCCTTTTCCTCGGCCTCGCTGGGCTTTTGCTTGTCAGTACCGCCGGTGGTGCGCGGAATAATCACCCGTTGCAGGGTAGCCTCGCTATACTTCCCGCTGTTCTGCTTGTAATAGTCCTCGATCTGCTGGTCGGTAGGATGGGCGTATTCCTGGGCGTAGTGCTGGTTGACCGCCTGCGCCAGAATCTGATCAGTGTAAAACGACATTACTTGCTGAACCTTGGGATCATTTTCCAAGCCCAGGGCACGAGCCACGTCGGTGAACACCAGCAGCTTTCCGTAGTTCTGGGCAAGGTTGCGCTTCTCGTCTGAAGTGATGTCAGGTTTCAACGCAGTGACTAGCTTTTCGAATTGTGCCTTGGTCACCGCGCTCACGCAGGTTGCCGCAGGAGCGGGATCGCCGGGTTTCGCCTCACAGGCGCCCTTCAGAGTGATTACTGCCTGATCCGGTGCGACAGCACTGGGATTCGCCGCTGGCGCAGCGCTGGCGGCGGGTGGCGGAGTGGAAGGTTGTGAGCTTTGCGGCTGAGCCAAGCCAGTGCAGCTCAAGGCACACGTTAGCGCGAATACGACCAGAGGCGTTCGTTGCATTGAAAGACATTCCTCCAGGAATGTGCCGCCTAGGGGCGGAGCAGGTGGATGCGAAAATCGTAACACATTCGATACTTCCATGGACGCGACAGCTTCCCTACAAGAGTGGAACTTACAATTAGGCGTTTCAGAGTCTGGCGTGAATAATCCAAAGATATGACCGAGACGGCAACCCAAAGCCAAATGCGGCTGGAGAAGAAGGCAGTCGCTTTGAACTCGGTCTTCGCGGCCCTCGCCGTTACCTTTCTGAAAGGTCTGGTCGGCACTACGACCGGCAGTCTGGGCATTCTCTCCGAAGCCGCGCATTCTGCCCTTGATCTGGTAGCCGCAATAGTCACCCTGTTGTCAGTGCGAGTCTCCGATAAACCGGCAGACGCCGAGCATCAATATGGCCACGGCAAGGTAGAGAACTTCTCGGCCTTCATCGAAACCGGTTTGCTGCTGCTGACCTGCGTCTGGATTGTCTATGAGGCGGTCCGACGGTTGTTCTTCCACGATGTGCACATTCGTCCCACAGTGTGGGCATTCGCGGTGATGGGGATTTCGATGGTCGTCGACTACTGGCGCTCGCGGCGCTTGCGACGCATCGCCGCGCGTTATGACAGCCAGGCACTACAGGCTGATGCTCTTCACTTCAGCACGGACATATGGTCGAGTGGCGTGGTAATTCTCGGTCTGGCGCTTGTCCTGGCAGGGGAGAGTCTTTCGCAGCCGTGGCTGATGAAGGCCGATCCGGTGGCCGCCCTGATCGTCGCTTGCATCGTGGTGTATGTCAGTTCGCGATTAGGGCGCCAGACCATCGATGCGCTGCTCGATGCGGCTCCCGCCGGGATTCGAAACCGCATCATCGATGAGGTGAGCCGTGTCGATGGTGTGCTGGCGGTAGATCGGGTTCGCATCCGCAAAGGCGGAAGCCGGTATTTTGCCGACGTTCTGGTAGCAATGTCCCGCAACGTGACCTTCCAGAAGTCGGAGCAGCTCGCCGATATGGTTGCTGAACGCATTCGCGGGCTCTTGCCGGACGCTGACGTGGTCGTGAACGCACGCGCCGTGGCCAGCAGCTTTGAAAGTCTGTTCGACCGCATCCGCGCGGTCGCAACGCGCAATAACCTGAATGTTCATGACATCAGTGTTCAAGACATCGGCGGCCGGTTGCACGTCGAGCAGCATGTAGAGCTCGACGAGCACATGGTGTTGAAAGCAGCTCACGATCGTGTGACACGGCTGGAAGCGGAAATGAGACAGGAGGTGCCGGAGATCTCCAGCATCCTGACACACATCGAAAGCGAACCGGCAACGATTCAGACCAGCGACGGCCTGGTCAGGGTGCCGGGCTTCGAACGCCGCATTCAGGCCGTGGCAAATGCTTTTCCGGAAGTGCTGGACATGCACGACCTGATGTTCAAGCGGGTCGACGGCCGCCTGCATCTCTCTCTGCACTGCACCATGTCGGACGATTTGCCCTTGTCACGGGTGCATGACATCCAGACCGCAATGGAAGGGAAGTTCCGCCGTGAGGTGCCCGAATTATTCCGCGTGCTGATTCACCCCGAGCCCCAGACCGATAACCGAAGGTAGCGGCATACACCCTACAGCAGCGTGCGTAAATCGCGGCGCAGGATCTTGCCTGAAGCCGTACGCGGGATGTTGGATACGAACCGAACCTCGCGAGGCATCTTGTAACTCGTGAGGCGCTGGCAAACGAATTCCTGCAGGCTGGCTACTGTCTTTTCGCCCTCGGCGATGCCGTCGCGCAGCACTACGAAAGCGCATGGAACTTCTTCCGCCGCGTCCACGCGCGAGACCACGCCGCAGTCGCGGACGGCTGGATGCTCCAGCAATACGCCCTCGACCTCGGCGGGCGCGATCGAGAAGCCCTTGTACTTGATCATTTCCTTGCGCCGGTCGACGACGAAATAGCGCCCGGCTTCATCCACGCGAACGACGTCACCAGACCAGTACCAGCCGTCACGCAGCACAGCGGCGGTGGCATCGGGAGACTTCCAGTAGCCCAGCATGATCTGCGGTCCACGCATAACGAGCTCTCCAAGTTCACCCGGCGCTACCTCTCGGTCGTCCGCATCGAGCACCTTGCACTCAGTAAGTGCAACCGGGCCGCCGATGGACTCAGGCTTGTAGAACTCGGGATCGAGAAAAGCGATGTGGGTCACCGGAGAGGCCTCGGTCATGCCGTAGCCTTGACGGATGGGAATGCCTGTGGAGTCGATGAATCTACGAGCCAGTTCCGGTCCCAGCGGCGCCGCGCCACTCTTCACCCAGCGCAGTCCGTGGTCCCGGGGAAACTTGCCCTGCTCCGCGGCCAGCGAGTAAGCAAGGAGAGCTGGTGGGACGCAGAGCGCGAGGGTAATACCTTCTTCGGAAAATGCTCGCAGCGAGCGTTCGCAATCGAAGCGCGGCATGAGAACGAGCGTCGTGCCGCAGGTCAGCGCGACGTTGAGTCCCACCGTCAAGCCGTAGATGTGATACATGGGCAGGAAGCACAGCATGACGTCGTGCTCCTCGATTGCCCCCGTCTCGCCCGGCGTCAGCGTCTGGTAGACATTAGCGACGATATTGTGGTGCGACAACATCACTCCCTTAGGCAGCCCGGTGGTGCCGCTGGAAAAGGGAAGCGTGGCCAGTGTGATCCGAGGGTCATGCTCCGGCGAGGGCAGAGTGGCAGTTGCCGGCGTTGCGAAGAGACTGGCGAAGGGATCGGCACCGCTAGCAGCTGTGCGTGTGGTGTAGACATGGCGCAGCCTCGGCAGACCGGAAAGATCCAGGCCGCTCAATTGCGGTCCGTCGCTGATCAATGCGACCGCTTCGGATGTTTCCAGTTGGTAGCAAACCTCTCGCTCGCGATACGTGGGATTGAGCGTCGTCACCACAGCGCCGGCCAGTGTTGCAGCATGAAAAGCGACGCCGAACTCCCAGCAGTTGGGCAGAAAGATGCCGATCTTTTCGCCGGGAAGAACGCCTGCCGCTACGAGTCCTCGGGCGGCGCGCTCCACGCGTTCGCCATATTCAGCAAAGGTGATCCGGCAAGGCGGACCGCAGGACAGGTCCACGATGGCGGTCTTCGCACCGAACTTGCGGCAGGCGTCGAGAACAACGTCGTGAACAAACTTGCCTTCTGGATTGGCAAAGAGCCGGGTGCGAATTGGCACGGATATCGTCATAATTTGGTGCGAAAGAGTTTAGCAGAGTGAAGGTTCACGAGCATGAGGTACGTTGCCAAGGCCCTTTCTGACACTGAACAGCGTTTCCGTTATGCTGTTGGCAACTTCGACGATTCAGATTGGGGCTTATGCGCGGACTCAAGGGTAAGCGGGTTGCAATCACCGGTGGGGCCAGCGGAATTGGCGCGGCAACGGCGGCACGATTTCTGGAAGAGGGTTCAGTGGTCGCGATTCTCGACCGCGACGTGCCGGCACTGAAGCAAATCCGCGCGAAGCTGAATCACGTAAGCACTTACCCTGTTGATGTGACCATCCAGGCGGACGTGCTGCGCACGTTCGATGCAATGGTGGATGATCTTGGCGGCATCGATGTGGTCATCAACAATGCCGGCATCAGCATTCGCCACAACTTCCTCGAGATCACGGCGGAAGAGTGGGATCGGGTCGTGGCCGTTAACCTGACCGGCGTCTTCTACGTTGCGCAGGCTGCCGCACGGCATATGATGAGCGCCGATGGGGGAGTCATTCTCAACACTGCATCCACCAACGGCATGATGGGATACCCATTCTATGCCGACTATAACGCGACCAAAGCGGGCGTGATCGAACTGACGCGATCGATGGCGCTGGAACTGGCGCCCAAAGTGCGGGTGAATGCGGTCGCGCCGGGATATGTACTCACGCCGATGCAGCGCGCTGAATATAGCGACGAGATGCTCGAGGCTGTGAACCAGAAAATTCCGCTGCGGCGTCACGCCAAGCCCGAGGAGGTGGCGGCGCTGTTCGCGTTCCTTGCCTCCGACGATGCCGCCTATATGAACGGCCACGTTTACGTCATCGACGGAGCCGAAACCGCAGGGGGCTTGGCCAGCCGGTGACGATCGTCCGCGATCCCGGAGCAGTGATCCCGCAATGACGACGCACGTGGCCCTCGCTTGCGGTCTCCTTTGCCTCGTTATCTGGCTCTATCTGGTGGTCGCGCATGGGCGCTTCTGGATGGTAACTGCCGCTGACAACGTGGCTCCGCGTCGCGTTGAAGACCTGATTGCCGTCGTCATTCCCGCACGCGATGAGGCTCACTCCATCGGCGAGGCTGTAACCTCCCTCCTGCAGCAAAGCTGCGCGACGCACTTGCATATTTTCCTGGTCGACGATCACAGCAGCGATGGGACGGTTGCCCTGGCGCGTGAAGCAGCCGTGCGCATGGGTAGCGAAGGTCGGCTGAGCATCATTCGAGGCGCCGCTTTACCCTCCGGCTGGACTGGAAAGCTCTGGGCAGCGCAGCAGGGAGTCGAGCAGGCACTCAAGCTAAGTCCCAGGTTTCTGCTGCTTACTGACGCCGACATCTCGCATTCACCCGAAAGTGTCGGCGCTATGGTCGCCATCGCCGAAGAAGGTGGCTACGATCTCACGTCGTTCATGGTGAAGCTGAATTGCCGGAGCTTCGCCGAGCGATTGCTGATCCCGGCTTTTGTGTATTTCTTCTTTCTGCTGTACCCGCCGCGCTGGATTCGTGATGCGCGGCGGCGAGCGGCAGGGGCGGCCGGCGGCTGCATGCTGATTCGCCCTGAAGCGCTGGGGCGAGTGGGCGGTTTCGCCACGATTCGCGGCGAAATTATTGACGACTGTGCGCTGGCTCGTGTGGTGAAACGGAGCGGCGGTCGCGTGTGGCTAGGCGCAGCCTCTGAGACATTCAGCGTGCGGGCTTATGGTTCATTCTCTGAAATAGGGCAGATGATCGCGCGGACTGCGTTTAACCAGTTAGGTCACTCAGTTTGGCTGCTGCTGGGAGCGCTGCTGGGATTGTCTCTGACATTTCTCCTGCCGCTCGTCTTGTTGTTCAGCGGCTCGCGAATTGTGGCGGCCATTGCTGCCATGGCATGCCTGCTGATGTACGCGTCCTATGTGCCAATCACGCGATTCTACGGTCTGGCTCCGACCTGGGCCGTTGCACTGCCCATTGCGGCTGTTTTTTACACGGGATCGACTGCACTGTCGGCTATCCGCTACTGGTCAGGGCGGGGCGGGGAATGGAAAGGACGTCCGCAGGATGCACCATCATCTCAAAGGTGAAGCCTCAGATATGGTGTTCCGCTAGAGTTGGTCTTCCGGTCCGAGAGTTACTTCTGCCGCCGGGCGCGAGGTTGAAGGTCCGGTCTACCCGATCTTGGGCCGCCGACTGGGGGCCGACTGAGGTGAACTGTTTACCAAGTCGTACATTCGTGTGGATCCGGCGGCGCGCAGGTCTCTCGAGCACATTGCGGTTAATCTGGGGTACCCCCCTCCCCCTCTCGTCCTCGGATCGGGAAAAATCGGGCATTTATCAATGACTTAGCAGGATTTTGTCGCCTGTAAATCTCTGCGGCTCAAGATTTTACCTATAAACCCAATGAGATCAAGATTTTGCGGCGATCCGTGCAAAATCCTCATTCCGTTGGAGTTAAAGGTCAAAATCTTGAGCCCCAAGGACTTAAGCTACGATTTTCTCCAGACCAGTCGGAATCTCTATTAGCGCCAGGGTTAACACGCCGGAGGGTGTCCATGGCTGAATTTCAAAGAGCCTCTACCTCTATCCGGTTCCGCACTGGGCGGAAAAGGGCGAAGACACACAACTCCCTTGCCCTCGCATCTCCAAAGTAGAGAAATAGGACGCCGGCGGCTAGTGCACAGATCACAGGCGTGTGTGATAAGGGGAATGCCCTCTCAGAATTTTGAGCTACCGGTAATGCGGCCTTTACGAGACCGTGTCGCCGCTGCGCGGCTCTGACCTTTTTTCCCCACTTCTACCCGGGTCTTACGACCAGGGCTAACGGCAATTCCGCCGCTGCGCGGCTGTTTTGTTCAGGGATTAACGGTCTTACTCCACCGCGCATTCTCATTTGCGGTTGTGACGTAGCCTCTGGAGACGTCGTCGGAATGACGGACAAGAGATGTCAGCCGTTGGACGCCAGTCGTACCTTTATCGTTGTCATTTCGACCGGAGGGCGTAAGCCCGGAGTGGAGAAACCTGCTCTGGCCCGGCATTGCTGCCCATGTCAGGACAGCAGGTTCCTCCGCGCGGCCTGAAGGCCTTGGTCGGAATGACGGACAAGAGATGTTAGCCGTTGGGCCGCCAGCCATACCTTTATCGTTGTCATTTCGACCGGAGGGCGTAAGCCCGGAGTGGAGAAACCTGCTCTGGCCCGGCATTGCTGCCCATGTCAGGACAGCAGGTTCCTCCGCGCGGCCTGAAGGCCTTGGTCGGAATGACGGACAAGAGATGTTAGCCGTTGGACCGCCAGTCATACCTTTATCGTTGTCATTTCGACCGGAGGGCGTAAGCCCGGAGTGGAGAAACCCGCTATTGCCCAGCATTGCTGCCCATGTCAGGACAGCAGGTTCCTCCGCGCGGCCTGAAGGCCTCGGTCGGAATGACGGATAAGAGATGTTAGCTATTGGGCCGCCAGCCATACCTTTACCGTTGTCATTTCGACCGGAGGGCGTAAGCCCGGAGTGGAGAAACCCGCTATTGCCCAGCATTGCTGCCCATGTCAGGACAGCAGGTTCCTCCGCGCGGCCTGAAGAGACTGTGTCGCAACTGGAGTCAAGTCGTGGTCAGCGAGGGCGGTGAGCGTGTCTCCGTGCTTCGCTGGTTTGGGGGCTCAGCCCTCTGGCGGCACCGCCATTTTCAGCCTTGCCGCACCCTATGCCAGCGTTTCAAGTTCAAGGCGATATTGGCCAGGGTGAACTCCACGGCGACCAGCAGCAGGCCGCGGCGTTGGAACTGACGCATCCCGCCGTGCTCTTTCAAACTGCCGATCATAGGTTCCACCAACTCCTTGCGCCTTTGATACTGCCGCCGCCCCCTCGGGCTGCGCAGCTTCTGCCGCATGCGATGCATTGCTTGCTGCCGCACCGGCCTGCGATCCAACTCTTCTGCCCGTCGCTTGCCGTTCAACTCGCTAGCCAGATTCGAATCCGGCACATAGCCGTCGATACCGCGCTCCTCCAGTTGCTGCAGGTTCTCCGCGCTGAAAAATCCACTGTCGGCCAACACCTGCCGCGGCCGCTCCCCACATTGTCGCTCCACCTCTTCCACCATGGGCAGCAGCGATGCGTTGTCCGTCTTGTTGTGCGTCACCCGCTGGGCCACGATGAAGTGATCCTGGCTCACCGCGATCTCCCCCGTGTAGCCCAGCTCGAAGCCCTGCCGCGTGCGCAGAAAGCGCGCCTCCGGATCGGTCAGCGACATCTTGTCCTCGCCCATCTGCTGCATCTGCTGCAACTGCTCGAGCACCCGCTGCCGCTCTTGCTCGCTTACCTGCCGCCCCGGCTGGCGGTCGGGGTCGTCCTCCACCTCCTCCATCCACTGCTGCACCTGCTTCTGCAGCCGCTTCCGCTGCACTACCCGGTCGCGCGAGGCGTTGCCTTTGATGCGCGTCGAGTCGATGGCCACCTCCCCCACTCGCGCCAGCCCGGCTCGCCGCAGCATCTGCAACACCTGGGTGAACAACTCCACGATCGCTCCCCGGTGCACCCGCAGAAACTCGCTCAACGTCTTGAAGTCGGGCGCACACCCGCCGGCCAGAAAGCGGAACCCCAGATCCTCGTGCAGGCGTTGCTCCAACTTGCGTGTGCTCTTCACCTTCAGCGCAAACGCGTACAGCCACACCTGCAGCATCATCCGCGGATGGTAGGGCGATTCCCCTCCCGCCTCGCCATACGCCGCCTCGAAAGCGGCGATGTCCAGCTTCTCCGCCACCTCGTGCACCAGAAAGCACAGATGGTTTGCGGGCAATACATCCTTCACGTGCAACGGCAACAGTTCCGCTTGTTCAGGGTGATACGGCTTGTAGCTTGGCATACCTCCTTATGCCCTATCCTCGCCCATTCCTTCAAGTATCATTCCGGTTGCGACACAGTCTCTGAAGGCCTTGGTCGGAATGACGAACATAGAAATGACGGACATAGGTAGTGGGCGGTTTTATGATTTCAAAACCGCCCACTACCCGGACATAGAGGTGCTAGCGGTTGGGCCAGCAGCCATGCTAGTGGTTCTTCGGCGGAGCGGCGGTCTGTGAAGTGTCTGGCTCTATGGCTTGAGGGTTGGGCCGGGTTCCAGGATCAGGCGAGTGGGGTGGCTTGCTCAACCGCTGTGTTGTAGGGGGAGCCTTCGAAGGCACGGCTGAGCTGCTGTGCGACGAGACGTCTGAAGTACCGGATGGGCTTTGCCGCGCCCCCGGAGAGGTCTTTGCCGGCGTACTCATTTCCGGCGAACTGCCCGATGTGCCCATGGTGCCGGGATGCGCGGTCTTACCCGTCGCCTGGCCTGGCTGATCTTCAATCGTCGTGTTCGGCACGGTCGTCATCGAACTGGGACTGACTGCAGGCTCACTCGCTGCGTCGTCCGGGCAATTGAGCTTTGCTGTGGAATCCGGTGGTTGAGGCTGTCCTGCCTTGCCGACCTGCGAGGTCGGTGCAGATGGGGTGGAAGCGCAATTGCGACTGCCGTGGGTTGGCACGGGATTTTGTGCGAGAGCGAGTCCGGCCACCAAGAGGGTGATGGGTGCGAGATAGGCTAGCTTGGTCATGACGACAGCTCCGTAGACGTGCTCGACCTGAACCCGCATTGGGTTGCAGACGATTAGAGTTCGATTGTCGTTCGGCAGGTTATCCGCTCTAGGTGTGGAATTGTGATTGCCATGCATGAGGGGTCACGACGGCCGTGATTGCGGCGGCCAGAGCGTTCGAGCGCCGCCCGGGAGCGTCTATAATCGGAGTATCTTGCGAGCCTCGTGGTCAGCTTTCCCGATTCGATTTCTTCTGCTGTTGGCAATTTCTTTTTGCGGGTGTGGGGTTGCCGCTGCCCAGGCGCTTCCCGGAACCCGTACGCTCATCGTAATGCCCTTCGAGAACCAATCCAAGGCGCCGGGGTTGGAAT
Organism: uncultured Acidobacteriaceae bacterium; assembly: GCA_963793845.1. Classification (GTDB taxonomy): domain Bacteria; phylum Acidobacteriota; class Terriglobia; order Terriglobales; family Acidobacteriaceae; genus CAWCBG01. The sequence continues at coordinate 35,361 of CAWCBG010000006.1, forward strand.
GGATTAGCGAGGCATTCGCCGAAGTGCTGACCGAGCGTATGGCCTCCGAAAATATATTCGTAATCAGCCGAGACGACCGCAGCTACGCCTTCGACCACTCGGGAATCCCGCTGACCGTCCTCCCTTCGCGCGCCACCATCTACCGTGTGGCCGAGCAGATGGACGCTGACTACGTCGTCCTGGGTTCTTATGACTACGACGGCAGCACGTTCTCCACGTCTGCGCAATTGCTGGACATGAGGAAGCTGCACCTGGGTCGGGTCGTGCAGGAGCGCGGACAGTTGACCGACCTGATTACGGTGCAGACCGGGTTGGCTTATGATCTGCTACGGCAGTTGCCCAATCCGCCCAATGTTACCCGTGACCAGTTCCTGCGGAGTTCGGCGCCGATTCGGCTGGACGCCTTCGAAAACTACATTCGCGGTGTTCTCGCGACCGACCGGCAGCAAGAGATCCGCCACTTTCACGAGGCGATTCGGCTGAATCCGACCTACACTCTGGCCATTCTGCAGCTGGGCAAGGCCTATTACGACAACCACGAATATGAGCTGGCGGCGTCCTGGCTGGCCCGCGTCCCCAAGAACGATGCAGTAGCGGGCGAGGCGGATTTTCTGCTGGGGATGTCTGAGTTCTATCATGGCTCCTACGACAAAGCATTTGCCGCCTTTAACACATTGCTGGGACATCTGGCGCTCACCGAGATCTACAACAACCTCGGAGTAGTGGAAAGTCGCCGGGGCCGTAAGGTTTCAGCTGTCGAATACTTCTCCAAGGCTATGAATGCCGACCCCAACGACGCTGACTACCGCTTCAACCTGGCCGTAGCCCTCTACAAAACGGGTGACAGCGCCGGCGCTGCCCGTCAACTGAAGGAAGAACTAAAGCTGCGTCCTACCGACGGTGAGGCCAGGACGCTGCTCGCGACGATCAATCGCGGTGTGCCGCTGCCCTCCGCCTCGACTCAGGCCCCTGGTGCCGGGAATGCTATGTTTCCGGCTTCGCCGATGAGAGTCCCGCTGGAGCGGATCAAGCGCAACTATGACGAAGCGTCGTATCGGCAGTTGCAGATGGAGATACACAACCTCACCGAGGAGCGGCTGGCAAAGACCGGCCAGCCTGCTCATGCGAACTATCATGTAGAGCGGGGAGAACACTTGCTGGCCCAGAATGTCACGACCGAGGCGGAGGGCGAATTCCGCGAGGCCATCGCTATCGATTACCAGAACGCTCCCGCGCACGCCGGACTGGCGGCGGTGCTGGAGAAGAAAGGCGATCAGTTTGGAGCGCGCAGCGAGGCTGAGACTTCGATCCGACTGCAGCCCAATGTCGATGCCTACCTGGTACTGGCAAGAGTCTCACTACAACAAAAACAGTTTCAACCGGCGGCCGATGCCGTGGATCATGCCTTACAGCTTGAGCCCTCGAATCAGGCAGCCCTCAATCTGAAGCAGGCGGTAGCCGCCAGGCAAGCGTCTGCGAAGTAACCTGAGTGTTCCTCCGGAAGGAGGCAGCATGTTTCGAATGCGATCTGTGTTCTGCTTTGTACTGCTGGCGGTGTTGTCGGCCAGCTTTGCCGCCGCCGACATTGTCAAGATCCGGGTAGACGACACTATCCAGCCCATCTCCGACGAATACATCGGGCGTGCCATCGAACGTGCCCGCCAGACTAACGCCGATGCCGTGCTCATTGAACTGAACACGCCGGGAGGCCTCGTCGATTCCACCCGATCCATCATCACCAAAATATTAGCCTCGCCGGTGCCTGTGATTGTCTATGTCACGCCGACTGGCGCGCGTGCTGCGTCGGCCGGATTCTTCATACTCGAGTCAGCCGATGTGGCGGCCATGGCTCCGGGCACCAACACCGGTGCGGCGCACCCCGTCATCCTGGGCGGTGAAAAGATGGATGACGTGATGAAGGCCAAGATGGAGAACGATTCCGCGGCCTTCATGCGGTCTTTCGTTGGACCGCGCGGACGGAACGTGGAACTGGCCGAAAGCGCCGTCCGGCAGTCGAAATCGTGGACCGATCAGGAGGCGTTGCAGGAGCACCTGATCGATGTCGTTGCTCCCAACGAGGAGGCTTTGTTCAAGGAACTGGACGGACGTACGGTCAAGCGCTTCGATGGCAAGAGCGTGACCCTGCATCTGGTGGGCAAGCGCGTTGACGAGCTACCCATGACGGTAAAGCAGCGGATCCTTGATTTTCTGCTCGACCCCAACATCGCGTTTCTTGTGCTGGCAGTCGGCGCACTTGCGCTATACGCAGAGTTTAACCATCCTGGCGCAGTACTGCCGGGCGTCGTGGGCATTGTGTTCATTTTGCTGGCACTTTTCGCCTTGAACCTTTTGCCCGTGCGCTACGCGGCCTTTACTCTGATCCTTGGAGCATTTGTGCTGTTCGCCCTCGAAGCAAAGTTCGCTACCCATGGGATTCTCGGTCTCGGCGGTATTGCCTTGCTGACGCTCGGTGGACTTCTGCTGGTCGACGGGCCTATTCCCGAGTTGCGAGTCAAACTCTGGGTGGCTCTCAGCATCAGCGTGCCGCTGGGGGCGATTACCATCTTCCTGATGACCATTGCGCTGCGCGCCCGCCACAACAAGGTCGTAACCGGCGAGCAGGGAATGATCGGCGCGCTCGGGCAAGCGCAGACCGACATCGATCCCGAAGGTAAGGTTCTGGTTGCCGGCGAGATCTGGAACGCGCGTTCCCGCAGCCGTGTCAGCATGGGTGAGCCGGTTGTGGTACGCAAGATAGAAGGGCTGGAGCTCGAGGTGGAAAAGAAGTAGTCAGGCCATTTCTCACTGGGCCATCCACCCGCGCTGACGAAAACCGGGCGATTCGTCAGCCTTTGCTCCGGTGCCATCCCCTGTTGCCAACTTGGGTGACCGCTCCACTTAGGCCTACAATCCGTGGTAGCACACGTTCTACACTTCTCTGTGCGGTGGAGTCTCCCGTGAACCTGTTCGTTATAGTACCGGTTGTCATCGTCGCCCTCTACATCATCAACTCGATCAAGATTCTGGCCGAGTATGAACGTGGTGTGGTTTTTCGTCTTGGACGTCTGCTGGCGAGCGCCAAAGGACCTGGCATCGTTCTTGTCTTCGCGCCCATCGACCGCATGGTGCGCGTCTCTCTGCGCCAGGAAGCGTTGGAAGTTCCACCGCAGGACATCATCACCCGCGACAACGTCACGCTAAAGGTGAACGCCGTGATCTTCCTCCGGGTCATCGATTCCAACAAAGCGGTTGTCGCCGTCTCGAACTACATGTACCAGACTTCGCAGTTCGCGCAGACAACGTTGCGGTCGGTGCTCGGCGAAGTCGATCTCGATGAGTTGCTGGCGCACCGCGAGAAGATCAATCTGCGCCTGCAATCGATTCTGGATCAGCACACCGATCCCTGGGGCGTGAAGGTCACCAACGTCGAGGTGAAGCAGGTTGACCTGCCCGAGACCATGACGCGCGCCATGGCCAAGCAGGCCGAGGCGGAACGCGAAAAGCGCTCGAAGATCATTCATGCCGAGGGCGAATTCGCGGCCGCGCAGCGTTTAACCGATGCCGCGCATCTGCTGGCTACGGAACCAACCAGCATTCAGTTGCGCTACTTGCAAACCTTGACCGAGATTGGCGTCGAGAAGAACACCACCATCATCTTCCCGGTTCCCGTCGACCTGTTGACCGGGTTGCAGCAGTTGGTGAAAGTCGATCCGTCGAAGGGACTGAAGCCAGCTGATAGCGGCGGCAAGAGCTCTGAAACGGCAGGAGGATAGCAACGCGATGGCAAGGAACACGGACTCCGAAGATACCGAGATCACACTGGGCACCGGCAAGCTCCTGGGACTTTTCTTCCTGCTGGTCGCGGTGTGCGGGGTGTTTTTTGCCATCGGCTACTCGCTGGGCAAGAGCTCGGCGAAGGAGCAGGCGCTGAACGATCAGGCGGCGAGTGCGGCGGCGGAGAATACAGCCGGGAGTGATAGCGCGAAGAACCCCTCTGCCGTTGTCGCGGTCAAAGCGCCGCAATCCACAGAAGTTGCGACGGACACCAAGAAGGAGAATGACCTTACCTTCTACAAATCCGTGCAACAGGACCAGCCGAACACGCAGTTGACGCAACCGGCAGATGCCTCGCCGGCCAACACAACCAAAGCTCCTGCCGCGCCGGTCGCGATCGCGACCTCAACTCCGGCGGGTAATCGGCCTGCGGATGTTATGGACCATGGCGCCTACATGGTTCAGGTTGCGGCGGTTTCCAGGCAGGAGGACGCTGAAGCTCTGGCAGGCGCACTGAAAAAGAAGAGCTACAACGTCATCGTCGTGAACAATCCCGCCGGAACCGACAAGCTGTTTCACGTGCAGATCGGACCGTTTGCCTCACTGACGGACGCCGACGCCATGAAAGCAAAGTTGGTGGGCGATGGCTACAATCCCATTGTGAAGCGATAGCGCTCAGCAAGAAGGCACAGCGATGGCCACCCAGGTTCGGGTGGCTTTTCAGTCTGCAGCTGGCGGTGTTCGGCTCGCCGGCGCCGTCTCGGCATCAAGGTCGGTCCGTGCGCTGGCGGCGCGCTCGACATACTCCAACGAAGGCATCGTTGCAACGCCGGATTCACCTGTGATCAGGCGAGCGCCGCGCTTGAAGGTGATGTAACTCCACGCCCACGAGATCATCACGATCAGGCGGTTGCGGAAGCCGATCAGAAACAGGATGTGAATGAAGAGCCACGCCAGCCAGGCGAAGTAACCGGAGATGTGTACTCTGCCGAACTGAGCGATTGCCGCCGCGCGTCCGATGGTTGCCAAGCTTCCCTTGTCCAGATAACGAAACGGCTGGCGCGGATTACCGGCGAGGTCGGCGGCGACCTGGCGTCCAACCCACTTGCCCTGCTGCATCGCAACTGGAGCGACGCCCGGGAGCAACTTGCCTTCCGCTGCCTTAAGGCTCGCTAGGTCGCCAATCACGAAGACTTCAGGATGCCCGGGAATGCTGAGATCGGCCTCCACCAGGACCCGGCCGGCGCGATCGACCGGAGCACCCAACGCACGGCCGAGCGGGGAAGCGGAGACTCCGGCGGCCCAGAGCACAATGGCGGCAGGTACCGCCTCATCTCCGATGCGAACCTCACCCTCGCGAATGTCGGTCACGGGAGCGTTGGTCCGAACTTCAACGCCCAGCCGGTGGAGTTGCTTGACCGCGCTGTTGCGCAGATCTTCGGGATAAGTGCTCAGAACCGATGGTCCGGCTTCCACCAGCAATACCCGAGTCTTTTGGGGATCGATTGCGCGAAAGTTATGGGCCAGTGATTTGCGCGCGATCTCAGCCAGAGTGCCCGCCAGCTCCACGCCGGTCGGACCAGCGCCGACGATGACGAAATTCAGCGGCCAGTGTTGCCCGGTGAGGACTGCCTCGCGCTCGGCAATCTCGAAGGCGAGCAGGACACGACGACGAATCTCAAGCGCGTCCTCGATGGTCTTCAGTCCCGGAGCCAGCGGCTCCCAATCGTCGTGTCCGAAGTAAGCGTGGCTTGCGCCTGCCGCGACAACGAGATAGTCATAGGGCAATTCCGCGCCGTGCAGCTTGACAAGCCTCCGCTCGAGGTCGAATCCGACAACTTCGCCGAGCAGCACCTCGACATTCTCATGCTTGGCGAGAATCTCTCGGATGGGCGCTGCTATGTCGGCCGGCGAAAGACCTGCCGTAGCGACTTGGTACAGCAGAGGTTGAAAAGTGTGATGGTTCTTGCGATCCACCACTGTTATCTGCACCGGCAGGCGGGCGAGCGATTCCGCGGCTTTCAATCCGCCAAATCCGCCTCCAATCACGACGATGCGGGGACGCTGTTTCTCTAGCATGGGGCGATCTCGGTCTAACTCTTATGTGATGCTGTGGGGCGCGATTTCGCGGCAAATTCGGGAAGCGGACTCATGGTAGATTAAAGAGTGTGGGCGCGTAGCTCAGTCGGTAGAGCAACGCACTTTTAATGCGTGGGTCGCAGGTTCGATTCCTGCCGCGCTCACCATCGCAAAGCGAACCTGATGGTTAGGAAGAGGTCCCTCCCCTTTGGGTCGGGATTTCGCCAGCGGGCTCGGACGCCCGCTAAACGGCTCAAGTTCGATTCCTGCCGCGCTCACCATCGCAAAGCGAACCTGATGGTTAGGAAGAGGTCCCTCCCCTTTGGGTCGGGATTTCGCCAGCGGGCTCGGACGCCCGCTAAACGGCTCAAGTTCGATTCCTGCCGCGCTCACCATCGCAAAGCGAACCTGATGGTTAGGAAGAGGTCCCTCCCCTTTGGGTCGGGATTTCGCCAGCGGGCTCGGACGCCCGCTAAACGGCTCAAGTTCGATTCCTGCCGCGCTCACCATCGCAAAGCGAACCTGATGGTTCCGAAGAGGTCCCTCCCCTTTGGGTCGGGATTTCGCCAGCGGGCTCAGACGCCCGCTAAACGGCTCAAGTTCGATTCCTGCCGCGCTCACCATCGCAAACCGAACCTGATGGTTCCGAAGAGGTCCCTCCCCTTTGGGTCGGGATTTCGCCAGCGGGCTCGGACGCCCGCTAAACGGCTCAAGTTCGATTCCTGCCGCGCTCACCATCGCAGCTTATGTCATGCGAGCTGGTTGTTTCGGCGCACCAGCGTGCTGGCGAGCAGCACCGCCAGCAGTGCGAGATTTAGCCAGCCAAACCAGTCTCCGAAACGAGCATAGATCGTGGCATCGTGACGTACGGGCACGGTGGTGAGCAATGCCGCAAACTGTGCTGACTTTGTGTTGCGTTCAGCCAGCACCCGCCCACGATCGTCAGTCACGGTCATGATGCCCTCCTTCGGTGCACGGGCAATGCTAAAACCGCTCTCCACGCCGCGAAGGATGGCCATGCGGCCGTGAAGCCAGCCATCGCTGGTGAAGTCCCATGCCGGTACCAGGAGCAGGGCGGTCCCGTCGTTACCGTATCGGCGGCTCAGCCGCGGGAAATCCATATCCTTGCAGATCTCGACCCCCCAGCGTCCCGAAGGTTCCTGCCACTCCGTCCGCGAAGCGCCTACGGTGAAGCTCGACTCGAACGAGGGCAGCATGTGATGTTTCTCATACGTGCGGATGGTTCCGTCCGGTGAATAGAGGCGAGCCTCGTTCCACTTCTTGCCCTGTGACGGATGAATCACGCCGATCACGATCAGCGCTCCCGTCTGTGAGGCAGTCGTTCGAAGGATGGAATCGTATTCGGGCAGATCGGAATCCAGGAAGACGCTGGTCTTCTCCGGGATCACAATCACCTTGGCCCCTCGGGCGGCCAGGTGTCGCGCCATGTCGGCGTACTGGCTCATGAGGCGCAAGGTGTCGGCATGTTCTTCCGTCAGAATGTTGCCGGGCATGTCAGAGGCCAGCAAGCCAACTGTGACCGATTGAGTCACTGGCGGCGTTATGTAAAGCCGCCATGCTCCGAAGCCCAACACTGCGACGAGTATCGCTGCCGTCGCGGTGGCGAGAATCCGCTTCGAGCGCGCGTCGCCATAGCCGCTCAACAACGCGCCCGCGGTTCCTGCAAACAGAAACAGACAAAAACTGATTCCCCAGATGCCGGTGATGGACGCGGTCTGCAGCACGGGGAGGAAGTCCATCTGGCTGTAGCTGATGTTGCCAAAAGTACTGTGAGGAGACAGCCGGGCGCCGACAAATTCGAACGTCACCCAGATCGCTGGAAAGACCAAAGCAGCGCGCCAGAGCGAATTTCGCAGGAAGCGGTAATACACCATGACATCAACTGCGAATACCAGGGCTGCCATCAGGATCATCGGTAGCACGACACCGGTAGGAATATTGAGTTGGACGTGGAAGTAATTCCACATATTCAACTCGCCCGCAGCCCAGGCGAACAGCGCGATCAGAAAGGCCGTCAGTGGACGGATGCGCGGCGCTGCCACGAGCACGGGAATGGGCGCCAGCCAGGTGAGCCACCAGATGGGATGCAGGCCAGTGCCGAAGTAGAAAGCCAATGACGACGTCAACAAGGCGAACATCGCCATGGCGAATTGATTGCGATTAGCATCCATTGGACAGGTCTAAGGAAGTTTACGTCATACGGCTATCGGTCGTTCCGCACGCGAGAGCTGTCCATCCGCCGGATGGCGGCCCGCTTCGCAGCGCCAACGCGCGCCGTCACAAAGAAAAAGGCATGCGCCGGACGTCCAGCACATGCCACGTTCCCTCAGCGGAGGGTTCGCCGCGGGGAAATGGTTAGCGGGAGTTTTGTGAGCAGCCTTTCTGCACCACCTCACCAGTGCTGTCATCCAGGATCACGGTGCGGGAGCAGGTTGAGGATTGTACGAAGGTGAACATCGAGTCGATCGAATTGGCGACCGTGTCGAACGAGCCCTGACCGATTCGCTGACCGCCCAACCAGTTGTCCTCGATAAAGCGAATCATCGAGCTCTGGTCGGTGGTGGTGTGATCGACGATGTTGGGGCGTGTCCAGGGCGAGATCACCATCAGTGGCAGCCTCGGGCCGTAGCCGCAGCGTCCCTGCGCGTGAGGCGCCGAGACACCGGACAGAATCGGCAGAGCGCTTCCGCACAGGCCGGGTCCGTTCAGCGCATCCTGAGAGGTTTGCGACTGGTTGATGATGGGTCCCATCTGGTGGTCGTACCAGCCGTCGGAATCGTCCCAGTTGATCACCACTGCGGTGTTCTTCCATTCCGGGCGGTTCATCAGGAAGTTGATAGTGTCCACGACGAAGGTCTGTTCATCGAGCGGATCGGAATATCCCGAGTGTCCATCCTGATAGCCAGGCGCTTTCAGGAAGACTACGGCCGGGAAGTTGCCTGCCGAGACTGCGTCGAAGAAGTCGTGGCTATCGTACTGATGGTTGGCGGCGTCACCCTGGTGACCGATCATGGCCACAGAAGTTGGCCGCGTGTGCGCCAAGTTCGCAGTCGAAGTGTAGTACTGGAATGGTTGGTGATGCGGAATGTAGTCCGCCTTCTTCATATTGGTGACGCTCGAAGTATGCGAGCGAGCGCAGCCGGTGCTGCCATTGGGATTGACGATAGTCAGGTCAAACCCACCTTCAAAGAATCCCCAGGTCACGCCCGCGGCGTTAAGCAGATCGCCGATGTTGGTGCCGCCCATCTGCACCTGTGCACTGCCCGAGCACGGATCACCGACCGGATCAGCGTCGCTGATCAGGGTCAGACCGCCATTCCCGTCAGAAATCGACGTCGGAATCGGCATTCTTGTTGATGGTGACGTCATTTGTTTGTCCTGACACCAGGTTGAGGGCTCCCGGAGTCGATGGACCAAAGTTCGTGCCGAACGAATTGTCGTTCATCGCGAAATTCTGGGCATAGTTCCATAGCGCCGTGACGGTATTGCCATCGTAGTAACCCATCACCAGTCCGGTCGTAAGCACGGCCTGCGGTGGAGGGTTCGGCGGCGGTCCTGGCGTGCCCACTTTAGCCGGGAACAGGTCCATCAGACCACCATCGGCGGCCGCCTGCTCCGGGCCGTAATCGTGATCCTGGTCGGTGGTGGCGGCCTGTGACCGATCCAGGCGGAACGGGTTGGTTGCGCCCGGGCCATTAGCGGTGTTCAAGTTCGGATTTGCGTTCAACAGGGCTGTCGTATAGCCGTTGATGGTCGGAGTCCCGGCAGCGGCGTGAAACTGCGGTTCGCCCTGCGGATTGGTAGCGTTGGGATAGGTCCCGAAGTAATGATCGAAGGAAACATTTTCCTGGAAGATGATCACCAGATGCTGGATCGGCGTTACCGGCTGTCCGATCCGAACTCCGGCACGAGGTGCGGGCGCAGCAGCCGGCTCAGCTGCGTTGGCCAACACCGGATTGAACAGCGGTCCCAAAGTAAGGGCCGCCATCAGGCTTGTTGCAAGAAATTGTCGCATACTCCCCTTCCATTCCCAGTAGGGTTTCCGGGCAGTACGTTGATACATCCCGTACATCAATGCACCATGACGCGGGCATCAACGGACAGTTAACAAGTCGTTAAACTATATTTAAACCCCGAGCAGAACTGGTACAGGCGGGCCTGAGAGACCGTCTCTATTGTCGTAAACGCGGTTCCCGCCGACGGCAGTGCCCGTTTTCATGTGGAATGCAAACCGCTCTCCTATCTCGTGGCGCTCATTCGACTTCTCTCTTTGCAGTGCTTCAACCTTAGGAGTAAAATCCCGCTTCATCGCAAGTGAAGGTCCCGGCACAAGTCAAGAACTCGTCAAGCAGTTGCGCGGCATTGTTGAAACGATCTCGCTCTCAATGGGGGGTGGAATGAAAACCTTGGGTAAGTTCGCAATTCTGGTATCCTTGGCAGCACTGCTTTGCTGCTCCATCGGATGCTCGCGTCACGATAACTCGGAGCGATATATTCTCGTGACGGTGAATTCCAAGCTGCCTTACTGGCAGACTGCTGCCGCTGGACTGGGGAAAGCGGGCGCACAGTATGGAGTAAAAGTGGACGTCCGAGGGCCGGAAAATTACGATCCCCAGGCGGAGGTCACGGAATTTCGTAATACCTTCGCACTGAAACCTGCCGGCCTTCTTGTTTCCGTCGCAGATCCCAACCTGATGCAGCCTGCTATCGACGAGGCGATGAACGCCGGCATACCGGTGATTACCATCGACTCCGACGCTCCCAAGAGCCGGCGACTGTACTTCATCGGCACCAACAATCTGGTCGCTGGTCGGCTCGGCGGGGAGCGCGTGGTGGACAAACTGCACGGTAAGGGTAATGTCGTCTTCTATACCATGCCGCAGCCCAATCTTGAAGAACGGCTGAAGGGATATAAGGACGTTTTCGCCGATCACCCAGGCATCAAGATTGTCGAGGTTTTCAACATCAAGGGAGATTCGGGCAACGCCTTCGATCGAACGAACCATTACCTGGTTGAGAAGGGGGTTGAGAAGATCGACGCTTACATTTGCCTGGAGGCTTCCGCAGGCAAAGATGTCGCCGAGGCCCTAAAGCGGCAGAAGGCAACCGCGCTAGTGATTGCCATGGATGTTGACGAACAGACCCTGAACGACATCAAGGACGGCAGCATCGATGCGACAATTGCGCAGAAGCCCTTCACCATGGCGTTCTACGGTATGAAGGCACTCGACGACGTACATCATTACCCAGTCGACCTGAAGAAGGACTATTCCTGGGATTCGTTTTCTCCTTTCCCAGCCTTCGTCGACACCGGCTCCACACTGGTGGACAAGGTCAACGTAGACCTGTATTTGAAGGCGCGTTCCGAGGCTCAGGCGAAATAGCTTGACACGGCTAGTGTTTTAGACCGGGCTGGGTGGCCAACTCAGCTCGGTTTCTCTTCGTTCCCTTCAGCGACATCCCTCCAGATCGTTACGACAGCTCCCTCCAGTTGGGGCCACTTGATCCTGTCCAACTCGGCGCTCGCCGGAGACCTGCGGGTCGGCCGCCGTCCACCGGCACTATAGTGGCGATCAATCACCTCACAGCAGATCCTTCAATGCTACGGAAAACAATAGGCTTATCGCTGACATATCTAAAAAGTGGTATACGTGTCGCCTTCCTGTCGCAGCAAATAGCAATAAAGTCAGTAGCTTAGATTGTGAATTTGCTTTGGTAGGAGAAGTGCAACGACTACTTCCCATATCCACTAACTGCGATGAATAGGGGTTGAGCCGCTTGATTCTCAGGATTGAAAGCGGAACCGCCTCCAGCGAATGCACGGACGGTTTTCGGAGCGACGTGGATCTGCCAGCGCGAGCGAGGTCTTCGATGGGTATCTTCGCCGGTGCCCTTTCGAAGAAGTTAACCAACAGTTTCGATCAGGAGGACAGACAGATGAGGCGATATCTTCAACTGCTCTTTACGGCTATCCTGCTGTTGAGTTCGATACAGCTAATCGCACAAGCCAATTCCAGTGGCTCCGTCGAAGGAACTGTGACTGACGCCTCCAAGGCGGCAGTTGTCGGGGCGGAAGTCACCATCACCAACAATGACAATGGTGTCAGCCGCTCCACGAAGACTACTTCGATTGGCGAGTACCGGTTTGATCTCCTTCCGGTAGGCACTTACTCAGTCAAGGTGGTTCAGCCCGGATTCGCGACGGCTGCCTCGAACAAGGTTGAGCTGGTCGTGGGCCGCACCACCAGTGTCGACTTCACCCTGAAGCCGGGCAGCGCGTTGGAAACCGTCGAAGTCAATACGGAAGCACCTCTCATCGATACTCAGAAGACCGATCTCGCGACCTCGTTTACGCCTACGGAAATCAACGAACTGCCTTTGAACGGCCGCGATTTCGGAAACCTAGCTTACCTGGCTCCCGGCGCGCGTCCGGTGGATTCCTATGATCCGACCAAAAATCGCTACGCGGTTTTCTCGGTCGATGGCGGCGCGGGCCGTAATGTAAACGTCACCGTCAACGGCGTGGACAATAAGGACAATACGGTCGGCGGACCGGTGATGCAGTTGCCGCTTTCGGCTGTGCAAGAGTTCAACATCAGCACGCAGCGCTTCTCGGCGGCCAATGGACGCAGCGAAGGCGCAGCCATCAACGTAATCACGCAGTCGGGCACCAACAACTTCCACGGCTCGCTTTACACCTACATCACCAGCACGGGTTTGAATGCGATCGATGCTCTGTCAGCCGAGGGTGGTGGTAGCAAGCGTCAGTTCGACCGGCAACAGTTCGGCGGTTCCATCGGCGGCCCGGTTCGCAAAGACAAGGACTTCCTGTTCTTTGCTCTGGAGGGGGGAAGGGAACAGACCGCCTTGTCAGTCGTGCCTGACTCGGTAGCGCAGTTGGTCATTGCGGAACCTCTGGGCGCCAAGCCTTCGAATAACCTTCCCACGCCCTACAACGACTGGCGGTATAACGGACGTTGGGATCACAACATCAATCAGAAGAATAATATTTTCTTCAGCTACGCTAACCAGAACAACAGCGGCGAGAATGATCAGGCGACCCAACAGAGCGATTTGACGGCGGGCAACACCACCACTAACCAGCTGATCATTTCCAACTTAACCTGGAACAGTACCATCAACGATCACATTGTGAACTCGGCGATGGCGGGTTACCAGTTCTGGAACAACAAGATTTTGGCTTCCACGGTCTCGCAGTATTACACCCTTCCCGATGGAACCAACTGGGGAACCAATCCTAACGTTCCGCAGCAGTCCTACCAGAAGAAGTGGCAGTTCAAGGACGACCTCTCGTGGACCCATGGCAAGCACGGCATGAAGATGGGCGTTGACTATCTATGGGAGCCATCTCTGGGCGGCTACTTTGAGTTCAATCCGACCCTGGAGGTTGACTTCGGCTTAAGCGGTCAGGAAATCGCAGCTCTGCCACATACATTTGCGACGCCTGGCCTGGTGACGGGTATGACCATCGCCAACGGCGATCCTGCCGAAGACATACAGGGCGGTGCGAAGATGTTGGGTCTTTATTTCCAGGATGACTGGAGAGTGACTCCGCGCCTGACCTTAAACCTTGGTTTGCGCTGGGACAAGGACTTCAATTTGATCGGCGGCGCCAACCAGCAGAATAGCCGTACTTACCAGCAGTTGTTGCAGCTTGGCAGTCCGTATGCCTATAAGCTTCCGCAGGACAGCAACAAGGATTTCAGCCCGCGCATCGGCTTCGCGTATGACGTGCTGGGCAACGGCAAGTTCCTGTTGCGTGGCGGATACGGTCTGTACTTTGGTCAGACATTCCTCAACATCCCTCTGTTCATGATTCAACAGTCAAATCCGACGCTGTTCGCGACGGTGCTCAGCTTGACCGATCCCGGGCAAGTTGTCCCGGGGACAGGGATTACGTTGGCCAACTATCGCTATGGAGTCGATCCGCTGCCCACGATTCCTCCACCTTCCTCGACTCTGACGGACGGGACCGTGGGTCGCATTATGGACCCGAATTACCAGAATCCCTATTCCGAGCAGGTTAACTTCGGCGGATCATGGGCGATCTCGAACAACAGCGTTTTCGAAATTGATTACATCCACGAACTCGGGGTGCATGAGTCAAAGACGGTCAACATCAATCCTTTGATTCCTGGCGGCGGCGGAGTTCGTCCTCTTGATGCCCAGGAAGCTGCCATGGGTCTTCCGGTACTCAATCGGATTGACGACGAGCAGTCGATCGATACCTCCCACTACAACGGTTTGAACATCGCTTATCGCAAGCGCATGTCCAACAACTTCAGCATCAACACCAGCTACGTCTATTCCGAGGCGACGTGTCATCGCTGCTATCTGGGGGCGGCCAGCTTCCGTAACCGGCCGTATGATCCTTACCAGCCTCTCTCCAAATACGATTGGGGTTGGGCGCCTAGCGACGAACGCAGCCGGTTTGTCTTCAGCGGCATCTTCGACCTGAAGTGGGGCATACAGATTGCTCCTATCATGCAATGGGCATCGGCTCGTCCCTATGACGCCCTCTATGTAACCGACTATGCAGGTTGGGGGCAGTCTGCCCAGGCGCGTGCGGTGCTGGTGCCCGTGGTGAACCCGCAAGACTTTGGTCACTACACCGGTATCCTAACCGGCCCGATCGATCCAGATACGGGGAAGACTTGGGCAGCCTCGAATGCCAACGGAGCTTCGGCGGCGCGGCAGGTGTATGTGCAGGGACAGTTGGTTAATGGCTATGCGCGTCCGTCGGAATTCGACTCTCTACGCGGCAAGCCGATGTTCCAGCTTGATCTCCGGGTGAACAAGAACTTCAAGGTGAAAGAGCGGTATAACATCAACGCGATTGCGCAGTTCTTCGATCTGACGAACTACGCCAACTACGGCGGCAACTATACCGGCGTTGTGACCGACCCGGCTTATGGGACGCCAGCCGGTTACATCACTCCCAGCGGCGTAGTGCTTCCGCAGTCGTTCCGGGCGGAGTTCGGCGTGGAATTCCGCTTCTAACGGCGATTCACATTGGCTGCATTCCGTGACCAGCGGACGCAGCTATTCGAGGCAGGCGAACAATTCGCCTGCCTCATTTTGTATGCTGTGGTGGACCGTACATTTCCGACGGAGCGATTCTGGTGGCTACTCGGTCCTGCCCCGCCCGCCGATGTGGCGGACGGGACGGCGAAGATCGTTCCTGGTCCGACGAGACTCTATAGCGAAACGCTGATCGCCAAGCCGACGCCAGGGTATCTCTGGTTGTACATGTAATATCCGTTGTTCTGGTAGACGACGTAAACATCGTCGGTTTGATACCAATTGTTCGACCAGTCCTGTGGCCACGGATCAACCACGCTGAACCAGTATCCGCCGTACTCGAATCGCGGGAACCCGCCTACAACGCGATACGGCTGGCTGTAAATGACGAACATGTTTTGCTGGCCAAAGTGTCCGTTGTAACGGTTGTCGGGGATGCGATAGCCGTGGTAGCCGCCCCGTTGCTGCCAGTCGCGGTGATCGGCATGCCAGTTTTCCGAGCGGTGCTGCTGCCATGCGACCTGCTGTGCCTGCTGCTGCTGCTGGCTGTGGTGTACCGGTTGCTGGTTGTACTGTTGCGCGTGCTGTGATTGTTGGGCCTGTTTATTCTGGTTCTGCTGCTGGGCATGCTGCTCTGACTGAGCCTGCTTGTTCTGGTTCTGCTGTTTTTGCTGCGCCTGCTTATTCTGGTTCTGCTGCTGAGCATGCTGCTCTGATTGGGCCTGTTTATTCTCGTTCTGCTGTTTCTGTTGCGCCTGCTTATTCTGGTTTTGCTGCTGAGCATGCTGTTCTGATTTCTGCGGATTCTGTGGCTGAGCATGCTGCTGCTCTGGCTGCGCATGTTCCTCCTGCTTCTGTTCCGGCTTGCCTTGTTCTTGTTGCGCAAAGACGGGAACAACGATTCCGGGGGTCAGGAACAGGATGGCGGCTCCGAGTGCTGCTGCAAATGCTTTCATTGAAATTGCCTCAACTTCAGAGTAGACGCAGCAGCCGCGTTTGACTGTCTCCTTTTGACCAGTGATCTTACGGAGCTTCGGCGCGTTCCTTTTGGTTGATTTGGAGGCCTGCTTGCGATAGGAAGGGAAGGGATCGCCTTGTCACAAGGGTTCGACCCGATCCTTTCGGCACGCGGCCATGGAAGCTTTCACGAATCCTATATATCTTCAGTGGAGCAATTCTCAGCCAGCAGGACACCTGATGCGGATCGCCTGGTCGAAGCAAAAATCCCCGCCCTCCCTTCCGATTCATCCAGGGTAGAACGGGGACAACCAAGTTCCTTTGATTGACGAAGGATGGGAAGAGCCTACGCTGTTACGGTGTTATGAACGCTGGACGTGACCGTCTCGTAGGTATGAACGCGCGGCGTTCCGTCGATGACCTTTTCGAACGTCTTCAACACCTGGGGATAGGTATTGGTGTTGTAGTTGTCGGCATCGGCCTTGTTGTCCCAAAGACTGATCGATACCGCATCCACATTGTTGGAATTGCACATCGTGATCTCTTCCTTGAAACCCTTCTGCTTCTGCAGTAAAGGAAGGATCTGGTTCTCGAAGGTGCGGGTGTAATCAGACTGGGTGTTGGGCTTCAAACGGAACGATACATTGCGTGCAAACATGGGCAATCTCCTAAAGGTTGTTATTGTTCGCTAAGAAAATAGACTTCAGATGGGCTGACTTAGTTCAGAGGACCTGAAAGAGGAGAGGATGTAAACTGCCTCATTTATGATCCTACTCCGATATATTGCGGGGGTCAAGTTGAGGTTATATGTCCATGCTAAATACTGAATATTTCCGCGATACTTTGCTTAGATCAGAGTATGATCGAAGTTGAGAGAGTGCCCTACCTCTCATTCAGATCCCTGAACTAGGTCAGCCGTTCTGAAGTTCCTTCCCCTTAGTCGTGCATCGCAGGAGCCAAAGTGTCTAAGCTCAAAGTCCGAGGCCAAGAAAGATCCGTTCCCTCTATCCAGCCAGAACCTTCCACGAACGAATCGATGAGCACCTTCTCAGAGAACGAGATCCGAACGCGTGCCTACCAGATTTACGAGTCCGGCGACAGGAACTCGAATAGTGCTCTCGCCGATTGGAATCAGGCCAAGGTGGAACTGATGGAGCTCGTCGGAGGTAAATAGCTTTTGGCGGGTCCGGCCAGAGCGACGTTACGACGAATAGCCGCCACATCCGTATCGCAGCTACTGCAGGTCGCTCCGATCAGAGTGACCCAATCGGCTAGCTGAAGCTGGCCTCAGACGGGTCTGTACCCCAGCTTTCGTGCGGGGGGCACAATCACAACCGCTCTCCGGACCGACTCTGCGACGCGAGGCTTTGCCATTTCCTTCGCAATGTCAGCAAGCGTCGCTCGGATATCTCCATTTTTCTTCGACTTCTTCTGGGTCATGATTCCATAATGGCAGTCCACAAACAATAAGAACGGTCAATTAAGACCATTCGTTCTTATTCTGGCGTCCGTCCCGTCGCGCTGGCATCCCGCAGAATAGGCGCAACACCACGCGGCACCGTCGCATCAGATTGCCGAAGGCGGCGTAGAATCAGAAGCCCATCGGCCGGTGATGGCTGAGCCGGGATTGCGCTGACCGTCCGAAGGCTAGACACCCCGAATTGGCATCATAAGGTACGGCAGAGACGATAAAGGGAGAACCACAATGGCGGACGAAGACACTCGCAAGACGCAGCCGATAGACAGCCAGAAACTCGATGATCCGGACCACAAATCCGTAAATCAGGAGCAACCACCGGATCGGCCAAGCCACATGAACCAGGGGAGACAACCGATGACTCCGCAGCCGGAAAACGATCCGTCCAAGAAAAAAACGGCCTGAGCGCTGACATCGACAAAATGGGAAGACCCGCAGTGGTGGGCCGCGGGGCTTTCATTCGTGCAGGAAAATATTGAGGAGGGTATTGTGGACCCGAATCTTGCCGTTGTATTCGATGAAGCCCAGCTTCCTGAAGCGATTCATGAAGAAACTCACCCGCGACCGGGTTGTCCCGATCATCTCTGCCAACAGCTCTTGGCTGATCTTAGGAACTACCGTCTCGGGCTTGCTCTCCTTGCCGAATTGAGCTAGCAGCAACAGAATCCTCGCCAGCCGCTTTTCGCTCGAATTGAAGAGCTGATCCACAAGGTCTGCCTGCATGCGAGCGTTCCGTGCGAGAAGGAAAGAGACAAACATCTCCGACAATTCTTGCCGTTGGTGGAGTGCACGAACCATCTCCGCTTTGCTGATCCTGAGCAGCGCACAGGGGGACAACGCGGTAGCCGTGGCGAGTCGAAGAGGATGAGCCGAGGCCATGCAGTTCTCGCCCAGGAATTCGCCAGGCCCCACCAACGTAATCGTCGCTTCTTTTCCGTTCGCGGAAGTGACAGTGACTCGCACCTGGCCCTTCTGCACATAAAAAACAGCGTCAGCCGGGTCGCCTTGCGCGTAGGCCACCTGGTTCTTCTTCAGATTGAGGACTTTCCTGCCGACACCAGCTTTTGCGAGAAAGGCCTGAGGATCGAACACCCCATTGCCATTGGTTATTGACGTCTTAGGCTCGTGCAGCAGGGTAAGCTTCCCGACTTTGGGTGTGGCGCTTCGCACTGGATTAACCGAGCCAACCCCCTTGGCTCGACGAACCTGGCTACGGACTGGGATGGCACGCGCGCTCATTTTGCACCTCCGGAAGGACGCTGTCGACAGTTAGCCATACTCCATTTTAGGCCCAGATAACTTGGAGCAGGTGGTTAATATTGTACAGTTTGCTCCAGATTGATGTTCCAGCACATTGTGAGCGCTTTTGACCATTCTGAGCAGTCCTTCCCCGGTAAGCTGAGTTGGGTGTTTTCGCGCGCACTCACAGGGCGACGTGTCTGCCCAAAGCGAATGTTGCCCGCCGGGACGATGTTGAGCGAGGCTCCGCCGCTCGGGCGTCGACCGACGTCATCAGCGCGAATAACAACCCTTTAAGGAGGCGACTATGCCGCGCAAACGCGCCCTGACCTTTGACGCCGCGGTCTTTCTCAAGAGAATCGGCAGCCGCGCAACCAGTGAGGAGTACCGGAACAAACAGGCTGTCTTTTCTCAGGGTGAGGCCGCCGACGCGATGTTCTTCGTAGAGGCTGGCAATGTGAAGCTGACGGTCCTGTCTAAGCGTGGCAAGAAGGCGGTGATTGCCATTTTTCGCCGGGGAGACTTTTTCGGGGAAGGCTCTCTAGGCCCGCCCTCTCTACGTGCGTCCACCGCAACAGCGGTTGGTGTGGCCACGATCACGCGTGTGGGGAAGGCTACCATCGTGCGGATCATTCACGATGATCCGGTGTTCGCAAGGCTATTTATCGCCCACTTGCTGTCTCGCGTCACCCGAATCGAGGAAGACTTCCTCGATCAACTCTTCAACTCCAGCGAGAAGCGGCTGGCGCGAACTCTGCTGTTCCTCGCCAGCTTCGGTGCAGAATCCAGGTCAACCCCTGCCATCCTGAAAGTGAGTCAAGGAACCCTGGCCGAGATGATTGGTACTACCCGGTCGAGAGTCAGCTTCTTTATGAATCGATTTCGCAAGTTGGGACTCATCGACTACAACGGCAGCCTCCAGGTTCACAGAGAACTGCTCACCTTCCTGCTCCACGAGTAGAGGCATGCCCAAGATCCCGCCCGTACTCCAGCAATATGCTTGTGTTCAGTTTTGACCAGTTTGTTGGACGAATAAAGAGCTAGCGTAGGAAAGTCTTTTGTCACTCAATCAGTTTCGGCAGGGGGGGAGCAGCGATCATGATCGACGTTGTTATTGCCGACCCGCAAGAAATGTTTCATGTCGGAATGGCGGAGATCCTGGCCGACGAGGACGACGTCCGCATCGTCGGCCAGCCACAATCTCCAGAACAGTTGCTGAACACATTGAAGCAGGTCGACCCTCATATATTAATTCTGTCTACGAGCTTTCTTTCCTCATTTTCGAAGATCCAGCGGAGGTTAAAGAAACGCCAGACTGCGCTGCTGGTGCTCGCCGAGGATAATGACCGCACTGCCTATATGCGCTGGTTGCAAGCGCGAGGGATTGTGTATCGTTCCATGGATGGCCCCGTCATCGTCGACGCGATGCGCCGAGTCGCGCGAGGCGAATTGTTTCTTCAGAACACCAGCTGCGATATGGGAAAAGACCCGTTTGAGGTTGCCCCACGGCCGGTCGTACGTGGCACACAGCGAGCGAGCACACCGCCCGAAGGAGCCGACGGGAGCCCTGCTTGAAGAGTGCGATACGCATCAGTGCAAGGGAGCGTAGGCCAGTGTCCGCAGTTGGTCGGCGATCACCTTATGACCGGCGTCATTCGGATGAAATCCATCGACAGCGATCAGGTTTAGCACTCCCGGATCCTGCGTTCCATCCGCGCCGTTGAACGCCTGATGGACCGAGGCGACCGGAATACTATTGGCTTGCGCATTCGAGTGGATGTGATTGTTAACCTCATCCAGATAGGGCTCAATTGTAGTGAAGATGCCAGCTTTCATGTCGGCAGCGACATAGGGATTGTAGATATCCATCGTCCGCAGAATTGTCTTGCTCGGATCACGCAGCTTCAGTAGTTCTACGACAATCGCGTCCCAGTTTGTTTCAAAAGTTGAGACGGCAGTCCGAAGACAGTCCTGGTTATCGGTGCCGCCACAGGTTCCTGCGGTGAAGCTGTCGTGCGCATTTGCGAGATCGTTCCCACCAATGTCCCACGTGACTACCTCGGAGCCAGAAACCTGGTTGCGAACAATCGGATCGTTCTGTAAAGAACTCAGCAGATCGCCACTATGCCAGCCGGGAATCCCCAGGTTAAGCGTGGTTACATTGGTACTTGTATCGGTGTTGATGTAGGTGGCATAGCGAGGCACATAGCCCTCCTGGGCCAATGCACCAGCGGCCAGCGAATCTCCAAGGGCAGAATATTGCCAGGTTGGCCCTGTGCCATTTCCAGTTGTACCGCTGCCGCATCCAACCGGCACGAAGAAGAAGAAGAGAACAAAAGCCCATATCCAATATTTGCTTTGGAAAGCCACGAGGTGGTTTGCAGACATATCGCAGTGTCACCATTTTCTGGATGCAAGTCTGCCCAATATTGATCACACGGCCTGGTTGCAAACCTAAGCCGACCGGAGGCAACGTGCAAGTTACGAATCCCATTCAGCGAGACACTGGCTCAGGCAATCTTCTTTTGGGTCCGCTCTACACTCTTGCCCCAATCCCAGACTTGTTTGTCGGCCTCTCGCCTCGTGATTCCGTATGTTTTCTCGATATTCCCTGTGAGTTGCTCACGGTTACCGGATATCTGGCTCAGTTCCTCATCCGTTAGCTTGCTCCAGTTTTCTTTGACAGAAGGCTTCAATTGTTCCCATCTGTTTTCTACTTGTTCCCAATTCATTTAAGTCTCCTTTGGTTATCGATGCGTTTGTCTTCGTTGTTCATGAGGCGGAGGTAGCGCACCATTCCTCCGTGAGGCTGGCTGTTCAACGCGCCGCTACGGCGTCGGCCGTAACCGGAGTCGCGGCTCTCAACTGATTTAGCAGCGCAAGCACGCTCGCAGATCGAGCCTCGTCCTCCTTCGTCTGGGCCGATGCTGACACGCCGGAATAGAACTGCAAAATGTTATCTCGCAACTCAGGGGTCGTAAGATCGAACTTGCTCTTTGACAGTTGACCCAGCAGCTTGGCATACGTGTCATCCGTCAGCGAGTACTCAGCTATCTTGGTTGGGTTCCCTGTATCAAGGTCGTAGTCGGCCACCACGAGTCTGTCCGTACGAACTTCCTCGAGGAGAGCACGGTATTGATCGACGGTAGTATTGATGCTCTTGATATACAGATCCTCGGTTTGCGGAGTCGGGTTATTGAACGCCAAACCCTTAAAGGGGCCAATCTTCGGCATGAATCGCAAGAGCGTTGACAGGATTCGCGTGCCCAGGCCGGGCTTCGCGTACTCTTTTCCCCATTCCTTTTCATAATCGGAGCGGGAAAGACGGTACAGAAACTTCTGTTTTGCGAAGTTCGGAGTTTCGCGCATGAGCTCTTTCTTGTGGGTTTGCAGCGCGACCTGGGTCATTTCCGGGATCAGCCGGCTGACGGAGTAGCGATACGAGCCGATCGCAAGGTCCTCGCGGGGTAGCACGTCTTTCAACTCCAGCCCGTAGACTATGGGAAAGACCCGCTCCAGCAATGGTTTCGACACTTGGAATCCAATGAAATCATGGTACTGCTGCGAGGCATAGCGGTTGCGAGCCACTTGAACCGTGTCGAAGCCAAACTCCGTTTTCAAATGTGCAGTTTTGTCCTGGGCGTACCGAACGGACTTGCCGAACTTCGCTCGCAGCTTTGGATACTCGATGGCGACGGACTGGTTGACTGCAGGGTGCCCTGCTATATCCGACGCATAATGCGACAACGCGCCCAGAGCGAAAGCATACTCATTCGCATCATTGCTCTGCGCCAGCAGTTCTCGAACAAAGTCTCCGGTGCGGACATAGTGCACTAAGTCGCTGAATTCGATGCTGCCGAAGGGATAGTAGCCGAGATCTTGTATGACTGCCCCGCCGTAAGCGTAAGCATGGGCTTCCGTGATTTGCTCTTCCGTGAGCCCAGGGTAGCGCTTGAGGAGGAGTGGCCTGATCTCGTCCTTCCACAAGAGGTCAACGATCTCTTCATGGGTCAGCACCGAATAGGCCGACGCGCCGCTGGTGCACATTAGTGTTATGAGCAACAGGGAAGTGATTCGCGACACGAGCTCCCTACAAAGGCTTGCGATCGAGTTCACGACCGCTAAACCAGCGCTCATTGCCCGTTCCGAATTGTTTGTCGCCGGCGTACTCACAGTTCTGCCTGAAAGTCTCGCGACCATCTTTGTCGGCATCATCCGTTTTGCTACGGTTTGCCAATATGAATGTTCTGCAGCGATTGAAGGAGTCCGGAGATATTCAGCAGCCACAACACCACCACTATCACCACTACGGCATTCAAGATTGACTTGATGGAACCCGCCATGGGGATAAAGCGATTCACCAACCAAAGAAGAACTCCGACGACGATCAGGGCGAGGACAACTTGGAGTAACGGCATAGTCTTTTGCCTTTGCTCGCAACCGGTTAGGTTGCGCAGATCAATAGTGTGAGCACCCGAGGCTCGTTCACCAGCTTCGAGCATAGAGGATGAAGGAGTCTTGAGTCTGGTCACATCTGCTCACATCTCGCGTCCCACTTCAGTTGGTCGGACGGGGCAAATATAAACGCCGAAGTGCAGTCTCCCGGCATCCAACGAGCTGTTGCGGCATGTCAATCTATCTTTCGTGGCGCTAGCCCTTGTCATGTGTCCTGCCTACGCTGGCTCTCATGGGCCGGATCCACGGGTGTCTCCCAACGAATTCGTCAAGGACGTTGTTACGAATGAATTGCGCGACAGAACCGAGCAAGGTAACTGGATGTACCGCGTCAGCAAGCTGGTTGACCAGCAGATGTTGGGCGCAATTGAAGTTGAAACGAAGGATGGTCCGGTGCATCGTCTGCTTGCGATCAATGACGTACCACTGAATTCAGTGCAGCGAGAGCAGGAAACGGTAAGACTGGAGCAACTCATTCGCGATCCCAGTCAGCAACTGGCGGTCAAGAAACAATACGACGCGGACGAGCGTCGATTGGAGAGCCTCCTTCGTCTGCTGCCCGGCGCTTTCCTATTCCGCTACGACGGTTGGGATGGTTCTTATCTGCGGCTCGCTTTTCAGCCTGATCCGTCATTTATCCCTCCTACGATGGAATCCAAAGCCTTGCAAAGCATGGCAGGCACAATTCTGGTCGATCCTGAGCAGAAAAGGCTGGCAAGGCTGAGCGGGCGACTGACGCAGAACGTTGACTTTGGGTTTGGCATCTTCGGAAGGCTTGCGAAAGACGGTACGTTTGAGATTGCGCGAACTCAAGTGAGCTCGTCTCACTGGAAGACGGAACTCATCGACATCCACGTAACTGGACGTATGCTGCTTTTTAAGACGATCAGCAAACAGCAACATGAGACGAGATCTAAGTTTGCAGCAGTGCCAGACAACCTCGACCTGCGGCAGGCGGAGCAACTGCTCCAATCGCAAGCGGACCAGCAGGCGATCTCAAGTCAGGTAATCTCACGACACTAAGATATCGCAAGGTGCGCTTGCAGCGCCTCGTTAATCTCCACGTTTGACTTGTAAGCGATATCGATAGGAAGGCTGGACAACGGTTGGAGATGCGTCCACGCACCCCTCTGGATACTTGGTTGTAGCAGGTAGGTCCGTTGTGCTCCGCAGTCACAACAATGCTGCGATGGCAATCTCTCTCCGCCGCACCGGATGGGCCAGCCAACATTGGCGTGCGGACACAAGCGCAGAAGTCGCATCGCCAAACCGAATGCCTTGGTTAGGCCTGCGCGGCGCGGATAAGACAGGATTCTAGTCATAAGACTTCCTTTCCGGTACGATGAGTAGGATTTCAAGTCGTCATGGCGCCCCGGCAATGGTAGCTGACGTCAAGAGTCACCGCGGTCAAGTCGGATCGGCCTTACTCGCGGCAGCCAGCGCTCGCATTTCCTGCATTATCTCCTGCCGTCGTCGTTCTCGCTCTTGATGCGAGTCTGTTTCCTCCTGGCTCTTGGGGCAAGCTCTATCGTCTTCATCCATGAGCTTATAAACAGACAGCTCTTTCAAGAGACCTAGCATTCGCTCAGACGCTTCGCTGCTCATGGGCTTACCCTATCGAGAAAAGTCGCCGGGGTCATGCCGCATCCGGAAATAAGTCTTTAAGCCCTAGGAGAATCGATGCCGGTAGATGGATCGTCCGTTTGGTCTTGTCGCTGGCGGTTGTAACGAAGATTGCAATTGCGTTCCCGTCGGGGAAGGGATCGGAAACGATCTCGAATCGTTCACCGTACATCTGGATGTGACTGGAGGCGTTGTAGCCGAGGTCTTTAATCCTGACACAGTCGTCAGCGAGGGACCCGTTGATTCCGTGGTGCATGACAGCGCCTATTTCTTGTGGTTGCGACCTATTTCAGATTCGATTCAGAGCCCGCGGCGGTTAGCCATTCGTGTGCTTTCGATCTCTGACCATTGGGCTGGCAAGAATCTGTCGCTTGTCGGTTTGGCTGTGTTCACCATTTCCCGCGCGGCTCTCCGGATCTCGCGAAGAGGGCCCAGCGCACTGGGCCCTGCCCTTGAGCATCTTCTCAAACAACTAGCGTCGCCTCAGCATCCAGCCGATCAGTATCCCGATCGCAACGCCTATTGCCAAAGTCGTTGTGACCGCTTCAACAGGATGTCGTTGCAGACGCTTGATGGTGTCATCAACCAGTTCTTCCGCAGCATCCCCGCTCTGTTTTGCCACACGCCTGGCCGCTCCCACGCCATCTTCAAATACATCCGCAATGGCAGATGTTGCCCGCGACGCCTTGCGAGCCGCTTCGGCAATTTGCGCGTCGGTTCTTTCCAATACTGATTGCACCATTGTGTCCTGACCTCTCTCGTCTCCGAGTTCTGTGTTGAGTTGCCTTATTTTCCGACAGCTTTTTCTACCTTGCCGACCCAGTTTTGAACTTTGCCGGAATTTTTTTCAGCCCTGCCCTCGGCTTCCAGGTCGGGATTCTTGGTAAGCTCGCCGACCTTCTCCTTGATTGTTCCTTTGACTTCGTGGAGCTTACCTGTCGTCTTGTCGTCCGTGCTTGGTTTCATCATGATGTTCTCCTGTGTTTGGTGGAACTGTTTTGATGCCGATTGCGGGGTTCGCAAACCCCTGCGTTATGCGACTCTTTGGTCGCCGGAAAGTTGCACCTGCACCAGTTCGTCGAAGAGTGAGCGGTAGTGAATCATCGCGGTTCGCATGTCTTCCGTGCTGGCTTCTCCCCTGCCGAGCCGCAATGCGATGTCGTGCGCCGACCGATAGTTCTCCATCACGAGGGGATGGTCGACGGAAATGTCAGCCGCGCGCTGATCAAAATCGCCAACGGGATAGCCTCGCGTCCGCATCAGCGCGCAAACCAGTTCATCGGCCTCGGTCACAGCGCCCTTGGGATAGTCAACGAAACGGGACTGCACCGTCTGCCACTCGGCCAAATAGCGTTCACGCTCGGCTATGTCAAGGGCGCGGATCTTTAACTTCTCAACCCGCGTTTCACGATCCGCCAGCTTCGCTTCGGCTTTACGTTCAGATCCGTGTTGTTGAACCGCCCGGTCGTACTCTGGACCGAAGCGATCGCGCAGTTGGACCGTGGTATTCCTGCGCTTCCGCATGTACAGTGCAACGGCAACGACGATTACCACAACCGCTGCGACTGCGAGAGCGACGACTTTGGGATCCATAAGATTAAGATTCATAGAAGCTCCTTCATGTCTTGAGCATCCGCAAACAGCATGGTTTGGGGAGGTTCAGTTTCTAAATCAAAGTATCGACCGATGGGGGCGCACAAATCTGGTCAGAATTGCTCGCTCTAATCGAGTGAGACAGCGTCGTTTCGATCTGCAGGGAAAGCTCCGTCTGAGCTACGCTCTTCACGTGGGGTGATAGAGGTGGGCCGGCGACCAGCGACGGGACTGCTTACTGAGCAGTATTGAACAGTATTAAAAACTGATCCGCCCGATAATCAGGGAGGAAATGAGTGCGAGTGTACATCGTCGCATTCATCAGGCGGCAGTTATGAAAGTTAGTTCGTGCACGATTTGTTATGCCCTGTTGATTTCGATTGTGTTCTGCACAGAGTTGATGTCCGCTCAATCGCCTGACCAGGGGCAAAACCTGTTCGCGTGCAAGAACGGCTGGGACTCGTGCGTTTCGTCTGGATTGACCCAGGACGAGAAGAACGAAGTGGCATCAGCCAAGCACGAACAAAATCTTTCCGACTGTGAAAACACATCCCTGTCATGCGATCGATCCGCGCTCAGCCCGACGGAACTGAGCGCAGTAGCGATAGCTCTCCATCGCGACATGGTTTCCGATTGCTGGAGCGGCTTGGGCATATGTGACTATGCCAAGCTGACGTCATCAGAAGCCGCCGGCGTAGCTGTAGCCGAGAACCAAAGAAACGTCTCCGATTGTTGGAACGGCTGGTTCTCCTGCGACTTGTCGAAGCTGAGTCCGTCTGAACGAAGCGACGTAACGGTCGCTCAGCACCGGCGAAATGTTTCGCAGTGTTGGGACGGTTGGGCGGACTGTGACCGCTCCAAACTGTCGGCGACCGAATTGAGTGCAGTGCTCGTTGCCGACCACCAGCGCAATTATCTGGCGTGCGTCAGCGGTTACACCGGCTGTGACCGTTCGCTGCTAACTTCTGCCGAGGCCAGCGCCATCATGACCGGAAAGAACGCGAGTACGCGCTGAAGGTTTAGACTGGCTGGATAAGCACACTTCCTCGGGTTGGAGCGTGCGGCCATGGAGACCAGTCGACTGTTCGGCGTTGAAAGCGCTGTCAGGTTGTCGAAATGAATTTACTATCCGCCCACTGTCGCGTCTGCAAGGGAGACCAGTTTCGCGCCGCGCCTCCTGAGAGCTGGATTGAAAAGGTTATTCTTCCCCGCCTGTTCCTTTGCCCGGGAGTATGTATTTGTTGCCACAAGCGGCGCTACGTCCCGACCTTTCAACGCTGGACGGCCGTCCCAAATTCCTGGCGATGAAATTACCGGCGCGCCGGTCTCCCTATAGCTTTGCGCGGTTGCACTAAGAAAGGAAAGTATCTTGACATACTACCGAGTCGATTTTCTGGGGCAGCCTGTTGTTCGGCCAGGCAAGCGCTTTCGTACCGAAGAGCAGGCCAGGCAGCACGCACGAAGAGTTCTTGGTTTGCCCGACGATAGCAGCTTGGCCTTAAAGGTGACAATCGTGGCGGTCGGCAAAAACGGAACTGCGATGTGAAAGGGCCTATTCAGCCCGCATGAACTAACTCGCGCCTATGCGAGCAAGTCTTATGCCAGCTGCCTGGACAAGGCTACCCCCATAAAATTAGCTGCCCTGTCTGTAAGCCGGTGGCAAGGTTGTACCCGTCGCGATGGTCATGCAGCGTCTGCGGAGGCACATTCATCCGAGCGGAGTTGCAACCCGTCTCCAAGTGCGAACCGGCGAATCACTAACGCAGCAACTTCCGGCGAATCCCTGCCAGTGCTCCCGCCAATCCCAGGCCGGCAAACGTCGAGGGCCACGCTGTTGCACCCGCAGCGATGACTCCCGTGCCTACAAGAGCTAAGGTTGCTGGTTCGGGTGTTGTTGTGGTGGTGGCGCAACTGCCGGTATCGATTGTGTTCGTATCCATCGTGACGGCCGCATTGAGGGCGATTGCCCTGCCGCAATTGATGGTGGCGCCGGTATTCAGCGTAATGCTCTGGTCCGCGATGACGCTTCCATAGAAGTCCGTCGTCGTCCCCAGCGTCGCCGAACTGCCTACCTGCCAGTAAACCTGGTCATTCGTTCCGGGATTAATGACCAGCACCGAGGAAGCGCTTGCCGTGGTGAGCGTGCTCCCAATCTGGAAGACGATCATCACATTATTCATGCCTTGGAAGTCCAGGGTGAGTTGTCCGGTCAACTGGGCCGATGTCGCAAAGAAATAGACACCCGAGTCAAGCGTCAGGCCGCCCAGATCTTGTCCGGTGAGAGTCTGCGTTCGAGCCAAGCCCGCGAGGAAGTTGTACCCAGTGAGCGCGTCTGCCTGTGCCTGCATCGCGACCGCGTCGTCGTTATGGATAGTTCCCAGCACTGTGCCGGGAGGAAATCCGGTGATCGAGGTTCCGGGCCACACGCCAAGGTCTTGATCCACGATGCTGGGGCCAGTGTTGGTGACGGCTGACGCTCCCAGAATGCCGAACGCGTCGGCGCTTCCGAGGACACTTGCCTGGACGCTAGATGCAATCAGAAGAGGAACAAACAGGCAGACTACACTGACGACTTTCATTGGACGCCTCGGCCTGACTTCCGCATCGCAAACCGAAGCCTTGTCCGCAAGAAGCCAGGGGAAGGGCAGACAAGACGATGGCGATAGTAAGACTAATTACTAGTAACTGCCATAGCACATACGTGTCGATTGGCTCTGCCCGTCGCTGCAATACCTTTGTTTGCCTCACGAAGCCAAGTAAAAATAATGTTCGATATCGACCATCACCTGTGGTGGGTTGCAAGGGCACACTTCGCTGCTCAATGTCGTCCTACACCACTGACGCTACTTCCAGTGGTGCAATCACTTTCATTTTGGCCGGTTCTGTCGTGTGCCACTCGAACGGTGCAATGTGGCGTACCTTGTGCGAAAGCGGCAGAGAACCGTACCGCTTCCCGCAGGAGAGACATACCGAGCCAACCTGCCTGATATCGCTCTCTCGCTGAATGTCGGTCTCCCGCGTCGCAACATATCCGGAAATAACCGGACCATTGCACTTTATGCAAGTGAATGCGAAGAGGTGAAGATAGTGTGTTCTCATAGTCGCTGCAGACCCCACGGTATTCAACTCTAAGGCTAGCGCTGCCTGGCATAAGCGTCTGTGCACAATAGCTCACCTCGCCTGATCGCGATCGCTGGATCTTCGTCGAAAACACCTCTTCTGGAGAGGTGATCTGTTTTGACCAGACTGGGCTTGAATGCGTATGACATCGTAGGTGAGTGAGACTCTCTTCCATTCGCCACCG
This sequence comes from uncultured Acidobacteriaceae bacterium, assembly GCA_963793845.1. Taxonomy (GTDB): domain Bacteria; phylum Acidobacteriota; class Terriglobia; order Terriglobales; family Acidobacteriaceae; genus CAWCBG01. The sequence continues at coordinate 64,925 of CAWCBG010000006.1, forward strand.
CCAGGAGTGCAAATGCCTAACGGCCCCAAGCCTCAGATTCTAGTTGTGGACGACGAACCCGATGTTCGCGAAAGTCTCGCAATGTTGCTGGTGTCGGAGGGATATGACGTGGCGAGCGCAGAAAATGGCGTCAGCGCTGTTTTCCACTTAAGCCGCATTCTCCCTGATCTGATCGTTACCGATCTCAACATGCCGCAAATGTCGGGTCTGGAGTTAATTTCGCATGTGCGGAGCCGTTATCCGTCAATTTCGATTGTCGCGATGAGCGGCGACTACCGGGGAGACGCCGTGCCTGCCGGCCTCGTGGCTGACAGGTTCTACCCCAAGGGACAGCATCCCCAACACCTCTTGACAACCATCGCAGGCCTGATCGCTGGCGACCCTGAACGAGAAAGCGCTGCTGCAAGGCGCACTCGACCGGCGCTGGAATCGTAGAAATAGGAGAAAAGTATGCTCGGAACCGTCTTGATCGTTCTTCTGGTTTTGTTTCTGATCGGCGCCCTGCCAACCTGGAATCACAGCCGCTCCTGGGGTTACTTCCCGAGCGGTGGACTGGGCTTAGTGCTGGTCATTGTCGTCATTATGCTGTTGCTGGGGCGAATCTAGGTGAAAATTGCGTGCCTCTGGCGCCCCTCCACCCACGACTGCCGCTGAAGGCATGCAGCGGATTCACAGGCAGGTTAAGCCGCAGTTCCGGCACCTCGGACCGCCGAGTGGTCGCAAATTGTTTGCGCACAACCGGCATAGGAGAAAGATATGCTCTGGACCGTATTTGTAATTCTTCTGATTCTGTGGCTTCTCGGCTTCAGTTTCCACATAGCAGGCAGTCTGATCCACATTCTGCTGGTTATCGCCGTTGTGGTCCTGGTCATCAACCTGATCAGTGGCCGTCGCGCGGTCTGACCATCCGGCGGATCTCCGCCTCACAAGTTCGCCCACAAAATAGCGTGGAATGAAAAAGGAAGTGTTTCTGATGAAGAAATACATAATTGCAATGCTCACGTTGTCACTAGCCACATTAGCCACCTTCGCCTTCGCCGGTTCAGGGGAGCAAGACACCACGGCACGCTTACAAGCCGCCGGCCAGGTCATGAATGAAATCATGGCGGCGCCCGATAAAGGTATCCCGGAAGAAGTGCTGAATGGCGCCAAATGTATCGCTGTAGTGCCCGCCATGGCGAAGGGCGGATTCATTGTCGGCGGCGAGCACGGACGCGGCGTGGTTACGTGCCGCACGACCCATGGCTGGAGCGCGCCGGCATTCATTTCCATCGGCGGAGGCAATTTTGGCTTCCAGGCGGGCGGCCAGTCAGTTGACCTCGTCATGTTGTTCATGAACGATAAGGGCGTGCAAGGCTTGCTTTCGAGCAAGTTTGAGCTCAGCGGCGAAGCGTCGGCGGCAGCCGGTCCGGTTGGACGCCATGCGTCAGCAGGCACCGACTGGAAGATGAATACCGAGGCCTTGAGTTATTCGCGTACCAAGGGCCTGTTTGCTGGAGTCGCCGTAGATGGCGCCAAGATCCAGCAAGACAACGACTCCACGGTCGCCATATACGGCAAGGATGTTTCCTTCCGTAAGACTCTGTCTGGCGACGTCCACACACCGGCGAGCGCCGATTCGTTCATCGCAGCGATCAATGCCGCCGAGCGGCGGGCGCACGAACACGAAACCGCCGAAAACAAATAGTTGAGACTTGCCAGCCCGCTGCCAAACCGCAGCGAGTTGGCAATTAAGTGTCGCGGCGCTGAACGGTAAGGTCTCTGAGGGAGAGGCCGATCTGGTCAGCGCTGCGATTGTTAACCAGATGTTCATGCATATTTGGCAGACAGGGACCCGATGTCATTACCGAAAACGCTGCCATTCAGGAGACCGTTGGGAGCAACAGGCTTAGTGCCGCAATTGTCGGAGAGCAAGCAGGCGAAGCCATTCGATACTCCCGTCAACCTCTCGCTTCCGAGCCGGGTGGCCATCATCGGGAATTATCTTCCCCGTCAATGTGGGATTGCGACATTCACCACCGACCTCTGTGATGCTGTATCGGCCGAGTACGGAACTGACCGTTTTTTTGCTCTGCCCGTAAATGATCCAGAGTCCTCGTACGACTATCCGGAACGCGTTCGCTTCGAACTGACAGAAGAGGAGTTCGCGTCATATCAGCGAGCTGCCGAGTTTCTGAATTTCACTAACGTGGATCTCGTATGCGTGCAGCATGAGTACGGGATTTTTGGCGGCCCGGCGGGAAGCCACATCCTGGAACTGCTCCGCAACCTCAGCATGCCGATTGTTACAACCCTTCATACCGTTCTGCGCGAGCCGAATCCCGACCAGCATCGGGTGATGGTCGAACTGGCAGAACTCTCAGACCGGCTGATCGTGATGAGCCAGCACTCTTCGCAGTTTTTGCAGGAGGTCTTTCGAGTTCCCGCCGCAAAAATTGACGTGATCCCGCATGGCGTTCCCAATCTCGCGTTCGTCGATCCAAATTTCTTCAAGGACCGATTCGGAGTCGGTGGCAAGTCTGTGTTACTGACCTTCGGCTTGCTGTCGCCCAATAAGGGAGTGGAAACAGTCCTCCATGCCCTGCCGCGCATTTTGTCTCACAACAGCAATGTTACTTACATCATCGCGGGCGCAACCCATCCTCATATTCGGAGGCGCGAGGGAGACAAATACCGGGAATCGCTGCAATTACTCGCCAAGGATCTTGGAGTCGAGAAGAATGTCATCTTCCACAACCGTTTTGTTAGCCCGGAAGAAATGATGGAATTCATCGGCTCAGCCGATATCTACATCACACCCTACAAAAACGAGGCGCAGGTGGTTTCTGGAACGTTGGCCTATGCCTTGGGCGCTGGAAAAGCGGTCATCTCGACTCCGTACTGGCATGCACTCGAACTGCTCGATCAGGGCCGCGGCGTGCTGGTTCCATTCAATGACCAGAACGCGATTGCCGAGCAGACCATCCGGTTGCTGGAAAATGAAGCCGAACGGCACGCCATGCGCAAGCGTGGATATCTGCATTCACGCAACATGGTCTGGAAGAGCGTGGCCCAGGATTACATGCGCAGTTTCCAAAGAGCCAGAGCGGAGCGCATGTGGAACCCGCGCCTGGTTAGCCCAAATACGGTCGGCGTCAACCACGTCATCAGTTTGCCTCCGGTGAACCTGAATCATCTCAGCCGGATGACCGACGATATGGGCATGTTGCAGCACGCTGTGTTCGCCGTCCCCAATCATCACGAGGGCTACACGACAGACGATAACGCACGCGCGTTGATCGTCGCGATTTTGGCGGAGCAACTCGGAGCGGAGGGACACGCCGAGGCGAAGGACCTGGCGTCACGATATCTGGGCTTTCTCTGGCTTGCCTTCAACTCCGCCAACGGCAGATTCCGCAACTTCTTGAGTTATGACCGTCAATGGCAGGAGTCACAAGGGTCGGAAGACAGTCATGGCCGGGCTTTGTGGGCGCTGGGAAGCGCTATCAATCAGACAGTCGATGAAGGTCTCCGGGGGCTTGCTGGGCGTCTTTTAGAACTTGCCCTTCCCGCAGCCTTGAGTTTCACAAGTCCTCGGGCTTGGGCATTCACGTTGTTTGGAATTCAGGCATATCTAGATCGCTTTCCGGGTGACAGGTCCGCTCAGAGACAAAGAGCTATACTGGCTGACAAGCTGCTGAATATCTATCAGGTCACCCACACGCCAGATTGGAATTGGTTCGAGGATAGTCTGGTCTACTCGAATGCTCGCTTGTCCCAGGCGCTTGTTCTGGCGGGTTCGCGCACCTCGAACCAACCGTGGCTCTCCGCCGGCTTGGAATCGCTGGGATGGCTTGGGACGCAGCAGCAATGCACGGTGAGCGGCTACTTTGTGCCCATCGGCTCGCAAGGGTTCTATCCGAAAACTGGTGAAAAGGCCCGCTTCGATCAACAACCTGTCGAAGCTGGTGCGACGGTCTCCGCTTGTCTTGAGGCGTATCGTGCGACTGGCGACAGGCATTGGCGCACGGAGGCTTGGGCTGCGTTCAATTGGTTTCTGGGAGACAATGATCTCAAAACCGTCCTGTATGACGCATCCACCGGAGGCTGTCGAGATGGACTTCATCCCGATCGTGCGAACGAAAACCAGGGAGCCGAATCTACGCTGTCCTTCTTGATAGCACTCTTGGAGATGAAGCAGCTCCGGGATGTTGCAGCACCAGTGACCGTCGGCTCCCATTGAAAAGTTCGCTTCTTTATGCGCTCAATGTTCTGAATGTGAATCAGCTATGACCTTGGTTATCGATACTTCTTACTCTACCGATTCTCTCCTTCACCGTCATCCCGCCAATCCAATTCTAACCAGCAAAGATTGGCCGTATCGGATCAATAGCGTGTTCAACGCAGGCGCGACTCTCCTGGCAGACGGCTCGACGCTGTTACTGTGCAGAGTGGAGGATCGTCGAGGTCTCTCCCATCTTTGTGCCGCCCGTTCTATGAACGGGGTGGACGGTTGGGCGATCGACCCAACGCCAACTCTGATGCCCAATCCCGATCAGTATCCCGAAGAGCTTTGGGGCATAGAAGACCCGCGCATCACCTTCGTTCCAGAACTACAGCAGTTTGCCGTAGCTTATACCTCGTACTCAAAGGGCGGTCCGGGCGTTTCCCTTGCGCTAACCAGGGACTTCCGGACATTCGAGCGCTACGGCGTCATCATGTCGCCGGACGATAAGGACGCGGCGCTTCTGCCTTATAAAATAGGCGGACTCTGGGCGCTCATCCATCGGCCAATGACTCCGTTGGGCGCGCACATCTGGATTTCTTACTCGCCCGACCTCCGGCATTGGGGAGGCCACCGGGTCATGATGGAGGCGCGCAAAGGCGCGTGGTGGGACGCTAACAAGATTGGCTTGTCCTCACCGCCCATCGAAACCGAGAGAGGCTGGCTGATGCTCTACCACGGGGTCAAGCAAACGGCTTCCGGCTCGTTATACCGGATTGGCCTTGCTCTCTTCGACACGCACAAGCCCGACGTTTGTATCTTGCGCGGCGACTCGTGGATCTTTGGACCGGAAGCCGACTATGAGCGTGGAGGAGACGTGAAGGACGTAGTGTTTCCTTGTGGACACACCCTCAGTCCCGATGGAGACACCCTTAATATCTACTACGGCGCAGCGGATTCCTGCATAGCGCTGGCCCAGGCAAGCGTGCTCTCTTTATTGAACTGGCTAGACCATAATGGCACGCCGAGTCCTCTGCCGAGTGTTTGATGGCAGTGTTTCGAGGTTTGTGACACTGTGTCGCTGGGAAACAATTCCAGGAATTACCGAGCTTACCTCTCCTAAGGAAGTTTACCTGGCCTGCTGAGTCGCATTCTGCGCCCGCGTTTCGGCATGGTACGTGTCCTTGGGAGGGAAGTGGCCTCCATTGATAGACACCGTAGCACTTAGCTGTTTTACTTGCAGCAAAATGGCGGAGAGGGAGGGATTCGAACCCCCGATACCCGTCAAGGTATGGCCGCTTTCGAGGCGGCTCGTTTCAACCACTCACGCACCTCTCCGCATCACGGTTGTACATTGGCGTACTTGTTTCTCCAGTCTAACAAAACTCTCGACCCCGAGTGTCCGTGGACCTTGCCCTGGCCGTGCGGCTGTGGCGAACCGCCCGCCCAAACGATGAGGAGGCATCGGCGACCTTGGCAGGCCTCCGTATCCTAGTAGTAATAACTCGTGATCGAGTAGGTTGCCGCCGAGATGAGGAATCAACCCAGCTTTGGCCGGGTACCCCCCTCCCCCCTCAAGTCTGCAAAATATTGAAAACACTAGGTCAGAAAAAATCTTTCCTCGCAAAATATTCCATCCAAAGGGGTTACAGGTCAAAATATTCCATTCATTGGACTTACAGGAGCATAGTTGCAAAGAGCTGCAACTGTTGGGAAGTGGGTCCTAACCGATCAGTAATCAGATCCGAACGTCTGAAGTTGTCAAAGAACCGAGACCACCGTGCGCCTCGCTGGGCGTCGTTCGAGGGATGAGCCCTCAGGCACAATTCACCCTCGACCTCTATAACCATCGTTGGAGCGTGATGGGAGGAAGTCAAGACAATTCAGCAGAAAGATAAAAGAGCCGTTCCAAAATGGGAATTTAGGTCGGTTGAACGTTTACGCCCACAAGCTGACAGACGGTGGCCCATTCAAGCCCGGTTTTGGCTTGAGTGGGGCAGCTCTATCGCCGGACAAAGTGTTCCCGCAGCTCGTTCGCAGGTTCGTGCCTTCCATTCTGACTCGATCTCCACCCGTCCCTCACAGCCGGTTGCGTAATGACGGAAACTGCTCCACGCCCAGTCCTCCGGACGTTCGCACAGTCCAGCCTTTACTGGATTGCGATGAATGTAGCGCAGCTTCTCCACAAACTGCGCGTGAGTTCGAATGTTGAAATCGTAATATCTCTTTTGCCAGAAATGATCCGCATCGCCAATCAAACGCCGCGATATCCCCTGCTTCAATGACTTCAGCGCATCGGCCAGCGTATCCTGCTGTGGTTCGCTGAGCAGGAGGTGTAGGTGCTCCGGCATCACGACGTACCCGTAGACCTCAAGCCTGAAGGTGCGGCGCACCCGCTCCAAGGCTGACTCGAAGATTCGTCGCGTTGTGTCCGTGCTGAACAACTGACGGCGATGGTAGCAGCAGAAAGTGACAAAATGACTTCGCGCCGCATTTTCATTTGATGCCGTCGACGCGTTATGATCTCGTGACGTGATACCTTCCCAGACTTTGGCCGCTTTTGCCAGCGGCAAATCCCGCATCCATCATCTCAACTTCAATTTTCGAGGAGCCCAAAATAATGAAGAGGCGCTTTCCACTTGTAGCGTGGCTGGCATGCATTCTGGTCGCCGGCGCTGCGGCCCAGCAGGCAAATCCACCCGAGCAACGCTCCCAGACTTCCAACCCCTCCTCCGAATCGACCGAACAGAGCGCGACAGAGAGTTCGCCGCAGCAATCCACGCCGCAAACCAGCCGCGAGCCGCAGGAGCGCCAGCAGCGCCGTGAGCCCGGCACTCCACCAGCGCCGGCCGAGACTGCCGGCGGAGCGCCGGGCCCGACGGCGGCGCCGAACTATCACTGGGACATGGCCGAGGTTGCGGCGGTGCAGACGCATCATCAGATCACCCTCAACGGCAAGACGCTGCATTACACGGCCACGGCCGGGCGTCTGCCGATCAAGGACCCCACCGGAAAGATCAACGCAGAGATGTTCTTTGTCGCCTATACGCTCGACGGCGCCGATCCTGCCAAGCGGCCGCTGACCTTCTCGTACAATGGCGGCCCGGGCTCGGCTTCGATCTGGCTGCACATGGGCGCGCTCGGTCCACGGACCGTCGTGCTGCAATCGGAAGGATGGATGCCCGAGGCTCCCTATCGCCTGCACGACAACCAATACACCCCGCTCGATGCGACCGATATCGTCATGATTGATGCCATCGGCACCGGCTATAGCCGGCCCGCCGACATGGAGCAGGCAAAGAAATTCTGGAGCTTGCACGGCGACATCGAATCCTTCGGCGAATTCATCCGCATGTACATTTCGCGCTATGAGAGATGGTCTTCGCCGCTCTACCTGCTGGGCGAGAGCTACGGAACCACGCGTTCGGCCGGCATCGCCGGCTACCTGGCGGATAAGGGCATCAACTTCAACGGTATCTGCCTGCTCTCCATGGTGCTCAATTTTGAGAGCCTGGAATTCGCGCCCACCAACGACGCGCCGTATCCGCTCATCTTGCCCACCATGACCATGATTGCGGGTTACCATCACAAGCTTCCCGCCGACCTCGAGCAGGACATGAACCGCACCCGCCAACAGGCCAGCAACTTTGCCATGAACGAATATTGGCAGGCCCTGAACAAGGGTGACGCCCTCACGGCGGAAGAGCGCTCCGCCATGGTCGACAAAGTGTCGCAATACACCGGCCTGCCCAGGAACGTGGTGCAGATGGCCAACATGCGCATCGATGTACACACCTTCACCCAATGGCTGCTCGCCGATCAGCAGAAGCGTGTCGGTCGCCTGGATGGCCGCTACACCAGCCCTGCTCCTTCCGGCCCCATGGAAACCGCTTTTTTCGACCCGACCTCGGCCGCAACCCAGGGGCCCTTCACCGCTGTCTTCAACGACTACGTTCGGCGTGAGTTGAACTACAAGGTGGACATGCCCTACTACACCTCGGCTCGGGATCTCGGGACCTTCAATTGGAACTGGGCCAATCCACGGCCCCCGGGTCCCGGCGCCGGCTTTGAAATGGGCTATGCCGATGTAGCGACCGCACTGCGCTCGGCCATGATCAAGGAACCATATCTCAAGGTCCTCGTCATGGAGGGCGATTACGACCTGGCCACGCCCTTCCTGGCAGCCCAGTACACCATGGATCACCTGAACATCACGCCCGACATGCACAAGAACATTTCGTACGCCTATTACGCTTCGGGACACATGGTGTACCTGGACTCCAAAGCGCACGACAAAATGCACAAGGACTACACAAACTTCGTGACGTCCAACGTGCCGCATTCGTCGGCTGCCGGCAGTCAGTAGCCGGTTGCCAGGGAGGCGCAAGCACGGATAAACACGGACTACAGAGATGGGACGGAGATCCGGAGGTTGGCAGCAAAAGGCGCGCTCGGCGGGTCTTTGCGTCGCGATGGTCGCGACCACTGATCTTGCAGGTTACGTCGAGCGCAACTAAATTAGGTACGAGAGTTGGAGTTGTCCATGAAAAAGCCTGTCCCGATGGAGTCGGCCTCTGCGCGAATCGACGAGAAGATCATGGAACTTGGCGACTGGCGCGGGAAGACGCTTGCGAAAGTGCGGGCAATCATTCACCAGGCAGACCCTGACATTGTCGAAGAGTGGAAGTGGGTCAAGGCGACGTCGCCGGGTACTCCCGTCTTTTCCCACGGCGGCATCGTCTGCACCGGAGAGACTCACAAGAACGTCGTCAAGATGACATTTGCCAAGGGAGCCGCGTTGCCGGACCCTTTCGGTCTATTCAACTCCGGCCTTGATGGGAATGTCAGGCGCGCCATCGATATCCACGAAGGCGACAAGGTCAATGAGGCGGCCTTGAAGGAGCTCATCCGCGCTGCCGTGGCGCTCAACCTCAAAGGCAAGAGCCAGCGCGCGTAGGTTCCCAGCCTTTCACCGAAGGATGGATTATCCCTTGATTTCCGGAGCTACGCGTTTGTCGCGGAAGAAGGTCTGCAGCAGGTCCATGCAGCGGGCGGCCAGCACGCCTGACGAGACTTCGACACGGTGATTCAGCTTGGGATGGTTGAGCACCTGCAGCATGGAGTGGACGGCGCCCGCTTTGGGATCGTCCGCGCCATAGACGACGCGGCGAATGCGCGCGTGGGTAATGGCTCCGGCGCACATGGCGCAGGGCTCGACGGTAACGAAGAGATCGCAATCCAGCAGGCGATAGTTGCTGAGATGCCATCCCGCCTCGCGCAAGGCCAGTACCTCGGCGTGGGCGGTGGGATCGTTACCGCTGACCGGACGATTGCAGCCGCGTCCGACGATCTGGCCGTCGCGCACCACGACCGCGCCTACGGGAACCTCGCCCAACGCCAGCGCGCGTTGCGCCTCGCGCAGGGCTTCCTCCATCCAGAGTTCATCAGCCACGGACATGTGAGCATGAGCGTAAAGCAGGAGGGGGCAATTGGCAATGTTGCTGAGTGCGGGCCGTGAGGCGCAGGCCGCTACGCGGCCAAAAGCATCGGCAATCGCGCACTAACCCGGGGCGAGAAGACCCCGGGATGTGGCTACCATTAATACCCTTTGGCCGCGTAGCGGCCCTGATTCTCGGGGAGAGCACATCCCGCTATTTCTTCTGTTCGGGATCGAGGTGGCGTTTGCCGGGCATGGGCGGCCAGCCCAGCGAGGCTCCCTGGAAGAGCGCGACAGCATTCTCGTAGCGCTTGCCGTTGCCGTCGTGCACGGCGAAGCGCCGCGGATGCTCGGGTGGCCCGCTCCACAGGCACACACCGGAATAAGCGCCGTCCTTGCGCAGGATATAGAAGCTCATGTCGACGTAGTTCAGCTTCTCTTTATTGCCGTTAAAGTTGCGCACGATGCGCTGCAGGGCGTCCATGCCGGCTTCCTGGGGAGACATGCCATGCCGCATATTTTCGACGATAGTGTGCGCGCCGCAAATCTTGATGTTCTCCTCGCCGTTGCCGGTTGCGCCTGCCGAGCCTACGTCCTGATCGGTATAGCTGCCGGCGCCGATGATGGGCGAGTCGCCGGCGCGGCCGGGAATCTTCCAGGCCAGTCCGCTGGTGGTGGTCGCGCCTGACATCTCGCCTTTCTCATTCACCACCGAGCAATGAATGGTGCCGGTCGGGGGATGCAGCACATGCTGGATCGCCGTGGCGCGGTATTCGGGTCCGATGCCGAGTCGCGCGGCCGCTTCCTCCATCTTCTGCATGCGCTCATCGAGCAACTCGGATTCATTGCCGTTTTCGCTGGGGAACTTGAACTTCGGGCTGGCGAGGCCAGGTCCCCACCAGTCCTCGTTCGACATGGTCTCGCGCCACAATTGCCAGGTCTTGCGCGAGCGCTCGGTGAGCAGGTTCTCGCGCGGGAATCCCATGAGAAAGCCGAATTTCTGCGCGCCCTCGCCCACCAGCATCACATGGCCGGTGTGTTCCATCACGGTCTTCGCCAGCAGCGATACATTCTTGATCTCGCGGACGCCGGCGACTGATCCGGCCATGCGCGTTGGGCCATGCATGCAGCAGGAGTCGAGTTCGACCACGCAGTCTTCGTTGGGCAGTCCGCCGAGGCCCACGCTATCGTCATTGGGATCGTCTTCCGGGCCGGTGATCACCTGCATGACGGCGTCGAGGGTATCACCGCCACTCTGCAGCAGGGCGTAGCCGCGATCAAGGTAGTTGTAGCCGTTCGCGGCGCAGATAATGACCGGCGCTTTCGGCTTGTCGGCGGGAGCACTGGTCTTGCCTGGCGTCTGACCTCGTAGATCGAGTGCCAGCGATGCGGAGCCGATGGCGGTGGTAGCGATAAAACCGCGGCGAGTAACTTTCATGGATTTCTCCCGGAGAGATGAAAACCAAGCAGGATAGCACGTGGGCGGGACGAAGGGGCGCACACCGGATTCAGCCTTCGATGTTCTTGCGCGTTCTTTGATGTGGTTGCGTCGTCAGGGGAAAGCAGGTCCTTCGACTGCGCGACCGCCCGACCCGGAAGGGAATCGGGTCAGGCGGCCGCTTCGCTCAGGATGACGACCCAATCATAGTGCGCGCACCATGTTCGGGCGCAGCGCGCTGCTACACTGCGACCTTCGCGGGAGTACTTTGATCGGCGCGGAAACGGAGCAGCGCGCCAATGCGGCCGATCTTGTCGAACTCCTCGTTGTCGTGAATGTAGACAATCTCGATGCCGCCGCGAATGGCGTGGCCTACGATGGCGTCTCCGATGTCCTCCAGCTCGGTGTTGGGCTTGCCGCAGACAGTGCAATTGGGGCTCAGGTGGTAATCCATGTGACCGCAGTGGTAGCACTTCACGCCGTGCGCCTGGAAGTTTGACGCCAGCAGCAGGGTTTGTACCTCGCCGACTTCGAGCGAGCGCAGCACGCGCCGCAGTCCGATGGCGCCTAACCCGTTAGCATGAGCTTCGCTGATGACGTCGCCGATCAGCTTCTTCTTCCGCTCGGCTTCGTACTCGCGCAGCATGGTCTGGGCGATCTCTTTGATTTCTTCGGGCGTTGCGAGCTTGTAGTTGATACGGAAGTGTCCTACCAGGTGCTGTTTCGCGTAAGGATGGAGATGCGGCTCGATCTCAGGCCACAGTTCGTCGGCGCAGCCAATCAGCAGCCGGTCGCACTCGCCGCGCTCGAAGTAGCCGGTGATGTGGTCGGCGACGGCCTTGAAGTGCAGCATGGCTTCGTTCAGCTTGCTGCGCTCGGCGTGGCCTCCGTCGTAACCTCCCCAGCCGTCGCTTTTGATGCGATGCGGCAGGAAATTAACGAAGTCCTGGCGCTCTTGGATGCTCTTGTCCACGATTTCGAAGATTCGCGCCTTGGCACGGTCGGCGACAAGCACGCAGGCCCGGCTGGCTCCATCGAGCACCGCCGCCAGCGGCTTGAGGTGGAAGCGCTGATTCAGGATCAACCTGGTCTTCGGCAACTGCGCGGGAACGTCGAACTCCCGCCAGAACTCATGCTTGGAGCTGGCGAAAATCGCCTTGGCCTGGCCACCGTTGCCATGCAGCGTCTCGACCAGGCTGTTGATGCGCGTAAGGTCGGTGCGCGCGCAGGCGGTCTTGCTGCCGCTCTTCTCCGCTTCGCGGAGAGCATTGCGGATCAGGTCTTTGACCAGGATGGATTCTTCGCGATGGGTTCGGTTCAGCGGGGTTGCGGGCTGGTAGTAAAACGTAACCGCACAGCTTTCGGGGGAATGGAAGTTGGCGAGTTCTCGGATGTCATCTCTAGTGATCATTCCGGTTCTCCTGACCGATTATTCGATTCTTGATGAAGTATGAGGGTGAAAGAAGCGCTCACATCAGGCGCTCCTGGCATGCTCGACGAGTTTCTCCTTGAGAGGGTGCTTGATGGGCAAGGCGCTCTGCAGATGTTCGCGTGCCCTGCGAATGGACGCGCGTACCTCGTCCACATGGCGGTTGGTGATGTCGGCAATTTCCTCCAGCGTGAAACCTTCGATGGTGTACAGGATGAAGGCTTCGCGTTCGTGGAGTCCGCCTTTGAGCAGTGTGTTCTCCACCAGGTTGATGAGCTCGCTGCGCGCGGCCAGCTCTTCGGGATTCTCCGAGGCCGAGTCGGGGATGAGGTTCTCCTCGTACAGCGGCTCATCGGGTTCGCGGAATTGCAGGAACGGCTCGTCGCTAGCCTGAACATTCTGGATGCCGTGGCGCGAACGTTGCAGCGGAATCTCCGTTCCGTCGAACGCCGGCGCCGAGAGTCGGTCGATGGCCTGATTGGCCAAACGATACAGCCAGGGCTCCAGCTTGCCGCGCTCGGGAGGATCGTTCTGCTCGCTCAGAGCATTGGCGATCGCTTCTCCGATAACGTCGTCTACCGTCAGCCGGCCGGGCAGCAGTTGCCCTTGGCTTTCGCGATAAGTCAGCTGGCGCTCGACATAGCGTTGCAGGCGGGGAAGATTGACATCGATGTATTGGGAAACGTCGCCGGGCGAAATGGTCTCAGGCCTGACCGCGGCGAAGGTCTCCTCGAAGGGAACCGTACCAACGCCGGTGTCGCGTGCGGCGCGCCGATGCGGCCAGCCGTGGTGGCTGCGCAGCAGTTGCTTATGCTTCTTCAACTGCTCGATCAGCGCGTCAAAGGTGGATTTCACCGCTGAGATAATCGCGCCCGCCTGTTCCCGCGCTACCATTTGGCCGGTCGGCAGGCGCAGGTTAAGCGAAACCGCAAATCCTAAGGGCGCACCGGTATCTTCCACCACGCCCTTCAGGTGGACTAATCCGGGGCGAAATACCCGAAGGTACTTGTCAAGTTTTGCGATTTGCTGATTGATGAGACTTTCGAGGTCGGGAGTTTTAGAAATCTTGTAGCTGATATGAACATTCATCAAAGGCCTCTCCGGATGGAGTCGATCCATCCGCAGCTACGTTCCTCTGTTACTTGAATTTTACTCCTCCTAATACAGAAGCAAGCAAAAAGTGGGAAGTTGCACCGGATAAGGTGTGGGACATGGAAAAGCCGAGTCCGGGAAGAGGCGGGATTTGACGGACGGCAAGTAGCGAAGGCCTTCGTCTGGGGGAAGGCCTTCCAACGTGACCAGTACGAAGGGAGCTTATGGGATACGGACCTTAGAGTCCGGCCCGGGCTTCACATGGATGGTCTCGATGAATCGCACCTTCCGGTTCTGCAGCTTCATCACCAGCGACGAGGTGCGGACGCCGTCTCCGAAGAAGCGCACGCCTTTCAGCAGCGGGCCGTCGGTTACGCCGGTTGCGGCAAAGACAATGTTCTTTCCCGGGGCCAGTTCCTCGGCCGTGTACGTACGCTTGGGATCGGTGATCCCCATGTCTTTCATACGCTCGGCCTGTTCGGGGGTGTAGCCGGTCAGCCGTCCCACCATATAGCCGTTGAGGCAGCGGACGGCGGCAGCGGTGATCACGCCTTCGGGAGCGCCGCCGATGCCCATCACGGCGTGCACGCCCGAACCGAGCATGCCAGTGGCAACGCCGGGGGACAGATCGCCGTCGCCGATCAGGCGAATCCGGGCTCCGGCCTTGCGGATGTCGGCAATCAGCTTCTCGTGCCGTGGCCGGTCAAGAATAATAATGACCAGGTCTTCCACTTTGCGGCCCAGCACCTTGGCGATCACGGCCAGGTTATGGCCCACCGGTGCCTCCAGATCGACCACGCCCCGGCACGATGGGCCCACGACGATCTTTTCCATGTAGCAGTCCGGAGCGTGCAGCAGTCCGCCCCGCTCGGAGGCAGCGAGCACGGTGATCGCGCCCGGGGATCCGGTAGCGCAAAGATTGGTGCCTTCCAGCGGATCGACGGCGATGTCAACCGAGGGATAGGTCGCCCCGTCCTGCTTGCCTACCTTCTCCCCGATGTAGAGCATGGGGGCTTCATCGCGCTCGCCCTCCCCAATGACGATGGTTCCGTCCATGGGAACGGAGTCCATCACACTGCGCATGGTCTCGGTGGCCATCTGGTCGGCCAGTTGGCGCTCGCCCTGGCCCATGGTTTTGGCCGAGGCGATGGCGGATTCTTCGACCACACGCAGGAACTCGAGCGCCAGGTCGGACTCGAAGTTGTTCTTGAAGGAATTCTCGGTTTGTTTTGATTGCCTTTGAATTGTGGTCGCCATGTGATCTCCGAGAGAGGCGCAGCTTGCGGGGCCAGATATCCTGCTTCCGAAACTCAGCAAGGATACACCCGCGATAAGTCCTGTTCACGTGATTTCGGTCACAGAGCGTCGCTAGTACGCTGCTATCCCGGTGATGTGCTCCCCGATAATCAGCGTATGAATGTCGTGCGTGCCTTCGTAAGTCTTCACCGACTCCAGGTTGGCCATGTGGCGGAAGATGGGATACTCGTCGGCGATGCCGTTGCCGCCGAGAATGTCGCGTCCCATGCGGGCGCACTCGAGGGCCATCCAGACATTGTTTCGTTTCGCCATGGAGATGTGCCAGGGCTTGACCTTACCCGCATCTTTGAGACGGCCAACCTGGAGCGCCAGAAGCTGCGCCTTGGTGATCTCGCTGATCATCCAGACCAGCTTCTCCTGTACGAGTTGGTGTGAAGCGATGGGCTGATCGCGAAACTGCTTGCGGAACTGCGCGTACTGTAAAGCGCAGTCGTAGCAGGCCATGGCCGCTCCGATGGCTCCCCAGGCAATGCCGTAGCGGGCCTGGTTCAGGCAGCTCAAGGGCGAGCCCAGTCCCTTGGATAGAGGTAGAAGGTTTTCTGCGGGGATACGGACATCCTGTAAAGAAAGACTTGAAGTAACCGAAGCGCGCAGCGACCACTTGCCGTGGACGTCGGCAGCCTTGAAGCCGGGGCGGTCGGTCTCGACGATAAAGCCGCGGATGCGGTCGTCCTCGTCGGTGACCTTTGCCCAGATGATGGCAATATCGGCGATCGATCCTGAGGTGATCCACATCTTCTCGCCGTTGAGGAGGTAGCCGTCCCCGTCCTTCTTGGCGCGGGTGCGCATGGCTCCGGGATTTGAGCCGGCATCCGGTTCGGTCAGCCCGAAACACCCAAGGATTTCGCCCAGCGCCATCTTGGGCAGATACTTCTGCTTCTGATCCTCGCTGCCGAAGGTGTAAATGGGATACATACACAGGGCCGACTGCACGCTGACGAACGAGCGGACGCCGCTGTCGCCGCGCTCCAGCTCCTGGGTCATCAGGCCGTATTCCACAGCGGACATGCCGGCGCAGCCATAGCCCTGGAGGCTGGCTCCATAGAAGCCCAGCTCGCCCATGGGCTTTATCAGCTCTTTGGGAAAGCGGCCCTCGCGATTGCACTGCTCAATGATGGGGACGAGGTTCTCTTCGATGAACTGGCGGGTGTTGTCGCGCACCAGGCGCTCGTCGTCGCTGAGTAAAGTGTCGAGCTCGATGAAGTCCACGCCCTTGAACTTGATTGCCATTTTGCGTTCGCTCACTGGTAAGGAAGATTGCTCGCCCATGTTTCGCGGGTCAGACCCCAGGTAACGCGCGGAAGGAGCGCTTACAGGAGGATTTCTGCGGATAGGACAAACATTTGAAGGTATCAGGCAGGGAAGAGCAAGGTCAAACCGCAATAGCCAACATCGTTCATGCGATAAATCACTGACAGTTTAATGGTTCCGGGTCATACTGAACTCGTTTAACCTCACATTGGAACCCACGGAGGATATGGAAGATCCGGGTACTGGCAGTTTCTACTTCGACCGGTACAGACTTCTGCCCCAGCGTGCAGCGCTATTGAGGGATGGGGAACCTGTGACTTTGTCCGTCGCCGCCTTTAGCGTTCTGCTCATTCTCGTGGAGCATGCCGGCGAGATCGTGACTCCGGAGCATTTCGTCAACATCTGGACGAAAAGCGCCTTCATCGATGTTCACCTGAGACTGCATACAGCGATTCGCAAGCTCCAGCAAGTGTTGGGCGACGATCCAGTGCATCCACGGTTTGTCGAGAAGGTGAATGGCAGGGGATACCGTTTTGTGGCTCCGGTGACCAGGGAGACGGAACCATCCCCGGGCGACCCTGCTGGCGAGAAAACCGGAGTGGCGACGCAAAAGACCGGCGCCGCCGGCGATGCTGGTGAGTATTACGTTCTTTTTCGCCGCTATGGTGCACAGCTTCTGCGGTCTCCATTAGCCACGACGCTGCTGATAGCAGGCCTGTTTATCGGAGTGATTCTATTGCCGCCGTCGCCACCGAAGGCGTCGGTTAGTGCTCCCGATCCGTTCCGCAGTACGGTACCGCTCACTTCTTATCCGGGGCTGGAAGTTGATCCCAGGATTTCGCCGGATGGCAAATGGGTAGCTTTCGCCTGGACCGGTCCCAACGTTCGCGACCCCTACCGCATTTACTTCAAGCGGATTGGAGTTGAGACCCCGACACGCGTAACCCAGCCCGCCAACGATGCCAGCGACCGTGCGCCCGTGTGGACGCCGGATGGCCGGCATTTGCTCTTCTTTCGCCGGGCCTCGTCCGGCAGTGGAATCTACGAAACGCCCGCGAATGGTGGCCCGGAGACCTTGCTGGCGGAAAGCGCGCTGGGGGAAGCCGATCACGAGCATGTGCGCTTCGATATTTCTCCTGATGGAAGGAAGCTGGTCTACACCAACCGCCTGGCGGGAGATACGCGGCGCTGCTTGTTCATACTGGATCTCGCCACGCGGCAGTCAGGACAGCTGACCTTTCCACCTCCAGGAGCGCAGGGGGATAGTAGTCCGGCTTTCTCGCCTGATGGCAAAAGGATCGCCTTTAGCCGCGATTTGATCGACGTTCAGCAGGTCTTCCTGGTGGCAAGCGGTGGCGGGGAGGCTCACTCTGTCGGCGCACCTTCGCGAGATTCGGTTGAGGGACTGGCCTGGTCAGACGATGGCAACTCCATACTCGTCGGTGGAAGGGAGTTGCGGCGCGTCTCGACCGTCGCCGCGAACGCAGGGCTCACGCCCGTGATAGGACTTCCCAATCCGGTCGACTCTCCGTCGCTGCTCAAGAACACGCTGGTATACGCGCAGAGAACGGTGAACGCCAACATCTGGGCGCTTGAACTACGAGGTGAAATCAGGGCTAGTGGACCACCCGAGGCGCTGATCGTGAGCACCCGCCAGCAGGCTGCGCCATCGTTTTCGCCGGATGGATCGGCCATCGCATTCCAGTCGGACCGTTCTGGTTTTTGGGAAATATGGAGAAGTGATCGCATCGGGTCGAACGCTAAGCAGTTGACTTCGTTTCGCGGGCCACTGACCGGCACTCCTCGCTGGTCGCCAGACGGACGTCAGATCGCTTTCGATGCGCGCCCCAACGGAAGATCGGAAATCTTTGTCGTGCCGGCCGATGGCGGTGCGCCCCGGCAACTGACGGAGGCTAACGGTGACAACGCGGTAGCCAGTTGGTCGCGCGATGGGGAGTGGATCTACTTTTCCTCGACTCGTGCGGGAATCATGAACCTGTGGAAGATGCGCGCCTCCGGCGGCGCGGCACGGCAGGTCACGCAGCAGGGCGGTATTTACGCTGCAGAGAGTTTCGACGCCCGCTATGTGTACTACTCCAGGAGTTATATGGATGCAACACTGTGGCGGGTTCCGGTAGAGGGAGGTCTGCAGGAGGAGCAAGTCCCGGGAGCTCCTCTTCCCGCCGGCTGCTCGCACTGGGCGCTCGGCCGTGGTGGCATCTACGTCATCGACACCCAGGGAGAGCTGGTCTATTACGATCTGCGGACGCAGCAAGTAAGCAGGATCTTACGCCATCCCGGGTTCCTGACCGATTGGTCCATGGCGGTCTCGCCCGACGAGCGTACTATCCTTTGGGCGCAGGTCGATGCTACCAATAGCGACTTGATGCTGAGCGAAAATTTTCATTAGCGGGTGAGCTGAATTGTGCTGCGCGCGCCGAATCACACTCTCCAGCCGACCGGAGGCCCGGGGCGGCACTTCTAAATCTAGGTTGACGGCCCTTTTTTCTCTTCTTCACATGCCCAGCATTCAATCGAGTGACCGGATTCTTTGAGGTCTTCCTGGTGCATCGTGAGCATGTGCCCGCATGCCAGGTAACAATGCACTAAAATGCCGTCTCGCACCGAGCGTACAACTTTTTGCATGATTGTTTTTTCGAAGGCCATCAAAGCTCGTTAGACCTTGGGAAGAGCAAATTCCCTTCACCGTCCGGATGTAAGCGTTAATCCCGACTTCGATCGCGATGGAACACACGGGGACTTGTGTATGCCGCGGAATTGTAATCTGCATTGCTTCCTCTATCAATGCAGATTTAGGACGCCACCCAGGGGCCCACACGACAGCAGAATCACTTTGGGTTCATGTAGAATAGACAGGCTACCCGGCGAGTAGAGAGTGACGCCACCGGCGTCCGACTGCAGTCGAAGCCGCTCCTTCGAGGGGCGTGGGCTTGAGACATGTGCATCTCGCGCTGACGCGCCCATCCGCTTCGAACCTGCGTATACTCCGTCCACCAGTAGACATCACCACCGCAACAGGCTGCGGGAGACATCTGTCAGGAGAAACCAATGGCGAAGATTGCAAAGACTGCTGACCGCAAGAAGGTCATGGACACCACCAAGAGCACGGATTGCCCGAAATGCGGCAAGCCGACCCGCATCGTGAAGCGTGTCAAGGACCGCGAGCGCGATGTTCCGGGCGGCATCTACATTTCCTGCTCGGCGTGCGAGTTCTACGAGAAGTTGTAACCCTCAAAATGGAAGCAGCTTGGTAGCAGAGCGCGGATGACCTCCGCGCTCTCGCTCTTTCAGCGGCCGCTTTTCTACTGAGAAGACGAGCGGCTTCGCCTGGTGGGAGAGACCGCGCTGTCAATCTCGCGAGTAATCCGCTCGACCAACTGCTGCTTCCAGGATTCGTTCCAGGCATTGCGCTTCCGCAGATAGTGCTCCATGTGGGCCAGCGCATCCTTCCGTTCGGACTTGCCGCGGCGTGCGCCGTTGCCGGCAGACTTCTCCGACTGTCTGGATGGGGAGAGCGCGCACTCGATCAGGGTTGGTCCCGCGCCGGTGCGCGCGCGATGGATGCTTTCCTGAGTGACGCGAAACACCGCCACCACGTCCTCGCCATCGACGGTGATGCCGGGAAAACCATAATCGTGTGCGCGCTGGCTGAGGTGCTCCTCCGACGAGAACCACTCCTGCGAGGGCGGCGCGGAGGAACGGCCACTCTCCACAACAAAAATGACAGGCAGGCGAAGTTCGCCGGCAAGCCGGGCAGCATCGTGCCAGGAGCCCAGGGCCGCGACCGCGTCACCGCAAAGAGCCACCACAACGTTGCGCTGTTGCTGCTGCCTGTAGGCCACCGCCACGCCCACGGCAACGTTAAGCTGCGCCACAATACTCGAAGCCGCAGGAAGAAGGGCGGGCGGGAGAATTGCGGGGTGCGCGGCCGCATCTCGTTCGCTTCGCGGCATCGCGAAC
The DNA here is from genome assembly GCA_963793845.1 of uncultured Acidobacteriaceae bacterium. Classification (GTDB taxonomy): domain Bacteria; phylum Acidobacteriota; class Terriglobia; order Terriglobales; family Acidobacteriaceae; genus CAWCBG01. Next base: position 85,074 of record CAWCBG010000006.1, read on the forward strand.
ACCTGCTTCCAGGGCAAGCCCTTCAAGGTGTAGGTTACGAGATCATGCTGGTGAATCGCCAGCGAGTCCTGCGGCTTCAGCTCGAAGGTTGCGCCGACTTCCATTGCCTCGGCAGGCGGCCACGCAAGGGTGCCGGAAAGACTGCCTTCGCGATCCAGCGCACGGACGCGCTCCCGAAGCAGCCGGCAGGCCAGCATGTTCTCGTAGAGCTTGCGCAAAACCTCAGGGTCGGAAGGCGAGGCGCTGTCGCTGCTGTAGGGTGCGTCGGAGGAGCTCTCCGTCGCTTCTTCACTGCCGGCTTCGACGGGTTCGCGCGGCTGTTGGGGGGCTCTCGCGGTATTGATCTCCATTGCCTTGGTGATTGTATCGCAGTGTCGCGGGGCGCTTACGACACGCGCGTAGCTGCCAACGAGATGCTTGTTTCGTTACGTTACAGTTGTGTTTCAGTTTTCAACACGAATGTGCATAAGGTTGTGGAAAAGGCGTGCGCGACAAATCTAAGTTCCTAGCAATAAGAACACTTCAACAGTGTGCACTGAACGAAGTGCGTAAAGCATCGCGGCTCTTGCGCATCGGCCCTAGGCTGTCAGGTTGAGCGGAGGCCGGGATCAACGGACCCGCCTATAGCTTGCGGGAACCTATCTCAGCGCATTCCCCTGCTGACCCGGCATGATCGGCTTTACGCGCCAAGGGCCAATCCCAACCGTCATGCTAGTCTGGCGGCGTGAAGATGCGGCTCGACAAGCTGGTTCTGCTGCGCGGTCTGGCGCCGTCGCGGGAGCGGGCGCAAGCGCTCATCCTCGCAGGCCGTGTGCTGGTGAACGAGCAGAAGGTCGACAAGTGTGGAGCAGGTGTCGACGACGACGCTGCGATTCGCCTGCTGGGCGACGACCAGCCCTTTGTGAGCCGGGGAGGCCTGAAGCTGGCCAGAGCTCTGGAGCACTGGCAGGTCGATGTGCGCGGAAAAGTGTGCCTCGACATCGGCGCATCGACCGGCGGCTTCACCGACTGCCTGCTGCAGAACGGAGCGGCCCAGGTGATTGCCGTCGATACCGGCTACGGGCAATTCGATGCCACCTTGCGCCAAGATGTGCGTATCAGGCTGCTGGAAAAGACCAACGCGCGCTACCTTACGCCGCAGCAGCTTTGGGCTGCGTCTACCCCGGCGGCCATCGGCCTCGTTGCCATGGACGTGTCTTTCATCTCTGCTACACTCGTTCTCCCAGCAGTGCTGAACTGCGTGCATGCCAACGAGTCGCAGGAGGAATTCCACCTCATTGTGCTGGTGAAACCGCAGTTCGAAGCCGGACGTGAACAGGTGGGCAAAGGTGGAATCGTGCGCGATCCGCAGGCCCAGCAGGCAGCGGTAGGAAGGGTAACGCACGCGGTTACCGAACTGGGCGGTTTCGAGATCGAGGTGATCGACTCCCCGATTCTGGGCACCGAAGGAAATCGGGAGTTCCTGCTGCACGCGCGTTTCATGCCCCAGGTGCTGGGTGGCGCGCCCGGCGCGCTACACTGATGGAGCCGTTACAAGCCAGAACAACGACATGAAGTCAGCCGCCATTCTCTCCAAGCCGTTGAAGCCCGAGTTGAGCACCATCCTGCCGGGATTGCTCGACTGGTTCCGCAGCCACGGCTATCAGCTCTACCTGGATGAGCAAACGGCGCAGTACACGAATGGTGCGACCGTGGTGCCGCGGCAGCAAATAGGCAAGCTCCATACCGACTTTGCGCTGGTGTTGGGGGGAGACGGAACCCTGCTGTCGGCGGCGCGCGCCGTGGCGCATGAAGGCGTGCCGATCCTGGCAGTCAATCTGGGATCGCTGGGTTTTCTCACCGAGGTACCGCTGAGCGAGATGTTTTCCACGCTGGAAGCGGTTGACGCCGGGCAGTGTCCGATGGAAGAGCGTGCCGTGCTGGACTCTCAGCTGTTCCGCGATGGGGAATGCATTGCCCGTCACTTCGCTTTGAATGACGCGGTGGTGAACAAGAGCGCCATCTCCCGTCTGGTTGATTTCAACCTGCTGATCGACGGCAATTTTGTTTTTAACTACAAGGCCGACGGGGTAATCATCGCCACTCCTACGGGTTCGACGGCGTATTCGCTGGCGGCTGGCGGCCCGGTACTGATGCCGTCGGTGGATGCCATGGTGGTTACGCCGGTCTGTCCCCATTCCCTGACGCACCGTCCGCTGGTAGTGACCGGCAAAGCCGAGATTGAGTTGCGGGTCGAGACCGGTGCCGAAGAAGCCTTCCTTAGCATCGACGGGCAGGTGGGTGTTCCGGTAAGGCAGGGTGATCGGCTCGTCTGTAAGCGCGCCGCTCACACGGTGAAGCTGCTTCGCGTCAAGCGCACATTCTTCGATGTGCTGCGCAACAAGCTGAAATGGGGCCAGCGCTAAAGGTGGCTGCATCCGTTTCAAGCCTTTGTTGCCGATTCCGAAGGCTCCAAGGATGTGGAGATAGGGCAGCAATCGGTGGGAAGGCCGCGGGCTCGCGGGAAGGGAAGGCGTAGCTCGTAAGTGGTACGGGGAAAGGGCGCGGCCGCAAAGCCGCGCCTTGGTTTATTCGGTGGCGGTTTTCAGATTATCGTGCAACCAGAAGCGCGCTTCGATCTCGCATTTCTTGGAGCAGAACGTCTGTCCGTCACGAGCCCGGCTTGTGCTTTTGAGATATTGCGAGTAGCACCAGAGACACACCGCAGTGGTTGTGGCTGCATCGTATTTGTTAGGTTGCATGTGCTCTCCAATTGGGGAGTGAGGATAGCCCCAAAACTCGCCAAACGCAATCGGCAAAATCGCGGAACCAAGAAAGTTATGGACCAGGAAATGCAAGTCGATTACCGCGTGCGTTCCAGCCTGAGCAGGTCTTCGACGGTTTCGCGTCTGCGGATGACCTTGACGCGGCTGCCCTCAACCAGCACCTCAGCCGGTCGCGGACGGGTGTTGTAGTTTGAGGCCAGTGCCATACCGTAAGCGCCGACGTCCAGCACTGCCAGTAGATCGCCCTGGGTGGATGGAGGGGACTCACGATCACGCGCCAGGAAGTCGCCGGTCTCGCATACCGGTCCCACGATATCGACAGTTTCAAGCGGGCAGCCAATAGAGGCTGGGATGAGTGGCACAATTTCGTGATGTGCGCTGTACAGCGAGGGCCGCAACAGATCGTTCATGGCAGCGTCGACCACGACGAACTGTTTGCCGTTATTCCGCTTGCGGTATACGACACGCGTGACCAGCACTCCGGCCGGAGCTACAATGGCGCGGCCCGGTTCCAGCAGCAAGTGCACCCCGAGCGGCTTCAGGGGAGCCAGCACCGCCTTGGCATAATTCCTGGCCTGGGTCTTGAAACTGGCTTCAGCAGCTTTTCCGTAAGAGATTCCGAGGCCGCCTCCCGCGTCGACGTAACTAATCCGGTGACCTTCGTTTCGCAAAGCGGTGACGAAGTCAGCAATTCGAGTCATGGCCTCGGCGAATGGAGCGACGTCGGTGATCTGCGATCCGATGTGAGTGCTGACCCCGACCGCTTTCAGCCGTGAATTCGCCGAGCCCTGGCGATAGAGCTCGGCGGCATTCTGTAAAGGCACTCCGAACTTGTGCTGGTGCAGGCCGGTCGAGATGTAAGGATGGGTTTTGGCCTCGACATCGGGGTTCACCCGGACGGCAAAGTTTGCCCTCTTGCGCTGATGGGTTGCGCGCGCACATAGCATTTCCAGCTCGCTGGCGCTCTCGACATTAAACAGCAGGATGCCCGATTTGAGCGCCAGGTCTATCTCGTCGGCAAGCTTGCCTACTCCGGAGAAAACGACCTTGGCCACGGCCTTGCGGTGGGCCGCCACGACCCGGTGCAACTCCCCGCCGGAAACGATGTCGAAGCCGGACCCGAGCCTGGCCAGTAATCGAAGGATGGAGAGATTTGAGTTGGCCTTCACCGAGTAGCAGACAGTGTGCTCGCATCCGGAGAAGGCGGCGTCGAACTGCCGAAAGCGCTCGCGAATCGCGGTCGCGGAATACGCATACAGCGGAGTGCCGAACTTCTCAGCCAGCTTGCGCAACGGCACATTATCGGCCAGCATCTCGCGATCGCCATCGGACGCGGCGGCGCGATAGGTGAAGGCAGGCGGACGCTCTGGCGGGCGGGCGGCTGTCACTTTTTGCCGGATGGCCCTTTCACTTTAAGGACAACGATGGTCTGATCGTCGAAGGCCTCGACGCCGTCGGCGTGCTCGCTGACTGCCTTGAAGAGAGTGTCTACCAGGTCTTCAGCTGACCGGTTCGCGTTAGCCGAGACCAGTTTCTCCAGCCGCCCCCGGCCAAACATCTCGCCTTTCGAGCTGGTGGCATCGAGGATACCGTCACTGAACAGGATAAAGGCGTCGCCCGGCTTGGCTGTCACTTCCATCTGTTCATAAGTGGCATGGATGAACAATCCGATGGGCAAGCCGGTCACCTGAATCTCTTCCACTTTGCCATTACGGCAGTGGAGAGGCCGCGGCAATCCGGAATTCGCGATCTGCAGAGTTCGCTGGTTGTCGTCCCAAATGCCATAGATCATCGAGACGTACTGACCAGCGATGGGACGGTCCGAGAGCGAAAGGTTTACAGCTTCCAGCATGCCGGCGGCATTGGGTTCCTCGTTGGCATGCGAGCGCGCGATGCCGCTGACCAGCGCGGCATAGATGGCGGCGGGCGCGCCTTTCCCGCTGACATCGCCGACCGCGATGCCGGTGACTCCCTGGCCGCTGTACTTGAGGAAATCGTACAGATCGCCGCCAATCTGGCGGGCGGGGGCGAAGCGCGAGGCCACTTCGGCGTTACGAAAGATGGGCAGCTTCTGCGGCAGCAGACGGAACTGCAACTCACGGGCCAGAGCCAGGTCCTGCTCCAGTCGCTTTTCCTGCCGGGCGATGCGCTCGTAGAGAGTGGCATTCTCGATGGCAATCGCGATCTGGGCGGCCATGGTGGTCATGATGCGCACATGGTCTTCGTTAAAGTAGCCCTTCTTAGTGTGCTCGATATCCAGCACGCCGATTACATTGTCCTTATAGATGAGCGGGATCACCAGCTCGGAGCGCGTCTCCGGGTTCAGCAGGATGTATCGCGGATCCTTGCTGACATCGGGAACCAGTACCGCCTGCTTATGCTGGGCCGCGTAACCGACCAATCCTTCGCCCAGCGGAATCTCGTGCTTGAGATGGACGCTCTCCTTGAAGCGCAGCGAGAAGCGATGCTGCAGGAACGACCCCGTCGGGTCCAGCAGCAGGATGGAGAACATCTGGTAGTCGATGATGCGGGTCAGCAGGTCGGCAATGCGCTTCAATAGCTGATCCAGATTGAGAATCGAGCTGATTTCCCGACTGATCTCGGTCAGTAGGGTCAGCTGCCGCGCCTGCCGTGACACCCGCGTGTACAGCCGCGCATTCTCGATACCGATCGCGATGCGCGAGGCGAACAGGGTCAGCAGGCGCTTGTGTTCTTCGGTAAACGCACCGGGCTGAGCGGCTTCAATGTCGAGCACGCCGATCACGCGGTTCTTGGCGATGAGCGGCACCGCCAGTTCCGACCGCACACCGGGAGCGGAGTTGATGAAATTCTGTTCGGCGGTTACGTCGTTCACCAGGAGGGCTTCGCGCCGCAGCGCCGCCTGCCCCGTGACACCCTGCCCGACCTTGATGCGGATGCGGTCGGCGACCTCCGGAGGATGCCCTACCTGGAAGCGCACGCGAAGCTCCTGCTGCTTGTCGTTCAGCAGCAGGATTGCGAAGATCTCATAGTCGATAAAGCGCTTCAGCATCTCTGCCACACGCTGCAGCAGGGTGTTGAGGTCCAGCGTGGTATTGACCGCGTCGGCCACTTCCAGCAGATAGCTGTCGAAGCTGGAAGACACTAATGGCTGGGCTACAGGAGAGGTCATCGCGCTGGGATTCTTGTCGTTCATGATAACAGCGCTATTCGTGGATAACGCCGAGACTCATCCGACATTGGGTACACGCGTCCAGCGTATTCCATCGAGGGGACGCAAGGCAGCAATGGTATCACCGTCGTCTTAACCGGCTGGCGCGATTCGACGGGCATTTCACGATCGCTGCGCCATCGAAAGCCGTGGCGCGGGTGATAAAATCGCGCTTCTGCCCGAATACATCATGCAGGACACAACCGCCGCTCCCGAAAAGATTTCAACCAGGCTGGCAATCGAAGGCGGCACGCCATTGCGCAGCACCCCGTTTGCCCCCTGGCCGTGGTTTGAGCCCGATGAGATGGAGGCGGTCGCCGCGGTGCTGCGGTCGGGCAAGGTGAACTACTGGACCGGCGAAGAGGGCCGGCAGTTTGAGCGGGAGTTCGCAGCCTACACCGGAGTGCAGCACGCAGTCGCGCTGGCGAACGGCTCCGTCGCCCTGGAGTTGGCGCTGTATGCTCTCGGCATCGGTGCAGGCGACGAGGTGGTCGCCACCAGCCGCTCGTTTGTTGCCTCGGCCAGTTGTATTGCGTTGCGGGGCGCCAAGCCGGTTTTTGCCGACATCGACCGCGACAGCCAGAACGTCACCGCTGACACCATCGCGCGGGTGCTCACGCCGCGCACCAAAGCTGTCATCGCGGTGCATCTCGGGGGATGGCCATGTGACATGGACCCCATCCTTGAGCTGGCGCGCAGCCGCAAGCTGTACGTGATCGAGGACTGTGCGCAAGCCCACGGTGCCCGCTACAAAGGGCGTCCGGTGGGCTCGATGGGCGACATCAACGCCTTCTCCTTTTGCCAGGACAAGATCATGACCACCGGCGGCGAGGGCGGCATGATCACCACCAACCGCGCCGACCTGTGGAAGCCCGCTTGGTCCTATAAGGATCATGGCAAGAGTTACGAGGCGGTCTACCACCGCCTGCATCCGCCCGGGTATCGCTGGCTGCACGAATCGGTTGGGACCAACTGGCGGCTGACCGAGATGCAGTCCGCTCTGGGGCGCGTCCTGCTGGGTAAGCTCGACGAGCGGGTCAAAAAACGCCGCAGGTTTGCGCAAATTCTGACTGATGCATTCCTCGATACGCCTGGGCTGCGCACGCCTATGCCGGACGACCACTCCTATCATTCCTATTACAAGTACTACGCATTTGTCCGGCCGGAGCGCTTGCGCACGGGGTGGGACCGCGATCGCATCGTCGGCGCCATCAACGCGGAAGGCATTCCGAGCGTGGCAGCCGGCTGGCCGGAGATCTACCTGGAAAAGGCGTTCGAGGGGATGCGTCCGGCGGAGCGACTTCCGGTCGCAAAAGAGTTGGGTGAGACCAGCGTGATGTTTCAAGTGCACACTACGCTGTCGCAGCCAGATTTGCACGATACAATTTCGGCGGTGCGCAAGGTGATGATGGCAGCCAGTGAGTAAGCCTGGCGCCTGCCGCCGGGTGGCGATCTTCTGTCACTTGCGGTACAAGTGAGATATCTATGAAAATTCTGGTTCTTGTGTTGGCAGTCATGAGCGTCACTCTCCCCTCGTGGTCCTCGGAAGTCAGCAAACAATCGTTTGGCAAGATGCCGGACGGAACCGCCGTCGATCTATACACCCTCAAGGATGGCAAGATCGAGGTCCGCATCATGACCTTCGGTGGCATCGTCCAGACTCTCAAAGTTCCCGACCGGAAGGGCAACTCTGAAGATGTGGTGCTGGGCTTCGATACGCTGGACGACTATGTGAAGACCGGCAACTCGCCGCACTTCGGCGGGATTATCGGTCGCTATGCCAACCGTATCGCCGACGGCACGTTCACCCTGGACGGCAAGACCTACCATATTCCGAAGAACGATGGCCCCAATGCGCTGCACGGCGGCCCGGTCGGCTTCGACAAGGTGGTGTGGGAAGCCAAGCAGATTCCCAATGGCATCGAGTTGACGCACGTCAGCCCGGCGGGCGATCAGGGATTCCCCGGCACTCTCACCGCCGTGGTTCGCTACACGCTGGTGGGCAATGCCTTGAAGATCGACTACTCCGCCACTACCGATGCCGACACCGTGGTAAACCTGACCAATCACTCCTACTTCAATCTCAAGGGGCAGGGCAACGGCGACATCCTGCAGCACCAAGTGGAGATCGATGCCAGCCGCTACACTCCGGTCGATGCGAATCTCATTCCGACGGGCGTCCTTGCGCCGGTGGAGGGTACGCCGTTCGACTTCCGCAAGCTGACGGTGGTGGGCTCGCGCATCAGCGACAACAACGAGCAGTTGAAACTCGCGCGCGGCTATGACCAGAACTGGGTACTGGATAACAAGGGCAAGTTCGCCGAAGCCGCCGAAGTGTACGAACCGACGACCGGGCGCGTGCTGCAGGTGTCCACCGATCAACCTGGGATCCAGTTCTATACCGGCAATTTTCTCGATGGCACGCTCACCGGCAAAGACGGCAAGGTCTACAAGTATCGCTACGGACTAGCGCTCGAGACTCAGCATTTTCCCGATTCGCCGAACCATCCCAAGTTTCCGTCCACGGAATTGAAGCCGGGTCAGAAGTATCACACGGTGACGGTGTACAAGTTTTCCACGCGGTGAGCCCGCTTGTGGGTGAAGTTCCAAGGAGATCGCTCTGAAGAGTCTGTCGGAAGTAAAAGCCTCGCACATACCGACACGCCGTCATTGGCAGTTTTGCTTCCTGATTCTTGGCGTCTTGACTCTGGTGTCTACGTCGGTCGCACAAAGGCCACATGGTGATGAAGACGCGACCATGAAATTCCGGTTCCTGGGACCGGTCGTGGGCAATCGCGTGGCTTCGGCCGCTGGGGTTCCCGGCAACCCGAATGTCTATTACGCGGGCGCAGCCTCGGGCGGTATCTGGAAGTCGACCAATGGCGGCGAGGACTGGAAGCCGATCTTCGACGATCAGCCGGTCGCGGCTATCGGCGCGCTGGCGGTGGCCTCGTCGAGCCCCAACATCGTGTGGGCTGGAACGGGCGAGGCGTGGGCCATCCGCGATACCGATGTCACCGGCAACGGTGTGTATAAGTCCACTGACGCCGGCAAGACCTGGACGCACATGGGACTGGATGAAACCGGACGCATCGCCCGCGTCATCGTGCATCCCACCAATCCCGACATCGTCTTTGTCTGCGCCACCGGTCGCTTAACCGGGCCGCAGCAAGAGCGCGGTGTTTATCGCACTACTGATGGCGGCGCTCACTGGGAGCGTGTCCTCTTCGTGGATGAGAAGACAGGCTGCTCCGGGCTCGCCATGGACCCGCAGGATCCGCTGACCCTCTTTGCCGGTACCTGGCAGGTAGAGATGCACACCTACGGCGAATTCAGCGGAGGCCCGGGTAGCGGCGTCTACGTTTCGCATGACGGCGGCACCAAGTGGACGCGCATCGAAGGCCACGGCATGCCGAAGCCTCCGGTCGGCAAGATCGACGTTGCTGTTGCTCCCACGGATTCGAATCGCGTGTACGCCCTGATCCAGACGGCGGACCAAGGATCGCTCTGGCGCTCCGATGACGGCGGCGAGAATTGGCATGTCGCCAGTTGGGATCGCACCCTGACTGGACGCGCCGGATATTACATTCGGATTGCGGTCTCACCGGCCAACGAGAACGAGGTATTTATCTCCAACAGCAGCTTCCATCATTCGGTCGATGGCGGTGAAACTTTTAGCGATGTGCCCTGGGGTGGCGACAACCACGATATCTGGATCGATCCGCTGAACGCTGACCGCTTTGTCATCACCGACGACGGCGGGCTAAACATCACGCGCGATCATGGCAAAGGCATTCACCGCGTGCACCTTCCGATTGGGCAGATGTATCACGTCGCGGTGGACGATCAGGTGCCGTATTACGTTTACGGCAACATGCAGGACGACGGCACCATGCGTGGACCGAGCATTTCTTCCGGGCGCTCTTATTACGGCGAGGATGACCAGCCGGGATGGGACCATCCCATGGGTGGCTGCGAGTCTGGCTTCACGCTGCCTGACGTCACCGATCCCAACATCGTGTGGGCTACCTGCTACGGCGACGAGGTGACCCGCTGGGACGCGCGCACGAAGATGGCGCGCTCCGTCAGTCCTTGGTTACACACGCTCGATTCCCCGCCGAACGACACCAAATACCGTTGCCACTGGACGCCTCCGCTGGCCATCGATCCGTTTGACCACAACACCGTGTATTACGGCTGCCAGGTCGTGTTTAAAACATCCAATGGCGGCCAGACATGGTCGGTGATCAGCCCCGATCTGTCTACGCAGGATCCGAGCCGCATCGTTTCGTCCGGCGGAATCGTTGGCGACAATCTCGGCCAGTTCTACGGCGAAGTTGTCTACGCGATTGCGCCTTCGAAGGTGGAGAAGGGCTTGATCTGGGCAGGTACCAACGATGGCAAGCTCTGGTATACGAAGGATGGCGGTGGCCACTGGAACGATGTGACTAAGAACATCACTGGAATGCCGGCGTGGGGAACGGTGACCAGCATTCAGCCTTCAACCTTTGATGCCGGCACCGCGTACATCTCGGTGGACGCACACCTGATGGACAATCGTGATCCTTTCATCTTCAAGACCACGGACTCAGGCGGCACCTGGACGTTGATCAGCGGCGGCATTCCCAAGTCGGGGCTGTCGTACGTGCGCGTGGTGGCGGAGGATCCGAATCAAAAGGGCCTGCTGTTTGCGGGCACCGGCAACGCGCTTTACTATTCGCTGGACGACGGCGGCCACTGGACGCACTTCAAGGAAGGGCTGCCGCCCGCAACCGTTTCCTGGGCCGTGGTGCAGAAGCGCTTCCACGACTTGGTGGTGTCGACCTACGGGCGCGGCTTCTACATTCTCGACGACATCTCTCCCCTGGAGCAGATGGCGCGGGAGCAGTCGCAAGTCGCGGTACGGTTGTTTGCGCCGCGCGCCGCATATCGCCTGCCGCGCGGCGGACATGCGTTCATCACCTATGAGTTGAAGGCGGCCTCCAAGGATCCCGTCAAAATTGCGATCCTCGGGTCCGATGGCAAAGTCCTGAACGAGCTGGAAGCTCCCGGCAAGGCGGGTCTCAACCGCAAGGCGTGGGACCTGTCCTATCAGGCTCCGCGGCTGATTGAGCTGCGCACCACTCCGGCGGAGAATCCCCATGTCTGGGAGGAGATCCGATTCCGCGGCAAGGACGCGCGCCCCATAACCCATTGGGGCATGTATCCCGAGCAGCAGAAGGGGCCGATGGTCGAGCCGGGCAAGTACACGATTCGGCTTACCGTGGATGGCAAGTCGTACACGCAGCCGATCGAGGTGCTGATGGATCCTAGAAGTCCAGCCAGCGAGAGCGAGGTTGCGTCATCGGTAAAGCTGCAGCTGCGGATCCGCGATAACATCGACACCGTCTCCGACATGGTGAACCACCTGGAGTGGACGCGAAAGCAGCTCAACGACATCGAAAAGATGATGCAGAGTGAGAAAGCCAAACCGGAGCTGGTGAAGAGCGTGCAGGCCTTTGATCAGAAGCTGCAAGCCGTAGAGTACAAGCTGCTGTCGAAAGCGCTCACGCCCAGCGATGACAAGTACTTTGTCTCGGCGTACAAGATCTACTTCAACCTGCTGTGGCTGAACGCCGAGGTTGGTCCGGGAGCGGGCGATGTCGCTGGCGGAACCAATTTTGGCCCCACCGACGCTGAAGTCGAAGAGTTGAAGACGATCGAGCAGGACTTGAGCGCGGCGAAATCGGGCTACAACAACCTGATGCAGACCGAAGTGCCCGCCTTCAACAAAACTCTGACGGAGCACGGCGTGCTGCCGCTGACGCCGACTGCGCCGGCTGAGACTAAGCCTGCGAACGAAGGCTTCTGAGGGTGAGAGGGTGCACCTTAAGGTGTGCCGGTGGGTTCTTTATTTTGTCATCCCGAACGGCTTCAGCCGTGAGGGATCTGCGGTTTCGGGTACCTACTGCTTGTGAGACCCGCACCGCCCAATGAACATGTGAGCCCATGCTGTCCTCCAGCACAATCCGCGTCATCGACTCTCACACCGGCGGCGAACCGACGCGCGTCATCGTCAGCGGCGGTCCCGACCTCGGCAACGGACCTCTGGCCGAGCGGGTCGCGCGCTTCCGCGATCAATACGACACCATCCGCTCGGCGGTGGTGAACGAACCGCGTGGTTCCGACGCCATGGTAGGAGCTCTGCTGTGCGATCCGTACGAGCCGGGCTGTGCTGCCGGAGTGATCTTCTTCAACAACGTGGGATATCTCGGCATGTGTGGGCATGGCACCATCGGATTGATGGCCACGCTCTCGCATATGGGACGGATCAGCCCCGGCGAATATCGTATTGACACGCCCTGCGGCGTCGTCACTGCGGTGCTCCACGATAGCGGCGAGGTGAGCGTGCGCAACGTGCGCAGCTATCGTCACGCCACCGCGGTTGCCGTCGATGTTCCGGGAATCGGCCGGGTGCAGGGCGACGTCGCGTGGGGCGGCAACTGGTTCTTCCTGATCAACCAACACCCCATGGAGCTTGCGCTCGATAAGCTCGAGGAGCTGACTGACTACACCTGGGCGGTGCGTCAGGCGCTTACCAGGAACGGCATAACCGGTGCGGGCGGGGCTGAGATCGACCACATCGAACTCTTCGGACCTCCGGCGATCCCCGGCGTGCACAGCAAGAACTTCGTGCTCTGCCCCGGCAAGGCTTACGACCGCTCTCCCTGTGGAACCGGCACCAGCGCCAAGCTGGCCTGCCTCTATGCCGACAACAAGCTTGCCCCCGGCGAAGTCTGGCGGCAGGAGAGCATCGTCGGCAGCGTCTTTGAAGGCAGCGTCGAAGTGGTTGACGGTGAGGTTTATCCGACCATCAAAGGATCGGCCTTCGTGAACGGCGAAGCCGAGCTGATCCTCGACGAGCGCGATCCCTTCTGCATGGGAATCCGGCGATGACCGGACGCGCCTACGACGTGGTGATCCTGGGCGCGGGCATTGTAGGAGCGGCCGTCGCCCTGGAATGTGCCCGCGAACACATGCGCGTTGCCGTGGTCGAGCCGGATGTGATCGGCGGCGGCGCGACGGCGGCAGGCATGGGCCACATCGTCGTCATGGACGACTCGGAAGCCCAGTTCGCGCTCACGCACTATTCGCAGCAACTATGGCAGGCGATTGCCGCTGAACTTCCGCGCGATGTCGAGTACATGCCCTGTGGGACGATCTGGGTTGCTGCCGACGAAGAGGAGATGCGCGAGGTCCGGCGCAAGCACGATTACTACGGCCAGCGCGGAGTTGCGACAGAGGCACTCGACGCTCAGCAGCTTCGCGAAGCGGAGCCCCATCTGCGTGAGGGACTGGCGGGAGGGCTGCTGGTGCCGGGCGATTTCGTCATCTACTCGCCGTGCGCGGCTCGCTACTTTCTGCAGCAGGCGCAAGCCGGTGGCGCAGAGCTCTACTCCGGCGTGCGGGCCCTCGAGATTCGGCGCGACGGCGTCCTGCTCAGTGACCAAACGGAGTTGCGTGCCAACTTCATCGTGAATGCGACCGGCACCTGGGCGCCTGAGCTCACCCCCGGTATCGAGGTGCGCAAGCGCAAAGGGCATCTGGTCATCACGGATCGCTATCCCGGCCACGTTCGGCATCAACTGGTGGAGCTCGGCTATCTGAAGAGCGCGCACGTGGTCAGCGCAGACTCGGTCGCCTTCAACGTGCAGCCGCGTCTGACCGGGCAACTGCTGATTGGCTCGTCGCGCCAGTTCGGCGCCGAAGATAACGTGGTCGAGCAACATATTCTGCGCCGAATGATTCAGCGTGCGTGCGAGTACCTGCCCGGACTTGTCGGGATGAGCGCGATTCGCACCTGGACAGGTTTTCGCGCGGCCACTCCCGACAAGCTGCCGTTGATCGGCAAGTCCGGCGCGCAGGAGAATGTATATCTCGCGACCGGGCACGAGGGCCTGGGGATTACGACTTCGCTGGGCACCGCGCGATTGCTGGTCGATCAACTGCTCAATCGGGCTTCGCAAATTCCCGTTGAACCTTATCTGCCTACCCGCAAGCTGGAGACGGCGCATGTCTGACTCGGTCGAGCTGAAGGTGAATGGCGCTGCGGTGCGGGTGCCGCGCGGAGCCACGGTCGCGGCTGCCGTGATCCTCGCCGGACACTCCCAATTCCGGCGATCGGTGAGCGGTGAGGCGCGCGGTCCGTTGTGCGGCATGGGCGTGTGCTTCGAGTGCCGCGTCGCCATCGACGGGCAGGAGCACTGTCGCAGTTGCCAGATCGTCTGCCGCGAAGGAATGGACGTGACCACCAGTGAATGACGTGCGCCACAGCTTCGACGTGCTGGTGGTAGGGCGGCGGTCCTGCAGGAATTGCTGCCGCGGTGTGCGCGGCCGAGTCGGGCCGGCGCGTCGGCTTGGCCGATGACAATCCCGGCCTCGGCGGGCAGATTTGGCGTGGTGAAGAGACGGCTCCAGGCACGAGCGCAGCTCGTTCATGGTACCGCCGGTTCGAGAATGCGAAAGTTGAATACCTGCGCGGGCATCGTATCTTCGGAGCCGCTGATGACCAGACGCTGCTCAGCGAAACATCTGATGCCTGTCACGAGTTGAAGTTCGACAAGCTGATTCTGGCCACCGGCGCGCGCGAACGATTTCTGCCGTTCCCAGGATGGACGCTGCCCAATGTTATGGGCGCAGGCGGCCTGCAAGCGCTGGTCAAGTCGGGCGTGCCCGTGAAGGGACGCCATGTCGTGGTGGCAGGAACCGGACCGCTGCTACTCGCGGTAGCGGCCTATCTGAAACAGCATGGCGCGGAAGTTCGCGCCATCGCCGAGCAGGCAGGCTGGGGCAAGCTGCTGCGGTTCGGCGCAGGCCTGATCGGCCAGCCGGGAAAGATCGCGCAAGCCCTGTCGCTGCGACGGCAATTGGGATCAACGGATTACATTACCGACTGCTGGCCGATTGCGGCCGAAGGCGACGGTAAACTGCAAAGCGTGACTCTGCGCTCGGGCTCGAAGACGGTGAAGGTACCCTGCGATTACCTGGCGTGCGGCTTTCATCTGGTGCCAAACGTTGAGCTGCCGGTTCTGCTGGGGTGCGTGCTCGACTAGCGGCTTCGTGCGCGTCGATAACGGTCAGCAGACCACGATCCGCAACGTCTACTGCGCAGGAGAGCCGACCGGCATCGGCGGCCTTGAGCTGTCCTTGGTCGAAGGCGAGATCGCGGGATACTCGGCGACGCGGCGCGACGGCGAAGGCTGAGCCGCTCTTTACTCAGCGCAGCAAGCTGCAGAAGTTTGCCGCCCGTATGGATGCGGCCTTCGCGCTCAATCCCGCGCTGCGCTCTCTGGCGACCGACGAGACCCTGGTGTGCCGCTGCGAAGACGTCGAACTGAAACGGCTGAAGGAACACGACGGCTGGCGCAGCGCCAAGCTGCATACCCGCTGCGGCATGGGGCCCTGCCAGGGACGCATTTGCGGCCCGGCAGTGGATTTCCTGCTGGGGTGGAAGGTGGAGTCGGTTCGTCCTCCAATCTTTCCGGCGCGTGTCGAGAGCCTTGCCGCGTGCGCGGAATTGGCCGGCAAACATTAGAATTCAAACAGGAGCTATGCAATGAAATGGAACGGTGTACTGCCTGCGATCACAACCAGCTTCGACGAGCACCTGCGTGTCGATCACGCCTTCATTGCCGAGCATTGCCGCTGGCTGGTGGAAAACGGTTGCACAGGCATCGTCGCACTGGGCTCGCTGGGCGAGGGCGCGACCCTAACTTCCGAGGAGAAGGGTGCGATCCTGAAGACCTGCGTCAGTGCGGTGGGGCAAAGCGTACCGGTCGCTGCTGCCATCTCCGCGCTCAGCACTCGCGAGGCGGTGGAGCTTGCTAAGGCCGCTGCCGGAGCCGGTTGCCAGGGCCTGATGGTCCTGCCGCCGTACGTCTACGTCGGCGACTGGCGCGAGATGAAGGCCCACGTGAAGGCCATCATGGACGCCACCGATCTGTCCTGCATGCTGTACAACAACCCGGTCGCTTACGGCACCGACTTCCTGCCCGGGCAGATTGCCGAACTGGCCGCCGAACAGAATAATCTGCACGCCGTAAAAGAATCGAGCACCGATGCCCGCCGGGTAACCGCGATTAAAGCGCTGCTGGGCGACCGGCTGTCGATCCTGGTTGGCGTGGACGATGTGCTGGTGGAAGGCGTTGCCGCGGGCGCGACTGGATGGATCGCCGGCCTGGTGAATGCCTTTCCTCGCGAGTCGGTCGAACTGTTCAACCTGGCCCTGGCAGGTGAGCGCGAAAAAACTGCCGAGCTGTATTACTGGTTCCTGCCGTTGTTGCGCATGGATACGGTTCCGAAATTCGTGCAGCTCATCAAGCTGGCACAGCAGGAAGCTAACGTGGGCAACGCGCGCGTGCGTCCGCCGCGACTGGAGCTGACGGGAGCGGAACGCGACACGGCTTTGCAGACCATTCGCGCTGCCATCCGCAACCGCCCCGCGCAGTGGCAGAGCAGCAGACTGGAGTCGGTCAGCCATGCCCGTCAATAACGGCACAGAAACCGCTGTGGGTGCGGAGTTGCGTGGGCGGTCGCTGATCGGCTTCTCCCTGGGATCGGAGCAGGGAAGCGCGTTTCACGCGGTTAACCCCGCCGATGCAACTGAGCTTCCACCGGCGTACTACTCCGCGAGTCTCACCGATGTTGATGCGGCGGCGCGATTGGCTGAGGATGCCTTTCTCGTCTACAGCCGCGTGCCGGGAAAAGCACGCGCAGCTTTTCTGCGCACGATTGCGTCTCGCATCGACGCGCTGGGAGAAACGTTAGCTCTCCGCATGGTGCAGGAGACGGCTTTGCCGGCGGCACGTGCGCAGTCGGAGATGGGCCGAACCTGTGCCCAGTTGCGGCTCTTCGCGGATGTCGTGGAGGAGGGCTCGTGGGTGAACGCCCGCATCGACCCAGCGTTGCCCGAGCGCAAGCCGCTGCCGCGACCCGATCTTCGCTCCATGTTGCGTCCGCTGGGACCGGTCGCGGTGTTCAGCGCCAGCAACTTCCCACTGGCGTTCTCCGTCGCTGGCGGCGATACCGCGTCCGCTCTGGCAGCCGGTTGTCCGGTGATCGTGAAAGCCCACCCGGCGCATCCCGGCACCTCGGAGTTGGTCGGGGCCGCGGTGCGGGAGAGTGTTCGCGAGCATGGCCTGCCGGAGGGCGTGTTCTCGCTGCTGTTCGATGCTGGAATTGAGATTGGCACGGCGCTGGTGCAGCATCCGGCGATCAAGGCCGTAGGCTTCACCGGATCGCGTGCCGGCGGGCTCGCCCTGATGAAGGCGGCTTCGTCGCGTACCGAACCGATCCCGTTTTATGCGGAGATGAGTAGCGCCAATCCGGTTTTCGTGCTGCCGGGTGCGATGCGAGAGCGCGGCGAGCAGATCGCCGCCGGCCTGCATGCTTCGATCACGCTGGGGGCAGGCCAATTCTGCACCAAGCCGGGGATGGTTGTGCTGAACAATGACGACATGGCCGACTCGTTCGCAGCCAAGCTTCGCGAGATGGTCTCCGCCAGCCCGCAATTCACGCTGCTGAATCGCGGCATTCAGAGCGCCTATCAGCGGGGCTCGGGAGAGCGCGCGGCTCAGGCTCAACTACTGGCTCAAGGCAGGGCTGGCGATGCATCCGGCTTTCACGTCACGGCAGCCGCCTTTGAAGTAAGCGGCGACGAGTTGGCGGCAAATTCAAGCCTGTCCGACGAATTGTTTGGCCCCTCGACACTATTGGTGAGGAGTTCCAGCCGCGAGCAGTTGCTCGACATCGCACGCGGCCTGGAAGGCCATCTGACTGCCACGATCCATGGCACTCCCCAAGACCTGGCCGACTATCGCGACCTCGTCGAGATTCTGGAGCGCAAGGCCGGGCGCCTGATCTTCAACGGATTTCCCACTGGGGTTGAAGTGTCGCATGCGATGGTACATGGCGGACCGTATCCAGCGACTTCGGACTCGCGCACAACTTCCGTCGGCAGCATGGCGATCTTTCGTTTCGCGCGGCCGGTGTGCTTCCAGGGATTTCCCGGCGACGCTCTGCCGCCGGAGTTGCAAGATCCCAATCCTCTGGGAATTTGGCGGCTGGTTGAGGGCAAGCTTACCCGTGAACCCGCGCAGTGACGAATGCTGCTCTGGTTGGGGTAGTTAACGATTTTATTCATACAACTTCTGCAACGACGTGTGTAGCTCTCACATCGAATTAACGTTGTCTCGACAGAATTAGTTTCTGCGGGATGGTTGACGATCCCAGCGAATCCGGGTAGAGTCTCATAATCATGTTGATGGCTTGTCAGACCATGTGTTGTCCAATGACCTGCGCTTGTTGCGGGTTCACATGTTCTGACGCCGAGGGGAACACCACCTAAGCACTTTTTTAGTTTCGGAATTCCCAAACCCACGCGTCAGGCATACCTGGCACGTGGGTTTTTCTTTTTGGCGCGAAGTCGAGGACAGCGATGGCAGAATCGGCAAAGGAAACCAAGACTCAACGAGTGGAGCGGCTCAAACGGGAGAAGAATCCGTGGGAGCATCTTGACGAGATTCGCTCGTTTGCGCGCGGCGGATTTGGCACGATTCCGCCTGAATGGTTGGGGACGTACTTCCGCGCCTGGGGCGTCTACACCCAGGGAGATGGCGCCGGTGTAATCGGAGGGTCAGGCGGCGAAGGTCGGGCTCTACCGTTCTTTATGGTGCGAATTCGCATTCCCAATGGCCTTCTGCTGGCGCACCAGGCCAAGACCGTCGCCGACGTCATCGAAAAGTATGCGCGCGGCAACGCCGATCTCACCGTCCGCCAAAATATTCAGCTGCACTGGGTCACCATCGAAGACCTGCCCACCGTGCTCGATGCCCTTTGGCGCTGCGGCCTGACCACCATGGGTTCGTGCGGAGATGACACGCGCAACATCGTTGGCTGCCCGCTGGCAGGAGTCGATGCTGATGAACTGTACGACGCCTCCACGCTGCTGCTGGAAGCCAACGCGCAGTTCGTTGGCAACGCGCAGTTCTATAACCTTCCCCGCAAATTCAAGATGTGCATCACCGGTTGCAGCGTGTGGTGCTCTTATCCGGAGATCAACGACGTCGGACTGACGGCGGCGCGGCGTGCCGGCAAGCATGGCGAGGAAATTGGTTTTTCGCTGCGGGTTGCCGGAGGCCTCTCGACTGACCCGCACTTGGCACGGCGACTGAATGCGTTTGTCCTGCCACACCAGGTGTTGCCGGTGCTGAAGGGCATTGCCGGAATCTTCCGCGACAGCGACGTGCTGCGGGAAAACCGCGAGCGGGCCCGCCTGAAATTCCTCTTCCTCAAGCATGGCTGGACGGAGGAGAGCTTTCTCGACGAGTTGCAACGGCGTATAGGCTTCCAGTTGGCGCCGGCGGTTGCGGAAGACATGCCCGACGATGTCTATCGCGACCACGTCGGGGTTCACCAGCAGAAGCAGCCCGGTTATTACTATGTGGGAGCTTCGGTCCTCCGGGGTCGCATTAGCGCCGAACAGCTTCGACTGGTGGCGGATCTGGCGGAAACCTACGCTGGAGGCGAACTGCGGACCAGTACCATGCAGAACCTGCTGATCGTGAATGTGCCGCGGAAGAATGTGGCAGTTCTGGCAGACACACTGACGCTGGCAGGGCTGCCCATAGAGGGCTCCCCGTTTGCGCGTGGCGTGGTGGCGTGCTCCGGCACGGAGTTCTGCAAGCTGGCTATCACGGAGACCAAGTCGTACGCGCGCTGGCTGGTCGAGGAACTGGATGAGCGGCTTCCCGGATTTGAGCAGGATCTGCGGTTGAACATCACCGGCTGCCCCAACAGTTGCGGGCAGCATTGGATCGCCGATCTGGGACTCGAGGGCAAGAAGATCAAGCAGGACGGGCGGCTGGTGGATGCCTACTACTTCTGCGTGGGTGGCGGAGTGGGTAAGTACCAGTCCATTGCGCGTCCGGTAGGGTATCGCTGCCCGGCCGCTGAAGTGCCTGACGCCATCGAGCGGCTGCTGACTGATTTTCGTGAGAACCGGTTTCCAGGTGAGAACCTGCGGCGCTACTTTGCGCGGCATTCCGTCGACGAGATTCGTACGGTTCTTGCCGGGCAGGTGTTTGCCGCGGTGGAACGTGATCCCTCGCCCGGCCGCGTGCCGCACGGAGTGGAGGGATGAGCTCGCAAGCGCCAGCGCTGTTTCCCATGTTTGTGAAGCTCGAAGCAAGGTCCTGCCTGGTTGTGGGCGGAGGCGCTATGGCCGAGTCGAAGGTCGAAAGCCTGCTTGCGGCTGGCGCCAGGGTGACGGTCGTCGCTGCCCGCGTTACGGCTGCGGTCGCAGAACTAGCACGCTTGAGTTCGATCGTATGGTCTCCTCGCGAATTTGAAATCAGCGATCTCGATGGAGTGTTTCTCGTTATCGCTGCGACCTCGGATGACAGAGTGAATGAACTTGTATTCCGTGAGGCCGATCGGCGCAACATCCTGTGCAATGCGGTCGATCAGCCGCCACGTTGCCACTTCTACTTTCCGGCTGTGCTGCGGCGTGGCGCGTTGCAGATTGCCATCTCGACGGCGGGGCTCAGCCCAGCTCTCGCGCAACGCATCCGCAAGGAGCTGGAGGCCGAATTTGGGCCGGAATACGAAGAGTGGCTGGAGCGGCTGGGCCGGGTTCGCGCTCGTCTGATGCGAAAGGGAATCGACTTCGAAGTTAGAAAGAAGCTTCTGCATCGTCTGGCCAGCAGGGAAGCATTCGATCGGACGCAGGCGCGACGCTCGCGCCAAGCCTCTTCGCGGGGAGCGGTGGCATGACGGGCAGGATCTATCTCGTGGGAGCAGGGCCGGGCGATCCCGAACTGCTGACACTGAAGGCTCTCCGCCTGCTGCGGTCCGCCGACGTGGTTCTCCATGACGCCCTGGTGACAGACGAGATTCTGCAACTCTCGCGTCCCCACGCTCAGCTCATTGATGTAGGAAAGCGTGTCGGCGATCACCGCTTTACCCAGCGTGAAATCAACCAGCAGATGATCGAGTGCGCGCAATGGGCGAACACAGTCGTGCGGTTGAAAGGCGGCGATCCGCTGATCTTCGGACGCGCTGCCGAAGAGATGGCCGCTCTGCGCGAAGCAGGCATCGAGTTCGAGATTGTTCCCGGAATCACCGCCGCGATTGCTGCCGCTGCCCAAGCCCGAATTTCGCTGACGGATCGCGCAAGTGCCTCGGCCATAACCTTCGTTACAGCGCATAAGGCGTCGGGAAAGTGTTCCGTGAATTTCGCGAGCCTTGCGACAAACCACGGCACCCTGGCGATCTACATGCCGGGTGGCTCATACGGCGAGATCAGCCGCCAGATGATGGCCGCGGGAATCGCGGCCGAGACAGCTTGCCTGGTGGTGTCGAATGCCTGCCGCGGGAATCAGGAGCTGCGGTGGACCGATCTTGGCGGCCTGCGATCGATCACCCCGATGGAGACACCTGCGCTGCTGATTGTCGGTTCCGTAGCGCGTTGCTGCGACGAGTCTGTGGCAGCCGCTCTGGTGCAATGCCATCAGGGGTCGACCCACGCAGTGCGTTGACGGATGCGAAATCTCATGAAGGAGCGAACCATGTCACAACCACAGGAGCAATCCGAGCGTAAGGGGCCAGCCATGTCGCTCGACATCTGGGCGGTCGCTGTTGCGCTGGCGCTGGCCCTGCTGATTCGGTTGGGCGTCATTCCTCGCGTGCCCTGGTAGAAACCATTCAGCCGTCGAGTATTTTGCAAGGAGAGAATTTAATGGCTCAAGGTACATTAGCTCTTCCCCAACTTCGGACGTTCGGCCCGATGCACAAGATCTTCCGAACGGTTCCAGGGATACTGCTGCTGGCCGCCATCGGCTATCTCGGCAAGTTCGCCGAGCAGTCCATCAACGCGTACGCCAAGGCCCACCATCTGCATGTGCCGAACATCGAGTACGTCCTGTGGGCCATCCTGATTGGGCTGGCTGTCTCCAATACCATTGGAGTGCCTGCGGTGTTTAAGCCCGGGGTCTTGACCTATGATTTCTGGCTGAAGGCCGGCATCGTACTGCTGGGCGCGCGCTTTCTGCTTGGCGACGTGCTGAAACTCGGCGGCATCAGCCTCTCGCTGGTGATTCTGGAACTGGCGGTTGCATTCACCCTCATGACTTTCCTCGGCAGATGGTTCAAGTTAAAGCCCAAGCTCACCAGCCTGCTCGCAGTGGGATCGGCGGTGTGCGGCGTCGCGGCGATCATCGCGACCAAGGGAGCCATCGATGCTGACGACGAAGACTCGTCCTACGCGATCGCTGCGATCCTCGCACTGGGAGCGCTGGCACTCTTCACCTTTCCGTTGATCGGACACTGGCTGCATCTGAGCGACCGGGCCTACGGCTTGTGGGCGGGCTTGGCCGTGGACAATACCGCTGAAGCCACCGCCGCAGGCGCGCTGTACTCCGACGCGGCGGGAAAGATCGCGGTACTGGCGAAGACCACGCGCAACGCTATGATCGGCTTCGTTGTGCTTGGCTATGCCATTTACTGGTCCAGCAAAGGCCAGGCGCAAGTAGTCAAAGGCAAAGCGGCGTTTCTCTGGCAGAAGTTCCCCAAGTTCGTGTTGGGATTTCTGTTGATCTCCCTGCTGGCCACCTGGGGAGCCTTCAGCAAAGGCCAGTTGGGCAGCCTGGCGAACCTCTCACGTTGGGCGTTCCTGCTAACCTTCGCCGGCGTCGGACTACGAACCAATTTCAGCGAGTTGAAAACCCAAGGTCTGCGGCCGTTCCTGGTCGGCGCTATTGGCGAAATAGCAATTGCTGTGGTCACGCTTGGCCTGGTTCTGGGCGCGGCTAAGGTGTTTCTCCTGTAAGCGGATTTGTGCCGGGACTCACGGGCTGGTGTGGGTTCCCGGCTCCACCAGTCGGCACTACCCGCAGATCGTTCTCCGGCGCGACGATCTTTCCCCTTCTGCTCACTTTTTTGTACTGGCGCGACTAGCTGTTTTGCTAGTAGCGTAACGTGACACCCAGCCTGCAACCTTAATGGCGTGCACAAACCTTCCGCGCGAGCCGAGGGTGCGGCGTGTTCGGAGGAACTGTGGCGAAGGATAAAGATAAGGATAAAAAGAAAGACAAGAAAAACGGCAAGAAGGCGGACAAAAAAGCTGATAAGAGGGCTGAAAAAAAGGCCGCTGAGAAGTCTCAGCACCAAGCCGGACAAAGTACACCGGTGAGCGCTTCCGCAACGGTGGTGACTTACACCGATGGCGTTCCGCTCGACAAGGTTACCTACCTGGAAGCGAAGCTCATTCTGAAGCCAGACCGCTTCACGTCGGTGCAGGCTTTCCGCGACTTCGGCAAGCTTGTCCAGAAGACCGCCAAGAAGGTTGGTGTCGGTTTCATTGCAGACGCGGAAGCGGGATCTAAGACCACAGATCCGGGAGATCGTCTTCGGAGACACGCCCGACTTTCGGCTCTACAACAATGCCTTCATTCTGAGGCGACGGGTTTCCTACGTGGACGGTTTTCCCGTGGGCGACCCAGAGGTTGTTTTCAAGTTTCGTCACCCCGACGAGGCGCAAGCGACCGCCGTGGACGTGCGCCCAAAGATCGCCGGCAAGTACCGCATCAAGTTCAAGGCGGAGGCGTTGCCGTTAAAGGACCAGGTTGGCGGATATCGTATTCTTTATTCCCATAACTGCCAGTTCGGCTTAAGCCAGGCGCACGAAGCGGATCGCACCTCGATGTCCACCCTGGTAAGAGTATTCCCCGTGCTGGCCAAGGTACAGAAGTCTGCCGACGAGAAAATCAGCCTGGTAAACGAAGGTATCGTCGAGGAGGTGCTGCTCCCTCTTGGCCAACTGGATTTCGGCAAAGGGCTGCTGGGCAAGTGCGATATCGGATTGTGGCGCACCCGTGGCGAGCACAAGTCCCTGGTCGGAGAGTTTGCCTTTCAGGTTCAGTTCGATCGCCGCGAGGATGTGGGCGACAAGCAAAAGAAGCTGGCAGCGCAGTTCTACGTCACGCTGCAGAATGAAGTAAAAGACTGGCTGGCGCTGGGCGTAACCAAAACCGGCATGGTCTACCGCTTGAAGGGGAATGAGCCGCAAAGCCATGAGTGATACCGGAGCAAAACTCGCGTTGCAAACTCCAGCGGGCAGTGCGACTGCGCCTGCTGAAGCCTCAATCGGCCAGATCTTCCTCGAATTCCTGATCATCGGAGCCACCAGCTTCGGCGGCGTCGTGCCCTACCTGCGCGAGAGCCTGGTCACCAAGCGGCATTGGGTGGACGATAAGGAATTCGTGGAGATGCTCTCCATCAGCCAGAGTCTTCCCGGCCTGAACGCGACCAACATGGCCGTCCTGGTGGGGGAGAAGCTGCGTGGGGTCATGGGATCGATCGCAGCAATCCTGGGCATGTGCTTACCCGGCGCAGTGCTGATGTATGTCGTCGGCGCCTTCTACCGCATCCATGGCGACCACAGTTTCATTACCTCCGCCCTGAAGGGCGTAGCCGCAGCGGCCGTTGGGCTGCTCTTGTTCACCGTGGTGAACCTCAGCAAGAAGTCGCTTACCGGGAAGGTCGACCTCGTTTTTGTGGCCCTGACGGTTATTGCCGTTAACAGGCTCCACCTGGGAGTTCCAAGAACGCTCGTTGGCGTAGGCCTTCTGGCGATTTTCTTCCATTACCCGCGCAAAGAAAAGAAGGAGATTCCCGCCCCATGAACCAGATTCCAGCATTGATTCGCGTGTTCTCCTACCTGTCAATCCTGACCGTCGGCGGGGGTATGGCGGCCTTCCCGGAGATGAAGATCCTTACCGTCGACGTCCACCACTGGCTCGACTTCAAGCAACTCATCCACCTGTACAGCGTGGGACAGATGGCTCCCGGGCCCAACATGATGATGATCGTCTCCATCGGACAGTGGGCCGGCGGACTGCTGGGTGCCTTGGTAGTGCTGGTTGCGTTCTTCGGTCCCACTGCCGTGCTAGCCTACGCTGTAGCCAAAGGGTGGAAGAAGTTGGAGAAGTGGCCGTGGCGAACTTCCATTCAGCAGGGGCTGGCGCCGGTCTCGATCGGACTGTTGTTGGCTGGCTGTTTTACCATGGCGAAAGGAGCGATCAGCGGCCTGGAAACCGGAGCTCTCGCCGTTGCCGTGCTGCTGATCCTGCTGCAGTATAAGATCAATCCGGCGTTGCTGGTGGTCGGTGGTGCAGTGGTCGGCTTGCTGACCCTCTCGCCCAAATGAGATCGGCCATGACACTGGCGAGAATCGCCCATTGCAATTGAACTAAAAGAAGATGTTGGGTGCGGCCGT
This sequence comes from uncultured Acidobacteriaceae bacterium, assembly GCA_963793845.1. Classification (GTDB taxonomy): domain Bacteria; phylum Acidobacteriota; class Terriglobia; order Terriglobales; family Acidobacteriaceae; genus CAWCBG01. The sequence continues at coordinate 110,341 of CAWCBG010000006.1, forward strand.
TTGGAGCCGCACCGGCAAATGGTATCTACCCGCAGGTACGCTGATGTAAGTACACCAAGCATGGAGGGATTGTGGGCAGTCAAACAACGCTGATCGTAGAAAACACAACCGCTCAAGACGTCAAAGTCTATCTGACACTTGGAGCCGTAGCCGGCTGCGTGACCAACGTCCAGAATGTCTCTTTCATTACGAATGTAGTTAATCCACTGCAGGGCTGGTTCACGCTCGGGGCGAAGAAACAGGTGAGTTATACGCCACCGTCAGGAACGGGTATCTCGGGTAATTTGGCATTCGGGACCCCGCCCCTGAATTGTGCGCCGCCGCAGTACCCTTCCGGCGTGAACCTGGCCGAGTTTATCCTGAATAACGGTTTCCAGGGCGCAGGGGCACAGGAAACCATCGATATCAGCGCAGTCGCTGGCGTGAATGCGCTACTGGCCTTCACCATGGCAGGAGGAGGGCAGTGGAATGCAGGCTCCGGTCATCCAGGTGTCAGTTCCTTCAAGAACGCGGCGATCGGACAAAACACCGGACTGGTTGGGGTTTTTCCATACGCTTGCGACAACTGCACGTCGAGCGACAACCCACCACAGTGCCCCAGCCCACCGGTAGGAGCTCCGAATCCGCCGCGCCCGCAGGCGGCACCGATCTGTAACGTCCAGCGCGATGCGAGCAGCGCTGGCGGCAGCGTTACGGTTACCTTCAGTGGATTCGTGAATTAACCCTAACCAAGCGACCCGCCCACGCGCGCTCCGATGCGTTTCGTCCGGGGGACAGGTTTCATTACTTACTTTGGCATGTGATTTTCACCGCGAGAAACGGCTCTTGGCGAGAAGACTTGCGTGCATCCTACACAAACGGGCAATGGCTCCAGGCGATCGTTTGCCTACCGAGTGGATGGCAAGGCACGGCACGTTTTGTACGCTGAGCCAAAGAATGTTGATGGGGAAGCAATGACAAAACTAAGTGACCAGGCCTGCGCGTCAGGGCGCGCCCGAAGTAGACAAATTGAAGGCTCAAGATGAACGATCAACCAAAGAATGAGCAGTATTCTGGAGTGCGAGATCAAGAGATCCGTGCGGCACTGGATCAGCATTGGGCGGCGTCCGATGCCAACGATTTTGAAACGGAGCACCGCATCTATCACGAGGACGCGGTGCTGGAATACCCGCAGTCAGGCGAGCGAACCCGCGGTCGACGCAACATCCAGAACCAACGCTCTAGTCAGCCGAGCAAGAAGCGGTTTGCTGTCCAGCGAATCATTGGCGGCGGTGATCTTTGGATCACCGAACTCATCCTGACATATGACGGCAAGCCGTCCTACACCGTGAGCATCATGGAGTTCAGGGACGACAAGGTTGCGCGGGAGACACAGTACTTTGCGGATCCATTCGTGGCTCCCGCATGGCGCGCTCAGTGGGTCGAACGGATGGACACGTAATCTCGATCGCGAAAATTCGCTGACGACACCACCATTTGTGGCTTGCAGCATAGTTGTCGAGAACAGAGACTAGCGCCAGAGACCCGCTAAGTCCTGATTGACGCGGTGACGCGAGAAGTCAAACTGTAACGATATCGGGTATCGTTACAGCATTTCCTCCGATGGAAGGACAGGAGATGGATTGGAAACGGTTGGTCCAATTTGTGCTGCTGGGCAGCAGTGATTTGGAACAATATGCCATCCTGCTGGTACGCGTGTCGCTCGGGCTGTTCTTCGCCATCTCCGGGGCAAACAAATTGTTTGTCGCAGGCAGCAGGCAAACTATGTACGAAACGCTCGTTGAGGCCAAAGTCCCATTTCCCCGCCTGATGACTTATTTCGTGTCGGGCGTCGAGTTCGTTGGCGGATGCTTGCTGACCGTGGGGCTCCTTTCGAGCCTGGCCTGCGTGGCTTTACTGGTCGATATGCTTGTCGCCATCCTGACCACCAAGCTTTCCGCCATGCCTAAAAGACTTTCGCCGCTTAACTGGCTCGACGATTTCCTCTACCTTCCGGAAGTCCTGTACGTCCTCTTCTTTATCTGGTTGATCTGCTCTGGTCCGGGAAAGTTCAGTGTCGACTACTGGCTCGCCGGCAAGTTATGGAGGTGATCGATCGACGAAGCAGCTTGTTGCTAGACGGGAACTCGATCGTCATTGCCAGAAGTTGTCGGTCGCAGGACTAGTGCAAAGTCCTGCTTGACGCCGTTCTCGGAGGAGTGAACTGCCGGGCACGCCAGGCACTTCACACACCCATCGCCACTCGGCTTCGAAGCGGGGTTGATTCTCCGCAGACCCTTTTTCGCTTTCGATTGTCCTTTCGTGTCCTGTGTTTGCGAAATAATGTCAAGCCACCAGCAAGACCTTTCCGATAACACCGTCCTCCGCGGTGGCTTGAGCTTCGGCAGCGTTGCTGAGTGGCAGCTGGCGGCTGATCGGGATCATCAGTTTGCCATCTCGGACGGCTTCGGCCATGAACTGAAGAGTTTTCGCATCAGGTGTCGCTTACACGGGTACCACCTTTACGTTTGGGTACTTCTCGGCATTCCGTGATGCTCCGAGAACCGATGCAAACACTCCTCCCGGCCTGACCTTGGCGATCAATTGTTCAGCAGTCTTGCCGTTGACCGTATCAGCGACGACATCGAGCATCGGAAGATTCGCAATCGCATTGTCGTCATTGGTTGCGACTAACTGATCCGCGCCGACGGTCTTCGCTTCATCCATCTGGCTCTTCAGCACTCCTGCAATCACGACTGCTCCCCGTTGCTTCGCAGTATATTCCGGCTGACAACTTTCTGGCGGCTGCACCCATCAGCTTGTGTTTGCGGCTACCTTTCTTCTTCCGCCACGGCCGGAGTTTCTTCATCATCTCAGAGAGACGCTTGCGGCCGCTAGAGGTTCTGCCGCCAGGCACGCGGGCTAGATGTGGCTGCAGCGCTGCAGCCTCCTCCGCCTAGAAAAGGATTCCGGCTAACTGCTCCGCCGCAAGATCTGCTTTTTCACGACGAATCTTCGGTGTCATCGATGGATCATTCTGGACACTGGAGCTCACGCTCACAACAAAAGCACGGTCGCGCACCCTACCCACTACCTGCTCGGCATACCCGCCGGCCTTGCCTTCGACGCTGCACGTGACAGCCTCATTTCCGACAGCCTGGACAGGGCTACTCTTCGGCGGGCATTGCGCGAGGTATGAGGGAAATTGTTTGGCGATGTCGGTCATGATGCCGACCGAGATGCGCAGCTGGTAAACGACATATCCCTGCTGTCGTGAGAATTCGCAGACTCCATCGCCCTTATCGCTAACGTTGGCAGTCGCGATCACCGCACCGCCCAAAATGCCGCCCGCCGTCGCTTCATTCATCCAGGGACACTTGGCCTGCCCGCGGCACACGGTAGGTACGAACATCGCCAGGCCGAGCAGAAGTATGTGGGCTCTTCGCATCAAAGCAGCGGTTTTTCAGAGTGCCGTTTCATCGTTTTGTCAGCCGACTAGGATCTCATGGCAGGCTTCAGCGCTTCCGCCTTGAGGATCTTGCCGCCCTCCTGAATAACGTACAGGCGGTTTACTTCCAGATCCTTCAATTGATCAATTTGTCCGCTTAACCAGCGTATCTCTACCATGTCCACCTTGGCTGCCCGCTCCAGGCCGAAGTGCATGCGCATGTCATTTTGTGAGAAGTAGCTACCGCCGCTGCGCAACTCGTCCATCTGGACCAGCGGCTTCTCCGCAGTCGGGACGGTCTTGGCCGTCACAGTAACGCGACTGCCGATACCTGTGCGATTGGATTTCACACCCACGAGTTTGATCTTGATCCAGTTCCGGTTAAGAGTGGAGTCGCAACGGAGGAGCTGCGGAATCGCGTTGACGCAGTTGACCGCGATGTCAAGATCGCCATCGTTGTCGTAGTCGCCAAAGGCACAACCACGCGCCGGAGCGCTCTCCATGATGCCGGGACCGCCTTGATTGGTGACCTCTTCGAATCGCCCATTACGCAGGTTGCGGTAGAGATACTTGTGTTCGGCATACTTCAGGTCGGCCTTTGACTTGTCGACCTCGGGATAGACGTGTCCGTTGGACATCAAAATGTCGAGCCAACCGTCGTTGTCCATGTCGAAGAAGCCCACGCCCCAGCCCAGAAGACGGGTGTTGACGCCCAGGCCGCTGGGATAGGTGCGATCTTCGAACACCCCGTCGCCAAGATTGGTGTAGAGCGAGTCGGTATCGCCGGCGAAGTTTGTCTTCACGACGTCGAGATTGCCATCGCGATTGTAGTCGCCGATGGAAACTCCCATTCCGGCCTGCGGCTTCGCTTCGGCGGACAGCGCTGCTCCGGCCTCAATGGCGATGTCCTTAAAGGTTCCGTCCTTTTGATTCAGATACAGGGTGGCAGGGGCAGAATCGTTGGCCACGTAGATGTCGGGCCATCCGTCGTTATCAAGGTCCGAAGCGGCCACACTGAGGCCATAGGTGCCAACCGCGTTCCACATCCCCGCCTTCTGACTCACATCGTCGAAGGTGCCATCCCCGTTATTGTGATACAGGATATTTTTCCCGCCCGGCAGCCCAGGCGGACCGCAGGCGACCAGAATGCCTTTGTAAGTACATGGGCCATCTTCTGGTGCAGGAGCAGTTTTCAGATCGAAATCGACGTAGTTCGCAACGAACAGATCAAGATGCCCATCGCGGTCATAATCGACCCAGGTACAGCCGGTATTCCAGCGGGTCTTCGGTCCGGGCTGGATCAGCCCTGCGCGTTCCGTGACATCGGTGAACGTTCCATCGCCATTGTTGTGATAAAGGGCGTTCTGTCCGTAGTAGGTGACGAACAGGTCGTCGTGGCCATCATTGTCGTAATCTCCGACGCAACAGGCCTGCCCCCAGCCATTGCGCAGTTCCAGACCCGAACCCTTGGTGACATCGGTGAACGTGCCGTCGCGGTTGTTCTTGAACAAGTGACAATGTGGCTCCTGGCCCTTGGCGAATCCTTCAAGGCGCCACCCGTTCACCAGAAACACGTCCAGCCAGCCATCATTGTCATAATCGTAAAAGGCAAGACCGCAACCTGTAGTTTCCAGCAGATACTTATTCTTGCCCACACCGCCGTAGATGGTTTCGATGTCGAGGCCCGAACCTTTGACAACATCAACAAAGCTGACACCCAGCGGGGTACCTTCAATGGGCGATTTCGGTCCAGGGGGCGGAGGCGCCGGCTTGGCGTCGTAGCTGCGCTCGATCGGCCCAATCTTCTCTTTTGTCTGACCTTGTGTAGCATCCTGCGGTTGCGGAGGAACGGCCAGAGCCAGAATGTCTGTGAAGGGCAGTACAAGAGCTGTGCGGCTTAGCGAACGAAGAAATTTTCGGCGATCCCAGGGCAAAACAAGTCCTCCTCAGCTATTGCTGACCAACGCCGTTGGCGGCGGGTTCCAGATCCGTGTGCATGTGCCAAGGTACGCTTTCGGTGGATATCTCGGGATGCTTGCGCAGAAAATCGAGCGAATACGTTGGGGCCGCGGGATCGATTCTCTTTGTGGCGTATAACGCTGCCTGTTCAGCCGCCTTAGCCTTCATGCCCTTGCGCCGATACAAGATGGCGAGATTGTAGTGGGCAGCCAGATCGTCAGGATCGATAGCCTGCAACGCTTCAAATTGGGCCACCGCGTCGTCGGGGCGATGTTGCTGGTAATAAGCGATGCCAAGTTCGCGACGCGCATCGCGCGATTGCGGATACTGTTTCACAACTCTCTGCAGGTCGGCGACCTCAGCTTCCGGATGCCCTTCTCGACGCTCCACCAGGGCAAGATAGTAGAGGGCGCGGGCGTAATTCGGGTGCAACTGCAGGGCCTTCTCCAGCGCTGGCCGGGCGGAAGTGTATTTTTCCCACTCGATGTACGTCAGGCCCACGTTGACATATCCGTCCTCATAGTCGGGACGCAACTTCACGACTTGCTCGAAGGCCTGGATGGCGTCGGAATATTGCTGCTGGTCGAGAAATCCGATTCCGACATTGTTCCACCGCATCCAGTCCGGATTGTCGCCGGATAGAGGCGGCGTCGGCTCATTCATCCCGACGTTAAGAGTTCGGGTTTGGGACGCCAGCTCAACTACCGGGTACAGCGGATGATCTGAACCGAACACATTATTCAGGTAACTCTGGCGGAAGTGACGGTAGTTGACACGGGCGGTGATGCTGAGTGGCCCTTTCACGTCCGCCGGAATCTGGAACTCATACCGCACCAACGCCGATCGTCCCGCCTGTATTGAATTGTCGTAGGCCATCGAATGAATCGTCCAAACCTTATGGTTGTCGACGAATTCGCCAGACAGGTTCACCGGCCGGTTGCTGAAGCTGTGCGCGCGAGTGTCCAGCATGCCGTCGGGCTTCAGAAAACCACTGTGATAGACGTCGTGTCCGGAAGCGTCTCTCACTTCCACCTCGACCCAGGCCTCAAAGAGGTCACGAACCTCCGGAATCAGCGAGTGACCAATATTCTTGTTCTGGATGACGACGTAAGCTTCCACCACTTCGTTGGGTTCGAGCTGAAATGGCACCGAACCCAGCGGGGCAATAATGTTCTCGTCGCCGGGCCTCTTCAGCGCGAAAATGTCCACGTTTAAGTATTTGCCCGACTTCAGAAACTCGATGGTCTTCTGCAGTTGCTCGTCGAAACCGTAGTAAAACGGTACCGCCGTGTTTCCCGCCAGCCAGCGATGAGAGGCAAAGGACCCTCCCTTAACGCCATAGTCGGGAAGAGTGGCCGGAGCCCGACGCATGTGACAGTCTTGGCAACTTGTGAATTCAGCCGAGTAAAAATTCAGCGGGTTACGGTGGGAGAACTTGGAATTCTGCCACTCGTCGTAAGTGCTAAAGGCGCGGATGAACTTGTAATCGTTCAGCGGATTTGGCAGGTTCGCCTTGTGGCAGGCGGCACAGAATTCAGCAGTCCGATAAAACGGTTGCATGACGGCTTGGCGATGACGCTCCGGATGCGCCAGGATGTCAGGGAAGTCAACCTCGCCAGGAATGCGGTTGCCCTTCTCGTCCACGATGACCGCGGGAACTCCCATCACATAACCGCCATTACCCGAGGTCGACTGCAAACGCTGAATCGAATGACAGGTAGTGCAAGTCACACCGTCTTGATCAAATGAGCGATCGACTTTGGCGTCCTGGGTCAACGCACCGGACAGCACGGCGATCGGATTGTGGCAGCTATCGCAGTGGCGCGAGAACTCGATACCTTTGTTGTGGATGAGGATGTTGACGCTCGTGCGATAGAAGGGTGTTCGGAACGAGTTGGAGTGCAATGCCTGGCGCCACTGGTGGTAGGCCTCTGCATGGCAATGGCCACAGTATTCGGCCTTGGGAAATGCGCCCGGCTGAATGAATTCGTTGTCCTCCGTGGCAGCGTTGCCGGGAAGCGACAAGTTCTGCGGGCCAAACCGAAAGTTATAGGTTTGCCAAATCTTGTCGGAGTAGTTCTTACGATCCTGCCCGGTGTCGGATTGGGCGTGCGCCGTGACCTGCGCAGTCCCGATCGCCAGTGTAAAGCTGGCAACCACGCCAGCCGTACTCACGATAATTCGGCCCATTCGAGACTTCATGATGCCCTACCTGGATGAACCTGCCTTCCCATTCATCCCCTGGACCGCGAGGAGCTGCTTTGCGTCCAGATAATTTCGGAACCTCAGGGAGAAGAAGTTCCAGGGCCGGAAGACTATTGCGACGGGGACGGGCATGTTGTGCATTCTGGTATAACGTATTTCCAGACTCGCTGCAAATGGCCGCAACACCCCCGTTGGCGCAACAAGTTCGCCCGCCGTAAACCCGGAATTAAGGTTGTGCCTTTTCCAGTTCGGCAGCCTTTTGCCGTTCCGCTGCCGCTTCCGCCTGCTTGCCTTGTAGTTCCAAGGCATTCGCTAGCCCTAGATGTGCCTCGGCATAGCTGGGGTCGTCGCCGAGCGCCTCCTGAAAGCGCTCGATAGCGTCGGCGACCTGCCCCTTTTGCAAGAGCGAGTTGCCCGAATTTGTGGACACCGTCGCCCTCTGCCGATTCATGGCCACCCGCTCCAACTCTGCTCCTTTCTTGCGCTCGGCGGCTGCCTCGGCCGCTTGACCTTGCTGCGCGAGCACGGTCGCGAGAGTCAGGTGAGGGGCAGGCTGATCGGGCATTTGCCGAATCGCTTCCCGTAAAGCGTCGGCAGCTTCCGGCAGTTTGTTCATTTTGCGATATAGACTGCCCAGCGTCGCCCAGCCGTCAGCATTGTCGGGGTGCAACTTCATCGCCAGCGAGAGTTCGCGGGCTGCGTCGTCGTAGCGGCCATCCTGCATATAAAGGATGCCAAGCGTGTAATGTGGTTCATAGGCCGAAGGTTGGATCTTGGCCGCAGTTTCCAGCTCGGGAATGGCGCCTGCGTTGTCGTCCTTCAACTTGAGTGCAAGCCCGAGATTGTAGTGGAGCTGGAAGTTCTCGGGATTGGTCTTGAGGCCAGAGGTGAGAACACGAATGGCCTCATCGACTTCGTTCATTTGCAGATACGCAGCCGCTACGTTCTGATGCGCCGTAGGATTGTCGGGGTTCTGGGCTAACGTGCGCTCAAGAAACGGAATCGCATCCTTTGCGTTTCCGGTGTGAAGAAGAGCGAATCCCAGGCTCGCGCCCGCCTCTGCGTTCTTCGGCTCAGCTTCCACGACCTGACGAAGCAGGGGAACAGCGTCCCGGTCGTGGCCGGTACGCTGCAACGCCAGAGCCAGGTGATACTTGGCTTCCGTGAAGGCGGAATCCAGGCTGATCGCGTGCTGGAATGCCATGATGGCCTTGTCGTCTTCGTTATTCGCGGCATAAGCCTTGCCCAACTCCGTTGCCGTGAGCGCGCTGTTGGGAGCGAGTTGGGAGGCCTCCATCAGTTCTGGGATTGCCGCCGACACTTGTTGCTGCATGAGCAGCACTACTCCCAGATGCATGTGAGCCGCAGCAAATTGCGGATTCAGCTTAATCGCCTGCTGGAATTCGCTGACGGCCGAAAGCCAACTTTGCTGCTGGGCGTACAGCGAGCCCAGGTCGTCACGGAGCTCCGCGTTCTGCGGCGATTCGGCGACTGCGGCCTTCATCTTGGCAATTGCAGCCGGGAGCTGATCTGTGGCAGCGAGCGAGCGAGCGTAAGCCGCAAGGACAAAAGAGGGAAGCGTGTGCGAGGGATCCGAGGCAGGCTTTTTTCGCGCCTCGAGTTCAAGTTTTTCAAATAAGGGAATCGCTTTCCTGTTGACGCCCGTTTGCTGATACGCCAAGGCGAGATTGGTCTGGGCAGACAAATCGCCAGGCTTAAGCGCGAGGGCTTTTTCCAATTCCTTAATCGCTTGTGGGAACTTCCCGAGACGTATCTGGACGGCGCCCAACGCGCTGTGGCCTTCTTCGATCTGAGGGGCCAGGTGAACGACCTTCTCGAACTGTCCTTCAGCGCTCTTGAAGTCGTTATTAGCGATAGCCGTGGTGCCTGCTCGATAGGCTGCCTGGGCCTCCTTGTTGATGTCGGCCTGCGAGCCTGACGATGGGATGGTTTGCGTTCCGGAGCCGATCTCGTTCGCTAATCCCAGTATCAAAACGAGCAGGATGCGGAATAAAGTGGTTCTCAACAACGCCGCCGACTGAGGCTGGATATTGCCAGAGCATAGGTGGGAGGTCCGCGCGCGATACATAGCTGTCACCACGGCCTCAGAAGAGCCGTCGGAAGAGAATTTCCGCAGAGAGTATAGCAGCCGACCGACCCCACGGTTCCCGATCTCAAGTCCACGAGTCCACGCCGCTAAAGAAAAACTCAAGCGTAATGACCAGCCAGGTCCAGCCCGCCGGCACGATCCGAATGATCCGCTGATTCCTAACGGTTCGGAAATTGTGTCCAGCGTGACGCATGCGTTCTCCAACGTGCAACACTTGTATCTCTATTACGAAGTCTACGATCCGACACGCAGCGTGAACGCCCGGCTGCAACTGCAAAGGGACGGAACGGAACGCCTGACAAACACGCACGTTGATGTGAAAAACGGGGTCCGGCTGCTGAGTAATGTTTCATTCTTCAAGGGCGACGTAAAGGCTTCCGAGACGTCGCTGATTGAGGTTCAAGAAATTAGTGTTTCCCCAGTCGCACCTCGAGCTGAAGGACAGCGGCGTGCCGGCTGAGTCGAAGCCAGGCTTCTACACCTGCCAGATCAACGTCACCGATGATGCTGCCGGGCATTTCGTCTTTCCGCGAGTGGCGATATTGCCGCGGCAATAATAATCGTTCGTTCTCGAACTAAGAGACGTTTCCTTGAATACGAGAGCCACTCACAGTCCTCAGAGTGTCAGAACCGAAAAGACAAGCTTCTGGGCGAGTTGTTTGAATGCTGAGCCCAGGAGGAGCGCGTAGCGAATAAAGACTGAACTCAACGGAAACGTTGATTCAGAGAACAACCACGGAGGCTCCTTCGAAGGACATATATTGCATCGGACTGGATGCTCACAAAGGAGACAATCAGTTATTGCGCTAACAACCCCGCCGCTTGAGTCTATGAATGCTGGGCGATCCACACAGCGGGAGTAAGGTCGGGGAGGCACCGGATCGAGAGATCGGCAAACCCGGGGAGAACCGCGGCCAAATAGACACGCACTGGGAGTTTCAACCTGCGGCAACTTTCCACGACTGAGAGAATCGCTGCAACCTTGGGGGAGGGAATTGAGCTTGTAAGTTATTGATTTTACAAGGTGGTGAGCGCGGAAGGAATCGAACCTTCAACCTACTGATTAAGAGTCA
>CAWCBG010000007.1:0-116568 GCA_963793845.1 uncultured Acidobacteriaceae bacterium
CCATAAGGGAAAAGGCTGGAGACGGGCCCAACGACGTTGCGGCAACATTCGTACTGGCGCAGGGATAACGGTTCGCCTTCCCACCCTTTCGCAAAAGACGCGAAAGGATGGGGCGAACCCCACGCCGCCTTCGATCAGAACGACAGAAGAGTCGCCGGCGACAAGCTCGACGGTGTTGGGTGGCTTAGTGCTGGTCCGAAGGAGGTTGATTCTGCTTCTGCGAGTGAGAGGTCAGTTTCCGGAGAACAAATTCCTGGAAGACGCCCGCGATGGAGCTCTCGGCGATCCGGATGAGAGAGTTTTGAATCAGCAGTTCTGCACTGCGATCGCTGGCCGGATAGTACAGATAAGAGATTCCTCCGGTGGCGAAGCTTCCGATAATGCCAGAATAGTTCGGCTGCCATTTCTTATTGTCGCCTTTGCAAATCACGCTGTTGGCTAGCGCGTACATAAGCCGTGACTTGTTACTGCCGGTTCCCCGGTAGAAGTAGCGCGGATCCTGTTTCAGGAGGGACGGCAGGATGGCACTTCCGAGGAAGGTGCCTATAAAAACATCAGCGTAGGTTGCGCCGAGGCGCTTGGCATAACCTTCCATGCCTTGGCCGTAGCCGCCGAAGTCATCCGACGCCTGCTCAATTCCGGCGAGGGTCGCGGCGCCGAGGAAGGTGACAGGATCGGTTGAAGACTTCCATGCAAGCTGAAACTTTTGCCGGGGTACGAGAGGAGCCGGATCAGGGGAATAAGTGACGTAGAAATTTGGAATGAAGCCGAACACCCGCTGTTGCTCTTGTTCTTTTATCTCGACTTGTGCGACTTCTTCCTGGGTCATTTCAACTTTCACTTCCGTCACTGCGGTGGCGACCGAGAGCACGATCTCCGGCACAAGGTAGACTTCACCCGCTTGCAGGGTTACAGGAACAACCTGGGTCTCGAAATCGGGCGCCGAAACGGTGAGCTCAAAGGTTCCAGCGGGGAGGTTGGCAAAGGCGAATTGCCCATTGTCGCCGGTCAATGCTTCCTGGGTTGGAAACTGGTCGCGCGTGAGCTTGACCTGCGCGCCGACCGCGAGATCTCCGCCGCGATCAACGACGGTGCCGCTGATGCTTCCCGATGCTTGCTGTTCTGACGATTGTGCAGAGGGGACGGCCGATGGCGAAGGGGAACTGCCCTGTTGAGCCAAGGCGCAGGCGGTCGACAAGATCAGGGCAAACCCCAGAACCAGCCGCAAGGAACCCTCCGTTTGTAAGCTTCTCCGGTATCTAGATTCTAACCGTTCAGGACGGCAGAGGTCTATTCGGCCGATGCGGCGTGGTGAAGGAGTCATGGTTATGATTTACGGATGGCGATGCAGCACGTGGGTGGCGATGTCCGGCCAGAACTCACGAACGAAGTTGGTCAGGGCGTCGCGTCCCAAGGCATACGCGTATTTTTCCAGAAGCTTTTCTCCGGTGACGCTCGAGCTTGGGTAGTAAGTGGTCGAGATACCCTGAGCGATGGCTCGGCCGAACACTTCCGAGGCATTGAAGGTATTGTCGCCCTGATAGTTCCGAGCGACAAAAATGCGTGTGCCAGCGTAAATGCTCCGCTTCCAGAAGCCGCCTTCGCCGAGGGCAAAATAGCGGGTGTCCTGATGTAAAACGGTCGGCAAGATGAAGATCACCCAGTAATTGCCGTCGGTCTTGTCGACAAACCCTCGCCAGTAATATTGTCCAAAGCCGCTCATGCCCTTGCCCAGTTGCGGATGCGCGTCGGTTCCCTCCGCCAGCGCGGAGGTGATGCCAACAAAGATGAATGAGGAGTAGTCGAAGCTGTTTTGGCTGGCGATCTTAAACGCCTGCCTAGGCGTTGGAGGGGGAGGAATTGCGCCGGCGCTGACTGCGCGAAAATTCGGCATCACGCCGAGGATTCGCTGGGGCTGCTGTTTCGAGATGGGGACCGCCGGAGGAGCACCAGGTTGGCTGGGAGCGGCGGTCGCCGGAGCGGTATCGGTGAGGGCGGGTTGCGGTATTCCGCGTGGTTTGTCGTGTCGCCAGATGTGGACTGCGTCCCATCCGGTGGAGCAGGGGGCGAAGCAGGATTGCCTTGTTGTCCCATAGCGCATGCGGCCGAAAAAATCACTACAAAGCCCAGAACAAAACGCAAAAATCCCCCTTCAACCGTCACCTGGCTGGATACTCGATTCTAACCGTTCGGTACAGCATGGTCTATGGCGCACCAGGTGACTGCCGAAGGTAATATCCCCGGCGAGCTCTCTCAACGGCGCGAGTATCCAAATGGATACTTCGCCCTATCTTTCTGGATAGTTCCGTAATCCCGATGCAAAGCGCTCAAAGCTCCAAGATTGGGCGTTGTGCTCCTATGTGACTGCGAACGCAGGGACGGCTTGAAGCGGCGACGCCAGCGGCCAGCTATGTCGAGATCTGGCGCTAAGATTGCGATACAAGTGTGGTGAGCGCTCGAGCCGGACTAAGGATGGCGGTGCCGCACCGCCCCCCAGCCGAGATATGGCATGCAGTCTCATTTGGATTTTGGGATAGCCGCGGCGTTTCTGAAGAGTTAAGAGGCACAGAAGGCAACTCTATCCTGAAACGGTCCGCACGATGGTGACACCATACAGAGCAGGCCAGAGGAGCCAGCAAACATGATCTTACGCGTCAACGCCGGACCGGGTATCGATGCTGAAGAGTCAGCGGAGCTGACCCAGCGTTTGCGGCAGCAGATGCTCGACCTGGAAGTGGGCAAGGTCGAGGCGGTTCGGTCGGGCACTTTGCCCAAGGGCGCGAAGGGCGACGTACTGTCGCTCACCGCGCTGGCGGTAACCTTGGCGCCGGCGGCGATCACCACCATGATGGGCATCCTGCAGACCTGGCTATCGCGACATCAGCAGGCCAGTGTGACAGTGGAAAGCGGCGGCGAGAAGTTGACGTTGAGTGGCACGTTGTCTGGAGAACAGCAGAAGATGGTGGAAGCCTTCTTCAACCGGCATAGGGCATGAGGAGCGGTCGTGGGCGATAAGAAGAGTGCGCTGATTATCGGCAATTCGCAGTACGAGGATGCGCTGCTGCGGCAACTCGTCGCGCCCTCGCGGGATGCCGAGACGTTGGCCGAAGTGCTGGCCGACGGTACGATCGGTGGATTTGACGTCCACACCGTGACCGATGCCCCCTCGTACCGGGTATGCGAGGAGATCGAGGCTTTCTTCGACGATCGCGACCGCGATCATCTTCTTCTGCTTTATTTTTCCGGCCATGGGGTGACCGACGACGATGGCATGCTGTACTACGCCACCTCCAATACCCATCACAAGCGGATGCGCTCGACCGCGGTGGCTGCCAACTGGGTCAACGAGGTGATGAGCCAGTGCCGCTCCCGCCGGCAGGTCTTGTTATTGGACTGCTGCCATAGCGGTGCGTTCGCCCGCACCAAGGCTGCGGGGACCGCCAACGTCGCCGTGCACCTGGGAGGCAGAACTCCCGAGGAGGGCCGTGGGCGGTTCGTTCTAACCGCGTCCGACGCGTTCCAGTATTCCTTCGAGGGTGAGGCAGTGCAGGGCGAAGGCGTGCGATCCGTATTCACCGATGCGGTGGTGCAGGGACTGCGCACAGGACAGGCCGACCTGGATGGCGATGGCCTGATCACGCTCGACGAACTCTACAGCTACGTGCATCGGCGGGTGAAGGAACAGACTCCGCAACAGAGTCCGCGCAAATGGGAATCGGACGTGGAGGGCGGGCTGGTGATCGCACTGAATCCGCGGCCCACCGAGGCGGCACTGCCGGAAGATCTGCAGAATGCCATCGACAACCTGATTCCCGAGGCGAGAGAGAAGGCGATGCCGAGGCTGGAAAGGCTACTGCGGGCCAAGCATAAGGGCCTGGCTTTGTCGGCACACTCCGCATTGCTCGCACTGGCGCAGGATGATAGTCGCCGGGTGTCGATGGCGGCGCAGAGGATCCTGGCAATGCATGAGGACCGGCTGGCCGCCGAACAGGGTGAGGCCGAGCGTGTACACATTGGGAAGATTGCCCCGGCCGCGTCGCGGGTAATAGAGCCGGAGCCGCAGGCGCCTCAGAATGCCGCAGTTCCCGGAGCCGTGGTGTCATCGTTAGCGCTGCCGGCAATCCCGAGATTCACCAATTCTCAAATGAAGCGGGTCAAGCCAACACGGGCTGATCCCGGCGCATCGCACTCCGCAAAGTCGAAGGGGACGGAAATTAAAGCATCGGAGGTCGCTAATGCTCGACCGGTTGTTTCCGTGGCGGCGCCGCCAATGCTTCAAGCTGAGGCAGCGGAGCCGACTGTCACCAACCCCGCGAGGCGGCGCTGGGTTGTGTCGGGCCTATGCGTGGTGCTGGCGTTTGCAACTCTGGGACTGGCGAGATACTGGTGGCTTGGGCGGCAAATATCGAGCGGCGCGACCAGCAGCTCGCAGGGCTCGACGTTGGTGGCGAACCCCGCACCAGCCCCACCGATCAATCTCGCGCCATCTTCTTCTTCGCCGGAAGCTCCGAAGGCAGCGACCACGCCCGCAGCTGATGGTCAATCGACTGCGGCGGGATCGCCGCCACACGACGCGGCGGCAACCGTCGATCCGACATCTTCGGCTGGCGCACCCGGCGCGTCACCTGCGACGACACCAGTAGGGAAAGAAGCCAGGCATCGCGACGGTGCCGGCGATCCAAGGGGACGAAGAAGGTCTGGATCATCTCCGGATGCGGGTTCCTCCGGCGTGTCTTCGACGGTTGCCGCGGTTCCAGCGAAACCCCTGACCGTCGACGAACTCGTGCGGCGCGGCGATACGGCTCGTCTCACGAAAAACTACACGTTGGCCGTGGCGTCATATCGGGAGGCGGCGGAACAGGGGAACGCGTATGCGCAAAACCTGCTGGGTGATCTGTATCAGTCAGGCTTAGGAGTCACGACGGACTATTTGCAGGCGGCACAGTGGTATCGCAAGGCTGCCGACCAGGGCGACGCGCTGGCGCAGTTCAATCTGGCTGTGTTGTACCAGATGGGATGGGGTCTTTCGATGGACTACGTGCAAGCCGCCCAGTGGTACCGTAAAGCCGCCGACCAAGAGCTGCCCAGGGCACAGTACAGCCTGTCGGTGATGTATCACAACGGCTGGGGAGTCTCGCGCAACCAAGCGCAGGCGCAGTCCTGGCTACAGAAGGCGACGGCGAACGGATATCAACCGTCAAAGTAACGCTCGTTCTATCTCTGAGGTTTCGACAGCAGGTACCTCGTAGAAAGAGTCTCGCCACTAGAAGCGCCATTCCGACTTGCCACATCGCGCTGCAATCAGCTACTTTGTATTTCAAGCTCGCTTCCCGCGCCATCGCCACATTGTCGTCGTTCATCCGTGGGATCGGTGTGCGTCTGAATGCAGTCAGGCCCGGAAGGCCCGACACTGGCACGGCGTCCCTGCGCAGTTGATCGTAGCGAAACAGATGGTTCCAAGCTTTCGAAATGTATTGTCACGTTGGAGGAGACCCCTGATAATGTCACGCCTGAAGTTGAGGTTCCTTGCCGCTTTCATTCTCGTTCTGGTTCCCCTGGTGAGTCTGGCGCAAACAGTGATTGCCACTGTGCCGGTAGGCATGGGACCAACCGCCATCGCGGTCAACCCCGTGACTAATAAGATCTATGTTGTCGACCAGACGGCCAACAGCTTGACGGTAATTGACGGTGCGACGGATTCCACCCAGACCTTTGCGGTGGGGTCGAATCCCACGGCAGTAGCGGTGAATTCCGTTACCAACAAGATCTATGTAAGCGTATCGAGCCCAGCCAGCGTGGTGGTCATTGATGGCGACACCCTTGCGACGTCCAGTGTGCCAGTGCCGGCTGGCCCAGGCCCGCTGGCGATCAACAGCGTCAGCAACAAGATTTATGTCACCACGTTCTATAGCACCAGCAATGTTCTGACAGAAATTGATGGAACCACGCTCGCAACCAGGAGCCTCGGTGTGAATGGCGCCGCGGGAATTCCGGTGGTAAATCAGGTAACCGATAAAATCTACTTGGCGGTTGGCACTGTCGCGCTAGCTATTGTTGATGGGCCGAGTCTGGCTTATCAGACGGTCATTTCGGTGCCAAGTGCCAATCCCACGGCCCTCGCCGTCAACTCAGTCACCAACAAGATCTATCTGGGGAGCGCTACAAACGTGGTTACGGTGATTGATGGGTCCACGCTGCTCGCCCAGCAGGTTGCGGTGGGACAACAGCCAACAGCCGTCGTCGTGAACCCAGCGACGAACCTGATCTATGTGGCTAACTCGGGCGACACCTCGGTGACTGTGATTAACGGGACTTCGCTGGCCACAGCCACCGTTCCCGTCACTTTGAATCCGACCGCCCTGGCTATCAACCAGGCAAGCAACACGATCTACGCTGCCAGCAATCATGTGCAGGCCGGCCACAGCATCGTCACGGTGATCAGCGGATTCAATGACTCGACGGTGGATGTCCAGGTAGGGAATTTTGCGGCGGCGGTTGTGGCCAATCCAAACACCGACCGAACTTATGTGACCAATACCAACGACAACACGGTTTCGGTGATCGGCGGGGCCGCGCTGCGCTTTGTAGCGGTGACGCCGTGCCGGGCGTTCGACACTCGCAAGACGACTCCGATACAGGGCGGGACGTCGCGCGACTTCATCATTGCCGGCACCTGCGACATTCCCCCAACCGCGGCGGCCTACTCGCTGAATATCGGAGTGGTTCCGCAAGGGCCTTTGGGTTTCCTGACAGCATGGCCGACGGGAGGGGATCGGCCGCTGGTGTCCACGCTGAATTCCACCGATGGCCGCATCAAGGCCAATGCGGCGATTGTGCCGGCGGGGGCGGGCGAGGCCGTCAGCGTCTACGTGACGGATACGACGAATGTGTTCCTCGACGTCAATGGCTACTTCGTGGCCGACAGCTCGCAGTTGGCGTTCTATCCCCTGACGCCGTGCCGCGTGGTAGACACGCGCAGGGGCAACGGCGGCATCATGCAGTCGGGCGAGACCCGCGACTTCGCGCTGCTGGCTGGTCCCTGCAACATTCCCAGCACCGCGCAGGCTTATTCGCTGAACTTCACGGTAGTGCCGCCGGGGCGGTTGGGTTATCTCTCGACCTGGCCGGCTGGGAAGACGCAGCCGCTGGTCTCGACGCTGAACGATACCACCGGGACCATCGTGGCCAACGCAGCAATCGTGCCGGCAGGAACGGGCGGCGATATCGACGTGTATGTTCAGGACGCGACGCAGGTGGTCATCGACATCAACGGCTACTTCGCGCCGCCGGACACTGGCGGACTGTCGCTGTACACGGTGGCGCCCTGCCGGGTGTTGGACACGCGCAAGGGCAACGGCGCATTCAACGGGCTGCTGGTACCGCCGGTGAATGTAGTGGCCAGTCCATGCGGCGTGTTGAGCACGGCGCAGGGATTTGTGCTGAACGCGACGGTGGTGCCGCCGGGACCGCTGGGCTATCTGACGCTGTGGCCGGATGGGGAGCAGCAGCCGGTGGTGTCGACGCTGAATGCCTTCGATGGCTACATCACCAACAACATGGCGATTGTGCCCACGGTGAACGGCTCAATCGACGCCTTCGCCGACGGCACTACCCAGCTGATTCTCGATCTCTTTGGGTATTTCGCGCCGTAGGAAACCGTCCGTCATGAGGAGTCCGGGCGTTATCGACCTTGCTGTATCCATAGCTCGATCCGGTAGAATGACGCGGTCTGGCTGCGCTCGGGCAGGCCGCTGCGTAGGGTCCAGACTAAGAGGACCCTGCATGAGCCAGCCGCTTCCGGTGATCTATGTGGCCCGCCACGGAGAAACTGCGTGGAGCCTTTCGGGCCAGCACACTGGACTTACCGACCTTCCCCTGACCGACAACGGCCGCCGCAATGCCGTGCTATTGGGCGCGAGACTCAAGGGCGTGCCCTTCGCCAAGGTGTTTACCAGCCCGCTGCAACGGGCGCGCGTGACCTGCGATCTTGCAGGATTCGGCGCCGTGGCCGAGATCGATCCCGATCTGCTGGAATGGAATTACGGCGACTACGAAGGCAAAACCACGGCGGAGATCCTGGCCGGCCGTCCTGACTGGAACCTGTTTCGCGATGGCTGCCCCGGTGGCGAGTCGCCCGCCCAGATCGGCGCGCGCGCCGACCGCGTGGTCAGCAGAGTTCGCGCGGTGAACGGCGATGTGCTTCTATTCTCCAGCGCTCACATCTCGCGCGTGCTGGCGGCGCGATGGCTGGGTCTGCCGCCCTCGGGCGCGCAGTATTTTCTGCTCAGCACCGCCAGCTTGAGCCAGTTGAGTTATGAGCACAATTTATCCAAGCCGGTGATCCAGTTATGGAATGACACCAGTCATCTTCGCGGATGATTTCCACGGATAAGCTGCTTTGAAAGGCACCGCTTCAGCGGCACACTGCAGGGAATCTGCCATTAGAATTGCAAGGCCACTGGCGAACGGATACAGGAGATAACTATGGCGACGGAAACAGCGAAGCAGGCGACGATCTCACCCCTGGCGGGCAAGCCCGCGCCCAAGAACCTGCTGGTGGATGTGGCGCGTCTGGAGCGCGAATACTACGAGCGGCGCCCTGACCTCGACGATCCCACGCAGATGGTGAGTTTCGGCACCAGCGGGCATCGTGGCTCGTCACTGCGCGGCAGCTTTCACCGAAGCGCACATCCTCGCCATCACCCAGGCCATCTGCGAGTACCGTCACGGGCAGGGAACTGATGGGCCACTCTACATGGGCAAGGATACGCACGCGCTCTCCGCGCCGGCACAGCGCACTGCGCTCGAGGTGCTGGCCGCCAACAATGTCGAGACCATCATTCAGCAGAACGACAGCTTCACGCCGACGCCGGTGATCTCGCGCGCCATTCTCGTCTATAACCGCGGACGCAAGCAGCACCTCGCCGACGGGATCGTGATTACCCCGTCGCACAATCCTCCGGAAGACGGCGGCTTCAAGTACAACCCAACCAACGGCGGCCCGGCCGATACCGATGCCACCAAATGGATCGAGAACCGCGCCAACGAGCTTTTGCGTGGCGGCAACACCGGCGTCAAGCGCGTGTCCTACGACGCAGCGCTTAAAGCGAGCACCACGCATCAGGAAGACCTCGTTAGTCCTTACGTCAACGATTTGCGCAATGTCATCGACATGGGCGCGATCCGCGCTTCCGGCCTGAAGATCGGTGTCGATCCGCTGGGCGGAGCGACCCAGCCGTATTGGGGCCCCATCGCCTCGGTCTATGGCCTGAACATCACGGTGGTGAACCCGGTCGTCGACCCGACGTTTTCTTTCATGACGGTTGACCACGATGGCGTCATCCGCATGGATTGCTCCAGTCCTTATGCTATGGCTCGCCTGGTTCAGCTTAAAGATCAGTATCAGCTTGCCTTTGCCAACGATCCCGACGCCGATCGCCATGGCATCGTCACGCCTTCTGCGGGGCTGATGAATCCTAATCACTACCTGGCGGTGGCGATTCAATACCTGCTGACCAACCGTCCAGATTGGCCATCGAATGCAGCTGTCGGCAAGACACTGGTCAGCAGCAGCATGATCGATCGCGTCGTGAACAAACTCGGGCGCAAGCTCTCGGAGACGCCGGTGGGCTTCAAGTGGTTCGCCCCCGGACTCTTCGACAGCAGCTTCTGCTTCGGCGGCGAAGAGAGCGCCGGAGCCAGCTTCCTGCGCCGCGACGGCACGGTGTGGTCGACCGACAAAGATGGCCCGATCATGAACCTGCTTGCGGCCGAGATCACGGCGCGTACCGGCAAGGATCCCGGCGTACACTATCGCGAGCTGACCGCCGAGTTCGGCACGCCGTACTACACCCGCATTGATGCGGCGGCGACACCGGAGCAGAAGGCCAAACTCCAGAAGCTGTCACCGGAGAATGTGAAGGAATCAGAATTGGCGGGCGAGCCAATTGTGGCCAAGCTTACTCGCGCTCCAGGCAACGATGCGCCCATCGGCGGACTGAAGGTCGTCGCCACCAGCGGGTGGTTCGCGGCGCGGCCATCCGGCACCGAGAACATCTACAAGATCTATGCCGAGAGCTTCAACAGCCAGGGCCACCTGGAGCAGATCGTGGAAGAGGCCCAGCAGATCGTGAACAACGCCCTGCGGTAAGGGGCGTAGACGCAAACTGAATCTGGACATGGACCTTTGAACTGGCACACGCAATACTGCCCGGCGCCTTTTGGTTGTCCGGTCGCCTACGGAGTGGCGTCTGTTTTGAACTTTGTAGATTTTGCCGACTTTTTTGACGACCCTTGGAGAATCACTCTGGCGACCTACCAACGTGGGACGGTATATGGGGACGGTGGCGTCGTCTACAATCTGAACTGTCCTAACGGAAATCAGAATGCAACCTGCGGAACCAGCAACCTCCTGTTGTTTCAGAATTACCTTTGGGCTGAAGAGTATGCCGTCTGGCATGAACTGGGCGGTTGTACTCACAACAACTTCGTCGTTTTGTTGAACGGGTGGCCTGCGCCATTGAACTGCCGTTGAGGTGCACCGTGTCGAACATCTACCGAGCGCTGTATTGTGCGGCAGCGGCTGTCATGGCTAAACTTTTCCTGAGGCGATTCGCCGTAAGCTGGCGCATCGACGAGAACACCCATCGCGGCATGTCGTTCAGCGAGATACTATTTTGGCCACTTCTTATTGTAGCTGTCGTATTTCTCTTGCTGGACGTGATACAGAGGCTACGTACGCATTCTCCATAGGACAATCCTGGAATCAATCGAGGAGGGCCTGGTGGCGGCTAGCCCGGTGCCCCAGATCTCGCGCGGTTCGGGACCTGGGACTTCTTGCCCATAGACCATTTTGCTGTATTCTCCATCATCGCTATGACTTCAACCGACCGGACTCAGGCTTCTCCCGGGTTTCAACCGGCGCGAGACCCGAGTCACCCGGCTGTTCTCTGGCAAAAACATGGAGCATTGCTATGATTTGGTTGAAAAGCTCGGTTTGGGCTTGGCAGCTGTGGTTGTTGTCGGCTTCTCTGCGTCCGTAACGATAGCTGTCCGTCTTGAGCCGGATGCTCAAGTCCGGGCAGGTATTTTGGAACCCACTCTTAGCGCTGCGCCATCCAGTGGTTGTTGTCAGCGATGGCGTTTATAGCAGCATTTGTTTGGGAGTATCGTCGGCTGGCCCACTAGAGACGGGCAGTTGAAACAGGCCCGTTACCTGTGCGGGCCCGGGTTGTCCGAGTGTGCCCGTCGGTTCCCGCCAAAGGACAACACCTCGGAATTAGCCCACCACCACTGCTTCAACTCCAACCCAGCGCCGTTCAAAGCTTCGCTAGCCCTTCACTGACGCGCAGGTCGTTGGTCACCTGGAAAACTCCGGGCACGCCATTCGCTGTTATGCCGGCCAGGTTCTTGTCACCCTCGTTCATCACGTAGCCCTTCAGCGTCACCCGCTGATTTGCCACGATGATGTGAATCCCCGGCGCAGCCTCCCAGAAGTACTTCGACAGGCCTCCTGCATTGGAGAGGGCGCGGTACGTCTGCTCGCGGACGCGCTCATCCAGCGGCGAGGGCGGCAGCACCTTGATATTGTTGATTACGTTCTGTACGCCTTCAATGTGCTTGACGACGTTCTCAGCATCGTTGTGAGTGACAGCATGGTCGCTGGTAAGCGAACCGCTCAACGTCACCGTAGTGCCTTGCACGCAGTACTCCAGGTCGTCGAACAGCGAGTAATACGGCAGCATCAGCAACTCGTGGCGCGTTTCCTTCGCAATACGTGCTTCGGTTGTATTGCTCGACTGGATGTGCTTGCCGTAATCGGCGACCACCGGGCCGTCACTGCAAATCTGCGCTACGGCGATTCCGCTGAGGGCGAACAGCAAGCCCATTACGATTAATTTCCGCACAGGATTGTCCCTCCCTTTCTCTCATTACGTTGGATGTAGAAACACAGCGCGGAGCTGCCGCTTGGGCAATTCGTTACAACAATTTACGGAAGTTTACCGGAAGGTCCGGCCCTGTTTTGCGTGATTCGCAGGATTCCTGGAGAGTTGGCGGCCACGGCAATTGCGTTGCACACCCCGGGGTTTTGATGGCGTCAGCCAACGGAACCGCCAGCTCTTGCACCATAGATATTGGAGCGCAGACATCGCGGTTGTCAGTCTGTGCGAGGCGCCAGGAAGCAACAGAGCTTTAACAATCCGCGCACTTCGCGCTATGATTCGAGTAGAAGCCGGGGGTGGCGATGTTCAGGATCATCACGGTCGAACGGGAATACGGCGCAGGGGGCAGCCTGGTTGCTGCCGAACTGGCCAAGCGCAAGGGGTGGGAGCTGCTCGACAAGCAACTCACCTGCGAGATCGCCAAGCTGGCCGACGTCGACACCAAGACCGTTGCCCGCCACGAGGAAAAGTGCGATCCCCTGGTACACCGTCTCGCCAAGGTTTTCTGGCGAGGCAGCTATGAACGCGCTTTGCCCATCGCCGATGACCGCATCTTCGACACCGACACCATGGTCTCGCTCGCCCAGCGCGTGATCGAGAAGAAAGCTCACGAAGGGAACTGCGTGATCGTGGGACGCGGTGGTCCATACTTCCTGCGCGACCGCAAAGACACCTTCCGTGTCTTCGTCTACGGTTCGCGCGAGCGCAAGGTTCACCGCCTGCTCCGCCTCAAAATGGATGAGCGCGAGGCCGAGGAGATGGTGGACACCATCGACCACGAACGCGCCGCCTTCGTCCGCAAATACTTCAACGCCGAATGGCCCTGCCGCCGCCTGTATCACATGATGCTCAGCTCCGACGCCGGCGTGCATCTGGTAGTGGATACGATCCTGGCGACGATGAATGCCCTCGAAGCCCACCATCATGCTGCATCGGCGCCGCCCGCCGCCCACGAACAACCTCAGCCGCACGTGGTGTGAGGTAGAAGCTGGAAACCCCGGCATGGCTCCAGGCCCGCGTCACACCTCTCTGTGACCCATCTCGCAGAGTTTTGCCCCGCAAACCGCCACTCTATTTATTTGTGGAGGAGAAATTATTTGTGGAGGAGAAGACTATGCGCGGCAATGAGAAGGTCATTGAACAACTGAATGTGGCTCTGAAGTCGGAGCTGGGAGCCGTCCTGCAATATATGGTGCAGGCCGAAATGTGCGAGAACTGGGGCTATCCCCGTCTTACCGCGCTGACCAAGCGGCGCGCCTTCGAAGAGATGAAGCACGCCGAGTCCCTCGTCGAGCGCATCCTCTTCCTCGATGGCACTCCGGAAGTGAAGGTCAACCTGGCGCCCACCGTCGGAGCAACCGTGCAGCAGCAACTGGAGGCCGGACTCGCCGACGAAAGCGGCGCTATCAAGGAATACAACGACGCCGCTAACCTTTGCCGCGAAGTGGGCGACACCGGCAGCAAGGAACTGTTCGAGCGCATGCTGGTGGACGAAGAGCGCCACGCTGACTTCCTCGAGGCGCAGTTGCACGCCATCAAAGAAATTGGCATCGGGAATTACCTGGCGCAGCAGGTCAAGGCCGACAAATAGGGAACGGCGCTGTGAAAGGAAACGGCTTCACAGGCTGCTGAAAAGCTCGATATTGATCGGGCTTTGAAAGAGCGTACCTTCAGGTGCGCCGTCGCAAAACCTTTGTTTCTTGTTATCCCGACGAGTCCTTCAGGCCGAGGAGGGATCTGCAGTGCTACTCGAAACCCTGCAAGTTCAGATCGCCCGCACCTACGTGGGCATAGATCTTGTGCGTCCCGCCGCCGGACCAGTGCAACGTCCGAAAGAGTCCGCTCTTGCTCTCGCCAAAAGCGGGCGCATTCACATCTCCGGCATAGACCGACGCCTCCACCGAGCGATAGTCTGAGGCGCGTCCGACCTGGATGTTGACATCGCCCGCATGGCTGGAGACGTCCAGATCGCCCTCGATCCGGCCAATCTCAAGATTGCCCGCCGATAACCGGATCACCAGGTTGGAATGCCGTGGCACCTCAATGGTGAAATGAGTGTTGTTATGCGGGCCGCGGGTAATTACACGGGCTTCGCCGCCATTGATGCGGATGTCAGCCCTCATGCGAGACTGCTCGTCCGGATCGTTGCAGGTGCCGGTCGCGTGAATCTGGTCTTGTGATGTCGCACGAATCGAGTAGTCGCCGGCGGAGAGATCCATGTGGATGGTGCCTCCGGCCGTGAAGGCACGCGCAGTCGAGAGCGCCGGAGTAGCGCCGTCATCGGCGAACGCCCAACCAGCACATCCAACGGCAACACAAAGCAGCAGGCCCAGGAATATCTTTCTCATGGCACAGCCTCCGGCGGCGGGAATGCACGTAGCCGCCCTTGCTGCTTTCTACGGCGGGTGAACGGATTTGGTTCCCCAAAGCGGGACGGAACGCAGAGAAGCTGGTTTCGGAGGCGGCGAAGGAGGTGCTAATGTGCTTTTGCCTGGGGCCGGTTATCGAAGCCGAAAATCCCTTCCACGATGCCCTGCAACTGCTGGGGGATTTGCACGGCCCCGGTGCGGGCGCGAAAGCGTCCCGCGGGAGACTCGTACTGCTTTAGCTCGGTGGGGAACGCGGCGGTCAGCGCTTGCGCCGTGCCCCGTAAGGTGACGGTGCGAGCTGACGAGTTGCTTTCCACTACCGTGATGCCGTGCTCCTTGGCGTAAGCTGCCACCTTCTCCAGGTCCGCCGGATCGGCCCCGAACTTCTGCGCAAACTCTTCGCGCGACAGATAGTGGCGCTCAGACGGCGGCTGACTCTCCATCTGCTTCAGCAAGGCTTCTTTGTCTTGAGCTGCCCGTCCTCGGACCTCCACGGTGATGTCGAAGGTTTCGTCAGGATCGACATCTCCCGTCATCTTGGCTCCGGCGACCGGTTCGCGTTCACTGTCGGGGAGAGGCACAAACTTGGAGGAGGGCATGGGGGACTCCTTCGTTCAGCGTGGGGCGAGCCGTCTCGCGTTCTCCGGCCTGGCCGGAAAAGGTTGCGGCTATTGTAGTCGCCACTACCCAGGCGCGTCAGCCTGCCGGTAATTCCTCCCGGCCTCTCTGCGGTGTTATCGTTACAGGCCATGTGAACGGAGAGGTAAAGCGATGTTGCGATTGGCTGGCGTAGAACTCTACTTTGACGACGTCGAGGTGGCGAAGCACTTTTATCGCGACGTGGTCGGTCTGAAGCTTCTGGACGAGCAGAGCGGGCACTATGCCAGGTTCGATGGCGGCCCGGCATTCGTCTGCGTCGAACGCAAGCGTTCCGAGAGCTATCCCTCAAAGGACAAAGCGGTCCTGTTCTTCTATGTCAGCGACCTCCACGCGGCGGTTGCACAGATCGGCCGCGAGCGCTTTGCCCAGATTGAAGAGCGGGCAGCGGCCGGGCAGCCGCGCTGGGGCGTCTTCCACGACACCGAGGGGCACAACGTGCTGCTGATTGAAAAGCCGGGCAAGCGATAACGGACCGGGCGCTGTGTCGGAAAAGCCCGCTGCGCAGGTACCATCAGGGAGACTATGGATCGCCGCAATTTTCTGAAGACAACTGGCACGCTCGCCGCAGGTGCGGCTCTGGGCGCGGACGCCAGTAGCCGAAGCGTTTGCCCAGACCACGGCGTCTACCTCGAACGGACGCATCGTGCTGCCACTGAATCAGCGCTGGCGCTATAGCGACCACGTCGTCACCGGCTTCGAAGCGGTTGGTTTCGATGACTCGGGCTGGACAGCGGTCGTCATTCCGCACACCAATAAACGCCTGCCCTGGCACAGCTTCGATGACAAGGACTACGAGTTCGTCTCCTCTTATCGCCGCAAGTTCACCCTGCCTGCGACGATGAAGCGCAGTCACGTCTTCGTCGACTTCGCCGGGGTGATGACGGCGTCGACGGTCTACATCAATGGACATCGGCTCGGCGAGTATAAGGGCGGCTACACGCCGTTCTCGTTCGAGCTGACCGACTACATTCAGTGGGACAAGGAGAATGTGCTCGCCGTCGCCGTCGACTCGACCGAGCGCGCCGATATTCCTCCTTTCGGAGGCCAGATCGACTACCTGACCTTCGGCGGCATCTATCGCGATGTCTCCCTGCGCCTGGTGCCAGCAACGTATTTGGCCAACATCTTTGTTCAGCCGAAAGACGTTCTTACCACGCATGCCACAGTCGACGTACAGTGCCAGGTCCCGACTCCGCAGCGCACCACTGTACCGCTCACCATCGAGGCTGAGATTCGCGATGGCGAGCAGGTTGTCGCGCGCGGCGAGAAGACCTTTCCTCCGGTTGACCCTTCGAACGATCCTGCCATCTACAGCACTGGTCACCGTCAGCGGCCTCAGCAATATCAAGCTGTGGGACCTGAAGCAGCCGCATCTCTACACCTGCGTAGTGCGCTTGAAGCACGGCCCTGAAGTCGTCGACGAAGACTCTCGCCGCTTTGGCTTCCGCGAGGCGCGCTTCACCGAAAGCGGCTTCCAGCTGAACGGCAAGGTGGTCAAGTTGCGTGGCCTCGACCGTCACCAGACCTTTCCCTTCGTGGGGCAGGCGATGCCGGCGCGGGTGCAGCGCCGCGACGCCCTCATCCTGAAGAACGAACTCAAGTGCAACCTGATACGCACTTCGCATTATCCTCAGTCGCCACACTTTCTTGACGCCTGCGACGAGGTCGGCCTGATGGTGCTGGAGGAAATTCCCGGCTGGCAGCACATCGGAGATCAGGCTTGGAAGGACCTTGCGGTCGACAACGTCGGACGCATGATCACGCGCGACTGGAACCATCCTTGCGTCATCTTGTGGGGCGTCCGCATCAACGAGTCGCCGGACGATCATGACTTCTACACCCGCACCAACGCGCTGGCCCATCAGCTCGATCCCACGCGCCAGACCGGCGGTATCCGCAATTTCCAACACTCGGAGTTCCTGGAAGACGTCTTCACCATGAACGACTTCGGATTCCCGCTGCTCGCGCCCAATCACACTCGCTACCTGAACACCGAGTTCGTCGGGCACACTTTCCCGACCAAGTCATTCGACAACGCTACCCGCCTCACCGAGCATGCCTGCGCCACGCGCGCGTGCACAATCAGCTTGCCGGAAGCCCGCTCTACGCCGGCGGCTTCGGATGGTGCGCCTTCGACTACAACACGCACGCCGATTTCGGCTCCGGCGACCGCATCTGCTATCACGGCGTGACCGATATCTTCCGCCTGCCCAAGCCCGCCGCCGGCTTCTACAAGTCGCAGTGCGATCCCGACGAGGAACTGGTGCTGGAGCCCGCGTTTCATTGGTCCATCGGAGACGATCTCGACTGGCTCAAGCGCCTGGTGGTGTGCTCCAACTGCGATCACCTTAAGCTGTACATCGCTGGCAATCTCGTGGGCGAGGCCGACCCCAATCGTGCCGACTACGGCAATCTTCCGCACCCTCCGTTCTTCATCCTGCTCGACACTGGGTTGGCCGAAGTGGGGCGACCTCCGCATCGAAGGCTATCGGGCAGGGAAGATGGTCATCGAGAGGAGCTACTCCGGTGATGGCGTCGACCACAAATTCGAGCTTCGCGCCGACGACACTACGCTGGCTGCCGACGGCGCTGACACTACTCGTGTCGTCATTCGCATTACTGATCAATATGGAGCGGTGCGTCCGTATGCCACCGGAGCCATCGCCTTCCAGTTGGACGGTCCTGCTGAGCTGATCGGCGACAATCCATTCACGCCGGTCGGTGGGGTCGGCGCAGTGTGGATTCGCGCCAAGGAAAGCGCGGGCACGGTGAAGCTGCGCGCGTATACATCCCATTCTTGGCGTGCAGGAAGTCAGCATCGAGATCACGCCGGCTAACGCAGAGACTGTTTAATAATCGCCGTCATTCCGACCGAGGACTTGAGTCCGAGTGGAGGAACCTGCTGTAACACCGCCGACCAGGCATATTGTTATGGCTAATCCACATCGCGTCGTCATTCTGAGCGGGGTTGAGTCTACGCGACGGCGGAACGCAGATGGCATAAACGAGTCCCGCCAGGGACGGCAGAGAGCCGTGTCGCCGCTACGCGGCTCAGGATATCTTTATCACTCCCACCCGGGGCTGACGCCCCGGGCTCGAACCGCGCCGCCGCTGCGCGGCTGGCTCGGCCGCCCGTCGCAGAGTTCTTCCGGGTCAGAAGTGATTCGCCGATGATGACCAAAGACCGAGGTGTGCAGGAACTGGCAATCGAGATCGCGCAAGTCAACGTAGAGGCCGTTTAATCATCGCCGTCATTCCGACCGAGGACTTCAGTCCGAGTGGAGGAACCTGCTTTCTCTGGCCAGGGCAGCAAAACCGGCGCAAAGCAGGTTCCTCCACTCCGCTTCGCTCCGGTCGGAATGACGACGAAGGGGAGGGCTCCAGTCGAAGGGCCTCTATTGTGTCGTAGAGGTCTGCATTGTCCAGATATGTCGTGGTTTGAGAGAAGGTATTGAACCGAGATGTCTTGATTAGACGACGCCGATCCTGACCTCAGGTCGGACGGACTGGGTTTTCACCAGCATTGTCCCGGCACTAAGCCCATTGTATCGCCAGCAGACTGGGCATTCGGGACAATACAGAACGATCTGCTAAGATTTCCCGTTCCCAGGGAGACCCCATGTCCATCACCCCGACCCGTCGGCATTTTCTACAGACTGCGGCTGGAGCCGCTGCCCTTAGCATCACGACCTCGGCTCGAACTTTCGGCAACACGCGCATTCTTCAGGTGTCCGCCACGCTGCCTCCTCCGCCCGGGCCCGACCGCCTGCCGCCCGAGTGGTATCAGCGCAAGATTAAACAGGTGCAAGCGAAGATGGCGGAGCGCAACCTGAACGCGCTGCTGCTGCTCAACGCGCACAACGTTGTCTACACGACCGGCTACTTTCACCTGCCCACCGAACGGCCGCTGGCCGTGCTCATTCCAGCATCAGGCGAGCCGGCGCTGTTTGTCCCGGAACTCGAAGCCGACCAGGTCAAGCTGTGGTGGGTGAAGGATTACGAGTCCTACTTCGACTATCCCGGTCCGGTGAACCGTGTGCGCTGGATCTTCGAGCACGTCTCGGCACGCGGCTTCGGCGGCGGCACCATTGGCATCGAGGAATGCACGCCCTCACGCCGCGCCCAGATGCAACTCGGTGCGCCCAAGGCCAAGCTGGTCGACTCGGGCGACCTCGTCGAGGAGATGCGGTGGGTCAAAGATTCCGACGAGCTCGGCGTCATGCACCGCGCTGTTTACTTCGCGGATTACACCGTACAGTCGGGCCGCACTTTCATCGAGGCCAATGGCAACGTAACCGAAGAACAGATTCTGAAAGCTACCGCCGACGCCGTTGCCGACAAAATGTCGAAGGAGCTCACAGCAGTCGTTGGCGTCGAGATTTCTCCGCCCTTCGGCGGCCTGGTGCCGTTTGGCAAGCGCTCGGCCTTCCCGCATGCTGTGCCCAGCAAAGACGTGCTGAAGAAAGGTGACGCCCTGATCCTGAGCTTCGGCGCAACCGTGGGCGGCTATAACACAGAGTGCGAACGGGCCTTTGTTGTCGGTCCGCCCAGCGATTATGCCAAGAAGCTTTACGACGCCATGCTGGCCGCGCACGACACTGGCGTGGCCAACATGAAAGAGGGAATGGTCGCCGAAGACGTCGACAAGATGAGTCTCGATCAGGTCCGTAAGGCCGGCTACGGACAGTTTCTCAAGCACCGCACCGGGCACGGCATCGGCCTCGAAGGTCACGAAGGCCCTTGGATCGCTGACGGCGACAAGACCGTGCTGAAAGCCGGCATGACCTTCAGTTGCGAGCCCGGCGTCTACGATCCCGGCTGGGGCGGCTTCCGCCACTCCGACTCCGTCATTGTCGGCGCGACACACGGCGAGGTCATGAACAAGTACCCCACGCGGCTGAATGACATGATCATCATGATCTAGCGGGATAGTTGTCAGTGGTTAGTGGATAGTGGATCGTGCGGGTGCTCCATCCTTTCCCCATTGATTGCGGACAGGATGGTAGTGGTGCACTCAAGTTCGCGCTGTCATTCTGAGCGAAGTGAGTCCGCAGGGCGGACGAACGCAGTCGAAGAACCCCTAATTTACGACGTCGCGCGGCTAGGTGCCTTTTTGATCGATGTCGCGGTCACAGTCGACCGACTGCCGAAGACAGGGATTCACTGGTACGTGGACAGCAACTGTGCGAAGCAGCAAGATAGGGTCCGGCAACCACTGGATGCGCAACTCCGCAGATTCCCATTTTGGAACAACGCAGTCGTTTTTCTGCTGAATTTTCTTGGTGTGTCTGAATGCGCCGCCTACAATTCTTATGAGGAAGAGGGCGAGGTGTCGGCAAGACTGCCTCCACCCTCGAAGGCAAGATCAAGTGGCTCGAGACCACATCCAAGGTTCTATATTCCTTCCGCGGCTACTCCCACAAGCCGGCTCGACACCCGACCCATTGCCAAGATTTCAAGCTAAGTCCTTATTCCGGAATATTTTACCTATAACCCTCACGCGCTCAATATTTTGCGGGGAAATTTTTTTGGCGGCCTTTTGTTTTCAATACTTTGGCCGAGCCAGGGGGAGGGGGGTACGACCTTATCCGACGCGAGTTTCCTCCAACCGCACTCGGCCAAACGGCGAAAATGCGGGTCCCTCCACTCGGAGCATTCGCCTACGGCGAAGCTCCTCGGTCGGGATGACAAACCGGATGCCGCGCAGCAAACGCGAAGACCGAGAGCAAAAAGCCAAAAGCGAAAGCGATGAGTGATGGCCGAACAGCGAGTAGCGAATAGCGAGCAGCGAAAAGCGACGGGCGAACAGCGACCCGCCGCGCCATTGACACCACCCGGCCGCCTTGCGAGTATTGCAGACTACTTCTCCGCGGCGGGAATTCGACAGGCGCCGCATCACGATCGGAGAGTCATGTCGACCAACGCGAACGATAAGCAGGCGCAACCGCTGACCATTATCTGCCTGGCGAGCTACCACAAGGGTGTCGAGTTCATGCAGGAAGCCAAGCGCCAGGGCTGCCGCGTGTTGCTGGTGACCTCGGCGAGCCTGGAGGGCGCGGACTGGCCGCGCGAGTCGATCGACGACATCTTCTACATGCCCGACGAGGCCAAGGAGTGGAAGATGCAGGACGTGCTGCTGGGTCTCAGCCACCTGGCCAAGACCGAGCGCATCGACCGCATCGTTCCGCTGGATGATTTCGATGTGGAGCGGGCGGCCACGCTGCGCGAGCACCTGCGCGTGCCCGGCATGGGCGATACCACCGCGCGCTATTTTCGCGACAAGTTGGCGATGCGCAGCAAGGCGCGCAATGCCGGGCTGGCGGTGCCGGATTTTATTCACATTTTGAATTATGACAACCTGCGCGAGTTTATGGATCGCGTGCCCGCTCCCTGGGTACTGAAGCCGCGCACCATGGCAGGATCGATTGGCATCAAGAAGATGCACAACTCGGAGGAGCTGTGGCGCTCCCTCGACAAGCTGGGCGACCAGCAGTCGTTCTACCTGCTCGAACGCTACGTGCCGGGCGACATCTATCACGTCGACTCAATCGTGAAAGAGAAGAAGGTGCTGTTTGCCATCGGCAGCAAGTATGGGCGGCCGCCGATGGATGTCTCGCATGACGGCGACATCTTCACCACGCGGACTTTACCGGCAGACTCGGAAGAGTCGCGCGACCTGATGGACTTGAACGCGCAGGTCTTGAAAGCGTTTGGACTGGTACGCGGCGTCTCCCACAGCGAATACATTCGCGGCTGCGAAGACGGCAAGCTGTATTTTCTCGAGACCTCGGCTCGGGTCGGTGGTGCGCATATCTCCGACCTGGTTGAAGTCGCCACCGGCATCAACATGTGGGCGGAGTGGGCCAAGGTTGAGATTGCGGGCGAGAACGGAGAGTACGAGGTTCCATATGCACGAAACAATTTTGCCGGGCTGCTGGTATCGCTGGCCAAGCAGGAATATCCCGACACGTCCGCTTACAACGATCCCGAGGTCGTGTGGCGGCTGCACAAGCGTCATCACGTAGGGCTGATTGTGAAGTCGCAAGACTCGGCCCGCGTCGACGAACTGATGAAGCAGTACGCCGAGCGCATGAAGTCCGACTTCTTCGCGTGGGCTCCGCCGCGGGAGAAGCCTTCGGACTAAGTTGGCGCAGTTCTTGCCCGACCGGGTTGACGATGACGCTGCGTCACCGTCCATTGCACGGAACGCCTGTAATAATCAAGAATCTGCTTTCCGCGTCTAAGGCTTCGTCGTTCTGCGACAATGACTTGGCAGGAACTTTCGTGTGCGCTCCTGCGTAATAGACAGAGGCGACACGTAACATACCAGATATACAAGCTTTGCTACTGATGGGGAGACGAGGAAATGTCCGTTTCGACTTATGTTGTAGCGATGGCCCGTCGGGCATCGACACTGCTGTTGGCAGGACTGCTGGTCAGCACGGGTTTCGCCCAGAATCCGGCGCCTACGCCGGCACCATTGAATTCGCCGGTTCTGACGCCGATGCCGCAGGCTCCGGCTCCGCAGAACAATGCGCATCCGTATTCCGACCAGGACTACGCGAAAGGGAAGCAGAGCTTTCCCAACTTTATCGCGCCCTATACGGTGCGGGATATTCCTCCTCCGAACCTGGCCAATACGTCGCGCATCGACCAGGTGCTGCGTGACGGCAAGATGTACCTGTCGATCGACGACGCCGTCGCCCTTGCGCTGGAGAACAATCTCGACATCGTGGTGCAGCGCTATAACCTGTCGATTGCCGATACTGACCTCTTGCGTACGGCTTCGGGCGTTTTCGCCCGCGGCGTGAATACCGGATTGGTGCAGGGCACTCCGGGCGGTAACACCGGAGCCATCGCGGCCGGCGGAACTGGAAGCTCCGCCGCAGGATCGACCGGTGGCGGCGCGGGTGGCACGACCGTCGGCGTCGGCGGCGCAGGCGCGGGCGCAGCCGGCATCGTAACCTCGACCCTGGGCTATGGTCCAAATATCGACAGCTTCGATCCGGTCATTAGCGGCACCCTCTCAACTGAGCACGCAATCACGCCGGTCTCGGACGTGGTATTTACCGGAACGGCCAGCCTGGAGCAGAACACCGGTCTGGCCAACTTCAGCTATACCCAGGGATTTCCTACCGGCACCTTACTGACGTTGGGTTACAACAACAGCCGGATTACGACGAACAACATCTACACCTTTCTCTCGCCCACGTTAACCCCGGCATTCCGCTTCGAACTGCGTCAGCACCTGCTCCAGGGGTACGGCTTCAATCCGAACCTGCGATGGATCCGGATCGCGCGCAACAACCGGGAGATTGAGGACGTAACTTTCCGCAACCAGATCATCAACACGGTATCGCAAATTGAAAACATCTATTGGGACCTGGTGAACGCCTACGAGAACGTCAAGGTGCAGCAGCGGGCGCTCGACCTGGCCCAAAAGACCCTCTCCGACAATCGTGAGCAGGTGAAGATCGGGACCATGGCTCCGATCACGATTGCGCAGGCGCAGAGCGGTGTAGCCACCGCGCAGCAAAACCTGATCACGTCGCAGACCAACCTGCAATTGCAGCAATTGCTGATGAAGAATGCGATTACCAAGAACATGTCGGACCCGATTCTGGCCGTCGCTCCGGTGATTCCGACGGACACTCTGCAGCTAAGCGAGAAGTACGAAGTTCGCCCGGTTGAGGACTTGATTCAGGAGGCATTGCAGGCGCGCCCGGAGATCGCGATCTCGCGTATTTCGCTGACCAACTCGGATATTACCCGGAAGTCGATTCGCAATCTGCTGAAGCCGACCGTAGACGTCTACGCGTTTTATGGAGCGTCGGCGATTGCCGGCGATCAGAACCCCGCCGTGCCCAATTGCGATGTACCCAACGTTTTGGTCTGTCTGCCTCCCAATACCATCCCGAGCACCAGTTATGGTCATGCTTTTGGGAATCTGTTCAACAGCTCCGCGCCTGATAAGGGCGTCGGAATCAACGTGAACATTCCTCTCCGCAACCGCTCCAATCAGGCCGACCAGGTTCGTTCGGAGCTGGAATACCGCCAGGCCCTGGTGCTGGCACAACAGCAGGAGAACAGCATCACTTTGCAGGTGCGGCAGGCCAATTTCGCCGTGCAGCAGAACTACGCGGCATTGCAAGCGGCAATTGCAGCTCAGAACTATGCGGACGACAGCCTTGCAGCGGAGCAGAAGAAATTCCAATATGGCGCTTCGACTCCGACGCTGGTGCTGCAAGCTTCCAGCAACCTGACGCAGGCGCAGTCGAATGTCCTGGCGGCTGCCTCCAATTTCGAAAAGTCGAAGGTGACGCTCGATCTTTACACGGCGGAGACGCTGAAGAAGCTGGGTATCGATATTGCCGATGCCGAATCGGGCGAAGTGAGGCAGACACCCAAAGTTCCGGGCGTGGTTCCGGTTAAGGGTGGGGAATCGGTTCCGCAACAATTAAAGGAGCAGCAGGAACAGCAACAGCAGCCACAGCAGCCACAGCAGAATCAGGAGCCGCCGCCGCCGCAACCGCATCCGTAGCTTCAACTGGTCGTCATTCCGACCGCAGCGCAGCGTAGTCGCGGAACCTGCTGTTTGTTGTTTTGTAAAGACTGTCGGAGGAAGCAGGTTCCTCCACTTCGGGCTTGCGCCCTACGGTCGGAATGACGAATGTTTATAGATTTCGACGAAGAAAGATCATATCGCCTATTCCAGCTCTTTCCCCTTGGTTTCTGGCAGCGGGATCACCGAAAGAGCGGCCAGCAGAAATGCCAGCGCACACAGATAAAACGCCGCGTTGAGGCCATGCTTCTGGCCGATCGCGCCGATGATGAATGGCGCCACAGCGCTTAGCGTTCGGGCGCCGTTGTAGGTGACGCCGAGCGCTCGGGCGCGCAGCTCCGTCGGGAACAGCTCGCTGGCAATCAGTCCGGAACCGGAGAAAAACCCCGTTCCGAAGAATGCGACCACGGCTCCCATCACCATGATCGCCCAAGGCGCACGAACGGTCGCGTACACCGGCACCAGCAGTCCGGCCGCGCCGAGATAGAGCATGAAGGCGCGCTTGCGTCCCAGCCAGTCGGCCACCCATCCGAACAGCAGATACCCGGGAAGCATGCCCGCCAGGTTCAGCGTCAGCAGCAGCGTGGTGGTGCTCAGCAGCCCGAAGCCACGGCCGCCTTGCGCCACGGGAAGCGATAGGTAAGGAGGAATCCAGGCCATCAGCCCCCACCACCCGAAGAGGCCGAAGAAGTTCAGCAGCAGCAGCGCGAAGGTTCGCTTCACCAGTGGTGGCTGAAACATCCGCCGGACGCTGTTTTCACCAGCGTGCACGATAGTGCGTCCGCGACTTTCTTCCCAGAGGGCCGATTCTGGGACGCGGCTGCGAATCCACAGAGTCACCAGCGCTGGGAGCACTCCCACGAAAAACACATACCGCCAATTAAAGAAGTGCAGCACAATGCCCGACACGAGCGCGGCCAACGCATAGCCGATCGCCCATGAGCTCTGCACGAAGGCCATGGCTTTGGCGCGCAATTGCGTCGGCCAGGTTTCAGCCACGAGAGTTGCGCCGGTGTTCCACTCGCCGCCCATGCCCAGGCCAAGCACGCAGCGGAAGAAGGCAAGCTGGCCAACGGTTGTGGTCAGCCCGCAGGCGAAGGAACAGATCGAGTAAGTCAGGATGCTCATCGCCAGCGCGCGCTTGCGGCCAACGCGGTCGGCGATGAAGCCGAACAGCACGCCGCCCACTCCGGAAGCCAACAGGGTCAGCGTGTTCAGCAGCCCGACGGTGGCCTTGGTCATGTGCAGTTCGCGCATGATGTGGGTCACCACCAGCGCGTACAGCATGACGTCGAAGGCGTCGAGCATCCAGCCCAATCCGGCTGCGACCAGGGTTCGCCGCTGGGCTGAGGTCACATCTTTAAAAGACGCGCTCTCCAGGCTGATGCTGTTGGCTGACATTGGCCGCGATTGTAGCAGGCGACGGTTCGCACCAGTTTTTGGCCTTCCAGATCAAGGACCAACAAACTGGCGACCCGCTGACCGTCCAGTAGTGGGGAAACGCTAACGCTTGGCTCCGACCGGCTTGCCCTCCGGCTTTGCGTCGGTGTAGAGCGCCTCGATCTCTTTGCGGTAGCGCTCTTCGATGTGGCGGCGGCGCAGCTTCATGCTGGGCGTGAGCGTACCGTCGGCAATGCTTAGCTCCTCGTGGATCAGCAGTACCTTCTTCATCTTCTGGTACTGAGCGAGGTTCTCGTTCAGTTCCTCGACAAAGCTTTCATAGAGCGCCAGCACTTCGCGATTGTGGACCAACTGCCGGCGGGTGGTGAACTTTATTCCGTGGTCATGCGCCCATTCCTCGAGGATTGGAAAGTTGGGCACGATAAGTACGGCAGGGAAGCGCCGGCGCTCGCCCAACATGGCGGCTTCCGCCACCAGCAGATTTGCTTTTAGCGAACTCTCGATAGGCTGAGGCGCGATCAGCTTGCCGCCCGATGTCTTGATCAAGTCCTTCTTGCGATCGGTGATAGCGAGGAATCCATCTTCGTCGATCTCCGCGATGTCTCCGGTCTTGAACCAGCCGTGATCGAAGGAGTTCTTGGTCTCCTCCGGCATATTCCAATATCCCTTGAACACAGAGGGACCACGAACCAGCAACTCTCCATCGGCCGCCAGCATAACTTCGACATTCGGCACCGGCTTGCCGACGGTGCCCAAACGGTGTTCCTGCGGATTGTTCAACGCAATAATGGGCGACGTCTCGGTGAGGCCATAGCCTTCATGGATGCGAATACCGATGTCGGCATACCAGGTAGCCAACTCGCGGCCGAGCGGCGCGCCACCCGAGACAAAGATGCGGGCACGCCCTCCCATGCCCTCGCGTACTTTGGAAAAGATCAGCTTGTTGGCCAGCTTCCATTTCAGCGATGTCGGCGTCTCTCCTCGCAGCGAGGCGGCCCGGTGAGAGCGTCCCACCGCCATCGCCCACTGGTAGATCTTGTGCTTGATTCCGGAGCTAGCCTTGTGCTTCACCGCATTGTGAATCTTTTCGTAGACGCGTGGGACGGCCACGAACAACGTGGGCTTCACTTCCTGCAAAGTACGCGGCAAGTCATCGAACAGCGGGCAATAGGCGACCTTGACGCCGCGGAAATACAGGGCGTAGTCGAGATGCCGGGCGGTGATGTGAGACAGCGGCAGAAACGACACGCAAAGATCGTCGGGCCCAACGTCGAACGGCACCAGGGAGACGCTCAGATTCGCGGCGATATTCCCGTGCGTCAGCATCACGCCCTTGGGCGTGCCGGTCGTGCCGGAAGTGTAGATCAGCGTCGCCAGGTCGTCGGGCTCGATTGACTTGGCGATCTCCTCGATCTGGTAGTCCGGCTGTTCGACTGGGTTGCGCATGAAGGACGACATGAGGACCGCGTCCGGCACATCGGGAACATCGTCCATGACAACGATGCGCTCGATCTTGGTCTCGCTGCGAATGGCGACAATCTTGTCGTACTGCTGTCGCGTCGACACAAAGACGATGCGCGCTTCGGAGTGCTGGAAGAGAAACAGGCTTTGCTCGGCGGTGAGCGTGGCATACACCGGCACATCGACCGCACCCAGCATGAGGCAGGCAAAGTCGGCGATCGCCCACTCCGGCCGATTCTCGCTGAGGAGGGCGACGCGATCGCCTTTGCCTACGCCCCACTCCTGCAACTGGCGTGCGGTAGCCACGACCTGCTGATAGAAGTCGGAAGAGGAGATGGGCGTCCACTCGCCGTTTTTGCGAGTGATGGCGGCGCGGGGATCGTTACGTTCCACCAGGGTGAAGAAAACGTCGTTGAGGGTCCGAATATTCATGGCTGCATCCGCCTTCGATTGCTACGCGGTTCGCATTCCATTCAGCAGGATATCGACTACCACATCGGCGACATTGGTAAGCGGATAGTCATTCTCGCTGAGCACCCACGAGGTGACCATCTCGTCAATCGCGCCGAAGAAACAGTTCGCGGCAAACTTCTCCGGCATGCTGCGGCGAAACTCGCCCCGCTCCTGGCCGTCGCGAATCGCCGCCCGCACCAATTCCAGGTACTCCACCATTTGCGTGTGGGAGAACTCAGAGATAAAACGCGTGCTCTGCCGCAACTCCATCTGAAAGACGATGGCCAGGTTGCGGTTCGCGCTGAACGCGTCGAGGTGCAGAAAGGCCAGCCGGCGCAGGCGCTCGGTCGGCGACGGTATCTTCTCCAGCTCAATCCGGGCATGACGCATGAACGCGTCAAAGGCGGTGTGGATGGCCGTCATCAGGATCTCTTCCTTATTCTTGAAGTAGAGATAGACGGTTCCATCGGCCACATTGGCCCGATCGGCGATGTCGGAGATTCGGGCAACAAAAAAGCCCTTCTCCGCGAAGACTGCCACCGCCGCATCGAGAATGCGTTGGTACTTGTCCGCGTTGCGGTTTACGCTGAGGCCCGTATTGTGCGTGGTTGACACCAAGACTGCCCGAGTTTCCGGTTCGTTGTGCCGGATAGAGTTGGCGATAGCACGATCCGGCCGTCTGCCGATAACTTACAGCCGGTCAACAAAGTAACCTGAGAATAGCTGCATTCCAACCGCTAAATGAATACTCATTCACTGTATAACGCGAAAGTTACCTTCCGCAATTGGGAGGCGGGCCGAACCGGCCGATGCGCCCAAAACGGGAAAAAAGGTGATTTACCACGGAGGACACCGAGGGCACGGAAGGCAAGAAAGCACGATTCACCACAGCGGCACAGAGACACGGAGAAGACCTGAATAGGTCTGCAGGATATATCGAGTGATCCAATCACAACCGGCGAGGCATTCTCAAACCCTTCATCCTCTCTATGCCTCTGTGTCTATGTGGTAAATAACCCTTCGTAGTTCTTCTCCGTGCGCTCCGTGTCTCCGTGGTGACCCGCCTTTTGCGCGACGAAGCCGCCGCGTGGGACAATGACGGCCACGCCTCGCGCAACTACGAGAAGGAGTAGCCATGAAACAAATTCTATTGTCGCTGCTGCTGGCGGCCAGCTTTTTCCCGGCCAGTCACGCAGCGGATAAGCCGGCTGAAACCCCGCCGCCGAAAATCAAGGTCGGCGACATCGCTCCCGATTTCACTTTGACCGATCAGGACGGGAAGAAGATCTCTCTGCACGACTTCCGAGGGAAGAAGAACGTAGCTCTGGCGTTCTACATCTTCGCCTTCACCGGTGGTTGACAGAAGCAGATGCAGGCTTTCCAGCAGAACCTTACCAAGCTGGAAGCTGCCGATACCCAGGTGCTGGGTATAAGCATGGATTCTCCCTTCTCAAACAAGGCGTGGGCTGAAAAGATCGGCGTCACCTTTCCGCTGCTCAGCGACTGGGGCGGCGACGTGACCAAAGAGTACGGGCTCTTTAACCCCAAGTACAAAGCCGGCCGTCGCGCCGACTACGTCATCGACAAGGAAGGCAAAGTCGTCGAGATGACGCTGGACAGCGACGCCATCGATCCGTCGAAAGTCGTGGTGGCATGCGAGGCAAGAAAACTGAACCGGTAGGAACAGGGAGCGAGTCGAGGTGCATCTCAGGGTTGGTCAGACACGCGCATGAAGTGGGACTTCTTCATCTCGCATGCGGGAGCCGACGTTGCGTCGGCCGAAGCGTTGTTCGATGTTCTGAAAAGCTCTTCCCGAGTGTTTGTCGACTCGCATAGCCTGCGTCCCGGCGACAACTGGCCACAGGAACTGGCGGCGGCGCAGGGTGCCTCGCAGATCACCCTGGTTCTGGCGTCAAGCCAGACCGAGAAAGCCTACTACCAGGGCGAAGAGATTGCGCGTGCCATCAACATGTCTCGCGAAGAGGGCAGTTCTCATCGTGTCATTCCCATCTATCTCGACGACGTAAAGGCCCAGGTTCCGTTCGGTTTGCAAGTCCTGCAGTGCATTTCGGTCAGTCCCTCCCACGATCTGTCGAAGATTGGCACTGATCTACTGCAGTTATTACGCGAGCTCAGTCCCGAGCTCAAGCTTGTTTGGCATCCCGCCAGCAAGGATAAAGACCGGGGCGAGCTTAGTCCTTGTACTTTCACGCTCAATTCAAAATACAAGCTTGATCCGTATAGCCGGTGGAAGAACCTTGCGGACGTCCTTGTGAACTTCCGCAATCCGTTGGGAACCCGTTACGTCTTCATGGTGCCGAGCGGCGCTGCCCCGGAGGAATATCACTACACCGACTGGTGGCTGAAATCTCCACAACTGCTGGCCGAGAAGCGCGGCATCACCGAGCAGTTTGTGAAGGATAACCTCGGAGTGGAGTTGACCGGAGCGTGGTATCCGATGCGCCGCAACAACATCGACTACACCACGGTGTATTGTTCGAGGTACGATAAGGCGCTCAGCACAACCAGCGGCCACACGGGCGCTCCAACCGCCACATAAAGTCCGTTTTACCCGCTATAAATCGACCGCAATCTTGCTGCAATATGAATTATTAATAAGACACTTCAGAGTTAAGGTTTCTTTTAACTGTCGTTTCACTCCCGATTAATCACCTCGCCTTCCCACCCTTCTACATTGCCTACACCATTCGTAGGAGGATGGAACATGAAGCCAACTGAGTTCGCTCCCCGCAAGTGGCGCATCGCAGCTCGTGCGGCGCTGTTTACGTTCCTTAGCCAAATGCTGATTCCAACGGGCGCTCTCGCCCAGCAGCCCCCGGCGACGCCCCCGGTCTCCTCAAGCCTGCGGAGCTCGCAAACCCGGACGCCCATACAGCACGTCATTGTGATCATCGGTGAGAACCGCACCTTCGATCACATTTTCGCCACCTATCAGCCCACCATCAAAGGCGAAACCATCGACAACCTGCTCTCCAAGGGCATCATCCGCGCGGATGGAACGCCCGGTCCTAACTACGGGCAAGCCCTGCAGTTCGCAGCGGTAGACAAGGCCGCCGACAAATACCAGATCAGCCCGATGAACCGGTCGCTGTATTCCCAGCTGCCGCCACCCGTGGTCGGAGGTTATTTCAATCCGCCCTTCAGCACGATCGCCGATGCCAAAGCCGCCGAGAACGGGTTGGCAAATGACTATTACAAGTACCTGACCACCGGCGGTACGGCTCCCCTCAGCAAGCCTGACATCGATACCCGAATTCCCAACGTTTATAATCTTCCCCCGGGCCCCTTCCAGCTAACCTCCTACTCGTTTCCCTACGACGCGTACGCCAACAGTCCGGTGCACCGTTTCTACCAGATGTGGCAACAGGAGGATTGCAACGCCTACTACGCAACCACAGACAATCCCAGTGGCTGCAATGCGGACCTGTATCCGTGGGTTGAGGTGAGTGTCGGCGCCGGCACCAACGGCAAGCCGCAGCCCAACCCCTTCACCGAGACGACCACCGGCGAAGGTGGAACCTCCATGTCCTTCTACAACGTGCTTCAGGGGGATGCTCCTTACCTGAAGTATCTCGCTGACAACTACGCCATGAGCGACAACTATCACCAGGCCGTGATGGGCGGAACCGGCGCCAACCACATCATGATGGGAACCGGCGATGACATCTGGTTCAGCGATGGCCAGGGACGTCCGGCCAAGCCGCCCCACAATCAACTGGTGGGTATCGGCTCCAAGAACGAGGGCATCGTCGACGAGATCGAGAATCCTAACGCCCAGAAGGGAACCAACAATTGGTACAAGGAAGACGGCTACGGCGGAGGATCCTATGGGCATCCTTCATACGGTGGCGGATCCTATAGCAATTGCTCCGACTCCGATCAGCCGGGAGTTTTACCGGTGCTCGATTACCTGGCGAATCTCCCCTACCAGGTTGACCCCAAATGCGCTCCGGGACGCTACTACATTCTGAACAACTACAACCCCGGATATTTTGGTGACGGCAGCAATGCCTATACGGACAACAACGACAACAACACCGTTTTCACGATTCCGCCGTCCAACGTCCGCAACATCGGCGACGAACTACTGGAGAGCAACATCTCCTGGAAGTATTACGGAGACCAGTGGAACCGCTACCTGAACGACAAGTACGAGGATGACCCTCTGGATGAATATTGCAACATCTGCAACTTCTTCCAGTACTCAACCTCCATCATGACCAACCCGGCGGTTCGCACCGCACACCTGAAGGACACGACGGATCTCTACAGCGACATCAAGAAGGGCACCCTGCCGGCGGTTTCGTATGTTAAGCCGAGCGGCTTTGTAGATGGCCATCCCGCCTCTTCCAAGCTCAATCTGTTCGAAGGCTTCGTGAAGAAGATCGTGGACGATGTGCAGGCAAATCCGAGCCTGTGGGCATCCACCGCAATCTTCGTGACCTTCGACGAGGGTGGTGGCTACTGGGATTCCGGCTACGTCGAGCCGGTGGACTTCTTCGGCGACGGAACGAGAATTCCCATGATCGTCGTGTCTCCCTTTACCAAGGCGGGACACATTTCCCATCAGTACAACGATCATGTTTCGATCCTGAAGTTCATCGAATACAACTGGAAGCTGCCGCCGGTGACCGAACGCAGCCGCGACAATCTCCCCAACCCCAAACAGAATGGCGCGAACAAGTATGTTCCTGTAAACAGTCCGGCCATTGGA
Organism: uncultured Acidobacteriaceae bacterium; assembly: GCA_963793845.1. Classification (GTDB taxonomy): domain Bacteria; phylum Acidobacteriota; class Terriglobia; order Terriglobales; family Acidobacteriaceae; genus CAWCBG01. The sequence continues at coordinate 32,584 of CAWCBG010000007.1, forward strand.
GACCTGACCGACCTGTTCAAGTTCTGACGCAGGTCCGCAGTTGCCCGGCGCCGCTAACCTTGCCTGAGGTTGCCGGCGCCGGATTCCATCGTGCGCACTCCTGCCTGTGCTGCCGTGGGCGTATCGTGCGCTGGAGCTTCCTGAGGCGTGTCGCCCGGCGACGTTTGTGCATCGAAAATGAGTATGCGCAAGCTGCCGATCTCATTGTCCATCATCCCCTCGATTCTTCTGAGCTTCCTGTGCGCTTATGCCGGCACCCCGGGTTCGTTTCGCGGAAAGGTGGTCGAGAGCGCGCAGTCGGCCGTCGATCCAAACTGGATCTACGTCGAGGGACGTAACAAGATGGTGCGCCGGGTCGAGATTTCGCATGCACGCATTGAATACAGCGAAGACGTTCCGGCGGCGAACCGCAAACTGAAACCGCGACTTGCATTGATTACGGGCACCGAGGTCCGCATCACCGCCGAACAGGGAAGCGACGGCGAATGGCGCGCCAGCCGGGTAGAGATTCTGAACTCTGGCGAGGAAGGCAAGAGCGCCGCCGGGTCGCCGCCCACCGGCAAGAGTTGAACCGCAGCCCTTATTCAGCCTGCCAAAACAGTTGCAGGGCCTCACTCGGGCTGCGATCTGGTGGAATTCCTTGCTAGACAGCTGATAGCTGACTGCTAATGGCTAATGGCTAACTGCTAATTGCTGCCTTTCTCACAAGGCTTGCCATACATCGAGGTGTAGCTCAGCCCGATTTCGCCGCAGGTGCCTTGCTCCACCGAATACACGACGCACGAATTGAAGGGCCGCGAGTAGACATGGAGGCTGACCGCGCGCTCGCCCCATTCGCGCGGGTTGCGGACGTCGTGCACCGGATTCAGGGGATCGACCGCCACGGGATTCGCCGGAGTAATCTCAACCACGTTGGTGGGCACGATGTCGCAGCATTGGGAGGTCAGGTCCTCGGCCAGCACGCGATAGTTCTGCACCGCCAGGCGCCCGATGGGAGCAGCCATCCAGCAGTTCTGTCCCTTATGGTTGTGGATCGAGCTCTTCATGCCGACCTCCCAGCAGATGGCCAGCAGTTCGTATAGTTCAGTCTTGTCGATCAGGTTGCGGGTGTAATGCTGCACGTCCCAGAACAGATAGGTCTGGAGGCTCTCCGGATCGACGGGGTTGGCCCGCAAGTATCGGAGGGTGCCTTCCACTCCTGTGAAGTCCGGCTGCTCCAGCTTGCGCAAGCCTGCGATGAATTGCTCGATCGACACGAGATGTGTTGCTTTATCCGTGGATGAAACCGTATGCATTTCGTTTTATCCCATCTTCCGCATCCGGGCTGCCTGCCCTTTAGCCTCAGATTCCAAACGTTCACAAACTGTTGACTAACCCCATTCTGCACCAAACCGCGCATCATACACCGAATCGCAACCACCTGGCGAAAGCTTTCCGGCAGTTCCGAAGGAAGGGTTTAGCCCGCCATTCAAGCGCCTGATCACTCCCCAGCATCCTCCGAAACCAGAAATAGCCCAAAAGAAGCGGCGTCTTCAGGCCATAATGTCGATTCTGCTCCCGCGAAGTCGGACCGTGCGGTTTTTACGTTACCGCCGTTTTTCGGGAAATCCAATCACATGGACTTGTGATCCAAGCATATAATGGCGGCAATAGAACTCCGCCACGCTTATCCCCGCTCGCGTTGGAGTTCCCGAAGAGCCACGCGCTCTTGTCGGAGGGCCACATGAAGTCACGCGCTCTCGCTGTTGCAACGTCTTCACTGCTCACCTTGACTCTCGCCTTGCCTGCGGTGGCGCAAAGCGGGCCGCAGCAAACGCAGAGCTCCAGTGGCACGCACCAGCCGCAGAAGTCCAAGCCGATCCCGGTTGACGTGTCAACCCAGTCGAGCGGCGATCAGACGCAGCCCGTGACCGGCCCGGCGCCGGCGGAGCCCGGGGCGGCCCCAAAAGAGACCCATAACAAGAACAAGAATGACATCGAGGACATCGGCGATCGCAAGGTTGGTGGGCGCGGCCTGGGTGACTGGTACTCGACCGACACCGAAATCAAGATGGGCAAGCAATACGCCATGATGGTCGAGTCCAGCGTAAGGCTGATTCAGGACCCGGTCATCACCGAGTACGTGAACCGCATTGGCCAGAACCTGGTGCGCAACTCCGACGCCAAAGTGCCCTTCACCATCAAGGTCATCGACTCGGATGAGATCAACGCCTTCGCGCTGCCCGGCGGCTTCTTCTACGTCAACAGCGGATTGATTCTCGCCGCCGACGAGGAAGCCGAGCTCGCCGGAGTGATGGCCCACGAGATTGCCCATGTTTGCGCGCGGCACGCCATGCGGGAACAGACTCGCATGAATTACGCCAGCATGGCTTCCATACCTCTGATCTTTATCGGGAGCTGGGGCATCTACGAAGCGGCGAACGCTGCCCTGAGCATTGCGCTGCCCATGACCTTCATGAAGTTCTCGCGCACTTTCGAATCGGAAGCCGACTACCTGGGTCTGCAATATATGTACAAGGCGGGATACGATCCCGGAGCCTTCATCACCTTCTTCGAGAAGATCGAGGCGCAGGAGAAGAAGCAGCCCGGCAAGATCGCGAAAGCGTTTATGACGCATCCGCCTACGCCTGAGCGCATCGAGAAAAGCCAGGAAGAGATTCGGAACATATTGCCCGCCCGGTCCGAATATGTCGTGAATACGTCGGAGTTCAACGACGTGAAAGCGCGGCTGGCTGCGTTGGAGAATCGCAAGAAGATCATCAATCCCGACCAGAACAAAAACAAGCCAACACTGCGCCGGACCAATACCGCCAGCAGCAATCCCAACGATCCCAATTCGCAGCAGCCCGGCGACGATCGTCCGACGCTATCGAAGCGCGACGACGATTAGGAATTGACTGGGCCTGTCAGCGGGCGCCCACCCATAGCATCGTCTGTTTGGGTGGAACCGTTCGCTGGGGCGCTCACTCGCGCCATGAGGACCGGAAGACCCAGACCGCGGGAATTGCACGCCCGCTTCTCAAACTGAAACTTTCCGCGCGTTAGATAGCCAGTTCCTGGGGATCGTCGGAGGCCGACTCCGCGGGCAGGTTCCGCCCTTCGCCGCCGGCTAGAACCCAAAACTCCTTCTCGTCCAACTCGGCGTGACGCATCGCCGCGCGCAGGCGCTGCACTGGTTCGTCCTCGCCGTCATCGGCCAGCCGGAATGTGCCGAAGTGGCTGGCGATGCTGATGCGAGCGCCGAGCTGAAGATGAGCACGCACAGCTTCTTCCGGGGACATATGGACCTCGCCCATGAACCACTGCGGGCGAAATGCGCCGATGGGGAGAATGGCCACGTCGATAGCCGGAAATTGTTCCGCGATCTGGGAGAAGTGAGGACCCATTCCGGTATCGCCGGCGAAGCAGACGGTCGTCGTTTGGCCTTGCACCACAAAGCCGCACCACAGAGTCGAATCGCGATTGAACGGCGAGCGTCCGGAGAAGTGCTGCGCGGGCACCGCGGTAATCCTCATCCGGTTGAAGGCGGCCGTGCCCCACCAGTCCAGTTCCACCACCTTGCTGATGCGGTGCTTTGCCAGTGTTGCTGCATTGCCGAGCCCGGTGTAGACGACGGGCCGGTGCACTCGCGCCAGGCGCTGTAGCGTGGGAATATCCATGTGATCGTAGTGATCGTGGCTGAGCAGCACCGCGTCGATATGCGGCAGGTCCTCGAAGTGGATGCCCGGTGGACGATGACGGCGCGGACCGATCCAGCTTAGCGGGCTGGCGCGCTCCGACCAGACGGGATCCGTAAGAAGGTTGATGCCGTCGAGCTGCAGCAGGAAAGTTGTGTGATTGACGAACGTTATTCGCAACCTTTGTGAATGTTGTGGCGGAGGCGGTCCGGCGGGCTCGTCGATCCAATTATGCCAAGGTCCAGGCTGGCGCGACATCAGCCACCGCAGCAATTCGCGGAAGCCGTGCTGCCGGGGCTTCTCGTTGTGGAAGCGTCTTCCGTCAAACCTGGATTGCGTCAGTTGCATTGATCTTTTCTGCTGAAATACTACAGATGCCGGATGCACGGTGACGGCTTCATCGCCGGAAGGCATGTAGAATCGTAGGCCGAATGGCGCAGCCGGCTTCCAGCAAAGAAAAGGACATTCTAAAGCTGTTACCTGCGCCCAAGCGACCGCCTAAGCTCACCGCACGGCGCATTGGCATCCATACCTCGACGGCCGGCGGGGTCGAGACCGCAGCCGAACGCGCCTACCGGCTGGGATGTAATACCTTCCAGATCTTCTCCTCCAGTCCCCGGCAATGGAAACCTTACGAACTGTCGCGCTCGCAGTGCGAAGAGATGAGCCGGATGCGGCACAAATACGATCTTAAGCCGCTAGCGATTCATGCGAACTATCTGGTCAATCTCGCCGGCGGCAACCCCGAGTTCCATGCCAAATCGATCGCCGCCTTTCGTGGCGAGATTGAACGCGCGCTCGCCCTTGGTGCCGAGTACCTGGTCTTGCATCCGGGCTCGTTTCGCGGTGGCAGCCGTGAGGAAGGCCTGCAGCGGGCCGCGCTGGCCATCGAGCAGGCCGCTGACGGGCTTGATCTGGCCGCTGGCGACCTGCGAATCCTGATCGAGAACACTGCCGGATCGGAGTTCTCTCTTGGCGGCAACTTCGAGCAGGTCGCGGAGCTGCTCTACCTGATGGGCAACCTCGTACCTGCTGGGGCTTGCATCGATACCTGCCATACCTACGTGTCGGGATACGACATTGCTAGCCCAGAAGGTTACGCTGACATGATCGATCAGCTTGACCGCACCGTCGGCTTGAAGCACGTCCATGTCTGGCACTGCAACGATGCGAAGGCCGCACGCGGATCGAAGCTCGACCGCCATCAGCACATCGGGAAGGGAAACATTGGATTGGAGACATTTCGGCGCCTGCTGAACGACCCGCGCATTAAGCATGCCGCCTTCATCGCCGAGACGCCCATCGACGAGCCGCTGGACGACCTGATGAACGTGAATGCGCTGAAGGGGCTAGTGAGGGGCAGGTCGTTCGCTCCAGCGGCGCGCAGGGTTGGCTGAACAGCGGCCAGCGTCGGCTGAGGAAAGCTGCCGTGCCTACGGCACTCGGATCATCAGGTTTACCGTTTATCCCAGCGTTTCACGCTGGGATCGATTATTTCGTCCGCTTCGCGGACTCGCATCTTCTGCTCACTTGCCTCCGAGCGAAGACGAGGGCGACCACGCCTGAGATCGTCGGAGCGCGATTCCGCTCCGCGATACGTGTTTAGCTGAGGAGGTGCGCCGTGCCTGCGCGGCGGTAGTCTCGACCTTGCACAATTGTTAGCCACTTTGGTGGCCACGCTGAGCCCCGCTTTGCGGGGCGAAATAGTCTAGCCCAGCGTGCAACGCTGGGTTCCGGTCGGCCCGAGAATCCGAGCCCCGTAGGGGCGATAGCTTTGAACATCGGGCAGTGCGCGACGTCACCGCAATACTCGACGACAGTTTTCTACCCTCGAATTCATGTCCCACACCCACGCTCACATCCTCCTGCATTGCGTCTTTAGCACCAAAGAACGCCAGAACCTCATCCGTAATCCGGAAGAACTGTGGCGCTATGTGGCCGCGCTCGCTCACGCCAAGAACATCCACGTCGTTGCCGCCGGAGGTACAGAGAACCATCTTCATATGCTGATTCTCTTGCCGCAGACGGTCACACTGGCGGTAGCCATGCGAGAAATCAAGGCGAACAGCTCACGCTGGCTGCGGGAAAGCTCGGCAGTATTTCAATGGCAGGAGGGCTACGGAGCCTTCAGCGTCAGCCAGTCGCGGCGGCAGGCGGTGGTGGATTACATCGCGAATCAGGCCCAGCATCACCAGAAGCGCAGTTTCGAAGAGGAGTTTGTCGCGCTGCTGAAGAATTCGGGAGTGCAGTACGACCCGAGGTATGTGTTCGGCTGAGGAAAGCTGCCGTGCCTACGGCACTCGGGTCATCAGGTCTACCGTCTACCCAGCGTTTCACGCTGGGCTAGATTATGACGTCCGCTTCGCGGACTCTTATCGTTCGCTGACCTTGCATCCGAACGAAGACGAGGGCCAACCCGCTTGGGATCATCGGAGCGCGATTCCGCCCCGCGATATCTCCTCGGCTGAGGCGGGCTGCCGTGCCTACGGCACTCAGCCCATCAGGTTTGCCGTCCAGCCCAGCGTGCAACGCTGGGATAGATTATTTCGTCCGCTTCGCGGACTCGCATTGATCGCTGAGCGGGCATTCGAGTTGTACTAGCACTCCAGTCGCACGCGAGCATTCTAGTTGCGCAAGAGCGATAGACGCCAAGTTGATTGGCCAGCGCATCGCGTCCGCGTGCATCGCACCTCTTTCTCCGTTGTAAAATCAATGTTGACCCCGGACTCATCTAACACCCTTATGGCCGACTCCAAAACTCAAGAGCCGAACTTAGAACCCCAGACCCTGCTCAATGGCCGTCCCGAACGCTACGAGCCGCAGGCGATCGAGCAGAAGTGGGCCGACCGGTGGGCCGCCGATCCGGACCTGTACAAGGCCGAGCCCTCCACCAGTGCGCGCAAGAAGTACTACGTCCTCGAGATGCTGCCGTATCCCTCGGGCGCGTTGCACATGGGACACGTGCGCAACTACGCCATTGGTGACGCCCTGGCGCGCTACATGTGGATGCAGGGCTACAACGTGCTGCACCCCATGGGCTGGGATGCCTTCGGGCTGCCCGCTGAAAATGCGGCCATCAAGAACCAGACTCCGCCGAAGGAATGGACGCTGCGCAATATCGCCGCTATGAAGGTGCAGATGAAGCGGCTGGGCTTCGCCTACGACTGGTCGACCGAAGTTACCACCTGCCTGCCGGACTACTATCGCTGGAACCAGTGGTTCTTCATCAAGCTGTTTGAGAAGGGCCTGGCCTATCGCAAGAAGAGCCGGGTGAACTGGTGCCCTGAATGCGCCACCGTGCTGGCTAACGAGCAGGTGGTCAACGGGTGCTGCTGGCGCCACGAGACTACGCTGGTCGAGCAGCGGGAGCTGGAGCAGTGGTTCCTGCGCATCACCGATTACGCCGACGAACTGTTGCGCGACCTGGACACTCTGGATGGATGGCCGGAAAAAGTCCGCACCATGCAGCGCAACTGGATTGGCCGCAGCGAAGGTACGCTGGTTGACTTCACGCTCGATGGAGCCGCCGGCCCCGCTGGCGACAAGACTACCGTTTTCACGACGCGCGTGGACACGATTTACGGCGCGACGTCCTTGCAGTTGGCGCCGCAGCATCCCGTGGTGACCGATTTGATTGCCAATGATCCACACCTGCTCTCCAAGGTGGAAGACCTCATCGCCGAACAGCGCAAGGCGAAAGAGGTTGGCGACATCGGCGCAATCGAGAAGCACGGCGTCTTCACCGATCGCTACGCACTCAATCCGTTCAACAACGAGAAGGTGCCCATCTGGGTGGCCAACTACGTTCTGATGGACTACGGCACTGGCGCGATCATGTCGGTGCCGGCGCACGATGAACGCGACTACGAGTTCGCCAAGAAATACGATCTTGACATCCGCGTGGTCATTTTGCCGCGTCGCGAACAGGACCCGCCGCCTGAGGGCCAGCCTGATGAACCGGTGCTGCCTTTCACCGATGAGAACAGCCTGGTGATCAACTCCGGCGAGTTCAGCGGATTGCCCTGTCAGGAAGCGATCGTCAAGATGTCAAAGTACGCCGAAGATCACGGCTTCGGCAAAGCGACCGTCACCTTCCGCCTGAAGGATTGGGGCATCAGTCGCCAGCGCTACTGGGGCACGCCGATCCCCATGATCTACTGCGAGAAGTGCGGTATCGTGCCGGTACCCGAAGACCAGCTGCCGGTGATTCTGCCCGACAACGTGGACATCACGCTGACTGGTGGTTCGCCGCTGACCCATGTGCCGGAATTCGTGAACGTGAAGTGCCCAAAGTGCGGAGGCACGGCGCGCCGCGAGACCGATACCATGGACACCTTCGTCGATTCGTCCTGGTACTTCTACCGCTACACCGATCCGCGGCTCGACACCAAACCGCTCGACACCGATACGGTTGCCTACTGGTTTCCGATTGATCAGTACATCGGCGGCGTCGAGCATGCCATCCTGCACCTGATCTATTCGCGCTTCTGGACAAAGATGATGCGCGACCTCGGCATAGTGAAGAACTCCGAGCCGGCGCAGCGGCTATTCACCCAGGGCATGGTGATCAAGGGCGGCGCAAAGATGTCGAAGAGCCTGGGCAACGTGGTCTCGCCCGACGACATGGTCGAGCGCTATGGCGCCGACTCGACCCGCATGTACACGCTGTTTGCCGCGCCTCCCGACCGCGATCTTGATTGGCAGGACCTGGGTGTCGAAGGCATCAGCCGCTTCCTGTCACGGGTCTATCGCTACGTCGTTCGTAATGCCCGTCCGGACGATCCAGCCTGGTCAAGTCGGGCTGGCGGAGAACTGTCGCCGGGAGCGCGTCGTGTCCAGCGCAAGCTGCACCAGACAGTGAAGCGCGTGACCGAAGACTTCGGTGGACGCTGGCACTTCAACACCTCGATTGCCGCGATTATGGAGCTAGTCAACGAGCTGTACGCGCTTGAAGACGCGACCCATCGCGGTGGCGAGACGCCTCCACTGTGGCTGCTGGCAGACGCGCAGCGCAAGCTGGTGCTGATGCTGGCTCCGTTCGCCCCCTACCTCACGCACGAATTGTGGGAGATGCTGGGCGAGAGCTCGGGTCTGCTACGCGCTCCGTGGCCGCAGTACGATCCCGCATTAGCGAAAGAAGAGGAAGTGGAGATCGTCCTCCAGGTCAACGGCAAGAACCGCAGCCGCATTACCGTGCCCGCCGACGCAGAAGAAGATCAGATCCGCGAGTCCGCACTGGCCGACGAAAAGATCAAGGCTGCCATCGAAGGCAAAGAGATTGTCAAGGTGATCGTGGTCAAGGGCAAGCTGGTGAACATCGTGGTGAAGTGAAGAAGAAGCAATTAGCAACTAGCAACTAGCAATTAGTGAAAGCAGAGTTATAGCTCCAAGCCGTGACTTTCGACTTGAGCCACACCGGCTAAAGTTCGTCTCGTAGTGCCTGACCGTATGATTCGCTCGCGCACCCGCCCCGGCAGCAAACAAGAGAGCTTAGCCCAGCCTTTTCTAAGGCTGGGAACCGTTGGGCAAGGAAGGCGAGTCCCGTAGGGGCGGCAGGGTTCTTATCCGCATCCTAGTGTCTCGCTGCCGGTGCCGGTCCGGCGGCAGTACCACTCCCTCGCCCGACTTCATGCGCTCATGGGTGACGTAGAGTACGGCGGCGGTCCAGGTGGGGAACAGGTCCATGCCGGGTACGACCTCGGCGATCAGGGACGGCAGAAACGCCCAGTGCCAGCCCAGCATGCGAACCAGGGCAAATCCCACCACTACATCGAGCAGCGTATCCAGAGGCGAGACCCCACCTTCCGCAAAGAACGGAAAGGCTGCAATCTGCAGTGCGTCGGCGCCCATGGCCAGCATCAGCGCGGTACGATGCTCCGGTACTTTGAGTCCTTCCCACAGCTTTGACAGCATGTCATTCCACCTGACGTACGATTACGGCCAACAAATTGGATGAATGCCTTTGGGTTTGGGATGCGAAATACCCGAGCTCAGCCCTTGGCCCAATCCTCAAGTTTTAGAGACCTCACGCGTCGGAAGGCGCGGTCGTGCGTGACCAGGATTGCGGGAAGGGCCAGCGCATGAGCGGCGATCATCAAGTCCAGGTTGCCGATCATGGTGCCTTCTCGTTCGAGCATCGCGCGCAACTCGGCATACTGCCCGGCCGCCTTTGAGTCCCATGGCAACGACTCGACGCGCAGTAAGAACTCTTCGATGGCAATTCTTAAGCGTGAAGCCTCCGGGCGGCGCGTTACTCCGAATCGGAGCTCAGCTTCCGTGACCACCGAAATCGCGACTCTCCCCATCGGCACCCTCACCAAATGTTGCCGCACGTGGGGAATGGTCCCCTTAATGATGTAGCTGGCTGTATTTGTGTCGAGCAGGTAGAGGTCAGACATCAGAATAGCTTTCGCTTTTGCGGAGGCGTCTCATCGCGCTCGGCAAGGAAGTCGTCCGGCACCTCAATCGTCTTCATCAGGTTGAAGAAATCCTGCCAGGAATCGGGTCGGCGTGACAGGATGATGTCGCCAGTTTCAGGGTCGCGACGGACGTAGACCTCCGCCCCTTCAAAACGATATTCCGCCGGCAAGCGAACGGCCTGGCTACGGCCGTTCGTAAACAATTTGGCAGTCCGCGTCATGGAAGTGCCTCCAATCCCCATTGGTATATATCATGATATATCACACCCCGAAGGCGGTCAAGACAGCGGTTCACTCGAATTCGCGCAGCTCGCCCGGATGCTTCTTCAACTGCCGCCGCCAGAACCAGTAGAAGGGCGCTCCCAGGAAGACGATTCCGATGCCGATCAACGTCTCTTTGGGGCGGGTGACAACCGAGTTCAGCGCCCACGCTCCCGCGATCAACACATACAACGCCGGAAGCCAGGGATAGCCAGTGCAGCGATACGGACGCGGCTTATCGGGTTGGGTTCGCCGCAGCACAAACAGTCCGGCGACGGCGGCGACGTAGGAAAGCACCATCATGAACATGACGTAGGTATAGAGCTGGTCGTAGCTGCCGCTCAGCGCCAGCACCGCCGACCACACGCTGAGCGAGATCAGGCTGATCGCTGGAGTGCGGTACTTGGGATGCACGCGCCCCATGGCGTGGAAGAACGCTCCGTCGCGAGCCATTGCGTACGAGACGCGTGCGCTGCTCAGGATGGCGCACGACATCGCTCCGAAGCAGGAGAGCGCGATCATCGCGCCCAGCCAGCGCCCGGCGCTCGACGAGAACAGGCTCACCGCCGCTGCCTGCGCGATTGTGGTTTCCTGCGCGACGCGCGTGATCGGCAATGCATACAGGTACACGGCGCTGACCGTGAGATAGATCACGCCCACCAGCAGCACGCCCAGCACCATGGCACGCGGCAAGACTTTCTGCGGATTTTTTACTTCGCCCGCAACCCAGGTGATGTAAACCCATCCGTCGAACGCCCAGAACACCGCGATCAGCGCGACGCCGAAGCCTGAGATCACGTGTGACAGCGAGGGCGGTTGATCGAGCGGCAGACTGACCGAGTAGTTCGACCAGGAGCCGTGACCGATCGCCAGTCCCAGCAGAACGAAGAGGCCGATGGCCGCAAACTTGGCCCAGGTTGCGACGTTGATCAGCGCCGATCCGCGCTTCAGTCCCACGACGTTGATCGCGGTGAGCAATACGATGGAAGCAACGGCAACCAGATGGCCGCGCGTCAGCGTCCATCCGAAGAAGGTTGCCACGGGAAGATGTGCGGAAGCGACGGGAAGAATTGCGCCGAAGTATTCGGCAAATCCGACGGCCAGTGCAGCGATGGTTCCACTCTGCCCGACGGTGAAGATCATCCAGCCGTAAAGAAAGGCCGGGAATTCGCCGTAGGCTTCACGCAGAAAGACGTATTGTCCGCCGGCTTCGGGAAACATCGCGCCCATCTCGGCGAAGGCGAAGCAGGCCAGCAGCGAGATCAGTCCGCCGGCCAGCCACACGCCGAGAAAGAAGAGCGGCGTGCGCACCGCGGTGGCGATTTGTCCGGCAGTAAGAAAGATGCCCGAGCCGATGATGCCGCCCACCAGCAGCATGACCGAGTCGGTCAGCGACAGCCCGCGGACCAGCGTGGGTGCATGCTTAGCGGATTCGGTCCGAGTTGTCGTGAGCTCTGCCACCGATTAGCCCATGCCCAGATCGTCCGCCACTTCCAGCGGAGTGCCGCAGACCCGGCAGATCACGGCGGAGCAGTCGCCGCAAGTGAGCGGATCGGGAACCTCGTGGGCGCAGTTGGGACAATAGAGCAAAGCTGCTGACTTGGCCTTGCCGTTAGTAGGAGGTTCCGGAGTTTGAGCCATGAGTTGCGGTGACTGTAGCATACGGAGAGGAAGATTCGCGAGGAGAGACGATGCTTGACCGAAAGACCGCCAACGCCGATGAACGGCTACGCCAGGAATTCAACGAATGGGCCGAACAGGGCCGCGGCGAGGAGATGGAGAACCATCACATCAGCATTACCCAGCAGACGCTCGCGCTGATGAATCTGACGCCGGGCGACAGGGTGCTCGACCTTGGGTGCGGTGCGGGCTGGGCGACTCGCCTGATCGCGCCCGCAGTTGCCAGCGAGCATCAGCCCGGTCAGGTGATTGGGGTCGACGTCTCGGATGAGATGATTCGCCGGGCGCGTGCCGCCTCGAAAGACCACGAGAACGTGATGTTCGTGGTTGGCTCGGCCGAGGAGATTCCGTGGGACGAGAATTTCTTCACCAAGGTGCTGTCGGTCGAGTCCTTCTATTACTACCCCGACCAGGAACGCGCGCTGGCCGAGCTGTTCCGCGTGATGGCGCCCAAAGGTGAACTCTACATCCTGATCAATCTATACAAAGACAATCACTACTCACTGCGCTGGGTGGACGAGCTGAAAGTCCCGGTGCAGGCACGGTCAGAGCTGGAATACGTTGACCTGCTCAACGCACATACATTTGAGGATGTGCAGGCGGTGCGCGTTCCCGATCTGACGCCGACGCCCGTTGAGTACAGCGGCAAATGGTTCAAGAATGCCGATGAGTTGCGCGACTTCAAGCGCATCGGCGCCCTTCTGCTGATGGCGCGCAAGCCCGATTTTCGGTCGCCTCCGCCGGGCTATCAGGTGTACTGAGCCGGGTGCTACGAGGTGGTGTTAGTCGCCTGACGCCGTTTGCGCCAGATTGTCTATGGCAACCATGGCAGCAGCGGTTGCCGGCAGACGCGCCTCGCACGTTTCGGGTCTGGCAGAGCGGGTTGCCGTTGAAGCTGTGGCTGTGGCCGTCCAGTTGCGCCGTTCCAGGAATGTCTTCGGTTCGTAGGTCGCGCCTTTGGCGAGACGCCGATCTTCGCGCTTCGAGGTCCAGAACAATACCGGGCCTAGCGCCATGCGAAGCAGTTTGGTGGCGCTTCCGAACTCAGCTTCAATCTCGCGACGCAGGTTGCGAATTTTGCCGGCGATCAGCGGATTTGTATTGCGCAGTCGCTTTTCCATCGCCCAGAGCGCCGCGTTGTAGGTGGTGCGCAGCTTGCCGGCTTCGTGGACAAAGCGGGCGCGCACGCGCGGGTCGGCGTGATGGCCGTGGCGCTTCCATCCCTGGAACAGGGTTTCGCAAATGCGAAACAGGCTGGGACCGTTACGCTCGAAGTCGCGGCGGAAGGCCCAGTCGAGAAATATCTTGGACTCGTCGCGCGAAATGGCCGCGTGCTGGTAGTTGAATTTGTATTGTCCGTGAATGTCGGCCACGTCGACGTCCTTCAGCATGCGGCCTTCGTTCTGCATCTGCGCATGGAGCGGCGTTCCCGGCACCGGCGTGTAGAGCATGAACTGATGAAAGTCGGTGCCATGCGAGATGGCGTAATCCAGCTCCGCTTTGATGTTGGCGGGCGTGTGATGCTCCAGGCCAACAATGCTCGAGCCCAGCAGCTTGATGCCGTGGCTGCGCAGCTCGGCCGCCAATGTGCGCGTGTCGGAGTTCTTCAACTTGGCGTAGGACGAGTTCGGCGACTCCAGTCCCACCCAGATCCAGGAGATGCCGAGCTCGACCAGTTCGTCCGTTGAGTACTTTTTGATCGCGTTGACGGAGGAGAAGACATACAGCGCCCAACTCTTTCCCGACTCCTTCATGCGTCTGAGCAACTGCAGAGCACGAGGACGGTTGAGCAGGAAATTCTCATCCATGACGAAGAACGACTTCACCTTCAGGGAGCGCTCCATCTGTTCCATTACGTCGAACAACTCGTCGCCGGATTGGTAGAAGTGGATGCTCTTACCCTTGCCGCCAAAGAAGGATGAAGTCGTGCAGAAGTTGCAGCCCAGGGGGCAGCCAACAGAAGGAACAATGGTCGCTGCGGTGTCCTTAGTCGTGTCGGGAATCCGCATGCCAAGAACTCGGAAGCCGAACCCGGAAAGAATCTCAGGATGCTCGATGGGGGCTTTCGGATCTTCGCCCAGGTAGCCGCGCATCCACGAGATTCCTTCGCCCTTCACGATGTGATCGGCATCCAGCATATCTTCGACGCCGGGAATTGCCGCCACGTGTCCACCCACCACGATCACGGAATTCGGTGACAGCTCGCGCACCTTGCGGCACATCTCACGGACTTTGCCCAGATTGGGGATGATGCCGGAGATGCCGACGATGTCGTATTCATGCGACGTGAGTTCGCGCTCAAACGCTTTCAGGGTAGGGAAGTCCAGTAGCGTGCATGGTGCAGAAATGTTCCGCTGGATCATCATCAAGCCCCACGACCGGTGGAACATGCGCAGCGAGAAGCTGCCCTGCTCGCGAGTGACCTGGTTGTGGTACAGCTCCATCGGATTGATGGCGCGGCTGCCGAACTCGTCATCGCGCGCGTAAGGCCCGAAAACAGATGACAAAAGCACGCGCGCCTGAATTCCTTTAGGATGGGAAACCACTGAATGCATGCCCGATATCGAAACCATGCATCCATGGTAGGAAGGTGTCTGAATAATCGCTGTGATGTGAGCCGCTTCCGCGGTTGGTATGACAGAAGTATTACATTGCTTTCGGATTCGGATTTGCGAGGAGACCCCGGGCTGTAATGGCAGAGAACGCGAACCCCGTCCATCCTGAGATTAATCCCTGGCTCATTGCGATCGCGGTCATGTCGAGCACATTCATGGAGGTGCTCGATACGACGGTGGTGAACGTGTCGCTGCCGCACATTGCCGGCAGCCTGTCGGCATCCAACGACGAAGCGACCTGGACGCTGACTTCCTACCTGGTGGCGAACGCAATCATTCTGCCTATGACGGGCTGGCTGGCGGGCCGCTTCGGCCGCAAGCGTCTGCTACTGCTCTCGGTCACCGGCTTTACAGCCGCCTCTTTTCTATGCGGACTGGCGCCGTCTCTATCATTCCTCATTGTCTGCCGCGTCATCCAGGGCGCCTGCGGCGGCGGTCTGCAACCGCTATCGCAGGCAATACTGATGGAATCGTTTCCGCCCGAGAAGCGCGGTCAGGCGATGGCTTTCTGGGCGCTGGGAATCGTGGTCGCTCCTATGCTTGGCCCGGTTGCGGGAGGGTGGCTTACCGATAATTACAGTTGGCGATGGGTGTTCTATATCAACGTTCCCATCGGAGTCGTTGCACTCCTCCTGACCCAGCTCTTCATCTACGATCCTCCATATTTGCGGCGTCAGAAGACCGGTATCGACTTCTGGGGAATCGGATTGCTTGCCCTCGGAATCGGCAGTCTGCAGATCATGCTCGACAAAGGTCAGGAGGACGACTGGTTCGGCTCTCACTTCATCGTGACTCTGGCGGTGCTGGCAATCACTGGACTAGCCGCGCTGGTGATTCGCGAGTTGAAGGCCAAGCATCCAGTCATCGACCTGGGGGTGTTCAAATATCGATCCTTTGCCGTGGGCACGTTTCTGATGACGCTGATCGGCTTCGTGCTGTACGGCAGCACAGTGCTGCTTCCGTTATTTATGCAGGTGCTGCTCGGTTACACAGCTACGCACGCGGGCGTCACCAACCTGCCTCGCGGGCTGGCGTCGTTCCTGATCATGCCCTTCGTCGGCCGACTGACAGGGAAGGTTGACCACCGTAAGCTGTTGGCCATTGGCCTGGTGGTATCGGCCTACGCAATGTGGGAGTTGTCACGGTTCAGCTTAAACGTCGGTTACTGGGATTTCGTTTGGCCGCTTATGCTGCAGGGCGCCGCCTTAGGCTTTATCTTCGTACCTCTGACCACCATTACCAACAACCCTATACCCAATGAGCGAATGGGGAACGCCACCAGCATTTTCAACCTGATGCGTAATATCGGAGCCAGTATCGGGATTTCGATGGTCACGACGGTGCAGTTCCGCGCGCAACAGGCGCATATCAATCGGCTCAGCTCGCACGTCTATCCCGAGAACCCGGCTGCCCGTCAGATGTTCCAGGGACTGAAGGCGTACTTCATGGGGCAAGGGGCGAGCGCCGCGACCGCAACCCAGCAGGCGTACGAAGCGATGTGGGGAATGGTGCAACGCCAGGCCGCGATGCTCTCGTACAACGACACATTCCTCTTCCTGGCGATTATCTTCGTAGCGATGTTTCCATTCCTCTTCCTGCTCCGCAAGCCAAGGGCGAAGAAGGGCGCCGCCGCGATGATGCATTGAAAAAGGGAGCAGCGAGCGCCGCTCCCTTCTACGACACACCTCCGTCAGCTACTCCGCCGGAGGTTCGGCTGGCGGTTGGGACATCTTCTGAATGTGCTGATTGATCCGGTTGATCTCATCTGCGCGAAGTTGATCGGCCTTGGTGCGCTGCTCGGGCGTCAGAATCTGGGTATAGATCTGATGCTGCAGGGCCTCGCGCTGCACGGTCATCTGCGCTTGCAGTTGGGCCTGCTGGGCGGCGAGGGTCTGTATCTTCGCCTGGTCGTAGGCTCCGTTGGCAGTGGCCTGCAACATGCCAATGCGAATCTGGGCAAGCTGCTGGCCAACCGTCTGCATGGATGCGCGCTGTGTCTTCATCAGCGCTTTTACCTGTTGCCTTTGTGCGTCTGTGAGGTTCAGTTCACGCATCATGAAACCAGGACCGGCATGACCTGGCCCACCGAAGCCATGTCCGCCGGGGCCGCCTTCCGGACCTTGGGCATAGGACAGCATCGCCGTGCCGCACAGCATAAGTGCCAGTAGAGCTACCGCGACGGCTACAAATTTTGTTCTCATATCTCGCATTCTCCTAAACTTGTCTGACAGTTCATCTGTCGATCATTGAAACCCGGATCCCCCGCGACTGACGGTTAAGTCTGGTAACGCGAGAGTAAAGTTTTGTCGCAAAAATGGTTTGCCAAAACCTGTTTGTGAACAGCCTGCGGATCAATCGTTTCGCGGGATGTCTGTAAGCTATTGCGGTCCAGAAATTGAAAAGTTCCCATATGTCTTCGAAACCGGATGAAAATCACGACTTCGCGTTGGGTATGGACCGTCCGATCTTGCGTCGCGATTTCCTTGGCGCGACGTTGCTCGCCTCCGGCGGCCTGCGGATGGGCGGTGCTTCTCCGGCCGAGTTGCTGGCAGTGAGGGACGAATGGACAGGATGCGGGGGCGTGGGCGACTAAGGAGATTCGAATGGAAATATCTTCGAAGTCATGATGGCGGGCCACGAGATTCGGGATGGTATTTACGGCGGCAAGCCGCTCGATGCCATCGACAGCGGCGAAAGATTTGACTGCGTCGTAGTCGTGGGTGGCATCAACGGCTTGGCGGTTGCTCCGTTTTTCGGCGGCAGACGAAATGGAAGGGAGTTGAATGGTCCTGGACAACCACTCCATGAGCAAGAAATGAATTGGGCTCATGCCTTTGGCCGGAAGGACGAAGAGAAAGTGCGTGCAGCGGACGTGCTACAGTCGCACGAAAGCAGTTGCACGAGGTGTCCAATGACCGATGCGCGAATCATGCTGACAACCGTGGGCTCGAGAGAACATGCCGGGCAACTGGCAACCCATTTCGTCGAGCGGCGCCTTGCCGCCTGCGTCAATATCATCGGCCCAATTACTTCGGTCTATCGCTGGAAAGGAAAGGTCGAGAGCCAGGAGGAATATCTGCTTTTCATTAAGACCACTCAACAGCGGACGGCGGAGCTGGCGTCGGCCTTGCAGGACTTGCATCCGTACGAACTACCGGAGTTGATAGAAATCACGATTCCTGGAGGAAGCAAGACTTATCTCGATTGGCTCACAGCAGAAGTGAGCCCGCAGTGATGAGGACGATGAAGTTCCGAGCGCAGTTGCTCAGTGCGTGCGAGAAGAGAACGAAGGCGAGCTTAGGCGTGGGCCTTGAACAGAGCCGAGAGCTTCGCGGCGATATCAGTATTGCGGTCCATGATGCTCCCTGAGTTAACGCTGGAAACCGACGCGGCGGGGTCGTGGTCTTCTGCCAGCAACAGAATGCGGACGTCGGGATGCATACGCTGCACGGATTCAGAGAAGACTCTCCCATCGGAGTTGGGAAGGTCGTTGGAGAGGATGATTGCGTCCGGTGACAGCTTGGACAGCAGCGGGAGCGTGCAAGCAGGGTTCACTTCGGTGATGACGCCAATGGCGCGATAGCCCGATTTCCTTACGCGGGCGCAGACCCCGCGTACCGTCTCTGGCCTGCCGCCGACGCACACCACCGTTGTGGCATGGGGTTCTTCTTGGTTCATATTTGGCCTCGGGAGTTAAAAGAGACACATTAATAGCGGAGTAATATCTAACTGTCAATGGTATAGCACGAATTGACAATAGATAACTGATCAGAGCCGTCAGGCGAGCAGGATTCTCAGGTCCCTTACATTGTTGCCGGTCGGGCCAGTCATGATCGCGTCGTCTAACACCGTGAGCAGCGGGAATCCATTGAATTCCGCCAGAGCCTCCGAGACGTCCAGGCCCTTTTGAGCAGCGCGCTCCAGCGTCGTTCCGTCCACAACTGCGCCGGCTGCCGGACTGTTTCCATCGATGCCGTCGGTGCCGGCGCTCAACACAGTGATGGGCTCGCCCGCTATCTTCTGTGCAGCAGTAGAGTACGAACTGCTGGTTGCGTCCTCCAATGCCGGAGCTGTCGCCGACCTTGACCGTGACTTCGCCGCCGGAGATCAGGCAGACGCGCGGCCGGTTGCGACGTAGTTCGCGCAAATGATCAAGGAGATGATCGGCGGCCCGCCGATAGTCCCAGTCATCGCATGAGTCGTCGATCTCAACCGCGAAACCAGCCGACGCCGCGCACTCCATAGCGGCCTGCTGCGCTGTCGTGTTCGACAGCACCGTGTAAAAGCGCGAGTGTTCGAAGGCCGGGTCGCCGGGTTTGGGTGTCTCCTGCAGGTGCCTTTCATCGAACAGCACGCGGACTGCAGGCGGAAAGCGCTGAAGGAGACCGTATTGCGCGGCAATCGCATGACAGTCGGCGACGGTCGTGCTGTCCGGCATGGTGGGGCCCGAGGCAAGGGCGTCCAGCGAGCGGTCCGGCACATCGGAAACCAGAATCGACGCCTGAACCGCAGGATATGCGGCCTTCGCCAGGCGTCCACCCTTTAGCGCCGACAGATGCTTGCGGATGGCGTTGATCTCCGCGATGGGCGCACCGGAGTGCACCAGGGCCTGATAGGTCTCAACGACCTCGGGGAGGGAAATGTCCTCGCGGATCGGTTTTTCCGCAATGGCCGAGGCGCCGCCGCTGATGCAGTAGATCACCAGCGTGGACGGCGATGAGGTTCGCAGCAGATCAAGGATGGCATCGGCCGCCCGCAAAGACTCCTGATTGGGAAGAGGATGGCCGCCACAGAAATAGCGGAAGCCGTGAACTGGATGATCGGGCGGGTCAGGAGCAGCGACGATTCCTGTGAGACCAGCTCTAACGATGCCCGCAAGCGCCTCGGCCATGGTGTGTCCGGCTTTGCCGATGGAGATGACAAGAGTGCGCGCAAACGATGCGAGATCGTGGATGGTGTCGTCCAGCCGCAGCGCGCTACCGTCGTACTGAATGTGGCGGGAAAAGGCCCGAGGGATGCTGCACTCGCTTAAAGCATGATCGAAGATGGCGCGTGCCTGTGCGCGCATCTCGCGGAATTGTTCGTACGCGGAGCCTATGTCGACTGGGTGGTCGGGGCCGGACATTCGGGGAGATTATAAGCGGTGTCGCAAAATACCCGGGTGCGCCATGAAACTGGAGAGAGGAAACAAAATTGTCGTCATTGCGAGCACAGCACCCGCTTGCTTCTTTCGACCCGCGCTTTGGCGGGTCGGCGGGTGCGCAGTCGAGCAACCTGCTGTCGCGAGCAGTGGCCGCAATGCCGGCGACAGCAGGTTCCTCGACTCCGCTGCGCTGCGCTCGGAATGACGAACGTTGGGAGTGGCTGCGCTGCGCTCGGAATGACGAACGTGGGAGTGGCCGCGCTCCGCTCGGAATGCCGTCCCTCGGAATGCCATTCGATGAGGCGGGTCTCAGCTACCAGGGTCTTGCGGGTAATTCGCCTTTACAAACCCTGCTCCTGCAGCCAGCTTTCGATGGTCATGCGCATTTCGTTCAGGTGCCCGGCAAAGTAGTGGTCGCCGGGAATGAACACCAGCTCTTTCGGTTCGGCGGCAAGTGCTACGGCCTCTTCAAGCGCATCGTGCGGACCGAACTCATCGTGGTCGCCGCTGAGGAACAGCTTGGGCTTGGCACACTCCTGCAGGAATCCATAATCGTAGAGCCTGCCTTCAGCGTCGATGGGAGTTCCCAGCGAGATCAGCGCGCGCACATCGGGATTGGGGCAGGCGGCGCGTAACCCGGTGGCGGCGCCGAAGGAAAATCCCGCGAAGACGATCGGCAGGGCAAACTCCTGCTTCAGCCAAGCCAGCGCGGTTTGCACGTCGCGAACCTCTCCGCGCCCGTTATCGTGATGGCCCTCGCTCAGCCCGGTTCCGCGGAAGTTGAAGCGCAGCACAGGAAAGCCGCGCGAATGCAGCGCCTTCATGGCGTGAAAGACGACTTTGTTGTGCATGGTTCCGCCGAACAGCGGGTGAGGATGGCAGACCAACGCCGAGTGGGTCGCCGTGGGCGAGCCGACGTTCAGCAGCGCTTCCAGTCTGCCGGCATCGCCCTCGAGAAAGAAAGATCGAATTGCGGAGTGTTGGGTAGACAATGCGGTCGCTCGCCCGTCAGAAAATTGCGAACGACCATCATAGCCGGAGCTTGCACAGCAGCTCTATTTTGGCGCTTTCTTCATCTGCGACAGCTTTACGTCGCGCCGGGGATGGTTGGCGCGTCCGTAAAGAAACATCACGGCAAAGAATGCATACACCACGATGGACAAGAGCGGATGGCCGAGTTGCGAAAAATAAGGAAGTCCCCAGATGCTGAAAGCCAGGACAGCCGCCAGCACCATCACTAGCCAATAACAATCTTTGCGTTGCATACCTACACCCGAATCGCCCTCGCGCCGGTCGCCCGATTCGCCGCGGCAGGTTATCTTGTACGTCTGGTTAGACGAATTGCTCCGGGGTGTGGTTTCCTCCGGACAGCAGTCTTTACAAAGCTTTACAGCACGCCAAGGAGCTGCGCATGATCCGGTTCGGAATCGTTGGTTTTGGACTACACGCGGTAAAGCGGCTGATGCCCGGTTTCGGCATGGCCAAAAGCTGCACCGTCACAGCACTTTCGCGACGTGATCCGCAAAAGGCCAGGGAGTCCGCGGAGAACTATGCGATCCCACATGCCTTCAGCTCTACTGCCGAACTATGCGCCTGTCCAGACGTGGATGCGGTCTTTGTCACCACGCCCGATGCCTTGCATCGCGCTGACGTGCTGGAGGCAATTCGCCATGGCAAGCCTGTGCTGTGCGAGAAGCCTATGGCGATGAATGCTGCCGAGGCGCGCGAGATGGTGCACGCCGCGCGCAACGCGGGAGTGATGCTGGGGGTGGCGCACGTCATGCGCTTCGAGGAGAGCGTGAAGTGGTTTCGTGAGCGTCTTGCGCAGCGGAGCATAGGCGGTCCGGTCATGGCGCGTGCCGATTTCGAGGCTCCGCTGATTGCCAGTGAACGCACCTGGATCAACGATCCCACATTGGCCACCGGAGGCCCCATCGCTGACGTCGGAGTGCACTGTATCGACACTCTGCGCTTTGTGCTGGGCGACGAAGTGCGTACGGTGATGGCTCGCGCGCACTACGACTCGCGCTGGGTCGTTGAAGCATCTGCCGCGCTGACCCTGGAATTTGCCGGCGGGACCATTGCTACCGTCGCGGTGTCAGGCCGCACTCCGTACCGGACTCTGCTGGAGGTGAGCGGCGAGGCAGGAATGCTGTCAGGGTTGAACGCGCTGAATGTGGAGCATCCGGTTACGCTGGAGCGACGGGCCGCCTTCGAGGTGCTGGAGACAACGACGGTGTCAAACCAGCAGGCCTACGCCGATCAGGTGGATGCGTTCGCCGCTGCCATCGAGGCAGGCCGCGACTTCGATATCTCCGGCGAAGAAGGCTGGAAGAACCAGTTGGTGCTCGATGCAGCTTTTCGCAGCGTGAAGAGCGGCAGAGTCGAGGCCGTGTGAAAGGCTTCACCACAGAGGGCACGGAGCGAACGGAGAAAATTGGGTTTGATGTTGCCTGGATTGTTCTGATCCACTTCGACTTTTTACATCGTCATTGCGAGCGAAGCACCCGCGCGCTTCTTTCGACCCGCACTTTGGCGGGTCGGCGGGTGCGCAGTCGAGCAACCTGCTGTCCGCGAGCAGTGGCTGCGATGTAGGGGGAAACAGGTTCCTCGACTCCGCTGCGCTTCGCTCGGAATGACGAGCTGAAAACTCCGGGCTTAGGCCCTCCGGTCGGAATGACAAAATCAGTGACTACACCACGCCGACCAGACCAACTGAGCTATTTCTCCGTGCTCTCCGTGTCTCCGTGGTGAAGATTTACTCCATCCCATCTTTCGTCGCCGCGTGATGGGGCAGAGACTCAGGCATCTCCGAAACATTCCACGCCCAGGCCGCGATGAACGCTGCGCCTTCGTTAATCTGGTCGGGGATGACCTTGTCGAAAGTGTCGGTCTGGCTGTGATGCGCTTGGCGATAGTGGTCGGGTTCCTGCACACAGAAGTAGCCGGGAACGCCTTTGTTCAGGAAGGGCACGTGATCGGACGCCCCGAAGTATCGCGTGCTGAGCGCCTGCAGATCAAACACCTCCTGCAACGGCAGATAAATTTCGTCCATCAGCGGCGCCGTCTCCCACAGCCCGTCGAGCGAGATGGTAAACACCTTGCCAGTGCCCGTGTCGTGAATCAGGACAGCGTCCATCTTGGGAATTTCCGATTCGTGATTTTTGAGGAATGTGTCGGCGCCGATCCCGCCTTGCTCTTCGCCGGTAAACAGGATGAAGGTGATGGTGCGCTTCGGCTTCCAGCCCAGGGCATGCAGCGTGCGCGCGGCCTCAAGCGTTGCCATGGCGCCGGTGCCGTTATCCAGGGCGCCCTGTCCCAGGTCCCATGAATCCAGATGGCCGCCGATGATGACGCGTTCGTCAGGATGTTCGCTGCCTTTGATCTCGGCTACGGTGATGGACACGGGCGCAGGCTTCTCGCTGAAAGTGTTTTGCAGATTCGCCTTCAGCGTGACCGGCCCGGCCTGCAGCAGTCGCCAGATCAGGTCGTAGTTCTCGTGCGCAAGAAATGCCATGGGGACTTCCGTCGACTTGTAGCCGCCAAAGCCTCCACCCATGGTGTACAGGTTATCGGTCTTGCCGCTATCCAGCAGCAACAGGGCGGGCTGCTCCTGGGCGATCTGGTGCAGCAACTGGAGACGCTCGTGCCAGCCCATCTCGTTGCCGGTGGGAACACCGCGCGCGGGCGCGATGACTGCATCGTAGGCGTTGTCTGGGTTGGCTTCTTCTTTCGAGAGATCGGCCGGCTTGCCGAGCAGAACGATCACGCCCTTGAGCTTGCCTTTGTATGCATCCAGGTCCGCTGGCTTATCGAGAATCACGGAAGTCACGTTACCGGAGATGTCGCCCGCCGTCGCTTTGCCCCAGCCAAAGGAATGAATTCCGATGCGCCGATCGATCGGACTGGTGATCTCGGCGGTTTCCATGCCGCGAGTCCAGGAGTGCGCGATCTCGGCGGTCTCGAGATGGGCATCGACGCCGTAGTCTTTGAAGCGCTTGAGTGTCCAATCACTGGCGGCCTGCATCTGTGTAGAGCCGGTCAGCCTCGGCCCGATGAAGGTGGTCAGGTACTCCAGGTTCTTCATCAGCTCCGAGTGAGCCTTCACTTCGGCGGCGATCTTCTGGTCCGCCTCCTCCATGGCCTTGCGATAGGCTGTGCGTTCTTCGGGAGTACGTTGCGGCGCGGGTTCCGGCTCCTGCGCCAGGATCGTTCCAGCCAATAAGAGAAGCGCCAGCGGCACGAGTAACAAACGGCGAGTGCGAATCATTCCACCATCCTGGGTTGAGCGTGCAAGAGAGTCATCATATATTACGTCCGTCATTCCGAGCGGAGCGTAAGCGGAGTCGAGGAACCTGCTTTTCGACGGGAGCCGCTAAGGTGTTGTGATGTCCCGTCGGATCAGCGGCCCAATCGGTTTTCCCCATTCCTCCGATAGGTCTTCCCACGTGGGATTGATGCGCTCAATCAGGGTAACCTTCTTCTCGCGACGCCAGCGCTTTAGTTGGGATTCGCGGCTGATCGCAAGCACAATCGAAGAAAACTGTTCAAAGTACACAAGTCGATGCACTTTGTACCGCGCCGTAAAGCCGTCGTATTTGCCCACCTTGTGCTGCCGGACGCGCAGCCCCAAATCACTGGTAACGCCAATGTAAATCACGCGTGATTTGCTCGCCATGATGTAGACATATGCGGTTCGCTGTTCGTAAGACATTTTCAATTAGCATGTGATGCCGAGTGCGCTGGGCGCAGTGATGCGAATCACTTCGCAGAGAGAACAGCAGGTTCCTCCACTTCGGGCTTACGCCCTCCGGTCGGAATGACGAAATGAAATAGGCTTACAGGGCCGCGCCGGAATGATGAATAAGAAGTGGTGGACTCCGCTGGTCGGGGGGCAAATGTTCTCGCAACATGCGTGCTGTAGCCCTATGAAGAGGGAGCATGTTCGTCGCCATTGCGAGCGAAGCGCCCGCATGCCTTTTTCGACCCGCGCTTTGGCGGGTCGGCGGGTGCGCAGTCGAGTAACCTGCTGTTTCCTGACAGTGTCCGCAATACTGGAGAAAGCAGGTTCCTCGACTCCGCTGCGCTGCGCTCGGAATGACGAACGTTGTAGTGGCTGCGCTCCGCTCGGAATGACGGACAACAAGTTGGCTGACGCCATGGGGGTCGGAAGCTGGTGTTTGCCAGTGGTGGCTGCGATCCTGTGGAAAACAGGTTCCTCGACTCCGCTGCGCTCCGCTCGGAATGACGGACGACAAGTTGGCTGACGCCATGGGGGTCGGAAGCTGGTGTTTGCCAGCGGTGGCTGCGATCCTGTGGAAAACAGGTTCCTCGACTCCGCTGCGCTCCGCTCGAAATGACGAATCAAAAGTTGCTCACCCCGACCGAGCTTTTGTCCAAAAGCGGATAGCTTGGACCATGTGATCTCTCCGCCGTGTAAGACGCCCTCCCCCTGCTACTCCTGTATGCTTAAAGATTCTGCATGCGAACCAGCCGGTCACTGCGCTTTATTCTTTTCCGTCGTCTTGCGTCGGTAGTCGCTCTCCTTCTCTGTGCGTTTGTTTTTCTGGACGAAGGCTGGGGCCAGGCCACGCAGACGCAGCCTGCTGCTCCGGCAACATCGCAGGCGCCGCCTCCGGCGCAGCAACCCCAGCCGCCGGTCCCTGTCAATCCCAAGCCGTGCGAGATAACGGTCACGCCCGCCGGCCCTACGACCAATACCTGCGCGGCTGGTCAGCAATCCAGCGGAACCTCGTCCAGCACGACGCAAGTTCCGGGCACCGGGGCGACGGTACAGAATCAGCAGGGGAATCCCGAGACTACGCAGCCGTTCACCCGGGTTAGCAAGGCCGAGGCGAAGGAGCTTTTCCGCTCGGTCGACGAGATTCTGAAGTTTGCCAGCCAGGACACCGGACTGCCCATCCGGCACAAGGTCAAGCGCAAGCTCATCGCCCGCGAGCAGATGGAGAAGTACATTCACAAGGGCATGCGCGATGACAAGGACTCGCAGCACCTGGTGCAGGAAGAGCTGGTGCTGCAGAAGTTCGGGTTTATTCCGCCGGGCTACAACCTTCGCGTCGAGTTCCTGCGTCTGCTGGGCGAGCAGGTAGCCGCTTATTACGAGCCGAAGACCAAGACGGTCAATCTTCTGGACTGGGTGCCTCCCGACATTCAGAAGCCGGTGCTGGCGCATGAGCTCACCCACGCCTTGCAGGATCAAATGGTCAATTTACAGACCTGGCCCGATGCCGGTCAGAAGGACGATAAGCCGCTGCCTGATCAGCAGGAGTTAGTGGTGGAGGAAGAGCAGGCGGCGCGCCAGTGTGTCACTGAAGGTCAGGCGATGATCACGCTCTATGATTACTCGCTGGCGCCACTGGGCAAGAACGTTATTACCGATCCCGAGATGGTCAATGCCATGCGCGCCGGAGTGGGCGACAACAGCAGCGGCGACTCACCGGTCTTCGCAGCTGCGCCCATGTTCCTGAAAGAGTCGCTGATGATGCCCTATACCTTCGGCACCGATTTCGTGCGGGCCGTGCTGGTGAAGGCAGGCAAGGAAGCTGCGTTTGCCGGAATGCTGCAGGACCCTCCGGTGGATATGCGGCAGGTGATGCAGCCCGAGACCTATCTCGCGCACCAGGTGGTCCCACCGCTGAAGGTTCCCGATCTCGATGCCCTCGCCGGTCCGGCCTACGAGCGCTATGACTTCGGCGCCATGGGCGAATTTGATATTTTCCTGCTGGCCGAGCAGTACGGCGGCGACGACGCTCCCAAAAAATACTATCCACACTGGCGTGGTGGCTATTACTACGCTGCCCATAACAAGACGGTTCCCAAGGACGAAGTTAGCCTGCTGTATTTCTCGAGTTGGGATTCTCCGGAAGCGGCGATGGCCTTCGCCAAGCTCTATGGCGACTACCTGCCCAAGCGTTACAAGAAGGCGGTGCTGTCTGCTTCGTCCTGCCACTCTATTACGGGTGAAGAGAGCGCTGATTGTCCGGTGAAAGTGTGGGACACGAATCAGGGCAAAGTGCGGATCGAAGCGCAGGGCAGCGATCTGCTGATTACCGAAGACTTCGATCAGGCCACGGTAGAGAAGGCGCGCGATGTGCTTTTTAAGAGTACGACCCAGCCGTCGCCGGGATCGAAGGTTCCTTCCAGCCAAGACTGATCGGCTTGAATTGATCCCAGATGCTCAGAGTTTTAACCAGGGCTTGAGAGTAGAATCCTGGTCAGGGGTAAATACTGTGGCAGATCCCAAGTACGTAAACCCGTTCACAGACGTGCACAACAAAGTCAAGGCTTTCAAAGACCGCGCTCTCGAAGCGAACAAGAACGATGATGAGCTTCGCCGAAGCAGATCCGTTCAGGAAGCCAAGGAAATCCTGGACAAAGAGGCGAAGTAGCCCGCATCACCGCAACCGACGCCAACTTTGTCGGTTGTGCGGTCCATCTCATCTGGCTGAACGTCGCACCCTAATAACTCCAATCGCACAGGCTGCAGTCATCAGCAAGACCCACGACGGTGGTTCGGGGGTTACTGGAGCCGATAGAGGCGCCGGTGTCGGTACTGGTCCTGATAGAGGGGCCGGTGACGGTGACGGTCGACCGCCTCCTCCTCCACCAGTGCAACAGAACACTGGCCCCGGTACAAACGGCGGCCACCACAGCGAGCCAGAAGCATCCTCGCGCCAAGCTCACAGGGTATGGTGTCCCAGATCACAACCCCCGGTGACAAAAGTATTACAAACGCTTTGCTTTGAACTTGTTAGTCTGAGAGTGGGCTTGCAGGACATCACTTCCGCGGGCTGCGAACCGAAAACCTCAGGAGCGAAATGGCGCAAGACAAGACACAAAAAGGCAAATTAAACGTGGTGACCACATTATTCATGGTCGCCTTTCATATCGGCGCGATCGCTGCACTCTTCATGTTCAGCTGGAGCGCGCTGTTCGTCGGCATCTTCGTATATTGGGTCGCGGGCTCGCTTGGCATTGGCATGGGCTATCATCGCCTGCTCACTCATCGCGGTTACAAGTGCCCGAAATGGCTGGAGTACTTCCTGACGGTTTGTGCCACGCTCTCGCTCGAAGGTGGTCCGATTTTCTGGGTAGCCACGCATCGTGTGCATCATCAGCTGACCGACAAGCCGGGCGATCCGCACTCGCCGCGTGACGGCGGATTCTGGGCCCACATGGGCTGGATCCTTACCGGACAGACCTTCCACAACAACAGCACTGACCTGCAGGCCTACGTGCCCGATCTTCGCAAAGATAAGTTCCATCTCTGGATCAGCAAGTGGCATTGGGTACCGATGGTAGTGCTCGGCGTGACCCTGCTGGCCATTGGCGGATGGAAGTGGGTTTTCTGGGCGGTCTTCCTGCGCACGGTAATTCTTCTGCACTCGACCTGGTTCGTGAACTCGGCGACCCACATGTGGGGATCGAAGCGCTTCGCCACTGATGACGACTCGCGCAACCTGTGGTGGGTGGCCTACCTGAGCTTCGGCGAAGGCTGGCACAACAATCACCATGCGCATCCGCAGTCGGCGCGCCACGGTCTGGCCTGGTACGAGCTGGATGTGAACTATTACGGCATCAAGACCCTGGAATTCTTCGGCCTGATCCGCGATGTGAAGCTGCCCAAGCTGGGCTCTTCGCGCATCAAGCCGGTGCTCGAGCCTGAACTGAAGCCGGAACCTGCCGGCGCGGTTGCCTACA
The DNA here is from genome assembly GCA_963793845.1 of uncultured Acidobacteriaceae bacterium. Classification (GTDB taxonomy): domain Bacteria; phylum Acidobacteriota; class Terriglobia; order Terriglobales; family Acidobacteriaceae; genus CAWCBG01. Next base: position 61,100 of record CAWCBG010000007.1, read on the forward strand.
GCGGCGACTGAGAATAATTCCCACTTTGACGGAAAGAGACGGCGCAATCAGCGCCGTTTTTCTTTTGGACGTATAGCCCATCCTTGGGTGGCGCGCAGCGTCCTGGTCTCTCGCGCCCAGGTGCTATCCTTCCCCATACCGCGTCATAATGACTTTAGCTGACGGCCGATAGCTGACAGCCGACGGCTTTCCCCATGCGCATCACCAGCCGCAAACGAACGATTGCCTTTGCCATCACGCTAGGGGTGTGTCTTGCGGTGGCGGCGGCGGTGCTCAACGTCAGTTGGATCATTCTCAACTGGCGCGAGGTGGTGCCGCTCATCCTGGGCGTGATCTTCTTCGGCTTCATCATCGCCGGCGTCATCCTCAACACCATCTTCCTGGTACGCGAGGTGCGACGCAACGAGCAGCAGGACAGCTTCCTCAATGCGATGACACACGAGCTCAAGACGCCCATCACCTCCATCCGCCTCTACCTGGAGACGCTGGAGAAACGCAACCTGGATGACCAGCAGCGCCGCGAGTTCTACCAGGTGATGCTGGAGGATACCCAGCGGCTGATGGGCACGGTGGAGCAGGTTCTGCGTGCCGCCCGCGCTGCGCAGAAGAACGCGCCGCTATCGCGCATGCCGGTTGAAGTCGGTCCGCTGGTGCAGGACACACTGGACCTGGCGCGCTCCCGCCATCACCTTCCGCCCGAGGCTATGGACTGGGAGAAGGAAGGGCAGCCTTCCGAGAAGCTCGCCGTGCTGGGCGATCGCGAAGAGCTGTCCACGGCAATCTCCAACGTGCTGGATAACGCGGTCAAGTACTCGCAGGGGAATCCGCAGATTCGGATCGAAGTGGTGACCCCCGATTGGCAACAGGTGCAGATTCGCGTGAAAGATAAAGGCGTCGGCATTCCCCGCGGCGAATTGAAACGCATCTTCAAGCGCTTCTACCGGGTGCTGAGCCCGTCGACCACGCCAGTGAAGGGAAGTGGACTCGGCCTGTTCATCGTGCGCTCTATCGCGCGCCGCCACGGAGGCGATGCCTACGCCGAGAGCGATGGCGCGGGCCGCGGCACACGGGTTACGATTCAATTGCCAAGGAACGGCGGCTGAGCGTGGCAGAAGGAGTTAACCAGCGGCTTGGAAAGGGCATGCCTTCAGGCGTGCCGTAACGGCTCTTGCTGAGATTGTTATCCCGAGTCGGCTTTAGCCGCGAGGGATCTGCGGTTTCCTTTCTTCACGCACATTTTCAGCGTCGCAATCGAGCGTTGCCGCTCTAACTTGGGAAAACAGTATGGGCGAGATTCTGCTGGTTGAAGACGAAGAGCATCTGGCGAAAGGTTTGAAGTTCAACCTGGAGGCCGAAGGTTATCGCACCGAGGTGTTGGGCGATGGCGAGTCGGCCCTTGACCTGTTGCTGGAGCAGAAAGCTGCCTTCGATCTTCTAGTGCTGGACGTAATGCTTCCCGGCAAGGATGGCTTCACCGTCGCCGCGGAACTGCGCAAAGCCAACCACTACATCCCGGTGCTGATGCTGACGGCGCGCGGTCGGCCCGAGGATGTGCTGAAGGGCTTCGCCTCGGGCGCGGACGATTACCTTCCCAAGCCGTTCGATCTTGCCATTCTTCTGGCGCGAATTCGCAGCCTGCTGCGGCGCCGCGACTGGGCGCGCACCGAGCCCGTCGGGGAACAACCGCTTGTTCCGCCGGCCACTCACGCACCTCCTGAGTTCGACGTTTACTCGTTCGAGGGCAAGCAGGTGGACTTCGGCACGCTGGAATTGCGGGCCAATGGCAAGATTTTCCGCCTCACCCTGATGGAGGCGGAGCTGCTGCGGCACCTCATTCGCAATGCGGGGAAGAACGTGTCACGCAAACAGATCCTGGAAGAGGTCTGGGGTCTGCATGAGGACACCGATACGCGCGCCATCGACAACTTCATCGTGCGCCTGCGCCGGTACATCGAGAAAGATCCGTCAAAGCCGCGACATCTGATCACGGTTCGAGGCGTGGGCTATCGCTTTCTGCCGGAGAGCGACGCCGCGAGTTAGCCTGTCTCGATGACCGCGACCGGAGGATTCTCTTCTTGCACTTAAGTAACCACCAAGTCTCTTACTTTCGTACCCTTTCGATGTGACGCAGATCACTGCGGAGTCTTTCGCAATGATTGACGATGACAGCGTTCGCTATCTACGTTCACGGCTACATACTAGTCACCTGGCCGGCCAGACACTCGCGTACGCGACTAATTGTCTGGAGTACAAAGTGCGTCGATCTTTGATGCCATGGCGAGCTGAAGCGCGCTTCTCCCTTTTTTCTCAGTTGGGATAGAAGTTAACGCCGAAAGGAAGTCCAACCGAAACACAGATCGAGAATTGCCGCAAGGCGATTCCGGTGGAGGCACTGAAAGGGTACGCCTTCAGAGGCTGCTGAAAAACTCTTTGGAAGGGGCAGATTTTGAAAGGGCGCACCTTTAGGTGCGCCGATAAGCCCTTTATTCTTGTCATCCCGAGCCGACTTCAGTCGGCGAGGGATCTGCGGTTTCACTTTTTCAGCAGCCTCTTTCAGGCGTGCCGAAAAGATCGCGGGAAGTGAGCGGCTTTTAGCCGCTGAGGGAGCATACCGCAGGGCCTAAAAGGCCGAGTCGTTGGTAGCGCGGATCGGCGCGGCTGAAGCCGCGCCCTTTCAAGGCGGTTATAGCAACTTAGAAATTGCTCTAAACGCGAGGTGGAACCTCACGGGGCATCGAAGAGTGATGCCAGGGAAAACGTCTGCCGTTTTGCCCCTAACGCTGATACTCCGCCACCGCAATGTCCTTGAACTGCCGCACGGTAGGGGCGCCGAAGCGTGCCTGCAGGGCCGACGCCGTGACCGGATCCCGTTGCCAGAGGTCACCGCTCGTGGCCTGTGGCCCAAGCAACACCACCCATACGCGACGAATATTGCCGGAATCAGGTGAGGCGAGTGCTCGGTCGAGAGCCTGTTGGTCATCGCCGTAGCCATAGAACGGCGGGGAGTACATGCGCAACTCCGCAGCCGCCGGGCCGAATCGCTGGCGGTAATAATCGAAGGCGACCCGCGCGTAGAAGGGATAAAACACGATCGCATCTCCCGCCTGTGCGTGCGAGAGAATCGCCTGGGATGCGCCACGCCAGTCCTCGCGCGGTTTGTAGGCAGCCCGGATATCGGTGCCGATGGAGAACGCGCACAGCGCAACCACCAGCACCAGGCCAATATGTTTCCAGCGCAATGTGGCGGCCCCCAATGATCCCAGCAGGATAGTCGCCGGCAAGCAGATCAGCAGATACTTCTGGGCGAACACCGAGCGGTGTTGCGAGGCCGCGATGGTAATGATCACCGGAAGAACCGCCCACAGAACGATCCAACCCCGTCTCCAACTTACGAAGGACCGACCAGTACGTCGCCATGTGCGCACCACAACGGCCAGGCCAACGATCCACAGACGCCAGGTAAATGGCGAACTTCGGTCCGCTGCCGGCCAGGAACAGTCCCAGGTGTGCAATCTCCTTAAAGCTGGGGTAGGGAACCCACGGCAGGTTGAGCCGCCCTCCCCGCAAGAATACAAATGAAATGCCGGGCAGCGCGAGCACGAAGATCGCCGCGCCACCCAGGAGAAAGCGCTTCCATTGCACTTGCGATGGAGGCAGCAGCAACATCGAGGCCGCCTGCGCCACCAGCACCAGCACCGCAAAGTAATGCGAGTACACCGCGAGCGTGCCCAGTCCCACCCACCAAAGCCAGTCGCGGCGCCGGTGCTGCTGCACCGCGCGCACAAAGTAGAACGACATCAGCAGTACAAGAAAAATGGTGAGGCTATAGCTGCGGGCTTCCTGTGAGTAGTAGATGTGCGCGGGGCTGACGACGAGAAAGGCCGTGGCGATCAATGCGGTGGTGGTGTTGGTCAGCCGGCGCGCCAGCAGGAACATTACCGGAATGGCGGCAACGCCGAAGGCGACCGAAAGCAGGCGGATCCAGAATTCGCTCTGGCCTAGATGCAGCCATGACCGCAAGAGTAGATAGTAGGCGGTCATGTTGCCTTCCTGAAACCACCACACCCACACGTACCGTTGCCAGGGCATGCGGGCGAGAGCGACGGAGGCGGCCTCGTCCATCCAGAGGCTCTTGCTACCGAGCCGGAATAGGCGCAGGGCAGCTCCGGCTAAGGTTAATATGGTCAGTAAGATGGCAGGATGCAGCGAAAGCAGAGCTTGAGGATTGTCCTGCTGCAGGGAGGTCTCGTTGACTGAGTCCCGTGAGGTCTGCCTATTCACAGTAGACATAGCCGGCCGCTGTGTCATCGGGCGCGGGCCAGAACGATGGTTACATCGTCGGGCTGTTCGCCGCCGCCAATCCAATCGGTCACGGCGTTGGTCACTATATCGCTGATGCGCGCCAGGGGTTGGTCCCGGTGTTGCCGTACCAGATCGATCAGACGGTCTTCGCCAAATTCACCGAATTCATTTTCCGGCTCTGTGATCCCGTCGCTGAAGCCGACAAAGATGTCGCCCGGGTGCATACGAATTGTGCGCTCGTCGTAAGTCATTCCGTCGAATAGTCCAACCACCGTGCCGGACGGGTCGAGCCTTTGTACCTCGCCGTCGGCGCCGAAGAGCATAGGTGGCAGGTGTCCGCCATTGGCATAGGTCAGGTTACGCGAGCGGGCGTCATAACAGCCCAGGAACATAGTGGCGTACTTTTCCGTGGGAGTGCTGCGGAAGAGCTGATAGTTCAACGTAGACATCAGTGTTCCCGGCGCCAGGGCGGTGCCGGAATTGTTCTCCCGGTAATACATCGTGGGACTGCCATGGCTGCCGCCACCGGCTTCCAGAGCCATTCCAGCGAGAGCCAGTTCGGGCTCCAGAGAATAGGCGCGGACAAAAGCATGAACCGTAGCCATGAGCAGGGCGGCGGAAATTCCTTTGCCACTGATGTCGCCGAGGGCCAGAACCATCTTCTCGCCACGCAGCGGTATAAAGTCGTAGTAATCGCCACTGACCGTACGCGCCGGACGGCAGACGCCGTGCACCTCGAGCGTACTCAGGTCAGTCAGTTCCAGCGGGAAAAGCAGGGCCTGCACCTCGTGGGCGATGGCCAGTTCGCCCTCCAGTCGCTGCTTCTCCTTCTGCTCGGCGATGAGCCGGGCCAACGACTGCATCATGGAGTTGAAGGACCCTTCGAGCGCGGCCATCTGATCGTGCGCCTGAACCCGTATGCGGTGGCTGAGATCGCCGCGGTTGACGTATTCCGTCGCGGAGTAGAGGTCAGCAACAGATTTGGTTACGGTGCGGGTGAGGCGTACGCCGATGATCAACGCCACCAGCTCAATGACGGCGAAGAAGATGGCAATCCCCTTCAGCATGTCGATGTAGATTCCGGCCTTGTCGCCCAGGGTATCGAAGAGAGCCCCGTACAATACAGACGGCCTGGTAGTGACCGCGATACCCGCGCTTTGCGACTTGCCCGAATCCCAGTCCAAGACAGGAAAAAGAGTTCCAAAAAGCAGCTCAGTGTCGAGGCGGCCCTGCGCCGGGGGAACCTCGCCGGCCGACACCTTCTGGCGAACATCCTTGGCGTTCTCACCGGTAAGGTTGATCTCGGACTGCGATTTCTTTTCGGGTCCGAAATTGATCGTGTAGCCAGGCGCTTTTTCTGATTTTTTCTGCGACCCGGAACTGGGCGCCGGCTGCGACTTGCCGCCCGAGGGTGGCGCCGGCTTCTCCTCTTCGACCGGTCGCGGAGGCAGCAAGGTAAGCGAACCGAGCATGGCGGCCGTCCTGCGTAACAAGGCCGAGGTGATCGGGACATCCGAAATTACGGTAAGGTGAATATCCCCCTGCGGCAGATGCCGTACAGCCCGTAGATGCAGCCGGTTGCGATCCACCACAAATCCGGAGTAGTTGCCCGACACCTTATCGTTGGCCCCGTAGGGTACGAGCTTGACGCCATTGGCTTCAGCGGGAATGACGAAACTCTTATCGTCTTCCCAGACGCTCACGGTTCGGCCCAGAAAGTTTTCTTCCGAGGCGCGCGCAATCTCGGTGGCGATCTGAGGATTCAGCTGATTGTCCTGCCCAAGGTGACGAAACTGCGCAGCCAGCGCGATGTTCGACGTCTCCAGATGCTGCAGCTCAGAGCGCAAGTTCTCGATCGCGATGTAGGTGGCAAACTGTCCGGCAAACAGATAAGCAGCCAGCCCGAACATCAGGACTAGCAGCAGCATGGGAATGACGCCGATAAAAATGTAGGTGACGATAAGCCGGTTGCGCAGCCGCCACATCAGTCGCAGACGTGTCCACCGCAGCAGCATTAAGAGCGCGCAGACGAGGAAGACGAAGGAGAGAAAGCTGGTCCAGCCGCTCAGCATCGAGCCGTTGGGCGAGCGCGTGATCAGCCGTAGCAGTTCCAGGATGGCGGTGAGCGCGCCAAACCAGAGCGTGGTTTTCCCCAGCTTGGTGCGAGGCCGCAGCGTGCGGCGCAGCAGCGCTTTCGCTTCAATCGAAGATGGCAGCTTCAGCACGAAATTATGGACCGGGCGATGGTTTCGTTTCTCACGGGATTATAGCTGGGACGGATGAAGCAGGACCCGACGGGCCATCTCGGCGCTGCGACGGCGACTCCGCCAAAGTTGGTCGAACCGCGGCTCATATTTCAGGATAGAGATCGAAGAAGGCGTTCACGCTGGTGCGCAGCTGCTGTTCGATCTCGTCCTTCGAGCCCTCCAGCACATGCAGCGTGACATGCGCCTCGCGGCCGTTTTTCAGCTTGATCGTCCCCGGCTGCAAGTCGACGATGTCATCGGCAGGCAGCAGGCGCATTCCGTATACGAGACTGAGCTTTGCCATCCCCCAATTCTACTGCCTGGGTGTCATGCAGCGCTTCCGCTCTGGCAGCGGGGAAGGAACGCCGCTCTTGACGACAGCGTCGCCGCGAATTTGGGCAAATTGCTGCAGGTTGCTAGAATCCGAGAGGCGTCGCCGAACAACTGACTCCGCACCACTACGGCTTCTGACGGGTTTGCATCTTCCGGCGCGTACGAGAATCTATTTCACTTCCTATGCCAGATAACGTTCGCAAAGTTGTGGTCATCGGTTCCGGCTGTTCGGGACTCACCGCCGCCCTGTATGCGGCTCGCGCCAATCTCAAACCGCTAGTCATCGAGGGGCACGAGCCCGGCGGTCAGCTCGCGCTCACCACCCTGGTGGAGAACTTTCCCGGCTTCCCCGAGGGTATTCAGGGGCCGGATCTCATCGAGAACATGCGCAAGCAGGCAGCGCGCTTCGGCGCCGAGTTCCAAACCGGTCATGTGGTCAAGGTCGATCTGAGCCAGAAGAAGGACGGCCTGGGCAAGAAGCCAATCGAGATCAGCCTCGGCCGCGAGAACCTGTTGGCAGAGTCGCTGATCATCGCCAGCGGCGCGTCGGCCAGGTGGCTTGGGCTGCCCAACGAACAGGCGCTTATCGGACACGGGGTTTCGTCGTGCGCCACTTGCGATGGCTTCTTCTTCTCGGGAAAGGAGATTGCCGTCATCGGCGGCGGCGACTCTGCGATGGAAGAGGCGCTATTCCTCACCCGCTTCGCTACCAAGGTTACGCTGATCCATCGGCGTGGCGAGTTCCGGGCGTCCAAGATCATGCTTGACCGAGCTCGCGCGCACGACAAGATTGCGTTCCTGACCGACACTGTGGTCGACGATGTATATGACGTCAATCAGAAGGAAGTCACCGGCCTGCGGTTGCGCAATCTGAAGACCGGCGAACAATGGGATCTTCCAACCAGCGCTATGTTCCTGGGCATCGGACACACGCCCAACGCTGGCTTCGTAGGTAGCCAGCTTGATCGCGACGGGGAGGGCTACATTGTTCCGCAGGGATATGTCTGTACAAAAGTGCCGGGTGTGTTCGTCAGCGGAGACGTGGCCGACCGCCACTATCGCCAGGCGGTGACCGCCGCCGGCACCGGTTGCATGGCTGCGCTCGAGGTGGAGAAATACCTGGAAGAGATTGGGCAGTGAGCTTGCGATGGGAGCTTGGCGGCGTGATCTAGAGAGAACTTGGCGGCGTGATCCAGACGGAATCCCTCTGAATCGTCATTCCGAGGGAGCCCGAGCGCAAGCGAGGGGGAGTCGAGGAACCTGCTGCTTGTCGGGAGCTGGGGCACTGCCGGCGAAAAGCAGGTTCCTCCACGCGGGCTGAAGCCCTTGGTCGGAATGACGAATCGGGGAAGGCTTGTGCCCTTGGTCGGAATGACGAATCGGAGAAGGCTTGTGCCCTCGGTCGGAATGACGAATCGAAGAGAGCTTGTGCCCTTGGTCGGAATGACGAATCGGAGAAGGCTTGTGCCCTTGGTCAGAATGACGAATCGAAGAAGCCTTTGTCGAGGTCGCACTATCGCGATCTCCGGAACGAATCTTGACTGAGTTGTCCAACCCCATCCCCGACGATTTCTCGCGCGCCGAACAGGCGGCGCAATTCATTCTCGCCCGCACTGCGCTGAGGCCACGTATGGCGCTGGTGCTGGGCTCCGGGCTGGGCGGGTTCGCCGACGAGTTGCGCGACGCCGTCCGCATCCCCTACGCTGACATTCCATTCTTTCCCCAGAGCACAGCGATTGGCCATGCCGGCAGGCTGGTAATTGGTACCGTCGACGGAATTGCCGTCGCCGTGATGCAGGGGCGCGCCCATTTCTACGAAGGCTACACACTGCAGCAGGTCGGGTTTCCGGTGCGCGTCTTCGGACGCATGGGCGTGAAGGCGATCGTGCTTACGAACGCCGCGGGTGGGATCAACGCCCAATACGATCGCGGCGCACTGGTGGTGCTGCGCGATCATATCAATCTGCAGGGCAGCAGTCCGCTCATCGGTCCCAATGACGATCGCTTTGGACCGCGGTTTCCCGACATGACTGATGCTTACAATGCCGAGTTCCGTAGCTTCGCGCTGGACCAGGCGGAGCGCCTGGGTGGCGGCATCTACGAGGGTGTTTACGCGGCGATGCACGGGCCTAGCTATGAGACTCCAGCCGAAATTCGCTTCCTGCGGACCATCGGAGCCGACCTAGTGGGCATGTCCACCGTGCCCGAGGTGATCGTGGCCCGTCACATGGGCTTGGAAGTGCTGGCCATCTCGTGCGTCACCAACATGGCCGCGGGCATGACAGGAGAAAAGCTCAGCCACGCCGAGGTGATGGAGACGGGCGAGCGGGTTCGCGGCAAGTTTCTGGCCTTGCTGCGTGCGGTATTGCCAAAGATTGAGAGCTGGATCGAGAGCGCCGCAGATTCTGCGAACTAGGTGCGGTCAAACCTACTGCAGCGCTATTCCTTCTTTTGTTGATTCCTCTCGTTCGTTCGTTCCTTCCTTCCTTCGTCATTCATCTTTCTTTCTTCGTCATTCCGATCAAGGGCTTCAGCCCGCGTGGAGGAACCTGCTGTCACCGGCATTACGGCCGCTGCCGACAAACAGCAGGTTCCTCGACTCCGCTACGCTGCGCTCGGAATGACGGAGGACAACGCGGAATGACGGTCATTAGCTGCGATGACGGTCATTCGGTGGTCATTGGCGGGCGATCCTTACAAGGACAATGGCGACGCCTGCATTGCAAAACCGCAACGCCCCTGCGTTACACTGGACTGCTCATGTCCGCGGAAACCTATCTCATCGGGATCGCCGGGCCCTCAGGCGCGGGGAAGACTTATCTCGCCACCCATCTGGCCGCCACGTTGAACGCACCCATTCTGGGACTCGATCGCTACTATCGCGACCTCTCACATCTCACGCCCGCACAACGAGCCATCGCCAACTTCGACGCGCCTGAGGCACTCGAGCATCAGTTGCTGATCGAGCACGTGGGTGCCTTGCGCAAGGGTGCGACCGTTGATCTGCCGTCGTACGATTTCGCGACTCACACGCGCACCGGCGAGACCCATATCATGACGCCCGGTGGGGTGCTGATCCTGGAGGGACTGTTCACCCTGTACTGGCCCGAGTTGCGCGACCTGCTGGGCACCAAGGTGTATGTCGACATGAATGATGAAGTTTGCCTGGCGCGACGTACCGAACGCGACATTCGCGAGCGTGGCCGCACGGTGGAGTCGGTGCTCGAGCAGTACACTGCGACCGTGGCTCCGATGGGGCACAAGCATGTGCGCCCCACGGCGGCTCACGCCGATGTCAAAGTCTTCGGTGCAGATCCGATCGAAGAGGAGGTTGCACGGGTGCTGGCGCATTACGAGGGGCAGCGACGCGCGCTTGTTTTGCACCGGTCCCGCGTATGAGCCCGATCTGGAATGTTTCCAGGACTCGAATCGTGACTATGGAACTGTCATCACGAGCGAAGCGAGGGATCTGCTGTTTCCTGGAATGGGAGCGCAGCACAGGACAGCAGATGCCTCGCTGCGCTCGTCATGACAACCCTAACCCTGTCTGGGCTGAATGCAGAGTAGTCCGGGGCGGCGACAACCCGCCTTCGAATGAGCCGAAACACATGTTTACTCGCTCTCTCTTCATCGCAGTGCTTATTTTCGTCGGGGCAACACCCGGCGGCTTCGCTCAGCAAGCGCCCCCGAAAGAAATTCAGCTCCCCACTACGAAGTCGTTGGAGCTGCCGCTGATCGGCGAACCTCAGCGCACCAATAGCCTTCCCACGGCGGTCGCGCTCAGTCCCGATGGCAAGTTCCTGGCGATCCTCAACAACGGCTATGGTACGGCCGACTCAGACTACCATCAGTCCATCGCGGTGCTTGATCTGGCAACCAATCAGCTGCGCGACTTTCCTGACGCGCGGCTTCCTCTCAAAGCCGCACAGACCTACTTCCTCGGACTGGCCTGGGGCAGCGACGGCCAGGAGTTGTATGCCTCGATGGCTTCGCTCACCGACCCCGAGGGCAAGAAGCCGAGTGACACCGGCAACGGAATAGCGGTATATCGCTTTGCCGATGGCGCGCTCACGCCGGATCGCTTTCTCCGCCTGCCGATCGTTCCTCTGCATCATGGAGCGAGGTATACGTACGAGGCGAAGTGGGTGGAGAAGGGTTATGCGGTTCCTTATCCGGCTGGGCTTGCAGTTGTGAAACGCGACGGTGGCGATGCCTTACTGGTAGCGGAAAATCTGGCCGATGATGCGGTGCTGCTCGATACGAAGGATGGGAAGATTCTCCAGCGCTTCGCGCTGGGACACGGCAAGTGGGTGCCCAGCGAATTTCCCGACGGCGCGATGGCTACGCGTGACGGCAATCGGGGATGGATTTCGCTGTGGAATGGCTCGACCGCAGCGGAACTCGATCTGCAGCGTGGCAAAGTGATTCGCACCATCAAGCTGCGCACGCCCGAAAAGAAGACCGATGCCTCCTCGCATCCCACGGCCATGCTGCTGAGTCCAGATGAGAAGCATCTGTACGTCACGCTGACCAATCGCGATGAGGTCGCCGTCGTGGCCGCAAAGAGCGGAGCGGTCGAGCGCTATCTGGACACCCGCTTGCCGGGGCAGACCTACGGCGGCAGCTTTCCTGATGCGCTGGCGCAATCGGCAGACGGCAACACGCTCTACGTCGCCAACGCCTCGTCCGATGCTGTGGCCGTCTTCGATCTGCGCGCCGCCCAGCCCAGCGCCGGCTATTTCCTGCCGACCGAGTGGTATCCCACCGCGCTTGCAATTCACGGCGACGAACTCCTCATCGCCAGCGGCAAAGGGCAGGGAACTACGGCAAACGGCAACTGGGTACCGTCCCGCTTTAATTCTGCCAAGCAGGAGCATCCATACATTCCCACGCTGGTGCACGGCTCCATCGCTCGCGTCAATCTGCCTGATGCCGAGAAGCAGAAACAGAAGCTCACAGCGGAGGTGGTGCGCACCAACAAGATGGAAGGCCGGATCGGCGACATCGAATTTCAGCATGGCTCCAATCCCATCAAGCACGTGATCTACATCATCAAGGAGAACCGCACGTACGATCAGCTCTTCGGCGACATCAAGGAGGCCAACGGCGATGCTTCGCTGGTGATGTATGGCGAAGACATCACGCCTAACCAGCACGCGCTGGCGCGGCAGTTCGGCATCCTCGACAATTTCTATGACAGCGGTGAGGTTTCCGGTGACGGCCACCAGTGGTCCACCGCCGCCATCACGACCGACTACAACGAGAAGACCTGGCAGGTCGGATACCGTGGCAGGGAGCGCAGCTACGATTACGAGGGTTTCGTAGGCGACCAGGACCCGTTGGGGCAGGGCATCTCCGACGTGGATGAACCGGAGACTGGCTATCTGTGGGGCAATCTGGCACGGCATGGACTGACCTACCGCCACTATGGGGAATTCGTCGCCACCTGGTGGTGTGTGGACATGGCTCAGCCCTACACTCCGGCATCGACCGGGGAGCAGGGCGCCAAACATCCTAACTGCCCGGTACCGGAGGTGAAGCCGGGCGAGAACCTGCCCGCAGCTTTAGGCGGCGGAAAGAGCCCCTATCAGTTCGCCATTCCCATGATGGCGTATGACATTGCGACCAAACCGGAATTGCGTGGGCACTTCGATCCACACTTCGCCGACTTCAAGGTGGAGTATCCGGATCAGTTCCGCGCCGACGAATTCCTACGCGAGTTCTCCGGCTTTGTCGAAGCGCGCAAGACCGGAAAAGGAAAACCGTTGCCTGCGTTCATCGTGTTGCGATTCCCGAACGATCACACCGCGGGAACCAAGGCAGGCTCGCCGATGCCCAAGGCTTCGGTGGCTGATAACGATCTCGCCGTCGGGCGCCTGGTGGAGGCGGTCTCGAACAGTCCGTACTGGGACGATACCGCGATCTTCGTCCTGGAGGACGACGCCCAGAATGGCGCAGACCACGTCGACGCTCATCGCAGTATTGCTCTGGTCATCAGCAAGTATTCGCCCGGCAGTTTGCAGCAACCGTTTATCGAGAGCCACTTTTACACCACGGTGAATGTGATTCACACCATGGAGGCGCTGGTGGGGTTGCCGCCGATGAACAACAACGATGCGCACGCGGCTTTGATGGTTCCTCTCTTTACGGGCTCTGGGCAACAGGCTCCCTATCGGGCCGACTACCGCAATCGCGACGGCGGCCTGATTTACCGGGCCAACACCAAAGACACACCCGGGGCCGACGACTCGGCCAAACTCGACTTCTCCCACGCCGATGCGGCGGACACCGACAAACTGAACGCCATTCTCTGGCGGGATGCGAAAGGCGATGCGCCGATGCCAGAGCCGCAGCATACTGTTTTTCCGTCTGCGGGAGAAAAATGAAAGCGGGATGAAAGTTTTCTTACTCCAGGCGGCATCCAATTTGCGCCGGGCCTGTTGGGCGCGGTGCCCGGCAGAGGGCAAGGTTGGTGGCCCTCACAGGGGGAAGCAGCCGGAGCCGCGCCTGTAAGTGATAGAAACGGCACCCGATGCAAGTCTGATGTTCCGATGGCGGAGTCTTGCACTAGAATAGAGCGAAACGCCGAAGCAGGGGTTGCGCCGCCATCGATAACGAATCGCATTTGCCCGGAGAGGAGAGCAAGGGCATTAGTCCCGGGGAACAGGGATCGGACAAGCCGGTTCGCCGCCGGAAGCATGTATCTATGGACCAAGAGCCCCCGGACAGATCGCCTTTCTCCATGTCAACACCCGACTTCCTGGTTCAGGCGCGGCCGGCGGAAGTCCTGCGCGAAGCCATCCTGCGTCATGTTCGCTATACCCTGGTTCGCCCCACCCTGGATCTGAAGGCGGCTGACTACCTTAAGCCGCTCTCACTCGCCATCCGCGACCGCATTGTGGATCGCATGATGGAGACTGAGGCTCGCTATCGCCACAAGGATGCCAAGCGGCTCTATTACCTCTCCATGGAGTTCCTGATGGGGCGGTCGCTGGGCGACAACCTGTCGAATCTGCGTTTGGAAGAACTCTGCCGCGAGGTGCTGGCAGGATTCGGCATGAGTTTGGACGACGTCCTGGATAGCGAAGCCGACGCTGGTCTTGGGTAACGGCGGCCTGGGTCGTTTGGCGGCGTGTTTCCTGGAATCTCTTGGCTACGCTGGGAATGCCGGGCTATGGATACGGCATCGATTACGAGTTCGGTCTCTTTCGGCAGGAAATCGTGAATGGCTTCCAGCGCGAGAAACCGGATCGCTGGAAGGCGAACGGCACACCTTTTCAGCTCGAGCATCCTGAAGAGGCGATTAGCATTCCCCTCTACGGACGTGTTGATAATCAGGCAGATCCGTCACAAAACATCAAGCAAGACTGGAGCAATTGCAAGATCGTTCTCGGCGTTCCGACCGATATGCCGATCGTTGGATACCTTGGCCAGACGGTGAATTGGCTGCGGCTGTTCACGGCGCGCTCCTCGGAGGACTTCGACATCGAGATCTTCAACCGGGGCGACTACGTTCGAGCCGTCGAGCAGAAAATCGCGTCTGAGAATATCTCCCGGGTGCTGTATCCCGTCCGACTCGGTGATGAGCGGCAAGGAACTGCGGCTGGTGCAGGAGTACTTCCTGGTGGCCTGCGCCATCGGCGACCTGATGCGGCGCTTCCGCCAGCAGCATAACAACTTCGACCTGCTGCCGTCGAAGGTCGCCATTCAGATGAACGACACGCATCCCAGCCTGGCGGTGGCTGAGTTGATGCGCGTCCTGCTGGAAAACGACCTGACCTGGGAGCACGCCTGGGACATCACGACCCGCACCCTGGCCTACACCAATCACACTCTGCTGCCCGAGGCGCTGGAAAAATGGACCGTTCCGCTACTGGAGAAAGTTCTGCCGCGTCACATGCAGATCATCTTCAGCATCAATCACCAGTTCCTGCGTGAGGCGCGGCAGTACTCGTTCATGGACGAAGAGAAGCTGCGCAAGGTCTCCATCATCGAGGAGGGCTACGAGAAGCAGGTGCGCATGGCGCATCTGGCGATCGTCGGCAGCCACTCAGTGAATGGGGTCTCGGCACTGCACAGCAAGCTGCTGGTGGAGTCACTCGTCCCTGAGTTTGCCCAGATGTGGCCGGAGAAATTCAACAACAAAACCAACGGTGTAGCTCCGCGCCGCTGGCTGATGAAGGCCAATCCCGGACTGACCGACCTGATCAGCCACACCATCGACGAGCAGAAATGGATTACCGCCCTGCAGCGCCTGCGCGATCTGGAGCCGTATGCCGAGGATGAGGGCTTCCGCGCCGCATTCAAGGAAGTGAAGCGCCAGAACAAGCTCAAGCTGGCGGGCGCCATTCAGGACTTGACCGGCGTCATAGTCGATCCCGAATCGTTGTTCGACGTGCAGATCAAGCGCATTCATGAATACAAGCGGCAGTTGCTGAACGTGATGCGCGTCATTCACGACTACCTGCAGTTGGTGGAGCACGGCGAGTTCCCGCTGGTGCCTCGCACTTACATCTTTGCCGGCAAAGCTGCTCCGGGATATTGGGCGGCCAAGCAGATCATCAAGCTCATTCACAATGTGGCGGACGCGGTCAACAATGACGTCCGGGTCAAGGATGCGATCAAAGTTGCTTTCCTGCCTGACTACCGAGTGTCGCTGGCCCAGTTGATTATTCCTGGCGCCGATCTGAGCGAGCAGATTTCGACAGCCGGTATGGAGGCGTCGGGTACCGGCAACATGAAGCTCTCGATGAACGGTGCGTTAACCATCGGCACCTGGGACGGAGCGAACGTAGAGATTGCCGAAGAAGTAGGTCTGGAGAACATCTACATTTTCGGCTTGCGCGCCGAAGAAATCGCGGAGATGCAGAAGAAGGGCTCATACGATCCGCAAGAGCGATATACCAACGATCCCATGATCAAGGAAGTCATGGATTCGCTGGCCTCCGACAGGTTCTGTCCCAACGAACCGGGAATGTTCCGCTGGATCTTCGACGAACTAGTACATCGCGGCGACCGTTACTACCACATCGCCGATTTCCCCAGCTATGTCGAGGCCCAGCGAGTCATCGATGTGGAATATCTCCAGGAAGACGTCTGGTGGCGCAAGGCAACGTTGAACGTGGCCCGAATTGGTAAGTTCTCCAGCGACCGCACCGTGGTAGAGTACGCCCGCGACATCTGGCACATCGGGCAATACGAAAAGAGCGCCTACACTCCCAGGATCGCGCACACCGAAGCTCCAGTCACCAAGGCGAACGGAGAGGTGGAGGAAATGCGGCCTCCCAAACCCAACGGCAAAGAGCTCCCTATCGTGCCCGAAGAGTTGCCGGAGGGCAGCGAGGAGCGCGCGGCGGATTGAGCGGTCGCCACGCCCCGAATCCAGGCGCCATTGCGGTCGCAGGGCGACGCGAATCGCAGGTGGTCATTCCGGCCACTCTTCAATTCGTCATTCGGAGCGGAGGCAGCGGATTCGAGGAACCTGCTTCGCGCAGTATGCTACGGCCGTCACCGAACAGCAGGTTCCTCCGCTCCGGGCTGACGCCCTTCGGTCGGAATGACGGATCGAAGGAATGGCTGACGCCCTTCGGTCGGAATGACGGATCGAAGGAATGGCTGACGCCCTTTGGTCGGAATGACGGATCGAAGGAATGGCTGACGCGCAGTGATCGCAGTGAACTAAAGCTCGTGACGGAGAGCTAGGGTCCCTACGCCGATTCTTGTATATGCAGGATGGAGGACGGCACAGCATCGTCCACTACCGTCTCCACCAGCGGATAGCCCAGCTTCTTCCACTCGTAGTAGCCGCCGAGCAGCGGCCGGACGTGACGAATCCCGTGCTTTCTGAGTTGCAGCGCCACACGGGCGCTGGTGGCTTCGTTGGGTCAAGTACAGAACAGAACGACTTCGCCGTCGCGGGTGATCTCGCCGTTACGCTGCTCCAGTTCCTCGGGCGAGATTCGCAGCGCGCCGGGCAGGGTGCGCGGGTCAGGCAAGAGATCCAAGGGATGCCGCAGATCGATGATGGTCACCGGCAATCCCGATTCGATCTGATGCTTGAGCTCGTCCGGCGTAATGCGGTCGCCTTTTACCTGATTGATGAAACGGCGCCGCTCGTTGAACTTCCACGCGATGTAACCGATCACGAAGGCCACGAACAGAATAAGCAGCCACTCTCCCACCCGCTGCGCGTTCAAGGCCACCAGGTCGAGCTTCTTGCTGAACAGGAAGCCCAATCCAGCAAAGGCGCCCGACCAGAGGAAGGCTCCAATGCCGTCAAATAACAGGAACGTGGGATACTGCACGCCCGCCACGGCCGACAGTGCAGGCGCAGCCGTGTTGAGCCCGGGAACGAACTTGCAGATGATCAGCGTCCGCCATCCGTACTTAGAGAAGGTCTGCTCGGTACGGCGGACACAGGAATCCGGCTCCAGCGAAATTCGACAGAGCAGGTTCAGGACCACCGCTCCACGCTGCTTGCCGAAGAAGTACCAGAACGAATCACTGACCAGGCAGGCCAGGGTGGAGAGCAAAATCACCACCGGCAGATGCATGCGACCGCCGGCTGCCAGCGCTCCTGCCGCCAGCAGCAGCGGAGTCGCCGGCAGCGGCAGGCCGAGCTGTTCCACGACTACCCAGCCGAAAATCAGCAGGTACCCGTAGTGCACCACGAAATCGAGCATCTCAGCCATTCTTCTCCACTGTACTGTCCTGAAAGTATCTTGATGCGTGAAACGGGGGAAAGTTTCCCGACACGCGCTCCGTCAGGCTCCCGCGGCGATCAAATCCTTCGTGACATCGTCCGGCTTCCAGGCATTGCCTGAGAATACTTTCACCACCTTGCCGTCCGCTCCGATGAGGACCGTGCGCAGACCATGTACGATCTGACCGTCCTTTGAGTTGTACGCCAGCCCGAAAAAGTCGGCGGCGCTTCGTACCTGCTCGGGCGTCCCCGAGGCGAATTGCCAATGCGCAAACTTCGGATCGACGTTACCCACGTAATGCTCGCCGTAGGCACGCAAGGCGGCCGGATTGTCATGTTCCGGATCGATGCTGATGCTCAGCAACTGGGCCGCTGCGAACGTCTTGGCATCGTTGTGCAACTCCTGCAGCACCTGGCTAAAGTTGCCGCTCATGCGCATGCAATATTCGGGAAACGGACACTGTGTATAGATGAAGGTCAGTAGCAGCGGTTTGCCGCGGAACTGGTGAAGATGAATGGTTTTGCCATTCTGGTTTACCAGGGCGAAATCCGGCACCTCGTCTCCCGGCTCAGGGATACGTAGCTTCGAGGTGCCATCGCCTTCCGCCGGCGAGGCCTCGGTGAAGCTTATGTCCTCCAGCTCGGCATGATCGCTGAGGACCAGCGTGGCGTGAATCTGATCGCCTGGCGCGATCTTGTTGAACACCCAACGGTCGCGCTCTCCCACAACGAACGGCATGGTCATGCCCTTCATCAGGCCGGGCACGTCCTGGTGAGCGATGGTCAGCTCGTGCGAGGCAGCATCCACTCCCACGACGCGACCTTGCAACTCGTAACGCTTCCCGGCAGGTTTGTGCGAACAGGCAACGAACAGAAGAAGGAGGATTGGAAAGAAAACAAAAACCTGGCGAGCGACGGGGTTCTCAAAACATGACATGTCGCTTCGATTTTACGAGACCTAGGCGTCGCAGAACAGCGCCCGACTACGATAGAGCCAGCCTAACGTGCGCCACGAAACTAAAGGCGCGATGGCCGACTCCCCCAAGCCAGCCATCGCTTCGAGCCGTTCCGCAAGTGCGCCCGTGTGGTCACGGCTCAAGTAGACCTCCGTTACTTCACCCGGAAAGTTCAGACCGAATCAAAGAGCCTTTTATTCGCATCGCGGTCGTGTCGCCAGGCTCCTCGATGTCTTCGCCGTCCGACGTAACGGTGACTACGGTCTTGACTATAGCGAAAAACTATTTGAATATCGAGAGAACATGTGCGCCGATGCCAAGCAATGTGCATGTACGGCAAAATCTTGCCCCTGAATTTGCTCGACATGCCAAAAGGAGGGATTTGTGGTCAACAAGACCATCGAAGACGGACTTCAGCCTTATCAAATCGGACCAAAATTACGAAATCTGCGTTTGAAAAAAAGTATGGGGCTGGTGGAGCTGGGCAAACACACCGGCCTGTCGCCGGCGCTACTGTCCAAACTGGAGCGGGACAAGCTGTTTCCCACGCTGCCCACGCTGTTGCGCATAGCGATGGTATTCAGCGTAGGGCTGGACTACTTCTTCACCGACGAACGCAAGCGGCATATCGTCTCCGTGGTGCGCAAGAGCGAACGCATTAAGCTACCGGAACGGCCCGGCGGAGGGGAGGTGGCTTATCACTTCGAGAGCCTGGACTTCAAGTCGAACGAGCGCCGCACCAGCGCGTACCTGGCGGAATTCGAGACTGTGCCGCTGGAAAAGCTGAAACCGCATCAGCATCCGGGCTCAGAGTTCCTGCACGTAGTTAAGGGCAAGCTCGGGCTGAAGATTGGTATCGACGATTACGAACTGGAGGCGGGCGACTCGATCTACTTCGATCCCAGCGTCCCGCATGTGTATCGACGGGTGGGAAAGCCGCCGTGTCAGGCTTTGATTGTGACCGCAGGCTGAAAGCGGGCGTCGTGTAACATACTGGACGGTGCAGCGCGGTGGGAGTAGGCCGTAGGCGCTGCTTTACCATTGGCAGGCATCCTCCTCCGGGGAGAGAACACAGGCATGGACAGGCGAACCATTGGCGCACACGAGTTGCAGGCCATTGATGGAGAACGTGGTGCCGCCGTGGTACGCGCAGTGCGGCAGGTATCGCCGACGCTGGCGGATGCGCTGACGGAGTTCGCCTTCGGGCAGGTCTTCTGCAAGGCCGAGCTGGGACGCCGTGAACGCGAACTGGCCACAGTGGCCATCCTGGGGGCGATCGGGGGCGCGGAGACGCAGTTGCGCGTCCACATCGGCGCGGCGCTGCGCAGCGGAGTCGATCCTGACGAGCTGATTGCCCTGTGCGAACATCTCGCGCCCTATGCCGGCATTCCCCGCGCGCTGAACGTGCTGCGCGAAGCGCGCGCCATCCTGGAAGAACTCGACATCTCGCGGCCCCGGCCTACGCGCCGGGTCATGGTTGGCGATCATGAAACCGTCGTCTCGGAGACCGGCCAGGGTGATGCCTATATCCTGATTCACTGCCTCGGACTGGATTGGCGATTGTGGCGCGACGTGATTCCGGAACTGGCGGAGCAGTATCGCGTCATTGCCTACGACTTGCGCGGGCACGGCTACGCCTCCAACGCGCCGAGGGTCACTTCGATAGAGCAGCTCGCAGCCGATCTGGTCCTGCTGATGGACGAGTTGAACATCAAACATGCGCGCATTGCCGGTCATTCACTGGGCGGAACGGTCGCGCAAATTATGGCGCTGCAATATCCTAATCGCGTGATTTCACTCGCCCTGGTCAACACCATGGGTCGGGCGTTACGCGACCGGTACGAAGCTCGCGCCGAGGACGCGGAACGCAACGGAATGGCGGCGCAGGTAGCGCCTTCGTTGTTGCGCTGGCTCACACCGGAGGTTGTCGCCGAAAATCCCTGGTACGTGCGTTACGCACGCGAGCGAATTATCCGCGCGGAAGTTCCCAACTGGGCGGCAGCGTGGCGGGCCTTGGCCGCGTTTGATGAGTTCGACGAGTTGCACAAGATCGACGTGCCGACGCACGTGATCGCAGGCGAGAAGGATGCAGCAGCTCCGGCGGAAGAATTCATGCGGCCCATCGCGGAACGAATTTCTGGCGCGAAATTCTCGGTGATTCCCGGGGCCCCTCATCTCTCGCCGCTGGTGACACCGCACGAACTGGCAACGCTGCTGGCACACGTGTGACACTCGCGGTTGCGCCTCGCATACGGTGATTGCGTCGCGGTCGTTCAACAGCACTTCTTCATTCCATCCGAGCGCGTGGCCAATTACACTCGTCATTCCGACCGGAGGGCTCAGCCCGGAGCGGAGGAACCTGCTGTTGTTGAGTGTGGTGCAATCCCGAGAAAAGCAGGTTCCTCCACTTCGCTTCGCTGCGGTCGGAATGACGGATTTGGGAGCTGTGGTCGGAATGACGGATTTGAGAGGTGTGGTCGGAATGACGGATTTGAGAGGTGGGGTCGGAATGACGGATGTTAGGTGTGTCGAATCAACAACGGCTCGGTCATCAGAGGAGGCACTAGACCAGTGAGGCTTCTACCGCGTGTCACAAGGAGCTGAGACGATGGTCGGCATCAACGATTTCAAGGTCATCGCTTTGCCGCACGATCAGCTGCGCGCCATTTTGAAGAAGTACAACCGGCTGGTGGAAGCGCCGGCGAAGTAGGGCTTCAATTCCCCAGCCACCCCTGGCCCAGGAACGGCTGCGGGCAGAACGTCAGCGCCAGCAGAAGTATGGCCACAAGAGCCAGCTTGCGGCGGCCACCGTCAAGCTCGGGCCACGCCGGGACGGCAGGATGACGCCAGCCGGTGAATCCGAGGATTACTGCCCACACGAACCATCCCGGCCAGAACACCGAGAGCCCCACGAGGACAGCGATCGATCCGCGGGTAAACCATTTATGCGCGCGCGGCGAGTACGCATAGA
This sequence comes from uncultured Acidobacteriaceae bacterium, assembly GCA_963793845.1. Lineage (GTDB taxonomy): Bacteria > Acidobacteriota > Terriglobia > Terriglobales > Acidobacteriaceae > CAWCBG01. The sequence continues at coordinate 82,610 of CAWCBG010000007.1, forward strand.
CGATGTGTCCGCCGTCGAGCTGTCCTCCGGGGAGAAGATTCAGTGCGGTGGCCAGCATTCCAAACCAGGCAGCGACTGCAATGGGGTGCAGGCATAAATGTTGGAGTGGGCCGGCGTGATGACCGAAGAGCGCAACCAACCAGTTTGCCAGATGGAAGATGGCTGGGAAGCCGACGTCATAACGAGACTCGATGATGGTGGGAGGCAGCGGCTGCGACAGCGCCATGCCGAGAATCAAGAGTGGCACGGCTAGCACGAATCCCGCGATGGGGCCGGCGATACCAATATCGAACAGCGCTTGCCGCGAGCGAATGCGCGACTTGATGCGAATGAATGCCCCGAAGGTTCCGAGCGGAGTTGGCGCCGGGATGAAAAATGGCAGCGTAGCGAACACGTTGTTCTTTTCGCAAAAGATGAAGTGGCCCATCTCGTGCGCCAGCAGAATCCCCATCAGGCTGGCGGAGAAGGGAATTCCCGTCAACAGGATGGCAGGGTGGTGCCATATCCAGAGCGGGTGAAACAGCGGCAGGTAGCCGTCGCCGAAGGTCAAAGCCGGCAACCGATGGCGAAAATTGTCCGCTACCTGTGCGCCAACGATCAAGGTAGTTAAGATGGTCGCGAGCAAGAGCAGGAGGTGCAGCCAATAAGGCCGACTGCGTGACGGTGCGGCGACGAAGACTTCCGGGCGGGGAACGGTCTCGAACGTATAGGACAGCGGCGGCGTGGGGTCAGACATCGGTTACGTGTGCAGATCGACGGTGCGCGAAACCAGCGGGCGGTGTGCGTCAACCCTGTTTGAATAGGGGGCCGTGCCGGCGGCTTGCTTCAGAAAGTGCTCCCGGAATCTATTCAATGGATTGAAGTTCCTTACCCGGCTTAAAGCGAACCGCTTTGCCCGGAGGAATGTTGACTTCGGCGCCGGTCCGCGGATTGCGTCCGATGCCCGTTTTCCGCGGGCGAACGGTGAAGACGCCGAAGCCGCGCAATTCGATGCGGTCGCCGCGAGCGAGCGCTTTCTTCATACTCTCGAAGACGGTTTCCACGGCCATCTCGGCCTTGGTTTTGGTGACGCCGGTCTTGGTGACAACTTCGTTGATCAGATCAAGTTTGATCACAAGTGGCTCCGCAATTGTTGGCTCGCCGGGGACGTCTCGACACCCGGGTACTCTGCGATTCTACCCGAGCCGCACTGTTTCCGGTAAGTCTCAGTTTGAGTTCGGGTTAGGGACAATGGGCGAATCGTAGTGCGGCGCGCGCCCGTTGTCAACCAGAGCTTCATTCCGTAAGATGGCGTCACCGTTCCATCCGCTCGCGAACGAGTCCGGCCCCCTGCGCCGCCTGAGGAGTCTCATGTCCATCAAGAGTGACCGTTGGATCCGCAAAATGGCCATCGAGCACGATATGATCAATCCCTTTTCGGAGAAACAGGTCCGAGAAGGCGTCATTTCCTACGGTCTTTCTTCCTACGGTTACGACCTGCGGGTGGCGGACGAGTTCAAGATCTTCACCAACGTCAACAGCACCGTGGTTGATCCCAAGAAGTTCGACGAACGCTCGCTGGTGAGTGTCGATTCGGATGTCTGCATTGTTCCGCCGAACTCGTTTGCCCTGGCGCGCTCCATCGAGTACTTCAAAATCCCGCGCGACGTGCTGACGATCTGCGTCGGCAAGTCGACCTATGCCAGGTGCGGCATCATCGTCAACGTCACTCCCTTTGAGCCGGAGTGGGAGGGCTTCGTGACGCTGGAGATCTCCAACACAACGCCGCTACCCGCGCGCATCTACGCGAATGAAGGCTTGTGCCAGATTCTGTTCTTCCAGTCCGACGAGCAGTGCGAGACCAGTTATCGCGACAAGAAGGGCAAGTACCAGGGACAGAAGGGAATCGTGCTGCCCAAGCTGTGAGGAGCAGTTGTTAGTTGTCGGTTGTCAGTTGTCGGTAGGAATCGGTCTGACCCTGAAAGTTCATCATTCCGACGGGGCTTCAGCCTCGGAGTGGAGGAAGCTGCTTTCCCTGGGGATGGTGCCAACGCAGCGAGACAGCAGGTTCCTCCACTCCGCTGCGCTCCGGTCGGAACGACGAAACACTGCGAGTACCCGCTTCGCTTTTCTATACACAAAACCACGCCCAATGGCGTGGTTTTGTAGAACCTTGCAACCGAACTGTTCCTAGCGGTGCGGGCCTTCGCTTTCCTTGAACATGTACTTGATGCTGGGCTTGTAGATGAGGATATTGGCGGCGCCGGAGCGATTCACCTTCAGGCAGTACTTGTCATACCACTCGATGATGCCGTGAATCTCTTCACCGTCCTGCAGCACCAGGACCATCGGCGTCTTGGACTGCATCTGCTTCTGGTAGTAAAAATTTTCCGCATGCGTTTGCTCGGGTGGAGGCGTCTTCTTGCCGTTGGTAACGGGCCGTTCGTTGCTACGCTCGCGCCGCTCGCCATCGTGGCGTGGATGTTCGGTGCGGCTGAGGGAAGGACGGATAAGCTTGCGGTTGGCAAACACCTCGGGGTCCAGCGCGCGACCCACGGCGGTGGAGTCCATGGAGTCTTTCATGGCAGCTCCTAGAATTAGACACTCGCCTTGGCGGCTCCACGAAAACAAACGTGATACACGAACTCCACTTGACAACGATTCAGACTGGGAGTGGCCCACGAGGTGTCTTGGGTATGAACTTAGCGATACCCTAACACAGCCCCTCCGGCGTGACAACGTCAAAGGCCGACTACGACTTTCGGGTCACTTTTCGAGGGCAGTGGCGAAAGTATCGAGGGCCAGGGAGCGGAGCAGGTTGCGCCGCATGCCGGTTTCGAACTCGCCTAGCCGTTGCGAGGCGGTCGTGATCCATGCGAAGTCCACCTGCTCAGCCATGTTCTTTAGTTCTGCGGCAATGTCATGATTGCGGACCAGGTCCGGCGTTCCCGATTTCAGGAACAGCAGGTCTTCGAGCAGGGAATAGAGGGTTCGAACCAGATAGTCCGCCTTGGCTTTTCCGTCGGCTCCGGCGCGGTAGGTGTCGGTCACGCGAAACAGCGCGCTGTGGTCCTGCGATCCCATCGCGGGAGCGAGCAAGGCCAGCGCATCCTGTCGTGCCGCCACATAGCCGGCGAGATCGAAGTTGCGGGCGCGTCCCAGTCCGCCGCCGCAAAGCCGCGCCACCAGGGCTCGTTCACGCGGTTTCCATTCGGGACGAACCTCCGCCAGGTACTGCTCAACCTGCGATGCCGGCAGTCCCGAGAGTCGCAGATGCATGCAGCGCGAGCGGATCGTCGGCAGCAATGCCGAGGGATTATCGGTCAGCAGGAAGATGGTCGCGAAATCGGGCGGCTCTTCAAGAATCTTGAGCAGTGAGTTGGCGGCCTCCTTCATGAAGTCGGCGTCACTGAAGATCGAGACACGGCGGCCGCCCTCCGCCGGACGATAGTAAATCTCGGCGATCACGTGCCGTACCTGATCGACCTTGACCAGCATCTGTGGGGGATCAGGTGGAATGATCAGGACATCGGGATGCGTCTGGACAAAGATGCGGGTCTCGCGCTTGTCGGCATCGCGCATGTTCTCGCGCGCCTCGACCGCCTCCGCGAAGCGCACCTCCAGATCGTCGGCCTCGGCAATGCGGGTGCAGTTGGCACAGTGTCCGCAGAAATCGGGAAGCCCGTCGCTGGTGGGCTTCTCCAGGCAGTTCATAGCCTTGGCCACCATCTGCGCCAGTGTGAACTTGCCCGAGCCCGGTGTGCCCGACAGAATCACCGCGTGGGGGAAGCGATCGCGCGCCAGCATCTCGCGCATGGCGTGAACGATTTCGGGATTGCCGTGAAAATCAGAAAAGGGCATAGGCTTGCGGCACAGCTAAAGCTGTGCCTAATCAGAGTCTATCAAGCGTTTGCGGACGATTCCTACGATCTCGCGATGGACTACGCCCACCGAGCGGCGCGCGTCGACGGCTACCACGCGTTGCGGCTCACGTTTGGCGATCGCAAGGTATGCGTCGTGAACGCGGGCGAAGAACGCTCGGCTCTCCTTCTCGAAGCGATTCTCGTTAGCGTCACCGGGAGCAACGCTGGCCTTCTGCCGGTTGCGGCGCCGTGCCCGGGTGACGCTGGCTGCAGCATCCGAGTCCATGAGGATGGTGAGGTCAGGCCACAGTCCCCGACAGAGGGCCTGATGCAATTGCAAAACAGGCTTGGTGCCAAGCTGTCGGCCTCCCCCCTGGTAGGCTTCGGTGGAATCGGTAAAGCGATCGCAGAGCACCCACTGTCCGGCCTCGAGCGCCGGCAGAATAACTTGACTGACCTGTTGCGCGCGCGAGGCGAACATCAGGGCCATCTCGGCGTAGGGATCGAGGCCCGCGGTCCGCGAATCCAGCAGCACCGCGCGGATGCGCTCGCCGATTTCAGTGCCTCCCGGCTCGCGCGTGGTCAGCACCTGTAATCCCTGCTTGCGTAGCACCGTTGCAAGCTTTTCCAGTTGCGTCGTCTTGCCGCACCCGTCGAGCCCTTCAAAGGTGACGAACTTGCCGCGCTGCTTTTGTGGGGACACTGCTCGATGATAGCAAGCGACTCGTGCCGGACGAGGTCAGAGAAGCTCCGACAAGTAAAAGAGCGGCGGAGCCTCCCGTGCAAGGGTCGAGAAAGGGAAGTGATTTGCGGAAAAGTTTCGACTCCCCTTAACCCACTAGGCGTGCCACCGTAGATTACGGTGTGGCCAGACAGGTTAATTGGGCCGTGCCGCTTACCTTGGGCGAGGTATTACTGACGCCGTTGCTGACCGTGATAGTCAGGTCGGAGGGTGCCGTGCCCGTAATCGTAACCTGCCCAACGCTTACGCAGGTAGCGCTCCCAGCGTCGTTGATGGTGGCGATCGCGCTATTGGAACTGGACCATGTCAAGCCGTCCGCCACCGTCAATTCACGGCTGCTCTTGTCGGTAAAAGTGGCCGTCGCGGTGTACTGTACATCGGTTGGCGGAGAAATCGTGGCAGTCGCCGTCGCTGGCGTGACCGTAATGCTGGATATGGTTGGATGCCCCGCTCCGCAGGCAAGCATGGTAGCCGCCAAGGGTGCGATGCAGAGGATATGTAAGAGCCTAACCTTCATACTTTCTCCTGTTCAAACTTGGAGTGTGGTCACAGAGAGAAGGTTGGTTGCTGAGTTTGGGTGAAGGGCACTCGCCGGGTTGCCTCGCCGCAGGTTTAAAAATGGATGGATTTCGTTGTTTCCAATCTCTTGGCAAAACGATATACATGACGTGAGTTATTGCCGTTGTCAGAGGAAACTATTTCTTGGCAACGAAACCTTTCAAACACGAGGCAAATGATGGCAACCAGGAGTGCGAAGAAGGCAGTTGCTCCAGCGGCAGGCAGTGGACGCCGCGCAATCGATTTTCCGGGTGACTCGCCCGCCTTTCCTTTCAGTGAAGGTATCGTGGTCGGAAACCAGCTTTACATTTCAGGGCAGGAAGGTCGCGACAAGAAGGGCAACATCGTCAAGGGTGGGATCGTGCCTGAGACCAAGGCTGCACTCAAGCTATTGGGAGAAGTGGTGAAGCTGGCGAAGTTCAAGCTGAGCGACCTTGCCCTGGTAACCGTGTTTCTCTCCGACATCAACGACTTCGACGCGATGAACACCGTATATGCGGCGTTCATGCCAAAGCCTGCGCCCGCCCGTGCGACGGTGCAGGTGGCGGCGTTGTATGGCGGCGCCCGGGTGGAGATCTCGGCCATTGCCGTGAAGCAGTAACACGGCGTTTCCGGCGCCGGCTAGCGAGACAACCGCGGCACGATCGCGCCCGTGCTCCGGCTGTAATCGTCGTATTGCGCGCCGAAGGTTTGCCGCATGAAGCTCTCTTCTTTGCGGCGCTTGATGGTGAACGCAAGCCAGAGCACAGCCACCGCGAGCAGTCCACGCGGTTCGCGACGGACGACGGCGGTGCCCAGTGAGGCCAACAGAATTCCCGAGTAGATGGGATGTCGCACCCACGCATAGGGACCGGTGCGGATCAACTGGTGGCCAACCTTTACAGTGACAGTGCCGCTCCAATTCTCGCCGATGTAGAGTCGCGCCCAGATGGCGAAAGCGATGCCCAGCGCGGTGAGCACCACTCCCGTGGTTGCGATCGCGGTGCTCCGCGGGTAGAGCCGTACCTGCAGCCAGCCCATGGAGAAGTCATGGTTGAACAATATGTAGAAGCCTGCCACCACGAGAATGCTGTAGCTTAATCGCGAGCCGATGCTCTCACGCTGCAGGGTCCGCTTGGTGCGAAGTGCGAAGACAATCCAAACCAGCAGGAAAAATATCCAGCAATAAGTGCACAGCTGCATCGCGGTCATGGCGTTTCCCTCGAGCCCCCTGAAAGAGAATACGTTAGATTTCGCCGAAGGTTTCAGAGGGATGCCTGAAGTCCCGTCGTGCTACACTCCGCTCGAACCAGCCTGGCTTCCAGGCTCGATGGACGAGAAATCAGGAACGCTTATGAGACTGGGTGATTACATCGACGACCACTGCTCCCGCTGCAAGCGCACCACCGACCATGCCATTGTTGCGATGTCGGGCGAAGAAGCGGTGAAGGTACTGTGTCGCACCTGCAACTTCGAACATAAGTATCGCGGCAACAAGTCCGGCAAGAAAGAGTTGACCAAGGAAGAAGCCTTCCAGAAGGTGCTGGCCAGCGTTACCGGTCAGTTGGGCGTAAGCTCGTCAGAAAGTGCGGGTCCCGCCAGGAAGAAAAAGTCAAAGTAAGACCGATTTCGGCGACGAATCCGCTGTACAATACTGTCTCAACAATCCTGTTGCGTGCGTCCAAACCGCCGCCCAGTTATGAGCAACACCATGTTAGTCATCACACGACCGTAACTCGCCATCCTCTTTGATCCGCTGACCGCGGATGTCCGGCCACTGACAACTTTGCAGCCGGCGCCGGTATTGCCTCCGACAATACTGCCGCGCATGAGGCCGTTTGCTATGGGTACAGAAGCAGTTTTCCCTGCTCCTACACAACCGACATTATGGAATTCCCTGCGCGAAGCCCTGCGCGGCTCGCACCAGGACTTCACCGCCGGCAGCCTGAATCGCGCCGTCTTTCTGCTGGCGGTGCCGATGGTGCTGGAGATGGTGCTGGAGTCGCTGTTCGCGGTGGTCGATGTGTTCTGGGTCGGTCATCTGGGGGCGAACGCAGTTGCCACCATCGGACTTACCGAATCGATGCTCAGCGTGATCTTCGCCGTAGGCATCGGGCTGAGCGTCTCGACTACCGCCATGGTGGCGCGCCGCATCGGAGAGAAGAATCCCGAAGGCGCAGCCGTCGCCGGCGTGCAGGCAATCGTCCTTGGGCTGATCGCTTCGTTTGTCATCGGAGCGCCGTGCCTTTACTACGCCCCCCGATTGCTGCAGTTGATGGGCGCATCGCCGGAGATTGTCTCCAGCGGCAGCGCCTACGCGCGCATCGTGCTGGGCGGCAGCGGCGTGGTGCTGATGCTGTTCCTGAACAACGCCATCTTCCGCGGAGCAGGTGACGCGGCAATCGCCATGCGGCTGCTGTGGGTGTCGAACATCATTAACCTGATTCTCGATCCGTGCTTCATCTTCGGCGTGGGGCCATTCCCCCGCTTGGGCGTGACCGGCGCGGCGCTTGCCACCCTTACTGGCCGCAGTATCGGTGTGCTCTACCAGTTCTACCGGTTGCTGCGTGGCACCGAGCGGATCCGGATCCTGCGACGGCAGATTCGCGTGGAATGGGCCGTCCTGCTGCGGCTGGTGAAGGTCTCGCTGGCCGGGATCCTCCAGTTCGTGATCGCGCACAGCAGTTGGATCGGATTGGTGCGCATCGTGAGCACGTTCGGCGCGGCGGCACTCGCGGGCTACACCATTGGTATTCGCATCGTGATCTTCGTGCTGTTGCCCTCGTGGGGACTGAGCAATGCCGCGGCAACCCTGGTCGGCCAGAACCTCGGCGCCGGCCAGCCCGATCGAGCGGAAGCTTCCGTCTGGCGAACCGGGTTCTACAACATGCTTTTTCTGGGCGTGGTGGGCCTGTTCTTCATTGCCTTCGCCGAACCGCTGGTGCGAATGTTCAGCAACGACCCGCAGGTGGTGCATCTGGCCGCCTCATGTCTGCGCATCGTCAGCATCGGCAACATCAGCTACGCCTACGGCATGGTAATGATGCAGGCCTTCAACGGTGCCGGCGACACATTGACACCGACCATCGTGTACTTGTTCGGTTTCTGGGTGCTGGAGATTCCCCTGGCGTATTGGCTGGCGATTCCTTTGCGCACGCAGGCGAACGGCGTTTACTATGCCATCGTTGTCGCCGAGTCGGCCATCGCTGTGGCCAGCGTCGTCCTGTTCAAGCGCGGGAGGTGGAAGCGGCAGAAGATATAGAAAGCTTCGCGTGCGTCGAGAATCTCGAAGCGACGCTACTCGACCACGCCCTCGAACAGATCGGTCTCAAACCTCGCCTCTCGGGGCTCGCTGGTGCCGACGAGATGAAACATCTCGACCGCTCCGCCACGGCCTGCATTCTTCGCCAGCCGTTCAAACAGCGGTGCCTGCGTCGTGTGCTGCATGAAGGCCTTGATCTTCGTTCTCAGGCGATCTTCGCCGATGTCGATTCGGGCCGTCACTGTAACCGGGGCGATCGGCGGTGCCTTGGGCAGAAGGAAATCGGCGGCCGCATAGTAAAGCTTCTGCGCGCGATGTGGCTGCAGTCCCTGCTCAAGTTGCTCGGAGTAGCGGTCCTCTCGCCCCGCCCACTGGAAGGCCATGGTGGCAAAGACTCCTGCCATCGCATGGTCAACATGGCCGGTGAGCCCGCCGTCCATCCCAAAGGTCACTACCACATGAGGACGGTACTGCCGGACGCGCCGCACAAGGACTTCCGTGACTGCATAGAAATCAGCCCGGTTTAGTTGGCCGTCCTGGTAGTCGAGCACCTCGCCATGGGTGATACCCAGGACCTTGCAGGAGTCGGCAAACTCGGCACGACGCATCGTGGCCAATTCTTCGTTGCTGCGCGCGGCACCCCGATTACGAGCGGCGGTTCCGGTGGTCATGCAAAGCACCGAGGTCTCGACGCCGCGATCGTGGCAGAGCCGCAACGTGCCGCCAAAGCCTCCGGCCTCGTCGTCGGGGTGAGCAGTGATGCAGAGAAGCTTGAACATGAGACAGGTCCACTCTAAGAGATGCAAGGCTCGCGCCCAATGAGTCGGGGTGTGCCCCTTCTTTACAGTACATCTTTCATGGTGATGGAGGCAGGAGCGGCGTTGGGCTGCGAGACCGTAGCTGCGCGTTCGCGGCGACCCAAGCCAGGCACCTTGGGCTGGCAGCCTCTGTTCTCGAGTGATATGTTCTTCAGATCATGAAACCGCTATCGAGCCTGCTTGTCCTGTTCGCTGTGATGATGACTTGTAGCCACCTGCGCGCCGCCGACACCTCTGCGCCCGCCCTGCTCGTGCTTTCTAAAGCCGATAGGACACTGGCCATCGTCGATCCTTCGACGCTGAAGGTCGTAGCCAAGGTGCCGGTAGGCAATGACCCGCACGAGGTTATTGCCTCAACCGACGGCCAGACTGCGTATGTCTCCAACTACGGATCCGGGGCTTACAACACTCTGGCGGTGGTGGACCTGGTTACGCAGAAAGCCCTGCCCTCGATCGATCTCGGCGCCTTGCGCGGTCCGCACGGCCTGACATTTGTCGGCGGCAAGACGTGGTTTACGGCAGAAGCAGCGAAAGCGGTTGGACGCTACGATCCCGCGACCAAGACGATCGACTGGATCATGGGTACTGGCCAGAACCGCACCCACATGATCTATGTCTCGCCGGACATGAAGACCGTGATCACTACCAACGTCAGCTCGGGCACAGTCAGTATCATCGAGAAGACCGCATGGCCTCCCGAGGGCATGCCGCGCGCCCAACCCCGCCGCGGCCCGCCGTCCCCGTCGCGCCCTCCCAGTGGAGAATGGAATGAGACCGTGGTTCCGGTGGGCAATGGAGCGGAAGGCTTCGACGTTTCTCCCGACGGCAAGGAAGTCTGGGCCGCGAACGCTGGAGATGGCACTGTCTCCATCATTGATCTCGCCACCAAGAAGGTCACGCAAACGCTTGCCGCCGCTGTGGACGGCGCAAACCGGTTGAAGTTTACGCCCGACGGTAAGCTGGTGCTCATTTCCACGCTGCGCGGAGGTGACCTCACCATCATCGACGCCGCCACTCGCAAGGTGGTGAAACGTGTGCCGCTCGGGCACGGCGCAGCGGGAATCGTCATGCAACCCGACGGCTCACGCGCCTTCGTCGCTTGCACTCCGGACAATTATGTTGCGGTCATCGATCTGCACTCGCTGACGGTGGCTGGAAAAATCGATGCCGGTGGGAACCCCGACGGGTTGGCCTGGGTGGAGAGACGGTAGGGGGACGCCGTTTGCCGCGCTCATTCCGCTGAGAATGACGAAAATGCCTGGGACGCGGCAGCGAGGCCAGCACCAAACCAATTGTTACAGCTCACTTACGCACCCGCGCCACTCTGCTCGATCCAGGAATAAACCTGCTCGCGGTTTTCGCCGAGGAAGTGGATCGCTTCGCTGGCCCGAAGGAAGGCCGCGATCCCTCCCAAACTCAACTTCTCTGCTTCGTGTACGCTGATCGTCCATCCTCAGCATGACTGCCTGCTCCAGGCTCATCTTGTGTTAGAAACAGATTCCTCCTTCAGCCTCACCTTGTATTGGAGAAGACTAGCTCTAGCCTAAGGTACCTGCTGCGCATATGATGTTCGGATGGCGCTTCCATGTAAGGCATTGCTGGCCACCGCTATGGTCGGTCTCCTTGGCCTCGCTGTCATTCCCGGCTGTCGTCTAAAGCCCAAAGCGAAACCGGTTACGGTTCGCATCTTCCGCGATCTCAGCTCTCCCTATGGGAACCAACTCGACCATCGTATTCTGGAGTTCCAGCAGAGAAACCCTCATACCCCGTCCGGCGCGCCTATCCGGGTGGAAAGCTTCAACGTGCCTAATTACGAAAGCTTTTTGCGAGACCACGTCGATCAGGACACGACTCCGGAAGTGGTGATCCTGGATTCTCCGAAGGACGCGTCCACAAATCCCAAAGTGCAGGCCGAGCTTGGCAAAGCCGTGAATATTTGCGCGGCAGTGAAGGCCTGTCCAGACGAGGTGCCAGCGTTTGTTCCTACAACGATCACTGGCCTGAGGGCCGAAGCGGCCAATCAGTTTTTGGCATTTCTCTTGAAGCAGCCAGCCTAGACAGCACCGGCGGCCTTGGCCCGCCTGCGCGACGACGGCTTCAACGACGCCTTCTGAACCGGTCCAAGCCCACGCTTGACGACCCGTTTTCCTGCCCCTTTGCCTGGAGCGGCCTTTGCGGAAGCCGCTTTCTTTTCGGCCGCCGCTCCCGCCATTGGCAGATCTTTCATCTCTGCTGCGCGCCATAAGTACCAGCTCGCGACGCTGCGATAAGGGCGCCAGCGCTCCCCGTAGGCCATGAGCTCCTTCGGCTTGGGCAGGTCGGTCAGCTTGCGCATCTTTGCGAAGCCCTTGCGTACGCCATAGTCGTCCACCGGAAGCACGTCCTGTCGGCCCAGCCGGAAAATCAGCAGCATCTCCACCGTCCAGCGGCCGATGCCGCGTACGGCGTCAATCCGTTCGATCAGCTCTTCATCGCTCATGCGCGTTGCTTGTTTCAGCGTCGGTACGGTGCCGTCCACCGTTTTAGCAGCGAGATCGCGGATGGCCAGCATCTTGGCCTGTGACAGTCCAGCGGAGCGCAACAGGGCCTCGGGAGCCGCCAGAACCTGCTCGGGAGTGGGGAAGCCGTCGACCAAGCCGCGCCGGGTGCGAATGCGTTTGGTATTTTCTGGGAACAGAGCTTTTACGCGTTGCGTGATCGTGGCCGCGACCTTGCCATTCAGCTGCTGATAGATGATCGACTCCAGCAGCGCCTCGAAGATGTTCTGCATAGACTCCGGCTGCCAGCGGCAGGGGCCGGACTTGGCGATAATCTTCGCCAGGCGGCGGTCGACACGCGACAGATGTTCGCAGGCGGCGGTGTGATCGAGCTGTTTCGGCATCAGGGTTGCTCCCGGTTGGGATCGGGCGGTTCGACGGGTTCGCTGTCCAGCACCGAGAGCGTCTCGTCGTCCACGTCCCAGCTTTTCAGAATGCGAAAGATAACACGGCTGCCGAATCCGGCGCGCACCAGCATGCGAAACACGCGTGCAGCCTGTTTCTGGCCCTCGGGCTTAACCACCCGCTTGCGTTGCAGAAAATCCCGCGCCTGCTGTTCCTCGTTCACATCGCCGTAAGCCGCCCCCACCACGGTTTCGATGATGTCACCATGCACGCCCTTGGCCTTGAGGTCCTGCACCACCCGCATGCGTCCAAACTTCTCGTTCTCCTTGCGGAAGCGGGAATAGCTCTCGGCGTAACTGGTGTCGTTGAGGTAGCGGTTCTGCTTGAGGCGGGCGACGACTACCTCGACGAGCAGCTCGCCGTGCTCCTGCGTGCCCACCTTGTTGCGCATCAGCCGCTTGAGTTCCGCGACAGTGCGCATGCGCCGCGCCAGCGCGCCGACAGCGTACTCGTATAGCGACTCCTCATCATACGTGCGCTTGGTCCGCTGAAAGGGCATGCGGAGATTATAGGAGAAGGGGCAACCGGCGATTGGCACCCAGGCGTCAGCATGTAGAGGTCGGCACTTAGCATTTAGCCATCAGCACTTTGCATTCGACCTTAATCTCTTCTGATGCTGTCATCCCGAATCCCCTTCAGGGGTGAGGGATCTGTGGTTCGCACGCGGTTCTCGAATGCAAACGTCGCGCCGCTGGGCGGACCTGACGAGGCCAGCACGCGTGCCACCGCGAGCAACCGCAGATCCCTCGCAGCTAAAGCTGCTCGGGATGACAATTCAGAGGGAAGCGTTTGCAACCGGCAATCGACAACCGCCGCTGACCATTATCCACTGGCAACCGCCAACTGGCCACTGACCACTGACTGCCACTGACCACTAGCCGCTGCTTCTGATTGCTTCCCCGATACCTCCGCTTTACACTGGCCAACGTCTCTGGCAGAGTACATAGTGGAAACCCAATCGATCGTCGTCCTCGACTTCGGCGCGCAGTACACCCAGCTTATCGCCCGCCGCATCCGCGAACAAAACGTCTTCTCCGTCGTGCTGCCCTGCACGGCTTCCCTTGAGGAAATCCAGGGCTACAGCCCGGCAGGCATCATTCTGTCTGGAGGCCCGTCGTCGGTCTACGATGCCGACGCTCCGCCCGCTGACGACCGCGTGCTGCAGCTCGGACTGCCTGTGCTGGGCATCTGCTACGGCCTGCAGTTCATGGTGTACAAGCTGGGCGGCAAGGTGCGGGGAGCCGACAAACGCGAGTACGGCCACGCCGAGGTTGAGTTGCTGACCGACGACTCTCCTTTGTTCACGGGTTTGGAGGGTCCGCTGGCGGTCTGGATGTCGCATGGCGACGAAGCGGTTGAACTGCCTCCCGGTTTTAAGCTTGTCGGGCGCACTTCCAACGCAGTCGCGGCCATTCAGAATCCTGCGAAGAAGCAGTACGCGGTGCAGTTCCATCCCGAGGTGCACCACACCCGGCAGGGAACCGACATTCTGCGCAATTTCGTCTTCGTCATCTGCGGACTCAAGCCCAACTGGACGCCGCAGCACTTCATCGATGAAACCGTCGCCAGCGTGCGGCAGCAGGTCGGCGATGGGCGTGTGATCTGCGGGCTTTCCGGTGGCGTCGATTCCTCAGTAGCGGCGGTGCTGGTGCATAAGGCCATTGGCGACCAGTTGACCTGCATCTTCGTGAACAACGGCGTGCTGCGCAAGAACGAGTTCGAGATGGTGCAGAAGAACCTGCGCGACAAGCTGGGACTCAACATTGACGCCGTTGACGCCAGCAAGCGCTTTCTGTCTAAGCTGGCCGGAGTGACCGACCCTGAGACCAAACGCAAGATCATCGGCAACGAATTCATCGCCGTCTTCGAGGACGAGGCTCACCGGATCGAGCAGAAACAAGGCAAGGTGGATTGGCTGGTGCAGGGCACGCTCTATCCGGATGTGATCGAGTCACGCTCGGTGCGCGGGCCATCGCAGACCATCAAGAGCCATCACAACGTCGGTGGCCTGCCGGAGAAGATGAAGCTCAAGCTGATCGAGCCGCTCAAAGATCTGTTCAAAGATGAGGTCCGCAAGATCGGTCGCGATCTCGGCATGCCTGAGGACATCCTCCAGCGCCAGCCGTTCCCCGGCCCGGGACTGGCAGTGCGCATCCTGGGCGAGGTCACGCCCGAGCGCGTTGCCCTGCTGCAGGAGGCGGACGACATCGTCGTCGCCGAGATCAAGAAGGCCGGCCTCTACACCAAGATCTGGCAGTCGTTCGCGGTGCTGCTGCCGGTGATGTCGGTCGGCGTGATGGGCGACATGCGGACCTACGCCTGCACCTGCGCCATTCGCGCAGTGCATTCGGAGGACGGCATGACCGCCGACTGGGTTCCGCTACCGCACGAGGTACTGAAGACCATCTCCAGCCGCATCGTGAATGAAGTCAAGGGCATTAACCGCGTGGTGTATGACGTGACCAGCAAGCCGCCGGGCACAATTGAGTGGGAGTGAAGCAGCTGTCAGCCGTCAGCTATCAGTCTCCGCTTGGACTCGCTTGCGCTAAATTAATAGCACATATTTACAATCAATGACATTTACTGTCAACTATATTTATGATATTGTCGCGTTCATGACAGACACTCACCTCATATCCGCTAAGCCCTGGTACGAAGAAGTTGTCCTGCCTGCGCTGCTGCGGCATGCGCGCACCACCTACGGAGCGGCGATGCGGCGGGCTCTGGACGAAGCAGGCTACGACGACATTCCCGGCAACGGACTTTATGTGATCGGCGGCCTCGCCTTGGGAACCCCAGACCTTCCGCTCGGAGACCTGATCAAGCAACTGCGCATATCGAAGCAGGCGGCAGGCCAGCTTGTCGACACCCTGGTGAACCGCGGCTATCTGGAGCGCTCGGTCGATAAAGAAGACCGCCGCAAGCTGACGGTGACGCTTACTGATCGCGGAAAAGCTGCTGCGGCCACCCAAGGGGCGGCACGCGATAGAATCGATGCCGAATTGCTCGCCAGTGTAGGACAGGAAGATCTCACCCGAACACGGCGCACACTCGCCGTGCTGATCGACATCGGCCGCCAAGCCGGGGGCGATCAGGACGACGAGCACTGATATCGCATCCCACGCCGAAACTAAGTCGCTTTCGGTGGGTGGTGAAATAAGGTTGTCAGTTGGCAGTTTTCAGTGCGAGGAGAAGTTCGCATGCTGTTACGCCTGTTGGCCGCATTGCTTCTGCTTTGCGTCGGCGTCTCTCTGTTCGCACAGAGTGTCACCGAGATCGAGACCAGAGGCATACAGCCCACCTCTCCCGACTACCCGGTGACCGGCGGCGGCCAGGGAAATCGGGGAGCCGACACGGACCTGCTGGAAGTTACCCTCGATCTTCCTGACGGTCCGCGGCTGCCTATTGGCCAGCCGTACGACTACGAAGTGACGGTCACCAACAAAAGCAAGAAAGTCATATCGCTGCCGCGATCCATCGAGTGGTCGGACCTCGCTGATGGGCATCCCACAGAACTCAAGTATGACGAAATGGAGATCAACTTCATCTTCTCGTCCCGCGAGCAGGGCAACACCTATCTCGGCAGCAATCTCATGCTTTACGGCAGGGCGTCGAAGCCATCCACCATGGTCGCCCTCCAGCCTGGCGACGCGATGCGACTACGGGGAAGAGTTGAACTGACCGCGCCTTGGCTGCCGATTCCTGCGAATGCTGTGGTGCCGGTGCATCTGAGAGCAGCGCTGGTCGTTGGCTCCTGCTGGCTGCATCCCGCTCCGGACCCAGTCAACCCTGGTGCCTATCTCAACGATCGCAAGGAAGTTTATTTCATCCCCTCGCAGAGCATGTTGCCGGTGGAATTGACCACCAAGGAAGCCCTGCCCTTCCCACCAAAACCGAAGGCTCCGGCTCGGCCCGAGTAGCGACTTATACAACATTTGTCGCTTCTGCGAACAACAGTTATCATCACAAGTTTGGCTTGCGGTTTAGGAGCCACGCATTTGCGGTATGCACGCCTGACTGTGACGGGCTTCCTAGCCGGCCAGAACAGTGCCGTGTCATAAGGGAAGTAGAGCGCTGGCCGGAAGAGCCAGCCATAATCATCTATGAGCCATTCTTTCGTCATTCCTGCCACACGATCTCCTTTCATCATCTTTTCGGAGGTTGCATGCTAAGAACCCTCTTCATCAAGCTCTCCGAAAGCAAGGGCCTGCGCCACTTCGCGGAAGAATCGGCGTTGGGCGTGAAGTTTTCCCAGCGCTTTGTCGCCGGCACGCGCCTTCAGGATGCGGTTCGCGCTACCGAAGAGGTCAATGCTTCCGGCGCCAGCGTCAGCATTGATAATCTGGGCGAGAACGTCACCAATGCCGACGAGGCCAAGCAGAGCGCCGAGCTGTATCACCAGATGCTCGACCAGATTGCGACCAAGTAAGCTGAACGCTAACATCAGCCTCAAGCTCACGCACATGGGCTTCGACGTCAGCGAGGACCTGGCTTACGGACTGGTGACCGACCTGCTTGCCCACGCAGTTGCGATCGACAACTTCATCCGCGTCGACATGGAGGGCTCGCCCTACACGCAGCGCACGCTGGACTTTGTCCGCGAGGTGCATCGCCAGCCGGGACACGGTAATAAGATCGGCACCGTCATCCAGTCGTACCTCTACCGCAGTGAGAAGGATGTCAACGATCTGCTGTCGGAGAAGATTCGCATTCGCCTGTGTAAGGGCGCCTACAAGGAGTCGCCGGAGATCGCCTTTCCC
The DNA here is from genome assembly GCA_963793845.1 of uncultured Acidobacteriaceae bacterium. Taxonomy (GTDB): domain Bacteria; phylum Acidobacteriota; class Terriglobia; order Terriglobales; family Acidobacteriaceae; genus CAWCBG01. The sequence goes on from CAWCBG010000007.1 coordinate 99,513, forward strand.
AAGAAGAGCGACGTGGACGCGAGCTATATAAAGTTGGCCAAGACGCTGCTGAAGAGCGGCGTGTATCACGGCCTGGCCACGCACGATGAGAACATCATCGCGGAGATGAAGAAGTTCGCCCAGGCCGAGAATATTCCGACCACGGCCTACGAGTTCCAGATGCTGCACGGGATACGTCGCGATTTACAGCAACAACTGGTGCGTGAAGGCTACGCGTTGCGGGTCTACATTCCGTTCGGCTCGGAGTGGTATCCGTACTTCATGCGGCGTCTGGCGGAGCGGCCTGCAAACGTGATCTTCCTTGCGAAAAGCGTGTTCCGGAACTGAGGCGCCAGGGCAGAGGCTTCGAAGTGGGCGGAGGTGGCCGCCATCTGCTGACAACTGTTTGCGCGAATCGCGGACTCGCCGTCGCTCATCCAATCGTGCCATACGATGCTGTCGTCGGAGCACTCACAAAGAGCGGTAGCCGAGTTCGCAGATCTGGTGGAAGTGTCCCGCGAAGACCACCTGATCAGCCTCGCCGAAACGGCGCTCACCATTGCACGCCTGGAGTATCCCGAGCTTGCGCCCGGGCCCTATCTGGCGCGTCTCGAATCCATGGCGTCCCGCGTGCGCTCACGCCTGCGAACCCGGCCGACCACCTCCGAGATGACGACCCTCCTGAGCCGCGTTTTGTTCGAGGAAGAAGGGCTGCGCGGCAACCGGGATGACTACTATGATCCGCGTAATTCCTTCCTGAACGATGTACTGGATCGCAAGCTGGGCATCCCGATTACGCTTTCTGTGGTCTATATGGAGGTCGCGCGCCGGGTAGGGTTCGCCACCGCCGGAGTAGGCATGCCCGGACATTTCCTGTTGAAACACTATGACAATCGCTCCGGCGAGATTTTTATCGATCCGTTTAATCGAGGCTGTGTGCTGGCACGCGACGAATGCGAACAGCGCCTGATCGAGATTTCCGGCGGACAATTGGAGATGCGGCAGGAGTTTCTGCGGCCGATCACCCATCGCCTGATTCTGACCCGAATGTTGAATAACTTGCGCGAGATCTACTTCACGCGGCAGAATTTCGGCAAGGCACTGAATGTGATTGAGCTGTTGCTGGCCATACCTCCGCGTTCTCCGGAGCTGCTGCGTGAACGCGCCTTGGCGCGGTTGAACCTGGATCAATATCTGGGGGCTGCCCAGGATTTGGGAACTTATTTGAAGTTGCAGCCGGAAGCTCCTGATGCAGAGGATGTGCGGGAGACGCTGGACGTGGTACGTCAATTGCTGTCCCGGTTGAATTAGGAAACCGAAGTTTTTCTGCTTTTCCGCCAGAACTTGTTGCCCCGGGATTGCATCTTAAGGTGCGCTGGCGATTAAAACTTGCGTTTTGACCAGGAAGCTGGGTACCATAGCGTTGTCCTCCAATCGCCGCACCTCTCGTGCAGGTGTTCCGCGCGCGGAAATTTCGGAGCGCCAGACGGACGCGACTAGCTCGATATCAAGAACGATTCCAACCGCAGATTCGCCGGCTACGCGGATAGTAATGCGAGCCCAAAGCGGTTACCCAGCTGCTGAACTATGCTTCGATGCGCTCGAAATGGCGCAAGACAGGGTGTAGAAAAACGGGGAGGAACCGTCGCAGACGGCAGATACACATCCTGCGAGGTTCTTGAATTTCGGCAGCCTCGTTAACGGTTCACAAGATGTGGGACACTCGCAACCCGCGAGTGAATAACGTTTAAGAGAGAAATATGAATCAAGGATCGAATCCTCCTTCCGGACAGCCCGGAGGGAAAGGTCGCAGGAGGCGGCGCGGACGTCGTCCGCCTGTCGCTCACGGTGGTCCGCAGCAATCCGGACAGCAGCAGGGTCAATCGCACGGACAACCATCCTACGGCGCACAGCCCGGGCAGCAGCACTCGGGTCCGCCACGCCACGGCAAGAAGTTTGGCCGTCGCAAGCCGGGCGGCCGCCCGGGACAGGGACAGCCCCAGGCCGGTGGAGGAATCTACAGCGCTCCTATGGACCACAGCTATCGCGGCCAGCAGGGTGCCAGCAACGGCAACACCCATCGCCCCACCCGCGGCCGTCCGGGGCAGCAGTTTGGCAGGCAGTTTGCTCCCGCCGATCCGGAGCCGCTGCCGGTGATGACCGAGGCCACTCCGGCGCGCATCTTTGCCTTCGTGGATGATCTGTTCTTTCTGGCCAAGATCCAGGAGACGGCTCGCAAGATGAATGTCAAGGTCGAGTTCGTCAAGACCGACAAGGACCTTTACGAGCGCATGGGACAGAACGGCGGCGATAAGCCTGCGCTCATCATCTTCGACCTGAACAGCGCCACGGCCAAGCCGCTGACCATGATTCCCAAGCTGAAGACGAAGTTCAAAAAGGCGACCAACTTCATCGGATTCGTCTCGCATGTTCAGGGCGATCTGAAGTTGAAGGCACAGGAAGCCGGTTGCGACATGGTGGTGCCGCGCTCGGCCTTCTCGCAGAACCTGGCCCAGATTTTGCGTCGCCACGGTGCGCCCGAAGACTTGTCGGACACCGGAGACTAGTCGACGAAGTTGGTGTCGCGATTCATCAACCTGCGGTTCTGGGCTTGGGCGGCGAACCTCGTCGGCGTTATCTCCGTCGTTGGCTTCTCGCTCATCGTCATGCGCTTGCCTGTGCTCTCGGCGGCCGAGGCCCAGCCGTCATCCTCCAAGGTTCAACCGCCTACCTTTTATCGCGACGTATTGCCGATCCTGCAGGATCACTGCCAGGTTTGTCACCGGCCTGGTGAGATCGCTCCCATGCCGCTGGTCAGCTATGAGCAGACGCGCTCATGGGCAGCCGCCCTCAAGCAGGCGGTGCAATCCAAGCAGATGCCGCCCTGGTTTGCCGATCCGCGCTACGGAAAGTTCTCTAACGATCCTTCGCTCACGCCCCGGCAGATTGCGTTGCTGTCATCATGGGTCGATGCCGGCGCACCCGCGGGATTGCCGAAAGATGCGCCGCCTCCGCGCCATTGGGCTGCCGGATGGATCATTCCCGAGCCCGACAAGGTGGTACAGATGCCGGTGCCGGTGAAGCTCCCTGCGACCGGCGACGTCGAGTACACCTACGAAATTGTTCCTACCGGATTCACCGAAAACAAATGGGTGCAGATGTCGGAGATCCGTCCCAGTAGCCGTGCCAACGTGCATCACGCCGTGGTGTATATCCGGCCTCCGAATTCGAAGTGGCTGCGCAAGGCGCCGGTAGGCGTGCCGTTTACGCCATCGAGTTTTGCCGATGCGAGCGAGCGCGCCGAAGCCCACGTTACCACCAGTGACATGCTGCTGGTCTACGCCCCCGGCAGCGAGCCTGACCGCTGGCCGGATGGCATGGCCAAGTTCGTGCCGGCGGGATCGGACCTCGTCTTCCAGATGCACTACACCACCAACGGACACGCCACTACCGACGACACCAGCATCGGCCTGGTCTTCGCGAAGCAGCCGCCGAAGCAGCGTGTGCTGACCCTGCAACTGACCAACAACACCTTCATCATTCCTCCGCGGGAAGACAATTATCGGGTGGACGTCTCCGGCACGCTGCCGAATGACGCCACGCTGCTCAGCTTTTTTCCTCACATGCATTTGCGGGGAAAGACCTTCGAGTACAACATTCTTCATCCCGATGGCGAGGTCGAAACCCTGCTGCGAGTCAACTACAACTTTCACTGGCAGCTCAGCTATCGCCTGGCCAAGCCGCTGTTTCTCAAGGCGGGCACGAAGCTACAGGCGGTAGGATGGTTCGACAACTCGGAGGAGAATCCGCACAATCCCGACCCCAACAAGTGGGTGGTGTGGGGCGGCCAGACGTATGAAGAGATGATGGTCGGCTTCTTCGATGTCGCAGTACCTGCGAATGTGGACAAAGAGCAATTCTTTGTGCGGCACCCGGCACCCGGAAAGTAATTGAGAAACACGAACCATTTTCCTTGGGGCAGCCCGTCTAAGCCCAGCGCGGCTCCGCCATTGGTGTATCCCCAACAATGATCCGGCAGAGTGGCGCGCAGCACCACGGCTCGACGCGCTCCAAATGGATTCGGCGGCCCCAGACTGAAGGACGCACCGGAAGGCCAGACTTTGGAGGGGCGTACCTTTAGGTATGCCGGTAAGCCCATTGTCCTAGTATGGCTGGCGACCCAACAGCTAACATCTCTATGTCTGTCATTTCTATGTCCGTCATTCCGACCAAGGCCTTTGAGCCCTTGCACGGACAGACTCCGCCGGGGCTGGAGAGACGGGTGTCACAACCGCAAATGATCTGCGGTGAAGTAAGACCGTTGATGTCTGCAGAGAACGGCCGCGCAGCGGCGACACAGCCGCGACAAATTCTCTGAAGGCCTCGTCGGGATGTCAAGAACAAGGGACTTGTAATGGCGTACCTGAAGGTACGCCCCTTCAAGACCGTAGTTTTTCGGCATCGGCATGACAAGAAACCAAGAACTCATGACAGCGCACCCGAAGGTGCGCCCCTTCATGGCTTCTACGCTTGAGGACGGAGAGCGAGCAGTTCTTTGATCTTCTCCAGCAGGACCGCCGGGCCCTGCCCTTTGCTGATGGCGACATCAACGCCGGGCAGAGCCTGATCGGCAAACAACTGGGCGGAAACCAGAATCACCGGCACGCGAGGCCGGGCGCTTTTGATGTGCGCGGCCACGTCGACACCGCCGAGGCCGGGCATTTCGTAGTCGAGGATGACGAGATCAACGGTGTTGGCTGCGAACAGGCGCAGGGCCTGTTCTCCGTCGGCCGCACTCAATACCGAGTAGCCAGCCTTTTCTAGAAGGAGGTGACGGCTCCACAAAACTCCGGCATCGTCATCGACTGACAGAACGCGCCGGGCGCAGCTGGGGTGAGAGGGGACGGCGAACCGTTCGGGAGACGGTTGGCAATTCATACACTTCACCTGGAGGGCCGCAAATTGGTGCGAAGTTATCAGGCGAAGGTTACTGTTGTCTGTCTGGTAACGTACCTACAGCAAAGAAAGCCGGCGAAATTCATCGCGCACGATGGCGTAGCACTCGCAGGTAGCGTCCTCGAGGGCGACACGATTCTCCACCGTCACCACACCACGCGAGTAGTGGATCATGCCGGCGCGATGCAGAAGTCCGGCGGCCAAGGTTACGGTGGTGCGTGGCGCACCCAGCATCTGGCCCAGAAAATCGTGGGTCAGCCGAAGCTGATCGGTTTCCAGCCGATCACGGCACGACAACAGCCAGCGGGCAAGCCGCTCCTCGATATTGTGCAGCCGGTTGCAGACGGCAGTTTGCGCGGACTGCACCAGCAGCGCTTGCGTGTAGAGTTGCAGCCGGCGGCGCAGTTCACCGCCGCGCTCAAATTCAGCCTTCAGAACTTCGGCCTTGATGCGGAAGCCGTGGCCGGCAATCTGAGTAAATGTCCGTCCCGGCATGCCGTCCGTACCCAGCAAAATAGGGACACCGACCACACCTTCGCAGCCGATAATCCCGACCTCGACGGTGTTTCCCTCCTTGACCGTCATGACAACGGAGGCGATACCATCCTCCAGAAAATAGGCGTAGGAGGCGTTCCCGTCCAGCAGAGTCTCCCCCTGGGGAAGTGCCACTGGTGAAAGATGAGGTTTGAGACGATTGATTTCGGCCGCGGGTAAAGCCGCGAGCACACGATTCCGGTAACGTGCCTGTCTTGGCGGGTTCATACTGACGCTCCTGTGGGCGAAAAACGCCGCACCTGGAATGCGCAAATGGACCAGCCCCCTGGCCGGATACGTGCGTATAGGAGATGTATTTATATTGTAGGCCTTCCAACCCCGTGTGTGTGTGCGGTATCAGACTTAGTGTCAGAATTGATATGTCTGGCGGTAGACGTTATTTCGGTCCCTATGTCTGGTATCGGACTAAATTTGGAGTATGATTCACGATAGAAGTTCCGCGCCCCTGTGGCGCACCGTAGGTGTTCCGTGGCCTCACAAAAAGCAGAGCAGGGCATTCCCCCACCATCTGAAGGGGATGCAACCGCCGCAACGCTCGCCCATGAGATCAACAATCCTCTCACCTCTCTGTTGAACCTGCTTTATATGGTCGAGGCGGAAAGCAGCCTTTCGGAAAAAGCCCTCAACTTCCTGAACCTCGCAAGAGAAGAGATTCGCCGCATTTCAGACATTGCCAATGGAGCGCTCAGCGACCTGCGGGGCACGATCGGCCCGAGAGAAACCAACGTGGTGAAACTGCTGCGCTCGGTGGTCGACTTCTATGAGTCGCAGATGAAGGTGCGCGGCATCACGATTCAAGCGCGCTATTGCCCGGATGGAGATCTTTCCGTCTACCCCGGCCCGTTGCGGCAGGCGTTTTCGAACCTCCTGCTGAATGCCGCCGATGCCATGCCACAGGGTGGAACCATGCGTGCCAGGGTATCGCTGGCCCACGAGTGGACGGGACAAGAGAGACATGGACTGCGGGTGACCTTCGCCGACAATGGCCGCGGAATCGCAGCGGAGGATTTGCCCAGGATTTTTGAGCTCTTCTTTACCACCAAAGGAGCGGCAGGAACGGGCCTCGGACTCCCCCTCGTAAAACACACCATCGCCAAACACGACGGCGCCGTGCGAGTTCGCAGCTGTACGAGAAAAGGGAGGAGCGGCACGGTCGTCACCATGTTTCTACCCGCGCACATCGCCCTGGTCGCGTAGATTCGAGGCGTTTCAAGAAGCGTCTGGTTCAGATCGCTGCTGCGGCTTCAAACAGTTCAACTGAGTCGGTCGCCAAGTCGGCGGGCCAGGATCGCGTAGAACGGACCTTCAGGTCCGCGTCCTGACAGCCACTGCTTCTTAGTGCGACACCGCAGCGAACAGATCTGATTTCAGCAGTGACTGGAAGCGCTGGTCATCGGTCTTGAAATGCATCTGCAGCATGTTATTGGAATTGTCGACCGTGGTGCTTTCCAGCGCCATCTTCTCCGTGGGCGTGGCATTCATCCTGCGATAGATCACACCCGCCTTCATCAGCGAAGCCAGGCTCGCAGCGGTCATGGTGTCGGAGGTCTTGACGTTCAGGTCGAAGGTTACGCCGTTCGTGAAATCCATCACGTAGTCCGAGGCCAGCAGGCGCTTTTTAATGACGTCGTAGTCGGCTATCGAGGAAGCCTGACCAAGGGCCGACTTCATCATGTTCTGCGTGCCCAACTGATCGAGAACACTCCAGATGGGCGCGCTATCAACGTCGGAAATGAGACCGTTAATATCGTTATTCGAGTCCAACGACTCGGCCCCGTTGTCGCGCACATTGAGCGCGCCCTTCAGAGAGGACGCTTCTCCGAAAACGATGGTGGAGGGGTCGAGAAAGACAACCTGCATGCCCGAGCCCATGGGATACAGGTAGGAAAGCAGATACTTCTCCGGGCGAATCTTCTTCAGCCTCATCTTCGCCAGGAATTCCTTTTGCTTGAATGGGCCCTGCGCGATTCCGATGCTGCGCAGCCCCACCTTCGGCAGACGGTAGCTAATGAAGGTTAACTGCTCCATATCTTTGTCGGGGTCGATGCCGGCGCCGCGCAGTGCGTCCTCAAATTGCTTCAGATTGTCAGGCAGGACACGATCCTTCAGCGCATGGGCGGTGGGGGAATTACGCAAGGCGGAATAGTCCACGGAAATGATCTGCTGAATCGCGGATGGAACCACGGTACGCGCGCTGCTGCTCAGTGGCGCCGCAAGCGCGGGCAGGCACAACGCTCCGCTCAGAACGAAACCAAAGATAAACTGCTTCATAGACATGTATTTTACTCGCCTGTGTCTACCCACAGATGCCGCATTAGGCACAACTGTTGTCCGGCTGCCGGCGTGTGGGAGTATAGCTGTTAGACGGAAGTAGTCCCACAACAGAAGCGTGAGTGCGTCTTTCTTTGAAACCCAGCCGCGGAGCAGGAAGTTGTGGCCACCAAAGTGTCGCTGACGCCGCAACATTACAGCCCGTTGTCAGTTCCGCAGCGCTGCTACTCTCTTGCGCACGTCAGAGACGAACGCCTCGTCTTTCAGATCGCCAAGATTGATCTCGACGTTGGCCAGCGCTCCTTCGGCAGCAGCTCGAGCGAGCGCGAGGCCGACCGTCAGGTCCGACGACATCCGCGGATTGGTGATCGGGCGAAGGGACTCGATGATCTGACGCACGTCTCTCGCCTGCTCGGCCACGGTGAGCGGAATCAGGGTAGCCTTCTGTGTCGCGGCTTCCACCTCAGGCTGCGCCTCGGGATGGTCTTTCGCCTTCTTGAACGCCGCCATCACTTCGTTGAAGGACTCGGCGTCGGCGTCAATGGCAGCCTTGAACTGCTCACGTAACTCGGACAGACGTGCGATCGCATCGCTCAACTCGCGTTCGTATTGCAGGTAGGCTTTCTTGCCGCGGGACATTCCGGCGACCATCCCGCCCAGGGCCGCGGCCATGGCTCCGCTAGCCGCGGATGCGCTGCCGCCACCCGGAGCGGCTGTCGGAGCCGCAAGTTGCTCGACGAACGGCTCGACTCCGGCGCGCAATCCGCCGACGGCCATTTTCCCACTCATCACCGCTGCGAGGCGGTTCTCCAGGATCAGTGACGAATCAAAATTCTCGATCTGCAAAAACCACTCTGCAGCGTCCTCCAGTGCCTTCTTTGGAATGAGGCCGACGATCTCGCTGGAGAGTGGTAGCGCTCCGTAGCGCGCCGCTTCCCTCCTTACATATTCGAAGACACGCGCAATCGGAGTCTGGTCGGTGTCGGTGAGATTCATCGAGACCTGGGCCAAGCCGCGCACACCAACGCCCATGCCCTTCACATACCGCAGCCCGCCATTCGAGAAGCGTACGGCCTTGCCGATCTTCTTCGCGACGTCGACATCGGGAGTGTTGAGATAGACGTTGTAGGCGACTAAAAACTTGCGAGCGCCGACGATGGTTGCGCCCGCCGTCGGATGCAGCTCGGCGTTGCCGAAGTCTGGCTTGCGGGCAGGATTGGTCTTGACCTCCTCGCGAATGCCTTCGAACTGGCCGCGACGCACGTTCTCCAGGTTCTGCCTCTCGGGGATTTGGGCCGCGGCCTCGTAGAGATATACCGGAACCTGGTATCGCTTCCAGATCTCTTCGCCCACTCGGCGCGCGATGGCGACGCAATCCTCCAGTGTCACGCCTTCAATCGGAATGAACGGGATGACATCGGCCGCGCCCAGTCGGGGATGCGCACCAGTGTGCCTCGTCAGGTCGATTAGCTCGGCGGCCTTGCCAACGCCACGAACCGCCGCCTCGGCGACATTAACCGGGTCGCCCACCAGGGTAATCACACAGCGATTGTGGTCGGCATCCATCTCGCGGTCCAGGAGGTAGACACCGTCCATCTGCATGGCCGCGACGATCGCGTCGACCTTGGCGCGGTCGCGGCCCTCGGAAAAGTTAGGTACGCATTCGACAAGTTGCATGGAGAGTTGTCGGTTGTCAGTTGCCGGTTGTCCTTCAAAGTATTACAGAGAACTTATGCCGGAGAACGGACTTCTGCCTTTCAGTGCCACGTATATCCGACCATAAACTGCACGGCACCGTTGATGCCAGGATTCTGGTTGCCAATGGAAGCATTCGAGAGGTGATAAACCTTCACCGCAAAGTCCAGAGAATTGTTGCCTTGGCGAAACCACTGCGCGCCTAACTCGGCGCCGCTGGTGAAATTGACGACAGAGGTATCGCCCGGAGGCAGATTGCTGGTGCTGAACACAATGCCCCCCACGGCCGCAACGTACGGCGCAACCTTGCAGCCGTTGGTGAAATTCCACTTGGCGATGAACGGATCGATCGCAGCCGCATATTGTGCGATTGCCACCGATCCAGAACTCATTGATAGGAATCACATCCAGCGCCATCTCGAAGCTGCCGCGCAAGGCGTTATGTCCGATCTCGTGGGTCAATACCCTGCCCACACGAAAACCAGCGAGAAATGTTTGCGCGCTCGGAGTAGCGGCGAACGACTGACTCCCGCCGACAAACACCCCCTTGTTCCATTCGGGATGGCGCAGCACATCGACCGGGCTGTCGGTCGGAAGCTGCCCAAACACGGGCAGACACAGTAAGCAGCAGAGAAGAGCAAGACGCGCGAGCATATTCATTTGAAATTAGAGGGTAACGGCAAAAAGTAACAGGTTGAGCGCCCGCGGGCAAATCTGATGCTCCGAATGCCCCTCAGAAACCCGCCCAAACACACGATAATAGTGGAGAGATTCGACGACGTGCCCCGTCCGTCCTCTATGCGCCAATCACGATGCTTACGAAAAGCATCGAAAGTACCGAATCATCCGGTAAGGAGACTGAAATGATCGCCGCCATCGAAATGCCTGCCTGACAGTGAAGAGCACCTGCTTCGGGTAAGGCGGATCTGCCACACTCTGCCGGCCACCACGGAAAAGCTTTCTCACGGCTAGGCCAGGCATGGCGCTTGATTGCACCGACGAAGCTGCAGGCTTCTGCCGGCCTGACCTGACGGAAACCAGTCGGGGATACTGCGTGGACCTGCCAATGTCCTACACCGCTTCAGCCGAAAGAACCTGCTCGGCGCAGGGAAGAATCACCGTGAACACGGCGCCATGGAGTCCGTCACCCGATAACGTTCGCACATGAATGTTGCCGTCATGCCGCTCGGCAATCTGCTTGGCAACCCATAAACCGAGCCCGGTGCCGACATCCTTCTTGGTCGTAAAGAATGGCTCGAAGATCCTATCGAGATCGGTCGCCACGATGCCGGGCCCGTCGTCCTCGACCTTGAGTTCTACGGCTGCATGTCCGAATTGCTCTACCGGCGAAACGACAACTCTCAATTTTCCGTTGTGGCCGGCGGCATCGGCGGCGTTGGAAATTAGATTTGACACCATTTGCTGCAACTCTCCCTGCATGCCAAACACCGGGGGACATGTCGCAAAATCGCGTTCCAATGTAATCCCCTTGGACGTCAGCTTGTTGCCATACAGGCGCAGCACCGAATCCACCAATTCCGGAATCTCCACCGCCTGGGCTGCGCTGGATTCCCGATAGAAACCGAGGGTTTGCCGGGTAATGTGGGAGACGCGCTCCAATTCCCGCTCCGCGCCGGTCAGGGAGTTCTGCGCTTCTGACGGTACTCCCGGAGTGGACTTGGCTATGAAGATCAGGTTCACAACGGCTTCCAGCGGGTTATTGATCTCGTGTGCCATGGTGGCAGAAAGCCGTGCGGCTGCAGCCAGCTTCTCGGTCTTACGAAGGATCTCCTGCGACTTTCTCTCATGGGTTGCGTCGCGAAACACCAGCACCACCCCCACCAACTGGTTTCGGTCATCACGAATGGGCGCCGCGCTGTCTTCAATCGGAATCAAGCGGCCGTCTTTGTGTTTCAGAACGGTGTGGTTGGCCAATCCCACAATAGCTCCTTGCTCAAGCACTTTCCGCACCGGATTTTCCACCGGCGATTGAGTTTGCTCGTTGAAGATAGGAAACACGGTCGCGATGCTCTTGCCTTTGGCCTCCGCCGGACTGACCCCCGTAAGTTGCTCCGCTACACTGTTCAGAAAACTCACGTTTCCCTCACGATCGGTCGCGATGACTCCGTCTCCAACGCTGGTAAGCGTTACCCTGAACCATTCCTCGCGCTGCCTGATTTGGGAGGCATGGCGTTCCCGAAGACTCATCTCGCGGAGGATATAGAAACCCAGCAAAACCAGTCCAATAGCGGCAACCAGAGTCGCCAGGTAAATCGAGCGGATTGTCCTGCGGGTGCTTGCGTCGTAGTCCGTGAGCCGCTTTTCTTCCAGTGAGACCTCTTCCTCCCGCATCTGCGTCAGTATTCCCCTGATCTGATCCATGGTCCGCATCCCAGAGTTGGTTAGAACGACCGCCTTGGCTTGGTCGGGATGCCCGGCTCGAAACAGCGCAATGGTTTGCGCCACTTCGGCCAACTTTTTCTGGCACAAGTCACGAAGCTGCGCAATGCGGACTTGCTGGGTGGCATTATCGGCAGTCAGACTCGCAAGTTCGTCCAGATGGGAGTTGATTTTTCCGGCAGCGAAATCGCTGGGCTCAAGATATTGCTCATTGCCGGTATACAGAAACCCTCTCCGGCCGGTCTCAGCATCCTGCAGCAGCGATTGAGTCAGGCTCAACTCAAGCAGCACCTTCTGAGTGTGCGAAACCCAGTAGTGGCTGCGTATTTGAGCCTCAACCTCGCTGCGCGTGATCGCGGCATTCACGAGCAATACAGCGAGCAGCAGAATAAATCCGGCAATCACGCTAAAACGGCGGTAGAGGATGCTCATAAACCGAGGGTCATCAGACCGGCTGTGGGCTGTATTTTAGCCGGGAAAAAAGCTTTTGTCTTGGCCCGCTCAACCAAAAAGGGCCTCAATGGCCTGCACCTCATCCGGAGACAGCGCGAGATCACGGCTGGCCAGATCTTGCTTCATGTGCCCGGGATTGGAAGTGCCGGTCATCGGAAGAATTTCGATAGCCCGTGCAAAGGCAAACACAATTTGCGGCACGGATGCGCTCTTTTGCCGGGCCAACTCCGCAACCAAAGGATGTTGCAGCACTTCGAGATTGGCGGTGAGCAGCGAGAATCCCTGATAGGCAATCCTTCTCTGCGCACAGAAGGCGCGTATATCGCGATCCCATCCCAGGCGGGCGAAGCATCGGTTCTGCACGAAGGCCGGGAGTTCCACCGCAGCATGCGCCATCTGCTGAAGTTGCCGCAGCGAGACATTGCTCACGCCTAGTTGACGAGTTCGTCCTGCGTCGCGCTCCACGCGCATCGCCTCCCACACTTCCGCATCAAGGTCAGTCCAGTCATCACGCGAGGACGGCCCGTGCAGTACATAGCTGTCGACATAGTCGGTTCTGAGGTGTTCCAGCGAGCTGGCTAGCGACTGTTGCACCTGGACTGAAAGGCTGGCCTCGGGATCATAAGGCAACCGGTGGTCCTGGCCGGGCCGATACGTAAACTTCGTCTGCAAGAACAGCTCAGAGCGCGCGACCATGCCAGAGCGGTAGACGGCAGCCAATCCTTCACCGACACCCGCCTCAAAGTAATGACGTCTCTGGTTCGCTGTGTCAATCGCCCGAAACCCGGCCTGCAAGGCAAGTTCAGTCAGCTCGGCGGTGCGATCCTCCTTCCAGGCAGTACCGTAAAGAAAATCAGGGAAGGTTGCGGCCGTGTTCGCAGGCATTGAGCTATTCTGCCATGCCGGCACGACAGGTTGGAGTGTTTGCGGCTTCCCGGTCAGCTGCGAAGAGCATTCTTCGCGGCCTGCATTACGGTCTTCTCCATGCGTTTTTCGCCCGCCCAATACAAGCTTATCTCGTGACCGTCGGGGTCGTTGAGATAAGCATGCCTCCACCCCCAAGGCATCAGGCGCGGCAACTGCGTTATGTAGAAGCCTTTGCGCTGGAGTTTGCGGCAGAACTCGTCGAGCTCGCGAACTTCGAAGTAAAGGCGCACGCCATCACTGGCCAGTGAAGTACCTGGGCCGGCCATATGCAGGGCGATGGTGCCATCGCCGCCCGGAGCACGCAGCCGTGCATACACCGGCTTGCCTTCATAACGGAAGTCTTCGATGAGTCTGAAGCCCATCATGTCGCGGTAGAAGCGCACGCCCCGTTCCACGTCCTTCACATAGATCATGGCGTGATTAAAGCTGAGATCGCCGTCGCCCTTGGAGGGGACTGGTGCCTTCACAGCCCGCGGTGTTGCGGGGCTCAGGCGCTTGGTCGCGCGTTTGCCTGGCGTTCGCGGCGAGGGCTTCTTAGTAGCTGCCTTCGTGGCTGCCTTCTTGACCTTCTTCTTTGCCGCCGCCTTCTTCATCAGTTTGCGACCGAGCCTGGTTCATTCGAGCGGCCAAAGTATGGTGGTCGCGAATCCGATTGTCAATAGGCCACTGCGACGCCGGACGAGCGATGCGTAAAGGACCCTCCGGCAGACCCGGCCCGAGGAATGGTGCAAAATTCGTCAGGCCAGGAGCTTCGGGTTCTTTCCGTCAAAACTGCATACTGATTAACGGGCCTTCGGCTTCCACAGGCCCAAAGGCGCACCTGTCGGGTCGACAATGATGCTCAGCCAGCCCGCATCCGCCACTTCGGTGACGTCTCGTACTATGGTGGCGCCAAGTGACTTGGCTTTCTGGGTTGCCGCCCCGATGTCATCCACCAACACATAGGCGAGCCAAGAGGAGGGCGCACCCGGAACCATCTGCTGCATCAGGCCGCCGCCAGTCCCTTCACCCACGCCGATCATGGTGTAGGTCATGCCCGGCATCGGCATGTCTTCGAGCTTCCAGTCAAACAGTTTTCCGTAGAAGTCCTTCGCCTTGTTTACATCGGTCGTGCTCAGTTCAACGTGTACAAACGGGTTAGGCATACTCTCTCCTTGTATTTAAAGATCGATCACCGCAGGGTCTACATCGCTCCAATATCCATCTTGCTGCTTGCGGATACGACGTTGCAGTCCAGAAAAATCGACATTGACTTGCAAGATTGTTTTCCTTCGTTGCCCGATTCCGATACATCTTAGCCGACCCCGCTTATCCGCTATTCAAAAAAGCAATTCGGATTCCGGAAACACGGTAGCCGCTCTCGTGGTGTAAATTTGCCGCGCACTAAGTTGCCGCCTTTCCCCGCCACATACTGGCCGGAAAGGGCCGGAATCTCATGTACACCGTAGCCGATCCGGGCTAGCGACTGCGAGGTTCATCGCGCTCGCTTCCGCCATCGAAAAACCAGCACGCGCCGGAGCCAACCCGGCGTAAGGAGAGTCCATGAAACGCAGTTTGAGCTGCCTTGCCCTTACCTTTGTCCTGGGACTCACACTCAGTTCGAGTGCCTGGGCCCAATGGTCTTCCGATCCCAATCAGAACCTGGCCTTATCCGATATTCCCGGAGCCGACCAGGTGCAACCCAAACTGGTTGCCCTTCCGAACAGCAGTTGGTTCGTGAGTTGGTTCAATAACAATCCAAACGACGTGCCACCACGCGGCTACGATACCTACCTTCAACTTCTGAATGCTGGCGGCTTCGAGCAGTTCCAGCATGATGGCCTGCAGGTGGCCAAGC
Source organism: uncultured Acidobacteriaceae bacterium (assembly GCA_963793845.1). GTDB lineage: Bacteria > Acidobacteriota > Terriglobia > Terriglobales > Acidobacteriaceae > CAWCBG01. The sequence continues at coordinate 114,586 of CAWCBG010000007.1, forward strand.
TGACGAACAGCTCCACGGAGGATTACGGGCTCGATGTCGACGCACAGGGCAACGCGCTGCTGGCATTCCTGGATACCCGCGAAGCACAGACTCAGGTGGTGACCGCCGCCAAGATAAGCCCCACGGGCGCAGCTCTCTGGGGCCCGACCGGCATCCAGCTAACGCACGGGATCGACGCCCACATTCCCAAGATCGCCGCCACCACCGATGGAGGAGTCGTGGTTGCCTGGACCAGCAACCAGTACGTTGTCGTGCAGAAACTGAACGCCAATGGACAGCCCATGTGGCCGGCGCGCAACAGCAAGTATCCGGGAGTGGTATTGGGAGAAACTGGCGCCAACTACCAGTTATCCGACCTGCACGCCTCGGATAATGGCTCGGTGATCGTCTCCTTTAGCCGGGACAAAGGCTTCCGCACCAACCGCTATCTCTATGCCAACAAGTTGTCGGCTTCCGGACAGCTCATGTGGGGCTCAGGCAACGTTAAGGTATGGGACGGCGGCTCACTGCAGCTGGGAAACTATCCGCCATTCATTCCCGACGGCAATGGCGGAGCGGTGTTCGCCTGGTACAGCAGCAGTCCGCGTCTGCAGTGCTACGTGCAGCACATCCTGGCCAATGGAACGGAAGCATTTGCTCATAACGGAGTCGTGGCGTCGACCAACACTTCGAACGTCCGCGTCTCGCCCGCGGCATCCTATCGGCCTTCGACCCAGGAGATCTTCCTGGTCTGGGAGGAAGAGGATTCTATTCAGAGCGTAAGTGGAGTTTATGCACAGAAATTCGACTCCACAGGCAGCCGGCAGTGGGGCGATACCGGCCTGGTGATCGTGCCGCTGCAGGGTAACGCGGAAATCTTCGAGCGGACCGTCCAAATCGGCGATGGCGCCTTCGCCTTCTGGGTTGACCAGCAGGTCACGCAGCAAGGAACCATCCAGGGCATCCGCCTCGACAACGCAGGCAATGCCGTCTGCGACCAGTTCCCCGTCTCGTCAACGGATGCCGAGAAGTCCCGGCCGTGGGCTGGCATAGCTCCGTCGGGATTGACCGCGATTGCTTTCCAGGACTACCGGAGTGGCAACTCGGATATCTACATTCAGAATGTGAATCCGGATTGCTCGCTGGGCACCACGAGCCATCGGCTCTTGAAGCTACGCTAGCTTAAGGCACATCTCATCGTGGGCGCGGCCCCACCCCTGTGATGATTACAGGATCGGTGGGGCCATTCTTTTGACTTAACATCCGCCTGTCCCGATGGATATTTCGGGTATGGCGTTTCGGTAGAGTTGGTCTTCAGGTCCGAGGGTATTCTTACCTCTTGGAGGCCGAGTTGAAGGTCCGCTCTACCCGATCTTGGGGCCGCCGACTTGGGTGGTGGCGGACTTTAGACCCTGTGTCGCGAGTGGTGTCGCCGCTACGCGGCTGTCTTAGGTAGAGGGGAAGGGGGGGGGGTTTGTTCAAGGGATCAGCGGTCTCACTGCACCGCAGACTCTCATTTGCGGTTGTGACACAGTCTCTCGAGCCCGGGTGTTGAGTTCCGGCGATTTTCGCATTTTATGTCGGGTTTCAGACAGACAGTGCCACCCCCGGGCATAAAAAAAATATAGGAGCATTTGCCGAGGTGAGGGGCACCCCCATGAACTCTCCACCGAAGCACGAGCAGTCTGTTCTTCCTATTGCAAGTGATCGTCCGAAGCGCATTCTGTCCGTGGACGATGAGCCCGGAATCCTGTGGACGCGCCAGATCATTCTGGAGCACGAAGGTTACGAAGTACTCAACGCCGCCAACGGCGAGCAAGCCTTGCAGTGTTTCGAAACTGAGCCGCTCGACTTGGTTCTGCTGGACTACGTGATGCCCGGACTATCGGGCGGCGACGTCGCCCGCACAATCAAGCGCCGCAATCCGCTGCTGCCGGTCATCATCGTTTCCGCCAGTCCGGTGGACGACGAGTTGACTTGCGTGGATTGCTTCCTGCGCAAGGG
>CAWCBG010000008.1:0-170041 GCA_963793845.1 uncultured Acidobacteriaceae bacterium
CATAAGCCAAAGTGGCACGAGACCACAGACTGCGTTTCATCCCGCCCCGCCAATTCCCTTCCTTGGCTCCCGCACCGGTTCATCCTTGGAATCTTCGAGCTAAGTCCTTATTCCGGAATATTTTGCCTATAAGTCCTTGGCGCTCAATATTTTGGCGGGAATTTTTTCTGGCGCCTCTTTGTTTTCAATATTTTGCAGACATGAGGGGGGAGGGGGGTACCAGGGCAATCGCACCCGAAAAAGCCGCATATCCCTCGCCGACTGAAGTCGGCTCGGGAGCACAAAAATAGGGGGGCCTAGCGGCGCACCTGAAGGTGCGCCCTTTCAAAGCTGGCAGGACACGGACTCAGTAGTCCAACTCGGCGGGCCGTCCGGTCAGACGGGCGATGCGGTCGGCGATCGGCGGATGAGTCGAGAACAGGTTGCCCAGATTCATCCCCAGCAGCTTCGGCTGGATGATAAACAGATGCGCCGTCGACGGAGACGCTTGCATGGGCAGGCGCTTCGAGTAGGCGTCAAGCTTTTTCAGTGCGCTGGCCAGCGCATAAGGATTGCCGGTGAAGTGCGCGCCCGAGGCGTCGGCCTGGTACTCGCGCGAGCGCGACACGGCAAGCTGGATCAGGCTGGCCGCAATCGGAGCCAGGATGAGCATGAGAAGTCCGACCAGGCCGCCGCCTCCGCGATCGCGGTCGTCGCCGCCGCCGCCGAACCAGAAGCCCATGCGCGCCAGGAAGGTGATGGCGCCCGCCAGCGTCGCGGCCACGGAGCTGATCAGGATGTCGCGGTTCTTCACGTGTCCGAGCTCATGCGCCAGAACGCCTTCGAGCTCTTCGTCGGTCAGCAGGTCGAGGATACCTTTCGTCATGGCCACTGAGGCATGCTGCGGGTTGCGTCCGGTCGCGAAGGCATTGGGCGACTCGTCGGGGATGACGTACATCTTCGGCATGGGGATGCCGATCTTCTGCGTCAGCCGCTCCACGATGTCGAAGGCGCGCGGCAGTTGCTCGCGAGTGATAGGTTGCGCGCGATACATCGCCAGGGCAATGCGGTCGCTGAAGAAGTACGAGACGAAGTTCATGACCACGGCCACGCCGAGGGCCATCTCCATGCCACGCTGGCCGCCGAAGATGTTGCCCATGAACAGCAGGAAAAGGGTCAGTGCGGTCAGCAGCAACGCGGTTTTGAATGTGTTTCCCATAAATTTGAGTGCCTTATGCTCAGGTATGTAGATGATAAAGCCGGAATGCGGTTGCTGGAAATCGACAACCATCTTTTACATCAGCAGGTTGCAAGGTCATGGGTGCGGGTGTATAAGGCTATGGGCAGTTCAGGGGATGGCACCTCCTCCTTAAGTCGGGCCTCGTATTGTTTCGGACGCAGGGATGCGATAGCTCCCGAGGGCAGTCGAGCATCTCCGCATGCCTATGGCCACCATGCCGGGAATTTCGTGGCAGTCGCGTCTCACCCTGGTTCCGCAGGCAGTTGTTTTTCTCATTGCATTGCTGGGCACGGCGAGTGCGCAGACCTATTTCGGCGATGCGCATATTGTTCCCGAGCGAACTCCTCCCCGAGTCGCGTCGGACCACCCGGCAATCCGCGCCAATACCGACCTGGTGCTGGTGCCGATCACGGTGCTCGATCGCCGCGAGCGCGTGGTAAGCGGTTTGAAGGCGGGCAATTTCGCGGTGTTCGACGGCAAGTCCGAGCAGACCATCAAGTATTTCTCCAGCGAAGACGCGCCGATTTCTTTGACCGTAGTGCTGGATGCCAGCGGCAGCATGTCCAACAAGATGGAAGGGGCGAGAGAGGCGGTACGGGATCTGTTCGGCGCGGCGAATCAGCAGGACGAGTTCAATCTCATCAGCTTCGGCAATGCTCCGCGGGTTCTGGGAAGGCACAACGGTTCGCTGGCGGAGTTGGACAACGATCTCGCCATCATCAAGCCCGAGGGCTTTACCGCGATGTGGGATGCGCTCTATCTGGGGATCGAGAGCTCGCGCGAGGCGTCGTACGCGCGAAGAGCCATCGTGCTGATCTCCGACGGTGGAGACAACTACAGCCGCTTTGCGGAGAAGGACGTCAGGTCCGCGCTGGAAGAAGCGGATGTGCAGTTGTACGCGATCGGAATTTTCAATCACTTCCCACGCACTCCGGAAGAACGAGCCGGACCGCTGCGTCTGGACGAGATCGCCTCGGCGACTGGCGGCCGTTTGATTTCCGTGCAGAACAGCGGCGAGATGGTCGAGGCAGTCGAGGAGATCGGTAGAGAGTTGCGCAACCAGTACGTCGTCGGCTATCGGCCGGAAAAATCAATCCGCGACGGCAAATGGCGCAGGATCAGAGTTCAACTCAAGCAAGTGCCTGCGGAATCCAGGTTCCACCTCTACGCCAAGAAGGGCTATTACGCTCCCGTGGAATAAATCCGCCGATTGCGCGCCGCAATTGCGCTGCGGCTATTCGTAGTAGTCGAAGTCGGTGAGCGCGGTGATACAGGTTTCCGCCAGCGCCTGCGCGTCGAAGAATGTCGCTTGCGGGTGGTCGCTAATTTTTAGCACGCGCGGTAGAGCAGCGGTTACGCCGGCCAAAGTGGCATCGATGCGGCCATGACTTTTGTAGCTGAGCAGCGGTGAAGCGCCTCCTGGATAATCGGTGAGCAGATTGTTGGCAGCGAAAGCCGCTCCGCAAAACGCTGCGCCGATTGCGGCTCGCCGGTTGCGCCGCCAGAACAGCGCGCCCATCAGGAAAAAGCTGCCGACGACCGCGTAATCGATGGCAGCATGAGTTTTGGGAGTGATGACCTTGGGCAATCTGCCCGCAGCGATCTCGATACCCTTTTGCAACAATGCCATGTAGAAACCTCGACCGGTTGAGTGTACGCCCTGTCCTAATGATGCCAGCAGGCTCAGAACAGTTGGCACTGCCATCAGATGTTCTGGATATCGAAGCATCGCGCTATGGGCTGATTTGTTATGCTACGTGCTCGTCTCGAGTCGAGCACAATTGAGGATCTTACACATGCAACGACAGTCTGTACTATGGATCGCTTTCTCTGCGCTGTTCATCGTAGCAATGGCATGGCTGCTTAATCGCTGCACCGGTAAGTGCACATCCGTCTCAGCAGCCCGCGGCGACCGCAGCGGGTCCTAAAACCGCGGGGCAAGCCTTCAAGAACATCCAGGTGCTCAAGGATATTCCAGCCGATCAATTGATCCCGTCGATGCAGTTCATCACCTACTCGCTGGGCGTGGAATGCGACTTCTGCCACGTGGAACGTGAGTTCGATAAGGACGACAAGAAGCCCAAGAAGATTGCCCGCAAGATGATGGAGATGATGTTCGCCATCAACAAGAACAACTTCGAGGGCGAGCGCGAGGTCACCTGCAACACCTGCCATCGCGGATCGCCGCATCCGCAGGCGATTCCCGCGATCATGGCGGAGGGCCCGAAGCCGGAGGCGATGGCCGCGATGCACGAGGCGGAGCAGCCGATGGGTCCGCCCAAGACCTCGCCCGGCGAACCGGTGTTCGCCAAATACATTCAGGCTCTCGGCGGCGAGGCTGCGCTCGATAAGGTGAACAGCCGCGTGGAAAAGGGCGCGGCGCTCATGGGCAACGGACATTCCATCCCCATCGACATCTACACGGAGCAGCCTGACAAGCGTGTCTCGGTGATGCGCATGCCTCAGGGAGAAAGCGTGACGGCGTTCAACGGGGCGGAAGGCTGGCTCACCTTTCCGGGACGGCCGGTACGCGAGATGTCAGCATCGGATGCCGAAGCTGCCAAGCTCGATGCTGCCGTCTTCTATCCCTCACACTTGGCGAAGTTCTTCGACGAACTGAAACTCGAAGAGCATCCGGAGAAGGTTGACGGGCATGACACCAATGTCGTGGTCGGCACGATGAAAGGACAGCCTCCGGTGAAGTTCTACTTCGATCCGCAATCCGGACTGCTGCTGCGCATGCTGCACTATGGCGACACGCCGCTCGGGCTGAATCCAACGCAGGTGGACTTTGCTGACTATCGCGAAGCGGATGGCGTGAAGACTCCATACAAATGGACGATCGCGCGTCCCAGCGGAGCCTTCACCATCCAGGTGGAGCAGGTGCAGTCGAATGTTCCGATTGACGCCAGTAAGTTCGTGAAGCCCGCGCCTGCGCCGATGCCGCCCGCGGGAGGCCCGGCGCATTAGCTGCGAAGTATCATCGCGACACGATCAGGGAAGGAAGATTCTGCGGCATGCATATGGGAGCTCTTCGACGGTTTTGTCCCCCGCGGCATACTTCCCTTCGCTTGTGATGACTGCCTGGTGGCTGAGTTCGCCGACGCCTGGTCGGGGCGCCAGATTTTCGGTTCCTCGCTAGCGTCCTTTTCTTGTCAGGGCGCGGCGGATGGTCTCATCCAGCGCGGCTTTCGCTTTGTCGTATTCCGACTGGCTGATCTTGCCCTGGGTGCGATCGATCTCGAGCTGGAACAACTCTTCTTTCATCGCTTCCAGCAGAAGCGCCGAGCGATCACGCGGAGTGGGCGCTGGAGCTTCGCGAAGCGGTGCCGTAATGGGGACATCGGCAACTCCGGTAGACGCTGCCGCCGCGGGGCGCTGATTGGACTTGGAGACGACGAAGAACCCGCCCATCACCAGGACGAGGGCGAACACTCCGAGGATGTAAGCGCGGTAATCGTGCAAGGGATCGGGCGCATCAATGGGCGCGCCCAGACCGCCGCCGGGCCGATTGTCCCTGGCCGCGGCTTGGCCTCCCGTCATCGCTCCGCCGCCATCAGAACCGCCGCCGCCGGCACTACTGCTACTGCCCTGGGCCGATTGCTGTTCATTCTGAAAGGCGCCGGCCCCTGCAATCTTGAAGCTGAGATCGTCCCCAGGTTTCACATTGGTGGCAACCATGATGGTTGAACCGCTGTCGTCAGGCATGGACTGAAAGCGCTGTGGGTCCTTGGCTTCGAACTTCATGCTCTTCGGCGTCATGACGACGAAGTGCTGCACCTCGCCCAGAGGTTTGGGAGAGAAGCTGGCATCGCCGCGGTACGGCATGTGATAGGCGACCTGGAATTGGGTTTCACCCGGCCGCAGCGGAAAGCCGAACGCGTAGCGGTTTTTCTGCGCCGCAGGATTCGCAGCCGATGCTACCGGTTGACCTCCGGGACTCTTGGCGTAAGCGGTATCGATTTCAGCTCCGGGAGGCAGAACGAACTCGAAGGTCGAGTCGCCGGCAACCGCGCGCGGAGGGTTGGAGTCGTTCTTGATGGCGAAGAGCACGATCGCCTGCAACTGATTGCCATCGCTCTGATAACGATCGACCTCGACGGTTTGGCTCAGGCCTTCCACCTTTTTGGCCGCGTCGTATACGGTGATTTCGGTGGTCGTAGTGCCCGGCATCAGCGGCCCACCGTGCGGGAAGTAGTTCACCCCCTGATGGGTCACGCGGACCATGTTGGGTGCGCGCTGGTCGGCAGGGGCGGGCAGCGTGAAGCGCCCTTGCGCGTCGCTCTTGGTGCTGGCGACTTCCTGCATGCCCTGGGAGAGAGCCAGCAGTGAAACCTGGTCGCCGGCCGAAGGCTTGCCCGTCGTGCCATTGGTGACCGTGCCGGTAATGTTCTGTGCGGAGGCGAAAGTGGACAGCAGGAGGAGCAGAAGGGTGAGCGCGATCGGGTAGAGCAGGCCTTCAGGCCTGCGTCCGAGGCTGCTGATTTCGATTGGGGCTTTAGCCTCGCAAAACATGGCGCCTTCGAGCGAGAACGGTTGAAGCTTCAAACTCGAAACCCGAAACTTGAAACTTCCGTAGATCACGTGCGCCCCCCCGCGAGTCGCCGGCCTTTGGCTGCGGTCTCGATACCTTCCATTTCGGCAAGAATCGCCGCCGCTTCGTCTTCCAGAGCGGCGCGCTGCATGGCATAGTCTTCCTCGCTCAACTTGCCCGCCTTGTATTCAAAATTGAGGTCGCGCAAGTTCTCATAGGTTGCGTCTTTGCGCTCTCCGAGATACAACAGGCGGGTCTTGGCCTCTCCGGAATCGACTTCTCCCGGCTGATAAAACACGTAGATGAACAGCAGCGCGGAAAACAGGGCGCATCCGAAGAGCACGAACACGGTTTGCTCTCCCGTTGTCGCGGCGGCGATGAATGAGTAGGTCAAAACTCAGTCTCCTGGCGGGCCTTCTGGCGAAGCGCCTCAAGCTTTGCGGCGTCGAGATTGGGACGGGGCACGGGTTGGGCCACGGCGCGGGACTTCCACGCACGCACCAGCCAAACGGTCAGCAGGGTCGCCAGCGCAAATACCGCAAAGGGCATGATCCAGGCGACCAGGTTGAAGCCAGTGTTAGTGGGCGCAGCCAGTACCGTCGCGCCATATTTCTGCACAAAACTTTGCAGCACCATGCTGTCGTTGCCGCCCTTTTCGATGGCTGCTACCAGTTCTCCGCGCATCCGGTCCGAGTAGGTACAGCCGACATGGTTGCATTCCAGCAGAACCTGGTTGCAGCCGCACATGCACATGAGCTGGTGGCCGAGTTTGTTGAAGCGGGCGTCAGTATCGGCTCCAAGAAAGAGCATGGCGACCAGCGCCACCAGGAGAAGTTGAGCGATGCGAAGTTTCGTCAAGTGCAGCTTCAAGTTTCCGGTTTCCAGTTTCAAGTTGAGGCGCCAATTTCCAATCGATCCTGTCATCCTGAGCGAAGTGAGTCCGCCGTGGCAGACAACGGAGTCGAACGACCCCTATTGCTTCATACATCTCTCGCTCACATCATCATGCCGTCCCCGCGGGACTGTGTCGCCGCTACGCGGCTTAGACATTCCTTCTACAAACACCCGGGGCTGACGCCCCGGGCTCAAACCATGCCGCCGCTGTCGCGGCTAGGTCGGCCGCATGTCGCAGCGTTCTCTGAGTCCGCAAGGTGGGTCACCAGTTATGACCCAAACACTAACGGAACTGCTTCGCCGCCGCGAGAAGCGCGATGCTGCATCTCAGGCCGACCAACTTCGCAATGTCTTGGACAAGTCGCGCACCCGTTCACTAGCCACTGCCTTCAGTCTCCGCCCACTCCAACGGCTCCGCGCTTCACCGCCTCGGCGGCGTCGCGCTCCTTTTGCGGCACCATCATCTTGGTCGGCTTTGTATTCGGAATCAGCGCAATCAGCGTACCCAGCAGCACCACCGCGACGCCGTACCAGATCCACATCACCAGCGGGTTGACGTGCGCCTTGATGATTGGCTTGCCCGTGTCCTGGTTGCGTCCGGTGTACACGAGGTACAGGTCTTCGTTCGGGCGCGAGCGATTGGCCACGATCGTCGCCGTCTGCTCGCTGGCCTTGTAGAAACGGCGCTCGGGGAACATGGTGTCGATCTTCTTGCCGTTCTTGTAGACATCGAGGACCGCCCACTCGCTGCTGTAATTCGGCTTGTCATCCTGGGTGTACGACTGGCAGACCAGGGTGTAGCTGCCGATCTGCATCTTGTCGCCGAAGCCCATCTCCTGCTCTTTGTCCTTATCGAAGGGCAGTCCGGCGAAGCCGATCATGATGAGGATGATGCCGAAGTGGACAATGTATCCGCCGTAGCGCCGGGTATTGCGGCGAGTAATGACAAAGGCTCCGTTCAGGATGTTGGTGTTCTGCTGGCGCGCGATCACGCGTCCGCCGCGCCAGAACTCACCGACCACGGTCGCGGCCACCATCACCGACAGCGCAATCGCCATCAACGAGTAGAAGTAGGATGCGTCTACCCACGGCTTCATGCCGCCGATCATCAGCGCGATCGCCGTCAACACGCCCAGCAGGCTCGGCCACAGAAGATTGCGCCGCAGGCTGTCGAGTGACGTCTTGCGCCACGCCAGCAACGGCCCCACTCCGGTCAACAGCAGCAGGAATAGCGCGATCGGCACATTCACCCGGTTGAAGAACGGAGGCCCGACCGTGACCTTGGTTCCGGTCACCCATTCCGACAGTACCGGGAACAGCGTGCCCCACAGCACCGCGAAGCAAGACACCAGCAGCAGCAGGTTGTTGAACAGGAAACTCGACTCGCGCGAAACCAGCGACTCCAGACGATGCTCGCTCTTGAGCGTTTCGCGGTTCCGGACAAAGTAGAAAACGCAGACGGCAAACGCCAGCGAGAGGAACCATACGAACCAGATGCCGATACCCGACTGCGCGAAGGCATGCACTGAACTCACCACTCCGCTGCGCGTCAGGAACGTTCCGAAGATGGCCAATAGGAAAGTGGTGAAGATGAGCCACATGTTCCACATCTTCATCATGCCGCGCTTTTCCTGCATCATGACGGAATGCAGAAAGGCGGTCATGGTCAGCCAGGGCAGCACCGACGCGTTCTCCACCGGGTCCCATCCCCAATAGCCGCCCCAGCCCAGCACTTCGTAAGCCCAGTGCGCTCCCAGGAAGATTCCGCAAGTCAGGAAGAGCCAGGCCACCATCGTCCAGCGGCGCGTGATGTGGATCCACTTTTCACCGGGATACTTCATGATGAGTGCGCCCAGCGCGAAGGCAAACGGCACCGCAACGCCCACATATCCTAGATAAAGCATAGGCGGGTGGATGACCATCTCGGGATATTGCAGCAGCGGATTCAGGCCGTTGCCGTCGGCGGGAATGGTTCCCGTCACCAGGCCGAACGGGTGTGCCGCGAAATTCACCAGCAGCAGGAAGAAGACTTGAATGCCGGCGATGATTGCCGATGCATGAAACGTCAATTGCGGATCGACCTTGTAACGCACCCGCAGCACCAGTCCATAGGTCGAAAGCAGCCACGCCCACAGAAGAAGCGAGCCTTCCTGGCCTGACCACAGCGCGGCGAACTTGTAGGCCGCTGGCAAATCGCGGTTGCTGTGGTGCAGGATGTAGGCGACCGAGAAGTCATTGCCGAAGGCGGCGATCACTAGAGCCACGGCAGCTACGGTCACGGCGGCCCAGCAGGCGATTCCGGCGCGGCGCGCGGTCTCGCTCAGGCGGTCGTCTTTGCGATACAACGCCAGCGCGCCCGCTACAAAGGAGTAGGCCGCCAGCGCAAGCGCCAGAAGCAGCGAAAAACTTCCAATTTGAGGCATGAGGACTGGTTACCTGTATTGTTCCAGAGCCACGTAAGCTCCGCAACCAACGCCATCCTGCGGGAAGCCCACCTGCATTATCCCTAGCCAGATTGGGCGGCCCAACGAAGTGCACTCATTTTACTCGCATCACACGACTGGATGTACGAATTTGCTGCCACTTTGCGGGAAAGCGCCGGATATGGCGTTTCGAGACAGAATCCCGGATGAGGTCTAACGCCAGCCTCTCTCCGGTTTTTGCGGTAAAACTCTCGTCCCTATGAAAGACACCCGCGTAGTTCGCTCCCCGGTAGTTGGCATGGCGCGGGCCTTATGACTCAGATGTGTCTGCTGCCCCACCCATGAAGATGCCCATGTCAGAAAGGTCATCATATAAATGCACAGACGGAGCGCGAGGCCGATGAGCGCGTGCCAGAGGTCCTGTTCGCCGTGGATTGATTCCATGGCAAGAGCCCGCAGGTCGAGCACCAGAAGGGTCATGACGATGGCGAAGACTCCGTCGCTGAGTGCCGCCAGTCGCTCCACGCTGTGGCCGGCAATCTGGTCGTAAGAAGTACTCATGGGCAGCGAGTGTACCAGCCCGATTTCCCAACACCAACCGTGGAAGAAAAGCGGAAGCGGGCTTCGCGATCTCGATTGCGCTACGAGAGGGCCCCTGGCGGTAGCCTGGGAAGCCTATGCCGCAGCAATATGGCGGATAAGATCGTTCTGCTCGGCTTTGCTTTCTGCGCCGATAGTGAAGGCGTCGAGCACCCCCAGCGACAACGCGTAGTTGATTGCCTCCTGCTGGCGGGTACGCATGTCGCCCTGGCCCAGAATCTTCATGCCAACCACGGCCTTGCCCGATGCCTTCATCTGGCGCAGCACGCTGACGACGGTGGCGGGGTCGGCATCCATGTGCGAACCGATGGGGTTGATGCGGGCCAGATCGATCTCAACCCAGGGCGACGCAGCCGCCGCGCGCAGCGCTTCGATGCTGTGACAGGAGCATCCGTGCGCCCGGATGATGCCCTTTTGCTTGGCTTCAGATAGAACATCCATCGCGCCGCGGTACTGAGTCGTCCAGTCGCCCTCGGTGAGGCAGTGCATCAGGCAGATGTCGAGATAGTCGGTACCAAGCTCGCGGCGAAAGCGGTCGAGGTCGGCACGCATGCCGGCAGCGTCGCGTGCCCAGCTCTTGGTGAGCACTGTCACCTTGTCGCGGGGAACTTGCTTGAGAGCGACAGCAACATAAGGATGGCTTCCGTAAGAATCGGCAGCGTCGAAAAAACGCAGGCCATTGTCGTAGCCATTGACCAGCAGGGCCGGAAGTTCCTTCATGCCCAGCGCGGTCTGGTTGGAGTGACCGCCAGAACCAACGGTTCCAGTTCCCATCGCCAGCCGGCTGGTCTTGATGCCGGTGCGGCCCAGCGTCACGGTATCGCTTGCGCTGAACTTCTGCGTTGTGGTGTTCGCGAGGGCCGTGGCCAGCGAGCTCTGGCTAAGCCATGCGGCTCCCATTCCATAGGCGGTATGAAGAAGAAACTCACGGCGTTTCATCGCTGACCCCCATGAGGCAGGGCTCCCGTACCTTCTGCTGATCCGATGCGTTAGCCCTGAAGTAGGATCACATTTTCGCGTCTGAATCCTGCGTTGGAACGCGCTTCCAAGGCGGCTGGTCACAGGGAAAGAAACCAACTCTCCAGCCTCACACCTTGAGGAAGATTTTCTTGCGGTACATCCACCAAATGGGGAGGAAACACACGAACACATAGACCAGCGAATACGCTAGGGATGCCAGGCCCGGCGGCTCAATCCAGGCGAATGCGTGGTAGAAGATGTATTCCTGCAAATGGACCCGGTGTAAGCCCGACTGAAAATGGATGCTGTATAGCGTACCGGCAAGTACTTCCGACAGCACATAGGCGGTGATGGCGTTCATGCCGAAGATGAGGAACGGCTTCGTCCACGCACCGCGCTTTTTGCGGATATCGATGAGCCAGTAGGAAAACGCCAGGCAGACCAGCGCGAATCCCACAACGAAGAGGACGTAGGAACTGGTCCAGAGCTTCTTGTTGATCGGGAACCAGATGTTCCAGATCTTGCCGGCGATGAGACCGAGCACGCCGAACACAAGCATTCCGGTGGCCTTCTGTTTCTGAGTGCGCGCCGATCGCAGCCATTCTCCGGTCAAGACCCCACAGAGTGCGGTCGCGATGGACGGCAAGGTGCTGAGCAATCCCTCAGGATCGCGCGTGCCCTCGTACAGGTGGCCGAACATCAGCTTGCGATCGATGTAGGCGGTGAGATTCCAGTCGGGATGCAGCAGAGGAATGTCGCGGCCGGGTACGCCATAACCAGGTACGGGAACGAAACGCATGAGCGCCCAGTAGCCCACCAGCAGGCCGGCCACCCAGGCAATGCGAGCGTAGGTATTCACGTAGAGAGTGAGAAGCGCCGCGATCAGGTAGCACACGGCGATGCGCTGCAGAACTCCGGGTATGCGAAAGGTCGCAAGGTGATAGTGCGGATATGAGCTGACAAACAGGCCGAGTGCGAACAGGATGGCGCTGCGTTTCAAGGTATGCAACACCAGGTCGCGTTTCGAGTCACCGCGCCGCAATCTCGACTGGAAAGAAAAGACGAGAGACACACCAACGATGAAGAGGAAGAAGGGAAAGATCAGGTCGGTGGGTGTCCAGCCGTTCCACAGCGAGTGTTTCAACGGCCAGTAGGCTGCCTCGCTGCCGTTGTCGTTCACCAGGATCATGGCAGCGATGGTGGCGCCACGAAAAACATCCAGCGAAACCAATCGCTCCAGCTTGCTGGATTGGTTGAGGTCGAGCGTACTTGGCTTGGTCGAGGTCAGGGTTGCCATTCCCGTCTCCTGCGCGCACAACGGGCTCGCGCGTATAAGTGAGGATTCTACAGGGTGACAAGCTGGCTGTGTGGACGACTTCGTCCGCTGTCCGGAAACGGACAGTTCTATCCGGCAAGGGACACACGGACCTCTCTGGCAGGATTTCGATGCCCGTAACCTGCTTGACGGACAGGCACTAAACCACTTTGGGAATGGCTTGCCAGTTGCACTTATCAAAGCGCAATGGATATTGAGCGTCCCGAATTTAAGAAGCAAAAGCGCCGCAAACAGATTATCTGGATGAGCGTCGCGATCGTCATATTGGTTGCGTCACGGTGGGCATCGCCAGGCTGAAGCCCGCGGCTCCGACGGTCGAGCGAGCCACGATCTGGACCGACACCGTCAAGCGAGGTTCCATGCTCCGCCAGGTCCGCGGTCTCGGTTCCCTCATTCCCAGCCACGAAGACGTCCAGCAGATTCCCGCAGAGACAGAAGCAACGGTCATTCGCATTCTTCAACTACCGGGCTCTCAGGTTAAACCGGACACTGTTCTCGTCGAGATGACCAATCCGCAACTGGAGCAGGAAGCGCTCGACGCGCAGTTGCAAGTCAAAGCAGCGGAAGCCGAGTACCAGAGCCTCAAGGTGAGACTTGAGAGCGATCTGATGAATCAGAAGGCAGGAGCTGCGACGGTCAGCGCCAGCTACAGCGAAGCGGAGCGGCAGGCAACAACCGACAAGGCGCTGTACGACCTGGGCGTGATCTCCGGTCTCGCAGCGAAAGCCTCCGAAGGCCGTGCGCAGGAGATGGTGACCCGCAACCAGATCGAAGACGAGCGCCTGAAGATCAACGAAAAGGCGATCGCCTCGCAGTTGGCGGTGCAGCAGGCAAAAGTAGATGAGATGCGGGCGCTGGCTGAGCTGAAACAGCAGCAGTTGCAGAAGCTGAAAGTGAAGGCCGGAGTGGAAGGCGTCCTGGTGGAACTTCCGCTGAGTGTAGGCCAGCACGTTCTGCCCGGCGCGGAATTGGCGAAGATCGTTCAGCCCAATCATCTTATGGCGGAGTTGAAGATCCCCGAGACGCAGGCCCGCGACGTAACCATGGGCGAACCGGCCTCAATTGATACCCATAATGGGATCATTTCCGGAACGGTTTCACGAGTTGATCCCGCTGTAGTGAACGGAACGGTCACGGTTGACGTAAAACTTACTGGCGAGCTTCCCAAGGGAGCACGCCCGGACCTCAGCGTAGATGGAACGATCGACCTGGAAAAGTTGGAGAACGTTCTGTACGTAGGGCGCCCGGCATTTGGACAGGAGAACAGCACGATCTCGATGTTCAAGCTCGATCCGGATGGAAATACGGCCACGCGCGTACAAGTGAAGACCGGACGCGCGTCCGTCAACCTGATCCAGATCGATTCAGGTCTGAAGGAAGGCGATGTTGTCATCCTTTCGGACATGTCACGTTGGGACAATACAGATCGCGTGCGGCTTGAGTAAGACCAGAACACAGCAGATCGACCAGAAAAAATTCTAAAGATTGGAATGACTATGAGTGAAGCTGCTTCCCCGTTGATCGAGATTGAGGACCTGACCAAGGTCTTCTACACCGACGAAGTCGAGACCCACGCCCTCTCCGGCGTACACCTGATGATTCGCAAGGGCGAATATGTTGCCATGTCGGGCCCTTCGGGCTGCGGCAAATCGACCCTGCTCTCGATCATCGGACTGCTCGACACGCCTACTGCCGGCAAGTACAACCTCAACGGGCAGCCGGTGGCGAACCTCGATTTCGCCGACCGCTCGCGCATCCGTAACCGGGAGATCGGTTTCATCTTCCAGAGTTTCAACCTGATTGGCGACCTGACGGTGTACGAGAACGTGGAGCTGCCGCTCACCTATCGCGACGGCATGCCTACGGCGGAGCGCAAGCGGCGGGTGCTGGAGTCGCTGGAGCGCGTCGGCATGGCGCACCGGTTGCGGCACTATCCATCGCAACTCTCCGGAGGTCAGCAACAACGCGTGGCAGTTGCGCGCGCGCTGGCGGGATCGCCTTCCATTCTGCTCGCGGACGAGCCTACCGGGAACCTGGACTCGCGCAACGGCGAAGCGGTGATGGAGCTGCTGCAAAAGCTGCACCGGGAGGGCGCCACTATCTGCATGGTGACGCACGATCCGCGCTTTGCGGCGCATGCCCAGCGCGAGGTTCACCTCTTCGACGGAAAAGTTGTGGCCGAAGAGGAATTGCGCCGGCTGATGCAGGAGGCGCAATAACCCTCTTCGCTATTGGCTTTTCGCCGTCGGCTCCTGGCAGCGCAAACCGTTCTCCATCCTTGGAGCCCATCGTAGACCGTGCTTCATTGCCGGGCGGTTGGCATGGTGTTGTTTGGATTCCGTCTGTGTCGCCAGTGAAGATTGGGCGGCATGCGGGAGACTGAGGAGAGCGACTCACAGAGCAGGGTAACGGTCAAAGCCAAGAGCGAAGAGCTAAGAGCGAATTTCATGATCCAACTGAAAAACGTTGAACGCAGTTACAAGACGGGCGCGGGACAGACATGGGTTCTGCGTCGCATTGATCTCACCATCCAGGAAGGCGAGTTTGTCACCATCATGGGGCCTTCCGGGGCCGGCAAATCATCGCTGCTGAACGTGCTGGCGCTGCTGGACGATCAATGGGCCGGTGAATACTGGTTCAAGGGAAATCCCGTCCACGAGATGAAGCGCAAGGATCGCAGCGAGCTGGCCAAGCGCAACATCGGCATGGTGTTCCAAAGCTATCATCTGCTGGACGATCTCACGGTGCAGGAGAACATCGATCTGCCGCTGTCCTACAAGGACATTCCACGCGGCGAACGCCAGGGCATGGTGGCTGAGACTCTCGACAAGTTCCAGATCGTCGCCAAAAAGGACCTCTACCCAAGCCAGCTGTCGGGCGGCCAGCAGCAGTTGGTGGGTGTGGCAAGAGCAGTGATTCACAATCCTCCGCTGCTGTTGGCGGACGAACCCACGGGCAATCTACATTCCAGCCAGGCGCAAGAAATTATGGAGCTGTTCAGCGGCTTGAACCGGCGTGGCACGACCATCGTGCAGGTCACGCACTCGGAGGTGAATGCGTCTTATGGATCCCGCACCATCCAGTTGCGCGACGGATGGGTGGTCGGCGACACGGCAAATCCAGGGGTTCCGCAGACCGGAGAGGCCGTCCGCTCATGATTGCACGCATGTCCCGGTCGCCGCTCGTCGCCGTAGCACTTTGCTTCCTGATAGTCGGTGCGCAGGCACAAACTCCGACGGAGACCCAGGCTCCCGCGCAGTCGCCGTCCTCGCAAGGCACTGGCACGTCTGAACCCGTACCGAATGCGCCAACGCCACAAGGGAACAATTCATCCTCTTCCTCCTCGATAATGTCGGTGGGCATCACCACGCCACCGCAATTGGCCATACCGCACTCGAAAAATCCGTTTGCTGCATACGAACCCAGCAGCGTTCCCGAACCGAACCTCTCTAATTCGCCCCGCGTCGAACAGCTTATTCGCGATGGGAAGCTCTATATTTCTTTGAAGGACGCCATCTCGCTGGCGCTGGAGAATAATCTCGATCTCGCCATCGCACGCTACAATCTGCCGATCGCCGATACGGACATCCTTCGTACCAATGCCGGTGCGTCGTTTCGCGGCGTAAATACCGGCGTGGTGCAGGGGACGCCGGGCGGCGGAGTCGGCGGCTTTGGAACAGGAGCTCCAGGCGCCGGAGCGGGCGGTACCAGCGCAGGTTCCGGCGGAGCAGGCGCCGGTGCGGCCGGCCTCGTTCAGTCAACACTCGGTACCGGAACTGCTGTGCAGTCTTACGATCCAACCGTCAACGCTGTGACCAGCCTGGAGCACTTCACGTCGCCCGTGTCCAACCTGCAGATCTACGGTGTGCCGGCGTTGCACCAGAATACTTTCCTGGCGAATGTCAATTATTCGCAGGCGTTTCCCACCGGCACCAGCATGATCTTCGAGGTCGATAACAACCGCCAGACGACGAACAGCATTTTCAACAGCCTGACTCCGCAGCTCGGCACGTACTATCGCTTCACGATTCAGCAGCAACTGCTGGCCGGCTTTGGCTTTGGCCCGAATAAGCGCTTCATCCGCATCGCTCGCAATAACAAGAAGATTTCCGACATCGCTTTTAAAGACCAAGTCATCGCCACCGTCACTCAGATCTGCTAACATGTATTGGGACCTGGTGAGCGCTTACGAGGCCGAGCGGGTTAACGAGCAATCTTACTCATTTGCGCAGCAGAGCTTGTCGAACGCGCAGAAACAGTTTCAGCTTCAGGCCATACCGCAGATGGACGTTATGCGCGCCGAGGCCGAGGTCTCGCGTCGCGACCAGGACCTGACGGTCGCCAAGACCAACCTGCAACTGCAGGAATCGCTCATCAAGAACGCGCTGACCAAGAACCTTGACGATCCGGTGCTGGAAGCAATGCCGGTAATCCCTACCGATCGGCTGGAGCCGACGAGTGAAGCGGAGTCCCCTGCATCGGTCCAGGAGTTGATTAATCGGGCTTTGCTGGACCGGCCCGAATTGTCCGAGTCCACCATTGACCTGCAGAACCGGCAGATCAGCCGCCAAGCCGCCAAGAATGCGCTGCTGCCGCAGCTTTCGGCTATCGGATTCTACGGAGGAACCGGCCTCGCCGGCGAACCGAATCCCTTCTACTACACTAGTCCTAACCCGACGCTGGTCCCCACTGATTTCGGCGGGGCGTTCTCAAATTCGTTCAACAACAGTTCACCGGATTATCTGGTTGGCCTTAATCTAAGCCTCCCGATTCGCAACCGCGTGGCGAAGGCCGACCAATACCGCTCCGAACTGGAATACCGCCAGGCCGAGCTGCGCATGCAGCAACTGAAGAAGCAAATCCGCATCGAAGTGCGGAATGCCGAGTATGCTCTTGAGCAGGGGCACGCCCGTGTGCTGGCTGCTCAGAAAGCGCGTGACCTGGCGCAAAAGACATTTACCATCACCGAGAAGGAACAGCAGCTGGGCGCCGGATCGAGCTTCCAGACGCTGACCGCCCAGCGCGACCTGGCGGTGGCGGAACTGGACCTGGTGAATGCGAACACGGCCTATCAGAAGTCCAAGCTGGAGCTGCAACGCGCCACTGGAACGACTCTGGAAGATAATGGCATTCAGATTCAGGCGGCGGTCGACGGCGTCGCACCCTAAGGGAGATTGAATTGGCTCGGACACCAGCTCAAGCGAATGCGGGCACCGCGCGCGATTCCGGGCTCGAAGCTCGCGGGCCTAAGAAAGCGGGACGCATCCTCGCGGCTGACGACCAGCAGCACATACTCGAGGCCATCGAGCTGTTGCTGCGCCCGGAAGGTTACGTGGTGGACACCGCCAAGAGTCCGGCTGCGGTTCGCGAAGCTTTAGCCAGCGAATTCTATGATGTCGTACTGATCGATCTGAATTACACCCGCGACACAACTTCAGGGCAGGAGGGTCTGGACCTCCTGTCGGAGATCGTGGCCCTCGACAGCAGTCTTCCCGTAATCGTGATGACGGCGTGGGGCAACGTAGGGCTGGCGGTCGAAGCCATGCGGCGCGGCGCCCGCGATTTCATCCAGAAGCCGTGGGAGAATGAGCGGCTGCTGGCCATCCTGCGCACCCAGATCGAATTGCATCGCGCGCTTGCAGCGAACCCAGCAGCTTGAGGCCGAGGCTAGGTTACTGCGCGCCGAAGGCCGACCAGAATTTATCGCCGCCGCGCCTGCCATGCAGCCCGTGTTGCAGACAATCGCGCGCATCGGACCATCGGATGCCAATGTCCTCATCACCGGCGAGCACGGAACCGGCAAAGAAGTGGTGGCGGTGACGCTGCATGCCTTGTCACCTCGCTCGAACATGCCCATGGTGGCCGTAAACACCGGCGCGCTGTCGGAAGGCGTCTTCGAAAGCGAGTTGTTCGGGCACGTAAAGGGCGCGTTTACCGACGCCCGCACCGACCGCATTGGACGCTTCGAGCTGGCGGATAACGGAACGATCTTCCTCGATGAAATCGGCAATGTGCCCTATCGCCAACAGGCGAAGCTGTTGCGGGTACTCGAAACCGGCGAAGTGGAGCGCGTCGGCTCTTCGCGTACCAAGCATGTGAATGTCCGAGTGGTTTCGGCGACGAATACGGATTTACAGACCGCGATCGCGGGAGGGCTGTTCCGCGAGGATCTTTTATTCCGACTCAATACTGTTGAAATCCATCTTCCTGCGCTGCGCGAACGGCGTGAGGATATACCCGCCCTGGCGGCACACTTCCTTTCGCGTTATGCCCAGCGGTACCGGGTGCAGGTAAAAGGTTTTGCTCCGACAGCGCTGCAGGCGATGATGCAGTACGCCTGGCCGGGCAATGTTCGCGAGCTCGAGCACACCCTGGAGCGCGCCGTGCTCATGTGCCGTAACGACGAGATTCAGGTGTCGGACCTGGGACTCAACGTGCAGCGGCAACAGGGGCAGAACCTGGAAGAACTCAGCCTGGAAGAGGTGGAGAACATCCTGGTGCGAAGGACCCTGCAACGCTTCCATGGCAATGTGAGCCAGGCCGCCGAAGCGCTGGGGCTGAGCCGCGGCGCTTTATACCGCCGAATGGAACGCTATGGGCTCTAGCTCCGGCGGTGGCGTTTCTAAATCCGCGCCCCGCACCGGAAAGGCCCAATTCAAGCCCGTAAAACTTCTCTACGAGAAACGCATTGCGTTGTTCGCAGTATTGGCGGCGTTGCCCGGCGTTGTCTTCGGCACTGTTCTCATCTGGACCCACGCTTGGCCGACCGACGTCAAGATTGCCTTGACGGCGCTGGAGTTTTTCCTGTGGTTCGTCCTCTCTCTGACTCTGCTCGATCAGGTGATACGACCGCTGCAAACGCTGGCCAACGTTGTCGGTGCGCTTCGCGAAGAGGATTATTCCTTCCGCGCGCGCGGGCGCGGCGCGGGATGACGCCCTGGGCGAACTGGCGCTCGAGATTAATGCGCTCGCCGACATTCTGACCGAGCAGCGAATTCAGTCGATCGAGGCCACGGCGCTGCTGAGCCGGGTAGTCGAGGAAATTAACGACCCATTGTTCACCTTCGATCCTGAGCATAAGCTGCGGCTGGTAAATGCTGCCGGCGAGCGCCTGCTGCAACAGCCGGGCGCGCGCCTGCTGGGGCAAACCTCCGAGGAGCTCGGGCTGAACGCTTGCTTCGAGGCCCCAAATGAAACCCTCGTGGCGCTGTCCTACTCCACCCCGAATGCACGCTGGATGGTGCGCCGAAGTTCCTTTCGGCAGAATGGCGTACCTCATACGCTGATCGTGCTTTCCGATGTGAGCCGCGCCCTGCGCGAGGAAGAACGCAGCGCATGGCAGCGCCTGATCCGGGTTTTGGGCCATGAGCTCAACAATTCGCTGGCGCCGATCATGTCCATCGCAGGCAGCCTGGCGTCGCGTTTGCCCCAACTCGATCTGCCCGAATCACAACAGTCGGATTTCCAGCGCGGTCTCAACATCATCGAAACACGCACAACGTCGCTGCATCGTTTCCTTCAGTCCTATCGCAGGCTGGCGCAGATGCCTTCGCCCAGTCTGCAAGCGGTGGAGCTGCGGCCCGTGGTGGAGCGTGTGGCGGCGTTAGAGACGCGGCTGAAGGTCGAAATTTTGCCGGGACCTGATCTGGAGGCCATGATCGATCCCGACCTCATCGAACAGATGCTCATCAATCTGGTGCGCAACGCGGTCGATGCTGCGCTGGAGCAAACCCAATCGGCAGGCGATTCTCACGACGGAACCCCAGCGGCGCCGAGGGTCTGGATGAGCTGGCAGCAGACCGACCGCAGGATCGCCCTGATGGTCGAAGACAACGGCATCGGACTGCTGAACCCGAGCAATACCTTCGTTCCCTTTTACACCACCAAGCCGGGTGGATCGGGGATCGGCCTGGTTCTGTGCCAGCAGATCGCCGAGGCACATGGCGGATCGATTGCGTTGGCTAACCGCGAGAATGCGCGAGGCTGTATCGTGAAAGTCCTGCTGCCTTACCGGCAGCATCCGGCGTGATCGTTTACTCTTTCTTCGAAGCAGTAGAAGAACTTTGCGCGTCGGGGTTGTCTCGAACGGGCGTGCTCTCGGGTGGCGTCGTCTTTTCCACGTACTTCACGATCATCGTGATACGACGGTTTGACGGATCGGTGGGATCATTGGGCTTGCGAAGCTTTTGATCGGCAAATCCTCTGACGTCCGCCACCTGATCGTCACGCAGACCGTTCTGCTGCATCAGCCGCCGTGTAGCGTTGGCGCGATCGGCCGAGAGCTCCCAGTTGCTGTAATTTTTGGCTCCCGCATAGGGGCGGGAATCGGTGTGTCCCTCCAGCGAGACTCTGTTAGGCAACTTGGCGATCTCGTGGGCGAGTGCGATCAGCAGTTCTTTGCCCGCGCCTGTCGGCTGGGCGTTGCCGCTTTCGAAGAAGGTTCCGGCCTCGGATTCTAGCAACTCAATCCGGAGTCCTTCCGACGTAATCGTCATTTCAATGTGGCTCTTCAGCTTATCGAGATCGGGAGCACTTCGTATCACGGACTCCAGCTGCTCCTTCAGCCGGGGCATGTTCTCCTTGGTGAGGGTGAAGTTGTCTCCCGAGCCGGATTGATTGGTGCCGACCATCTTCGATGTGCCCGTCGGATCCTTGAAGTAGCCGCCGATCGCTTCCTGGATTTGCTTGCTGCTGTTCATCAGCCAGAGCACAATGAACAAAGCCATCATGGCGGTCACAAAATCGGCATAGGCCACTTTCCAGGCTCCGCCGTGATGGGCACCGTGGCTCTTCTTCCGCTTGATGACGATGACGGGATTTGTAGCCATGTTCCCCTGCTACGAGACCGGTGCCGGTTCGGCCACGCCAACTCCGGAGGGAACTTCGGTTGAGACGGCGGTCGAGACTGTTCCCTTGCACGCGGCCTCATACTCCTGGAAGGTGGGCCGCACATGTCCTGGCACGGCGCGCCGGCCCATCTCCGCCGCCAGCAGCGGAGCCGTTCCCTTCATGAAGGCGATCATCGCCACCCGCAGGACGTGCCAGTATTCGCGCTCTTCCGCCGCGAGCTTTGCCATGTTGGCTGCAATCGGACCGACAACTCCATAGCAAAGCAGGATTCCGAGGAAGGTTCCGACCAAGGCTGCAGCTACTTTCTTGCCAATCTCTTCCGGTGGCCCGCCCAGCGAACCCATAGTAATCACAACTCCCAGCACGGCGGCGACAATGCCCAGGCCCGGCAAGGAGTCGGCCATGGTGCTGAGCGCCGCCACCGGCTGGCTGAGCTCGTGATCGTGCACATCCATGTCGCTCTCCATCATCTGGTCCACGTCGAACGGTTCAACCCCGCCCATTACCGCCAGGCGCATGGTGTCGCAAACAAACGCGCAAGTGTCATGATCCTTTCAGGAACGCAGGATACTGCGAAAAGATTTTGCTCTCACTCAGGCTTTTCGACGTCATTCTCCACTGCCGCCAGTCCTTCACGCCGGAAGCGATTGAACAGGGCGTACATCATCTGTAGCGCGTCAAGATAGCGCTTCTTGGTGAACTTGGAGCCTGAAATCACCAGCTTAGCCCCGCTCAGAATCCCCTTGAGCGTGTGTAAAGGATTCGCTACCAGCAGGGTTCCGGCGGCGGCACCCGCAATGATGAGTAGCTCCGAGGGCTGCATCAGCACCCGCAGGGGGCCGTGTTCCATCAGGAAGCCGCCGAGCACCGCCCCGAACACCAGCAGAATTCCTACAATTGCGAACATGGCCTCAGCTCATCCGCCGACTGGAGTCGTAGAACGCGCGCGACTCCACAAATGTTATCGGCCAGAAAGGCCAAAACTTTGGGGGCGGCCGCCAGTCGCGCTGAATGGCATCTCGGGCACCGGAACATGCCCCCGCATCCGGACTTGTACCTCTAGGAAGCTCTGCCGCCTTCGGGTATTCAGACCGTGTCGACGTTATCGTCGTCGGGGTCAGGATCGGTTTCACCGACGACCGGCGTGACCGCCGTGATCCGGCGCATCTGGAAGCCGAGGGCGGTTTCCACGAAGCCGGCATCGAGCAGGAAACGTCCGAGGAAGTGCTCCCGCGCTGGGCTGTCGTTGATTTCGCCAACCAGCAGGCCGCCCTTGCGACTCTGCCGCTTGACAGCGACTTCGGCCAGCTTGCTCGCCAAGGCCCGCGCGACTTGAGTACGCTCCGGTTCATCTTCCGGCAGAAAGACCCGCAAGACGGGATTGCGCCGCCGCAGAAAAGCAGCAAGCCTGCCATTGACCAGAACCACGCTGGCTCCACTGACCCGCGCCATGCCGTGCGGCGTGGTGCTGTCCTCACCGTTCGAACGCGGCCACGGCAACAACGCGCCATAAGGGTTAGCAGGATCGGTCGACGCGAGGTGAACTGCCTCCGCGTTGTCCGGGTCGACACGCAAGGTGCGCAGCATCTCGACCGCTGAGCTCATCGCGAATTGCATCGCGCCCATTTCGGCGACGAACATGCCGCGACGAATCCAGCCGCTCTCTTCCATGGTGCGCAAGCGCGGGATAAATCGCGCTATATCCGCCAGGAATGTTCTCCGCCACCGCCGCTTCGCGGGCCACCAGGCCATAGCGCACAAGCAACTGCTGCGCGGTATTGGCAATCCACTCCGTGGTCGAGGTGGAAGCCGTCCCTCGCCTGACCAGTGACCAGCGGCCTTGGGACGGGGTGCCCTGTCCCATCCGCGAGCGGAAGCGATGGAGAAAATCGACCGATCCGGGCGGTCCGTCCGATGGGAGGGCGCGGCCCTGCCGCTCCTTGGCCGGGCGCAGGAACGCCCGCAAGGGATGCACGCTGTCGTTGGTCACCAGCCCCGTCCATACCAGCTCCCAAAGGGCATCCAGCGTCTCACCGCCGAAGCCGCCGCCGCTCGTCGTATGCAGTTCGGCGAAAAACGAGGCGCCTCGGCTTTCAAGCACCTGCAGGACGAGGCGGGCACGCTCGGATAGCGGGTCTAGATTGGGCGCCTGCGCAGGCAGCAGCATCGATAAATTTTCGCTTAGGTAGAGTGCAACCCGTCCGTCGCGGTCGCCAATACGTTCGACTCCCACCCACACAACTTCTCCGGCGGCCATAAGGGTGTCGAGATCGCTGGCAGAATAGTTTGCGACTCGTGCCGCAAGGATCTCGCGCTCTAACTCCGATGCCGGCAGCGGCGCACCCTGCAGAATTCCGATGGCATCCAGCAACGCATCCGGGCCGCGACGCGGAATGGCAACACCCTGCCAACGGGTCAGCAGCCGCCCCAGTACGCGTGGCTCGACCGGCTCGATCTCGCGGCGCAGGCGCGCCAGCGTCTTACGGCGGATACGACGGAGAACCTCAGGATCGCACCATTCCTGATGCGTGCCGCTCGGGCGGAATTCGCCTTCCAGTAACTTGCCTTCGCCATGCAGGGCCCGCAAAAGCAGTTCGATACGCGGCGCCTCGATGGCGTAGCGCGCGGCCACGTCGGCGGTCGTAAACGGGCCGTGGGTGCGGGCGAAGCGGCGCACGATGGACAGCAGCGCGTCCGCCGATTTCTCCAGCCAGATGTCCGGCAGGCCAGGCGGCAGAGCGACGCCGAAGGCATCACGATAGCGCGCGCTATCCTCAACTGCGATGTAACGTGACTGGCTCGCTAGACGTATCCGAAGCACGCGCCGCTGCTGCACAAGTTGCTCAACTTGCCCGGCAACTTCTGAACTGACGCAGCGAGCCCTCAGCTCGTCTTCGCTCAGGTCGCCCAAACGACGTAATAAGTCGTGCACTGCGTCCGCATGCCGCGCCTGTTGCTCGGGATTGAGCGCCTGCAACTGGGCCTCGATTTCGTCGAGGGCCGCGCCATCGAGCAGTTCGCGCAGATCCGTATCGCCCAGCAGTTCCTGCAACTGCGACTGATCAATGGCCAGCGCCTGGGCACGGCGTTCCGCCAGCGGCGCGTCGCCATCGTAGATGTAGTTGGCGATATAGGAGAACAGCAGCGATGATGCGAACGGCGACGGCTTGATCGAGTCGACGGTAGTGACGCGGATTTTGCCGGCCGCAATTCGCCGCAAGATCGACGCGGCTGCCGGCATGTCGAAGACGTCACGCATGCACTCGCGGTAGGTCTCCAACAGAATCGGGAACGTCGCATAGCGTGCGGCGACACCGAGCAGATCGGCGGCTCGCTTGCGTTGTTGCCAAAGTGGAGCCCGCGTGCCCGGCCGGCGCTTCGGAAGCAGCAACGCCCGCGAGGCGCACTCCCGAAACTTTGCCGCGAAGACAGCAGTCGATCCTAGTTGCCGCAAAACCAGGTCGCGGAACTCGGCCGGACCAGGCGTTATCCAGGACGGGTCGAGCGGCTCTTCGTTCTCAGGCAGGCGCAGCACGAATCCGTCATTCGACCACATGCTCTCCACCTCGATGCCGCGTTTGGAGCGCAGCTTCGAAGCCACCGCCATGCACCACGGAGCGTGCACCTTAGCTACCGAATGGGGTTAACACGCAAATCCGCCAGTCGCCCAATTCGTCGCGGCATCGTTCCACCAGCACATCTTCATCGCTCGGCACACGTTCGGTAGCGATGGCCTGCTCTTCCAGGTACCGCAACAGGTTCTCGGCGGCGTTCTGATCGAGGCTGTGCTCCTCTACCAGCTTCGCGAACGCCACTGTACGCGGCATTTGCAGTAGCTCGCGAGTCAGTTGGCCGATCTGCTCACCAAATTCCGGCGAACGGCCTCCGGTATCGCCATGCCAGAAAGGCATTTTGCCGGGCTCGCCAGGAGCCGGGGTGACGAGTACGCGATCGTGCGTAATCTCTTCGATGCGCCAGGTAGAAGCGCCGAGAATCACCGTGTCGCCGGTGCGGCTCTCGAAGACCATCTCCTCATCCAGTTCCCCTACACGCGCGCCTTTCTGCTGGCCTGCGATGAAGACGGGATATAGCCCGCGATCAGGGATAGTGCCTCCGTTGATGATGGCTACACTGCGCGAGCCTTCGCGCGCAGTCAACGTGTTGGTCACGCGGTCCCAGGTCAGCCGCGGCCGCAGCTCCGCAAACTCTTCCGAGGGGTAGCGGCCGGACAGCATGTCGAGTACGCTCTCGAACAGCGCACGTGAGAGCCCGGCATAGGGTGCTGCCCGCTTTACGACTGCGAAGAGATCGGCCACCTTCCACTGGTCAAGCGCCACCATGGCAACGATCTGCTGCGCTAGTACATCGAGCGGATTGCGCGGGAAGCGCACCGACTCGACCTGTCCGTCGTACATGGCGCGGGTGACCGCCGCGCAGGCCAGCAGGTCGGCTCGATACTTGGGATAGATCGTGCCTTTGCTGACTGCTCCGACATGATGGCTGGCGCGCCCGATGCGCTGCATACCGCTGGCCACCGAGAGAGGCGCTTCGATCTGCACCACCAGATCGACTGCTCCCATGTCGATGCCGAGTTCGAGCGAGGAGGTCGCCACCATTCCCCGCAGGGTTCCCATCTTCAGCCGATCTTCGATCTCTTTGCGCTGCGAGAGCGCAACGCTGCCATGATGTGCGCGAACCAGCGTTTCGCCGGCAAGCTCGTTAATGGCACCTGAGATGCGCTCGGCCAAGCGACGGCTGTTCACGAATATTATGGTCGAGCGATGTGCCTTGACCAATTCCAGCAGCTTGGGATGGATCGCACTCCAGATGGACGGGCGCACGGGGCCTTGCGAGGCCGGACCGCTGGGCAGTTGTTCCATTTGGTCAAGGCGCGCCATGTCTTCCACTGGAACTTCGATGCGAAGCTCAAAGCGTTTTCTTTCGCTGGCGTCGACGATGGTCACCGGCCGATAGGTGATCGCGGTAGACGAGGCCTCCAGGTCAGGGATGCCCTGCTCAATATCCGGCTCTGTTACTACAGACTTCACGGTTTCCGCCGTGCCCGGCTCCGCACCTCCCAAGTAGTGCGCGACTTCTTCTAATGGACGCTGGGTTGCCGACAGACCGATGCGCTGAAGTTTTCTGCCTGTCAGCGCCTCGAGCCGTTCCAGCGAAAGGGCCAGATGCGATCCCCGTTTGGTCGGCACCAGCGCATGAATCTCATCGAGGATTACGGTTTCGACCGAAGTGAGGGCTGCCCGGGCATTCGAAGTCAGCAGCAGGTACAACGATTCAGGCGTAGTGATGAGAATATCCGCGGGATGGCGAGCGAAACGCGCCCGCTCGGCAGCCGGCGTGTCGCCGGTGCGAACGGCGATCGACGGCTCGTGAAAGTCCACGCCCAGGCGCCGGGCGGCTTGCGCAATACCGATGAGCGGCGAACGCAGATTGCGCTCGACATCTACAGCAAGTGCCTTGATGGGGGAAATGTAAACGATGCGGCAACGCTTGTCCGGTTCGGCTACCGGGTTGAACATCAGCCGGTTGATGCACCACATGAACGCCGCGAGGGTTTTACCGCTGCCGGTTGGTGCGAGGATCAGGGCGGACTCCCCCCTGGAGATGGCGGGCCAGCCCAACTCCTGCGCTCGCGTAGGGCCGGGAAATACCGCGTCGAACCACTCTCGTACGGCAGGATGAAATATGCCAAGGGCAGGCTCGAGGGTGGCTGCGAGTTGCCCGGATTTGCGGCGTTTAGACATTCAGAACAATATGATCCTACATTGTAGGAGTCTTACGCTGGGGTACTCATGGCTTCTGTCCGGGATTCCAGGAAGGCGCAAAGCCGCTGTCCGCAAGCCAGCTCACGGGACCGATCATCGAGGCGATCGCACGATTGAGGTGCAGCCAGCTGATGCGGGACACTGTATCGGTGGTCTGGTGATAGTCCGCATGCAAGCCGTAGCTGGAAACGGTCTGGGCAATCAGCCCCTTTCTGGCCAACGCGTAATTATCCGACCGGGCAAAGAAGTTCTGCTCGGGATGCGGATCACCGACCAGCTTCGCGCCGTGCCGGGCGAGCGCAGGCCCCAAATCGGTACGTTCCCAGCCGCTCAGCCAGAGCTGGTCGGGGTGCAGCTTCGGATCGGGCCGGCCGATCATCTCGAATTCGAGATTCGCAACCAGGTTCTTCAATTCAAAGGTTGGATGCTTCAGGAAGTATTGCGATCCCAGCATACCTGCTTCTTCGCTGCCCCAGAGAGCAAAAACAACCGTGCGCCTGAGCTTGGGCTTCCTGGCCAGCGCGCGTGCCAATTCCATAACCGCCGCCGTGCCCGACGCGTCGTCGTCAGCGCCCGGATACAGCTTGCCGTCGCGTATTCCAAGGTGGTCGAGGTGGGCGCTGAGCAAAATGATCTGATCTTTTTCGGTCGTCCCCTGAAGCTTTGCCAGCACATTCCAGGTGTGGCTTGTCTTCCATGCAGACGTATCCGCGTGCAATTTCACGACCGTGCCATCGACGGCGCCCCACAGTTGATCGAAGGCCTCTTCTTTGGCAATCACTATGGCGGGAGGACCGGTGGAGTCGTCCTCGCCCACTTTCTTCGCCAAACGTGGCAACTTTGCGCCGTTGCCGAACAGCTGCACCGACTGCGGCGATTCGGGCAAAATGATCATTTGCGGCTTGCTCTTCATGTATGGCCCGACCACGGCTCGCTCGTCCGTCAAGCTGGTTCCCGGTTTCATTTTCAATAGCAGCACTGCGCCTTCTTCCACGCTCGCCGGCGAGGTGTCGGGATCGGTTAGGTCGAGCTTTTGCAGAGGGCCAGAGATGTCGGGCTGGGAAAGGAAGTACACGGCCATCTCGCTGCCATGCGCCCAAGTGACGACACGCGAATTGGATGCATCGTCGATGTCGAACGAGAGCACGGGCGGAGCGGTAACTTCTCGTGACTGGATGTCGCCCACTTGAATGTAGGAGCCGTTGCCGGCAGCCGGGGCCAGTCCGTAGGACTTCAGTTTGGCGGCGATATATTCGGCGGCGTGATGCTCGTCCTCGGTGCCGCTGCCACGGCCACGCAGAGCAGGGCTCGCGAGATACGTCAGATTCCGCCGCACGCAGGAGGCGCACTCCGCCGATGTGGCGCCCACCGTAGTGCGCTGGTGGGTAGATGGGTGGCTGCCTTGCAGAGTTGAAGATGCAGTTTGTGCGAGTCCGTTTGGCGCAACGAACAAAAAAAAGACAAGCGCAGCCCCAGCACGTTGGCGAAGCATCAGCATAAGAAACTTGCCTGTCGTTGCGATGTGGGGGCTGACGCTTCTCGCGTCGTTTGGTTCCGTTGGTTGGGGCAAGCGGCCATGACTCAGACGCTTTCGCAGAGTGCGAAAGCTCGCACTACGAACGACGTTCCACCGGCAATGGCGGGTGGCGCAGCGAAGAAGCGAAAGTGCTTTTCTTCCAGAGCAGCCAGGTTAGTCAGATGCTCGACAATCGGGATGCCAGCTCTCAGCAGCAACGTATGTGCGGGACGCGACGAGTCCTGCATGTCATCGATGTTCGCGCAATCGATCCCTACGAGCATGGCACCCTGCTCAACTAAGTATTCGCATGCATAACCTGTCAGGAACGGTCCCGAGCGAAAATAATCGGCCGAATCGGACCAGCGGCGGCTCCAGTCGGTGCGAATCAGAACTGCTGCACCACGCAAGGAAAAACCGCGAAAGGCATCCGCTCCAATGGCTTCGTCGCCGCTGGCACGGACAAGAACACCCGGCAAATTCACCAGACGTTCTAAAGGAAGGCTCCCCAGGTCGAGGCCGTCAGGATGCCTGTGAAATGGCGCGTCCAGGTACGTTCCGGTATTTCCGCCAAGCTGGTAGCTGGCAATCTGAAAGGTCGTACCCGGGGCATACTTCTTTTGCGCTTCGGTGTCGTCGTGCGCGAGAAAGACGTGAAACCGGGGCACCGGCAATCCCGGATAGCTCGGCATGCCGGGCTTCAGCCGATGACTTAAGTCGATAATCATATTCAGATCCTGATCCAGCCAGCGCGAATCGCCAACAGGCTGATCACGGCAACGATGATCCATAGGCTTACACCTTGCAACAACGGGCGTGGCCCGACCTTACGCAGGGCCGCGGGCGACAGGTTTGCGCCGATCAGGAACAAGGTAAAGATCAGGGTGCGTTTTCCCGCCTGGCTCAAGAAGTGGTAGACGGGCATTCCAGGAAATAGATAGGTGTTAGCCACAGCCGCCAGGCAGAAGAACAGGATGAACCAGGGCCACTGTATGCGGGTCTTGCTGTGCTTGATGGCTGCGGTCGCAATCGAAAGGGGCACGATCCACAGAGCGCGAGCCAACTTGACGGTGGTGCCGACGGCGAGCGCTGCTCCTCCATATTTCGCGCAGGCACCGACTACGGAACTGGTGTCGTGAATCGCGAGCGCTGCCCACAATCCAAACTGGCTCTGGGAAAGCTTCAACCATGTCCCTATCGAGGGGAACGTCAACAGGGCGATGGCGTTTAGAACAAAGATCGTGCCCAGAGACACGGACATCTCATCCTCGGTGGCTCCGGTGATCGGGCCGACGGCGGCGATGGCGCTGCCTCCACAGATCGCCGTGCCAGCCGAAATCAGAAACGAAGGGCGGGGACGAACGGCTATTAGTTTCCCCAGCAGTGTTCCCACGAGCAGGGCGAACGTGATTCCCACTGCGGTGTATAGAAAGCCGCTGGTACCCGCCCGTACGACTTCGTGCAGGTTCATCCCGAAACCGAGACCGACCACAGAGCCCTGCAGCAACAATTTCGACACATTCCGGCTTTCTCCTGGATAAGGGTGTTCGGCAATAGCGCCGAAGATGAGGCCGGCGAGGAGTGCCATCGGCGGGGAGGCCCAAGGTGTCAGACAGAAGATCAGTCCGATGACGAAGAGGATTTTTGATTTCATGAATGGGGGAAAACGAAGTGATTAGTCTATCGCACGGAAGGCATCCAGGGGTTGACCCGTGCGGTTCAAAGTAAAATGGGCCCGTTGCCAAAGAGCGGTGACATTTCCTTGGCTACGAGCCCATTCGATCCTGAAATGGATCGGAGGTGATATCTCCATGCTAACCCCGGCTGTGGAAATGTCAAGAAGAAACCGAGATAACCTGTTGAATTTTCTTGCATTTGCACACTTTTGGGACATATCTGTTAACTGCCTGAAAACAGGCAGGATGGAAGCCGCTTGGGCGCGAAAAGTAACACCTGAGAGTTACCATAGCCCGGGCATTCGGCTTGGTCTTCTGAAAACCATAGACAAGAACGCGATGCTACACTCCGCTACGCAGGGCTATTCATGGAGACAGATCGGAAGGTCTTGATGCACCTGGCAAGCAAGCTGATCGTCGCGGTCGTTCTTCTCACCGGTCTTGTCACAACCTCAGTTCCTATGGGCGCGCAGGTTCCAAGCGACGCCACATCTACGCCAGCCGCCTCGTCTTCAAAGCCCCTTCTGCAGTACACCCTGCCCCCCGACAAACTTAAGAAGGCCTACGCCCTATATCTGCTGAATGGCTGGCTATATTTCATCACCACGATCTACGGGTTCCTGGTGCTCTACCTTATGCTGTGGACGCGCTTCGGGGCACGGCTTCGGGATACGGCCCAGCGTACCTCAAGTTTCCGTTTTGTGCAGGCAGTGATCGTGATGTCGTTGTTCGTGCTGGTGCTGCAACTCTTGCAGCTTCCGTTCGACATGTATAACCAGCACATCTCGCTGCAATATGGCCTGTCGGTGCAACACTGGAGCTCGTGGTTTGCGGACTGGGGAAAGGGCTTAGGGTTGGCGCTTCTCCTGTTCAGCATCATTGGCTGGGGACTTTACGCGGTGCTGCGGCGCAGTCCGCGTCGTTGGTGGTTCTATTTCTGGCTCGCCACGATTCCGGTGGTGGTTTTTCTGATCTTTATCCAGCCCGTTCTGGTTGATCCGCTGTTCAACAAGTTTGAACCGCTCACCGATCATCATGCCGATCTGGTCGACCAGATCGAACGAGTGGTGCACCGCGCCGGAATGGACATCCCTCGCGACCGCATGTTCGAGATGAAAGCCAGCGAGAAGACTACCCAACTCAACGCCTACGTCACCGGATTCGGCTCGACCAAGCGCGTGGTTGTCTGGGATACAACCATGGAACACCTGACCATCCCCCAAACGCTATTTGTCTTTGGGCATGAGATGGGGCATTACGTTCTCGGGCACATTCCGAAAGAGGTGACACTGTTTCTGCTGCTGTTCCTGTTTCTGTACTACTTGTCCTATCGGCTGTCGAATTGGCTTGTCGATCGCTACGGCGAGCGGTGGGGCATTCGTGGCCTAAGCGACTTCGCCTCTCTGCCGCTGCTGTTCCTCGTGCTGTCGGTTTTCATGTTTCTCTCTACTCCAGTGCTGAATGGAATTTCGCGTCACTTCGAGCACCAGGCCGATCAGTATGGCCTGGAGGTGATTCATGGCCTGGTTCCCGATTCGGGGAGAACCGCAGCGGAGTCTTTCCAGATCCTGGGGGAGCGGTCGCTGGATTATCCGTCTGTGAGTAAGTTCGCCGAGTTCTGGGCATGGAATCACCCGACGATTCGGGACCGGGTAATCTACGCGCAGACCTATCATCCGTGGGATGAGGGCAAGCAGCCGGAGTTCGTGAAGAACGCTCCTTGAAGTCGCAAAAGCCAGGATAAATCAGAAAGCCCAGGCAGTTTGCCCGGGCTTTACCTTTCGCCGAGTTCGCGCGATTTACGTCCAGGTTCTGGCGTTCGCAGCGTTCTTTGTTTCAGCGAATTCTGTCACCGCTGTCGCCGGATTTACGGCTGACTACCCCCCAGCCATGCACCTCTACATGACGAGGGCGATACTCTCCAGCTCACGCTGGAACGCCTCCAGCGTGCTACCCAGGAGGCCTGCCCGGCTCACCGCCGTGCGGGCTGCCTCAGCGGATACGCCGTAGCCATGCCCCGCCAGGAACATCTGGACCAGTTCGGCGGCGTCCTTGGAGTCGAACCCCTGTAGCAGCTCGCTCCTTAGCGCCGACAACTCCGGGACGGAAAACTTCTCTGCCATCATGGACCTCACCTCCGACCCTTCCGGGCATTTCTCTGTTAGACGGGGAACCCTATCAAAAAGTTGCAGCAATCGGATTGCCGAACTGTTGGCCAGCCCCGACCGAGAATGGGTGCCCAAGTGTTCCTTTCAACCCCATTGTTCGTAGGTAGTTGCAAAAATGGGAATTGTTCCACGTGGAACAATTTTCCGCCGTCCAAAAAAATCAAACGGAAGTGCGGCTTCCTGGGGCGATGTGCTCCCCGGGAGGGTAGAACATTGTCTGGAGGTGAGGATAGCTGTGTTCCATTACCGGTAGATGCGAGAAATGAACCACCAGGAGCTGTCAGCACCCATGAATGTGGCTCACACCTTGGTTGGTTCAGGAGGTATGGCGCGCCGCCCGACCTGGCCTGCGCTGGAGTCGACCCCGCAGGCCCAGGATCAGGCCTGCGGGTCGGAGGGCGGCCACGCCGGCAAGCCGGTGTCAGGTCGTCTTGCGTTCGGCTTTCAATAGCTTCTGCTTGCGATCGAGGCCCCATCGATATCCCGCAAGTTCGCCATCACGGCGAACTACTCGATGACACGGTATAGCCACGGCAACCGGATTGGCTGCGCAGGCCCGTGCCACGGCGCGAACGGCAGCGGGTTTGCCAATCTCACGAGCGATATCTGAGTAGCTTCGCGTCTCGCCCCGAGGAATCTGGCGCAATTGGTTCCAAACTTTCTGCTGGAAGGCGGTGGCACGAAGGTCGAGCGGCAAGTCAATTGTCGTGTTGTCGCCCCTCAGGCTCGCTACGAGCGGTTCCAGATACCGCCGCATGGCGTTATCGTCGCGATGCAGCACGGCCCCGGAGAACTCCGCTCGCAGCTCCTGCTCCATGGACTGTGCATTTTCACCAAACCGAACTGCGCACAGGCCACGGTCGGTGGCCGCAATCAAAATGCGCCCTAAGGGCGATGCCGCGAGTGCATAAGTAATCTTCGTACCTGCTCCCCTGCGGCGATAGGTGCCGGGAGTCATGCCGAGTTGCTGGTCGGCGTTTTCGTACAGGCGGCTGGGCGAGCTGAAGCCCGCTTCGTAGAGTGCGGTGGTCACAACTTCTCCCTTGCGCAACTGAGTTTTGATCTTCTGCATCCGGCGCGCGGCCTGGTACTCCCGCGGACTGAGTCCCGTCGCCCGTTTGAACAGCCGCTGCAGGTGAAACGGACTGAGCCCCACCCCTTTGCCGAGTTGGGCCAGCGTCAGAGTTCCCTCGGCGCTGTCCAGCAGTTGACGGGCTCGCATCACGTACTGTGCCTGTTCAGAAACTTGAGTCGGCTTGCAGCGCAGACAAGCACGATATCCCGCGCGCTCTGCTTCCTGCGTAGTACCAAAGAACTCCACCGAATCGCGGCGCGGGCGACGGCTGGGACACGACGGCCGGCAATAAATCCCGGTGGTTCGGACGGCAAAAACGAAGCGGCCGTCCTGCCGCGCATCGCGGTCGATCACCTGGCGCCACTGAAGATCATGTTGCATGTTGTAAAGATAGACCGCCCATGGGAACAGCAGCTATCCGGGGCTTGCGGGCAAAACAGATTTTCCTGACCTGGGAGATCTCAGGCTTCCGCCGACTGCGTAAGCCCCGATTCCTTCTCCGCCAGTTTCGCCCCAGAATTTGCGAGTTGCAGGTCGCGTATCCCCGCCTCCCGGAGCGCTGCAAGTTGTGCGTTGAGCTCCGCACCCAATAAGATGGCGAGCGCACTCAACTGGAATCGCAACATCAGAACAATGAAGATTCCGAGAGCTCCATAAGTCGAGTTAAAGTAGGCTGCTTTGCGCAGGTAGATGCCAAGCATCGCCGAACTGGACGCCCAGAGTGCGACGGCGAACAGGGCTCCCGGAATCTGGCTGCGAAAGGTATGTTTCGCGTTCGGCCCCCAGTAATAGAGCAACTCAAAAGAAGAAAGCATGCACGCCATAATTACAGTCCAGCGCATGTAAGGCCACACCGCGACAAAAGCATCACTGACATCGAAGGCATCGGCTAACAAGAGTCCGAAGTGTGGGCCGAGCAGCATAACGGTTAAGGACAACCCGATCAAACCGCCAACTACAACGGTCATCCAGATCGCCAGCGCGCGGACTCGCCAGAACGAGCGTGTTTCTTTTACTTCGTACGTGGCATCGAGCGCACTGATCATCGCGGCGAAGCCGTTGGAGGCGAAGATAACTGCACCCAGAAAGCCGGCGGACAGCAACCCCTTGCTGGTGCGCATGGTGGCATTCAAGATGCTGTTTACGAACGGCATGCCCTGGTCCGGGACAAAATTGCTGATCAGGTCGGCGGTCCGATCAACAAGATGATGAATGGGTAGAAGAGTAAGCGCACTGGCAAGGAAAATCAGGAAGGGAAACATCGACATCAGGAAGTAAAATGCCAGCGCGGCGGACTGCGTCAAAAAACTGTGCCGGGAAAAACCGCGCAGGGTCCCTAACAGCAGCGGCCGCAGCGGTACTTTCCCAGTCACCCTCAACGTCGGGCGCGTAGCGGTCCGTTGCCTGGGCTTCTCGGCCATAGAATCCGGTGATCAAGTTTACGGCAAGCGAGCACTGTCTCCTAGTACTTGAGGGAAGCAGGATCTTTGACTCAACGCTTCAATCCAGCATCGACGATGACTCTGGCCTGAGCCGCCGAAGTGAAGACATGGGCATCAATCCCCAGCCGTAGGGCTGCTTCGACGTTGCCGACGCGGTCATCGAAGAACAGTGCGCGTCCCGGCGGGCAGCCCAAGGCATCCAGACAGGCCCGGTAAATTTCTGGAGTCGGCTTTACAATGCCGTGTTCGCAGGACCAGATCTGCACCTCAAATTCGGGAAGCCATGCCAGTTCGCGACGTAGTTCGCCAAGCAGGTCCCAAGGCATGTTGGACAGAATGGCGGTTCGTAACCCGGCTGCCTTTATCTCGCGCGCGAGCTCCAGCATCATCGGATTGATTCGCAGCCACATCGTGGTTTCCAATTCAGCCAAGCGGTCCACCTGTGCGGGAGTGAGAGTTACGCCCGCCACATCGCAGAAAGTTTGCCAATGTTGGCGATAATCCTGCCGGCCGGAATCGTAAGCCGCACGAGTATTGGCATAGAGCTCGAAGAATACCGTGGGATCGGATAGACGGGTGATCGCAGTGAATTGGCGGAGGTCGTCGGCCGTCGGTCCATGGCTGAGCACCCTTCCATAGTCGAAGATCACAGCATCCCAGGCATTATTTTTCATGCGACCTAACTTGTAGCACGTACATCCTCATGGCACTGTGTGATGCGTCGGCCCTCAGCGCGTCCCCGAACATGCTGGGTTTTGTGGTACTAAGAAACTAGGGAGAAACGACCTTGAATACAAAATCAACTGCCGCCGAAATACCAGGTTCGCAAGCGGGACTAGTTCACTTGGCGAGCGCACACTCGGTTGAAGACACGCTACAGCGGCTGGAAACCATGCTGCGCCAGCACGGCGTCACAGTCTTCGCCAGCATCGACCACAGCGGCGAAGCCGAGAAAGTCGGGCTCAAGATGCGTCCGACTAAGCTACTCGTATTCGGCAATCCGAAGGGCGGTACGCCGCTGATGCAAGCCAGGCCTACGGTAGCTATCGATCTACCGCTAAAGGCGCTGGTCTGGGAAGACGAGCAGGAGAAGGTGTGGCTCACGTACAACGACCCGACATACCTGCAATCTCGGCATGGGATACCGGCCGATCTACTCCCTAACATTGCAGCAGCCGATCTGCTGATGGCAAAAGCGGCGGAATAGCCCGCGGCCTTTCGGCTATAGCACGCGCAGCAGCATGCAGGTAACATCGTCGTGTTGCGGGGCGTTGCCAACGAATCGGTCGAGGTCTGCCATGACATTGTTTAAGAGCTGAGCGGCAGAAAGCCCGGCACCGGCGTTCAGCACGCCTAGAAACCGTTGCTCTCCATATTCGTCGGTGCGCTCATTCTCAGCTTCGACAACCCCATCCGTGAAGATGACCAGCCAATCACCGGATTCAAGGATGACATCCCCCGATTCGTAGGTTGTGCCCTCTAGAATTCCAAAGGGTACGCCGCCAACTCGCAGACGTTCGATCCTGCCAGACGGTCGGCGCAGAATGGGCTCATTGTGGCCGGCATTGATGTAGGTCAGGCGATGCGACGGAGGATCGAATTCCCCCAGAAACGCCGTAGTGAAGCGTCGCCCCTCCTGACTATTCGAGCATGCGTACTGATTCATGCGGCCGGCAAGCTCAGTTAGACTGCCGGGCGTGCTCGACAGCGTCTTAAAGCTGGCCTGGAAGGTCGCCATGAGCAGAGCTGCAGGAATACTCTTTCCCGCTACATCGGCGACTGCAAGCAGAAAGGTCTCGCCCGAGGAACCCGACAAATGGCGAGGAAAGACATCGTAGTAATCGCCCGCCACGGTGTTGGCTGGCCTCGTGGCGAACGCAATCTCCAACCCGGGAACGGCAGGCGGGTGCGCGGGTAACAGCCAAGTCTGAATTTCCTTAGCGATCTGCAAGTCCCGTTTCATCACCACGCGGTCGGCGACTTCCAGTATCAGGAGCGCGAACATAAGTAACCCGCCGTAGAAATGAAAGTCGAGAGCGAAAGCGCGAACTTCCCCCGATCCGGTGTGCCAGGTCCATTCGCCGCCCGGTAGGATGATGAGAGCCAGAGCAATCAGCAGCAGCACACGGCGTGCCGGCGTCAGCTTTTCAATAATTGCCCAGAAAAATTGGGTGACTATACCGAGGAAATGCTTCCCTTTGGGGACGCCCGCTTCGCGGCTTACATCGACTTCCTTCGAGTAGAGGCGGTAGCTAGCCCGGGCATCGGCCTGAAATTGCGACCAGAGCTGATCGACATTTCGGCCTTCGGTGACGCGATTCCAGAATCGCTCCAACTTAGCCCGGAAGGGCTCCACTCGCGCACCCATGTCGTCGCGGCGAGGGGGGCGAGGATTTCCGCGTTGCTGGTTCCAATTCATAGTGGGTCTGCTGTATCACGGTCCAGAAACGCTACTATTCGAGGAACGCCACCGACTGTATCCCTGACACTTCGAAGCGCTTGCGGCACCTGGGATTTTTGCAGGCAACCAAGTCGTCGCGCCGAACCATGTAAGAGCGGGCCTTAGCATACTTGGCGCGATCGCGCTCGTCGGCGCGGGAGGGCAACTGGCGCTTCTTGGTGCGAACGAACCAGCCTAGCTCGTACTCGGCGGCCTGGTGGCAATGAGGACAGTTCAGGGTCGACTTCCTTGTCTCCTGCCGCTCGTCGTACAGATCACGTTCTTCCATCTGCGCCTCCCATCAAGTGAAGCCGATTACTACCTCTACGAGAGTCATTACACCATAAGAAACAAGTTCCCGTCGTAATGTCATTGGGAGAGGCCCAGCCGTAAAGCTTGACTCTTAGGCCGGTTGCGAGCCTCCCAGGGTATGCGCGATTCTGGGCTCCGCAATTTGGACTCTCTACGGCGACCGGTGTGATTCGTCCCAAACCTCTCTCCGCCGCGGCACAACGGTGCTAGCATTTACCCAAGGAGGATCTTCCCATGACGAAGCCTCTCGTACTGGTGCTGGCTTTCGCCCTATTCATTCCGTGGGAACTGCTCGCGCAGAGCGGATCGTCCAGTTCATCGGGTGATCAATCGCAATCCAGCCTTATCGCAGCGAACTCCGACGCTCAAGAACCTCTCTTGTCTCTGAAGCAGCCGGCGACTTTTGAGAATAGCGACTCCGCGGGTACACCGTCTGATGAAGTGTGTTATCGGATACGAGCCTACATTTTCAAGCGCGATGACGATCACGCCCCCAAACTCGTCGGCAGCACGACCTGCGGCCCCCGACAGCCGGCAACACGAGACGTAACCGCGCCCTCAGTACACTTCGAACGGCTACGGTGATGGAAGCTAGTAGCTCGGAACTCAATAAAGAAAGCCCTGCTCTGCAGCAGGGCCTTGGCGGGACGTCAAAACCGCTACGCAGCTTTGGCTTCCACGTTAACGCTGCCGGCGATTTGAGACAGGGTATGGTCGGCTTCCTTCTCTTCGTCCAGGGTCTTTTGTAACAACTGGGCGATCTGCGTCTGTCCCAGCAATTTAGCGTAGGTACGAACCGTGCCGTAGCCAGCCATCTCGTAGTGCTCCACGCGCTGCGCAGCACTGATGATTCCAGCATCTACGGTGCTCGGGTCGCCTCCGGCGGAGACGATTTCATCTCCCTCCTTGATGACGCCCTTCATGCCCTTGCAAGTCTCTCCCTCCGGTTTTTCGTTCAGAATCTGGAAAATCTGTTCGAGGCGGGAGATTTGCTGCTGGGTCACATCGAGATGCTTTTGCAATGCGTTCTTCAACTCTCCGTAGCTCGCTGCATCGATCAACTTGGGCAAAGCCTCGGTGATCTGCTTCTCGGCGTCGTAGAGATCGCGCAATTCTTTGACGAACAACTGTTGCAAGTTGTTCAGCTTCATGGAAAAAAGAGCCATGGTTCCTCCTGTAGTTTTGTTCTTTACAGTAGGATGATCGTCCTGTGGGCCCTGTTGGATGGAGACGACGAGAAAAACGGAATCTCGAGCGAAGTGGATTGAAGGGCCCGCGATTGAGGCGGAACAGGGTTCTGCGAGAACATCGAAGGAGTTGGGCGCTTGCGGAGTCAGCTCAAAGAGGACTTATCCGTTATTCGGCGCCGACCGGCTTGGCGGCATAAGGATTGTCGTCCAGCACCTGCCACACGGTATCGAGCAGCGTTCCATCCACCCACTTCACTACAGCTACAGGACGATCGCCAAGCCGGGGCTTGGTGGGTTTTCCGCCGCAGATTCGTTCGACTTCGGCTTTGAGTTCTTCAATCGGGCGTATTGGAAGACCCTTGCCCTTCACGGCGTCGAGTAAATCCTGCCGTCGTGGATTAATGGCAATGCCACGCTCGGTCACGATCACGTCAACGAGTTCTCCAGGCCCTGTTATGGTCGTCACCTCGTCGACAATTACGGGAATGCGGTCGCGGAAGGAGGGCACCGCCAGAATCGAACATCCCGCAAACAGGCAATTCTGCCAGCCTCCGATGCCGTGCAACAGCCTGCCATCGGAGTGAGTCACGACATTCGCATTGAAATTTACGTCGACTTCAGTCGCGCCCAAGACGCAGGTGTCGACGATCGAGGCGAAATTCCCTTTTCCGTGAAAGTTATATGACGTGAAGGGACTGGTAGGAATGTGGCGCGGATCGGTGGCTATCGATTGCACTGCGTCGAGATCAAAGGTCTGGCCGTCGAGGATGTAGCCGACCAGCCCTTCTTTGAGCATGTCGACCAGGTATTTCGTCGAACCCCCGCGCACGAAGCTCGCCTTAACGTTCGCTTCCTGCATCATGCGCGCAAGATAGTCGACGAATGCCAGCGCAATTCCGCCTGCCCCTGCCTGGAATGAGAAGCCATTTCGCATGATGCCGCTGTCACGCAGGAAGCGCGCGACCAGTTCGGAGATGCACAGCCGGTCGGGGCTGCGGGTGATCTGGGTGGTGCCGCTTACGATTTTTTCCGGATCGCCAATCGAATCCACCTCGACGACATAATCGACGTTGTTGCCCTGGATCTGCCACGGCGCACACGGGAATGGCACCAGGCTGTCGGTCACCACAATCACGCGATCCGCATAGAGCGAGTCGGCCAGCGCGAATCCAAGAGATCCACACGCCGACTTGCCATGCGAGCCGTCGGCATTGCCGAAGAAGTCCGCAGTGGGAGCGGCAATCACCGCGATGTCTACGCGCACCTCACCGTCCTGGATGGCTTGCCAACGCCCGCCATGCGATCGCAGCACACCCAGTCCGCGCATGTGCCCGTGCGAGCAATAAACGCCCAGCGGGCCGTTCATGCTGCCTCCGATGTGATGGACCGCGCCGGACTTCATCAGATCGATCACCGGCTCGTGGCAGGGGAACGATGCGCTGGGAAACCAGACCAGATCCTTGGCTCCCATTCGCGCCGCGGTCTGCAGAGCGGTGAGTGCGACGCGATCTCCGTTGCGGAGGTGGTGATGACTGCTGATAGTCATTCCATCGCGCAGACCGCATAGCCGCAGTGCCGTCTCGAGATCCGGCACACGCTTGTCACCGTTGGTGGGATAGTTACTGTTGCTGCGGATCGGCGGCCCGGCCTTCCGGCCGATTGGGCGGTGACCATCCACGCCGTTGTATGGAACCTGCTCCCGCCCATTCACGTGAGTTGGTACCTGACGGCCAACAACGTTGGTGACCAGCCCAGCCTCGACTATCGCGCTCATTGCGTTTCTCCGAGGGACGAGAGCGCTTTGGCATCCAGCAATCCCATGCTCTTCGCGCGCTCAACCAGTTTCACAGCCCGGTGAACGACCGGAGCATCGATCATTTTGGAACCCAGGCTCACGATTCCAAGGCCTTGGGCCTGCGCCTCTTCATAGGCCGCAACAATCCTCAACGCCTTTTCCAGTTCTGCTCGCGATGGCGCAAAGGCGCGATGGATGATCTGAATCTGTATGGGATGAATACAACCCATGCCCTCGAACCCCATGCCGCGAGATGCTTCTCCCCAGCGCAGCAGACCCTCGGTGTCGCCTACATCGCCGTACACAGAATCGATTGCCTGCACGTGGGCCGCATGTGCCGCATTCACGACGCGCATGCGCGCGTAGAGTGACTCCGTGCCACCCGGAGTCTTCACGACCCCAAGGTCGGCGGTGTAGTCCTCCAGGCCGATGGTCAGGCCCGCAATATTCGCCGAAGCGGTTGCAATTGCAAAGGCGTTCTCGATTCCGAGGGCAGACTCGAGGATGGGCATCAGCCAGATCGACCGCGTCAAGCCATTTTGTTTTGCAATGGACTTGATTACTGCGTCGATTTCGCTAACTTGCGCAGCGGACTCGACTTTGGGAATGAGGATGAGGTCGGGGGATTGCGGAACGATTTCTTGCAGATCCGCCATGCCTAGTGGGAGTTGGTTGATCCGCACCATGCGTTCCGCGGAACCGAAATCGACTGCGCGTAATGCGTTGCGCACCAGCAGCCGTGCCTCATCCTTGGCGCCGTCGTGTACGGAGTCTTCCAGGTCGAGAATTATCGCGTCGGGACCATGCAGTCCGGCGTTGATAAAGTATTTGGGCTCGTTCCCTGGCAAATACAGGCGCGAACGCCGCAGTCGGTCACGAGAGGACGGCAAAGGCAGGGGCAGTGCATCCGGCAACGCACCCTTACCGGTACTCAAACCCGCGCGACACACCGCCGTTTCCAGTCTCGCCGCGATTACGAAGGGCAGCGCACCCTCGTCCGTAATGCTTACGAAAGCATCCTCGATGCCGAGCGCATGCAAGGTATCCTTTACTTGCCGGCGGATCGAGTCTCCGTAGTAAAGGTCAACCCTCGATTGCAGCTCCAGCTCAATGCCGCCGCTGTTTCGCTCCTCGAAAGCTACATGCAAATCGGAGCGCACATCGCCGCCTGCCCGTCCTGCTTCGCTCCGGCGAGCTTCAGTTTCTGCCGCTGCCTGCATATGCAGTCTCCACCCCGACTTCCAGCTTGGCCAGAATCGCGTCGGTCATTTCGGTCGTCGAAGCTGCTCCCTGTGCAATCGCTTTGCTGCCCCCGGGAATGCGCATCATGTCGTAAGTTCGTATCCGGCCCTCGGCGACGACGGCCGAGATCGCGTTGCGAACCTGCTGCGCTTTCTGGCTCTCACCCAGGTGATCGAGCATCATCGCTGCCGACAAAATCATGGCGATCGGGTTAACGATGGACGGGCTGAGCTCAGCGTATTTAGGAGCGGAGCCGTGGGTTGGCTCAAACACCGCGACATCACGACCAATGTTTCCCGACGCCGCGAACCCCAGACCGCCGATCAAGCCTGCGAAGGCGTCGCTGATTACGTCACCGAAGAGATTACTGGCAACGATGACGCCGTAGTCTTCGGGATTCTTGGTGAGCCACATGGTTTGGGCATCGATATTGGTCGACCACAACAGAATCGAGTTGTGCTGCTTCTGCACTTCCCTGGCAACCTCTTCCATCATCCCCGAAGTCTCGCGCAGGACGTTGGGCTTCTCGCAAATGGTAACCGCCTTGTAGCCGAACTTTTCTGCATGTTCGAAAGCAGCCTGGCAAATTCGACGCGCCGCAGCGCGAGTGATGATGCGCACCGACACCGCGAGGTCCTCGCCCGGAGTTGCGGCAAATATTTTGAACTTGGGATGAAGGTTCAAGGCATCGCGAACTTGCTGCGGAGGGTTTGTCCATTCGACTCCCGTATACAGCCCTTCGGTGTTCTGCCGAAATACCACCACGTCAACCTTAGGCTCCTCGAAGCCTCCGTCCGGCTTCTTGCGGATGAAGTTCAGCGGATTCCCTGGAAACGACAGGCAGGGACGCATGCAAATGTCGAGGTTGAATATTTGCCGCATCGAAACGATGGGGCTGAAGTACTGATGCCCTTGACCCTTTAACGTCGCACTCAGCTCAGCCTCAGCCTCTTTCTTCGGCTTGGAAGTGATGGCCCCGAAGAGACCAACCTTGTGCTGCCGCAGCAACTCGATGGTGCGCGCGGGCAGAGCGTTCCCTTCCCCGGTCCAGCATTCCCATCCGATGTCGGCGTGAACATAGTC
Source organism: uncultured Acidobacteriaceae bacterium (assembly GCA_963793845.1). Taxonomy (GTDB): domain Bacteria; phylum Acidobacteriota; class Terriglobia; order Terriglobales; family Acidobacteriaceae; genus CAWCBG01. Next base: position 42,539 of record CAWCBG010000008.1, read on the forward strand.
GGCGTCGAAGCCCACCGCGTCGAGCACTCGAAGCGCGTCGGGGAGAACCTGATTTCCAATACCGTCGCCGGGCATGGTTACGATTGTGTGCTTTGCCATTTGTTGCAAACTCCTGAATAGTTGCTCCCTCAGCGTGAGAAGAGCGATTTATGCGTGCGTCATCGCCGCCGCGAGCCCGAGTTTCCGGCTCACCAGATTCTCAATGCCCCCGGCGACGAGCAACGACTGCGCTACAGAACCGACTGCGGGAAAGGTAAATATCTCCCCTGCGTAGCGAATGGTGCTGGTCGCAAAATCTACCTCGATCTCATCGCCGGGAATGATGGTCTTCACCTTACACTCAATCTGTCCGGCAAATTTCTCGCGTAGCCAGTGGATGAGTTCCGGCGTCTCGATACACAAGAAACCATTGTTAAAGGCGTTCCGAAGATAGGTTTGGGAGAAACTGCCGGCGATCACCAGCGGAATACCTTTAAACTTGAGCGCCGTGACCGCCTGTTCGCGGCTGGAACCGGTGCCGAAATTGAAGCCGCCAACTATCACGTCGCCCGAACTCGTGATTGAACCGAACTGCGGATCGTAATTCTCCATCACGACGCGCGCCATCATCGCAGGCGTCATGTCTTCCCGATAGGTATAGTCTTTGCTGTAAATACCGTCGGTGTTGAGATTGTCCTGCGGCAGGAAGACCAGGCGACCGCGGACGTTCTGCGGAAACCCCGGCAGGATTCTGACCTTTTCGGCCACGGGTGGGGCGGAGGCAAGCGCTTCAAATACCTTCGTTGGTTCGTGGTCTTCGAACTGGCTCGGACCGCACAGGTAGCCCGATATCGCCGAAGCCGCAACTACTTCAGGGCTTCCAAGATAACACTGCGCATCACGCGAGCCCATACGGCCCTTGAAGTTACGATTCGTGGCAGAGATGCCGACCTCTCCCGGCTCTAGCAATCCTGTGCCCAGGCCGATGCAGGGCCCACATCCGGGAGGCAGTGGTTGCGCACCCGCCGACAACAACGTCTGCCATATACCACGTCGTTCAGCCTCGTCCTGTACGGACCGGCTTGCTGCCGCCAGGTAGAACTTCACCCCCTCGGCGATCTTCTTCCCATTGAGCACCACCGCGGCCGCTGCGAGGTCTTCCAGACGCGAATTCACGCAGGAGACCAGATAAGCCTTCTGGATCGCTATCTTCTTGGGCTCGATTTGCGCCAGCGATTGCATCGCCTGCACAGTGTCAGGCCCAGAAACATGAGGCGTCACTTCGGCCAGGTTCAACACGATGCGGCTCGCATACACGGCCTCCCGGTCTGGAGCCGGCGGATTGGTTCGCCACTCGGCGAAGCGTCCTCGCCGAATTCGGGTTATGCCAGCGGCACTGAGATGGCTGTCGCATGTTTCCAGGTAAGCCAGAGTGGTGTCATCGACCGGGAACCATCCCACCAAAGCGCCCCATTCCGTGGACATGTTCGCGATGCTCAAGCGCGCATCCATGCTGAGCGATGCCACACCCGGTCCGGCAAACTCCACAGCAGCGTTGAGGACCTCCTCGTTGTTGTACAAGCCGCAGAGCGTGATAATGACGTCCTTGCCGGTTGCGCCTGGCCGTAGCCGGCCTTCAAGAACGACCTGTACGGTACGCGGAATTTGCCACCAGAATTCGCCCGTAGCCCAGATCGCGGCAGCATCGGTGCGGACGACGGGGGTCCCGATCGCTCCGAGTGCCCCATACATGTTCGAATGCGAGTCCGAGGCGACGACGAAGTCTCCCGGCAGAACATACCCGTTCTCGACCATGATCTGATGGCCAATGCCGGTTCCAGGCGGGTAGAAGTCAATTCCCTGTTCGCGGGCGAATGCTTCCATGGCCCGATATTTCGCAAGGTTGCCCTCTTCCGTGTTCTGGATATCGTGGTCGGCGGTGAATACTGGCTGCGCACGGTCGTACACTCGGGTGGCTCCGATGGCTTTGAACTTCTTCATCACCGCCGAGGTGTTGTCGTGCGTCATGACGTGGTTTGGACGAATGGAGAGGAAATCTCCGGTGCGCAGCGGCCGGTTGGGGCCTTCCGTCATGTGGGCTCGTGCGATCTTTTCGACAACGGTCTGTCCCATGTCCATGCCTTTCGCTAGGATGCGGTGAACAACTTCATCAGGTCGGATACGGAGTTCTGCTTCTCCAGATTCCAGATGGCATCCATGGCACGGCGCCGTGCCGCGGCTGGCATCACCGGCTCGGCCAGCGCCTCGAATTTCTCTTCCACTTCTTTGTCGGTCAGTGGGTTGCGCGGGTCACCCTTCGGATAGTCCAGTTGCCTGGTAAACTCGCGGCCGTCCGTGGCGCGAATGGTAACGATCACTCTTTGCAGCGCCGGGAAGAGCTTCTCGATATCAGAATCCGCTACCACCACAATCTTGTTTAACTGCGCGCGGATCACCGGATCCATGATTTTTCCAGTAGTGAACTGCGCGGGTGTTACCTGGCGCTCCGCGATGGCCGCGGCAACAACATATGGCAGCGAGTGGTCGGCCGTCTCCTTGGTATGGGGATCGTACTTGCTGGGATCGCTGAGAATGTCGGCGCCGCGGGCGGTGGTGCGGATCTGCACCCTAGCCACATCGCCGGGCTTCAGATCGTTCTCTTTCACCAGCGCCAGCACGGCCGAGATCGGAGTATGAGTGAGAGCCTCGGTCGGAAAAGCCTTCATTCCGCATTGCGTAATCCGCCAGGAGTCGCCCAGTCCATCGGTCAGGAGATTCAGCTTCCAGTCGGGGCCAAAGCTGTGCACCAGTCCTTCTTTGCCATCGATGACGTGCTCCGGGCCAGTGTAGCCTTTCTCGGCCAGCAATGCGGCAAAGACGCCGCTCTGTGTGGCGAGGGGGTCAACGGTATTCTTCATCATCGTGAGCTTGCCGGCTGTGACCGCGCCCAGTGTCGCCCGCGCGCTGGCGCTGATTCCGATGGCATGCTGAATCTGCTCTGGCGTTAGGTGTAGCATCCGACCGGCAACGATTGGGGAAACAAACGCGGTTAAGGTGGCATGGTGCCAGCCGCGCTCGCGAATGCCGGGAAATGCCGCCTCGCACAGGCGCATCTCAAATTCGTGTCCTAGAACCAGACCGACAATGAGCTCCCGGCCGTCACTACCGGCCCGCTCGCAACAGGCGAGTGCGGCGGGAAAGATATCCGACGGATGCGAGGGGTCCTGCTTCCAGTAGATGTCGTTGTAATCCATGCAGCGAATCATCAGCGCGTTGGCGAGCGATGCGGAAACCACATCCATCTGCTGACCGCTTCCGAATACCGTCGCTTTACCGGGACCGGCAATCTCGTTTAGGACTTCAAGGGCCATCCCGACATCGTGCTGTTGATAGCCACCCAAGGCGCAGCCAACGCTATCGAGCAGGAAGCGTTTGGCCTGGTGAATGGCATCTGGCGAGAGTTGCTCGAATGTAAGTCCCGCCGCCCATTGGGACATGTGGGCCGTGATCGTCGGCTTCACGACCGATTTCTGGGTAGCTGGCATCGCGATGGTCGACATTTCGATTTCCTTATTTCGCCAGATTCTTGAAGACCAGATTCTTGAATGGAAGATAGGCCATGAAATCGGCGTGGTGGACGATGTAGGCCTCCGTGGTGCGCTTTACCAGGTCGCCCTCAGCGGCGTGGGCGGCAATGATGTGACAGACGGCGTCGGGCACACCGCACTCCATGGCCAGGGCCACGCCGGTAAACGGGTGACGCAACAGCTCGCCTCGCTGGCTCTGGCGTGTCTTACCATCACTGTTCTCGTACTCCAGCAGCTTTCCGACGTCGGCAAGGATGGCGCCCGCGATGACGGTGTCCAGATCGATGGCCAGAACATTCCCCATGAATTCCTTCATACTCTCCGCCGCCTTGCGTGCGATGTGCACCACGCAGCGCTTGTGCTCCATGAAAGTCGTCGGACAGTTGGGCACAAGAAGGGTGAATGGAATCTGGTTGAGATCGGTGGCCGTCAGCGGGCTGAGTTCGAGAGCGCGCTCCCAGGTACTGGCCACCTGGGCTCGCAAGCTCGGACTCTCTATCCATTCGATCTCAGGCCACAGGGCTCGAACGGCTTCGTGCAACGATTTCTCTGTTTGGACCGGCATGGAATGACTCATTGCGCATTCGGGGGAGCCCGTGCGCTCGCGCTTTGTCGCAAGCGTATGCGGTCTCGCCCAAGCTCTCATTCCTATCAGCTTTCCCGAAATGGAAATAGGAGCTACGTCACAATGACCAAGTGATGTGTTCCACCTGGTTGGTGATCTCTTCAGGAGGTGTATCAGGTTGGAAGGACAGGGGCTTACCGATCACGACCCGCAACTCGCCGGGGCGGGCAATCTTGCGCCCGGCGGTCTTCATTTCGTAAAGACCGTCGATCCGAATGGGTACGATCGGAATATTAAGCCGCGAGGCCAGCATTCCTACGCCCGAACGAAAGGGCGATGGGCTGCCATCCTGCGTGCGACGGCCTTCGGGGAATACAAGAACGCTGTAGCCGCGGTCTACCGATTCGCCAGCGTAGGCGAAGCTCTCGCGAACCCCAGACTGTTGTGGCAATGGGAAGACATTGAACAGCGCGACTGCAAGCCAGTATCCAGCCTGCTGCCAGCAGCGTGCCAGCATGTTCATAGTCCTCGGAGGCCGCCACATCGACCACAACATCTCTCCCCACATGCCCACGGCGAGTCTGGAACGAAGGCGAGGCGGCAGCGCAATCAGGACAAATCCCAGATCGACGTAGGTAATGTGGTTGCAAGTAACCAGCACCGGACCTTCCACGCCATCGAGATTCTCGCGTCCCACGATTCTCGGATGCGCCATGATCAGGGTTGCCGGAAAAGTTAGTGAGTAATACACCAGGGTGCGTATCCAGGTGATCGGCCAGTGTTGTGTCCATCGCGGATAGCGATATCCGCTCTGAGGCGACTGCTGGGGCTCGCGCAATAGCCGCTCCAGATCGCCTATGGTGCTCATGTTGGCAAAGTTCGCTTCGTTCAAATCAACCTGGTATCGGTCTTCCAGCGCGCTCATTAGCTCAACCCGGTCCATCGAACTCAGGTTGAGGTCGCCCTCCAATTTGGCGTCCTGAGAAAGGTGCCCGATATTCCTCCCGCTAATGCGAGCGAGAAGCCCTGCCAGCGCATCCTGCGGTAACTCCGTCGCGGCCCCGGAAGCTAGCGCCTCCTGCGCGACTCGTTGGATGACAGCGATCTTCGGTTTCAGCGTCGCAGTCCGTGGGAAGTCCTGGTCGGGCCAGACGAACCAGCGCCGCATCTGCTGGAACTCCGCCAGGTGCTGATTGGCCTGCTTTACGACTCTTTCCGGATCCGCCGCGTCTCGGAGCAGCAAGACTGCCAAAGGCTCGGCATTGCCGCCGCGTTCCAGCGAAACGACCACGCAGTCCCTCACTTCGGGCTGTTGCCGCAGGGCGGCTTCCAAGTCCTCGGGAAAGATGTTCATCCCCTCGCGGGTGACGATGACATTCTTTTTGCGGCCCTTAAAGTAAAGATTGCCATCCTTGTCCAGTTCCCCCAGGTCGCCGGTGTGAAACCATCCGTCTTCGTTCAACACCGGTTTCAGCTCTTTGCCTTGCCAATAGCCTGCGGCGACATTTTCGCCACGGACGAGAATCTCGCCAGTTTCATCCAGCTTCATCTCGCGGCCCTCGAGGACCTTGCCGATGGAGCGTCCTTCCGTATGAAAAGGATGGTTCAGCGAGATGAGCGAAGTCGTCTCGGTGAGTCCGTAGCCTTGAATTACAACGAAGCCGAGACGGCGCCAGAACTCCTCGGTAACGGCGTCGAGGGCCGCGCCTCCGGAGATAAAGGCCCAGAACTTCCAGCCGAACTGGCTGTGTATTTTTCGAAAGCGCCACCATCGCCGGACGAAATGCTGGTCCTTAGCCAGTTCCAACTGCTTGCGAAACCAGGTCAACTTCCCGGCCGATTCAAAGTCTCGTTCAATCTTCTCCTTCAGGGACTCCATCAGTCGCGGAACTGCGACCACGACCGACACTTTCTCTTTCCTGACGACCCGTATCACTTCCGCTGGGTTCAGAGTGTCCTGGAAGAGGACGGTTGCGGCAAACAACTGCGGTAGGAAAATGCCGAGAAACTGCCCGAAGACATGGCTGAGAGGAAGCAGGTTGAGAAAGCGCAGGGGATGAACGATGCGTTCGTAGCGCAGGTACTTTCGGCTTCCCTTCTCTACGGGTTCGATGTTAGTCAGGATATTCGCGTGGGAGATGACAACTCCCCGAGGCTCTGCAGTGGTGCCGGACGTAAACACAATCTCCACGATGTCCGAACCGAACAAAGATGGAGGCTGGACAGGTGCAGCCGAATGCGCCTTTATGTGTTCTCGTAGGCCGTCGAGACCAAAGGTTGGTATTCCACTAATTTGCATGTGTCCCGAAGCTACGCAAAGGCGGGCGTCCACTTCTTGGGCCACCCGGGCGGCAAAATCGGGCGCTGCAATCTTGTCGATGGGAACCACGACCCCGCCACGCAAGAGCACGCCGAAGAACGCTGCCACCCACTCCGCTGAGTTCTCGCCCCAGATCAGAACCTTGTCCGCCTTGCCAATGCCTCGCGCCTCAAGTTCGCGGGCGAAGCGATAACTGGCGGCCAGTACCTCTCCGTAGGTCCAACGCTGGACGCGGTATCCATGCGGCTGAACGTATGCCACCTGGTCGGCGTTGCGGCGGAAGTTGTCCAGATATTCGAGGATGGTGACGCGGGCCATCGTAATCAGTGTAACTGTTGGGCAGAAAGCGGCAGGCGCTCGAGCAGAAACTTCAGGTGGAGCAGAACGATAAAATCAGTTCTGCTGGATCCCGAATCTGCTGGTTGACACACGGATGCGGTTTATTGAGAAAGACAGATTCACTGGCGAGTGGAAACGCGATCAAGCCCAGCGTTTGTTTTCGCGCATCTGTGACTTCAGCATGGTCCGCAACAAGGCTGTGGCCTGCTTCACCTCGGGCATGGAAATTCCACAAGACAGTTGCTTTCCGTATCGGTGGGTCGCGACCACCCCGGCTGATTTCAAAATAGCGAGATGCTGAGACAGGTTAGCTTTAGAAATCCCAAGACTCTCCTGCAGTTCCGCAGCCCAACATTCACGTTTGGTCAGCAGATCAATCAGGTGCAGCCGGGTGGGATTGGCGAAAGCCTTACAGATGACCGCTTGACGTTCGTAGACTTCGTGGTTGTTGTTCGATCTCTTTTTCATACCAAATCCTCGGGCAGCGAAGTATCTGCTCTCCACGGTGTCCGTGCGCCAAGCGCTTCCCCGCACGTCCGAGTAGCTACTCGAATGGTCCCGCAGCCGACCACGATACGAGCCTGCCTGCTCCTATTGTGATCACGACACTCCCTAGGCGCTTTGGTCGAACTCCAAGCCTTGGCGACGCAACTTACAACATGCGCACACTAGCGGCCCAACCGGCGTCGCCGTCATAACTTTAATCAGTAACTAAACTTAGAAATAACACCATCTCAAGACACAGCGGTATCCCCTAAACGGGGTGATTACTCCGAGGTTACCAAAACGCTCAAAACTCTAAGCATTCCCAAATGGGTCTTCCAGTGAGGCACTCTGCGGTGTGAAGAGTTCGGCCTTATCTTGGGTAATGTGCATGTCGTCTTCCAGTCGCACGCCGAATTCGCCGCGGATGTAGATCCCCGGCTCATCACTGAACGTCATGTTTGTTTGCAGTGGAATCCTGTCGCCATGCACCAAATAAGGCCATTCGTGCCCGTCGAGCCCCATGCCGTGACCCACGCGATGAGTAAAATACCTATACCCTGGACCATAGCCAGCGTCGACGATAACCTTCCGGGCAGCGGCGTCCACCGCTTCGCAGGGCAGACCAGGACGGGCTGTTGCCAAGCGCCGTGCTTTGAGCGCGATGCACAATCTCAAAGACCTGTTTCATCTTTTCGGTAGGTTTGCCCAGCACAAAAGTCCGGCTGATATCCGAAGCATATCCCTCGACAGTGCAGCCTCCATCCATCAAAAGAATCGTACCCTCTCTGATTTGCTGAGGATGTACCGATCCATGGGGAAGGGCGGAATACTCTGCGACCTGCACTTCCGCTCCTCCTGAAAATCCAAGCTGCGTATGAGCGGCCTCTACGAGGGCGGCGAATTGATGTTGCGTCATACCATCCTGGAGAGCACGGTATGCGGCTGCGTAGGCGGCCAGCGTAACTTGGGCTGCTAATCGCATCAGCGCAATCTCGTGTTCGCTCTTAATCATGCGGCAACCCGCCGTTACTGGAGTTGCACTAGCAATCTGCAGGGCAGGAACTACGCTGGCAATACCATTGCTGAAAGACAAAAGGAGTCTTTTCCTCGATCCCTAACCTGCCAGTACGCAGCCCAAGATCGGCGAATCCCTGCTGCACTCTGGCGTATGGATTTTCGTCCTCTTGCCAGGTGCGGATATCCGCGTTTGCCCCAAACGGCCCCTCCGCGAGTTGCTCTCGGGCGCGGTCTTCTTCAAATGCAGGACATACAAAGAACGGATTTCCCTTGGCAGGCAGCACCATGGCGAAGAGCCGCTCGCTGGTCCACCAGCGCAGCCCACTGAAGTAGGGCAGTGAACTGCCCGTGGTTATCACGATCGCTTGCAGTTGATTGGCGTGCATCAACTGCCGCGCTCGCTCCACGCGAGTCTTCATCTCATCGGTTCCGATCGGAACCGCTTCGCTCTTTCTCGATTTCAAGCTGGTGATGGATGGTGGAAGCTTGCATGGTTCTGCTTCCTGAGATTGCGCGCCGGCAGAAACAGACAACATCGCGGCGGCAGCGACGCTGGAGCTCACTTCAAGAAAGCTGCGACGGGAAAGCTTCACGGACAAGTCTCCGATGCATAGAGGTGCGAACGGCCATTCTATACGGCGCAGCAGTCAGGTTGAACGAAGGAGCGGCGGGGCAGTTAAAGCCGGCATGTCAAATCGCCGATAAAACCTTTGAAGCGAGAAGCGATGAAGACCTCTTGAAACGTCCGTAGAGGGAGAGAAGCCAGTTAGGGCGGCGATGGTCCTGACTGGCTTTTCCCGACGGCTGCGAAATCGAGGACGAGACAATCGGAACTTTGGAAACGCACTAGTCGAAAGAGAGCGGATCGACTTCGCCTCAAGGCCGGAAGTGCGCTCCTCCGTGCCTGACATCGGCGCCCCGGACCCAGAAAATAACGTCCTCGGCAATGTTGGTAGCGTGATCGGCGATTCGTTCCAGGTTTCGCGAGATCAGAAGGACGTTCAGCGCAGCACGCGTCACTTGAGGCTGGTCTCGCATCTTCTGCACTAGCACGACGAAGGCCTCGTCTTTCATTCGATCAATGATCCCGTCCATCTGCAGCACCGCCTCTGCCACCTCGGCTTTGCCGTCAAGGAAGGACTCCAGCGCACGCTGCACCATCGTACTCACACTCTCCGCCATGCGAGGAATATCCACCGGCAGTTGCACCTCGGGCTCGCTGATCAAATCGAGCACGCGTTGGGCGATGTTCACGGCCTGGTCGCCCACTCGCTCGAGGTCGGCATTGATCTTCACCACCGCCAGGATGAAGCGCAAATCAATGGCCATCGGCTGCTGCATTGCCAGCAGGTCGAGTGCTAGTTCATCGATCTCGCGCTCAGCTTCGTTGATCGCGTTTTCGCCGGTCATCACCATCTCACAGAACTTGCTGTCACGGGTGCGATAGGCTTCCGCGGCGCGATCGATGGCCTGCTCGGCCAGACCGCCCATTCGCAATAGCTTTTCTTTGAGCTCATCAAGGCCCTGCTGAAAGCGGCTGCGCATTATCCAAACCTGCCTGTAATGTAATCTTCCGTCCGCTTGTCGGCCGGGGTGGTAAAGATCTTCTCGGTCTTATCGTATTCGATAAGGCTGCCCATCAGGAAAAAGCCTGTAAGTTCGGCCACCCGGGCCGCCTGCTGCATGTTGTGGGTCACGATAACGACCGTATAGTGTTGCTTCAACTGGAAAATCAGTTCTTCGATCTTGCTGGTCGAGATGGGGTCGAGGGCCGATGCCGGTTCGTCCATCAGCAGCACCTCCGGCTCCACCGCGAGCGAGCGAGCGATACAAAGCCGCTGCTGCTGGCCGCCGGAAAGGCTGGCACCGGACTTCTTATGCAAGTTGTCTTTCACTTCGTCCCATAGGGCCGCCAGCTTCAGTGAACGCTCGACCAATTCATCCATCGGCTTGCGTTTGCGGAATCCATTCAGCCGTAAACCAGCGGCTACATTGTCATAGATGGACATGGTCGGAAATGGATTTGGCTTCTGAAAGACCATGCCGATCCGGCGGCGGACTTCTACTGGGTCCGACCCGCTGCCATAAACATCCATCTCGCCGACTTTGACCGAACCTTCGGCTCGCGCCTCCGGGATGGTTTCGTGCATGCGATTGAGGCAACGCACAAAGGTGCTCTTACCACATCCCGACGGACCAATCACGGCGGTAACGTGGTTGGCTGGCACCGTCATGTCGATGTTCTTCAGCGCCAGGTTCTTCCCGTACCAGGCATTAAGCCCGCGCACTTCGATTCCAACGCCCATAAGCTATTGCGTTCCCTTCAGCATTCCCCGGCTGGTAACGATGCGCACTGCCGCAACCGCGCCCACAATCAGCACAATCAGGATCAATGCACCTGCCCAGGCCTGCCGGTGCCAGTCGTCATAAGGTGAGATCGCGTAGGTAAAGACCTGCAATGACAATGCCGCAGTGGGCTGGTTCAGCTTCAAGTTCCAAAACTGATTTCCGAAGGCAGTAAACAGCAGCGGAGCCGTCTCCCCTGCCACCCTGGCAAAAGCCAGCATGCACCCGGTAATCACGCCGGCTGAAGCGGTACGAAGGGAGATCGACAACGTCGTCCGCCACTTCGGAATGCCAAGTCCCAGGGCGGCCTCACGCACCGTGTTCGGCACCATGAGCAACATTTCTTCGGTGGCACGCGCGATCGTGGGGACCATCATGACCGCGAGAGCAATACCGCCGGACAGAGCGGAGAAGTGCTTCTGCGGGACTACCACCAGCGAATAAACCGCGATACCCATGACAATCGAGGGCACGCCGTTCAGCACGTCAGACGTGAAACGCACGAGATCGCCGAATCGATTTCGTCCATATTCCGCCAGATAAATCCCTGTGCCAATGCCCATCGGTAGCCCGATCACGCTGGCTACTGCCAGTATCAGCCCTGTACCGACGATCGCATTCGCCATACCGCCCCCCACCTCGCCCGGCGGTTTCGGGGTTTGAGTGAGGAAGGATATGTTAACCGCGCCTATACCTTTGATGACGAGATAGGCAAAAATCGCGAGCAAGGGAACAAGCACCAGCACAGACGCCGATATGGCGAACGCAGTCGCTCCATGATCGGCTAACCGGCGCCAGAGACCGACCTCCTGCGGCTTCCTGTCCGACGTGGAATTAGCCACGTACCCTCGCAGTCCCGCCGGTGATGCTCCAGACCAGAAGTCTGGCCAGCGCATTGACGATCAGAGTGACCAGGAACAGAGCCAGGCCGATCTCGACCAGGGCGCTGAGGTACAGATCGCCAGTTGCCTCGGTGAACTCGTTCGCGATCACGCTTGCCATGGTGTATCCGGGAGCAAACAGTGACTTGGCAATCTCTGGCCGGTTACCGATCACCATGGTCACCGCCATGGTCTCGCCGAGCGCGCGTCCGAGGCCAAGGATGACACCGCCAACAATGCCGATGCGTGCGTTACGGAGCACGCCCATGCGAATCATTTCCCAGCGGGTTGCCCCCAGGGCAAGGACCGCCTCCCTCTGATTCTGCGGCACGGCTGTCATCACTTCGCGCGTGATGGAGGCGATGACGGGAACCACCATGATTGCCAGAATGATGCCAGCAGCCAGCATTCCGATCCCATAGATTGGACCGGTGAATAGGCCTGTCCATCCCAGCGTTTTGGCGAGGAAAGGTTCGACGTACTCGCGCAGCAGCGGGGCCAAAACAAAAATTCCCCACAATCCATAAATGACACTGGGAATCGCCGCCAGCAACTCCACCAGAAACGAGATGTAGGCGCGTAGCTGCTGCGGGCACATCTCGGTGATATATACCGCGACACCGATGGACGCCGGCACGGCCAGCAGCAGTGCGAGAAACGAGGAAACCAGGGTGCCGTAGATGAACGGTATAGCACCGAAGCTGCCGGATACCGGGTCCCAGTCATGCCCGTAGAAGAAGCTGAGCCCGAACTGATGCAGCGACAACTTCGACTTGTCAATCAATTCCCATGCCACCAGCACCACGATGGCAAATACCGAAATGGCGGTGAGGAGGATGATTACGCCAAATACGGCATCGGGTATGCGGCTGCTGCGCGGATAAGTATCGCGAATTTTCTGCAAAGCGGTCGCAGGAAATTTGGGCTCGCGCTGCTGACTGCTCGTCTTAGCCATCGAAGGGATAGCTGTGACGGGCTGCTTGAGCTGGCCAAGCGGTTCCGGCGGGTTCATGGGATCGACGCTATCAGGCATCTGTTACAGGGGTATTACAAGGCCGTAAACTAGCGGCAGCTCCGCGTTGAATCCGTCCCGGGGCATCGAGCCCCGGTTGCAACAGATTGGGAATGCAAGCCGCGGAGCGGCGACATCCCACCCTTGGTACACACGACTCACCGAGCGATCAATGTATCTGACTGGTGATCGCTGCCTTTTCCTTCTCCACCACATCTTTTGGCAGCGGTGCGTAGGACAGTGACTCTGTCATGGTCTGGCCCTGATCCAACATCCAGAAGAGGAAGTCCTTCAGGATTTTCCCCTTGTTGGCATCTGCAGGATGGGTCGGAATCAGCAACCAGGTGAAGCTGGCGATCGGATACGCATTCTTGCCGGGAGGATTGGTGATGGATACGCGGAAATCGGCCGGCATCTTGACCCCAGCCGCGGCTGCGGTTGTGCTCTCCAAACTAGCCTTGATGAAATTCTTCGACGAGTTTTGCATGCTGCCAAACGGGATCTTGTTCTGCAGAGCGTAGATCAACTCGATGTAGCCGATAGAGCCGGGCAACTGCCGCACGTTACCGGCAACGCCTTCATTTCCTTTTCCGCCCAAGCCTACAGGCCATTTCACCGAAGTGCCTTTTCCTACCGAGCCAGCCCATTCCGAACTCACCTTCGACAGATAGTCGGTGAAAATGTAGGAAGTGCCGCTGCCGTCAGAGCGATGCACCACGGTGATGCTCTGGTTGGGGAAATTCACGCCGGGATTGGACTTGGCGATCCTAGCGTCGTTCCAATTCGAGATCTTTCCCAGATAGATGTCTGCGAGAACATCGGGCGTAAACTTCAACTCGGCGCTCACGCCGGGAATGTTATAGGCCGGCACCACCGAGCCGAGAACCGTCGGAACATGAAGCACCTTGACCTTGGACTCTGCGATTTGCTGATCGGTCATCGGCCCATCGCTGGCGCCGAAGTCGACCGTCCCGGCCTGCACCTGGCGAATGCCTCCTCCGCTACCGATGGACTGGTAGTTAATCTCAATATCGGGATGCAGTTTGTGATACTCACTAAACCACTTGGAATAAATCGGGTAGGGAAATGTGGCGCCAGCCCCATTTAGCGTGGTTTGCGCGAAGGCGCAGCATGCAAGCAAAGCAATGCACAAGATCACCCTGATAGAGCGAATCACGTAGTGTTCCTCCTCATAAGTTCAGGTGTGGTTCTACTCCGGGTTTATTACAGCTCCGTTACACACGAGTAAATTTCGCATGAAGACAAGCACTTACGTGCTTTGCCAACCGGTAGGTCTTCATGTGTCAATGACTTAGCCTCTATAAAGGCAACTAAAAAGGCAACTAAACCTCCGATTCAGTGCGTACAAAAGTTCTGCCACGATGACCTGCTGCCAGATGTCCACCCAGGCAAGGAACAGTCTTGCCCTCTTAGCCAAAGCATGGGGCTGGTCGGAGCTCGGCATCCCTTGAGCCGGAGTAGTGACGTGACCGGACATGAGGAAGAGCCTCCTTAAGCACCTACTGATTCGTCGCCCGATGGCCAGGTGAAGCCGTAAAAACGTCAGGTAAAATGGCACGCCATTAGCTGCGCAGATTTACCCTCGCTGCCGCCGTTTCAGATCTTCAATGAACATCTGTTCGACCGGCTTGTCGTAGGAGCGAAGCACATGCCGTACGCTGTGCCCGCTCACCAGGTGACAAACTTCCTCCGCCAGATTCTTGGCGTGGTCACCGGCACGCTCCAGCGACTGAGTCATGAACAATACGTGGAAGCTTTCTTGCCGGGGCGAATTATCGTGATTCTCGAGATGGCGCATGAAGACAAGATTGCGCAGCCGGTCCAGTTCCGCATCCGAACGCAACACCGCTAGCGCGCGATTCAGGTCGCGCTGGCTGAACGCATCATGCACGTCGCCCAGCATTCTCTCCAGTCGCGAGGCCATGAGTGTCAGGTCGCGAATATCCTGCAGATCGATCCGGCTGCCGACCGCCGCCGCGCGGTTGCTGCAGTTCAGTAGCAAATCACCGACACGCTCCAGACCGATGATGAATTTCATGCAAGCCAGGAGTTCGCGCGCGTGCTCATCAGACACTTTGGTAATGATCGAAGTCACACCCTGATCAATTTCACGGTCAAGCGTGTCAAGTTCCTTCTCGCGCTGCCGTACACCATCCAAAAGAGAGGACACGCCCGTAGCGATTCCTTCCGCTACGATTCCTGCGGCAATACGCGTGACGCGACATGCCTGCAAGGTCTGCTCCAGCAGGTGGGCACAGATCGCTTCGGGTGTCGGTAATGCCAGATCAGCCGAACTCATGGGCCCTCTTTATGCGACCCCCGTTGACAGACACGTCCTCACCGTTTCCTGCCAAACATCCAGATGGGGGTGCGATGTACGGAGTGCTGCCATTAAGGTAGACGGCGATTGTGAAATGCGGATGAATTCGTCATGAAGAGCTTGCAAATTCGTGGGATCTCGCCTCGCAAAGCGAGGGCGAGCCGCTCTGGATCAGGCATCCACCAAGACGGGCTGGCGAGGCAAGGTGAAATAGAAGGTCGAGCCGTGGTTCAGTTCGCTCTCAACCTTAATCGTTCCTCCGAGGGCCCGGACCACGTGCTTGGCGATGGCCAAACCAAGTCCAGTGCCTCCCGATTCGCGAGAACGCGCTTTGTCGACACGGTAGAAGCGTTCGAAGAGGCGAGGCAGGTGTTCACTGGAAATTCCAGCTCCGAAGTCGCGAACGTAGAATTGCACCCCCTCCTCGGTTTCACACGCACCGATGAGAACTTTCCCGCCGCCATTGCCATACTTCAATGCGTTATCAACCAGATTGGAAAACACCTGATGGATAGCATCCCGATCGACCCCCACCAGCGAAGTGGCCGTATTCATTGAGGTGATCTCGATACCTCGCGCCGCAGCAATGTCCTGGTAGGTTTGCACAGCATCGTGCAGTAGTTCACGGGGAGACACCAGCTGAAGATGGAAGCTCTGCTCGCCCGATTCCACGCGGGCCAGCACCAGAAGGTCCTCGGTCAGGCGGCCCATCCGGACCGCGTTCTTGCGGATGATCTCCAGGAACTCCCGCACGTGATCCGGTACGCCGTCGTTATCCAGAAGAGTTTCCGCATAGCCTTGAATCGATGTGAGCGGGGTGCGGAGCTCGTGCGATACGTTGGCAATAAAATCGCGCCGCGTTTTTTCCACCCGCTCGATTTCTGTCTGATCGTGCAGCACAGCCACAGCGCCGCCGCCGGGCATCGGCGCTGCGGTCAAATCGAAGATGCGCCCGGAAAAAATTTTCGCCGCCCTCGCGTGGGTAATATCCCGTCGATCCAGAGCGGTCTGAATCGAATTCAATATTTCGGGATCGCGCGCGGATTGCACAAGCGGCTCTCCCAGCCGTACGCCGCTCGGCAGCAGACGCTCCATGCGCTGGTTCGCCCACAGCACGCGACCATCCTGGGCAACAGCGATAACTGCCTCCTGCATCGAGTTCAGCAGCGTTTCCAGGGTCTGGCGACTGTTTTCCAAGGCACGAAAGCCGTCTTCCAGCTTACGGGCGGTCTTGTCGAGCGCCGTCGCCACGTGCGCAATCTCATCCGAAGCGCCTTCCTGGATTCTGGCGGAGAGGTCTCCGGCGGCCACTCTCTCGGCGAATTCGGTAATGCGCGTTAACCTGCGGCCAATGGAGTACGTGGCAATGAGTGCAAGCAGAATCGCCACGCCCATCGCGATCGCCAAAGCTCCTGCCAGATTGCGCGTAATGTGGCGGTTAACTTGGCGAATAGCGGACAGCGGGTAAGCCATACGCACTGCGCCGCCGGGAATCGGGACCGCAACGTAAAGGAATTCCACACCGACTGTGTGGCTCCATCGTGTTGAACTGCCGATTTGGCCTTGAAGGGCAGAGACGAATTCTGGCCGACTGGCGTGATTCTCCATTGCCTCGGGTTGGGCTTCGGAGTCGGCCAGTACCTTTCCGGCGGAGTCGATCACGGTCGTCCGCGCGTCAGCCATGCGAGCGGCCTGAGCGGCAATGTCATGGATGGAGGAGGCCGGCGACGTCTCGACCAGCGAGGCAAACATCAGGGTCTTCTGCTCCAGTGAAGTCTCGATGTCGTGGCGCAGCATGTCTTCCCAAGCTTTGCGGACCAGTCCGGCCAGTGAGAGCGTACAAGCCGCTATGACCAAAAGACCGGCGAAAAAAAGCTTCAGGAAGATACGACTCTTCATGGCTTAGGAATTTCGAAACGGTAACCCGCACCTCGCACCGTCTTCAAGTAGCGGGGATCGTCTGCATTCTCCTCTATCTTCTCGCGGATACGACGGACATAAACATCGACTGAGCGCGGCGTAACGTAGTGCGTATCACGCCACACCGCATCGAGCAGCTGGTCGCGGGTAAAAACGCGGCCGGGATGCCGCGCCAGATACTCGAGCAGGCGGAACTCGGTCGCAGTTGTCTGGGTGAGCACACCCCGGACCATGAGCGTCATGCCGCCGCTGTCGATTTCCAGGTCACCAGCTTTCACCACCGATGGAGCCAACGGCCGCTCGAAGCGTCGCAGCACGGCTCGCACCCGGGCGACGAGCTCGCGCGGACTGAACGGTTTGGGGATGTAGTCGTCCGCGCCGAGCTCCAGCCCAATCACCTTGTCCGACTCGCTCACCTTGGCAGTCAGAAAGATCACCGGAACCATCGCCAAGGCGGTGGTCTGCCGGATGCGGCGGCACAGCTCGAGGCCGTCGCCACCGGGCAACATGATGTCGAGCAGGAAGAGTGCTGGCATCTGCTTTTCCGCCTCGGCAATCACGCCTGCGGCGCTGGCAAAGGTGCGGACGCCGTAACCAGCCTGTTCCAGCTGATGCCGCACCAGGCGCGAGATGTCGGCGTCATCTTCCACCGAGAAGATGGTTTGCTTCACGGCTGTATTGTAGCCGAGCGTAGAGGTTGCGCTGTCGTAAGTAGCCATCACAACCATAAGGTACATGCACGATGGTTACAGGATGATGAACGATTCCCCGCAACTTTCGGCAGGTGCTCTGCATCTCACCCGCCAACGATTTGGCCGCTCTGCGGAGCGGAGTGGGGTAAACGAAGGTGGAGCGCGCGTGCCGGCCGCTCCGTTTGTTCCGAGGCGGCGCTGCAATCGAGGCCCAAGGTTGCCGCGGCTCGCAGTCCGAGCCGAAGCGCCGCAGTTTGCCTTTCTGCTGTCTCTGCGCCACTCTCAAGCTCCTGCAGCGCCTCGCCGATAACTCGCTCGTGCAGCGCTCCACAATCCTCGCCGCTCTAAGCCTGTCACTCGCCGCCGTCACGCTTGCCGGCGTCGGTGAGTGGGCTTCAGGAGGATTCGATCCTTCCAGCAGCGACGGAGACGGTTCCGCGTACCTTGCGACCGCTGATTATGCGGGCGGGAGAGTCGGCGGCGTTCCACCGAACGCTCCGGCAAATCAGCCGCGCGTGACGGATGCTGCGGAATACACGATCCGCCACAACGTCAATGAGGTGCGGCTGCAATTCACCGTGGCTGACGAAGCCGGCAAGCCGGTGCAGAATCTTTCGCCCGCTGACATTCGCGTGCTGGACGATCAGTCTCAGGTCGAGCGCTTCCAGGATTTCGCCCGCGACGACAACCTTCCGCTGCGTCTCGGCGTGCTGCTCGATGCCAGCGATTCGGTCAAGCGCGTGTTGCCGGAAGAGAAGGAGACGGCGCTCAGTTTCCTGCAGCAGATTCTGCGTCCGCAGAGCGATCGCGCCTTCATCATGGCCTTCGGAAGCCAGGCCAAAATCTGGCAGCAGTCGCCGAATTCAACCGCGCAACTGGCAACGTCGGTGGAGCGGCTGACCGAACCGGCTTGGGGAACCAACCTTTATGACGCACTCTACGACGCGTGTTCCGAGCGCTTGTGGCAACATCACGAGTCCGACCTTGTGCATCGCGCGATCGTGCTCATCAGCGATGGCGAAGATACGCAAAGCTATCGCAGTCTGGCTGACGTGATCGCCATCGCGCAGCGCAGCGAAACTCAAATTTACGCGCTGACCTTACGGCCAAAAAAGAAAACCGGAGCGGGCGACGGCGTTATGCGGCGGCTGGCGGAAGCCACCGGCGGCCGCTTCTTCCTGGCGTCCAGCAGCCAGGAAATGCAGAGCGCCTTTGCCGACATCGAGCAGGAGATGCGCAGCCAGTATTTCGTCACCTTCCAGCCGCAGCAGTCGAAGCCCGGATTTCATCAGCTGCGGGTCGAGCTGCGCGCGCCACAACGCTTCCAGGTCCATGCTCGCCAAGGCTACTTCGCCGCAGAAAACTGAGCGTCACCGAACCCGCCCGATGTTAACCACTTAAATATCTTTTCCTGCCAAGGCCGCCGGGATTATGGTCTGGTTACCCCCCCTCCCCCTTCACATCCGCAAAATATTCAAAACATTGACCTGGAAAAAATCTTTCCTCGCAAAATATTCCATCGAAAAGAGTTACAGGTCAAAATATTCAATTTATTGGACTTACATCCCGAAATGGGGACAATTCGTCCTGCGAAAGCGGAGGCGGGGTAACGTTTCGGTAATCCTGACGTTCGTGCTCGGATGTCAAAGAGCGTCGCTAAGGCAGCCTGCAAACGGGGAGTCCGGCAGGCTATCAGGAGGAAACCTGTGCCCAGGCACAACTCTCCTCTGCCCTCAGAACAAGTGTGAGGGGACGTCAGGAGGATAAGCAAGCAAATTCGACAGAAAATCGGAGATGGCGTTCCAAAACGGGAACTGCCCAGCGCGAGCGACACGGAAAGGCGGGCGGAGCAGCGTGCCCGCCCGATCTTTCATGGTGCCGTCGATGTTGCGTGTAGCTTCCCGTTATTGCGGGGCTGGCAGTTCAGGGTCCGGTGGCCAACCAAAGTACTTCGTCGCCCCCGTTGCCTCGTTGTAGATTTCCAGCGACGGCTTGCATACATCGGGAGGAAGCTGCTTATTGCCCCGCGTAGTCACGCTGACAAAGGCGCGCAGCTCATGACGTTTGCCGGATTCGTAATTTAGTTTGTTAGCCGACAAATCCACGTACGTCGCGTGGCCGGCAGCCAGGCTCTTGATCGAAGACCCGCCTCGAACCACTCCTGTCTTATCCAGGAATAGAAGCACGACATCGCAGACGTCGGGTGGCAGATTGCCAGGCGAACCTGAGCGGTTCACGATGTTCAGTCGGGCGCTTTCGCCTTGGATGACAGCGGACATGGGGAAGGTAAAGGTTGGGTTGAAGTTGGTTTGTGAGAATGCGTTGACTGGCGATCCCGCCGTTATGAGCAGGGTGAAAAGGGTTAACGCTGCTGTGGCGAGCCAGGATGCCTGGCGACTTTGTTCTGAGAATCTTGCCGGTTCTTTGTACATGATGCGCTCCTCTGTGGGCGGCATTTCCGTCCTTCTAAGTAATTCGACCCGACGAGCCTGGCCGAGCATGGCTGGGTTGACGTTGCCCGGAGGAAAGCGCACCCCACCTAAGGTTTGAAGTTACTCGGTGGTGGTGCGCGGTCCCGGCGCTTAGCCTTACTGCTCCTTAACGCCGATCGCGATCCAGTTCACGTAGTAGTTTGTCGCCTGATTGCCGCTCACCAGGGTGCACTGGTGCTGTTCGATGACGTCGATCGTTTCCGCATGACCTACTTCGGTGTGCTCTTCCTTCCAGAAGGGAGAAACCAAAACGATTGGCGGTTTTTCGAAGGTGACGTTGAACTTGAAAGTCTGTATTGATTGGGTCTTATTCCACTTGCCGGAGTCGATGTAGCTCATTGTTTTGTCCTCTCAGTGATGTCGTTTGTTGTGCCGGCTGCCTGTGAACAGACCCCAAATGGCCTTGAATTCGCAAGCCGCCTCAATGCGGCACACTTTGCGTGAACTCGGCAGCGCGCTCAATAGACCCGGTCTGTACTGGGCATGTAGCCGACCTTTACCGCCATAAGCTGCTTTGGTTTCAATGCGCCCTGTAGGCATGTACCGCTGAGGCGCGCGGGTGCAGGAAAAGGCGCAGGCTATCGGTCCACTGAACGGCACTCAAGGCGACGGAATACGTAACACTAAAGCGCCTGATCCGTTGTGATGTCAGGGTGGTAAACTCCGACCCAACCTCAGACTCAGGGAGACAGAGATGGGAGCGCCGGTCGAGCTTCGCTTCGCGGACTTCGAGGTGAGCCTGCGATCGGGCGAGCTCCGCCGGAACGGCATCAAGGTTAAGCTTCAGGAACAGCCATTTCAGATTCTGGTTCTGCTCCTTGAAAGCCATGGCGAGGTCGTAACCCGGGAGGCGATTCGCCACAAGCTTTGGACTACCGATACCTTCGTTGACTTCGACAACGGGCTGAACATCGCGGTTAAGAAACTCCGCATCGCTTTGGGCGACGATGCTGAGGCTCCTCGCTACATCGAAACGTTGCCGCGGCGAGGCTATCGATTCATCGCGCCCGTTAAGCGAGAACCCAAGACCCGGCCGCTGAAGCCACAGGGGCTGGTTGGGAAGAAGGTTTCCCACTATCGCGTCCTGGAGGTAATCGGCGGCGGGGGCATGGGATTGGTGTACAAGGCGGAGGACCTCAAGTTGGGCCGCCGTGTCGCCCTTAAGTTCTTGCCCGAGGAGCTGGCAACTGACTCGATAACGCTACAGCGCTTCGATCGTGAAGCGCGGACTGCCTCGTCGCTGAACCACCCCCATATCTGCACGATTTACGAAGTCGAAGAATACGAAGGCCAGCCCTTCATCGTTATGGAGCTCTTGCACGGGCAGACGCTGCGCGAGCACATCGCAAACGGCGCATTCCGGTTGAGCGAACCGGAGGGGCTGGACATCGCGATTCAAATCGCGGCCGGCCTGGAGGCGGCGCACGAAAAAGGCATCATCCATCGTGATATCAAGCCGGCGAACATATTTATCACCGACAAGAACGTCGCCAAAGTATTGGACTTCGGAGTAGCGAAGGTGCTGGAGACGGCCGAAGCCACAACGGGTGTCATCCTGAGCGAGGAGCGAGGCGACGAGCCGAAGGCCCCCTCTGAAGGCAAGGACCCTGGCGCTACAGGGGTGCTTCGAGTCGCTGCCCGAGACCGGGCCGCTTCGCTCAGCATGTCACCACCAGAGAGTAGGCTCACCCTCACCGGATTAAAGCTAGGCACCGCAAGCTACATGTCGCCGGAGCAGATGCGTGGCGAGCGGCTCGACGCGCGCACCGACATCTTCTCGTTCGGCCTAGTGCTGTACGAGATGGCTACCGGCGAGCGCGCGTTCACTGGCGAGACGGAAGCGATCCTGCACGATGCGATTCAGAACCGAGATCCTAAGCCGGTGCGCGAACTTATTCCCGAACTTCCCCTCGAACTCGAACAAATTATTGAGAGGTGTTTGCAAAAGCAACCTGAGCGGCGATTTCAGACCGCAACCGAGCTGCGAGAGTCCCTGAGCGATTCGCAGAAGAAGGCGGGGCTATTATCTTCGACTGGTTCCGATACGATTGAACGGTCAGCGCCACATCGCAGGATTTGGCTGGCTCTTGCCTTAAGCCTGACCCTCCTCATAGCAATCGGCGCAGTCTTGGCTTATCGCCGCGCGCATCAAAGGCCCAAGCTGACCGACAAAGACACGATTATCTTGGCTGACTGGGAGAACCAAACTAGTGATTCAGTCTTTTATGACGCGTTGAGTTTTGCTGTTCGCGTCGATCTTTATCAGTCTCCTTATCTGAATATACTGGCTCCCGGAAAGATCAACCGGGAGTTGACGTTGATGGGCCACCCTGGAATTGGTTGGCCAACAACTAAACCAATGACGTTTGACTTAGCGAAACAAGTTTGCCTGAGAACCAACAGCACGGCCGTTCTAGGTGCCTCAATCTCCGATCACGGTAACGGATATCATCTCGCGCTAAAAGCTGTGAACTGTCAAACTGGGGCGCTCCTGGCCAGCAGCGAGGCCGAAGCAACTGATAGAAAAACGATTATAAAAACTCTCGGAATTCTCGGCCTTGGGATGAGAACGAAACTAGGCGAACCTCAGGATTCGCTGCGAGAATTCAACGCGCCGCTGGAGCAAGCTGCGTCTCCATCCCTCGAAGCACTTCAGGCGGTCGAACAGGCATATAACACCAACAAACCGACAGACCAGATCCCTCTTCTCCGCCACGCTGTTGAGATTGACCCCAATCTCGCGTGGGGCTATTGGGCAATGGGGACCGCTTTCACCAATGCGGATCTCCTGGAGTTGGGAAACAGTCCAGCTGCCCAGAGTTACACAACGGCTTTCAATCTGCGGGACCGAGTCGATCAGCTGACACGTTACAGGATCGAACAATCGTATTACCAAATCGTCACAGGCGAACTAAACAAAGCCGAGCAGGTTTTGCTGCAATGGTCGCAACAGTACCCAAGAGCCCGCATCCAAACCACCCTCCTCGGTAGTCTGTACGATGTGCACGTAGCCATGGGGAAATGGGAAGCCTGTGCCTCCGAGGCGGAGGAACTTCGTCGCGACTATCCTGCCTCAGCCCAGTCTTACCACAGGCTGATCTCCTCCAATGCCCCCCTGGGAAGGCTCGTCCAAGCGAGATCGGCGTCGGAAGAAGCGCGAGCGCGAGGTCTCGATTATGTCAACTTACACTTATCGCGTTATTACTTGGCTTTTCTTCTAAAAGACAGTGCCGGAATGCAGGAACAGGTTGCCTGGGCGGAACGGGAAAACAATCTTGACCTCCTTTGGATGCAATCGGATACGGAGGCCTTCTATGGACACTCACGCAAAGCCCGCAAGCTAGCAGACCGTGCCATAGGTCTCGCCCTCAGGGCAGGCGACAAAGAGAGGGCATCTTCATTTGGGGCTCAACTGGCCCTGCGAGAAGTCGAGATCGGCAAAACGAATGGAGCGCTGGAGTTTGCACATGACGCTCTTGCTTTGGACAAGATTCCTGGAGTGCAAGTCCTGGGCGCCGTTACCTTTGCCCGAGCCGGCCTAGCTCAGCAGGCCCAGCAACTAGCGGATACCGTCAGTCGCAACTACCCTCTCAGCGACGTAATTCAAAAGAATTGGCTTCCGAGTGTAGATGCCGCAGCTAATTTGGCGAGCGATCCGCAGGGAGGCATTCGCCGGTTGGAACTCGCATACCCCTATGAACTGGGTGATGTCTCTTTTGGAACGGAGACCTTTGGGCGCTTGTATCCGGTGTACATGCGCGGCCTATGCTACCTGCAAGCGCGGCAAGCCCAGCAGGCAGCTGCCGAATTCCAGAAAATTCTCGATCATTACGGTGTAGTGGGAAACTTCATCATCGGCGCGCTGGCCCATCTGCAACTTGGTCGCGCCCAGGCGATGATGGGCGACAAGGAATCCGCGCGCAAATCGTATCAGGACTTTCTCACCCTCTGGAAAGATGCCGATCAGCGACATTCCCATCTATCAGCAAGCCAAGGTGGAGTACGCGAAACTGAAGTAGAGATGTAGTCGGTCTTTATCGGACTTATCTTCCTGAGAGAAGCGAGACAACCGATGCGGCGGGGGGTTGTAGAATTCAAGGAACTCAGGGCTGGCCAGTGTCTGTGCGATAGTCTCTGAAGAGGTTTGACTTGAAAAATTCTCGACTCAACCTTGCTCTTGGCTGTTTCTTCTTTGCCGTCGCTGCACTCTCTGCGCAAACTCCTCAGAGTGATGCAGGGCTGACTTCGAATCCCGTGTTCCAGAAGGAGTGCGCCAAGTGTCACGGCAAGACCGCCGAAGGACGCCACTTTGGCGGGCCCGCACTGCTCTCCGCGAAAGTCGCTGGCATGTCGGCTGACGATCTGCGCAACATCATTACCAACGGTAAGGGGCACATGCCCAAGTACACAGGCAAGCTCTCCTCGGACGAGATTGACGCGCTGGTCCAGCAGATCGAAGCGCTGAACAAAAAATGAGCGCGCTGGTCCGTTTCAGTTGCATGGACGGGACTGCAAGCGCCCTTCGCAACGACAAGCGCTGGGTAGAGAAGCGGTCGCCCGCGCCCAAGGTCCGGCCGGAATGACGGAAATTGGATGTGGAAGTCTGTTCCCAATCGAGCAGCCGGGGACAAAAGAATAGCGCCGCGACATGCGGACCGCGGGCATAGACTTATGAGTTGACCCCGAGTCCGCAACTATCGGACCGGTCACGGGTTCAAAAGGTTAAGTTTCCGTGTTCCAACAACAGCTTTGAGGGCGCGTGGTGGCGGCAACGCCTCGGTGGGTTGCCCTCACCACTAGACCAGATTACGGAAGGGTCCCGGGCAGCCGGCTCATGCGAATCGCTAGCGTTGCAAGTTCATTCCCCCGCCATTACTACACACAGTCAGAGATCGCCTCGGCACTCAAGCGCCATTGGGCCGGGCGAATCGACAATCCCAAAGTTCTGGACCGCCTTTTGAGCCGCGTCGCGGTCGACGGGCGTCATCTGGCTCTTCCCATCGAAGCCTACGACGATCTGACAACATGGGGCCAATCGAATGACGCGTGGATCGAGGTCGCCGAAGACCTGGCGGAACAGTCAATCTGCCGCGCTCTTGCTCGTGCGGGACTGTCAGAGCGTGACCTCGACGCGATCTTCTTTGTCTCGGTCACCGGCATTGCCAGTCCGTCGATCGATGCCCGCCTGATGAACCGCATGCATCTGCGCACCGACATCAAGCGCAATCCCATTTTCGGACTGGGCTGCGTCGCCGGTGCCGCGGGCATTGCGCGCGCCGCAGACTACGTGCGCGCTTATCCCGACCACAATGCGGTTCTGGTGTCGGTTGAGCTTTGCTCGCTGACGTGGCAGCGTGAGAATCTTTCGGTTGCGAATCTGATTTCGTCGGGACTATTCGGCGATGGATCGGCGGCAGTGATCGTCAGCGGAAAAGATCGTACGGCGCCTGGGCCGGAGATCGTGGCGACGAAGTCGTCATTCTATCGCGGAACCGAAGACGTAATGGGCTGGGACATTTCGGAAGAAGGCTTCCGCATCGTGCTCTCGCCGGAGGTCCCGGAGATGGTGCGCAAACACCTGGCCAACGATATCGACACGTTTCTTGCCGAGCAGGAATTGAGTCGCGACGATATTTCGACATGGATCATGCACACCGGCGGCCCCAAGGTTCTGGAGGCGACCGCTGAAACGCTCGGCCTGCCGGACGGAGCGCTGCAGGTGTCATGGGACTGCCTGCGCAAGGTTGGTAATCTCTCGTCGGCATCAGTGTTGCTGGTGCTGGAAGAGTTCATGAACCGGCGCCGTCCTGCGTCTGGCACGTACAGCATTCTCGCCGCGATGGGTCCGGGATTCTGCTCGGAGCTCGTCTTATTGCGCTGGTAGCATGAACAATCTTAGAGATACAGATGTTCTGGTCGCCGGTGGAGGCCCTGCCGGACTGGCGGCAGCCATCGCGGCCCGGCGAGCCGGATTTGCGGTGGCAGTTGTCGATTGCGCGCAGCCTCCAATTGATAAGGCCTGCGGCGAAGGCATCATGCCAGACGGTCTGGCTGCCCTCGCGGCATTAGGTGTATCGGTTGACAGCCGGCACGCCGCGCCCTTTCACGGCATCCGGTTTGTGAATAATGATCAGCAGGTGGAAGCCGGATTTCCCAGCAGCGTTGGATATGGCATTCGACGCACGCTTCTGCATCGGTGGCTCACCGATCGCGCGATTGAATGCGGGGTGTCGCTACATTGGGGCCGTCGCATTACCGGTCTGTTGCGGGATGGGTTGCTGGTCGAAGGTCAGGTCGTGCCGTCACGCTGGTTGGTCTGCGCCGACGGACAGAATTCCAAACTACGCAAGCTCTCCGGGCTCGACCCTATGCGGCAACCGCGTTACCGCTACGGATTTCGGCGGCATTATCAGGTCGCGCGATGGTCCGACTTCGTTGAGGTGCATTGGAGCAACTGCGGACAGATGTACGTAACACCGGTCGCAGAAGATCAGGTGTGCGTAGCCTTGATCACAAGCCGGCAAGGCTTGCGATTCGACGAGGCGTTGGCCAGCTTCCCTAGCCTCGCGGCGAGGCTGCAATCAGCCAACATCGTGGGAAGCACTATCGGCGCCATCACCGCATCAAGCACGCTCAGGCAGGTACATGGCAGGCGTATCGCACTGGTTGGCGAGGCAGCAGGGTCGGTTGACGCAATCACAGGGGAAGGCCTCTCGATCGCGTTTCAGCAGGCGATTGCGCTGGCCAATGCCATGAGCGCCGGCGACCTCACCTCGTACGGAAAGGCGCATTCCCGAATCACTCGCTTGCCGCGGAGGATGGCTGCGCTGATGCTAGTGATGGATAACCGCCGCTGGCTGCGCGATCGCGCCTTCCGAGCTCTCGCCGCCGAGCCAGGCTTCTTCGGGCGGATGCTGGCGATGCACACCGGAACGCTGGCACCGGTGGAGATAGGACTTCGCCCAAGCTTGTCATTCGGATGGCGTCTGCTGCGAGCCTGAGTTGCGTTCCGCATCCAAGAAACATGCACATGACGATCATGCACCAGAGATGGCGTTGCCTCAGCGGATCGATTGCGATCGTTTTTATGTTGGCGATCAGCGTCGCGGCGCAGCAGGTACACGTGACGCTCGATCCAGCACAGACAAAAGTCGACTGGACGTTAGGAGACGTCCTGCACACTGTGCGTGGCACATTCAAGATGCAGAGCGGCAACATTGTCCTCGATCCTAAGACCGGCGATGCCACGGGAGAGATCGTCGTCGATGCGAGGAGTGGCGAGAGCGGCAATCACCTCCGCGACGGCAAGATGCAGAAGGAAATCCTGGAGAGTGAGCGCTTCCCTGAAATCATGTTCCAGCCTAAGCACTTCACTGGCGCGTTGCCGTCGCAAGGTACTTCGACGTTGCAGGTGCAGGGCGTCTTCCGCATTCACGGCGGCGATCACGACCTGACTCTCTCGTTGCCGGTTCAGGTTAACGGATCGCGAGCAACCGCCACCGCGACATTCGACGTGCCGTATCAAGCGTGGGGCATGAAGAATCCCAGCACGCTGTTCCTCAAGGTGGAAAACAAAGTCGAGATCAGCATTGCGACGGTGGGAACAATCGCAAACGGCGCCACGGCGGCGGCGGACAAGCGTTAGAACGGCACCATTTGCACGGCTGAAACAGACTGCTGCAAGACCCGGAACCGCAGATCCCTCACCCCCGAAGGGGTTCGGGATGACAAGATAAAAGGCTCATCGGCGCAGCTAAAGGTCCGACCCAAGGATTGTCAGATGTTCATGGCACGTCGTCCCAAAGCCAAGGACTCGGTCCAGAATCCAGTAGACCGGTGCATGTCGTCGACAACCGTGGTCAAGGCCTGCACGAACTCTTCGATTTGCGCTTCGCTGGCGACAAGTGGCGGAGCCGACTTGAGCACCATGAAGTTGTTGCCGCAGATCTGCGTCAGGATCTTCTGCTGACGGAACATACGCATCACCAGCATCTGTCCGAACATTCCAGGATGAATGGCGCGAAAGGCCTCGTACGAAACTCGCAGCAATAGCTTCGACGGAACGCGAAATTCGATACCGCTGATCAGGCCCAATCCCGGCGCGGCTTTGAACATCTCATAGGGTTCTAGCGACTCTGTCAGTCGAGCGCGCAGCAGGTTGCCAAGATGAGTGGCGCGAGTGCCGAGATCCTCGTCTTCCAGCACATCCAGGGTCGCCATTCCTGCGCGCATGGCCAGCCCATTGTCGCTGTAGGTCGACGTGTGGACGATCGCGCGGCGCAGAGAGCTGTACACCGCTTCGCTGATCTCGTCGGTCATGAGCACGGCCGCAACCGGGACTAGTCCGCCACTGAGCGCCTTGGCCAGCACTACGATGTCGGGCTCGACACCGAAACTGTGCGCCGCCAGGAATTTGCCGGTGCGGAACATTCCCGTCTGCACTTCGTCGAGCACGAACATCGTGCCGTACTGGCGGCATAGCGCCTGCACCTGGCGCAGATATTCCGGCGAGGGCACGCGGATTCCACCTTCGCCCTGGATCGGCTCCACAAAGAATGCCGCAAACTTTCGCGTGCGCAGCTTTTCCTCTACGGGCGCGATGTCTCCGAAGGGAACCGCCTCGGTGTCAGGTAACAGGGTGCCGAATCCTTCCCGCCAGAACGCATTGTCCATCAACGAGAGCGCACCACAAGTAAGCCCGTGAAATGCGCCTTCGCAATAGAGGAGCGCATTGCGCTTGGTGGCCGCGCGCGAGAACTTGATGGCCGCCTCGACCCCCTCGCTGCCGGAGCTGGCGAAGAACACTTTTTTCAGCCCTCCGCCCGCCAGTTTGCAGAGGCGCTCGGCCAACTCTCCCGCAAGTTCAGGAACGTGGCTCTGCAACATCGCCGGGCCGGAGCGGTCCAGCTCTTCCTTCAACGCCTCAATGATGCGCGGGTGATTGTGGCCGGTGTTGTGAACACAGTATCCCGAGAGGAAATCCAGGTAGCGTTCGCCGGTGTCGCTGAAAAGTTCGGTTCCGGCACAGCGCTCGTAACGGACGTCCATGTCGAGAAGTTCCAACAACCGCACCCATTGCGGGTTCACGAACTCGGCGTAGCTGGAACGGCTCGAAACGGACGTGTAAGACAAGAATTGCCTCCTGATGGTTGGACTCAGCTGAGCTCTAATCAGCCCAGTAGCTAGTTATAACCCTTGGGCGACCGAAACGATGCTCGGAACAATCATATCTTCGACCAAAAGTCAGCACGCGCTACCGGCAATAGCAGAATAGCGTTGAGCGAATTGCTACAGTCGGTTAAGTTTCGCTAACGCAGAGGATAGGTGAGCCAGTCGCGGGTGAGGTAGTCCGTCATGCTGAGACTCAGCAGCAGGAACAGGAAAAACAGCGAGGCGATGACCGTCACCATGGTCAGCTTGGGACTGTACTTCAGGTGCATGAAGAACAGCACCACCAGCGTCCCCTTGATGGTTGCGATGACCAGCGCCAGAACGATGTTCCAGTCGCCGAGTTCGATGAACGAAGCGAGGGCAGTGGTGGCGGTGAGCACCATCAGGGCCGCCCAAATGGCGACGTAGATACTGACCGGCAGAATGTGACCGCTGGAGCTGGAATGATCGGCGGATGTCATGTTGCTTGGCTACCCTCCTCCATGCTTCTTACTGATCAGGTACAAAAGTGGGAACAGATAGATCCACACCAGATCGACAAAGTGCCAGTACAGTCCAATATTGTCCACCGGACTGTAGTAGGCGGGACTGTAAGCGCCCTTCAGGCCTCCGATGACCAGCCAGGTCACCAGCCCGATGCCGATGACCATGTGCAGGGCGTGCAGACCGGTCATGGCCCAGTAGAGGGAGAAGTAAATCTGGGTATGCTGCGCATCGGTCGCCGGCTCGCCGGAGATGGTCTTGAAATCGAAGTTGGGACCGGGGAACTCATGGTTCTCCCAGTGTTCGTGATACTCGATTCCTTTGATCCCCAGAAAGCCAAAGCCAAATACGATCGTCACCAGCAGGAGAATGACCATCAGCTTTTTCTGCCCGACCTGGGCGCAGCGGACGGCGGTCGCCATGCTCAGCGAGCTGCAAATCAGGACGGCGGTGTTGGTGGCGCCCAGCCAGATGTTCATCTTCTGGCTGCCTTCGACGAAGGCCTGGTAGTAGGAGGCGCGATACACCAGGTAGGCGCAGAATAGCCCGCCGAAGAACATGATTTCGGTCAGCAGGAACATCCACATGCCGAAGGACGCGGTCTCCCGCTGCTGATCCATGTCGGCGAAGTGGTGCTGCAGCCGCTCTTCAGCAACCTGGATATCGTGGACATCGCTAGTCGCCAACGGTGACCTCCAGTTCAGGCTGGTGCTCGTAGTCGTAAGCTTCCCAAGTCACGACAGGAGTTTCCTCGAAGTTGCTGGTGGGCGGTGGCGACGAAGTCATCCACTCCAGGCCCACGGCGTTCCAGGGATTCGGGCCGGCATCGGCTCCATAGCGCAGCGACCACACGAAGTAAATCATGGGCAGCACGTAGCCGACAGCCAGAATTGAGGCGCCCGCGGTAGAAAGTACATTGAGCACCTGGAACTCCGGCGGATAGGCGTGGTAGCGGCGGGGCGAGCCCATGTAGCCGAGAATGAACTGCGGGAAGAACGTGGTATTGAATCCCACGAACACCAGCAGCGCCGAAAGTTTGGCCCAGCCTTCGGGATACAGCTTGCCGGTCATCTTCGGCCACCAGAAATGCAGTCCGGCCATATAGGCCATCACCATGCCGCCGACCATCACGTAGTGGAAGTGCGCCACAACGAAGTAGGTGTCGGTGACGTGCACGTCCACGCCAAGCGATGCCAGAAATACGCCGGTCAGGCCGCCCACCGTAAACAAGCCGATGAAGCCGAAGGCGTACAGCATAGGCGTGGAATAGGTGATCGAACCTTTATAGAGAGTGGCGGTCCAGTTGAAGACCTTCACGGCGGAAGGGATCGCGACCAGATAACTGAGGAAGGAGAACACCAGCGCCGCATAGACGGAGATTCCGGCGACGAACATATGGTGGGCCCA
This sequence comes from uncultured Acidobacteriaceae bacterium, assembly GCA_963793845.1. Taxonomy (GTDB): domain Bacteria; phylum Acidobacteriota; class Terriglobia; order Terriglobales; family Acidobacteriaceae; genus CAWCBG01. The sequence continues at coordinate 73,577 of CAWCBG010000008.1, forward strand.
GACCAGGAATCCCAGCACCGCGATGGAGATCGAGGCCAGCGCCACAAACTCGTAGCCGAACACGCGCTTGCGCGAGAAGCAGGCGATGATCTCGCTCATGACGCCCATGCCCGGCAAAATCATGATGTAGACCGCCGGGTGCGAGTAAAACCAGAAGAGATGCTGGAAGAGCAGCGGATCTCCGCCCAGGGCCGGATTGAAGACTCCGATGTGGAAGGCGCGTTCCAGCGCAACCAGCAGCAGCGTAATGGCGACCACCGGAGTTCCCAGCACCATAATGAGGGCCGCGGCATAGTTCGACCAGCAGAACAGCGGTAGGCGGCGCCACGTCAGCCCCGGCGCGCGCATGCGGTGAATGGTGACGATGAAATTCAGTCCGGTAAGAATGGAAGAGAAGCCGGCAATGAAAATTCCTATGGCCGCGCCAATCACATGGGTGTTCGAGTAGGTGGTGCTGAAGGGCGTGTAGAAAGTCCAGCCGGTGTCGACGCCGCCGGTCACCATGGCGGTGAGCGCGGTAATGGCGCCTGCCATGTAGAGGTACCAGCTCAATAGGTTGACGCGCGGGAACGCGAGGTCTTTGGCGCCTACCATCAACGGCACCAGAAAGTTACCCAACACAGCCGGCACCGACGGGATCAGGAAAAAGAACACCATCACGATCCCGTGCATGGTAAACAGCTTGTTGTAAGTGTCGGACGAGACGAGATCGCCGGCCGGGGTGAGCAGTTCCAGCCGGATCAGCATGGCAAAGAAGCCGCCCAGCCAGAACATCGCCGTAATAGAAATCAGATACAGAATCGCGATGCGCTTGTGGTCGGTGGTGAGCAGCCACGACTTGATGCCGTAATTCGCATTCAGGTAATTCTCGCGCTCGATGCTTTGTACCGCGGTTGCCATTTCACACCCTCAGGGTTATCAACCTTGCTTACTGCACGCTGGCAGCAGGAACGGCCGTGCGAGTACTCGCCGGCTGGCTCTGCGACTGCCCCAACGACTTCACGTATGCCACCAACGCCATCAGGCTTTCTTCCGAGACCTGGCCCTGAAAGGTCGGCATGATGGGCTTGAATCCGGAAACAACCTTGGCCCCCGGATTCAGGATCGATTCACGAATGTAGTTCTCGTCGGCCACGACAGTGCGCCCGTCGTCCAGGAGCACCTGCTTACCAAAAACTCCCACCAGGTTTGGACCGCGACCCTGGGTATCGGAGCGGTGGCAGGTGGAGCAGCCAAGCTGCTGGAACAGTTGCTGGCCGTTAGCGGAAAGCGAACCAGCAGCGCCGGCGTCTCCGCTGAGCCAAGCCTGATACGCCGTGGGCTCCATCACGATGACCTGGCCGATCATGCCCGAATGCTGGGTTCCGCAATACTCGGCGCAGAACAGGTGATAGGTGCCTGCCTTGGTGGCGTGAAACCAGGTCTGGGTGAAGCGCCCGGGCAGCACATCGGCCTTGATACGGAATGCGGGAACGTAGAAGCTATGGATCGCGTCCTGCGAGCTCATGATCATCTTGACATCACGCCCGATGGGCACGTGCAACTGATTGATCTCGCGTTGACCGGTCTCATGCTGAAACTTCCACATCCACTGCTTGGCCACGGCATACACTTCAATCGAGCCCTTGGGCGGACGCGCCTCCTGGAAGTAGATCAGCGAGCCCCAGGCGAAGAAGATCATGGAGATGCCTAACGGAATCAGGGTCCAGGCCAACTCCAGCGGCAGTGAACCTTCAATCTGCTCGGCGCGTGGATGAGCTGACTTCCTGTACTTCACTGCGAAGACGAAAATCAGCACAAAAATCAGCAGCGTAAAGAATGCCGACACCGCGACCAGTAAGAAATAAAGTCCGTCGACCTGCCATGCCAACGCGGAGGCACGCTCAGGAAACAGTGGGAAGTTCTTCCACATATCTATCAGGCCCGTCCTGATCCCTTGCGGGGATCGTGAGATTCACGACGATACATGACTACGAGGAAGCCGCCGAGAATCAGGATCGTGGCGGCTCCGCCCAGACGCATCATGTTGGTCACCACAGCGCCGTATCGCCCGGTTTTCGGGTCATAGTGATAGCAATACAACAGCACCTGGTCGACGACTGTGCCAATCTTGTCACGCGATGCCTCGATCAAGCCGAGGCGAATGTCTTTGGGGGAGAACTCGACCCCGTAGTAATACTGAGCAATCTTGCCCTGCGGCGTCACAATAAGGATGCCTGCAGCGTGAATGAACTGTCCGGTACGCGCATCGCGCTTGTAATGGAAGCCGACGGCATCCGCCAGCGCCTTGATCTGCGGCTCCTGCCCGGTCAGGAAGTGCCAGCCTGAACCATCGGTCTTTGGCTTCAGCGATTCGTTCATGCGATCGATGTAAATCTGCTTCTTCTCGGCGGCGTCCTTAGGGGTCTCGTCAGGATTAAAGCTGACCGATACCACCTCATACTCTTTGCCGGGAGAGAAGCTCAACTCGCGCAACGCGCTGGCCTCGCCCGCCAGCTCCTCCCCGCATAGCATGGGGCAGGTGTAGTACACAAGGTTCAGAACTACCGGCCGGCCGGGCTGGAAATAGTCGCCCAGCGTGACGGTTTTTCCGGTCTCATCTTTGAACTGGAGATCAAGCGGTATCTGCTGGTCGAGCCGCTGATCAATGCCTATGTTCGCCAGGTCCGCCGGATTTACCTGCGAAGAAGGCTGAGCATCTTTCTCCTGGAAAGAAGATGGGGGCTGCGCCATGGCGAACACGCTCGCCGCGACCAGCGTTGCTAGAACCAATCTCCTCGCGATTACCAGACAACTTTTCACTGCTCTCGATCCACTTCTCGCGCCGCAAGTCGGCGCGTTGTTGAGTTGACCCTGGCTGCCCCGCTTGGGACCGAGCCAACTTTCCAGCCTGCCCAGCACTCTCTTTCGCCTCGGCGAGCCCTGAGCGATGGGCTTTACCACTTCCTCCTGCCGTCGCTACGCGGCTCGGGGACTTTCTTCTTCTCGCCCGGGGCTCTCCGGGCTCAAATCACATCGCCGCTTGGCGGCTAGTGCAATCTCGGTGCGGCTACTGGCTGCACCCTAACGTCATTCCAAAGTGAAGACAAAGCAACCTGACTTCGGTACTGACCTCACCTTCGATTGCGACACAATCTCAAATTCCCAATCCATGCGTGGCGACTTGCGCTCACGAAGTCCTGCTACTTCGATTTCTTGCCTTCCGCCGGAGTAATTGCTTCTCCGGGCGACTGGTCTTGCCCTTGCATAGCCTGGGGGCTGCTCCCAACGTCTTCCGGCGACGTGAGTTCTGCTGGGGGAGCATTAGGCCGCACCGGCAACCGCTGCTCGACCAGCTTCATAGCCTCGGAAATAGGAATATGAATGACTCCCCTGGAATCGGTGAATGGCTGCGCCGGATCCAGGATCTTCTGCTCAGAAGCCAGAAATCTTTGCATATCCCCGGCGTCGTTTACCTGCAAACGAGGCGTGGGAAAGACTGCAGTGTCTTCCGCCGGGGTGTTCTGCATCTTCGCGCCCACCATGTTTTCCGGGGCAGCCTTCTGGCTTACGGCCATTGGATTGGCCTGCCCTTGCGCGAAGATTCCCTCGCTGTTTCTGAGGAAGCGGAACATGCCCCAAAGCACGAGCTCAATGAAAACGCCGCATATCAGCAGGCCCACCAGGAACAGCAGAATCCCGCGCGGGCTGAGATCGGCCCGTTCATAATCGACCGAAGGATTTCGCAGAGCGTCGTTCAAGTGATTATCAGTGGCCATGTCCCGATCCTTGATGCAACAAGTTGGGCATCTGCGGCTCGTAGGCCGGCAAGATAGGCCGCTGCCGCAAGTTGTAGAAGAAGTACGCCAGCCACAATCCGCCGAGCGCGGCAGGGCCGACCAGATACCAGATGCTGAAGTAGAAGTGTCCGCGCGTGTGCGCGAAGTTGGGCACCACATACCAGTAGATATCTACCAGGCGCATGAACAGCAGCAAGATTGCCAGCTTGATCAAACGGCTACCCGCACGCTTGCGTTCGCGTGACAGCAGCAAGGCAAACGGCAGAGCAAAGTGGAACAGAATGATGATCAGCGCAACCATGCCCCAGCCGCCGCGGATGCGGTTCAGGAACCAGCCAATCTCCTCCGGCAGGTTACCGGCCCAGATAATGAGCCACTGCGAAAACGAGAAGTAGGCCCACAGGAGCACGAATGCCGACATCAGCTTGCCCAAATCGTGGAACTGCATGGGCTTGATGATGTCGTGATAGACCGTTTTCCGGGTGTAGACCGTCAGCATGATCACGCTGAACGAAAGCACCGTTAAGCCCTGTCCAGCAAGGAAGATGAGGCCATAGATGGTCGAGCCCCAACGCGGGTCGAGCGACATGACCCAGTCGACCGCTCCGAAGGAGACGATCATGGTGTACAGAAGCAGACCGACGCCGCTGAGGCCCTGGAAGCGCGGTTGCACCGCGAGCGGTCTGTCTTGTAAGTCGCCGCGCCTGGTGAGCACATAGGTCAGGCCGATTGAAATGGCGAAGTACACCAACCAACGGATGACCCATGCCGGCTGGTTGAGGTACCAACTGTTCCGTGCCGTCAAAGCCGGGTCGTTCATCCACGCATAAAGAGAATGCCTTCCCAGCAGGATGGGAAGGAAAAGCACAAGCATCAGGGGCAGACCCTTGGCCCCGGCTTCCAGGAAGCGACGGATTGCCAGGAACGCCAGGCCTCCGGTGAGATACTGCAGCATCAGCAGCGCCAGGCAGCCGAGGCTCAGCCCCCACCAGAACATGTATCCGATGAGGTACCCGCGCAGGAACTCTTCCCGCTGCGATGCCATGGCAAACCCCACCACGCAGAGCACTGCACCCACAACGCCGACGATGAGCGAGCGGGACTGCCATGTCGCGGCCTCAGCCGGAACTCGGTACGCGCCCTCCTGGACCTGCAAGTTATGGTCGCTCATTGCTTGGCCTCGCCTGCCGGCGCCGCGGCGCCTTTGGCAGATGTGGCAGGAGTAGCCCCCTGGGTATCGTAGGGTGCCTCAATCGTCACTCCTTCAGGTGGCTGACTGGCGATCTGGGTTCCGGCCGGAACATCTGAACGGTTCGCGTTCTGGCTAAGCTGCAGAGCGCGGATATATGCGGCTATCGCCCAGCGATCCCGGGGCGTAACCTGCTCTGCGTAATCGGGCATTGCGCCGAAGCCATTGGTCATCACGTCGAAGAAGTAGCCAATCGGCGCTTTGCGTAAGCGCTCGCTGTGATACGAGGGAGGACGTTTGTAGCCGCGCTGCACGATCATGCCGTTGCCTTCGCCGGTTTCGCCGTGGCAGGGCGAGCAGTAAATGTTGAAGCGCTGCTGTCCGCGGGCCAGGACCTCGGCCGTCGCCGGGAACGGCATATAGTCGCCGTCGCTGTTGCCAACCTTGCCGGTGTAGAAGTACGTATCCGCGTCCAGATGGCCTTGCGCCACTGTGCCCTCGATGAGGGGCCGCTCGGAGCGCTTGTCGGCATAGAAGTCGCTCTCGCGCAGGGGGAGAACCTTGGGCTGGTTCTGCATGTCCTCGCGACAACCAGCCATCAGCAGAAGCGTGCAGGCGAGCAGACCAAAAGCTGCCGCCTTGACGCCAAGCCCGGGCCGCAAACGTATGGAAGCCGCCGCCGGTACCCTAAGGTCGATCTGTTCTGGCCGATTAATGCGGCACCTCCGAAATAGACAGCGGCTTGAGGCTCTCCAGGAACTTCTGCGTATTCACGATGTCGAACTGCGGATCAGCAGCTTCAAGGCACAAAAAGAACTTGTCGCGGGTGACGGCGGCGAAGCGGTCCGTGTTGAATAACGGATGATATGGCATCGGCAGGCCGTTCAGGGCAAACATGCCGAAGACACCCGACAATGCCGCAAATAGAATCGTCATCTCGAAGGTCGGTACGATGAAGGCCGGCCAGGAATCAAAAGGTTTCCCTCCGACGTTCAGGGGATAGGAGATGACGTTGATCCAGTATTGCAGTCCGAATCCGCTCAAGCCGCCCAGCAGACCGCCCAACAGCACAATCAAGGGGACACGGCTCTTGTGGAAGCCCAGGGCTTCGCTGGCCTCCTCAATCGGAAATGGACTGTAAGCATCCATCTTGCGGTATCCGGAAGCATAGGCCCGCTTGGTCGCCAGCACCAGGTCGGTGGGCGTATCGAATTCGGCCAGAAGGCCGTAGATGGCGGGAGTGTGCGTCTGATGACTCATTCGGCCTTCACCTCCGCCTCAGGCAAGAGTGCGCGCATCTCGAAGATCGAGATCGCGGGCATGATGCGAATGAACAGATACATGGCCGTGGTGAACAGGCCGACCGTGCCGAAGAAGACCGCGTAGTCCCAACGCGTGGCCGTGTAATGGCCCCATGACGAAGGCAGGAAATCGCGCGACAGGCTGGTTACGATAATCACGAAGCGTTCCAGCCACATGCCGATCAGGATGTCCAGCGACATCAGGAAAAGGAACTTGGTATTGGAGCGAAACTTCGGAACCCATAGAAGTTGCGGCAACAGGATGTTCATCAGGATCAACAGCCAATAGAAGATCGCATATTGGCCGAACCAGCGGTTCTCGAGCATAAAGCGCTCGTAGGTCGATCCACTGTAGAAGCCGATGAAGGTTTCGAAGAAGTAGCCGTAAGCCACGATCAAGCCGGTGGCCAGCATCACCTTCGCCGAGTTCTGCAGATGGCGCATGGTGATCATGTTTTCCAGCCCGTAGAAGTGCCGGATAGGAATCGCCAGCACCAGCACCATGGCAAAGCCGGAATAGATGGCGCCCGCAACAAAGTAGGGAGGAAAGATCGTGGTGTGCCAGCCGGGCAGAACCGCAATCGAGAAGTCGAAGCTGACGACGGTGTGCACGGAGAGCACCAGCGGCGTCGCCAGGCCGGCGAGAAGGATGTACAGCGCCTCGTAGCGTTTCCAATGCCGGGCGGAGCCACGCCAGCCCAGCGACAGCATTCCGTAAGCAATCTTGGCCCAGCGGTTGATCGCCTTCTCACGCATGGTGGCAAAGTCGGGAACCAGGCCTACATACCAGAACACAGCCGAAACGGTCGCATAGGTCGAGACGGCGAAGACGTCCCAAACCAGTGGACTGCGGAACTGTGGCCATACTCCCATGCTGCTGGGATAAGGAAACATCCAGTAGAACAGCCATGGACGGCCCATGTGCAGCAGCGGGAACATACCGGCGCAAGCCACGGCAAATAGCGTCATGGCTTCGGCGAAGCGATTGATGGAGTTGCGCCAGGACTGCTTCAGCAGCAGCAGGATGGCGGAAATCAGCGTGCCGGCGTGACCGATACCGATCCACCACACGAAGTTGATGATCGCGAAGCCCCAGGCGACCGGAATCTCAATGCCCCAGATGCCGACGCCTACCAGGAAGAGGTAGGTGACCGCCATCATCAGAATTGCCAGCAGCGCCATTCCGATAGCCAGACCCGCCAGCCAGCCAAATCCGATAGGCCTTGTCAGGACCGCATCGGCAATCTGGTCGGTCATGGTGCCGAAGGTTTGCCCCGGCAGAAGTACCGGTGGCTCATCCGGCCACGGCACATCCTGGAGAATGGTTTTTTCCTCTGGTCCCTGCTTCATCGCTAACTGGACTCCGACTGCTCAAGTTCAGGGTTCGGATTCTGCACCACGGCCATATAGGTGGTGCGTGGACGCGTATTCAGATCTTCCAGCAATCCGTAGTTGCGTTGGTGCGCCTTTAGTTTTGCCAATCGGCTGTTCGGGTCATTCAGATCGCCGAAGACAATCGCGCCCGCCGGACAGGCCTGCTGGCAGGCCGTAATCACTTCGCCGTCCCGGATCTTGCGATCTTCCTTCTCGGCATCGATACGGCCATGGGCGATGCGCTGGACACAGTAGGTACATTTCTCCATGACACCGCGGCTGCGCACGCTGACTTCAGGATTGCGCATCATCTTGTACTGCGGCGTCGTAAAGTCCTGGAAGAGCAGGAAATTGAAGCGGCGAACCTTGTACGGGCAGTTGTTGGAACAGTAGCGGGTGCCGACGCAGCGGTTGTACACCATGTCGTTCAGGCCCTCGGTACTGTGCACGGTCGCGCCGACGGGACAAACCACCTCGCAAGGCGCGTTCTCGCACTGCTGGCAAGGAATCGGCTGGTAGTACATGGACGGATTTTCCGTCCCGCCCTCGTAGTACACATCGACGCGCAGCCATTGCATCTGGCGGCCACGCATGGTTTCCAACTTGCCCACGACCGGGATATTGTTCTCCGCCTGGCAGGCCACAATGCACGTCTTGCAGCCGATGCAGGAGTTCATATCGATGGTCATGCCCCATTTGGCTTCGGTGTACTGATAATTCGTGTACAACGTAAGCTCCGGCGGAGGGGCGGGCTCTTCGTGGGCAAAGCCGGGGTCCTTGATGAAGTCCTCAAGCGTGGCTTTGCGAATGATGTGCCGGTTCTTCAGCGGTTCCGTTCCCTGCGGCAGGTCAGAGTGGTCGATGTACTGGAAGCCTTGCGGATGGGCGAACCCGTACTCCGAGCCGACCTTCTTGATGTTCACGCCGCTGACGAACCACGGCGCGTCACTGGTGCGAGCCGGATAGACATCGAATCCGGCTCCGTTGCCGACACGCCCCGCCTTGGTGCGTCCATAGCCGAGGAAAACGGTAGCGGAGTTATCCGGGTGCCCCGGCTGAGGCCAGATCGCACCCTTTATCTTGCGGCCCTGGACATCGATTTCCACGATGTCGCCGGTTTCGAGCCCCATCTTCTTCGCCTGGTTGGGGCTGAGCAGGGTGGCGTTGTCCCAGCACAAATTCGTGATCGCCTTCGGGGTTTCCTGTAGCCATCCATTGTTGGCGAAGCTTCCGTCGTAAATCAGCGGATCGCGGCGGAAGATGACTTCCATACCTTCGCCGTTCCCGACACTGCTCGAGGCCGGAGGCGCTCCGGTTTTGGCGGCTACGCTTTTTGCCGGCAGCGCGGTGTTTGCGATGAAGCCATCATTCAGGGCTTTCCGCCAGGCAGTCTCGAAGTCGCCCTTCATCTGGCCTTGCCAATACTTGCGGACGATGTCGTACCCAGCGGCCTCGGATGATCCGACCAGGGCGTAAAGAAATTCGTATTCGCTCTTGCCGTTGTAAAGAGGTGCGATCAGCGGTTGGATGATCGAGTAAGTGCCATCGTAAGCGCGGGCATCGCCCCACTGCTCAAGGTAATGGGTGCCCGCCACAAACCAGTGAACATGATCGCTGGTCTCGTCCTGGTAGAGACCCTGCTGCACGCGCAGCGGAACCTTGTTCATGGCATCCGAAAACCCCAGGTCGGCAGGCGAGTCGTAAACCGGGTTCGCGCCCACGATCAGCAACAGGTCGACCTTGCCAGCCTGCATATCGGCGACGAGCTCTTTCAAAGCAGCGGTCTGATCGATCGGTTTCGCTTCAACCGGCTCGGTGTAGATGACGGCGTTGCCCGCTCCGCCGATCGCCTGATTAATGGCGTGCGCGAGGACATGCACTGCGGCTGGCTGATTGTCACCCGGAATCACGACAGCTGCGCCCTTATGCGCTTGCAGGTCTTTGACCAACGCAGAAACGAACTTCTGGTGTTCCGGCTTGGCAGCAGCTCCGCCGCCTGCGCCTACTCCCGCGGCAATGGCGCGGGCCAGTTGCTCGATCTCCGACGCACGCACTGGCAAAGTATGATCCGCCTTGCCGCTGGTGTTGGTCGGCGTGCTCTGGATGGAGTAAAATCGCGACATCTTTTCGTGCAGATCGGGATTGCGCCGCCCCGCAAAAGCGCGTGCGTAGGCGAGGAATCCAGGATAGCCGCTGGAGAGAAAGTCGCCGTCGAGAGAGACGATCACATCGGCCTTCTCCAGGTTGTAGCGGGTCTCAACGTACTGCCCAAAGGCCGCTTGCGCGCCAGCACGAACATTGTCCCGGTTCAGCGGTTCGTACTGCACCCACTTGGCCTGCGGATAGGCCTTCAGAATGTCATCCAATTCCGACGCCAGGCTGGGCGAGCCGACGGTGCGGGTGAGAATGCGTAGTCCACTTCCCTGCACCGCCCTCTGTGAATTGAGCGGGCCCTTCAAGGCCTCGGAACAGTCGCTCCAGCTGCGGATCTCGCCGAGATAGGTCACGACCTGGGCGCGATCGGGATCGTACATTTCGAGCAGGGATGCTTGCGCGAAGACATCGCTTCCGCCGCCTGCCGGATGCTGCGGATTACCCTCTACCTTGGTCGGGCGTCCCTCATGGCTCTCCACTACGACCGGGGTCGCGTAGCCGCTAAATGGCATCGCCGAGGCGAAGAAGAGCGGTTTGCCCAGGACGATCTCTTCCGGCTGACGGACATAAGGAACGATGGGTTCGAGAGGTTGCTTCACGCAGGCCGATAATCCGGCGAGCGCCATGGAAGCGCTCATCAGCTTCAGGAAGTCGCGACGGGAAGCGCCTTCGGGCAGAACCGAAGCGTGCCGCGGGAATTCCCGATGCAGCATCTCTTCGAAGCCCTCGGTCTGGGCCAGCTCTTCCAGGCTCCGCCAGTATTGCGGACCACTTTTGGCGCGCGAGAGCTTCTCACGGACTTCGGCGAGCTCCAGTTTGCTGGGACAGACCGCCTCAGGCTTCTTTGTACTGTCTTTATCCATCGTCTCGTAGGTTCCGGAAAAGCAACGTTGGCCGAACTCCCCTGACGCCAGTCAACTCCATCCAACTAGCGGTGGCAGGTGGAGCAACTCGTAATGTCTTGTACCGTTCGAACGTGATACTGCTTTTTCAGTTCTGTGCCGAGCGCGATCTGGTCGGTAAACGTTCTGCCGTCGGCCAGGGTCACAGGATGCTCGGAGCTGGGCTCTTCATACTTCATGTTGAAAACCTGATCGCGGGGCCGGAGAAATTTCTCCGGGGCGCGATGGCAATTCAGGCACCACTCCATCTGCAGCGAGTTCTCTTCGTACGTCAACGGCATCTGGTCCACCGGCCCATGACAGCTCTTGCAGCCGACTCCCTTGTTTACGTGAATGCTGTGATTGAAGTAAACGAAATCAGGCAGATCGTGCACCCTGATCCACATCAGCGAATTACCTGAGCGGTAACTCTCTCTCACCGGTTCCAGCATGGGCGCGTTGATCCAGATCTGGGAGTGGCAATTCATACAGGTCTTGGTCGGAGGAATTCCCGCGAAATTCGAGACCTCGACTGAGGTGTGACAGTAGCGGCAGTCAATGCCATCGCCGGAGACGTGATGCTGATGGCTGAACGGAACCGGCTGCACTTGCGACACATGTTGGTAGGTGGCGTAGGGCGAGCGCTGTATCTCCAAGCCGGCCCAAAGCAATAGAGACACCACCACCACCACCCCGATGATCGAGAGCCGCGAAACAGTGTTCGCACTGCGATGAAAAATTTGGGCCATGTATGAAGCTTTCCCGTATGCGGACCGGCCGCCGACAACCCCGTCCAGCGCCAGTTTGGTGCAGTTCCGTTTCTAATGCTTCATGCGAGGCGAATGCAGAGCACACAGCAACTTGTGATGCATGTCACCCAAGCGAGTGATTATAACAACTCAGGTTCGTAACCGCGCAAGTGGAATAGTGCAAAAGCACGCAGCAATGCTTTCCCAAAATGAAAAACCGATTGATTTCGGCAACGAATGAGCGTCCGCGCTTCATTTTGCGACAAGAAAAATTCTTCTGATTGCCTCGTGCCTGAAATTGCGACCAGAGTGGCGACGAAAAATGGGGCGCGAATCCGTAGGCCGGCGAACTCGATCAGTTCTGAAAAATACTTATCTGACGCCTGGATTTGGGCGCAAGCTGGAGATCATGAACATTGCAAAAATGTAGGCCGCCGCTCCGACCGCCAGAGTCACATTCAGTCCGAACTGAATCGCGATCACCATGGCGAGCACCGAGCCAAGCACGCTGGACGCTGCATTCATCGCCCAGCACCACTCCACCGCCCCGTCTGCCACATGACTGTCGTTTGCGGACAGCGCTCCGGATGAACAGGCGCGCAGCCCACTGGGAAACGGCATTCCCATGGCAAAACCCAGCGGAACGAGAATTCCAGCGCTGATCAGGAGTTTCAGCGGGAATGGCAAGCCGACGAACGATCCCAACAGCTTCGGCAGTACCAGTACATAGACGCCGACGACAACGACAATGAACGCCATAACGGAAGTCACGCGAGTCGGCCGTCTGAACCAGAGTCGCGACACGATGCTTCCGACTCCACTAGACAGCAGCATGAGAAAGATGACGACCGTGAGAGCGTAGGTGGGGTGGCCAAGAAAAAGCACGAACCGCTGTATCAGCGCGATCTCGATGAGGATGTACCCCAAGCCGATGGCAACGAAGTACAGCAGGCGAACCTTGCGGCCCGAGCGCGCCTCGGAAGAAATGGCCAGCGGCAGAATCAGAAAGCCGAGCACCGCCACCGCGGAGATCAACAACACCGCCATGAGCACGGCCACGCCGAGATTCACCTTCCAGTCAATACCTCCATCGGCGCCGCGGAAGATCTGCCCGGGCTTCAGCGTGAAGAAGAAGAAGGGCGCATTGTCATCGACCGGAGATACGTTGAACGCGTACCCCCTGGAAAATGCTGCCGCGTCCTGGCCATGAATGAGTTCTGCGAATACCGGGTGCGCCATGCCGGGGATGTCCGAGGTCAGAGGCAGGTAGAGAACGTGCAGGTTGAGATGCGCATCTGTCGGGGTCGAGCCCTGGATGTGGTTTAGCACGGCGCGCTGCTCGTCCGGCGTGAACGGCGACTTCTTGGCCAGCACCAGCACCGGGCGCCCGTCGGCATTCAGCTGTCCGTCACTGATCACGATGAAGTTTTGCGATGTGTCTCCAGCACCCTGCCGATGAAGGGCCTCCATCGCCTCCGAGACCACCCGCAGCGCCTCCCGCGGCCTGGCAAACTCCCAGCGTGTGATGGCGATCATGCCGTCGGGCTTGAGATGGTCGAAGTACTCTTCAAAGGCCTCGACGGTATACAGACTGTTCTCGCTAAGCGCGAACGCGCCTGCCGCCGTCGAAGCCCAGGTATCCACCAGCGTCATCTGCACCACGTCGTACTGCTCACGGCTGTTGCGTATGAAGGAGCGCCCGTCGGCAACGTGCATATGCACTTCGGGCAGTTCATAGAGGTGGTAGGCGAAGTCCGCATAGCGGCCGCGCATGATGTCGTCCGCGATAATGGGATTGATTTCGATGCCGGTGACGTTCCTGCTGCCGTTGGCAACGGCGCGCAATATATCGACTCCTCCGCCCGGCCCTATGACGGCGAAGTCGCCCCTGGGGCGGAGTACGTTGGCGAGCGCCGATGGTGCCGACATAAGGTTGTGGCGATACCTGGGGTCCCAGTGGTACGGGTCGGCATTCATGATGTAGGTATTGGCGTCGGCATCGATCACGATCACCTTGGCGCCCCCGACTTCATCAACTTCGACGCGCGACAGCGCATTCCACTTGGCGAACAGCGGCGTGGCTCGCCTCGTCCCCTTGGCGTACACAATGTCGATGAAATTGCTACGCAGATTTGCCGCGATCAGGGCGACCAGCGCAATGGCTATCCCGGCAGGAATCCTGCGGCCACGCGGAGGAGCCCACACGATGCCTGCAACTGCAACCGCCAACGCGGCGAAGAGGATGGTGTTGGGACCGCCGATGAGATTCAGCAGCGGTACCAGCGCCAGGCATGCAAGCGATCCACCTACCAGATCTGCGCCATAGAGCTGCGCGATGCGCTTTGGATGCCGCGCGAATATCACGGAGAACAACAGCCCTGTGACAAAGAATGGGACGGCGGAAGCAAGGTAAAGCAAGGTAAGACGGTAGAAGTTCGGCCAGTCAAGATGCAAAGCGACCGGGGTGCGGAGGACAACCTCCAGCACGCCTACCAGTAAAACCGCGTTGCCGGCGCACAGGACGGCGCCAAGCCCGGAGACCGTCCAGCGAGCCAGCCAGGTCCGCTTCAGGTATCCGAAGACCGCGCCTGCGCCTAAGCCGAGAAGTGCGACCGAAATCGCGAGAAAGGCAAAGTGATAGAACAGGACAACCGAAAAGAGGCGGGTCAGCGAGAGCTCTAACAGGAGGGCGGCGAAGCTCATCAGCCCGACCGCTATTCCGCAGCGGAGAGGGGCAAGCGGCGCGACCGCCGGCGCGATCCTGGTCGATTCCTGGGTTGCAATCATGCGGAGCCTAAGGTTACTACGTGCAACTCGGAATGACCCGGTCGAAAACAGCAGCAACTCTTACTTCAGCGTCGAATCGTCTGACTCGAGCAGAACTTGTGCCATGGCGAACTGCCCGGTGTGGGTCAGCGACAGGTGCGCGCGCGCGCCGCCGAGCCGGGCGAAGAACCCGGCAGCTTTACCCCGTAAGGCGATGGTGGGCCGCCCTCCGGGGGCACGACGCACCTCGATATCCTGCCATGTCACACCCAGCCGCCATCCGGTCCCAATCGCCTTCATGGCAGCTTCTTTAGCGGCGAAACGCGCTGCATACCGCTCGGCTTTATTGGCTTTTGATTCGCAGTAGCGGATCTCGTCCGGAGTGAAAACCCTTTCCAGGAAACGCCGGCCAAAGCGTGAAATGGAGGCCTCAATGCGTGCCACTTCAGTGATGTCGATACCGGTTCCTACGATCATTGCGTCGTCCAATCAGCGCCTGAGGGGCCCGCAAATGGCACTACTACCGATTTGGCACTAGTCCTGCAAACTATTGATAACAAGTACATTATGTGTTACTCACTGAAGTATGTCCGGCCTTATAGTGCAGGAAATGCTTGGGCTTTGCAATGCCTGCTGGTATCATGAAGCTGCTCGATTGATCGACGTTGTACGCAGCAGTTCCTGCATATCGCACTCCCTGCCTGCTTCACATCCCGATCGAATTGCAGCTACATCAATTTGAAGGAACATGTATCACCATGGAACAAGGAACAGTTAAGTGGTTCAATGACGCGAAGGGCTACGGCTTCATCAGCCGGCAGAATGGCGAGGATGTATTTGTTCACTATTCTGCGATTCAGTCAAACGGCTTCCGCAGCTTACAGGAAGGCCAGGCTGTCTCGTTCAGCGTAGTCAAGGGGCCCAAGGGCTGGCAGGCGGAGAACGTACAAGTTCTGTAAACTCTCGAGCTTTACGTCGAATCAAGGCGGCTCACAAGGCCGCCTTATCTTTTGGATACTGCTTTGGGTTCAACCGCCGACAAAAACGGCCTGCCTATTTCGCCACGATCAAGACCTGAAACTGTACCGGCATGGTCTTCGGTGGATAGCAGGCGGCTTTGTCGCAGGCCTGATACGTCAACTCTCCCTTGACGGGGTATGTGCCTGGCCTCGCCTTGGAGGGGGCTTTCAGCTCCGCGGTGATCGTAAAGTCTCCACTGTAGACACTCAACTTCTCGCCGGGAGAGAACGGGAATGTCTCATCCTGGCCCGCAGGATAATTGACCTTGAAGACCGCAACTTGCGGAGTCGCCGCCAACTTTAGCTCAGTGGGGATGAGGAACTCTGAGCGCGGCTTGTTCGAGTTGATGTGGAATCCGGCACTAACGCGAAAGGCAATATCCACGTTGGTGCTACCACCCGCCGATAACCGTACCGATCCGAGCGGTGCCATCTCCACGGACGGCTGTTTGTCGCCTGGTCCTTGCGCCACAGCAGTTGCCAGCCAGCAGAGCAGCAGCCCGACGATCGAAAAGGATCGTCTCACCGACCCGGCGCCTTTCCGGCCTTGGACACAGCTTCTGCGGTGGTGTTGCCAGGCTGGGCCGCATCGCCATTATTCACTGCCAAGGCCTTCTTAACGTCATCCTCGATCTGCTTACGGTCGAAGAGGCCGGCCGCTTTGTCCACGATCTTTCCGTCACGGTCAATGTAGAAGGTAGTGGGCAAATACTGCACGTTGCCGTAATCGTCAGAAACCTGGTCGGTACCAAGCAGCACGGGATAGTTCAAGCCCATCTCGTTGGCAAACTCGGAGATTTTCGCTGGTTCACTGTCGTCCAGGGCCACGCCGATGACAACCAGGCCGTCCTTGCCATATTCCTTTTGCAATTCCACGAACCAGGGCATTTCGATCTTGCAAGGCGGACACCAGGTGGCCCAGAAGTTCAGCAACACTGCTTTGCCGCGGAAATCGGAGAGCTTCACCTTGCGGCCGTCGAGGGAAGTTAGCTCAAAGTCGGGAGCCTGAATGCCATGAACGTTCCCGACCAGCTTTATGGGACCGTGATGACGACGACGGTCGAGGTACTTACCCGTCGCCAGCATTGCCAGAATGGCTACTAGAAGCGTTGCGAAGACCAGGGCATTGCGTTTCATGGAAAGCGACCTTTACAGCGAAAACCGGTTCAGGAAGGACAAGTAGCCAGACAAGTATTTTAAATTATTCATGAAGATCAAGACTCCGACGCAGATCAAAAGAACTCCACTAATTACTTCGACGGTATGCAGATGGCGACGAAAGCGTCCGTAAAAGGAAAGAAAGCGATCAACACCAAGCGACGTCAGCAGGAAGGGGACGGCCAGCCCCATGGAGTACACCGATAATAGCAAAACCCCCTTGAGCACCGTCCCCTGGGCGCCGGCGAAAACCAAAATCGTGGCCAGGATGGGTCCGATGCACGGGGTCCAGCCGAAGGCAAAGGCGAAGCCAACCGCGAAGGAACCGAGCGCGCTGGCGCCGCCTTTCACGTCGTGCAAACGCTTGTCCGCGTAGAGCGCGTTGATCTTCCAGATACCGGTCAAATGCAAGCCGAATATGATGACCACCATCCCGGCAATGCGGGATAGCCATACGTGATATTCATTGGCGAACTCGCCAATCAGGGTAGCCCCAGCCCCCAGGGCAATGAACACCAGGCTAAAACCCAAAATGAACGTCACCGAGTGCAGCATGACCGTAGGCAACATTCGGCGATCCTGCGATTGGAGATCTTCGACACTTGCCCCGGAAATCAACGAAACATATCCCGGGACGAGTGGAAGCACACAGGGAGACAGGAACGAGAGCAAACCCGCCACGAAAGCGGCAATCGGGAGCGGCAGGCTGTGCATACCTTCACATTCTATCAACTGGAGACAGGATAAGGTAGGAAAGCAAAAAGGGGACAAAGCCGTTCACAATTTGTTGACATTCTGAGAACCCTTCGAGCGGCTAACAAGAGCAGAAGCGCCGGACTAGCGGGCGGCTCGTACGGGGACTCGAATCGGCGACTTGCGTAGCCCAGACCATGTCTCCGAGATCACGATGGAGTCCCCAGGATTATGGGGATCGTATTTGATCGAAGCAGGGAAACCCAAGCGGCAGGAATAGAGGTCGATGAACTGCCGAAGGTGTGTGACATCCTGCGAGGCTTCATAGGAAACGCCCGCCACATCGTAGGTATAAATCAACAGGATCATCTGCTGGCCGGTCTCGGTGTCTTCCAATTCCTGAACATCGATCACGCTTCCGTCCAGGATGCGGCCGAATCGAGTCAGTTCGGTCCGGCGCTCAACCTCGAGTTGGTCAGAGGATTTCTTGCTCTTGCGCGAAAGCAGTGCGTATCCGACCAATGCCGCCGCAGCGCCGAAGAAGACAATCGGGTAGTAGCGAAGCGAACCCATCAACACCCACCAGCATTAAGAATATCGCTTTTTCCGGTAGGGCGTTGCTCGCCGCTATCCTAATCCGCGTCGATGACACTATTGCTAAGCGTGCCAACGCCCTCCACCATCACTTCGACAGTGTCTCCCGCCTGTAACGGCCCTACCCCGGCGGGAGTGCCGGTGGCGATCAAGTCCCCCGGTTCCAGGGTCATGACGTGGCTGATGAAGTGCAGAATGACGTCCAGCGGAAACAGGAAGTCGGAGGTTGTGCCGCTCTGCCGCACTTGACCGTTCACCCGCGTCTCGACGCGAACTCCCTTCCAGGGATCGAGGTCGGAGGCAACCACCGGGCCGAACGGGCAGAAAGTGTCGAAACCCTTGGCTCGCGTCCATTGACCGTCTTTGTTCTGCAGGTCCCTGGCCGTGACGTCGTTCACGCAGGTGTACCCCAGAATATAAGGCCGTACGTCTTCCCCTTGACGCAGTCGATAGCAGCGTCTTCCGATGACTACGCCCAGTTCGCCTTCGTGATCGACCCGCTGCGACAGCGCGTTGGGACGCCTTATCGTCCCACCCGGCGAGATCACCGACGACGGCGGCTTCAGGAATATAAGAGGCTCCGTCGGTATGGGATGGTTCAGTTCCTTCGCGTGCTCACGATAATTGCGACCGATGCAGACAATCTTGGAGGGCATCGCAGGAGGGCGAAGGCTTACGGAGGCCAAAGGCAGATCTGCGTTCTGCCCGCGCTCAAAGTCTGCCCAGGCAACGGGAGGCCGTTCGAGCACGCGAGTTATGGTCTCCTGGCCTCCAAGGCTCTCGATCAGCCCGTAGCGGGTCTGGCCATCCTGTTCGAAACCGCAATAGCGCATAGAAACTCCAGAGTTCATTCTTTGTTCGGTACAGTCTCCTCGGCCTCCGCCGATCGCGGACTCTCGTTGCCACGCAAATCGAACGCTGACACCGAGTACACATACTTCTTACCCGGCTTAATGTCTTCGTCGCGGAACGACGGCACCTGGACCGGTTGCTGGTTCAGCTTCATCCATGTGCCGCCCTCGGTGCGGCGGAAGACGTTGTATCCTGCCAGGTCGGCATCACTGTTCGGCGCCCATGTCAGATCGACAAACGGCTTCTGACCGATGCTGGAGAACACCGCCTGCAGCCCCACCGGCTGAGCTGGTGGGTAGACATCCTTGGTGAACACCTCGACCGGCTTGGAGTCGTCGCCTTCCACTGTAGCGCTGAGGCCATGCGAATGCACGACGGTCACCGTGGTGATGCGGTAATCGTACTTCTGCTCCCAGGAAAACGTCTTGTCCCGATAGGACCCGCTGGCAGAGGGCGCCAAGTCGGCCAGCGCAATGTAGGCCGGAGCGCCGGAAGGCTTACGCATGATTCGATACTGGTAGGTAAGGCCCGGGTGCGCGGACGAAGAGGCAGACCCACGCCAATTGATGACTACACCATCAGCGCTTACCTCGGCGGACAATTCCTCGGGCGGCGGCGGCGTCGGGGCGACCGGGATCACCACCTGATCCGACAGACCCGCGCTGCGGTTGTGTACGTTCAACAGTTCGACTGCATAAGTGACAAACCCTGCCGGATTCTGTTCGCCAAGTTGCGGAGGAAGATCGTCGACATATTGCATGCGAATCGCAGGAGGCTGCGGTTGCCCCTTTTTCACCGGCTTCTGCGCCGGAGGAACCACCCTGCCCACTTCGGTACATGAACTCATCAGGGAGGTTCCCGGATGACGACAGATCACTACGTCGGGGATGTTTTTCACCAGCGTGCGATCGGTGTTCTTGCGAGGCAGGGTCCAATCCAATTGCACATGAGAACCCTTCCGCGAGGCCGTCAGGTCCTCAACCGGACGGGCCAATTGCAACGACGGCAACTGCGGCGCTCCGGGAGTGCCGCAACCGGAGAGTGCCGCAAGCAGGATCAGCGTTCCAATCAGAGCGCAAAGCCGGAATCTCATGGAAGATACAGGGTAACAAATAGGGCGCTCCACGCTTTCGCTCCCTCGGGTCAAAGCTTGTCGCGAGGAACCGTTTCGCGTTGAATTCCGCGGTCTGGTCTGTCACAATCCCGCAATTGCTCCAACACCCGAAGTATGAGGTCGCAATGCCAAGATACATTCTCGCATTGACTCTGCTTGCTGTCCTATGCTGCTTGCCGGCGGTGGCCCAGTTCTCCGTGCCGTCGATGCCTTCCGTACCCTCCGTGCCCTCGATGCCGCAAGTGCCTTCCGTCGACGATGAGATTGGCAAGCTACTGGGCAAGGCCGGCGTGGTTAACAAGGCATACCTGCAAGCTATTTGGGACGGCTGGGCGACCGCCGACCTCGAACGGCAGGGCGCATTCTATGAGCAGGGGAATGGACACCTCTTCTTCGACATCGCACCGCTGAAGTACAACGGTTGGAGCGACTACAAGGCAGGCGTGGCGCCGGTCCTCAAGCAATTCTCGTCGATGAAGTTCACCCTGAATGACGACGTACAGATCCATACGGCGGGTAACACGATAACGTGGGTCGATGGTACGGTGAACATGGATGCAACCAACTCGGAAGGCCAGCCCGCCAAGATGACGCTGCGCTGGACGGCGGTCTTCGAGAAGCAGGGCAACAAGTGGCTGATCACGCACGAGCACGTGTCGGTGCCGATGCAGGAGAATAAGTAAAGTCGAAGGGGCTTACTGTTCCAGCTTCTTGGATAAAAGTTCGTTCACCAGCCCGGGACTGGCCTGTCCCTTGGACGCCTTCATCACCTGCCCGACGAAGAACCCTATAATCGTCTTCTTGCCGGAGCGATACTGCTCCACCTGTTTCGGGGCAGCGGCGATCACCTCATCGATCATCTTTTCGAGCGCGGCGCTGTCGGTGATCTGCTGCGGCTTTTCTTTCTCGTAGACCGCGGGGAAGTCTTCACCACGTTCGAACGCAAGGTCGTAGAGGTCCTTCAGAATCTTGCCGCTGATGGCGTCGCTCTCTACCAGGTCGGCCGACATCGCAACTCCTCTCATTGAGATCGGCGACTGCTCAATCTCCAACCCCTTCGCTTTGAGACGTCCCATCAACTCACCTTGCACGAGATTCGCCACACGCTTGGGACTTTTGGCGGCGCTCGCGGCTTCCTCGAACTGATCGGCCAGCGACCTTGACCGGGTCAGGGTAGCGGCGTCGTATTCGGTGATGCCGTATTGGCTGACCAGGCGCTGGCGGCGGGCCTCGGGAAGCTCGGGTAGCTTGGCGGCAATCTGCGAGCGCCAGGCTGTATCGACCACGAGTGGCAGCAGATCCGGCTCCGGAAAATAGCGGTAATCGTGTGCCTGTTCCTTCGAGCGCATGCCGTAGGTCTTGCCTTCGCTCGCGTTGTAGAGACGTGTTTCCTGCGCCACTTGGCCGCCTGACTCAAGCACCTCGGTCTGGCGCTCGATCTCGTAGGCCAGCGCCTCGCGGATGAAGCGGAAAGAGTTGACATTCTTTACCTCGGCCTTGGTGCCGAACGCTTTCTGCCCCCGTGGGCGGACACTGACATTGGCATCGCAGCGCAGAGAGCCCTCCTCCATGTTGCAATCGCTCACGCCGGTGTAGAGGATGATTTCTTTTAGCCGTGTGAGATATTCGTGGGCCTCATCCGGCGAGGCAATATCTGGCTCGCTGACGATCTCAATGAGCGGCACGCCGGAACGGTTCAAATCAATCGAGGTCCACTCATCGCTATCCGCCACTCCATCATGCAGACTCTTGCCCGCGTCCTCTTCCATGTGCAGCCGGGTGATGCCGATGCGCTTGCGTCCGCTTTCCGTCTCGATGTCGATGTAGCCATGCTCCGCGATGGGCTTATCGTATTGCGAGATCTGGTAGCCCTTGGGAAGGTCGGGATAGAAATAGTTCTTGCGGGCGAAGATCGAGGTCTCGCGAATCTCGCAGTTCAGGGCCATGGCTGCGAGCACGGCGAATTCCACCGCTTGCCGGTTCAGCACCGGCAGCGCGCCCGGAAATCCCAGGCACACCGGACACACATTCGTGTTGGGAGGTTTGCCGAACCTGGTCGAGCATCCGCAGAAGATCTTGGTTCTGGTCAGGAGCTGGACGTGGACTTCCAGCCCGATGACCGGCTCGTACTTGGAAGGGCTCGTAACCGGCGTTTGTGGCGTGACGGCCATAGGCTTCGATTATAGAGAATGAGAAATGCGCCCCGCAGATTTCATAGGCCGCGCATAACGCCGAATCAGACCTCACTCATGCGCGAAATCTGCGGCAAACGAGTTCTTCTAATGTCCGGTTGCTGCGTTCGACGGGATCACTGGAATATCGAAATACATTAACTCGCTGCCACTGCCATCGCGGAGGCCGGTCAGGTATACGTGGGCGCCCGCCGTGTAGTCCGTCACATCCTCTACGTCGAAGAAAAGAAATCCGGACTGGGTTGCATGCGGTTCGACGGCCGCGGCAAGGAACATGGCGCGCGAAATCTCATCGTACTGCTGCTGCGCTTTCTTGTTCTTGGGGCCGTGGCCGGGCAGGTTAATGGGACCAACCGGATGGGGATTGCTCGCGCCCGAGACATGGCCGATCCGGCGCATGATGTCGTCGGCATCGAGCGCTTCCAGCTTGCTATGCCGCGAGGTGACCAGTTGCGCTCGCATATTGTTCACTGAGATCGGCTTGTCTCCGTCGTTGGTGATGACCAGAAATACGGGCACAATTCCGTTCTGGACGTAATTCGTGGTAAAGATGTCGTCTTTGGGCGGCGTGTTATAGAGGTCAACTGCCGCTGTGACTTTCTCCATGGGATGGGCATCGTGGGAAGGATAGGTGCTCGCGGGTTCCGCGGCAGGCTTGACGAATTCCTTGGAGGCGAAGACCACGACGGAACAACTGACGAGAGAGATGAGGAAAATCCACAGAACTGCGGGGCGCCGGAAAGACATTCTCTGATTATCCGCCTTCCTGCCTTTCGCGCTCAACCCGAACGCGGGATGGGTTGGTCCGCTGAGTTCATCCAATTACAATCACGTCGTGTACTCCGTTTACAGCGTTCTCCTGCTGCTGGCCCTGATCTTCAGCGCGCCCTGGTGGCTGCTGGAGATGGTGCGTCATGGCAAATACCGAACAGGATGGCGCGAGCGCTGGGGGGGTGTACCCGACCGGTTGTTTAACCAGGTCGCGGTTAACACGATCTGGATTCACGCCGTTTCCGTGGGAGAGGTGCTCGCCATGTCGCGCGTCATTGAAGAGCTGACGGCGCGATTGCCGGGCTGGCGGATCGTAGTGTCAACCACGACTGATACCGGGCAAAGGCTCGCCCGCCAGCGGTTCGGCGAGAATGACGTGTTTTACTTTCCCTTTGACCTGCCCTTCGCGGTGAGACCATACCTGCACGCGCTTCGGCCCAGGTTAGTGGTGCTCGCCGAGAGTGAGTTCTGGCCCAATCTATTGCATTTGGCGCAGGAATCCGGGGCAGCCGTTGCGGTTGTAAACGCGCGCATCTCCGATCGTTCGCTGCCGCGCTACGTGAGGTTCAGAATGTTGATGGAACGGCTACTCGCTAACGCGCACCTGTTCCTTGCACAAAGCGAGGAGGACGCACGAAGGCTCGTGCAGATCGGAGCCCCGGCAGAGCGGGTCCACGTGAGCGGCAACTTGAAATTTGAAGTGAAACCGGCGGGGGAATCAGCAATCGCAGCGGTGCTCAAAACCGCCATCGCGCGGGAAGAAATTGGCCCCGTCATCGTCGCCGGCAGCACGCTCGACGTAGAAGAAGTCATGCTGCTCAACACATTCCGAGAGGTGCTAACTCGCTATCCCGGTGCCCTGCTGGTGCTGGCGCCACGACATCCTGAACGATTTGGGACGGTCGGATCGCTGTTAGACGGGTCGGACCTGCGATTCCAGCGGCGTTCCGATTGGGACGGCGAACGACCGATTTCAGGCAGCGTCTTGCTGCTCGACACCATCGGCGAATTGGCAAGCCTGTATGAGTTTGCCGACGTGGCGTTCGTCGGCGGAAGCCTGGTTCCACGCGGAGGTCATAACATCCTCGAGGCCGCCCAGTTCGGCGTACCTATCCTGGTTGGTCCGCACACGGAGAATTTTCGCGATATCGTTCAGGCCTTTCGCGACGCCGATGCGATCCGGGAGACGGCGCCGCCGGGACTGACCTCAACGGTGCTTAGGTTGATCGAGGACTACGACGGACGGGTCGCGCTGGGGCAACGTGCCGCCGCGGTAATGCGGGCGCAGCAAGGCACAACCGAGCGTACTGTGCAGGCATTGCTGGAGTTATTACCGGGGCAACCTGTCGCCGCGGTAACCAAGCCAGAGTGCGGAGAAACAGGAGTGAATCCGCTGGCCTCCCTTTTCGGCGCCGTCGTCCGCGCTCGCAATGAGTTCTATGATCGTGGCACATTCAAAGTCCATCGGCTTGCGGGGCCCGTCGTCAGCATCGGGAACCTCACCGTCGGGGGCTCAGGCAAAACCCCGTTTCTGATCATGTTGGGTGAGTTGCTGAAAGAACGGAGCATTGAGTTCGACGTTCTTTCGCGTGGCTATCGGCGGGAGAGTAAGGGCGTTGTCCTCGTAGATTCCGAAGGTTCTGCCAGAGATTTTGGAGATGAACCGTTGTTGATCTCCCGCAAGCTCAAGGTGCCAGTCATCGTTGGTGAAGATCGTTATGCTGCCGGCCAATTTGCGGAGCAGAAGTTTGGGTCAAAGGTGCACCTGCTCGACGACGGCTTCCAGCACCGGCGGTTGGCTCGGGACTTCGACATCGTGCTGGTTACTCCCCAGGAGGCACGGGATTCGCTGCTGCCCTTTGGAAGGCTGCGCGAGCCGCTTACCGCGTTGGCACGTGCAGACGCAGTTGTGCTCGTCGAGGGCGCAACGGCTGACGGCCTCGGTCTCCAAAAGCAGCACGTGTGGCGGGCGCGGCGGGACATCGTGCTATCCGGAATCTCTGGCTCATGCATTGCGTTTTGTGGTATCGCCAGACCGGAGAGGTTCTTCGCGCAACTACGGCAGATGGATGTTGCTATCACAGCGACTCGGGAATTTCGCGATCATCATATTTATTCGGAAGGCGATGTACGGGAACTTCTGCGACTTCGGAGGCAGAATGCAGCCCAGCACTTCATCACGACTGAAAAAGACCTGGTGAACCTGGGCCGGCTCGCGGATTCCCTGGCACCCATACACGTCGCGACCGTCCACATGGAACTTGAGCGCGCGAATGCCGCCGTGGATACGCTGGTTGCTGCGATTGGAAGGCGGAAGAAAGGGCCATCGTGAGACAATTCATGGTTGGCTTCCGCCCGGCTGCCCGAACTGTGCACCGGGTTTTTGTTTGAGACATGACAAAACACCTCAGAGAGACCGACGCCTGGAAGAAGATTGTGCAATCGTTTGCGGGTGTCTCGGTGACAGTTCTGTCCGATTTAGTCGCGGACGAGTTCATCTTTGGCGAGATCGCGCGCGTCTCCCGCGAGGCACCCGTACTGATTCTGAAACATCGCGAGCGCACGGTTGTCCCGGGCGGCGGCGGCAACGCCATTATGAATCTTGCCTCGCTGGGAGTGACCGTGCTGCCGGTCGGCGTAGTAGGGGACGACGAGCCCGGGCACCTCTTACTCGACAGTTTGAAGGAAAAGAAGATTTCGACCAGCGGTATCGAGCGTCTTCGGAATCACACGACCACGACTAAAACGCGGATCCTGGCAGGTATGTCACACAATAGCCGCCAGCAGGTGGTTCGGGTGGATCGCGAGCCAGAACCACTCAGCGAGACCCACCCCATCTTACTCAATTTGATTCGTGATGCCCGCGAGTATGCGACAGCATCCGACGCGTTCCTGATTTCTGACTATGGGTATGGCGCCGCGACACCGCGTCTGCTCAATTTCATCAAGTCGAACGGCAGCCTGAAGAACCTGCCGGTCTCGCTGGACTCGCGTTACCGTTTGATGGAGTACGAAGGGGCAACGGCTGCGACTCCTAACGAGCCGGAGGTCGAAGAAGCCTTGCACATCAAGGTTGGGAATGATGAGGCGCTATTCTCGGCCGGCGATCGCCTGATGAACGAGATGGGACTGGAGTCGCTGTTGATTACGCGGGGACGGGACGGGATGGTCGCCTTCGAAAAGGGCGCTGAACCCGTTGCCATTCCGATCTTTGGCTCCGACCAGGTGGTGGACGTAACCGGGGCCGGTGACACGGTGATCGCAACCTTCACCGCGGCGCTGGCCGCGGGTGCTGACGCGGTGTCTGCTGCCCGGCTGGCAAATTTTGCAGGCGGCATCGTGGTAATGAAGCGAGGCACGGCGACTGTCTCTGGCAAGGAGTTGCTGGCGGCAATCGATCAATATGCGGCGGCAAAATCCTCATGAGTGAGGGTAGACACAAGATTCTAACTCGCGAAGCACTGCGTCGGCGCGTGGCGGAATGGCGCGACGCAGGGGAGCCGGTGATCCTGGCCAACGGCTGTTTCGATCTCCTTCACGTCGGACACGTCCGCTATCTCCGGGGAGCGAAGGCGCTTGGTGGCAAGCTGGTCGTGGCGATGAACTCTGACGACGGAGTGCGCAAGCTGAAGGGGCCTGGGCGGCCCTTGATGCCGGCTGAAGAGCGCGCCGAGATAATCGCTGCGTTGTCCGATGTCGATGCGGTCGTCGTCTTCGACGAACCCGATGTGCGGGCGTTGATCCGGGAGATACGTCCCGACGTCCAGGCCAAGGGCACGGACTACACTCGCGACACTGTCCCCGAACGCGAGGAAGTGCTGGCTTATGGTGGGCGTGTCGAAATCGTCGGCGACACCAAGGACCACTCCACCACGAACTTCGTCTCGCAACTCCGATCCTCCGGCAGAGGACTTAAGCAAACTTGATCACGCAGGCGACTCCGCAAGCCGGACACTCCATGGCATCCGCCGCCCGCATTCTGGTTGTCCGCCTCAGTGCGATG
Source organism: uncultured Acidobacteriaceae bacterium (assembly GCA_963793845.1). Lineage (GTDB taxonomy): Bacteria > Acidobacteriota > Terriglobia > Terriglobales > Acidobacteriaceae > CAWCBG01. The sequence goes on from CAWCBG010000008.1 coordinate 100,166, forward strand.
GGCGACATCATCCACGGCATGCCGGCGATTGCTGCCTTGCGTCGCGCCTGGCCCAGCGTTGAGGTAGGGTGGCTGATCGAGGAGCGCTGGGCAGAGTTGCTGTGCGTGCGGGGGGAACCTCGCGGTGCAGTCCTGTCGGAATCGAAACCGCTGGTCGACCGGGTGCATGCTGCCAATTTCTCCGCCTGGCGTAAGGCCTTGCTCTCAGGCGCTTCCTGGCGGGAGATGCGGGCCTGTCTGCATGAAGTTAGAAGTCGGCGCTACGATGTGGTGCTCGACCTGCAAGGCGCCGTTCGGTCGGCTGGGGCGGCGCGATTAAGCGGAGCCAAGGTGCGGATCGGCTCTTCGCAACCGCGCGAAGCTCCGGCGGCCATGCTCTACACTCGTTCTGTGGAGCCGACGGGAAAACACGTAGTCGAACAGGCGCTCTCGCTGGCATCGGCGCTCACGGGGGAAGAGCTGCCTTACGTCGATCCCCCATTCCCGCGGGACGTCACCGCAGAAGCCTGGGCTGAAGTTGTATGTACGAGGGCCGGCGGAAAGCCCATCGCCATCGTCAATCCCGGCGCCGGATGGGGAGCGAAATGCTGGGCGACGGAGTCATTTGGGGCAGTTTCGCGGGCGTTGACCGACCGCGGAATGGCGGTGCTGGTCAATCATGGACCAGGTGAGGAGGCACTGGCGGAGGAAGTACACGTGGCCAGTGGAGGAACAGCACAACCCGTGAAACCTTCTGTGGGAGAACTGATTGCTCTCACCCGGCGAGCCAGCTTGTTCGTCGGCGGAGACACTGGTCCCATGCACCTTGCGGCGGCGCTGCGCGTGCCAGTGGTTGCCCTGTTCGGCCCAACCAACCCCGAGCGCAACGGACCGTTCGCCACGCATAGTGTGGTGCTGCGGAACCCCGAGAGCGTGCATAACACCAGGCACACCGACCGGCCTGACGTTGGATTGCTCGCGATTTCGCCGCAAGGGGTCATTGAGGCCGCTGACGAGCTGCTGAGGGTACGGAGTGTCTGAGTCGCCGACATCCTCCGCACAGCCCGCGGTAACGTGGAGCCGAATCGCCCGTCGAATCAGAGTACCGCTCGGGTTTATCTTTGCGGGGTTTTATCTTTGGCGGGCTGAGCCGAGTTGGCGGTCTCTGAGCGTCGGAGCACTCATTGCGTTGGCTGGAATTTTTCTGCGTGCCATGGCCTCAGGGCAGATAAAGAAGAACATGGAACTGACCTGCACCGGGCCGTATGCCTATGTGCGTAACCCGCTCTACCTTGGATCGATCATTATCGCCGTGGGATTCGTAATAGCAGCGCGCGACCTTTGGATTGCGGTTGCGCTAGTTCTGTTGTTTGCTCTGATCTATGTGCCGGTGATCCGGGGTGAAGAACGGTTTCTGCGCACGCAATTTCCGGATTACAACGACTACGCGAAGCAGGTGCCGCGGATCGTGCCGCGGACACTCTGGTTCAGCCAACTCTCGAGGGGCTTCTCCGGCGCGTTATACTGGCGGCATCGCGAGTACAACGCTTTGCTGGGGACCGGTGCAATGCTGGCTGCCCTGGCAGCCAAGATCCTCTGGTCACTCAGGACAACGTGATTCTTCGTCAACGCTGCCTTGCCGTACTCGCAGTCGCGGTGCTCGGCCTCACAGTTCCGGCCTTTCATGGTCAGTCTGTTGCTCGCGCGCAGGCTACGCATGCGTCCGCGCCAAATTCGAACCAACCAGGCGCCAGGATCGGCGCGGCGTCCCATATTCAGCCACTGCGGAAGGGCTTCGAATTCCCCAACGCTCAGACATTGAATTATGAAGCTGAATGGCGCTACTTCACCGCGGGTACAGCAACACTGCGGATTGAACACGCCGGACAACAGGAGCACGTCGCAGCAACCGCGGACTCCACCGGAGCCGTTGCTCTGCTGTATCGTGTCGCTGACCGTTTCAACTCTTACTTCGACGCAAACACTCTCTGCTCCACCAAGCTGATTAAGCATACGGAAGAGGGGTCCCACCGCCGGGACACGGTGATTACCTTCGATTATGGCCGGGGCAAGTCGGTGTTGGACGAGCGGAATCTGAAAGACAACAAGACCAAGCGGGTGGAGAATGACATTCCGGGGTGCATTACCGATGTAGTTTCAGGCATTTTCTATGTTGCGAGCCTGCCACTTTATCCCGATGCGACATACATTTTTCCGATCAATGATGGCGGCAAGACCGTCAATATCCAGGCTCATGTAGAAGGTAAAGAGCAGATCAAAACTCCGGCGGGGACCTTCCAAACGATTCGCGTGGGCCCGGAAGGCGACTATGGAGCGCTCAAGAACCGGGGACGCATTCAGATCTGGTACAGCGACGACGCTCAACACCTTCCGATCCAGATCAGGTCGAAGCTCTTCTGGGGGACCCTCACGGTCTATCTGACGCGCATCGACAAGGCCGAAGCCTCGCAAAGTCACTGAATGCGAAAGCGCTCGGCCATTAACCGCTGCAGCCTGGGCTTGTAGAGAATATCGTAAGCAAATTCTTTGTCGGGGAACATCGCCAGCGCGGCGCGCTTGGTGTTGGCCACCAATTCGGCCGCCTCCTCCACGGTCAGGTCCTCATCCTGGGCGATGACTGACATCACCATGTTCATCATGATCTGCAACCGGCGCAGCTTGCGGCGCTCTTCCTCTAATTCCTCTTGATTGCTGCCCGAAGTGTGCGGTCTGCGTGCCTCGTCGCGCTCTGATAACCCCATAGGTTTCCTCAAGAAAACCGGCTCTTCCGCGGGACCAGCCGAATCATCGTTGTTGTTCGGCTCTTTTCGTTACAATTTGGATGTAAGTTGCCATCCCGTCGTCGCGCACGATTGTTGGGCGGCATCATACACCGGACAGGCGTCGATAAAATATTCTTTAACTGGGATTATTGGGCAGGTATCGAGCGTTACACTCTGGCCTAGTCTTCCGAAACCGCAGCCGCAAACCATCTTCTTGCGAAGGAACATGGCACTACCCTTCGCTTCGAACTCACTGGAGGAGTTATGGCCGACACGGCCCAATCAAACGATCAGCTGGTAAAGGTTTTCGATACGGAGCAAGAGTCCGAGGCGATGGTGGTACGCGGGTTACTGGAGTCGGCGGGTATCGAGTGCATGATCGAGAATATCGACGCGCCCCAGGATGTGCTGCCCGGAGTGGGCGGCGTGGTCGTTCTGGTGCGGCAGGATCAGGCCGAAAGTGCTTTGGAATTGATCGAGGATTCGCGGAAGGCCGCAGCGCAAACAGATGAAGGGTTAAACGACGAGTCGGCGCCGGTCAGCGAGGAACCGGTGTAGCGCTAACGGTTTTGCCATCGAGCCAGAACGACACTGCACCAGTAAGGTCGGTGCGATAAGTTCGGATCCGCGACACCGCGTAGCGCTGCATGACGTCCGGCCGGGGATGATGGAATGAGTTGTAAAAGCCCACCGACACCACGGCAAAACGTGGCTTCACCGCATCCAGGAACTCGGGTGTGCTGGAGGTAGCGCTGCCGTGGTGACCGACTTTCAGCAGATCTGCCTGTGGAGCTTCGTCCTGCAGGAGCCTTTCGATGCGCTTGTGCGAATCACCCACCAGCAGGGCGGAAGTGTTGCCGTACTGCATGTGCAGAACCATGGATTCGTCATCTTGGGCCGGATCACCCGGCACCAGCCCCGGCTGCGGATTCAGCACCCGGACGTGCACTCCCCCGAAGTCGAAAACATCCCCCGCTGCATGTGGCCTGGGAGCGACTTCATATGCCGCCGCTTCCTGCCGCAGCTCGGTGAATCCGGCAGCAGGAGAGTCGACGCCATACCAGAGTTCCCGCGGCCGGAAGTTTGCGATCACGCTGCGCATGCCGCCCATATGATCGGAGTGTGCATGTGAGATGGCGACAGCATCCAGGCGGCGAATTCCCCGCGACCAAAGATAGTTTGAGACCACTTCCTCGCCAACATCGAAATCGGAGCGTGAGTTTCCCGGCACGCCACCGGCATCCAGCAAGAGAGTCTTCCCTTCTGGAGTGATGAGCAGCAGGGAGTCGCCCTGGCCGACGTCGATTGCTGTGACCTCGAATACGCCGGGATGCCAGAGGGGATGCGGGGGAACCGCCGCAATCCAGAGCGCTGAGGCAAGCAATGAGGTGATGCCGAATCCCGCCAAAAGGGCTTTTTGCCGGACCAGCAATAGGGCGAGGGCAAACGCAGCGGCAGCCATACAGCACGAGATCAGCGATGGGGTGGGAACCCGTACGTCGGAGACACGGAAATGTCCAATGATCCTGATCGCTCCAGTCAACAGGTTGAGCGCGAACGATGCTACTAGCGCGGGAAGAAACGCGAACCAGGAAGAAATATACGATGCGGCGACTGCCAGAACAGCAGCCGGCATCAAAACCCCGGCCATAGGAATCACGAGCGTGTTGGCGGGTAACGACATGGTGGTGGCACGATGGAAGTACCAGGCCATCGGCAGAGCCAGCGCCAGTTCGATCATGGTCGAGACAAACAGCAGCTCGGCGGCTGCGAGAACAAATCTCACCGTATTCACAATCAAGAAATTGGAGATTCGCCGCCCGACAATGCTGTCGAGTTGCCGCCGAATCAGCTTAAGGTCGGAGCGGAATTGCGCGGCACGTGTTGCCAGGGAGAAGTCGTAGGCCGGCGAGTCGAGATGCTTCAGTGACGTCTGCAATGGATAGAGCGTGCGCCTCAGCAGGGGGACCGCAATCCCTGCAACGGCGATCACCGACAGAAAGGTCAGCTGAAAACTGGCTTCAAACAGAGTACGGGGGTTGACCAGCAGAATGCCGAGTGCCGCGATCCCAAGGGCGTTCAGCCCAGCGCGATCGCGAAACAGCAATCGGGTGAGCAGGTAGAGGTTCAGGGTTATCGTGGCGCGCACGATAGGCGGTCCCAGATCCGCCAGGAAGGCGTAGCCGCAGGAAAGCAGGATGGTGAGAACTGTCGCCCACGTGTCGCCGAAGGGCAGCTTGCGCAGTGTCCAGAAGACTACGAAGGCCAATATCCCAACGTTAATTCCCGAGACCACGAGGATGTGGTAAGTTCCGGTGCGCTGGAAGTTAGTCTTGAGATCGCGGGCAAAGAATGCGCGCCCGCCTATCAGCATGGCCTGCATCAGCGCGCCCGGCTCGCCCGGCCACAGCTGCAAGATGCGCGCCATCACACTGCGCCGTGCCGCACTTCGCCAAGCGCCGATGCGCGAACCTGCGAATCCAGGCAGCAGTTCCACGTCCCCGGCATGGACCGAACCGGTGAGGCGAATGCCTTGGCCCATGAGATAGGCCACTGTGTCGACCGAGCCCGGATTGCCATAGTTTCGCGGCATCCGCAACTTGGCGGGAAATTGCAGCCGCTCCCCATACGTGTACGCCCGAAGCGGTGACTGCGCACCAGCCTCGCTCGCTGTCTCTTCCTCGGACTGCTTGCTGTAGATCGTCAGGCGAAGTCCCACTGGCGTTGTCAGGACATGGTCGCCGACCTGAAGGCGCTCGGTCTCCACGTCGACGGACTCCTGCTTGCCGCCGTAGTTGCCCTCGCGAATCAGCCCTTCGCGAGTGACATGTGCGGTAACCGTAACCTCGCCTTCTCCGTTTGCGAAAGCGTGTAAATCAGGTAGTACGACCTGAGCTGAGTCATATACCTGGAGATAGAAGCCGCCCAGGGGGATCAGTGCAAGTAAAGCGAGGATGAAAGCAAGGTGGGAGGATCGTCGATAGAGAAACATTGCACCGATGGCTGTAACGAGAAAAATTGCCAGCCAGGCTTGCGGTGAGCGCCAGAGGTAGTTGGCTGAGACGATTCCGGCGGCAAGAGCGAGCGCTGCGAGGAAGACAGGCTCTTGCCCGCCGCAGTACAGCCGTCGAGATGAGGGCGCGGTCGGAGCCGCGCCATTTAAGGGGGAGGTTGAGATCACGGCCGCTTACAAGCGGTCCAGTTCCTCTACGCCGATCGTCGGGGCCCAGGGCCACAGTTCATATTGCGCGAGTCCGAACCGCGTGAATGGATCGTTGTCGCGGATACTGTCGAGCGTCGCCTGAGTTTCGTCGTCCGGAACACGCAAAAGAAGCGCACCGCCGCTGCGCGGCACAATCGGGCCGGAGGCGATCAGCAGGCCTTCCTGCTTCAGGCCCTGCAGATAGGCGCGATGCGAGTCAATGTGCTTCAGAACTTCTTCCAGCGGTTTGCGATAGCGAAGGATGGCGAGCGCGTACATAAGCACCTCCGGGGAGTCAGACGGCAATCAGCGCACCAGATGCAACACCGTCTCCATATGGAAGGTTTGCGGAAACAGATCGACAAGGTGCGCCTGCTCCACCCGAAAGCCGCATTTTAGCAGTACCTGCAGGTCGCGCGACAGGGTTGCCGGATCACAGGAGACGTAGATCACACGTGGGACGGACATGCGTCCTAGCGCAGCAGCGGTTCTTTCCCCTAGGCCGGCGCGCGGCGGGTCAACCACTACCAGGTCGAAGCTGTTCTTCGCAGCCCTATGATCGGTAAAGAAACTCTCGGTACTCGCAGGAATGGGTAGCACGTTCGCGGGAGCGTTGAGGCGCAGGTCGGCGAAGGAATTCGGCGAGGCCTCCACGGCGACCACGTCGTCGAAGCTCTGCGCCAGAGGAAGGGTGAAGAGTCCGGCGCCGGCGTAGAGATCGAGCGCCGCCCGGCCTGTCTGGCCCGCTGTCACGATCTTGGCGAGTTCCTCGACCATGAAACGGTTGGTCTGAAAGAACGATCCCCCGCTCACTCGATAGCGATGCCCCATTGCCTGGTACACCAGCGAGTCAGAACCAAAGGACTGCGAGGTTTCGACATGCACTGACGAGAGGGGCGCACGTTGCCTGGACTCATCCTCGATTGGCGACGTGGCAAACACGACGACACCCACTGCCTGAGGCAGTGCCTCGCGCAGCGCCGTTGCAAACGGCTCGAATTCTTTGGCACTGCTGTTGGTGCGGACGTAAGCTTCCACCAGAAGCTGCGTGTCATCGTGATTGGCGAAAAACTGCAAGCCGTGCAGCGTCTGCGGAGCTGACTTCGCGCGTCCGAGTTTCCACACTGCCGCGATGGCCCGGTTGATCAGCGGAGAGCTGATAGGGCAGCTCTCTACCGGCATCAATTCGTGCGAGCCGTGACGGAAGTAGCCCAGCGCGAAGTCGGGCGCATGCTGGACGCGCATGCGGGTTCGGTTGCGGTAATTCCAAGGCTCTGACGGGTGGACCTGAATCTCTTGCTCCAACTCCAGCTTGGCGGTACGGCGCACCGTTTCGCGCAGAATTTCGGTCTTGAACTTGAGCTGGGCCGGATACCGCGCGTGTTGATAATGACAGCCCCCGCAGCGGCCAAAATAAGGACACTGGGGCTCGACCCGCTCAGCCGCCGGCGTGAGGATCCTGTCCAGCCGGGCGCGAGCAAATCCCGATCGGCTCTCGATGACCGACGCCTCAACCTGTTCACCGGGCAGAACGAAGGGCACGAATACCGCTTTGCCACGGCCCTTGGCATCGGCGGGCATGCGGGCCAACCCGTCCCCGCCGTAGACCATTTTCTCGATCTCGAATTGCAAGGGTGTTCCTTTTTTCCCATAACGTGGGACTAGCCCACAGGCACAGCCAAAACAGAACTTGACTACATGTAGAACAGGCTGAGGCGTGGGACCTTGTACTGCTCCAACAGGCGTTTGTGGACGTACTGCTTATGCAACTGCTCGATTTGCGGGCCGCTCATCTTGCTGCGATAGGGGGCAAGGTCGCGGTCGGCTTCGGCCCGAACCTGCAAGACCGCCTCATCGGGAGTTGCCGCCAGCAGCGCCGCCAAAAGCTTTTCTTCCATCACCGTCAAGCGACGCTCCAAGTCTTCCATCGGCTGGGCGACCGGCTGCGAAATCGAATCCGCCAGTGCGCGCAGTGTGGCGGCCGTCTCGCACGCCAACCGTTGAACCGGCTCGGGGAGTTGCGATCGGTCCAGATCTTCGGCGTTGCGCTGGAGAAACTCAATGACGGCGACTTGCTCCAGACCGGCACGGGGCTTCGCACCTTCACTCACAACGGGCGAAGCGCCTGCCTCGGCCTCTTTCATCTCCTCTGCTGCGGCCAGCACTTCCTGCGAGCAGAATGCCAGACCATTTACCTTGCGCGTCCGACTCGGCTTGCGCTCCCATTTATCGAAGGTTGAGTCGATCCCGCGGAGAACCGCTTCGAGGGGAATGCGCGCATCCTTCCACGTTTCCATCAGGGCCCAATCCAGCGGAGAAAGCAGCAGCAACGTTCCGCGACGGCGCTGGAAGTGCTCTTCAATCTCCGAAAAATAATTAAAGTGGTTTTCCAACGTTGTGCCGCGCGCAAAGGAAAAGCCCGTACCCAAATGGCACGGGCTTGTACTCAAGTCTATCGTCAATCGCGTTTCGATGCGGCGCTCACCGCATCGCGAGGAGCCTCTTCCCCCGTTGTGTGATTAGGCTGCCCGTGCTCGGAGCGCCGGCGCACATAGACGAGGTTGCGTTCATAGATAATGCGTAAACCCTCAAGGGTGAGCAGGTCATCGACCTCGCGAATGTATTTCGAACCGCCTCCCATCAGAGAGGCCAACCCTCCGGTCGCAACCACCGTCACATTGGGGCCCATTTCGGCCAGCAGCCGCTCCAGGATGCCGTCGATCAGGCCGAGATATCCGTAATACAAACCCGACTGCAGGCTGTTGACGGTGTTGGTAGCCAGCACGCGATGCGGCTTGCGAATGTCTACTCGCGGAAGGCGTGCAGTGTGCTCGAACAGGGCATCGGCCGAAATGCCGATACCTGGCGTTATTACGCCACCCAAGTACTCACCCTTTGCCGAGACCACATCGAATGTAGTCGCGGTGCCGAAGTCCACGACAATGCACGGAGTACCGAACTTCTCGAAGGCGGCCACGCTGTTAACGATGCGGTCAGCGCCGACTTCGGCGGGATTGTCGTAGTGCACCGGCATTCCGGTCTTCACGCCCGGTTCGATGAACAGCGGCTTCATGTGGAAGTACCTTTCGCATACCTCGCGAAGCGTCGAATCTAAGGGCGGCACAACCGATGAGATAACGGTACCCTGCACCGAACTCACGTCAAGGCCATTCATCGCAAACAGATTGCGAAAGAGAACGCCGTATTCGTCCACCGTCTGCGTTTTGGTGGTGGAGACGCGCCAGTGCGCAATGAGGCGCCCATAACGCACCGCACCCGGCTCGGCAGGTTTCGGCTCGAAGACACCCAGCACAGTGTTCGTGTTGCCAACATCGATGACAAGAAGCATGGTTAGGATCCGCCGAGAGCCCGCACTCCGCCGGAGAGCACGGTGCGCAAGCTATCGTTGGTGCGCACCAGCAGGAATCCCCGTTCGTCGAGTCCCTCGGTCACACCATCATAGCCGCCGTCTTCCTCAACGCGGACGTAACGAGAACGCGCGAAGGAGGAGCGCTCTTCGAATTCTCTCAGGATGGCGGTGCGCGCCGATGCGCCTTCAGACGTGAGCCTGCGATACTCCCCGTCGAGCGATTTTAGCAGAGCTGACGTCAGCTCGACGCGCGACCACTCCCGGCCGCTCTCTATGCGCAAAGAAGTTGCGACCCGTTCCAGTTCTGTCGGGAACGATGTCTGGTTGACATTGATACCGATACCGACCACCACGTACCGCACACGTGTCGGCTCCGCGTTCATCTCGGTCAGGATGCCGCAGAACTTGCGACCATCCAGCAGTGCGTCATTGGGCCAGCGCAGATCTGGAGACAACCCAGTCGTTTGCTGTACCGCCTGAGAAACCGCGATTCCGGCCACCAGCGAAAGCAACAGCGAATCTGCAGGCGAGAGCACAGGCCGCAGGATGACCGAGCAGTAGATGCCGACGGATTGTGCCGATTCCCAGGTGTGCCCGCCTCGCCCTCGCCCCGCCGTCTGCTGCTCCGCGACCAGCACTGTGCCTTCTGGCTCGCCGCCGGCGGCCGCCTCCATCGCCGTCACGTTTGTGGATCCTATCCGAAAGTAGTGATGGATGCGCGATGCAAAAATCGTACCCTTCACCAGGGAACGAAGGACTTCGGGAAGCAGAAGATCCGGCACCGCTTCCAGTTGGTATCCGGTGGCGGGATGCCCCGCGATACGCACGCCCAACTGGCGGAGTTGCTCGATGGCACGCCAGACTTCGGAACGGCTGGTGCCCAGCTCCTCGGCAATGCGAGTTCCGCTGATGACCAGGGTTGCGTTGTCGCTCAACAGCCGGACAATGCGGCCTAAGCGCTCGTCAGTAAGTCCCTGCGGATCCAGAGAGTCCATGCGGTTTGTAATTGGCGGAGCGATAAAAGAATTATGCGCGAAGTAGAGCTGTTTGACACGTTTTGGCTTCTCACGCGGGCACGATTCGCATGCTCATATCGGCCGCCGTGACGGAGTGGGTCAGTGCTCCGACAGAGATGAAGTTGACCCCTGAATCCGCATAGGCTCGTATATTCTCCAGCGTGATACCACCAGAGGCTTCCAGCGGCACCGGGTGCTCCATCGTGCCGACAAGCTCGACGCACTGCCTTACCTGCTCGGGCGTCATATTGTCGAGCAGTACCGCTTCGGCGCCATGGTCAAGGGCGGTATTCAGTTCGTCCAGAGAACGCACCTCGATCTCGATGGTCTGAGTGCCGCGGCGGTTGCGGTGCGCCCGTTCCAGCGCGACTGCGGCGCCTCCCGCCAGCGCGATATGGTTGTTCTTGATGAGCACGCCGTCGCTCAGATCGAGCCGGTGATTGGTGCCGCCGCCACAACGCACGGCATACTTATCCAGCACACGGATGCCGGGAGCGGTCTTGCGCGTGTCCAGAATTGTGGCCTTTGTGCCCGCTACGGCTTCGACGTACCGCCGCGTTAGTGTCGCGATGCCGCTGAGACGTTGCATGATGTTCAGGATGACGCGTTCGCAAGACAGAACGACCCGAGCATTATGCACGATCACCGCGACCGACTGCCCCTTGTGGAGGCGCACGCTATCGAAGATTTCTGGGTGGCTGATGACCTCGGGATGGGAGGTCACGGTGCCGTCGAGATTGGCAAATACGTCCAGGATTCGGGGAACGCAACCCAGTCCGGAAAGAACGCAGTCCTGCTTGGCAAGAATCGTGGCCGCCGCGCGTTGAGCGGGATCAATGCAGGCGTAGGTGGTCGCATCGCGCGTGGCGCGATCTTCCTGCAACGCGTTTTCCAGGATGGCGGTAACCCTGCGGCTTGTCCAATCCACGACGGTTCTCCGTTGCTATCGGCCTACTGCTTTACCGAGTCCAACTCGTCGAGCGCAGCCTGGGTTTTATCAACCAGCATTTCCAGTTCGCCCTTACGGCGCTGAATGCCTTCGACCACCTGGGGCGGCGCTTTCGCCAGGAACGCCTCATTCTTCAGCTGAGCCGTCGCGCGAATCAGTTCCTGGGTCAGCTTGGTGAGATCCTTGTTCAGCCGGTCGCGCTCCGCGGCGGCATCGATCTTGCGCTCGTACAACACCCTAACATCAAAGCGGGCGGTGCTGCGCGCCCCTCCCGCTTTGGCCAGCGAGGAGCCGACGAATGCGATACTTTCCACATTCGCCAGGCGCTCCAGCGCGCCCCGATTACGCTCGACTAACCTCCGAACATTTTCTTCGGCAAACACTTCGATCGGCAGTTTCGCCTTCTGCTCAACCTTTAGCTCGGCTCGGAGGTTGCGCACGCTGACAATCAGGTCTTGCAGGATGGCCATCTCGGTCTCGGCGCCGGCATCAATCTGCGATTGGCTGGCCTTGGGATAGGCCGCCAGCGCGATCGACTTCAGCGGCGGCGTGCCTTCGTATACCGCGTGCCAGATCTCTTCCGTTATGAATGGCATGAAGGGCGATAACAGCCGCAGCGCTGCTTCGAAGATAGTGAGAAGATTTCCATGTGCGGTCCGCGCCTGCTCCCGATCGTCAGACATGAGCCGCGGCTTGATCAGCTCCAGATACCAGTCGCAGTACTCGCCCCAGAAGAAGTGATAGACGACGTGGGCGGCTTCGTGGAAACGGTAGGTATCCAGCGCATCGTGTACCTGTTGTGCTACGCGGTTGAAGCGCGACAGAATCCAGCGGTCTTCCAAAGTCTCAGCGCGGAAGGCGGGTACTCCCTCGATGCCGAAGTCAGTCGATCGCAAACCTGACTCAGCGATTGACCAGAGTCCCGTCTGCTCCGCGCGGTCGACGTTCATAAACAGGAAGCGCGCCGCGTTCCAGATTTTGTTGGCAAAAGCGCGATAGCCCTCGGTCTGGCTCTCAGAGAACGCAATATCCGTGCCGGGCGCGGCCATAGCTGCCAAGGTGAAGCGCACAGCGTCGGTGCCGTAGCGTTCGATGGTCTGGATGGGATCGATGACATTGCCCTTGGTCTTGGACATCTTCTGGCGATCAGCATCACGCACCAGGGCATGGATGTAGACAGTGTGGAAAGGCACGTCACCGTGTTTGTGCCCGCGCATGAAGTGGCAGTTCATCATGATCATGCGCGCCACCCAGAAGAACAGAATGTCGAAGGCCGTAATCAGGAGCGATGTCGGATAGAACGCATCGAGGTCTGCCGTCTGCTTGGGCCAGCCGAGACCAGAGCACGGCAGGAGCCCCGACGAAAACCAGGTGTCGAGCACGTCGGTGTCTTGCTCGAGATTGCTATCGCCACACTTTGAACACTGCGTCGGTGTCTCGCGCGAGACGATGATCTCACCACAGCTCTTGCAGTACCATGCGGGAATGCGATGTCCCCACCACAGTTGCCGCGAGATGCACCAGTCATGGATGTTCCGCATCCACTCGAAATACGTCTTCGAATAGTTCTCCGGAACGAACTTGATCTCGCCGGTCTCCACCACTTCAATGGCACGGTCGGCCAGGGGCTGAATCTTCACGAACCACTGGGTCGACAGTCGCGGTTCGACCACGGTCTTGCAGCGGTCGCATTTGCCGAGCGGCACAACATAGTCCTTAGCGCCCACCAGGAAACCGCCCTCTTCGAGATCAGCCAGCACCTGCTGACGTGCTTCATAGCGATCCAGCCCAGCGTATTTGCCGGCGTTCCGATTCATCTGCGCGAGTTCGTTCATCACGTCGATTTGCGGCAGATCGTTGCGCAACCCAGCCTCGAAATCGTTGGGATCGTGCGAAGGTGTCACCTTAACCGCGCCGGTTCCGAACTCCGGATTGGCGAGAATATCGTCGGTGATGATCGGGATCTCCCGATTCATGAGCGGCAGCAGGACTTTGCCGCCATGCAGGTGCCGATAGCGCTCATCTCCCGAATGAACCGCCACGGCGGTGTCGCCCAGCATAGTCTCCGGGCGGGTGGTCGCTACCACGATGAACTGGTCCGGATGCCCCACGACGGGGTAGCGGATCTCATACAGCTTGCCCTGAGTTTCATCGTGCACCACTTCGAGGTCCGACACGGCGGTCACACAGCGTGGACACCAGTTCACGATGTATTTGCCGCGATAGATGAGCCCTTCTTCGTACAGCCGCACGAACGCTTCGCGAACCGCCAGCGAGAGCTCGTCGCTCATGGTGAAGAACTCGCGCGACCAGTCCACCGACGCACCGAGGCGTTTCATCTGCTCGAGAATCGCCCCACCGTACAGCTTTCGCCATTCCCAAACCCGCTCAATGAAGGCTTCGCGCGGCATGTCGCGACGGTTGATGCCCTCGGCGGCCAACTGGCGCTCCACCATCATCTGGGTAGCGATGCCGGCGTGATCGGTTCCGGGCAGCCAGAGGGTCAAGAAGCCGCGCATACGGTGCCAGCGGACGATGATGTCCATTTCCGTCTGATTGAGCATGTGGCCCATGTGCAGACGTCCGGTGACGTTGGGCGGAGGCAGCGTGAGGGTGAACACCGGTTGCTTCGAATCCGCAGACGGCGTGTCTACGTGGAAGAGCTTCTCTCGCACCCAGTACTCCGCCCATCGAGTTTCGATGGAGCTTGGGTCGTAAGCCTTAGAAAGGTCGTGAGGCATCGCTGTCCGATCACCAGATGAGATCCAGACTTCGATATTACAAGGAAGAGCTGCCAGCCGTCAGCGACTTCAAGACTCTGGAACGTAGTTCCCCGCTAAAGAGAAAGCCGAAGGCGGCAACGCAGAGAATGGTCGGATCGCTCGCAAGGACCGACCTTCCATACCAGGACGGCGCAGCCGGGCCGCGCCGTCCCGTGACAAACTGCGTACTCCACTAGAACGGAAAGAGGTGGTGCTTCTTCTTTTTCTTGGATGAGCTCTCGGTATCAGGGTCGGCAGGTGGGGCGCTGGTTTGGGTCCCGTTGCCTGACGAGGCTGCCGGCTGCGAACTACTGCCGGTCGTGCTGGAACTGCCCGTCGGGGCAGGCGCGGCATCGTTCACCTGGGCAGGCGCCACCGGGGCGGTGCTGCCCGGCGGAGGTGTTGCCGCCGCCGGCGTCAAGTCGTTCTTCATTTCGGAGGCGGCGTCATTGTTGGCTGTGCCCGTGGCGGGGTCACCACTGACCGGTCCTCCAGCACTTGCGGGGGCCGCTGCAGCCGGAGTTCCCGAAGCCTCGGCATTGCCGGTGTCCGTTGAGCCCGGCGCCGCCTCCGAACGGGGAACAGGAGCGTTCTCGGTGCTAACCGGGCCGGAAATCTTCTCGACACCGGACGAGGTCGTGCTGATGCCCAAAGCGCCGCGAACATCGCTGGTGAACGACCGTACCATTTCGGGCGCGCTGGCCTGCTTGGGATCAACCAGCGTGGGTTCACCGACCTTGGTCGCTTCCGACAAGTCAGGTCCGTGCTTGAAGTTCTCCATGACCTTGCTGGTGAACCCCAGGGAACCCCGGCTCGCTATCTCAGCCTTATTCTGCGCGATCGCTTCGGGAGTCGCCGTGGGAACGGGTCGGTTCAGCGCCTGCAACCGCTTCTTTGCGTCCTGGGCCCGCTCCTCCATAGGGTACCGGGTTACGATTCGATCGTAAGCCGCAGCTGCATCATTTGTGTACTGCTTGATCATTGTGCCCTTGGCGGCTTCCGGCAGCTTTGAGTTGCGCAACAATTCGATCTCTCTCTCGTAGGCACCGCCCAATTCGTACAGCGCCTGATCGGCTCCGCTGTACAGCGGATAGGTGTCGGTCACCGATTTCAGGCGGGCAATGGCCGCCGGCCAGCTCTCGCGGAGGTAGTAGAAATGCCCAATCAGGTACTCGCGCTCAGCCAGCACTTCCTGCACCTGGATCAGCCGCTGTTTGGCCTCTGGCACCAGTTTGCTGTCGGGATACTGCATGATGAGCTGGCGGTACTCTTCTTCTGCCCGTTTGGCATGGGTGTAATCGCGATCGGGTTTCTCCATCTCACGAAAGTGGATGTTGGCGATCTTTAACTGGGCCTCCGCCGCCTCGGGCATGTTGGGGAAAAACGTCTGGAAGTCCTTGTACTCGCTCTCCGCCTGGGCCATGGCCGCCGATCCGCCTTCGGCGTACCACGAATCCCCGATCGCCAGCTTGGCTCGCGCCACGTACTCCGAGTCAGGATAGGTGTTGATCAGGGTCTGGAGGCTGAGCCGGGCAACGTCGTACTTGCCGTGCTTCATCGCGTCCATCGCCCGGTCGTACAACACCTTGTCAGGCTGCTTGGAGTTGATGTTGGCGATCGGGTTTTGCACCTTTTTGTTGGAGCAGCCGACGACCAGCAGCACCGTACCTATGAGGACCGCTATAAGAACGCGACGATACATCCTTGAACCACCACCTATGGGATATCTGCTTCTGTCTAAACCCGGCACGCCAGAGAAGGACGTGCCGTTGGCACTATTGTAATCGCCGACCAGAAGTTACGCCCGCTGCAACAAAGCTTCCTCGCCTGCCCTTTGCAGGGCTTCGACGTTGCGGGCGGGATCACCGTGCCCGAAAACATGACTGCCAGCCACCAGGATTTGCACTCCGGCACGTACCGCCGGGCCAACCGTCTCCAGCGAAATGCCGCCGTCGATCTCGATTCGGAAGTCCAGCCCCTTGGCAGCGCGCATGGTGGCCAGCTTGCGGACCTTCTCGAGGGCTCCAGGGATAAACTTCTGTCCCCCGAAGCCGGGATTCACCGACATGATGAGCACATGGTCGACGATGTCGAGCACTTCCCCGAGAGTCTGCACCGGGGTTGCGGGATTGAGAACCACACCGACCCCGGCCCCAAGGCTTCGAATGAGTTCCAATGAGCGGTTGAGGTGACGGGTGGCTTCCTGGTGCACCGAGATCCAGTTCGCCCCGGCATCAACAAAAGCCGGAATGAACTCGTCCGGGTGCTCAATCATGAGATGGCAGTCCAGAGTGACGTCGACGGCCTTGCGCAGCGAGGCGACTACGGCCGGCCCAATGGTGATATTGGGTACGAAGTGTCCATCCATCACATCCACATGGAGGATCCTGGCGCCGCCTCGAATGGCGGCTTGCGCGTCATCCGCCAGGTGGGCGAAATCGGCCGACAGGATGGACGGCGCTATCTCGATCAAAATGGCACTTCTCTCGCGAGTAAATCTGGAGGAATTTTAGCACGGGCCAATTGCGTTCCAGGCTGTCCTTCAGTATTTCGGCATCTTGGGATCGACCCGCTCTGCCCACGCGTTAATGCCGCCGGCCAGGTTATACACCTTGTGAAAGCCGGACTGGCGAAGAAAGTCCACAGCCTTGGCACTGCGGCCACCCATCTTGCAATGCACAACAATCTCCCGACTTGAATCGAGTTCGTTCATGCGTTTGGGCAGGTCGTTCAATGGGATCAGATACCCGCCCAGGTTGCTGATCTGGTACTCGTGAGGCTCACGTACATCAAGCACGAACAAGTCTTCGCCGGCATCCAGACGGCGCTTCAGATCTTCCGGTGTCATATCGGCCATGGTGGTGGTTACGCTCTCCTCTCCGCGAATCCCGCAGAACTGATTGTAGTCAATCAACTCCGTCACCGTCGGATGAGTTCCACATACCGGGCAATCAGGATTCTTCCGCAGCTTGAGTTCGCGGAAACGCATCGCCAGCGCGTCGACCAACAGCAGGCGACCAATGAGTGGCTCACCCGAACCGAGAATCAGTTTGATGGTCTCGGTCGCCTGGATAATGCCTACCAATCCAGGCAGGATGCCCAATACTCCACCCTCGGCACAGGAAGGCACCAGCCCTGGCGGCGGCGGCTCAGGATAGAGGCAGCGATAGCACGGACCTTGCTTCGTTGCAAAAACGCTGGCCTGCCCTTCGAAGCGGAAGATGGAGCCGTAGACATTCGGTTTGCCGCTCAGCACGCAGGCGTCATTGACGAGATAGCGGGTTGGGAAGTTGTCGGTGCCATCGACGATCACGTCGAAATCGCGAAACAGTTCCAGCGCATTGGCGCTGGTAAGCCGCGTATCAAACTTGCGAACTGCGACGTTGTCGTTGATCGCCCGGATCGTGTTGGCAGCAGAATCCAATTTTTTTTGCCCAACGCTCTCGGTCGTATGCAGAATCTGCCGCTGAAGGTTGGTGAAGTCCACCACGTCGAAATCCACGATGCCGAGCGTGCCCACGCCGGCTGCAGCCAGGTAGAGCGCCAAGGGTGAGCCCAGCCCTCCGGCGCCAATGCATAACACCTTGGCCTGCTTAAGCTTAAGCTGACCTTCCATGCCTACCTCAGGCATGATCAGGTGGCGCGAATAGCGGAGGATTTCTTCGTTATTCAGCGTGGCAGCTTGATCGAGTTTTTCGGCCACGGTAGTCATAGCGATCCTCAGCGGCCTCCACCTGCGATCGAAGGAACAATTGACAGGGTGTCACTGTCGTTCACCGGTGTCTGCTCATTCTGCAGGTAGCGAACGTCCTCATCATTCAGATACAGATTCACAAAGGCGCGCAGTTTCCCTTCGTCGTTATAGAGATGCTTACGCAGATCTGCATGGCGCGAGGTCAGCTCTTTCAGGGCGTCGCCAACCGTGAGGGCCTGCATTTCGATAGCGGATTGCTTGTCGGCGTACTGCCGCAAGGGAGTCGGGATGAGAATCTTCAAACTTTCAGCCTCGATACAAAGGACTTTGTTGTCTGAAAGATGCGTTGCACCCCACATGGGATTCAGGGTCGCCACAGTTGAGGGACGTTCTATCTGCAGTTCGGGCCCGAGAGCAAACGACTTTTCGTTGTTTCTTGCAACTTAGCCGCACATAAAGTATTTACTAATAAGTACAGTTTTTGTGATCGAATAAATTTATAACGTAGGAATTTACCAAATAGTTATTCCATCCCGTTCTAAGGTCTTTCGCATCAAGTTTTAGTGCCGTTAGGAGTTTCATGTCGCCTCTGCTGCCGATGAAGGAAAGCTCGCGGGAGGTCGTGGTCGAGGTCACTCGTAGCCTGCAGACCTTACTTTCCGGAAATTACCGCCGCCTGGCGCCAGGCGATGTTTGCCGAGTTCACCTTCGATGGAAGAGCCATGGCGGCATTGGAACGGCTCACCATCGGCACCGGCTTCTCGATTTTCTCGCAGACCAACTTCACGGCTTTCTACCAAAGCCTTCAATACTTCGGCCAGCGCCTGGCCAAGCTGAAAGTTCCCTCCCGTGCGGTGGCGCGCTCGCTGGAGATTTACCAGCAGTTGATCGACCCTTATCTCGAGAAGATCTTCCCGGCCTCACGGCTGCCCGAGGCGCTGGCAGCTATGGAGACTATTTCCTGGGCCAGTTTTGTTGCCGTTTCCGGTGCCTACTTCGACGCGCACAAGACGGAGTCGGAAGCCCTGCTTTCGGTGCTCGACGCAGAACTCTCGGCCAAAAATCTGAACGCCTTGCTGGAACGGGTTCTGGAAGTCGCGACCCACACATTCAGCGCCACGCTGGGCGTGGTCCTGCTGAAGGACGCAGAACAGCAAGTGTTGCGCGTGCAAGCCCAAGTGGGCTTTGGCGACGATTTGAACGATCCCACGCTGGAGATCGCCATGGGCCAGGGTTTCTCGGGCACGATCGCCGAGACGGGGGAGCCGGGAATTCTGCCCGATCTTAGCGCATCCCACGGCGTACTGAACTCCAGAATCATTGGCAAAGCGCAGGCCCTGTGGGGCGTACCACTGAAAGCCGGCGAATCCGTCATTGGCGTTTTGTTGATTGGGTTTTCCCGGCCACGTGAATGGCTGCCTACAGAACGCGAGTTGCTGAAGGCGATCGCCGACCGCTCGGCACTGGCCATCGACCGTGCCGGCATGACCGATGCTCTGCGCGAGCGCGAGATGCGTATCGCCGAGCTGTCCGGCCACCTGCTGCGCGCACAGGAGGAGGAGCGGAAGCGCATCAGCCGTGAGTTGCACGATGAGACCGGGCAGGCGCTCATGGTCATCCGGCTTTATCTCGGAATGCTGGAAGGCAGCGTGGGCACACGCTCGGCGCGAGCCAAGATCCGCGAGACGCTGGAGGTTGTAGACCGCACCATCGAAGGAATTCGACGGATTATCGGACGCCTTTCGCCGCTTGTGCTGCAGGAACTTGGGCTCATCGCGGCAGTTCGCAAGGAAGCCAAAGACCTGGCGAAGAGCAGCGGCGTAAAAGCAAGGGTAACGGTGTCCACCGAGTTCGGCCGCCTGCCGCCGGCGCTGGAGACAGCGATTTACCGGGTCGTTCAAGAGGCCCTGCACAATGTCGCCAAACATGCCAACGCGACCAGCGTGAACATCGAGATGAAGCGCGAGAACGACGGCAACCAGGTGCGACTGGTGATTCAAGACGATGGCGGCGGAATCGCGGTCAAGCCGAATCCCGGTCGTCAGACATTTGGGCTGGCCGGAATGCGAGAGCGCGTCAGCACAATCGGAGGAAAGATACGAGTAACGTCTTCCCGCGGCAACGGTACGCGCATCGAAGTAATTGCGCCCATTGTGTCGCCGGACCTGCCTCGTGACTCGGGACTTTCGTTGGAGCGGAATTCGGACGCAGTAGCCCAGAGGGCGTAGAGTCCGTGGCCAGCCGCAAGAGAATGGGAACAAGGATCCATGGAACCCAGGTGAAACATGTCGAAAATCAGATGTTTGTTGGTGGATGATCATACGCTGTTCCGGCAAGGCGTACGGCGCCTGCTGGAAAGCGAAAGCGATTTCGAAGTTGTGGGCGAGTCGCCCGAAGCCGGAGATGCAGTCGAAAAGGCACGTGAACTTCGTCCGGATGTCATCCTGATGGACATCGGCATGCCCGGGCTCTCTTCGTTCGAAGCAGCTCGTCATATCAAGAAAAACCGCCCCGATAGCAAAATCCTGTTCCTCACCATGTACGAGGATGAGGACTATCTCGTGCAATGCCTCGAAGTCGGCGCGTCCGGTTATGTCCTGAAAGATACTCCGGCACAGCAACTGGTGAGCGCGGTCCGCGACGTCTACAAGGGCGGCAAGTATCTCAGCTCGCAGGTTCTCGGAAAGCTAGTGGAGGACTTCCGCGCGCGAGTGCGCGATGCCAAGATGCGTCCTCGCATTTCCACGCTGACGCCGCGCGAACGCGAGATCCTTAAGTTGCTCGCCGAAGGCAACTCCGTAAAAGAGATCGCCGTTTTGCTGGGCCTAAGTGTGAAAACCGTCGAAGCCCACAAGTTCAACCTGATGCGCAAGCTCGACATCCACAACAAAGCGCAACTGGTGACGTACGCAATTCAAAAGAAGATCATCAAGATTCCGGTGAATCAATAAGCCGAG
The DNA here is from genome assembly GCA_963793845.1 of uncultured Acidobacteriaceae bacterium. GTDB lineage: Bacteria > Acidobacteriota > Terriglobia > Terriglobales > Acidobacteriaceae > CAWCBG01. The sequence continues at coordinate 120,878 of CAWCBG010000008.1, forward strand.
ATGCCGAGACCCGCTCCGGGGCCCCGCCACGAAATTCTCATTACGAGCGCCGACGCAGAGTTACTTGTCATTACGAGCGCCGGCTCACTCTTGCTTGTCATTACGAGCGCCCGGGTTTGGCGAGAGGAATCTGCTTTTCTCCTAGCCAGGCAAGAAGCATATCCCTCGCTGCGCTCGTGATGACAAATCTCAACCGGATACCTTGCTTGGCGAATCTCATTCATTCCTTCCAGCATAAGGCTACTGTCTATACACTCTCGCCTCCCATCCCTTCAGCTTGAGCGACGTTGTGTGCTTCTCCGCGGTGCCCAGATTTGAGATCACAAGATCGCCAGCTTTGATTCCATTCGGCAGCGAGTAATCGACGGCAGATTCGGAGAAGTTCAATACGATGAGGTACTGACCCTTGTCCAAAGTTCGTGTGTAAGCAAAGATCTTCGGATTCTGTGGATCGATGTCCCTGTAGTCGCCGTACACCAGCGCGAGCGTCTTGCGTCGCAGCGCGGTCATCTCGGCGAAGTAAGCGTAGACCGAGTTCGGATCGCCCAGCTCCTGCTTAGCATTAATCTCCAAGTAATTCGGATTCACGGCGAGCCAGGGCTTAGGGCCGGAGGTGAAGCCGCCGTTCGCGGAATTGTCCCACTGCATCGGGGTCCGCGAGTTGTCGCGGCTCACCTTGCGCAGGTTTGCAAGGAAGGCCTCGTCACTCGCCTTGTCAGTGACGCCTCGGGCCTTCCACGCGTTCTTGACCTCGATATCGTCGAAGTCCTCAATGCGCTTGAAAGGATAGTTCGTCATCCCCAGCTCATCGCCCTGATAGATGAACGGCGTGCCCTTCATCGTCAGCAGCATGGTAGCCAGCAGCTTGGCTGAAGGGACGCGGTAAGGCGCCGAATCATCGCCGAAAGCCGACACTACGCGAGGATTGTCGTGATTGGAAAGAAACACCGTGCCCCAGCTATGCACATCGAGTTCCTTGTCCTGGCGATCGTAGATGGCCTTCAGCTCGGGCAGGGTCCACGGCTTCCACCTGGCGCCGTCGCGATTGATGCGGACGGCATCAAAGTTGAAGATCATGTCGAGCTCGTGGCGCCGCTCATCCACCAGTGAAGGGGTCTGCTCCGCCGTGACGCCGAAGGCTTCGCCAACCGTCATCACGTCGTACTTCGACAGCACATCGCGATTCATCTCCTGCAGGTACTCGTGCAAGTGCGGGCCCATGGCGTAAAAATACTGCGGCTTGCTGAGGTACTCAGGAGGCAGATCGGGCAAGCCCTCGCGCTTGGAGATAAAGGGAATCACGTCCATGCGGAAGCCGTCGACGCCCTTGTCCAGCCAGAACTTCATCAGGTCATAGACTTCCTGGCGAACCTTGGGATTGTCCCAGTTGAGGTCGGGCTGTTTTTCGGCGAAAAGATGCAAGTAGTATTCGTTGGTGGTGGGATCGAGCTTCCAGGCCGATCCCGAGAAGAACGAAGTCCAGTTGTTCGGATAACTACCGTCCCTGGCGGGTCGCCAGATGTAGTATTCGCGGTAGGGATTGTCCTTTGACTTGCGACTCTCGACGAACCACCGGTGCTCGTCGCTGGTGTGGTTTACCACCAGGTCCAGGATCAGCTTCATGTTTCGCTGCTTGATGCCCTTGAGCAGCTCGTCGAAGTCGGCCATGGTGCCGAATTCTGCCATCACCTTGCGATAGTCGCGGATGTCGTAGCCGTTGTCGGCGTTGGGCGAGTCGTAATGCGGGCTCAGCCACACCACGTTCACGCCAAGACCCTGGATGTAGTCCAGCTCCGAGGTAATGCCCTTGAGGTCGCCGATCCCATCGCCGTTCGAGTCCTTGAAGGAGCGGGGATAGACCTGGTAAACCACCGCCTGCTTCCACCACTTTGGCTGGTAGCCGTTCAAAGTTGTACCTTGAGGGTTGGGGGGAGGGTTGTCGGGCGTTTTCTGAGCGCCAAAGGTTGAAGGCCCGACAACCCCCACAACCAGGAACGCGGCGCAAAAGAGCAGTACGGAATACCAAAACTTCAATGCAAAGATCTTCAACTCATGCACCCCCGAAGCGGCTGACGAGGCCATCCGCTTGCCAATAGGATCATAACCGCTTGCCAAAATAGAGGTGCCCTCCCCCTCTCACCGCTACCTAAAATCAACAACTTAGCGAAAAATTCCCGCCAAAATATTCCAAACAAACGACTTACACGTAAAATATTGACAATAATAGATTTAACTAATCTCTTTCGGCTCACGCTCCCAGTTCCGAAAACAGAGCGACTTCGATCAGCGACGACCCTTGCACGCTTCCCGAACCCACAGGTCGTTCAGGCACACCACTCCTCTCGCATCCTGGCCGGGATTTTACGAGGCCCCGTGCGAATCGGCGAAGGACGCATGTCACCGACGCCCGTGACAAGATATCCGTCGGACGAGGCGGAGTCGCACTCGAAGGGCTCCTCCTTGTGTGTTTCGAGGCGCCTGATGATAATGCTACGAATTCCACGAATCGAGACCGGCCCCTGTGGTCAGGAGGAGACAGAATGGGTAAGGGACGGCTGGAAGCGTTCACCGACGGCGTGATCGCCATCATCATCACCATCATGGTGCTGGAGATGAAGGTCCCGGAAGGCGGCAGTCTGGAAGCGCTGCGGGGCAGTGTGCCGGTATTTCTGGCCTACGCGCTCAGCTATATCAACGTCGGGCTGGTGTGGAATAACCATCACCACATGTTGCAAGCGACCGAGCGGGTCGATGGCAAGGTCTTGTGGGCGAATCTGTTTCTGCTCTTCTGGATGTCGCTCATTCCGTTTGTCATTCGCTGGATGGATCAAGCGCATTTCACGGCCACGCCGACCGCCGCCTATGGCGTGGTGCTGGTCATGATGGGCTTTGCCTACATGGGCCTGGAGCGCACGCTCATTCGCGTCAACGGCTCGCGCTCCAAGCTTGCCCTCGCGGTGGGCGAAGACTCGAAGGGCAAGCTATCGATTTCGACTTATCTGGTCGCGATTCCGCTGTCGTTCGTGCGCCCCTGGATCGCGCTGGTGCTCTACGTCGCGGTCGCCCTGATGTGGTTCATTCCCGACAAGCGTATCGAATCGATCCTCGAAGGGTAGCCGAGCCAGACCTTATTTGCTCAGCGAGTGATGGTCATAGCTGATCACGCGGCTGACCTTCCAAGCGCCGTTCTTGTACAGCCAAAGGTGCACGAACTTGGCTTCGCCGCCTACGTCCTGCGGCGTGTTGGGATTGGTGAAACGATGGACGCCGATCTCGACTGCACCATAGAGCACCCCATTGTCTCTTCATGGGATAGACCTCGAGCGTCCCCTTCACCAGTTCGCGATGGACCTTGTGGCAGACGTTCTTACTGATGGCGTCACTAAGATCTTTCCGGCCCAGCGTTATGCCGCCCTGATCGTGATAGAACTCGACGTCTTCCGCGATAAGGGAATCGAATTTCGGCATGTCGCAGGTGTTGTAGGCGGTGAAGAGCTGGGCATCCAGCGACTCGATGGTGTGGAAGAGCTGATCCTGCTCTGCCTTGTTGGGTGGAGCCTGGGCACTGGCGGAGGCGGCGGTGAATGCCAGCAAGAGCAACAAGGCCATAGGACGGGCAAAGAAGCTTTTCATGAGGAGCTCTCTTTCGGAGGGATTCGTTCCAGGCGGTTGGTACGGTTGCGGCGGAGGAATTGTTCCGTTGGACTGCTGGTCGCGTCAGACCGACGGTGCCGCAGCAGCGAATAGCGAACTGATGGCGGCTATTTTGACGCCAATCTGCGCGGCCGCTGTTTCACCGACACCGAACGAATCACCGTGTAGCCACGCCCGCTCTTAGGCAGCGGGGTCTTCGCCTGCGCGATGGCTGCGCGGATCAGCGCCTCGACTTCGGGTTTGGCCAGGGTCTTTGCACTCTCCAAGCCGAATGAAGCGAGTCTGATTCCCACTGCCCATGCAGGATCTTATGCCGGATCGGGCAAGCCCTTGCCATAAAGGAAACACAGGCCGATTCCCTTGGCGTTGGCTGTCAAGGAGAGGATGGCAATCGGAGGCGCGCTCGGTCGCGCAAAATCCGAAAACGAGAAAATTGTAGTTGTCATACACCAGCTCGACGGCGGTGGGGAACCGCTTGCGCAGTGCTTGCCTGGCCGACGTGATTAACTTCGCCATGGCTGGATCGAACTTGGCGAGGAAGCCCGCGATTTGCTTGGCAGGCGATTCAGCCGCGGCAGGCTTGGCAGTGGGTTTCACGATGCTCTCCTGATTCAGAGATGCTAGCTGACCTCGCGACTTGACGGATAGACAATTTCTAGCGACCTCGGAATTGGGCTTTGCCCGCCTGAAAGTCGCTCCTCGCGCCTTTACAATGCAAGTGATGCAAGCTTTTCCGAGCATGCCAGACGCACCGTATCGGGGAAGGGTCGCTCCTTCTCCGACGGGATTGCTGCATCTCGGACATGCGGCGACCTTCTGGACGGCCTATCAACGCGCGCTTCAACATCATGGCTCTCTGTTGTTTCGGAGCGAAGATCTCGACCCGCAGCGCTCGCTAGCGGAGTTTGCCAGAGCGATGGTGGAGGACTTGCACTGGCTGGGCATTGAATGGCAAGAAGGCCCTGACGTCGGCGGCCCGTTCGCTCCCTATGAGCAAAGCCAGCGGCGTGAGTTCTACCTAGCGGCATGGCGCAGGCTGCGCGACGGTGGTCATATCTACCCATGCACCTGTTCGCGCAAGGACCTTGCCATGGCTGCTGCAGCTCCGAACGAGGATGATGATGAGCGGAGATATCCGGGCCGCTGCCGCCATAAGATCGGTGAGGCCATGCAGCATACCTCGCCGGCAGGGGTGAACTGGCGATTTCTCGTCCCGGACGGTGAAGCCATCGCCTTCGACGATCAGAATCAGGGTCCGCAAACCTACACTGCCGGAGCGGACTTCGGCGACTTCGTGGTGTGGCGGCGCGACGGTGTTCCCGCCTATCAGTTGGCCGTCGTAGCCGATGATGCCGCCATGCAGATCACGGAGATAGTCCGTGGCGCCGACCTGCTGAAATCAACGGCGCGCCAGCTGGTGCTCATTCGCGCACTGCGACTGCCGGTCCCCGGCTACTACCATTGCGACCTGCTGCGCGACTCATCGGGCGTCAGGCTGGCCAAGCGTCACGACTCGCTCAGCTTGCGCGCTCTCCGTGAGCGCGGATGTACTCCGCAGGAGGTGATCGCCATGTGCGTTGAGTTGCAGGAGAACGGCAGGTCTAAAGTTTGATTGCACATTGCTGGGGAAACGGGTATCTTCACGCGGGAACTCCCCGGAGGAAGCATGCGTGTGAACTGGAGTGCCATCCTGCTGGCTGGCATCGCGGATTGGTTGCTGCAAGCTGCGTGGTTCACTATCTTCAAAACGCCCTGGCAGGCCGGCACCCGCATGTCGCAGGAGGAACTGGAACACTACACAGCTCATCCCGACTTCTGGCCGTACATCATCGCCCTGGTGTGCAATTTCGTGATCGCGTATGTGATCGCACGGTTGCTTAGCGCCCACGAGAGGGCGGGCCTGTTCCGTGGCATTCGCGTAGGAATCCTTGTCGGTCTGGTAGCCGCCCTGGCTCTGGTCACCGAAATGGCGTTCGAAGTACGACCCCGATCCTTCATGGTGATTGCCGCGGGATGCCCGTTCGTGGGGTGCATCCTGATGGGAATCATCCTCGGAGTTTGGAAACCAAAACAACCAGCCGCGATCGAGTAAGCGGCAGAGACGGCAAAATGAAAATCGAAGGCAAAATTGTCCCCGGCTATCTAAGAGCTTTGACGGGACTTGATCAATTACCCGGACCGAATGGCGAGCGCTCCATCGAACTGTTCCGTCACGGCTCGTTGGAGGTCAAGCTTTATGCGCCGCGCGGCACCGATCCCCAGCACCCCCACACCCGCGACGAGCTCTACGTGGTGGCCAGCGGCTCCGGACGCTTCTTCCGAAACGGAATGGAGGTCGCTTTTGGCCCGGGGGACATGCTGTTTGTCGCTGCCGGGGAGGAGCATCGCTTCGTCGATTTCAGCGACGACTTCGCTACCTGGGTATTCTTCTACGGACCCGAAGGCGGCGAAGCCGAACAGCCGGCAGCGTAATCGTGGAGGGGCCGGCGGCCTTGCCTACTTGCCCACATAGCTCACTCGCCAGATTGAGTTCGAGCCATCGTCCGTGATGAGCAGCGATCCATCCGGCGCAACGGTCACGCCCACCGGACGTCCCCACACTTCGCCCTTGGGCGTTACGAATCCGGTGACGAAGTCCTCATACTCGCCAGTGGCCTTGCCGGTCTGTTTGTCTACCGGAACGCGAATCACTTCGTAACCGTTGCGAACGGATCGATTCCACGAACCGTGCTGCGAGGAAAAGATGTCGCCTCGGTACTTCTCGGGAAATGTTTTGCCCTCATAAAACGTGAGCTCGAGCGAGGCGTTGTGCGCCTGGATCAGCACGTCGGGCACGATCGTCTTGTCCTTCAGCTCCGGATGTTTTCCCTTCAGCCGGGGATCGGGGTTGCCGCCCATGTAGTAATACGGCCAGCCGTAGAAGCCGCCATCCTGCACATGTGTAATGTAATCCGGGACAAGGTTGTCGCCCAGTTGGTCGCGCTCATTGACCGAACACCACAGCTCGCCAGTCTTCGGGCTGATGGCCAATCCGCCGCCGGCATTGCGAATCCCGGAAGCGTAGACCCTCCGGTCCGAGCCATCGGGGCTCATCACCTGGATATTGGCGCGATTCTTCTCCTCGGGATGAGTATCGGGATCATCCACATTCGAAGACGAGCCCACACCCACGAACAGTTGCTTGCCATCGGGGGAGAAAACCAGGTCGCGCGTCCAGTGTCCTCCACCGTGAGGAAGATCGGCGATGTGCTCGGACTTGCCCGTCGCCTTCAGGTCGCCGTTGTGATAGGTGAAGCGCACGATGGAATCGGTGTTACCGACGTAAAGATATTTTGGATCCGGACCGGGAGGATAAAACGCCAGCCCATAAGGACGTGTCAGGCCGGTCACGAAGGTTTCCGATTGCTGAGGTTTGCCGTCGGCGGTAATTCCGCGAAAGACCTTGATATCTCCTTTGCCGCTCTCCACCAGGAAGAAATCGCCATTCGGCGCAGCGAGGATCTTGCGCGGCTCCTCCAGGCCAGTGGCGTAGAGTTGGACCTTGAAGCCTTCGGGCGCCACCGGCATCGCGTTCGCGGGACGGTCGATCAGTCTCGGGCCATTGGTGGCTGACTTGGTCGCGTAGGGCGCGGGCAGGTCGGCAACAGTGATCTTCCGCATCGTGCCCGGCTTCTCGTATCGATAGTCGGTGAACGGAGCCTTGGGCGGAGGCGCGCTTTCCGGATTACTTTTATCTTGCGCGAAGCAGGCCGAGACCACGAGCAAAGAGACGAGAACTGCAACTGAGAGAGAAATTTTGCATAATGCGTTCTTTTTCATACTTTCCTCTGAATTCAGCCAGCACGAACTGGATGCGTGTTCCACCGATTTCCAACTTGACAAGCTGAGTTCCGCCGAAACTTGCCAAAACACTTAGATGAAGCCGAGAGGGCTGGGAGTTCAGCAAACTGGCTCACATTGCGGATAAAGACGCCTGTCCCGGCTACGGCTCTGGCACACCGCGGGTGGCAGGAGCTCTCCCGGCGAGGTTCAACCCTGGCGTTCCCGCTTGACTCGCGTCGCACAGCAACATAATCTCGCAATTCATCTATATCAAAGGGAATTTTATGGTCATGAGCATTTTGAAGTGGTGCGATGAGGGCCCGGCAACGGTTTCGGTACAGGCGACGGTGCAGGAGGCGATCCAATTGATGCTCGAGCGAAGCGTGGGCGCGGTGGCCGTCATCGACGAGCAGGGCATCGTGGCCGGCATGTTTACTGAGCGCGATGTGCTGGCGAAGTTCGCGCTCAGCGGACGCGATCCCGAGGCAACCCCGGTACGCGAGCTGATGAGTCCCATGGTGGAGATGGCAACCGAAGAAACCACGGCCGGGGAGGCGCTGCAGGTCATGATCGAGCAGCATTATCGCCATATGCCGATCGTGGACGACGCCGGCAAGGTGCTCGGCATTCTGTCTATTCGGAACATCCTCGAAGCGCGGATCGACGACCTGCTCGACGAGTTGGACGCCAAGGCGCACAAGAGCGCGAAGGCATAGCAAGAGAAGAGACGAAGATGGAGCAGGGTCCCGAAGCTGTAAGGACGATTTCTGGTGAAGACTTGAGTCTCTTCCACTCAACTTTTGGGCCGCCCTCGTACTCTGCCTGCTATAATCGAGTCAGTTCATGGCCACTAAGCGTTTGATCCGCTCTACTACTGTTCTTTGCGTTCGCCGAGATGGGAAGGTCGTGATGGCCGGAGATGGCCAGGTCACCCTCGGCGAAGGCGTCATTAAGCACTCGGCCCGCAAGATCCGCCGACTGTACCAGGACAAAATTCTCGCCGGGTTTGCCGGTTCCACGGCTGATGCGTTTTCCCTGTTTGCGCGCTTCGAATCCAAGCTGGAGCAGTATCACGGCAACCTGGGCCGCGCCGCCGTCGAGCTCGCCAAAGACTGGCGAACCGACAAGATGCTGCGCTCACTGGAAGCCCTGCTGCTGGTGGCCGACGCCAACCAAACATTCCTGATCAGTGGCCAGGGCGACGTGATTGAGCCGGACACCGGTATCGCCTCCATCGGCAGCGGAGGCCCGTATGCCACGGCAGCGGCGACCGCATTATTCGAGCACACAGATCTGGAGCCGCGTAGAATCGCGGAGGAGGCGATGAAGATCGCCGGCAAGATTTGCATATACACGAACGATCAAGTCACGATTGAAGAGTTGTAAGGACAGTGGTCAGTGGCTAGTGATCGGTTGTCAGTCCTGAGGTGAGTGCCAATTCGGAAGGCGTTCGTTTCTAGAATTGTCATTACGAGCGAAGCGAGGAATCTGCTGTTTCATGCATTGGCTGGCACCCTTAAGAAAAGCAGATCCCTCACGGCCGAAGGCCGTTCGTGATGACAAGCTGGGATGCGGAAGGCACTTCGCAGCCGACTGCCAGGAATCTGAACCGCAGATCCCTCACCCACGAATGGGTTCGGGATGACAATTCTGGCTAAACAGAATGATTTGGTCGCTGACGACTGACACTGACCACCGACAACTGACAACTGGTTCTTGAGGTACATTTCATTGGCTATTTATCTTCCCGCAACCGCGGATGACGAACACGTAGCACTGGACGAACTGACACCGCGCGAAATCGTGCGCGAGCTCGACAAGTATGTGGTTGGGCAGCATGACGCCAAGCGCGCGGTGGCGATTGCACTGCGCAATCGCATGCGCCGCCAGAAGCTGAACCCTGAGCTCGCCGAAGAAGTCATTCCCAAGAACATCATCATGATGGGTCCGACCGGTGTGGGCAAAACCGAAATCGCGCGCCGCCTGGCCAAGCTGGCTAACTCGCCGTTCATGAAGGTCGAAGCCTCGAAGTTTACCGAGGTCGGCTACGTGGGACGCGACGTCGAGTCCATGATCCGCGACCTGGTCGAGATCGCCATCGACATGGTGCGCGAGGAAAAACTCGAAGACGTCGCGGACAAGGCCGAACTGAATGCCGAAGAGCGTCTGCTCGACCTGCTGCTGCCCTCAATGCCGACACAGGTACAGTCGCGCCCGGCAGCCAGCGATCAGCCAATCGGCTTCAACATCGGCAACGAGCCTCTGCTGGCCGGGGAGCCCGGATCGCGGACCCGAGAGAAGTTCCGCCAGCAGTTGCGCGAAGGCAAGCTCGACGAACGCATCGTGGAGCTAGACGTCCGCGAGAAGTCGATGCCGGCGTTCGAGATCATCACCAATCAGGGCGTGGAAGAGATGGACGTCAACATGAAGGACATGTTGCCCAACATCTTCGGCTCGCGCACCAAGAAGCGGAAGATGAAGGTCAGCGAGGCCTTCGAGTATCTCATCCAGGAAGAAGAGCAGCGCCTGGTCGACATGGACCAGGTGCAGCGCATCGCCGTCGAGCGGGTGGAGAACTCGGGCATCATCTTCCTCGACGAGATCGACAAGATCGCGGGGCGCGAAGGCGGTCATGGACCAGACGTTTCGCGCGAAGGCGTGCAGCGCGACATCCTGCCCATCGTCGAAGGCACGACGGTCAACACGCGCTATGGCATGGTGCGCACCGATCACATTCTGTTCATCGCCGCCGGCGCTTTCCACGTTTCGAAGCCAAGCGACCTGATTCCCGAGCTGCAAGGCCGCTTTCCGATCCGTGTAGAACTGCAATCGCTGACGGTCGAGGACTTCATCAAGATTCTTACTGAGCCCAAATCGTCGCTCACCAAGCAGTACATCGCGCTGCTGGAGACCGAAGGCGTCAAGCTGGAGTTCACCACCGAGGCACTCGCCGAAGTCGCTAACTTCGCCTTCAAGGTGAATGAGGGTACGGAAAATATCGGAGCGCGCCGACTGCACACCATTATGGAGCGGGTGCTCGACAAGACCAGCTTCGATGCTCCTGACCTGAAGGAGAAGAACGTCACCATCGATGCCGACTACGTGCGCAACTCGCTCACCGACATCGTGAAGGACCAGGACTTGTCGCGCTACATTTTGTAAGACATGACTTGTAGAGCAGATCTACCCGATCCTGGCCCGCCGACTTGAGAGCCGACTCAGGTGACTGTTTACTAAGTAGTACATTCGCGTGAATCCCGCGGCGCGCAGGTCTCTCGAGCCCATTGCGGTTAATCTGGGTACCCCCCTCCCCCTCTCCTCCTCGGATTGGGGAAAATCTGGCATTTATCAATGACTTAGCCGGATTTCTTCGCCTGTAAGTCTCTGCGGCTCAAGATTTTACCTGTAAACCCAATGAGATCAAGATTTTGCGGCGATCCGTGCAAAATCTTGATTCCGTTGGAGTTAAAGGTCAAAATCTTGAGCCCCAAGGACTTAGCCGCGATTCTCTCCAGATCGGGCGGAACCTCTATTAGCGCCAAGGTTAACACGCCGGAAGGAGTCCATGGCTGAATTTCAAAGAGCCTCTACCTCTATCCGGTTCCGCACTGGGCGGAAAAGGGCGAAGACACACAACTCCCTTGCCCTCGCACCTCCAAAATACGAGATTTAGGACGATGGCGGCTAGTGCACAGATCACAGGCGTATGTGATAAGGAAAAATGCCCTCTCAGGTTCGCGCAGACAGCAGAAAAGGCCGGAGCACTGAGCTCCGGCCTTTGGGCGTTGAACTGAGTTTTGTTTAGAAGTTGAGCTTGCGGCGCAGCATGCCGGCCAAGCCGACGATGCCAGTGCCCAGCAGCATAAGGCTGCCCGGCTCGGGAGTGGTGGTCTGGCCAGTCGTCCAGCCGAAGTTCGGACCCCAGAAAGCATCGCCAATGCCCAAGTCGGTGGTGGCGAGGCCAGTGAATACGTCACCGCAACCCAGGCAATAGTTGTAGCCCAAGTATGTTACGGGCGCGTACAGAGTCCAACCAGTGTCGCCATAGGCATAGTTGTCTATGCCGCTGACGCCGGTGATCTCATAGGTCTGCCCCGCAAGCAGGGTGACCGGGGAGATCATGTTGTACAGGAAGTGGGCGGTCGTGAACCCGGAAGCCTTGGTGATAGTGGAGGAGGCGATTGGGTCCGCCGTTGGCGTCCCAGATGCTAACCGGATGGCTGTCCGCCATCGTGCCGTCATTGAAGTAGCCGAGGAAGTCGACCGTGATGTTCTGGCTTCCCACCGTGAATACCTGTCCAAAGGTCCAGTTACCGTTGGTGAAGTCGATGCCTGTAGTAGTCCATTCCCAGGCGGCTGTGTCAGCAAATACAGCGGCAGGCAACAACAGGCCTACCACCAGCGTCAGAATAATGAGGGTCTTCTTGGCCATTTGTGATTTTCCTCTCGCGTCGCAAGTCTTACAGGTGGGGGACTCCCTTACGAAGTGGAGACACGAACCCAACCTGGCGCACGCTAGCTAAGCACGCACGGTCACTAAAGCAATTCCGGGGCCATCGTATCTCGTTGAAAATTAAGCCGATGATTCCCGACCGTGTGCAATGGTTTGCATGTGTGTGACCCTGTAACGGCAAATCTGGTTCCCATCTAAGGCAATATCCTGGAACAGGATGCCTGTCTAGGGTGTACGGTGAACACGCTTTCGCACTGCCCTCGCGCACCCGCCGGAATTGAGGTCTCGGTACCTGCGACCAATTTGGGACCGCTTCCCCAGATGTAAGTCCGGTCTGGATTCTCCATCTGCCCTCGTGCCCGAGGAGGTGCCTCCTCCGACCTTCCGATGGACATTCTGCGCGAGCCAAGTAGAATGACGGGTTTGGGTAATTCTGGTTTTCCGGATTACGGTACCGAACCCGGGAGAAATCTTCATGATCGTCGGTGTGCCGCGCGAAATCTTTCCAGGGGAACGGCGCGTCGCGCTCGTGCCTGCAGAAATCCCCAAGCTGGCCAAAGCGGGGTTGGAAGTGGTGGTGGAGGCCCGGGCAGGCGAAGAGGCAGGCTATCCGGACGCGGAGTACGTCAACAAGGGCGCAAAGATTCTGCCCCAGCGCCCTGAGGTATTCGTTTCCGCCGACATCCTCCTGCAAGTTCTGGCTCACGGATCGAATGACCGAACCGGTAAGGCCGATCTGCCGCTAATGCGGAAAGGCCAGTCGCTCATCGGATTTCTGCGGCCGCTGGGCGACGTCAACACGGTCCGCGAGCTGGCAGCAACTGGCGTGACCGCTTTCTCGGTTGAGCTCATGCCCCGCACTACGCGTGCCCAGAACATGGACGCGCTGTCTTCCATGGGTACGATCTGCGGCTACAAGGCGGTTCTGATCGCCGCCGATGCCCTGCCAAAGATCTTCCCCATGCTGACCACGGCGGCTGGAACGATAACCCCGGCGCGGGTTTTCATCGTCGGATGCGGCGTTGCCGGACTGCAGGCCATCGCCACCGCCAAGCGTCTGGGAGCGGTGGTCTCAGCTTATGACTTGCGCCCCGCGGTGAAGGAGCAGGTACAGAGCCTCGGAGGCCGCTTCGTCGAGTTGCCCATCGAGGCCCAGGATGCTCAGGACGCGGGCGGGTACGCCAAGGCACAGGACGAGTCGTTCTATCAGAAGCAGCGCGAATTGCTGGGCCGCGTGGTTGCCGAAAGTGACGTGGTGATCACCGCGGCTGTGATCCCCGGCAAAAAGTCGCCCACCCTGGTGACCAAAGAGCAGGTCGAGGGCATGGCTCCCGGATCGGTGATCGTCGACCTGGCGGCAGAACGCGGCGGCAACTGCGAACTCACCCGTACGGGCGAGCAGGTAGTGCATCACGGCGTTACCGTTATGGGCGGCATCAATCTCGCCAGCACGGTGCCCTACCATGCCAGCCAGATGTACAGCCGGAACCTGGCCAACTTCCTGCTCCACATGGTGAAGGACGGCCGGTTGCAATTGAATCTTGAGGACGAGATCGTGCGCAGCACTCTGGTGACCAGGGACGGCGAGATCGTGAATTCGCGGGTGCGCGAGTTCTACTCGCTGCCTGCCCTGGTTGCCGCATCGAAGGAGACGACCTGACCATGAAGGCGGATCTGATACCCAGCCTGTATGTCTTCATACTGGCGGCATTCATCGGGTTTGAGGTGATCCGGCGGGTTTCGCCGCTGCTTCACACCCCGCTGATGTCGCTGACCAACGCCCTGGACGCCATTGCCGTGGTGGGCGCCATCATTCTGGCGGGCAAGCAGGAGACGAAACTGTCCACCATCCTGGGCACCATCGCCATTGTTGCCGCCACCAGTAACGTAGTTGGCGGGTTTCTCATCACGGACCGGATGCTGAAGATGTTCAAAGCGAGTCGGAATCCCAAACCATGACCCCAATGGGCGGTTCGCAGTACATCATCGAAATTTCTTACCTCATCGCCACCGTGCTCTTCATTCTTTCGCTGAAGTGGCTCAGTTCGCCGGCGACCGCCCGTCGCGGTGTGTGGGCGGGCGAGGTGGGCATGTTGCTGGCGATTGTGGGGACGCTGTTCTACAAGGAGATCGTCAGCTTTCGCTGGATCGCCATCGCGCTGGTGCTGGGCTCGATCATTGGCGTGCCGCTGGGCAAAGTCGCGATGACCGCCGTCCCACAACGGACAGCACTTAGCCATGCTTTCGGTGCGCTGTGCGTGACTCTGGTCGGCACCGCCGAATTCTATCTGCGCTCGCCTCACATTCCGCGCTTCGTCATGTCGGTGCTGTCGCTGGAGGTCATCCTCGGTTCGCTGACCTTCACCGGTAGTCTCATGGCGGCAGGCAAGCTGCAAGAGGTTCTGCCGCAACGCCCTATCACCTACAAGGGGCAGAACTTCGTCAACCTCGGGCTGCTGGCAATTTCGATCGCAATAGCCGTTTATCTCGTGCTAAATCCCGACGCCGCCTATCTGTATCCGGCGATGGTCGTCATCCCGCTGATCTTTGGGGTGATGATGATCGTTCCCATCGGCGGCGCCGACATGCCGACGGTAATTTCGCTGCTGAATTCCTACGCTGGACTCTCGGCTGCGGCTATGGGTTTCGTGCTCGACAGCAAGCTGCTGATCGTGGCCGGAGCGCTCGACGGCGCATCGGGCTTCATTCTGTCGGTGAACATGTCGAAGGCGATGAACCGCTCCTTCACTAACGTGCTGTTCGGCGCCTTCGGGCAGGTCGCACCTGCCGCGGCCGCTGGCACCGAAGAGATCCGCCCGGTGAAGAGCGCTACTCCCGAAGAAGCAGCAGCGATTTTGTCGGCGGCGAATAAAGTGGTCATCGTGCCCGGCTATGGCATGGCAGTGGCGCAGGCGCAACACAAGGTCCGCGAACTGTATGACGCACTCACCAAGCGCGGCGTCGACGTGAAGTTCGGCATCCACCCAGTTGCCGGCCGCATGCCCGGACACATGAACGTACTGCTGGCGGAGGCCGACATCCCCTACGACAAGCTGCTCGACATGGATGAGGCCAATCCCGACTTCCCGCAGACCGACGTGGCTCTGGTAATCGGCGCCAATGACGTCACCAATCCGGCGGCGCGCTCCGACGCAAGCAGCCCGATCTACGGCATGCCAATCCTGGACGTGGACAAGGCGCGCACGGTGATGGTGATCAAGCGCAGCATGAGTCCCGGCTTCGCCGGCATCGATAATCCGCTTTACTACCTCGACAACACGCTGATGCTGTTTGGCGACGCGAAACAGTTCGTTGGATCGGTCGTACGGGAGATGACGGGCGGCGGAGGACACTAGGGGCGAGCAGGCTGGACCGGGGCGGCGCGGACCGGCAAAACGTTGTCATCACGAGCCACGAGGGATCGGCTTTGCCCGACTGGTTAGCCCAGCCGCAAAGCGACGGATGCCTCGCTTCGCTCGTCATGACAATTCGATAAAGGCGCGGGCTGCGTCACTGAACTTCTTCCCCGATTCAGCGTATATAAATTGCAGGAAGCCTTTATGCTCAAATTCCTCTTGTGGTGCATACTGCTGATCTTCTGCTGGCCCTTGGCTTTGTTTGTGATTGTTCTGTATCCCTTCGTCTGGCTGCTGTTGCTGCCATTTCGAATTCTCGGGATCGCGGTCGACGGTGTGCTTGAGCTGCTGAAGGCCATCATTCTGCTGCCCGCGCGTCTGTTGCGGGGGCCCAGACACGCCTGAAGGTCGCTGAATAGCTCCTCGTCATTCCGACCGGAGGGCATAAGCCCGGAGTGGAGGAACCTGCTTTGTTCCGATGTGGGGCCACCGTCGGCCAAAGCAGGTTCCTCGACTCCGCTGCGCTCCGCTCGGATTGACGCCAAGGGAACGGCAGCGGTCTGACTCACCCCGTTTGAGGAAACCCCTCCCCCATAAATTCCTTGTATGCCAGGTATCAGCAGTTTTGATTGGCAGGCAGCGCATGTGCCACGGTACGCTTAATCGTCCGCTACCCATAACAAAGTGATCCGCAAGGGCCATCGCTCATCTACCGTTGAGGAGATTCATGTCAAACGAACTTCGTAATTTTCTGGCACTCTCGTATGACGAGCTGGAAGACCTGAACCTGCGCGCGAAAGAGCAGCGCACGAACCGCGTTCCCCTCGACGAAATCCGGGAAGAACGCCTGAAGTACCTGACCGACGAAAAAAGCATTAAGGCCGTGACGGTGCTGTTCAGCGACCTCGAAGGCCGCCTGCACATGCTCGATTACGACAAGAAGTTTCTGATCAAGAGCTGGGACAATCTTACTTTTGACGGCTCGTCAATCCGCGGCTTCACCGCCCAGCGCGAGAGCGACTTGCGCCTCGGCATCGACTGGAGTGCTTTCTACTGGGGTCCGGCCGACGTGTTTGGGCCAGGCAAGGTGCTGGTGTTCGGCGATGTCATCGATAAGGGCGGCGCGCCCTACTCAGCCGACATCCGCGGCATCCTGAAGGGCTTTGCCGAAGAGCTGTATAAGAAGGAAGGCTACACGCTAAATGCGGCAAACGAGATTGAGGGCTTCCTTTTCAATGGGAAGGATGCCGAGCGCCACTATAACGAAACTGGCAAATTCGAATACGTAAACACTGGCGGCTACTATCACTCGCTGCCGGGCGATCCGTTGCGCAGCTTCATCGACACCACTGCCGAAGTGCAACGCGCTATGGGCTTCCAAAATGAGAAAGACCATCCCGAGGTTGCGCCGTCGCAATTTGAGATCAACTATAGCTACGCCGAGGTGGTTGCCGCGGCTGACCACATTCAGCTCTACAAGCTGATCTGCCGACAAGTCGCCACCAACATGGGGCTGACCGCGTCGTTCCTGCCCAAGCCGGTCGTCGGAGTAAACGGCAGCGGCATGCATACCAACGTTTCTATCAGCAAGAACGGCAAGAACCTGTTCTGGGACCCCAAAGGCGATGAGAAGCTAAGCGCTTTCGGCTGGAAATTCCTGGATCGGATTCTCAGCCACGGCAATGATCTCTGCCTGCTCTTGAACGCCAGCGTCAATGCCTATCGCCGTCTCGATCCGCACTTCGAGGCGCCCAACCAGATCAAGGCGTCGCCTGTGGATCGTGGCTCCATGATCCGGATCCCCATCGGCAACGAGCGCAGCATGCGTGTGGAAGTTCGTTCCGTCTCGCCCGACGCCAACCCTTACCTGGTGATGTACTCCATCTTCAAGAGCGGCTTGCATGGCGAGACAGCAAAGATCAAGAATCTTCGCCAGGCAGAGCGCTATTTGCCGGACAACATCTACACGGCTATCGAAGACTTCCGGAAATCCGATTGGACGACCAAGCTGCTTGGCGCCGACGTGAAGGGTCGCTACGCCGACCTGAAACAGGCTTCGGCTGACCGGTGCCCGCGCCTGCTGGGCACGTTCGTCAAGGCGCCGGAGGTGCAATACCATCACGACGTCTACAACCAGTTCCTGTGGAATCAGTTCTAGACGCAGCTCCAGTCGTTACGATAACGCCCTGGATGCGAGCCAGGGCGTTTTCTTGACCGCTCCAATTAATAATGTCACCTCTCTTCAGAGTTCTCCGTTTGCCCGATCAATCGCGTCCTTCACACGTCTCTGTGACGGTTTTCCTTTGCTGCCGGCGCTTCTAGCCCTAGGATGACACTGCAACCAATCCGCGTTGAAGTCGAGAGCGCCCGAACGCCATGCTGGAAAACATCAATCTAAAGAAGAAGCTGTCGCGCGAAGAATATAAGCAGGTGCTGCCCGGCCTGCAACGACGCCTGTATAAGCTCGAAGAAGCCTGCTGGCACCAGGGTGTTCCGAGCATGATCGTCTTTGAAGGCTGGGACGCCTCGGGCAAAGGCACGGCCATCGCGACCCTGACGCAGCGCCTTGACCCGCGAGGCTTTCGCTTGTATCCCATCGTGGCGCCACGCACCTATGAGCAGCAGCGTCCGTGGCTGTGGCGCTTCTGGCTGAAGGTCCCCAATCGCGGGGAGATGGTGCTGTTCGATCACAGTTGGTATGGGCATGTTCTGGAGGAGAGGGTCGAGCGCACTATCCCGGAGAAAGCGTGGCGGGACGCTTACCGCGATATCCAGGAATTCGAGCGCATGCTGGCCGACGACGGAACGGTAATCCTGAAATTCTTCTTCCATATCAGCCGCAAGGAACAGCGGGACCGGTTTGTCGCGATGGAGGCGAATCCGCTCGAGGCCTGGCGCGTGAGCAAGGAAGACTGGGCGCGGCATAAGAAGTACGACCAGTATCTGGCGGCCAACGAGGAAATGCTGGAGATGACCGACTCCGAATATGCGCCGTGGACGATCATCGAGGCCACTTCAAAATCCTATGCTCGCCGCAAGCTGTTCGAGACGATCATCGCCGCCATCGAGAAGCGCCTGGGTCCGAATGCGCCGCCCCTCACCGACGCGGACGAGGTCACGGACGCCGATGCCGAGCTGCGAGCCGCCCAAGAGTCGCTGGGCGGAGGAGGGCTGTGATGCTCGAGACTCTGGATCTTGGCCGCAAGCTCGATCGCGAGTCCTACGTGCGCGAGATGGCGCGCCGGCAGATCCAACTACGCGAATTGGGCTACCAGGTTTATAAGCAGAAGCGGCCGGTAATCATCCTGTTCGAGGGCTGGGACGCGGCCGGCAAGGGCGGCGCGATCAAGCGCATCACTGAGAAGCTGGACCCTCGCGGTTACGTTGTCTATCCCATCAGCGCACCTCAAGGCGAGGACAAAACCCGCCATTATCTATACCGCTTTTGGCGGCGACTGCCGGAGCGCGGCCAGATCGCCATCTTCGATCGCTCATGGTATGGCCGGGTGCTGGTCGAGCGGGTCGAGGGCTTTGCCGCCGAAGAAGCCTGGAAGCGGTCCTTCAAGGAGATCAACTCTTTCGAACGGCAACTGCGTGACTTCGGCATGGTGCTGGCCAAGTTCTGGATCCATGTCTCCGAGGAAGAGCAATTACGCCGCTTCGAAGAGCGGAAGGCGATTGGCTACAAGGCGTGGAAGCTCACGGACGAAGACTGGCGCAATCGCGCCAAATGGATCGCCTATGAAGAGGCCGTCGAGGAAATGCTGGTCAAGACCAGCACTTCCGGCGCACCATGGACGCTCATCGAGGGCAACGACAAGTACTGGTCCAGGGTGAAAGTGCTGTCGAGGCTGGTAAAGATACTGTCCGCAGAGCTCTCGTATCAGCCGGCCGACCCGCTGAAATCCAAAACCACCAAAACCGGGCCCGTAAACGCGGGGAAGAAGAAAACCAACGTACGACGTCGGCCCAAGGCCTGACATTGTGGGACTCCTACAATGTGGCAGTACAGCTAGTGCGGTTGAGATTCCTTCAGAAGTTCCTCCAGATAGCCCTGCCAGATTGCGGGCAAGGTATGCGTACCGTGACCGCGGGTCTCGTCGGTAATCGGCAAGAGGACATATTTCCCTTTCGGAACCAGCTTAATCTCCTTCTCCATAATGCCGAGTTCCGGCGGATTGATGAAGTCGTCGGCTGAGTTGATAGCCATCACGGGCACGGTGATCGTGCCGAGTTTGGCCGACGGATCGTAATTGCGCGAAGCATCGAAGGCATACAAAAAATCATTCGCATCGGTCGAGGCAAATCGGGTGCGAAGGAAGTTGTCCAGAAAGGCGTCAGCGGCGTCCCGGGTTGGGTATTGCTTCTGCATCTGCAGCGGGCTGCTGCCCATGATTAACAACACGTCGAGCGAGGTCTTCAGACCGGGCGGCGGCGCCTTGTACTCGCCGTTGTCCCAGGCGGGATCCTGGCGAATGGCATCCATTGCCATCTTGCGCATCATGCGATTCCGCCCGGCGATCTGAACCGGCAAACACGCCAGAGGCATCATCGCATCCATGAAGTCGGGATAGGTTTCGCCCCAGACCCACGAGTGCATGCAGCCCATGGAGGTGCCAATGATCAGGCGAAGATGGTTGACTTTGAGCCCGTCGACCAGCAACTGGTGCTGAGCGGCCACCATGTCGTCATAGTCATAATGCGGAAAGCGCGCATGCAGACCGTCGCTGGGCTTGCTGGACTGGCCATGTCCGATGCCGTCGGGAAGAATGATGTAGTAGCGGGTGGCGTCCAGCAACTGGCCGGGGCCGAACAGAACCCCGGCGAAGCGGGGCGAAACGAATTGCTTGCCCGAGCCGGTGGTGCCGTGAAGGATCATAACCGCGTTCGTGACTCTGCCGCTGGCGTCGCGTCTGGGCGCGCCGAAGGTGGTGTAGTGCAAGCGCAGGCTGGGCAAGGTCTCGCCCGAGCGAAAATGAAAGTTCTGCGTCACGTATTCGCCTTCCGTCGCGGCAGGTAGGTTCTGAGCGGAGGCGCTCATCGTGCACACGAGCGAGAGCGATCCAGACACAAGCGACGAATTTAGGCATAAGAAGGTTGCAGCTTTCAAGGGTTGACGGCAGGAACGCGCCACGTGATCAAGCCATGAGCTTCCGCAGGTTGTTATAGCTGATACGAATGCTTTCCATAGGCGGCAGGTCGCCGCTGTCCCGCTCTACGAAGTAGTGCTCAATACCCTGTGCTTCCGCGGCGGCGAGGATAGCCTTCCAATTGATCGTGCCGCTGCCGACCTCGGTGAAATGTTCGGCGGAAGGACCAAGTACTTGCGAAGGCGGGAAACCGGGCTTGCGGTCTTTCAGATGCAGCATGCGAATCCGGTCGCGATACTGCTTGAGCATCTGGAGCGGATCGAGCCCAGCCTGCGTGATCCAATAGCAGTCCATTTCAAGCTTCACCAGCTTTGGATCGGTATTCTTCATCAGGATGTCGAAGCCCGTCGTATCGCCAAACTTCTGAAACTCGTAATTGTGGTTATGGAAACCAAACTTCATGCCGTGCGCCTGCGCTTCGGCAGCCCATTTGTTGAATTGCTCGCCAGCCTGCTTGAATCCGTCGGCCGACCGCATGTTCTCAGGCAACATTGGGCAAATCATGTACTGGACGCCGAGTTGGTGCGCATAATCGAACTTGCCCGCCAACCCGTCGTAGTCGAAATGTCCGCTGGGTGCGCGCAGGCCGGCATCGGCGATCATGCGCTTCAACTCCGCGGCAGGATGGCTGTACACATTCCAGTAGAGCTCAACCTCTTCATACCCGATCTGGCGAATTTCCGCCAAAACTTTGGGCAAGTCAGCCTCCGCCAGCGTTCGAACGGTGTAAAGTTGGACACCCAGCGGGATGTGTTTCCCTGCCGCGGCCGAGAGCTGAGGTAGGGCGAGGACTGAAACTCCGGTGGCGGAGAGGCGTATAAAGTCGCGTCGTGTGAGCATGGTCGAGTTTCTATAAGGCGACAAAAAATCTGCGCCCTTAACTGATGCAGGATTATATTGCACCGCTGGGGTTCGGCGTTGGAGAAAATGGCGTAACTGTGGCGGCTGAACCTGCTGCTTGCATTCTGTCGCTCATAGCTGCATGATGCTCAACTTCGGTGATTCGCGAGGAATCTAGATCGTGGAGAAATCAATGCTCAAACAGGTTTGCTTGTTCGTCGTCGTTATGGCCTTCGCCCTCTCAGCTTTCGGGCAGGACGAGGGTTGGATTCAGCTGTTCGACGGCAAAGACCTCGCCGGCTGGAAACATGTTGGCCCGGGCTCGATGACCGTCGAGAACGGGTTGATTCAGACCCATGGCGGTATGGGTTTGCTTTATTGGACGGCTGGAACGCTAGGCAACTGTACGATTCGCGTGGTCTATAAGATGCGCGATATGAACGACAATTCCGGGGTCTTCATTCGCATTCCGATCGAGCCGCGCGAGGAATGGATGCCGGTGCACTACGGTTACGAGGTGCAAATCGATAACCATCCCGAAACTTCGAATGAAGACGAATATCACGTGACCGGCACGCTCTACTCGCTGACCAAACCGCTGGCCAAGCCCGGTAAACCGGGACCACAGTGGAATACCATGGAGATCACTTTGGACGGGCCACACACTATTGTCGTGCTCAACGGGGTAAAGGTGACCGACTATACCGAAGGGCAGCCGGTTCCGGAGCGCAAGTTCAGTTTCGAGCCACAACGCGGGACGCGTCCTAACGTGGGTTATATCGGCCTGCAGAACCACAGCGACAATGACATCGTGTTCTTCAAAGAAGTTGCCATAAAACCCTTAACTAAGTAACCGGTAGCGACAGCATTTCGCAGAATCGGAGGCACTCCTGATGAAACGAGTCTCCCGCCGCAGTTTCCTGCAAACTACCGCCGGCGCCGCCGGCCTTGCTCTCGCCAGCCGGGCGATCCCGCTTGAGGCTGCTCCGTCTTATGAATTAAGCCCTCAAGTTGCAGCCAGCGATCGCCTGCAGTTTGGCATCATCGGCATTGGCATGCAGGGCTCGGGACTGCTGACCAACGCCGTCACGCTGCCGGGCGTTCAGTGCGTAGCGGCGTGCGATCTTTACGACGGCCGTCACACGCTCGCCAAGGAGATTGCCGGTCCAAATATCTCTGTCACTCGCCGCTACCAGGAATTGCTGGACAACAAGGACATCAGTTGTCTCATCGTGGCGGTTCCTGACCACTGGCACCGCAAGATCGTGGTGGATGCAGTTAGCGCAGGCAAGGACGTCTACTGTGAGAAGCCGATGTCTCACAATGTGGCAGATGGCGCTGCCATGGTTGCCGCGGCGCAGAAGACGGGCCGGATCGTGCAGATCGGTTCGCAGCGAACCAGTTCCTCGCTGTTCACCAAGACCAAGCAGATGTACGATGCCGGCGCCATCGGCGAACTGATCGAGGTTGAGTTGTCGCTGGGACGCAACGATCCAACGGGCGCGTGGGAGTATCCGCCGCCAACCGATCTTTCTCCCGCCAACCTGGATTGGGATACATGGCTGGGAACTGCGCCCAAGAAGGCTTTTGATCCGATCACGTTCGCCCGGTGGCGCTGCTGGAAGGAATACGGCACGGGCGTTGCCGGCGACTTAATGGTTCATCTCGTCAGCGGAACGCTATTCGTCACCGGCTGGCAGCAGGCTCCGGACGGCGCTTATGCGCTTGGCGGCATCGTGCGCTGGAAGGACGGCCGCAACATGCCCGATCTGCACACGGTCCTGTTCAACTATGGCGCGGTGCCAGTTTACGTGCGTCTCACGCTGGGCACGGAGACCGCCGAGGTCACACGCTTCATGGGCCCGAAAGGCATCCTTGAAGTGTCGGAATACGGCCTGAGTTATATCCCACAACGTGGGATCGATACCGCGCCAAGCTACTATGCGCAAGGGTTTCCGCGGGCCATGCGCGAGGCATACGACAAGCAGTGGCATGCCGAACACGATCCGCCTCTTGGCAAGGAGCCGCTCGACGAAATCCTGCGCTATAGCGGGCCGTCGTATGACGACGTGAAACCGCATCTGTGGACTTTCTTCGAAGCGGTTCGCACGCGTAAACCGGTGGTGCAGAATGCCGTCTTTGGCCACCACGCAGCGGCGGCGTGTCACATGGCAAACGCGTCGTATTTCCAGCAGACGCGGGTGACGTTCGATGCAGTCGACCAACACGATTAAGGCCTGAAGGCTCATCGCCACGCGAAGGTGGTCACCGGTTGATGGGCCTTGAGCTCTTCTTCCGATTTATCGCAGATCGCCAGGTCCTCGATGTGGGCATCGTAGCTCCGTCCGCAGGCCGGGCAACTGATGCGATACAGCGGCTCGCTGGTGGGGCTGTCAGGACTGCGCGACATGCCCAGCTTGACAATGATCTCGCTGTGACACTCGGGACACTGAGAACATAGAACGCGTGGACTCATTCGGCACGCTCGTTTCTAACCGCTGCTAGCATGTTGTCGCGCTTGCCGCAGGATGTCGGTGACCGTCATCACAGCCTGGAAAAAATCACAAAATCTAGTGGGAAAAGCGGCGCGTTAGCCCTGCTTTTCCGCGTCCGGCTTGAAAATCATGCCCCGGCCGAGCTTGCCATTCATCACCACGGAGAGCGGCGAGGCGAGGCGCAGATGACGCACGCAGCCGTCCTCTTCCATCGCCGGCTGCGCGGCCAGCCACTCCCAATCGACGAAGCCTTCGCCCGCATCGGGATTCACGGTGAAATAGCCGATCTGAAAGGCGGTGAGGTTCTGAAAGAAATGGCTGCCCTGCGACGGCTCGACGCGCAGGTCGCGGAAGCCCGACTCCACGATCACCCGCGCGCAGGAAATCTGATCCCAGGCGACGGGAATACCAAGCCACGACTCGTTAGAGCCCCAGCGGCCAACGCCAATCAGCAGATACGGCGTACCTGCCTCGCTGAGGCGGGCGTTGAAGTGGGCGACGCTCTGCGCGACCTCATGGCTTTGAGCGCGCTCGAAGCGATGAAAATCCACGACGACGACGTCACGCAAATCGCGGATGCGGCCGTGTCCCATCACCTGCGAACTTTGGCAGACCAAGCGCTCGGGCAAGACCTTTTCGTCGGTGCGGACGTCGTCGCCCTCCCGCGAAAGCACCAGCGGCCGCATCTGCAGGAAGCCGAACTCGGCGCTCTCGCCTTCCAGCTTGGGCAGACGCACGGCAAACTCGATTTCTACCGGACGGCCCAGTGCGGCCTCACCCGTCGTCATCAGTTGATCGAGGATCGCGGGCAGTGGAAAGCGGCCGTGCTTGAGGATGGGGGCGAAGCTCACGATCCTCGCGCCCTTCCTGCCCAGCCCGTCGTAAACCGCATGATTGTCAGCCGAGTAGGTGGATCCCAGCATGTGCAGCGTTCCATCCTGTTCCGCGGCGTTGAGGCCGAACAGGGCTTCGCGCAAGTCGTCGGCGGGATCGGCGTGATGCTGCGCGCCGCCCAGTTCCAGGGCCCAGAACTCGGTCTGCGAGTTGGCCAGAATGTCTTCCACCGAAGAGAACTGCAGTAGATGCCGCGGATAGCGCGGAGAGAAGCTGAGCGACTTGCCTCCGCCCACCACCGCTCTGCCCAGCCCGAGCGCCACGGCGGCGAATCCATCTTCCACCTTTGCCGGGTGCACCGGATAGAAATTACGCGAACGCACTACTCCGGAAAAGTCGGGATAAAAGCGGCGCCCATAGGCCGTGCCCACAACTTGTTGTATCACCACCGCCATCTTCTCTTCTTCCAGCCGATAAGGCGTGGCGCGCACGTAGGCTTTCGCGTGCTGGCTGAAAGTCGAGGCGTAAACGCGCTTGATGGCCTCGGTGAGCTGCTCCAGCCGGACCTCGATATCGGTATGCTCGTTGGCAACCATGAAGGTGTCATAGACGCCGGCAAAGGGCTGGTATTGCGAATCCTCCAGCAGGCTGGAGGAGCGCACCGCCAACGGATACTTGACCTGCGCCAGGAAGGCCAGCAGGTTGTCGATAAGCGAAGCCGGCAGCCGCGCTGCCAGAAAACTCTGCACAATTTCGCTGTCGTCAACACAGTGAATCGCGAAGTCTTGCAGGTTGTTCTCGGTCAGGAAGCTGTCGAAGGGGTCGGTCGCCAGCACGAGAGTCGGCGGCACCGCAATGCGAACTCCGGCAAACATCCTGGTTATGCCGCTCTGGTGGAGCAGGTGGCGGACGAAGGCCAAGCCGCGGGCCTTGCCGCCCAGCGAGCCGCCGCCGATGCGTAGAAAGAAAGCGCCTTCAGGCTCGAAGACGGCAGGATTGAAGTCGCCGATCAGGAGCTGATTCTGTTCGCGGCGGTACTCGACGATGGAGCGAATCAAGTCCTCGCGCAGGTGTTGCGTGCTGGCGAAGTCCGAAACCTTGCGGGGCCGCAGCTTCTGCGCCAGGGCGAATTCCGTGCGCGCCATCAGCCAATGAGAGAAGTGGTTGCGCTGGGAGTGATACTCGATGCTCTCATCCGGGACGGTATGCAGTAGCGTCTCGAGCTGGTTCAGGTCAGTCGCGCGCGCCACCTCGATGCCATCGGCACTGCGGAAGATGAAGTCGCCAAAACCCACCTGGTCCACCAGAAACTTGCGCAGATCGCCCAGCAGGGTGGGCGAGCGTTTCTGCAAGAACGACAGGCCGGCCTTATGAGCGCGCTCCTGAAACGCGGTGCGGCTGGTCTGCAGCACGATGGGAACATCCGGCACCTCGGCGTGAATCAGGCGCGCCAGCTCGAAACCAACCTCAGGCATGAGCTCGCCGCCGCGCGGGAACTCGATGTCCGACACAACCGCCAGGAGGTAAGGGCCGTACTTCTTCACCAGCTCGGCAGCCTCTTCATAGTTGGAAGCCAGCAGAATCTTGGGGCGCGCCCGCAGGCGCACCAGCTTATGCGCAGCGTTCAAGCCTTCGCTGATGAGGCGCCGCGATTGTCCGAGCAGCTCGGTGTAGATCACCGGCAGGAACGAGGAGTAATAGCGGATGTTGTCTTCGACTACCAGCAGAACGGGCACCGACATCTCTCGCGTGTCGTGTTCGGCGTTGCGGCGGTCTTCGATGAATTTGATGATCGAGATCAGGATGCGCGCATTGCCCTGCCACAGAAAGATGCGCTCGATGTCGGTCTGCGGATTGGCCGCCACGAAATTCTTGATCTCGCGGTAGTCGTAAGCCAGAACGACGACCGGCAAATCGAGTCCGGAGGCTTTCGCCTGACGAGCCAGCTCGGCGGCATCCATATCACCGACTTGCAGGTTGGTGACGATCAGGTTATAGCGGGGCTGGGTGGCCGCCAGGGTAAGCGCGTCCTCGCCGGAGGAGACGTGCGTAATCCGGGGCACATGTTGCAGATTGAGTTCGAGCGACTCGCCGATCAGCAGCTCGTTCAACCTGCCATCTTCGCGCAGAATGAATGAGTCGTAGAGACTGGAGACCAGCAGGATGTCCTGCACGCGGAAGGGCATCAGGTTCTCGAAGCCCTCAAAAAGCGGGTCCGCGCCGGTGTCGCTCTCGAGAATCGGTGCTGGTCTCATGGTTAGCTTTTCGCTCTTAGCTGTGAGCTGTCAGCTCTCAGCTATCAGCTTTCAGTCGGCACTCCTTTTCATTTATCCCGAGGATCGTCCACCAAAGGTGGAGGGTCCGAGTGGAGGGAACTGCATTTCTGACAACTGACGACCGACAACCGACAACTGATTTATGTCCGATAACGCGCAACCTCCCCCCTGCCCTGTTTCCTGGAATCAACGACTTAGACAAAAATTCCCGCCAAAATATTCTAAACAAAGGAGTTATAGGTAAAATATTCATAAGTAAGGACTTGGCGGGACAATTTTGCCTCTCAAGCCGCCACCCGCTTGCTGACCGCGAGCTCTCTCAATGTTCCGGAAAGGCCCGCCTCGGTTCACCCGTCTTGCTGAGATGGGCAGAGACAAGCGGGCATCGGAGCCCGAAAACACTACTCCTTCAGGTGATTCTAAGACGTAGGGTTGGGGGCGGCAAAGCAGTTTCGTCACGGAGTTGTGTGATGCCCCAAGACACAAGAGCATGTGAGAAACGTGCCGTCCCCTGCCGGGACTCGATCCTCATTTACCACTCTACCCAGGATTCCGCCTGCGACTCCGTCCTGGGCTACGATTTATTCCGTCCCTGCGGGACTACTCTGGTGCGACTGCATCTGACCGCCACTCACCAAGCAGAATTCCGACCAAAGCTCGTAAACCCGAATCGGAGGGAAAGAACGCCCGAGCTGCGTAACCGTTGCCCAGCTACAAACAGACCCGGCACAGCTCGGTCTCGCGCGGTTAGAGTCTATGTGCGTTTGTGGCTGTCACGGCGTGAGATGCTTCTCGAAGAAGTTCACCGTCACGGCGTAGGTCTCGCGCGACTCGGGCACGTCGGGATCGTAGAAGAAGCCGTGGAAGAGCCCGTCCCATAGGTGCAGCTCGGCTTCGACGCCCAGCTTGGTGAGTTGGTTATCGGTATTGATACCCGAGCTGTAGTCGAAGGCGCGCGTGCCAGAGATGATCAGCGTCGGCGGAAACTGGCGCAGCACGTCAGGATGTTCCACGGGCGAGACCATGGCGTCGTGCATGTTGGCGTCGCTGAAATAGCCGAGATGCATTCTGCCGTCGGACGGGCCGGGCGGAGGAGGCATGCGGCCGTCGAGCGGCGGGGTGGTGTACTCGGAGTCTCCCCCGAAATCTCCGGCAGACGCGCAGAAGATGCCGATGGCTCCGGGGCGCGGCAAGTCGTGGGTTTGGAACCAGGCCACCGACTGCGCCGTCAACATGCCGCCCGCCGAGCAGCCGAAGATGCCAATGCTCTCCGCCTTGTACTGCTTGAGCAGCTCCCGGTAGACGCTGGCGACATCTTCGCTGGCGGCCGGGAACTTGAACTCCGGCCCTTGCCGGTAGTCGACCGTGACTACTTTGATCTTGCCCAGCCCGGCGATGGGGATCGACTCGATGATGCCGCAGGTCGGAGCACACACACTGAAGCCGCCGCCGTGCAGGTTGATGAGCACACGGTGCTGGTTCTGCGCCGCAATGCCGTCCTTCGGAGTGATGACCAGCGTGTTCACCCCGCCGATCTTTTCCGGCTGCACGTCCACGGGATAGCGGGCTTTCTGCTTGGCGATGAGCGGGGCCAGGTGGGCATCGATCTGCGCGCGAGTCTTCTTGATGTCGGGATCGGGCGGAGGATCAGGATGAAGCAGCCGGTAGGTGACGTAGGCCCTGGCCTCCGGACTGAGGAAGCTGGAGAGTGGCACGGTCTGCGGCGGAATGTGGACGGTGCCGTCGGCATCTACTTTGACCGCGGGAGCGGCCTTGTTGGCATCCACCTGCGCAGTGACAAGTGTTCCGGAGAAAACTGTGAGCAGCAGAACGAACACTACCCGAGCCGCGCTGGATGAGAGATCGATGGTATGGCGAGTCATGGGAATAACTATAGCTCTCATTCGGGGTGGCCCGCGCAAAACAGAGGCCAGGCTGGAGTATTCGCGGCACTCGCTCTTCTTTGTATGCGGTCGACAAGGCCTCCCCGGCAAAATCGGCCAGAGAAAAAGCCGGAGCATCGACTCCGGCTTCTGCAATGACCTGATCAGCTGGCAACTCGTTGTTGTGCGCCTCAGAAGCTGATCTTCAGAATGTGGCCCTGCGTTCCTACCAGCCAGCCGGCCCGCGGATTGGCGAAGGTCACAGCCCAGTACGCAACACCCGTCGAATTGAAGACAGGCAACGGAAACCAGGTGTCGCCTTCATCCGGAGTCCAGGCTGTGCCACTGGGTCCCGTGGCCACAACGGTCGTCGGGTTGTTGGTTTGATCTCCGTGAGCGTAGCTCAAGCCGTACACCGCTCCGGGAAACGTCGGGCGCGTCGTGAGCTGCCAGGTCTGTCCTCCATCGCTGGAGCGGGCGACGGTGTCGGCGAATACCAAGGGCTGCAGAATCTCGCCGCCACCTACCATGCCGTGCGTCGCATCGCGAAAGTCCACGCTAATGTTGCCCGAGGTGGATGTTCCCTGGGTGATTGGCGTAACGTAGGCCGCCCAAGTGTCGCCGCCATCCGTGGTGGCAAGAATGCGGGCGGTCGCCGCGGCGCCGGTCGCAATCCATGCCAGATTATCTCCCTGCGTCGCAACGCAGGTCCCACTGGCCGCAAATGCGCCTTCTCCGGACTGCGCCGGCGGCAGGAGGTTTCCAATGTTTACCCAAGTCGTTCCGCCATCGGTGGTGCGAATCACGGGGAAGACACCGTTGACGGCGTCGCTCATGGTGAGGCCGCGCGTGGGGCTCCAGAAGGCGAAGCAGTCGTAGAAGGCGTCGGCGATCTGGCTCTCGAACTGCAGGGTCCAGGTGGCCCCGCCATCTTCCGTCTTATAGATTCGGGAATCGGTGCCGGTGCCCGACGACAGCAGATAGGCGATCTTGTCACTCACGCCCTGAACGTCACGGAACTGGAGGTTCTCCGCGCCGGGGACAACGCCTGCGTGCCAGGTGTTGCCGCCATCGGTAGTCACGGTGTAGGTGCCGCCTAATCCGCTGGCCCACACGATAAGCGGGCTCACGGCGCTGACGGCCTGTAGCCGATTGGTTGTTCCGCTTTTCTGGGGCGTGAGCGTTGGAACTTGGGCGGTCGCCGGACGGGCGGAAGACGGCATCAGGGGCGCGGGACGTCCTGTTTGCTGCGCAACACCCATCGCGGGAAACGCCAGAAGGGTTGCGATGGTTGCGAGTGAGAGAGCGCGATTCATAGCTACTCCTCGGTTATTGGCAATCGCGGCAGTATAGGTTGCGGCCTCGAGGGACGTCAAACCCATGCGGTGTTGAAGTCCAGAAACCGGAACTGATGAAGCCGCAAATTCAAAAACTAACACCAACCTCGAGAACCACCGTGGGATCGGTCCAACCGGCGTTGAAGATGTAAGTCGTGAACTCCAGTTTCTTGTGCGACACGCCGACGAAGAATCCTCGCTGCACGTCGAGCGTGGTTTGAAACGCCTTGGTGTGCTGCGCCACCAGGCCCATGCGAAGCCAGTCCACGGGCGTGTAGGTGAACTGGGGCCAACTGTAGTAGAAGTTGCCGGACTTGCTGCCGGTATCGAAGACGTACTCGTTCGAGATGGAAAGCTCAACCTTCTTATAAGTAAGAGAGGCTTCGCAGCCGGGCGCGATTCCGTTGGTGCGTCCGAAGACCCCGCCGATCATGGGCGTGACGCTCAACACCAGCTTCTTGCCGGCGCTGAAGTCATAACCGATCCAGGCCGAACCGGTGCGCAGATTCTCATAGTTGTAGCGGGCTTCGAGGTGCCAGTTGTGGTCGGCAGTGAAGACGGGGCTGCCATAGCTGGTCTCGTTGGGAATGAGGTAGCCATCGACCGTGAGGTTGTAGGCCCACGGATTGGCCTGGGGCGGGCTGGTGGGTGCAGGGGTTGTCTGGGCCCAAAGTTGAGCGGCCAGAATCACAGCGGTCGCGAATAGACCGAGATGGCGGATGATAGTCATCCCCCGAAGGCGATGGTGATGGCGACCATCGCAACTCCCAGCACCACCATCCCTAGCCCGAGTTTCCACGGGTGCTGTCCGGAATATTGTGCGTAGGCATATCCGCTCAGGAAGAGCATCACGACAGCGACAGCGTTCGAGACACGGAGTGCCAATCTTCCGCCAAAGAAAAGGAATGGAAGCGTGACCGGAAACGTCGATAGAAAGACCAGGAGAAATACTGCGATCCCGCCAATCCAATCCTCTTTATGGAGCCGTGCGTGACGCGGGGGCTCGGGCAGTTGAAGCAGTTTCTGGCGCATCCCCTCGAACTCCGTCGCGGGCAGGATGGACGCCAGAACCGGCGGCAGCGCTTCGGCGATGATGCGATGCGCGTGCCTGGGCTCGGTGGCCCGGCGCACCGCACGAAACAGGACGAGGTTGTGCCCGCGCTCGCTGAGACAGCCCATGAGATAGAAGACCGCGTCAATGATGCCCCATGCAAGATTGCAGCCAAGAGCGCTGAGAAGCATGGTGCGCACTTGGGGGCGGCCTCCGTTGGCGGCGCTGAAGGTGCAGGTGAACGTGAGCACCATGATCAGTCCGAACAGGATCTCGGAGATCCGCTCGACGGGATCGAGGACGCGCTTCGACGGCTTGGCTGTGTCTTCCGGCATCTTCAGAGTGGCCGCACTTCCGGCTTCGGTCCAAAAGAACGACGGGGTGGACTGCTCCACCCCGCCGGGATTATCGCACGCTGACCTGAGAGTCTAGACGAGACCCTGGTCCAGCATGGCGTTGGCGACCTTCAGGAAGCCGCCGATGTTGGCGCCATTCACGAGATTGCCGGGCGTCCCGTAGGTCTCGGCGGTCTCGTAGCAGGTGTTGTGGATGGCGATCATGATTTTGTGCAGACGATCGTCTACTTCCTCGCGGGTCCAGTTCAGACGAGCGCTGTTCTGGGCCATTTCGAGGCCGGATGTCGCCACGCCGCCGGCATTGGCCGCCTTGGCCGGTCCGTAGAGGACTTTCGCCTCGAGGAACAGCCTGGTGGCGTCCAGCGTACTCGGCATGTTGGCGCCTTCCGCAACGACCTTGATCCCATTGTTGATGAGGTTGGTTGCGTCCTTGGCGTTGATTTCGTTCTGGGTGGCGCTGGGGAAGGCGCAGTCCGCCTTGATGTTCCATAGCGGGTTGTAGCCCAGCTTCAGGTCGGTGGGCATGAAGATCGCCTTCTTGAACTGCTCAGCATACTGGCTGATGCGGCCGCGGCGAACGTTCTTCAGTTCCATGACCCAGTTGAGTTTCTCGCGATCGATGCCATCGGGATCGTAGATCACGCCGTCGGAATCGGTGAAGGTGACGGGCTTGGCGCCGAAGTCGAGCAGCTTCTCGACCGTATACTGCGAAACGTTGCCGCTTCCGGAAACCAGGCAGATCTTGCCTTCCAGCGTATCCTTGCGGGTCTTGAGCATTTCCTTCGCGAAATAGACGCAGCCGTAGCCGGTGGCCTCGGGACGAATCAGCGAGCCGCCCCAATTCAGGCCTTTGCCGGTGAGGACGCCGACAAACTGTTTCGTGATGCGTTTGTATTCGCCAAACAGGAAGCCGATTTCACGTCCGCCTACGCCAATGTCGCCGGCAGGAACGTCGGCATCGGGACCGATGTGCCGATACAGTTCGGTCATGAAGCTCTGGCAGAAGCGCATCACTTCGTTATCGCTCTTACCCTTGGGATCGAAATCGGAACCGCCCTTGCCGCCGCCCATGGGCAGGGTCGTCAGGGAGTTCTTGAAGACCTGTTCGAAGGCCAGGAATTTCAGGATGCCCAGGTTCACCGACGAGTGGAAGCGCAGTCCGCCCTTGTAGGGACCGATCGCGCTGTTCATCTGAATGCGGAAGCCGCGATTGACCTGGATGTTTCCCTGATCATCGAACCAGGGCACGCGGAACATGATGACTCTTTCCGGTTCCACGATGCGCTCGAGAATTTTTGCCGAGATGTATTCGGGATGCCGTTCCAGCACGAGGCGCAGCGAATCGAAAACTTCCTGTACCGCCTGGTGGAATTCGGGTTCCGCTGGATTCTTTGCTTTGACCAGCGCCATTACTTCGTTGATGTAGTCGCCCGGCGCCTTAATCGCGGGCGACGTCATAAGTCCGACTGTCATAGAGGTCCTCCTCGAACCGTTACTGCTACACGCTTTTCAAACCACACTTCTGATGGCTCACCCGGATTTGGGCGAACAGGGTATTCAAGTCTCGCGGCTCCCGCAATGCAGTGACTGCTATCACCCGAAAAGGTGATCAATTGGCCGGGACGGTGGTCAACCCCGGATTTCTGCCGTCAGGATAGTAGCGCAATCAGGAAGGCAAATCGAGCGCAGAAGATCGAGGGTGGGCAGATAGAAACCCCGGATTTTAATACCACTAGGCTCCCAGCGAGGCTTGCAGTGCAGACATCACCTCGTCGACCACCACCTGCGCGTCGGCATCGGGAGTTGGGCCGGTCAGCAAGCGATTGTGCATGGTGACCAGCAGAGGGTTCGGGCGATCGCGGCCGTTGACCAGGAACGGCATGATGGAAACTTTGTCCCCGCGAGCCAGGGCCTGATCCAGTTCGTAAACGCAGGTCGGCGAGAGCTCGAAATCCTTGCTTAGCAGGACTACAAAGTGGGTCATCT
Source organism: uncultured Acidobacteriaceae bacterium (assembly GCA_963793845.1). Classification (GTDB taxonomy): domain Bacteria; phylum Acidobacteriota; class Terriglobia; order Terriglobales; family Acidobacteriaceae; genus CAWCBG01. Next base: position 154,371 of record CAWCBG010000008.1, read on the forward strand.
TCTGCAGGGATTCATCCAGAGCCTTGTGCCAGTCGATGCCGGCGGTGTTGACCTCGTGATATTCGAATGGGGTCACGTGGCGCGCCTTGAGCAGCTCATAGACGCGTTCCACCAGCAAGCGCTCGGGCGGCTTCAGGGTATGGCTGAGGAACACGAAGAATTGCGAGTAACGTTTCGACTGCAAGTAATCATCCGCGTCAGCGTCCCGCAGGGCCGGACTCAGTCGAAACATCGACTTAATGCGTGGATTGAGCTGGGGCGGCAGATCGCCGACGTTTTTCCAGGCGACGATGTCGTTCTGGTATCCACCGGGATCTCCCAACAATATCCAGGGCAAATGAGTTGTTTGCCGTCATCTCCGGCGACTGAGCATGCGGATAGCGGGCACGCCGAGAACGTGCGCGGCGGCATAGAGCTGGTCGAGCGCGAGGGCATTCGTGCCGAACTGCGCGATGACCAGTCCGGCTTCGCGCAGCATCCTCATAGCCTCACTGCTCCGCTGCTTTCGGGGATCGCAGCACATGGGTTCGTAACCGGATTCGAAGAGGCTGTTCTCGAGAGCTCCTTTCAATTCGTCCTGTGACGAAGCATCCACTAGCATGACCGCGGAATTCGACTGCTCGTAGCTCACGGGGAGGCGGTGTTCGGTGGCCCACTGCCTCCACTGCTGGATTCTGGGCTGAATCACCGTCGACCACTGCCTCTGCTCCGGAAGCTGTTGGTTCTTGCCCCGGTCGAAAGCCACATAGACTTCCCACGGACGCTGCACGCGAGGCGGGCGGAATCCCGTGCTGCGCTCGTACAGAATCAGGCGGGGGATCTCGCCCCGTTCCGCCAGGCGAATCTCAAACAGCATGTAAGGCGAGCAATGCAAGTAAGAATCCGCCGGAGTAAAATCGCCCTCATTCGGATCGCGGTACACCAGCACACCGACGAAAAGATCGGTGCGTCGCAGCAGTTCTTCGATGCGATTGATGTAGTAGGGCGGATTGGCGCCTGGTTCTTCCGGCGCATCGACCAGAATCTCGCAGTGAGCGGCGAGTTCCTTCCAGGCCAGCAAATTCAGGTCAACATCGCGAGGCCGCCAACTGTGGCTGAAGTAAACCGCGAATCTGTTCTCGTCGGGCATTCCGCTCACAGATGCTTCTTGGTTGGAATTGCACTCAGGTCGACTACGTCGGAGGCAATCAGCTTTCGGAAGACGGCATCCAGAGTCAGCCCGGCTACGAAGCCGATAATTACCGCGAAGGGAACCAACTTGGTCGCCTGATCGATGCCCACTATTTGCCCGGAGGCCTGAGGCGCCGTCGTGACTTGCGCGATGATGAAAAGCAATCCCGCCAGCCCCCCGGCGATCATGCCCAGCGACGCTGTCGTAATCGCCGACTGGCTACTCAGGGGCATGCTACCCTCCCGCAAATCAAACACTAAGCGGATGGTCGAGCCCGCGACTCCCGCTAGCAGTGGAGAAATAAAGAGCAGCAACATGGCTATGGGCTGCGACATGGAATGCGGCCAACCCCATGCCACGTAGATACAGGCGACCGCGAGCAGGAACAGTACCACCGCGAAGCTGGCATGCAGGGTCACCGACGTCTCGCGACGGCGTTCTTCCAGCTTGCGTTGCTTATCGATATCCGCTTTGCGCTCGAGCTGGCTCTTCAAAATTCCAACGCACTCCGCAGCCTGATCGTCGGACCAACCAGGCCGGGCCATTTGTGATCGTTCGTCGCCAGTGGGCAGGTCTCTCCCCGGCACGAGCGTCTGCCAAACCTTGGTAGCCATTCCGCCGAATCCGGGCAACGCGAGCATGGCCTTGCCGTGTCCGATGGCGACAAGTCCGGCGACCATGGTGGAGCTACCACCTCCCATAAGGAGCAGGCCATCCACGTCGTTCAATGACTGATAAAAGGAGATTTCCCAGTCGGGATTGTTATCGGGACGAAAATCAAACAAATCGGGGTTCGTGACTTGCTCGGGAAACGCAGGCTTCAGTCCGGCAAGCGGATAGCGAACTTGAACCGATCTTCGGTTGGCCACTCGACTGGCTATATAGCCACGCACAAGGATGCCTTCCAGGAAGTCGGCGCCGCTGGAATAAACCAGAATTCGAAATCCACCCTTAGCTAATTCGCGGCCAAGAGCTTCGGCAGCCGCGGGCGCACCGGGATCGGTTTTGACATTACCCGCAATCGCTATGAGGGGGCTGGTCTCGTCAGACATTTTGGGTGCCGAGATTTTAACTGATTCCCGGTTGTTTCCAACAACAAAGTGGGAAGTAGTTGGCACTTGACCTGTATTCCACTGCGGGTTACGCTACGCGCACTTAACACAGCGAGAGCTATTCTGCACAGCAGCCGTCTGCCGGATCGGGAGGCATCATGCCGAAATACAGAAGCGAGGGCGTCAAGCAAAAAGCGGACCAGGCGAAGCAGCGTGCCCGGGACATTATCGCGATGCCGCCGGGGCCTGCGCAGGAGAGGTTCGATCTGGCCACCGAGCTTTCGGAAGTCAACCTGATCGGCTACGCTCGCAAGGTGCTGGAGAAGGCCGACCTGGACACTGCTTCTCCCGAACTGCGCAGCAGCGTGCTGCGTCAGCTTGCGGTGCTGACCGCCAAGGACAAGGAGCTTCCACTCGATACCCGCCTCAACAAAGCCGAGGCCATGCTGAAGGAATTGCTGGGCGAGACGCCCGCGACGCAAGTTGCGGTTCGCCAGGATATCTACGGATCGTTAGGCGGCGTCTTCAAGCAGAGATGGTATGCCTTCGGACTGGTCAGCGACCTCAGGCTATCGCTGAACAACTATGAAGAGGGATATAAGCTGGGCGTCAATCCCACCTATGGCGCCTACGTCGCGGTTAATGCGGCGTTCGTGCTGGACTTGCTGAACCAGAACGCCCAGCCGGGAATTGAGGTGGTCGCGGAGGGCGGGCGCGAGTCGCCGCAGTCGATTCGTCAAAAAGTGATCGCAGTGCTGGCGCCTGAGGTCGCGGGCCACCCTCCGGCCGGACTTTATACGATACTCGGCACCTTGACCGAAGCGTACCTCGGAACCGGAGACCTGAAGAGCGCGGAGAGCTCGGCGACGGCGGCGGCACTGGCTCCGCATCATCCCTGGGAGACGGAAAGCACGGTGCGACAGCTGGCACAATTGGTTCGCATCCGCGCGCAAAAGCGGGGAGTAGCGGCAGACGATCTCGATCAATCGTCGGAATGGCTGGCAGTGAAACCGCTGTTGGGCAAGAGCGCAGTGGGCGCAGGTTCGTTTCTGCATGGCAAGGTTGGACTGGCACTCTCCGGCGGAGGCTTTCGCGCCTCCTTGTACCACATTGGGGTATTTGCCAAGCTGGCCGAATTCGACATGCTGCGCCATGTCGAAGTAATCTCGTCGGTCTCCGGCGGCAGCATCGTCGCCGCCTACTACTACCTGAAGCTGAAAAAGCTGCTGGAATTAAAGGCCGATACTGACATCACCCGCGCTGACTACGTCACTCTTGTAGCCGAGATGGAGCGAGACTTTCTGGCCGGCATCCAGAAGAACCTGCGCACACGCATGCTGCTGAGTTCCAGCAGCAACCTCAAAGTTCTCTATTCTCGCCTGTCGTCTACCACGCACCGGCTGGCCGACCTCTATGACGGCGTCCTCTACAGTCCGCTAAAGGGCCCGAAAAATATAAATGACCTGCTGATCGCCCCGGCGGGTGAGGCAGACAATTTCTATCCGCTGTACGACAACTGGGGACGCGCTGCCAAAGTCCCCATCCTGATCCTGAACTCTACCGCCCTGAACACCTGTCACAACTGGCAATTCACGGCGAGCTACATGGGCGAGCCTCCGCTGCGCGCGGTGGACGCGGAAATCGACAGCAACGACCGCTTCCGCCGGATGTATTACGACAGCGCGCCGGAGGAGTACCAGAAGTTCCCTCTGGCGAATGCAGTTGCCGCATCGGCATGCGTGCCGGGACTGTTCGATCCCTTGCTGCTGGACCGGCTGTATGAGGACCCGGAGACCAAGGACACATACGATGTCGAACTGGTGGATGGCGGCGTCTTCGACAACCAGGGCGTGACGAGTCTGCTGGACCAGGACTGCTCGGTGCTACTGGTAAGCGACGCCTGCGGCCAGACCGGCATCGAGGAAGCTCCTGACACCTCGCATTTCGGAAGCATGTCGCGGTCGAACAACATCCTGATGGCAAGAGTGCGGGAAGCGCAATATCTGCTGCTGGCTTCCTTGAAGAACGCGCATCTGCTGCGCGGCATTATGTACGTCCATCTGAAGAAAGGCCTGGAGGCCCGGCCCATCGACTGGCTGGGATGTGACGATCCTTCGCAACCTCCGGATAATTCGCCGAAGACAACGTATGGAGTGCGGCGCGACGTGCAGAAGGCGCTGGCGGACATCCGCACGGATCTGGATTCTTTCTCCGACGTGGAAGCTGATTCCCTCATGTACAGCGGCTATCGCATGACGGATCAGGAATTCCGGGCATGCATCAGCGGCTTCAACACCGACGGGCCGCAGGAAGACTGGCGCTTCCTCGCGATCGGGCCAATCGCCGGCGCGACCAGCATCACCAAGGATCTGACCAAACTTCGCAAGGCGCTGGCTATTGCACACAACCAGGGCGGCAAAGCGCTGGAAGTGCTTCTGGGAAAGCGGTGGGCCTTGTGGCTGTCGCTTCCCGCACTGGCGATTCTGGTATGGATCGGGCTCAAGTTCTCAGGATGGTATCCGTATCCGCCGGTTCGCCTGGTTGCCTGGATCGTGGGAGCGGCGGTGGTGGTCAAGATCATCGAGTTCGGCTTGGCCAAACTTTTGCGTTACCACAATTCGGTGCTACAGGTGCTGGCTTCGCTGGTGCTGGCACTCGTGGGCTGGCTCGTTGTTGGAATCTACGTGCTTGTGTTCGATCCCATCTACCTGCGCTATGGCCCGAAATACCGGCGGCCGCAGCAACCACCGCCGCCGGCACAGAAGGCCGCGAGCGCCGGTGGCTAGAGCGTATTCGGCTATAGGGCAGCTACGCCGCGATCCTGATTGCGGATGCGGATGGCTTCGTCGATCTTCGACAGGAAAATCTTGCCGTCGCCGATCTTCCCGGTTGAGGCGGTCTTGACGATGGCGTCGACTGCGCTGTTGACCAGCCCGTCATCCAACACCATCTCCATTTTCACCTTGGGCAGCAGATCGACGCTGTATTCGCGGCCGCGGTAATGTTCGGTATGGCCTTTCTGGCGTCCGTGGCCGCGCACCTCGGAAATCGTCATGCCTTGCACTCCGATCTCGATGAGAGCTTCCTTAACGGCATCCAGTCTGGCAGGTTGAACGATCGCTTCAAGTTTGGTCATTGGCTTCCTGTCCTCGATTCTTGTTCGCACTTCATAATCTGCCTTGACGCTCAAGCGGGATTCACGCCAGGTATGAGAGCACGCAGCAATCCTTCCGCTAGGCGTCGGCCAACTCCTTCGCCCCATTGCCAAGTTCGCTGAGGGTGGCGAGGTCGCTGCCGGCCACCACGTCCAGAACCAGTTCCTTGGGAAAGGCGACGCGCAACAGCGGCGGCGTAATCAACGTCGTGATCAGCACCAGCACAACCACCTGCGAATACACCTCCTGGGTCACCAGACCGGCTGCCAGCCCCAGGCTGGCTGTGATCAACCCGACCTCTCCCCGAGGAATCATGCCGATTCCGACGATAAGAGATTCGCGGTTGGTGAACTGGTTCAAGCGAGCACCCAGGCCACACCCGATAATCTTGCCCACGATCGCTATGGCCAGCAGCGCGAGAAAGAAACCTATCGCTCCCGTCAGATGTCGGGCGTTGACCTCCAGGCCGATCGACACAAAGAAGATAGGCCCGAAGAAAGAGTTGACCATGGGATGCAGGTCCTGCGTAACCCTCCCGTGCGCCGGAGTCATAGCTACGAACAGCCCTCCCAGATAGGCCCCTGTAATCGCGGCCACGCCGCCAAGCCTCTGCGCCAGAAACGCAACCAGAAATGCGACGATCAAGGCCGACGCAGCTTCGGTGTGGTGTCCATGCAAGCGCGCCGCCTGTCTGAAGATCCAGCGGGTCACCGGCGGTCCGAGCCAGAACAACAAGGTTAGGCAAACTGCCATCTCCGCGATAGTGATCGTTAGATCGCGCCAGGGAGTCAAGCCGCCCGCCCTCAGTTGCGGTGCAATCGCGATGACGACGGACAGGACAATCAAGCCGAGCACGTCATCGATGACTGCGGCTCCAAGGATGGTTGAGCCAGCCTTCGAGCGCAGCCGCTTCAGGTTGATGAGCGTCTGCGCAGTAATGGTGACGCTGGTGGCGGTAAGAATCGTGCCAATGAAGATGGCTTCCTGCCAGGAGAAACCCGCTTTGCGAGAGAAGTACGCGCCTCCGGCCATGGGCAGGATGACACCTCCCGTCGCCGCCCAGAAGGCAGGAGCCACGGCCGTGCGCATCATGGCCATATCCGTCTCGAGGCCCGCTACGAACATCAGCATGACAACGCCGATGTCGGCCAGCACCTTAAAGACACTGGCGACGGACACACTGCTGGCGACAACCGGTTGGGTCAGCCAGGAAATCGACCAGATATTCAGAAAGGTCGGGCCCAGCAAGACGCCTGCCAGCAGTTCTCCCAGGACCAGCGGCAGGCCGGCGCGGGCGCTCAACGCGCCCGCCAGCTTGGCGGCAAGGATTATGACTGCGATGCACAGCAGAATTTGCAGCGATGTGTTCATCGCGGCTTTGGCCCGTCTTTCGCACCGCTGGATATCGAACGCAGGGCGGTGATCACCAGCGCGAGAAGGCAGCCGACAATCACCGGAATGACAGGCGCATGAGCCACGAGAACGAGCACCAGCCCGACAAGAATCGCCGCAGACCACACCATCCGCTGTTGCTTCATCACTCTCAATACCGTTTCCATTACTCTGGCTCCCGTCCGCGGAATCTGCCGCATGGCGTTAGTGCATGTGGGTCATGAAGGCAACCACCAGGGCCACCGCCGAGGTTGCTGCCAGCAAGAGGAGGGGCAGGCTGAAGGGCTTGTAAAACCACGGCCGTGCAATCCCGGCGCGTTCCCGCCCCTTTTCCTGGCGCAGCAACTCGGTCAGCAGCTTGCGTTGTTCCACCGTGACGGCGCAGCGCCGCGCCTGCTCCGCAGCTTCATATCCCTTTTGCGGAATGCGAAGTTTGAAGTGCAGTTGCGCCATGGTGTAGTGCGCTGCAAAGCTGCCGGGCTCCAGCTTCGCAGCGGCTTCGAGGTGGTCGATCGCCGGGTAGATATTGCTGGTCATGGCGTGCGCGATGCCCAGAAGGATATGGGCCTCGGCGAAGTCGGCTGCGCACTCCAGGCTGCGCGAGAAAGCCACCACCGCTCCTACTGCCTCTCCCGACTGGAGATGCAGCACACCGTCACGCAGCCATTGCCGGGCTTCCAGCGAGACTTCCTGGCGCTGCGGCTCCAGCGCTGCAACGGGAAATCCCGCCAGTTCATGTTGTCCTGAAAGAACAGTGCTCGTCATAAGAGGCCCCTCTCCTGTGTCTGCTTGAAAATCGTCATCAGTCGGCCGCCATCGCGGTTCCGACCGACTCCGGTTTCAGCACGAACTCGGGATAGCAAAGCGCTCCCATCTCGGGGATATCCAGGCCGTCGAGTTCATCAGCCGGGCTAACCCGCTGTCCGACGATGAGGTCGATCACGAAGTTAGCTACGTAAGAGAGACCGAATACGAAACCCAGCAGCGTGCCAACGCCGATCAACTGAGCGACCAGTTGGCTGGGATCGCCGTAGAAGAGTCCGCGAACCGAACCGTTCACGCCGTTCCAGCTGCCTCCGTAGTTCGAGGTGCCGTCCGCGAAGAGTCCGACCGAGATGACGCCCCAGAGGCCGTTAGTTCCGTGCACCGAGATGGCGCCAACCGGGTCATCGACTTTGAGCACTCGTTCGACGAACTCGACGCTGACGCACACCAGCAACCCCGCAATCAGACCGATAATCGCGGCTCCGATGGTGCTGACGAAACCACTGGGTGCAGTGATGGCCACCAGGCCTGCCAGCAAGCCGTTGCCCGACATGGAAGCGTCAGGCTTGCCATAGCGGATCCACATATAAAGGATGGAGCCGAACGAACCCGTACATCCGGCGAGCATGGTGTTCACGGCGATTGAGCCGATTCGCAGAGCGCCGTTCCCCGATGCCGCCAGGGTGCTGCCGGGATTGAATCCGAACCAGCCGAAGGCCAGGATGAAGCATCCGGCGAGCACGATGACTATATCGTGACCCGGCATGGCGTTGGGCCGGCCGTCTCGCGTGTACTTGCCGATGCGCGGCCCGATGATCATGGAGACAGCCAGCGCGGTAATCCCGCCCACGGCGTGAACCACGCCCGAGCCGGCGAAGTCGCAGTAGCCATGTCCCAGCCCGAAGTTTGCGCCCAGCTGCGACAGCCAGCCGCCGCCCCACGCCCAGTTGGCGAACAGCGGATAGGTGATCGCGCCCATAAAAATCGAGGATACAGCGAAGGCCACGTACTTCCAGCGCTCCGCGGCAGCGCCGGTCACAATGGTCAAGGCCGTATCCATGAAGACCATCTGGAACAGGAACAGCACCATGACGGCGACGTCATAGCTGCCTGCCTGCGTCAGAAAGAACCCATGCGTTCCCCACACGCCCCAGGTCTTGCCCAGAAGGTTGAAGGTATGTTCGGAATTCAGTGGGTATGCTCCACCGAGCGTGGAGTAAGGAGCGCCGCCGCCCATCTGCAGAGCGAAGCCGCAGACCCAGAAGGCGAACAGTCCGAAGCCGTACACCATAAAGTTCATCATCATGGTGTGATTGGCGTTCTTCGCGCGGCACAATCCGGTCTCAACCAGCGCAAAGCCTGCCTGCATGAACATGACTAGGAAGCCAGTAATCAGGGTCCAGACGAAGTTGATCGCGATGCGGTTCTGACCGACCTGGTTCACCGTGTCGGCCAGGGTCAATCCCTTGTTGGCGTCCGCCGGCACCACGTCGCTGACCGTCCCGGTCTTGGTGCCGCTGGGATCTCCCTTGGCCAGTTCCTCCGGCGAAGGGGGCTGAGCCGCCTTTACGTTCAGCGGAACGTCCATCGCCGGCGCGGGCGCCGCCGCGGGTGGAGGCGTCGTCGCCGCCGGAGCATTCGCGGCGGGGGCGGTTTGAGCCTGAGCCAATGTTCCGAAGCTGCAAACCAGAGCCAAAACAACTACAACCGCCGCCAAATCTCTCTGTATCCTGAGTCGCATTCGATATCTCCTTATCTGTATTGGTCTGGCACGCCGGTTCGGCGCTGCTCGCGCGCTGCCAGGCACGGCGGAGCAAACCATCCGCGACGGCTACACTTTCCAGATCGCCTTCTTTAAGTGGTCATGGTTCAGAATGCCGAGAATTCCGATTAGCGAGATAATGATGCCGACCGTCGCTAATACATATCTCGCGGTTAACGATTGCGTGAAGGTTAGGGATCCGACTGGAATCAACCAGCCGGCTATTACCAGAAATAGCCCGACAATTTTCATCATCTCCTCCTGAATCTGGTTAATCAGCTGTAGGCATGTCTTTAATTCGGTAAAAGCCGATCGCGGAATACACCAGAAGCGCCGCTCCCAGAAATGCGATCGCCTTCGCCATGCCTCCGCTTGCGACTAAGCCCGCGGTCAGTGCCGTAAAACCGATCAGCACTGTCCCTAGATAGGTTCCCTGTTTTCGGCTAGCAGCCATGCCATTTGCTCCTCATCGATAGGTTGTTTATTGCGAAGTTCTCGAATAGCTCCTGCCCGTTTACCCTGTGCGAGACGGTGCGCCACCGATCTCATCTTCGTTCTGCAGCACCGGGCGGCACGATCCCGGTTAGCCTCACCCTGGCCACAAACCATCTGCCGAATAAAGAAGCGAAGCCATGCCAGTAAGGATCATCAGTACTCCCGGTATCGGCCGCGTCCACAACAGAAGCACACCGACTGTCAGGTTGAGTAAGCCCGCCAGAAGTGCGCAGATGGGTAAAGCAAGCCCAGCCGCCTTCATCCTGTCGCGATATGCCCGTGATCCGAAATGCCGTAATGGTCGATTGCTTACTGTCTCGTTCTCCCGACGACTAGGGCGGGGGGAGCGCTGATTTTCAGGGATAGCTTCGTTCCTCCTCCATCCGCCCTTCCGCGGACGACTGACCGGGATCATCGCTCGCATGCTCATTGTCGTCAGAATTATTTCGCTGCCTCTTTCGTGTCAAAGGTAAAGATCATGCCGAAGTCGAGCGTGTTCTGGGCAAACACATATTGACCAATTCCCTTGGCGAACACCGGCTGGTTCGACATGTCATGCCGGAATTCCAGGCGGGGAATCAAATGGTGGCCGATAAGATGCTCAAAGGTCCCGGTAAATTCGTTGAGCGCCTGGGGATTTCCGGTCGTGAATCCATACTTGTCGTTGTAGTACTCATAACGGATGGTGGCGCTGCTATTCCCGGTAAAGGCATAGTGAGCGTAGCCGGCAACTCCGGTCCAATAGACAACACTTGGGGAGGTCGGGATGCGGTCTCCGCGGCCATAGTCGTAGTCGACTGCGAATGTCAGCTTGCTGTTGACGTTGTAGCTGACAATTCCCTCCCAAAGCTGTCGTATGTTGGAGTTATTGTCCGCCTCTTCCGGGCCAATCATGTAGTTGGTGACTACTCCCCACTTCTTGTTGGGGTTCCAGTTGAAAGTTGCGCCATAGGACTGTCTGGTGTTGTTTTCGATAATGTTATTCCAGCCATTGGTGGCGTAAGCTGATAGAGAATACTTGTCATTGAAAGCATACTTGGCGCGGATACCATAGTGATAGTACGGTATGCCGTAAGAGAAATTAAGTCCGCGGGTATAGTTCCAGTTATCCTTGGTCTCGATCACTTCGTAACCGAACGGGGTCACAAACTTTCCTACATCAAACTGCAGACCTTTGCCCACCGGAGAGAGATAGGAGAAGTAGGCCTCCTTCAGGTATTGATCCCACCCGAGTCCGCCCGGGTCGCTCGCATTCACCGTGTTGATGGCTTGTCCGAAGCCGACGGCAATGTGGTAGCCGGTGCGACTGGCAGCGGCGTCGGGTTGCTTGTCGATGATCAGCTCCATCATGTTCAGCGAGAACTGATTGGCGTTTACGTCGAAGGAGCGCAGCGTATTCAGTCGCGAAGCTGGGGCATTAAAGTTGTAGCCGTAGAAGCCGTCCACAAAGCCGCTGAGCGTCGTCGAGCCCAGCAGGCTGCTCAAGGTCGGCGCGGTGGCCGGCTTGGCGGCACTCCCATCTGCCACGAAATTGCTTTGGGCCGAGGTATCCGTCACCGTGTGTTGCTGGGCGCCCTCGCTCTGTTTGATCGCCGCGAGTTCCCCTCGTAGCTCATTGACCTGCTGCTGCAGGAGCTGCATTTGTTTTGACATTTCCGCAGGCGTCAGCGAGACGGTTCCTGTCGCCTCCTGGGTCTGCGCGCTGCTGACGGCGGTCAGCCCTGAACAGAGTGCCGCGCATACTATGGCCTTTCCAACTTGGGAGACAAACTTCATGGGGCTTACTCGCTTTCTTCCCTGTACCGCGCGAATTCCTGATGAAGGTGATGCCTGCAACCAGCTACTCCGAACCTAAGGCAGCGATACTGCGACCGTCCAACGCATATTTCTGTTCAAAACGATCACAAATTTGGCGAGAAGATGTTTCTATAGTCTCGATAAAGCAAGGTTATTCGGAGTAATGAATGGTCCAATGGATTGTGTGAGATAGAGGAAGAATGTCAGCGGAAGCTATGGCTGATCTATCTCTCCCTGTATTCCGGGAAGGAGTATCTGGCAGAAATTCACAGCCGGCTGTGGGTAACGGGGCAGGAGATAATAGGAGGGAATAACCGAGGATCAGGCATTTGGACTACTTGGCTTATGACGCAACGTGATTCAGGGCAGGCTCATTGAGATCTCTATGCCCTGCTTCGACACTCATATCTGAGCTATGCCGCACCATGCCATTCTTAACCAGTTCAATAAATGCAACGGCAGATTGTGGCAAGGTTCGATCCTGATGGTAGACAAGCGCCAGTTCGCGGAACAGGCCAACGTCTGACAGCGGAATCAGCTTCAAGTCACCAGCGCGATGCTCCTGCTCGGCAAAGCTTTCGCTGATAATCGAGACTCCCATGCCGGAGGCAACGAACGCCTTGATGATGGCAACACTGGGCAGTTCCATGGCAATCCGCACGCGGGACTGGTAGGGCCGAAAAATGCGGTCCATCGTCTTCCGGGTGCTGCCGGTTTTAGGCATGATGATGGGGTACTCAGCAATGGCTTCCACTGAAACGGAGTCCAAGCCGGCGAGAGGATGGTTGGGGCTGGTCATCAGTACCAGACGGTCCTGGAAGATCCGCTTAACCACCACTCGCGAGAGTTTCACCGGCATGGTCAGGATGCCGACATCGATCAGGCCGTCTTGCAGCCGCTCGGAAATCTTATGGCTAAAGTTGCGGTAGATGTTGATTTTGACTTCCGGATAACGCCGCCGGTATTCACTGAATATCTCGGGCAACACGTAGAGGCACGTGGCTTCGTTGGCACCGATGGCAAGCACGCCGCGCGGAACAAGGTCCTGATCGGCCACGGCGCGCAGCGACTCGCCGCGCAATGCCAGCAGGCGGGTGGCATACTCGAAAAGAACTTCTCCCGCAGGCGTCAGGGCGACGCGCTTTCCAGAGCGATCCAGCAGTTTTGTGCCGTAATCCTGTTCCAATTGACGAATCTGCGCGCTCACCGCCGACTGCGAGCGGAAGACCTTCTCGCCGGCACGAGAAAAATTCCCCTGCTTTGCAACTTCCAGAAAGGTCGTCAGCTGATCGAAGTCCATATGTCGGCCTTAAGAACGAGTAACAGAGCTTCCGGTTCTGGCCTCCGCCGGACGGCACTTCGGCGCGAGTGTAACTACTTCTGAAATGCACGAAAAGAGATGCAATGCCTTTCGGCAAGAATCCAGCGAGACGATTCAGTCGAAACCGGCCGGGAGCGTTAGATTCTGAGACTACTGGTTGCTTAGACCGCTCGCCAGACGAAAACATTTATCGTCCGCATTGAAGGAATTTATAGCTTCTACCGGCCCCGCTCCACGGGCCTCCCGGCTGTCCGTCTGCCCCTCAAGTTCCGGCGGAACCCTGCCGATAACGTGAGCGGTTCGCTGCTTTTGCGGGCGGCCCATTGCGTAAGTCCACATTTGCCCGTAACCCGCCTATGAGAGTCGAGTAAGGGTGCCGCGATCAAATCAGGACATTATCGAGTTAGACGACCGACCCGGGAGATCAAGCGATGATTTCGCTGAAAAAGTATCTGGATGGAGATGCGGTCAATCCTTATGTGAGCGAGCCCGATTCCGGCGAACTGGTACAGGCGGTGGTGAAGTCTTACCGTTCGGCGTTGCTGGCGATGGGGCAAAGCGGTGCCCGGGCTTGCCGTGCGGTGGGCTCCGAACTGCAGCAAAATCTCGCGCTTCTGGTGACCCGCCTATCGGGCAGCGTCACCCCGTCGCTAGTGCAGCAGACGGAGGAGCAGGTAGAAGAGCACCTGCGGCGCTGGGGCGGTCAGAGCGAAGATTACTTCAAGTCCAAGGCCAACGACGTAAAGGAACTGCTGATCGTTCTGGCGCGGACGGCGGAATCGCTGGGGGAGCGTGACCAGCGCTATGCCCAGCAGTTCACCCAGTTTACCTCCCGCTTGCAGGCTATCGCCGACCTGGAGGACCTGACCGAGGTACGTGCCTCGTTGGTGCAGAGGGCGAACGAGATGAGGGCCTACGTCGAGCAGATGCAGAAGGACAGTGATCAGTCCCTTGCCCAGCTGCATGCCGAGGTCTCCAACTACGAGAGCCGGCTGAAAGTCGCCGAAGAGCTTTCCTTGCAGGATGAGTTGACTGGCCTGGCCAATCGCCGCAATGTCGAGAGGCGTATCGCCTGGCGTATCTCTCATCAGCAGATGTTCTGCGTGGCCATCCTTGATCTCAACGGCTTCAAGCAGATCAATGACCGTCACGGGCATCTGGCGGGCGACGATCTGCTGAAACAGTTCTCCCAGGAGCTCAGTGCAAACATGCGCTGTACCGATCTTGGTCGGCCGCTGGAGCGGCGACGAGTTTATCGTGGTACTGGATTGCAATCTCGCCAGCGCCGTGGCGCAAATGGATCGCATGCGGCAGTGGGTGCTTGGCAACTACACCGTCCAGCCTGCCTCGGGCACCGAACCGGTGAAAGTGAAGGTGGATGCATCCATCGGCGTTGCACAGTGGCAATCCGGTGAGATCATGGAGCAGCTCATCGAGCGGGCCGACTCTGCCATGTATAGGCAGAAGAAACTGTCCAAGCAACGACCCACGACCGCCGCAGACTAGGTAAAATCAGCCTTCAGCGAGCGCTGATGCCGGTCTCAGCAGAGCGCCGCCTCCTGTCTCCACCGGCGCAGCAAGGGAAATTGGTTCGGGTGCACCTGTATCGGCCGACGGCTTCGCCGCCATTGATTTTAGACGAAAGCTGGACTCCGCCCGCCGGCAAAACGCACTGATTAGCTCGGCTCGCAAGCCACGCTTGACGACTCGTATAAACTGCCATCAACCTAAAAAGTACAACCAATTTTCACCCACAGCCCGCTATACGAGGGAACGAGAGGACAAAAATGATTCAACGTTTAACACCCGCATTCAAACAGGTGACCCTTGCCGTAACCGTCGCCGTCGCAGCAGGCATTCTGTCGATCACACCCGCCGTTGCGCAAAACCAGCAGATGGAACAGAAGCTGATGGCCATCAAGAATGCCCAGGCAGCCAACAAGCAAAAACTTGCCCAGTACACCTGGCAGGAGACTGAGACCATCAGTATCAAAGGCAGCACCAAGGACACCAAGGTCTACCAGATCCGCATGGTGAACGGGCAGCAGCAGAAGACTCTCCTCAACGACCAGAAGGCCAGCTCCGGCGGCGGACGCGAAGGCCGTGCGAAAGAGCACATCATCGAGAAGAAGCAGCAGGAATACCAGGAGTATGGGCAGTCAATCGGCGCGCTGGCCAAGCAGTACACGGCGCCCAATCCCGAGGCGCTAATGCAAGCCAAGCAACAGGGCAACGTCTCGCTGACCCCTGGGGCCGGAACGGTAAGCCTGATGATCAAAAACTACATCAAGCCCGGCGATTCGGTAACCTTTACAATCAGTGAACAGACCCATTCCCCGCAGAGCGTGCAGGTCAATTCGTATTTAACCGACCCTAAGGATGCGGTAACGATTTCCGCTCAGTTCGCACAGCTGCCGGACGGTACAAACCACGTGGCGACGACAACTATCGACGGCGTTAGCAAACAACTCACTATCAACGAGCAGAATTCGAATTATCAGAAGATGTAATGGAGGGACGGGCCAACCGCCACCGATGCGGACTTGGCCCGATTAATCGGGTGGGTAACGACTCCGTGCAGAAGAGACTCTGCTCGGTCCGGTAGAACTTCCCGGTCAGTAAACCAGTCAACTAGCCAGGCAGCGTCGCAAAAGTTCGATCAAAACAAAACGGGGCATGGCAATGAGAAAGGATCGTTGTCCTTCCTGCATTGCCATGCCCCGATGACAACCGCGAACATAGTCCGCAGTCGACGTTATGC
>CAWCBG010000009.1:0-27195 GCA_963793845.1 uncultured Acidobacteriaceae bacterium
TAAACCGTCAGATATGTTAATCTGTGACCAATTCCACAGTCACTGCTGCTACCATCAGAAGTTGTTCGATGCACCATCGAGCGACAAAGTATCTTGGCGGGCGAGAATTTTGGAATGAGCGTTGACGTGTATTTTTCGGCTGACGTCGAAACTGATGGGGCTATCCCAGGGCCGTTCTCGATTCTCTCCTTTGCCCTCGTATTCGCTGGAGGGCTTGATGGGAAAACCTTCGAACGTCCACAACGGTACGACCTCACGTTTTATAGAGAGCTCCAGCCTATCTCGAACCAATTTGAGCTGGACGCATTGCGGATTAACGGTCTTGATCGAACTCGATTGTGTGTAGAGGGCGAATCGCCTGAGAAAGCGATGACAGAGGCCTTCAAATGGGTGATGGGCATTGCGGGCCAAAGAACCCCTGTGATGGTCGCGTATCCTCTGAGCTTTGACTGGACCTTCCTCTACTGGTACTTCGTTAGGTATTCCGCAAGCGGTTCTCCTTTCGGGCACTCCCGCTGTTTGGACATTAAGACGGCCTTCGCGATAAGGGCTGGTATTCCAATGGCGGATTCTGGTCTAAATCGAGTTTGCCGTCACTTCGTCCAAGACGAGCCCACACTCATAAACCCACTCGACGACGCTATCGAGCAGGCTGAAATCTTTGCAAACGTCTTCGAATGGAGCGATGAATATGGGCGCATTATTGAACGAACGTCGTGATAGAACCTCGGACCGCATTAATTTACTCCGACGGGAACTTAGCTCAGCCGAAAAACTTTGCAGTGACAAGGCATGCGTCTACGCCACAGGATCCTACGGCCGGGGTGAGGCGACGTCCCACAGCGACCTCGACCTCTTTATAGTGGGCCGAACCATTGGCAGCGAAAGCGTCGGGAAAAAGCCAGCACTGAGAAATTTGGAAGAGATCATCCTTAAAGCTAACCTGATCGACGCCACTAGGAAGTTAGGAATACGCGATTTTGACGGTGATGGCGCCTTTCTGGTTCATTACACCGTTGACGAACTGATCAGTTACTTGGGGAAACCGGACGACGACGCTAACAACACTTTCACAGCGAGGCTGCTGCTCATCTTGGAAAGTCGACCTTTGCTTGAATGTTCGCTTTATAGAGATCTGACCGACCAGGTAGTCAGTGTGTACTGGGCTGATTACAGCGGGCACCAAGACGACTTCACCCCAGCGTTTCTGGCGAACGATATTCTTCGCCTTTGGAGAACATTCTGCGTTAACTACGAAGCTAACACAGCGAGAAATCCGGAAGAAAAAAACGCAAGAAGACGACTTAAGAACTACAAGCTTAAGCACAGCCGACTACTTACGTGTTATTCGGCTTTGTTATACCTGTTGGGATGCTACGCACATAAAAGTACGGTGTCTCCGACGGCTGCAGCTGAAATGGTCGCTCTGTCACCGACGCAACGTCTTGAATGGATACTGGATCAATCCTCGCTCAGTATGGCACATAGCAAGGTTGCCGATCTGCTCGAAAGCTATTCTAGATTTCTCGAAGGCACTGATGCTCCGGAAAAGGAGATGATAGAGCGTTTCCTAGATCCCGAGATCAGAAAGCGATATGCCAGGGTCGCGCATCAATTGGGAGACTCAGTGTTCGAACTTTTCGAACTGCTCGGTCAGGGAAATCGCCTTCACCGCCTTCTTGTCGTCTGACCTATTCCTTGTCGGCCATCAGGGAGCGCACTTTGGCCACGAAGCCCGCAGGCCCCTCTTCCTGGCGGATGACTTCATCGGGACAGTCGGAGTGCAAATAGACGTGGTAGCCGGTCATGACGGCGACGGCCAACTTGGGATTGTTCTGTTTGATCTCCTCGCACAATTCCATCGCGGCGTTGTGATCCTTGTCGGAATCCACGATGACGAGATCGCAATTCAGCTCGCGCGCCTTCTCTCGAGCCTGTTTCACCGTGTACACGATATCTACCGAGTAGCCGTTCGCGCGGAGGAGCAGCCTGCGGCTCTCGACCAGGTAGGGGTCGTCCTGGATAAGAATGATGTTAGGCATTTCGTTCACAGGGCGTGGCCATTCGATTCGATTTTCATGGTAGTGATGGTGGTTATTTTACTATCGGCGGCCCGATGCAACGGTCACTTTAGAGCAGTTCCACCATTGATGTGTCCGCAACTGTGATCCCGCAGAGTGGCGCTCAGCGCCACGGCCCGACGCATGGACACCGTGCGTCGGCAGACCTTGCGCCAGGAGCAGGACCATCCCGCCGAAAAGCAGCGTGTCGGCCACATAGTTCACCCCTTCGACCACCGGCGCGGTTCCGCGGGCCATCAGCAGGATCGGCAGGTAGAGAAGCAACGTAAGCAAAGCCATCAGCGTGCCCACCGTCATCGCGCCGATTCGAGCATGCCTGTTGAGAAGGATACCGCCACCGGCGATCACCATGATCGCCCCGGTAAGGCACGCCCAGAGCGCAGGAAGCGGTACCCACGCGGGCATCAACTTGGGCAGGGGAACGCCGGGGGCGAAGTGGGGATGCAGGATGTTTTCGATCCCGAAGAAAATGAGAGTAATGGCAAGGATGACCCCGCCAACCAGCACAGCCCAGTTCACGCCGTGAGCACGCCGGCCCGAAGCCATGGCTCCGGCGAATGCCAGGGCCCCTCCACCGAAGGAGAGGTCGCGGGCCGCGACGGCCCAGAGAATTCTGCTCCCCGGATGGGCGATCACGTTCGGCAAATGGATCATCAGCACAAACAGGAAAAACATGATTGCCAGCAGCGTCGACGACAGGCGCACGCATTTCTGCAAGCTGAGGCTGAGAGCCGCGGCGAACAGCGCGCACCCGACCAGATAGGCCCAGAACAACCGTCCCGGCATCCAGACAGGAACCGCCTGCATGAGAGATCGAGGACCTGCCAGGTGCTCGGCCCCAAAGACCGCCAACGGTGTGGCTACGAAAACGCGGCCCAACGGGAGCAGCTTGTCCGCTCCGACGGCAGCGGATAACTCCTTCCTGTTTGCAACCAGGCCGAGCACGAGAAAGACGATGAGGGTAGCACACGGCCAAAACGCGAATTCTGACAGCATGGACAACTCGTTCCTTGCCCGCCCGCAGGATTTGACGCTACGTCCAGATCCAGGACACAGCCGCCAGTGCAGTTGCAGGGTAGCGTATACGCTTCAGCGGTCTGGGAGAAGCTCGGTGCGACCTGTATGCGGCACTGACGGGAAAAGGACAGAGATGGTGTTGCTGAAATCTGCCGTTATTTTCCGATGCAGAACGAGCTGAAGATCAGGTTCAGGATATCGTCGGCGGTGGTGGCGCCGGTGATCTCGTCGAGCGACCGCAGGGCGTTATAGAAGTCGAGCAGGATCATCTCGTGAGGTGTCTTCCGCGGAACCGCCGCGAAGGCCGCCTCCAGCGCGGCGATCGCGTCCTGCACCAGCCGGTGCTGGCGAACGTTGGTGAGGAAACCGCTCTCCTGCTGGACGCCGTCGCCACTGCCAGCCAGGGCGAGAATCCGATCACGCAGATCGTCGATGCCACGTCCGGTGAGCGCCGATGTCAGGACAACGGGCAGGCCGCCGTCCGGCGATAGCGGCATAGAGGTTGCAACATCGATCTTGTTCTGCACCACGATGGCCAACCGTTGCGCGACCAGTGAGATCAGTTCGGTGTCGCGACGGCGCGCTTCGTCGTCGGCGATCCGCTGTGAGGCGTCGGCCACAACCAGCACGATGTCGGCGTCGGCCAGGGCCTCCAATGACTTGCGAATGCCGATGCTCTCGGCTTCATCGAGCGCGGTGCGAATGCCGGCTGTATCCACCAGGCGCACAGGAATTCCACCAATCGAAACGGTTTCGCTGACCAGGTCGCGGGTGGTGCCGGGCGTAGAGGTGACGATCGCACGATCGTGCTCGACCAAGCGGTTGAATAGGCTTGACTTGCCGACGTTGGGCCGGCCCACGATGGCGAGTGTCAGCCCTTCATGCACGACTTTTCCAAAGGCGAAGCTAGCCAGCAAGCCTTGCAGCGGCTGGCGAACGGCGTCGATGCGCGAAAGGATCTGCTCATCGGGAATCACGGAGACGTCGTCTTCGCCGAAGTCGACGCCGGCTTCCATGGTAGCGATCAGCTCAACCAGCTTCTGCTTGATCGGCTGCAAACGCTTCGATAGCGCACCTTCCAGTTGCCGCGCGGCTACCTGCGCCTGGTAGAGCGTCTGTGAGTCAATGAGGTCGCGCACCGCCTCAGCCTGGGTAAGATCGATGCGGCCATTGAGAAAGGCGCGCATGGTGAACTCGCCGGGCTCGGCCAGGCGCGCTCCGCGGGCCAGCGCCATCTCGACTACATGGCGCAGGACGACCGGCGACCCGTGACAGGAGATCTCGACTACGTCGTCGGTGGTGTAGGAGTGAGGCTTGGCAAAGAAAGTAACGACGACTTCGTCGATGCGCGCGCGGGTTGCGGGATCGATGAGCTCGCCGAAGTGGGCACGGCCGGCCTCGAGATCGTGTGCGAGCCGGAGCATGGGAAATGCGATATTCCGTGCCTCCAAACCCGAAAGACGCACCACGCCGAGGCCGCCACGTCCCGGCGGAGTAGCGATGGCAACGATGGTGTCGTCGAGATGCATGGAAGGAATTATTCACCATCTCCCTGCATCCGTGGTGAATAAGTCTTTTGCGCTGGATTAGAATCTCCACGCATGCCGTTGATTCTTGCTTCCGCTTCGCCACGCCGTTCCGAGCTCCTGCGCAATGCTGCGATCACGTTCGCGGTTGAGCCGGCACATGTCGAGGAGGCGCCTGCTGCGCACGAGACGCCGCTCGAGTATGCGCAAAGGCTGGCGCGCGACAAGGCGCTGGCGGTTTTCGAGCGGCATCCGCACGACGCGGTGCTCGGCGCCGACACCGTCGTGGTCGCTGACGAGCATCTACTAGAGAAGCCGGCTGACGCGCACGACGCGGCACGCATGTTGCGGCGTCTCTCGGGACGTTCGCACCAGGTGATCACAGGTGTATGTCTTCTGGCTCCGGCCTTCGAGCACATTTACGAGCAGACGGAAGCGGAGATCACGCAGGTGGTCTTCAGCGTCCTCTCGGCACAGGAGATCGCTGAGTACGTTGCCACGAGCGAACCGATGGACAAAGCCGGCGCTTACGCGATCCAGGGCATCGCTTCGCGCTGGGTCGAGCGCATAGAAGGGTGCTATTTCAACGTCGTGGGACTTCCCGTTCCGCGCGTGTATCGCATGCTGTGCGCGTGCGCAGCGGCAACTGGAATGAAGTTGTTGTGATGGGATCGAAACAGCAAGAGTTCCCCGGGAGACGAGGAACTCGGTAGAAACCGATGAGCTATTTCTTCTGCTCGGGCGTCGTCGGAGCCGCCGGAGTCGAATCGTGCTCGCCGCCCATACCGGCTTTGAAATTGCGAATGCCTTCACCTAAGCCCTTGCCCAGATCGCCCAGCTTCTTCGGTCCAAAAATAAGCAAAGCGATTACCAGGATGACCAGCAGCTCAGGGAAACCCAGCTTTCCACCAAACATAATGCCTCCGGTGATACAGCCCGGCTCATCATTCGAACCTGAGGATAGGAGCGGGCTACTGAGTTAGATTCTAGGCCCTCGGGCGCGGACCGTCAAAGAAAGCTTGGTTCTTATGCGTCCGAGGGCCGGCGCAGCTCTTACTTCGGCTCGATAGCTTGCCCAAACGCGATCAGGTTGCCATCCGGTGCAAGCACCAGCAACTCGCGCTGGCCGTAGGGTTGATTTACCGGACCATGGACATCGCCCTTGGATAATGTGTCGAGCTTCGGCTTGAGTTCCACGTAGAGTGCGTCAACGTCATGCACGTCGATGTAATAAGCGAAGCGGCGATTGCCCGGAGGAGCGCCGTCGGGTCCTTTTTGTTCGAGGATTCTGATGCCCGCCGTTTCACGATGCAAATACGCATAGTCGTCAAAACGAAGAAGCGCCTTAAACCCCAGTACGGCGGTGAAGAAAGCCACGGCGCGTTCGATATCCTCGACATGCATAAAAGGCGTGATCTGGATGAAGTTGGACATGGCGATTCTCAACACGGGAGACTAGGACAACCGCCGCTCTCCTACAGGTCAGATCGCTTCAATCAATCCTGCCAGAAGCGCTGCTCGTCGCGGCATTTCAGCGGCGACAATCGATTCGTGGGTGGCATGTGCGCCCTCGCCCACCGCTCCCAGTCCATCCAGCGTGGGGATGCCCATGCCCGCGGTAAAGTTTCCATCCGAGCCGCCACCAACTGCAATCTCTGCGACCTGAAAGCCAAGATCTTTCGCCACCGTCTGGGCTAGCCGGAACAGCGCCGCCACCTGCTTCGTGCGCTCCAGCGGTGGACGATTGATGCCCCCCTCAATCTGCAGAGTGCAATGCTTGTTGACGGGACGAAGGCGTCGCACCTTGCGCTCCATGAGTGGGCCATCGCTCTTGCGGGCGACGCGGAGATCAAGTTCAGCAACCGCTTCCGCCGCGACCACATTGGTGCGCGTCCCACCGCGGACGACCCCGACGTTCAGCGTGATTCCGCGCTCCAGATCGGTGAGACGCGAGATCGCTTCGATCTGGCGGGCGAGCTCCAGAACCGCGCTGTGCCCTTTCTCGAAGTCGAGGCCCGCATGCGAAGCGCGTCCTGTGACCGTGATCGTGAAGTCGCCGACACCTTTGCGCGCGGTCTTCAGCGCGCCTCCGGGGCCGGAGGGCTCACAGACGAACACAGCGGCAGATTCGCTCGCAACCTTCTCGGTAATGGCTCGTGACGTGGCGCTGCCTTCCTCTTCATCCGAGACCAGCAGCACTGTGACCGAGCGCGGCAATCCGCCCCTGACGTCCTCCAGTGCGGCGAGAGCGAACATGATCTGCGCGATGCCGCCCTTCATGTCGAAGACGCCGGGCCCGAAGAGCCGTCCATTCTTTTCACGCCAGGGCATCGACTTCAGCGTTCCCACGTCATAGACGGTGTCGAAGTGCCCGAGCAACAATACGGGCGGACGACCCTTTGCGCCCTTAAAGTTCACTTGCAGATGATCGCCGGCGGCTTTCTGACGATAGAACCGCACGTGTCCGCCGAGGCGCTCGAACTCTCTGCCGAGATATTTGCCGAGCGCGTCACAGGCCGCCTTGTCATGAGTGGGCGACTCGCGCGTCACCATCTCGCGCACCTGGTGGACCATGTCCGCCTGGCGCGCGACAAGCCAGTTCAGGAGCTTGCTCGATTCAGTTTCTACTGCAGGCCGCTTTATGATTGCCATTTTGTACAACTCTCTTTCCGTCCCAACGGGATTGAGGAGCGCCGCTCCATTGCGACCTGCTCCCGCGCCGAAAGTTCCAGCGACACGCTATGTATAATCTGGAATTTCATGAGCGAGCAACCCAATCTCAAGCCCGCAGCGGACGCCGAGCCGACGACTCTCGACATTCAGGATATCCTGCGCATCCTGCCACACCGCTATCCTTTCTTGCTGGTCGACCGGGTCATCGAACTGGTGCGCACCAAACGCATAGTGGCCATCAAGAACGTGACTGCGAACGAGCCGTTTTTTGTCGGGCATTTTCCCGATCATCCGATCATGCCGGGCGTACTGGTGGTGGAAGCCATGGCGCAGGCGGGTGGCGTGCTGTTGCTGACGGAGTTTCCCGACCGCGATGAGCGGCTGCTGCTGTTCACCGGCATCGAGAAGGCGAAATTTCGCAGACCGGTGAGCCCGGGCGATCAGCTCCGTATCGAAGTCGACGTCCTGGTATGGCGCGGCACCGCCGGACGCATGCAGGGCAAGGCCTACGTCGACGGGAAGGTGGCGTGCGAGGCGGTCATCACCTGCCGCCTGCTGCATCGTCCGAAGAAAGTCGAAGCGCCTGCCTCGGAATTAACGCCGGAGCAGGCCTAGCCGCGATGAACATTCATCCGACGGCGATTGTCGATTCCTCCGCGAAGATCCCCGCCTCCTGCATCGTCGGACCCTACTGCACCGTAGGCGCCGGAGTGGAGCTAGGCGAAAATTGCGAACTGGTTTCGCACGTCGTGCTGGGCGGACCCTCCCGGTTTGGCGCGAGTAACAAAGTTTATCCTTTCGCCGTTCTCGGCATGGATCCGCAGGATGTCACCTTCCGCGGCGAGCCTACGCGGCTTGAGATCGGCGACCACAACGTTATTCGCGAATACGTCACCATCCATCGCGGCACCGCAAAGGGTGGAGGCGTAACCCGCGTCGGAAGCCATACGCTAATCATGGCGTACACTCACGTGGGCCACGACAGCTTCATCGGCGATCACGTCATGCTGATCAACGCAGCCACCCTCGCCGGCCACGTCACCGTGGAGGAATGGGCGGTTGTCGGCGCCATGTGCCCGGTGCATCAGTATGTTCGTATCGGTGCGCATTCTTACATCGGCGGCGGCACTACCATCACGCAGGATGTGCTGCCTTTCTCCATGACCAGCGCCGAGCGCGACACGCATGCTTTCATGCTGAACAAGGTCGGTCTGCAGCGACGGGGCTTCAGCAGCGAGCGCATCGCCAGATTGCATCATGCGTTCAAGCTACTGCTTCACTCGAAGATGAACACCACACAAGCGCTCGAGAAGCTGCGCTCCGAAGGCGCGCCGAACGAAGACGTTGCGTCCCTGCTGCGCTTCATCGAGTCGTCGGAACGCGGCATCATCAAATAGCTGCGCGTATCATGAAACAAAGTAATGTCATGGCAGACACCAGGGAAAAGATCGGCCTCATCGCCGGTAACGGCAAGTTTCCGCTTCTCGTGCTCGATGCGGCGCGTTCGCACGGCATGGACGTCGTGGTCGCCGCGATCAAGGAAGAGACCTCTCCCGACATCGCGCAGCATGGCGCCGCCGCCGTGCACTGGCTCTCCCTCGGCGAGTTGTCGCGACTGATCGAGACCTTCAAGGCCGAAGGCGTCTCGCGCGCCATCATGGCCGGACAAGTCAAGCACCGGCAGATCTTCAGCAGCATCAAGCCGGACTGGCGCCTGGGCAAGCTGCTACTCTCCCTCGGGACGCGGAACACCGATTCGTTGATCGGCGCGGTGGCCCAAGTTCTCGGCGATGAGGGCATCACGCTGATGAACTCTACGTCGCTGTTGGAGCCGCTGCTGGCTCCCGAAGGCGTGTTAACAACACGAGCGCCGAGTAATTCTGAGCAGACCAATATCACCTATGGGCGCGCCGTTGCCAACCATCTCTCCCGCTTTGATATTGGGCAGACCGTGGTGATCGCCGAAGCCGCCTGCGTGGCCGTCGAAGCTATGGAAGGGACCGATGCTACCATCTTGCGGGCTGGTGAAATCATGAAGACGCCATCTCTCGGCGGCGAGCCATCCACGCTTAGCCGGGCTCTGACGGTCGTGAAGGTAGCCAAGCCGAATCAGGATATGCGCTTTGATGTGCCGGTAGTTGGCCCGCAGACCATCGAGACCATGAAGCATGCGGGCGCAACCTGCCTCGCCATCGATGCCGGGCGCTGCCTGCTCTTCGACAAGCAAGCCATGCTGCAGAGCGCCGAGCAGTCCGGAATCTGCATCGTGGCCGAAACGCCGGTGAGCCACATTCCTCACCACAGCGCGCCGTAGAAAACCGCTATTCGCCACTTGCTATTGGCTCTTCACCAACTTGGCACCTGGCGTGTCGATTGAGGTCGCCGCGGCGGCCGAGCGGAAGGACCCGCATCCTCCCGACATGTGGCCTACTGCCGGTTCTGCCGAAAGATCGTGCTTGAAAACAAATCTTAATGTTTTGCCTCTCGCGGCGGCGATGGGAGAGAATCTAGGGATGGCAAAAGATGGCTCGGCCTTGCGCGTTGGCGTCGTGGGCACGGGCTCGTTCGGTCGCAATCACGTGCGGGTATATCGCGAGCTCGCCGCCGATCTCTCGTCCGGCGTAGAACTAGTCGGGGTCACCGATGCCGATCCCGCTCGCGCGCAAGCGGTCGCGAACGAGTTCGGCACGCGCGCATTTACGTCGATCGATGATCTGATTGCCGCAGGCGTTCAGGCCATCTCGGTCGCTGTTCCAACGGCTGCGCACCTTCCGGTCGCGTGCCAGTTGATGCAGTCGGGGATTGACGTATTGATCGAAAAGCCGTTGGCAACGACGCTCAACGAGGCGGACGAACTCGTCGACCTGGCGCGGCAATACGGGCGCGTGGCGCAGGCAGGCCATCTCGAGCGCTTCAATCCGGCGGTGCGGGCGACGCTGGGATTGCTGACCCAGCCGATGTTCTTCGAGGTCCACCGGCTCAGCGTATTCTCGCCGCGCTCGCTCGATGTGGACGTGGTGCTTGACCTCATGATCCATGACATCGATATCGTGCTGGCCTTCGCCAAGTCGCCAGTGAAGGAGATTCGCGCGGTCGGGCTGCCCATCCTGTCGAAGAAAGTGGATATCGCAAACGTGCGCATGGAGCTGGAGTCCGGCTGCGTCGCGAATTTCACTGCCAGCCGGGTGAGCACAGAGCGGATACGTAAGCTGCGTTTCTTCCAGCCCAGGCAATACGTTTCGCTCGACTATGGGCGGCGCGATGTGCTGGTGCTTTCGGTGGAAGATTCAGCGCAGGAACCGGAAGAAATGGACATGTTTAATCCTGCCAGTGTCGCTGCCAGCGCTTTTCCCGGGATCATCCCGTTCAGACCGAAGGTGGAGCAGCAGGAGCCTTTACGCGCTGAGTTGAGCAGCTTTTTGCGGGCGGTCCGCGACCGCTCCCAGCCGGAGGTTACGCTGGAAGATGGCCGTCGCGCGCTGGCCGTCGCTTTGCAGGTGGTCGATGCCATCGGAGAACATAGCCGCCGGGTGCATCTTCCGCAATTGACGGGCGCCGAAAGCTGGCCTACGCTTCCTCAAGCATCGTCTGATCATGCCGAATGAAATGATCACCATTGCGAAGTTCGTGAACCTTGGCGAAGCCAAGCTGGCACAGGGCAAGCTGACGTCGGCGGGCATCTCGGCCTTCGTGTGCGACGAGAACATGCATGCCATGAACTGGCATATGGGGATGGCGCTAGGCGGCATCCGTCTGCAGGTGCCCGACAGCCAGCTCGTCCGCGCGCTCGAGGTGCTGGACGACTTCTCTCCGGAACCGGACTGCCTCGAGGGTGACGAGGAAGATGCGGAGCTCGAAGAAGTCGACTGCTGCCCGGAATGCGATTCGCTGGAGATTCGTGAGATCTCCGCTGTTAATCCTCGCCAGATCACCCTGTGGTCGGCGGCTATACCATTCCCCGAGATGCCGGCCGAAACGAGCCGGCGCTGGAAATGCATGGCCTGCGGCTACCAGTGGGACGAGCTCGCAGACTGAGCTGTAAACAACCAATAGGCAAAGCACTTGTCGCTAACATGAAACAGCCTAACCAGGAGGATGCGACAGGGGTTCGCTCTACTACCACTCTCCCCGGTACCGGTTTGCCAGTCAGTAGTCCGGAAAGGTATACTTTTGGTTTGCACAATACAACTTTTTGCCAGTAAGGAGCGCAGTTTTCGATGCCGAAGCGCACATTTCAACCCAATCGCCGCCGCCGGTCCAAGACGCACGGATTTCGTTCGCGGATGAAGACCAAGAGCGGCCGCGCCGTACTGTCGCGCCGTCGCGCCAAAGGACGCAAGCGCGTTTCCGTCAGCGCCGGGCACCGCGACTAGATTTATAAACTCAGAGTTTTGTGCCTGGCATAGCATTTCCAACCGCCGGAAGCAGCAGGAGCTGTCGTAAGGCCCATCAGGACAACGAAATTAGCATTGCCGGATGCGCCGGCGTCGAGCCCGGTGTGACCTCCACCGTCAGTCACCAGTTCCCCAAATCGAGACATCTGCTGAAACATGCAGACTTCCAGCGGGTATATCAGAACGGCCGCCGGCAGTTCACGGGAAACATGACGGTGTTTTTCCTGCGTCGCGGCGGCAACCCTGGTGATGTGGAAGGCGGTCCTCGCGTTGGCTTTACCGTCGGCAAGGTGGTTGGCGGCTCGGTCGAACGGAATCGCATCCGGCGCCGCATGCGAGAAGCCGTCCGCGGCGCATGGCAAGAGCTGGAAGGACCAGTGGATGTTGTGTTCAATCCCCGGCGCTCGGTACTGACTTTGCCCTACGCGGAGGTAGTCAGCGAAGTTTCCCGAGGGCTGCGACTGGCGAGGCAGCGGGCCCGTACGGCCCAACCGATGCAGGCTGCGGAGGGCAGACCGGCTGCCCATGCGAGCGGGAAGCATAAATCATGAAGCAGGTCTTGCAGTTCGTGCTGCGCGGCTACAAACGATTTATTTCGCCGATGCTGCCCCACGCCTGCCGCTTCGTGCCGACGTGCTCGGAGTATGCCATGGAAGCCATCGCGCGCCACGGTGCGCTGCGAGGCACGGCGTTGGCGATCGCGCGCCTGTCGCGGTGCCATCCTTTCGCGCGCCACGGTTACGATCCGGTGCCGCCCGCGAAAGACGCTTCCTTTACACCGACGGTGCGGGGCTAGCCGATGGGTCGCAAGAGATTCCGCCCGACTATGGGCGATACGCTGTACTTGAAATTGGCGTGTGCGCCGATGGGGTGCACAGGCCATACGGAACGGGACATAAATTTGGCCGAGTACCGCAATCCTCAACAGGAACCGGGCAATGAACGCCGCATGCTGGTGGTGTTCGTTGTCACCTTCGCTCTCATCATCTTTGGCCAGTTCTTCCTGTTCAAGAACAAACCCGCGCCGCCCAAATCAACTACGGCAGAAAGCTCGCAGAGCGCGGTAGCGCCTTCGCAGTCGATGGCCCGGCCCGAGGCTTCGACGTCAGCACCGAGTGCCCCGGCTGCGCCGCCTATTACCGGTACCAAGACCGCTTCGGCCGAAGGCGACGTCACGGTTGAGAACGACGTCTACAAAATCGTCTTCACCAATCGCGGCGCACAGGTCAAGTCGTGGATCCTGAAGAAGTACAACAACGACCTGGGTCCAGGCCATCCTCTAGACCTGGTCAATGACGCGGCCAAACAGTTTGGGCTTCCGCTCGGCCTGTATGTTTTCGACCAGGATCTCCGTAAGCAGATCAACTCGGCTCTCTACACAACCGATACGACAGGAACCATCAAAGCGCCCGGTGAGTTGACCTACGAATACTCCGAGGGCGGCGTTACCGTTCGCAAGACGTTCCACTTCGATGACTCCTACGTGATCTCGATGGAAACCGAAGTCACGCAGAAGGGCTCGGTGGTACAGGCGTTTCCCATGTGGCCCGCAGGCTTTGGCGACCAGGCCTCTGGTCCGTCCTATGCTTCGTCGCGCATCGACTATCTGGCCAATGACAAGGTCGAGAGGCTCGCCCCCAAAAAGGTAAGCGGCGGCAATACCCTGCATGGGCCGTTCAGCTGGGCTGGGCCGCAGGACCAGTACTTCGCCGCCATTTTCCTGCCTGACAACCCGGTTACGGCTGTCATGGTGACGCTGCACGAGCAGGTGGTCGTCCCCAAAGATCCCAGCAAGCCCGATCCGAACAACGTGGCCCGGTATGACGTCCTGGGTGCAGCCGTGGGCAGCGCAGACGGCGTTACGCGGGAACGCCTGTTCGTTGGCCCTAAAGCGATTCGCATTCTCGAGTCGGTGCATTCCAATACGGCGCCGGGCAAAGACGACGGTCCCGATCTCCGCAGTGTTGTGGACTTCGGCTTCTTCAGCATCATTGCCCGACCCTTGTTTCTGGCTTTGAAGTGGACGCACGATCATATTGCCTCGAACTGGGGCGTTGCGATCATCATTCTGACCTTCATCATCAACGTGGCGCTGCTGCCGCTGCGCATCACCAGCATGAAATCGGCGCTGAAGATGCAAAAGCTGCAGCCGCAGATGAAGGCGATTCAGGAGAAGTACAAGAAACTGCCGATGCGCGATCCCAAGCGGCAGGAGATGAACGCCGAGCTGGCCGAGCTGTACAAGCGCGAGGGCGCGAACCCCGCGGGCGGATGCGTGCCGCTGGTGATCCAGATGCCGTTCCTCTTTGCGTTCTACTCCATGCTGGGGAATGCGATTGAGCTGCGCCACGCCCAGTTCCTGTGGCTGCACGATCTGTCCGCGCCCGACAAGCTGTTCATCCTGCCGGTCCTG
This sequence comes from uncultured Acidobacteriaceae bacterium, assembly GCA_963793845.1. Classification (GTDB taxonomy): domain Bacteria; phylum Acidobacteriota; class Terriglobia; order Terriglobales; family Acidobacteriaceae; genus CAWCBG01. The sequence goes on from CAWCBG010000009.1 coordinate 14,105, forward strand.
ATCGTGATAACTACCTACCTGGTGCAGAAGATGACACCCAACGCGGGCATGGATCCCAACCAGCAGCGCATGATGACTCTGATGATGCCGCTGATGATCGGGTTCTTCAGCTACTCGCTGCCTTCGGGCCTGAGCGTGTATTGGACGGTTGGCAACTTTATTGCGATCGCCCAGCAGTGGGTCATGAACCGGACTGGTTTAGGCAAGGAAATGCGCGCCGAGATGGAAAAGCGCGCCCGCAAGGCCAAGAGTTAGAGGGCTCGATGGTGCGCGCTCAGGTGGAGCGGCGCTTTAGCGCTGCGTTGGAATCCTGATTTTATTGTCATCCCGAGCGGCTTTAGCCGCGAGGGATCTGAGGTTCCGAACGCCGCGCACCCGGCAAAGTCGAACGCAATGAGACAGAAGGTAAGCTCCTGAACACGAACCGAGTCCCACAGGGACGGCACGACTGACGAATACCCGTTATGCCCATCACCGATAAAATCGCCGCCGCCAAGAAGATCAGCGAACTGCTGAACGGAATCATCGCAACGGGCGACTTCCGCCTGCGCTACAAGATCGTCGTCGATCCCCCTGTGACCGGCGACAAGGAGCTGGCACACCCCGACATCTTCGTCGATCTCTCGGGAAGCGACAGCCCACTGCTGCTGGAAAATGGCGCCGAGCTGCTGCGCGCCTTCGAGCACGTCGCGCTCGAGATGCTGCGTCTGCCGCTCGACGAGCACGACAAGATCAACTTCGACTGCCAAAACTTCCGATCGGCCCGCCTGCAGGAGTTGCGCCTGGCCGCCGGCGTCGCCGCTCAGCGTGTGCGTGAAACCAACATGCCCTACGCCTTCGCGCCGATGTCTTCGCGTGAGCGGCGCATCGTCCACCTCGCCCTCCGGGACGAAGCCGACCTGCGCACTGACAGCGACGGCGAAGCCGCCCAGCGTCACGTGGTGGTCTATCCCAGGGACTATAAGGGCAAACCGCCCGTAGCACCCATTTCGCGGCGAAGATAGAAATTATTCACTACCAAGACACGAAGCATGAATGGCTTTGGTCCGTGCTTAGTCTGGTCGGTCTCGCTGATACGCACAGCGCGGTCTTCCCGCTCGTCCTCCCCGGTGTTGTTGAATGCGTTGGTAAAAGCTTTGCAGATAAGGGGTATGGCGTTGCGTCAAGGCGCCTTGCACCATGTCCGGTCGTCGGCTCGCAGACTGGCGATAAACTCCGCCACGCAACCTGCCAGCTCCAGTCTCTTCCCCTGGAGCATGCCGCCTCGCGCTGCTACGCTATTCATGCCATCTCCGTGGTGAATCATCCATCCGACAAGCCGCTATCCCCGCCAGCGTAGCGAATCCATCGCATGCATCCTCGAACGATTTTCTCTCGTCTGATGTCTGGTGAGTTCGGCAACTCAGGATCTTACTTACGGCTCGAACCTTCGAGATGCTGCAGCGGAGTTCCGCGTGTGGGCGCCGAAGCCGAAAGAGTTGACCCTCCGCCTGTTTCGTGCGGAAGGCGACACGCGTAACATTGCCATGTGCCGCGACGGGCAAGACTTCGTCGCGACGGCTGAAGCGAAGGCCGGTGATCGATATGCTTACATTGTTGATGGCAGCAATCCTGTGCCGGATCCCGTTTCGCGTTATCTGCCTGACGGCGTTCACGGGCCGACAGAAATCGTCGATCCTGCCGCCTTTCGGTGGAGCGACGATGCGTGGCGTGGTCGCGACCTCCGCGAGTACATGATTTACGAACTTCACATCGGTACGTTCACGCCGGAGGGTACTTTCGACAGTGCCGCTCGCAAGCTCGAATACCTGCGACAGCTCGGCATCACCGTCGTGGAGGTCATGCCGGTCGCTGCTACCCCGGGCAAGCGTAATTGGGGCTACGATGGCGTCTCGCCCTACGCGGTCCAGGCGAATTATGGCGGTCCTGAGGCATTCAAATGTTTGATCGATGCGGCCCATCAGCTGGGGATCGCCGTGATTCTCGATGTGGTCTATAACCACCTCGGTCCTGAGGGCAATTACCTGCCGTTATTCGCCCCCTATTTCACGGATCGTCACCATACGCCATGGGGGCAGGCGATCAACTACGACAGCTCTGGCTGTGAAGGCGTGCGCCGTTACGTCGTCAACAATGCACTCTATTGGATTGGCGAGTACCATCTTGACGGTCTGCGGCTCGACGCGGTGCAAACCATCAGAGACGATTCGCCGCAGCACATCCTCGCGGAAGTACAGGACAGTGTTCAGACGCTGGCGCGCCGGTTGAATCGTACGGTCTGCGTAATCGCTGAAACTGACGAGAACGATTCGCGCTATATCAAGCCACCGTCGCAGGGTGGCTACGGGCTCGACGCCGTCTGGAGCGACGACTTCCATCACGCCGTGCACGCATTCTTCACCGGCGAACGCCAAGGTTACTACCAGGACTTCGGCGATCCGGAGCAGGTCGCGCGCGCGCTTCGCGAAGGTTACATTTTTCAGGGTGAACCCTTTCGATTTTGGAAAAATGTTCCACGTGGAACAATTGCCACTAATGTGCCTGTAGTTACCAACGTAATCTGCCTCCAAAATCATGACCAGGTCGGCAATCGCGCTCTGGGAGAACGCTTTACCGCCCTCATCCCTAGAGGCGCTCGGAAGCTGGCGGCAGCGTTGCTGTTGCTGGCTCCCCACACGCCACTGCTGTTCATGGGGGAGGAATACGACGAAGCCGCACCGTTCCAGTTCTTCGCCGATTTTCAGGATCCCGCGCTCAAGAAGGCCGTCAGCGATGGGCGACGCAGCGAGTTCAAGGATTTCGACTTCAACGACGTTCCCGACCCTGAGGATCCGCAGACGTTCGAGCGTTCGAAGCTGACATGGGCCATGGGCCCGGGGAACTGCGAAATGCTCGAGTGGTATCGCCTGCTGGTGCAACTCCGCAAGGAGCACGTGCGCAACGCCGAGCGCCGAGCGGATGCGCACTACGCGGATGGAGTGCTGACCATGACCGTTCCTGCGAAGCAGCCGGCCATTCTGGTGCAAGCGGCGTTGCAACCAGGAGCGGTGCTGCCGCCGCCACCCGAGGGATGGCGAGAGGCGGCGTGCTCCGATGAAGATGGATATGCCGTGAGGGTGTTCACTCCGTAGAACGGGAGTGCACTTGAATCTCCACAGGTTCGAGTTTGTGCAAGAACCACGAGGTCCCTCCGGGTGGGGAACCGGGCGTTGCATCCGATTCTCGCAGGACACGCATTTGCGGCGGCCTTGACGAAACACCATAAGCGCTATGCCGTCTTTCGGGCGTCTGTGAAGGCCTGTCTTCTGTGAACAGCATAAATACCGCTGCCTTCAGCGCATGGGAAGGTATGCTCACGCTGTCTTCATGCTACGTTCGAGCGCGGGGGGAGCGGGTTTTACCTGTTAGAATCAGGGTTACCCCAGTAAACCCCGATGGACCCGTCACTCATACGAAATTTCGCCATCATCGCCCATATCGATCATGGGAAGAGCACGCTTGCCGACCGTCTGCTCGAGCTCACCGGGTCGCTCACGGCGCGGGAGATGCAAGCCCAGGTGCTCGATGCCATGGACCTGGAGCGAGAGCGCGGGATCACCATCAAAGCTCACTCGGTACGCATGATGTATCCGGCGGAAGACGGCAAGACCTACCAGCTCAATCTGATCGACACGCCCGGTCACGTCGACTTCAGCTATGAGGTTTCGCGCTCGCTGGCTTCGTGTGAAGGCGCCCTGTTGGTCGTTGACGCATCGCAAGGCGTCGAAGCGCAGACGCTGGCGAATTCGTACATCGCGATCAACAACGGACTGGAGATTATCTCGGTCATCAACAAGATCGATCTGCCCAGCGCTGATATCGAACGCACCAAGGAGATGATCGAAGGGGCAGTAGGTCTCGATGCTTCGCATGCGTTGCCCATAAGCGCGAAGACCGGCCTGGGAGTACCTGAAGTCCTGGAAGCAATCGTGAAGAAGATTCCGCCTCCCAAAGGCCGGGCCAACCATCAGCTTCAGGCTCTGATCTTCGACAGCTGGTTCGATCCCTATCGCGGTGTCGTGGTGCTGGCGCGAATTGTGGAAGGCACCATCCGCAAGGGGCAGCGCATACGGCTGATGTCGAACGGCGCCACGTTCGACTTGGAGACTCTAGGCGTGTTGACACCGAAGCCTGTCGAAGTGGAAGAACTTTCCGCCGGCGAGGTGGGCTTCCTCATTGCCAACATGAAGAATGTCGCTGACACGAAGATCGGCGACACCATTACGGACGACAAGCATCCCGCGATTGAGGCGCTGCCCGGCTTCGAAGAGCTGAAGCCGATGGTGTTTGCCGGAATCTACACGGTCGATGCGCACGAGCACACATTGCTGCGGGATGCGTTGGAGAAACTGCGGCTCAACGATGCCTCATTCTTCTTCGAGCCGGAGAGTTCGGTGGCGCTGGGCTTCGGATTCCGCTGCGGCTTTCTCGGGCTGCTGCACATGGAGATCATCCAGGAGAGGCTGGAGCGCGAGTACAACCTCGACTTGATTACCACTGCGCCGAGTGTGCGATACGAGATCACGCTGACCGACGGAAGTAAGATTGAGGTGGATAATCCCTCGCGCTGGCCCGACCCGAGTGAAATCGCCAAGATTGAAGAGCCGGTGATTCTCGCCACCATCCTTACCAACGAGGAATATGTCGGCGGAATCCTGAAGCTGGTCGAGGAAAAGCGGGGCAAGCAGAAGGGGTTCGAGTACGTGAGCTCGACCCGCGTGATGCTGAGCTACGAATTGCCACTGAACGAGATCGTGCTCGACTTCTATGATCGCCTGAAGACCGTCTCGCGCGGCTATGCCTCACTCGACTATCATCTCGCAGGACGCTGGGAGTCGCCAATGGTGAAGCTCGACATCATGGTGTCGGGCGAGGCCGTGGACGCGCTGTCGATCATCGTGCACAAAGACTTTGCCTACGACCGAGGGCGTGCGCTGGTCTCAAAGATGAGGCAGCTGATTCCGCGGCAGATGTTTGAAGTTGCCATCCAGGCTGCAATCGGCGCGAAGGTCATCGCGCGCGAGACGGTCAGCGCCATTCGCAAAAACGTAATCGCCAAGTGTTACGGCGGCGACATCTCGCGAAAACGGAAGTTGCTGGAAAAGCAAAAAGAAGGCAAGAAACGCATGAAGCGAATAGGCCGGGTTGACATTCCACAGGAGGCCTTCCTGGCAGTTCTGCGAGTCGGCGAAGACTAGACAATGGGTTCCGCGCGCGCTTGCGATTCGTGAAAGACTTCCCAAAAAGGTAACAATTCATGATGGTGACTATTGTCATCGCCCGCCTGCAAATTGTGCAAAAATCCGAATGGCCTCCACTTGCCGACGTTCCTGGCCAAGGCCGCTGCAATTGTTACATACCAAGCTAACTCATTGATTCAGCGGTGGCTTAGTATGCCTCGGAAGCGGGGCAAATCGCGCAAGTAACTGAAAGTAATTAGTCTTTGATCGCTCCGGACGCGTCTTCCACAACGTTTTCCACAGGGCGGTGGATTTGTCTCGCAAGGCCGTGAGTTCCCCGTGGAAAGCGAAAAAGGCCGCCTCGCGAGGCGGCCCTGAGATCGAACGGCGACCTGGCTACTGAGGCTTTGTCGTTGTCGCCGCTGGCTTACTCGCAGCCGGCGTGGTGGTATGAGGCGCAGCGGCACCGATAGCCGGCTTAGTCGTGCCGGGGGTGCTGGCTGGAGCAGGTACGCCCGACTGAGCATTGTACGCATCAACGATCGGCTTGGAGATGTCCACCGAAGGAGCGGCCCAGATCAGCGGAGTCTGCGGGTTCGAGGCATCGATGATCAGGGTGTAGCCGTGGTCCTTCGCGTACTTGTCGATCACCGGTCCCATCTTCTGCATCAGCCGGTTCAGAAGTTCGTTCACCTGCTGCTGATAGTCGGCCTGCGCGTCTTCGCCCGAACGCTGCAACGTTTTCTTCTTGTTCTCAATCGACTTGACAAGGTTGTTGCGAGCATCCTCGTTCATCTTGTCGCCTTGGGTTGTCAGCTGCTTCTGCAGGCTGTCGACTTCGGCGCTGAGGTTCTGCAGCTCAGTACGCTTGGGTTCAAACTTTTTCTGTAGCGCTTCCAGGTCGCGCGTGCCTTCGTTAGTGGCAGCGATCACCTGCTGGATTTCGATAATTCCCACCTTCGTCGGGCCGGTTGGAGCGGCGGTCGAAGTGGAGGGAGTGTCAGCGGCGGGTTTTGCTGCACCGGCTTGTGCCACCGCCGACATCGTCAGGATGACGGCGAGCAAAGCTGTGCTTACGAACGTACGCTTCATTTGGTTGGTGTGGCTCCTTGAACTGCTCCGGGAATTCCTCAGATGTACCAGGCCCTGAACGCGCCAATTCCGCGAACGACCTGGACAGCCGGGGAACAGCCACTGCTCAGAGCGCAGCCCAAGCTACACTCCCCGGCCGGAAAATTCGGCGGTGCGGATTTATAAATTATATGGAAACAGCCTTCCCAGCGTCAAACCGGTTCGTTCCAGCCCCTTTTTTTCCTGCGGCCGGCCTCTTTGGAGTCTGCAAGTAACGGCCTGTCCGCCGCTAGAACGTCGTGGCCACCGTGAAGCGGAAGGTCTTGCGCGGGTACCGGATCAGATAGTTCGGAGCGTAGTTGGACACCGCATTCGCGTACGTGTAATCCCCCGCCGCTCCCGCGGGAAACATTCCGCGCGTAATCGGTACCGGTGAACCCACGGTGGTGTCGACCCGCAACGGATTGTAGGCGTAGTAGAAGCGGAACGGCGCGTTGACCACCGGCATGATGACTTGTAATTCCAACCCGGTAGACATGTAGGGTTGGTAGTTCGTTCCCGAGATTGGCTTCAGTTCCGAAGAGAACGGAATGGTCGACCCGCCGGAGCAGGTGAAGGTGGATGTCAGCGTGGGGCAACCAAAGTATGTCGTCTGTAGTGTGGTGAGCTGTTCGCCGGCAATCAGCAATTGGGAGTTCCGCAGCACCATGTCCATTCCCGTGTCCACAAAGGCAGCCAAGGTCACGGGGCCGGCGATCGGCACACGGTATTCCAGATTGTTCACGATGCTGGTATCGCCGCCCGGAAAGATCGGTTGTTCCACCGGAATCGAGATGTTGTAGGTTCCGCGGCGCGGATTCGCCGGATCGAGTGGGACGTACGAGCCGTCTGGATTCTGCAGCGGCACCACCAAAACGCTGGGGAAGTAGGTAACCGGGGAAATCGAGCGAATGTCGAAACCACGGATGTCGGTGTCGCCACCCATATAGAAGCGCTGGAAGGGTGGTGCCACCTGGCCGCCATAGCCGGTGATAAATGATGCCTGCAAGCGCATACCGAAGGTATTACGGCCCTTATGCACGGGCTGGAAGCGCTTCCACTCAAACACCGGCTTGATCGAACGCACATTGCCGCCCAGTCCCGCGATTTCGGTGGACACGTAGAAGCTCTGGCCCGCATGTGGACGGGCCGGATTATCGATATGGTTGTACGAGAAATTTGGCACTACCGAACTGGTAATGATCCCCTCCAGCGCGTTCGGGCCAGAGATGCCGCGGAAGGCGAGGCTCTCGAAGTACAACTGTGACGCGGTACTATACGTCGTCACGGACGAGTCGTCCAGTAAATAGGTTATGCCGACGCGCTTAAACGAGCGCTTGATCGGGTAGCTCAGTGACGTGGTAAATCCCGTACTGGTCTGTGTAAAGTTCTGCAGTTCATTAAGGTAGCTGTTGGGCAGATTCAACTGCTGTTGATACTGGATCTGCGCCTGCGCCGCCTGGTTGTAGTTATAGCTGCGGTGGTAGACCGTCCAGCCAAACTGCAGGGGCTTGTCGAACAGATACGGCTGCGTGAAACCGAGAGTTTCGTTGCGCTGGTATTGTCCGATCGAGAACTCGAGAGTGAGCGATTCGCCTTTGCCGAACAGGTTGTTGGTGGTGTAATTCAATCCGATGAATCCGCCGGCCAGACCGCTCACACCGCCGGTGAGACCGATGCTGTTCTTGCCCTTTTCCTTTACCTTGAGGGTAATGTCGACGGTGGCATTCTGGACGTCCTGCTTGATCTCGGAGTCCTGCTCCGGCTTCAGCGGCTCAAAATATTGCAGCTGGTTCAGCCGGAGCAAGCTCAATTCCCACAAGTTGCCGTTGTAAACCTGTCCTTCTTCCAGAGCCAGTTCGCGGCGGATGACCTTGTCGCGCGTCGTGGTGTTGCCCTGGAACTCGATCCGGCGGACGTAGAACTGCTTGCCTTCATCCAGATCGATTTGCATGCTGATCAGCTTCTTGTCGTCGTCAGGGGTGGTGTTGGGGACGGGCGTGAAGTTGATATAGCCGAGGGCGGCGTACGCCTTGCGGAGATTGTCCAACCCCTTGCGTATCGCTTCGGTGTCGAAGATATCGCCATCTTTTATCTTGAACATGGCGCGCAGGCCGGCGGTGTTGGTGACCGCCTTGTTCCCCGTGAAAGTGATCTCCTTCAGCCGGTACTGCTGGCCTTCTTCCACCGGCAGCGTGATATCGACCGCTTTACCCGGCGAGTTCTTGAAGGGCCAGTACCAGTGAAAGCCGCTGGTGTCGTGAATCTGGGTCTTGGGATCGGCGACCAGGGCCTTGAAGTAGCCCTTGGTCTGGTAGTAGTAGCGGACGCGCTCGGCGTCCTCATTCAACTTCGTGGAGTCGTAAGTGCGGGCGAAAATATTCTCCAGGAAGATGGAATGAGGAATGCCGATGGGCCTCAGGTTCTTCATCGCGCTGCGGAGTTCGCGTGAGCTGAGCGCCTTGTTGCCTTCGAAGGTGATTTTGCCGACCTTGACCTTCGGACCTTCCTTGACAACAAAGGTAAGGGCGACAGCAGCCGGCGGAATGGGACGGACCTCAGAGCGGACAGTGGCAAACTGGTGCCCGTGCGCGGCCAGTAACATCTTGATCACGACTTCGGCGTGTTTCACTTTCGTCGGATCGTATTGGCTTTCCTGCGTCAGTCCGACTTTCTGCTCTTTGAACTTATCGAGGACATCGCTCTGCGAGACCGAACTCAGGCCGGTGTAGTTGATCTCCCGGATTGTCGGTTTCTCCTTCACGTAAACGTGAATGATCCAGCCCTTGGTGGAAGGCTCGCGTTCGATGCGCAAATCGTCAAAGTAACCCGTATTCCAGAGGGAGTTGAAGTCGCGTTCCAGAGCCTGCTGGTCATAGACGTCGCCGGATTTGGTGAACATCCGGGCGCGGATGGTGTCGGCCGGGATACGGCGGTTGCCGTGAATCACGATCGAAGAAATTACGTCCGGCTGCTGTCCCCACGCAGTCGGACCAGCGATTCCCAGGAACATCAGAAGAACTAGACCCAGTGCTCTAGCACCAAAGCGCATCCCGCGGAAGGGCATGGCCGCAGGTCTTTCCTGAAGATTGGAGGGAATAGCAACAACCTCGATAAACGGTTTAATGAAAGCGCAATTATACGGTAAGGGCGCACTCCTCCGGAAGCGAAGCGCCCGCGTTGTCATGGGGCAGTCTCGTACGCTAACCCACGGAGCCGGAATAAGTTTCGAGAGAACGCTCGACCTCAACCAGGGTGGAATAGAAGGTAGCGCCCCCTCCGAGGTCGGTGAGCCGGTCGGAGGTCAGAACGTTGATGTTCACCCCGCCCTTCGCCAGCTTCGCCCAGCCCAGACGGGCACCGACCACACCCGCTGGCAGATCGCCGTCGACTCGTGCCTTCAGATAAATTTCGCCTCTGTGGTTGAAGACTCGAACCCGATCGCCCTCGGCGATGCCGCGTTGGGCGGCGTCGGCTTTATTCATTTCCAGCTCGTGTTCCCGCTCCATCTTCTGTAGGCCGGGGAGGTTGCAGAAGGTGGAGTTGAGAAAATTGTCAGCCTTGCGCGCCAGCAGCTCCAACGGGAATGAGCGCCGGGCCCCGCTGTGGCGTGATTCCTCAGGCGGCACGAACCCCGCCACCGGATCCATGCCGAAAGCAATCAGATCGGGGTTGGACAGCCGCGCCTTGCCGGATGAAGTCGGGAAGCCTTCGGCAAAAGGAAGCCAGGGCCGGGAACTCTCGTCGCCATGCACGTTGAGCCGGACTTGCGGTTCCCTCTCCAGCCGCTCACGCGTGATGCCCTTCAACTGCGGCGCGCCCGACGCCAGCGCCTGGTCGATCATTTCATCGACCGTCTCACGAAAACACTTGTCAGCAAAGTCCATGCGAAGTGCCAGTTCGCGAAACAAGTCCACGTTCGACCTGCACTCTCCCAGGGGCTCGATCGCCTGGTCGGAGACCTGCAGATAGTAATGGCCGTATGCCTGCACCAAGTCCTTGTGTTCGAAGAAGGTTGTTGCCGGTAACACGATATCGGCGTAGTCCGTCGTGTCGGTCAGGAACTGCTCGTGGACGACCGTGAAGAGGTCGTCACGCTTCAGTCCGCGTATCACCAGGTTATGTTCCGGGCAGACTGCCGCCGGATTGCTGTTGTACACGAACAGCGCTTTAACCGGAGGATCATTCACCTCGGTCAGCGCCCGGCCCAGCTGCACCATGTTGATGGTGCGAGCTGGATGCCCGAGCGGACTCTTCAACATCAGATCATGCTGCTCCAGCGCGGGACGGTCCAGCTCGAATCCGCCGCTGGTCGACAATTGCAAGCCGCCGCCGACTTCCCGCCATGAGCCCGTGATCACCGGCAGCATGCAGACGGCTCGCATGGCGGTGCCGCCATTCTGGGAGCGCTGAATGCCGTAGTTCACGCGGATCACCGCCGGACGCTCGATCGCATACTCGTGCGCCAGGCGCTCGACGTCGCCGCTGGTCATGCCGGTCCACTGCGCTACCCGCTCGGGCGTGTATTCGGGCAGACGCTTCTGCAGCTCATCGAATCCGTCTGCGTATTTCGCGATGTAGTCGGCGTCATGCAGGCGGTCACGCACGATGACGTGCATCATGCCCATCGCCAGAGCGACATCCGTGCCGGGATGGATCGCGATGTGCCAGTCCGCGAGGCGAGCCGTGCGCGTGCGATAGGGGTCGATGACCACCAACTTGGCGCCATTGCGGCGTGCTTCTTCGATGAACGGCCAAAGGTGAACGTTGTTGCCGTGGATGTTTGCGCCCCACGCGATGATGTAGCGCGAGTGCCGGAACTGCTCCGGCTCGGTGCCGATCTTCTTGCCGTAAACCGAGATGATGGCGTCGCCACCCGCCTGCGAGCAAATGCTGCGGTGCAACTGCGAGGCGCCCAGACGATGGAAGAAACGCATGTCCATGCTGGCGCCATTCAGCAGCGCGATGTTGCCTCCATAGGAATAAGGCAGAATCGCCTCAGGGCCAAACTCGGCGCTGATCTGGCGGAAACGGCCAGCGATCTCGTCCAGCGCGTCGTCCCAGGTAACCCGTTCGAAGGCGCCCTCGCCTCCGGTGCCCTTGGGCGCGACCCGTCGCAGGGGGTGCAGAACGCGATCGGGCGAGTAAACGCGCTCCAGATACTTTGCAACCTTGGCGCACAGAAAGCCCTGTGTCACTGGGTGACGCGGGTCGCCCTGGATCCGGGTGGCACGTCCATCTTCGATCGTGATGAGCACCCCGCAGGCGTCGGGACAATCGTGCGGACATGCGGCGTGAACTACTTGCTTCATGACCTTCCGATTATCCCATGACTATCCAGCGTCAGCGGCTCGGCCCGGGGAGCAGGGACTGCTCCGTGGGGACTTGCAGGACGAACGGCCCCGAACTGTCCTCGCTCCGAGGGGACAGGTCACGGAGGGTTGTGTTGAATGTCACTGTTTGCCGGGTTGAGGTAGGTGATACTGCTTGGTTCTCAATCCGTGCGGACGCAGACAAAGGAAACTCTTATGGATACGAAAGCCCTGGGCATCAACAGCAAGCTGATTCACGCCGGTTACAAGCCAGACGCCACCGGTTCGGTGAGCGTTCCCATTTACCAAACCTCTACCTTCGCATTCCGAAATGCGGCGCACGGTGCTGCCCTGTTCGCCGGTGAGGAGGACGGATTTATCTATACCAGGATAGGGAATCCGACCATTCAAGCCTTGGAAGATAGCGTGGCCGAACTCGAGAACGGTTATGGAGGTGTCGCGACCAGTTCGGGGATGGGCGCGGTCTGCACCGTCTATCTGGCTCTGCTCCAAGCCGGGGCACACGTCGTCAGTACAGCCTCCGTCTACGGCCCCAGCCGGGGGTTGATGGAGAAAGATTTCTCCCGCTTCGGAGTCGAATCTACCTACGTCGACACTTCCGACCTGGGTCAGGTCGAGCAGGCACTGAAGCCGAATACGAAACTCGTGTATGTGGAAACTCCAGCTAATCCCACCATGCAGGTCAGCGACATTCAACGCATCGCCGACCTTGCCCATGCTCACGGGTGCCTGGTGGTCGTAGACAACACATTTGCCAGCCCTTACTTGCAGCGTCCCTTGGAACTCGGCGCAGATGTGGTTCTGCACTCCGTGACCAAGTTCATTAACGGGCACGCCGACGTCGTGGGCGGAATCATTGTGGCGAAAGACAGGATCGTTTACCAGCGTCTGCGCAAGACGATGGTGAGCTCAGGCTGCAACATGGATCCGCACCAGGCGTTCCTGGTGCTGCGCGGGCTCAAGACGCTGGGAATCCGCGTCGAGCGAGCTCAGCAAAGCGCAATGAAGATAGCGCGCTGGCTTACCGAGCAGCCGGAGGTGAGTGCGGTTCGTTACATAGGATTGGAGTCACACCCACAGCATGATCTGGCCAAGCGGCAGATGAGCGGCTTCGGTACCATGATCAGCTTCGAGTTGAAGGGCGGGATGAAAGCCGGACGCCGGCTGATGGATCACGTCCAGGTTGCGACCCTGGCGGTTTCGCTGGGAGGTGTGGAAACCCTGATCGAACATCCGGCCTCCATGACGCACGCCAGCATATCTCCTGCCGACCGGCGAGCGGCAGGTTACGGAGATGGGTTGGTCCGCTACGCGGTCGGCATCGAGGACGTGGAAGACTTGATCGCCGATCTCCGTCAAGCTCTGGACTCGGTTGCCGAAGCGGAAGACAGCTTGCAACGAGGGAGGGCCGTTTGCGCCGAGGAGAACG
>CAWCBG010000010.1:0-116404 GCA_963793845.1 uncultured Acidobacteriaceae bacterium
ATCCTGCCGCCTTTCGGTGGAGCGACGATGCGTGGCGTGGTCGCGACCTCCGCGAGTACATAATTTACGAACTTCACATCGGTACGTTCACGCCGGAGGGTACTTTCGACAGTGCCGCTCGCAAGCTCGAATACCTGCGACAGCTCGGCATCACCGTCGTGGAGGTCATGCCGGTCGCTGCTACCCCGGGCAAGCGCAATTGGGGCTACGATGGCGTCTCGCCCTACGCGGTCCAGACGAATTATGGCGGTCCTGAGGCATTCAAATGTTTGATCGATGCGGCCCATCAGCTGGGGATCGCCGTGATTCTCGATGTGGTCTATAACCACCTCGGTCCTGAGGGCAATTACCTGCCGTTATTCGCCCCCTATTTCACGGATCGTCACCACACGCCATGGGGGCAGGCGATCAACTACGACAGCTCTGGCTGTGAAGGCGTGCGCCGTTACGTCGTCAACAATGCACTCTATTGGATTGGCGAGTACCATCTTGACGGTCTGCGGCTCGACGCGGTGCAAACCATCAGAGACGATTCGCCGCAGCACATCCTCGCGGAAGTACAGGACAGTGTTCAGACGCTGGCGCGCCGGTTGAATCGTACGGTCTGCGTAATCGCTGAAACTGACGAGAACGATTCGCGCTATATCAAGCCACCGTCGCAGGGTGGCTACGGGCTCGACGCCGTCTGGAGCGACGACTTCCATCACGCCGTGCACGCATTCTTCACCGGCGAACGCCAAGGTTACTACCAGGACTTCGGTGATCCGGAGCAGGTCGCGCGCGCGCTTCGCGAAGGTTACATTTTTCAGGGTGAACCCTTTCGATTTTGGAAAAATGTTCCACGTGGAACAATTGCCACTAATGTGCCTGTAGTTACCAACGTAATCTGCCTCCAAAATCATGACCAGGTCGGCAATCGCGCTCTGGGAGAACGCTTTACCGCCCTCATCCCTAGAGGCGCTCGGAAGCTGGCGGCAGCGTTGCTGTTGCTGGCTCCCCACACGCCACTGCTGTTCATGGGGGAGGAATACGACGAAGCCGCACCGTTCCAGTTCTTCGCCGATTTTCAGGATCCCGCGCTCAAGAAGGCCGTCAGCGATGGGCGACGCAGCGAGTTCAAGGATTTCGACTTCAACGACGTTCCCGACCCTGAGGATCCGCAGACGTTCGAGCGTTCGAAGCTGACATGGGCCATGGGCCCGGGGAACTGCGAAATGCTCGAGTGGTATCGCCTGCTGGTGCAACTCCGCAAGGAGCACGTGCGCAACGCCGAGCGCCGAGCGGATGCGCACTACGCGGATGGAGTGCTGACCATGACCGTTCCTGCGAAGCAGCCGGCCATTCTGGTGCAAGCGGCGTTGCAACCAGGAGCGGTGCTGCCGCCGCCACCCGAGGGATGGCGAGAGGCGGCGTGCTCCGATGAAGATGGATATGCCGTGAGGGTGTTCACTCCGTAGAACGGGAGTGCACTTGAATCTCCACAGGTTCGAGTTTGTGCAAGAACCATGAGGTCCCTCCGGGAGGGGAACCGGGCGTTGCATCCGATTCTCGCAGGACACGCATTTTGCGGCGGCCTTGACGAAACACCATAAGCGCTATGCCGTCTTTCGGGCGTCTGTGAAGGCCTGTCTTCTGTGAACAGCATAAATACCGCTGCCTTCAGCGCATGGGAAGGTATGCTCACGCTGTCTTCATGCTACGTTCGAGCGCGGGGGGAGCGGGTTTTACCTGTTAGAATCAGGGTTACCCCAGTAAACCCCGATGGACCCGTCACTCATACGAAATTTCGCCATCATCGCCCATATCGATCATGGGAAGAGCACGCTTGCCGACCGTCTGCTCGAGCTCACCGGGTCGCTGACGGCGCGGGAGATGCAAGCCCAGGTGCTGGATGCCATGGACCTGGAGCGAGAGCGCGGGATCACCATCAAAGCTCACTCGGTACGCATGATGTATCCGGCGGAAGACGGCAAGACCTACCAGCTCAATCTGATCGACACGCCCGGTCACGTCGACTTCAGCTATGAGGTTTCGCGCTCGCTGGCTTCGTGTGAAGGCGCCCTGTTGGTCGTTGACGCATCGCAAGGCGTCGAAGCGCAGACGCTGGCGAATTCGTACATCGCGATCAACAACGGACTGGAGATTATCTCGGTCATCAACAAGATCGATCTGCCCAGCGCTGATATCGAACGCACCAAGGAGATGATCGAAGGGGCAGTAGGTCTCGATGCTTCGCATGCGTTGCCCATAAGCGCGAAGACCGGCCTGGGAGTACCTGAAGTCCTGGAAGCAATCGTGAAGAAGATTCCGCCTCCCAAAGGCCGGGCCAACCATCAGCTTCAGGCGCTGATCTTCGACAGCTGGTTCGATCCCTATCGCGGTGTCGTGGTGCTGGCGCGAATTGTGGAAGGCACCATCCGCAAGGGGCAGCGCATACGGCTGATGTCGAACGGCGCCACGTTCGACTTGGAGACTCTAGGCGTGTTGACACCGAAGCCTGTCGAAGTGGAAGAACTTTCCGCCGGCGAGGTGGGCTTCCTCATTGCCAACATGAAGAATGTCGCTGACACGAAGATCGGCGACACCATTACGGACGACAAGCATCCCGCGATTGAGGCGCTGCCCGGCTTCGAAGAGCTGAAGCCGATGGTGTTTGCCGGAATCTACACGGTCGATGCGCACGAGCACACATTGCTGCGGGATGCGTTGGAGAAACTGCGGCTCAACGATGCCTCATTCTTCTTCGAGCCGGAGAGTTCGGTGGCGCTGGGCTTCGGATTCCGCTGCGGCTTTCTCGGGCTGCTGCACATGGAGATCATCCAGGAGAGGCTGGAGCGCGAGTACAACCTCGACTTGATTACCACTGCGCCGAGTGTGCGATACGAGATCACGCTGACCGACGGAAGTAAGATTGAGGTGGATAATCCCTCGCGCTGGCCCGACCCGAGTGAAATCGCCAAGATTGAAGAGCCGGTGATTCTCGCCACCATCCTTACCAACGAGGAATATGTCGGCGGAATCCTGAAGCTGGTCGAGGAAAAGCGGGGCAAGCAGAAGGGGTTCGAGTACGTGAGCTCGACTCGCGTGATGCTGAGCTACGAATTGCCACTGAACGAGATCGTGCTCGACTTCTATGATCGCCTGAAGACCGTCTCGCGCGGCTATGCCTCACTCGACTATCATCTCGCAGGACGCTGGGAGTCGCCAATGGTGAAGCTCGACATCATGGTGTCGGGCGAGGCCGTGGACGCACTGTCGATCATCGTGCACAAAGACTTTGCCTACGACCGAGGGCGTGCGCTGGTCTCAAAGATGCGGCAGCTGATTCCGCGGCAGATGTTTGAAGTTGCCATCCAGGCTGCAATCGGCGCGAAGGTCATCGCGCGCGAGACGGTCAGCGCCATTCGCAAAAACGTAATCGCCAAGTGTTACGG
The DNA here is from genome assembly GCA_963793845.1 of uncultured Acidobacteriaceae bacterium. GTDB lineage: Bacteria > Acidobacteriota > Terriglobia > Terriglobales > Acidobacteriaceae > CAWCBG01. The sequence goes on from CAWCBG010000010.1 coordinate 3,435, forward strand.
CGGCGACATCTCGCGAAAACGGAAGTTGCTGGAAAAGCAAAAAGAAGGCAAGAAACGCATGAAGCGAATAGGCCGGGTTGACATTCCACAGGAGGCCTTCCTGGCAGTTCTGCGAGTCGGCGAAGACTAGACAATGGGTTCCGCGCGCGCTTGCGATTCGTGAAAGACTTCCCAAAAAGGTAACAATTCATGATGGTGACTATTGTCATCGCCCGCCTGCAAATTGTGCAAAAATCCGAATGGCCTCCACTTGCCGACGTTCCTGGCCAAGGCCGCTGCAATTGTTACATACCAAGCTAACTCATTGATTCAGCGGTGGCTTAGTATGCCTCGGAAGCGGGGCAAATCGCGCAAGTAACTGAAAGTAATTAGTCTTTGATCGCTCCGGACGCGTCTTCCACAACGTTTTCCACAGGGCGGTGGATTTGTCTCGCAAGGCCGTGAGTTCCCCGTGGAAAGCGAAAAAGGCCGCCTCGCGAGGCGGCCCTGAGATCGAACGGCGACCTGGCTACTGAGGCTTTGTCGTTGTCGCCGCTGGCTTACTCGCAGCCGGCGTGGTGGTATGAGGCGCAGCGGCACCGATAGCCGGCTTAGTCGTGCCGGGGGTGCTGGCTGGAGCAGGTACGCCCGACTGAGCATTGTACGCATCAACGATCGGCTTGGAGATGTCCACCGAAGGAGCGGCCCAGATCAGCGGAGTCTGCGGGTTCGAGGCATCGATGATCAGGGTGTAGCCGTGGTCCTTCGCGTACTTGTCGATCACCGGTCCCATCTTCTGCATCAGCCGGTTCAGAAGTTCGTTCACCTGCTGCTGATAGTCGGCCTGCGCGTCTTCGCCCGAACGCTGCAACGTTTTCTTCTTGTTCTCAATCGACTTGACAAGGTTGTTGCGAGCATCCTCGTTCATCTTGTCGCCTTGGGTTGTCAGCTGCTTCTGCAGGCTGTCGACTTCGGCGCTGAGGTTCTGCAGCTCAGTACGCTTGGGTTCAAACTTTTTCTGTAGCGCTTCCAGGTCGCGCGTGCCTTCGTTAGTGGCAGCGATCACCTGCTGGATTTCGATAATTCCCACCTTCGTCGGGCCGGTTGGAGCGGCGGTCGAAGTGGAGGGAGTGTCAGCGGCGGGTTTTGCTGCACCGGCTTGTGCCACCGCCGACATCGTCAGGATGACGGCGAGCAAAGCTGTGCTTACGAACGTACGCTTCATTTGGTTGGTGTGGCTCCTTGAACTGCTCCGGGAATTCCTCAGATGTACCAGGCCCTGAACGCGCCAATTCCGCGAACGACCTGGACAGCCGGGGAACAGCCACTGCTCAGAGCGCAGCCCAAGCTACACTCCCCGGCCGGAAAATTCGGCGGTGCGGATTTATAAATTATATGGAAACAGCCTTCCCAGCGTCAAACCGGTTCGTTCCAGCCCCTTTTTTTCCTGCGGCCGGCCTCTTTGGAGTCTGCAAGTAACGGCCTGTCCGCCGCTAGAACGTCGTGGCCACCGTGAAGCGGAAGGTCTTGCGCGGGTACCGGATCAGATAGTTCGGAGCGTAGTTGGACACCGCATTCGCGTACGTGTAATCCCCCGCCGCTCCCGCGGGAAACATTCCGCGCGTAATCGGTACCGGTGAACCCACGGTGGTGTCGACCCGCAACGGATTGTAGGCGTAGTAGAAGCGGAACGGCGCGTTGACCACCGGCATGATGACTTGTAATTCCAACCCGGTAGACATGTAGGGTTGGTAGTTCGTTCCCGAGATTGGCTTCAGTTCCGAAGAGAACGGAATGGTCGACCCGCCGGAGCAGGTGAAGGTGGATGTCAGCGTGGGGCAACCAAAGTATGTCGTCTGTAGTGTGGTGAGCTGTTCGCCGGCAATCAGCAATTGGGAGTTCCGCAGCACCATGTCCATTCCCGTGTCCACAAAGGCAGCCAAGGTCACGGGGCCGGCGATCGGCACACGGTATTCCAGATTGTTCACGATGCTGGTATCGCCGCCCGGAAAGATCGGTTGTTCCACCGGAATCGAGATGTTGTAGGTTCCGCGGCGCGGATTCGCCGGATCGAGTGGGACGTACGAGCCGTCTGGATTCTGCAGCGGCACCACCAAAACGCTGGGGAAGTAGGTAACCGGGGAAATCGAGCGAATGTCGAAACCACGGATGTCGGTGTCGCCACCCATATAGAAGCGCTGGAAGGGTGGTGCCACCTGGCCGCCATAGCCGGTGATAAATGATGCCTGCAAGCGCATACCGAAGGTATTACGGCCCTTATGCACGGGCTGGAAGCGCTTCCACTCAAACACCGGCTTGATCGAACGCACATTGCCGCCCAGTCCCGCGATTTCGGTGGACACGTAGAAGCTCTGGCCCGCATGTGGACGGGCCGGATTATCGATATGGTTGTACGAGAAATTTGGCACTACCGAACTGGTAATGATCCCCTCCAGCGCGTTCGGGCCAGAGATGCCGCGGAAGGCGAGGCTCTCGAAGTACAACTGTGACGCGGTACTATACGTCGTCACGGACGAGTCGTCCAGTAAATAGGTTATGCCGACGCGCTTAAACGAGCGCTTGATCGGGTAGCTCAGTGACGTGGTAAATCCCGTACTGGTCTGAGTAAAGTTCTGCAGTTCATTAAGGTAGCTGTTGGGCAGATTCAACTGCTGCTGATACTGGATCTGCGCCTGCGCCGCCTGGTTGTAGTTATAGCTGCGGTGGTAGACCGTCCAGCCAAACTGCAGGGGCTTGTCGAACAGATACGGCTGCGTGAAACCGAGAGTTTCGTTGCGCTGGTATTGTCCGATCGAGAACTCGAGAGTGAGCGATTCGCCTTTGCCGAACAGGTTGTTGGTGGTGTAATTCAACCCGATGAATCCGCCGGCCAGACCACTCACACCGCCGGTGAGACCGATGCTGTTCTTGCCCTTTTCCTTTACCTTGAGGGTAATGTCGACGGTGGCATTCTGGACGTCCTGCTTGATCTCGGAGTCCTGCTCCGGCTTCAGCGGCTCAAAATATTGCAGCTGGTTCAGCCGGAGCAAGCTCAATTCCCACAAGTTGCCGTTGTAAACCTGTCCTTCTTCCAGAGCCAGTTCGCGGCGGATGACCTTGTCGCGCGTCGTGGTGTTGCCCTGGAACTCGATCCGGCGGACGTAGAACTGCTTGCCTTCATCCAGATCGATTTGCATGCTGATCAGCTTCTTGTCGTCGTCAGGGGTGGTGTTGGGGACGGGCGTGAAGTTGATATAGCCGAGGGCGGCGTACGCCTTGCGGAGATTGTCCAACCCCTTGCGTATCGCTTCGGTGTCGAAGATATCGCCATCTTTTATCTTGAACATGGCGCGCAGGCCGGCGGTGTTGGTGACCGCCTTGTTCCCCGTGAAAGTGATCTCCTTCAGCCGGTACTGCTGGCCTTCTTCAACCGGCAGCGTGATATCGACCGCTTTACCCGGCGAGTTCTTGAAGGGCCAGTACCAGTGAAAGCCGCTGGTGTCGTGAATCTGGGTCTTGGGATCGGCGACCAGGGCCTTGAAGTAGCCCTTGGTCTGGTAGTAGTAGCGGACGCGCTCGGCGTCCTCATTCAACTTCGTGGAGTCGTAAGTGCGGGCGAAAATATTCTCCAGGAAGATGGAATGAGGAATGCCGATGGGCCTCAGGTTCTTCATCGCGCTGCGGAGTTCGCGTGAGCTGAGCGCCTTGTTGCCTTCGAAGGTGATTTTGCCGACCTTTACCTTCGGACCTTCCTTGACAACAAAGGTAAGGGCGACAGCAGCCGGCGGAATGGGACGGACCTCAGAGCGGACAGTGGCAAACTGGTGCCCGTGCGCGGCCAGTAACATCTTGATCACGACTTCGGCGTGTTTCACTTTCGTCGGATCGTATTGGCTTTCCTGCGTCAGTCCGACTTTCTGCTCTTTGAACTTATCGAGGACATCGCTCTGCGAGACCGAACTCAGGCCGGTGTAGTTGATCTCCCGGATTGTCGGTTTCTCCTTCACGTAAACGTGAATGATCCAGCCCTTGGTGGAAGGCTCGCGTTCGATGCGCAAATCGTCAAAGTAACCCGTATTCCAGAGGGAGTTGAAGTCGCGTTCCAGAGCCTGCTGGTCATAGACGTCGCCGGATTTGGTGAACATCCGGGCGCGGATGGTGTCGGCCGGGATACGGCGGTTGCCGTGAATCACGATCGAAGAAATTACGTCCGGCTGCTGTCCCCACGCAGTCGGACCAGCGATTCCCAGGAACATCAGAAGAACTAGACCCAGTGCTCTAGCACCAAAGCGCATCCCGCGGAAGGGCATGGCCGCAGGTCTTTCCTGAAGATTGGAGGGAATAGCAACAACCTCGATAAACGGTTTAATGAAAGCGCAATTATACGGTAAGGGCGCACTCCTCCGGAAGCGAAGCGCCCGCGTTGTCATGGGGCAGTCTCGTACGCTAACCCACGGAGCCGGAATAAGTTTCGAGAGAACGCTCGACCTCAACCAGGGTGGAATAGAAGGTAGCGCCCCCACCGAGGTCGGTAAGCCGGTCGGAGGTCAGGACGTTGATGTTCACCCCGTCCTTCGCCAGCTTCGCCCAGCCCAGACGGGCACCGACCACACCCGCCGGCAGATCGCCGTCGACTCGTGCCTTCAGATAAATCTCGCCTCTGCGGTTGAAGACTCGAACCCGATCGCCCTCAGCGATGCCGCGTTGGGCTGCGTCGGCTTTATTCATTTCCAGCTCGTGTTCCCGCTCCATCTTCTGTAGGCCGGGGAGGTTGCAGAAGGTGGAGTTGAGAAAATTGTCAGCCTTGCGCGCCAGCAGCTCCAACGGGAATGAGCGCCGGGCCCCGCTGTGGCGTGATTCCTCAGGCGGCACGAACCCCGCCACCGGATCCATGCCGAAAGCAATCAGATCGGGGTTGGACAGCCGCGCCTTGCCGGATGAAGTCGGGAAGCCTTCGGCAAAAGGAAGCCAGGGCCGGGAACTCTCGTCGCCATGCACGTTGAGCCGGACTTGCGGTTCTCTCTCCAGCCGCTCACGCGTGATGCCCTTCAACTGCGGCGCGCCCGACGCCAGCGCCTGGTCGATCATTTCATCGACCGTCTCACGAAAACACTTGTCAGCAAAGTCCATGCGAAGTGCCAGCTCGCGAAACAAGTCCACGTTCGACCTGCACTCTCCCAGGGGCTCGATCGCCTGGTCGGAGACCTGCAGATAGTAATGGCCGTATGCCTGCACCAAGTCCTTGTGTTCGAAGAAGGTGGTTGCCGGTAACACGATATCGGCGTAGTCCGTCGTGTCGGTCAGGAACTGCTCGTGGACGACCGTGAAGAGGTCGTCACGCTTCAGTCCGCGTACCACCAGGTTATGTTCCGGGCAGACCGCCGCCGGATTACTGTTGTACACGAACAGCGCTTTAACCGGAGGATAATTCACCTCGGTGAGCGCCCGGCCCAGTTGCACCATGTTGATGGTGCGCGCTCGACGCCCGAGCCGACTCTTTAACATCAGATCATGCTGCTCGAGCACGGGACGGTCCAGCTCGAATCCGCCGCTGGTCGATAATTGCAGGCCACCACCAACCTCCTGCCATGAGCCCGTGATCACCGGCAGCATGCAGACGGCTCGCATGGCGGTGCCGCCATTCTGGGAGCGCTGAATGCCGTAGTTCACGCGGATCACCGCCGGACGCTCGATCGCATACTCGTGCGCCAGGCGCTCGACGTCGCCGCTGGTCATGCCGGTCCACTGCGCTACCCGCTCGGGCGTGTATTCGGGCAGACGCTTCTGCAGCTCATCGAATCCGTCTGCGTATTTCGCGATGTAGTCGGCGTCATGCAGGCGGTCACGCACGATGACGTGCATCATGCCCATCGCCAGAGCGACATCCGTGCCGGGATGGATCGCAATGTGCCAGTCCGCGAGGCGAGCTGTGCGCGTGCGGTAGGGGTCGATGACCACCAACTTGGCGCCATTGCGGCGTGCTTCTTCGATGAACGGCCAAAGGTGAACGTTGTTGCCGTGGATGTTTGCGCCCCACGCGATGATGTAGCGCGAGTGCCGGAACTGCTCCGGCTCGGTGCCGATCTTCTTGCCGTAAACCGAGATGATGGCGTCGCCACCCGCCTGCGAGCAAATGCTGCGGTGCAACTGCGAGGCGCCCAGACGATGGAAGAAACGCATGTCCATGCTGGCGCCATTCAGCAGCGCGATGTTGCCTCCATAGGAATAAGGCAGAATCGCCTCAGGGCCAAACTCGGCGCTGATCTGGCGGAAACGGCCAGCGATCTCGTCCAGCGCGTCGTCCCAGGTAACCCGTTCGAAGGCGCCCTCGCCTCCGGTGCCCTTGGGCGCGACCCGTCGCAGGGGGTGCAGAACGCGATCGGGCGAGTAAACGCGCTCCAGATACTTTGCAACCTTGGCGCACAGAAAGCCCTGTGTCACTGGGTGACGCGGGTCGCCCTGGATCCGGGTGGCACGTCCGTCTTCGATTGTGATGAGCGCGCCACAGGCATCGGGACAATCGTGCGGACATGCGGCGTGAACCACTTGCTTCATGATCTTCCGATTATCCCATGGCCATCCGGCGTCAGCGGCTCGGCCCGGGGAGCAGGGACTGCTCCGTGGGGACTTGCAGGACGAACGGCCCCGAACTGTCCTCGCTCCGAGGGGACAGGTCACGGAGGGTTGTGTTGAATGTCACTGTTTGCCGGGTTGAGGTAGGTGATACTGCTTGGTCCTCAATCCGTGCGGACGCAGACAAAGGAAACTCTTATGGATACGAAAGCCCTGGGCATCAACAGCAAGCTGATTCACGCCGGTTACAAGCCAGACGCCACCGGTTCGGTGAGCGTTCCCATTTACCAAACCTCTACCTTCGCATTCCGAAATGCGGCGCACGGTGCTGCCCTGTTCGCCGGTGAGGAGGACGGATTTATCTATACCAGGATAGGGAATCCGACCATTCAAGCCTTGGAAGATAGCGTGGCCGAACTCGAGAACGGTTATGGAGGTGTCGCGACCAGTTCGGGGATGGGCGCGGTCTGCACCGTCTATCTGGCTCTGCTCCAAGCCGGGGCACACGTCGTCAGTACAGCCTCCGTCTACGGCCCCAGCCGGGGGTTGATGGAGAAAGATTTCTCCCGCTTCGGAGTCGAATCTACCTACGTCGACACTTCCGACCTGGGTCAGGTCGAGCAGGCACTGAAGCCGAATACGAAACTCGTGTATGTGGAAACTCCAGCTAATCCCACCATGCAGGTCAGCGACATTCAACGCATCGCCGACCTTGCCCATGCTCACGGGTGCCTGGTGGTCGTAGACAACACATTTGCCAGCCCTTACTTGCAGCGTCCCTTGGAACTCGGCGCAGATGTGGTTCTGCACTCCGTGACCAAGTTCATTAACGGGCACGCCGACGTCGTGGGCGGAATCATTGTGGCGAAAGACAGGATCGTTTACCAGCGTCTGCGCAAGACGATGGTGAGCTCAGGCTGCAACATGGATCCGCACCAGGCGTTCCTGGTGCTGCGCGGGCTCAAGACGCTGGGAATCCGCGTCGAGCGAGCTCAGCAAAGCGCAATGAAGATAGCGCGCTGGCTTACCGAGCAGCCGGAGGTGAGTGCGGTTCGTTACATAGGATTGGAGTCACACCCACAGCATGATCTGGCCAAGCGGCAGATGAGCGGCTTCGGTACCATGATCAGCTTCGAGTTGAAGGGCGGGATGAAAGCCGGACGCCGGCTGATGGATCACGTCCAGGTTGCGACGCTGGCGGTCTCGCTGGGAGGCGTGGAAACCCTGATCGAACATCCAGCCTCCATGACGCACGCCAGCATATCTCCTGCCGACCGGCGAGCGGCAGGTTACGGCGATGGGTTGGTCCGCTACGCGGTCGGCATCGAGGACGTGGAAGACTTGATCGCCGATCTCCGTCAAGCTCTGGACTCGGTTGCCGAAGCGGAAGACCTTTCGCAAACGGAGAGTGCTGTCTGCGCGGAAGAGAACGCTGTCACTTTGGTTTCTTGACCAAATCCCGCATCGGCAGGCGCCCCGCGATAGCAGAAGCGGGGGCTTGCAAAGGTACGGAGACACGTAAGATGCCGGCTTCGATCAAAATTCCAACGGTGGTGCGTGAAACCGCATTTCACTCGATGAATCGCGAAGATCTGCTCCGAGCGCTGGAGATGTTCGCGAAGAGTTGGCTGGCTCATGACGGATGCTGGTTTCTCGCGGTGGAAGAGCGCCTGGGAATGGCAACTGCCATAGAACTGGATACTTTCGCGTGGCAGCGCTTTGCCGCCGCCGAGGCAAGGCGCATCATGGCGACTTTCGGCATCCCGCCCGCAGGCGGCCTGCCTGCCCTGGAAAAGGCTTTGGGACTGCGACAATACAGCCTGATCAACTCTCAGCGCATAGAATTCTCGGACGATGGCGAACAACTTCGTCTTTACACGGACGTATGCCGCGTGCAAGATGCTCGCCGGCGCAAGGGACTTGCCGACTTTCCTTGCAAGCCTGTTGGCACGGTGGAGTTCGAGACATTCGCCCGCACGGTGGACCCTCGAATTCGGACGCGCTGCCTGCACTGCCCGCCCGACGCGCCGGAGGGTAAATATTGTGGCTGGGAATTCAGCCTGAATTAAAACCCGTAACCAGAATGGTTTGCGGGCAGGTCGGGGCGAATATGCAAACACCCGACTGGCAGCTCTGAGTGCGGGCGCAAGACGTAAACCAAGGTGCCCTGTCCATCCGGTCTTTTTGGCTGCGCACCCTCATGAACCCGGCAATTGAGATCTAGCGAAAGATCGACCCGGGAGTAGGTCGGCGTAGTCGTCTCGGACAGATCAGACAGGAGTGGTGTCGACACCTTCTCGGGAGCATCGATTTTTCCCCTGTAGAACCCGCGGAGTTGTCGGATGCGCCGACATCCTCATCGGGATTGCGGGAAATCTGGCGGAGAGGGGGGGATTCGAACCCCCGGTACAGCTTTTGACCGTACAACGGTTTAGCAAACCGCCGCCTTCAGCCACTCGGCCACCTCTCCAGCTGACACTAAAATGCGATGCCGCTACATCTTAGCTGATGCCGCTACATCTTAGCTAACGTGGGCAACCGCTTCTGCTGTCGGCTTAACACGACCCAACATCAAATTCGGTTGAACGATCATTCTAACAGCATCGCAGTTGGCTTGTCGCTTCGCTTGCCTATCACCGCCGTATGTATCCGGTGTCGTGCGTATTTGCGCGTGCCGCATCAGCCGGTTCTGGAAATCGACTATAGTGATCGAGCCGCATGAGTGGTTCACCGTCGCTATGGCTTATCTTAAGATGGAGTGCATACTTAAAGATTCCTGTGGCGGACCCGCAGGACGGAGGTCATAGGTGCAGAAATTCACGTTCCGCATGCGAGCGATTGTGTGCGCGTTGGTGCCAGCTTTTACTACCTGTTTGATCATTTCCTGCCCAGCTTGGGCGCAGAACCTGTCCAACGCTCCCAGTGCGCAGAAGGCGACCGTAAAAAAAGAGCACGCCTCCGAGGCCAGTTGGCCCCGGACCATGACTAGCGGGCCTGACACTTTCGTCATCTACCAGCCACAGGTCGACAAGTGGGAGGGCAACCACGTTGACCTCTACTCCGCGGTCGAATTAAAGACGGGCAAGGAGGGCGCTCCCAAGTACGGTGTGATCTGGTTCAATGCCCGCACCGAAGTCGACAAGATCAACCGCCTCGTAACTCTCGACCAGGTTCAGCTCACCAAGGTGCAGTTCCCGGCAGCCCATGAAAAGGAGTCGGAACTTACCGCGCTCATCCAGAAAAAGCTGCCGGGCGCGACCAAAACCATCTCGCTCGACCGGATGCAAGCGGCGTTGGAGGCTGCCGGCGACGAGATCCAAGGCGTCGAGGTGAAGAACGATCCACCCAAAGTGATCATCGCCACCAAGCCGTCGTTGCTGGTGCTGATTGACGGCATGCCGCAGTTGCGGGAGATCCAGGGGACAAAGCTGCAGCGCGTGATCAACACCCGCGCCGTTCTTCTGTTCGAGAACGACAAGAAGACCTACTACCTCCGGGTGCAAGACTGGTGGCTGGAAGCCAAGAATCTCGAAGGCCCGTGGACGTATGCGAAAAAACTGCCGGACGACATGAAAAAGGCCGAGGAGTATGTTGTCACTCAAGCCCATGCGCAGACGCTGGAGAGCCAGTCGGAATCGGACCAGGCTTCAAAGCAGCCATCGCTGAAGGAGGCAGGCAAGAAAGCCGAGATACCGGTTGTCTACGTGGAGTTTGGCCCGGCAGAGCTGATTGAGACCAAGGGAGACCCGGTCTACAAAGCCATTCCGGGCACGGCGCTCGAATACGTTGACAATACGAATGGCAACATCTTCCGCCTTAGCTCTCAGTATTACATCTTGATTTCCGGTCGCTGGTTCAGCGGTCCTTCGCTGAATGGGCCCTGGACCTTCGTTGCCGGTAGCGATCTTCCACCCGACTTCGCCAAGATTCCATTGGCCGATCCCAAGTCCACCGTTCTCGCTTCCGTTCCCGGTACCCCGCAGGCGCAGGAGGCGCTGATCGCCAACGCCATTCCGCAAACAGCAAGTATCACCCGTTCCGAAGCGAAGCTCACGGTGCAATACGACGGCGAAGCAACCTTCATCCCAATTCAGGGCACTACGATGAGCTACGCCAAGAACACCTCGGCACCGGTGATCAAGGTTTCCGACAGCAACTACTACTGCGTCGAGGCAGGAGTGTGGTTCAAGGGTCCAACGCCGCAGGGTCCGTGGCGCGTCGCCGACACAGTTCCGCCCGAGATTTACACCATCCCGCCGAGCTCGCCGCTGTATTACGTGACTTACGTGAAGGTTTACGGCGCAACGCCGGAGGTGGTTTACGTGGGCTACACCCCCGGCTACTACGGGACAGTGGTCTCCGCCAGCACCACGACCGTGGTCTACGGGACGGGATGGTATTACCCGCCGTACATCAGCTCCACGGTGTGGTACGGATGGCCGTACACCTACGGTGTAGGAGCTGGATTCACCTATAGCACTGCCTCTGGATGGAGCTTCGGCTTCGGTTACGGATACGGCTACTATCCCTGGTACTACCCGTGGTGGGGACCGATGGGCTACTACGGATACGGCTGGTATCCCTATTACGGCTGGGGAGCATGGGGAGGAGCTGCGGTTGCCAATGTATATGGCATGTGGGGCAATACGGCCTACTCGCGCACAGGAGCAGCCTGGGCGAACCCCTACACCGGCAACTACGGAGCGGCGACGCGCGGCGCCTACCACAACACTCAGACCGGCCGCAGCACCGTGGCGGGGCGCGGTTACAACACCAACGTCTACACCGGCAATACCGCCGGCTATCGCGGCGGTGCGACCTACAACCCGAACACCGGCATCGTTGCGGGTGGCGGCGCCGCATATGCCGGAAACATCTACAGCGGCGAGGGTACAGCTGGACGCGGCGGATTTGCGTACAACACGAATACGGGGGCTGGAGTGGCCGCCGGCAAGAACAACGTCTACGCGGGTAAAGATGGCACCGTGTACAAATACGATCGCAACTCCGGCAGCTGGTCGTCGAACAGCGGCAGCGGCTGGCAGTCCACGACCAAGCCGGACGCCAATCTCCAGCGCCAGCAGCAGGCGCGCACCCAAGGAAGCCAGCGAACCCAGAATTTCAACTCGGGCCGCTCTTACGGTGGAGGTGCTCGCATGGGAGGCGGCCGCAGAAGATAGCGCTTTGCCGGCGAGCGGCTTGTACCGCTAAAGTGAGGCAGCCATCTTTCAGTTTGGCATGCGCGAAGCAACAACAAAAACCGGGACAGAAATCCGGGGCATCGATTGATACCAAGGTGGCCGTCTTCCGCCCTACGGCGCAGTCAGCACCGTCTGATAAGGATCCAGCACCAGGCGCTTCACGGCCGTCGGAGCCGGAAGGCTGAAGCGGGTCTCTTCTCCTTCGGCAAAGACCCGGGCCAGGTAAATCTTCTTGTCGCCGACCAATCCGTAGATCGGAACGCTGGTAACCAGATCGGAAGGCGCCGACGTCTGGTGTATCGTGCCGCTCATAGTGTTTACGCCCGCCCGGCTTGCCGACTTCACATCGGTCAGCTCGAACCGAGGGAAGGAGGTTCCATTCACCCAGCCGTCGAAAAACCAGTCGAGCGATTGACGGTTTTCGAACCAGAGAGATTTGGGCAGGACACTTTCTACCGCCTGCTCGAACTCCAGGTTGGTAATTTCCTTGCCTTGATACTGGTCCACCAATTGCCGCAGCAAGCCAAGAAACACAGCGTCACTGCCTTCAGGATTCGCGCTGGTCCGGGAGGCATCGCGAAACATGGTGCGTAGCATATGCATCAACCATGTGCCGCGGCCGTAGGTAATGAAGTTATATCCGTTGGGGAACTGCGACGACGAAAGTCGTCCGCCCAGAGTCACCGGGCCCGCTTCGACAAAGGCGCGGCCCGACTTCGACTTCAGGGCCAGCAACTGACGGTAGTCCTGCAACGCGGTCTGGACATCGGCCGGATCGTTGCGCTCCAGCAACATCAGCGCACAATAGTTGGCCAGCGCCTCCAGCAGCCACTGCTCGTGATAGCTGGCCCAGGATATCTTGTCGCCGTACCACTGATGCGCTACCTCGTGCGGCATCATCACGTGGAGGTACATCAACCTGTCGATGGGCTCGATCTTGAGCGCTTGCAGTTGATCCGGCCTCAAATAGACATAGTTCGAGAGAAAGATCAGGCCCGGCCAGCCTTGGCTGTCTCCACCAGGACGCTCCGTGAGGGCCAGCGAACTGAAGGGATACGGCCCAAGCATCTGCTGCAGCTCCGCGAGGGTTTCTGCAGCGCGATTCGCCAGCAACTGCCCGGAGCTTACAGGACCCGCGGAGGCTGGAGACTCTGAACCTCCGGCGGCGCCGATCGAAGGAGAACCTGTCAATGAAGGAGTGTCCTCCTGTTCTGCAGTGCCCTCCGCTTCGTAGGAGTCCACCTGGATATTCCCCACCTTCGCCGAGTTTCGCCGGTAACGGCCGAGGTTAAATCCCGCTATCGGTATACGAGTTTCGCTCAGCCATCGCCCGACGAAATAGTTGCCGTCAGGTTCGAGGGAAACTTGTTTGCCGGTGGCGACCAGCGTCCAGGGTTGTGGATAGCGAAAGGTCAAATCGTAGTTCGCCATAGAGATGCCGCGATTGGGATACCACATGCCGCGGGCTCCCACGTACAACAGGCCTCCTCCGGCGTCCGCCAGTACCGAGCCGGAATAACGGAACCGCAATGAGAACTTTGCGCCGGCTTGCAGCGGAGCGGGAAAGACTACGCCCACGATATCGTTTCCGCGCCGCGCCAGCTCGCTGCCTTCTACGGCTTCGTTCTGGATGAACTCCAGTTCCTGTCCGTTAGCCTCTACATGCCTGATTTGCAGGTAACGCGACAGCTCGAACAACACGATGCGCGTCCCACCCTGTTTGACCTGGGCGTCGAGCGTCGCTTCCGCCGCGAGGTCATGCAGCGGATCCAGCCGTCCCACGACCGTGTACTTGTCGACCGTCAGGGCGTCACGGGTCCACGCCGGACCTGTGGGCCCTTCGAAACGCGCGGTCGACAGCGGGTGCGCGCGCAACGACTGCATCGGAAAGCTCATCCACAAGTCGTAGTAAATCTGGTCGCCTTGCGTGGAAGTCTTGCCCACGACAATCTGTTCCGGGCTGAGGGTATCGAAATAGACGTCGAAGACGCCGTAGTGCTCGCCGGCTACCCGCGCATGAAATAGCTGGTCGGGGACAGGCGCGGGTTGGCCGGCTGCGACACTCGGAGGCACGCTGGTAAACGAGATGGTGAGACGCATCGCATCCATCGAAGCCAGGGTGCGCGCATGCGAGTCGATGCGGGCCAGGAATCCCGGCACATCTTCCGCCTGCCGCAGAAACGGCCGTAATTGCTCCGCTGTGTCGTCATTGAAGCGAAGATAGGCCGAGGTGAATTCCTCCTCCAACACACCAGTTCCGGTAAACAGACCCAGCGAAGCGCGCTCCATGCGATCGGGCGGCCGGACCAGCACTTCTCCGTCGCCCTCGAAGTAGGCTCCAGTGATGCGTCCGCCGACGGTCTGGGTGAAAGCGATGGTCCCATCGTTCAGCGACAGGTGAAGGTCCTGCCGGTCGATGTCCGCCTCGCGGATCTTGTAGACCTGCTGCGGATCAATGCCTACGCTGCGCAATTCGCGATACAGCGGCAACACGGGACCTGATGTGAGCGGAATCTGCTGGGCCGCAAGGGGAAGGCAGATGAGGAGAAGAAGGGTAAGAGCGGCGGCAGATTTGAGCGGCAAATCGCCGCCCGAATCTGATGAAGACCCCTCTTTGCCTTTACGTGTTTTCAATGACTTAGACAAAAATTTCCCGCAAAATATTCCATCTAAAGGAGTTAGAGGTCAAAATATTCATTCTTAAGCACTTAGCGAACACTCCGGGCCGTCTGAGTTGCCATCCGTCAGAGAATTGAGTTTTCCGTCAGCCTCTCGACCGAGCTCGATTGGACGACCCCATCCTAAAGTCACACTCCGGTTAGATTGCCGAGGAGCCGTTTGGAAAGCGAAGCCCTCAGAGGCACACAAATCCTTCCTCCTCTTCGCACATTGTAGGAGGGCGAAGCTTTCCCGCCCAAGTGGATTCGGAAATAAGATGCAGAAGTGGTTCCGAAACGGGAATCGAGCCTTGCGGCGGCCACCCGGTTCAACGGAGTCAGTTCAGTCTGAGAATTATCTCCATGTTGACGCCGCCCGGGACGGGTTGACCATGGAAGGTTGCGGGCCTGAAGCTCGAGCCAATAACTGTCGCTTTCTTGTCAAACCGAATAGCAAACCGAAATAGTAAAGCCGGAGCTTGGCTCCGGCTTGGGTTACAAGATCGGCTAAAGTCGGCCTTACATTTTCAGCTTGCGGCGCAGTACGCCGGCCAGTCCAAAAAGACCTGAGCCGAGCATGACCAGTGTGCCGGGCTCTGGTGTCGAGCCGCTGAATGTGCCACTCACCAGGGGATCTGTGTAAATCACATTGTTGCCGCCCAGGTTAGACAGGAGTCCACCGGGGCTCGCGAGCACCAGATTCGGTGCGTTGCTGAAATCCCATGTGATGGTGATGAAGTAAGTGTAGCTTCCACAGCCGATTCCGCAAGTGGTCCCGTCCATCAGGAAGTTACCACCGTATTGTGGTCCGAAACTCGAGGCGAAGTTTACCGTGGGGTTCCAGATCCAGTTGATGTAGTCGTTACCATAGGGGCCGCCTGACAGAAATCCGCTGACGGCGGTGAGGTTGCTGTAGTCAGGCAGAAAGGTTAGGGTGCCGCTGAACGTCGCCCCTGAAGCAAACGTTTCGTTCAACTGCTCGGTCGCTGCCACGCTGGCCAGGGACAAAGTGACAACAAGCGCTAGCAAAACCAAAATGCGTTTCAACTCTCATCTCCTTCGAACCACCGGTGCCGACTTGATTTGCTATAAGCCGGCAAGAGCAGTCCTTTGCAAAACGGTACAAGTTGACCACTAGTTTGCAAACGCATTGCCAAGCTAAACTATTGATTAAATTGCCTCAGCATGTCAGCTATGTGCAAATCTCTGCACTTAATGGCGAAATCTTGCGCCATATTGCGACTATCGGGTCGCGGGACCGAAGACGAATCTCTGGAACAGTTTCGAGCAGCATCATGTCAATTTTTCCGGCGTTATCACAGGTGCCGTTGATTCTGAAGCTGAAGAGACGACGTGCGGCTCAGACACAAAGCTGCTGGCTGCTTCCGAAAAACCCTACGTGCCGCAAGATCTCAACCCGAAGTGGGGTTGTGGTTGTGGCTCAAGGGCGAAAGATGGCCTACATCGACGCCCCGCCCTCAAAGAGCTTCTGCAGTTGATAGGGGAAGACGCGATACAGGCCGTAGCTGATGCCAGTGTCGGAATATTGCCGGAAGAGAAGATCGCCGCGGCCATTTGCGTCGGCATCGACCGCGCCTACTAGTTCCATGCGGGAGGTGGCATCGAGATAGTTGCTGTCGGTGACCGAGCTGAAGACCTTCTGCAACTCGCCGTTGATGTCCTGGCGGGCCACCAAGGTGATGTAGTAATCGAATTCATTGCCGTGCAGCGTCTTCTTGTCGAGCGCAGGTAGCTTCGCAGTAAAAACCAGCGTGGCCGAATTGCTCAACTCCAGATCGAAAGAGCGGAGGTCGAATTCCATCAGGCTTGCGCCCTTAGGCAGGCCCCCTAGATTGCGCCGCTTCAGGTATTGCTGGAGCTCGTCGAACGCCATCTTCCGCAGCCGGTCCGTCGCGCTGTCGCGGTCGGCGGAGGACATGCTGTACAGCAGGGGCCGCATCTCGTAGCTGCCGGCGTCGGAGATTGCTGGATAACTCCGACGCTCTCGCGCCAGAGTTGCCGGACTCGCCGCAGCCGCCGGAGAAAGCGAGGGAGGCTTTGGCAGCGGCTTTGCTTTGGCGCCGGAACTTTTACCGCCCGCCGAGGCCACTCCCGAAGCGCTGCCCGATGGTGGCTGCGGCCCCCGGACCAGCACCGGACGGTTCGGATCGCTGTCATTCGAAGCCGGCGACACGGCCGTCTGCTGAGCCGGAGCACTGCTGGAACCGGAAGCTGGGGCAGGAGCAGGCGCAGGAGCAGGCGCCTTGACGTCCGCTTTCAACGTGGGGCGATCAGGATCGTCATCCGCCGTCGAAGAAACCGGGCGCGTGCTGACTGCAGGCGCGCTGGCTGGCTCAGGTTCGTCGCCGGGCCGGGCCAGAGTCGGCCTTCCATTCGAAGCGGCCGGCGAGGCACCAGACGTGGAGGTTGAAGTCGAAGGAGCCGGGCTCGAGCTGGACGGGGAGCTTCCACTCGATGACGGAGATGGACTGCCGTTGCCGGCGGATTCGCTGGAGCCGGAACGACGCAGCACTGGCGGGCCCTCATCGGCGTCGCCCGTCATTACCGTTTTGCTCGCCTGTTTCTTGGGCTGGCTGGCGGCCAGCTTGGCCGCGTCGCGAGCCAGCTTGGCGTCCATGGGAAGTTCCGGCTTCCACTGACCATAGGCGACCCAAGAACCGTTTACCTCCTGGGGCTCCGTCACCGTGAACAGGCCGGTGGGCTCGCCGTAATCCTGGGCCTCGTATACCGTCTCTGGCTGTAAGGCGAAGGGCTCCGGGTCGGAGGCATACAGACTGGCGTCGTAATAATGACCGTCAATCCACACCGCCACTGGCACTAGCCGCACCTTCCCCGTGGGAAGAAACTCGACCACACCAATAGCGCGTGCTCCGCGTTTCGTCTTCTTGGCTGGCGCGGGAGCCTGATCGGTGGACGAATCGCTGTCACGTCGGCGCATTTGCGGACGGCCCTGCGCAAATCCGGAATTGAACGACACGCAAATCATGACGACTGCAAGCATGGCTTGCCGCGCCGAAATGCGGTATAGATAGTTCGTTATGAAAATCAACGACAAAGCTCCCAACTTTACCCTACCCGACGAGAACGGTAACCCGGTGACGCTGGAACAGTTCCGCGGCAGCAACGTGGTGCTGTTCTTCTATCCCAAGGCTAATACGCCCGGCTGAACGATTGAAGCGCGCGGGTTCCGCGACGCATACAGCAAGCTGAAGAAAGCCGGGCTGGTAGTGCTGGGCATTTCGCCCGACACGCCCAAGGCGCAGCTAAAGTTTAAAGAAAAAGAGGCCCTGCCGTACACCTTGCTGGCCGACGACAAGAAAGAGGTCGCCAAGAAGTATGACGTCCTCAAGGAAAAGAATATGTACGGCAAGAAGGTGATGGGTATTGCACGAACGACCTTTCTGATCGGGTCCGATGGAACGCTGGTCCACGTCTTCAACAACGTGAAGCCCGAGGGGCACGCCGAAGAGGTGCTGGCGCAGGTGAAGAAAGTGGCCAGTGGCTAGTGGTCAGTGGCTGGAGCGGCATAGGGATTCTGCGAAGTGCAGGGCACCTGTTCTTACGGTAGTTTCTGAATTCGCTGCACATCACTGACGCCCGGAATCTTGCGCACACCGGTGATAATCCGTTCGAGATGTTTCAGGTCTGCGATGTCAATGATGATTTCGACGGTGGCGTGAGTCTCGACAGTGGTGGCGCCGATGTTGCGGATATTGGTGTCCTGGTCGCTGATGATGGCGGTAATCTGCTTGAGCATGCCGGGGCGGTTGTCGCAGGCGACCACCAGCTTTACCGGGTATCCAGTCTGCCAGACTGGAACCGTGCCCACCTTGCCGTCACTGCCCCACTCCACCGCAATCCGCCGCTCTTCCTCATACATCAGGTTGTTAACGTTAGAGCAGGACTTGGCATGAACCGCAATGCCTTTACCGCGGGTAACGTAGCCGATGATTTCCTCTCCACGAATCGGGTTACAACATCGGGCGCGATAGACCAGCAGATCGTCGTGGCCCCTGACGGTAATGGCAGAGGTCTCGGTACCCCCAAAGACGCGGCGCACCACGCTTCCGATTCCGCTCGGCTTGTCCTCCTCCGGCGCCGCAGTTCCGGAGACGGTTGCGGCAGCCTCGGCGGGAAGCACACGCGCCAGAATCGTGCGCGCTGAATATTTCCCATAGCCGATACCGGCCATCAAGTCGTCGGGACGGCCCAGTCCGTGCTCGGCGGCGACCCGCGTCAACTCTGGTTCGCTAATCTCCTTCAGCGAAATGCGGTACTTGCGCGCTTCCTTTTCGATCAGCTTGCGGCCGATCTCGATCGCCCGCTCGCGCTGGTGAGTGTTCAGCCAGTGCTTGATCTTCTGCTTGGCGCGGCTCGACTTCACCAGGGCCAGCCAGTCGCGGCTGGGATGATGGCCGGGCTGGGTGAGAATCTCGACGATGTCTCCGGAGCGGAGCTTGTAACGCAGCGGAACGATGCGGCCGTTGACCTTCGCGCCCACGCAGGTATCGCCTACCTGCGAGTGAACGTGATAGGCGAAGTCGATGGGCGTCGCATCGCGTGGAAGAATTACGATCTTGCCCTTCGGCGTAAAGGTGTAGACCTCTTCCGGGTAGAGGTCGATCTTCAGCGTGGAGAGAAATTCCTTGGGGTCCTGGACGTCGCGCTGCCACTCCACCACCTGGCGCAACCACGCCAGGCGTTTCTCGTCGCGCGCGGAGACCGGTCCGTCCTTGTATTTCCAGTGCGCGGCGATGCCCTCTTCGGCAAGCTTGTGCATCTCCTCGGTGCGTATCTGCACTTCGAAGGCGTGGCCACTTTCGGTGATCACTGTGGTGTGCAGCGACTGGTAGAAATTCGGCCGCGGCATCGCGATGTGATCCTTGATGCGTCCCGGCACCGGCCGCCACTGGTTATGAATGATGCCCAGCACGGCGTAACAGTCGTTCACCGACTGGGTGATGATGCGCAGGGCCAGCATGTCGTAAATCTGATCGACCGAGATGCGCTGCCGTTGAATCTTCTGGTGGATGCTGTAAATGCGCTTGATGCGCGACTCCACCTTCGCCTGGATATTGTTCTCCTTCAGCTTCTGCTCGATGATCCCCTGAATCTCGGCGAGAAAGGCTTCGCCTTCTTTCCGGCGCGACTCAATGCTCTCCTTTACCTGCTTGTAGGCGATAGGATCGACATACTGGAAGGCCAGGTCTTCGAGTTCGCCGCGAATCTTGCCCATCCCCAGGCGGTGCGCGATAGGCGCGTAGATGTCGAGGGTTTCGCGCGCAATCTTCTGCTGGCGCTCCGGCGTGAGGTGCTGCAGGGTGCGCATGTTGTGCAGGCGATCGGCCAGCTTGATGAGCACCACGCGGATATCGTCCACCATGGCCAGGATCATCTTGCGCACGTTCTCGGCCTGCGCTTCTTCGCGCGAGGCGAAGTCGATTTTGCTGATCTTGGTAACGCCTTCGACGATGTGCGCTACCTGCTCGCCGAACTCGGTGTTGATCTCCTCGATGGTGACGGTCGTGTCTTCCACCGCGTCATGCAGCAGGCCGGCGGCGATGGCGGTAGTGTCCAGACGCATTTCGGCCAGTACACCGGCGACCTCGAGGGGGTGCACCAGGTAAGGCTCGCCTGAAGCGCGGGTCTGGCCTTTATGATGCTTGAGGGAGAACTGGTAGGCTTTCTTGACGATGGCGAGATCGTCGTTGGGACGGTAGGCGCGGACCTTTCTCAGCAGATCGCGGAAGCGGGTAACGGTCAGTACATTCGTCGCGATCTTCTGGCCGAAAGTCGCCATGTCCGATTATAACGGGAGTTTCGGGACATCACCATGCGAGTGGCCATCAGCGGCGCGTCAGGATTAATCGGCAGCGCTTTGCAGCGTGAGTTGAACACCGGCGGCGACGAGGTCGTTCCGCTGGTGCGGCGCACGGCTCGCGAAGGCGAGATTGAGTGGAATCCGGCGCAGCCGCTCGATCCGGCAAAATTGAGCGACTGCGATGCGGTGGTGCACCTCTCTGGCAAGAACATCGCCGGACGCTGGACGGAGAAGTTCAAGCGCGAGGTCGTGGAGAGCAGGGTTCAGAGTTCCCGCACCATGGCAGTTGCCGCTGGCGAGTCGTTTCGGCGCAATGGAAAGCCTGTAACTCTGATTGCGGCGTCGGCGATCGGCTACTACGGCGATCGCGGTGACGAGTTGCTGACCGAGGAGAGCCCTCCCGGCACGGGCTTCGCGTCAGAGTTGTCGACCGCATGGGAAGCTGCGACCGCTCCAGCCAGCGAAGCCGGAATGCGCGTGGTGAATATTCGCATTGGAGTCGTGCTCGCAGCACAGGGGGGAGCGTTGAAGCTGATGCTGCCGGCCTTCCGGATGGGCATAGGAGGGCGCACGGGGAGCGGCCGCCAGTTCATGAGCTGGATATCGCTGGACGACGCAACCGGCGCAATTCGCTTTCTGCTGGCAAACGACAAGATGCAAGGTCCGGTCAATCTTGTCGCTCCGGCGCCCGTCCGCAACAGCGAATTCGTGCGCGTCCTGGGGCAGGAGCTGCGCCGTCCGACGCTGGTGCCGGTTCCCGCTTTCGCGTTGCGGCTGATCTTTGGCCAGATGGGGAAGGAGCTGCTCCTTGGTTCACAGCGGGTGGAGCCCGCGCAGCTAAAGGCCGCAGGATACCGCTTCCGGTATCCTGAACTCAGCGTCGCCATCCGGGCGGCTCTCTCCTGACAGTCCGGATAAAACTTTGCACCACTGCAATCCGCACGCCCGAAAAGGCCGTACTTCGAACATCCGGGCGAGCCTTTGCTGGTGGAAATGTCGTCGCCCGGGCATCGCCGGGTCCAAACGGGTGACCGTGAATGCACTTAACCTTTGCATTCGGGGGAGCGGTTATCCGGCGACCCGGAATGTTTTTCCTTTCTGTACCGGTACTGGGAAATTTAAGGTAGCATTCGCCAGAATCGCTCGGCCCTCCTCAAAACTTTACCGGCAGGTGCAGCATGGCAGACACTGGTCATGACGTTTTCATTACCGGCGCAACCGGCTTCTTAGGCGGAAGGCTGGCTGCCGAACTGATTCGGCGCGGACATCGCGTGCGTGGCCTCGTTCGTCGCGGCTCCGACTCGCGCCTGGCGCAAGGCTGTGAGCCGGTGCCCGGCGACGCGCTCGACGCGTCGACCTACCAGTCCGCCATCGCCCCATCGGATACCTTCGTACACCTGGTGGGGGTTGCACATCCCAGTCCGAAGAAAGCGGCGGCATTTCGCTCCATCGATCTGAAGTCGATCCAGGAAGCCGCCAGGGCCGCAAAGCAGGCGGGCGTGCGCCACTTTGTGTATCTCAGCGTAGCTCAGCCCGCGCCCATGATGCTGGAATACCAGGCAGTGCGTGCCGAGGGCGAGCGCCTGGTGCGCGAGACCGGCATGGCCGCTACTTTCGTTCGTCCCTGGTACGTGCTCGGTCCGGGACGCCGATGGCCGCTGATGCTCACGCCGTTTTACGCGATTGCGCGGGTGATTCCGTCGACCCGGGAAAGCGCACTGCGGCTAGGATTGGTGACCATCGAGCAGATGACGCGGACCCTGGCGTGGGCGGTCGAGAATCCGCCGGTTGATGTTCGGGTTCTGGACACAGCAAAGATTCGCGCGGGCGGAGAGAGCGAGGGGCCGGCGCACCGCCTGGCAGTGTCGGCCTGAGTACGGATTAGGCGGCGCTGAAGCGACTACCCAGATACTCTGTCTGTCAGGGCTTCACCGCGCGAATCTTGACCAGGGTGCCGTCGGGCAGGCGACTGCCCAGGAATTCAACCGCTCCGTTGCGGACAATCCCGTTAACTTCCAGCGCCTTTGCGACCGTCGCATCCGATGGTGTGGCGCTCACCATGGGAGCCTTCCCACGCACTCCGCGATCCATCGCCAGATTGGCCAGCCGGTCAGCCTCGCGGTTCTTTTCCCGCAGCACGTGATTGATGTCGAAGAAGTCGCACTGATCGATCATCTTGCTTGCCTGATCGTAGAGCTGTTTCAGGGCTGGGCTGCTGACCTTGTACTCGCCGCGAATCTGCTTCACCATCAGCTCCGAGTCGCTGATCACCTTGAGCGCCTTGAACCCGTGCTTCAGCGCGTAGGAAAGCGCGGCCAGGAGTCCCGAGTACTCGGCATAGTTATTGGTCTGCCTGCCGAGAAATTCACTGAGCTCGGCCACTGGCCGGCCGACTTCATCTTCGACAAGCACTCCAAAGCCGGAAGGCCCGGGATTGCCCCGCGATCCGCCATCGATGTACGCCACCAGATACCCTTGAGGCGAGCTGGTGACCGCGCTGCCAATAAATTCCTGCGAACGATACTTGGATCCTGTGGGAAAAGGTCGGTAAGTCATTCAGTATTCCAATCCTACCTATATCGATGCACGTTCAGTGCCGCCTGGTGCGTCCAGAGTAGGCACATTATCTCCCGTGCGTCAGCCGGGACGCGAGCCGGTCCGGCAATCCGGCGGCATGAATCCTCTCCTGTGTCTCTTGCAGACGATAGGGAACGCGGTAAAAGGTAACACTTTCCGGCGAACTGTCGTAGAGTGCAAACGCCGCCCGCCAGTCGCCGTCACGCGGCTGTCCTACCGAGCCGGGATTGATGAGATAGCGGTCCACCGGCGCCAGTTGCATTGTGAACTCCGCCACTCCATCGGCATTGTTAAAAGGTACGCCGAAAAGCCGGGCCTTGCCTTTTTCGAAGTAAAATCCGCCCTGCACGTGGGTGTGCCCGAAGAAGATACGGCTGAGGTGTCCCGGTGCGCGGAAGCTGCTCTCTGCGCCATAGGTATTCAGCAGATATTCGTCTTCATCGCGCGGCGACCCGTGTACGAACTCAACTCCCGGCAACCCGTCCCGTCGCAGGGGCCCGGCGGGGAGCTCGCGCAGCCATTGCAGATGGTCCGGCGCAAGCGCGTTTTTGGTCCAGTAAGCCGACATGGCTGCCACAGGATTAAAGTCCGACAGGTCACTCAGCCCAGAGCAGGCGCGGTCGTGATTTCCCCGGACGATCAGGCCGCCCATACCCCGCACCATCGTGCAAACTTCGTTTGGCGAAGCGTTGTAGCCCACCACGTCGCCCAGATTCACCACCAGGTCGTGCTGCGGAAACACTTCGCGGCAGGCCTCCAGCGCCTCCAGGTTGGCATGGATGTCACTCACAATCAGGATGCGCAAGGTCAGTGCACCTCCGCGGCGGTCACTGGACAACGCGCCAGATGCCCGGGCGCCACCTCGACGAGCGGTGGCAGGGCATCGGCACAAGTGCGCACCCGATAGGAGCAGCGTGGCTCAAAAGAACAGCCCGGAGGCGGCGCAGTCGCAGAGGGCACGACGCCCTCGATGGTTCGCAAGGGCTGACTTCGATCGCTGCGCAAGGTGGGGACGGACTGCAGCAGTCCGCGGGTGTAGGGATGCATGGCTTGCGCGAACACCTGCCGCGCCGAACCCATTTCAACCAGGCTGCCGGCGTACATAACGCCGATTCTGTCCGACACCTGCGAGACCACAGCGAGATCGTGGGAGATGAAGAGCATAGCCAGCGAAAATTTCCGCCTTAGTTCATTCAGCAGATCGAGCACCTGCGCCTGAATGGTGACGTCGAGCGCAGTGGTGGGCTCATCGGCGATCAGCAGATGCGGCCGGTTCACCACGGCCATGGCAATCATGACACGCTGGCGCTGCCCGCCGGAAAGCTGATGAGGATAATCGCGCGCCCGCCGGTCCGGTTCGGGAATCGACACCGTTCGCAGTGCCTCAATAGCATTGTGCCAGGCTTGCGCCTTGCTAACTCGACCCGTTGTGGATGCCCCATTCTTCCCGCTTGTCATCGCGAGCGGACCTCTATTTTCTTCTTCCCGTGCGGCTGCGCCCGGATGGGCCATCACCGCTTCCGCGATCTGGTCGCCGACTCGCATCACTGGATTGAGCGCGGTCATGGGCTCCTGAAAGATCATGCTGATTTGCGCACCGCGAATGTGCTGCATCCCGGTCTCGGGAAGTGCCAGCAGATCCTCGCCGCGGAACCGGATGCTTCCCCGCACCAGCGCCTGTGGCGCTAGCAGTCGAAGAATTGCCAAGGATGTAACAGACTTCCCCGACCCCGATTCGCCCACCAGTCCCAGCACTTTCCCGGAGGAAACCTCGAAGCTGATGTCGCGAACCGCGCGGACGGCGCCCTGCCCTGTAGCGAATTCGACGGTTAGATTGCGGACCTCCAGCAGCGCGGACACGCCCCTTATGCTAACAGGGTAAGTTACAACCAGGTTACAAGCCGGAAGGAAAGCAGCCGCTGCCTAGGAATTGACCGCCTTGGCCTCGATCTGAACGAAAGTCTGGGTGGCGGCCGTGGACGACGGAGCGGGATGGTGCATCTTCGCGGCTTCGGTACGGGCCGACTCCGTCGTGGCGAACATTTCGTAGGTATCGAACTCGTCGTCCACCACCGGAGTCAACGCGAGATCCGTGTACTGTCTTGCGCCGGGTCCCGCTTTAATCGCTGGCGGAAAGTCCCTAGCCGCCAGATCTGCCGCAGCAGGCTCGCGTGTTTCGCGATCAGCTCAGCAACATACTGGGGATAGAAGACCAATCTGCTCTCCACCGGCCACGTGGGACGGCGCTGTTTGCGATACTTGCGCCGCAGGTAGCCGCCTTGCAGCGGATGTACCTTTTCCAGCGCGATACAGCCCCAGTACCAGCTCAGCAGCAGCAGCATGTTGCCTGGATTGCTGTTGGTCGCCACAGCACGGCGCATCACCGTCTTCATGTGCTCGGGCGTGTAGAAGGTAGTCCAGGCATCCTGATAGACCTGCTCCCACTGCTCGCGCGACATGATCGCGTGATGCGCGGTCACGTGTTCCAGGTCGTATTTGTTCAGATCGGGATCGAGATACGCGCCTGCGTTGTAGAGCTTCTTGTGGTCCTCCGAGCCGGGAAGCGGCGTGAGGCAGTGGAACTCCAGCAGATCGATGGGCAGCTCGCGCTGAATGATTTTGATGTCGCGGATGATCGACTCAGGCGTGTCGTTGGGGAAGCCCAGAATATATCCCGCAAAGATGGTCGCGCCCGCGTGCTTCCATGCCAGCAGCATCTTGCGGTATTCAGTGATCTTGTTCTGCTTCTTGCGCGCGCCCAGCAGGCTGTCGGGGTTGATGCTCTCCAGGCCGATGAACACACGGGCTACGCCGGCGCGGCCCGCCTTCTCGATGAAGTGCGGCAGGCGGTGGCACATGGTGTCCACCTGGATGATGAACTTGATATTGAGCTTCTCCTCCTCGCGCATCTTGATCAGCCGGTCAAAGATGCTCTCCCAGTCGGTATTGCGCGCGAAATTATCGTCGGTGATGAAGAAGCGATTGATGCCCTGCGCAAGATTGCTGCGGATGATGTGCTCGACGTCGTCGGCCGAGCGCCTCCGCGACTTGCGTCCCTGCACGTTGATGATGGTGCAGAACGAGCAGAGGAACGGGCAGCCGCGTCCCGCGTCGAAGCTGGTCATGCTCCCGCCGGTACGCTTGATACGCGACGCCGGCAGGATGGGGATGGTCGCTCCGGCGAGCGAGGGCAGATCGTCCATGTAGTTGTAGACGGGCTTTAGCGTCTGGTTCCAGGCATCGCGGAGAATCTGGCCGAAGCGGCCTTCCGCCTCTCCGGCAAACAGCGACACACCGAGTTCCGTCGCCTCTTTGAGTTCGGGCGTAATCTCGGGCAGCATGGCCAGGCATCCGGAGACGTGAAAGCCGCCCAGGCAGACTTGCACTCCGGCAGCCCGCAGAACGCGCGCGATGTCCATCGCCCGCGGAAACTGGTTTGACTGCACGCCTACGAGGCCGACCATTCCGCGACGGCCCTTCAGCCCGCGGATGATGCGCGGTAGGCTGACGTTGGTATTGGTCTCGTCGTAAGCGGAAATCTCGATGTCAACGTCATCGCCGAGGACGCGGCGCTCTCGGCATTCGCGCGCCAGTCCATTCATCACGGCCAGCGTGTTCGATGGTATGGCGGAACGGAACCACTGGATCAGGTAGCCGTCATCGTCATAGTGCGACGGCTTGATCAGAACTAGCGAAAACGTTTGCGATGTTCGTTTGTTTGACTGCAAATTGTGCCCTTAGATAAAGCCCCAGCGCCAGATGGAGTGTGAAAAGGATAGCGCAAATCGCGATCAAGCCCGCAAAAAATCGAAGAAGCACCTGGCCGGCACAACCACGAAAAATGGCAGAAGCGGCGCGCGTGACGGTTATCGCAAGGCAGCCTCAACCGTTTGCAGCAAAATCGCCCGCGTGAATGGCTTCTCCAGCAGGGCGATACTTTCGCCCAGTCCATGCTTCTCGACCAGCTCGCCGGTGTAACCCGACATGTAGAGAAATCGGGTTTCGGGATGCGAATCCATCAGCCGCAAGACGAGCTCGGGTCCGCTCTTGCCGGGCATGACGACATCGGTGAGGACCAGATCGACGCGGCCCGGGATGGCGGCGGCCTTCTCCAGCGCGGCGTTCCCGTCCTCGGCCTCAATCACGGAGTAGCCCTGCCCCTCGAGCATCTGCCTGGTGAGCCCCCGCATTACGCGATCGTCTTCCACCAACAGGATCGTCGTTCCCTCGCCCCGTCGGAATGCCGTCGGCTCCTCGGTTTCACATGGCAGTCCAGCCTTGTCGTCAGCACACGGCAGGTACACCTTGAAGGTAGTTCCGTGACCGGGTTCGCTGTACACCCAGATGTGGCCTCCGCTCTGCTGAACGATGCCGTAGACCGTGGCCAGACCGAGTCCAGTGCCTTTGCCAACCTCCTTGGTTGTAAAGAAGGGCTCAAAGATACGGGAGCGGGTCGCTTCATCCATCCCCGTTCCCTCGTCGCTCACCGCGAGCATCACGTAGCGGCCGGAGACCATCGGCGGATGCTGCCGTGCGAAGTCCTCGTCAAAGTCGGTCGTCGCAGTCTCCATCACAAACTTCCCGCCATTGGGCATAGCGTCACGCGAATTTACCGCCAGGTTTACCACGATCTGGTCGAGTTGGCTGGGATCTGCATGCACAAACGCCACTTCCGTCCGGGGCGAAAACACCACCTTGATATCGTCTCCCATGAGCGGACGAAGAAGCTTGCAGACGTCCTTCAAGCGTTCATTGAGGTCGAGCACCTTGGGCTGCGTTGGTTGTTTGCGGCTGAAGGCCAGAAGCTGACGGGTGAGGGAAGCTCCGCGCTTGGACGCATCGCGAATATGCCCGATGAGCTCCACTGGGAGCGGGGCGTCGACGATGTGGTCGCGAAGAATCTCCGCGCAGGCCGAGATGATGCCCAGGATGTTGTTAAAGTCATGGGCGATGCCGCCCGCGAGCCGTCCCACGGCGTCCATTTTCTGGGACTGCCGAAGTTGATCTTCCGCCTTCTTTTGGGCGGTCGTGTTGCGCGCAATCGTGGATGCGCCCACGATCTGGCCGGCGGCGTCGTAAATCGGAGAAATCGAGATGGAAACGTTCAGGCGTCGTCCGTCTTTCGTTACCCGCAGAGTCTCGAAATGCTCCACGCGCTCGCCCTTGCGGATGGTCTCCAGTATCTTCGGGATCTCATCCTGACGATCGGGCGGTGCCAGAAGGGTGATGGGCTTGCCGATTATCTCCGCGGCGTCGTAGCCGTAGATATGTTCGGCGCCCTTGTTCCAGTGGGTGATGATGCCATCGAGGTTCTTGCCGATGATCGCGTCCTGGGAGGAGTCGACAATCAGAGCGAGACGGTTCTGGTATTCCCAGAGTTGACGGTCCTTCCTCTGGCTAAGCTCTTCGTTGGCTCGCCGCAGTTCTTCTTCAATTCGCTTGCGGTCGCTGATGTCACGGATCGCACTGAGAACCACGATGCCATCGTCGGTTGGCACCGGGCTCAGGCTGATCTCGACGGGGAACTCCGACCCATCGCGCCGCCGTCCCCGAAGGTCCAAACCGGCGCCCATGCGCCTCATCCTGGGTTGTTCTGTGAATTGCGTGCGGTGGTGGCGGTGCGGGTCGCGTTGGCGCTCCGGAACCAGGATTTCAATCCGTTGTCCGGCGAGCTCGTCGCGGGTGTAGCCGAACATGGCTTCCGCCTGCGAGTTCACCTGGAGGATGATTCCGTCCTGATTCACGGCGATGATGGCGTCCGGGACAGCCTCGAGGAGGCTGGGCGACAGAATCGCCGCACCCACGGCGTGCCTCCGGCCAAGCGTGCCTTCCGCACCTTCCGGGCGGTCAAAACTATCCATGCTCCACCCCATCGAGTCGCTTGGTGTCCAATATACGTCCGAGTCGCCTGTAACCCCGAGATAATTGCGCTGACGGCAGCAAGAGTGGGAGATGCGCCGACCACCCCTGATTGCATCTCAGGTGTTGAAGCACATTGAAAATGTCCCCTGGAAAGCACATTAGAAATGACCCCTTTTAGAGTGACTCCGACAGGAGGCACTCAGATTGGGGAGAACCGGATTGAGCCGTAAGGAGCTGAATCGGGTAGAAGTGCTGGGGCGAGTGAAGGCCGGGAGTTTGCTTTTGAAGGAAGCGGCCGAACTCATGGGCTTGAGCTATCGGCAAGGCAAGCGGGTATGGGCGCGGTATCGCGGCGGAGGCGCCAAGGCTCTGCAGCACCGCAGTTGCGGGTCGGGTTCGAACCGGGGCTATGAGGCCAAGTTTCGTGGTCAGGTTCTGAAGCGGGTGCGGGAGCGCTATGGCGATTTTGGACCGACGCTGGCGGCCGAGCATCTGGCGAGCGATGACCGGCTGGAGGTAAACCGTCAGACGCTGTCGCGCTGGATGGTAGAGGCGGGGCTATGGCAGGGGCAGCGGCGGCGGAGTCCATATCGACAGCGGCGCGAGCGCAAAGCCCACTTCGGCGAGTTGGTGCAGATGGACGGCAGCTTTCATGACTGGCTGGAAGATCGGGAGGGGAGCAGCTGTCTGCTGCATATGGTGGATGACGCGACCTCGGCCATGCTGTGCCGCTTTACTGGGGAGGAGACGACGTGGGCGGCGGCCGATCTGCTGCGGGGCTGGATCGAGTTGTACGGGGTACCGCGGGCGCTGTACACCGATTGGAAGAACGTGTACGTGCGTGCAGCCACCGAACAAGAGATGCGCGAAGGCAAGATACCGCAAACCCAGTTCGGGCGGATGTGCTCCGAGTTGGGCATTCGTATCATCGCGGCCAGTTCGCCGCAGGCGAAGGGCCGGGTGGAGCGGGGGCACGGCACGCATCAGGACCGGCTAGTGAAGAAGCTGCGACTGAAAGGGGTTGCCGACTACGACAGCGCCAACCGCTACCTGGACGAGCACTACATCGCCGACCACAACCGGCGTTACTCCCGGACAGCGGCGGCGGAAGCAGATTATCACCGGCGGCGCCCAACGGCGCGGCAACTGGACGAGATCTTCTGGCTGGAGCAGGAGCGAGTGGTGAGTGCCGATTGGGTGGTCAGCTACCAAGGACGACTGCTGCAGCTGGAACGGCAGAGCCGGTTCCATGCTCCGGTCAAGAGCCGAGTCACGGTCCGGGAGAACCAGCGGGGCGAGTTGGCGATTACGTATCGCAACCGGCGATTGCGTTTCCGCGAGATTGCGCGCCGGCCCGAGCCCTCCCCCGCGCCACGCGCCGATGTGTCCCCTCGGGGACACATCGCTCCTCCACGCAATCATCCCTGGAGACAAAGTTACAAGCACTTACCACTTGGATTTCATGCTGCATCTGGATAGCAATATGGGGACATTTCTAATGTGCACAAGCCGGGGACATTTCTAATGTGCTATGACACCTGATTGCATCTCAGGTTGACCACAACGCCCCAAACACGCTACACTTCTATGGTTTGCCTGTACTACCGAGTCCCGTCCGGGACGCCCGCAGCCGTTCGTGAAGGCTTCCTTCCTGCCGCTGGGTAAGTGCAAGCGCATATTGAAGATACGCGATGCGCAGCCGTTTTGCGCGCCGGTCTAGAGTTCTGGAGGAATTGCCATGTACGCGGTGATCCGCGCCGGGGGAAAGCAATATCGCGTCGCACCCGGCGACGTAATTGAGATTGAAAAAGTGCCGCAAGCGAGCGGTGAAGATGTCAAATTTGAGGAAGTGCTCGCCGTGAGCGGTTCCGCCGGTGAAATCGGTAAGTCCGAGGGCGCCTTCGTTACCGGCCAGGTGCTCGAGCAGGGACGCGGCGACAAGATTCTGGTCTTCCATTACAAGCGGAAGAAGCAGTACAAGAAGCTCAATGGACATCGCCAGCCCTTCACTTCAGTGAAGATCACCGGCATTACGGTAGAGGGGCAGAACCATACCGCGTAAGCGAGCAGCTCTGGTAGCGTGGGCCTTCAGCCCCGCATTGCGCGACCAATACTATTTACGAGGGGCTTCAGCCCCGGGGAAATACGATGGCACATAAAAAAGGTTTAGGCAGTTCCAGAAACGGCCGCGACTCGAACGCGCAGCGTCTGGGCGTAAAGGCGTTCGGAGGCCAGCTCGTTTCGGGCGGCACCATCATCATTCGGCAGCGTGGCACCCGCATCAAGCCGGGCACCAACGTCGGCCGCGGCAAAGACGACACCCTGTTCGCCAAGGTGACAGGCACCATCCTCTTCAAGGATCGCGGCCAGTTGGGCAAGTTCGTCTCGGTGGTTGCGCGGGAAGAAGCCAGCAACTAGCTCGGTCCCTCGTTGTCCGTTCAGTCTCGAAGGTTCAAGGCCTCGTCGCGGCGAGGCCGTTTTTGTTTGGAATCGCTATTCGCTAAGAAATAGCGCACTCGAGTCGTTGTCGTCGGCCTGCAGTTCGCACTCATTTGCTGTCCCGAAGAGCTAAGGGCGAAAAGCGAAGGGCGAAGAGCGCCCTGGCCGACGGCCGATAACTGAGAGCCGACAGCTTCCTCCATGTTCGTTGATGAAGCCAAAATTCGTATCAAGGCCGGCGACGGCGGCAATGGCTGCATGGCCTTCCGCCGCGAAAAGTTTGTGCCCCGCGGAGGTCCTTCCGGTGGCGACGGCGGCAATGGCGGCGACATCATCATGGAATCCAGCGAGAGTCACAACACGCTGGTGCACTTCCGCTTCAATCCCGAATATAACGCCCAGCGCGGACGTCACGGCGAAGGCTCCAACAAGACCGGCAAAGAAGGCACGAGCATCACTCTTAAGGTTCCGGTCGGAACGATTGTCTACGACGAGACCACGGGCGAGCTGGTGCACGATTTCTCGCACCCGGA
Source organism: uncultured Acidobacteriaceae bacterium (assembly GCA_963793845.1). Lineage (GTDB taxonomy): Bacteria > Acidobacteriota > Terriglobia > Terriglobales > Acidobacteriaceae > CAWCBG01. The sequence goes on from CAWCBG010000010.1 coordinate 35,098, forward strand.
CGAGCGTATCGTCATTGCGCATGGCGGCCGCGGCGGCCGCGGCAATGCGCGCTTTGCGACATCGGTTCACCAGGCGCCCCGCGAGCACGAACAGGGCTTCCCCGGCGAAGAGCGCATGCTGCGGCTGGAACTGAAACTGCTTGCCGATGCCGGGCTGGTGGGCTTCCCGAACGCCGGCAAGAGCACCTTGATTTCGCGTATCTCCGCCGCCCGGCCCAAGATTGCCGAATATCCCTTCACAACCTTGCAGCCCAATCTTGGCGTGGTCGTGGTTGGCGATGCTCCGGATGAAATCAGCTTTGTAGTGGCCGACATTCCCGGGCTGATCGAGGGCGCCAGCGAAGGCGCCGGACTAGGCACACAGTTCCTGCGCCACATCGAGCGCACCCGTTTGCTGGTGCATCTGGTGGATGTGTCGGATGCGAGCGGCCGGCCTGATCCCGTGAAAGACTATGAGGTCATCACCAACGAGCTAGCCAGCTCCGGCAGCGGACTGGATTCGAAGCCAACGATCGTTGTGGCGTCGAAGATCGACGCTGCGAACAAAGAGAAGCTGGCTAAGCTGAAGCGCTTCTGCACCCGCAAGAAGCTCGAGCTGTACGCGATCTCGGCAGTCACTGGCGAGGGCCTCGATAAGTTGAAGTGGGCAATGGCGGAACGAATTGTGGAATTGCGGAAGGCAGCAGCTAGCCATTAGCAACTAGCAGCTAGCAATTAGCGAATGAACTGCACGAGCGTCGTTGGATGCGGGGTAACGTTCGAGGTCTTGCAAAATAGAGTTCCTTCAACTGCGTTCGGGCTGCCGCCTCACTTCGCTCAGGATGACAGGATTGTCGAAGTACACTAATTGCTGATTGCTAGCTGCTAGTCGCTAATTGCTGATTTCTCATGAACCTCGCACTTTTTGGCGGCACTTTCGACCCGATTCATCGCGGACATCTCAAGGTGGCCCGCGCCGCTGTCGAAAAATTCAAGCTGAAGGAAGTCTGGTTTGTGCCGGCCGACATTCCGCCGCACAAGCAGAAATCGCCGATCACATCGTTTTTTCATCGCTACGCGATGACGTCGCTGGCGGTGGCGGGCGAGAAAGAGTTCATACCCTCGCTGTTGGAAGCGCCCGATCCGCACAGTGGCAAGGCGAACCAACGTCCCAGCTACTCGATCGACACCGTGCGAAAAGTGAAGGCGTCATTAGGCAAGAGCGACCACCTTTATTTCCTGATCGGCATGGACGCTTTCGCGGACATCGCCAACTGGCATGAAGCGGAGGCCCTGCTGCGGGAGTGCGACTTCATCGTCGCCGCCCGGCCGGGCTACTCGCTCGCAGATGTCGCCACCTCGCTTCCGAAGAGTTTGCAGCCGGACGCGGCGGTAACTCGGGTCTTCCGCAAGCAGGAGATCTCCGGACCGCTGGCGGTGTCGGGCATTATGCTGCAGATGCTGCCCGAGACGCACGAGAACGTTTCGGCTACGCAGATTCGTAACGCCGTGGGAAAGGGCAACGCGCTGAAGAAGTTGGTTCCCGAAGCGGTTGCCGAGTACATTCATAAGGAGCGGCTCTACCGCAATTCAGCCGCCCGAAAGGCCAGCAAGTAGTATCGAGCCGAACGCATGAAGAAAAATGAGATCAGGGAGCAAGTCTCCCTTGCCGTGCAAGCCTGCCAGAACAAGAAGGCAACTGACATCAGCATCCTGCAACTGGACGCGCAGGCCAGCGGCTTCACCGACTACTTCGTTATCTGCTCGGGCTCGAACCCGCGCCAACTGCAAGCCATCGCCGACGACGTGGATGAGAAGCTCAGCGCCATCGGTCAGGAGCCAGCGCACACCGAGGGCTACAACCAGGGCGAGTGGGTGCTGCTCGACTACGTCGATTTCGTGGTGCATATCTTTTCCGAGAGCGCCCGCAAGTTCTACGACCTCGAACGGCTATGGAAGACCGCAACCCGGCTGCAGCCCGCCGATCTGACCAAGCCTGTCCGGAAAGCTGTGGCGAAGAAAACGACAGCTACCAAGCGTGTTGCCACGAAGAAAGCAGCTAAGTCGTCGACGCGGGCTCTGGCAAAATCGACTGCGAAGAAAGCCCCGGGCAAGCGCGCTTCCTCGCCACGCTCCCGCAAGAGCTCATAACCGGTGAAACTTCACATTGCATGGATCGGCAAGACGCGCAGCACCCCGATCCAGTCGCTTACGGCGGAATACCTGAAGCGTCTTTCGCGCTTTGCCGCCTGCGAGGCGCTGGAACTGGGTTCCGAAGACGCGCTGCTTAAGCTGGTAGAAAAGTCCGGGGCCCGCACCCGGCCAGTGCTGGTGCTGCTCGATTCGCGCGGTAAACAGCTTGCCTCGGACGAGATCGCCAACTTCCTCGAATACCACCAGTCGCACGATACCCAGGAACTATTCTTTGCCGTCGGCCCGGCTGACGGCTGGAGTGACGCCACACGCAGCACGGCTCACAACATTCTCTCCTTCGGCAAGGTCACGCTGCCGCACGAACTGGCGCGCGTGGTTCTGCTGGAACAGCTCTATCGTGGCTTCACCATTCTCAAAGGGCACCCCTATCACGGGGAGCACTAGCCGGTCGCCAGTAGGAGCCTCCTCCTCTGATACATTGAACGCCATCCCTTATCGGAGCTGCTGCCTTGAAAATTAAATTAGTCCTCGCCACATTGCTCGTCTTGTCGCTCTCCTGTGCAGCACAGCAGACGACCGCCCCCGCGCCGTCGGAAGTGAGCGCCACATGGCCTCACAAAGCCGGGGAAACCGGGCAGACGGCCGTAACTTACATCCGCGCCGGCCGTCTCTTCGACTCCACCGGCGACACTTATCGCGAGAACATGGTTATCGTGGTGGAAGGGGAGCGGATTCAAGCGGTTCAGCCGGCGGCGCAGGCCCAGATTCCAGCAGGCGCAAAAGTCATCGACCTCTCGAAGGCCACGGTGCTGCCTGGTTTGATCGACTGCCACACGCATCTCGGAGCACGCGCGGACCACTACAATCCCATCAACGCCTTCAAAGACACGCCCTACACCGAAGGTTTTGCCGCCGAGAAGAACGCCCGCACGACGCTGCTGGCGGGCTTCACCAGCGTTCGTGATGTGGGGTCCGGGCCTTTCATGGCGGTCGATCTGCGCAACAGCATTAATGAGGGATTCATCATCGGCCCACGCGTCGTGGCTAGCGGCCCCGCGATCTCCATTACCGGCGGCCATGGCGATCTGAACAACTATTCGCCTGAGACACGGGTGATGCTGTTCCCCGAAGAACGCGACTACCAGATCGCCGACGGTCCCGAACAGGTTCGCCACGTGGTGCGCGCGCAGGTGAAGTATGGCGTCGACGTAATCAAAATTCTTGCCACCGGCGGAGTGCTGTCCAAAGGCGATAGCCCAGGCGCTCCGCAATTCACCCTGGAGGAACTGAAGGTCGCCGCCGACGAGGCGCACATGGCTGGCCGTAAGATTGCCGCTCACGCCCACGGAACGCAGGGCATCAAGAACGCTATCCTCGCTGGCATCGATTCCATCGAGCATGCCAGCCTGGCCGACGATGAGGATATTCGCCTGGCCAAAGAGCACGGCGTGTACTTTGACATGGACATCTATAACGATGACTATCTGCTGGGCAATGCTATTAAGTTTGGTCTGCCCGCGGAGAACGTCGCCAAGGAAAAGATGGTGGGCCGCCTGCAACGCGAAACGTTCCAGAAAGCCGTGCAGGCGGGAGTGAAGATGGCGTTCGGCACAGATGCCGGAGTCTACCCGCACGGTGACAACGCCAAACAGTTCGCCACCATGGTTCGCTTTGGCATGACGTCGGCGCAGGCGATCCGCACCGCCACCCAGAACTCAGCTGACCTGATCGGCCGCTCCAAAGACGTCGGCACCATCGAGGTGGGCAAGTACGCCGACATCGTGGCGGTCTCCGGCGATCCCTTACAGGACGTGACCGTGCTGCAGAACATGGGCTTCGTGATGAAGGGTGGCGTGGTCTACAAGGACAAGCTGGCCAACACGCCGGTCGCCGAGTAGAAAGAGTTGAAGCGCGCCTTCAATGTCCGGGAAAACCGCGCCGTCCCTGCCGGGACTCGACCTTTTCCCCACGTCACCCAGGACTCCGCCTTCGGCTCCGTCCTGGGCTTAGATGAGTCGTCCCTGGCGGGACTGTTTTCTGTCACTGCCTAGCAGCGGCGCGCATTAAGCTCTTCGCACTAGACTGTTCAGAACTATGTTGAAGCCCTCTCTTGCTGTCATCCCGAATCTCCTTCAGGGGGAGGGATCGGGGGTTCCCACCTCATCAGCCTTATGGTTATAGTTCCGCAAAACAAAATTCAGCGCCGATTCGCTGTTGCGGGCTTTCGCTTCAAATTGGGAAGGAAACCCTGCAGGCGTTCCTCCCGCCGTTTGTTGTGGGAGCGTCTCTTCCTTTACCCTACAGTCTTATGCTTGATCTGGCATTCGTACGCGATCATCTGCCCTTTGTCGAAGAGAAGCTGCGCCAGCGCGGAATGGATCCGGCTGTCGTTTTAAAGGACTTCCAGACCATCGACACCGACCGGCGCGCCGCCATCACTGACGCCGAGACCATGAAGGCGCGGCGCAACCAGTTGATTGAGGAATTTCAGCGCCTGAAGAAAGACAAGCAGGACACCGCCGTCAACCTGCAGGAGCAGAAAGAACTCAAAGAGAAGATCGCGCAGGCCGATGAGCGGGTTGCCGCCTGCGATGCGAAGCTGCGCGACGTGTTGACCGGCATCCCAAATCTGCCGCACGAAAGCGTTCCCATCGGCAAGGACGCGCATGACAACGTTGAAGTTCGCCGCTGGGGTACTCCGCCCCAGTTCGACTTCGAGCCCAAGCCGCACTGGGATCTCGGCAAGGATCTTGGCATCCTCGACCTTGAGCGGGCCGGCAAAATTACTGGAGCCCGTTTCGCCGTCTATTGGGACCTGGGCGCGAAGCTGGAGCGCGCGCTCATCAACTTCATGCTCGATCTGCACACCAGCGAGCACGGTTACACGGAGGTCCTGCCGCCCTTCATGGTGAATGCCGAGTCGATGTACGGCACCGGCAACCTGCCGAAGTTCGAGGCGGACCTGTTCAAGGTGCCGCACGGCGACAAGAACCTGTACCTGATTCCGACGGCGGAAGTGCCGGTCACGAATCTCTACCGCGATGAAATCCTCGACGGCGCGCGCCTGCCGATTTCGCTGACGGCTTACACGCCGTGCTTCCGCAGCGAGGCCGGTTCCTACGGCAAAGACGTGCGCGGCATCATCCGGCAGCACCAGTTCCAGAAGGTTGAGCTGGTGAAGTTCACCAAGCCCGAGCAATCGTACGAAGAGCACGACAAGCTCACCCGCGACGCTGAACAGATACTGCAGAAGCTTGGTCTGCACTATCGCACTGTCGTGCTCTCAACCGGCGACATGGGATTCAGCTCGGCCAAAACCTACGACATCGAAGTCTGGCTGCCCGGCCAGGGATCGTTCCGCGAGATTTCGTCATGCTCAAACTTCGAGGCCTTTCAGGCGCGGCGGGCGAATATTCGCTACCGTCCCGAAGGGGGCAAGAAGACGGAACTGGTGCACACGCTCAACGGCAGCGGCCTCGCCGTAGGACGTACCTGGGTCGCGATCGTCGAGAACTATCAGCAGGCGGACGGCAGCGTCTTGATTCCCGAGGTGCTGCGACCGTACGTCGGCGCCGATCGCATTACGCCCAGGAAGTTCTGAGGCTCCAATCCAGCCGCGGCCTTGGCGACGCCGCGGCTAGGCGTCGCGATGCACTGTCCCCATGGAAAAGGCGGGGACGCATATGGCAATGTATTCTGCGCCCTCGGCGTGGGGCGTCGAGTACTGCACCCACTCGCCGCCGTGTGCGACGACCGCCTGTCCTGCCGGCACATCGAATTCGCCATCCCGATGCTTCACGTGCAGCAAGCCCTTCAGCACGACGGTGAACTCCTCGAACTCGGGCGTCTGGCCCGGCTCGGTCCAGCCCTGCGGGCTGCGCATGTGCGCAACGCTGACATTGCCGTGTTGCGAATTCACGCGGCCGACATATTCGTCGATCAGTTTGGGCTTGTTGCCCGCAGCTTCGATGCGGGTAGGTTGAGAGATCAGGATTGGCGGCATCGGGGCTCCTGCCTTGGAATTAGTTCCAATCTACAGCGGCATCAGGCGCGCCATCAAGGGACGATCCGGCATTAGTGGTGGAACCTAACCTCTGGCACGCAGGGAAATTTCTGCGGCGCCTCTTGACACAGAAATCGTATTCCATTACATTACCGATCAGTTATGAAACCTGTTAGTTATGGACAGTTCGCTCCGGATCGCCTGGACGCAACGTTCGCGGCGCTCGCCGATCCTACCCGGCGGGCGATCCTGGCCCGGCTGGCGTCGGGTGAGGCGTCGGTGAACGAACTGGCCGAGCCGTTCGCCATGAGCCAGCCTGCGATCTCCAAGCACCTCAAGGTGCTGGAACGCGCAGGCCTGATTTCGCGTAGCTTCGATGCGCAGCGCCGGCCGCGTCAACTCCAAGCCAAGCCGCTCGCCGAAGCCAACGAATGGCTGGAACACTACCGCCAATTCTGGGACAGTACATTCCAACGCCTGGATGCGCTGCTGTACGAGCTGAAGGCCGACGAACGAACGGCAAGCGAGCTCAGAAGCAAGCATAAGAATCGCAAACATACGAATCGCACTCGCTAACGAGGAGATCAGCGATGAAGGATAGTGGAGCTTTGAAAGTGACGACACGCGGCGACCGGGAGATCGTGATGACACGCGTCTTTAACGCGCCGCGCCATCTGGTCTTCGCGGCCTTTACCAGGCCCGAACTGGTCCGGCAGTGGTTGCTCGGACCGGAGGGCTGGTCGATGCCGGTGTGCGAAATCGATCTGCGCGTAGGCGGTGAATATCGCTACGTGTGGCGTCACGTCAACGGAAATGAAATGGGGATGGGCGGGGTCTATCGCGAGATCGTGCCGCCCGAGCGGATCGTTTCCACCGAGAAGTTCGACGAGGCCTGGTATCCCGGCGAGGCGGTGGGCACGATCACCCTGACGGAGGAGGGCGGAAAGACAACGCTCACTCAGACGATACTCTACGATTCGTCGGAGGCGCGTGAAGCCGTCCTGAAGTCGCCCATGGAGCAGGGTGTGGCTGCAGGCTACGATCGGCTGCAGGCATTGCTGGAGTCGGCAGAAACCGGGGCTGTCTAGCGGAGGTCAAGACTCATAAGCGAAACCCACTCACCGCGGCACATTCTGCACGCGTGCCGCGCCACGGGTTGACGTCAATCTTAAGCAGGGAGGAGAGTCGATGCAAAAGATCACTCCGTTTCTATGGTTCGACGACAAGGCGGAAGAAGCCATGAATTTCTACGTCTCGCTTTTCAGGAACTCGAAGGTGCTGAAAGTTACACGCTACGGCGAGGCAGGTCCGGGTCCCAAAGGGGCGGTGATGTCCGCGACCTTCCAGCTTGAAGGGCAGGAATTCTTCGCGCTGAATGGCGGGCCGCAATTCAGGTTCACGCCGGCCATATCGTTCTTCGTAAACTGCGAGACGCAGCAGGAAGTCGACGATCTATGGGAGAAGCTTTCACAAGGCGGGAGAAAGGACCGCTGCGGCTGGCTGCAGGACAGATACGGCCTCTCGTGGCAGATCATTCCTACTGCTCTAGGCAGAATGTTGCAGGATGAGGACGCCGAAAAAGCCAAGCGCGTGATGCTGGCGATGCTACAGATGGACAAGATCGACATCGCTCGCCTGCAACAGGCCTACGACGGCGCGTGATTCGTCTTCCAAGCACACGCCGTACCAGTACTAGCTTGTTTGCCCAGCAGTAGGAGACAATGCCGGGCAGAGGTGCCATGGCTTCGATCGATGTCGAGCACGGTTCGGCACAGACAGGCGTCCGTTCGCGGGCCGACGTTCTGCCGTTACTGGGAATCGCATGCGCGGTGGCGCTCGTCCACCTGCTCACCAATGGCCGCTACGGCTTCCATCGCGACGAGCTTCAGTTTCTCAGCGACGCCCGCCACCTCGACTGGGGCTTCGTAGTCTATCCACCGCTTACGCCCCTGGTGGAACGCGTCAGCCTCGATCTGTTCGGCGCTTCGATGGTGGGATTACGCCTGTTCTCCGTGATAGCGCAGGCAGCGGTCATCGTCGTGAGCGGTCTGATGGCCTTTGAGCTTGGCGGGGGACGGCTGGCCCAGGTTACGACTGCGGTGAGCGTTGCGCTGTCTCCGGTACCCCTGTTCGAAGGCACCGAGTTCCAATACACGACCTTCGACTTCCTGTGGTGGGTGCTGGTCGCCTACTTCGTCATTCGCCTGCTGAAGACGGAGAATCCGCGGTGGTGGCTCGCCATCGGCGCAGCCGTCGGCATCGGCATGCAGACCAAGTACACCATGCTCTTCTTTGTCTGTGGGATCGCCGGAGGGATGCTGCTTACGCCTGCTCGTCGCTTTCTTGCCAACCGATGGTTCTGGGCGGGCGCCGCGCTGGCATTTCTGATTTTTCTGCCGAACCTGGTGTGGCAGATTCGTCATGACTTCGTCTCGCTGCGTTTCCTTCAGCACATTCACGTACGCGATATCGGTGAGGGACGCTCGAACGGATTTCTGCGCGACCAGTTCCTGATCTGCACGAACCTGTTTACCGCTCCCTTGTGGATTGGCGGCCTGATCTGTTACCTGCGCGACCGGAGATACCGCCTGCTGGGGTGGATGTACCTGATCCCGCTGGCGCTGTTCATTCTTGGCAAGGGTCGCGGTTATTATTTGGCAGCCGCCTATCCGATGTTGATCGCGATGGGCGCGGTCGCGGGTGAGCGCTGGCTTGCATCGCTGCGACGGCCCTGGCGGCTCACTATCCAAGCCATCTACTTCACTGGCCTCATCGCCGTCGGTTTGTTCGTATCTGCGGTGATTCTGCCGCTGGCGCCGGCAGGCCCGCTCAGGAACTTCGCGCTCAAGAACAACGGCGACCTGCGCGAGGAGGTTGGGTGGACCGAACTGGTGAAGACCGTGGCAGACATTCGCGACTCTTTGTCCCCTGAACAGCAACAGCACCTGGGAATTCTGGTGGGCAACTACGGTGAGCAGGGCGCGATCGAGATTCTGGGCCAAGCCTACCACTTGCCCACGCCCATCAGCATGACGAATTCAGCCTGGCTGCGCGGCTATCCTGAGCCGCCGCCGACTACGCTGATCGTGATCGGCTTCTCCCGCGAAGGCGCCGAGAAAACCTTCACCGACTGCCGGCTGGCCGGACACAACGGCAATCCCTACGGGATAAAGAACGAAGAAAGTGAAGATCACCCCGACATTTTCGTTTGCGGCGGACCACGTCAGCCTTGGCCTGAGTTCTGGAAGGACCATCAGAGATTCGGATAACGGCGCCCCTGGATCCGGCCGCCCGGTCCAAGAATTCACGCTCGCACTTATTCTTGCGAGACGGATTCGAAGTCCTGCTGCTTTCCCTTCAGCCGCTCGTGCCATTCTCTGGCGGCCTGCAGAAAAGATCGAAACATGGCTCGCGAAGCGGCATCGCTATCGTAGGTGCGCTCGGGATGCCACTGCACGCCGAGAACGAAATGGTCAGGCGCGGTGCCTTCAACCGCTTCCTTCACCAAGTCATTTGGACACCAAGCCACGAGTCGCAGGCCATCGCCCACCGCGTCTGGAGCCTGATGATGGCTTGAGTTTACCGGCATCACAAGTTCATTTCCTTCCGGCATGGCTTTGGCCGAGCGAAGAATTTCCGCCAGCCTGGACCCCGGCTCGATCTTGACCTTATGCGCCTGTGCGACCTTGCTCCCCATCGCGTGTTTGACCGGCCCTGGTAAATCCTGATCGAGCGTTCCGGTTCGCCAGACATTCAGCGATTGCAGCCCATAGCAAATACCGAAGATGGGCTTCCGCATGTTGTAGGCATCCTGCAGCAAGAGCTCATCGGCGTTATCGCGAAACGGGTCGGTGGGCGCGGTCTTGGGATGACGTTCCGCGCCGTATTTCTCGGGGTCGACATCCGCCGGACTACCCGGCAACAGCACGCCATCGCAGTGCTTCACCGCCTGCGCGATGTCGCGTGAGGTCGCATTCGCCGGGATGACTAGCGCTTCTCCGCCTTCGGCCTCGATGGCGCGAACATATTGCGGCAGCGCCCTGTCCACGTAGTCGGGGCGCGTGGAGTTGGGAACCGGAATGGCGATGCGCGGCTTCTTATCGGAGGGCCACGGGCTCACGTGCTGACCGGGCTTTTGGCTAGACGTCATAATGAGGCCTTCGCTTCGGACGGATCTGCGTCCGAAGCCTGGGATAAGCCGGGGTCCTCTGCATCCCGGGAGCCTTGTCCAGCCGGCGAGGACTCCCCGTTGGCATGCGCATAATAGTCCTGCTCAATCACATCGTGGGTTTGCTTTGCCAGTTTATCCATGTCGCGAACCTTCATTCCCAGCGTCGGGATCGGCTCGCCCACGATCAGCTCAACCTGTCCGGGCCGGGCGTGGAAGCTGTTCATTGGGACCAGTTCGCCTGTGCCTACGAGGGTGAGGGGCACAACCGGCGCCTGCGCCCGGATCGCGACGTAGAAAGCGCCTCCCATGAATTCCTGCAAATGCCCTGACGGCGAACGCCCACCCTCAGGGAAAACCATCAGCGGTGTGCCATGACGGAGCGATTCGCTGGCGCGATTCAGGCTGCGCACCGAGGCGCGCGCGTCACCGGGATCGATGGGAATCTGCCCCGATCGCTTCAAGTGCCATCCTAGAAATGGATAACGAAACAGCTCCTTCTTGGCCATGATGCGAAACTGCACCGGCAGTGTTGCGTAGAGCACTGGTATGTCGAGGGCGGAGAGATGATTCGCCGCGTACACCGCCCGTTGGCCCGGATCGATGCGCTCGAAGCCCTGCATGTGCACGTGAATCCCGAGCGTCGCCAGGATCATGCGCGACCAGGTGCGCGCGAACCAATGCTGTACTCTTCCGCTGCGGTCGAACAGCGAGCACAGGAGAGACAGCGTCCCCATCACGAACGTATACAAGTAGACCACTGGCACGAAGAAGAAGTACGAGCGTAAGCGGCTGAAGAGAGAGCCGGGCTTTGCCGCGCCGACATCAGCGAGATGGGCGTTCGAGTTCATCGCTACGCCTGCAGCCCCAGGGCAGCCATGACTTCGCCGATCAGAAAGATGGAACCGGTAACCACGATCACGCCTTCTGGCTTACTTAAGGCTCGGGCCCGGGCCAGCGCGGCAGCGACCGTCTCCTCGGCATAGACGGCAGTTCCAGTACGAGCCGCGGCTTGCAGCAACTCACTGGTGGTGGCGGCCCGTGGGTTATTCACATGAGTCACGACTACCTGCTCAGCGATGGGGAAGAGAATCTCGGTCATCTCCTGCACCGCTTTGTCACGCATGGCGGCAAACACGAATGTCAGCTCGCGGCTCGGAAAGTTTTCTGAAAGCGCCGACCGCAGCGCCCACGCCCCCGCGGGATTATGCGCGACATCCAGCACCATCTCGCGCTGCTGGGTTATCGCCGATGGCGGCACTAGCTGGAATCTTCCCCGCCAGTGTGTCTCTCGTATCCCGGTTTCTACCTGCCGGGGCGTGACCTTGAAGCCGAACTGGCCCAGCTCTTCCGCCGCCGTAATTGCCAGTGCGATGTTACGTAACTGATGCCGTCCGGCAAGCGGCGAATCCACCTGAATCTCTTCGCCCATCACGGTGAGCGGATAGCGGCTGCGACCCGCCATCGGAACCGTTCGCCCCGCAAGGTAGGCGGCCGCGCCGGGAGAAACCGGCGGGACGTAGGGCACTGCGCTCACGCCGCGTGCGTTGTGATCGAGAATCGCGTGCCCGATAACGTCATTCGCCTCGGGGTGCTGCGGCAGCGTCACTACAATTCCGTTCTCGCGAATGATGCCCGCCTTCTCGCCAGCGATTTCGCCGATCGTGTTGCCGAGATATTTCTGATGATCGAGCGAGATATCGGTGATCACCGATAGCAGCGGATCGACGACATTGGTCGCGTCAAGACGTCCGCCCATGCCAACTTCCAGAACGGCAATGTCGACACTGATACTGGCAAAATACTCGAAGGCCATGACGGTCAGCATTTCGAAGAAGCTGGGATGCCAGGGCAACTTGCCTTGTTGCAATAGTTCCTGCGCAGTGCGCTCCACGCGTCCGTGTATTTCGGTGAACTCCGGCTCGGAGATGGTCTCGCCATTTACGCGAATCCGCTCGTTGATGTGGACCAGGTGTGGCGAGCTATACAGGCCGGTCTTGTATCCGGCGACACGCAGGATTGACGCGAGAGTAGCCGCAGTCGAACCTTTGCCGTTGGTTCCGGCAATCAGTACGCTGGGAAAGCGCCGCTCGGGATTACCGAGTGCAGCCAGCATCTCGCGCACATAGGTCAGGTCGAACTTGGCCGGTGGCGTGCTGGCGAGTTCGTGCCCCAGGGCATAAAGCTGCTCGACTGTGCTTTGGTAGGACATGCGGGCTTAGTTACAGATTACAAGATTACAGAGTGGTGTTGCGTGATACGAGCACAGTCGCAACTTTGGCTACAGGCGATCTCTCCAGTAACCAGGCCTCCGCCGGCAATGGGCTATGGCCACGACCAGGATGATATCCGGCAAGTCCTGATAGACAACAGCAAAAGGAAACCGGTGCAAGAAGCATCGCCGCAGGTCTTGAGAGTAACTTGCCCAGCGAGTGGGCGATTCTTGAACGTTTCCGATAACGCGACTAAATTCGATTTCAAAGCTAGCGGCGGCTGCGAGACTACGCTCCCGGTACCAAGAGATTGCCGCAAGATACTCTTCTTCCGCTTCCCGAAGAAACTCAATGGGTTTCTTCATGGAGAATGGCCTGAGCCTTCACCCGAACCTCGTTCCACGGGACGGTCTGCGCTCTTCCGGCTCGCAGCTCTTCCATTCTGCGGGCAATCTCCTCCTGCCACGCGGCTTCCACATCCGGCTCAACGGTTGGATCGAGGCTCTCAATCAGCGAACTGGCAAGGTCGGCGCGCTCATTCTCCGGGAGGGCTAACGCCTTCTTCAGAATCTCGCTAGCTTGTTCTGTCATAGCTGAAATTCTACCTCTATTTTCCCGCCAGCTCTTTTTTCACCGCATCACTCAGAAGCTTGCCATCGACGCGCGCGTCTCCAAACTTCGCCTTCGCGGCTTTCATGACCGCGCCCATGTCCTTCATTGTGGGAGAGCCCATCTCCGCGATGGTGGCGCGGACGGTCGCGACGATCTCTTCCTCGCCAAGCGACTTGGGCATGTAGGTTTCGATGATGGCGATCTCATCGGCTTCGCGCTTGGCGAGTTCCATGCGCCCGCCTTTTTCGAACTGCTCGATCGAATCCTTACGCTGCTTGATCATGGTGGTGAAAACCTGCAGCTCTTCCTTCTCGTCGAGCGCAGAGCGCTTGTCGATCTCCTTGTTCTTGAGGGCCGCTTTCATCATGCGCAACGTGCCGAGCCGCAGCTCTTCCTTCTTGCGCATGGCATCGACCATGTCTTTCTGCACCTGCTGGGTCAGACTCATCAGGCAATTATAGTGGCTCGTGGTGGTGCGGAGTGGCCTCGGCCATTTATCATAGAAGTCCGGTGTCTCTCCGGAAATCTGCGAGCAAAGGTGCCATTGCCATGCTACGTAAGACGCGGCTGTTCACGCCCGGTCCTACTCCCTTACTTCCCGCGGCTCAACAAGCGATCGCGGCCGCTGACATGCATCATCGCACGGCGGAGTTTCGCGACATCTTCACACGCACTCTGGCCGACTTGAAGACATTCGTCGGCACGCAAAACGATGTGCTCATTCTGGCCGCCTCGGGAAGCGGAGCGATGGAGGCTTCGGTCTCGAACCTGACTTCGCCCGGCGACAAGGTAGTCGTGCTCACGGCTGGAAAATTCGGCGAGCGCTGGCGCGATCTGGCCAAAGCCTTCGGATGCCAGATCGAACTGGTCAGCGTGCCTTATGGCCAGACCTTCGATCTGCAAGACGTGAAGTCGAAACTCGATGGCGCGCGCGTTCTCTACATGCAGGCGACCGAGACTTCGACCGGTGCGCGGCACGACGTAAAGGGCGTGGCCTCGCTGCTGAAAGGCACCGACACGCTCTTCGTTGTGGACGCCATCACCGGCCTTGGCACGACGAAGTTCGACGTAGACGGCTGGGGCATCGACATGTTGATCGGCGGCTCGCAGAAGGCGGTGATGATCCCTCCGGGCCTTGCCTACGTGAGTGTCAGCGAGCGTGCCTGGCAACGCATGGAGCAGGCGAAGAATCCACGCTATTACTTCGATCTGCGCAAGGAACGCAAGGCTGCGGCGAAGGGTGAGTCTGCCTTCACCCCGGCAACCGCGCTGATTGCAGGTTTGCTGGCGGCGCTGGATTTTATTCGCAAGTCGGGCAATGGCGATCTGGCTGCCGGACGCGATGCGCTCATCCATAACGCCGAGACGTCGGCCGAGATGGTGCGTGCGGGAGCCAAGGCCCTGGGGCTGAAGCTGTTTGCCCCTACCTGTCCTGCCGCCGCCGTGACGGCCGTGTTGCCGCCGGATGGCGTCGACTCGAGCGCTATGGTGAAGGAGTTCCGCGAGCGCTTCGCCATGGTGGTCGCTAACGGCCAGGGTGAGATGAAGGGCAAGATGATCCGCATCGCGCATTTGGGCTATTACGACTACCTCGACGCGGTAGGCGTCATCGGGGCATTGGAGCACGTACTGCTGAAGGTGGCTCCGTCGCATCGCTTCGAGTTAGGCGCTGGCCTGCGGGCGGTGCAGGAAGTTTACGCCGAGCAGTTCGCTGAAGTGGCGACGGTGTAGCCGCGGAGTTGTAGCGCGGATGCCTCGTGGCTTCTCGCGTATTGCATGTGGCTTACGCCCGGGGCTAAGTTCGTCCCGTCCCTCGGGCTGTCTCGCTGTCATCAAAACTTAATAACACCAGGAAATTATGAAAATCGTCGTTGCTGAAAAGATTGCTCCTGCCGCGCTCGAGGTGTTTGCCGAGCAGAGCGACTGGACCGTTGCTACGCCTGACAAAGCCGCTCTTGATGCCGAACTGAAAGAAGCCGACGCGTTGCTGGTGCGCTCGGCCGTATTCGTCGATGCAGCCATGATGGACAAAGCTCCCAAGCTGCGCGTGATCGGCCGCGCCGGCGTGGGCGTCGATAACATCGACCTCGATGCCGCCACCAAACGCGGAATCGCCGTCATGAATACTCCGGGCGGAAATGCCGTAGCGGTCGCGGAGCACACGCTGGCGCTGATGCTGGCGCTGGCTCGTCAACTCCCGCGGGCTGACTCCACCACTCATGCCGGCAAGTGGGAAAAGAAATCCCTGCAAGGCAGCGAACTGAAAGGCAAGACCCTGGGCATCATCGGATTGGGCCGGGTTGGCATTGAGGTTGCCAAGCGCGCCATCGCCTTCGGCATGAAGATCGTGGCCCACGACCCCTACGTCGCAACCAGCCTGGCGCAACAGTTGCAAATTGCGCTGCTGCCGATGAATGAGGTGTTCGCGCAATCGGATTACCTGACCCTGCACGTCGGCCTCACCAAGCAGACCGAACGCATGATCAATACCGAGACCTTGAGCAAGATGAAGAAAGGCGCACGGCTGATCAATTGCGCCCGCGGCGAACTGCTTGACGACGCAGCCGTCGTCGCCGCCTTGCAGTCTGGGCATCTTGGAGGCGCGGCCCTGGACGTCTTCAGCGACGAGCCCCTGAAAGACTCGCCGCTGCACCATGCTCCCAACACCATCCTTACGCCGCACATTGCCGGCTCGACCAGTGAAGCACAAGACGCCGTCGGAGTGCAGATCGCCATGCAGGTGCGCGAGTACCTGTTGAAGGGCGTCATCCAGAACGCTGTGAACGTGCCCTCGGTGAACTTTGAAGAATACGAGCAGATGCAACCCTACATCGTGCTTGCCGAACGTCTTGGCACCTTTCTCGCGCAATCCGGCGAAGGCAACATCGAGGAAATCGGCGTTGGCTATAGCGGAGAGATTGCGGAGTGGAAGACTGAGTTGATCCGCAACGCCGCCGTGGCGGGTGCGCTGAACCAGATGGCGCACGAGAAAGCCAACCTGGTGAACGCGGCTTCCATCGCGGAGGAGCGGGGGATCCGGCTGATCGAGCGCAAAAAGCCGCGTGGCTCACGGGGCACAGCCAATGTGCTCAGCATGATGATGAAGAGCGGCTCGAAGGAACGCACCGTGCGCGGCACCATCCTGCACGGCAGCTCACCGCGGCTGCTGCGGATCGACGACATCGACGTGGAAGCGCCGCTGGAGGGCACCGTCATTTACCTGCGCAATCGCGATGTGCCCGGCGTTGTGGGACGGGTGGGAACGGTGCTCGGCCAGCACAACATCAACATCGCCAATTTTTCTCTCGGACGCGCCCCGGAAGCACAGGAACCTCGCGGGGCGGTCGCCGTCGTTCAGGTCGATGACGAGATCCCGGAGGCAGCGCTGAATGACCTGCGGCACATTTACGCCGTCGAGGTGGCCAAGGCGATCCACTTTAACGCTTCACCGCAGAAGAAAGAAGCGGAGCAGCTGGCTACGAAGTAAAGGTTTACGGGGACCGCGTATCCGGGGCACAGCACCGCCCCGAAAGTGTCATCCTGAGCGCGGGTTCGCTGCACTTGCGTTCGGTACGCTTCGCGTCCTCACTTCGCTCGGCGCATCATGCGCCCAAAGGAAAACCGCGCCAACGTGGGCGCGGTTTGTGGAAACTAAAACAACGACTAATGATGGGTGGTGGCCTGTCCGGCCCGCGCGGCGACTTCCAGCCGGACATTCGCACGGCTTAACGCGGTCAAGGTTACATCGTAATCAAGGTCAGCCGCAGCTTTCTGCATGGCTTCCTCGGCGCGTGCCTTGGCGTCCTGGGCCCGCTTGACGTCGATCTCTTCTGCCCGCTCGGCGACCTCGGCAAGAATGGTCACCTTATGCGGCAGCACCTCGACGAGACCCCAGGCCACCGCCAGATAATGCGTGCCACCGCTGTCGCGATAGGTGAGTTCGCCGATGGCCAGTTCGCTGATGAGCGGCGCGTGGCCGGGCAGGACCCCAAGATACCCTCCCTTGCCGGGGACCTGAACCTCGCTCACCTGCTCGTGGGCCACCAGCCGGTCGGGAGTTACGATTTCGAGTTCGAGGGTATCAGCCATGGCGGATTACGCAGTCGCCTTCATCTTCTCGGCGGCTTCCAGCACTTCGTTGATATCGCCCTTCATATAAAAGGCCTGCTCGGGAATGTCGTCGTGCTTGCCGTCGACGATCTCCTGGAAGCTGCGCACCGTGTCTTCGATCTTCACGTAGCGTCCCTGGAGGCCGGTGAACTGCTCGGCCACATGGAACGGCTGCGAGAGGAACTTCTGGATCTTGCGGGCGCGCGCCACGGTAAGCTTCTGGTCTTCGCTGAGCTCGTCGATACCCAGAATCGCGATGATGTCCTGCAGGTCCTTATAGCTCTGCAACACGCGCTTCACCGCCTGCGCGTGTTGTAGTGGGCTTCACCGACGATGCGCGGATCGAGAATGCGCGAGGTCGACGCCAGAGGATCGACGGCGGGATAGATGCCCAGCTCGGAAATCTGGCGCGAAAGTACAGTAGTCGCGTCGAGGTGAGCAAAGGTCGTCGCAGGCGCAGGATCAGTCAAGTCATCCGCCGGCACGTAGATCGCCTGCACCGAGGTGACCGAGCCTTTCTTGGTCGAGGTGATTCGTTCCTGCAACTCGCCCATTTCGCTGGCAAGGTTGGGCTGGTATCCCACGGCGGACGGCATGCGGCCCAGCAGCGTTGAAACCTCGGAACCGGCCTGGGTGAAGCGGAAAATGTTGTCGATGAACAGCAGAGTGTCAGAGGCCTCTTCGTCGCGGAAGTATTCAGCGACGGTGAGCGCGGTCAGGGCGACGCGCAGACGGGCTCCGGGCGGCTCGGTCATCTGTCCGTAAATCAACGCGGCCTTGGACTTTTCGGGTTCCTTGATATTGACGACGCCCGACTCCTGCATTTCCAGCCAGAGATCGTTGCCCTCGCGGGTGCGCTCACCGACTCCGGCAAACACGGAGAAGCCGCCATGCTTGAGAGCTACGTTGTTAATGAGCTCCATGATGACGACGGTCTTGCCTACGCCAGCGCCGCCGAACAGGCCGATCTTGCCGCCCTTCAGAAAGGGCTGGATCAGATCGATGACCTTTACGCCGGTCTCGAACATCTCCATTTCGGTGGACTGTTCGTCGAAGGCGGGCGCTTCACGATGAATCGGCATCCGCTTGGTATAAGGTATAGGCCCAAGCTTGTCGACCGGCTCGCCAATGACGTTCAGCACGCGGCCCAGGGTTCCGCGGCCCACAGGCACGCTGATGGGGCCTCCCAGGTCGATGGCCTTCATGCCGCGCACCATGCCCTCGGTTGGTTCCATGGCAACGCAGCGCACGCGGCCTTCGCCGAGCTGCTGTTCGACTTCGAGGATGACGTTAATGGGGTCGGGAACGGTGAAGCCCTCGCTGGTCACGCGCAGCGCCGAGTAAATCGGCGGCAATGAGCCTTCCGAGAACTGCACGTCCACCGCGGGACCCGCGATCTGAATGATGTGTCCGATATTTTGTTCTGGCATAGATGAATCCGTTGTCCGTTGTCAGTCGCCGGTTGTCAGTGTTGATCCTACTGACACCCTTGGCGCATTCAATGATGCCTTCAGCGCGTTGAGAATGCGACCCACCTGGCCCGCTTCTCTAAGCAAATCGCGTCGCACGCCTTCAGAAATAAATCCAAGCTCCGACGCAAGCACTATCTGTGTTTCCAACTCGTATAGTGAACCCCGCGCTTGTCCTAGAAACTGACGAAACTCGCCGGGAGTCGTGCGGCCTTGACCTTCAGCTATATTGCTCGGAATCGAGATAGCCGATCTCCGCATTTGCGATGTCAGGCCGTATCTCTCGTCCGGCGGAAAATTGGCGGTCGCCGCGTACACAAGCTTCACGAATACAATCGCCTTCTGCCAAGCAATTAGATCCTGATAGCGATTAGCATGCATCGTCATCTAACTGTTCCCCGCCATCTCTGACAACTGAGAACTGGCAACCGACAACTGTTCCTACAGCGCTGCAGCGCCGCTCACGATCTCGATAATTTCTTTTGTGATCGCCGCCTGGCGGGCGCGGTTCATCGTCAGGGTCAGCGATTCGATCATGTCGCTGGCATTGTTGGTTGCTGAATCCATTGCCGTCATGCGTGCGGCATGCTCGGCCGCTACCGACTCCAGCATCGCCTGGAACAATTCCAAGGTCACGTACCGCGGCAGGATCGCCTTGAACAACTCCGCCGGCGGTTGCTCGTAGATGTAATCCACGTCGGGCGAGGGAATGCCTTGGACGCGGTGCTCTGCTTCCGTGGCCTCCGGCTCCCGCAAACTAATGCCGGCTTTGCGCGCTGCCTCACCCATCCGCTCACGTTCTTCCAGCGTGAACTCTTCGGTCAACGCCACTTCCCGCCGGCCAATCTCCTGTATGGGAAGGATGCGTTGCGCGATCAGCCGCTGGGCAATCACCGACTTGAATTCGTTATAGATGACGTAGACGGAGTCGATTTCTTCTCGGATGTAGGCGTCGATGACTCGCTGCACGATCTCGGAGACTTCTTCATAGTCCAGCTTGGCCAGCAGGTTCAGGTGCTCGCCCACAATCTGGACTCGGGCGGCACGAGCCGCGCTCCCGGGATCGGCCATGGGATACCGCCGACGGAAGTAGTCCCGGCCTTTGCGTCCCACTGCCGCCACGCTGATGTTTTCGTCCTTGAAATGATCGATAAACTTGCTTGCGGCTTTCAACACGTTCGAATTGAACGCTCCAGCCAGACCGCGGTCTCCCGTAACGACCACCAGCAGGATGTTCTTCTCCGGCCTCTGCGCCAGCAAAGGATGGAGCGGATCGCCGGTAACCGGATCGTACAGATCGGTACGGCTCACCAGCGACTTCAGCACGTTCACAAGGATTTGCGCGTAGGGCCGGGCCGCCAGCGCCCGCTCCTGCGCACGCCGCAATCGTGCCGCCGAGACCATCTTCATGGCCTTGGTAATCTGCCGCGTGTTCTTCACGCTGCGAATGCGCCGCCGGATATCGAGTACGTTCGCCATAGCTGTTTAAGCGCTTGCGGTAACGGCGTTCTGACTCTCCGCCACAAAGGTGTCTTTGAATTCGTTGATCAGCTTGGTCATGCCGGCACGCAGATCGTCGTCGAGGACCTTCTTCTCTTCGATCGCCTTCAGCAGCCCGGGATTGGTGGTGTCGACGTACTCGTACAGACCCTGCTCAAAATCGCGCAACTGTTCGACCGGCATCTCGTCAAGCAGGCCCTGGGTTCCAGCGTAGATGATCAGAATCTGCTTGGAGAAGGGCAGTGGCTGGTATTGGCCCTGCTTCAGAATTTCCGTGAGCCGCTTGCCGCGGTTCAACTGCGACTGGGTCGCCTTGTCGAGATCGCTGCCGAACTGAGAGAACGCTGCCAGCTCGCGGTATTGGGCGAGGTCAAGTCGCAAGGTACCGGCCACCTGTCGCATCGCCTTAATCTGCGCATTGCCGCCGACGCGGCTGACCGACAGTCCGACGTTCACTGCGGGACGCACGCCCGAATTGAAAAGATCGGTCTCCAGGTAAATCTGGCCGTCGGTGATGGAGATGACGTTGGTCGGAATATACGCCGAAACGTCGCCCGCCTGAGTCTCGATGATAGGCAGTGCGGTCAGCGAGCCGCCGCCCTTTTCATTGCTCAGCTTGGAAGCGCGCTCCAGCAGACGCGAGTGGAGATAGAACACATCGCCGGGGTAGGCTTCGCGTCCCGGGGGACGCCGTAGCAGCAATGAGATCTCGCGATAGGCCACGGCGTGCTTGGATAGATCGTCGTAAATGCAGAGCGCGTGCTTGCCATTGTCGCGGAAATATTCGCCCATCGCGCAAGCGGCGTAGGGGGCAATGTACTGCATGGGAGCGGGATCCGATGCCGACGCCGATACGACGATGGTGTATTCCATCGCGCCGAATTCCTCCAGCGTCTTCACAACCTGTGCAACCGACGAGCGCTTCTGCCCGATCGCACAGTAGATGCAGATGAGGTCGCGGCCCTTGCTGTTGATGATGGCGTCGAGCGCGACGGCAGTTTTGCCGGTCTGACGGTCGCCGATGATCAGTTCGCGCTGACCGCGCCCGATCGGAATCATCGAGTCGATGGCTTTCAATCCAGTCGCCATGGGCTCTTTCACCGGCTGGCGATCGATGACGCCGGGCGCGAGACGTTCGACCGGGAAATACTGATCGGTATTGATCGGTCCCTTGTCGTCGATGGGCTGGCCTAGCGCGTTCACCACGCGGCCAATCAGCGCGTCCCCAACCGGCACGCTCATGATTCGCCCGGTGCGCTTCACCTCGTTGCCCTCTTCGATCGCAGTGTATTCGCCCAGCAGCACGGTGCCGACCTGGTCTTCTTCCAGGTTCATGGCGATGCCGGCCACATTGTGTGGGAAAGAGAGCAATTCGCCGGACATGACCTTGTCGAGACCGTAGACACGGGCGATACCGTCGCCAATGGACATCACGGTGCCGACTTCATCGACGGCAATCTTGGTCTGGTAATTGTCGATCTGCTCGCGAATGAGCTTGGTAATCTCGTCTGCTTTAATCTGAGCCATAAGATTTCGATCCAGTAAGACTGCGAAATACTGTCCACCGAAGCTCCGCCCCGGCGTCAGGCGTTGCTGAGTTGCTCGCGTAATTTCTGCAACTGGCCACGAACCGAACCGTCATAGATGGTGCTGCCCACCCGGACTACGACCCCACCCAACAGGGCGGGATTATCCTGATAGCGGGCTCGCACTTTCTTGCGTGTCAGCAGCTCAACCTGCGATTCCACGTTACGCTTTTCTTCCGCCGACAACGGACGCACGCTGATGATTTCGGCTTCGGCGAATCCGAGCTGGGCATCCATCTCTACTTCAAACTGGCGGGCGATCTTCTCCAGCATGGGAATGCGGCGGTGATCGATCAGCACCGCCATAAAATTGCGAACCGGCTTGACGGCCCCGATCTCCCGCACAATTGCATCGAGGACAGCGTGCTTCTGCTCCGGGAGGATCGCCGGCGATTCCCATACCCGGCGCAGATCATCGCTTTCGCGGACCGCACGCACAAAGGTTTCCAACTGTCTGGTAACCGCGTGGGCGTCGATTTTGTCAGCGAGAATCACATCGACCAGGGCGCGGGCATATCGGCTGGCAATGGCGGCCATGTCTATTTGCCGTCCTTTCCGAGCTGATCGACGAACTCGCGCACCAGCGCATGATCCGTGCGGTCGTCCACCCGGATATTGCGGGCGGCCAGATCGACAGCCAGAGACGCGGCATACGATTTCAGTTCACGGCGCGCATTGCGGGCGATCGCGGAGATCTCGCCTTCGGCCAGTGCAACAACTTTCTTGCTGTCTTCCTCGGCCGCCTGGCGAATCCGTTGTTCTTCCTCGATTACGTTCTGCTCAGCCTCGCGGCGAATCTCCGCCACTTCGGCGTCCAGCTTCGCCAGTCGTGCCTCAACCTGGCTCATCCGCCGCGCCGCCTCGGCACTCGCCAACTCCGCTTCGCGAATGCTTTGCTGGATGGCTGTGGTGCGGGAGCGAAACATTGAAGGCAGCTTGGAGCGCAACAACATGTAGAAGAACAGGGCCAGCAGACCGAAGTTCACGATGAGCGAGAACGCGTAGGCCACCTTCCGGTCACCGTTCAAGTGCTTGGCGATCCAGCGCACGGCAGGCGAGTACTTGAACTGCGCATTCTCTTCGTGCTCGGCCGATTCCAACGCGTCGTGGGAGGCGGTGGAGAGGTCATTGCCGATGGCGGTGTTAGGATTTTCCGGCTGTTGCCCGGCTGGCTGCGATTGTGCTTCTGCCGGCTTTTGGGCAGACGTCTTTGGTTCTTGTGCGGCCATCGCCCCGGATGCGAAAACCATCGTGAAGGCCAGCAGTAAAAGCCAGCGATGGGCGCTCTTTCTCATGACTGTCCGCCAAGCGCCGATGCCGGATTTGCCGGTCGCAGGATGGTCCGTATGATCTCTCCCGCCAGCGCTTCGACTTCCGCCTGCAGACCCGTCCGCGCCGCCGACATATCCTGCTCGATCGCCGCCTTGGCCTCACCAATCTGCTGCCCGGCACGAGCCCGAGCTGCCTCTATGGCTTGCGCGCGAGCTTCCTGTGCCTTTTGACGTCGCAGTTCCTGTGTCTTGAAGATGGCCGCGCGAGCCTCGCGCAAGCGCTGTTCATATTCGTGAGTTTTCGCCTCGGCCGTTGCCACGTCAGCACGGGCTTTGGCGATCGCGCCTTCGGTGCGCTCCTCACGTTGCTTGAGCACTCTATGCAGTGGTTTTTGGACCAGCGCCTCATAGCAGACCTGCAGCAGCAACAGCAGAATTACCGTCGGAATGGCTCCGAGCAGTAATTCGCCTACCTGTTTTAGGGTCTGATCCATGTCTTATTCGTGAGTTCCTGCCGTCGAAGACGCACTGAGAGCGCAGGCAAAAGCTGGAACTATTGAAACTATCAGAGCTCAGGCAGGGGTGTCAACGAATTGACTTGATCCGGCCGGAAGGAGAGCTACCTTCCCTTGGTTGGTAAATATTGAATGAACCGCGTGGTGCTGGCTGCCGGCTATTCCCAGCGCAGGCTCTCTACGGGATCGAGCTGTGCGGCTCGAGCCGCCGGAGCGGTTCCGAACAAGACTCCTACCAGCGATGAAACCAACACGGCAATAATCACTGATAGTCCCGACACGGGCACGCGGTAGTCGGTGATAAATCGCACGGAGAAGGGCAGCGCGATCCCGATCAGAATGCCGACCACGCCCCCGGACAAAGAGATCAGCATGGACTCGGCCAGGAACTGAGCACGTATCTCGGAATTCGTCGCGCCGACGGCCTTTCGTATGCCAATCTCCCGAATGCGGGAGCTGACCGTCGCCAGCATGATGTTCATGATGCCTACTCCGCTCACCAGCAATGTCAGAACCGAGATGAGCAGCAGTACCGTGGTCAGGGCGTTAGCGCTCTTAGCCGCTACTGAGAGTAGTTGCGTCAGGTTATCGACTTTGTAGACGGACTGCGGGCGGTGCCGTGATTGCAGAACGTCGTGTATCTCCTCCGTGGCGCGAGGCACGTCGGAGGAATCCGCTACCGAGAAGAATATCTCCTTCACGGCATCGTTGGAGGTGAAGAAGCGGGCCACCGTGTAGGGAATCAGAAGCGTGTCGTCCGAGATTTCTGATTGACCAAAGGTGTCGACGCGCTCCCGAAACGTCCCAATGATCACGAAAGGCAGGCCAGTGATCTTGATTTCCTTGCCGATCGCCGCGTCCTGCGAGCCGTAGAGAGCATTGGCGAGAGGGATAGTGACCAGCGCCACTTTATCGCGAGCCTGCGTATCCTTGTCGTCAAAGAAGCGTCCCACCGGGATATCGAGGTTGCGCACCCACATATATTGCGGCGACACGCCCAGGATCAAGACCTCGCGTTCCTTACCACCGGAAATCGTAATCCGATCGTGTAACTCGACCATGGGCGACGCTGCGGTAATACCCGGGACCTGCCGCCGCACGGCATTCATGTCGTCGACCGTGAGGAAGTCGCTCGTGGATTCGTTGCCATAGATGGAGCCGCCCTCATAGCTGGCTACCATCATGTTGGCGCCGATTGCCTGGATCTGCTGCAGGATGTACTGCTTGCCGGTCAGGCCGATGGTCACCACCAGGATCAGCGATGCCGTCCCAATGACCATTCCGAGGGAGGTGAGCAAGAATCGAACCTTGTTGGTGCGGAATGTCTCAACTGCGACACTAATTGTCTCGTGCCAAACCAGCCTGGGATAGGGCCGACCGTTGCCGCCATTCACTGCCATTTAATCTATTAGATCAAACACTCCAGGTTTTAGCTTCAGCCAGTGCTCTCGCCAGTTTCCTATTCGAAAAGGCCGAAACTGGCCTCCGCCGCGCGCGACTACACCACTTATTCCCGAAACGGAACGAACCAGAAGATATATTGCTCGACATCACTGCATTCTCCGAGCCAGCCTCCTATGTTTGCTCCGCGGAAGAAGTCTGTCGAATTTGTCCGTCCAACCCGCTTCGACACGCGTTCAATTCACGACTGACTCAGATCTGAAACGAAAGCGCGCAGCCATTTTGCGCGACTTCGCGAAGGACGTTCACTTCTCAAAGGAGACTAGCATGCGCAAAGTTTTCGTATTACTGACGATAAGCCTTCTGGCCGTTGGCGTTGCCTTTGCCGACACCGGAATCACAGTCAACTTCCCCAGTGACACCTCGTTCTACTGCAGCGCAACGAATGGCTGCGGCTTCATGGGCGACAATGGCGGCCTGACGGAGCCAATGTGGACAACCGGTGACTTCGTTACCGAGACGTTCTTCACCGGGCAGCAATTTGTCAACGACCTGACCGCCAACTGGGGTGTCGTCGATGCCTACGGCGGCGTACCAGGCGCTAACTACGAGAACGATGTCTACATCAACGGCGTCGAGGTTGCTTATTTTCTGCTCGGAGACTGCAACTATTGCGACACCCTGTACACCGTGAACGGCACCGTAGACTTCGCCCCCATTTACGGCTATGGCACCTACAACATCAGCATCGTCCTGGCGCAGACCGCGGCCGTTGGTGCAGGTTCGCAATGGTTCTCGACATTGACCACGAACGGTGGCGCAAGCACGACGCTTTTCTCAACCACACCTGAGCCCGGCAGCATCGCGCTCCTCGGTTCCGGCATGCTTGGACTTGCCGGCGTGCTGCGTCGCAAGTTTCGCGTCTAGTACTTCGGCTTTCCGCGATGGAAAGTAAGCCGCGGAGCGTGCTCCGCTCTGAGTACCCCCAGCCTCACAAGGAGATATGTCATGGCCAATCGTTTCGGTCGTATGCAGATTGGGCTGCTGTTCCTGACGGCCATTCTGCTCGTAATCACGCTTGCCAGCTCGGCATTCGCTGCCAACGGACGCGTGCTGGCCAACAGCACTCCGCGATTCGTGCAGGATGCCCAGAATCTCGGGCCCGAGAATCCCACAAAAGTTATCCCCATCACCGTTCGGCTGCAGCAGCATAATGTTGCCGAGCGCGATGCATTTATCAATCAGCTCTACACCCCCGGCTCGCCGCAGTATCACCAGTGGCTCACTCCTGCGCAGTATGCCGCTAAATTTGGCCCGACGGCGCAAGAAGCGGCACTCGTTCAGGATTTCCTCAAATCGCATGGCCTGACAGTGACGGCCGTTCATCAGAATAATTTCTACGTAAACGCGCAGGGCTCCATTGCCGACATACAGAAAGCCTTCAACGTTCAGATCAATCGATTCAATGTAAAAGGCAAGACGATCTACTCCAACATTTCGAATGCTTCCATCGCTGGCCCTGCTGCAGAATTTGTAAGTTCAGTGCAGGGTCTGCACCCGGTCTCGATGCAACCACGCTCGATACGTCCGGTCGATCCGGAAACCGGGCAGCCCTATCCCGAAGTCCCTCTCAACATGAAAAACCAAGCTAAAGCCCTGGCCGGGCCGCCTCCCAGCCTGTATTACGAGAACCAGTGCTGGCGCGCAGTCGAGAGCCACGGCTTCACGACCGGCAACACCCTGCCGGCCGCCCTCTACACCGGCAACCGCTACGGTGGCGACATTCACGGTGGCACTGGCCATCTGCCTCCCTGCGGCTATGAGCCGGCAGCCCTGCAAATTGCTTATGGCCTGCAACCCCTCATCAGTGCCGGAAACGACGGAACCGGACAGACTGTGGTGATCGTGGATGCATGGGGATCCCCTACCGCCACGGCTGACTTTGGTGTTTTCGCCTCCACCTTTGGACTGACGTCAGGAATTTTCGCCGATTACAATCCCTTCGGAGCCGATACGTCGAACACGAGCTGGGCGGGCGAAACGACGCTGGACATCGAGTGGTCGCACGCCATGGCGCCGAGCGCCAATATCGCGTTGGTGCGGTCCATCGACAATTATGACAACAACCTCCAGAACGCGATCCAGTGGGCACTGGATAATAGTCTGGGCAATCAGATTTCCAACAGCTACGGCTCCGACGAGTACGAGAACGATGCTGCTGGCATGCAGTCGTGGGACGACCTGAACGCCGAAGGCGCTGCCCTGGGTGTCTCCATCAACTTCTCGACCGGCGACAGCGGCGATTTCTATCGCGCCGTGGGAGCCTACACCGTCAGCGTTCCCTCCGACTCACCGCATGCTACCGCTGTTGGTGGCACCAGTGACTTCATCAACGCTGACTACACCATGAAATTCCAGGCCGGCTGGGGCACCGATCTTACCCGCATCGCAGCTCCGACCACTGGCGCACCCAACGTTCCCCCCGTCTGTGCCAGCACCCTCGCACCTGGCAAGTGCTTCTACTTTGGCGGAGGCGGCGGACAGAGCACCTTCTTCGCTAAGCCCACCTGGCAGGGCAGCTTGCCGGGCACCGGACGCCAGCAACCGGATATTTCCATGACAGCCGATCCGTACACTGGCGTGGAGATCATCTATTCTTACAATCACCCGGGCGTCTACTCCGTCTCGGTGATTGGCGGAACCAGCGCCTCGTGCCCGATGTTCTCGGGAGTGTGGGCGATCGTCAATCAGAAGAGCCAGCAACTGCATGGCAAGGCGGCAGGCTTGGCCGCGCCGTACATGTACACCATGCCATCCGGTTCAATCAAAGACGTGAAGCAGAGTTCCGCTTACTCGGGCACGAACCTGACCGGTACCATCTTCACCGGTGGACCGCCAACCTTTTATTCCGCTACCGCCGTCGTCACGCCGGATATTTCGACGGCCTTCACCAGCGCGTTCTACCAGGGGACTTCAACCCGGTGGTACGCCATCTCGTTCGGCACCGACTCGACCCTGCTGGTAACCAACGGCTGGGACGATGTTACTGGCGTGGGCACTCCTTATGGAGCGGCCTTCGTCAACGGTGTCGTGAACCAGGTCCATTGAGGTAGGCTCCTTTTCCTCTGCAGTGGGCCGCCTTCGGGCGGCCCGCTTGATTTTCAGCCGAGCTTTCGATTGTTCGCGGTCGCCTTCGGTGTTATCGTCGAAGCTATCCCGTTGCCTCGATGAAGTTCTGCCTCATGCCGTCAACCCACCGACTCCTGTTCGCAATCATGCTCGG
This sequence comes from uncultured Acidobacteriaceae bacterium, assembly GCA_963793845.1. Classification (GTDB taxonomy): domain Bacteria; phylum Acidobacteriota; class Terriglobia; order Terriglobales; family Acidobacteriaceae; genus CAWCBG01. The sequence continues at coordinate 63,362 of CAWCBG010000010.1, forward strand.
CAGCCTGGTCTCGCCGGCGTGGGCCCAGCAAACCCTCGGCGAACTCTATGCCACTGACGCCAGGGTCAAGGGATCGGTGATCCTCGCAGGTTCGGGCACCAGCGTGCTCAGTGGCTCGGCCATCCAGGCGGGAGCCCAGGCTGCCACCTTGAAGCTGGAAAGGGGCGGCAGTCTACTGGTATGTCCCGGCACGAACCTGACCATCACGGCCTCGCAAAACGGACGCGCCCTGCTGTTTAGCGTAAACAGCGGCAACCTCGAGCTCGACTATCCGCTCGGAGCTTCCGCCGACAGCCTGATCACGCCCGACTTCCGTCTCGTGCTCCCCGGTCCGGGACGTCTGCATGCCGCCCTGCGAATTGATCCGCAAGGTGACACCTGCGTCCAAACCCTGCCCTCGAATTCCACGGCCATCACTGTGTACGAGACCATGGGGGACGACACTTACCAGGTCAAGGACGACGAGGCCGTTCTGTTCAAGGGCGGACATATTAAGGGAGTGCTGCCGGCGCACCAGAAGTGCGGATGCCCGGTCCCTTCAGCGCCTGCTACCCAAGTTGCTAGGGCCGCACCCCCGCCGACACCACCGCAGCCCAAGCCTGAAGCACAAGCAGAAGCGAAGCCTTTGCCCATCGTTCCCTCGCCCAACGAGCACGTAGCCGTGGAAGCGCCGTTTGTCTATCACGGAGACGATCCCTATCCCGACCTGACGGCAAACGTGGCAATGTTGAAGATCGAAAATAATCAGGCCATTCAACTCGATCCGGTTGTGCTGCCGCCCAAGGGAGCGCAATCCAAGTCGACCGCACTCACAATCCGGCTCAGGCCACTGCCAAACCAGAGAAGAAACACAGCTTGTTCGCTAGCATCGGGTCCTTTTTCGCATCGATCTTCAAGTAGCTTCTGGGGAAGACGATCAACAAGTAGCGGAGGTTGGGGCGGCGCCTCGAAACAGCGCGCGTCAAAAATTAACGGGCGCGTTTAACGCGCCCATCAATAGAGTTTTCCAGCAGGCGTCAGTTAGCTTGACACTTTTGCTGGCTGGCAACGTACTTCTCCAGCTTGCCCTGCTTCTCGAGAGAAAGCAGATTGTCGAGCAGCGGATACTTCGCGGTGGGATCGAAGCGTTGGATGGCGCGATATGCGCGCAGAGTTCCCGCCAGACCCGCGGCTTGGGCTGCCTTCTCATCTTTCACATCGGGGTGCTGGAGAAGGAACGCCGTCTGCGAGTAGATCGCCTGCATGCGCAACTGGTTGGAGTAGGTACTGTTCACCTTGTCCAGCGCCCACAACGAGGTGCAGCACGCGTTGACGGTAATGTCGGGGACTTCCACGATCCACTCGGTCAGCCACATGCGCTTGTCCAGGCTGTCCTTGGATAAGGGATTTTCTTCCAGGCTGTGCGCGTAGTTGACGGCGCGCATGCGTTCTTCCGCAGTGGATGGTCCGCGCGTTTTCGCCGACGATGACAGTGCTACGGCGGCGACCGCAACCAGAATCGTAACCAGCTTGCGCAGCATAAGTTTCTCCTACCGTCCGATAGGTTTAGGAATCATACCGCGATTCGGGCGATGAAAATCAACCGGAGCATAAATTGTCACCCGCTTAGACTGGCATTCATCCCGGAAGCAAGGCGCTTCATCCCAATCGTGCCGCCCATTTTTGTTTCATTGCAATTGCGAATTGCAAAACCGCCAACTGAGATTCACGATCTTGGCTCAACCCGGAGGCGCAATCGGTTCTCATTCGCGCTCGGGTGACCGGAGCGCGCCGCAGAAGCCGCTAGAGTCTGACTATCTGCGCCGCGCCGCTCGCGCCCGGCCTTGCGCCGCCACGCGCGCCGGGCCCGTGCCTGTGGGAGGCTTTCGGTCCCCCTCGATCAGTTGCTTCAGCACCGTCGCGTTGTTTCGCTCTTCGTTCTTCGAGGCGTAGAGCAGCGTTAACTGGCCGTGCTCTCGCTCCAAACGATGTAACTCTTCCAGGCCGGCGTGCGCCGCCTCGGTCGTCAACTCCTTCAGATACTTGCGGCGGAAATGCTCCCATTGCAAGGGATGTGCGTGGAACCATTGGCGCAGCTCGTTCGACGGTGCCAACTCCTTCATCCAGATGTCGACTGCGGCAGCTTCCTTGGTCAAGCCGCGAGGCCACAGCCGGTCTACCAGCACGCGCGCGCCGTCTTGGGGCGAGGGTTTCACGTACACGCGTTTGAGCGAGACTGTCATGGGCGGAGGAGATTTATTTTAGTCTTGATTGAGGTCAACTGAGAGACCTCTGACATCAAATTGTGTCCACGCAGAATGCGGTGCTGGCGAGTCCTGCCTTCGCTTCCAGGACCCTGCGAAATGGAATTGACACCGAAACGCCTCGGCTGACCGAAGACATCCGCAGCGACGGGCACGGATTGCCGGATCACGCGAAACAAACTGATGCCACCGCGCGGGGCCGCGCAGCCGGTTCATTTTTGCGCCTTATGGGAACGAGCGACTATGCCGCCCGGCTGCCTTCCTTACTCGGTTGCGCCAGCTTGGTGGCCAGCAGGTCCAGCTTTTCGATGACTGGCGGCTTGGCTAGCAGTTCCGACGCCTTGGCCATCAGAGCGCTCGCGATGGGGCCGTTCAGGTGCGCGTCGCGCCCCGATTCATCCGAGAAAGTGTCAAAAATTCCGAAGGTGGACGGCCCGATGCGGAGGGCAAACCATTCGATGGTTCCAGCTTCCTTTTGGGCGAGCGGCAGCGCGCCTTTAAGGAATTCCGCCACCTCATTTTCTTTGCCAGGCTTCGCTTCCAGTCTCGCCAGCAGTGCAAATTTCACCATCTCGATCTCCTTTTAAGATTGCGCCTACGAGCTGCGGTCATCCACTTCAGATGCCGAACGAGCTGGAAAGAACCGACTGGAAACTCGTCCTGTGCTGTTTTTCGGGAACTCTTTTCAACCAAGAGAATGCTGTGGTCCAACCCAAAAAAAAGGCACGGCGTAGGCCATGCCTGTTGAACCAGGTCCGTTGCTGAACCTCTTTGCAATGTCAGAATACCGCCTAGACTACATCTTCACTGGCTTCGGTCCTGCCTCTTTGATTTCGAGCGGAGCGTCGAACTGCTCGAAGTTTCTGGCGAAGCGGCCCGACAAATCAGCCGCCTGTTTATCATAGGCAGCTTTGTCCTTCCACGAGTTGCGGGGCTTGAGCAACTCAGACGGAACACCCGGAACTTGCTTGGGGATACTCAGCCCGAACGACGGCTCAATCTCAAACTCCACATTGGCCAGCTTGCCTTCAACCAATGCGTTGACCATGGCGCGAGTGTAGGGCAGGCTCATGCGCTTGCCCACGCCGTACGCCCCGCCTTGCCAGCCGGTGTTGACCAGCCAACACTGCGCGTTGTGCTCACGCAATCGCCGGCCCAGCATCTCCGCGTAGACCTTGGGAGGCAAAGGCATGAAAGGAGCGCCGAAGCAGGTGGAGAATGTCGCCTGCGGTTCAGTAACCCCGGCCTCCGTGCCCGCCACTTTTGCGGTATATCCCGACATGAAATGAAACATTGCCTGTTCGGGCGTCAGCTTCGAGACCGGAGGCAGCACGCCGAAGGCATCCGCCGTGAGAAACACAACGTTCTTGGCATGGCCGCCGAATCCGGGGATCACGGCGTTATCGATGTGTTCGACCGGGTACGCCGCGCGGGTATTCTCGGTCTTGCTGTCGTCGTCGTAGTCGGGCACACGTGTGACCGGATCGATCACGACGTTTTCCAGCACCGCACCAAAGCCCAGGGCCTTCCAGATCTGCGGTTCGTTTTCTTCCGACAGTCGAATGCACTTTGCGTAACAGCCGCCCTCGAAGTTGAAAATGCCGTTTGCGCTCCAGCCATGTTCATCGTCGCCAATCAAGCGGCGGTTTGGGTCCGCGGAGAGGGTAGTTTTGCCGGTTCCGGAGAGTCCGAAGAACAGTGCGGTCACGCCATCCTCGCCTATATTGGCCGAGCAGTGCATCGGGAACACATCCCGTTGCGGCAGCAGGAAGTTCATGATGCCGAAGATCGACTTCTTCATCTCACCGGCGTATTGTGTTCCGCCGATCAAGACCAGCTTGCGGGTGAAATTGACGATCACGAAGACTTCTGAGTTGGTTCCATCCCTTTTGGGATCGGCCAGGAAACCTGGGGCGCTCAGAATGGTGAACTCGGGCTGATGAGTCTTCAGTTCTTCCGCAGTCGGACGGATGAAGAGTTGCCGGACAAACAGATTGTGCCATGCGAGTTCGTTTATCACTTGGAGGGGCAACTGAAAATTCGGATCGGCGCCGCAGAATAAGTCCTGAACGTAGAGTTCTTTGCCTTTCAGGTAATCGAGGACTCGCCCATACAGCGCATCGAACTTGTCCGGGGAAAGAGGAAGGTTGACCTTTCCCCAGTCAACCCTGTTTTCGGTGATCGAATCCTGCACCGTGAACTTGTCTTTCGGCGAACGGCCCGTGCGCTTTCCGGTTTCTGCGACCAGCGAGCCACGCGCGGCCAACTCGGCTTCGCCACGGCGTAGGGCCGCTTCCACCAATTGGGCGGGACCCAGATTACGGTGTACCCGTTCCTGACCAAGTACTTCGGTCAAGTCGGGAGCTTGCTGAATGGAGGACATAAAATTGCTCCTTAACTAAGAAAGGCTCGAAATCCTGCGTACGCACCAAAGCGAGGACCGGACAACAGGTCTTCAGGCGAGACTGGCGGGTGGCAGTAGTGACGCAGTCGAGCGGGCAAGAAAAAGCCCGCTGGAGAAAAACCTCAGCGGGCGGCAGTCGGTTGATGGGCCTCGGCTCTCACGGCTTGCAGGTGCTCGAGTGTCTCTTGCACCGTGAGGCTATACATTTCGCGCCCATTATCCTCACCGGACTCGATCGCCCATTTGAGGAAATGCCCGGCGATCTGTACCGCCATCGGGTCGCTGATGACTCCACCCGTCTGGCGGTTATATTCCACCCACGCAACGTGCGGCAGAGCGATCCACACGGGGCGCTCTCCCGCCAGAAATTTCACGTCAACAGCATCCGCGTGACGGGTTGCGATGGCAACAATTAGTGCCTGGTACATGCAGCGCACCGGCGCGCCCGTCCATCGGTCAATAGCCTGAAAGTCATCGTACATAGTCTTCAAAACTATATCTGACGGCACAACGCGCCTGCAATCACAGGTTTGGGGGACAGGCACTTCAAGCAAGCCAAGGCCCCTGCGCTAGGCTTGCTGACGGGCTTCCTGCAGGACGACGCGTACGTCCATCTTGCGTTTCCCACGGACGATGGTCACGGTTACCGTGTCGCCGGCGCGGTGTTTGTTCATTGCGTTGGCCAGGTCCTGGGGATCGGCTACTGTTTCACCATCGATGGCGACGATGAGGTCGCCCCCAATCATGATCGGTGTGTTTCCGATGTAGGCACGCTGGTTTCCACCGCGCAAACCGGCACGGTCGGCAGCGCCGCCGGGGACCGTCTGCAGGATAAGGATGCCGTAGTCAGCGGGGAGGCCCATTTCCTCGGCTAGTTCCGGACCGATGGCCAGGGGCCGGATGCCCAGCGACGGCCGGCGGACGCGGCCAAGGGTGATTAGATCTCCCAGCACCGCTTTTGCCGTGTTGATCGGAATAGCGAAACCGATGCCCGCGCTCTGGTTGGAGCCGCCGGTGGCGATCATGCTGTTGATGCCGATGACTTCCCCGCGCGAGTTCAGCAGTGGGCCACCGGAGTTGCCGGGATTGATGGCTGCGTCGGTCTGAATGGCCTCGTCGATCGCGGCTCCATCGGGCATACGGATGGGCCGCAGCGAACTGATGATGCCCCGCGTCATGGTGCCGGCCAAGCCAAAGGGATTACCGATGGCAAAAACCTTTTGCCCAACCTCCAGACCCTTCGAGTCGCCCAAAACGGCAGGCGTGAGGTCTACGCCTTTGATCTGAAGGACGGCAAGATCATGCGAGCGATCTGTACCGATTACCTCTGCCTTGTACTTTCTCTTGTTGTGCAGCGTGACTTCTACCTCGCGCGCATTGGCGACCACGTGGTAGTTGGTCAGGATGTGGCCCTCTTTATCGATGATGAAGCCCGAGCCCTGGCCTTCCTGCGGCACCGGACCATAGAAAAAGTCGAAAGCCACCGCCGTGGAAGTAATATTCACCACCGCTGGTATGGCCCGGCGATAGACCTCAATGTTGTTCTGTTCCTCGGCGTCAAAGGTCTGTGGCCCCGCGGCCTCGCTGAGTTCCACGTGCGTCGGCCGGCTGACCCACTCGGGGGCATTTACCGAAGAATGATGGGTTGTGTACCAGTAGAAAGCACCGGCAATGACAGCACCAATTAAGAGTGGACGAATCAGTCTCATAAGATTGCAAACCGGGCAGTATAGGCCCGGATACGAATAGACGGGCGTAACAGAAAAGTGTACCGGAATCGGGCTTCACGGTGGGTGTCGCAGCGTGCGGCTCTACCGATTGCAACGGCAACGCCAGCAGGAATACGGGCCAAAGCTCAGCGCGTGCGCGGTGGCTTCTGAAGCGCTTGTAGCTTCCGCCACACCTGCTGAACCTGCCGTTCCGCATCTTCCAGGGATCCGGAGTTTTCGATCACGTAGTCCGCATGTCCGGCTTTCTGAGCATCGGTGAACTGCGCGGCGCTGCGGCGCTCTACTTCGGCCCGGGCGGCGTCGGGCGATACGCCCGTACGACGGCCGAAGCGCTCCACCTTGCGATCGAAGTCGCAGATTACCACGATCACTTTGTCGAAATCTTTCGCCGCCCCAGCCTCCAGCAGCAATGCGGCCTCGACCACGGCAATCCCATCAGGATCGCTGCGCTCGATCTCCTTCATCCAGACGGTCTGAGCTTGCACGACGGCGGGATGGACGATTGCGTTGAGTTCGCCGATGCGATTGGGAAACACCAGATTTGCCAGTTTGGGGCGGCTGATGGTCATCCCATCGTCGCTTAGGATTTCGCTTCCGAATCGTTCGACCACCTTGTCGTAGGTGGGGGTTCCCGGCGCGTACAGTTGATGCGCCAGCGCATCAGCCTGCAGAAAGTGAGCTCCGCGCTTCACCAGCATGGCCGCGATTGTGGACTTGCCGCACGCGATACCGCCGGTGAGTCCTACGCGGAGCATTCGGTCTCCTGCCCACGATCGCTTCGCCTCGGGAATCGGATCATAGGAAGCACTATTGCTGCTTCGGCGGCGGACTGTAGCCGCCCGGGCCGACGGGTGCCTCTCCGTGCTTGAGCCTGCGGCAACAGCCGCTTGCCATGTCGCCGCTGGGCAGGTTGACCTGCGCACTATACGGGACCGTCCACTTGCGAACCGGGTCTACGCAGGACGCCTTCTTGATAACGGCGGTCAGAGGTACGTTTTGTGCCATGTCGGTCGGATTCCACGACCAGGCGTTCATATTCTGGACCCAGTGGAAGCTGCCGATGAAGACCCGGTCCGGCTCGTTCATGGCGATGTAGCGGGCGCCCTGTGCCGTGAACTGAATGCTCCAGTCCGGCTCGTTACCAAAGCAGACGAGGTCTGGCGGCTTAGTGGCCGCAGCCGGAGGCGCCGTACTCGACTGCGCCGCAGCAGAAATGGTAACCAGTAGCAGTAACAGGTTCAAAGCAAGCAGACGCAGGCCTACACCTCGCACGAAATCCTCCATAAGTACCTGCCAGGATGTATTACAGGTTCGTTCGAATCGGGCCGCGAGTCAATAGCGAATCCGTAGCCATCGCTCCAGCGAGCAAGAGGCCAATCACCGCGCAAGAGGGGCCTGCACTTGCTGACCCCTGCGGAGCTTGGCGGCCTTAACCGTGTTGCTCATCAACATCGCGATGGTGAGCGGACCAACGCCTCCCGGCACGGGGGTGATCGCTCCTGCAATCTCGGCGACATTGGGGTGAACGTCTCCGATAAGGGTTGAGCCCCTCTCGGCGAAGCTGCGTCCACGTTTCTCATCGCCTGCGAAAAACTGCCGGAAATCGGCCGGATCCGTCACCGTGTTCATGCCGACGTCGATCACGGTTGCACCGGGCTTTACGAACTCTGGCGTGATCATGCCTGCCTTCCCGATCGCGGCCACCAGAATATCGGCGCGGCGGCATACTGCCGGGAGATCACGGGTCTTCGAATGGCATACCGTTACGGTTGCGTTGCCGTTAAGCAGCAGCATGGCGACCGGCTTGCCAACAATATCGCTGCGGCCCACTACTACGGCTTCGGCCCCGGTGATCGGGATACTGCTGCGCTTCAATATTTCAAGGATGCCGGCGGGAGTACACGGCACCAATCCCGGCCGCTGGGTCGAGAGATAGCCCACATTTACAGGGTGAAAGCCGTCAACGTCTTTTGCGGGCGAGACTGCCAGGAGCACAGCTTTGGAATCGATCTGAGGCGGCAAGGGAAGTTGCACCAGGATTCCGTCAATCTCGTCCCGCTGGTTCAGTTCCTCGACGAGCGCCAGGAGATCTTCCGTGGTAGCAGTATCGGGCGGGGTGTGCTTCTCGCTATAAATGCCGATCTGCTCGCAACTCTTGACCTTGTTACGAACATAAATCTCCGACGCGGGGTTATGCCCGGCCAGCACCACCGCCAAACCCGGACGGAGCCCGCAAGCGGTGAGTTCTTTCACTTCGTCCGCAACCTCTGTCTTGATCTGCGCCGCAATTTTTGTTCCGTCGAGGATGACTGCCGGCATGAATTCTCCTGGGATTGGAATGCCAACCTCTATCTTATCGCGGCCAGCATAGGCTGCGGCCCTTGTACAATGGGCCTATGATCAGCCCTGACCTGCTCGAAGTGCTCGCCTGTCCGGTGTGTCGCAAGCCCCTGGTATTGCGCGGCGAGGAGAGCCTCAAATGCAACGAGTGCAAGCGCGTGTATCCGATCCGCAATGGCATTCCGATTCTGCTCGAACCGGAAGCGACCATCGACGAGCTCTGAGCTGATCACGCATTGACTGCGGCGGCCAGTGGCAAGACTGCTCCGATGCGTGCCTTCCCACCTTCCTTTTGCTCATTTATACTTGCCGGTTTGCTCGTGAGAGCCAGTGCTCGCGGCGACCGGTAAACGATAACGAAACCTCGAACGAGGACTGCGTGATCACCGTTACAGACACGGCGACGGCCAACGATGTAGTCTGGGCTCTGACCGCAAGGAGAATTGGGTGAAAATCCTGGTGTGCATGAAGCAGGTTCCGCAGAAGGATGCGCCGCTGAAGCTGAATGAGAGCGGCACATGGATTAGGGAAGACGTGTCCTACGAAGTAAATGAGCCCGATGCGTATGCGCTGGAAGAGGCATTACGCCAGAAAGAGAAGCACGGAGGCGAAGTGGTCGTTATCACCAGCGGCCCAGCCCGTGCCCAGCAAGTCTTGCGGGAGGCGCTGGCCAAGGGAGCGGATCGGGCCATTCATCTGGAAGGGGAGGGGTTTGTCGGACTCGACGCCTTTAACACCGCCAAGGCCTTTGCCGCTGCCATTAAGGATGAGAGCTTCGATCTCATTTTTACCGGCCTGCAGTCGGATGACTACGGATTTGCTCAGACGGGCGTGATCCTCGCCGAGCTTCTGGGTTGGCCGCATGCCACCATCATCATGCAGCTCGAGAAGAACGACACCGGAATCCGCGTAAAGCGCGAACTGGAAGCCGGGTTCTTCCAGTTCGTTGACATGCCTTTGCCGGCGGTGCTGACAATTCAGTCGGGCATCAATAAGCTGCGCTATGCGACGCTGATCGGGATCAAACAGGCTAAGACCAAGCCTCTGAAGAAAGTCGCATTCGACGAAGTGAAATCCACTCTGGGCGAGAATCAGCAAAAGATCGAAAAGCTGTATATTCCGCAAAAGACAAAGAAAACCGAAACTCTGGACGGTCCGCCGGCGGAGGTTGCAAAAAAGTTGGTGGACAAGCTGCACAACGAATTACGCGTTTTCTAGATTTTCTCGTAAAGAGCGGGTGAGCCGCTCCGCAACGACAGTTGCGATACCGATCTTTCTAAGAATTCGAAGTGGATGGACGCAGGAGAGCGGCGGCAGCGCCGATGGCGGCATCGAACCGGTTGGCATCAAACTTTTTAGCAGGAGTCTACATATGCCGGGATTTGATCGCGATCAAGTCGCCATCGACAACACGGTTGAGAACCGCCGCCTGGGTTCTGTTCTTCTGACCGCAGGATGGGTTCTGCTCTGGATGGATGGAATCGCCGGGATTTTCTTCTTCAATAGCCTGCGGGACGGCTCGTGGTTCTGGCCAATCGCAGTGGGTATTGTCGGCGCCCTGGGATTGGTTTTGGTGATTATGGGCAGCCGCTACCGCCGTGCGATTGGAGCTACGAGGCTGGGCCGGAGAGACTTGGCCAACACCTTGCGCCAGCAGAAGCAGGACGAAGACGAAGAGAAGACCGTCGCGTAGTGTGCGACCACAAGTTTGGGTAGGCGAGGGTGGCCAGTCGCTCACAGGAGGTGACAATGCCATCGTCGGAAGAAAAGCGGGAGAATGGATCGGCCCTGATGATTGTGGGTTGGGTCCTTGTGTTGTTTTCGTTGTTGGTAATGTTTTTTTACCCGGCGGGAGCCAAGCTGGGAGAAATACGGTTTCAGGTCATCGCCAGCATACTGGTTGCAGCGGGACTTTTGACAAGTCTGGTGGGCAATCGAATCAGGCGACAGAATCGCTAAAGTCGCGGGCCGGAACAGAGGAGCATCCCAGTGCCAGGCTCGCGCCTCGTGGCGAAGCATCTGAATAGTCGCTGCACTTGGATCTCGTCCTGAAAGGTCGGCGTTACCCCGAAGTTTGGCTGGTTGGCGGCGTCTTTGGTTGAAGGAAAAAACGGACCTATATGGCAGATACGATACTTGTGGTAGTGGAACAACGGGAAGGGAAACTAAACCGCGTCTCCTGGGAGACGCTCGCCGGCGCGCAGGCAATTGCGGAGCAAACGGGCTGGACCTTGGAAGCGGCGGTCGTGGGCAACGGCGTTGCCGATATCGCGGGCGAGATTGCTGCCAGGAAGGTGGCAAAGGTATATAACGTCGAGTCGGCCGCGCTGGAGCCTTACACTCCCGATGGCTTTGTCGCGGCATTGAAACAGCTGATCGAGCAAAAGCAGCCCAAATTGGTATTGATGCCGCACACCTACCAGGTTCGCGACTTTGCCCCCAAACTGGCGTGCGCTCTGAACCGGTCGCTCATCAGCGATGCGACGGGCTACAAACACGAGAGCGGCAGGCTGCTCTTTACCCGTCAGATGTTCCAGGGCAAGTTCGCTGCAGATGTGTCCTTTGCCGGCGAGCCGCCCTACTTCGCGACGTTTCAGAACGGATCGTTTCGCGGCGATCAGGTCGTTTCTGGTGATGCTCCGGCCACGGTAGAGACTGTGAAGGTCGAGGTCGATGGCATCCGCAACAAGCCTGAGGCCCCGTTTAAAGAGGCCAAACAAGCCGTGGACCTCACGCAGGCGGAGATCATTGTTGCCGTAGGTCGCGGTATCAAAGAACAGAAGAACATTGATCTGGCTAGACAGCTAGCCGACGCCCTCGGAGGTGAGATCGCTGCCTCTCGACCCATCTGCGACTCCGGTTGGCTGCCCATGGATCGTCAGGTTGGATCGTCCGGTCAGACGGTTGCTCCCAAGCTCTACCTTGCGCTGGGCATCAGCGGCGCGATTCAACATGTCGTCGGCATGAAAGGGGCGCGAACCATCGTTGCCGTTAATAAGGACTCCGAGGCCCCGATCTTTGAGATTGCCGATGTGGCGGTGGTCGGGAATCTGTTTGACATCGTTCCGCCGCTGATCGAAGAAGTAAAGAAGGCCAGGAGTTCCTGAACCGTGACCGAAAATCTGCCTCGGGTGCGATCTTGCGCCGTCATGTAACAGGTCCAAATTAACTTGAGCGCTTGGTAAAGCCGCGGTCAGGGGCTTGCGTCGGGGGCGGCACAATAGTTGCGTCGGGATGGCACAATAGTAAAGACATCGGCATCTCAACCCGCCGAAAATGGGAGCACGACTCGGTTCGAGTTGGGGAGGTCTTCATTTTTGGTCGTGGAAATTCCCGCAGTCCAGGAAGACGCTGAATGATCGTATTTCGTAAGCCGATCGCCGCCGTCGAGCGTCCCGCGATGGAGGCAGACGTGGTGATCGTCGGGGGAGGACCCGCTGGGATGGCCTGCGCTCTGCGCCTATCGCAACTGATCGACCAGCATAACACCAGCCATCCAGAGGCTCCGCTCTCGAAAGACAATATCTATCTGCTGGAGAAGGCGCGCGAGGTGGGTGCCCATTGTCTTTCTGGAGCTCTGCTCGACCCGCGCTCCATGCGCGAACTGCTGCCCGATTTCGAGAAGGAAGCTCCCCTGGATGCCCCTGTCGTGAAGGAGGCAGTCTATTACCTTACGCGCACCGGCAAGTTCAAATTCCCCATAACTCCGCCTCCCATGCGTGATCACGGCAATTACGTGATCTCCATCAACAAGTTCGTGAAATGGCTGGGAACGAAAGTTGAAGAAGCCGGGATCACGATCTTTACTGGCTTCGCAGGTTCGGAATTGCTCTTCGACAAGGGCCGCGTGGTGGGGGTTCGCACCGATGACAAAGGAGTCGACAAGAACGGAGAGACAAAGTCCAATTTCGAGCCCGGCTATGACCTGAAGGCCAAGGTGGTGATCCTTGCCGAAGGCACTCGCGGCTCGCTGACCAAGCAACTCATCGGGCGCTTTCAACTCGATCGCGAACGTAATCCCCAAACCTATGGTGTCGGGGTCAAGGAACTATGGGAGCTGCCGGCCGGACGGGTTGCGCCGGGCGAAGTGATCTACACCATGGGCTACCCGCTGACCTTCAAGGAGTATGGGGGCGCCTGGATCTATGGGTCGAACGACAACCTGGTATCCCTTGGCTTCGTCACCGGCCTCGACTACGCCGACCCCCGCATCGATCCGCAGCACGTCTTGCAGGAGTTCAAGAAGCACCCCTTCGTCGCCAAACTGCTGGAAGGCGGCAAGATGATTCGATATGGTGCGAAGTCCCTGCCTTACGGGGGCTGGTGGTGCGTGCCGCCGGTCGCCGGGGATGGGTGGATGATCCTTGGCGACTCTGCGGGATTCTTAAATTCTCAGCGGCTTAAGGGCATCCATCTGGCCATCAAGAGCGGCATGCTGGCCGCCGAGACCGCGTTCGAGGGAATGACCAGAGACGATTTCTCGCTCGAAGTACTGGAATCATTTCAGGAGCGCGTGGAGAAAAGTTGGATCAAGACTGAACTTTGGCCAGTCCGCAATTTTCATCAAGGTTTTGAGAACGGGTTCCTCTCGGGAATGTTCCACGCCGGCATCCAGCAGATTACCGGTGGCCGCGGCTTGCGCGCCCATTATGGCAACCACGCCGGGCATCGCCGGATGCAGCATCTTGACCAGTTGCCGCGCGATGGCGGCCCCGAGGCGAATATCATCAACGCGGCCAAGGGCGACGGCAAGTTGACCTTCGATAAACTTACGGACGTTTACTATTCCGGGACGAAACACGAAGAAGACCAGCCGGCCCATCTGGTAATTCACGATACCGACATCTGCAATGAGCGTTGCGTAAAAGAGTTCGGCAATCCCTGTAAGAATTTTTGTCCCGCCAACGTCTACGAGATGGTGGAAGCGACCGACACCCCGAGCGGCTTGCAGATCCATCTGAATGCCTCGAATTGCGTTCACTGCAAGACCTGCGACATCATGGATCCCTACGAGATCATCACTTGGGTGCCACCGGAAGGCGGCGGTGGACCCAACTATGATGGCATGTAGCCAAAGCAGCAGCGAGAGTCCGACTGCCCGAGTTTTGCACGTATAAATATTTTCAATAGCAAAACTGTGGAAAAGTATCCCGCCCCATGACCCGCCAGCATCCTCCGTCAAGGCTCTGAAATAAAAGGGCTTAGGTGCAACCCAAAGACAGCTCGTAGCTAACGACTTGGGCCCCTGCCCGGAATTTACACCGCTGCTATGGTCTCGTCACCGCAGGGAAACAAAGGGGCTGCTACATTATCAAGTTACCTGCAGCCCTGCTCGTTGTTCTTATCCAGCTGGACCCACGCTTTCTGGCTGCGAAAACGAGGGAACGCATATCTCTACAGGAGCCCTACTGCCATGCTGTCAGCTATTGGCCAAAAACCTCTTGCTGCCCGTTGCAAGTCCTCTTACCTCAAATGCGTCGTGCTGGTTCTCTTTCTTTCGATCAGCATGTTCGTCGCTGCCCAGTCCACTACGGATGGGGCAATCGCGGGCACAATCTACGATCCCCACGGAGCGGTTCTACCGAATGCGACCGTGGTGGTGCACAACAATGGCACTAACGCCGAACAAACCGTCACTACGGATGCTTCCGGCTACTTCCGAGTGACCAAGTTGCAGCCCGCTGCGTATACCGTCACCGTGTCTGCCTCGGGCTTCGCGGGTTACAAAGCCGGTCAGGTGATTGTGGAAGTAGGCAGAACGACGGAACTTTCGCCACATCTCGCAGTCGGCGGAACCTCGGAACAGGTGCAGGTCTCGGCTGAGGCTCCGACAGTGAACACCACATCGGCTGACTTTGCACCCACGATCAACTCCGTCGCCGTCGAAAATCTCCCGATCAATGGTGGCCGCTGGTCTGACTTCGCGTTGCTGACTCCAGGTGTGAATAACGACTTGAATGGCTTCGGCCTTCTCAGTTTCCGCGGCATCAGCACGCTGCTGAATAACAACACTATCGATGGTGCGAGTAATAACCAGGCATTTTTCTCCGAGGAACGAGGTCGCACTCGCGCCGGCTACTCGACGGCGAAAGTCGCGGTACAAGAGTTTCAGGTCAATACGTCGGACTATTCCGCCGAATACGGACGCGCGGCCGGGGGCGTCATCAACACGGTAACCAAGAGCGGAACCAACGATATTCACGGCGAAGCCTATTTTTATTATCGCGACAACTCCTGGGGATCGACCAACCCGTTCACCACGCTAACCACGCAGACCTCGCCAGGTGTTTTCACTACCGACCCCTATAAGCCCTCTGACATTCGCCGTATCAGCGGCATCGGTCTCGGCGGAGCGATCATCAAGGACAAGCTCTTCTGGTACTTCGCTTACGACTGGTACTATCGCAACTTCCCTGGAACCGGTGTTGCCAGCAGTCCGAGCGCATTCTTCGCGGCTCCGACGACGGCGACCATCGCAACCCTGGCGACTCGCCTGGGCGTCACTCCAAGCCAGGCTCGAGCCGATTACACCGCCGGTCTGAACGGGCTGATCACGATGCTCGGACCGGTGCCCCGCACGGGCGAGCAATATATCTGGTTCCCCAAGATTGACTGGAACATCAACCAGAAGAACCACGCATCGTTCTCGGTGAACCGGATGCGCTGGGCTTCACCGGCCGGCATTCAGACGCAGTCCAGCAATACCTATGGAATTGCCAGCTTTGGCAACGACTACGTGAAAGACACCTGGGGTATCGCCAAGCTCGATACTTTCATCACCAACAACGTTTCCAATGAGTTCCGGTTCCAGTATGGCCGCGACTTCGAATATGAGAACAACCAGACTCCCACGCCGTACGAGCAGTCCAATCTGGTGAATACCGCGCATTACACCAATCCCCTGGGATTGCCGCCGCAGGTGACCATCACTAACGGCTTCACTTTCGGCGTGCCCAGTTTCCTGGAGCGGCCGAAGTATCCCAGCGAGTATGTTCAGCAGTACGCCGATACCGTCACTGTTTTGAAGGGGAAGCACACCTTCAAGTTCGGCGCCGATATCATTCACACCTACGACGACACCGCCAACCTCCGCTACCAGTATGGCGGTTACAGTTACAGCAGTCTGTTGAACTATTTCTCCGACCTGTACAAGCCGAACAGCTGCGTGTCCAAAGGCGTGAATGTACCCTGCTACTCCAACTTTCAGCAGGCCTTTGGTCCGCTGGGACTGAGCTTCGCCAATGATGATCTGGCGTTTTTCGCGGAAGACCAGTGGAAAACGACGACCCGGCTATCGCTCACGTTTGGCCTGCGCTACGAATACGAGACCATGCCCTCCACCCTGTATGCGAATGCTGCGGTTCCGGCGACCGCGAAGCTGCCCGATGACAAGAACAACTGGGGTCCGCGTGTGGGCTTCGCTTACGACGTCTTCGGGGATGGCAACACCTCACTGCGTGGCGGATTTGGCATGTACTATGGGCGCATCATCAACTCCACCATCTACAACGCGTTGATCAACACCGGCTCTCCCCAGGGCCAGTTGAGCTACTTCTACACCGCGTTGGCGTCGTCCCCGGCGTTCCCGCAGATTCTCCCCTCCACTCCAACCGGAACCGTGAAACCCAATCTGGTCTACTTCAGCAATGGTTTCCAGAACCCGCAGATCTACGAGACCGATCTCTCGCTGCAGCATGAATTCGGCTGGGGTGTGGTCGCGTCAATCAACTACCTGGGAAGCTTCGGTCACGAGCTGCCGAACTTCGTCGACACGAATCTCGGGGCGCCAACCTCGATTACTTACAACGTAATCGATCCGAAACACGTCGGCCCCCTGCAGACATCGACCTATACTGCCTTGCTCTATACCTCACGCCCCAACGCAAGCTATGGATCGATGACCGACATTTTCAGCGCTGTCAATTCCAACTACAATGCCGTGGCCGCGATGCTGAACAAGCGGTTCAGCAACCACGTGCAGTTCGCGGCGAACTACACCTGGTCGCACGCGCTGGACTACGGCCAGAATGAATCGACGTTCACGGATACCAACGATCTGTTGAACCCGAGCTGTCTGAAGTGCGAATACGGCAACTCGAGCTTTGACGTACGGCAACGTTTCGTCCTCAGCGCCGTGCTTGACGCGCCATGGCACGTGGGTGGCTGGGCAGGATATCTGGCAAACGGGTGGCAACTGGCCCCCATTTACCAGGCCCAGAGCGGCCTGCCCTACTCGCTGCTAACCAGCGGCACACCGACTGGCGGTCTGGGGTCTAGTATCAATGGCTCGGGCGGCGCCAACCGTATCCTTGAAACCGGTCGAAACGCCTACCGCTATCCCCGGACGCAGGTAGTTGATCTGCGACTCTCGAAAACCATCAAGTTTAAGGAGAGATATCAACTTCAGCTACTGGGAGAAGCCTTTAACCTGGCAAACCATGTGAATGTGACGGGCATTCAGAATACGGGATACATCATCGGCTCAACCGCGGGTGTTCCGACCCTCACTTACAACTCGCCGTTTGGCACCGTCAACAACGCCAACAGCAACTTTGCTTATTCAACTCGCAATATCCAGATTGGAGCCAAGTTCAATTTCTAGAGGTCTGCTCCATGAACAACAACAAGAATCCCGGCCAATGTGGCCGGGATTCTTGTTGTGAAGCTGAAAAAGATTCTATCCGCTGACCTTCGCCTCTTCCAGCACCTGCGACAGCTCTTCCCACTCGGTCAGCAGTGGAGCCAGATCGCTACGCCGTTGCGCCAGCAGTTCCGTCCACCGTGCTGTATCTTCGGGGCTCACGTAGGACTGCAGTTCGTGTTCGCACTCGGCGATACCCTCTTCCAGACGCTCGATGTCCTGCTCGACTTGCCGGCAGCGATCCTGCATTTGCTTCAGCTTGATGGGATTGACGCGCTTACGCCCTTCGGCCTTGGGCTCGGCGTAACCGGGAACATCGGCCAGCGTCGGCACCCAGCCCGTAACGACTGCTGAGTCCTCCGACGCGGAGTCACCGCGCTGTTTGCGCCAGAGATAATCCTCGTAGTTGCCGGGGAAAACCTCCACCCGTCCGGCGCCGACTTCAAAAATACGGGTGGCCAGCTTGTCAATGAAGTAGCGATCATGTGAAACGAAGACCACCGTGCCGTTGTACTCCTGCAAGGCCTCGAGCAGAACGTCTTTGGCACGCATGTCGAGATGGTTCGTCGGCTCATCGAGCAGCAGGAAATTCGACGGATGCAATAGCATCCTGGCCAGCGCGTAGCGGTTGCGTTCTCCGCCGGAGAGTACGCCGATCGGCTTGAACACATCATCTTCCGAGAAGAGGAAGCATCCCAGTACGCCTCGCAATTCGGTCATCGACTTCTGCGTTGCTACATCCGAGAGATCATCCAGCATGCGCCGGCTGGGATCGAGCTCCTTGTATTGGTCCTGCGCGAAATAGTCGGGCTCGACGTTATGACCCAGGCGCAGCGTGCCGGCTGTGAGCGGCTCGATGCCTGCCAGCAGCTTGATCAGCGTCGACTTGCCTGCGCCATTAACACCTACCAGCGAAATGCGGTCCCCGCGCTGGATGGTAAAGTCCACGTCCGCAAAAACATCCTTCGGGCCGTAACTCTTTGCCACTCCCGCGGCTTCAACCACGGTGCGCCCGCTGGGCTTCGGTTGAGGGAAGGTGAAGTGAATGGTCCTCTCATCCGGAGGCACCTCGATGCGCTCGATCTTCTCCAGTTCCTTGATGCGGCTCTGGACCTGCTTTGCCTTCGTTGCCTGATAGCGAAATCGGTTGATGAAGGCTTCAAGTTGCTCGATGCGATCGCGCTGATTCTTGTAGGCCGCCACCAGCGAATCGCGGCGTTCCTGTTTTTGCTGCAAGTACTTTTCGTAATTTCCGCTATAGAACTGCGCCCGCTTGTTCCAGATCTCAACAATGCGATCAACCGTCACGTCGAGAAAATAGCGATCGTGCGAAATCAGTACGTACGCATAGGGATACTCCAGCAGGTACTGCTCCAGCCAGTTGCGCGTTTCCAGGTCGAGGTGGTTCGTGGGCTCGTCGAGCAGCAGCAGGTTGGGCCTGGCCAGCAGCAGTTTGGCCAGGGCAATGCGCATCTGCCAGCCGCCGGAGAATTCCTCGGTATAGCGCGTCCAGTCTTCCTTGCAGAAGCCGAGGCCGTCCAGCACAGTGCCGACCTGTGAGTCCAAAGCATAGCCATCATGCATGTGAAACTGGCCCGAGATGCGCTGATAGCGATCGGCTACCTGCGAGTACTCAGCCGACGTATGATCGATTTCGCCCATCTTCCGGGCAAGCTCTTCCATCTCGGCTTCGAGAGCGCGCAGATCGTCGAAAACCGACATGCACTCCGCGAACACGCTGCGGCCCGAGAGCTGCAAACCGTCCTGCGGCAGGTAGCCGAAGGTCGTGTTCTTCGCCGAGATAATGCTGCCGTAATCGAGCGACTCAAGGCCGCCCAGCACTTTTAGCAGGGTGGATTTGCCGGTGCCATTTGCGCCGACCAGACCCACCCGATCATGCGGGGTGATGAGCCAGTCAAGATTGTCGAAGAGGAGTTTGGGGCCGAAGCGCTTGCCCGCGGAGGAGAGTTGAATCATGCTGCGTCAGTTACTCTTCTTCTGACCTCGCGTGATGCGGTCATCGATCGGCTTGCGGCCAGCGAAGCCTTCCGTCGTACTGTGCCAGTGGGTGATGCCCTTCTCGCCCAGCTTCCAGCAGAGCAGGATGACCTCTTCGCCCACGACACACGGGAAATCCAGCAAGCCGGTGTCGAGATCCTTGACCTGCACCCCGGCGGCATCGATTTCGGCCACCGCGTCTTTGGCGCGCTGAATGGCCTTTTCCCGTTCGGCCTTGCGACGGGCTACCGCGGCCACATCGACCGACATTCCGCCATTCACAAAGATGCGGCTGCGCAGGGCGTCGAGTTCGGCATCGACCTCGTCAATCAGCGCCTTGGCCTGCATAGCCGAGCGCAAAAGCGATTCCAGGACAGGCAGAAGAGTTTCCGCTTCGGAGAGGGTAAACGTGCGCGCCATATCGACCTTGACCTGTTGCGCAGGTTTGTACTGCGCCTTCAATTGGCGGCGCGTGGCTACCCGGAGGCGGTACTGCCGCACATCCAGCCAATAGCGCGGTATCCGCCGCAGGAACTTTTCACGAGGACGTTTGCGAATTATCACTGTATCTCTAACATTCTATCAAGCGCCACGCGTGCCCACTTCTTTACGTCGTTTTTCACCTTGATCGGGTTGACGATGTTGCCGTCCACCAGATTCTCCAGCGCCCAGCACAGATGCTGCGGCGATATGCGGTACATGGTAGTACACAAGCAGCCGGAATCATCCAGAGTAATGACGTGCTTATCCGGGTTCTCCCTGGCCAGCCGGTTTACCAGGTGAATTTCCGTTCCGATGGCGAACGAACTGCCGGCAGGCGCCTGCTCCACAACCTTGATCAAATAGTCAGTAGAGCCGATTCCGTCCGCCTTTTGGCAGACTTCCCAGCGGCATTCCGGATGCACGATCACCTCCATGCCGGGATAGGTGGCACGCACCTTGTCGACGTGCTCAGGCAGAAAACGCTGATGCACCGAGCAGTGACCTTTCCACAGGATGACTTTGGCTTTGCGCAGGCGTTCAGCGGTCAAGCCTCCCTGGAGTTGGTAAGGATCCCACACCACCATCTCATCCAGCGGAATGCCGCGGGCATATCCGGTATTGCGGCCGAGGTGCTGATCGGGCAGGAAGAACAGCTTCTCATTCTTTCGGAAGGCCCAGTCAAAGGCGCCTTTGGCGTTCGACGACGTACACACCAGCCCGCCACGCTCGCCGCAAAACGCCTTGATGGCCGCGGTGGAGTTCATGTACGTGATCGGCGTAATGCCGTGGCCGTCATCATCGGTCAGCCTAAGCCTCACGAACTGATCCCAGGCGTCTTCGACCTGCGAAATCTCCGCCATGTCGGCCATGGAGCAGCCTGCGTTAAGGTCGGGAAGAATGACCGATTGGCCCGCCCGCGACAGCACGTCGGCGCTTTCGGCCATGAAGTGCACACCGCAAAACACGATGTAGCTGCCTTCCGCCTGCGCAGCCATCTGCGACAGACGGTAGGAATCGCCGCGGTAATCCGCGAATCGGACCACTTCGTCGCGTTGATAGTGATGCCCAAGAACCACGCATTCCCGGCCTAATTCACGCCGTGCAGCAGCAATGCGACCGTCCATGGAAGTGTCGGGAAGGACTAGATAGTTCTCGAGCGAACAGGATTGCGATTCTGTAATCGTTGCTGTAGCCACGTTTTGTCTCTGCCTTCAGTCCCGGCGGCGAAGCTCCGTTGTGATCGGAAGTTCAAGCCCCGGAACGGGGATGTTGAAAGCTGACCTGCGGCTCCAGTAGGTCCACTACGTTTTTTGGCGCCCGACCTACGGGGATGTTGAAGCTGCAAGTTGACGCTTCATTACTCACTACTTTCGATGACTTGCACCCGGCGTTTGTTACAAAAACTCGAAAGCACCGGCCAGACTCTGTGCCGACACCCATATCCGCCACGTGACAGGTTCCCGAATTAACTATTGTTACGCGGCAAAAGCCTTAACGCAAGGGCCGATAAGCAAACCGCCAATTGGTGAAGGCTGATCGCGGCTTGTTATCCCCCGATATGTACCATCGTTCGCGACGCGGGAATGAACCCGGGCTCCCCAATGTGATGGCGTTCTTCTTTGTGATCGACGGCTCGCTGGATGAAGGCTGCCATTTCTTCGTCGCTTGCGCCGCGCGCCATAAGCGCCGCCAGGTCATGCTCGCGCACCGAGAACAGGCAGGTGCGAATCTTTCCATCGGAGGTGACGCGGATGCGGCTGCAATGCCCGCAGAATGGATGCGACACCGGGGCGATAATGCCAATCTCGCCCACTCCATCTTCGAAGACGTAGCGGCGTGCTGTCTCGCTGCGGGAGTGCTCCACTTCGCGCAGTGGCATGAATTCGGCCATGCCGCGGACGATTTCATCCAGGGTAACCACGATCCCGGGCGACCAGACGCGATCTTCTTCCAGCGGCATGAACTCGATGAAGCGGACGACGACGCCTTCCTCGCGTGCAAAGCGGCCGAAGGCGGTGATCTGGTCGTCGTTGAAGCCGCGCATGAGAACGCAATTCACTTTGACCGGGCTCAGCCCGGCTCGCTGTGCCGCGTGCACTCCCGCAAGAACTCGCTCGTAGCCATTCGGGACGCGCGTGATGCGGGCAAAGCGCTCTTCCTCCACGGCGTCCATCGAGACCGTGACCCGCGACAGCCCGGCATCGGCCAGCGGCTGCGCCAGCTCGGCCAGCAAATGTCCGTTGGTGGTAATGGCGATGTCGAGCGGACGGCCGTCGAGGGTGCTCATCCGCCCCAGTTCGCGGACCATCTCGACCAGGCCTTTGCGCAACAGCGGCTCGCCGCCGGTGAGGCGGACCTTGGTAATTCCCAGGCCGACGAAGACGCGCGCCATGCGCAGGTACTCGGCAATCGGCATCTCGGGAAACTGCGGCCCATCGGTGCCCGTACGGCAGTAGACGCACCTGTAGTTGCAGCGATCGGTGATGGAAATTCGCAGATCGCTGATGCGCCGTCCGAATTTGTCGGTGAGAAGCACCTTATCGCCTTTTGCCGTTCGCTCTTCGCTTTTCGTAGAGCTCTTTCGCAGCCGACCTCCGTCTCTCAGAATAGTCATCCTGAGCGGAGGTTCGCGCCTTTTGCGAACCGGCGTCGAAGAGCCTGCCCCGAGCGCAGTCGAGGAGACCCTATTCTCGTGAGTTATATTGTTTCGATTGTGCAGGGAAAGAAAGAACGGCCAGCACGCAAGGAGACACCAGCGCTGCTTTACGTTTCCTTTCCAAGCACGGGAGGCGTGGACGTTTCCCTCCACACCCTCGGTTCCGCAACTTCTGCGGAACACCGCCGCCGCTGCCCTGGGATATGCCTGTAGGCCACGGAGGTCGGAAACAATGTCGCTAATTATAGATGCATTGCGGGGAAGAATGGCACCGGGAAGTTACGGTCTCTCCCCCGCTTTGAACTCGGCCCAGGGTTGCCCCTTCATGTCCTTCAGAATAGGTTTCTCCCACTCGAACTCCGGGTGCTCCTTGAGAAACGACGCCGCGATGAAGTCCTCTCCACAGGGATAACCGGCGCGTGCCGCCAGAGACATGTCTTTCGCCATCGAACTGTCGGCCGCCTGCGACGTCACCGCGCCGCCCGGGTTATAGGGCGGCCAGTTCCACTCCGGTACTCCGCGCGGGGAATCGGCGACGTGGCCGCACAGCGGACGCTCATTGCGGGCCTCTTTGTTCTCGTAGGTGTCCCAGTGGTCGGCCAGGAACTTCTGTGCCATCACTAGGTCGATCTGGCCCTTGTTCTCGGCCATCAGTTCGTCCCAACGCTTGTGGCGGGCATTGGGAGAGCTGCCCATATTCGCGGGATCGAAGTCGGTCTCGGCCTTGATGAACGCCGGATCGCTGGGAAAATTCGAGCCGACAAAGACGCCATCCTTCGTGCGCCACACATGATGCATCTTCAGGCCGATCTCAAACCGGGCGACCTCGCCGGTCTTGTTGTCCGCCAGCAGCCAGTCGTTGGCGTAGCCGCCGTTATTGCCGTCGAGCATGATGGCGACGTACTGGTCGATGGAGCTCGCGTACTGCAGAGCCTTGCGGGCGCGCACGAATTCCGGCTTGCCGTTGGGATCGAACAGCGAGAAGCCGGTGATCGTAGTTTCCGTCACCATTAGCCCGCTGGTGTTGATGCCGAAGTCGTCGTCACTGACGATGATGCCGGGAAAGCCGTCCATGATCATGTGGTAGCCATGCGTGGGCACGATGTCAAACACGATCGTCCAGCGAGTGCCGGCGGCAATGTCGGTCCAGTTGCTGTGCGCGATGACCGGTTTGTGGTCTTTCGTCCATGAGCCCGTGGCGACGAATGCGCTGCAATTGCCGGGAGCTTTCAGCACGGGAGCCTTGGCCGTCTTCTGCTGCCGATCGAGCCACGGAACATAGTAGTCGGGAACTTCCTCCATGGCATTCAGCGCAACGATATCCCACACATCAACGCTGACGCCATGCGCCCTCGCGCCGTCCGCAATGCCCTGGAGTTCCTGCCGGTATTCAGCCTCGATGTGTGGCCACAGGACGTTTTGCGCAGTCTTGCGGTAGAACTCCCAGTCGCGCTTGGTGCGGTGAGTATCGCGGGTGCGAACCACGTTGAGGCCATCGGCAATTTCCCGCGCCAGCAGGTACCCATGCTGGTAGCCGATATCCGTGGGCGATCCCTCCAGGTGAACATAGACCCAGCCGTCGCGATCGAAGCGGTAGGCGGGCTTCAGGCGCGCGTCGGCGCCAGCCTGGCCGGCGACGGCGATGGAACCACAACCCAATACCACGCAACCCAGAAACAACCATCGAGCAAGCAATGACCCGGCAGACGGCATGGCCCTCTCTCTCTTGTGTAACCGCACACCCGAGCAGATTACCGTTTCACCGCCGCGAATTCAATGCGAGCGTCCATGTTCGAGATCAGAGGTTCAAGCGGTGGAGGCGTGATGATCGGCCTCAGGCGAATTGGCTGCTTTTTCCCGGTCGTCATTATGCGTTGCACCTTATGGTTCTCGGCGGAGGATGCGCCGTTTACCGGCAGATCAGGGCCGCACTCTTGCGCTATAGTGATCTGTGCCGTTGGTGAACTCTTTCCTCCTTCACAAAAAACCAATTGCAGCGCTCCTGCTGTCGTTGCTGATGCTATTTTTTGCGCCGGCATGCAAGCGCGGCGCTCTGGTGACCCACGAATACATGTACGTCTCCGCGCTTGAGACCAGCCTGCGCGACCGCATCGCCACGCTTTACAACAAAGTGGGGACAATTCGGAACGGAGACCGGGTCGAGATCCTCGAAAAGCAAAAGCGCTTCTTTAAGGTTCGTACCAGCGCTGGACAGGAAGGCTGGGTTGAGAGCCGCAGCCTGGTTCCCCAGGACATCTTCGATGGGTTCCAGAAGCTGGCGGAGGAAAATGTCAACGCTCCAGTACAGGCCCGTGGAACCACCCGCGCCGAACTCAACATGCATATCACGCCCTCGCGTGAGGCGGAACATCTCTACCAACTCACAGACGGCGAGAAGTTGGAGATTCTGAAGCGGACCACCGCTCCCAAGAATCCCCCGCAGGCGCCCAAGCCGATTCCGGCGCCAAAAACATCAGCTCCGGCTCCCAAGGCGGCGGCACACCCTTCCACTAAGCTGCGAGCGGAGCAGGCCGCATCGGCCACCCACGGTGCGCCTCCGGCCGCAAATGCAGCGGGCCCGGCGACTGCGGAAAACGTGAAGACGGGTGAGGATGCCGAAGCTGCCAAGCCGCCGGTCATGGAAGACTGGTATCTGGTTCGCACCGCGGCCGGTCACGTGGGCTGGGTTCTGCTGCGCATGATCGACCTCGACATCCCGCTGGACGTCGCACAGTATGCGGAAGGCCAGCGGATTGTGAGCTACTTCGTCCTCAACACCGTAGCGGACGGAGACAAGCAGGTGCCGCAGTATCTGGTGTGCCTGAACGAGCCGAAAGACGGTCTGCCGTGGGACTTCAACCAGATTCGGATTTTCACCTGGAACCGCGCCCGCCACCGTTACGAGACCGCCTACCGGGAGCGCAATATCGAGGGCTACCTGCCGGCCAGCACGGGCCATCGCGTCTTCGACAAAGAAGGCGATCTGCCCACATTCACCATCCGCAAGAAGTTTGAGAACGGCCAGATGGTCGAGGAGACCTACAAGCTGAACGGTCCCATTGTTCGGCGCGTGCTCACTCCCGAAGAGGAAGCGGCGGAGAAGGCCCAGCGGCAAGCGCAGCTTGCGGAGCGTCAGAAGGAACGGGCCGCGCATCCCAAAGCAGCATCATCCCAAAAGCATCACAAACACAAGTAAGCTGGGAAGCGCCGCGCCACCCGATTCCTAGCTCACATACTCGCTGTCTTCCGCCAGGTTCTCGAACCGCGTCGAGTGCTTGATAAAGGCCAGCTTGATGGTGTCGGTAGGGCCGTTGCGCTGTTTCGCAACAATAATTTCCGCGATGCCTTCAAGGTCGGGATCATCCTTCTTATAGACCTCTTCGCGGAAGATGAAAGCCACCAGGTCGGCATCCTGCTCAATCGATCCCGATTCGCGCAAATCCGACAACTGCGGACGATGATCGCCACCACGGCTCTCGGGTGCGCGGCTGAGCTGCGACAGCGCCACCACCGGCACCTTCAGCTCCTTCGCAAGCGCCTTCAATCCGCGGGAGATCGCCGACACCTCCTGGGTACGATTCTCGAAGCGCTTGCCGCCGATGGGAACCGCCGACATAAGCTGCAGGTAATCGACGATGAGCAGGTCGAGCCCCTGTTGCCGCTTCAGCCCGCGGGCCTTGGCGCGCATCTCGCTCACCGAAATGCCCGGCGTATCGTCGATGTACAGCTTGGCCTGCATCAACTGCTCCATGGCGCGGGTCAGCTTCTGCATGTCTTCGCGTCCCAGGAATCCGGTGCGCAGTTTGTGCGAATCCACCTGCGCGGTCGACGCCAGCATGCGCATCAGCAGCGCCTCTTTCGACATTTCCAGCGAGAAGACGCCAACCACTTTGCCGTCGTGCACCGCGGAATTCTCCGCGATATTCATGGCGAGCGAGGTTTTGCCCATCGAGGGCCGTGCCGCGATGATGATCAGGTCCGACGGCTGCAGTCCGCTGGTGATCTTGTCGAGCTTGGTGTAATGCGTCGCCAGTCCGGTGATCTCCTGCCCGCGCTTGTAGAGGTCTTCGAGCGAGCCGAACGACCCCTTGACGATCGCCGGAATATCGACGAAACCCTGGCCGATGCGGTTCTCGGCAAGCTGAAAGATTGCCTGCTCGGCTCGTCCCAGCACCTCTTCCGCTTCGTCAGTGTGCTCGATGGCCTCGGCGATGGCGTTCTGCGCGATGCTGATCAGGCCCCGGAGCATCGCCTTGTTGCGCACGATGCGGACGTAATGCTCGATCGATGGCCGCTCGGGAACGCCGTCGATCAGCGACGACAGATACGCCACACCGCCGATAGCCTCGACCTCGCGCCGCCGGTCCAGCTCCTCGACCAGCGTGATCATGTCGACCGGACGGCCCGTCTCCTGCAGCTCGCGCATGCGGCCGTAAATGCGGCGGTGTCCGTCGAGCGAGAAGTCGTCCGGCCCCAGGAGTTCGGCAGCCTGATCGTACAGCGAGTTGTCGAGCAGGATGGCGCCGAGTATCGATCGCTCGGCCTCGATGCTGGCGGGGAGCCCGCGTTCCAGACTGTAGTCGGTGGTCGCCATCGGAAGGTTGATTCAGGTTAGACGCATCGGCGGGACCGGTGCAATGACGAATCAGATGACACTCTGGCCAGCCGACAGAATTCGTTCAATAAGCTGTGCGACCCTGTGGAATTCCTCGCCCGGATATCGACACGCGCCACCCAGCCCGGGCAGGCGCGATCATGGTAAACTTTTCGCGCAGTTTCAGGAGCTTCCCGTGCACATACGTCGTACCCTCCCCTTAGGCCTGTTAGTGTTGCTCGTCCTATTCGCGTTTACCTCCCTTGCCAGCGCCGGAGTCTACAGCAGCCTCATTGTTTACGGCGACAGCCTGTCGGATAACGGAAATCTCTTTGCCGCGGATGGCGGTACTTACCCTCCGCCGCCCTACTGGATGGGCCGCATGTCGAACGGGCCGGTAGCGGTCGAGGACCTGGCGCACAATCTCAACCTTCCGCTGCTCGACTTTGCCTGGATTGGCGCGACCACCGGTGTCGGCAACCTGGTTGACAATGGCACCCAGACGACGCTGGGCACCTTCGGCCTGCCCGGCATGCTGACCTCCCTGGCGCTTACCAAGAGTTCGTTGCCGCCGGGCGGGCTCGCCGTGGTCTGGGGTGGTGCGAATGACTTCCTCACTAACGGCTTCACCATGGCGACCGCCGAACTGGCTGTCTCCGACATCGTTTCCATCGTGACCCAGTTGCAGGCGGTTGGCGAGCGTGTAATTGTGCCAGGCCTCCCCGATCTCGGTCTCACGCCGGACTATTGGGGCAATAGCGCGCTCACCGCGTTCAGCTTCGCCTTCGATCAGCTTTTGCAGGCCAGCTTGCCCCAGGGAGCGTCTTACGTTGACATGTTCGGGCTCATTCATTTGATCGACGCGAATCCCCTCGCCTTCGGTTTTACCGACGTAAAGGATCCGTGCTTCGACGGAGTCAACGTCTGTGCGAATCCCAATCAATATCTCTTCTGGGATGGCTTCCATCCGACCGCGGCTGGCCACGCCGTCGCGGCCGAGTTCATCCAGCAAAGCGCCGTGCCTGAGCCTTCGACGTTGCTGATGCTGGGAAGCGGACTTGCGGCGATGGGCGGATTGCTGCGCCGGCGGATGCTGAACTAGCACCGCCAGTATCTTGGTCCGTCATTCCGACCGAGGGCTTCAGCCCGAGTGGAGGAACCTGCTTTTCGTTTGCATCAGCGATCCCGCTGCGGCCGAAAGCAGGTTCTTCGACTGCGCGACCGCCCCACCGGCGAAAGATGCGGGTGGAAATGCGCTCGGTCGCTTCGCTCAGAATGACGAAGGATATAGAAGCTGACGTCCCGCTACAGCTTCAACCCTTTCAGGTATTCCCGAAAGTCGCCGCCCAAATCTTTCCGCTTGAGCGCGAACTCGACTGTCGCTTTCAGCATTCCCAGCTTGTCTCCGGTGTCGTGCCGCTTGCCCTGGAAGGTGTAGCCGTAGATCTTCTCGTGTTTCAGCAGTTCTTTCAGCCCGTCGGTCAACTGCAGTTCACCGCCAGTACCCAGCGGGGTTGATTCCAGGCAATCGAACACGCGGGGCGTGAGCACGTAACGGCCAATGATCGCCAGGTTCGACGGCGCATCCTCCGGCTTCGGCTTCTCCACGAGATTGTGGACTTCGAACAGCCGATCGTTTCCCGCCACCGGCGTTGCGTCCAGCACGCCATACGACGAGATCGCCTTGCCCTCGACCACCTCTGTGGCCAGCACCGAGGCGCCGGTCTGGTTGTAGATATCGATCATCTGCTTGAGGCAGGGAACTTCTGCATCGACGATATCGTCCGCGAGAATGACGGCGAAGGGCTCATTGCCCACCAGCTCCCGCGCCATCAGCACGGCATGTCCCAGGCCCATCGCCTCTTTCTGGCGCACGTAAGCGATGTGAATCATATCGGAGATCTGCCGCACCACGCTGAGCAACTCGGTCTTGCCGCGCTCCTCCAGCATCTTCTCCAGTTCGTAGCTGACGTCAAAGTGGTCTTCGATCGCCGTCTTGCCGCGGCCAGTAACGATGATGATCTGGTCACATCCGGAGGCCAGCGCCTCTTCCACGCCGTACTGGATGACCGGCTTGTCGACCAGGGGCAGCATCTCTTTGGGTTGTGCCTTGGTCGCGGGCAGGAATCGCGTGCCCAAACCGGCGGCAGGGAAAACCGCTTTGCGAACTCTCTGAGCCATGAGTGCCTTTTGAATTCCGCTCTTAGGATAATGCGGACGTCACGCCCGCGCGAATCTCGTTGAACCGCCAAACCTTCACGGGTGCATCTTGTGAGGCGGCGCACCTTGAGTGCGCCATTTTGCCCTTTATTCTTGTCATCCCGAACGGCTTCAGCCGTGAGGGATCTGCGGTTCCGAAACAATTGTCGAACGCCAACCGTCCCGGAACCGAACCCACTAAGATGCGCCTCGTCCACTTCGGGATTACAGCACCGGGCTGTCATTGCCCAACATCGACTGGCGAATCACCTTGATCGGCGCAAAGCCCCGCCTCATGAATGCATCGTGAAACTGTTGCAGGTTAAACTGCGCACCCATCTTCTGCTTGTAATCGGCGCGCAGCTTCATGATCTCCAGCTTGCCCAGCGTATACACGAGATACGTCGGATCGGAGGTGCCGCGCTTGGCTTCGCGCCGTGAAACCTCCGGCGTCTGGTGGCCTTCCTTGATGAAGAACTCGGTCGCCTGGTCGAGCGTCATCGAGCCGGTATGCATCTGGATGCCGACAATGTAACGCGCATCGCGCAGCATTGCATCCTGTAGTTGACCGATGCGCAGCTTGGGATCGCCGCCGCCATACCCTTCGTCCAGCATCATCTGTTCGGTGTAATGAGCCCAGCCCTCGATATTGGTGCCACAGCCGATGACCTTGCGCACCTTCGAGGGGAACTGCTTGATCCACAGGAATTGTTCGTAATGCCCGGGGTACGCCTCGTGAACAGCGGTGCTCACGATGGTGCCACGGTTGAAGCCTTCCATCCATTCCTTGGTCTGCTGTGGCGGCCAGTTCGCTTCGGGCAGTGTCACATTGAAGTAAGCCTCGGTGGCCTTGGTCTCGAAGGGGCCGGGCGGATCCATCGAGGCCGAGGTCAGCGCCCGCATGAAGGGCGGCGTCTCTTCCACGATGGGCCGGATGTCCGACGGAATGGTTATGATGTGATTCTGCTGGATGAAGCCGGTCAGGCTGTTGAAGGTGTCGCGAAAGCTCTGCAGCAACTGGTCGGGCTTGGGATGGTCCTGCTCCAGTTGCTCAAGAATCTGCTCCGGGGTCTTCGACGGATCGATCTGCGCCGCCACCCGCTTCAGCTCGGCCTGGTTCTTGTGCAGGTCGTCGTAGCCGATCTGCAGCAGCCGGTCGAGCGGAATATCCACCATCTCTTCGTATTGCAGCTTCTCGCGATACTTCTCCGGCCCAATGCGGAAGTCGCCATTCGAGATCGGCAGCAAGTCTTCTTTCAGGAAGTTCTGATAGCGCTGCAGCTCCGCGATGACCGTATCGTTCGACGCTTTGAACTGCGCCAGCACCTGCGCATCGGTGACGGTCTTGAAGGCCTCGGGCACATCTTTCTGAAAGAAGCTGATGATGCCCGGCATCTGCTCCAGTGCAACCTGCGTATAAATCTTTGGCGGATCCTTCAGGTTGGACTTGGCGATCGCGAGGTTGGCGGGAATCTTCTGCTCGCGCGCGATCACCGACTCCAGCCGCTCCTGGGGAGGCGCGAAGTTACGGCTCATCAGGTTGAAGATGGTGGAGGTCGAGCTGCTGGAATAAACGTCGGGATTGCGCTCCCACATGCGAATCTGTTGCAGATCCAGCAGTCCGGCGTCGACCGAGTTGGCGACGATTTGCAGGTCCGCGCGCTGCTCCGGGCTGAGCTGGTCAGGACGAAACGCGGCGAAGTGCTGCTTGTAGTCGAGCAGGAAGGCAATCTCCGCGGCGCGAGACTTGGGCGAGAAATCCTCGAGCATGTGATCGTACTGATGCAGCCCCAGGGCGGTCCCGCTCGACGGATGAAAGTCCAGGTAGCGGTCAAAGTAGGCGTCGACCAGCTTGTTATAGGCAGCCACGGAATAATCCTTGGAAGCATCCCCTTGCGCGGAGCGCGATGGCGCTGCAGTCTGGCTCATGGAAATCTGGCAAGTCAACAGAAGAGGAAGCAGGAGGAGATACGCAGTCAACCCCTTATGTTTGTCATCCCGAGGGAGCTTCAGCTCGCGAGGGATCTGCGGTTCATTGTTTTTCGGCAGACTGCCAATCATGCAAAAATCAACCTTTCAGAAGCGCGCAAACACGTAACCTACCACAGCCCGCTCAAATCGTCAGGCCATCACCTGCTGTTCACCCGCCAACTGCTCGAGCAGCGCTTTCAACCGCGTCAACACGTCTTCCGGCTGCTTTTCCTTCAGGGTGAATTTCAGCACACCCGCTGGGGTGAACTGCCGCCCCGGCTCGCCGGCCACCCACTTCATCAACCGCTCCGGATCGACCACGGCCTTCTCGGTAAAGCGAATACTCACCGACTCTCGGCGCCGCTCGATCTGCGCCACTCCCACGCGCTGCGACAGCAACTTGAGGGTGGCGTAGTCCAGCAGGTTGCGAACGGCGGGCGGCGGAGTGCCGTAACGGTCGCCCAGCTCTCCGGCGACGTCGTCGAGCTGCGCCTCCGTCTCGACCCCCGCGACACGCTTGTACATGCGCAGCCGCTGATTCTCTTCCTTTATATAGTCGGCGGGAATGCGGATGTTGAGCCCCAGGTTCAACTGCGTCTCCAGCGCCGCTTCCGTAACCTCGCCCTTCAACTCGCGCACCGTGCTCTCCAGCATGGTGGTGTACAGCTCGAATCCGATGGCCTCGATGTGGCCGCTCTGCTGGCCGCCCAGCAGGTTGCCCGCGCCGCGCAACTCCAGATCGAGTGCCGCGATCTTGAAGCCTGCACCCAGGTCGCTGAATTCTTTCAGCGCCGCCAGCCTGCGCCGCGCAAGGTCGGTCAGATCCCGGTCCGGCGGAATCAGCAGGTAGGCATACGCCCGACGGTCCGAGCGTCCCACCCGTCCGCGCAACTGGTACAGCTCGGACAGTCCGTGGCGGTCGGCACGATTGATGATGATGGTGTTGCACAGCGGAATGTCGAGGCCGTTCTCGATGATCGTGGTAGCCACCAGAATGTCGGCCTCATGGCGCATGAAGGCCAGCATCACGCGCTCCAGTTCGGCCTCGCCCATCTGTCCGTGGCCGACCAGAATGCGCGCGTTCGGCGCCATCTCGCGAATCTTGTCGGAAATGTCGTAGATGCTTTCGACCCGATTGTGCACGAAGTAGACCTGCCCGCCGCGCTCCAGTTCCTTCTCGATGGCCGAGCGAATCAGCTTCTCATCCCAGGCCGCCACCACGGTCTGGATGGCCATGCGGTCCTTGGGCGGCGTTTCGATCACGCTCATGTCGCGCAAGCCGAGCAGTGACATGTGCAGCGTGCGCGGAATCGGCGTGGCCGACATCGTCAGCACGTCTACTTCCTTGCGGAGCTGCTTCAGCCGCTCCTTGTGGCGCACGCCGAAGCGCTGCTCTTCGTCGACAATCACCAGCCCGAGATCGCTGAACGTCACATCCTTCGACAACACCCGGTGGGTGCCGATCACGATATCGACCTGGCCGTTCGCCAGTTTCTCCAGCGTTTCCCTTTGCTGCTTGGGCGAACGGAATCGGCTCAGCATCTCGATCTTGATGGGGAAGGCAGCGAAGCGCGCCTTGAACGTGTTGAAGTGCTGAAAGGCGAGCACCGTCGTCGGCGCCAGTACCGCTACCTGGCGGTTGTCGCCCACCGACTTGAAGGCCGCGCGCATCGCGACTTCCGTCTTACCGTAGCCAACATCGCCGCACAGCAGCCGGTCCATCGGAGTAGGCGTCTCCATGTCTCGCTTCACGTCGACGATGGCGTCTATCTGGTCCTCCGTCTCGTTGAACTCGAAGGCGTCTTCGAATTCGCGCTGCCACTCGCTATCGGCGGCAAAGCCGTGGCCCTGTGCCGTCTTGCGCACTGCGTAGAGCTTCAACAGCTCTTCGGCCATATCCTTCATGGCCTTCTTCACGCGTGACTTGGTCTTCTGCCACTGCTGCGTACCCAGCCGGTTCAACACCGGCTTCACGCCCTCCGACGAGCGATATTTCTGCACCAGGTCCAGCCGGGTCAGCGGAACATACAGCCGCGCCGCCTCGGCGTACTCCAGCACCATGAACTCGGCGGTGCCGCCATCTTCCTGCGGAACCTCCTTCAGCCCCTGGTACTGTCCGATGCCGTGCTCGACGTGCACCACGTAATCGCCGACCGCCAAATCGCGGAAGTCCGACAGGAACGCCGACACCTTCGATCGCTGCCGCTGCGGCCTGCCGACCGAAACCTCGGCCTCATCGAACAGATCGCGCGAGCCGAACAGCACCAGGTTGGCTTCCGGCAGCCCCACGCCCTCGGGCACATACGCCTTCACGATCGTCGTAGTGGAGACATCGTCGTCGAAGTAGGTTGACTCCTCGACGTGGACATCGGAGCCCGGACGGGGCGTGCGGCTGCCGATGCGGAACGACAGGTTGTACTCGTTGAAGACGTCGGCCAGTCGCTCCACTTCACCGGTACTCGACACCGCGAACACCACCCGCTTGCCGTCGTGGGTGAGCCGTCCTACCTCTTCCGCCATCGCCGCGACCGAGCCGTGGAAGCGCGTTGTGGGCTGCGTCTGCATGGTCAGGTGCTCCGCGCCATCGGAGCTCTCGATGCCGAGCTGCTCCACCGCAACAGTCACGAGACTCTGCAACTGTGCCTGCCACTGCTCGGGCGACAGGTAGAGCTCCTCGGGCCGCACCAGGTTGCCGACGAGGCTGCGATCGTGGGTCTCGCTCAGCCGCGTCCACCACACTTCCTGCGAAGCCGCCAGCGCGTCCGGTTCTTCCAGAATCACCGTCGTGCGCGGCAGCAGATCGAAGAAACTCTGGCTCGCGCCCGCCACCGGCGCATAGAGCTCCCAGCCGGGAAAGACGGCCACGCCAGTCGCGCGCACGGACTGCTCGATGATCTCTTCGTTGCCCTGCACGCGCTGACCCGACAGCCGCGCATTGATCGCGGCTAACGTCTCTTCGTCCACCGGAGTTTCGGTGAGCGGCAGCAGCACCACATCGTCGGTCGAGGCCGCCGAGCGTTGCGTCGCGGGATCGAACTTGCGCACCGACTCGACTTCGTCGCCGAACAGCTCAATGCGTACCGGACGATCCGACTCCGGCGAATACACGTCAAGCAGCCCGCCGCGATGCGCGAACTCGCCCGGCATTTCGACCACATCGACCTGGCTGTAACCCACCAGGCGCAGGTGCTCGACCAGCCGCTCGGGATCGATCATTTCGCCGCGTCGCACCACCTTCGCCAGATCGGCGTAGAAATCGGCGCCGTGCAGCCGCATGGCCGTCGAAGCCAGCGGCGTGATGACGATGCTGGCTGTTCCGGTGGCAATCTTCCACAGCGCAGTGGCGCGGTTTTCCTGAATCTCGGGATGCGGCGATTGATTCTCGAAGGGCAGCACGTCATAGGCAGGCAGTCCCACAACTTCGTCGGGAACCACCGCACCCGTCAACTCACCCAGCGAGCGCACAACCGGCAGCAGTTCCTCCACCGTCCGATTGTCAGGAACCACGATCACCAGCGGCTTGCCGGTGGCATGATGCAGCAGCGCGTAAAACAGGGCTTTGCCTGTCGGTGTCAGTCCGGAGACACGAACACGCCCCGCGCCACCCTTGACCTGGGCTACTGCACGCACAAAAGCAGGAGACTTTTCTACGTCCGCAAAGATTTCGCGGACGAACGGCAGGATCATTACTCCATTATTCTAGCAGCCGTTTCGAACTGTCACCCTACTCCGTCCGTCCCACCCTGTCCCCAAAAGCGGGGGACAAGGATGGGGCACCCCAAGCCTTCCCTACTTCGCAGCCGTCACTTGCTCCAGCTGCGCGATCTGCCGCTTTACCAAGTCGGCGCTCGGTCCGGGAGGAAGGTAGGTGAGGCAGTTACGCAGATGCTCCAGCGCCTCGGCATACTTGCCTTGGCCTGCGAGAATCACGGCCAGCAACTGCTCCGTATTGGGCTCAGTGTGCAGCGGGTCCATCGCCAGACCTTTACGCGCGCTCGCCTCAGCGGCCTGGGCGTTCTTCAGATTGGTATTGGCCAGCGCATTGTAATACCAGATTTCCGGCGTGCCCTTCGGCTCCAGTTCCAGCAAGTGGTTGGTGTACTCCAGCAGCTCCGGCCACTTCTTTTGCACCGCTGCCAGGTTCGACAGGTGCTGGTACGCAAGCGCGAATTTCGGATCGGCGGCCACCGCCTTCGAGAACGAGTTGTACGCATCCTGCGGCGCCGCTGTCTGCTGGATCTTGCCCAGCTGATACCACGCCTCGGCATACTGCGGATAGATCTGCACCGCCTTCTGCAAATCCTTCTGCGCCTTCTCCGGCTTCTGATCAAGCCACTCCGCGCGCGCCTTCTGGTAGCTCTTCACCGCGTCCTTGGGCGCCGACTGGCTGGTACTGCTCATGCCGCCCGTCCCCCCGGCTTCAGCGCTTAGCGTGATGGTGCCGATATCCGGATTGTCCGTCATGTCCCGGTTGGGAACGGTGATGGTGCTCGATTCAAAGCCGGTCAGTGCGGCCTGCACCTGGCAGCCGATATATTGCATGGCCATCTTCTTCTGCGCTTCCGGCTTGACCGGCCCGGGCCCGGTGATGCTGGTGGAGGTAATCATGAACTCGCCCTTTACGTCGGCGCTGGTGGTGAAACGCGGCTTGCCGTCGCAGAAGACGTTGACGGTGATCGGCTCCCAGGGCAGCTCGCCACCCTGTACCGCGACCTTCCCCTGAAGAAAGTCTCCCGGTTGCGCCTGCTTGGACAACTGATCCCAGTTGGCGTACTTACCTACGTCGCTGGTGGATGCCGGCCCCGTGGAAGTATTCGGCGCAGGCGTAGTCGAACCCTTGGCCTGCCCGAAGGCCGCGACAGTGAATGCCATGAATGCTGCGACACAAAGAGAGAATTTGATTTTCATGCCACGCTCCCAATGAAAACACCCATTATCCACCACCATCGCATGGATCAATGGACGGAAATTGCTGCACCACGTCAGCCCGTTTTGTTTTTGTGGAATTGTTTTGGATTGCGACAAAAAACGAAGGCAGTGCGACCACGGCCCTTCGCAGCGCGGGCCAGAGTGGCGCGACGCACAGTCGGAACCCAAAGTTGTCATCCTGAGCGAAGTGAGGCGCAGCCGAACGCAGTCGAAGGACCCTTAGTGACGTTTAGCATAGGGGCTTCATCCTGCCGAGTTTGAGCAAGGCACGGACCTGTCGATGAGATTCCAATGATAGCGCTCCACCCAGTCCAAAGAAGGAGACGGGTAGGGCGCGGATTTCAGACGGACGCCATAGTGCCATAGGTGCAGTCGGTCGTTTGTCTTTTCGCACACCGTAACAGTACCGGCGCACCACCGAGACATCCTAGTTACTTTCGTAATTTTCCCTTTTCCTTAACATCACTGACATTTCCTATTGCCTGTGCTTACGCTGAAAGAGTGGAGTGGTAGGTCGACCGCTGGCTCGCCCTCACCGGCGAATTAGCGGGGTGTTGTCGCTGTACTTCACCACGGGTTCGTGATTTGTCATTACGAGCGCCCGATTTAGGCGCGAGGAATCTGCTGTTCCGTGGGTCGCAGAAAAAGCGGATCCCTCGCTCCGCTCGTGATGACAACTCCACGGGTGCCCAGCCGGGTGCCCATACCTCGTCCGTTTCGGGGACAGGTTTGGAAAACGGTGCCCCATCCTTCTGCTGCTTTTGCGACAGGCTGGGAAAACAGAATTGCTAGCCGCTAGCTAGTTGCTAGTAGCTCCTCAACCAAGACCCTCGAGAAAGCAGCGGGAGTGCTTCGTCTTCGCCGAAGCTGACTCTATACCGCGACCGGCCCAATGCAGGTCTCTCGGCGCGGACTGCGATTGTTCGCGCGGTCCTCGCACAGGATGACAGCGGAACGGTTTGAGCGCGGAACAGAGCCTGAAAGCTGATTGCTGACAGCTGACGGCGAATAGCGAAAAGCGCTTCCCGCAAACATGAGGGTATATCTATGTCTGTTCCATCTTGCCGTCACATTAAAGAGGACGGCGTTTTCTGCCACGCTCCCGCCTTGCGCGGACGCGACTACTGTTACTTCCACCTGCGGGTGCTGGGCCGGCGCATGCGCATGGCGAAAGAACTCGCGCACCAGCAGGAACACCGCCTGCGGTTCCCCGCACTCGAAGACCTGAACTCGGTACAGGTGGCGCTGATGCAGGTGCTCGATGCGCTCGCCTCCGGCCAACTGGAAGAGCGCCGCGCCGGGCTGTTGCTCTACGGATTGCAGCAGGCCTCGTCCAACCTGCGCCACGCCATGGCCGCCGCCGAAAATACCGAGTCTGCCGCTGACCAGGAGCGCGCCGAGGAGTATGCGCGCTTCGAAGAAGACTTCGCGCTGCCGCAAGCCCTCGACCTCGGCGTGCCGCCGGAAGTGGCTTTCCCGCTCGCGGCGCCAGAGGCGCACGAGGTGCAATTCTCTCCCTGGCGTGATCCCGCTTTCCGCCGGGAGCATGTCTCTCCCGAGGATGTCGAACTGGAGGATATTGACCGCACCAAGGGTCGCGCAGAGTATCGGAGGCGGTTGCGCCAACTGAACACGTTGGCGTGGAAAGAAGCCAACGCAGCGGACGGGGCTGCCAATCGGGCGCGTTGGGTGCTGGAAGCGGCGCGGCGCAATGAAGAAATCCGCTGCGGAAAGTTCGGAGAACAATCCAGGCTGATCGCCGAGATGGAGGCCTATGGAATGTCGCAATCGGCCAGGAAACAGCCTGCGGCTGCAAGCCAGCCTGCCAGCGCCGAGGCGCAAGCGGGCGACTGATCGGCAGTCCGCGCGCAACCGGCGTAGTGGAGGTGAAACGTAGCGGGGAAGGAAGACAGGTCGGACCGGGACGTCGATTGCAGCGGCGGAACGCAATGGGCAGAGGTGTGCCCAAGGTGGACATCTGCGCCTCCTATCTGGTGGCGGCTCGCATTGCGTGGTCCTCGTCGCTGGCGGCCAGACCGGTTCTTTGCACCGGGGTGCCAGCCGAAGGTGGCTACCTTCCGTCCGGAGGGCTTCAACCCGTAGTGGAGGAGCCTGCTCTTGCTTCGGGTACATGCCTAACTGCCTGCGGCTCAAGAATTTACGTGTAAGTCTCATGGGCTCAAGATTTTGCCGGGAATTTTTGGCTAAGTTGTTGATTTCAGGTGGTAGGACGGGGAGGGGGAGATCACGCCACCACCGCGCCGAACCGCAGGTCCCCGCCCTTGAAATGGATTCGGGACGACAAGCCTGAAAAGAGGTGGAGTGAGCGGAGAAACAGCAGGTTCCTCCACTCGGACCCTCCGCTAGCGCGGACGGTCCTCGGTCGGAATGACGAACGCCAATCGGAAGGATGAGAGAAATAGAAAGGACGAGAGAAATGGAAATGGCGAGAGAAATGGAAATGGCGAGAGAAATGGAAATGGCGAGAGAAATGGAACAACCGCCGACGGGGAATCGACAGCAACCGACCTGTGCCCCTCAGAACTCGAAGTGGGCCCGCAGGCCTGGCACCGTCACCGGGCCGCGCGCCTGGTTCATGCCGGGATTGTTGATGTGCTGAATGTCGAATGCCAGGAACAACCCGCGCCAGACATGCGCGGTGTAGAAGGCTTCCTCGATGTTCTCGCGCCCATAGCTGATGGCGCCGTCGCCGAGGATGAACCCCAGGCCGCCGTAGCCGAGGTACGTGTAATGCGCTTTCGACAAGCCGCTGGACACAAACACCGCGCCCGCGCGATCGAGGCTGCGCTTCCAGCGCGTGCCCTTGGAGTAAACGCCGGCCTCGACGCCTTCGTTGTCTTCGGTGTAGGCGAACGACTCGTGATTGCCTTCGTTCCAGCCCCAGCGTCCGAAGGCCCAGATGTCGCTCGACACCTCCTGCTCGAAGTTGAAACCGAAGCCGTACTTGATCGTCCCCTGCTGGCGAGTGTCGGTCACGTCCGGCGTCGGCGTGACGTGGTCCAGATAAAGCTGCACCGCCTGCTGGTAGTTGCCCATGTTGGCGTGGTTGACGTAGTTCAGGAAGCGCAGCGTGGTGTCCTTGTTCTTGAACAGCTTGGGACGCAACTCGAGTTCGATGTTCTCGGCGCGGGCGCGGGCGACGTCGGCATCAAGATTGGGCCCGTTGGCGACCTTCGGCATGAGAACCTCGGCGAAGCGCAGGCCCCAGTTGCGGTCTTCGTAATCGAAGATCGCGCCAATGGTGTAGCCGCGCGTGTCGGCCGCGTAGTCCCAGGCTCCGTTGTTGTCGATGACCCAGTTGAGAAACTGGTAGTGGCTGTCGGTGCCGCCGACGTTGAGATCGAAGAAATCGGCCAGGGAGAACTTGCCGAAGCGAATGTCAAGCCGGCGCACCGGAACCTGCGTGGGCAGCGTGAGTGCCGCCCGTTCCAGCTCGATCTTCTCGCTGGAGAACGGAATGATCTGCTCAATCATGGCGCGAGCGATATAAGGCGCGGTGCCGATGGTCGGATTGCGCACGACATCGAGATTGGTGAAACCGGCGAGACCGAGCGCTCCGCTGATGCCGCCCCAGCCTGCCTCCTCCACGTCGAGGTAGCCGATGGTATTGCGGGTGAATTCGTATCCGGTGAACAGCGTAAGTACGCGCGAAGTGGCGTGTTCGGAGTAGTTCTTGAGGCTGTTGGGACCGCTGTACTGCGCGTAGAAATCGCCATGCGCCTGGAAGACAAAGTTGGCCTGGCCGGAGATCCACCACTTCGCGGTGTCCGAGTGCTCGAAGAAGGTGGCCTTCGGATTGGGAGCGGGCGGCGCAGCCGGCGGTTCGGGCGGGGCGTCCTGTCCGTGACTGGCCGTGGCCAGCAGGCCAGCCAGCAGCGCCAGC
Source organism: uncultured Acidobacteriaceae bacterium (assembly GCA_963793845.1). Lineage (GTDB taxonomy): Bacteria > Acidobacteriota > Terriglobia > Terriglobales > Acidobacteriaceae > CAWCBG01. The sequence goes on from CAWCBG010000010.1 coordinate 103,454, forward strand.
CTCCCGATGGCGAGACAAGTGTCGAAGCTACGGCGCAGCGGTGGCACCGTGGTGCCGGAGCCATAACGGGTTTTGCCAGCAACGTACATCATTCAATCCGGCAGAGTCCCGGCCCCGGGGGCTGCTCTCGATCGGGAACAGGGCAGTCTTGCAGGTTCCGGTTACAGGCGTGTTACAACTGCGGTCCGTGGTTGTTTGCAACCGAGCAGCATCGGCAAATATTCCTTGCGGAATGCCGTACCGTGATAGGATACTGGGGTAGAGTATCACAAGGTCACGCCGGAGGAAAGAGACTCATGAAAGATGTAAGCCGCGAACGGGCGAAGCTGCTGAATCGCGTGAAGAGGATCAAAGGCCAGGTGGAAGCGGTGGAACGCACCCTGGCCGATCCGCGGGAAGACTGCGCCGGCACGCTGCAACTTCTGGCCGCCTGCCGCGGCGCCATCAATGGCCTGATGGCCGAGGTGATGGAAGACCATATCCGCGACCACATCGCCAACCGCAAGCCGTCCGCGGAAGTGACTGACGACCTGATTGAGATTGTGAAGGCGTACTTGAAATGAGTCCAGCGCGTTCGGTGCACCGAACGCGGACGCTCTTTGGGAAAGGTTTGACAGTGGGTAAACCGAACTCTAAAATCAAGGTTGGCTGGACGTGCAGTCACGTCCAGCCTTTCGTATGATCGGACGACGCGCACGCGTTTTCCGGCACAAGGCGCCTTTGTCTGCTGCGTGGCTGGCTGGCCACTCTCTCGCGGCGGCAAACGTCGCATACGGCCGTTGGCGGTGTAGCTCAGGTGGTTAGAGCGACGGTCTCATAATCCGTAGGTCGTAGGTTCGAGTCCTACCGCCGCCACCAATTTTGTGCCGCATCGGAATACCGCCGTTTGGAGCATTTCGCTGGCACCAGATGGAGTTTCGCTTCCACTTGCTGGCAGTAAGCGGTATTTGCGACACCGGCTCTCAGAGCCGCACGCCACAAAAGTACCATTGCCCAGGTTACTAAGGTTAAGCTGAAAAATCTTTAGTGGTTGAGACGCTAACGTGGTGTCCTATACACCATCTATAAGCCGTCTCAGAGTTCTTCATAAGCGAGCCGGTGAGGCCTGCCTCCTGGGAGCACTCATAGATGGATCATCGAAAAGCCCCATCAGCAGGGCCAACGGCTGGGCTCCTGCTGGTCATGGTTCTGATCGCAATTTCTGCGCACGCTCAAATTCCATCCCATTACTGGACTTTCGATGAGAGTCTCGGCTTGGCGGCTGCTGACTCGTCCCCAAACGGCGCCCCAGCCAGACTGGTCAATGGAGCTAGCTGGGTTCCGGGAAAAATCGGCGGCGCGGTTGCCGCGAGCGCCGACAAAGGGCAGTATGTCGCGATTCCTGTCATCGATCTCAGCAGCACGAAGGCCGTCACGGTCGCGTTTTGGTCAAATCGGACTTACTCAAAAAGTGGCGGGCACGTCCTGTTTGAAGCCTCGAGTGACTCCACCAACTCCACGACGGGATTTGGATTCTTCCCGGACGACGATGCCTGCCAGGGAATTCAGGTCGCTCTACGAGGGAACGTTGGAACTACCGCTAACTGCTATAGTCAGCCAACGTCGGGAGTCTGGCATCATCTCGCTGTCGTGTTTGATAAGAGCCAGACGGGCACCAATGGGCTGAGGTTATATGTCGACGGGGCCCTGCAACCGGTCAACTGGTGTTCCTCGGCCTCGACCAACACCAACAATTTTGGCAACAATCCGCTCTATTTCTTCTCCCGCGGGGGCATCAGCCAGTTCAACTCAGGCACGGTCGATGATCTGCGTATTTACAACAGCGCGCTTACGACCGAACAAATCCAGCGGATCTACAACAGTGCGCCAACCTTGGCGTTGTCAACCACAACCAAGGCGACCTTAGCTGTTCTGGTCTCAGTAGCAGTAACACCGGCTAACTCCGCAATAACGGTCGGCGCCCAGCAGCAATTTACGTCCATCGGAACGTTCAGCGATGGCAGCCACATGGACCTGACCAGTCTGGCCACATGGACCTCCAGTACGCAGTCGGTAGCGACCATCAAGAGCCGCGGCATAGCCACGGCGGTCGGCACCGGCAGCACGACCATTCAGGCCGCTCTGGGTTCGATCAAGGGCTCGACCTCCCTGACAGTCACCAGTCAACCCATCGCTTTAGATGGCAATGTCCATGGGGTGCAGGACAATGGTCTTTCCGCAAGCAATACCGCCGCCGTATCGATTGGAACGCCGAGCGCGGGCGACCTGATTGCCTGCGAAGTATCGTTTGAAGATCCCAATACGCTGATCTCTGTTGCCGACAATCAGAACGGGAGTTATGCAGCGGCCGTCGGTGTGCACCTCAATACCACGATGACCCAGTGGTACGGCATTTACTACAAAGAGAACGTCGCGGGTTCGCCCACTACGATTACGCTTACGACTTCCCAGTCGCATCCGCACTCGGCTATCTCGTGCCAGGCGTGGAAAGGGGTGGCGACTTCAAACTCGCTGGATCCAGGGTTCAGTCAGTTACAAGATGCGGTAGCGACCGCCAATCCCAACACCGGTTTAAGCAGGACGCCTGCGGTTAACGGCGAGTTGGTGATTGCTGCCGTGGGCTTGCTCACTGCCGGCACGCCCACCCCTGGCGTTAACTACCAGGCCATCGATGGCGCCGCTCTTACGCAGTGGTGGCCGGAATATTGGATACAAACTACGGCTACAGCGACAGCCGGCAACTTCACCTGGCCCAGCGATTCCTTTACCGACATGATGGCTGCCTTTCGGCCAACCCCGGGTCCATCCCTGGTTTCGGTGGGCGTGACGCCAGGAAACCCATCGATTGCGGCGGGTACGCAACAGCCGTTCACAGCCACGGGGACGTATAGCGATGGCAGCCATCTCGATCTGACGACTTCGGCAACCTGGAGTTCGAGTGCCACGTCGGTAGCGACCATTACAAGCATTGGCGTGGCTTCCGGGGTGGCGGCAGGCAGCACGACGATTCTGGCGACTTCGGGATCGATCAGCGGTTCAACCACCCTGACGGTGACTCCGCCGACGCTGGTTTCGATAGCGGTGACGCCGGCCAATGCGTCGATCGCGGCGGGCACGCAACAGCAGTACACGGCCACGGGAACGTATAGCGATGGCAGCCATCTCGATCTGACGACTTCGGCAACCTGGACTTCGAGTGCCACGTCGGTTGCGACCATCACAAGCATTGGCGTGGCTTCCGGGGTGGCGGCGGGCAGCACGACGATTCTGGCGACTTCGGGATCGATCAGCGGTTCAACCAGCCTGACGGTGACTCCGGCGACGCTGGTTTCGATAGCGGTGACGCCGGCCAATGCGTCGATCGCGGCGGGCACGCAACAGCAGTACACGGCCACGGGAACCTACAGCGACGGCAGCCATCAGAACCTGACCAGTTCGGCAACCTGGACTTCGAGTGCTACGTCAGTAGCGACCATCAGCAGCGGCGGCCTGGCGACGGGAGTAGCCGCCGGCAGCACGACGATTAAGGCGTCTTCAGGCTCAATCAGTGGCTCTACCAGCCTGACGGTGATTTCTGCGACGCTGGTTTCGATTGCGGTGACGCCGGCCAACGCGTCGATCGCGGCGGGCACGCAACAGCAGTACACGGCCACGGGAACCTACAGCGACGGCAGCCATCAGAACCTGACCAGTTCGGCAACCTGGACTTCGAGTGCTACGTCAGTAGCGACCATCAGCAGCGGCGGTCTGGCGACGGGAGTGGCGGCAGGGAGCACGACGATTAAGGCGACTTCTCGCTCAATCAGTGGCTCCACCAGCCTGACGGTGATTTCTGCGACGCTGGTTTCGATAGCGGTGACGCCGGCCAACCCGTCGATCGCGGCTGGGACGCAGCAGCAGTTCACGGCCACGGGAACCTACAGCGACGGCAGTCATCAGAACCTGACCAGTTCGGCAACCTGGACTTCGAGTGCTACGTCAGTAGCGACCATCAGCAGCGGCGGTCTGGCGACGGGAGTGGCGGCAGGCAGTACGACGATCAAGGCGACTTCGGGATCGATCAGCGGTTCGACCAACCTGACCGTGACTCCTGCGACGCTGGTTTCGATAGCGGTAACGCCGGCCAACGCGTCGATCGCCGCGGGCACGCAGCAGCAGTTCACGGCCACGGGAACCTACAGTGACGGCAGTCATCAGAACCTGACCAGTTCGGTAACCTGGACTTCGAGTGCTACGTCGGTAGCGACCATCAGCAGCGGAGGCTTGGCGACGGGAGTGGCGGCCGGCAGCACGACGATCACGGCCACTTCGGGATCGATCAGCGGCTCTACCAGCCTGACGGTGACCGCCCAGCAGCACTGGGTTGCACTATCCTGGACTGCAAGCATATCCCAAGTTGTCGGCTACAACGCATATCGCTCCACCAGCATCAACGGACAATACACCAAGCTCAACAGCAGCTTGATTACTTCGACTAGCTATTCTGATCAAGCGGTACAGAGTGGACTTACGTATTACTACGTGACTACTGCTGTCGACTCGCAGGGCCGTGAAAGCGTTTACTCGAATCAGGCGTCAGCCACCGTTCCGTGACATCGGAACCCCGGGGATAAAAGGATGACATAGCATTCAACTACCGACGGAGATATATAGCTTTAAGTCTTGCCAGCGGAGCGGCGGTAAAACGATAAAGCGCAACCCCGACGGCGGTGCCCAGGGTATTTGTGACGATATCGGTGATACCGGAATATCGAGTAGGAAGATATGCCTGGACGAGTTCAATCGTGAAGCTAACGCAAGCTCCGAACAGGATGATGCCCAGTTCCGACCACTTTGCTTTCCGGACTCCTATAAAGTAGAGACTAAGGACGTAACCCAAAGGAACGAAACCTGCAACATTGAGTAGGCCATCCTTCAGATAATTACTCTGTGTCCGAAATTCACTCCACGGAGGCTCGAACAAGAGGTGGTCAACAACCCGATAGCGTCTCGGAATATAAAGATCTATTCCAGGCTTGATCCGGTCACGGATGATTTTCCCTGTATGCTCATCGAACAAGTAGAGTGCAAGAATGTTAGTATTTTCGTCCAGGAGAGACGCTTGGCCTTCTGCCCAGGCCGAGTAGTCGCGAGCAACCTGAGCCGAGGTGAGTTCGCACTTGTAAATGGCCAGTCCTCGCAGCTGACCACGCCAGCTAGTGCTACGCAAAGGCGAGTCGCCGAGTACTAATTGTGCCGATAGATTTCCAGACGCGGGCCAGAACGACGTTGCCTGTTGAGCCAGTTGCCCGTCAATATAAACTGCGGTGTGCTGTGCATTTGAAGTAATGGCTACAAACGCCCGGGGCTTTCGGAAGACGTCGTCTACGGACACTTCTGCAACTCGGCTCTTATCGCTATATTGCAGCACAAGGTCAGTGTAGTTCTGGCGCACAGAGAGCAGAGTGTTATTCGACGACCTATAGAACGAAAGGATTGTCCCGGTAGTCCAAGTGAGGTCGGGCTCGATCCATAGTTCAACACTAAAGGAAGGCCTGTCAGGGGTTGTCAGCGCCAATGTGCCGGAACTCAGGGCGGTGCTATAGCGACCGAAGTGGAGAGCATTTTCGTTGCCCGCCCAGGTCACTTGGTTTTGCGGGGAGTGAAATGGCCAAAGGGCAGCGACCAGAATCCCAGATAACACTATCAGGCAGATGGCGGGAATCGCCCAGCGCGAGACGATGACATTGCGAACCTTCGACGCAAGGAAGGATTGCTTGGCGAGGATCAAATATTTTGTCCCACGCTGGCTGAGTGTGTTGTTCCGCGGTGTGACTCTCTGCGGAACCTGGTCGCGCCAGCTCCATTATAAGGCTTCTCAGCCGGACGACTGTTCGTCAGGACTTCAGGCTGCCGAGCTGTCTCCTGACCTGCGCCGCTTCGCCATAGTTCGGGTCGATCTTCAACACCCGTTCCAGTTGCTGGCGCGCGAGCGCGGGCTGTTCCAGCTTTTGATAAGCCATTCCTAGATGATAATGAATATCAGGACTGTCTGGCTCGTTGTTCTTCGACTGCAGTTTGAGAGCTTCCTGCAGGAGGCTCGCGGCGGACCGGTAGGATCCTTTTTGATAGAAAACCCAGGCCAATGTATCGGCAGCGGAGGACGAATTGGGCATACCGTGGCGCGCCGTTTGAGCCAGCGTCAGCGCCTCATCTAAACTGCCGCCATTCTGTAACAGAACATTCGCAAGATTCTTCGAAGCGAGCGGATCGCCTGGCCGCAGCTCCAGAGTCTTCCGATAGGCATCGAGAGCCTTGCTCGGATCCTGCTTGGATTCGTATAGTTGTCCCAGTAGGAGATAAAAATCGGGAACACTTGGATGATCCCTGATAGCCTGCAAATAGGTGGCAAGCGCCATCTCCGCCCCTCCGTTCTGGGCTTGTGCTTGCCCTAGTTTGATCACGGCGTCGGTATTATCCTTGTCAAGTTCTACAGCTCTTCTCAAAGCTGTTTCGGCGGCGTTTAGGTCCTTCTTGTTCCGCAGAAGGACGGTGCCAAGCAAGTCATAGAAGCCGCTGTTGTTGGGGACTTTCGTTATTTGAAAGTTGACAGCTGCCAAAGCCTCTTCGGCCCGATTCTGGATTAGGTATGTGTTCATCAGGCCGCGAAGTGCGTCGTTGGAATTAGGGTCACGTCCAAGAGCCTCCCTGTAGGCTTGGGTTGCTTCAGGATATTGCTTTTGAATATATTTCAGGTTTCCGAGCTGAACAAATCCCAGCTGACTTTGTGGGCTGACCTGAATGGCCATTCGAGCATCCGCTTCAGCCGATGCAAACTGGCGGCGATTAATTTCAGAAACGGCGCGAAGCGCGTAACCATCAGGCGAAGCAGGCTGCAGCTTGATCATTTGCGTCGCCGTTTGAAGGAGCGTATCCATGTTTCCATTGCGCATCGCCAACAGAGCCAAGGAGCGCTGGGCGTCGAACATATCGGGGCGAAGGCGGACTGCCTCCCTCCATTCGCTTTCAGCGCCGGAGAGATCGCCCATTTGTCGGAAAGCGACTCCCAGGTGGTAGTGCGCCGACGCATTATTGGGGTCGCTTCTCAAGACTGCCTGCAAGGTTCGGGAAGCACCATCCAGGTCTCCGGACAACGTCTCCAGCTGGCCCCGATACACCAGCGCTTCACTATCGCCTGGGCTCGCCTTGAGGAGTTCATCATCGACTCTGCGTGCCTCTTCAAGGCGATTGTTTAGTAGAAGAAGCTGCAGGTAATTCTTCTTCGTCTCAAGATCCTTAGGGTTCGCTTGGGTGAGAGCCCCATATTCCTCGACAGCCTTGCTTAGTTCGCCTGTCTTGAAGTAAAAGTCGCCCAGCATACGGTAGCCAACCGGATTATTTGGAAAGTCCTGTTTGAACTGTTTTAGCAATTCTTCGGCTTGGCGACTCTTGTGCTCGGTGAGATACAAACCTGCGAGCGAAGAGCACGCTTCAAGACTCGTCGGGTCGACCTCGATCGCGTGACGAAAAGCCTTTTCTGCGAGATCGTACTGAGTTCGTAACTGGTAATACGTGCCCAGCATAAGGCTAGCATCCATTGCAGTCGGAGCGAGTTCTGCGGCCCTTTTGAAGCTTGTCTCAGCCGCGTCCGGCAGATTCGCTTTCATCTGCATCAGCGCAACCTTTAGATACAAATCTGCGTCGGCCGGATCAATCGCGATCGCCCTCTGCATTTCCGCGATCGCCTGAGAGAAATTCGCCTGGGCAGCTAACAGCTCTGCGTTGACGGAATGGGTTAGAGGGCTGTTCGGCCACTTCTGGAGCAGGAGATCCACCTGCGCCTTCGCGCCATTCAGGTCACCTGTAGAAATCAGCAGCCGGGCTAGATCGTCGCGAGCCGGGTAATTATCGGGCTGCAGCTCGACCGTCCGTGAAAGCTCATGGTAGGCTTTGGACCATCGTTGTGTTCTAAGATAGACCTGCGCCAACTGGTAGTGGGCATCGGAATAATATTGGTCGAGCTTTATCGCGTTAGCTAGTTCGATCTCCGCTTCTGGGTACTTGTGTTGCTGAATATAGTGTTGCCCGCTCTGCAAATACTGCTGTTTTCTAACGTTCTGGTCATGAGAGCAAGCAGTGAAGACACTGGCGGCAAAGGCCAGAGATAGAGTGAGACAAACAGCGACGCTATTGCTCATTCGCGGCTCCCACGCCAGAGAATACTTAGCGATAACATCGAAGAATATCGCAACCCTGATCCGGTGAGCAAGAAGTAGCGATAGAGATCGGAACGCGGAGGAACGTGAATTCCAGGACTCTGAGACGTGTCGTCTTTCGATCTGGTCGGTAAGAGTATCGGAGCGCGTCGATATATTTTCCATTGTCGACTTCGGCGGAGAATCGCCTCGGCTTGAACATCGAGCCATCGGCAACGCCGCTCTTCGGCAATTCCTGACCGACTGGCATTGTCGCTAAGTGATTGTTGCGCCATGGCTTAGGTCGCCTTGCAAATGTTTGCAATAGACTGCAAAAATTATCATTCTTGACAGGAAACTGCTCCCACGTCCAATCTACCGGGAAGCTGCTTTGTGGCGCGGTCTCTTTCCGACGGAAAGACTCTTCGTGGGGTGGTGAGACGCGTGGTTGATATGGCCGAGATGAGGTTGGCGGTGAGGATGTGTCGCAGTCTGGCAATGGCGCTGTTGCTGAGTTGCGCGAGCTTGGCCCTCGCGTCTTCTGTCAATTTGCAGATAAATGACCCCCCGTCCAATAACGTCCTCGATGGTATATACGTTGGTGCTTACAGCGCGACAAACACGGTGACGCAAACCAATACGCAGATCATTTGCGACGATTTCAGGGACGAATCCAATTATAACGCTGCGAACTATACAATAAATACCTTTAGCAACCTGAACAATACCTTGTGGGGTCCTGGGGCGGCGACGCTTTACAAGGAGGCGGCCTGGTTAACTCTGGGTATGCTCGGCCAGACTGGCGTCAAGCAAGGTTACTACTCGTATGCTATTTGGGCAACATTCGATCCGACTGACGTTTTGAGCTGGTTAAAGAACTACAATGATACTGCCGCTTGCAATGCCGTTTTCGGGAACAATTGCACGAGTACTAACGCATCTTCGGGAAGTCTCTTGTATGCCGCACAGCAGAATTACGGAAGCGGCGACTACTCGAACTTTCTAATTCTTACACCCACTCTGAACTGCGGTCAACCTGGCAGTTGCGCTGAGCAGGAATTCTTTGAACTAGTACCTGAGGGCGGGTCCGCCCTGGCATACCTGCTTCTGGCATCGTTCTCATGCTTTGGAGCCATTCTCTACTCGCGTCGCAGGGCTGCAAGCTTTCCAGCCTGAGTCTCCTCTGCACTCTGCACCAAAAGACCAGTAGACTTACGCCGGGAAATACCCCATCAGGCGTCAAGATGGATTCACGCTGGCGTGGCCATCGGTTCCAGGTCGGATTTTGTCCGTCTCGACGTCTTCGATTGAAGAACTTTGTCGTTGCCCCCACGACGCGTGGCGCCGACGGGCGATGTAGTTTGGCGAGAGTCTCCCCCTTTTCTGCCACGCCTTTCGGCGACCATTTCCTCTGCTTGCAGAATTTGATCCATCGTCAGTTTCTTGGTCACGTCCTTATAGAATCGCTCTATGTGATCGCTCGCGATCGAATACCACATGTAGGCATTCAGCGTATCGCTGACGTTCGTGTGGACGCGTCGAATAGAACTGGGCAAGCGCCACCTGCGCCATTAGCACGCCCTGATCGGCAGCGTTCTGACACGCAAGCAAGTTGGCTTCGTCCCGCAGGCTCAGATAGCCCTTGTCGTCCGCTAAGTACTTGAGTGCCGACTGTGCGAAGGCTTCATGGCTTAGAGTCATGAAGAGCAGTTCCACCCGGTTCGAAACACCCACTTTATCGAAGATCCGAAATAGGGAATTCTTAACCGTGTGTTGGCTGAGATGGAGCTGTTCGGCAATCTCTCGATTCGACATCCCTTGCGCTGCTCGGGAAACCACTTCCAATTCACGTTTTGAGAGGAGATCCAGACCTCGCGCATCCACCGCCCGGATGTGATGCGAGGACGCCAACGCCTCCACCAAGGTTGCTATTTGCTGATTATTGGCCCAGATCTGTCCCTCGAACACCTTGTGTATGCATTTGTTCAACGTCTCGACCGATGTGTGCGTGCTGAACACGCCCCGGGCACCAGCGCGAAAGGCCTCCAGGATCAAATTGCCTTTCGGGGCGCCCAACAGCATAATGGCGCGCAGATCAGGATTCGCCGAACGCAAGCCGCGAAGGATTTCGAAACCGCGACCCGGTTGGTCGTCCAAGGAGGAACTGATCAGGAGAACGTCCACATCATAGAAGCCGGGACGTGAGGTCAGACCTTCGGAACCCGAGGTCGAAGTTGTGACATGCAGCCTGCCGTCCCTCTTCAACATGTCGGCAAGCAGCCCGGTGTGTACTGGTGTGCTATCGCACACAAGCACACGAATCAAGGCAGAAGTGGCGTCGCGATGCATCGGTTGCTCCAATCGAACCTAGGAGGCAAGGATTCGGGAAGCTCAGCCCTCGCGACATAAATCTTTCGGCCAGTCGCGACTGCCGCGTGGGCTACTTTCAAGAGCTTCTCGGTACACATACAATAGAGCAAGTTCTGTTCATCCCACAAGACGATCTTTGGTGTCGAAGGCTTGCACACAGATGGTGTTCTTTGCGCTGCACGCAAGTGGTGATTCCTTTCGACTACAGAGTGCCTGAACTTCCGCCTTGCGTAAGCTGTTGATTATAGTATTGGTATCCGCTTCGACACGGGTATGAGCAGGAGGAAAGCTTCTCTGAGTCAAATTTACCCGGTTGAGAGATACTTCTCTCGTCTGCGACACGGAAAAGGTTCGCGGAGACTGCATGCCTCTTGCAACCCTCTGCATCCGCGGTTACAGTCCACCCACGTCAGACAAGACGAAATAGACAGCGTTGTAGATCTGAGGGAGATGGACGTCGCAGAATGACGTTCGATCTTTGCTGTTCTGGGCGGGTTATCCCGCAGAACTCTGATTAGACGCCAGCGCAATACGCGATCCAGGTGGTCCAAGCCGCATGTGACTCAGAGGGCGAAGCTATGAACAGCATCGAAAATCCTTCGAGCCTTAACGGATCGTTTTTGGCCGCCTCTGTCACCGCCGATGCGGCGGAAGAGAAATGGTTCGCCGTGCATACCCGGGCCAAGCACGAGAAAGCAGTTGCAAAGCAGGTTTGCGATAAGGGGCTGACAACCTTCTTGCCCCTGGTAAGAGAAGTGCACCACTGGAGAGACAGGCGAAAAACGGTGGAGCTGCCGTTGTTCAGCTGTTATGTGTTCGTAAAACTGGTGCCCAAGAATGATGAAAAGCTTCGGGTACTTCGTATAGACGGCGTGGTGAGGTTCGTTGGGGATCGGGGGCAGGGGATTGCGATTCCTGAGGAACAGATTTGCGCTGTCCGCACGCTGCTAGAAACGAACTGCCTTACTCAACATACCCTTTCCTCAAAATTGGACAACGTGTTCGAGTTCGAAGTGGAGCGTTGAGTGGTGTGGAAGGAACTCTCGTTTCTCGCAACGGAGCAAGTGCGTTAGTGATATCACTGGATGCAATTCAAAGGTCTCTGAGCGTGCGTCTGGAAGGATACGACGTCGAACCGATCTAGACTTTTCGGAGCCGTGGCCCCCTTTTCGGGCCGTTAAGAAAAAAACAATCGTGGACGCCAACTCAACCCCGACCATTCGGTTACTGGTCGTAAGCCGGGAATCCGCTGTCTTGGGTCCGATCTCCTCAATGGGGCAAGCGAACTCCTGGGGGATAGAGAGCGCAACGAGCGGGTGGGGGGCTATTGAATCCGTGGAATCAGGTGTCGCCCCAGTACTCGTGATATTGGATGTGCCACGTGGGGATGTCGATGGGCTGCACTTCTTGCGCTGGCTGCGTCGCATTTGTCCCGAACTTCCCGTGATTCTAAATTGTGAACCGGATGACACGCCCAAGCAACAAGAAGCGATTCGCCTTGGAGCCAGAGACTGCCTGTTCAGGCCAGTGGACAACCCGGCATTTGAGGGAGTCATAAGGCGGCACCTTTTCGCGAGCGATGACAATCTGGACCCGGACATCACGGAGCGACGACGTCGAACGAATCGATCGCGAGAGCTTATTTCGTTGGGGCTTCTCCGGTCATGCGCCGCCTTCGCGCTCAGGCTGGATCGCTGGCCGCGAGCGATTCCCCCATACTGATTCTCGGCGAGAATGGAAGCGGCAAGCGCACCGTCGGCCGTTTGGTTCATCAACTTTCCGTTAGGTCGGGTTTTGCGTTTGCAGCAGTGAATTGTGCGGCACTTCCGTGCGAGCTCTTGGAAAGTGAATTGTTTGGGTACGAACGAGAAGGCAACGGACGCTCACAAGTAAAGGCCGGCAAGCTGGAGTTATGTAATAAAGGCACAATCTGTCTTGATGAAATCACAGAAATGCCAATGGTGTTACAGGCCAAGCTTCTGCATCTGTTGCAGAACAAGATATTTGCGAGACCCGGCAGTGGGGCAATAGTCCCGGTTGACGTGCGCATTTTGGCCGCTAGTGCTACAAACATTGAACCGGCCGTCTCCACCAAGAAGCTGCGTGAAGACTTGTGCTATCGGCTCAGCGCGTACACCATGCACGTTCCTCCCCTGCGTGAGCGACGCGAAGAAGTGCCACTCCTCATGCACTATTTCATGCGTCATTTTGCCAGGCAATATGATATTGCGCCTCGCACATTTTCCGCGGCCGTGCTGGAAGTGTGCCAGGCTCATTCCTGGCTTAGAGAGTATTTCCGAGAACTGCAGACATTTGTCAAGCGGTATCTCCTGGCTGGCGGCGCAGACTTCGAATTCGAGAGTAGAGACGCTACGAAAACTGCAAGCGAAGGCGACTCTTCGGTGTT
>CAWCBG010000011.1:0-250843 GCA_963793845.1 uncultured Acidobacteriaceae bacterium
CACGAAGGACGGCAAGACGCGCACATCCGTAACGGTCCAGCGCAGCTACAAGGACGCCGAAGGCAAGTGGCACAACTCGGACAGCTACAGCGGCCCGGAGCTTCTGGAACTGGCCAAGGTCGCCCTCGCCGCTTACGACGCCCTGCATCTCGTCAACAACGGCGGCGACGAATGAGGGGCGGCAAGAGGCGGGACGAGCTCTGCGTCCCGCCTCTAAGGCCTTAACGAAGTTTAAAGAAAGTTATGACAAAATGCCGATAGGAGTGGCGCATGCCTGAGATGATCATCACGTTGAAGGGATTACGAGATTCGCGGCGGGCGGCGAAGACACCGCTCACCCGGCTGCTTAGATTTCCCGACGGCCTCACACGGCACATCACTCTCCCGAGATGGAAATGGGCCACACTGGACCGTTTCGACCGCGAGGATGTCGTGCTCACTTCGGCGCAAATCGTCCGGCTCGCATTCGAAGCAGCGCAGGAAGACAAGCTATACCCGGATGATCCGTTCGAAGAGACCCTCCGCCGTAATCTGTCGCTGTTTCTTGGCCTAGGCGTTCCGTATTCTTCCGACTACATCCGTGACCTCGCCAACGACGGCTGATCCGAAAGATACGTGACAGCAAATCCTCATAACACGCCGCAGCGTGTTATGATCCGGTCGTCCTTATGGCGGACGATCAGCAGCAGCGGACAACGTCGCATGCCAAGAGCGTGGAAGGCCTCATCGAGCAGGAAAGTGCCCTCGATCGCGCGCGCAGCCTGAAAGAGCAATTCAACCGCGCACAAGACAGCCAGGCGCTTGAGCAATCGCGTCAGACGGAGCAAGCTAAAGGCGGCGCGCAGCAGGGCTCACAAATGGTGAAGGAGGATGCGCCGGCCCCGCGTCCACACCCCCAGGGCGCCATGCGAGAGGGCCCAGATCGCGAAGCCTCCGATGCCAAAGTGCAAAAGGAACGCGCCGCCGCGCTCGAAAGGGCACAAAAGCTGCGAGAGCTTCATGAGGCCCAGAAGACGTCCCAGACGCGGGATCACGAGCAGGATCGTGAGCGCTAGGGCGGTCAGCGCTTCCTGTACGACTCGTAAAGCTGCGTCGTGGCGAGCTTCGTCGAAACGTTATGCATCCGAATTTTGGCACTGAGACGCGAAGACCAGACCCCCATCCCTATCGCGGTTCCCCCTAAAAGCAGGAAAAAGAACAAGGCCACGCCCGACCCGTTGGCGACAGCGAACAGCAGCAGAGCCGCGATTAGGCCTGGTATCCATACGCCCCATCGCACCATCATTCGCTTGACTTCAATTTCCTTGCATGAACTCTTAAGGCCCCCCTGAATATTCTCCGCAAAGCGCCGCAGGTCCACGAAGGGATCGAATGAGGGTCCGCTGCCTTCGAAATATTCAATCTGATACAAAGGACCCTCCGAAAAATCGTTGCTCAGCGCTGTGAATCGACCCGAACGGGCCGCTAGAAGCTTCGCCACTCTCTCGCTCCCGTCGCCCCCGACAAACGAGGCTATCGGTGTGCCGCCCGCAACGATGCTGCCCGCTTTCTGAAACCAACCCTCCAGCTTGAGTCTTATCATTTGGTGTGTTACGAGCCACCCCAGATCCTTGCATGGTTCTCCCGTCACACGCATCGTCTGAGGTTGAGCGAGGCCGTAGTCCGGGTGCGGATCGAACAGCCCGATGAACTGGAAATCCTCGTAGTAGTTCACGCGCCGCAGCGCCACCGGCGCGCCCCGGAAATGACGACCAGGGCCAGTCCGGGATAGGCGCGATGCGCGCGGTCATCGATGCGGGCGAAGAACTGGCCGATTTCGTCGGGCGTTACCAGGGCGCGTTTTTGGATGGTCTCGCTCGTCCCTGCCGTGCGGGATTTCGAGGTGCCGGCGTTGTTCCTTCCGTTTCGCTACGTCCTGTCGTCCAGCTCTCCGAGGTGCCGTCGGTGCGCGAGCGCGAGTGCTGTGCGAAACACCCTCGCGTGTCCAGCCCTCGATTTCCGGTTGAGAGGCTCTCGCTCTTGCCTTCGTTTCCCCCGTGCTCATAACTGCGCCAGAGAACCGCCGGGCGTCCAGTTGTGGCTCTCTGACCAGGTCCAGCTCTTGCCCTTCGATTTGCTGACCGAGCTGCTCGGTCCCGGATCGCTGTGACCGTGATCGACGTCCCGTCGGAGGACGACCGGCCCCGCGTTTCCGACTCGCGACAGTCGTGCTGTGCGAAAGGCTTTCGGATTCGGACGTGCTGTCGCTCGCCGACCGCACCTCGCGGATGACTTCGGTTTCGCCGATCAGCTTGGAGACGTAGTCGCGCGAGAAATGATCCTCGAGATTGAAAAACATCTTCAGCCCGGAATTGGCGAGGAAGGTTTCCCAGTTGTCCTTGTAGACCGCCTTGAGCTGCTCAAGGCTCTGCAGGACGAAGAACAGCTTGACGCCGTACCCGGCGATCTGCGCGACGGCGTTCTCGATGACCTCCATCCGCTTCAGCCCCGCGAATTCATCGAGCACCATCAGGACCGGATGGCCGGTTGCCGGGCGGCCCCTCACCTTCTCCATTTCCGTGACGGTCAGGGCGATCATCATCCGCAGCCACCGGTAATGCGTGCTCATGTAGCGCTGCGGCAGGCACAGGTAAAGGCTCAGCCCCTCGGGGCGCGTCTTCAGCTCCGACAGCTGGAAATCCGACGCCTCAAGGCAGCGCTGCATCGCCGGGCTGTCGATGAATTCCGTGTTCCGGTTTGCCACCTGCAGGACGCTTTCGTACTGCTTGGGCGAATTCACAGCATGTTGGTGAAGGAGTCGCCGATGCCGGCGACCAGCCCGTCGAAAGCCGGGTTGTTCGCCAGCCCCGTCCACAGCAGCCCGTGCGCCGGGGGAATATCCTTCTCGCCCGCCTCCCGCAGCGCCTCGACCGATTCCCAGTCGCCCCGCGTGATCAGTTTGCGCACGGTAATCAGGTTGCGGCGCCCTTCGTATTGGGGCGCGGTCAGGACGTGCAGGAGCAGGCCCTTGACCATCGCCCGGGCGGATTCGTCCCAGAACGGATCGTTCGTGCCGCCCTCGTGGATGACGACGATGGCGTCGGCGATCCGCCCCGCTTCGTCGATGGTTTCCTCGTTGTCAGGGTCGAGGGCATCGAGCGGGATTGAACCGGCCCCGGAGGGCATCGTCGACCTGGGCGGACTTGAACGGGTCGAGAACCTGGACCGTCTGGCCGAGTGCCCTTGCAGTGCGTCGAACCCGCGCCCCGGCTGGCGGCCGTGATCGTGGCGTTTTCGCCCTTGGGATCGACGACGCAGAGCGAGCCCGGCCAGAGGATCAGAGTTGTTAACGATTGAGGTCGTGCCCTTGCCGCCCCGCGATCCGCTGACCAGGCAGACATGGCGGTCATCGCGGTAGCCGAGCGGAACCTGGTTCTCACTGGCGGAGCGCCCCAGCCATACCGTGCCTTCGCCGTAGCGTATGCCTGCTCGACTTCGGCCGGGTCGGCCCATGACGCTGTGGCAATGCGCATGGTCATGCATCCATCCGTATGTCGGACGATTATCGCATAGGGATTGATCAATGAGTGACATGCTGGCAATTTCCTGTTGCATAGGAGCGAGGATGGCGCTCATGATCAATGTTCGCAGATACGTGGGAAGAGCAGAAAAAAGCTTCGGCAGCGCTGGCGGAAGCTGCGCCGCGATACTTGCCGCAAGGTGTGTGGCGGTGGCACCGCCACAGCCGCTCCCTGACGTTCGCTCACCTTGGTCAGGGGGGTTATTCCACCCCCCGTTGACGATCCCCCCGGCCCAGGGTCTCCGCCCCGTGTACCCCGCCGGTAGGGCCTTCGTGCCCTCCCCGTCCCTCCTGACCGGGGAAGACTTCGCTCTCCCCCCGGCCCCCCATCGACCAGGCGTGTGCCGCCATGGACCCGCAGCGGGGCTTTCGCGCCCCGGCCCCACGAACCGGCGGCGTTCCGCCCCGGTGCCCCTGACCAACCCTGCGCGGATTGGATGCGCGCCCTGCCGGGGGCTCCCGTGAGCCGCAGCAACAAGCGCCGCCGCCACGAGATCATTCGCGCCCGCGTTACGCCGGAGGAAAAGATGCGGGCGGAAGAGAAGGCCAGGACCATGGGCGGCATGGGCGCCCTTTTCAGGGCCGCCGTCCTCGGCTACACGCCCCCTCGCCTCGCCGACCGCGATGTCCTCGTCCAGCAGCTCAAAGCGTTCTCCGACCTGATCGCCGAGTTCGGAAAGATCGGATCGAACCTCAACCAGATCGCCAAGCACCTGAATGCCGGACGACCCGGCGACCGGGTCGAGGGCACCCTCGCCAGCGCCCTGAGCGAATACGAAAATGCCATTCGCACGCTTGACGAACTCCGGCTCGTGAACATGCAAGCCATGGGACTGGAACGTGAGCGGCGCGAGCCCGGTGAGGACGAGTAGCAACCTGGTAGCTACCGGATACCAATCCGATACCAATCCGGAAGCCGGCAACAAGGTAGCTACCAAGTAGCTATCTGAAAGCCATCGGATAACAGGAAGCCACCCGTTGACTGACAGAAAGCTATCGGCTACGGTGAAGGTAGTCGCGTAGCCTTCCTCGCAGTTCCTTTCATCCTCTTCAACCCGACCGGGTCAACACATGCCAGTCATCGTCTTCGCAAGCCCCAAGGGCGGGGCAGGTAAATCCACATCAGCCGTCATTCTTGCCACGGAACTGGCCCTCAAGGGCGCGGCTGTGACGATCATCGACGCCGACCCCAATAAGCCTGTTTCACAATGGGCGAGGAGGGCAGGGTGCCCGGAGAATGTCACCGTCGTCGCCGACATCTCCGAATCCACCATCATCGACGAGATCGACAATGCGGCCCAAAAGGCCCCCTTCGTCGTCGTCGATCTTGAGGGCACCGCTTCCATGATGGTCGCCTACGCTATCAGTCGCGCCGACCTCGTAATCATCCCTACCCAGGGCTCCCAGCTGGACGCGGCGGAAGCCACAAAGGCGATCCGGCTCATCCGGCAGCAGGAAAAGGCATTCCACAAGAAGATCCCCTACGCGATCTTGTTCACGCGCACAAGCTCCGCCATCAGACCCCGCACCTTGCAGCACATCCAGGCCGAGTTTCAGAAACACGGTATAAGGGCGTTTCAGACGCAGATCCATGAGCGTGAAGCCTATCGCGCGCTATTTTCATTCGGCGGCACGCTCGAATCCCTCGATCCGCGACATGTCAGCAATCTCACAGCGGCGGTCGTAAACGCGAGAGCTTATGCCGGAGAGGTTGTGTCGCTCCTCCGCGGGATCGACACGGAGTCTGCGGAAACTGCGGCGGTGGCATGATGTCTGAACGGGCCAGTATTTTCGAGGGCGGCGCCGACTTTGACGTTTCCGAGTTTGCACCGAAGCAAGCCAGGCCCAAGACGCAGACACCGCCCGAGGCGGTGCGCGCCATTGCCGAGAGTTCGGATTTCCGAAGCAGGGAGCCGACACCGAAGAAGAAATCATCAGAGAGAGCGCGCCGCCGCTATACAACCGGGCGAAACGTACAGCTCAATGTCAAGGTGCGCAGCGAAACGCTCGACCGCTTCTATGCCCTTGCGGACGGTCAAGGATGGGTGCTTGGAGAAACACTGGAGAGAGCGGTGTCCGCTCTTGAAAAACAACTCGGAAGCAAGCACGGCAAGCCGGACATTGCGCCCGACGGTAAGGCGTAAGGGCAGGAACGAAGCCTGGATATGCAACTTACACATTTGCTTACACAGTTACACAGAACGTGTGAATAATATCCAATAATAGCAATACTTTACGAACACACGTATAGCACTTAAAATCCGCAGACCCGAAAGGGTTGTGGGGGTTCAAGTCCCCCTCCCGGCACCAGGTAGCCTTCCGCAATAAAACTCACGGGCTACCGCACTCACCCAAAATGCCAACCGCATCTCCGGCTGATTTGGCGCCTGTGCCTTCGGGTATGCAAAACACGAAAAAGCCGGAGTGTTTGGGCTCCGGCTCTTCGTTTGGGCTGGCTGGGTTGGAGGTTCATCGATTCATCGCACCATCGCGATCACGACTTCTTCGGTGTTCGCGGGGCCGCTGGCTATCTGCGATTCCTTTTCGAGCTTGGAAGCCGGCAACCGCATGCCATCATTTCCTGCGGCGCCCCAGATCTCGGCCAGGAAGTACTGGTTGCCCACGCGATGGAAGATCAGCCGGGGGCTGGCGTTGCTGGGATACTCGCGCTGCGCCAAGGTCAGCGCGCCCGCGGAGGTCTTGCTGTTATGAATCATGACCGCGTTCTCATCTGCGGTACGGAACTCGTAGGTGCCCGCCGGAAGTTGCGCATTGCCGACCTTGAAAGCGAACGGCACATTTGCTTTCACATCCGACTGAGCGTAGACCGCCGTGGCGTTGAGCAACAGAGCCAGAGCCACTAGCGACAGGATCCCGATTAGGTTGCGTTTCATGACATCCTCCTAGGGGCTCCTTGCAGTGGAACCCAAACTGAAGTTTTGTCTTCAGGCTTCTCAGCGCTTGCTGTGTAAGCTTGCTGACGCCTTGAGATATTGCAAGCACCTTGCCAAAGACACTCGCGCTCTCTCGCCAACCATGTCGGCTTGCGTTTATAACGACATAGCCGCCGGGTGCCTCCACGGGAATCCCACACCCGGGGGTGACGCGGTAGCTGAATGGCTACCAGTCGGTATCCTTTCGGTTCCCGCGCCGCAAGCGCGGCAGTCCGTGGGCTACCGATCGTCGGCTGTCAGGCGAGGACGGCCCGGATGATCTACGGCCTCCCGGGCGGAGCCGAGGAACATCTTCCAACCTCACCCGTCCACAAAGAGGAGAACCATGAAGGGGAGGCTTGCGCCGTTACTGCAAACAACCGACGACAGCAGTGACAGCCCAGGATCGGCGCCGTCTAACATCGCGTGGTCTGGACCAATCCGACGGTGATAGCATGATAAGCGTGCAACGCCCCTCATATTTCCATCGAACCGTCTTCTTCCTTCTCCTGTCGGTAAGCGTCGTGGCTGCCGGCGTGCTCGCCGGTTGCGGCCAATTCTTCCCCGGCGCCAACACCATTACGGCCATCGCCATCTCGCCGCTAAACGCGACCATCAAACAGGCCACCACGCAGCAGTACGCCGCCACCGCGACCTTCGGTAACAACACCAGCGGGGATGCGACCACGCAGGTCACCTGGAGCTCCTCGGTGACCAACATCGCGACCATCAACGCCGCTGGCCTGGCCACGGCGGGAAGCATCCTGGGCCAGACCACGATTCAGGCCAAGTCGGGCAGTGTGATTGCAACTACGCTGTTAGTCGTAAGCAACAAGACGATCACCAGTATCGCCATCAACCCATCCAACACCACCCTGAGCAGCGGGAGTACCCAGCAGTTCAGCGCCACCGCGACCTACTCCGATGGAACGACCGGCGATGTCACCAGTTCCGTGTCCTGGACTTCCAGCAATACCGCGGTCGCCAGCATTACTTCCGGTGGATTCGTGACGGCAGTCTCGACTGGCACAACCACCATAACTGCAACCTCAGGCAGCATTGCGGGTACAACCCAACTGACTGTGCAATGAATCGTTCCTATTGCAGAACGGTGGCCGTGGTGTTGTCCGGAATTGGTCTTGGCTGCTTCCCTTCCCATTTCACGCCAGACAGCAGATAATGTCGGGGCCTCATTAGAGGAGCAATTTCAATACGTCAAGGAGGCTCGCGTATGAGCGAGGGAGCGGACAAGAAGTGCGGTTACTCACAGTGCCAGTGTATGGTGGCAGCTAATGAACGCTACTGCAGCGACTACTGTAAGGACGCGCACTTGGAAAAAGAGATCGAAATCCAGTGTGACTGCAAGCATGCAGCCTGCCAGTTGGACTAAGACTGGCTTTGCAGATGGGGTATTCCGCGGGAACGCCGCGACCGTGTCGACCGTTGGCTCGATCGTGGCGTGAACCGAAGAACCCGCCGGAAGCAGATTCCTCGCACTGACAGGACGCCAGGCTAGACCAGCGCCGCCACCTGGTGTACCTCTTCCATACTTTGCTCAACCGCGACTGACAACCGCCTGATTCCTTCGCGAATCCGTTCCGGCGTCGCGTTGGAGAAGTTCAGCCGCATGTGCGAACCGGTGTCGCCCTGCGGGAAGAACGGATCGCCCGGAACGAACGCCACATCCTGCCGCAAAGCCGTATTCAGCAGTTCAGCAGAGTCGATCTCATCCGGCAAGGTAACCCAGAGGAAAAGGCCGCCGCCGGGGTGCGTCCAGGTGATCTCGGGCGGGAAATACTCACGCAAAGCTGACAGCATAGCGTCCCGCCGTTCGCGGTAGACCCGGCGAATGAGCTTCACGTGCTCATCGAGGAATCCGTCACGCGCCACTTCGAAGGCCACCATCTGCGAAAGCATGCTGGTATGCAGATCGGCGCTTTGTTTCAGCTGCACCAGGCGGCTGATAACTTCTGGCGGAGCCACGATCCAGCCCAGCCGAAGTCCGGGCGCCATCACCTTCGAGAAGGTACTCAGATAGATGACATTCCCCGATATGTAACCGCGATCCCGCGACTGCGTTGCCCGGTCGAGCGCCACCAGCGAGGTAAGGTGTTCGCCCTCATACCGTAGCTGGCCGTAAGGGTCGTCTTCAATGATCGGAATGCCGTACTTGTCGGACAGCCAGACCAGCTCTTCCCGGCGCTCGAGCGCGAGCGTCACGCCGCCGGGATTCTGGAAGTTCGGCAGGATGTACATAAACTTTGGTCCCGCACGCAGCGCGCCCTCAAGCTGACTGGTCTGTAAACCGTCATTGTCGATGGGAACGGTTACGTACTCTGCGCCGAAGAGCGAGAAGGCCTGCAGCGCTCCGAGATACGACGGACATTCCGTGAGGATCCGGTCTCCATTGTTGATCAGCAGCTTGGCAATCAGGTCCAGGGCCTGCTGAGAGCCCGAGGTAATGAGCACGTTGTCCACGGTCGCGATAATGCCGTAGCGCGCCATCTGGGCCACGATGTACTCGCGCAAGGGCCGATAGCCTTCTGTCGGGCCGTACTGCAAAGCCGTCGCCGCATTGGTCGACAGCACCTGCTCGCATGCCTGTTGAAAGCGCTCGACCGGGAAAACTTCGGGAGCGGGCAGTCCGCCGGCAAACGAGATCACTTCCGGGCGCTGGGTGAGTTTTAGAAGTTCGCGGATGATGGAGCTTTTGACGGTCTTGGTTCGTTGCGCGTAACGCTGGGTCCAGGCTGCTGCCATGGGAACGCCCTCCTCTGCTGGAAGAAGCAGTCCAGCTACGCGAATCGCATGTTTGTACCTGCACCAACCAGACACGGTTCGCTACTTTGAGCATAGCTCTTCCCGCACAAGCCGCAATGATGGGGCTCACCGCAACGTGTGATGCCGGAACATGCCGGGAAGCAGCCTGAGAGAGGCGATTGTAAATGACCGCGATCAATACCTTCGGCCTTACGGCGCAAAGTACCCAAACAGATCGAGAATCAACTGGGTGGTGCCGAAGACAGTCGACACCAGCGTCAGAAGTTGACGCAACCATCTAAGCCTTCAGCACACGTGCAGAGCCGGAGCCTTGTCCTTATCACGGTGCGGCTTGATCACGATCTGCACATCCTGATCGAGCGCCACCAGGAAGCGCAGAAGCCGCTCGACGGAAAACTGCCGGAATTCACCGCGCAGCATCTTGGAAACATCGGGTTGGCGGACGCCGAATAAGTCAGCGGCTTCGACCTGTTTCAGGCCGCGCGCCTTGAGGATGGTATCGATTTTGAATACCAGTTGTGCCTTGACCAAATGCTCTTCCGCATTAGGAACACCGATGTCCTGGAAAACATTGCGGCTCCCGGCCTCGTATCCTTTCTTGGCGCTCATCGCTTCGTCTCCTTTGCAATCCGTTCAGCCTCGCGCAGTCGTTGCCTGATCAGTTCCATGTCCTGGCGCGGCGTTTCACGTCCCCTCTTCGATTTCTTCTGGAAGGCGTGAAGAACGTATACCCTCCCCGCATATCGAAGCGTATAGCGGCGCGAAAAGTGTCCCCGCGAAAGTCCTCAACAATTTCGACGACGCCTGCACCCCCAAAGCCCCTTAACGCCTTGGCGTCGCGATGCTTACCGCCGCGTTGCGCGACGTACAAAGCGTAGCCCATCCGATCCTGAACAGGTTCGGGAAAACCGCGCAAGTCTTTGCGGCTCGATCCTACCCAGATCACCGGTTTCAATGGCGGTTCGTCGATCACGGATGCTTATAAATATAGTAATTTCACTATATACAGTCAACCAAGGACTGTGGAATTCCCATTTTGGAACCAGACTTCCCTTTTCGCGGAATTCCCTTGACGGCCTTCTCAGCCAGCTTCAGATGGTTGAGAGGACGAGGTGAAGTTGTGTTTGGACATCTTATCCTCCTGGCGACGCCCTAGCGAGAGGTCGCGACAGAAGGTTCTTTGACAATTCCCGCCGCTCTAGCCTGATAATCGATCGGTTAATACGCACGCTTGGATAGTTGCAGCTCATCGCAACTATGCGCCTATAACTTTAATGGAATGAATATTTTGACATCTAACTCATTTAGATGGAATATTTTGCGAGCAATTTTCCGCTAAGTTATTGATTTCAGGTAATACGGGAGGGGAGGGATGCTACCGAATACCATCGTTTCCCAGGCGTTGTATCGCAAGTCAGATTTCTAGTGAAAGATTACTTTCTCGATAACATGGACTGGCTAAATCTCGCATTCGAATCGCGCGGCGCGGCAGGTATTTGCGATGCAGGTCAGCGATGTTTTCCCTAAGGCAAGTCTCCCGGTCAGCGGTCCGTCTGGCTCATTTTCAGGCAGTTCGCGGTCAGGGCAACGATCCACTCGCTATTGGACATCCGTTATGCTCATGCCGAACCAAGCCAATGCTCCCGATGAAGACGCCGGAAAAGGTGCTGTGGAACAAGACCGGCCGGATCAGGAAACCAATATGTCGCGTGCCGGTGAGCTTGGGCACCGTGACCAGAATCCGCTGATCAAGTCGAACGATAGCGACTTCCCCGAACCCGGTCAGAACGAAGAACACAGCGGAGAAAAGAGCGGCGAAAACGAATTGCAGCGCGATTCCGGATGCAAGACGTTAAACCGCTCGGCTGCAGCCGACCGAAGCCGCGGGCCGAAGCGGAGTCAGCGGAAAGGAAGTTAGCAGCCGGGCTAATGTCCAGCGTCGCTGCGGAAGGTCGACAGGGCCGCCTGAAATCCCTCCGGAACCACCGTCACCGAACCCTGGTAAGGACGATCGATGTCGTAAATGGCGACCAATACCAGCGAGATCAGGAAACTGAGCACCACCACTTGCAGGACGTGAAAGTGGAAGTTGGGCACGCCAAAGAAACAAGCGGAGGTGACCGTGATGATGCCGCCGGCGATGAGCACCAGACGCAGAATGCCGGGAAGTTCCTCGCGGCTCTGCATGAGGCGAATGCGCCGGTATTCGGTCATCATGCGCAACTCTTCCATCATCTGGTAAACGGCGATGGAGTCGTTGCCGGAGTGCGCCTGGGTCTGTCCGGCCAGCCTCCACAGGCGGTTGATCAGGTCATTGGTTTCGGAGAGAGTTTGCTGTTCGTCGTGCAAAGCCGGCCAGTCCTTCTCCACCGTGACCTGCGCATAGCGCAAGCAGAGGTCCTGAATTTCCCGGCCGTTTGAAGCTTGCAACTGCTCGGCAATTCGCCAGACATTGACCAGCGCGTTGGCCTCCTGCTCTTCGTTCTGCTGTGCCTGCTGGAACATGCCCCAGACGCCGGAAAGCATGAACGCCAGGATGACCGCGTACGTCGTGCCAATGACCGCTACCACTGCTCCTGTAAAGTCGTTGGACTCTTTGCGCGAGGGCGCAGAAGAAGCGTGCGTGACCAGAAAAAGAAAGGCCAGTGACGCCGCGACACAGGCGACGATGATTGCGATGTCAAGAAGCACGGGGTTTGCCCTGACGTTGCCGGCCGACTCTCACGTCATCGGAGCAACGAGGATTACAACATACATGGATTTCTGCGCCAGCGGGAGAGAGAAATTGGATGCGGAACCAGGTCAGCCGATGCGCACGACTTTGTGCTCGGGACAGCGTGCATGCGCGGTTTCGATGAGGCGGTCGACGATCTCGGGTCCGTGCTTGGCGTAGAAATACAGGGCTGCGATTTCTCGCTCCTGGAGCTGTTTGTGAGGATACAGCGCGTTCTCAATTTGGGCCGCGTGGCGAACGAGAATGTCGTTCCGCCGCAGTTCCGCCTGGGCCGCGCGCTTCTCCAGCCGGTTGATCTGGTAAGCCATCTTCTTGGCTGCCCGGTCGGCCGCCTCCAGCAGTGTGGAGTCGAGCCTAGCCACGGACTCGCGAATGCGGACCACGGCGGCTTCGACGCTCAGCCTTCCCTGCTCGAAGCTCTGCTTGAGATCGGCAGGCAGAGTGCGAGCCGCCAGGCAATCGCGCAACTGGCACTCGCCATGGAATATTTCGGTCAGGTCAAGATCGTACTTGGTGAGCAGCCGTTCAATGCGCGGCTCGATGATCGTAGCGCTCAGGCGAGGAAGAATCGGCGTAACCCGGCCGAGCAGCTTCTCGTAGACGACGCCGACCTGCGCGAAGTACGCGATTTCCGCGGGACCTCCGATGTAGGCCAGCGTTGGAAGCCAGTAATCCTGCATCACGGGACGCAGCAGAACGTTAGCGTTGAACTCCTCGGGAGCAGCTTCAAGGCGCTGCAGAAGCTGGCCCAGGGAAAGCCGGTCGCGTCCGATGGTGAAGTCACCGTTGGAACGGTGTACCGGGACGCGAGCGCCCTTCACCAGGGCAAACAGCGGAGTGGACTCTTCCGTGATCTTGACCTGCTCGTGATAGTGGACCGCGCTGAGCTCGCGATTGCGTTGCAGCAATGCGGCATCGATCTCCGGGCTGCGGCGAACCGCCTCCGCGAACAGCGGCGCCGCAATGCGATGCAAAGCTGGATCCGAGGGGTCAAGCAGGATGAGTCCGTGGCCGCCAAAAATACGTGCGTAGAGCTTGGCGAAAGCATCGGAAAAAGTCTCGCCCGGGCGATAGCTCTCACGCAGATAGTCGGCAGCCAGCGAATCGCCGAGCAATTCGGCAACCGAAGCGACGAGTTGGCTGGTGCCGTCGGCAAAGCGAAGGTTCGCCACCGGCGCTCCGGTAATGCCTTCGGTCTGGGCGGTGAAAGATGCGAGCTGGAAATCCTGGGTGAGCAGCAGCGCCTGGTTGACTTCGTCGAGGTCGTGGTCCTCGGTCGCCATCCAGAAAACCGGAACGCATTCCACACCGGCGCGCTCGACCTGCTGTGCAAGAGCCAGCACCGACGCGGCCTTCATCAAAGAGAGCAACGGGCCGCCGAACAGTCCGACTTGCTGGCCGGTCACGACCGCGAACGCTCCTTGTCGGAGCCGCTGGATGTTGTGCAAGGTCTGTTCCGAAGCTCCCCAGGCGCGGTTCTGCCGGGCGAGCGCATCGGCTACGTCAGCCTGTCGCTCGTCGTGCCGCGGCAGCGAAGCAGCCAACTGCGCGACGTCGTCTGTGTTGGGCGAATGGGGAAAGAACTTGCGGACTGCAGGAGAATAGGAAAGGAAATCGCTGAACAGCTTGGTGGTGTGAGGAATAGCGCTGAACGAGATACAGTCAGGAATCACGCGCACACCTGTCGGTTACAAGCGATCTTCGAAATCGTGGAGCCCATAAATGTCAGCGCCGGCCCAAGCCTTTGGCGTGCAAAGCGGAATTCCCGTTGCACGCTTCTCGGCTGGCCGTGTTTCCTCGATATCATATCGCTCACGGGAATCCTTGCCCTAATCCCGATTGTTTGTATTGCATGAGACTAACCAGTGGACAAAACGTTTGGATGATTTGGCCGCCGATAAGACGCAGAACTTGGACTCTCACCCCCTCGCCGGGAACAGGAGCGAACATTTTTGCGGAACTATCGGTGCTGGCACTTGTGGCCATCCTTTCGTCCCAGCTTTGTGTCGCACAGAATCCGGCAGACGCAACCCATCAGAAGCTGGCGGAACCGCGTCCGCTAGCCGTTCCAGCCGCCGGCAACACAGACCACTGCCAGGCCATCGCTGGTGGCGACGCCCAACTGAGTCCGTTGGTAGCGGTCTGCCGTTTCGCCCTGACCTACCGTCACGACCTTCCCAATTTCATTTGCGAACAGACCACCACCAGTGTTGGACAACAGTCCAGAAGCGTGTTGAAGGCGCAGGTCACGTTCGAGAACAATCACGAACGCTATTCGGATATCACCCTGGACGGCAAACCTGTCGCGTCAAATTCAGCCGTCGCCAGAAGCGCCATGATGTTTACCTCTACGGGAGAACTCGGAAGTGATTTAGTCGACCTCTTTACCTCGCCGATTGTTGCCAACTTCAAATTTCGCAAGACGGCGAAGCTGAGGAGCATACCCTCCCGTATCTACGAATTTGAAATTCCCGCGGAGAGGAACACCTTCTGGGCGCTGCGCGACGGCCACGGCATTATGTTGCACCCCGAATATAAGGGCGAGCTGTGGGTAGAAGAGCATAGCGGCCGATTGTTGCGTCTTGACATGCGTCCATTGCACCTGCCCGTGCAGTTTTCCTTCGCTTCCGCGCATGTCGTGCTCGACTATACCGACGTGCGGATTGCCGGCGCGGGAACGTTTGTCATGCCGTCGAAGTCCAAGGCGGACGCCTGCGTGCGCATGCCGCCTCCCACCGGAGCGCTTTGCACGGTGAACGTGCTGGTCTTTCACGACTGCCGAAAGTTCGGTACCTACACGCGCATTATCACCGGGGCTCCAAAGCCTTAAGCGGTGCATTCGTGGAAAGAGTCTCGACCGCTATCCGCGACGTCTAATGTGGAGGAAGGTTGGACTTCCGTTCTTGCAATGGTAGAGTGGTGAAGTACACCGTTTCACCTCGTGGGGGCGTCACGGCTTCGACGGAAGTGATTGCGGTAGAGAGGCATACCGGAGTGCGTGCATCCGTAATCGTGCGCAAAAACACAATTGCCAACCAAAACCTGGCATACGCAGCTTAATTAATTAAGTTGCCGTCCTCCTCGGCTTTGCTCATGGGCCGGGGTCAGGGCGTCGCACAGTGAGCTGGCTTCGAACCCTACGTCTGGGGGCTTGAGGCGAGACTTTCAGGCTGGCCGGCTGCGCTTCTTGTCCGTTCTGACCGCAGCTGGCGAGAGTGCCGGGCAACCGGCGCATGAACAGGACTAAGTATGTAGTCTCTTTGCTGACAACATTTTCGGACGCGGGTTCAACTCCCGCCGCCTCCACCAGTTTAACCTACTGATTCTAAGGTGTTTACAAACTAGGAAAATATTGCACTGTTTTACCGCTGATTCGGCAGCACTGGCCCACATATCGGCACTGATCCGGGCCCGGTGAGCGCATTGGCGATTCACCACTCACCGCGTAGGTCCTAGCGAGTCGTCTGGCAAAGATCAGTTGCCCAACAGGGCGGTGAGACACGGAGAAGGTCCAGAGACAATCTGCATTCCTCCTGCCCCTGATGCCAGCGCCATCACCCTTGCCGGCTCGCCCTCCTGCTGCGCAGAGTATCAATGAGCGCAGGTGCCAGGGTTAAGAGACTCGGGACGGAAATCACGAATCGCAAAATTCACATTTGACATCGGCCTAACATCCACTACCATATGGTTGTGGATAGGTTGGGTACAACATTTGCGGCTTTGTCTGATCCAACCCGGCGAGCAATGATCCAACGACTCTCGCATGGGCCTGCCTCTGTGCATGGACTGACGGAACCGTTTGCACTCTCGCAGCAGATGATTTCAAAACATATCGCCTACCTGGTGCGGGCGCGGATTGTGATCAAGACGAAGCGTGGACGAGAGAGTGTGTGCACGCTTAGGCCGGAGGCGATTAAGACAGTCAGCGACTGGGCGATCAGCTATCGCCGATTCTGGGAAGAGAGTTTCGACAAACTGGATGCAGTTGTAAAGCAAATGAAGAAAGAGGAGGTCGGAGATGACAAAAAGCACCGTTAACGAGACAGAGCGGATGGTCGTTACAAGAGTTTTTGATGCCCCACGCGAGTTGGTTTGGAAGGCGTGGACAGACCCGAAGTACATCATGCAGTGGTGGGGACCGAAGGGCTTTACTGCGCCGGCTTGCAAGATGGATTTTCGCGTAGGCGGAAAGCTTCTCTGCTGCATGAGATCGCCGGATGGGCAGGAGGGCTGGAATGCGGTTGAATACCACGAGATTGTTCCGTACGAGAAGATTGTTTCCTTGATGTACTTTTCTGACCCGGAGGGAAACAAGATTGACCCTGCGCAATTGGGAATCGAACCTGAGGCCATCGAGGGTGCTTACGACGTGACTCTTTTTGAGGACCTCGGAAACGGTCAGACGAAGCTTACTTTCATTGGAAATGAACCGATGGAGAGCGCCAAGAACAGCGGGCAACTCGAGGGCTGGAACGAGATACTCGAAAAAGTTGCCGCAGTTGTTGCGGAGCTGGCGCAGGCGAAATAAGAAACTGAAGCTTTGATTCGCGAAACTCAATCGTGGAGAAAGAAATGAAAAGAATACCGTTTCTCGCTATCGTCCTGCTGGCATTTGCATTTGCCGCCCATGCCCAGGACACGATAAAGAAAGATGCAGCCGTCAAACCTGCCGATCCGGAATCGAAAGTCGTGCTCGATTCCTGGAATGAGATTGGCCGCAAGCTGACGGCGCTGGCCGAAGATTTTCCTGAGGACAAATATGACTTCAAGCCGACACCCGCGCAGCGGAGCTTCGCCGAGCAATTACTGCACGCGGCGGGTTCAATGTATTACTTCACCAATCCTGTGATGGGGCGCAAGCCTCCCGCGGCAGAAGATCCAAAGCGCGACCAGTACAAAACAAAGGCCGACATCGTGGCATTCGTAAAGAAATCCGTTGCCGACGGCGCCGCTGCCATTCAGTCAAAGGGCGAGAAAGGCCTGATGCAGACTGTCGTATACGGTGATCAGAAAGCGCGCGTTATCGACATTGCATACGGCATCATCGAGCATAGCGGAGAACACTACGGCCAGCTCGTTGTGTACTACCGCCTCGCAGGTCTTGTGCCGCCGGAGTCGCGGCCCAAGAAGTAAAGCTCAAGAGCCCAGGTACCCCGTCCTTATCGCGCGCCGTTTGCGCGAATGGGCGGGATTTTGGTCTTTGGGACCGTCAGTATTCAATGCGCCGCGCGGCATATGGATATCTCTGCTTTCGTTCCGCTGGGTGCCCCATACATTCGCGTCTTTTGCGAATGTGTGGGATCAGAGGCAGTCTATAACCAACCTTAAACCGATGCCTACCGGTCAACTCATACCGACGTCTCCCACACAACGAAAACCGTTGTGTGGGACACCCGGCGTTGCTTGTTTATGTAGCCTGGGGACAGTTGGTGAGTCGTCGGCCAACAGGAAGTTATCCGGCTTTTTGTCTCGACTTATCCATCCAAACAACTCGGAGCGCCAAGAGCGCGGGACGGTTCATCCGCTCATGGATGATTTTCTGGGTATGGCGCGAGGATCATTTCGCCGTCTTCTCCTAGCACGACAGGTTAGCGATGCCTTGGATCACTTCTGCGTTACCTTGTCCTCCGCGAATGGCAGCGTTCCTTCCACGGCATCCTCCCAGTCCGCCGCCTCCAGTTCCCGGGGAGTTGGCTCGAGCTGTTCGAGCTCAGGCAACAAGTCCGAACTGAGCGAGCGATCCAAATCTGACAGCTTCCGTGCCGCGGGGAACACACGCCGCTCCAGCGAACCCAGCATTTCGTTGTACGACTTCACCGCACCGCCCAACTTCTTGCCGACATCCTCAATATGGCCGGCCATCTTGCAAAGCCGCTCGTAGACCTGCTTTCCCGACTCACTGATTTCGCGTGCGCGTTCCGCCAGGTTCTTCTGATTCCATCCGTAAGCGACGGCTTTCAACAGGGCAATCAGCGTAGTCGGCGAGGCCACAATCACCTTCTGGCTCACGCCGTATTCGATCAACTCCGCATCGACATCCATGGCGGCGCGAAAGAACACTTCGCCAGGCAGAAACAGCACCACGAACTCCGGCGACGGCTGGAACTGCGCCCAGTAGGTCTTCGCTGATAGCTGGTCAATATGCTGGCGAATCTGCCGCGCGTGGTCGGTCAGCCGGGCTTTTCGCGTGACTTCGTCTGGGGCCTCCATCGCCGCAAGATAAGCCGTGAGCGGCGCTTTGGCGTCGATGACGATGTGCTTCCCGCCAGGCAGTCGCACAACCACGTCGGGACGATAGCGACGGTCGTCGCTGGTGACCGTTACCTGCTCCTGGAAGTCGCCACAGTACTCCAGCATGCCGGCCATCTCGATCACGCGATGCAACTGCATCTCGCCCCAGCGGCCGCGCGCCTGCGGCTCGCGCAGCGCCTTCACCAGGTTGCCGGTTTCGGTTTGCAGACTTGCCTGCGTCTTCAACAGCGATTCGACTTGCGCGGTCAGAGAGCCGTAAGCCTCGGCGCGCGACTTCTCCAGGTCGCGGACCTGCTGGTCCACCTGCTTTAGCGATTCAGTAATCGGCTTTACCAGTGTCTCGACAGCCTTCTCACGCGCTTCCAGTTCCCCTTTCGCTTCGGATTGGACCTTTGCCAGCGTGCTCTTTGCCAACTCCAGAAAGTTGGCATTGTTGCTCTCGAGCGCTGTCGCCGCCAGAGCCTTGAACTGCATCTTGAGTTGTTCAGTGGCATCCAGCAGCAACTGCTGCTTCTCGGCGGCGCTCTCCCGTTCGGCTTCCAGGCGAGAAGTCAGCGCAGCCCGTGCTTCGGCAAGCGTGCGATTCTCCTCGGAGTGACGCTGCAAGGCCGTACGAGCTGCGGCGAGATCCTGCGCCAGCGCGGTATTGCTATCTTCCAGTGCGGCAGTGCGGGAACGGGCGAGCAGCCATCCAAGCATCCCACCGAGCGAAAGAATAACGAAACCAACAACGACGACCGTGAGAGTGTTCATAGACAATACCAAGCGACAATGACTTATTGTAGGGCTCTCCTCTGAGGAAAAGAAGCGGCGACGGCTGGCAAGGTCAGTACCCCCCCGCATCAAAGTGCCGATGGCTGCGTCTAAACAACGGATGCTATTGCTCCTCAAGCCTCCCTCGTCCTGGTGACTTTGCTGATCCTGCCGGTGACTTCGCTCTCGGCGCAGCCGGCTGCCGACCAGGCCCCGTCGCAATTCGACGAGACAGCGGAGCGCCAGCTAGTACAGCTCATCAATCAATCTCGCGCTGAGGCCGGGCTGCCCGCGCTGGCAGTGGATCAGCGCCTCACGCAGGCGGCTCGCAAACACACCGTCCTGATGATTCAACACAAGGACCTGGAGCATCAGTATGCCGGCGAGCCCGCGCTGCCGCTGCGGGTGGCCAATGAGAACGTCCGGTCTGACAAGCAGGCAGAAAACATCGCGCTGGAGATTGACGCCGCTGGCGCCCATGCCGCGTTGATGCATTCGGCCGGGCATCGCGCCAACATCATGAATCCTGATTACAACGCTGTCGGGGTGGGCGTGATCAACACCGGCCAGGAGATCTACGTGACCGAAGACTTCGCGCGGCGCCAACCCGACTACTCTCAGCATCAGGCAGACGCTGTGCTGCAACACGCGATCGAGCAATATGCCATCGAACACAAAGTAAGGCCGCCAGTTCGCCGGCCGGCAGCCAAGCTGCATGACGCCGCCTGCAACATGGCCTTGAACGATTCCCTCAACACGGATACGCAGCTCGGCCTGCCAGGTGTCCATGGGCTGCTGGAGTGGACTGCGAACGAACTGGAGGAGCTGCCGCCCAACGCGAAGGAGCAGCTGGCGCAACCCCAGGCGGGCTATTCCTTTGGAGTGTGTTACGCCCCCAGTGTGAGTCACCCTGGAGGCGTGTATTGGGTAGTAATGGTGTTCTATTAGGCTGCGAGCGTCCGCGACCGGAGCGCCCGATCTTCATTGCCGCTATTGCACGAGCCGGCTGGTGTGGACCGACTGGGCTTTGACCAGCGGAATACCGAGCTTGCAAGTCTGCGATTCCAGGCCGGCCTTGATGTACTGTTCTCCGGCCTGCATCATATGCATCCACATGCCTTGGGCCCGGCCTTTTTCGTTGAGGAACGCTGCCACTTCCGCCGCGCTCATGTTGGTTCCGAGTTCGTTCGCGAACCGTTGCAGGTGAGCCAAAGTGATTTCGGCGGTCACCTTTTCGCGCCAGCATTTCTTCTTGAGATCAATCATTTCTGCTTCCCGACAGAATTGGATTTTGCTTGCAGTAATAGAAATACTGTCAGGAGAGCGCTGTCCAAATGGCAGACATCACCTGCCGCTGTGACATTCGTCACAGGAGCGGGGTTTGTCGGAAGACTCGCCACCGAGGATAAGGAGTTTGATCGTCGATTTTGGGTTTGGTGGTGAACAAACCATTGGGTCCGCCTGTGCTACGCTGCCATCGGCATGGAAGGTCTTCCCCGCATCTACGTCGGCACCGCCGGGTGGTCGTACAAGGACTGGGAAGGCATCGTCTATCCGGCGCAGATCAAGAAGTCGCAGCACCCGGTCGAGTACATGGCGCAGTATATCGACCTGCTGGAGATCAACACTTCCTTCTACGGACACATCAAGCCGGAATGGGGCAAGCTGTGGAGTCGCATGGCGCGGGCGGTGAATCCAGATTTTGTGTTCACCGCAAAACTGAACCGGGCATTCACCCACTCGCCGATCGCGATCCTTGAGAGCACCTCGGCCGAGACGATACGGGCTACCGACGAAGATGAACGACTGGCCAAAGAGGGGCTGGACTCGCTGGCGGCGGAGAACGCATTGGGTGCTCTGCTGGTGCAGTTCCCCATCTCGTTCAAGAATACGAATCAAAATCGCGACCATCTCGATGGGGTCATCGAGAAATTCAAACCCTATCCGCTGGTGGTGGAAGTGCGCCATAGCAGCTGGACCAACGAAGGCACGCTGCGTTATTTCGCGGAAAAAGGAATCGCTTTCTGCAATATCGATCAGCCGCGCCTGGGCAAGGCGGTCGCACCGAGCGATCATGTCACTTCCCAGCTCGGTTATGTGCGCCTGCACGGACGTAACTATGAGCAGTGGTTCGACAGCGACTCCCGCAACGACCGCTACAACTACCTCTATACCGATCCCGAACTGCAATCGTGGAAGACACGCATCGCTGCCGTTGCAGCGAAAGCGCAGAAAACCTTTGTCGTGGCCAACAATCATTTCGAAGGGAAAGCAGCGGTGAACGCTCTCCAACTCAAGCACATGATCACGGGCCGGCCGGTAAAGGTCCCGCCCACGTTGCAGCAGCGCTATTGGGAACTGGGCGAGATTGCGGAGAAGTGAGAGCGGCTGTCAGTTGTCAACTGTCGGCAACTAGCCAAAGATTCCGCCGCGCCAACCGCTTTTACCGACCACTGACAACCGACAACTGACAACCGAACTTGCGCAATTCATCCTTGTTTCATCAGTAGGCTGGGAACCTTTTAGAGGCTCGTCCGTATAACACTTAGGAAGTTGAACCGGGTCGTCATAAAGGCACCAGGCGCAACGCACTTACAAAGGAGTTGGTTATGGACGCGAAAATGAATTGGCTCATCGACAACATCGCAATCCGCGTCACCCTGAACACGGTGGCGTTTGCGCTCTGGATTGGCACTGCGGTCGCGTTGCTGGCACTCGGCGCGAGAGGCTAACAGATCTGATCCGACATCGTAATCGCGCGCGCCCCCAGCGCAGCGCACTGCAAACCCGCTTGCTCCCCCGGTAGGCGGGTTTTGTGTTGACAGCCTCGACTAGCTGCACGATGCTGTTGCAATCCTCGGGGAGAGCATGGGCAAAGAAGCTGTCTGCGTAGTTCACCATGAGGGCTGGTCGTCGAGTGGGAAGGCGCTGCTCGAGACGAACGAGATTCTGTTTCGCGGCGATTTCCGCTTGAACATTCCTTTGTCGTCGCTGAAGTCAGTGGTCGCGCAGGGCAGCGAACTTCATTTGAAGTGGCCGCAGGGCTCGGCAGTTTTTGAACTCGACGGTCATGCCGAGAAGTGGGCGCACAAGATTCTTCATCCCAAGAGCACCGCGGAGAAGTTGGGCATCAAGCCTGAACTTGTCGTCTCGGCGTTGGCGATAAGCGACACGAAGTTCGTCGAGGACTTGCGGGCCGGAGCAAAATCGTTCTCGGATAGCAGGCCGCTGAAAGACTCTGAACTTATTTTCTTTGGTGCAGACAATGCGGCCTCTCTCGCGCGGGCGCGAAAACTCTCGCGGTCTCTTGCCAGCGCCGGCGCGTTATGGATTGTCTATCCCAAAGGCAAGCAGGAGATTCGCGAGATTGAAGTGCTGGCCGCCGGAAGAGCCGCGGGACTGGTGGATGTAAAGGTGGTCAGCTTCTCAGCCACGCATACGGCGTTGAAATTCGTCAGGCCGAAGGCGAGCCGGTAAGAGTTGGTGAGCCGTCGAGGAACCAGCTGTTTATCGGTTGTGCAAGAGTGCCCGGCAAAAGCAGGTTCCTCCACCTCGGACTTACGCCCGCCGCTCGGAATGACGAATGATTCGGCGCTGCACTCCCCGTTAACACTAACTAAAGCTGCGCTCTTTCAAAAACTCGCACGCAGCAACGCCCACCGCATCCTGAGACACGGTGGGCGTGGTGATTTCGTTCGATGTGCCCAGTGGACGGGCTAGTGAGCCTGCGTGCGGGTATCGACTTCGCGCAGACGGGCGGCCTTGCCGCGCAGTCCCCGCAGGTAATACAGCTTGGCTCGGCGGACGTGCGACGAGCGCAGCACATCGATCTTGTCGATCACCTTCGAGTTCAGCGGGAAGATACGCTCGACGCCCTGGCCGAAGCTCATCTTGCGAACCGTGAAGCTGGGTTGCGTGCCGTTGCTCTTGGAGATGACGACACCCTCGAACGCCTGCAAGCGCTCCTTGTCGCCTTCCTTAATCTTTACGTGCACTCGAACCGAATCGCCTGGACGGAAGCTGGGTAGATCGGTGCGGCGTGTCTTGGCAATAAGCCGGTCAATAATGGGAGAATTCGACATAGTCCTTTTCCTTCTGTGTCGCACGCAGCGGACGATTCGCCCCTGCGGCCAAATCTCTTCAGGTTGTCATCGAGCGTCACCGCTCTACCCTGTCATCTTGAGCGGAGGTTCGCGTCTTTTGCGAACCGGAGTCGAAGGACCCCTATTCCCGCCCAGCACATCTGTGTGAAATCTCGTCCCTAGTGGGACTCAAAAGCCTTTTTCGCTCGCTTCAATCTCGTCAAGCAACTTGCGGTCTTCCCTGCTCAAACTCGCATCGCGCAGCAGATCAGGCCGATTGCGCAGTGTCTTTTGCAGCGCCTGGCGTCGCCGCCAGCGACGAATCTCGTCATGGTTCCCGTTTACCAGAACCTCAGGAAGCGGCATCCCGCGAAACTCCGCCGGCCGCGTGTAATGCGGATAATCCAGCAGTCCCCCGGAACCACACGTCGAACTCGGCGGCTCACCAGGAACTCGTGCCTGTCGCTCCACCACACTCGCGGTGAACGACTCCTGCTGTGCCGAGGCTGCATTCCCCAGCGCGCCCGGTACCAGTCGCGACATCGTGTCCACGATAATCGCCGCTCCCAGTTCGCCGCCACTCAGCACGAAGTCGCCGACCGAGATTTCGCTGTCCGCCAGATGCTCGCTCACACGCTCATCCACACCTTCGTAGCGTCCGCAGATCAGGATCACGCGTTCGCGCCGCATCATCTCTTGCGCCACCGCTTGGGTGAACAGCCTGCCTTGCGCCGACAGCAGAACGACGGTCTCGCGCGCCGCTGCTTGCATACGTTGGTCGCGCAGTGAAACGTTCAGCGACTCCAGGCACTCGAAGATGGGCTCAGGTTTGAGCACCATGCCTTCGCCGCCACCGAAGGGCCGGTCGTCTACCGTGCGATGGCGATCGTGTGTAAACTCCCGCAGATCGTGGATACCGATTTCAATGAGCTCAGCCTCGCGCGCCCGGCGCACGATGCCGTAATCCAGTGGCCCACGAAAGAAGTCCGGAAAAATCGTCAGTATTTCGAACTTCATTCCGGCCTCCCCAGGGCGCCTGAGCGCCAGGGATTGTACCTCTCTGTCATCCTGAGCGCAGGTTCGCGTCTTTCGCGAACCGGGAGTCGAAGGACCCCTATTCCTGCCCAGGCCTTGCCGGGGCTAAAGCCCCAATTCCAAGGGCGTCTGTAACGCAGGCCTGAAGGCCTGCTCTACCCGATCATGCCCGCGTCGAGGATTCATCGACTGCACGCCCATGCCCGCTCACTTACGTCGCGACTTGCGTCGAACGCCGGCGGCTCGAACTTCTTCGGCTTCCGTCTTCTGCCGCAGCTTCTCGTCGACGCTCAGCGGAGCTTCCAAGTCCAGCAGGCCTTCCGGCAACCGCATCTCAATCCGCCGCTGCAGCAGATCCGACTTGAGCAAAAACTCGGCCGCATACGGAACGAGTATTTCGTCCTTCTCCGCACTTCCCTGCCGCTGGATCACCAGCAACGGGGCCTCACCGGCTCCAAACTGCAAATCTTTCACCGTGCCCAGCATCCGCAACTCGCCGGCACTCACAATCCACACTTCGCATCCCACTAGCTCGCTGACGAACGCCGCTCCGTCTTCCAGTTCGGCACGCTGCCCAGCGGGAATCTGCAATTCCAGCTTCGCCAGCGACTCGGCATTGGTGATGCTGTCGATGCCCGCGAACTTCAGCACCACGCCGCCCTTGTGGAACCAGTGCTCCTGCAAATTCAGTTCGCGACGGCTGCCGTCTGCCGCACGGGCCCACAATTGCCGCCGCTCTGCGAAGCGCTCCGGAAAGTCGGTGTGCAACTCCGCCAAAACCTCGCCGCGCCGTCCCTGCGGACCCAGCACGCGAGCGATGGTGATGAAGTCGCCGGCTATTCCAGAATCTCCAACTGGTAGCGCTTGCGAGTGCGCAGACCAGCAGCATTCACGATGGTGCGCAGACTGCGCGCCATGCGGCCCTGTCGTCCGATCACCCGGCCCAGGTCCGCTTCCGCGACGAATAACTCCAGCACCGTCTGGCCGCCTTCGTCGAAGGCCTCAACCTCTACCTCTTCCGGGGCGCTGACCAGCGCTTTCGCCAGAGTCTCGACCAGTCCGACCATGTTTGCTGAACTCGGCATCGTTCGTTCTCGCGGGGCTGAAGCCCAAAAATTAGTATTTGGGGTGACGCAGTCCTGAAGCACTGCGCTACCCGAACTTGCGAACTAGGCGGAGATCGGGGCGGGCTGCTCAACCGGAGCTGCGGGAGCCTTCTCCACCAGCTTGCGAACGCGGTCCGACAACTGCGCCCCCTTCGACGTCCAGTAGGCGATGCGCTCGCGCTTCAGCTCGACGCTCGCGGGATTGGTCCGCGGGTTATAGGTACCCACTACTTCCACCGAGCGGCCATCGCGCGCGCGATCCTTCTCGATGACAACAATGCGGTAATA
Source organism: uncultured Acidobacteriaceae bacterium (assembly GCA_963793845.1). Lineage (GTDB taxonomy): Bacteria > Acidobacteriota > Terriglobia > Terriglobales > Acidobacteriaceae > CAWCBG01. The sequence continues at coordinate 25,524 of CAWCBG010000011.1, forward strand.
CGGTTGCTTGCGCGCACCACGGCGCGATAAACGGATCATCAGCACAGAAACGGTTTCCTTTCCTGCTCGTTCAGGGTCCACACGGATGCGGCTTCACAACCTGCACACCAAAATTGTGCGCTTAAAGTAGAAGGCCACCGGCGGGCACAGCTTGACCTCAGGCGAGATGGGCGTGCCAGCCAACTGGCTGCTACACCCCGACTTGCGCCGTATGACGCTTGTCGGACCCCCGCTGCTGGAGGCAAACATCAATTATCGCGGAACTTAGGCGGTTTGGCAAGGCGCAGTCTCTTCTAGATGAGCCTGGGGCAGATGGCTTGCTGAGGATGGATGATGAGCGTGCACGAAGCAGAGAAGTTGAGTTTGGGAGGGATCGCGGCCTTTCTTCGGGCCAGCAAAGCGATCCAGTTCCTCGGCGAAAACCGCCAGCAGGTTTATGCCTGGATCGAGCAGGTCCTGCGCCAACAGCAGTACCTTCAGCCAGGCCGCAAGGCGAGGGGTCTGCCGCGGCGCTACCTGGAGAAGATGACGGCGCTCAGCCGCCGCTGGAGACTTTGTTGGCCCTGCCCGAGGCCGCGCAGTACCTGCCGCGACGGACTCACCCTGGCCACCCTGCAACGCATTGCGGCGCGGCGCAGCGATACCGGGGCGGCACAGTTGATGCAACAAGCCAAGCGCCGGCTCTTCGAGCAGTTTCGGCCGCGGCTTTAGCACGATGGAAATGAGCCCGGCAAAAAGAAGCACGGTGGAAATGACGGTTATGGAAAACCCAATAGCGGGGCCTCCCACAACCTTGGAAATCGCTGAGTGGTTCCCACATTCCCACCGCTCGACTACGGCTATATATTTTTCAAAACCTATCCCGAAAGGAGCCGCCCTCATCGCCTGCACCTTCCCCCTTCAGGCTCATTCTTCGATTAGAATAGGAGAGCTACCTGCGAAAAGCCTGCGTCGTCAGCACCTGCGACATCCCACCGAGAGAATTAAGCTCCGAGAACTCAGAATTATTGGTCTTTGAGCTGCCCGCGAAACAGCCTTTCCTGTCACAGGTGGCTTCCTAATAGTGTGTACAACGCAAGCGCGTCACGGTCCGGGGTTGGGGCATGAAAGTTCGGGTCTTGATTTGGGCGTTGGCTTGCGTTCTATGCTGTCAGATGTTGTGTGCGCAAGCCCGCGGGGGAGCAGATGCTGCTCCGGTTCGAGGTATGCATCGTGCGCCGATAATGGCAACTCTGGACACGCTCTCCATAGAGCAAGTGACGGTTGCGCCGACTAATTCAGGACTCTTGTCCGATCATTCGCTGTATCAGCAAATCTATGCGCCGTCACCGCAAGTCGCCTGCCTGCAGTTGCCAGCGCGAAAGACAGCTCAGCAGAACGCGTTCGAACAGCTCGACTTTCATCCAGCCGCGATCCGGTCCGCCTTCACCCATGAAAATCTGGTGAAAATGGCGCAGAATTTCAATCCCAGCTATCGCCTGCCGGATGCTCCACCGTACACGCCGCTGTCGACCCGTGAGAAGTTCGATCGCTTTCTGCGCAGCGCTCACTCCACCGATACATGGTTGGGAGCGGTATTCGACTCGCTGTATTCGCAGGCCACCGGAGCGTATCCGGAGTTCGGCGGCGGAATGGGAGGCTACGGCAAGCGATACGGAGCGGCGATCGCCGGAGCCGAGGCGGGTAACTTCTTCGGAAGATTTCTGTACCCTACCCTGCTACATCAGGACCCACGGTACTTCCCTTCCCATCAGGACGGGATCACCAACGCGGCTGGCCTACGCTGCCAGCCGCGTGCTCATCACGCGCAGCGACGACGGCCGAAACGTGTTTAACAGCTCGTTAATACTCAGCGAATTGACGCAGGCGGCCCTGTCGAACGCCTACATCCCATATCGCAATGAAACCGCCTCCGGCACCCTGGAGAATGCCGCAGCCAGTCTCGGATCGGTTGCCCAAGCCTACATCCTTAACGAATTCTGGCCCGATATAAAGGAATTCCTCGGGAAGCATCAGCCTGGTCCGTGGCGGCGTTTGCATGAGAAGTGGGACGACTCCACTTCCCCCATGAGCAAGAATGCCCTGACAAAGCTTCGCTCCGAGATAACATCGCACTCCCACTGATGACATTTGTCACCTTCGTAGACTGACATTCCGCACTACGCTCTGCCGCGAAACTTTTCCAGAATAATATGCGTACCTCATGGAGCAGTGCGTAAGATGAAAAGTCTTCACCCGATTGCCGACCGACAGGAGCCGTCGCCCTTTCCAAACCCTCGGCAGGAAAGCGATACTAGGGGCGTCCGCGTTGAGGAGAGCCGGGCGAAACCTATGCGGGACCTAAAGGACGAGTTGGCGTCTTTGCGTATCGAACGCGAAGAGCCGCGCAAAATACGCTGGGGCCTTTTGTTTCTGTTGCTGCTATTCGTTGCGGCCATAGCCGCAGGATGGTTCTATTTGCGCGCTCATCCTGCCCTGGCGGACTTCGCTGCGGTAGAGGTTCAAACCGTGAAACCGACGGTACAGACCGGCGGCGGCCCCAGCGCCGGAACACCCATTCTTACTGCTTCAGGTTACCTTGTCGCTCGGCGACAGTCGGTGGTCTCGGCCAAGATCCAGGGTCGCATCGCCAGCCTACTGGTGGACGCCGGCAGCGTCGTGAAGGAAGGCCAGGTACTCGCTACCCTAGATAACGGCGACTACGTCGCCAACATTGCGAAAGCCAAAGCCGATATCGAGTTCGCGAAAGCCAGCCTCGCCGAGGCGGAACGCCAGTTCCGCCTGCAGCAGGATATGTGGCGCGACAAGGTCGTTTCGCAGGACTCATATGACGCAGCCAAATCGAAGGTGCAACTGGCCAAGGCTACGCTGGACCAGGACAACGCCAGCCTGAAGGTGCAGGAGGCGTTGCTGGATTTCACCATCGTTCGCGCTCCCTTCAGCGGAGTGGTGGTGAAGAAGATGACCGAAGTCGGCGAGAGTGTAACGCCGATCGCTCCAGGAGTGAACCTGTCTACGTCCTCCGGCGCAATTGTGGCCATGGCCGACATGAATTCGCTCGAGGCCGAGGTGGATGTCAACGAGTCCAACATCGACCAGCTGAAAGCCGGCATGCCGGCCGAGGTCAATGTGCAGGCGATTCCCGACAAGACTTACAAAGGCACGCTGCGGCAGATCATTCCGACCGCCGATCGCACCAAGGCGACGGTCACGGTGAAGACGATCATTTTGAACAAGGATTCACTTCTGAAGCCGGAGATGAGCTGTAACGTCACTTTCCTCGAACCGCCGAAGAGGACGGCGGAGAAGAACCAGCCGCCGGAGAGGATTGTGACGATTCCGAAAGAAACGCTGGCTAATCGCGATGGCAAGTCGGTGGTCTTCGAGCTGGACAACAACAGAGTCCACGCAGTGCCGGTGGTAATCGGCGCCGACCTGCGTGGCCAGAGCATCGTGAAAAGCGGTCTGACCGGCTCCGAAACCCTGGTGAGCGATCCTCCGCAGAAGTTGAAAGACGGCGACGTGGTGAGGGTGAAAGGGTGAACTTGGCAACTAGCAATGAGCAACGAGTCAAAGGCGGTCATGACCGTCTCTTTAGGATCGCCGGTCGCTGATTGCTGCAGTTGCTAATTACTGCATTTTTGCAGGAGAAATCATGAGCACAATCGAAGTGGCGGCCAAGACAAGTGCCGTCAGCGTCCAGAACGTTCGCAAAGTCTATTACCGCGACAGCCTGCAGATTCCAGTGCTCGACGGCATCAACCTCGAAGTTCCGCAGGGCGAATTCGTGGCGCTGATGGGCCCTTCCGGCTCGGGAAAAACGACTCTGCTGAACCTGATCGCCGGCATCGATCGCGTCACCTCCGGAAAGGTAGTGGTCGCAGGTACGGACCTAGGCCCGCTATCCGAAGGCGAGCTGGCCAAGTGGCGCAGCCGCAATGTCGGATTCATCTTCCAGTTTTACAACCTCATTCCGGTACTCAACGCGCTCGAGAATGTCGAACTGCCGCTGCTGCTCGCGCCGCTGTCGAAAAAGCAGCGCCGTGAACGGGCTTTGACTGCCTTGCGGATCGTGGGGCTCGCTGACCGGTCGAAGCACTATCCGCGCCAGCTTTCCGGCGGACAGGAGCAGCGTGTGGCTATCGCACGCGCCATCGTAACCGATCCCAGCGTGCTGGTAGCCGACGAGCCTACCGGCGATCTGGATCACAAGAGCGCGGAAGAAATCCTCACCCTGATGGACACCTTCAACCGCGACTTCGGTAAAACTATTCTGATGGTCACGCACGATCCGCGGGCTGCCAGCCGTGCTCATGTCCAACACCATCTTGAGAAGGGAGTGTTGACTGCCTGATGAAATTCGCACCTCTCGTTCTCAAGCATCTGCGCAAGAACTGGATTCGAACCCTTAGCACCGTGCTGGCCATGGCGGTCTGCATCTTTCTGATCTGTACCCTGCAGACAGTGGTTGACGCAGTGAATTATGGGTTGTCGATGGGCAATGCGTCGCGCCTGGTGACTCGCCATTACGTGAGCCTGGTTTTCAATCTGCCCAATTCCTACGAAGCTAAAATCGCCGCGATCCCCGGGGTAAAGAAAACCACCATCGTCAACTGGTTTGGCGGCATCTATCGCGATCCCAAGAATTTCTTCGCCAACCTCGCGGTCGAGCCGGAACCGTTCCTCGAGATCTATCCCGAGATCAAGCTGCCGGAAGATCAGAAGCAGGCGTGGTTCCACGATGGGCGGGGATGCATTATTGGCCGAGACCTGGCGCGGAAATGGGGTTGGAAGATCGGCGACCATTTTGAGTTGGAGAGCTTTATCCCTCCTTACCGGGTGGGTAAGCCGTTTGACTTCGTGGTGGATGGGATCTTCGACGCCGATCCGACGAAGACTCCTCCTCCCGACCTCAACTCGATGTACTTCAACTACAAATATCTCTACGAAGCCACCGGGCAGAGAGCCGGTATCGGCACGATAACGTCACTGATCGACGATCCCAAGAACGCGGGACGCATCAGCAAGGCCATCGACGCGGAATTTGAGAACAGCGACACTCAAACCAAAACCGAAACCGAGCAGGCCTTTCGCGCCAGCTTTATCGCCATGGCGGGAAATCTCGCCCTGCTACTCAACGGTATCGGCCTGGCGGTAGCCTTCACCATCCTGTTGGTGACGGCCAATACCATGAGCATCGCGGTTCGCGAACGGCAGCAGGAGATCGGCGTGCTTAAGACGCTTGGCTTTTCCAGCGGCCTGGTCATGGCGTTGATCCTGGTTGAAGCGCTGCTATTGGGACTGATGGGCGGAGCTCTGGGCCTTTTCTTCGCCAGCGGAATGATCATGGCATTGCCAAGCCTTCCGTTCATCGGCGATGTAGTGCGCCAGTTCCCCGGCCTGGGGTTGTCGCCCAAGATCGTTTCCTATGGATTTGGCGTTGCCTTGCTGCTCGGCCTACTGGCCGGATTAGTTCCCGCACTGCTGGCGTACCGGGCCCGCATTACTGAAGTTTTGAGGCAAGTCTGATGGCACTGCCGATCTCCTATAACGTTCGCAACCTGCGCTCCCGCTGGAAAGTCACCCTGCTGGCCATCTTCGGCATCGCTTTGGTGGTAGCGGCGTTTGTGACGATTCTGTCCATGGCCCGGGGATTCAACATCGCCCTGAGTTCCACCGGCTCAGACAACAACGCCATTGTGACCCAGCGTGGCTCCCTCTCAGAGCTGACCTCATGGATCGACATCGGAACCGCCAATCTCATCTCGGTCGATCCGCGAGTGGCACGCAACTCCGATGGCAAGCCGCTGGCTTCCTGCGAAGTTGTCGTAATTACGACGCGTCCCAAGAAGGGTACCAACATCCCGCTAAACATTACCTTTCGGGGTGTGACCCCGATGGCCTTCAACGTACGCAATAACATCAAGATCGTCGAAGGCAGGATGTTTACGCCGGGACTGTATGAAGTTATCGCAGGCCGGAAGATTGCCGAACGGGTAAGCGGACTCGACATCGGCTCCACCATCAACATTCAACGCAAAAACTGGAAGGTGGTGGGTCTGTTCGCTGCCGACGACAGCTCTTTCGAGAGCGAGATCTGGGGCGATTACGATGCCATGGCGCCGGCCATCGGCCGCAACGGCGGATGCGAGTCGCTTACCGTCCGGCTGACCAACCCGGCCGTGCTCGCCTCCTTCGATAAGGATCTGAGAGCCAATCCGCAAATGCAAGTGCAGGCGGACTCGGAGAAAAAATACTATGAGAACCTGTCCGGGGGCACCGGCACGGTTCTCATCATCCTGGCGTCGTTCGTCGCTGTCGTGATGGGTATCGGAGCGGTGTTCGGCGCCATGAACACCATGTATGCCATCGTGTCGCAGCGCACCCGCGAGATCGGCACGCTTCGAGCTCTCGGTTTTTCCCGGCTCAGCATCTTGCTTTCTTTCGTGATGGAATCGGTGTTACTCGCCATCGTTGGGGGCCTGCTAGGCTGCCTGGTAGCGCTTCCGATGAATGGCTATACCGCGGCGACCGGTACCAACTCCTTCAGCGAACTAGCCTTCGCCTTCAAGGTGACGCCGGGCTTGCTACTGATCGGCCTCGCCTTTGCCGTGTTGATGGGCTTTGTCGGAGGTCTATTGCCGGCGTTCCGCGCCGCGCGCATGCCGATCACCAGGGCGTTGCGGGAGGCGTAGAACGGCAGTGGTTGGTGGTCAGAGCACAAGCGGACTTGGAAGGTCCGCTCTGACCCGATCCTGGCTCGCCTGCTCGGAGCGACTGGGCTGAGCTGTTTACCAAGTCGTACATTGGTGTGAAGCCGGAGGTGCGCAGAACTCTCGAGCACACAGCGGTTGATCTCGGTACCCCCCTCCCCCCTCTCGTCCTCGGATTGGGGAAAATCTGGCATTTATCAATGACTTAGCCGGATTTCTTGGCCTGTAAGTCGCTGCGGCTCAAGATTTTACCTATAAACCCATTGAGATCAAGATTTTGCAGCGATCCGTGCAAAATCTTGATTCCCTTGGAGTTAAAGGTCAAAATCTTGAGCCCCAAGGACTTAGCTACGATTTTCTCCAGACCGGGCAGGATCTCTATTAGCGCCGGGGTTAACACGCCCGGAAGGCGTCCATGGCTGAATTTCAAAGAGCCTCTACCTCTTATCCTGCTCCGCACTGAGCGGAAAAGGGGCGAAGACACACAACTCCCTTGTCCTCGCACCTCCAGTAGTAGAGGTAATAGGACGACGGCCGCTAGTCTAGTGCACAGATCACAGGCGTATGTGATAAGGGGAAACGCCCTCTCAGGATTTTGGGCCACCGGTGGTGGCGGCTTTACGAGACCGTATCGCCGCTATGCGGCTCTGACATTTTTCCCACTTTACCCCGGTTTTACGACCGGGACTAACGACAATTCCGCCGCTGCGCGGCTGTTTTGTGCAGGGATCGGTTATCCACTGAACACTGACCACTATCCACTCCTTCAGATTCCCAGCCCCGTCACCCTCCACCCTGCGCCGTGCACTTTGTGGCGGATGTTCAACGTGATGAGCAACGCAGTCATTGCCTCGACGATGCGCGCGTTCTCCAGCTTGCCGCCGTCGACGGCGCGCACCCCGGGAATCTTCACTGCCAACTCGGACGCCGTCTGGCGCGCGCGATCATCGTCGCTACATACGATGACGTCGCAATCCACATCCTGATCACCATTCAACACTGTCGCTGAGAGGCTGTGAAACGCGCCTGCCACTGGAACGTTCTTGCCGACGATCTCCGCCGCCTGCTCAGCCGCCGAGCCTTGCCACACGCCCAGCACTCGCGTTGCCCGGCCACCGACAGCGGCGGCCAGCGGAACGGTCGCGTCGATCAGGACGGTTCCCTGCCGGAAGGATGGTTTGAGCTGCTTCAATAGCTCGGCCTGTCCGGCGAACGGCACCGTCAGCACTACTGTGTCGCACATCTTTACCGCGACACTGTTCTCTGCACCTTCGATGCTGCCCAGGTGCCCGATCCGTTCCGCCAGTTGCGCTGCGGCGGCTTTGGCGCGATCGCCGTCGCGCGACCCGATGATCACTGACTCCCCTGCTCGCGCCCAGCGCCATGCCAGTCCCGATCCCTCCGGGCCCGTGCCTCCGACCACAGCAATCATGCCTTGCTCCGTTCCGCCCCAATTCCATGGTTGACGATTCTGTTTGAAAGGGCATGGCTTCAGCCGTGCCGCTGAGACCTTTAAATGACGTGAGCTTTAGCCCTTGACGCGATCTCAGGTTCCCTCGCCGGATATTCATACTTGGTGTACAGCGTATTGCGCTGCGCGGGAGTGCGGCCCAGCTCAAGAATCCGCTCCTGGAAGTCGGCAGTCGAGAGATATTGTCCCGCGGTCGCGCCCGCCAGACGTGAGATGTTCTCCTCAAACAGCGTGCCGCCGTAATCGTCGGCCCCGGCCAGCAGGCACAGTTGCGAAACCTCGCGACCGAGTTTTACCCACGAGACCTGAATGTGGTTAATCGATCCGGCCAGCATGATTCGCGCCAGCGCATGAACTTTCAGGTGCTCATCCAGTGTGGCGCCCGCGCGCGCCAGGCCCTGCGCGAACAGCAGGGTGTTGTCATGAATGAATCCCAGCGGCACAAATTCGGTGAAGCCTCCGGTGCGCGCCTGAATCGCGCGCAGCAGCAGCAACTGGTTTACCCACTGCTCAGGCGTCTCGCGGTGGCCGTACATCATGGTGGAGGTGCTGCGGATGCCGCACTGGTGCGCGGTTTCGATAACCTCGCACCACTGGTCGGTCGTCAGCTTATTGCGCGAGAGCACCCGCCGGACGGAATCGTCAAGAATCTCCGCCGCCGTTCCCGGCAGGGTGTCGAGACCGTTCTCCTTCAGCATCAGCAGGTATTCTCGGATGGGCAGACCGGTCAGCTCGACCCCGTACACCATCTCCATGGGCGAGAAGGCGTGCGCATGCATCCTGGGCGTGGCCGCCTTCACCGCGCGAAGAATGTCGCGGTAGTAGAACTTGGGCAGACCGTGCGGCAGGCCGCCCTGTATGCAGACTTCGGTCGCTCCCCATTGCTCGGCTTCCAGCGACTTTTTTGCGACATCTTCCGGCGAGAGGAAATAGGCCGTCTCATCACGCGGGCCAACGCTGAACGCGCAGAACTTGCAGCCCACGAAACAGACATTGGTGAAGTTGATGTTGCGAGTCACGACATAGCTGATGACGTCGCCCACCAGACGCAGCCGAATCTCGTTGGCGGCGATGATCAGTCCGAATAGATCGTCGCCGTAGCTGTTCGCCAGCAGTAGACATTCTTCGCGGCTCAGCACCGTGCCATCAAGCGATGACAACACTTTTTCAAGGGCGTCGCGCACCGGGGGCGATACGAGGCCCCGCACGTCATCCCACGCTGTGTTCTGCAATGTCTGCTGATTGCACCAACTTACGCTTTGCATGGCCCACCTTGCGATTTGAAGGGGCGCAGCTCCTGCCACGCCAATATCATCCATCCAATACGACAGCGGGGTTCAGCCCGCAATTAGCGAAACAAATCCCGCTCCGCCGGACGCACCAACCGCCTTGCGCTTCCGCTGCCCCGGCGGTACGGATAACCCCGGATTATACAAGCCGGAACGCGTGAGTTTTTTCCGCACACTAGGCCGGCCAGGCACGCCAGTTCATCGGCTACCGCTTCTTCGGTGGCGTGCAACTGGTAGCCGTAGGCATCGCGACGCCCGCGATGATCGTGGATTACCTTCATGCCGGCGACTCCGATGGCAGCTTCCGTCAGCCCCTCACGCCAGGCGCGGCCGAAACTGTCGGCGATGATCACCGGAACGTGCAGCCCGGTCCGCTTCTTCAGCTCGCGATGAATGCGCGCCGCCGAGCGGTCGGAGTCCTCCGGCAGCAGCACCGCTGTCTTGCCGCCGTCAACGTTGGAAACGTCCACGCCGCTGTTGGCGCAGACGAAGCCATGATGCGTCTCGGTGATCAGCACGTGTTTCTGGCGAACAATACGTTTCGCCTCGCGCAGGGCGAGTTCGATCAAGCGGGCATCGACACCATTCTTTTTGGCGAAACGTTGGGCCTGAGCCGATGGCTTCACCGCATCGAGCGCCACCGTCCGGCCCTCGGCTTTGGATACGATCTTGTGCTTGACGGCGAGGATGTCGCCTTGGTGCAACCGCAGCCCACCCAGCGCGAGCGCTCCCACAACAAGCTCCGCGATAGAGTCGCCCTGGTGCACCTCTTGAATACCGAGCACGGGTATGGCGCGAATTTCGCCGGTACTGCCGACGGCTGGCCTGCGAGTCTTCATCAGCCCGCCGAGTCGTGCGAGAAGGAATCTGGTTGCTCCGCCCCGGCCGGCTTTGCCTGGGAAGGATGATCGCGATGGGAAGCGAGACCCCACGCTCTCAGCAGGCGTTGGGCATTGGTGTCGCCGTCGCGCCGAACCAGCAACTCCAGTTCCTGCGGATTATCGATGTCCAGCCCGATGCCTTCCAATTCAAGGATTATCAATTGTTTGCCGGTCCGCCGCATGGCTTCGCAATGCGGGAGGAAACTGTCGTTGCCGAATCGCAGCGGGATGATCGATGCCGGCCGCCGCAGAATGCAGTTGCTGCCCCGCCGGTCATAGGCGGGCACGAAGACGGCACCCTCGTCCGGAGCAGCGTCGAGGACGCGGTGCAGCTCGTCGCTGGTGATCATCGGGATATCGCCGGGAACAACGATGGTGGTGTCGTAGCCGCGTTCTTCGCACCAGGCGGTCGCCATCTCGATGGCAGCCGTCTCGCTCTCGTTACGCTCGTCTGCAATCACGCCGAATCCGAATTCAGCGGCCATGGCCTCGGCCCGCGCGTCGCTCGTAACCAGCGCAACATCGATTCGTCCGCGCACACCCCATGCCGCCGTCAACACGTCACGCAGCATCGCTTCGGCCAGCGCAGAGCGATGCGCCTGATCCAGCGCCTTCGCCAGGCGTTGCTTGGCGGCGGAAAGACTCTTAACGGGAATAAGGAGAATGCCACGCATGATTACGCCTTCGCCGATTGCGGAAGCGCCATCGCCCCCAGCATGAAACGCGCTAGCTCCCGCTTGTCGTCGAGCGATTTCATCAGCGTGCTGGTGGCAATAACGCGAAGCCTGCTGTTGCTGAGCCGCTCGGCCTCGGCATCGTCGGCGTTGTCCACCACTAGCATATCGAGGAAGTCTTCATACGCTTGGGCGACTCCTGCCACGGTACTCGGCCATCCCATCATCCGCATCAGCGCACCGGCCGGGCCGGAGACAGCTGCTCCGCCGACGATGGGACTCACGGCAACGACCGGGGCCTCGGCCTGCCGCAAAGCGTCGCGCACGCCCGGAACTGCCAGGATCGGGCCAATGCTGGTCACCGGATTACTCGGCGCAAAGAGGATAGCCTCCGCTGACCCGATCGCCTCCAGCACGCCCGGCGCAGCTCTCGCCTGCTCAGCACCTTCGAACCGCACGGAGTGTACCTCAACCTGGTGCCGCTCGCGCACAAAGTACTCTTGAAAGTTCAGTGTGCCTTTCGCCGTCTCCAGCATGGTGGAGACGCGGTCATTCGACATCGGCAGCACGCGGGCGCGAATGCCCAGCCGCGCGGCTATCTCTGCCGTAGCCTCGCTCAAGGACTTCCCTGCCCTCAGCAGCGCCGTGCGCGTCAGGTGAGTTGCCAGGTCGAGATCGCCCAGGCTGAACCACGCAGGCTCACCCAGATTCTTCATCCTGTCGAGACAACGAAAGCTGTCGTCCTCGACGCCCCAGCCGCGGTCGGTGCTCAGCAGTCCCGACAGACCATAGAGAACGGAATCGATGTCAGGCGAAACATGCAGGCCCCACCATTCCAGGTCGTCGCCGGTGTTTACGATCACTGTCAGCTCTTCCGGCGCGACTACCTCCTGCAGCCCCTGCACCAGCTTGGTTCCGCCCGTCCCTCCCGTGAACACAACAATCATCTAGACCGTCCTAGCATAGCCGTCATGGTCGGCAGCCCCGCCGAGCCGCTCGCCGAGCGGCCCACCGCGCTTTGCAACGCCGCTTACGAATTCCGGATACACCGGCAGGCGCTGCTTCAGCTTCTGTCCGGCGGCTTCGGTGCGGCGCTGCAAGTCCAGCAGATGCGGCCAGGGCGCCTCAGGATTGATGTAATCCGGGGTCAGCGGCGACACCCCGCCCCAGTCGTTTAGCCCGGCATCGAGCAGGCGCTCATATCCGTTCTGTGTGAGATTGGGAGGCGCCTGAATATTCATGTCACGGAGCAGCAATCGCGCAACCGCGATGGTCCGCAGCATGTCACCTGTGTCCGGCTCCGGCCAGCTCGCCATGGGAATGCGCGGCTTCACCCGGAAGTTCTGGATGATGACCTCCTGTATATGCCCGTACTCTTCATGAAGCCGCTTGATCGCCAGCAACGAGTCGATGCGGTCTTCCATGGTCTCGCCAATGCCAATGAGAATCCCTGTAGTGAACGGCACTCCCAGCTTTCCTGCATCCTCAATCGTCTTCAGCCGCAGCGCGGGAACTTTGTCGGGAGCATTATCGTGCGCGGCACCTTTGCTCAGCAACTTGTTGCTGGTGCTCTCCAGCATCAACCCGAGGCTGGGATTGCTGGCGCGCAAGCGCTCGATCCAGTTCGCGCTGAGCAGTCCGGGATTGGCATGCGGCAACAATCGCGTCTCACGCAGAACCAGCTCGCACATTGCTTCCAGATAATGCAGCGTGCTGCGATATCCGAGGTGTCGCAGTGTCTGGCGCATCTCGGGAAACAGCATCTCCGGCTTGTCGCCCAGAGAAAACAGCGCCTCAGTGCAGCCCAGCTTCTCTCCCTGTTGCGCCACGTCCAGCACTTCTTCGGGAGTCATGGTATGCGCGCCGGGCTCGCCCGGATCGCGACGGTAAGTGCAGTATCCGCAGTAATCGCGGCAAAGATTAGTGAGAGGAAGAAATACCTTGCGCGAGTAGGTGATCACGCCGGGACGGAACTGTTCTTTCAGGGCGCGAGCGGCATCCAGCAATTCAGGCAGAACATCAGGGCCGCAACTCAGAAGCTGACACGCAACATCCGGCGAGAGAGCCCGACCACAAACCGCCTCGCGAACATGCTCCACCAAGAGGGCTGAGGACGCAAGATCTGGGCTTTTCCGGATCGTCACAGGCGGGCTGGTCACGGGCGCTGGCATGGAGCTTCAATCCTGGAGACTGCACATCCCGTAGCGGCCGCGGAAGTACAGGAGCGGAGCACCTTCAAAGACCGAAATTTCTCTTACCTCGCCGACAAAGATGGTATGATCGCCGGCTTCGTAAGCATTCACGACCACGCAATCCAGATTCGCCAGCGCATCTTTCAGCACCGGCACGCCACTCTGCATGGTGCGATACTCAACGCCCAGGCGGTAAGCCGCGTCGGGATTGCGCTCCGGATCAGCAAAGAACTCGGAGAGCGCCTCCTGCTCTTCGCGCAGAATGCTGACCCCGAACTGTTTACGTTCGCGCACGTGCAGATAGGTCTCAGCCAGGTGGTCAATGCAGACCAGCACCAGCGGCGGATGCAACGAAACCGAGCAGAAGGCGCTGGCCGTCATGCCGTGAATCTCGTCTTCGCCCTTGGGAACGGTCACCACAATTACGCCCGACGCAAACCGGCCTAAGGCTGCCCTGAATTGCTGTGCTGTGACGGAATCGGCCATTCGACGAACTCGCGGAGCCTGCTCTCACTGCGTCCCGGCGGCACCAATTGCGAACCGCATCGCCCAACTATACCTGAGGCGGCGAGCGCTTGACGAACCCTCGCGAGCCGCGCACAGCGGCGTGTTACGCTTAGGCAACACGAGCCGGTCCGCAAAGGTTATCCTATGTCCTCGTCGTTCCCCTCAGCCCTCGCCGTTACCTCGCCGTTCGCTTGTGCGACCGCGCTCGAGGTCTGGAGCTAGCCATGGCCATTCCTTTTTCCGGCGAGTTCCAGACGCCCGCGAGCCCGGACGAGGTGTTCGCTTTCCTCGCCGATCCCAACAAGTTCGGTCCGCTGCTCCCCGACTTCAACAGCATGACTCAGGAAGACGCAACTCACTTCACCGTTCGATTGAACGTGGGAGTCGGCCAGATTCGGGGCACAGCAGAAATTAAAATGGAGTTGCGCGAGGCCGTGCCCGCCCAGCGCGTGCTGTATTACGGCCTGGGTCTGGCCATGGGAAATCAGATCACATTCCGTATCGGCTTCGACCTGTCCCCTGCGCCGGAGAGCAGTCGCGTCGTCTGGGCGGGCGAGGCCGACTTGTCTGGCAAACTAGCGCTGATGGCAGGTGCCATGCTCGAACCGCTTGCCGGCAAAGGCATGGGCAAACTGATGGACGGTCTCCAGCGTGCGCTGGCAACACGCACTTGCCCGCCGCCGTCGCCGGTCGAACCATCAGAAACAGAGCAGGCCGAACCGAGCGAGGCTCAATCTGCTCCATCCCCGTCAGAGACAGCGCGACCTGCTGAACCGCAATCCGCAGACTGCCCTGCTCTCGGCGAAGTGCCCACCCCAAGCGACTCCAGCGCCGAGGAGCCCCGCCTGTCTTCGGAAGAGTGAGTGCCCGCTCTCACATGGTTATGTGACAGAACTCACGGCCTCCGACACGAGTCGGACCTACACTTAGGTCGGACTTATAAGGGGCCCGCGAAGTGCGGGTTTCCATGGAGGCCTTAATGAATTCCCAGAAACGAATGATCGTCATCCTGGTAGCGGCGGTCGTTATCCTGCTGTGCGGCACAATGCTCCAGGCAAAAGATAATCCGATGGGCATCGCGCCCAAACAGACCATAACTTTCACCCAGCCCACGGTGGTGGGCGGCAGCCTGCTTCCTGCGGGAGAGTACAAAGTCACCCACGAAATGCAGGGACAGACTCACATTATGACCTTCCAGCAGATTGGTGGAAAGGCCGAAGCCAAGTCGAAGTGCAATCTCATTCCGCTGACCGAGAAGGCCGCAAAGACCGAGACGCACTTCACCGAGAACGCGAAGAATGAGCGCGTGTTGACCCAGATGACCTTCCGGGGCGACAAAGCGACGCACGTTCTGGAACCCTAAGCTTCAATCGCATTTCGCGTTGACATAAAGCGGCCGTGGAGGCCGCTTTTGTCTTGTTCTCTCAACCGAGATGTGGATCTTCGGTCCTATCGGCGGCCATCGCAGGAACATAGCTCGTTCCCTTCCGCTCCGTGTCTGTAAGATATCCCGGACAAGTTTTGGAAGAGCAGATGCCTCGCGTCGTTCAAACCGACAATTCGAGCAGTTGGTTAAACGCACGATTTGGCTTTGAAAGCCATGGCACGACGCTCGCGCGCGAAGCTGTCGCCGGGCTAACCACGTTTACCACGATGTCGTACATCGTAGTGGTGAACCCAGCGATCCTAGTGAACGCTGGAATTCCCCAAGGGCCGTCGTTCGTCGCCACGGTGCTGGTCGCCGCTATCGGCTGCTACCTTATGGCGTTCTATGCCAACCGGCCTTTCGCCATCGCGCCCTATATGGGCGAGAACGCCTTCATCGCATTTACCGTCTGCAAAGTGCTCGGCTTTCGCTGGCAAACGGCCCTCGCGGCGATTTTCATCGCTGGAGTGCTGTTTATCCTGATGACGCTTCTCCGTCTTCGCCAATGGATCGTCGACGGAGTACCTACGTCCCTCCGCTACAGCTTTGCCGTAGGCATCGGACTGTTCCTGACTTTTATCGGTCTGAACCAGACAGGCCTGGTGACGCTCGGTGTTCCCGGCGCGCCGGTGCAGGCGGGACATCTGTTGTCTCGACCCGCGCTGGTGGCAATGTTCGGCTTCGTGCTGATCGCGGTGCTGGTAATCCGCAATGTCAAAGGCGCGATCCTGATCGGCATTGTGATCACCGCAATCCTGGCCTTTATTGCCGGGGTTGCGCCTGCGCCTCATGCGCTGCTAAGCCGCCCGCCAAGCATTGCGCCCATCGTCTGGCAGCTCGACTTTCGCGGCGCGCTGACATGGCGAGCGTTCCCGGTCGTGCTGACCATCTTCATCATGGCCTTCGTGGACACGATGGGCACGCTGATTGGCCTCTCGGCGCGCGCTGGCTTTCTCGACAAGGACGGCCAGTTGCCGCAGATCGAGCGCCCGATGCTGGTGGATGCGATTGCCACTACCCTCGCTCCCGCACTTGGTACAACCACGGCGGGTGCGTTCGTCGAGTCAGCCACAGGAATCGAGGCCGGCGGACGTACGGGATTCACCGTGCTCGTAACCGGAACCTGCTTCCTGCTGACCCTGTTCTTCGCTCCATTCGTCGCCTCGATTCCGCCGCAAGCCTATGGGCCGGCCCTCATCATTGTCGGGCTGTTCATGCTGGCACCGATCGCGCGGATCGACCTCACAGATTACGCGGAATCGATTCCGGCCTTCGCCGTAGTTGCGCTGATGGCGTTCACCTTCAACATTGCCATCGGAATCTCGGCCGGATTCGTGCTCTATCCAATCTGCAAGCTAGTCTCGGGCAAAGCGCGTGAACTCAAGTCTGGTCTATGGGTGCTCACTGCGCTGTCGTTACTATTCTTTATCTTTTACCCGTACAGCTAGCGAGACGAGCAGCTTCTGCATCCAACCCCTAGAAGTTGAATTCGCCTGGCACCCTCGATCCCCAATGACAAAACGCTCACGATTCTCACATTGCGGAGTACTATTCTGTCTCACACTTTTCCTCTGCGCTGCGCCGCTCACTGCGCAGACGGAAGATAGGACTCATATCTACCAGGCACCGACGTTGCCACAGGCACCTTCCTTTTACAAACCCATCACTCCAAACCAGCGCTTGCAATGGTTTGTGCGCGGCACGGTCGGCGTGCAATCTCTGACCGGCGGTTTGTTCTCGGCAGGATTTGGAACGGCCTTGAACTCGCCCAAGGAGTACGGTCCGCACTGGGCAGGATTCGGCCAACGTTATGGCATGCGACTGACGGGCATCTCGGTGGGCAACGCTATGCAAGCCAGTCTGGGCGCTCTCTGGGGAGAAGATCCGCGCTATTTTCGGGTTGGGCGCGGACCCTTCGGCGATCGGGTTAAAAATATCGTCGACCTCACCTTCCGAGCCTACCGCACCGATGGCGAACGCCATCTGGCGTACGCGCGCTACTCAGGCGACCTGGGCAACAACTTCCTTTCGAATACCTGGCGAGTGCCCAGCGACAGCGACTGGCAACGGGCTCTGATACGTTCCGCCGAAGGCGTGGGAGGTCGAGCTATCTCCAATACCTTTCAGGAGTTCTGGTCCGACGTGGTTCGGCTGATCCGGCATAAGACGAAGGCGAATTAACTAACGGAAACCCGCTCCATCCCTGCCCACGCAAGGGTAGCTGGGGCGACCTTATCTGTCTCGCCGATTTGTAATGTTTTTGCTCCGCGCTCCACTATCTGTCAAAGTAGCCTCATCTCGAAGCTGCATTGACTGCTGATAAAGAAGCGCAGCTTCCCTCCAAATCAACCGTTGCTGCCGATGGAGACGCACGATGATCAACATGGCGGAAGTAGGAGCATTCCCCGAGCTCGACGCTTCGGGACAGTTTAGTGTTCAGTTTGGGATTTACCTGCCCGGATTGCGCAGCACCGATGGCTTCGCGGTGATTGTCCGGGTTATCCATAGCGACGACCGATTTAACCCCACCATTTCTCCGCGAAACTTTCCATTGCAGTGGCAGGCGGGATCGGATCTGGATTTGTGGTCGGCAACCGTCCCCATTGCTCCCGTCGCCGGCACCCACTTCGGCTCTGAAGGAAGCTATCTGTACCGTTACCAGTTGCAGTGGGCGGCCGATCCACAGGCGCCAAAGCAGGTAGTGACCAAGTGGTTCACCGACCCGTTCGCGCGAGCGACCGACGTCGGTGAGTTGTCAGCTTTCACGCTGAGCAGAAGTCCCGACAACTTCACCTGGACGGACGCGGCCTACAAGACTCCCGAGCTGAATGACCTGATCGTCTATGAGCTTCACGTAGCGGAGTTCAATGACACCTTCGACGGGGTGGCCGATCGGCTCGACTACCTGCAGGGCCTGGGCGTGAACTGTCTTGAGCTGATGCCGGTCATGAGCCATAAGCTCGATTTCGATTGGGGCTACGGTCCGCTGCACTACTTCTCTCCCAGCGCCCACTTTGGCGGTTCCGACGGCCTGAAGCGCCTGGTCGACGCGTGCCATGCGCGTGGAATGGCGGTAATCCTAGACGTGGTCTATCAGCACGTCGATCCCAGCTTCCCCTACAACCTTGTTTATCAGGATGTTGCGTCAACCCCCGGCGCGCCGGCAGTTGCCAGTCCCATGATCGGCACGATGGGACCTTTCGGGCCGGAGTGTGACTTCTCCCTCACGTTCACCCAGGACTACCTGCAGGCTTCCAACCGCATGTGGCTGGTGGAGTATCACGTTGACGGATTCCGCTACGACGAGGTCACCGACTACTACTTCTCGCCCACGGACACCGCCTACGCCAAGCTGGCCTATGACACCTATCAGTTTTCGCTGGGCATTGACCGCTTCCGCCATCCCGGCAGCTACAGCCGGATCATTCAATGCGCCGAGGCGCTCTCACTGGCTCGCACAGTGCTGGCCAACACTTACACCAATGCTGCGTGGCAAGACGACCTCCTCAACAAGTCGGAGTGGATGATCCAAGGTAACGGAGCTGACGAAGATTTCGCGGGCTTGCTGGATGCGAATTGGTCAGGCTATCCGCAGACCAAATCGGTCATCGACGAGAATGGCAACCCGGTCGATATGCCAGTCGCGCCGTTTCAATATCTCGAGTCCCACGATCACAGCCAGTTGATCGTCTTCACCGGCACGGAGAGTGCAGACCCGCTGGCCCTCGGCAATCGGGACAACTTCTATCGGCTGCAGCCCTACGTGATGGCACTTTACACCGCGCAAGGCATCCCTATGCTGTGGGAAGGTCAGGAGTTTGCAGACAACTATCCCTTGCCCGGGAGCGGCAGCGCACGCATCGGGCTGCGCCGCGATATGCATTGGGATTACTTCTACGACGACGACGGAGGGGCCCTGATTCGGCTTTACCGGCGGCTGGGGGCCCTGCGGACGGGGTCGCGGGCGCTGCGCAGCCGTGACAGCTTCTTCTACAACCAGCAGTCGCTGCAAGGAAACGCGGTCATCGCGTACCAGCGGCACGCTACCGCGGATGACACCCACGGGGAAGAGTTCGCTATGGTTCTATTGAACTTCGGAGGCGACGAGGCAAGCGTCAGCCTTCCCTTCCCACAGGCCGGGACCTACCGGGAGATGCTGGACGACGATGTTCGTTCGGCTCACTTCGACCTGCCCGTCGCCTCCGACGGGGCATTCCAGACCATCACCGTGCCTTCACATTATGGATTCGTGTTCCTCAAGATCCCTTGAGCCGGCGCTGATCGGCTGCCGGTAAGATCTGGGGGAACCCTGCAAGCCGGAGAGGCGGCGTTCCACTTCAGTTTTGGCCGTGAAGAAGTCGTACGGATCATCTTCGATAAGTTCGCATTCGTCGTGAAAGATTAGCACTCAAGCCACCCTGGCAGGCTGTCCTGCCACTTTCTATTGTCGGCTATCGCCAGGGCTAAAGCTGTGACGGGCCTCGCTTCCGGCTGCAAGTTGGGATGCATGCCCGAGGTACCAAGCTGCCTATCTTATTGTGGATGCTAGGACTTAGGAATTTCTGCCAAGTCACTGATTTAATTTGGGAATCAGGCACAATTCAGCCACAAATGGCCCGCAGAGAGCCCGGACCGGCTCGATCCGCCCTGAGAGGGCTACTTCCCAGCTTTCGCCTCTGCCAGCACCCGCAGGTCGTGGCCGGTCATCTCGGCTGGCTGGGGGATGCCCAGCAGCCCCAGCATGGTCGGTGCTATGTCCTGCAATGCTCCGTCGGGACGCAGCGTGAAGCGGCGTGGATCGCCCTTAAAGTTCGCCGGGGTCACCGCGGTCTCTGCAACCACGATGAACGGCACCGGGTTGGTGGTATGAGCCGTCTGCGGACCGCCGCTGGCTGGATCGATCATCTGCTCAGCATTACCGTGGTCGGCGGTAACGATCATGGCTCCGCCATGCTGCCTCAGCGCGGACTGAATCTGCCCCAGACAGGCGTCCACGACTTCCACCGCTTTGATGGTCGGAGGGATCTGACCCGAATGCCCCACCATATCGGCATTGGCAAAGTTCACCACCATCACGTCGAAGGTGTTGTCGTTGATTGCCTTAACTACAGCGTCGGCGATTCCCTGGGCCGACATCTCCGGTTTCAGGTCGTAAGTCGCCACCTTGGGCGAGGGCACCAGCACGCGCTCTTCGCCGGGGAAAGGCTTCTCGATGCCGCCATTGAAAAAGTACGTGACGTGGGCATACTTCTCGGTCTCGGCCACGCGCAGGTTACGCAGGCTGAGGTTCGCCATCACGTTCGCCAGGATATTCGTCAGCGAGACCGGCGGCGAGACCACCGGCAGCGTGAAGTGCTTGTCGTACTGCGTCATGCAGATGTAGGTCAGGTCCTTGGGGACGCGATTCCGCGGAATGACCAGATCAAGATCGGCGGCGCCTTCCAGTTCGAGACCGTCTTTGTCCGTGAAGTGGCTGTTGCGCGCCAGGCAGCGGGTGATCTGCCGGGCCCGGTCGGCACGGAAGTTGAAGTTGAGGCAGACGTCTCCATCGCGAATCAAGCCAACCGGCTGGTTGCTGCTGTCGGTCACGACGAACGGAATGATGAACTCGTCGGTGACGCCCTTGTTATACGACTCCTTCACGCCCTGCACGGGATCGGTGAAGCGGCCGCCCTCACCGTCGCCATAGACCATGGCATCGAAAGCTTTCTTCTCGCGCTCCCAGCGGCGGTCGCGGTCCATGGCGTAGTAGCGTCCGCTGACGGTTGCGACCTTGCCGATGCCGTACTCGCGCATCTTCTGCTGTAGTTGCTCGATGTAGCCAGCGCCGTTAGTCGGCAGCGTATCGCGTCCATCCATGAAAGCGTGAACGTAGACGCGCTCCACCCCGTTCTGCTTGGCCATCCGCAGCAGCGCGTAGAGATGGTTCTGGTGCGAGTGCACGCCTCCGTCAGAGAGCAAGCCGAACATATGCAGGCTGCGCTCGCCGGTGCGGGCGGACTTCATCGCGTCGACCAACACCGGGTTGGTGAAGAACTCACCGTTCTCGATCATGAGATCGATCTTGGTGATGTCCATATAGACGACCCGGCCGGCGCCCATGTTGAGATGCCCGACCTCGCTGTTGCCCATCTGCCCGGTCGGCAGGCCGACGAAGCGTCCGCTGGTATGAATCAGCGTGTTGGGATAGTCGGCCAACAGCTTGTCATAGATCGGCTTGCGAGCAAGCGAGATCGCGTTGGCTTTGGACGGCGGAGCGTAGCCCCAGCCATCGAGGATGATAAGGACGAGCGGTTTAGGACGAGTAGCCATTAGCACCTGACAAATTAGTAATCCAAATTGGCAATCGTGAATGGCTGTCGGCTGTGAGCTATCAGCTCTCGGCCATCAGCTAAAAACCTCACGGTATTGCGGTGTCATCCTGAACGTAGTCGAAGGACCCCTATTGTGATTGACCATCCTGGTTCAGCCACCAAACAACTCCTGCTCCAATTCCGCACGTGATATCTCAAGATAATTCGAAACCTCAGCGAGAATTCCGCTGAGAGTCCCGACTTTCAAGCTCTTGTGCTCCGGAATCGTGATGTGGTGTTCATGACCTCGAATGCCGGAGGTCAGACGCAGATGGCTTCCGGTTTGCCGTGTGATTTCGTAGCCGTATAGGCGAAGCGCTTTGGCGAGACCGCTGCCGCCAAGATCGCGAGGCAATCTCAAGCCGAAATGACCTCATCGCGAACAAAATGCAGTCTGATGACGGCGGGAGCTTGGCCTTCGTCGAAGTGGCAGCGAACGGCATCGCGAACCGCCTCGCGCAATCCCTCGATCGTCGCGGCTTCGGTGAAGATCGGGTGGCCTAGGGCGCGGGCCTCATAGCCACCCTCCGGAGAATCTTCAACTGCGAAAATGATTTCAGCGTCCTTCATCATGCCTGATTATAGCCATCGAGGTTTATCCCGTCCGCTACGCTTTCGCCTTCCCCGCCAGCTCTCCATGATAGTTCAGCGCCTTGAGACCAAGGAACCTCGCCGCCGGGCCAAGCTCTTCTTCGATGCGCAGCAACTGGTTGTACTTGGCGATGCGGTCGGTACGCGAGGCTGAGCCCGTCTTGATCTGCCCTGCTCCGGTTGCGACCGCAAGGTCAGCGATGAACGTATCCTCGGTCTCGCCGGACCGATGCGATATGACCGCGGTGTAGCCGTTCTGGCGCGCCAGGTTGATGGCATCGATAGTCTCGCTGACCGAGCCGATCTGGTTGAGCTTGATCAGGATCGAGTTCGCCACGCCGGCATCAATGCCGCGCTGCAAAATCTCGATGTTGGTGACGAAGATGTCATCGCCGACAAGCTGAATCTTCTTGCCCAGTTCGTCGGTCTGCATCTTCCAGCCGTCCCAGTCGTCCTCCGCGAAGGCGTCTTCGAGCGACACGATGGGATATTGCCGCAGCCCAGTCCGCCCAGAACTTCACCATCTCTTCGCTGGAGTGCTCGCTCTTATCGGACTTCTTGAACACATACTTCTTCTTCGCCGAGTCATAGAACTCGCTGGCTGCCGGATCAAGCGCGATGGCGATCTGTTCTCCCGGCTTGTAGCCCGCCTGGGTGATGGCTTCGAGCACGACTTCAATGGCCTCGGTGTTTGACTTCACCGACGGAGCAAACCCGCCCTCATCGCCGACAGCGGTGTTGTACCCGCGCTTCTTCAGCACGCCCTTCAGCACGTGGAAGGTCTCGACCCCCCAGCGCAGCGCCTCGCTGAACGACGGCGCTCCCACCGGCATCACCATGAATTCCTGGAAATCGACGTTGTTGTCGGCATGGGCGCCGCCGTTGAGGATGTTCATCATCGGCGTGGGCAGCAGGCCGGCAGTGAATCCGCCGAGATACTGGTAGAGCTCGATGCCCAAGTGATCGGCCATGGCGCGAGAAGCTGCCATGGAAACCGCCAGGATTGCATTCGCACCAAGCTTGCTCTTGGTGGGAGTGCCGTCGAGCGTCAGCATGGCGTTGTCCAGATCGCGCTGCTCGCTGGCGTCAATGCCTTCCAACTCCGGCGCGATCACTTCGTTGATATTCTCCACAGCCTTGAGAACACCTTTGCCGGCATAGCGGCCCTTATCACCGTCACGCAGTTCGAGGGCTTCATGTTCACCGGTCGAAGCTCCACTAGGCACGGCGGCGCGTCCGCGAGCTCCGCTCTCCAGGATAACGTCAGCTTCGACAGTTGGATTTCCACGCGAATCCAGGATTTCGCGTGCCATAATCAGCTCAATTTGAGTCATCGGTATGAGTCCTGTATCTTCCGCCGATAGATTCGCTTGCGCGGCGGCGGAGCAGTACGAAACCTGCAATTATACGTAACCAAGACGACATACGCTGTGACCCGCCTTTCCAACGATCCCGCTAAACCCTCGTAAGGGGTTGCTAGATGGTCAACGAATTTCTGTCTGGCTGATTCAAAAGCGTTTGCGGCTGGAACGCGGCTTCGGTATGCTTTGGCGAGCGGTTCTGGGCGCACCGAGACCGGTGCGTTACGCGCGTGCCTACTGGCTGGCCGTGATCGCCGCTTACGGAGCCTCCTATGTGGAAGTCATCGCGGAAGGAAGACGAATTGAATTCAGCCACCTCGCCATCTGTACCGGCCTCGTCGGCCGCAGCTCCTGCTGTCTATCCTCCAGCCCGCGCCCCTGAGCCGGCACGCAGCGACAGCCCCCGAAGCGCCGAACTGGCAACCATTGGCAAGTCCGTGGTGGTGAAAGGTGAGCTCTCCGGCAGCGAGGATTTGTACGTGGACGGCCAAGTCGAAGGCTCAGTTGCCCTGCGCGGCCAAACCCTGACTGTCGGTCCCAATGGAAAGGTGCGTGCCAACGTCGAGGCGCGTAATGTCATCGTGCATGGGCGAGTCGATGGCGACGTTCACGCTACGGAGCGCGTCGAACTGCGCAAGACCGCGTCCCTCTCGGGCGATATCTCGACCGCACGTATTTCGATCGAGGATGGCGCTTTCTTCAAGGGCACCATCGATATCCAGAAGCCCGAGCCCGCGCCGCGAGTCGAGATGAAATCGCAAACCGCGGCTGCAGCGGTTCCTCCGCCGCCCGCGCCAGCCCCCGCCGCAGTTCCGGCGACGCAAGGGTCGCTCCTGGAGCCGAAGAAGTTCTAACAATTCTGAACTGGCGGACAATACAGCTGCGCCTGCAGTCTCTTAGTTGAGAATGCACTTTGGCGAGCGACAGTAAATTACAGCGACACCGAAAATAGTCCCGGCACGGACGGCACGGTTCGCTCACCCCAATTCCGCCGCGGCTCCAGCCGCATTCCACAGGACGCTTGGTGGATGTCTGTAGCTGCCCGTACAATGAAGCGCAGTGGCGCAAGGCATCTTCAGCAAACTATTCGGCGGATCGGGCCGGCAAGGCGCGGACAGCGACTTTGTGCCGGGCGAGCGCGTGCAGCGCAGATCCACCGGATACAACGAGTTCATCAAGTACATCTCACACGAAGAGGGCCTGAAGATACTGGATCTGGGGGCAACCTCTCCGGCCAACATTACGTTCATGACCGGCCTGGGGCATAAATTTCACCAGGAAGATGTATTGCGCGCTGCGACCGACAAGGTCTCTGCTGATTCCCAATGCGGAAGGCGGCAGCACCGTCGACGTCGAGCGCTTCATGAACGAGAACCTTTCATTCCACCGCGAAGAATTCGACGCTGCCATGTTCTGGGACCTTGCCGACTATCTACCCGAACCTCTGGTGAAGCCCGTCATCGAGCGGCTACAGGTGGCCATGAAGCCGACCGGCATCATGCTGGCTTTCTTCCACACCAAGGATGCCGGGCCACAGGCTCCGTTCTACCGCTATCACATCGCATCGAAAGATACCCTCGAGTTGCAACCTGCCCAGCCTTTCAAACTGCAAAGAGTCTTCAATAATCGCCACGTGGAAAACCTGTTCCGCGAATACGGATCGATGAAGTTCTTCCTGGGACGCGACAATATCCGCGAAGTGCTGGTGATTCGGTGAAGAAGAAGCAACCAGCGATTAGCAACTAGCAATTAGCAATTCCAGTTCGGGGCGACTGCGTGCCGCGCTCCGATAAATGTCGGGATTCCGGGCATCGTTTCATTCAGAAGCCGGTGTATCTCCCGACCCGTGGGGAAGCTCGGTTCGCTCTTAATTGCCAGTCGCTAATTGCTAGTTGCTAGTTGCTGCCTTCTTCAAAAACTCCGTTGGCTGACCCGCCAAATGCTCGGGCCGGATCACCTCAGGGTTCAACCACTCAATCACGGCCGCGTATCCCAGGCTGTCGGGATCGTCACTCAGATAATGCGGCACCACGGCCAGCACGTGAAAACCTTCCTGCAACTGAAAGCTGAGCGTGGGATCGTGCACTGCGCCTCGCACTACCTCTTTGACGTATTCCGCCGGTCTCATCTGTGCGGCATGATCACAGTAACCTCGCAAACGCGAACCGGCGCGAATGCGCCTGAGCTTGAGCGACTCAGTCAGTTCGCGTCGCACGCAATATAGCTTGTCGCCGATGCCATGGTGCTGCAGCCCGGGATCGACGATCACCTCGGCGCCATACAACGTATGTCCATGCCGAGGATCGTGGTTGGTGAACATGCCGTCGCTGGTGAACTGCTCCCAGTCGTCGAGCATGTGATAGTGGTCCCATTCCACGATGAGGCTGGCAGCCATTCCGACAACGTCTTCCCGAGGACCGTACACGGCGACAAATTGCCCTTCGGGAAACAGATGCAGATGAGAGGCTAGCTGCACGGCGTTCCACGGAGGCGTATCGGGATAGACGCGCGAACAGAGGCTCGTGATGGCGTCGAAGTCGCGCGGCTCCGTGTTGCGAACCTGAACCTGCGGGCAATCACCTTCCATGGGCGAAATCTCCGATCGCGGCGTAGTCACGTTGCGCATTGTACCCGAGCGGCAAATCTATGAAGCACGCCGGGTCTTGCGAATCACCAGCGGCATGATGCCCGGAAGCCGCAGCATCTCGAAGGCAACTTGCCGCGCGAACGACGGCAGCGACAGCATCGAGCGGACGCGTGAGGCGGCCGCGAGAAGTGGCGCAAACTGCCGGGCATATTCGCCGGCATAGTCTTCTGCGGCGTTCGTGAGCGAGCCGTCTCCTGCCAAAAATCGTTCCAAACGTAGCGCCGCGATCTCTCCGCTGCGCAGCGCGATGGAGATCCCGTCGCCCACAAACGGGTCGATGAATCCCGCTGCGTCACCGGCGAATAGAGTGTTGCCCCGCACCGGACGCGGCTCGCGGTAGATGAGCGGAGCCGTGGAGACGGGCTGCGTGATCGCAGACCATCCCGCTGCTCTCTCGGCCAGGCGCGGATGTAGCGCAAAAACTTCGGCCAGTGTGGTGGCACGATCCGACCGAACCATCGCGCAGGCGTTCATGGCGTCGTCGGCAATCGGCTGCACTCCGCAGTATCCGTTCTCGAAGAAATACAAGTCCGTCGACGCCGAAGGATTCCGCTCACGGAAGTGGGCTTTTGCGCCGATCCACTTGGGGCCCGCAGGAACGCTTCGATCAGCCCGGAAGCGCGACCATCTTCCCGCCGCGACGATCACCGCTTTCGCGGCGAAGCTAGAATCGCCAGTCAGAACTCTGAACGGGCCGTCGCCCTCGATGCCCGTGACTTCGCACGAGGAGCGCGCATCCACACCCGCGAGGACAGCCGCCTCCCAAAGCAAGGCGTCCAGGTCGTAGCGAGGCAGGCTGAGCGCTGCGGGAGAGATCGCCGCCTCAACGATGCGGTTGCCCAGCAGCAGTCGGGTACAGTCAATGATCGGGGCGTTCGACAGGACTGCATCGGCACGCTCCAGTCCGTGGACCAGGACTCTCAACACGTCGAGCGATTCCGCCGACACAAACTCGCCGCACACTTTGTGTCGCGGGAATTCCCCGGCTTCCAGCAGCAGAACACGGCGGTCCTGTCGCGCCGCGGTGATCGCCGCAGAAGCTCCCGCAGGGCCGCTTCCGATCACCGCGAGATCAAACTCTCGCGCGTTTGCGGCCATCCTTGCCCGGCTCACTTCCATAGCAGCACGCCCATGCGATACAGGTAGTGGGTGGAGATTTCAATACGCCTAGCGCCAGCATCTCGGAGGATGCTGTTCATCTCGGCGCGTGTGTAAGCCCGCCGCACTGAGGCCGGAGCATCATGCCAGGTAATTCGGCTGCGAAAGAGCGGCAGACCGAGATAGGTCAAAGCGAGATGCAGCGGACTGCGAATCAGATCATTGATGAGAACCGCGCGCCGCGAGACCCGTAGCGCCTCGCGCGCAAAATGCACCAGTTCAGGCGGATCGAAGTGGTGGGCCAACAGAGAACAACTCACCACATCAAAAGAACTGTCGGCGATCGGCAGCTGCAAAGCATCTCCAACGACGGCAGAGCAACCGGCCGGCAAGTGGCCCGCAATGCGGTCCAGCAGCGTCACCGACACGCGATAGCCTTTAGCAGCCAAGGCAGCTTCCGCCACTGCCGTGATGTCCCCTGAACCGGCACCCACCTCGAGGAGCGACAGGGTTCGGCCGCCACTGTCCCGAGCGACCTGGCGCAGCATGTGGATCGAGGTCCGGGTGCCACCAAACCAATCGTTAATGTGCCGTAAGTCAACCAGCGAAGCGGCAACTTCCGCCGGCGTCCCGAGGTCGCTATCCAATAGTTCCTGGGTAACCCTACGCCGCATCCGCCTCCTGTCGCGCCTACCAGTGCCCCTCAGACAACTATGTCACACCCGTTTTGCGGCAAAATCCATGGGCAGGAACCCATTTGCAAAGGGATGGTATGCAGAGCTTCACAAGTTGCACCTAGGGACATTCGTGTGCGATGCGGCCGTGAGCCACAGCTTCCACGCACTGGCCTTTTGCTCGGGGATTTCTTGAATATTGCGTTTGGCCTCCAGGTTGCAAACAACAAATTCGTCGGCCTGAACGGAAGACCGCCGCGACGAGCAGAAACCGAAAATCCAGGGGAACAGCGGTCTCTCCCGCGAACACGGTCACCAGGAACCGCCTTTTCCGTTCGGGCCGAACTAACCAGTTTCAACTCAGACAAGCCCCTTCTCTCCGCCAACCTGCGCACTCGTCATTTCGTCCAAACCCACTCGGCTCTGCCTTGGTCGCAGCGCCTGACCCTCGATCCGCTGTTTGTGACTCGCTGGCCGACGTTACGCCCGAATTCGCTCGAAGTTGCACGCGCATTCTCATAAAATGCAACGGCAGGGTACGTTCCCAGCGTCTAACACGGTAAGGCGATTCTTATCACAAACGCATTGCGGCAATGTATGAGGAGATGCGGCCTGTGGATCTACGATTCCCGCTGATACGTCACGTTGTAGCCGGGATATTTTTCCCGGCCCTGCTGGCGGTTGTATCTTTTTCACAGCAGCCACCTCCGATCAATCCTGAACAACTGGTTCGCGATGCCTCCTACAACGAGTTGCATCCGCCTCCTAACAACCAGCGCTTCCTTTATAAGGACACGAGCACGTCGAAGAAGGGCTCGGTCACCAAAGAAACTATCCAGACTCCGCAAGGCCCCTTGTCGCGAACCATAGCCATCGATGGCAAGCCACTTACACCCGACCAGCGCGCCAAGGAAGACGCAAGGCTGAAGAAGTTTGCCAACGACGCAGCCGCCCGCAGCAAGAGGCAGCAATCGGACAAGGAGGAGGGGCAGCGCGAGGACCTGATGGTCAAGACTCTTCCCGACGCCTTTCTCTACACTTATGAAGGTACAAGTACCGGACCCGGTGGGGACGAATTGGTACACCTCAAGTTCAAGCCCAACCCCAATTTCAGTCCGCCGAACCATGAAACCCAGGTCTACCTCGGCATGCAGGGCGATATGTATATCGACGCCCGGGTAAAGCGCATCGCTAAGATCGACGGCACCCTGTTTAAGGACGTCGATTTTGGATGGGGCATTCTCGGGCGACTGGATAAAGGCGGAAAATTTGTCATCGACGAAGCCGACATTGGCGATGGGGTATGGGACACAGTACGCGAAAACCTTCGATTTACCGGCAAGGTGCTGCTCATCAAGCCGCTCGATATCGAATCGGTTGAGACCAAGTCGGACTTCCGTCCCGTTTCCAGCCAGCTGACCACCGCCCAGGCGCTCGATCTGCTGCAAAAAGCCGACGAGACAGTAGCCGAGAACGGCACCGCCCCTGGGCAACACCGGTAAACGCCTGTATCTCCGCTCAAAATCAGATCACGGGCCTCAGATCCCTCCACCTTTGTCTGATCACCTGGGCTCACAATTGGCATCGACTTACGTCCGATAACGCGCAACGCCCCCTCCCCCTACTGTTTAAAATCAACAACTTGGCGAAAAATTCCCGCCAAAATATTGAGCGCGTGAGACTTATACGTAAAATATTGAGCCACAGTCACTTAGCACATACACTCCAGCGAACCCAAAACTGCGTGATGCCGAACATTCGACCTCCAGCGGCAGACTACTGCTCGACTGGAAAACGTGCAAGTTACGAAAGTGCAACTTCGGCCGGGGAACCAAGCTACTTCTGGAGTGGTTTGCGGCTGCTGGAAACCGCGGCATTGGCCAGGCGCTCGGCGGGCTCGATCACCTTTTCGCGCAACTCTGCCAGTAGGGCCGCCTGATCGTAATACAGGACGGCCTCCAGAACCCAGGGATAGCGCTTGAAGTGCTCGAACATGCCGTACTCCTGCTGCGAGGCCAGCAGAATCGGCTGGACCGGCAACGAGGGCAGGTTGGGCACGATTGCCATCAACTCCTGCGGAATGCTCCTGGCGTCGGTGATGTCAGCGATGACGAAGCGCGCCATGTGGGCCAGGGTGGAGACCGTCTCGGTCAGGTCGCGGCTGGCGGGCTTCTCGAAGTCGAAGAGCACCGGCAGGTAGTCGCACTTGCGCAGCTCCTCGCGAATGGCTTCCAGTATCGCGATCCGCTCAGGTGTAAATCGCCCGAGGATGAGCACGACCTTGGAAGTGATGGTGTCGATCACACCGCGAATCTCGCGATTGTTGAGCAGCAGGTAAATGAACTGCGCAACTTTCAGGTTGTCGACCTCAATGACAGGCTGCCCTTTGGGAGTAATGGTGAGGTTCGACTGTACCGCTCCGTCCAGCTTCACATCCCAGGCGGAGATGCCATAGACCCACCCGTAGGTGAGGATTGCTCGTTCGAGATTTGTGCCAACCAGCGAGGCGCCCTCGAGGTCCGCGGCCGTGAGATCGGCACCCACGAGTTGCGTCCCACTCAGGTTGGCATACCGGAGGTAGGCCCCGGTGAGGTCGGCTTTGCTCAGGTCGGCATCGCGGAGGATCGCCTCGCGCA
Source organism: uncultured Acidobacteriaceae bacterium (assembly GCA_963793845.1). Classification (GTDB taxonomy): domain Bacteria; phylum Acidobacteriota; class Terriglobia; order Terriglobales; family Acidobacteriaceae; genus CAWCBG01. The sequence goes on from CAWCBG010000011.1 coordinate 56,037, forward strand.
GAAAGACTCCGGCAAGCTGAGCCTCCTGGCCCTGGGCCTCGGTGAGGTTGGCCCAATTCATCTGCGCCCCGCTGAGATCAGCTGCCCGGAAATCTGCGCCTTTGAGATTCGCGTGATTGAGATTGGCTTCGCTGAGATTCGCCCCCGCCAGCGTGGCTTGCGGAAACTCGGCTTTCCAGAGACTCGCACCCTCAAGCTTTGCCTGCGTGAGGTTCGCCCCGCGCATGTAGGCTCCGTCGAGGTTGATGCCGTTCAACTCGGCGCCGGCGAGGTCCGCGTCCATCAGGTCAGGAATCACCTGAGGATAGGGATACTGCTGGCGAAGCTGATTCCAGGCCTCGACGCCTTCCTTCAGCCGCGCCAGATGTTCGGGGTTCGCCATGCGCTACCACCCTACACGAACCAACCCGGTAACGGAATCCTGCTCACAGTGGCAGAAAGGCGAGAGCGGCCTCCGAGTCAATGAAAATTGTCTTTCAGTCTTGCGAGTTGCTGCCAAAAAAAGTTCGGTTCGCGATGGGTCATTCGAGAGTTACTAAGTATCGCAACTGACGACCTAACAGCCGATTAATACTCGCGTTGGCCACGAACACCTAGGTGTTTCTGCTCAGAATGACGTTTGCGGCTGCTGGCAACACCGCAGCTCAGCCTTCCATCTAGCTAGTCGTAAGAACTGATTACGCTTTTCCCCACTTGAAGGGACCTATGACACGGGTATATCTGGCCGCACTGTGCCTGGTCAGCCTAGCTGCCTGTGGCGGAGGAAGCCACAGCTCCGCCGATTCCGGAACGACACAAGGAACGGGCTCGACTCCGCAGATTTCAATTTCAGTTTCCCCAGCCACCGTTAATCTTGCCGCCGGCGCGACCCAGCAGTTCACCGCCGCCGTGAGCGGCACATCGAACACCACGGTGCAATGGCAAGTTAACGGGGTCGCGGGTGGCAGCCCTGCGACCGGCACCGTTTCCAATACCGGCATGTATACTGCGCCCGGCACACTCACGGCGGCTACGCAATTCACCATCACAGCGCTCGTGGCAGCCGACCCGGCCAAAACCGCCAACAGCGTAGTCAGCGTGAGTCCGCCGCCGCCGCCGCCACCACCACCTCCTCCAATTACCGTCAGCGTTAGCCCACAGACAGCAACCCTGGCGGCGGGGACGAGCTCTCAGTTCACGGCAACCGTGCAGGGCAGCAGCAACACCGCCGTGACCTGGGCAGTGGATGGCATTGCGGGCGGCAATAGTGCGATAGGCACAATCGGCAACGACGGCGCGTACACGGCTCCCGGCGCCGCTGGCGCACATACCGTTACCGCGACCAGCGTGGCAAACACCAGTGCCAGCGCCAGCGCCACGGTTGCGGTGATCAGCATGTCCATCTCTCCCACCAGCACCCAGATGGCGCAAGGCGCTAGCCAGCAGTTCACGGCGACGGTAACGGGAACCAGCTAACACGGGTGTGAGTTGGTCGGTAGACGGAGTTACCGGCGGCAATAATACGACTGGCATTATCAACAGCAGTGGCCTGTACACAGCCCCCGGCGCGGAGGGACAGCACACCGTGGCCGCAACCTCGGCGGCGCTTTCCTCCTACTCGGTCACCGCAGCGGTGACGGTCACCCAGTCGCAGCAGGGCGTCGTCCCGGTGCTGACCTACCACAACGATGACACGCGCCAAGGGGTAAATTCCAAAGAGACAACTCTCAACACCGGCAATGTGAACAGCCAGCAGTTCGGCAAGCTGTACCACTACCCGGTGGATGGACAGATCTATGCCCAGCCGCTGTATGTTCCCAACCTGATGGTGGCAGGCGTCCAGCACAATGTGGTGTTCGTGGCCACCGAGAACGATACGGTGTACGCGTTCGATGCCAACGGACTCTCCAGCCAGCCGTTATGGCAAAAGCATCTGGCAACCGCCGTGCCCAATAACGATTCCGAGGGTGTCTCGCCGATCCTGGGGATCACGAGTACACCCGTGATTGATGCCATAACCAACACCATCTACGTCCTCTCGGAGGGAGAGGAGCCGGTCAGCCGCACCTTCAAGCTGCACGCTCTTGACTTGTCGACTGGCGATGAGAAGTTCGGTGGACCGACGATTGTGACGGGAAGCGTCTCCGGCACCGGAATTGACAGTGACAACGGAAAAATCACGCTTGAGCGCTCTTGTTACCAGAGGACGGGGCTGGCCTTAGATCCGGCGAGCAATGCGATCTACCTTGGCTTCGGCCATTGCAACCATGGCTGGCTGCTGGCCTACGATAAAGCAACCTTGCAGCAAACCGCGATCATGAACACCACTCCCGACGGAGCCGGTGGCGGAGTGTGGGCGAGCGGAGGAACGCCGGTTGTCGATGACAACTCCGGCGACCTCTACCTGATCGTGGGAGTCGACCTCGACGACCCCATCAAGACCGGCTACAACAATGCGTTCGTTCGGCTGGCTGACTCCGATCTATCGGTCAGCGACTACTTCATTCCGACGGATACCCTTTACCTCAGCGACAACGATGCTGACGAAGGCAGCGGTGCGGCGATCTTCATGCCCGACAATGCCTCCAGCACGCCGCATGAGTTGATCGGCGGCGGCAAGGATGGCCGGATCTTCGTCATCAATCGAGACAATATGGGGCAGTTGCAGATGAGCGATCATGTCATCCAGACGGTGCAGACCGGGGTTCAGACCTTCGATAACATCTTTTCCACTCCGGCTCTCTGGAACGGCAACATTTATTACCACTGCGAACGGGATGTCCTGAAGGATTACAGCTGGAACAACACCACGGGATTGCTGTCGACGTCCCCAATTTCGGAAGGCAAGTTCAAGCTGGGAGCGCATGGGGCAACAGTGTCGATCTCCTCGAACGGCAACTCCGACGGCATTGTGTGGGAGATCGACAACTCCAACCGTGGCAAGGGTCCCTCGATTCTGCGGGCCTATGACGCCAACGACCTGGGAAACGAACTCTACGACAGCAGCCAGTCCGGCAACCGCGACACCGCCGGCAGCGCGTTGAAGTTCACCGTTCCGACGGTCGCGGACGGGCAAGTATTCGTCGGCACCGCGAATGAGCTCGACATCTACGGACTGCTGCCGCACTGAGGATGCGCCGGACCTCAACGGCATATCCCGCGCCGACTGAAGTCGGCGCTGGAACAAAAATAAAGCGCTTAACGGCGTACCTAAAGCTACGCCCCTTCAAAGTCGGGCCTTCCAAAGAGTTCTTCAGCGACCTGTGAAAGTCGTACCCTGGTACGAACCTGCACTGGCCGCGGGCTAACAGCCTATATCACGCTGCCGGAAAGGGGCGTAGCACCTATTTACCCAAAAGTAACATTTTCAGCGGGCTGCGCCTGTGCTAATGTCTGGTGATACTCTAGAATTCAACCAGAGTACATGCATTTGGCGCGAGTTCGGCGTCTGCGGCCCCAAGTCCTACCGGCATTCTCTTCGGCAGACTTTATAAAGTGGGTTAAGGCTTTCGGTCGAGTGCGCGTGTGCGCCGCATGTGTCATAACGTTGGTGAAGCCCGGTCTCTTATAGGAAGAAGTCGCTCGTAATGTCATCTAACGGCTTTCATGGCAGTTCGTCGCGGTACGGCAATATTCGTTCCCTGTTCAGCATGTTCTCCAGCGATCTGGCCATCGATCTGGGAACGGCTAACACGCTGGTCTATGCGCGCGGCAAGGGCATCGTAGTCAACGAGCCCTCCATCGTCGCGATCAACAAAAATACCGGTGAAGTCGAAGCTGTCGGCAAAGAGGCCAAGGAGATGCTGGGCCGCACGCCGGGCAACATCGTCGCCATCAAGCCGATGAAAGACGGCGTGATCGCCGACTTCAAAGTCACCGAGAAGATGCTGAACTACTTCATCCAGAAGGCGCACAACCGCAAGATGCTGGTGCATCCGCGTATCGTCATCGGCGTGCCTTCGGAGATCACGCAGGTGGAAAAGCGCGCGGTCATGGACTCGGCCTATCGCGCCAAGGCCAGCGAGGTGCACCTGGTCGAGCAGGCCATGGTGGCCGCCATCGGCGCGGGGTTGCCCATCACCGAGCCCAGCGGCAACATGGTGGTCGATATCGGCGGAGGCACCACCGACATCGCGGTGATTTCGCTGAGCGGCATTGTGTATTCGCGCTCGGTGCGCATGGCGGGTAATCAGATGGACGAAGCCATCATGAATTACCTCAAGCGCAAGTACAACCTGCTGATCGGCGAGCGCACGGCGGAGCAGATCAAGATCGAGATTGGCTCGGCTTATCCGCTGGAGAAGCCGCTGACCATGGAGATCAAAGGCCGCAACCTGATCGAGGGCGTGCCCAAGACCATTACCATCGATGACAGCGAAATTCGCGACTCGCTAACTGAATGTGTGTCAACGATCATGAATGCGATTCGCGTGGCCTTGGAGCGGACGCCGCCGGAGTTGTCGGCCGACATCAGCGACCGCGGCATCGTGTTGACGGGAGGCGGCGCGCTGCTGAAGAATCTGGATAAGCGCATTCGCGAAGAAACCGGATTGCCGGTTTCGATTGCCGATGATCCGCTGTGCAGCGTGGTGCTGGGCACGGGAAAGATGCTGAGCGACTTCAAGCTGCTGCGGAAGATTTCGATCGATTAGGGGTTTTTTGGTTTGTCATCACGAGCGCAGCGAGGAATCTGCTCTTTGACGCCGTCGAGAAAAAGCAGATGCCTCGGTCGCTATGGCGACCTCGTCATGACAATACTGGTGAATGCTCCTCACATCTGCGCAAGGCCCGGCTTTCTGGTGCCGGCATAAGTATGGAAACCTTTCTCGGCCGCTATAAGAACCTGATTGTGCTGGCGGCCATCCTGTTCGCCCAAATCATCGCTCTGGCGGTTCAAGTGAAGCTTCCGGCGCAGGACGGTTCGACACGCCTGATCCGTCTGTGGGCCGTCGCCGCGATTACTCCGTTTGAGAAGGCCGTCATCTATAGCGAGAACTGGGTGCGCGACACCTGGCACGGTTACATCTACCTGCGCGATGTACGAAAGGAAAACCAGCAACTACGCGATCAGATTGAGCGCATGAAGCTCGACGAGGTGCGCCTCTCCGAGGATGCCAACATGGCCCGCCGGGTTCAGACGCTGCTCGGCTTCAAAGAGCAGTACCTGGATACGACCGTAGCGGCACAGGTGATCGGCACCAGCGGCAGTGAACAGTCGCCGGTGATTTACATCGACAAAGGCTCCAGCGACGGTATCAAGCCCGACATGGCGGTCATCACGCCTACCGGCATCGTCGGCAAGATCGTACAGGTATTTCCCGGCTCGTCGCAGGTGCGCCCGATCAACGATACCCAGAGCGGCGTGGGAGTGGCTCTGAAGGACACGCGCCTGCAAGGCATTCTGAAAGGCGGCGGTAACGGAGCGACCACGATACATTACATCATGAGCGACGAGAAAGTCGTTCCGGGAGAAGACGTGATCACCAGCGGCGGAGATGGCATCTTCCCCAAGGGCCTGCCGGTGGGGAAAGTTGTCTCGGTAGAGCCGGGCAAGGATTTGTTTCTGAACATTCGGGTGATTCCGTCGGCCCAGCTTGACCGGTTGGAGGATGTGCTGGTTATAACCAAGATGCTGGAGAAGCCTCCTGACACGAAGGACCTGGGGCCGATCCGCGCGGCTGATATTCTGGCCGACCGCCTGCCTACGTACTCGACTCCGCCCCCAGCGAATGCCCCCACGAACGCCGCGCCCGGAACTGCGCCGGCGGGCGCTACCAGCGCGCCTGGAGTTGCGGTCACAACCAAGCCGAACCCCGACACCACCGCTGCGAGGACCGGCGCTGCAGGCGGATCTCAAACTCGAACCGCACCGCCGAATGCAACGAACACTGTTGGGGTGACGCGACCAGCTACCTCGCCGGGCACGAATTCTGCTGTGCGCGCCCCGGCATCAGCCACTAAGCCCTTGAACAGCGGAACCACCGCGCAGGGTGCCGGCGCCGGTGTGAATGCCACAAAGCCAAATACGGTGAAGAGGGTAATCGTAGAGCCGGATCCCGACCCCAATCAGAAGCCGGCGCATAAGCCACCTTCCGATACTCAGGACCATACCAACCCCGCCACGACCCAGCCGGAGACCACTACTCCGCAGCGATGACTACACGAACGATGCCTTTTCGCGGAAGCTACACCTCACGGGAGCAGGTTGCGGTCTACGAGTTCAACTGGCTCGCGACCATCCTGATTCCGCTGGTCGCGGTCTTCCTGCAGGCGTTTCTTCGGGTCCTGATCTCGGTTCCGTTCCTTCCGGTGATCGACCTTCCCATGATGGTGGTGATCTTCTTTGCGGTTGCACGCCGTAACCCGGTCAGCGGCTGCATTACCGGCGCGATCATTGGGCTGATGCAGGACCTGCTTGCCGGACCTAATCATCCGCTGGGGATGTACGGCATCGTTAACACCATCATCGGATTCGCGGCATCGTCGCTGGGCGTAAAGATCGACGTCGAGAATCCGGGATCGCGTTTCCTGATCACCTACGTCTTCTTCGTGATGCACCAGGGGATCTACTATGGCGTAGCTCACGGCTTGCTGCGGCAGACCATGCAATGGAGCTGGAGTCACGTGGCCGTCTCGGCCCTGGCGAATGCCGTCCTGGCGCTGTTTGTCTTTAGCCTGCTGGACCGGTTCAAGCAGAGATAGGAAGGATGGCTTGAAACCGCGGAAAAGGCGATGCTGGCAAACTTAAAGTTGGAAGAAGACCGCAGGAGAAACGCCGAACTTAGCGCTCAGCCGTTCGATATGCTCCCTGGTTAGCTCTCGTTTGCCGTGCAGTATCTCCGAGGCAATGCTCTCAGTGCCGAAAACTTCCATCAGATCCTTCTGTCGCAAATCGTTGGCCTCCATCAAATGCCGGATAATGGCCACCGGCGAGGCGTCTAGAACCGGAGCATGCTTTGCTTCAAAATCCTCGATCAGCAGTACCAGCAGTTCGATGAGCTTTTTCTCAGCCGGGGTGACCGATTTTTTCCCGGTCAACTCTTCGAGTCGGCGAATGTAAGCCCGGTTCTGCCTCTGATCATGAATGACCTCGGGTCTGGTCTCCGAGAGTAAAGCTGCATAATTCGCGGATATTGCGTTCATTTCTTCCATTTACCCCGGTCGTACTCTGCATGCGTCAGAAGGCGTTTGACAAAGATAATTTGCCACCGATATTCGATCTTGACGATCAGCCGATAGCTGTTGCCTTTGATATTGAACACCGTATAAGGCTCTATGAAATCGGCATGCGGGTACACTCTTCTTACGTCAACAAGGCTGTGCCAGTCTGCGAGCCTGGCAATCTTGTACCACTCTGAGATTGGCCCCTCAACGGAGGGATCCGCCGCAACGGCATCACGCCAGGCACTCTTGCTGATAACGCGCATCTAGGGAGATACCCGTGGCATGGTCCTCACCCATTATACTTCGCAATTCGCGAAGAAAAATACGCAGATAGGTGCGTTCCCCTAGATTTGCGAACGGCCAATGAATGAGGGGGTTACGTAGGCTTTGCGGGCCGCGCCGACGGTCCCAGGGATTACAATCAGACCAGCGCCTTAACGGTCACGCACAAAATTCAGGAAGCATGGCTTCTCCAGGCTGTGGGCCGTCATCCCGGCCAGAGTACCTGATCTGCCAACTGGTTAACGAATTGACACGAAGTTTCACAACCATATAGCGGTAATCTGTTTAGTCGAGAGTCGTTCTTGATGTTTGGTCGCGAGGAAAAAGTCTCCCAATTCCGCCTCACCGCAGTGCAATACGTCCTGCTGGGAATTTTCCTCATTCTCGCCTTTGGACTGTGGCGGCTGCAGGTCGCTCGCAGCGACTACTATTCCTCACTAGCCGAGCAGAACCGTATCAAGCAAGTTCCAATCCTTGCGCCGCGCGGCAAGATTCTCGATCGCGAAGGCCGCATCATCGTCGACAACTATCCTTCGTTCTCGGTGCTGCTGCTGCGTGACCAGAATCGCAATCTCGACGCCGACGCCGACAAGATCGCGTCCGGGCTGCACATGGATCCTGATGAGCTGCGCGCCCGCCTCAAGCACATGGCAGCCGTGCCGGGTTACCAGCCGCTGTTCCTGAAGGACGACATTACACCGGACGAACTCGCCTTCATCGAGTCGCACAAGGGCGAACTGCCAGAGTTAGACACCATTACGGTGCATCGCCGCTTGTATCCGAAGAACGGCTTCATGGCGCATGTGATCGGCTATGTCGGCCAGGTAAGCGAGGACATGCTGCAGCAGCCGCAGTGGGAGCTGTATAACTCCGGCGACATCGTGGGCATGTCGGGCGTGGAGCAGTATTACAACGATATCCTGATGGGCAAGAACGGCTATCGCCAGGCGCTGGTCAACAGCCGTGGCAAAGAAGTAGGCACCCTGAGCGATGTGCCTGCGATACCCGGCAAGCAGCTCCGGCTCACCATCGATCTCGACCTGCAGATCGCCGCGGAAGAGGCGCTGGAGGGCAAGCCGGGCGCGATCGTGGCGATGGATCCGCGTAACGGCGAAATTCTCGCGATGGTCAGCCGTCCCGCGTTTGATCCCAACGAATTCGCGGTGCACATCAGCCGTAAAGAATGGAACGATCTGATTACCGATCCTGGCAAGCCGCTGCTCAACAAGGCGATTCAGGCGCAGCTTGCCCCGGGCTCGGTGTTCAAGATCATCATGGCGACTGCTGGCCTGCAGGAAGGCATCGCGCAGGACCTGGTGGTGAACTGCGGCGGCGGTAAGACCTTCTACGGGCGCTTCTTCAAATGCTGGATTGCCGCGACCCACGGCTCGCACGGCAGCGTTGGTATCACCAAGGCGATCTATCAGTCGTGCGATTCGTACTTCTACACCCTGGCGGAGAAGCTGGGCATCACCCGCATTGCCAAGTACGCGACCATGCTGGGACTGGGCCAGAAGACGGGCATCGACCTGCCGCAGGAAGTCAGTGGCGTAATGCCGTCGGAAGAGTGGAAGATCAGGAACTTCAAGCAGAAGTGGTATGCCGGTGAGACCATCTCAGTCGGCATCGGCCAGGGCGCGGTGGCCACCACGCCTATCCAGTTGGCGCGCGCTATCGGCGCCATTACCAGCGATGGGGAGTTGCGCCGCCCTCATATTGCGTTTCCCGATCAGTTTCCTGCCGGCTTCAAGCAGGTAGCGAACTACACCGATGTGGTGCACGTTCCCATCGACCAGCAGAACTGGGAGACGATCACGGACGCCATGGCGCAGGTAGTTTCGCCGATGGGCACTGCGGGCAGCGCTGCCATCAAGGGTGTGGATTTTGCCGGCAAGACCGGCAGCGCACAGACGGTCTCCAACGACCTGAAGAAGAAAATGGGCGCAGCCGGCAAGAGCATGTACAAGGACAACGGGTGGTTCGTCGGCGTGACTCCCCGGCGCAATCCGGAGATTGTCGTGGCATGCCTTTTCGAAGGTGGCGAGCACGGAGCGCTGGCGGCCCGCGTGGCTGCGAAGGTGATCCGGGCTTACGTCGAGAAGCAGCGCAATCGTCAGACAGAGATGGCAAAGGCAGGGGGATCAAAGCAGGCCGAGGTGGCAGCCGTCTGGCATGACGCGGACGCCACCCAGGGCGACAAACTTCAGGGCGGGCACTACACCATTTCCGCTGACGGCACGACCAAGCCGGTGGCCGCCGCTCCCGGCGTCGAAAAGACCCAGGAGCCCGAGCCCCGCGCCAGCGATCTTGAGGCGACCGAGTCGCACGAGGAGATGGCAAAACCTGAGGTCGATGCTGCTGAGGAGCCAAAGGCCGTGCCGCTGGGACTGCAACAACCGCCTTCGCAGAAGCCTGCTCCGAAGAAGGCACCTCCACCCACCGCAGTTGCCCCCGCCGCGGCTGTGCTTCCCGAGAGACAACCGTGAGCCGTTACGTTTCGTTTCGAGACTTCGACTGGGTGCTGCTGGCGCTGGTCTTGATCATCTGCGCCCTGGGCATCGTCGAGATCTACAGCGCAACTCTGGCGACCAAGTTCGCAGGCGTCCACATCAAGCAGATTTACTGGGTGCTGGGTGGAGTGGGCCTCATGTTCCTGGTGAGTGTGGTCAACTACAGCGCACTCATCAACCGGGTTCCGGTAATGTACGCCATCGCGATCGCTTCCCTGCTGGCGGTCGAGTTGTTCGGCAAGAAATATCTGGGTGCGCGGCGCTGGGTGCAGGTCGGCAGCTTCCACTTTCAGCCGTCGGAGTGGGTCAAGCTGGTGCTGATCCTGGCTATGGCCAAGTATTTCGCGGACAATCGCGGCGAGTGCGACGCGCAGGACATCGTCAAGGCCGGAGCGCTGGTGGGCATCCCCATGCTCATGGTGTTGGCGCAGCCTGATCTGGGCACGGCGCTCACCTACCTTCCCATTGCCGTCATGGGCTTGTTCCTTGGAGGGATGAAGGCGAAGCACGGCTTGATCATCCTGCTGATCGGCGCCCTGCTGGCGCCGGTGGGCTGGCACTTCCTGAAGCCTTATCAGCAGGATCGGCTGACCAGTTTTATGGAGCCGGAGGCCGATCCACAACACAAGGGCTACCAGGTCATTCAATCCCTGGTGGCGGTGGGCTCGGGCGGCATCTTCGGCAAAGGAACGGCGCATGGCAGCCAGACGCAGGGACAGTTCCTTCCCGTGCCGCACACCGACTTTATCTTCGCTGCCTTCGCCGAGGAGCACGGATTCATAGGCGCTATGGGACTGATGCTGCTATACTTTATCGTGCTGATGCGTCTGATTCAGAACGCTCAGACGGCCCCTGACCGGGCGGGCGCTTTCGTTGTCATGGGTGTGGTCGCCGTGCTGGCGTTCCATATCCTGGTCAACGTAGGAATGGTGGTAGGCTTCATGCCGGTCACGGGAATTCCCTTGCCGCTAATGAGTTACGGGGGATCGTCAGTACTGTTCATGTTCCTGGCGCTGGGCATCGTGATGAATGTGCGCATGCGCCGGTTTGTGAATTGAACACCTGAGCTGTTGACGAACATGAGAACCGCGTCCCGGGGACGCGAATTTGAGAAACCGGTTCCATCCGCCGGGGAGATGTTCCGAATTTTGGATTCGGGTCTCCGAAGGATGGCAACAAGATTACGAACACCCTCACGTACGAGGGTATGCCGGCCGCCGGAGGAACGGGGCCGGACAGGATTGCAGGTACGTTAACCAAGGCGGGAAACGGCTCCATCAGCTGAAGCTGAGTGTGCGGCCACAGACCTCGGGAAAACGCGCCGATTACCGGTGCATAACACTCCACCAGTTACGATAACCAACATCGGGTGTGAAGCCGATCCGGGTGAGAGTCCGGGTGTGTCTCCGCACTGATGGTTGGTTGCGCGCATTCTCTGTCCGTTCCTGATCGACCGCGCCGGTAGTTACCGGAGCGTCCATGAATAAGGAACTTTACGTATCTTCCACACCCCACGAAACCAAAGTGGCCCTGGTGGAAGACGATCAGCTCGCCGAAGTCTTTTTCGAGCGGGAAAACGAATACACTCTTGCAGGATCCATTTACAAAGGCCGCGTGACCCGCGTGCTGCCCGGCATGCAGTCGGCTTTCGTCGACATCGGCCTGGAGCGCGATGCCTTCCTCTACGTCTCCGACTTTCTGGAACTGACAGGCGACGAAGAAGACGAGGAGTTCGGAGAGATTCCAGCGCCTCGCACGACCGTGGACTTTGCCCGCACACCCACCCAACAACAGGCTGCGTCCGCCGCTGAATCTGCACCGGCCGTGCTTCGTGATACGGAAGACAGCACCGACTTTGTGGCAGGGCTGGAGGATTTTCCTCCGCCGGAAGGCGCCGCAGAAGGCGATGACGAGGGCGGGATCGAAGAGACTTCCTCCGGAACTTCCGAGACCCAGGATGAAGAGGGCGCCCGCCGGTGGCGGGGTCGCCGCCGCCGTCGTGGCGGACGCCGCGGACGTCCCGATGAGCGGCCGGAGCGTACCGAGCAGCCCAAGGTAGAGGCAGCGAAGCCGGAAGTGCAGCCTCATGCCGCCGCCGAGCCGGTGGCGGAAGTCCATCCCGAGCCGCGGCAGGAACGCGCCGCGCCGCAGCGTTATGCGCCGATTCTGCTTCCCGGCGAATCCATTTCGAAATATCGCAACTTAGCCTCGCAGCCCGCGAATGAGCCTTCCGCTCCGTTGGGCAATGGTGTCCTGGTGGTGGGCGAAGAACAACTCGAGACGCCTGAAGCTTCTCTTGCTCCGGTCGTGGAGGAAATCGAGCCGCGGCCAGCCGAGTTCGTCGAATCGCATCCGTTTGCCCCGGAAGAGCACATGGAATATGCGGAAGGTCATGTTGCGACCGAGCCGGAACAATTGGAGCGTGCCGCCGCCGGCTTCACTCACGAACATCCTCACGAGGAAGCTCGTCGCGAAGAGGCAAGCTACAAGGTGCTCTCGGTCGCTGAACCCGTCGCGATGACTGCTCCGGCTGCGGAGGTGTCGCATCTGGAGGCGGTTCGCGAGGACGAGCAGGAGCCGGATGAGATTGCACCGGTGCATGCTGACGACGGTGCTGACGAGGCCAGCCAGGTGCAGGACGCGCCGGAAGAGAGGCCCGAACACATCGCTCAATGGGCGCGCGAAGCGCCATCTGAGCATGAGGCGGAGCTGGAACATCAAATGCGGTTTCCGCACGAGACGGACGTCCCCCAGCGCACTGCACCGGCAGAGGCGCCCCAGGGACGTACGCTGGAGCACGAGGTTCTGGAGGACGATGAGATGGAATTCCATCCCATGCCGGAAAACATCGAAGCGCTGAGTGAAGTCGCGGGTGACGAAGAGCTGGTACTGGAAGAAGAGATCATGGACCGCGACGCTTACTCCGATCGCTGGGTTCCAAAGATCGCCGATGTCGACGAGGATGAGGTCATCGCGGCGGAAGAACGCGGCGAAAACATCTTCGAGGGCGGCAACGACGAGGAGGAGGAAGAAGAAGACGAGGCCATTGAGGCTGCCGAGACCAATGGCGGGCGGGCCGAAGTACGTTCCCCGGCTCCCACCGTTGGCTATCAACAGCGCCAGTCACAGCGGCCGGGTTATGACCGCAATCAGCGCGGGCGGCGCGGCGGAGGACGCCGCAACAATGTTCGCACCCGCCCCCATTCCAACCGGCCTATGCCGCTGATCACCGATCTGCTCAAAGAGGGGCAGGAGGTGCTGATCCAGATTGCCAAGGAGCCGATCGGCAAGAAGGGCGCGCGCATCACCAGCCACATCGCGCTGCCGGGCCGCTTCCTGGTCTACATGCCCACGGTCAACCACGTTGGCGTGTCGCGCAAGATTGCCTCCGACGAAGAGCGGCAGCGGTTGAAGCGCATCGTCACCAGCGAGCGTGAAAATGGATTGGGTGGCTTCATCGTTCGCACCGCCGCAGCCAATATCAAGGAAGACGAGTTGCGTTCCGACATCCGCTTCCTGAAGCACCTGTGGGCCGAGATCAAGAACCGGGCCGAAGACAGCAAATCTCCCGCGCTGATCTATCACGACCTCAACCTGGTGGAGCGCGTGCTGCGCGACCAGGTGAATGCCGACTTCTCGCAGATCTGGGTCGACACGGAAGACCAGTACGAGCGCGTGGTCCGCTTCGCCAGCCGCTTCCAGCCGTCCCTGGTCAAGCGCATAAAGCTCTATACCAAGGACGCTCCACTGTATGAGCATTTCGGCATCCAGGAAGAGATTGACCGCTCGCTCAAGTCGAAGGTATGGCTGAAGAGCGGAGGCTACCTGGTCATCAACCAGACCGAAGCGCTGGTGGCGATCGACATCAATACCGGCAAGTATGTCGGCAAGACGCAGCGCCTGGAAGACACCATCGTCAGGACCAACGTGGATGCCGTGAAGGAAATCGTGCGGCAGATCCGGTTGCGCGATCTTGGCGGCATCATCGTGATCGACTTCATCGACATGGACGAGCGCAAAAACCGGCAGAAGGTTATGCAGGCGCTGGAAGAGGCCATGCGCTACGACCGTGCCCCGTCAAAGGTGCTTCAGTTCAACGATTTCGGATTGGTCGCTATCACCCGCAAGCGGGTCAAGCAGTCGCTGGAGCGCACGCTGGGCGAGACTTGTCCCTACTGCGTCGGTGCTGGGTTCGTGAAGTCGGTTCCGACGGTCTGCAACGAGCTCTATATCGAGATGCGCAAGATGGCCAAGGTACACGACCGCACCGATATCACGGTGCGCGTGAACCCGGAAGTCGCCAAGGCGCTCAAGGCGAATAACGGAAAGCTCATTACGGAGTTGGAAGAGCTGACCGGCAAGACCGTGTTGGTGAAAAGCGATCCCATGCTGCACCAGGAGAACTTCGACATCCACTAAAAGCAGTGGTCAGTCGTCAGTGAGCAGTTGTCAGTTTGCCACTCGCGGTTCAATGTCAGCCAGCAGCCTCGAGCTACTGGCTGATTTTTCTCGCGATTGATCCGGAGAGAAAAGAAATAAGCACAGCTAGAACAGTTCCGCCATTGCTGTATCCCCAACTGGGATCGGGTAGCATGGGGCTTCAGCGCCAGGTCCCGACGCGCTCCAATAGACTCGGTGGCTTCAGCCCGTGTTTCATGGGCTGAAGCCACCGAAAACAGGAAGCCCGGCGCGAAACGCGTGCCTGAAGGCACGCTCTACCGGGAACACAGCAACTCACAATCTGGTCTAGTCGTGAACGGTCTTCACTGACAACTGACAACGGCTCAGAGACAACTTCCTATGCCGCAGGGGGCGTTTGGGCGACTTCCAGCATGCCCAGCCGCTGCTCGAAGGGCAGGAAAACCGAGAATGCCGTTCCACTTCGTCCGGGCCGAAGGACACTGGTTAAATGGATCGTCCCTTCATGTTTCTCGATAATGCCACGGCTCACCCATAGACCAAGGCCGGTGCCCTTCTCGCCCTTGGTGGTGTAGAAGGGCGCGAAGAGATTCTTGCGGACGCCGGCAGGAATTCCGACGCCGTTATCGATGATGGTTACGCGAACGCCTTTGCAGCCTGGATCCGATAGCAAGCTCGACCTGCGCACATGCAGCATAAGCCTGCCGCCCTTGGGCATGGCATCGATGGCGTTGCCCACCAGATTGGAAAATACCTGCCTGAGTTCACCCGGATAACCGCGCACCGACAGGCCACTCTCGAAGCGCTGCTCGACTTCGGTGTGGTTCTTCCGGATCTGGGGAGCAAAGAGAGTCAGCACGCTCTCGATCACTTCGACGAGATCGACCGCCACCGGCGAGCGCGATTCGCGATGGAAGGTCAGAAGCTGGCTGGTGATCTGGGTTATGCGAGCCAACTCGTCGTTGGCGATGCCGAGATACTGCGCCATCGCCGGAGTCTGATTGGGTTCGTGTTGCAGCAGGTAAACCAGGTTGGTGACGGTGTCGAGGGGGTTGCGGATTTCGTGCGCAATCGTGGCTGACAGGCGTCCCGCCAGGGTGAGACGCTCGCTGGAGCGAAGGGTTTGTTCGGTCATGCGCCGTTGGGTGATGTCGCGGAAGACCACCACCACGCCCACCAGCTTACCGGCATCGTTCAAGATGGGCGCCCCGCTCAGTTCGATCGGGTACTCCTCATTGCCGCGGCCGATGAGAAGGACTTGATCCGACATGCCGATGGTCTGCCGTGACGCTCGAATGCCCGCGACGGCGTCGTCCAATTCGACCCGCGACCGCTCGTCCAGCAGGCGCAATACTTCGCCTAAAGGGCGGCCGATGGCGTCCTCTTCGGCCCATCCCGTCAGTTGCTGGGCGGCAGGATTGATCAGGGATATCAGGCCTGACGCGTCGGTCGCAATGGCTGCCTCGCCGAGGCTGCGGAGCGTGATCTGGAACAATTCGCGGCTCTCTTTGGCTTCCTGGGCCTTCTCGGCGGCTTCCTGCGCCTTCTCGGCCTCGGCTTGCAGGTGTTGTTCATACGTCGAAGAGAGCTGCCTTAGTTCCCGACGGGTCAGGGTAAATATCAATCCCGCAACCAGGAGCGAGAGGCCGATGGCCGAGCCCACCATGATGCCGTTCAGCCAGGCTACCCGGCGTGAACGCGCGCGGCGCAAATCTTCTTCCACGCTGGTAAATCGCCGTTGCTTTTCGCGAATCTGCGCCATCAACCGCTGTCCCATCAGGAGTTCGGCCGCCGAAGCGGCGTTCGGCCCCCGAGCTAGCCGTGCGTCGGCCCAGCTCATCCACTGGGAGTTCAGGTCATAAATTTCCATCAGCCTTTGCTGCTGCTCGGGATTGTCGGCGGTCATCTTATCGAGGACCATTTCCACGTCAGGGATCTTGGATCGCGCTTCCCTATAGGAATCGGGGAAGCTCCGATCACCGGTGAGATAGTACGCGCGCTCAGCGCCTTCCATTTCGACCATGTAGCGCATCAACTGGCGGGTATTAGCGATGACTTGGCTGGAATGGTCTACCCGGCGCAATGAGATTCGGAGTAACAGCATCTCACCCGCCAATAGCGCGACCATAAGCATCAGCAGGATGACAGGTATGGCCACGGTGCGGCGCAGCAGCCTTTGGAAACTGCGTTGATCCATATCGGAACGTTCAGTGTACGGCAAGAAACGGCGCGAAAGCACCGATCATATCGCATCTAACACGTACCGGCGGCGGAAGATGCGAGCCTCAATCCGCGGCCGCCGAACCTTGCCCTACGGCAGCTCTGACACCCTGCCGTGCAGCTTTGGCTGACGACCTACGCTGCAGCAGCCAAACGGCCACACGATAGAGCAGCAAAGCGGAGAGGACCGCCGCGTAAATCAAGGGGACGCGCACATCCTTCTTCACCAGCCAGATGTAGTGGGTTACGCCTGCCACTGCGGAAATGTAGATCAGGCGGTGCAACATCTGCCACCTTCTTCCCAGTCTGCGAATCGCCCACTGGGTGGAGGTAGCAGCCAGCGGAATCATCAGCACGAACGCAGTAAAGCCGGCGGTAATGAAGGGTCGCTTCCAGACATCCTTGTAGATGCTGTGCAGGTCGAAGAACTGGTCGAGCCAGATATAGGTGGTGAAGTGGAGGCATCCGTAGAAGAACGCAAACAAGCCCAGCATTCGCCGGTATTGGATGAGCCAGTACTGCTTGGTCAGCTTTCGCAGCGGAGTAATGGACAGGGTCGTCAGCAGGAAGACCAGCGTCCAGGTGCCGGTAGAGAAGGTGATCACCTGGATAGGGTTGGCTCCCAATGCAGCGTTCAGCGCCTTCCATCCCAGCCGCGCCAGCGGCAGCAGGCAGGCCAGAAAGACGATCGGCTTGAGATACTTCGGTTTCATGGTGTAGAGATTTCGCAACCGACGCGCAGCCGCCCCTCAGAAGTTCTTTTTCAGGTCCATGCCAGTATAAAGGGAAGCCACCTGATCGTATCCGTTGAACATGAGCGTCTTACGCTTGAAGAACTCGCCGATGCGCCGTTCCGTTGCCTGGCTCCAGCGGGGATGATCCACGTTAGGATTAACGTTGGAGTAGAAGCCATATTCATTGGGCGCGGCTTTTGTCCAGGTCGACACAGGTTCCTTGGCGACCAGCTTGATGTGCGTGATGGCCTTGATCCCTTTGAAGCCATATTTCCATGGGACCACCAGGCGAATCGGCGCGCCGTCCTGGTTCGGCAGGGTTTCGCCGTATAGACCGACGGCAAGAATGGTAAGGGGCTGCATGGCTTCATCAAGGCGCAGACCTTCGACATACGGCCAGTCCAGGACGTTGCGCTGCTGGCCTGGAAAGCGTTTGGGATCGTACAAAGAGGTGAACTCGACGAACTTTGCCTTGGAGGTGGGCTCCACCTGGTTGAGCAGTTCGCTGAGCTGAAAGCCGATCCAGGGAATGACCATGGACCAGCCTTCGACGCAACGCATCCGGTAAATGCGCTCCTCCAGCGGGAACTTGAGAAGCGAATCGATGTCGAAGGTCTGGGGCTTGTTCACCAGCCCATCTACTTTGACCGACCAGGGGCGGGTCTGAAAATTCTTGGCCAGGTCCGCCGGTTCGTACTTATCCGTGCTGAACTCGTAATAGTTGTTGTAGTTGGTGATGTCCTTGAATGGCGTCTGCTTCTCGTTGGTGCCGAACGGGCCCTCCTTGTAGGTCAGCTTGGCGTTGGCCTCGACGGTCTCGCCCGGATTGACCATATGTTCGAACTTGCTTCCGACTACCACAGCTCCGGCCAGAGTCGCCGCACCGGCGAGAAACGCGCGACGATTCAGATAGAGGCGCTTGGGCGTAACCTCCGAAGAAGGAATATCAGACGATTTCTTGATCAACATCCATCACTCCGAACCTGTCCGCGACCGGCGACAGGTGTACGAGAACTTAGATTCGCGAGCAGGCCATTTGTTACAGGCAATTCGAAACGCTCAATCCGGGAGCAGGTCGGCCACCCGCGGCAATGCTTCAATGCTCTGGATATCCACATTGGGTACGAGGATGATGGCCAGTCGGATGGGCGCTGGCTATTGGGCGGCTCTCGCGTCGGTCTGTTGGCCCTCCCGCACTCGGGCTAGAATTCGTAACCATTTTGAATTGCGGGATTTTTGCAGGGATAGTTCATAATGAACAGTTGCGCCTGCCGCCTGATGCGGCACTGCGAGGGAGCATTGATGGCTACGAAACAAGTGATAGAAGTTCTGGCCGCCAGCCGCATGGCGAATGTCCGTTACGCGATCCGCGATCTGGCGGTGGTCGCCGACGAGGTGGCACGCGAAGGACACCGAATCCTGTATTTGAACATCGGCGATCCCTGCAAGTACGACTTCCCTACCCCGCCACACATGATCGAAGCCGTGCACAAGGCGATGGTCGACGGGCACAACGGATACGCTGAGTCGCTGGGCATCAAGCCGGCGGTCGACGCTATCCGCAACGAAGCGGAGCGTAACGGCTTTCGCGAGATTCAGAGCGTCTTTGTCGGCATCGGCAGCGGCGAAGTGATCGACAGCTGCCTGACGGCACTGGTCAATCCCGGCGACAACGTACTGACGCCGAGCCCGGAATATCCTCTGTACGGCGCGGTACTGGCCAAGCTCGACGCGGTCCCCAACGCCTACGATCTCGACGAGGACAACGAGTGGCAGCCCGACGTCGAGGACATGGAGGCCAAGATCAATGCGCGCACACGGGCGATCCTGCTGATTAATCCTAACAATCCCACCGGCGCAGTCTACTCGCGGCAGACTTTGGAGAAAGTCCTGGAGCTAGCCCGGCGGCACGGGCTGATCATCTTCGCCGACGAGATCTATGACAAGCTGATTTTCGATCCCGAGGCTCGGCACATTTCCATCGCGACGCTGGCGCAGGATGTCCCGATCATTACCTTCAACGGATTATCGAAGTCGTACCTTGCGCCGGGTTGGCGAATTGGCTGGGCCATCGCGACCGGCCCACGCGAAGCGCTGCTGCCATATATGGAAGCCGTCCACCGCCTGCTGCGCGCGCGTCTTTCCGCACCACACCCGTTTCAGCACGCCATCAAGGCCGCGCTGGAAGGACCGCAGGACCACCTGGCCGTTGTGCGCGAGAAACTTCACAACCGCGCGGTGGTTACGCAGGAGTGGGCGCAGCGTACGCCACGGGTCCGGCTGGTCGCGCCGAAGGGCGCATTCTATGCTCATCCCAGCCTCGACATTCCCGAAGACGACCTCAGCTTTGTGACCGCTCTGCTGAAGGAGAAACACGTCCTGGTAGTACATGGTTCAGGCTTCGGTGAAAAGCCGGGGACTCGCCACATGCGAATTGTGTTTCTTCCGCAGGAACCCGTGCTCGAAGCAGCGTACGAAAAGATTGGCGACTTCCTGCGCGAGCGTTACGCGTGATGGTGTAAGGCGTTCCGCATCTGGCACAGGCCCGTTACTGCATGGTCGACATTCACTGCCACATTCTTCCCGACGTGGACGACGGCTCGAAGTCGTGGGAGATGACCGCCGAGATGTGCCGCATCGCGGTTGCTGACGGCGTCACCCACATCGTAGCGACGCCGCACTGCAATGACGAGTTTGCCTACGACCGCAATCGTTGCGCCGAGATGATGGGTGAGCTCTATGAACTCGCCGGAGGCAAGCTGACTTTCAGCCTGGGTTGTGACTTTCACTTTTCCTACGAAAATATCGCCGATGCCCTGGAGAATCCGCATCGCTACACCATTGAAGGCACGAACTACATGCTGGTGGAGTTGAGCGACTTCGGCCTCAATGCCGCTGTTCGGGAGCAACTTGAGGAGCTTGCTGTTCTGGGCGTTGTGCCGATCGTCACGCATCCCGAACGCAATCGCCTGCTGCTGACCAGGCCGGGAATGGTGCTCGACTTTGTGCGACAGGGATGCCTGGTGCAAGTTACCGCCAATGCCCTGACAGGATTCTGGGGCGACGGGCCAAGGAAGATGGCAGAAATGCTGCTGAAGCGGGGCGCGGTGCACGTGATTGCCAGCGACGCTCACGACCCGCACAGACGAGTTCCTAGACTCTCAAAGGCGCATGACCTGGTAGCTAAATTTGCAGGTGCGGAAACCGCCGAAGCGCTGGTCAAACTGAATCCGGCAGCCATCGTGAATGGACAGCCTCTGCCTTATCGGCCCGCGCTACATTAGCTTAAGCGGAATTGCGACCGCCGGTGCAGTGCATTCGCTCGACATCCTGCCCGTTCACCGAGACAATGCCGGTTCGTTCGCATGCGTTTGGCGCGTTTGGCTCTTCCTCCTCAAACGGGCTGGCCTGGGACGTCTGGCTGAATCGCAGTCTGCGGCGCACGTTGGCCTCGAGGTTGTGCAGTCCACGTTTGGCTGCTTGCTCAACTTGCTGCTCCGTTCGGCGAAGCGCATCCAACCGACCCATACTTCACCTCCACGCAATTCTTACAGATGCAGATTTCCAACGCCGGGAAGTTCCTGGTTGAGGATAAAGCTAGCGCTGCTCAGCGGAGCCGCCCAAAGACGCCAGACGTCCTCGAAGGTACACCTCTTCCACCCGGTTTGTCACCAGCCGCAGGGCCTGCTCATAAGCGTCGCGGGCTTCGTCCCAGCGCTCCAGCCGGCGCAGCAGGTCGGCCCTGGCGGCGTGAAACAGGTAGTACTGGCCAAGCTGACCCGAAGCGGCGAGCTGGTCGATGAGCGCCAGCCCCTTGGCATACCCCTGGCTCATGGCCACGGCTACGGCGTGATTCAGCGCCACCACTGGTGACGGCGCCAGTCGGCCCAACTCCGCATAGAGCGCGGCGATCTGCGACCAGTCTGTCTCCTCGGCTACCGTCGCCTCGGCGTGCAAAGCGGCGATCGCGGCCTGCAACTGGTAGGGACCGAGCCGTCGCATTCGCAGGGCTCGTTCGACCAGCTTCCTGCCTTCCTCGATCGGATCGCGATGCCACAAGGTTCGATCTTGCGCTTCGAGAAGGACCAACTCTCCCTCCCGATTGGTGCGGGCGTCGCGGCGGGAATCGTGCAGTAGCATCAGGGCCAACAATCCAAGAGATTCCGCATCGTCCGGCACCAGTTCGCCTAACGTGCGCCCCAGGCGGATCGCTTCGGCACAGAGCTCCCGTCGAATCAGATGGTCGCCCTCGGTCGCCGCATAACCTTCGTTGAATACCAGGTAGATCACGGCTTGCACCGCGGTCAGCCGCTCGGGCAGGCGCTCCAGTGGAGGCACCTCGTAAGGGATTCGCGCGTCGTGAATCTTGCGCTTGGCCCGCACCAGCCGCTGCGCCAGTGTGGGTTCCGGCACGAGGAAGGCGCGCGCGATCTCGGTCGTCGTCAGACCGCCGAGGGTGCGGAGCGTGAGCGCGACCTGCGCGTCGACGTTCAACGCCGGATGGCAACAGGTAAAAATCAGGCGCAGGCGATCATCGGGATAGGCGGTCGGCATGTCGTCGGACATTTCCGGCTCCCGCAGCTGAGAAAGTTCGGTTTCGTAGAGCAGGTCGTTCTGCTTATCGCTCCGGGTCTTCGCACGGCGGGCATAGTCAATTAGCTTGCGATGCGCCGTTGCAGTGACCCACGCCCCAGGATTGGCCGGGATTCCGCGCTGCGGCCAGTGAAGCAGCGCGGCGGCAAAAGCCTCCTGCATGGCCTCTTCCGCCAGATCGAACGAGCCGGAAATGCGGATCAGGGCGGCCATAATGCGCCCTGATTCTTCACGAAACACCGCCTCGACCGAAGCTTTCGGGTCCGTCATAGAAGCGCGTCTAGCCCGCTCTCTCGCACCGGGTTTACGCCGTCGTCTGTGCCGGCTCTTCCACGGCCGTCTCGGGCCGCTGCGTCATGCCGCGGAAGGGTCTGACTTCCACGGCGCCCCATCCGCCCCCACACGCCGTGGGGATCTTGGCAGCCCACGAGATGGCTTCGTCAAGGTCCTTGCATTCGAGAATGTAGTAACCGGCGAGCTGCTCTTTGGTCTCGGCGAATGGCCCATCGGTGGTGAGTACTTTGCCGTCTTGCACCCGCACCGTGGTAGCCGTGGTGGTGGGGCTGAGGGGCTCGGCTCCGTACAGAATCCCGAGCCGCGCCGTTTCGCTCATGAGCGCCCCGTGCCTATCGATGACCGCCTGCATTTCCTCGGGAGAGAGCTTTTCCCGCGCATTTTCGTTGGTGTAGATCAGAAACATGTAACGCATCTTCCCATCTCCTCTACCAGAATCTGCCCTTTTGCCGGGCACTGGTACGACGCACCATCTTACGAAGATCGACAGGCGGCCCGATTTTTTCTGGTGGCATAGTTTATCGGAGAAATCGTCCCAGCGCACGGCGAGGGGCACGAGCCTGATTCATCGATGGTCTGGATCGTTGTCCCAGGATCGTTAAGCAGTCCGGTTGCAGGCAACCGGCCCTTGCCGAGGCACATCCTCTATAAGTGCATGGCGGAAAGCATATGGCGGACCGTTGGAAACTGATCGCCGTTGCCGTGGCTATCACTCTCGCGGCAGTCGTGGTCGTGTTCATCTGCCCTTCCGCTGACCTGCCCCTGGCTCTTTTGCGGAGCGGAACTTCAGCACAAGACATACAGGGTTCTTCCGTCGCTTTATCCCACATTGTAGGACTCGACCTCCCAGTTTTGCCGGGAGTGCAATCCGAGATTGCAACCGTTGAACCCCTTCACGCGGTTTCCTCTCGCACAGCGACCGCCCGCACCATCCTGACGCTTGATCACCTGTGGCGCTGCTGAAGCTCCAGCTCTCTTCCGATGCCGCTTCCGCGGGCATAGGCACCGGCTCCGGCGCGGTGACATTCGGGTAAAGCACCGTCGGTGCAAACGAAAACTACATACATAAGGAGTTTACGATGAGCTGGTTGAAAGCTTTCTTCGCCGGCGTGATCGGCGCCGCCCTCATGGCGGCCATACTGGCCGCTTCGATCGCCATGGGATTCAAGGTACTGGACTTCTCCATGATGTGGGGAACCCTGGTCGGCCTTCCTATTGGAACTGCAGCCTGGATTACCGGCTTCTGCATCCACCTGGTGGTGGGAGGCATATTCGGGCTGTTTTATGCGGTGATCTTCAACGCGTTTTCCGGAGCGGGCGTCATCCGCGGGGGCGGGATCGGGATTATTCACGCCTTGATCACCGGACTGGCTATTGCCTTGCTGCCATTGGTGAACCCGCTCATGGACAGTGGACGGCTGCCCAGTCCGGGACCTTATTTCTCCAGACACGGCGTGCTCGGGATCCTGTTCTTCTTCGGGATACACATTGTCTATGGAGCTACCGTCGGATTGATTTATGCGCGGCAGGTGATGATGCCCGCCGCTCGCAAGAGGGAGACTAGGAACGAGGACGTGCGTCTCGCGGCTTGAACGCCGGGTTGCCGAGGACTGTCATTCGCTGCTCGACAGCGGCCGGCGCATTGCGTGCGCCGGCTTCCCGGCTAATCTTGTACTCCTGGCTCTAGGATCCGCGCTGCTCGCTGCGGCGCATCTGCAGGTAAGCGCGGATCAATTGATTGAGGTCGCCATCCAGAACCCGGTCGACGTCGCCAATCTCTACGCGGGTGCGAAGATCTTTCACCATGCGATACGGCTGTAGCACGTACGAGCGGATCTGCGAGCCGAAATCGATGTCGAGCTTGGAATCTTCGATCCCTTTCGTGACGGCACGCTTCTTCTCCAGCTCGTATTCATAGAGGCGCGATCGCAGAATGCTCATGGCGCGCTCGCGGTTCTTGTGCTGCGAACGCTCATTCTGGCAGGCGACGACAATGCCCGTGGGAATATGCGTGATGCGCACCGCCGAATCGGTGGTGTTCACGTGCTGGCCGCCCTTGCCGCCGGAACGGTAGGTGTCGGTGCGGATGTCGTCTGGCTTGATGTCAATCTCGATGCTCTCATCGATCTCGGGCGAGACGAACACGCTGGCAAACGAAGTGTGGCGGCGCTTGGCCTGGTCGAAAGGCGAAATGCGCACGAGGCGGTGTACGCCGATCTCGCTGGTCAGCAGTCCATAGGCGTGCTCGCCGTTGACGCCGAAGGTGGCCGACTTGATGCCCGCCTCTTCGCCTGGCTGATATTCGTACATCTGGGTCGTGAAGCCCTGCCGCTCGGCCCAGCGCAGATACATACGCATGAGCATCTCGGCCCAGTCCTGCGACTCGGTACCGCCTGCGCCGGGATGAATGGTGACGATCGCATTGCGCTCGTCGTTGGAACCGGAGAGCAGCGTCTCGGTTTCCAGCTTCTCCACCAGTGCGCGCAGGTCATCGACCTCGCGGCGCAGATCGTTGGAGACGTTCTCGCCTTCCCGCGCCAGCTCGAAGTAAGAGTCAATGTCGCCGGAACGGCGCACCAATTCCGCGTCCGTCGCCAGAGCGGTCTCCAGGCGCTTGCGTTCGCGCATGACCTGCTGTGATTTTTCGGGGTTGGACCAGAGCGTTGGATCGGAGGTTTGCTTTTCGATCTCGCTCAGTTTTTCGCGCAGCTTTGGCGCGTCAAAGATACTCCTGTAGGTCATGCACTTTGCCGCGCAAGGCGGCGTATTCCTGCTCTAACTCTTCCACCATTTCGCTTGAAAACCCTTTCCTTAGGCTAGCTGCGGGCGTGTCAATGATGCTCCTGCACGGAAATGCAGCAGCAGTCCCAGCAGGGTGATTATCGCACACAGTACGGGGAACCAATCGCCGTAGCGGGTGTAGAACGTGGTGGTTTCCTCCAGGTCGTACGCGCCTTGCAGCGCGGTGCGGACGTCTCTCGGAGCTTCTTTCGTGACGCGCCCCAGGGGATCGATCACCGCAGTCACGCCGGTATTGGTATCGCGCAGCAGCCAGCGATCATTCTCCACCGCACGCATGCGAGCCATGTTGAGATGCTGCCAGGGCGCGCCGGTATCTCCAAACCAGCCGTCATTGGAGATGTTCACCAGAACCTCGGCGCCGTTCTTGGCGAACTGCCGCACTTCTCCCGGAAAGACCGACTCGTAGCAGATGAAGATGCCTACCTTCGTGCCGTCGATCGTCAGCGGATCGTGCTTGGTTCCACGCTGGAAGGTTCCAACTTCGTGGGTCAACGCCTTGGCAAAACTCAGAAGCTGCGCCACGGGGATGTACTCCCCGAAAGGGACGAGATGCACCTTATCGTACTGCTCTGTCCAGGCGCCGTTGCGCGCGATCACCGATGCCGAGTTGTAAATCTCCGGTTGACGTTGCGGATCGCCATAGTGAGTGATGCCCAAGGTGCCGGCGATGATGGACGAGTTCGTTCGGCGAGCGATGTCGCCGAGCGCCATGCGCAGATGGTAATCAGTAGTGAAAAAGGGCGCCGGCGCTTCCGGCCAGATAATCAGGCCGGGCGTAACCGCTTCCTCGTAGGTCGGCCGCACACTAAGTGCGCTGAGATCGTTCAGGGTCTTCTGCAGGTAGTCGAGATCCCATGCATCGGAATCGAGGATAGGGATATCAGCCTGCACCAGGGTCGCACCCTGCGAGGCCGGCAGGCCACCGAATTTGATCAGCTTGCCGGAATGAAGCACCAGGATGGCCAGCACCGACGCTGCCAGCAGGAGATTTCTCCGTGCTCGCGGCACCAGGAACGCAGCAGCGACCGCCGTGTTCACCAGAGCGATTTCAAACGAGATGCCATACACTCCTGTGATCGACGCCAGCCGCGAGAGCGGAATGTTGTCGATTTGCGTCGTCCCCAGCAGGTCCCAGGGAAATCCGGTGACATAGGTGCGAGCCAGTTCGACCGCCACCCACGCGAAGGGCGTGAACACCAGCGCGCGCAGACTGTAGCCATTGCGCCTGGCAGCGATCAGAGCCAGCAATAGACCGAACAGTCCGTGATAAAGGCCCAGGTACAGCGAGAACAACAACAGTAGCACCGCCGAGGTAACGTTCCCCAGCCCGCCGTAGGAGTGCATGACATGGAAGATCCAGTAGCAGCTTCCCAGGTACCAGATCACACCGCTGATGTAGCCAAGAAGGAATCCCTGCCACGGAGTTGCCGGAGCGAGAAACTGGCCGCCATCGGCCAGCACCATGCTGACATCCTGCTCGCGGCATTTAAGAATGGCGTAAATCAGCGGCGCCAGCGCTACCCAGCTCAGCAGGTACAGCGCAGGCTTGGGGAAGATCAATACCTGGAGCACGCCGGACAGGCCAGCCAATATCCAGGCATTACGGCGAATTCTTCTCACCGTTCGAGTCTAGCAAAGCAAACGTCACCGCATGGTGAATAGAGCGCGGCAGGTATCGGCCTGATAAGCGGATGCTGACGCGATCAGGGCTCCCAACCTTCCTCGCCGACCAGCGGAACGAAGCGGCAGAGATCATGCTTGCTGACCATCGGCTCCCCATTGATCTTTCGGATCACCTCGACTTGCTGCTCTGCCCGCGTGCCCACCGGCACCACCAGCCGACCGCCTTCGGCGAGTTGCCGGACCAGGCTCTCCGGAACCCTTGGCGCAGCCGCCGCCACCAGGATGCGGTCGAAGGGCGCATGCTCCGGCAGTCCCAGGCTTCCGTCTCCATGCACCACATACACGTTCGCGCATCCCAGACAGGCGAGAATCTCTCGCGCCTGCTCTGCCAGCTCGACATGACGCTCGATGGTCCAGACCTCAGACGCGAGCTCGCCCAGAATGGCCGCCTCATAGCCGGTTCCAGTGCCGACCTCGAGCACACGGTCCGTCGGCTGCACCGCGAGCTCCTGCAGCATCGACGCGACAATGTAAGGCTGCGAGACCGTCTGCCCGGCGGCGATGGGTAGGGGATAATCGCCGTAGGCATTCTCCGCGTCAGCCGCGCCGACGAAGGCCTCGCGCGGAACCTTCGCCATCGCTGCGAGCACGCGCTGGTCACGAATGCCGCGCGAGCGGAGCTGCTCCTCGACCATGCGGGCGCGCTGCTGCGCATGAGGTTCGGAGCCATTCACGTTGTTGAAAAGCTGCTTGAACACACTCAGTAAGGATTCCTGAGGGTGAAATTACGCTGTAGCCGCCGCCAGTGCAATCCCGGCACAGCGGCCAGGAACCGATGCTGCCGCCATAGTTGGAGCGCTCGACCTTTGCTATACTTGATTGGCCTCTACGCTCTGCTTGGAACCGGCTTCGGGATTCCAACTCGGTCGTGTGCGCGGAAGTGGTGAAATTGGCAGACACACCATCTTGAGGGGGTGGCGCCGAAAGGCATGGGGGTTCAAGTCCCCCCTTCCGCACCAATTTAAGTTGCTTGTAATCATTCCTTTACCAGGCAGAGCATCCCTCCTTCGTCATTCTCCCCTTATCGCAAAGCTGGCAAGCCGGATCTTTTAGCTCGAAGCGGCTGCATGCCGCACTTCGATCTGTCCATTCCGTGTGCGGACTTCCAGGCATGGCTGTGGGTGAACGGCTGGACCATCGAGCACTCGGCCATCCTCCAGTGCAAATCGCGAGAAGTGATAAGGGCAAACCACGGTGTCCCCTTCCAGTTTGCCTTCTGAGAGCGGTCCGCTGAAGTGGGAGCAGGTTTCCGCCATGGCAAACAGACGATCTCCGCGACGGACAAGCAGAATCGGCGTGCCCTGGTACATGGCTCGTGTAAGCTTGCCTTCCGTCAAATCTGTCTCAGGCAAAACGGCGGCAAACTGCTCCGGGAATACCTGGCCGTCCGTGCGGTCAACGCCTACTCGGTGCTCATAGACCAACTTGCCGCCGAGGTGGGCCGCGTAGCTCATCACTGCGTAGCCCAGAACGCCCGCGATGCGGCCCGCGTCTCGAGATTTCTTTTTTCGCAGAAACAGCGAGGTTGCAAATAGCGCGGCGCCACTCAAGTTGAGAAGACCATGGAGCAATCCAAGGCGACGAGCGGGAGGGTCAACATCGGACCAATCCGTCATTCCGGTTACGGCTGCGCCTGCCGCGCCGAGCAATCCGATTCCGATCGATGTTTCGCACGCCCGCGCAAACTCACGGCGGTCGCAGACGAGGTCCAGAACATCGAACGCCATCGCAACCGTCCAGGCTCCTACAGGCACATCCGTGAGCACCACATGTAAAGGCTCGCCGAGCCAAGTGCCATTCAGGAAATTCCTGACCCGTTGTGCCGACGGGCGGCCTCCGCCGTATAGAGCTTTGTCCAGCGACTTCTGTAGTTTCTCGTCCAAGGGACGCCGGACCTGAGCGGGCGATGAACTGAGAGTCGAATCGGGATCCGACTCAGTTCCAACGGTGAAGTTTGGATCTTCCATAAGCTCCTCGTTACGCGCGATCTAGCAGCCACAGCCGACAATTGGATGCAATCTCCGTGAGGTTCGTCATGGTCTTTTCCAAAATGTGGGTGGCTCCCAAGTCGGTCAGGCTATAGGAGGCCGGCCATCCGCCTGATTGAGACGACTATCTTGGCCAGTGATGGATGCAGTTTGAGTTTGCGGACGGTTACGATGCAGCGACTGGAAGGAAGCCGCCTGCCCATGGGATTCGAATGTTAGTGAGGGCATGGGGGCGCGTCACGCGCCCCCGCCAGCCAGGAAAAACGACGCCTTCGGTTTGGCCGATCCGCCGAGATCAGGCAAGATCGTAGCGATCAAGGTTCATCACCTTGTTCCATGCAGCCACGAAGTCCTTCACGAACGCCTCTTCCGAGTCGTTACAGGCATAGACTTCCGCGAGTGCGCGGAGCTGGGAGTGCGAACCGAAAATAAGGTCGACACGGGTTCCGGTCCACTTGACTTCGCCCGTCTTGCGATCGCGCCCCTCATACACACCTTCCGATGTAGAAGAGGGCTGCCACTCCGTATTCATGTCGAGCAGGTTGACGAAGAAATCATTCGTCAACGTCTCAGGTTGCTTGGTGAATACGCCGTGCTTCGACTGCCCGAAGTTGGCATTCAAGGCGCGCATGCCGCCGATGAGAACCGTCATCTCAGGGGCAGTCAGCTTCAGCAGTTGCGCCCGATCCACCAGCATCTCCTCCGGCGATATTCCATTTTGATTCCGGACGTAGTTGCGGAACCCATCTGCCTTTGGCTCCATGACGGCGAATGAGTGCACATCGGTCTGCTCCTGCGAAGCATCCGTGCGACCGGGCGAGAAAGGAACCTTCACGTCGTGTCCGGCCGTTTTCGCAGCTTGCTCAACCGCTGCGCAGCCGCCCAGAACGATCAGATCTGCCAGCGAAACCTTCTTGCCTTTGCTTCCGTTGGATTGCGATTTATTGAAATCCGTCTGGATTACCTCCAGCTTCTGGAGAACCTTCGCCAGCGCGGCCGGCTGGTTCACATCCCAGTCCTTTTGTGGCGCAAGGCGAATGCGCGCCCCGTTCGCGCCACCGCGTTTGTCGGAGCCGCGGAAGCTCGCCGCCGCCGCCCATGCCGTCGTGACCAGTTCGGAGATCGACAGTCCGGACGCAAGGATCTTGGCCTTCAGAGCGGCAATGTCCTTATCCCCGATTAATTCATGATCGACGGCGGGAACAGGGTCTTGCCAGATCTGGGGCTCCTTGGGAACGAGCGGGCCAAGATACCGCGGGATTGGCCCCATGTCGCGATGGGTCAGCTTGAACCACGCCTTGGCAAAGGCGTCTGCGAACTCCTGCGGATTCTCGTAGAAACGCCGCGAAATCTTTTCGTAAGCAGGATCGAACCGCAACGCGAGGTCTGTAGTCAACATGGTGGGCGCGCGACGTTTGGATGGATCGTAGGCATCCGGCACCGTACCGGCGCCTGCGCCATTCTTCGGCGTCCACTGATGCGCGCCAGCCGGGCTCTTAGTCAGTTCCCATTCGTAGCTGAACAGGTTCGTGAAGAAGTTGTTGCTCCACTTCGTCGGCGTTGTGGTCCAGATGACCTCCAGGCCGCTGCCGATCGCGTCCGCACCTTTGCCGGTGCCAAACTTGCTCTTCCAGCCGAGGCCCTGCTGCTCGATGCCGGCGGCTTCCGGCTCTGGGCCCACCAGCGCCGCATCCCCGGCGCCATGGGTCTTGCCGAAGGAGTGGCCGCCGGCAATCAGGGCAACCGTCTCCTCGTCGTTCATCGCCATGCGGGCAAACGTCTCTCGGATATCGCGTGCTGCGGCGAGGGGGTCCGGGTTTCCATTGGGCCCTTCCGGGTTCACGTAAATCAGGCCCATCTGAACTGCGGCGAGTGGATTGGCGAGATCACGATCGCCGCTGTAACGCTCGTCCGCCAGCCACTTGCCCTCGGGACCCCAATAAATGTCCTCTCCGGGCTCCCAGACGTCCTCGCGTCCGCCGCCAAAGCCGAAGGTCTTGAATCCCATGGACTCCAAGGCCACGTTGCCGGTGAGAATCATGAGATCGGCCCAGGAGATTTTCCGCCCATACTTCTGCTTGATCGGCCAGAGCAAGCGGCGCGCCTTGTCGAGGTTCACATTGTCGGGCCAGCTATTGAGCGGCGCAAAACGTTGTTCGCCGGAGCCTGCCCCGCCACGGCCGTCGCCGATGCGATACGTACCGGCGCTGTGCCACGCCATACGAATGAAAAGCGGACCATAGTGGCCGAAGTCGGCCGGCCACCACTCCTGCGAGTCTGTCATCAAGGCACGGAGGTCCTTGATCACGGCATTCAGATCGAGGCTTTTGAATTGCTCGGCATAATTGAAGTCTTTGTCCATAGGATCGGACAGAGGAGAGTGCTGGTGCAGGATGTTCAAGTTAAGCTGATTCGGCCACCACTGGGCATTCGTCGGGGCCCCAGCTGCGGTATGTACGAACGGGCACTTTGCTTCGGCTGACAAGTCTTGCTCCTTCCTTCAAAAAACTATGACCAACGACCAGCGCATCCTGGCTTCCCATTCACGCCATCGTCGCTTTTATGAAGATTGTTGCTTTCGGAAATGTGGGATAAGGTCCCCATTGGCTCCAGAACGTTTCGCTTAGGTTTTTGCACGGCAGCGGCCACAGAGGCCAAAGACCTCGATCAATGGCTGCGTCAGATCAAAGCCGTCCGGCACTTGCCGGGATAGCCGATTGAAATCGATGAACTCTCCCTCGATGTCCTGCACCGATTTGCAGCGGGAGCAGACCAGGTGGTGATGTGGTTTCAGATTGCCGTCCACGCGCAACGTAGACGCATGAGGAGTGACCTCGCGCAGCAATCCACACTCGATGAAAAGCCGCAGATTGTTGTAGACCGTGGCCAGAGAAATGGATGGAATGCGACGCCGGACGGCGGCGTAAATGTTTTCAGGAGAATGGTGCCCGTGGGTAGCGATAACGGCCTCATAGACCACCTGACGCTGGTGCGTGACCGCCAAACCGTGCTTCGCGGCCAGCTCACGGAACTGTTCATGAGTGAGGCGCATGATTATCGAACAATAACCAGTATAAAACGATCGGAAGTAGTGTCAACCGAAATCTATCGTGTGACGCCGACCAGCCGGGCAGCCGCAAGATCAGACCAAACAGAGCCCTTACTGAAGGGGTGTGCAGTAGGCGCTACCTGTTTAAGTGAGGTATAATTTCCTCTCCTGCTGAGATTACGCGGTGGATGCCCAGCGCAATTTGTACAAACTTGTGCAAAGAGGGTGTTTGATACGGCGCTAGGAGTAACTTCAACGACTTGTAAGTCTTTTAAGTTATTGAAAATAGGTGGAATACGCAAGTTATGGCCAGCTTCCGAGCCATAACTCACCGCGATGCAGCAAGGCAGGGAGATTACAAATTGCAATCCGGCGCTGACTCGCGTGTCCTCGCGCGCAGCCGCTTGAAACGAGAACTGAGAAATCCATGCTGGTTGGCCTGATCATCGCACTTCACATTGTCGTTTGCACTTTCCTCATCATCGTTGTGCTGCTGCAAAGCGGGCAGAGCGCTGACATTGCTGCCGCATTCGGCGGCGCGGGCAGCCAGACCGCCTTCGGGACGCGCACCGCCGGAAATATCCTGACCAAAGCGACCACGATCGCAGCGGTTGTCTTCATGCTGAGTTCCATCACGTTGTCGGTCTTCGCAGCGCGGCGCTCTCGCGGCAACGGTTCTGTGCTGGAAGGCGTCAAGCCAGCGGCTACGAAACCCGCGCCGGCGCAGAAGGCTCCAATTCCGGCTCCGCAGAAGTAGACCGGATCGAAAAATTGCTTCGTTCTATTAAGTAAGCCTCCGCATCGGCGGAGGCTTTGCTGCTTGCAAAAGCCCCAAGCTCACGCCATGTAGAAACTCTGCCGGGTGGTTAGAGACCGAATGTAGTTGTCACAGGCAAAAGGGGACGGCCCTTATAGGATGGCTGATTCCCACCCTTTCGCGGAGGCGGCGAAAGGATGGGGCACGCAGCACCCAGCTCTATCGCGCCTGCTCATCCAGATACAGCAAGTAGTCAGTGGAGGGCGGTGTCGTGTCGAGCATCCTCATCAGGTAGACGACTTGTCCGCGATGGTATGTCGAATGATTCACCATGTGCTGTAGCATGTCGGCCAAAGCATATGTGCAGGGCTGTCCGCGGAAGTTTATGTACGTGAGCGGCTGCGGCAATTTCTCATCGGTCAGGCCGCGTAGAAAAACATCCTGCTGCGACAGAACCGACTGCCAGTAGGGTCCCAGGCT
Organism: uncultured Acidobacteriaceae bacterium; assembly: GCA_963793845.1. Taxonomy (GTDB): domain Bacteria; phylum Acidobacteriota; class Terriglobia; order Terriglobales; family Acidobacteriaceae; genus CAWCBG01. The sequence goes on from CAWCBG010000011.1 coordinate 88,991, forward strand.
ATCGAAATCCGGCAGTTGTTCAATCCCCGGCAAGATTTGCGGCGAGTTGCCCGCCCAGCGTTGCGCATACACCCACTCGACTCCGAGAATGTGCGCCAGTGTGCCTTGGATCGATCCGAAACTGACGGAGAAGGTGCGCATTCTTTCGTCGCTGTTCAATTTGCCCGCAGCCTCAAGCATGCGATCGTTGGCCCAGCGGTTGTAACTGAACAGCTTCTTGACGCTTTCGACGGTCACAGGTTCCCCTCAAACCACCAGATAATCTAGCGCTTCCTGGCGGGTGCGGAAGATGGGAAGGTCGCGCTTCGAAAACATGCGAATCGAATCGTAAAGCGCCTTAGGAAGATTCTCGGTGAGCACCCATGCCGAGCGCTTGAGATGAGGCTTGTCGAAGACCGCAGCAATCTTGACGTGCTCGACGCTCTCCTTGTTGAACCTGGCGCCGGTAAAGTCGGCCAGCAACAGCACCGACCCAGGAGGTTCCTGGGCCAAGACCTTGGGCAGCCCGTCAGCTATGGCCGAGACTTCTTCCTCGGCGCAATTGGTGCAGTCCACCAGCAGCACCCGTTGATTGCGGTGCGTCACAAATTGTATGCGTTCCATAGCCATCTCTCACCACGGTCGGCGCACATTACTGTACTCCAATTTTGCTCTTTAACGCTGCCGTAGCATCCTCTTCAAGAAGTACTTTGCGGAAGCTACACTTGGGCGGTTCCACAATTGCCGTATCCCAACAGTGGTCGGGTAGAGTGGCGCTTTTAGCGCCACGTCATGACGCGCCCCCAAATAGACTCGGTGGACACAGCAAACCCGGAATCTGCTCTAGGAGCCGGCCGCCTTCCTGGCGTGGGGATGGGTCCGGTCATAGACCTCCATCACATGCTTAACCGTGAGTTGGGTGTAGCGCTGCGTGGTAGAGAGCCGCTCGTGGCCCAGCATCTCCTGAATGGCGCGCAGGTCCGCACCCTCCTCCAGCATGTGGGCGCCGAAGGCATGGCGCAATGTGTGGGGATGCACGTCCGGCGACAGCCCGCGCGCCACGGCAATTCGCTTGACGATGCGGCCAACACTGCGTGTGGTAAGCCGCGATCCCCGCAGGTTGACGAGCAGCGCACGTTCCTTCAGACGCTTGGTCTCAGCAAGGACTCTTTGTCGCGCCGGAAGATACTCCCGCACCGCGGCGGCGGCCGAATCGCCGAATGGAACATAGCGCTCTTTTTTTCCTTTACCGCGCACCAGCACTACCTCGTTTGACCAGCGAATGTCATCGACGTTGATGCCAATCAGCTCCGAGTTGCGGATGCCGCAGCCGTACAGCAGTTCCAGCATGGCCTGATCGCGCTCGGTGAAGGCCGAGCACTCCGGCATCTCCGCGTCGAGCACCGCTCCCATCTCCTCGATGGTCGGAACGCGGGGTAGCTTCTTGGGCAGCTTCGGAGTGGCCACCAGCGCCGCAGGATTCTGCTCGACTACGCCTTCCTGCGCCAGCCACTTGTACAGCGAGCGAAGCGCCGCCAGCGAACGCGCCACCGACGTCTTGCTAAGACCGCGTTCGTACAGGTTGGACAGGTAGCCGCGAATCAACACGTGGTCGATGTCATCCCAGCCCTGCGGGCCGATGAACTCGGCAAACTGCTCCAGGTCCCGGCTGTAGGCTTTGATGGTATGAGCGGAGGCGTTGCGTTCCTGCAGCGATCTCACGAACTGCGCGACCGCTTTCTCCACCTTGGTTGTGCCGGGCTTCGTCATTCGCCCGGCTCCGCAGACCGCATGTTGCGCCCCTTGCTGCGCGGATGATGCTGGCGGTACACCTTGTTCAGCCGATCCAGCGCCAGGTGCGTGTACACCTGCGTGGTTGAGATATCGGCGTGTCCGAGGATGGTTTGCACCGTGCGCAGATCGGCTCCGTTCTCAACCATGTGCGTCGCACAACTATGTCGCAGCATGTGCGGACTGGCATGCCGCCCGGTTTGCGCCGAAGTATCGTTGACCATTTGCCAGACCCGCTGGCGGGTGATCGGACGTCCAGTGCGCGCGATGAACAAATGCGGCGACGGCTTCCCGGCTGCCAATGCCGGACGCGCATCGCGAAGATACTCCTGCACGACCTCCTGTGCAGCCCGCCCGAGCGGCACAATACGCTCTTTGTCGCCCTTGCCGCGAACCAGAACGTACCCCAGTTCGAGCTTCAGGTCCTCGAGCTTGACATTGATGATCTCCGACACTCGCAGCGCTCCGGCGTAAAAGACCTCAAGCATCGCGCGGTCTCGGCCGGCCAGCGCGTGCGAAATGCGATCATCTTTCGCACGCGGCGGCCCTTTTAGTACGCTCTCGACTTCGTCAGCCGCCAGCGATTTGGGCAGCACCTTCCATTGCCGCGGAGTATCGATGTTGAGCGTGGGATCGGCGCTGATGTGGCGGTCGAGCAACAGGTATTTGTAGAAGTGCCGCAGCGCCGAAAGCTTGCGGGCTACGCTTCGGCTGTCGACTCCATTCGAAAGCAGTTGGTTGAGAAAGTCGCGGACATCCTGCCGCCGTGCATCGCGCAGCGCCCGCCTGTGCTTGAGCACGAACTCGGAGAACTGTTCCAGGTCCGAGTGATAAGCCGACACGCTCAGCGGCGCCAGCCCCTTCTCGACTTTCAGATAGTCGAGAAAGGAGCTCAGCAGTCGCAGGTTGGGATCGGCACCCGGCACTGAATGCAGTATCGGTGAGCCGCTCGTGGCAGGCAATAACGTATGAGATACATCCTGCGCACGGCATATAATGGGTGGAACGCCATGTCCGTGACCATCCCAGACGAATTCCTCACAGCTGCTCATATGAGTGAGCCCGAACTCAAGCAAGAACTCGCCCTGACTCTGTTTCAGCGAGGCCGGTTGACCTTGGCTCAGGCCAGCCGACTTGCGGAGGTCAGTCAACTCGCCTTCCAGGCGTTGCTCGCAGATCGCCAGATTCCTATCCACTATGATGTCGGCGATTTCCGCGAGGACGTGTCGACTCTGCGTCAACTGGATCGGGAGTGATCGTCGTCTCTGACACGTCGCCGATCCTGAATCTGGCGCGGATCGATCGACTTGTTCTACTGCCTTCACTCTTCGTCAAGGTTCTCATCCCGTCGGCCGTCTATGAAGAACTACTGGCATCCAGCTGTGACTTGCCCACCCCAATCGACTTTGGCGCCGATACCTGGCTCGCTGTGGATTCTCCGAAGGATGGCAACCGCGTACAGCAATTGAGCGCTGACCTGGATCCTGGCGAAGCGGAGGCCATTGTGCTTGCACTTGAGCACGGGGCAGACCTCTTGCTCGTCGATGAAAAACGAGGACGACGCATCGCTGTCTCGATGGGGCTGCGCGTAACCGGTCTTCTCGGAATCATCGCAACTGCAAAACGGGTTGGTCTCATCGACGAGGTCAAACCCATACTCGACGATCTGATTCAGCGCGCGCGATTCTGGATCGGACCAAAGCTCTACGCCGAGGTTCTCACCGAAGTAGGCGAAGCGCCGTAAGTCAGCTTGCCAGCCGCAATTCAGGTTTCGGTATGCACCACGCTGTCCAACAGCTTCACCGCATTCAGCGGGCTGCGCGGATCTTCTTCGTGCTTGAAGAAGGCGAAGACTTCGAGGCCGTCCGTCAGACACTTGCCGACGCGAGCTGCCAGTCCTTGCAGCTCTTCCTCGTTGTAGCTCGGCCGACGGAAGCGGAAGTAAATGTAGCAGGCGGTGCGCACCTCGGGAGCGGCGAAATCTTCGTTCTCGGCAACGCATAGGGCTACGTTGCGCTCGCGCAGCGTGTCGTAGATTTCCTCCGAGAACCAAGACGCATGGCGGAATTCGAAGGCAAACTTCGCAACCTTCGGCAGCAACGCCAGGAAGTCGCGCAGCAATCCCACATCGGCCTTGAGATTGGGAGGAAGCTGCACCAGCACCGGCCCCAGCCGTCCGCTCTTGTGCATCGGCTCCAGATTCGTCAGGAAAAACTTCAGCGCGTCTTCGGCATTCTTCAGCCGCTTAAAGTGGGTGATCGACTGATGCATCTTGATCGCGAAGCGGAAGCCGGGCCCGGTATCGGCCATCCAGCTCTCCGCCGCCTTAGCTGACAGCATACGGCGAAAGGTGTAGTTCACTTCCACAGCGTTCAGCCGCGTTGCGTAGTACTTCAGGAAGTTCTTGGCGGCAACATCTTCGGGATAAAACTCTGGCTTCCAGATGGAGTAGGCCCATCCCGAGGTGCCAACATAGATCGGAGTGCCCGGAATCTCCAGTGGCGCGAATTCGCGCGCGGGAACCTTAGTCTTCACAGGCTTGCTCGCCACCGCACTTTCAGAGGCTTCAACCTTCTTGGTAGCCTGTCGAGCCATTTACGCTTGTCTCCGTTTACGGCCCGCGGCCGCTTTGGACTTCGCCGCGGACGTGGCTTTCTGAGGCGTAGTCTTCGTCTGTTTCTTTTTTACCGCTTTCGCAGCAGTTGCCCGCACCTCAACAGACTCACCCTGGTCCGGCCTGACAGATCGAGGCGATCCAGCCGATTTTGCCGTCGACTTTTGCGCCGTGCTGACATCAGCCTTCGCCAGTACCTCCGCCGGTGGCAGTTTCTGTTTCAACTTCAGCACCGGCGCAAACAGGTCGCCCTGCTTCGCCACGCGCTCCAACACCTGCGCGGAATCGAACACCAACAGATTCGGATCTCCCTTCTTCAGGCACTTCTCTACTTCTTCCCACGTCACCGGAGTGGACACAGTTGGCCGCTCCTTAGCGCGCAGCGAATACACGCAGATGGTGGTCTTGTGGTCGTCGTTCTGGCTCCAGTCGACAAGAATCTTGTTCGTGCGCAGAGCCTTCTTCATGTCCGATACCACCAGCTCAGGATGCTGCCGCTCCAGCACGCGCGCCAACTCGTGCGCGAACGGCTTCGTCTGGTCGTAGGTCACCGGCGTGTTGAGCGGAACATAGATCTGCAGCCCTTTCGATCCTGAAGTCTTGGCGAAACTCTTCAAGCCCAGGCCGGCAAACACATCGCGCACCCACACGCCGACCTGGCAACATTGCACGATGTTCGCTGGAGCCCCCGGATCGAGATCGAAGACGATGAACGTGGGCCGCGGGATGTCATCCTTCAGCGACAGGCTGGTATGCAGCTCCAGGTCGGCGAGGTTCGCCGCCCACACCAGCGTGGGTAGGTCCTGTGCCAGGCAGTACTGCATCCACTTGTTATTGCCCTCGCTCCACACCGGCGCAGTCTGCACCCACTCGGGACGATGCTCGGGACAGTTCTTCTCGTAGAAAAACATGCCGCTCACGCCGTTGGGATAGCGCTTCATGGTGAGCGGGCGGTCATGCAGATGGGGCAGCAGCGCTGGTGCGATGCGCACAAAGTAGTCGATCACCTGCCCCTTGGTGAAGCCGACCTCGGGATACAACACCTTGTCGAGATTCGACAGCTTCAGCTTCCTGCCCTGTATGTCGACGACGGTATCTTTCGCCATTCGGACCTCGATTACCTCTCTGCGACAGATGCAACTTTCAGCCGCGACGTATGTACTTGCCAGTTCGCGGGTAACCCGTCCCGCGGGAAAAGCTGCCGGGCCGCTCTGAATCTTAGCTTTTCTGCGATTCCTCAACAACACCGGCAACCCCGGCTACATCCAACTTCAAGCCGTGGCCAACCAGGACTTGCCATTGCCGGTCAGCACCTCGATTCCTCCGGATTTCCCGCCGGAGCAGCACCGCCTGTTCTGCGAGGTGCTGCGGCACATGAACTTTGCGGGCCTGCCCTACGTGGTGGCCGGAGCGTTCGCGCTGCAGAAGCATACCGACATCTGGCGTAACACCAAGGACCTCGACCTGTTTCTCCCGCCGGAAACCGTGCCCCAAGCGCTGCGGCATCTGCAGGAACAAGGCTTTGAAACCGAGGTGCGCGATCCGGTCTGGCTGGCCAAGGCGCATCGCGACGGCTACTACGTCGACCTTATCACCGGCATGAGCAACGCCATCATCACCGTCGATCAGTCGTGGGTCGACCGCGGCTCGCCTATGACCGTGCTCGGCGTGCCGACCCGTGTGCTGGCGCCGGAAGAGCTGATCGCCTCCAAGCTGTTCGTCAACTTTCGCGAGCGCTTCGACGGCGCCGATGTGCTTCACATCGTTTACGGAACCAAGGGCCGGCTGGACTGGCAGCGCCTCCGCCAGCTCGTCGGAGAGCACTGGGAGCTTCTGCTTTGGGAACTGATCCTGTTTCACTATGTCTATCCCGCGCACAGCGATTACATCCCCAGCGAAGTTTGGACGGACCTGCTCTCGCGGCTGCAGCGCGATCTCCAATCGCCGCCGAAGCAAGCGGCGTTTCGCGGCAGCCTGATCGACGAAAAGATGTTCGCCATCGACGTCCACGAGTGGGGCATGGACAACCTGCTGCAGGATCAACGGGAGCAGCACGAGCCGAAGATTACCTCTGAAGAAGGGGCTTCCTCCTAGGGATTGTCATTACGAGCGAGGAATCTGCTTTTGATTTCGCGCGCAGTGCAAATACCGCGGGGCCTTCGCGTTCAAAGCTTCTATTCGAGATTTGTCATCCCGAATCCCCTTCAGGGGTGAGGGATCTGCGGTTCCCACTGTTTATCCATCAATAACCGTACGTGCAGGCAAGGGCGCTTCTCAACCCAGCGAACTTTACGTCCGATAACGAGCGCCCCTCCCCCCTCCCCTATTCACTGGAATCAGCAACTTGGCAAAAAAATCCCGCCAAAATCTTGAGTCCCAAGGGTTTATAGGTAAATCCTTATGCCGCAGGCACTTACGACGTTGTCAGACCGTGCGACAGTTCCAATTCGGGAAAAGCGGCGTTGGGAGGATTACGAGATCAGTAACTAGTCGCGAACAACCGATGGCCGATGTCAAAGAGCTTCTTACGGTCGCACCTGGGCGCGACACCAGACGGCGAGCGTACAAACACACACCTGCCTCGTCCTCTGCTCCTGTAAATACTGTGTGGACCGATGGTGGCGGAAGTGCGCACGTCACCTGTGACTGTGATTAGAAATGGATGATGAGAAATTTTCGCCGCCGCCCGGGAACCGCAGATCCCTCACCCTGAAGGGGCCGCTGAAAACGTGGAAACGCAGATCCCTCGCCGACTGAAGTCGGTTCGGGATGACAAGAGAAAGGCCTTACTGGCACAGCTAAAGCTGTGCCCTTTCAAAACGCCTTCAAAGCTCGGGCGAACCTTTTCAGCAAATCAAGACGCCGATTCGGGATAAGAGAAACAGAAGAAGAGACTGGCGCACTCCCGGCAATCGGCACCCCCGCCACTCTGCATCCAACCCTGGGATGAGAATCGCTGCCGCCGCTGACCTGCATTTCACGCCGCAGAATTACGACCGCATTCGCGAGCAGATGAACCGGGTGCGCGACGAGGCCGACCTGCTGGTGCTGGCCGGTGACCTCACCAACTTCGGCCGTCCTGCTGAAATGGAGTCGCTGCTCAACGCGCTGGTGCGCATCCGCGTGCCGGTCGTCGCCGTGCTTGGCAATCACGATTATGAGAGCGGCCACGCGGAAGAGCTCATGAAGATGATGACCAGCGAAGGCATCAAGGTCCTCGACGGCACCGCCTATGAGCGCGACGGCGTGGGATTCGCCGGCACCAAAGGATTCCCCGGCGGCTTCGGTCGCGGCATGCTGACCGCCTTCGGCGAACCCGAAGTGAAGGCCTTTGTGCAGGCCGGCATCGACGAAGCGCTCAAGCTGGAGCGCGGCCTGTCGCAGCTGCGTACGCCCAAGCGCGTGGTCGTCATCCACTACGCGCCCATTGGAGACACGGTGAAGGGCGAGCCGCCCGAGATCTATCCCTATCTCGGAAGCTCACGGCTGGCCGAGGTCATCGATCGCCACGGCGCGGATCTGGTGCTACACGGCCATGCCCACGGCGGCAGTCCCGACGGCAAAACCACTGCCGGATGTCCCGTTCACAACGTCGCGCTGGCCATTCTGCAGGCGCAGACCCCGCCGAAGGCCTACCGCGTGTTTGACGTGTAGCGCGCAAACTCGCAAGGCAGCACAACAATCAACGCCCATTTAATTCATCCGTTGGGGGACTTTTGGTATAACGCTGCCATTAGGAGTCACGGCATATGAGGAAGAGCTTCAGGCGCAAGCCCAAGAAGATCGTCGGAATAAAGCCGGGCCGAAAGCGGCAGCTGGGTACAAGACAACACGGAAGGCGCAGCTAGAACGACGCAATGCCCGAACGGTCGGGCCAAGGACATTCAGAATCGACTCGGAGCACTCTTCCATGGTTGCGTCGGCGCACCCTCCCCGCTCGCCTCGGTTTGACTTCCCCGTCTTACTTTGAGAGCTTTGAGTTTGCAACAACTTGCACCACCAACCGCGGAGGTTGAATTGAGACGCCGCCTTCTCCCGCTTCTTCTGCTCCTGATGGCGCTGCCGCTGGCGGCGCAGGACCTGGCTTCCTTCGAGAAGCGGGTCACGGTCAAGACTCTTCCGAACGGTCTGACCATCGTTTTGTGCCGCCGTCCCGAGGCTCCTGTCTTCTCCTTTTTCACCATGGTCGACGCCGGCTCGGCACAGGATCCGCTGCACGAGACCGGACTGGCCCACATGATGGAGCACATGGCCTTCAAGGGCACACCCGACATCGGCACTAAGGACTATGCCGCCGAAAAGGTCGCGCTGCAGAAGGTCGAGCAGACCTATTCTGCCTATGAGGCCGAGCGCGTCAGGCGCGTGGGACGCGATCCCCAGAAGCTGGCTGAGCTCAAGAAGGCCTGGGAAGATGCCCGCAAGGATGCCGACCAGTACGTGATCAAGAATCAGTTCGGCGAAGTGGTCGAGAGCCATGGCGGCGTAGGCATGAATGCCTTCACCGACTACGACGAGACCGCTTACATGTACTCGATGCCGTCAAACATGATCGAACTCTGGGCCGCACTGGAGTCGGACCGCTTTCTCCATCCGGTGATGCGCGAGTTCTACAAGGAACGCGATGTGGTGATGGAGGAGCGTCGCATGCGCACCGACAGCCGTCCCACCGGGCGTCTGCTGGAACAGTTTCTCGGCACCGCGTTCATGGCTAATCCGTACCACCGGCCGACCATCGGCTATCAGTCTGACCTGCAAACCTTCTCGGCCACCGATGCCGCGCGCTTCTTCCACGATCACTACGTGCCCAGCAACATGGTGATCGGGCTGGTCGGCGATCTCGATCCCGACAAGGTCATGCCTATTCTGGAGGAGTACTTCGGACGGTTGCCCAACGAGCCCAAGCCGCTACAGATCACTTCCACCGAGCCTCCGCAGAATTCGGTGCGCGAGGTGAAGTTAAGCGATCCTTCGCAGCCTTTTTATATCGAGGGCTATCACCGTCCTAGTTATCTCGACCCCGACGACACGGTGTATGACGCGATCACTGACATCATGTCCAACGGACGCACCTCGCGTATGTATCGCTCGCTGGTGCGCGACAAGAAGATCGCCGCTTACGCTGCCGGATTCTCCGGCCTGCCCGGCGTGAAGTACGCGCACTTGTTCGCGTTTTACGCGGTGCCGCTGCCCGGCCACACCAACCAGGAGATGCAGAAGGCCATAGCCGACGAGATCACAAGGCTGAAGACGCAGGACGTCACCGACGAAGAGTTGGAGATGTTCAAGACGCGCTCCAAGGCGGACCTGATTCGCAGCCTGGCCAGCAATGAGGGGCTGGCCCAGAACCTCGCAATTTATCAGACGCGTTACGGCGACTGGCGCGAACTCTTCCGCTATCTCGACCGGGTGGACAAGGTCAGCAAGGCCGACATTCGCCGCGTCGCCAACATCGTCTTCCAGGACAACAATCGCACCGTTGGCACCATTCAGACCCAGGCGCCACCCGCCAATGTACCTGCGACCAAGGGGGCACAATAATGCGAGTCCGTATGGAACGCTTTGTACCCGCGCTATCCCGCAATTTTTCGTCCATGAAGAAAAATCGTCTCCTCACCTCACTTACCCGATACATCGTCATTCTGAGCGGAGCGCCCGCAAGGCCTTCCCGACCCGCGTCTTCTGCGGGGCGGGCGGGCGCGCAGTCGAAGAACCTGCTTCTGGCCCCATCGGGGCTGCTGACGCCGGCGGAAAGCAGGTTCCTCGACTCGGACCGTGCTTGCGTCAGGCCAAATTCGGGCCCGACGCGTAGCCGCACGGTCCTCCCTCGGAATGACGATATTGGAAATATAAAAGCTGAGAACATCTGGCCAGAAGGCCTGCAGTATCCACGCTTCGCAACGTGGACAGCATCGCTGTTCTGTCTTGCCCTGCTGACGGCCACTCTCGCTTCCGCCCAGCAGCCTCCTGCCTGGAACCAGATTCAGCCTCCACCGCTGCCGGCGTTCAAACCGGTGGAACCCGTCCGGATCCAACTGCCTAACGGCATGGTGATCTTTCTGCAGGAAGACCACGAACTCCCACTGATCAGCGCCAGCGCGCGCATTCGTGGCGGAGCCATCTACGAGCCCGCCAACAAAACCGGCCTGGTCGATCTCTACGGCGATGTGTGGCGCACCGGAGGCACCAAGACCAAAACAGGCGATGAAATGGACGACTTCCTGGAAGCACGCGCTGCCAAAATTGAAACCGGCGGCCAGGATCAGTCCACTACCATTTCGCTGAACTGTCTGAAGCCGGACTTCGATACCGTCTTCCAGATGTTCCTCGACCTGCTGCGCAATCCCGAATTCCGCGCCGATAAGCTGGAACTGGCGAAGCAGGAGATGTACGCCGGCATCGCGCGGCGCAATGATTCGGTCGACTCCATCGTCCACCGCGAGAGCCTCATCATCGGCTACGGGAAGGACAACCCTTATGCCCGCGTTCCCGAGTACTCCACGGTCGCGGCGGTCACACGCGAAGATCTCGTGAAGTGGCATCAGCAGTATGTGCAGCCCAACAACATCATCTTCGGGATCGACGGCGACTTCGACGCCAAGACCATGGAAGCCCGGCTGCGCGAGGCTTTCGCCTCATGGCCGAAAGGGCCGGCTGCGGGCGAGCCGAAGGTCGCCTTCACACCACCGAAGCCGGGAATTTACCTGGTCAAGAAGTCGGACGTGAACCAGAGCAGCATCGAGATGCTCGACCTGGGCATTCGCCGCGACAATCCTGACTTCTACGCCGTCAGCGTGATGAATGAAATCTTCGGCGGTGGATTCTCCTCGCGGCTGTTCAACAATATCCGCGCCACCCGGGGTCTCGCCTATAACGTCGGCGGCGGCGTGGGCTATTCCTACAACCACCCCGGCCTCACCGACGTCGAGATGCAGACCAAGAGCAGCAGCACCGTCGAAGGCATCCTGGCGCTCGACAGCGAGATCGACGGCCTGCACACCAAGCCGCCGACCGACGTCGAAATGAAGCGTGCCAAGGACAACATCCTCAACTCGTTCGTCTTCAACTTCGACACGCCCGACAAGGTGCTTCGCGAGAAGATGCTTTACGAGTTCTACCACTATCCACTCGACTCCCTGGAACGCTATCGCTCGGAGGTGGAGAAGGTCACCATCGGCGATGTCTCGCGCGTCGCGCAGAAGTACGTCCAGAAACAGAGAATGGCCGTTTTGGTGGTGGGCAATGAAACCGATTTCGACAAGCCGCTCAGCACCCTCGGCCCGGTGCAGACGCTAGATATCAGCATTCCGCCGCCACCGGCGTCGTTGATGGGGGAACAGCAGCAGTAGAGGGGGACCGAACGAGCGAGGTGACAGCTCCAACAAGTGAAGCCGCCGCTTCTTGTGGAGCTCATTTCGGTGTCGCCCTAACCATACCGTCATTCCGACCAAGGGCTTCAGCCCGCGTGGAGGAACCGGCTTTTCGTCTGGTTTGCTCCCAGTTCAGACCAACAGCGGGTTCCTCGACTCGCTTCGCTCCCTCGGAATGACGGACCGCCCGGTACATCAACCCCCATCCTTCCGACATCCCTGGCCAGCGCCATCTGCGTAATCCGCGGTTTTTGCTCTTATCTTTGGTCCTTGACGCCGCCCCGGTTCCGCGCTATCGTAATAGACGAATAAAAAGCGAAACTCATTCGCTTCCTGATGCACCCCTCGCTGCTCCAGATCGACGACTCCGAGCCTTCTCCGCTGGTGGGAATTGCCAAGCTGGCGGCCCAGGGCGAGTCCCTCAAGCAGGGCCATCTGGTGGAATACTTCACGCTGCCGACGAAGGCCGTGCTCAACCGCTGCACCTCGGCGCGCGTGCCCTTCGACTGGACGATCAACCCGTACCGTGGCTGCGAGTTCGCCTGCAAATACTGCTATGCGCGCTACACCCACGAGTTCATGGAGATGCGCGACGGCGTCGATTTCGAGCGCAAGATCTACGTCAAGCAGCAGACCGCGTGGCTCTTGCGGCAGGACCTGAAGAAGGTCAAGCGAGGCGAACAAATCGCGATCGGCACCGCGACTGATCCTTATCAGCCGGCCGAGAAGCGCTTCGAGGTCACCCGCGGCATTCTCGAAGAGCTGGCTCTGCATCACGGGCTCGACATCGGCATCGTGACCAAGTCCGACCTGGTGACCCGCGACATCGACTTGCTGCTCCGCGTCGCGGAGCACAACTCCCTCTACGTCAACCTGACCATCACGACGCTCAACACCAAGCTGGCGCGCGTTCTTGAACCGCGCGCGCCGCGGCCCGATTTGCGCCTGCACGCTGTGCGCGAGTTGAACGCCGCCGGAGTGAAAGTGGGCGTGATCTGCGCGCCGGTTCTGCCCGGCATCACCGACTCACCCGTGGCGCTCGACAAGCTGGTGCTGGCGACGAAGCAGGCGGGAGGCCGATACATCTACGCCAACGCGCTGTTCCTGAAGCCGTCTTCGGCCAGCGTATTTCTGCCGTTTCTGGAGAAGGAATTCCCCGACTTGGTCGAGAGCTATCGCAAGCGCTTCGCCAATCGCGCCTTCGTCAGCAAGGTCTACAGCAAGCGGCTGTCAGAACTGATGTCGGCGCTGCGCAAGAAGCACGGCATCACCCGCGAGATATTCGATCGCACATCGCTGGTACGTCGGCAGAAAACGGAGGGAGAACAGTTGGCGCTGTTCGGGTAGGGTTCTTTGTACGGCATGATTTCGATGCTCTCACACGGTGCGGGCGGAGTAGGACAACTCAACAAAGCCATTTTTGTAGGCAACCACATTCTTCAAATCCCAGCTCCGCTCCGTCGGGAGACCACCGAATAGCCGGAGTCCGTCACCCAATAGGACAGGGGCTATGGTCAACCTGATTTCGTCCACCAGGCCGAGTTCAAGGAAACGCTGACATAACATAGCCCCACCCACCAGCCAGATGTTTCGAAATCGCGGAGCGAGTTTCACGTCAACGAGGGCTTCGAGATCACCCGAATAGAACTCGACGCTCTCTTTCGCCGGTGGCAATTTCCTGCTCGTCACCACCACCGTCGGAGTATCGCCATATGGCCAGCCCAGTTCCAGTGCGTGTTCATACGTGCGAGAGCCGAGTACATAACAGTCTATGGCTTTGACGAAGGTCGCGGCTTCTTCCACCGAAATGGAAACCCCGGCTTCGTAGACGCTTCCCTTGATGTCCAGCCAGGAGACACTGTTGTCTTTCCTCGCGATGAACCCATCCAGGCTTGCAACCACGTGCAAGGTTACTCTTGATCCTGTTGCACTTGCTTCGCCCGCCATAGATCCTTTGACCTCGTTCTCCAGGGTATGGACAATGATGATCCATACTCGTCATCAATTATGGCGCACTGTGCTAGCGCTCGAATAACTTCATCAACCCCTTCGCCGCCAGATCGGGCACGCGAAACTTCTGCGCCGTTCCCGCTGACCGCGCGAGCGCTTCTGCTGCGCCGTAGCCGCTGCGTACTGCGCCTTCCATGGTGGAAGGCCAGCCAGTCGCCGCCCAATCGCCGGCGATGAACAGTCGCGGCCAGGCGGTCGCGTGCGATGGGCGATGGGCATCGCTGCCGGGAGTGGGTGAAAACGTCGCGTGGATTTCTTTCACCACCGTAGCCTTAGTCAGCTTGGCCTCGCGAACCGCGGGAAAGAACTCCGCCAGCTCGCGCACTGCGAGGTCGATGATCTCGTTGCGGGGCTTGTCGACCAGCGTCTTCGACGAGCTCACTACTAGCTCAAGGTAGCTGCCATTCTGTGCATCTTTGCGGGTAGTCAGGATCTTCGACTTCTGGAACATCCACTGAATGGTGCGCTCCAGCAGCACCGCGTGCTCCAACGGCGTGATCTCGCGATCGAACCACAGATGAATACCGGTGATCGGCGAGGTGCCGAAATGCCGCGCCTGCTCCCGTAGCGGCGCCAGCTCAGGAACATCGGGCAGCAGCTTCTCGACCCCGCTGAAAGGTGTGGCGAGAATCGCGTAATCGGCGAGGACTTCGTCGCCGCCTGCGGAAAGCCGCACACCGGTGGCATCTCCGGAAATCGAATCCACGCCTGCGCGAAGATGCACCTCGCCTCCGCGCCCCTGGATGTAATCGGCGGCCGCGCCATAAAGCTGCGACAGCGGGACGGCGGGTACGCCCATCCGTCCCGCCTCTGCTGATTTGAGAAACGAGTCGCGAAACACCAGCGCGGCGTATGGTACCGAGATGCGGTCGAGCTCCTCGTTCAGCGCACTGACGAGCACCGGCGCCCAGAAGCGATCGATGGCGTGCTGGGTCTGCCCATGGCCTCGCAGCCACGAGAGAAAGTCGCCATTGTCCGCGGGAACACTGGGCATCATCGCCAGCAGGCCTCGCGCGATCGCCATCTTGTCGCTGAGATCGAGAATCGACGACGCCAGGAACGATGGCCCGGAATGCATCGGAGCGGGCAGCGCGCCCGCCTTCAGCGTGGACGCCCTGCCGCCGGGCAGTATAAACGTGATCTCGTCGTACCAGCGAATCTGGTCCTCGACGCCGAGCCGCCGGTAGAAATCGATAAGGTTAGTGCAGCAGCCGAGCAGTACGTGCTGGCAGTTGTCGACCACTTCGTTGGTGCCGGGAAGCTCGTACGACGAGGCGCGTCCGCCGAGATAGGGACGACGCTCGAACAGCTCGACGCGATAGCCCGCATCGGCCAGCGCGCTGCCGGCAGAGATTCCCGCCAGGCCGCCGCCCACGATGGCCACCGTGGTCCGCTGTGCGTTGTGGCCGGAAGAACTCATGTGAGCCGCCGCAGAAAGCCCTTCCCCAACACGCTTAACTTCTCGGCTGTACTCAGGCTCACGCGCTCGGAGAACACGTCGTAGTCACGCGCCGCAATTTTCTCCAGCAGCCGGCGGTAGACTTCCACCAGCGTCCATAG
Source organism: uncultured Acidobacteriaceae bacterium (assembly GCA_963793845.1). Taxonomy (GTDB): domain Bacteria; phylum Acidobacteriota; class Terriglobia; order Terriglobales; family Acidobacteriaceae; genus CAWCBG01. Next base: position 104,312 of record CAWCBG010000011.1, read on the forward strand.
CGCGGGTTGGCTGTCTTCGTCGATCAGCGGCATCAGCTCGGCGGCCGAAGCGTAGTACTTGCGCGCACGCTCGGTCTCGAATTCGAGCACGGCGCGAAACGACGCCGGACCGGCTCCGTTGGTGAGCGATCGCGGCTCCAGCCCGAAGCGTGCGATGTCCTCGCGCGGCAGGTAGACGCGTCCCATCTCTGCGTCTTCCTTCACGTCACGAATAATGTTGGTGAGCTGAAAGGCGACGCCCGTCTCCTCCGCCAGCTTCTCGGCCTTGGGATCGCGATAGCCAAAGATGTGGATACACACCAGGCCTACGACCGAGGCGACGTGGTAGCAGTAATCGTAGAGCTGGTCGAACGTCTCATACCGAATTTGCGGTGCGGTGATATCGAAGCCCGACGGAGTCTTCTCGTAGGCACGCTCAGGGACATCCATCGCCGTGCCTTGCACCAGCTTTTCCAGCAGCCCGAACGGAATGTTGAATTTCTTCTGCGAGTCCGCCAGCGCGAACAGTACCGGATCGTCCGTGCGTTCCCCGTTCACCACCCGGCGCAGGGAGCACATCCACTCTCCAAGCTTCTGGCGCCGCTGTTCCGCGGGAACGGAGGCGTCGTCGGAGATATCGTCGGCCCGCCGCATGAAGGCATAGACCGCCGAGATGGCATCGCGCTTGCCAGCAGGCAGCGCCAGGAAGCCGTAGTAGAAATTCTTGGCGGCAGAGCGGGCGATGTGCCGGCACACTCCATAGGCCGCCCGCAATTGCAGCGGGTGCTCGCTCACAGCAGCTTACCCACCGCCGCGCGCGCCACCAGCCACAGCTTTCGCGGTTTGGAGATAACCGGGCGCTGCTTCAGCACGTCGTAGTTTTGCCGCCCGATGGCGTCCAGAATCGCGAGCCCGCCTCGGCTGAACAGCTCGATGTCGAGTGCCAGCTCTTTGTTCACCATCCTGGCCAGCGGCAAGCCCCTGGCAAACCAGTCATGCGCCCGCTCGACTTCGAACTTCATCATGGCAAGGAACTGCGGAGTCGCGCGGCGCTGCGCGATGTCGTCTTCGGTCACGCCGTAGGTGGCGAAATCTTCCAGCGGAAGATAAATGCGGCCCTTGCCATAGTCGACGGCAACATCCTGCCAGAAGTTTGCCAATTGCAGCGCGGTGCAAGTGTAGTCGGAGAGCTGCTGGCGCTCGGCATCGCGATAGCCGCATAAATACAGGACAAGATGGCCCACCGGGTTTGCGGAATTCTGGCAGTAACCCAGCAGGTCGTCGAACGTCGCGTAGCGGGTGACATTCTGGTCTTGCCGAAAAGCTGTCAGCAGATCGGCAAACTCATGCTGCGGAATGTCGAACTCGCGTACCGTCTGCCGGAGTGCGATAAACACCGGATGACGGGGTTCGCCTGAATAGCACTGCTGCAGTTCGGCCTGCCACTCGTCGAGAAGAACGAGCGACTGCTGCCGGTCGCCGACCTCGTCCCCGAGGTCGTCAGAGATGCGGCAATAGGCATAGACGTTATAGAAGTGCTGGTGCAGGTGCCGAGGAAGAAACCAGGTGACAACCGAGAAATTTTCGTAGTGCGAATGCGCCAGACGCGAGCAGTAAGCCTGGGCCTCGGCCAGCGAAGGCGCAACCGGCGGAATGGCATACTCCGGCGGCAACGCTCGCCAGCCTGAGGATGAGCCCGGCTGGTTCGTGGGTATACGATTCTCAGTCGCAAACAGGTGAGCATTCGAGTTCGGATGTCGCCGCTTCGCGGCTCAGGCTGCGTATTTGCACCAAACCCCGGGCTGAGGCCCGGGGCTCAAATCTCATGCCGCCACTTCATGGCTAGTAACGAACACCGCAGACTTCTCACAGAAATAGTAACCCGCACCACCCCGCGCTTACGTTCCCGGGATGATCGCAGTCTTGATATCGCCGTTGCGATTGAGCATGTGACGCAGCACCTGCTGCAAGCGCGACAATGGAGCTTCTCCCGTAATGTAGTCGGTGCCCTTAATCTTCTTTTCGCAGATCAGCGAGAACGCCTTGCGCACGGTTTCCGGCGTGTGATGGAAGGTCGCCTTCAACGTCAGCTCGTTGTAATGCAGACGCTGGGTGTCGAGCGCGACCGTCGTCCCATTGGCGCAGCCGCCGAAGAAATTCACGGTGCCGCCCTTGCGCACCATGTCGATCGACCACTCCCACGCCTGCGGACGTCCTACGGCCTCGATCACCACATCGCATCCGCGACCGTCGTGCGTGAGCCGGCGCACAGCCTTTACTGGATCGTCCACCTTGGTAATCTGCACCGCGTCATCGGCGCCCACCTTGCGCGCGGCTTCCACTTGCGACTCGCGCTTCACCACTGAAATCACATTGCATCCGGAGAGCTTCGCCACCTGCACGAACATCAGTCCGATCGGTCCCGCGCCAATGACGGCTACCGAGTCGCCGATCTCCATCTTGGTTTCATGCAATCCACGCAGAACGCAGGCCAGTGGCTCGGTCATGGCCGCCTCTTCGAAGCTCACGTGCTTCGGAATAGCCAGCATGTTGGTTTCGACAATGCGTTTCGGAACCCGGATGTATTCGGCATACGCGCCATTGTTGAACAGCAAATCTTCGCAGAGGTTCTCCTGGTGCTTCGAGCAGTAAAAACACATGCCGCACGGCGCCGAGTTCAGCGCCACGACCCGCATGCCCTTCTTGAATCCCTTGACGTTCGCACCGACCTCTTCGATGACACCTGCCAATTCATGGCCAAACAAAGCTGGCGGCACAATCATTCGCGCATGATAGCCGCGCTGATACACCTTCAAGTCTGTTCCACAGGTCAGTGCCACGTTCACTTTGACCAGCACTTCCCCGTCTTCCAGCTTGGGAATCGGCACTCGCTCGATTTTGACGTCCTCTTTGCCGTAGAGGACCGCCGCTGTCATTTGTCCGTTCACTCTACTGGTCCTTCCATAAACTGCCCGGCTGAATGACTACTTTCATCGAGTCTGGTTTGGGATGGGCAGCCAACTGCAGCGCCTCGACCGACTGGGTCAGCGGAAAACGGTGACTGATGAGCCGCTCCATATCCATTTCTCCGCTCAACACAAACCTGGCTGACTCTTGCTGCAAGTCTACTGACGCGCTGTACGAACCCAAAAGACTTTTTTCGTCGACGCAAACCGCTGCGGGATCGATAGTGGCCTCCCCATGTTGCGTTTGGGCAAACAGGAGAACCCGTCCACCGGGACGCGTTGCGTCCATGGCAGAACGAATCAGGCCATTCCCAGCTACTGCAAGTATGACGGCGTCTGCCCCTCGGCCTTCGGTTGCATCCTTGATCGTCCGCACGACGTCGGAGGTCGAGGCGTCCACATTTTCGTCTAGGCCGAACGCCTTAGCTATTGTAAGCCTCTGCAGAAACAAATCGGAAGTGATCACTCTCGCGCCCTGGCGCGAAGCCAGTTTCGCCAGAATAATGCCGATGGGCCCCTGACCTATCACCAGCACGGTCTCGCCAGCCTGAAGACCCAGAGTTTCAATGCCCTTCATGCAGGTATTCACGGGCTCAATGAACGATGCCTGCTCAAACGAGACGCCATCTGGAATGCGAACGACGCCCTTCTCTACGATCCAGTCCATCACCCGAACGTATTCGGCGAAGCCTCCGCCGCTCGGTTCATAACCTGCGGTCACACCTACTTTCTTGTAGGTAAGGCATTGCGCGAAGACCTTGTGCCGGCAGTAGTAACACTCGCGGCAGGGAATATGGTGAAAGAACATCAGGCGATCGCCAACCTGGTACTCGTCGACGCCTTCACCAACCGCGTAAACCACGCCCGTCGTCTCGTGACCAAAGATGCGCGGGGCGGAGTGCGAGCCGGTTGCAATCTTCTTCAGGTCGGTGCCGCAAATGCCGCACGTGTGCACCCTCACCAGCAGTTCGCCGACGCCAATCTCAGGGACCGGCACGGTCTCCAGGCGAACGTCATCGACACCGCGATAGACAGCCGCCCGCATGGTCGCCGGGATCGGTTCCTGCCGGTTGGTCAGCGGCTGCGTCGAACTCTTGACTTGTGTCGCGACTGGCATCACGAAATCAGCCCCTTTCAACCTTGGGGCACATTCTCCTCTTGCTGTCGATTCGTACGCAACTCAATTAGATGTTGCGCCGCCGCACTCAGGTTCATTGCCGCCCTGCGGCTATTCTTACTTAGTTCCAAAACGGCACCCCACCACTTGGGCCGGAGCGCCACATGAGCCACAAAGCGAACGGTCGCGAACTTACCGTCAGGCTTAACAAACCGCGCTAAAGGCGGCATGACGAAGTCCACTTCATCCGATACTGCCTTGAGGGCGGCGAACTCCAAGCCATGCTGGCGCGCGACCTCGGCCACAGCGGCCGCTTCCATATCGACCAGGTCAGCCCCAAAGAGTTCCCGCAACGCGCGCTTGCCCGCTTCGCCACTCACCGCATCCGCGGTCACAAGCACGCAATCGCCTTCACCTGCGGTGTAGCGGCCTCCGGTCGAAGCATCCACGACTTCCCGAGCGACGCCGACATGGCCGACCTTCAACTCCGGCCGCAGCGCGCCGGCCACTCCCGCGGACACCAAAATCTCCGGCTGGGAATACTCAAGCAGCTTCTCCGCTGCGCGTCGCGCCGCTTTGCGACCGATGCCGCCGGCAGCGACCACGGCACCCTCCAACTCGTACAAGGCGACGCCGTCGACGTGACGCGGCGGCACACCTCGCAGCATCTGGGCCAGCTCACGCGGCATGGCTATGACAATGCCGATCAGCTTACGTGGCATAGCCATTCGCCTGAAACCACTCCACCGCTCGGCGCAACGCGTTATCCACCGGGCCGGGATTCCATCCCAAGGAGCGTTCAGCCTTGGCGCTGGTCACGAACATCTTCTTGCGGCCCATCCGAACCGAATCGAGTGTGACCCGCGGCTCGCGCTGCAAAATTTTACCTGTGAACAGCGTGTCCACTACTCCGGTCGCATAAGCAACCGCATACGGAAGCTTCACCTTGGGCGAGGCCAGCCCCGTGATCTCCGCCAGCTTGTCAAGGATCTGCTTCAGCGTAAGATTCTCTCCGCCGAGAATGTAGCGTTCGCCCGGTACGGCCTTCTCCATCGCCAGCAGGTGACCTTGCGCGCAATCGACTACATCCACCAGGTTCAACCCGGTATCAACGTAGGCGGGAAATTTCCGCTTGAGAAAATCCACGATAATCCGTCCCGTCGGAGTCGGCTTGATATCGCGCTCGCCAATCGGAGTCGTGGGATTGACCATCACCACATTTTGGCCACTCTGCCCGGCCTCCAACACAAGACGCTCGGCCATGAACTTGCTTCGCTTGTAATCGCCGATCATGTTGGACAAGGCCACCGGCGTACTCTCGTCCGTGACGCGTCCGTTGTTACCGAACCCCATGGTGGCAACGCTGCTGGTGTAGATAACCCGCCTGATGCCTGATTCTCTCGCCGCCTGCAGGATGTTTCGCGTGCCCTCGACATTGGACTGGTAGAGTTCCTGCCCGTTGCGACTCCACAAACGGTAGTCGGCTGCGACATGGAATACGAATTCGCAGCCTGCCATGCCCCGTTTCAGCGACTCGCAATCTGTCAGGTCGCCAACTGTACGCTCAGCAGGCAGATCGTCGATGTTTTCCGTGCGGCTGGTGGAACGAACCAGCAGGCGCAGATCAGCTCCCCGCTTCAGCAGTTGACGCGCCACGTGACTGCCCAGAAATCCCGTCGCACCTGTGACGAAACATCGCATGCCGCTCCTGAGAGACCGGGCAGTCGGGCGATCAGCCCTGCTGCTGAATGGCGCGTGCCAGCCTCACCTGCTCCTCCTGCGGAGGTACGGCCGAAGCCTTCGCATAAGCCGTGAGCGCCAGTAACGGGAAATACTGCCGGTACATGTAGTACTCGAGGTAGAACACTCGCGGAAAACCTGTGCCGGTATACAGCGACTCATCCCACGCTCCGTCGCGCCGCTGCGTCTTCAGCAGGTAGGCAATGCCGCGCTGCAGCGAATCGCTGCGCGTGTCGCTGGCCGCCAGCAATCCCATCACCGCCCAGGCTGTCTGCGAAGCCGTGCTTGGGCCGATGCCTTTCTGGTTGGCATCGTCATAAGACTCGCAACTCTCGCCCCAGCCGCCGTCGGGGTTCTGCATCATGCGCAGCCACTCCACCGCCTGCTGAACGTAGGGCTCATGATGATCGATGCCAATGGCTTCGAGGCCGCGCAGCACCAGCATGGTCCCGTAGATGTAATTCACGCCCCAGCGGCCAAACCACGACCCATCGGGCTCCTGCTCGCGCTTGATGAACTCGACGGCGCGCTTCACGGGCGCGTCATTCAGCGAGTAACCATACGCTGCCAGGCATTCCAGCACGCGGCCGGTGATGTCCACCGTGGCGGGATCGAGCATGGCATTGTGGTCGGCGAATGGAATCTGCTGGAACACCATGCGATTGTTGTCTTTGTCGAACGAGGCCCAGCCACCGTTCTTGCACTGCATGGAGAGAATCCAGTCGAGCGCCCGCCGCACTGACTTGTCCTGATAACTCTCATTGCCGGTCTTCACCCGATTCAGCGCCAGCATTACCTGGGCGCTGTCATCCACATCGGGATAGAACTCGTTGTTGAATTCGAAGTACCAGCCCGCGGGCTCTGCCTTGGAATTCTTGATACACCAGTCGCCCTTCCGCGTAACCTGCTTCCGCAGCATCCACTCGCAGGGCTGCACCAGGCGCGGATCGCGCGCGGGGACGCCGCTCTCCGCCAGCGCGAACACGGCATAGGCGGTGTCCCATACCGGCGACATGCAGGGCTGCATGCGGAAGGTCTTCTCTTCCTCGATACCCAGCTTCTCGAACTCGTCCATCGCGCGGATGACCTGGGGATCATCCAGCGAATAGCCGAGACAGCGCAGAGCAATGATCGAGTTCATGATGCCGGGATAGATCGCGCCCAGGCCGTCGCTCATCTCCAGGCGCTCCAGCATCCACTTCTCGGCCTTCTTCAGAGCCTGCGAACGCAGCGGCCGGACGTGAACCAGTTCGAAGAAATGCACCAGCCGGTCCAGCACCAGGAAGAAATTTCGCCAGCTGACGAGCTTCTTGGCCCAGCGCAGGCGCAGGCTGCTCTTGGAACGGCCGCCGACAAACAGTTCGTCAATGCCCTCTTCAGCGCGAATTTTCTTGAAGGGCTTCTTGGCATAAGCAATCGACAACGGCACCAGGATGGCACGCGACCACGACGAAATCTCGTAGATGTTGAACCAGAACCAGTTGGGAAAAAGAACGATCTCCGGCGGAATAGCCGGCACCGCATCGTAATCGTACTGGCCGAGGAAACACAGGTAGATCTTGGTGAAAGTATTGACCTCGGTCACGCCGCCCATGACCAGAATGCGTTCGCGCGCCTTGGCCAGTTGCGGATGATCGGGGCTGTACCCCGCCATCTTCAGCGCAAAGTAAGCTTTCACAGAAGCGCTGATGTTGGATGGACCGTCATTGAAGATGGGCCAGCCGCCATCGGCATTCTGCCGGTTCAGAATCTCGGCGGCGCACTTGGCGGTGCGGGTCGCGTCTTCAGTTCCCAGCAGGCGGTGCAGCAGAATGTAGTCAGAAACCAGGGTGGTGTCGGCTCCCAGCTCTCCGCACCAGTAGCCTTCTTCACGATTCTGGATGGAAAACAGGTAGCGCCGCGAGGCGTCGACAGCCGCTGCTACTCGGCTCTTGATGTCATCAATCTTGCCGAAGCGCATCTCGGCAGGATCGGGGGACGATGATTCAGGCATCAATATGTTTACTCCGCCACAGCAGGCGCGGCGCCAATGGCCTCCACGATTTCGGGTGGCAGGCCAAAGCGCACATGCTCCGGCATCACTTCCACTTCGCGCAGGTTGGTGAAACCCTGTTCCTCAAGGAAGGTCACCGCTTCCTGCACCAGAATCTCGGGAGCCGAGGCGCCCGCGGTCAATCCGACGGTATTCACGCCCTGCAGCCACTCCGGCTGGATAGACAGGTAATTCTCGATAAGGTGAGCTTCCGAGCCAAGGTTGCGGGCTACTTCCACCAGGCGATTCGAATTCGAACTGTTGTCGGAGCCCACGACCAGCAACAGATCGCATTCGCCGGCCACATCCTTCACCGCGGTCTGGCGGTTCTCGGTGGCATAGCAGATGTCCTGCGCGTGCGGGCCTTTAATGTTGGGAAACTTCTTGCGCAATGCCTCAATCACGTGCGTGGTCTCATCGAGGCTGAGCGTGGTCTGCGTAAGATAGGCTACGCGGTCTGGATCCGGCACCTCAAGATCGTTCACATCTTCCGGAGCATCCACGACCTGCGTGACCAGCGGAGCTTCGCCCAGGGTTCCGATGACTTCATCGTGATCGCGATGGCCGATCAGGATGAGGGAATAGCCTTCACGGGCGAACTTCACTGCTTCAACATGGACCTTGGTTACCAGCGGACAGGTCGCGTCAATCACGCGCAGCTCGCGAAGCTTGCTGGCGTCACGAACCTCGGGAGCCACGCCGTGCGCGCTGTAGATCACGCGCTCACCGGCGGGCACTTCCTCCACACTGTCAACGAAAATCGCCCCCTTGGCCGAAAGTTCGTCCACCACGTAGCGGTTGTGAACAATTTCCTTGCGCACATAGATCGGCGCGCCGAAGGTCTCCAGGGCGATACGAACGATGTCGATGGCGCGTACCACGCCGGCGCAGAAGCCCCGCGGCTTCAACAAAAGTAACGTCTTTCCGTCTGTGTGAGTCATGCCATCCTGTCGAATTCTAGTTATGCTAACCCGATTTGCCCCACGAATACTCTATTCTAGCAGCGCTGGAATCTCCAAGGTAACGGCCTGAAAGTGCGGGATTTAGCAGCGTACTGCGCGAATTACGCAGCTAACGGAAACGGCCTGAAACGACCGGCGTCCGGCCCCGTTTCATTGGATGTAGCCGGACGGCCTGGTGATGGAAAACTCGTTGCAGCCGTTAGGGCCGGCTTCGCCTATGTCGTTTGGTCAGCACCCAGGGCCAGCTTGTACAATCCGTCCGGAGAGTCCCTCATGACCGCCGCCAATCTGACCGCAATGTACGAATTCAGCTATGCCGCTCTCAAGCGCAACCTCGAACACATCACTCATGAGGAGAGCCTGACCTGCCCCGAGCCTCATGGCAACTGCATGAACTGGATCCTCGGCCACGTCGTGCTCGCCCGCGGAAACGCTTTAGTCATGGCTGGCGGCGAGCCCGTCTTCGGCGGTGAAGACGCCGCTCACTACAGACGCGGATCGGATCCTAAAGCGCCGACAGGCAAGGTCCTGGATCTCGGCACCCTGCGCGGATACCTGGAAGACGCCCAGCAGCAACTTATTGCGTCACTCGCGGGCATGAGCGACGAAGAGCTGGACGCTCCCCTGCCGGAACACTTGCTGCGTCCGCCGCTGACCGGCTCGGTGGGCGATGCTCTCGCCCGGCTGCAGAACCACGAGATGTATCACGCCGGCCAGATCGGCCTGCTGCGCAAAATGCTGGGCAAAGAGGGCGGCATCCGCTAGAGCCGGCGGGCTCGTATGGACATAGGTTGGGGCCTCGTTCCTGGTGCCGTCGATACTCAACTGTCTTTCCGGTAGAGCAGATCGCGCATCGCCTTTCGCCGCGCTTCATTGGCTTCCTTTGCGGCTTTGCGCTCGTCGGCGTCCATGCGCTGCTTGGCGGGGGCTTCCTCACTCTCCGCAGCACTGCATTCCGGACAGCGGTTGGCGAAGCCGGGCTTGCCGGGCTTGAGCTCGAATTCCTCGGAACAAATCGCGCAAACTTTGATGGGATACGCCATACCCTCTCTATGGTAACCGAGGTAAATCCCCGCCGGGAACTCGGAAAACTCATAGTTCGCCCGGTCCGCGACAGAGATCGGGCTCTGCTCTCATTTTCAGTTTTAGAAGATGCTTCAGCTGTGAAATTCACCCTAACGGTTGTACACCGGTATTGGGCCGCGCAGATTCTGCCAAACCTGGTCGCAGGCCCTGACCACGTCGTCGGGTAGCGGACCCTCTTCACCGGCCGCGAGGTTCTCGTTTAGCTGCCCCATGCTGGAGGCTCCAAGGATGATGACATCCGACGCGGTGTGGTGGAGCAGCCAGTTGAGAGACAGGCTAATCAACGATCGTCCCGCCTTGGCCGCGATCTCGCGCAGCCGTTCCACGGCTTCGAAGTCGCGCTCGTGCCAGTAGCGGTCCTGATACAACTTGTTGTTGTCAAACCGAGTGCCGGGCGTCACGACATCACGCTTATGTTTGCCGGTGAGCAGTCCTCCGGCAAGGGGGTTGTACACAACCGTCGAGACGCCGAACTGCTTGCACATCGCGAGATATTCCTGCTCAATGCCGCGAGCCAGCAGGTTATACATTGGCTGCGAAATATATGGAGCAGGATAGCCATGTTCTTTGGCCAGCCAGAGCATCTCCACCACTTCCCAGCCCGCATAGTTCGATGACGCCAGGTAGCGAATCTTCCCTTGCTGGATGAGCGACGCCATGGCTTCGAGAGTCTCGTCGATTGGCGTGCCGTGATCGGGCGCGTGCAGATAGTAGATGTCGAGGTAGTCGGTCTGCAGCCGCTGCAGGCTTTCATCGATAGCGCGCAGAATGGCCTTGCGCGAGAGTCCCTGCTGGTCAGCCGCGTCGCCCATCTTGAACCGCACTTTGCTGGCGAGCACAACTTGGTCGCGCTTACCCTTCAGGGCGTTTCCCAGCAACGTTTCGGCGATGCCGTACTGGTACATGTTGGCGGTGTCGACGAAATTAATGCCGGCTTCGAGACAGCGATTGATGATCTGGTTGGTGCCCGTCTGGTCGAGCGGCTTGCCTAGAGTCATGGTGCCAAAGCAGAACCGTGAGACGTTAAGTTCGGTGTGCTGCAGTTTTCGATAAGCAATGCTCATAGTTGTGTCTGGAGGTTTTGCTGCACGTTAGATTTTCGTCGTGGAGACATTGTAGCTGGCGCGACAGCCAGCCCTGAAGAGGCGAACGAGCGCGGGTAGGATCTCGTTGGTCCTCAAAATCCAGGGGTGGCGCCTAACCGGTCGGAACCAGCGTCGCGAACCTGGATTTCGCACTTGTCTGAGCTTCGTCAGCCCTGGACTTACTTTCCCGGCTTCCACCCCGCCCAGATGGGAATGCCCTTCGCGTCACGTAGAGTCATGGAGTTATTGCCAACTACAACCTCGCGAGCCAGGATTTCTTCTTCCGTGGCATTGGGCGCCTTTGAACCCACAACTTCCACTTGATCGCCCACTTTGAAGGTCATATCCATTTCTTTGAGAAAGTCGCTGGGCCCTACATGCACGATCACGGTGCCGGTTGAAGTCTTGACGACCAGGTGCGTCCCTTCCCACTGGCCGGGGACCTCGCGGATTTCGTCTACCACGCCCTTGATCTTAACTTCGTTGGCGGGATCATATTTCGGTCCAGTGTCCTTTACCTTCTGGGCCCAGACGGCTGGTGGCAGCAAGCCGACAGCGGCAATGATGAACAGGACTTTCCACGACAGTCTGGATTTCATGCTCGATACCTCCTTCCGGCAGCGGCAAATTCAAACATCGCCAGAAACGGAGCGCACCGGGACTCGGAGTGTTCCCTGTCTTGCAACGTGCGGGGGAAAACCGGTCAAAGCGGCTTTGCGAAGTCATACTGCGCTTAAATTCGCTGAACTGCAAGGCAAACCTAGCGGCAGGGTTGCCCACATGCTGTGAGAATGGTCACAACAACTGGTGACCGACGGCCCAAGGGAGACGACAGCCGGGAAAATGGCGGGCCCCATTAACACTTCCCAGCCGTGCCGAAGCTGGCGGCACGATGTTGGCTTTGCGGTTTCGAGGCATCATGTGCATAATCGTGCAGCCCCTGAAATAGCTACGTTGAGGAATGCATTGCGTCCACCTCCGTTCGCTCCCAGGTTCTTGTCACGGCTTCACGCCACAGGCCTACCGTATGGAAATCCTCGGCTGGAGGAGGTTCTGGGGGTATCGCGTCTCTTTCTGGCGTTTACTTCCCTCGCGGCCGCACAGATTCAGCCGTTTTCACCCGAACCGTATCACGAGATCGCGGTGTTTGTGCTGCTGGGCTACGCCGTGCATAGCCTGGGCCTGTTCATTCGGCTCAAGATGGATCCCGAACCTAGCGCCACTTATGTCCTCTGGGGACAAATAAGTGACGTATTATGGCCGGTTCTGCTATGCCTGTTCACTGACCCACCGAATAGCGTTTTCTACATCTTCTTTCTGTTTGCTCTAGTGGCAGCGGCGTTTCGGTACGGTTTCTTCGAGACGCTGGCTATTGCCATCTTCTGCGTAACAGTATTTCTGCTGCAGGCGACGTTAGTGGCTTTCGGTCCTCCCTACGTTCGCCGACTTCTTCTTACTGGTCTTGCTCCGGCCCGGATTATCTTTCGCTGCGGCTACCTTTTACTTACAGGATTTCTCTTGGGGTTTCTGGCCGAAACCGAAAAAGAGTTGCGAGCCGAAATTGCTCTGGTGAACCGGTTACTCTCGCTGGCAACAGTTGGCAACCGTTTGAGCGACACCATAGTCGACGTTTCCACGGAAGTAGCTGCCGTGTTCAACAGCTCGCAGCCGTACGAGATCGCCTGCCAAGCAAGTAGCGGGCGAATGTTCCGGTGGGAAATACAATCCACACCTCAGCGCATAGCGGTAGTGAAGGAAGTTGCTCCCGGCGAACATGCTGCGTCCGTCATGTCCGGTTATCCCCACACTTTTTTCATGAAACGCAGCAAGAACGGCCAGTGTGTTATTGATGCGCTCGACGATGAAGGCCGGCGGCTGGATGCAAGCGAGTTAGCAACGCTCTTGATGCCAGTCGCGGGTGCGGATTCAGTCCTCGCTGTGGCTATGGAAATGGGACGGGAATGGACCGGCCGCTTCGTAGTCGTCAATGCCAGACTAGGCAACAACCACGAACGTGAGCTTCGCTTTGCGCAAAACGTGACCCGTCAACTGGCACCTGCGCTCTATTCGGTGTATCTGTTTCGCCGCTTCCGTTCGCGGGTGGGCGCGATCGAGCGGGCGCGGGTGGCTCGCGAACTGCACGACACGGCCATCCAGTCGCTGATCAGCATTGAAATGCAAGTGGATGTCTTACGACGCCAGGCGGCAAGTGGAACCCACTTAGGTACTGAATTGGGACGTATCCAGGAACTTCTCCGACAAGAAGTCTTGAATCTGCGCGAACTAATGCAGACAATGAGACCAGTCGACATTGGACCTCACCAATTCCTTGACTTTCTTGCGCAACTCGTAGAACGTTTCCGCAGAGATACTGGAATCGCGGCAATGTTTGTTTCGGAGCAGCAGGAAGTCGCGCTGTCGGCGACTACTTGCAGGGAGCTGGCGAGAATTGTTCAGGAGGGCCTGGTCAATATTCGGAAACATAGTGGCGCGCGTTCTGCACTGGTACGATTCGGCGCCCAGGGGGGCTTATGGAAGCTGATCATCGACGACGATGGACGAGGCTTCAATTTTGCTGGACGATTCACGTTGACTGAGTTGGACGAGTTCCGCTACGGACCTGCAGTGATCAAAGAGCGCGTGCGTGCGATTGGTGGAGACATGGTAATTGAGTCCACTCCGAGCCATGGTTCGCGGCTGGAAATTACCATTCCACAGAAAGGCTTTGAGAGCTATGGAAAATGAAAAAGCTGTTCGCATCGTCATTGCTGATGACCACACGATTTTTCGCGATGGGTTGCGCCGCTTGCTGGAAGCCGAGCCTGGAATGGAAGTTGTTGGCGAAGCAGCCGACGGTACCGAGGCCGTCAGCCAAACCCGCGCGCTCTTGCCCGACGTGCTCCTGCTCGACCTGGCGATGCCCCGAACCCCGGGAATGGACGCGCTGCGCGAACTTTCCAGCAACGGCAACGGCCACAGCGCCAAGATCATTGTGCTGACGGCTGCTGTCGAGCGCATTCAGATCGTGCAGGCACTGCAGTTGGGAGCTCGCGGTGTCGTGATGAAAGAGGCCGCAACCCAGTTGTTGATGAAAGCCATCCGCACCGTGATGCTGGGAGAGTATTGGATCGGACGCGAGGCGGTTGGCGACATCGTGGAGTTCATGCGCACCAACGCTTCCGGCGACAAGCCCTCGCGTAATTACGGGCTCACCAAGCGCGAGATGGATATCCTCACCACCATCGTTGCGGGACTCAGTAACAAGGAGATCGCACGCAAGTTTTCGCTCAGTGAAGATACCGTAAAACATCACCTGACGAATATCTTTGACAAGGTGGGTGTGGCCAGCCGACTGGAGCTTGCGCTCTTTGCCATTAACAATCGGCTGACGGACGGCAAGAGCTGAGTTTTGCCGGCCGCTGACCCCGGACGGAAGCGGCTCAATTCCTGCGACGAGAATCCATGGATGAAGCGCGCCGGGCGCAGCCCCGCATCTAATCATCTGGATACGTTCCTGCCGAAGGGCTGTGACGACGTCTCGCTCCAATCGATGGCGAAAAGCTGAGCATTTTCTTCCTATTGGGCAGCGACAAGTCGCCGGGCTGAGGGTTTAACTCTCTACTGTGCAGCATTATAGGAGTGAGTATGAGAAATAAAGCACGCTTGCAGGTAACCCTGATCCTGGTCGTGATGCTGGGTCTCGTGGCTGCGTGCGCCCGCAAGCCTTCTACCCCCTCGGATGCGCAAATAGCGACGGCCGTTCAGACGAAGAGTCTATGGAGATTCGGCTATCCAAAGCCGTGAGATAGAGGTACAAGCGGCAAATGGAGTCGTTACTCTGAGCGGCACCGTGAGTAACGATTCGGAGCGAGCCGCAGCCGCCAGTGACGCAGCAACTGTCGACGGCGTGAAGACCGTGGTGAACAACCTTGAAGTCCAGCAGGCAGCAGCTATGCCTCCCGCCCAAACTGCAGCAGCAGAGCAAGCCGCACCGCCTCCGCCGAAAGAAACTGCAACTAAGGCGAAAGAGACAAGACAACAGGCCAGGACGACCAAGCCGCATCACGTCAACAGCGAAAGCCAGAACAACAACAACGGTCTGCAGGCCGAGAATAATCCGCCCGCTTCGAATCCATCGGCTGCGGCAGCTGTGACACCGGCTCCGCAGGCGGCTCCTGCCCCGCCACCTCCGCCCCCTCCGCCACAGAAGGTCACGATTCCGGCGGGCACACAGTTAACCATCCGGCTGAACGATCCCCTGGATTCTGAGAAAAACCAGATCGGTGACACGTGGCATGGTACGCTCTCGGCTCCGATCACCATTGATGGCGAGACCGTGGTGCCTTCTGGAGCCGACGTGATAGGCCGGGTAGCGGACGTGAAGAGTGCTGGCCGCTTCGCCGGCAACTCCGTTTTGACGCTCGAGGTTACGTCCCTGATGGTCAACGCGAAGAGCTACAGCGTGCAAACCAACCAATGGACCCGATCGGGCAAGGGTGAAGGCAAGAACACCGCGGTAAAGGTTGGCGGCGGAGCTGCCCTCGGCGCGATCATCGGCGGCCTGGCGGGTGGTGGCAAAGGCGCAGCGATCGGATCGGTCGCAGGCGCCGGCGCCGGTACCGGAGTATCGGCGGCGAAAAAGGGCCAGCAGATCAAGCTGAACCCGGAATCAACATTGAATTTCCAGACTATCAACGCGTTGACCGTGATTCCGCAGGGCGTTAATGATCGTAACGCTGGCCGGACACCACTCGCACAATAATCTGCAAAAGAAACCCGGGCGCAGCCACAACCTGACTGCGCCCTTTTTGCGTCTATTGTTGTGCACAGCTTTTTTCAGGCTGGCAGATCTTCACTACGGTGCCCATGCCAAAAATCACTGCCCTTCTGCACGCTCATAACGATGCGCTCCGCCTGGGTCGCGCCCTGGAATCCCTGCGGGCCTGTGACGAGGTCCTTATCATCGATGACTGCTCCGATGACGAAACTGATCGGGTCGCACGTGAACACGGAGCAACTTTGAAGACCTCCATTACAGGTGTCACTCCCGGAGCCTACGTGATGGACGCCAGATATGACTGGATTCTCTGTATGTCGCCGAGGGAGGCGGTCAGCGAGAACCTGGAGGCGGCGCTGCTCGAATGGAAGGAAAAGGATCCGGGAGAACAGACCTCGTCCTTTGCAGTTCCAATTCGCGAGGAGAATGAGACCGGCTGGCACAACCTCCATCCTGAGGTGCGGCTGGTGAATCGCAAGCTGGTGAACTGGGTTGGGGCGATGCCTCCCGACCAGATGTGCGAAACTACCCTTTCCGGTGAGTTGTTGCGCTTCCTGCAACCCTAGGCCCTGGAGAGGACGCTCGCAAATCCGCTTGGACATCCTTCTTGAATGCGTGCTGTTCGTCGTGGGATTGGCGTTTGGCAGCTTTCTGAACGTTTGCGTAAGCCGGATTCCGCGGGGCCAGTCGATCGTGAGGCCACCGTCGCATTGTCCGGCTTGCAGCGCAGCCATTGCCTGGTACGACAATGTTCCTATCATCAGCTGGCTTCGCCTGAGGGGACGCTGCCGCAAATGTGCAGGGCACATTTCCTTGCGCTATCCTGCGGTTGAGCTGGTCACGGCCGTTCTGTTTGCTGTCTGCTATGCCTGCTTTGGCCTGAGCTGGTTGACGCTAAAGTTTTGCGTGTTCTGTTTCCTGCTGGTCGGCCTCATTTTCATGGATGCCGAAACCGGTCTGCTGCCCGCGGAATTTACCTACCCTGGGATTGCATTGGGCCTTTGCTTTTCCTGGTTCGTACCAGGCGACTCCGCTGCCACTCAAATTCTCTTACGCTCCTGGGGCGGGAGCGGATTCGCGAACGGCCGAGCACTTGGGCTACTCGATTCCGTTCTGGGCGGCCTGCTGGGGGCTGGATTTTTCTATCTCGCCTGGGCAGCGTATTACCTGGTGCGAAAGCGCCATGGCTTGGGGTTTGGCGATATCGCTTTGATGGCGATGTCGGGCACGTTTCTCGGCGTGAAGCTCACAATCTTCGTTCTCTTTGTCGCCCCAATTGCGGGCGCGTTGTACGCCCTGGCTCTGCTGGCGCAAGCAGCCCGTCGTGAGTCGCCGCCAGCGAGCCGGCGACCTTCTCCGTCCGCGCGAGAACTGTTTGTCGCAGGAGAATTTCCTTTCGGTGTCTTCCTGGGAGCATCTTCTCTTGCCGCGATCTTCGTGGGTGAAAGTGCGTGGCGATGGTATCTGAGCTTCTTCTAGCAGCCCGGCGGACTCACTCACGGCCTCGGCTGCGCCGCTTAATCTGGCGGATATGGTGCATCGCGTGGGTACGATGAAACCTTCTCCACTGTTGCGCACTAAGCGGACCCAGGATGTGATGGTCGAGCAGCTTGGCTTTGCTTCCGAAGCGCTTCTCGGCATCTACAAGGCTGGCGTCCATCGCTACCAGGCTGTCGTTGAACTTCCGCAACGAACCAGGAGGTATCGTTCCCCGAGGTATGGTTTGTTTCGGAGACCTTCGTCCCGAGGGCATGAAGCCGAGGCCCGCGACCAACAAGGTGGCCAGATGTTGGCGAAAAGTCGGAGTTCCTCCCAAGGGCCGCCCCACTTCCATCGCTTTCAGGCAACCCCTCGTAGTTTCGGCGTACGAGAGCAACAGATGTTCGAGTATCTCCGCGCTGTTCCACTTACCCCGCGGCCCGCGCAGCCAGTCTTCCTGCGAAAAGTCGCTTGTCACGCGAGCCATTTCCCGGCGGATCCTCTCTAGTTCCGGAAGCAAAGGAATACCCTCGCGCGACCCTGACTGGCCAAAAATAGCTCAGAAGTAGTGGGCACCAGTATCCACAAAAGGGGAACAGTACTCAAGCACCATGTTCCCACTGGATGAATTCCGCTACCACTCGCAAGTCGTTGACCAAGAGTTGCATTTCGCGATGGCGGGCGTCGTCGTCGGGTGAACGCAGGATCGATGAGGGATGCACGGTGGCGAGAATATGCAGGCCAGCACCTAATGGCAGAATCTGACCGCGTTGACGGGTCACTCGGAAGCTGCGTCCCAGAAGCGCTTGAGCGGCAGTCGCGCCCAGGCAGACCACGATCGCCGGTTTGATCAGCGCAATCTCTGCTTCGAGCCAGGGATGGCAGGCGGCGATCTCAATCGAGTTCGGCTTTTTATGGATACGGCGCTTGCCACGCGGCTCCCACTTGAAGTGCTTTACCGTGTTGGTGACGTAGGTCTGCTTGCGGTCGATGCCGGCCTTGACCAGAGCTTCGTCGAGCAAGGCACCGGCAGGCCCGACGAAGGGCTTGCCGGAAAGATCTTCTTTGTCGCCTGGTTGTTCGCCGACCAGCAAGACGCGAGCCTGCGACGAGCCCTCGCCAAAGACCGTCTGCGTCGCTCGCTCCCACAAGTCACAGGCCCTACAGTCGCGCGCAGCGTCGCGCAAAGCACGTAGACTGGAGGCCGTCCGAATCAAGTCAGAGGCAGGAATAACCTGAGCAAGCTTGCGCGGCATACCGGCAACGATGCCGTCAATTCAGGCGCAGGTTGTGTCGGCCGGAAGGTTTGCGTGCCGATCTGCTCCTCGCCCCGTAAACTATCCCAGATCCACCAGCCACACTCGCCTCCATGAGTTCTCTCGACCTCGCACTGCTCGCGCTGTATCTGCTGGGCATCACGCTCTACGGACTGCGCTTCCGCAAGCGGCAGCGTTCGCTACGCGATTACTTTCTGGCCGACCGCGACATTCCATGGTGGGCGATCTCGCTCTCCATCGTAGCCGCCGAGACCAGTACCCTCACCATCATCAGCGTTCCCGGAATTGCCTACGATTCGAACTTCACGTTTCTGCAGCTCGTCTTCGGATATCTCGTTGGCCGCGTCATCATCGCTTTTGTGCTGTTGCCACACTACTTCCGTGGTGAATTGTTCACCGCTTATCAGTTGATCGAGCGACGGTTTGGCCCACGCTTGCGGTCGCTGACCGCCGGACTGTTTCTTGCCACCCGTGCCGCCGCTGAGGGCGTCCGGGTCTTCGCGGTCGCCCTCGTAGTGGGCATCGCGCTCGGCCCCCTGCTGGGAACAGGCGGCGAGTTTCGGCGCGACGTCATCTCCATCGGCATCGTCACCCTCTTGACACTGCTTTACACCTTCGAAGGCGGAATGGCTGCGGTCATCTGGACGGACGTAGTCCAGATGATCATCTACGTGAGCGGCACGTTGGTCGGCGCGTACACACTTCTGCATCTGGTGCCGGGCGGGTGGAGCACGATTCACGCGACCGCCGTCAGCGCAGGCAAATTTCGCGTGTTCGACTTCACGCCGGATTTCTACCGCACTTACACATTCTGGTCAGGAGTTATTGGAGGAACCTTCCTGACTACCGCCAGCCACGGCACCGATCAGTTGATCGTGCAACGGTTGCTGGCGGCGCGCAGCGAGGCCCAGTCGAAGGTGGCCCTGCTGTCGAGCGGCGTCGCAGTCCTCTTTCAGTTCTGGATGTTCCTCATGATTGGGCGATGCTGTGGGCCTTCTTCCGCTTATCGCCACCAGCCGTTCCGTTCGGCAAAACCGATCGCATCTTCCCCACATTCATCGTGCACTACATGCCGCATGGTGTGTCGGGCATCCTGATCGCCGCGATTCTAGCCGCCGCCATGTCGAACCTGAGCGCTGCGTTGAACTCGCTGTCTTCCACATCGATCATCGACTTCTACCTGCGGCATCGTCCCGACACCTCGGAGAAAAGGCAGGTTCTGCTTTCGCGCCTGGCTACCGTCGGATGGGGCCTAGTCCTGTTCGCGCTGGCCATCGTCTCGCGACGCGGTGGAAAGGTGGTCGAACTCGGCCTCAGCATCGCCTCGGTGGCGTACGGAGCGCTGCTGGGTGTATTCCTGCTGGGAGTATTGACCCGCCGTGCCAACGAACGCGGCAGCATGGTCGGCATGGCGGTTGGCTTCGCGACCAACCTCTACATCTGGCAAGGCAGCACGTTTTTGGCCTGGCTGCAACACATCTCCGGCGTTTCCTTTGCCGCGTTGGCATTGGCACGCCCGATTCCCTTCCCGTGGTACGTGCCCATCGGCAGCGTGATCACCTTCGCTATCGGGTATAGTTCCAGTCTGCTGCTGAAGTCGCCTCACAACGAAGCTCATGTCCGAACTCATTAAGACAAAGACTCAGCCTGCTTCCCTTCTGCGCGATCTGGGCGTCAGCCAGGCCAGCGCAATTGTCGTGGGCACCATCATCGGCAGCGGCATCTTCCTGGTGCCAGCGGAGATGATGCAGGCGGTCGGCTCAGCCAGACTGGTCTACCTGGCCTGGATCGTCGGCGGCCTGTTGTCGTTCGCGGGCGCTCTCACCTACGCCGAACTCGGCGCCATGAAGCCGCAGGCTGGCGGCGAGTATGTCTACATTCGCGACGCTTACGGGCCGCTACCCGGATTTCTCTATGCCTGGACGTGGTTCGCCATCGCCAAACCGGCATCCGTTGCCACAATCACGATTGGAATTGTGCGGATTCTCGGCACATTTCCCGTGCTCGCTTTCCTTGACCACCCCGTCATTCGCGATCCCTTCACCATCACTTATGGACAGCTCGTCGCAATCGCTGCCGCGGCGCTCATCACCGGTCTGAACTATGTCGGCGTAAAGCGCGCGGGCGAATTCCAGTTGCTGTTCACCATCCTGAAGGTCGTGATGATCTTGGCGGTCGTAGCTTTGGGATTCAGCGCGGCCTCGGGAACGTGGCGCAACTTTGGCACGAGCTTCGCCGGGGCCACCGGAGGCTTCGCAGGATTTATGGCGGCGCTGGTGGCCGCACTCTGGGCCTACGACGGATGGAACGACCTCAACATGGTAGGCGGCGAGATCAGCCACCCGGAGCGCAACATCCCGATCGCACTGATCGCCGGAGTAGCAACCGTGGGCGTGCTCTACATGCTGACCAATGCGGCGGTGCAGTACGTGCTTCCAGCAGCAAGCATTGCTGGCTCGGAACGGCCCGCCTCAGAGGCTACGGCGATTGCGGCCGGAGCCTGGGGCGCGGCGATCGTCTCGGCCGGCATGGCGCTATCGATGCTGGTAACCCTGAATGGAACCATTATGAGCGGCGCACGGGTGCCCTTTGCCATGGCTCGCGACCGCTACTTCTTCAAGGCGATGGCCGATGTGCATCCGCGCTTCCATACGCCATCGACTGCCCTGATTGTCCAACTAATCCTGTCGGCCTTTCTCCTGCTGTTCGCGGGGAGCTTCCGACAGCTCTTCTCACTCGCCATCTTCGCCGAGTGGCTCTTCTACATGATCGCCGCCAGCACGGTCTTCGTTCTGCGCAAGAAGGAACCAAAACTCCCGCGGCCCTATCGCACCTGGGGCTATCCTGTGGTGCCGGGGTTGTTCGTAGTCGTCGCCGCGGTTCTGCTGTATTACACTTTCACCGAAAATCTGCGGAACTCCGCCTATGGAGTGCTGGTGATTCTGGCGGGGGTACCGATCTATTTGTATTTCGCGAAGAAGAAGAGAGAAGCAATTAGCAGCTAGCAAGTGGCAATAGGGCCGTTCAGTCCACGCACGGATCGATTCGGCTACCCACCCTTCGCCTGCTTGGCGCGCTCGTAGACTTTGACATACTCGCGAGCAGAACCTGTCCACGAGTACTCCTGCGCCATCGCGTTACGCATGAGCGCAGTCCAGGAATTCTTGTTCTGATAGACATCGAGCGCCAGGCGGACGGTATCGAGCAGCGCTTCGCTTGCATACTCTTTGAACTTGAAGCCTGTGCCTTTCAGCGTCTGCGGGTCGAACTGCTCGATGGTGTCGTCGAGGCCACCGGTGGCGCGGACGATCGGCACCGTTCCATAGCGCAGGCTGTAAATCTGGTTCAGCCCGCACGGTTCATAGTGCGATGGCATCAGGAACATGTCGCTACCGGCTTCAATCTTGTGAGCCACCTTGTTGTCGTAGGCGATCTTGACGGCAAACTTTTGGGGATACTGTTTATGCAGACGCCGAAACAGCTCTTCATATTCGCGATCACCCGTGCCCAGCGTGATCAGGATTAGCTCTTCCCGCGCCAGCCGATCGGCGACCTGCAGAATCAGGTCGAATCCCTTCTGCGCCGCGAAGCGCGACACGATACCGACCACAGGCAACTGCGTGTCGGGCGCAAGTCCGAATTCCTTCAGCAGGTCCTGCTTGCAGACGGCCTTGCCGGCGAGATCGTCCGCCGAATACTGCTCCGCGATAAAGGGATCGGTCTCAGGATTCCACTGGCTGTAGTCGACGCCATTGAGAATTCCCGCGACGGTGCCGGCACGCGCGCGCAGCACTCCTTCCAGACCGAAGCCATACTCGGCGGTCTGGATTTCCTGGGCATACTTCCGGCTAACGGTAGTGATGAAATCGGCCTCGGCAATTGCCCCTTTCAGAAAATTTACCTTGCCGTAAAATTCCAGCTTGGTCATGGTGAACAGGTCCCAGGGAAGCATCAGCAGGGGCAGAATTTCGGACGCGAAGATACCCTGGTAGCCCATGTTGTGTATGGTGAAGACGCAGGGGGTGGCGTCGAACGCCGGGTCCTCCGCATACAGGGTCTTCAGCAGGATAGGAATCAGCGCGGTCTGCCAGTCATGGCAATGAAACAAATCGGGAGCACCCAGGACCTTGGTCGCCTCCAGGGTGGCCCGGCAAAACAGCGCGAAGCGCTCGGCATTATCGTGATAGTCGCCCAGCGGAGTACCGTACAAGCCGTCGCGATCGAAGAATGGCGGATAGTCGATGAAGTAGAATTGCACGCCGTCATGTTCGCCGCCGTCGACTACCGAGCAGAAGCGATAGCGGTCGTCGAAGGGAACCGTGATGCTGGAGATTACGCGGCGAGGTCTTTCGAGCTTCGTCTGTTTGTAGCGGGGAAGGTAGACAGTGACTTTGTGGCCTGATTTCACCAGCGCCAGCGGCAAGGCTGCAACGACATCAGCGAGCCCCCCGGTCTTGGAAAAGGGAACGCATTCGGATGCCGCAAAGACAATATGCATGAAGACCCCCGGGGCGCTAGGAACGTTGTTCGCAAAGCCTGCCAAACGGCGCGGTGACGATAACGCCGTTATGATGTCTTAGGCAACGAAACAGTTGAGTCTAATTGCGGAGTCGAAAGAGGGTCAACGTGGCCAGGACCGCGTCGAGCAAATCCGCTGCAAACGCCAGTGGCAAGCGAAAGCCGAAACTCGGACAAAACTTTCTGGTGGATCGCGGAGCGGCCCAGCGCATCGTCGAAGCGCTGGGCGATGTATCCGAGCGAACCGTGGTCGAGATCGGACCCGGGCCGGGAATTCTGACCGACCTTCTGGTGTCGCGCGCCAAACGGGTGATCGGCGTGGAACTCGATCGCGTGCTGGCCGCGCAGTTGCGCATGCGCTATGCCACCCGCGACAACGTGGAGGTCCTGGAATCGGACTTCGTGACTGTCGAATTTCCCACATTGCTGGGACGCAAGGCCGGTCCTCTGCAGGACCTGCGTCCAACCCAGCCGGAAACTGTGGACGTCGTCGGCAACCTTCCCTACTACATTACTTCGGACATTGTTTTACGCCTGCTGGAACTGCACCAGAACATTGAGCGCGCCGTGATCATGGTGCAGCGGGAAGTAGCTGATCGCATTGCGGCAGAGCCCGGCAGCCGTGATTATGGGTTGTTGTCGGCTACGGCGCAGCTGTTCGCTCGCGTCGAGAAGCTGTTTACCCTGCCGCCGACGGCGTTCTCTCCGCCACCGCAAGTGCATTCCAGCGTGCTGCGCTTCACCATGGAGCCCCGCCTGAAGGAGTTGCAAGTCGACGAAGAGCCGTTCATCGCATTTCTCAAGCTGGCCTTCGCGCAGAAGCGCAAGACCCTGGTGAATAACCTGCGCGAGAGCTACGACGACAAGGCGGTGCGGGCGGCATTGAAAGCCGCGGGTTTGCGCTCCGATGTGCGCGCCGAGGCGGTGGCACTGGAGAAGATGGCGGAAGTTTCCCGCGCCCTGCAGCAGGCGTAAACTGGGCGCAGGACTCTGCTCATGCCCAGCCTCGTACGTTCGCCCGCTGTTGCGGGCCGCTTCTATCCCGCCAATGCGCAACATCTGCGGGCAGAGGTAGAAACCTTCGCGACTAAGCGTGCGGGGGTAGCCACAGAAGAGGCGATTCGCGCGCTCGGCTGTGTCGTTCCTCACGCCGGCTATGTGTACTCCGGAAGCGTCGCCGGGGCCGTCTACCGCCGTCTTGAACTTCCCCGTCGCTTCATCATTCTCTGTCCTAATCACACCGGGAAGGGCGAGCCCCTGGCAATCATGAGCGAGGGTGCGTGGCGCACCCCGCTGGGCGAAGCCGCAATTGACGGGGAGCTTGCGCAAGAGTTGAAGTCACGAATGCCGCTGCTTTCCGAAGATGAGATGGCCCATCGCTATGAGCATGCGTTGGAAGTTCAACTTCCCTTCCTGCAAGTGCTGGCGCCCGGATTTCGCTTCGTGCCCATCACTGTCGGTACCAGCAACTTCGAAGTCTTGAGCGCGCTGGGCACCGTGATCGGCAATCTGCTGGCGCATGCGGAAGATCCCGTGCTGGTGATTGCATCCAGCGACATGAATCACTACGAAAGCGACAGCGTCACTCGCGAGAAGGACCATAAAGCCATCGATCAGATACTCGCACTCAACCCGCGCGGTCTTTACGACGTGGTCCACCGGGAAAGCATCAGCATGTGCGGTTACGGTCCCACCGTGGCCATGCTGACTGCGGCCGCCAAGCTGGGCGCGACCAAGGCCGAGTTGATTCGCTATGCCACCTCGGGTGATGTCTCCGGAGAGCGAGACATGGTGGTGGGCTACGCGGGAATCGCCATCGCCTGAAGAAGACGGACAGGATTTTTCCTCCTGTTTCGTGGCGTTGCTTGTGGACACTAAAAATCCAAAAGCAAAGGGCGACCTGAACCGAGGCCGCCCCGCTGAGAAGCTGAATCAGCTCTTAGTGCGCCGCTGGAGTCGTGGCTGACGCGTGCCCAGGCCTGGAGGTGCCGGCTGTGTCCAGATGGGTTGGAACGCCACCGAGCCCTTGGCCGCGCATGCTCCCGGCACCTGAACCCCACATGCCAGGCTCCGCCATGGGCGCTGTGCGCGACACGGGCTCTGCGAATACGTGTCCCGAAGGCGGATGCATGATCTCGTTATGCGCGAAGGTTTCGCCTGTGTTATGCGCTGCCCCTTTATTATTCGCAAAGGTTGAGCCCGGCTCGGCTCTTGCGTTCGAAGGCCTCTGCAACAGAGTCGGGGGTAGCACACTGCGGAAGTTGGGCGGTACCCGTCCACCGGGAATATAGGCCATGCCGCCCGTTATGTGTTGCCCTACAAGAATCGTCTGCGGCCTGGCCGTGACCACGGAAGGCGGTTGGACGACCGTGAACCCTGCAGGAGCTCTCGAGATCACCGGCGTGGGCTGGAAGCTGGTGACAATTCCGTTGCCTCGGTAGTTTGAACCGTTGCCCGGCAACCATGCCCATCCGACATTGGGTGCATACGCCCAGGAGCCGTAGTGATACGGCAGCCAACCCCAGGGATAGGCCGATACGAAGCTGTAGCCCAGGCCCTGGTTGAACATCCAGGCTCCCGCCATGTAGGGATTCCAGCCGGCCATACCGGCAACGCCGTAGGGCTGCCACGCGTAGCCGTATCCCGGCATGTAGAAAAATCCGCCGTAGTAATTCAGGTCCTGCAGGCCGTAACCGCTTACCGAAGGGCCGCCAAACGTCGACGTGCTTTGCGTGTAGGCGCTGGTATAGGCGGCGCGCTCGTTGTTCCATGCGTCATAGGAGATGCCGTCCACACCGGGCGTGACCAGTGGCGGATTGCCTGTGCCCGCTGCCAGCGTCTCTTTCTTCTTCACGTTGAGAGGCTGCCCCTGGTTTTCGACCTGAACTTCACCCTTGAAGACTGCCAGCCGCACTCTTCCATCCTCGGCGGTCAACCGCAATTCCGTGCCCTTGCGAACCAGGAAACTCATGTCTCCCGACATCAGTCGATTGATGTCTTCGCTCTTGTCCACGTCGAAGTAAACGATGCCCCGGACAACCTCGATCTCGTTGATCTTGGCGCCCGCGTCGTTCATCAGCAGTCGCTTGAACTTCACTTCAGAGTTGTCGGCCATGCGCAGGGTGCTGCGATTTTCGAACTCTACTTCGGCCAGACCGCTGCTTCCGGTCACCAGCCCTGTGCCTTCGATGATGGGAGCGTTCAAGATGGCGCGCTCCAGCCCCTGGCCTCCAGCATGGTCCATCTGAACTTGTCCATCGATGTAGCTCAGGCGGACGATTCTGACGTGCGACTCGGCTTGCATTGCGACGGCCGCGAACACCAGAGCAGCAGCCATTGCGAAGGACAACGCGAACCCCACGCGCCGTGTCATGTTCCTACTCCTTTGAGCCCTCGAGCCCTAATGACCCTGGAAGTGACGGCAAGGCAGACGATCAGTCCGTCTCCCCACCTGACTCTCTACGGCTATTTAACACCCTTTTGATGCGAAGTTGCCGAAATTCGGCAGCCCGGTTGTAAAAGGTGAGTGTCCAGACCGCTTCTTTTGCCAATTATTATCCCGAGGCCCTTCAGTTCCGAGGGATGTGCGGTTCAGGCTCTCGACAAAACTTGTGACCAGAATCATTTCGCAGGACGGCTTGCTCACGGTTGCGAGTTGCCGGCCGCAACCGGTTCCGGACTCTCGATGGTCTTCAGCAGATGTTTCGCGCTCTGGCGGGTAATGCGCATCAGGTTAGGGTCGTCAGCGATCTTGCGCAGAATCGGCTCGATGGCCGCCAATTCTTCGACCTCGCCATTGGCCTGGAGCTGCTCCAACTCTCGAACTCGTTTATCCATGCCGAGCTTGTCAAAGCGATATTGATAGGCCAGCTTGCAGCCATAGTCGACCGTATTCGCGATTGCCAGAAAAATACGGGTCAGTTCCTGAACGTCCTTGTTTTCCGACCAGTTGTAGGTGACCGAGCCGTGAACCTCGGGCGACTCATACTCCAGGGTCTTTCTGCCCGTCTGTGCGATCTTCTTCGGATAATCGAAGTTGCCCTGGAAGTAGTTCGTGTTTTTGGCTAGCTGGAAGATCTTTTGCCGATTGGCCGTGGAGAGGAGTGAAATCCTGCTGAAATGGTTCACTTTGCCCACCACCGATGGGATTAGGATCGCCGTCGAAGTGCGCTGTGCCATCCGGGTGCACGGTGATGGAATAGCTGAGCCACGGAAGTCCCTCGTTCCAGTCGAATAGAAATTTCACCTGCTCCTGAGCCGTGCCTGCAACGGCCGCCGGCGGGGACTGCTGCGCCCCAGAGTACAGCGGCAGAAGTGCGATCAGGCAGAGGATAGGAAGGAAAGCCGATTTCATGCTGCCGAATGATTCTACCCGATTCGCGCCGGAGTTGCGGCAGGTTGCCCGGTGTCTTACGGTCGAACTGCAAGCCGCGATGGCGAATCGGTGCGGAAATCGGATCAGGGAGCCCCGGCGTGCTGGCGTCGCAAGGTGCCTGCCGTGTGCAAATGACAGATCGCAATGGCGAGTGCGTCAGCGATGTCGGGAGGTTCCGGAGGCGCGGACAGATCGAGGAGGCGGGCCACCATGATTTGAACTTGCGATTTCTCGGCCCGGCCATAGCCGACCACCGCCGACTTAATGGACAACGGCGAATAAGCCATCACTTCCAGCCCCGCTTGCGCCGCAGTGAGCATCGCTACGCCGCGCACGTGCCCCAGCTTGAGCGCCGACTTGACGTTCATCGCGTAGAAGACGTCTTCGATCGCCACCTGCTCAGGCTGGTAAGTGGCGATGATCCCGGTAAGCTGCTCGCAAATCTTCTTCAGCCGCAGCTCCAGCGCTTCGCGCGGCAGCAACCGGATGGCACCACTCGCAAGATGCCGCAGCGCGCCGTGGTCGTCCTGCTCGACCACTCCATAGCCGGTGTACTCGCCTCCGCAATCGATGCCAAGAACGCGCATGGGACTGCCGAGAGTGTAGCAGTAGAAAAGCGCCGATGGGCGCCGCAAATGAAAAGCAGTGGCAGGGTGGTTAAGAGAGTGTTCGGCCGCCGGCTTAGTTGCGTCGATATGGGATCTGCAAGAGGGCTGCTACAAAAGCACGGACCTTATCAACCACGACGGGCTCCGCTCTGCCGATTAACTCAGCATGCCGGGCCCGCCAGTCAAGACTCCTGATCTGATCGCTCAGGATGGCTGCCTGCTTCCCGGCAATCGAGGTATGTATCTCGAAGGGGTAGCCTTTGCGAACCGAAGTGCACGGGCACACCACCGCGAGTCCGGCGGCCCGGTTGTACGAGGCACTGGTCAGGACCAGCGCAGGCCTCCGTTTCTTGTGTTCTCGGCCGACCTGAGGATCAAAGTCAAGCCAGATCAAGTCGCCAGCGTCTGGGATGTACGAACGATGTGAAGCTACCATTCAACCGGCTCTCGACCTACCGCGCGACCGCTGTGAACCTCTCCATGCCGGTTACCAGGAGTGATTTCCGCCACAAGCTCTTCCAGCGTTGGAACCTGCGGAAGTAAACGGATTTGCACCGTGCCAGGCTGTTGGCTGGCAAGGTCAATTGTGTCTCCCTCGCGAAGCTGCGCCTCTTCCGCAATCGCCTTAGGAATGCGTACTGCAAGACTATTGCCCCACATCGCCACTTGCCCCTTCATCTCAC
Source organism: uncultured Acidobacteriaceae bacterium (assembly GCA_963793845.1). Lineage (GTDB taxonomy): Bacteria > Acidobacteriota > Terriglobia > Terriglobales > Acidobacteriaceae > CAWCBG01. The sequence goes on from CAWCBG010000011.1 coordinate 132,996, forward strand.
CCCCCCCGATACACAGTATATACGAGGTGTCTTTAATGTGTCTACCCTCTGACGTCTTAACACAAATCGTGCCGCCCGGCCTCATCCGGACGTACCCTTTGAGGATCAATAAGGCCCGGACGCGCGTCTGGGTTGCCCCAAAGGTCTGTCACCAGGCGCTTCGCCATCCGTCCCACTGTCGCGGTAATCTGGTACGTTGGGCAGGAGGAAATTATGAAAGCCATTCGCGTGCATGAATTCGGCGGGCCTGAAGTTCTGAAGCTGGAAGAAGTGCCCGACCCGCAGCCCGGTCCTGGACAGCTCGTGGTGCGGATTCGCGCCGCCGGCGTCAATCCGGTCGAAGCCTACATTCGCACTGGTACCTACGTCCTGAAACCGGCGCTGCCCTACACGCCTGGTCAAGACGCGGCGGGCGAGATCATAGCAGTCGGGCCGGAGGTCAAGAGCTTCAAGGCAGGCGATCGCGTATACGTCGTCGGGTCGTCCACAGGAACCTATGCCGAGCTGGCGCTCTGCACAGAAGCGCAAGTGCATCGGCTGCCGGCGGATGTCAGCTATGAACAGGGCGCCGCCGTGGGCATTCCGGCGGGCACGGCGTATCGCGGGCTGATTCAGCGCGGCGAGGCGAAATCGGCGGAGGCAATCCTGGTGCACGGCGCCAGTGGAGGCGTCGGCCTCTCTGCGGTGCAACTGGCGCGGGCCCTCGGCATGACCGTCATCGGCTCGGCGGGCACCGAAGCCGGAATGAAGCTCGTGACCGACGAAGGCGCGCATCACGCGGTCAATCATTCGTCCGAGGCACACTATGACGAGGTGATGAAGCTCACCGATGGGCGCGGTGTGGACATCATTCTGGAGATGCTGGCCAACAAGAATCTCGCAAAAGACCTCACCGTGCTCGCCAAGAAGGGGCGGGCAGTGGTGATCGGCAGCCGCGGGCCCATTGAGATTAACCCTCGCGACACCATGGGGCGCGAAGCCGATATCCGTGGCGTGACCCTGGCCATGGCCACCGAGCAGGAGCGCAAAGAGATCTACTCCGCACTGAGTGCGGCGTTGGAGAACGCTACCTTGCGCCCAGTCATCGGAAAGACCTTCCCGCTCAGCCAGGCGGCACAGGCGCACCAGGAAATAATGGAGCCATCGGGAGCACAAGGCAAAATCGTGCTGCTGCCTTGAAACACCAGACGCGACAGCGCCACAGATCCCCCTATAACGCGGAAAGCAGCTATGCCAGAATCGCATGGTTCAGCGCCTGGACTTTCCTCACAATGGTCTCCAGCTTCGAACAGCGCTGCTGCAACTCGTGCTTGTAATCGTGGTGATCGGTCCGGGCAATTTCGTGAATCAGGCTCTTGTGACGCTCCTGCAGGATTTCCAGCAAGAGTTCTTTCTCGTCTTCGGTCAAACGCAGTTCCATGACGTTCCTCCGTTAAGGATGTCGGCAGCGGCCGGAGGTCCCGATGCCGCCCGTCCTAACCAATGTATACCGCGCTAGGCGGCAGTTTGAGGCCCCGCATCGCCTGAATTCGCGTTTGGTTTTCCGCGTTTGGGAAACGGCGAGGAGAGTCCGGTTGCCCTCCCTTGACGGCGAGGGTTCCCTCGTACGCCTTAAGACCGTACGCCTAAGAAAAGAGGCGGCCCACACACCGTTACAATCTACGCATGCCCAACCTGCGATTCCTGCTCTGCGCCGTCATGACGCTCCTGTGCATCGCGTCGTCATGCAAAGCTTCGGCGCAGAGAAACAGCCCCAGTCTGCAAGGCGCCGTGTCGCAGGCGATGGCGGGACGCAACGGCACAGTGGTCGTGGTCGATGTCGCATCCGGCCGGGTGCTCGCCGCCTACCATCCTGACGTGGCGGCCCGCCGGGTGGCGCATCCCGGATCGAGCATCAAGCCGTTTACCCTGCTTGCGCTGCTCGAATCGGGCAAGGTGAATGCCCGGACCGCGCTCCTCTGTAAGCGAACCGTCACTATCGCAGGACACAAACTGGACTGCACCCATCCGGTCACCGCGCAGCCTCTCGATCCCGCGGCTGCATTGGCGTATTCCTGCAACTCGTACTTCACCAGCGTGGCGACACGGCTTACACCGCAGCAGTTGCATGACACATTCATAGAGGCAGGCTTCGGCGCAACTACAGGCTGGCTGCCCAACGAAGCCAGCGGATCGGCCGCACTTGCTCACTCGACCGAAGAATTGCAACTCCAAGCCATCGGTGAATGGGGCGTAAGCCTTACGCCGCTGGAACTGCTGCATGCCTACCGCGGCCTGGCGCTGCTGTCGCAAAAGAATGATGCCACGCTAACGCCGCTGTTCGAAGGTCTGCAGCAGTCGGTCAGTTACGGAATGGGACGCTTGGCGCAACCTGCATCGCTGAAGGTTGCGGGAAAAACCGGCACCTCTCCGGCTGAGGACGGTTCGTGGACGCATGCCTGGTTCGCGGGATACGCTCCCGCCGATAAGCCATCCATCGCACTGGTGGTCTTCCTGGAAAGAGGCCACGGCGGCGCTGATGCCGCTCGCGTGGCGCACGATATCTTCGCGGCCTTCGCGCGATCGACAAGCTCAGCAACTTCGAACGCTCATGGTTCTCAGCCGTGAAGCAAACCCTGACGGCATTGCTGCTGCTGCTTGCACTCTGGGGTACCGGCGACGCGCGTCCACCTGCGAGTTCCGCTCCGGGCCAAGGCTTTCCGCAGACCGTTCGCGTGCGGCTTTGGTATCTGCACCCTCCGCGCGAGTTGAAGATCCACGCCGCAGCGGGGCAAGCCCAACTGCGTAAATGCTCGACTTGTTCCCCATCGAACCTGAGCGACCTCACACTGCATGCGTCGGATTCGCGCGTACTAAGCGCGAGCGAAAAGAATGGAGCCGCCGAGCTCCATATCAGTGGCACGTATCAAATGTCCGCTGCTAACGAGCAGCCGTTTCCAGCGGACTTCCCCATCACAGTCACCGCCGGCGAAGGCCGTCTGCGTATCACGGCTGCCATGCCCATGGAGGAGTACATCGCCGGCGTGCTGGCGGGAGAAGTTGGGCACTTCCAGTCCGACGAGGCGTTGAAAGCGATGGCGGTCGCCGCCCGCACCTACGCTATCCACTTCGGCAGCCGCCATGCGCAGGAGGGTTTCGACTACTGCGACACCACTCACTGCCAGGACCTGCGCGCCGCCGGCATCAATGACCACATGCGTCAGATCGCGAACTCTACCGCGGGTGAGATTCTCTGGTACAACGGCGAGCCGGCGGCGACCTACTACCACGCCAACTGCGGCGGCACCACGGAAGATGGCCGCTACATATTGGGCAACGACGAGGCTCCCGCGCCCTACCTCATCCAGCACTCCGATACCTACTGCATTCGCAACGGCGGCAGCCAGTGGAACACAGAGGTCACCACACGCGAACTGCAGCGCGCCCTCGCGGCCGACGGCATCACCGTGCCCGGCAAGCTGCGCAGCCTCACCGTCGTGCATCGCACGCCCAGCGGGCGAGTGGAGTTCATACGCCTGAACGGTAGTAGCGGCAACATCACCGTTCCGGGACTGACCTTCCGCTTCGCCATCGGACGGCACATCGGATGGGATCGCCTGAAGAGCAACTGGTACCAGGTAAGCAACGCAGGCGAGCGCATCCTGTTCAGCGGACGCGGCTCCGGGCACGGCGTTGGCCTTTGCCAGGTTGGAGCCGAAGTCATGGGCGAGGAGGGCCACTCGTATCGCGAGATCCTCAGCTTCTATTACCCCGGTACCAAGCTGGGCGTCAACGCGCAAGCCGTGCCTTGGCAGCGGCTGGCCAACGACAGTCTTGAGCTGTTCACGACACAGCCGGATCGCGATCGCGCCCTGCTACCGTTGGCCACGCGCATTCTGCAGGACGCTGAGCAGAGTACCGGACTGCGGTACCGCGAGACTCCGCGGCTGAAGGTCTATGCGACGGTTGCGGCGTTTCGCAACTCTACCGGAGAGCCCGGATGGGTCGCGGCGTCGACAAAGGGCCGCACCATTCAGTTGCAGCCGCCAGACGTGCTGCGTCAGGCAGGAACGCTCGACAGCACGCTGCGCCATGAGTTCCTGCACATGCTGATCGAGGAATATGTCCGGCCCGGAACCCCGCTGTGGTTTCGCGAAGGATTGGTTCTCTATTTAAGTGAGCCAAATTCGGCCGGGCCGGCGGGTTCGGCTGCCGGAGATCCGGCAGCGCTGGAGAAAACCCTGCGCGCCCCCGCGAGTGAGCAACAGCTTCGGGAGGCCTATGTCGCAGCACAAGCGCGGGTCGCACAACTCGCGCAGAAGTACGGAAAGGCCACGGTGCTGAAGTGGGTGCAGGAGGGTTTGCCGGCGGGCATGTCGGCGGGCCATTGATCGATTGCCGCCGTCATCCCAAGCGGAGGTGGCCGGTTTTTGGGCCACCGTAGCCGAGGGACCTGCAGTTTGCCGGCAGTGCGCAGAAACTACAGGTTCCTCCACTCGCGGCGAACACCACGCCGCTTCGGTCGGAATGAAACTCCTACGAGAGGTCAGCGTCTTCCCGCTCCGCAAACACGCCCGCGACCCAATTCAGCCCAATCCACCCGCTCACCGCCAAGACATATGCCGCGAAGAAGCGGAGGCCCATGCTCCACGCCTGTGCGGGCAGGCTACTCAGGTCGGGGATCCACCACACCAACCGGTACGGAAGGTAGGCGCCTAACACGACCAGAACGCACAGCCATAGCCAATATTTTCCGCGCCTCAACACTCGCAGGCTACGCCCAGTGCTCGCAAGGCGAAGGCCCAAGCCGGCAATCGTGCTGGCGATGGGGAGCCAGACCGCTGGCAGCAGGACAAAAATAATCAGCACGATCAGCCAGTTCGCATCGCGCGTAACGTTGCGCGGAGGCGGACCGGCATTCAACTTCTGCCGCAGCCACACCCCAAACTGCGGCGTGTAGTCGCGCAGGCTCCAGATCCACCATGCCAGCGCGAAGAACACCGCCCCGCACACGATTAGCGGAATCAGATGCCGCAGGCCACGGCGAAATGCCGGCCACAAATCCGCCCGCTCGCGAAATTCCGACACGCGGAAATGCGCGAACGTTCCCGCGCGCAACCACGCCATCAAAAATACGCCGGCCAGCGCGATGAGCGCCGATGCCGCTACCTGCCAGCCATGCGCATCGGGAATCAAGAGCCAGCCGTAAATGACCGTCAGCGCCGCCGCGTTGCCGAGGAAGTTCAGCAGCCACAGCCTGGCCACGCCGGCGAGCTTCGTGCTGGTCGAGAGCGCTGTCATTTCACCGTCACCGTCAGCGAATCGCTAGTCGAAAGATATTCCGGCTGATACATCGGCTGCACGCTCGTCGGGCTCACGCGGAAGACGCCCGGATTGACCACTTTCAAGAGGTACACGTATTCGTGCTGCCCGCGAGGGAAATACATGTTGAAGAACGTGGTCCGATCGTCGCGCAGTTCGTGATCGCTGAACCAGCGTCCCCACCAGTTCGGCTTCTGGTCGAGTTCGTACAGATCATCGCGCGCGATGGACTCGGTGCCCGACGGAATCGGATCTTCGATCATCAGGTACTTCCAATCGTTGCCGCCCACCGTGATGCGCACGGCGAGCGTGTCGCCCACCGCGACCGGCCCGCTGAGCTTGTCGAGATGATAGACAATCCTGCCTTCCTTCTGCTGCGGGCTGAGCCTGTAGTACTCGCGCACCGTGCTCAACTGGAAGGTGCCGCTGTTCACCACCTTCGCTGTGTTGGAGTAGTACTCGCCCCGCGCCGACCAGTACAGACGGCCATCGCCCGACTTCACAATGCGCACCTGGTTCGCACCCGGCGCAAGCTGTGCCTCGCTGAGGGTAACCGCTGTCGCCGGAGCCAGCGCGTCAGCCGCCGTAAATCTCTTCGTCGCCACTGTCTTGCCGTTCACCTGCACGTCGACGCTATAGTCGGGCTTCAGCTCCTGCGTGCGGTCGAGGTAATCGGTCAGCCCGTAGACCACCATTGCGGTCTGCTCGGTCGACTCCCAGTAGTAGCCCTGGCTGCGATGCGTGACCAGGTACACCGCCGCCTTCGGTAGCAGCGGACTGGCGCCATCGACGCGGTTTAGAAGCTTCAGCGCATAAGCTGTGGTCTCCGGCGTGGTGTCGCCTGAGAAGTCCATCAGATAGTTGGTGTCGCTCGGCCACCAGGCCTGCGAATCGTTCTGCTTGGCCGCGCTTTCCAATTGCCTGGCAAGATCGTTGGCGCGTGCATCGCCAGTCTCGGCCATCGCCAGCCCGAGTAAAGCCTGCCCGTAAGAAGTCAGCGTTGCGCGCTGATCCCAAACCGAATTGAGCACCGCCGCATCGCGAGTGCCGCTCAGCACCAGCGCATAAGCCATGTAGGCACGCAGATCGGTCTTCACCTTCTGCGAACGGTCGAACTGCGGACGCAGCCATGCCCCAGCTTTATCGATGGCATCCTGCTTCACCTCGAAGCCTGCTGCCTTCGCCTGGCTCAGGCCCGCCAGCACGTACGCTGTCATGAAGGGAGCGCTGTCGTCGGTCTGCCACCATCCCCAACCGCCATCGGGATGCTGGTACGTGTACAGCCGGCCGAGCCCTGCGTTCACCTGCTTGTTCAGCGTCTGCGTATCGATATTCGACTTCACCCCCAGCTTCTTCATCGCTTCGGCCACCAGCACATCGGGTAGGAAGCTCGACATGGTCTGCTCCGTGCATCCGTAGGGATACGAAGTGAGGTAATCGAGCGCGGCAAACACCGAGCCTGCGATCGAAGGTGTGAGGCTCACCGACAGCTTGCGTGTGCCCGGCTCCGTCGCAGTCGGGAATTCGATCGATTGCAGCGTGTCGCTATTGCCCGCCCCTGCCAGCGAGCCCGACTTCGCGATGGCCAGCTTCACGCCGAACGGAACCACTGGCAAGGTAAGTTCCATGGCGTCGCTTTCCACGTCCGTCAAGGCCTTGCCAAGCACGCGCGCCGAATCCACGTCCAGCACTCGCACCCGGTAATCCACTTTGGCGAGACCACGGCTGGCCACCGGCACCGTCTGCTCGCCGCCCTCAAGCACCTGCAGGCCGGTGAAATCCATCGAGACGTGCGCCATCTTCTCCGTCGGCAGATAGTTCTGCACGATGGTCGAAAGCGTGATCTCGTCGCCGCGCCGGAAGAAGCGCGGCACCACCAGCCGCACCATCAAGTTCTTGCGCACGATGGTGTTCATCACCGTGCTGCCGACTCTGGTGTCCTCGGTCACGCCGCGCGTGGTCGCGCGCCACGAGGTGATGGCGTCGGGATAAGTGAACTTCACCGTCGCCTGCCCGTTGCCGTCGGTGCGCAGATCGGCCACCCAGTACGCGGTGTCGGGAAAGGCCTTGCGAATCTTCGGCTGCACCAGCCGCTCGGGCTTGAGCTGCGCCAGCCCGCTTCGCGAGCGCGCGGTCTGCATCTGCGCCAGTTCCATGGCGCGCTTGCCAGCCTGCCCGCTGAAGTAATAGGTCAGCGAACTCTCGGTGCTCACCCGCGAATAGATGGTGCCGTAGAAGAAATTCAGGATCGGCTGCACCGACTCGGGCTTGATGGCGTAGATCGCCTCATCCACCACGCCGAGGCTGAACTCTGCTCCAGCCACGCCTTTGCCGCTGGCGTCCGTCGCCTTGAGCGTGTAGGTAGCGGCCTCGCCTGGCTGATACTGCGGTTTTGACGGCTGCAACTGCACATTCATCTCATGCTGCACCGGAGGAACCTTCAGGCTCTTCGATCCCTGGTACAGCTTGTTGTCGCGGATGAAGACCGCCGCCACGTAGAAGTTGGGCGCGTACTCCGCCTTCACCGGCACGTCGACCGTGATGCTTCCGCCCGTGCTCCTGATCACCTGTCCGGAATAAAGCCCCTTGCCCTCGGCCGAGACCAGCACTGAGGCCGTGCCGCTGCCGGTGACGATCAGCACGTGCGCGACATCGCCGGGCTGGTAGGCCTTCTTGTCGGGAACGATCTGCACCCGTTCTTCGGCCGGCCCGCTGAACCACGGGCTCTGGCCAGGGGCCCACAAGTACGCCATCGCCTGCACATCGCGCTTCTCCGGCGTGGTGGCGGTCACCAGCACCCGGAATTCTCCGGCCTCAGGAATCGTGAGCGTGACCTGCCCCTTGCCGCTGGCGTCAGTCTGGCCCTGCGCGGTGGCGACCGATCCGAGCGCGCCCTTGCGCCAGTCCCAGCGATTCATCTCCACACGGAATGCGGTTTGCACCGGCTTCTTGTCGTAGTCCTGTGCAGTAATGGTGATGGTGGCGGTGCTGCCCTTGCTGTAGACATACGAGTCAGGCTGCGCCGTCAGGAAGAAGCTGCCGTAGGTCGCGATAGCGAAACCGCGTCCCGCGATCTCGCGATTGCCCGCATCGGTGACTCGCGCCTCGATGCGATACGTCTGGTCCTGCTTCTTGCCATTGACGCGCGTGGGGATGGTGATCTGCAGCTTGCCATCGGCGTCGAGCGTGCCGCTGTTCTCGCTCTGCTGCTCGCCGCCGTACGTGTCGTCCTCCGCGCCGGGACCCTCATTTATCTGCGCGTTGTCGTCGTCATCCTCGTCGCGGCCCATCGGCCAGTACTGCGACGTATGCACCACCCACTTCACTTTGGCGTTGGCCACCGGCTCGCCGAAGTAGTAGCGCGCGTCGATGGTCGCTTTGATGGGCTGACCTTGCAGCACGCGCGGCGTCTGGGCCGTGACCTTCACCTGGTACTCGGGCTTCTTGTAGTCCTCGACAGAAAAGCTGGTGCCCTCGACATAGGTCTCGCCCGACAGCATCGAGAGATAGTAGAAGCCGAGTTTGGCATCGGCAGGAATGGTGTAGTCCCAGTGGGCAGTGCCCATCTCCGACAGCGTCACCGTCTGCGTCCACATCGGCTGATAGGTCTGAGGATCGCGCATCTCCAGCCGCAGATCGCGGTTGCTGGGAATCTGATAGCCGCTCATCGCCTGGGCGCGAACGATACTCTTGAAGTGCACCGTGTCGCCAGGCCGGTACACCGGACGATCGGTATAGGTATAGCCGCGCAGATTCTGATTGGGATCGTTGCCCAGATTCCACGAGCCCGGCGTGTTCACCGTGAACTGATCGCCGTGCGTCACCAGCACCGCAACGCTAGCCTCTTTGCCGGCGTCGATCGGCGTGTCCAGCAGACCTTGCGCGTCAGTCGGTTTCGCTGCCACTTCCTTGTGGTCGATCCAGACCTGCACTTGCGCGGCCCGCGATGGGATCGCCCGTCTTACGGTCGACCACGAAGCTCATCAACCGCCCCGGCGCAGCCTTGGTAATGACGGCAATCTCGGTGACGATGATCACGGTGTAAGCGCGCAGCGTGCCGTTGGTAGCCTCGACAAGGTACACGCCCTTCTCGCTCACAGGAATCGGCACGGCCTGACTCTCCCAGCGCTCGTGCGCCGGCACCGTCCACTTCCAGACTGAGACGACCTGCTGCTGATTCAGCACCGGAACCTGGGCATAGCCCTGCACTTGCGGTCCCTGCTTCTTCTCTTCCCCGCCGGCTCGCCACAGATGGATCTCGTGCCGCGATTCCGGCGAAAACTGCGCTCGCACAAAATCGCGAATCCAGGACCAGCGGCGATGCTTCCAGGCGTGAAACTTCTCCAGCCAGGTGCGCGCCTGCCTGGGCAGCCGCGGAGCCTGTCCGCCAAAGCTGTGCAGGTCCTGCATCTGCGCGAAGAATTTTAGCGGATCATTCACCCGATAGACGCGGAACTCCAGCGATCCCACATTGTGGGAGTAGACCGCAACCTCGGCCTTTTCGCCAGGAAGATAGGTGCGCTGGCTGGTGAGTGAGAAGAAGGCCGCGGTGTCCGAGTCTTCCTGCGCGAACATCGGCAGCGCCAGAGTCAAACACAAAGCCAGCGTGAGGACCGTGCGGAGGCTGGCACTCGGGTAGAGCAGGCCTTCAGGCCTCCGCGTGCTCGGGTAGAGCAGGCCTTTAGGCCTGCGTTCAATCGCGTTTATGGAGAGAGGGGCTTTAGCCCCGGCCTTTCGCGAGAGTCGAGGAACTTCGGAAGCCTTCTGCGGACCGGCGATCGACCCCGACGGAGAACCAAGATCTCCAGACTGCGTGCGAACCAGCCGCGAAGCGGCGGCTTGCCTTGAGCCCGGGGCGCAAGCCCCGGGTGCGCCCAAAACAAGGTTGGGAGCCGCGTAGCGGCGGCACGGCGTGGCAAACCGCCTTCTCACTCCGCACCTCGCAGAATATTCCAGCGATAGACGCCGAGGAAGTTCGGATTCGACGCCACCGGATGCCAGCGCGCCTCGGGATGGTTCATGAGTTCTGCAACCGACGGACGGCGGATCTCGCCCTTCGTTCCGCCAATCGGTCCGGTGTGGTAGACGACGAACTGCTCTGTGCCCGGCTCGATCTGGCTGTGGCCAAGAAAGATCATGGCGTGGAACGGCATGTCGTGGCCGTCCTGGCGGAAGAACAGCAGATCCCCCGGGCGTGCGCGGCTGAGATCGCGGCTCACGAAGAAGGTGTTGTGCCGCCACAGAGTTTCGGCATCAGCAAACTCCGCGAACGCGCCCTCGCGCAAATCGGCCGGCTCGAAGCTGCCGCCTCGCACACGAAACACCGCCGCGCCCACCGGCGTGAAGGGAAACTGATACTGCCGGATATCGCTGGCCGCCGCGGGCGCAGGCAGCGCCATGGCTTGCGCCCACGCGGCATCGTGCTCGCGCAGTGCCTCGCGGTAGGCAAAGCGCAACAGCGCGGCGCAGTCGTCGATCTCGGCGGGAAGCGATCCGTTGCGGTAATACTGCGATTCCGCCAGCAGCGCAAACCAGCGGCGGAAAGCGGCGCGGTCGGTGGCATCATGCAGGCGTAGAAAGTCCGGTGTGCCATCGCCGATGGAGTCAACCGAATCGAAGCTGGTCTTCAGATTGATCGCCTGCGGTGGATAACCGTTCGCGGCGACGCGCACCGTCACCTCGCCGGGCATCACTCCCGCGCGCAGGGTGGCGTTGGCGGAGCCGCCTTCCACGGTGACCGATTCCACTACCGCGCGATGAGGAGCATCCAGGTCAACCCGCAAGCCGTGCAGATCGCGGCCGTTGGAGGAACGAATTTTCAACGTGGTCGAGGTGAATCCGTCGGCGGGTAAGCTGGCCTGGGAGATCTGCAGTCGCAGCGCGGCGGGCGTCAGAACGCGCCGGACGGTGAAGGCACACACCACCGCCACAATCGCGACCACGGCCACCACTGCCCACCAGCGAGCCACGCCGCGCATGAACCGGTCCCCTCCGCGGAGAGCGGATTATAACGCAAGCGAAGTGCGTGAGCAGTGCTTAATGGTCGGGAAGAAGCTAGAGCTCATCAAGCCATTCTTGAACCACGTCATTCCGACCGGAGCGAAGCGGAGTGGAGGAGCCTGCTTTCGCACGCAGTGCAACACAAGCGAAAGACAGCAGGTTCCTCATGTAACGTACCTCAATTACACGCAACAACATCGTCATTCCGACCAAGGCCTTCAGGCCGCGCGGAGGAACCTGCTTTTCGCGTGCAGTGCACAGAAGTAAGGAGTCAACAGGTTCCTCCACTTCGCTTCGCTCCGGTCGGAATGACGAAGGGAGGATTTATCCGCGCGACCCGCGTAATCCGCGGCTGCTCTTCCTATTTGCCCACCACTCGCAGCTCTCCCAGCAGCCGGTCCACTTCTTCCACAGTGTTGTAATGCGTCAGGCCGATGCGCAACATGCCGCCAAGCTTCTCCACGCCTAGCCGCTCGGTCAGGTTGATGGCGTAGTAGTTGCCGTCCCAGGTAAAGATGCCACGCTCGCCGAGGTGTTTTGCCAGCTCACGCGGCGTGTGTCCTTCCATGCCGATGGCGACCGTCGGCGTGCGCTGGTCGAACTTCGCAGGATCGGTAATGCCATAGAACGTCAGCCCGGGAATCGCCAGCAGTCCGCTGATCAGTTGCTCGCTCAGCTCGTGCTCGTGCTGCTGGATGGCTTCATAGGCCGCAACAATGGCTTCGCGCCGCGAGCCTGCGGTTGGATCGTGATGGCGACCAAGGTCGGCCAGGTAGTCGATGGCCGCGATGAGTCCGGCGAGACATTCGTGGTTCTGCGTGCCGGTCTCCCAGCGATCGGGCAGCATTTCGGTGCAAGCGCGCAGCTTATAAGGACGCAGCCGCTGCAACTGCTCGCGCTTGCCGTAGAGAATCCCAAGATGCGGGCCGAAGAACTTGTAGCTGGAGCAGGCCAGGAAATCGCAATCCAGGGCGCGCACGTCGATCGTTCCATGCGGCGCGTAGTGGACTGCGTCGATGAAGGCCATCGCTCCAGCGGCGTGTGCCTGGCGAACGACCTCTGCGACATCGTTAATGGTACCGACCGCGTTGGCTGCCCAGCCCACCGCAACCAGCTTGGTGTTGCGGCGAATCTTGGCCGACAGATCGAACATGTCAAGTGTGCAATCGCCGGGCTTGATGTCCGCCGTACGAACCTTCGCCCCGCGCTCCTCCAGGCATACCCAGGGCGAAACATTCGCGTCGTGGTCGAGACAGGTCACCAGCAGCTCATCGCCCGCCGCTAATTCACGGCCGATCGCGCGGCTAACCGCGAAGGTCAGGGTGCTCATGTTGGCGCCGAAGACAACCTCATCGGTTGCACAGTTCAGAAAGTCCGCCATGGCGGAGCGGGCATCGGCAATCATCTGATCGGTGCGCTGGCTGGTGACGAAGGCTCCGCCGGTGTTGGCGTTGAAGGCCGCCAGATAAGCGGAGATGGCGTCGATCACGCGCTGCGGCACCTGGGTTCCGCCGGGCGCGTCGAAGAACACGGCTGGCTGACCGTTCACTGTCTGATGAAGCGCGGGAAACTGCGAGCGAATCCACTCCAGATCGAGTTTAGGTTTCGAGGTAACTTGCGAGGGCGAAGACACGCTTACTCCTTTACCGCGTTCAGGAAATCGGCGAGCAGGCCATACGCGGTCGCTTGCGGCCCGGGATCGCGCTCGCCAATGATGAGTTCGGGAAAAATATCAGTTTCGAAAGCTATCAGTAAGGAAGTACCAGTGACGGAAGCCAGCGGATCGGCGAGCTTGAGCCGCTCCGGGCGAACCGTCGCCGTAATCGTTCCGTCCGGCTGACGGCGGGCGCGGCTCACCAGCTTCAGCACTTCACCGTCGGCGGACGCGGCGCGCAGCTCTGCCGCGGTGATTCCGCGGATACCCTGCTGCGAGACGTCGTCGAGCTTGAGCTTGCCATTCATTAGAACCGTCGTCAGCGCCACCACTTTCACCGCGGCGTCAACCCCATCAATGTCGGCGCTCGGATCGGTTTCGGCGACGCCCAACCACTGCGCCTGGCCGATCGCCTGGTCGAAACTCATGCCCGCGCTCATGGCATCGAGGATCACCGTGGTCGTCGAGTTCAGCACACCGCGAAAACCTCGCACCTCGATGGCCGGCAGTGTCTCACGAAACAGCGAGTACACCGGAACTCCGTCCATCGTCGCGGACTCGAAGAAGAAGCGCCGCCCGCGACTTGCGGCCAACTCTGTCAGCTCCCGATAGGCGTGCACCAGCGGGCCTTTGTTGGCGCTGATGGCGTGCGCTCCCGCTTGCAGCGCCGCTCGAATGTAATCGGTTGCCGGCTGCCCGGTTGCAGCATTGAGCGAGCTGGCCTCGAACAGCGCATCAGCCTTGGCAAGCTTCAGCCATGCGCGAACGTCAGAAGCCATCTGCGCTTCAGAGAAGTCGCCGGCCAGCAGCTTCTCCAGCGAGAACCCTTCAGCGGCAACTCGCCAGCCAATCCGCCGCGAAGCTACGCCAGTGAGCCGGCAAGTAATACCGTGCGAGCTTCGAATCTCCTGCTGTTTGCGCTGAAGCAGCTCGACGAACGCCTTGCCAACATTGCCGAAGCCGACCAGACAGAGGTTGAGGGCGCGGATTGGATATCTCCTAAGCTAACGTGGCGTTGGTGCTCTTCTATTGTAGCTGCACGATTTCTGCGACACCCGATCCGGCCGCTATGAATTTTGCCTGGGATTTGGTAGCCCGCGGGCAGCAGTCCGCATCCATTCTGGTGAGGCTCGTACCGGCTTCGGAAAAGATGTGGAAAACCGGGCCGTGCAGCCGCTTGCGGTCATTTATAATCCGGAGTTAAGCTGATCGCCTCAATCCACACGCAACGGGTGTGCCTGAGACACTGGCAGAATCCTGATGTCCACCGCCATGGATCGCCGCAACGCTTGGCTTGCAGGTGCCGTAAGCGTCCCGCATGTCTGGTTCGTCAGCCTAACACTCCACACGATCTTAGCTTCGAAGGAGCGCCAGAATGGCCATTAAGGCAAGCGAGTACATCTGGTACAACGGGAAACTGATTCCCTGGGAAGACGCCAAGCTGCACGTCATGGCGCACGTGATCAACTACGGGTCCTCGATGTTCGAGGGCATCCGCTGCTATCACACCGCCAAAGGTCCGGCGATCTTCCGCCTGCGCGATCACATGCAGCGCTTGCTTGATTCCTGCAAGATCTACCGGATCGACGTGGAGTACTCACTCGACGAACTTTGCCAGGCTACCGTCAACGTGGTCGGCAAGAATGCCATCTCGCCCTGCTATATCCGGCCCATCGTGCTGCGCGGTTATGGACAGGTTGGCGTCAACCCTTTCAACTCGCCAATCGATGTGTATGTCGTGAACTACGAGTGGGGCAAGTATCTGGGAGACGCGGATGCCGACGAAGGCGTCGACGTGTGTGTGTCGTCCTGGTCGCGACTGGCTCCCAACACGATGCCGACCATGGCCAAGTCGGGCGCAAACTACATGAACTCGCAGCTCATCAAGATGGAAGCCATCGTCAACGGCTATGCCGAAGGCATTGCCCTCGATGTGAACGGCTACGTCAGCGAAGGTTCGGGCGAGAACGTTTTCGTGGTGCACAAGGGCCGCATCTACACGCCGCCTCTCGGCAATAGCGTGCTGCCGGGCATCACGCGCAACTCCGTGCTGCACATCGCTCACGAGTTGGGAATCCCGGTGATCGAGCAGATCATACCGCGCGAGATGCTCTACATCTGCGACGAACTGTTCTTCAGCGGCACCGCGGCCGAGATCACGCCCATCCGTTCGGTCGACAAGATCACCGTGGGCAAAGGCGCCATCGGGCCGGTTACCAAGGCCATCCGCAACGAGTTTTATGGGATCGTGAACGGCACTGCGGAAGACCGTTTCGGCTGGCTGACGCCGGTTCCGGTGAAGCAGCCGGTGACGGTGTAATCCGGTACAAGCAGAACCTTTATGCAAAAGGGCGCACATCGCGCCCTTTTCGTTTGCGGATCGCGCGTGCCTACTTCTGCTGAATCGATTCCAGATATTTCACCAGATTACGGATGCGCAACTGCACTTCGCTATTCTGATGCTGCCCCAGCGAGCGAAAGACCGGGCCCCAAACCGGCATGTCTTTGCCGCCATGCGCCGGTGTCAATGCGTCGCCTGCAATTACGGCGGCGACGTGCGCATCCGGGAACGTTCCACCGTTCTTGAGAGCTAGCGTCGTCAGGTTCGTCGGCGCAGTCTTCAATGCTGGAGCCGCCGGTCCTTCGCCGCGTGCATCGGCTCCATGGCATGACGCGCAATACGCTTCATACATGGCTTTACCCGAGGTCGGGTTGGAATACGGCGCAGGAACATTCTTGATCTTGGGAGCCGTCGCTTGCGGCGCAGCATCGCCAGGACTCGCAGCCGGTGCGGTCTGCGCGGCCAGCGACAAAGCGACCAGCAACATAGCCGTAATAAATAGGATGCGGGAGAGCATAAGAGCCTTCCTTCCGATCACTCGTGGGTGATCCAAACTCTCCATGATGGAACGATTGGCGATGCTGAGGCAGTGCGCGGCGTCACACCATCGCAGGTAATTGGCGGCGCGAGCGCGTACCGAAAAAATCGTTCAAAGGTTGCTTTGTGCACGCGCCGGTTCAAACCGGCATCGTCATCAATTGCGGGCTCACAATCAGCGGCGCCTCGGTAGCGCGCTGCACGTCAGCAACGCTGAGGCCTTCAGCAATCTCGTCCAGCACCAGGCCGCTCTGCGTAACGTGGATATACGCCATCTCGGTGACGATGTTATGCACTACGCGCAGGCCGGTGATAGGCAACGTACAGCGCTTCAGGATTTTCGGAGCGCCCTCGCGCGTGGTGTGCTCCATCGCGACGATCACACGGCGCGCGCTGGCGACCAGGTCCATCGCGCCGCCCATGCCTTTGACCATCTTTCCTGGGATCATCCAGTTGGCCAGATTACCCTCTTCGTCTACTTCCATCGCGCCCAGCACACTTAGATCGATGTGGCCGCCGCGAATCATGGCAAACGACTCGGCGCTCGAGAAGAACGCCGTGCCCGGCAGCTCCGAAACCGTCTCTTTGCCGGCGTTGATCAGGTCAGGATCTTCCGTGCCCGCGACCGGATACGGACCAACTCCGAGCATTCCGTTTTCGCTTTGCAGCACAACTTCAATCCCAGGAGGCACGCAGTTGGCGACGAGCGTCGGCATGCCAATGCCGAGGTTGACGTAGTAGCCGTCGCGCAACTCGCGCGCGACTCGCCGGATAATGCGATCGCGCTTTTCGGTGTCTTTCTGCTTGTCAATCTTCGGCGGTGTCGCCATGAAATCTCCAGATTGTTCGTTCGGGTAATGCGGCGCCTCTGCGCGGGTGCCCCATCCTTTCGCCGCCTTTGCGAAAGGGTGGGAATTCGGGTGACGGATCCGCTACATCTTCCTTACCGTCCTTCTCTCAATGCGCTTCTCGTAATCGGTTCCCTGGAAGATGCGCTTCACATAGACGCTCGGCGTGTGCACGTGATCGGGATCGAGTTGGCCCGGCTCGACCAGGTGTTCGACCTCGGCAATGGTGATTTTCGCCGCGGTCGCCATCATGGGATTAAAATTCCGCGCTGTCTTGCGATATACCAGATTGCCCCACTTATCGCCCTTCCACGCCTTGATGAGCGCGAAGTCAGCCTTCAGCGCGCGCTCCAGCACATAAGGACGTCCATCGAACTCGCGCGTCTCCTTGCCTTCGGCCACGACTGTGCCGAAACCAGCAGGTGTGTAGAAGCCGGGAATTCCCGCGCCGCCGGCGCGAATGCGCTCGGCAAACGTGCCCTGCGGAATCAGCTCCAGATCGATGCGTCCAGTCAGCACCAACTCCTCGAGCAGACGGTTCTCGCCGACATAGCTTCCTTTGTGCGAGCGGATCTGTCCCGCTTTCAGCATCAGGCCCAAACCGAACTCGTCCACGCCAACATTGTTGCTGATGGTGTTGAGATCCTTCACACCCTTCTTCACCAGAGCGCGAATGAGGTTCTCAGGAATTCCGCACAGACCGAAGCCTCCAACCATCAGAGTCGCTCCGTCTTGAATGTCGTGGATGGCTTCGTCGGCGTTGGCGACGACCTTATTCATAGGCATAAGCAGTTCTCAGACGTCGAACCCGCGATTGTAGCAGCAGATGGCGCGAAGGCTGGTCGAGTTGAAGAACCCTGTGCGAAGGGTGCCCCGCCCTTTCCAACGGAATTGTAGTCCAACTGACATCCCGTGCGTGCCCCAGCAAGTCTCTTCTGCTGTCATGCTGAGCGGAGTGAGGTCGCGCAGCGGCCGAACGCAGTCGAAGCACCCCTATAGCCGGAAGAATCTGGATTGTGCGAGCCTAATGACCGCACCCTGCCGGGTACCAGGCGCGGCTCAAATTCTCCCAGTGCAGGTTCCACTTCTCAATCGATGCAATCTTCTTCTCCCGCCGCCAGCCTTTCCGTTGCTTCTCCCGGCGGAGGGCCATTCCGACGCCATCGTAGATCTCGAAATAGAGCAGGCGGGTGACATCGTAGCACGCAGTGAACCCTCGATCGCGTGCTGCTTGTGCTGCCACACGCCGTGGCATAAATCGCTGGTGAGCCCGACATACAGTGTTCCACTAAGACTTCCCAGAATGTAGACGCTGTATCGGTGATCGCGGGGCATAGTTCCGTCGCAGCTATAGGGGTCCTTCGACTGCGTTCGTCCGCCGAAGCGGATTCACTGCGCTTGATTGGATAACAACGACGGCTCCACCATCAGCCGAGTAAGCTTGAGTTTGCAAAAGACCAAGACTCGGAGAAAGAAGGAGCCGTCATGAAGATTATAGGCTGTGATTTCCATCCGAGTTTCCAACAAATTGCCATGGTCGATACAGAAACCGGCGAGCACACACAGAAGCGGCTGACCCGTAGCGAAGCCATCGCGTTCTACGGCGGGCTGGAGGGCAAGGTCATCGTGGGCATGGAAGCCTGCGGCAACACGCTGTGGTTCGAGCAACTGCTGGCGTCGCTGGGCCACGAGCTGCGGCTGGGCGATGCGGCCAAGATCCGAGCCCTGGAGGTGCGCAAGCAGAAGACGGACCGGCGCGATGCCGAGCTGTTACTGCAGCTGCTGCTGGACGGTCGATTTCCGCAGCTGTGGGTGCCCACGGTGGAGCAGCGCGACGTACGGCAGTTGCTGTTGCATCGCCACAAGCTGGTAGGGATGCGAGCCCAGGTGAAGAATCAGTTGCAGCATCTGGCGCTGAATCAGGGGGTGCAGCGCAAATCGAAGCTGTGGACCGGGGCGGGACGTGAGTTGCTGGAGCAGTTGCCGCTGCAAGGCTGGACGGCGCGTCGCCGTCAGGACGATCTGGAGTTGCTGGACGATCTGGATCGCCGAATCGGCGAGCTGGACCAGGCGGCACAGCAGGCAGCGGAGAAAGATGCGGTGGCGCGTCTGCTGCGCCGCCATCCCGGAGTCGGTCCCATCACCAGCCTGGCGTACGCGCTGACCATCGGCGATATCACGCGCTTCCCCCACAGCCGACAGCTGGTCAGCTATGTGGGACTGAATCCGGCGGAACATTCCAGCGGAGGCCGGCAACGGTTGGGTCGGATCAGCAAGCAAGGCAACCGCTTGCTGCGCAGTTTGTTGGTGGAAGCGGGACAGAGCGCGGCGCGCCTGGTCCCAGAGTTGAGGCGCGCGTATCAGCGGCTGAAGCACCGCAAGCATTCGGCGGTGGCCAAGGTCATGGTGGCGCGCAAACTGGCGGTGCGGCTGTACTGGATGTGGAAGAACGAACAGTCGAAAGCCGCCGCTCGCACGCAGGGTAGCCCGAGTCATCCTGTGGTGGCTGGCAAGAAACCGGTCGCTTGAGTGGGCGCCCTGCCTCCCAGAGAGAGTCTGGGAGCTCGAAACCGAATCATGGTCGCCGTACGAGACCGAATAGATGGGTGGTGGAGCTGAGCTGCCACCGCTGATTCCAGTAGACGCGCGAGTCTTGGTCTTATGCAAAGGGCCCGTATCCAGGAGAGCGAAATGGCGCTGGTCTTCAACCCCAGACGCCCGCGCCGTTCTTCGCTCTTGACACCGCCGTCGTTGTTATAGACAGGATGACAACGGACAAGCAGCCGCCTCCGCTTAGCACGACAGCAGAGAAACACGCCGCCGTTGCTCAGCATGACAGCAGAAAAACTCGTGCTCAGTGATCTGCGCCTCACAGGAGTGTGATGTCACGGTGAGTCGGGGCCACGTCGCCGAAAGTCAAAACCAGGTCTTGCGCCGGTATTCGCGATAGGCATCGCCGAAGGCGGTCTCCAGTACTTGCGCTTCGCGGCGCGCACGCAGCATCTGGACCACCAGCAACGCGGCAAGAGCGAACCACAGAAGAGGCATTTGCAGCACGAGGATGAATCCGGCGAATGTGACCGCTCCAAACACGTAAACCGGATTGCGTATCTTCGAGTACAAACCGTTGGTGACGAGCGCGTGCGCCTCAGGCCTGATGGCAAACGATCGGCCCAGTTGATAGCGAGCGAGGGCGAGGAGACTTCCGCCCACGATGACCAGCGTTGTCCCGATGATGCGTTGCGCGTTCCACGGGCTCTTCCACGTCAGGAGCACCCAGAGAGCCACGCCTGCCGACAGAATCTGAATCGCGTCAAAAGCACGAAATCGCTGGTCTTCCATGATGGTTTTCCCTCGGTGAGGATGCTCAATGGTGCGCTAGCGGCCCTCTCTGGCGGCGCGGACATACGCCATGCCCCGGCGGCGCCGTTGCTGGAACTGTTGGGCTCCGCGGTGCAGCGCCGCTCCATCGATCTCGCCCGTCTCTTCGCAGCGGATGATGGCGTTGGCCAAAACTTCCAATTCCTGGGCAGATATCCTCTCGCCGTCGTCGCCTCGTTTCTTGAGCCGATGCACCTTGTCGAAGAGAGAGACGATCCCCGGATACTCCGCTATGAGATACACAACCTCGCGCTTCGAAGCGTAGTAATAATCGAAGGCCTGGCAATCGAGTTGTTTCACGATGCGTAGCGGGTCTGCGGGCGCGCTCTTGCTTTCCAGAATGCGATGGATCTTGCCTAACTCGGCATAGATAGCCTGCTTGGCATGATGGGCCGTGATGGCGTTCCCGATCCACTGCCGGATCGGTTCCAGGAGAATGCCGGTGAGAACACCGGCTAAGGCGCTGACCAGAATCCTGACCCAATCCGACATGGCGAGGATTTTGCGCGGGTTTCCCCCTGAGAGTCAACCTCTCCCGGTGTTTTGGAAGCGCCCCCGCATTTTTCTGGGGAATGTGCAGCCTCGCATAAAACAAAACCCCGCCCACACGGGAGGGGGTTTGTTGATGAACAATGGTCTCTAGTGCTAGACGTTGATGACGGCTACCAGTTCCTTCACGGCGTCGGCGCTCTTTTGCAGGGCGGCCTGCTCGTCGGGCGTCAGCTTGATCTGGATGATTTCCTCGATGCCGTTGGAGCCTAGCTTGCACGGCACTCCAACGTAGAGCCCGCTGATGCCGTACTCGCCTTCGAGGTAAGCGGCGCAAGGCAGAATCTTCTTCTTGTCCTTGAGGATCGCTTCCACCATTTCGGTTACGGCCGCCGACGGCGCATAGTAGGCGCTGCCGGTCTTGAGGTACTTCACGATCTCGGCGCCGCCGTCGCGGGTGCGCTGCACCAGCTTGGCCAGCGGCTCCGGCTGGATGAGTTCAGTGATGGGAATGCCGGCGACGGTGGAGTAGCGTGGCAGCGGAACCATGGTGTCGCCGTGTCCGCCAAGCACGAAGGCGGTGACGTTTTCGACCGAGACCTTCAGCTCCATGGCGATGAAGGCGCGGAAGCGCGCGGAGTCAAGCACGCCCGCCATGCCGATGACGCGATTGCGGGAGAAGCCGCTCAGTTTGTAAGCCGCCTGTGCCATCGCGTCCAGCGGATTGGAAACGATGATGAGAATGCTATTCGGCGAGTACTGCACCACCTTGCCCACTACGTCTCTCATGATCCCGTGATTGGTGTTGAGCAGGTCGTCGCGGCTCATGCCCGGCTTGCGGGGAATGCCGGCGGTGATGACCACGATGTCAGAGTTGGCGGTGTCGGCATAGTCGTTGGTGCCGATGACGAATGAGTCACGCTTCTCGATGGGCATAGCCTCCAGCAGGTCGAGACCCTTGCCCTGGGGAACGCCTTCAATGATGTCGATCAATACGACGTCGCAGAGTTCCTTCGACGCCAGCCAGTGGGCCGCCGTCGCGCCCACGTTTCCCGATCCAACTACGGTTACCTTCTTACGCATGAGTTCACTCCATTCGCCTCGACGAGGCAGGTAAGATATGACCGAAAAAAATGTGCAGGACAGATGGCATATCCAAGTTCTAACGAATTGTCATGACCAGCGTAGCGAGGCATCTGCTTTTCAAGACGTAAGCGCTGCCGAGGAAAGCAGATCCCTCGCGGACTGAAGTCCGCTCGTGATGACAAGGAAATTTCGCCGGGACGCACCCTTCGGTACGCCCCTCCGACGAAGCCCGGACTCCGCTTACTTCGTGGTGGCGAAGGAGGCGACCGGCACCATGTTCCGTATCATGTGGGTGGCGAACTCGCTGGTCTTCACCTTGTCCGCGCCCGGCATCAGCCGCTCGAAGTCGTAGGTGACCTTCTTCTCCTGGATGGTGTGCTCGAGCGAATCCTCGATCAGCCGCGCCGCTTCGTGCCAGCCCAGGAAGTCGAACATCATCACCCCCGACAGCATGACCGAACCGGGATTGATGACGTCTTTGTCGGCATACTTGGGAGCGGTGCCGTGGGTCGCTTCGAAGATGGCGTGCTCGTCGCCGATATTGGCTCCCGGAGCGATGCCCAGTCCGCCGACCTGCGCCGCCGCTGCATCGGAGATGTAATCGCCATTCAGATTCGGCGTGGCCAGCACCGCGTACTCGTCGGGCCGGGTCACGATCTGCTGAAAGATGCTGTCGGCAATGCGATCGTTGACCATCAGCTTCGACTTCCAGGCGCCGTGCCCGTGAGTCGCGTAGATGTTGTCGAGCACCCCTTTGATTTCCTTGTGGAGAGCGTCGCGGAAGTCCTGCGGCGCGAACTCCAGACCGGGCTCGACCAGTTTGCCGTTCTCTTCCAGGCTCAAGCCGGGATGGCGGTCGAGGTTGTCAATGATCCAGCTCTCCCGCTCGGTGATGACTTCATTGCGGAAATTCTGTGTTGCCTCCTCGTAGCCCCACTCGCGGAAGGCGCCTTCCGTGAACTTCTGGATGTTGCCCTTGTGGACGATGGTGACCGACTTGCGGTTATTTTTCAGCGCGTATTCGATCGCCTTGCGGACAAGGCGCTTGGTTCCGGTAATCGAGATCGGCTTGATGCCGACGCCCGAGTCCTCGCGGATGCGTTTGTTGGTGCCCGCCAGCATCTCGTTGTTGAGGAAGTCGATGAGCTTCTTGGCCTGCGCCGTGCCCTGCTTCCACTCGATGCCCGCGTAAACGTCTTCGGTGTTCTCGCGGAAGATCACGATGTTCATGCGCTCCGGATGCTTCACCGGCGACGGAATGCCCTGGTAGTACTTCACCGGACGCACGCAGGCATACAGATCGAGGATCTGGCGCAGCGCGACGTTGAGCGAGCGAATGCCGCCGCCAACCGGCGTGGTCAGTGGACCTTTGATGCCGACGTGCAGTGCGCGGAAGGCGTCGACGGTTTCATCCGGCAGCCAGGTCTTGAAGCGGTCCATGGCTTTCTCGCCGGCGAAGACTTCGTACCACGCGACGCGCCGCTTGCCGTCGTAGGCTTTCTCGACGGCGGCGTCAAACACGCGGACCGACGCTTTCCAGATATCGCGTCCGGTGCCGTCGCCTTCGATGAAAGGAATAATGGGATTGTCAGGAATGACCAGCTTGCCGTTTTCGAATTTGATCTTGGATCCGCTGGAAGGAAGAGGAATTCCGTTGTAAGAAGCCGCCATCAGGCACCTCAGAAGTATGAGTTATAGAAAGAACGTGGCCGTACACAGCTATCGCGGGGCGGAAGCGACTCCAGAACCGGAAGAAGGCGAGTAAACCTATCAGAGCGTATAAGAAGACTTGCGACCTGCTCCGCGGAACGGTTGACGCAGCCGGAGTTTTCCAGAGACAGCGTAGGATTTTCCCGGGCCCGCCCCAACCTTCTACGTTACCACCCGGCGGGGAGCGCTTCAATCAAATCTCTCCGCAGGCATACCCCGATAGTGGGAGGCCGTGCTGTAGAGTGTGATTCCTCGTATAGCAGCACTACCCTTCCCGATAGCGCAGATATACCGAGCGCGCCTGCCGCAGCGCATGCCCCAGGCGATGTTCCACGTCGACGCCCTTGCCGTCATCGAGCATGCCCGACAGCAATCGTTGCACCGAGCGGTGCGCGTGATCGGCCACGGGAAGCCACTTCCCTGCCTTGCCCGTGACTAGCCGGACGACGTGCTCCACGCTACGCAGAAACAGTGCGCTCTCCGCCAGAATCGCGTGCTCTTCATCGCTGATCAGGCCGTGCTCGTGCACCAGCCGCAGGCGGTCCCGCAGATTTCCGGCAAGCCAGAATTGATGACGAAGCTGCAGCGTGCCCAGCAAGTAGTCCAGATCGTAGCTTCCACCCCGGCCAACCTTAAAGGTCGGCGACGTCTCGGACGCCTCCAGCCGCTGCCTCATGTCGTCCAGTTCGGCCGCGAAATTCGACCGGGCGGCCATCATCGCTATGCCGGAGCGGACCGCCTCCACCGTTCGGGCCGCGAGCTGCGCATCGCCGGCCACCGGACGCAGCTTCAGATAAGTTAGCGCCTCCCAGGGTTGCGCCTCTTCTCGCAGATACGTGAGCAACTGCGTCGGCGTGACCACCAGCTCGCCTTCACGGCCATGAGGACGCAAGCGCGTATCGACCGGAAAGACCGTGCCGTCGCGGGTGTAGGCGGTAAGCGTTTCCATCACCCGTGCCGCCAGCCGCCGCATCTGCTCGGCATCGGAGTTGGCCTCGCGCACAAACAGCAGGTCGGCATCGGAGAGCAAGTCGAACTCGCACGTGCCCAGGCGCCCCAGCCCCAGAATCGCGAAGCCGGCGGGAGTCGCCATCGATTGCCAGGGCCGCCTGGATGGCAGCATTGGCGGTAGCAGTATTTTCCGCCAACGACTCGAAGACACCCCGCGCCTGAAAGACGTCGCGCGCACCCGACAGCAGCAGGCACCGCCGATAGTGCTGCCGCAGTAGCGCCAGCGCCTCGGAATGATCCAGCCCCGGCTGCTGCGAGATAAGCGAAAACCGGGTCCACGGGCGCGCCAGCAGCGTCGGCGGAGTTCGTCGCAACATTCGTCAGCAGCTGCGCTTCGTCAGTCGTGGCCGAATCGATCTGCGCTGGGCAGCCGCATCAGCAGGCCAACCTCTGTCGGATACTGCACCAGGATGTCCGACAGGTAGTCGCTGAACTCGAACAGCGGCAACGCCCGCTGCACCGCTTCGGGTGAACGATTCACCGCGCCCTGTCGCTCAGAGGAAGTGGCCGCCGAGTTCAGAAAGCGCTCGAGGTTACGCCGGGCATGTGGGGAAAGTTCAGCATGCGCGAAAGGCTCACCCCTTGCCCACGACTCTTGCCGCGTTAGCTCGGTGGGCTCCTTCAATGCAAACTCCGCCGACTGCGCGCCCGCCGACTGCTCCTGAAAGACGACGCGCTGATAAATCTCCGCCACCCCGGCCATGCACGTCTTCACTTCGGCGAGCAGCTTCTCCGGCGACAGGGCCACCCTGCCCTCGCGCCCCAGGCTGCGCGCCAGCCATTGCATGTCACTGGCGGCGCGGGGCAGGCGATGCGCCTGCTGTCCGTGCCGCAGCTGCATCCGGTGTTCAACGGTGCGCAGAAATTCGTAGGCGCTGGTGAGGCTCTGGAAGTCCTTCCCGCTGATGTGCTGCTTGTCATGCAGCTTCTGCAGCGCGAACAGGGTTCCGCGGGAGCGCAGCCAGCCTTCGCTTCCGCCATACACCCGTTGCAAACATTGCACCAGAAACTCAATATCGCGAATGCCGCCGCGATCCAGTTTGACGTCGATAGTCCGCTCGCGGGCCTGCTGCATCAGACGGCTCCTCCGGCGCGCGCCGATCTTTTCCAGCGACGACAGCGCCGTCTTGATGGCGGCGAAATTCAGCTCCGGCCGGTAGACATGCGGCTCGATGGCGTGGAGGAACCGCCGAGCCAGCGCCGGATCGCCCGCCGAGTGGCGCGCCTTGATCATGGCCTGCAACTCCCAGTCCTGGGCCACCTGCGAGTAGTAATGAATCGCCGACTGCAGCGAGACCGCCAGCTCTCCTTCCTTGCCCTGCGGTCGCAGCCGCAGATCAATGCGAAAGACTGCGCTCTTGCCCGGTGTGGCGCGAAAGCAGTTCCGTGGTCTGCTGCACCAGCCGGATAAAGAACTCGCGATGCGAGATCGTCACATCGGCCGGCTCCTCCCCGCCGTCCTCATACAAGAAGAGCAAATCGATATCCGAGCTGTAGTTCAGTTCGGCGCCGCCCAGCTTTCCCAGCGAGAGCACTGCGAAGCGTGAGTTGATCAGCCGTCCCGCAGCGTCGCGGTGTTGCGGAGTTCCGTAGCGCTCGCACAGACCCGCGAAGCACTCGGCCGACCGCCTGCTCAATCAGCACATCCGACAGCGCCGAGATCTCGCTGGTGGTTTCCGCCAGCGTGGCTATGCCCAGCAGATCGCGCAACAGAATGCGTACGTACTCGCGCCGCTTGAAGCGCGCCAGCCGCGCCGCCGTGTCGGCTTCCGATCGAACGAGGCAGAGCTTCGGGCAAATGCATCCTGAAACTCCTCGCGCGAATAGGTACGGTCGAGGCTGCGATGGCTTTGCAGGCGATCGAATAGATCGGGATTGTGGATGAGGGTCTCGCCCAGCCACGGACTATGACCGAAGACTAAGATCGCGTAGTGAACGAGGAAGGGATGCCGTTCGAGCAGGGTTAAAAGATCAGCAGACGAACTTCTTGCCAGCCGTTCAAACTGATTGATTGCCATGCCCGGATCAGGCGAGGTCGCGAGCAGCGGCAACAGCGCTTCATATACACTCGTCGGGACCATTTCGCGGATGGCCGCGAGGTTGCGAGCCGCGGCCTCGCGATCGCGAAAATCCGCAGGCAGCGACAGCGTAGCGAAATCGGGTTGTTGAGGGCTCGACAAGCTGTTCGGTAACGCTGCCGTTAGTTAATCACGGATGGCAACCATCCCTGGCCCCATGATCTCTGACAGAAGTTAGGCTCCATCTTTCGCTCCAGACAACTTCATTATTTTCCAACCGTATTCGAGGACGAGGATGATTAAAGAATTACTCGAACGTTGGCCGCTCATTCGCCAGATTCAGGACGGCAGTGACGGCACCGGTCCCGAGGCCATGAGCGAGCGCACACGAAATCTGCTGCCCAAACATCAGGATGCCGAGTTCACCCGCTCCATCTGCCCCTACTGCGGTGTCGGCTGTGGCCAGGTCATTTTCCATAAGGATGGCGAGTTGATCTCGATCGAAGGCGATCCCGGCTCTCCGATCTCGCGCGGGCATCTCTGCCCCAAGGGCGCGAACACTTACGAGCTGCACACTCATCCCAACCGGCTGATGACCGTGAAGTACCGGCGACCCTTCGGCACGGAATGGGAAGAGCTCGACCTGGAAACCGCCATGGACATGGTCGCCGACCGGGTGTGGGAGACGCGCGAGCGCAGCTTCGTCGAGAAGCAGGACGGCCAGGTGGTCATGCAGACGAAGGCCATGGCTCACCTCGGCGGCGCGACCCTCGACAACGAAGAAAATTACCTGATCAAAAAACTCTTCTGTGGAGGTTTGGGCATGGTTTGCATCAGCAACCAGGCCCGGATATGACACAGCTCCACGGTGCCCGGTCTGGGCACCTCGTTCGGACGCGGCGGCGCAACCACCGCGCAGCAGGACCTGGCCAACGCTGACGCCATCCTCATTATGGGATCGTCGATGGCCGAGAACCATCCCGTCGGCTTCCAGTGGGTCATGGAGGCGCGCGAACGCGGCGCAACCATCATTCATGTCGATCCCCGCTTCACCCGGACGTCCGCGATGGCCGATATCTGGGTGCCGTTGCGTGCCGGTACCGACATCCTCTTCCTGGGCGGGCTGATCCACTACGCGCTGGAGAACGACAAGTACTTCCGCGAGTATGTGCAGCACTACACGAATGCTCCGTTCCTCATTGGCGACGAGTTCAAAGACACCGAAGAGCTGGGGGGACTCTTCTCCGGCTGGGACGCGGAGAAGCAGAAGTATTCGCCCGAGTCGTGGCTCTACAAGGGCGAAGAGGACAAAGAGAAGAAAAGCGAGATCGCCGGGACATTCCGACCTCGGCGGAGGCCACGGCAAAGATCGCGGCGGCGAGGCGGGCAAAACCAAAGAGCACCAGACCGATCCCAGCATGCAGGACCCGCGGTGCGTCTTGCAGATTCTGCGCCGGCACTTTGCGCGCTACACACCGGAGCTGATCGAGAAACACGCGGGCGTCCCGCAAAAGCTGTTCCTGAAAGTTGCGGAAGCCTTCTGCAATGCTTCGGGACCGGATAAGACAGCCGCCATCTGCTACGCCGTCGGCTGGACGCAGCATTCGAAAGGGGTGCAGATCATCCGCTCGGCGGCGATTCTGCAGCTGCTGCTGGGCAACATCGGGCGTCCCGGCGGAGGCATTCTCGCCCTGCGCGGTCATGCATCGATCCAGGGCTCGACCGACATTCCTACGCTGTACGACATTCTTCCCGGCTACCTGCCCATGCCGTTCTTCGAAGCCGATGCCAACGACCTGCATGCCTATCTGAAGAAGCACAAGGCGAGCGCCGGGCTGTGGAGCAACTTCGACAAGTACTTCATCAGCCTGATGAAGGCCTGGTACGGCGAGAACGCGACCGCCTCCAACAACTGGTGCTTCGACTACCTGCCGCGCGTTACCGGAGATCATTCGCACTTCGGCTACTGGCTCGACATGGCCGACGGCAAGATGGACGGCCTGTTCATCATGGGACAGAACCCGGCCGTTGGGGCCTCCAACGCTCGCCTGCAGCGCAGCGCGCTGGCCAAGCTGAAATGGCTGGTGGTGCGCGACATGGTGGAGATCGAGAGCGCTTCGTGGTGGTACAACTCGCCCGAAGTCGCGCGCGGCCAACTCAAGACGGAAGAGATCGGCACCGAAATCTTTCTGTTCCCTGCTGCGGGAAGCGCCGAGAAGGATGGGTGCTTCACTAATACGCAGCGGCTGGTGCAGTTCCGCGAGAAAGCCGTCGATCCGCCCGGCGATGCGCGCAGCGAAACCTGGTTCATGTATCACCTGGCGCGCCGGCTCAAGGTCAAGGCCGCCGCCGACCGTGTTCCTCGCAACGCGCCGCTGAACGCGCTGACATGGAACTACGGGACTCACGGCATTCACGACGAACCGAACGTGACCGATGTGCTCAAGGAAATCAACGGACGCAGGCTGGCGACCGGCGAACAACTGCCGTCTTACCACGAACTAAAAAACGACGGCAGCACCGATTGCGGCTGCTGGATTTACAGCGGCGTCTTTCCCGGCGAGCGCGAGAACAAGGCCGACCAGCGCGCACCGGTCGACTACCTCGGCCACGGCTGGGGCTTCTCCTGGCCCGGTGACGTCCGTATCTTGTACAACCGATGCTCGGCGCGTCCTGACGGCAAGCCGTGGAGCGAACGCAAGAAGCTGGTGTGGTGGGACGAAGCGAAGCAGGAGTGGACTGGGCTGGACCGTCCCGACTTCGACAAGAAGAAACGTCCCGACTACGTGCCGCCCGAGGGCGCAACCGGCATGGATGCCCTGCGCGGCGATCAGCCTTTCATCCTTCATCCCGACGGGGTGGGCTGGCTGTTTGTCACCAGCGGCCTGAAGGACGGTCCGCTGCCCACGCACTACGAGCCGCTGGAGTCGCCCTTCCGCAACGCGCTTTATCCCGAGCACCCAACCAATCCTCCGGTGAACTGGGAGAAGCGACCCGACAATAGCTATGCCCACTTCGGCGATGAGCGCTTCCCCTTCGTGCTCTCGACCTATCGCTTGACCGAGCACCACACAGCGGGTGGCATGTCGCGAACGTTATCGCATCTCGCCGAGTTGCAGCCCGAGCTGTTCTGCGAGGTCTCACCGGAATTGGCCGCCGATCGCGAGCTGCAACATGGCGACTATGCGACCATCACCACGGCGCGCGGAATCATTCAGGCGCGCGTGCTGGTAACCCGGCGCATGAAACCGCTGTGGGTCGAAGGCCGCACCGTTCATCAAGTCGGCCTACCGTACCACTGGGGCTTCAACGGCGTCGTCAAAGGAGATGTAGTGAACGATCTGCTGGTGATCTCCGAGGAGCCGAATGTGCGCATCATGGAAACCAAGGCACTGCTGTGCGACATCGCGCCCGGACCGCGACGGCATGGTTCCGCGGCGCTGAAGCAATGGCAGCAACATCTGGAGCAGCGGGCATGAGCACGACCACCGCATTTCTCACCGACTCGACCTTGTGCATCGGCTGCAAAGCCTGCGAGGTCGCCTGCAAAGAATGGAACGGCCTCGCCGAAGACGGGCTGAACTGGACCGGCAACTCCTACGACAACACCAGCGCGGTGGGCCACTCGACCTGGCGGCATGTGAAGTTTGTCGAAGGCTTCCCCGAGCCAGGACTGGGCGGCAACGCCGGCGAGCAGACGTCATGGGGATTTTCGTCCGACGTGTGCAAGCACTGCGAAGTGGCCGGTTGCCTGGAGGCATGCCCGACCGGCGCGATCGTGCGCACCGAGTTCGGCGGAGTGTTCGTGCAGCCGGATGTCTGCAACGGTTGCGCCTATTGCGTCGTCGCCTGCCCCTTCGGCGTGGTGCAGCGCAATCCGCAAGATGGCCGCGCCTTTAAGTGCACCTTCTGCTTCGACCGGCAGAAAGTAGGGCTGGAGCCGGCCTGCGCGAAAGCCTGTCCCACCGAGTCGATCAAGTTCGGCTCGCTCGAAACTTTGCAGGTTGCGGCACGCGCGCGCGTCGAGGAGTTGCACGCGCGCGGCATGGACGATGCTGAGCTTTACGATCCGGTGGACAGCAGCGTCGGCGGCCTGCATGCTTTCTTCATCGTGCGCGGCGATCCCCGTCAGTACAATCTGCCGCCGAATCCCCAAGTGCCCGCTACGTATCTCAAGGCCGGATGGAAGAGTTCCGCCGTAGCCGCCGGACTGCTGTTGGTCGGCAGCCTGTTCGCCTTTTTGGGGAGCGCAAAACGATGAGCACCGATCCGTTGGAACGTCCTATACCGGAGCGCACTGACTGGTCGCGCGAAAATCGTCTGGTCGAAATTCGCCGCGAGGCCGAACGCACTGGCCGCGTCACCGCCGCCGGAGTTCGCCTGCCGGGCGCGCCGTTTCCCATGGCTTCGCCCGAGACTGGATACTACGGTCTTCCATTGCTCAAGCAGCCGGCGTGGACGTGGGAAATTCCGCTTTACTTTTTCGCTGGCGGCGCAGCCGGATCGGCCGCCGTCATCGGCGCCGTGGCTCACTGGACCGGACGCGATCTGGAACTGTCGCGCGATTGCCGCTATGTCGCGGCGGCGGGCACCGCGCTTTCCAGCGCTCTGCTGATCGGCGATCTCGGACGTCCGAAGCGCTTCCTGGCGATGCTGCGCGTGTTCAAACGGCAGAGTCCGATGTCGGTTGGAGCGTGGACGCTGGCGGCGTTTGGAACTGCCTCAGCCGCAGCAGCTTTAGCGCAACTCATCAACCATAACTTTAGAGAAAGCACGTTCGTGGGGGTTGGCGGCGACATCGCCGAGGCAATCTCCGCTTTAGCCGGACTACCCTTCTCTAACTATACGGGGGTGCTGATTGGGGCCAGCGTCATCCCTGTGTGGAACGAAAACGTCGCCAGCTTGCCCATTCATTTCGGCATGTCGGGGCTGAACTCAGCGGTAGGCATCCTCGAGCTGATGGGCCACAACAACCCTGCGCTGAACACTTTGGGCATGGGCGCGGCGGCGATCGAGACGATTGAGGGCTATCACATCGAGACCACGCGCAAGCCGGCAATGGAGCCGTTGAAGCGCGGGCGCAGCGGACTGATCACGCGAATTGGCGGCGTGCTCAGCGGCCCAGTGCCGCTCGCGCTGCGTATCGCGGCGGCCTTCGCCGGACCGGGTCGTTCGCGCAAGTTGCGCAAGGCGGCGGCCATCGCCAGCATCGCCGGATCGGTGTTGACACGCTTCGCCTGGGTGCACGCCGGACATGTTTCGGCAGAAGATTGGCGGCTGCCGTTGGAGATTGAGCAGCCGCAGGCGTTGCCGCAGCCCGCCGATCTGGGTTTGGCAACGCCGATTGGCGTTCTCTAGATCTTGATCCTTCGCGCAGAGCGCACGCGGCTTCGGTTGCGCTATAGGGATCCTTCGACTTCGTTCGTCCGCCGAGGCGGACTCACTGCGTTTGATTGGATAACAACGACGGCTCCACCATCAGCCGAGTAAGCTTGAGTTTGCAAAAGACCAAGACTCGGAGAAAGAAGGAGCCGTCATGAAGATTATAGGCTGTGATTTCCATCCGAGTTTCCAACAAATTGCCATGGTCGATACAGAAACCGGCGAGCACACACAGAAGCGGCTGACCCGTAGCGAAGCCATCGCGTTCTACGGCGGGCTGGAGGGCAAGGTCATCGTGGGCATGGAAGCCTGCGGCAACACGCTGTGGTTCGAGCAACTGCTGGCGTCGCTGGGCCACGAGCTGCGGCTGGGCGATGCGGCCAAGATCCGAGCCCTGGAGACGCGCAAGCAGAAGACGGACCGGCGCGATGCCGAGCTGTTACTGCAACTGCTGCTGGACGGTCGATTTCCGCAGCTGTGGGTGCCCACGGTGGAGCAGCGCGACGTACGGCAACTGCTGTTGCATCGCCACAAGCTGGTAGGGATGCGAGCCCAGGTGAAGAATCAGTTGCAGCATCTGGCGCTGAATCAGGGGGTGCAGCGCAAATCGAAGCTGTGGACCGGGGCGGGACGTGAGTTGCTGGAGCAGTTGCCGCTGCAGGGCTGGACGGCGCGTCGCCGTCAGGACGATCTGGAGTTGCTGGACGATCTGGATCGCCGAATCGGCGAGCTGGACCAGGCGGCACAGCAGGCAGCGGAGAAAGATGCGGTGGCGCGTCTGCTGCGCCGCCATCCCGGCGTTGGCCCCATCACCAGCCTGGCGTACTCGCTGACCATCGGCGATATCACGCGCTTCCCCCACAGCCGACAGCTGGTCAGCTATGTGGGACTGAATCCGGCGGAACATTCCAGCGGAGGCCGGCAACGGTTGGGTCGGATCAGCAAGCAAGGCAACCGCTTGCTGCGCAGTTTGTTGGTGGAAGCGGGACAGAGCGCGGCGCGCCTGGTCCCAGAGTTGAGGCGCGCGTATCAGCGGCTGAAGCACCGCAAGCATTCGGCGGTGGCTAAGGTGATGGTAGCGCGCAAACTGGCGGTGCGACTGTACTGGATGTGGAAGAACGAACAGTCGAAAGCCGCCGCTCGCACGCAGGGTAGCCCGAGTCATCCTGTGGTGGCTGGCGAGAAACCGGTCGCTTGAGTGGGCGCCCTGCCTCCCAGAGAGAGTCTGGGAGCTCGAAACCGAATCATGGTCGCCGTACGAGACCGAATAGATGGGCGGTGGAGCTGAGCTGCCACCGCTGATTCCAGTAGACGCGCGAGTCTTGGTCTTATGCAAAGGGCCCGTATCCAGGAGAGCGAAATGGCGCTGGTCTTCAACCCCAGACGCCCGCGCCGTTCTTCACTCTTGACACCGCCGTCGTTGTTATAGACAGGATGACAAGCAATCTATTCGTGCGAACCGTGCCGTCCCAGTCGTTCGCCCGCCGCGACAACCCTTAGGTTTTTTGTGCGAAGGTTTGGTCGCGATGGTGGTAGTGCCGCTGGAAGTATTCGCGGTACTGGCCGGAGCGCACATTGTCGAGCCATGGCTGATGCTCGCGGTACCAGGCGACGGTATCGGCCAGTCCGCGAACGAAGCCGACCTCGGGCGTCCAGCCCAGTTCGCGGCTGATCTTCTGGCAGTCGATGGCGTAGCGCAAA
Source organism: uncultured Acidobacteriaceae bacterium (assembly GCA_963793845.1). Taxonomy (GTDB): domain Bacteria; phylum Acidobacteriota; class Terriglobia; order Terriglobales; family Acidobacteriaceae; genus CAWCBG01. The sequence continues at coordinate 166,455 of CAWCBG010000011.1, forward strand.
TCGTGGCCGGGCCGGTCGGTGACGAACTTGATGAAGCTCTGCGGCATCTCCAGCAAGTTGAGGATCAGCTTGGCCAGCTCCAGGTTGGGCATCTCGGTGCCGCCACCGATGTTATAGACCTCGCCCTCGCGTCCACGTTCCAGCACCGCATCCAGCGCGCGGCAATGATCGGAGACGTGAATCCAGTCGCGCACGTTCTCGCCCTTGCCATACACCGGAAGCTTCTCGCCCGCCATCGCCTGCGCGATCATGAGTGGAATGAATTTCTCCGGAAACTGAAATGGCCCGTAGTTGTTCGAGCAGCGGGTCACCACGGCGGGAAACTTGTGGGTACGGACATACGCCAGCACCATCAGGTCCGAGGCCGCCTTGGTCGCGGCGTAAGGGCTGTTGGGCTGCACCGGCGATTCTTCGGTGAAGCGGCCTTCTTTGCCCAGGCTGCCGTAGACTTCGTCGGTGCTGACGTGCACGAAGCGCGGCACCTTCTCCTCGCGGCAGGCCTGAATCAGGTTGTGAGTGCCATCGACATTGGTGCGCACGAAGGCTGCCGCGTCTTCGATGCTGCGATCTACGTGACTCTCGGCAGCAAAGTGGAGCACCGCGTCGCATCCCCGCACCTGCTCGCGCACCGCCGGATCGCAGATGTCCATCTGCAAAAACTCGCAGCGGGCTTCACCCAGCGCGGGCTCGAGATTCTCCAGGTTACCGGCATAGGTCAGCTTGTCGAGCACCACCAGCTTCCATCCGGGATGCCGGGTCACCGTCTGGTGCACAAAATTGGAGCCGATAAATCCTGCGCCACCTGTGATCAGCAGCTTCATGGCTAGTCCTCCTCGGCGGCTATCGCGCCCGCACGCTGGGCCTTCTCGCGCACCATATTGCTGGCATGCCAGAGCGACTCGAAGGTGCCGGCATCGGTCCACCAGCCGTCGAGGATGGTGTGGCACAGGCTGCCTTCGGCGATGTAACTGTTGTTGATGTCGGTGATCTCGTACTCGTTGCGCTGCGATGGCTTGAGCTGGCGGATGCGGTCGAAGACGGTACCGTCGTAGAAGTAGATGCCAATCACGGCGTAGGAAGATTGTGGCTGCTTCGGCTTCTCTTCGATGCGCACGATGCGCTCATTCTCGAAGACCGGTACGCCGAAGCGCTGGGGATCGTGCACTTCTTTCAGCATCACCATGGCGCCCTTGCCTTGTTGCTCGAAGCTGGTTGCCGCTCCGCGAACATCGCCCTCGATGATGTTGTCGCCCAGCACCACGCAGATGCTCTCGCCCTTCACCCAGGGCTCGGCCAGGCGCAGCGCGTCGGCGATGCCGGCCTCGCCTTCCTGGTAGGCGAAGCTGAGCTGCTGCAGCCCGATCTCTTTGCCATTCTGCAGAAGCCGAAGGAATTCTCCCGCGTTATTGCCGCCGGTCACGATAAGGATGTCGCGGATGCCGGCATCCACCAGGGTCTGCAACGGATAAAAAATCATGGGCTTGTTGTAGACAGGCAACAGATGCTTGTTGGTGACGCGAGTCAGCGGATAGAGACGGGAGCCGATTCCTCCCGCCAGGACGATACCCTTCATAGATCTCCATTCGAGTGATGGCGATGCGCGCAAGGATGCGAATGCACGCAGCTGGAATTGGGACGATTTCGCAAACCAGGAATCCGGGATATACCGAGCAGGCTGCGTGCCAGGACAAACTGTGTCAGCCTGTGAGTAAGCATCATTATCCGCGAACCGCGGCGCTCAAGGCAAGCCGCAGTTGCTCGCGCCACTCGGGCATGACCACTCCGAAAGCCGCGCGCCCCTTAGCGTTCGACAGCACGGAATAGCGCGGACGCGTGGCGGGCGTTGGATATTCCTCGGTAGTAATCGCCGTTACCTGCTGCGCGCGTATGGGCTGGCTGAATTCGGGGTTGGATTCGAGATCGCTGATGCTTTCCAGCACCCGCTGCAGCTCTTCTTGCGCGGCATGATGCAGCGACCGGTACTCGTCAACAATGGCCGCAGCAAAGCCGGCCCACGTGGTGGAGCCGCCCGCCGTGAGGTGGAAGATTCCATTGTTAGGCCAGATGTTGGTGGCGCGTTGCGACAGGCTGCCGGCCACGATCACGGAAGTCGCATCCGCCAGGCTGAACGCCCACGTCGGAGCCCCGGTCTGGTCGCCGACGATGCGCAGTTCCTCCTTCTCGCGCGCCAGTCGAAGCACGGTGCGCAAAAAGTTCTTGCCCCGCGTGTCGTAGATCCATGAGGTTCGCAGGATCAGGTGAGCACAGCCGCTGGCCGCGATCATCTGCTCGCCTTCCAGCTTGGTGCGGCCATAAACGCCCAGCGGTGCGGTGGGGTCGGTCTCGACGTAGGGCGAACCCTTGCTGCCGTCGAAGACGTAGTCGGTGGAGTAGTGAATCAGCAGGCCGCCGCTGCGCACCAGTTCGTCGGCGATGGCCTGCGGAGCGGCAGCGTTTACCGCGCGCGCCGAATCGGGGTCGCTCTCGGCCTGATCTACCGCGGTGTAGGCCGCCGCGTTCACCACCACATCGGGCCGGGCATCGCGGATGACGCCACGAACGCGGTCCAGGTCGAACAGGTTCAGCGTATCGCGGCTCAAGGCCAGCACTTCGCCCAAGGGGGCCAGGGTCCGTTGCAAGCGCCAGCCCACCTGTCCGTGGGCGCCCAGGATGATCAGCCGCGGCCTCATGGCTCGTAGCCCGGAAGCTGATCGCGCGGGATTTGCGACAGAGGCAGGTAGCGCTGGTCCTTTGCCGAGAGTAACGGCGACTCCGTCTGCCAGTCGATGCCTATGTCCGGGTCGTTCCACAGCACGCCGCGATCGTCCGCCGCATCGAAGTAGTCGCTGCACTTGTAGAGGAAATCGGCGGTCTCGGAGCGCACCACAAAGCCGTGCGCAAAACCCTTCGGGATGTAAAGCTGCAAGTGGTTTTCCCCAGAGAGAACCACGCCGACCCATTTCCCGAAGTTGGGCGAGCCGGCGCGAATGTCCACCGCGATATCGAGCACTTCGCCCTGCGTTACCCGGCACAGCTTGGCCTGCGGGTGTTGGATCTGGTAGTGCAATCCGCGCAGCACGCCGCTGGAGGAGCGCGAGTGATTGTCCTGCACAAAACTCTCGCGGATGCCGGCGTCGCTAAGCACACTCTGGCGATAGGTTTCCATGAAGAAGCCTCGCGGGTCAGCAAACACGCGTGGCTTCACGATCAATACTCCGGGCAGGGATGTCGGGATAATTTCCAAAGGTTCTCTTGTTCTTTCCTGCGGCGTTGAGATTGATGAACTGACGATTATAATTCGTCCTTCCTGAAGATCGTGCTTCGAGCCATGCCACGCTGCTCCGCCATCGTCGTGACCTACAACTCTGCGGCCAGCATTGCAGCGTGCCTCAAGGCACTGGCCGGCGAGGATTGCGAAATCGTGGTGGTGGACAATGCCTCGCAGGATGACACCGTCGCGCAGGTGCAGGCAGTGGCCGCAGATCAGGAGCTGCAGCTCCTGCGTATCTCGCGCAATCTTGGGTTTGGCGCGGGCGCGAATCAGGGAGCTCGGGCGGCCGGCGGCGAGGTACTGCTGATCCTGAACCCGGACGCTGTGGCCGAGGCCGGAGCGGTGGCTGCGCTCGTGCAATGCCTGGAGTCGAGCGGAGCCGCGGCCGCCGGAGGCGCTTTGCTGGAAGAGGACGGCCAGCCGCAGCGTGGCTTCGCCTTTCGGCGGCTGCCAACTCTCACCAGCCTGTTGTGCGAGGTGCTGCTCATCAATCAGCTCTGGCCGGGCAATCCGGTGAATCGCCGCTATCGCTGTCTCGACGTCGATTACTCGCTCCAGCAGCCGGTCGAACAGCCGGCCGGCGCGTGCTTGGCGATCAGGCGCACAGCATGGGAGGCGCTGGGCGGCTTCGATCCGCAGTTCTTTCCGGTGTGGTTCGAGGATGTCGACCTATGCAAGCGCCTGCATGACATGGGACAGAAGATCGTCTACTGCCCTGCGGCGCGCTTCCGGCACAGTGGAGCCCACAGTGTGGGCAAGTTAAGTTTTGGCGACAAGCAGTTGTTCTGGTACGGCAACATGATGCGCTATGCGCAAAAGCATTTTTCCCTCTGGCAGCGCTTCGTGCTGCGTATCGGGATTGTGAAGGGGATGGCGCTGCGCTGGCTGGCTAACTTGTTCGGCAAGCGTCCCGAGGGAGCGAGCAGGAGAGAGGCGGGTAGAGCGTATAGACAGGTTGCGAGGGCTGCGCTGGGAATTTCTTAGAGCGGCGCGGACCCGGCGTCGGTTGCGCTATAGGGGTCCTTCGACTGCGTTCGTCCGCCGCGGCGAACTCACTGCGTTCAGGATGACAATCTATCTACTGGCGCGAACCGTGCCGTCCCTTACGGGACTCGATCACAATTCCTACTTTACCCAGGACTCCGCCTTCGGCTCCGTCCTGGGCTGAGATGTGCCGTCCCCTGCGGGACTGCTTTTCTAGCAGTGCATTCCCCGTCGCGCAAGAAATTAGCCCTCACGCAGACTGTCTTAGCCCCGAGCTAAAAACCACATCCTCGCCGCGCCAGGACGCGTGCCTGCAGGCCTGCTCTGCCACCGCCTCGCTAGTTGCCAATAGCTGATGACTGATGGCTGACGGCTGATGGCTGAAAGCTAATTGCTAATTGCTAGTTGCTAATTGCTGCTCGCTTCTTTCCCAGCACTTCCTCGAACACCTGCTCGTACTTCGCGGCGATGGCTTCCCAGCGATACAACGCATCGGCACGCTGCTTGGCGCGCCGCGCCATTCTCGCACGCTCCGCCGGATCGTTCAGCAGTTGCTGCAACTTGGTCGCGAGGTCCTCTTCTGACTTCGAGAACCGGACCACGGCATCGCCCGCGGTCTCGTTGTTCTCCGGAGTGTCGAGAGCGAGCACCGCGTTCTCAGCCGCCATGGCCTCGATCAGTGCGGGATGCACTCCGCCGATTTCGCAGGCGAAGACGAAGATGCCGGCATGCTTCTGCAGGACCCAATAGCCGTCGCCGTACACTCCGCCGGTAAACATCACGCGGTCATCCGCCAGCGCCCTAAGTCTTTCGAGGTAGCCCGAGTCGTAGCTATTGTCGCCTACCATCACCAGCGGCCAATCGGTTTTGACCCTGGCCCAGCTTCGCAGCACGAGGTCAGGATTGTTCTCGTGCTCCAACCGGCTGACGTAGAGCACGTAGCGTCCGCTCTCCACGTCGAATCCGTTCAGGGGATAATCTCCCGGTGGCATCTCCGAGCCGTAGCCGATCACCGTGGACTCGCTGCCGTATTTTTCCAGGTAGTAGTCATGGATGGCCGTCGCATCGGTCAACAGGCGCGACGAACTGAACGACGAGATCCACTCGCAGACGTGCAGCACCGATGCACCGAGGCCGCGCCACTTCTCGCGCTTACGATCGAGGCCGTCGACGTTCAGCACCACCGGCTTGCCGAAAAGGCGCGGGAGAAATGCGAAAGGACTGTTGGCGACATTGCATAGCAGCACCACGTCGGCATCGCTGAAAGCGACATGCACGGCTGCGAAAGCGGTGCTGACCCAGGTGTCGAGATGCTTCTGATGCACGCTGGGCACGATGACCCGCTTCACCCGCTTGTCGTAGACATCGTCGGGGCGGGTGAACTCCTTCCGGCAATAGACCGTGACCTGGTGGCCGCGGTCGACGAAGCGCGAGCTGATCTGTTCGGCAAAGCGCTCGAATCCGCCGTAGCGGTTGGGAATGCCGCGGGTGCCGACAATAGCGATCTTCAATCGTGATCCTTGGACGAAACCGCCTGGCGCTCGCGAGTCTCGATCTGCGGCGGGGTCAAGTATGTCAATCGCGCGCGGCGTGTTCGAGAACCACCATAGCAAATCGTGGTCGGAGACCCTGCGCCGCGCCTGGATGATCTTGCGCTTATGCCGCACGCTGTCCCGCGCCTGCCACGGGTAGTACACCGCCGACAGCAAGCGGCGGTCGCGCAGCAGCGCGTAGCCGGCCGACATCAGGTCGCGCCATACTACGGGCAGCAGCAATCGCCAGCATAGCCAGGCTGACGCATTCTTGCCGCGCATCAGGAAGCGGTTCTTGATGGAGTGCCAGTTGACCAGCAGCGGCAGATGCTCGCGCCGCTCGGGCGTCACCCGGCGGCCATGCCACCCGACCGCCGCGGGAGTGTAGACGCACTTCCAGCCCATCACCTGTGCACGCCACGCCAGGTCGGCATCTTCACGGAAGGCAAAGAACTCCTCGTCGAAGAACTCGCCTTCGATCGAGACGTCGTCGATGAAGTCACGGCGATAGAGCACGGCGGCGCCGCTTGCGCCGAAGACATATTGCGGCTGGTCGTACTGGCCGCGATCGAGTTCCTCGGCGCCGCGGTCCAGATGGCGCATGTTGGGCGTGACGTAGATCCCGGTGGAATCCAGCACATCGGTCTTAGGCTGCGCGGCCACGGGGTCCCAGCGCAACAGCTTGCCGCAAACCGTGCCGGCATCGCGATGCGCCTCGCCGAAAACAACCAGTTGCGTGATGAAATCCGGACTGGCGATCACATCCGGATTGAGACACAACACCCACTCACCATGCGACTCGCGGATCGCCTGGTTCTGCGCCTCGGCGAAGCCCACATTGTGCTGGTTGTAAATCACCCGCCACTTCGACTCCACCGTTTGCAGCTGTTCCCGGGTGGCGTCGGTCGAGGCGTTGTCGATGAGGATGATTTCCAGCGAGGGATAGTCCTGGGCCTCGAGCGCGGCAAAGCACGCCTCCAGCCATCGCGCCGAGTTCCAGGTAACGATTAGGACCGAGACCATCGGCCTCTAGTATGCGCCTCGTCCGGAGAGGACGATGGGAATGGTGCGCAGGAAGATCTTCACGTCCAGCCACAAGGACCAGTTATCGATGTAGCGCAGATCAAGCTGCATCCAGCGGTTGAAGTCGAGGTGGTTGCGTCCCTCCAGCACCCAGATGCAGGTGAGGCCGGGGCGCATGCGCAGGCGGCGGCGCTGCCACGCTTCGTATTGCTCGACTTCGTCCGGCACGGCTGGACGCGGCCCCACGAACGACATGTCGCCGCGAAACACATTCCACAGTTGCGGCAGCTCATCCAGGCTGAAGCGGCGCAGCCAGCGGCCCACCCCCGTAATGCGCGGGTCGTCGCTGATCTTGAAGACCGGGCCATCGAGCTCGTTGAGCTGGTGCAGCTCGGCCCGCAACTGCTCGGCGTTGTTCACCATGCTGCGGAACTTGTAGAGCGTGAAGTGGCGCCCGCCTAATCCGCAGCGGGTCTGGCGGAACAGCACCGGGCCAGGCGAAGTCAGGCGGATGGCAGCAGCAATCGTCAGCAACAGCGGCCAGAACAGCAGCAGCGCGAAAAACGATACGCCGACATCGATTATGCGCTTCAGGAACAGCCGCAATTCGCTATCGGGTGCGCACGACAGGCTGAGGAGTTGCACATCCCGGAATTTCTCCAGGTAAATGCGGGAGTAGGCGGCGGGCAGGAACTCCAGCTGTACGCGCGTCCTGATTCCAAGATTGGCGCAGTGGCGCATCACCGGCTCCAGCCGGGCCAGTTCCTGCATGTTCACCGCAAACACGATCTCGTCGATGATCTGTTCGCGCAGGATATCGTTGATGGCGCTGAGCGGGAAAACGTCATAGCGGCCGACCTTGGGAGGCGCCACCGGCTTCTCGTGACCGGGATCGACGAAGCCGATCAGCCGCAGGCCCATGCCCCGGCTTTCTTCCAGCAGGGTGGCAATCTCGCGAGCTCGCGATCCGCATCCCACGATCAGGAAATAGTGATAGCGGTTCAGCAGCTCGCGCATTCGCGACACGCCGCTATAGGAGACCCCGCGGCCGACCACAATCAGGACAAAATCGACCATCCCCACCAGCAGCACGTAAGTGCGGCTGATATCGCCGCGCCGGAAAAGGTATAGTCCTGCGTAAAACAGAACCAGTACGACACCTAACTGATTGACCAGGTTTAAGACCAGCTGAACCGGGTTCGTGAGTTCCAGATCGCGATAGAAGCTGGAGAAGTACCCCACGATGGCCCAGGCCAGCAGGAACCCGATCATCATCGGCAGGTAATGGCGGAAGGGATAAATACCCGGGAAGCGCCGGCTGAAAAATTCGAAATGCACCAGGAGGCTGCGCACCTGGTAAGCCACTACAAAAGACAGGCAGGTTACCAGCAGATCCTGCAGCAGGGTGATTGTGCTCAGAAGTTTTGCGCGTCGATCGAACACAAATATCGCCGTCCGTGAAACGGTTTAGTCAGAACTCATCCGGTAACCGGAGGACTGAGCGAAGTGGGCACGTTAATTCGCGGCCTTGGACGTTCTGCGCTGCGTAGCGCGGGCCATGAATAAGTGAAGCAAGGGTACACTTTACTTTAGCAGCATTCGTCAGCCTCACGCCAGTGTTATAGGGTATACAAGAGCTCACACTGAATGAACTTCGCAGAGCCCACTCCTTCCTCCGAATCTCTGCCGCCATCTTCCGCCGAACGCGGCCCTTTCGGCTATAGCGCCTTCGTGTTGCGGTGCCGTCCATGGCTCGACGGCGCCATCTATGTTCTCTTCCTGCTGTTCGCGGTTCTGCTGCCCCACTCGATCAAAGGGGCGCAACATGCCTGGCGAATTGCCTTCCTGCTCTGGCTGGTGAAGCTGCTCATCGAACGCAAGCGGCCTTTCGATCAGCCGCTCTCCGCTCCCCTGCTGGCTTACATCACCTTCAGTGGCATATCAACCGCGCTCACGACCGATCCCTATCTGAGTTGGGACCGCATGAAGATCGTCTGCATGGTTCTGGTTGGGGTCGTCTTCGCGCAGAATCTCAAGCGGCTTTCGCAGATTCGCATTCTCGTGTACCTGTTATTGCTCTCAGGACTAGGCATGGCCGTCTTCACCGCCTGGCAGTACACCTACGGAGTGGGTGTCCAGATCAAACACATCGAACCAGGGACACCGCTCTATGACGCCGGCGTGCATCATGACGACATCATCGTCCGCATCAATGGCCATAGCATTCATACGGTAGCGCAACTGCAACGCGCCGTAGCCGAGAGCCCGACGCGAGAACCGATGCGCGTTGACTTACTTCGCGGCGCTCCCTTTGAGAAGGTGGCGGTCGTGACCAGCCGCGCGCAAATGGTTGACAGCGGATACGCCACGCCTGCCCTGCAATTCGCACGAGGCAAGCCTGTCCGTCCCCAGGGTACGTTGGGCCACTACGTGGTCTTCGCTGAAATGCTGATGCAGTTGAGTTGCCTGGCCTGGGCCATGCTGCTGGGCTCGCCGCATCGCAACCACTGGCTGCGCGCCGGTCTGGCGCTGATCTTCGCGGCGATGACAGTGACCCTGGTGATGACCGAAACGCGCGCTGCGCTGGCGGGACTCGCACTCGGCTGCTTCATTTCTCTGCTGGTACTGGCCACCAAGCGCTTGCGGATTGCGGCGACCGCAGCTCTCGTGGTGATTGTGGTTTGCGGGGCACTGTGGATCCATCACACCCGCGGTGTGAACTGGCTGAGCACCAACGACACCGGCACCCAGTTTCGTTTGATGATGTGGGAAGATGGCCTTCGCCTGGTGCGCCAGCATCCCTGGTTCGGGGTTGGCATGGAAACGGTGCGCACTCATTGGATTCAGTGGAATATCCGCGGCTTTATCAAGTTCCACGTGATGGGGCATTTCCATTCGACGCTGCTGCAGATTGCGGTGGAACGCGGGCTGCCTGCCCTGGCGGCGTGGCTTTGGTTCGTGGTGGCTTATCTCATCTTCCTGGTTCGGCTGATCGGCAGGACACGCGCCCGCAGCCGTTTTGCGACCGCTCTGGTAACCGCCGTGATGGCGGGCTTTATCGCGTCGTTCATCACCTCGTTCGCGCACTACACCCTGGGCGAAGAGCCGCTGGTGACCAGCTTGTTTTTCTTCTTTGGACTGGCGATTGCCACCGACCACATGCTGAAAGTGCCTGGAGCGATCGACGTTCCCTAATAACGCCCGCTCACATTGTCATCTCGAATGGCCTTGCGGCTGCTGATAAAGGCGGAACAGCAGGTCCCTCGCCGACTGAAGTCGGCTCGGGATGACAAAAATATAGGGGCTTAACGGCGTACCTGAAGGTACGCCCCTTCAAAAGATCATCGCACTGTGTTCAATCCCGCACGTGCAGCGGCAGCGCAAGGCTGAGCCCGGCACTGATGGCGTAGGTCAAGGCGGCAATCAGGAGCACCGTGGTGAGGCCGAACTCCAGGGCGAGGACGATGGCCAGAGCCGATCCCAGCACGCTGGCTGCGGCATTCAGTGCCCATGCCCATTCCACGCTGCCCCTGGGATGGCGGGCTAGCGCGCGCAGTCCGGTGGGGAACGGCATTCCCATGAGAAAGCCCAGCGGCACGATCAGCAACGCACTCAGCAACAGCTTGATCTCGATGCTCAGCCCGACCAGTGGAGTGAGCAACAGCGGCAGCAGCAAGCAATAAGCGGCGCTGATGCCTACCACGGCAGCAATGACTGCTCTCCAACGTGCAGCGGTGCGCATCCACGTCTGCGAGGTAAAACTGCCCAGGCCACTCGACAACAGCATCAGGAAGACAACCACGGTGATGGCATACGTGGGATGTCCAAGAAACAGCACGAAGCGCTGGATCAGCACCATCTCGATGAGGATGTAACCCAGTCCGATGGCCACGAAATAGAGCATGGCCAGCTTGTCGAAACCGCGTGCCGTGCCCGCTACGGCGAGCGGAATGATGAGGAACGCCAGCACCGCAAGAATCGAGATGCCCAACAGGGCGAACAGGACCAGCACGCCCATGTTCACCTTCCAGTCCAGCCCCTTCCCTGCCCGCGTGGGATGAAAGATGTTCGCCAGCTTCAGGGTGAAAAAGAAGAAAGGCTGGTTATCGGTCACTGGAGAAACGTTGAAGCCATACCCCTCGGAGAAGCGCGCCGGGTCGCCGCTGGCGATCAAGGCCTCGAACTCCGGCGTTCCCGCACCATGCACCGTTGCCTCAGCTGCGCCCGGCAGATAAAGCGCTATCAGATTTGGATGGCTCTGCAGATGCGCTTCGACCTGCTGTATCTCGCCGGCGGTAAATTCCGAGCGCTTGGCCAGAACCGTAACCGGGCGGCCATCGCGGTTCAGTTCGCCATCACTGACCACGATGAAGTGACGGCGAAAGTCGCTGACGCCTTCCTCCTGCAGCGCCGCCATGGCTTGCGACACGACGCGCAGGGCCTCGCGAGGCTGGCGGAATTCCCAGCGCGTGATGGCCAGCATTCCGTCAGGGTTCAAGTGCTGGAAATATTCGTGAAACGCCTCTCTGGTGTAGAGATTGTTTTCGCTGAGCGCAAATGCACCCGCGGCGGTCGAGGCCCACGTATCCACCAGCGTCATCTGCACTACGTCGTAGAGATCGTGACTGTTGCGTATGAAGGAGCGGCCATCCCGCACCTGGATGTGAACTTCGGGAATGCTGTAGAGGTGGTGCGAGTAGCCGGCAAAGCGGGAGCGCATGAGATCGTTGGCAATGATGGGATTGATCTCGATGCCGGTGACGCTGGGGCTTCCGTTGGCGACCGCGCGCAGCACATCCACGCCACCGCCCGGGCCGATGATGGCGAAGGTGCCCCGCGGCCGCAGAACATTGACCACGCTCGGCGCCCTCGACATCAGGGTGCTCTGGTAGTCGGCGGACCAGGCGTGCGGATCGGCAGCCATGACAAAGGTATTGGCGTCGGCGTCGATCGCAATCACCTTCACCGGGGCATGGTTGTCGACCTGCTCAATGTCGTCCGGCGCGCTGGTGCTATCCACCTGCACGCGCGAGATCGCGTTCCAGCGCGCAAACTCTGCCTGGGGAAGACGAATGCCCTTGGCATAGATGACGTCAATCCAATTTGTGCGAACATTGACCGCGATCAAGCAGGCAAAGCCGAGAGCTGCGCCTGCTATCCATCTTCGGCCTGGACTCCACAACAGGGCCGCCAGCAGCATCACCAGCGCCGCCAGGATTACTGCATTCGGCGCTCCCAGATAATCCAGTGACGGAACCAGCAGCAGGCACGCAGTGGCGCCGCCGGTGAGGTCGGCAGCGTACAGCTTTCCAATCTGCTTCGCGTTACGGGCAAACACCGTGGAGAAGATGACGCCGGTCAGAAAGAAAGGCAGAGCGCAAACTACGTAAATCACCGTCAGCTTCGCCAGGTTGCCAAAGCTGAGGGCCAGCGACACCGGCAGGCGCAACACGATCAGCAGTCCCAGCAGCACCGCAACCGCGTTCATCACGCCTAGCGTGGAGCACAGACGTTCGGTTGGAATGGCGAGCAGGCGCTGATGACGAAGATGAGCGAATACTCCGCCGGCGCCCAAGCCGAGCAGCGCCAGCGACACCGCCAGAAACGCGAAGTGGTAGAAGAGAATGACCGAGAAGAGGCGGGTCAGCGACAATTCCAGCAACAAAGCAGAAAAACTTACCGCACCCAGCGCGAAGACCACGCGCGCGCTGGACCGGCTCGAAATAGAGGGCTGGGTGGCTGTAATCGTCTGACCCAAAGATGTTCCTTTGCTGGAGATCTGCGAGCTTTAGAGTATCGTATGCCGGGCGAATTGAGTGGGCCTGCAATTCCCGGCGACTCGGCTCACTTGCCGATGGCTTTCCACTGAAACTCTATGACGTCGCCGAAATGCCGCATCACGAACTGGGCGTCGTGGCGGCCGGGATAGACGTGGAACTCGTGTGGGATGCCGCGCGAGGTCAGCAGTTTGTCCAGCACCTGCGCGCCCTGCTCGAAGCCATAGTCATCGTTGTTCCCCACATCGAAATAAATCTTCAGACGCCGAAGCTCACCGACTGGATCGGCCTTGGCGAAGTAGAAGACATTGTTGCGCTCAAAATAAGCGCGATTAAAGGGCTCGCCGAAGACGTCACCCAGCATCGCACCCGGCGAGCCGCGCCCGCCTGCGCTCATGTTCTCCGGCAGATCGGGGATGAGCGCCGGCATCTGCGCGCTGACGGCAGCAAACCGCGCAGGGTACTTGAAACCCAGCCGCAACGCTCCATAGCCGCCCATCGAGACGCCGGTGATACCGCGCGTCGCTCGCGAATCCTCGGCGCGATACTTCTTCTCCATCTGCGGCATGAATTCCTTCACCAGGAAATCTTCATATCGTACTTTGCCGTCGGCGGAGTTCAGAAAAAACGTGTGGCCGCCGCTCGGCGCCAGGATTACAAACTCGCCAATCTTTCCGCTGCTGCGCAGTTGCTCAACAATGTCCCATCCACCGAAGTTCAGCAAGGACTGTTCGTTGTCGCCCAACCCGTGCAGGTAATAGAGCACCGGGTAGTGGCGCGTCTTGTCCTGATCGAAACTGGGAGGCAGAAAGGCGCAGTAGCGCACCGCGCGGGCTAATACCGTCGAGTTGATGGTGGAGCACTCGGCACGGCCCTGGGCATGGGCCGGAGGAGCGACCGCCAAGACCAAGACAGCGGTCAAGAGCCGGACGACCCAGGCTCCACGAGACTTTGCTTTGACATCTGGAGGAACGAGCGACAGCAAGTTCATTTCTTGATTCTCGGGTCGAACGGATACCTGACAGCGGCTTGGATGCGCAGCCTTCTAGCGTGCGGATGCAACGGGTTCAGCATGACGTTGAAGGTGGATGGCACCAGCGCACTGGGTATCCGGAAAAGAGCCGAGTGGGCCGCTCGCAGCCACGCCGAACCGATCTGGCGTGTGGTTTGCACATCCTCCGGCCAGTTTGCGGGCAGGGTGCTCACGTCGAGCTGTTGCAGCGAGACCGAATCAGCCACCGCGACCGCAAGCAGAGTGTAGTAGGGAGGAATATCGTTGGCGCTGGTGTGAACGCAAGTTTCCAGTAAAGCTCCGGCTGGACTCTCTGCCAGGTAGACGACTGGCAAGCCACGTTCATGCCAGCGGCCGGGAGCGCGCAGGCCGCCAATCCCTTTCAGGTCGCGATGCTGGCTTACGCGCCAGAGGACCTTCAAACGAACATGCCCTCGTCGATCTGGACGAGCAGTTCTTCCACGATGCGGCTGCCGGTATCGGTTCTTGCCATTTCAAGAGGAGTGCGGCCCCGTAGCCGCGGATGCGCACGGCGCAGCCAGGCCAGTGCGCGGTCGCGTGAGCCATAGACTGACTCCGTCTGAGAGAGAAGCCGGACGAGGCGCAGCACGCGATCCGACTCCTCCACAGTGAGCTTTTCGCGCCGCGACCGCCGATGTTGTAGCGTTCGCAGCGGTATAACAAGGGCATCGACCTCCGGGCGGGTGATGCCGAGCGCAATCAGCCGCTGGATGGAGGAGGTCGGCAATCGCTGCTCGATAATCTTGAGCACCTGCTGCTCAGTGCGAAGTGGAGCAAGTCCCAACCACTCGCCAATCTGCTGGTGAACACTCGACAATTGAATCCCACCTCTGCTACATTATGCCATATGGAGACTGGCAAATTGTAGCCACTGTCTTAGACCCTGCGCGATCACTCGTACTTCAGCGTCTGCACCGGGTCGAGACGCGCCGCGCGGCTCGCGGGATACAGCCCGGCCAGCAGGCTCACCACAATCGAGAAGCCGATGGCCGCCCCAATCAGCCACGGCGGCAGCACCCACACCGCCTCCGCCGGCATTTGATGGCGATGCATATACACGCCGGTTCCAATGTTGATGGCCTTGCCGATGGCGAAACCCAGCCCGATGCCGAGAATCCCGCCGAAGAATCCCATGGCGCCTGCTTCGGTGAAGAACAGCTTCTTCACATCGCCATCGCTGGCGCCAATCGCCTTCATCACTCCGATCTCGCGGCGCCGTTCGAGCACAGCCATCACCAGCGTGTTGATAATCGCCAGCGTCGCCACCGCCAGCGCCAGCGATCCGAAGATGCCTAGGAACAGGTCGAGCACGGTAAAGAAGCGTCGCAAGCTCTTGGTGGCGTCCAGTACGGAGAAGGTGCGGAAGCCCATGCCGTTGATCGCGTCCTGCACTGCCTGCACCTTACCCGGGTCCTTCACCCGCACCGTCAGCGTCATGTAGGTCTTGCCACCGCCGGCCTTCAAGGCGCTGCGCATGTCATTGCTCTGCGCCATGTTCAGCTTTTCGGTTGTCCCCACAGGCAGGAAGATGCGGCCGCGCGAAACCGTCCGCATGCCTCCGTAAGGCTCCTCGTCGATGATGCCGACCACTTTCATCGGCTGCATCTTACGCACGACGGAGAAGCCGAAACTGTCACCGCCGCCTTGCTCGCCGCCTTCGCCCGAAAGCTGAGGCCGGTCTGCGCTGTCGGACGGCGCGAGCGCCTGCCGCTCGCCATAGCGCAAGGTGACCTCCTGCCCGATCAGCGAGTTGGGATCCTTCTCGTTCAGTTCCTTCGCGAAGTCGCGCAGCAGGATGGCCTCGTCGGCTCCATCAGCCGAGAAAAACTTGCCCTTGAGGCTGTCGAAGGCTTCATTCTCGCGCGCCGACATCGGCAATCCCGTCACGAACCCGAAGTGCGTCTGCCCGCCGTAAACGATCTCGCCCATCACGCGAATCTCGGGCTGGACCTCGGTTACGTTCTCCAGCTTCTCCATTTTGGCGCGCGCCGCTTCGTCCAGCGGAGGAGACTGCTCCGGGTGCGGCGTCTTCTGATCGTCTTCACGATCAAAGCCGCGGAAATCCTGCCTCGAAGTCACGAACACGGTGTCGAACATGCCCGAACCCGCCAGCCTGCGTGTGGCCATCTGCTGCAGCCCGACGCCGAGCGACAGCATCGCTACCAGCGAGGCCACACCGACTGAGATGCCGACCGTCGTCAGTCCATTGCGCAGCTTCGACTGCCGCAAATTGCGCACCGCCAGTTCGAGCAGATCGTAGCCCTTCACGCCCGCACCTCCTCGGACACCAGCTTGCCGTCAGCGAGAAAGATCAACCGCTGCGCGAAGCGCTCAGCCAGGGCGCGCTCGTGTGTCACCATCACCACGGTCATGCCGAGCGATAAACTCAGGTCGCGGATCAATCCCAGGATGTCCTCGCCGGTGCGGCTGTCGAGGTTGCCGGTGGGCTCATCCGCCAGCAGCACGGACGGTCCGTTCGCCAGCGCTCGCGCCAGCGAGACCCGCTGCTGCTCGCCACCCGAGAGCTGCGACGGCTTGTGTTCCAGCCGTTGGCCCAGTCCCACGCGTTCCAGCGATTCGCGCACCCGCGCTGCGCGCAACTCGCGATCGACCTCGGCAAAGCGCATGGGCAGCTCAACATTTTCCGTGATAGTCATCGAGGGGATAAGGTGGAAGGACTGAAAGACCATGCCGACGACGTTGCGCCGGTAACGTGCCAGCTCCTCCGAGGAGAGTTTGGCCAGGTCGCTTCCCTGCACCACCACCGAACCGGCAGTGGGACGATCCAGTCCGGCGAGCAGATTCAGCAGCGTCGATTTGCCCGAGCCCGACTGACCAAGCAGTGCGACAAATTCGCCTCGCCCGACGCTGACGGAAACGCCATCGACTGCCCGAATCACGTTTTCGCCCATGGTGTAATAGCGGCAAACATTCTCGGTACGAATCGCCGTCGTGTCGGAAGCCGTGGAAGAGGAACTCATGTGTGGTTGATTCGATGCTAACCTATCGCCCATCGGCGCAACTCACCCTCACCTGTAGATACGGAAAGGGGAGCACCAGCGCTCCCCTGATCGTGTAACGATTTGTTAAGCGCGATCGCTCTTACCGCTCCACTGCAACTCCGACGGCGTTGCCTCCGCCGAGGCATAAAGCTGCGATGCCCTTGTGCACGTCGCGGCGGATCATCTCATACAAGAGCGTAGTCAGGATGCGAGCGCCGCTGGCGCCAATGGGATGTCCCAGCGCCACCGCTCCTCCGTTCACGTTGACCTTGCCGAGATCGAGACCGAGCTCGCGAGTTACGGCGATGGCTGCGACCGAGAACGCTTCATTGAGCTCGTAGAGGTCGACGTCTTCGTTCTTCCATCCCGTCTCCTGCCAGAGCTTGCGAACCGTATCCACGGGAGCCATCATGACCCACGCCGGATCGATGCCGCTGGTCGCCTGCGCCACAATGCGCGCCATGGGCTTCAGTCCCAGCTGCTTCGCCTTCGCGGCGGACATCACCACCAGCGCCGACGCTCCGTCATTCACGCCGGGCGCATTGCCCGCCGTAACCGTGCCGTCTTTCTTGAAGGCCGGCTTAAGCTTGCGCAGCACTTCGGCGGTGGTGTCCTCGCGCGGCGACTCGTCTTTCGTAAACAGCTCAGGCGGAGCGCCCTTCTTCTTAGCTGGAAGCTCGACCGGCACGATCTGATCTTTGAAGCGGCACTCCTTGATCGCGGAGACGGCCTTGCGGTGCGAGTTGACGGCGTATTCGTCCTGCTCCTCGCGGGTGATGCCGTACTTCTCCGCCACATTCTCGCCAGTGTTGCCCATGTGATAGTCGTTGTACATGTCCCACAAACCGTCATGCACCATGGAATCGATGATCTTGTTATCGCCCAGGCGATAGCCCTTACGAGCCAGCGGCAGCAGATAGGGCGCGTTGGTCATGCTCTCCATGCCGCCGGCCACCACGATTTCGGAGTTCCCCGTCTGGATCGCCTGCTGTGCCAGCGCAACAGCCTTCAATCCCGAACCGCACACCTTGTTGATAGTCATGGCGCTGACGCCCGACGAGAGCCCAGCGCCCAGCGCCGCCTGCCGCGCAGGATTCTGTCCCAGTCCGGCTGATACCACGTTGCCCATAATGCATTCGTCCACTGTATTGGGATCGATTCCCGCGCGCCGCACCGCCTCCCGCACGACAATTGACCCGAGTTGCGGAGCCGTGAAATCCGACAGCGAACCCTGAAACTTGCCGATCGGCGTACGCACCGCCGAAACAATCACTACGTCTTCCATGAGAGCCACACTCCTACAGTCGGTCTTCCGACAGGATAAAGAACCAAACATTATAAGATGGAGCCGTCTTGAGCCTCGATTCAGCAGCGCCAAACAACGGTCCCACGCCAGCCCCTTCCGGACCTGAACGCCCGCGCAGCACGCTGCTGGCGCCGTGGTGGCACACAGTCATCCTGCTGGTGGTCCTGCTGGCCGCCTCGCTCAACGGTACCCGCGGCCGGCATCCTTTCAGTTCCTCCGGGAAATTGCCAATCTATCTCTGGAGCATGGCCTGGGAGTGGCTGCTGGTGGGCTTCACCTGGCTCGGCATTCGCAAGCGGCGCAGCTTGCGCGAGTTGATCGGAGGACGCTGGGCCACGCTCGAGGATTTCACCTTCGACGTGATGATCGCCGCCGGCTTCTGGGTGGTATCGGCGCTGGTGCTGGGCGCGGCGGGCAAGCTCATGCATCTCGACCAGGGCGGCAAGATCGAAGAGATGCGACGGTCGCTGGGATTTCTGCTGCCGCAGTCGCGTCTGGAACTCGTGGTGTGGTTCCTCGTGAGCGTGTCGGCCGGCTTCTGCGAGGAGATTCTGTTTCGCGGATACCTGCAACAGCAGTTCAGCGCGATGGCCCGATCGACCCTCGCCGGTGTGCTGATCTCCGCCATCGTTTTCGGCGCGGCACATGGCTATGAAGGAGCTGCGCGCATGGTGCTGATCGGAATTTTTGGATTTTTATTTGGCCTGCTTGCGTGGTGGAGAAAGAGCCTTCGGCCCGGCATGATGGCCCATGCGTGGCACGATGCGATCAGTGGCATGATTTTGCGAATGCTGAAATAGCTAGTGTTCATGCGGTCAAAACGCACATGTGAAATCGATCGCGGCTTCAGCGCGTCGGGCTCGCGAGTCGCGCGCTGCCGATTCTGGAGCCCGCGGGAGCAACTTGCGTTGACCGAACGCATCCCTCGATGCGCGTTTTTTTCTTGACTATTCTTTTTGTTGACTCTATACAACTAACAAATTGCGATGATGTCGGTCGCAATGTTCCATGACAAATGGAAAAGGGAGAATAGAAAACTATGGCAACCAAAAAGGCAGCAAAGAAACCAGCGAAGAAGGCCGCGAAGAAGAAAAAGAAGTAACTCTTCTTTCCTTAACCAAAGGGGACGCGCAAGCGTCCCCTTTGCTTTTGCAGCGAAATTGGCGTCTCGTGTTCCGTGTCGACGTCTCATCCCGAGCGGAGGGATGACACCTCAATTCGGCTTAGCGATGGGCGGGTAGATGACAACTTCATGCCGGGGACAGATGCTGAAATACGAGCAGTTGCGGCACATGAGGAAGTCCTTCCTGGGCTCGAACTCGCCGTTGGCAATCTTGGCCGCCACGTCGATCACTTCCTTGCGCGCCTCGCGCAGCTCATCCTCGGTCCGCCGCGACTCCACCACAGTCGCGTTTTCCAGGTTGACGAACGCCACCGGGCCCGGCTTCATGTGGAGTTGTTCCGCCGCTAACGCGTAGATCGAAAGTTGCAGGCTGTCGTCGGCATCATCCTGCGTCTTGGCCTTCCCGGTCTTGTAATCGACGATGGTGACCTCTCCGTCGGCGCCGCGGTCCAGCCGGTCCATGCGGCCAGTCACGATGGCATCGCCGATCTGCACGCTGAAGCGCCGCTCCGTTTCTACGATCTCTGCGCCGGGATGGGCCAGTTCCGAGTTCAGCAGGCGCCTCAGCTCCTCGTGGCCCTTGGCCAGATACAGATTCCGCTGATACTCGTCATCGACCTTCGCCTGCTCAAATTGATCGACAAAGCAGGCGATGACCGCAGCCTCGTCCGGCGGGCGACCGACCCGTACGCCATCGAAATAGGCCTTGAGCGCGGTATGCATGGCCGAGCCATACTGCATGGGCGCCGCCGGCCCTTCCGGGATGCGCCAGTCGCGGCTCAGCTTGAATGCCAGGGGACAGCGCTTGTAGCGATCGATGGCGCTGGCGCTCAGCTCACACAGCCGGGCCTCCGGGCGCGGCGGCAGCGCGACCCATTGCGCGATCGCGGGCAGCGGCTCGGCTGCCGCGGCATGTATCGTTCCCACGAAGAGCGAGGCCGGCACCATTTCGAGCTCGAGAGCGCCATCCAGTACTTTGCTGGCCCGGTTCAGCTCCTGCAGATACTTGGCTGGAACAGGATCTTTGAATCGCGTGCCTTTGCCGCAGAGGTACAGGTTGTCCATGGCGCGCGTGATGGCTACATAGAACAGCCGGCGCTGCTCTTCGTCGTGCAGGTGCTTGGGATCGCCCTCGGCCTTGTTCTCGCGGACGCGCAGTTCCTGCGGAAATTCCACCAGGGTCTTCGCCATAATTCTTCGGAAAGGAATTCGAATTCAGCCGCAGCACAAAGACGTAGGGAAATTCCAGCCCCTTGGCGGCATGCACCGTCATCAACTGCACCGCGTCGGGACGCGATCGCGGGTTGAGCTCGCGGCGGACCCAACGCCGCTACTGCGTTTTCGTCTTCGCCATCCTCGGTGAGCGAGCCGCCAGCCTCCTGGAAATATTCCAGGTACTCGAGGAATTCGTGCAGCGTGCCATCGCCGACAATCTGCTTTGGTTTGGCCCGCCAGCCCTGGCAGAATTGCCGTAAGCGCTGCCAGGGTTTCGACTCCGGAAGTTCGAACACCGACTGAGCGAGGTTCAGCGCCGTCTCCAGCGAAGAGTTGGCCGCGATCAATTCCTTGCGGCCCGCGCGCAGGGGCACCAGCAATCCCATTCCACCCGGCACCTTTTCCAGCACCGCTTCCATGGAAGGATTTCTGCCGGCCAGGGCCAGTTCAGCGCGAAAGGTTTCTGGGTTAATGCCGAACTGCGGCAACGCCGCCAGTCGAAATAGCGCCACCGGATCGGAGACGTCGAGCACGCGCAAAGCCGCAACTGCGTCACGCAGCTCCGGCGTCGTCAGCAAGTCGACGCCCTTGACCTCGAAGGGAATTCCGCGCCGCCGCAACTCGGCCAGCATCTCGTCACGATGCAGGTGTTGGTTGTAGAGGATGGCGAAGTCCCCATAGGTGGTCTTGGGGCGTTTACGGCGCGCCGCCTCGATGGCATCGGCGATGAATTCCGCTTCCTGCTCCCTGTTGCTGTGAACGATGGCATGAACCGGCGGAGCATTCAGCAGTTGCGGCTCGTGCGAGATGCGGGCCGCCACCAGCGGCTGCCGCTTCCAGCCCCCGTCATTCAATGCCAGGCTGGTGATCTCCGGATTGCGGGCGATAGCCTCGAAGGCGCAGCGCAGAATCTGCGGTGTCGAACGCCGGTTCTGCGACATCATTACCCGCCGCGATCCTGCGAAGGCGCGCTGGAACTGGTCGAAGGCGCCGGCGGTCGCGCCGCGAAAACGATAGATCGCCTGGTCCGGATCGCCTACCGCAAACACATTCCGCTCCTCGCCCCCCAGCAGCCGGGCGAGCTCGATCTGCGCGACGTTGGAATCCTGGAACTCGTCGATCAGGATGAAGCGGGCACGACGCTGTACCCGCTGCAGCAGGTCAGGATCGCGCTTCAGCGCATCTACCGCACGCGTCAGAATGTGTCCGTAGGTGCCAAGACCTTCGCGCTCCAGAAGGTTCTCGATATAGCCGAAGACGCCGGCAATCTCATGGCAGCGGCCCAGGATCTCTTCCTCCGGCATGACGTGCGCTTCCTTGGATTTGCCCACGCGCGGCAGCGGAATCTCTTTCCGCTCGAGACGCGCGACGTAAGAGTCGTAGTCGTCCGGCGTGCGCAGCTCGTCATGACAGCGGCGAAAGAACTCCAACAGATCTTTGAGAAATCTGCCGGGCGTCGCTGCCTTAATAAAGTACTTGAGCTTAAGCTCGGCAACACGCTGTCGAAGCAGGACATAGATATCCTTGTCGTCGATCAGTTCAAAGGCCGCGCCGGCGTCCTGCAGCAGGCCGTAGCAATAGGCGTGGAAGGTGGTCGCCTGGAGTCCGCTCGACAGCAGCTTGGCCGAGGCGTTCGGCTGTCCGGGATAGAGAATCTCCGCCACCCGGTTGATCAACTCGCCGGCCGAATTGCGGGTGTAGGTGACCGCAAGAATCTCGTTGGGCTTGGCCGCGCGCGTCTCAATCAGGCGGGCAATGCGCCGCACTAGGACGCTGGTTTTGCCGGTGCCGGCTCCGGCAACCACCAGCATCGGGCCGTGCCCGTGCTCGATCGCCTGCTGCTGCTCGCCGGTGGGGACGAATTGTCGTTTGCTGCCCGGCATGATTGCTCGCTATAGACGAATAAAAAGCGAAGATACAACATTATCCGCCTTCCCAACTCCAAGAGCAAGGACAGCAGCGAAAAAGCTGAGGAAAATACGCCACCATCATTCGAGGTCACGCGATCAGCCGTAGTGCAGCAGCACAGCGAAGCATTGTTTCCGTAGTGATCTGAGGACGGCGCAGCGCACGACCCTTTTTCGCAGCGTCATCTCGAGCAGGGCGCCGCACAAGCTTTTTCGCAGCGTCATCCCGAGCGAAGTGAGTCCGCCGCAGGCGGACGAACGTAGCCGAGGGACCTGCATTTTGCCGGCAGCGCGCAGCAGTGCGTTAAGCGCCGCCGCTAATGGCGGACTCCACGACGAGCAAACTGCAGGTCCCTCCGCGCAGAACCTCCACCTGCGGTGGATGTTCTGCGGTCGGGATGCCACCACTTATCCGGCGCCATTTGCTAATAGCTAATAGCTAACAGCTGATTACTACTCGCCCATCGCTGCTTTGGCTATAGCCACGGCGGCAATCGCCGCGGTCTCGGCGCGGAGAATGGTCTCGCCCAAAGACGCTGCGATCCAGCCGGCGGATGCGAACTCCTGCAACTCTTCGCTCGTCCATCCACCTTCCGGACCCACTGCCAGTGCGAGCGATCCGATGTGTTCTCGCGCGCGCACAATCTCGTCCAGCGTAATCTGGTGTTCGCTCTCGGCGAGCACGATCTTCGCATCAGCAGTGAGCGATGCCAGCGCTTCGCTCAGCTTCACAGGATCGGCGATCTCGGGCGGCGCGACGCGGCGTGACTGTTGCGCTGCCTCGCGCGCGATGCGCCGCCAGCGCTCCACGCGCTTGTCGGCGGCCGCCGCCAGATGCTTCTCCATGCGCCGGGCAATCACCGGAACCATGGTCGCGACATTGAGCTCGGTGCACTTCTCGATGGCCCACTCCATGCGGTCGAACTTGAAGATCGCCAGCAGCAGCGTGACCGGCGAAGCCACCCGCACAGGAACATCGACGCCGAGGGAAAAGTCAACCCGATCGTCGCGCACACTCTCGACCACCGCTCGCCGCACCCGATCGCCGCACGAGACCTCGAACTCCTGTCCAACCTGCGCCCGCAGAGTGCGCGCCAGATGCGCCGCGTGCGCGCCGGTCAGGGCGGCGTGGGTGTCGGAGAACTCGTCGGCAATCCAGCGGCGTCGGGTCATCGGGTGAGCAGCAGCAAGGTAATGGCGATGGCCATCGCGGCATAGATTCCGCCGAAGTAGCGGTTCTGCCGGGCCAGCGCTTCTTCGTTGAATAGCCGGCTGTCGAGCACAAACTCCAGCGCCGAAACTGCAATCGCCAGCAGCGCCACGATCAGCCAGCGCTGCTGCCGGTAGGGAGAGAGCCAGAGAAACGGTATCGCCAGGGTAGTAAGCGCGAGATAAATGATTCCGCCAATGCGGGCGCGCTTGCGGCGCTTGGGATTCTGATAGCGCATCAGCGTGATGCGAGCCAGCTCACGCGGCTTCAACAGCCGCGCCACGGCGGGCACCACCGTCACCACCAGCAAGAACCAGGCGTAAATGCGGAGGGCGTTATCCAAAATTTCCGCGCAACGCTACCCGAAGATCTCTTTCACCTTGCTGAGCAGCGAGCGGCTGACCGGCTTGTTCTCCAGCGTAGTTGTGCTTTCGAGCTCCGCCAACAGCTCGCGCTGGCGCTTGTTCAGCTTGCCGGGCGTATGCACATTCAGCTCGACGATGAGGTCTCCGCGGCCATGCCCGTTGAGTACCGGCACACCTTTATTCTTCACCTTCACCGTAGTACCGGTCTGCGTGCCCTCTGGAACTTTCAGGGTGTGCTCGCCTTCCAGCGTCGGCACCTTCAGCTCGGTTCCCAATGCCGCCTGCGCGAACGAGATCGGCATCACGCAATGCAGGTTCTTGCCGTCGCGCTCAAAGAAGTCGTGCTCCTTGGCG
Source organism: uncultured Acidobacteriaceae bacterium (assembly GCA_963793845.1). Classification (GTDB taxonomy): domain Bacteria; phylum Acidobacteriota; class Terriglobia; order Terriglobales; family Acidobacteriaceae; genus CAWCBG01. The sequence continues at coordinate 190,557 of CAWCBG010000011.1, forward strand.
TGCAGCACCACATAAAGATCGCCCGGAGGTCCTCCACCGATTCCGGCCTCTCCTTCGCCTGAGTACAGAATGCGCGCGCCCTCATCCACACCGGCGGGTACCTTCACTGTGACGGTGCGGTCGCGCGTGACCCGGCCATGGCCCTTGCACTTGTCGCACGGGTCGGCGATCAGCTTTCCCGATCCCTGACAGGTGCTGCAGGTCCGCGAGATGGAGAAGAAGCCCTGCTGGTAGCGCATCTGCCCGCGCCCGCCGCAGGTGGTGCAGGTAATGGGAGACTTGCCCGGCGCCACGCCGCTGCCCTTGCACTGCTCACACTCTTCCAGGCGGCGCACCTGCACCTGCTTGGTGGTGCCGAAGATCGCCTCTTCGAACTCCAGCGTCAAGTCCTCGCGAAGGTCGGCGCCGCCTTGCGCGCGCGAGCGGCGCCCGCCGCGCTGCCCGAACATGTCGCCGAAGCCGAAGATATCGCCGAAGATGTCCTGAAAATCATTGAAGACGCTGGGATCGAATCCCCCGCCCGCACTGCCGTTGCCGCCGACACCGGCATGTCCGAAGCGATCGTAACGGGCGCGCTTCTCCGTGTCCGCCAACACCGCGTAGGCCTCGCTGCACTCCTTGAACTTCTCCTCCGCCTCCGGATTATCGGGATTGCGGTCGGGATGGTACTGCATCGCCAGCTTGCGGTAGGAGCTTTTGATCTCCTGGTCGTTGGCCGTACGGCCGACGCCCAGGATTTCGTAGTAATCGCGTTTAACGTTAGTAGCCAAACTCACCTTTCAAAACTGCGCCGGGAACACGTCGTGTGCGCTCGATCGTTCCCCGGGATCGTTTCCTGCGCTATCGTTCCCTGCACTAAACCTAAATGTGTCATCCCGAGCGGAGCAGCGTAGCTGCGGAGCCGAGGGGCCTGCAGTTCGCCAGGGCCGCCCATACGGCCAGCGGTGCCCAAACCATCTGCCGTCCCTACGGGACACGAGTCAATGTCTTTACCTGACCCAGCGCTGAAGCGCTGGGCTATGATCTTGCGTCCGCTTCGCGGACTCAACTCAGCAGGTCTGTCAGTCGTCGCGCCCGCGTTTTAAAAGCAGATCCCTCGCTACGCTCGTGATGACAAAAATGCGCTTGATTCGACAAAAATACGCTCGCCACGACGAGGCGACTGCCAATGGTTCGCCGCTCGCGCCAACTAGTGCCCCGGATTCCGCGCCACGCGCACCATTGCCGGACGCAGCAGCCGATCCTTCAGCCGGTAACCCCGCTGCAGCTCGTCGATCACCTGATGGTCAGGCGTGTCCTCGGTGTCGACCATCTGCACCGCCTGATGCAAGTTCGGATCGAACACTTCACCCTCGGCCGCAACCGGCTGCACCCCCAGCTTGGCGAGAGTGTCGTGAAACTGCTTGTCGATGAGCTCGATGCCCGAGCGAACATCTTCGAGCGAAGTCGCCTTCGTCTTGGCGGCGCGATCGAGCGAGTCAAGAATCGGCAGCAGCGATTTCAGCGCCTCCGCCAGCGCGTAGTCGCGATAATCCTGTTGCTCCCTGGCATTGCGTTTGCGGAAGTTGTCGAACTCGGCCTGCAACCGTGCCAGCCGGTCCAGATACGCCGCCTTCTCCATCCGCAGGCGTTCGAGCTCCGACTCCGGGCCCGACTCTTCTCCGGCTGCTTTCGACGCCTCGGTGGCGACTCCCACGTCGGGATCGTTCTCACCTGCTGGCAGCTCGTGATCCACTTCCAGCTCTGCCTCGCCGGATCTTCCGTTGCCTTTCTTGTATTGCATGAAAGCTGATTCCTTTTTCGACTTTGAACTATGTCGATTCATTCCAGACTTTATCGAACAGGCGCGCGATGTAGGACACCGCAGTGATGGTGTGCTCGTAATCCATGCGGGTCGGTCCGATCACGGCCAGCGAGCCCATCACCTCGTCGCCCACACGCGCCGGCGTGCCAATCAGCACGAAGTTACTTAGATGCGGCACAGCCTCTTCCAGACCCACGACCACGCGGACCGCTTCCTGCTTCACGTCGAGGTAGGCGGAAAGCAAGTCGACGATCCGCTGCTTCTCTTCCAGTGTGGCCAGCAGTTGGCGCAGGCGCTCCTTGTCCTGCTCATCGAGAACCAGGTTCGACGCGCCTTCGACGTATACCGCCTGTCCCGTTCTCTCGGTGGCGAGAGCGCCCTGGGCGTAGAGTTGCTCCACGGAATGCATCAGGCGGTCGTATTCATTGCGCTCCAGCTGGATGCGCCGCGCGATCTCGGCGCGCAACGATTCCATCTCCCAGCCACGAAAATTCTGGTTGATATAGTTCGCCGCTACGTCCAGATCGGTCACGGACAGATCGTTGTTGAGCCGCACCACGCGATCCCGAACCAGGCCGCCGCTGGTCACCACAACCGCCAGAACTTTCTTGTCCGCCAGGCGCTGGAAGTACACATGCTCGAGTGAATTCCGCTGCCCCGAATTCGATGTCACGGTCACGCCCACACCGTGCGAAATCAGCGACAGCACGTGCGAGGTGCGCTCCATGAACTCCTGCACGTCGTTCAGCCCCTGCAGATTGCCCTGGATGAGGCTCTCGTCGGCGGGCGTCAGCCGCGCCTCGCCGGTCAACTGCTTTACGTAGAAGCGATAAGCCTGCGGCGTCGGCACCCGCCCTGCCGAAGTGTGCGGCTGCTCCAGAAAGCCGGCGTCGGCTAGATCGGCCATGACGTTGCGAATCGAGGCAGCGCTCAGGCTCTCCGGATTCAGCCGGGCCAAGGTGCGCGATCCCACCGGCTCTCCCGTCGAGATGTAGGTCTCGACGATCGCAGTAAGAATTTCGCGTTCCCGTCTGCCGATGCCTTCTGGTGATCCCATGGTTTACAACCTTCCCCGAGATTTCGGGGATTGCGGCTAGTATCTCCGCCCGCCTTCGCACCTGCGCAAGAAGCAGATAAATTGTGTTTCTTCAACAACTTATAGGAGCTTAGCAGATACACGGCCGCAGCTTTATTTTAGGAAGCGCAGCTCTGCCTGTCAATACTGGCACTCACAAACTTTGAGTGCTAATCACGCAGGAAAAGCACGGCTTAAGCCTTCCCCTCCCGGGCGAGCGTCTGTCACGGGCCTAACAGATATTTCTGCATAAACAATACGGTCGTGTAGAACTGGAAGTCGGCGTTCTTCTTCTTGGCGAAGCCGTGCCCTTCGTCCTTAGCCGCCAGGTACCAGACGGTAGTTCCCTGCTTCTGCAACGCGGCCACCATCTGGTCGGCCTCGCTCTTGGGCACGCGTGGATCGTTCGCGCCCGCGACCACCATCATCGGCTTGGTCACCGCATTCACGTGATTCATGGGCGCGATGCTCTCCAGGTAAGTCCGCATCTTGGGATCGCGCTCGTCGCCATACTCCACCCGGCGCAGGTCGCGGCGATAGGCCTCGGTGTGCTCGAGGAAGGTCACCAGGTTCGACATTCCGACCACATCCACCGTACACGCCATGCGATCGTTGTAGCGCGTCGCAACCGCCAGGGTCATGTGTCCGCCGTAGCTACCGCCAGTTACCATGACGCGTTTGGGATCGAGGTTCGGCTGGGTGGCAATCCAGTCGAGCAGCGCGCCGATGTCTTTGTAGGTCCCTTCGCGCAGAAAGCCATTATCGAGCTGCGAAAACGTCTTGCCGTAGCCGGTTGACCCGCGCACGTTGGGATAGATCATAGCCACGCCCATTTCGTTGAGGTAGTAGTTGCCACGACCGAGGAAGCCGGGACGTGACTGGCTCTCGGGTCCACCGTGAATCACAATGACCACAGGCAGCTTGCCGCTCGCGGGCTTGGCATGCGGCAGGTACTCCCAACCGGAGATCTCGCGATTGTCAAAGCTCTTCCACTTCACTAACTGCGGCACGACGAAGTTGTTGGCGTTGAGGCCGCCGTTTTCGCTCGCCGTCCAGCGTTCCAGTTTAGTCGTGTTCACGTCGACGGAATACACGTCCATCGGCGACTGCGAAGTATTAAGGCTGAAGGCAAGGTCGCGATTGTTCTCATGCCAGTTCATGTTGTTGATTGTGCCCACGGGCAGCTTAGGCATGGCCCGCTCCTTGCCAGAGGCGAGATCGAGCACATGCAAGGTACTCAGGCCGTTCTCGTTCAGCGCGAAGGCGATCATGCGCCGGTTCCACGAGATTGCGGCCGCGTCGCCCTCGATGTCCCACGAATAGCTGGTGAGATACTTCAAAGTCTTGGTGGCAATGTCCATGTAGGCGAGCCGCATGAACTCGCTGTCTTTGTCGGTCAGCAGGTAGACTCCCTTGCCGTCGCTACTGAAGCCGATAGGATCGTAAGCAACCTTCTCGCCGCCAGTTGCCGTCAGCTCTTTCTTCTCGCCGCTCGCCGCATCGATCAGCCAGACGTGGCTCTCGTTGACGGATATTTCTTCGACCGCCAGCAGGGTCTTGTCGTCAGGAGACCAGTCCTCCACCTGCCAGCCGCCACCCTGGTTCTGCGTGAGCAGCTTGTCGCTGGCTTTGTCGTTGGGATTCATCACGTAAAAGTCGACGTCAGCGTTGTTGCGGCGGGTGCTGCTGTAAGCGATGCGGTCTCCGCGATTAGACCAGGCAAACTCCGAGTTGCGCGACTTGCCATCTGTCAGCAATGTGATCTCGCCGCTGGCCACATCGAAGCGATAGATCTGGAACCACTCGCCGCCGCCTACGTCTTTGCGAAACAGAAAGTAATCGCCGCTGTGCGGGTGGTAGCTGGCGCCGGCCACGCGGTCAGCGAAGAACGTCACTTGGGTGCGGGCTCCGCCGGGCATAGCAACGCTGTGCACCTGCACGGTATCGCCAAAGCGGGTGCCGATCAACATCTCGCGCTTTGAAGGATGCCAGCTCCACATGGCAGCGGTGCGGTAATTGGTGTAGCGGTCGGCCCGCTCCGCGATGCTCGCCGGCACCGCTGGAATGTTCTGCAGGATGAGATTCTGGTTGGGAGCGATGACGGCATCCTGCCCCAGTGCGAAGGTACAGAGGGCAAGAACGGCGACGAAAAGCAGCAGAGACGATTTGCGATTTCTCATGAGACGTCCAATCGGGAGGCTTTTCAACTTCAGCGAAAACAGGACGAACGATCATAGCGCAGTCACTTTTGGATAATTTTCAGAACCATCTATTGCCCTGTCATCCCGTCTATAACAACGACGGCGGTGTCAAGAGTGAAGAACGGCGCGGGCGTCTGGGGTTGAAGACCAGCGCCATTTCGCTCTCCTGGATACGGGCCCTTTGCATAAGACCAAGACTCGCGCGTCTACTGGAATCAGCGGTGGCAGCTCAGCTCCACCACCCATCTATTCGGTCTCGTACGGCGACCATGATTCGGTTTCGAGCTCCCAGACTCTCTCTGGGAGGCAGGGCGCCCACTCAAGCGACCGGTTTCTTGCCAGCCACCACAGGATGACTCGGGCTACCCTGCGTGCGAGCGGCGGCTTTCGACTGTTCGTTCTTCCACATCCAGTACAGTCGCACCGCCAGTTTGCGCGCTACCATCACCTTGGCCACCGCCGAATGCTTGCGGTGCTTCAGCCGCTGATACGCGCGCCTCAACTCTGGGACCAGGCGCGCCGCGCTCTGTCCCGCTTCCACCAACAAACTGCGCAGCAAGCGGTTGCCTTGCTTGCTGATCCGACCCAACCGTTGCCGGCCTCCGCTGGAATGTTCCGCCGGATTCAGTCCCACATAGCTGACCAGCTGTCGGCTGTGGGGGAAGCGCGTGATATCGCCGATGGTCAGCGCGTACGCCAGGCTGGTGATGGGACCGACTCCGGGATGGCGGCGCAGCAGACGCGCCACCGCATCTTTCTCCGCTGCCTGCTGTGCCGCCTGGTCCAGCTCGCCGATTCGGCGATCCAGATCGTCCAGCAACTCCAGATCGTCCTGACGGCGACGCGCCGTCCAGCCCTGCAGCGGCAACTGCTCCAGCAACTCACGTCCCGCCCCGGTCCACAGCTTCGATTTGCGCTGCACCCCCTGATTCAGCGCCAGATGCTGCAACTGATTCTTCACCTGGGCTCGCATCCCTACCAGCTTGTGGCGATGCAACAGCAGTTGCCGTACGTCGCGCTGCTCCACCGTGGGCACCCACAGCTGCGGAAATCGACCGTCCAGCAGCAGTTGCAGTAACAGCTCGGCATCGCGCCGGTCCGTCTTCTGCTTGCGCGTCTCCAGGGCTCGGATCTTGGCCGCATCGCCCAGCCGCAGCTCGTGGCCCAGCGACGCCAGCAGTTGCTCGAACCACAGCGTGTTGCCGCAGGCTTCCATGCCCACGATGACCTTGCCCTCCAGCCCGCCGTAGAACGCGATGGCTTCGCTACGGGTCAGCCGCTTCTGTGTGTGCTCGCCGGTTTCTGTATCGACCATGGCAATTTGTTGGAAACTCGGATGGAAATCACAGCCTATAATCTTCATGACGGCTCCTTCTTTCTCCGAGTCTTGGTCTTTTGCAAACTCAAGCTTACTCGGCTGATGGTGGAGCCGTCGTTGTTATCCAATCAAGCGGAACGACCGGAGGAAGCGAAGTCGAAGGTCAATTTGCCCCACGCCGATATTTCGATCAGATATAGGGGGCCTCGACCTCCGGTCGCCACAGACGACCTTTCTGCGCTCAGGTGACACTGAAAAAGGATGCGTTTGTGCCATTTTCGCTCCCCGTCTCGAACTATTCGCCTCTCTTTCGCCCGCCGGAGACGCTGAATCGTTTAAGATGAACTGTCCATCTAATGAACAACTATAAGTCTAGGAGCATTCATGGCATCGAGCTCTCGTACAACGTTCGCTAAGCGCCAGAAAGAGCGTGCGCGCCAGGAAAAGCAGGCCGAAAAGGCCCAGAAAAAGGCGCAACGCAAGCAAACGGACGACTCCCAGACCGGTCCGGTAGCGACGCAACCCATCGCCGACCTGGTCGTGACCCACGATGAAGAAGGCGTGCCCCAAGGTTTCGATTTCCACGATTTCGGAAAGTGAGCCTCGGCGGTTAACCCTCTACAGGTGCATCGTGCACAAAATCCGGTGCACCTGTGTTATATTCTTTGTAGACGCTATTGATTTACGGGTCGCTACACGCGATATCCGATCCGCAGTTTGATCCGATTACCTGCCTTTTGCCGGTCCGTTCGTTTTCAGCGCCGAATCAACCTAGAGCGGCATCTGCAGTATCTTCGCGACTCGCATCTTGTATGCCTTCGCGAGACGCCCCTCCAAGAAAGTACAAATCGTTTTGACACAATTCAAAGATATGCCCCTGTCTGCTGGACTCCAGCAGAAGTTGGCGAACTCCCTATTTACGACCCCGACGCCGGTCCAGGCGTCCGCGATTCCTCCCGCACTCGAGGGGAAGGACGTCTTAGCCACCGCCCAGACGGGCACCGGCAAGACGCTCGCGTTCCTGATCCCGGTGATCGAACGTTTGGTGAAGGACGGCATCACGCGCAACGCAACCGCGCTCATTCTCGTGCCCACGCGCGAGCTGGCGATGCAGGTCCACGAGCAGTACGAACAACTACGTGAGCGCAAGTCGATTCCGGCCGCGCTCGTTATCGGCGGAATGGCCGAGAAGCGCCAGATCGACCAGTTGCGCAAAGGCGCAACCGTTGTTGTAGCCACGCCCGGACGGCTGGAAGATTTCCTGCGCCGCAAGCTGGTCGACCTTCGCCATGTGAAGATCCTGGTGCTGGACGAATCCGACCGCATGCTCGACATGGGCTTCCTTCCGGCCATTCGCCGTATCGTTGCTGCGTTGCCAAAGGATCGCCAGACGCTTTGCTTCTCGGCAACCCTGGAAGCTTCCGTGGCGAACCTGGTCAACGACTACATGAAGACGCCGGTGCGCGTTGCGCTGGGTTCAACCTCCAAGCCGGCGGACACGGTCGAGCTGCACGCTTTCGAAGTTCCTCTGGCCGACAAGTCCGAAGTGCTGCGCCAGCTTCTCTACGCAGAGAAGGGACAGACCTTGATCTTCGCGCGCACCAAGCGCGGAACCGAGCGCCTGGCCAAGAACCTGGTGCGCGACGGATTCTCGGCGGCGATGATCCACGGCGACCGCACCCAGTCGCAGCGCACCGGCGCGCTCAGCGGCTTCGACGAAGGCAAGTTCCAGGTGCTGGTAGCGACTGATGTTGCGTCACGCGGCATCCACATCGACAACGTTGCGCATGTCATTAACTATGACCTGCCGCAGATTCCCGAGGACTTCATTCACCGTGTCGGCCGCACTGGCCGCATGGGCTCGGCAGGACGGGCTTCGACCCTGGTCTCGGGCGCGGAAATCAGCGAGCTGCGCTCGATCGAGCGTGCGTTGAAGCTGAAGATGGTGCGCAAGCAGATCAACAGCGCCGACCGCGTGGTGTCCACGCATGTCGTCCTGAACACTCTGCCCACGCGCACGCTGTCGCGCATGGCCGGCGAAGTGTTCTCGTAAAACGAGAAACCGATACTCACTTGCCCCCGCTCAAGCTCTGCTTGAGTGGGGATTTTTCTTGGGGAAGAAAGTACAAGATGCGTGCCCCACTCATTCCTTTGGTCCCGAATCGATGCCTCTCAGATAAGATCTACGCCGGAGGCGATCATCTACGAAATGGTTAACAGCGTGTCCCACTGAACATGCTTCGGTCGAATGGTCGAATGAAATAATGCTCAGGTTAGCCAAAACGAAGGGCGAACCTGGCGTGAGGGAACATCATGTCGAAGGACGGTGGCATCATCGGGGTGTCCGATCACGGCGGTTGGGCGGTGCTGGTGACGGTGGCGTCTGATGGGACGCTCCTCGACCGCCGCCGGGTGGAACTCGTGGGCGAGGGCCTGCCGAAGATTCCGCACCACAGCGAAGGACAACGGCTCCCGCTCGACGAGGCGGTGGAGCTAGTAGAGCGCGTGCGAGTTTCGGCGGAGAAGCACGCGGTGCTTGCCTTGGACGCGGTCACGATGGCGGTCCCGCATATCCTTGGTGTCGCCCTTCGTAAGTGCCCACAGCTTCCATCGACGATTGCCGAGCGAATCAGGGACTACCGTTCGCAGAACGTTGCCGACTGGGTGATGTACCGCAAGGCGCTGGCCTCGGCGGCCGAAGCGCGAGGTTGGCCCGTCCACTGGTACGACGCCAAGAGCGTATTGAATGCGGCGCGCCAGGCGTTACGTGTGGAGAACCTCGACGCTCACTTCCTCCAGATGCGGAGAGCGATCGGGCCGCCCTGGAACAACGATCATAAGCTCGCAATGGCGGCGGCCATCGTCACGGCGCAGGCGGCTGTGGAGTAAGCCGACGTAACCAAGTAGTACAATTCCATCGCCAAATCGCGTTTGCCGAGTTCTGGCTGAAATCGTTACTTTCTGATTACACCTCCCCCCTCCCCCTATCTGCGCAAAATCTTGAAAACATTCGGTCAGAAAAAACTTTCCCTCGCAAAATATTGAGCGCCTAGGAGTTACAGGTCAAAATATTCATTCCATTGGAGTTGCAGGCGCATAGTTGCAGAAAAATGCAACTGTTAGGAGGCAGGTCCTAACGGATCAGTAATCAGAACCAAGCGGCTGAAGTGTCAAAGAACCGTAGCACCGTACGCCTCATTGGGCGTCGGTTCGAGGGGATTGGCGCTCAGGCACAATACACCCTCGACCTCTGTAACCATCGTTGGAGCGTGATGGGCGGAAGTCAAGAGAATTCAGCAAAAAAATGAAAGAGCCGTTCCAAAATGGGAATAGTACGGGTGCCCCGTTCTAGCCCGATGTTGGCTAGGGCGGGGCTTGTGTCTTAGAGGTGTGTGTGAGACCGCGTTGCGCAAGACTCTCCCATTTCTGCTAAAGATGACTTGTGGATGAACGAGCATCACGAAGGCTGCGCCCTAGCGAAAGGCGCGCTAGTTAGCCTGCCTTGTGCACAGCCGAAGGGGGACACCCATGTTGAGAGTGCTTGGCCCGGCCACCCGCCCAGGATCGTCACGCCTTCCTGCGGGCTTTCGTTCCCGACTTTCGCGCGACCGGTGGCTTCCTCCGAGCTGCTCCAAGAGGTTTTGTCGTCTTGGCCGCGACAGATTTTCTCGCTTTGCCCACGGCGGGCTTTCGCGCTTTGGCTGCGGCAGGCTTTCTCACTTTGGCCGCAGCTGGCTTCCTCGCTTTGGCCGCAGCGGGCTTTTTCGCTTTGACCACGACTTCAACCTGAGCCGGCAATTCCGGCTTGGGCTGCTTCCGAGTGCGATGGTGGCCCTGGTGCAGCGACTGTACGCGGTCGGCTTCTTCGTCGGTCCGCAGCTGAGTGTCTTCACGGCCTCGGCGCTCGTCCTCGAGGTATTCCGGAATCGTTTTCGTTGCCATGGCCGCAGTGTGGCAGAACTGTCCTCGTCCAAGCTGTCCAATTGTGACCACTCGGTGACAATTTAAGGGCCGTCGGGTGGCCCGGCCTGCCATCCTGGGGGCGCCCCGCTCGACCGCGCTCACGGCAGGTTAACAAGCCGGTTTTGCTTGGGCTGGTGTTTTCGTGTGCTAACAGGATTGATTTCAAATCCCATCATGGCTCTTGCCGGGACCGACAAACGTCAAAATCCCCACCCAACCAAAAGAAGGTTGGATGGGGCACCCGCAAGTCTCTTCTCTACTCAGCACGCTTGCCCGGGCCACCCGCCCCCAAAAAAAATCGTCGGGCATGAGGGAATTCTGCCTCACTTATCGCTTTCCTAGTTGAGCGGCAAAAAACGCCGCAAACACTTATTAATCAGGAACACCCTAAGAGGAGCAGCCAGATGAAACGCGCAACCCTAGCCTTAGTTCTCGGTCTTCTAGTCTGTCTATCAGCATGGGCTCAAGATCGAACGCCAACCACGACCTACAGCTTTACCGACGTCAACTATCCCGGAGACACCTTCACCCAGCTATTGGGTATCAACAACGGAGGCGAGATCGCCGGCTATCACAACGTGAATGCCAACTCGGGATTCACCCTCACCTTGCCTAAGAGCTTCACCACCGAAAACTATCCAGGTTCCATGCAGACCCAGGTGATCGGTATCAACAACAGCGGTGCAACCTCTGGTTTTTATGTCGACCAGGCGGGAAAGACCCACGGCTTCACCTACCAGCCCGGCGGTTCGTACGCCACGGTGGATTACCCTAAGTCCGTCTTCAACCAGCTCCTGTCGCAGAACGACATGCACCAGGCAGCCGGTTACTACAGCCAGAGCATCGGCAACACCACGCCCGATTTTCCCTACATCTATGACGAGGTCGGAAAAGTGTTCGAGGTATTGGCGATCCCCGGCGCCGTCGGAGGCGCGCAGGCCACTGGTATCAACAACTCACAACAGGTCTGCGGCTTCTACATCGACGCGGCTGGCGTAAATCACGGCTTCTACCTGAACTTTGGAACCTTCCAGAAGCTGGACTTCCCGGGCAGCACGTTCACCCAGGCCCTCGGCATCAACAACGTTGGGATGATTGTCGGGCAGTACATGGACGCGTCCGGCGCGACCCACGGATTCCTGTACAGCACCCGCATTGGCTTCAACCAATGGCAGTCCATCGATGACCCCAACGGCTACGGAACGACCGTGGTGAACGGCATCAACGACGCCAATGAGTTGGTCGGCTTCTGGGGCACGTCGCCGCAGAACACCGGCTTCGTCGCCGTACCTCAGTAGATCGATACCGACCACGGATCAACCCATCCGCTCAGTTGGAATCGTCGGGTGCCCCAGGTCTCGCGCTTGTTCGAGACCTGGGCCTTCGTGCGGGTGGACCAACCCAAGCTCCAGCGCGCCTCGCATCCCGTGCTACCATCGCTGCCATGTTCAACTTCGGAAAACCCAAAACCGCCGGCGACTGGGTGGTTCACGTCGCGGGAGCGATCGTCGCCCTGTTCCTGGTCTGGTGGATGCTTCGAATGTACGTACTATGACTGCGTGGGGTGGAGTTCACGAACGATTTCGGTTCCTGTATCAGGGCATGATCGTTAGTCGTGCCAAATAAGACTTGCTTGAGAACCGGGCTGCACAGGACTGCTGAAAAACGCCACTTTAGCGAGCTTGTGTCAGGGCACGACTTCAGTCGTGCCGCAAAGCCCTTTACTTTCTGACCTTCCGAGCGGACTTCAGTCCGCGAGGCCGGTCGGCTTGCTTTCGCGCATATTCCTGCGAGGAGAGAGGACTGGTCCGGGTAGACGAGTGGGGTGTGCCGAAGCTGAAGTTTCTCCAACCGGCCATTTTCCGCACTAAGGCTTCGACCATGTCCCGAAAGACGCAAGGGCCGGGCCACCCGGCGAAAGTATTACGTGGCGTGCCGGGCGAGCCAATCCCGACCACGCGCTGCCACTCAGGGGAAAGACGCGGACCCGTTCAGCACTGCCTTTTCGAGCCGATTCCGTGATTCGAGGTTTGGCCATTTCTGCTTTGACTTGCAGGAGGAGTGCTTTGTCGGACGCGCTTGTCGGTTTCTTATGAGTCATGCGCTAATCGTGCTGACCTGCCCCCAAGCTCTCATCCATTCGTAACTAGAGATTCCCGGTTTTGATTTGCCTTTAAGTTCCTCTCGCAGCCGTCGGGACGGTGGAAAAGTGGGAAACGCGTAGCGTTTTCCAAGGCAGCGGTATCGCCGTCTTTTCCACGGTCCAGGGTTTGCCGGAACTCCTCCGGCGTTCGGTAGTCTAAGCCACTGTGCGGCCTCTCGCAGTTATACTCTTGCCGCCATTTCTCTAACGTCGTTCGCACATCGTTCAGGGTGCGGAACCAGTGCGCGTTCAAACATTCGTCTCGCAAGCGTCCGTGAAAGCTCTCAACATGTCCGTTCTGCATGGGTTTGCCCGGCTGGATATGTATCAGTGTGATCTTGTGTTCTTCCACCCAGCCAATCATTCTCCGCGAGGTGAACTCCGGACCATTGTCGGAGCGCAAGCTCTCCGGTGCTCCACGCTCGGCAATCAGTCGCTCCAGCACGTGGATCACCCGCCCGCTGCCCAGGCTGGCAGGTGGCCCATTCAAGCCCCGTTTTGGCTTGAGTGGGCAGCTCTATCGCTGGACAAAGTGTTCCCGCAGCTCGTTCGCGGGTTCGTGCCGTCCATTCTGATTCGATCTCGACCCTTCCCTCACTGCCATTTGCCGGGAGCCCCGGGTCTCGCGCCTTTCGAGACCAGGGCGAAGGCTCAACGCGGGAAAACGGTCGGTTGGAGAAACTTCAGCTTGAGCACATCCCACTCGTTCACCCGAACCAGTCCCCTCTCCTCGCAGGCCGACCGCGATCAGGCCGTCTCAAACTCAATATTCTTCCGATGAGAAGATAAGTCAAAATCCCCACCCAACCAAAGGAAGGTTGGATGGGGCACCCTTGTGAGCGTTTCAATGTGGACGCTTGGCAGGACCACCCACCGTACAGACAGTCGAAGTGATAGCTGTCATGGAGAACATAGGGGAATGGTTTAACGGCCGGGGTCACGCTTCTGCCTCGCCTCACCCAGGTCTCGAACAGCGCGAGACCTGGGGCACCCGATTCTGTCAGTTCCAGCTTTCGTTCCGAGTGGCTTCCTTCACACTCCGAGGATGGCGTGCGTAACCGCCTGCCACCACGCGGGATTGGCGCGCCACAGATACACGGTGAGGCTCTGGCCGACGACCAGCACGGGCAGCGCATAGCGATACACCTTGTGAATGCGGCCATCGACCACCAGATCGCGCACGACTCCGAGCACAATCAGAAGATCCAGACCGATATAGAAGATGCTGTGGTTGAACCAGAAATCGAATCGGCCAATGGCCGCGTCCATGAGTTCGCACGTCGCAATGAACACGAGACGCCGATGGTATTCCGGCTTCTTCCTCCACAGAATCGCCAGAGCGATGCACGTGCCGAACACGAGCATGTCCCAGAAAGGAATCGATAGAAAAGAAGCTACGTCGCGCTGATGGAGCACCACCATATCGAAGCGGGTCATGACCACCGCGACCGTAAAGCCCAGCACTACCATGAGCGTGGCCAGCCCAGCTCCAAACCAGCCGAGCGTACGATGAACGCTCACCTTGCGCACTCGTATCAGGGCCGACTGCGCGATGAAGAACAGCACCCAGCTTGAGAAGGCGGCCCCGTGCATCCAGAGCAGCCACGGCCTCGCCGGATTGGCATGGAACAGATTGGCATCGACCGTGCGGCTGAAGCCCCACATGACCAGTCCAGCCATCACCAGCGACATGCACAGATAGAAGTAGCGGCTCAAAAACCTTTTGAGTTGCGTCGTCGCGCTGGTCTCTTTTTCAAGACGAGCAGCGAACCCCACATTGCTAGCGGCCATGAACGTTCCCCTCGAATTACTCACGCATGCGATCCCACAGCGCAAGGATTTCCCGTCAGCGGCACTCACGCGAAAACATTCTTTGGAACCCTGGGGACGGCAGTTGCAATACCTTAGCCGCACTTGCTCCAGCAATGCAACCTAAAAACTCTCTCCTCTCTTAGCGGAGTGGTGGTGGACGATGTGTGCTTTTCACAGTTTCTTCTGCCGCGATCGCATGATCATCGATTGGTTCAACCGAGCTAGCCAAGGCGGCCAAGAAGTAAGGATTCATTCGGCGGTGAAAGAGCAATTTTTATCCACGCATGCGAGAAGAGAGCAAGCTATAAAACGCGAAGCGCTTGATCGTGAACGTCGCTTCCGGTCAATGCTGCGGTGCAGACCAGTTGCACTTCGCTTTCTGATGCTGGAACCCGCCTAAGCGAAGGCAGTGTCGCCAATCGCCGAGTAACGTCTATTCGTGTCACGACTTGATCCTCAGCCAGCCGCCGAGATGCAGCGGCGCGAACGACGAGGCTAAGCGCCAAGGCGACGTGCACCACCCAAAGAGAGCTTGTTGAGTTGATGTTCATTTCTTCCGTCCGTCGCGCCTCAGCCAGAGAGCTGAAGATGACGGACAAGCAACAAGTAGGGCCAGGAACTGTGGATCCCCGGTCCTCCCCACAGGTGGAACCGTGAATTAATTAGTCCAAACTGCTTCACTTATTTCGACCCGAAAGTGTAGCGAAACCCGAATCGCGCCTGGAAGGGTTCGGTAGGGTGCATAACGTCTCCGAATGCCGCCACGGTTGTTGGCGTTATTCGGGAGATATAAGCGTAATCGATATCGTGATCGTAGCGGTCAAGCAAATTCAAAAGTTGGGCCGACACGCTCCAGTTTTTGTTGATGTGATAACCGACCTCCGCATTGACCAATATGGTTGAACTTGACCGATAAATTGCGTCAGACGTCAAATTGCGCGGGCCGAAGGCGCGCAGGCGCAAACTCCCCCAAAAGCCTTTGTAATTCTGCACTGTGACGCCTGATGAAAGCACGATCCCAACCGCTTCGGGTACCCACTTACCACCCGGGCCCTGCACAGGATACTGGCCACTACCCACGTTGATGTAAGCGGCGTCATCTGGGTCTACTTCGGTAAAGAGGGCCTTGGAATCGGCGAAGTCGAGATCAAAAGCCAAGTTTTTCCATGGTGTGTAGTAGTTCGCCCATTCGATGCCATAACGATTGCTCGGCGATGCTGAAGGAACCGTGGCTCCGGTATCGCCGTCCTGTTGCAGTTCGGAATTACTGTGTAGATACCAGAGCGAAAGGGTACTTTGCAGATGTGGGACGGCTACCGTGCGCACGCCGATTTCCGCGCCTTTGGTTTGGACCAGAGGGCTAACTGGGGTGGTGGGGGTTGGGAAAGGAAAGTCCGGCGAAATCGGTTGCACCCTTTGCGTTGCGCCGCGCACGTCGTTGCTGTGAAAACTGAATCCACCCTGTATATAGAACTCAGTATTGAACCACGGGCCGAAAATCAAACTTGCTTTTGGGCTGGGCAGAAACTGGCTGACCGAGCCGGAATTGAGTTGCGCAAAGTTGATCACGGGAGAGCCAGGCAGTTCGGTAGCGACATAGGGGGGAGTCAAGTTGGTGTTGGAATAGATGGCTTCGTCGCCGCGCAGGGCCAGGACGGAGCGGAATTTTTCCCGCCCACTGGGTTTTATTTTCTGCGTAAAAACTCACCATCGTGTCGGTGAATTTATTCAAATCGGTGGCCGCGGGCAGGACCGCGATCAGATCCGGATTGTTAGCGCATTCGGGGATAGGCTCGTCATTGCAGGCGTTGCTATCATTCTTGTCGGTGCGCAGACGATCTTCCGTGCGGTAAAGGCCGTTGTGAACCCAATCGTTGCGGAGCTGCAGGCCGAAGGTATTTTCCACCTTGCGGCCAAACCAATGGCTGAAAATCGTGTGGGCTGCGTCAAATCCAGCCACCCAGCGCCTGTCCTGCTGTTCGAATTGATCGCCCTTTATGGGGTCATTCAGGTAGTAGGTGAAGTCGGAAAACAAATCGAGATCATAATAAAATCCGTAGGCTGTGATGCTCGTCGCGGAATTTGTGCCTTGGTGATGCCATTCAGCCTGCAAGCTGTAACGCTGTGAGTTGCCACCGTCAGTCGGGTTCAGTGCGCCGAAGAAGCCAACGAGAGGTACGGCGGTATCAGGGATTTGATCGCTGGAGTTCCATTTTCCGTGGTAACTGCGGGACGTGATGCTGAAACCATTGGTGGCGTCGCCCTGGCTGTAGGTCAGAAGGCCGTTGAATTTGGCATAGGCATCCGGATGCTTCCAGGGGCCGTTATTGTAGTACGCTTCTCCGCCGAATAGCAGGATGCCCGGACCGAGCTTGTGCGAAACGCCGAAAACGGCACGCGCATAGTCATACATGCCGAGTTCCACCTGGAAGAAGTTCTGGGGAAACGTCTTATAAAATTGGATGTTGGCCGAACCAGCTGAGCTATAGTTGCCGACCTCAGCGTAATAAGGACCTTTCTCGAAATTCATCCGCTGCACAAACTCCGGAGTGACGGTGTTCATGTCCGCATAACCTTCGCCGTGCGCGTGCGACGGCAGGTTAAGAGGCATACCGTCGAGGAACACGGCGAAATCTGTGCCGTGGTCGAGATTGAAGCCGCGAAGGAAATATTGGTTGGCCTTACCGCCGCCGGCGTGTTGAGTGATGATGAGACCGGGAACCGTCTCCAAAATTTCTCCCGAACGAAGAATCGGACGATCTTCGATTTCCTTTGCGCCCACCGTTCCCTGGGTGGCGGAATCGGCAATTCCGACAAGGCTATCCTCCCGGCCCTGCACCTCTACTGTGGTGCTCACGGCGCTCACAGCCAGAGAGACACGCAACGGGGCCAGTTCCGCGGTAGTCCCTATGGTGACGGGCATTTCTTTGGTTTCAAAACCGGGACTCGATACGACAAGTTGATAGTCACCCGCCGCGAGTCCAGAAATACTGAAGGAGCCGTTGCTGTCTGACTGTGTCAATCTTTGCATGCTACCGTCCGCGCTTCGAACCATCACGCTCGCGCCTGCAAGCACTGCGCCAGACGTGTCAACGACGATTCCTGACAGGGGAGTGGTTCCTTGGGCGGCCTGTACGCTAATCTGCTGCTGCTGTCCGGAAGCCACGGAGAGGCCACAGCAGGCCAGCACAAGCAGACTCAGAATGGAGGGAAACATGCCCAGACAAAGCTGCAATATGACTCGCTTTGAACTGTGCAAGATGCGCCTCCGGGTTCTATAGGTTGCGTTGCACGACTTTGAATTTGTAACACATTTTGTAATTTCGTGCTACGATAAATCGCCTTCCGATTTCGCCGCATTTTGGGCCCAGGGGAGTGTCTTGGCAAATCTCAAAAGCACAAAGGGCGTCCTCCTGACAGCGTAGTTGAGTAAGCTATAGTGGCTGATAAGTTTACGCGGCCAAATCGTGCGCTAGGGAGAGCCGACACCAATATGGCAGAACTGACCCGAACCGGAGTTTCCCTTGAAGAGGATTTGCTCGAGCAGTTCGATCGAGTGATTGCCAGGCGTGGCTATAAGAACCGCTCCGAGGCGATCCGCGACTTAATACGCGAGAGCCTGGTTGCGGAAGCGGTCGACAAGAACAAACAGATTGTTGCCACGCTTTCCATGATTTACGACCACCACCGGCCCAATCTCTCCAATAAGTTGAACGAAATTCAGCACCACTCCCATGGCAGCGTTCTGGCAGCGACCCACGTTCACCTCGATGCTGACAACTGCCTGGAAGTGGTCATCATGAAGGGACGCAGCGGCGAGATCCAGCACCTCGCCGATCACATGCTGGCCATGCGCGGCGTAAAGCATGGGAAACTGGTGGTCACGACCACCGGCAAAGACCTGAGGTAGTGGTGGCATCGATGACCCCGCCGATCCAAACAGCACTTGCGGAGCATTTGGAAACAGTTCCGTACCTGAACCGCCGTTCAGGAGTGCACTTCTCCAATTGTCCAGAAACCGGCAATGGGAGATTACCCCTGTTAAGACGGCTAGCATCCGGTGACGGCACGTCACGTCAACTTTCCGCCTAACGCCCGACCCGTGGAGAACTCCACCAAGTCGCAGGCACAAGGATGGAACGCCGACAACCCGTCAAACTGGATTCCTTCCGGTTGGCCGACCACACGCCTGATAGCTCTTGGGATGCGATTTTCAGATGGTGTTAGACTGCTCGGGTTTGTTGGTCTGTGCTGATGTCGCCGATGATCACCATCTCCAAAGAGGATTACCTGAAAGCCATCGCCGAGGCGGAAGCCGAGGGTCAATCCGTCATTCCTGCTGCTCTGGCACACTGGCTTTCGGTGACCAGGCCCGCAGTAACGTTCGCCCTAAAGCGCCTCACCAAAGACGGCCTCGTCTCCATCAAGAGAGATGGCCACGTCCGGCTGACTCCACAGGGCCGCGAAATTGCCGAACGTACCATCGTCCGCCACCACCTTATCGAACGCATGTTGTCGGAGATATTTGGCATGGCGTGGTACGAGGTCCATGACGAAGCCGAGCGGCTGGAACACGCGGTGTCGCCGGCCTTCGAAAAGAAGTTAGTCGAAAAGCTCGGACGCAAATCCACCTGCCCTCACGGCAACGGGCTCACCTTGCGCCGTCCCGACGAACGCCGCAAGCAGGGTATGCGCCTACTGTCCGAGGCTGACGCTGGCGCTAAATACATGGTTGCCAGCGTTTACGAGCGAGACCGCAAGTTGCTGGAGTTCTTCGACCAGGAAGGCATTCGTCCCGGAGTGCATGTAACAGTCGAAGCCCGAAATTACGACGGCACGGTCTCCCTTTCCGTGGGCAAGCGCGCGATTCGACTGGGCGCCGCCGCAGCGGAGAAGATATGGCTTTCCAAAGCATAATATTCGTCGCTTGTTAATTGCAGTTAACGAATTATGGTGTACCATGATTTGAGACGAACGACGACCCTCCTCGTCGTTTCTTAAGTTCAGGGGACACATAGTGAATTCGAGCGTTGCGCCGGCCCTGCACAAGCTGCGTCACCTCACGCTCCTGGCCGCGGTTGTCATCTTGCTGGCTTCCTCCCTGGCTTGGGCGCAGGGCGAAACTACCAGTGCTATTCTCGGCCAGGTCGCGGACTCCACCAGCGCGGCGGTTCCGGGTGCGACCGTCACGATTATCAACCGTGACACCGGTTTGAAGCGCACTGCAAAGACCGACGAAGCTGGCCGCTTCAATTTCCCGCAATTACCGCCGGGCAGCTATTCCGTCCATGCTGAAGCGCAGGGATTCGAGCCCGCACTGGCGAATAACGTCATTGCAGGTCTGGGACAGAAGCAGACCGTCAACCTCGCTCTGAAGGTAGCGCAGGCCAGACAGACGGTCGAGGTCACCTCCGAAGCAGCCATCCTTAACACCGAAAATGCCAACACCACCACGACCCTGAGTGCGCCCGCGCTCGAAGATCTTCCCAACCCCGGTGGCGACCTGACCTACCCGTTGCAGTTTGCTCCGGGAGCGCTCATCAACACTGCGGGCAGTGGCAATGACTTCGTTGGCGGCACCAACGGTTATGGCAATGTGGAGTTCAACGGCCTGCCCGCACTTTCCAATGGCTACATCGTTGACGGCCTGGAGACCAACGACCCGCTCACCAATCTCAACAGCGGTCTTTCCACCAATCTTGTGCTCGGCCTCAACTCAATTTCCGAGGTGACCGTCAACACGCTCTCCTATTCCGTGGACCAGGGCAGGTATGGAGCGTCGCAGGTCAACTATGTCACCAAGTCCGGCACCAACCAATTTCACGGCAATCTCTACGAACTGTGGAACGGAGCGGTCCTGAACGCGTCCGACTACTTCCTCAATGCCACCTCAGGCAATCAGAAGCCGGGTTCGGTGATGAACCACTTCGGAGGAAGCCTGGGCGGCCCCATCATTCATGACAAGCTGTTTTTCTTTTTCGATAGTGAGTGGGTGCGCATCGCGCTGCCGATTTTCTCGACGGTGACCGTGCCGACCGCCGCTTTCCAGCAATACGTGCTGCAGCAGCTCCCGCGGGGCGGGACGGATTCCGTGACCGGTTCGCACTATGCGCCGTCACCACAACTTGTGCCGTTCTACCAGAAGATGTTTTCGCTCTACAACGACACCAACGGCACGCCCCTCGCAGTTTTGGGCTGCCCGTTCAACTCCAACGGATCGCCCGCTTCAGGCAGCCCACCGAACGGCAACGGTTGCGCCAATCGTAAAGGAGTTTCGCATTCCAGCGACGATCACGAACAAGTGCAGACCGCTCGTATCGATTACAACGTCAGCCCTAATAACACGGCGTGGTTCCGCTTTCAGGCCGACACCGGATTGCAGGCAGCCTACACCGACCCCATCAATCCGCTGTTCAATTCCATCTCGTCGCAGCCTCTTTATTCCTTCGCAGCAGGCTACACGCATGTGTTCTCGCAAAACCTGGTGAACTACTTCAACCCTGCGTTCTCCTGGTATGAAAGTCTCTTCGCACCCAGCAACTTTCAGCAGACGCTGGCCGCTTTCCCCATCGTGCTGCAAGGCATCGGCGCCAACGCCCCCTTCACCACCATCGGAGGCCTCGACAACACCTGGCTGCAGGGACGGCGCGCTACGCGCTTCTTTATCAACGACAATCTGGCGTGGAGTCACGGCGCGCACGAGTTGCGGTTCGGCACCAACATCCGCATCTTCCGTCTCAACGACTATGACTTCGGCGAGGGAACCGTTCCCACCGTGACCTATGCGACGCTGCCGCAGTTTATCTACGGCGTAGCTTCGACCGCGAGCAAGACCTTCCCGACAGCGGCGAATGAACCGTTTAATTTCCTCAATCTCGATTTCTACGCGCAGGACACATGGAAGCTCAGCCCATCGCTCACCTGGACTTTCGGCCTGCGCGACACCTACAACTCCAACCCGCTTAATCCGCATTACCAAGTGGCGCGGCTGGATGGCTCGTTCTATTCCATCGCGCACGATGTCAATCAGCCGCTGAACCAGGTCATCCAGACCGGCCTGGGCAATCTCTTTGCGTCCACTCCGGCGGCGATTCTGCAACCCCGAATGGCATTTGCCTGGCAGTTACAGCGCAATACCGTCCTGCGCACCGGCTTCGGTGTTTTCAGCGACATCCTGCCGGGCAGCGTCGCCGATCTGGTCGGAATGAACCCGCCATACGTACAGACATTTCAGGGTGGTTTGCTGGGCAGCGTCGGCGGCACAGCCATCGCGCCCGGCGTTCCCAATAGTGCTGTCGATGCTACCATCGCGGCCAATCAGAGATTCACCACCGGGTTCACGCAGGGTGTACTCTCCTGCGCATCGCCGCTCTCCAATTCCGCGACTTGCCTTCCTCCCGTTGCCATGACCGCCGTTCCGGATGGCACGCTCCATGCCCCGTACTTCATGCAGTGGAGCTTGGGCATCGAGCATCAGGTGGGAAACAGCGCAAGCCTGCAGGTGCAATATGTCGGCACGCGCGCGGTGAACCAGCCCTATCTCACGCAAGTCAACGGATACCAGACGGTCTGCCCCGGCTGTTTCACGCCATTTCCGTACGGCGAACCAACCGACCCTCGATTCGGCGCGGTGACGCAGTTCTCGACGGGCGCCAACAGCCATTACAACGGCCTGCAGCTGACCGCCATGAAGCGCATGAGCCACGGCTTCCAGGGCCAGATCAACTACACCTGGAGCCATTGCCTCGATACGGTTTCCAACGGAGGGTTCTTGCAATTTTCCGCGGGCGGAATCCTTTCGCCTCTGCCGGGAGAGTTGGCACGCGACTACGGCAACTGCGACTACGACATTCGCCACAACCTCACCGCGCAATACACCTATCAGTTGCCGTTCAAAGTGCCGAAGCGTGAATTGGGATACATCGTGAACGGGTGGCAGATTTCCGGCACTGTCTTCTGGCACAGTGGTGTACCGTTCTCGGTGTTGAGCACACCCTATGCAGCAAATGGCAACGGTATCGTGCAAGGCAGCGGACCGCAGTTCGCCAGCATCGTGCCCGGCGCCGATCCCTACTGCCGCCACTGCAACATCCCCGGCGTCACGCAGCCGGGTACGATTCAGTGGCTCAATCCTGACGCGTTCGTTTCAGCCGTCGATCCTTCCTCGGGAACCTGCTACGGCGGCGACACAGCGCAGAATTGCCAGTTCGGGAACCTCGCGCGCAATGCCTTGCGCGGGCCCGACTTCTTCTGGAGCGATCTTTACGTCACCAAGTGGTTCCCACTTACGGAACGGGTGAAACTGCGTTTCGACGCGCAATTCTTCAATGTATTCAACCATCCCAACTTCGGACTCCCCAGCAACGTGCTGGCAGGTGTGCCCGGCAACCCGTCAACCCAGACGGGCTTCGGCGCGCTGACCTACACCACGTCGCCTCCGACCGGGTTGCTCGGCGTCGGATTGGGCGGCGACAGCAGCCCCCGGATGATTGCGTTTCAAGCGCGCATCGAATTCTGACTTGATCAGTTTATGGATCCCCTCGGTGACGGTGTGATCGTCGTGTTACGATCACGGGCCACCGGGAAGTTGGCCTTGGGAAATGTGGCTTTGGAACGGCGGAACGGAGTGGATTTAGCCGTTCTGCTGTTCCCTTTTGTGCCCATAAGAAATCGGCTCTTTTGCTCTAAGTCTCTGAAAAGATTTGGCGTCCCCGACGGGATTTGAACCCGTGTTACCGCCGTGAAAGGGCGCTCAGTTATCTGAAAACACAGTACTTACAAGGCAGCGGTCGCTCTGCAATGTCCCGTAAGTAACCGAAAAGAACGCTAAGGAACACACGGAACTTGTACCGTTCTTGTACCGCGATTAAGGTACATCCTGCCGCTATTTCTGTGGCATCATGTACTAGAGGCAAGACGATGGCTACATCCACCGCAAAAACCCTGAATCGATACTTCGAGGACTGGTTGGGTACGGACCCCGGATCAGAACAGAATGTCGTTCGTCTGGTTGAGGCCGGTCTGCCCACCAGAGTGATCAATCATCTGATCGACCGGGGCCTCACCCGCAACGAAGTATTCGACGTCATCATACCGTTGCGAACCTGGAAACACCGCAAGAGCCGCCGTCAGTCGCTTTCCAAAGAAGAGTCGGAACGAGCGATCCGCACCGCCAAAATTCTTGCCAGAGCTCAGTCTGTGATGGGCGATCAGCAGTCGGCATTGGACTGGCTTCGCACTGCCAAGCGTAGATTTGAGGGTCGGACGCCTATTCAAATGCTTGCCACTGAGGCCGGCGGTCGCTTGGTTGAACAGATGCTCATTCAAATTGATCAAGGCATGTTTGCCTGATGTTCCTGTGGCGAATCAGCAATCATCGAACGCTCGACGGAAGGGGCGGATTGGAGACATCGGCCCGCTGGCATTCGCAAGGCCGCCCGATCGTGTACTTGGCCGAGAGCGTCTCTGGGGCACTCCTGGAGGTGCTTGTTCACTTGGAACTCATTCCGATACGACTTCCCAAATCGTACCGATTGCTGAAAGTGGAAGCACCGGACGACATCTCCATCGAGGCATTGTCTCCAACCGATCTCAACGAAAGCTGGACAGAGGATGAAACTCTAACAAGAACCCTCGGCGATCGATGGCTAGCTTCCAAACGCTCGGCTTTGCTGCGCGTCCCTTCCGCGATCGTTCCTGAAACGTTTAACGTGCTCCTGAATTCTGCGTACGAAGAGTCTCGGCGGCTGAAAATCGTTTCGCACCGTGAATACCCGTGGGATTTGCGGCTGATCTCAAGGTCAGCGGCTGGATAGTGCCGCTCGGGTTCTCCCAAACGGTGCTTGAGTGATCAAGTTCTCCCTTGCAACCAGAACGGTATTGTGACGTATGTCACTGCCTATTGTTCGCTGCCCTGCTTTCATTAAGGGGAAGCCGCTTACTCGAGCCACACTGCCAAACATGTGACAGCCGGGTCTTTCCATGCAGTGAGGCGGAAAGACGTTGGTTGTCTGCGTCTTCGGACTCTCATTTGAGGTGTCGAACGGAAGAGATACGACATCGCGGAACCGGCTCACACTCCCGTTGCGGCTGGATAGCTGGTGGG
This sequence comes from uncultured Acidobacteriaceae bacterium, assembly GCA_963793845.1. Lineage (GTDB taxonomy): Bacteria > Acidobacteriota > Terriglobia > Terriglobales > Acidobacteriaceae > CAWCBG01. The sequence goes on from CAWCBG010000011.1 coordinate 214,978, forward strand.
CTCCTCGTACTTTCTGCTTCCATTCTTCTACCTGGTTGCCTGGCTCAGGCTGTCGATTCCGGACCGCCAAAGAACGTGCTCGTCCTGTATAGCTTCTCGGACCGTAGCCTCTTTGATCCGGTCGAAAATCTCAAGGCTGCGATTCGGTCTCGTGTCAATTCGCCGGTGAACTTCTATGTGCATTACCTGGAGGCACAAGGGCTGGAAGACGCCAACTACGACCACAGTCTGAGTGAAAACTTGCGCAGCGAACTCAGTGGCGTGAAGTTGGATGTCGTCATCACCGCAGTGTATTCGTCGTATCAGTTCGCCTTGCGGCATCGCGATGAGTTATTCCCCGGCGTGCCGATCATATTCTCATATGTCCATGCCAGCAGAGTGGACGGGAAGCAACTTCCTCCCGGTGTAACCGGAGTTACCGTTTCCGTGGGTATTCGCGAGACGCTAGAACTGGCTTTCAAACTGCATCCCGGTACAGAGAATCTCGCGGTGGTCGCGGGAAGCTCGGAGTTTGAGAGATTTTGGCGGGCTGCAGTTCGCAACCAGTTCGGTCCGTATGCAGAAAAGGTGATGCTGATCGAGATCGTAGGTCTGGGCAATACGGACATCCTCAAGCAAGTCGCCTCCCTCCCTCCGCACACCGTGGTTCTTTTTATCGTCATGCCCAGGGATTCGTCACAGCCCGAAGTTGGGGTGTATGACACGGTAGCTGCCATCGGGCAGCGTTTCCCTACGTATTGCATCTTCCAGAACTACTGCCTTGGTCATGGCGGCATTGGTGGCTCGTTCTATGACTGGGGCGAGCAGACGTCGAAAACTGCCGGGATTGCGGCGCGAATCCTTTCCGGGGAAAAGGCTGACAACATTCCGGTGGTTCACGATTCGGGAACCCACCTCACGGTTGACTGGCGCGAGCTTGTCCAGTGGAACGTTCCCGAGTCCGCGCTTCCTGCTGGCGCCATCGTTCTATTTCGTCAGCCTTCATTTTGGCGTCGTTACGAAAGGTACATCATCGCTGCGGTTGTGCTTATCCTCTTACAGGCTATGCTGATCGCAGGACTACTGTGGCAGCGTGCCCGAAAAAGGGCTGCAACGGCAGACCTCCGAAGGCTGGGCGGCCACCTGATACACGCTCAGGAGGAGGAACGCGCCCGCATCGCGCGTGAGCTTCACGACGACTTCAGCCAGCGCCTGGCAGTTCAAAGCATTGAGCTTACTCAATTGGAGAAGAACCTTCCTGTTTTGCAAGCTGAGGATCGGGCCCGGACATTACAGCTATTAAAAGAGACCAAGGAGATTTCCGCGGACATGCGGTCTCTTTCTCACCAACTGCATTCCAGCAGGCTAGACCTCGTGGGTCTGGTTCCGGCCCTCAGCGGCCTCTGCGACGAAATCACCAAGAAGTACAAGATCGAAGTTCATTTCGTGGAACACGACTTCCCCCGACACCTCACGAAGGATGTAGAACTCTGCTTATTCCGGATCGCCCAAGAAGGGTTGAACAACGTAGTCAAGCACAGCGCTGCCAACAGCGCTCAAGTTCAACTGAGCGCCAGCGGTAATAGCCTCCGTCTTCGCGTCTCGGATACCGGCAAGGGATTTAACCCTGCAGTGAAGGATCTGGGTTCAGGAATTGGGTTAGTCGGTATGCGCGAACGGCTTCGGCTGGTTGACGGCAAACTCTCGATTGTCTCGGGGCCCATGCGAGGAACAGAAGTTCTCGCCGAAATACCTCTGTCCACCGCAATGGCGGCAGAGCACGTAACAGCACTGGCGGAAGAAGAAATAGAATCATGACTCGTCCACGGGTACTGCTGGCTGATGATCATCGCATGTTGGCGGATGCGCTGAAGAAGGTTTTGGAGCCTCGTTGCGAAGTGGTGGGTACCGTGAACGATGGACGTGCACTTCTGAAAGCCGCCGCTGAACTGACTCCAGACATTATTGTGCTGGACATTACGATGCCCCACCTGAACGGCCTCGACGCTGGCCGACAACTCAAAGCCAAGATGCCCGGAACGAAGCTTATCTTCATGACGCAGCATGAAGATCCTTATCTTGTGGGAGAGGCTTTCCGTTGCGGCGCTTCTGCGTTTCTCTTGAAGGAGGCTGCAGCTTCTGAGCTGATCGATGCACTTGACGAGGTATTGAAGGGCGGTTCGTACGTAACTCCCAGCGCCGCAGAAGGTCTGACCGCGATTGCTCTGCGTGACCCGCGCAATCGGGAGCATATGCCGGAACCCTCTCCCCGGCAACGCGAGGTGATTCAGTTGTTGGCGGAAGGCCACTCCATGAAGGAAGTTGGCGACGCGCTGAAGATCACGGTAAGGACCGTAGCGGCTCACAAGTACGCGGTAATGGAGCTCCTACAACTAAAGAGTAATGCTGATCTAGTCCAGTACGCCATCAAACACAAACTTATCTCTTCCAGTTAGTCGCCACCAAGAATTCTCTCCGGATTGGTAGTTCTGACAATAGACACCCGCTTCGAGCGGGCGCATGGTGGATTAGTAACTCCAGAAATGCGCTAGTGAAACAAGATTCCAAGCCACTGATGGCTGAGGGCGGAGCATGCTCCGAAATTCGGATTCACCGCCACTAGCCGACCAACCAGGGAGCAGCCTTCCATGACTCAAAAACGGGTACTCGTGGCCGATGATCACGCACGCATTTTGAAGGCCGTATCAGCGTTATTGGGGAAGTCATTCGATGTCGTTGGTTTGGTTTCCGATGGGCGAGCTGCGGTGCAAGCCGCACTCAAGCACGATCCCGATCTCATCGTCCTGGATGTTTCGATGCCAGGCATGAGCGGAATAGAAGTTGCACGTGAGCTGAAGAAGCGGCACAACCCAGCAAAGATCGTTTTCCTCACGGTTCACGAGGACGCAGAGATTTTGGCCAGTTGCCTTGCCGCGGGCGGACTGGGTTACGTCGTGAAAGAACTCATGAATAGTGACTTGATTCCGGCGATAGATGCGGCGCTGGCTGGCCGTGGATTCGTCTCGCAGTTTTCCTCAGAGGGCGAAACACCCTAATCAAACAAGGAGATCACATGGACCTAGGTGCAAGTGTTCGAAAACTTACGGTGGGAGCGATCGCCGCGTCGAGTTTATTAGTCGCCGTCGGCGCGACTCCTGTTGTGGCACAAAACAAAAAGCCCAACGTCGTCATGCTCATGAGCGACGACGTGGGTTGGAGCGACTACGGCGTTTACTTCGGAGGGGGCTCTCTTGGGCATCCCACGCCCAATATCGACCGCATGGCCAAGGAAGGCGCGATGTTCACGAGTTGGTACGGCCAGGCCAGTTGCACGGCGGGCCGCTCCTCGTTCATGACCGGGCGCATCCCGATCCGCACAGCGCTGTCGGTCGTAGTCGTTCCCGGCGACGCGAACGGCCTCCGGGCGGAGACGCCGACCATCGCCGAGTTCTTCCGGAACAACGGTTATCAAACCTACTTCTCCGGCAAATGGCATCTTGGCGACGTGCCTAAGTTTTATCCCATCGAGCACGGCTTCGACGAGATGAAGCAATACGCCGCCTACTACCCCGGTGTCTACGCCTATGAAGACACCGCGCAAAACGCACATCCCTGGTTCCCGAAGTACAACGAGGAATATTGGGCGATGTATCAGAAAGTCGTGAACCAGTACGAATGGGAAGGCAAGGCGGGCCAGCCGGCGGTGAAAGGCAATAACGGAGAGAAAATCACCCTGGAAAACCTGGCCGACTTTGACGTCCGGCAGACGGATTCAGCGGTCGCCTACATCAAGCAGCACGCGAAGGATGGCAAGCCGTTCTTCATGAGCGTGAACTTCATGGGCATGCACCAGCCGACCAGCCCGAACAAGGCGTTCGTGGGCAAGTCGCACCTTGGCAACTACTCAGACAAACTGATCGAAATGGACTCCAACATCGGCCGCATCATGGACGCCATCCGAGCCGAGGCACCCGATACCATCGTCATCCACACGTCTGACAATGGCGCGTGGCAGGACGCATGGCCCGACGCCGGTACTACTCCGTTCCGCGGCGAAAAAGGAACGGGCTTTGAAGGCGCTTTCCGCGTGCCCGGCATCATGTGGGCACCGGGCAGAATTCCGGCGGGGCTGGTCCTCGACGAAATGATGTCGCATATGGATGTGTGGCCGACGGCTGCCACCATGGCTGGGCTGACACCGCCGCCCCACGGGGAATGGAAAGATAACAACGGAAAGCCCATCTACTTCGACGGCATAGACAACACCGCCTATGTGACCGGCAAGACCAAACATTCGGCCCGCAGGGGATGGATTTATACCGATGGCGAGAAGTTCCTGGGTATGCGCTACGACGAGGCTGGCGACAAGAATAATCCCGACCTGAACATCGCGTGGAAGCTGCTCTACTCGTCGAAAGACACTTGGCTGGGTCCAACGCTGGACCTCGGTGCCATCGGTTCCACGTACAACCTCACGATGGATCCGTTTGAGAAATACGACATGACGTTCAACGGCGCCGTGGCAACACGCAATCCGACCACCTCACCGGGCCGCTACGCCGGCATGGACAATGGTTGGGCCATCTCGCTGTTGGATATTCCGCTCTCGGAGTTCAACCAGTCCATCGTCAAGTATCCGAGCTTGAAACGATTCCCGGGCGGAGCCTCGAACGACATGATCCCGAATCTACAGAACCCGGAAAACCCCTTGCCCTACGATCCCATGAAGATTCCGAAGACCATGGGAGCGCACTAGACAAGGTCCCGGCTCTGAGGGGGCGAGCACTTGACTACGCGGACTTGAGATAGTTCGCACAACTGAGGTCGGAGACGAGGAAGGTAGCACGACCTTCCTCGCTCCCCAGCCTGAATCGCTTTCAGCTTGGTGCTGGAGGCAGTGGTTAGACGACAGCATGAGCACCATCAATAATCCGTTATCACCGCTGCCGGTGTATCCGGGAACCACGCCACGCTACCACGCCATGGTCAAGCCGATCGGCGCGATCTGCAATCTGGACTGCCGGAATACCAGCGAACCTCCCGAATTTTCGTGTGTAAAGGTAGCTTACCGGGAAGTCAACGTTCGCAGGCATCGGCGCCAGCAAAGGAGCTACGGAGACTAGAAATGGTGAAACGCAACCTGCTCTTATTCCTTTCCGTCATTCTTCTGCCCGGCATAGTGGCATTGGCGCAGGACGGGGCGACTGCAGGTGAAGCTAAATCACCCGACACAGCAACTCAAACATCGGGTCAACCGCCGCCCGCCGCTCAGGGTGGCGCATCAGTTTCCGCACAGGAATTGGCCAACCAGGTCAACAACCCGGCTGCTCCAGTCACCTTCATCCAGTTTCGCAATATTCTTATTCCAAGTTTTCCCGGTTTTAAGGGCGCACTCAACTCCTTGCAGATGCAACCAGTCCTTCCCATTGGTCCCTTCCAATCCTTCCCCTTTGTGCAACTGGTGAAGATCACGTTTCCAATGGTTAGCTCAACTCCGGGTGTTGCTCCCCCGGTGGGGTGCATAGGCTGCGAGTCGGGAACGACAGGCGTAACGGGCACGGGAGATTTGCAGGTTTTCGACCTGGTCACGATCAAGCAGTCCTGGGGCAGATGGGGCTTTGGGCCAGCCCTGGTACTTCCCACTGCCTCCGCGAATGTGCTTGGTGCGGGAAAGTACCAGATCGGTCCGTCGGCCGCGCTGATCTATACCGGCATCAAGAACCTCACCCTTGGGGCGATCGTACAGAATCCGATTTCCTATGCCGGCTCGCCCAATCGCCCGGGCGTGAACCAGATGATCATTACCCCCACATTTACGTTCAACCTGAAGGATGGATGGTATGTCGGGATGACGGATTACAACTTCTCGTTCAACTGGGAGAATGGCGGCGCACCGACGATCCCGTTAGGCATGCAGGTTGGCAAGGTAGTGAGAATCGGAAAACAACCGATGAGCATGTCCATCGAGGCTGGAGGCGCAGCCGCCAGGCCGTCCGGAGTGCCCAATCCAGGCTTGATCCTCGGCTTTGAAGTGAGTCCGATTTTCAACTTCCACCTGGGTCCCGGCCAAAAGGTCAAGGTGCGGGGCGATGCCGCGTCAAACTAGGAGGTCAGAGAAATTGTCTCGACAATCCAACTTTGCCCTGCCTGACCGGTCTTCAAACACCAGCCCTCAAGTGTTTCTTGATCTCTTTCGCAACGCGAGTTCGCAAACCCTCGCATGGACCGCGGTGGCAGTCGCGGTCGCCTGGGTGCCATTAGCGATCCTTTCGGCACTCCATGGCGGCGGTGCATTTCCTTCTTTCTTGACGGACTATGCCACGCAATCTCGCTTTCTCATCATCGTTCCCGTGCTGATCTTGTCTGCGCCTGCTCTGCACGAACGGCGCAGTCAGGTTGCCAAACATATTGAGTCATTCCTTGTCCCTCGTGACCAGTACTCCAAGTTTCATGACGACTGGACTACTAACGACGAGCTCCGGAATTCCTGGTTCGCTCGAATCCTGATCGCTGCACTGGTTTACGGAACGGTGATTTGCCTGGATCGTTATTTGAGTCCCACCGGCGTTGAATTCACGGCTTGGTGGAAGGGTCGCGGAGGCTTGCGGTTTATGTCGCCTGCTGGTACGTGGGCCGCATTTGTCAGCTATCCCGTCGTCATCTATCTGATCCTTCTATGGCTTTGGCGGCAGCTGCTCTGGTTGCGATTTCTGCGGTCAACCACGCGCCTGAACCTTCAACTGGTAGCTGCTCACCCCGATGGCTTAGGAGGTCTAGGATTTCTCGAAGGCGCGTTACGTGGACAGCTGCCCTTCGCCTTCTGCCTGGGAGTCGGGCTGGCGGGCGCTGTCGCCAATCGGATCCTTCACGATGGACAAAAGCTGGTTGTATTTCGCCATTTGCCCATAATCCTGATTGCGGTCGTGCTTCTGGTCTGTGTGGCGCCCTATTTCCTTTTCACCGGCACTCTAATGCGGATGCGGCGCCATGCCATGTTGCGTTATGGGGCCTTCGCTCGCGCCGTGGGCGAGCAGTTTGAGAAGAAGTGGCTCCATCGGGCCGACAGCCTGGATGAAGATGTTCTGACCGTCCCTGACTTCTCCACCACCACAGATCTCTACGGTGTGGTGAACAACATCAACACCATTCGCGTGATCCCGGTCGGGAGCGTCGATCTATACGCGCTCATTATCGCAACTCCGGGAATTCCGGTCGTGATTGCTGCGATCCCCTTCGACACTGTCATTCGGGACTCTATGAAGCTCTTGTTCTGAGCGCGGTGACTAGGGAAATAGAGAGAGAGCTACCGAAAGGAAAATGAAAATGCAAACCACCGCCGCGTTGTCCAAGGCCGAAAGACGCAAGCAAGGGAAAGCCCTTCGCGAAAAGTGCCCTCGCGCTTCCCAGGCCGAATGGAAAGCTCGCCCCAAGTCACAAGACATAGTCAAGCTCCTTGAGGAGTCGGATGCCGATCGAATTCCGGGTCTGATCCCAGTCAAATATCAGAGGATGTCGGTGTCACCTTTCACGTTTTATCGCGGAGCAGCCATCATTCAGGCGCGGGACCTGGCGCATGCGCGAGTGTCGGGTATCACGGTGCAGGCGTGCGGCGATTGCCACCTGGCGAACTTTGGCGGCTTTGCCTCGCCCGAACGAGTGCTGGTCTTCGACATCAACGACTTTGATGAGACCTTCCCTGGTCCATGGGAATGGGACATCAAGCGGCTGGGGGCCAGCCTGGTACTGGCAGCAAGGGACCGTAGCTTTTCCAAGTCCATTGCGGACGAGGCAGTTCGAGCAGCCGCGGCGTCGTATCGCGAGCGGATGGCGGAGTTCGCCGAAATGACGGTGCTCCAAACCTGGTACGCACAAGTCAACTACGAAGCGCTGAAAGAACATTTCCGGAAAGATCCGGATATGTCAGCACGTCTATCGGCCAAGCGCAAGCAGGCCCATTCACGAAACTCTGAGGCTGTAGTTCCCAAGCTCACGGCAGTATCGGACGGGCGCCGGAAGATTAAGGACGATCCGCCGGTCATCTACCATTTCGACGAGTTCGCGCCTGACTTTGAAAAGCAGCGCCTGAAATTCACCGAGGAGTACAAGAATTCCTTGCAAGCTGATCGACGAAGGTTGTACGAGCGCTATCGCTTTCAGGATGCCGCAATCAAGGTTGTTGGAGTGGGCAGCGTGGGAACGCGATGCTACCTTTCGCTGCTCATGGCCGATGAAGACGATCCGCTCTTCCTTCAATTCAAGGAGGCGCGCAGGTCGGTGCTGGAGCCTCCGCGCGGCAAGAGCCGCTACTCGAATCAGGGTTACCGCGTGGTGGAGGGGATACATGTCATGCAAGCTGCAAGCGACATCTTCCTTGGATGGGCGCGCACTAAGGGGCACGATTACTACATCAGACAGTTCCGCGATATGAAGGTCTCTGCCGAAGTTGAAACCTTCCGCGCCAGCACACTAGTTGGGTATGCCACCATGTGCGGCTGGGCCCTGGCGCGAGCCCATGCCAAGTCGGGCGATGCAGTAATGATTGCCGGATACTTGGGATCGACCGATCAGTTCGACGATGCCTTAGCGCAATACTCGGAAGCTTACGCTGACCAGGCTGAACGCGACTACGAGACTTTTCGAGCGGCCATTCGTTCTGGACGCTTGACGACGGAGCCGGCGAAGGGAGCAGGGCTGGACTTCCTGCTGTAATCCACGTGCGGATGTGTTGCTAAGGTGAGCGCGGTGCTGAATCGAGAATGCGACATTCTTTCAAGTTCGCCGGGCTGGCTGTCCTCGGGCTGGCTTGTCTAGAAGTGGCGAGTGCGCAGGACCTCTCGCCGCGGGCTTACGTCATCACGCCGTTGCATTCCAATGCAGTCACGCTGACCTGGTCCTTCTACCACGGCAGCATTGATTATAACGGCGCCCTTCCCGTTAGTGGAGCTACCGGAACCTACAGCGTGCCGATCTTCAGCTACTACCATGGGTTCAGTCTCTTTGGACACTCCGCTAATGTCGTTGCCTCTTTGCCTTATGGAGTAGGTAATCTTCAGGGAACGACTCTGGGGGCGGAGAGACACCTTTACCGTTCCGGCCTTCTGGATTCGGCCTATCGCTTCTCGGTGAACCTGAAGGGCGGCCCGGCCATGCCGCCGGATGAATTCGTGAAATGGAAGCAGAAGCTCCTGTTGGGTGCCAGTCTTAAGGTGGCGGCTCCAACTGGTCAGTACGATCCGACGAAACTGATTAACTGGGGCGCGAACCGTTGGGGTTTCAAACCCGAATTTGGCTACTCCCAACGCTGGGGCAACTGGATACTCGATGGATACTTTGGGGTTTGGTTCTTCACCACGAATTCCGACTTCTGGTCGCGCAATGTCTACTATCCGGGCACCCGGACCCAATCGCAAAATCCAATCGGGGCTGTCGAAGGCCACCTGAGCCGCAGCTTTAAGCCCCGCCTATGGGTCTCTCTTGACGGAAATTTCTGGTTCGGCGGCAAAACCAGCCTGAATGGCGTACCAAACTCTCAGACGCGGCAAACAAATTCTCGGCTTGGCGCCACACTCGCCGTGCCAATTACGAAACATCAGTCTCTGAAATTCAGCTACAGCGATGGCACGTACATACGGTATGGCGGCAACTACCAGAACGTCTCGGTTGCTTGGCAGTACTCCTGGTTGGGAAAACCGAAATAACGGAGAGCACCGCCTACTTTCTGAGTTGGAGAACGATGACGTGATCATGAAGAAACCACGGAACATGACAGCGCGAGCGCTGGCCCTGACCTTTGTACTCCTTATTGCTCCTCCTCTAGTTGCGCGAACAAAAACTGACGTCGTGGTGATGAAGAATGGCGATCACCTTACTGGCGAGATTAAGGGCCTCAGCGAAGGCGTGCTCTACCTCGACATCGAATACATATTGGGAACAAGCTCAGTTCAATGGTCGAAGGTGCAGCATCTGGAGAGCAAGCAATTGCTTCTGGTGAAAACCGAGCACGGCTCCGTGTATACCGGCACTCTTAGTACCGCAGAAACTTCAGATGCCCGTCCGGTTCAAATTCAGGTGGTAGAAACCTCGGGAACACAAGTTGTGATCGACATCGAGACCGGAGCGACTGATGGGTGGTTTTTGGTTAAGGGCAGTATGCGGTCGATGCCAGTTGTACTGATGGATCCAAGGAGCCAGATAGCGAAGGCGTTCGGCCGAGTTCTGATAAAGACGGGCGTAGGCCCACTCGCGAATGGCGGTTTGGATGAAGCGCTCGGCTTTGCCATTGGTGCGTGGGGTGTAGATGCGAGTGCGGGTATGTCGGAGTTGGAGGTTCGCACAGGCTTGGGCGAAGAGGGTGGAACAGAAGCACGGACCGTTGTCGGTCATGACGCGCCGGACCGGGATGCCGAGGTGGGCGAAGTAGGCCACGGCGTGGCGGAGGAAGCTGCTGGAGGACGTGGCTTTTTCATCGGGCAGCAGAGCGGTGAAGGCGATGCGGGAGTGGTCGTCGATGGCGACATAAAGAAACTCCCAGCCGGCGCCGCGAGTTTCATCCTGGGGATTGCCGGTGAGGCGATGGCCGGGCTTGTGAATGCGCGCCAGTTTCTTAATGTCGATGTGGAGCAGGTCGCCGGGAGAGGGCAACTCATAGCGCACCACGGGCACGGCGGGTTCCAGCATGCGGATCTGGTTGAGCTTGAGGCGGGTCGGATGCGGCTTACGGTGGCCCGGCTCAGGCGTTCAAGGCGGAGCAGGTCTGCTTCGATTTGTTCGCGCAATAGGATTTTCAGCTTGTCGCTGGAGAATTGTGCCTTTAGCTCTCGTAGGCCAGCCCGGGGGGTCAGTCGGCAGTTGTGCGAGTGCGGCTGCGACACCGGTTTTAGATCGCGTCCCTTCAATGACGATCGCGTAGAAGATCTCGACTGCGAACAGTTGGTCGAGTTTGCGGCTAAAGAATCCTTGACGTTGATCGATCGCCGCTTGGACAACAGGGTCGTCGGACGACTCGAACGGAATGTTGGGCCGGTTCGTTTTAAGTAGGTACTGATAGACGTGAAAGCCGGGTCCGAAGATCTTCAAAGCAGCTTCGAGCCGTTTGACGGCATACTCTTGGGCCGCCTGATCCAGGCTCTCGTAATCAACGCCACGGACACGGAGCACGATTCCCAGATCGCCGCTCTTGGTGAGGAACACTTCGTCGTTCCAGAATCCATAGAGGTTGATCTGGGCGTTGAGCGCTCCCGATTCGTTCCACGGCTTGAGAATACGGTCGATACGGAGCACTAGCGCACCTCGACGGCAGGAATTTCCTGCTTGGCCGCGTCATAGCGCGGGCGAAAGCGCTCGCTTTGCGCAAGAATGCGCAACATGGCTGGATCAGCCCCGGTTATCCAGCGGCCAAACGCGTGCCCACCGATGAACACGATGATCCCAGCTAGGAGGCTTTCGAAGAGATTGAAGACGCCGACGGCTCCGACACAGACGAAATAGAAGAGGGTCCGCTCCACGCCAAGATAGGTGAGGGGCTTATGCAAGCTCTTGAAGACGCGATTGCGACGTTTAAGATTTATTTCCTGCACGAAAGCCCCTCTACTCAATTAGGTCGGAATGGTGGAACAGGATTACGCCGCTGTGGTGAGCTAGACACCCCACAGCCAGGTAAGGACATTCGCGGCAAGCACAGCTATGCCGCTTCCTGCAGCGACGCCGGCAAGCGCCTTCTTTGCGCCGGGCTCACCATGCGCAAACTGATATCCGCCAATGACAATGGCGATAAGGCTGGCGACTTTGGCAACTGCGCCGGTGAAGAGCGTCTGCAGGGCGGTGAACCCCGTATCAAATGGAGCCGCCTTGGGCGTGGGCTGCGAGTGGAACTAAGAGGAGAATCGTAATAGCGGTGAGGGTTGAGCCTGCTAATCTCCACCGAGATGGCCGCCGGAGTTGGCGATTAGCATCAGGTGCGTTCGGCATTTGGTGCCTCCAGCAGCATCCGTCAGGTTGCTGCTTTTGGCTCAAACTAATCGGCAGAGTCGCTGCCGTCCAATCACTTTTTGGATGTTGATTATTCCCGCAGGTAATAACACGACTGTTTGGTTGGTGCCACATGGTAGGCCGTCTCAACTGACTGATCCGACTGAAACTTCACCGCGAACGCCGGACCCAGCTCCGCTGAAAGCGCTGACTTGTCGGCGACAGTGGTTCCAGCTTCACGGAGTAAGTCCAATATCGGGTCGTGAAATCGCGTAGCTCGATCGTGCGGTGCGGACCATCCGCGCAACTGACGGTACCAGGGCGGCGTGCATACGTTTCCCAGGCGAAATTAGCCTGCGATCATTACCACAACTGTGATGACCAGAACTATCGCGACGACCTTCACGTTACGATTCACGCTCTACTCCTTGTGTTTCGCAGGTGAGTCCTTCACCTTGAGACCGTCATTTACTCTCCGGCCACCTGATGTCGTGTCATTTTCGCGGTAAGCGAGCCTTTTGCAGTTTTGAGGGCGTCTTCCTGGTTCATGCGTGCGAACGAGTCCATCGTGCGAGCGATGATCCCCGTCCACCCAGTCTGGTGGCTGGCACCGAGACCAGCTCCGTTATCGCCATGGAAGTATTCATAGAAGAGGATGTAGTCCCGCCAATGCGGATCATCCTGGAATTTCGCCGAGCCCCCATAGACGGGACGCTTACCACTCGCATCGCGGAGGAACATACTCGACAACCGGCGAGCAATTTCTTTCGCGACCTCGAACAACGTCATGTAGTTTCCCGAACCCGTTGGACATTCGACCTTGAACTCGTCGCCGTAGAACGGATAGAGATTCAACAGTCCACGGAGTATGAGGGCATTTACCGGCATCCAGATTGGCCCACGCCAGTTGGAATTGCCCCCGAACATGCCGGTGTTTGACTCGGCAGGTAAATACTGGACTTTATATTCCTGGCCGCCGACGTGAAACAGAAACGGATGATCAAGGTGGTAGCGAGACAATGAGCGTATACCGTATGGGCTGAGAAACTCATTTTCATCGAGCATGTAGCCGAGAATGCGCTCCAGCTTTTCCTTGTTGAGGGTTGACATCAACCGCCGGTCTCCGTAGCCGATGAACTTGCCGTCGAGCGGGGCGATCTTCTTTATCACCTCGGGGTGGCGCTTACGGAACACCTCAATCAACTCCCGTAGCCTGGGATGATTCTCAACCGCGCTGGACTCAAACACGGTAGAGGCGCATAACGGCAGCAGTCCGACCATCGATCGGACCTTCAAACGCATGGCATCGCCGTTCGGGAAATGCAGGAGATCGTAAAAGAATCCCTCCTTTGTATCCCACATCTCGTCGTGGTTTTCGCCGATGCGGTCCATGGCATAAGTGATCCACAGGAAGTGCTCTAGGAAGCGGAAAGCGATTTCTTCGTAGATGGCCTTGTCGTAATCGGTCAGGATGAGCGCAATCTCCAGCATGTTCTGACAGTAGAAGGCCATCCATGCCGTGCCATCGGCCTGGTCTAAATGGCCACCCGTAGGCAGTGGCGCGCTGCGGTCGAAGACGCCGATGTTATCGAGGCCAAGAAATCCGCCTGCGAAAACATTACGTCCTTGCGGATCTTTGCGATTCACCCACCAGTTGAAGTTCAGCATCAGCCCCTGGAAACACTGTTCGAGGAACCGGAGGTCGGCCCGGCCCAAATCTCTTTCTATGTTGTAGAGAAACAATGTCGCCCACGCGTGGACTGGTGGATTAACGTCGCTGAAGTTCCACTCGTATGCTGGAATCTGCCCGTTGGGATGGGCGTAAAGGCTGCGCAGCATAAGCAGCAACTGCTCTTTGGCGAAGTCGAAATCGACGAGCGAAAGCGAGATGGTATGAAAAGCCAAGTCCCATGCCGCATACCAGGGATACTCCCACTTGTCGGGCATGGAAATGACGTCACTGTTAAGCATGTGGAACCACTCGGCATTGCGCGAGGTTCCTTTGCCCGACCCCAACAGCGGATGTGCCTCATGCTCACCCAACCAGCGATCGAGGTCGAAATAGTAATACTGCTTGGTCCACAACATGCCGGCGAGCGCCTGCCGATGCACCCGCCGCTCGTCATCACTGAGAGACTTTGGAGTAATGCGCTCGTAGAATTCATTCGCATCGGCGAGGCGGTCGGTAAAAATCTGGTCGAAATCGGAAAAGGCCTCGGCGGCCAGCTTTCCATTTAGGCGCAGGCGCACGACCCTCGATCCGCCTGTCGGAACGTCGAGAACGTAGTGTGCCGCTGCCTTCGTTCCGCTATGAGCAGGATTAACGGCATCCTTTTCGTCCGCGATGACGAAGCGGTGAAAAGCGTCTTTCACGAACGGCGTCGGGTTGGGTTTACCCCAAAGACGGTTGGCATTGGTTTCGTTTTCCGTGAAGAGCAGCTCCGCCGCGCCTTCACACAGAAGAGTGCGTTCACCGAGCTTCGGGTGAGATGCCGCTATGCTTTCGTTTCCGACCTGTCGCAGAGCGGGCTTAGGCTCGTCGTCTACCGATGACCACGTATTACGGAACCACAATGTCGGTAGCAGGTGGACCTGTGCGGCTTCCGGGCCACGGTTATGCACGGAAATACGGACCAGGATGTCTTCAGGATCACCTTTAGCGTATTCGACAAACACATCGAAGTAGCGGTCGTCGTCGAAGATGCCAGTGTCGAGAAGTTCGTATTCCATCTCCTCGCGCGAGCGCCGCCCGTTCATCTCCACCAGATCGCGATAGGGATATTCTCGCTGGGGATACTTGTACAGGTACTTCATGTACGAGTGTGTAGGTGTGCTGTCGAGATAAAAGTAGTATTCCTTAACGTCCTCGCCGTGATTGCCTTCGCTGTTGGTCAATCCGAAAAGCCGTTCTTTCAAGATCGGGTCGCGACCGTTCCATAGGGCCAAGGCGAAGCAAAGCGTTTGTTTGTCGTCGGAGATTCCAGCCAGTCCGTCTTCCCCCCAGCGGTAAGCGCGGGAGCGCGACTGATCGTGCGAGAAGTAGTTCCAGGCATCACCATCGGAGCTGTAGTCCTCGCGAACCGTGCCCCACTGCCGTTCGCTAAGGTAAGGCCCCCACTTCTTCCACGGTATGCCCTGTTCGCGTGCACTGTTCAATCGCTTTTGTTCGGCAACCTCAACATACGACGGCGGTGGTGCGTTCTTCCGTGCGGCGGTCACTGGATTTCTCCTTCTCTCGTTCCTGCCAGCGCTGCGGTACTGCCTGTCAGTTCAAGCTTCGGCCCTTGAAAGCGGTCGGTCGTGCCGATTCTTCACGCTGTCAATTTCTGTGTTGTGGCGGCATGTTGTTTAGTAACAGAATCAGGGACTGCCACGCGGCTTGAGACAAAGCGCCACTTCGACTTTCCTTTTGCTTTTTCAAGTGCCTCATAAGTCTGCACCCTGGTGCTCCGGGGCGTCGGCAGCGAGCGATGCGATCTTGCGCGAGTAGAGGCCGATGCCGGGCATCGCGCTTAGTCCGTGGGCAAAGATGCTCAGGACCACGGTCGCCATCACGGCAGCTCGAATCGCAGGTTCGCCGGGGAGATGAAGTTCCTGCTCAAGGTACACCAATCCCAGGACGATCGACGCAAGCCCACGCGGGCCAAACCAGCCCATAAAGATAACGGAAGGTCGGCCGAGGTGTGTCCCAATGAGCGCAACTGCGACAGGTAACATCCGCACTACCGTCAGACTCAGCACGGCATAAACCCAACTGGCTGGCGTGAGTTGGGGCCAATTGATTACTACGACCATGCCGAACAAAAAGAACACCGCAAGATTAAACATCTGTCCCCACTCCTCAGCGAATTCGACGCTGTGCTTCCCGACCTCTTTGAACGGTATCTGTATGGCGAGACCCGCGACGAACGACGCAATAAACATGCTGGCGTCCACCATTTCCGCCAGCAACAGGCAAAGCAGGGGCAACGTGACGACGGCGATCTGTTGAAACGATTCGGCCAACCAACCTCGGCGAGTGGCGGTGCGAAGCAACCAGCCACCGATCAGTCCGATGGCGATCCCTACAATTACACCTAAACCTAATTGCTCTCCCATGAACTGCAGCAAGCTGGCCGCCCCGCCTTCAATCTTGGCCGCCGCGAGTGTCATGAAGAACAACAGGAACGGTACCGACAGTCCGTCATTGAGCCCGGCTTCAACGTTGAGCGCCTGACGAACGGGCATGGGCACAAGCGGGCTAGTCACGACAACTTGGCCGAGTCCGGCGTCGGTCGGGGCGAGAATGGCGGCCAGAATGCCTGCCTCCCAAATCGACAGGCCGGGAAACACCAGCCGGGCAACAAGGCCGCCCAGAAGTACGGTCAAGAGCATTCCCACGCTCAGCAAGCGACCGGGCAGCGTTTCGATACTCCGCAACACCGTGAGATCGGTTTGACTGGCGTCGGTGAATAAGAGCAGCACCAAACCTAACTCAGCGAGTCGGAGGAACACATTGGGGGTCATGCCAGCCGCGGCAACCCGCATCCAGTGCGAAGACAGTACCATTCCGGCAGCAGTGAAAAGAATGGGAGCGGTGATCGGTGTCTGCGACGCCCGCTTTGATAAGAGGGCATACCCAAAGAGAAGTAAGACGAAGATAGCAGCAGCAGTCATGTTCTTACGTCCTGATGAGGAATCCCTCCAAGTATCCGCCCAGATCCCTAAGTTAACAGCCCAAAAAACTGACCTTGACAGCTTTCGCAATGGGAGTCACTTGCAGCCAACCAAAGAGCTCATCGCAGCGCGCACGTGTGAAGGATCGCGAGAATTGTTGCAAGGGTCTAAAATCCTGGTCGGCTAAGGTTATTTTTCTCTGTGACGGGAACGTCGGCGGCTTTAAGGGGCTTCCATTGATGGATGCGGCTCACAACGACGAAAAAGTAACCTGTGGACAAGCCGCACATAACGACGCCAACCAATGCCTCTAGCGGTGTCAGCAGTCGCCACGGCCGCGCGAGCACCACATCGCCGTAACCAAGGCTCGTGTAAGTGACACCGGAAAAGTAGAGCGCAGTTTCAACATTCGGCAGGCAGCCATACCACAGGTAGAACCAACCCCAGATCGAAATCTCCGCCAGATGGAGCAGGAGCAGCCAACAGATAATGTGGAGCAGCCTGCGGATGACAGGCCAAACGTTGTTTGGCGGCAGAGCATATAAACTCGTCAAGTGCCGGAGCAGTACCGCGATACCCGTAGCATGCAGGGCCACCGTGAGGACCACGAGAACGCACGCGCTGAGGATTATTGAAGGCATTTGCTATTGTCTCGTTGGTGCTGCGCAGTCGCGCAATCCGAGTAAGTCACCCGGATGCCTCTCTAGCAATCCCTCTTTGCCCCAGGTTTTCCGCAAGGAGCTCTTTCAATGCCAGGGTCATTGGGATTGCCATGATCGCGCCTGGCAGGCCGAAGACGAATCCCCAGCCGATTAGCGACAGCGTGATTTCGAGGAAAGAGATACTCAGTTCATGTTTCGCGAACATTGGCATTAGTACGTTGTCGACGATTAGGTTCGTCAGAATTAAGCCGCCACCGACCAGCAGTGCTCGCTTCCAGCCGTACACTAGAAGTGTGATGAAAGTGGGCGGGATGAGTGCAATCGAGAAGCCCAGGGTGGGGATAAAGTCGAGGAAGAAATAAAGGAATACCCAAAGAACTGCTTCGTCTACACCCATGGCGAGCAGAAATACCAAGTTGATCAGGGCGTTGATCCCTGCTGCCCTGGCAGTGACGGCAACGTACTTTCTCGAGTAAAACCCGTGCTTCGTCAGGATTTCACCGATCGGACCCTGTTTCCCATCAGCACCATGCAACATCTCTATGGTCAGCAGGCATGCCAACAGCAGAATCAGTATGCCCTTGAGGACGATCGCACCGGCGGCGGGAAGCACAAAAAGAGTGATTTCGCTAAATCGCTCGGGGGTGAGCACATTCTTGAGGGCTAAGCTCGTGGGCTCAACGCCGTGAGCAGTCAAGAAGATCGTTATCTGTTCGTAGAGAGCAGCTAGACGTTGTCCGTAGATTGGAAGTCTCATGGTTAGTCGCGCAACGCCAAACTCCAAGGCCAATACGACTATCAGTCCGGCGACGGATAGCGCAGCGGCCGAAAGCCCAGTCGCCCGGGCTTTCGAGAGCTTGAATCGGTGCATGGGCCATTTGGGAAATGGGGCGACGGCATACGCCAACAACAGACCGAGCAGCAAAGGCCCGAGGAGGTCGGACAAAAAACGAGCCCCCCATAGGACGATAACGACGCAAGCTGCCCCCAGCAGCAAGGGTAATAGCGGCTTTTGGGAGTTGTCGTTCATGTGCGAGCGTGCGAGAACATATTGCGCTACTGAGAAATACAGGTATCGTCAACCAACGCGAGTTCGGTACTGCCGGCTCGGCGACTGGACGAACTCGCTGAGCGGGGCTCTATCGGCATCGCGGCGCCCCACTACTTATCTATGGGATACACCCTCCGGCCTAGCGGCTCTTGCGCGAGAGTGGTCCACCCTTCGAATATTGCTCCGCAGCTCTCAGCCTCGCCGCTTCATTTGCGCTTCCGGTGTTTGACACGCAACTGGACCAGGGAGCGAGCCAGGGAAGCGTTGATGGCGGCTACTTCTTCGTCAGAGAGTTTTTCCTTGAGCCGAGCCTCAGCCCGTTGCCGGGCTTCTTCGGCTTTGGCTTCGTCAATTTTGTCGGCTTGGACCGCTAAATCGGTGAGGACCGAAACATGTGTGGCAGTGACTTCGATCAGTCCTTCGCCGCTCGCAAAGAACGTGTCGCGGCCGTTTTTACGCACAACGATTTCGCCCGGCACCATCCGTGTCATAAGGTGGACGTGTTGTGGGTACACCCCAAACTCGCCGGCAACGCCCGGCAAGGTAACCATCTCCACGTCTTCGGAGTAGGCTGGGCCTTCCGCTGTCACGATTTCAAGTCTTAACGTGTTGGCCATGTTTCAACTCGGTTTGACTTCGTCAATCCCGCCCTTCATGTAGAAGTCGCCCTCCGCGACGGCGTCGTGCTTGCCCTCGAGAATCTCCTTGAAGCCGCGCAGCGTTTCGGCCACGGGGACTTGCTTGCCCTCCAACCCGGAAAACACAGTCGCAACGCTGAAGGGCTGGCTCAAGAAGCGTTGAATCTTGCGGGCGCGTAACACCGTGGTCTTGTCCTCGGGTGACAGTTCGTCCATGCCAAGAATTGAGATGATGTCTTGCAGGTCCTTGTAGCGCTGCAGTACGCCCTGCACGCCGCGCGCGATGTCGTAGTGTTCCTGGCCGACAATTTCCGGAGCGAGCGCCCGCGAAGTCGAGGCCAGCGGATCAACCGCCGGGTAGATCCCCAACTCGGCAATCGACCGGTCCAAAACCAGGGTCGCGTCCAAGTGGGCGAACGTGGTGGCCGGGGCCGGATCGGTCAGGTCGTCGGCCGGCACGTATACTGCTTGGAACGAGGTGATTGAGCCTTTCTTGGTCGAGGTAATGCGCTCCTGGAGCGCGCCCATTTCAGCAGCCAGAGTCGGCTGGTAACCGACGGCGCTCGCCGTGCGACCGAGTAAAGCTGACACCTCAGAGCCAGCCTGAGAAAACCGGAAGATGTTGTCGATGAACAGCAGCACATCCTGATTCTTCTCGTCGCGGAAATACTCGGTCATGGCGAGAGCGGACAAGGCGACGCGGAGGCGCGCGCCCGGTGGTTCGTTCATCTGGCCGTACACGAGTGCGATCTTCGAAGCGCCGAGATCGTCCTGCTTGAGGACGCCCGAATCCGACATGTCGTGGTAGAGATCGTTGCCTTCCCGGGTGCGTTCGCCAACGCCCGCGAACACCGACACGCCGCCATGGAGTTTGGCGATGTTGTGGATCAGTTCCATGATGACGACTGTCTTGCCTACGCCGGCACCGCCGAACGCTCCCACCTTCCCTCCTTTAAGGAAGGGACAAATCAAGTCGATGACCTTGATGCCGGTGGTGAGGACCTCCGCCGAGGTCGATTGGTCCACGAGCTTGGGTGCCGGGCGATGGATCGGATAATATTTCTCTGCCTTGACCGGCCCGCGCTCGTCAACCGGGTTGCCACACACATCGAATATCCGGCCCATTACGCCGTCCCCGACTGGCACAGAAATGGGCGCGCCTGTGTCGATGACCTCGTAGCCGCGTTTGAGACCGTCGGTGTTGGACATGGAGATGGCCCGAACCCAGTTGTCACCGAGGTGCTGCTGCACTTCGAGGGTCAGAGTAACCGTCTCGTTCTCAACCTTGCGTTCGACCGTCAACGCGTTGTAGATGGCCGGCAGCGGTTCGGTGAATTCGATATCCACGACTGGACCGACGAGTTGAACAATCTTGCCCTTATTCATGTTGCGCCCTTCCGTTACTCATTGCCGAGTTGGCCGCCGGCAATCTCCAGCAGTTCGTTGGTGATATTGCCCTGCCGCAGGGTGTTGTATTCGAGGGTCAAATCGGTAATCAGGCCGCTGGCATTGTCGGTGGCGTTCTTCATGGCCACCATGCGGGCGCTCTGTTCACTTGCTTTGGCTTCCAACAAGACCCGGTAAATAAATATGTTGAGGTAGCCTTCCAGGAGATAGGAGAGAACCACTTCCGGACTTGGCTCGAAGACGACCTCGGAGGTTTGGGATGCCAAGTCCGCTTCGGATTCCGCACCAGGGATCTTCAGTCCCTTTATTTCGCCAACCGGCAGAAACTCCAACGCAGCGGCGCTCTGGGTCATCGTGTTGATGAAGACCGTTGCGATGACCTTCACTTCATCCACTTGGCCCTTCAAGAACAGGTCGCGAGCGAACTTGGCGATTGGCCTGGCGTCGGCGAATCGCACCGAATCCGTGAAGGTAAACTCCGCCGCCAACTGCCGGTGGGTACGCGCGATGAACTGCGAAGCCCGCTTTCCGGCTGTGATGAACACGGTCGTCGCCGGATCAAACTCCGCGGCCACGCGAAACAGGTTGGTGTTGAGCGACCCACACAACCCTTTGTCCGTGCCGACGAGGATCACTGCGCTCTTGCGAACTTTACGCATCTCCAGCAGCGGATTGGTGAATTCGCGGGCGTGAGTCGTGGCGTGCCGCTGGATGCGATACAGCAGTTGCGAGAACGGCCGCGTCATCAGCGTACCCTGTTGCGCCTTACGCATCTTCGATGCCGCGACCATCTGCATCGCGCGGGTAATCTGCGCGGTGCTGGTGATCGACTTGATGCGCCTGCGAAGTTCACGTGGGCTAAGCATATTTCACCAGTCCCGGCTCATTTCCATGTCTGCTTGAATTCGTCGGCGGCCGCCTTCAAATCAGCCTTCAACGCGTCGCTGATCGCTTTTTCCTTCCCGATCCGGGCGAGCAATTCGCCTTTGCGCGTGGTGAAGTACTCCGTCAACTTGTTCTGGAATTCCTTTACCCGCGCTACGGGCACCTCATCCAGGTAACCGTTCTGCGCGGTCCAGATCACGAGCACCTGAACCTCCACCGGAATCGGGTTGTACTGTACTTGCTTAAAAATCTCCATGATGCGTTTGCCGCGGTCGATCTGCGCCTGCGTTTTGGCGTCGAGGTCCGAGCCGAACTGGGCGAACGCAGCCAGTTCTCTGAACTGAGCGAGCTCGCCCTTGAGATGTCCGGCCACCTGCTTCATGGCCTTGGGTTGCGCCGCCGAGCCGACTCGCGACACTGAGATGCCGACATTGATAGCCGGCCGCTGACCTTGATAGAACAAATCGGTCTCTAGAAAGATCTGTCCATCGGTAATTGAGATAACGTTGGTCGGGATATACGCCGAAACATCGCCGGCCTGGGTTTCGATGATGGGCAACGCTGTCAGCGAACCGTTGCCGTACTTCTCGCCAACGCGTGCCGCGCGTTCGAGCAACCGGCTGTGCAGGTAAAAAACGTCGCCGGGATACGCCTCGCGACCTGACGGCCGCTTCAACAGGAGCGATACCTGACGATATGCCACCGCCTGCTTCGACAGGTCGTCGTAAACAATCAACGCGTCCATGCCGTTATCCATGAACCACTCGCCCATAGCTGCACCCGCGAATGGCACGAGATATTGGTTGGCGGCGGATTCCGAGGCCGGGGCTGCGACAATGATCGTGTAGGGCATCGCTCCGGCCGCTTCGAGAGCCGCGATAAACCGCGCGATGGTCGACTCCTTCTGGCCGATCGCGACGTAGATGCAGTACAGCGGCCGGTAGTCCCTGTCGCCGGCCGCCTCGGCAGCTTTATTGAGCCGAGCCTGGCTAATGATGGTGTCGATGCAGATTGTCGTCTTACCGGTCGCGCGGTCGCCGATGATCAACTCGCGTTGGCCGCGGCCAATCGGAATCATCGCATCAATCGCCATGGTCCCGGTCTGCACTGGCTGGTCGACCGGGCGGCGGCGGATAATCCCGGGCGCAGTTTTTTCTACCGGATACGTCTTGTCGTATTGGATGGGCCCTTTACCATCAACAGGTTCGCCCAGCACGTTCACGACTCGACCTAGCAGGCCCTTGCCCACAGGCACTTGCAACACTTTGCCCGTGGTGCGGACTTCGTCGCCCTGTTCGAGTTTGGTGTAGTCGCCGAGAACGACGACGCCGACTTCGGTTGCTTCGAGATTCAATGCCAGACCGGTAATGCCGTGGCCGAGGTCGATCATCTCGTTGAGCATGGCGTCGGTGAGGCCATCGATCTTGGCGATGCCGTCGCCAACCTCGCGGATGACGCCCACGTTTTGTTTTGCAGTCGTCTTTGCGCCCGCGATTTGCGCTTCAATTTCTTCGATTAGCTTTGCCATAGTTACCTTCGATCAAAAGCTCTTTGCCAACGCTTCCAGCCTCGCCCGCACACTGCCGTCGTAAACATCGCATCCCACCTGAATCCGCATCCCGCCAATCAACTCCGGGCTCTCGATGAAGGCTGTGGTCAACCCCGGTCCGTAGCGCTGCGTCAACCCGCTTTCGACGATAATCTGCAAGTCGGCTGGTAACGGGGTGGCGCTCTCGATGTTGGCCGTGTGCTCGGCATAGTCGAGTTTCACTAGCCGCCGAAAATAGGCGAGGATGGATGGGCAATCTCGTTCACCAGCCGCAATGACGCGCTCCACGACTTGCCGAACGCGGTTCTCGTCGAGTAAGCCGTTCACCAAACAAAGGCGGTACAGTTGCTTGGCCTCGCGTTTTGCTTTCTTGGTGATCTTCATCGCTATGCCGTGATCTGTTTCGAAGTTTCCTCGGCCAGACGTCGCTGGTCTTCCGCGGTCAGAATCTTGCCGGTGACTGTGGTCGTAGCCTCCACCACCAACCTGCCAATCTCGCGTTTGAGTTCAGCGAGCATTTGGTCGTGGTCCTGCGCGGCGGCTTCGCGCGCCTTGGCCATGATCTGTTCGGCAGCGGCAATCGCTTTCTTGGTTTCCTCTTGCTGCACACGGGCCGCCGCAGCCCGAGCTTCCTCGATGAATGTGGCGCCTTGGGTGTGGGCCTGCGCCAGCACTTCCTGACGCTGGGTTTCGGTCTTGTCTAACTCCGCTTTGATCTTCTCGGCATTGGCGATACCTTGCCTGATTTGCTCGCGTCGGAGTTCCAGCATCGCGAGGATGCGCTTGTACGCGAACTTGTAGAGCACGACGCACACAATCGAGAAACTGATAATTTGCGCCACCAGATGCGGCCAGTCCACGCCGAAGGTCCGGGCGATCTGCGCGACCTGGCCATCGCCTTGGGCGACTGCCAATAAACTTAAGGCATACATGGTTCTGCGCCCTCCCGGTAGTTACTGTTTCACGAGGAACAAGGCATAGAACACGATCGCTTCTGCGAAGGCGATGGCCAGAATTGCCTGGACCATGATTTTCGTAGACGCGCCGGGGTTACGTCCCACTGCATCGGAAGCCCTCCCGCCAATCAGTCCCACGCCTATCGCCGCGCCCAACGCGGCCAAACCAACGTGGAGGTTGCCGACCACTCCCTCTGCCAACATAGCTATTGACATCTGTTGCACCTTTCTTTGATTTCTCGCCGGCTCCCGCGATTGAACACGGTCAAGCGGGCGGAGTTCATTGTTCAGTCTGGGGTTCTGCCGCCGGCGCCGCTTCCTCCGGTTGACACATCAACAGTGTGAATACGGCGCACAACAACATGAACACCAGCGCTTGCACGAAGCCCACCAACACTTCCAGGAAATAAAACGGAATGGGCAGCAACCAGCCGAAGCCAGGCGCAATCCGGGCCATGGTTTCCAGCATGTTCTCCCCGGCAAAGACGTTGCCGTAGAGACGAAAACTCAGGGAGACCGGTCGAAACAGGATGGAGACTATCTCCAGGCAGCCGGATGCGAAAAACACGACGATCATCAGCACTTTCAAGAACCCGGTTGTGTCACCCTTCGGCCCAAACAACTCTTTTGCGAATCCGAGAGGACCAAGGTCCTGCAGTGCCCACACAATCCAACAAGCGAAAAAGATAAGCGCCATGGCGAATGTCAGGTTCAGATCGGCGTTGGCACCGCGGAACAACGGCTGGTCGACTACGAAGCCCTGCGGAGTCTGCTGTCCCCACCCGATCGTGCCAACTCCGGGAATCAGGCCCAACCAATTGGCCGAGAGAATGAAAATAAAAATCGTCGCCAGGAACCAAAAGGTTCGCTTGACCAGGTGTGCGCCAATGATGCTTTCCAGGAAGTTGTACAGACCCTCAACCAGCCATTCAAAGAGGTTCTGCGCCCCGCCGGGAATCCCTTTCATGTTCCGCGTCGCGGCTCTGGCGAAAATGATCAAACCGATGGCGACAATCCAACTGACGACCATCGAATTGGTGATGAAGCTGCCCCAACGGTCGATTTTGACGGCGTATTGCGGCAGAGCTTGTTCCGGCTCCGCGGCAAATACCGTGCAGGCCGGCAACACGATCACCAACCACAGCCAACGTTGGAGCGCGGTTCTCATCGATCAGTACGCTTCCTTCACGAACTTCCGGTTCTCGATCGACTTCTGGTCGTCGTACGCGTGTTTCATCGAGCGCTTCGGCATCTTTACCTTCTCGCGCTTCATTTTCTCGTATGGGATAAGGTCAAGAATGTGGGCGAGACCGTTCAGCCGGGCCCGTTTCTTGTCGTCGGAAGGCAGGATGTACCATGGCGCTTCCTCGGTATCCGAGGCTTTGAGCATCAAGTCGCGGGCGCGCGAGTAATCGAACCAGAGTTTGCGCGAAAACAGGTCCACCGGGCTGAGCTTCCACTGCCGGAGCGGATCGTCGATGCGGGCTTCGAACCGGCGCTTCTGCTCCTTGTCACTGGACTCAAGCCAGATTTTGATGAGTTGGACACCGCCGGCCACGACGAACTTCTCGAACACGGGAACGTTTGCAAGGAAGGCATCGTGCTGTTCCGGGGTACAGAAGCCTAGCACGTACTCGACGCCGGCGCGGTTGTACCAACTGCGGTCGAATATTACGATCTCGCCCTTGGTTGGAAAATGCTCGATATACCGCTGCATGTACAACTGCCCCTTCTCGCGGTCGGACGGCGCCGGCAATGCCGCCACCCGGAATATGCGCGGACTGACCCGTTCGGTGAGCGCTTTGATCGTCCCGCCCTTGCCGGCAGCGTCTCGCCCTTCAAAGATGATGATGACGCGCAGTCCCTTGGCCTTCACCCACTCCTGAAGGTGGCACAGCTCGACTTGAAGTTTGCGCAACTCCTTCATGTAGTCTTTGTTCTTCAGCTTCTGATTACCGTCGTCCTTCGGCTTCTGCTCGGCGTCGGCTTTCAAGTTTTTCTTCTTGCTCATAAATCGCCCTCATGATTGCGTTTGTGTTGAATCCAAAGCAGGCGCGAGTCAGTGTCCGAAGTGATTTCTGCTTCGGTGTGGCCACCCTATTTCCCACGAAAAAATGAGCTCCCAGAGCAGTCTCAGAATTCTCATGCTGTAATCTCCACCGAACCTGTTCTGGCTATGAACATTGCAAACAGATCACCACAACCAAGGAATCTCTTGAAGTTGCCAATACACTGAAAACGCGACCCGTTGCGGGAGCCTGCAATTTTGATCGTCGTGTCCCGAACCCGATATTTCGGAGCATCTCCGAAATGTCGGGTTAAGTTCGCACACCTCAAGCCCAAATCCCTCGCAATGGCTACGATTTCAGTGGATAATCAACGACTTGAATGTGGTGATCAGCTACGTTTTCAATCCCGGCGTTACCGATCTAAGTGTGGTTTTGGAGGTGGGCGTCACCTTTTGAGGGCAGTAATACTGGGAGTGTGGTTGCTATTCGAGGGCCAATGAGGCAGACGTCGAGCTAGATCGGCCGATGACATCGGATTTGTCCGCGCTACTATCACAGTCCTGCGAGACATTAAGCCGCCACACAGAGGGGCTTTCGCACGGCCATCTTTGATTCTATATTCCTCGCGATAACACCAAAGTTGTACCAACCCTGTGACGGTAATCACCTTGGATCTTGGATTGTGAACCTAGAATTCCGATATTGGGACTTCCCCGGTAGCCGAGGCGCTTACGACACCAATGACGAGATGCCTCACCAAGCTGGCCGGTGGAGGCTGCTCTACAGCTGCGCTCCCGATATAACGTAGCGGCACAGCAGACGCGGAGCGAAGGATAGGAAGTAATGGCCTCGAACGCGCAATGCCAACCGATCGGACTCGCTGACGCACAGACTCTTACCGGTTCCCAACATCACCAAGTGAGACAACGAGCGGCAGATGCTCGGAGTAAGAGCGAAGAACCCTGTCGATCAGAGCAGCCGCCTGCCGAGCAGTTAAAGTTTGAGACTGTGTTGGCCGGGCTGTTGGCCACATTCATCAACCTTCCTCCGGACGAATTAGACGGCCAGATCATAGAAGCCCAGAAACGGATCTGTGAAACGCTTGGCCTGGACCGAAGCTCCCTGGCCTTGATACCGGTTGAGGGGGACGATTTGACCATCACGCATTCGTGGGCGGCGGCGGCCTTTAATCTCCCCCAGCGTTTGTCGAAGCGGGACGTGCCGTGGGTGGCGCGGAGGCTGCTGGATGGGCAACCGCTGAAGTTTGCGCGGATTGATGATTTACCGGAGGAGGCGGCAAAAGACAAGGACACTCTCGGCAAGAATGGACTGAAATCATTTGTGGTGTTTCCGCTCTCTGCCGGAGGAAGAATGATAGGGGCACTTTCTTTTTCATCGTTGCGAGCCGAACGCGAATGGCCCGCGCCACTCGTGGAGCAGTTGGGCGTTGCAGCGCAGGTATTCGCCAACGCGCTCTCCCGGGCGGAGGCCGATCAGAAGTTGCGTCTAGCCTACAACGAGATCAAAGAGCTCAAGCAGAGGCTCGAGAAAGAGAACGTGTATCTCCGGGAAGAGGTGAAGCTGGAGCAGGATCACAGAGACTTGATTGGCGAGAGCCTGGGCATTCGCCGCGTGCTCAAGAAGGTCGAACAGGTTGCGACCACCGATGCCACTGTACTGGTGCTCGGTGAAACTGGAACTGGCAAGGAATTGATTGCACGCACCATCCACGACCACAGTCCGCGAAAAGACCGTGTGATGGTGAAAGTGAACTGCGCTACTTTACCCGCCAGCCTGATCGAGAGCGAACTATTTGGTCGTGAAAAAGGCGCATTCACTGGCGCACTCACCCGAGGGATCGGCCGCTTTGAGCTGGCCAATGGCTCAACCATCCTTCTGGACGAAGTTGGGGAATTACCCCTCGAATTACAGGCCAAACTGCTGCGGGTTCTCCAGGAAGGGGAGTTCGAGCGACTGGGCGATCCTCACACCATCAAGGTGGATGTTCGTGTGATCGCGGCCACCAGCAAGAACTTGCAGCAGGCAGTCCGGGAAGGCAAGTTCCGCGAGGACCTTTTCTTTCGTCTCAACATCTTCCCTATCGTGATTCCACCATTGCGCGAGCGGCGGGAAGATATTCCGCCACTAGCCTGGCATTTCGTGAATGAGCTTAGCCAGCGAATGGGGCGCTCCATCGAGAGCATTCAGGGTTCGACGATGGAGGCGTTCAAGAAATACTACTGGCCGGGAAATGTCCGCGAACTCCGTAATGTGATCGAACGCTTTCTGATCACAAGCACGAGCACAGTATTCCGTGCGACTTTGCCAACTCTCGAAACCGCCGCAAGTGCCCACTGTCAGACATGCGAAGAGGTAGAGCGGAACCACATTCTGCACGTCATGGAAGTGGTCGAGTGGCGGGTTCGAGGGGACGGTGGCGCGGCCGAGATTCTGGGACTGAAACCGACCACGCTGGAGTCTCGAATGCAAAAGCTCGGCATCTCCCGCAAGAAATAGGCTCCGACATTTCGGAGCCGCCCCGAAATGCCGGATTGTTGCTCAACATTCCAGCCTTCTCTCGATCGCGCGGGGACGTTGCAAAGCACCGCTGGGTCACGCCTTAGCTCCCACGCAATTTAACGCACCGTTCGGAAGTCTTCTTGCATACAAGTTGAGTGGAAAGCCGGACCTTGGTTTGTCCGGCGGCCGGGTTCCCACGGCGGCGGGCTGGCTTCCGAGGTAAATCAAGTGATCATCGAAAGCGTGCGCATTGTAGTCAAGCCGACAAAGCGCGAACAACTCCGGCGAGCCCTTGCTGCCTGGGCAGGCCCGACCTCGGTAGAGTCGGGCTGCACGAGCTGCCGGATTCTCGAGGAAGGCAGTGACGTTGGCGCGCTTTGCTACCAGGCCCAGTGGAAGAGCCATAAGGAGTTGCTGCACCACCTCCGCTCAGAGCACTACAAACGCCTGCTGATGCTTATGGATCTTGCCAGCGAGCCCCCGCTCATTGAGTTTCATACCGTGACCGAAACCAAAGGTCTTGATTTGATCGAGTTCGCGCGAAATGTCCTCCCCGTCCGTGCGAAATAGTGCCGCTTCAATAGGAGTTCGGCCATGACGTCAGCACACGATCACCCCGCCCGCTCCCGCTTCCCCATTTTGCAAGGGGTGCTGCCGATCACGTCCGCTCGGATTCCGGCTGAGATTCTTGCCGGTATCACGCTCGCCGCAATTGCCGTCCCCGAAGTGATGGGCTACACCAAGATCGCCGGCACCCCGCTGATCACGGGTCTATACACGATGCTCATCCCCACGGCGTTGTTCGCTTTGTTCGGCTCCTCACGGCACCTAGTGGTGGGCGCCGATTCGGCGACGGCGGCGATCCTTGCCAGCGCCATGGTGGGAATTGCCGCCATCGGTTCGGAGCAATACATGGCATTGGCCGGCCTGCTTGCATTGATGGCCGCGGGCTTCTTGATTCTGGCGCGCCTCATGCGCCTGGGATTTCTGGCGGACTTCCTCTCGCGCACTGTGTTGATAGGATTCCTGACCGGCGTCGGTGTTCAGGTCGCGCTGGGGGAGATCGCCGGTATGTTGGGTTTGAAGGGTGGCG
Source organism: uncultured Acidobacteriaceae bacterium (assembly GCA_963793845.1). Classification (GTDB taxonomy): domain Bacteria; phylum Acidobacteriota; class Terriglobia; order Terriglobales; family Acidobacteriaceae; genus CAWCBG01. The sequence goes on from CAWCBG010000011.1 coordinate 244,350, forward strand.
GCCATGGCGCCTTGGGAAAGTTCTGGAACGACCTTCAACATCTCGGGCAGGTCAACCGCTACGAACTGACAGTGGCGCTTAGCGTTTTGGCGGTCATCGTTGGCCTCAAAATGGTTTCGAAGAAGATTCCGGGAGCGCTTATCGCGGCGATCGGCGCCGTGGTCGTCACCTGGGCGTTCGGACTCGACAAGCAACTGCATATAGTCGGAGCCGTTCCGAGTGGTCTGCCGCATCTCGGCCTGCCGAAGGTGGCCTGGAACTGGACAGTCATGTCGGCCTTACTTCCCACGGCCTTCGCGATGTTTGTTGTGATCCTGGCACAGAGCGCGGCGACCTCCCGCGCGTTTGCCACGCGCTACGACGAAAATTTCAGCGAGAACACCGATCTGGTCGGTCTGGCCCTCGCCAATATTGGCGCTGGCCTGTCCGGCACCTTCGTCGTGAACGGCAGCCCCACCAAAACGCAAATCGTCGACGACGCCGGCGGTCGCAGTCAACTGTCGCTGATAGTGATGTCTGCGATGGTGGCACTGATCCTGCTCTTTCTCACCGGGGCGCTGACCTACCTGCCAGAAGCAGCTTTGTCGGCGATCGTGTTTCTGATTGGGGTCGGCTTGATCGATGTCGCTGGAATGCGGAAAGTTTTCGATCAAAGGCGATCGGAATTCTGGTTGGCACTCATCACCGCTCTGACGGTCGTGATTGTTGGCGTCGAGCAAGGGATACTGCTCGCCATTGCGTTGTCGCTTATCGGTCACACCCGATACGGATATCGACCGAAGAACGCGGTGCTTCTTCCGAGTGAGTCCGGCGGCTGGCAGCCGGTGCCTGTCGCCAAGGCCGCTTCGGCCACACCGGGACTCGTGGTGTACCGATTCACCCACAGCATGTACTACGCGAATTGCCAGCAGCTCGCGGATGAGATTTCATTTCTCGAGAACACAGTGGAGCCGCCTTTGCGCTGGCTCTGCATCGATGCGTCCGCGGTAGACGATGTCGACTATTCCGCGGCGGAGACACTCCGGTCGGCGTACGCAAAGTTGAAAGCGAAAGGAATACGGCTGGTGGTTACGGGAATCATGGATGACCTCAATAGCAGATCCCGCTACCAATTCTGGGATTTGATTGGCGAGGACGCCCACTACGACAGGCTAGAGGACGTCGTCAAGGATTATCGGCAGACGTTCAATATTGTTCCACCACCCATGCATTCAGGCCCGACGAAGCCTTAATGGATTTATCAGTTCAATTTGATAAGAGACGACATGTTGACCGGCTGGCGGTTCGGCGGACAGACCACGGCCGCGGCCAAGGCCAAGAACACGGGCGGAGCGATGTCGAATCTCCGTCTATTTCGGACGGGGTGTGGATGTATCAGATGACGGATAAGGGCTTGTCCGCTGAGATCACTGCTAAGAGCACCAACTACAAAGGCAACAACCCGAATTGAAGCGTTGCCAAGAAGACGTGGTATTCGCAGGAGGCCAAAGGAGCGACGATCATGAGAGCAACTGCGAGGCTCGGCATTCTCGTGTGGCTGGCGCCATTGCTTGCACTGCACGCATCTGCGCAGAGACAACCGGCGCTCGAAGACACGATGACCTTCATCGCAAATACATTGAATGGCCGTGGAATTGTTTCTTGGAGTACTTCTGCTCCAGCTATGGCTGGCGCCAAATGGACGACCGCCGATAGCCTGGCACAGGTAAACGCGGATCCGTCATCCTGCTCACTCGCTTGGACAAATGTCGAAACGGTATCTTCCGACAAGAGGATGACAACCTATTTAGTGCAGTTGCGGGCCGTTTCCGGTGTAACTGTTCAGTCCTATTCACGAAGCATGGAATCGCAAAGCAGTGAGTGGAAATTACAGTTCTCGCCCGACACCTACCTGATTCAGATAAAAACGACGACGGCAATTAGCGGACATATCCAGTCGTACAAAAAAGGCAATTTGAAGTCAACAGCGACTCTGCCGAACGATCACGCGGCAGACATCCAATTCGCAGATGAGCAGACCGCCACAAGAGTTGCAGAGGCCATTCGCCACGCGGCTGGTCTTTGCGGCGCAACGCAATCCCCTCTATGACGACGAGTCGTTCAGCTTCGATGGTGCCGAACTTGGAAGCGAGCATGCTTGGTGGGCGATAGATTCACGCTGTTATTCAAAAGGGTACGGCACCACAGTGCGGACCTGGGGTTTGTGGCAGACAAAGGAGAAAAGTAATGCGTGCGTCCCTCGGTCCAGAGTGTGCTATTCGCGTTTGGAGTGGTGTTCGCGGGCGTCGCGTATGACTTTCAAACTGGCAGGATTTATACCGTTTTTGTACCGCCGATCCGGCAAACTGGCATTTTGGCACTTGTCACCTCTAGCGAAACCAATAACTTACGTAGAATCAACGGGTTGAATAGTTCAGCTCCCACCGCGTCCACTACAGACATGAGCCCCTCTGGAAAGGAACGACCCATCGTTGATTATTCCTGCAGGTAATAAGACCCATCCCAAATTGAATTGGACTCCTTCGCAGGCCCAAAACTAACCTCAAGCTGCTCTGGCAGCTCTCTAACTGCGAAAAATCACTCTCGGAGGCGGCTATGCCCGACCTTGCTTCCAAACCGGTTCGCCGGGTGAAACCCGCGACATGTCCTTTGAGCGGCTCCTCGACAGCGATGAGGCAGCGGCCCTGCTGAAAATCCATCCCAAAACCCTCCAAAAAATGGCTCGCAACGGAGATATCACGGCTGTGCAGATCGGAAGACTCTGGCGCTTTCGTGCCTCGGTCCTGAACGATTGGCTTGAGCACAAGATGGTCAGCTAGCAACAGTTACAAACTGGAATGAGGCACCTCGACAGCGGTTCGAACCTGGTCTAATCTCGTTCCAGCCATCCGTGTTGCCTCAACCGAAACGGAGAAGAAAATGAGGCGCACAAGCTATCAGAAAGGCAGCCTGAGGCTGGCGGATCGCAAGAAAGGAAAAGTTTGGGAGTTCCTCTGGCGCGAGGTCCAGCTCGACGGGTCAATCCGGCGAAAGCACATTGTCATTGGAAAGCTCGACGACTTTCCCACGGAGTCGGCGGTGCAAACCGCCGTCGATGCAATCCGCTTAGAGATCAACCAACAAACCCCTCAACAGCTACTCAAGAACATCAGCTTCGAGACGCTGATCAATCACTACCGGCAGCACGAGTTGCCGGACATCTTCAACAACACCAAGCCGGCACCAGACGCGGAGGACGAGGATCGCAAGTCGTACTCGACGCAGGTAACGTACGAGGGCTATTTGAAGAAGTGGATTCTTCCGCGCTGGCGCGCCTGTCGCTGAACGGACATCAAGGCGGTGGAAGTGGAGAAATGGCTCAAGACTCTCTGTTTCCCCAAAACCGGAATTCCGTTGGCGCGTGGCAGCCGGGCGAAAATCAGGAACATTATGAGTGCCCTTTATTCTCATGCGATCCGATGGGAATGGGCCGAGAAGAATCCAATCACAAGCGTTCGCCAGAGCGCAAAAAGGCAGAAGGCGCCAGACATTCTGACGCCGGAGGAGATCATGGCATTTCTCGCGGAATTGCCAGATCCACTCAAGACGATGATCGAACTGGATGCTTTCACCGGACTGCGTCGCGGAGAACTGATAGGCCTTCGGTGGATGGATGTGGACTTCGAAAATCTAATTCTGCACGTGCGTCGGTCGCTGGTCGCAATGGTGGAAGGCGCTCCGAAGACCGAGGCCTCTCTGAAAGATGTTCCGCTGGACGCACTGACCGCCGAATCGCTGTGGGCATGGAAACAGCACTCGCCCCACGGGGCTCAGACCGATTGGGTATTCGCCTCTCCACACATGAAAGGCAGGCAGCCGTACTGGCCCGGAACGTTGTGGCGCTATTACGGCAAGCCGGCCTTGAAACGGGCCGGGGTGACGAAGCAAGTCTCGTTTCACACTTTCCGGCACACATTTGGGACGCTACTGAACGCGAATGGAGAAAACTCCAAGGTCGTACAGGAACTGCTGCGTCACGCAAGCCTGAAAGTTACGACCGACGTTTACATGCAGGCAGTCGGGACGCAGAAGCGGGAAGCGCAGAGCAATTTGGTCAAACTGGTACGAAAGGGAGCGACCTCGAAGGTCAAGCCCGGCTAAGTGGATCAAATTGGATCATGAAGGAAAACGGCGGTTTCGCGGAAGTTCTTTATTTTCTTGGCGTCCCCGACGGGATTTGAACCCGTGTTACCGCCGTGAAAGGGCGATGTCCTAGGCCGGGCTAGACGACGGGGACGCTTGCGTGGAGGAACTTTACGCCAGAGATTTTATCGTACCAGTCACTCGGAAGCAGTGTCAAAATGCCATCTGTCCGCGGCGCCGGACGCGTTGTCGCTAGATGAGGCCATTGTCCTATCGTTGCTCCTCGCTTTACGGGGTGCAGTAAACTCATTGACACACGCAACGCATCGCCGCTAATGATCTCGCTCCTGATAACCCAACTCCGCCGCTTCCGCCGACTGCTCGGCTTGGCTACGGCCGTCCTGCGCGGCATCTGGAGCTACTGTCTGCTAGCGCGCCGAGGCGAACCATCGCGCCCGCAACGAGTTCGATGGCTGAATCGTGTCTGCTCCGATGGCCTTGCGGCCATGCAGATCCAGCTGTCGGCGATTGGCGAGTTCCCTACCGAGGGACTGATCGTCTCCAATCATCTCAGTTATCTCGACATTCTCGTGCTCAGTGCCAGCGTGCCTTGCGCTTTCATCTCAAAAGCTGAGATCGAAAACTGGGCAATCATCGGCCGCTTCGCGCGCTGGGCAGGCTCGGTTTTTGTGCAGCGAAATAGGAAGGGCGACGCCGCGCAAAAGAATTCCGCAGTCGCGGATGCGCTGCGTGGTGGCGCGCCGGTCGTCCTCTTCCCGGAAGGCCGAACCACCGACGGACGCCAGGTTCTCCGCTTCCACTCCACAATGTTGCAGCCCGCGATCGACATGGGAGCGCTGGTCACCCCTTGCGCCATTGCCTACGAACGGGCCGACGGTACGCCCGCCGACGAAGCCTACTACTGGGGCGACATGACCCTGTTTCCGCAGGGCATGAAACTGTTGGCGAAGCCAGCAATTCGCGCACGAGTAAGCTTCGGCAACGCTGTCGCGGCGATCGGCGACCGTAAAGATCTGGCCCACGCTCTGCATGATCGCGTCGCGCAACTCTACGCTGCCCTCAGAGTCAATTCCGTTAGTCCGGCGTCAACCGGAAGAGATCGGCGCAAATCACCGGTAACGCGCCAGACTTAAGGATTGGAACCGGGATTTCGCTGGCCGAGAATGCCTTAGCCGGCTTCTCCTACATCCCGGGACTGATCCCCATTGCAGTGCCGGTTCCCGGCGACACCATCGATAACCGCCAAGTCGACAACACGCGCACCTTTCTCGCAGTTGCCACGGACAACTGGAAGCTCAGCGATCAGCGCCAGCTTTCTTTCTCCGGCTTTTATCGCAATTACACCCTAAACCTGCGATCGAACTTCGGAGATGGTTTGATTCAGCAGAGCGAGAATCGCAACGTTCTTGGAGGTGAAACCACATACACTCAGAGCGTGCGTTCGTGGCTGGCGCTGCTCGCCGGGGTTGACCTTCGCCGCGACGCGCCCCATAACCTGGACCTGAAGCATGTTGATGAGAATGGAGTGTTTCAGCCAGTCACCAGCAATAACCTGACGCTTTCATTTCTGGAGCCGTTTGCGTCGGTGGACGGCCCAGTGGGACGTCATCTCCATTACAATCTCGGCGTCCGGCAGGAAGAAGTCTGGATGAACAATCAGGACCTGATCGATCCCCAGAATTCGTTCGACAAACTGGCCACTCTGACCCTACCAAAGGGAACGCTTACTGTTCTTCCCCCCGACCGCTGGTACTTGCCAACCATTGGCATGGCCAATGTAATCAAGGAGAATCGAATGAAATCCAAGAAACTATTTGCTTTTGCTATGGGATCGCTCGTCGTGCTCGCAATATCGCTGCCCGTAATGGCGCAGAGCAGCACAGAATCCAGCACCACCACGACGACACCGGCTCCGCAGACGCAGAGCACTACAACGACCACCAAAGATGCGACGCCGATGCCGGCCCAGACCACGCAGACGACAGATACCAGCACGAAGTACAAGCATCACGGCAAACAGGTGAAGCAGACCAACACCAACACCAACAAACACCAACACAACAACAACCACAACTCCTGCGCCAATGACGAACGAAACCAAGCAGACCGATACCACGACAACAACCAACACTCCGGCGCCGGAAGTGCAGAAGGAAACCACCACGACAACTACGACCGACCCCAAGTAGTTTTCGCCAGGCCATCGGCCCTGACTGACCCGGTTGGGTAATGCCGGTTAAAGGGGTACCCCATCCTTGTCCGCAGCCTTTGCGGACAGGGTGGGAACCAAGGTGTTATTCCAGCGCCTCACGCCGCCAGATATCCCCTGCCAGCCTGTTTTTCGTTACGGC
>CAWCBG010000012.1:0-596605 GCA_963793845.1 uncultured Acidobacteriaceae bacterium
AGGAATACGGACACGCACGGACACGAACCCTCAGAGACTTACCTGTTAACTATCCTAAAAACATGGAAATAGATGTACTTTCCGCTGACACTGTGAGACACTCAGAGCCGCAATAAGCCAATTAGTACGGACACGGTGCGGACATGGCAAAGCTAACAGAAACCTTCGCAAAGAGAGTCAAGGCTCCCTCCAATGGCAATCAGATTCACTACGACGGCGAGATTAGCGGCTTTGGTCTGCGGGTCACAGCGAGCGGCTCCAAGAGCTTCGTGCTGAATTACCGATTCAACGGTCAAGAGCGCCGCTATACCATCGGCCCGTTCCCCGAGTTCTCAGTTGAAACCGCTCGTGACAAAGCCTTTGAACTTCGCCAGTCGATTTCCAATGGTATCGATCCCTTCACACTACGAGAGACAAAGCATCGGGAAGCTGTCGAGTCCGAGGCACGGCTCCGCACGTTGAGAGACCTTGCGACGGAGTATCTAGAACGCCATGCAATGGTTCACAAGCGCCCTAAGTCGGTTCGTGACGACAAAGCAATGCTGGACGGGGTAATTTTGCCGAAGCTAGGCCGCATCAGGGTTGCACACGTTTCACGCCGCGACGTGTCAGACCTGCATACTTCATTGCAGGCGACTCCGTACCTTGCCAATCGCGTACTCGCGCTGCTCCGCAAGATGTTCAACTTCGCAATCTCAGACAACGAGCGAGAATGGGGAACCGCCAAAAATTCCGCGGCGGGCGTTCAAAAGTTCCAAGAGCAAAAGCGCGAGCGGTGGCTCTCCAAAGAAGAGCTAGAGCGCCTTGCCGTCGCGCTGGACAGCTATCCAGACAAGCGAGCCACACTTGCTGAGGTATCAGAGAAGCAGCGGATGTTCGTTCGCAGTGAGGCGCAGCGGGCCGTCAATGCAATCCGGCTGATCACAGTGACGGGCGCTCGCAAAGGCGAAGTGCTGCTCGCCAAGTGGGAGCAATTCGATCTTGAGCGCGGAGTATGGACGAAGCCGAGCCATAACACCAAGCAGAAACGAGTCGAGCACGTTCCGCTAAACAATCAGGCCATCGTGTTCTTGCAATCGCTCCCGAAGGAAGGCGAGTTTGTTTTCCCTGGAAGAATGGGGGAGCACTTGACCGACCTGAAGTTTCCCTGGGCGGCGATCTGCAAAGACGCTCAAATAGAGGGCGTCCGCATCCACGATCTGCGGCACACGTTCGCGTCTCACTTGGTCAGTAGTGGCGTCTCCTTGCCGATGGTCGGGAAGCTCTTAGGGCACACGCAAGCGCAGACAACGGCCCGCTACGCTCACTTAGCGGACAATCCCCTCAGAGAAGCGGCCAATCTGTTTCCCAGCGTGTTGTAGGTGTCGTCTTCACAATCGCGCCTGTGTGATGCTGGCACTTGCTGAGAGGTCGATCCGGGCGTAGCTTGAAGGTGTTTTCTTCACTCGCTCAAATAGGCTTTGATGTGACAACAGCGATCCTCATTGCGATCCTTGCTGCGCTGGGGGTTATTGCCCGTGAGCTGTGGCTCCTCAGACGGCAGAATCAGTCGAGAGGATCTGCGCAACCGGATAAGTACAAACGTCGAATTTTCACGTTTGAGCGGACGGGATGGACTGACAGCAGCTGGCGGATTGCTATGTGGATCACGTTCCTTATCGGGATTGCGACATGGAATCGCGCCGAGGCACTCCTGCTTCGCAACTTTGGAAGCAGCCCATCGCAACTTAGTGGGTGGGTTTCTGTAGCAGGGATCTGGGTTTGGGTCTGTCTGTGCATGTTCGTGCTAGGGATTCTATTTTTTGCAGTCATCCACAAGGGAATGGACCTATATGACGAGCGAGTGTTCAAGCGCGTATTCAGCCCAGAGGAGTGGGATGACCTAGTGTTTCTCAACGACCGTAGCGTGCATGGCGACGAGGCTGTGGAGCGCATCTACAGGGCGAAGGGTCTGTGATGGGCTCTTACTTATCGCCCCGGTTGGCGAGCTACTGGCCGCCTAGCCGTTCTTGCAGGCGCTCTATGAGTTTGTCAGCTGGCGCATTCTTTCTTTTCATCCGATTAGAGTCGCTGTATAGGGAGGCAACGCCGTTTCGAGGGAAGATGGTTAGGTGAAGAATGTATTTTTCATCAGCTACGCTAAAACTGCCGTAATTGGTCGTCCCTGTAACGTGTGATGAACTCTCGAACACAAAAATGAGGTCGGCTAAGTTCGGATCGTTCACGACTGTAAATCGACCCCATTCGGTAAGCGATTTGTATGCCACGTCTGCAGTCTGCGGGTGGCCGGACCGGTTGTCGATGAACACTGTCTTCCCGGACAGCAATTGTTGTGGTAGGGGTGCTTTCGGCGCGTCCTTGGCGACGGCAGCCGATACCAACAGGACAAGACAAGGCAACAAGCGGCGCAAGAGCATAATAGCTAAGGATAATCCGCTCACCTTCGACACGTGTCAACGAAATAGATCTTGGCACGGAGGCCTGGCACACAGGCCCCAGGGCTCACAGGTCACAGATAACTCGGACTTGTGGGATGCTGACCTCCTGCTTATCCGATTGTCCGAGCCACTGCTTTCCGAGAAATATCAGCATGGTGGGGTTGCCGGCCATCGCGAGTTCCCACTGCTTTCGCCTCAGAGAGACGAAGCCGCTTTTCCTTTTTTGCGCGAAATAGTCCGCAAAACTCAGGCCTTGCTCACGCTTCACGGCTCGCTCAATCGTGTCCTCTGACCTTCCGAAGTGGGCCGCGATTTCCGCCAGCGTGCATTGCACGGCACAGAGGCGATCGAAGTCTGCCCAGTCGATCGTGGCTCTAGGCCTACCGCCAGCCATAATCGCCCTCCGACGGCCGGCGTTCACATCGGGAATACTGCGTGAGCATTCGCAATGCTTTGCCGCCTAAGTCCCACTCGCTGCCGCGGTCGAAGGCGTGCTTGAGGCAATAGGGAATAGCGCCGCCGTGCGGTTCGTATCGCAGCACAAGAGCGTCACCAAAGCATCGCCAGAGGCTCTCTGCCATCAGGCACGAGAGATGCTCAGTATCAATCAGCACGCCGTGGTGGTGTTCTGGAATCTCAGGGAATCCGAGGCCGGAATACCGGAACATTTCGTCGGCTCGAAACCATCCCAAAGGCCGCCTCTGCAGCCACTCGATTCCATCTATCCACTTTGCAAACGCCTTGTGGCGCCCTTCCCAGCTCCTTCGGGAGGCATAGGTCAAGGTGAAGTAGTGGGTCACGTTCTGAGCCTCAAGAAATCCTGAGGCCTCCGCAATGAGATGGTTTCTAACCGTCATTAGACACGAATTCCTTCCGGCCCCTTCCGCCGAGTTGCAAGTATTCGCAGGCCCCTACAGATATGGCGGTCTGAGAGACCTGGCCGCGTGATTGCGACTTGTGCCACTCCGGTTGCTTAGGTGATTGCAGTTAGCCGTAGCGAAGCGTCCTATCCGCGCTTGCGCCGCTTTTCTCTGCCCTTGAGCCACGCCTCAACGCTGGCTTTGGAGTAGAGAATTGTCCGACCGATTTGAACGCGTGGCGGGCCGTCGCCCATGAGCGCCCAGCGATCAATGGTTCGCGCTGTCTTGCCGAACATCTGAGCGAACTGCGATTTGGTCATGTAGCCGTCGAGTACGGAGTTTCCGAGATCACCCATAAACTTCTGCTCCTGAAAGCAGCCGCTCATTATTGGCCCCAGCGGCTCAGGGCAAATCGGGGGGAGCAGCAACGCCTTTTGAGGCACATCGCGAAAGCAGCGAAGCACGTTCAGTGGCGCGGCTTTGAAGCGCTATTCAGTTGTGTTGGGTTTCTCGGAAGTCTGCCACGAGGGCGTGGACTCGAGAAGAGAAGCCGTAAAGTCTGCCACGAGGGCGTGGACTCCGGCTAGACACACCGTAGCAGATGGCGACGCCGTCCGCAATAGACGGACAGAGTGGCACCTTGCAGGGTAACGCTGTGCAAGTCGAGAAACTCGCTGCGACATTTGCCTTCGATGGGGAGCCGCCACAGCGAGAATCCGTGTCTATTACGGACACAGAGCGGACACAGCTTTTAAAACAGGATTGAATGACCGTGGAGCGGATTTGATCAAACTATTGAAATAATTGACTCTAATTTGGTGAGCGCGGAAGGAATCGAACCTTCAACCTACTGATTAAGAGTCAGTTGCTCTGCCAATTGAGCTACGCGCCCGCTTTGTGAGGAAGCACTGCGGAAGGGCCACTGAATTATAGCATCGCTTATCCGGCCAGCAAAAATTATCGGCCACTGGTGCGGTTCTAAAAGGACAGCGCCCGGCTACTCATTGGGACAGAACCGGTTACTCAAGGATGCCAGTCTGAAATGTGGAATAGCCCGTGCTACTCGATCTGGACCAGCTGGCCTGATCCAATCTCCGACTGTGGCATCTGAATCGTCTGTGGTGCGCGCCAGTGATCGATGTACGACACTTGATGCACGCATGAAACGGTGCAGTGCGGGGCGCATCCCTTGGCAGTGAGAAATTCGCGGCGAATATCCGCCACCGTGTAGTTCTCCAGCGGCACCCCGGGATAGCCGCGCTGCTGCGAGCAGTAGTGCACCAGTCCGTCTTCGCAGATATAGAGATAGCGGGCTCCGGCGCGGCATCGCCACTCGTTGGGCTTGCCGTTGGCGATGTTGTTCTGGAACCAGTTGAAGCGCGAGTAATGCTTTTTTTCAAGGTTCTTCATCTTGAGGAAGACTTCGCGCTCGTCGTCGCCCAATGGCTGCAACTGTCCTTCGCCGTCATGAATAATTCCGATGGTGGAGGTGAACCCTAGCTGTACGGCCCGTCGGCCAACCACCAGCGCGTCATGCGGATTGTGAATCCCGCCGCCGACCACAGAATTGATGTTGACGTGGAAGTCGGCATGCTCGGCGAGCAGCTGCAATTTCTTGTCGAGCACCTTCAGAGATTTCTTGGAAACGTCGTCGGGCATGACGTTGTCGATGCTGATTTGCAGGTGGTCGAGTCCGGCGCGATTCAGCCGTTGAATGCGATCGGCCGTCAGCAGGTAGCCGTTGGTGATCATCCCGACGAGCACCGGATGAGTACGCATGTGTGCAATCAATTCATCCAGTTCCGGGTGCAGCAAGGGCTCGCCACCGCTGAGGGTTATGATGGTTGTACCCAGCCTCGCCAGTTCGTCGATGCGCCGCTTCATCGTTTCCAGCGGCACCGGCTTGGAGAAGTCGTCGTATTCGTTGCAATAGGTACACGACAGATTGCATCGCCGGATGGGAATGATGTGCGCCATCACCGGGTGGTCGGTCGAGGCCAACCCTTTGGCGATCATCTTTAGCTCTCGAATCCGGCGTTTGGCGGCCAGGATGCGCCGGTGTGCCTGTGAAGACGGTTTGGACATACTCGCGTGATTTTATTACAACATAGATATCCCGGACCCGGGGAAGCGTTGCCCTTTGTTTGGTGCGTTTTCGCTCCTGAGTGGCGTCAGGAAGCATCCTGATGTAACTGCATAACCGTTTTCCACTAAGAGTTTCGTAAGACGAAGGGCTGAGCGCCGGTCCGCCTCGAGCCCCGTCTCCATTAGTTTATAATCGAAAATTCAGCCTCAATCGATCTGGAGTTCCTACAAGTATGCTTCGATTTCTGCAAAAGCCCGGCCCAATCAAGAAATACGTTTTGGGAGGCATCCTGGTCTTTATCTGCCTGGCAATGAGCACATATCTCATCCCTGGCGGTGTCGGCGACTACTTTAGCGGCAATCTTACCGAACAAGGTGTCGTGGCCAAAGTTGGCGATCAGCCGATTCGCGCCCTGGACGTGAACGAGAGGGCCAACGCGATTGGGCGCCAGCAGTTCCGCGGAAACATCCCTTCCCAGCTCAAGCCCTACCTCCTGGCGCGGGCCGCCGACAACCTCATCAGCCAGGGAGCTCTGGTCTATGAAGCCGATCGAATGGGACTCGGCGTCACCAATGAAGAACTGGTCAGCTACCTGCATCAAGGCCAGTGGGGTCAGGCGTTCTTCCCGGGTGGCAACTTCATCGGGCAGGAGAGCTACGAGAGCTTTATCCAGAATCAATTTCACCTGAGCGTGGCGCAGTTCGAGCGGGAAATCAAAGCGCAACTGGCCACGGAGAAACTGCTGACCACGGTTGGTGCTGCGGTCTCAGTTAGCGACAAAGAGGTTACCGAGGAGGCAGAGAAGCAGGAAACCAAGGTAAAGCTGCAATATGCCGTCCTGACGCTCGATGACATGAAGAAGCTGATCAATCCCAGCCCGGAAGAGCTGCACGCATTCTACGACGCCAACAAGGCCCAACTGGTCAACTCGATTCCGGAAAAGCGCAAGGCACGCTACGTCCTGATTGATACGACCAAGCTGGCGGATAGCATCCAGGTTTCGCAGGGAGATCTGCAGAAGTATTACAACCAGCATCAGGAAGAATTTCGCGTACCAGAGACTGTGACCGTGCGCCACATTCTCATCAAAACGCCGCCGCCGGGAGCCGACGGCAAGGTCGATCCCAAGGCCGTGGAGGCCGCAAAGGCAAAGGCCGAGGATGTAGACAAGCAGTTGAAGGCCGGGGCGAATTTCGCCGACCTTGCCAAGAAATATTCTGACGATCCGGGCAGTGCCCAGAACGGTGGACTTTTGCCGGCCATCAAGCGCGGGCAGACCGTTCCCGAATTTGAGCAGGCCGCCTTCAACACCCCGGTGGGACAGATGACGGGCGTGATTCGCACCAGCTACGGCTTCCACATTATTGAGGTGGAGGCCAAGCAGTCGGCCCACTTGAAGTCGCTGGACGAGGTCAAGGCGCAGATCGAACCTCTCATCAAGCAGGACGAAGCCTCTGCCGAGGCCAGAAAGCAGGCCGACGCGTTGCAGACTCTGGCGCGGACCGTCGGGCTGGATAAGGCGGCTGCCCAAAAGGGACTGACGGTTACCACTACCGACCTGATCGCACGCGGCGATCCACTGCCCGGATTGGGTAACGCTCCGGACCTTAGCGGCGATCTGTTCGCTGCGAACAAAAACAATCCGCCGGAGACGGCCAGCGTTCCCCAGGGATACGCCATCTACCAGGTAACCGAGATACAGCCTCCGCAGACTCCGACCTTCGAGCAGGCCAAGGCGCAACTGGAAACACAATTCCAGAATCAGCGTGCACAGTCGCTACTGGCTCAGAAGACGCAGCAGCTCTCCGACCGCGCCAAGGCTGAACATGACCTCGCGAAGGCCGCGAAAGAGGCCGGCGCGACCCTCAAGACCAGCGATATGGTCGACTCCACCGCCCAGGTGCCCGACATCGGACCCCTCACCGGAGGCGCTGCGGTTGCCTTCGACATGAAGCCCGGCGACATCAGTGGGCCGATACAGGGCGGCACCAACGGCATCGTTTTAACAGTCCTGGAGAAGCAGCAGCCGTCACCGGAAGAATTGAAGCAGAACTGGGACAAGGTGAAGGAGAGCCTGCTGCAACAGAAGCGCCAGGCCATGGAGGCGCTTTACGTGCAGAACCTGCGCGATCAACTGGAGAAGCAGGGCAAGATCAAAATCAATAAACAGGAGATGGACCGGCTGACGAATGCGTCGTCGGAAGGGACATAGCTCCAGCTGGTAAGGAAATCTGGGCCGGCATTTGCTCCGCCGGCCCTTACCGCTTTCCCCCCGAGCCGCACTCCGCAGCATTAGGTGCCGCCGGCGCTTTCTATTCCGATGTCATCATAAGAGTCGCACTCATGCTTTCTCAGCGCTCCTCCGGCGTTCTCATGCATCCCACATCGCTGCCTTCGCGAGGTGGGATCGGCGACTTCGGTCCCGCCGCCTATCGCTTTGTCGATTGGCTCGCCGCCGCCAAGCAGACGTTGTGGCAGGTGTTGCCGCTGGGCCCTGTCGGCTTCGGGGATTCGCCGTATTCCTGTACCTCAGCTTTTGCCGGAAATGTGCTGATGGTAAGTCTGGAGCGCCTGGCCGACCGCGGATTGATCGATCGCGACCGTGTAGGACATCTGCCCGACGGCGACCGCCCGGTTGATTTTGGCAGCGTCCGCGAGCACAAACTGCCCCTGCTGCGCGAGGCGGCGCGAACCTTCCTGAAAGCGGCCGGACAGACGGGCCGGGCCCGCTATGAGAAATTCTGCCAGGACACGGAGCCGTGGCTGGAGGACTACGTTCTTTACAGCGTTTTGCGGGAGCATTTCGAAGGCAAGCCGTGGAGCGATTGGCCGCATGCTGTAGTTTGCCGTGAACCGGACACCATCGCTGCTTTGCGCGAAGAGTTGCATGAACGTATCGACGAAGAACGCTTTCTGCAGTTTGCTTTCTTCGAGCAGTGGAGCGCACTGCGCGGCTACTGCTCGGCGCGTGGCATTCGCGTCATTGGAGACGTCGCCATTTTTGTCAGCTACGACAGCGCCGATGTCTGGACGCATCCTGACATTTTTCGCCTGAACCAGGATCTCGCGCCCGTGGTGGTGGCGGGCGTGCCTCCCGACGCCTTCAGCGAAACCGGCCAACGCTGGGGGAACCCGATTTATGACTGGGATGCGCTCAAACAGCGTGGCTACGACTGGTGGATCAAGCGCATGCGATGGGCGGTTGAGACCTGCGATATTCTGCGGCTTGATCACTTCCGTGGCTTTGAAGCCTTCTGGGAGATACCCGCGGAAGAGCCTACGGCGGTTCATGGTCACTGGGTGAAGGGGCCGAACTCCGATTTGTTCGACGCTATGCGCAACGCCCTGGGCAAGCTGCCATTCATCGCCGAAGACCTTGGCTATATTACTTCCGAAGTCCACGCGCTGAGGAAGAAGCTGGACATCCCGGGCATGAAGGTCCTGCAGTTCGGATTCGGCGATCGCGGCGCGCACATGTACCTGCCGCACCGCTACCGGCCCGATTCCGTGGTCTACACCGGCACCCACGACAACGACACCACAACGGGCTGGTGGAATTCCTCGGCCACCGAAGACGAAAAGAAGTTCGCCAAGGCGTATCTCGGGATCCGCGACAGCAACGTTGCCTGGGCGTTTGTTCGGGCCGCCCTGACGTCGGTGGCGAACTTTGCCATCGTGCCGATCCAGGATGTCCTGGGCCTGGGCAGCGAGGCGCGCATGAACGTTCCCAGCCGGACGGAAGGGAATTGGTCGTGGCGTCTCGGGGAACATGCTCTCACTCCGGCCCTGGCTAAGAAGCTGGCTACGCTGGTGGAGCTCACCGATCGTGACGTCTGCGTGGTAGATCCGCTAGCTCAAGGTCAGCAAGGCGACGGGAAAATGGGCGAACAGTTCGCGGCATAGCAAGGTATTGTCCGTGGTCGCCGTTAGCGCTTCTCCGGTGAAGATGTTGCGCCATTGCCTTCCTCGTACTCTTTCCGGCAGCACCACTGCCATTTTCCGCCAGACTGCGCCAAGCGGAGGACGCTGCGCCCCGTTCATCACGGTATGGGCCAAGCGCGGAGCCGCCACAATCGCGGTTTCCTCGCCATGGGAACGGGCAAACGCCACCACATGTTCGCGCTTGTCGTCCTGGACCCTAAGTGGCACGTAGTTTCCGGATCGAAATAATTGCGGATGAGAGCCGCGATATTCGAGCGCCCGCCAAGTAAGCCATAGCTTGATGCGTCCGTCGCGGTAGGTCTCGAGCAACTCCTCGCATAACCCGATCAGGTCTGCGGAATCCGCACGGGCTGCCAGGTGCTCCAGCGTGGAGGCGCGCAGATCGAAGTTCACCGGCCTGCGATTATCGGGGTCAACCAGGCTGAAGTCATACATCTCCTGCCCCTGATAGATATCGGGGACCCCGGGACTGGTGAGCTTCAGCAGGGTCTGGGTCAAAGAGTTGAGCGCTCCGAAGTAGATGACCGGCGCCATGAACTTCTGCAGCGAGTCCCAAAACAGGTTGGGCTTGCCGTGGTAGGTTGGCGAAAGAGCCGCGGAGATGAATTCCCGCAACGCCTCCACATATGCAGGGTTCTGGTTGATCCAACTGACGTTTACCTTCGCTTCATGCAGCGCCTTCTCCATGTATTGCTGAATGCGAGTGACGAATTCCTGCCGCTCCTCCTCGCTTTCCATACTCATCGGCCATGCGCCCACGAGAGTCTGATAGAAGAGGTATTCCTCATTGGCGTCGGGCACGGCTCGTCCATCGCTCTAGCACCGGTTTGCGGGCGCGGTTGATGCGGTACCACTTCATCACGTTCGCCGACCAGGCGCCCGGCATCTCCGAGAGTACGTCGAGTCGTGCCCGCACATCCTCGCTTCGTTTTGTATCGTGGGTCGAAGTGGCCAGCATGGAGTTCGGCCACTTGCGCGCGCGGATCTGGTTGCCGCGATGGAATTCGCCCAGCGGCACGCCGAAGTCTGCCGGCGAGCCGCCGACCTCGTTAACCGAAATGAAGCGGGTGTATACGTAGCAGGCTGTGTCCTCCAGGCCTTTGGCGGTGACCGGCCCTGTGAGCTGCTGAAACTTCAGGGTGAAATACAACTCCTTGCGGTAGTCGTAGACCATCGCGTCCGTTCGGTGCCCCTCCAGCAGCAGAATGCTTCGCAAGAAATCGAACACCGCGGATGGAATACTGCCGCCCCGGCGCTTGGCCCGGTCGATGGCCTGCTGGATATGTCGCCGGTCCCACTCTTGCACGTTGCCGTGCTCGTCGATGTAGGTGCGGTACACCGGGAAGCATGCGATCGTTTCGCGGATGGCGTCCCGCAAGACACTGCGCGTGAAGTCTCGGGCGCTGCGGTCCTGGCTGGAAATCTCGTTCAGGATGTGTGTCAGCACGTTCACTTCGCTCGACAGGGCGTCGTACAGGATGAGCTTCTTGCTGTCGTAGATCGCGGACTCAACATCAACGCTTCTGCCTAGGACGCGATGGTAGAGCTTGGTGAAGTGACGCTCATTACGGCGATCGATCAGGATGCCGTTCACCACATTCGCAAACTCGTAGCCCACCGTGCCGTCGACCGGCCAGGACGACGGCAGCTCCTCTCCGGGTTCGAGTATCTTCTCGACCAGGAGGTAGAGCGGCGTGGCCTGGGTCGCCTTGGAATCCTGTGCGAGAGCGCTCTGCACCTTCAGTTCGATACCGGTCTGTGCCAGTGGCGGCTGTGGCTCAGGCCCGCAACACTGGCTGGCGATAAACAACATTTGCAGCCGGGAAAAATATTGTGCCGGATTCAGCAGGCCATCCGGATGATCGATGCGTATGCCGGAAATAAGTCCTTCACCCAACAGCTTGCGGATCAATTTGTGGGTGTCGGCGAAGACCCTGGGGTCTTCCATGCGGATGCCGACCAGGTCGTTGATGTCGAAGAAGCGCCGGTAATTGATCTCCTCTCCGGAAACTCGCCAGAAGGCCAGACGATAAACCTGGGCTTCGAGCAGGCAATGCAGCGAGTCAAAACTGTTGTCATCGCCGGGGCGGCCATTGATGTTCGCCAGGGCTTCATTAATGAGGGCGCGCACCTCAGGTGACTCGGTGACCAGCTTTTGGAATCGCGCTAACAATACCGGAGCCTCGCGCTGCCGGCGGCTGATAAGCCCCGCATTGGTGACGTTGTTTCCTGGAAGCAAATTCAGTTCGCCCAGCAGCCTTGTCAAGTCGGCCCGGGCCGGACTGGCACAGTCTTTCTGAATCGCTAGCCCGCCCAAGGGCTCGAAGAGCAGTGGAATGGTCTGCGGATCGATAGGCAGCACGTTGTCAAAGTAGGTGACGTAGAACTGGCCGTCGCGAAACTCTACTTTGATATTGCCCTGCTCCAGGTCCTCACCATAGGGGTTGCTGAGTATCGGAATCAGTACCTTGCCGCGGAGTTCAGGCTTCAGGGGTTCCCAGTCGATGTCGAAATAATCTACATGGGCTGAGGTGCGCCCGTTCTGCAGGACGTCCTGCCACCACGGATTGCTGCCCTCTCCCACGCCCATGTGATTGGGCACGGAGTCCAGGATCAGGCCCATGCCGTATGCCTTCAGTTCGCCAACCAGCGCCCGAAATTCTTCCTCCGTGCCAATCTCCGGATTCATCCGGTTATGATCGACATTGTCGTAGCCGTGGGTACTTCCGGCGCGCGCCTTAAGAATCGGCGAAGCGTAGCCATGCGAGATGCCCAGCTTATGCAAGTACCCCACGAGGTGCCGCGCATCCTCGAAATGAAAATCCTTGTTGAATTGCAACCGGTAGGTCGAAAGCGGCCGTGACAGTAATTTCCCAGCGGCTAGCTGCTCCATGCACTCGGGGACAGCGGACGAGGGTTCGACCATGGATGAGGTATCCACGTGCATAGGATCCACATTCACTGCCAGATTCGAAGCAGAGCGATAGACAACCGCCACTTCGCCTTAGATGCATAATTTTAGACCCGCGCCTCGTGACCATGGAATCGATGTGACCGATGTTTCGCGGTCAGCTTTACTAAATCGCAGCAGACGACGAAAATAAGAGGTTGCCCGGTGTCCGCAGTTTTGTTCTGTGTCGATCGTGTTTTTGATTAGCACTCCACCAGGGTCACAATCACTCTTATTCCAGCACGATATCGGGTCGTTGAAAGGACCAGCATGGCCGCCACCGGTGAACTAATTCGCATGATGAACTACGTCGACGACATTGCGGCAACACTTCGCCGCATCAACGCCAGCCTCTACATGGTGAGCACCGAAGAGAAGAAGCGGCTTGCCGAATACATGCGCAAGTCCGATCCCAACTTCGTGAGCCTGGTCGAGCAACTGGAAAAGGCGGAGTAGCGGATGCCCGAGATCCGCACCGTGGCCGTTATCGGCGCAGGCATCATGGGACGCGGGATTGCACACGCCGCTGCACTGGGCGGCTTCCGCACCATCCTCGAAGATATTCTTCCTACTTCGCTACGCAAAGCGGAAGCCGAAATTCGTGCGAATCTTGACAAAGCGGTTGAGCTTGGCAAGGTCAGCAAAGATGCGGCGGAAGAAGCTGTCGGCCGACTGGAGTATGCCTCGTCGGTCGAGCAGGCCGCGCGCGAAGCCGATCTCGTCATCGAAGCCGTGCCCGAGGAGATGGAGTCGAAGATCGAAATCTTCACCTTACTCGACAAGATCTGCCGGCCGACTACTATCCTTGCGTCCAATACCAGTTCACTCAGCGTGACCGAGATTGCCTCCGTCACCTACCGTGCGCCGAAGTGCGTGGGCATGCACTTCTTTAATCCGGTACACAAGATGAAGTTGCTCGAAATTGTGCGGGCCCTGGAGACTGACGACGAGACCATCGCCGCAGCCGTTGAAGTCGGCACCTGCATGGGCAAGGAAGTCGTGGTGATCCGCGAGTCGCCGGGCTTCATCACCAGCCGCATCAACGCCATGATTGGCAATGAAGCCTTCTACATGCTGCAGGAGGGTGTCGCCTCTCCGAGGGACATCGACAAGGCTCTCAAGCTGGGCCTCAATCATCCTATGGGGCCGTTCGAGATGGTCGACCTGGTGGGCCTCGATACCCGTCTGCACATTCTGGAATATCTACACAAGACGCTCGGCGAGAAATTTCGTCCTGCGCCGCTGATGGTGCAGTACGTTAAAGCAGGACGCCTGGGCCGCAAGGCCGGACGCGGTGTGTATGAATATCCCGGCCACGAGCCGGGACGGGCCGATGCCGCGAAAGCCGACGCCGTCGGCGCGGCTGCAGAAGAGAAAAAGTAGCATCGAGTTCGGGAGAGAGAAAGCTGCGTGGGGAGATAGTGACGATTCTTCCCGGATGTCATCCTGTCTATAACAACGACGGCGGTGTCAAGAGTGAAGAACGGCGCGGGCGTCTGGGGTTGAAGACCAGCGCCATTTCGCTCTCCTGGATACGGGCCCTTTGCATAAGACCAAGACTCGCGCGTCTACTGGAATCAGCGGTGGCAGCTCAGCTCCACCACCCATCTATTCGGTCTCGTACGGCGACCATGATTCGGTTTCGAGCTCCCAGACTCTCTCTGGGAGGCAGGGCGCCCACTCAAGCGACCGGTTTCTCGCCAGCCACCACAGGATGACTCGGGCTACCCTGCGTGCGAGCGGCGGCTTTCGACTGTTCGTTCTTCCACATCCAGTACAGCCGCACCGCCAGTTTGCGCGCTACCATCACCTTGGCCACCGCCGAATGCTTGCGGTGCTTCAGCCGCTGATACGCGCGCCTCAACTCTGGGACCAGGCGCGCCGCGCTCTGTCCCGCTTCCACCAACAAACTGCGCAGCAAGCGGTTGCCTTGCTTGCTGATCCGACCCAACCGTTGCCGGCCTCCGCTGGAATGTTCCGCCGGATTCAGTCCCACATAGCTGACCAGCTGCCGGCTGTGGGGGAAGCGCGTGATATCGCCGATGGTCAGCGAGTACGCCAGGCTGGTGATGGGGCCAACGCCGGGATGGCGGCGCAGCAGACGCGCCACCGCATCGTTCTCCGCTGCCTGCTCTGCCGCCTGGTCCAGCTCGCCGATTCGGCGATCCAGATCGTCCAGCAACTCCAGATCGTCCTGACGGCGACGCGCCGTCCAGCCCTGCAGCGGCAACTGCTCCAGCAACTCACGTCCCGCCCCGGTCCACAGCTTCGATTTGCGCTGCACCCCCTGATTCAGCGCCAGATGCTGCAACTGATTCTTCACCTGGGCTCGCATCCCTACCAGCTTGTGGCGATGCAACAGCAGTTGCCGTACGTCGCGCTGCTCCACCGTGGGCACCCACAGCTGCGGAAATCGACCGTCCAGCAGCAGTTGCAGTAACAGCTCGGCATCGCGCCGGTCCGTCTTCTGCTTGCGCGTCTCCAGGGCTCGGATCTTGGCCGCATCGCCCAGCCGCAGCTCGTGGCCCAGCGACGCCAGCAGTTGCTCGAACCACAGCGTGTTGCCGCAGGCTTCCATGCCCACGATGACCTTGCCCTCCAGCCCGCCGTAGAACGCGATGGCTTCGCTACGGGTCAGCCGCTTCTGTGTGTGCTCGCCGGTTTCTGTATCGACCATGGCAATTTGTTGGAAACTCGGATGGAAATCACAGCCTATAATCTTCATGACGGCTCCTTCTTTCTCCGAGTCTTGGTCTTTTGCAAACTCAAGCTTACTCGGCTGATGGTGGAGCCGTCGTTGTTATCCAATCAAGCGAGGACCGGGAGAAACATCCCCGGTCCGAGCCGAAGGACCCCTTTACTGTTGCGAACCCGAGCGGGTGCCCGGCTCTCGTCGCCCGCACTTGGCGACAGGGTGGGTACGTCGCACCGAATCGCCACTCGTAAGCGGAATCTGTCCCGTTTCCGTCCCGCTGCGCGGGACTGGACTTGTCAGGCAACGATCTCATTCGCGAATCAGGCTTGGGATCGTTCATCCTAATATGGGTCGGGCCTTGTTCGAACGACCACTTGTGCCGGGGGCACTCGAAATCTTACGCCGTGGCCTCGTGGGTGCTCAGACCTTCCACAACCCCGTCCTTCGGCGCCTTAAGTTGCCCGGTGAACACGATCCACGCGCTGAGGGCGCCCAACGGTACCCAGCCTAATATTCCGACATACGAGACAAAAAGGAATTTCGCACCACCGCCGAACAGCAGTACGAAGAGGCCGCCTCCGACCGCATTGGTCGCTGCATGAGCGAGGCTTGACGACCATATACTTCCAGTTTTTAAGACCAGCCATCCAAAAATAATCGAAAGGAAGATCGCGCCAACGGGGTAGATAACCAGCGCACCGAGGATCGGATGGTCGGGGAAATTCCCGCCGCGAAGGTTCAATGGCAGGTGCCAGTAGGCCCAAATCAACCCTGTGCCAACCGCGCTTATCACAGGCGACTCTCGAAACAACCGCGGCTGTAAGTAGCCACGCCAGCCGAACTCCTCGCCGAACAGGATTGGCGTTGCAACGATCGCTTTAATGAGCCAGATACCGATAAGCATCCATAGATGCCGTGGCACGTAGGATGGCGCTCCGGCTGGCCACATGTATTTGAAGCCGCGCACAAGCGAAAAATCCGGTGTGCCGAGGCCGAGAAGAGGAGCCAGGACCACGATACATCCCACGACCAGCAGCGGCAAAAGCCAAGCCACAATGTAGTACGGCCACTTTCGCAGGTTGAGTCTTAGTTTTGCATCGCCGAAGCCCTCGCGGGTAATCCACTTACGGACAATAAAGGCTGCAATAGCTGGGGCAAAGGCCCCTATGAAAAAGAGGATGGACGATAGCGGGCTCTTTTGTGAGGCCGCAAGGCGAATGGAGATCTCCCAGAAACTCCAAGCGATCCCGAATGCGATCAGCAGGAACGCGAGAATGCCTTTGCGATGGTTAGTCATCGTTGCCCCCATCAGGTAGTTCTCGAGCGGGCCGGGCAGCCTGGGCGAGACTCGTCACGAGCATCGGCTGCCAACTGCTTGGATTCGGTTGGTCTGAAAGCTGGCTAACTGTACACCTTCCCGTCTCTATAGGGACAGAAGAAAGCATTTTCCTTATCACACTGCAACGTGACCCAGCGCACGGAATTTCTCGTTGCTTCTCATGCACCATGGAAATGGAGAATTGTTGCCTGAGGGCGTTTCCACGCTGTTCTTTGAAAATCCGAAGCTGTCCAGTCACGCAGGGCGCAGCGGACAGACAATCGCGCCGTGGCAGCCGATTTCCCATTTTTCCGAACTAAGTTCTTACTGCAAAAGAATTTACCTATAACTCATCTGGAATCAAGATTTTGGCGGGATTTTTTTGCCAAGTTGTTGATTCTAAAGATTAGGGGGAGGGGGGAGGGTCCCCTACAAAATGTCCAATCGTCGATGTGATCTGTCCTGAGCAGGCAGGTCGCCGCCGCTCCACAGATCGAGCCGGTCGGAGCTCGCCATAAAGCCTGTCAAGAGCTATGTCCGCAAATTCTTACAGTCGTCATTCCGACCGACGGCTTTAGCCCGAGCGGAGAGCCTGCTTTCCTTAATCGTTGCCCAATCCCGGCGGAAGCAGGTTCCTCCACTCGGGCTGAAAGCCCCTCGGTCGGAATGACGAATGCTCACGAACATGCACCGGAACAATGCGCACATTTATCGCTCGTCCCGTCCAATCCACTTACCGACCGGCTTAGGTGCGAAGTTCGCCATCTTCTCCAGCAGCCGCGCGGAATCGGTGTCGTCTAGCACAAGCTGCCGGTTCTCGTCGCGCAAGAACCGCTCGCGCACGGCGTGGTCGAAGAGGCCCAGCAGGGAAGCGTAGTAGCTCTCGACGTTGAGCAGGCCGCAGGGCTTCGACTGGAGGCCGAGTTGCGACCAGGTGATCACTTCGCAGAACTCTTCGAAGGTGCCGAAGCCGCCGGGGAGCGCGACGAATCCGTCGGAAAGGTCGGACATCAGCGCCTTGCGCTCGTGCATGGAGCCGACGATGCGCAGATCGGTCAGGCCGGCGTGGGCGACCTCCTTGGGGATCATGAAGTCGGGAATGATGCCGATGACCCGGCCTCCGCGCGCGAGCACCGTGTCAGCGAGAATGCCCATCAGCCCGATGTTGCCGCCGCCGTAGACGAGTTCGATGCCGCGCTCGGCGAGCAGCGTGCCGAACTCGATCGCGGCCTCGCGATATGCGGGCCGGCTGCCGGCACTGGAACCACAAAAGATGCAGAGACGATGAAAGCACATGAGAGAACATTGTAGAGGAGAGCAATTAGCGGCTAGCAGCTAGCAGCTAGCAACTAGCAATTAGCAACTAGCAATTAGCAACTAGCAATGCGAAAAGCCTCTTTCCTCCGGTGTCTCCGTGCCTCCGTGGTGAATCGCTTTTGAATCGTTTGATAACAATTATCATCCGATAGTTATGCGCGGAGAAACGTACAACCAGTTTCGCCAGGTCTGCCAACAGCATGGCTTGGCCGCGACGCACCAGCGGCAGAGAATCTACGAGGCTCTGGTGTCGCGTCCCGGGCATTATTCGCCAGAAGAGGTCTACGAGCAGGTAAAACAAGACTTGCCGTCGATCTCGCTCGCGACGGTCTATAAGAACCTCAAGACCTTCGTGAAGGCGGGTATTCTGCAGGAAGTCAGTCCTCATCACGGTTTGTGGCGTGTCGACGCCCGAACCGACGCGCACCATCATCTGGTGTGCACCGGTTGTTTATCCATCACAGACATTGACGCCGATTTGATTGATCCTGTAAGGCTGCGTGGAAGGCTTCCGGCCGGTTTTCGGGTCGAGAAGTTCAGCGTCGAAGTGCAGGGCCTGTGCAGGAAGTGCACGGCCGCAGCAAATTAGTTGTACCCATTTCAAACCAATTCATACGGAGACCATAGCATGCTAGGTGTAGGCGAGAAATTCCCCGATTTCAGTGTCACCGCAACCGTCAGCCTCGAAAAAGGCAAAGAATTCAAGACCATCACCAATGAAGATTACGCGGGCAAGTGGAAGGTTTACTTCTTCTGGCCCAAGGATTTCACCTTTGTGTGTCCCACCGAGATCGCGGCTTTCGGCAAGCTGAACAAGGAGTTCCGCGACCGCGATGTGCAGATCCTCGGCGGCAGCACCGACTCCGAGTTTGTGCATCACGCCTGGCGCACGCATCATGAGGACCTGAAGAACCTGCCGTTTCCCATGCTCGCCGACATCAAGCGCGATCTCACCGGTCAGCTTGGCATCATCGACGAGAATGCCGGCGTGGCGCAGCGTGCCACCTACATTGTCGATCCGGAAGGCGTCATTCGCTTCGCCTACGTGACCGATCTGTCGGTTGGCCGCAATCCGCAGGAAGTCCTCCGAGTCCTGGATGCCCTTCAGACCGACGAACTCTGCCCCTGCAATTGGCAGAAGGGTCAGGAAACGCTGACCGTCTAAGTCCGGTCCACGGACGTCGTAAGAGTGGCTTGGGCGCCTGCGGTCGCAATCGGTCCTCAGACGCTCAAGCCTGCGATACTTATGTAACACTGCAGATCGGATGGTCTGCTCCACTCGGGAAAAATCATGAATCTGGATGCACTGCTTGAATCGATTCCGAACTATGCCAAAGATCTGCGGCTGAACTTCTCCAGCGTCGTGCGGCAGCAGACCGAACTGAACGAGCAGCAGGTTTGGGGAACGCTGGTGGCTTCGGCGATCACCGCACGCAATGAAGCCCTGCTGACGGCTGTACTGGAAGAGTCGGCCAGCCATCTCAGCCCGGAAGCCGCGGAAGGCGCCAAGTCCGCTGCCGCCATCATGGGCATGAACAATGTGTTCTACCGCTTCCTGCACCTCTCCTCCAATGAGAAATATCGCACCATGCGCGCCGGGTTGCGCATGAACGCGATTCGGACTCACGGCATCGACCATCTCGACTTCGAGCTGTCGTGCCTTGCCATATCGGCAATGAACGGTTGCGGCGCGTGCGTCGACTCGCATGAGAAGGTGCTGCGCGAAAAAGGCATTGGCGAGGAGAAGGTGCTGGCGGCAGTGCGCATCGCTTCGGTCGTGAGCGCTATCGCCGTGGTGCTCGATGCTGAGAAGGTCGCGGCATCAGCAGCCAGTTGCGATCTAGAGAACAAGATCTTCAGTCGGCGATTTCTGTGCAATGGTCGGCCAGGATTGCTCGGCAGGGAAGGACTGCGCCCTTTCGAGGTTGTTATACTACGCACTCTCGAAAGGGTAAGGATGATCCACTTCAGAAAGCATTCCGGATGGTTGTGCCTGTTTGTCCTGCTATTTCTGCAATGCGCGCCGGCTGCGGCGCAGAATCCAGCACCCGCGCCTGCGGCCAAGCCCGAGGTTTTTGTCCGGCAGGAATTCATGGTGCCGATGCGTGATGGCGTGCGTCTGCAGACCGTGGTTTTCACTCCCAGAGATCAGGCGATCCGGCTGCCGTTTCTGATGGTGCGCACTCCTTACGGCGTGCCCGAGAACGAGAAGAACCTGGTCGAGTCGGGCAACTACGACGAGCTGATTGCCGACGGCTACATTTTCGTCGTGCAGAATATTCGCGGCCGCTTCAAGTCGGAGGGAACCTTCATAATGCAGCGTCCTGCGCGCAATCGCCTGGTTCCCACTTCGATCGACGAAGGAACCGACACCTACGACACGATTGACTGGCTGCTGAAGAACGTCCCGATGAATAACGGCCGGGTCGGAATCTGGGGCATCTCGTACCCCGGCTGGCTGGTGACGCAGGCTTTGCTGGAGCCGCATCCAGCGCTGAAGGCGGCGAGCGAACAGGCCTCGCCCGACGATATGTTCATCAACGACGACTTCCATCACAACGGCACCTTCCGCCTCAGCTATGGATTCGAATATTCGGCCCTGCTGGAAACCTCGAAGGAAGAAAACACCGACTTCAAGTTCGACAAGTACGACACCTATGAGTGGTATCTCGATCTCGGTGCGCTGTCGAACGCCAACGAGCGCTACTTCCACGAAAAGCTACCGACGTGGAACGACTTCGTCGAGCACCCCAACCACGACTTCTGGAAGGAACACGCGGTAACGACGTATCTGAAGCACACAACCGTGCCGAACCTGAATGTCGCCGGCTGGTACGACCAGGAAGACTTTGTCGGTCCCACGCGAATCTATGCAACGCTGGAGCGGACCGATCAGGATCACCTGAATTACTTCGTCGCCGGCCCGTGGAATCACGGCGGCTGGATGCACGGCGCCGGACGCGTGCTGGGCAACATCGACTTCGCGAGCGATACCGCCAAGTATTACCGCGCCAAGATCCTGGCGCCATGGTTCGCCTACTGGTTGCATGACAAGGGTCAGATGAGAGAAGCCGAGGCCGTCACCTTCCAGACCGGCTCGAATGAATGGAAGAGCTACGATGAGTGGCCGCCGCGGGATGGATTCGCAGACAAGAAGCTATATTTCCATGGCAACCGCAAGCTGTCCTTCGACCCGCCGTCTGAAGACGGACCGGACGCCTCCGACAGTTACATCTCCGATCCTGCCAACCCGGTGCCTTACCGTCCGCGGCCGGTGACGCCCACTTATCCCGGCCCAGAGTGGCCGGTGTGGTTGCTTCAGGACCAGCGATTCGTCGATCATCGGCCCGATGTCTTGAGCTGGGAGACCGAGCCTCTGAAACAGGACGTCGTAGTGACCGGCGATATCGTCGCCGACCTGTTCGCATCAACGACAGGCAGCGACGCCGATTGGGCGGTGAAGCTGATCGATGTTTATCCCGAGGACTACCAGAAGATCGATCCGGAAACGGGTACTCTGCCGAAAGGCCAGACGGGCGCGATTCTCAATGGCTACGAGCTGATCATTGCGGATGATATCCTGCGTGGCCGCTACCGCAATAGCCTCGAAACGCCTGAGCCGATCGAGCCGGGCAAAGTTACGGAGTTCAAGGTCGATCTCCATCCCAACAATCATGTGTTTCTCAAGGGACACAAGATCATGGTGCAGGTGCAGAGCACGTGGTTTCCGCTGTACGACCGCAATCCGCAGAAGTTTGTCGAGAATATCTACAAAGCGAACGATGCGGACTACAGCAAGGCTACGCAGACTATCTATCACTCGAAGGATGCGCCCTCCAGCATCATGCTGCCGATGGCGACGGACTAATAGTCAGACCTGACCCGGACAAGCGACCTCTTCAAGAACTGGAGGCTCAGCCTATCGGCGACGACGTGAGAAGAAAAGAGTGTGGCGAGGAAGCGGCTGCTCCCCCGCCAATATCATCCACGTCTTCAGAGCCGAGCACGGTTACTTGCCCGACAGACAGCCCTTCTGACCGCTGCTGTTCGGGTAGCCTGTTCCGGCCGTATAGGCGGCATTCGACCATTCGCCCTGGATCTTCCACTGTGTGCTGTTGGAAAACGTGACCAGAGGAGCGCCAAAGGTCCAGGCACACTTATCACCGTTTTCTTCGCCACTCGAGTCGTACCACGCATTCAAAGATGGGTCGCTGCGGGCTTCGGAGAGTTCGTGTCCGCTGACGTTGGCGATGGCCGCCAGTCCCTGCGAGTGCAGACCCGAGGTGTCGCCGGGATCGCATCCCGCGTCGCCATCCAGCTTGAAGAAGAACGCGAACTGTACGGTCACGCCATGACAACTGCCAGTGCTGTGCCATGCACAGTAGCCTGCGTTACCGCGGGCCTTGTCGGTGTACACCGGATAATATCCATTGCCGGAAGCGTCCGGATTCGTAATCATCTTGCAGACTTCATTAAGGATCGTGGTCGTGTTGCCGCCGCCGGCAGCAGCTGTGGTGTCGATATAGTGGCCGGCATAAGTCAGCGTCGGCCCAACCTGACCATTGCTGCCGGTGTATTCATCGCTGGTCTTGGCATAGTTGGAGTTGCCGAAGCCCTGGTACCAGCTGTCCATCCCGGAGATTTTGTCCCCCGTGTAGGTGCCCCAACTGGTACCCCAGAAGATCGCCGTCGCCTTGGCCGTGGTCATGATCTTGCCACCGTGGTAGGTCATATTCGGACTTCGGGCTGGTGCCAAGTTCTGGGCTACTCCGCGGGCCCAGGTGATGCCAACGATGGGAGGCGCAGCGCTCATGTTGGCCGAGTTGACCGCAGAATCGGTTTGGCTGTAAGCAAGAATCGACAAAATGCTCAGCAGAAGCAGCAGGGAGAGTTTCTTCAAGTGGTTCCTCCGGGTTGGCTTTCGCCTGAATGTGGCCTTGGATCGTAAGGCCGATAAATCCGGGAATCCCATAAGGTAACCGTATACGACACCTACGGTCACCGGAAAGAGTGACCGGACGTTAAATCAGGTGCAGCATGGACGTCAAGAGAAAAGCTATTTCGGAGTCTGCCAAAACCGGGCGACACCCCACTTTGTGCAGTCTTCGCCAGGAAGACAGACCCGGGGTCGAGAAAAGGAAGCTCGGGGCGGATCTTGTGAGCGGCCGTCCACTAAAGTGTGCACCAAGATGGCACCTTGAAAAACCGCCAAAAGCGCGGCTGAAGCGCATTCGGTGGGTTTCACGTCACATTTGGTTGTGACGTGTGTACTTGTTGGGTGTGCGGTCCAAGTGTTCGGCTGTACTGTATCGGGAACGAAACTCAGGGTTAGCAGGCAGAACGGACAGATGAAAGACGGGATCGGGATCGGTGATTCGATTTGCCGGTTACCGTACTGCATGACCGCCGGCACGCGGACGCGTGCGACAGGGCCGCTAAACCTTGGAATTAGAGCCGCGGATGAGCTCTCACAGGCCATCCGGCCGACGCAGGTGCGGCGATACGCCGTGAGTCACAGGGGGTCGTCATGCTTACACCATATGGACTCGACATTATAGAAAACTGCCTGGGCTGCAAAATGCGGGCAGAACACATTTTTTGCGATCTTCCACCAGCCGCGTTACAGACTTTCGAAACTATCAAATATGCAACCGCCTATCCCAAAGGGGCGGTGCTGTTCGTGGAGGGCCAGGCGCCGCGCGGAATCTTTGTGTTGTGCAAAGGCCGGGTCAAACTTTCCATCTGCTCCACCGACGGCAAGACTCTGATCCTCAAGATTGCGGAACCGGGCGAGGTTCTGGGCTTGAGTGCAACCGTGGGAGGAAAGCCGTACGAATTGACGGCTGAAACGGTCGACCCGTGCCAGGTCAACTTCGTCAAGCGCGACGACTTCCTGCGCTTCCTTAAGGAGCACAGCGACGCCTGTCTGCGCGTAGCGGAGCAGCTGAGCGACAAATACAACACCGCGTGCCGGGAGATTCGCTCGCTTGGTCTTTCGCATTCGGCCGCCGAAAAGCTGGCGAAGTTGCTGCTCGAATGGAGTGCACGCAACGGCGAGGCCGCTAAGGCCGAACCGCGGTTGAAGCTGGCCCTCACCCATGAGGAGATCGCCCAGATGATCGGCACCTCGCGCGAGACAGTCACGCGTTTGTTCGCCGACCTGAAGAAGCGGCAGATCGTGCAATCGAAGGGTTCGACCTTGCTCATCCGGAATAAGGCGGCATTGAAGTCTCTGGCTTTGACGCAGTAGAGCATTCCAAGGCCCGGAACGGGAATTCTGGCTCGATTAGACACGGCGGTGGTTCGCGCTTGCTCGCGGCCTCCGCCGCGCGTTTTTCCACGGCGCACACTTCGCAATTTGACCGCTGGTGTGAACGGGGTCACGAAAAACAGTGACTGTAATCACAGCATTACAGCGGGAACAGACGTATTACCAGAGCATTATGGAGAGCGCGATAGGGTCGAGTTGTTTCAAATGCGATTTCCGTCCAGACCGGGCGTTCTGCGACATGTCCGCAGATTCGTTGAGAGCTTTCGACGAGATCAAATCGCTCGCCACTTATCCCAGGAACACTACCTTGTTCGCCGAAGGTCGGCCGGTGCGAGGCATCTACCTGCTCTGCGATGGACGCGCCAAGCTGTCGATCTGCTCCGATGGCGGCAGGCGGATGACCCTGCGCGTGGCTGGACCAGGAGAAGTGTTAGGCCTGGGCGCCACCTTGTCCAATACCCCGTACGAGATTACGGCGGAGTTGCTCGATACGTCGCAAGTCGTGTTCATCCGCAAGAAAGACATCCTGCGTTTCCTGCGCGAGCATCCCGCTACCTGCATGCAGGTAGTGCACATGTTGAGCCAGGACCTGCACGGCGCCTACGAACGGGTCCGGACTATCGGCATGATGCGCACGCGGCATCCGCACAGGGTTCCACGTTCACGCCCTGCATACGCTTAGAAGCTTTTCTGTTGCGCCGGCCCGCGATGTCCTCGCGGGCCTTTGTCCTCTCATTGCGCTGACTGAACCAACGCCAGGACTGCGCGGGCTTGCCCGCGACGCTGACCTGCACCGCCTCGTGTGACCTCAATCACACCCCCGGGTGAGTACACTCACTGCCTCACGTGCGCTGAATCGGTGATGGTGGAGTGTTGTAGAAACAGGCGTTGCGTGAGCTGTCCCGACACGAGCAGTCGGTTCCGGTTGCCCCGCCTTTGTGAAAGCGAGGAGTCCCTTGAAACGCTGGAGTTGGATTTACTTCGTCGCGCTTTTGCTGTCGACCCTGCTGATGACGGCGCCGCCGGCCAATGCCAAAGGCGCAAAGTCGGCCGCGAAAATGAGCAATGAGGACTGCCTTGCCTGCCACAGTGACCCAACCCTGACCAAGGACGAAAACGGTAAGCAGGTCAGCCTGCATGTGGACGAGACTAAATTCAAAGCCGGGATCCACAGCATGTTCGGCTGCACGGACTGTCACACCGGCATCAGCGCCTTCCCGCATGACCCGGCAGCGGCGATGCCGAAATGCGCTACGTGTCATGCCGACCAGCAAGCCGCTTACGATCATGGCATCCATGCAAAAGCGGCGGCGGCAGGCAACCCGAACGTTGCTAATTGTCAGGACTGCCACGGCGGCGTACACGAGATCCTGCCGGCCACCGACCCCAAATCGAAGGTCGCACACCTCAACATTCCCCAGACCTGCGGTGCATGCCATGGCAAGCAGTTGGTGATGGCCTCCAGCGGCGTAAGTTCAGCGCCATTCAATTCCTACGAGCAGAGCGTACACGGCAGAGCCGTTTCGGGAGGTTCAGAAAAGGCGGCGGTCTGTACCGACTGCCACGGAGAGCATGACATTCTGGCAGCAACCGATCCCAAGTCGCCGATAGCCAAGTTCAATGTCCCGGCCACGTGCGGGAAGTGCCACGCCAATGTACAGCAGGAGTATGTTCAAAGTACTCACGGGCAAGCAATAGCGCGCGGCAACTGGCAGGCGCCCGTCTGCACCGACTGCCACGGCATCCACACCATCAAAGGGCCGAAAGACGCTAACTCCTCGGTCGCGTCGGCGAATTTGCAGAACACCTGCGGATCGTGCCATGCGAGCGTGAAGCTATCCTCGGAATTCGGCGTGCCGGGCAATCGCGTCTCAAGCTATCTTTCCAGCTACCATGGATTGGCGAATAAGATGGGCTCCAGCGCGGTGGCCAACTGCGCCAGCTGCCACGGGGTTCACAACATCCTGCCGTCGAGCGACCCGAAATCCACCATCAATCATGCCAACCTGGCGCACACCTGCGGCCAGTGCCACCCTGGCGCGAACGACAAGTTCATTGCCAACAAGGTGCATCTCGATCCGACACAAAAAGCGGACTTCGGCGGCAAACTAATCGCCATGATCAGCAAGTTTTATGTATGGATGATCGTGGCGGTGATTGGCGGCATGGTGCTGCACAATCTCATCGTCTTCCGCAAGAAAGCGATCCTGCGCCGTATCGGACAGCCACGGATTCTGTTCCGCATGACGGTGGCGCAACGGGCGCAGCATTTGACTCTCTTAATCAGCTTCTTCACGCTGGTGCTCACCGGCTTTGCCTTGCGCTATCCCACGTCGTGGCTGGCGGTCGTGTTCATCAACGAATCAGTGCGCAGTATCGTGCACCGCGTGGCCGGCGTAGTGCTGATTGCGGTGAGCCTGTTCCACTTGTGGTATATCAGCGTAAAGCCCGATGGACGTCAGCTCATCAAGGACATGCTGCCTGACTGGAAGGACGTTACCGATGTTCGTGACGCATTCCGTTACTATTTGGGTTCCTCCGACCAGCGGCCGCTGTTCCGCCGATTCACCTACGCAGAGAAGGCAGAGTACTGGGCACTGGTATGGGGCATGTTCGTCATGGCTGCCACCGGATTGATGGCCTGGTTCAAAGTCGGTGTCGGCGAGCACGTTGCTGGATGGTGGATTGACGTTGCAATTACTATTCACTGGTATGAAGCGATCCTGGCTACTCTGGCGATCATCGTCTGGCACCTGTACGGCGTAATCTTCGATCCGGACGTTTTTCCCATGAATTGGGCCTGGTATGACGGCAAGATGTCCATTGAGCAGTATGAGCATGAGCACCCCCTGGACCTGCTGGCCATTGAGAACGCTTCGGAGTCCGAGGCGGAGGGCGAAAACCCCAAAACACAACCGGTGCAGGACCGCAAAGACGAGGAAACGGTGGGTCACAAATAGCTGCCAGGGTGCGGGCCTTACGGCTTGCACCCGTCGTCGTGGGGACGATAAGCCAAATAGGGGATTGCGAAAAATCTTAACTGTGATAGCTTCGGCGACACGCCCAAAGAGGTGTGCGCCCAGGAAGGGAATAGTTACATGGCTCAGGATACCCAGGGAGTGAAGCCTCCGGACCCGAGTGGAACGGCTTCTCCCAAGCTGATTAAGAACCCGATCAGTTTGATCGGTCTAGCGCTCGCAGCGGTCGCTTTCGTCAATATCGTTTTCCTTTTTCTGATTGACACTCTCAGCAGTAATGCCAGTCCCTACGTCGGCATCCTCGCCTACATGGTTGCCCCGGGCTTTCTGGTGCTGGGTTTGCTTCTGGCGGTTATAGGCGTTGTGATTGAACGCCGGCGCCGTGCTCACGAGGCCGGAAAACCGCACTTGCCGCGCATTGATCTGAACAATCCGGCACAACGCAGCACGGTGGCGTTTGTGCTGAGTTTCGTCGTGATCTTCGCGCTCATTAGTGCCGTCGGCAGCTACAAGGCGTATGAGTTTACCGACTCCGTATCTTTCTGCGGACAGCTGTGCCACTCCGTCATGCACCCGGAGTTCGCAGCCTACCAGGCATCGCCGCACGCTCGCGTAGGGTGTGTTGAGTGCCACGTGGGCCCGGGGGCAGGATGGTATGTGAAGTCGAAGCTGTCCGGACTGCGCCAGGTGTACTACACGGTTCTGGGGACGTTTCCCCGGCCAATCCCCACCCCGGTGGCGAACCTGCGTCCGGCGCAGCAGACGTGTGAACAGTGTCACTGGCCCAGGAAGTTCTGGGGCGCGCAGCTGAAAACCTTCACCCACTTCGGCAGCGACGAGCAAAACACGCCGCGTGTCATCCGCATGCTGATCAAAACCGGCGGCGGTGACCCCTCCACCGGGCAGACGGTGGGCGGCATCCACTGGCACATGAACATCGATAACAAGGTCACCTATTTTGCGACGGACGAGCAGCGGCAGGTGATCCCCTGGGTGCGCATCGAAAACAGCAACGGCAGAGTCACTGAGTACATTGTGAAGGACAACCCGCCATCGCAGGAGCAGATCGACAAGGCGGAGAAGCGGCGCATGGACTGTGTGGATTGTCACAACCGTCCAACCCACATCTTCGTATCGCCCGATGTCTCGGTCGACCGCGGAATGCTGGGCGGCTCAATCGATCCCAAATTGCCCTTTATCAAGCAGCAGGGTGTTCAGGTGCTCACGGCGGGGTACAAGAGTTCGACCGAAGCCCGGAGTGCCATCGCCGAGAACATCGAGAAGTTTTATCAGGAGAAGTATCCGCAAATCGCGTCGTCCCAGACTGCCAGCATCGAGAGCGCAGTCGCTGAACTGCAGCGCATCTACAGCACCACGTTCTTCCCGGAAATGAAGACGGATTGGAAGACACACCCGAATAACATCGGGCACTTCTATTTCCAGGGCTGCTTCCGCTGCCATGACGGCAACCACGTCAGCAAGGATGGACGCGTCATCAGCAAAGACTGCAATTCCTGTCACACTATGCTCGATCAGGAAGAGGGACACGAGCACGTCGCCCCGGTTCAGGCGCAGACTTTCAAGCATCCCGTGGATATCGGCGACCTGTCGGCAGTGAATTGCTCCGACTGCCACACTGGAGGTGTGTCACCGTAGAATCGAGACGGCTTGGCGGCAGAGCGCACTTCAAGGTCCGCTCTGGCCAGTCATGGATGCAGCTTCTCCTTCCGCGCCAGCATAGCGACAAATTGCTCAAGGCGCCGAGCACGGGTCTCTGCTTTCTTTGCGTTGTGAAGCCGAAACAGCACCGCGTAACGATTTTTGCTGTCGAGGGTTGCGAAGAAGGCCTTTGCCTTGGCATTGCGGTCCAGCGCAGCCTGGAGGTCGTCCGGAACGGTGATCTTCCTCTGGCCTTCGTACGCCGATGCCCAACGTCCATCCCGTTTCGCGAGTTCGATCTGTTTTAGTCCGGCGGGTTGCATCAGGTTCAGCTTCGTCAATTCGCCGGCACGCTTGACGTTGATCACGCTCCAGATACTCTTTGGCTTACGCGGTGTAAAACGAATGCTGTAACGGATCGCGTCGACACTTCCACGCACTCCATCAATCCAGCCGAAACAAAGCGCCTCATCCAGAGCCTCGCGATAACTGATGCTCGGCATGCCCGAATCTTTCTTGTGGAAGCCGATCAGCAATTCTTCGGTGGTCGCATGATTCCTCTCGAACCACGCGTGCAAATCACGTTGTGCTCTGAAGTACGTTGGAGCCATACATTTGTGCGTCAGACGGCCGTCAGCAGGTGCCCGAATCTCACTCCCGCCGCCCGGAATCTAACAAAACGATAGAATAGAGGCAACGATGCACCGGGTCTACCTCGACAATAACGCGACCAGTCCGCTTCTGCCTGAAGTGTTCGAAGCGATGCGCCCGTACTTCTTTGAGAAGTTCGGCAACGCCTCGTCGATCCACCAGCAGGGACAGCAGGCGCGCGGCGCCGTGGAGCGGGCCCGCGAACAGGTCGCCGATCTGGTGAATTCACGTCCCGCGGAGATCGTCTTCACCAGCGGCGGCACCGAGGGCGACAACCTGGCACTCTTCGGACTGATGCAGCCCGGCGATCACCTGATCACCTCGGCCGTCGAGCATCACGCGGTGTTGAACGCCTGCAAGCGCCTGGAGCAGATGGGTTGCGACGTGACCTACCTGCCGGTGGATGGGCGTGCGTTGATCGACCCCGATGATGTGCGGCGTGCTTTGCGTCCAGCAACGAAGCTGATCAGCGTCATCTTCGCTAACAATGAGACGGGCGTGTTGCAGCCCGTTCGCGAGATTGGAAAGATCGCAGCCGAGGCGGACGTATATTTCCACACCGACGCAGTGCAGGCTGCGGGCAAGGTGCCGATCGACGTGAAAGGGATCGGCTGTGACTTGCTGACGCTCACGGCCCACAAGATGCACGGCCCACAGGGCGCAGGTGCGCTGTACGTGCGCCGGGGGACAATTCTGCAGCCACTGTTCTACGGCGGCCGTCATGAACGCTCACGTCGCGCCGGAACCGAGAACCTGCCTGGAATTGTCGGGTTGGGCAAAGCCGCCGAGATCGCTCGCGAAGGGTTTGAGAACGGCGCAGTCGAGAAGATGGGTGCGCTACGCGACCGTCTGGAAAATACGATTGTCGAGAGCGTCGAGCAAGTTGGCGTGAATAGTGGTGGAGCGTCGCGCGTGCCGAACACGACTAACATTTACTTCGATTGTCTCGAAGGCGAGGCCATGGTGATCGCGCTCGACCTGAAGGGATTGTCGGTGTCCACGGGCGCCGCCTGTTCCTCCGGCGCCATCGAACCATCGCATGTGCTGACTGCGATGGGCTTGTCGGCCGACCGCGCGCGGGCCAGCATTCGCTTCAGCCTGGGCAAGCAGAATACTGTCGAGGACATTGACTTCGCGATCGGACTGGTGCCGGAGGTCGTAGCGCGGCTGCGTGAACTCAGCCCAGTGTGGAAACGCGCGGCTGTGAGCTCGTAGCCAGCGGAGCCTTCCGAAACAGGTTTCTCCACTCGGCCTGAAGGTCCAGGTCGGAACGACGAACAGAACAATGGGTTCAAGCAGATTGTGATTTCAGCCAACAACAAGACGGTAGCCGTTGCCATGTCGGGCGGTGTGGATTCATCCGCCGTTGCGGCGATGCTGTGCCAGCAGGGCTACAACGTGGTGGGCCTTACGCTGCAGCTGTGGAACCAGCGCCGTCTTGCGGGTCATCACGGCATGCCGGACGAGCCAGTCCAGGGCCGCTGCTGTTCGCTCGACGATGTCTACGACGCGCGCCGTGTGGCCGAGACCCTGGGGATTCCCTACTACGTGGTTAACCAGGAGTCGCGCTTCGAGGAGGACGTCGTTCGTCCCTTCGTCAACGACTATCTCTCCGGCCGCACACCGATTCCGTGCAGCCTGTGCAACAACCATCTCAAGTTCGATCAGTTGCTGATTACGGCGCGACAGATCGGCGCTGAGCTGCTCGCCACTGGTCACTACGCCCGCAATGAGTTCGAAGAGCGCACCGGCCGCTGGATTCTCAAGCGCCCCGCCGATCGCGCCAAGGATCAGACGTATTTTCTGTTCGGCCTGACCCAGGAGCAGTTGAGCCGCACCCTGTTTCCCCTGGGCGAGATGCGCAAGACCGAGGTGCGCGAGGAGGCCAAGCGCTCCGGTCTGCGCCTCTTTGAGAAGCCCGACTCGCAGGAGATTTGCTTCATTCCCGGCGGCGACTACAAGCAGTTTCTCGACGCCTACCTGGAAGAGCAGGGCGAAGAGATTCCCGACACGTCCGGCGAACTCGTCACGACCGGTGGCGAGGTAGTGGGAACGCACAACGGTATCCATAACTTCACCGTTGGACAGCGTAAGGGCCTCGGCGTCGCGACCGGCTCGCCGCTCTATGTGCTTGAACTGCGCGGAGACAGGCGGCAGGTTGTCGTGGGGACCGGCGACGAACTGCTCTCGCGGACGTTGCACGCCAAGCGTGCGAACTGGATCGCCATCGACGGCTTGCGCGAGCCTATGCGGGTAAAGGCGAAGATTCGCCATCGTCACGAAGCAGCGGATGCAGTGATCGAGAAGAGCGACGACGAAGAGGTGCTGGTCACCTTCGATCAGCCGCAGCGCGCTATCACACCCGGGCAGGCGGTGGTCTTCTACAGCGGAGATGCGGTGGTCGGCGGGGCGTGGATCTGCTAAGAGCTAAGTCACTGCAGCCAATCGTGCGCAACGCTCCGCAAAATCCTGCCTAAACAAACTCACCTTGTCATCCTGAGCGGTAGCGCAATCAATATCAGCCCCCATCCAGCCAACACGAGAGTTGTCGGCTCGGGAGTGCTGGTAATCGAGATCTCGTCGAACGAAGACAACCCATTATATCCGTCGAAAATAGTTGTACCGTCAAGGGTGCCGGCGAAACTAAGGTTCGTTGGCAGTCCGAAGCCCTGAAGTATCGCGGCGTTTATGTAAGAGACTCGGATGTACGAACCACAATTGTCGTAAAAATTGAGGGGTCCGTCGTATCCGGCGCATATCATACCGAGAAAGTCACCCGAGATGAGAGTGCTTCCCGGAGGTATTCCAAATACGGAGCCGGTGACGCTAAAGCCTCCACCCGCTCCAAAGTCGTCTTGATAGTCAGTTTCAGGTCCTTCCTGCCATGTGTTCGTGAAGTAAGCTGGGGCAGTGCTGAAGCCCAGGAAACCGTTGGAAATCGCATAGCTGGCGTTCGGCCCCGAGAGGACCGCAATCTCGCCCGAACCGCCGCTTGTCTCTCCCACCTGGAGAAAGGGTTGGTCGGCCCCAAACCAAATAGGGTCGCAAACCTGCGTGATTGGGCAAAAGATTGAGTCGCTAAAGATAAGAGTGATTGGATCGGCGGATGCCGTCCTCGTCAGCGCGGTAACGCAAAGAGCAACGCCGAGCCACGAGCTAAGGAAGGCGGCACAATACCGTCGACTGGGCACTTGCCTGGCATTACCTGTACTGAGTTGGGAAGGGACAGTGGTTCTCAAGCTTATTCTGCGGGCCATGATGGTTACCTCCTACGAGCTTGACGTAGGGGCGCATGTTGGCATGAGACTACACGCGGCGCATCGGCTTTGTCAGTGATGTTGGTTCACTCGGGAAAAAATACGCGAAGCTTCCCGATCTGCGCAGACCGGGAGCGGGGAATCGCGGGAATTGCTGAAAACGTGATTGTGAAATTGGCGACTGGCGCACAGGGCGCGTTTTCTAACCGAACGCTGTTGCGAGCCCGGGTGCGCCGTTCTGGCGTTCTTCGCCTGCGTCGGCGAAGCGCCGACTTCGGTCAGAATGACAATGAGTTTTGCAGGTGTGCGGAGAGCGGTCTATTCCTTCAGCGCCGCTTCTTCCTTCTCTTCGGCGGCGGCAATGGCGCGCAGCGAAACGTGTTCGCGCTGCGCCAGCAACAGGCCCATCGGAATCACCGACATGAAGGTGGCCACCCAGATCAGCATGCCGCAGCTCACCGCCAGTTCGTTCTGGATGCCGAACACTTTGTTGAGCACGGCAATCGTCGCTAGTTGTGAGCCGCCGCCGACCCCCGGAAGCTGAATCAGCGATCCAAACATCGCGGCTATCATCAACACGATGACGCTGGCTGGTCCCAGCTCCGCCAGCGCTCCACCGTAGGCGTGAATGACCAGCCAATACGAAAGCGCTACCAGCAGCCACATGAACATGGAGAGGAAGAACAGCTGCAGGAAAGAAGGGAAGTCGCTGATGGTTTTCAGACCGTCAGTGAATCCGAGGATCTTGGAGCTGACCGCGTGTGCGAGTTTGCGGCTGCGCGGCTCCAGCTTGCGTTGCACGTAGCGGGCGATCGGCTCCCCGGAAAAGCGCAGCAGAACGGCGCATGCGGCGAGCACGACAATGCCTACGAGAAATAGTTCCGCCGACCACTCCACCTTCTGTTGCAATCCCGCAACCGACACCGTGTTCCACCGGCGATCGCCTACAAAGCCTTCGATCGCGAAGATAACCGCCACCGACCCCATGTCGAAGATTCGCTCTACCAGCCAAACCGCCACTTGCGAGGAAAAGGTCAGGTTCTCCTTGCGCGCCACCAGGTAAGGCCGAATCATTTCGCCCGGACGCCCCAACAGCGCCAGTCCGGTAAAGCCCATGAACTGCGGAGCGATCAGGCGCGCGGTGGTTGTTTTGCACATGGGCTTCAGGAAGATGCGCCACCGCACGGCGCGGAGAACGTACACAACGTAGATCGTGGCAACCGAAAGCACGACGTACGACCATTTGAGGTCTTCGGTTCGGCTCCAGAAGGTAGACCAGTCGAATTTCTTCCAGGCGTGCACCTGCAGATAGATCAGCAGGCCGAGCACAACCACCACGACGCTAGTGCCCAGAATGCGCTTTTTATTCATGAAGTAAAGCCCAGCCGGTGTTTGCGAAGCTTGCCGGAGGTCAGCTCAAGAGTACATGAGGAGAGCGCGCAAAGCATCGCTCGCCTCGTATGAGGGCACGTCAGGTGTGGACTACTCGCCTAAACGGTCGGGCCTAGATCCAGGGTGTCGGGTTTGGAACTACTCGCTGCCGCCCTCGGCTCCGCCGTTGACAGATGCGGACCGGGTCGCGGTGCCGGCGTTTGTCGAAGCGACGCTCGCAATCGCGTGGGGATGAGTCGTTTTCGCGCGCAGGGTTGACGGCGCAGCCGTCTGGCTGCGCTTAGCGAGCTTCTGCCGGTTGTAATCCTTGATGACGCGTGCTACATAGGCATGTGTCTCGCGGTATGGAGGAACGCCGTGATACTGCTGAACCCGCTGCGGGCCCGCGTTATAGGCGGCCAACGCCTTAACCATGTCATTGTTGTAGAGCAGGAGCAGCTCGCGCAGGTAGCGCGCACCGCCATCCACGTTGTCGGCGGAGTCGAAGCTGTTCTTCACCCCCAGCTTGCTCGCGGTTGCAGGCATGAGCTGCATCAGGCCCTGTGCACCCTTCGGAGACACAGCGTGGGGGTTGTTCCCGCTCTCTGCGCGAATCACGCTGGCAATGAAGTCCGCATCCACCTGAGTGCGCTCACTCGCAGATTTCACCAGCGTCTTCAAGTCCGCAGACTTCTGACTGCCGGATGCTGTGACGGGTCGCAACTCAGCAGGGACGGGCTCGAAGCTCTCAATCTGCGCCGTAGGAACGTCGATATACCCGGAGTCAGGCTGCGAGCCGGTGTACAGCCGCGTGGTAGCGCCGACGGTCTCATGCCGCTCATGGCGAATACTAAAGCCGTTGCTCAGATTGGCTAACTCTGCGGAGAATCCACGTGGCGCAACCGCGCACATCAACATTGCGAGCAGTCCGGCTTGTAGAAACTTATGCATGCAAGGTTGCCGCTTTTTCGTCCAGCACCTGCTCGATCGCCGCCGCCACTCCACTGGCGTCGTTGTGCAGGGTAATCGCCCAGCCGTTCTGCTTCAGCTCGTCGGACGCATTTCCCATGATCACTGGACGCCCGGCAAAGGTCAACATCTCAATGTCGTTATAGTTATCGCCAATGGCCATCACTTCGCCGCGGTCGATACCGCGGAAATTGGCCCAGCGCTCCAGGGCATGGCCCTTGGAGCAGCCCGCATTCAGAATGTCCACGATGCACAGGTTCCGTTCATCATACTGGGTACGCAAGACCGTGAAGCCACTCGCAAAGTCGCATGCCTCAAGCTCGGCCTGCGCCTGCTTCATAAAATCCACGGGACCACAGAACATAGCCTGGATGGGACTCTCGGTCAGGGCATCTTCGATCGGGCTCACATATTGAATGACGGGAGCGTTCTTCTCCATCCAGCGCTGAATGACGCCGTACAGTTTATCGCGGCTCTCGCACACGACGGCGCCCATGCCGGGCCGATCGAAGGTCAACACCATGTGACTTCGGTAGGCTCGCATATGCGCGCAGATGCGAAGCGCTGTCTCTCGCGGCAGTAGGTCCTGATGAAAGAGTTCTCCGCGCGAGGACCGCGTAACCGCGCCGTTGGAGCTGATGAGCCACACATCAAAGCCCAGCTTCTCAGCGATTGGCATGGCGAAGTCGTGACGCCGGCCGGTGCCCAGCACGATCTCAATTCCAGCCTCGTGCGCCCGGCGCAGAGCCTTGAGATTCGCTTCGCTGATACGGACACTGGAGTCCAGCAGGGTGCCATCGATGTCGATAGCGATCAGGCGGATGGGAGAGGGCACGCCATTATTTTAACAAAGGGCAAAGTTTTGCGGGTCGGCGGACCAGAAGACGACCTACTCCTGAAGTCCCGGCTTGCTACCTCTGACAAGGGAGGTACTCCCATTCACGTATAATTCCGGCTCTATGCAGACACGCTGGTTCTTTTCAGTCGCCCTCCGTCTTGCGTTGGCCCTTGCCACCGTCTCCATTGCTCGAGCCCAGACCACTCCCGTAATGCAAGAGGCGCTGAAGCCCGACACGCCGCTGCAGGAGAACCTGCGCAAGTTAACGGACGAGATTGGCGGTCGCGTGCCCGGAACCCTGGCGTTTCAGCAGGCATCGGCGTGGGGGATCGCCGCATTCAAGGCGGCGGGAGCCGACTCAGTTCATACCGAGACATTCACCATCGCCCAGTCGTGGGCAGAAGGGAACACCGAGGTCGACGTGGTCGCTCCCTACAAATTCCATGTGCTGGCGCATTCGCTGGCCTGGACACCCGCCTTGCCGCCGACCACCGCGCGCGTGGTCGACGTGGGCATGGGCACAGCCGACGACTTCGCCAAGGCCGGCGACATCTCAGGGGCCATTGTTCTGGCGCACTCTGTGGTGCTAAAGACGTGGGATGACCTGTTCGACGAGTACTTCCGCGCGCCGGGCGTCATCGACCAAGCGCGAAAGGGCAAAGCTATCGCCATCGCCTTCGAAGCAAGCCGCGATCACGACATCCTCTACCGTCACATCAATACCGGTGACGGCAAGATCGACGTGATTCCCCAGGTGCTGCTGGCGCGCGAGGACGCCGAGCGCATTTCGAGGCTGATTGCCCACGGCGTGAAAGTCGAGATGGCTCTCTCGTTGCCCAACCGGATCGGCCCGCAGATCACGACGAACAACGTCATCGCCGACGTGAAGGGAACAGAGAAGCCGGACGAGATCGTGATGCTGGGCGCGCACCTCGACTCATGGGAGCTGGGCACCGGCGCGCTGGACAACGGTTGCAACGCTGCGCTGGTGATCGACGCACTTCGCGCGATTAAGGCCGCGGGCGTGCATCCCAAGAGGACGCTGCGCTTCGTGCTGTATTCCGGCGAGGAGCAGGGCCTGCTGGGCTCGTGGGCCTATGTCAGGGATCACCAGAAGGAGCTCGACAACATTGTCACGGAGATTGTGCTGGATGCTGGAAGCGGCGCCGTGACCGGCTTCTCCACCGGGGGCCGCAAGGACATCGACGCCGCCATCCAGCCGTTGCTCGCGCCTTTTGCGCAATGGAAGGCAGATGTGCTGACCAACGACGCGGAAACCGGCACCGATCACTTTGATTTCATGATCGAAGGCGTGCCCACCCTGCTGGCGAATCAGGATACTGCCAACTACCTCGTCAACTATCACGCGACGTCAGACACCTTTGACAAGGTCGACTTCCCGCAGCTTAAGAAGAATGAAGCCATCGCCGCCGAACTGATGATGGAAGTTGCGAATGCTCCGGGCCGTGTCGGGCCGCGCTTGACTCGCGCCCAGATCGAAGCCACCTTCCCGGAGACGCATCTCGACGACCAGATGAAAGGCTTTGGCATCTGGCCCGACTGGGTCAACGGTACGCGGGGAAGAAAGCCGTAAAAGACAGTTTCGAGTTTGAAACTCGAAACTGCCTTCTCCTACTGCTGGCTCTTCGGTGTTGTGGTTGTGCTCTTGTGCGTCGTTCCGGTGCTCTTGTGTGTCGTAGTAGCCGGTTTCGCCGTGGGCTTGCGTGGGTCCACAATCTTCACCGAGTTGATGACAATGGGCGCTATCGGCTTGTCGGTGCCCGGATCGGTGGCTACCCGCGCGATCTT
Source organism: uncultured Acidobacteriaceae bacterium (assembly GCA_963793845.1). Taxonomy (GTDB): domain Bacteria; phylum Acidobacteriota; class Terriglobia; order Terriglobales; family Acidobacteriaceae; genus CAWCBG01. Next base: position 37,410 of record CAWCBG010000012.1, read on the forward strand.
CATCACGACATCAAGATCGGTGCACTGGCCGAAGATAGTGTGCCGGCCGTTGAGATGCGGCGTCGGAACCTCAGTGATGAAAAACTGCGATCCGTTGGTTGCGGGTCCACTATTGGCCATCGCCAGCCGGCCTGGCTGATCGAACGTGAGATCGTCGCTGAACTCATCTTTGAAAGCGTAGCCCGGGCCGCCGGTTCCGTTGCCCAGCGGATCGCCACCCTGAATCATGAAGTTCGGAATGACGCGATGAAATGTCGTGCCGTTGTAGAGCGGCACGTGATGCATGGTCTTGCCCGTCTTGGGGTCTTTCCAGTCCTTGCTCCCTGTAGCCAGTCCGATGAAGTTGGCGACCGTCACGGGCGCCTTATCAGGAAACAGCGTGCAGTGGATGTCTCCCATGGTGGTGACAAAGGTCGCCGTGGGCTCCTGGGGAGCCGCAGGCGTGGTGGCCGAGCCCTGGCTGCCTGTTGCCGATTGCGAGGCAGGCTTGGCGGTGCTCGACCCTGAGGCTTGAGCACAAGCGAACGCTGAGAGACTCAGGCAGAGTGCTGCGGTAAGTAAGTTGCGCATGATTCCTCCAAAACAAATGGCTGATGAATTATTTCGGTGCGGTTTCGGGTCCCAGTTCTCGTCGCGTGTCCTTATTGGTTTCGCCTTGAATCTGCTTTGCCGTCTTCTCGACCTCACCGAAGACACGCATCAGATTGCCGCCGAGAATCTTCTGAATATCACCCGCTTTGTACCCGCGTTCATATAGTGCTTCGGTGATCTTGGGAAGGTCGGCTGCCGAATCCATGCCTTGCGGCGAGCAGTCGATGCCATCAAAATCCGAGCCCAGCCCCACGTGGTCGACGCCCGCTATCTTCACCATGTGATCGATGTGATCGATCAGGTCGCTAAGCGGTGGCCGCGGCAGCTTAGTGGCCAGCACAGCCTTAGACTGCTCCAACTCCTGGCGTACCTCCGGCGTCTGCTCCTTCAGGAACAGCGATTGCACCTTCTCGTAATCGGGATCGTGCTGATCGTCGAGCTCCTTGGCGCGATCGCGGTACTTCTGCGAGACGAACGCGCAATAGAAATTGACTTGGGCAACGCCTCCATTGCGGGCCAGCGCGATCAGCATGTCGTCGGTCATGTTGCGGGGAGCGTTGGTCAGGGCACGTGCGGACGAGTGCGACGCAATCACCGGAGCGCGGCTGGTCACCAGCGCCTGGTAGAACGTGCGGTCAGCGACGTGTGAGATGTCGACCATCATGCCCAGGCGGTTCATCTCGCGCACGACCTGGCGGCCGAAATCGGTGATGCCGTCATGATGCTGGATGCTCTTGTCGTCGATATCGCCGCTGGAGTCGCCGAGCTCGTTGGTGTTCGACCACGTCAGCGTCATGTAGCGGACGCCCAGGCGATAGTAGTCGCGCAGAATACGGATATCGCCTTCGATCGCGTGACCGCCCTCGACTCCCATCAGCGCCGCTAGCTTGTGCTGACGATGCGCGGCCAGAATGTCCTGGGTACTGAAGGCCATCATCATCTTGTCGGGATGCAGCCGCGCCTGCTCGTAGACCGAGTCGATCATATCGAGCGCGCGCTTGGCTTCATGTCCTTTGTGCGCCTTCGGCTCGACCCAGATGGAGAAGAATTCCGCGCCCAGATTTCCCGCCTTGATTTTGCTGAAGTCGAGATAACCGTGGCCCGCATCCTGCGACAAATCGAAGTTTTCATCCACAAAACGGCCCGGCGTGTCCGCATGCGTATCGATGACCAGCGCAGAATTATGAATCGCGTGCCAGCCAGTAGTCGAGGGAGCTTGCTTATTCGGCGATGATGAAGTTTGTGACAGACTAGCTGCTAGCGAGAGCGCAAGGAATACAGGGAGAGATAGGGGGCGTCGCATCGCTGATAGGGACTCTGTGAGTGAAAGCAGTTCGATTGTAAACCAGTCTGCAAAAACTTCGTGCAACGGAATCAACCGCGATGCCGGTGTCCATACCGCATCGCTTTCATGCCAACCCGCTTTGACGAACGGCAATTGTGTAAATACAATGTAATTACAGAAGGGCTAGCTATGAAGGCGGAAATAGTACGCATCGGAAATTCACGCGGAATACGCATTCCTAAGCCCATCATTGAGCACTGCCGGCTGGGCGATACGGTTGAGCTGAGCATCGAAGAGGGGCGTCTGATCATATCTCCGGAAGAAGCGCCACGCCACAATTGGGGAGAGCGCTTTCGCGCCGCCGGGTCCGGCCAGCACGATGAACTCCTACTCAAATCCGTGCCCGCCAATAGGTTTGATCGCGAGGAATGGGAATGGTGACCGCGTCACCGCGGCTGGATGAGGTGTGGCTCGTCTCGCTGGATCCAACCGCTGGTGCGGAGATACAGAAGACACGCCCTTGCCTCGTGGTTTCGCCGAATGAGATGAATGAGCACTTGCGCACGGTCATCATCGCTCCCATGACGACAACACAACGGGCCTACCCCACACGTGTGGCCGTGACATTCCAAGGCAAAAAAGGCCAGGTGGCGCTGGACCAGTTGCGAACTGTAGACCGGCAGCGCTTGGTGCGAAAATTAGGCGCAATATCGGCGAGGATAGCCAGCAACGTCGGGGCGACGCTGGTGGAGATGTTTGCGCGGTAAAGATCTCTTCAGAACTGGTGCCCGGTCGAGCTACGTCTGGAACAGGTCCTTCACTGCTTGCCACATCACTTGCCCGCCCACGTCGGCGATGGACTTGGTGAGCGGGATGTCTTTGTGTCAGGTTATGACGCGAACGGGTTCTCAATCCTCAGATCCCCAAAGTGCCGCCCGGATTGCAGGTCTTCACTGTAAAGCACGGTGCAGCTGCCTTCCAGCGCAGCGGCAACGATCAAAGCGTCGTACCAGGATAAGGGATGCTTGCCTCGCAAGCGCAGGGCTTCGGAATACAGGGCTTGTGAAGACTGCACGGCCAGCAGCGGACGGAACACGGTCCCCAGGTATTGCTCGGCTTCGGCGACGGTCATGGGCTGGACAAATCGCCGCAGGGCTATGTTGAAGAACTCCTGCACGACCTGGTAGCTAATCATGCCCTTCCGCGTGGCCACGGCTTGGTGAATGAGCTGGGTGGCACGCCGGGCCTTGCTGGCGGAATCGCGGTCGAAACTATAAACGAAGATGTTGGTGTCGAGGAAAAACCTATCGTTCATTCATCTCATCCCGGCTGAAGCGGCCGCCCGCGCTGACATGGCGAAGCCGCCGCATGAGGGCATCGACCTCTTGCCCATTGCCGGCCTGAGCCGTGAATTGGAGGAGCCATTCACGAAAAGCCGCGTTGAGCGTCCGCCGCTGGGAACGGGCTACCTGCCGGGCCTGCTCAACGAGATCATCGTCGGCACTGAAAGTAATGTTCTTCATACGAAATCAGTGTACACGAGAATCGTGCACCTTTTAAAGGGCAGGGTTTGGGACGACACTTGCAAAGCTGTGAGTCTTAAGGCAGCATCCCTAAGTCTGGAACAGGTCCTTCACCGCCTGCCACATGACCTGCCCGCCGACGTCGGCGATGGACTTGGTAAGAGGCAGTTCCTTGGGGCAGACCTCGACGCAGTTCTGCGCGTAACCGCACTCCTGAATGCCGCCGTCGCCCATCAGCGCCTTGAGTCGCTCAACCTTCAACTCTTTTCCGGTAGGATGCGAATTGAACAGCCTTACCTGTGCGATCGATGCTGCGCCGACGAAGCCAGTCTTGTCATTGAATTGCGGACAGGCCTCCATGCAGCAGCAGCAGGAGATGCAATTCGACAGCGGATATGCCTGCTCTTGATCCTGCGGACTGACGCGCGGTCCGGGCCCCAGATCGTAGGTGCCATCGACCGGCACCCAGGCCTTCACTTTCTTGAGGTTCTCGAAGAGCACGCTGCGATCGACAGCCAAGTCGCGCACGATGGGGAATTTCGAGAAAGGTTCCAGCGTGATGGGCTGTTCCAGTTGGTCGATCAGCGCCGAGCAGGCCATGCGAGCCCTGCCATTGATCAGCATGGCGCACGAGCCGCAGATCTCCTCCAGGCAGTTGGAGTCATACGTGATCGCCGTCGTCTGCTTGCCGTCGCGGGTCACCGGCGCGGCCGCGATGTCCATCAGCGACGACGTGACGTTCATCCCTGGACGGCGTTGCAGTTCAAATTCCTCCCAGTAGGGCTTGGAGGACGGATCATCCTGACGCTTAACCTTAATGATTACAGTTTTAGAATTCGCCATGTTCGCTCGCGGATTTCGTCTTGCTTGAACTATTCCTCGACACTAACAACTGAAAACTGACAACCGACAACTTGTTTTACGAGGCCACGTCGTACCGCCGGGGGCGTGGCTTGATCAGCGACGTATCCACCGGCTCAAACTCAAAGCGCGGCTCATCCGCATCGGCGGCAAAGTAGGCTTTCGTCGTCTTCAACCAGTTAGCATCGTCGCGCTCCGGGAAGTCCGGCTTGTAATGTGCGCCTCGCGATTCGTCGCGCATACCGGCTCCCTGGGTGATGACCCTCGCCAGTTGCAACATGTTATAAAGCTGCCGCGCAAACACAAACGACGTGTTGGCCCACTGCGATTTGTCGCTCAGGTTGATGTGCTGATACCGCTCCAGGAACTCCACCAGCTTGGCGTCCGTGTCCTGAATATTCTTGTTGTAGCGGATGACGGTGACGTTCTTGGTCATCAGGTCGCCCAGTTCACGCCACAACATAAACGGATTCTCGGTACCATCGCTCTTCATCAGGCGCGAGTTGATCTCTTGCTGGCGCTTGCGCTCGGCATCGAACGCCCCGTTACCGGCGGCGGCTGCTGACTTCATCAAGTTGCGGCCGTAATTCACCGCGTCCGGACCGGCGATAAACCCGCCGTAGATGCAGGACATCAGCGAATTCGCGCCCAGGCGGTTGGCGCCGTGAATGGAGTAATCGGCTTCGCCGCAAGCATAAAGTCCGGTGATATTCGTGCGTTGTTCGAAGTCCACCCACAAGCCGCCCATGGTGTAGTGAACCCCGGGGAAGATCTTCATGGGCACGTCACGGGGATCGTCGCCGACGAATTTCTCGTAGATCTCCAGGATGCCCTCGAGTTTGCGGTCGAGGGTGGCGCGATCGATATGCGTCAGGTCGAGGTAGACCATCGGCTGACCTTCGACGCCGAGGTGATGCTCGTACACGACCTTATGGATAGCGCGGGTTGCGATGTCGCGCGGCACCAGGTTGCCATACTTCGGATACCACTCTTCCAGGAAGTACCAGCGCTCGCTTTCGGGAATGCTCCTGGCCTCGCGCTTGTCGCCCGCCTGCTTCGGAACCCAGACCCGGCCGCCCTCGCCGCGGGCCGACTCCGACATCAGGCGCAGCTTGTCTTCGCCCGGAATGCAGGTTGGATGCACCTGGATGAATTCACCGTTGGCATAGTATGCGCCCTGCTGGTAGAGCGCCGATTGCGCCGATCCGGTACAGACCACCGAATTGGTGGACTTGCCGAAGATCGCTCCCACGCCGCCGGTTGCTATGATGACCGCTTCCGCCGGGAAGGTATGTACTTCCATCGAGCGCAGGTCCATGGCGCAGATGCCGCGGCAAACGCGCTGGCCATCGATCACTGCCGAGAGGAACTCCCACGCTTCAAACTTGGTGACCTTACCTTCTGCTTCGTAGCGACGCACCTGCTCATCCAGTGCGTACAGCAGTTGCTGGCCGGTGGTGGCCCCAGCAAAGGCAGTGCGGTTGTAGAGCGTGCCTCCGAAACGCCGGAAGTCCAGCAGGCCTTCGGGAGTGCGATTGAAGGGAACGCCCATGCGGTCGAGCAGGTCGATGATGCCCGGCGCCATCTCGCACATAAGCTTGGCTGGAGGCTGGTTCGCCAGGAAGTCGCCACCGTAGATGGTGTCGTCGAAGTGCTGCCAGGTCGAGTCGCCCTCGCCTTTCAGATTCTTGGCAGCATTGATGCCGCCCTGCGCGCACACCGAGTGAGACCGCTTGACCGGGACGATGGAGAAGAGGTCGACATGACCTCCCATCTCGGCAATCTTGATGGCGGCGGAAAGTCCTGCCAGTCCGCCGCCCACAACAATGATCTTAGGATTAGCTGCCATGATGATCTTTATGCCAAACCATATAAGTACGGCCGAAGCCGCTGAAAACTATCGCAACAACGTGCTCTCCACCGGATTGCTTTCGCCAGGGTGAGGCACCTGATCGGCGGGCGTAGAGATGAATGCCTTGATCGTCCACAAGCCGATGGCAATCAGGAGGATCGCCAGTCCGGTGCACACATAGCCAAACTTCTTACGGGCATTGTCGCCGACCGTGATGCCCCACTTGGCCGTGAACAGCCATAGCCCATAAGAGAAGTGCCAGGATGCTGCCGTAATGCCGATGACGTAAGCCGCTACCGCCCAGGGATTCTGGAACTCGTTCCACACCTTCCAGAAGGCATTCCCATAGCCGCCGTTCATCAGGTGAACGCCAGTGAATCGCATGTAATAGGTGTGATAGACGATGTACACGAACACGATCAAGCCGGTCCAGCGCTGCGAGGTATAAAGCCAGTTGCCGGTCCAGGGATACTCGCCGACATTCGACTCGCCGCGATACCAGATGTAAAAGCCGTAGAACGCGTGATACAGGATGGGTATAAAGATGAACACCCATTCCAGTACCTGTACGAACGGCAGACCGGTCAGGAACTTTACCTGGTCGTTGTAAGCCAGCGCACCCTTGGCGGCCTCTGAGTTGGAGATAAAGTGTTCCAGCAAAAATGCGCCGATAGGAACGATGCCGGTTAAAGAATGCAGTCTGCGCAGAAGGAACGAATTGCCCTGCCCGGCCCGCAGGGACTTGACCCCGGGAGCGATGCGGGAGGAAGAGTTCTGGGTCTCGAGAGTATTGGCCGATGAAGCCACGACGCCGACTCCTTGTGATTCGCGGAGTGAGGACGCGAACCTTGCATTATCAATTTCGCTAACTGCGCAAGTCAAGAAAACTGCTGGGCCCGGTTTGAGCTCAGCGGAACCGCAAACCCGCTGATGGGCCAGCGCTTGAATGAGTTTCAGAATAGCGGGAGCCTGTGCCGGAGGCTTGTGACATGCGTCACTTTGCCCTATGACATTGTGCAGGCCAGCCACTAGGCTGTGTGCGGATGCAGTTCCTCCAGCTGGTCGGCCCACTCTAGAAAGGCGCGGAAGGCCGCGCCGCGATGGCTGTACTTGGCCTTCTCTTCCGCCGTCAGTTCGGCAAACGTCTTCTCGATCTGAGGGAAGAAGAACAGGGGATCGTAGCCGAACCCGTTCGAGCCGCGCGCGTGATGCAGGATCACGCCCTCCGCCTTGCCGGTAAATGTGGCCAGCGAATGGCCGTTACGCCCCACCGCAATCACGCAGACGAAGCGCCCAGTGCGGAACTCGTCGGGCACATCGTGCATCTCGCGCAACAATCGAGCGTTGTTGGCCTCATCGTCGGAGTTTCCCGCGTCTTCCGGAGCATTGTGCTCGTCCGCTGCAAACCGAGCAGATCGAACGCCCGGAAGGCATCCTAAAGCATCGACCTCCAGCCCTGAGTCGTCGGCGATCACCAGGTCACCTGGCGCGAAGTGGCTGTAGTGCTCGGCCTTCTTGATGGCATTGGCTTCGAAGGTCGCGCCGTCTTCGACGACGGTCGGCAGGTTCGTGAGATCGGCCAGGCTTTCGATTTCGATGCCGTGCGCTGCCGCTGCTCCAATCAGGTCGCGGATTTTGCCCGGATTCGACGTGGCCACCAGCACTCGTTTCATGCCTGCCCTCCCACTTTCAAACTATCAGAAGCCGGTCGATGAGCGCAGAAAGCGTGGTACTGTAGCACAACCCCAGGTATGGCAACCAACTTAAGTCCGCAGATTTCATCCGCCGGCCACACGCCTGCGCCGCAGAGCCACGCCGACGTTGTCGCCAACGAGCGTGGCCTGTCGCGCGAACTGAGCGAGCGTCAGGTCGCCATGATGGCGATCGGCAGTGCCATTGGTACGGGCTTGTTTCTCGGCAGCGCTCTGGCGGTGCGCATGGCCGGACCAGGCGTGATCCTCAGCTACATCTTCGCGGCCGTGATCGCGCTGCTGCTGATGGGCTGCCTCTCGGAGATGGCGGTTGCCCACCCCACAGCCGGTTCCTTCGGCGTCTACGCCGAGCTCTACCTCTCGCGCTGGGCCGGCTTCGCTATTCGCTACACCTATTGGGCGGCGCAGTCGATCGCTGTCGGCGGGGAAGCGGTCGCTGCGGCAATCTACACGCAGTGGTGGTTCCCGAATACATCCCGCGTGGGCGTGGGTGATCTTCTATGCCGCGATTGTGATCTTCGTGAATGCGCGCAGCGTCGGCACCTTCGGCGAATTCGAGTACTGGTTCTCGATGATCAAAGTGAGCGCCATCATCGTCTTCATCATTCTCGGAGTCGCGATTCTCGCCGGCGTGCATCAGGACCGCCCGATTGGCCTCGAGAACTTCCGCGCCCATGGCGGCTTCCTGCCGATGGGCTGGATGGGCGTGTGGCTCGCGCTCGCCTTCGTCGTCTTCAGCTTCATGGGCTCGGAAGTCGTGGCCGTTACCGCCGGAGAAGCGAAAGACCCTTCGCGCACCGTGCCGCGTGCCATGCGTACCATGCTGGCGCGGCTGGCCATCTTCTATATCGGAGCCATCGCCATCCTCGTCGGCGTCATTCCGTGGACGCAGATTCAGCCGGGACACAACATCACCGTCAGTCCCTTTGTGCAGGTCTTCGCCGTGATGCACATTCCCGCCGCGGCCCACGTCATCAACTTCGTAGTGCTGACCGCGGCGCTCTCCAGCATGAACTGCAACCTGTACCTCGGCACTCGCATGGTGTTCTCGTTAGCGCGCTCGGGATACGCACCGGCGTCGCTTGGCCATCTGTCAGAGCGGGGCACGCCGATGGGCGCGTTGTGGTTCTCCGCCGCAGGATTAGGTGTAGCTATCCTGATGGCCGTTCTGTTTCCCGCAACGGCTTTCGTGTACATGTTCGGGGTGTCATTGTTTGGCGGACTCTTCGCGTGGCTGCTGATCTTTATCAGCCACATCGGCTTTCGCCGCCAATGGCGCGAACGCGGGCAGCGGCTGCCTTTCCGGATGTTGCCGCTGTTTCCGCTTACGACCATCGCAGGTGGCGCGGCCGTGCTGGCCATCCTGCTTTCGACATGGTGGGTTCCCGGCATGCGCATTGCGCTGGAGGCCGGCGTTCCGTGGATTCTTCTGGTGACACTCTTCTACTTCAGCTGGGCCCGACATCACCGGGCGCGCATTGAGTCGCGCTCCGAGAAGATTCGCTGACAGTAAGAGCGGATTTACCACAGAGACACGGAGTAATTCTGTCGAAATGAGAAAACAGCCGACTTTTTTCTTACTTCAAAAGACTTCTCCGTGCCTCTGTGTCTCTGTGGTGAATAAAGAACAGGCTCTACTTCATCGCTCCTTTTCGCCATTGTGAAGAAGTGTAAAATCCCCTCGCGGCGACGAACTTTTTTGCCCCTCATCCGTCTATACCAGTAACCCAAATCCAAGGTGGGCGCCGCAACCCCAACAGCAACCCCAGAAGGGCGCCCACCGCCCCTCGAAGTTCAGCTCTTAGCTTTCAGCTTTCAGTCGTCCGCTCTGCGCAGTCAACGCTCAGCTGTTAGCTCTCAGCGCGACTTCCGACTTCGTCATTCCGACCGAGGGCTTCAGCCCGCGCGGAGGAACCTGCTGTTTCTCGACATCAGCACACTCCCGGCAAACAGCAGGTTCCTCCACTGCGCTACGCTCCGGTCGGAATGACGACACAGAGGCGGAATCGCGAAAGGTGGTTAGCATCTCACCCGAAGGTTCCCTGCATCCGCGCTAAAATTTCCCCTCATCCGCGCTAAAATAGAGACAGAGCGGTTACCATGCAGTTAACAGTTTTACAGCCGCAAGTTCACGAGGCGCGCTGGTACGAGACGATGTCCGACGGCCGTCTCCATTGCTACCTCTGTCCGCGCCACTGCCACATCGGAGAAGGCCAGCACGGCTTCTGCTATATCCGCAAGAACGAAGCCGGACGCCTGATTCAGCTGGGTTACGGCCGGCCTGCCGCCGTCGCCATGGACCCGGTCGAGAAGAAGCCGCTCAATCATTTCTTTCCCGGAACCAAGATCCTCTCGATGGGCACCGCCGGATGCAACATGGGCTGCTTCTTCTGCCAGAACTGGGACATCTCCAAGGCCAAGTCCGACCAGGTGAACTCCGCGTCGCTCAGTCCCACCGACGTCGTCGAGCTCGCGCTGGAGCATCGCGCCCCGCATCTCGCCTTCACCTACAACGAGCCGACCATCTGGGCCGAGTACGTCATCGACATCGCGCGCGAGGCGCACGCCGCAGGACTCAACACAGTGATGGTGTCGAATGGCTACATCACGCGCGAAGCCTTCTTCGACGTCTACCGCTACATCGACGCCGCCAACATCGATCTTAAGGCCTTCACCGAAGACTTCTACGGCAAGATCACGCTCACGCATTTGCAGCCGGTGCTCGACACGCTGAAGTGGCTGCGTCACGAGACCGGCGTGTGGTTCGAGATCACGAACCTCATCATTCCCACGCTCAACGACGGCGACTCCGAATTCAAAGAGCTATGCGGATGGGTACTGGAGAACCTCGGTGACGATGTGCCGCTGCACTTCACCGCGTTTCATCCGGACTTCAAGCTGCAGGACAAGCCTCCCACACCACCGGAAACGCTGCACCGCGCCCGCCGCATCGCCCGCGAGATGGGCCTGAAGTACGTTTACGAGGGCAATATCTTCTCCGACGGCGGCAACACCATCTGTCCGGGATGCAAGCAGGTGGTCATCACCCGCTCGTGGCATTCGGTGATGGCGAACCGGCTGAAGAAGGGATGCTGTGCCAACTGCGGTACACGCATTCCCGGCGTCTTCACCCGCGCGGAGGCCGAGAAGCGGCGCGAGTGGACTACCGCGCTGGCGCCGCCGCTCGGTTGAAGGGCGCGAGCCTATCTGCTCGGTGCCGAATACTGAGATTGCCGTCATTCCGACCAAGGGCTTCAGCCCGCGTGGAGGGCCTGCCCTGAGCGCAGTCGAAGGGAACCTGTTGACCGTCCCGATCGCTGCAATGCAAACAAAGAGCAGGTTCCTCCACTCCGCTGCGCTCCGGTCGGAATGACGGACCCAGTGGGCGGAGGATTGAGCCACAGGCGGAGGCTCCGAGCGGAGAGCCTGCCCTGAGCACGGTCGAAGGGGACCCCCAATTTGACCGATGTGCTAACTACTCCCCGCTTGCCGCCGCTTCTCCGGAGGCCTTCGCCACCAATCGCATATGAACCAGAATGGTCAGATGGTTTCCGCTGACGGCATTGAAATTCGACGGGGAACCAGAATAGTCCTCTCCGAGCTGGGTCGGTGCCGGGGGAAGCCCGGAAGCTTCCATAAACATTCCCGTACAGCGGAAGCCGCGATAATCTTCACTCACGCCGGTAGGGGCTTGGCACTTCTCATCCTCAACCACGGGCGGCCAGTAAGCAGCGACGACCGCCATCAACAGCTGGGGGAAGCCCTCGCGGTTCAGGCTGGTTGATGCCGTCGTCCGGATCGCGCCGTCTTTCTGCCCGCTGTCATCGGCGGCTGGCGGGTCGAAAACGAAAGTGGCTTCGCGCGAAACCCGGTGAATCATCGGAGGCCCGTACACCGGCCCCGAATATCCTTCTCCCGGAGTGACTTCGACGTTGCGGTCCACGCGAGTCAGGATCAGATCGCCGGTCGTCTGCACCTTGCCGTCTGGCATCCGCTGGACCGTCTTGGAATGGAAGCACACCAGCGTCTGGTTGGACTGGTTCATCAGCCATTGGTCCAGGAATTTTCCTTCTTCTGTGATCGTCGGGGCCATCCCGGTCGCCGGGAAGAACCTGAAAACGATGTTGGACTTGGTGGGATCGCCATCGTCGATTTTCAGAGTGCCGTTCATCCTTCCGAACCCGAGCGTAAAGTCGGTTTTAGTTTTCCCGTAATTCGTTGTACCGTCGGTGACCAGCTGCGCCGTGGAATGGTGGGGATCCACCTGCCAGGATCCAGCCAGGGAAGCCGGCTTTGTGGAACCACCCAGGCCGAGAACACCAAGAACAACGATTACCGCGACTGCGAATACAGCGATGTGCTTAAGCATGTTCTCCCCTCCTCCGAGAGATTTTGTCGGATTGATGCGGGCCGCTTCAAAAAGCTTCTTTAAAAGATTGGTTGCTGTCATCCCGACCGAACGGGCGTCCGCCACCTACTCAAATCGCCGTCATTCCGACCGTAGCGAAGCGGAGTGGAGGAACCTGCTTTTTGCCAGCAGCGGCACAAGTGCGAAGGAAAAGCAGGATCCCTTCGACTGCGCTCAGGCCAGGCTTTTCTGAGGGGCTTTAGATGTCGTATCCCAACTTTGTTGCCGCTACGCGGCTCTGACATTCTTCCGACTTTTACCCCGGTCTTACGACCGGGGCTAACTGCAATTCCGCCGCTGCGCGTCTGTTTTTTCAGAGATCAAGGATCTTACTCCGCCGCCGATTCTCATTTACGGTTGTGACACAGGCGCTTTAGCCGGGGGTTTTGGACCCAAAGCCTGTTCAGTGCTTCCTTAGGTCTTGACTAGTGCCCTCCCTTCAAGAACTGCTCGACGCACCACCATGCGGAAGTGGGTTACGATATCTGGCGGAGACTTAGGACCATGACAGACCTCCGTTACCCTATCGGCAAGTTTGAATGGATCCCGGCAGACGATGCGGAGCAGATGGCGAATCGCCGGGCCCAATCCATCGACGTGCTCGCCAAACTGCCCGCCAGCATGCGCGCCGCCGTGCACGGCCTTACCGCTTCGCAGCTCGACACTCCGTATCGTCCTGATGGTTGGACGGTGCGCCAGGTCGTACACCACGTGCCCGATAGCCATATGAATGCCTACATCCGTTTCAAGCTGGCACTCACAGAAGATCAGCCGCCCATCAAACCTTATGCCGAAGCCCTTTGGGCGAAATTGCCCGATACGCAGAACACGCCGATTGACGTTTCGTTGCAACTGCTGGCGGCCTTGCATGCCCGCTGGGTGGACCTGCTGCGCGCCATGCAGCCCGCCGAATTCGCGCGAACCTTGATGCACCCCGAACAAGGGGTGGTCAGCCTTGACCGCATGCTGGCCCTGTACGCCTGGCATTCCGCTCACCACAACGCTCACATCACCGGATTACGGGAGCGCATGGGCTGGAAGCTGTCGGCTGCGGCGGCAAACTAAATACTTCCCAATCAGAGCTGACGGCCGCTCATTTATCATAGGTGCGTTCGGCGCGGCGTCCCTCTCGACACCGCTGTACCTGCGAGGTGCTCATGATTCGTTTCAAGCTCAATAATCAGGAACACACTTACGACGGCGATCCCGCTATGCCGTTGCTTTGGTACATCCGCGACATGGCAGGTCTGACTGGAACCAAGTTTGGTTGCGGCATTGGACTCTGCGGCTCCTGCACAGTGCATAGCGGAGGTCAGGCCATCCGCTCCTGCATCACGCCGATGAGTGGAGTTGCCAACCAAGAGATCGTCACCATTGAAGCGGTCGCAGTGTCCGGCAAGCTGCATCCCGTGCAACAGGCCTGGATCGAGAACTCGGTGCCGCAATGCGGCTACTGCCAGCCCGGGCAAATCATGCAGGCGATCGCTCTGCTGAAAGAGAAGCCCAAACCGACCGATGCGGAGATTGACAACGCCATGGGCGGGAACATCTGCCGCTGCGGAACCTATCAGCGGATTCGCTCCGCTATCAAGCAGGCGGCGGGGGTGACGGCATGAACGCGATGATCGAGAATGTTGGCCGCCGCGGATTCCTGAAAAGCATGCTGTCTGCCGGAGCGCTGGTGTTGGCCGTGCGTTATGTTCCCGGCGTCAGCTTCGCCCAAACCGGCCCGGCTGCGAATCCTCTGGAGGACCTGCCGTTGCATCCGAGCGTGTATGTCGGGATTGGAACCGACGGCACCGTACATATCATTGCGCATCGCTCGGAGATGGGCACCAGCAGCCGCACATCGGTCCCCATGATTCTGGCTGACGAGCTGGACGCCGACTGGACGCGGGTGAAGATCGAGCAGGCGATTGGCGATCCCAAATATGGATCGCAAGACACCGACGGATCGCACTCGGTGCGCGATTTCTTCAATCCCATGCGCGAGGCCGGAGCGACCGCTCGCCTGATGCTGGTGCGCGCCGCGGCCGCGCAGTGGGGCGTCTCGCCCGACGATTGCACCACCGACAATCACCAGGTGGTGCACGGTCCCAGCGGACGCAAGCTGGACTATGGCCAACTGGCCCCGGCTGCGGCCAAGCTCCCCGTGCCGCCGAAGAGCGAGCTCCATTTCAAGAAGCGGTCGCAGTGGCGCTATATCGGCAAGGGAGAAAATCCTTACGACCTGCGCGACTACTGCACCGGCGCAGCCGACTTCGGCATCGACGCGAAGATGGATGGCATGGTGTATGCAGCTATCGCGCACCCGCCGGTTCTCGGCGGCACGGTAAAGAGTCTCGACGACGCTGGGGCGCGCGCAGTGAAAGGAGTCCAGCAGACCGTCACGATACCAACGTTCAAACCGCCCTGTGTCTTCCAGCCTTTAGGCGGTGTCGCCGTGATTGCCAACAACACATGGGCGGCCTTCGAGGGACGCAAGCAATTGAAGATTGCCTGGGACAACGGCGCCAACGCGAGCTATAACTCCGACGAATTCAAGAAGGAGCTGCAAGCGACGGCGCGCAAGCCGGGCAAAGTCTGGCGTACCCAGGGCGATGTCGACGCTGTGTTCGCGAAGGGTGGCAAGATTCTCGAGGCGGATTATTACGTGCCGCACCTGGCGCACGCCTCCATGGAGCCACCCATGGCAGTGGCCGACGTCCAGGGCGACCGTGCGACGGTCTGGACCTGCACCCAGGATCCACAAACGGTGCAGGAGTCGATCGGCAAGCAACTTGGCATGCCCAAAGAGAACGTCATCTGCCATGTCACGCTGCTGGGCGGCGGATTTGGTCGCAAATCCAAGCCGGATAATGCCGTCGAAGCCGCGGTCCTCTCGAAGAAACTCGGCAAGCCGGTGAAAGTCATATGGAGCCGCGAAGACGACATCCAGTTTGACTACTATCACACAGTGTCGGCGATGCACATGAAGGCGGCGGTCGACGCCAAGGGGATGCCGCAGGCATGGCTGCAGCGTGTGGTGTATCCGCCGATCGGCTCGACCTTCGTTGCAGGCGATCAATACGCGGGAGCAGGCGAGCTGCAGCAGGGATGGACCGACATTCCCTTCATGCTGCCGAATCTGCGAGTCGAGAACGGACCGGCCCCGGCGCACGTCCGCATCGGATGGTTCCGCTCCGTCGCGAATATCTACCAGGCCTTCGCTATACAGACCTTCATGGACGAGCTGGCCACCAACGCCGGGCGCGATCATTTTGAGTATTGGCTGGAAGTGCTGGGCCCGCCGCGCATCCTCGATCTGAAGAAAGAGGGCGTCGATTATCCAAACTATGGAGGTTCGACCGCCGAGTTTCCCTTCGATATCGGACGTCTGCGGCATGTCGCCGAGCTCGCGGCGGAGAAGGCGGGTTGGGGCAAAGAGAAGTCCGGCAATGGCGTGGGCTACGGTTTCGCCGCCCATCGCAGCTTCCTCACTTATGTTGCCTGCGTGGTGAAGGTCGAAGTGAACGGCGACGGCGAGATCTCCATCCCGCGCGTCGACTACGCCGTCGATCTCGGAACGGTGGTGAATCCCGATCGCGTGCGATCGCAGTTCGAAGGGGCCGCCGTGTTTCGGGACCAGCCTGGCGCGCTTTGGCGAGATCACGGCGAAGAATGGCGTGATCGAGCAGTCGAACTTCAACGATTATCCGGTGTCACGCATCAATGAAGCGCCCTACCAGACGAATGTACATCTGGTGGACAGCGATGCGCCGCCGGCCGGCGTCGGAGAGCCGGGTGTGCCTCCCTTCGCTCCTGCCTTGTGCAATGCGATCTTCGCGGCCACCGGAAAGCGGGTGCGCGAGTTGCCCTTATCGCGCATGGATTTCAGCAAGGCTGCCAAGAGTTAGCCGGCTCCGCTATCGAAATAAGCCTCGCCTGGCCGCGAGGCTTTGTCTTCTGCGGCAACGCCGTTCAATAGCGAACACTATTCTCCCCGGCCCGTCCACCCGCGAACATTTTTACAGGACGAAAAAATTGCCTTCTGAAATATGTCCCGCAAAACTGCGGCTCGTCCATCGCCGTGCTTCCAATTCACACGCCGCTTAAAATATCCTGGGATGAAACTTCGTCATCCGGGTGTGTGCTGCGTCTTTTGCGGTGCAAGTCGCAACGTGCCGGAGGCCACGCTCCGGCCCATTACGTCGACCAGCCCATTGCGTCCAAACCTCGTCGCGAACACAGATATGGTTTGTTGAAACTTTTGCCAATGCGCAACGTACAAGCGTGATGTAGAGGTGAGAGGGAGCGCGTGCGCGCTCGCCTAAGAATTCGACAAAAACAATACGGAGCTAAACAGAATGTTTCGCCAGCGGTTTGGCGGCCCAGGCGAGACAATCGGAAGGGAGGCTTGGACGGCATTCCCAGCGCTGTTTAGCCCCGGTGGATGATTGTATCCCTCGCGGCAGGAAAGGCAAGCAGAACCTGTCGTGCTGGGCCGCCAGAACCGCAGTCTGATTAAGGAGATGGAAATGACTCGCATTCTGGCTCGTGTTGCCCTGGTCGCTTTTGCATTCACCCTTTGCATCGGCGCGTTTGCTGCCGAAAAGACTCAAACCTTCACCCTCTATCATGACTCGCAACTGAATGGCGCGCAGCTCCCCGCAGGCGATTACAAAGTGGTTTACGACACCGAGGGATCGAACGTGCAAGTAAAGTTCATGAAGGGCAAGAAAGAAGTGGCCAGCGCGACCGGCCAGGTGAAGGAGCTCGATAAAAAGCCTGAATATAACCAGATCGTCCTCACCGGAGAAGGTAGCAAGCAGGCCATCAGTGAACTCGATTTCCACGGCTCAAAGACGGGAATCGTTTTCGACTCCTCTATGGCGAATGCCGGCAAATAGGTTGCCTCATAGGGGAACTATATTTTGCAGAGTACAAAGGGAGCGTTGTGTGCGCTCCCGTTGTACGTTAGGCCATCTTAATGTGTGAGACCAACTCTTAGTGTTTCCGATGGCTTCTCTTGAAGTTAGCGCTAGACCATGCTGTCATGGCATTACCGTCTAGTTAATTGCAGCGACAATTTTTGAGCGTCAGCCCTAACCGTGAATCTCCATCGATAGGCACAGTATCAAACGTTATAGGTAATCTGGTTTACTGCTGTGCCAGCGGGTTTGGCGGCCCAGGCCGGCAGTAGACAGCTAACTTCCGAGCAATTCGACCACGCATCTGCAAGAGTGCAGCACTGGGCCGCCTCAACGGAATTCCGTCTCTCAACGGAATTCCTTATGGAGAGCTAAATGAAACCTATTGTTGCTACAGTTGCCGCATTCCTTTTTGCCATGACGCTGTCCATCGGAGCTTCTGCTGAGATGATCTCCAAGACCGTCACCGTTCCGAATACCGTTCAGGTGAACGGAAAGACATTGGTCAAAGGGAAGTACAAGGTGAAAGTCGACACCGCCCAGGCTAATCCGCAGGTAGAGTTTCTGAAGGGCGGCAAGCAAGTTGTCACCGCTCCAGCGCAGATCAAGACGCTGACGTATAAGCCGTTTGACACCGAAGTGGAAATCAACCATGCCACCAGCACTCCGGTCCTGGAAGAAATCATGTTCGGTGGAACGACGACGGGCGTGCGCTTTCTGAGCCAGAGTGCCAATGTTGGCGGTGAATAAGCTAGCATCCTTGCTGCAGAGAAGCTTCAAAAAAGGAGGACGCCGGAAGGGCTCCTCTTTTTTTGTTGCGCGATTACCTCACGCACCGCGAAGGGGAGCTTTCTCCCACCCATGTACACTGGTTCCGTCTATGGGATGAAAGGAAACCCTCTGGAGTGCTTTCACGCAGGTTGTTTCTCGCTGTGATGGGAGGAGCCATGGTCGTTCCCGCCTTTTCCTGGAGCGACGCGGAAACTCCCGCCACGCTCGATCACATTTTGCTCGGTTGTAGCGATCTCGAACAGGGGATCGCCTTTGTCGAGGAACATACTGGTGTACGCGCAGCATTTGGTGGAGTGCATCCCGGCCGCGGCACCAGGAACGCTTTGCTGTCCCTCGGCACCCGGCGGTACCTGGAGATCATTGCGCCCGACCCCCGGCAAAGCAGCGTGCCATTGAGCGGCCGGCTTGCTGCTCTCAAGACGTTGAGCACACCGCGGCTCATTGCATGGGCAGCGCACGTGGAGGACATCGATGCGCTGGCGAGCCGCCTTCGCGCATCAGGCATGGCGGTTGAAGGACCATTTCCTGGCGCGCGTGCGCGACCCGACGGCCGCATGCTCAAGTGGAAGACACTCGAAGTCTCCGAGAATGCTGAAGAGTTGTTTCCGTTCTTCATCGAGTGGGCTTCCGACTCGATCCATCCGGCGGAGGACGCGCCCAAGGGATGTACGCTCGAAGCCTTTGGCGCGGAGACGCCGCAACCGGACAAGCTGGCAGCCACTTTCAAGCAGCTCGGAATTCAGGTGCCGGTTGCGAAGGGGCAGAAAGCCGAGCTTCGCGCCCGCATCGCCGGATTACATGGAAAGTGGGAGACGGCCTCGTGAGAATGACTGCGCGTTCGGCTGAATATCCTCGCCGAGCGGCGATTCCGACCGGAGCGTAAGCCCCGTCTTTCGTCATTCCGGCCGGAGCGCAAGCCCTCGCCTTTCGTCATTCCGACCTGGAGCGTAAGCCCACGCCTTTCGTCATTCCGACCTGAGCGCAGACCCCCGCCTTTCGTCATTCCGACCGGAGCGCAGCGAAGTGGAGGAACCTGCTTTCCTGTGCAGTGATGCACTGCGGGCCGAAGCACGTTCCTCCAGGAATGACGGACCAAATTGAATCGTCAATGTCGTTACAGCGGTTACGCCGTGGCTTGCGCCAGCCGCGACGGCTCTTCCGTAAATCGCACCGACACCAGCTTCGACACGCCCGGCTCCTGCATGGTTACTCCATACATCGTGGGCGCGATCCCCATGGTCTTCTTGCTATGGGTGATGATGATGAACTGAGTCTGCGAGCTCATCTCGCGAATCAGCTCGGTGAAGCGCCCGATGTTGGCTTCGTCCAGCGGCGCATCCACCTCGTCAAGAATGCAGAACGGACTTGGCTGATACTGGAAGATGCCCACCAGTAGCGCCAGCGCAGTCAGAGCCTTCTCGCCGCCGGACAGCAATAGCACGTTCTGCAGCTTCTTGCCGGGAGGCGATGCAACCACATCGATGCCGCTCTCCGCCGAGTTCTCCAGATCGGTAAGCCGCATGAACCCCTGGCCACCGCCGAAGAGCTTGCTGAAGGTGCGGGAGAAATTCTCGTTGATGATGCTAAAAGCCTCTTCAAACTTCTGCCGCGAGATGGTCTCGATTTCCCGGATGGTGTTCTGGGTGTTCTCGATCGACTCCAGCAGGTCGCGCCGCTGCGTTTCCAGGAACTCGTGGCGCTCGGCAGTCTCCTTGTACTCCTCCAGTGCCATCATGTTCACTGGACCCATGTTGTCGAGCCGCGTGCGCATCTCGCGATAGTCGGCGTCCTCGGTCGCCAGCTCCTCGCCCACAACTCGGGGCAGGGAATCGTCGGCCATCAAATCGTCGCGCTGTTGGCTGAGCTCCTGGACGCAAGTCTCGGACAGATGCTGCGCGTCAGCCTGCACTCGCGCTTGTGCCGCTGACAGTTCGCCACGCAGATCACGCGCTGCGTCGAGCGCCAGCCGCGCCGTCTTCAGCGCTTCTTCCAATTCCGCCAGGCGATTGCGAACACCGAGCACTTCTTCCTGCAATTCGCGGTCGCGGGCTTCGGCGGACTTCACGCTCAACCGTCCAGGTCACAACCTGCTCGGCCAGACGAACGTTTTCAGCTTCACGCTGCTGCTTTTCAGCGGCCGCCGACTCGAGCTGTGCCCTCAGCTTCGCTACGCGCGCAGAAATCTCAGAGACCATCGCCTCAATGCGCTGCACGGTGACGACGGCGCCACGCCGCCGCTCTTCCAGCGTGGCCAGCTTGGCATGACTCTCGGTGGCCAGTTGCGCCGCCTCATCGCGACGCTGGCGAATTCCCTCCAGGCTGCTTTGCGCTGCCTGGGTTTCGGCTTCGAGCGAACGCTGCTGCTCTTCCTGGGCCGTGAGCTCGCCGCGCTGGACTGCGATGAACGTCTCGCGCTCGGCACGCTCTTCTGCCAGGCGGCGAAGCTCGAGGCTGAAGGTCTCCAGCCGTTGGCGCACCCTCTCCATCTCGCCATCGAGCTGGCGGAGCGTGTGGCCCGACGTCATCGCTTGCCGCTCGGCCTCCCGCTGTTCGCCTTCCATTCGTTGCAGCAGGCCGCTGAGTTCGCTGATCTCGCGGCTCAGCGCGGCCACCCGCATCTCTTCCTGCACCATCGCGTGTTCCACTTCGCCCATCTGCTTGAGCACGTCGCGCAGATCGCGTTTCATGGACAGCGGACCCTGGCTGCGCTGCTTCCCGCCGGTGACAGTCACGTTGTGGAAGCACTCACCCGACTGAGAAAGGAAAAAGGCGTCCGGATTTTGCAGCGCCAGCTCGCGTCCAACCGCGGGATCGGGCACGATGTACCCGTTGCCCAGCTTGGGCAGAATCACTTCCAGGGACTTGCCAAACCCGTCGAGCACGCGGATGCAATTCTTCAGCGGAAGCACACTGTCGCGCTGTGCTCCATGGTAGGTGGCCTCGTCCAGCGAGAAGGAGAACTTGGCCTGTGAGTCTTCCGGGTGTACCAGGAACGTCGCGCGCCCCTCAACATCGGTGCGCAGCAGGCGCAGACCCTCATCTGCCGCGTCCCACGACTTCACCACGACGTAGTTCAATTCATCGCGCAGAAAATCGTCGACCACATGTTCGAAGCGGTCCTCGACCTCGACGAAGTCGGCCAGCACCCCGACCGGAGCATGGCCTCCCGTCATCGATCCCGATTGAAACAGCTTGCGCACCGATTCGGTCGAATAGCCGTGCTCGGTGATCACCGCTTCCAGCGAGCCTCGCTTGCCCATCAGGCCTGCGTACTCGCTGCGCAGCGTATCTAAATGACGCTTGGCCTCGACTTCTGAGGCGCGCCCGCTGTCGATCTTCTGGCGTGTTTCGGCAATCTGGGCCGACAGAGCCATGACACGTTGCGATGCCGATTCGAACTCCAGGCCCAGCTGTCCGCGCTCGCCGCCAAAGCTCTCCAACTGATGATTGCCGGCGTCGCTTTCGGTACGCAGCCGCTGCGACTCGCGATCGAGCGCGGCGATGCGCTCTTCCGCCTGAGTCATGCGATTGCGCACCGACGATGCTGACGACACCGCTTGCAGAATCGCAGCGCGCCGCTGCTCCTGCTCGCGCTCGACGTTCATGAGCGCCGCGGCTGCTGCTGAGGACTCCTGCTGGCACTGCTGCAACTCGCTTTGCGCGGCAGCCACATCGGCGTTGGCTGATTCCAACGTTGCGCGGTTGGCCTCCAGTTCGTCCTGCAATTTGGCTAGCTGCTCTTCCGTGTTGCCGATCTCCGCTTGCGCTCCGGCGGAGCGGGCGTCAAGCTCCGCGCACCGCTCTTCGTTCGTGCGGTGGCGCGCGGTGGCGCGATCGATTTCCATCGCCAGCATGCTGAGGCGCTCGCGATTCTCCTGCCCCTCGCGCTCGAGGGCGTAGCCGCGTTGCGTGCGCTCGCCGTGCTCGCCTTCCATCTGCTGCACCGCTTCGCCCTTGGCGTGCAATTCCTCGGTGACTTCGGCCAACTGCGCTTCCAGCGCGGCCGACTCCTCATCGAGTTGAGCGAACTTGCTGGCCAGCACCACGCGCAGCTTGGCGCGCATTTCGTCACGCAACTTGGCATAACGCTCGGCCTTGCTGGCCTGCCGCTTCAGCGAGTTCATCTGCCGCGTGACTTCGTCGAAGATGTCGTTGATGCGTGCGAGGTTTTGCTTGGCGTCTTCCAGCCGCGCCTCGGCTAGCCGCTTGCGCGTTTTGAACTTGGTGATGCCCGCAGCTTCTTCGATGATGGCGCGGCGATCGGTCGGCTTGCTGCTGAGGATCTGCCCGATGCGTCCCTGCTCGATGATCGCGTAGGACTCGGGACCGAGCCCCGTGCCCATGAAGATGTCCTGAATATCGCGCAGGCGGCAGAGCTTGCCGTTCAAGAAGATATTCGCTTTCGCCGGAGCGGAACAGCCGCCGTGTCACCGTGATCTCGCCGGCTTTGAACGTACGCTTGAATTTGCGCCGACGGATTTTCAGCACGACATTCTGCGCAGCATTGCCGTCTTGCGCTGCGACTTGCGTTTCGTTCGCGCTCGCCGACGGCTCGCCGCCATCGTCGGTATCTTCAAGTCCGGGACGCACTTCTTCGGTGTAGCGATCGACATCTTCGGCGCTCGCAGCGCGCATGGCGGACTCGTCCCATTCCTCAGGAAGGTTGTCCTGAATATCGATCTCCGGCTCAGCGACGTCGCCGTAAACCTCTGGATCGACAAGCGTTAGCGACACCTCCGCCATGCCCGTCGCCTTGCGATCGCGGGTTCCGGCGAAGATTACGTCCTGCATATTGACGCCACGCAGCGTTCGCGCCGACTGCTCGCCCAGCACCCAGGAGATCGAGTCGGAGATATTCGATTTGCCGCAGCCGTTCGGACCGACGATGGCCGCGATGCCGTCGCCCTGAAAGCGCAGCTCGGTCCGGTCGCAGAACGACTTGAATCCCAGGACTTGCAGCTTCTTTAGTTTGAGCAACTTCCACTCCTTATCGCCACCCCGGCGGATGGCAAAACCCGTCGCGTTCCGGCCAGCCGGTGCCACATTACTTAGACCCAACGGCAGCTGCTTTTGCTGCGATTTTGCCGCCGAATGGCGCTTCAAATCCCGAAAAATTCTCGCATCAGCGCCAAAATCACGCGCCGCGATGCAAGAAGGCCAGAGCAACTGTAACCATCATTAGGGGAGGGGTCAAGATGTAAAACCCCATATTTTGTGTCTGCCCTGTGGAAACCACAGCATATCCTACCTGCATTGCGGCAGCGGCGCGAGCTTTTACAGCGGCAGGAATCGAGGAGGACGGGAGAACCGCGAGAGCATCTCCTACCTTAATGACTCTCCGTATCTGATTCAAGACAAAACGCTTGGGAGCATCAAGAGGGTAACAATCCGGCCTCTGGCACTTTCGAGGGGGTTGGCGAAGACCTCCGCCGAAAATTCACCGCGCAGCTTCGCCAACCCACCTCGGCACCGAACGCACCAAAATGACGTTGATCAGGATCGATACCAGCGACGCCGCCAGCACCGCGTAATAGAATTCGTCGCCCACCAGATGGTTGGCATGCGCCACCTGCACCAGGATGAACGAGAACTCTCCGATCTGCGTCAGCCCGGTGCCGACCAGCAGCGAAGTGCGCAGCGGATAGCCAAACAGTTTGACTACGCCGGTCCAGACGACGAACTTGCCCACAACCACCAGCGCCAGAATCGCCAGCAGCAATTGCGGCCGGCCGAGCACGGCTCGCGGATTGATGAGAACTCCGACGGTGACGAAGAACAGCGCGACGAAGGCATCGCGCAACGGCATCAGTTGATCGAGCGCGCGATGCGCATACGGCGAGCCGCTCACGATCAAGCCCGCGGCAAACGCGCCCAGGGCAAGCGACAGTCCGACCGCCTCAGTCAGCGCCGCGGTGCCCAGGCAGATGGCCAGCAGCACCAGCAGGAAGAGCTCTTTGTTGTTCGAGCGCGCAATCCGCTCCAGCAGATGCGGCACCAGGTAGACCGCGAGAAATCCCATCGGCGCCAGGATGAGCGCGGCTTTGCCCAGCGCCATGCCCACGCCGAGCAGGTGATGCGGCGTCAGGCTCACCAGCACCGGCATCAGAATCGTCAGCACCACCACGGCCAGGTCTTCGGCCAGCGTGATGCCGACCATGATTTTGCCGTGACTCGATTGCAGCTCGTTGCGATCGATCAGCAGGCGCGACAGGACCATGGTGCTGGCGACCGAGATGATCATGCCCACGACCATGCCTTGCAGCGCGCCCCAGCCCAGCAGCATTCCCATTCCTGCGCCCAGCAGGGAACAGAGCACGATGCCGAGCGGCGCGCCGATCAGCGAGACCCACTTCACCTCCAGCAATTCCGCGAGCGAGAATTCCAGCCCGATGGAAAACATCAGGAAGACGACGCCCACTTCCGCGATGACCTGGAAGGTGTGCAGGTCATGGATCGCCGGCCCCATGGTGTAGGGGCTGATGGCGATTCCGGCGATCACATAGCCGAGAATCAGGGGCTGACGCAGCCGCCACGCCAGCGCTCCGCCCAGGATCGCGGCGATGAAGACGTACGACAGTTCCTTGAAGATGGCAGGATGCGGCGGCATGGTCTCGAGAGTTAGACGTTGCGAGAATCGAAAATCCCCGCCACCATCCTAGACGCTGCGGCAGGGATTGGTGAAATCGGGAGTGGCCAATCAACCGTTGCGACATGTGGGATTGCTCAAACGCTTGAGCGTGTCGTGTGGTCACCCTATCGACACAGGTAGTAATCTTTCGCCGTGGGTGCCCCATCCTTCTCGCCCGCTTTTGGCGAGAGGGTGGGCACGGGGAGTGTACACATCTCTGTAATCGCCATCACAGGATGTGGAGCAGCTTCCGACACTATGCGACAGGAATGGAGGGCGTAGTCGAGATTGAGTCCGAGTGGACCGGACGACGACGGGAGCGCATGGGGTTCGCGTGGCGCGTGAAGCTCAGAGGAGACGTGCCCACCCTCTCGCCAAAATCAGGCGAGAAGGATGGGGCACCCACGGATGGGAGTGGCGTTTAACCTGAAGCCGAAAGGGCAGGCCACTCGCCGGCTCGCTGAGGAACTAATTGAGTACGCATTCAATACTCATGTCACTGCGCAATCGTGCGGGCTGTCCCGAACCGCATCTACTCACTTGTGGACTTCGGCATCAGTCGGACAGGTTGAAACGTCGAAGTTCTTCGGTAGGCCTTTCCGTTTGTATTTTTGCAGCCAAAATGTCCCAGCCTGTTGTGAGCCTCCTCTTTGATCCACTGTGTATTCTCCCTTTACATCCCCTCCACTTCGGTGGCCCACAAATGAGATCGTACCGATGGAACTTGTTACCTCGAAGGAAACATCGGAACCACTAACAAGTCCAATAAGCGGTCCGCTACCAAACAAAGGCTGCATAACGAGCATACAGCCTGACAAAACGCCGTTGTCGTCTCGCACTACGATCCCGAATCCTGCCGACTGGTCCACGGAAGTGTTGTGCACAGAACCGTTAAACCGTCCAATGAACGGCTCGGCTGAATCTCGATTTTCTCCACCATTGGAGGTTGCACCTCGATCTGAAAGCGTCGCATTGTGTCGGTCACGGTTCATTTGCCGAACGGTGGCTTGAAAGTCCGGAAATGACATTTGGAGGTGTTGAACCAACAGAGGGTTGATATGGTCAGCTGCCACTGCGAAATTCAGGTTCTGGCCTTTTTCGAATTGGAAGGTGGCGATGCCAATCATCTGCCCTGCCGCATTAAGCACTGGGCCGCCAGACGAACCGGGAGAGATCGGGGCGGTTATTTGCAAGTACTCGGTCGATCCAGAGTCGCGAATTGCACTTAGAATGCCGTCGCTTATGCTGTTAGCCAACCCTTCCGGGCTGCCAATTGCAATCACCCTGTCTCCAATCGAGACGTCCTTCCGTGACGCAATGCTGAAGTGAGGTAGGTTAGTGGGCTTTTGCGTCGTACCCAATTCGTAGAGCTGAAAAATCACGAGGTCTTTGTCTAGATCGGCCCCCTCGATTGAGCCGATTGCAAACTTTCGACCGCTGCAGCATTCAGCGACAGCCCGGGATGTTCCACTTATCACGTGGTAGTTGGTACCTGCAATGCCGTCGGGAGTCAGAATAAAGCCGCTGCCCTGGGACATAGGGGAATCGTTGCGGTTCATTCCTACAATAGTTAGAACCGCATCGGTTGGGGGTATTGCAACGGCCCCGGGCTTATCAGGAACTTCCGAAACGTGCCGTTTCTCACGTTCTTTTGTCAATGAAAGGAGGACGATCACCGTGGAGACTAGCATTACCAAAGCAGAGACCAGCAAAGTGCGTCGCAATCGTCCACGGTGCCATGCGTTCTTGTTTTGCTTCTTGTAGAGTGGCTGTCCGCAACCGAGGCAAAATGTGGCCCCTGACGTGTTTTGTGCGCCGCAATGGATGCAGAAGATCAAGTTAGATTCGCGTGTGCAATAATAGCCATTCCTACGCAGCAAATCCACGGAGAAACGTCTCTGAGGAGTTTCCCCATGTACTGCTCCACCTGCAGGTGCGAACTTCCGGCAGTCGCTAGATTTTGCGTCGAATGTGGTTCACGGGTTGAGTTTGCTCCGTCCGGGTCCCCGCCAGTTAAGACGGAAAAGACTGCAACGATGTTCTGCGTTTACTGTGGCCATCCTTACGAATCGGGACATCATTTCTGCAATTTCTGTGGGCATCAACTGCCGGATTTAACTGAGATTGAGGCACGTGGAGAGAGAGTTGAAGCGCGGGCTCCCACCCCTAATTTTAAACCCTACCTTGAAGCTGCTGGCGCAGTGCTGTCTCCAGATTTCAACTCCGCAGCCGACAAGGTGTCGGGGCCAGTAGCTCCCCACGATGGTGAGCTGGAGAAGCTTCGTGCAGAAAATCCGAATCTCATCGGTATTGGAGGATGGCTGGCTTGGTTCTGTGTGGTTGTCACGTTCGTATCGCCACTTATCTTTCTCGTGGAACTGGCCAACAGCAAAGACCCCGTGGTATGGGGATTAGATATTGCGCTAACGGCTTGGTATGTTTTCACTGGTATAACCTTGTGGCGGGAAGGAAAACAGGCGCTTAAATATGTGTTGATCCTGTTGATTGTGCAGTCGTGCGTAGGAGTACTGGCGATTATCGGATCCTTCACGGGTACCTCTTCTCCCAATGAATCGTATCTCACGGGTGGCTTCCGTGCGATCATCAGCTCGTTGGTATGGTACCTGTATTTCCATTCTTCAAAGCGAGTGCGGTTAACCTTCGGCCGAAACCTCTGATCGGGGGCATAGTCGCACTATTTTGGTAGCCACCCCATCATGTTCCTCACGAATGGTTTCCACGCTAACGGTACTGCGAAGAGGATGCAGACGCCACCAATGCTCGCCATTAGGCCATGCCTGAGGATGACCCGGTATCGGGCGAGGGGGTAGAGAAACCTACTAAATATTGGCCAAATGGATTTGTGCAACAGGAGGAAAAGAAGCAAAAAGATAAATAGGCAGCAGGCGAGTCCAGTAAAGGCGTTGAAGACTGCCACGTAAATGGCAAACATTGATGGCCCTGTGGGCTTGTTGCCGGCTGTCGCCATCAGGTGCAGCCCTGTTTGGAACGGTCCCACCACGAACAATATTATGATAGTTGTCTGCGCCAAGATCGCGATGGTGATGTTGATGGTGTTAGTCTGCGCTGAAACCCGCCGAACGGTTAGGCGGACTACAGCTAGCAGGAAGACATCGGCGAGTACGCTCACAATCAGAGCCGCTATGAGCATTTCCGTTTGGATGTTGAATAATGCGTGTATGAGCATCAGTCGAATTACTCCATAGGAGACCAGACTGATCGGAATCAAGCTCAAGCCCACACCCCAGGGCGATGGCCACAGAGAGGGCATGGCTGCAAGGGCCAAACAGAGGAAGCTGATGAAAAGCGTAGCAAGGCCCAGAATGAATAAAACTGCCGTTCCCTTCAGCACATTTTCCGAAAGAGACGCTCCACCGAGAACGATCAGATAAAAGGCAAGGAGGCAAGCAACTCCAATGGCGAGGAATAGCGAGGCGAATCCGGCAGAACTAGAGACACCGACGAGTTGAAGTGAGATCAGTCTCTTGCCCAAAACTCTGTCGAACACCCGTGTGACAAGTCCGGCGACCTTTTCGAACAGTACAGAAGTCTTGTTTCCGGAAATCTTGGCTTTGTCATTGATTGACACCCACATATCTTCGATTCGGTTCTGCAATCTGCCCTCTTCGTCTTCGTACAGAAAACACGTATAGAAAAACATCAGACCTATCGGGACAGCAAGTACTCGCAACGCTGTGATAAGCATCAGAATGTATTGTCCGGAATTTCGTTTTGAATCTCGAAAACGGCCCCATTGTACGCCTGGTGCCTGGTGCCCCAGGTTCATCCTTCCTTTGGGTTAACCTGGGATCGCTGCACTCGGCGTCATGACTGGTGTAGGTTCGGCTCACGCGAATGAGTATGCAGTCAGATCGGGCTCACGCCCTCGCGAAGGCGTGTCGCCAGCTGAAGCCGGCTAAACAAGAAGAGAGCGTGGCGCGAAACGCGTGCCTGAAGGCACGCTCTACCGGGGACGCCGCGACTCGGAATCTGCTCTAACGCCAGTTCCGCCCTTTCGGGCTGGATTCGTGCAGGACGATCTTTGGCGCCCTTTCGAACGGGTGTGAGAGCCATGCCGTCCCTGCCGGGACTCGGATCTTATGTTGGGCACCGACCCAGCGCTGAAGCGCTCGGGCGTAGATGAGCCGTCCCGCACCGCGGGACTGGTTCGAGCCGGGGCACGCGATTTTGATTACCGAGCATCAAGACAGGCGTCGAAGATACGGCCTGAGGCTACGATGGTTCCGTCCCCGCGGGACTGTTTTGTCTGCAACTGCAATCCATTGTCGTGACGCAAAAGGTAGTTCCCTTCCAGACCCTTACGCCTGGGGCTAACGTCAGTTCCGCCCTTTGCGGGCTGGATTCGTGCAGGGCTATCTTTGGCGCTGATGCTGGTTGTATCTGTCGTCCTCAATCGGCGTCATCCCGTTTGTTCAGAGATCGAGAGAACACGTGTCGCCGGCTGAAGCCGGCTCAACAAGAAGAGAGCGTGGCGCGAAACGCGTGCCTGAAGGCACGCTCTACCGGGGACACGGCAACTCGGAATCTGCTGTAGTTGTCGTCCTTCGTCTCCCGCCTTCCGACCAGTCGGCAGAAGCCCGGAGTGAAATGTCCGTCCCGGGCGGAGTCGAGAGGGCGCGGCATCCACAGTGTGGACGTAAACTACAATTCGGTCCATTCGGTTGGGAAAGCGGGTCACCGCCCTCGGCGGTAGAACTTCCCGATCTCCAAGAAAGGGGGAGTGCAGTGGCAGAGGACAAGGCAGAGCAGCATACTGCAGGAAATCAGCCCAGCGGCGTGGCAGACAAGAACTCTCAGCCCGAAGGTTTTATTCACATCCCATTGGCAGCAGTCCTTCCGCTGATCAAGCCCACGATAGAAGGCGGAACTCAGATCAAACAGCTTTTGCAACACCCGGAGCCATTGTCGGTTCGCATCTCCGATAGCCTCGAAGAAGCCGGCAGTCACCTGGTCAGCTTCGACATCAAGAACGAGACCGATCAGGGAATCTACCTTGAGTCATTCGAGCCGGAGAAACCGGTGGGGTATAAGATGCGGATCCTGCAAATGGTGAAGGGCGCCGCTGGCTGGGGACAACAAAGCGAGTCACGAGCGCCGTTCAAGCCCTACTTGCTACCTCCGTACAGCGACGTGAAATTCCACGCAAAAGTACCACTGCAGGATTGGAGCTGGCTGAATGTTGCGCCGTATGGGGTGGTTTCTCTGACGTACTCAAAGCTGGACGAAGAAAAGCCTGCAACAAAGAAAATCACCTTCCGGCTGAGACGCACGTCGGAATAAGAGCCGCGAGCGAGCCACTCGCAGACATCGGCTGAAAAATAGAAATCCCCGCCACCATGCTGAGATGATGTGACGGGGATCGGTGAAATCGAAGCGCGGGCCAGTCTCGCGTTCAGCAGGCGAGGGCTCTAGGTTGCGGCGGCGGCGCTCATGGCGACTGGGACTCTGGGAGACGGCCGACGGGGCTTGCTCGCCGTAACCGCAGGCTTGGCGAAGGTCTCAGCCATCTGCTGCGTGGCCGTGGCCATCTGCTCCTCCGTGGGAGGCGCGACCTGGATCACCACATTGCAGTCGGCCTGGCAGCTATGCTGGAACATCGCCTGATTCATCATGATGGCTTCCAGCAGCCGGCCCAGCTCACGCGAGTGGTAGCCATTGGCGAAGCGCGGGCCGCCCGACCATCCGGGATTCACCGAGTAATCGCAAACCAGGCTCCAGTAGCCTCGCCCGTTGGCGCACCACATTTTGAGGTATTCGATGGAACGCTCGCGGCCAATGTGGTATTCGAGCTGAACCAGGCCTTCCGTGGGTGACTGCCCCAGGTCTTTCCAACCCAGAATCACGGCACTCTCGAGAATGCGATCGAGCGGCACATTAGAAGTGGGCGGCGGAAGCGGAGCAGTTTCCATAATTCCTCATTTTCCCTATGGACGCGGGACTCGACAGTCGGCTGCGCATCCTGAAAAGAGACAGTCGTGGCAGTCTCGGAAGAGCGTTGGTGAGCCAGGCTATTGGAACGGCCTTTGGTCTCCGGTGGAGGGGGGAGTCGAAATTCGAACTAACTCAACTACATCGATTATACCCCTTAATCGATGGGAGCGCGGCCGAAGCGCAAACTGATAGTGTCTGACTTTGCGTTGCTGCCAGCGGCGATCCGGCGATTCACGCATGCCAGCGTCCCAAGGGGCAGTCACTTTGCCCCTCGACGCGGCAATCTGCCCCGCACTATTTGCCATGCCGAGGAGCAGGAGTTACCCTCTCTGCATCTTCGTTCCTGGGATGGCGATTGAATATGGCGGCGCTTACTCTGCTCATCAATGGCAGCCCTCGCGCAGTGGACGTTGCACCCGACACTCCCTTGCTCTGGGTGCTGCGCGACACGCTTAACATGACCGGCACCAAGTACGGATGCGGTCTCGGATTGTGCGGCGCTTGTACCGTTCACCTTGACGGCAAGGCGGTGCGCTCGTGCCAGACGCCCGTTTCCTCGGTCGGCGCGGCACGAATCACGACCATCGAAGGACTCTCGGCTGCCACCAACCATGCGGTGCAGTTGGCCTGGATCGCCGAGCAGGTACCGCAATGCGGCTACTGCCAGCCGGGACAGATCATGACGGCCGCCGCTCTGCTGGCCACCACAGCTCATCCAACCGACGCCGAGATCGACGAAGCCATGGCGGGGAATCTGTGTCGCTGCGGCATGTATCAGCGCATTCGGCTGGCGGTGCACCGCGCCGCCAAGGGAGCCTGACATGTCTGTCACTCGTCGTACCTTCATCGCTACTGGAGCGGCGGCCGGCGCAGGGCTCCTGCTTGCCATAAACTTTCGCGGCGAGCCTCTGTTGAGTCAGGTCAAGAAAGCCGCACCGCCGCCGCCCGATCCGTTTGACGCGTGGATTCATGTGAAACCTACCGGAGAAGTCACGGTTATCGTGGCGAAATCGGAGATGGGGCAGGGCATCCGCACTGGGTTGCCCATGATCCTGGCGGAAGAAGCGGACCTGGACTGGAAGACGGTCACGGTCGAACAAGCGCCGACGCGGCCGGATATTTATACGCATCTTGGCACCGGTGGCAGCGGCAGCACCATGGAAGGCTACATGCCTCTGCGTCGCGCCGGAGCCACGGTGCGCGAACTGATGATCACCGCGGCTGCTGCTCAATGGAAAGTACCGCGACAGCAATGCGTCGCCCGCGAGAGCGCGGTCTGGCACGAGAAAACGTCGCGAAAAGCGAGCTATGGTGAGCTGGTGGCCGCGGCTTCCAAACTGCCGCTTCCTGATCCGAAGAAAGTTCCGCTCAAGGACGAGTCGACCTTTGCGCTCATCGGTCACCCCACTCCGCGGGTAGACATTCCCGCGAAAGTGAACGGCAGCGCGCAATTCGGCATCGATGTGCGCTTACCCGGAATGGTGTACGCGGTGGTTGCGCGATGCCCGACGTTTGGCGGCAAGCCGGCGAAGTTCGACGCTACCAAGGCCAAAGCCGTGCCTGGAGTGAGCGATGTGTTTGAGATCCCGGCACTGGCAAAAGACATGCACTCCGCCGGGGGCGTGGTGGTGGTGGCAGACTCCACCTGGACGGCGATCCAGGGCCGGAACGCGCTGGAAATTACATGGGATCGCGGTCCCGCGGCCTCGGAATCGACCGAGGCAATCTACCAGGAACTCCGCAAGGCGGCGAATCGATCGGGCAAGCGGTTGCGCAACGACGGCGATGTCGACGCGGCGCTGGCCAAGTCACCGAAGAAGATCGAGGCGGTTTACGAGGCGCCGTTCCTCGCCCACGCGACCATGGAGCCGATGAACATCACGGTGCAAGCTGGTGACGGTGGGTGTGAAGTCTGGGCGCCTACGCAATCGCCGGACTGGGTGCAGCGCACCTTCGCGGAGATTCTCGCGGTTCCTCCGGCCAAAGTGAAGGTGCATACGCTGCTGTCAGGTGGAGCATTTGGCCGGCGATACATGGCCGATTTCCCGGCTGAAGCGGCCCAGATCGTCAAGGTCATCGGAAAGCCGGTGCAACTGGTGTGGACGCGGGAAGATGATATGACGCACGATTTCTATCGGCCCGCCACCTGCCATCGCATGCGCGGCGCTCTGAATGCGAAGGGGCAGCCGGTCGTCTGGTCGCACAACATGGCATCGGTTTCGATTCAGGGATTCTGGAAGCCCGATGCTCCGGCGGAAGAGTCGGAGCAGGGCGGAGCGCGCGAGATGCCGTATGCCATTCCCAATGTGCGTCTCGAGTTCAATCCCGTT
Source organism: uncultured Acidobacteriaceae bacterium (assembly GCA_963793845.1). GTDB lineage: Bacteria > Acidobacteriota > Terriglobia > Terriglobales > Acidobacteriaceae > CAWCBG01. The sequence continues at coordinate 70,275 of CAWCBG010000012.1, forward strand.
GCCAGCGCGGTGCCACGCGCCTGGTGGCGCTCGGTGGAGAATTCCTTCAACGGCTTCGTGGTGGAGAGCTTCATCGACGAACTTGCAGCCGCGGCCGGTCAGGACCCGGTTGCGTTTCGGAAATCGTTGCTGCACGCCGTCCCCGGACGTAAGCCGGTTAGCGAAGATGCGCCCGAACCGGAGCGTTTGCTGGCCGTCCTTAAGCTGGCAGCAGAGAAGGCGAATTGGACGAAGCCACTGACAAAGCCTCGCGGCCGTGGCATCGCCACGTACGCTTCGTTTGGCAGCTACTTTGCCGAAGTCGCCGAGGTTTCGATCGTGGACGGCAAGACCTTCAAGGTCGATCGCATCGTCGCCGCCGTCGATTGCGGCAGGGCCATCAATCCTGAATCGGTACGTTCCCAGACGGAAGGGGCCATCATCTTTGGACTCACAGCCGCACTCAAGGGTGAGATCACCGTGCACAACGGCGCGGTCGATCAGGACAACTTCAACGGCTACGAACTGGTGCGCTTCAACGAGGCTCCGCCGATTGAGGTGTATCTGGTTGATAGCGACGAATCGCCGTCTGGCATGGGAGAGCCGGCCCTGCCGCCGATTGCCCCTGCCGTGGCAAACGCCATCTACGCGGCCAGCGGTCAGCGGCTGAGACGCCTTCCGCTGCAGTTTGGCGTCAGCAGCTGAGACGAGAGAAGATTCCGAGTTGCTGTTTCCCCGGCACAGCGTGCCTTCGCCGTTACGGTGGTGACGTCACTTTTTTCCCCATCGTCATTGCGAGCCGCAGCGAGACGAGTCGAGGAGCTTGCTGTTTACGGGAGTGGGAGCACTGCCATCGCAAAGCAGGTTTCCTCTATGCCGGCTGAAAGCCCTTGGTCGGAATGACGAAGTAGTAAAAGGTGAAGGGGACTCAAAACCCCTCAGGATTATCAGCGTCGTAGACGCTGGCCTAAAAGGCCAGCTCTATCACCAAGAACAGGAAAGCGTGGCGCGGAACGCGTGCCTGAAGGGGGGCGCCGCAATCCGCTCTAGACGTATCGCTGACAGACCTGTGAAGCACATTCGTTCGCGCCGCCACTGACGGCGGGGACGATAGAAATCTCCGATCGGGCGGGGATGGGGCTCGCGAGTCCGCCGGTGTATCGTGAATTTTCGTTGTCAATGAAAATGTTGATGTGCTCCCGCACCTGTCCTTGCTCAGTTACGACGCGGTCGCGAACGCCCGGATAGAGCGTCCAGAGAACCGCCAGAGCGTCGCCCAAAGTTGCCGGCGCGCCGGGAATCTCGACTCGGCTGCTTCCCCCGGTGAATTCGCGCAAGGCCCCGGGAATATAAAAGATGATCGGCAACCGATTACCTCTTTGCCCGCCGCGACTGCTTTTGCGAGCGCGATTTCGTGAGCCGTGCCGGCGCGGAAGCGGCCTTAGGTTTGGTGGGTGCTATGGCCCCGGAGGCGTCCTCGACAACGGCACTCCGCACGCATACCACCGATGGCAACCCTTCCAGTATCTTTTGCCACGTCTTGCCCTCGTCGCAGGAGCCGAATAGCTGTCCGCTGCGTGTACCGAAGAAAATTCCGGCCGGGTCGAGTGCGTCGACCGCGATGGCATCCCGCAACACCGTTTCGTAGGCACGCTTTTGTGGCAGACCGCGCATGAGAGGCTCCCAGGAGGCGCCACTGTTGCGGGTGCGATACACCCGCAGACGCCCGTCGCACGCGCAACGAAACTCATCCGATTCAACCGGAATGATGTACACGCAGTCAGGATTTCTGGGGTGGGTCACGATAGCGAAACCGAAATCCGACGGTACTCCGTTAGCAATGTCAATCCAGTCTTCGGCCCAATTGTCTGAGCGGTACAGTCCCCAATGGCTTTGCAGAAAAAGGCGCTCCGGACGAGTGGGATGCAGCACCATTTTATGCACGCACTGCCCGAATTCGGGATACCGCTCGGGCATCGTCACGGCGCGGATGCCACGGTTTTGCGCCGTCCACGTCTGTCCGCCATCGTTGGTGCGGTAAACACCGCCCGAGGAGATAGCGACGTACATCCGCTGCTTGTCCGATGGATCGAGCAGGATAGTGTGTAAAGCCAGTCCACCGTTTCCCGGCATCCAGCGTGGACGATGGGGATGATCGAACAGTCCGCGCACCAGCGACCAGGTTGCGCCAGCATCACGGCTTTCGAACAGGGCTGCGGGCTCCACGCCGCAATACAGCACGTCGGGTTCCTCGGGCCGGCCGAGCGTAATCTGCCAGATATTCTTCAGCGAGACGCCGGTCTCCGAAGGGAATCGAATGGGGGCCTGCTGCGGATTAGTCCAGCTCTTGCCGTAGTCGTCGGTTGAACGCAGCATGGTGCCCCAATAACTCGAGGTCGAAGCCCAAATGCGGTGCCGTCCTGCGCGGTTGTCATAGGCCATGGCGTAGACGTTGTGCCCGTGGAAGTAAGGGCCGCCAACTTCCCAGCGGCGGCGCTGGCTGTTCGAGCGCAGGATGAAGGCTCCTTTCGTAGTTCCCAGCAACAGAAGCGAATCACCCTTCTTGACCTGAGCGTGCTGCACGCTGTGCATGACCGTCGTGCGGGGTGCGCCGGGATCGGCGCTGGGAGTCTGCGCAACGATTCCGGCAGACTGAACCGCTTCCAGAGCCGCTTGCACTTCGCTCGCGCGTTGATATCGCTGTATCGGCTCCTTGGTGAGGCAGCGCTGAATGATGGCCCACAAGCCCGGCGGCACGGGAGGGCCGAGAGGCTTCGGGATTTCGCGCATGATTGCCGAGCTGATTTCGAAGCCGGTGCGTCCCTCGAATGGCAGAAGTCCCGAAGCTGCTTCGTAGAGCACGACGCCCAGCGCCCACAGATCACTGCGATAGTCCGCCGGCTCGCCACGCAGAATTTCGGGCGCCATGTAGGGCAGAGTTCCGCTTACGCTGGATACATCCTGTATGGTCGCGAGGGAGCGGGTCGTCCCGTCGAATAGACTGCCGCCCACCTGTTTGGCCAAACCGAAATCAAGGACCTTCACGAGACCGTCAGGAGTGATGACAATATTCGCGCTCTTCAGATCGCGGTGAACGATACCGCGGTCATGCGCGCGCGCCAGTGCGCTGGCGATCTGCACACCGTACCGCAGGACAGACTCGGGCGGAAGTCCCATATCGGCGCACATGGCGCGCAGAGACTTTCCCTCCACCAGCTCCATCACGATGTACAGTTCACCGTTGGTCTCGCTGACCTCGTGAATGGTGCAGATGTTGGGATGGGCAAGAGAAGAAGAAGCCCGCGCCTCCTGGAGCAGACGTTGGCCGGCCGACGAATCAAGACCGGCATCCTGATTCACGACCTTTACGGCTACATCGCGGTGTAAGACTTCATCATAAGCGCGATAGACAACCCCCATGCCACCTTCGCCGATCTTCGCCACAACCCGGCAATGACCGAGCATTTGACCTATCACGCAGTGCTTACCCCCGATTCATGCTAGGCTGCATCGCGAAGATCCGTCAATGAAACCAGCCGCATGCGAGCGCCGCGACCGTGAACTCTCCTCCGTCGGCCGGCACTCTCCGGCACGTTGCAGCCCCCTACGGTTGCCTTCGCACTCACTTGCTGGCGTTAACCAGGGGAAGCATCTCAGAGAACTGCAAATTGATCAGCAAGTCGATGTGGCGATCGATCTGGTACCACCGTGCGGTCTTCTTACCGGAGATGACCTTCTCGAAAATCGGAATGTATTTCATGCGCAGCTCGAGAAGTTGCTCGTCAACTGCGGTGGCTCGCTTCATGTAATCGTTCGCCTCCGCATCGGTCAAGGTATCGTAATGTGCCGCATATTCCTTCATCAGCGACCAGCGTTCGTCGTTCGGTTTGATGGCTTCCTTCCTGTACTGGTCAAAGATGGGCCAAAACTTGGTGGCCTCATCCGCGGTGAGAGACATGTTCTGCGCGGTAATCTCTTTGCGACGCGCACGGATGTTTTGCCGCAGCATCTCGATGTCCTGATCGCTGGCGACCTTGGATTGCGCATTCGCGCCGGGAGCCGTTTGCGCGGCTGGCGGTTGTGCCGCCTGAGCGAACATCCACACGTTGCACACGAGCAGTACAGCGCTGAGAACCACGATCGATACGACACTCTTCTTCATGCCTTCTCCTTTTAAATCTGGAAGTCCCGGCCGCTCCCGTCGTTGGAATGGCAACGTGGCAAGCGGTTCAGGGCAGCGTACCTTCTTCCATCCATTGCTTGAAGCGGGCGAGCTGTTCTTTAGGCCAGGGCTCGTCGCAAGGCATGCTGCCATCGGCGAGTCGATCGTAGATGTTAGCAGCTTGCGCCTTCACGTCGGCATACGACGAGAGGTCTAGCCCGACGTCCTTCATGATGGGCAAGTCGATGTCGTCTCGGAACAAGGGACGAATGTCTTTAGCGAAGCTGAGAGCCACGGAATCACCTCACGAGATTTCGGCGCTCCATCCTATCGCAGACCACGTCCTGAATGGAACCGAAGCAGTCAGGGCCGCGCCGCTGGGGAATGGGTGCGGTTGAGATCCCACTTGCTGGTAAAGGACGTCGTGTCTGTGGTGTAGAGTTCGTGCACCTTGAAGTCGGCTTCGGCCTGGGAAAGACTGCATGATGCGAAGAAATTGCGCAGCTCGTTCCGCAGGTTGGCGTTCACGGTTTTGCCGGACATAACGCCGTCGACAAAGATCTCAACCACTGCGCCTTTGCGTATCAATCTGTATTCATGCATGAATGCCAAGTGTAGCAGGCGCGGAAGCTTCTCATCGCGGTGATCGCACTGAAAAAAGATCCGCCATCCTGGGATGGCGGATCTCCACTGAAGAATAGTGAGTTGGTTGTAGACCTAGAAGCGGCGACGCAACTGCGTGAAGGCTCCGAGGAGTCCCGTCGCCATGAGGGCCAGCGTTCCGGGCTCCGGCGTTGTGCCTCCCGGGCCGGTCAGATAAAACGCGTGCTCCTGGCCATTGTTGTTCCAGTTGCCGAAGCAGGCGCCGGTCGTCAGATCGCATTCGAGACCCGTCGTCGTGCTGTTAGGATCGGTCGTCTCCCAGTAAAACTCGGAACGCGCGTTGTTGGAGATGTCTCCGTTGTGCAGGGCGAGGTGATAGGTACCAGGCCCCAGCGTCAGGTCGCTGATATTCCAGTCATTTTCGAACTCGCAACCGAAGAAAACGCACACGCCAGTGGCTGTGTGCGTAACGGCCTGGTTGGCGCTTGCCAGGACGTCATTGAAGTTGGGATCGCCGCCCGAGTCGCCTGTGATCCACCAGCTGATCGTGCCCGCGTAGGAGCCTTCAACATCCCAAAAGTGGATGTCTGAGATGGTCGTGGTAGAAGTCAGGGTGAAGTCCTCGGTTTGCACCCATTCCGTCATCTCGTTGCCGTTCTGCTGATTGGGGCCGCCATTGTTGTAGACAACCGTGCTGGCGTGGGCGAACGTGCCAGCAAAAATCAGTAAAGCCAGGGCGCTTAGAGCAATTCTTGTTTTCAAATGCTTTCCTCCTGCAGTATTGGACAGCGGCGGACAGTATGTACCATTTAAGTGGCATGTCAAATCGAAAAGTAGTCTTGTGACTCTCAATTACAAATTCGTATGTACTTTTTTCCCGAAAGAGGAATGGCCCAATCCGTGGGTGCCTTTCGCCACGTGGGCTGGGCCCGGCTAGGCAACCCAGTTCCCACAAATCCGGTGGCCAAGAGAAAAAACTGACGGTAAGATCAGCTCGTATGACTCCTGCCGAAAAAGGGCGAACGCCAGTCGTCTGCCTGAGCGATGTGATTGAGGCGCTCGACATGGAAAGTGACGAGCTGCATTCCTGCCTGGATCCTGAGACCGGCGAAATTATTACCTTCAACGAGGAAGAGGCCCATATCGCCGAGCGTGGCGACTGGGCCACGGCTCCGTCATGGATGCAGGAATACTTACCCAAGGTGAAGCGCGCGCTGCAAGACCCTCGCATGCTGGAGCTGCCCGATCGCATACATATCGATGAATGGCGCATGATGCAGGACTTTGCCTCCGAACAGGAGCAATGCCGTTGCCACCCCGAGCTGATGTCAGCGGTCCACGGTTCGGGGGCCTTCCGGCGCTTCAAACATGCGATTTACCGGCTGGGTCTGGAGGACGCGTGGTTCCGCTATCGCGAGACAGCCTACGAGCGCGTCGCCCGGGAATGGCTGGAAGAAAACAATATCCCTTATCGCTGATGGGGGCGGTCCTGCGTTTCGGCATCGGCGGATATCAGTTCGACTCCCTAATCTGACTTCCCGATATGGCACCACTTTCCTGTCGCCAGTGCGCTTTGTCCTGAACGATCGCCGACGGAGACCGGAACATCCGACGGGGAACCTACAATGCGCTCGCAGGTGGCCCATTCAAGCCTGGTTTTGGCTTGAGTGGGATGTCCAGATGTCACAGACTCAGTCTGGCGAACAAGACTAGATTGTCCTCATGCCATGGGGACTAACGCGTTTTCACCACAGCGGACAGAGTCATTTCGTCACTTTCTGCTGCTACCATCGCCGTCAGTTGTTCAGCACGGACGCAACGCGACGAATCTTCGAGTCAGCCTTGGAGCGGGTGCGCCGCACCTTCAGGCTTGAGGTCTACGGGTACGTCGTGATGCCGGAGCACCTACACCTCCTGCTCAGCGAACCACAGCAGGATACGCTGGCCGATGCGCTGAAGTCATTGAAGCAGGGGGTATCGCGGCGTTTGATTGGCGATGCGGATCATTTCTGGCAAAAGAGATATTACGATTTCAACATTCGAACTCACGCGCAGTTTGTGGAGAAGCTGCGCTACATTCATCGCAATCCAGTAAAGGCTGGACTGTGCGAACGTCCGGAGGACTGGGCGTGGAGCAGTTTCCGTCATTACGCAACCGGCTGTGAGGGACGGGTGGAGATCGAGTCAGAATGGACGGCGCGAACCTGCGAACGAGCTGCGGGAACACTTTGTCCGGCGATAGCGCTGCCCCACTCAAGCCAAAACCGGGCTTGAATGGGCCACCGGGCGCGTCCGCTCGCCATGACTTGGTTCCGCAAACCTCTCAGGCCGCCACACGTGCCACCGTTGAAACAGCTATACTTCCGCCCATGCTGATCCGGCTGGGGTACGAGATCGATTTTGAAATTCCGGCGCCGGTGGCGATGGTCGCCATCTTGAGCGTCCATCCTTCGCGCGTGGAGGACCTGCGCGCGCCGGACGAACTTCACACTGAACCTGAGGTTCCGGTCACCAGCTATTACGACAAGTTTGGCAACCGCTGCTTCCGGTTTGTCGCGCCCCAGGGCACCTTCCGGATGCGCAATGCCACGCTGATTGAAGACTCCGGAGCCCTCGATCCGGTGGCGCCGGATGCGCGCGAGGTGCCGGTTGGTGACGTGCCCGACGACGCGCTTCTCTATCTGCTCAGCAGCCGTTACTGCGAGGTCGACCGGCTGTTGAATGTTGCCATGGATCTGTTTGGTGGGGTAGCTCCGGGATGGGGAAGGGTGCAGGCCATCTGCGATTGGGTCAACGCCAAGGTGATGTTTGGCTACCACCATGCGCGGCCCACCCGCACCGCACTCGACGTATTCACGGAGCGCGTGGGTGTGTGTCGCGATTATCAGCACCTGGCGATTACCTTCTGCCGTGCTCTCAACATTCCAGCGCGCTATGCGACAGGCTATTTGGGCGACATCGGCGTGCCCCTGGTGCCGCCCATGGATTTCAGCGCGTGGTTCGAGGTATATCTAGAAGATCGCTGGTGGGTCTTCGATGCGCGCAACAATGTGCCGCGCATCGGCCGGGTGCTGATCGCGACGGGACGAGACGCTTCGGACGTCGCCATCACAACCTCGTTCGGAGCTGCCAATCTGACGCGCTTCGCCGTGCTGGCGGAGGAGACGCTCGCGACACCCGCGACCAAGCCTGTCAGCAGTTAAGCGCACAATCGCTTCACCAGACGACTCGGGCAAGTCACGCTTTGGCCGCAGTCTCGGTGGCCGGCTTCTCGCGCCAGACTCCTGACAGCAGCAGCGCCACCGCGATGCCGAGGGCAACCTCTATAAAGCGATGACCTGCGATGATCCATGCCGGCTGCGGACGCCGGATGAGAATTACAATCGCCAGCGTGATGCTGGCGAGGCGGTAGGCATCATTGATGCGAAACAGGGCGCAGATTAAGCCCAGCGCAAAGACGCCAATACCGAAGGCCACGGCGTTGGACCCGAAATAACGGGTCAGCAGCGCTCCCATGGCAGCTCCCAGCGCCGTGCCCACCAGCCGCTGCCACGAACCGCTCCAGGATTCGCCCAGCGACGACTGCATGACAATCAGGGTGGTGATACAGGCCCAATAGCCTTCCGGCAGCTTGAATAACTGTGCGATCCACAGCGAGACGATGGCCGCGACCGCTGAGCGAGCCGCGTGGATTAGAATTTTTCGCCACGCCAGATTATTCCGTTTCTTCTGCACAAGAGGGGTCGATTCCTGGGGTTCCAACGCGTCTCTCCCTGCACTCCGAAAGGGAACTCTCGGATGTTGCCATGTTACGTCAGGGGCCAGATGATCGGGCGGCGGGTGCGCAGACGCAGCAAAGCCGCCGGCAGTGCCGACGGCCGAAGCTGCAATCGTCAACATCGTGTTAGAACGGGATGTCTTCGTCCGTTATCTCGCCGGCAGGGGGCGCAGGCGCGTTCTCGAAGTCCGGGCCACGCTGATCGAAGCCGCCACTGGACTTTGCTCCTGACGAACGTCCGCTGTATCCACCACCCTCAGCCTCGCCGCGCTGGCCGCCGCCGCTCAGAAGCACGAGGTCATTGATGATGATCTCGGTTTTGTATTTCTTCTGTCCGGTCTCCTTGTCGTCCCAGGAATCGCTGTGCAAGCGTCCTTCGATATAGACTTTGCCGCCCTTCTTCAGGTATTCGCCGGCAATTTCGGCGGTGCGCTGGAAGGCCACCAGGTTGTGCCATTCGGTACGGTCCTGCCAGTTTCCTTCCTTGTCCTTGACGCGGTCGGTGGTTGCGATGGAAAAGCGCGCTATCGCCATTCCACTGGGTGTGTACTTCACTTCGGGATCCTTGCCGAGATTGCCGATGAGAATTACTTTATTGACGCTCTTAGCCATGAGAGCTGCTCCTGTAGTCCGCAAATCGCACGGGGAATGAAAGAAAACTATAACAGAATGGCGCGCTGCCCTTTGGACCCACGTGACCATTCACCACAGGGACACGGAGATCACGGAGGAAGACAAGAAAGAAGAAGACAAAACAAAATTTCCGTGAGATCCGCGCTCTCCGTGGTGAACACGTTCTCATTTATCCCGGTTACGCGACGAAGATCTTGTACAGCATGAAATAGATCACAACGCCGGTGACTGACACGTACATCCAGATAGGGAAAGTGTAGCGGGCGATCGCCTTGTGGCGGGCGAAGCTCCCCTTCAGCCCGCGAGCCAGCGTCACCAGGATGAAAGGCACGACGACAACCGCCAGAATCGTGTGGGAGATCAGAATGGTGAAATACAGCGGCCGCGAGAGTCCTTCGCCCTGGAAGTGGGTGATCCCGGCGCGCAACACCAGGTGATAGTAGAGGTAGGAGATCAGGAAAAGCGTCGAGGTGAAGAAGGCGGTCAACATCATGCGCTTGTGCGCCTGGACTCGACCGTTCTTGATGAAGTAGAAGCCCGAGCCAATCAGCACGGCACTGGTGCCGTTGAGGAAGGCATTCAGCGCCGGATAGAAGGTTGGACTGATTTGCATCGTCTCAGGCCGCTGGCTTCGTGGTGCGGCGATTGGCCACCAGGAAGCACAGGGCAAACATAAGCAAGGTGAACAGTCCCAGGACGGCCAGGTTCGCGCCGAGAGAGAGTTCGGTTGAGGCCGATCCCGGGAACAGCAGAGAGCGCAGCGCCTCCGTCCCGTAGGTCAGAGGGTTGATGCGCATCAGCATGCGTATCCAGAAAGACGCGCTCGCCACCGGGAACATCGAACCCGACAGCAGCCACAAGGGAATCAGAAACAGGTTGATGACGGCATGAAACCCTGCGGTCGAATCCATTGGCCAGGCGATGAGGAAGCCCAGAGCGGTCAGCGAGAACGCAACCAGAAAGATCACCAGAATGGTCAGCACCAGGCTCACTGGGGTGAAGTGCACGCCGAGCAACGGCGCGAAGATGAGGAAGACCAGCCCCTGCAAAGTCGCGAGCGTGGCCCCGCCGAGGACTTTGCCCAGCACAATTACCGAGCGGCTGACCGGAGCGACCAGCACCGACAGCAGAAAGCCTTCTTTGCGGTCCTCGATCACCGTCATCATCGTGAAGATCGAGGTGAACAGCACGATCATGATCAGTGCGCCGGGGAAAAAGTAGCTGAGATAATGCTGACCGCCGGCCGCTCCCGAGGAGTTGAACGACGAGCCGAAGCCCGCGCCAATCACCAGCCAGAACAGCACTGGCGATGCGATGACGCCCACCACACGGCTGCGCTGGCGATAGAAGCGAACTACCTCGCGCTGCCACAGAGAGAACGAGGGCAGAAGCAAACCCGCGCTGCGTGCAGGAGCGATCGATGTTGCCGGAAAAGCGTGAGTCTGGGTAGCCACGAAATTCACCTACTCTTCTTTCTTGCTATCTGCGTCCGGTTCGTCGGTCCAGAAGCGATGGCCGGTGCGTCGGATGAAAACGTCTTCCAGGCTTGGCTTGTGGATCGACAATCCCTGTATTTCACCCGGGAACGCTTCCACCACTTCAGTTACGAAGCGATGTCCATTTTCGATTTCCAGCCTGACCTGTTGGCCGAGCACCGCCGGCTTCAACCCGAAGCGGCGGCTGATGCGTTGTGCCAGCGATTCTGGATCGTCCGCCTCGAACAGAATCACATCACCGCCGATTTCACTCTTCAACTCAGCGGGAGTGCCCAGCGCAACAACATGCCCCTCAGCGTAGATCGCCAGACGATCACAGCGCTCGGCTTCTTCCATCAGATGGGTAGTGACCAGGACAGTTACTCGTTCTTCGTCGCGCAGAATTTGCAGGTACTGCCACAGGTCGCGGCGGGCGCCCGGATCGAGGCCTGTGGTCGGCTCGTCGAGCAGCAACACTGACGGATGATGCAGCAGTCCCTTCGCGAGTTCGAGGCGACGCTTCATGCCGCCCGAGAAGTTCTCCGCCTTTTCCTTGGCACGATCAGCGAGCCCTACGCGGCTCAACATTTCGGCGACCCGCAGCTTGAGCGCCGCTCCGCGCAGGCCGTAAAGATGGCCAACGTGAATGAGATTCTCTTCCGCCGACAGCTTAATATCGATGCTCTGCGCCTGAAAGACGACGCCGATCTCGCGCCGTACCAGGGCCGGCTCGCGCGCCACGTCATGGCCCATGATCAGCGCCTGCCCGCCGGAGGGCACCATCAGCGTCGAGAGTATGCGAAAGGTGGTTGTCTTACCGCTACCGTTCGGGCCCAGCAGGCCGAAGATTTCGGCTGGGCGGACTTCAAACGAGACACCCGCAAGCGCCACCCGGTCGCCGTAGAGGTGGCGCAAGTTCTGGAGTTGAATGACGGCGCCGGACGGCGAGGCCGGAGCATAGACCGCGGCGGTTGCGTCCGCGTCAGAAACTGACATGGTTGGGTTCACACACCATCTTAATACGTCGCGCGGTTGATCATCATCAGGGCAAACAATAACGGCAAGTAAATGACCGTGGCTTGCAACAAGTGCCGGGCTCGCTGCTTTGAGCGGGGAACCGACGGCGCAAGTTTCATCGTCCACATGCGGATGCTGAACCACCACAAGCCGAGTCCCAGCAGTAATGCACCGGCAAAGTAGGTCCAGCCCGCCATGCCCATCAGCGTGGGGCCCAACGTCACCGGCAACAGCGCAATCGCATAAAACACGATGGCGAATGCGGTGGAGCGGCCATCGCTCTCCACCACCGGCAGCATGCGAATGCCGGCGCTCTCGTAGTCTTCACGATAGAGCCAGGCGATGGAGTGGAAGTGGGGGAACTGCCACAGAAACATGATGCCGAACAGCAGAACGGCTTCGGGATCGATGCGTCCGCGGATCGCCACCCATCCCAGCACCGGTGGCATGGCTCCGGGAAATGCGCCCAGGAAGGTGCACATGGGGTGCACGCGCTTCATCGGCGTGTACACCAGGAGGTAGCTGGCCGAGGTGAGAACCGCCAGCGCGGCTGTCTGCCAGTTCGTCGTGCGCCACAGGTAGAGCACCCCGCCGACGGTCATACCGAATGCGATCAGCGAGCCGTGCAGCAGGCTCATGCTGCCGGTAACCAGCGGGCGAATGGCGGTGCGCCGCATAAGCGCGTCAATGTCTCGCTCCATGACTTCGTTGATGGCGGCGGTGCCGCCCGCGACCAGTCCGATGCCGACCAGCGCGTTGACCATGGTCCATGAAAGCGACGAGACCCCCGACTTGGCGGCGGCAAAATACACGCCGCACCACGCGGTCATCACGATCAGTGTAGTTACGCGGGCCTTGACCAGTTCGGAATAGTCGCGCATCAGGGCAGAGAATCCTTCGCGAGGCAGGGGCAGCGGTTGGGTGGCGCTGCTCATACCATCACCCCCGTCCGCGATGCGGCGGCCTTGGCGTGATGCGAGGCGGGAGCGCTGATCATGCGCCGGGCCTGGACGGCCAGCACCACAGCGGTACCCAGAACGAGAGCGCCTCCCACAACATGGGAGACTGTACTAACCACCATGCTGAATGCCGGTTGGACAGCATCATGGCCCCATTGCACACGAGTGAGGTAGGCCGCGAAGCCCAGCCCCAGTTGAGCCAGCAGCAGTCCCAGCAGGACCTCGGCGGGGCGGCGCAGCTGCGGTACGCTGCCATAGCGCGTCAGCACGCGCACAACGGTCCAGCAGACCACCACTGTCACGACGCAAGCCCCCACGATGTGCGGTAACAGCCGTATGCCTGAGTGCCGGAATGCGGCTCCCAGAATCAGTTGTACGAAGGCACAAGCGGCGGCGATGGTCGCGAGTGTGGGAGTGTCCGGCGACTCTCCGCGTTCCACGAACGGGGTTTCTCTCCGTAGCCAGGTCCGGCTGGTGACGACGGCCATGACAACCACGATGCAAAAGAACGTCTGCCCCAATGTGGCGTGCGCCGTCGATACCGTCCACGGCAGGAAACGCAACACGGTGATGCCGCCAAGAACGCCCTGCAGGATGACCGTCCCGAGAGCCGTCCAGCCCAGCACCCGCATCCAGCGTCGCTGTTCCACACGCTGGGTCCATACCGCCAGAATGATGGTGAGGAAGCCGATGAACTCCGCCATCATGCGATGGCTGTGCTCGAATTTCACCCCGCCTACCATGGGCGGAATCTTGTAGAGCGAGCCGAAGGAAGTGGGCCAGTCGGGCACTGAAAGTCCCGCATCATTGCTGGTTACGAGTGCCCCCATCACCAGCAATAGAAATGTCGCGCAGACAAGAAACAAGACAAAGCGATGATGCGCCTGGTTGTAGGGAACTGTATCAGGTCGCGACGTCACGACTGACTGCTGGCTAACGTTGCGTGCGCGCAAGCGACTTCTCCGCTGGGCCGATAATTTTCAAAACAGTGGATAGGGCGGTCAAATTGTGCGATTACGAGCGCTTCATCCCCGGACGGCGCTCATGGGGCATTGTATCAAACGGACGTCACTGTCCTTTGTAGTCGAAGTCGACACCCGTTTCGTCCTGCTTCGGTCCAACGGTCACGGTCTGCTCCTGCTCGCCATATTTTTCGTGCACTGCGGCGATGGTATATTTTCCCGGCGGTAATCCGCTCAGGTTGAACTTTCCATCCTTGCCCGTGACCGTGAAATAAGGATTGGGCAGGACGCTCAAATACATCTTCATCCAGGGATGCTGGTTGCACTTGATCGGCATCATGATCTCAGGATTGTGAAAGCTCTTGTCGATGGGCTGCGAACTGTGCGACTGCGACTGGTTGAACTCCGAATTATTCTTCGAACTGAGGTGGATGTTGTGCTCGGTGTGGTCACTGTCGACGAAGTTTACGGGTTGGCCCACCATCACGGCCGCGACGTGCGGAACATAGCGGCAACCCTCCTGCTTGACCGTCATCACCTGCTGAGGAGGAACAAAGGTATCGCCGTCGAGGCCGGTTTTGACGTAGACCAGCACGTTCGCCAGGTGTCCGTCGTCGACCGCCACCTGCTCTGACTGGTTCTCTCCCTTACAGGCGGGATCGTTCGACATGTCAATCTTTACCGCTCTGGGCGCTGTCCCGCTGAAGTTCACCATCCCGCTGATGGTGGCGGCGGTGGCAGGATCGATGGCAGTGGCCTTAGCTTGCGGCCCAGGAGCACCTTGCGCTGCGGATTCGCTCTTACTGCAAGCGATCGAAAAGGAGAGTAGCGGAATGGCCAGGCACAGAAGCGCCACAGCCCGAGTGCGCGGAACAATCATCTTGAAGTTTTCAAACATGCTGCCATAAATTCTATAGTTTCACACCGGTTCATTCCAAGCAGATGCATGTCCGCGACCAGCGTTTCGCCTTTAGATCTCTGCTTCCTTCGCGACTGGCTTTGGCGGCGGTATAGTTTCCAGCGCCTCAACCATTGCATCGGTGAACTCGCTGGTAGATGCGGTCCCCCCGATGTCACGAGTCAGGTGTTTCTTTTCAGTAAAAACTTTCTCAATGGCGGCGCGGATATGGTTGGCCGCGTTTTCTTCGCCGAGATGCCGCAGCATCAGGATGCCTGACCGGAGTACCGCCGTGGGGTTGGCCAGGTTCTTGCCCGCAATATCAGGGGCCGATCCGTGCACGGCTTCGAAGATGGCACACTCATGTCCGAAGTTCGCGCCGGGTACGAGCCCCAAGCCCCCTACCAGCCCTGCGCACAGGTCCGACACGATGTCGCCGTAGAGATTTTCCAGCAGCAGCACGTCGTACTGATAGGGATTCATCACCAGTTGCATGCAGGTGTTGTCGACGATGTGCTCGCCGTAGGTGATCTCGGGATACTCCTTCGACACATTGCGCGAGCAGCGGATAAACAATCCATCCGACAGCTTCATGATGTTGGCTTTGTGAATGGAGTGAATCTTCTTGCGCTTCACCCGGCGCGCATATTCAAACGCGAAGCGTGAGATACGTGTTGAAGCCTTCTCGGTGATGATTTTCAGGCTCTCGACCACCCCCGGCACGACCTCATGCTCGATGCCCGAGTACAGGCCCTCGGTGTTTTCGCGGACGACGATCAAATCGATGCCGGTAAAGCGCGACTGCACGGCCGGGAGACTGCGGATCGGCCGGAAATTGGCAAACAGTTCGAACTGCCTGCGCAGGGCAACGTTAATGCTCGAGAAGCCGCCGCCGATGGGCGTGGTCACGGGCCCTTTCAGGCCAACGTGGGTGCGCTCAATCGACTCGGTAAGCTCTTTGGGGATGTACTCTTTGTACTTCGCGAAGGCTTCCGCGCCTGCGGCAAATGTTTCCCACTCGAACTTCACCCCCGTGGCTTCCAAAATGCGCACGGTTGCGTTCACTACTTCCGGTCCGATGCCGTCACCGGGAATTAACGTAACGATGTGTGCCATTCTCTTTTTATGATTTCTCTGAATGCCGGTTTACGGTCCGGACTTGGCTTTGACGGTGGTGCCTTCCTTGGTATCGAGCAGTTCCTTCAACTCGGCCATGAATTCGCGCACGTCCTTAAAATCGAGATAGACCGAGGCGAAACGTACATAAGCGACCTTGTCGATGTTCCTCAGGCGATTCATGATCAGCTCGCCGATCTCGCTGGTCTTGCGTTCGCGCTCGGAGGAATCCACCACGAACCCCTCGGCGTCGTTGACGATCTGCTCCAGTTTGCTCATGGAAACGGGCCGTTTTTCGCAGGCGTGGAGCAGTCCGTTCAGCACTTTTTGCCGCTCAAACTTTTCCCGGCGTCCGTCTTTCTTCACCACCATGTAAGGGATTTCGTCGATCCGCTCATAGGTAGTGAAGCGCTTCTCGCACTTCAGGCACTCACGACGGCGGCGGATGGATTCGCCTTCTTTGCTCTCGCGCGAATCGACCACTTTATCGTTTTCGAAGCCACAAAACGGACACTTCATGAATGTGAGATGAATGCGGGCAGAATGTGCCTCGCATCGATTGTAGCAGGGGCATCACACTACACGGATAGGTCATGGATCGTGATCCCAGCGCATTCCGCACGTAAGTCCTTGAAATCCCATTTACTCTCACGGCACATCGCGGAACGAAACCGTAGTTATGCCGTCAAATGCATATAATGCGGAATAGCGGAAATAAAGGCTGATTCACATAAATGAATGCGTATACCAGCTTGCTCGCCTCTGCCATCGGCAGCGAAATCACGGGTCTTATCCAGAGTAGCGGTTTCGTCGCCAAAGCGGTCCTTGTAATTCTTCTCGTTTTCAGCGTTGCCTCGTGGGCCATTATCTTCTCTAAGTGGAGCTTGTTCAGGCGGGCACGGATCCAGAGCAATCGTTTCATGCGCGCGTTCCGCAAGTCGGAGCGCCTGCAGGACGTTGCCGCCGTGGCCGAGCAGTTCAAGCCCAGCCCGCTGACCGGCGTCTTCGATGGCGCCTATAACGAGCTGCGCAAGCAGGCACCGTACCCGATTCGCATGACGGCACTGCAGCGTGCCACTCAGATTGCCTCTTCCGAGGAGTTGACCCATCTGGAGAGCCGCCTTCCCTGGCTCGCGATTACCGGCGCAGTAACGCCTTTCATCGGACTCTTCGGCACTGTATGGGGCATCATCGATGCCTTCCACGGTTTGGGAACCGCGGGTGGGGCCACCTTACGAGCGGTGGCTCCCGGCATCTCGGAGGCGCTGATCACGACCGCTGCCGGACTCTTTGCCGCTATCCCCGCTGTCATCGGGTACAACATTTTCACCCAGAATATCCGCGAGTTCGGAGCGCGTATGGACGACTTCAGCCTCGAACTGATGAACGAGGTTGAGCGGGCCCAGAGCGGTAGCGCGCGCTCCGTGCCCGAGGCCGTGGAGCGGCGCTAATGGCGTTCACGAACGGGCAAGGACGCACGCAGAGTTCGCTCTCCGACATCAACGTCACCCCGTTGGTTGACGTTGTACTGGTGCTGCTGATCATCTTCATGGTCACCGCACCGGTTTTGCAATCGGGCATTGAGGTGGCCGTGCCCCACACCAAGACGGTCAAAGAGATCACCGAAGAGCGGGTGGTGATTACCATCGATCGCGACCAGCGCGTCTTCCTCGGCAACGATCCGATAAATATCAACCAGATTGGCGCTCGCTTGCACGAGAAGATCCGCGACCCACAGGGCCAGTCCGTGTTCGTCCGTGCCGACGAGAATGTGCCCTTCGGCGCCTTTGCGACGGTGATGGATGCAGTGAAGCAGGCGGGCATCACCAACGTCAGCATTGTGACGCAACCGCTGGAGAAGAATGGCAGCCACCGCTGACATCTTTCCACAGGGAGATAGCCTTCGCGCTCCCTTTTTCGGTTCGGTCGCCCTGCACGTTGTCCTGTTCGCATTTGCGATCTTTGGCAACCTGATACCCAGCGGCCGCGGTGAAAACTGGGGCGGCACCACGTCCGGCGGAGGCGCGATGAGCGCAACGTTGGTGAGCAGCATTCCTCTGCCGAACCCGCAACCCGAAGCGCAGAACGTGCTGGCCAACCAGTCGAAGGGGCTGACACAATCGCCGCCGAAGGAGACGCCGAAAGAGGAGCCCAAAGCGATTCCGATTCCGGCGCGCGAAACCCCGAACAAGGGACAGCACGAATCGGCCCAGAAGAAGCCTCCACCCAAACAGGTGGCGAAGGTCGAGGAAGACAACAAGGTTCCGTTTGGCGAGGGAGGCCCAGTCAGCGGCCCCTACGGATCCTTTACGGCAGGAGCGGCGAAGGGCGGATTCGGTTTCACCGGCGGCGCGGGCGATTTCGGCAGCCGCTTCGCGTGGTATGTCGATGGGGTCCGCCGCAAAGTATCGGAAAACTGGCTGAAATATGAGATCGACCCGCGCATCGAGGCGGCAAACCGTGTCTATATCTATTTTGAGATCAACCGCTCGGGGCAGCCAACGAACATTCGAGTGGAACAGTCCAGCGGCATTCCGTCGCTCGATCAGTCGGCGATGCGTGCCTTGCAACGTATCGATACCTTTGGTCCGCTGCCACAACAGTATGCGGGAAACTATGTTGCCGTAGAGTTCTGGTTCGATTACAAGCGGTGAGGGTTGTTCATGGAATTTATTAGTTTGGAATTGTCATCACGAGCGCAGCGAGGGATCTGTTTTTGTCGGGCCGTGTGACGTGGCGGAGGATAAGCAGATCCCTCACGGCTCGAAGGCCGTTCGTGATGACAATTCATTTAACCGCATTCTTTCAGGGAGAAAAATGATTGATCGTCGCAAAGTAGCAGACCTGACCCGGAACGCCGCAATGTGTCTGTGGCTCCTGATTGTTGTTTTCGCGTCCTCTGTCCTGCCGGCGCAGGATTGGATTCGCACCGGCACCGGCCTGGGGGTCGAGAAAATCCGATTGGCGGTTCCCGACTTCAAAGCCGCTGACGCGAGCTCGCAGAATCTGGCGACGACCTTTAACGTCACGCTGTGGAACGACCTGCAGGCTGCGGGCATCTTCGACATGGTTTCACGCAGCTTCTATCCCGTCTCGACACCGGGTGTGCCGCAGGAAGTAAAGCTCGACGACTGGAACAGTCCGCCACCAAACGCCAGCATGCTGGCTTTCGGAAATCTGGCCACCCAGGGCGGATCGCTCAACGTGCAGGGCTGGCTTTACGACGTCAAGAATCCGCAGTCGCCACAGGTGCTGGGGAAGCAATATCGTGAAGATGCCAACGAGGCCAACGCCCGCCTTATCGCCCACCGCTTCGCCGACGAGATCATTCTGCGTCTCGGTGGTGGCATTGCCGGCATCGCCGAAACCAAGGTCTACTTCATCAGCAGTCGCGGTGGGTCCAAAGAAATCTGGCAGATGGATTATGACGGCGCCAATCAGAAGCCGATCACGCATGTGAGCTCGATGGTGTTGTCACCGCATGTTTCGCCCGACGGATCGCGCATTGCGTTTTCGGGTGTGACCAGAGCCAACTGGCAGATCCTGATGTACTCGCTGGATCTCGGACGGCAGGTGTCGTTTCCTGACTTCGGCGGGATGAACATCTCACCGGCATGGTCGTCCGATGGGCGCACTCTCGCATTCTCATCCTCGCGCAGCGGCGATCCGGAAATTTACACCGTGGACGCCTCTGGCGGAAACTTGCGCCGCCTCACCAACACCAAGGGCCCGGACGTCTCGCCCACCTGGAATCCGAAGACCAACTCCCAGATCGCCTGGGTCAGCGGACGCACTGGGCTACCCCAGATCTACACCATGGCATCCGATGGTACGAATGTTGTCCGCATGACCGACCAGGGCTACGCGGTTTCGCCCTCGTGGTCGCCCAACGGGCAGTTGCTGGCCTTCGCGTGGGTACGGCATTATGGTCCGGGAGCACCGGGCGCATCCGACATTTATGTAATGGATACAGCCAGCAAACAATGGGTGCAACTAACCCACGACGGTGGACGTAACGACTTTCCTTCGTGGTCGCCGGATGGGCGGCACATCGTGTTCCAGTCGAACCGTAGCGGCAAAACCCAGATTTGGACGATGCTGGCGGACGGAACGCAACAGCGGCAACTCACGACAGCGGGCGAAAATTCGCAGCCCAATTGGAGCTTCAAGTAACCGACGGCTGCAAAGTTTCTGCGACAGGCTTAATGACCGGGTTCTTAACTAGGCCACTTTGAGGAAACATGCAGGGCGACGGAAGGAGCACACTTCGGCCCTCCCTGGAACTGATGCGAGTGCTCTCGCGACGAGGAGAAGACGTTGAAGCAGCTAAGCAGGAAGCAGTGGGTTCATGTGGTCGTGGCGCTCGCAGTGGTTCTGGCCGTGAGCGCGTGCGGCAAGAAGAAGGCACCTCCGCCACCTCCGCCACCTCCGCCGGCTCCGGCGCCTACCGCCACTCTGACCGCCTTTCCCAACACCATCAACGCCGGCCAGTCGACCATGCTGCAATGGAAGACGGACTTTGCCACCGACGTGGAGCTGGTGGGCATGGGCAAGGTTGATCCCAGCGGGTCACGGACGGTGATCCCGGCTGTATCGACCACGTATCACCTGATCGCCAGGAACGACACCGGTACGCAGGAGGCTACGGCGCGCGTCACGGTGACACCACCCCCGGCGCCTCCGCCGGCACAGACGTCCAACAACAATACCGAGGCGGAGTTGTTCTCGCAGAACGTGAAGGACGTGTTCTTCGACTACGACAGCTACGACGTTAGCGCCCAATACGAGCAGGTACTTCGGCAGGACGCCCAGTTCCTACAGCAGCATCCCAATATGAATTTCACCGTCGAGGGACACTGCGACGAACGTGGGTCGACCGAATACAATCTGGCGCTCGGTGATAATCGTGCTACCGCCACAAAGCAGGCCCTGGTGCAGCTGGGAATTGCCCCCGGCCGAATCCGCACCATCAGCTACGGTAAGGAGAAGCCGTTCTGTACCGAGAGCAATGAGGAGTGCTGGCAGCAGAATCGCCGGGCTCACTTTGTGTATCAGAAGTGATGTCTGACGGCTGCTGCCCTGGATCGCGCCGGTGAGTTTGAGACGCCGCCGGCGTCATCGAACCAAGCCGACGCCGATCCAATTGGAGCGCGAAAGACGGAGCGGCCCTGGCCTCGATACGACGCTAGCAGTTGCGCCCGGGGTGCAAGCCTCGGGCGAATCTGCCAAAATTACCGATGGCGCGTTAGCGCTGCACCGCATCCAAGTGCAGAATTCATCAGGAAGAGCGTTTTTATGCAACTTCAAAGGAATATCGCCCGGCTGGCAGTCCTTGCAGTGCTGGCCACTCCCGCACTTGGTGCGAACAAAGACATGATTCAGCTGCAGACCCAGGTGCAGGCCTTGCAGGACCAGGTCTCTCGCATGCAGCAGTCCATCGACATGAATCTGGGCGCGATGAAAAACCTGGTCGAACAAAGCACCGACAGCGTCAACAAGATGAACGCGGCGGTCAGCCAGTTGCAGCAGAAGATGCAGGCGGAGAGCACCGACGGCAACAGCCGCCTGGATCAGGTTTCCGGCCAGATCCAGTCGCTGCACGACACCGTCGACGAGCTTAAGTCGCGACTGGCCAAGGTCAGCAAGCAACTCGATGACATGCAGCAGTCCGGCCAGAACCTGACTGTAGGTGCGCCCGGTATCGCTCCGGTTCCGGCCGCGGGCGGTCCGGCGGCAGGCGGAACGGCGGCTCCGGCCAATATTGCGGCTCCTCCCCCGGACGTGCTTTATAACAATGCTCTCCGCGACTATAACGCCGGCAAGTACGATCTGGCCTCAGGTGAGTTCAGCGATTATCTCAAGTACTACGGCACCACCGATCTGGCAGGCAATGCACAGTTCTATGTCGCCGACATCGAGTATCGCCAAGGCAACTTCGAGGCTGCCGCGCGCGACTACGACAAGGTGCTGGAGCAATATCCCGGAGGCAGCAAGGCGGCAGCGGCGCAGTTGAAGAAGGGATACTCGTTGCTGGAACTCGGCCAGAAAGACGCGGGCGTTCGCGAGTTGAACAGCCTGATTGCCCGCTATCCGCGCTCCATTGAGGCTTCGCAGGCACGCGAGCGGCTAAGGCGGCTCGGCGTCAACACCGGCACCGGCACCTCGGCCAAGAAGCCGACGCACCAGTAGTTCGGTTCTCAGGACTCTCGGGGAACGTTTTCTTCAGCTTCTTCGACGGCCGTATCCTGCGCCGCAGCAGAACTTGATTGGGCAGGGTAGAGATACTGCTTGCTGGTGACATTCGGCGTCGCATGCCGACGAACTGCAATCATCTCGGCAACGATGGCCACGGCGATCTCTTCCGGCGTGACGGCTCCGATTTCGAGCCCCACTGGCGCGTGCACGTTCGCGAACTTCTCTGCGGGAATGCCTTCTGTCTCCAGTTCCTTGTAAATGGAGATGGTCTTGCGCTTGGAACCGATCATCCCGAGATAGCGTGCGTTGGCATCGACGGCCCACCGCAGCACGCGCATGTCGTCGCGGTGTCCGCGAGTGACGATCACGATGTACGACGACTCGGTCGCGCCGAGCCGTTCAATCGCCGCTTCGAAGTCATCGGCAATGACCTCGCGCGCGTCGGGGAAGCGCTCGCGATTGGCGTAGCTCTCGCGGTCATCCACGACGACCACTTCAAAGCCGGCAATCGTCGCCACTTTGTACAAGTTGTAGGCGACATGGCCCGCCCCGAAGACATACAGCAGCGCCGGAGGCAGCACCGGTTCGATGAATATCTCCAGCGTGCCGCCGCAGACCAGACCAGTGTCGTACTTGGGATTGTTATTTAGATTGAAGGTAAGCGAGCGCGGTTTCTCTTCCTCCATCACTTCGCGCGCCGCCTGCCACACTTCGGCTTCGACGCAGCCGCCGCCGATGGTGCCTGCGATCGAGCCGTCATCGCGTACCAGCATTTTGGCCGTCTGGAACGAGGGGATCGAGCCGCGCACGTTGGTGATTGTGGCGACGGCGCCGCGGCGTCCCTCGCGGCGAAGCTGCACGATCTGTTCGTAAATATCCATCGGCCGGTTCAATTATTTAGATGCACAGCAACAAAGTCAAAGGCTGAACTGCTGCTGGACTGTCGGTTCCGGTTTGCCGAGTATCCGCCCAGTGAGTCGGATACCGCCCACACTTGCCGTATTGAGAGCGGGGATCAGCTGACGGGGTGCTTACCAGACGTGCGGTATAAGGCGGTACCGCACTTTCTCGCGATATGCGCGGTAGCCCTCCAGATCGCGTGCCAACAGCTTCTCCTCGCCCACGATCCGCAGAATGAGCAACCCGACCGTGGCCAGACCTACGAGAAGGCCACAAGCGGAGCCGAGCAACAACGGGCCACCAATGAACACAAGACTTGCCCCAAGATACATGGGGTGGCGAACAAAGCCGTAGACGCCTGTCTCAATGACCTGTTGGCCGCGCTCGCTCTGAATACGCACCAGCTGCGAAAGATACGGATTATCGGTGAACGCGCGGAAAAACGGGAAACTGCCCCCGAGAAGCAGGACGCCTCCGCATACTTCGCTCCACAGCGGTAGACGGCGTGTCCAACCGAAGCGCACATCCAGCGCCGGCACAACGATCGAAGCCAAAAAGCACACTTTTATCCCGATCAGGATAGCCATATCGGAGCGTGATTCACCGCCGCTGCCGGGCATGCGCATCCGCTCGGCCAACAGCGCAGGGTCCCTGAAGCAAAGCCACAGTTGAATTGCCGCAACGAAAGATACCCACCAGACCCCGAAGATCCAGCCCTCCACCCAGCGCCAATCGCCCGACAGCCATAGCAGCAGGGCCGCGAACCCTAAAATGCCAATGGGGGCAGCCACCGACATGAGCCCGGTGATGATCGGCGTGGAACGCATCGGGAGCTGAAAACATCATACTGCCGAGGCGGGCTTGCCTCCCACTGTCGCGGCGGATTGCCGCGTGGGTTTGACAGGACGGCAAGACTCCTTCGGGCGGATCACGGGCAATCCGGAAGGTCCTCACTACCGTGCGGGGCCCCGTCTTATAGACGGGCATTGAACGAACTCGGCCCTCAAATGGGTGCTAGACTTGCTCAAACAGCATGGCAAGCCTCTACGTGAGAAACATTCCCGACGAGCTTTATGAAGCGCTGCGGAAGAGGGCGGCACAGAACCGACGGTCCATCGCCGCTGAAGTCCGGTCGATAATTGAACAGAATGTTCCTACCGAGCGTGAGCTCAGAATGCGACGTGAAAGTTTTCGCCGATTAATGCATCTGCGATCACTCCCCTCCCCATCTACCGGTCCTTTTCCTTCCGCGGAAGAGATGGTCCGTGAAGATCGAAGACGATGAAAGCCATCCGTATTCATGAATTCGGTGGGCCCGAGGTCCTGCAGTACGAGGACGTTGCCGAGCCCGTGTTGCGCAAGGATCAGGTTCTCATCCGCGTGCGGGCCTGCGCGCTCAATCATCTCGATCTGTTTGTGCGCCAGGGACTGCCCACCGTCAAGCTGCCGCGCATTCCCGGCAGCGACATCGCCGGGGAAGTGGTCGAATGTGGCGAGTACATCACGGATCTGAAGCCGGGTACCCGGGTCCTGCTGGCGCCCATGGTCTCTTGCGGCCACTGCGAGCAATGCAACAGCGCAGAGCACAATTTCTGCCGTGAGTTTGCCGTCTTCGGCAACAACATTGACGGCGGCGACTGCGAACTCATGGCGGTTCCGCGGGTGAGCGTCATCGCGATTCCCGACACGCTCGAATTCGTGCAAGCTGCGAGCGTGCCGCTGGTGTTCCTTACGGCGTGGCACATGCTCGTCGGCAAGGCGCAGTTGCGAGCCGGCCAGACGGTGCTGGTGCTGGGAGCGGGTTCTGGCGTCGGATCGGCCGCCATCCAGATCGCAAAGATGCTCGGCGCCGAAGTGATCACTACCGCTGGTGACGAGCGCAAGCTGGCCAAGGCTCGTGAACTGGGCGCCGACCACACCATCAATCATTACCAGCAGAAAATCTCCGACGAGGTGAAGCGCATCACCAATCGGCGCGGCGTCGATGTCGTCTTTGAGCACGTCGGGAAGGCCACCTGGCCAGAGAGCATCAAGTCACTGAAATACGGTGGAACGCTGGTCACTTGTGGCGCGACGACCGGCTTCGATGTCAGCCTGGACCTGCGCGTCCTGTTCGCACGTCAGCTATCGTTCTTTGGCTCCTATATGGGATCGATGGGAGAGTTGGACGAAGTTCTGAAGCACGTCTTTGCCGGCAAGCTGAAACCGGTGGTCGATCGTACTTTTCCGCTGAGCGAGACACGTGCCGCGCATGAATATCTGGCGAACAGCGAGCAGTTCGGCAAAGTCGTACTTACCATGTAGTGAAAAAAAGCCGAGGCGTCCTACTGGATGCGCGCCAGCTCCCTGGCATAAAGCTGGTTGCGGGGAAATTGCGTAGCCAGTCCGGCGAGCAGAGTGCGCGCGGTGCCGCGATCTTTATCGCGCAGCGCCGCTACCGCCAGCAGCAGGCGCGCGAACGGTGCCAGATAGTAGCCCTTGTCCGCGGTCAGGCGCAAGCGTTCCAGCCCCGCCTGCTTGTCGGTTTCGGAGCCCCCCAGGCGCAGAAGCCAGCGCACAACCACCGGACTGCTGCCCAAGAGATAGTTCTCGGCGCCAATCGCCAGGTAAGCGTCGTAGCAGGTAGGGTCAATCTGTAGCAAGGTCTGGGCCAGCTCGCGGGATGTCTTCATGTATTCCAGGCTGGCGATATTACGTTTCTCGATCAGGGCCGCATAGTCTCCGCGTAAACCGTTCGCCAGCACCCGCGCAAACAGCGCGTTCTTGTATTGCGGATCGTTCGCGGGCACCTTCTCCGCCAACTCGTCACTCTTGGCAAGCTCCTTCTCCAGGGCCGCCTTCACCGCGGGGTCAGGCGTCAGCTTGCTGCGGTTGTCAAACCTTTGGTCATCGGTGAAGAGGTCGGTCTCAAGAATGTGCAGTCGATCGAACTCGGAGAACAGGTAGGCCGCCGCGTTGGAGACGTATCCCATCGGGTCGTTCGGATGAAGCCGTTGATAGCCAAGAAAAGTCTTATGAGCATCGCTGAACTGGAGGTTGTACATTTCTTGGTAGCCGGAATAGAGGGGGGCCGAAACAGAGACCGGGTCTCCGGTTTCGGCTGATGCCTGCCAGGCCGCCGCGAACACCATTATCAAAATCAGTAGATTTCCAAATTGTTGCCGATTGTTCAAAGGCCGCCTTATCCAGATCCCTTCACCCTATTGCCGGATCTTAGCTATTAGAGGATACAAAGCATAGCGCAGACGCTCCATTGGCGTGTCAAATGTTTGTCACGTCTCCGTTGACAGGTTAGAACCCTTGTTCCCTGGCAAAGTCGTAGCGACTGGAAAGTGAATGCGCGGCCTCTTTGGAGTATCCTTAGACAACATCGCAGAACAGAAAGGGTTAGTAGTACTTACCGTCACTTCCAGGGAGCGTAATGGGATGAGTGTAAGCCAGTCGGGAGCAGCCCGGATGCCAGATCGATCCGCGTCTTGTGCCCGGTTGCTTGTGCGGCTTACGTGCGCCATACTCCTGTTCGCTGTGATCCATGGCGGCGGGCTCCGACCCCTCGGCGCCGCTCAAAGTGACACTCTCAGTCATCGATCAGAACAATCATCCGGTCGCGAACGCGACCGCAACTGTGGGGCCGACGGAAAAACCGTTGGTTACGGTACAAAGCGACGCATCCGGCAAGGCCGTAGTGCAGGTTCCCGCGCCCGGAACCTATACCGTCAACATCAGCAAGCAAGGCTACCTGAGCGCCGACACCACCCTCGACGTGAGCGTCACCACCGCCCTGGAACCCATCGAGATCGTGATCAGCAGCGCGGCCCTGAGCCAGCAGAGCATCAATGTAACCGGCGAACCAACCAATCCGGTCGCGGATACGGAGCCGAGTTCGCAGACCTTGCCTCCAGCGCAAGCCAAGAATGCGCCGTCGAATCCCGCTACCTTGAACGCCGCCCTGCCCTTGGTGCCCGGTATTGTGCGTGGGCCGGACGGAACGGTGCGTATCGCGGGCTTCGGCGAAGATCATAGCGCGCTGCTGATTAATTCCGTGGACGTGACCGACCCTTCCACCGGGAATTTTGGTCTCAGCGTGCCCATCGACAGCGTACAGAACATCCAGGTTTCAGTGATGCCGTACCTGGCTCAATATGGCAAGTTCACTGCCGGAGTGGTTGCAGCCGAGACCCGCAGCGGCGGCGACAAGTGGGACTACAGCCTGAACGATCCGTTCCCCGACTTCCGCATTCGCAGTGGGCACCTGAACGGAGTGGCCGACGCCGCGCCCCGGTTCAATATCAGCGGCCCGCTGATCGCCAACCGTCTCTATTTCCTGGAAGGAGCCGAGTTCCTTTACAACAGTCCGGAAGTTCGGACCTTGCCCTTTCCGGACAACTTGACCACCTCGAAAGCATTTAATTCGTTCACCCAGCTCGACCTGATTCTGACGCCCAAACAGACCCTCACCGGGAGCTTTCATTTTGCTCCGCATACAATTGATTATGCGGGCCTTGACTACTTCAATCCGCAGCCGGTAACGCCCAATGCCGACTTCCACGAATCCACCGCGACCCTTACCCACCGCTGGGCAATCGGCGATGGCCTGCTGAAGAGCACGATCGCCGGAACCGGCGTTTCCAGCACCGTTGGCCCTCAGTCCGAAGCCGACATGGTGCTGACGCCGGGACAGAACAGCGGCAACTACTTTGCCGACCAGTCGCGCGATGCCCAGCGCTATCAGTGGATGGAGGAATGGAGTTCACCGGCCTGGCACTTTGCCGGCGAGCACAACTTCAAGGTGGGATCGCTGCTGGGCCACAGCAATAACGATGGCTTGTTCGAGGCAAACCCCGTACTCATCCAGAATTCCGCCGGGCAGACCTTGCAGCAGATTCGCTTCGTCGGCGGCAAACCGTATGCGGTGTCAGACACCACGCCGGCGTTCTACGTACAGGATCACTGGGTCTTCAATTCGCATCTGGCGATGGATGCCGGGATGCGCTTCGAAGGCCAGACCATCACTTCGACCACCCGCACTGCGCCTCGTGTGGGCATGGTGTGGTCGCCCGATAGCAGCAAGACCGTGGTGCGCGGGGGGATCGGCGTTTTTTACGATGCGGTGCCGCTGGATGTCTACGCTTTCAATAGCTATCCCGACCAGTTAGTCACTACCTACAATGCACAAGGTCTTCCGATCGGCCCGCCTGTCTACTATGCCAACCTCACCGACCAGGCGGCTGCTTCGAAGTTTCCATTTATCGAACGAAGACTGAAGAGTGGCAACTTCGCTCCCTACAGCGTTGCCTGGAACGTAGAATTTGAGCGGGAAGTTAGTCGCAAGCTTGTGCTGCGCGTGAAGTACCTGCAGAGTAACGCCGAGGGCCAGATCACGCTCCAGCCTGAAACGCTCAATAACCTGCACGCCATGGTGCTGGGGTCTTCCGGATGGGCGAGGACACGGCAGGCTGAGCTTACCGCCAAGATCGGAGAGCATGCGACCCGGCAGTTTTTCTTCTCGTACGTACGCCAGTATGCGTACGGCGACATCAACACCGCCAGTTCCTATCTGGGCAACTTCCCATCCCCTGTAGTACAGCCGAACTTTCAGGCGGCTTTGCCCAGCGAGATTCCGAACCGCTTCTTGCTGTGGGGGAACTACGGACTGCCAAAGAAGTTTTCCGTCGCTCCTCATGTCGAGTACCGCGATGGATTCCCATTCCAGGCGACTGACGTCTGGCAACAGTGGATCGCGACGCCCGGTCCTCAGTATCGCTTTCCGCGCTACTTCGCTCTTGACCTTCGCATGTCAAAAGAGCTCCAGGTAAGCGCAAAACACGCAGTCAAATTGTCCTTCACGTTGGCCAACCTGACGGATCATTTCAATCCGCTCGAGGTCTACTCCAACAACGCAGACCCTCAGTACGGACGATTCTTCGGTAACTATGACCGCAAACTTCTCTTCGACTTTGATTTTCTGTACTAAGGAATCCTGGAACTCTGCTCGTTCGAGGGTGGAACAGGAGTGGAACCGCCCGCCGAACCAGCACGTTGGTGGAACTGACCACCTCTCCCAACAAAGTTCTGGACAAATCGTGTGGGTTCATAGATATACTCGCTTACCCTTTCGGTCATAAAGTTGGTCGGTACACCTTTGTGTGCCGTAATGCGCTTTCTGGCTTCGTCGACTAGCGAGAATAGTAGATTTCAGCAACACAGGTAATGAAAGGATCTGTTACCTATGGCCTCGACTCCCTACGTCAAGTCGTACACCAATCAAACTGTCGCTCAAGTGCTGCTCCTGTATCTCGGCATGGAGGGAGTGGACAAGGTTTTCGGGATTCCCGGCGGCGGGCTCGCTAACCTTCTCGTAGAGTTCAAGAACCAGCGCAACAACTTTGAATACGTTATCTGCCGTCACGAGACCGGCGCGGCTTACATTGCGGATGGCTATCATCGCGCGACCGGCAAACTCGGCGTGGTGATGGTGACCTCCGGCCCCGGCGCAACCAACGCCATCACGGGCGCGATGAATGCGCAGAACGATGGCAGCGCATTGCTGGTCATCACCGGTGAAGTGAACGAGCAGTATTTCGGCAAAGGCTATCTGCAGGAGGGCCTGGATACCGATCTCGACGTCCAGGCGATCTACAAGGCGTCGGCCTGTTACAGCGCGGAGTTGACCGACGAGTCGGAAGTGCAGACGCTCATTGAGCAGGCATTACGCGACGCTCTGAACATTCCGCGTGGCATGGCGCATATCAGCGTACCTAACAACATTCCAACTGAGATCGTGACCACCCCACAGCCGGCGCCTAATCCTCCCAGTCCAACGATTTATCTGCCGGCCAGCCCGGCCAACTACCGCGCAACACCGGCGGGTGTCGATCGCCAACAGGTAAAACAG
Source organism: uncultured Acidobacteriaceae bacterium (assembly GCA_963793845.1). GTDB lineage: Bacteria > Acidobacteriota > Terriglobia > Terriglobales > Acidobacteriaceae > CAWCBG01. The sequence continues at coordinate 99,847 of CAWCBG010000012.1, forward strand.
GCGGTGCAGCAACTGCTGGCCTGTAAGCGGCCGTTGATTTTTCTCGGCAGTGGCTGCCGCGATGCCCTGCGTGATCAGGGCACACTCGACGCGCTGGTGATCTTTGCGGAACGCTATGGCATTCCCGTGATGACCACTCCCGACGGAAAGGGCGTCTTCCCCGAGGGACACTTGCTTTCCCTGCGTGTGTACGGCTTCGCCAGCAACACCTGGGCTCCCGCATGGATGACCCAGACGGATGTGCCGTACGATGGACTACTTGTGCTCGGTACCAGCCTGCGTGGGCTCTCCAGCAACAACTGGAGTCCGATACTTGTGCCAAAAAATAACGGGCCGTTCATTCAGGTTGATCTGCAACAGCATGCTATCGGGCGCACCTTCCCGGTAACCATGGGCATCGTCGGGGAAGTCGGAGCATTTATTCGCGAGATGGCAGGCATGTTGCCCGAATTCCCGCTGTCGCAGCCCGGGGTTCAGGCGGACGCGCAGGCTCGCTATGCCGAGGTGAAGGCGATCAAGCAGAGTTCGCCCTACTACAGCCCGGATCAGTATGCGTCGAACGCCTCACCGATCGAGCCGGCCGCGATTGTCCGTGTGCTGCAAGCTGCGATTCCCCAAGACTCCATCATCGTCCTCGATTGTGCCAACTGTGTCGGCTGGGGTGTTCACTACTTCACGGTCAACCCTCCGCAGCAGATTTACAGCTCACTCGCTATGGGACCGATGGGTTTTGGAGTCTGCGCGGTCATCGGGGCCAAGATGGGCTGTCCCGACAAGACCTGCATCGCGCTGGTGGGCGATGGCGCATTCATGATGCATGGCGCTGAGGTTTCCACCGCCCAGGCGCACAACGTCGGCGCCATCTGGGTGGTTCTGGAAGACGACGATCTGCATATGGTCAGCCAGGGCATGACGTATCTCTATCCCGATCCGACCGATCCCGGAGTCTGGGAGACGCTCTACCGGCTGGGTAAGCCTGACCTGGTGAAGTTTGCCGAAGGATTGGGCGCTGATGCTTATCTGGTCCATGATCCCGGCGAATTGCAGAAACTCATGCCCAAGGTTCTGGAAGGGGCAAACGTGAAAAAGAGACCTCAAGTGATCGTGGCGAAGATCAACCAGAGCAGCCTCGATCCCTACTTCCCGCCGAAACCACCAGCGCCGCCGTCCGATGGTGCAGGCAGCACGAAAGCGAGTTAATTGACATGGCAAAAGCAAAAGTAAACTCCTCCGAGACTTCCACGCAGTACGACGTCGCGATCGTTGGCGGTGGTGTAGGCGGCATTTACTCCGGCTGGCGGCTGATGACCTCATCGGCCGGTCAATCCTCCGTCCTGAAAAAGTGGGCCGGCAAGAACGGCAAGCTGAAGGTCGCGGTTTTCGAGGGTAGCGACCGCATCGGGGGACGGCTGCTGTCGGCGCGGCCTCCGGGCTTTTCCTACGCGACCACTTGCGAAATCGGCGGCATGCGCTATGTCTCGGCCCAAACCTTGGTGCGCAGCCTGGTAGAGAACAAGCTGAAGCTGCCGCACTATCCGCAAGTTGTCGATCAGAAGACGAATATCGTCTACCTGCGCAACAAGCAACTGCGGTTCTCCCAGGTGACCGACCCCGGCGCGCTGCCTTACAACCTGACCTGGGCGGAGGCGCAATTTGTGTCCCAGAACGATCCCAGCGGCCTTATTGGCTGGGCCATCGCCAAGTTGTTGCCAGGAGTCACCCAGTTCACCGGTACACACTTGGAAAACTACCTTCAGAACGCTGTCGTCGACGGAACGCCACTCTACCAGCACGGCTTCTGGAACTTGCTGGCGCGCGCTTTATCGCCGGACGCGTATGAACTCTCGCGAACCTTGGTGGGCTACGACTGCCTTGGCTCGAATGCGAACGCGGTCGATCTGATCTCGGAATACTTCGACTTCACCCCGGGCGTCACCTATTCTCTCCTGAACCAGGGTTATGATTCGGTGCCGTGGACGTTGCAGAAGCAATACGAAGATGCGGGTGGGGAGCTGATTCAAGGATCGTGGCTGGCGGCTTTTGGCCATACGACGCTCGATGACGGCACCACGGGAGTAGTCCTGCAATTCTCCGACGGTCGTCCTTCGGTCACGGCGCGCGCGCTGATTCTTGCTATGCCCCGGCGTTCACTGGAACTGCTGCGGCGGGAGGGCCCGGTTCTTGACCCGTCGCGTGCCCCGCGCGTTCAGGAGATGCTGGGGTCGGTGAGGCCCATTCCTCTATACAAGCTGTTCGTCGCTTACAAGTATCCGTGGTGGAACGCGGTGGGTGTGCGGCAAGGACGTTCCCTCACCGACACGCCAGTCCGGCAGCTTTATTACTGGCCGATCGATCCTTTGGCAAAGACTCCTTCCGCCACCGGCGATGCACTGTTAATGGCCTACAACGACGCAACTAGTGTTGACTTCTGGGCCGGACTGAGCGGCGCCGTAACCAAGACCATGCAGAATCCCTCAGCGCTGCAGTTGTTCCGAAAAGTCGCTCCCGGTGTCCGCATGTTTGAGCGCCAGCAATCGCCGCAGGCTACGGCCGCCGGGGAGGATGAATTCTCCAAACGCTTGCTCGAGAACTGGCAGAACCATCCTGCGCCCCACGAGATGGTCATGGAGATGCACCGTCAGCTCAAACAAATGCACAACATTCAATACGCACCCAAGCCTTACGACGCTGCCTGCATGGACTGGTCGGTGGATCCTTATGGCGGAGGGGTGCACTTCTGGAATCGCGGCTACAAGTCGTGGGAAATCCTCCAAGACATGACGCAACCAGTTCCCGACTTCCCGTGCTACATCTGCGGGGAAGCATACTCGACGAACCAGACGTGGGTGGAAGGCGCGCTGCAAACCGCCGAGATTGTGCTGACGAAACTAGGCCTGGCGCCACCGAAGTGGATCACGCCCAACCCGCCGCCGGCTCCTCCGCCGAAGAAGGGAAAGACGAAGTAGCAGACGTCGACAGGGAGAACGCATGACAGAGCAGCAGCCTCGAATCATCGGCCTCGGCTACTTCGTGCCGCCGAACCTTCGCTACAATGACGATCCGATCTTCGCTTGGCTGAACCAGCATCCGCCGCCGGGTGGAAATCCCTTTACGGGCTACACCACCCGCGTAGTTCTGGGGCCGGGCGAAGACCTCATGACCATGATGGTCCCAGCCGCCTTGAACGCCCTGGCAGACGCCAAGCTCCAGCCATCCGACATCGACATGTTGCTTGGCTATGCGTCGGTCAGCCCGTACGCCAATCCCAACGAGATGAGCCATCTGCACGAGATGCTTCATCTGCCCCAGAGCACCTATGTCGTCCCCCTGAACAACGAGTTCTCCAATTTCAATGCCGCACTGCTGTTCGCCGACGCTCTTATCCGCGCCGGACGGGCGAAGAACATACTGGTGGTCGTGGGCGGTAACTGGACAAGGCATGTCGACTACCACACCGTGCAGTCGGTGAGTGCCGCTGACGGTGCGGGCGCGGCGGTGGTGGGGCTCTCATCTGATACGACGCAGTGGCAAGTGATCGATCAGAACACTCTCACCATGACCAGCTACTTCGGATCGATGTACATGCAGGGGCAGAAGTACGAGCAGCAGCCGCCGAAAGACGGGCACGAGTGGCTGTGGAGCGAATCGTTTTTCCAGATCACAGACAAGGGAATGAAAGGCTTCGGCCAGTTCGGCGGTGTGCTGGCGCCGCAGGCCGTGATTGATTTGCTGAAGCGCAACAACATACCGCAGTCCCAGGTGACGTTGATCGCGCACCAAGCCTCGCAGGTGCTGTTCAATATGTGGCAGGCCTCGATCAATCCGGCGCAGCAGATTCAGACGATCCAGGAGTTCGCCAACATGACGGTGGCCAATATTCCTGTGAATCTGGCGTGGTCGGTAGCTAACGATCCCATTACCCAGGACAACCTGGTGCTCTTCGCCCTGTCTCCCGACATGCATGCCAATGCCCTGCTTTTGCAGCGCAGCTCATCGTGAGACACTGATCGCAGTGAAACAAGCAAGCGCTTGCGAAGAGTTTATGGTTCGAGGCATCGTGGGCGTTGCAGCTCGCGTCTGTTGCCTTTTGCGGCCACAGCGTTTAGAGCGGTGCTTTGGCAAGCGGTAAGCATCCTATGTCGGCTGGCCTTATCGGTGGGCGGTATGAACTCCTTGACCGGCTGGGAGCCGGTGGCATGGGAGAGGTGTATCGCTCTCGCGATCGTCTGACCGAAGAGATCGTCGCTCTCAAACGCGCTCTGCAGATGCCGGTTGCTTTGTCGGATAGCCGGCCGACACAGCGGGCAGCGGGACCATCCACTCCTGATGGCGATGAGACCGTCGAGGTCACCAAGCCTTCGCTGCGCAGCTCTCAGAAGTCCCAGATCGCGCGTCTCGCTCTCGCCTCGGAATTCCGCGTACTCTCCTCGCTGCGCCATCCCAACATCGTCAGTGTTCTGGACTATGGCTTCCAGGATACTGGCCTGCCGTTCTTTACTATGAAGCTGCTCACCGAACCGGTGACCATCGTGCGTGCCGCGCGAAAGCAGCCGTTGGAGACGCAGGTCGACCTGCTCTTCCAGATGTTGCAGGCGCTGTCGTATCTGCATCGCCACGGCATCGTGCATCGCGATCTGAAAGCGTCGAACGTTCTTGTGACAGGCCGTCAGGTCACGGTGCTGGACTTCGGCGTATCCGGACTTCCCGAACATGCGGTTGCGGGCACGCCGGGCTTCATTGCGCCGGAAGTGCTGAGCGGCGCGCGGCCCACTCCCAGCAGCGACTTCTATGCCGTGGGAGGCATCGCCTACGAGATGCTGACGGGCTTGCGGATCTACAAGCCACAGCGGTCGAGCACGGACGGCCCGGACCTGACACCACTGGCGGCCTTCGGGACGGTAGGGGCGATTGTCAAGGTTCTGCTCTCGCCCAATCCCATCGAACGGTACTACACCGATGCCAACCGGCTGATTGCCGATTTGGCTCGCGCTGCGAACTGTCCCGTCCCGGCGGAAACTTCGGCGCATCGTGAGAGCTATCTCAAGGCCGCTCCGCTGACTGGCCGCAAAGCCGAGCTCACGCTGTTGTCCAGTGCACTGAGCGACGCCATCGCGGGCAAGGGAAGCGCGTGGCTGGTGGGCGGCGAGAGCGGCGTGGGCAAGTCGCGCCTGCTGGACGAGCTTCGTTCGCGCGCGCTCGTGCAAGGCTTGCTGGCACTCACCGGGCAGGCTGAAGAAAACCAGGCGCCGTACTCGGTCTTCCGCAACAGCGTGTTGCGGCTCGCACTCGTCGTCGATGTAAGCGAGGAAGAGGCAGCGGTGCTGAAAGTCGTCTTCCCGGAAATTGAGCGGGTGCTCGGCAGTGCGATCCCCGACACGCCAATCGATCCTGAACTTTTCGCGGAAAGCCTGATCGGCACAATCCTGAGCCTGTTTCAGAGATACAAAGCCCCGATCCTGCTGGAGATCGAAGATTGTCACGTCGTCGGCGAGAGCCTGCGTGTCTTGCGCAAGCTCACCGAAATGGTTGATCGCCTGCCTCTTCTGATCATCGCTTCGTTCCGCGACAACGAGCGTCCCCAGTTGGCCAATGAATGTCCGGGCATGCAACTGCTCCGCATGACGCGCTTTGGCCATGGTGAGATCCGTGACATCGCGGTGTCCATGCTGGGAAAAGATCTCGGAAGCAACCCGGCAATCGTCTCCTTTCTGGAGCGCGAAACCGAGGGCAACGCATTCTTCCTGGTAGAAGCAGTGCGCGAACTGGCCGAGGCTTCGGGGCGGCTCGATCAAGTCTCGCCCGAATTGCTGCCCGAGCATGTCTTCTCCGGCGGCATGAAGGACTATGTGCGGCGGCGTCTCGACCGCCTGCCGGACTGGGCACGCAGCGCGATTCAAGGCGCAGCCATTATCGGACGCGAAGTCGATCTTGACGTGTTGCGTGCCGCTGAGCCGGAAACCGACCTCGATGCACTGCTGGTGGCCTGCGGCGATGCTGCCATTCTCGAGGGCTACGGCTATCAGTGGCGCTTCACCCACGATAAGCTGCGCGAGGCGGTACTGTCGGAGATCGGTGCGGAGGCGCGCCAGGCTCTGAGTCTGCGTGGAGCATCCGCAATTGAAGCGGTTCATGGCAGCGCGCCCGAGTGGATTCCCACCCAGGCAGTGCTGTGGAAGGACGCCGGAGTTGCTCCCAAAGCCGCGCAATATCTGTCGATGACGGCGGCGCAGATGCTCTCCACCGGCGCTCCGGAAAAGGCAGTGGAGTTAGCCGTCGACGCGGCCCGCCAATCAGGCGTGGACCTGCCGGCGTCGCGCGAGGAGCAGGGTGCAGCGATTGGCGCTGAAATGCAGAAGATCGGGCAACTGATGCAGGGACGCGGGCCAGCCCAACTGGCCGAGCTTCCACCGCTCACCGACGACAGGATCGCCAATGTCATCCGCATCCTCATGCTGATTGGTCCGGCGGCACACATCAGCCAGAAGCCCGAGCTGTTCGCGCTCAGCACGCTCAAGTGTTTCTCCCTGACGCTGGAACATGGCATCGGTTCCGATGCTCCCAAGGTGATCGGCATGTACGCGGCAGTGGTTCGCGGGCTCACCCAGAACAGTCAGCTCGCCTACGAGTTCAGCACCTTGGCCATGGACCTCGATCTTAAGATGTACGGCCGCGTGAGCTCGCCGGTAGCTTTCCTGCATGCCTGGTTCATCAACCACTGGATTAACCATGTGAAGACCAACCCAGGCTTTGCATGGGATGGTGCGCGCGTCGGCCTGCAGGAGAACGATCTGCTTTACGGATGCTTCAACGCTGCCGCACACGTCATGTATATGAACTTCAGCGGAGCTCCCCTGCAGCAGGTAGTGCAGGAAGCCAACCGGCAGATGGCCCGCATCGCCGGACGTGTGCGGGTGGCGGCCTTCCATTGCCTGCTCGAGCGCCAGGTGGCGCTGGCGCTGCTTGGACGCACCTCGCACCGGCTCAGCCTCTCCGACGACAAGCACGAAGAAGAGCGCGACGTGGCCTCCATCTGCACCACCTCCAACTACAACCAGATTGGCTATTACTGCGTCGCTAAAATGCGGCTGCACTATTACTACGGCGAGTACGAGGCTGCGCTCCGTTATGCCAACCAGGCGCTGCCGATTTTGCCGGCGTTTCAAGGCCAGGTCGGCGAGTGGGAGTTTGTCTTCTATCGTGCTCTCGCCACGCTGGCCCGTGCCCAGGAGGTCGGCGATGCAGAACGCGAGCCCCTGCTGCGTGCCGGGGAGGAATTACTGGCGCAGTTTGAGGGATGGGCGAGCGTCGCGGCCTCCAATTTCGCCCATAAACGCGACCTGATTCGGGCTGAGCTGCAGCGGGCACGTCAGGACCATAATGCAGCCGTGGCGGCATACGAAGCTGCCGTGGCATCGGCCATGGGAAGCGGCTTCGTTCACGATCTTGCCTTGGCTCACGAACGCGCGGCGCTCTTCCATCACGCTGCAGGCGACGAGGACAAAGCGCGCATGCATTTCCAGGCTGCTCTCAACGCTTACGAGAGTTGGGAAGCCTGGGCCAAGAGCGCAGCCATTCGCGAGAACTTCCTCGCGCCCAAGACAGCCGGTGTCTCCCGCAAGGTGTTTGCCCGGGAAGGGTGATGGCTACTCCCCGGTTATCGCCTTGTACTGCGCCTTGTTGAGCGGCACGACCGACAGCCTTCCCTGGCGCACCAGCGGCGATTCCGAAAACAAGGCATTTGCCTTGATCGTCGCCAGTGACACTGGCTGCGCGAGTGCATGTCCGGCTTTGATCTTCACCAGCGGGGTCGCCGGATCAGAAGCGTCCACCGATACCACCGACGCGGTTCCAACAGCGCTCTTCTGATCTCCGGTGTGGTAAATCACCAGCCTCGCGCCGGGCTGCATCTCCCGGAGATGTTTCACTGCGGTCGGATTCGACACGCCATCCCACACTGTGACCTTCTCCCTTTCCAGGTCGGCGAACGAATAAACCGTGGGTTCGGTCTTCAGCAGATAGTCCATGAACGTTCTTCCTCCTGTCGCAAACGTCGTTGGCATTGTAACCATTCGATAGCGCGGCACGGATTAAACCGCTTTCGGCTTAGCGAATCGGAGCCGGAGGAGGCGGGTCCGGGCGTATCAGGATCGAGGGACGGTACGGCGTCATCCAGTGCTGCTGGTCATAGGCCATCTTGGCGATATGGACGTCGAATTCGGGCTTGGGCATGAGGTCGATCAGGGTAAACACCTCGTAACCTTGGCCGGTAATCTCGGCCCGCCGATAGATGCCGGGGTCGGTTTCGATGACTTCGCGATTGCCACTGAGCTGGTCGACGAAATTCTGAGCGGCCTGCTGATCTACATGTCCTCCCGTCTTCACGCTGGTCAGCGATTCCGCCACGTACGAACGAATCAGCTTCTCCCAGTACTTCTCCAAGAGATCGGTGCTGGCGAACAGATCGGCCCAGGTGATCTTGCCGTTGATGGCGACGACCACTCCTTTAGCGCCGACCTTACGAAGCTCACGCAGAATTCCGTCATAGTCGGCGGCGACGGTCTTGATCTTGTTTTGCACTTCGGGCGCCTGCATGGTTCGGGCGTACGAGGTGCCAGTCGGGCTAGCCGGGCTGGGCGGCGCAATCATTGCCATGGACGATCGCGCCGACGCTACCTGATTCCAGACTTCCTGCTGATTCTTAGCGGCCATTGCAGGAACGCGCACGCTGGGTTGAGCCATTTGTGAGGCCATGCTGCCGAACTGGTCCGACTGCCCGACCCAGCGGCCCGGCTCGACGCAGAACACCGAAAGGTCGATGGGGCCGGATTTAGCGGGCACTAGCCGGTCCGCTCCGATCACGCGATCCTGCTTGCCTCCGGTGACAACCTCGCCGGCCAGCAACAACAGCGGTCGGTCCGAGTTGTTGACTAGCACCAGGCGATTAACCTCAGCGCCAGTTGGATAATGAACCGGCGTGCCCCGTCGGACGAGTCCCTGCAGCGAGCCAGCCTCGGCGACGATCACCGTGCCGGCGCGAACCCCTTCATCCAGGGTTAGCAGGTGCGACGTGTCGGCGCCTGGGCCTCCCACTACCGGGAAGATGCTGAGATTACCGTGCGTGACTGGTGGCAGAACGTGGAATTGCGAAGCGCTCGGAGTGCCGGCGGTGGCGAAGCATGCGTTCAGGACAACGCCGGCGATTACGGCAACAAGTTTGCGGTTCATGGTTGACCTCCGGAGACGTTGTCTGTCTCTAACGGAAGAACGTGGTGCGGTAGGTTTCTTGCAACCGAATTGATAGGATTCGCACAGATGGCATCTCGCCCCACTCCCGGAATGACAGCCTCGCAGGTTTCGGCAGAGGTGCGGGAGTTTGCCGTCGCCCGCTTCGCCGACAGCAAAGCTGGGCGCTTTGGTATTGACGCCGATGGTTTCGCGGTCATTCTCAGCGGGGCGGCTAATCAGTCTGTAGCGGCCGTGGAAGAAATAGGCGCGCAGCGCTTCCTGGCCTCGCTGCGGCTGGAGGAACTGGTGCTCGCCCGCGCCTGCGCTGCGGGGAACGATGCGGCGTGGGAAGTCTTTCTGACACTTTATCGGACGACGCTGTACGAGACAGCCCATAAGGTTGCCCGGGAGGAGAGCGCGGCGCGCGCCCTCGCCGACTCGCTGTACGCTGAGTTATACGGCGTGAACGACAGGGGTGAAGCGCGGCCCTCGAAACTGCTTTCGTATCACGGTCGCGGATCTCTGCAGGGCTGGCTGCGAATGGTAGTAGCCCAGGAATACGTCAACCACTACCGTCGCACCCGACGCGAAACCAGCCTGGAGGCGACGGTGGAAGACGGAGCGCAATTTGCCGCGCCGCAGCCAGAGGTGAGCGTTGTCGATTCACGAGTCGAGGCCGCAACGCAGACGGAACTGGCAGCCCTCGATCCGGAAGAACGCTTTCTGTTTGCGGCGTACTACCTGGATCGTCGGACGCTGGCGGAGATCGCCAAGCTGCTGGGGGTGCATGAGTCCACCGTCAGCCGCAAGCTGGATCGCGCCACCGGCAGTTTGCGCAAGCGCATTCGCAAGCGCCTGATGCAGGCAGGCATGTCGGCACGCCAGGCCGATGAGGCTATGCAGGAAGTGGATGTCCGTGATCTGCGCGTGCCGGTCGGTGAAACTTTACGGCAAGGAACGCCCGCGACGGCGTTCTATAAGAAGAACAGCGGAGAAAAAGGATGAGGCCCGAATTTCCCAAGCCAGCGCGCGAGGCGTTAGCCCGGCAGACTGCGGGAGATCCTCATCCTTCTGCTGATCTTTTGAACGCTTACGCGGAGCAATCCTTGACCCCGGGCGAGAGGACACACGTCGTGGCGCACCTGGCGGTCTGCGAGGAATGCCGTGAAGTCGTCTTTCTCGCGGGTGGGTGCGTGGATGAGGCCCCAGTTTTCGCGCCCGCGGTCGAGCCGGTCTTGGGCTGGCGGCGCTGGCGCTGGGCAGTCCCGGCCGTCGCCCTGGTGGCGATCGTGTCTGCGGTGCTGGTGCAACATATCCGCACCACCAGACCCGCCACGTCTCCCACGGTGTTGACGGCTGCGAATCAACCTCCACAGGCTCAACCCGAGTCTAGTAACGCTTCAACCAAGCTGGAGGCCAGCCCGGCGGCTCCTCCCGCGACAGTCGCGAAGCCGTCGGCAAAGGCGCGGTCGAGCCCGGCGGCAACGAGGGCTCCGGCCAGCGGCCAGCGTCCATCCACCGAGGTGGCCTCCGCCGGCCAACTCGCGCTGCGTCTTTCCGGCGGGTCGCAGCCTGCCGCTTCTGTGGCGGCACCGCCGCAGGCAGTAGCGCCAGCCACAGCTTCGCAAAACGTTGAGATTGCCTCGGCTGAGAAGGCGACCGGCACCTCGCCGCCGACGGACCTGCGCATGGCACCGTCGGCTGCGACCGCTGCGCCGCTGCAATCCGATTTGCGACCTATGTCGCCAGCTGCGCCGGGAAAAGTAAGTCCACCATCCGCGATGTTGCAGGCAAACCGATCGCAAATCCAGCTACCGGCTCGCTGGCGGATCACTCCCGATGGACACCTGGAGCGTTCGATCGCCAATGGTGCCTGGGGCCGCGTGCTGGCGGACCATCCAGTTGCCTTTCATGTGGTATCCGTAGTTGGGAACGAAGTATGGGCCGGTGGCAGCAAGGGCGCTCTGTTCCATTCGCGTGACGGCGGAACGAGTTGGCAGCCAGTGCTGATAACATCCGCAAGCAACGCTGAAGATGGCAACATCGTGGCCATCGTGTTTGAGACGCCGGAGCAGGGAAGCGTGACTACGGACACTGGCGCCAAGTGGTCAACATCCGACGGCGGACAAAGCTGGACCAAACAGTAAGAGACAGTCATGAAGAAAACGTACGACGCGATCATCATCGGCACCGGGCAGTCCGGACCTTTTCTGGCGCATCGCCTGGCGGATGCAGGACGCAAGGTCGCCATCATCGAGCGCTACAAATTCGGCGGAACCTGCGTCAACACCGGCTGCATTCCCACTAAGACGCTGGTGGCCAGTGCCTATGCTGCGCACTTGGCGCGGCGTGGGCCGGAGTACGGTGTGCTGACCGGACAGGTGACCGTCGATATGAAAAAAGTGAAAGCCCGGAAAGACGCGGTGCAAGCCCCATCGCAGAAGGGCGTCGAACAGGGCTTACGAACGCAGAAAAACTGCGACGTTTACACCTATCACGCCCGCTTCACGTCGGCCCGCGAGGTTTTGGTGGGAGACGACGTTCTGGAAGCGGAGCAGATCTTCATCAACGTCGGCGCTCGCGCCGTAATTCCTGAAATGCCCGGCCTCGATCAGATTGCGTACTTTACCAACTCCCCGATGGTGGACGTCGACTTCCTGCCGCGCCACCTGATCGTAGTCGGCGGAAGCTACATCGGCCTTGAGTTTGGCCAGATGTACCGCCGCTTCGGCAGCGAGGTCACCATCCTGCAGCGCGCTCCCCGTCTGACTCCGAGGGAAGACGAAGACATCTCCGATTGCATACGCCAGATCGTGGAAGCGGAAGGCGTGCACGTCCGGCTGAATTCAACCTGCATCAGCTTCGAGAAGCGTGGCAATGAGATCGCCGCTGGGGTCGACTGCGATAGCGGCCCCAAGGAGGTGGTCGGCTCGCACGTTCTGCTGGCGGTAGGACGGCGCCCCAACACTGACGATCTTGGCCTCGATAAGGCCGGCGTGCAGCAGGACGAGCACGGCAACATCGTTGTCGACGATCACTTGCGAACCAATGTGCCGGGAATCTGGGCCATGGGCGACTGCAACGGCCGCGGAGGCTTTACCCACACCTCCTATAACGACTTCGAAATTGTTGCCGCCAATCTACTGGATCACGATGACCGCAAGGTGAGCGACCGGATTACTGCCTACAACTTGTACATCGATCCGCCGCTGGGCCGCGCAGGCATGACGGAAGCTGAAGTTCGCCGGTCGGGAAAGAAGGCGCTGATTGCTACGCGTCCGATGACGAGAGTGGGCCGCGCCGTGGAAAAAGGCGAGTCGCAAGGATTCATGAAGATCATCGTCGACGCCGAGAGTAAACAGATCCTCGGCGTTTCTCTGCTCGGCGTAGGGTGCGACGAAGTCGTGCACTCTCTGCTCGACATCATGTATGCCAAGGCCCCCTACACTGTGGTGGAGCGTGCCATGCATATTCATCCCACGGTGTCTGAGCTAATTCCCACCATGTTGCAGGATCTGAAGCCACTCTGACCGCTCTACCGGGTCATGCCAATCCGTCGGGGTTGGTGGTCTACCACCCTCCGGGCGCCAAAGCCCTGACCGGGAAGCAGTTGGTGACCGACTTTCTGACCGAGGTCCTGGAAGCTCTGATTGTGGCATTTCTCTTGAGTCAGACCCGTTTGCCCGGCTTCATTTCGCGTCGGTTTTGTGGTTTCTGGCAGGTGGGCTGGCGGCGATTACTACTAATATTCCTTACTGGAACTGGTATGGCTTTCCGGGCAGTTACACGTCAACCTATATGTTGGTTGAAGTCGTTGGCTACCTGGCGGTCGGAATCGTTGTGGCGCTGGTTATGAAGCCGCCAACTAGTATCATTGCGGTAAATACTGGTACTGCTGGGGGTTGAAGTCGGGGTATACTCCTGAATAGAAGGCGGATGGCGTTTAGACTGGATTTTCAGGGCTCCCTAAGACATGGCTGGTGACGGACAAGGTACGTCCCGTAAGCCGGAGAATGGCATTGCGGTCTCCAGCGGCGAGAGTTCCGCCGCCATGCCGAAGCCTGCCCTCGGACGGGAGGACAGGACCCTGTCTGACGGCGATAGCCTCAATCCCAACGCCGACGCTACGCTCATTACCCCCGCCCTTCCGGCCAGCGCCCCCTCCGATGCCCAGACCGTTGTCGGCAAGACGCCGTCCGATGTAACCCCGTCCCTTGCCAACTCCGTGTTCAAGGCCATTGGGGCTACCGTCTTCGAAGAAGGCGCGGTCCTTGGCGGGCGTTTCGAGATCCTTAAGCTGCTCGGCATGGGCGGTATGGGCGCAGTCTACAAGGCGCGAGACAACGAAGTCGATCGTATCGTGGGACTCAAGGTCATACGGCCTGATCTGGCCGGTAATCCTGCCATCCTGGCGCGATTCAAGCAGGAGCTGGTGCTGGCGCGGCAGGTCACACACAAGAACATCATCCGCATTTACGACCTGAACGAAGCTGACGGCGTGAAGTTCATCACCATGGAATTCATCGAAGGTGAGGACTTGCGCACCATCCTGACGCGCGAAAAGAAGCTTGCGCCGGCGGACTCCGTGGAGATCATGCTGCAGTCCTGCGCCGGGCTGCAGGCGATGCACAGCGAAGGTGTGATCCACCGCGACCTGAAGCCCAGCAACATCATGCGCGACAACGCCAACGGGCGGGTCGTCATCATGGATTTCGGCCTGGCCAAGACCGTCCAGAGCGATGGCATGACCCAGACCGGCATGATGATCGGCACCATGGAGTACATGTCGCCCGAGCAGGCCATGGGCTCGGAACTGGACGCGCGCTCCGACATCTTCGCCGTAGGCTTGATTTTCTACGAACTGCTTACCGGATATATTCCGTTCCGCGCCGATAGCGCCATTGCCAGCCTGGTGAAGCGTACCCAGGAACGCGCCGTGCCGCTGTTGGATGTGGATTCGTCCATTCCGCCGGCGCTCAGCGAGGCGGTCGGCAAGTGCCTGGAACGTGATCCGCAAAACCGCTATGCCTCGGCGCAGGACCTGATTCACGACCTGGAAGTCTGGCAGGGAAAGAGACCCAGTTCCCAATCCAGCCTGATGGGAACGCGTCCGTATTCTTCTCCAGCCATCGCCGCGCCCGCGCCTCCGCAGCCCTTTCCGCGGAAGTGGCTCGCGATTGGCGTGACGGCTCTTGTGCTATTGGCGGGAATTGGTGGTGCTGTCTGGTACAAATTCGGGCCGGCCGTTGGCGCGCCGGGAAGCGCGGCAGTGCAAGGTCCGGTAATGTCGCTGGCCATCGTTCCTTACTACAACGCGACCGGCGATCCCAGCCTGAACTGGATGTCCGCCAGCGTCTCCGAAACCTTGAGCTCCGATATCGGCCAGTCAGCCCATGTCCACATGGTTTCGCCCGGACGTTTGCAACAGGTCTTGCGCGATCTGCACATCTCGCCTGACTCGCAACTGGACCTGTCGACCATGCGGCGGATCGCTGACTTCACCAACGCCGACACCATTGTGTTCGGCCAATATCTCAAGTCAGGCGACGAGATTCGTATTAATTCGACCGTGCTCGACTTGAAGCATGATCGCAACATCGAGATCAAGACAGACATCCCCAATGAGAAGGATCTGTTGGGCGGGTTGGATAAGTTGGCCGATGATGTCCGGCAGAAGCTCGCCGCCACGCCGGAAATTCTCAAGGAGTTGCAGGCGCATTCGCAGCGAGTCCCGACCAACTCGATTCCTGCCTTGAAGGCGTACGACGAAGGCATGCAACTGGCGCGAACCGGCGACTACAACAAAGCAGTCACGAAGTTTGAAGAGGCGACGACCGACGACTCCAATTTTGCGCTGGCCTATTCTAAGCTGGCCGAGACGTACAGCCGCCTCGGATTCGATGATAAGGCCGAACGCGCGTCCCGCCGCGCGCTGGCCCTTGCCGACAATCTTTCCGCCGCAGACCGCTACCGCATTCAGGCCAGCAACGCCCGGGTGACGAATGACATTCCGAAGGCCATCGAGGCATACGAGAATCTAACCAAGGTCAACCCGAACGATCTGGACGCACAATTCGCTTTGGCGACCCTCTACATGGACGCCAGCAAGTTCGACGATGCACGCAAACGTCTGAAGCTGGTGCTGGACTCCGATCCGAAGAACATCGACGCACTGGTCTCAAGCGGCAACCTGGAGATCTATACCGGCAATCCACAAGCGGCGCTCGAAGTCCTCAACCGCGCTCTGAGTTATGCAATCCAGTTCGACAACCAGGAGGCGAAGGCGGCGGTGCTTCACTCCATGGGTGTCGCCTATGAGGAATTGGACAAGCCGGAAGACGCTCTCCAGAATCTGCAGCAGGCGTTGGCCATCCGCAGGAAGATTAACGACCAGATCGGCATATCGAAGAGCTTGAATGAGATTGCCCAGGTGCAGGACCAGATGGGTAAGTCCGCCGAGGCCCTGGCCAGCTATAACGAGGCCCTGACGCTACGCCGTCAGATTGGTGATAAGAAGGGCATTGCCAAAACGCTGATCCAGCTCGGGTCGTTCTACCATGATCACGGAAAATACAATGAGGCGCTTCCCCTGATGACGGAGGCCCTTCAGTTGTCACGTGACCTGGGGGACGAATCGGCTCAGGCGCGATGCCTGAACAACCTGGGCAGCATTTATGCCAACCAGGGGAATTATCAGGCGGCATTGACCTATTTTCAGCAGGCCAAGGATATTCGCGAGAAGCTGCATCTCGAGGGACCCGCCGCGGAGTCGCTCCATAATCTGGCGGAAACCAATATGCGGTTGGGACAGTACGATGATGCGACCAGCGAAAACCTGAAAGCTCTCGAAAGCTATCGCAATATAGGCGATCAGAAGATGGCTGCTGTGGTTTCTACCAGCATGGGCGCTCTCTTCGACGCACAGGGTCAATATGCGAGGGCGCTGGCTGCAGAGCGGGATGCAGTCGACATCTTTCACAAAATCAATGACCGCACCGCGAATGCAGTGGAAGCCATCGGCGGATATGGGAACACACTCTCCGAGATGGGCCGCAGCGACGAGGGGCAAGCGAGCATCGAAGAAGCCCTGAAGATTGCCGGCGAGGTCAAGAACGACAGCGTGCTGTCGCTGGCCTTGAACTGGCTGGGAGACAGCTATTTCTATCGCGGCGACTTTGCTGCGGCCCGCCAACAATATGAACGCGCATCACAAGCTGCCGCCAGGAGCGGTGACCGTCAGCGGGTGGTACTGTCCAAGTTCAATCTCGCCAAGGTCGACGCATGGCAGGGCAGATCGCAGGCTGCGGCGGCGACCCAGAAGAAAGTCGTGGAAGAAGCGGAGCAGTTGGGTCTGAAAGCCTTGTCGGTGCAGGCTTCGATCTATCTCGCCGACTCATTGTTGGCCTCGAACAAGACCGATGCAGCCCGGCAGGAGCTTGACAAAGCCATCAACCGCGCCGAAAAACTTGGCTTGATCGTTGAGCAGGCACGCGCCAAGTACGTGTTGGCCCAGCTTCTGACCCGGACCGGGGCAGCCAAGGAAGCAGTGCCTGAATATCGGGAAGCCGTCCGAATTCTGGAATCTGTCAGCAAGCAGGACGGAGCTGCGCGATTCCTCGAACGTGCTGATATCAAGGATATGTATCAGGACTCGGCCAAAGCCTATCAAGGCGCAATGTAGAATCCGCTACCGCCCGAAAGGAAAGAGCTCCGGCGCCGGCCGGAGCTCTTCTTCATTTGGGAACAAGGATATTGGGGACAACGATCCCGTTATGGCAAGGTGCTCCTCCTCGGTTCCGTCGCCACCGGCTTGGGCGGTTCCGCCACCAGCCCGCTCTGGTGGGTTGGATGGGCGAATACCATGAAGGTTGCGACCAAGTCCGACAAATCATGTCCTTTGCCCGACGTGGTTCCGTCGAAGACATTCGGGTCATAGCATGGCGGGTTGTCGCCCGGCGGATTGCAAATGCTGATCCAGTTGTTCGAACCGATCGGATCCGCCTTTAGGTAATCCGCATTGTCGTTCGTGACCGGATCCGCAGTGTAGTAACTTGTGCTCAAAAGGATCGGCCCGAGTAGACCCAGCGGACAATCGACAGTGGTGGTCATGTCGCTTGCCTGGCAGGTGACGGAGTAGACCATGCATTGGCCCCCCGTCTCCAGGTAGGTTATGCATGTCTCGTTCTGGAACTGAGTGCCCTTCAACCGGTTTTGATAGAAGGTGTTGCGGTCGGTTGGAGTCGCCGTCACCGTCATGTAGTCGCCGTCGGTCTCTGAGCCCATCGGATAGGTGACTTTAGCGACATGTCCCCCAAAGGTAAAGGTGTTAGTGGACCCATCGTTCTTAATCTGTTCCTGCACCTGGGTCGTCATGTACGGCGTGAACTCCCATTCCGTTATGTCCTGCACGGTGGCCTTGGACGATTGCGAGGCAGTGAAGCCGACCCACGCAGATCCGCTATCCAGATTCAATGCCGTGATGGTGTAGGGAATGTTGATGATGGGAGCCGAATTCGGCGTGTGGGTCCCCTGAATGAAAGTGGGATCGACCCAAACCTGCAAGTTTCCGCTGCCGTTCGTGCCCGGCGGGGTGTATTGGATCACTCGCATAGTGAGTGTTGCCGTCGGCCAGCGCGTTCGCGGTAATCGCACTCGGTGATACCAGGCAGCTGGTGACATTCGTATTCTGTCCGATGGTGTAAGTGCCGGGCAGATGCACCGGGGTGTTGTACCCAGTTCCGCAGCTCTGCACTGCAACGTGATTTCCATTCGGATCCCAGTCGTTGTGGCTGATGTCAAACTCGATTGCCAGGCTGTTCCCAATGCCGGCGTAGCCCAGACCCCCTGCGCCAGAAGCGAGCCTGCCTGCGCCAACCGCAGTCAAGCCCACGCCAGATGCTCCCATCGTCGTGTCAACGGACGAAGAGTTCTGCACCAGGAATGAAAAGCCGTCTCCTCTCCCCGCGTTGCTGGTAGGAGCATGCATCTGGAAACTGAAGTATGTAAAAAAGCCGCTGGCGACAGGCTGCTTTAGCGTGAAATAGCTACTGGTTGCGTCAGGGTGCCCCTGGTTGGCTGGGTCAGAACCCTTGCCAATACGAAGCACCTTTTGCGCTTGCCAGTTAGCCTGTGAGGCGCCGTTCAATTGCAGGTTCGCCAAGGAACTGAAGTCGGGAAATCTGATTTGCTGTGCAGTGGCCACGCTGACCAGCAAGAGCGTGAGAACACACGCGCAAAGCAAAGCCATGAATGTTTTTCCAGTTTGCATTTCCTGCCCGTTTCTTGCGCACGGAGGCGCTCTCAAATGTTTGGGGGCTGAGAGTCAGTGCCAGCGAGACCAGTCAGGGGGAACAGGCCCTTTCCTCGGCAATCCCAGTGGCGCAATTCTGCGTTGATAAGCCTTACAATGTCAAGTAATTACGCTCAATTACCCAACTTATAGCGCTAGAGTGGAACAGCGTACACCACGGAGAGGGCGGTGTTGCGCAATTCCGCACTGCATTGGATTGCCGCTCACAGCGCGGCTAATTTCATGGTGCGCAATCCCTGGTTGATGTATCATGTGGTTGCGTTTGTTCGAACGGCGCGTTTAGCAGCCATCCCTCTCGATGTCCCGAGCGATTTCTGCCCGTAACCTTCCGATCCAATCAGCGCACATCAACACCAATTGAGGAACTAAGAAACACAATGGAACAAGGTACAGTGAAGTGGTTTAACGACGCTAAGGGTTTTGGTTTCATCTCCCGCCAGAATGGCGAAGACGTTTTTGTGCATTTCTCCGCCATCCAGTCGAACGGTTTCCGTTCGTTACAGGAAGGCCAGCAGGTCAGCTTCGACGTGAAGCGTGGCGCTAAGGGCTGGCAGGCTGAGAACGTCCAGGTTCTGTAAACGCAATAGCAAAGGGAGGGGCTGCCGCGAGGCTGCCCTTTGCCATTTTCGTGGCTAAGTCTTTCAGTCGAGTCTTTAGTCGAAAGCACCCCAACCACGGCCGCGACCGGCAGCAAGCTTGATCCGGACGGCGGCCACTTCCAGGAGCGAGGTAATTATGAAAAACATTTACGTGGGGAACCTGACCTTCGATGCGACTGAAGACCAAGTCCGCTCACTGTTTGAGGCGTACGGCCCGGTGGACAAAGTCAGCATCGTCACCGACCGCGACACAGGACAGCCGCGCGGCTTTGCGTTTGTCGAAATGACCGACGATGACTCTGCGGGCAAGGCCATGGAGGCTTTGAACGGTACCAACCTCGGCGGCCGTAACCTCACTGTGAATGAAGCGCGTCCCAAGACTGACCGTCCGCGTGGCGGTGGTGGTGGCGGCGGCCGTGGCGGCTTTGGCGGCGGCGGCGGCGGACGTGGCGGCGGTGGCGGCCGCGGCGGCAACCGTGGCGGTGGTGGTGGCGGCGGCGGCTGGGGACGCTAGTTCGGCACAACTTCCAAAGATTGACAGAAGGACGCTCTTGACGGAGCGTCCTTCTCTTTGTTGGAAGAATCATCTTTCCAAGGCCGCGCATCCTTTGCTCATGTGCTACGGAGGAAAGAGCCTATGACCCGCGATGCACGGTTGATGTGCGGCATCATCCTCATCACAGTTCCCACCATCCAGTATGGCGGCTACTTCCTGCTGACGTCGCTCGCGGACAAGAGCTCAGGCTACATGGATAACGCTTTGCGCCAGGACTTCTTTCGGGCAGGCCACGCTCATGCCGGCGTCATCGTTATCTTGTCTTTGATTTGCGAGCTGCTGGCCGATGCTGCCGTCTTGCCTGCGGCGCTGGTTTGGATGGTACAGGGTAGGAGTTCCAGCCTCGGCGATCCTGATCTCCGCAGGGTTCTTCTTGTCGACATTGTCGCCCACGGTCACGCAGCCCAGCCGGGCTGATTGGACTTGATCTATCTCGGCGCGGTTGTGCTTGCGATCTCGGTGGTCACCCTCGGGGTTGGTCTTCTCAGGTCGCTGGCATATGCCTGACGAGGACGCAGCCTTCTTGCTATTTCCCTCACAGCACCTTGGCGATGACCGCGGTTATGTCATCGCCCTGCTCGCCGGGACTGAACTTTTGCACACCCGCGATGAGCGTCTCCAGAAGGGAAGCGGCCGAAGCGGCCCGGTTCTCTTGCAGCAACGCAATTAACCGCTCCTCGCCGAACTCTTCGCCGTCGGGAGCAGCGGCTTCGGTCACGCCGTCGGTATAAATTGCGAACAAGTCCCCTGAGTAGAGCTGTACCTCCGCCACTTCGCACTCCCACTCCGGAAACAGGCCCATCACGGTTGCAGTCGACTCCAGCCGTTCGACCGTGTTGTCACGACGTAACAGCAGCGGAGGATTGTGCCCGCAATTCACATATCGCAAGCGACGTGATTGCGCCTCATAGCAACCGAAGAACATGGTCGCATAGTGACTGGGTTCGCTGTTCGCATAGAACAGCCGGTTCACCGACTGCAACAATCGCGGCAGGTCCTCCCGCGCCACGCCGTATTGCCCGCGCAGATTGGCTTGCAGATTCGCCATAAGCAGGGCGGCAGGAAATCCTTTGCCGGAAATATCGGCTAAGGCGAAGCCGATGAGTCCCGGCGCCAGTTCGAGAAAGTCGTAATAATCGCCGCCCACCACGCGAGCCTGCACACATTCGCCGGCGAAGTCGAGGGTTGCCACCCGGGGCGGATTCTGTGGGAAGAGTTTGCGCTGCACCTGACGCGCGAGATCGATTTCATGAGCCGCGCGGCGTTCGACCTCCATGCGCTCGGCGATCTCTTCACCCATCTGAATATTTTCCAGCGTACTGCTCGCCTGGCTGGCGATGATCGCGAGCAGGCGCTTATCCTCGCGCGAGTACGGTTCCTCCGATTTGCGGGGTCCCAGCACCAGCAGGCCAAGGCGCTGCCCGTCGCGACCCGAGATGGGGACGAGACACTCGGCGCGCAGTCTCTCCAGGCCGGGACTTGTGGTCTGCGGGCTGATCTCGTAGGGCTGCCCACGTTCGAACACATGATTGAGGAAGGGGGAATCCAGCGACACTTCCTGCGCGCCGACCTCTGGCGGCGAATCATCCCGCAACAACAGGTAGACCAGCAGGAACGTGGGATGCAAAGCCTGCCGCAGGTGGCTCTCGAGGAGATTCGAAAGCTGGGTCCGGGTGCGCACTTCGCGCGTCTTCTCCACCAATTCCTCGAGAATCTGTTTGGTGTCATACGAATTCCGGAAAAACGCCCGGTCCACCCGCTGGCTCACCCGTTGCTGCACCCACGCCCCGCCGCCCACTAGGGCAATCCCGAACATCGCGCCAATCGGAATCGCAGCGCCCGAGTTCGCCGGATACTGCTGCGAAAAGGAGTGGGCCAAGGCAAGCGTGGCGCCGACTCCCAGAATCATGATCAGGATGAGAAATCCGCGCTGCACCAACAGGTACCGGGCGCTGCGTCGCAGAAGCACCGGGACCTCAAGCACACGATGCTTGACCACCGCGTAGGCGATCGAAACCGGCATTAGAAAGATGGCCAGAACCGCAGGCGCCCAATACCAATACGGCAGTTGGTAAAAGTCGATATGGCGGTGCATCGAGATCAACCGCATGACGATCCAAGGTGCCATTCCGAGCACAGTTCCCCAGACCATCACTCGCGTCTTGATTCGCGCTTGGACAGTCGGAGCCTGCACGCTGTTTCCGATCAGCGAAAGCAGTCCCAGAGCGAAACCGCCAAACATGTATAAATTGCCAACGCCCGTCAACACGATCGACGGAATGCGGGTGAGAACGAACCATGCCGGGTCAAGCGAGCCCGTCATCAGAACCAGGCAAGCCAGAGGGGCCGAGATCAAAACCGCGGCGCCAAGAAGAACCTTCTTCAACCAGGGGATCCGTTTGTCGATTCGTGATTGTGCCGGGAAGGTCGCGAACAGGTAGTAGAAGGCAGCCGGGACGATAGGGAAAAATGCCACCAGGTAGGCGAGCGCAAATCCGCGGAGAGCTGGGGGAATGATTCCACTCATCATCGCCATGGGAGCGGAAGCAATCAGTCCGGCAAAGCACAGACATAAGAGCCATGCGCTGCGGTCCTGGATTCGCAGAAAGAGCACCGGGAAGCCAACCAGCACGAACAGTACCGGAAAGGAGCTCAGCAGTGACGACATCACGATCTCGCCGGGACTTCTCTTCCGCGTGTCCGGCGGCGCCGGATCGAGCACCACGGTAACTGGTTGGGGAGAGCCACTCCCGGAACGCAGCACTGTGAGCGGCACGGAATCGCCGGCATGCCCGCCCACGAACGCGGTATACAAAGGCTCCCGGCTGTAGAACGGCCTCCCGTAGACACTGATCAGGCGATCGCCGGCATGCAAGCCTGCCCGCTCGGCCGCACCTCCGGGATAAACTCGGGTGATCTCGACGTACTTTTGAGATATGTGTTCCTGGAAGTCGAATCCCAGGCTCGCCTGCGGGGAGATCCGGACGTAATACATCCAGATCGCGCTATAGAGGACAGTGGACGCGGCAAACAGGATGGCAGCCGCCAGGCGGATGCGCGGCCATAACCCGCCCCCGTCAGACTCCGAAGGGTTTCCGCGGCTCCGGGTGCGCGTCCCCGACAGATCGCCGATGTCGTCGCTGAGTCCGAGGTCTGAAGCCATAGGCAGCTGCGTCAAGAACTGAGATTGCTGCGCACAATTTTACGCCCCGCCATCCCATAGCTCAGTGACGCAAACGACGCGGTAGCGGCGCTTTGAGCGAAGCGACAATATCGCGGTCACAGCTCGCGACGGCCGTCGACACTGCCAGCCTTTCTGTCTTCTCTGCGACCGATTCTGGTAGGCTAATCCAACTTCGCCAGCGGCACGCATTGTCATGAGTCATGCCGGAAATCACGCCTCTCCCACCGTCATCGAGTTCGCTGCAGTGGAGTACCGCGTCGCCCCGGACAAAGTGCTTTTGCAGGACTTGAACTTGAGAATTTCTTCCGGCGAGACGGTGGTTCTGTTGGGCCGCAGCGGCTCGGGCAAGACTACCTGCCTCAAGATGATCAATCGCCTGCTCAGCCCGACTGCGGGCGAGATCCGGGTGGAGGACAAAGCGGTCAATCAGTGGGATGCCATCCAGCTGCGGCGGCGCATCGGTTACGCCATTCAGGATGTTGGGCTCTTCCCGCATTACAGCGTGCACGAAAATGTGGCCCTCGTGCCCCGGCTGGAGAAGTGGGAACCGGTGAAAATCAAGGGACGTGTCGAAGAGGTTTTGGAGTTGGTGGGCCTTCCCGCGCGCGACTTTGGCACCCGCTATCCGGACCAACTCTCCGGCGGCCAGCGCCAGCGCGTGGGATTGGCGCGCGCCCTCGCCGCCGAGCCGCCCATCCTGCTGATGGACGAGCCCTTCGGCGCGCTTGATCCCATTACCCGCGCTGAGCTGCAGATGGAATTCAAGAACCTGCAGCAGAAGCTGGGTAAGACCGTCGTCTTCGTGACTCATGATGTCGGCGAGGCGCTACTGCTGGCAACGCGCATAGGTCTGATGGAGGCCGGAAAGCTGCGCGGAATATATGCGCCGCAGGAATTTCTGCAGTCGTCCGACGCGGGAGTGAAGGCCTACGTGGATGTCTTTCGCGCCGGGCAACAGATGTTTCGCAACTGAAAGTCAAGAGCAGCCGCGTAGCCGCGATCCCTTTTGAGGCCTTGCTGTGAATTTCCTGCTGACCCACAAACGCGAAGTGCTCACGCTGACTGCCGAACACCTGTGGCTTGTCGGGGTCGCCATGCTGCTGGCTGTGGCCATCGGAGTGCCGCTGGGCATCCTGCTCACCCGCCGTCCACGCTGGAAGACCTTTGTACTGGGCAGCACCAATGTCATTCAGACCATCCCCAGTCTGGCGCTCTTCGGACTGCTGCTTCCCCTGCCGTGGCTGGGTGCGCGCGCCGACCGGCTGGCCATCGTCGCGCTTGCGCTCTATGCGCTGCTTCCCATCGTGCGCAACACTTATGTCGGAATCACCGGTATTAGTGCACCGGTGCGCGAAGCCGCCGTGGCCATGGGCCTGACCTCGGGCGAACTCCTGCGCTATGTCGAGCTGCCCCTGGCCGCGCCGGTCATCCTTGCCGGAATCCGTGTAGCTGCGGTCATCACCATTGGCGTAGCCACCATCGCAGCCGCCATCGGAGCCGGCGGACTGGGCGAGTTCATCTTTCGCGGCATCGCTATGGTCGACAACGGCGTGATTCTCGCTGGAGCAATTCCGGCGGCGCTGATGGCGCTCGCCGCTGACATGCTTCTCGGACTCATCGAAAAGCTTCTGGCCAGGCGGCAGCACGGATGACCCTCGACCGTCGTGCCTTCCTCGCCAGCCTGGGGCTTCTTTACGCGGGATGCATGCCGCGTTCGCCAGCGCATCGCGGTCGGCTCGAAGAACTTTACCGAGCAGCTGATCCTGGGAGAGATTCTGTCGCAGCTTCTGGAGAGCGCCACGCATACGCCGGTCGATGGCCGCTTCTATCTTGCCGGAACCTACATCTGTCATCAGGCACTGCTGGCCGGTCGCATCGACGTCTATGTGGATTACACCGGCACGGCGTTAGCTGCGGTTCTGAAAGAAAAGGCGTCGGGCGATTCCGCGCAGGTATATCAGCAGGTAAAGGAGGGCTACCTTCGGCGCTTCCATCTCGACGTCATGCCGCCTCTGGGATTCAACAACAGCTTTGCCATGGTGATGCGTGGAGACGACGCGCGCCGCATGGGTTTGACTCGGCTCTCGCAGCTCTCGCCAATCGCGCCGCAGTTAAAGCTTGGTGTTGGCTATGAATTTCTCGAGCGCCAGGATGGCTACCAAGGGTCTGGTCAGCACCTACAATCTGAAGTTTGCCGAGGCGCCGCGGGTGATGGATCTCGGTTTGCTCTATCGCGCGTTGCAGAACAGGTCCGTCGACATCGTTGCCGGTAACAACACCGACGGTCTGATCGCCGCGCTAGGTTTTGTCGTCCTCGAAGACGACAAGCATTACTTTCCTCCCTACGACGCGGTACCGGTCGCCCGCCCTGAACTGTTTCAACGATACCCACAAGCGAAGACCGGTTTGCTGAGACTCTCGGGCCGTATCTCCGCTGCTGAAATGCGGCAGATGAATTACGCGGTTGACGGGGAGAAGCAAGACGCTGCGCAGGTGGCAAAAAACTTCCTCGCCGGCAAACATTTGCTTTCGCCGTAGTGGTAGAACGCCGCCCAGGACGCCTTCCACCGTTGAGGCTCTCCCAACCTTCATGCGAAGGCAAAATTATGCCTACAAGATGCAATGGTTTGCATTGTCCGCAACCAGCGATGCTTAGTTTTCATGTACTTACTCGGGAGACGAACGTGCGGCTAGTCTGACGGGTTCGCATCTTTCAAGCTTGCCATTCCCTAAGGAGCTTTCGCATGCGACGTGTAGTGATTTGCACAGTGCTTCTGGTGCTTGCTCTGTCCGGCGTGCAGGCCTTCGCCGACCTGGACGGCGCCAACGTAACCGTTAACTACATCTACCCTGACATCAATACGGTGTACCAGGTTCTGGGAAGCGGCACGGTCACGGGTAGTGGCTTTACCGTTAATTCTTTTGGCCAACACGACTTCACCACTTATCCGACGGACGTCACGCTGACGAATGTCTTCGGCTCGGATGTCACATTCACTCCGGCGAGTTTCAATGGCTATCAGTTGGTGGTCAATTCCGGCGGTAGCCCGATTACCGGCTTCACCATCGCCTTCAACGACATTGCCGGCTTCGACGCCAGCCGCATCACTTTTGACGCCAGCGACGTCTGGATCAATTTGCAAAGCTTGGTGACTACGCCCGGCTTGGATCTGCAGATTGATTTGCAGTTTGGTCAGACGACCACTCCTGAACCAGGCACGATGGCGCTATTCGGTTCCGGCCTGCTTGGCCTTGCCGGAATCGCGCGCCGCAAGTTGCTTCTCTAAACGGCAACGGCTACTCTGCAACGCGCCGAGGGCATCTGCTCCCGGCGTATTTTTATCGAGCGCTGACGGCCTCCGCGCGGGTAATGCGGTTCGCTTCGGCCAAGTCCTCGGCGCTCAGCTCCCAGCTTGCAGCCTTTGCATTCGCTTCGACCTGTTCCGGCTTGGTGGCGCCAGCAATCACGCTCGCAACCGCGCCATGCGCCAGCAGCCAACTGAACGCCAGATCCAGCAGCGAGTGCCCATGCTGTTTCGCGAATGCTTCTAGCCGGGCGACCTTCTCAAGATTGGCGGCGTGGAGGTAGCGTTCAGCCAGCCCCTTATTTCGATGCAGGCGGCTGGAAGCGTCGGCAGTCTTTCCGCCGGAGTACTTGCCGGTCAGCAATCCGCTGGCGAGAGGGAAGTAGGGCAGCTCGCTCATGCCGTACTTCTCGATCAGCGGGAGCCGTTCGCGCTCCAAATCGCGCACCAGCAGGCTATATTCATCCTGACTGGAGACGAACCTGGTAAGCCCGTTCTCGCCGGCAATCGTGTGCGCTTCCTCCAGGTGTGCGGCGGAGAAGTTCGAGCAGCCGATATAGCGCACCTTGCCTTGCTTCACCAGATGATGGAGCGCCGAGAGCGTCTCCTCAATCGGCGTCGCCGGATCGGGATAGTGAATCTGGTAGAGGTCGATGCGGTCGGTCCGCAAACGGCGCAGGCTCTCTTCCACCTCGGCCACAATGTACGCACGCGAATTCCCACTCTTCTGGCCCGCGGCATTTGGCTTCGATCCGACCTTGGTCGCCAGCACAATGTGATTGCGGCGCGCTCCCAGCACCTCGCCGAGGATGTCCTCTGACGTGCCATAACTGTCGGAGGTATCCAAGAAGTTGATGCCTGACTCGATCGCCTTGTCGATCACTTTGCGCGAAGCTTCGACATCCATGTTGGCGACGTAGCCAAAGTTGTTGCACCCCAGGCCGACGACCGATACCTGTAGCTCCGAGCTTCCCAGCCTTCTGTGTTTCATCGGAGGATTCCTCTCTCCCGCAAAACTATATCGATGCTGCGGGGAGCGTCTGTGACTTTCCTATTTCGGCCACAAGATCGCCGGCACATCCCACGCACGCTCCGACAAGCATTTCGCAACTTCCTCGCATCGTATAAGGCAGTCTATGCTGGTTCCCGGAGAGAACGAATGCGCTCAAGATCTGTCGCAACGCGAACCCTGATTACCTTATTGCTATGCGCGACTTCAGCGCTGGCGCAAGCCCCAAGCCAGACCATCACGATCGATGCCTCTGCCCCTGCGCATCCCTTTCCCCACTTCTGGGAGCAGATGTTCGGATCGGGCCGTGCCATCTTGAGCCTGCGCGACTCCTACCGCCGTGACCTGCGCGAAGTGAAGCAGATCACCGGCTTCCAGTACATCCGTTTTCACGGAATTCTGGACGACGAGGTCGGCGTCTATGACGAGGACAAGGCAGGCAAGCCGGTCTATAACTTTTCGTACGTCGATCAGATCTACGACGGGCTGCTGGCCAACGGTGTGAAGCCCTTCGTCGAGCTGAGCTTCATGCCCTACAAGCTGGCGGCGCGCAACGAGCCGCATCCCTTCTGGTACCACCCGAATGTCGCTCCGCCCAAGGACTACGCCAAGTGGGATGACATGATCACGCAATTCGCCAGGCACCTCATCGACCGCTACGGCGCTGACGAGGTCGCATCGTGGTACTTCGAAGTGTGGAACGAGCCCAACATCGATTTCTGGCGCGGCAATCCTAAGCAGTCAACCTACTTCGAGCTCTACGATCACACCGCCCGCGCGCTGAAAGCCGTGAGTCCGCGCTTACGCGTCGGTGGCCCGGCGACCGCGCAGGCCGCCTGGGTCGGCGACATGATCAAGCATGCCGTGGACAGCCACGTTCCGCTGGACTTTGTCTCCACCCACGTCTACGGCAACGATACTGCCGCTGATGTCTTCCACACCCAGGAAAACATTCCGCGCGACCAGATGGTGTGCCGGTCGGTCAAGATGGTGCACGAGCAGATCAGAGCTTCGGCGCGGCCCGACATGCCGCTCATCTGGAGCGAGTACAACGCCGCTTATGACAACGAAGTCGCGGTGACTGACTCGATTTACATGGGACCTTTCATGGCGACCACCATCGCGCAATGCGACGGGCTCACCAAGATGATGTCCTACTGGAGCTTCTCCGATGTCTTCGAAGAACAGGGCGTGGTCAAGCAGCCCTTCTACGGCGGCTATGGATTGATCGCCGCCGGCGGCATTCCCAAGCCGGCGTTCTATGGCTTTGAACTTCTGCACCATCTCGGCGAGGAACGTCTTGAGAATTCCGCGAACGACGTGCTGGTCACCAAAGCCAAAGATGGATCGCTGGTAATTGCCGTGTGGAACATCGTCAATCCCGGCTCCAGCGGTGCTCCGAAGACGGTTCGTCTCGACTTCAAGGGGATTAACACGACGGCGACCGCGACCATCAGCCGTCTGGACGCGCAACACGGCGACACTCTGGCTCTGTACCGGAAGATGGGCAGCCCTCGTTATCCAACCCAGACGCAGATCCGGCAGTTGCAGCAGGAATCGCGTCTGCCCGCGCCCGAGCAGCAGCGATTGAGCAACGGAAGCATCACGCTTCAGCTACCGGTGAACGGCTTGGCTGTCATTCAAGCACGGTGATATCCGGCGGGATATGAGTTTATCCCTTCTAACGAACAATTATGCAATAGTTTGCACTCATCTCAGTGTGCCTGCTCTTCAAGGGCGACAAGTTCTTACCAGCGTGTCACTTGCGAGCGGATGCTCTGGCGATCGACGTGCATATAAGGAATCGAAGACTGGGACTGGACAAGTTCCGTCTGGCCATAAAAGGAGAAGTGTGGCATGGCAAGACAGTTTGCACTTTTGATGTTGTCGTTGGGCTAGCGCTTTCCGGCGTCACGGCATTTGCCACGACGAGGATCTTCAACGCCACGGGGCGTCGAAGGCCTCGGTCTTGGTCGGCTGAGAACCTGTGGTTTACAGCACGCTGTCATATTGCGCGGGATTTACTTTGGTAGCCGGCGGTTCAATCGGTTTCAACTGGATGCGCCGGAATACTTCGGCGCTGTTAACTATGAACTGCTGGGGAACAAGGCGAACTCCCATAGACTTCACCGGCGTTCAAAACGCCTTTTCCATCGATTTGCGCGACATTTGAAGGCTTCGGCGGGGTGGCATACAATCGCCGATTTACGGTGCAGACGATACGACAGTTCTGAACACCTACATGATCAGCCTGACCGGAACCATTTCCACATTCAGCGATCGGTGAAAGCGCTCCCATCGGGGCGGTGAACTTGTCCATCATTTCCGGTGAGAGCGGAGCGGCATTCTGAATAGCGTTACCTATAACGTAGGTACCACCCTGAACCGGGAAGCCTGGTGCTGCTTGGCACGGGTTTGGTTGGATTGGCGGGTCTGGTTCGCCGCAAGCTGAATCTGTAAACCTCCCTCTTACTCGGCCTTCCACCGGAGCCTGCGGCTCCGGTTTGCTTTTGCAGCCAGGGCCTGCTTGATCCCGGAAGCCATGGCCCATGAATGCCGGCGCATGGCTTATCACACCGCGCGTGATGACGGACACGGACAGAAGGTGATCGGAGCGTCAGACTATCATGGGTTGTTGTCGCTTGCAGGCGGCCTGAGTTCGGTCTTTGAAAATCCTGGAATGAGTCTCACTGAAGGCTGGCGCCTCCCGCTCTTGAAATGCCAATCCGCACCTGCTCTGAGCGGCTGAAGCTCGAAAATTGGATACGCTAAGTGCACTGCCGCTCAATATTTTACCCGTAAGTAGTTTTGGAATGAATATTTTGGCGGGATTTTTTCGCCAAGTTACTGATTCTAAAGAATAGGGGTAGGGGTGGGGTATCGTTATCGGACATAAAATCTGTCCGTCCAGCAGTTACTCATTAAAAAATGCCGTCGCGATTGTTGGTTACATAACGATAAGCCCACGGCAGCAGCGAGCTGGGGGAATCTGCCTGTCGTTGTTCACCGCCGCCGACGGCTGAAAGCTGACAGCGATTCGTCACGACGCCCCCTTCAACACCAATTGCTCTGCCGGTGAGAACGCGTAGCGCCGGATCATCATGGTGCTGATCAGCGAAGTCAGGCCCGATGACGCCAGGATCATGGCGATCACCACGAACTGATAGATCGCGGCATAAAGCGGGTCGGCGCCCGACAGCAGCATGCCCGTCATGAGGCCGGGAATCCAGACGATGCCCAGCGAGCGCAGGTTGTCGATGGCGGGAATCAGCGAAGCATGAATACTCGACTCGGCGTAGGACGAAACGGTCTCTTCCGGAGCGGCGCCCAGCGCGAGAGCGGTCTCGATCTCTCCCGTGTGCGCCAGAATTTCCGAGCGGAAGCGATTGAGCGCCAGCCCATTCGTGTTCATGGCATTGGCGATGATCATGCTGCCCACGGGAATGAGAATGGTGATCCTGGTTTCAATCACGCCTGCCCAGGTCATCGCCGCAGTCACCATTCCCGCGCCAGCCGCGATTGCGTAAGTGGAAACCTTCTGCGCGCCCGGAATGTTTTTCGCGCGCTTGGCGGAGATCGATCCGGCGGCGACAATCATGGCCGCCAGCAGAAACACGCTGGTCCAGCGCGGCCCTTTAAGCAGTAGTATAAGGACGGATCCGACGACGACGATCTGCACGATACCGCGTAACAGAGCAATAGCGGCGTCACTCTCGAGATGGACCTTCTGCTTGCGGGCCAGCAGTACAACCGCCAAGGCAAGCAGGGAAGCGAGGCCGGCTTGTGCCAGCCCGAGCGTTACTTGGGTATGGAAGATGGATTTAAGCACCCAGTACCTCCGCCGGAGTTCCGGTTTGCAGGATGTGTCCTGCTTCGATCAGGACGATGCGATCGCAGATGCGGCGCGCCTGATCGCGATCATGCGTCACCAGGACGCAGGTGAGCGAACCATCCGCCACCAGTCCGCCGATGAGCTCTTCGATTCCGGCCCGCGCCTGTTCGTCGAGCGCCGAGGTTGGTTCATCCAGCAGGAGCACCTCGGGCGAGTTGGCCAGGGCGCGCGCCAGCGAGACGCGTTGCTGCTCGCCTCCCGAGAGATTCGACACTTCGCGATGAGCGAAGTCGGGCAGGCCGACGCGTCGCAGCAAAGCCGCGACGTCCATGTCGCTGAGCGTCTGGCCGCGCTGTTGCGGACCGAAGCGGAGATTGGAGGCGATATCGCCGGGGAAGAGAAAAGGACGCTGCGTAACCATGCCGATTCGGCGGCGAAGCTCGCGCGGAGGGATCGACCGATAGTCCTGGCCATCGAGAAAGACGGTGCCGCTGGTGGGTTCGTCGAGGCGATTCAACAGGCGTAGCAGCGAGCTCTTACCCGAACCGCTGGCGCCGACGATACCCAGCAGCTCGCCGCGCCGGACTTCGAGTGAGACATCGGCCACAATGGCCTTAGTGGCCACCGTGCGCCCGAGGCCCTCGCTGCGCAGGATGACCTTGTCCCAGTCGCTGCGGTCGGGCGAGCTCATGGGTGCAAGTGTCCGTAGTAAATGCGAGTGTCGTATTCGAGCACGACGCGGTCCTCGACGCAGTGGTCGGAGAAGAACTTGGGCAGCATCCGCATCATGGCTTCGTAGCGGTCGCCTTCCTTGGGAATGTAGGAGGAGGAAAGTAGCCTCCCCAGCAGGCCGTCGAAGTCGAGGCTCTGACTCGTGCGTTGAGTAAGAATGTGCAGCGCATTCGGCGCAAAGAAGCGCTCGAGCGCTTCGTAGCTGGCCAGGTACTTGTGCGTCACCTGGTCGTAGTCGACCGAATAATGACGCAGAAAGTCTTCATAGGCGCGCAGAAAGTCAGTGGCATCGGTATCACGGTCATGCCAGATGAGCACGCACCAACCGTGCGGCTTCAGGACACGGCTGAACTCGGCACGCGTTTCCTCGGGACGAAACCAATGGAAAGCCTGCGCGGCGGTGACGAAGTCGATGCTGGCCGTATCGAGGTTCGTGGCTTCGGCGCTGCCATCGACCATGAGGAAATCCGCGTAATCGGCGAGATACTCCTCGCCGGCGATGCGCATCTCACGGTTGGGCTCGACGCCGATCACGCGGTTGCCGCCTTCGAGAAAGATCTTCGCCAGCAGTCCGGTGCCGCAGCCGATGTCAGCGATGAGATGTTCCGGACGCAAGCCGCAGGCCTGTTGCACAGCAGCCACGACTTCGGGCGAATAGTGCGGACGATACTTGATGTAGTCGCTGACCCGGTCAGAAAAGCGGGACTTGGGATCGCGAGTCTTCTCGACCATGAGTGTTATCTTAACGTGACCAATGCGAATGCCAGAGCAAAGCTTAACGCCCATGGCATCGGCCATCGCGGCGACGATCCGGCGAATTCCGCGCGGCAAGGTAAGCACTTACGGCGCGGTCGCGGCGGCTGCAGGTTATCCGCGCTGCTCACGTCACGTGGCAAGAGTGCTAAACCAGGTTCGCGGATTGCCCTGGCAGCGCGTCCTGGGTGCCGGCGGACGCATCTCACTGGGCGGCGAATCGGCCATGGAACAGCGCTTTCTGCTACAGGCCGAAGGCGTTCGCTTCCAGGGGCGCCGGGTCGATCTGGGGCAGTGCGAGTTCGTCTTTGCAAAGGCTCCGAAGCCGCCCAGCCGGAAGGCAGTTCGCAAGAGCGTGCCGCGAAAGTTGTAGGCCGGGAACAACCAATATTTGCTACCCGTAATTCGGAGCTGTGTCGTAAACTTAAATTCGTTGCGAGAACTGCTTTTTGGGTATGTCGACACAAATCAGACGTCTATTCTTTGTTGCCTTCCTTGCCGTCGCTGCACCTCTGTCGCTCGCGGCACAGCAACATGCCGTCGGACACGATCATCACGTCTTCCATCGGTTACCTGCACCGAGCAAGCACTCCGGCAACAGCGTGCATTCCAACGGTCCCAGCAATAACCGAACCCCGCGTCCGCAAGCGGGCGGCGCCCTCAACTCCCACTAGGCCCGTCGCAGTCACCGGAAATTAACATTACGAGACGAAACCTCCGGTATAGAATGAGCGACTATGCAAGAAAAGGGCTTGGAAATTGAGAAAGTGGAAGATACGACGGGCGCCAGCATTCTTCGGCTACACGGCCCATTACTTTTGGGGAACTTCTTCGGGTTTCAGTCGACGGTAAGGTCAGATGCGTCGCCGCTTCTGATCCTCGATCTTTCCGATATGCCCTATATCGATTCGGCCGGCATCGGTTGTCTTGTGGGTGCCCAGGTCTCGAGGGACAACGCAGGCCGGAAGCTTATTCTCGTGGGAGTGAGCGATCGCGTGCGCACCTCGCTGCAGGTCACGCGCGTCGATCAGCTATTCCGCCACGCAGCGTCGGTGGAAGAGGCTCACACTCTGGGTGCCGAGGCTGGCACCTAACTAAGTAGTTCCCGACTTCCCGCAATTGTCCCGAATTCAGAATGCTTTTGCAGCTTGTTCCTGATTGGAGTTTGCCTGCGAGAGAACTTCGATCACCCGCCGCACATCGTGAACTTCCGCCTGCTGGATGCACTGCAGTCCTTCACGTTCCGCTATCGGATCCAGGATGGCGCGAGCCTTGATGGAGACGGCAACATCCATCACATCGATAGTCACACCGTGCAGCATGGCGGGTTCGCGAGCGAGGCGCTGGGCGTTCAACCAGGCTTCCTGGCGCGCGGCCACGATGCTGAAGTTGATGATCGAGGTTTCGCTGCGCAGGCCAATCTTCTCCAGGTCGCCAATCAGCGGTGACACCGCCGCCAACTCGCCTTCCACGGAAGCAACCTGATCGGCAAGTACCGCGTTAATCTGGTCGAAGTCGGTTTGCAACTGCGCGATCTCCGCGCCCGGGCAAGTCTCAGCGGCTGCGATCGCCAAATCCAGGTTGATGTGGGCATTCATGCCCGCCAGCAGTTGTTGCAGGATCAAGAGGCTGCCGTCATCGGCGGCGCGAAGAGCGATCTCCCAGCTGCGGGTTGGCTTGCCACCTGACTGATAGGTGGCGAGCGCATCCAGGTAACGCAACGCAAACGTGACGTCGAGCTTCGCCAGCAGCGGGCCATTCTGAAACGTGCCGGCGTTAATTCCATCTCGCACCGCCTGTGTAACTCGACGGTACAATGCGGCGAAATAGCCCAGGCGGCTGCTCTCGTCGTAGGCTTGCTGCACGATCGAATCCAAAGCCTGGATCACTTCGTCGACGGTTTGCACAGGCATCGGCTGATCTTAGCAAATTGCCGGTTCCGCAACCCGGCACGGATCGGCTGAATCGCTTCCGCAGCTTCTTGCGCCCGCAATCCATAGGAGTCCTGCCTCTGGTACACTTTTGCCCGGGGATGGCAGTTCGAACCCTGACCCTTACCGTCCGTGGTTCCGGGATGTCGACGACATCAGCATTGCCTTTCACACTTCTGACTCGGCTGTCTGCCTCTGAGTGTCATCAGATGGGAGATGGATTTGATTTGGCGCCCTGGGCGCAAATGACACGCCGTAAAACAG
The DNA here is from genome assembly GCA_963793845.1 of uncultured Acidobacteriaceae bacterium. Taxonomy (GTDB): domain Bacteria; phylum Acidobacteriota; class Terriglobia; order Terriglobales; family Acidobacteriaceae; genus CAWCBG01. The sequence goes on from CAWCBG010000012.1 coordinate 134,547, forward strand.
CCATGCATAACGCGCCGGGAACGGCGCTTCCTCAAGGAGGTTTGCTATGTCCACCGCAGTGAGCACTGCACAGATGCACAGCCGGGTCCAGGACTTTGTGGGCACGCCGCGCAAGATGTTCATCAACAACCGTTGGGTCGAGTCGGCCTCCGGCAAGACCTTCCCGTCCTACAACCCGGCCACTGGAGAAGTTCTGGCGCAAGTGGCGGAAGGCGATCGTGAGGATATCAACCGCGCTGTGAAGGCGGCGCGCAAAGCATTCGATAGTGGACCGTGGTCTGACATGAGTGCGTCGCAGCGTGGCCGCCTGATCTGGAAACTTGCTGATCTGCTCGAAGAGCATCTGGAAGAGTTCGCTCAGCTTGAGAGCCTGGACAACGGCAAGCCGCTCGCAGTAGCGCGCGTGGCCGATGTGCCGCTGGCGGTCGACCTGTTTCGCTACATGGCCGGATGGGCAACGAAGATCGAAGGCAATACCATTCCAATCTCGGCGGGCTCTAAGCGCGTGCAGTACTTTGCGTACACCCGGCGCGAGCCTGTCGGAGTTGTCGGGCAGATCATCCCGTGGAACTTTCCCCTGCTGATGGCGGCCTGGAAGCTGGGTCCGGCCTTGGCGAGCGGATGTACCGTCGTCCTCAAACCCGCCGAGCAGACCCCGCTCAGCGCGCTGCTGCTGGCCGAGTTGATTGCCGAAGCGGGATTCCCCGAAGGCGTGGTCAACGTTGTTCCCGGATATGGCGAAACCGCAGGCGCAGCCCTGGCGGCGCATCCTGACGTGGACAAGATCGCCTTCACAGGATCGACCGAAGTGGGCAAGCTGATCCTGCAAGCGGCTGCGGGCAACCTGAAGAAAGTGTCGCTCGAACTGGGCGGCAAGTCGCCGAACATCGTGTTCGACGATGCCGACATGAAAGCAACGATCCCAGGCGCAGCCAGCGCCATCTTCTTCAACCACGGTCAGTGTTGCTGTGCCGGATCGCGGCTATACGTGGAGCAAAGCATGTTCGACGATGTCGTGGAAGGCATTGCCGCGCAGGCGAAGAAAATCAAGGTCGGGCCGGGTTTCGATCCTGAGACCGGCATGGGACCTCTGGTTTCGCAGGAGCAGCTCAACCGTGTTTGCAGCTATCTGGAGTCTGGGCTTAAGTGAAGGCGCAGAGGCGGTAGTCGGTGGCAAGAAGAAAGAAGGCGCCGGTTACTTCGTCGAGCCGACCGTCATGGTGAAGACAACGCCTGACATGAAGGTGATGCGCGAGGAGATCTTCGGGCCCGTGGTCTGCGCTACTCCATTCACCGACATCGACAAGATCGCGGCTGAAGCCAACGACAACGAATACGGCCTGGCGGCCGGTATCTGGACGCGCGACATCGGCAAGGCGCACCGGCTGGCGCACAAGTTGCGCGCGGGTACCGTATGGATCAACTGCTACAACGTCTTCGACGCGGCCATGCCTTTCGGCGGCTACAAGCAGTCAGGTTGGGGCCGCGAGATGGGCCACGAAGCGTTGGAGCTCTATACCGAAGTGAAAGCGGTCTGCGCGGCTATCTAGGCGCTGATCGTGAGGACGAACAAGGAAACGGCCCGGCGCGTGGAGCGCTGGGCTCTTCTTTTGCCGGTGCGCTTCCGAGCGCAATGAGCCTGGAATGGAGATAAGCAATGACTTCCAAGAAGAAAGAGACAAGCCCGTTGGCCATGCGCCCAAAGATGCAAGGCTACGGAGTGCCGTCCTCCTCAGAAGGAATGCTGCCGTGGGAATGGGCGCGTAAACGCTTCGCCAACTCGCATAACTATCTGTTTGCCACAGTGACACCCGATGGCGCGCCGCATGTGATGCCGGTCTGGGGAATCTGGCTGGATGGCGCCTACTACTTCAGCACTTCCGCCAGCAGTCGCAAGGCACGCAATCTCAAGGAAAATCCTAGGTGCGTCGTCTGCAATGAGGACGCAGCGCGCGCTGTGATCCTGGAAGGTGTTGCCCGCAGGATGTCGCCCGCCAGAGTTCCGCCGCAGGCGTTCCAGGACTACAAGGCAAAGTACGGTTGGGAACTCGATCCGAAGCGCGGCCCGATCTTCAAAGTCGAGCCGCTAACCGTTTTTGCTATGCCGGAAAAGCAGTTTCCTAAGGGCGTGACCAAGTGGGTCTTCCGCAGAGCTCAATGAAGCCTCTTTGACGGATGACGACGCAGCCTGCTGAAAGGGCCATCCGGGAGAAAATGCATTTCTCGCGGGTTTTGGCCGCTTCGCATTCCCATTTCAAAACTTATGCACAGTTTCCCAGCCTCTTGTCACTGCGTTGTAGTGGCAGGCGATGCAATAATGCGCTGCCGGACTCTCTAGCCACGGCTTCGGCCAGTGACTAGCAGAGCCATGCGCCGGGGAGCAAAGCCAGGATGATGCGACAGCGCGATGAGTGGGACTTCGACTTCGTCGTGATCGGTTCCGGTTTTGGTGGCAGTGTCAGCGCCCATCGCCTGGTCGAGAAGGGCTACAAGGTGGCGGTCATGGAGATGGGGCGCCGCTGGACTCCCGACAACCTGCCGCGCACCAGTTGGTCGTTGCGCCGCTGGTTCTGGCGTCCCGGCCTGGGGCTGCACGGCTTCTTCAGCATGCGCTACTTCCGGCACGTAACCATCCTGCATGGCTGTGCGGTTGGCGGTGGCTCCATCACCTACGCCTGCACTTCGCTTCGGCCTCCCGACAAAGTGTGGACTAGCGGAAGCTGGGCCGGACTGACGGACTGGCAATCCGAGATGCCGCAACACTACGACACTGCTACGCGAATGTTAGGTGTCGTCGAGAACCGCATCCTCGGGCCCGCCGACCGCCTGCTGAAGCAGGTGGCCACAGCCGCCGGGGTCGGCCAGAGCTTCTACCGCACCAGCGTAGCCATCCTGCAACCGGCAGAAGGCCAGCGCGGAGGCGAAACCGTTCCTGATCCGTACTTTGGCGGAGAAGGTCCGGAGCGTACCACCTGTCAGGCATGCGGCGGCTGCATGATGGGATGCCGCCACGGCGCCAAGAACACGCTGGACATGAACTACCTTTACCTCGCCGAGAAACATGGCGCGAAGGTCTTTGCCGAGACTCGGGTGATCGATGTGCGCCCTTTGAACAGCATCGAAGACGGCAGCGAAGGATACGAAGTAACCACCGTCGACTCGACGGCCATTCTCAATCGGAGTCCCCGTCGCTACACCTGCCGTGGGGTGGTGTTTCGCCGCATCGTCGCTGGGCACGATGGAGCTGCTCTTTCATCTGAAGGACAAGGGCTCACTGCCACACATCAGCAATCAACTGGGTAAGCGAGTGCGCACCAACTCGGAGTCGCTGATCGGAGTTCGGGTGCCGCGTAGCCGCGACGATCTCTCCAAAGGTGTCGCCATCGGCTCGGGTGTATACATCGACGATCACACCCACATCGAGGCCGTTCGCTATCCGGATGGCTCCGACACGATGGGATTGCTGGCGACGATTCTCACCGGCGGCCGCCCGGGCCACGGACGAGTCGGGTTATGGCTGAAGAACCTGGTGTTTTCGCTGTTGCGCCATCCCTGGAAAACCCTGCGCCTTCTCCAGCCCTTGGCCTGGGCGCGCGAGTCGGTGATCCTGCTGTGCATGCAGGCCCTGGAGGGCCACATTGACATGGGCTGGAAGCGGCACTGGTGGTGGCCCTTCCGCAAATGCCTGGTTAGCCAGGGCGAGAGGGTGCCGACGTTCATCCCGCAGGCCAACGACTTCGCCCAGAAGTTTGCCAGCATGGCCGGGGGCACGGCCATGAGCATGCTGCCGGAGATTCTCTTCGACGTTCCCGGGACCGCACACTGCCTGGGAGGCTGCGTGATCGGCGATTCGCCCGCCAATGGAGTCGTGGATTCCCGTCATCGCGTCTTCGGCTATAAGAACATGTACATCTGCGATGGATCGGTGGTAGCCGCAAATCTGGGAGTGAATCCCAGCCTGACCATCACCGCGTTGGCCGAGCGCGCCATGAGCTTCCTTCCCCCGGTGCGTCAAGCCACGTGGGACGACACGCCCGCCACCCATCCAATGCTGACCGGATCATGAAGAACTGCCGCCCCTGGCGTTGTCGTGGACAGTCGCACTGTGACGCGGGTCACTTCATCCCAGTGCCTGCCGGTATTACAACTTAGGCTGGGCCTGTTTACTTTCTGTAGTTTTGCGTTGGACGAGAGGACTTCTATGCCGCAAGCGAGTCAAGGCGATTCTTTATCGTGGGGCGATACATTCTTTCTCTATCTGGAGCGCGAAGGGCAGCCGCTTAACATCGGAGGGGTGTGCGAGTTTGAGGGTTTGATTTCCCGGGAGTCCTGCATCAAGTTCGTGCAGTCCAAGCTGCCGCTTATTCCGCGCTATCTGCAGCGGGTGGTGGCCCCGGCGTTCAACGTGGGCCTTCCGGCGTGGGAGTTCGATCCCAATTTCGATATCCGACGTCACATTCGCGAGATCAAGCTCAAACAGGGCACCGACGTCGAAGTGAAGCGCATTTTTGGAGAGCTCATCAGCGTCAGGATGGATCGGAACCACCCCTTATGGGACCTCACGCTCCTGCACGGGCTCAAAGGAAAGCGCACGGCCGTGATTGTCCGGGTGCACCACTGCCTGGCCGACGGAATCTCCGGCATTGCCTTGATGAGCACCCTGATGGACGCAAGCCCGAATCCGCCCAAGATAACGGCGCGCAAGCGCCACACTGATCTCCCGGCACCGCCTAAGCAGGATGCCGCCGCGATGATGCTGGATCGCCTGCTCAGGACCTATTCATCGATTCTGCAGGGAGCTCTTGAGGCACACTCCGAAATAATGAACATTGTGCAGGACGTGATGGCTACCGCGGGCAAGGGCATGATCTCCGAGTTGATTCAACTCGCGCCCGAGCTGGCTACCCCGGCCGAACGGCTGCCGTTCAACAAGGTGTGCCGCGGCCCACAACTCGTCGCCTGGTCTTCGATCTCTCTGCCTGACATCAAGGCGATCCGCGCCAAGCTGGGCGGGACGGTGAATGACGTGATCCTCACCGTGATGACACTGGCTTTCCAGCGCTACGCCGAACTGCACGGCACCGACCTGAGCGGACGCCAACTGCGGGTCGTAGTTCCTGTGAACATCCGCGGGAATGGCGACGCAAGTGAACTGGGCAACCGCATCACGTTCCTGCCCATCAACGTTTCTCTCGACATAAAAGATCCGCACCGGCTGCTCACGTCAGTGAGCGAGAGGATGATGTTCCTGCGCGGCGTTGGCATGGCGGAGTTCGTAGGGCTTGCCGGGTCGGTCATCTCCAAGATTCCTCTGCCGCTGCAAGCGTTCCTGGCGCCGGTTGCCAGCCAGTTACCGCTCAGCCTGTGCAACACCATCTGTACCAATGTGCCTGGTCCGCAGTTTCCGCTCTATCTCAACGGCCACAAACTGTTGCGCTGGTATCCCTATGTGCCGATCGGCGGCGAGATGGGGATCAATACCGCCATCCTCAGCTACGACGGCATGGTGTACTTCGGCTACAGCGGAGACACGGGCGCGGCGCCGGATCTCGAGCGCCTGGAGAAATTCACCGAGCAGAGCTTCGCCGCTCTCAAATCGGCCGCTGGTCTGGATCGGAAGAAAGGGAAGAGCACCAAGCCGAAAGTGCCGCGCAGAGCCGCTGTCTCCAAGTCCTCACCGAGGAAGCCCAGGGCAGCGAAGCCGGCCACGTTCCGGCCGGCTCAGGTGCAGGAGGCAGAGCTCGTGGAGCGCAAAGCCACTGGCTCGGTTCTGAAATCCCGGAGAAAACAACGCGCGGCGGCTGCGGCCTTCCCGGCCTTTCCTCGTCCTAGCGAGACCCAAGCCGGGGGGCCAACCGTCGAACCGGCGCCCGAACTGGTGATGACGGGAGATTAGAGTCCACCGCTTTACCGGTCCATCGTCAGCGCATCACGGGTCGCTTTCAGTGTATTCATCAGCGACTCACGGGGCAGATTCTTGATGATGGGCTCAATGATAAAGCCGAGGCCAAACGGCACATCACGCGTCAAGGAAATGGCGCGGCACTCGATGGTCACCGCGTTGCGCTGCTCGGCGAAGCGCCAGTACGAATACAATCGCCACAGAAATCCGTATCCCGTGTCGGGAGGTAGCACTTTCTCTTGCGCCGTCCCGGCATTGTCCACTTCGGCGATGCGAGTGGTGTAAGAGCGGCAAAACCACTGCCCGTCTGCTATCCGCTCGTAGTGCACGTCATGATCGGTATCGAGCACCACGGTGATAGACTTTTTTCTTCAGCAGCCGCAGGTAGATTTTGAAATTGTTGCCGTGATGGCTGATTAGCTTCGAGTCCATTACCTCGGGCTGGTAGATATTCTTGTGGTTGTCGTAGTCCTGCACCCGAGCCAGCGCTTCCTCAACGGTCGCGTGCGGCACGAATACGGCGCCAATCCAGTCGTGAATGAGTCCGTCAGGCACTTTGACAGGCCGGCTTCCGCACCACAGTTGAGCCAGAATCGTTCCGTGGTGGATTTGTTTGGCGCGGTCGGGAACCTCATCGGACCACAAAAACGGAACCTTTGCATGGAAAGAAGGCTGCATGGCTTCTTCGGCTTCGCGAATGTAGGTGAGGAAAGCCTGCAGTGTCTGATGCTGTAACTGCATCGGCTTTGCGATATCCGCCATGGCCCGCTGTCCTGTTTCGCATCGTGAGCTGCCAACCTCACATTGTCAAGATCGGCTACGAGGCTTTTGCAACGTGGCGCTTCTTCTTCGCACGTGAGGGTTTAGCTTTTGCTTTGGACTGCCGAGCCTCCAGCTCCGCGATGCGCGCGCGCAATTGCTCAAGCTCGGCCGAGGAATCGGCGGTCTTGTCACTTGGGCGTCCTTGCAGAAATTCGCTCACCGTTTGCAATGGCGAAAGCGCTACGGACCCAACCTTGCTCAGACGATTCTTGAGTCCGCTCTGTACCTGCTGGTAAGTGTCGAAGGCCGACTTCAAGTACCACATGATGAATTCCTGGCCGGCGTGGTCGGACGCAATGATCAATTGGCGAAGCAGTTCCAGGGGCAGGCCCGGGCGGTCCTTGGCATCCTCGGCGATGATCTGCGTCAGCGTGGGACCGGTGATGTCGGCGCCGGTCTTGGCATCGACAATCTGCACGTCAGTCCCATTTCGGATCAGCCCGGCAATGTCCTCCAGGTTGATGTATCGGCTGCCGGAAGTGTCGTAGAGTCTGCGGTTTCCATATTTCCGGATGACCACTTTGGCAGGCTTCATCGGCCGCCTCCCTTATTGCACCGCAAATAATGCGTTTCTGCTATTGACATCCTATACGGAGAATACTACAGTTTAGTCAATGCTGCGATGCAGCAAGAAATGGAGGGCATCATGCCGGAAGTCAATCACACGCGGGAATCATCCTTTATTTCACTGCTGTCAGGATGGGTGCAGCAGGGTGTCGAAAACTTTTTTGCCACGCAGCGGATTCTGGTGGATCTGGCCATGCGGAAGAATGCCAGCGCCGTCGATCTGCTTCGAGGACGGCTGTCGGACGCTGAGTTCTGCCCCATGGCTGTCCTGAAGGAACTGGCTGGCGAGGGCATGTCAAACCTCATCGAAGGCCAGAAGCTGCTGCTCAGCCTGGTGCAGAAGGAGAACGAAATCCTTACCACGGGCGTGAAGGAGAACCTGGGTGGCTTCGCCGCAACCGCCGCTCTTGCCGATATGATGCGACGCAGCGTCGACAGCTATGTCGACATGCAGCAGGATTACCTCAAGCTGGCCGGCAAGCATGTCCACGGGCGTCTGGCCGCAGTAAAGGCCGGGGAGGAGTACGACGGCGACACCGTGGTCGATTTTGCGCGCGAGTCACTGGAGCACTTCGTGGTGGCGCAGAAGAAATTCCTCGACATGATTGCCGAGGAAGCAGGCAAGATGGCCAGCGGAGCGACCACCATGGTCTCGAAGAAAAAGAAGACCGAACTGACGGAACTGGCACGCGAGGCTGCGGATGCGTTCTTCGACGTGCAAAAGAAGTTGATGGACGTTGCCGGCAAACAGGTGCATGCGACGCTGAAAGCCACCGGCAAGGCTGTCGAGTTGATTCCGCCGATTCCGTATATGGCGATTCCGGATCTCACCCGCCAGGGCGTTCGGAGCTTCGTCGATGCCGAGAAGGCGGTCATTGACTCGATCACGAAAAAGCGGGTTGAGCCGAAGGGTGCGAAGACGGTTCGCCGTGTGAAGCGCTCGCATCGTCCGCCCAGGACGGTAACTGCAACCGCCGTGTAGTGGCGGCATTCGAGGCCGTCTGCCCTGGCTGAACCTGGCTGGAGGCGCGAGATGGCGGATGATTTGGAGCACTTCGGAGACGTGCCGCTTCCTGGGGAGCGGCACGTTTTTTGTTTCTTTCAAGTCCGTCGCTCGGCCGCTGCTTCGACCGTTCGGTCCACAGGGACGCCCCATGGAATCGAGTGATCGAAAATTCTTATCGAATGCATCCAAAAATCCTTTGGTAAGTTAGCAGACTCCGGCTACACTAAGGCGGTTTTGCAACTGTGACCCGGAATGAGGGGCGGGAAGTAGTCCCTGCAATCTTCCCTGGCATCGAACCTTGGCGTAGTGAGAGGAAAGCACCGATCGCACCTATGGGCCTGCACCAGAACGATTTTCTCGAAGAAAACGCCGTAGCTGACATCACCATCTGGAAGGAAGCCCTATTCGGCGCGGAATTGCTTCTACTCCACGCCTCGCCTACCTATTACGGTCTGGGTATCCCGCACGGCGACGACTCGGCCGTCATTCTCGTTCCTGGCTTCCTCGGCACCGATGTCTACCTTACGCAACTCCGCTCCTGGCTGGAAAAGATCGGCTATCGCCCCTATTTCTCCGGTATCGGACTGAATGCCGAGTGCCCGAACATCCTGATTCAGCAACGGCTGGCGGAGAATATACGGAGAGCCCGCCGGGAGACAGGGCGAAAGATTCACATCATCGGTCACAGCTTAGGCGGGATTATTGCGCGATCGATCGCTGGCCAGCGGCCGGATGACTTCGCCTCCGTCATCACTCTCGCCTCTCCCTTTCGCGGGACGGTAGTTCACAAGACCATCCTCAGGGCCGCGGAAGCGGTGCGCAAACACATCATCGAAGAACACGGCGAAGGCGTATTGCCCAACTGCTATACCGGCCGATGTACCTGCAACTTCCTCGACTCGCTGCGCCGCAGAATGCCGGGCTCGATCATCGAGACCGCGATCTATACCCGCAATGACGGCGTGGTGGACTGGCATTACTGTACGACCGGTAAATCGGAGAACGACTTCGAAGTTCCCGGCACACACATCGGACTGGCGTTCAATTCTTCCGTGTATAAGATCATCGCCGAGCGTCTCGCCCTGGCGCAGACCGACGATTAGCCAACGGTTCGCCGGCTGATTTCTTTCGCATCCGGCAGCACCCTCATCGGCGCCTCCTGTCTCTAACCAACCGCGACGGTTGGGTTCCCATCTAAATCACGCAATGGAAGCGAGTGGCAAGCCGTCGGGCGCGCGCCCGTCGTGGCGCAACGATTTTCTGTGCCGGCAATCACGGCGTGACGTGATGAGTGCTGCGGAGGCGATGGTCGAAACGCACAAACCGCGTCGCGATTCCCATTTTGGGACTAATTCCCAAAAAGAGTTCCACTTTGTTGCCAGTTCTGGCCTTCCATCGACGAAACTAAATTGAGTACAGCCAGTTTGGAGCGAAATGGGAACCCAAGGAACACGACTGCAATACCGTCTCCGGGCCTGGCTGAAACTTTTATTCGGCCGAGTTGCCCCATTTCGGGCAAGTCGCAAGGAGCGTTGTATGCGGCATAGAATTCTGTGCGGCCTTACCCTATTCGTCCTCTTAATGGCCCTCAACTGTTTTTCTCAACAAGAAGACGTCCCCCGCTATGTCGGGTATGGCGGCTTTTCCTACTACAGCACGCCCTCGTTGAATTTGACGCAACGCGGATTTGATGGTGACTTTGGCGTCAACGTTCGCTCCTGGTTGTCTCTCGGTGGCGATTTCAGCTACGGTGCTGGCAACACTACGCTGTTACCGACCAGTCTCAATGGGGCAACACAGGCAAAATTGGCGCCGTACGTGCCACTCTTCCAGAAGTTGGGGATTCCGTTGGCGGTCCCTTACAACGCTTCCATTTATACCTATGAAGTCGGACCGCAATTCAATTACCGCCGAATGAAAAAATTCACGTTGTTCGTGCGTCCGGCGCTCGGTGCGTTGCACGCGACTATCGAGGCCAAGCCGAACAATCCCTACATCGCGCAACTCGTCAGCGGCCTCCTGGGCGGGAAGACCTCGCAATCTGACACAGTGTTGTTTTACGGCTTTGGAGGCGGGATAAGCTACGAGGCCACGCGTAACTTCGGTATTCGCTCAACCGTTGACTTTGTTCACTACAATATGTTCTCAGATCTTCTGGACGGCGGTCGAAACACCATGCGCTTTACAGTGGGAACGAAATACAGTTGGGGAAAGAACATTTTGCACTGACGAAGCAAGTACGATTGGCCCGACCTTCCGCTTCGGGCCGAATGTTCTGAAGTAAGCGAAGGGTAGCCTCAGGCCTGCGCCTTATCGCCGAAATGGAAGATTGATCCGCCGTCGCTCCCAGAAGCGGCGGCGGATTTTGATTGAAAATTGAGACTGGCGGATATCAGAAATGAGAGGCGGACCGCTGCTCAGGAGACAGAATTCTTAACCGTCCGGGTCGCGGCCTCAGCTTTGCGAATCGCGGCTTCGTGCAGATCGTAGGTCTCGAGCGCCTTGCGGGCGCCTTGCCGCGCGCCTTCCGTGCTCAAGCGCCGTTCGGCCTCGTCGAAGGTGTCCTCCGCGTCAAGCCGCTTCGTCTCGGCCGTGTCGTCGGCTTCCTTCACGCCGCGAACGATGGCCAGGATCTCGGGATCGATCTTGTGCCCACTGTTCTTGCCGCGGGTTCGCTTCGATTTTTCTTCTTCGTCCAGCAATTGATCGTAAGCCGCCTTTAGCTCGTCGCTCCAGGTAGCTTTGACTTTCATCTCGGCTTCGTTCAGCGCATCGGTCGCCTTGTCGGCGATCTGCCGAACTCGCTTCTTTTCCATCAGCCACTTCCACACGCCCCATTCCATTCCCTGGGTCATGATGGCGCGGGCCTCTTCAACGGCGGGCAGTTTCTTCATGGCAAACGTCCTGTATCGATAGGATGATTTCGTTGTTCTGTGCCGGGCTGCAGCAGCATAATTCACGCTTTGGTCCCGCGGCCCAACCTTTAACTGTAAAACGGCGCGTGCGGGGTTGCAGTGTTTCCGGCGAGGGAAATCTACTGTCAGTTCCAAATTGGGAAAGACCGGGCTCGGCGCAGGAGCCGGGCGAGCCTGTCCATCCCCGAACACGGCTTCCACAATCGGACAGCATAGAATGGCGCACTGCTCGTTGACACCGTCATAACTCGTTTGTTCAGAGCGCACTAACCAGAACTTGCAATGGCCGTCCAAACGCTGTTCAGTAGCAAGAATCGGTGTCCTTGGGGTGGTGGGATGCAAACGTTTCTGCAGGACCTTCGCTACGGCTTTCGTCAGCTCAAGAAGAGCCTCGGCTTTACCGCAACGGCGATTCTGTCTCTCGCCCTCGGTATTGGGGCCACCACTGCCGTCTTCAGCGTGGTTTACGCGGTCCTGATGGATCCCTATCCCTTTCCAGATGCGAATCGCATGGTGCATCTTATCGCCAAGGACAAGAGCGGCGAGGACCACTGGCTTCTCCTGACCGCTCCGCAATATCAGCAGCTTGAAAAGGCCCAGTCAGTCGAGAGTGTCATAGCCCAGGACGACTGGAACCTCACGACCACCGGGAGCGATCTTCCCGAGGACGTGGCTGCCATTTACTTCACAGGAAACGCTTTTAATCATTTCGGCGTGCCCATGCTTCTGGGGCGAGGCCTCATTCCCGCCGATGCGCCGGAAGGGCAGGATCCACAGCCCGTAGCGGTGCTGGGTTACAAGTTCTGGCAACGGCACTATAACGGCGAGCCCGATGTGATTGGCAAGACGATTCAACTGGTGCACAAGAACTACGCCGTTGTCGGCGTGGCGCCGCCCGCGATTCGCCTGGGGCGACGCCGATGTTTATCTCCCATTGAAGCTCAATAACGATCCCAGCCACCAGTATTTTGTTGAGGCCAAGCTCAAGCCCGGCGTGAGCCATGCCACCGCGGATGCCGAGTTCCAGCCGCTGATGGAGGAGTTCGCCAAGGAGACGCCCGGCCACTTTCCTGAGCCGCCGTTCCGGGTGCAGGTGCAGGGGCTGAACGACCGCTTCGTCAAGGAATTGGGAAACACGCTGATCCTGCTGCTGGCTGCGGTTGGGCTGCTATTGGCGATCGGCTGCGGCAACGTGTCGATTCTGCTGCTGGCGCGAGGCACGGTGCGGGAGCATGAATTTGCCGTGCGCGCCGCAGTGGGCGCCAGCCGGGTGCGCATCCTCCGCCAACTGCTGACGGAGTCGCTGCTGCTGTCGCTCGCGGGCGCAGCGCTCGGCGTGCTGCTGGCCTACCGGGCGGTTGCCTTCATCGTGACGTTGCTGCCGCAGTTCTCCTTTCCGCACGAAGCTGCGATCAAGATCAATCTGCCTGTGCTTTGTTTCAGCGTTGCCCTGGCGATCTTTACCGGAGTGTTCTTCGGACTCTCGCCTGCGCTGCAACTGAGCCGCCCGGAAGTCTCGCAGGTGATGCAGGCCAGCGCAAAGAAGGTGATCGGCGGGGTCCGAGGCAAGCGCGTGCACAATGTCCTGATTGCCGGACAGATTGCGTTGACACTGCTGCTGCTGGCCTCGGCCGGGGCTGCCATCCAGGGATTTTTCCGTCTGAATCGCATGAGTCTCGGATACAACCCGCACCACGTCATGTCGGTCGGCATACCTGTCCACGACAACACTTACACCACTTGGGAGAAGCGCTCGGCTTACTTCGAACAGTTGTTGGAAAGGGTTGCGGCTATGCCGCAGGTCACGCAGGCGGGAATCTCCAGCAACGCCACTCCGCCGAGCAACGGATGGGAGCAGAAATACGAGGTCATGGGTGCCCCTTCGCTGCAGGAGCAACATTTGCGGTTGAACATGGTGAGTCCGGAATACTTTTCTGTGCTGCAGATTCCGCTGCTGAGCGGACGTATCTGGGACAAGGCGGAGAGCGCGCGCGGCGCGCGCGTGGCGGTGATCAACCAGACCATGGCCGCGCAAGCCTTTCCCAAGGGCGACGCGATTGGGCAGCACGTACGCATGCCCAACCTGAAAGCGGAGCCACCAATTCAATTGGGGATTCCCGGCGTCAACGACTGGGTGGAAGTGGTCGGCGTGGTGGCGGACGCTCGTGACGACGGCATCGGCAAGCCGGTCAAGCCGGGCATCTATGTTCCGTTCACGCTGTATATGGCCCCGTTTACGCAGATCCTGGTGCGCAGCCAGGTCCCGCCGTTGTCGATTTTGCACCAAGTGCGTGAGCAGATTCATACCGTCGATGCCGATCAACAGGCAGCCGGCCACGTGCGCAACCTGGAAGAATGGATCGAGGAACAGCACGAGTGGGCGCAGCAGCATCTGATCGCGCTGCTGTTCGGAACCTTCGCGGTACTGGCGCTGGTATTGGCGGCTGTGGGTCTATACAGTGTCGTGTCCTACAGCGTGGCACAACGGACGAACGAGTTCGGCATACGGATGGCGCTCGGCGCCATGCCGCGGGATGTCCTCCGCATCGTCTTTGCCTCGACGGCGCTGAGTATTGCCGCAGGAGTGGCGGGAGGAGTCGTCCTGAGCCTGGCGTTGAACCGGGTCGTAGCCACCTGGGCCCAGAGCGGCTCAATCCATGCGCCGGTGCTGCTGGGCGTAACTCTGCTGATGATGGTGGTTGCGGCCTTGGCGTGCGTCCTGCCCGCTCTACGGGCCACGGCGGTCGATCCCATGAAGGCCTTGCGCTACGAGTGAATTTCCATCGCGGTGTGCCGGGTGTGCCATAATGTCGCCGCCATGAAAACTCCGTGTTGTGTACTTTTCCTGATCCTTGCCCTGACGCTCGTCCCGCCGCCACTGGCGATCGCACAGACCTCCTCAAGTCCCGCAGCCGCGCCGTCGAATAGCGTCGACAACCAGATAAAGCAGGGACGCCAGCTCAGCAGCCAGGGCAAGCAGGACGAAGCCATCACCGTTTACAAGCAGGCGCTGCAGCAGGATCCGAAATCCTTTCAGGCCGAGTTGGGATTGGGCATTGCTCTCGATCTGAAGGGCCAGTACGCGCAGGCGCGTCAGCATCTGCAGAAGGCAATTCTGTACGTGCCGGAGGACTCCAAGGCGCAGGCGCTGCGTACGATGGCCGTTTCCTATGCTTTTGAGCGCGACGCCAAGCAGGCAGCGAGCTATGAGCAACAGGCTTTTGATCTGCAGCTCAGCAAACAGAAGTTCACGGATGCAGCCGGTACCGCCAATGAGCTGGCACGCATCTATCTGGAGTCAGGCGACTTCGACAACGCCGACAAGTGGTATCAGACAGGCTTCGACACAGCTCGTCGCGACCCTAAGCTGAGCGTGGCTGACAGGAACTTGTGGCTCTGGCGCTGGGAGAATGCCCAGGCTCGCATTGCGGCGCGCCGGGGACAGGCTGCGGAAGCGCAGCAGCATGTCGCCGCAGCGAAAGCGGCGTTGGACAAAGCGAACAATCCTGATCAGGCACGATTCGTTCCTTATCTGACCGGATATGTCGCGTTTTACGCCGCTGACTACACGTCGGCCCTCGCCGACATGCAAAAAGGTGATCAGGGAGATCCGGCGGTGCTGGCGTTCGAGGCGCAGTCGCTGGAAAAGTTGGGACAGGCAGCCCAGGCGATGGAAATCTATCGCAAGATCCTAACGATTAACAATCACAATCCAGCCAACGCCTATGCCCGTCCCCTGGCGGAGCAAAAGGTCGGAGCGGCCAGCAAAATGTAGGTGGTGTCTTGAAAGGGCACGGCTTCAGCCGTGTCGCGCGGCACCTTGTTTTCTTGTCATTCCTCACGAACTTTAGTCCGTGAGGGATCTGCGGTTTTGGCTTTCAGCACCCTCTTCCGCCCCCGGCAGCGGCACGCCCGAAGCCGTGCCGCCTCAAGGCTTCGCCAAAAAAAGAGAAGGACCTCCGATGTCGAGGTCCTTCATCACACCAACTCTGAATCGATCTTAGCCTAGCGAGAGGGCCGTTCCTGGCTCCCGCCAGCTATACGAGCCCAGCATCTTGAGGTAATTGCCGCGCAGGAACGCGGTCGGATTCTCGACATTCACCAGGCTCATGCTGCCTCGCATCTGGCGGATGGACGCATACTCGTGCTCATCCATCCAGCGCTCAACGCCCGCCAGCACTACCCCGATGTGCTCGATACCATACTTCAGCAGGGCTGACGTCATCATGGTGACATGCGCGCCCGCCATCATCGATTTCAGCACGTCGCTGGAATCATGCACGCCGCCGGTGATCGCGATGTAGGTTTCGACCTGGTGATAGAGAATGGCCGCCCAATGCAGCCGCAACCGCAGCTCGTGCGGACTGCTGAGCACCAGGTTCGGGACTACTTCCAGCTCCTCCAGATCGAAGTCAGGCTGATAGAAGCGGTTGAAGATCACCAGTCCGTCGGCGCCTGCGTCGGAGAGTTGCCGGGCGAAATGGGCCAGCGAGGTAAACGACGAGCCGAGCTTCACCGCGATCGGAATCCGGATATGCTTGCGAATCGCGCGTACCAGGTCGCAGTAGTTCTTTTCCAGCTGATCCGAGGAAAGCGTAGCGTCGGCCGGAACATTGAAGATGTTCAGTTCCAGCGCATCGGCGCCTGCCTGTTCCAGGTACTCTGCGTAGCGCACCCAGCCGCCTTGTGACTTGCCATTCAAGCTGGCAATCACCGGGATACCGACCGCAGCCTTGCCCTTGCGAAGCAGTTCGAGATAACGGTCAGGTCCGACATGGTACTTCTGCAGGTCCGGCAGATAGGAGGTCGACTCGGCGTAGCTGTCGGCGCCATACTCCAGCGCGTTGTCGAGGTTCTCGCTCTCGGCCTCAATCTGTTCCTCAAACAGCGAGTACATGACGATGGCCGACGCCCCGGCATCTTCCAGGCGGCGGAAGTTCTCCAGCTTTTCGGTTAGCGGCGAGGCTGAGACTACCACCGGATTCTTCAGCTTCAACCCAAGATAGTTTGTTGAAAGGTCGATCATTGCGTTCTCTCCTCGCTCCTATACCTTTTCAAAGCTCATCGAGGCCATGTGCTGGTATAGCTTCCAGCGCTCGTTGACGTTGTCCTGCGCCTGGTGGAGGAGCTTCTTCGCCTCCTCAGGATCGCTGTTGACCAGCATCGTGTAGCGCGCCTCGTTGTAGATGTACTTCTCCAGCGGAAGGCTGGGCGCGCGGGAGTCGAGCACGAACGGGTTCTTGCCCTCCTTCACCAGCGCGGGGTTGTAGCGGAAGAGCGGCCAGTGACCCGAGAGCACCGCGTTCTTCTGCTGTTCGATGCCATACACCATGTCGTAGCCATGCGCGATGCAGTGACTGTAGGCGATGATGATCGATGGCCCATCGTGCGCCTCGGCTTCCATGAACGCCTTCATGGTCTGTGCGTCGCTGCCGCCCATGGCGATGTGCGCCACGTAGGCGCGGCCATAGTTCATGGCCATCATGGCGATGTCCTTCTTCGGGGTGCGCTTACCGCCGGCCGCAAACTTCGCGACCGCGCCCAGCGGCGTCGACTTCGACATCTGGCCGCCGGTATTGGAGTAGACCTCGGTATCGAGCAGCAGGATGTTGACGTTGGCCGTGGAGGCCAGCACATGATCCAGGCCGCCGTAGCCGATGTCGTAGCCCCAGCCGTCGCCGCCGATGATCCACACGCTCTTCTTGACCAGTTCATCGGCGATGGCCAGCAGGTCACGCGCCGCCGGCGACTTGTTGCCGGCCAGCTTCTCCCGTAACGCCTTCACCCGTTCACGCTGTGCGAAGATGCCGGGCTCGGTCGATTGATCGGCGGTGAGGATGCCGGTGACAAGCTCGTCGCCTATCTCACCAGCGAGGCGATGAACCAGCTCGCGGGCATATTCATTCTGCTTATCGATGGCCAACCGCATGCCCATGCCAAATTCGGCATTGTCTTCGAACAGCGAGTTCGACCAAGCCGGCCCGCGTCCTTCAGCATTCTGGCTGTAGGGAGTGGTTGGCAGGTTGCCGCCGTAGATGGACGAGCACCCCGTGGCATTGGCGATCAAGGCGCGATCGCCAAACAATTGCGTCATCACTTTGATATACGGGGTCTCGCCGCAACCGTTGCAGGCGCCGGAGAACTCGAACAGCGGCTCCAGCAACTGCGCGTCCTTGACCTGGCCGTGCGCGATCTGATCGCGGCCGATCTCTGGCAGGGAAAGGAAGTAGTCCCAATACTGGTTGTACTTCTCGCGTAGCGGAGGCTGCGGCTCCATGTTGATCGCCTTGTGCTTGGCCTCGCTCTTGCTCTTGGCCGGACAGATCTGCACGCACAGCCCGCAGCCCGTACAATCCTCAGGCGCTACTTGCAGGGTGTATTTCAACTCGCTGAATTCACGCCACTTCGGTGCAGCTGTCTGGAAGCCTTCCGGAGCGTGATTAATGCTGCTGCCGTCGTAGACCTTGGCGCGAATCACGGCATGCGGGCAGACCATGACGCACTTGCCGCACTGAATGCAGAGTTGCTCATCCCACACCGGAATTTCCAGCGCGATGTTTCGCTTCTCCCACTTGGTGGTGCCAGTGGGATAGGTGCCATCGACAGGGAAGGCGCTGACCGGCAGCAGGTCGCCGTCGCCGGAGATCATGGGACCTTCGACCTCGCGCACGAATGCGGGAGCGTTGGCCGGAACCGGCGGCCGAATCTCAAACTGCGAGGTCACGGTGGACGGAACCTTCACTTCGAACAGGTGCTCCAACGCGGAGTCGACGGCGGCAAAGTTCTTGCGGACAACCGACTCGCCGCGCTTGCCATAAGTCTTCTCAATCGAATGCTTGATGCTGGCGATGGCTTCGTCGCGCGGCAGCACACCGCTGATGGCGAAGAAGGCCGTCTGCATGACGGTGTTAATGCGGCCACCCATACCCGCAGCGCGAGCGACTTCGACCGCATCGATGACGTAGAACTTCAGTTTCTTCTCCACGATCTGGCGTTGTGCCGAGCGCGGCAGGTTGTCCCAGACTTCGTCCGGGCCAAACGGGCTGTTCAGCAGGAAGACCGCGCCCGGATCGGCGGCCTTCAGCACATCGAGACGCTCCATGAAGCTGAACTGGTGGCAGCCCACAAAGTTGGCGCGCGAGATCAGATAGGTAGAGTGAATCGGCTTCTTGCTGAAGCGCAGGTGCGAGGTGGTCACCGATCCCGACTTCTTGGAGTCATAAACGAAGTAGCCCTGCACATTCAGGTCGGTATCTTCGCCGATGATCTTGATGGTGTTCTTGTTCGCACCAACCGTGCCATCGGCGCCCAGTCCAAAGAACATGGCGCGCACGACTTCCGGGGCCTCGGTCGAGAAGGTTGGATCGTAGTCCAGGCTGGTGTGGCAGACGTCGTCCTTGATTCCGATAGTGAAGTGATTCTGCAGGCTCGACTTCTTCAACTCTTCAAAGATTCGGGTGACCATGGCAGGAGTGAACTCTTTTGACGAGAGGCCATAGCGGCCGCCAATGACCCTGGGGAACGCCGCCATCGGCGCTTTGGCCGCGGTGAAACCTTCGGTCAGAGCGGTAACGACATCCTGGTACAGCGGCTCGCCGACACTGCCGGGCTCCTTGGTGCGATCGAGAACGGCAATGCTGGTGACCGTCTTGGGCAGCGCCGCCAAGAAGTGGTCGATGGAGAAGGGCCGCACAAGTCGAACCTTGAGCACCCCAACCTTGCGGCCTTGTGCCGTCAGGTGTTCCACCGTCTCATGCACCGCCTCTGCACCGGAGCCCATCACGATGATGACGTGCTCGGCATCGGGAGCGCCGACGTATTCAAACAGCTGATACCGGCGGCCAACGATCCTGGCGAACTTGTCCATCGCGTTCTGCACGATGGTTGGGCAAGCCAGGTAATACGGGTTCACCGACTCACGCGCCTGGAAGTAAACGTCAGGATTCTGCGCCGTACCGCGCAGCACCGGATGATCCGGCGAAAGCGCGCGTTGCCGGTGGGCATGGACGAGCTCATCGTCGATCATGGCTCGCATGTCGGCGAGCGAGAGCTGCTCGATCTTCGATACTTCGTGCGAGGTACGGAAGCCGTCGAAGAAATGGACGAACGGAATGCGCGATTCCAGCGTCGAAGCATGCGCGATGAGCGCCAGGTCCATGGCCTCTTGCACCGAGTTAGACGAGAGCAGCGCATACCCGGTCTGGCGCGTCGCCATTACGTCCTGGTGATCGCCGAAAATCGAGAGCCCCTGCGCGGCCAGCGAACGGGCGGCAACGTGAATGACGTTAGGCGTCAACTCGCCGGCAATCTTGTACATGTTGGGGATCATCAGCAGCAGACCCTGCGATGAGGTAAAGGTCGTCCCCAGGGCTCCGGCCTGGAGCGCGCCGTGCATGGCGCCGGCTGCGCCGCCTTCGCTCTGCATCTCGATGACATTGGGTACGCTGCCCCAGATGTTCTTCTCGCCCGCCGAGGCCCACGCGTCCGACGACTCGCCCATCGGCGAAGAAGGCGTGATCGGGTAGATGGCCGCGATCTCGCTCACGTGGTAGGCCACGTAGGCGACGGCCTCATTACCGTCAAGGGTGACCCTCGTCCGTGGCGACTGATCCTCAGCAATTTCTTTGCCCTCGGGCGCCGTTCGAAGTACGGCAGCTTCGCCGGGCGTCTGGGATGAATCAGTAGGAATGTTGGCGGCCGGCGAAGCAGGATTCTCAATTGTTTTCACGTCGTTCGTCCCCCAGACCGGGCTAGGTTGCGCGGTCTGTCGTTAGGTTATGAATTCAATAGTTCAACCATATGCGTAGGGCGGGCGAAGGGCTGTGATGGGGGTAGTTGCAGGTCTGTGACGGGCGTCACATACACATGTTTGCGGGCTGTGGGCGAAGAGGTGCCGCGGAGTCCACATTGCGGCTTCACCACACATAGTTTTACAACGGACGCAGGAAGGAAGGCACATCGCGGCTGCCGTGCACCATGGCAACCACCTCCACCGAGGAGATTCGCACGCGATAGATGACCAAGTATCTGTCCACAGGCTAGAAGAGCACCGGCAGTTGGGTCAGGTCTTCGGGCTCGTGGCCCGTGTCTGGCATTTGGGCAATCTTCTCGAAAGCCGCAAACAGGCGATCGATGAGGCGATCGGCAGCTTCAAGATTGTCCTCCGCGATGTACTCCCACAAATCGGTCAGATCCTGCTGGGCATGGACGCCGAGGACGTACCCATTCATGCGCTCCGCTTTCGCCGATCTTCCGACTTCCGGCGTAAGCGACTCCTTGCCTCGGCAGGAGCGACACGCTCTTCGCGGTCAAGCGAAGCCAGTCGCTTCTCCAACTCGGAATTAAACGCGGCCAATTGCGCGCTACGCGCCATGTCATGTTCCTGCAGCAACCGGAGCGCTTCGCGGACAACCTCACTAGCCGAGTTGTAGCGGCCGCTCTGAACTTTGCTTTGCACAAATCGTTCCAGCTCTGTGGTTAAGGAGACGTTCATGAACGACCTCAAGTCTTCGGGAATCATGATAACAAAGATTGCCAAAGTCTGGCATCCCACCCGGGTTTGACATCGTTCGCAGGCCACTTTACGCTTCGAGGTTTGACTTCGATCGCCATGAAAATCAAAGCCTTTGCTGTTCTTCTGCTGCTTCTGAATGTCGCGGTGTTCGTCGTCGCCCAGACGCCCACCGCGCTTCCGACATTGATTGGCGCTGTCACCGACGTAAAACCTTTACCCGACGGCGCCGAAGTCACGGCAGGGAAGACGGTCATCCGCATTACCGCCCTGAGCCCCGACGTCATTCGCGTCCGCTATGCGCCCAACGGCACCTTCCCGCCGGATCGTTCCTTTGCCGTCGTGAGCGACACGGGATTGGTGGCCCCCAAAGTGAGCTTTTCCGACCCGTACTCCTTCACCACGGGAAGCATCACCGTCGCCATCGGCCGGGAGCCGTTCGGCCTGCGCTTCCTCGACCAGAGCGGGCGAGTGATTTCTGCCGACACGCCGCAGTTTCCCGTGCGTTTCAGTCCGTCGGGCTTCCGCATCTGGAAGAACATGCCCGTCGACGAGCACTATTACGGCCTCGGCGACAAGGCGGTTTCGGAGGATCGCCGCGAGCACGCCTTCACCATGTGGAATACCGATGCTTATGGCTGGGAAGAGTCGACCGATCCGCTGTACAAGTCGATTCCGTTCCTGATCGGCATCCGCGCTGGCAAGGCTTACGGGCTGTTCCTCGACAACACGTGGCGCACAAATTTCGACCTGGGCAAGGCCTCGCGCTCCAACTTTTCCTTCGGCGCCGACGGCGGAGAGCTGAACTACTACTTCATCAACGGCCCCGACCCCAAGCAGGTGCTGGAGCGCTATACCGCCCTGACCGGACGCACGCCGCTGCCGCCTCTCTTCACCTTGGGGTACCAGCAATGCCGCTACAGCTACTATCCCGAGTCACGGGTGCGCGAGGTGACCAGCGAATTCCGCAAGCTCAAGATTCCGGCCGACGTGATCTATCTCGACATCGACTATCAGGAGAAATACCGTCCCTTCACCATCAACCGCGAGTACTTTCCGCACTTCGAGCAGATGATCAAAGACCTGGGGCAGGAAAACTGGAAGGTGGTGGTCATCAGCGATCTGCACATCGCGGCGGTGCCCGGCTACAAACCCTATGACGAAGGTGTCAAGAACAACTACTTCCTGAAGAACCCGGATGGCAGCATCTTTATTGGTCCGGTGTGGCCGGGGCCGAGCGCGTTTCCTGACTTCACTCGTCCCGAAGTTCGCCAGTGGTACGGCTCGCTTTACGCCGACTTTGTGAAGATGGGCATTCGCGGCTTCTGGAACGACATGAACGAGCCCTCGGTCTTCGATCGCACCGACAAGACGATTCCTCTCGATGTGGTCACCGCCGACGGACGCACACAGCGCGAAATCCACAACGTCATGGGCATGGAGAACGTACACGCCACCTACGACGGCGTGCTGAAGCTGGCTCCGAATCTACGGCCTTTCGTTCTCACTCGCGCCGCCTATGCCGGCACGCAACGTTATGCGGCGACCTGGACCGGTGATAATCAGGCCACCTGGAACCACATGCGGCTGACCCTGCCAACCATCACCGGACTGGGCACCTCGGGTTACGCGTTTGTCGGTGTCGATGTCGGCGGTTACGCCGGCGATCCTACGCCCGATTTGCTGACCCGCTGGACCGAACTGGGTACGTTCGTTCCCATCGATCGCAATCACGCCGAGATGGGCAGCCGTAATCGCGAGCCATGGGTCGATGGTCCGGAGCATCTGGCCATCCGCAAGCGCTACATCGAGGAACGCTACCGGTTGCTGCCCTACATCTACACCAGCATGGAGCAGACGTCGCGCACCGGCGTACCGCTCATGCGCTCGCTGTTCCTGGATTATCCCGACGATTCCCGCATGGTGACAGCCGATGCGGACCCGGAATTCAAATTCGGCGACGATCTGCTGGTGGCGCCGATGGTGAAAGATTGGGCAGCCGGTTACGACGCCATCCTGCCCAAGGGCGTCTGGTACGACTACTGGACCGGCCAGCGCATCGACGCCTCCGGCGACGCCATTCAGCTGACGCCGACCAGCAGTATCGGCCTGAACTTCGACAAGAAAAAGCTGCACCTGAAGCCGCCGCTCGACCAGTTGCCGGTGTTCGTGCGCGCCGGAGCCATCGTGCCACAGCAGCCGGTCGTGCAAAGCACGGCTCAGATGCCGCAAGGATCGCTCGAGCTGCGCGTGTATCCCGGACCGAACTGCGCGGGCTCGGTCTACGCGGACGACGGCAACAGCTTCGCCTACCAACAGGGCGAGTTTTACCGCAATCACTTCACTTGTGAAGTCACGGGAGATTCGTTGCGAATCAAGATCGGCACACCGGAAGGGAAGTACACTCCGTGGTGGAAGTCGTACTCAATCCACGTGATCGGGGCGAGCAGGAAACCGCAGTCCGTTTCCGTCGATGGACAGCCTGTGACCGCATTCCGGTACGACGCCGCGCAGAAGACCGTTTCGATGCAGGTCCCGGCATCGCAAAGCGCGAGCGAAGTAGCGATCCAATACTGATCAACAACGCCAGCTCGACTTACTTCTCAAGCTCAGTCAGATCGGCCAGCACTTCATCACTGTGCTTGCTGGGATCGACATCCAGGTACTCTTTGGCGATCTTTCCCTGCGGGTCGATCAGGAAGGTGTGTCGCGAAGAAAACTTCACGACGCCGAGGTTCATCAGCGATCCGTACTCCTCAGAGACCTTGTGGTCGGTGTCGGACAGCAGCTTGAAAGTCAGACCTTCCTTGGCGCAGAACTGCTGGTGCGACTTCGTGTCCTGCACGCTGACGCCGAGGATGACCGCATGCTTCGCCTGAAACTTGGCCTGGTCGCGCTCGAAGTTATGGGCCTCGATCGTGCAGCCGCTGGTCATGTCCTTGGGATAAAAGTACAGCACCACCCATTTGCCGCGATATTGGGCGAGCGACACCGGCTTGCCCTCCTGCGAATTCAGAGTGAAGTTCGGCGCCGTGCTCCCGACGGCGGGCGCCGACGCTGCACAGGCCAGCGTTGGTATATAAGCCGCCGCCAGAAAGGCGAACATCAGCCATCGATAATTTCGCTTCACGCTCATGCCTCTTGCTCGGCGAAGCCAGGCTTGCAAACGCCGGCGCTCATAACGGTCACTTCATTCTACCGGCTTCGTGCCGGCGGCTATTGTCACCCCAGCTGCTTATCACACCACGGTGACGCCTGCGTCACAGAACAGACCGATCTCTATCCCTAGAATCAGAGCGTCGCGGGTCTGGCTGGAAAGACTCCGGCAATACTGCATTGTTTTTGCCCTCTGGAGGCATCGTGAAAGTTTCGAAATCTATCATTCTGATGGTTGGGATTTTTTTGTTCCTCGGTCTTTCTACCGTGAGCTTTGCGCAAACTGCTCCGAAAGCCCCGATCGTTCTGAAGGGCGCGCCCATGGGAGGCGTGAAGTTCGACCACACTTCCCATCTCAAGGTGGCTGCGAAGTGCTCGGTCTGCCATCACGCGTCCAAGCCGGAGAAGCCGATGAAGGGCCAATATGAGGCTTGCACCGATTGCCACACCAAACCGCCCACACCGCCGGTGACCACTAGCACGCAGGGCGCCTTCCATAACCCCACCGCCACAGCCGGGCTCTGTATCGATTGCCACAAGACGCAGAACGCCCAGGGCAAAGCGGCTCCGGTGAAGTGCGCGGATTGCCATAAGAAGGACAACGCCTAGCAGCACAGTCGCAGCAGGACAGTCGTGCAGGTGTCTCCGTCATGACCGGCTGAGCCCCGTTCGAGTGGCTTGAGTCGTTATTCCGACCCAGCAGCTCCTAGAGGCTGTGTCGCAACCGCGAATGAGAATGCGCGGTGGAGTAAAGACCATTGATCCCTGCACAAAACAGCCGCGCAGCGGCGGAATTGCAGTTAGCCCCGGTCGTAAGAGGCTGTTACGAAACTCGTCGTGCCATGACTCCGGTGGAACAAACTGGCCAAAACTCAGCTGCATACTCGACCTCTGAACGGGTCTGCACCACCCGCGCCGTGGGCAAAGTGGAACAAAAGCTACGTTCGCAATCATCGGCAAGGAGTTTCGTAACAGCCTCGTAAGACCGGGGTAATAGTGGGAAAAATGTGAGAGCCGCGTAGCGGCGACACCACTCGCGACACAGTCTCTCTCGCCCCGCGCTGTACTTTGAGTCGTCATTCCGACCAAGGGGCTTCTAGCCCCGCGTGGAGGAACCTGTTGTACTTCGCGTTTGCATACTCCCAACAAACAGCAGGTTCCTCCACTCCGCTTCGCTCCGGTCGGAATGACGATTGAGGAATCAGGCCAGCGCAAGAGATCGTCCCGCGACAATCCAGCCGCGCAAGCGGCGAAACTGAAGTGGGCTCAGAGAACTCAGCTCGGTGCGCGGCAGTCGAACGCAGCGCCAAGGAAACAGTCCCGCAGGGACGGAATAGCTTAGCCCAGCGCTTCAGCGCTGGGTAGGGGGGAATAGAAAATCCCGAGTCGGCTTCAGCCGGCGACACCGATCGTCTTTGGACCGCAGTACCGAGCGTCGAGACCTGTCGTTCGCGAGTATTGCGGCTTCGGCGGGGGGCCCGGCCAAGAATCCAGATGGACTACCGTGGCTGGCCCCGTCGCAGACTCCACAGTCCGCGCGCCGCGAGGATGAAGGTGAAGCCCCCGAGCCCGCCGAGCGCCCAGAGTGTCCAGACGAAGAAAAAGCCGCCGGTGGGATTTGGCGATCTCGCCGTAATGTGCCCCCCTCATGTGCATGACGGGCATGGCTGCCGCGAACAATCCGACGAGCAGCATGATGACGTACCCCGATCGCCGTTCGGCGAGCACCAGCGTCCCGTACAGCAACACCACGAGAACGGCCAATGCAATGTTTGAGGGCTCGGCCTTCGATATCCCACGGACAATGTCGTCCGTAATGTGAAGCGTCAGCAAGAGGATCGAGAGCAGAGACGCGATGGTTAACATCACGTTTTCTTTCATTGGATATTCTCCCTGTTAGATTCGTGTGTGCCTCTCCGTGAGGCACATGACGCGCGGCATACCCCAGCCCGAAGGGCGCCACAATCGTAGCCCAGCGCGTGAGCCCTGGGTACCCGGCGTTAATAAATCCGAGTCCCTTCAGGGATGGCACATTATTCGAAAATCTCCGCCCTGTCGAATGCTAGGCGGGTGCCCCACTCATTCCTGTCTTTGGAATGAGTGGGAAGGAGGAGTCATGGATCTCGAGGTCGCGTCAGACAGGCCATTAATCTCCCACACATTCGAAAATCGCGAATGTGTGGGGCACGGCGGAGCCCCGTGCGAATACTTTGAGTCGTCATTCCGACTAAGGGGCTTCTAGCCCCGCGTGGAGGAACCTGCTTTCCTTGCCATTTGTACACTGCCGGCAAACAGCGGCTTCCTCCACGCGGCCTGGAGGCCTTGGCCGGAAAGACGACCGAATCAAGGTCAGCGCAAGAGATCATCCAGCGACAGTCCAGCCCGAAAGGGCGGAACTGAAGTTAGCCCCGGGCGTGAGCCCGGGGGGCTGTTCATACTCTCCTTCTTCTAACTTCATGCTTAGCGGCGCACAGGTCAGGAGCTAGTGTCGAAAGGAGTCAAGGCACGTTTCGATCTCACTGGTTCGGAAGGTGGAAAGCGTATAGATTGTTATCAAATGACCCGATATACATCACGCCATTGACCACCGCCGGAGAAGAATAGACCTGACTTCCCGTCGTGTACTTCCACAGGAGCGCTCCCGAAGAAGCGTTTAGCGCGTACAGGTTCTTGTCATAAGAGCCGACGTACACCACGCCATTGGCCACCGCGGGGGAAGAAACGACAGGATAATCTGGTGTCGTCGTGTACTTCCAAAGGAGCGCTCCCGTACTGGCATTCAGGGCGTACAGGTTACCGTCACCGGACCCGACATATACCACGCCGTTGGCCACTGCCGGCGAAGAAGAAACTCCGTATCCTGTCGTGTACTTCCACTGAAATGCTCCTGTAGAGGCGTTCAGGGCATATACGTTGTCGTCACCACCCCCGATGTACGCTACGCCGTTTGCCACCGCAGGCGAAGAACCGGAAGCGACATTTCCCGTGGGGTACTTCCATAGGAGGGCGCCCGTAGTAGCGTTCAGGGCATACAAGTTACCGTCATCCGAGCCGACGTACACCACGCCGTTGACCACAGCCGGCGAAGAATCGACAAAATTTCCCGTCGTGTACTTCCACAGGAGGGCGCCCGTAGTAGCGTTTAGGGCGTACAGGTTACTGTCCCAAGACCCGATGTACAACACACCATTGGCCACCGCCGGCGAATAAAGGACATCATTTCCCGTCGTGTACTTCCACAGGAGCGCTCCTGTAGCGGCGTTCAGCGCGTACACGTTATTGTCACTACACCCGACATACACTACACCGTTTGCCACCGCTGGCGAAGAAGTGATGACAAATACTGAAGTTCCCGTCGTGTACTTCCACAGGAGCGCCCCCGTATTGGCGTTCAGCGCGTAAAGGCTGCTGTCGTTGGATCCGACGTACACCATACCGTTGACCACCGCCGGCGAAGAATTGACAAAACCCAGCGCCGTGTACTTCCACTGTAAAACGATGTTCCCGACCGTGGTCGGGCTCAGAATATGCTCATACGGGTTGTAGCCTGTGTGGCAGAGGTCGAAGTGAAACTGCGACCAATCTATCAACGACTTATTAAGCAGACCTCGGCCGCATTGGGCTGTGACGCTAGAGCCTATACCGACGATCATGACGACACTGGCGATTACCATCGACACGCGTTTAGTGAGCATGACAGCCTTTCTTTAAGATTTAAGAGTTTTGATATGCCCGAAGAAAGGGTTGCAGCCGGAACATTGGCTCGACAACCGGGCCAGAGAGCCGAGGACAGACCTTTCCTGTCGTGGCTTTCTAGCAGGAAGGTCGCGGTGGCGCGGCGGGACATGCTAAAAGCCGAACGCGGGAATTGCGAGAACTATATAGGCAGGTTGCGGCTTGTCAATGGAACATTGGTGCCACAGCCGCAAAGATCAGGGTGAATTCCCATTTCGGAACTACTCTTCACTTTTCTCCGAACTTCTTTGGTGCGCTCGCGCCCGGCTTCTAGAAGGGGGCACCCATGTGAGAGTATGCATGGCCGGGTCACCCCGCCCAGCGCCAGCCTGGTGCCTGGGTCGGAAATTGCAGGTCCCTCCACGGGGGGGGAGGTCGGGATGACACTTCAACGTAGGAGAGAATCTCGAGCTACATCTGCCGCGTGCCCTTTTATAATGCCTGCCCCAGGAACAGACGCCTCCCAACCGACAACCGACGACTGACAACTGACAACTGCTTATCACAGCCTCGTGTGACGCACGCCCTTTCACCCACGCTCCGCGCACGATATCTTCTGCCACGGCGAGGCCAAGGGATGAGTGTCTCCGGGCCAAAGGCACGCCCGGGCGGCCTGTATTACTAGTATGAAAAGTATGACTCACGCCTGTATGACTTGTATGGATTGTATGTATTGACGAAAATCGGCGTAAGTTACACAAATTAAATAAGTTGCATCGAGATTGGTGCGTTAAATCGACGTCCACGGCCAAAGAGAGAGGGGGGTAGCAGAATGCCCAAAGAGGAAAGAATCTTGCTCCAGGTCCGTGTTTCCCCGGCCGAGAAGCGACGCATCAAGACGTTTGCCGCCAAACAAGGTTTGCCCCTGCAGAAGGCCGTGGTCGAAGCGTTTAACGCATGGGCCGAGAAACTCCACAGCCAGCCTCACGCTGACCGTCCGGCCAAAGCACCCGGGCCGAAACCGTCCGCACCGCCGGAGTTTCCACCCCTGTCCTTGTCGCTTGCGCCGGACTGGCTCAGGCAGGCGCTCCGATTGGATTGGACGAAATGTCCAGAGGTGGAACTCCTGGACGATGGCCAGGATCGTCTTTGGATGCTCCGCGAGTCAGACGCTCCGCTGAATGCAGTCTTGCGCGCCGTCTCCGACGGATTTCCTTTGCCCGAAATCGCCGAAGTCTTCGACCTCGAGCTGTCGCGACTGGCGAAGATCGTTCAGTTTGCGATTGCTGCGAATCCAACGCGCTACACTGATAACGGACAACTGGCGAGCAGAAACTGACATGCTTCTACACGGAATCTTTCCTCCCATTACCACGCCGTTCTATCCGGACGGCAAGATCTACTTCCGCAAGCTCGAACAGAATGTCGAGCATTACTCGCGCACGCCGACCGCTGGAATTGTCGTGCTGGGCTCGACCGGCGAGGCCATCCTGCTCAGCGATGAAGAGCGCCGCGAGGTGCTGCGCTCGGTCCGCGAATCGGCGGCCAATGACAAAGTGCTGGTGGCCGGAACCGGCATCGAGTCGGCGATCGAGACCTTGCGCCTGACCGAGTATGCCCACGAACTCGGCTATGACATCGCCATGGTGCGCACGCCGCATTACTACAAGGCGCAGACCGCGCCCGCCAATACGCTGGCGTTCTACCGCTTCGTCTGCGACCGCTCGCCGCTCCCGGTCATCATCTACAACTTTCCGCAGGCGACCGGCTATGACATCCCCGCCGAGGTAGTGATTGAGCTGGCCGAGCACGCCAACCTCATCGGCATTAAGGAATCGTCGGGCTCGATCGAGAAGGTGCAGAAGATGGTGGAAGGCACGCGCCACATTAAGCGCAGCGCCACCGTCAGCGAGACGTTCGCGGCAGTTACCGCCCGCATGCTCAAAGCGGCGTCGGCGCCGGCTCCCAGCGAAGATGGCGGCCAACTGGTGCCGGTGGGCGCGCTCTCCGGCGAGGCGCCGGCGAAACCCTCGTCGGCGGCGGTGAAGGTCGTCGGCGGATTGAAGACGCGGCAAAAGGAAGTCGGCTTCCAGGTGCTGGTGGGCGCGGCGCACAAACTGCATCCGTCACTCGAAGCCGGAGCGGTGGGTGCCATCCTCGCCTTCGCTGATTGCGCTCCCACCGCGTGCTACGAGATTTATGCCGCATGGAAAGAAGGCGACGCAGCGCTGGCTCGCGAAAAGCAGGAGCGTATCGCCAAGGCCGCGCAGCGCATCGTCAGCGAGTTGACGATTCCGGGAGTGAAGTACGCCATGGACTTCAACGGCTGCTATGGAGGCCCGGTGCGCCTGCCGCTGCTCTCGCTGACCGCCGACAAGAAAGCGGAAGTCGAGCAGTTGCTGGCGAACATAAGGAACTAGAGGCAACGGGATCGTCGGGCAGATTGGCTGCGCGCAGGTCTTCCGTCCAACGCCGCTCCGCTGGAGTGTCATTGGGCGGAAAACAATATCAAAAGGAGCAGCTGATGCGGGCCTGAAGGCCGGCACTACCTTCTGTTTGTTTCGAACTTGCGCAACTCTAAGGTTGCGCGCTAGGCGGCGCGATGTTTGCGATTCTTTCCGTTGCGTCCCGCGGTTTTCTGCTCTTTCTTATTTTTCTGCATGCCGCGTTCCAGCTTTGTCTTGTCGCGGCTGATCAGGTTTCCCACGCCTTCTTCGTTAGCATCGGCGCGGAGTTGTGGCTGCCGCGGCTCTTTCTCGCCGCCGCCCGCGCGTGGCGTCGCCGGAATGTCGACCTCGCGGTGATGCGAGCTCTTCTGCCGGCTTTGCTCGGATGACAGCGATTCGCGGCTGCTGCGACTCTGCTGGCGCGAACGC
The DNA here is from genome assembly GCA_963793845.1 of uncultured Acidobacteriaceae bacterium. Taxonomy (GTDB): domain Bacteria; phylum Acidobacteriota; class Terriglobia; order Terriglobales; family Acidobacteriaceae; genus CAWCBG01. Next base: position 164,977 of record CAWCBG010000012.1, read on the forward strand.
TCGTCGCGATGCATGTCGAGCGGATGCGTTCCAGGATCTTCGCCTTCCATCTCTCCCGACGAAGGATCGGTGATGAACAGCAGGTCGGAAAGATCGGCAGCGTGCTCCTCTTCGTCGCGCAGAATGCCTTCGATCATCACGCGCGTCGTCGGATCCTTGTCAGCGAAGTGGCGAATCAGTTGCTGATAAACCTCAATCACGATCCGCTCCGCGATAAGGTCTTCCTTGATCATGTCCGACAGAGACTTGCCTTCGGCATACTGCGAAGCGGAGCGCTTCACCAGCGACGCCGGATTGAAATCAGGCTTGCCGCCCAGTTGCTGGATGCGGTCGGCAATCGCATCGGCATGCTTGCGCTCGGCGTCAGCATGCTCCTTGAACTCGTCGCGCACGCTCATGGCGTGAACGCCGGTCGCCATGAAGTAATGATGCATGTAGCGAAGCACGCACACGATTTCGGTGGCGAGCGCTTCGTTCAGGATGGAAATCGTCTGCTCAACGTCGCCCTCATAGGTTTCGGTGACCGGACCTTCCTCGATCTTCTGCGCGGCGCGCGCGCGGATTTCCTCTACGTTGGCAATGAAACCTGGCATGAAAGATACCTCGCAGGAGAAACTCCCGCTGCAGAAGAGCACAATAGTTCGCAGGCACGCCGCAGCGGTGCGAGTACTCAGATGCTGAGAGAACCGAAGCAGATGCAGCGCCGGGCGAAACTATGTTTGCGCCGCTGCGTCTGTCAGGATATCGATAAGAAGCGCAGGTTTGGACAAGCTCTGGAGCGTGGCGCAAACCACAGCCAGCGATGGAATGATGAAGTCGGCCTGCGCGAGTTCCTTGCGCTCGTACGTGGTCGGAACGCCGATTACCGTCATGCCGCCGCTCTTCGCCGAGCGAATGCCCGAAGGCGCGTCCTCAAAGACGAGGCAGGTTTCGGGCGGGAAGCCGAGCAGCGCCGCGCCGGCGAGATACGGTTCAGGATCGGGTTTGCCGCGCGAGACATCGTCGGCGGTAATCATGCGCGGCGGAACCTTGAGGCCGGCAACTTCCAGCCGCCGAGTGGCAAGCTGCCGCGTGCCCGAAGTCACGACGGTGAAGCGATCGGCGGGCAACGACTCGAGAAGCTCCCTGGCTCCAGGCAGCACGCGCAGACCCTCCGTGTCGTTGATCTCGCGGTGCTCGATGATGTCGGCTTCCGCCTGCGCGTCCAGATGCGGTGCGACCGTGCGAACGCTCTCGACCGTGCGCTGCCCGTGTGCGACATGCACCACATAATCGGGATCAAGACCGTGCTCGCGCGCCCACGCCTTCCATATGCGAGTGACGCATTGCGTGGAATCGACCAGCACTCCATCCAGGTCGAAGAGAATGGCCTGACGAGTCAAGGACAGCATAGATTCAGTCTCGCAGAGTTGTTGACGAGTGGCAAAGCGACGTGTTGATGGCCGCCGCCGCTGATTTCCCTCACCATTTCTCAGGCCATCGAATATATTCAGAATAATGCCTTCGCTTGCACTCTCCGAACTGTTGGGCTCGCCCGTCTACGATCCGTCCGGGACCGCGGCTGCCGGCAAAGTGTGGGAGCTGGCGATGGTTCCCCAGGAGAACGAAAGCCGGATCGCCGCGTTGATCGTGAAGACTCGCAAAGGCCGCTGGCTGCTCGCGACCCAGAACGTTACCTCCATCAACGGCGGTGTTCGAGTGGGCCTGAACGCGTCGGAATGGGCTCCTTACGTCGGTGGCGAAGGCATGCTGCTGCTGGAACGCGACCTCCTCGACCAGCAGATCATCGACGTGCACGGCCGGAAAGTCGTGCGGGTTAACGACGTCGACATCCATGAGGAAACGGGCCACGACCACGTCGTGCTGAAGCTCGGGGCGGTTGACGTCGGCGCGCGAGGCGCTGTACGGCGGCTGCTGAAGGGAGTTGTTCCTGCGGCGGCGTTGCACAGTCTATTGGGAAAGATTCCGCCACGGATGATTCCCTGGGAGTTCGTCGACCTCATCGAAGTTGATCCGGCTCGCCGTATCAAGCTGAAGATCTCGCTCGATCGCTTGTCGAAACTGCATCCCGCCGATATTGCTGACATCGTCGAAGACCTTGCCCCGGCTGAGCGCGAGGCCGTGTTCGAGACGCTGGATGAGGAAGTCGCAGCGGAAACACTGGAAGAGATCGATCCCAAGCTGCAGGTTTCGATTCTGAGCTCACTCGATTCCGACCGCGCTGCCGACATCGTCGAGGAGATGGATCCGGACGCGGCCGCCGATCTGCTAGGCGACATGCCGCCCGAGACTTCGCAGGAAATCTTGACGGAAATGCAGCCGGAGGAGCGCGCGGAAGTCAGCGGGCTGATGACCTTCGAAGAGGACACTGCGGCCGGGCGTATGACGACCGAATACATGGCGCTGAAGCCGGGCTCCAAGGTCTCCGATGCGGTTGAGATGCTGCGCAACTTTGAAGGCGGCCTTGAGAGCATGAGCACGATTTACCTGATTGGAGACCGGGAAAAGCTGCTGGGTGCGGTTCCGCTGGCCAAGATTGTGCTCGCTGCCCCCGACACTCCGCTGATAACCCTGAGCACGGCGCACGTTCCAACCATCCATCCTGGAGCTGACGAGAAGGAAGTGGCCGAACTCTTCGACAAGTACAACCTTCTCACCCTGCCGGTTATTGATGACGACGGCATCCTTACTGGCGTGATCACCGCTGACGATGTCATCAATATGTTGCGCGCGAAGCTCTAGGCGAGTTCTCTACGGAACGTCGATTCGGGGTTGGCGCATTTCGACGGCTGCGTTTATTCTGAGTTGGCTCTTCGATCTCACCGTTAGTCTTCGTCATGTCTGAAACCCGGCGGCTGAAACTCTGGAGAATCCGCTTCTTGATGTTCCTGGCCGTCATCGGTCCCGGGTTCATCACCGCCAATGTCGATAACGATGCCGGCGGCATTTACACGTACTCCGCAGCCGGCGCGCAGTTCGGATACTTGTTGCTGTGGGTCATGATTCCCATGACCGTCGCGCTGGTGGTCGTGCAGGAAATGTCGGCGCGCATGGGAGCCGTGACTGGCAAAGGCCTGAGCGACCTTATCCGCGAAGAATACGGCTTCCGCGTGACCTTCTGGATGATGCTGGCGCTGGTCATTACCAACTTCGGCAACGTGGTAGCAGAATTTGCAGGCGTGGCCAGCAGCCTCGAACTGTTTCACATCTCTCGCTTTATCAGCGTGCCGACGGCAGCCCTGGCGGTCTGGCTTCTGGTTGTGAAGGGCACGTACAAGAGCGTTGAGAAAGTGTTTCTTGCGGCTTCATTCTTCTACTTCGCTTACATCATTGCCGGAGTGCTGGCCGGACCTAGTTGGAAGGAAGCTTTCGTCGCCACCTTTAAGCCTCCGCTGGGAGCAGCTTTTCACGACTCTGCTTACCTCTACATGATCATCGCAGTCGTGGGAACTACCATCGCGCCGTGGATGCAGTTCTATCTGCAGTCCTCCATCGTGGAGAAGGGAATCACACCGCGCGAATACAAAGCCTCGCGATGGGATGTAATCATTGGCTGCCTGTTTACGGATGTGGTGGCGTGGTTCATCGTGGTGGCGTGTGCGGCGACTCTTTATGTCCACGGCATTCACCAGATTCGGGACGGAGCCGATGCTGCGCAGGCGCTTCGCCCGCTGGCCAACGAGTACGCCTACATCCTGTTCGCTGCCGGACTCTTCAACGCCTCGTTGTTTGCTGCTTCCATTCTGCCTATCTCAACTGCCTACACCGTTTGCGAAGGCCTGGGTTTCGAATCCGGACTCGACCACAAGTTCGGCGAGGCGAAGGTTTTCTACTGGCTCTACACGCTGCTACTGATCAGCGGCGCGGCCGTGATTCTGCTGCCCAATATTCCGCTGGTCAAAATCAGCATTCTCTCGCAGGTGGTGAACGGGATCGTACTGCCGTTCGTATTGATCTTCATGCTGCTGCTGGTCAACAAGAGCGAGTTGATGGGACCGCACGTGAACGGAACTTGGTTCAACGCCATCGCCTGGGCAACGACGATCATCATGATCGGGCTTACGATTGCGTGGTTTGCGACCGGCAGGGGCGGAACCTAGAGCAGCTTTCCTGCGGCAACCTGTTGCACCAGTTCGTGGTCGGCATCAAGGAAGTCGAGAGTGGGAAGATCCTGCCGGGATACCCAGCGAATCTCCCGGAAAATGCGGTTCTGCAGTTCCCCCTCGTAGCGTTGGACCAGGAAGAACTGCAGGTGCACCGCGTTTCCGTTGTGGTAGACGTGCTGCAACTGCGCAACCTCGGGACCGATCTCGGCGATAATTCCCAGTTCCTCTTCCAGTTCCCGCCGGATTGCCGCCATCGGTTCCTCTCCCGGCTCAACCTTGCCGCCAGGAAATTCCCACTTGAGTGGCAGTGCCTGGTATCGCGTGCGCTGACAACATAAGATTTCATCGCCTCGAACGATCAATGCTGCCACAACTTCCTTTACCAAAGTCTTGCCTCGCTGCAAGAGTTAACTCGTGCCGATGCCCTAGGTCGTTTTCTCCAGATAGCGGCCCACCAACGCGGCGGAGTGCTCCACCAGTTGGCGATCTTCTTCACTAAACGCTGACGGAACGTGGCTGTCGATGTCCAATTCGCCGATAACTGCGCCGTTCATGAACACCGGCGCCACAATCTCGGACTTTGTCTCAATCGAACAGGCTAAGTACCGAGGATCAGCATTCACATCGTTAACGACCAGAGTCTTGCCGGAGGAGACTGCGGCGCCGCAGATTCCCTGGTTGAGGGGAATTCGTTTGTGCGGTGTTTCCGACCCGACGTATGGGCCAAGCACGAGGGTAGGTTCTTCTCCTGGGCGGCCCTTCTCGATCATGTAGAACCCGACCCAATTGAAATGGAGCAAACGTTCCTGCAGGCGTCCGACGATGATGCTCATCAGGTCGTCGACGCTTTCCGCCGCAGCGGCCAGTTCGTCTAGTTCGCTTTCCAGTTGCCTATAATTCGTCGCCATAGCGATTTATTAGATCACAGAGACTGCATCTGCCGTATCCCCTCGGGCCGTGGAAATAGCTCCGGATGGAGAGCCCAAGCAATTGCATGCAACCCGCCGATCAGGCTCGACGCCGGAGTGTTCAGCAGTTCGTCATTGATGCAGAAGACACGACGGTTGAGCACGGCCGGCAGATGCGACCATCTCCGCTGCTCGACGATTTTCTCCAGAGGCACGCGGTCTCCAGCGCCGCACCATGCCGCCAGAAGAATGTCTGGCCGCCTCGAAGCAATCACCTCCGGCTCCAGCGTGCTTCCATGCGGAACCACACAGTCGCCGCCCGCGACTTCCACTAGTTCGGCCACCCAGGGCTGCGAGGCGATGATAGGTTTTCCCCATTCCTCGCAGAAGACCTTCGGCCTCCTCGTTGCCGAACCGGCCACTCGCTGGCGGACGTCATCAATGGCACGCCGCATGGTGCCAATCACTTCGTCGCCGCGCTCCGATGCGCCCATGATGCCGGCAATGGCTGCAATGTCGGTGTAGATGTCTGCCAGGGTTCGTGGAGCCAGTCCGAGGAAACGCACGCCAGCCTTGAGTATCTGCGCCACGGCTTCCAGTTGATAGGGAACTGAGGCCAGAACGAGATCAGGCTTCGCGGCCGTGATTTGCTCGGCCTGCGCTGTCCATGAGTCGGAGACGATGACCTTCGAACCGTCAGCGACCTCTGGGCAAACATCCGCGCAGTACTTGGTACAGGCGACAATACGGTCGAGCAAGCCCAGGTCGCGCAACGTCACAGTGGCGCTTGGTTGTAGCGACACGACACGCCGTGGAGTGTAATCTGAGGGAGCCACGCTCTTCGATTATACGAAGGACGAGAGCGCCGATTCGATAAACGAGGCGATCGTCGACGGTCGCTGTTCCTGTCCGGACCATGTTTTCGCCTGAACTACTCGACCATTTCGAACACCCGCGCAACACTGGCGAACTGCTGGATGCGGGCTCCAGCGTGCAGGTCGAGAATCCCGCCTGCGGTGACATTCTGGAGTTGTTCGTTAAGTTCCAAAGCGGCCGTATCGGCGAGATTCGATTTCGCGCCAAGGGATGCGTACCCGCGATGGCATGCGGCTCGGCCATCACAGAGCTGGCAAGAGGGAAGTCGGTGGCAGAAGCCGGAGCAATCAGAAAGGAAGACGTGGTCCGCGTGGTCGGCGGTCTGCCGCCCGAATCAGGACACGCGGCACATCTGGCGGTGGACGCGCTGCGGGCTGTGCTGGCGAAGTTCCCGGGTACAGGACACAGGCCAGTCGGCTAGACCGTCTCCAACTCTTCTTCCAGCAACTGCTTGTTATAGAGCCCGGTGTAGTAGCCGTTGCGCTCGATGAGTTCTTCGTGGGTACCGTATTCCACGATCTCGCCGTCATGTAGTACCGCGATCCGGTCGGCGTTACGCACCGTTGAAACCCGATGGGAGATGAAGATGGTGGTGCGGCCCTGCATGATCTCGCGCAGCTCATTGAGGATGCGATCTTCGGTCTGGGTATCGACGCTGGCCAGAGCATCATCGAGCACGAGAATCCTGGGATTGCGGATGACCGCCCGGGCAATGGCCGTGCGCTGCTTCTGGCCGCCCGAGAGCGTGATACCGCGTTCGCCAACGAGTGTGTCGTAGCCTTGCGGGAAGCCCTCAATCTCTGTTGCGATGTTGGCGGCTTCGGCGGCGCGGCGAACCTCTTTATCGGTCGCATCCTGCACGCCGAAGGCGATATTCTCGCGGATACTGTCGCTGAACAGGAAAGTCTCCTGCGGCACGAATCCGATATTCCTGCGCAAGACTTCGAGCGGAAACTCGCTCACGGGACGTCCATCGATTAGCACCGAACCGGGCGCCGCGTCGTAGATTCGCGGAATCAACGATACCAGCGTAGACTTCCCCGACCCCGTCGGGCCCACGATGGCCAGGCTGGTTCCGGCAGGAATCTGCAGATTGACGTTTCGGAGCACCGCCTCGTCACCGTGTGAAAGCCCCTGACCTTTCTCAGCCGCGAGCAATGTTTGTCCGTAGTGGAACGTTAGGTCTCGAAACTCGATCTCGCCGAAAACCTCGGTCGGAACGTAGTGGGCTGGCACGCCATCATCGGTGATTTCAGGCTTTTCTGCCAGGATGCTCTCGATGCGTGCCATCGAAGCCGTGCCACGCTGGAAAATATTGATTACCCAGCCCAGGGAAATCACCGGCCAGGTGAGCTGCACCATGTAGGTATTAAAGGCAACGAAGTCGCCAAGATCGATTCGATGTTGCAGGACCTCGCGGCCACCCAGCCACAGCACAATGACCAGGGCGACACCAAGCAGTGTTTCGAGCGTCGGCCATAGCATGCCCATCAGGCGCACCAGCTTGAGGCTGCGAGCGATGTACTCCTCGTTCTCCCGCTCGAAACTCTCGATCTCCCAGCGCTCCTGGACGTAGGCGCGCACCAGCCGTGCTCCGGAGAAATTCTCCTGCGCACGCGCGGAGATCTCGGAGAACATCGCCTGGATGCGCTCGAACCGCTCGTGAATCTTGCGCCCGAAGTACTGCACTACGATACTGACGATGGGCAGCGGCAGGAAAGCGTATAGCGTCAGCCGCGGGCTGATGCTGAGCATGAAGGCCAGCGCGCCAACGGTGAATACGACAGTGTTCGCCGTATACATGATGCCGGGGCCGGCCAGCATACGCACGGCGTTCAGGTCGTTCGTGGCCCGCGCCATGATATCGCCGGTGCGGGTGCGCTGATAAAAGCTGTAGGACAGGCGCTCCAGGTGGGTGAACAGGTCATTGCGCAGGTCGAACTCAATTTCGCGCGAGACCCCGATCAGGATCCACCGGGTCAGGTATTGAAAAATCGCCTTGGCAGCGGCCACTGCGAGGAGCATTGCCGCATACCTGCCCAGTTTGGGTATCGTAACTCCGGTATTCAGGCCGTGGATGGCCAAGCGGAGCACCAGGGGAAAGAGAATCCAAACGCTGTTATTCAGCAGAACGCACACGCCGCCGATGACAAAGGTGGCGCGGTATTTGCGCAGATAAGGGAACAGCGGTCGCAGATTCTTGAACATGGAAAAGCTGTCGTTCGTTAAGAGCCAGTTAGATGCGGCTGACACAGGGGCGACTCTTACCAGTTACAGCCGAATTTATGTGGGTACCCTCAGCAGCATGTATCCTCCCGCGAGAGCGAAAATAAAATCAGGCGCCCAGGCGGCCAGCAACGCAGGAAGTTGATTAGCATTTCCCATAGCTTCAAACAGCCCCGCCGTGACCCAGTACACGATGGCGATTCCGATTGCGATTGCGACGCCGGCCAAGGCTCCCCCTCGACGTCCCGAAGCAGAAAACGGCAATGCCAGGACCGCCATCACCAACGTGATCAGCGGATATGCGATCTTCTTCTGCAACTGAACCTTGAGACGAACGGTGTCAAAGCCGCTCTGCTGCAAGTCCGCGATGTACCGCCGCAACTCTTCGTAATCCATCTCTGCAGATTGCTTTACTTCTTTCTTGAAGTAGCTCGGATCCTCATGCAGGTCATTAAACGTGGCCACGTCGAAGGTGCGATAATCCAGTATCGAAGCGCCGTTGAGAGTGCGCACCCAGCCCTGTTCGAAGACCCACTTCTTCAAGCTGTCTTCCCAATGAGCTCGTTCGGCATAGATACGCCGTTTCAATTGGAACGTTTTCGGATCAAATTCGAAGACGCTCACACCGCCGAACGAATTGGTGTCGGGGTCAAAGACTTGGTAATAGTAAATCTCGTCGCTCTGCCCGAAAATCCACTTGCGGTCGGCCTGGAGGTAGGTTTGCGCAGGCTTGCCTTTGATCTCATTGCGCAAAATTTCCTGCCGCTTGTTAGTGTGCGGGATGTATAGCTGATCGAACACGAAGAGGGCCAGGGCGAAAACCCCACAAAGCATAATGACTGGCAGTGCAGCTCGATAGATGCTGATTCCGGTCGCCTTCATGGCTGTCAGTTCGCTTGACTTCTGCATCAGGCCGAAGGTGATAAGCACAGCCAGCATGACTGCCAAAGGTGCGATCACGTAAATCAGCGATGGGCTTACATTCCACAGGTACTCAGCCTGTACTAGTGCAGGTACCTTATTGCGAACAATGTCGGTCAGCAACTCAAAGTAGGTGAAGACCAGCACAATTAGAAGAGCTGCAGTGAGAATCATTACAAGGTATAAGGAGAAGTCCCGCAGGATCATGTCGTCGAGAATCAGGGGGAAGCGCGCGCTGAAACGCCGCCTCGCTCTCACCGACACTCCGCGCGGGTTGGGCGCCTCGAAGCCGCTCAGTCGATTTGTGCGCAGCCGCTCGAACTTCTCTTTCAGCGACTTCCATGCCGCCGTCAGACTGGCCAGTTCGATCGGCATGCGATCGACACGCCACAGCAGAAGCAGCCCTGCGACGAAAAAGAAAATGTTGCCCGCCCATACGCCGAAGAATGGCGAGACCTTGCCTTGCCGAGCCAGCGACACGCCGGTTAGGGAGAAGAAGTAGTAAACGAAAACCAGCAGGATGGTCAGCACAAAACCGGTGCTCTTTCCCCCCTTGCGCGCCGATAGCCCCAGCGGAATTCCCACCAGCGCCAGGACCAGGCATGCCGCGGGCAGGGCAAAGCGCCGGTGAAACTCAATCTCGTAGTACCGCGCTTTCAGCAGATCGTAAGACGACGTCATAGGATCGTTGACGGTCAGCTTCGCTGCGTTTTGCCGCTCCCGCGCTGCGTTACTCAGCAGTTCGGGCAAAGTCAACTCCGTCACCGGCAGCAAGTCATGCGGCGAATGGTCCGTGGCACTCGGAACCTGGATAGGGATGTCTGTGGTTTCGAAGGTGGTGATTGAATACTGATCCTTTGCCTTGGGCACGGTTTCCTGTTGCGTACCCTCTTCCAGGTGGAAGCTCATCCTGTCGGGGGAGTCGGCGAGCAGGGCTCCTCGCTCCGCCAGAGTGATCCTGGGCGAGGCTGGATCGGAGACATCCGCAAGAAAGATGCCTCGCCACAAAGATCGTCCTTTGGAAGGGACTGCGTCCTGAACATAGAGTACGGTGTTCTTGAACTCTTCATAGAAAACGCGAGGCTGGATCTCGAACGAGGCTTGCGAAGTTTTCAATCGGTCCTGCAGTTGACTCAACGCGGCGGCAGAGCGGGGAGCAACGTAAATACTGTTGAACAAACCCATTGCAAAGGCGGCGAGGGCGAAGATCGAAACCGCACGGACAAACAGCATTGCCCCCATGCCGCTGGCTCGGATCGCGGTTACTTCGCTGTCCGCCGCCAGGCGGCTCAGCCCAATAAGAATTCCGACCAGGACGCCCATGGGTAGCGTAATCGTGAAAGTTGTCGGCAGGGTGAAGAAGAAGATTTCAGCAACGCTAGGCAGCGGAGCGCTGTTGCGGACGATCAATTCCAGGAGTCGTCCCAGATCCCGCATGAAAATGATGAAAGTGAACAGGGCTACGCCGATCACGGCGTGCGAGCTCACTTCCTTCAGAATGTAGCGGGTCAGGATGCGCACGAAACTCTAGTTTAGCGGAAGTGCGGCGCCGCGGCATAGAGATGCGCCACAGTCAACAGCATGGCTCTGCTGTTCCGCCTCTCCGGTGGCCTTCTTCTCCCACCTATGTGTTATAACGCGGAGTTATTCACAGGTTACTCTTACCCCTTGGGCTGCTACACTTGTTCGGATTTGGCCTCAACCCTGACGACAACTGAGCCGCAGGAATAACGATATTCAAAATGACATCTTACTCTCCGAAGGTCAGGCTGGTGTTGCTCTGGCACATGCACCAGCCCTTCTATAAAGACATGGTTACAGGCGAGTATCGCCTGCCCTGGGTCCGACTGCATGCGCTGAAGGACTACTACGGAATGGTGAAGCTGCTGGAGGAGTTTCCCCAGGTCCACCAGAACTTCAACCTCGTCCCGTCGTTGGTGTCGCAGATCCAGGACTACGTTTCCGGAAGCGCGCGCGACCCGTTCTTCGACCTGGTCGCGAAGCCTGCCGACGAACTTACGGCCGCGGACCGCAAGTTCGCCTTGCGCTATCTCTTCCAGGCCAACCCGGTGAACATGATTGGCCGCTATCCCCGCTACCGTGAATTGTGGGAGCGGTATCGTGCTACCTACGACCGTCCGGAGGGGCCGGAGTCCTATTTCCAGACCGGCGACTACGCCGATCTTCAAGTGCTCTCGCAGATCGTATGGTTCGACGAATTCTTCCTCAGCGATCCCGAGATCGCCCGTGTGATTGAAAAGGGCGAAGGGTTTTCAGTGGAGGATCAGCAAGTCGTCATCGCCAAGGAGCGGGAGTTCCTGGGCAAGGTGCTGCCTGCGTATTCGGAGGCGGCCGCGCGCGACTCGGTCGAACTGTCCGTTACGCCCTTCTACCATCCCATTCTGCCGCTGCTTTGTGACAGCAATGTTGGAGGCCAGTCGACGCCGGGTCTTGGCGCTGCCGACGCGCCACTTTCGCCGGCCCGAAGACGCCATGAAGCAGATCGAGCGCGCGATCAATTTCCACCAGGAGCAGTTCGGAAAGCGGCCGCAGGGTCTGTGGCCCTCGGAGGGAAGTGTCTCGGAAGAGGCGATCAAGCTTGCGCATCAGCAGGGCATCCGCTGGATGGCCACCGACGAAGGGGTGCTGGGGCGCTCCCTGGACTATAACTTTGTGCGTGACAGCGCAGGCCGTCTTCACGGCGGAGGCGCGGAACGCCTGCACACTATCTATCGCTATGAGAAAGCCGGCACGCAGATGCACATGGTTTTTCGCGACCACTGCATCTCCGACCTGATCGGCTTTGTCTACTCCGGCATGCCCGCCGCCGACGCTGCTAATCACCTCATCAGCAACATCAAGGAATCGGCGCGACCGCTGCTCAATCAGGGCAAAGACGCGGTGGTCTCGATCATTCTCGATGGAGAGAATGCGTGGGAATACTATCCGCGGTCAGGTCGAGAATTTCTGCGGCGCTTCTACGACGGACTGGAGCGTGACCCCGAGATCGAAGCGCTCACGGTTTCGGAGGCGATTGCCCGCCATAAGGAAGAGGACTTCGGACGACTCGAACGGATTGTGCCGGGCTCGTGGATCAATGCCAACTTTAATGTGTGGATTGGCGCTCCCGAAGACAACCGCGCCTGGGACCTGCTCTCGGAGGCGCGGGACTATTACGAGCGCAATGCGCAGCGGGTCTCGCCTGCGCAGCGCGAGCTGGCATGGGAGGAACTGCTCATCGCCGAGGGCAGCGACTGGAACTGGTGGTACGGTCCCGAACATCATTCCGCCAACGACAAGGACTTCGACGAGCTTTATCGCAAGCATTTGTCGAATGTCTACCATGCACTCGAAGGCGTGCCTCCGGAAGAGTTGAACACGCCACTAATCAGCGGCGTGACTCGTCCCAGCTACATTCCGCAGACCGCTTACGTGCATGCCCGGGTGGACGGGCACGTCTCAGGCTACTTCGAGTGGATGGGCGCCGCCAGCTACACTTCTGACCAGCGCACCAGTGCCATGCACGGCAAACGCTTCGTGCTGGACGCCGTTTATGCCGGTGTCGATGCGGTGTCGGTTTCCGGACGCCTGGACTTTCACCAGCACCTGCCCGAAGGCTCCTATCGCGTGGTTGTGAATCTGGAGGTGCGGCGTCACGCCAGCGAGCGCAAGTCGCCGCTCGATTCCTACCGGCTGCAGGCCGACGCGCTGGGCGATTCGGTGCAACGATGGACGCTTACCAACGGAGACGAGCGCAAGAATCTGGCCAGCTTCTCCTCAGACAATGGGAATCAGCACACCAATGGGGTAGAAGTCGCGCTGAACGAGATTTTCGAGATGCGCGTACCGCTCGCCTTGATTGGCGCGGAAGAAGGAAGCCGCATCCGGTTGCGCTTCTCCATCTGGCGCGATCACCTGCCGGTGGATTCGCTGCCGCTGGAAGGGTGGATCGATTTATACGCGGTTCCCGAGCAGCAACTGCTCGACAACGTGTACAGCTTCACGCCGCTGTAGCGGCAGGTTGTCGGGCATTGCGGAGACGGTGCCGTCCCGCGGATGCCTCCGCCTGTGATGGTCGAGGCTGGCGTTTATTGGTTTTCCGGCCAGTACACCGGCCATCCACGTTCTTCTGCCGTCTTCGCCAGGTCTGGATTCGGATTGATGCAGAACGGATGCCGCGCCATCTCCAGCATGGCTAAGTCGTGTATGGAATTGCCGAAGACCGCGTCCACCGCCCTGCCGATTACTTCGCGAATGGCTACGGCTTTCAGCTCGTCCGTCGGCACACGAATCAGGCGATCGCTGGCATTCCCATCTTCCACATGAACGCAGGCTGCGAGAATCCTGCCGGGGGGGATGCCGAAATGCTGCGCGCCAGCTTCGACCACCCAACTATTGGTCGACGATACCGCCCATAAAGTGCATTGTTGCTCGGCGAGACGCCGCGTCAGCTCCTGCATCTCAGGAAAAATGCGATGCGCAGTCACCTCGGCAAAGAACTCCTTCGCAGCTTGCACCAGTTCTTGATGCGGGATGCCACAATTCATGGTGACCATGTCGCCGCACATCTGTTCTTCGCTGACTTCGCCGGTCCTATACTGCTCGTAGCGTCGGCGCAAGCGCTCGGCGACTTCAGAGGTCACAAGGCAGCGTTTCATCTCCCAATAGAAGAAATCGGCTCCCGCGTCGCCTCTCCACAAGGTTCCGTCGCAATCGAAGACCGCGATCGACGGCTTCAGCGCGAGCACCGACTCCACAAACGCTGCCGATTTATTGCGGATGCCGGACGAACTCAAAGTTCTGTCCCCGAAGTGATCCTCTCAGCGTTCAGCAGTTTCCGATAGTCGTCGGGCGTGTTGACGTTCACCCCAACGCGAGAGTCTTGCACCGGAACATAGCGGATGTGCGCCTGATGAGTGTGTTCCACGTCTCGGGCATTCGATTCGGCCGGTGCGCGCAGGAACGCCTCGATCATTTCGCGCCCAAGAAGCACCGGGTGCCCATGCGCAACGTTATCGCCGCGGCCGATCTCGGGCACCACGGCCCAGATTTCATTCACGGCCATCTGATAAGCATCGCGAAGGTCGCGGACCGTCCCGGGCAGCACAGGCGGCCGGTCCACCAGTGCCACCAGGGCCGCGTCACGTCCGCGACTGAGGACTTCTTGCAGGCCCACGCGCAGCGAACTGAACTGACCCAGCTGCGGCGCAGGGTTGATCACCAGGAACGCGCCGTGGGAATAGACGATCGGCGCGAGTGCAGCGGCGTTTCTTCCGGCAACCACGATGACCAGGTCGGAATAGGCCTGGAGCAGGTCGATGTTTGCGCCGAGAAAGGTGTTGACCGCCGGCGCGTCCTCGGAACCGGGAGGCCAGGGAAGAAGTGCCTTGTCGCGGCCCATTCGCGTGGAACTGCCCGCCGCGAGAACGACTCCACAAATGCTCGGCGATCGAATCATAGATCGAGGATACCAAAGAGAATTGCAGGTTTGCGGCTGAAGGAATGCTGTTTGGGTCTTATGCAGCCATTCGCAAAGAGAAAAGGCAGCGCCTTAGCGCTGCCCGTTGCACACAAAACATTCCGGGTTAGATGAACATCTCGTCGTTGGGACCGCCATTGCGCGACCGTTTCTGTCCGCTGAAGAAGGTGTTCACGCCCGCGCTCAGTCCCGAGAGAATTCCGCTAACCTGGCGCACGGGTGACAGCACCGTGTGCTGTACCTTTTCGCTGGTCTCTTCCACCTTATCCATGGTGCGCGTCACCATCTCGTCGGCGCGGATCACCTGCAGCCGTACGCGGTCCAGTACATCGTTGACCGTCACGTCAATGCGTTCAAGGTCGGTGCGGGCTGTCGAACTGATGACGGCAGCGTTATCGAGAAGCACCTCGACCTTTGGCCGGGAAACTTCTAGCAGGCCCTTTACCTCCTGCTGGAGATTCTTCAGATTTTCGAGCGCAGGCTTCGCGCTCTCCAGCAAGGGAAAGACCTTTGCCTCAAGGTCAGTCGACACTGCCTGCAAGCGCTTGCCGAGCTTGAGAATGCTGAAGAACATTCCACCGAGGAACAGCATTTGCAGCACGACGGCTGCACCGATCACCGCAATAACAACGGTTAGCTTGTCATCCATGTCTGGTCTCTGTCCTGGCCCGAAACCTCCGCGAACTAGGGGTTGCTGGGCGCATTCTCGCCTTCCTCGGACGTGGCTTCACGATAAGCCTGGCGTCCCGCCTCATAGGCGGAACGAACCTGCTCGCGCTGCTGATTGAGATATTCACGGCCTTTATCGACCCAGGTTCCGGCCTGCTCGCGGGCCTGGCGGGCGCGATCCCGCACCACCGTGCTGCTCTCTCCAGCGGCATCGCGGATGCGTTGCCGCGTCTCATCGCCGGCCTTGGGAGCATACAGAATCCCCACTGCCGCACCGATTCCCAAACCTGCTAAAAACCACAAGAAACCATTGCCGTCGTTATCCGCCATAATCGCCTCCTTAAGAAAAGCTTGCAAGAATCGGATGTTAGCACCCGGTATTCAGAAACACAAACCAGGCGCAGGAGCGATTCCCAGCAATTTCGTACGCCAAAAGGGAATAGGAATGTTCAGTTCGTCCGGGCCTGATTGCAGGTATTGCAGATGTCGGCTGGCTGCCGCTAGTTGCCTCGCGCGACACGTTCGGCAATCCCTGCGGCGCATTCCCGGGTGCCAAGCGATCCGCCCACGTCGGCCGTCGTCTTTTTCGCGCGGACCGCTTCCGCAACCGCATCCTCGATCCTCCGTGCCGGTTCCGCGAGCCCCAGATGCGCCAGCATCATCGCGCCAGTCAGTATCGAGCCCATCGGGTTCGCCATGTTTTTGCCGGCGATGGGAGGCGCGGAACCGTGCACCGGTTCGAACATCGAGGTGCATCCGGGATGAATGTTGCCACTGGCCGCCATGCCAAGCCCGCCCTGCAACGCCGCTGCCAGATCAGTCACAATGTCGCCGAACATGTTATTGGTCACGATGACATCGAGCGAGCGTGGCTCACGCACCATCTGCAGGCACAGTGCGTCCACGTACATGTGCTGCGTCTGGATTTCCGCGTACTCTTTCGCTACTTCTTTGAAGACACGCTGCCACAGACCGCCGGCATAGGTCATGACATTCGACTTGTCGGACATCAGCACCTTCTCACGGCTTTGCTGGCGAGCGTACTCGAAGGCGAAGCGGATAACGCGTTCGACCCCGATGCGCGTGTTGATGTCTTCCTGAGTGGCAACTTCCTCGCGTGTGCCGAACTTGAAGTTGCCTCCCATGTCCATGTACACACCTTCGGTGTTCTCGCGAATGACGGTGAAGTTGATGTCCTCCGGCGTGGCGTTCTTCAACGGACAGAGCGAGGCGTCGATCAATTTCACCGGCCTGACATTCGCGTAGAGGTCCATCTTGAAGCGCATGCCCAGCAGAATTTCCTTGGCGTGAATATTGGTGGGCACGCGAGGATCGCCCAGCGCTCCGACGAAGATCGCATCGAAGTCGCGCGCCAGCACGGCAAAGGCGTCGGGCGGAATGGTGGTGCCGTCGATCAAATATCGGTCTGCGCTCCAATCGAATTGGGTGAATTCCACTGTGGCTCCGCTGGCGCGAAGCACTTCCAGAGCACTGGGGATCACTTCCTTGCCGATGCCGTCGCCCGGCACGACCGCGATGCGTTTGTTAGTCACCGCAAAATACTAGCACTCGTTCGGTGAGAGCGGCCCTGCGTCTTTTCCAGCTTGGTTATAATCAAAGGTTCCGTATGAGTGTTACTACGTCACAAGAGAAGCTGGCGGGCGCTGGAGCCCGATTCGGCAACTATCGCGGGTCGCAGGCCGTTTCGTCTTTCGGCGATACTGCGGCAGAATTTGGCGCGCTCCTCGGCAAAGTGGGCATAATCGACGCGAGCTGGCAGGCCAAGTTGGTGCTGAGTGGAGAAGATCGGGTTCGCTGGCTGAATGGCATGGTCACCAACAATATCCGAGACCTCGCGCACAACCAAGGCGTGTACAACTTTCTGCTCAACGCGCAGGGACGCATTCAAGGAGACCTCGTCGCCTACAATCGCGGCGACTATCTGTTGGTTGCGACCGATCGTGCGCAGGCTCCCGCGATCAGCGAAATCTTCGAGCGCTACATCATCATGGACGACGTCGAAGTCGGCGACATCAGCGACAAGCTTGCGACCGTCGCGATACTCGGACCGACCGCCGCAGAACTGCTGAAATCGCTGGAGATTGATGTGTCGCAGCTTAACCCAGGCGAATTGATGGACCTGGTCTGGCGCGATCTTGGCATTACCGTCGGACGTAACGTGCAACCTCATTTTGATGGCTATGAGTTATGGTTTGCCCCGAACAATTTCGACAAGGTATGGGACATCCTGCAATTCGCAGGAGCGGCGCCGCTGGGTAGCGAGGCTCTGGAGCTCTACCGCATCGCGCGCGGCGTGCCGCTTTACGGCGCAGATTTGCGCGATCGCGATCTGCCGCAGGAAACCGGTCAGAAGCACGCCTTGAGTTTCAGCAAGGGCTGCTACATCGGCCAGGAAATAGTCGAGCGCATCCACGCACGCGCCATACTTCACCGCACGTTCGCTGGCTTCGAGGTTTCGGGCAACCCGGTGGCGGCGGGAACCAAAATTCGCGCTGGCGACAAGGACGTCGGCGAAGTAACGAGTTCCGCCCGCATTCCGTTTCCGGCCGGCGGACGCACTGTGGCATTGGGTTATGTGCGGCGGGAAGCCGCCGCTCCGGGTACGCCGGTGCAGATCGGCGAGCAGAGCGCAACCGTGCGGGAATTGCCGTTCGAGTATTGACGGCCAGCCGTGCGTGCGATAGCGAGTTTTCTCACGCAAATATTTCGCTCCACAGGTCAGACAGATCATCATGCCAGATAAAGAAAAGAAGCCCGAATTCACCGTTACGGATCGCCGCCTTTTCAGTCAGGAAGGCGAGCTCCGTCAGGACGTGGTCGAAGACGAAGAGCGCCGCTATGAACGCGAGCGCGAGAAGTCCGAAGCCCAGCAGAAGGTCAACGAAGAGCGCTCCTCTCAACAAGCCGCAACCCAGACCGTGCCTCCTCCCGCGCCTCCCGCGACACCAGATGCGCCCATCGACGACTTCGACGGACAGGCTCCCAGCGAGCAGGAGCAGCAGCAACAGGCCGACGCCTATAAGCAGTCGACCAAAGAGATCGACGACCGCATCCGCAAGGAGCTGCACAAGCAGGGACAGGCGCATCGTGCCGAGGACTTCGAGGTTACCTTCGAGAAATTCATCGCTTCGCTCTACATGTCCACGCTGATGCAGCTTGGGCTGGCGGCTCCGCAAGGGGGCCAGCCGCAGGTCGATCTGATGGGCGCCCGGCAAACCATCGATACGCTCGCCCTGTTACAGACGAAAACCAAGGGCAATCTCACCCCGGCAGAGGAGAGCATGCTGCAGAACGTCTTGTATGAGCTGCGCATGGCTTATCTGGAGGTGACCAACCTCCTCACGCATCCTCCTGAGGGTGGCATCGGCGGCAAAGGCCAGGCCTGATGAAGGCTACGCTTACGGTGCTGGGCAGCGGCACTTCCATGGGAGTGCCGACGATCGGGTGCGACTGCAGCGTCTGCACGTCGCCCGATCCGTATGATCGCCGCACCCGTCCTTCGATCATGGTGCAGTGGGACGGCCATACCGTTCTGATCGACACCACGCCCGACTTCCGCGAGCAGGCCATCCGCGAGCACATCCGCAAGATCGACGCCGTTCTCTACACTCACGGTCATGCCGACCACATACTTGGCCTTGACGACGTGCGCCCGCTGAGTTTTCCTCGGGTCACCGGCGGCGGCAAGATTCCGCTCTACGCCAGCGAAACAACAGCGCGCGTACTGGGCAACGTCTTCCGCTACATTTTCCAGGCCGACTACAAATACGGCGGCCTTGCGCAAGTGGAGCTTCAGCCGGTGGACGGTCCCGTGCAACTGTTTGGCGCGACTTTCACTCCGCTGGTAGTGCTGCACGGCGATGTGCCCATCGAAGCCTATCGCTTCGGCCAAGCCGCGTACCTTACCGACTTCAGCTCCGTGCCGGAAGAAACCATGGCGCAATTGCACGGGCTGGAGATTCTGTTTCTCGACGCTCTTCGGCATGAACCTCATCCCACTCACTCGACCGTGAGCAACTCGTTGCAACTGGTGGAACGGCTGCAACCGCGGCAGGCTTTCTTTACCCACATTTCGCATGACCTGCCACATCAGAGCACCAACGCAGCACTGCCGCCAAATGTTCGTCTGGCGCATGACGGCTTGAAGCTCGAGTTCGATCTCTAGGACTGCAACTGCATGCAAGTCTTCCATCATCTCGAAGAGGTTCCGGCAGATCTCGGCCCGACAGTCGTGAGTGTCGGCAACTTCGACGGCGTGCATCGCGCGCATCAGGAAGTGGTGCGGCACATGGCTCAGCGCGCTCACGAACTAGGCGGCAAGGCCGTAGTGGTGACCTTCGAGCCTCATCCGGTGCGTATCTTGCGGCCCGACTACGCGCCCAAGCTGCTCTCGCCGTTGCGTATCAAACTCGCCCTGCTGGAGCAGACCAAGGTGGACGCGGTTCTGGTGCTTCCGTTCACCCGCGATCTCTCGATGATGACGTCGCATGATTTTGCCCAGCAGGTGCTGGCCGATGCGCTGCATGCGCGCGAGGTCCACGAGGGATACAACTTCCACTTCGGCCATAAGGCGGAAGGAAATGTGCACACGCTCGCCGGCTTCGGCTCGGAGATGGGCTTCGAGGTGAAGATCTATCCCGAGATGCTTCTGCGCGGCCATCACGTCTCCAGCAGCGAGATTCGCAAACTCATCGGCGAAGGCAAGGTCGGCAAGGCGCGCGCGCTGCTGGGAAGATGCTTCAGCATCGTCTCCAATCCTGGGCGCGGACGCGGCTATGGACACAAGTACACCGTGCCGACCGTGAACCTCGCCCGCTACGATGAACTGGTGCCGGCCGATGGTGTCTACATCTCGCGCCTGAGAATTGGCACGGAGCTGTTCGACGCGGTCACCAATGTCGGCAATCGTCCCACCTTCGGTCCGGACTCGTTCGCCATCGAGAGTCACCTGCTCAACTTCCATCCGATTGAGCTGCTCGCCCAGACGGAGCTGGAGCTGTTCTTCCTCAAGCGGGTCCGTCCAGAAATCAAGTTTCCCTCGGTGGAGGCCTTGCGCGAGCAGATCGCCAAAGACGTGCACCAGGCCCGCCGGTATTTCCGCGCCTTGAAGACCGGCTGAAAAGACAGCCCGCTCCGCG
Source organism: uncultured Acidobacteriaceae bacterium (assembly GCA_963793845.1). Taxonomy (GTDB): domain Bacteria; phylum Acidobacteriota; class Terriglobia; order Terriglobales; family Acidobacteriaceae; genus CAWCBG01. The sequence continues at coordinate 185,321 of CAWCBG010000012.1, forward strand.
GCGTGCTCATGAAGCCGAGATGTTTACCGATCCCGCATCATCGGTGCATTCGGCCTCAAAGGGAAGTCTTGGCTGCAAAAGTATGACAAGTATTACAAGTATGGGTACCCCCCTCCCCCCTCCGATCGTCAGAAATGGGAAAATCGAGCAATTATCAATGACTTAGCAGGATTTCTGCGGCTGTAAGTGTCTGCGGCATAAGAATTTACCTATAAACCCAATGGGATCAAGATTTTGCGGCGATCGTTGCAAAATCTTGATTCGGCTGGAGTTAAAGGTAAAAATCTTGAGCGCCAAGGACTTAGGCGCGAATATCCCCGACAAGGGCGAAATCTCTGTTAACGCGAGCGTTAACACACGTGAGGGCATCGCCGTCTGAGTTTCAAAGAGCGTCTACAGCCTCCCGGCCCCGCGATGAGCGGAAACGGACGAGAGACACACAAGTCCCATGGTCCTCGCCCATCCAAAATAGCGCTGCGGGGGGAGTGGGGGATAGTGCACAGATCACAGTCGCGTGTGACAACGAAAGTACCTGCCAGCTCTAGACGAAGGCAGCGCAGAGAATGAGTCCCCGCTTGCGGAACGGAAGATCGTAGGCGAGCGCCTTCAGCGCTGGGTAAAAGATGAAAATAGATGCGAGTCCCGGCAGGGACGGCAGATGTTTTTCGTGCATCGCAAACGCCGCCATGATGGTTGCACACGACGCACCTCGAGCTCCGGATTACGAGTGACTTGGCGATGTTACAACACATATCCGAGGTGCGGATGAGGGGCATGGCTCTCGATTCGCCACCAACTCGCGCGTTTCTAGCCTTTTAGGCATAAAGGTGCGGTAACCCAGGGGTATAATCCACCCACCCTTATGGCTCTGGCTGCCGGAACGATCTTAGGGCAGTACGAAATTCGCTCCCCGCAAGGTGCTGGCGGCATGGGAGAGGTCTACCGCGCACACGACAAACGCTTGGACCGCGACGTCGCCATCAAAGTCCTGCCGGAATACCTGACCTCCGATCCTGACCGGTTGCGGCGTTTTGAGCAGGAAGCCCGTGCCACGGCCGCGCTGAACCATCCCAACATCCTCGCCATCTTCGAAATGGACACTCACGGCACAGTGTCATATCTGGTCGAGGAGTTGCTGGACGGCGACACACTGCGCGAACCTCTCCGTCGCGGGCCAATCCCACTGCGCAAAGCTATCGACTACGCAGTGCAGATCGCGCATGGTCTCTCGGCGGCACACGACAAAGGCATTGTCCATCGCGATCTGAAACCCGAAAACCTCTTCATCACCAAAGATGGACGAGTGAAGATTCTCGACTTCGGTCTGGCCAAGCTTGGCCCAACGAAGGACGCCTCTGGTCAGGAGCCCACTGTCACACAAAGGAGCGAGCCGGGGCTGGTGCTGGGTACCGCGGGCTACATGTCACCCGAACAGGTACGCGGCGAGATAGTTGACCACCGCACTGACATCTTCGCTTTCGGAATCGTTCTCTACGAGATGGTCTCGGGCAAGCAGCCGTTCCGTAAACCAACCTCTGCCGAGACCATGACGGCGATTTTGAACGAAGAGCCGCCTTCGCTCTCGCAGATCAGCGCAACTACGCCGCCCGGCTTGCAGCGTGTTGTGCATCGCTGCCTGGAAAAGAATTCTGAACAGCGCTTCCACTCGGCGCACGATCTGGCCTTTGCGCTCGAGGCCCTGACAGACTCGGCGGTCACTACGCCAACAGGCAGTCACCGACCGGAAAGCGAGGGCTGGACTCGGCGACAAAAGTTGTTCGCCGGAATAACCGGTATCACTGTGCTTGTCCTTGGTGGCCTCGCCTATCTCTTGCTCCGCCCCGGACCCGCGCCGAAGGTTTCGAATTACGTTCAGCTCACCCACGACGGCAAGTACAAATTTCTGGTCGGGACGGAAGGTTCGCGGCTTTACTATGCCGTGGCGAGCCCGGAGTACCAGGGTATGGAAGAGATGTCCACCTCGGGCGGTGAACCTAAAAAGCTTCCAAATTTAGGGCCAGCTGGCTTCTACCCGGTAAGCCTCTCCCCGGACGGCTCGGCGGTTCTCGCCGTAGAGGAGCAGGCTGGAGTTGGTAATGGACAGATCTGGAGTCTCCCGCTCTTGGGCGGTTCGCCACGTAGGCTGGGCGACGCGATAGGACGGGGCGCGGCCTTGTCACCCGATGGCAAATGGCTGGCTTACGCCAACCGCAGCGAACTTTTCCTGGCAAAGGCCGACGGAAGCGACATTCATAAGTTGGTCACGATGGGAGATCCGGCAGTTATTTATGAGACAGTCTGGTCTCCCGACCAGCGCCATCTGGAATTCGACGTGGTTGATACGCTCGGCGGCCGCTCCTTGATTTGGGAAGTCTCGTCCGACGGTACTGGCCTGCACCAATTAATGCCGGGCTGGACCAAACCGCCCGACTCGGAGTGCTGCGGAAGGTGGACAGCTGAGGGCAGGTACTTCGTTTTCCAGTCCCGCCGTCAGGTTTGGGCCCTGCGCCGAAAGTTTGGCTTTCTTCCAACCCAACCGAAGCCTGTCCAGTTGACATTCAGTCCATTGGCGATGAGGAGCCCAATGCCGAGTGCCGACGGCCGCAAGTTGTTTGTCGTGGGACGAACCTACAGCGCCGAGGCCATGCGTTACGACGCCAAGGCTGGGCAGTTCGTCCCGTTCTTCGGAGGTATCTCGGCGGAGTTCTTTTGCTTTTCAAAGGACGGCCAGTGGATGGCTTATGTTACTTACCCGGACGGTGCTCTTTGGCGCAGCAAAGTGGATGGAAGCGAACGCCTGCAATTGACCTATCCGCCCTCCGGCTTCTTTCCGCCGGGGTATGCCATTGCGCCTCACTGGTCTCCCGATGGCAAGACAATCCTCTTCGTCGAAGAACAGGCACATGGCGGAGCTAAGACTTTCGAGATATCGGCTGACGGATCGTCGTTGCACGAGTTTTTGCCCGACGCCCATGTTCAGGGTGGAGCGGGGTGGTCGGCGGACGGGGCCAAAATCGTTCTCAGCGGCAGAGCCAACGATCCTGAGGCGACCATTCGCATTTTCGACGTAGCAACTCACAAGATTGACGAACTGCCCGGATCCAAAGGGATGGTAGGCGCGACCTGGTCGCCCGATGGCCGGCACATGGTCGCGGTCTCAGCCGATTTGGCGCGATTGCTTCTGTTCGACTTTGGCACCGGCAAATGGACCGAGCTGGTCAAAGCCCAGCCCGCTGGCTGGGAGTTTTCGCCTGACGGACAATATTTGCAGTATCTCGATAAGACCGGATCCGGTTGCGTATGGAAAATTCGCCTCAGCGATGGAAAGAAGGAAAAAGTGGTTGACGTGAAAAACTTCATCGACACCGGCTACTGGGGCTTCGGTCACCTATCCGTCGCGCCCGACGGTTCCCCGCTGCTTCTACGCGACACCGGGACCCAGGATATTTACTCCCTCGACTGGGAAGAGCCGTAGGCGTTGCCCAGAATACGGGTGGCGCAGATCGGCTAGCAAATCCAGATGCGAATTTCGAGCGGAGTAAAAATTGGCTGTAGTCAGATAGCTGGCGATAACAGGCCATGTCGTACTCAATCCCACACTGGAACGCCAACCGCGGATTGTGAAAGGGTTTGGCGATTTCGCAACAGATATGCGTTCTCAGCGAGATCTCATCTCGCCGACAGCCGCGGCACCGACAATCGATAACGCTGGCCCACCCAGAGGACCGCCCCACATCAATGGCAGAAGTCCGCCAGTTTTTTCAGATGGGTTACGTGCAGGACTACTGGTATACCGGACGATTTATTGGAAGCGTCTATGGTCCCGGTCACCTCAACCAGTTTGCCGTTGTAGCTGAACAGGGAGTTGTGGTGGTCACCTTTTAGCACGTAAGTCTGATCGGGCGTGTGGAGTCTGAAGGTCCCATTCATATTGATCACGCAGCCGGATACTGTAACGGTAGTATGGCTAGCCTGCTGGCCGAAGCACTGCGCCAGAATCAACATCGCGAAAAGAACGATACACGCTTTGCGCATCAACGACCTCCGCATCGCCTGAGAAAAGGCCGGGAATTCTTCTGCCAAGACGCTACTCAAAATTTCACCATGGATGCCGCTTATCTTGAATGACTCCTGCTGCACTAGCGAGTGACAAACCACGCACAGCTAGACAGAAGTCCGCTGAACAAGGTGATATAGCTGGTATTTCTCACCTTTCCTCGTCTGGCGGAAAATCCTCACACCGGTGTGCATTCGAAGGCTGCATGACCGGCCGTCATATCGTCTCCCTGTACACGAAAAGCCCAAGTGCATCGCAGGCAAGTAAACATGATAACTTCCCTGGACGTTCGGACGGTGCACAGGAAACGCGGAGGATCGTCCTCTGGCATCCTTTAGAGTTTACGTGATCGCCAAGAGCCCTACCACTCCTTAGGTACTTCGAACACGAGTAAAAACAACGGCGAGTGAGCGACCGAGCACTGCAGACAGTACTCGACTAACCGATCATTTTGCGTTGATCGCCGATGCGGCGCTCGCGGTCGTTGGCGAATCGCTCCACGCCTGCGAAAATCGAATCCGCGTCGAGATGTGCTTCCGCGATCACTTCCGCTTCAAGGCCACCGCTTCTCCAGGAATTGTCGAAGTCGGACGTGAGTGAATACTCATCCGTCAACGGACCGAGGTTGCGCAGCGGCCACATGCGTCGCGTGCCCGTTGATACCACCATCAAATCGTAGCGAGCCTCGGGCGGCAGGACGGAATCGCGATACGCTTGCGGCTCGCGATCGAACAATTCCTCGCTGATCGCCGCGATCACCTTCACGTTCACGCCGGCCGCTTCGAGCTTCGGCAGCGCTTTCACGAGATTCACAGTGGAACTCGATCCTTGTGCGATCACGTAACCGTGGCGCGGTTTGTCCGCCGCGAAATCGCGGATCACGTACAGGCCTTTTGCAGCAGCGCGCAGATCGGTATCGGCGAAATGGCTGCGGTCCGCGACCGCGAAGTCGGGACGCGCCACTTCCAGCGTGATGATGCCCACGTGCGGATCGCGCGCCGCGATTTCCGCCGCCGCGAAATAGCCGGGCGCGACATCGTTGTAATCCCAAAAGCTCAAATTGATCACCTGACCGCGCGGGAACAGCTTCCACACTTGCGGCGCGAAGATGCCGAAGTGGGTGCGGGCGTCGGCCGCGGTTTCAGGACCGGAGTGCGCGGTGAGAATATGCAGCACGCCGACGCGGAATTTGCTGTCTTGATTTTGTTGACTCCAGACCCGCGCCGGGGTGTACATCAGCGGCGTGAACGCTCCGTAGGTGCCGCTCAAAGCCCAAACGCCGACGAACTTTTTCGGGGTCGAGGGAAGCGCTTTGACTCACCAGCCCGATGGCGGTGGAAACATTGCCCGCCTCTTGAATGGGCGCTTTCAAGCGCGTGCCCAGCGGATTGTCCGTGGGACTGTAATGTCCCCACAAACTGCCGTGCTCCACGTTGATCGACTCGGAAAGGTCGGCGGCCACCGTGAAGAATCGTCCTTCCGTGACGTAATTCATCCACTTGATGATTTCAGAAATCGCGCGCCGGGCTCCGGCCACTTCGCCCGGTTTCTTGAACAGCGATATGCCGACTTGCTTCTCCGCACCGGAAATCGCATTGCGAATCGAGACCTTCTGCGGATCTTCCGGTAGCGCCGCGACCCGCAGGCGATCGTCGAGGAACGGATCGCTCGTGGCTGAGATGCGCAACTTCACATCGTCGCGCACGGTGTTGCCGATTTCCACGAGGCGATCGGCGAGGCGATCGCCCAATCCGTTGCGGTCAAGCAGCGACATCACCACGTCGATGTTCGTCTTGAACTGGATCAGCCGCTCGCGATTGTCGCTGACCGGGCCCTTGCGAATTCCCTCGAACTCCACGCCGTAATGCCTCTCGAACGTCGAGGCCAGCGCGAGGAAATACTCCGAGTTCATCTTCAGTGCGTAGGGATGGCTTGGCGTAACTCACCAATTGGTCGCCGTAGCCGGGGATTTTTCCGTCGGCGGCAGCGGGCCAGTACCCCTTAATCGTTTTACCGATCGCGACAATGGGACGGCGGTCGTGCGGGTCCACTTCGTCCATGGCTTTCAGCGCCGCAGTCACATCGCTGTAATCGTTACCGTTCGCCAGCGTGAAGACATTCCAGCCATACGATGTCCATTGATTGACGAGATCGTAGCCGTCGTAGCACCCAGCGATCACGCCGCCAATCTTGCCGCCAATCAGGCAGTCGTCGATGCCAGCGTTGTTGTCGGAAACCATCACGCGCAAACGCTTTCCCACTTGCAGCGCGAGCGCCTGCGTCTTCAACTCCTGCGCGTGGCCTTCGGTGAGCGCGAATTCGCCTTCCAGCGCGATCACTTTCGGCGACTCCGGCGCGCCCACCACATCCCAGAACGCGGCTTTGCCTGCTGCCGTCGCGATGCCAATGCCCGAGGGTCCGCCATTCACGTCGTTGGTTACGTCGGTGCTTTCGGCATGCCCCATGAGGGCACGAATGCCGCGGCCCTTCGCCTGCGCGAACAGCGGATGGTCTTCCAGACCCGTTTCGTGCAGCAGCGTCTTCAGCGCGCCCGCGCCGCGCCGGAATCCCAACGCGTCGACCGGCAGCATGGCGACCTGCGGATCGACGCGATAACGCGGATCGCCGGTCTGCTGATACTTGCGATACAGCGCCTGGCCCATGATCATCCAGAGCGCGTAGCACGTGGGGACCGAGTGGCCCGCCGCCATCATGAATTTGTCGGAGTAAGGATGCTTCGGCCGGCGGTAGTCGAAACGCAGTCCGCCGTTTTCAGGACCCGCTCAAATGCGCAGCCACGTTGTACGGTGTGTAGGCGAGCGGTCCGCCGAGGTGCCCGGTCTGCGCGTAGTTTCCAAGCAGCACCAGGGTCATGCAGGTCATGTATCCAACGTCGTCGAGCAGCGGATCGTACGCCAATGTTTGTTGCTGGGAGGGAGAAGGAACTACGTGAATGTGCGATGTCATAGATGTCTCAAAAAGAGCTACACCACTAGTATCAATCAGAATCTGGAAAAATGGGGACCCGGCGGCGGGCCCAGGGCAAGCGCATTTGGATTTGGAATCATGAAGGGCAGCGGCTGTGAATTTTATGCCGATGCGCCGTGCACAATAAGGCGCATAGCGACGCTTCCCAGAAGGGTCGAAAGGGAAGACGGGCACATTCGTCCCCTGCTAGATGTAATCCCCAATATTGATGCGGCCCCGGCCACGCTGGGCAACCTGGTGTACGGCGGTGACCGGAAACCCGTCCTACTCGAGGTATTTCTGCGGAATCGGATTGCCGGGGCGCTCCTTATCCCACAGGATGGTCACGCACCACCAGCGATGGCCGTCATATACAAACTGCATGCTGTTGATCCCGCGCTCGAACGGCGCGCCGTTCTTCTCGCGGCTCGATTCATAAGTGGAAAATACCTGCGCCACATTTCCAAACCGATCGATACGATTGTGAATTCCCCGTTCGTAAAAACTTTGCGTCTTGAAGACATCGCTGGCAGCCTGCTGGAACGCCTGAATGTCCATCACCCTTCGCACAACCGCGCCCTTTTCGTCGGTGGTGTTGCTGATGAATCGCACTTCGGGGATACAGAGAGATTGCAGTCGCGCCCAGTCGCGTGGTCCGGGCGGTCCGGAAATCACGTCGTAAAGTGCCGCCACGATCGCTTCTATGGACTTCACATCTGCGGGGCGCGCGTCGGACGCGACCGGCACTGCGGTGTGCGGAGGAGTCATCTGGGAGAAGGAGTGAATGCAAAGAATAAACGCAGACGTGACAGCCGCAATGATTTTCAAGCGATCCTCCGTGAGCCGATAAGAGAAGTTAGCTGGCCATCGCGGGTCGTGTCGAGGGGTCCATCCAGATCATGGGCTCGCTCGTCAAGGATGGCAAGACGCACGAGCGCATCTTCGACGTCGCAGTCAATCCGCCTGCGAGGCGAGCGCTTGCAGCGCTTCTCCTTCCAGCAGCACGGTCTTCCAGTCATCGAGGAATAGCCCGCCGAGCGACTTGTAGAGCTCAACCGCAGGCTTGTTCCAGTCGAGCACCTCCCAGCGCATGGCAGCGTACTTCCCATCGCGGGCAATGGCGGCGACATAGGCCAGTGCCCGTTTGCCGATGCCTTTGCCGCGAAATTCAGGTCGCACATACAGGTCTTCCAGATACAAGAGGCGTCCACGCCACGTACTGTAGAAGTCGAAGCAGAGCGCATAGCCGGCGACCGCACCGTCCCACAGCATCAGGAAGGCGCGGAACTTTGGCTGCGGACCGAAGCCGTCACGCGCCAGCTCCGCCTCGGTGTTGGTCACGCGGTCGAGGCCGCGCTCGAAGTCGGCGAGTTCCCTGATCATGGTGAACAGCAAAGGCGCGTCTTCCACGGTGGCGGGGTGAATCGAGAGCAAGGGAACCTCCGGAAGCTGGGGAGTACCGAAGATTATATAAACTCGCTTCATCCGTCATTCCGACACGGAGGGCTTCAGCCGGGAGCGGAGGGACCTGTTTTCTCCTGAATTGCGACATCACAGACGACAGCAGGTTCCTCCACTCCGCTTCGCTCCGGTCGGAATGACGGTTCAGGCGCGGGCGATTGTCCCGTCTAATGACGAACAATGTATAGGTTCTTGGGCTTGGTGACCTCCGGGACGTGTCGCACGTCACAAGGGCCGGGTCATGCGGACGGTATAATCGTCTGTTTCCAGCCCTCATCGAGCAGGTTTTCTATGACTATCATCAAGCAGAATGATCTGATCCAGAGCGTCGCCGACGCGCTGCAATACATTTCTTACTACCATCCGGTGGACTTCATCACCAGCCTCGCCAAAGCGTATGACAAGGAGCAGTCGCCGGCGGCGCGCGACGCCATCGCGCAGATCCTGATCAACTCGCGCATGTGCGCTGAAGGTCACCGCCCGATCTGCCAGGACACCGGCATCGTCACCGTGTTCCTCAAGGTCGGCATGAACGTGCAGTGGGACGCCACCATGAGCGTCGAAGACATGGTGAACGAGGGGGTTCGCCGGGCTTATCTGCACGAGGATAACAAGCTGCGCGCCAGTGTGCTGGCCGACCCGGCCGGCGCGCGCAAGAACACGAAAGACAACACCCCAGCCGTCATCAACATGACCATCGTTCCTGGAGACGAGCTGGAAGTCACGGTTGCCGCCAAGGGCGGCGGCTCGGAAGCGAAGTCGAAGTTCGTCATGCTGAATCCGTCGGATTCGATCGTGGATTGGGTGCTGAAGACGGTTCCGACCATGGGCGCCGGCTGGTGCCCTCCGGGAATTCTCGGCATCGGCATCGGCGGCACCGCCGAAAAGGCCATGCTGCTGGCCAAAGAAGCGCTGATGGAGCCGATCGACATCCAGGAACTCATCGAGCGCGGACCGTCGAATCGCGCTGAAGAGTTGCGCCTGGAGCTCTATAAGAAGGTCAATGCGCTAGGCATCGGCGCGCAAGGGTTAGGCGGGCTGACCACCGTGCTCGACGTCAAGGTGAAGGACTATCCCACACACGCCGCGAATCTGCCGGTGGCGATGATTCCCAACTGCGCCGCCACGCGCCATGTGCACTTCGTGCTCGACGGTACTGGCCCGGTCGCTCTCGAACCGCCCTCGCTCAAAGATTGGCCGGACCTCACCTACAACCCAGCTGGCGCGCGCCGTGTGAATCTCGACACGGTCACCCGCAACGACGTGGCGACATGGAAAACCAGCGAAGTGATTCTGCTAAGCGGCAAGCTGCTGACTGGCCGCGACGCCGCTCACAAGCGCATGACCGAGATGCTGAAGCGCGGCGAGAAGCTTCCGGTAGACTTCAACAATCGCTTTATCTATTATGTTGGACCGGTTGATCCAGTGAGAGATGAGGTAGTAGGCCCAGCCGGCCCGACCACCTCCACCCGCATGGATAAATTCACCCGCCAGATGCTGGCCGAGACCGGACTGCTGGGGATGGTCGGCAAGTCGGAGCGCGGTCCGGCGGCGATCGAGGCCATCCGTGACCATAAGGCGGTCTACCTGATGGCAGTCGGCGGCGCGGCCTATCTCGTCTCAAAGGCTATCAAGAAGTCGCGCGTGCTGGGCTTCGCTGACCTCGGCATGGAAGCCATCTACGAGTTCGAGGTCGAAGACATGCCAGTGACGGTCGCGGTCGACTCGCAAGGCAACTCGGTGCACGAGAGCGGCCCGAAGGAGTGGCAGGCCAGGATCGCGGAACTGGTGGAGATTTCTTAGATCTGCCGATATGCGGACGGTTCAGTTATGTCACTAATAAGCGTTTATGCCATGCTGGTATAATTTGGTCATAAGATTGGGAGCGTGCCAATGGCAGAAGAAATCCGAACGCGCGTCAGCCAGAACGGACGGGTTGTCATTCCCGCTTCTTTTCGGAGAGCGCTTGGTATCAATGCCGGTGATGAAGTGGTGCTCCGGCTTCAGGACGACGAGCTGCGAATCACGACGCAGCAGCGCCGCATCGAGCGTGCACAGCGGCGCGCCCGCCAGCAGGTAAGACCCGGCACGTCGCTTGTGGATGAGTTGCTTGACGAGCGCCGCGAGGCGGCAAAGCGTGAGTAGAGTCGTGCTGGACGCCTCCGCGATTCTGGTGAAAATCAACAAAGAACCGGGGCACGAGAAACTCACGCCCGAGTTGCTCGCGACCGCCGTCAGCAGCACGGTGAATCTAGCCGAGGTACAAGGCAAGCTTGTCAGCCGCGGGTGGAATTCTGATGATGCATGGGAAGACGCCACCAGTCCGGTTCAGGGAGTGGTGCCCTTCGACGAGCAACATGCGAGAATCGCCGGCGATCTGATCACGCAGACCCGCAATCTAGGCCTTTCTCTTGGAGACCGCGCCTGCCTCGCGCTCGCACTAGCGCTGAACGCGCCTGTGTACACTGCTGATCGGACATGGAAGAAGCTTAGACTCGCCACGCGAATCCATGTGATACGGTAGTGATCAAAGCAACTGTGAAGCCTTAAGGGTCTATTCGTCATCTCTAGCGGGCGAGGAGGATTTCATGGGCTCTGCCACCACGCCCCCCACCCGCACTGAAAAAGATTCTCTTGGCCATAAGGAAGTTCCCGCCGACGCCTACTATGGCATTCAGACGGCGCGCGCGGTGGAGAACTATCCCATCAGCGGACTGCGCGCGCATCCCACCCTCATACGCGCCATCGCCATGGTGAAAGAAGCTGCCGCCGAAGCCAATCGCGAGCTCGGGCTGATCGACGAGAAGACCGCCAACGCCATCATCGAAGCCGCCAAGGAAGTGCAACAGGGCAAGTGGGACGACCACTTTGTCGTCGATGTTTTTCAGGCCGGCGCCGGCGTCAGCTTCCACATGAACAGCAACGAGGTCATTGCCAACCGTGCCTCCGAGCTGCTGGGCGGAAAGCTCGGCGAATACAAGCACGCGCATCCCAACGACCACGTCAACTACGGGCAGTCGACGAATGACGTCTTCCCCACGGCGATGCGGCTGGCGACACTGCTGGAACTGGAAAAGCTCTACCCCGCGCTCGATGGCTTGATCACCGCGCTCGACGCCAAGGGCAAAGAGTTTCACCACGTTCTTAAGTCGGGCCGCACCCACATGCAGGATGCGGTTCCCATGCGCCTAGGCCAGGAGTTCGCCGCGTATGCGGTAGCGATCCAGCGCGCGAGGCGCGCGATCCAGCAGAACGCGGAGTACCTGCGCGAGCTAGGTCTTGGCGGATCAGCGGTGGGAACCGGTATCAACACGCATCCCGATTATCGTAGGCGTGCGATCGCCGCGCTGGCGCGCATCTCGGGACAAGTGCTTGTCCCTGCCGACGACATGCGCTACGCCATGCAGTCGAACCTGGCGATGGCGGCCGTGAGTTCGGCGCTGCGCAATCTGGCGCTCGAGGTCATTCGCATCTCCAACGATCTGCGCCTGCTGGCTTCGGGGCCCAACACCGGCTTTGCGGAGATCAACCTGCCGGCACTGCAGCCGGGCTCGTCGATTATGCCGGGCAAAATCAATCCCGTGATGCCGGAGTTGGCGGCGATGGTCTCGTTCCAGGTTGTCGGCTACGACACCACGGTAGCGCTCGCGGTGCAAGCTGGGCAGCTTGAGCTCAACGTGATGATGCCGTCCATGGCGTACAGCGTGCTGATGTCGGTCACGATCATGAGCAACATGCTGCGGCAGTTCACCGAGTTCTGCATTAAGGGCATCACCGTAAACGAGAAGCGTACGCAATATTACGTGCAGAGTACGGTCTCGCTGGCGACAGCGCTGAATCCCTATATCGGCTACGCCAAGGCAGCCGAGATCGCCAAGGAGTCGGTCGCGACCGGCAAGTCCATCATCGAGATCGCCCGCTCCAAGGGATACCTGAGCGAAGAGCAGATCAACGAGATTCTCGACCCGGCACGCATGACCGAACCGATCAGGCCCCTGGATGCGGCCAAGGAGAGGGACAAGGTCAAAGGCAGTAGTTCGTGAGAGTGCTATACTTGTATAGCGAGGTGTTATGCTTGCCATACGGCTTCCCGAATCTATCGAAAAACGCCTTGAAAAGCTCGCCAAGCGCACCGGACGTACTAAAACCTTCTACGCCAGAGAGGCGATCTTGAGGCACATCGAAGATCTGGAAGATGTGTATGAGGCTGAGCGCGTTCTGGAGCGCATCAGGTCCGGCAAAGAGAAGACGTACTCCCTGGATGAGGTGACCGAACACCTTGGCTTGGGCGATTGAATTCACTGAGACTGCGCTGCGACAACTGGAGAAATTCGACCACAGTGCTCAGCGTCGCATCCGGAAATACCTGAGTGAACGGGTGGCTACGCTCGATAATCCGCGCAAGCTGGGTAAACCGCTACAAGGCGGACGCTTCGGGGAACTTTGGCGATATCGGGTCGGCGACTATCGGTTGATCACCAATATTGAGGATCAACGCGTCGTCATTATTGTCCTGCGCGTCGGCCACCGGCGCGAGGTTTATCGATAGCTAGTCCTGCCGTCCCTCCAGGTTGATGATCCTGGTTTCCAACTCCAACAGCTTGGATTGGAAGGCATCAAGCTGCTGGGTGGTGGAAGAGTTGACGTTGGAAACATCAGCTTCGATCTTCCGCATACGGACCGCATTCGATTCCTGATAAGCGCCGAAGGCCCGAACGATACGAGTTTCAGCGTCATGGGTCCGCTCGTCAATGTACTCACGCAAGGTTTGCGAGCGCTCTTCGATGTACTCGCGCAGGCGGCGCTCCATGCCCTCCAGGAACTGCTTCAGATCGGCGTCCATGGGCTAAATCCTATCACGGCATTTTAAGCGAAGAACCCAGCTCAGTATGCCCACCGGAGCAGGGTCGCGCCCGATGTGAAGCCTGCGCCCACGGCTGCCACCAGCACCAGGTTGCCCTTCTTCAGCTTGCCTTCCTCAACCGCCGTCTGCATGGCGAGGGGGATGGTTCCGGCGGTGGTGTTGCCGTAGCGATCGATGTTGACGATGACTTTGTCGAGCGGCATCTTCAGGCGTTCGGCGGTGGCCATGATGATTCGCTTGTTGGCCTGGTGGGCGATGAAGCAATCCACGTCGGAGCCGGTCAGTCCATTCTTGGCCAGAACGCGCTCAGTCATCTCCGCCATCTTCTTCACCGCATACTTGAAGACCTGCTGTCCATCCTGATGAATATAATGCATCTTCTTGTCGACCGTCTCATGGGAGGCAGGGTTCAGGCTGCCACCGCCCGGCATGTAGAGGTACTGCCCGCCGACGCCTTCAATCTGGGCGACGTGGTCGATGATTCCGTCTTCGCCTTCTTCCGCAGGTTCCAGCAGGACAGCTCCCGCGCCGTCGCCGAAGATGATGCACACCGCGCGATCCTCGTAGTTGACCATCGAGGAGTTCACGTCGGAGCCGATCACCAGCACCTTCTTGTAGCGGCCAGTCTCGATGAACTCCACACCTGTATTCAGCGAGAACAGGAACCCTGAGCAGCCTGCCGAAACGTCGAAGCCCCAGGTGCGCGCGATGCCCAGCTTGTGCTGCACCAGGCAGGCGGTCGAGGGATACATCATGTCGGGAGTGACGGTGCCGACGACGATCAGGTCGACTTCCTGCAGATCGAAGGGATGCGACTCGACGAGCTTCTTCACGGCTTCGACGGCCAGATCGCTGGCGGCTACGCCTTTGCCCGCGATGTGGCGCTCGCGAATGCCGGTACGCTCCAGGATCCACTGGTCGGTGGTCTCGACCATGGTTTCCAGATCGTGGTTATTCAGGATGCGGGGCGGGACGTAGGTTCCGAGCGCGGCAATCTTGGCGCGACGACCATTCGACAATAGAGTTCTCCGAAGTTGCGGCTAGGCTGATGAATCCCAATTCATTCTGAACGATGCATCGCAGAAAGTCTACGTGTAGAGTCGAAGGCGGTCCCAGCTACGGACGCCCCGGCACTTCGAAAGGAGAATCGCTTGGCCACGATGGAACAACGAGTCCGCGAGAGCTTCGCCCGGCAGGGGTTTATGCAAACCATGTCAGCCGAACTGACACGCATCGGTACTGGATCGACCGAGATTCGCTTCCCTTACGCGAAGTCGCTCTCGCAGCAGAACGGATTTCTGCATGCCGCTGCGGTGACCGCCGCGCTCGACTCGGCCTGCGGCTACGCGGCGTTAACGGTTGCCCCGGAGGGATTCGAAGTTCTCAGCGTGGAGTTTAAAGTGAACCTGTTATCGCCCGCCGCGGGAGACTGGTTTGTTGCTCGGGCACAGGTTAAACGCCCAGGAAACAAGTTGACGGTGTGCTCCGCGGATGCGTTTGCGGTGATGGATGGGCAGGAAAAACTCATCGCTACCATGCTGGCAACGATGATTTTTGTGCCATTACGAGACGGGGAGCTAAACAAGTCAGGCGCCAGTTGACCGCTGCACACGCACTGATCTGTTACCGTTGCTTCCTTCCGGACCTGGCGGGGTTCACAGGGTTGCGTTGCGCGGGACCAGCGCCCGACCTGCACGATCATAGCATGCGAATCGGTGCCCTTACGAAGTCGCCACCCGCGAACACGCAGATGATCGGCCGGTCGCCCGTGGTGGCGTCGACTTCATTGCGCTTGAGCACGTCCCAGATCGCGTCGCGCGTGTTCTCGCGCGCCCCACACGCCGGCTAGACCTGCAGCTTATTCATTCCATAGGGAAACAAGAGGCCAGGGGACGGCCACTGAAGGGTAGATGCGGAACCGGAATCTGTTGCCTGGGGACGGAAGGGGAGGGAAGCGCCAGAGGCGGAACTCGATCGCCAGTTACAGAGCCATCTCGAACTAGATACTCAGAAGGATTGAGCACGCTCCCACTACCAGAGCAGTTTGAGCGCGAATTGAACTTGCCGCGCCGTGGTCGACGTGCTGGTGATGACTCCGGCTGATCCCGAAACGCCCGATGGTGTGAACACGATGAGATTAGGAGTGTTGAAATTGGCGCGGTTCAAGAGGTTGAAGATCTCCGCTCGAAACTGTAGCGTCAGCCGCTCATGGAGAACGGTATCTTTCACAGCCGAGAAATCCCACGTCGCGAGTCCCGGACCAGTGAGGCTGTCGCGGCGGAGATTGCCATAGAAGCCGCTGTTTGGCGGCGGCTGGAGAAACGCGCTGGGGTTGAACCATTGCGTCGGGCTGCCAAGGATGGGATTGCCCGTAAAGTTCGGATTGACGAATGGCCTCACGGGATTGCGGGTGTCACCATTGTTCGAAGGGTTGTAGCTGAGTTGCGGGGTGAAGGGGAATCCGGATTGCAGTGTCAGGATGCTGTTGACGGACCATCCACCTACTAAACCATTCGCCAACCCTCCCAGACTATTTGCAAATGCTTTCCCGCGTCCCACGGGCAGAAAGTAGACTGCGCTGACGACGCCAATTTGCCGCACGTCGTAAGTGGCAGGTCCCCAGTCAGCCGAAATGTTGTAGGGATTCGCTACCAGGCCGGGAGCGTTTCCGGCGGTCGTTCCGTTCAGCGAATCTCCATCGTCCAGCGCCTTGGACCAGGTGTAAACGCCGCGCAGCGACAGGCCATGGCTGTAGCGATGGTTCACATCGATCTGGAGGGCGTTGTAGTTGCTGTCGCCGACAGAAAACCAGGTCCAGGTGTTGGCCAGGGTCGGGTTGGCCTTCGGTGTTCCGGCCGGGATGTAATACGAGCCTGCGGGCACCGGTGTGCCTGCCAACCCTGCCGGAAAATTGCTGGGATAGGTGGCGGGACACGGCGATGCCGGACAGATCGTCGGGATCGGGGTGTTGGCATCGGTGCCGACAAGCTCGTGATATCCGTGCGAGCCGATGTAGCCCAGCGTCAGAGATGTGTTCGGAGTTAGCTCCTGTTCGAGCCGTAAAGAATAAGAGATCAGGGTCGGCATCTTGAGGTCAGGCTGAACGCCTCCCGGCACCAGCAAGGCCTTAGCGGGAGTTGCGGCATTTGGGTCGATCGGAAGCTTGGACACTGACAGGGCAGCGATGCTGTAGGCTGGATTGAACGGTGCATTCTGATCCATGCGATAACCGAGAGCATCCTGCAGCTCGTTATACATCCCGAAACCGGCACGAATGACGGTCTTCCCGAGGTAAGGGCTCCAGGCAAAACCGATCCGTGGCTCCGGCAGGAACTTCGCATTATTGACCGTGAACGCGCTGCTCGCGATGCGCGGTTGGTCGGAGATCACGCCGCTCGTAAAGGTGTAGTTGGCCGCGCGTCCATGGGCTTCATTCCATCCGGTTGACGATTCGCCGCGAAATCCCAGCGTCAGCGTCAACTTGGGGGTAACACGAATTACGTCCTGGGCGTACAACGCTCCGAATAAGGACCGCCAGTTCATCTCGGTCGGAGCAGGATCGTACAGGAAGCTACTGGTTACGCCGGTAAGGAAGGTCTGAAGGCTGGTGAACGTTGCCTGCCCATACTGGCTGAGCGCTATCGTTTCGTTCGATTGGAACTGCTGGAACCAGGCGCCGAAGGTGAATTGGTGCACGCCGTGCGTCCAACTTACGCGGTCTTCGTAGGTGTACAGATTGCGGGCCATGGTTAAGTTACTGCCGTTGTTGCTCCCGGCCAAACCGATCTGAGCCTGAGGGTTCGACGCGGCACTGCCGCCGACTACCACTGCACCTACAGGATGACCGATCAGGAAGCCTGGGACGCTGGCCGCCGGTGTGCCTGGCGTCGGTTCGCCGGTGAAGAAATACCCAGCGCGCGAATATCCAAAGCGGGCAGTATTCAGCAGGGTGGGCGAAAAGACGTGCGTCTCTTCCAGGCTGGCAACTTGCTCGCGCAAATTCAGAATGTCGGTGCTGTAAGGATTAATCGTCGTCGGAGTGAAGTCTGCACCATCGTCGATGGTGTACACCCCTGAGAAGGTGTCCTTCGCAGAGAAGATGTGGTCGAGCCGGGCGGTTCCGAAGTACTCCCGGATCGTCTGTAGCGGGCTGCTGGAAACTTGCGCAATTCCGTTGAAGTCGGGGTCGCTGGCGGTGGGCGTGGGCCATAAGTTCAGAAGCGGCTGCACACTTGGCACAGCTTTGGCTCGCGAGGCCAGATCGGGCACAAATGCGACCGAGGTCTGATGCAGGTTCTGGATAAATCCCTCGAAGTTTGCGAAGACGAACGTCTTGTCTTTCTGGATTGGCCCACCCACCGCCGCTCCAAACTGATTGCGCTGGAAGGGCGGAGCCGATCCCTGGTCGAAGTAGTTGGGAGCATCGAGGGCGTTGTTGCGCAGATACTCGTAGAGCGAGCCGTGCCAGTCATTGGTTCCCGATTGCGTCACGATGATTACTTGCGCGCCCGGCCGCTTGCCGAACTCTGCGCCGTAGGAGTCGCGCAAGACGTTGAACTCGCGTACCGCCTCGACGCCCATCAAGTTTTGACTGGGACCGCCCGGTTGCATGTTGTTCTCCGCAGCGCCAGTGAACTCCACGCCATTTAGGAGAAACAGGTTCTGCTGCGGGCGATTGCCGGAAACTGAGAAATTGTTGCCGGTCGACGAGTTTGATACGCCAATGCCGCCCGTTTTCTCCGAGGTGAAGTTGACGATGCCGGGATTGAGCGTCAGAAGCAGGTCGTAGCTCCTTCCGTTGAGAGGAAGCTCCTTCACCTCTTTCTCCCCGACCAGTCCGGAAATGTCCTGAGTCGTGGTATTCACAATGGGAGCATTTTCGGTCACCGTAACCTTTTCATGCACGTTGCCAACCGGCAGACTCAGATCGACGGTCGCGTCCTGCCCCACTACAAGAGAGATGCCGGTGCGCACTCGTTCGGCGAAGCCAGCCTTTATGGCGCGAACGTCATACTGCCCAATGGGGAGCGCGACCAACTCGTATCTTCCCGCTTGATCCGTAATTGTGGTGCGGGAGACGCCGGTATCGAGGCTGGTTGCGGTTACCGTAGCTCCAGACACCACCGCCCCGGTTTGGTCTGTAACTCGTCCGGACAAGCTGGCGGACACCTGTGCCAGCAAGGGAAGCGAGCAAAGACAGACGCTGAACAGTAAGGTCACCAGAAGACGGCGGCGGGGAGAGAACATTGTTCACCCTTATAGAATCTTGCCAAGGAGTGGCTCCGGCGATCGGCAGGAGAGCAGACCGCGCGGCGCAATGTAGTCGATTTAATCGAATCAAACCGTTAATGTCAAACGAGATTAAACTGGCAGGACGAACATCGCTTCGGCGGACTTGATGAGCGCAGCGCGATCTCGCACTTCTGAAGCCGCGACTCGCGGACGGCATGATGCGGTGCTGATGGAGGTAATCAACTGATGTCCGAGTTCGAACGCGTCACTTGAGGGTGCGGGCGGGCCGGGAATCACATTGCTCCAGGCAATGGCAATTCATAATGGACTATTCGCATCGCGGACCCCCTGCAGAGTCTCGACCGTATCGCGCTACGCGGCTCTGACATTTTTCCGCTACTGCGCGGTTGTTTCGTGCAGAGATCAACAGTCGTGCCCCACTACGGATTCTTATTTGCGGTTGCGACACAGTCCCTACAGCCCACTCAGTTCGTGGTCCAGTTCCGCGATCCTGCGGTCGAGCCGGCGTGCCGCCCGCATGTTCAACCAAACGACTGCGGCGAATAATGCGACTTCCGCCAAAACATACCCAAGTTGCTCCCAGCGTTTAACCGGAGGGGCACTCGTGATGTTATAGACAGCAAGAAGCGTCACGCCCGGGAGTATCGGCAAGAGAACCCATTTCCAAACGCTGTGCAGCAGATCGCGCTGCCGTTCGAGTTCACTTCGATAAAAGGTGACGCAAGCAGCGCCTCCCAAATCTGCGGGGACCGGCTTCGCGGAGCCCCGCTCGCCGGAGATACGAGATGTAGAAAATAGCCGCAGCTATCAGCATCGCGAAAGCGATACGCGGAAGGGGTTCGGATACCTTCCAGCATGCCACCCCGGCCCACCCGATCACAATCAGAGCAGCCATGTATTCCCGCAGGTTTCGCCGCTGCACACGACGCTGAAACTTGGCCGCCTTCGCACGGAGTTCTTCCACCGAGAATTTCATTTCTTCTACCTCCTGGGTTTGCCAAAGATTCCTAGGATCGTTCATCGCGCACTCCCTGAAAACCTCGGGCCAGAATGGTCTTGATCCGGTGAACTTTCGTGGCTACATTTCCGGACGAAAGGCCCGTGAGTTCGCCAATCTCAACTGCATCCATGCCGTCCAGCCAGGCCAGAATGACCTGCCGGTCGAGAGGCCTCAAGCGTCGGATCAGCTCGGTTAACAGACGCAGCGCCAATTTCCGGTCCATTTCCGGCTCGATCGGCAAAGCATCGACTTCGTCCAGGCCGACCAAGGTTTGAGGGCGTGCGCGCCGCTGCCGAATGACGTAGGAAGTAGCGGCATTATGTGCCACGCGATACACCCAAGTGCGGAGCGAACACGACCCGCTGAACCCTTCGAAACTGCACCAAAGCTGGAGGTGGATTTCTTGCAGCAGGTCATGACGCTTGTCCGGATCGGCTTCATAAGCCCGCGCCAGCCGCGCCAGTGCTGCGCCATACTCCGACGCAGCCTGCTGGTAAAGTTCGTCCTTGCCTCTCACATCTGAGGTAGTCGTCACAGCGCGAATTTTCTTACACCAAGACTGCCCAAGATAGAAGAAAAATCTGCGACGACAAGACCCTGCGTCGCCGGCATGGCAGCCGCAGCTGTCTAGTCAGAATCCAGAGCGGCTTCCAGTAATCCGCGACGGGTTCGGGATTAGTACGCCGCACCGCCGCCCCTTTCTTTGCGGTTCGTTCGCCCCCTGTGTTATTCTTTACGACGTAACAACATACGAATAAACAGTAGGAGCGCGTCCGAATCAGTGTTAGCCCGAGAGAAAAAAACCGCCCTGATTGACCAGTACCGTACTCATGCGAGCGATACCGGTTCGCCTGAGGTCCAGATCGCAATCCTGAGCACACGGATTGGTGAACTGACGGAGCATTTCAAGACGCATAAGAAGGATCATGCCTCCCGGCGCGGTCTTCTCATGATGGTCAGCAAGCGTCGCAGTTTGCTGGACTACCTCAGAAAGTCTGATACCGAACGCTACAAGATCGTCATTCAGAAGCTCGGCATACGCAAGTAGTAAACCTGCGTTTGTCTGCCCCTGAACAACCTTACTGCGAGCGTATTGTGCGTCCAAACATGCGTGTTTCTGCACGGGCCCTGCCGGCGTTGGGGTGCGCCGTCGCGGCATTCGTCCATCCTCTCTCGACTGACGGGGATTCACCTCGAAACCATGTCGTTTTCTTGCCGAGCGGATCCGAATCCGCATCCCGGGGTTGAAGCCCTGCGGTGAAGACGGCATAGCCGACGCGGACCCGATGGTCCGCACTACCCGGCGAGCGCCCTGAGGGGCCGCATCCCCGGCAATCCCTGACCAGGCTGCTATCGGTCGCGTTCGGAATGGAAGGAACTTAGCAATGAGCGTAGAGACGACTGCCTTGCATGGCGTCAACAAGCAGGAAGTTACCGTCGATCTGCCTGGTGGCAGATCCATTCACTTTGAAACCGGCAAATTAGCCAAGCAGGCGCACGGCTCCTGCATCGTTCGTATCGGGGATAACGTCGTACTGGCCACGGCCTGTGCCAACCCCGACCCCCGTGAGGGAATCGACTTCTTCCCCCTCACCGTTGACTATCGTGAATACACCTATGCCGCGGGACGCATTCCCGGCGGCTTCATCAAGCGCGAGGGCCGTCCCAGCGAGCGCGAAATTCTTACCAGCCGCCAGATCGATCGTCCCATTCGCCCGCTGTTCCCCGAAGGCTTCCGCTGCGAGACCCAGGTCATCGCCATGGTGCTTTCGGCCGATACCACCAACGATCCTGACGTGCTCGGCATCAATGGCGCTTCGGTTGCGCTGACAGTCTCAGATATTCCGTTTCATGGCCCGATCGGCGCAGTGCGTGTCGGCCAGAAGGATGGCGAGTTCATCATCAATCCGACCTACGACGAGCAGCGCGAAGGCAAGCTGAACCTGATGGTCGTCGGAACCCTCGACGGCATCGTGATGATCGAAGCCGGCTCGAAAGAGGTCTCCGAAGAGACCGTGGTGCAGGCTATCGAATTCGGTCACGAGCAGATCAAGAAGATCTGCACCGCGATCAAAGACCTGGCTGCAAAGGTTGGCAAAGCCAAGCGCGTGGTCGAGCCGGTGGTCACCGACGAGGCCTACCTGAGCGAATTGCGCTCGAAGGTGGGCGCGCGGTTGCTCGACGCGGTCGACACCGAGAAGCATCCCAAGAACGAAAGCTACGGGCTGATCAAGCAGATCAAGGACGAAGTCAAGAAGGCGATTCCGGAAGATGACGAGGCCGGCCGCAAGAAGGCCAGCAAGTACCTCGAACTGCTCCGCGAGCAGATCTTCCGCGAGCAGGTGATCAAGGACAAGCGCCGCCCGGACGGCCGCAAGTTCGATCAGATTCGCGATATCTGGATCGAAGTCGGCGTTCTGCCGCGCACTCACGGATCATCGATCTTTACGCGTGGCGAAACTCAGGCGCTGGTGACCACCACGCTGGGCACCGGCGACGATATGCAGCGGCTCGAGGCCTTCGAAGGCGAAGCCAAGAAGCGCTTCATGCTGCACTATAACTTCCCGCCGTTCTCGGTGGGCGAAGTGGCCTTCCTGCGTGGTGCTGGACGCCGCGAGATCGGACATGGCGCTTTGGCCGAGCGGGCGATCTCTGCCGTGCTTCCTGACGTTACCGAGTGGCCTTATGCAATGCGCGTCGTCTCCGACATTCTGGAGTCGAACGGCTCGTCGTCGATGGCGACGGTCTGCGGAGCTTCGCTCAGCATGATGGATGCTGGCGTTCCGCTGAAGGCTTCTGTCGCCGGTGTGGCGATGGGCCTGGTGAAGGAAGATGCCGACTACGCCATCCTGACCGACATCGCCGGTGCAGAAGATCACTACGGCGATATGGACTTCAAGGTGGCGGGCACGCGCGAAGGTATCACCGCGTTGCAGATGGACATCAAGGTCATGGGCATCACGCCGCAGATCATGCGTGAGGCGCTCGAACAGGCACGCCATGGCCGTCTGTACATCCTCGACAAGATGAACCAGATTATTGGCGAGCCGCGTACCGCGCTCAGCGAGTTTGCCCCGCGCTTCTACACGCTGCAGATTCCGGTCGACAAGATCCGCGATCTGATCGGGCCGGGCGGCAAGGTGATTCGTGGCATCATCGAGCAGACGGGCGTCAAGATCGACGTCGAAGACAGTGGCAAGGTCAATGTCTCGTCGAGCGATCAGCAGGCTGCTGCCAAGGCCCTGCAGTTGATCGGCGACATCACCGCGACCGCAGAAGTAGGGAAGACCTACCTGGGCAAAGTCACGCGGCTGGCGGACTTCGGAGCCTTCGTCGAGATTCTTCCCGGAACCGATGGCCTTCTGCACATCAGCGAAGTTGCCGAGCATCGCATCAACGATGTTCGCGACGAGCTGAAAGAAGGCGACCAGGTGCTGGTGAAGGTACTCGCGGTCGATGGCAATCGCATCAAGCTGTCACGCAAGGCGATCCTGAAAGAGCAGCGCGCCAAGATGGGCGGCGGCGAAAATGTCGAGGAAGGCGGCGCTGCGGGCGGAGTAGGTCCGATCGGCGGCGAGGTGGCGTTCGAAGGTGGCCATGAGCGTGCCGACGAACCCAGCGGCGAGCCGAACTTCAATCGCGATGGCGAGCGTCGCGAACACGCTGGACAACGCCGCGAAGGCGGCTTCCGCGGAGGCCGTGGTGGCAGCGGTGGTGGACGTGGCGGCGATCGTGGCCCGCGTCGTGGTCCACGCCGGTAAAGGACACTTAAAGCAGTGAACGTGAAAAGGGGAGCCGCGAGGCTCTCCTTTTTGCAGTTGTAAGCCAAGGTGCTAAGGCAGGCATTCCGTCAAAGCCATTCAGGGTCGAGTTGCCAGATCGGGACCTCCCATTGTTCCGGACCTCAGATCGCGCAACAGCATGTCGAACGCTGCCCGGAAGGCGGCCGGCTCCCGCCATCGGCGAAAGTCTCCGATGTGCCGGGCGCGTCGCATATCCGCGGCCCAGGCCATGTCGGTGTCCAGCACAGCGTCATCCAGCCGGATAGGGAAGAGCACGCCCCGTGACGGCGCGCGCTGTTCCCGCTCAAACGCTGCGCCGACCTCGCGCTCGACCCAGCGGCTGGCCATCGAGTGCGCCGACAGGACAATCAGCAGCTTGTCGTAGATGCGGATGGATTCCTCGATACGATCCTGGAAGCGGTCGCCAATTTTCAAGTCTTTCGGAGCAAACCAGCAGCGCACGCCGGCCCGCTGCAACTCGCCATGCAGATATTCGGCAAAGTCGCTGTCCAGGCTGGAGTAGCTGATGAAGCAGGAAGAAAACTCGACCGGTGTGGTCAGCTTCGACTTGAGATATTGAATGAAATCGTCGGGCGCGCCGCCGCCGCGCAGAAAGGTCGACGGAATTTTGGCCTTCGAGCGATAAACGGTATCCACGCCGATGATAGAAGGTCCTGTATGCCGGACGGTTTCCAAGCCCTGCACCGCGCGCAAATCGACGTCGCCGAAGATGGTGCGTCCGCAAACCGCGTTGGTCAGATTCACCTGTTTCAGGCCAGAGTTTACGAATCGTGCACCCTCCAGGTAAGCGCCTTCGAGATTGGCTCCCTCCATCTCGGCATCGGTCAGGTTCGCGCGGGTGAGGAATGCGCCACTCAGATTGGCTCGTTTCAGTTCGGCGCCGTCGAGATTGGCTTCGCTCAGGCCCGCGGTGTCGAGATTGGCATCGGTAAGATTGGCATCTTGCAGGTCGGCGCCGGTAAGGTTGGCATCCCGCAGATCAGCGCCGACCAGCCTGGTCTTGCGGAGGGTCGCGCCGCTCAAGTCGGCAGCGCGCAGATTGGCCTGATTCAGTACCAGCTTGCTGAGGTCGGCCTGACGGAGGTCGGTGCCCTTTAACGCGTTGGACGAACGCCGGTTCTCCTTATCGAGCCGCCATGCATTCCACTCCTCGACGCCGCCGTGCAGAATCGCGAGGTGCTCCGGGTTTGCCATGCATTCCCCCTGAGCCGCTCATGTTACCTGAGCGGGAGTACTCTGGTAAGGTGTAAGCAGCCTGCTAGGCCGCTGAGTCCTGTGGCCTCCTGCGCGCTCTGCGCGAACTTGTTCCGGAGTTTTCCTAAACCATAATGATCTCGCATATTCTTGAAATCGTTGGGGCTTGGATTGTCAGCGTCATCTCAGCCGGCGGCTACGGCGGCATCATGCTGCTGATGGCCATCGAGTCGGCGTGCATTCCTCTGCCCTCGGAAATCATCATGCCGTTCTCCGGCTACCTGGTGTACACGGGCCGGTTCTCGTTGTGGGCGGTCGCGACCGCCGGCGCCATCGGATGCAATCTGGGGTCGGTGGTAGCCTACGAAATCGGCTACTTCGGGGGCCGCCCGCTGGTTGAACGCTGGGGCCGCTACATCTTTCTCAGCAAGCGCGAGCTGGCGATTGCCGAGCGTTTCTTTGAACGCCGTGGCTCGGTAGCGGTACTGATTGCTCGAATGTTGCCGGTGATCCGGACGTTCATCGCGCTGCCCGCGGGAATTGCCCGTATGCCTCGCGTGAAGTTCCATATCTTCACATTCCTCGGCTCATGGCCATGGTGCTTTCTGCTGGCCTACATTGGCGTGCGATTGGGCGAGCGGTGGGACAAGGATCCGCGCCTCAAGATGTGGTTCCATCGGCTGGATGTCATCATTCTGGCGTTGATCCTCGCTGCGGTCGTGTACTTCGTCTGGTCGCACGTGACCCATCGCGTCGGCGGCGAAGGACGCGCCGAGGAGGCGGCGGACTAAGCGGCGCCTGCTGCCGAAGCGCGGAGAACCGCATGTCTCTAACGGCTAACAGCCAGTTCGGGCTCAAAATCCGTCCCGAATCTGGTTAGGCACTTTCCTTTCTCGACAAGAGAGTTGGCAATTTCCGCAGAATTTTTCGTGGAGCCCAGAGAGTTCCCTTTAACCGGGCATTATTTTCGACGTCTTCCGGAGGCGATGGAAGGGTCCTCTCACACGCCCCCTTGTTCCGATTCGATCACCGAGCCGACATAGATGGAACATTACTATGGCTCTGAAGTGGTGTGGAAGCCTGGTAACTAAGGCTCATTTGTGGTTGCAAATCCTGAACAAACATGCGAGAAATGTCGCGCTCCATATTTTTACCGTCTCGTGCGGCAGGCCCGAATCGCCCGGCAGGTTCACCCACCCAAGGTGTTTTCGACGCGCCGCAATGTATTGGTTCGTGCCTAATTCTGGCCAATGAGCCAGAGAATTTTTGTGAGGAAATGATGATGCGTCGTGCGCGCACTTTGCAGCTTGCTCTTTTTCTGGTCGCCCTGGTGGCGCCCGCTTGCGCCCAGTGGGCGACTCCAACCATCGATGGCTTCATCGCCACCAATGAATACGGCACCAACAATTCGCTGTCGAATGCCGGCAACACCGGACAGACCTGGTACATGACATGGGACGCCAACAATCTGTACGTCGGCATTGTCAACGCCACTCTCTCCGAAGGTGCGGTGATTTACATAACCGGCAACCCTGACGGCACCGGCAATACCGCCGGATTTAACTACGACGGTGTGGACTTCTCCTCGCTTCCGTTCAAGGCGAAATTCGTGACATACGTCAAGAACGGCTATCGCGAGTACCGCAACTCCGACGGTAACGGCGGATGGACCGGTTCCACTGCGAACTACGGGCAGTATGCCGATAACAGCAGTAATCAAAACACGCGCGAGGTGGCGATTCCCTGGAGCGCCATTACCGGCGGCGGAATTCCGGCGAGCTTCAACTTCTTTGGCTATCTCGCTTCCAGCGGCGGCTACGTCTATGGACAGGTTCCGACCGACAACAATATAGGCGGCTTCATCGGCACCAGTGCGTCGGCGACGCAGTACTACGCGGTCGTCAACACCGGCAACGGCACCAGCACACCACCGTTCTCCAACGAGCAGCCGTCGGGCTTCAGCGCCGAGGACAAGGCCGGCTTCTACCACAACACCTTCGATCCGTTCTATCGCGATCACGAAGGCGCAGTTCCGGAGAACACGCAGGTCACGTTGCGCTTCCGCACGCTGCATTCCAGCGGCATCTGGGGGCTGACGGAGCGCGCCTACTTGTTCGACACCGCTTCCGGCACCACCACCGGGCCGGTCGATACGTCCATGCCGTTTGACCAGAACATCACGATTAACGGCATCGAGTACGACGTCTGGAAGACCACGCTGACCATGCCGTCGACAACCACGGTTTACTACTACAAGTTCAAGATCAACCGCGACCAGACCAACGGCTGGTACAGCGACGACTATGTCGACGATAACGACAACGTTCACAAGGACGGCACGGGTGCGGCCACCGACGGCGAGCCATTCCCATCGTTCCAGTTCACGGTCTATGATCCGACGTTTGTGACCCCGGCGTGGCTGCAGAACGCCAATGTCTACCACATCATGCCTGACCGCTTCCGCAACGGCGATCAGACCAACGACTATTGCCGTCAGGGCGCGACCACCGGCTGTCCGATTTACTACGGATCGATCAGCCAGGGCGGCCAGCAGGCGTTTACCTATAATCTGTGGAACACGCAGATCTGCGATCCGCGCAACCAGAATTCGGGTTGCTACAACCAGTTCAGCAACCAGTTCTACGGCGGTGATTTGTATGGCGTGCAGAGCGAGTTGGACTACATCCAGTCGCTGGGCATCGACACCATCTACATGAACCCGATTTTTTCGGCGCGTTCGTATCACCGTTACGACACCGACAACTATCTGCACATCGACCCTGCACTGGGCGGCGATCAGGCATTCGTATCTCTCTCCACCGAATTACAGCGTCGCGGCATGCAGGTGATTCTCGATGGCGTCTTCAATCACGCCTCGTCGGACGGCATGTACTTCGATCGCTACGATCGCTACGGCATCCACGATCCCGACACTGGCGCGTGCCTGTCGCTGGGATCACAGTGGCGGACGTGGTTCAACTTCACCGACAGCAACGTGCCGTGCCAGACGGCAGATTACATCGGCTGGTTCGGTCTCGACAGCCTGCCCACCTTCAATCACGGCATTGACGGCGTGAAGGACTTCTTCTATCGCGGCAACGACAACGTGACCCAGCACTGGTACGCGCAAGGCGCTTCCGGATGGCGCTTCGACGTAGCCGACGACGGCAACTTCCCGCACGCATGGTGGGTCGATTATCGCAACTACGCCAAGACCTATAACGGCAACGGTCCGCTGATCGGAGAGATCTGGCCCAACGCCAGCCAATGGCTTGCCGGCGACCAGATGGACTCGGTGATGAACTACCGGTTCCGCAAGAACATCACCGGCTTCGTGCGCAACGCCGAGTGGCACGACGACAACAACAACGGGACGAACGATATCCCAGGGCTCTCACCCAGCCAGTTTGACAATGCGATTCGCGCGGTGCGTGACGACTATCCACCGCAGGCGACAGCAGCCATGCTGAACCTGCTCGACTCGCACGACGTGAACCGCGCTTTGTATGTCATGACCGAGAATGGCGACACTGGACTGGTCCAGGCCAAGCAGCGGCTGGAAATGGCGGCACTGTTCCAGTTCACTTATATCGGCGCTCCCATGGTGTATTACGGCGACGAAGTCGCGATCAATTCGCCGTCGCTCTCCAGCAGCCAGAACGGGCCCATCGGCGATCCGTACACCCGTCCGCCTTATCCGTGGCTGGATCAGGCGGGCGATCCGACCATCTACGGTCCGCCGGACACCAGCGTTGAGGCGTACTACACCAAGCTGGCGCACCTGCGGAAGCAGTATCCTTCGCTGCGCGATGGCGACTTCGTGACGCTGCTGACCGGCGACACCCAGCAGGCTGATACGGCTGCCAACACTTACGCCTACGCGCGAGTGTTGAACAACGCGGACAGCGCGATCGTAGCTATGAACAATGGATCGTCCAGCAATAGCGCGTCGATTCCGGTGAATGGCTTGTTCACCGATGGCACGTCGTTGCAGGACGCCATCAGCGGAGCGACCTACTCGGTAAGCGGTGGCAATGTGCAGGTGACGTTGGCGGGTCTGACAGGGGTCGTATTGTTGCCAGCTCCGGTAAACATCGACCTGACACCGCCGACCGCGAACATCACGACCACCCCTCCAGCCAACGGCAACGGCTGGATCAACGCCAATCCGGTTACCGTCAACCTCAGCGGAACCGATTCCGGCAGCGGAGTGGAACAGCTTCGCTACTGGATCAACAACGGACAGGTCATGGCGATATCGGGCGGAGATGGCTCGACGCAGATCAGCGGCGAAGGCACCAATAGCGTCGGACTGCGTGCCTTGGACAACGCCGGCAACATCAGCGCGCTGGCGACGGCAGCCGTCAACATCGACGTGACCCCGCCGACGGTCACGGTAACGGGTGTGCAACAGGGAGCGATCTACATTCTGGGGAGCGTTCCTAACGCGGGCTGCAATACCACGGACGCTCTCTCCGGAGTCGCAACCCAAGCTACGGTTGCGATCACGGGAGGTAACGGACAAGGCGAAGGTCAGTTCACTGCGACTTGCAGTGGCGGCACCGATAATGCCGGCAACCTGGCAGCGCCCAGTAAGCGTGACCTACGACGTGATCTCGGACGTCTCGGTCAGTGTCGGCGTAGCCACCATGTATCGTTCCACCACCTACAACACCGGAACGATCACGGTGAGGAACACGTCGCACGCCAACGTCTATGGTCCGTTGCAGGTGGTACTGACCAACCTGACTGGTGGCGTGACCCTGACTAACGCTACGGGCACTTATCAAGGCAATCCGTACATCACGGTTCCGGGTGTCACTACGCTCGCACCCGGTCAATCGGCTTCGGTGAACGTGCAGTTCAACAATCCCGGACATGTGCAGGTGACCTTTACACCGGTCACATACTCGGGCCAGTTCAACTGACCTGAGCAAGGCAGCAACGCGAAAGCCGCCTTTCGGGGCGGCTTTCTTTTGGGGGGAACGGGTGTGGAAGCAGCGTAATTGTGCGCGGCTAACGAGCCTGTTAAGTGCGTGGCTCAGCCTGCCAGCAAACTGCCCAAGGCGACGATATGAAGCGCAATCGCGATGCCGATTAATTGCCACGCTGTTCGGGCCGGAATCCACTGTTTCTTGACTGCTCTTCGCAGCACATAGATGCCGAACGGCAGGTTGATCAAGACCGCGGTAATAACGCCAGGAGCGTAGCCTCTCCTCACCAGCGTAGCCAGGATGTGCCAGCCTGCGTTTACCAGCAGGATGGACTCCAGCAGCAGGATCGACACCAGCAGTGCTTTGCGTGGGCGCGCAATCGCCCAGACGATTACCGCAAGCGGCAACACGGTCGCAAACACCAGTGCGATTCGTATGTCCTGCGAGTTGTGCACGATGCCGTGAGGAGATAACCATCCCGGTAAACGGCCGGCTGACGACGCCCAGAAGCTTGGAAAGGTGAGGAATTCCTCCGTGTCGTGCAAGACAAGTGTCAGCCCAATCAAAGCCAGCAGCACGTTGCGCGAAGGAGAGAACATGAGAATGAATAAGCTTATGCCGATTCTCGCATCCCGGCCATGCGCGTGCTACCATCTCCGGCATTCAAAAGGGACGCGCAAAGGACGGTAGCAGAATGAACCTCCGTCCGGAAGCCCCGGTTGGAGAGCTGTTACTTGTCCTGCTGACCCGAGAATCGCTCGGAGGGGTTCCAATGGCGCATATCAACGATGCCTCAAACACCAGCGAGAATGTGCGTATTGATAAGTGGAGGTATGTCAAGGAGGCCAAGGTGGTTCAGGCGCTGGTGAACTGTTCATTGTGCGCCTGCGCCGGGGTGATAACGCATGGTACGGGCACCTTAGAAACCAGCGGAGCCGTAGCGAGAAGGGCGCCCATGAATTTCGATCTCCTACATAAGGGGCTCATACTTGAAGGCGTTGATCCACACTTTCAGCACTCGCGTACGTTTAGCGGCAAAGGTTGGACTGGGGCGAGTCCAGACAGTAGCGGAAAGGTTACATCGAATATCGGTAACGCCGAATCAACAAACAAAACAAACTTGGAGCAAGCAAAGGGCATCCGGAGTATCGCCCAGACAGCACTTGGTCTGTGCAAGGTTGCCGCATTGGGGGATCCTTCCAAACCAGACCAGCAACACTCCATGACAGAGTGCATGTCCTTCATGAACAAGGTGGGCCCAAGGGGATGTATTTTTGCCGTGCTCTCGGCCTCCGACGGACACTGGAATTTCGCGCACATGCTAAACGGTCAACTCCAGTTTGTCGATTACCAGATGGATCACCCAGACCTTGGAGGTGTGCCGGCCACGGGTGCGCACTTCCAGAAGGCACTAGGCCAGGGCGACGCGCCCGACGGTTCCATCGGATTGGTGCTTGCTTTCCAGGCACAGGACCACTTCCCCAACGGCCCAGCCACTCCCTGAGCCCGAATTAGGTTCGACTGGACCTGCAAGGTACGTCGCGCCATCGCTCCATGGCGTTGGGAAAAAAATGGACAGCATTGAGCGTTTTGGTGGGCCCGGAGGGATTCGAACCCCCGACCAAGGGATTATGAGTCCCCTGCTCTAACCGCTGAGCTACAGGCCCGTCCATGCATTACAACGACTGTCGCGCCTACCTCAGGGACTTCTCCAGGCAGACAGCGTTGGGGCTCGATTTTCCGGTCTGAACTGAAATTCTGGATTGCTCGAGCCTTGTCAGCATTGTAGGGCGAAGCCGGTGAATCACAAAGTCCTGCGGCAGACCGGCCAGCCACCAGTTGGCAAAGCAAGACAGCGACGAAGAGAGTGCGTCGTTTGTCGATGGCTGCGACGACTGCGTACCGGCAAAACGACTCCTCGTTTGGCGGAAGTCTACGACATCACCCTTGCCTATAGCGGTCTCGCGACTGCGCCTTGCAATCTGCGATTAAGCTCCCTTTAAGGTTCTTTCCGGCATGTTCAATCAGAGTGCGAGGGCCTTCGTTCACAACCCGGCATGGCAAGCAGCTGGTTTTGGGTCTGCTGCTGGCGGTCTCCGCGTCGCGAGCGCAGGTTGCCGCGCCGCCTTCAACGGCGCAAACCACGGTGGCGCAGACCTCTTCGACCATAGTGTTGACGCTGGCGGATGCTCTGGCGCGTGCCCGGGCGAACAGTCCGCAATTTCAGGCGGCCCTGACGGATTTGGGCCTGGCGCGCGAAGACCGGGTACAGGCCCGCGCGGCACTGCTGCCCAATGTGAACTACGACAACAGCTTTATCTACACACAAGGGAATGGCACCCCCTCGGCCCGCTTCATAGCGAACAACGGCGTGCACGAGTACATCAGCCAGGGCGTGGTGCATCAAGCCATGGGGTACGACCTGGTCAGCGGCTACCGACGCACCGCGGCGGCCCAGGCGCTCGCCAAGGCGCGAGCTGAAATCGCGGTTCGTGGGCTGACGGTGACCGTGACGCAAGCGTTTTACGGCCTGTTGACGGCGCAGGAGAAAACCGTCACGGCTGGGCATGCCTACGACGAAGGCCAGCACTTCCTCGACATAAGCCGCAAGCTGGAGCAGGGTGGGGAAGTGGCGCACTCCGACGTCATCAAGGCGCAGATCCAGGCCAACGATTTGCTGCGCGCGCACCAGGAGGCGAAGCTGGCCGAACAGAACGCGCGCCTAGTGTTGGCGGTGTTGCTTTTTCCCAACTTCTTTCAGGACTTCACGCTGGTCAACGATCTGGATGCGAAGCCAACGCTGCCGTCCATGCAGGAAGTGGAAAGCATGGCGCAGAAGAACAATCCGGAGCTGCGGGCGGCATTCGCAGCGCTCGACGTTGCCGCGCGAGAGGTTGACGTCGCGCGCGCCGGGCATCTGCCTGGGCTGGCCATCGATTACTTCTACGGCATCGATGCCAATCAGTTTGCGGTGAACAGTCCGGCTGGCTTTCGCAATCTCGGTTATGCGGCGACGGCGACCCTGAATATTCCGGTATGGAATTGGGGAGCGACCCAGAGCAAGGTCAAGCAGGCGGAACTGCAGCGTCACCAGGCGCAGGTGGAATTGAGCGCGGCGCAGCGTCAGGCAATGGCCGATTTGCAATCGTTCTATAGCGAGGCAGCACTGGCGGCCCAGCAGTTAGACACGCTGCAAAATTCTGCCACGCTTGCGGAAGACAGCCTGCGTCTGACGTACCTGCGCTACCAAGCGGGCGAGGCCGCGGCGCTGGAGGTGGTCGATGCCCAGAACACGCTGACCACGGCGCGCAACAACTATCGCGACGGCGAAGCGCGTTATCGCGTTGCTCTCGCCAACCTGCAAACCATCACAGGGACGTTCTGACTATGAAGCCAGCCAGACTCCTGATGTCCGCCGCCTTCGCCCTCACCGCCGTGCTTATGGCCGCGATGATGATGTCGTGCTCCAAGGCCGAGAATGAGCCGGAACCGGTGGTCACGGTTCAGGTGGCCAAAGTTGAGCGCGGCGAGATCAAACAGACCGTACGCAACGAAGGCATCCTGTACGCGCGCGATCAGGCGGCGATCACTCCGAAGGTTGTTTCTCCGGTGAAGATGTTCTATGTGAATCGCGGGAGCCGGGTGAATAAAGGACAGTTGCTGGCGGTGCTGGAGAATCGCGATCTGGCTGCAACTGAAATGGAAAACAAGGGAAGCTATGAGCAGGCACAAGCCACCTACGGATTGGAGACAAGTTCGGCCTTGCCGGAGGAGTGGCAGAAAGCTGAATTCGATCGGAAGACTGCTAAGGAAGCCTACGACGCAGAGCAGAAGGTCTATGACAGCCGTCGCGTGCTTTACCAGGAAGGCGCCATGCCGCGCAAGGATTTGGACCAGTCAGCGGTGGCTCTGATCCAGGCGAGGGCGCAGTTCGACATCGCGCAGAAGCACCTGACGGCCCTGGAGTCGGCGGGAAAGAAGGATCAGCTCAAGTCGGCGAAGGGGCAGCTCATCTCCGCGCAGGGCAAGTACGAAGGAGCGGCTGCGCAGTTAGCCTACTCCGAGATTCGCAGCCCCATCGATGGAGTCGTCACTGACCGTCCGCTGTATGCGGGAGAGACGGCTCCAGCCGGAACTCCGCTGATGGTCATCATGGACACTTCGACCGTCATCGCGCGTGTGCATATTCCGCAAGCGGAAGCCGCGCTGCTGAAGGTGGGCGACCCCGCGGCGCTCACTGCGCCGAGCGAGGTCCAGGCAGTGGGCACGGTTACACTCGTCAGTCCCGCGCTCGATCCCAACAGCACTACCGTGGAGGTATGGATCGAGGCGCCGAATCCCGATGGACGAATGCGTCCCGGCACTAGCGTGAAGATCGAGATTGTGGCTCGCACTGTGCCGGATGCGCTGGTAATGCCGGCATCCGCCCTGCTGAAGACTCCCGAAGGCGCCTCAGCCGTGATGATCGTGAAGGACGATCGTGCCCGTAGGGTTGCCGTCGAGACTGGTATTCGCGATGGCGACAAGCTGCAAATCACCAGCGGCATAGCCGAGGGAGATACGGTGATTGTCAGCGGCGCCTACGGGCTGCCTGATAACACCAGGGTCAAGATTGCAACGCCGCCCGCCACTGCAGATCAACCCGAGTCCGGCGGGAAGGCCGGCTCCGGAAAGGATTAAGCCCGTCCGCATGAAGCTGAGATCCATTCTGGGGCACCTGCGTGTCCCGGGCGGCGGTGGTGAGCGCTACTGGTACAGCCGGTATGCGAAGTCGCTGATCTTCCTGATCCTGATTCTTGCGTTCGCGGGCGCCTATCTCGCGTTTCAGATTCCGGTCTCGGTGTTCCCTACCACGGATTTTCCGCGCGTGCTGATCGCAGTCGACAACGGCGTGATGCCCATCGACCAGATGATGGTCACTATCACGCGTCCGCTGGAAGAGTCGGTCAACAGCGTGCCCGGCCTGCAACAGGTGCGTTCGATTACCAGCCGGGGCTCGGCGGAGATCGACCTGTTCTTCGACTGGCACGAGAACATGGTGACGACGCTGCAATTAGTCGACGCGGCCATTGCCAGCGTTCGCAGCGCACTGCCTGCGACAGCGGTAATTCAGACACACCGCCTTACGTTTGCCAGCTTTCCGATTATCGGCTATAGCCTGACTTCGCAGACCGCTCCGCAGACACAGCTATGGACGATGGCGAACTACGAACTCAAACCGCGACTCAATCGACTGGACGGTGTGGCGACGGTTCTTGTGCAGGGTGGCCAGGAGCCGGAGTTTCAGATCACGCCGGACCCAGCGAAGCTGCTGGCGGCGAGCGTTACGGTCCCCGACATTCTCGATGCGGTGCGCCGGACCAATCTGATTGACTCTCCCGGACTGCTGGAGCAAAACCATCAGCTCTACCTGAGCCTGGTGAGCGGCCAAGTCACCGATCCGAACCAGATCGGACAGATCGTGGTCAAGAGCACCCCGGCCGGGACTCCGGTGCGCATCGCGGATGTGGCCGAAGTCGCTCCCGGCGTAAAGCCGGTCTACACCATTGTTACTGCCGATGGAAGGCCGGCGGTGTTACTCAGCATCAGCCGGCAGCCCGACAGCAACACCGTGCAGGTCGCCAACGAAGTGCACGCGGAAATCGACCAGATACGTCAATCACTACCGCCAGGTATTCAACTTCAGCCGTTCTATGACCAGTCGGAAATCGTTACCGAATCCATCAAGAGCGTGCGCGACGCCATCCTCATTGGCATCTTTCTGGCATCGCTGATCATGGTGCTGTTTCTGCGGGACTGGGGTACTTCCATCGTCGCGGTACTGGTAATACCGGTGACGGTGCTGACAACCTTCATCGTCCTCAAGCTACTCAATGAAAGCTTCAACCTGATGACCCTGGGAGGACTGGCGGCCGCGGTAGGCCTGGTCATCGACGACGCGATCGTAGTGGTGGAGAACGTGGCATTGCATCGCGACGCCGGACAGGGCCGACTCGACGCCATTCAAAGCGCGCTCAGCGAGATCACCACTCCACTCGTCTTTTCCACGATTACGCCGATCGTCGTCTTTGTGCCGCTGATTGCCACTACCGGAGTCACCGGCGTTTTCTTCCGCGCGCTCGCAATCACGGTCGGTGTCTCGTTGTTTACTTCGCTGGCGCTAGCGCTGAGCTGGACGCCCACGCTCAGCCAGTTCTTTATTCGCGAGCGAAGGAACGGCCACGCCCCTCTCGCCGACGACCTGAGCGAGTCGGAGAAATTGCTTGCAGCGGAAGAGGCATCACTTACCGGGCGCTTCCGCAAGATCGTGGACTTTTACGAGCGCTGTCTTCGCTTTGCGCTGCAGCGTCCGCGGTGGATTGCCGTCGGAGGTATCGCACTGATCCTGATCTCGTTCCTCTGCTACAAAGCGCTGGGAAGCGATCTGCTGCCCGCCATGGACGAAGGCGGCTTCATCATCGACTACCTCTCACCGCCGGGCACGTCCCTGCAGGAAACGAACCGGATGGTGCTGCACATCGAGCAAATGCTGCGCGAGGTTCCGGAAGTGCAGAGTGAGTCGCGACGCACCGGCCTGGAACTTGGACTGGCAGCCGTGACCGAGGCCAACCGGGGTGACATCGCGGTGAAGCTCAAAAGTAAGCGGGATCGCAGCGTCGATGACGTCACGGAGGAGTTGCGCGCGAAGATTGCGCGAGAAGAGCCCGCCATGAGCGTGGAGTTCGTCCAGGTATTGCAGGACATGATTGGCGATCTCTCCAACGCTCCCGAACCGGTGCAGATCAAGCTCTTCTCGCCCGACGCAGCGCTGCTTAATCAATGGGCGCCAAAAGTGGCCGATGCCATCGGCAAAGTCAAAGGTGTGGTCGATATTCTGAACGGCATCGAGAATACGATCAGCAATCCGGCGACGGTCTTCCAGGTCAATCCGCTGGTCACCGCGCGTGCCGGGTTTACGCCGGAAGAAGTTGCTGTAGATGCAGCCGCGATTCTCGAGGGCGAACCCGCGGCGACACCGGTCATCACCAACGATATCGCGTACACCATTCGCGTCCGCTACCCGGAGGAGAACCGCAGTTCGCTGGATGCCATGAGCAATACCTTGCTCGCCAGTTCGACCGGCCACACCTCGACGCTGGGATCGCTGGCAACCGTTACCCAGTTGCCGGGACAGACGGAGATTCGCCGCGAGAACTTGCAGCGCGACGTTACCGTAACCGCGCGCCTCGAAGGTACGGATTTGGGCAGCGCGATCAAGGGAGTGCAGAAGGCAGTAGCCGATCTCCACCTGCCGGCCTCAATTCGCGTGATCTATAGCGGAACCTACGAGGAGCAGCAGCAGTCGTTTCACGACCTGATGCTGGTGCTAGTGCTGGCGATTGTGCTTGTATTTATCGTCCTGCTGTTCGAGTTCCGCACCGTGGCAGCGCCAATTTCGATTCTCGCCTCGGCAATTCTCTCAACCTCGGGCGTTCTCTTGGCGTTACTGATCACCAACACCACATTCAACATCGCGTCATTTATGGGATTGATTATGGTGATCGGCATCGTCGCGAAGAATGGCATCCTGCTGCTTGACGCCGACCAGAAATTCCGTCGCGCCGGCTTCAGCGCAGAGGACGCCATGATCCAAGCTGGACGGCGCCGTCTCCGGCCGATCCTGATGACTGCGATGGCCGCGGTCGCTGGCATGCTTCCGCTGGCCCTGGCGCTGGGAGCGGGCTCTCAGATGCTGCAACCGCTGGCCATCGCCGTCATCGGCGGAATCACTATCTCGATGGTGCTATCGCTGATCATTACACCTGCCGTGCATTATTACCTGAGCCATGCGGGAGAAATAAGCTCGCCTTGAAAGGGCCCTCCTTCCGCCGTGCCGCAACAAGGTCCGCCCCCTTCCCGTCCTGTCATCACGCGCGCCCACTTTTTGGGCGCGCGAGGGATCTGTTTTCTGCCCGGGCAGGGCAAAAGCAGATCCCTCGCTACGCTCGTGATGACAACTCCTAGAGATGGTTGGGTAAGCGACACGCCAGGAGATTGTTAGGCTAGTGCTGGCCCTCGTCGTTGCCGCTGCTTTGCTCGCCAACTAGTTCTGTCCTTCCGGTTGGGAAGAAAAACCGCAGCGGAGAACGGACCGCATCGCGCAGAACGAAAGTGGCGATTCGGAACTGCTCCGCCGGCCGCACATCGTAGGCGCGCAGGCCCACGTAGGCCGCAATCGTAAAGCTGACCGACAAGTTGAGAACGAATATGACCGCGATGCCTTCCAGCGCGTAATAAAACCAGGCCCCTCCCAGGGTGCGGACACCAAAACTTGTTGCGGCAAGAGCCAGCGTTCCCGTGGACAGCGTCACGTGGCGAACGTCAAGTGGCACGCCAAAAAACTTGCCCAGTACCGGGGTGAAGCCCAGCAGATATCCCAGCACAATGCTGGTGCTCCAACCGCCTAGATTGCGGTCAAGAACGCGGGACAGCCATTTCATGCGCGATTCCCCGATCCGCAATCCGAAAGGATGTTGCGCCAGCGCCTCGGGCAGGCGATAGTACACGGCAAAATTCTCGAACCAGCCCCCAGCCAGCGCTGCCAGCCACAGAATTACGCCGGTGATGATGGCGTAAAGCGCGGTGCCCGACGCGAAGGGATGTAGTGTCTCGTACACATGGGTCGCGCTTTCCGGCTGCAGGTAAGAGTGCGAGTACTTCCAGACCCACAGCTTTTCAAAGGCCACGGCGCCAATGCTTACGGCAGCGACGTTGCCGATGGCAGCGGCGAGCTGGGTGCTGGTAATGCGCGCCACGAAATCGGTCAGCTTGTTCGATCGCTCTGTTCCTTTACTGTCGCGAATGATGCCGGCGAAGGTAGCGGCGGTTGCGGCCGGCTGCTTGGTCGCCAGAACCAGGCCAAAAATCTGCAGCAGCACGAAGCTGACAGCGTAGTTAGTTCCGCTGAGAAAGCCTTCCCCGAACGGCGGCAGATGCGCGTCGATGATGCGCATCTTGATGGCTGCGGTGAGGACGGTCAGTAGCCCGCCTCCCAGAGCGGCACGCCACATCTGCCAGTACTCGGCGCGGTTGTTGGCGATGTAGTGCTCGCCGCTGTGCCCGGTGCGCTCCACCATCTTGCGGGCGATGAGGTTGAGATTTTCGCGAAGCAGGGAACGCAGGCTTCGATCGGACAGACGCGCTTCCAGCAGACGGCCGAGCAGCGTGTGCACCGCGCCCGCCTGTCCGGCCGGCGTGGGGGCGGCGAGCACATCGACCAGCGTCTCCATCCTCGCCAGGCAGGCTTCGATCTTCCGCAAGTCAAAGATCAGCTCGACACTGACCCCGGCGGATTCCATGTGGCGATGTACTTGCACCATCTCCGCGCGGCAACTGCGCACGACGTCGGTCCAGCCGATAAGCGCGGCGTGAACTTTATCTTCCACAGCCGCTTCCGTGAGGTTTTCGGTAGCTAGTACCAGGCAGTAGAAAGGAGAATCGGAAACGCGCGCCGGTGTACTGCGGTCGCGCATCTCCGGTTCCAGTCCCAGAGCACTTATGCGTGACGCCAGAAGGCGAAGCGCCTCCAGAATGTCCTGCCGCTGCCGGCTCCAGAACTCCGGGCGATCGGGTGAAGACAACAAGCGGGCAAGCCGCTCGAACAGCTCCGGAGGAATGGCCATGAACCGCTGCACCTCCGAGCCCGAGTAATTGAGGATCGCGAGCAACCGTGAGGGATCGAATTCCGCCCGGGCCGATGGGAGTAGCCGCGCCGCCAGTCGCTGAAAAAACTCCGACGCCAGACTGTGATCGGAAGGGATCCCCGCCTCGGAAAACAGCGAGAGTGCATCGATATGCTGCAACAGACCGCCGAAGGACGACTGAAATTCAACTCTTACCGGAGGGTCGGTCTCAAGGTACTCGACGAGCCCGAGCAACTTGACCTGCGGCGACTCGGACCGGCTCT
Source organism: uncultured Acidobacteriaceae bacterium (assembly GCA_963793845.1). Lineage (GTDB taxonomy): Bacteria > Acidobacteriota > Terriglobia > Terriglobales > Acidobacteriaceae > CAWCBG01. The sequence continues at coordinate 224,800 of CAWCBG010000012.1, forward strand.
CCTTGCGGATCCAGAGCACGAGGCGAGCCAGACGGTCATTCCGGCTGCGCAGCGAGGTGGCATGGCAGAAGGCGTGTACGTACCTCTGCAGCTCCGACAAAAGGGAAGCGGGCAAGACTGGGGTGAGTATCCCTTCCTCGGTCGTCTGCTGAGTTGGGCCTTCCATGATCTTGTGGAGTGAAACTAGCAGCCCGTCCGTCGACCGGTCAATTCTTCAAGACGTCAAACGGGCCGGGCTGGGCGGCCTTGGTACGCCAAGGCGTACAATAAGTTGGTTTGTTATGATTTGAATAGATTTTCAGGGCCGTCCGAGATTGTAGCGCCCAGCTCAGCATACTCTGGATCAGGTCGGTAACCGCCGTTGGATTGCGTAAACGGCTAGCCCGATTTTGTAAGTCAAGTCCGGCGCGTCGTGATGGGCCCTTCATCGCCAGTATGACACTCGACGCAGATGCGACAGCGAGCAAGTACCTGACCCTGGTAGAAGTCTCTCGCGCCATTGCTTCGTACCGCGATCTCTCAGAGTTGTCGGACGCCCTTTCCGAGTGCCTGCATCGTCTCCTCACCTTCAACTATTTGAGTGTTGTCCTTTACCAGAGGGCGACGAACACCATGCGCCTGCATGTTCTGCACTCGACCGCTCGCAAGCCGGAATCGGTGGGACAGGAGTACCCCCTGGAGGGGTCTTTCTCCGGGATGGTGTGGCAAACTCAGCAGGCTCTGAATATTCGCGATTTGACCAAGGAGAGCCGGTTCCCAGAGGTGCTAAGGCTGCTTCGCCAGCACCACGTGAGGTCGTTTTGCAGCCTGCCTCTGACGACGGCACATCGCCGCATCGGGGCCCTGGCTATCGGTCGGTCGGAACACGGCGGTTACGGTGAGACGGAACTGGAATTCGCAAAATTGGTGGCTGCGCAAGTCGCTGTCGCCTTCGACAACGCCTTGCACTACCAGGAAGGGATCGACCTGCAGCAGGCGGTGCAGAAGGAGCGCGACCGCCTGCAACTGGTTCTGGATGTCAATAACAGCGTGGTCTCGAATCTCGAGTTACGGGACCTGTTCCAGGCGCTGTCTGGCAGTCTCCGCCGCGTGGTGAGCTACGATTCCGCTACTCTCCTGCTGCCTGATTCACCGGTGCCGGGCACGTTGCGAATTCATGCACTGGACTTTCCCGAAGGCCGTGGTTACATCCAGGAAGACATGATGGTTCCGATCACCGGTTCGAACCCGGGACGGGCATTTCGTACGGGCGAGGCACTTCTTTCGGGTACCGGCCCCGGGGCGGTTCCTTTTACCACTGGCAATCACGATCGCATTATCAACGAGGGCATCCGGTCAGGCCTCATTCTGCCCTTGCAGGTGGATGGCAAGAGCGTAGGCGTTCTTTCGCTGGCCAGCCGCACCGAAGCAGCCTTCACCCGTGAGGACCTGGAGTTTCTGGGTCAGATTGCCCGGCAGATCGCCATCGGGGTCTATAACGCGTTACGCCATCATGCGCTGTCGGAGAGTCGCGAGCGCATTGTCGAGCAGAAGTTCTATCTGGAAGAGGAGATTCGCGCGGAGCAGGATTTCGAAGACATCGTAGGTTCGAGTCACGCGTTGCGCTCGGTCTTGCAGCAAGTCGATACGGTCGCGCCTACTGACTCGACCGTTCTCATTGAAGGTGAAACCGGAACGGGCAAGGAGTTAATCGCTCGCGCGATCCACGATCGCAGTTCACGGCGTGGCCGCACTTTCATCAAAATCAACTGCGCGGCGATTCCACTGGGATTGCTGGAGAGCGAACTGTTCGGCCATGAACGAGGAGCGTTTACCGGCGCCATCGCCCGCAAGATCGGACGCTTCGAACTGGCTCACCACGGCACGCTGTTTCTAGACGAGATCGGCGACATCCCGCTGGAACTGCAGCCGAAGCTGCTGCGGGTGCTGCAAGAGCAGGAGTTCGAGCGCTTGGGCAGCGCCCGAACGCAGAAAGTGGACGTCCGGGTCATCGCCGCCACCAATCACAGCCTCACGACGATGGTGGCCGAAGGCCGCTTCCGGCGAGACCTCTATTACCGGCTCAATATCTTTCCTCTTCAACTTCCGCCCCTGCGTCAACGCCCGGAAGACATTCCCCTGCTGGCCCGCTATTTCACCAGCAAATATGCCCGCCGGATGAACAAGCGGGTGGACCATATTGCCTCCGAGACTTTGCAAGGGCTCGCCCGCTATTCATGGCCGGGCAATGTTCGTGAGTTGCAGAACTGTATCGAGCGCGCGGTCATTCTTTGCACAGATGGTCACCTACGAACTCCCGCCCCAGAGCAGACGCCGGTGGAGGAAGCTTCCGTCGAACGCAGGCGCACCGACCCGGCCACTCTGCGGGACGTCGAACGCCATCACATCCTTCAAGCGCTCCACCAATCACGGTGGGTCGTGGGCGGCCCAGGCGGAGCGGCTGCACGCCTCGGGTTAAAGCGTACCTCCCTCCTTTACCGCATGGACAAGCTCGGAATCTCCCGCCGATCTGAGAGTCAGGACTGACAGCTAAGTGTCAACATACTGGCACTAATGTCGGTTATCCGACGATTTGATTTCGATACTCTTTCCCGATTCTGCATCCGTAGGCAAGCCATAACTATCTATATCTAAATAACTTATAGGTAATCGTGCTCGCGTTTTCACGGAATGGCGTTCGTATTGCACAAGTCATCTCGGACATTCGAGTTTCGCGAGCCGCAGCGGTGAGCGTGAACAGGATGGAATTAATGCTCAGAATCACCGCCGAGCGGGCTGGCAACGCGGTTCGTTTGATCCTAGAAGGTCGGCTCGTGGGACCTTGGGTCGATGAATTGCAGCGGGTATGCGGCGAACATTTGGCGGAAAACCATTCTATGAATTTCATCATCGATCTGGGTGATGTCACGAGTATGGATACCCGTGGTCAGGAAGTTTTGCAGGACCTGGTTCATCGCGGGGCCTCGGTAAATTGCTCAGACGTTCTCAATCAGTACTTGGTGGAACTTATGACACGCACCAAGAGGAAATCACAGGGGGCATGTCGCCCTTGCCATTCCAGCGAGGTCAAGACGATCTCAGCCAACCGGAGGTAACAGAAAGTGCGAATTGCAATTGGATCGGATCAAGCCGGGCTCGGACTTAAAGAGCGTATAGCCGCCAAACTGTCAGAGCAAGGACATGAAGTGGTCGACCCGGGCCTTACGCTTGAGCCCCGCAGCCGCTCTGACTACGCAGAACAGGTCGCCCTTGCGGTGCTTCGCCGCGATGTGGAGCGAGGGTTGATCTTCAGCAGCCGCGGGGTGGGCGCCTCAGTCGATGCCAATCGGGTGCCCGGCATCCGGGCAGCCTTGTGCAACGACGCCTACTCGGCCTTTCTAGGAGCCAAGGCAGAAGGCATGAACGTTCTGGTGCTTTCCACGCATGCCCTGGAACCCGCGCACGCGGAGGAGGTTGTGGATTCGTATCTGAATGCCACGCTGGCTCCGGTAGAAGTCGTGGGCGGACTGCCGCCGCGGCGGCTGCAGCGGGTGCTACAGCACGTCCGCGAGAACATCGAGAAGGAATTGGCCGTCGCCGAAATGGCCGAGGTCGTCGGCATGAGCCAATATTATTTTTCCAAGCTGTTCAAGATGAGCACCGGAACCACGCCTCATCAGTACGTCATGCGGCAACGGGTTGAGCGCGCTCAGGAATTACTGCGCGAGACCCGGCTGGCGCTGGTGGAAGTCGGGTCCCAGGTCGGCTTCGAGACACAGAGTCACTTCACCAGCGTTTTCCGCCGGCTGGTGGGGATTACGCCGAAACGGTACCGTGAGATGCGCGGAGAAGCATTGTCAGTCGAAGTGATGGTTGACCAGCAACAGCACAAGGAGCAGGATCCGAAGACCTCAGCGACCGCGGCCTGACGCTTAGAACTCGGCGGTACTTTCATAGCCGCTATTGGTTTAGGGTATCGCTGAGGGGCGATACCCTTGGACATGCGATCGCCTGGCGCTCTGGCGATCGCATTGCTCTTGGGGTGCGCTATTTCTGAGGTGTCGCAGGCTTCCTGAGCTTTGAATTCCCCTGCGTGGTTATTGGTGTGCCCGTGATTTCGTTCACCAGAGCGTCGGCGTGGTAAACCTGTTTCAACGCTTCGATGATCGCTCGTGAGTCGGTCGCGATCGAACGTCCCACTTGATCGCTGTACATGAAGTTCCACGGCAGCGACTCGATATTGCCGTCAAAGATGATGCCCACCACCTCGGCGTTCTTGTCGACCACCGGGCTGCCAGAATTGCCGCCGATGATGTCTGGAGTTGACACGGTGTCATAAGGCGTCTTCAGATTGAGAGATGATTTCGCCTTCATCCAACTTTCCGGCAACTGGTACGGAGGCTTGCTGCCGTGCTCCGTGGCGTGCTGATAGGCCCCACCGAGGGTCGTGAACCAGGGATATTTCTTGCCGTTGAGTTTGTAGCCTTTGACGGCGCCATAGCTCAGCCGCAGAGTGAAGGTGGCATCGGGAGGAACACTGAAACCGCCTTGCGCGAAATAGGCCTTCGCGATGTTGCCGGCATTCTTGCGCAACACCGAGTCGACGTCATCTTCATTGCGCTGGTGGACTGCGAGAGCCGCGGGCTCAACGCTGCGCATGAGCACAATCATGGGATCGTCGCTGGCATCCACGGCCGCCTGGCCGCCCTCGTACAACTGCTTGCGTACCGCGACGTCGTTCAGCTTCGTGCTTTCGATCACTTCCTTGGCGCGTTCCTCAGGCGACTTGCCGGCCAGAGCGATCTTCACCGACTCGTTGTCCGCTCCCAGCACATCGCGCATTTCCCCCAGACTCTCGGCCAGTTCGACTTGCTCCAGCGACTTGTAGACTGGAGCGGTGGAGAACAGGCGCTGTTCCAGCGTCGGAAGCGCCGAGTCCTGGTAGCCGCGGATGCGTTCATTGCTGGGCTTCTGCTTTTGTCCGGCGGCGCGCACGATGGTGCGGGCGTAATTGGCCAGCATGCCGCGGAATCCGCCCATGTTGTCCAGATAGTTCAGTGGCTTGTAGATCTGCTTCTGCACGTCGACGGCGTCGCTGATCGCTACCCAGGGATTGCCAAACTGCTGCTCGCGCTTGGCGTCGGCGTTGACGTACTCGCGCAGAGTTTTCTCGTCCGCGGTCTTCTTGTCCATCAGGGCTTTGTCGTGCAGTCCGCCGTTGTAACCGGTGTAAGCTTTGTAGGCATTCTGTAGGCCGAAAAGGTCGTGCTCGGCCTCGCGTGCGTTATCTTCCGACTGCGCGGCAAATTTCTGCAACACGTCAACGCGCTGCTTAAGCGATGCCAGCACCATGGGGTACTGGTAGTCCTTCAGAAAGTTGAGCTGATCGACCGTGAACAGGCGATCCGTCCTTCCCGGATTGCCCGAGACAAACACCAGTTCACCGTCCTTCACGCCAGTCTTCGACCATGTTAGATAGTCCTTAGTCTTCGCCGGCTCACCGTTTTCATAGGCGCGCAGAAAGGAAATATCGAGATCATATCGAGGGTATTCGAAGTTGTCAGGATCGCCGCCAAAGAAGGCAATATCGAACTCGGGCGCCATCACCAGCCGAATGTCATCATATTTCTTATATGTGTAAAGCTGGTAGAGGGCGCCGGAATACAACGTGACCACATCGCAGCGAATGTCGCCGTGCGAGCACTCTTTCTCGAGGCCCGACATGGCCTCACGCTGTGCCTTGCCCGAATCGGCATCCGACATGCCGGGCTTTACCGCGGCATTCACCTTGGCAGTAACGTCGTCAATGCCTTCGAGGACCACGAACTCCATGCCCGGACACTTCGGCTCGTCCGCGCGGGTCGGCGCGTAGAAGCCATGCTTCATGTAGTCCTTGCCATTGACGGAAAGATCGTGGATGCAGCCCTGAGCAATGTGGTGGTTGGTAAAGATCAGTCCATCCGGTGATATGAATGACGAGGACCCGTTCGGGGCGCGGGCTGAGGAGAGGCGGACATGGTCGAGCCACTCCTGGGTGGGCTCAAAGCCATACGTGGCCTTGACCTTGTCTTTGGGAAACTCGTTGAACAGCCACATGCCCTCGTCGGCGAAGGCCACAGTGGCCGTCGAAGTGACGAGGCACAGCAGGCAGAAGAAAATCGCAGTACGTTTGATCATGATGGCTCCAGGGCAGGGAACCCGCCCGCACGATTTCGCCCGGAAGAGCAGGGAACTCCGGACGCGTTAAGCAAACTCTTAACTATAGCTCCGCCTAAGGCGGGGGGCAATCGATTGTGACGGATGTCATTTACGTCTGTGTCGAGAGGGTAGTATAAAAGTTAGTTGTACTGAGGCTCGGCTGATTCCGGCTCGGCTTGTGCAATTCCTGTCGCACGTAAGAATTTTTCAGCGGTTCCAATGGGCCGCAAGAGGTTTTCATGTCTACAACTGTTGCCGGCCGAGGTCTGGAGGGAATCACCGCTGCCAATTCCGGTATCTGCTATATCGATGGCGACCGGGGCGTACTGGCCTACCGTGGCATTGACATCCACGAACTGGCGGATCACTCCAACTTTGAGGAAGTGTGCTACCTGCTTTGGTTCGGCCGTCTGCCCAACCGTGCCGAGTTGCAGGAACTCAAGCTGAACCTGGCGCGTGAGCGCAAGCTGGACGCCTCCATCATCAGCCTGCTGCGGCAAGCCCCAAAGCACGCGCTTCCGATGGACGTGCTGCGCACTATCGTCTCCGCCCTGTCCTATTACGATCCGGAAGAAAAGGTCAATGATGCCGAAGCCAATGTGCGCAAGGCGATCCGCCTGACCTCGCAACTGGCATACGTCGTGGCCGCCTACGATCGCATCCGCAAGGGCAAGCCGCTGGTCGAGCCCGATCGGAGCTTGTCGCACGCCGGCAATTTTCTGTACCTGCTGAACGGGGAAATTCCCAGTCCCACTGCCGAGCGGGCGTTCGATATCGCTCTGATTCTGCATGCCGACCATGAGTTGAATGCCTCGACTTTTGCCGCGCGCGTGATTGCAGCCACACTCAGCGACATGCACTCGGCCGTAACCGGCGCGATCGGCGCGCTCAAGGGGCCTCTGCACGGCGGCGCGAACGAAGCTGTCTTCCGCATCCTGTCCGCCATCGACACCTCGGGAGCCGACGCGGTCGACTACATCAAGGGCATGCTGGCGCAGAAGAAGAAGATCCCTGGCTTCGGTCATCGCGTCTATCACACCGAAGATCCGCGTGCCACGCACCTGCGACAGATGTCGCGTGACCTCGGCCAGTCCAGCGGTAACGCCAAGTGGTTTGAGATCTCCCACCAGATCGAAGAGTTTGTGAGGGCGGATCGCAAACTCAACGCAAACGTGGATTTCTATTCGGCCTCGACCTATCACACCCTGGGCATCGACATCGAGCTGTTCACGCCGGTGTTCGCCGTCTCTCGCGTCGCGGGATGGACGGCGCACACCATGGAACAGCTCAACGACAACCGGTTGATCCGTCCGCGTGCCGATTACCAGGGACCCACGTATCCCAACGCTTACGTTCCGATTGAGAAGCGGTAGGTGCTGGATTAGAAGTTCGAGCTAAATGGAAATATGACTGTTGCCGATATATTCAAGAACGCAAATCTCTCACCAAGCGGTCCAGTGCGGTGGGGAGATGACGTTCCCGAGGACAAACCAGGAGTCTACGTGGTCGCTCGCGTCGACGATCCTAGTCTAAGGCCAGTTGTGAAGCGTGTGTTCTGCCCTTCAACGACCCGCTCCTGTCCGGCATTGACCTCGATCTCGAGTACGAACGGCAGCGATGGCTTCCGAACGAACCCATCGTTTACGTCGGCAAGACTGATAGACCGATACGAGAACGTGTCGCAGAGTTCCTTCGCCATAAGTGCGGAAATACGAGTCCGCATGCTGGCGGTCAGGTTGTGAAGCTGTTGGAGTGCAGTCTGTGGGTTTATTGGTCTTCCACACCGAACCCAAACGATTCTGAACAGACGATGATTCGCGCCTTCAAGAAGCGAGCGGGTCAAGTACCGTTCGCGAATAAAGATGGCAAGCGGGAGAAGCGGATTCGACGCTAGAACTGACCCATTAGCACTTCCTCCGTGCTCTCCGTGTCTCAGTGGTGAACCTTGGAGTGACGTACATCACAGGCCAAAGTGATACCACTCACCGGGCTTCGGGTCGCCGAACTCCTATCCTAGGGCCATAGAGAAATGAGCCGCAGACCGCCAGCTCGGTGAGGAGAACACAATGGCAGAGGTCAATAGCACTACCCATCCGGCAGCCAAAAAGACATTCAGCCCAAGACTGATCTTCTGGGAAGTCACCAAGGGCTGCAACTTACGGTGCATCCACTGCCGCGCTACCGCCACCGAGCTGATGTCGCCTGACGACCTGCCCACAGGCAAAGCCCTCAATATCATTTCGCAAATTGCCGACTTCGGAAATCCCATCCTGGTGCTGAGCGGCGGCGAACCGCTCTACCGCCACGACATTTTCGAGCTTGCCGAATACGCTACCAGCCGCGGCCTGCGTACCGCACTGGCGACCAACGGCACCCTGGTGACGAAGGACGTGGCCGCCAAGATCAAGAGCGCCGGTATCAAGCGCGTCTCCATTTCCCTGGACGGCTCCGATGCGGTAACCCACGACTCTTTCCGTGGCATTCCGGGGGCCTTCGATGCCGCCGTCTATGGCATGCGCAATCTGCAGGAGCTGGGCGTCTCGGTGCAAATCAACACCACCATCGCGCGCCACAATGCGCACCAATTGCCGGCCGTGCTTGACTTAGCGCGCCATCTGGGCGCCGATGCGCTGCATACTTTCCTGCTGGTGCCGGTCGGCTGCGGCGTGGACATCGCCGCCGAGCAGATGGTGCCTCCGGAAGAATACGAGCGCATGCTGAACTGGTTCTACGATCGGTCGCTGGAAGGTGGGATTGAGCTGAAGGCAACGTGCGCGCCGCACTATTTCCGCGTCATGCGCCAGCGCAAGGCTGCTGACCGCCTGGCCGGCAAGCCCGAACCGGTTCGCGCTGCCTCGCAGCATCCCCAGGCGCACGAGATCGGACCAACCGATATGACCATGCCGGGTTCGGCTGGTATCTCGCTGAAGCCGGGTGGCGGTCCTCCAGTAGGACACACCGGCCACCCAGGCGGACATCCCGGCGACATGAACGCGATGACCAAGGGCTGCCTGGCGGGAACCGGTGTCTGCTTCATCTCGCACGAAGGCGAGGTCTTCCCCTGCGGCTATCTGCCGGCACTGGCGGGTGACTTGCGTGAGCAGAGTTTTGCCGAGATATGGAACACCTCCTCGGTCTTCGCGCAGCTTCGTGACGACGACAACCTGGGCGGAAAATGTGGGTGCTGTGAGTTTCGCCACGTCTGCATGGGATGCCGCGCACGGGCTTACGCTGCAACCGGCGACTTCCTGGCCGAGGAGCCTTTCTGCGTGTACGAGCCGGGCACTTCGAATCAGATGATCCGCGAGATCGCCGCCAGCAAGAAGTAGAAACCTTCGATTCCGTGGTCGGCGTTCCTAGGTGGGCAAGGTGGTCCCGTGAAGTGGGACAGTTCAGCGCTTCAACCCCGGCCAAGATCCAGTTCTCAGGGGCCGTAATCCTTCCGCACGAGCCAGTTGGCGGCTCGCGCTTCTCTGCCGCTGAGCAGCTCTGGGCGCCTTTCTGGAATCCAAATCAAATAGAATTACATGCACATGCTATCGAGATGCCGAATGGCGGCCGCCGGCTTGGCGCTGTTGTTCTGTGCGGCCCTGTCGCCGGCGCAGCAGCCGGTTGACGTCCATGCGCTCGCTCAAAAAGTGGACCAGCACTACGATCACATGCGGACGCTGGAGGCGCACTTCATCGAAACCTACGCCGGAGCCGGCATGACCCGCACCGAGAGCGGTACGCTGATCATGAAGAAGCCGGGCAAGATGCGGTGGGACTATGAGCAGCCGCAGCCCAAGCTCTTCCTGACCGACGGCAAGACGGCGTACTTCTATGTTCCGGGTGAGCGCCAGGTTCGACGTACGCCGGTCAAGCAACTCAGCGACCTGCGCTCGCCGCTTCGCTACCTCCTGGGCAAGACCAAACTGGAGAAGGAATTCGATGGATTGTCCCTCGCTCCCGACGTGAAATCGGTCTACCCGGGCGATATCGTGCTGCGCGGAGTGCCCAACGGTATGCGCGACCGGATTGCGCAAACCCTGCTGGAAGTCACGTCCGATGGGCTGATCACGCGCATCGTAGTGGAGGATCTCGACGGCTCGACTACCGAGTTCCGCTTTCTTCAGCAGAAGGAGAACGTCCAACTCCCTGACAAGCGATTTACTTTTGAGCCGCCCGCGGGCGTGGAGATCGTTGCCGGAACCGAGTTCACGGAATAAGGGTGTCAGTCGTCACCTTTTAGCTCTTAGCGGATGCCTGCGGGCACGGTTTGCGAGTGCGGTTCCCTGCAAGCGCGGTCCAGCATCGCGAGGAGTAAGGACTTCAACTCGTACTCACACTCTGATGGCTAGCCGCTACAGCGGAAAGCTGATGGCTAAGGGCTGAAGGCTGAGAGCTGAAAGCCGTTGCAATGGTAAACTAGCCGTACTCCCTCCGAGGAAACTGTCACGAATGGCCGAATACGTAATCAAAATGGCCGACGAGCGAGGCCACGTTCTGGAGCAGCTCGAGATGGGCGGGTCCGAGGTGGAGGTGCGCGATCGCTACGCGCAGCAGGGTTTCCTCGTCTACTGGGTCAAGCCCAAGGGGTTGTTCTCGGCCGAACTCAAGTTGCCGCAGCGGCGCAAGGTCAAGCAGGACCAGTTCCTCGTTTTCAACCAGCAGTTTGTAACCTTGATTCACGCCGGCCTACCCATCATTCAATCCATCGAGCTCCTGATGAAGCGGCAGCGCAACCCGTTCTTCCGGACCGTTCTGCAGAACGTGCGCGACCGGGTGAAGGGTGGTGAGCTGCTTTCGGACGCTTTCGCGGCCCAGCATGTGTTCCCCAAGGTCTACACGACCACGATTCTGGCAGGCGAGAAGAGCGGCAACCTGGAAGAAGTCATGGGGCGCTATATCGCGTTTCAGCGGCTCGCGTTGACCTTTCGCAAGAAGCTGATCTCGTCACTGGTTTATCCCGCGCTGCTGGTCGGGATGCTGATCGTGATGATGACATTTCTCATCACCTTTGTGGTTCCGCAGTTTGCGGCCCTATACCACCAGCTGGGAGCACAGCTTCCGCCGGTAACCATGGTGATGCTGGCCATTGGTGTCAACGCCAAGCAGTACGCTCCCTATATCTTCCTGGCTTTGCTTGTGGCCGGATTTTTGCTTTGGCGGTGGGTGAAGAGCGAACGAGGCGCCTTGCGCATGGATCGCATTAAGCTGGGTACGCCGATGGTGGGGCAGATCTGGCTGAAATATCAGGTAGCCATCTTCGCCCGCATGCTGTCCACGCTGCTGGCTGGAGGCCTCCCGCTGGTACCCGCGCTCGAAACCGCAGAGGAGTCGATGCAGAGCCGCTTGATCTCGCGTGGCCTGGAAAGCTCAACCCGTGCGGTGCGGGAAGGCCTGCCGCTGGCGCGTGGTCTGGAAGATTCCAAGATTTTCCCCGAGATGGCGGTCGAGATGATCGAGGTTGGCGAGTCGACAGGCGCTCTTCCCGCCATGCTGAACTCGGTGGCCGAATTCTACGAAGAGGACGTGCAAACCGCGCTCACCACGGCAATGGCGCTGATCGAGCCTGTCATACTGATCGTGATGGGCGTGGTCGTGGCGTTTGTATTGATTTCGCTCTATTTGCCGATCTTCAGTTTGGGCGCAGGCGGAATGATTCATTAGAGGCGGTGATTGGCAACTAGCAACTAGTTAAAGGCGGTGTGTCGCACAAGAAAGTGCAGAACGTAACCGCGGAAGAATACTAAGAAAACGACAGATACAGTGGTTTGATTTTCGCTAATTGCTAATTGCTATTTGCTGATTACTACAGACCAAAGGATGCAGTAATGAATGACAAGAAGACGATCTTCGTGAACGGTGGCAACGGCGTTGCCGTGCAGGATGAAGTCGAGCACGGCAAAGACTTGGCGAGGCGCTACCGCTGCGAATTCGTCGACCTGAAGAATTTCCATATCCAGCATGAGTTGTTCCGCAAGATCAAAGTGGACCTTATGTTCCGCTACAACTTCGTGCCACTGCAGGAGACCCAGGATGGCCGGCTGGTGATCGCCATCGCCGATCCCAGCGAACTGATGATGGTCGATGAGATCAGCCATCACCTGGGCCGTCGCATCGTCATCAAGGTGGCGTCGCTGTCGCAGATCAGCGATGTGCTTAAGAAGACCGAGCAATCTCAGCGCGTGCTGGAAGAGGCCGGCGAGAACTTTGCCCTCGACGTCATCACCGAGGATGAAAACGCCGACGAGACGATCTCCATCGAGAAGCTGACCCGCGATAGCGACAGCAGCCCGATCATCCGACTGGTGGATACCACCATCTTCACTGCGTTGCAGCGGAGAGCCAGCGACATTCACATCGAGACGCGCGATGACTCGGTGGTCATCAAGTACCGCATCGACGGCGTGCTGCAACAGGCGATGAATCCCATTGCGAAGGAGCACCACTCCACCATCATCTCGCGCATCAAGGTCATGAGCGAGTTGGATATCTCCGAGCGCCGCGTGCCCCAGGATGGCCGCTTCCGGGTCCGCTATAACGGCCGCTCCATCGACTTCCGCGTGTCCATCATGCCGTCGATCTATGGCGAAGATGCCGTGCTACGCGTGCTTGACAAGGAATCGATGAGCGAGAAGTTCCACAAGCTCACGCTCGATGTAGTGGGTTTCAGCGACGACGATCTGCGCACTTTCCGCCGCTATATCAAGGAGCCGTACGGCATGGTGCTGGTCACTGGGCCGACTGGTTCCGGCAAAACGACCACGCTGTACGCCGCGCTTAACGAGATCAAGACCGACGAAGACAAGCTGATCACCATCGAAGACCCGGTCGAGTACCAGATTCGTGGCATTACCCAGATTCCGGTCAACGAGAAAAAGGGACTGACTTTTGCCCGCGGGCTGCGCTCCATCCTGCGTCACGATCCCGATAAGATCATGGTCGGCGAAATCCGCGACACGGAGACGGCGCAGATCGCCATCAACTCGGCGCTTACCGGCCACCTGGTGTTCACCACGGTGCACGCCAACAACGTGGTGGACGTGCTGGGCCGCTTCCTTAACATGGGCGTTGAAGCCTACAACTTCGTGTCAGCACTGAACTGCATTCTGGCCCAGCGGCTGGTGCGCCTCATCTGCGAGTTCTGCAAGAAAGAAGTGCACTATTCCGCCGAGGAACTTGAGGCCAGCGGACTCGACCCGCAAGAATGGGCGAACGTGCCGATGTATGAAGGGGAAGGCTGCATTGAGTGCTCAGGCACCGGCTTCAAGGGACGGACGGCCATTCATGAACTGCTGGAACTGACCGACAACGTCCGTGAGATGATTCTGGCCAAGAAGCCCAGCAGCGAAATCCGCCGGGCCGCGCGCGATGAAGGAATGCATTTCCTTCGCGAGTCCGCCATTGATAGAGTTAAGCGTGGGTTGACCACGTTGAAAGAGATCAACAAGGTCACCTTCATCGAGACAACGCGGTAGAAGAGTTGTCAGTTGTCGGTGGTCGGTTGTCAGAAGAACTCTGAACAAGTTGAAGTTCGGTAAAGCCGTGTCGACGGCATCTGACGGCCTTGCATTCGGGAGAGTATGTCAGGAAACGGCAACATTCCGCGGCCGAGAGTCGCATGCGAGATCAGCGCGGAGCGCGTAGTGGCGGCCCGCGCCGCCGATGCGGCTTTGACGCTGGAAGCGGCGACCACCTCTGCGCTGCCTGCGGGCACGGTTACGCCGGGTTTGCAGCAGGCCAACATCGCCACGCGCGAGGAGTTGGTCATCGCGTTGAAGCAGTCCCTGGATGCGGTCGCCGCACGTTCGCGCGACATCACCCTGGTGATTCCCGATGCCACGGCGCGCATCATGCTGCTGGACTTCGACACTCTGCCCGACAAGCCACTGGAGGCGGACGCCGTGGTGCGCTTCCGTCTCAAGAAGTCGCTGCCTTTCGATGTGGAACACTCTGCTGTTTCGTTCGACCGGCAGGGAAGCGGCACCCCGGTACGCGTGATCGCGGCGGTGATACCACGACCGGTGCTGGACGAGTATGAGTCGGTCATCCGTGATGCAGGGTACAATCCCGGCGCAGTGCTGCCCTCGATGATCGCGGCGCTAGGCGTAGTCGATGCCACCGTCCCGACCATGGTGATCAAGGTTGAGACCGGTACCACGACGTTTGCCATCGTCGACCAGAATCAGCTGCTGCTCTATCGTGCTCTGGAGAATGGCGGAACCATCGTGACTGGCGAGTCGCTGGTGGACGACGTAAACACCTCCCTGGTGTACTTCGAGGATCGCTACGGAATTGGCGTGGATCGTCTGCTGGTCACTGGGGTACAGTCGGCGCAGGCGCTACAGGCGGCATTCGGCGAAGGCAGCAAGATCAAAGTGGAAGACCTGGTGTCGAGCAGCATGGCCGGCCCGGTGCCAACCAATGTTACGCGCGCCGCCCTCGCGGGAGTCGTAGGGGCGCTAGTCTCCTGATGAAATTCAATATCAATCTTGCCAGTCAGCCTTACGAGGCGGCCCGGGAGTATCGCCGCCGCATGAGCGCACTGGTGTTGGCGCTGGGGATCGTGACCGTGGGACTACTCGGCTACATCATCCACCAGGCGATTGTCTCCCGCCCCATCAACCATGAGACGAGAGTGGTGCAGAGGGAACTCGCCGCCCTCGACGCAGAAAAGGCACAGGCGCAGGCAATCCTGAGCCGACCGCCGAATCGTGTGGTGGCGGGAGAATCACAGTTTCTGAACGAACTGTTTGCCCGCAAGGCGCTGTCCTGGACGAGAGTATTTTCGGAGATGGAAAAGATCATGCCTCCGAATATCCACGTCGTTTCCATGAAGCCCGACTACACCGCTAACAATCAACTGTTGTTGCACATGGTGGTCGCCACCGATTCGCGCGACCGTGCGGTCGAACTGGTAAGCCGCATGGAGAAGTCGCCGCACTTCCGCCAGGCGCAGGTGGTGGCGGAGAACGTGTTGAATCAGGGTGAGGCAGGCGGAGCCGGAGGCGCGAACATCCAGTTCGATATTGCCGCACAGTATATTCCGACCGCGGGGGATGCGGACGCCACGGCCCCGGAAGATAACGGCGGCGAGGATAAGACCAGCGCTCCAAAGAAGACGGCGCAGAATGATCGCGCGAGTTCCGGCACTACCCACGCCCAAAACCGGGTTCCGCAACGAGGGCAGCACTGATGGCCAGTATTCAGGAGATACGCAAGACGCTGATGCCGGCCGTGATCGCCCTGCTGATTATTGACCTGGTGTGCGTCGGGTATCTGCTGTCGCCCTACGGCCGCTCGCGCAAGGCTAAGATGCGCGACTTCTACGAACTGCGCGCGCAACTCACCGCGAAGCGCCAGGATGTACTGCCCACCCGCGGCATGGACGGCAAGCTGAAACAGGCATCGCAAGATATCGGGACGTTTTACGGAGAGCGCTTCCCGTCGGAATATTCCGCGGTTGCGGCCGAACTGGGGAAACTGGCCACAGAGAACGGAGTGCACTTCGCATCCGTTAAATACGTCGACAAGGATGCCCCGGTGGACGGCCTGCGCCAATTGAATATGGAGGTTTCGCTCTCCGGCGACTACCTGCAGGAAGTGAAGTTCATCAACGCGCTGGAACGTGACAAGATGTTCTTCCTCATCGACAGCATCGCCCTCGGTGAGCAGCAGGGACAAGTGCGCTTGCAACTCAAGGTGGAAACCTACCTGCGCAACACGGAGTTGCCTTCGTGAAGATCGGCACCGAGAACCGGACGAAGACCATCATTGCGGTGGCGTTGCTGATCGTCGCGGCCTTCATGGTGTATCAGTGGATCAGCAGCAGCGGCGGAGAGACAGCTGCTTCCTCGAATTCCGCAACTCCGCCGGTGAATCCTGCACCGTCTCCGACTGCTAGTGCGAAGACGGCTCGCAAGGGCCAACTCGTGGCGCAGACGCTTGATCCGACTCTCCGCTTCGACCTGCTGAAATCGAGCGAGGGCGTCACCTACAAAGGTTCCGGCCGTGACATCTTCCGCTCCCAGGCGGAGCCCCCGCCGATTCCCAAGCCGGTCAAGCCGGATGTGCAGCCGGCAAAGGCGTACACGCCTCCGCCACCGCCGCCCATCAATCTTAAGTTCTACGGCTTTGCCAGTTCGAAGGACGGCAACAAGCGCATCTTCCTCTCGCAGGGCGAAGACATCTTCGTGGCTAAGGAAGGGCAGGTCATCGACCGCCGCTACCGGATTGTCAAGATCAACGCGAGCTCGGTGGAAGTGGAAGACGTGCTTACCAACAACCATCAGACCCTGCCCTTGAGCGCAGGCTAAGTGCTGTATGCAGGTCCCCGTCACAGACCGTTTTTCCACTGGACGCCGCCAGCGTGACGGCGGCTACATGCTCATCGCCATTCTCTTCATGCTGGCGCTGCTGGTGATCGCGGCTACGGTGGAGGCGCCTCGCCTGGTGCAGCAAATCAAGCGCGACCGCGAAGAGGAGATGATTCACCGCGGAACCGAATATGCCCGCGCCATCAAGAAGTTTTACAAGAAGTTCGGCCGCTATCCCGCCAATCTCGAACAACTGGAAAGCACCAACCAGATTCGCTTCCTGCGCAAACGGTACAAAGACCCGCTTACCAAGGATGGCAAGTGGAAGCTACTGAACTATGCCGACATTCAGGGTGTTCTGACGAACGGCGCCGGAGGAGCGCCCGGAATCCCCGCCGCCGCGCTGGGAAGCCAAGGTGCGCAGAATCCGGGCTCGCCATCTTCCTCGTTTGGGAGCAGTTCGTTCGGCAGCGGCACCAGCGGCACGCAAGCCGTCAATCCGAATGGCGTATTCTCGAGCGGAGCTAATGCCGGACAGGCAGGCACTTCCGGCGTCAACGTCATCAATACTGGCCAGGCGAATCAAGCCAATGGTGCCCAAGGAAGCCAGGGGCAAGGCAGCAGTCCTTTCACCAACACCTTCAGCCTGGGTTCCAATAACAACGGCTCGAATAACAATGGGCAAGCAACGACGGGCGATGCCAATTCCGGTACCGCGAACCCGGGTACCGCTACAACTCCTGGTGGCACGGCCAACTCGCCTTTCGGACAGAACAACAGCGCCAACCAGGTATTCGGGGGAGGCGCGATCGTCGGCGTCGCCAGCCTGGATAAAGATCCCACGATCCGTATTTTCAATAAGAAGAAGACATACAACGAGTGGATGTTCATTTACGATCCCACCCAGGATCGCAACAATGTCCTGCTGCGCGGTCCCTATCAGCCTCAGGTGCTGGGAGGTGCGCAGGGGCAGACTACGGGCACTCCGGCGAACCAGTTGAACGGCCAGCAGAGTCCGTTCGGCCAGCAGAATAACAACGGCTTCGGCCAGGGAAATAACGGCATCGCCCAACCGGGCGGCGGTGGATTCAACCAGCCGCAGCCGCCAGCACCGTCGCAGCCACAATAGAGCTATTAGCTAGCAATTAGCCATTAGCGACTGGCAATCAGCATCAGCTTCCTGGTTTGTCGCCGGTTCGAAAGAGTCGCCTCTGGGGAGGTTGCTGACTTAACCCCACCCTTGTTGGCGGTAACAATTCCTTTCAAGAGCCGCAAAGCTGGTTTTACTAATTGCTAGTTGCTAGTTGCTTCCCCTACCACATCCTCGACGCAGGGTGGCTTTCTCTCCCCCGCGGCAGCATCCACCCGCCAATTAGCACCAAGGCTGCCGATACCGCAAAGATGATGTCGCCGATGAAGGCTCCGATGAAGTGGAACATCAGGATGCCCGTGAGAGCCGGAATGAGGCCGCAAAGCAGAATCAGGCCGCGGCTCGCCGGCAGACGGACCGCCCACAAAATGATCAGGCCGAGGAGGACGAACTCGACGCCAAAGGCGAGCCACATGGCGTGAACGATACCAAGAAGTTGTGGCGTGGATTGCAGCGCAGCGGCAAACTTGGGTCCTACCATGGTGTAACCATAGCTATGCAGCAGACCGCCAAGGAATAACAGCACGCCTCCCGAGATAACCATCCAGCGACCGAGTTTCATGGATTAATCTTTCTCCCGTCCATCAAAACCGTCTTGCCCCAGAGCCTGGAGCCAATGACCGACAGGCGACAGCTAACAGCTAATTGCTAACGGCTAATTGCTGATTGCTGAACTTTACCAGCAGCTCCAGCCGCTGCCGAGCGTGGCCGCAATCGATGGCATACGCTGCAAGAGGTACCGCCTCGCTGATGTGATCGGCGTGACCGGCCGCTACCAATGCCGCGGAGGCATTCAGCACCACGACATCGCGGCGGGCCGAGCGTTCTCCATCGAGCACAGCACGGATGATGGCGGCATTCTGCTGCGCATCGCCACCGGTGATGGCCTCGATGGGCGCCCGCTTCAAGCCAAACTCTTCCGGCGCTACCTCGTAGACATGAACCAATCCATTGCGGACTTCGGCGATCTTACTGGGACCGGTGATCGTGATCTCGTCGAGACCGTCGCGGCCGTGCACCACCAGCGCCCGCCGCAGTCCGAGTTCGCTGAGCGCCTCCGCCAACTTCTCCACCAGGTCGGCAGAGTACACGCCGACTACCTGCGCCGAAGCGCGCGCCGGATTGGTGAGCGGTCCGAGGAGGTTGAACACGGTGCGCAGGCGAAGTTCGCGCCGCGCCGGCTGCACGTACTTCATCGCAGAATGCATGGCAGGCGCGAAAAGAAAGGCGATGCCGGTCTCCCGCAGGCAGGCCGCCACCTGCGAAGGGGGCAGATTGATGTTGACCCCGAGAGCCTCCATCACATCGGCCGAGCCGCAGCGCGAGCTGATGCTGCGATTGCCATGCTTCGCCACTCGCACTCCCGCGCCCGCGATGACCAGTGCTGTCGCGGTGGAAATGTTGAACGTCCCGCTAGTATCTCCGCCAGTGCCGCAGGTATCGACCAACGCATCGCGCTCGGTGCCGCTGACGTCAAGGGCTTCGCCATCCTCGTTCTTCAATGGCGTGGCCGCCTCCCGCATGGCCTGCGCGAAGCCGACGATCTCTTCGACGGTCTCACCTTTCATGTGCAGGGCGACCAGCAGTCCGGCGATCTGCGCATCGGTGGCTTCGCCGCGCAGGATTTCCGACATGACGCCGCGCGCTTCTTCCCGGGTGAGGGAAGAGCCGTGGTTCGCGACTTTGTGCAAGGCGTCGAGGATCATGCGAGCAGCAATTTGCAATGAGCAATTAGCGACTAGCTTAGCAGAGCATTTGCCGGATAAGCGCGCGCTTCCCAGGCGTCATTGCTACTTGCTCCGCCCGTCAATTACACTAACTAGTTTCCTATTGTTGCGCGATCCCCACAAGGAGCAGACGAGTCCGGTCGATCCGGCCGGAGCCGCGGGTCAGACGCCCGTGTGTCCATCATACAAATATGAAAATACATGAGTACCAGGGAAAGGCCATTCTGGCGAGATACGGCGTGGCCGTGCCTCGCGGCCAGATGGTCGAGAGCCGCGAAGAAGCACATGACGCGGCGCGAGCGCTCTTCCGCGATGGCGCAACCGGCGCTGTGGTGAAGGCACAGATTCACGCCGGCGGACGCGGCAAGGGCGGTGGCGTTAAGATCGCCAAGTCGCCCGACGAGGCCGCCGACCTCGCCGCCAAGATGCTCGGCATGACACTGATCACGCATCAGACAGGTCCTGAAGGCAAGAAGGTGCAACGCCTGTTGATCGAGGAAACGTTGCCGATCGCCCGCGAACTGTACCTTGGCATCGTGCTGGACCGCGGCAACGGGCGCAACGTGTTCATGGCTTCGTCAGCCGGCGGCATGGAAATCGAAGAGGTTGCCGCAAAAGATCCGAACGCGATCATTAAAGAGCACATGGTTCCGGGATTCGGACTGCAGGGTTATCAGGCGCGAAAGATCGCATTCAAGCTCGGTCTTGAGCCTAAGTACATCGGCGGCGCGGTGAAGTTCATGACCGCCTTGGCGCGAGCGGCGGAAGAGACTGACGCTTCGTTGGTGGAAATTAATCCGTTCATCACCACTACCGACGGGCGGCTGTTCGCGCTGGACGCGAAGATGAACTTCGACGACAACGCGCTCTATCGGCATCCTGACATTCGCGACCTGCGCGACATCACCGAGGAAGATCCGCTCGAAGTCGAGGCCAGCAAGTACAACCTGAACTACATCAAGCTCGACGGCAATGTGGGCTGCATGGTCAACGGCGCCGGCTTGGCGATGGCGACCATGGACATCATCCAGTACGCCGGAGGCATGCCCGCGAACTTCCTCGACGTGGGCGGCGGCGCCAACGAAGAGCAGGTTACCCACGCCTTCGAGATCCTGCTGAGCGACAAGAATGTGAAGGCCGTGCTCATCAACATCTTTGGCGGCATCCTGCGCGTGGACACGCTGGCCAACGGCGTGGTCAGCGCGGCGCGCAAGACCAATATCCAGTTGCCGATCGTGCTGCGGCTGGAAGGTACCAACGTGGAACAGGGACGCGTCATCCTGAAGGAGAGCGGACTGAACTTCACCGTGGCTGAAAACATGAAGGACGCGGCCGAAAAAGTCGTTGCTGCGGCGAAGGGGGTTCGATGAGCATACTGGTTGATAAGTCGACGCGATTGATTGTGCAGGGCCTGACAGGCCGCGAGGGCACCTTCCACGCCAAGGCCTCGGCCGAATATGGTACGCAGGTCGTGGGCGGCGTCACGCCCGGCAAGGGCGGTACCACGCACGAGGGCTGGCCCATCTTCAATACGATCAGCGATGCGGTCGAGAAGACCGGCGCCAATGCAACGGTCATCTTCGTTCCACCACCGGGCGCGGCGGACGCCATCATGGAAGCCGCCGATGCCGGCATTCCTTTGATCGTGTGCATCACCGAAGGCATTCCCGCGATGGACATGGTGAAGGCTTGGGAGTTCCTGCAGACCAAGAAGTCACGGCTGATCGGGCCGAACTGTCCGGGCATCATCTCGCCGGGCCGCTGCAAGATCGGCATCATGCCGGCGAAAATTCACAAAGAAGGCAACGTCGGCATCGTTTCGCGCTCGGGCACGCTGACCTACGAGGCCGTGTATCAGCTAACGACTCGTGGCATTGGCCAGTCGACGGCGATAGGCATCGGTGGTGATCCGATCATCGGCACCAACTTCCTCGACGCGATTCAATTGTTCAACGAAGATCCCGAGACAGAAGCGATCATCATGATCGGCGAAATCGGCGGCAGCGCCGAAGAGACCGCCGCGGACTACATCAAGAAGAACGTGCGCAAGCCCGTGGTCGGCTTCATCGCCGGGCAGACCGCTCCTCCCGGACGCCGCATGGGCCATGCCGGCGCGATCATCTCCGGCGGCAAAGGAACAGCAGCAGAGAAGATCAAGGCGATGGAGGCTGCGGGCATTCACGTGGCCAAGTCGCCCGCGGAGATCGGCGAGACGCTGGTGAAAGCGCAAGCCGCCGTGCGGTAGGGCGGCGGATAGTGGTCAGTGGTCGGTTGTCAGTTGTCAGCTCGCACGGGTAGTGCGGCGCTTTAGCGCCGCGTCAATACGCAACCCCGTCATTCCGAGGGAACACGAGCGCATGCGAGGGCGAGTCGAGGAACCCGCTTTTATTCCGCTTCGGGCAGACAGCAGGTTCCTCGACTCGGAATGACGAAATCGCAGAATTGACGAAATTAGAAATCCAGAATTTATCTTGAAATTGAGGAACGTATTCATCGCATGAAGACCTTACAACGCACTCTTTCCATCGTTAAGCCGGATGCCGTCGAAAAGGGCGCAGCCGGTGACATCATCAATACACTGTTACAAAGCGATTTCCGCATCATCGGCATGAAGATGCTGCACATCAGCAAAGCGCAGGCTGAAGGTTTCTACGCTGTGCATGCGCACCGCCCGTTCTTCGAATCGCTTACCAACTTTATGTCGAGCGGTCCGATCGTGGTGATGGCGCTGGAGAAAGCGGACGCCATCGCCGATTACCGCAAACTGATGGGCGCCACCGATCCCGCCAAGGCAGACGACGGCACCATCCGCAAGAAGTGGGCGGCGAGCATCGAAAAGAATGCCGTCCACGGTTCCGACGCCGAAGACACAGCGCGCTTCGAACTGAGTTATTTCTTCGCCGGCTTCGAATTGGCGAAATAGTCGGGTGCAGGAAAGCAGTCCCGGGGGCGGCTCAAGGCTAACACTCTTTGGGACTGCTCTTCTTTGCCGCGGCTATTTCATCGGCTTGGAATTCTTCGCCATGGTATTGGCGCCGACCTGCGGCGCAACCTTCTCAGCCTCTTGCAAGTGGCTCTCCAAGGTCGGCAGTGTCGTCGATACCCAGTTCTTCAAATCCGGACTGTGCGCTGCTGCCTCTTCATGTTTGAATTCGGCTATATCGGCCTTGTGATCCATCACCATATCGTGCATGTAGGCCTTGTCGAACGCCGCGCCGTGCAACTTTTCAAGCCGTTCTTTGGTGGCTTGGTCTTTGGCGTCGAGAGTGGTGGGTAGCGTGACGTCTTCCTTCTCCGCAACCTGCTTCAGCTCATCGTTGGCTTTGGAATGGTCGGTGACCATGCGCTTCCCGAAGTCCTTGACCTCCTGACTCTGACCATTCTGTTCGGCCAGTTGCCCGAGTTCCACTTCCGCCATGCCGCCTTGTGCAGCTTTGTCCATGAAATGACGGTCTGCCGTATTGGATTTTGAGTTGCTGCTAGTAGGTGTTTTCGCTTGCGCCATCGCCATCATTCCAAGCAGAAGCATGGAGGCGAACACCGCAAGCATTCGGCTCGTCCAGTTCATTGGGGTGATCTCCTTGAATTTGTTTCGACAAAAGAGGCCGGACGGCCCTCCACTCTGGCCGCGAAGTGGGGTCGCGCGAGTCTGTGCGACTCAAACCCGGCGGTAGGGATCGTCTGGCCCGTTTCTTTCCGGCCCTGAAGTGGGATTACCGATGATGACGCTAGGTTGCCACCTTGGACTGAGCGCCGCGGGGGGAATTACGATCAGCTCATGCTTCGGGTTCGAAGCTGAATGAGCTGTCCCGCACCTCTGTTCAAAACGGCAGAGCAAATTCTTGTCTTGAAACCAAGCGGCTCCTCACAGCGACATGCCTTGACGATTACTCTTGCCCCACAATAGAGTCAAATTGCCGGAGAATCGAGACTTGGATACCCTCAGCGGAAAAACCTTCTTGCACTACAACATCCTGGGACGCCTGGGGTCTGGCGGCATGGGGGTGGTCTACGAGGCCGAGGATACCCGCCTCAATCGCCGGGTGGCGCTGAAGTTTCTGTCCGATGCTCTCAGCCGTGATCCTTATGCGCTTGAGCGTTTCAAGCAGGAGGCCCGCGCTGCCTCTGCGTTGAACCATCCCAATATTTGCACCATCTTCGCCATTGAAGAGTGCGATAGCCACAACTTCATCGTCATGGAGTTGCTGGAGGGCCAGAGCCTGGGCGAGATCATCAATGGCCGGCCCATTAAGCTCGACCGTATTCTCGATATCGGCATCCAGATCACCGACGCCCTGGACGTCGCGCACAGCAAAGGTATCGTCCATCGCGATCTGAAGCCGGCCAATATCTTCGTCACCGCCCGTGGCCAGGCGAAGATCCTGGATTTTGGACTGGCCAAGCTTACTCATGACCGCCAGGCAGCTCTTGAGACCCTGGCCGGAGACGCGGTCACGAGTGCGCCGATACATCTCACATCACCCGGAATCGCAGTTGGTACCGTCGCTTACATGTCACCGGAACAAGCTCGCGGCGAGGAGTTGGACGGACGTAGTGACCTGTTCTCGCTGGGATCGGTCTTCTACGAGATGGCGACCGGCAGTATCCCTTTCGAAGGAAATACCAGTGCGGTGATTTTCCAGGGGATTCTCGATCGGCACCCGCGGCCATTGTTCGAGTTGAATCCCAATGTGAACCCGAAGCTGGAGGAGGTCGTCGAGAAAGCGCTGGAGAAGGATGTCGACTTGCGATATCAGTCGGCGGCCGAGATTCGCGGCGACCTGAAGCGGTTGAAGCGAGACACCGCCTCGGGGATGTTCCGCGATTCCAGCGCTAACGTAGTGTTGCCTTCGGGTGCTGTCCCCGCGGCGCGGGGACGCAGCGAGATTGTGTCTTCTTCCAGCAGTGCCGTCATCCTGGAAACTGCCAAGCAGCACAAGGCGGGCGCCGGGATTATCACCGTCGTCAGCCTGCTGATGATCGCCTTTGGCCTCTACGGCATCTATGCGATGTTCCACCGTGTGCCCGGTCCTTCGGCGTTTCAGAACATGAACCTGGAGAAGTTCACCAGTTCCGGCCACGCGCTGGTGGCAACCATTTCTCCTGACGGCAAGTATGTTGTGCACGTGTTAGGGGAGGACCAGGGCAAACAGAGTCTCTGGATCCGCCACATTGCCACCGGCAGCAACACGCAAATCCTTCCGCCAGTGGAGGCACAATATTTCGGCCTGACCTTCTCGCCGGATGGTAACTTTCTGTACTTTGTGCGTCGCGAACCACAGAATCCGGGGCTTGGGCTGCTCTACCAGATTCCGGTGCTGGGCGGAAATCCCCGCAAGCTGGTGGAGGATGTTGACAGCGCGGTCAGCTTCTCGCCGGATGGACAGCAAATCGTGTTCCTGCGAAACAGTGCGTCCGATTCCAGCTCGAAGATCATCATCGCCGGCGCCGATGGCAGCGGTGAACGCATTCTGGCGAAGTTGCCGCTGCCGGGATACGCCGATCCCGCATGGTCTCCCGATGGTAAATGGGTTGCCGCCAGTGTCACCGATCCGGGCGGCGCAAGCCTGGGGCGGATCGTGCTTTTGAATCCGAAGAATGGAAAAGAAAAGACCCTGTTCGCGGCGAATGCGCTGTTCAGCAAGCCGGCCTGGATGCCCGACTCCAGCAGCCTGGCGCTGATCTTTCGCGACCTCTCCTCCAATTGGGAGGGACAGATCGGCGAGGTGTCGGTGCCGGGCGGCAGGTTCCGTCGCATTACTAACGACCTGAACTCCTACAGCACCCTAACCCTGGCCATCACGAAAGATGGCAAGGAAATGGTAGCAACCCAACTGACGCACGAGGCGGGGCTGTACATTATGCCGTCGGACGGAAAGGGAGCGCCGCAGCAGATCGACATGCATGGCGATACCGATGCGGCGTGGTTGCCCGACGGCCGGATCGTGACCTCCGACTACAACGGCCACATCTCAATCATGAATGAGGATGGCAGCGGTCGCAGCGTGCTCTTCGAGCGACGGTTCCCGATCGGTAGCGTTTCGGTCTGCCCTGACGGCGCACGAGCGCTGTTCACCGCGCCTAATAAGGAAACCAAGGGGCTCAACATCTGGAGCCTGAACCTGCAAGACGGCCGGGCCGCTGCGTTGACCAAGGGTAAGGCGGATCAGGCACCGATGTGTGCTCCCGACGGCAGATCATTCATCTACGTCGAGTTGGAAAACGGCAGGAGACTGTTGATGCGCATGCCGATTGAGGGTGGCCAGCCGAAGCAGCTCCTCGACAAGCTAGTCGAGATTGCCGCGCCTTCACCCGACGGCAAACAACTTGCCATCCTGACGGTCGAAGGTACGGGCGCGGCTACTAAGGGCGTGATCGAGATTGTGCCTGCCGAGGGCGGCGCTCCTCTGAAGACCCTGCCACTCAACGTCAGCATCGCCGGCGGCTTTCAGTACTCGGCCGACGGCCAGTATCTCTATTACCCCGTGCTGCAGAGGGGCGTAGGCAACCTGGTGCGGCAGAATATCGCCGACGGTAGCATTTCCCCGGTGACCGACTTCAAGGACCTCACCATCTTCGGGTACGAATTTGATTGGGGACGCAAGAAGCTGGCTTTAGCCCGCGGACGATCGCTCACGGACGTCGTCCTCATAACCCAGCAATCGCAACCGGTCGAGTGAGCGGCTGCCGAACTTTGGCTGGCGCGTGCGACTTGCGTCGGGTTAAGGTGTTTGCACACAGGAGGTCTAATGTTCTGCACTACTTGCGGCCAGCCGCTGGAACCGCGGGATCGATTCTGTACACATTGCGGCACGCCTGCTGCAAATGTGGCCGCGACCGCCAGTGCTCCAGCGCAGCCCGCGCCTGAGCCGGTTCGCGATGTGCCTCAGCCGGCTCCCGCTCGAATCCTGCGGTCCACCGCAGACGTGGTGTTTCCTTCCTCCGTGAGCGGAACGTCCAGCTTTCGGATGGCTCCCGTGACACCGGTTCGTGCTTCCTCCGGTGCAGTGGAAGTTCCTCAAGACGTTCTGCACACGGCTTCTGCGGCGGAAGGGGTGGGAACTTCGGACGCTGCGCCAACCCGCGTCAGCTCGGTGTTCTCCTATCGGGCTCGTCCTAACATTGCGACCGAGCCGCAAACCGAGGCTGCGGCGGCAACTCCAGCACGGTCGCCGGTGGCGCCTCAATCGGTTTCTCCGTTGGCTGGAACAGACGCGCCTCCTCAGACTCGGCAATGCGCAACCTGTGGGAGACGGAACAGCGCCGACGGTACATTCTGCGAAGCATGCGGTGCGCGCCTGGATGCGCAGCCCGCGATAGCGATGGCGCGGCAGGAATATGCAGCGGTTGCTCCGGCATCAGTCGCTCCTCTGTTCCACGACACGATTCCTCCGCAAGCGCCGCCGCCGCGCGCTGACCTCTCGCCGCTTCCCGCGGCCTCGGTTGGTCCGGTGGCCCGGAACGCCGTGCCGACTGTGTACGACAATCTGCCTTACGCGACCGACCTTCCTCCGCGCGCGAAGAGCGGCAAAGCATTGTGGATCGCTGCGGTCATCGTGCTGCTCGCGGCGCTTGCCTTCGTCGGCTGGATGTTGCATCCCGCGTCACGCTCAGCAGCGAGCGGAGCGGCAGGCTCGAACGTCGATATCAGACTGACTCCGGCGCTGTCCCGAGTTGCCGCCGGCAATGGACTGGATCTCACCGCCACAGTGAGCGGATCGCAGGTCCCGGAAGTTACCTGGACGGTTCAGGAAGGCGCAGCAGGCGGTCACGTCGTGTCGCGAGGAGCACTGGCGAAAGATGGGCAGGTTTCGATGCAGGCGGTATACGTCGCGCCTGAAGAGCCGGGAACGTACCACGTGGTGGTAGCCAGCAAGGCCGATCCATCAAAATCGGCTGTGGCGGAAGTGACCGTAACAGCAGCGGAACCGACGCAGCGATGAACGCGCTTTGAACCAGCAGTAACAATTTTTTATTGAGAGTTCGGCCCGTTTGGAGTTTGCGGCTGATCCGATCCGTTGGGAGCCGAGTTGGTGGCAGGCACAGTTGCGCCGGGCCTGCCACGCGGTCCAGGATAGGGTATCGAGTGCAGCGGCATTGGCGGTTCCTCTTCCTTGACGCTCACCGGAGGCGGCGTATTGATTCCTTGCGGCGCGTGCCCCAGCAAAACCAGCTTGGCTTTAGCCGATGCCGTTGGGTAGGTGTAACGATAGTTCACTCCGGTGCCGCTGAGCAGGTTATCGACGACCTCGCGCAACGTTCCATCTACTGCCATTTTCGGCGCCGTATAGCTGGCGACCGTCTCTGCGCCGACACAATCCAGCTTCTGCTCCGTGCAAATGGCCTTGAAAACTTTATTCAGAGTGCTCGGTTCGGAGATTTGCACCCGAAGATGGTTCGCACCGGTCGAGACAACGTTGAAGCTCTCAGCCGGTTTTTGAGCGACTGGACTCTGAACTGCCGGCGTAGGTGCTGCTGGGGCTTGAACTGCTGGGGTCTGGGCTGAAGCCGTCAGTGCAACCAACAGAGCACTAATCGCGAACGCCGCGCGAACTGGGAATGCAAACATCGGCAACCTCACTCGACATCCATTCTATGCAAAAGCAACTCCGGATCAAAGCCGCATCGGAACCCCTGACTGCTAACGGCGCGGCAAGCTATTGCGCTGTTTTCGCCTTCGGTTCGAGAGCGTGCGTCTCAGCCAGAGCCAGAGCCTCGGCGATACTCCAGTCAGGGATCGCGCCCGACCGGCTGGCCACCAGCGCGCCCACCGCATTCGCGAAGGTGCCGATTTCGCGCGGCTCCCATCCCTGATTCATGCCGTGCAGGAACGCGCCGGAAAAGGCGTCACCGGCGCCGACGGTATCGGCCACCTGCACGCGGTATCCGGGCACTTCGCTGTACCTGCCGTTTTTAAGAATTGCGCTGCCACGTTCGCCGAAGGTTACGCACATGACCTGGCAACCGTACTGCGCCATCCAGCGACGGCAGAAATCCTCAACCGACGTTCCTTGTCCTTCAGCATGAATGGGTGCGTCCAGGAACTCCGCCTCAGAATCGCTCAACTTCACGACCGTGGCGTGGGCCGACAAGGTTTCGACCGCAGCCAGGCTCCAATGACCTTCCCTCAGATTGACGTCGTAAAATCGCCGCGCAGTGGGCACCGCTTCCAGCAGTTTCATGGTCGATGCCATCGCCTGGGCCGACATGTGGTAGAGGGTTCCATAGTAAATCCAGTCCGGCTGTATCGCCGCGATGCGGCGCAGGTCGGCGGGCTGCAGATCCACAAAGTCGTAGGCCGCAGGACGCACGATACGAAACGTCGGCTTGCCCTCCGGATCAAGATCGACTTCCGCGATGCCGGTTTCGTGCTCGGGCAGTACCTGCACCAGTTCGGTGGAGATATCCCGCTTCTTCAGAAGCTCGAGCGCGCGTCGGCCGCGCGCGTCGTTCCCGACGGCGCTCAGCAGGTAGACTTCATGCCCCAGCTTGCGCGCGTGCGCCCCGAAGTTGAGGGGTGCTCCGCCGAGATATTCATTCTCATCGATCACGTCCCAAAGAATCTCGCCGACGCTGACGATTCGCACGGTTCACCGCCTCCATTGTGGAAGATGCGTTAGCCCAATGTGCCGGGCCGATTCAGCACCTTCGTCCATCTGTAACGTTCAACCTTTTTCCCGCACTAAATTAAATGGCGACAGCCGGATGACAGCATATTGCAAAGTCCCCGTCTAGCGCTATCATTTCCAACAGGGAGTGGGGCGATTTCATGTTCAAGACGCTTTTCAAACGGCCACAGGAAGCTAGTTCCGACCCGGCGCCGGTAGCCGCCGATTTTCCTTCCCTCGCGGGCGCCGATCTGGCGGGCATGATCCAGGGCCGCCGGAAAGGCGGAGACTTCTACCACTTCGTAAGGGTGAATCAGCAGCGGGTGCTCTTTGGCCTGCTGGACGTTGCCGGGCGGCACGCGGAAAACCATGCCATCGTCTCCGCCCTGCGGGAGGCTTTTCACAGCATTGGCCGCCAGAAATTCTCCGGCGTAGAGGTGAACGAGGCGGACGCGATGATGGAGTTCTGCGTCGAGCTGAACCTCGCGCTCTTGCGCACTGCGAACGGTGTTCGCTCCTGTCCTGCGTTCATCGGCTGTTACAACGAACAACTCGGAACGGTTTGCTACGTCAATGCCGGACATACTCCGGGCCTGCTGCGGCAGGGCACTGACATCACCGAACTTCCAGCTACGGGACTTCCTCTGGGCCTGCTCACCGCGGCTACGCACGAGGCACCGACCATCGCCGTCCCGGAGGGCGCCTCGCTGCTGCTGGTTTCGCGCGGCGTCGTCGAAGCCGTGTGCAACAGGAAGGAGTTCGGACTCGATCGCGTCAAGCGGCATTTCGGCCAGCTTCCGCTGAATCGTGCCAGCAATGTTGCGGAAGAGGTATTGTGCGCGGTTCGCGATTACGTTGGCAGCGCTCCGACGCACAACGACGTGACCACCTTCGCCCTGATCCGCTCGGCTCATCCTAAAGCTCAGACTTTCGACGCCTGACGTTCGCCGGCATTCGCCGTGCTCCATTTCCCATTGAGGTGGAGGAGATGGAGCTTTGTCCTGCCGGAGGGGCGGTCATCGCAGCCAACCTGCGGGAGTTTCTCCCAATTGAGCGGGCTTTCGAGCGCCAAATCGGCTCAGGCGAAAGGGCGAAAGATCGACCGCAGGTTGCTGATCCTAGCGCCATCGCCACCAGCGCTTCTCCGATGGCCGCCGAATGCTTAAACCCGTGACCCGAGCAGGCAGAAGCGAACAGAATATTTTCGCTATTTTGAGATCGATCAACGATGAACTTCGCGTCCGGAGTCACGGTGTACAGGCAGGTCTGGCTGCGCAGACAAGTCCCCGACACATCGGCGAAGCGAGGCTGGATGTATTCCGCGTACATGGCCTGCACTTCGGCGGCGCTGACGGTTTGCGAGACCATATCCGGGTCGACGGTCGCCAGATATTGCTCGGTAGAGATCTTCACTCCTCCGGTCGGCCCATCGATCGCGGGAAAGCCATACATCATGTCGCGCGGCTCGCTTCCGGTGAGCCAGATGAAAATCGGGAAGCGTTCGGGAGCGTAGCGTTCTGGATTCCGTGCCAGTGCGAACCAGTTCATGACCTGGCGATAGATCTTGAACAGGCGCGAGTACTCAGCGCCCATCAGCTTCTGGATCCATGGTCCGACGGCCACGACCACTTTCGCCGCCGAATAGTTAGCCTGGTCGGTCCGCACCTCGACCGAATCAATTCCCGCTGTGATTTCCAACACAACCTCGGAGGGAAAGACCTCCGCGCCTAGACGGCGCGCCTCCGCGAGCTGCGCTCCGACACAAGCCTCCGGGCGCAGGAAGCCTGCTCCCGGCTCGTAGTAGGCAGTCTCGTCGCCCCGCAGGCGGAGCTGAGGATAGCGACGAAGCACTTCGCCGGCCGTCGAGGCTCTCGTGCGCGATCCCGAATTGCTGGGCAGCTGCGAGCGTGTCGCCGAGGAACGAGCGCGACCCATGGTGGTCGCCTGCGATGTTGCCGGGCGCCAGGATCAGTCCGCCTGTGCGAGTGAGCAGGGAAGAGCCGGTGACAGATTCGAGCTCCTGCCAAATTTCATTGG
The DNA here is from genome assembly GCA_963793845.1 of uncultured Acidobacteriaceae bacterium. Classification (GTDB taxonomy): domain Bacteria; phylum Acidobacteriota; class Terriglobia; order Terriglobales; family Acidobacteriaceae; genus CAWCBG01. The sequence goes on from CAWCBG010000012.1 coordinate 255,800, forward strand.
AGCGCACGGCGAGCGGCACAAACTCACAGCCCTCGCCGATGGCCTCCCGGGTGATTCGCGTGTCTCCGTGCGAGGAGCCATGCTGATGCGGCGGATTGAACCGGTCAATCCCGATCACCCGCAGTCCGCTCTTCGCCGCCTGGTAGAGGGTGGCGCTGCCGACTGCACCCAGGCCGATGACGGCCACATCCGCCGTTCTGCTCATGGGTAGCACCTCGGAGAGAAGGGTTCGCGGCCTTCCGCCGGTCGGAGGCGAGTGGCAAGCCATGGGGACGGAATGTCTGCCCTCCGATGCACCAATGTTTGGTGCACTATATGGCGATACCCCCCTCCCCCTGCTACTTGTAAAATATTGAAAACAAAAGGGCGCTAAAAAAAATTCCCCGCAAAATATTCCATCCAAAGGAGTTATAGCTAAAATATTCCGGAATAAGGACTTAGCGGCGATTTGCGAAAGGCGTGCGGGGGAGCGGGAAACAGAAGAAAGCGACTGCGGCGAGTTCCTGAGGCGACAGCGGTGGTCTCGTGCCACTTGGTTCCGGGCTTTCGAGGATGGTCGGGAAAATGAGACAAAAATTCCAACGTCCTCACTGCCAATTGTAGGAGGCGAAGGCGTGAGCACCAAGAAGATTCTGCAGAAAAATCGATGTTTGGTTCCAAAATGGGAATTCGTCGGCGCTGCCTGCGACCAATTTCCTCGCCATACCGATGTGATGTCCCAACCTTGATTGGTCAGAGTAGCGCTTTGTCGCGAAGGTGTCAGCCACAGGTGTATGGTGTGGGAATCCCGGGACGTCACGGTAAGGAGACCTCGCTTGCACCTCTCTCAAATCTCGGAACGACAGAAGGCGGACTGGTCGAAGCGTATCGAGCGTGCGGGGGAACTGTCGGACCGATATGCCTGGGCGGCCGAGGTGCTTCGGTTTTACCGGCGGATCCTGCAATTCCAGAAGAGCATTTACGACAGCATCCCGCCGGGCACTGCTTCCGCGCAGGAACTTCCGCCGCTGCGCGAGGCCCTCAACTTCGAGGCCGCCGCAGAGAACCTATCCGCCCTGGTATTACTGATTCGGCAGCACGGACCGACCGAGATGGCTGACCGCGTCGGCGAGATCAGTGTTCTGTCGCGGAGCGAGGTGGAGCAGGCACTCCGTCGCTGCGCCATGAACCAGTCCCTGTCTGACACTGAGGATCTGATGGGATCGGTACTCTTGCAGCCTTACGCTGAGAAACTCGCTCTATGGAGCGGCGCGAAAAATACGGAGAGCGGCCGGGGCCTCTGTCCGGCGTGCGACGGCAAACCCCTGGTCGGCGTTCTGCGGCCGGAAGGCGATGGCGGCAAGCGTTGGCTGGTCTGTTCCTTCTGCCTGCTGGAATGGGATTTCCGCCGGATCCTATGTCCTTATTGCGGCGAACAGGACCATCGGAAGCTTCCGGTATTTTCAGCGTCGGAGCACCGGGCGGTGATGGTGTCGGCCTGCCACACCTGCCGTCGCTATTTGAAGCTGGTGGACATGACGGTGGATGGTCACGCCGTTCCGATCGTCGATGAGATGGCTACGGCGCCACTGGATGTCTGGGCCGTCGAGCAGGGATATCAAAAGCTGCAGCCCAATCTCTTGGGTTTCTGAACATCGCTGTGTGCCCGCGAATTTCGCCGTTGACGGATAAGACTTCGCGTTGTAAGTTTCCAACGTCCGGTTGTGTGGTAGAGCTTCAGAGCTGGTACGGTTCTCCGAAAGCATGCTGTGATCCGCTCTGCTTCAATTACGTCGCCTGTCGTGCTCAGGCTTGTGCCTGGGACTATCGCCGTTTTTCTTTCATCAAAACTCAACGCTCGCAGAACCGAGGGAGATTCACGCCATGGATGTCTCAAGACGGGCATTCTTTAAGACTGGAATCGCCGGCGTCGTCGGCTTGTCAGTATTTGGGTTCGATGTCGAACCGATTCTTGCGCAAGCCCAGCAACTGAAGATTTCGCGCACCACCGAGACGCGCAGTACCTGTCCTTACTGCTCGGTGAGTTGCGGCGTCATCATTCACACCATCGGCGACAAGGCAAAGAACGTCACGCCGCAGGTGGTGCATGTCGAAGGCGATCCGGATCACCCCATCAACCGGGGAACCTTGTGCCCCAAGGGTGCGTCGTTGCAGCAGGACATCCAGAATGACCGGCGTCTGCTGAAGCCCCAGGTACGGCGTCCCGGTTCCGATCATTGGGAAGACATCCCATGGGACCAGGCGATCGACGAAATTGCGCGCTGGACCAAGAAGACGCGCGACGCCACCTTCATCGAGACCGATGCCAAAGGCCAGACTGTGAACCGGTTGGAAACGGTTGCGTTCACCGGGGGTTGTACCGACACCAACGAGTTCAATTATCTGGTCGTAAAAACGATGCGCAGCCTCGGGGTGGTGTGCCTGGAAAACCAGGCCAGGGTTTGACACGGCCCCACGGTCTCAAGTTTGGGACCAACTTTCGGGCGCGGCGCCATGACCAATGGCTGGATCGACATCAAGAACACCGACATGATGTTGATCATGGGTGGGAATCCAGCGGAGAACCACCCGTGCGGTTTCAAGTGGGCGGTGGAAGCCAAGCGGAACCGCAATGCCAAAATGATCGTGATCGATCCCCGCTTCACCCGCACGGCCAGCCAGGCCGATCTCTTCGTGCAGATCCGTGCAGGATCCGACATTGCCTTCCTGGGCGGGCTGATCAAGTACGCCACCGACAACGATCGTGTGGCTAAAGAGTATCTCGTCAACTACACCAATGCGGCCTTCCTGATCAAAGACGGCTTCAAACTGCCGGAAGACGGGCTATTTTCGGGCTTCCAGGAAGGATCGAAAACTTACGACAAGGCCACCTGGAACTATCAGGAAGGTGGAAACGAAACCGGCAAAGCGGTAGCGGCGGCGGCTCCGGCGACCCAAGGCGCTCCACAAGGTCACGAGCCGCAAGGCGCTGTGCCTGCTGCATCGCACGGGAGTGTCACCGGACAGGGGGCCGAAGGCCACGGATATCAGGCTGAAGGGCCGATGGGCGCGAAGGCAATGGGCGGTGCCGGCGCTCCTCCACCTTCGCTGCCTCCTAACGTTGCGTATGACCTGTCGCTGCAGCATCCGCGCTGTGTCTATCAACTTTTGCGGCAGCAGTACTCGCGCTATACGCCGGAGATGGTGTCGCGCATCACCGGCATTCCGCAGGACCAGCTGCTGAAGGCCTACGACCTGTTTACCTCCATCCGCAAAGATGGCGACACCAAGAAGGTCGCGACCATCATCTACGCGGTGGGATGGACGCAGCACAGCTTTGGAACGCAGATCATCCGCACCGCCGCGATGACGCAGTTGCTGATGGGCAATGTTGGACGCGCGGGTGGAGGAGTGAACGCCTTGCGCGGGCACTCGAACATTCAAGGCGCCACTGACATGGCTGGCATCTTCGACATCCTGCCCGGCTACCTCAAGATGCCGGTGGCGGCAGACAAGGACCTGAAGACCTATCTAGATCGCATCACCCCCAAGCCGGCGAAGCCCAACGACTGGGAGTCGTTCAATTATTGGTCGAACACTCCCAAGTTCATGGTCTCGTTCATGAAGGCGATGTATGGCAACAACGCCACCAAGGAAAATGATTTCGCCTTTAACCACTTGCCAAAGCTGGATCGCAAGTATTCCTGGGTCGAGATCTGGAATGACATGTACAACGGCAAGATCAAGGGATTTTTTGCCTTTGGCATGAACGGCGTGATGATCGGTCCGGATTCGCGCAAGAACATCGATAGTCTGAAGAAGACCGACTTTCTGGTGGTCTGCGAAATCTACCCCGATGAGACCAGCAGCTTCTGGATGGCGCCGGGAACAACCGCCGATGACATGAAGCAGATCAACACCACCGTCTACCGGCTGCCGGGAGCAGGCTTTGCCGAGAAGGACGGAACCTTCGTCAATTCGGCACGCTGGCTGCAATGGAAGCACGCTGCGCTGCCGCCGCCGGGAGATTGTCGCCTCGATCAGGACATCCTGGCGCAAATCTTCCTGAAGATTCGCGAGCTCTATCAGAAAGAGGGAGGCAAGTTCCCCGATCCCATCCTGCAGGCAACCTGGAACTACACGCTTCCCATGCACCCGTCGCTCTCGGAAGTGGCGAAGGAAATCAATGGCAAGGCGGTGGCAGATATCAGCGACGAGAAGACTGGAGTCTCGCTGAAGGCCGGACAGCAACTTCCGGGATTCGCCATGCTGCGCGACGATGGGTCGACGATGAGCGGCAACTGGCTGTACTGCGGCTCGTGGACCGAGGCTGGACCACTGATGCAGCGGCGTGGCACCGAGGACCCGTCTGGTCAGGGCATCTATCCGAATTGGGCATGGTCGTGGCCGATGAACCGCCGCGTGCTGTATAACCGGGCGTCGTGCGATCTCAATGGGAAACCGTGGGATCCTTCGCGCAGCCAGGTGTGGTGGAACGAAACCGCCCAGAAGTGGGTAGGCAACGATGTACCCGACTTCAAGCCGGACTCCAAGCCCCAGGAGCACATGGGACCTTTCATCATGAATCCGGAAGGCGTGGGACGCATCTTCGTTCCTCTGGGTGCGATGGCCGACGGACCGTTCCCCGAACATTACGAGCCGATAGAAAGTCCCATCGAGAATCCTCTTCACCCCAACCAATCCAATAACCCGGTGGTCAAGAAGTTCAGCACTCCACTGGATAAATATGGAACGGTGAAGGACTACAACCTGGTCTGTACCACCTATCGCCTGACCGAGCACTATCACTACTGGACGAAGAACAATCCCATGAACGTGGAGTTGGTTCCGGTTCCATTCGTCGAAATACCAGCCGAACTGGCCGACGAAATGGGGATTCGTGGAGGCGAGAAGGTGAGAGTGACCAGCGCCCGCAGCGATTACATCGCCAAAGCCATGGTCACCAAGCGCATCAAGGCGATGACCGTGGACGGGAAGAAGACCTACCAGATCGGCGTGCCGATTCATTGGGGCTTCCTGGGAATCTCCGAGGACGAGGGCCGAACCTCGAAGATGCCGGCCAACCTGCTCACGCCGACGGTGATTGACCCGAATGCGTTCACTCCGGAATTCAAGGGCTTCCTGGTGAAGCTGGAAAAAGTATAGGAGGGTCGAGATGGGCGATCGAAAAACATTACAAGTCCAGCAGATCTCGGCCCACCCGGGCCCGGTCGCCGGCGCCGGTATGCAGCGGCAGGACCAGGTTTGCAAGCTAATCGATACCACTACCTGCATCGGGTGCAAGGCCTGTGAAGTGGCTTGTGTCGAGTGGAACGACATGCCGTTCCAGACCACAAAGTTCGACAACACTTACCAGACCATGCCGGATACCGACTGGAATTACTGGAACCTCATCAAGTTCAACGAGGACCAGCATTCTGACGGCAGCTTTGCCTGGCTGATGCGCAAGCATCAGTGCATGCACTGCGCCGATCCCGGTTGCCTGCGGGCGTGCCCGGCTGACGGCGCGATCGTGCAGTACTCGAACGGCATCGTCGACTTCCAGCAGGAGAACTGCATTGGCTGCCAGTTCTGCGTCTCCGGCTGCCCGTTCAATATTCCCAAGTTCAATCCGAATACCAAGAAGGTTTACAAGTGCACGCTGTGCTCGGACCGGGTGAGTTCGGGTCTGGAACCGGCTTGCATCAAGTCATGTCCTACCGGCTGCCTGCACTTCGGCACTAAGGATGACATGAAGTTCATGGCCGAAGGTCGCGCCAAGCAACTCCGCGACAATTCAGGTTTCGAGAATGCCGGCGTCTACGATCCCGAGACGATTGGCGGTACTCACGTCATCTACGTCCTGCACGACATCAGGGAGCCTGAGCGGTACGGCAATCTTCCCGCCAAGCCGCGCATTCCCCTGTCCTTCACCGTCTGGAAGGACTTCTTCAAGCCCATCGGCTTATTCGGCGCCATGCTGGGATTTGTAGGCGTGGTCATGCATTACGTGTTCGAAGGTCCACTGCGCACGCAACCCACTCCTCCGGTCGTGCGAATTGACCCACCACCGCCGTCAGCGGGGAAGGAGAACTAGATGGCCAGCTCGGCGAATCGCTTCGTACATCGTCCCAATGTGATCGACCGTTTCGGACAAACGGTGGTTTACGCCGGCGAATTGTTGCGCCACCCGGTGTACACGCGCTTTCTCCACTGGATGGTGGGCATTTTCTTCTTCCTTGCACTGCTGTCGGGTTTCGGTATCTACCTGCCTTGGATCTTCCGCTTCTTCACCCCGCTATTTGGTGGGGGCGCGATGACCCGCTTGCTGCATCCCTGGTTCGGCTTGGGCTTCGTGTTCTTCTTTGCGTTGCAAGCGATAAATTGGTGGCAGGTGATGGAGTGGACTCCGGCGGATTCGCGTTGGTTGAAGCACATTAGGCGCTACGTCATTCGTAGCGACTCCACGGAGTCCCCTGAGACCGGCTTCTTTAACGGCGGACAGAAGCTCATGTTCTGGGAGATTGTGTGCGGCGCTATCGCCTACTTGATTACGGGCGTGATCATGTGGTTCCCAACGCCGTTCGGACGAATTCTGGTCGCGATCTCGTATGTGATCCACGACATCTCCGCGCTGATCATGCTGTTCGGCATCTTCTTCCACATTTACCTGAGCACCTTCGGCGAGCCGGGCACCATTCAGGCGATGACGCGCGGAACCGTCAGCAATGCCTGGGCGTGGACCCATCATCCCGCGTGGTACCGCGACACCACCGGCCGCGATCCCCAAGAGGACATGGAAGAGGCGAAGAAGGAACTGGAGTAGCTAATTTCAGGACTTGCAACTGAAGTCGTCTGCACTGTAAGGCTCCGGGGCTGTTTTAAAGGGCATAAGAGGTGTCAAGCGGCGACTTTTCCTTCTCTAGCGCGCGATTTCAGAGTCGAAGTGGACCGCGACGGTTAGCCCAAAATGGGATTCATGCTGATGTGTCTCCACCCCCGGACAAAAAGCGTAAACCTCACCTCACTCCTTTTCACTTTGTGAACGATCAGCGGACGAAAAAGAGGGGCGTAGCTTCCCCGATCGAAATTGTTCACTTCAGGGTCAGTTTGTCCTGTGGCTCGAAACAAAAAACCATTCTTACAAGCCCGCGTGGAACAGTGATGAGCCGGTCATGCGTCTTGTAACCCTGAGAATCTTCTCCTGCCCGCGAGCTGTTTTGCCTGGCACTGATTCACCTTCTTTACGCTCGCCCGGAGACGTCATGTTCCGCCAAACCGCGGAGGCAATATGGCTGAAAGCCATCTTGATTCTCTGACAGAATCCAATTTGAACCCAAATCTGCAAAGATGGCGGCGATATTCACCAATGGTACGGGCAGTGTGCGAATACTTCTCCGGTGATATGGGAATGCCTCTTCATAGAGTATTAGTCGGTGTCGAGTGACTCGTGCCAATTCCGAAACGACCGACACGAAGTCTGCGTCGTCGGTAACGTGCTGTAGGACCGTGACAGTGTAGGCAACGTCGAATGCGTCGTCCGGGAAGGGAAGAGATTTACCGTCGGTCTTTACCAACCTGGCGCGACATCCCAGGTTTGATCCTGCTATCGCAAGCATTGTAGAGGAGATGTCACAGCCCGTTATGCTGAGAGGTGGGCGGCCGAGCGAGGCCAACTCGACGAGGTTCCCGCCAGGGCCGCATCCCAACTCTAGTACATCCAGGCCTCCGAAGGATTTAATCGTCTCACGGAAATCCTCTAGAAATTGCTCGCGATAATAGCGAGTGAAGGGAGTGTCATCGCCCGCGATCAGATTGCCTGATCCACGTTTGGCGATCTCTTCAGCGACTCGTTCCCAGTGCTCCTCAATTGGTACGCTGTAGTTTGATGGGCCTTCATTCTCGTTCTCCAGCTTGAATGACGCTATCGATCGGTTCTCGCACTGCACGGCTACCATGCGGGTTGTACAGCTGCCTCGGCTTGGGATGCATGCTGACGCCCGAGGCCGCAGTGGCTTACCACGAGGGTTGTGAGCCTGTTTAAGCTGGCTCGGGATGGATTCTGAATAAAACGGTCGCGCAGAGGAGGCAGTTATTTCTCGCCAAGTAACGCGAACATTATCATGAGATCGGTTAATAACCAATAGCACTACTGTGCTAAGGCAGAATAGGACAGACAGCACATTCGGAGACTGAATTTGGAATCCATGGTTGTGCTTCATGAGGAGAGTCGCGGCGACACCACCGGCCGCGATCCCCACGAGGACATGGAAGAGGCGAAGAAGGAACTTCGCTAGTGTTCGGTTACTGAAGTTCGTCGCATAAGTGCGGCTGTTTTAAAAGGGCACGGCTTCAGCCGTGCAGCAAGCCGTTGATCTCTGAACCGAGTCCGCTCATTCAGAGGTACCCTGATTGACCCACCCGGCCTTACTCCTATAGCAGCACTCAATGCGGCTGCGGTTCGCGGGCGGCGAGCCGCTCCGGAGAGCGGCCCGCCATGGTCACGTCGATCGAGGCTTATCCGAGCAAGCTCCTGCGGAGCAGGCCGCCCAGTCCAGCGATGCCGGAGCCGAACAGCAAGAGACTGCCGGGTTCAGGGGTGAGCGAGCCGGACATCAGGAAGTTTGGTCCCCAATATCCGTCGGTGGTGTCGTTGATCAGGCCGAACCCAGTGAATGTAAGTGATCCACTGGCGACCCAGTTGTTACCGATATAGGTAATTCTGGGATCCCAATCGAATCCAGGATCGTTCCAGGTATACGGGTCGATGCCGCTGTAGCCTACGATTAAATAAGACTGGGTTGGCAGCAAGGTAATGGGAGCGATGGCGTTGAAGCAGAAGTGTCCAATGTCGGTGCACCCCCCGCCTTCGACGAGGGTCGAAGATATCACCAGGTTCCCAGAGGTGTCGAAGAGCCCGACATCGTGGGTGTCGGTCCAGGGTCCGCCGCCGTGGTAATAGCCCAGCGCAGTGACCGTGACGGGGCTACTGCCAACGGTGAACACATTGCCGAACGACCAGGTTCCGCTGGTGAAGTTAAAGGACGAATTGGCGAAGTCCCACGCCTCCGGCGGATAGTTGTAGCTGGCAGAAGCCGTGACCGGCGTCATGAACGCGAGAGCCAGAGCAAGCAGTGTCATAGCAAGCATCCTTCCGGGCAGGTTGACGGCGACGTTGCGGTTTGCAGGGTGGCAGTTGAATCCAATGGTTTTCATGATGACCTCCTTTTTGGTCATAAGGTTGTGGCGATGGTGATTGTCATTCGCCGAGGAGAGGCTTCATCGCGCAACCCCTCTCGGAACCGCAAGGCCGACGCAGTTTTGCCCGCCCTTCAGCCCAGCAATCTTCGTCGCAGCAATCCTCCAAGGCCGAGAATGCCGGAGCCGAAGAGAGCGAGGCTGCCGGGTTCGGGAGTCTGTGGGCCGCCACTGATGTTGAAGGCCTCGGAATCGTATTTCCCCACCAGATTGAAGTAGGCAAGGGAGGGACAGTTCGCGCCGTTGCCATCGGAACCTCCACAGCCTTGGCCCTTGTTGATGTCCCAATACATTCCTGATTGCTCGCTGCTTACTCCGTTGGTCAGGTTTAACCAGTAGGTGCCGGCGCCGAGACTGACGTTGGTTGAGGCGAAGGAGTCATAAATGTTCCAGGTGTAGGCGTCGTGGCCTTCGGTCCACGAGTTGTGAAACACGTTGGTAAGATTGGCCACGCCGCTTGCATAGGACTTTCCGCCCTGCGCCTTGCTGGTAATCGACCAGTCCACCGTAAGCGGCGTGTCGCCTTGCAAAACCCACACGCCAAAGTCGAAGCCGGTCATCTTTGAGTTGCCGGACAGGGTGAACGTGTCGCTCACGGCGAGATCCCCAACGAACTCGACGGCAGAGTTGTCACCTCCAAGGATGGGCCCGTTGCTGTACAAGATCTGTGCAGCGAGCGGATAGGCACTCATCCATATGAGCAAGAGACCTGCAGGCAGTGCCAATCCAGAGTGGCGAAGCAGCGTTTTCATAGTGACCTCCTCGGTCAGGGTTGCGAGGGCGCGTTGGTAAGAGTGGAGGAGCGGCTGCGCCCGAAGCTGCTCCTCACCGAACAGGGTCGAGAAGACTTCGCGTTAGCCGGGCAAGCGTCGTCGCAGCATCCCTCCCAGACCGAGCACGCCCGAACCAAGCAGAGCCAGGCTGCCAGGCTCGGGGGTGGCGATACCCTCGATGTAGAAAGATTCGGAGTTGATAGAGTGGAGAGTGTCGTCGAAGTAGGCTTGCGAAGCGCAACCGGTGGAAGTGCACCCTACGCCGGAGTTCTCATCCCACTTCACCAGGCCGTCACACCCGAAGGGCCCACAGCCAACACCGTTCGACAAGGTCAGCCAATATGTACCGAAAGGCAGGTCTATGTTAGGCAGCGTAAAGCTGACGTCGTACACGTCACAGCAATCGGCGGCGTAGAACAGCTTGGTGGATGAGACCTTCACGGAGCCCGTCCCCAGCCCGTTGTCGAATGGAGTGGCCCCAATTGCCCAGGTGATTTCGTAAGGGAAGGCTTCCACCTCGGTCCATTCTCCGAAGTGAACATCGGTTAGTGTCGACATTGCTGCCGTCAGGGCGAATGAGTCAGATACGGAATTTCCTGAGCCATGCTTAATGTCCCAACCGTTGGCATAGCCATTGACGGGACCGTTGTCGTAGAGCGTGCCAGCGGCTCCAGGAAGCGCGGCCAGACAGAGTGCCGCGAGAAGTGACAGCGAAGCGATGCGAAGAGGCGTTTTCATGGCGATCTCCTTTGTGGCCAGGTTCGGCGGTGGAGTTTCAAAAAATAGTGAGGAGCTGCGCACCGCGAAGCTGCTCCTCACCCTGACAAGGCGAGAAGAGTTCGCGGTTATCCAAGCAACCGCCGTCGCAGCACGCCGCCGAGGCCGAGCACACCGGAGCCGAGCAGGACGAGGCTGCTGGGCTCAGGTGTCGTGCCGGGTGTGACGCACAGCCGGTCGATGGCAAAGTCGTTGCAGTCAAGTGTGCAACTAGCGATGCTGAACTCAATCGAGGAAATGTTCGGAGAACTAAGGTCCTGAATGCCGATGTAGATCGCGGTGCCATCAGCATTGCCGTTGCTGGTGCCGGCTTCGAAAAGAGTGGGACCGAGCGGGGTGTGGCTACTGTCAAAGGCGGTAATCCCGGCAACGAAGGGACCATAGGAGTCCGTCATGATCTGGGCCCCCGCCTGCCAGACTCCCTGGCTGAAGGAGAGCGTCAGCGGACCCTGTCCCGGACGGTTGGTCCAGAGGACGTGATCACCGGTTAGGAAGTTACCGTACCAGCTGAAAGTCTGAGTTCGGACTTGCCCCGTTCCTCCGCCGGCGAAACTGCCGGTAACGGTGATACCGGAAAGGGTGGTAGCGGTGAACGGGTTGGAGACTGTGGTGTAGTCGGGACCAAGTTGATCCCAGAAGGCACAGTCGCTGCAGGATTGGTTGGTAACCAGCACCGTGATGTCGGCGAAGGCTGTGGCCATGGTTGCGAGTACGAACGTTACGATCAGAACTAGTGTGCGTTTCATCGGAATTCTCCTTTGTATGGTTGGGCGGCGACTGTTGGAGCAGGGGAGGAGCGGCTGCACCGCGAAGCTGCTCCTCACCGAAAGGCTTCTGAAAAGCCAGTGCGTTAGCCAAGCAGGCGTCGTCGCAGTAATCCACCCAGGCCAAGCACGCCGGAACCGAGCAGCAGCAGGCTGGAGGGCTCGGGGGCGAAGCCCAAAGTGATGCGGAGTCTGGTTGGATCGTTTGGGTAGTTAATGGTGCTGCCCATGACGGTTGTGGTGTTGATGTCGCCGTCAACCGCGTTAAAGAGCCAACTTGGTATCGAGTTGTCGCCGTCAAAGACCCAACTGACGACTGAAGTTGCGTGAGTCGAAGGTTGAGCAGCGAAGTTCAGGTAGACCTCGTTGATGTTGAGGCCCCCGCCGGCAGGCTTACCGAAGGCGTAGACCGCTTCGATCGTGAGGTAACTGCCGTTAAGGTTGAATGTGCCGTCGGCGTTGGAATAGAACACGTCATAGTCTTCGGTGAGGTAGCCCTGGAAATCAAAGTTGTCATAGAGTGAGTCATTTAGCCGGGTGCTTAGCTCCGAACTATTCACTCCGAAGGTGTGAGCGTGGACGCCCCCGGTGCCTTCGTAGAATGTGATGGAAGTTAGCCCCGGCGTTAGCCGAAGGGGCGATGCCTGTGCGACTCCGCAGAGCAATACGAGGCAGGTCAGTGCCATCGCGAAAATCGTCATTGTTTGCGAAGTGTGTCGGATAGTTTTCATTGTCTTTCTCCTCGTTTCGTTTTTGACTTTCACTGCCAGGGCCCAGGGCCTGTGTCCCGTTAAACGTGCAGCGGACTTCTTTCCTGCGATCCCTCGAGCGGAGGGAAGTCCCACTCCGGCTTACGGACTGCGTCCGCCAAAGGGGGTGCGTCGTGGATAGAACTGCCGAGAATCGTGTTTTCGGCCCGGCCGTTCGCCGGCGTGGAGAACAGAATCAGCGTCAGGTAAGGTGTGATTGCGAGCTCAGTTGCGCGAATATCTTCGGTTTTCATAGCGACCTCCTTAGGGTCAGGGTTGAGGCGACGAGTCTGAGCTGGCACGTCGCTGGTTGTAGTTTTGAGTTGCTTGCCACCCGGAGGTCAGGAGGTTGTTCCCGCCTCCGGGTGCCATCGCCTTCCAGAGCCGCTGAGCCGTTTGCTCAATCGCCGCTCTTGTGGGAGGCACAATGCGCCGCTTGGCCAAAGCGATCAATGGCCAACGGTTGACTTAGAGATGGCTTTGAGGTGACCGCCTAAGCTAATGAAGAAGTGGACTTTAGCTGCGGACATGACCAAAGAAAGCAAGACTACTTTGGGCAACGCCGTTGTATAATCCGGCCACTGACCTGACCAGACAGGGGCGGATGGCTTGAGCGCCACCTACAAACTTCTTCGCTTCGGAGTGTTCGAGCTCAACCTCGCGACCGAAGAACTGCGCAAAGAAGGCATCCCGATCAAGCTGGCTCCCCAGCCTTTTCAGCTTCTGGCCTTGCTTGCCAGCCACTCGGGACAGGTGGTCACCCGCGACGAAGTCCAGAAGCAGCTCTGGGACGACGACACCTTCGTGGATTTCGAACAGGGCATGAATAAGTGCATCAAGCAGATCCGTAATGTGCTGAACGACAACGCCGAAAAGCCTCTCTACATCGAGACCATTCCACGTCACGGCTACCGCTTCCTGGCGCCGGTCGTATCGAAAGTGGTGGAGGCGCCGCCACCCAAGGTCACTGAGTCCGCTTCCGGGGTACACAGCTTTAAACAGGTCATGGGGGGAAGGCTGCCGCCAGCGCAAGCGGCAACGGCCGCCGAGCCGGCTCGTCAGTCGGCGGCAGTTGCAGCGGACGCAGCGCCAAGTGCGAGCGTATCCCCTGCTTCAGCGGCGGCGCCGGCAACGGTCCACCCAGCGTCCGACCGGCAGCACCGCAAGCTAAGAGGATGGTGGGCGGGAGCAGCTCTAGCCTTGATAGCGCTCGTCGCGTTCGGCACGTATTGGAGAACACAACGGGCTTCGGCGCTCACCGACAAGGACACGATCATTCTCGCGGACTTCGACAACACTACCGGCTCACCGGTTTTCGACGCTGCGCTGAGAGAGGCGTTGACCGCCGAGCTCGAGCAGTCGCCCTACCTGAATGTGCTTCCGCCTCAGAAGGTACGAGAGCAGCTCCGTTTCATGGGGCAGCCGGTGGACACAGCCTTGAAGGAAGATGTGGCAAGGCAGATCTGCCAGCGCACAGGCAGTAAGGCGATGCTGATGGGATCGATATCCAGCTTGGGCAGTCACTATCCGATGGCGCTGAGAGCGGAGAATTGTAATAACGGAGATGTGTTGGCCATCGTGCAGGAAGAGGCGGAGAACCGGGAACAGGTAGTGAAGAAGCTCAACAAGATGGGTACCGCCATGCGCGCGAAGCTGGGAGAATCGCTGGCATCGATTCAGAAATACGACACGCCCATCGAGCAGGCGACGACAGCGTCGCTGGAGGCATTGCAGGCTTACAGTTCGGCTCTCAAGACACAAGAGACGGAAGGCGAATCCGCGGCGATACCCTTTTACAAACATGCGATTGAACTGGATTCAAATTTCGCCATGGCCTATGACCGCCTAGGCGCCGCTTATGGGGCCCTCAACCAACCCAGCCTTATGGCAGAGAACTTGACCAAGGCCTTTGAACTTCGAGAGCGCACGACCGAAAAGGAAAAGCAGCGCATTAGTGCTAGTTACTATCTGTTGGTGACTGGAGACCTTCCGCGGGCAATCGAGGCTTATAGGGTACTGACGCAAACTTACCAGCGAGATAGCGATTTCCGGGGAAATCTGGCGGCCATCTATTTTTTGATCGGAAAGTACCAGGAAGCCCTGCATGAATCCGTGATAGCTCAGCGCTTAAACCCTATGGACGTTTCAAATTATGTGAACTCGCAATCCAGCTATATTGCGTTAGGCCGGTTTGCGGAGGCGAAGCAAACTCTGGAGGAAGCTGATTCCCGCAAGCTATACGCGGAAATGTTGTCGACGAATGCATATATGGTTGGCTTCTTAACCAACGATGCTGACGAAATGAAGCGGCAAGTAGCCGCCGCAATTGGCAGGCCTGGAGCAGAAAGCCAGATGCTGATGCAGGAGGCGGATACCGAAGCCTACTTCGGACGTATAGGTCGAGCACGGATCTACGCACGTCAGGCGACGGATTCGGCTGCACGTATGGAAGGAAAAGAGGTTGCCGCAACTTGGCAGCTATACGCTTCGTTGAACGAAGCGGAAATCGGATACCCGGCAAACGGATTGCGCGAAGCGCTGGCCGCTCTCGCCATCATGCCCGCTCGCGCCAGTCAATTCACAGGAGCTTTGGCGGCACTGGCACTTGCGCGTAGCGGCGATACGAAGAAGACCGCGACATTAGCCGGGGAATTGGGGCAGAAGTACCCATCGGACACCCTGATGCAATTCTACTGGTTACCAGCCATCAGGGCAGCTTCCGAACTGGATGCAAATCCCCAGCACGCGATTGATCTTCTGCGGTCTGCGACCCCGTACGAGCTGGGTGCGCCGCCGCCTGGGCTTGGCCTGATGTATCCCGTTTACTTGCGCGGTCTGGCCTTTATGAAGGGAAATCAACCGGGCGAGGCCGCCGTGGAATTCAGGAAAATACTAGATCACAAGGGAATCATTCAGAACTTCGTGACTGGCGCGTTAGCAAACCTGCAACTGGCCCGCGCGCTCGCAATGAGTGGCGATAGGCAAGCGGCTCGCAAGTCCTATCAAGACTTCCTTGAATTATGGAAAGATGCTGATCAGGATGTGCCGGTCCTTATCCAAGCTAAAGCCGAGTATGCCAAGCTAAAATAAAAGTATTACGCCTAAATTGTTTGACTTCACCAGCCACTCGGGGTACGCTCCCTGCGGCCAATTGTTTCAAATCTGGCGATCTAGCTCAAATCGTGCACTGTGGGAGTGCTACTTCCACTACGCACGAGTGAGCCGTAATGGGAGTAGAAAGATGAAATTACTGCGCCTCGTCGCGATTTTCCTTTGCGTAAGCCTGCTTGGATTGGGAACGGCTAGCTCACAATCTTGGACACCCCTCACCAACCAGCCCCCCGCAGCCGTCGGTCCAATGCTGCAACTGCGGGACGGCAGGATTTTGGTAAACGAGTCCCAGGGCCCTGATACCGGAGTCTGGTTCATCCTTACGCCCGACAGCACTGGCAGTTACATCAATGGCACCTGGAGTACTACCGGACACCTGCAAGCGGGCTATGCGCCGATCTATTTTGGTTCCCAAGTGCTGCTGGACGGCAAGCATGTAGTGATCGAGGGTGGCGAATACAACAATGGTACGGCAGTCTGGACGAATATGGGGTCGTATGGAACCATCGCTCCGTTTGGCAACGTCAGTTGGGTAGCTAACAGTCCGCCCACCGGTTGGAGCAACATAGGCGATGCCGAGAGCGTCACTCTAGCGAATGGAAAGTACATGCAGGCGAACTGCTGCACGCCGCAGAACGCGCTCTTCAACGGTCCGAATTCCTGGACCGCGACCGGGTCGGTCAAACAGTCCAGCAACGACGAATCCGGATTTAATCTCTTGACGAATGACAAGGTCTTGACCGTCGATACCAAGACTTCCAGCCCCTGTACTGCCAAAGGATCAGAGCTTTACGACCAGGGAACCGGAGTTTGGACCTGCGCCGCATCAACCCCGGTTCAACTCTACAACGCCAGTGACGAGGAATTGGGCGCCGCGGTCATGATGTACAACAACAAGGTCCTTCAGTTTGGCGGCAATGTAGTTGCAACCGCGGTTTACGACGTGGCTGCCGGCACCTGGACTGCAGGGCCAACCCCGTCCGGCGGCCTGGATCAAGCCGATGGCCCGTCAGCCCTGGAGCCCAATGGCAAGGTTCTGGCCATGTTGAGCCCTGGACTATTCCAGAGTGGTTGCCAGTTCGTCGAATACAACCCCACCACCGGCACCCTGGCGAACGCTCCGAATCCGGCGAACTGCCCAGGTGATTCGTCATTCGTGGGCCATCTCATGATTCTGCCTACTGGGCAGATCATGTTTACCGACTTCAGTGGCCTCGTTGAGATCTACACCCCGGCTTCCGGGGTTGTTTCGGGTGTGGCACCAGTGCCCCTGATAAATGCCAACAACTTCGAGAGAGGGCTTACCAACCAACTCCTCTGTGGCTTCCGACTCAATGGCCTGTCGGAGAACAATGCCTATGGCGATGATTACCAGGGTGCAACCAATTATCCCCTGGTTCGCCTCACTAGCATGAGCGGGCAAGTCTACTATCTCTTTACGCACGATGACACGACACACTCGATCGCTCCCAGCACCTATGGCTGTACGTATTTTGACGTTCCGGCAAGCCTCCCGCTCGCTACTCCTGATGGCGGCCCTACGCCTTACCAACTTGAAGTGGTTGTAAATGGAATCAGCGCTCCCCCTATTGGCGTGATTATTCGGCCATAAGAGCAGCGCACTCACTGAGTCGAGGTAGAAGCCCGCAGCGAGGTTTTCACGGCGGCAAAAGACACAAGGCGTTGCAGGCGCGCGAATTGATTCGATGTAGAACAACAGAGGCAGACTCTCCCGAGCCTGCCTCTTCTTTTTCCGTTCGATAATTGGTGGGCTCCGCAGTCGGACTCAACTGTCAGCTAGAGCTGAGCGCCAGGCGCCAACACTTCACCGCGGCAGAATGTCCGATAGCGCCCACTCGATGCGATCGACCTCTTCGCGGATCACGCGAATGGCCTGTTGGTCGCCCGGGAAGGGCGCCGGCGAGATCGCTTCCACGGCATTGCGAATCTTGTTACTGCGATGCCACACCGTGTTGATTCTGGCCGAGGTTTCCAGGCGATGCTGGTAGAGCTTCTTCGCCAGTTTTATTGTCATCCAGGCGAAGACCAGCCCGAATAACATCTCGATGGGAAGACGGTCGGTGGCGCCGTCGAAATCGAAGAACGCGAGCCGATAGACGGCTTCGCCCATGCCGAGGGAAGCGAAGATGACGAGAGTCCCAACCAATCCAAGCATTAACCGGTCCATGGGACGAAGATCAACAGAAGCCTGCTTGCTGTGCGCGTTTTGAAAGAAAGCCATTGCCCGTCCTCGGGGTAAGTTTGATAACTACATTCCATTGTGCTACGACTCGGGTTTTTTGTGGACTATGTAATGCGAAAAATCTTGCTTGCACAAAATTAACCTGGTGCCGGAACGCAGGGTTTGGCCAGGTGGCAACATTATTAGACACTTCACGATCACAGGGCCGTCTTTGTGGGGGTGAGCGCCGGGGAACTCGGGTGTAGCCGGCGGGTCGGCTTCTGGCACCAGTCGGCTCGCCTGTCCTACGCGGCACACTCAAACTTAACGGGTTTCCATCGTTGTGCCGTTAAATCATTTATTTACAGTCTGTTATGGGAACGTTAAGAGGCGACGTCCTGCCCCGGATTCCCAATCGTGAAAGTCTGCACCAAAAAATCGCTAGGGGTAAGGTTTCTGGCGACCTCTGAGGTCCGGTGAGCATCTGTTGCTGAAACCGGACTTGATACGGTTCGGAAACGGGGGGCATAATGGGTGTCTCCCAAGGCGGGAAGCGGGAATCCGTTCTCGTTTCCTAAAGAGCAACTTTTTTAGCCTTTGCCTTTGCAGCAGTCTGCCGTTGAGATTGGTATCCAGCTGCGCCCCGAGCTCCACTACCTTCACTCCACGTGTGTCTCTTGTCCTCTGGCCGTCACTGCCAACAAATAAATCACTAAACAATTCAGCGAATCGACATAGAGGAAGCTCACCATGCCCGTTACACGCATCGATTTTCCTTTGAATGAACTGACGCAACCGCACGCCGAAGAAGAAGAGATTCAGCGCAAACTGGCGCAAGAGCGTGCCCGGTTGGCCAGCTTGATGGGACTCGACAGCGGTCCGGTCCGTCACTTTCGCCGGCCAGTAGAGAGGCCTTTCACCGCTGAAGAGCGGGGCAAGGTCACCATTCTTTTTGGCGGCCTCACCTGGAAACACGAAAAGGTGATCCAAGCCGTGTTCGAGGGATGCGGCTATCGCTGCGACATATTGCCGGTGCCGAACGTCTCCGCCTTCCAACTCGGCAAGGAGTACGGCAATAACGGACAGTGCAATCCCACCTACTTCACGGTCGGCAATCTGGTGCAGTACCTCAAGAGCCTGGAAGACCGCGGCATGACCAAGCAGGAGATCGTCGACAACCATGTCTTTTTCACTGCTGGATCGTGTGGTCCGTGCCGTTTCGGCATGTACGAGTCGGAATATCGCCTGGCCTTGCAGAATGCCGGCTTCGATGGTTTCCGCGTGCTGCTGTTCCAGCAGAACGACGGCGTCAAGGCGGCCTCAGGCGAAGCTGGGCTGAAGTTCACCGTCGATTTCGGCATGGGTATGTTCAATGCGCTGAACCTCGGCGACATCATGAACGAGATGATCTATCGCATTCGCCCGTATGAAGTCGAGAAGGGGCAGACGGATCGCGTTTTCCATGAAGCGATCGACAGCCTCTGCACGTTGCTTCGCGAGCGCAAGCCGTTCGAAGATCACGAGGACCTGCCGGAATGGATGGCCCGCAAAGTCCGCGCTAACAAGGGCGCCAAATGGGAGGTCTGGGTGAACTCCCTGGGCAAGGTGCGCGAGCAGCTTTACGGCAATCCTTACAAGGAAGCGCTCGCTGCGGTTCGCGATCAACTCAACGGCATCGAAGTCGATCGCCTGCGGGTGAAGCCGGTGGTGAAGATCATCGGCGAGTTCTGGGCGCAGATCACCGAAGGCGACGGCAACTTCCACATGTTCGAGTTCCTGGAGCGCGAGGGCGCGCAGGTTCTGGTGGAGCCCATCGGCACCTGGGTGATGTACATGATGTACCAGGCGAAAGCTCGTGCGGCCGCCAAGCGCCAGCTGGATGCGCCGTACAAGCGAGTGCAGTGGTGGGAGATGCACAAGATGGCGGTGAACGAGCTGAAGTTCCGCCAGAAGCAGTGGCTGTTCGGCATCGGTGAGCGCATGTACGCCCGCCAATATCATCGTGTCGTGGCCGGACTTGGCAATATTGCCCATGAGTTGATCGATCAGAAGGAAATGGCCGATCTGGCGAACCCCTTCTACAACGAGTTCGCGCGCGGCGGCGAGGGCCACCTCGAGGTCGGCAAGAACGTGTACTACACCAAGAACCGGCTCTGTCACATGGTGCTGGCGCTGAAGCCCTTTGGGTGCATGCCGTCGTCGCAGTCCGATGGCGTACAGTCGGCCGTGGCCAATCACTTCAAGGAGATGATCTTCCTGCCCATCGAGACCTCGGGCGAAGGCGAGATCAACGCTCACAGCCGTGTCCAGATGGCGCTCGGTGAAGCCAAGGTCAAAGCACGCATGGAGTTCGAGGAGGTGCTCCAGTCCACCGGCAAGCGCCTTGACGACATCAAGGCGTACGTGGCCGATCATCCCGAGCTGCGCAATCTGTTCTATCCCGTGCCGCATCGTCACGGGGTCACTGGAGTGGCCGCGAATTTCGTGCTGCACGTCAGCGACTTGATGAACGGTAAGGCGCGCCTGGTGCGGGTTCCAGCACCAGCACGGGAAATCGCGGCAGCCGCGGCCTGAAGCCGGCAAAGAGAGACAATTCGATCACAAGTTCGCGTAGCAGAAAGGAGATGGAATGCCCGAACTGCAAACGCCTGGGACCTCGACTCCGGCCCCGGCGTACCGCCTGGACGTGCAACTTCACGAACTGCTGATGAAGGCGCCCGAGCAACCGCGTTTGCTGCCGCCACCACCCACTGGGAAAGAACAGCCGCTGCCGGAGGCTGTGTTCCCTCAGCATCCCGAGTTGATCGATGCCCCTGACGAGGCCTTCTTTCCGACCAAAGGCAAGCGTAAGTACAAGGGCAAGCACATCTTTAGGGCGGTGAAAGGCTGGGCCTTTCCGTTCTTGCGCTCGCGCGTGATGCCGGGTGAATTTCACCCCATCATTGCGTACCTGTTTAACGAGTGGAAGTGCAACCTCGACTGCCACTATTGCTGGGCCTTCGACAACAACGTTCGAGGCATGACCGAGGATGTCGCCAGACGCTCGATTGACTGGCTGCACGACACCGGCTGCCGGGTGCTGGCGCTGATGGGTGGCGAGCCCCTGCTGCGTCCCGACTTCGCTCACAAGATCATCTACTACGCCGCCAAGAAGGACTTCTGGATCTACCTCCCCACCAACGGCCGCCTGCTTTGGCCTAAGGTGATCGACAGAGTGGCGGACGCCGGCGTCGCGACCGTGAATCTGGCGGTGGATGCCTGGGACGACGTTCCCGGACGCGGCCTTCCGAAGGCCATGGTGCCCATCCGCTCACACTTCGACTATCTGGTGAAGAAGCAATACAAGTACGGCTACAGCGTCTTCCTGAACATCAACATTTGCGCCAACAACATGGATGACGTCCGGCAGTTGACGGAACTGGCGCACGACAACGGCATCGCGACCGACTATCACATCTGCGAGTCGCCGATGACCGAGCAGCCGCACTTCAAACACTTGTACTCGAATCCGACCTTCATACGGGAGGAGCATCATCCCCAGGTCGCCGAGCTGGTCGACTGGCTGATCGACAAGCAGAAGTCCGGCTATCACATGGTGAACTCCATAGAGCGCCTGGCGCAGATGAAGCAATTCATCCACGGAGATCTCGAGGATTGGAACTGCCGAGCGGGGCAGAACTCGCTGATTATCCGCGTGGATGGCACGCTTGCGCCGTGCTTCCCGATGTATTCCGCCGGCTACGACTGGGGCACGATTGAGAACCACAAGTTCGACACGAAGCAACTGAAAGAGATGAAGCACGAATGCCAGAAATCCTGCTTCTCCACGCTGAACCACATTCTCGCCTTCTGTTACAACGACCGGCGAGTCATTCACTGGCTGTTCAATCAGGCGAAGCATGGGTTTCAGGGAGTAAACGGCAATTTTGAAGACTGATGTCATTCCGGCTCGGGTCATGCAAGGCTGCGGCTTGCACACCCGGGAGCACTTCAAACTTGGGGGCTCGTGCCCCTTCTTCCTGTTCGATTTTGCCAGGAGGGTACAGTGAGTTCACATTCGCACACTCACGGAAGTTGCGGGAGCGGCGAAAGTAAAGTCGACGTTCAGCTCGACGATCTGCTCAAGACGGCAACGCCCGATCCCATGCCCGCGCGCATCCTCGCCAAGTCGCGCGAGGTGTCGGCGCAGTCCGGCCGCAAGATGGTTTACACCATCGGCATGGACGTGGGCTCCACCACGGTGAAGGCGGTCGTCGTCGCCAACGATACCGACCAGATGGTCTGGCAGGACTATCAGCGGCATGAGACCAAGCAGCCGGAGAAGTTGCTGGAATTCCTCAAGCGCATGCAGGACGAGGTCGGCATTGCGCCGCACAACTGCCGCATCTTTGTCACGGGTTCGGGCGGAGGCGCGCTGGCCAATCTGGTTGGCGCCAAGTTTGTTCAGGAAGTTACCGCGGTCTCGTTGGCGGTCGAAAAGCTGCATCCCGAAGTCAACTCGGTGATCGAACTGGGCGGTCAGGACGCCAAGATCATTGTCTTCAAAGAGGACGAGAACACCGGGCGCAAGAAGAAGATTCCCTCCATGAATGACAAGTGCGCCGGCGGCACGGGCGCAGTCATCGACAAGATCAACGCCAAGGTGAAGATTCCGGCCGAGGACCTTTGCAATCAGGGTTACGCCGGAATCAAGTTGCACCCGGTGGCAGGGAAGTGCGGCGTGTTCGCCGAAACCGATATCAACGGCCTGCAGAAGCAGGGCATTCCGCCCGATCAACTGATGGCTTCACTGTTTGATGCCATCGTGCTGCAGAACCTGACGGTGCTCACCCGCGGACATACCTTGCGCCCGCACGTTCTACTGCTGGGCGGCCCGAACACATTCATCCGTGGGATGAAAGAGGCTTGGCAACAGAACATCCCCAAGAGTTGGGAGGAGCGCAAGGTCCAGTTGCCGGAAGGCGCGAAGCCGGAAGATCTGATCAAGGTTCCGGAGAACGCGCAGTACTTTGCGGCATTGGGCGCAGTCGAGTTCGGCAAAGACGAAGACCCCGAGGTCGGCATTTATCTCGGCACCGAGTGTCTGGAAGACTACATTTTGGTAGGCAGGCAGGCGGAGAAACAAAAATCCGGCAGTTCGGGTCTCAGTACCTCCGATGAGGAACTCGGAGAATTCAAGCAGAAGTACGCCATTCCCAGGTTCATCGGCGCAACCTTTGCGGCCGGCTCGGTGGTGCGAGGATTTATCGGCATCGATGGCGGCTCCACGTCCACCAAGGCCGTGCTGCTCTCCGATGCGGGGGATGTGCTCTGCAAGGCGTATCAGTTGTCCGGCGGCAATCCTATCCAGGACACCATCGACATGTTCGTGTCGCTGCGTCAGCAGGTGGAATCGCAGGGCGCGACGCTGGAGGTGCTCGGAGTCGGCACCACCGGCTACGCCAAGGACGTGCTGAACGACGTTCTCAAAGCCGACGTGGCACTGGTGGAAACCGTCGCCCATACCGAATCCGCCATGCGCTTCTACAAGAATCCCGATGTCATCGTGGACGTTGGCGGGCAGGACATCAAGCTCATCGTTCTGAAAGATGGCCGCGTCAAAGATTTCAAGCTGAACACCCAATGCTCGGCAGGGAATGGCTACTTCCTGCAAGGCACCGCCGAGTCGCTCGGCTACAAGGTGGACGAGTACGCCGATGTCGCGTTCTCGGCAAAGACCATGCCGATCTTCGGCTATGGCTGCGCGGTGTTCATGCAGTCGGACATCGTCAATTTCCAGCGCCAGGGTTGGCGCGGCGAGGAGATTCTTGCCGGGCTGGCGAACGTGCTGCCGAAGAACATCTTTCTCTACGTCGCCGGAATTCCCAACCTGGCGAAACTGGGTTCGCGCTTCATCCTGCAGGGAGGAACGCAGAAGAACCTTGCGGCCGTGAAGTCGGAAGTCGATTTCATCCGCTCGCACTTTCACGGCGTGAGTCACGAGCCGGAAGTCATCGTGCACGAGCATTGCGGTGAGTCGGGCGCAATCGGCGCGGGCGTGGAAGCGATTCGTTTGTATAAGAATGGTCGTCGCACCAGCTTCATCGGACTGGACGCCGTTCAGGGCATCAGCTACCGGACCACGCGAAGCGAAGACACGCGCTGCTACTTCTGCAAGAACAACTGTCTGCGTACCTTCATCGACGTCAATGTCGGGGAAGCCGAGGCCGTTTCGCCGCTCCCCATCTTCAAGTCGAAGGTCCCGCTGCAAGCCGGTGAGCGGCGTCTGATCATCTCGACCTGCGAGAAGGGGCAGGTCGAAGACGTGAGTGCGATGCGCGGCATCAAGGCCGGGCTCGACGCGGTGAAGAAGGAGAATCCTAACTTCGTCGATTTCGCGGCCCAGGACGTGTGGCGTTCGCGGAATCCGCAGAAGGTGGCCGATCCCATCCCAACCCGCACCTGGAAGGCGTCGGTCAGGCAGCGCGTTGAGCTGATGAAAAAGCGTGCGACGTTCCGTGTCGGAATGCCGCGCGTGCTGAACATGTATGCTTACGCTCCGCTGTTCAGCGCTTATCTGGAAAGCCTTGGTCTGGAGCCCGAGAACCTTGTCTACTCGGAGTTCACCACGCAGGAGATGTATCGCGCGGGCGCGGGACGTGGCGCCATCGATCCCTGCTTCCCGTCGAAGATCGGTATCCCGCACGTCTACAACCTGATCTTCCAGAAGCACGCGAAGAAGCCGCTCGATGTCATCTTCTTCCCGATGATTGACACGCTCCATCAGCCGTTGAAGAACTGTAGCGGCTCGAATGCCTGCCCCACGGTGACGGCAACACCCAATGCGGTGAAGGCGGCCTTCATCAAGGAGAGCGATGTCTTCAAGGAGAATGGCATCCAGTACCTTGACCCTATCCTGAACCTTGACGACCGAAAGTTGCTGGCCCTGCAGATGTATCAGACTTGGGCGCCGATTCTCGGCCTCTCCGAGGAGGAAAACGACCGCGCGCTCGAGACCGCTTTCCAGGCGTTCGAAGATCATGACCGCAGCCTGTGTCATCGCGCTCGGGAGGTGCTCGACACGCTGGAGCGGGAGAACCGCCTGGGCATCGTGATGCTGGGGCGCGTGTATCATCACGATCCCGGCCTCAACCACGAGATCATGGAGGAATTTCAGAAGCTCGGCTATCCGGTGTTTTCGCAGACTTACCTGCCGATGGACGAGGACCTGCTGGACCGGCTGTTCGGCGAGGACGTGCGCTCGGGGGTCATCACGCATCCCCTCGATATCCGCGACGTGTGGAAGAATGCCTACTCGGCCAGCACCAATCAGAAGATCTGGGCGGCGAAGTTCACGGCGCGCCATCCTAACCTGGTTGCGCTGGAGATCAGCAACTTCAAATGCGGACACGATGCGCCAATCTACACCGTCATCGAGGAGATCATCGAGAACTCGGGCACGCCGTACTTCGCCTTCAAGGATCTCGACGAGAACAAGCCGACTGGCTCCATTAAAATTCGTGTCGAGACCATCGACTACTTCCTGAAGCGCTATCGTGAGGACCTGCTGAAGAAAGCCGATGCTGCCCACGAATTGGAGCGCCAGTTGGCGGAATACGAGCGCGCTCTGCGATTGAAGCTAACCCGCAAGTCCTACGAGCGCGAAGAGGTTCCTATCGCGCTACATCAGATCGATATCGAGGCGCCATCGGTAGGAGCGGCTGGCGACGACTAATCCAACAAAATGACCAATACGACGACAGACGCCAAGAAGGTGATGTTCGAAATTTACCGCGACGCCGGTTACGGTGGCAGTTACAAGGTGGTGTATTTCACCGAACTCGGCGAACATGACAAGGAGAAGGAGATCGAGGACGCCATGCGCGGCGAGCACGTCTACGATGGCTTCCTCTTGCATCGTGACAGCCAGCGTGCCAAACACGAAGTGGCCGAGATACTCGATCGCCTGAATCGTGGCGAAACCCTGGACAGGAATGTCATCGAAGACAAGCTCAAACCATTTCTTGCCTGATCGCACCGTGGATGGCCCCGGTCAAGGCGCGAGGTAGTGTGGGATGCCCTCTTCGGCCGCGCTCAGGGTGGGCTTTGAAGGGCGTACCTTTAGGTGCGCCGTTAAGCCCCTTATTCCTGTCATCCCGAGCCGACTTCAGTCGGCGAGGGATCTGCGGTTTCGACTTTTAGCAGCCAGTCGTGCGGAGCTGCGGAAGAATCAGCTCCGTAGGAGCGGCATAGTCTAGCCCAGCATGCAGCCGAAGGCGGAATGCTGGGTAGCAGTGGGAAAGTTGATCGAGTCCCGGAAGGGACGGCATAGTTCTCGCACAGACCCTCTAACCCCAAGCGAAAAAGCGCCCTTTCGGCATGGCTGAAGCCACGCCCTGATACAAACGTGTACTCTGAGTTCCGTGGATCACTGCACTCGGCAGCCTCAATGGTGTAGGGTCGGTTGGACAGTTCCGTGCCTTCGACGGGGAGAATGAAATGGATGAAATCAAGCCGCGGTACGAGTTTCGAATCTGGGCCGATAACCTGACGCCGGCGCGAGAGGCGCTGGAGCGTCTGGCTCAGCCGAAAATCACGGAGAGCGAAGAGACGTACCTCATCTCGCAGGCTACCGACAAATGCAATGCCAAGATTCGGGCCGCATTGATGGACATCAAAGTTCTCGTCGCCGCCGATCGCGGATTGGAACAGTGGAAGCCGATCCTGAAGGCCGGATTTCCCCTGGAGAGCTCCGTCATAGCCACCCAGGTCTTTCCCAGTCTCGAGCATCCTGCGCCCGCGTTACCGAAATCTGCGTACGCGCTGGACGAATTCCTCGCTACGATGGGGCAAACCGACGGGATTGCTGTTGTTGGCGTTCGCAAGACGCGCTACCAGTTCCGCATCGGGGCTTGTGCGGCCGAGTATGCTCAGATCATGATCAACGCGGTGCCCCGCGATACGGTTGCGGTTGAATCCGTCGATCCCGATGCCGTATTGCAGTTGGTTCGACAGTTAGGTATCACGGAGACCAACACCAGCTACATAAGAGAAATTAAGCGAGTGCTTGGCTGGGCGTCTTCACAGTCAGGCTCATAAAGAGGGGAAAGAAATCCTATGGGAAAAGAGATCGAGCGCAAGTTCCTGATGAAGAACGATTCCTGGCGAGGTCAGGATAGCGGCAAACGCTATCGTCAGGGATACCTCAGCACGGTGAAAGAACGGACGGTCCGCGTGCGCACTGCCGGCGACAAGGGATTTCTCACCATCAAAGGCATAACCGTGGGCGCCAGCCGGCCTGAATATGAGTACGAGATTCCGCTGGCGGACGCCAACGAAATGCTCGACCAGCTCTGCGAACGCCCCCTGATTGAGAAGACCCGCTATCGCATAACGCACGCCGGTTTGGTGTGGGAAGTCGATGAGTTCGAGGGCGAAAATCGCGGCCTGATTACCGCCGAAGTCGAACTCAAAGACGAACACCAGTCGGTGGAGATGCCTGGCTGGATTGGCCAGGAGGTCACCGGCGATCCGCGATACTTCAACGCCAACCTCGTGGCCAAGCCCTTCACCACGTGGTGAGAGGAAGTGCGGCTGGCGATTTCTGGAGTTGCAGCTTAGAATTCGAAGTAACCCATAAAGAGAGTGGTCCTGCGAAGTAAGTAATCACCACTGAGGAACGACTATGCCTACGGCAACAGCAACTGCACCTAGCCGCACGAAAGACAGCAAACAACCGTCGAAGAAGGAACCTATAACCCCCAGTTGGGTGGGCCGCGTCCCCCAGCTCAAGCCGGGGCAGTATGCCGACGGCATGCCCATCCATGCGCCTGAATATATCTGCTGCAAGCTCATTCTGCGGCCCAACAAGTTCCATTCCCGCGAGAGCTTCTTCGACTTCGGCAAGGTCTTTAAGGAGCCCGCCAAAGAGCACGGCGTAAAGTACTCGACGGATGGCTTCCTGTCGCAGCCCGTCAAGATCCGCGAAGTGCTGTTCATTGACACGGATGACTTCCGTCTCTACAACAACGCCTTCATTCTGCGCCGCCGCATTCCCTACAAGGACGGCTTTCCCATCGGCGAGCCGGAGATCGTCTTCAAGTACAGGCATCCCGATTTGCAGGCCGCGGCTGAGACCGACGTGCGGCCGAATATCCTCGGCGATCATCGCGTCAAGTTCAAGGTCCAGGCGCTGCCGCTGAAGGAGAAGCTGGGCGGCATCCGCCTGCTCTTCTCCCACAACGTGCAATTCACCCGCGGAGCCATCGGACTAGGCCGCGAAAATATTCGCGATATGGACGCTTTGGTCGAAATGCTCCCGGTGCTTGGCCGCGTCCGTAAGTCGCCGAAGGAAGAGATCCATCTGGTCAGCAACACCATCGTCGAGGAAGTCCTGCAAGACATTGGCCTGCTCGACTTCGGCGATGGCCTGAGCTGCAAAGCCAACGTTGCCATCTGGCGTACCCGCGGCGAGCACCGCCCGCTCATCGGCGAGTTCGCCTACCAGTTCCGCTTCCAGGACCGCGACAAGATCAGCAAAGATGCCCTGCGCCGTACCGAAGCGTTCTTCATCTCGCTGCAGTACGCCGCCGAAGACTATATCAACCTCGGTGCCACCAAAACGGCGACAGTGTACCGGCTGCTGGGCAACGCGCCCAAATCGCACGAATGATTGCGTGAATGTCATCGTCAAAATGAGGCCGGGGCGGCTCGGCCTCAGACTACTGTTGGCTCGCAGCTCGGTACTCTGAGCTCTTCGAGGTCAGGATTCGTTCGGTTGCCCGGTCAATGACGCCAATGACCTCAGCCGCGAATTCCGAGGTCCGCGCCTTCTGCAGCCGTCGCTTTGCTTTCGGCACGCTGAACCACCGTGGGTCGCGGTACTCCTCGAGTGGCGGCGCTAAACGCTTGACCTTGCATAGATGAGCATCCACCAGAATGATGTGCCGGCGCGAGCCCAGCCGGCTGGGTTTGCAATGCCGGTAGCAAACAAACGGAACGGGTTCCACGGATCCTTTCACGCCCGCTTCTTCGTAGGCCTCCCGTGCGGCCGCATCGGCATTGCTGGCATCCTCTTCGACTCTGCCTTTTGGGAAAGTCCAATGGCCGTTCCTGGTGCGGACCAGAAGGAATTCCAGCTCTCCGTCGCGTAACCGATAACACACCGCCGCTACGTGAACGCGCTCGACATTCGATGGCGTGCGAAGCCTCGCGCGGCGCAATCGAGAAGCGTCTGCGTAAAGTGACGGCAGACAGTCCTTGCGAGAAATGAATTGCACCAGAACTCCCACCTCTCAGTATGATGTCGTCCGCGTCTTTATTAGCATGAATTCTGTGTTAATCGACGAACCGGTACCAACTGCGTAAACGGCGAGCAAGCGGTCGGTGGGATACCCTCAGGACACCAGGCTGAGTGACTTGCTTTACGCACCATTGGCCGTTCCGACAAAGATGTTCCGGGAGGAGTTGTGATTCGACGTTGCTATGTTGTCTGGGCATGCGTGGTCATGTTGCTATTTGCAGTCCACGCTGACGCCGAGAATGCCGATTGGACCACACCCATCGCCCCCTTCCAGATCGCGGACAATCTCTACTACGTCGGCAGCAAGGATTTGGCGTCATACCTCATCGTCACGCCGCAAGGCGATATCCTCATCAACTCGAACCTGGTCAGCTCGCCTTCGCTGATTCGCAAGAGCGTTGAGCAACTCGGTTTCAAGTTCACCGACATCAAGATTCTCCTCATCAGCCATGCGCACTTCGATCACGATGGAGGCAGCGCCGAAATCAAGAAGCTCACCCGAGCGCAGTACATGGTGATGGATGCCGACGTTTCCGTGGTGGAGAGTGGCGGCGCCGCCGACCCCAACTATCCCAACGACCGCTATCCGGCAATGAAGGTCGACCGCGTACTGCATGACGGCGAGGAAGTGCGGCTGGGCGGAGCCGTCCTCGTGGCCCACAAAACGCCCGGCCACACCCGCGGTTGCACGACCTGGACGATGCGTACCACCCAGAAGGGCCGTCCGGTGAACGTGGTGATCGTGGGCAGTTGGTACGTGAATCCCGGCTACCGTCTGGTGGATCGGCCCGGACGCCCCGCCTCCTATCCGGGCATCGCCGCGGACTATCAGCAAACCTTCACGGTGCTGAAGCAGCTACCCTGTGACGTGTTTCTTGGCGCGCATGGAGGCTACTTCAACATGCTGGAAAAGCTAAACCGTGCGAAGAGTGGAGAGGGAGAAACTGCCTTCCTCGATCCCGCCGGCTACCGCGCCGCCGTCGAGGAGAGAGAACAGGCCTTCCAGTCAGAATTGCTGCGCCAGCAAAAGGAGCGGTAGAAGGTTGCTGAATAAACTCGATGTGGATTGGTTTTGAAAGGGCGCAGTTTTCGGTTGCGGAAGAACTCGATCTGGATCGATTTTGAAGGGGCGCGGTTTCGGGTTGCGGACGAAACTCGATCTGGATCGGTTTTGCAGGGGCGCACCTTCAGGTGCGCCGTCACAGAGTCTTTTATTTTTTGTCATCCCGACGAGGCCTTCAGGCCGAGGAGGGATCTGCTTTCAAGTTTTTCAGCGGCCTGTTGCACTCGTGCCGTAGCTGCCAGATTTGTATCAGGGCACGACTTTCAGTCGTGCCATCGCTGTGGCAAATGATATGCGGCTTTAGCCGACGCAAGACAAGGGCTGAAGGGTCTGCGTGAGTACTGACGTTTATGAGTAACGGTGGATTGCGGCTGCGGGAAAATTAGCTCCGTAGGAGCGGAATAGTCTAGCCCAGCATGCAGCCGAAGGCGGAATGCTGGGTAGCAGTGGGGAAGTTGATCGAGTCCCGAAAGGGACGACATGGTTCTCACACTCTGATGCCTAAGCGGAAGAGCGCCCCTCCGCATGACTGAATCCATGGCGGGTGGCCGACCCTTTCGGTGAAACCAGCTGAATATTTCTACCTGGGATGCCCCATCCTTCTCGCCCGCTCTTGGCGAGAGGGTGGGCACGGAACGACGGACCCCTTTGAGCTTATTTCAATTCGGGTGCAGACCTTCGGAGCGGCACCCCGGCCCCGTCGAGACTCTCGCTCCCACCCTGTCCGCAACGGCAGCGGACAAGGATGGGGCACCCACGGTGTGGGGTGGACTACAATTCCCTCGGAAAGGCCGGGCCACCCGCCGGGGCACCTGGCAAGTCGGAAGTCGAGGAACCCTCGTCGCCTACGTCTGGACCATATCCGAACGGATAGACCGTACTATCCATTCGGATAGTCAAACGGAAGGTCAGCATCCTTAAGTAGCCTTTGGCATACTTTGAAACTGTTCATTTACTGCTTCTTATCTAGCAGCCGCTCCAATGGCGGAGGCGCCATTCCTGTGGTATTTCAATTGCTCTGCACGTTGGTGGCATAAGTGGCATTGAGCGAGCTTGTGGTTCGTGGTAAATCTTACGCATTCTCCTGAATGTTGAGAGTTTCGTTCGGTCCAGCTATCGGTTTCTGTGCTAACATCGGCGGCCCTGATGCCGCCAACATGGCTGAGGGATTTATGAGAATCGCACCTATTTCTCTTCTCACGATAACTCTACTGGCTTCGACCATCCTGATGGCCCAAGTTTCCGCCTCGTCCCCGCAAGTGAAGAGGATTGCCGTCTACGACTTCGACGACAGGGCCGTGGCCTCAGAAGTGAAAGAAGCCTACGGCGAGGACAAAAGAGTGGGAGCACTGGTTGCGAGGGAAGTGGT
This sequence comes from uncultured Acidobacteriaceae bacterium, assembly GCA_963793845.1. Taxonomy (GTDB): domain Bacteria; phylum Acidobacteriota; class Terriglobia; order Terriglobales; family Acidobacteriaceae; genus CAWCBG01. The sequence continues at coordinate 287,106 of CAWCBG010000012.1, forward strand.
CGCCAGACTGGTCAATAGTGGCGCATTCGACGTCATCGACCGCAGTCAAATTGACAAAATTTTGAAGAAGGAAAGGGCTTACCACGATGCCAACAGCTTCAATGGAGGTGAAGCGGGACAGTTGGGCAAAATGCTTAATGTTGATGGAATCGTCACCGGCACTGTAGAAACGGTCTCCTCACAGGTGAATAAGAGCGTCGTGGGCGTTGGATTGGCTTCCGGCGGAAAAAGAGACGCTGAAGCAGACGTTTCCGTGACGATTCTTGTCATGAGCACGCACACGGCGCGTATCTTCCTGGCCGGCACTGCGAATGAGAAAGAAAAGCACAGCCTTGGGACTGGAGGCGGTTACGGCGCCAAGAACGGCTCGGGCAGTACCGCAGACGCACAGCATCCTGGGGCCTATCCCCTAACCCTCGCTCTGCAGCGTGCCGCTGATGAGTTGGCCGACAAAATTATCGCAAAATCGGCATCACTTCCGACCCTGTACGATGTTTCTGCCAGAAGCACCCTCGCTACTACCGGGGGCAAGGCGCTGTCTCGCGTTAGCGCGTCTGGCTCTACAATGACGGGAGTTGGTTCCAGCTTTTCACCTTCGACCGCTGCTCCCGCGCCTTCCTTGACTCTAATGATCGGCAAGGTGGATGGGAGGAAGCTTTACATTACGGGCGGTTCGAACGCCGGCGTGACGTTGAATCAGGCAATTGAAGTGCGCCGTATGAGTGGCACTATGAAAGATGCCAGCGGAGTTGATATCCCAATTGAAGAAACCGTCGAGGTAGCAGTGATCACCGACGTAGAAGATCGCTACTCCGTGGCCGAATTGCAGCATGGCGACAAGTCGGAGGCAAAGATTGGAGACAAGGTGAAGTTGCTGCAGACCGTCCCCAAGGAGGAGCAGAAATCTTCGGAGCATCGTTCCAAACTGCCGTGGAAACATTGACGCCAATGTTGAACATGAGAATCAATTCCCTGATTTGCTAGCTCTGGGAGAGCAGCCTTGGCAACCACCGAGAAGTCAGCTTTCTTTTGTTATTCCCGAGAGGACACCGACTTTTCGCGGCGACTGGCCGGCGACCTGAAGGCAGCCGGGGCAGACGTGTGGCTCGACAGATTAGACATCAGGCCGGGCCAGCCTTGGGACGATGCGGTCCAGGACGCGTTGAAAAGTTGCCCACGCCTGTTGCTGGTTCTGTCGCCCTCGTCGGTGGCTTCTCAGAACGTGCTGGATGAGGTGTCATTCGCAATCGATGAGCGCAAGGCGGTCATCCCTGTCCTTTATCGCGCCTGCCAGATTCCTATGCGGGTCCGGCGTCTTCAGTACATCGACTTTCGTACGGACTACCAGAAAGGGCTCCTGGAACTGCTGAAAACCCTTCGTGGACAGGCTGAGGGTGGTGCTGCGACGTTCACTTTCGGGCCCGTAGGAGCAGTCGGGCCCGTAGCAGCGGTGCGCAGCCCAATTGAGCCTCCGCTCCCCACCCACGAGGTCACGGCGGAAAGCCGCACCACATCGAGGGCCAGCCGCGGCTTTCCCTCGACCCTAAAGTATGCCGCCTTGGCAGCGTTGATTGTGATCGTCGCCGCGCTGCTCTGGAGGGCGATCGGTCACAAGGACATTCCGGCGACGCCCGCCCCGACCCTTGAGCCACGCGCCTTATCGCTCTCGCCTGCCTCAGGGATGCCGGATACACCTGTAACGATCACTGGGTTGAACTTCGGCGCTACCCAGGGAAACAGTACGGTAAGGTTCGGCTCGGTCACTGCACCGGTCACTTACTGGTCTGCTAACTCAATCGTTGCCAGAGTTCCCATCCTTGGCCCCGGAACGGAGGACGCTGTTGTGTCGGTCAGTGGCGTGGACAGCAGCCCACTCAAATTTCTGGTCAAAGGTCGCGCCGTGAATGTCGACACTACCGCCGGTATGAACAAGTCCGGGATGGTTTCTCCGGAATACCAGAGAGTGAAAGATCGGCTCTATCAAACTCAAGCGCAGGCCAGTGCGGTTTTCAGTGAGTGGAATCAAAGACAGGCAGCAGTGCGCGAAACTGGAGGATCTCTCCGGAGCGATGAGCAAACTGCCCTCAACCTTCTTAGATCTTCGATGAATGAAGCCAGCCGATCATTGCAGTCCGGCAACACCGCGGGCGCCTCGCACAATCTCGACACAGCCGAACAGCAAATCAAGCTGCTGCAGCGCTATGCGGAATAAGCGGTAGCCTCCTAATATTCACGCCCTCCGTTGTTTGGCGGCTGGCCCAGGCAAAGAGCTCAGGTTGATAATTTTTGGAGGGTATCCATCCAACCTTCCTCTGGTTGGGTGGAGATTTTTCTTTATGCGTGACGCCAGCTTACTCGTAACATCGGGCGCCCCGGTGCCCCAGGTTTGCAGGTGCCCCAGGTTCGCCCTTCGGTTGGGCTAGACTAATCTGTGCGCTCGGAACCCATCAACTCTCGGGAAGGGCTTCGCGGCCACCGCGGCGAATGTGAAGGATGTACACTGTCTCGCCCTCGATGGTAAACAGAATCCGATACACATGCGGCTTGCGACCGTAAAGGACCTGCCGCACCTCGAAGGAGAAGACGGCATTCTCGGGAGCCAAAGCACAGCGTCGCGGGAAATCGGCTTAGGTTGCGAGGGCCTGCCCCTGTCGTCAATGTTCGGGATGTAAGTGCGTAGTGCAGTGACCGGTTTCAGGTTCACGCTTAACATCGTTCGGGGCGGAAGCTACACCAGCCTGGTGGTAAGCAAAATGGCAACCATGGTTCTATCGGAGACTCGCCCACAGTGGCGGGCGCCACCCGTCGCTGACTTAGGCAAGCATCGAGGAGGGGTGAAGAGCGGTGATGCTGCTATAACGTTTGAAATCCTCAGCGTTGAACGTGAGTACGCGCTCAACACCGTAGACGGTCATGACGGCTACTGCTGGCTGCTGAAAAACTCAAAAGCAGATCCTTCCTCGGCCTGAAGGCCTCGTCGGGATGACAAGAAACTAGGGACTTGTGACGGCGCACCTGAAGGTGCGCCCCTTCAAAACCGATCAATATCGAGTTTTTCAGCTAGTGCCCCAGGTTCGCGTCCTGCTTTTGGACGCTAACCTGGGCAGACAACAACCCACCCAGTCAAGCAACGGAAGCTTGAGTGGGGCACCCAAGTTCAATCTGCGCTGCGTCAATCTCCGCGACAATCTCTTGCGCGGCCTTGGCGGGGTTGGCGGATTCGAGGATCGGGCGGCCGACCACCAGGTGGGTTGCTCCGGCGGCGATGGCGTCGTGAGGGGTGAGCACGCGGGTTTGATCTCCGGTGGCTGTGCCTGCCGGACGGACGCCTGGAGTGACGATGGCGAAGCCTTCTCCCAGCTCGCGGCGCAGCTCGCGGGCTTCGTGCGCCGAGGCGACCAGGCCTCCGCAGCCGGCCGCGCGGGCAAGCGCTCCCAGGCGCAGCACCTGGCTCAAGACATTTCCCGCGATGCCGATCTCCTGCAGGTCGGCGTCGGAGAGGCTGGTCAGTACCGTGACCGCCAGGATCATCGGCTTGGCGGAGGACTGGGCCGCCGCCTCCGTCGCCGCCTTGAGCATCTTGCTGCCGCCCGAGGCATGCACCGTCAGCAGGGAAACCTGCAGCTCGGCCGCCGACTTCACGGCCGCAGCTACGGTGTTGGGTATGTCGTGGAATTTGAGGTCGAGAAACACCTTCCGGCCCGAGGCGACCAGGTCGCGAACGACCTGCGGTCCCTCGGCGGTGAAGAGCTGCTTGCCGACCTTATATGTGGTTGCCGCGTCGCCGATCGACTGGACGATCTGGCGGGCGTGGGCGGCGCTGGAGACGTCCAGCGCCACGATCAAGCGGTCTCGGGCAGTCATTGGCCCAAGTTTATCGTATTGCGAAGCCAGGTGAGCGGAAGATTACTGCATTTGCCGATTGTCGGCGACCACGGTGGGCTCGACCACGTCCAGGCGGACGGGTTGAATACCCTTGTCGTTGAAGCCAATCATCCTGGCGGCTCCATACGACAGGTCGATGATGCGCCCCGGGCGAACCGGTCCGCGATCATTCACACGGACGATGACCGAACGAGCATTCTTCAGATTCGTTACCTTCACCCACGAGCCCATGGGTAGCGTGCGATGCGCCGCCGTGAACTGATACATATCGAACGGCTCGCCACTGGCGGTCTTCTTATGTTGAAAAATTCGGCCATACCACGAAGCTTTGCCGACCTGAAACTTTCTTGTCTTAATCGGCGTGACTGTGTCTGGCGATTGCTGCGGGCTTCCCTGGCTCGATTGCGGTGTCGTCGTCTTCTCGGGTGCCGCGCCTAGGGCGGTGACCAACGTCAAGATCACCGCGGTCTGGCTGAGTACTCGTAACATTCAAACACCTCTCATCGTAAGTTTGGTCCTCCCCTGCGCAGTTCTATAAGTCTATTGAGCGCCGGAAGGGTGAGTCAACCCGAAAAGGACGGCGCGTCGAAGCCGAACTTGCCATTTCGGGAAGCGTATGCTAGGCCTGACGACGTCTGGGACGTCGAAAGACCCGACCGATCCGGCCACCAATCGCTGCATCGGTCGGCCAAAACCATTCTGCAGTTTTCGAGGACTGGAAGGTTGGATGGCTTGGAGCGCGCTGCGGTTGGTTCGTATAAGCTGAAGTAAATGAATGGGTTAGAAGCTGTCTCGTCGGGCGATGGCGGTGGCCGGGGAAGCGGCGTCATTTGGTCGCAGGGGAAAAGAGGCTAGCAGGAATTGCTGCCGCCGATTGTCTCGCACGGCCCCAAGGCTACCCGCCCGAAAAGCCCCGCGACGCTAGTGTTAGCCTGTATTGACCATAAGTCATACAAAGTGAAAAATATATCTACCAGCCCCAAAATTAGCGTGAATCCGCCGGAGTTACGCTCGACAACTCTGGGCATGACCAGTCGCCCGGTTTTCCGCCGCGCCGGGTTAGAGTAGAGTTCTCGCCATGCAAATTCCGCCGATCATTCTGAGCATTGCTGGGTACGATCCGTCGTCTGGGGCGGGAGTTACGGCCGATATCAAGACGGCGGCCGCAAATGATTGCTACGCAGTCACTTGCATCACGGCGCTGACAATTCAGTCGACCCAGGGGGTGGCGGGCGTCGAAGCCGTCAAACCGGAGCTGGTCTCCGCCACCCTCCAGACTCTGGCGGACGACCTCCCAATTGGAGCTATCCGCATTGGAATGTTGGGGTTAGGGGAGATTGTAGAGGTCGTCGCCGATTTTCTGAAAAAAGGCCAATTTCGCAACGTGGTTTTGGACCCGGTGATCCGCTCGTCGTCGGGCGCGGCGCTGCTCGACGATGCCGGAGTCGAGATTCTCCGGCGACGCCTGCTGCCGCTGTGCGACGTGGTCACGCCCAAACGTGGACGAAGCCGCCGTTGCTCGCCGGAGTCGAACCGATTTCCGCAGCGACTTCCTGGGACGCCGCCGCGCCTCGACTGCTGGAGCTGGCCGACCGGCTACATCAGCTGGGCAGCCGGGCGGTGGTGATCACCGGAGGCCATCTCGATCCGCCGAACGATCTGCTCAGCTATGTGATCGACGACGTGCGGCAGGATGAGATCTTTCCCGGCGCGCGCATCGCGTCGCGCTCGACTCACGGCACCGGATGCGCGTTCGCTACAGCGCTTGCCTGTCAGCTCGCCCTGGGCCGCGAGCTGCCTGAGGCGGTTCGCGAAGCCAAGGCCTATGTGCGCGCGGCGATCGAGGCAGCATACCCATTTGGCAAAGGGATTGGGCCGATGAACCATCTGTTCCGGTTGAAGGTGTAGTTTCGTAGACCTGCTTGCCTTCCTGAAATATCAGACCTGTTGCGGCGGACCCGACTTCTCCTTGCTCAGTTCCATCCTGAGATCCTGCAGTAGTCGAGGATCCCAAGCGTCCAGGCTTCTAATCAGCGAAGGCACGAGTTCTTTGTGATTACACTGCACACAGAGTAGAAACCCGGCCATGAGGTCAGACGCAATCTGGTCGTCAATGGTGGGACTTGCCAGGGTTGACGAGTACAGGTGAGTCCGGCCTTTCCTTTTTCGGCTCAGGAATCCTTTGGCAAACAATCTCCTCATGGTTGTTTCCACCGTTGTGTAAGCTAACCGGCGATCCATCCGCGATATCACTTGACGGGCGCTGGACTCCCCGAAAGTGCATACCAATCGCAAGACCTCGCGCTCGAGTGGCCCAAGGGCGAACTTCACAAGGCTGGGAGTTTGTCGATGTTTCATTGCGAAGTTCCTATCTAACGGGGGAGAGAGCGGAGCGAGTGGTGCTTGCTCCGCTCAGTTAAGTTGTGGTGGTTGATGTCGGGTGCGACGAGTTCTATCACCCGCCATAGGTGTAGAGGCTGAGGTTGTAGAGGACAAACGTGCCGCCTGAGCTGGTTTGCACGATGACCTGGGTGATGTCGTCCCAAGCTTCCGGAAACGTGATGGCCTGTGGCTGGGTAGTCAATTGGTAGGTCATGGCTCCCACATACTTGCCCTTGTAATAAGCGGTGAAGGTGACGGAAGTCGGGCCATAGCCGGCCGCTAAGGTCGCGCTTACCAACTGGAAGCCAAGTGGATCGCTGATAGCTCCGAAGCAGGCCGAGCTGAAGCACGGGCCGCCGCCGAAGACTACGTCGGATCCGGTGATGTCTTCATGGTGCTTGAACCCGGCTCCGGCTCCCACCCACTGAAATGGATCCACGTAGTTGATTCCCGACCAGGTGAGATTGCCGTAGCCATTCGGCATAGGCGTGGGGACTTTCGCATCGGGCAGATCTGCGAAGTTGAGGTTGGCTTGGGCAGTGGCGCCAATCACGAGTGCCATCAGGACGACGAGCAAGGCAATGGTTTTCATGGTGCGTACTCCTTTGCGTATCTCCGAATCTCGAAGCCGTCTGGCGTTCGAGTGGTGGCACTGTGCGTCAACTGCCGCGAGTAGTCGATGCAGCGGCGGTGATTTGGCGGTGATTCAAGGGCGAGCCCCACAAGTGCCTGAGCAGCAAGGGTTTAGTTAGGCTGACGGGATGGCACTTAGGCTTTATTGGCTCGGGTCGGAGGCGGGTAGTACTATTCGCCTACGAGCACAGCTCCTCCCAATGCATCGCAGCCTGTCAGACCGAGTGCGCTTCGGGCCCTTCGAGCTCCACCTTCGGGCCGGAGAACTACACCGAAACGGGTGTAGTCAGGTGCTGCACCAGCAACCGTTTCAGGTACTGCTGATGCTCATCGTGCAAGACGGTGAGATCGCCACCCGCGAAGAAATCAAGAAGAAGCTCTGGCCGAACGACACGGTGGTGGAGTTCGATCACAGCATCAACGCTGCCATCAAGAAGTTGCGCCGAGCCCTCGACGACTCGGCCGAAGATCCGCAGTTCATCCAGACTGTGGCCCGCCGTGGCTACCGCCTAATTGTTCCAGTGGAGTGGGTCGAGCCGGCAGCGGCTCTCGACTCGTGCGAGGAAGAAAGCGCCGGGGCGGCAAGCGCGGGTGGTTCGCCTGCGAACGCCAGGTCAGGCGGCATATTTACCGGCAAGACGGTCTCACATTATCGAGTGCTGGACGTGATCGGCGGCGGCGGCATGGGTCTGGTGTACAAAGCCGAGGACCTGAAGCTGGGCCGTGCCGTGGCGCTGAAGTTCCTGCCGGAGGATTTAAGCGATCAACCTAAAGCCTTGGAGCGCTTCGAGCGCGAGGCTCGCGCCGTCTCGTCGCTGAGTCATCCCAACATCTGCCCGATCTACGAATTCGATGAGTACGAAGGACATCCCTTTATCGTCATGGAACTGCTGCAGGGTAAGACGCTGCGCGAGCATATCGCGGCGGGAGCGCTGCGGCTGAGCGAAAGTGCAGGGCTCGACGTGGCAATTCAAATCGCGGCCGGCCTGGAGGCGGCGCACGAGAAAGGCATCATCCATCGCGATATCAAGCCGGCCAACATCTTTATCACCGACAAGAACGTCGCCAAGATACTGGACTTCGGAGTAGCCAAGGTGCTGGAGGTTGTCGAACCCGAAGTGGGGAAGGGGCGCGGCTTCAGCCGCGCCGTTGCAGCTTCCATCTCAGATGAGGGGGGGAATCAATCCCCATCGGGATTGATTCCTTCACAAGACCAAATCAGCAGCCTTGATGGCGCACCTAAAGGTGCGCCCTTTCACGGCTCGGAACTAAAGCCCGACTCGGATAACGACGCGCAACGCCAGGCTGAAGCCCGGCTCTACCACGCCAAAGAAACCACCCTCACTCTCGCCGGATCGGCGATGGGCACGGCGGGCTACATGTCACCGGAGCAGGTACGTGGCGAGCAGCTGGATGCCCGTACCGATATCTTTCTCCTTCGGCCTGGTGCTCTACGAGATGGCCACGGGCGAGCGCGCTTTTAGCGGTGAAACGGCTGCCGTCGTCCGCGAGGCCATCGTCAACGACGTACCAGCTCCCATGCGCGAGCTCAACCCGACACTTCCGGCAAAGCTGCTCATCGTCATTGACAAGGCGCTGCAGAAAGACCGGCAGCAGCGCTACCAGAGCACGGCTGAGATGAGGGCCGACCTTCAAGCGGTAAGACAGGATACCGAAAGCAGAGACCGTTCCACGCCTGTCTCGGCCACATCGCGGCGCATGAAAACGACCCGGACGAAGAGACTCTTGACGCTTGCGGTTTCCATTCTGCTGGTGGCGGCGCTGGCCGGGGGCGGACTCTACTATCGCTCGCTTCAGGCAACGCGCCTCACGGAGAAAGACACCATCGTGCTCGCCGACTTTGACAACCAAACCAGCGATCCAGTTTTCGCTGACGCGCTGAATACAGCGTTGCGGATTGGGCTGGAGCAGACCCCTTTCCTTAATGTCCTTGCTGCCGACAAGGTACGCGGAACCCTGAAGCTGCTGAAGCATCCTGAGGATGCGGAACTGACACCGGAACTGGCGCGTGAAGTTTGTCTTCGAACGAAAAGCAACGCGGTTATTGCCAGCTCCATTGCGGATGCAGGCAACCATTTCCGCATCGAGTTAAGGGGCATAAATTGTCAAACGGGAAAGACGTTTGCACAGAGCCAGGAGGACACTGGGGACCGGAGCGACGTCGTTCGTGTGCTAGGCATCGCTGGCGGCCAACTACGAAGCAAACTAGGAGAGCCAGAGGCCTCGCTAAGAAAGTTCAGCAAGCCTCTGCAAGAAGCCACTAGTTCCTCGCTGGAAGCCCTGCGATTCCTAACCGAGGGCATTAGACGCCACGCTTCAATGGACATGCACGGTGCTATTCCGTATTACAACCGCGCCATTGAAATCGATCCGAATCTCGCTCTGGCCTACGCGTACAGGGGAAGTGCATACGGTAATCTTGGCGAGATCACTTTGGCGGGAGAAAATGAGAAGAAGGCATACGAGCTGCGCGATCGGCTCACACAACGCTCTCGCTTCTATGCGGAGGCGACGTACTACTGGTATGGAACGTGGGAATTGGAAAAGAGTTGTCAGGTCCACATGCAGTGGCTGCAAGCCTTTCCTACAGACGTTATCGCTCACATCGACCTTTCCCGATGTCTGTGGTACATGGGAGAAGAAGATGAAAAGGCTGCCGCCGAAGCACGCGAAGCAACTCGGCTGATGCCCACGGCCCTGACCTACCTGAACCTGATGGGCCAAACCCGGGATATGGATCGGCCGAACGAATCGAAGGGCGTGTTCGATGAGGCGCAAGCGCGCAACCTCCTTGATTCTCAGCTCCGCGCGGAGCGCTATCTAGTGGCTTTTCTTCAGCAAGACCAGATGACAATGACGGAGCAGCTAACTTGGGCGAAGGGTAAGATCGGTGTTGAGGACTCATTCCTCTCGCTGGAGGCTGACACCGAAGCTTACTATGGGCGCTTCCGTAGCGCGCGCCGGCTGTCGCAACAGGCTGTAGATTTGGCCAGGAAGGCTGGTTCCTCGAATTTGATCCTCACCTACCGAGCGACTGCGGCGCTGCGAGAAGCCGAAGTCGGCAATTTGGTCCAGGCCCGGCAAGCGATAGCCGAGGTGGCAGAGAGCGAGGACCGCGATAGGAGCTTGGAGGCAGCACTGATCTTCGCGCGGATTGGAGATGTTAAGCAAGCGCAGAAGCTGGTAGAAAAAGTCAATCAGGAGTTCCCACTTGACACTCTGACGCAAAATTACTGTTTTCCAACGATCCGGGCTGCGATGAAGTTGCACCAGAACGACCCGGCGGGAGCTATTGAGGTTTTGCAGCCTGCAGCTCAGTACGAGTTGGCGCGTCCCGATGCTTTCAACAATCTCTACCCTGCTTATGTTCGAGGGCTTGCGTATCTTAAGGCGGCCGACGGGCGTTCAGCCGCTTCGGAGTTCCAGAGGGTCCTTAACCATCCTGGTATCGTGCAAAATTTCATCATCGGTGCGCTGGCCCGTTTGCAACTTGCCCGCGCTCAAGCGATGATGGGCGACAAGGAAGCGGCGCGCAAATCGTATCAGGACTTTCTCACCCTCTGGAAAGATGCCGATCCCGACATCCCCATCTACAAGCAAGCCAAAGCCGAATATGCCAAGCTACACTAGACGCAGATTGTGAGTTGCTGTGTCCCGGTAGAGCGTGCCTTCATGCACGCGTTGCGCGCCAGGCTTTCCAGTTTCGATGGCTTCAGCCCGTGAAACACGCGCTGAAGCCACCACCCTTTTGGAGGGCGCCGGGACGTGGCGCTGAAAGCGCCCCTCTACCCAACTGCCGCCATCACTTGATCTTCACCTTGGTTGGGTCGACGCAGTAGCAGCCGCAGAACTGCGCGTATCCCGGATAGAAGACGCCATCGGTGCCCAGCCGGGTACGGTTGGCGACGTCCGGTGTGGAGATCAGCTTTGGAGCGTTGCCGCTGTCCATGTCCGTGGCGGCGTCATCTCCCGGTTTGTGGGAGAAATAGCCCTGGTTGCCATTGATCTTGTCATTCTGCTGATACCAGTGAAAGTCAGGGTCAAGGCCTTTGCCCGCCTGGCCTGTCAGATCCATCACTAGCGCGACCTTGAAGGTCTTTGCGGGGCATGCCTTCGTACAATCCTGGGGAGCCAGCTTGTCCTCTTCCGCCGCAGCGCCGACATTCTTGCAAGTGAACGCGGTGTACTTCTTACCTTTGTCCAGGCCGGGCTGTGCGAAGGTATCGGTGCGAATGTTGGTGGCATAGTTGTAGCAATTGTTGTCAGGTCTCACCGCTGCGGCGTTCCAGAAGGCCGGGTTGTAAGCCGGCTCGGAGCCATTCGTCGGCCAAGGAGAGGCGGCCGGAGCGAACGTGTCGTCCCCCGATTGTGCGAAGTCGATCCGGTCGCTGGTACAGGACGGTATATAAGTGTCGGTCGGGAGGGGAACACCGCCGCCGATGTACACGCTCCTCACCAGGTAAGCGAACAGGTTGCCGTCGGTGTCCTGATAGTACGATCTCACTCCGTCGAAGGTAGTGATCTCGATCACGCAATTGAAGACAACTACTTCGAGCGGCAGGGACCCAACGCCGCTTGGGTTGTCGATCTGAAAGCCACGCCATCCCAGATTCGACCATTGCGGATCGCTGGTAGATTGCAGGTTTTGCAGCATGGCGGCGACGGCGCTGACTTGCGCGTCGGTGAGATAGGCCGAATGGTTGGGCCGGCCGCTGTTCAGGAGAAACGTAATTTCAGGACTGGTCGACTGGCCGAAGCAAAACTGCGCCAGCGCCAGGGACAGGCATGTGATCCAAACCAACGATGTGCGCTTCATGGGCGAACCTCCTGTTTCATGTGCGCGAGACCTTGACTGCCCACGTTTCGTACGCCGGCTAAGAGGCCGGCTCGCTTGAGCTTGCCGTCTTGCGTGTCGCGTATAGACGGAAGGAGCAATTGGAATGCCAGCATGAAGCGGTTGGAGCAATCGTGGTGCAGCGAGCGCCAAGTGCTTGCGTAGCTTGGTCGAAGGGAATAGGAAGAGGTAAAGCGAAGCGGCGGTCGGCGTTCTTACTGTCTATCCATGTGGATAGACGCAGCCTATCTATTCGGATAGTACCCCTCGAAAGTGTCGTTTCCCAGGCAATGTTTCGCTTGGATTAGAGGTTGCGACGCGCGGAATCTACTCTGAAGGATATTAAGGAAAGGTGTTCGGATGGAAGAGCCGGGTCGACACTGTCCAAAGAGATACCGATCCTGACATTCCCATCTACAAGCAAGCCAAAGCGGAGTATGCCAAGCGGCGCTAGAATACCAAGAGGGATGTGACATGGTATAGGATGTTACATGCGTTGGAGGATTGTTCTCGACACCTCGGTGGTCGTAGCCGCGCTACGAACCCGTTTGGGTGCCGGAAACGCTGTCCTGCGGCTGGTCGCTGACCGGCGGTTGGTGCTGTTGGCAACTCCGCCGCTCTTTCTCGAGTACGAGGAAGTGTTGAAACGTCCTGAGCAACGATTGGCACACGGACTGGCTCCGCCGCAGGTAGACGAATTTCTGGCAGAGCTTGCGGCCCTGATCGAGCCGGTTGAGGTGCATTTTCAGTGGCGCCCTCAAGCGCGCGATCCTAATGATGAGATGGTCTTGGAGGCAGCCATCAATGGCCAGGCGGAGGCCTTGGTCACGTACAATGTCCGTGATTTTGCTTTTGCGGGAGAACGTTTTGGAATTGCAGTTTTCAGCCCATCCGAGCTGTTGAAAAAGGTGAAGCTATGAGCAAGTCTACCTATCCTTTGAAACTTCCCATGTCGGTCAAAAGGGCTGCACAACGGCTGGCGAAAGAGGACGGCGTATCGCTGAACCAGTGGATTGCCGTTGCCGTAGCCGAGAAGGTCGGGGTGGTGGAGACGGCGGCTGACTTCTTCAAGAAACGTGCAGGAAAGGCGACGGGAGCTGGGCTCATGAGATTTCTGCGCAACGCGCCGAAGGCGCGATCTGAACCGGAGGACGCAGCCCGGTAAAGGCGATGATGGGCGACAAGGTTGAGGCGCGGAAGTCCTGCTAAGACTTGCTCACTCTCTGGAAAGATGCCGATCCCGACATCGGCGGCGTGATCCCTGACATTAACAACCTCGACATGCTGGCAGCGGAACTGGGTCTGACGCATCAGGCTTCCGTGCCGGAGCCGACATCGCTGATGCTGTTAGGCGGAGGACTGCTGGGAGCGGCGTGCAAGCTGCGCAGATCCCTTCGATCAACCTGAGGAGCCCAAGCCTCCGTGTCTAAAGCCCCGTGGGATTATCAGGGTGTTGGACGCTGGCCTAAAGAGACTGCGTCGCAACCCTGCCGCCGCTACGCGGCTCTGACATTTTTCCCACTTTTACCCCGGTCTCACGACCGGGGCTCACGGCAATTCCGCCGCTGCGCGGCTGTTTTGTGCAGAGATCAAGGGTCTTACTCCACCGCATTCTCAGTTGCGGTTGCGACACAGTCTCCGAAGGCCTCGTCGAGATGACGAATAAGAGCTGCTGGCTGTGAGACCGCCAGTCATACCTTTATCGTTGTCATTTCGACCGGAGGGCGTAAGCCCGGAGTGGAGAAACCTGCTATCGCCCAGCATTGCTGCCCATGTCAGGACAGCAGGTTCCTCCGCGCGGCCTGAAAGGCCAGCTCTACCACCGAGTCCACTTGCTTAGAGCTCGCCTAAGGCGAGACGAGTAGAGACAGAGCAGGCGAAACTGCGCTGCCTTTTCCTCGAACTCCCGCCCCGCAACGAGGGGCGGGAGATCCCTGGTGGTCGAGGTGCATCTGCACAATCGCAGCCAAAGAGCGCTTGTTCATGGGTGCCGCAGGAATCTCCAGTAGAAAGCCGCAAACACCAGAACAATGCCGATATTCACTGTCAGCCGTTCCCAGATTCGGTTTCTGAAGAACAGGAAATCTACACCGACTATGACGGCTGCCATCGCCACCACGTAAAGCACGACAGCTACCTGTTTTCCCATTTCAGTGCCCCGGCTCAATCGTAATCCCCGTTTTGACCGATCCCACACGCGCCCAGCATATACCCGCCAGGGATTGGGTGAACACAGCGGCACGGGTTGCAACCGACCCGCCACTCCAAGAGCAAGTGCCCGAGCGTGTTTCGCTGCCGCATCTACTCATGCCGTCCCTGCCGGGACTCGGAATCTCTTTTCATTCGACCACCCAGCGTTGAAACGCTGGGCTAAGGTAAGTCGTCCCGCAGCCGCGGGACTCGATTTTCGCGATTCGCAACGACGGTTGGCGTCTATCTATTTCGGCGGCTGCTGTGGCTGATCCTTTGCCGCCGGAGGCTGCTGGTTGTCGGGCAAGGGCATCAGTAATCCGCCGGAAGAATTGGCAGGCTGCGGCGTTGCCGATGGCGGAGTCGAACTCTGCGGCTGTTGCTGCGGCGGAGCGGCTTGTGGCTGCTGACCTTGCGGTTGTGCCTGTGGCTGGGCCGCCGGAGGCTGCTGGTTGTCGGGCAGCGGCATCAGTAATCCGCCGGAAGAATTGGCGGGCTGCGGCGTTGCCGATTGCGGAGCGGGCTGCGGCGTTGCCGATTGCGGAGCGGCCTGCGGCGTTGCCGATTGCGGAGCGGCATGCGGCTGGGCGGCCGGAGGCTGCTGGTTGTCGGGCAGCGGCTCGATCAGACCGCCGTTGTCAGGAGACTCGTAGGTCCGGATCGGCTGACTGGGCTCGATCTTCGGCGGCACCGCAGGTTCCACGACTGGAGTGTTGTCGCGATTGAGCAGCACCACCGGACCGCCTTCCAGACGTCTGGCGGCTTCGGCCTCGTCCGTCGCCTTGAGCACGGCATCGTCGCTGTCGCTCGCGACGGCCGCCATCTTCATGCCCTCAGCATCCTTTCGAGTGGCATAAGCAACTCGCAGGCTGGACTGGTCTGCCTCTTTGGCTTTGCCGTAGAAGAAGTCAGCGCTCTCCCGGTCGCCATCCATCTCGGCAAGATAGCCCATATTATTCAGGGCGAAAGCGTTCTCCGGGTCCAGTTTGTAGGCGTCCTGGAAGTACGTTCGGGCCAGCTTGAGATCGTTGCGGTTAATGGCCGCAACACCGCGGGTGTTGTAGCGGGCCACTTGCGCGGAGATGCTCTGATCGTTCTCAAGCAACTTCTTAACGTTCTCCGCATTCTTGGCCGCAATCTCGCTGATAGGCTTGCCACGCCACGAGGAGCGTACCGTCACCACAATCGGTGTTTCCGAATGCTGGTTGGCCGCCTGCATGTAATAGCGATAGGCGTCTTCCAGTTCGCCTTCTTTCTCTTTGGCGTAGCCGAGATTGTTCAGCGTGAAGGGATTGTTGGGATCGAGCTTGAGCGCTTTCTGCAACTCCAGGTCGGCTTCGGGAGCGCGGTCTTTCTCCAGCAGGCTCATCGCGGCCACATTCATCCGGTTAAGCTGCATCTGGGCATCGGCGGCGTTGCCGGCAATCTTGTCGACTGGTTTACCGACGGCGTCTTGTTCGGTGGACTTATAGACCAGAGCGTCGGAGCTCTCGGCGGCGGCCAGCGAATAGTAACGCTGCGCACGATCGATCTTTCCTTCGATTTCGGCGACGTAGCCGAGATTGTTCAGGGTGAAGGGATCGTCCGGGTCGATCAGGTAGGCCTTGTAGAAGAGCGACTTGGCCTTCTTGTAGTCATGCTTCTCGATGGCGTGGACGCCTTCCTGATTGAGCTTCTGCACCGGAGTCGGCTTGGTGTGCTTGGGAATGCTGAGCCGCAGATCTTTTGCGCTGGCGGAGACGGTGAAAACGCCGAGCAGGAAAAGCGTAGCCATGCATCGCATATAGCGATGTGCTGCGTTGGAGCGCGGATAGCCGGGCATGGTCACAGCCAACATTGAGCCTCCGGAAGCATACGACCGCACCTCGACAAGGGCACGGCTTCGGTTAGCTTGGATGAGGAAAGGTGGCGCTCGCGTTGGCAACCGGGAACCCGAGATGGCAGGTTTTTCGACATGTGCCGAATGAACGGTGAGAGAGAAGACTGCATCCAACTTCGGGAGTGGGAACTCTCCAGTTCCCCCGCAGCCCTCGCTGAACAAGCTGAGGACGCGAATGGGAGCCCATGAAATCAGCTCTGCGAAACATGTTTGTTGCCGGCGTTGTTTCGGTGCTCGCGCTGGCGGTTCCGGCTTGGGGACAGCACGAGTCCGGACCTGCTCAAGGGAATGCGGGACAGATGGCGCCTGCCGGCGGCGTCACCAGTCCGTCGGGAAATGAGGCAACGGGAAGCGTCGGCGTGACCCAGGCACCCGCCACCGAGGCCGATAAGACGACAGCCGGGCCGACCACCGTGCGACCGACGACCAGTGCGAGTGACGACAATCCTTATGATCCTTACCTCGAGCCGCCACCACTGCCCAAGGGGAGAACGACCCTGATCGGCGGCACCGCGACCAGCGTGGACAAAGTGCGCAATCGGGTGACGATCCGGCCCTTCGGCAAGGGAAGCAAGGTGAAGGTGGTTCTGGACGAGCGCTCGCATATCTACCGCGATGGCACGGAAACCACGATCCTGGCGCTCAAGAAAGGCGATCGGGTTTACGCCGACACTATGCTCGATGGCTCCAAGGTTCTCGCCAGGAATCTGCGCATCGAGACGAAGACGGGTCCGGCGGAAGCACGTGGCCAGATTACGTCCGCCGACCTGAGCGGAGGCAAGATCAGCGTGCGGGATGAACTCTCGTCGCAAGCAGTAAGCTTCTCGGTGAACCCCGCGACGAAGTACAGCGCATCACGTGGCCAGGCTAGCGTAAGCGACTTGCAGCCGGGCTCGCTGATCGATGTGCAGTTCTCGCCCAACCGCTCCGACCACGATGTGGCAGAGGAGATCACAATTCTCGCCAAGCCGGGTGAGAGCTTCCTGTTCGCGGGGACGATCACCAATCTCGATATGCGGTCGGGAACACTGGCCCTGGACAATCGCAGCGACGACGAGAACTACGAGATCCACTTCGATCCCGCCAACGTCGACAAACATGATTTAAAGGTGGGGGCTGAAGTAAGGGCCAACACGGTATTCGATGGAAAAGCGTACCGGGCGGATAACCTTCAGATCACCGAAGCGCCTGAGAGTAAGAAGGAAGAAAAGCAGTCCAAGGTTGAATAGTGAGCCGGATTAAGCGGCTTTCTTCTTCAGCAGGATCCCCGCGAGCATGGCGGCAATCGCAGCCAGAAGCCAGTCTATACGCCAGGCATGCACTGCTTCCAGATCAAGCAGCGTGGTTCCGCGGTAGAAGAAGCCGGTAAGCAATGCACCGGCAAGGCAGGCAATGCCGAGGAGGAAGAAAATCACGGAAGGAATGGACAAGCCGAGCCCTTGCCGGAGGAGGTCGCGCGGGAGAGACTGCTCCGGCTCGTGGCGAGTAGGCTCAAGTCGCGGTGAACGGCACTCTTCGCCGCAGACGTGACAAAAGCGCGCGCCGATGGTGTACTCGGTTTGGCAATTCGGACACAGATTTTTTGCGGTGAGAGGCTTGATGACCCGGCTGGCCTCAAGGTTTGCAGGCTGCCAGTATTCCGTGCTCGCCTCCCGGACCGCCTGCTGCATTTTGGGTAACTCCTGCCCAAGGCAAATGCACGCCGATGTCCAAAATTCAGGCAGGCGTAACTTCAGCGGGCTCAGTGGGTTCCGACGCCCGACCTGGCTATCCAATTAGGCCGGGCCGAGCAATACTTACACGCTTCTAGGAAATTAACACTAGAAGAGCGGGCGATTCCCAGAGTGGCATGTTTCAGGCCGGACGAATTTTCAGGCCGGCGTTCTCAAGGCGGAGTCATCTCTTCCTGCGTGGCATCTGCAATACCTGGCCATGCCTTCTCTTGGCATTTTTCTGCCAGTAACTCAGTAATAGTAGATCAGTAGGATTCAGTTCGATGGATGCGGGGCGGCTGGGACCGTCATTGAAAATGTGCTCGTCCAGCAGTTCGTGCAGGCGCTGGAGGGTGATGCCTAAGGCTTTGGCGGCTTCGGTTTCGCTGTAATGATCCCGGGGTAGTGGCGGCTCTGGGTCGTTCATGGGCATAGTAATTAAGCTCTACAAGCTTTGTATCCGCTTTGGAGCCTCTGGCCCATCAGGTAAACTTCTAAGGTAACCCGGCCCATGAGACCTTACCGCCTACCCAGTTGTTTCTTAGCACTCGCACTTTGCGTGGGGGCGGTCGCAGGGTGTGCATCGGCAGCCGCGGCGGATGCCGGATGGGTTCCCACCCAGCCCGGCAATGACGCCAATACCCGCAAAGGCTTCGATCATTTCTATAGCCTGGAATACGACAAGGCTATTCGCGACTTCGAGGCGGCGGAGCAGGCGCATCCCGACGATCCGTTTCCCGCCAATCATGTGCTGGGATCAGTGATCTTCAAGGAGCTGTTCCGGATCGGCGCGCTGGATACCGAGTCCTTTGCAGGCGACGCTTTTCTGAAGCGGCAATCGATACCGATCGATCCCAAGGTCACCGATCAGGTGACGGAGCTGAGCAACAAGGCCTTCGCTCTGTCCCAGCATTATCTCGACAAGAATCCTGACGACGTAAACGCACTGTATGCCCGTGCGGTGACTCGAGGCCTCCGGGCCACTTACATGGGCATCGGCCAGAAAGCCTGGTTTGCAGCCTTGCGCAGTGCGGTGGGAGCACGGCATGACGACGAGCGGGTGCTGGAGCTCGATCCGAATTACACGGATGCCAAAACCGCGATTGGTATCGACGTCTATGTGGTGGGCAGCCTGAGCTGGCCGGTCAAGATTGCCGCTTCGGTCGCCGGCCTCAGCGGCAGCAAGTCGAAGGGACTGCAATATCTGCGCGAGGCAGCGGCCGGCAACGGAGAGTCCGCGACGGACGCCAAGATTGCGCTGGCCCTCTTCCTGCGACGTGAGCAGCAATACGAAGAAGCCATTCGGATCGTCGCGGGCCTCACGGCGGAATACCCAAAGAATTTCCTGATGGCCACCGAATACCCCAACCTGCTGAATGCCGCAGGACATGGACCGGAGGCCATTTCAGCCTTCCGTAAGGTCATCGCCAATTGCCACAACAATGTTTATACCGTCTGCCGATTGGAGATTCCGGCGTACGGATTGGGCGAGGCGCTCAAAGGCCAGCGCGACTACCAGGCCGCGGTGCAGGCCTACGAACTGTCCGCCTCGTCTGCGCCCGATCCCGAGCTTCGGCAGCGTGCGACCCTGGCGGCAGGAGAGATGTACGACGTGTTGCAAAAGCGCGATGCCGCGCTGTCCAAATACCAGGCAGTGATCGCCGTAAATTCCAGCTCGGATTCTGCCGACCTGGCGCGCCGCTATATAAAAGAGGCGTATAAAACGCCCTGACGGGTATCCCTTTGTATTCTCAGGCGTTGTATCCCATGAAACTTACGGCTATGCTCTTTCGTATCTCCTGTTAGTGGAGGCGATATGTATTGCAACTACTGCGGAAAAGCGATCCCGGACGATGCCAACCTTTGCCCCTATTGCGGAGTGCGGGTGGCCTACGTGGCAGCGCGCAAGCGGCTGATGCGGTCGCGCACCGACCGTAAAATCGCCGGCGTGTGCGCGGGATTTGCCGAGTACTTCGATATCGACGTGACTGTGGTGCGCGTGGTCTGGCTGATTGTCGCTCTGTTCGGTGGCGGCGGAATCCTCGCCTACATTATTGCGTGGATCGTAATGCCGGAAGAGCCGGAGATCGCTCCGGCGGTACAGCCTACGAATGTCCAGCCGTACCACGGGTCGTGACAGGGAGTTAAAGAGGCGCACGTTGAGCCCGCATGTGCCGAGTCGAAAAGCAGATCCCTCGCCGACTGAAGTCGGCTCGGGATGACAAAAAATAGGGCTTAACGGCGTACCTAAAGGTACGCCCCTTCAAAAGGTACGGGCCTTCGGAAAGGTGCGCTCCTTCAAAAAGGTTCGCCGTTTCAGAAAGGAGCGCTCCTTCAAAAAAGGTACGCCCTTTCAGAAAGGTGTGGGCCTTCAAAAACGTGGCCTTCCAAAGACTTTTCAGCAGCCTGTGAATGCCGGTTCGTTGCAAGTTTCCATGCCAACTTTTCGCAGCGGCGATGCCCAGATCTTCTACGAAGTTGAGGGTTTCGGTCCGCCGGTGGTCCTGTTGCATCCGTTTCCGCTGAACCACGAATTCTGGAATGGCGTAGCGCCGCAGCTCAGCACCCGATATCGTGTGATCCTTCCCGATCTGCGGGCGCACGGCGATTCCGAGTTAGGCGACGGGCCCGCGACTATGCAGAAGCATGCCGACGACATCGCGCGCCTGTGCAGGGAAGAGCGCGTGGGGAAGGCCTGCTTCGTTGGCGTCTCTATCGGTGGATATGTGCTGTTCGAGTTCTGGCGCCGCCATCGTGAGCACATCGCCGCGCTGGTGCTGGCGAATACGAAAGCCGGAGGCGAGACGCCGGAGAGCCGCGTCGCCCGGCTGCAATCCGCCGAACGAGTGTTGCGCGAGGGCACGGCATGGTTCGTGGAGGACATGGCAGGCAAGCTGATGTCGAATGCCACTCGCACCAACCGTCCTGACATCGTTGAGCGCGCTCGGCAGATGATGCGCAAGATGTCTCCCCAGGACATTGCCGGGATTCAGCAGGGAATGGCCGACCGTCCGGATTCGGTCGCAACCCTTGCGCAGATCAATGTGCCCACGCTGATCATCGCCGGCGAAGAGGACAGCATACCGCGTGGCGAGTTCGACCTGATGCAGCAGCGGATCGCCGGCAGCCGCATGGAGGTGATTTCCGGCGCGGGCCATTACGCCGCGCTGGAAAAGCCCGAGGAGTTCGGACGCCTGCTGCGCAATTTTCTGGATGGGCTGCCACGGGTGGAGTAGAGCGGCGTTGCCAAATGTGTAGTGTCATCCCGACCGAGGAACGTCCGCTTTGAAAGGGCACGCCTTAGGCCGCGCCCTTTCAAGGCGATTACGGCAACTCGGAAATTGCTCTAAGATGAGCCGTCCCGCAAGCGGGACTGATGGCTGCGCCGATCGACTGCGGCAGCACAGCAAATCGTTGAATCTGGGTCTGTGATGCGAGTCACCATTGCCGCAACGCCGCCTCCGATAGAATGATGGCGTCATGATCGATGCCTTCCTTGTTCCCGCGAAAACCGTGGTCACCGCCAAGGGTGACAGCGAGCCGGTCGATGTCAGCTCCGCCAGTTCTCCAGCGTTTCTCCTCACTCTCTCCATCACCGCCGTGGTCGAGCAGGAGTCAATCGAACTCAGCGTCTTCACCTCGGCCGACGGCACCACCTGGGAGACCAAGCCAATCGTCTCACTCCCGCAGAAGTTTTATGTCGGCGAATATCCGCTGCTGGTCGACTTGTCGCAGGCTGCGTCCGCGAAATTCGTGCGGGTGCATTGGGAGGTAAACCGCTGGGGACGCGGTCCGGCCACCGCGAGCTTCGAGATTGGGATTCGTGTACGGGAGGTTCCGCGCGAGATGCTGCAGGAGGCCCAGGCGGAGGGCCGCCGCTGACTGCTATGGTCCGCGCGCTCCGCGCGACACTTTTTCTCGGTGGCTTCGGCCGGTGCAGCGGCTGCGGTAAAAGTCAGGAAAAACAGATTTCTCGCGGGCTGAAGCCCGCTTGGACCATCAAAAACAAAAGGCTTATCGGCACGACTGAAGTCGTGCCCTGATACAAAGCGCCGCCCCGACACCAAGCGCCGCTGACACAAGCTCCGCCCTACCCGACCGCAGTTGGGATACGGCAACTGCGCCGCTCTGAACGCTGCTAACTGCTGCTCTCCAGGCTGGGGCTCAACTGGCTTTCGCGCAAATCCAGTTCGTGCTCGAGACGGCGCAAGACTTCGTCACTGATTCGGCCCTGGTTGCGCAATCCCAGGGCGGTCTCGCGCTCGGTCCGCAGCAGCTCCAGTGTCAGATCCTGGAAGCGGTGGTGGTGCTCGACAGCGCCATCTATGTCGGCAGGCTTTCCTTCCAGAGCCGATAGTCGATACTGATAGTGCTTTTGCAGGTCGTCATAAATGGGCGCAAACTGTTCGGGGTCGGCCACGCGCGCCTGCTCCAGCCGCTCCAGAGCGCGTCGGGTAACGATGCGTCGGGCTTCGTTCTCTTCACAATCAGGACCGCTGGTGCCGGCCAGTCCAAGCATGCGAATCAGCCAGGGCAGCGTCAGTCCCTGCAGAACCAGAGTGACCAGGATGACACTGAAGGTGAGAAAGATAATCAGGTTGCGTTGCGGAAATGGGTTGCCGTCGGCAAGCATTTCCGGCAGCGAGACCGCGGCGGCCAGGGCCATGACACCACGCATGCCGGTCCAGCCCACGACAAAAAGCCCGCGCGCCTTTGGCATGGGTTCGCGGCGATGCAGCAGGTAGTAGTTGACGAGATGACCGATTTTCGCGCCGGGATAGACCCAGATCAGGCGCAGCGCGATGACCAGCGCGCTGAACAGGGCGCCGTAAGTCAGCAACTCCTTCATGCTGTAGCCGCGGATGCCCGCCAGCACGTAGGGCAGTTGCAAACCGATCAGCACAAACACCAGGCCGTTGAGCACGAAGGTAAGCGAGTCCCACACCGCCCACGCCTGCAGCCGCACCTGGGGCGAGAAGAAGCGCGCGCTCTTGCGGCTGAGATAAAGTCCACAGGCAACCACGGCCAGTACCCCCGAGGCGCGCACCGCGTCGGCGGTGAGATAGGCGACGTACGGAACCAGAATGCTGACGGCAATTTCGATCGGCCCGTCATCGATGTGATATTCGAGCCACTCCACCAATTTGGCGATGAGGAGGCCGACGGCGATTCCAGCCACAATGAGGTAGGCCAAGCGGGCCAGCGCCACGCCCGCCGAGGGCGTCTCGCCTCGCACCACCATGGCGATTCCGAATTCCAGCGCCAGCAGGCCGCTGGCATCATTCACCAGGCTTTCGCCTTCGAGGACGTCCACGATGCGCTGCGGCAAGCCCAGCCGTTTTGCAATCGAGGTCGCGGCAATGGAATCCGTGGTTGCGATCACTGCGCCCAAGACGAATCCCAGTTGCCAGGTAAAGCCCTGAAAGACCCGCTGCGCCACTTCGGCAACCCCGAATACCGTGAAGGCGACCAACCCGAAGGCGAGACCGAGAATGGTAAGCAGGTTGTGGCGGAAGTCGCGCCACGAGGTGAGCCACGCCGCTGAGTAGAGCAGCGGCGGTAGGACAAGCAGGAAGATGGCGTCCGGGTTGAGCGATATCCGCGGGATGCCGGGAATGAAACTGAGTAGCAGTCCGCCCACCACCAGGACGATGGGATACGGCGTTCTGCAGTTTTCGCGCCAGCGCTGCGAATGCCACCACGAAGACCAGCAGCAACAGGAACACCAGCTCAACCGCCTGAATGCCTCCTCCGTGCATCGCTCCCCCGTGCGGATGAAGATAACGCACCGGACGGCAATTCGTCTTCCGGGAGGCGGCGAGGATGGGCGATATCAGAGCCTAAGGCTTGGCGTTCTTGTGAATCTCGACCGTGCTCCAGGTCTTGTCGGCGGCGTGGCAGAGGTTTTCCAGCGGACACTCAGCGCACTTCGGTTTGCGGGCGATGCAGATGGCGCGGCCGTGATGAATGATCTGGTGCGAGAAGTCGATCCACTTGCTCCGCGGGATCACCTTCATCAGGTCCTGCTCGATCGACTTGGGATCGTCGTTGCGTGTGAGCTCCAGCCGTCGTGCAATGCGATGCACATGGGTATCGACCACCACTCCGTCGGCGATGTTGAACCACGAGCCCAGCACGACATTGGCGGTCTTGCGGGCCACGCCGGGGATGGTTAGCAAGTCATCCATGGTACGAGGCACTTCGCCGCCAAATTGCTCAATGATTTTGCGCGCCGCACCGACGACGGACTTCGACTTATTGCGGAAGAATCCGGTGGAGCGGATGTCAGGCTCCAGGTCCTCCGGCTCTAACGCGGCGAAGTGTTCCACTGTTGGATACTTCTCGAAGAGAACCGGCGTGACCATGTTTACGCGGACGTCGGTGCATTGCGCCGATAGAGATGGTTGCCACCAGCAGCTCCCATGCGCTGTTGTGATGCAGGGCGCAGCGGACGTCGGGATAGCGCTCGTCCAGGCGCTTCAGGATTTCGTCGACCCGCTTGCGGGCAACAGGGTTGTAGCCCTTGGGCGCAGAGCCGGCCAGTGTGGACGCGGTCTTCGCGACGGCCTTGCTCAGTGCCTTGGCCTTCTTCGCCGTCTTCTTAATGACTGCGGCAAGCGCTGGCTTGGCAGGCCTCGGTTTCCGCGCTGGAACTGGTTTGGCCGTGCGCGTTGCGGGGCGCGCCGAAACAACTTTGTCTTGCCGTCCTGATCGCGAGGGCTGACGGGGCATAGTGCCGCGAGGCATGCGTGCTCTCTCCTAGTGAGGGGACAGTTTATAACGAACGCGAATGAAAATCCGCCACCCTCATTCTGAGTGGAGGTTCGCGGTTCTGCGAAGCGGTGCCCCATGCGTAGAATCCCCGCGGGGGCGTGCCGTCCCTGCCGGGACTCGAGTCTATTCTGCCGCCCACCCAGCGCTGAAGCGCTGGGCTAAGAGGAGCCGTCCCGCACAGCGGGACTGCAGGTGCCGCCGACTAGCTGTGGCAGCTTCCGCCAATGGTTGACCGCGACTTGCCATCGCTTGCATCGTTGACTGTGCTGCGCCCCGCTCGATGACAGCGTGAGAAATATGAGTGGCGATCACGGCCGTCCGCCGCAGGTGGTCAGATTACAATGACGGAGCGCCCCCAATCTGCACTGGAATGGAGTTTGCTGCGATGGTTCCACCCAATACTGAAGTACAAGTTGCGACCGATCTGCCCGCCGTGCCGCTTACCCTCGAAGGCTCGAGCGTGCTGCACCAGATGTTCCGCTTCCGTTGGGCGGAGTGGCGCAAAGTGGGCGAGTCGCGCCAGTCGGCCATCGTGCGCGACGCCATCCAGGTCTTGTCCCCCGCCGAAGAGGCGGGACAGAGTGCCATCTACTCCTTGCTGGGACACAAGGGCGACCTGATGACAGTGCACTTCCGCGATTCGTTCGACGAGCTGAACGCCGCGGAGTTGCTGCTCAATCACACCGAATTGCAGGAATTCCTGGAGCCCACGCATTCCTATTTGTCGGTGATTGAGCTGGGTTTGTACGATTCCAGCGTGAAGGTGTACCGGCAGCTCACCGAGCGCGGGGTGGCGCCGCTGTCGGAAGAATGGAACAAGGCAATCGAAGACACCATGGAGCGGCAGCGACAGGCGATGCATCCGCGGCTCTTTCCCAGAATTCCCGACAGCCGCTACTTGTGCTTCTATCCCATGGATCGCAAGCGTGCCGAGAACAAGAACTGGTACATGCTGCCCATCGAAGAGCGCCAGCGCCAGATGGAAGAGCATGGCATGGTGGGCCGGCGTTACGCCGGCAAGGTGCAGCAGATCATCACCGGCTCCATCGGCTTCGACGATTGGGAGTGGGGCGTCGACCTGTTCGCGCCTGACCCTCTGGTCTTCAAGAAGCTGATTTACGAGATGCGCTTCGACCAGGTGAGTGCGGAATATGCGCTCTTCGGACAGTTCTTCGTCGGCCTGCGCCTGCCGGTGCAGAAGCTGGGCGACTGGGTGAGAGGGAGTCTGCCGGAACAAGGCGAGAAGATCGAGCTACCGCGTCGCCCCGAATGAAGAGAAGGGCGCCTTTTCCTGCAAAGGTGCGACAGTGTCACAGCCCGGTTCAGCGCGCTTTCATTACAATAGCTGCATGGACTCATTCATCATTGCAGGCAGGCAGTTCCGCTCCCGTTTGATCGTTGGCACGGGCAAGTACAAATCAGGACCGGAGACGGCTCGCGCCATCGAAGCCAGTGGCGCGGAGATGGTCACCGTGGCCGTGCGCCGCGTCAATCTCGACCGCAGCAAGGAGTCGCTGCTCGACTATATCGATCCGCAGCGGTACTTTCTGTTGCCTAACACGGCGGGCTGCTATACCGCCGACGAAGCGATTCGCACTGCGCGGCTGGGCCGTGAAGTCGGCCTCTCGGACTGGGTGAAGATCGAGGTGATCGGCGATCAGCAGACGCTGTTTCCCGACGTGCAGGCCACGATCGAGGCCACGCGTGTGCTGGTGAAAGAGGGCTTCACAGTTCTGCCTTATACCTCTGATGACATCGTCGTTGCCAAGCGCCTGATCGATGCGGGTGCGTCGGCAGTCATGCCGCTGGGAGCACCGATTGGCAGTGGATTGGGCATCCAGAACCAGCCCAGCATCCGCATCCTTCGTGAGCTGATCACCGATGTGCCGCTGATCGTGGATGCCGGCGTGGGCACCGCGTCGGACGCCGCGATCGCCATGGAACTGGGCGTGGACGGCGTTCTGATGAACACCGGCATCGCGGGAGCGCAGGATCCGGTGCTCATGGCCGAAGCCATGCGCCATGCAGTACTCGCCGGACGTCAAGCCTATCTGGCCGGGCGCATGCCAAGGAAGCTCTACGCCACCGCGAGTTCGCCGCTGGAAGGTGTAGTGCGCTGAGCGACGCCGCACTCTCGAATCCGTGAAGCCGCTGCCGGATGAAGCGGGCTTCTCGTTCGACACATTAGTTTTTCGTTAAGCCCCGCGGGATTCGCTCCGCGGGGTTAATTGTTTCAGGCAATGGTTGGGCTGCTTACGGCGCAATCGGTTTGGCGCTGGCCACGTGCAACGTGCCCGCCTCGGTCATCTTGCCCGTAACTTGCACGTGTTCACCGGCGAGGGCCGTGAGAGCATCGGGATTCTCGATGGCAACCACTTTCTGATCTTTGTCAGTCACCAGCACCGGTTTCTGGCCTTTCTCGATGCAGCCTTTTGCGCACGCCGCATGCGAGGCGTTGGCGCCCTTCGCGCCGCATTTGGAGTCGCTGACCCATCCATTGAATGTCTGGTTGGCAGCCATCGCCATCGCGGTGCACAGACAGAGTCCCATTGCAAGACCTAAGATCTTTTTCATTGTCGTCTCCTGTTATTCCTGGCGGGCAGCACACCAACTACGCCAATCCGCGCAAATATTCGCGAGAACCCCACCCACCACACCGGGCTCAAGTGTAGTACAAACCGCGATTGCCAATGTCATCCTTTTGCAAACAAGCGGCACAGCTCAGCTCCGCTTGCGGAATGCGCGGGGAAATAAGGCAGCCCTTGAGGGGAATGCAGTTTTGGCGATTGGAAAGAGAAGGGAACTGGGCTTACTGCGGCGGTTTAGTTGCTTCGGCCTGGGTCGCAACGCTGACGTCGCGCTTGGGGGGGTCGACCAGCACAAATTCTCCGGGCTTCACATAATGCAATTGCTTTCTGGCCTCGCTTTCGATGGCCGCAGGGTCATGCTGCAAGCGGTTGACCTGGTCCAGCAGGAGCTGATTTTCTGCCTGCTCGCGCTCAATCTGCTGCTGGAGTTGCTGATATTCAGTCCGTTTAGCGCGGTAGACCATCATGCCGTTGGCGCCGAATACCACCTTGTAGCCGATCATGGATGCAAGCACGCCGAGGCAGAGCGTCGCCAGCACGCGGCGCGTGCGATAAACCCAGCCTCCCAGTATGCGAACCCGATACATTGCCACCGAATCAGTCTCCCCGGGCGAGCGACGCACCTTCAGGCGCGAAGCGTTGGCAGGACGCAAACGCCGTACCAGTTGCGCCGCGAACTACAACCTATCAGTCAACTTTGGATGCGTCAGCCCGTCAAGCGAACGTAGGGCGAAACTGCTGAAAGGAACCAACTTCGACAATCGCCATCACCGTCACAGCAGCGAAGGACGTCACCACTTTTTCCCATCGTCATTGCCGGCGGACCGAAGCGCAGCGAGTGGGAGCACCGCCGGCGCAAAGCAGGTTCCTCCACGCGGGGAATGACGATCTTCGGCGGAGAGGCCAAGAGCAACGAGTTTTTGGTGGACGGGCGCCAGTAACCGTTCGGCAGAATCACTTTCCGCCAACCGGGCGGTACCTGCGCAGTTCGCAGGTTGCGAAAAACATCGCCACGGTTCGTGTCCGTGGCGATGGAAAATATGGAACCTGTGCTCGAACCGGGCCTCAGTCCCCGGTGGCAGGCTCGGGGTGAAGTGCGCTCAAAGCCTCGCGTTCGCGGAGACCAACTTCGTCAAGTTCAAGATGCTTGGTTTCCGGCGAATACAACAGACTGACAAACGTCATGACCGAGCCAACCGTCAGAATTACTGCGGGAGAAAGCCATAGATCCTGGCCCTCAATTTTGGCAATGAACGGGATCTTGTGTGCCCACCAAACGTACACGCCGAACCAGGCTCCCAGTAAAGCGCCCGAAGAATATCCGAAGCCTACGCCCGCGGCCCGGCGCTTGGTTGGGAAGCGTTCGCACAAGTACGCAGGTACGATGCCCCAAGCCAGCTTCAGCATTCCGGCCATGCAGGTACCGAGTACCGCCAGGAGGAGGTTGCGTTCCAGTGCGGCATGGTAGAGCACATAGTACACAGGAATACCAAACACCACTAAGAAGACGCAGTACCACTGGGTCAGGATCTTGCGGCCAGTTCTGTCCGAAATCCAGCCGTAGAAGTTGTACCCCAGAAACGCCATGAACAAAGCGAAGCCGTAAATCAGGCTGTAGGTAGTTGTGTTAAAACCGCGTCCATTCAGAGTCAGGATCTGCGGAAGGAATCCATAAACCGAATAGTCGGTCAGAAAGAGCCCTGTCATAAAGAAGAAAACCTGCAGGAAATCCCACACTTGCGGTGGCTTGAACAGGCTGAAGAAGGGGGCCTTCTCGATGGTTCCGCTGGCTTTCGCTTTCTCGAACTCCGGTGACTCGTGCAGGTTACGCCGGATGTAAAGAGCCAGGAAGACCGGCACCACGCCGGTCATGAAAGCAATGCGCCATCCGTACTGAAACATGGCCGGCTTGCTGGCGAAGAACGAAATCGCAGCAAACACCAGCGACGCGAAGACGTATCCCAGGGGAAAGCCTGACTGTATGAAGCCGCCGATCATGCCTCGCCGGGGTTGTGGCGCATGCTCGATGGCAAAGGTGTGTCCAACCGCGTACTCGCCGCCGAAGAAGCATCCCATAAAGAAGCGGAGAATGCAGAAGAGCACATACGACCAGACACCGATCTGTGCATAGGTGGGAAGAAATCCGCCGGCCAGGGACATAACCCCAACGCCGCCGATCGTGAGCACCAGCAGAAAGCGCCGGCCAATCTTGTCGGCGTAGTGCCCGAAGATCGCAGATCCCACCGGCCGCGCGGCCATGGTAATCGCGTAGGTGAAGACGATGGTGATGTATTGCCAAGCCGCGCTGCCCTTGGGGGAGGCGAAAACCTTTACCAGGATCGGAGCCATGACCAGCACCATTGCCATGTCATACGCGTCCAGCATGAACCCCAGGAACTGAGAGGCCATAGCCATCTTGGTATCTTTTGAGAGCGATTGCTGATCAGCCATCGAAGACTCCTATGAATAGCCGGATGATCGGACTGGCCGTTAGCGTTACACAAAGCGGCAGATGAGTTCGCGACGTCTATCACACCCGTTTGTGACAAATGAACATTGGACGGTGACTCCAGCAGAAGCCGCTGCACGGATTACCCGCCCATTTCCATAGTCTGACGGTGTTGCAGGACAGCGTGCCGTCGTCATTACCACACAAGTTGTAGGCGTCGTGTCAGCCCGGCATCTGATATGTACTTCCCAGCCAAAAGCGCGAAAAGCCCACCGGAAATCGCCGTCCTGCCACAGTTTGTCACTAAGAAAATGTTCATTTGTCACAATCAGGTGTGTTCTATGTCCGCGTACCTTTCAAACCTCAGGCAATAAAGTCTCCCCCCAAGGACAGAGTCATCAAGGATAGGACATTCGTTTTTCCGGAGATAGGCTTTCGGAAAATGCGGGGACTCCATCTGTGCAGAAAAGACTCTGCCGATATTCGGAGGCGAAGATGCGAGAGTCTTTCCGATCGTTGCTGTTCATCCTGGTCGCTAGTACGTGTTTGCTCAGCCCGAGCTTGATGAGCGCGGCGGATCCGGGCACTCCGGTGATGCCCGACCCAGGCACCACGGCTGCCATCGATCCAACCACCAGCGGTATCAACATCAGTAGCGGGCCCAATTCGGCGGTCCTTGACCTTCTCGTGAAGAAGGGAATTCTGACCTCCGCGGAAGCCAACTCTCTCCGCTCATCAGGGAGCGGCGGAACGGAGCAGTTGTTGCTCCTCTTACAAGCCAAAGGTCTGTTGAGCGAGTCGGATATCGCTGCGATGAAAAGCGCCGCTCCACCCGCGGAGAGCATGCACCTGGTGACGGAAGCAGTATCCGGTGGGCAGGTGACCAGCGCTAGCCTTACTGCCGGGCAGACCCCGCAGGCCAAACCCGCGGAACCGGTTAAACCGACCGTGATTCCAGCTATCGCGCCAGTATGGGTGCTGCCGCTTGGTCCGCCCAAGAAGGATGGCCTGCTTGGCTTTAAGCTGGGTTCGGGCGCGACCATGTCGCCCTATGGCTTCATCAAGGCCACCTCGGCTTATGATTCGAGTCAGCCACGTGGCGATGACTTCCCGATTCCTGAATTCGTCAGCGCCGACACCGGTCCGAACAACAATCCCGAATACCACATTAAGGCGCGTGCCACTCGTTTCGGCTCCAAGTTCGAATGGCCTGACGTCTCCAAGAACGTAACGATCACCGGCCAGATCGAAGCTGACTTCGAAGGCAACTTCAGCCGCGTGGACAATCGCAACGTCTCCACCATTCGCAGCAATGCACTCCAGTTGCGTCTGGCCTTCGGACGAATCGACTGGAGCTTCAAACCCAACACGGACTTCTTCTTCGAGGCGGGTCAGGATTGGACGATCTTCGGATCGAGCGCGCTCATGAACCTGTTCGAGACGACGTTCTACGGCGCGTACTGGGGCAATGTCTACGAGCGTGCGCCCCAGATGCGAGTGGGCTTCGTACAGAACCTGGGCGGCTCGCGTAACTTCAAGCTCTCTCCCGAGTTTGCCATCATGACTCCGGCTGAGGGCAATACCCCTGCGGACATCACGACCTGCACCGTTAAAACCCTCGGAGTGGCCACAACTTGTACTGTCACCGACGGCACCGCTAATCAACTAGGGTACGGTGAGCGTCAGGGTGCCGATAACGGAAAGCCCGAGATCGAATCCAGGGTCGTCCTGCAATTCCAACTCGACAAGGCTCCCGGTGTGGTTCCTGCCCAGATTCTTTGGAGCGGTTTCTACGCCGGACGCCAAGCAACTGTGCTGGGCTCCGCCGTGCCGGCTGCTTACAAGACCGCTTTCCCAGACGGTGTCGACAACAACAGCAATGGGTATGGCAACCAGATAGCCATCTCACTCCCCACGCGCTGGGCGACCGTTGTGGCCAGCGGTTACATGGGAGCTGACCTGAGATTCTTCTTCGGTGGCCAGCTCTTATCGAACTACAACTACACGGGTGGCCTGAGCAACCTGGCTAGCGCCCCGTCGGTGGACGCCTCTTCGACGGTGTTCTTTGGTACCAATGCCGCCGGACAGTCGGTGGTGGCTCCGCAAAAGGCGGTCCGCGGCTACGGTGGATTCATTCAGGTTGGATTCCCCATCTCGCGCTGGTTTAATGCCGAGCCAAAGGGCAGAAATGCCGGATGGCAGGCCTACTTCGAATACGGTCTGGATGCGGCCAACGCCAATGACTTCCGCTACGCGAAGGACATCGGCGCAACCACGGGCGCCGGTCCCATCAAGAGCTCGATTCGAGCCGTGACCGTGTTCTACAAGATGAACCCCTGGGTGCAGTTTGGCTTTGAAGAAAGCCATTACGAAAGCTACGCTCTTCCGGACAACAACGGAGTTTGCACAACCAAGATCGCCGGCAAACCAACTTGCAGTGCGGTTGACTGGCGGACGGAGTTTGGACCAGTGTTCACCTTCTAACCACAACTCGCATCGCAACTGCTTCAATCGTAAGGAGCGGCCGCGCGAGCATGCCGCTCCTGTTTCTTGCCGAGGCACGCACAGCGGCGTCGGCATGGACGACGCGGAATCGGCCCCGAACCCAGCGTTACGGAAACGTCGTCTTGCAGGTCTTAGCTATGTCCTTAACAGTCTTTACCCGGAAGATCCTTCTCTCGACGACGCTGGATGCGACTCCTTGCGCGGTGGTGTTTCCGGTGGCTACGGAATGTGTACCCGTAAGTTGCACTTCATGGCCGACCAGACGTCCCAGCTTGTTGGCTGCCCCTGAAAGATCGAGGGTGGTTCCATCCTTGTCGGTGAGGGTGTATTGATTATGGGCACTTTGCAAGCAGCCTTCCACCTGGTCGGATGTAGCCTCAGAACTCTGACCCGAATTGGACTGCTTCTCCTTTTGTGCTTGCAGCCAGGCATTAGAAATGAGTACCAACATAACTAGCAAAACCGCCTTCCTCATAGAGGCCCTCCTGCAGGAAGTCTATGGGATGGGTGTGCTTGCCCGGAAGGCTTTTCCTGTTGAATTTGGAGCTTCCACCGGCGGTGCGGGTGCGACCGGATGCTGCGTCGACATCGCCTCAGAAAATGGGGCTGTCATTTCTTGTAAACGGCGTATGATGTGCAGTTCTAGAGGCCGCCCTCCCGTTTTCGCAGGGTTCGGCCGCGGCAGATTTATCGATGCAACGGCTCTCGGCCGGGCTGAACGGTAGCCCGACCGGCCACGTCAGGAGTTCGCAAGACTTACTAAACTGCGGCAGCGACGGCGCGCCTACCGCCGACTCCCGTATTCAGGAGGCTGTTGTGAATACATTCCCCATCATGCTAGGCACGCTCTGTGTCTTTGCGCTTGCCTATCGATACTACAGCGCATTCCTCGCCACCAAGGCACTCGTTCTGGACGATGCCCGCACGACTCCCTCGCACACCTACGAGGACGGACATAACTATGTGCCATCTCCGAAGTGGGTGCTCTTCGGGCATCACTTCGCCGCCATTGCAGGCGCCGGACCGCTGGTGGGGCCAACCCTGGCAGCCCAGTTCGGTTTTGCCCCGGGATTCCTGTGGATTCTCATTGGCGCAGTATTTGCCGGGTGCGTCCATGACTTCACGGTTCTGGTGGCCTCAGTGCGCCACAAGGGCAAGTCGCTGGCCGACGTCGCCCGCACCGAAGTCGGACCCTTTGCCGGACTAGCTACGATGATAGCCCTGCTGTTTATCCTGCTGGTCACCCTGGCAGGACTCGGAATCGTCGTGGTAAATGCGCTGGCGAACAGTCCATGGGGCGTCTTCACCATCGGCATGACCATTCCCATCGCGATTTTTATGGGTCTGTACATGTTTAAGAGCACCCCGGGTGTCATCAAGATTGCCGGCCCCAGCGCGATCGGAGTGGTTCTTCTGCTGGCCAGCGTGATCGGCGGCCGCTGGGTGGCGGCCTCCTCCTGGGCAGGCGCCCTGACGTTTAATGGTCATCAGATCACCTTCCTGATGATGACCTATGGCTTCATCGCTTCAGTGCTGCCCGTCTGGTTCCTGCTGGAACCGAGAGACTATCTCTCCACCTACATGAAGCTGGGCACGATCGCGCTGCTGATCATCGGCGTGTTTATCGTCCATCCCAATATTCAGTTTCCTGCCGTGACGCAATTCATTCACGGTGGTGGCCCGATTATTGGGGGCAAGCTTTTTCCGTTCTTATTTGTGACCATTGCCTGCGGAGCGATTTCGGGCTTCCATTCGCTCATCTCATCCGGCACCACGCCGAAGATGCTGTGGAAGGAAACCGATGCCCGCATGATTGGCTATGGCGCGATGCTGTGCGAAGGCACGGTCGCGGTGCTGGCGCTGATTGCAGCGTGCTCGATGTATCCCGGAGATTATTTCGCGATCAATGCCACGCCGGCGGTCTTCGCCAAACTCGGCATGCACACCGTCAATCTTGATGCCTTCTCCGCGGAAGTTGGCGAGAAGTTGGCCGGGCGTACCGGTGGTGCGGTCTCGCTGGCGGTTGGCATGGCGCAGATTTTCAAGGGACTTCCAGGAATGAAAACGCTGACCGGCTACTGGTACCACTACGCGATCATGTTCGAGGCGCTGTTCATCCTCACGACCGTCGATACCGGTACCCGCGTGGCCCGCTACGTCCTGCACGAACTATTGGGCAAGATGCACAAGCCGTTCAGCAACACCGCGTGGTTGCCGGGCAATCTGGTGACCTCCGCCGTGGTGGTCTGCAGTTGGGGCTATCTGATCTATACCGGCTCCATCTCCACCATCTGGCCGCTGTTTGGCACTGGCAATCAATTGCTGGCTACAATCGCGCTGGCGGTCGTTTCCACGTTCCTGGTGAACATGGGCAAGGCGAAGTACGCGCTGCTGACGGCGATTCCCATGTGCTTCGTCGGTGTGACAACCTTGTCGGCCGGAGTGCTGTCCATCAAGAACATCTATCTGCCATTAGCGCAAAAGCCTGGACACGCCTTCCAGGGTTATCTCGACTCGGCGCTTATGGTGATCTTTATCGTCGGCGTGGTCCTTGTGGTAATTGAGTCAGGTCGCCGTTGCTGGAAGACTTTGCACGGGGCGCCTCTCCCGGCAGAAGCTTTTGGCAAGCCCGAAATGGCCGCCGCGAATGTATAGAATGCGGCCGGCGGCAACCGGCTGCGTCTGAAGATTCAGGCGCCCAGCCCCGCCTCGCAACATCCAAGTTGCGTGGTGGGGTTTTTGCGTGCCCGATAAGCACTCGAGCGGTGTCATGATGGGTTGGTTCAGATCGATTGCGCTTTTGCTGCTCTTGCCGGCTGCTGGATTCGCCCAGGAAATTCCCGCCGGAACGGCCTTGCCTGTCATGCTGCGCTCCACGCTTGATGCGAAGAAAGATAAGCGTGGCCAGTCGATCCAAGGCAGGCTCATGCAGGACGTAACCCTGCCTTCCGGGCAGCGAATTCCGTCCGGTGCGCGCGTTACGGGGCAAATCGTCGATGTTGAACCATCGAGTTCACTTTCTCCCCGATCGCGTATGGTGGTGCAGTTCGACAAGATTCTGTATGACGGTAAGGTCTTTCCCATCACCGTGCACCTCCGCGCAATTGCCTCGATGATGGATGTCTATGAAGCCCAGTTACCAACCGGCACCTTCGACGATTACGGCACCACGATGGCCGACTGGACAACCATTCAAATCGGGGGCGACGTCGTGTACCGCGGCGACGGGACCGTGGTTTCTCAATATGGCGACGTGGTGGCACGCGCAAACGATACCGGATATGTCTGGGGCAAACTAAAAGCCGTTCCTGCTGATGGTTGCCACGCTTCGTCGAATGGCGAAGCCCGGGAAGAGTCCTTGTGGCTATTCTCGACTTCGGCCAGCGGTACGTACGGGTTCGCTGACTTGCGAATGGCGCACAAGGGACGCACCCCGCCAGTCGGGCAGATCGAACTTCAAGCCAATAGAGATCTGCTGATCAGTGCTGGCAGCGGATGGCTGCTATTGATCACGAAAGTGAGCCCATAGGTCGTTCTGATCATCCACAAGACCTCTCGGTGTTTCAGGATGGTATTAAGCTTGGCCTTACTCCTGCCTTAGTACTCGATCTCCGAAATCCTTCGCCGATGCTGATTTAGGGTTGTTTCAGAGTGCATCGCCGGGTAGGCTCGATTTGTAAGAGACGACTTCCTGTTGGTGCCGATGTTCCCGCGCCACTTCCCCAATGGAGTTGTCAGTCTCAATCCCACAAAATTGGAGAAGTGAATGATGGGTCTTGGCAAGAAGACTCTTACGCTGTGCCTATTTGTTGCAGCTCAATTCTTTGGAATCACTCTTTTCGCGGCGAATACTCAATCCAACATCGAGACCCGGTCAGGCTGGCAGTCTTGCAGTGAATGTGCCGGGAAAAACGGTCATGGCGTTACCACACCCCACTCAATGACCCGCTTTATCCGGACTCCTTCGATGTCAGGACATGCTTCCCAGTTCTGGATCGGAGGCACCCACGCCTACGGGGATGCGCTCTGGTGGAAACAGCTGGGCGGAAACTCCGGCGTCCATCACTTTGTCTACGATCTGTACTTTTATCTAAAGAACCCGGGCGCACCGCAGGGCCTCGAATTCGACGTCAACCAGACGACGGGCGGGAAGATGTTCATCTTCGGCACCGAATGCGATATCAAGGGACATCATCAATGGCGAGTATGGCAAAATTCCTCCGGTTGGCGCGATACCGGAGTAGGCTGCTCGGCTCCCGCGTCATACCAGTGGCACCACCTCACCGAGGAGTTCTACCGCACGTCCAACGGACAGGTGCAATTCGTCTCCATCACGCTTGATGGCAAGAAGCACTACATTAATCAGACCTACGCTCCCAAGAAACAGGGCGGGTCTCAAATCAGCGTTGCTTTCCAGATGGACGGTAACAAGACACAAACCGATTACAGTGTGTGGCTTGAGCAAATCAGCCTGAAGTACTGGTAGAACTGTCTTTACTGCAGCCGCGATGCGGAAGTTGAGACGTCACCAAAGGGATACTTCTTGGGGCGTCTCGCCGCATCGTGCCAAAGCACGTAATGTTCTGAGGTCTTTCATTTGAAGTTGTTGTTTCTCATTCTGACTGGCCTTTGCGCCGCTTCTCTGGCGCAGATAGCATCTCCAGCCCTGCAGTTACAGGCGGCGGCGAAGGTCAAACCGCCGCAAAGCGAGTCGCTGCACGCGGGCCACCGCAAGTTTGTTCTGGACGTGGTGCAGTCGGCGGTGGCGATACCGCAGCCCGATCCGCAGGATCGACTGCGGGTATTGAATGCCGCCGCAAATATTGTCGATCCCATCGACCCTAAGATCGCGCAGCAGTTCGCCAAAGAGGGTATCCGGATCGAGACTGAACTCGTATCCCAGGGAGAGAAGCCCGCGGTCTCAATGCTCGCCGGAGGCCATGTGGACTGCGCTTCCGCCCTGACCTTTGTCCAAACCATTCCGCCCAGCTCTGTGGTCGACGCCGAGCAGTCCCTGCTGGGTGCGATCTCCGCCTGTCCTTCGCGGGTGGACGCCGCCGCCAAGGCCAAGGTGGAGGCCGGATTGGACCAGGGAGTCGTCGCTCCTCGCGCGCTTCTGGCGCTGATGGAAGGTCAGGGGATGAACACGGCGTGGTCGCAGGCGACCTTCGTCAAGCTGTTCTCGTCGTTGCCCTCCGACGCCCCGGCCCATATGACGGAAGCTCCCAACTATGCGGCAATGTTCGTGCGTGGCGCGCCTGAGATGGACACCGACACGGTCAAGACGGCCGGCCTTAAGTTTCTGGACTGGCTGGGGAAAGTCCCGGAGTCGCCCTATCGGCAGGTGGCGGTCAACATGGCGACCGACACCTTAAGCAAAATTCTCGGCAAGGAAGCGTATGACGAACTTTTGCGCTCGGATGTCATGGCCCAGCAAGTCGCCGCCACCGGAAGCCAGGATGGCGTTTTGCCCGCTCCGGAAGAGGAAAGCGCCTCAGTTTTGCAGGCGATGGGCAACAAAGCCGATCGCACCGACGAATTGCAGGCGATGCCTGCGTCGCTACGGGCACGAGAGGCGGCTGCCAGCGGCTTTGCCAGCGGAACTTCCGGCGATCGCAAGGCCGCCGATCACTACTTTGACATCGCCTTCTCCGCCTTGGAGCAGGTTTGGAGCGACCGTGCGAGCCTCAAGACCAACGCACCCGACGTGGTCGAGGAGGTGAGCGAGGCGGCTGCGCAGGTCGATCCAGTTGCTGCCCTGCAGCGTTCGCAACGGCTCTCTGACCCATCCGCCGAAGCGATCAGCATGCTCGCCGTCGCTCGCGTGGTGGAGGGGGCGGACTAGCGCATCTCATTTTGTCGCCTCCTTGAGAGTAGCGCGGAGCGACTCGTATTTGGTTCAGCCCAGGTCTGCTCTGGCAAGGGATTGAAACTCCAAGTGGTTTTCCGCTGGGGCAAGGTCGCAGCTTGCGGCGCGGCGTTAATATCTTTGCCTGGGAGCGAACTCCTTAACCGGCCTTTTTTCAACCCAGGAAGATCCGTGGAGCGAGAATCATCTGATGGATCGAACGCAGCGGCAGCTTCGCTCGAGGTTTCCGTCGTCGTGCCGGCGCGCAACGAAGAAGCTTCGCTCGCCGATTGCCTGCGTACGCTGGTTGCGCAGACTGCCGTCTCCTACGAAATCATCGTAGTGGATGACCATTCCAGCGATCGCACCCGCGCCATCGCCGAGACCTTCCCGGCGACTGTGATTGAGGCTGATCCGCTGCCGCAGGACTGGAGCGGCAAGTGCAACGCAGCATGGACAGGCGCGAAGGCGGCGAAAGGGAAGTGGCTGCTGTTCACCGACGCCGACACCCAACATGCGCCCGACTCCATCGCACGCGGATTGCAGGAAGCGAAGAAACACGGTGCAGGATTGCTTTCCTATTCGCCGCATCAGGAGGTGCATGGCTTTGCCGAGCGGGCGCTGATGCCGGTCGTCTTCGCCGAACTGGCAGCGACGTTCCGGCCGAAGGAGGTCAGCGATCCCGGCTCTCGGAGCGCGGCCGCGAATGGGCAGTACCTGCTCATCCGGCGCGATGTCTACGATGCGGTCGGCGGACACGCCACGGTGGCCAAAGCCATTCTCGAGGATGTTGAACTTGCGAAGCTGATCAAACGCGCAGGATACAAGCTGCAGTTTCGCCAGTCGGACGTGGTCAGCACCCGCATGTATCGCAGCTTCGCGCAACTGTGGGAGGGCTGGACCAAGAACCTCGCACTGCTGTTTCCGCGTCCAGGCGCGCTGGCGATTCGACGCGTGATTGAGTTCGCGCTGATCGTCCTAAGCCTGGCCGGCATAGGCGCAGCATTGATGGATCATGATCACATCGCTCTCGGCATCAATGCATTCTTGCTGCTTATATTTCTGTTTTTCTTCTATCGCCGCATTCGCAAGGCGCATTTTGATTGGCTTTCAAATCTGCTCGCGGTTTTCGGCCTGCCACTTTTTGCGCTTCTTTTGCTTAATTCGTACATCTCTCATAAACGAGGATTGGTACGCTGGAAGGGAAGAGAGTACGTTGCACAGCCCACGGCCGATCTCAGCACAGAGGCACGGAAGACTCGGAGAGACGTATAGAAATGGTCAACTAGAATGTTGCTTCTGTCGCCGTGTTCTCTGTGTTTCGAAAGCTTTTGTCATAATTGAATCAACTATGGTCTATCTGACCCGCAAATGTGAGTTTTCGGCTTCGCACTATTACCACAATCCCGAATTCACGCCGGAGGAGAATCAGCGTGTATTTGGGAAGTGCAGCAATCTTAACGGCCATGGCCACAACTACACGCTGGAAGTCACGGTGAAGGGCGACGTCAACGCGCAGACCGGGTTTGTTGTCGATCTCAAAGACCTTAAGGAGATCTTGAGCAGGGAAGTGCTCGATGCGCTCGACCATCGCCATCTGAA
This sequence comes from uncultured Acidobacteriaceae bacterium, assembly GCA_963793845.1. Classification (GTDB taxonomy): domain Bacteria; phylum Acidobacteriota; class Terriglobia; order Terriglobales; family Acidobacteriaceae; genus CAWCBG01. The sequence goes on from CAWCBG010000012.1 coordinate 326,408, forward strand.
CAAGGAAGTGGCGGAATTCCGTGACCGCATTCCCACCACCGAGAACCTGGCGATTGCCATCTGGAATCGCCTGCAGGGCAAGCTGAAGGCGGCGCAACTTCACCGCGTGCGGGTCTACGAGATGCCCGACCTTTTCGTCGATTTCTACGGAGAGGCATGAAGGCCTACCTGACGCGCCGCTACATCTTCTCGGCCTCGCATCGGCTACAGAACGATGCGTTCTCCGTAGACGAGAACCGGGCGGTTTATGGCAAATGCAATAATCCGCATGGTCATGGCCACAACTATGCACTGGAGGTCACGGTAAGCGGGCAGGTACACCCGAAGACGGGGATGATCTGCAACCTGGCTGATCTCGATCAGGCGGTGCGCAGGGAGGTGCTGGAACGCTTCGATCATGAGAATTTGAATCAGCTTCCAGAATTCGGCGATCTTGTACCTACAACGGAAAACCTGAGCGAGATCATCTATAACATTTTGCAGCAAAGGTTTAAGGCGGCTCATCTTGAGAAAGTCCGGCTGGAAGAGACGATGATGAACAGTTTCGAGTTTGCCGGCGGCATAGAAGCGCCACGGTAGCGCGTCCCGCATCATCATTTGAAATCAAGAACCAACTCTTTCCCCAAGAGCAGACTGGGAGAGCAATGAAAGAACTGATTGAAACACCGACTCTGACCAGCGCCAGCATGGAAGATCTCATGCGGGAGCTACTGGTACGCCTGGGCGAAGACCCCGGCCGCGAGGGACTCCTCAAGACACCTGAGCGCTATGCCAAGGCCCTGCAGCATCTTACCAAGGGATATCAGGAAGATCCGGTTGAGATCCTGAAAGGCGCGCTGTTTAACGTCGAATACGACGAGATGGTGATCGTGAAGGATATCGAGATGTTCAGCCTTTGCGAACATCACCTGTTGCCCTTCTTCGGAAAGGTTCACGTTGCCTACATTCCGAAGGGCAAAGTGATCGGGCTGAGCAAGGTGGCCCGCCTGGTTGAGGTCTTCGCGCGCCGCCTACAGGTGCAGGAGCGGCTGACAGTAGAGATCGCCGACACCATCCAGAGGATCATCCAGCCGCTCGGCGTGGGGGTGGTGATCGAGGCCCGGCATCTGTGCATGATGATGCGTGGCGTCGAGAAGCAGCACTCGGCCACCGTGACCTCCTCTATGCTCGGTGCGTTCCGCGCCCAGCAGACGCGACAAGAGTTCCTGTCGCTCATCCACGCCAAGAACGGGAACGGAATATAAGCTGAACACCTATGCAGAGAGCGAAATGGGCGTCCTTAGCCAAATCCGGGGCGCTGCACTTGTTTGGCGCTCTCTGACCGGGACGCTCAATATCCGCCGTCGGCCCCGGCAACGCCGAACATAGAGCGCCGCTCCGCAGGTATGCCATTAAGGATACCTTTGCGTTATCCCTTGCAGGGTGTCCGATAATTCTTTATTCAAGCGCATGTCGCTATAAGACCTTGGAAATAATGCAGATGACCTGGAGTTGTAACACGAAAAGGGAAAGTCTCTGGACACAATGTGCAACAATTTGCGATTCGCATGAATTGGATAAAATGATAACTACATTGGAAACAACACCTTAGTCTTCCATTCGATTGGTTGCCAAGCTGCTCTAGTCACAGTACGACCTCGCCTACTTCGAGCGGGCTGCACCCGCTGTAAGCCGTTCCGAAGGTTGTACACGGCGAATTCTGACAGAATTCAGGAGAGAACATGAAACTTCGGATCCTCGCAATCGCCTTCGCAGCTACATTTCTGATGCTGGCCGCCGTTGCCAGCCCAGCTCAGGTGTATTTCCAGAACCCTGACTACAATGGCGCGTATTCCTCCCAGAACGACACTAACGGCTTCGGGCTTTTCGCTCAGGCGTACGACAACTTCACCCTTGGCGCCACCACCAACCTCACGTCGGTCGAGTGGATCGGTTCCTACTTCAACCCTCCGCAGCAGGGTCCGATCACGGCTTGGACGCTGCAGTTCTATAGTGACAATGCCGGAACGCCGGGTAACCTCCTGTATCAGACCAATGTCGCTGGCACCGCTAACGAGACCTTCCTTACGATCGACAATGCGGGAGATCCGACTTACCTGTACGGTTTGAACGTGAACTTCACCGCTGCTGCCGGTACACAATACTGGCTGTCGGTGTACCCCGATCTCGGGTTCCCGCCGCAGTGGGGCTGGGAGACCGGCACGGGCGGCGATGGCGCCTCCTATCAGTGCTTCTTTGGTGCATGCGGACCGCTCGCCGGTGACCTGTCCTTCGCGCTGTTTGGCAGCCAGGGAACCACTCCTGAGCCGGGCACGCTGATCATGCTGGGCACCGGAATCCTTGGGATCGCCGGTACGCTGCGTCGCAAGCTGATCTAGTCTCGGTTTTGCAGGTTAGGTTGTATAGCAGGAAAACCGCCCGAACCGGGCGGTTTTCCTTTGCTGGCCTAAAGGTGGTGCATTCTACCGATTATCGGCCAGCCCTAGAAAAGTCTTGCGCTACTCTGCTTCATCAATCTAATATCTGCAATGAAGTCAATATTTTAATTCAGACCGAGCTGGGCATAAGTTTTGTCCAGGCTCGGATATCTGTCGCCACCTTCAGGTCGGAGTCTCCCGCTGTACCGTCTGGAAGCGTTCAGTGGGCGCAGATTCAGGAGAAAGTCATGAAGCATCCGTTGTTTCGAGTGGTGGCGATAGGCTTCGCGGCCTCGTTGCTGGTCGTTTCCTGTCAGGCCAATGTTATAGCTCCGGTCCGGTCTTCCGGTATGGCCGATGTGTTCCCCCAGTTTTCCCTGATCTATTACCAGAATCCCGATTACAACGGTGCCTACGCCTCACAGAATGACACCAACGGTTCAGGGCTCTTTTCCCAGGTTTGGGACAACTTCACCCTTGCCAAGGCGTATAGCCTGCGCGAAGTTGCCTGGATTGGCTCCTATTTCAACCCCAATGTTCAAGGCACGATCACAGGATTTACGGTTCAGCTCTGGTCTGATAGTAGCGGAGCCCCCGGCAACTTGCTCGCGAGTTACTTTACTGCGTCCAATGCCGGCGAGAGCTTCCTCGGATACGACAATGTGGGCGATCCGACGTTCCTGTACAACCTCACCTTAGCCACGCCGACGGCCCTTGCCGCCGGAACGCAGTATTGGCTCTCGGTGTATCCGGACCTCGGCTTTCCGCCGCAGTGGGGATGGGAAACCTCGACTGGCGGCGATTTGAGCAGCTATCAGTGCTTCCTTGGCTCCTGTTTCTATAACGGCACAGATGTGGCTTTCGCCCTGTATGGAACCGTGCCGGAGCCAGGCACGCTGATCATGATGGCCACTGGAATCGTGGGACTCGCTGGGTCTCTCCGCCGCAAGGCGCTTTAAGCCACACCAGGTTTGTACGCAGAAGGCCGCCTTCAGGGGCGGCTTTTGCTTTGAATGGCCAAATCTTGTCTTAATCCAAGGCATGAATGTGCAATAAATTGCACAAGATCGTCGGGTATCAAAATTCAATGGCAAGATTCTAAAGCTGTTATCTGTTTTCGACATTGGCACATGACTTGCAGACATAACTGCATTCCGGTTTTGGGACTCTGTCGATGGCCCGACACACTTGGGTGTTCGTCGATTCCTGTTAGTCAATCGGCCACTTTGAACTTCACAAGGAGCAACATATGAACTTTCGCGCTGGAAGAATTCTGCTGCTGGCCGCTCTATTTGCGCTTGCCTCGTCTATCGCAGGATGGGCGCAGCTTCCCTGCGGAGTAGCGAACCAAATCTACTGTCAGTCATGGGACGGGACTGGCAATCTCTACTCTTCCCAGAATGACACCAACGGATTCGGCAACTTCGCCACGGTCTATGACAATTTCACCCTGACCAAGACATGGGATGTGGAGAGTTTCCACTGGGTCGGCGGATACTTCAATCCGCCTGTTCAGGGACAAATTACTGCTTGGACGCTGACCTTCTACAACGACAACGCCGGTTCACCCGGAAACCCGATTGCAAGCGGGACTTTTGCTGGCAATGGCGGCGAGACATTCATTACCGATGCCACGGGGTTCCCAACCTATGTCTATTGGCTGTATTTCAATAGCTTCGACATGGGTCCAGGCACCTATTGGGCTTCGGTCGTTCCGGACCTCGGATTCCCCCCACAGTGGGGCTGGGGGACGAGCGCCCAAGGTGATGGCTTGGGGTACCAGTGTTTCTTTGGGACGTGCGGCGCTGTGACCACCGACTTTGCTTTCGCCATTGACGGCCACATGGTAGGCACAACTCCTGAGCCAGGCACGCTGATCATGCTGGGAAGCGGGATTCTCGGTCTCGCCGGCACCATGCGTCGCAAGCTGATCTAAACCTCGAGGAACTCGAATAAGAAACCAAGCCGCCTTTCGGGGCGGCTTTTCTCTTATTGCCATAATCGACTGGGCGGTTCAGCTCCCATAGTAATAACGGCGGACACGGGCAGGGAAGAGCTTGACCAGCAACATGCCGGCAATGAAGCCTCCGACGTGGGCCCAGAACGCGATTCCGCTGGACTGCGCCGTCGACGTGGTGATCGCGCTGGCGGCGCCACTCAGAAACTGTCCCACGAACCAGATGCCCAGAACTACCCATGCGGGCAGCCACATGAAAAACACAAAGAAGAAGGGAACCAGGGTCAGCACCCGCGCCCGCGGATACAGAACGAAGAAGGCGCCCATCACCCCCGCGATGGCTCCGCTGGCGCCGACCGTGGGAATGATCGATCCCAGGTTGAAGAAGGTATGCAGCAGCGCGGCCGCCACTCCGCTGACTAGATACAGCACGAGGTACAGAAAGTGGCCCATGTAGTCTTCAACGTTGTCTCCAAAGATCCAGAGTGCCCACATGTTAAAGATGAGGTGCAGCCAGGAGCCATGGAGGAACATAGAGGTGAAGATTGGCAGGATCGCTCCCATGGCCGGAATGTATCGGGTGTGCAGAACTCCGATGAGATTCCACGGGACATAACCATTGTTGAAGAGGACGACGTTGAAGCGGGCCGGCACGATGCCGAGCTCGAAGATGAAGCGGGACAGGTTGGCCTCGCCGTGGTATTGCGACTCAATGTATTTCTCAAACAGAAAGACAACAATGTTCGCGGCCAGCAGAACGTAGGTCACATAGGGCGTGGTAATGCGCGGCGCGTCGTCTTTCAGCGGGATCATAGAGGTGCAGTGTGAATAACGTCGCGGAAGGGAAGTGAGTTCCCTCTTCGGTCTCCGGCGCCCGGCAATTTGACCTGCCGGCGTTTGAACATTAACGATAGCAGAACGATGCCGCTGAATGCTGTGATCGTCGTAGATAAACCTGCCGGCTGGACGTCGCACGACGTCGTAGCCCGGATGCGCGGCATTCTGCGCGAGAAATCCATCGGCCATCTCGGGACTCTGGATCCGATGGCCACTGGAGTCCTGCCTCTGGTGACGGGCAAGTTTACCCGCTTGGCCCAGTTTTATGGCGCGGCAACGAAAAGTTATGAAGGGACGATTCGGCTGGGCTTCTCCACTGATACCTACGACGCCGACGGACAGCCCTCTGGGCCGATCGCTGCAAACTTTCAAGTATCACTTGAGGAAGTGCGCGCGGTAACGGACAGCTTCGTGGGCACCCTGCAGCAGGTTCCGCCGCCGTTTTCCGCCAAAAAAGTGGCCGGCGTTCCAGCGTACAAGATGGCACGCAGGAAGCAGGAGGTGGAACTCCTGCCGGTGGAGGTTAAGGTCACCGAGTTCGCGATTCTGGGAATGCACGAGGACCAGGTTGAATTCAGGGCGCAGGTTTCATCCGGTACCTACGTCCGCAGCCTGGCCCACGATCTGGGGCAAAGACTGGGCACCGGAGCCCACCTGGCAAGCCTGCGCCGAACCGCGGCAGCCGAATTCACCATCGAGCAGACCCACAGCCTCGAGGAGATTGCCAGGGCCGCCAGTGAGGAACGGCTCGAACACCTGTTGGTGCATCCGCGCCGGATTCTGCCCGGCATTCCCAGCGTGACCGCCGATGACGAAGCGCTGGGCAAAATTCGCCATGGCCGCACCGTCAATCTGCCGGAAGTGTCGGGCTCGAAGTGGGTGAAGGTCTTCGCTGGCCAGTCAGATTTGGTGTGCCTGGCCAGCCGGGTAGCAGGGACGCTGTTCCATCCTAAGGTGGTGTTGATTTAGAAAAATGATGCACTTCCAGCTTAAATCGCATCAACATATCTGTAATGTCCGATAACGGATATTATGTAAAGTATACTGAAAGCCGCCGTAAAGTGGCCCTTCCTGGTCGCGACGGTCTGGGTTTTAGGGTTTTCCCCGTTCTTCCACCGTCGGTTAATGAAAAGACATTTTTGCGCAACTCGTGAGCCCTGAAAGGCAGCATCCCATGTAATGGTCCGAGGTTCCCCCTCTCAATGCCTCATGTTCGCCTTCTGTTAGTTGATGATGAGCCCTCAATCCTTCTCACGCTGTCGGCGATCCTTAGCCAGAAGGGGTTTTCTGTAACCACCGCCGCCTCCGTGCCGGAAGCACTGAAGTTTATCAATACCGACAAATTTGACGTGCTGGTCTCCGACCTGAACATCGGCGAGCCCGGAGATGGCTTTACCGTCGTGAGCGCGATGCGCCGCGTGCAACCGGAGGCGGCGACGTTCATCCTGACCGGATATCCTGACTTCGAGTCAGCGCTTATCGCCATTCGAAACCAGGTTGATGACTATTTCACCAAACCCGCGAACGTGAATGCGCTGGTGGAAGCCATTACCAAGCGGCTGCTCGCTCCCAAGCCCGCTCTGCGCTCCATCTCACCTCGGCATGTCCATGAAGTTCTGCACGAGAACGCGAAAAACATCCGCGATCAATGGCTGGCCAACGTCAGGAACACTCCGGAATTGGCGGCAATCCCTCTCTCCGACGACGAAAGAACCGATCACGTTCCCTGGATTCTCGACGAGCTGATCGAACGGCTGCAAAGCGACACAAAGAGAACCGCCGAAGAAGCCGTCGTCGCCGCCCAGGCCCACGGCAACAAGCGCTATCAGCAGGGCTACTCGATCCCGCAGATGTTGTTGGAAGGTCGCATCCTGCAACGTGCCATTACGTCAACCATCGAGGCCAATCTCCTGGGCATCGACGTAAGCACGCTGGTGCCGGACCTGGTACAGATTGGCGAGAGTCTCGCCTCTGTTCTTGAACTTTCGATTCGAGCCTATCAGCTCCATTCCTGAGCCGCTATCAGGCAGTAGGTGTGAGCAACTGATCAAGCTCTTCCCGGAACTGCCGGAGGGCTTCCAGGCGCTCGGGCGTCGCCTCGATGGACTCGGACTTCGATTGAAATACCTGGTTGCCGTTCTTTTCGACCAGCACGCCCATGACTTCGCCCATCCGCCAGCCAGGCGCGCCGATTACTTGAAGTCCGCTAGGAGTCGCCTGAAGTAGAGCGATGCAGCCGTCGCGCGAGACCCCGACAGCCTTCGGGTAGCGCTCAAAGGTTTGCAGCTCAAATCCAGCTAAATAAATGCGTTGCAGCTGTTCGGAAGAGTCAGGCATAGGGAAGATGGCAACTAGCAATTAGCCATTCAGCAATCAGGGTATCGGCTTTACCAAAACGAGGCCCAGGGCCAAAAGCGAACAGCGAAGAGCGGCGCTCCCTACATCTTGTAGCGGCCCAGGTCGTCTTCGCCGAGGTTCTCCAGCCACTTGCGCAATTCGTCGGACGATACGCGATCACTGATGGTCGTGGCCTGTTTGCTGTTCTTCAGCACCTCGTCCTCGACGAAGATGGGGCAGTCCATGCGCAGGGCCAGCGCCAGTGCGTCCGAGGGGCGCGAGTCGACGCTGATGATCTCGCTTCCCCGCTCCAGCCAGATCACCGCGAAGAAGGTGTCGTCGCGCAGTTCCGTCACTACCACTTTGCGGACGGTGGCTTCCATGCCGAGCAGCAAGTTCTTGAGCAAGTCGTGGGTCATGGGCCGGGGCGTTGTGACTTTCTCGATCTCCAGCGCGATGGCGTTGGCCTCGTAGATGCCGACCCAGATGGGCAGCACGGTGTCACTGCCCGCGTCTTTCAGGATCACGATGGGCATGTTGGTTACCGGGTCCATCATCAGCCCGCGAATCTTCATCTCGACTTCCATCGTGATTCCTCCCTGGGTTCTGTCCCTTGTCTTACTCCGAAAGTAGTACGCTCGCAAGCGCTTTGTAGATGATCTGACACAATCCGCAGTCCAGGACCGCATTCCCGAATGGCTGAGCCACCCTCAAGGAAGTGTCATCCCGAATCCCCTTCAGGGGTGAGGGATCTGCGGTTACTGGTCCAGTTGCCCGGCCGGCAAAAAGCAGATTCCTCGCTTCGCTCGTAATGACAATCCTTTAACGTCAGCTTTAAGGTCAATCTTTCAGGCCAGTGCTTATCCCGCCAGATCTCCCAGCAGGCTATTCGGAAACGCCTGCGTGACCCGAACGGGAACATACTCGCCAATTCCAGGCTCGGCACTTCCCTCTCCGACCACAAAATTCAGTGTCTTGTTCTGCGAAGTGCGCCCATTCATCTGGCCGCGCGTGGCGTTCTTCCCTTCAACCATCACTTCAAGAACCTGCCCGACATGGCGCCGATAGCTCACCCGTTGTATTTCTCTCTGATGCTCCATCAGCACCTGGAGCCGCCGCGACTTTTCTCCCTCGGGAATCGAATCCGCGTATTGCAGCGCAGGCGTGTTCGGTCGCGGCGAATACTTGAAGGCGAAGACGCCGTCGTAGCCGACCTCGTCCAGCAGCGTAAGGGTCTCTTCGAACTCGGCTTCAGTCTCACCCGGAAAGCCGGCGATGATGTCGGTTGTGATGCTCAACTCTTTGTTGCGCGTGGCCTTCATCCAAGCGATACGTTCGAGATACTGCTCGCGACTGTACTCACGGAACATCGACGCAAGGACCCGCGATGAACCGCTCTGGATCGGCAGATGGACGTGATCGCACAGCGTGGGCAGCGCATCGATCGCGTCAACGATGTCCTTTGTGAAGTCGCGGGGATGCGAGGTGGTAAAGCGTACGCGACGGATCCCGTTGGCAGCTCGCCCACCGCTGTCAGCAACTCGGCGAAGCTCTTCTTGCCCGCGGGATCGTGGTACGAATTCACGTTCTGCCCGAGCAGTTGAATTTCCGTGTAGCCGGAGTCAGCCATGCGGCGGGCCTCTTCAAGCACCGACATCGAAGTGCGGCTGCGCTCCTTACCGCGGGTGTACGGCACCACGCAGTAGGCGCAGAACTTGTCGCAGCCCTCGATGATGGTGATGTATCCGCGATGCGGATTGGTGCGCGCGGTGAACTCGGTCTCGAAGGCCTGATCGGTCTCGCGATCGTCCAGCCCAGTGACGCGAGTTGCGCCAGCCTCAATCTGAATTAGCATCGCGGGCAGATTGCGGTAGGACGCGGAACCGGCGACCATGGACACGTACGGCGCGCGCTCGAAGATCTTCTCGCCTTCCTGCTGCGCGACACAGCCCAGCACGGCAAATTTCTTACCCTGCTTCTGGAGCTTCTTGACGTCGTTCAGACGATTGAAGACCTTCTGCTCGGCCTTATCGCGAATCGAGCAGGTGTTGTAGAAGATGAGGTCGGCCTCTTCCTCCTGCTGCACCTGGCGATAACCTTCGGAGATGAGCGTGCCCACGACCTTCTCCGAGTCGTGGAAGTTCATCTGGCAGCCAAAGGTCTCGATGTAAAACGTCTTTTGATCGGAACTCACGAATACCCCAGTGCCTCTCAGTATAACGCGGAGCGGAAGAGAAACCGCGCCCTGCGCGGGAACGCCGGAGAGAGCGTGTGAATGATATAAGCATCGTCATTCCGACCGGAGGGCGTCAGCCCGGAGTGGAGGAACCTGCTGTTTGCTCAGTGCGTGACGGTCCCGACAAACAGCAGGTTCCTCCACGGCGGCCTAAAAGGCCTTGGTCGGAATGACAATGAATTGAGATTCGCAAGTTGCAGACGGCGATCGGCGTTCGCTTCTTATTTCGCCAGTTCCTTCTCGATATCACCCGTGATGCGTTCGGGCGGAGTGGTCGGCGCATAGCGATCGACGACCTTGCCGTCCTTCGCGACCAGAAACTTGGTGAAGTTCCACTTGATGGTGTCGCCGAGCAGGCCGCCTTTCTTCGACTTCAGAAGCTCGAAGACCGGATGCGTGTTTGAGCCGTTCACTTCGATCTTCGAGAACAGCGGAAACTCGACGCCATAATTGGTCTCGCAAAACGACCGAATTTCTTCGTCGGATCCGGGCTCCTGGTGCCCGAACTGGTCGCAGGGAAAGCCAAGCACCTCGAAGCCCTGTTTCTTGTACTTCGCGTAAAGCTCCTGGAGGCCCTGATATTGCGGCGTGAATCCACACTTGCTGGCGGTATTCACAATGAGTAGGACCTTACCCCTGTAAGCGCTGAGGTTCTTCTCTTTGCCGTTGTTCAGTGTCGCCGATAGATCGTATAAGGACATGGGGCCCTCCCATCACAAATGATACCTGTCGTCCCGCGGTATTGAAATCGTGTCATTTTTCCCGCAACTCATCCCAGAGGATCAATTTTCATTGGACTTTTTGGATCGCAGCAGGGTACATTCCTCGCCGCCCATTGCTCCGTCGGATTGTCACTATCACAACTGACGCTCTCGACTAGGCGGAGATGCTCAAGTCCGCATCCAGCCAAGTCTTTGGACGGAGCAATTCCTGGAGGATCGACATGAAATTTCTGCGGCTCGTTACCATCGCGCTGGCTATGCTCGTAGCTGGAACGATGGTTGCTTCTGCTCAATCGCAATGGACACCGTTGAACAATCAGCTCTGTACCGGCAACAACCCCTGTTTTCCAGCGGGTGTGACCATGCTGCTTTCAGATGGCACCGTCATAGTTCACGAAGAACAGGACGGCGGCGAAGTTCATTGGTTCAAGCTCACGCCTGACGCTTTTGGCAGCTACGTTAATGGCACTTGGAGCCAAGTGGCCGACATTCCCGCAGCCCTCGAATATGCTCCTCTGTTTTTCGGATCACAGGTTATCGCAGATGGCCGCTTAACGGTAATTGGCGGCGAATACAATTTCGACAATCCCGTGTGGACCACTCTGGGCGCCATTTATGACCCCGTGGCGAACACTTGGACCAACGTTCCGCCGCCCGCAGGTTGGCAGCGTACCGGCGACGCTCAGTCCGTCAATTTAGCCGATGGCACTTATATGCAAGCCAGCTGCTGCGACCAGCCGCCCAAGTGGGCGTACCTGAATCCCACCACGCTCACCTGGACGAACTTCCAGGGCGCCGGCAAATTCGACGTCTTCGACGAAGAAGGCTGGAACATGTTGCCCAACGGCAACATTCTGACGGTTGACGCGTATGTCTTCCAGTACAGCGCAAACGGCAAGAATTCGGAGACTTACAGTCCTACCACCAAGAGTTGGACCACTGCCGGGAGTACTGTTGTTCAGCTCTGGGACAGCGCTTGCGGAAATCAGAACGACAACCCAACCTTTGAGGTGGGGCCGGCGGTGCTGCGTCCAGATGGCACGGTATTTGCGACCGGCTCCACCAACGGTTGTGCCACAGGTCACACCGCGATTTACAATAGTCACACTGGCACCTGGACCGCCGGACCTGATTTCCCTGACGCAAATGTCAGCATAGCCGACGGCCCGGCAAGCATCGAGCCAAACGGCAAAGTGCTGATGATGGGAAGCGTGGACGAAGGTCCGCCCTCCACCTTTTACGAGTGGGATGGAACCAATCTAACCTCGATTACCGGCCCACCGAATGCTCCGAATGATGGGTCCTTCTATGGACACCTGCTGCCGCTTCCCACTGGGCAGATACTATTCACGGACTGGAGCGCACCCATCTTCGGACTAACCGCAGACGTAGAGATTTTCACTCCCAACGGAACGTACAACCCTGCCTGGGCGCCACAGCTTGTCGTGTCTTCGTCCAATCTGAACCTGAACCGCGGATCGGCGAATAATGTTCTTCGCGGTTATCGTCTCGCTGGCGTCAGTCAGGGAGGCGCCTACGGCGATGACTACCAGCCGAACACAAATTATGCGCTGGTGCGTTTGACCAACAAGGCGACGGGACACGTGTTCTACTGCCGGACGCACAACCCCAGCAGCTACCAGGTGCAAAGCACCAGCCTGCAGACAACAATGTTCGATGTGCCGGCTGGAGTCGAGACTGGACCAAGCACGCTGGAAGCGGTTACCAATGGCATCCCGTCGACACCCATCAACGTGACGGTTCACTAAACCAACCTGCAGTTCCTTTCACGCCCACCTTCGCGGTGGGCGTTGTTTTTTGCGGCAGGCGCCGCCAGTCCCATCTTCTAATGAGGGACTAGTTAATCCTTAATGGCAAGCCAAAATCAGGAAGGTTCCCCGAGGTTCGCAGTCATCTTCAAAAACTCGGCGTGTACCCGTGGATCGTCGGACAACTCGGGATGGAAAGTTGCTGCCATCACTTTTCCTTGCCGCACTAGCACAGGATCGTCGCCACGCTTGGCCAATACCTCAACACCGTCCCCGACGAATTCGATGCGCGGAGCGCGAATGAACACCATCTCCAGCGGATCGCCTCCCAAAGCGCTGGGAGCGGTGAGAATGGTTGAGTCGATCTGGCGGCCATAGGCGTTGCGGCGGATGGTGATGTCGATGGCGTTGAGGCCGGGCTGATGCGGATTCTCCACCTGCCGGGCCAGCATGATCGCGCCTGCACAGGTGCCGAAGGTCGGCTTGGCATGAACGAAGTCGTTCAGCTTCTGGAATCCATGTTCATCCAATAGTTTAAGGAATGTGCTCGACTCGCCGCCGGGAATCACGAGTCCGTCGAGGTCATCAAGTTGCTCCGGCTTGCGCACCAGGATAACTTCAGCGCCGAGCTCTTCCAGCCGGCGGCGGTGCGCATCGAAGTCGCCTTGTAATGCCAGCACGCCAATCTTCAGGACTTCGCTTTTCGCTTTTCGCCCTTCGCTCTTCGCCAGATCGATGCGCAACTGTCTACTGCCCATGAGGTGATTCGACACCACGCGACTTCCGCGTTCCTCGGAGCGCCTGAAGAAGAGCCGTCAGCATCTGGCGAACACTGGCTAGATCTTTACCAGTGACGCTGTAGTCATCTGAATTTACAAGCCCCAGGTCTTTGGCAAGACGCAGGTGATTCTGCAACTCGCTAGCAGAACCCATCGCAATCTGGACGTAGCGAGCCAATTCAGCGTCACCCCAGCGACCGCATCCCTCAGCCAGATTAGCGCCGACAGAACTCGAAGCGCGGCGAATCTGGGACGTGAGTCCGAACAACTCCGAACGAGGAAAATCTGCGGTAAGCCGGTACAAATCAACCGTCAGTCGGTGTGCTTTTTGCCAGACCTCCAAGTCCTCATAGTTCCTCAACGAAGCCTCCGGGCTTGTGCTCTAGCGAAGAGCGAATAGCGAACAGCGTTCTTCTACCATCCTCTCGTCTGCAGCAGGTCCTTCTCTTCGATGGCACTGACGGCGAGCCCCTTCATGGCGCCAGTCATCTGCTCGCTGACTTCGGCGAGGATCTTGGGATCGTCGTAGTGCGTGGCGGCTATGACGATCGCCCGGGCACGCGATTCGGCTTCTTCGCGCTCCGACTTCACCTTCAGGTCCAGCGGAGTTGCTCCACCCTTCATAAAGATGCCTGAGCCGACGAAGACCGCTTCCGCGCCAAGCTGCATCATCAGCGCTGCGTCTGCCGGCGTGGCGATGCCGCCGGCGGAGAAATTCGGCACCGGCAGCTTCCCTGCCTTGGCGACCATGCGCACCAGTTCGTAGGGTGCCTGGTGATTCTTGGCGGCGGCGTAGAGCTCCTGCTCGCTGGCGACAGTGAGCTGCTTCATTTCCTTCACGATCTGGCGCATATGCTTGACGGCGTGGATCACGTCGCCGGTGCCGGCCTCACCCTTGGTGCGGATCATCGCCGCGCCCTCGGCGATGCGACGCAGGGCCTCGCCCAGGTTGCGGGCGCCGCATACGAACGGAGTAGTGAAAGCATGCTTGTCAACGTGATGCTCTTCGTCGGCCGGTGTCAGAACTTCCGACTCGTCGATGTAGTCGACGCCAATCTCCTGCAGGATCTGCGCCTCGGCGAAGTGGCCGATGCGGCACTTCGCCATGACCGGGATCGAGACCGTTGCCATGATCTGCTTGATCAGCTTGGGATTGGCCATGCGCGAGACGCCGCCCTCGGCGCGAATGATGGCGGGCACGCGCTCCAGCGCCATCACCGACATGGCGCCGGCCTTCTCGGCGACCTCGGCCTGCTCGACGCTCATGACATCCATGATCACGCCGCCCTTGAGCATTTCGGCAAGGCCGACTTTCAACCGTAAACTCGTGCTGTTGCCGTTGTTTTCTGACATAACTCTGCTCCCTTGGATCAGGTTTTCGCGCTTCGCTGTTCGCTCTTGCCTTTTCGCCAGTTCGCAGGCGAGGACAGCAGACCGCGCAATCCTGGTGCGAAGCTTCATTTTAACGCGCGATGCCGCACCTTTAGGGACTACGCCTCTTCGCGATAACAAAATGGTACCTCGCGGAGGCTATAGGGCGTAGAGCCACTCGCATCGCGATGGATTGGGCCGCTATTCACGCTGTCGGCGGCAGTGGGGGGCGGCATTATCGCGACGACATCTCCTGCCGCTACGTCGCGTCGCTGTGTTTCTTCTTGAGGTACTTGGCGAACATCCGATGAGGATCGATCTCGATGAACTTGCCTTTGCTGCGCGCCAGTACTTGGCCACTGGCATCGCGGATCTCGGCTACCCGGCTGTGCTCGCGGCCTCGCACGCGGGTCTCCCAGCCTTCGGTGATGAGCGGCTTGTTCAGAGGCACCGGCTTCAGGTACTGCACAGTCATGCTGCTGGTCAGCGCTACGATGTTACGCAACTTGCTCACTTTTCCCATGGCCTCGTCGAGGATGGTGGCAATGATTCCGCCGTGCGAGTGTGCCGGTGGACCGCTGAAGCGCTTGTCCAGTCGAAAGCGACAGATAAAACGACCCGTCTCCTGGTTAAAGACAAACTTTAGTTTTAGACCGGCCTCATTGTCGGGACCGCAACCGAAGCAGTTATTGCCAAATTGCCGCTGTTTCTCATGGTGACCGTGAACTGCCTTGTGCCGGGGCATGTAGTCAAGAATGAGGCAGAGGTGCCCGCCAACGCAACTAGGCCGGCCCCAGGTCTATCCGAATGGATAGGGTTGGTCTATCCATTCGGATAGCAATTTGTTTTCGGATCGCGCGCTGGACCGGCCGCGCTACCGGGATAAAGAGCGCAACCGATTGAAAACACAGCTGTCAGAAATCCCTGGCGAGCTGCTCTGGAGAGTGGCACCCAGCTTGCAAAGTCCTAATCGAGGAGTTGAGCGTCCGAGAGTGGGAACGGCACGCATGGCCCGTGCGAGGTGGTTGCCGTTGGCTGGCCGCCTAGATGCCCTTTCAGTGTGCTGAGCAATCGGCACGCATGATTAGGAAGAGCCGGACGATGACTCCTTCAGGCTGCTTGGCGCCCCGGTCTTTTAAGGGGGGAACGGGGCGCCTCTGGCCTTTGTTTATGGGTCCCTCCCGAATTTCCGTTCGCATTCCATCCAACACAGCCTTTCGGAGTGACTGCGGCTCTATAGGGAGCGTTCCTGCCACGGGTTGGGGGTACACTCTCTCAACGACTGCCGAGACTCCTGTTTCCTGTAGTTTCTTGGTCCAGGGAGTAATCACTACGGCACTAACGTCGCCAACAACTCCCCACCTTACGGTGGGTTGATTAAAAAGTGCTAAAATTTTGGCACGTTTCCGACGTGGCCGAGCGAAACAAGTTTGTAACATTGTGACACTTAGGAGCTCGATTGAAATTGTTCGGCCCAATTTTTGCTCTCTACGTCGACCCCGGTTCAGGCAGCATGGTGCTGCAACTCCTTCTCGGCGGCTTCAGCGGCTTGTACGTCATCTTTCGCCTGTTTAAGGAAAAAATCCTACGCATGCTAGGGCTGGGCAACCAAGAAGCAGACGGCGGAAGGCTCTCGGTTCCCCAGCCGATTCCGGCGCCTGCGGAAGAGAAGAAATCTGTAAGGCACATCGCGTAGACAGAATGAAAGCCAACTTCCAGGTTCCCGCAACCCAGCGAGACCCGGGGTCGTTCCGCGATCCGGATGGATTCATCTTTTTCCAGGGTGATTGGGTTTTCCGCGCCGTACTCCCTCCTGCCGTCTCGCGTTATAGAGAGTTTGTGAAGAGTGGCCTGTCGGAAGAATTGCAAGCCGCCGGCCTGCTGGTCTCAACCTCGGAACTGCCGCCCGGAAGCGTTTCGCCTTATAGTGAGATACCCGACGGCTCACTGATTCTCGAACACGAGCTGATTCCCTTTCTGAACTACCCATACGAGTGGACCTTCAACATGCTGCGTGATGCCGCCCTGCTCCAGTTGGAGATTCTGGAGCGATCGCTGCCACGTAACTGGATCCTGAAAGACGCCTCCGTTTACAACGTGCAGTTCAAGGGGACGCAGCCGCTCTTTCTGGATGTGCTCTCGTTTGCGCCACTGCGAGATGGCGAACCTTGGGCCGGGTATAACCAGTTCTGCCGCATGATGCTCTATCCCCTGATGCTGGAGGCCCACAAACACATCCCCTTTCAGCCCTGGCTGCGTAGTGAGTTGGAAGGCATCGACCCCGAAATGTTCGGCCGAATGTTCCGCGGACTTGAGCGCCTTCGTCCAGGAGTGTTGAGCCACGTCACGGCCCAGGCATATCTTCAGCGCAAGTTCTCTGCGGCGGATTACAGCGTTCGCGAACGGGTGAAGGCGGCGGGGATCTCGCGAGAGATGATCATTCGCAACGTACACGGCCTGAAGAAGCTGGTGCAGCGGCTGCGACCGGCGGAACAAGTTACCGCCTGGAGCGATTACTCGCGTGGACACTACCAGCCAGAGGCGCTGGCCCGGAAGGAGGAATTCGTCCGGCAAACTCTCGGCGGGCGGCATCTGAACCTGGTCTGGGACCTGGGCTGCAATGATGGCCACTTCAGCCGCATCGCCGCTGAGAACGCGCAAATGGTCGTCGCGATGGACGCTGATGCCGCTAGCATCGATCGCCTGTATAGCGAGTTGCGCCAGGAAAAGGTCGCTAACATTCTTCCCCTGTTGATGAACATTGCCAATCCCTCGCCCGCCCACGGCTGGGCGTCACAAGAGCGACGTTCGCTGGTCGAGCGTGGCCGCCCGGACATGATCCTGGCGTTGGCTCTAGTTCACCATCTGGTGATCGGCGCCAACGTGCCACTTAAAGTTTTACTTGAATGGCTGGGTGGGCTGACGGGTGAACTCGTCATCGAGTTCATGAGCAAGGAAGATCCCATGGTGCAGCGCCTGCTCCTGAAC
Organism: uncultured Acidobacteriaceae bacterium; assembly: GCA_963793845.1. Taxonomy (GTDB): domain Bacteria; phylum Acidobacteriota; class Terriglobia; order Terriglobales; family Acidobacteriaceae; genus CAWCBG01. The sequence continues at coordinate 343,821 of CAWCBG010000012.1, forward strand.
AAGGACGACACCTACGCAGACTATAACCGTGAAGCCTTCGAGCGTTACCTCCAGCAGCCCTTCACCATAACAAGGCGCGATGACCTGCCCGGCGGCACCCGCTTCCTCTACCACGCGGTCGCCCGCAGCGGCAAAGCGGCCAGCTAGGATAGCTGGTTGCACATGCCCGATTCCCCCTCGAAGCGCAGCTTCCTCGCCGTCCTCGTTGCCCTGCTGTCTTTGACAACGTTTGCCTTTGCCCAGTCGGTATACGAGGCTGTGGCCGGTAATCGTGAATTCGTCGTGCTGCAGCGCATCAGCCATGCCGATCTCTGGCTGATTATCGTTTTCTTCAATCTCATTCCCCCGCTGGTGTTGGCGCTCGTCTGGCTTGGCATGCGCAAAATCAGCCAGCGGGCCGCCGACTTATTTCTGAGCGCTGCGTTTCTTCTTTTGCTGACGCCCTTTGTGCTGGAGCTGCACCGAGCCTATCTCTCCCCACTGTTGCGATTCAGCCACAATACCGTGTTTGCCATTCTCCCCTTGTTTCTCGCGGCATTGCTGGTGTTCCGCTATCGATCCTTGTTCCAGCGCGCCTTGCTGCTGCTGTCCCCTTTCGTGCTGCTTCTCCCTGCTTTTTTTCTCTGGCGAAGCTGGCATGAGGTCGCCCCCGACATCGATCATCCGTCTCGCGAGATTCAAGCGTTTGCACCGCAAACGAGCTCTGCGTCGCATCCGCCCATCTTTATCCTGCTTTTTGACGAATTAACCCGTCCTGCGCTGCTTGATGCAAATGGCAAGATCGACGAGTCCCGCTTCCCTCACTTTGCGCAGCTGGCACAACACAGCACCTGGTTTAGCAACGCCACCGCTAATGCTGAGTACACCACGCGTTCGCTTCCGGTGATCTTCACCGGAAACTTTCCCCACGGCAATGACGCTTCCGACGCCGCGTACCCCAACAATCTGTTTCGCCTGTTTGCGCCCTACTACGACGTGACGATCCACGAGGAGGTCACACGCTTCTGTGCGAATTCCGCGTACCACTGCCCTGACGCGGAAGCGACCCGACAACGCGGTCATCTGGTGAGCGCGGTATTCAAGCTGTACCTGCTGCGTGCTGCCCCCAAGAGCGTGGTGGTCGAGATGGAGGCTGACGGGTTACAGCACGAGCAGCAGCGGTTTCACGACTTTTTATCCGAGATCGCAACCTCGTCTTCCGGAGCGCGACCGCCACTGCAGTTCATGCACCTGCAACTGCCGCATGCCCCCTACATGCTGAGACCCGACGGAAGCATCCATCCCGCCTCGCCCGCCGGATTCGATCCGACGTTTGCCGGAAACGCGGCACTGGTGCAGCGGCTGCGCAACGATTACGAGATGCAGCTTCAGTTTGTCGATCGTGAATTGGGTAACTTTCTGGATACGCTGAAACGGGCTGGCCTGTATGACAAATCGCTCATCGTCGTCACCTCCGATCATGGCGTAAGTTGGAAGGTTGAAGCGCCGGGCCGGGTGCTCAGCGCCGCCAATGCCGACATGATTTTCCCCGTGCCGCTTCTAATCAAGCTGCCGGGGCAAACGGATGCGCGGATTTCAAACAGGGACGTGCAGTTGATCGACCTGTTGCCAACGATTGCGGCGGTTGCCGGTGTGCAGGTTCCTTGGCCGGTTGCCGGAAGAGACGTGTTCGCGCCTAATCAGATGGCACGCGAAAAAGTCATGATCGACGCTAGCGGACGGCGTTTCGCTTATCCCAACACCTTCGCGGAGACCGCTTCAGGCAAATAGGGAGCGCCACACCCAGACCTAATCACTCGATCGGCTCGACTGCAATGACCGGCTCGCCACTTCCCTTCCGATCGGGACGCTGCACCAGGATCGTCGCCAGCAGCACTACTCCAATGCCGACGACTTGGATGCGTGACACCAGTTCTCCCAGAATCAAGGCGGTCAGCAGAATCGCCCAAACTGGCTCGAGGCAAGCGGTGACGATGGCGCGCGTCGGATCGAGATGCTGCAATCCGGCAAAGTACAGCGAAAACGGAATCAGCATCGACGTCACCGAGAACACGGTCATGAACAGCCACAGCCCGCCGTCGTAGTGATGCGCAATAACCTTCCAGGGCGGATTAACGATCTGCCAGAAGACCGTGGCCCCCAGCAATGCGTATACCAGCACTGTCCAGCGTTTGTAGAGCTGCAACAGGTGCTGGCAATAAATGTTGTAGAAGGCGAACGACACCGCCGCGACCTCGGCTGCCAGCACTCCTACGGTATTGAAGCGCGCGTTGGTGAAGAACAGCCAGGGAAAGTTGCCACGAGCCCCGACTTCCCCCACCGCGACACCGCAGCCGACGACCGCCATTATCACTCCGGTGACCCGCTGTAAGGTCGGGCGCTGCAGCTGCCGCGCCACCATGTAGAGCAGCACCCACACCGGCGCGATGTATTGCAGCACGATCGCCGTTGCGACGGAGGTCTTCTGGATCGAGAGATAGTAGAAGTAGTTGGCCGAAGCAAGCCCGACGATGCCAAGCAGGAAAAACTGAGCAACGTGGCTGGGGCGGACTCGCAAGGCACGGCGTTGCACCATCCACAGAATCGGGGCCAGAATCAGCCACGAGATGGTGGTGCGGCTCTGGGCCAGGATGAGGGGATCGATGGGGGCAATCTGCCGGCCGGCAATGTGAATTCTGCCGGTGAAAACCGCGCGGCCCATGGTGGCCGACAATCCCCAGAAAAACGTAGCCGCGGCGATAAGCACGTAGCCGCGGAAAGGATGGGACTTGCCTGTCAGTGGATGGTGGGTAGTGGGTAGTGGATAGTCTGGCTCAGCCATCCGCGGCGACGCCTCGTCCCTCTCTCACTCGATCTTGGAAACTACGCGCCGCCGCGAGACAGTCCGGCTTCTGCTAACCACTATCCACTAGCCACCGGCCACTGAGGTTAGTCCGCCAGCGTCGATTCTTCGGGGTGGGGCGAACGCAGCACACGATCAACCGTATAAGGCGCCCGCTTCGAGGGCTCATGGAAGTGCCGGACTTGCAACTCACCTAGCAGTCCCAAGGCCACCAGTTGCACGCCCGCCACGATCAGCACCGCCGCAAAGATCAGCAGCGGACCGTGTTCCTCCATGACGTCGACGTGACGAATGAATTTTTCGACCAACATCCACAGTGCCAGCACGCCGCCAGTCACAGAACTCAGCGCGCCGAAGGTGCCAAAGAAGTGCAGCGGACGCGACATGTACTTCAGCAGGAAGCGGATGGTGATCAGGTCGAAGAAGACGCGCAACGTCCGCGAGATACCGTAGTGCGACTCGCCGTGCTCGCGATGCACGTTGCGAATCGGGATCTCGCAAATCGTCGCTCCATAGGCCGACGCCAGCGCGGGAATGAAGCGATGCAACTCGCCGTACAGCGGCACTTCCTGCACCACTTCTCGCCGATAGGCCTTGAAGGTGGTGCCAAAGTCGTGCAGATCGACCCCGCTCAGCTTGGCCATCAGCCAGTTGGCGGCGCGCGATGGAATCCGCCGCATCACGAAATTATCGATGCGCTCCTTACGCCATCCGCTGACGATGTCATAGCCCTCCCGCAGCTTCTGCAGGAATAGCGGAATGTCATGCGGATCGTGCTGCAAATCGCCATCCATGGCGATCACATACTCGGCCTGGGCATGGTCAAAACCGGCCGCCAGCGCAGAAGTCTGCCCGAAGTTCCGGCGCAGCTTCACCACGACCACGCGGCGGTCGACGGCGGCGATTTGTTGCAGCAGCGAGAACGTATGGTCGCGGCTGCCATCGTCCACAAAAATCAGCTCGAATGGCTCGCCCGCGGCCTCCATGACGACCTTCAGCCGGTCGTAGAGCTCGGTGACGTTCTGTTCCTCGTTGTGAAAGGGTACGACGATCGAATACTTGAGCACGGTATTCATATTATAACGTCCCGCCCTCCCATTTTGGGCTGGCGGCGTTGGTTCTCCACCCCGTTTGAGAAGGCTCCTGACCCGAGAACAAGGCAAAGTCTGTCTTTATCTTAACTTCATGCCCTACTGCAGGAGGCAAGACTTTAGGGTTTACGGGAAGTCGACGTGCAACATACAATCTCTCACCGTCACCTTCGGGGAAAACAAGCACGGTGCGCCCGATTCGAACGCGCGACGGTCGCAACCTGGCGGCTGCTGTCTGTCTGCAAGCAAGTTTGTGGAACGAGCGAAAACGCTGTGAGATTTTCCACCAGCGATGGCTCGTGTCTGCTCCAGTTACGTTCTCACCCGGGAGCACATGGTTCGATCGGTAGCACTTTTCGGGATGCTGGTAGCGCTCGTGGCATGCGCCGAGAGCCTCCCCGGCTTCGGAGATGAGCAACCTTCAGCTTCCGAGACGCTTCTGTCCGTGGATCAAGCGGTCCAGATCGCGGTAGCTAACAACCGCAATCTAAAGATCGTTTCTCTCGCGCTGGAAAGTTCCAAAGAGAAGCTCGACGCGGAGAAGACGCGCCGTTACCCCTCGTTCAGCACGTACATCTTCGCTTCGCAGTTGCTGGCGCCCATCAGCTTCACCGTACCGGCAGGCCAGTTCGGAACCTATCCCGGGATTGGCCCCATTCCCGCGATCAGTACTCCGATCACCACGCCAAGCCAGCCAACAGCGTATGTCGTCGGCAGCGCCTCCCAGCCCCTGCTCACGCTGTACAAGATCAACCTGTACATCAAGAACGAGGAGTTCAAGGTCCAGCAATCCGCGCTGAAGGTGACCGAGGAGCGCATCTCGCTGGTCGACCAGGTACGGCAGGCTTACTACACCATCGTGGAAATCCAGAACTCCATCGACGCGACACAGGCCAGCATCAAGCAATACGAAGAGCTGGATCGCATCTCCACCCAGTATGTCGCCGAAAAGGTCGTCCTCAAGTCCGAGAGCCTGGACGTAAAGGCCAAGCTGGCCTACGAACAGTTCAAGTTGCTGCAGGACCAGGACAAGCTGCAGACCGCCAAGGAGACCTTGAACAGCCTGCTAGGCCGGGATATCAATACGACGTTTCGTGCGGCCAATCCAACGCAGCTCTCGGAAATTGAGCAGAATCTGCAGGTCGCACAAGCCGTCGCCCTGGAGCAGAATCCCAAGGTCAAGGAAAGTGAAGTCACGGTGAAGCAGGCCGAGAATGCCAAGCGGCTTGCGAAGTCGCAATACCTGCCCGACCTGGGCGCATCCTTTCATTATCTGTCGCCCTTCGGCGTGAATTTCGTGCCGACCAATGTGATGGGGTTGGGCTTCGAGTTCAACTGGGAGCCCTTCGACTGGGGACGCCGCAAACACGACGTCAACGAGAAAACCATCGCCATCGAGGAGAGCAAGTTGAGCCTTGATGACACCAAGTCGCAGATTCTTATCAATGTGAACTCCACCTACCGCTCATTGCAGGAAGCCCGGGTCGCAGTGACCGTAGCGACCGCCAAGCGCGAGGCGTCGCAGGAAAAATTGCGCGAGGTCACCCAACAGTATTCGCAGAAGACGGCCCTGTTGCGCGATGTGTTGCAGCAGCAGTCGTCGGTGGAGAGCGCTAACGCCGATTACAACGAGGCGATGGCAAAATTCTGGACGGCGAAGGCGAGTTTCCAGAAGGCGCTCGGCGAGGAATGATAGCCATGTATATGAGAAGCGGAACTCGGTGGCGAGCGGGCGCTGTTGCGGTTTTGGCAGCAGGGGCCGCGCTGCTTGCCGGCTGCAGCAAAACCTCGTCGGAGCCGGCGCCGCTGGTGCCGGTTCGCACCGCAGAGGTGCAAAACATCAATACTGCTCCCGGCAACACCTATTCGGCCAATATTCAGCCTTATCAGCAGGTGGATTTGTCATTCAAGTCCAATGGCTATCTGGCCAGCATCCGGCAGGTGCGCGACGCCGATGGGCACATCCGAAATATCGACCAGGGCGACTACGTCAAGAAGGGTACCGTCTTAGCAACGGTGCAGCAGGACGACTTCCAGCAGAAGCTCGATCAAGCCAAGGCTTCATTAGCAAGGTCGCAGGCGGAGAACGAACGGGCCAAGCTATCGTTTGGGCGCGTTTCTGCCCTCTACAAAGTGGATGCTGCCACTCAGCCTGATTATGACGACAGCAACGCCCAGGTTCTCAGCACCCAGGCTGCCGTGGATAACGCCAAGGCCCAGGTCGCCGAAGCACAGATTGCGCTCGCTTATTGCGAGTTGCGCGCACCCTTCGATGCCTGGGTGCTCAAGCGCAATGTGGATGTCGGCACGCTGGTCGGGCCCGCCACGAACGGATTCACACTGGCGGACACGCGCTCGGTGAAGGCGGTCTTCGGTGTGCCCGATACGGCAATCGGGCGAATGAAGCTCGGGAGCCAGCAGACGGTGACGACAGAAGCGCTGCCCGGCAGCTTTAACGGGCATGTTACGTCGATCTCGGCCGCCGCCGACCCTAAGAGCCGCGTATATTCCGTCGAAGTGCACATCGATAATCCTCTGAACCAGTTGAAGGCGGGCATGATTGCCTCGATAACCGTCGGCGCTCCCCAACCGCCGGGAGGCGTGACCGTGGTACCGCTCACCGCTGTCGTGCGCAGTCCGGACAGCCCCAACGGATTCGCTGTTTACGTTACCGAAGGTGCAGGCGATACCGTCAGAGTCCATACCCAGGACGTAACTCTGGGCAACACCTATGGCGACATGATCGCCGTTCTGAGCGGCGTTAACTTAAAGGACCGCGTGGTCACTTCGGGCACGAACATGATCAAGAACGGCCAGCAGGTGCGGGTGATTCCGTAGCTCTGGCAACTCATCATGGCGACTCACCACAAATCCGACGCCGAGATCATCGCAACTACGCACAACATGGCGAGGTTCTTCACCGAACACCGCCAGGTGGCGCTGATTCTTCTGCTGGCGACCTTCGTCTGGGGATGGTTCGGGTATCAGAACATGCCCAAACGCAAGGACCCGAACATCCCGGTGCGCGTGGCGTCGGCGCAATGCTCGTGGCCCGGTGCCACCACCGAACAGGTCGAGCAACTGATCACCCGGCCGATCGAACAGGCTGTGGCCCTCAACTCTACCCTCAAGCCGCCGAGCCCGTCGGACTTCGGAATTCGTTCGCTCAGTTTTCCCGGTCTCTCCGTCGTCTACATCCAGCTCAACGACAACGTTAAGGATAAGCAGCAGCAGTTTTCTGACATGAACCTGAAGCTGAATCAGCTCAACCTGCCCAGGGGTGCAGGGCCGATTCAGTTCAACAGCAGCTTCGGCGACACTGCAGCCCTCATGCTGACGGTGGCCAGCCCCATGGCGTCTCCGACCGACGTGGCCCTGCGTGCAATCGCCATACGCCAAGCCATTGAGAGAACCCGCGCCGAGCTGCCCAAGAATGCGCCGCAGCCGCGCGTCAGTGTGATCTACGCCTTTCCCATGTCCGTTGCCGCCGGACCGGTGCGGACCGACTTCGAAAACATCGCTCGCATTGCCGCCCGCAACAAGACGCTGAATGATCTGCGCTTCTTCGAAGGGCCGGGCTACGTTGGTCTCGACGCCACCACCTCGTTTGACGATGCAACCATCCGCCAGCGCGGCGAAACACTGATTCAGGCCAATCTCCATCGATCGGAGATTCATCCCGACGCGTGGAGACCTGCCATTATCCGCGACCCGGCTGATACCGAAGCTGAGTTGCAGAAGGTCGCCGGACCTAAGTATTCCTATCGCGATCTGGACAACTACACCGACCTGATTCAGCGCACTCTGCAGGGAGTGCCGGAGACCTCGAAGGTTTCGCGCTCGGGCGTTCTGGCCGAGCAGATCTATCTCGACTACTCGCAGCAACGGCTGGCGCAGTACGGTTATGACCCCTCGAAGCTGAAGGATGTGCTGAGCGCGCAGAACATCACCCTGCCCGCGGGATCGCTCGAGGTTGGGCCTAAAGATCTGACCATCAATCCCTCCGGACTATTCCCTGACGCCACGGCGATCGGGGACGTCATTATCGGAGTGTCGGCCTCCAACAGTCCGGTTTACTTGCGCGACCTGGTCGATATCTCGCGCGCCTACCAGAGTCCGCCGAGTTACCTCAACTACCTGACTTGGCGTGACAAGAACGGAAGCTGGATTCGCAGCCGCGCGGTTACCCTCGCCGTCTACATGCGTAATGGCCAGCAAGTCGATATGTTCGGCCGTCACGTGCAGGAGAAGATGGAGAGCGTCAAGCGGTACCTGCCTGACGATCTCGTCATGGTCCACACCTCCGACCAGCCCATCCAGGTGAAGGAGCAGATCGATCTCTTCATGGACGCGCTCTACGAGGCGATTGGACTGGTCGTCATCGTATCGCTGATCGGCTTCTGGGAGTGGCGTTCAGCGCTGCTCATGGCGATCTCGATCCCCATCACACTCGCACTGACGTTCGGCTTTATCTACATCCTCGGCATCGACATCCAGCAGGTATCGGTGGCGTCGCTGATCATCGCGCTGGGCTTGTTGGTGGACGACCCTGTGGTGGCAGGCGACTCGATCAAACGCATGCTGGCCGAGGGACAGCCGCGCATTGTCGCGCCGTGGCTTGGTCCCACGAAAATCGCCACCGCGATCATGTACGCAACGATTACCAACATCGTCGCGTACCTCCCCTTCCTGCTGGTCACCGGCAACACCGGAGAGTTCCTCTACAGCCTTCCCATCGTGATGACCTGCGCGCTCATCGCATCTCGATTGGCTTCAATGACGTTCATCCCGCTGCTGGGTTATTACATTCTGCGGCCTGACAAAGAGCCGGAGAAGCCGATCGAGGTGCGCCGCAGCAGCGGCTTCACCGGCAAGTATGCCAGCGTGGCGAAGTTTGCCATCGACCATCGCTGGAAGGTCGCAATCGGCTCCCTGGCCTTCTTGTTGCTGGCCGGCTTTCTGTTTAAGCAACTGCGGACTTCCTTCTTCCCCGATGATGTGCAGTACTGGTCATACGCCGATGTGTGGCTCCCCAATGATGCGAATTTCGAAGCCACGAACCAGGCTGCTCAACAGGTGGAAAAAGTCATCCGTGACCAGGCGGACGTCTGGGGTAAGAAACATCCTGACAAGGACGGCACTCCCTCGCATATCCTGCGTTATGTAACGACCTGGGTGGGCGGAGGAAGCCCGCGCTTCTGGTTCTCCTTGTCGCCGCAACCGCAGCAGCTCAACTACGCGGAGGTGCTGGTCGAGCTGACAGACAAGGACATCACGCCCGCCTTTGTCGATCAAGTGCAGCCCGTTCTTTCTGCCACAATACCCGGCGTGCGCATCGATCTGCGACAGCTCCAGACCAACCCGGTGAACTATCCGGTCGAGATTCGCGTGACCAGCCTGGCCGACGTTGGTACTGCCGGCAGCGCGCAGGACATTCAGACCTTGCGCCACTTGGCCAACCAGGTCATCGACATTTTGCAATCGGCGCCCGAAGCCGTGCGAGTCCGCAACGAGTGGGACGCTGAGAGCTCGCAGGTCAGTCTGGTAGTCGATCCGGATCGCGCCAACCTCGCGGGCATTACCAACATGGACGTGGCCAACTCCGCCACCAGCGCCATGAGCGGCACACCGGTCACTTCGCTGCAGGATGGGGACAAGAACATTCCCGTGGTTGCCCGCCTCAAGATGGACGAGCGCGCCCGGTTGTCTGACATTCAGAATCTCTACGTCTATGGATCGCAAAGCTCGACGAAAATTCCACTGGTGCAGATCTCCGACATCAAGAACTCGATGGCAACCGACCGCATTGTGCGGCTCGACCATTTCCGTTCCATGTCGATTTACGCCTTCCCTGCCCCCGGCCATCTGCCTTCTGAGATCACCAGCGTCGCCCTGCCCAAGCTGCGTGAGTTGCAGAACAATCTGCCTCCCGGTTACCGCGTGACCGTTGGCGGAGAGTATGACAAGCAGCAGGTCGGCTTCCGCAATCTTGCCGTAGTGTTGCTCGTGTCGGTCTCAGGCATCTATCTAGCCCTGCTCTTCCAGTTCAACAACGCTATCAAACCGTTCCTCGTATTTGCGGCCGCTCCCTATGGAGTTGCCGGGGCTCTCATTGCCCTGTGGGTCATGAACACGTCATTCGGTTTTATGGCATTCCTCGGCATCGCCAGCCTCATCGGTGTCATCGTCAGCCACGTGATTGTACTGTTCGACTTCATTGAGGAGATGCACGCCAAGGGCGAGCCGTTCGAGGAGGCGGTCATCGACGCCGGCATCATTCGACTTCGCCCGGTGATGATTACGGTTGGAGCGACCGTGCTGGCGCTGTTCCCGCTGGCGCTGCATGGCGGCCCGCTGTGGCAACCGCTCTGCTATGCCCAGATCGGAGGACTTACGGTGGCGACCTTTATTACTCTTCTGATGGTGCCTGTGTTCTACTCGATCTTTGTGCTCGACCTGAAAATCCTTAAGTGGGGCGAAGAAGGTGAAAAGGCGGAAGCGCCACTCGGAGCCGAGACCGCCGGAACGAGCGGCGATTAGCAATGTTTAAAAAATGGTGTCGGCACCACCGCTGCTGGCAGGCTACCTTGTGCCTGCAGGCCTCAACGATGCAGAATCGGCGAGGCGGACCTACGAGGGCTCCTCTACCCCAATCTGATAATCACGCATACAGATTTCCAAGGAGACATGATTCATGAAACGTGCAACCCTTCGCACCCTCACAACTTTGTTGATCACCGGCGCTGTAGCGGTGACGGCCGCAGCGCAATCCCCTGACAAGGCCCAGATGCTCCAGAAGCTTAAGCAATCGGCCACCGTCAACAAACAAAAACTTCACCAGTACACCTGGCTGGAGACACAGCAGGTGACGCTGAAAGGAGAAGCCAAACCGCCGCGTGCTTTCTCCTGCCAGTACGGCCCTAACGGCCAGGTGGAAAAGACGCCGCTCGGCCCGCCTCCGGAGCCGCAGGGCGGCAAAGGTGGCAAGCTTAAGCAGCATATTGTGGCGAAGAAGACCGAAGAGATGAAGGACTATATGCAGGACGTCAAGGGCCTGCTTGCTATGTATGTGCCTCCGAATCCGCAACTCATGCAACAGGCCTACCAGAAGGGCAATGTTTCGATTACTTCCACCCTGGGAGCAAACCAGGCGCAGCTGGTCTTCAAGAACTACGCTCAGGTCGGCGACCAGATGACAGTCACCTTCGACAGCGCCACCAAGAAGATTGTGTCGCTCAACGTCAATACCTATCTGGATCAAGCCAAGGACGTTGTGACCCTGGCGGTGCAGTTCGCCAGCCTGCCGGACGGAACCAACTATCCGGCGCAAACCGTGCTCGACGCCACGGCCAAGCAGTTGCAGGTGACCACCAGCAACTCAAACTACGCGAAGCGCGTGCAGTAAGACACGCCACAGACGCGGAGTGCGGCCGATTTGTCATCACGAGCGCAGCGAGGGATCTGCTGTCAGCTAGCGTTAGCAGAAAGCAGATCTCTCACCCCAAATCCGGCACTCGTAATCACAACGTTAAGCGGCCGGCCTCTGCCACGTCAGGACGCGCTCCAAATAGACGCCAAAAACAAACAGGAAGGCCACGCGCATAGACGCGTGCCTGAAGGCACGCTCTACCGGTAACCCGGCAACTCACAATCTGCTCTGGCCACTCCCGTCAATCCCCTTCCACAGTGCAATCGACCTTCATGTCGGAGCATACCTTCAGCACGCCCTGGAGCACCAGCGAAGTTGCGCTTGGTTGGGACGACGTGAGCGTGGAAGCGATCACCAGTTGGCTGATCTTGTCGCCCAGTGACTGCGCCTGCAGGCTGGCAACCTGCGTGCCGTTGGTGAATTCAATTTTGCGCTGCTTGTCATTGCTCGCAGTTACGGTGATTCCGGCATGCGCTTTCAGTGCGGTAAGCGCCGTTGAATAGACCTTGTCCGCCGGAGCCTCCAGAACCACGGTGGCGACATCAAAGCCGTCTCCACCATTGGCCGGCTTATGACTCATTTGCTGCACCCGGCCCGATACCGCCTTGGCCACCATCACCCACTGGGCATGAGCACTGACAGTAGAAAGCAGCATTCCCACCGTCATTAACGGAAGAAGCCTCCACATACATCGCGGCATAGCCATTCGATATCTCCTGCCAAGAAGTTTGCCGATGGGCCCGTAAAGAAGCTTCCAGAGTTTACCTGCTTGCTTGTTGGTGTCAAGACGCAACTGCGTCCTTCCATTCCCGGTGAGTGCCTAGGATCCCCGCAACGTTTCATTGGCGATCACCGCTTGGCCCAGCGAGATCCCTCCGTCATTCGGCGGCACCACCGAATGCAGATAAACGTCGAAGCCGCGCCCGCGCAGGTCGGACGTAGCACGGCGCAACAAGAGCATGTTCTGGAAGGTTCCTCCGCTGAGACAAACACGGTCAAGATGCTCATCCCGCCGTATCTGTTCGCAGACCTCCACGATTAACGCGGCGATGGTGTTGTGGAAACGCGCCGCGATATAGCCGGCAGGCCTGGCATCCAGCACATCGCGAACCACCGCCTCGATCATGGGCCGCATGTCCAGCTGCACCGGCTCACCCTCGCTGAGCTCGAAACGGTAACGGTCTGCGACCGTGCTGTCCGCTATCATTTCCAGCTCAATCGCTGCCTGCCCTTCGAAGTTCACTTCCTGCCGCAGATTAATCAGCGCTGCCACCGCGTCGAATAGTCGACCCATGGAAGAGGCTTCGAAGCAGTTGATGTTGCGATCCAGCATGGAGCGGACCAGCGACACGTGCTGAGCCGGAACCTGCGCGAGAAACGGCAAATCCGGTATTGCGGCCGCACCGAACGCTTCGCGCAAATAACTGAGCGCCACTCGCCACGGGTGGCGCACTGCCGCGTCGCCGCCGGGCAGTGGCACGTAGCGCAGGTGGGCGCGTCGCTCGAAGCCGGCGAAATCTGCCACCAGAAATTCCCCGCCCCAGATCTTCCCGTCCGTACCGTAGCCGGTACCGTCGAAGGCCACGCCGATGACCTTGTCGCGCAGATGATTCTCGGCCATGCAGCTGGCAATATGCGCGTGATGATGCTGTACCCCGATCTTCGTTTCCAGCGGTAGCTCGACCGCGAACTGGGTGCTGATGTAGCGCGGGTGCAGATCATAAGCCACCGCCTGAGGTTCGACGCGAAAGAGCTTCTTCAGGTTCGCCAACGTCTCCTTGTAGAAGACCAGCGTCTCGTAGTTCTCCAGATCGCCGATGTGCTGGCTCAGGATCGCGTAGCGGCCCTTCGTCAAGCAGAAGGTGTTCTTCAGTTCCGCACCACAAGCCAGAACCTCGCGCAGTTCCATGCCGAGATCCACTGGATGCGGCACGTAGCCGCGTGAGCGCCGCAGCACGCGCTCGCGCCCATCGAAGGTGCGCACTACGGAATCATCGGCCCGCATGTAGATGTCGCGGTTGTGGAAGACGAACCAGTCCGCTACCGTCTGCAAGCGTTGCCAGGCCTCCTCGTTCGAGGTGACAATCGGCTCTTCACTGATATTGCCGCTGGTCATGACCAGCGCCATGAACTCGGAAGCATCATCCGGGCGAATCGCTGAATAACAGATAATGCAGCGGCGTATAGGGCAGCATGACGCCGACGGTCTTGTTCCCCGGCGCGATGGCAGCGGAAATGTTCGCCTCCTCACGCCGCGGCAGGACCACGATGGGCCTTCGCGGGCTGAGTAGCGCGCTTCGATCGGCATCAGAGACGACGCAGAACGACTCGACCGATGCGACGTCGCGCGCCATCAGCGCAAACGGCTTGTCGCTGCGACGCTTACGCTGACGCAGCAGCCGTACGGCATCGTCGTTCTGCGCATCGCAGGCCAGCAGATATCCGCCCAGCCCTTTTACTGCCACGATCTTCCCTTCCCGCAGCAGCTCGCGCGCGCGGCGAATGATCTCTCGCGATCGCGCCGCGTCATAGGACGAAACATCAGGAAACGTCGTTCCCGATTGCGCCAGGGCCAGCGCCGGGCCGCATACTGGGCACGCATTTGGCTGCGCATGAAAGCGACGATTGGTGGGGTCTTCGTACTCCGCCAGGCATGGCCCGCACATACGGAACGACGCCATCGTCGTCATCGGGCGGTCGTAGGGGATGTCCTGAATGATGGTGTAGCGCGGGCCGCAATTGGTGCAGTTAGTAAAGGGATAGCCAAAGCGCCGATTCGCCGGATCGCCAAAGTCGCGCCAGCAATCGTCGCAGGTCGCCACGTCTGGCGAGACCAGTACGAACTCGCCGGCTTCCGCCACACTGTGCCGGATGACGAAGTCCGTATCCCCCAGTGGCGCAAGGTCGGAGACAGTGAACTCCTCGATCTGCGCAAGCGGCGGAGGCTGATGGCGCAACGTCGAGAGGAATTCCTCAACCTGATCTCCGCCGCCCTCAATCTCGACGGTCACCCCGGCGGAGGAGTTCAGCACATAGCCCATCAGTCCAAGCGAACGCGCGAGGTTGTAAACAAAAGGCCGGAAGCCCACGCCCTGCACGATGCCACGTACCCGAACCAGTTTACGGATGCGATCTGAATTGGGCGCGATCACCATTGCGGCGAGGATAGCAGAATCGGGCGCCTATCCCGCCAGAACGGAAGGCTCGCTGGTTTCCGCAGGGCTCACCCAGATAGGCGGCTCGACGCGTCCCAGCCGTCGTATGCGCCGCATGAGGATGAATGCCGCCACGCAACAAACCACCACCGCCACGATCGACGCCTCCGGGCCGAACGCACCTCCCGTTAGGAATGCCGAGCCGTGCAGGGTGCCCGACACCACTCCCTTTGTCGATGAGAGTCCCGAAACCGACATGCCAAAAAGCGAGCCTTCGGTGAAGTTCCATCCCACGTGCAGTCCAATCGGCATCCACAGCCGCTGGGTTACTGCGTAGGCTGCGCCCAAGAGCATGCCGGCCTCCAGGGCGATGGCGAACGAGCTCCATACCGTTGCGCCCCGGTTGAAGGCATGAGCAGCGCCGAACAAGACCGACGTAATGGCCAACGCTCCCCACGTGCCGAAGATCTTGGCCAGCAAGCGAAACAGCAGGCCGCGAAATAGAATTTCCTCCAGCACCGCTGCCATCAAAGCGAACAGGAATCCCGAGGCGATCCCGCGGAAGCCTCCCCATCCCGTGGGTTGGTAAGCTCGTGCGATCCACAGGATGAGCATCACCGCTGTAAACAGTCCGAGGCCCAGGGCAGCTCCGGCCCCAAACTCGCGCGGACCCTCCCGCGCAGTCAGTTCCGTCGCCTGGCGCCGCTCGATCCAGCGCACGCCCGCGAGATAGGTGATGATCAAGACGACCAGCATCAAGCCCAGCCCGAGCGCATCCGGCACGCGTCCGCGAATTGCTGCTTGAAATCCAAACACCACAATCAGGACGGCGATCAGGTTGAGCGTCGCACGGCCGACGTAGCCTAATTTCTTCCGCATAGCTTCTCCCCGCTGGGGCATTGTACGCGAGCTGGGGGAGACTCGTTCCCTGAAGGAAAATGCATCACTTCTTAAAGTAAAACATGAATAGTCACGAGTTGGCGGCGCTTATGGATGGAGATTACAGGTAGGGAGACGTCCCTCAGAATGCATACCGCAACGCCAAGGTCGTGTTGTTGGCGTGGAAATACCGCGGCGCCGTCGGACCGACGAAAGAGTCTTCGCCGTACTGGTAGTAATTCCAGTCCGCCTTGAAGGCTATGTTCTTATGGAGATTGAGGGTGAGCCCCGCCAGCGGCGACTGATAGGTCGATGACAGAGGGCCCAACGGTAACAGGAGATTCAGGTTTGTCGTATTGCCCTGATTGCTGACCACGTTGTATCCCAGCCGCATGGTGAGACGCTGAACCGGCGTCAGCGTTAGCGCGAAGTATCCATACTGGGTGTGAGTGTTATAGAAACCGTACGTTTGCAGCAGCGACGGATCCCCGGCGCACGTGGTCGTGTCGGGCGGGTTGACCGTTCCGGAATAGCAGAGGAACATGTTCTGCTGAATGGCGTCGAAGTTATACGCCATGTCGATGCCCCAGTACTTGTTGGGATTGATCATGGCATTCAGCGACGTCGAGTAGTTGTGCTGGTTGTAGTCGATGTCGCTGGTGTTGTTCTTGGCCTGCTGAAAGAGCAGGTTCGCGCCCACCGTCATCCACGGGCGCGGAGAGTACGAGACATTCCCGGAGATCTTGAACGAACTCAGCGGATCGGTGCGGTAGATCCAGTTGTCGGCGCCGCCAAACTTGGCATCAACGTTGGCATGCAGGGTGCTTCCCTTGCGGAACCACGCGCCCAATACCCCGGCGTATTGGTTGATCTCTGTGGTGGGCGAGCCCCAGGGCGCGAGCACGCCGACGAAGGTGCAGCTTCCGTCAGCGTTCAAAGGCAGCCCAACGCAGTTACCGCGATTGGGATTGTTGGGGTAGTAAATGTCGCCCATGGAGCCGTTGAAGGTATCTCCCGGCTGAATAATGTTGTTGGTCCAGACAAACCCGACACGCACTCCAAAGAATCGCGAAATGTCATACAGCGCCTGGAAATCGTTCTCCTTCATATCCTGGCCGACCATGTTCACCCACTGCTCGTTGAGGATGTCGGCCGGAGAAGACGAGCTGTGCTGCAGAATCGTAGGCGGGAAAAAACGCAACCGAGCTGAGTAACGTAGCCGTACCCCCGCTGGCTGCGCCGAAGAAACTGGCTTCCGAATCCTGCAGCGATCCTGCAACACTGAAGTTACGAAATTGGAACGTTTCCATCAGTCTAAACTTCTCATTAATCTTGAACGTGGCGGTCAGATCGGCCGAGGATGAATTCCATTTCGAGCTCGAGCCGCTGCCATAGGTGTTATAGGCAAGCACGCCGCTTCGGCTGCTCAGCCCGGAGAAGGTCTCATAAATGGGCGCGCCGGAATGAGCATGGCTGTACTGGTACTGTCCGTTGAAGTCGAGCCACTTAAGGGACGATGACCTGAGGTTGACCTGCTCGGTCGGGATCGACGTCTTGGTTGCCTCATAAAAGTTCGAGCTGAAGAAACCGTTGCATGAGGGATTGGCGATGCCATTCTTCAGCGGCGCGCTGCACGGGCTCCCGCCGTTGAACCACGGCAGCCCCAGGGAAACCGGGGTTCCATTCGCGAGTGGCCATGAGTTGAAGGGATTCAGCGTGTAGTTCGAAGTCCCCGAGTAGAACTGCCACATCTGCGTGTAGCTCAGCGTAGTTCTCTTGGTCATCCGAAAGTCGGCTCCGACGCGAACCCCGTTCAACGTGTCGTTCCAGTATTGATTTTCCAGTGCGTCGGTACCCTCGTGAACGCTACTAAAGGCAGGCCCGATGATGCGGTTGCGGTTGTAGTCAGCCCGGAACGAGAGCCGCTTCATGGGGAATAACACCAGGTCGTAGTTGTAAAGGTTCTGCGAATCGTAATAGGTGTGGGGCGAATTGAGAATCGGAATATACGGAGTCCCGGTGGGCGGGTTGAGCGGGTTGGCGAAGAGGTCGTAATCGAAATAGTTCTCCATGTGCTGGTAACTGCCGCTGAACCGGTACCACCCATACTTAGACACATTCATGCGGGCGGCCTGTTGGGGATCGCCTCCCCAGCCGAAGCTGTTGAAGGTCAAGGTATCGAACCAATCCTCGTGGGTGATCGACTGCATGGTGAGCGCCTGGTCCAGAATGCGAGCGCCGCTCTGCTGATCGACCAGCGTGTCATACATTGCCTGGCTGCCGGTTACCGACGAGATGCGGCCGCCGAAATCGATCGATTGCGTGACATGGAAGCCGCCAATGTCCTTGCCTTCAACATCGCCGCTCGCCGGCGTGCCTGAGCTAGCCGATGTCGTTTGTCCGGAACTCTGCGCGAAAGTGTAAGCCGACAGCGACAAGCCAACCGCCGTCAGTACCACGAGCCGTACCAGAGAAGCGCCGAGATTTTCTTTTCAGACACATCGCATGCCTCGCAACTAGCGGAAGAAGACCGCGCTGAAGTTGGAACCATGAATCTGGGTGTGGCACATGGTGCACGCCTGGTATTTGGCTGTCTGATCGTGATTCGGTCCGAGGGGACGACCAGCAGCCCCGTTCATGTTCGGCGTATGGCAACGGAGACAAAGAAAGTTGACGTTGTTCACCTGCAACAACCGCGGATTGGCCGAGCCATGCGGCGTATGGCAGCTCAGGCAGCCTTCGTCGGTCTTCACAGGGGCATGCTCGAACACGAACGGGCCCATGGTGTCGGTGTGGCACTTGGTGCAGACTGCGAACTGTCCGGCTGCGGTGCGCAACTGCCCACCATGCTGCGTTCCGTGAGGGTTATGACAATCGCTGCACTGAATCAGTCCAACATCGACGCGATGACGGAAGGGCCGCGCGAACTCCGCCTTCTGCGCTCCGTGACAACTGAAACACAACTCCGTCTGCGACTTCACCAGCAGGAAGTTGACGTCCTTGGATGCGTGAGGATCGTGGCACGAGGTGCAACTCAGGCCGTTCTTCAGGTGGGCTGACTGGGAGAAGTTCTGCGTCTCCAGCGAGGACTGGTGACAGCCCAGGCAAATCGCCGCTGCCTTCGCCGGTGATAGCTCTTCAAAACGGATGATCTTGGTGACATCGCCGCCGCCATCAATATGCGCCTGCGCCGGGCCGTGACACCCCTGGCATCCGTGCTGGTCGCCTTTCAGCAGCGCCGAATGCGGAGTGTTGGCGAAGTGCTTTTCCCAGACCTCCTGGTGACATGCCTGGCACGCGTCGTTGGGAGCATACCCACCCGCGGCGGCGGACGACCCGCTCGCTGCGGACTGAGCGGCGGGCGGTGTCGTTCCGGACTTGGCCTCCTGGGCACGGGAGCCGGGAGCGGTCAGACCGATCAGCAGCAGCAGCGAAAGAGCGGTTGCCGGCAACCGGGTCGCCCCTGCGAACTGACAGAATAAGGCCTTAACTTTTTGGAATGGTGGAAACCCTTGGCTCATTTCACCTCCGCCGCGACACGGATGGGACTGATGAAAGTTACCAGCGAAAATCAAGCTTCTCGACGAAGGGAAGAGGGTTAACTGCCAAAGCTCCTAAGGAGCCGTAAATTCAATTGCTGAAGATACTGCCAAGATGGGTACCACGTCTAGCGGAATCGTTTCCGCGAGTTTGTGGAAATCCCGCCCACTTGTCACATTCCGTTTACGAATCTGATGAACCGCTCGATCGCTATGGCGAATTCCTCCCTCGGCGTGATCAGGCTCACAATGATGAATCCCTCGCCAGCGAAATCGTAGAAGTGCCCGGGATGAACCAGCACCCCAGTTTTTTTCAACAGCTCAATCGCGAAGGCTTCGTCCGAGCCGGTCACAGGAATGCGCAGCACCGCATACCATCCGCCCTCGATCGCCAGCCGCCGACATAGAGTCTGGCGCGCGAGCTGCGAATCCAGTTCCGCCAGGTTCTGACGGATACGGGCCAGCATCTGCGGTTGAACATTCCGCCTCTCCTCGAGCATGGCGGGAACCGCCCATTGAACAGGAGCATTCATCGACAGGTAGGTGTCGGCAATGACCTCCAGGCGAGCCAGCGCCTCGCGTTTCAGCTCCTCAGGACCGCTGACGGCGATCCATGCGACTTTCATCTGCGGCAACGCGGAGATCTTGGACAGGCCGCTCAAGGTAAACGTCAGAGCGGATTGCGCAGGGGCTAAAGCCCCAGAAATGTGATTTGGATCTGCTGACGCCGGCCTGAAGGCCGGCTCTACCCGATCGGCTCCGTGTCCGGCCGGTTCTACGGGATGCGTTCGGCGCCAAACCGGATCTAGCTGATCCTTCGACCCGCTGAAGGTGAACGGCTCCACTGTGTCGTCGAGCTGGTAATCCAGAAACACTTCGTCAGCGATGATGGCCATCTGGTTTGCCGCGCATATACGGCTCAGCTGTTCCGCTTCGTGCGGCTTCACATACGACCCCGTTGGATTATTGGGATGAACCACCAGCACGGCTCGGCAGCTCACGCCTTGCGCACTCGCGCCGTCGAGAGCCAATCCCAAGGAATGAAAGTCAATCTGCCATCCGTGGTCATAAACCAATTCATAGGGAATTAGCTTGACGTCCTGCAGGTCGGCAAGAAAATCGAACAGCGGATAGCTCGGCGACGGCACCAGCACCGCGTCGCCCGGATCGCAGAGCAGGCGGAAGACGAAGCTGTAGCCTTCGCTGGTGCTGGTGGTGAGGATGAGATCGTCAGGCGAGACATGGCTGTCACGTTCGGCATAGTAGTCGGCGACTGCCTCGCGCGCCACCAGCAATCCTTTCGCCTGCGGCTCGTAGATGATCGCCTCGCGATGAGTCAGCACATTCAGCAACGCCTCTTCGCGATACCGCAGTCCGATAACCGTAGGATTGGACGCGGTCAGGTCGAGCACTTCCCTGCCCGCGCGACGATGCTCCTCCAGCGCGCAGCTGTAGCGGTTGGCGGCGAGATTCCAGTTGGTGCGGCGAGCGAACATTCGTGGGACCGTTGAATACATCGCGCAGGTGCGCCGCTGGCACCAACGTATTGTAGCCGCACCACCGTTATCGAAACCCTCACCGACTTTTGCGCCTTTCTAAGTACTTCCCGTCAGCGGTATAATTCGCGCCGCAATTCCCTCGCGGAGGAAATCCTCATGAAGAAGTTCTTCTTTGCATTGCTTCTGCTGTTGCCCGCGCTGGCACTGGCGCAAAGCCCGTTTGACGGGACCTGGAAGGTCGATATCGACAAAGCCGAGTTCAGCAAAAAGCCCGATGTCTACGAAGTCGAGAACGGAAGGTTTCGCTGCGACTCATGCGTTCCCAAAATCGAGATTAAGGCCGACGGAGAAGACCAGAAAGTTACCGGTCATCCTTATTACGACACCATGTCCGTAAAGATCGTGGACGATCACTCGATCGACGAGACCGAAAAGCGCGGCGACAAAGTAGTGGGAACCTCGAAATACACCGTCTCCAGCGACGGCAAGACTCTCACCATCGATTGGGTGGACAACGGACAGCCCAGCGGCGGCCCGGTGAAGGGGCAAGCCATGTTTACCCGGGTCGGCAAGGTTCCCTCGGGAAATGCCGTCTCTGGCTCGTGGCGCGTGCGCAAAGCCGAGGGCTCGGAGAATGGGCTCCTCTTCACTTACAAGGCGGTGGACGCCGACACCTTGAGCCTCAGCACGCCAACCGGACAGTCGTATACGGCGAAGCTGGGAGGGCCGCAAGTTCCGTACGTCGGCGATCCCGGAACTACCACGGTCTCGCTGAAACGCGTCGGAGACAGTGTCGAAGAGACCGACTATCGCGACGGCAAGCCGATTTCCATCGCCAAGATGAGCGTCTCGGCGGACGGAAAGACCATGACCATCGTGGTCGACGACAAGCTGCATGACCGGACCAGCAAGTTCACGGCGACCAAGCAATAGATCAAGCAATAGATAAGGTCGTAACGTATTCTGGGAGCCGAAGCTGGTGGTCACGGGCTGATCGAGGTTCAGGACCGGAGAACCGGGAGGGACGTGCATGTTCCATCGAAAGCACTCCGCCAAGCATGGCGGAAAGTCGTATTCGGGCGTGGCCGAAGCGCACAACGACTCCCCTGCCGGTGGAGGCGGCCCGGGCGGGTTCACCAATGCCATCCCGCTCGGCATCAACCCCGAGTATGATGTCTGCGGTCCGTGTCCGGGAGTTCTGGGCCTCGATGCCTACTTTATCGGCGACAAGTCGAGCGTCGTCATGCCAAGCCAGTTCGGTGTAGTGGCAAGCACGCCGGCTGCATCGGCGGGAAGTTCCAAGGACAAGGATCCGGACATCGAGGCCTTGGACCTTTCCGACAAAGCGAAGAAGGCGGCTTACCGACTAAAGGCCAAGTTTCCCAACATCGTCTTCACCAGCGGGCGGCGCGATAAAGCCGCGCAAGCCAGGGCGATGGCCAGCAATGTGGTGCTCAACCGTAAGTGGATCAAGCAGACCTACCACAGCAGCGAAGCCATCAAGGCCTGTCAGAAATGGGTGGACGATCATCCCGAGAAGAAAACCAAGGCCGAGATCGCCGCTGGTCTGAAGAGCGTGTTGGATGGCCTGACGGACAAGGAGCTTGCGCAGGTGAGCAAGCACCTGTCGGGCGACGCTTTTGACGTTCAGCCGGTCACCAACGATGCCAAGGAAATCAAGCACATGCTGCGTGAGCTGACCAAGGAAACAGGCGGAAAGTTTCTGGACAAGGAAGGTGGGCTGGTGCGATGGCACGCACAGTTCTAGAGCTCTTGCGCGTCCTGACAATTTGCCTGCTGCTGGGTTTCACCGCGTCCTCGCTGGCCTTCGCCCACCAAGCGCCAAACTCCTCCTGTTCGCCCAACGCCTTGTCGGAAATCCCGGCGGCGCGGCAGAGTGCCTTCCGCCAATACCAGAAGACAGTCGAGTCTGGAGTCTTCTACCGCGAGCTGGTGAGCAAGCTTGGCAATCCGCAATCGTGCCGGAAGAGTATCGACGACCAGAACATGAGCCTGTCTTACACTTTTCGCAGCGATGCCCGCCTGGACGCTCACTTTGATTCGAGTATCGAGTACTCCGAGCAGCGGATGCAGCTCCCCGGTTTGACCTCCGACAGCGCGCTTGCCTTGCTGAAGGCGGCCGAGAAAGACCTTTACGGAGCCAATGGCTGCGGCATCCAGTGGAAACGTTCCAAGCGCGAGACCGACGACCAGCATCCCGGATCGTCGCAGGTGGTCTACAAAGGCAAGACCTGCAATTGCCAGGCGCGAGTGGTCTACGATCACAATGCAATCGTCGCAGTGCTCCTGCAAAGTGCCTGCTAGCCGATCAGGGACCGCAGTCCTGGTTGGAGAAGTTTGTCGCTGCAAGCGATAACCGAATCGACCAAACCACAATCCCGCCCAGAACCTGAAGGCGGCATTCTTGTTCTTCTCCAGAATTGTCAGCTCACATAGATGTAGGTGTGCAGAGTGAAGGATCGTTGGCGAGTGGAGCTGGCGGGGTCGGCGGCGTTGCCCATGGAACCCCAACGAAGTCGAAGAAGTCCAGCAGGTTGGGCTGGGCGGCATCGCGTTTTGTCAGGTACGTCCCGTCTCCGATAAAGCGGTCTTCCACGAAGCGGATGATCGCTGTGTGATCCATCGGAATGTGTGACACGTAGTGTCTACGGCTGAAGGGAGAAATCACCATGTTGGGCAACCGGAAGCCCAGCTGCGCGGCGAAACCCTGTATCGCAGGAGCATCATTCGGATTGGCGCCGGGATCGTCGAGCTTCAGATCGCAATGCAAAGTCGGAACCCAGTTGGTGGTCGTGGTGCCTTGCGGAACACAAGGTACGTAGCCGTCCGGATTCACCGAGATGGTCGCAATATCCGGAATTGTGCCCAGAGAGGTGTCGGTGTTGTCGTTAGAGTGCTGCTGAACCGGAGGCACGTGCTCGAACGGACCGCCTCCTTCGTCATAGCTCAGGAAGAACACGCTGTCGCTCCACGAGGGGCTCTGCATGAGCGCGTTGATGATGGAAGCGACTTGCACTTGCCCCTTAAGGATGGACTGTCCAGACCCGGGATGCTCATCGCTCGCACCATACTGCGCTTCAATATAGGCGAAGCTGGGCAGCGTGCCGTTGGCGACGTCCGTCATATACTGCGCCAGCGGTGCGATGTGGTTGGGATCGACACAGAACGAATTGGTGGCATCGCCGACCGCCTGCTGCGATCCCACCGTCGGCGGCACGCAAGCGTTGTGATTGGGGTTGGGGTAAACATATTTCCCCGAATAACCGAAGTCGGAGAAAGTAGTTACCGGATAGTCGGCTAGACCAGTCTTCTTGCCGCAATCGCCGTCCTGTTCTGTGCAGCCACCTTCCGTAATGGAGTAGTAGATCTTCCACGAGACGCCAGCCGCGTCCAGCTTCTGAAAGATGGTAGGAATGGCCAATGTGGTGGTGAACTGGTCGTCTACGAAAGGATCGCGAACCAAACCCTGGGTCGTGCCTCCGGTCATAGTGGCGATGCGGTTGGGGGTGCTCTTGCTCGATACCGGCGAGAACCAGCGGTCGCTCAGCGCGAATTGCGATGCCATGAAGTAGTAGTAGTTCAGGTAGTCCTGATCGTAGTATCCCATGGCGCGCTGGCCTACGAGATCGGTGAAGGTGCCATCGCCGGAGCCGCTCTTGGCGTAGCCTTCCGCAGTGTGCACGAAACCGTCCATCAAGATTGGCCTTTGCAGGGTGAAGTTGTAGCGACTCACGTCGCCATAGCTCTCCAGCCAGGCGGAAGTCTCATCATCGATGCAGGTGCTGTGGAATTTGAACAGCCCAAAGACCGTATGCTCGTCATCTTCGTTGGTGAACTTCGATAGCTTGTCATCGATGCCATCGACGTTGTAGGTCATGCCATCGTCGCCGACATTCCAGTTGTTCTGCTGGCGATAGGGATTCAGCATGCCAAAGTAGGTATCGAAGGTGCGGTTCTCCTGCATCATGAAGATCACATGGTTGATGCTCTTTACGGTTCCCAGCGTCACCGTGACCACAGCCGTGGCTGTCGCGGTTTGTTGATTCGCACCTGTGGCCGTTGCCGTGTAGGTAGTCGTAGCCTTCGGGGTGACAACCTGCGTGCCTCCGCTTCCCGGAAGCGTGTAACTGTTGGAATCTGTGTTATCGGTGATGACTACTTGAGTAGCGCTGGTAGCGGTCACGGTCAGCGTGGAGGAATTTCCCGCGAGAATGGTCGTCGGGGAAGCGGTCATGGCCACTGCCAGTGGCGGAGCGACTGTGACCGTTGCCGTTGCGGTGCCCTTGGCGGCGTCAAAGCCGGTCGCCGTGATGGTGTAAGTCGTAGTCTGCGCCGGAGTCACCGTTATGCTGCCTGCGGCGACCGGAGTAACTGTACCCACTCCATTGTCGATCTGCGCCGAGGTTGCGTTCGCCGTGGTCCACGACAAGGTTGCGCTTTGTCCCGCGGCGACGGTGGTCGGACTCCCTGTGAGTGTCGCAGTAACTGACTTTACGGTACCTTGCCAGATTCCACAGGCGCTGAATACAAGTACCAGCGAAACGGCAAGGACGGTGAAGGAAAGTGTCTGGAGACGTCGACCCAACCGATTTACGTGCGTCAGCATTCGGCGAAAATCCCCAAACTGAGACGCTGCCTGAGAGGCCAAGGGTTGTATTGGTTATGGCATCGGCTGACGCGGACGGTCCGGTAGAGGCGAGTCCGCGTGATCTAGGGAACCCGGCAGCTTCGAAGTGTCTGCATTCAGACTTGCCGCAAGCGGCGCGGAGTCATACGATGGAGCGCTTCCTGATCGGAGGTTCTCTTGCTCGATCGTCGCCGCTTTCTCGCCACGACTACGGGGCTGGCTGCCGCGCTTGCTTTTCACAACGATCTGTTCGCACAGCTCCAGAACATTCCCACAGCCCTCCCCAATCCAGCGCAGTTCAAGGCCAACGAGGAAGCTTACTGGGCGGAGCTGCGTAAGCAGTTCCTGATTTCCGCCGACGAGATCTATCTCAACAACGGAACCGTAGGCTCGAGTCCTGCGCCTGTGTTGCGCGCGGTGTTCGACGGCTACACTTCCACCGAGCCGATGGACCAGCACGATCCCGAAGACTATCCGATCTGGGGTTACGGACCCTGGAACGAGTTCCGCGACCCGCTTGCAGCCTTCGTCGGATGCTCACGCGACGAGATCGCGCTGCTGCGTAACGCCACCGAGGCCAACAGCTATATCGCCAATGGTCTCGACATGAAGCCGGGCGACGAAGTGCTGATGACCGATCAGGAACATCCCGGAGGCGAGCAGCCCTGGCAGCTCAAGGCCAAGCGTTACGGCATCGTGGTGAAGAAGGTTACGTTGCCAAAGCCAGTCGTTAACCCAGATCAGGTGCTGAACCTGTTCAGCGACGCGATCGGGCCGCGCACGCGGATTTTGTTCTTCAGCCACATTACGACGGTCACTGGCGTCGTTCTTCCCGCGAAACAGCTCTGCACGTTGGCGCGCAGCAAGGGCATTCTGTCGGCAGTCGACGGCGCTCATGTTACTGGAATGATGCGGCTGAATCTCACCGATCTTGGCTGCGACATGTACTCATCGAGTCCGCATAAATGGCTGCAAGCGCCTAAAGGTTCAGGTTTTCTCTTCGTGCGCGAGGAGGTTCAGGACCGCCTGTGGAACACCATCGTCACCGAAGGCTGGGCCGAACCCGAACTGAAGGCTGAGCGCTTCCAGCGCATTGGGTCGTCCAACGTTCCTGCGCTGATGGGATTGCGCGCGGCCATCAAGCTCGCTAACGACATCGGTATGGAACGCATCGAACAGCGTCATCGCGAGCTCGGCGATTACATGCTGGCAGAGATGACCAGGCGCGGCGCGCAATCCTGGACGTCGCCCGATCCGACGATGCGTTGTGCGATCGTCACGGTTAACGTTCCGCCGGTTCACCGGATGGATTTGGAGAACTGGCTGTGGACGACGAAGAAGATCCGCATTCGCGGAGGAGAACCCTCCAAGCTGCGGCTTTCGACTCCTTACTACTTGCAAAAGGCAGACATCGACCGCTTTCTCGCCAGCTTTGACGAGTACAAGAAAACCAAGGGAATGGCGTAAAGAAATTGGCGCGGCAAGAACAAAAGCTGGAGCCTTAAAGCCCCAGCTTTTGCCATCGTCATCAGGAGGTAATGACGGACGAACGACTCTTCGTCGTGACAGGCCTATCGTGGGCCAAGTCCCGCCTTCGCTAGTATGGAACGAGGTTTTCGATTGGCACTAACATTCACTAAGCACTTCGCTTTCCAAACCTGCGTTCGCTAACCCGCCTAGAATCATCGCGAAATCACTAGTACACACAAGTGGGTGAAAGTTCTTGCGGCAAAATACCCACACTTGGCTAAAGCATTTCCACACTGGTCGCGAACAATTCGTAAACTATGTCACTTTCGTGTCGCACAATCCTGATTCTCATCCACTGGTGCAAGCGCCTGGGATCGCAAGACTAGGTCCGTGACGGTATTCCGCGGGTTGTGCCCGATTCCCTGCCGTTCTTGCGCATCGACCAGAGAAACCAGCCGAGCGCCAGCAGTGTGATGGCCGCAATAATGCCTTGCGAGATCACGCAGTAGAGACACCACACGCCCAACACATCTCTCTCAATGTGAGTAAGGTATAGCGCGAAGGCCAGCCCGACCGTCACCGCCACGACCACCCAGCCACGCCGTCGCAGCAGCGCCAGCAACGCGATGAACAGGTATCCGGCGATGCCGATGGCGGCCACTGGTACTCCCTCAATCACGGCGTAAGGACTGTGATTGACGACCCCGCAATCCCACTTGTCATTGATCCGGCAAGGGGCGGTTTCCGTGCTGTAGTGGACCTGCAGGGCGAGAGCCGACACGACGATTCCAGCAATGGCCAGGATGGCGATGACATAGCGCATAAGAATATTCCGACTACGGGATTGTAAACGTCAGTACGCAATATGGGGAATCGTGCCGCAATTTGCAGGATAAGCTCAGGAGCTTCGTCCCGGCCTGCCATTGGTAGGTTACTCATCTGGTTTGCTACCGAGATTACGCCGCGCCTGCCATCGCGCGCCCGAGCTGTAGTAGAATCCCACTACTCATGCGACGCGCGCTGGCCAGTCTGCTGCTCGTGCTGATCTCCTTCGGCGCCGCCCTGCCTTTCGTGCGGGAGCTGCAGACGAATGTGCCCGCTTGTTGCCGCCGCGATGGCGCGCATCATTGCATGGCCATGACGGCTACCACCGCCGACGGCTTCAAGGCTGCCGCCGGCAATTGTCCCTACCGCCACCTCGCCGTCGTCTCAACCGCTACCGTTGCCATCCTGGTCTCGCGGCAGGTGTTCCGGCTCAGTCCCAGTGCTAGTCCTGTTTTATCAGCCGACGCCCCTCTGACTGCTTTCCGCGATGCCGGCAACGTCTCCAAGCGCGGCCCTCCTCCTACGGCTTAACGACTGTTCCAAGTTTGTTGCCGCTCTCTCGGCGGACATCTCACCAGTGAGCTGTCGGCGATGCGAGATCGGTGCGGCGACGCGCGTGGTTTTCGCTACATGTCAACCAACCGGAGAGTCGAAGATGAGGTGCTCCCTTTCAGTCCCTAAGACGGTCGCATTCGTCTTTTCAATATTGACGTTACTGTTTTGGTATTCTCCGGCGGCGGCAACAGTTTTTGGCAACCTGCGCGGCGTGGTGCATGATCCGCAACATCACCCTATCAACGCCGCCCACGCCACTCTCCAGGCCAACGATTCGGAGTTCAAAATGACTGCCGAGACCGACGCCGACGGCGAGTTTCACTTCGACGCGGTGCAGCTGGGCACATACACCGTCAGCGTCACGGCGGCCGGGTTCGCACCCCAGTCGCAGGTGCTGACTGTGGTTTCGGGATCTGCGCCGGTATTGCATTACCAGCTTGCTGTCGCCACCGCGAAGGAGGAAGTCACCGTGTCCGCCTCTCCGGAGGACCTGAACCCGGATTCGCCGCGGCGAGACATTCTCATCAATCAGGAACAAATATCCCGCTATGCCGGCGTCGATGCCAGCAATAGTTTCAAGATCATCACCGAGTTCGTTCCCGGCTCGTACATGGTGCATGACCAGTTGCATGTCCGGGGTGGCCATCAAGTCACCTGGGCAATCGACGGCGTGCCCGTGCCCAACACCAACATTGCCTCCAACGTAGGGCCGCAGTTCAATCCCAAGGACGTCTCGTACCTGCAAGCCGAGACCGGCAGCTATGCGGCTGAATATGGCGACCGGACCTACGGCGTCTTTAACGTCGCTCCGAATACCGGCTTTGAGCGTAATCGGCAGGCCGAGCTCATTGCCAGCTACGGCAACTATAACCAGACCGATGACTGGCTGAGCTTTGGCGATCACACTTCGAAGTTTGCTTACTACGTCAGCGCTAGCGGCAACAACACCGATTGGGGACTTGAGCCACCTACCAGCGTCAACCTGCACAATCAGGCCGACGGCGGCGGCGCATTCACCTCGCTGATTTACAACCGCGATCCCAAGGACCAGTTTCGCTTCGACGCCGGGCTCCGGCTCGACTATTACCAGGTGCCGAACGATCCGGACATGCAAGCTGCTGGCATCAACGATCGCCAGCGCGAGCAAGACATCTTCGGCACCGGCACCTGGGTCCACACCTATTCCCCGGGGCTCATGTTGATCGTCTCGCCTTTCTATCATTTCAATCGGGCGGCTTATGAGGGAGGGCCGAGCGATGTCCCGATCACCACGGACAATCGCGCCTCCAACTATGAAGGAGGACAGGCCACACTGTCGGGGCTCAATAAGCGCAACAACGCCCGCGCAGGCGTTTATGCCTTCGCACAGCAGGACAACACATTTTTTTCGGTGATCGCCAACGACGGCTCAGGACAGCAATTCAACCAGAGAGTTTATCCCGGTGGCTTTGTTTTTGCCGGCTTTCTCGAGGACCAGTTCAAGGCAACCTCGTGGCTGACCTTCACCGGCGGCCTTCGTATGACGCACTTCTCTGGCAACCTTACCGAAAATGCATTCGATCCGCGAGTGGGGGCGGCGATCACCGTTCCCAAGCTGAACTGGGTGCTGCGGGCGGCTTATTCGTATTTCTATCAGCCGCCACCGCTCGACACGGTTACAGGGTCTCTGCTCGATTTCACCCAGAGCCAGGGACTGGGATTTCTGCCTCTGCAGGGAGAGCGCGATATCCAACAGGAATACGGCATCACCATTCCTGTGAAGAGTTGGACCTCTACCGTTACCTATTTCCACACCAGTGTCAGGAACTTCTTCGACCACGACGTGATTGGCAATTCCAACATTTTCCTCCCCCTCACGATCCAAGGAGCGATCATTGAGGGAGAGGAGGCCACCATCCGCTCGCCGCTGATTCTTCGCCGCTATCACGCTCATCTGGTTTACTCGCACCAGATAGCGGAGGGCGTGGGCAACGTCACGGGGGGGCTTACCGATTTTTCTCCACCCCCCGGCGGAGCATTCTATCTCGACCACGACCAGCGCAACACGCTCTCAGCCGGGTTCGACGGCAGTCTCCCCTGGCGCAGCTTCGCCGCCGTGACCATTAATTACGGCTCGGGCTTTCTCAACGGCGACGGCCCCGATCATCTGCCGGGCTACTACACGCTCGATCTGTCGGTGGGCAAGTCGCTTGGCGAGAACTGGATGCTGCGCTTCATCGGCACCAACATCACCAACCAGCGCTACATGCTCGACACCAGCAACACGTTTGGGGGCACGCACTGGGCCGATGCCTTTATGGGCGCGGTGCAGGTGAAATTCCGGTTTCACTACTGAGGGTGAATCGAACGGCTGCCCGAGCGGGCAAGCCTGAAACGGGACCGTAAGGTTGCCCGCTCCATTTATGATGGATACGTGAAGCGTCTCTTCTCCGCCACCCTCCTGCTGGTCTTTCTGGCTGCGTGCAACAGCGGATCGCATCCGCCCCGCATCGGCAGCACCGCGCCCGATTTCACCATCACCGACTCCCAACGGACGGTGAAGCTCAGCGACTTCAAAGGAAAGTTGGTCCTGCTGAATTTCTGGGCCTCATGGTGCGCGCCCTGCATCGAGGAAATGCCGTCGCTGGTGGACCTGCAGAAAAAGCTGGGAAGCCAGGTCACCGTCCTTGCGGTGAGCGAAGACTCCGATGACAAGCCTTACCTGCAGTTCGTGCGCGATCACCACGTGGATCTGCTAACCGTGCGCGACGTCGACGAGAAAACCAACGTGCTGTACGGCACCTTCAAGTTTCCCGAAACCTACGTGATCGACCGCGACGGCAAGATCGTCCGCAAGTTCATCGGCGCCGTCGACTGGACCAGCCCGGATATCGTGGACTATCTGCAGAAGCTGTAGCCGCCGGGGCGTCCCCATGCGCACCACCTCCGAACCTGATGGGATCCAATTAGTTGCGGTCAGTCGTTGACGGTCGCGCCCGACTAGCACGTAAACTTGTGCTGCACGCGTTTACTTGCTGAGACACCATGAAGACCAATATTACGTTGAAACTGGATGCCGACCTACTGCGCGAAGCTCGAATCATGGCTGCAAAGGAGGGTACCTCCCTCCGTGCTCTGCTGGCGGCGCAGATCGAGAACATGGTGCGGAAAGGCAAAGCTTATGAAGTCGCCAAGCGGCGCGCCCTGGCACGGCTTAAGCGGGGCTTCAATCTGCACTGGACGCCTCCCGGCTCGCGGGACGAATTGCATGAGCGATAAATGTTTCGTAGACAACCAGCATTTTGGTATATGCCAACGACCGTTCCGCTGGACTGAAGCACCGTCGGGCGCAAGTCCTTATTGAGCGGTTGTAGGCCTCCGGGCGCGGTGTGCTAAGCACACAAGTCCTGCAGGAACTCTTCATCAACCTGCGTCGCAAGCGTAATCCTCCCCTACAAGATCTCCTTCCGGGACGCTCTTGTCGTTCATGCCGCTGAAACTTCCGGCTCGGCGGTTCTATATTCTGAGGCTCTGGGCGACGGACAAAAGTACGGCGCCGTGCGAGTGGTAAATCCTTTCACGAATCAGGCGGGTTGATGCCTGCCTGGGCGAGTCGTCTAAGAAGCGCCACACCTCGATCTATCATTCCCATTTTGGAATTCAGCGCTCAATTTTCTGCGGAATTCTCTTGACCACGATGGAGCCGCGAGATTTAGATAGTTGTGAGGGCCTGGTGGAGTTGTGTCTACTATGCTCTCGCGGAATGCCCCCATAAGAGGGGCTGCGAGATTCGGCTCTTTGACAATCTGGTCTGATGTAGAAAAGTTTACTCTTCGGTGACCACACGCTTCCCGATACTTGCAGTTATTTGCAACTATCCGCCTGCAAGTTGAATGGAATGAATATTTTGACCTCTAACTCCTTTTAATGGAATATTTTGCGAGGGAAAGATTTTTTCTGACTCAATGCTTTCAATATTTTGCGGGAACAGAGGGGGAGGGGGTGTAACTCCCTGGTAAACGGCCTTCGAGGCAAAACAGTAGGCGCAGCAATGTGGGCTAGGCATTACTAGAAGATTATCTGCGACCGACAAAGCGAGAAGCCCATGGCTGAGAGCTAACGGCTGACAGCTGGGACCCTACAGCTTCACGCTTCTCAACCTCAGCGCGTTGCTGATCACCGAGACTGAGCTGAAGCTCATGGCCGCAGCCGCGATGATCGGGCTTAGCAGCAGTCCGAACTTGGGATACAGAATGCCCGCCGCGATGGGCACGCCGATGGCGTTGTAGAAGAAGGCGAAGAACAGGTTCTGGCGGATGTTGCGCATCACCAGCTTGCTCAGGCGTCGCGCCCGCACCAGCGCCTGCAAATCGCCCTTGAGCAGCGTGATGCCGGCGCTTTCCATGGCGATATCGGTGCCGGTTCCCATGGCCACGCCGACCTGGGCCTGCGCCAGCGCCGGAGCATCATTGATGCCGTCGCCGGCCATGCCCACAACTCTTCCCTGCTCCTGCAATTTCTTGACGACGTCGGCTTTGTGATCGGGCAACACTCCGGCTTCAAATTCAGCAATGCCGAGTTTGCGCGCAACCGCTGCGGCTGTCGTCTGGACTGTCGCCCGTGAGCATCACGATGCGAAGCGCCTGGCGCTGCAAATCGCGAATCGCTCCAGCTGCTTCCGGCCTGACCGGATCGGCGATGCCGAGCAATCCCGCAGCTCGTCCATCCACCGCCACGAAGACAACGGTCTCGCCATCGCGGCCCATCTCTTCGGCCTTGTCTTTCAGCTCATCGATTGCGATACCAAGTTCTTCCAGCAGACGCTCATTGCCAACAGCAACCGCATGACCTCCGACCTCGCCGACGACACCTCGTCCGGTCAGCGAGCGGAAGCCGTCCGGCGGAATGAGATGCATGCCATTGGCCAGCGCGGCTTCGACGACCGCAGCAGCCAACGGATGCTCACTACCACGCTCGAGACTGGCAACCAGCTTGACGATGCGTTCCTCGGTCTCGCCGCCAAATGCGACAACCGACATCAACTCAGGTTTGCCCTGCGTCAGCGTGCCGGTTTTGTCGAGCACCAGCGTGTCCACCTTCTGCAAGGTCTCCAGCGCCTCGGCGTTCTTGATGAGGATTCCCGCGCGCGCGCCGCGCCCGGTTCCGACCATGATCGCCATCGGCGTCGCCAGTCCAAGCGCGCACGGACAGGCGATGATCAGGACTGCAACCGCGTTCACAATGGCGTTGGCCAGCGCAGGTTTCGGACCCCATCCGAACCACACGATGAAAGTGAGGATCGCCGACGCCAGCACCGCGGGAACGAACACCGCCGCGACTTTATCGGCGAGCCGCTGAATGGGAGCGCGGCTGCGCTGTGCCTGGCTCACCATCTGCACAATCTGCGCCAGCATGGTCTCGCTGCCCACGCGCTCGGCCCGCATCAGCAGCCAGCCTGTACCGTTCAGGGTCGCGCCGATCACGTTGTCGCCTGCGCGCTTCTCGACCGGAATCGATTCGCCGGTGATCATCGACTCATCGACCGTGCTCAGCCCGTCGAGCACTCTGCCGTCTACGGGAATCTTCTCGCCGGGACGCACGCGCAGCTTGTCGCCGGGCTTCACCTGATCGAGTGTGACGTCGTATTCGCTGCCGTCGTCGCGCATAATGCGCGCCAGCTTGGGCGAGAGATCGAGCAGCGCACGAATTGCGGAACTGGTACGGCTGCGGGCGCGCAGCTCCAGAACCTGACCGAGCAGCACAAGCACGATGATCGCCGCTGCGGCTTCGAAGTAGACGTCCGGCTGTCCGTGAGCGCCGCGCATCGCGGGAGGAAAGAGATTCGGAGTAATCGTCGCGACCGCGCTGTAGAGGTAAGCCACGCCGACGCCCATCGCGATCAGCGTGAACATGTTCGGACTGCGGAACCTTACCGATGCCCAGCCGCGCTGGAAGAACGGCCATCCTGCCCACAGCACAATCGGCGTGGCCAGAACAAACTCGATCCAGCTCACCGAGCGCGCGGAAAGCCAGTTGGCCAACGGTCCCATGTGCAACATGGCCAGCGTGACCAGCGGAGCGCCGAGCAGCACGCTCCACCAGAAACGGCGCGTCATGTCGCGAAGTTCGGGATTGTCCACCTCCGTTGTGGCGACGGACATCGGCTCCAGCGCCATACCGCAGATCGGACACGCGCCCGCTTCGTCGCGCACGATCTCGGGATGCATCGGACAGGTCCACTTGGTCTGCGTGCTGGTGAGCGGAGTCTCGGGCTCGAGTGCCATACCACACTTCGGGCAAGCCACTGGTTTGGGCTCGCGGACCTCGGGATCCATCGGACACACGTACATCGTCGGCTGCGCCGCGCTCTTTGCTATCACGACCTGTGTTGCTGCTGGCGCTTGTGTTGCGCTGGAGGACGGCTTGGGCCTGAGATACTTCGCGGGATCGGCCTTGAACTTCTCGCCACAGCCTCGGCTGCAGAAGGAATACGTCTGGCCCTCGTGAGTGACAGTAGCCGCAGCCTTCGCGGGATCGACGCTCATCCCGCAGACCGGATCGGTTTGCGTTCGCTTCGCCGCGCCAATTTGCACCGCAGCACCGCCGATCTGGATTGTGCCGCCCATGCCTGCGGGCTTGTAACTTGGCGAGAGATACGTCTCGGGCTGATTACTGAACTTCTCGGCGCAGCCCTTGCAGCAGAAATGGTAGAGCTTGCCTTCATACTCGATGGAAGCCGCAGCTTTGGAGCCGTCCACTGTCATGCCGCAGACGGGATCGCGATCGAGCTTTCGGGCCACGGTCGGCACGCCTCCGCCTTGTGGCTGCTGCGCTAAGTTGCCGGGCGACAGATATTTGGCAGGATCGGAGACAAACTTGTGCATGCAGCCCGGTGAGCAGAAGTAGAAGGTTTGGTCCTGATAATTGGCCTTGCCGCGAGCCTTTGCGGGATCAACCGTCATGCCACAAACCGGATCCTTCACTGTGGCCGCAGAAACCACATTCGGCTCAGTCTTTGCCTGCGCAACCGTCGCCTGACTTTCCTGATCCAACGGGCCGTCACTCCTGGCGCTATTCAGCGCGCCAACCATGCTCTATAGTGAATGCGGAACGGGCGATCGACTTGCGCTGCGCCGTATACGGCACAAACCTGGAGGATCGCAGGTTTCCTTCTGTCTCTATCATGACACGTTCGGGAGGTTTTCGATGACTGCAGTCGACGTCTTGTTCCGCTATGGTATGACCCCAGGCGAAAAGGAAATGGGCGCTCTCGGGCAAGTGAGTGACGTGTACGGAATCCGGCGAATTGAGTTTCATGAGCCGGAGCGCAAGATTCGCGTGGAATATGACGCGACCCGGCTCAACGAGGCTTCAGTCGAAGGCTTACTGCGTAGCGCGGGTTTCGACATCCGCGAGCGGTTTGTACTGGCCTAGTTGCCGCTTCCGATCCTGCCTCTAGACGGCTGATCAACAACTCCGAGCTTGCCCCGCCCACGTGAAATGTTGGCCGGCGGCAATAAAAGAGGGCCACTCAAGAAAGGAGCTCTGGCCGAAACTCCTTCTCAAGTGACCCTTATGCGCCACTTCGTCTGTCTTGGATAATAGCATCTGGTGGGCCAAACTGATAATGACAGAAACAAAGCAGTTACAGGATACGCGGCAATCGCGGGCCGGTAGAACTTTCCTGTTACCGGGCAATTTTTCCATATGCTGTAAAGGAAGTCAGCATCTCGGTGCCCATCTCCGGACATATTGAGCACTTCACTTCCACCACGAAAGTTCCGGAGCGAGCGTCCCGTCGGAACAGGCTACCTCTGTGTATCCTGCTGCTGGCATGTGCGAATCGCCCGGCTGGCCGTGAACAGCACGGCATTCAGCGAGTCGTCTCATGGGTAGGCGCCGGTTCATCTTGTGGCGAGGGTTCGACACAATAGGTACGGTAGGTACGATCTGTGGGCAAACCCCGACATGCAGAACCGCCTTCCTGCGAGAACCAGCGGCAGTCCGGACGAATGCGGCAGGGCGGCAGCGTTTTCGGTCATAGGAGGTTTCTTGCTTTCTGCACAAACGAGAAGGACCAAGAACGGGCCGTTTCCGCGTGAGCAGAGGTGCCTATTGTGTCGACTGATCTAGCGCGGCAAGCACTCTGCGGAGGAGCTGGAGGCACAGCGTGATTCTGAAAGGTCCGGAGAAAAAGGTGGGA
Organism: uncultured Acidobacteriaceae bacterium; assembly: GCA_963793845.1. Classification (GTDB taxonomy): domain Bacteria; phylum Acidobacteriota; class Terriglobia; order Terriglobales; family Acidobacteriaceae; genus CAWCBG01. The sequence continues at coordinate 379,935 of CAWCBG010000012.1, forward strand.
TGCTGTTGACTCGCTAACTCAAGCGGGTACTACGGAGCAGAACGAGTAGAGCCAGCCCCAAAGCGGCTCGTCAATTGAGTCGGACCGCCAGGGCCAGGATGGTGTCCTGGTCCGCCTGAAGCATATCGCGACAACCCGCCCAAGTGCCGTACGTCATTTCACAGATTCTCAGCCCACTGCCGGAGAAGGCCTGTCTCATCCAAAGCTCATCGTGCAACGCCGTTCGCGGGATTATCGGCATCCAGCAGCCGGCAAACTCCGGTGCCATGGTCAAATCTGTAAATGACGCCGGCGTTCTCGCGGAGCATCGATACGCGACTCTCTTCGTTCAACAAGAAACAAGTTGCTAGGCAGCGTCCCCCCGGTCTTAGGACCCGCCGAACTTCGCGGATGTAGTTCGCCACCTCTTCAGGAAGCAGGTGGGTGAACACGGATGATAGAAATATGAGATCGAACAAGCCATCTTCATAGGGAAGGCGATAGGTGGATGCGCTGTACTTTCCGTTCGGGTTGTAGTGGCTGCTGTAAACATCAGCTAGAGAGAACCCGAAATTCGGCTTGTCTGAGTATGTCGCAACACAAAATTCTATCGCCTCAGGAACTATATCAATTCCATCGTACCGCGCATCATCCGCCATGTAATCGGCCAGCACGCGTGCCTTTTGGCCGAGTCCGCAGCCAAGGTCGTGCACCTTCTCGTGAGGCTCAAGCCGGCAACGCTTGATCAGAAGTTCCAGGACGAATCCCATCCCGAGAATGGCGAACTGCTCGGCCGTCGTCGATCCGTCCATGAGCAGCTGAACGGGAGGAATGCGCGACTTTATAGTTTCCGGTGTCATTAGAGGTACATCCACGTGTGTTCCAAATCTGTCTGCGGGGAAACGCTCGCGAGATTTACGCCTATCGGTGTCAAAATACGCTAAGGTCGCAACGAAACTCTGATGGCCAGTGAACTGGTAGCGTCGCACAGTCTTTCTCTGAGTGCGACTCTTAGGGGCGTGATGGCTAACTCAGGCGTAGGAATCAAACAAATGGCGCGCCCTGAGAGATTCGAACTCCCGACCTTCTGGTTCGTAGCCAGACGCTCTATCCAGCTGAGCTAAGGGCGCGTTGCGGCGACTGGTGCATTATAGCAAATCCGTCGCTTGGGTTTGTCTTCGATTTGTCCACTCGCACAGCTCTCACACACTTCTGCCGTTCAGAAGATGTGCGGATTATTGGGCGTTCCCGATTGAATATCCACCCACTGTTCCGTCTTGCGGCTCAGATACCAGCAAGGAGCGTCTCCGAAGTGCGGAAAGAGCGAATGCACGCAGTCATACACGTAGTCGCCATCGTACTGAATCTCGGTTTTTCCGTTCTTGAGGCCGATGCGGTAATAGCGATGCACCGTCACGCTGCCGAGTCGGGCTGCTGTGGACCCTTTTAAACGTAGCACGAGATAGTCCATCGCAAACAGTGCCGCAGTCGCGACACAAAGTGTGAGCGCGATCATCAGAAGTCTGCCCTTCGCGGTTCGGATAAAAGTGCTCATGGGCGAGAAAAAATGGAATCCGACGTGCCTCTCTCATTCTAGGTGATGTTCGACGAAACCGAGCGACAAGGCTGTTTCGGAACTCCCAATTCGGCATAAGGTCGGGTTGTCCAGGGAAGACCACGGAGGGCGACGCACAATTTCGCAGAAAGAAAAATTTTGCCCCGTGCGGGTTGAGTTCCTGGGAAACGTCGCGCATCATAGACAGAAGACGCAACGGGACGCGGGCAAGTGGGGAACCCGACGGCGCCGGCACTGCTCGAATAAGAACATTCCCCAGCTCTCTGCAGCGATTGTCCGGAGTCAGGACTATGGCCCAGTCAACCCGATCCCAGGAGCCGAGGACCGCGAATGGCGGTGGCGGGCGAGGTCCGACTCGCGGGTGGCCAGGTAGCGGTGGAGGCGGAGGCGGCCGGGGTGGGGATGACTTCCCCAGCTACAGCGAGAGGCTACGTCGTTACCGGCTTGGCGTGATGCTGGCCTTGTCCTCGGTGGTAATGCTGTTCGTCTCCTTTACCACGGCTTACGTCGTACGCAAGGGTGGGGCGGTATGGGATCCCGCCCACAATGACTATGTCAGCAACTGGGTGCCGGCCACTCTGCCAGTGAAACTTCTGATTCTGAACACCTGCGTCTTGCTGCTGAGCAGCCTGACCCTCGAAATCGCCAGGCGTCGTGCTGCTGAGGATGTAGCGCTCTCGCCCCTTCTCGATATTCCGGGGATTCGGGCCAGCGACAGCCGCGCCGTTCCTTGGATCTGGCTGACTGCCGCACTGGGAACGACCTTCCTCGCCGGACAGGCGTGGGCGTGGCATCTCTTGCAGAAGACCAATCCTTCGTTCGCGACCGAGACCAGCGTCTCGTTTTTCTTTATGCTGACGGGGGTTCACGCCATCCACCTCATCGGTGGAGTTTTTGTGCTCTTCTACGCGGGACTGACGGTCTGGTGGCATCGCCGCGCTGAAAGCCGCCGGATTGTCATCGATGTCACATCCTGGTACTGGCACTTCATGGGCATGCTGTGGATTTACATCTTTGGCCTGTTGTACTTCGCGCGATAGCGCAGCATCTCCCTCCCCTCGACCAGACTCCCGTGCCCGGCATTTATAATAAGAGGTTTCGGCGCTACCACTTTTTCAAGTATGTAGAGAGGCGAGCAGTTCTAGCAGTTGTTAGCCGGCGGTGGCTGAGGAACCCAGGGGAAAATGTCGAACGACAGTATTACGGTCCGTGGAGCACGGGTCCACAACCTGAAGAACATTGATTTTGAGATTCCGCACAACCAGTTGACGGTGGTGACAGGTGTTTCTGGCTCGGGGAAATCGTCATTGGCATTCGATACAATCTATGCTGAGGGCCAGCGTCGGTACGTCGAGTCGCTGTCGGCCTACGCACGGCAATTTCTGGAGCGAATCGAAAAACCCGACGCTGACGAGATCGACGGGATCGCTCCGGCGGTCGCCATCCGGCAAAAAAACACCACTCGCAATCCGCGTTCGACCGTAGCGACGGCCACCGAAATCTACGACTACCTGCGACTGCTATACGCTCGCATCGGCCGGACATACTGCTCGAAATGCGGGCAGGAGGTGAAGAAGGACACGGTAGATGAGGTCGCCGACCGTATGCTTGCCCTCCCGGAAGAGACCCGTTTGCAGGTCTTCTTCCCGCTTACGCCTCCGCCACAGCCGGTCGCCGAGAAGAAGGCGAAAGGGAGAACTTCCAAGAAGAAGGCCGCGAAGGCCGACGATTCCCTGCTGAAGGAGCGGCTGTTCGAACTGCGCAAGCGTGGATTCAATCGCCTGTTTCAAGGTGGAACCTTGGTGGAGTTCTCCACTCCCGAGTCGCTACTGGAGCTGAACTTTGCGGAATCTGTATATGTGCTGATCGACCGAATATCCGTAAGTGCCGACGTGCGCACACGTATTGTGGACGCCGTGGAGCAGGGCTATCGTGAGGCGGGAGAAGTACTCTTCGAAACCGCTCCTGGTGAAGGGGAAGCGGTTCAACGGTTCCGCTTCTCACAGCGCTTCGAGTGCAAGACTTGCGGGATTCGGTACGAAGAGCCCGAGCCCAGGCTATTTTCCTTTAACAATCCTTTTGGTGCGTGTCCCAAGTGTCAGGGCTTCGGCAACACCATCGACTTCGACCTGAACCTGGTGATTCCGAACAAGACCCTCACTCTGGCGGAAGGCGCAATCGAGCCCTGGACGAAGCCAAAGTACCGGCAGTTAGCCACCGAGATGCGCCGCTACGCCCGGGCCGCCGATGTTCCGCTTGACGTGCCCTGGCAGGATCTGACAGCCGAACATCAGAACTATATTTTGCAGGGCGATGGCCGATTTCCCGGGGTGCGCGGCTTCTTCGAATATCTTGAACGCAAGAAGTACAAGCTGCACGTGCGCGTGTTCCTGAGCCGCTATCGTGGATATTCGACTTGCCCCGAGTGTGGCGGTCTTCGCCTGCGCCGCGAAGCTCGCCAGGTTAAGGTGGGCGGCAAGGACATTTGCCAGATCACGTCGATGACCGTGGAAGAAGCGTCGCGTTTCTTCGCGCAGCTCGAACTCTCCCGCGCGGAAGCCGACATTGGCGAGAGACTGCTAGAGGAGATACGCGACCGGCTACGATTTCTGAACGATGTAGGCCTGGAATATCTCACGCTTGATCGGCTTGCCTCGACGCTCTCAGGTGGCGAGGCTCAGCGCATTCAGCTGGCAACCTCGTTGGGATCGCGACTGGTGGGCACACTCTATGTGCTGGACGAGCCTTCAATCGGGCTGCATAGTCGCGACACGCAGCGGCTGATCAAGATACTGCATGACCTGCGCGACCTCGGCAACACTATCCTTGTGGTGGAGCATGATGCCGAGATCATGCGCTCTTCCGATCAGATTCTCGATTTGGGGCCGGGCGCGGGAGAGAATGGCGGCCGACTGATTGCCACCGGTACCTACGACGAGATCAAGCGTGATCCGCAGTCGCTAACCGGGAGATACCTGAACGACGAGCTTCGCATTCAGATGCCTGCGTCGCGCAGAAAACCGGCACGCAAGATCAAGCTCGTGGGGGCCCGGGCGCACAACCTCAAGAAAGTTGATGTCGCGATTCCGCTGGGTATGCTGGTGGCGATTACTGGAGTATCCGGCTCGGGCAAATCGACGCTGGTCCATGATGTCCTCTACAACGCACTGGCCGCAGAAAAAGGACAGGTCAGCGGGGGGCCTCACGCTGAGGTAGATCGCATTGAGGGTGCCGATTGGATCGATGAAGTGGTACTGGTGGACCAGTCTCCCATCGGCCGCACGCCCCGTTCGAATCCGGTGACCTACATCAAGGCTTTTGACGCCATTCGCGAGCTGTTCTCTTCCCTTCCCGAGAGCCAGAAGCGTGGGTACACGCCAGGATTTTTCTCCTTCAACGTTCCCGGTGGCCGTTGCGAAGGCTGCCAGGGCGATGGCACGGTCACAGTGGAGATGCAGTTTCTGGCCGACGTCGAGCTCATCTGCGAGGAGTGCAAGGGCGCGCGTTACAAGGCGGAGATCCTGGAGGTCCGCTATCACGGCAAAAACATTCACGATGTGCTGAACCTGACCGTTAAGGAAGCGCTGCACTTCTTCTCCGGCGTACCAAAAATCGTGGACAAGCTGCGCGTGCTGGAGGAGGTAGGCCTGGGCTACCTGCGGTTAGGGCAGTCGGCCACCACGCTGTCAGGCGGTGAGGCGCAGCGCATGAAGCTGGCAGCCCATCTGCAGCCCAAGCCGCGCGACATCGGACGGACCGCGAGTGAGCAAAATAAGCGCCGGCCGCGCACGTTGTACATCTTTGACGAGCCGACCACGGGTCTGCACTTCGACGATGTCAGTAAGCTGTTGGCGGCGTTCCGTCGCTTGATCGAGGCCGGCGGGTCAATCGTGGTGATCGAACACAATCTCGATGTGATCAAGACCGCGGATTGGGTAATCGACCTCGGTCCCGAAGGCGGAGCAGCAGGCGGAAGCGTGGTGGCAACCGGACCGCCGGAGGCGATCGCCGAAGCGCCAAATTCCTACACCGGTCAGTGGCTGTCGCGCATCCTATCGCATAACGGGAACTCGTAAGCATGAGTATGCAAACTCGCGTTGCGGTCCTGCTGCTGGCCATAGCCCTAACTCCTGCCGCATTGCCTTCTCGCGGGACTGCCCAGGAAAGCAAGCCTACCGTCCGCCATCATCGCGTTGAAGAAACGGTGCCTGAGGACGCCAGCCCTCCGGAAGTCGATTTGGCCGAATCCGCTATGCAGAAACAGGATTTTGCCACCGCTCTGACCCTGCTGCAGAAAGCGGTTGCCTCCAAACCGTCGGATTATCGTGCATGGTTTGATCTAGGCTACGTCTACAACGCTCAGAGGCAGACGCCGGAGGCCATCGAGGCTTACCGGAAGTCGGTGGCGGCAAAACCCGATGTCTTCGAGTCGAATTTAAACCTGGGTATTCTGCTGGCGCGGACGGGTGACAACGCTGAAGCAGCGAAATACCTTAAAGCCGCGACTCAGCTCAAACCTACCGCACATCCCGAGGAAGGCCCGGCGCGCGCCTGGCAGTCCCTGGGACGTGTTTTGCAGAGCTCCGATCCACAACAGGCGCTCGCGGCGTACGCCGAGGCCGCCAAGCTTGATCCGAAGGATGCCGAGCCGCACATTGCTGCTGCGATTCTGTTGGAGAAACAGAATGATCTGAACGGCGCGGCACGGGAATACAAAGCTGCTGAGGTGCTCGACCCGAAATCACAGGAGCCTGTAGCCGGACTGGCGAATGTCTTTATCAAGCAGCAGAAATACGCCGACGCAGAGACCGCGCTGCGCAAACTACTGCAAGCTGATCCACAAAACAGTGCCGCGCGCGAACAATTGGGGAGGGTGCTCGCGCTGCAAGGCAAGAACGACGAGGCCGCCGCGCAGCTGCAAAAAAGCATTCCGACGGGTACCGGTAGCGGCGAAGCGGAGTTGGAGCTAGGATCGCTTTATGTAAACGCCGGCAAGTACGCGGAAGCGGAAGTGCAGTTGCGGCAAGCTGTGTTGCACCTGCCCCAGAGTGCCGACGCCCACTACTCTCTGGGCTCACTTCTGATGCACGTCAAAAAGTATCCGGAGGCACAGCAGGAGTTGCTTACAGCAATTAAGCTGAAACCTGACATGGCACAGGCCTACGGCAATCTCGCAGTTGTGGCATCAGAGAATAAGGATTACCAGCTAGCGATTCGCGCCCTCGATGCTCGCGCCAAGTTCGTGCCGGAGACGCCGTTCACCTACTTTCTGCGCGCCACGTGTTTTGACAACTTGAAGGCGGTCAAACAAGCCATCGAATATTACCAACGCTTTTTGGCGGCAGCGGACGGCAAGATGCCCGACCAGGAGTGGCAAGCCCGTCACCGGTTGGTAGCGCTCGATCCCAAGAATCGAGATAAGTATCTGGTGAAGAAGTAGCCATGCAAGTTCGTGTGCGAGCGATCGTTGCTTTGCTCATGCTCACCAGCCTATCGGTAGTGGCCGGCGAATCCCTGGCGGAACTCAAGCTCAAGGCCGACGAATCGCACGGCGGAGACCAGGCAAAAGCCTGCCTAGAATACGCGCATCTGCTGCTTGAGGACGCCAACGACCTGTTCACCAAAGGAGACGTCGATAAAGGACAGGCCGAGATACGCGAGGTTGTCGAGTATGCGAAGAAGGGGGCCGACGCTGCCTTGCGCTCTGGCAAACGAGAGAAGAAAACGGAGATTTCGTTGCGGGAGCTCGGAAAACGTATGCACGACATCGGGGATACGCTTGCGTTCGAGGACCGCGCACCGGTTCGTCTAGCGGTTGACCAAATCGAGCAAACCCGTACGGCGCTGCTGGCGAGAATGTTTCAGCTGAATTAATCTGCGGGACGGAGAATTGTGATGTTTCGGCGCATGTTGCTAATGACATTGGTGATCGGCTTTGGCTGCGGATGGGCGGCTCGCGGCGGTGCTCAGACCCACGACCGCGATCCTCTTAATGAGAAGGAAGTCGACGAGATGCGCGAGACCGCCGATTATCCCGACAAGCGAATCGAGCTGATGATCTCCTTTGCCAAAGCTCGCATGGCACAGATTGATCAACTGCGGGGCGACGGCAAAAGTGCCAAGGACCGTCCGCAGCAGATCCACGATTTGTTGCAGGATTTTTCTGCCCTGGTGGACGAAATCGACGACAACGTAGAGATGTACGCCTCCCACAAAACGGATATGCGAAAGGGACTGAAGCTCCTGATTGAGTCTGACAGTGAATGGCAACTCAGGCTGCATTCTCTAAAGGAGCAGTCTCCACCGGAAGAGCTGGAGCAATATTCTTTCATCCTGGCCAACACCCTGGACGCCGTCAGAGATAGCGCCGACTCCAGCCGGGAAACCCTGCAAGAACAGGTTGAGTTGGCCAAGGAAAAGAAGCTGAACAAGGTCTACAGCGAGCGAGCGGACTAGGGTGAGGCAGGGCATTTGCTTGACAAGCAAAAGGCCACCAAGTTTTCCCCCTGTGGCGGCCCTTTGTTAAGTTGTGTTTCCTGAGAGTAGCGCTCTCATAGAGAAGGTATCAGAGACGGTGGATGCACCGCAATGGCAAAGGCCCCCTAATCCGGTGGCGTATCGAGAATGGCACGGGAACTATGCAAAACCATATCCAGGCTGCCGGGTTTCTTCGTGTTAGGTTAGTACTGCCTTGCCGATCGATCTTCAGAAAATGTTCCAGAAATCCTATCGTGAGCTTCGGCCGCGCGCGCCGATGCCCGAGTTCCGGGTTGAGTTCTATCCCTTCACCAATGTCAACAACACCATCCGTCTGCGCGAGGGCGTGCTGCGTGTGCGCATGTCGGATTTGCTGGAAGGCGCCCCGGAATCGGTGTTAGAGGCCATTGCCCACATTCTGTTGGCTAAGATCTATCGCCAACCGATCGAAGCGATTCATGCCACCCGCTATCGCCGCCACGTCGCCAGTCATGACATCCTTGCCAAAGCGCACCTCGTGCGGCAAATGCGTGGGCGGAAACAAATAGTCTCGGCGCGAGGTCAGGTCTATAACCTCGAAGAAATTTTTGACGATCTCAATCTGCGGTTCTTTTTGGGACTCTTGGCGCGCCCGCAAATGACCTGGAGCCGCTCCCACGCCCGCAATAGCCTGGGGCACTACGACCCGGCCCACAATGCCATCGTAGTCAGCCGGGTCTTTGACCATCGGCGTGTGCCCCTATATGCGGTTGAGTACATCGTGTATCACGAGATGCTGCACCTGAAATATCCGGTGAAACTGCGGGGCAGTCGGCGCTGCGTTCATGGCCCAGAGTTTCAAAGAGAGGAAAGGCTCTTTCCACAGCTGGAGCAGGCCAAGACCTTCTTGAGGACTTTGTGATAACTGTAATTGAGCGGCAGTTGACACGATTGTTTCGCTGCAATTTCCGAAACAGGCCATCTCACAACTTAAGCAACACTCAGGTCTTTTCCGCGCTTTCTACAAGGCTCGCCCCGTCGTGCATTTGACTTATGCCAGCTCCCCGATAGGCACGCATGATGTCTTCCAGGGAAACCACGCCCAGAAGGTCTCTCGCGTTCGCGCGATGAACGACCGGAAGGATCGGGTGATTTCCCAGCAAACGGAGCGCAGTGTCAAGCGGGTGATCCGGATGTAGATATGGAATTTCGTTGGTCAGGACGTGGTTTAGCATCTGATGCGAATCCGGGGGCATGGCGAGCAATTCGCTGCGACTGATGCCGCTCCATCGGTCGTGCCCGGTTTCGACAACAAAGTACTCCTGCGACGACCCTTGTATGTGCTTCTGCGCGTCGGCGATTGAGATATTGCCGGCGAGCTCCTGTCCCACAGATGGACGCATGGCGTCCTCCACCCGCAGCAACGGAACTTCGCGCTCCTCTTCCAGCGAAGGCAAATCCAGACCGTCCTGGCGGGAGAGGAGATCGAATACCGGGGTTGGCTGAAACCTGCGCGAGATGAAATACGCAATCGCATTGGAGAGAATCACCGGCACAATCATGCTGTAGTTGCCGCTTACCTCCAGGATCATGAATACCGACGTCATGGGCGCGCGCAGGATGCCGGCAAACAGAGTGCCCATGCCCACCAGAGCATAAGCGCCTACCGGTATCAGCAGATGGGGAAAGAACATGCGTTCCGCCATGCCGACCGCTCCGCCAATCATCGCCCCCATAAACAACACCGGCGCGAACAGTCCGCCGGGTGTGCCGCTGCTGAACGACAGACCGGTGGCGACGATTTTGAGAGCGCCGAGGATCAGGAGGATTTGCCACGTGTACTGCTCGTGCATCGCCTGATCGATGTAGTTGTACCCTGCACCCATCACTTGCGGAAACTTGATGCCGATCAGTCCGATGAGCAAGCCCGCAGCCGCCGGCTGAAAGTACTGCGTCCACGGCGGAAGCCGGCGCAAGCGCGGACGTAAATAGCCGATATATTTCACGAACGCCAGCGAGGCGAAGCCGCCGATCACGCCCAGCACCGCATAGGCTCCCAACTCGCCGGGATGCTCGAGGTGATAGGCCGGGGCGCGGAAGAGCGGTTCGTCTCCAAGAAACCAGCGCTCGACAACCGCAGCCGAAATAGCCGAAAGCACCACCGCTCCCAAAATCCCGGCGGTCCACCGGCCAATGACCTCTTCGATTACGAACAACACCGCGGTGATGGGCGAGTTGAAGGCCGCCGCCAGGCCGGCTGCCGCGCCCACTGGAGCGATAAGGCGCAGCTTCTCCCGCGAAAGTCTGAGCCGCTGGCCTAACGCAGAGGCCAATCCAGCGCCAATCTGCAGGGAGGGATCTTCTGGGCCCAACGACTGGCCGCTGCCAATCGCCAGTGCGCTGGTAATGAATTTTCCGACCACAGTGTTGACTGGAATGTATCCGTCATAGATGTAGAGTGCCGCCTTGGTCTGGTTGACTCCGCTGCCGCGTGCGCGGGGGAAGAAGCGAATCACGAGGAAAGCAATCACCAGACCTACCAGGGCAGGGGCAACCAGCAGTCTCACCACTGGCGGCTGCAGCGCGCTTCCCAAGAGCTTCAGCCGCAGAAACTCGATGCCCATCCGGAAGCACACCACGGACAGACCAGCGCCAATGCCTATCAGAACTGCCAGGAATAGAAAGAACTGCTCTTCCCGCAAACTGAATCGCTCGGGGGAGAGCATCGTCCGCAGGGTATCCCAGTATTTGCGCCGCGTCGGCGTCGACACCTGCGGCTTCGGGGTTGGCGCATCCTTCGCGGCCACGGAGGAAACTGGTGCTTCTGCCGGATTGTCGGTGTTCACAGGGTTCATTGCAAACTTTGAGTCTGACGATTCGCTAAGATCAGCAGCGCCTGGTCCGTATCGCTCATCCCTGAACAAAGCGGCTGGGTGGCTTGTTCCACCTCGAATACGAAATCCATGGTCGGCTCCAGCGCGTCGGGATTGTTGCGAAGCGCCTTCACGGTTGCGCTATTCTTTTTCTGCATAGCAGCGTCGTACAGAGCCTCGATTTTGTCTGATGGTGCGACCGCCGCTCCCGAAACTGTCATAGCGCTGTTTGTGTTGCCGGTGGGACCCGAGGTCGTAGAGTGCCCAGGACCACCTAGGGTGAGACCACGCTTAGCAGCACAACTCGTCAGTCGTTGTAAGGCGGTATCGAAGGCCTGCGACACCCTCTGGGCCCGGTCAGCGATTGAAAGTCCGCGCAGACCTGGCGCAATACGCAAGATCTCGCGTGTCAGCTTAAGCTGTTCCTGGGCCTCGGTTAGCGTTTTGTCATGCTCCAAAGCGGCGGACAATTCGCGCTGAGCTGCCGAATAATCCCCCATTGCAAACGACGCCTTTCCGTCGCCCAGCCACGCCTCCGCGTTGTTGCCGTCAAGCTTCAATACGCCCTCGTAGACTCCTTGGGCACGGGCTGCGTCGCCAATCTGGAGCAGCAGATCTGCCAGCTGCAGTTGTTGGCCCAAGTCGCGCGGTGCGTCTGCCTGAAGGGCGATAAGCTCCGCCTCAGCCTGGCGGGCATCATGATGCTGCAACAGGTAGCGCACCAACTCGAAGCGCGTGGCGACGCGCTGATCGTGCGCAGCCTGTCGCCAGACCCCATTAATAGCACTGCGGTAATAACGCACCGCCTCAGTCGGCTGGCCTTCCTTCGCAAAGAGCCGGGCGAGCGTCAGGTTAACCTCGCCATCGCCAGGTTCCTCTTCCCACAGGCCGACCAGATGCGAACGCGCCTCATTAAAATGGTTGGCTGCCAACAGCGATTGGGCCAGCCGCAAGCGATATTCATCATTCTCCCGATCGTACGTGAGGGCTGTGCGATAATCCTCAGCGGCAATTCCGGGATAGCCTGCCTCCATCGCCCGATCGCCCCTGGAAAACCAGTTACGGGCCAACGAGCTTTCCGTCTGGCGATGACGTCCGACCACGTACTGCGTAAGCGCAAACATCGCGATCAGCAGTACAACCACAGCCACAAGCACCAGCCGGCCCGATCCCGCCTCAGCCACTTCCCTGCCACACGCCGGACAGCGGTCAACTCCCGGAAGGAGGGGCTGTCCACAACCTTCACAGGTCCCAGCAGCATTCAGGCTGCTTACTGTGGACATGGAACTCCTACGATCCGTGAATCTGCGGTTGCGGAAGTCAATCTTTTCCTTCAGTCCAAGCGATGCAGAGTGAGTCCGGTGGGCCGAGATTAGCGGGGCACAATGCGGCGGAAGCTGTCATCTCACCAGCACCAAGTAGCCTTGCCAGAGGCCACACCTAGGGAAAAATGTCCCGTTGAGGGGACATCTGTTGCCGTTCTGCTTACAAGTTTGTTTTCCACTATGTGCTGATTAATTAAGATGCGTCACTCGCTCTGGCCGTTCTCCCTCTACTAAAAGTATAACCGCAAGTTCCGTTGTTTTCGTTTGGGGACGGAGAGTTGGACCACTAATGTCATGGTCGGATGTTCTCCACGCAGAATGTCGCGGAACGGGTTGAGCAATCGAATACAATCAAGAGTACATCTTGAAATCCAGCACATTCCTTCATGGATCAGTGGCTTCCAGCATCGATTCTGTGTCTCAGGCATTACCGGCCCAGAGATTTTCTTGCTGACCTGGTCGCCGGTGTCACCGTCGGCATGGTCGCCTTGCCGCTGGCGATGGCATTCTCCATCGCGTCTGGGCTGTCACCACAGGCAGGCATTTATTGCGCAATTGTCACTGGATTGCTGATTTCTCTGCTTGGCGGTTCTCGGGTCCAGATTGGCGGCCCTACCGGCGCCTTCGTCGTGGTAGTTGCCGGTATCATTGCCCGCTACGGTGTTGATGGGCTTTTCATGTGCACCATGATGGCCGGCGTTCTGCTGTTTATCATGGGCGCCACCGGGCTGGGAGCTGCCGTCAAATTCATTCCGCGTCCCGTCGTTCTGGGTTTCACCAACGGCATTGCCATTCTGATCGCCAGCACCCAGATCAAGGATTTTTTCGGGCTCAATATAGACGAAGTGCCGGGCAACTTCCTTGCTCGCATCCAAGTGCTGGCGGAAAACTTCCGCACGCTCTCATGGGAAGCCACGGCTCTGGGCGTCGGATCCATCGTTGTCATTCTGCTGACCAACAAGTTTCTCAAGCGCATTCCTGGCTACATCGTTGCGATGGTGCTGGGCACCATCGTGGCGGCGGTGTTGAAGCTGCCGGTTGCCACCGTCGGCACTCGCTTCGGAGGTATTCCTTCGGGCCTGCCACATTTCGCGCTTCCGGAGTTCCACCTGGATTTGGTTCACCGCCTGATCTCGCCTGCGATCACCGTCGCCATGTTGGGGGCCATCGAATCCCTGATGTCAGCCGTGGTCGCCGACCGCATGACGGGCGACAAGCACAACCCCAACGTCGAACTGATCGGGCAAGGGGTAGCCAATATCGTATCGCCCATGTTCGGCGGTCTTCCTGCGACCGGTGCCATCGCTCGTACGGCAACGAATATACGTTCCGGTGCCAAGACGCCCGTGGCCGGGATGATTCACTCTCTCACCCTGCTGCTAATCCTGCTCTTCGCTGCGCCCCTGGCTTCCCATGTTCCCTTGGCGGTTTTGGGCGCCATCCTGTTAGTCGTTTCCTACAACATGGGCGAGTGGGCTGAGTCGGCAAAGATCCTGAAGCTGGCGAAATCGGACATCTCGGTCTGGCTGGTTACGCTCGGCTTAACTGTCTTCGCCGATCTCACCGTAGCCGTCGAGTTCGGCATGATCCTTGCCGCTCTGCTCTTCATCCGTAAAGTCACCCTCACTACAACCGTTTCCGAAGTCACCGATGACTACGTGGAAGAGGGACGCGCGCACATCCTGCAAGACAAGGAGATTCCCGACTATGTGCGCGTCTTCCGCATTCATGGACCTTTCCTGTTTGGCGCGACCGACAAACTGGATGCCGTCTTTCAACAGATAGACCAACTGCCGCCGGTGGTAATTCTGCGGCTTCGTAATATGACGGCATTGGATGCAACCGGATTGCGTGTGCTGGAGGAACTATCCCAGCGGCTGCGCGACTCAGGGCGAGCCGTCGTTTTCTGTGGCGCGCGCGAACAGCCCCGCCAGTACATGCAGCAGGCAAACTTCGAAGCCCATGTAGGGGCGGAGAATATATGCGCTCATGTGCAGGCCGCACTTCGCCGCGCCGAAGCTTGCATGCAGGAGATGCAGCTCACCGTGAGCTAGACTGCGACAGAACCTGCGTCTTTGCCGCTATTTTCCTTCACTCGTGGCGCCCGCCAGCACTTCCTCGCCCGGCAAGTGGGATGTTCCGGCTGGTCAACTACTTTTAAAAGATAATGAATTCTCGACTGTGGGGAATTGCGTGGAAACGAGCAGATAGCTTTAGAACACGCCGCTGCGATAGATCACCCACCAACTCACCAGGAGAGACGCTGCGGTCTCGGCGACGCCCCAGACCAGCGGCAGAAACCATGCTCCTATGCCCAGGAGAGCGAACAATAGCCAAAAACATTTGCGTTGATTAGAAGACTGCGAGTCCACATCGTTCCCCGCTAGGCCTTGACGGAACTGACTTTGAAACCTTTACGAGCCCTTCACCGCCATTGAAAAAAGGAGAGGCGGGTTTTGCCTCTCCTTCGTGATCTCGCCCCATCGGCGGACTACTCGCAGATCGAAAGGCGGGCAGGCTTGCGACGGCTGTGCGTCAATGGGGCTTCGGTTAACACCGCTTGCGCTACTAGTAAAGCCGGAAGTTCACTTCGACGTTGATTTGCACAGCCACCGGCCGTCCATCCTTCATCGCCGGCTCGAACTTCCAGTTGCGCACTGCTTCGATCGCCTTCTGGTCGAGGCCCATACCCAGAGCCCGGGCCACTTTGATATCGCGCGGCCGTCCGTTCTGGTCTACCACCAGCCACAACACCACTGTCCCCTGATATTTGGCCTTGCGCGCCTCTTCGGAGTACTCCGGATCGGGTGTATCCAGCGCACGTGGGGCCGAAACTCCACCACCAACACGGAACACACCGCCACCAATACCGCCGCCCCGGCCCGGACCCACGCCCGGCCCGGTTCCTGAGCCTACGCCTCCACCGGATCCAGATCCGATTCCGCCCCCGCTCCCCGTTCCGTTAGAAGGCGGCCCGGAAGGTATCGGCGACATCGGGTCGCCAAGATTGGGCATATTCGACGCGATCTTGATCTGGGGAGGGACCACCACGGTGGGTTCAACCACCAGCTTGGGATCAGGATTGCGGATGACCACCGCCGGCGGCGCCAGCTGTTGCATCGAGAACTTGGGAAGCTTCCCCTTGGTAGCTTGCAGCTTGTCGCGATCGCCGCCTCCGCCACCTCCACCTGAACTCGGCCCTTTCTTGCTGGTCATGGGAAGCGGGGGCGTCAGGTCGGGAGCGATCAAGGTCACCGACTCCTGTTTCTTAGCGTCTTTCACGGCTTTGGTGCCCGCAATCGACAGCGCGATCAGGATTGCAACCATGGTCACGTGAACCACGGCCGACACACCTGCGCTTTTCTTCTTGTAGTTATATTCACCCCAGATATCGCGAACCCTTACCGGCTTCGACGTTAGTTGAAGTGGGGGCAGTTTTTCGGGGAACAAGGCAGCGCGGACGTTGCCCTTCAGCGAACTCCACAGAGAAGCGTTTGCCTGATCGTATTCGCCCCAGACCTCGCGGTCGCTGACCGGCTTCGACGTCAGTTGTAGCGGTGGCAGCTTCTCGGGAAACAAGGCAGCGCGGACGTTGCTCTTCAGCGAACTCCACAGAGACTCATTGACCGTGGTCTGCGGCAGAAGGTTCGGGCCTTGCTGCTCGGATTGCGGAATCAGGGTCTGATTGGCCATAAACTCGTCTGTTTCTTTCGAACTGTTAGCGGTGTGAGTCGTCATCCTTCGCCGCCATACCGAGCATTTCCATCGTCAGGCTGCTCTTGCTGTAAACCCGCGTTTTCAACAAAGGTTTTCAGATGGCTCGGCCCGGGATACGCCGAAGCTATCGCTTTGCTCGCCCACAATTAGATGCAGAGATACCCACATCGTTGTTTGGATAGCTCCACTTTACGTGAGACGCACCCCTTGAGTAAAGGAAAGCCGTTCGCAACCCTCTGAATGGACGGGGACTTGGGTGCTCCCTATAATGAACCTGAAGCTTGCCACTTTTTCCAGAACTCAAGACAAGCAGGCGGGAGAACCAGGGAGTGCCGCTCGACCTCAAGTCAACGCTGAATCTGCCCAAAACCGACTTTCCCATGAAAGCCAACCTGCCGCAGAACGAGCCAAAAATGCTCGCGCGGTGGGAGGATATGCGGATTTACGACCGCATCCGCGAAGCGCACCAGGGACCGCCGATCTATATTCTGCATGACGGACCTCCGTATGCAAACGGGCCGATCCACCTCGGGCACGCGCTCAACAAGACGCTGAAAGATTTCATCGTGAAGTCCCGCACTATGAGCGGTTACAGCTCCCCGTATGTGCCCGGCTGGGACTGCCACGGCCTTCCCATCGAGATCAAGGTGGATGACGACCTGGGCCGCAAGAAGCTCGATATGGACCCCATGGAGGTCCGTCAGGCGTGCCGCAAGTATGCGGAGAAATACCTGGACCTGCAGCGCGACCAGTTCAAGCGGCTGGGCATCTTCGGGCGATGGGACGATCCCTACTCCACCATGACGCCGCAGTACGAGAGCACGGTGGCCAAATTGTTCTACTCGTTCTACGAGCAGGGCCTGGTCTACAAGGGGCTGAAGTCCGTGTACTGGTGCGTCGTCGACAAGACTGCGCTGGCGGAGGCCGAAGTCGAGTACGAGATGCACACCAGTCCGAGCGTCTGGGTGCGATATCCACTGACCAGCGATCCGGCGAAGCTGGACCCGGCGCTGGCTGGAAAGAAAGTCGCGACGATCATCTGGACGACCACTCCCTGGACATTGCCGGCGTCTATGGCGGTGACGTTCGCGCCGAATGCTGAATACGTTGCACTCGACACAGGAGAATGGACCTATATTGTCGCCAAAGATCTGGCGCAGCAGACGATCGAGAAATGCAGTCTGGGAGACACGACCGAGCTGGCGCTGTTCCCCGGCTCCAAGCTGGAGTACGCGACTTTCTCGCATCCCTTCCTCGACCGCAGCGTGCTGGGAGTGCTCGGCGACTACGTCACCATGGATACCGGCACTGGCGCGGTACATACCGCCCCGGCACACGGCGCAGACGACTTCTTCACTGGCGTGAAGTACGGCATCGACCTGCACTGCGACGTGGATGAGGGCGGCATCATCCGCAACGGCCTGCCGGAATACAAAGGCCAGCAGGTCTTCAAGGCGAATCCTCTGATCGTCGAACTGCTGAAGAGCCGTGGCGTGCTGCTCGGCTACGAGAAGATCGAACACTCGTATCCGCACTGCTGGCGCTGTCACAATCCCATTATCTTCCGTGCGACTGAGCAGTGGTTCATCTCGATGGAAGGCCAGATACCTGGCGGAACGCTGCGCAGCCGTTCGCTCGAGGAGATCAAGAAGATCAAGTGGGACCCGCCGTGGGGCGAAGAGCGCATTGCCAACATGATCGCCACTCGTCCCGACTGGTGCATCTCGCGCCAGCGTATCTGGGGTGTTCCCATCGCGGTGTTCCAGTGCGAAGGCTGCAAGCAATTCCTGAATGACAAGACCGTGAACGCTGCAGTCGTCGATCTGTTCGCCCGCGAGGGAGCGGATGCCTGGTATCAGCGCCCAGCGGAAGAAATCCTGCCGGCAGGCAGCAAGTGTGCGGCGTGCGGCAGCACAAAGTTCCGCAAGGAGATGGACATCATCGACGTATGGTTCGAGTCGGGATCGAGCCATGCCGCCGTCTTAGGGCACGAACCTGGTCTGCCTTGGCCTTCCGACCTATACCTGGAGGGCGGCGACCAGTATCGCGGATGGTTCCACTCTTCCCTGCTCTGCGCCGTAGGCACCATGGGCGGCGCGCCGTATCGAGGCGTTGCCACTAACGGATGGACGCTCGATCCACAGGGCCGGGCGATGTCGAAGTCGCTCAACAATGGCGTCGACCCTGTCGAGATCACCAATAAGCTGGGCGCGGAAATTGTTCGTCTTTGGGTAGCGTCGGTCGATTTTCGAGAGGACGTTACCTGCTCGGATGAGCTCATGCAGCGTATTGCCGAGAGCTATCGGAAGATCCGCAATACCTTCCGATACATCCTCGGCAACCTCGAAGGGTTCGAACCACGACGCGACGCTGTCGCTTTTGGAGACATGCATTCCCTGGACCAGTACATCGTGCTCCGGGCGGCACAGTTGGACAAAGATGTGCGTGAGCACTACGACTCATTCACCTTCCACCGTCTTTACGCCAGGCTCAAGGATTTCTGCATCGTCGATTTGAGCGCGATCTACTTCGACGTGCTGAAGGACCGGCTTTATACATCGGCTCCTCGCTCGGTCGCGAGACGTTCCGCGCAGACGGCGCTCTGGCGGCTGGGCGAAGCGTTGGCGCGCCTGCTTGCGCCCATCATGAGTTTCACAGCCGAAGAAGTCTGGACGCGGCTGCCGCAGACCGACGGCCGTCCGGAAAGTGTCCACCTGGCGCTGTTTCCGGAGCCACACGAACTGACTGGCGACATTCCCGCGGGCTTTGACGCAGCCGCGCTCGCTGCCGATTGGGACACCCTGCTTGCCGTACGCAGCGAAGCGCTGAAGGTGCTGGAGACGGCACGCGCTGAGAAGCTGATCGGCGGCGGCCTTGAGGCCCAGTTGCACGTCGCTGCGCCGGGAGAGATTTATGGCGTTCTAGGGCGTTACCGCGATCAGCTGCGTTACGTGTTCATTGTGTCCGACGTAGTCCTGGAAAAAGCTGGCGCCAATAACGGCGACACTGGATTAGCTATCAGGGTAACCAAAGCTTCCGGCGAGAAATGCGAGCGATGCTGGAACTATTCGACGCGAGTGGGTGAAGATTCCGCATACCCAACGGTGTGCGAGCGTTGCAGCGCGGTGCTGGCCGAAATTGAGGCGGCGGCGGCAGGAGCCAGGTAAGAAACGGCGCCCGCAGCGCGGTGCTTCTTTCCACCGAGGAACCGCGTCTAAGAGATGGGGCATTCCCTACTGGGGCCATGAAAGACACTGCTCACAAAAATCGAGCCATGCGTAAGTACTTCTTCCTCATTGCCGTCGCCGTTCTGGTACTGGATCGCATCGCCAAGACCGTGGTATCCGACAACATCGCGCTGCACGACAGCATAACGATCATCCCCGGACTTTTCAGTCTGACTCATGTCGAAAACAGCGGCGCTGCGTTTGGACTGTTTGCCGAATCCGACTTCCACTGGAAAATCGGCGCTCTAGTATTGTTTTCCATAATTGCTCTGATCATCGTGGCGGTCATTTTGTGGCGGCATAGTCATGCGCTGACCACGACCACCATCGGACTCTCTCTCATCCTGGGCGGCGCGACCGGCAACTTGTGGGACCGTATGCTTACTGGACACGTCGTTGACTTCCTCGATTTCCACGTGAGCGGTTATTATTGGCCGGCTTTTAATGTCGCTGACAGCGCCATAGTTGTCGGAGCGATTCTGCTCGTAGCGGAAATCTTCTTCACGAAACCAGCCCGTGAACCTGTGAAAGAACCGGCCCTGCGGGAGTAGCCCCGGCACATCGAGCTGCTTCAGCAGCCATTCGGATTCGCGTTGGCCGTCCATTGTCCTATACGGAAGATGACGAATTCGGCGGGCCGCAGCGGCGCGACTCCCACTTCAACAATCAGGCGTCCGTTGTCGATGTCGTTCTGCGTCATCGTGGTTCGATCGCAGCGGACAAAGAAGGCGTCTTCTGGTTTCAGACCCTGTAAGGCACCATTCGACCACTGAGTGAACAGGAAATTTGAGACCGCATTACGGACCTGCGCCCACAATTGGTCTCCATTTGGCTCGAAGACGACCCACTGCGTTCCCGCCTCAATCGAGTGTTCTAAATAGCTGAGGTAGCGCCGGATGTTCACGTACTTCCATTCCGGATCCTGCGAGGTAGTGCGGGCGCCCCAGACCAGACTTCCCTTCCCCGCAAAGTTTCGGAGCACGTTAACTCCCGCTGAGTTGAGAGCTTCGCCTTGAACATCGGTAATCACATTATCGAGCCCAACGATGCCAATAACCGGCATGCCGGCCGGAGCATGCCAAACGCCTTGCTGCTGGTCGGTGCGCGCGTAGATGCCCGCGATGTGGCCGCTGGGCGGAACTCTGATGGGCCCGTGATCGGCACACTCAGGAAGGGCAACCCACGGATAGTAATAGGCCGCAAAGGAAGAGCGCAGCGCAGCCGGCGGCCCATCGGTGGGAGCGGGACTCTGCGGCGCATCGAGTATGGCGAACCGATAGCGCATCTTTTCGCAGTGCTCGATCAAAGTGGCAGCGACATTCGGGTCGGCGCTCACAGCAGGAGCGCAGATGATCGAGGCGTCAACGCTCTCCAGCGCCTGCAGCGCTGGCGCGAGATCCTGGTGCTTCTCAGCGTGTAGGCGCGAGATATAGAGTCTCGTACCGCCATTCTCGAAGAAACCGCGGACCGCGGCCCACATGTAATTGATCCCGGTATCGGCGGCGAACTCGCTCTGGTAGTCTGCGAAGCTTGTAACCAGCGTGGGCGTGAAGAGCCCTGCTTTGGCGATCCCCAGGAATGCGGCCGTCGACGTGGACACCCCTGTGATGGAATGAGCGCCAGGATTCGATTCCCCGACATAGACTCCGGGTACAAGGTTTTCCGGCATGAGATACCCCCGAGGATGGTGAAGCGGTGATTGTACGCGTTTCCCCTGAAAACCTTGGTATTCCCTCAAAGCGACGAGAAAGGAAACCGGCCAATGGCCAGTCGCTAATTGCTAGCCGCTACACGGTTCTTACGGCGTTCCGTAGACCTGCTTATAGACCTCGGCGTTGCGGACGATAGCCTGCACGTATTCCCGAGTTTCGGTGAACGGGATGGATTCGACGAACTCTTCGATGTCGCGGTAGTTCCCCGAAGAGCGCCAGTCCTCGACTCGCTCCGATCCCGCATTGTAAGCGGCGAGAGCGTACTCCACCTGTCCGCCAAAGTGGTCGACCATGGCGCGGAAATAGTGAGTACCAAGCTGAAGATTGGTCGTGGGATCGAGCAGTGAATCAGTGCTGAAATGATGCAGGCCAACCTGCTTCGCCTCTCCTTTTCCGGTTCGCGGCAGCAGTTGCATCAGCCCGTAAGCGTTAGCGTGGGAGATAGCGCCGGGATTGAATTCCGACTCCTGCCGGATCAGCGAAGCCACCAGGTACGGATCGAGCCCGTTCTCGTCCGAATAGCGCTGCAGGGCCTCCCAGTAAGGCCGTGGAAACAGTCCGTGCCAATACTCTGCCGGAAGCGCACTGGTATCCATCGCGAAGTAGCCGGCGATAGCCTTCTTCAATGCCTGCAATGCCCGGAAGTACTCGCCGCCGCTACTGTAGATGCGGGCAATCTCGACCATCTCCCACGAAGGGCCGGCGCTGCTCCCGGCTTGCAACTCGCGTACTGCGAGGTCGACCATGCCGGCGTTCTGTAACAGCTTCGCGCGCTCATAGTGCAGATCGTCTTCAGGGGGAGCGGTCTGCAGTTCCTCTGGATCGTACTTGGCGGCGGACCCGATCCGTTGCAAGAGCGCAACGCTCACCAACTGGGTGGAAGCAGGCAGTTGAGCCAGTCGCTTGCGCCCGCATACGCCGTAGTAGTAGTTACGGTAGCGGTCAGAGAGCTTCTGGTAATACGCCCGGGCCATGCTGTAATCGCGAGCGTCTTCTGCCATGCGTCCACGCCAGTACATGGCGTTCGGCACCTCGTTCGATCCGGGGTAAAACTCGATCTGCTCCTCGAAGTACTTCTTCGCCTCCTCCGGCCGATTCTGCCGGTAGGTAAGCCATGCGCACTTCCAGTGCGCATAGGAAGCTTTGGCGCTGTTAGGAAAGCGCTCGTGGATTTCGCGATACATGTCGATGGCGTGGTCATAATCCTTGCGCAGGAGATACATGTTTCCGGCCGTGAGCAGAGCCGCCTCCAGCCACTGCGATGTGGGAGTCGCCGTGCGCATGTGGGTCAGGATGCCGTTCAGCCCATCGTCGTCGTTGTCATCGCGGGCGATCTCCGCGCGTTGATACCATTTCTCCGCGCTGGCCTCGCTGCTGTCATCGGGAATCTGGTCGAGGGCAGCCCGCGCGTCTTTGACCTGTCCCAGCTTCCTGTAGGAATTTGCCAACTGGATATATACGGCGGATCGCTCGCTTGCCGGAGCGAGCGCCAGCATGGCGTTGTACTCCTCCACCGCAGGAGAATACCGACGTGCCTTGTAGAGGAGGTCGGCGCGCTTTTCGCGTTCACCATAGGTCGGCGGCGGAAGCAATGCGGCCTCTGGAATCTTCTTCAGGTCGTTGGCCGCGTTGTCGGCGTTGTAGTTCGTGGGATAGCTATAGTAAATCCGGCGGAGCACCTCGGCTGCAGTGCGGCTCTGGCCGTTCTGCAGGTAAGCCTTGCCCAGCAGATACTGATTGTCCGGGCCCGAACCGTTTGCCTCCAGGAGCCGCACCGCTTCGGCTGACCGATTGGTCGCCAGTAGAGCCTTCGCGTATGAGGTCGTAGCATCGCGGGCGTAGAGCGAGTCCGGAAAGCGCGCGCCGAAGTCGCGCAAATAAGAAAACGAGGCTTCCGGACTATTGCCGAGGACGTACGAGTTGCCGATGAAGAATGACGTGTAGTCTTTGAGTTCCCCGATCTGCGGCTGCGCCTTTTGCATAGCCTCGATGGCCGCAGGATATTGCGCGTCCAGGTAATGCGCGTAGCCAACCGCAAACCACGCCAGCGCTCCGGCCTCGGTTCCGGCATGCTGCCGGGCATAGTTCTCAACTCCGGTGTAGGCAGCAGGGGTGCGGAAGTCCACCAATTGACGTGCCATGGGCCGCAGGTCGCTGGATGCCACGAAGGTCTTTCGCAGGTGTTGTGCCCGGGCTGCCGTGACCTTCTTTCGTGGAGGATGGTGAGCCGAAGCTGACTTCGTTTTCTTACTCGAAGTCGAAGCAGCCTTATGGGAGCTCGGAGGATTTCTTCTGCGCGCTCGTGCTCGACGCAGTGGTCTTCTTTTTGTGCGTGTTCTCGGAGGACTGGCTATTCGAAGACGAGGGCGAGCTGTTCTGCGCGAAGGCACCGAGACTCGCCATTTGCAGTCCGGCCAGGAGAAGCGCGACGAAGCGATTAGCGTTAAGCACCGAGATAAGTTTAGCGCGGATTCAGTCTCGGAGAACCAGGACGAATCACCAATGAAAACATCGTCCGGTGACATCCGCTGACTTGCCGCGTCCGTACAGAATGCGAATCACAGGGGAGTGAAATGGATTATCATTCCCTCGCTTATGACTTGTTTCCGGGCGTAGTCGAGGAACCTGCTGTTCGCCAGCGGTGGCAGCGGTCCGAATTGACGACACACCAATCCAAGCGTCCTGAGTTGTCGGTTTTCTTGCCAGTACGTACAATGGCTCGGGGATCAACAAATCTGTAAAATCCTGAATCTGCACACAAATGGGAACCATCCAACCAAAGGTAGAAGATCCGGCTAGTGACGAGTTAACGCTAGTCCATGCGGCCAAGGCTGGCGACATCAGCGCCTTCGAGGAGCTGGTGAAGCGCTATGACCGCAATGTGTTCCGGATCGCGCAACACATCACGCAGAATCGCGAAGATGCGGAGGATGTCGTTCAGGACGCCTTCTTGAAGGCGTACCAGAATTTGCCGCGCTTCCAGGAGCAATCCAAGTTTTATACCTGGCTGGTACGGATTGCAGTGAACGAAGCGTTGATGCGTTTGCGCCGGCGCCGTCCTGAGCGCATGGTGTCACTCGATGAGGACATCAAGACCGAAGAGGATTCGATGCCGCGAGAAGTCGCGGACTGGGCTCCGAATCCTGAGCAGTTATATGACCAGGGTGAGTTGAAAGAGATCCTGGGCAAGACGATACAAGGGTTGCCGCCGAGTTTTCGGACGGTTTTCGTCTTGCGCGATGTTGAGGGCCTCTCCACCGAAGAGACGGCGGATGCCTTGGATTTGAGTATTCCGGCGGTGAAGTCGCGACTGCTTCGCGCCCGGCTTCAATTGAGGGAACGCTTGAGCAAGTACTTCAAAAATCGTACTGGTGGAGATGGCAAACAGTGACCTGCTCTGAGTTTCTTAAAGAGCTAACCGACTACCTCGATGAGCAGATGGACGCCCAGACGAAGGCGGAATTGGAAGATCATCTTCAGTGGTGCCACAACTGCTACGTCGTCTGCAACACAACCAAAATGACCATCGAGATTTATCGTGATTCTCACCTGTACGAACTGCCGGACGAACTCCGCGGCCGCCTGCGTTCAGCGATTCTCACCAAGTGTCACGAGCATAAGGCCGAGGCGCCGTCACAAATAGCCGCGCAACCCGACTCCGGCGCACAGAAGAAGACCTTGTAGCCTTTCCCTTGGCATCCGGATCATCCGCCCCAGTTCCTGAATTGGGGCTTTCGTATTTTTATATCGAACCTTTTCCTCAGGGCTGGAATCCAACCAGCAGAAGCCGCTCGGAGCGGGCGCTGTCCTCTTTCTTGCGTCAGTGAAACGGTTGTTTGCTCCTTTTCACTATCCCCGGCGAGCGGAGGAGAAGGTTATGAGTCTCATGGAGTTCGTCTTCGGGTGTTCTCATAAGAGGCAGAGCTTTCCATTCACCGCCAGAGGCGCGCAGAGGCGGAGCGCAGCCGCGTCGGTCACCGGAACCTACGTTGTCTGTCTGGATTGCGGCAAGGAATTTCCTTACGACTGGCAAACCATGCAGACGATTCGCACCAAGTCGAAACACGTTGAAACTTCAGCCGTTGTCACAAGCCAGAAAATCGCCTAGCGATCATTCAGGGTTCGACCAGCGGCAGCGCCGATGCCAGTTGCAGATCGATCATCAATTGAATGCGATGGTCCAGCTGGTAGAACAGAGCTGTATTTTTCGCCGAGAGCACTTTACGAAACGCCGGAATATATTTCAGGCGCAGCTCGCTTACCGATTGATCCACGGCAATCCACTGTTTCACCGAGCTCTCCGCCTGCGCATTTGTCAGCACGCCGTTACTTTGCACATATTGCTTGATGAGTTCGTACTTCGTGTGATTGATCGCCACCAGTTCCGTAATGTACTGCTCGTAGACCGGCCAGAACTTCTCCGCTTCCGTGTCGGTCAGTTTCAGATTGGCGGCGATCACCTGTTTGCGCTCTGAGCGCAAATTCTTGCGCAACATCTGGATGTCCTGATCGGAGATCGGCGCCTGCTGCGCCTCGGACTGTCCGGCGAGCGCGGGCGGCGCACTTTGAGCCGAAGAGGGATTTTGAGCACAAGTCAGCAGGCCGGTCACAATGACCAGCACGACTAAGCCGATCCTCATCGTTCGCAACATCGAAAATCTCCTTGTTCGACAGCAAGTGCGCCGCGGGTGTGCTGGCTATTGTCTCGCCCGCGTCTTCAGGGCACAATCAGCAGTTCTGAGTGGGCAAGCGAAAAGCTGGAGTTGCTGTGTAAAATATCCTCGAAGCTAAAACCATGGCACACGCAGTTGGAACATTTGACGTTAAGCTTGTCCCGCAAACCGCCGACGCGCAATCGGGCTCGCCGCTCGGCCGGATGTCGCTCGACAAGCAGTATCGCGGCGATCTCGAAGGCCCGGGACAGGGCGAGATGCTGACTGCGGGCCCCGATTCTAACGGCTCGGGCGCGTATGTTGCGGTCGAGCACGTGAGCGGAACGCTGCATGGCCGCAGCGGCAGTTTCAGCCTGGTTCACGTCGGCATCATGACGCGCGGCGCACCGCAGCTCAAAATTACGGTGGTGCCCGATTCCGGAACGGGCCAGTTGATCGGCCTTTCCGGCAAGCTGGACATCAAGATCGCCGACGGCAAACATTCCTACGATTTCCAATACACGCTTCCCGAAGCCCCTTGAAGCGCGGCAACGAACGCAACTCAGAAGCGATGCGCCGGACCAATCACGTTCCAATGAATCGCGAACCAGGTCAGGAAGACGCAGGCTAAAACCACCAGCGTGAACTTGACTCGCGAGATCCAGCGAATCCCATCGCGCTGCCACATTCGGGCGTAACCAATCACGGCGCAAACGCTGCATACAATCGCCAGCGCCGTCAGCAGATTGCAGAGCACAAAGTATTTGTCCAGCGCGTCGGTCGGCGGCATCGAGGTCGAGATCGTTATCTTGACGAAGATCGCCGTGACCCAGGCGACGACAGCCATCCAAACGAAAGCCGCGGCTCTTGGACCGGCCGTCAGCCAAATCGTTCCCGGTTGCTCGCTCAAAGGCGCGCGACTTGGGAGGAACAGGCGGCGTCCGAGGCGAATCAGCGATGCCAGAACGACTGCCGCGAGGATCAGCACGCTCGCGCCAAGCGCCGGTAGAATCAGCCGGTCGTTTTCGTACCAGGGCACGCGTTGCAACTGAACGCCGGGGAAATCGCGGGCCAGCCGGATGACTTTGCCGCTGCCATTCTGAATGCCGAACAGCTTTTCCTGTCCATCTTCGGCGCGCCACAACCCGTTTTCCAGCGGGCCCCATTTGAAAACGTGGCCGCGCAGATCTTTGAGCCCGTCGAACTTCAGCACGCCATCCTTGGAATCGGCGGAGGCATGAACGTAATCCAGCAAGTCGCCGAGTTTCATCTTGGTGCTGTCGGCGCGGCGCGTCGTCTGATAGGTGCCGACGTAAGGCTTCATCTCGCTGGCGGTCGCTTTGCGCAGCGCCGGCTCGGGCGGCTGCGGATAATAGCGGTCGGCAAATCCGCGCAGCCATTCCGGACGCGTCTTGCGCTCGCCGCCCGCGGAATTGTAGGAGATAAACAGCACCAGCTTTTCCGTCGGTTCCACCAGAAACATGCTGTGGAAGGCAACCAAATCGCCGCCGTGACCGACGAAGCGCAACTGGTTGCGCCAGACCTGGTAAAAGCCCATGCACATTGCGGGCATTTGGTTGGACGCCGCGAATTGCCGCGTCCACATCGCTTTCAGTGTGTCGGGTTGCAGAATGCGATGGCCATCCAATTCGCCGCCATTCAGCAGCGCCTGTCCGAAACGGCCCATGTCGGAAGCGGTGCTGGCGAGGCCGCCGGCGGGCATCGGATGGAACAGCTCAAAGCCGATCGGCGGCTTGAGCGTGCTGCTGTCGTAACCTTCCGACACAAACGGCTTCAGCGCGTCGGGCAGCGGCTGGCTGAAGCTGGAATGCGTCATGCCGAGCGGCTGAAAGATGTGCTCGGCAACATAGCTTTCAAATGGCTGACCGCTGACGCGCTGCACAATGTAGCCAGCCAATCCGACGCCGTAATTCGAGTACGCCGGAATCTCGCCCGGCGGATACATGCGGCGCGGCTGGTTCTGGATGACGAATTCCCGCAACGTCGGCGAGTGCTTGGGATCGGTCACAATCACATCGCGACTTTCCTCCTCGAATCCGCCGGTGTGCGTCATAAGATTGCGCAGCGTGATCGGCTTGTCGAAGGCGGGCGCGATGCGGAAGTCGAGATATTGATTGACGTCGGCGTCGATATTCAGCTTGCCTTGCTCAGCCAGTTGCATCACCGAAATCCAGGTAAACAGCTTGGAAATCGAGGCCAGTCGAAACATCGTGTTGGCGGGATCGATCGGTTTCTTGCTCTTCAGGTCGGAATAGCCGTAACCCTTTTCCAGCAGAATCTGTCCATCTTTCATCACCAGAACAGTTGCGCCGGCGATGTCGCCGCGCTCCAGTTGCAGCGGAAGGATGCCGTCGAAGAAGGCTTCCAGATCCGCGGTTTCCAGCTTGTGCGCGACGGCGGCGGGAACCGTCGGAAGCGGCTGTCCGGCGGCGGGAGCGACGGGCGCAGTTGGCTTGGAGATTTTGGGCTCGGTTTGTTGCGCCAGCGTTGTCGCGATGGGAAGTGTTCCAAAGATGAGCAGGAGAAGAAGTGCGCGCAGTCGAAGCGTCACGGAAGAAAACCTCGATCGGGAATGACTGAACAGTGTCTCCGAATCGGCGGAAGGCCGCAACCGAAAGCGGTGAAAGGCGGCGCAAGAAGACCCTTTTTCGCTGCACGAAGAATCAATAAGTTAGACAAAAATTCCCGCCAAAATATTGATAACAAAGGTAGTTACATGTAAAATATTGAGCCGTAAGGAGTTAGGGGGCGGTCGGCGTGCCATTCGCGCGATTATTGAAAGCGGGCGAGCATCATCTTACCGGAACCAACGCTATAATCTCGGCGATCTCGATTTGCAACGGGTGCGGGCCACACAGCATCCGGCCCCCGCCCTGATTTGTGGCGCACGCGGAGGCAAGCATGTCCAAGTGGAAACCGCCGGTCAAGGCCGGCATCTTCTGTCTTGTTCTGGGCATGGCTGTTCTGGGTTTCGCGGCGTACCAGTTCCGCACCGTGTCCTACTTGTTAAGAATGGGCGACAGACTGACGCAGTCGTGGTCGAAAACATTAGTAGGCAATCCGGCCGCACAAGTGCGTATTTCCCGCGTCTCCGCTTTCACAGTGTCGATGGGCGCGAGATTACAGTGGATGGAAACATCGGCAGCAAGCTTCCGCGGTATGCGCCCGGCGATACCGTCGAGATTCTCTACAACCCGAACCATCCACAGGAGGCTATGCTCAGGGAATCGATTAAGAGCACACCGCGTGGATTTGTCGGGTTCGGTATCTTTCTTTTGGGAATTGGCGGTGTCTTGCTCGCGTGGCCGGCCCGTCGCAGGCGGTTCATTGCCTGGCTGCGCTCGCACGGACAGCCCGTCGAGGCTGCTTATCTGCGCGTTGAGTTGAACAACCGTACGGAGATGATGGGCAAGAGGCCGTTCCAGATTATTTGCCAGTCGACGGATCCAGCCGGCGGTGTGGTGCGCATTTTCAAGAGCGATGATCTCTGGTTCGACCCTGAACCCTACATTCGCACGAAAACCCTGACGGTGTTGCTGGATCCCACGAACTCACGGCGCTATTGGGTCAATACCGACTTCCTACCGGAGGAACTGGGGGACCCACTGCGCACGGCCGCGAGGTCTTCGCAGTAGGCCGCGCGG
Organism: uncultured Acidobacteriaceae bacterium; assembly: GCA_963793845.1. GTDB lineage: Bacteria > Acidobacteriota > Terriglobia > Terriglobales > Acidobacteriaceae > CAWCBG01. Next base: position 409,117 of record CAWCBG010000012.1, read on the forward strand.
TTGGCTGTCTTGCTCATGGACTTTCTTATTTTAGGTCCGGTGATCCCGAACCTGTGCGTTACCAAATCGTCTTCAGCCGGGCGGCGCGGATGCGCTTATCACGGCTGATGACCGGCACATCGAAATAAACGGCGGTGGCCGCCACTACGCGGTCTGGCATGTCCGGAACTTCGGCGCGTGATACCTGCCGCATCGACTGAACAATGGCAGACGTAAAAACCGCTTCCGTGAAAACATGCTCGGGGTCGGCCAGTGCCTGCGCCAGTTCGTCAAACGCCGAGCGTGGCAAGCGGTTCTTTTCGACCAGATAAACCACCTCGGCCAAGCTTATCGTCGAAATGGCAATCTTGCGCCTTGTGGCCGCCGCTTCACTGATAAAGGTTCCAGCAACACCGGACAGTCTGGCGTCGTCGAACAAATGCCAAAGGGCCGTATGGGTGTCGGCAACGGCGGCGATCATCAATAGTTTTCGCCAAAGTTTCGGAACATATCGGCCCGGTTGGCGTCGATTTCCTCAGCAGATGGAGCCTGCCCGTACTTAGCGAACATGCCGCGCCCCGTCTTGAACGGAACGTCAGACAATTGCGCTTCGAGTGAAGACGCGAGGTCACGTTCAAGAACCTCCCGCACGTAACCATCGGCGGAAACGCCATGCGCATTGGCTTGCACCTTCAGCGCCGCTTCAAGCTTCTCTGGAAGTTCAATCATCATGCCCGATTTCCTCTCACTGTAGCCAATTGTAGCGATTTACCTCGCCCCGTCAAACGAGAGTTTCCACGCCATTCTGCGGAGAAAAGAGAAGCCCAGAAACAGCAACCAGGCTTCTCCGAGTGGAAATGTCCCGCTCGGGCTCACGCCCTCGCGAAAGCCGTGTCGCCGCTACGCGGCTCGCGAATCATTTGCACTCGCACCCGGGGCTTTTCGCCCCGGGCTCTAACCATCCCGCCGCTATGCGGCTGGAGTTTGACAGGGCGGTCATCTTGGGCGAAGTTTGCGGTCATCCGAACAGAGGCAGCACGGACCCAACCCCGCTGAGCGTGCAGTCCCTGCCGGGACTGCGCTCTAGAAGGAATCGCCCACCCAGCGCTGAAGCGCTGGGCTAAGAGGAGCCGTCCCGCAGAGCGGGACTGGATTAAATCTGTGCAAGCCGTGCAGCGTCCATCGAGCGGGCGTCGCACCGATTGGGTGGGCTCGCCGTCACCGCACGCAGATCAGTCCCATGGCGCGCCGATCAGTGAAACCATTTTCTCCGCGAGAAGCCGACCGCCGATAGCAGTCCCGTCCCGACCAGAAGCAAGCTAGCTGGTTCTGGCGTCGGTGGCGCTCCAAAGTAGAGAGTGGTGTCTCCTTCGTAGTTTCCGTTGCTGTTGTATTGATATTGGTACATCTCTGCCCCTTGCAGCAAGCCATTGTTCCACTGGCCTGTGACCGTCATGCTGACCCACTCTGTCCAGATATCGAGATAGTTCCAGGTGTAATCTTCAGCGTAATAGTGGCCTCCGTAGTAGAACTCTCCGGTGAATATCCAACCGTCCGGTCCGGTCAGGGTGAAGGAGCCTCCGGGCGAGAAGACGCCCCAATACTTATAATCACAGCTCCACGGGGGTCCGCAGTCGACCGAGCTCCAGCCATATGATACGGGTGGCGCAGACCAACTGAAATTCCACAAGCCATCGGTGGAGGTTCCCGTACCTCCAAATCCAGAGAAAACGTCATTAAGGTAGGAGTCATAATAATTCGGCGGAGATTGCGACATGGCAAAAGGTCCGCTGAACAAAACAAGCGTGACGATCGCAGAGAGTACGATTGCGCGTTTCATGGGGTACACCTTTCGCTCCGGCTTGATGTCGAAACATTAGAGACAAGTGATGAAGCGGTTTGTAACGGAAGCTTCCGGGATTTCCCTCTCGGCCAGAGAAAATGAGGATTACGGCTTCAACATAGTATCCAGGAAGACGACGAGCAAGGATATTGCCAGTCGTTGTAGTCCTTTCGTCCCGAAATGGGAATGAGACTCAAAGGCGATGCGGCTAGAGTTTGACGGAGCCGTCGCCTCGGACGAAGTTTGCGTTCGTCACCGGCCTTGTCCGGCGGCCCGTGCGGTCCCTGCCGGGACTCGAGTCTTTTATCCACGCCACCCAGCGCTGAAGCGCTGGGCTTAGAGGAGCCGTCCCGCACGCGGGACTGGATTGGAGGCGTTGCAAACTCTGTTGCCTCCATCGAGCGCGTGTCGCACCACGCGGCTCGGGGATGATTCCCATTCATGTCCGCGGCTCACAGTGCTGCCCTAACGGCAGCCGTCCCGCATGCGGGACTGAATTATTCGACTGCCTGTCATCGTGAGCGCAGGCTTGCGTCTCTTGCGAACCGGAGTCGAAGGGCCGCGCTGATCCTGCCGAAGGGCCAGTGTCGGTTCGCGAAAGCCCGCGCCTTCCTGCCCTGGCCTCGCGGAATTCGAATTGTGGTATCAATGTAAATCGCAAACGGCAGGAACGAATTGAGGGCCGTCACGTCAAACTCTGGAGAAATCCGCTTTCTCTGGAGAAATCCATGCAGCAAAAGACGGTCACGACGCTTGCGGTGAGAAGCTTCGGGCTGGTTGTCCTGCTGGGGCTGGCGTGGCAGGCCCAGGCACAGGACGCCAAAACTGCCTATCCGAGTATGGCCCCGCTTGACCAATACATGATGCAACGAGACGCCGAGATAGCGCTGGCTCGGAGCGCTGCGCCGCAATCCATCTCGCAAGACGCTGACGTCATGGTGCTGGGACGGCGCGGTTATGAAACCGCGGTCAAAGGCAAGAACGGTTTCGTTTGTATGGTGCAACGATCATGGGCGGCGGGCACCGACGAACCCGAGTTTTGGAACCCCAAGATGCGGGCTCCGATCTGCTTCAACCCGCCGGCGGCACGATTCTATGTTCCAGTCACGCTTAAAAGAACTGAGTTGATATTAGCGGGACGGTCACCAGCTCAGATGCTCCAGACTGTGGCAGCGGCATTCGACAACAAGGAGTTACCCACGCTGGAGTCCGGCGCGATGTGCTACATGATGTCGAAGCAAGGGTACTTGAACGACGACGCCGGGCACTGGCATCCGCACCTGATGTTTTATTTTCCACTCACGGACCCTCCCGCCTGGGGAGCAAGCTTGCCCGGCTCTCCGATTATCGGGGTCAAGGACGCGGAGGACCGACTAACGGTGTTTCTGATCCCGGTAGCCAAGTGGTCGGATGGTACCGCTGACCTCCTTCCTAAGCCTTGACACGCGATGGCGGCACGACCAGCGCCAACGCAGACGTGCACCCGGGTAGAAGAGGCGAAAATTTCCCGGGTCATTCCCCTGCCGTCCCTGCCGGGACTCGATCTCATTTACCACGTTGCAGCCGTGCGTGTCGCCGCTACGCGGCTCGGGAATGATTTTCATTGGCACCCGGGGCTTTCGCCCGGGCTCAAAGCGCACCGCCGCTATGCGGCTAGGGTTTCGCAGGGCCGTCGCTTTGGACAAAGTTTGTGTTCGCCACCGGCTTTGTCCGGCGGAGCGGGCCGTCCCTGCCGGGACTGCATTCTCAATTAACGCACGCACCCAGCGCTGAAGCGCTGGGCTTAGATGAGCCGTCCCGCACGCGGGACTGGATCGAAGCTCTGCCAGCCGTGAAGCGCGTGTCGAGTGCGTGTCGCCGCTATGCGGCTCGACCTTGCCCAGCCTGTCATCTTGAGCGCACGTTCGTTTTTTCTGCAACGTAAGTCGAAAAGCCTTGCGAATCCGGCTAGTTCTCACCCACCTTCTGCGCCGCCGGCGCCCCCTCGCTCTGGGGAGACTTCCTGGGCGAAGCGTCGCTCGCCGTTGGGGCTTCGGATGGGAGCATCACCATCTCGCGTCGCAGTTCGCAGTCGCGTTGGCCGAACTTGTTGCGGAGCACTTTCATCGCCGGAGCCCAGCTCTCCGGTACTTGTGGGTCGTTGACAGGTGCGCGATAGTGGGTGCGGGCCATTTTGGTGAAGCCTTCGTTCGGGGTCATGGCCTGGGTGGGCGTGCTGTCGAGCGGCGGCGCCGAAAAGGCGGTTGCCGGTGCTCCCTGGGCCTCGCGGTCGTGCAGCGCAGCCAAGGCAAACTCCAGCTGGCGGCAGGCGTTTTGCCCTTCTAAAAGCTCTTGCGCCATCTGCTTCTGGCTGACGGTCACGGTGTGCTCGGCGCGCTCGCTGATGGTCTTAAAGATTGAGCCCGCCACCAGCTTGAGATTACGCCGCGCGGCCACCACGGCGATCTCCTCTTCGCTGGGCTGGGGCATGGCGAAGTCGCCCAGCTCGAATTCCTGCTCGTAGCCGGGATACTCGGTACAGGCCTCGTTCTGGGTTTCGCGCGACTGCTCTTCCAGCGCCGCCATGCGCTTCAGGTTGGTGCCCGCCAGTTGCAGTCCGTAGAGCAGCAGCTTGGCGCGCTTGAACTCGAGACGATCGGCGGCGACGGCTTCGAGCACGCGCTGCAGGCCGGTCTGGATGGCGTAGGCGTCCTCCAGCAGCGGCAGATCGATGACAGCCGGCGCGCCGCGCGAGGCCTGCTGCGCCGCCCGCAGACGTTGTCCCTGGGCGCGCAGATGGAAGTAGCAGCGGTCGCGGTCTTTCAGCGCCGCCGATCCGCAGAAGCGGCCGTCCTCTTTGATGTGACGGCAAGTGGGGAAAACGGGAGAGGAAGAAGATGACATGCGATGACTCCTTGTAAGAGCAGTTGTCAGTTGTCGGTGGCCAGTTGTCCGTCAGAGCCTCTCTTCTGACAACTGACAACGGAGCACGGACAACTGCAAAAAAGGGCGAGGCGTCAGCCGACACCTCACCCATGGAGTCAGGGTACGTCAGTTTCGGCAAAATCCGAAAATTACTAAAGTTTAGTGGGAGGTTGTAGGTATAGGAATGCCGAGAGCCGGTCGCCGCTACGCGGCTTGCAACTTTTTACCATTTTTATCCACCCGGGGCTCACGCCCCGGGCTCAAAGCATCCCGCCGCTGCGCGGCTATTTCGGCCGTATGTCGCAGGGTTTTCCATTCCTTAAAGTCGTCGGCCGTTATTTCGGCCTTATGCCGAAGCTCTGTCGCATTTCTTAAACTGCGGCAGCGGTTATGACACGCACAGCTGCCTGCCGGTTTTTGTGCATCCCAACGGGTGCCGCATACACAAACAACAAGTATGGCCGACCTATGTTCTCGAAACCATTACCGAGGACTCTCAGCCGGAGCGTTTCTCTGACGTCCACTCCGCTGTGTTCTCGCACTCATTGTGGGCTCGGTTAGCCAGATTTGCCCACGCTCCCGGCTTCGGCGGTTCCAGAGTGGCTGGAGGCCAGACCTGGTAAGACACCATAGCTAACCCTCATCTTCATTGCTCCCGCACGCCGTGAACGATACACTTAGGCTCCACGAGGGATTGTCATGCTGATCGTCATGAAGGCGCACGCTACCGAGGAGCAGGTGCGTGCGGTGTGCCAGAAAATTGAGAAGCTGGGGTACCGCGCTCACCCCATGCCGGGAGCCCAGCGGACCGCCATCGGAATCACGGGGAATGAGACGGCGTTCGAGCCCGGCACGCTCGACGATATGGCGGGTGTGCAGGAGATCATCCGCGTCAGCAAGCCCTACAAGCTGGTTAGCCGGGATGTGAAGGAAGATGACACGGTGGTTCGCTTTCCCGGCTATGCGGCAACCGTCGGCGGCGACGAACTGGCCATCATTGCCGGACCCTGCGGTATCGAGAGCCGCGAGCAGGCCTTCCTGGCGGCCGAGAGCGTAGCTCGCGCCGGCGCCCACTTCTTTCGCGGAGGCGCATACAAGCCGCGCACGTCTCCTTACGCGTTTCAGGGTCTCGGCGAAAAAGCCTTGCAGATCATGGCCGAGATTCGCGAGCGCTTTGGGCTGCTCATCGTCACCGAAGCTATCGACCACGAATCGCTGGCGCTAGTCGAAAAGTATGCCGACGTGATCCAGATCGGCGCGCGCAATATGCAGAACTATGCCCTGCTGAAGCTGGCGGGGCGCGCGCACAAGCCGGTGCTGCTGAAGCGCGGCATGTCGGCCACGCTGGAAGAGTTCCTGATGGCGGCCGAGTACATCATGAGCGAAGGCAATTACAACGTGATTCTGTGCGAGCGCGGGGTGCGCACCTTCGCCGACCACACTCGCAACACGCTCGATCTCAGCATCGTTCCGGCGGTGCAGCGGCTGAGCCATCTGCCCATCGTGGTCGATCCCAGCCACGGCACCGGCAAGCGCAACAAAGTGACGCCGCTGTCGCGGGCAGCCGTTGCCGTGGGCGCCGACGGCCTCATCATCGAGGTGCATCCCGATCCCGATCGCGCGCTCAGCGACGGCAACCAGTCGCTCTACCCCGAGCAGTTCGACCAGCTCATGAGCGAAGTTCGCCAGATTGCTCCGGTACTCGGGCGCAGCGTGCTTCAACCTCTGCCGGCTCCCGCCGTCATCAGCGCGGGATCCACTGCCCGCTGATGCGTCCAGTGCGCTGGTGCTGGCGCAGCCCTCAAGCCTGCGGAACCACGTGTCTGTTGCTCGCCGCTTCCCTCAGTATTTCCGCGTGCAGGCGAGCCGCGCCGGCGGCGGACACTCGCGAATACGCCTTCGTCACCAACGGCAAGAGTAATTCGGTCAGCGTGATTGACCTGCGCGACTTCCGTAATGTGAAGACGATTTCCGTAGGCGCGAATCCGACAGGTATTGCGGCCAATCCGCTGCGCAACGAGATCTACGTTGCCAACACCGATTCCAGCAACATCAGCGTTCTTGACGCCGAGCACGGAAACACACTGGCGGTCATCGGCGTGCATCATGCTCCGTACTTTATATCGGTCTCCGCCGATGGACGGCGTGCTTACGTGGCCAACTCCGGCTCCGCCAACCTGTCGGTTCTCGATCTCGACAAGCGGGCGGTGATCAGCACCATCAAGGTCGGAGGCGCACCCGGCCTGGCGAAAGTATCGCCCGACGGCAAGCTGGTGGTGGTGAGCAACCGCAGCGACAACACGGTCTCGATCGTCGATGCGGAGAAGCTGGCAGTAACCGCAACCATCGCGATCTGCCAGCAACCGCAGGACATCGCGATCCTGCCGGATTCCGCCAAAGCTTTCGTGGCATGCCCGGGATCGAACCAGCTGGCCGCGATCGACCTGAAGAAGCGGCAACTGCTGGCGCTGCTCGACGCAGGCCAGATGCCGATTCAACTCGCGCTCAAGCCGGATGGCGGCGAGATCTTTGTCAGCAACTTCAACAGCGACAGTTTCTCCATTGTTGAAACCGACACCAACGAGGTCGAAAGCAGCCACCTGATCGGCAAGAATCCATCGCATGGCATCGTCACGTCCGATAACAGCCTGCTGTACATCAGCAATTTTGGATCGGACAGTGTAAGCGTCTACGCCATCGACGAAGGGCGGGTGCTGGGCATGGTGCCGGTGGGCAGCCGTCCGGACGCGCTGGCGCTCACTTCGGACGAGACCCATCTGCTGGTGGTGGATTCCGGTTCAGGCGACGTGGCCGTGGTGCGCACGGTAAAGACCAGCGACAACTCGAAGATCAGCGCCGAACGCGCGCTGGTCACCGTCATCCCGGTGGGCAATCAGCCGAACGACATCGTGGTCAAGGCGCTGAACGCGACGAAGCGATGAAGCGCGTGCCGCCGCTGCGCGGCTCGCGAATGATTTGCACTCGCACCCGGGGTTGACGCCCCGGGCTCAAAGCATCCCGCCGCTGCGCGGCTAGAGGTTACGCGGGAGAAATTGGTCTGAGTACCAATTGGCGGAATGTCGTGGCACACGGTGCTCCAACTCACGATGGGCGGCAACAAGAGTCCCGCCAGGGACGGCTCATCTCAGCCCAGCGCTTCAGCGCTGGGTGGGCGATTCCTTCTGGGGCGCGGTCCCGGCAGGGACGGGACGGGCCTGTGTGCGTCAGGTCACGGAAGACAACGGGATCTGTCCTTACCATTGCCATACAGGCCGAGCGTCACCAGAAATGGAGCTTTGAACAGGAGTTCATGACCCTGCTGCCGAAATCGGGGTTGGAGTACGATCCGCGACTTGTGTTTGGCCGATCGGGCCGTCCCTGCCGGGACTCGAGCCTTTAATCCACGCCTACCCAGCGCTGAAGCGCTGGGCTAAGAGGAGTCGTCCCGCACGCGGGACGGGATCGAAGCTCTGCCAGCCGCGCAGCGCGGCATGCATGCTGCACCATCCTGTCGTTGGCTAACTGTTGGCCGGCGCAGGCTTGCTGCAGAAGCGGTCGAACGCATCGACCAGGAGCTGGGCGATCTCTCCCGGCTCGCGGCTTTCGATGTCCCTGCGTTGCAGGAAGTACACCAGTTCTCCGCCGCGGAACAGGCCGAGACTCGGCGAGGATGGCGGGTAGCCAGTGAAGTACTGGCGGGCGCGCTCGGTGGCTTCCTTGTCCTGTCCGGCAAAGACTGTGGCCACGCGGTCGGGGCGACTTCCCTGCTGCACCGCAAATCTTACGGCAGGACGCATGCGTCCGGCGGCGCAGCCGCAAATCGAATTCACCACCAGCAGCAAGGTCTCGTTCTGTTCCTGGTTGCGCAGCAACGCAGCATCGACCGCTTCGGGGGTCAGCAACTCATCCGCTCCCACACGCTTCAATTCTTCGCGCATCGGGATTACCATCAGCTCTGGGTACATCGACACTCTCCTGTAAGGAATCTTTCGTCTGAGTTACAGATGATATCTGGACAGGAAAGAAGCAGCCACCGCCAGTTACCCATTTGGAAACCGCGACCTGCTTCGCCCGTTTTTTGCTTGCGGGCAACTTCCAAACGGGTCTACCGTCTAACCAGGCGGGAGTCGGAGTCGGCGCCATGAAGCTTTATCGGCCATCGGAGTGGATTCCATATTCGGGTGTGTATCGGGTGATCCACCACAGCCGGCACATGCACTCGCACGACGTAACCTGCATTTCAGGAGAGACCTTCCCCGAATGCCTGGAGTGTGGCGACCAGGTGCGCTTCCTGCTTTTGTCGGCGGCCCGATCGATCAAGAAACATGCGATGTTCGCAAGGGACCTTGCGCCGCCGGACCTCCACTCTGGCGCCGCCTCGCTGAGCCACGAACCTTTTAAGCCACTCGGCAAGTAATCTCCTGCCCGAGGCAGGTTTTTGTTTCAACTACTACCTACGAGCTATTCCGTAGTTGGTCCGCGGCATTTAAATTCCTCGCACCGCTGGAGAGCTGATCGATCTTCTCCACTTCGGATTTGCGCCCCCGAACGACAGCTCGCAGCAAGTGGGGATGAAACATGCAAACCACTTCAGGAGAGGACCGCTCCACACCCGGTCCGCAGCTTTGCGCCACGCCAGCCAAGTTTGTGCAAGATGACGATGATGACGGGGTCGTCATTTTTCGGGGCATGATGATTGCCGCAACCGTCTCCCTCATGCTATGGGGCATCGGTGTCGCCATCGTGATGATGCTGCGATCAAAGAACTGAGGCGCCGGGCCGACTTTCTATCGTAATGAGATGAGAGCCACCGCGAGCAGCGCGCCCGCGATGCCGGTGCTTTGCATGGGCGAAATTTTCTCCTTCAGCAATACTCTCGCCAGAATAACGGTGCTGGCCGGATAGAGCGACGACAGCACTCCAGCCACGTCCAGCCGGCCATGGCGAGTGGCGGCGATGAACAGCGCGTTGCCGGCAGAATCTCCCAGACCCGACAGCAGAATGACGGGCAGCACGCCACGCAGGGGACGGCCATCGCCGGGTGACAGCGCCACGATGGCAAGCATCAGGATGGTCGAGGCTGAACGCGCAGCCACCATCGGCCAGAAGACTCCGTGGTGACCAGCCTGCTTTCCCGCGATGAGAAAAAGTCCGAAGCTTACTCCCGCCAGCACCGCCAGGCCAAGGCCGCGATGCGAATCGATCTCGCCGTCGGGCCTCGCGATCAACCAGATACTGACCAGAGCCAGCGCAAAACCAGTCAGCTGAAGCCGATCGGGGATGCCCTCCGTACGCATGCCAACCAGCACCGGCAGGATGCCGGTGACGACCGAGGCGACCGGTGCGATCACTCCCATGCGCCCCACGGCCAGTGCCTTGTAGAGGGCGGCGATACCGAAGGCTCCCACCACGCCGGCGACCGCGCCCCAGAGCAGGTCGACACGCGGCGGTATTGGCTCGCGGGCGAGCAGGGCCAACAGCAGCATGAACAGGAAGCCGAAGGCGTGAGCTAACGCCACCACGCGGAAGACGTTGGCCCGTTTTGCGGCCAGTCCTCCGGCGAAGTCACCTCCGCCCCATACGGCTGCGGCACCAAGGCTGAGCCCGGCTGCCAACAACGTTCCTGAGTTCATCGTGTTCATAAGATACACGGGCCAAAGACAAGCAGTGTTTCGCGCCGGAGTGGAGGTCGGGTCGGCGGTTTGGGAACAGCGCGGGCCAAATTTTTCGTCATGGGAGCAACAAATATGGCCTGATCGTGGTGGGACGAAGCAGAATGTGTAGCGTATTTCATCGCTTCAAACCGGCTATCCGCGTGTGAGTTACCAAATATCAAATGGGGTACTACGTGATTTTCTAGGGACGAACTTCTTATAATCGGAAAAATATTCCAAAATCTGTAGAATTACTGCTAGACATTCGTGAACATTTGGGAACAAACTGATTACGAAAGACTTATGAGGATTTTGGATGGTTCCTGCCGTGGCATCTGAGTTGCACAGTGAAACGTGGCCCACAAATCCGCATGCGGGTGAGCCTCGTTTACCGCAACCGCAAACCAACATGGCACGGGATCTGCAAACGCGATTTTTTGCCGTCATCCTGGCGCTTGTCAGCGTCGCGGCGATTGCATTTGCATGGATCAACTTCCAGAAAGAACACGAATTCTTCACCCCCTATGACGGTGTCTGGTGGATGGAGGAGGGTGGCCGTCTGGTGGCGCAGCGGGTCGATGCCGACGGCCCGGGCGAAAAAGCAGGTATCAAGGCCGGCGACCGGCTGGTGTCGGCGGACGGGCGCGACGTGTCGAATGTCGGCAGCCTGGAACGCCAACTCTACCGCAGCGGAGTCTGGTCCAAGACCATCTATTCGCTGACCCGGCAGGGCGTGAACCTGGAAGTACCGGTCATTCTGGCCCCGGCGGACCGGTCGCTGTACGACGGCTTGCGCCTGATCGCGCTGGTCTATCTAGGAATCGGACTGTATGTCCTTCTGCGGCGCTGGACTGCTCCCAAGAGCACGCACTTCTACGTGTTCTGCCTGGTTTCGTTCATTTTCTATTCGTTCCATTACACGGGAAAGCTGAACGACTTTGACTGGATCGTGTATTGGGCCAACGTGGTGGCGTGGCTGCTGCAGCCGGCGCTGTTCCTGCACTTTGCGTTGACCTTCCCCGAGCGCAAGCATTATCTGCAGGGACGTTCCTGGATCATTCCCGCTGTCTATGTGCCGGGAGCCCTGCTGCTGGCAACGCACATCACGGCGGTGTATTACCTGCGTCCGAGCGAGATGCTGCGCTGGAACCTCGACCGGGTGCAGATGTCGTATCTGGCGATTTATTTTCTGGCAGCTGCGGGAGTGCTGTGGCACAGCTACCGTCACGCCGCTTCGGCGATCCTGCGCCAGCAGATGAAGTGGGTGACTCGCGGAACCATACTGGCGGTGATTCCCTTCACCCTGTTCTACGTCGTTCCCTACCTCGAGGGAAGCGCGCCGACCATGACCATGCGGCTGTCGGTGCTGTCGCTGGTGTTCCTGCCGCTCACCTTTGGATACGCCATCTTCCGCTACCGGCTGATGGATGTGGACCTGATCTTCAAGCGCGGCATGGCGTATACGATTGCCGCAGGTTCGATCACCGCTGCCTATTTTGCGCTGATCGGCGTAGCCTCGGAGATCTTCCACAAGAACTATCCCAGCGCAGGACCGGTGGGGCTGGTGATCGCGATTGCGGTTACCGCGCTGCTGTTCGATCCCTTCAAGAACTGGGTACAGAATTATCTCGACAAGTTTTTCTACAAAAAGCGTTATGACTACCGCAAGACGCTGATCGAGTTTGGCCGCGATCTGAACTCGGAAACCGATCTCGACAAGATGCTGACCTCGATTGTCGACCGGCTTTCGCGCACGTTGCTGGTCGACCGTCTGGCGATCTTCCTGGCGAACCCGGAGAACCCCGAGCAATTCTCGCTGGCGAAGTCGTACGGCATCGCCAACACCGGTGGGCTGGACTACGAATTCCTGCATGTCGAGCGGCCGGAGTGGCAGGCTGGGCACCTGTTCTTCGATAACGTGGGCCATGCGGTGCGCGAGACACCGTCCGCGCGCGACACCATCCGGCGCCTCGACTTGAATTACTACATCCCGTGCACGGTGATGAATCGCATGACTGCGGTGTTGGGTCTGGGCAAAACCGTGGAAGGCGACTTCCTCTCCAGCGAAGATGTGCAGCTGCTGGAGACTTTGGCGGGCTATATCGGCATTGCCCTGCAGAATGCCCGCCTGTATGAGTCCCTGCAGAAAAAAGCGGCGCAATACGAGCGGCTGAAGGAGTTCAACGAGAACATTGTCGAATCCATCAGCGTGGGCGTACTGGCAGTCGATCTGGAAGATCACATCGAGTCGTGGAACTCGCAGATGGAAGTGATGTACGCCATGCCCCGGCTGGAGGCGCTGGGCCGTCCGCTGCGCGAGGTCTTTTCGGCCGCATTCCTGGAAGAGTATTACCGTGTCCGGCAAACCCCCGGCATTCACAATCTATATAAGTTCCGGCTGGGAACGACGGCGGACGATGCCCGCACTACCAACATCGCCATCGCTCCGCTGGTCGCCAAGGACTTCAGCGTCATTGGCCGGCTGATCATCGTGGACGACATCACCGAACGCATCGAACTGGAGACGCAGCTTTCGCAGTCGGAGAAACTATCGTCGATCGGCTTACTGGCGGCGGGTGTGGCGCACGAGGTCAATACTCCGCTGGCGGTGATCTCCTCGTACGCGCAGATGCTCTCCAAGCAGGTGCAGGGAGATGACAAGAAGGCGGCACTGCTGGACAAAATCACGCGCCAGACCTTCCGCGCCTCGGAGATCGTCAACAGCCTGCTGAACTTCTCGCGCACGTCCAGCACGGAGTTCACCAGCGTCGACGTCAACCGCGTGATCCAGGATACGTTGACCCTGCTGGAACATCAGTTCAAGACCGCTCGCATCAAGGTCGACCAGGATCTCTACAAGAGCCTGCCCCCCATCTATGGCAACACCGGCAAGCTGCAACAGGTATTCCTGAACCTGTTCCTGAATGCCAAGGATGCCATGCCCGCAGGTGGAACGCTGTCGATCGCCACCATCAACGGGCACAACGTGGAAGTGAGGGTGTCCGACACGGGCAGCGGAATCGCGCAGGAGCACATTCATCGCATTTACGATCCATTCTTTACCACCAAGAACAAGCCCAAGACGGGACACAGCGGAGGCACCGGCCTGGGGCTCTCCGTCACCTACGGCATTATCCAGGAGCATGCCGGCAAGATTCGGGTGGAGAGCCGTCCCGGCCAGGGCACAACATTCACGATGGAATTTCCCATGGTAAGGAAGGCTGTGAATGCCTGAAGCAGCGGTAAGCCGCATGGCGCCGGGGCGCGAAGAGTTAGCCGCCGGTTCGATTCTGATCATCGATGACGAGCCCGTAATCCGCGAGTCGTTGCAGACCCTGCTCGAACTCGAGGGCTACGAGATTGAGACCGCCAGTGATGGACACGAAGGGCTGGTGCGGATCGCCGAAAGGCCGTTTGACCTGGTACTGCTCGACTTTGCTTTGCCTGACCGTAACGGGATTGAAATTCTGCAGGACATCCGCGAGCGCGATTCCGAACTGGCGGTGATCATGATTACCGCCTACGGCACGGTGGAGAACGCGATCAACGCCATGCAGGCCGGGGCCAATAATTTCATCCAGAAGCCCTGGGACAATGAAAAGCTGCTGGCCGATGTGCGCAGCGCGGTGGGACGCCGGCGCGCCGAAGAAGAGGTTATCCAGCTCAAGCGGGCGCTCAAGGAGCGCTACAACTTCGAGCACATCGTGGGCAAGAGCGATCCCATGCTGCGCATCTTCGACCTGGTGGCGAAGGTCGCTCCCGGCCGCTCAACCGTTCTGTTGCAGGGCGAGAGCGGTACCGGCAAGGAACTGATCGCGAAAGCCGTTCACATGAACTCGACGCGCAAGGATCGCGCGTTCGTTCCCGTGAATACCGGTTCGATGCCCGCCGACCTGCTGGAGTCCACGCTCTTTGGCCACGTCAAAGGCGCGTTCACCCACGCCATCGCCAGCAAGAAGGGCCTGTTCGAAATGGCCGACCGGGGAACGCTCTTCCTCGACGAGATCGGCACCATGAGCCTGGAGACGCAGGCCAAAATCCTGCGCGTGCTGCAGGACAGAAAGTTCATGCACCTGGGCGGCGTTACGGAAATCCAGGTTGACGTGCGCATCATCGCCGCCACCAATGTCGATCTGCGGCAGCAGGTGAAAGAAGGCAAGTTCCGCGAAGACCTCTTCTACCGGTTGAACGTGATCACCATCGATCTGCCTCCGCTGCGCCAGCGCCGCAACGACATTCCCCTGCTCGTCGATTACTTCATCAACAAGTTCGCGGAAGAGAACGAGAAGCCGCCTCTGCGCATGACGCCCGAAGCCCTGCGTCCGCTCATGGACTATGACTGGCCGGGCAATGTGCGTGAATTGGAGAACGTGATCGAGCGCGCCGTAGTTCTGGCTAATGGCCCCGCGATCACGCTCGATCTGCTGCCCGATAACCTGGTCGGAAGCGGCACCAAGCTGGCCATGATGGAGCATCGTCCCGACGCGTCGCTGTTCGAGATCATGGAGGATTGCGAGCGCCGCATCATCAGCGACATGCTGGAAAAATGCGGCTGGAACCAGACCGAGGCAGCTGACCACTTCCGTATTCCCCTCTCCACCCTGAACCAGAAGATCAAGCGGCTCAGCATTGAGATCAAGAAGAAGGGTCACGCGTAGGAGAACAGTGGCTAGTGGTTAGTGGATAGTGGCTAGTGGAAGCGCCCGCTTCCGCGACTTCGATTCCCTCTCATGCGCCATCCGGAATCTCTCCACTTGTAGCGGGAGCTTTTTCTTGACCGGGCGCAACCCGGGCAAAAAATGCTTCCATGCCGCAACCGGGAACAACTGCGGGCTTGTCCTTGTAAAGCGAAGTGATGATCCATGAGCCGAGATGCCGATAGCTCTCGAACTGCGATTCGTTGAAGAACTGATTGGCCGTGGATTCATGGGGAAAGGTCGGGTGCGCGGCAGCATAGGCGCGAATGTCGGGAGGCTCGCTGCCATTCATCGAGGGCTTGATGTAGAGCAGCTCGCCGCGGCTGGCGCAGGCATCCACGCAGTCGTATTCGATCTGCCCACGTACACAGTAGACGTTCCCAGGGTTGACGCCACGGTGGAAAGGCACGCCCTCCGCATAGCCGGGAAAGGTTATCGGTATTCCGAGGTCGATGGCGATTTTGCGGATCGCATTGCCCAGGTCTTCGAACTGAAAGTCGCAGTCGGAATCGGCGTCCACCACAATGATACGGCGGCACCGCCGCAGCACCATCTCGTAAAGGCCAAGATTCTCGAAGTGCCCTCCGTCGGTCAGCTCCACCCACTTGTAGGTGTCATCGGTATTGCCCAGCGCCTCATTAATCAGCGGCATGAGCGCCCACTTCGGGCCATTTCTTCCGAGATATTTCTTTTGCGCGTGCTCGTTGGAGATCTTGCGCAAGACTGGCCAGACCGGATTGGGCAGCCACCAGCCCAGGCGGGCATTGAAGAAGGTCATCAGCAGGGTCACGAGCGGCGACGAACTGTAACCCATGTTGGGATTGAACGCCGCACCGCTGATGGCCATCGCAGTGCCCAGGCGTACGCCGCGGCTGCCGCCAAAGTCTTCTGCCGGTACGTAGCCCAGGCGCCAGCTGCCTGCGCTCAGCGGAGTAAACGTAAAGGGCTCGGCCTTGCGCTGTTGCCACGCCATGTTGCGGGTGGCCACGACGTTCAGCGCGGTGTTGACCACATGCAGAGGCGCTTCCTGGCAGGGAATGTCCGCCTGGTAGAGATTGTCGCTGTGATCGAAGTTGGTGAAGGCATCGGGGCGGCGGGCGAAATTCGAAGCTCCCAGATAAGCCCGGGTCAACCGCATGCGATACATGCCGTGCAACGAGAAAGTGTTGATGTTGATGAACAGGTTGGAGAACACGGCCAGCAGACAGGCCAAGCCGAACACCAGCAGCGTCGCCAGCGAATCGAGCTTCATGCGATCGACGGTATCGACCCAGGTAAAGAAATCGCAGGGCGTGCATCGGGTATGGATGCCGATCCCCAGGTATCGGCTGAGCAGGCCCTGAAGGTTATTGGTATAGGGCGATAGCACCGCTTCAAGCAGATGGTCATAGACCTTGATGCGCAGCCAGCCCGTCAGGGTCGCCAAGGCCAGCATGAGACAGATCAAGGCAATGCCGGAGGCGACCGGGGCAATCAGGTCGTGCTTGGCCAGGAAGCGCTGCATGCTGGTCAATTCCTCAGGCTTGATCCGCTTCAGACCGGAGGCAGTGGCTGCGCTCAGCCCGGCGGTACTGCCAAGATAGCCTGCGCCCAGTCCAACCGCGACCAGGATCGACCCCGTGAGGAGGTGCAGCGTATCCGCGCCGTAGAAAGCGATGGCGTTCAACCCCACATAACAAAGGAGACATGAGAACAACAGGCCGCCCGCCCGCGCCCACCATTCGCGCTCTTCTTCCTGCTCAATGTTGGTCAGCAGGCCGCTGAGCACGGTCGAGGAAAGCATCAGTACGCCCAAAACCAGGGGCACGGCGCAGATCATGAATCTGCGTCCGATCACCACGTGGTACTGATTGGCTTCCACCAGGTATTGCCCCACGAACCTCGCGCAGCCCGCCAGCAGCAGGGCCGCAAACGCGGCTACGATGACCGGCGCGATGAAGGACCATGCCAGGCGGCGCCACGCGATCCTGCCGCTGCCGTCATGCTTGTGAAATGGAGTTGGCCGGGCTTTGCCATCGCTGTGCCACAACAAGCGCACGCGAACCAGCGCCATCGCGAGGGGCGGCACGATGGTGAAGAGAAACAGCCATTTCGTCAGGGTGAGCAGCGACCATTGGGTGAGGTTGAGCGCGGTGCTGATATAGACCCACGCCGAAGCCTCGCCGATCAGCCAGGCTCCGATGAAAAGAGGCGCGGCGAAAAGGAGCAATTCCAACACCGCTCTTCCCTGCTGCTGGTGTCCCTTTTCCTCCACCACGTAGGGAGGACGGGCCATCCGCCACACCGCGAAGGCGGAAGCGATCAGGACCGAGAGAACCGCCCCGGCCATGATTCCATAGAACCAGTTCTCGCCCGCTCTCTGATGGGCGAACGGCCAGCCATAGGTGATTTCGTAAAGGAATTCCGGAATGCACAGCAGCGCAATCATCACCGGCACGATCATGAACCAGTTCAAGATCATGTTGCGCAGCACAATCGAAAACAGGGTGAGGGTGTCCAGGGTGAATCCGTACTTGGGCGTCAGGTAGCTGGTGTATTCGCGAAGATGGCGGACCGGCCTGGGCTCGGGATCGCCCGCGGTGGGAGCCGCTGCGGAAAGCTGGCTGATGACCTGGTGATAGCTGCTGCGCGCCGACCAGGCCATCATCCAGCTTCCGATGTAGCCTCCACCGGATACGGTGGACAGGTAGTCGAGAGCGTCCATGAGCGGAGTTTGTTTCTCCTGGCAGGGCACCCGCCGGCTGAAACGGGACAGCCCTTCCAGAACGCCCAGGGAAAAACTCGCGCTGCGGATACCGCCGCCCGAGAGACACACCGCGGTCCCCTCCAT
This sequence comes from uncultured Acidobacteriaceae bacterium, assembly GCA_963793845.1. Classification (GTDB taxonomy): domain Bacteria; phylum Acidobacteriota; class Terriglobia; order Terriglobales; family Acidobacteriaceae; genus CAWCBG01. The sequence goes on from CAWCBG010000012.1 coordinate 427,024, forward strand.
GGCGTGCAGAATGGATTTCAGAGCACGGTCTTTGACTTCGCATACTTGCTCGGCCAGCAAGGTGCGCTCATAAGCCTCGGCAATTCGCGCCTTGAAGTCCTCGGTTGATTCGTCGCGCCTGCGGCGGTGAGACTGCAACGACTCTTTCAGCGTGGAGAGAATACGATACGAGTGCTCCGACTCCGTCATGGCGACATCGAGTGCAGCCCAGGCGACCTTGGGATTGTTGTCGTCCGACGATTCATGCGGCAGGTACTTCTCTACCGCTGCGACGAGATCGTCGGGGCGCCGGGCGCGGTATTCTCCGAAGATGGTGCGGAACGGTAGCGCGTGGGCCTGCGCCGGATAGGTTGTCCAAGTCTCCGCACTCAATGCGCTACCTCGCGTTCCCTGAACGGTGCGCTTGAGGCTAGCAAAATAACAGGAAAATACAAGTGCCTAGCGGTATCACCGGGTTCAAGACCAGGTCTTTATATAATGGCGACGCCCATGGAGTGGTCTCCCGGTTCCTTTATTCGGCGGCTTTTCGACTCGCAGCTTGGCGCCTCGGACCGCCTGCTGCCGCGCTGGCTCTTTCTGCGTGCGCTAGGCCTGATTTATTTTTCCGCCTTCTTCTCGCTGGTCTTTCAGATTCGCGGGCTGATCGGTCCGAACGGCATTCTGCCGGCGAACGAATACCTGGGATCGCTCACCAGACTGGGCGCGGTGCGCTTCTGGTACGTACCCAGCCTGCTGTGGCTCTCCAGCGGCTCGCACATGCTGATGACGCTGTGCTGGGTGGGCATGATCGCGTCGCTGTTGCTGGTCGCCAATTTCTGGCCACGCGGCATGCTGTTCGTCTGCCTGGTTTGCTTTCTCGCCTTCGTTGCCGCTGCGCAGGATTTTTCCGGCTACCAGTCGGACGGCATGTTACTGGAGGCGGGATTCATCTCGCTGTTCTTCGCGCCACCGGGATTTCGTCCACGCTTCGGCCGCGATCATCCGCCTATCCGTGCCAGCCTGTTCCTGCTGCAATGGGAGTGGTTCCGCATCTACTTCGAGTCCGGCATGGTGAAGCTGGCCAGCGGCGATCCCGAGTGGCGCAACTTCACCGCCATGGACGAGTACTACCAGAACGGGCCGCTGCCGACGTGGATCGGCTGGTACGTGCAGCATCTGCCGCACGGTTTCCATGCCTTTGCCACCGGTGCAACCCTGGTGCTGGAGCTCGGCCTGGTGTGCATGCTGTTCATGCCTCGGCGGTGGCGCATCCTCTGCTTCTTCATCGTCACCATGTGGCAGGTCCCGGTCATCCTCACCGCCAATTACACCTTCCTGAACTATCTCGTCTTGCTGCTCGGCGTGCTGCTGCTCGACGACCGCTTCCTGCTGCGCGTCACGCCGGAGCGATGGAGAGGACGCATCGCCGACAAGTTGCCAGCTCCCGTGACGGAGCCTGCCGCCGAAACTCAAGAAGAGCCGCTGACTCCGGCACCGCGAGCCACACTTACTCACGGGAAGGCGGTGAAGCTGGCGCTCACCTCGGTGGTCCTGATCTGGATCTTCTACTCCACCGCGGTGCAGATGATCTGGATTTTATTCCCGCGGGCTCCGTTTCCAACCTCTCCGGTCGCCGCGCTGGATCCCTTTCGCATCGCCAATCGCTATGGGCTGTTCGCGGTTATGACGCGCGGCCGCTGGGAAATCGAGTTCCAGGGATCGAACGATGGGCAGAATTGGGTGGCGTATCCCTTCCGCTACAAGCCGCAAGACCCGGGCAAGGCGCCGGGAATCTACGCTCCGTATCAGCCACGCTTCGACTGGAACCTGTGGTTCGCTTCGCTGGGCGAGTGGCGCGACAACATGTTCGTGGTCAGCACCGAGGAGCGGCTGTTGTCGAACGCTCCCGATGTGCTGGCCCTGTTTGCCGGCAATCCATTCGGTAACACGCCACCCAAGCTGGTGCGCGCCGTGATCTGGCAATACTGGTTCACCTCGATGGCGGAAAAGCGGGCCACAGGCATGTGGTGGCGACGCCAGTTGCTGGGCCTGTATGCTCCCGTGCTGGAAAAGTTGCCCGACGGCAAACTGGGTGTGGTGGAATGGCCGACGCCGCTGCCACCGAGACGGTGAGGCGATTTCGAGTGAGTGATTCCTGCAGCGCACGGCACCACAGAAAATCGCTTGCGCTCTGTTGCAACCGAAGAGAGAATACCCCGAATGCTCAGCCAGCGCCGCGGCCGGCCGAGAGTTGGATGGTGCCATGCAATCACCGATGCAAGTGGAAGGACATACGGGCGCAGCCGAACCGCCGCGCTGGAGCCTGGCCACGAAGATCGCATTCCGGTTCGCGTGCGTTTTCTTTCCGCTCTACAATCTCTGGGTCTGGCTCCAGTTCATCCCTATACCTTCCATCACTTCGCTGAACCATTCATTTTGGGACATGGTAGTGAACTGGACCGCCGCCCACGTGCTGCGCGTCCATCTCGTCTATTCGCCCCTCAACAGCGCCACCGGCAGCAAGGACACGACCGCCAACTACGTTCAGGTGCTTTGCTATTTTGCCGTGGTCGGCGCAGTCACCTTGATCTGGTCGGTGCTGGACCGCAAACGTCCCAAGTATGAGCGTTTGTACGACTGGTTCCGCCTTTACCTGCGGCTGACGTTGGCGGCGATCATGATTCCGTACGGCGCCGTCAAAGTGTTTCCCACGCAATTCCCGGCCCCCTCGCTGTCGACCTTGCTGGAGCCCTATGGCTACTCCTCGCCAATGAGCCTGCTGTGGGTGTTCATGGGAGCGTCGCCGCTCTATACCTTCTTCGCCGGAGCGGTGGAGGTGCTGGGCGGAGCACTGCTGGTTGTTCCGCGACTGACGCTTCTGGGCGCCCTGATCTCGGCGGCAGCGATGGTCAATGTGCTCATGCTCAATCTCGGGTACGACGTGCCGGTCAAGCTCTTCACCTTTAACCTGGTGGTAATGGCAGGCTTACTGATCCTTCCCGACCTTCGCAGGCTAGCCAGCTTTTTCGTGTTGAACCGCCGCGTAGAGCCGGCCGTGACCCGTCCGTTATTCAAGCGCGCCCGGCTGAACCAGATCGCGCTGGTACTGCAATTGCTGTTTGGAATCGGGCTGCTGAGCGTGCATCTCTACACGGCGGAACGGCATGCCAGGCGCATCGTTGACGCCCGTACGGACTCGCCGCTGTGCGGTATCTGGTCGGTGGAACAATTCACCGCCGACGGCCAGGTACGTCCGCCGCTGCTCACCGATCCTCTGCGCTGGCGCCGCATCATCATTGAGTCCCACGACCGTCTGGTGGTGCAATCCATGAGCGACCAGCCGCAGTTCTTCCGTCTGAATATCGATCCCAACAGCAAATCACTCAGCATCCAGAAGCCGGAAGACTGGCTGTCGAGGGCCGACTTTACATACGACAATCCGCGGAGCGATGCTCTGACTCTGAAGGGCCGAATGGACGGGCACGACATCGCGGTAACTTTCCGGCGCTTCGACGAGTCGCAATTTGTTCTGACCAATCGGGGATTTCACTGGATCAATGAGTATTCCTTTGTCCGCTAGCAGCACTGGCACCAGCATCCAAAGTAAGCAGCAGGAGGTGACATGCCAGCCAAGAAAAGGTCTGCCGGCAAGACGTCGGCGAAGAAGACTCCGGCGAAGCGACGCTGGGTAGCGACGGTCAATACCGATTCGACTCATCCGCCGGAAGGGTTGTTTACCATGAGCGCCGCGACCATTGCCAGGTCGCTGGCCTCGAAAAAGGTTTCGCCCAAGGGGCCGGCCTCGGGCATGCGTATGCTGAACTACTACATCAACCGCGCCGGCCATAACCTTACGCCGGCGCGCCGGGCCGAGTTGGAAAAGGCGAAGGCACTCCTGTCGAAGAAGATCGCGGCACAAAAGAAATCGGCCGCCGACACCAGGACTCACCGGTCAAAGAAAGCGGCTTGATGCCTGCACGCGAGCGACGGGCGAACGTGGTAGGCGCGGGACCCAACGGTCTGGCGGCTGCCATCGCGCTGGCGCAGGCTGGATACCAGGTCGAGGTCTTCGAAGCCGAGGCGCAGCCCGGCGGCGCAGCCCGCACCATGGAGCTCACGCTGCCCGGCTTTCGGCACGACTTCGGATCGGCAGTGCATCCCATGGCGATCGCGTCGCCGTTCTTCTCGTCGCTGCCGCTGGGCGATCACGGCCTGCAATGGATTCATCCATCCGCTCCGCTCGCGCATCCGTTCGACGATGGCACGGCGGTGATGCTGGAGCACGACCTCGGAGATGCTGCGTCAGCGCTGGGCGAAGATGGCAGAGCGTGGCGCAGCCTGATGGAGCCGTTCGTGCGCCGCTGGGACGATCTTGCGGCGGAAGTGCTGCGGCCGGTGACGCACATCCCGCGGCACCCGTTTCTTCTAGCCCGGCTGGGACTGGTGGCACTGCCATCGGCGGTGACGCTGGCCAATCGCAAGTTTCGCAATGCGCGGACCAAGGCGCTCTTCGCCGGGCTGGCGGCGCATTCGTTTCTGTCGCTCGACGAACTGCTCAGCGCAGCGTTCGGCGTGCTGCTGGCAGTGCCGGCGCATGTGAGGGGATGGCCCATTCCGCGGGGGGGCGCACAGTCCATCACCAGCGCGTTGTGCGGATACCTGGCGACGCTGGGCGGGACGGTGGCAACTTCGCGGCGGATCGCGAACCTTGCGGAGCTTCCGGCGGCAGACTTGACGCTGTGCGACGTGACACCGCGTCAGTTGGTCGCGATGGCAGGCGAGCGCCTGTCGCCGTCCTACAAGCGACGCTTGTCGCGATACAAGCTTGGCCCTGGCGTGTTCAAGGTCGACTACGCGCTGAGCAGTGCGATCCCATGGAAGGCCGCGGAATGCCTGCGCGCGGGAACGGTTCATCTGGGCGGAACGATGGAAGAGCTTGCCGCCTCGGAGTATGCCATGGCGCACGGGCAGCTTGCCGAGCATCCGTTCGTGCTGTTGTCACAGCCGACGCTGTTCGATCCGACGCGCGCGCCCGAGGGGCGGCACATCGCGTGGGCCTATTGCCACGTGCCGAATGGTTCGACCTTCGACATGCTGGAGCGGCTGGAAAACCAGATCGAGCGCTTTGCTCCCGGCTTCCGCGATTGCGTGCTGGCGCGACGTGTCTTTCGTCCGGCAGATCTCGAGGCGATGGATGCGCAATCTGATTGGTGGCGACATTGGTGGAGGGGCGGCGAACCTTATGCAGTTTGTATTTCGTCCCACCGCAGGGCAGTATGCGACGTCAGCGCGCGACATTTATCTGTGCTCGTCGTCAACGCCTCCCGGCGGCGGCGTGCACGGCATGTGCGGGTATAACGCAGCCAAGATGGCGCTGCGGCGGATGAGCGGTAGGTAGTGCGGTGCTTCAGCGCCGCGAACGCGCGCAAATCACAAGACGAGCCTGGGTCGGCCCCACGGCTTCGCTTGCGCGACGAACCGTCCCTGCCGGGACTCGGCCGTGGGGAGGGATCGTAACGGCGCACCTGAAGGTGCGCCCCTTCAAGACGCATCCGCCCGCCCTTATTCTGTCATCCCGAGACGACGTGAGTCGGCGAGGGATCTGCGGTTCGACGCTTTAGGCAAGCTGTTGGCTTTGCCGCGAAGCGCATAAACCACAGGTCCCTCACCCCTGAAGGGGGTTCGGGATGACAACAATACGAAACGGATTGATGCGGACCTGAAGGTCCGCACTACCCGATTTCCCTATCACTTACTTCGCATTCGGCACATCTGCCAGTGCTGCCTGCGCGCGCGCGACCTGTTCTTTGAACTCCTCAGTTTTCTTCTTCACCTCTTCGGAATTGGGATCGACGCGGAAGCGGCGCGCCAGGGTGTTGATCTCTTCCTGCGACGGCGGCTTGGCCAATTCATTGACCTTCGCGATGGCCTGCGGCAGCATCGTGCGATAGTGCGTCAACTGCTCTCCCGCAAGTTCGGGACGATAACTTAGCCGGTCGCCGGTTTGCATCACGTCGGTCAGCTCGTCGGGCGACCACGAGATGGGGAATGTCTGGTTGAGCGCGTCGTAGGCTTCGCGCAGCCGCGTCATGGCTCCGGCAAAGCCATTCAATTCTGCGCGTCGCGAAAACAGTTCCGGCGAGCGGGCCACGTGAATCGTGACCGGCACAGAGACCGACGTCTTCGGCACGGTGATGATGGTGGTCAGGGTATTGCCTTCGAAGCGCCAGCCGGTTGTGCCGGCTTTCGCCGCATAGGTCAGAGGCCGACCGTTGACGGTCACGGTTTGCGGCGGCCAGTCACCGGGCAGGCGAATCTCGTAGCCGCGAGAAGTCGGCATTCCTTTGTAAGCGCCTTTAGCGGCCGCAATCTCGACGGTGAGCTCACTTCCCTTCTCCGACGAGCGCAGCTCGGTTCGCGCATCCTGATTGTGCTGATACGCGCGATCGTCGCTGCCGTCTTGGTAGAGGGTGTAGGTCGACGCCTGCCCGTCGGCGAGCGGAAACACATTCACGATGAGCGGATCCACCGGCTTCTGCCCGGTGTACTGCATGGGCGGAGCTTCCGGAATAATCGCGCCAGCGCGCGCGTAGACGGGAATCTGCCGGATCGAGAATTCGCGGTCCACGGTCGTCGGGCCCTTGAACGCGGTGCCCGTCTGCCATTCAACCCAGTCGCCCGGCGGCAGCCACACGGATTCCTTCACCAGTCCCGTGACCTTGTCGCCCGGCGCAACCACGGGATCGACGATGAGGTTTTGTCCATAGACATACTCGTTCTTGTTCGAGTAGGCCTCTTCAGCGTTGGGCCAGTCGTAGTAAAGAGGATGCAGGAAGGCGACGCCAGTGTCGTAGGTGCGGCGGCCTTCGGTGTAGATGTACGGAATCAGCGCGTAGCGCAGGTGAAAGATGCCGCGCATGATATCGGAATAGGGTTCGGGATAGGCCCAGATGCGGCGCTCGGCGTCGGGATTCTTGGTGGTGTGCGTGCGCAGGATTGGACTGAACGCTCCGAATTGCAGCCAGCGAGTATACAGTTCGGGATCGACAACGCCCGGCATGTGTCCGCCGATGTCGTGGCTCCAGTAGGCGTAGCCGACGTTGGCGGCAGTCGCAGTGAACCACGGCTGGAAGGCCAGCGACTCCCACACCGAGATGGTATCGCCGGAGAAGCCGATCTCATAGCGATGGTTGCCCAGGCCTCCCCAGCGATGGAAGAGCAGCGGGCGTTTACCTTCGCGCGCCTGGTCGGTGAAGTGAACGTAGTTCAGCCACCAGGTGGGGTTCACGCCCGGCGTCTGGGTGTTGGCCTCTTGCTGCCAGTCGAGCCACCAGAAATCGATGCCCTGCTTCTCCAGCGGATGGTGCAGCAGGTCCATATAGTTGGTCGCGAACTTCTTATTGGTGATGTCGAAGGGCACATATTTCTGCGTTGCTGGATCGATGCCCATGGCTCGCGCCATCGCCGGGTAAGCGTCTTCCCACGGCTGTACGCCCGAGGCGGGATGCAGATTCAACGTGGCCTTCAGTCCTTCTTCATGAATGTTCTTGAGGAAGTCCGCCGGATAGGGGAACAGCAACTTGTTCCAGGTGTAGCCGCTCCAGCCCTTGGAGTGGCCTGACTGATCCTCGGGATGTTTGGTGCCGCTGGGGCCGAAGGTGAGGTGCCAATCCATGTCGATGACCAGCACGTCGAGCGGCACGTCGTTATTGCGGAAGCCATGCACCAGGTCTTCGAGCTCCTGATCGCTGTAGGCCCAGTAGCGCGACCACCATGCGCCGAAGGCAAAATACGGCGGCAACGGAATGGGCCCCGCGACCTTGGTGAAGTCACTCAGAGCCTGCTTGTAGTCGTGTCCATAGCCGAAGAAGTACCAGTCCTGACGATCGCCCGCAGGGCGCTGCATCACCCACGGCCAGGGACTGTTCTCGCCATTAACGAAGCTGAAGTTGTCCGAGTCGAAGAGCGGACGCGTCGAGTCGTCCACCACCACCCAGCCGTCGCGCGAGACCAGGCCGGGGCCGATGGGTTCCTTCGTCTTGTCGCCCAGCGCGCCGTCGAGCGTGCGCGTGGTGCCCATCAGGTTGCCGGTATCGGGCGTGCCCGGATGCCAGATGACCGGTTTGCCATTGAGAGTCAGCGTGACTTCCAGATTCTCGGCAGTGAACTTGCCATCACCATTCGCGCCGGGCTTGTAGACCAGGTCAAGAGCGCCAGTGTTGATCGTCACCTGAGCCGCATCGTTCGTCGCGGTGAACTTCGGCACCGGCAATGACGGTTCAGGAAGACCAGCGAAGGGTGATCTTCAAACTTACCGTCGGCGGACCACTCCATGCGGATGAGTTGCGGCGTCAGCACGGTGAAGCGCGCGTGCCCGGCGGTGACGACGGCTCTGGTGTCGGCAACGGGATTGTAGAGTCCGGGAGTGCTCGCCGCCGTACTCGATGGCTGCGCTTGCGCTGCGCTCGAACCACAAAGCAGAAAGACTCCGGCGATGAGAAGAAAGATTGAGACGGAATGACCGGAAGAGGAGAGGAACGCGCGGTCGCGTTTTTTCATGGCGTGACGATTGTAAACGCCAATTGAGTGGAGAGTACGAGGATCGCGAATATGAGTCGCAGGGATAGGGGTCCTTCGACTGCGTTTGTCCGCCGTGGGCGGACTCACTTCGCTCAGGCTGACAACGGAGAAACACGATGCAGCACAACCAAGCAGCCTGGCAACTCGGATGACAGAAATTGAGCTGAGTTTTTTCTCGTCGCGGAGCATCTAACCTGCTAGCGATTCAAGTTTGCTGAAGGTCGGCGATGTTCACCACTGCCACAGTTCGTAACGGGGAGCGTACCGCACCCCGAGTGTGTAAATACGATCTGAACTGTGTAAAGAAGTGTGACGCAACACTTGGAAAACATTAGGGTTTACAGCATTGGATCGCTAGTATGAAGCCCGTGCGGGAGTTTGTACGGGACGCGCTTCTTAGCTGGTAAGTTGGGTGAATGCCTGGAAGCGCAAGGAGTTTTGCAATGAAAACACGGCGGCGGTTGACAACCATCCTCGCGGCGCTGTTGTTCTCGATGCTGCCCGTGAGCAGCCTCTTAGCACAGGAAGACCCTGGTGGGCCCCCTCAACCCGACACAGTACAGTCAGTGCCCGACGCGCCTGGATCGTACGGTGACGCAGGACAAGCATCACAGACGGCACCCACCGGACCTCCTCCAAGCAGCGCTCAGGGACAGAACAACAATGTCGATCCTCCGGGACGCGTTGCCCGCATTCAATACATGGCGGGCGAAGTCTCCATGCAGCCGGGCGGAGTGAACGACTGGGTCGCGGCCAGCCAGAACCGGCCACTGACCACCTCCGATCGCGTGTGGACTGACAAGAACTCGAAGGCTGAGTTGAGTGTCGGCGACGGCTTCCTTCGCATGAATTCGGAAACCAGCGTTACGCTGTCGAACGTCTCCGATAACACCGTGCAGGTCGAACTTGACCAGGGCACGCTGGAACTGACGGTTCTGCATATGGAGGGCGGCGAGATTTACGAAGTCGACACGCCCAATGCAGCTTTTACCGTCACCAAGACAGGCGTGTACCGCTTCGACGTCTATCCGAACGAAGATCAGACGTGGATCACCGTGCGCAAGGGCCAGGGTGAAGCCACCGGCAAAGGCGCCGCGGTCAAGATCAGTTCCGGACAGCAGGTGCGCTTCAGTAGTGGCACCTCTCTGGTTCACACCGCTGAGGCAGCTCCGGCGAACGACGGCTTCGACGATTGGGCCAAGGTTCGCGATCAGCGCCTGGAGCACTCCGAGTCAGCGCGCTATGTCTCACCGGGCGTAATTGGCGCGCAGGACCTCGACCAATACGGTCACTGGCAGCAGACGCCGCAGTATGGGGCGATCTGGGTTCCCAACAGCGTTCCCGTGGGATGGGCTCCGTATCGCAATGGTCACTGGGTCTGGATTGCCCCGTGGGGATGGACCTGGGTGGATAACGCGCCCTGGGGCTTCGCTCCTTTCCACTACGGTCGCTGGGTATCCTATGGCGGCTATTGGGGATGGGCTCCTCCTCCGCTTGGCTATTGGAATCCTTACTACGCACCGGCCCTGGTGGGCTGGATTGGCGGCCCCGGCTTCGGCATCGGCTTTGGCGGAGCAGGCTGGGGCGTTGGCGTTAACTTCGGCTGGTTTGCCCTGGGCTTCGGTGAACCGTTCTATCCCTGGTATGGCGGATGGGGCTGGGGTCACGGGGGCTGGTATCGCGCAGGCTGGCACGGCGGCTATTGCAGTCCCGCTTATTTCCGTCAAGTCAACATCACCAATGTTCACATGACGAACATCAACCGGTATTCCAACAACTATTACCGCAACGACATTCAGGCAACGCACTTCGCGAACCAGCACGTCAACGGCGCGGTAACCGCCGCTCCGAGATCTGCCTTTACATCAGGAGCACAGATCAACCGGGCGGGAATGGCGGTTCCGCAATCCGCCTTGCGCGATGCTCACGCGGTGCGGACAGCATCGGTGACGCCAACGCGTGAGTCGGTGCTGGGCGGACACACGCCAATTACGCACGGCGCTCCCCCGGCTGCGGCCTTTAGCCGTTCGGTGGTAACCCGCAACACTCCGCCGGCGCGGCCTACCAGTTTCGAGGGACGGCAATCTGCCACAAACGCTGGCGGCGCAACGCATGGCTCGAACCCGACGGTGACCGGCCAAAACAATGGCGGGCACAACGTACCGCGGCCACCTTCGGCCGGCGGAAACTCGGGCGCGATGAATGCGCAGAACAACTCCGGCGCGCAGGGCCACAGCAACGTCGCCAATCCGCATAACGGAGCGACCGAGGCCCGCAACAATGCGGAGCCGAATCCGACCACACACTCGGTGCCACGGCCTCCGGCAAACTACACTTATAACTCCAACCACACAGCTGCGCCCGCGAACTCGCAGGCAGGCCATAACACCGGCTATCAGGGATCGAGCCAGCAACATCAGGCCACGACGGCGCAGAATTCGTCGGGAGCCGCGCAACATCAACCGCCGAATACCCCGCATGAGTCCGGCGCACCTCAGCACGAGGCGGCTCCGTCGTCTCATGCGCCGAGCTCCGCTCCGCATCAGAGCAGTCCGTCGCATGAGGACAAGAGCAAATCCAGCCAGACCTCAGCGGCAAGGGTACCGCGACCCCCGGCTGGCTACAGCTACCATTCGGCTCCGGTCTACACCGCCTCGTCGGCCTATGGATCGAACCGGATGGGAAGCTCTTACGGCAGCAGCAATTCGTACAGCCGGAGCAGCAGTTACGCCGGAAACAGCGGGGCCTACTCGCGTAGCACTCCGTCGTACGGCAGCAACCGCGGCTATTCGGCAGGCAACAGCCGCATCGCCTATCCGTCCGGCTCGGCCTACGGGGCCGCGCATAGCTACAGCGGCGGTCAGGCTTACTCAGTGCGCAGTGCGGCACCCAGCTATTCTGCGCCGCGCTCTTCCGGCGGGTACACGTGGCGGCGGCCACTCTTCGGCCGGCAGTGGCGCGCATTACTCGGGCGGCGGAGGGGGTCACTCCTCCGGTGGTGGCGGCCATCGCGGACGCTAGCCGCATCGCAATCCTCCGCTCGGGCGGCTCAACTGGCCGCCCATTTTTTTTGCAAAGCCGGCTCTTCGATGGCTGTCTGTGACGCCGCGCACAAGGCTCGACCCGCCTCCGCAGCTTATAATCGAGGTGTGACTCGCATGAAAGTGAAGAAAGTGGCCGAGGCGAACTTCCCTACCCGCTGGGGACAGTTCCGCATCCACGGCTTTGAAGGAGAGGTTGACGCTCTGCCCGACGGCATCTCGGCCGCCGAAGCCGACGAACTGGCGCGCCACGGCCAGGTAGAACGCCGCAAGGAAAGCGCCGTTGCCCTGGTCATGGGCGACATTCACTCCACGCCTCCGCTGGTCCGCATCCACTCCCAGTGCCTCACCGGCGACGTCTTCCATTCCATGCGCTGCGACTGCCGCCAGCAGTTGGAGCTGGCGCTGTCGATGATCACGGAAGCGGGCGCGGGTATCCTGCTTTATGAGGAGCAGGAAGGTCGCGGCATCGGCCTGATGGCCAAGCTCCAGGCCTACGAACTTCAGGACAAGGGCTTCGACACCGTCGAGGCCAATGAACAGCTCGGCTACGACAACGACTACCGCCAGTACACCCTGCCCGCCGAAATGCTGCGGCAATTAGGAGTGAAGGCGGTGCGACTGATCTCGAACAATCCCGATAAAGTAGCGGCTTTGGAAAACGCGGGAATCGAAGTTGTGGAGCGCGTTTCAGCCGAAGTCGAGCCTTACGAGCACTCCGAAGCCTACCTGCGCACCAAGAAAGAGAAGATGGGGCACCTGTTCAGCAACTGGTAGACCGCCTGCGTCCTTCTCCGAGCTACGGATTGCTTTGCGTAGTCTGCGGAGCAAGGCTGTTTTTGCACGGTAGCGGTGGCGACACCAATTTCGGCGTGGTTCGTGCACGCGGATCGGCAATACTGGCGCTGATCAGCTTCTTGTCCAACTGCACTACGACGGAGGCCCAACCTCCGACCTGACCACGGGCTGGGGGCTTGTTAAGCCACACCGCGACGAGAGTGTCGGACTCGTGTAAGACAGGCAACGGCTCAGTAATATTCGGCTGCCCTTGGGCAAACGGAATTCCAAGTTGCTGCAACTGGCATCTTCCATCTTCTGAAATCACGAAACTCTGGAAGTAGGGCTTTCCCCCGCCAAAGGCCTGCGGTATCGCGGCATAGAAGCTGAGCGCAAAGATGATCATGTATCCGACGACCGATAGGACTGCCAGTGCGATGGCAACCGGGAGATAGATCCGCTCGGGAATAATGACCAGCGGGCTGACTTCGGTGGTTGCACGCCGTACCAGTTTCGACGCCACTAAGGCCGACACCGCAGCCACGCAAATGGGAAGGTAAAGTTCGCCGGCCACCAGCAGACTCGCAAGACTGCGAGTAAAAAAATTGCGGTGCTTCAGCATTTCCCAGATCCCCCAGACCGTAATCTGGCCGAGGCCGGTGGTCTCGCCGAAACATAACCAGGCAGAAGCGCCGAGCAGGGCTACCAATGGGAAAAACAATAAGAATCCCATCTTTTTGGAATGTCGCCGAGCCGGTTGAACCTCTTCCGACGCCTGCCACATCACCATGACGGGAAGCAGGGCCAGCAGCGAAAACGTAATCAGTACGAGAACGCCAGTGATGACCAGTTTCGGTCTGCCCAGAGTGAAATCGGTAATCCCCAGTTGGTGGAGGTAGGTGTTGATGGTCAACATCCCTATGGCGTAGGCCAGAGCTGCGGACACTGCGCCCATCTTGGTTAGCAATCCGAGATCGAGACCACCTGGGGGCGTGCCCTCTTTGACTGGTTTTGTCTCTGCGGCTTGGTTCCGCTGCTCCATGATGCCACCTCGAGCGAGTCATTATGAAACGGCCCGGCAATCAACGCGACCCGTGAGCCTACTGGGATAACCTGACGGCGGTCGACTCAGCCAGCAACTGCTCCAGCCGCTTGCGGCTCTTTACCGGCAGATGCTTTGCAGCAATCTTCGCCAACGCAACATACACTTCACGCGCCTCGGGCACCCGCTTCAGTTCCGCCAAATGCTTACGGATCGTGGCAACATCGCCGCGAATAAGTGGCCCGCTGAATGACTTTGCGCCGCTAGTCTTCAAGTAATTGTTGAGGGTTTGCCAGAGCAGCGGAGCCATGATGGGCCTGATGTCGTTCCGGCGAATCCCCGAGGCCAGCGCCACCTGCTCCATGGTCGTCATCAGCGCGATCACCAGCGGCGAGGCGAAGCTGCCGAAGGCGTGATAGAGCGTCTTGTTTCGGGGCTTGATGACAAAGGCACGGCCACTCAGACGATCGACTATGGACTTCGCGGCGCGAACCGCGCCGGCATCCCCTTCGATGGCGAACGAAACTCCCGCCATCTGTGGCACCGAGCCGCGCACAAACGTCATCATGGGATGGACGGAGGCGGCTTTCGCACCGCGGGTCCGCAGCGGCGCCAGTTCGTCGCTGGTAAGCGCGCCGCTGGAGTGAAAGACGGTGCACCCTTTCCAGGGCTGGGTGTCGGCGAGAGCCATCGCAACACTGGCGATGGCATCATCGGGAACGGTGATCCAGATGATGTCGCTGTCCAGCGGTTCATCGCCGAGCGTGACCAGGCTGGCCTTTACCCGGCGTGCCAGGGCCGCGCCCGTGCGGCGCACGCTGCTGCCTTCCCGCACGGCTATTTGCCGCACGTCGAGACCCGCTTCTGACAGAGTGAGGGCCAGAGCGCTTCCAAGATTTCCCGGACCAACGATGGTGATGGACGGAAGGCGCAATGGGGCTGGGCGTTTGCTCACGGCGCGAGGATAGCAGAAGGGTCGCAGTCGGTGTAGTCGCGAAACTGTTTTATAGTGGTCGGATGCCGCCGAAGAAAACTTTCCTGCCAGAACCAGCTTCCAACACTCAACGAGGCACGAGCCCCAAACGCAAAACAGCAAAACTCGAGGTCCTGTCTGCCAAGACGGTTTTTCAGGGCCGGGTGTTCTCGGTGACATCGGACCGGGTGAAGGAGCCCACCGGCATCGTTGCGCAACGCGATGTCATTCGTCACTCCGGATCGGTGGTGGTGCTGGCGCTGGAGGAGAGCGGTCCGGAGCCACGTGTGCTGCTGGAGAGGCAGTATCGCTACGCCGCCAAACAGTACCTGCTCGAGGTACCTGCCGGCCGTATCGATCCTGGCGAGGACTCGCTCGCGGCGGGCAAGCGCGAGTTGCTGGAGGAGACCGGCTACACCGCCCGTTCCTGGAAGAAGGCGCTCTTCTACTATCCCAGCCCCGGATTTATGGATGAGACGATGACCGTTTATCTGGCTCGCGGACTGAAGCCCGGAACGGCGCAGCCGGAGGCCGACGAATCGATCGAGTGCCATCTGATTCCCCTATCCCAGGTGGTGGCTGACGTCCGCAGGGGCAAACTTCTGGACGGCAAAACCATCGCTTCCGTGCTATGGGTGCAAGACTATCTCTCCCCGGGCAGACCTTAGGGGTGACCCCGGGTACTTAGTTCCAAAGGGTGATTGTCAGCTTGCGTAACTCAGCAACTATGGGGTTGCAGCCGCTAAAAATGCGGCTTACAGCTACTTACTCTCTTGACAATAGCCCAACTTCGCAGGAAAATAGAGGTACGCTGTTACAGGTAACAATCCGCTCCGCCAACGGTCCCTTGGGGGGAAAATCTCTCTGCGATGTTGGCTTCTGGGCTTCAAACCTGCTTAACAACAAAATTACGACAGCACACTCGCGCTGAGGTGCTGATGGGCTTTGCCCGGAGGAAGATACAGTGAGACTGAAAGGAACCGTGAAGTGGTTTAACAACGCGAAAGGCTTCGGCTTCATCGGCCGAGACGACGGACCGGATGTGTTTGTGCATTACAGTGCGATCAGTTCGGAGGGATATAAGAGTTTACAGGAAGGCGATCCCGTGGAATTTGAAATCGTCGATGGCCAGAAGGGGCCGCAGGCCGGGAATGTAATCCGGGTCCAGTAACCCTGTCGCGCAGGTTCCAGGAAACCCAGTTCACTTTGGTGGCTGGGTTTTCTTATTGCCCGCTTCCTGCCCTCGTGCACAAGCCGCTATCACGATACAATCTCGTCGGGAATCGCTCGCGTGGATAACAAAGCCATCGCCAACGTGTTTTACGAAGTTGCCGATCTCATGGAGATCAACGGCGACGACTCCTTCCGCATTCGCTCCTATCGCCGCGCTGCCGAGGCCATCGAAGGGTGGCCGCAGCAGGTCGCGCAACTGGTCAGCGAACCCAAGCAGTTGCTGGAGGTTCCCGGCATCGGCAAAGGGATGGCTGCCAACATCGTGGAGCTGTGCCAAGATGGCCGGCTCAAGGCGCATCAGGAGCTGCTGGAGAAGTACCGTCCCTCGATGCTGGAGCTGCTGAAGATTCAGGGGCTGGGGCCGAAGACGATCTCGCTGATCTGGAGCGCTTTCCAGGTGAGCGACCTTGAAGGCGTGGAGAAGCTGGCGCGTGAGGGCAAACTGCGCGAGTTGCCGCGCCTGAGCGAGAAGAGCGAGCAGAAGATCCTCAAAGCCATCGCAGGCTACCGTCGCATCTCCGGCCGCTTTCTGCTGGATGAGGCCGACCGCACAGCGGAAAAACTCACGGAGCATCTCGCTCACATCAAGGGGATCGAAAAGATCACGCCGGCAGGATCGCTGCGCCGCGGCCGCGAGACCGTTGGCGATCTCGACATGCTTATTACCGGACCCTGCTGCGTCGACGACGGGCAGCGTGCCGACCTGATCGAGGAGATTGTGCGCTTCCCCGGAATTATGGAAGTCCTCGCTAAGGGCGACAACAAGGTGAGTTTCAAATTGCGCAGCGGTATGCAGGTAGATGTCCGCACCTTGCCGCCGGAGTCTTACGGTGCGGCCATGCAGTACTTCACCGGCTCGAAGAACCACAACGTCACGCTGCGGCAGCGCGCGTTGAAGATGGGGTTGACGCTCAACGAATACGGGCTGTCGCGGCTCGAGGACAACGCTCGTGTGGCCGGCACGACTGAGGACGAGATATACGGGACGTTGAAACTGGACTGGATCCCTCCGGAGCTGCGGGAGAATTGCGGCGAAATCGAGGCAGCCGAAAAGCACACGCTTCCGCATCTGATTACGGTCGGCGACATTCGCGGCGAGGTCCACATGCATACCGTCGAGACCGACGGCAAATGCACCATCGCTGAGATGGCCGAGGCGGCGAAAGCACGGGGTTACCAGTACATTGCCATCACCGACCACTCGCAGAACCTGGCCTTCGCCAACGGCCTTGATGACGAGCGCGCGGTGCAGCACATCGCGCGCATCGGAGCTGCGAACGATGAGACCGATGGCATCACCATCATGGCCGGCATCGAAGTGGACATCCTCGCCGAAGGTGAGCTCGATCTTTCCGACGAGGTGCTGGCGCAGATGGACGTTGTCGTCGCCAGTGTCCACTCAGCGTTCAACCAGGAGCCGCAGCAGATGACCGACCGCCTGCTGCGTGCACTGAGCAATCCGCATGTCACGATTCTGGGGCATCCAACCGGAAGGCTGCTCTTGCGCCGCGACGCGTACCCGTTCGATATGGATGCGATCCTGAGGGCGGCTAAAGCCAACAACGTTGCGATGGAGCTGAACGCGTATCCTGACCGGCTGGATCTCAACGATGTGCATCTGCGCATGGCGCGCGAGCATGGGGTGAAGATCGCGATCAACACCGACGCCCATCACACCTCGCACTTTGAAAAGATGAAGTACGGCATCCTGCAGGCGCGGCGGGCATGGCTGGAACCGAAGGATGTACTTAACACGCTGCCGCTGGAAGAATTTCGCAAGGCGACCCGTCGTCCGGCATAGCTCGTCGAGGGAGGCACCAATGGCCGAGAATCAAGTACCCCGCAAGCCCACGCAACCCCAGTTCGATGCCGGCCACGTTCCGATCACGGAAGAACTCGACAGCGCCAAGCGCAGCCTGCCTCCGGTGGCTCCGGTGGCGATTGCGCTGGTGGCCGTCGCCATTGTGGTGGCCATCATCGCCTTTGCCTTCCGCGCCAAGCCTGCCGCACAGGGCGGCATCGACACGGTATACGCGAGCGCGCAACCCGGCCAGCCAGACATCTTTGTGTCGATACAGGTGACCCTGCGCAACGTGACCGACAAGGTGCTGTACATCAAAGACATCGGAGCTGAGGTAACCACGGATCAGGGTAAGCTGTCGGACACGGCGGCCTCGCCCACCGACTATGATCGCTACTTCGAGGCCTTCCCCGACCTCAGGGAGCACAGCACCCAGGCGCTGGTGGTGGAAACCAAGATCGCTCCCGGCGCGGTGCAGAAAGGTACTGTCCTCGTCTCATTCCCGCTGACCAAGGAGCAGTTCGATGCCCGGAAGGATTTGACGGTCACCATCCAGCCGTACGACCAGAATGCAATCGCTCTGCACGAAAAGTCCGCGCCCGGCAAGTAAGTCCGCCTCCTCGCGTCCACCCGGCGGCAGTGAACCATTACGTTAGATAAAGCGGACGGGTGAGCTCTCGACAGGGAGCGAGCGATTATAGCCCAGCCAGTATTTGAACCGGCCTTTCTGCGGGCTTCACCGAAAGAGGCTTCCTCAGCCACTTTTCAATGATCTCGCGTATTGGGCAATCTCTATCTATCGTTGCTTCGGCGAGTGTCAGCTATCGCAGACAACCCGCTCCTCGCAGCTCACCAGCAGTACCATGTTTTTCCTGCATAATTCGGCCCTTTCGTAATAGATCAATTTGCATCGGCGACCTAGCTCCATGCGAACCAGCCTACGATCCTATCCAAAGAGATAGGTCACTACTATCCGTCTAGATAGCCTCTTCCGAGGATGAGACACACCCGCAGATAGCTCGCGTCTACCCGTCCACATCAATTCAACAGCTTATGAGGCCACGGGGTCATGCGCAATCCGTGGCATGAGAATTGCTGTCATCACGTGTGACTTAGCGCTCTGACAGTAAGCAACGGCGTCAGCTCTCTCCAAGAGGACGCCGTCGCAATCGGGAAGATGTTCACGCGTCTACACGCTGGCCATGGAGAACTTCCCCGAAACGAGCACCCTGACCGTTCGAGGTTAGAGACGGCGGTTGCGACAACCTCGCAGCTCACCGTCCGAGGGAGGGACAGTTCCGCGCGGTGAAGCTGTCCCTCACGATGAATGCATCGGCACCGCCTTTTGCATAGGCCACATGAGGAGGTCGTTATGAAAACCAATCAGTTGCTCTACGTATGTCGACAGGGAACGCCAAGCAAGCAAATCAGAAACCTGCTGATTGCGACAGCGCTCGTATTCATTGGGCTTGTGACAACACCGTTGAAAGCCAGCGACTCAACGTACACAGTCAGCAAGGTCGGGGCAAAGGATGGTTCTTTCCCAATCGACTATGTCGTCAAAGGCGAGCATCACACGGCAGACATCAGCGTTGAACAAGGAGATGACCGAGCCGCAATTGCCGGCAAGATTGCGAGTGCGATCGGAAATGGAGCCACCGCCAAGGGCAACAAAGTCACGTTCCCCAGTGGAGTTAAGGGTAGCGGAGCCCACCTGATCACCAACGATTTTGCCACGCTGGTCACGAACGATGACTTATTCGATCACTGCCCTGGCTTGAGCTGTCCATCCGCCGGGGTCCTGATATTGGGAGACAACCCGTTCAATGGCGAAGATACGCTGGTCTCTAATGCGATTGTGACGGCGGGATTCGCCAGCGGGCTCGGCCAGGTGTCATTCGAAGGAATGGCGGGAGAGACAATCGATCAGCTGACGCTCCAGCTCGATCACTCCCTGACCAACGCCGGTTACACCACCCAAATGCTTGACGCACATGACATCGAGGTCTTTGCCAATGGGGTTGGCGACCCCACCGAAATGGACTTCAGCATAGATCCTGAAGGCCAGGTGGGGAATCGCGGCATTCTCTACGGCATTGATGTTCCTGGGCAGACGCCGGAACCTTCCAGCCTGTTTCTCCTCGGTTCCGGCGTTCTCGGCCTGAGTGGCTTTCTCCGCAAACGACGGTTCACGCGAAGTTAGGGGCAACGCTGCTGGCCGATGGAAGACAGCGTTGTCTCTGCGAGGAGCAACTATCGCGGTGAAGCCGCTCCTCGCCCTACACACAATGTCGGTATACATCCTGATGAAGTGGGAGGTCCTATGAAAGCCAGAATTGAGAGCAACGTGATAACTCAACGTATCGTGCTGACTATCGCATTCACCCTGATCTCCATCAGCGGCCTCTACGCTGCGACCACAGTCAACGCTAACAGCGCTGCAGCACAGTTGAATAAGCCGAACGGCAACTTCACCAGCGATACCTGGAGTACCGACGGGGGCGCGCTTGGCGCTACCATCAACTGGGTCGCCGGCGACGACTACGCCGACCTCGATCACGTCCTGGCGAAAGGGGTATGGCAATCGGAAAAGAAGTTCAACGCCGTCAAAGGCAAAGATGGAACACTCCATCCTGCCGGCAAGAACTGGGCTAATTTCAATAAAGTCAGTGTTCCGGGTGCGTTAGGCAGCTATGACATAAACCTTGGACGTGGGAGCTCCAATTGCAGAGTTGTCACCTGCTGGACAAACTGGCATGTGGTTGCGGCGGGAGTTCTGGGAACCGCCAAGAAAGGTGTGAATCCGCCCACTCCGAGCTATTCTTCTCACACCGAAGGGGACGATCCATGGCGTCTGACTCAAAGCGACTTCTCAAATGCCGGCCTTCGAGATGGCTCGTACGCTTTATTCTTCGCCGCTGGGCTCGATCGTGGCAGCTACTTCTCGAAGAATGGCCAGATCGGCTTCGAAGTTTCCTACCAGACGGCCGATGGAATCTCCAACCTTCTAACCCTCACATTTAACTCTAGCGGGGTTTCGGCCACCAGCGACGCATCAGGGTTGCAACTCTATTTGGTACCCGGTCCCGATGTCTTAGCCACCCAGGTGACGGGCTCGCCCATCTCCCTTGACCAACTACAAGCCATGCTTGCCGGCGACGTTTCAGGTCAGGTTGGAGCCTTCGAACTTGGCTTCTATTTGCCGAACATCCCGATCCCTACAACTGCTCTCGCAGACGGATCTTTAGCCGAGATTAACGTCGACGCCACGGCAGACGACTCACGAGTGGGAGGAACCGCTCCCGAACCCACCTCTCTTCTCCTTCTCGGCTCGGGGATTCTCGGCCTGAGTGGCATGCTGCGCAAACGACTGCTCACGTGAAGTTAGGGATGGCGCTGCTGGCCGATGGAACACAGCGCTGTTCCGGCGAGGAGCAGGCTTTCGCGGTGAAGCCGCTCCTCGGCTCATTCGAAGTGTCGCCGCCACAACTACTGACCACGGAGGTCGTCATGGAACACAACATATTGAATCGAGTTGTTACTGCCGGACAATTGCAGAAAGACACGCCGGCTGTCAGGCCAAGGTTTAGCTCGCGCGCCGGAATCTGTCTTGCGCTGCTGCTTTTGCCTATGCTGACTGCCCTGCGGGGCTGGTCGCTGGTCATCAAGGTTACCGACCCGAATCCTGTTTACTTCACTTCGGCCTCAGACTGTCCGCCGAACTATCCCATGTGTTATGACCAGGCATACCTGCAGACAGCGCCCATCAATGCGCTGAATCACGGCTTCGACTCCTCCTTCGATGCATGGAACACGAAGTTCGGGAATAGCCAATGGTCGATCACGAATGGCGGATTTCTGGATGCGGAGATCGACGTCTCAATATTCCGAGCACAGATCACGGACGGGAATAGTCAGGGAGGAGTCGAAATTAAGATGTTGTTCAACTACGCCGGCGCCGACAAGGGTGATTTTTATTGGGCGCAAGGTACTTTTTCCAATTACGTCCCGTTTCAGGGCCAGGTAACGCCTTTCTTCGACATGGATGTTATGGCAGACGGATGCGATAACAGCGACCTGGCAAAGCAATGCCCGCCGCTCTATCCCTACCAATATGGAGACCGTCACTTTTATGACTTTCCAGAGGGCTCTTTTCCCAGTGACTTTTTTAATGGCTATGCGTATCCCGTGAAAATCGATCGCACCAACCACACACTGACCGTCTACCAAGGTGTGGCTTACGGGTTCCAGCTTTACGTAACGCCGGAGCCCGGAACTCTGCTGATGCTGGGCTCGGGTGTGCTTTGGATTGGAGCATCGCTGCGCAGGCGATTGGCTGCGCGAAGCTAGGGACGACGTTGCCAAGGAGCACAACATCGTCTCGGCGAGGAGCAGCTATCGCGACGGCTGCTCCTTACGTCTTGCAAGCATGCCCTGCTCCACGATTAGCAGTCCCGATTCGCTTTGCACTTCCCTCGCTCTCGCGCTATGCTTCCCCAACGGAGCGTTCAGCACACCTGACCCATGGTAACCGACCCCTTGATGCCTGAGCCTCCTGATCCCAGACTCGATTCGCCGCGCGCCTGGGTCATCGTTTTCGCCGCCTTCATTGGAGCTTTCGTCGCCTTCGGCGTTACTTACAGCTTTGGTGTCTTCTTACGGCCCATCGCGACGACCTTTGGGGCTAGCCATGCGACCATGTCGGTGCTGTTCTCCACCCTGACGGCGCTATCTTTCTTCCTCGCGCCCTTAACCGGGGACCTGGCCGACAAGTATGGACCGCGCCCTGTTGTAGCCAGCGGAGCGGTGCTGATTGGCGCCGGAATGATCGCGACGGCGCATGTAACAGCATACCCGCTGCTGTTTCTCACTTACGGCGTTGGGGTTGGCGCGGCAGTCGCGTGCATTTACATACCCGGGGTCTCTGCTGTCGGAGAGTGGTTCAAGCGGCGGCGCGACATCGCGCTGGGTATTGCCATCAGCGGCATTGGCTGTGGCACCCTGGTCGCCGCGCCGATGGCCGCCAGACTCACGGAACGATACAACTGGCGAACGGCGTTCGAAATCTTCGGCGTGATCAGCGCGGTGCTCATTCTGCTTTGTGCTCTGTTACTGTCAAAACCCCCGCTCGCCAAGGAAAAAGTGAAGGTGTCGGTCATGTCGGAGGTGCGGAGCCCGGCCTTCATTCTGCTTTATGTCAGCCTGATGCTGTCTGGGATGGCGATCTACATCTCGTTCGTCTTCCTCCCGGCCTACGCGACTCATCTCCGCATTGACCGGGTTGCGGCGGCAGCACTGATCGGGTACATCGGGGCGTCGAGCGTGGTAGGACGTCTTGGCCTCGACGCGCTTGCGCCGCGATTCGGGCTGCTGAAGATGTACAAGATCAGCTTTGCCTTCCTGCTTCTGAGCTACGGGTTTTGGCTGACGGCGCATTCCTATGCTTCGCTGGTAGCTTTTGGCCTAGTGATGGGAGTGGGCTATGGCGGAATCGCCGCGATGGCGCCCGCGGTGGTGGCATCCATTTTTGGCGTGGAAGGTCTGGGCGAGCTGCTGGGAGTTTTGTTTACTGGCTTCGGTGTGGCTTGCCTCATTGGTCCGCCGCTCGCTGGCGTGCTGGTGGACAGTACCGGCGATTTTAAGTGGCCGGCCATTGTGGCGGCGGCCTCTGCGGCTGTTGCCCTCGCAGTGATCGCACCTCTGCGTCCCAGCCCGGCCAAAACTGTTGTGCCGGAGAAGAGTGCCGCGGCAAGTTAAGTTGTCTCGACCTTGCTGATTCGCCGGGGGCCGGCTTCCAAACCAGTTAGCCGACTGTTCAGCCCATTCCGCTTGACGATGGTTTGCGGCGTCGCGAATATATTGTGGGCTGCCCTAAGCGCCCGACCAGCAGTTCTTAGCTGAGGTGGTAGAACATGAAAGCACTGGCGGGACGCACCTCCCTTTTCGCCACGACGGTTGCGCTCGCGATCCTTCAGCTTTCATGCGGATCTTCTCCCATGAGCACCGAGTCGGGCGGTTCCAATCCTCCCTCGGCGCAGATTCAGATCACCAAGTTGAGCGGCGACGCTTTCACCAACCAAACCAGCCAGCATGCGACCGAAGTTGAGCCGGCCATGTTCGCCAACGGTTCCACCATCGTCACCGCCTTCCAGGTGGCACGCATCTTCGGCGGAGGTGCAGCGGACATCGGGTTTGCCATTTCCTCCGACGGCGGCGCGACCTGGAACAGCGGCCTGCTGCCGGGCATCACCATTTTGAGGGAGGAAGCTACAACGCGGTGAGCGATCCATCGGTCGTGTATGACAAGGCCCACTCGATCTGGCTGATCAGCTCCCTGGCGATCGGAAGCGCGATTCAGGTTGTAGTCAGCAGCTCGGCCGACGGCAAAACGTGGAGCGGGCCGCTCGTGGTCAGCAACACCCCGAACGCAGACAAGAACTGGATTGCCTGCGACAATAACCCGGCCAGCCGCTTCTTCGGGCACTGCTACCAGGAGTGGGACGATCCCAACTCGAACGGTCTGATCTGGATGACTACCTCAACGGATGGTGGGCTTACCTGGAGCGCTGCAGTGAACACGGCAGGAGCGGCGACCGGCGTCGGCGGACAGCCCGTGGTTCAGCCCAGCGGTGACGTCGTGGTGCCCATCCTGTCGGGAGATGGAGCCCACATCATCGCTTACAGCTCGAACGACGGTGGGGCAAGCTGGACTGCGCCGGTCAACATTGCCGACATCGCCGATCATCTGGTGGCAGGCGGACTGCGCACGACCACGCTTCCTTCCGCAACCGTCGATGCCGGCGGCACCGTCTATACCGTCTGGCAGGATTGCCGCTTCCGCGCCCAGTGCGCTTCGAACGACATGGTGATGAGTACTTCGCAGGATGGCATCCTTTGGTCGGCTCCTGTGCGGATTCCTATCGACGCGGTCAGCAGTACGGTAGACCACTTCATCCCTGGACTCAGCGTTGATCCTTCCACCAGCGGAAGCAGCGCGCACCTGGCTCTGGCTTACTACTTCTATACACAGGCTAACTGCACGGTCGCGACGTGCGCACTGAACGTGGGATACATCGCGTCGCTTGATGGCGGCGCGACCTGGAATGCCGCGACCACGCTGGCAGGGCCGATGTCGCTGTCCTGGCTGCCCAACACTTCGTCAGGTGTTATGGTGGGCGACTACGTTGCGACTGTGCTGGTCAGCGGGAAAGCCTATCCCGTCTTCGCCGTCGCGCAAGCCAACGCGGGCGCTCAGTTCAACGAGGCCATCTACGCTACTACAAGCGCGCTCGCCGCCGAGCGTGGCGCTCGCGCCCGCATCGCGCTGGGCGCGACACGATCCCATTCTCTCCACCCGGTCTGACCACCCGGTCAAGCGCTTCGAAGATGTCGACGAGGACCTCTACCCTCCCAAGCCTCGCTGAGCGTGGCTGGATAACGCCAGGTCGGTCGAAGAAATACCAAGCACCAAACCAAGCTGTCCTGCTGGAACTCGAAGCTGGGCGGCGCATCAGGGTTTCAGCCATCTGGCTGGGTGTACAATTGCCGCCTCGGCTTGAGGTCAAAAGGGGGATTCCGCGACCAAATCGCTTTGGTGGCGGACAAGGTTATGCCTGCTACACAATGTCCTTTTTGCAGAAGTAATATTCAGGTTGCGGATGTTGCTATGGCGGCTGCCGGCGCGTGCCAGTATTGCCGGAAATCAATCGACCTGTACAAGTGTTTTTCGTGCATGAAGGTGTCGGCTTTTGTCCCTGGGAACTGGCCCGGCAAGTGTCCGAAGTGTTTCACCATGGTGCGTTCCGGCCTGCCGCTGCCCCCTACCCTTCCCAGGGCGGCGGTCTCGGCGGCCATAGCCGCTCCCATAAAGACCGTAGAAGAGCTGGAGTGCGGAATCGCGATTGACAGTCTGAGCCGCAGCATCGTCTATTTCGACACTTTCGCAACCTTCATCAAACAGGCGATTGCAGAGCTGAATTCGATTGCGATTGGACGCGAGTTCCTGTCGGAATTCGCGCCAGGCCGGGTGGGGCTCCATGGTGCTCCGCGATATCCCAACTCGACCGTGGTCATCAAGCCGCCCACGGCGGCCAAGCCGATGCCATCCGTGGCAGAAACCAGCGGGCTTCAGTTCTTTAAGCCGTGCCCCTCACCGCTTCTGGACCAGTTTGTGGGCCAGGGAACGGTAACGTACCTCAGCAACGCGGACATGCTGGCGCTAGGAGAGCACGCCGTTTTGAAGCCTGAGTTTGAACAGCGTGCCAAAAAAGCCGCAGAGGAACCCAATGTCTGCTTGAAGATCAATGCCTATACCGACGCCAAGAGCGTGAAGGAATTGCAGGCCCACAGCACGCAGGAGGTGCTGGCGGACCCCGGCGGCGGCCCTGCCACGGGTCAGCAGAAGATTCGCTTCAATCTCCTGCTCGAATGTTTTTCGCCGAGACCGGCACACGTGCGAGACGAGTTAAAGGCCGGAAGCAAGCAACCGGCCAACCTCTACGTTTATTGGCCGGGCAGCGCCTGGAAAGAGACCCCGATCCAGCCGGACGGGGATTTCCTATATCACGGTCAGCATTACAACTTGAGAGAGGTCGTAATTCATGAACTGATTCATTGTTATCAGATTATTTATGGCTACGGCGTAGGTACGCCTGAAAACGATGACGAAAAACGGACCGTCGGAATCTATCAATACAAGAACTACAAATACAGCGAAAATGTCTTTCGCGTCGCCTGGGGGGTTCCGTTAAGGCTGGATTATCCCAGGCTTGGGATTTTGAAAGATCCTGACCTGACGGGCAAGCCACCGGCCTATGACTACACGAATCGGCCGGGACCCATCTTCGATAACAAGACCGCCCCGTAGACCGGCGGCTGACGGTTCGCGCCCGTCCAGGAAGGCCAGGCCCATTCGAAAGAGCCGCATATTTTGCGAGACTAAAGGCCCGCTGTTTGCGCGACGGTTTCACGGATGAGAGCACTCCCGCGAACGTCCAAAAGAAACCGGAGCCCGCAAGCTCCGGTTTTCGTAATACTCAGGTCATCAGCTACACATGAAACCTGCGACGTGCTACTCCCAGCAGGCCGAGCAAGGCAGAGCCAGTCAGAGCCAGCGTCCCTGGCTCCGGCGTGGAACCAAGTACGAGGTTTCCACCAAAGAATCCGCCGCCAACGGCCTGCGTGAAGCCATCGCTCGTGTTGGGCTCGTAGAGCGGATTATTCGACGTGTCCCCAAGATAAATCCAGGCATCCTCCAGGAAGGTAATTTCAGGAGCGACTGTCATGCCCGAAGTAAACCAGGTATAGCCTTCGCCGCCCTGCGACCCGACAACATACTCATGGCCAGCCAGCAAGCCCACCGGGGTAATGCTGTGGAAACGCCAGTATCCGTTCAGAGGATCGGTGTTGTCGACATACACAGACGCGATCAGCGTGGAACTACTTACGTCCCACAGGCCGACTTGCTGTGCCTGTGCAAATCCGTCCTGACCGTAGTCGAATGCACCCAAGGCGATGACATTCGTATTAATATTGGCCGTGAAGTAGTAGCCGAGGTTCCACTCGCTAGCGCTGTTCTGCGTCCCCGGCGCAGTGAAGTTGACGCCGATGTCGCCGGCAAAGGCGACTCCGGTAAGAAGTAGCAGCACGATACACCATTTCGCCATATAAGCCTCCGTCTTGCGAGGTTCAGGTCTAAAAGCAGATGAACGGTTGCGGCGCGCGATCTCTCGCAGTGCTTATTGTGGACGGCCAGATAGCTTCTGCAGATCTCCTCCTTCGGCCGATAAGACATAGCGGGCAGGCCGACGCCCGATTGAAAGAACGTTGCGGGAGGACGAGAGAAGTCTAGCGCCGCTCGAGACCAATGGCATAGGAATTAACGAACATCCTTCAGAGTATTCCCATAATGAAATAAGAAGACCTTGGCGGAGCAATGGCCGACAGATGGCATTGTTATTCCGTTTCGGGAATGATTCGCCATTCTTTTGCGTAATTCTTGCGCCGCTTCCAGCTACTGGAGCTAGACTGGCCTCGTCTCCCACAAGGCACATCTCTCAACCTAACCTCATCTCTACGGTAGACGGACCTCACGTAGAGCATTGATATTGATATGGAGAACCAATGAAAACATTTGCGGCACTTCTGCTGGGTCTGCTTCTGCTGAGCGTAGTTCCCGTGCTGGCTGTGGTTACTGTAGGGCTACCTCCAGACCCTGGAACCGGCAACTGCTTCCCCTTTGGCTGCGCGTACTCGGGCGAGTATCAGCAGGTCTATTCGGCCACGCAGTTCAGCGGTCCGATCACCATCACCGACTTGGAGTTCTTCAATACGCAGATTGACGTCGGCGCATTTGCCATGAACTCCGGTAACTGGGCGATTTCGCTGTCGACCACAGGGGTTGACTGGAGCACCCTATCGAATGTCTACGGAGACAATCTGGGCGCAAACAACACCTTAGTCTTCAGCGGGGATTTGGCGCAGGCGTGGGCTTTCGGCGACATTCTGCACATCGCTTTGAGCACGCCCTTCACCTATGATCCGTCGAAAGGCAACCTTCTGATGGATGTGTTCGCTACAGGTACGTCCGAGACCGGAGGCACAATCTATTTTGATACCAACGGATATAACGGCGGAACTTTTGATGGCAATACCTTCCTCGGCCGGGTTTATTGCAATGGCTGCTACCCGGACGGGGTTGTAAACAACGGCTATGGTCTGGTGACTGGTTTCTCCAGCACCCCTGAGCCCGCCAGCCTGTTGCTGCTGGGTACTGGATTGTTAGGCGCGGTTGGCGTCATCCGTCGCAAGATCAACTTGTAATTCGAGCTTGTCTCACCTTACGAGGAGGAGAAACATGTCCAAAGTAAGAATCGCCTGCGCCACCCTAACGTTGCTCCTGTTCGCGGGCACGTTTGCGCATGCTAGCAACTACATCGTCTACAACAATGGCGGGCCCAACCAACAGAACGGAAATGAAATGACGGAGTGGATCCAGACTGAGGACTTCACTCTCACCTCCACCCAAACCATTAGCGACATTCACTTCTGGGATGTGGACCAGGGAACCTATGCGGGCACGATCTCGTGGTGGATTCTCGGCGACTTGAGTGGAAATCCGAATTTCGGCGACGTTCTCGGATCGGGCCAGCTGAATGTCAACCATACCGCGACCGGGATCTGCCTGTTCTTTGGTTGCGAATATGAGAACTCGTGGGATATCGGCGCGCTAAGCCTTGGGGCTGGAACCTATCACCTTGCCCTGCACAACGGCGACGTCTCCAACGACGCTCGTGAAGAATTCTATTGGGAGACCACAAATCTCAACGGAACGACGACTGGCTTGGAGTGCGATTTGACCAGCGGCGCCTGCTACGACAATTGGTTCAACAATGGTCAGGAGCATGCGTTTTATCTAACCGGAACTCCCGAACCCGGCACGCTGATTCTTCTGGGATCCGGACTGCTGGGACTGGCTGGAGTGGTGCGCCGTCACGTGAACTTATGAGGTTGTAACCGTTGTCTAACCAAAGCCGCCTCCCTGGGCGGCTTTCTTGTGGCAGGCTCACGCAGCCCAGGGAATACAATCCGTCTCATCTGGCAACTTCGGCAGAGGACGTGCGAAAGGTGTCCGCCACGCGAGCCTCTCTCAACCCCGATACTACACTTAGGGGCGGCGCAGGTAGCATCTACAAGCCATTTGGCCATCCACCTAAGTACCCATCAGCCTCTAGCCTAGAATTGCGCTTGACTCTTTAGTGGTACTCGGTTACTCTCCGACAGCTTTTCCGCGCAATTTACTGTCTCGTGCATCCTTTCATCAGAGCTCCACCACGGCTTTTGCTTGAAAATAATTCTGAGAATAAAACTAGGAGGTCAAACCGAATGACAAGGTTAAGCGGATTGTTGCTGGGGGCATGCGTTCTGCTGGGAGCGATGAGTGTTGCAGGAGCGCAGGAGAAGTCGGACGCAACGATGGGGCCGCCCAAGGTATTAGTTATCGACCGCGAGTTCGTGAAGCCGGGAAAGGCCGGTACCCTTCACCAGAAGACCGAGAGCCTGTTCGTCAATGC
The DNA here is from genome assembly GCA_963793845.1 of uncultured Acidobacteriaceae bacterium. GTDB lineage: Bacteria > Acidobacteriota > Terriglobia > Terriglobales > Acidobacteriaceae > CAWCBG01. Next base: position 456,521 of record CAWCBG010000012.1, read on the forward strand.
CTTCACCGCGGCTAAATGGCCGACCCACTATTTCGCTATGGATTCCATGTCGGGACCGTCACGCTCGCTGTTCTTCATCGGCTACGATTCCTTCGCAGCCTGGGAGAAGGACAACCTGGCCGTGGCGAAGAATGCCACGCTGTCAGCCGCGCTTGATCGCGCCCTGGCCGCCGATGGCGAGTTGCTGACCCTATCCGAGGCGGGCGCCTACACTTATCGCGAGGATCTCAGTCTGCGCGCCAACGTAAATGTCGCGACGATGCGCTACTTTGACATTTCTCTCTTTAAGATCCGCCAGGGACACCAGAAGGAATGGGAAGAGTTAGCCAAGATGTACATCGACGGCTACACCAAGGCAGTACCCGACGGACGCTGGGCCACCTTTGAATCCATGTATGGCATGCAGAATGGCGGAGTGTTCATTGTCATCACGCCGATGAAGTCATTGGCCGAGGTGGACCAGGGGATGTCCGACGGCAAGAAATTCGCGGCTGCCATGGGCGACGATGGGATGAAGAAGATCTCCGAGTTGTCTGCCGCGTGTATCGAATCGGTGCAGGACAACCTGTTCGCTTTCAGTCCGAAGATGAGCTATGTAAGTGAAGACTGGGTCAAAGCCGATCCCACATTCTGGAAGGTGAAAGCCTCCGCACCGGCCAAAGCGCCGGAAGCCAAGCCAGCACAGTAACCGTCGAATCCGTTGAAGTAGTCACCGATCCCCGCTTACGGCTTGGTTGCCCGGTGGGGATTTTCTTGCGATGGCATTCCCACTGGGCCCGCTTACCAAGCGGGAGCCGAAGCATGCAGTCCCACTGTTGCGCAAGTTTTGACCGAATCTACGGCGCGCGGCCGACAGGTCGATGAAGCACCGGGCTAAGGTGAGCCATCCCTGCGGGACTCTTCACTGTCGCTTCTTGGCCTACCTGCTGTGCTTTACGACGCGGCCGTTTAGTGGCTGGGTGGGCCGTGCGTCGTAGGGATAGAGAGCGGCGAACTTATCGATCTGCGCTTTCGAGAGGGTCATCGGGGTATCCATGACGAACCACGTGATGCCTTCGGTGCAGGGTGGAGTGGTAAGTGAGCCGGTATAGGTATAGTAGGTGTGCTTCGCTGGAATCAGCTCCAGCGCCTGCACGGTAATCGCGCTGCTGGCGAAGGGTTCGTCTTTCTGCGACGGCAGATGTCCCCACAGAGTCGAGATCAGCGGGTTCGGCGCGCCTTCCTTGATTAACACCGCCACCACCGCGAATTGTCCGTCCGAGCTTTTATGGACCAGGTGAACCACCATATCGTAGCGCTGTCCGTTGATGGTTTCCTCGCTGGGGTGATGAAAGTGCAACTGCTGCAACTCATACCGTTTTCCGGCGACGGTGATGCCGCTGCCCGGAGCATAGGTGGCCATGATGGTATGCCCGTTGTCGACCACGTTGAGCGGCGACGGACGATAAGAGAAGTGGAGAAGTGGCAGATTGGCCACGACCGGGTTGGTGATATCAATGGGCGATTCCTGCTTGCCCTTAGCGCACTCGGCAAACTCGGGACTGAGTTCGGCCCAGTGCTCGGGGCCGGTCGCTCCGGAGTAGGTCCAGCTATGCGAAGGATCGCCATGATGCTCCTGACCAATGAACAGCGTGGAGCATGCGAACAGCAGTAGGACGACAGAGATAGAAGCACGAAGAAGGACGGCTGACCGTGTCATCAGGAAACTCCTTTCCGCAAGAGACCGGCACGTTTTCGGCGAAGGCCCAGAGCGCACAGCAAACTATACCAAGGACAGAGCCGTACACGATTCAATCAGACTGTCCCTATGATCGTACACGCACTTGTTCTCTGGAGGCCTGTGATGTCATAATCCTCAGCCGCGAGATATCCGATCCTGAGCGGAAGGTCCATTTATGACTAAACTGCCACCGTTTTCACGCCGTGATTTTGTCCGCCTGTCTGCCTCTGCCATGGCCGCCGTAGCAGCCGGAATCCGTCCATTCGAACTGTTCGCCGACACGCCAGCCGGGGCCAAGGTTCCGCTGAACGACATATTGCCTCGCCTGATGCAGGGAAACGAACGCTTCGTCAAAGGGACTATCGAGCATCCCGGCCGCAAGCCTTCGGACTTTCAACCGCTGGCTGCCGGGCAGAGTCCGATGGCGGTGATCCTGGGATGCGCCGACTCGCGCGTTGCCCCCGAGATCCTCTTCGACCAAGGCATCGGCGATCTGTTTGTGGTGCGCGTGGCGGGCAACTACGTCACCGGCGCAGGGTCAACCGTGAAAGGCAGCATCGAGTATGCGGTCGCCGAGTTGGGCTCGCAGCTCATCGTCGTGCTGGGACACAGCCAGTGCGGCGCGGTGAAGGCGGCCATAAAGCATATCCACGATCACGATGCGCTGCCGGGCGCAATCAATGAGATGGTGAACAACATCAAGCCGGCTGTGCTGGAATCCCAGGGCAAGCCGGGTGATCCGCTGGAGAACGCCATCGTCGCCAACGTGCGGCGCAATGTCGCCAAGCTCAACGCGCTGGGGCCGATCATCGCCCCGCGCGTCACCAAGGGCGAAGTGAAGGTCGTGGGCGCGACGTACGATCTGGCTACGGGCAAAGTGACACTGGTGGAGTAGCTACAACCCCATGTATTCGGGGTGGTAGTCCTTCCAGATGCCAGTTCCTGCCGAGATAACGCGGACGGGGACGTGCTCGGCATTCTTTGCGCCGCGTGCCCATTCCCAGGCGAAAGTGCTTTCGGAGCTCTCGAAGTAGCGCGTCTCGGCTTGCAGCACGGCCGCTCCGGTGATGACAAGGTCAACGATCTCTTCCCACTTGTGCGGCCCGACCACGGACATGCGGGCAATGTGGTTGGTGAACTTCTGCAGGAAGCGCATCTCGTCCCAGCGGGCCTTCCAGTCGGCGCCATCCATCTCGGAGACGTCGGCGAGGAGCCCGATGGGCTTCTTCTTGCGCTCAGCGATGAAGAATTCGATCTGCTTTTCGATTCCCTGTACATCTTCGGCGGTCATTCGCCCGGTCACTTTGAAGCCGAAGGCCGAGCCTCCGCTCTCTTTGAGTCGCTCAATCATAGCTGTTCCCTGCTTGGTGGATGAGTTGTAGAAGCGAATACGAATGTAGAGGCTGAAGCGGGATTTTGCAAACTGCGCGCTTACGTCGGCCAGGCGCGCAGCGCGATCTCGGCGACTTTTCGCAGTTCGGCGCGGGTGGCTCCGCCTGCCGACTCCACCGCAAGTCCGCGGAGCACGGTCATAAGATAGCGGGCGAGATCGGCGGGTTTGGCATCGGACGGAAGGTCTCCTTCCTTGCGTGCACGCTCGAGTCTCTGGCGCAAGGCGGCTTCCCCGGCGTTGCGGCGTGCGGTCAGCTCCCGCTGAATGGACTCGGCTTCGGTGCCACAGGCAAGTCCGCCTTGAACCAGCAGGCATCCCGGGGGCCTGCTACGATCGCCGGCCAAATCCGCAGATTCACGCAACAATCGCTCCACCACAGCCAGCGCAGTGGGCTCTTTCAACGCTTCCATCGCGTAGGCGGCTGGTCCCTCGGCATAACGATCGAGCACCTTGCGGAAGAGCGCCTCCTTATCGCCGAAAGCAGCGTAAAGGCTGGGCCGGTTGATGCCCATCGCCTTAGTCAGTTCGGTGAGCGAGGTGCCCTCGTAGCCCTTTCGCCAGAACACTTGCAGCGCCCGGTCCAGTGCCTTGTCGGCATTGAAAGAGCGTGGACGGCCCATCGGCCTGGCGGGGCTGGCTGGTTTCATATCCATAAGATAACGCCTTTTAACCTGAGGTTGCCATTGTTTTGTACCGACCGGTAAATATTTATGAGTCTCGGCAGAAGCGCCCGACATCTGTATCTCCCAGTACAGAAGTGCTGGCCAGCCGTCCAGCTAGTCATCAACCTATCGCAGGAATGTGGAACTTTACGAGGAGAAAGCCATGAGTAAGCTGCAGAACAAAGTCGCAGTAGTAACCGGAGCTTCCAAAGGAATCGGCGCGTCCATTGCCAAAGATCTGGCGGCCGAAGGCGCATCGGTCGTCGTCAACTATGCCAGCAGTAAAGCAGGAGCCGACCGCGTGGTCGCCGACATCGTAAGCAACGGCGGCAAGGCGATCGCCATTCACGCCGATGTGTCTAAGCACGAAGACATCACGCGCCTATTTGCCGAAACAGTGAAGGCGTTTGGGCGGGTCGATATTCTGGTGAATAATGCAGGAATCTACGAGTTCGCTCCCATCGAAAACGTCAGCGAGGAGCACTTCCACAAACAGTTCAATCTGAATGTTCTAGGATTGTTGCTCGCAACCCAGGAAGCGGTGAGGCGCTTCGGTCCCGAAGGTGGCAGCATCATCAACATCAGCTCGGGCGTAAGCCGCATTACGCCGGCCAATGCCTCCGTATACTCGGCGACCAAGGCCGCCGTCGATGCGATCACAACCTCGCTGGCCAAGGAGTTAGGGCCGCGCAAGATTCGGGTCAACGCCATCAACCCTGGGATAATCGAAACCGAGGGCGTGCACTCCGCGGGCTTCCTGGGGAGTGATTTCGAGAAGTCCTTGAAGGCACAGACACCTCTCGGACGCATCGGCCAGACCGACGACATCTCTCCAACGGCTGTCTATCTGGCCTCTACCGATTCCAAGTACATGACAGGCGAAACACTGCTCGTCGCCGGCGGCCTCCGGTAAAGAAAAAGGAGGGGGCCGTCAGCTACGGCCCCCGCAGGATCTTTCAGACGGTCCTGTAAACGCTCTGTCGCTTGGTGTGCCTCCAACGGCCTCGCGACCGCAGCTCACGCAGACGCGGCCATCGCGATCGGAGGAGGCATCCCTGGCCCGGTCGCGGTGGCGTCGTTCTTGTCCAGCTTGTCGATGGCATAGAGGACCAGCTCCACCCGGCTGCCTAGTCCCAGCTTCTCGAAGATGCGAACCAGGTAGTTCTTGACCGTGTGCTGGCTGAGATGCAGCGTCTTGGCAATCTCACGATTCCCCATCCCTTCGACGACCAGGCGTACCACCGATTCCTCTCGGGGCGTCAGCAGGGAAAGCGAAGCTGACTTTCGCACGCTTCGCTCCCCGGACTTTCCGGTGAAGGCATCGAGCAGGTAGAGCAACTGTTTGTTATCGACCCATATCTGCCCTTCCATCACTTTTCGAATGCACTTGGCAAGCATCGCGACCTCCGGCTGTGAGCGCGCGAAAACCCCCTTGGCGCCACTGCGAAAGGCCTCGATCACCATGTGCGGCTCGGTATGATCGAGCAGCATGATCATGGGCAGTTCCGGATACTGTGCGTGGATCTCTTGCATTCCACCAATACCGGCCGGCGATCCATTCTGAAAGAAGGCGCTTATGAGGACCACCTGCGGTTTGGCGCGTTCGATGGCGGCCACCAAGTCGGGCGTGGCAACGGCACAGGCAACTACCCGGAACTCGGGCTGAAGATCGAGGGCTTCGGCCAGCAGACGACAGGCCATGAGGTTGGCGTCGGCCAGAGCGATCTTGAGTTTCTGCGGTTTCTCGCGCGGTACAGTTCGGCGACCCTTCATGAGCGATCCTTTGCCGGCACGTACGGTTCGTGCTGGTGAGCTCTACCATCGGCAATAACCAACCTTGCCGTTAGTCGGAGCCCTATTAAGCCGCAGGCACTCCAATTGCCGTTCACCCATGTTCTTGCTTCTTGCTCATGAGTGTGTTGCCTGACTTCCTTTGCCGGCACCGGAGATACACGCTATCCGCAAGATGGAATTCCGGAAATAGAACCACCGGTGGAACATCGTCCGGTGTGCCATTGACTCCAGTCGACCTATCCTGCCCCCCGTCATTTAGGAAGTAGTTCCTTTGTCTCTATTCGGCAGGCGCCATAGTCCTCTTGGACCAATGCAATGAATTCAATCCAAGTGCACTGGATTCTGAATGCAATGGGACACCAAATTGTCCTGTACGGAGTAGCTCTTGCGCGAGTCCGAGCCATTGCCTAGTTTCTAGTTACGGAGGCGCAATACGGAAACGATGCCCTGGTTCGAACTGGATTCGCTGAGCAAAGGATGGACGGAACGGCGCAAGACACAACGCTTCGCGATCGTTGCCCCGGTGTCGCTCCAGTGGCGCGAGGTCGATGGCAGGCAGCGGCACTGTGATGGAGTAACGAGCAATCTCAGCGCACAAGGCGTGCTGGTGGAGACAGAAACGCTTCCAGGGGCCGTTTCTTTTATCGAAGTCGCAGTCGATCTTTCCCGCAGCCACATCGCGGGTGCGACTCTGCGCTTCCGAGGCAAAGGCAATGTCGTCCGCGTCCAGGCGCGCGAGAACGGCGCAGGGTCTTTCGCCGCGCACATACATTTCGAAATCGCTAAAGGAACCTCCCTATGACGGCGTGGCCTCTGCGGTGGCGTCGTATCTGGTCGGCATCGCAGCTAGGGCAGTTACGTATACAGCAGGTTACACACAACAACTTTTAACATTTGAACAAGGGGAGCAACAGACAAATGAAACTAAGACTGGTAAGTGGAATTGCGATACTTCTTCTGATGTCTCTGTCGGCCTTCGCGGGTAATGTCGCCATGCAGTTCAACTCGGCTGGCCCGTTTTCCTATAACGGCGTGTCGTCTTATCCATACAACCTCACAGTGGATGGCGACCCTGTTTTTCTGATGTGTGTCAGCTACAACGAGCACATCAGCGGCGGCGAGACCTGGCAGGCGACTGCGTATTCGGTGGATGCCTATGGCGTGTTAATCGGCGACTTGCAGAAGGCTGACCAACTCGCCTATGTATTCACCATGGCCGAAGCCGATGGTGGCAGCAACTCCGCATATAACGCCGTTGCGTGGTACCTGAATGAGGGAGTGCCTTCACTCGATGTCACCGCACAGGCAATCTACGATCAGGTGACTGCGATGACCTTTGGGCCGAATGCCTTCCCGCAGGTTCGAGTCTATGTTCCGGTGGATGGAAGCCAGAGCTGGGCCGGCGAACTTCCGCAGACGTTTCTGGGATCGACTCCGGAGCCAGGCACACTGTTGCTGGTCGGTTCTGGACTGATTGGATTGGCAAGTATCGCGCGCAAGCGCTTTCAGAGCTGATCGCATCTGCGGCCCCGGCAGGTTCCGTGCCATGCTCCCTGCCGGGGCCGGCAAACTCCAAGGCGCTGGTAGCGCGCCCACGCCGGATCGCCCTGGTTAAGAAGTGAGCTCTCGGTCTGGCGCAGAACGCAGAGCATCATCACGCCGGTTCAGGACCTTGGCAGTAGTGGCAAACGCGATCGTCTAAATGTCGTAGTACATCATGAACTCATACGGGTGCGGGCGCAGGCGCATGGCATTCACTTCCTTTTCGCGCTTGTAGTCGACATACGTGTTCAGCATCTCCTCGGTGAAGACATCGGCCTTGAGCAGGAATTGCTGATCGCGATCCAACTCGTCGAGCGCGTTCTCCAGCGAACCGGGCATGGACGGAACGCTCGCCAACTCTTCCGGGCCGAGATCGTAAATATCCTTGTCGAGCGGCTGACCGGGATCGATCTTGTTTTCGATGCCGTCGAGACCTGCCATGAGCATCGCGGCGAAGGCGAGATATGGATTGCAGCTCGGGTCGGGTGGTCGGAACTCCACCCGCTTGGCTTTGGGCGAGGCCGAATACATGGGAATGCGGCAAGCTGCCGAGCGATTGCGACGCGAATACGCCAGGTTTACCGGGGCTTCGAATCCGGGGACCAGACGCTTATAAGAGTTCGTCGTGGGCGCGATCAACGCCGACAGCGCCGGGCCGTGCTTGATCAGTCCTCCGACATACCACAGCGCCAGTTGCGAAAGTCCGGCGTAGCCATCGCCGGCGAACAGCGGCTTCCCTTCCTTCCACAGCGACTGGTGGGTGTGCATGCCGCTGCCGTTGTCCTGGAATAGCGGCTTGGGCATGAAGGTCACGGTCTTGCCATTCTGGTTGGCGACATTCTTCACGATGTACTTGTAGAGCATCATGCTGTCGGCTGAGCGCAGCAACGAGTCAAAGCGAAGGTCGATCTCGGTCTGGCCTCCGGTGGCGACTTCGTGATGGTGGCACTCGACCTCCATGCCGCAGCTCTGCATGGCCAGCACCATCTCGGTGCGCAAGTCCTGGTAATGATCGGTGGGCGGGACCGGGAAGTATCCTTCGCGATAGCGTGGGCGGTAGCCGAGATTATTCTCCGCTCGACCTGAGTTCCAGCGGCCCTCTTCGGCGTCGAGGAAGTAATAGCCTTCGTGCTCGTTCTGATCGAAGCGCACGTTGTCGAAGATGAAGAACTCGGCTTCGGCGCCAAAGTACGCCGTATCGGCAACGCCAGTCGAAGCGAGATACATCTCGGCTTTCTTGGCGATGTAACGGGGATCGCGGTCGTAACGCTGCTTGGTGACGGGATCCATCACGTCGCACACCATCACCAGCGTCGGTACCTCGGTGAACGGATCGAGGACGTAGCGCCCGCCATCGGGCATCAGCAGCATGTCGCTCTCGTGAATCGCAGCCCAGCCGCGAATGGACGAACCGTCCATGCCGAAGCCCTCTTCGAACGAGGCCTCGGTCAACTGCGCGATGGGATACGAAACGTGATGCCACAGTCCAGGCAGGTCGGTGAAGCGCAGGTCAAGCATCTGGACATGATTGCGTTGGGCGAAATCTAGGACGGCCTTGGGGTCGGATGCGGTCTCTGGCAAGTGGAGTCTCCGGTGCGAACTTTAGAGGATACGCCCGCGATTTTGCTCGGCAGCATACAATGTTTTTATTAGCAGCATAATTTCCCGTTATGGTAAAAGCTCCCACACAAGGAGGAGTGCAGCGACAAGCCGCGATGCGGTCTTGCAGACTTGTTCGGCTTCCTACCCGGGGTTGCACCCCGGGCTCAAAGCAAACCGCCGCTGCGGGGCTGGACTTAGAGCGGCGAACCGCGTTTCTGCCAATGGCATGCTTCGCATCGCCTCGTTGCGATGAATCGTTCTTACTAATTGCTAATCGCTAGTTGCTAATTACGTCTTATGGACTTCGATCAGTTAGAGACTTTCCTCGAGGTGGCACGGCTCAGCAGCTTCTCGCGTGCTGCCGAGCGGCGTTTCCGCACGCAGCCGGCCATTTCCTCGCAGATTCGCTCGCTGGAGGAGGAGGTCGGCGCCAGGCTGCTCGACCGTAGCGGGGGCAAGGTGTCGGTCACGGCGGCGGGCAAAGTCTTCCAGAAGTACGTCGAGGACACGATTGAGCAGCGTCGCATCATGCTTCTGACGCTGGCCGAGATGCATCGCGTGCCGCGAGGTGAAATCGTGGTGTCGGCCAACGAGGGAACCTGCCTGCACATCCTGCCCGAGGTATTCGCTGACTTTAAGCGCCAGTATCCCAGCGTGGCGGTGAACGTGCTGCGCTCGGAGCACAACAAGATTCTCGAGTTCATCATCGACAACTCCTGCGACTTCGGCGTGGTTTCGCTGCCGGTTCCCGACAAACGCTTGACGGTGGTACCGATCCATCGAGATGAGCTGGTGGTCATCGCGCCGCCGGAACACCCGCTGGCAGGCAAGAAGAGCGTTACCATCGCCGATACCTGCGAGTATCCTCTGCTGCTGCCCAAGGTCGGGCGCACGCGTGACGCCCTGGAGTCGCTGTTTCACGAGCGGCGGCTGAAGCCGGCGATCTCCATGGAACTGGATTCCAGCGAGTTGCTGAAACGTTTTGTTGCGGCGGACGTGGGTATTGGGTTTATCCCCCGCTCGAATGTTGCTGAAGACGTGCAGGCGAAGACCTTGGCGGTTCTTTCGATCTCCGATGCCAGCATCCAGCGCGATCTGGCGCTGGTCTTCCGCAAGGACAAGGCGTTGAGCCGAGCGGCGCTGGCGTTTATCGACATCGCCGTAAAGCGCAAGACCGCAGTCGTGGCCGCGCCGGTGCGTTGAGCGCGATTCTCACCCGCAGTGCGATACAACGACACCGACGATCAAGGCTATCAGTGCAGGCAAAAGTATCGCCATGCGAATCCAATGCAGGCGATCCCATCGGCGGCGATCGGCGTGCCACGATGAAGGCAAAGAGGCCGTCTTCCAGGTGGCGATGCGTCGATTGAGCGGTGCCGGGAAGATCAAGGTATAAACGATCGCGATTGCGAACAGGAGCGTCGCTCCCCAAAACAATCCTGTTCCGCCCGAACCCACACGCCAGTGAAGCCAGCCCTCGACTGCGGACAATAACAGGACCACGGCATACCAGAAAGGCATAACGCGTCCGAAAAGCCCGGCGAATGCAATTACGGCTGGCGCATGGACCTCGTCCGCCAGCCTGGAGATGGTGGGATGCAGGAATAAAGCGACGGTCAGTTCATTGCCAACCATCAGGCCCGCTACCAGAAGTGCCAGCACGTCGACAATATTCTGAACCATGCCAGACCAGATGCGTGTCGTAGCACGACTGATGGCTGAGATCGGTCCCCATCCCCAACATTTTCAGTGTTCTTTCACGCACTTTTCATACGCGTCTTGCCGCCATGTGTTATTTTTTACAATTCGGTTACCTTTTCATTCCCTCCGGAGGACCCTCACATTGGGCAAAGACATGGTTCCTAAACGCATCTTTCTCACGAAGGGTGTGGGCAAACACAAGGAACGGTTGACTTCATTTGAATTGGCATTGCGGGACGCAGGAATCGCCGCACAGAATCTGGTGCGCGTTTCCTCGATCTTTCCCCCTAACTGCAAACTGATTACGCGAAAAGATGGGCTGAAGTATCTGTCACCGGGTGAAGTTACGTTTGCCGTGGTGGCGGAGAACTCTACCCGCGAACCGCACCGGTTGGTGGCCTCAAGTATTGGCCTCGCCATGCCTGCTGACCGCACCACGTACGGCTACCTGAGCGAGCACCACTCGTTCGGCGAGAAGGAAGATCTGGCCGGCGACTACGCCGAAGAGCTTGCCGCTGAAATGCTGGCGACCACGCTGGACGTGGAGTTCGATGCCGACAAATCCTGGGATGAAAAGAAGGAAGTCTACCGCCTGTCTAACAAGATCGTGCGCACGGCGAACATTACTCAGTCGGCAGTAGGGGATAAACGCGCATTGTGGACAACCGTGATTGCGGCGGCGATTTTGATCTTCGAATAGGCTGCCAGGCCGTTCCTGCAATCGAAAGGGCGCGAGTCAATCGCGCCCTTTATTATTCAGCTTCCACAGCTCGCTTGCCTGTCGGGAGGTCGCACTCAGCGTCATTCATCCCTACGACTTCGAGACCGGCAACCGCTTTAGATCTCCGGATACCAGGGCTCAAACTTGTTCATCGGCAAGAGCGGGTTGCCATCGCCGCCCTTCAACCACTGGGTCTGATACTTGACATGCTCCAGCAGTGCGTTCAGTTGGGGATCGTCCTTTCCGCTACCGTAAGCCTTCCAGTTGATGTTGTACTGTGCGCCACATTTGTAGTGACCGGACTTGTTTTCCCAACGAACCAGTTCGCCGGGCTTTCCTTGATTGGCGATGTAGCTGCCACCGAAAAGAATGATGCCGGCAAACAGGACGTCCCCGCCCTGCGCGATGGCGCTATGCCCGCGCTTATCTCCGGGATCCTTGTGGTCCGGATTCTTGGGACCATACTTGGCGAGGCGTTCAAAGCGTTCCAGGCGAACCCAACAAACGTCAGCCATACCCGGCACGATGACGAAGTCATACCAGCCCCGTGCCAGAACTTCTTTCATAGCGGGTTCACGTTCTGTCTCGGGATCGCCCGGTAGGTAAGTAACAACCTGGTAATTCGACGAGTCCTTGTTTCTGATGAGGCGTTTGTCCTTGAAGACTTCCGTCTGCCGTCCACCCTCGAACGCATAGAGAGATTTCCCGCTTGGAGTAAGCCCCTTCAATGGCATCGGATCAACCTCGCTGAATTGCAATGAAGCGTCTAGGCGACGCGGTGTTGTTACGCTCCCTATACCTGTCCAAGGAGAACATTGGAGTGGACGCGGGCTCAACCGTCCCGCATTTGGCGGATATTATCGCCACTTTTCATGTGAGTTGACAAGTGCATGGGGCCACGTTCTGGCCGCTCCGCTGAGGTGCGAGGGCATGCGCGAGGGGCACAAGTATGTTTTGGGCTTCCGCCAAAAACGAGCGTCATATTTGTGTCGCACGTCCGGGTGGCTTCGTTTAGTGCTTGTATGCCTGCGGCTCGGGTCCCTTTTCCAGGGTCTCGCGATTCCAGATCAGTCCCACGCGGTTGTACTGCGCCATCTCGAAATCCTGCGTGAGTTCGAGCGCATCCACGGGCACGCGTCTTCGCAAAGTCCGCAGAACATGCAGCGGCTGAGATCGTAGGTAAACTCAGTCAACTCCTTGCGGCGGGTATTTGGATTGCGCTCGCTGCCGACCACGATGAGATTCTCCGGACACGCTACCGCACATAGGTCACAGGCAATGCAGAGCGTTTCATTGGTGTCGGGATGGACGTTGAGCCGGGGAGCTCCGCGGAAGCGTTCGGCGATCTGCGGGCGCTGCAGCGGGTACTGCTCGGTGATGGCTTCCTTCGGATCCTGATAGCGAAACGTGACCTCTCAGACCCTGGATCAGGTCGACGAACAGCATTTTCCGGAGCAGACGCTTCATCCTCACCTCGTGATCTTAGAAAAAGTTTAGCACGGGCCAGAAACAGCGCAAACAAAAGGCCCGCACGAGACGGGCCTGAAAATTGTCGTTCCGTGTTCTTTCTCAATGCGGGTTGTTCGGGTTCGTGGTAGTTGAGTTCGTGTTCGTATTTGGGGTGTTAGTAGTTGAGTTCGCGTTGCCGGTCGTCGAGCTCGTTCCGGTATTCGTGCCGCCTTTACGCGCCCACGGTATATCGGTGGCCTGGCGCTCCCAGAGCGGCTTGTTGGAATCGTTGGCATTGTTCTGTGGCTGGCTGGTGTTGCTCTGCGGCGTAGTGCCCGCGGTATTGGCCGGAGAAGTTTGCGTCTGCGAGCTCGGGCTGGTAGGAGAAGTCGGGCTCGCCGGCGTCTGGCTCGTCACAGGGGGCGTTTGCGTCGCTTGGCCTACTCCAGTGCTCTGACCGGAATCCGAGACTTTCGAGCTTGGCATGGCTTCCGTGCCCTCAGCGCTGGGCGTCGATGGGGTGCTGGAACTGTTGCTCTGTGCGCTCTGGGCAGCGTCGCTACCCGTGCTGCTCATGGGCGAGTTGCTGCTCTGCTGCAACATCGCGGTCAGTTGCCCATGAGGTTGATCGCTCGACTCAGGGGATGTTCCCTTGGGAGTCTTCTCGTCGTTTGGATGATTGGCCGGCGATTGGAAACCTGGATTGCCCGTCGAATCGCTAGGATTGGACGCCCGATTGCAAGCTCTGCCGCTGTCCTTTACCTCCGAGACTTGAAAGGTGTATGCGGAGCCGGCCATTGTGTTGCTGTTTCCCGAGGAGCCTTCCATCGACTGGCCCTGCATGCCGTTGACTTGCACGACATGTCCTACCGCAGTTAGCAGCGAGCTGTTATCGCCCACCAGCTTGTACTGGGCGCCATTTTGATCGGTGAGTGTGTAATTGTCGGGTGAACCGGTGAGACATCCGCGAACGACGGCGTTCTGTGATGTTGCGTTCCGGTTCTGTTCCGGGCCGAGGGCGGCTCCGGTGCTGGGATTGTTCTGCGCGAGCGCCATCGTCGCAGCGAAGAGCAGCGACGCGGTAAGTAGGGTAGATTTCTTCATAGGTCCGCTCCTTGAGTCAGTTCCGTTCCCGCCCGCTGGTCCGGTGCGCACAATACGCGCACTTGCAGGAAACCAGGGCCGCAGCACCATCGAAGCTACGAGGCGCAGTGGAACCCAAGCCGGCGAGTAACTCCGCTATTGAGTTGTTAGAGCCGGTTCCGCAGGGCTGGGTTTTCCGCGGAACTTTAGAATCCAGCGTAGCCCAGGCTGCGAACCGCCGTCGATGAGTCAAGCAGACCGAGTGAGTGGGCGATCTAGCGGATCGACGGAACCGTTCTATGTGCCTCTCAGCCTCGATGTGTAACGCGCGACAAGCTCCTGCGCTGTGGCTTACAATTTCTGCACACATGCGTTTTCTGGCAGGGATAGCATTCGCGGTGGCCATCGCGACGCTCGTGGCAGGGCAACAGCCGACCGCTAACCAGGCGCCGGCTTCGGTCGTCGCGGGCTCATCCCAGCCTGGTGTTTCGGCGGCCACGGATGCAAGTGTCGCTCCGAAATCGCCGCCTAACGAGGGCATGACAACTCAGTCCCCCAGCTTTGCCTGGCACGCCCATCGCTCTTCCCACTCCCGATCCCAAGGCCATGGCGCAAGCCAAGCGCGACTTTGACTCGGGCCTCAAACTGAAGTCGTCCGGCAAACTGGATGCGGCGTTTGAAAAGTTCGAATCGGCCAGCCAACTGGCGCCGCGCGACGTGGATTTTCTGACGGCGCGTGAGTTCACCCGCCAGGAACTGGTGATGCACGCCATCCAGCGCGGCAACCAGGCCATGCTCGACAAGCAGGACGTCGTAGCCATGGCGGCCTTCCGGGAGGCCCTGGAGTACGACCCGACCAACGAGTTTGCTCAGCAAAGGCTGCGCGATTCTATTTCATCGGATCGCCCGCCTAAACGCAGACTCCGGCGAGTCGAGGATTCGACCGTAGTCCAGGTTCAACCCAACGACTCGCGTCACGACTTCCATTACCGCGGCGATGGCAGGACGATGCTGACCCAGGTCGCGCAGGCCTATGGCGTGACCGCCCTCTTCGACGATTCCGTCCAGCAGCGACGTGTCTATTTTGACGTCGACGACGTTACCTTCTCGGATGCCATGGAACTGGCGACGCGCGTGACCAAAACATTCTGGGTTCCGTTGTCGGCCACGCAGCTGTTCTTTGCCGCCGACACCGCCGAGAACCGCCGCACCTTCCAGCGCATGTCGTTGACCACGTTTTACCTGACCAACGTCGAGACGCCTCAGGACCTCGTGGAATTGCAGAATGCTCTGCGGGTGCTGCTGGACATCCGCTTTATCATGCAAAACCCGACTGAGGGAACCATTACCATCCGTGCCCCCCAGCCAATCGTCGAGGCGGCGACAGAGTTGATTGAGAGCATCAATGTGGCGCGTCCGGAAGTGTTGTTGGACATGAACATCTTCGAGGTCAGCTCCAGTCTCCTGCGCCAGCTCGGTAATAACGTCAACACATCGTGGACGCTCTACAACATTTCGCCGCAACTGCTGGCATCGCTGGCCGCCGGCGCCAATCAGAACCTGCTGAATCAGTTGATTTCATCGGGAGGAATCAATCAGGCCAATTCGCAGGCCATTGCAGCGCTGCTGTCCCAGTTGCAGCAAACCTTGCAGAATCCGATCCTTTCGCAACCCCTGGCGACCTTCGGAGGAGGTATCACTTTTTTTGGCCTGACCCTGCCGGGATTCACCGTCAATCTCAATCTCAACGAATCCGACGTCCGCATCCTGCAGCATGTCGTTCTGCGAGCCAGCCAGAACAATGCCACCACCATGAAGATCGGCGAGCGCTATCCCATCGTGAACGCCACTTTCGCACCCATCTATAACAACGGGGCGATCAGCAAGGTGCTGGGAAACCAGAGCTACATTGCTCCTTTTCCTTCTTTCGAGTTCCAGGATCTCGGTCTGAACCTGAAGACTACGCCGCTGATTCACGCGGACCGTGATGTCACCCTGAAATTGGAGATGCAGATCCGGTCCCTGACGGGACAAACCGTAAATACGCAACCGATAATCAGCAACCAGGAGTTCAACGGGACCATCACGCTGAAGGACGGCGAGTCCAGTGTGGTTGCAGGATTGATCGGTAAGTCGGATTCGCTCAGCCTGATGGGCTACCCCTTTCTGTCACGGGTGCCCGGCATCAGCTACGGTTTCTCGGAGCACGACAAGAACGTCGCCAATAACGAATTGCTGATCATCATCACCCCGCATGTAATCCGCCCCCCCGAGGACCGGAGTTTCGCATTGCAGCTGGCGACCGGACACTGAATCCCCGCGCATGAAGCTCGCAAATAGCTTGGGGACCGACTGAGGTGAACTGTTTACCAAGTCGTACATTCGTGTGAATCCAGCGGCAAGCAGATCTCTCGAGCACATTGCGGTTAATCTGGGTACCCCCCTCCCCCCTCTCGTCCTCGGATCGGGAGAAATCGGGCATTTATCAATGACTTAGCCGGATTTTGTCGCCTATAAGTGCCTGCGGCTCAAGATTTTACCTATAAACCAAATGAGATCAAGATTTTGCGGCGATCCGTGCAAAATCTTCATTCCGTTGGAGTTAAAGGTCAAAATCTTGAGCCCCAAGGACTTAGCTGCGATTTACCCAAGACCGGCCGGAATCTCTATTGGCGCCAGGGTTAACACGCCGGAAGGCCTTGGTCGGAATGACGGACAAGAGGTGACGGACATAGAGCTGCTAGCCGTTGGGCCGCCAGCCATACCTTTATCGTTGTCATTTCGACCGCAGGGCGTAAGCCCGGAGTGGAGAAACCTGCTTTTGCCCGGCATTGCTGCCAATGTCAGGACAGCAGGTTCCTCCGCGCGGCCTGAAGGCCTTGGTCGGAATGACGGACATACAAATGACGGACAAGAGATGTTAGCGGTTGGGCCACCAGTCATACCTTATTGTTGTCATTTCGACCGGAGGGCGTAAGCCCGGAGTGGAGAAACCTGCTCTTGCCCGGCATTGCTGCCAATGTCAGGACAGCAGGTTCCTCCGCGCGGCCTGAAGGCCTTGGTCGGAATGACGGACAAGAGATGTTAGCTGTTGGGCCATCGTTGTCATTTCGACCGCAGGGCGTAAGCCCGGAGTGGAGAAACCTGCTCTTGCCCAGCATTGCTGCCCATGTCAGGGCAGCAGGTCCCTCCGCGCGGCTCTTCAGGACTCGTCGAGATGACAAGAAACAAACGACTGGTAACGGCGCACTTGAAGGTTCGCCCCTTCAAAACCGAAGGGGTCCACGTCGCCTCTAAAGGATTTCAGCGCGAAAGCTATTTGCCGGTCGCCGCAAAGTCCACCATTGCCTTGATCACGTCGTACGGCGTATTCACAAAGTTCCCAACCTTGCGGCCATTGATGAAGAAGGTCGGCGTGCTGGTCACTCCCAGCTTCTGCCCCAGGGCGATCGATTCCTGGACCCGCTTCTCGGTTTCAGGCTGGTCAATACAGGCGGCCACCGCTGCGGGATCGGCTCCCGAATCCTTAGCATAACCCTTCAATGCTTCGGCCGCAGTCTGGTCGGTTACCTCACCCTGATGCTCGTAGACCATGGGAATAAACTTCCACACGGCTGCATTGTTTTCCCGGCCGATGCAGTCGAGGTACTTGGCGCCGAGCGGCGCCCACTTGTGCTGCTCCAACGGGAAGTTCTGAAACACCAGCTGGGCATTCGGCTCATCCTCCATCAGCTTGGTGACGTTGGGCTGTGCCGCCTTACAAGCCGGACATTCCAGATCGCCGAACTCGACGATAGTGACCGGCGCGCCCTTCGGACCATGGGCGGGGCCGTTGATGCCCTTCAACATCTCACGGGCGGGAGCAAAGGGATCGGATCCGAAAGGCACCAACTCGCCCGAAAGTGCGAACTTCTGGTCGGGCGTGACGTACAAATGAGCCAGCTGTTGGCCCTGGGGCGTATTAAGAATGATAATCAGCTCGGTGAGGCTGGGATCTTCCGCAGCCTTGATCTGCGCTACCTTCCAGGTGACCTGATTGTTCCAGCCAAACATGTGCTTAAGGAATTCGTTGACCGTAGCTTCGCTGGGAGCGTTCGCGGGAGCGGCGGCCGGAGGCGGTACAGCTACACTGCCGCTAGGCTTGGCCGACTGCTGTGCAAAGCAATTGAGGCTAAGGGTGAACATCAGGCTCACCAGGAGGTAATGAGAAAACCGTGTCATGCGTTCCTTTCTAGAACGTCGATGAGAGATGCGAATCTATATGCCCTGGCGCGCCGCAATTGGATAGCGGCGGCCAAAACCAAATGCCTTTTCGGAAATCTTCAATCCGGGCGCAGCCTGCTGACGCTTGTACTCGCTGCGGTCGACCATCAGCGCCACCTTGCGCACCAGTTCCAGTTCCAAGCCATGTTCGGACGCGATGGCTTCGGGCGGAAGATTGTCTCCGACGTAGTCCTGCAGAATTGTATCGAGAACCTCATACGGCGGCAGCGAGTCGCTGTCTTTCTGATCGGGACGCAACTCGGCCGAAGGTGGCTTCTCGATGGTCGAGCGCGGAATGACAGCTCCGCGCGCGTTAACGTACTCTGCCAGCCGGTACACCAGCGTCTTGGGCACATCGGAGATTACCGCCAGACCTCCGCACATGTCTCCATAGAGCGTACAGTAGCCTACCGCAAGCTCCGACTTGTTGCCGGTGGTGAGCAGTAGTGAGCCAAACTTGTTTGACATGGCCATCAGCAGCGATCCCCGAATGCGCGCCTGAATGTTCTCTTCGGTCACGTCGGGGGACATTCCCGCGAACGCGGAATCGAGCGACTTGCGATACGAATGAAAGATGTCGTCGATGCGGATCAGCTCACTGCGGATCCCAAGATTATGCACCAGCTGCCGGGCGTCATCGACACTGCCCTGGGAAGAGTATGGCCCCGGCATAAGCACGCCCATCACATTGTCGGCACCGAGGGCATCCACTGCGATGCACGCCGTGAGTGCGGAATCGATGCCGCCGCTCAGTCCCAACACCACTCGCCGGAAGCCACACTTGCTCACGTAGTCACGCGTGCCCAGAACCAGCGCAGCGTAGGCACTGGCTTCCACGCCTAAGTCCTGGTCGTGAATATCGCCAGTCAGTGAGTCGGTATCGAAATAGAGCAGGTCTTCTTCAAACGACTTAGCGCGTGCAAGCACTTCGCCGCCCGGATCGAGCACCATGCTCGAGCCATCGAAGACCAGGCTGTCATTGCCGCCTACCTGATTTACCAGCACAACCGGCACACGGTAGTTCCTCGCGATGGAGGCCAGCATGTCGCGGCGGAGCTCCCGCTTCTTCAGATAAAACGGTGACGCGGAAATGTTCAACAGCATCTTTCCGCCGGCGCGCATCAGGTCTTCGACCGGATCGACGCCGTACAGCCGCCGATTCCAGAAATGCTTGTCATTCCACGCGTCCTCGCAGATCGTCAACGCGACGGGTTCGCCGGCGATGCAGGCCAGTTCTTGACGATCGGCGGGAGCGAAATTGCGCATCTCATCGAATACATCGTAGGTTGGCAGCAGCCGCTTGGACTGCAGGAAGGCGATCTTTCCGTCGCGCAGCAGAGCGGCCGAATTCAGTGCGGACTTGCCGGTCGAGGAATTGGCGGGCGTCACCAGGCCGCAGATGACGTCGATACCTTGTGTTCGCCGGGCAATTTCTTCGGTGGTAAGACGGTTGCGTTCGACGAACCAGGGGCGCTCCACCAGATCGCGCGGCGGATATCCACACACCGCGAGTTCGGGAAAGAGAATCAGCGCCGCTCCAGAACGCTTGGCCCGCTGGGCATACTCGATAATCTTGGCTGAATTGCCGGCGAAATCCCCGACCGTGGTGTTGATTTGCCCGAGTGCGATCCTCACATCTTCAGTGTAAAGGCGCGAGGCTGTGGCGCGCCAAATCTCGCGGCGGCTGACTAGTGCGGCGAAGTCGAGCTGCCCGCCGGATCGGTTGGGGTCAAGGTGGGGCCGCTGGGGGTGGTGGTTGAATCTGGCATCTTCTGCTTCACGCCGGGATCGTCCTGGTGAATCGTGGTGCGCAGGTCGCCCGAGCCGTCATCGCCCCACTGGTCTTCACCCGGACGCCGCAGCGATGGCGGGTTCGCCGGCTTGGGCGGCTTCTTTTCGGCCACTTCGGTCTCAGCATCCTTGATGTCTACTTCCTTCTGAGTGCGAACGATTTTCTGTCCGTCAACCGTCATGATTTCCAGACGGGTTACCAGGTCGCCGTTGAAGCGTACAAAATCAACTTCCTGCGGCGGATCGCCGTAGATCCACTCCTCGTAATCGTGTCCCAGTTCGTCTTTGTCGCGAATCTTACGGGGAGCCCGACCCTTGGCATAGATCACCATCTCCTTGTCCATACCTACCAGGACCTGGTGATCCTTAATCGCCGCCTGCACCTTGGGAGGCAGCGTCTTGGCATAGGCTTCAGCCACGCTCAGTGCTTTGAAGTCGAAGACCGGGTCCAGCATCTGGCGAACCTGCTCGCCAGTGATCTCGGGCACCGGGCCATCGAACTGCAGGGTCACCATGGAGCCGTGCGCGTTCAGACTGGTGTCGGGCCCGCCGATGGGGCTCTCCGTGCCATTCATGCCGACATCGATATGCTTGTACCATTTCTGGTGCTTCTTGGGGCCGCCGTTGATCTCGAAAATAATCGCCTTATCTTTGAACACGACATTGCTGATGACACACTTGTCACCCGGCTGGGCCGCCGGACCATTCTCGGAAACCAGTTGCGCCACAGCATCGGGGCCCGGGCTTACTTTGCCATCCTTGATAACCAGTCCCTTCTCGCCCTGGGGGAACATGCGGCGGGCGAAGACGTGCTCTGCGGTGAGGTCGCGAATCACCAGCATGCGGGTTTGCGGCGTCATTTTTTCCGGCTTGGCTTGAGGAGGTTGGTCGCCGGCGAACACAGGCAAGCTCAACAATAGAATGGCGATGACCAGAAGCGAGAAACGATTACGGCTCATGGGGTGCCCGTTGTTGGAGATTATATGCCTATCCGCAGGGCATGCACTAACTTTGGATGCGAGAGAAACCGTCCGGGTCGAGCGGTTCGTCACTAACTGTGCCCGCTTCGCGTAGCTTCGCGAAGGGCCACCGCCACACGATCAGGAGTCCGAGCAGAACTACTGCAGCACCGCTGGCGCTGGCTTCGATGCCATAGGCGCCTCCGGTGAGCCAGAGTGGCCCGCGCGCTGTCGAGCGTAAGACCACATTAAAGGTCCTCAGCCCGCTCACCGGCAAACCAAACACCAATCCGAGCGTCGTGTTCCACGCGAAGTGGATACCCCACGGAAGCCACAGTGCCCGCGTGCGGAGGTATGCCACCGCCAGGACAACGCCGATGAGCATCGTGTTGAGGAGTCCCCACGCGCTGGCGCCAGGATTGAGCAGGTGCACGGCTCCAAACAGCAGGCAGAAGACATGCTGTCGCCGCGACCGAACCAATTCCCTCCTCCAGCCGCTGGAAGGGATATCCGCGAAACATCAGCTCCTCGGCCAGTGCTCCTGAGATGAGGATGATCACGACCGCGATTACACGCGGTCCGGTGCGAGCCGTGACGTGTGAGACAAAGCTGAGACCTCCGCCCCAAACAAAAATCGGGAGCACGGCCAGCCCGACGAGCAGCATGCCCAGCAGGCTGCCACTCCAAAACTGCCGCAGCGCTCCGGGGACCCGGGGCAACCCCATGGCGGCCACTTGATGCTCTTCGACGTGATCCGCGGTAGTCAGCAACCACGAGAACAGGCCAAGCAGCACGACCACCAGCAGGGGCCGGAAGATCAGCTCGGAGCGCAAGACATGATCGCCTGCGATGGCCTCTGCGAGTGACGCACAAACGTAAAACGCCGCTGCCGACAGCAAGGCCGACAGCACGAACGCCCACACTGGTTGCAGGCGTCCACTACTGGTAGTGAACATCAGGCTTTGGCGGCTTGCAGTTTAGAGGCGGTTTGGAAGGTCAGCCCTTCGCGTGCCACACGGAAGTCGATGGGCTGTCCGCCATTCTCGCGAACCGCCTGCTCCACCCGTGAGCGGCTGCCTGGTTCCAGGACAGTGACGACGCATCCGCCACCGCCGGCCCCGCACACCTTGGCGGCGCGAGCGCCATGCTTGCCGGCGACCTCAATCAACTTGTCGATCAGCGGAGTGGTAATGCTGGGAATGTTGGTGCGGCGCAGCTTCCATTCTTCGCGCATGAGCCGCTCCACGTCGTCCCATTGTCCCTCCCCTAGAGCGGCATGCATGTGCTGGGCAATGCGGGATATTTCTGCAAAGTTTGCTATGACTTGCTCGTCACCATTAATGTGAGCCTTGAAGACTTCCCAGTTGTTGATGCCGGACTGTCGGGGCGCTCCTGTGTAGAAAAGGGCAAGCCGCTGGTCGATCTCGTCGAACGAGACAGGAATAGGCTCGCAGTGAATGCCGTCAGGATCGAGGTGCACGGCGTTGACGCCGCCGTACATCGCCGGATAGTAGTCCTGGCAACCGGTGGGAACCTTGATAAGTTGCGCCTCGACGTTCTGCGCGATCACCCGGACTTGCTCCAGCTCGAGCTCCAGCCCAGCGAATCGAGCCAGCGCAGCCGTGGTTGCGATCATCATTGCCGACGAGCCGGAGATGCCGGCCCCTGCCGGGGACTCGGAATGGGTCTCCAGCGTAAAGCCTCCGGTGGGACGGAAGAATCGAACCAGGCGCGCCGCCAGGGCATGCTCATATTCGGTAGCGGCAAGCAGGTCGTCAAGGCTGGCGAAACGCTCATCGCGAACCGTGTCGTGCGATTTGAGATAGATCTCGCAGCCGGCGTGGCGGGAGATCTTGCACGAGGTCTGCACGTTTACCGCGACGTTCACGGTCACGGCGCCTTCATGAAACAGGTACAGCGGCCAGATGTCGAGGGTGGAGCCGGCGAGATCGGCCCGGCAAGGCGCGTGTACTAGTATCTCGTCGCCATTGCCATCGGGAGTAAGTTGGAAAAAAGTGGACATTCAGAAGCCGGCCCTTTTTGAGAGTTCCCTGCCTGCGGTGAGTGTTTCTGCGACCACCTGTTCCACATCGTGCAACGTGGTCCGATGATTCACAATACAAGCCCGCAAACTGAACTTGCCATGAATCGTTGCGTTTGACAAGAATACATTGCCGCGGCGAACCACGGTCTGCAAAATCTGGCGATTCAGTTCGTCCAGTGCAGCGCCGGCGATCTCCTGACCGCGCGGCACGTAACGGAAACATACTGCGCTGAGCGGCACCGGAGCCAGCAACTCCAACTCCGGCTCAGCGGCGATCCTCTGTGCCAGGTGCTTCGCGCAGGCCAGGTCATTGCGAATGGCTTCGCGGAAGTTCGCCAGCCCGTGATAACGCAACGAGAGCCAGAGCTTGAGCGCCCGAAAGCGGCGTGACAGCTCGATCGATTCCTCGAAGAAAACATAGCCCTCGATGGGATCGTCGATCAGTGATTTTGCGTAGTCGCCGGAGTGAGAAAACGCTTTGCGTGCCGCCGCAGAATCGCGGTACAACAGGCATCCGCAATCCAGCGGCTGGTATAGCCACTTGTGTGGATCGAGCGAGAGGGAGTCGGCACGACTCAGGCCGGCGAATTTACCGGGCTCGGCAAGAGCCGCCAGAGCGCCGTAGGCTCCGTCGACGTGAAACCATACGCCGAACTCGCGCGCCACGTCGGCAATCTCCTCCAGTGGATCAATGCTGCCGGTTGAGACGGTTCCCGCCGACGCCACCACCGCGATTGGCGTAGTTCCGGCGGTGATGTCACGCTGAATAGCCTCGTACAGCAAGTCCGTCCTCATACGGAAGTTTTCATCACAGGGAATCAACCTCAGATTGTCGCGTCCGATCCCGAGCAGCGCGACCGCCTTCGGAATCGACATATGAACTTCCGTAGAAGCGTAGACCGCTCCAGCCTTGTTGACGCCGCTCTCGTTTGCCGGTATGCGAGCTTCTCGCGCCATCGCAAGGCCCATCAGGTTCGCAGGCGAGCCACCTCCGGTGAGCGAGCCGCTAAAGCCTGCGCAGCCGATGGCCTCCGCGATCCATCCGACGACGAGGCGTTCGATGGTCGCGGCCGCAGGTCCCGACCGCCACGCTGTGCCGTTCTGATTGAGCACACTGGCCAGCAAGTCGGCAGCCGCCGCGACCGGCTCTCCCGATCCGAGAACGTATCCGAAGAAGCGCGGACTGGGAGGACGGCTGTGGGCGACGACCTTCGAGAGATCGTCGAGTGCAGCGAGGCCAATTCCCTTCTCCGGCAGCGGCTGAGCGAAGAGTGCCTGGGTGCCTGTGCCCGTCGAGTTGGGAAACGTAGGCATCTCCGGGATGGCAGCCACGAGATCGAGCGCCAGCGCGGTTACGCGCTCGAAGACTTTCGCGTATTCGTCCTGTGAAAGGGTAAGAGGATTCATAAGCCTGTCCGGCGGCATTTCCAGTTTTGGCGGGACACCTATTGTAGCGCCTGCTTAGAGCTCGTGATAGCTGATCAGCTCGATGCCCTGTTGGCGTAACACCTGCTTCGCTTCCGCTGAGGTGAGCACCTCCAGTTCCTGCGCTCGCGATTGCCGCAATCGCGTGCGAACTCCGTCGAGCTCCGCATCGTTGTATCCGGGATGGCAGACGAACTCCCAGGTACCTTCAGGAACGGCCGCAGTGATCGTGCTGAACAACTCAAGATCGAGCATTCCCGTGACCAGGACGCCCAACGAGCCGTCGGTGGTGCGCAGCCCGTGAGCTTGGACCTGTTTGCGAAATGTTCCGGCGAAGCTGCGCAAGACACTCATCTCGGCAAAGCGCGTCCAGAGCTCGCTCTTTCCCAGCAAGCGATCGAGTGGCAGGGGAAACATTCGGCCGAAAGGATTGCGCACGGCGGGAACTCCCAGCGACCTGGCGGCGCGAAGCAGGGGCTGCAATACGGCGGGAAAGAGATGTGCATGCTTGTGTGCGTCGAAGTGCGAGAGCCGTATTCCTGCCGCCTGAATGCGCTGCATCTGCGCCGCCGCCTCCGCTTCCACTTCAGCAGGTTTGATCCGTCCGGTCAGCGCTGCGAGGGCGAAGTCACCCAGTGTGTCGCGGAAACGCGGGCGGCCGTTTCCGGCGCCCGGCTGCAACAAGCTAGGCACGGCCTCAGCAGAAACCACTGGCTCGCCGTCGAGCAGAACAATGTGGCATCCGATGCTGAGTGTCTGTCCCTTTGTCCCCAATGAGTCGTGCCGTGGTCACAGCATCGTTAAAAGCTCGTCCGTTAGCCATCAAGGTGGCCGAGGTAACAATTCCCTGTTCGTGCGCCTCTGCGATGGCCCGGTTCACGCCTCCAGTAAGCCCGAAATCATCGGCATTCACGATGAGCCTGCGCACGCGATCAGTGTAGCAGCGCACGTTGAACGGTTCGCCAATGGATAGCTTCCGTTTCCTGACGCATACAACAAATCATAAGCACGCGCCTTGCAAGCGCTGTCCGCAAACGAACACAATCGATCACTCTCTTACAGTCCACAGCATTAGTTTCAGAGGAGCTACGTCTCATCCCTGTTTCCTGACACTCGCATAAACTTCAGAACAATTCCGGCGGCTCTTCGTCTAACGGTGAAACGCGAGTTGGGGCTTCTCAGGAGTTGACCAAATGGATTTACCAAACCAACAGTCCTATTCATCGCCGGCACAAAGTCTGGTTGCGTCGACTGCCGGCATCCGGGTCGTTCTTTGGGAGACGAACGAGGGCCTCCGGACGCAGATACGATCTGCGCTACAGCGCGAAGTGAGCTTCACCCTGGTGGGGGACTGCCGCGATTGGGGACACTGTGCTCACCTGCTCGACGAGACCGTTCCGGAGCTTTTGATCGCACCGCTCCTTGCGATACCAGCGCAGTGGTGGAGCAGCCCCAGCGGCACTTCGTCGTTCCCGCTCGTTCTAGGCTTGTGTGCCATCCCCAGTCCTGTACCGCTGGAAAGACGCGTAATTCAGATACTTGCGCCGCCTCTGGAAAACTCGGCCATCGCATCGGCCCTGGCGCGCGCCCAGTCGCGCATCTACACCCAAAAAGCGCAGGAACTCTCCTATCTACTGCGGCAATATACTGCCGGTTCGGCGACGCCATCGATGTCTCTGGCCAGCATCACAGTGGACCATGAAGGCCGCAAGTTGCATCTCGATACGCGCACGATTGTGGCGGTTCAGGCCGACGCAAACTATTGCAGGCTACACACCGCGAATGGCGTCTATCACATCCGCGAGACCATGAACGGCCTGTGCACCAAGCTTGATCCTACGCTGTTCGTGCGCATTCACCGCTCGGTGATTATCAACGTGTCGCGCGTCGGCGAGGTTAAGGTTTCGCACAACCTGCCCACCTCGGTGGTACTGCAGGATGGGACGGAGTTGCCGGTAGGTCCCCACTTCCGTCAGTCGCTGCAGGAGCTGAACCTGCAAAAACGCGCATAACCGGTCGCAAACGATCGTCCACAGAAAAGCGCTCTTCGGAGCGCTTTTCTGCTGCGCCTGACAGCCGCAAACTCGTGGTGGGATGGGTGACATACCAACGCAGGCGAACGCGCTATCCGGCAACGCCGGAGGCAGAACATATCCGCTCACGGCTTCGTCCATGTCGATAACGGACATGGCTCTCCCGAGCCGCATCCAGGAGGTCTCTATGATGTGGGACAAAGTTCTCCTCGCCTGCCTTTCGATCATCCTGATGAGCGCCTGGCAATGCTTCTTCGCGCAGGAGCTCTCGAACTCTCTCCTCAATCGTGCTACCTCAGGGGACGTGGAAGCCATAATTCGCGTGGCGGAAGCCTACGAAGATGGCAAGGGAACGCCACGCGACCTGACGAAAGCAGTGCAGTGGTATCACCGCGCGGCTGACTACGGCAACCCGCTGGCGCAAGCCAAGCTGGGCGATTTCTATTATCGCGGCACGGGCGTGTCGAAGGATGAGAAGGAATCGTTCAAGTGGGTACAACGCTCAGCGAGCGCGGGCTTTCCGCCCGGACAGACGCTTCTCGGCCTCGCTTATCTCCATGGTCGAGGAGTAGCAGTCAGCCCGCAAGAGGCGATGCGCTGGCTCCACGAAGCCGCAGACAAAGGGAACACGGACGCGATGGCCGAGATCGGCTACGCCTATTTGACGGGCACAGGTGTGAAGCGCGACTACGCCGAGGCTCTGCGCTTGACCACAAAGGCGGCCAAACATGACAACCCTACTGCAGCCTTCAACCTTGGCAACATGTATGAATTCGGTATTGGAACGACCAGGAATCTGCGCGACGCCGAATCCTGGTACCGGCGCGCCGCTGCTCATGGACAGGCCGAAGCCGAGTTTCGCCTCGGACGTCTGCTTGCTCAGTCGGGTGGGTCTCTGCCCGAGGCGTTGCAATGGATGCACAAAGCTGCCGACCAGCAGTTTGCCGACGCCGAGTTCGCGCTCGGCCTGTTCTGCGCTCAGGGCAAAGGCGGTCCGAAGGATCTCAGCCAGGCAGTCAAGTGGTATCAGCAGGCGGCCGAGCATGGCTCAGGTTTCGCGGAGCTGAACCTCGGCTATGCATACGAGCACGGACTCGGCGTCTCGCAGGATTCGGCTGAAGGCGCGAAGTGGTATCGGCGCGCCGCAGAGCACGGAATTCCGGAAGCCGAATGGAATCTGGCGGTGGAATACGATCGCGGTCACGGCGTCGCACAAGACTTCGAGCAGGCGCGTTATTGGTACACGAAGTCCGCGGCAGACGGCAACAGCAACGCGGAGAACAATCTCGGTCGCATCTATTATCAGGGGCTCGGGGTAACAAAAGACCGGCAGGAAGCGCTCCGGCATTTCATACGCGCTGCCGAGATGGGCGGCGCTGCCGGCGCGGACAATGCAGGCCGCGTGCTCGACGACAGCAGCTCTACCGCCAGCGAGCGCCTGCAGGCTTTTGCTTGGTGTTCGATCGCGCAGGAAATGGGCGCCAATGTGGACGCGCAGATGACCAAACTGCGCGTTGAACTGGCGGGCACGAACACCGCACCAGCCCGACAGCAGGCGTCGTTTTGGCTGGCGGCTCATCGCCTCAATTCCGGGTCAGAAAATTGGGCATTTCAGCCGGATGGTCTTATGAAGTCGATCGGGGCTGCGATTCAATAAAGACTTACAGGATCGATCTGAGTACTCTCTCAGTTCGCGGCGAAACCAACGTGTTGGTCCTCCTGGTGTATGGCAGCATGCTTACGGGAGAAGGTGCGCGTCAGTCAATGGGCGCCCGTAAAATGTCGCGAGAACCTTCTCGCCGGACACGCATTAGGTCTGTGCGAATGAATACGTCTGGCCGCGCGCCATCTTCACGGCTTGTCCGGTATCATTTCCCGGTATGGAAACTGCCATCCGTTGCACTGGCCTGAAGAAGACCTATGACGGGAAAGTTGAAGCCGTTCGTGGGCTGGACCTCGCCATCGAGGCTGGCGAGTGCTTCGGACTGCTGGGGCCGAATGGCGCGGGCAAGACGACAACCATCGAGATCCTTGAGGGACTCCTGGCACCGACGGCGGGCGATGTCGAGGTGCTTGGCATGCGCTGGGCTGAGCACGAGCGCGAGTTGCGCGAGTGGCTCGGCATCTCGCTGCAGGAGACGCGGCTGTCGGAGAAGCTAACGGTTCGCGAAACCCTGGAATTGTTCGCCAGCTTCTATCACAGTCCCAACTCGGTACCTGAGGTTCTCGAAGAGCTTTCGCTGGTCGAGAAGGCTGACGCTATGGTGGGCAAGCTTTCGGGCGGACAGAAACAGCGGCTGGCGGTGGCAACGGCCCTGGTGGGCAATCCGAAGGTACTCTTTCTCGACGAGCCTACCACTGGGCTCGATCCACAGAGCCGACGGCAATTGTGGGAGATCATTCGGCGCTTCCAGCAAGGCAATGGCACTGTGCTGCTCACCACGCACTACATGGATGAAGCCGAGCGGCTGTGCGACCGGTTGGCCATCATCGATCATGGACAGATCATTGCAGCGGGAACCCCGGCGGAGTTAATCGCCAGACTCAGCGGGCATCACGTAGTGGAGTTCGCCGTCGAGGGCGGAAGCAACGGGCTCGGCGACGATCGCTGGAAGCGCCTGCCGGGCGTGCAGGCGGTGCGGCATGAAGAGGGTCGTCTCTCGCTGCAGGTCGAGGAGCCGCACGAGACGATTCCGGCGCTATTGGTCGCAGTGCAACAGAATGGCTCGCGACTGGTTCACCTCACCACCAGGCAGGCCAGCCTGGAAGATGTCTTCGTGCAACTTACAGGCCGTCATTTGAGGGAGGACTGATGGCGCTCCACGAACCACCAAACTTGTTGCAACCTCCCAGCCCGCGACAGGAACCGATCGCTCCAACTCCGCCGGCCCATGTCAATGGACGCTGGGCGGGATACTGGCACCTCCTCGGCGCGCGCATGAAAGAGTTGTGGCGCGAGCCCGAAGTGATCTTCTGGGTGTTCGTGTTTCCGCTGCTGCTCGCGCTGGGATTGGGCATCGCCTTCCGCAACAAACCGGCGGACATAACTCCGGTTGCGATTGTGGCCAACTCTCGCGCCCAGGAGATTCTCGATCTTCTGCAGCGTTCGCCGGAGAAGAGCCAGATCCATGCTGACGTGGTGGATGCGGCGACTGCATTCGATCGTTTTCGCCTGGGGACCTACGCGCTGGTCATCACCGCCGACGAAAACGGAGTGCACTACCGCTACGATCCGGCGCGGCCCGAGAGTGTTCTGGCGCGCACCCAGGTGGACGATGCGCTGGAGACGGCCGCCGGCCGCAGTAGCCCGCTTAAGTCGGACGCCACGCAATCGAGTGAGCCCGGCGCCCGCTACATCGACTTCCTCATTCCCGGCCTGCTGGGAATGAACCTGATGAACTCCGGGATGTGGGGCATCGGCTTCGCCGTGGTGGACATGCGCCAGCGCAAACTGCTCAAACGCTTCATCGCCTCTCCCATGCGGCGAACAGATTTTCTGTTGGCGATGGGCAGCAGCCGTCTGGTGTTGATGCTGATCGAGGTGGCGCTGCTGTTGGGCTTCGGTGTGCTGGTCTTCCACATGCGAGTTGAGGGCGGATTGCTGGCGATCCTGCTGGTGGCTGCCCTTGGAGCCATTTCGTTCGGCGGCATTGGACTGCTGACCGCCAGCCGCGCACAGAAGATCGAGAGCGTCAGCGGGCTGATCAACCTGGTCATGATGCCGATGTGGATTTTCTCCGGGGTGTTCTTTTCTTATGAACGCTTCCCTGCCGTGGTTCAGCCCGCCATTAAGGCGCTGCCCCTGACGGCCCTCAATGACGCATTGCGGGCGATCATCCTGCAAGGCGCAGATCTGCGCTCGCAACTTCCCCAGATTGCGATCATGGTTCTGTGGGGAGGTGTGTCGTTCGTGTTGGCCTTGAAGTGGTTCCGCTGGAACTGACGCTTCGTAACGATTATCCAACGCCTTCGAGTCTTTGTCCCAGCCTGACGTTGGGACGGATTGCTTCTGCCCACTTTCGAACAATTCACGACAAATCTGGACAGCACGGAGGCTGTGGACGCGCTCGTCACCGCTTGGGTCGGCCTCATGTCAGTGGTTTAGGTTGCTTCCTATCTGGCAACCAAGGTGCAGAGACAGACGGTTTGGATTCTGTAATGAATCAAGCTCCAGAAAGGCTGTCGCCGCATGGTCAAGGGAAAAAGGTGGTGGTTCTTCCTCGTTGTTCTTTGTTGTTCCTTTCCTTCGTTTACGCAGGACACTGGGATGTTTCGCGCCGATCCCCACCACAGCGGGGTGTATGACGCTGTGGGCGTTCCGAAATACAGCGAAGTGAAGTGGAAGTTTCACACCAACGGACAGGTCATCTCGACACCTGCTGTTGTCGGCAACACACTCTACGTCGGCAGTGAGGACGGCAACCTCTATGCCATCGATCTGAGCGACGGCACGCTGAAATGGAAATTCAGGACAAAGGGCCGGGTGAACTCCTCTCCGGCGGTCGCCGGTGGCTTGGTGTATTTCGAAAGTTATGACAGCAACTTTTACGCCGTGGATGCCGCCACCGGTAAAGAGCGCTGGAAGTTCGCAACCGGGGGAGAACGCCGCTATGCGGCAACGCATTTACACGGCGCCGAGCCGGCTGCGCAGGTTATGCCTGATCCCTTCGATTTTTACCTGTCCTCGCCCGTGATTGCGAACGGCACCGTCTACTTCGGCAGCGGTGACGGGAACGTGTACGCCCTCGATGCGGCGTCCGGCGCTTTGCGCTGGAAGTTTCGGACCGGCGACGTCGTGCACGCGTCTCCGGCGTTTGCCGATGGCACAATCTTCGTTGGTAGCTGGGACAGCTACTTCTACGCGATCGACGCTGCCAGCGGCAAAGAGAAATGGCGCTTCAAGACGGGCGACGATCCCAACATTCATAACCAGGTCGGCATTCAGGGTTCGGCGCTAGTGTCCAATGGCGTGGTCTACTTCGGATGCCGTGATTCCCGGCTCTATGCGCTCGACGCCAAATCGGGCACGAAGAAGTGGGAGTACAACAACAAGGGCTCCTGGGTGATCGGCTCGCCTGCAATCAAAGACGGCCGCCTCTACTTCACGACGTCGGATTCGGGCAAGTTCGAAGCTGTGGACGCGGCGTCCGGAGCGCAGATCTACGAGCTCAAGTTTATCTGGCCAATGTTCTCCTCACCCACGATTGCGGGCAACACCCTGTACATCGGCTCGCACGAAGGCAAGCTCATCGCCGTCGACCTGACGGCGCAAAAGCCAGCGTGGATCTTCCAGACCGACGGCTCAAAAGAGAACGGCGCGAAGTACACGAACCCCGACGGAACCACGAACTATGAAGCCGCTTTCGGCCGCGATCCGTTCTATGACGGCATGGTCATCGGGGTTCAGAGGCTCATGACCGTGGGCGCAATACTCTCTACGCCGGTGGTCGCTGGGAAAGTGATCTACGTGGGCAGCACCGATGGCAACTTGTATGCACTGATTTGAGCGGCAAAAAATCGGGGAGCCCGAGGGCTCCCCAAGTACAGCAACGCGGGTTTGGCGGACTGCACGTCCGCACCCACCTCCGCACTAGAAGATGTACTTCAGCACCAGCACCATGCCGCGAGGGTGATTCGAAAACACCAGGTTCGGCTGATTGAACGAAGTCGAACTCGGAATCAGCATTTGATGGGTCGGGCCGGCGGTAGTGATCGCCGTGCTCGCCGGCTCGATGTCACTGATAAAGCCAGGGACATACTGCGGGTGGTTGAAGACGTTGATCGCCTGCGCCTGGAATTCGATGGTCTGGCGCTCGGTAATATTTAGCCGCTTCACCAGGCTCATATCAAAGTCGTTGATGTGAGGCAGCGCCAGGGTATTCCGGGCGATGTTGGAAAGCGCGCCGTACTGAGCCACGAGGTACTGCGCATTAGGATTGTTAGCAAGGTACGCGACAACCTGGCCTCCCGAGTTCAGGAGTGGAGTTACGTCACTGCCGGTTCCGGGGATGCCCGCGGGGTTGTAGATCGCGCGATCGCCCGCGGTATCGCCATTGCCATTGCTATCCAGACCACTCTGAACGGTGGCATACTCCGGCGACTCGAAGGTGTAGATCGGCGCGAACTCCCAGTTGCCGACGACGTTCTTCATCATCCAATTGGAGTTCTTGAAGAACGGCAGGTCATAGATCGCTTCCACGGTTACACGATGACGCCGGTCCAGAGCAGATGTGCTCCAATCGGCGGCAAAGTTCTGGAAGTCCTCCGGCCGGCGCGGCGTCAGGTAAGTCGAGAAGACGTCGGCGGTGGAGTTGTCGAAGGCGTGGCTCCAGGTCCAGGCTACCTGGAACTGCAGCCCGTTGGTGAAGTTGCGGCTCAA
The DNA here is from genome assembly GCA_963793845.1 of uncultured Acidobacteriaceae bacterium. Lineage (GTDB taxonomy): Bacteria > Acidobacteriota > Terriglobia > Terriglobales > Acidobacteriaceae > CAWCBG01. Next base: position 489,082 of record CAWCBG010000012.1, read on the forward strand.
CTGCGTCTGCAGGCCGTTATAGTTCGAGGCCCCATAGTTCTCGAAACCAATTACGTCGGAGCCGTTGAACCCGGCGTTGGCATAGGCAGGGACATAGCTCGGGTTGTTTGCCAGGCTGGCCGCGGTGTAGGGCAGCGCGTTAAGCTGTGCCTGGCTTGGCGCGGTGGTATAGGTTGGCAGATACTGCGACAGACTGACCTGGTCCATGCGGTTCAGACGAGTCTGTACTGGCAGGTGAATTCCCTTGGTTCCGACGTAGCGAACATCCAGCGTGTACTTCTGCGCAAAGATGTGCTGAACGCCGAGGTTCCAGGTTTCCGAGTACGGCAAGGACTGGTTGGGAATGTAGGCCGAGGTCGCTGCACGGGCATCGGCCGCGTTGGTAAACGGAGCTGGAGGATTAGAAGGCAGTCCGCCGCCACCCAGGAAGGCCGTCGGGTTCCAGAAGCATTGCGCCGTCTGGCTGCCGGGAGCATCGCAGGTTTGCTGCACCTGAGGCGGAAGAGACAGAATCCCGAGGTTGTCGTAAAGCACATCCACGGCCATGCCGAAGCCGCCGCGAATCGAGGTCGTGCCCGAACCACCCGGCGAGTAAGCGAATCCCAGGCGCGGCAGGAAGTTCTTATACTGCGGCTGTGGAGAATTGAACTCAATCAGCCCAGGCACGCTGGAGATTGAATTCAACGGCTGGAGTTGGCTCTGCGAGAGTGGCACCGTGGTGAACTCATAGCGCAGGCCAAGGTCGAGCGTAAGGTTAGGCTTCACCTTCCACTGGTCATTACCGTAGGCGTAGACCGCCTGCTGGTTGCCGTAGTAGGTGACGTTTCCCATGGAGCGCTCCGCCAGGTAATCCGGGACCGTGTCGTTCAGGTACCCTGACAGCGTGTTCCACTCATAATCACCGCGGGAGCGCTGGGTGAAAGTCTGTGGGCTGATGTACTCGCGGTACTCGCCGCCGAACTGGAAGGTATGGCGGCCTTTCACCCACGTGATGTTGTCGGTCGCCTGGTAGGTGTTCTGGATGGTTTCCTGCGGCGCGTTCGGGTCCGGACCCAGTTGCACGCCATTGAGTTCGTTGATCACCAGATTCGGGAAGACGTCGAAACCGGGGAAGGTTTGCGGCCCAACCGGCAGAGGTGAAAAGAGACGGTTGAAACCGACGCGAAATTCGTTATTCACGTTTGGCGAGAAGTTGTGGTATTCGCCCAAGGTGAAAAGGTTGAACTTCACCGGAATAGTCTGCCAGAAGGTCGAGAGTTGGGCCGCCGTGTCAATGGTGCTTACGTTCGAGAAGGCATAGCGCACCCGTAACTGATCCTTGGACGAGATGTTCCAGTCGCCGGAGTTGACGTTGGTGAGGGTGTTGGTAAAGCTCGGCCCGATGAAGCCAACCGCTCCCGTCGGAATCGTGGTGCCATTGACGTTAACCGAACTGGGACAAGGGCCGCCACCGATCGACCCTGACGCCGGTAAGTACTTCTGCAGTACGGAGAGATTGTTTGAGTTGGGGAACATTGCGTTCAGTGTGGTGTACCCGCCCGCCGTCGGGGCGCACGCGGTTGACGGAGACCCGACCAGTCCCTCCGGCTCATATTGCCAGGCAGTGAAAAAGAACAGCTTGTTCTTGATCACCGGGCCGCCGATCTCGCCGCCGAAGCGGTTATCGTCGAAACGGGGATTGAAGGGTGTTACCCCCTGCGATACTTGCGAGAGCGCGGTTTGTGAGTCGATTGCATTCAAATCGCGGTTCTGAAAGTACTCCCAGGCGCGACCGTGAAACTGGTTGGTACCACTCTTGATCGTCTCGTTGAACTGACCGCCCGAGGAGTGGCCGAATTCTGGCGAAAACTGATTCTGCAGCACCGTAAAGTTGTCCACGGTATCGTTGGGAAGCGCGAGCAGCGGCCCGGTGATCGACTTGCTGTTGTTGTCGACACCTTCTACGGTGAAGTTGTTGTTACGCGGGCGCTGCCCGGAGATCGAAGGGCCGGCGCCGGCACCGATACCACCGCTGCTAGCCACGCCAGCATTCAGCAGCGAAAGGTTGAGTACGCCACTGCCGGTCGAAGTCAATGGCAGATCGGTCGCCTCCTTGGAGGTGAAGGTGTTTTCGATCTGCGCTGTGGTCGTGTCGATGGTCGTAGCCGCCTCGCTCACCTCAACCGTAGTCGAAGTTCCCGCCACATTTGTCTTGATGTTGGCGGTCACCGTTTTGTTCAGCTGAACTTCGATGTCTGAGTAGCCGCCCTTCAGACCGTTGGCGGTGACGTCGAGGGAGTAGTGCCCTAGCGGCAGGTTCACAAAGTGAAATTCGCCGCTGCCATTGGTTTTGGTGTTCGCCGTAAACCCGGTGGCTAGGTTGGAGGCCTTAACACTTGCGTTGGGAACGAACGCTCCGGTATTGTCCGTGACCGTTCCGACGAGATCGCCGCTCACCATCTGCCCGAAGGCTGCGAGAGAAAGCAGGCCCATCAGCGTCGCGATAAAGATGATCTTGCGTAAAGCTGACATCTGTTTTGGTCCTTCCGATAAAGCGTTTGAGTATGCCGGCTCTGGAATGTCGAGAGAAGAAAACACGTTCTGCGCAAGCGACATTTCATGCGGCACCGATTTGCTTTGAGAACCGCAAGTGGATTACCAACTCAAGAAGAGGCCACACTCTATGGAGAATTAATCACTTAAGAAACTCTACGTAGCTGCAATCTATGAGGAGTTGTAACCCAGCTACAAATTCTTCGAGTCTGCGTTGCGTTTGACGTGAACCGCTATGCTGAAACAGCAGCGCACTTCATGACAAACCGGCGATGCACTACTTTCGTTTCTAATCTCTCTGGGAATGGAACAATTAAACATTCGGCTGTTTCATGCGCAGTAACGAATGTTGAAAGCGGATAGTGCTACTTCGAGCGGGTAGGGACAAATGTGTGCGCAACTGTGACGAGCTGCTATGTGCGGGAACAACTACATTCTTCGAATGTTTGGATTCCTAAAGTCATACAGACTCTGCTAACTTAAAATGGAATACGGGAATTGCAAATCTGACGATCTAGCTTTCGACGGCGAAACCATGAATGCTTCCGCAGCCACAACAACCGATGCTTCTGCCCAGAAATCAGCTCTCATCGTCGGTCACGACCCCGAGGTTGAGTCGGCTTTGGCCGATATTCTTCGGCCGGAAGGCTGGAAGATTGAGCGAGTGCCGGAAAACCAGGTTGCGCTCATGCTTGCCGGATCCAAAACTTTTGATCTTATTGTCACCGGCCGGCACACGTCGGGACGCGAGGATGTAGAGCTTCTCCGGAAATTGCGGAATATACGCCCTCACACCCGCCTGATCATTCTTGCCGACGAGAGCACCCCAGACGACGTGATTGCCTCGATGCGGGAGCACGCGTTCGGTTTTCTCTCCAGGTCGCTTTCACTTGCTGCGCTGGAAGACCTGGTTCGACAGGCCCTGAATTCTCCCACCTGGGATGATGGGATCGAGGTGGTGTCGGCGACGCCCGAGTGGATCAAGCTGCACGTGCGCTGCGAACTCGCTGCGGCTGATCGCCTGCTTACCTTCATGCGTGAGATCTCCGACCTGCCCGACGATGAAAAGCAGGATGTCGGCGTGGCGTTTCGCGAGATGTTGTTGAATGCCATGGAACACGGGGGGCATTTCGACCGCACGCAGTGGGTGGAAATATCGTACGTTCGCACCCGCCATATGATCCTGTGCAAGATCAAGGATCCGGGGGAGGGGTTTTCACTCGACGAAATTCGCCATGCAGCGATTGCGAATCCCCCGGAAGATCCGCTTCGTCACGTCAACACCCGTAACGAGCAAGGCATGCGGCCGGGAGGTTACGGGGTGCTGCTGGCCAAACACCTCGTCGACGACCTCGTCTATGGAGAAAAGGGTAACGAAGTGCTGCTGGTGAAGTACCTCAATCCACACACGTCGCCTCGCTAATAGCAGCGCGAGCGCCTCACCAACGAGTCCAATGGGCCCGAGTAAAATGCCGGGCCCATGATCCGGGCAACCGAGATTGCCGCAATCGTTATGACCCGACGTGGATCACGTGACCCGTCTGAATGACGCCTTGCGGGCTGCAATCAGCTGTGGACGGCGTGACCACATTGTAAGGAATGTCGAACGGCGTCTGCGTACCAGGCAAAGGAGGTCCCCACGTTTCGCCTGCGGCAAAGACATGAGTCACGCCGTTCAACGGAGACCCAAAGCATATTTTGCAGGCTTCCGTCGCGTAAAACTTGAAATCATTTGCAGATTTGCTGTAATCAGAATCAGCGGCTGGTGGAATCGAAAGTGGCCATGACATTTGATTTCTCCTAACTCGAAATCGCGCGTATCCCGATTGGGCCTAGCGCGGCACGGTGAAGGCGGGATCAGCAAGAAGGCCTTGCAGAGCGGGGTCCATCTTCAGCTGATCGAGCGCATACCCCTTTTGAAGTGCCTTCTGAATATAGCCCATGCCCCGCTTGCGGTCTCCCATGATTTCGTAGGCCTCCCCAACGTTAGCCAGCACTCCAGGGTCGTCCGGCGCCAGCGCCAGAGCAGTCTGGATGTCAGCCAGGGCCTTCTCTGTCGCCTTCTCCTGGGCATAGAGAACCGCCAGGGTGGCGCGGGCAGTAGCATCCTGTGGTTTAAGCTGGAGCGCCTGATTGACTAGCATGAGCATCCGTTGGCGAGCGGCCGCGGCCTTGTCGGCCTGACCCAGCCATTCGTAGGCGAGCTGGAGATTGCCCCACACCAGATAGTCGTTGGCATCCAAGGCAAGCGCTTTCTCGGTCACCGCGGCTGATTCCGCATAGCGTTTCTCGCTGAGATACAGGTCCCCCAGATTTGCATAGGCGGCGTAGCTGGGACTTAGTTCTATGGACTTCTTCAATGCCTGTTCCGCGTCTGGGCGGGCCTTCGGATCCCCCGATTCCAGATAGACCCCTCCGAGATTGACATATACCTGGGCGTTGTCCGGAGTCAGTTCGATGGCGTGGCGGTACTGTGCAATCGCCTCCGGGAACTTGCTCTGGCGGGCATAGAAGTTGCCCAGTTCATCGTATCCGTCCCACCAGTCAGGACGTAGAGCCGTAACCTTCTGGAAGGCGGCTTCGGCATCGGCAATCCTGCCGGCGGCTTCGTACACATGCGCCAGGCCAGCCTGGGCGGAGGCATCGCGTGGATTGATCTGCAGCGCCCGCTGGAACTCCTGCAAAGCAAGATCGGTCTTTCCGGCCGATTCATGCAGGCGGCCCAGGGTAACGTAGACCGCAGGTATCCGGTCATCCAACTGAACTGCCTTTTGACAGGCAGCCTGCGCCTCGTCGAGCCACCTCGGGTTGTTCTCGGTGCGGTACTTGAGGCGATAGGCCTCGCCCAGCTGGGCGAATCCCAGCGCAAAACGCGGGTCGGTGTTGACCGAGTTCTGTAGCGCCTGGATCGCGAGATCCAGATTGCCCGGCTTGTCATACCTCTGCATGTAGCCGAGAGCAGTCAGATAGTCCTGGTAAGCTGCTGGACTGGCCGAGCCGCCGGTGTCGCGCAACATCTGCGCGCTGACGCTGATATTCATCAGCCTCGCCAGGCGTGCCACCGCATCGGTTTGAAGCGCCGCGAGGTCACCTAGGGGGTCTTCCAGCTGGACCGAGCCAATCTGCCGCATATTTTTGGCATCGATCAGATTCATGTTCAGCCTGATGTCGTTGCCGTCACGCTGCACACTTCCCTTCACTACAAGCGTTGCCCCCAGCTCGCGAAAGGCGGCCGCCGGGTCGGTAATATTACGCCTGCGTATCTCGCTCGCCGGTACCACCCACAACGATTCGTTGCCGACGTCCAGGTTAGAAAGCTTGCCGGTGAGAGAATCCATCAAACCTTCGACCAGCACCTGATCTTCGGGATTGTTGCCGACGTTGTCGAACGGCAGAACCGCGACGTGCTTAGTGGGCGTCGCAAAAAACATGCCCTGCAGGCGCTCCCGGATTGGGCGGACCAGCAGGAGCGCCGCGATCACCAGCAGCAGAGCCGCCAGCACAGCTGAGCCATGCACGCCAGGCTAAGGGCCTGGGGCCCTGCAATAGCAACGCCGACTTCGAGGCTTCGTCACGAAAACGGCGAATGTTCGCACTGGACCTGCTTTTTCGCAACTCCGCCAAATCGCGAGATCCGCCGCCCACTGTGGCTCGTACTTGGTCCAGATCTGCCAGTATCTCCGCGCAGCTCTGATAGCGGCTGTGCGGATCTTTCGCCAGAGCGCGATAAACGATCTGCTGAAGATCTTCAGGCAACTCGTTCAGCCCAGCCGGTGGCTCGCTCAGAATCGCCAGCACCGTCGCCGGAACGGTTTCCCGCCGAAAGGGGTTCTGTCTGGTGAGCATCTCGGCGAACACAATGCCCCAAGCCCAGATGTCGGCCCGATGGTCACAGCTCTTGTTAAGTCCCTGCTCGGGCGACATGTACCCGAGGGTTCCTCCGCCACCTTCGGCGAGGGTCGCCGTTTGTCCGCTGGCGTGGGCCAGTCCGAAATCCACGATCTTCGCGATCCCACTGCTGGTGAGGACGACATTGCTGGGTTTCACGTCGCGATGAACAATGTTGTGAGCGTGCGCATCGCCGAGGCCTCGCGCCATTTGGGCGGCAATGTCGATCGCCTGCGGGAGCTCGAGAGGCTGCCCGGTATGGATGCGATCGGCAAGGGTCTGGCCGTCGTAATACGCCATGACGATGAAGGCGCGCCTGTCCGGCGTTTCTTCAATGCCGTGAATCGCTCCGATGTTAACGTGATCGAGCGAGGAGGCTATGCGGGCTTCCTTGAGGAATCGCTGCTTATCGACGTCGCTGCTATTTACTTCAACCGGGAGGAACTTGAGCGCGACAATGCGTTGCAGCTTGAGATCGCGCGCGCGATAGACCACTCCCATGCCGCCGGTGCCGGCCATGCCGACAATCTCGTAATTTCCGGCGACGACCTCACCGATGGCAAACGCACTCCTGAAGTCCGGCGTTACGAAAGCATTGGTGGCGCCTTCATCGTGCATCGTTTCGGGGCAACCTGTTGGAGGATCAGGGCTTTCGCCACGATGTTACGTGCTCATGAGGAGCACTGGCAAGACACGTTTTGTTGGCGATACAGGCACGTTGCGGGCAGCGCTTCGGCCCTCGGCGTCTACATTACCGGCGGTACGTTGATGCCCATGATTCCAAGCACTTTAATCAGCTCGCGCCGAACCACGGCGGCGGTGGCCAGCAGAAATTTCTTGCGTCCTTCATCGGCTTCCGTCAGCACGTGATGCCGGTGGTAGAAGTTATTGAACTGCTGCGCCAACTGGAAGGCATGTTTGGCTAAGAATGCGGGCTCGGTGGTGGCAATGCTCTGCTCGATCACGAATGAGGTCTTCCCTGCCAGGAGCCAGAGCTCCCAGATTTCTGTACCGGTCTCGCCAGAGAAATAGGAAGCGAAATCCACGTCAGCTTCGAGTGCCCGTTCCGGCTCGATGCCTGCCTTGCGCAGGATATTCGTAGCTCGCACGGCGGCGTATTGCGCATACGGCCCAGTCTCGCCCTCGAAGGCCAGGGCTTCCTTGAAGTCAAAGGCGATGACCGAAGTCTTGGTGAATTTCAGCATGAAATAGCGCAGCGCACCGATGGCGATTTGCTCGCTGATGTCCCGGCGCTCCGCGTCGTCGAGCTCCTGGTGGCGGGCGTCAACTTCCTTCTTCGCGGCGGCAATCAGGGCATCGAGCAGGTCGTCAGCCTTAACGCCGAAGCCTTTGCGGCCGGAGACCTCAATGTACGACTTAGCGCGATCTTCTTCCTTTACTTCATAGCCTAAGTCCATCGCGCAGCGTGGCGTCAGCGCCACCATGTCATAGGAAAAATGCGTGTAATGGGCCGCCTGTTCCGTGTACCCCAGGAGCCGAAGCGCCTCGATGACGGTGTTTTGCGGATCACTCTGGCGCGAGTCGATCACGTTATAGATTGCCGAGACTCCGCCGAAGTGGGGATGGTCCTGCTGACCCTGCTCGGCGGAGATCCAGACTTCGTGCTGGTTGGGGTAGCGAAAGAACTTGCGATAGCCAAAATCGCGGCCCAGCAGGCCAAACTTCCACAGGTGGTAGGCGATGTCCTTGCCCACGTAGCCGACCGTGCCGTTGGAGCGAACGATGACCTTGGCGTCTTCGTCTGGACCGGAGGCCGCCTCCACCGCATTCAGGACGGGATCGACCGCCTTTGATCCAGAGGGTCTGGTCATTACCCAGCATCCTTTATTCTTTCCCTCAGCCTCGAAGTAAAGGACGCCCTTCTCTTTGAGCTGCTGAAAGGCGAGATCCCAGAAGTGCAGCCGCAGAATTTCGCTCTCGCGCGGCAGGAAGTCGTACTCGATGTCGAGGCGCTCCATGGTCTCCAGATGCCGCCGCAGCACCGCGGTAGAGATCAGCTCGGCAATGTCGGCCATGTCGTTGCCGCCATGTTCGATGGCATGCAGAGCTTCAGACCGGGCCTTCAGGTGCTCCTTGTCCTGCTCATACCATTGCGACACGCGGGCGTAAAGATCCCAGCAATAGAAGTCGATGCGGGGCGTCGAGGCCACCAGCGCAACGACATCCTGCTTCGACATGTGCTCAAGGTGCACAAATCCTACGACTACATCCGCCACCTGCACGCCGGTGTTGTCAATGTAGTTCTGGATATCGACGGTGTGACCCGCGGCCCGTAGCAGCCGGACAAATGTGTCGCCCAGAATCGCGTTGCGCAGATGGCCGATGTGGGCAGCTTTGTTGGGATTGATACTGGTATGTTCGACCAGTATTTTCCCGTTGACGTTGGCGGCGCCTTCGCCCTCATGATCCTCGGCTGCGATGCCGCTCGTCCCCTGCACCAGCGCCCTGGCGGCGACGTCGCGCTTCAGCCGTGCATTGATGTATCCAGCGCCAGCCACTTCCAGCTTCTCAAAGCCTTCGGGCATCGGCAGCTCGGCAACGATTTCGTCTGCGATTTTTCGCGGAGCCTTGCGCAGTCGCTTCGCCAGCTCGAAGGACAGTGGCAAGGCGAATTCGCCCATCTCCACTTTAGGCGGCTGCTCGATGACGACATTCGTCAGGTCGATCCCGTACTTGTCGCGCAGAAAGGCGCGAACCTGAGTGGCGAGTTTCTTTTGCTGTTCCAGATACACGATTGCTATGAACCTGCGAATCTAACCCTCTTGCTGTTTTGTGGTGCCCGTCCGTCAGGCGAAAGGCCTCGCCCTGTTGTACACAAAGTGAGCAGTGACTCACTTCCAGCATAACAAACACCTGACTCTGTAACGGTTTGACGCTGCATTTAGCGTTACCTATGATGAAGCTTCTAGCGGATTCTTGGCGGCTCCTATGCGGATTGCCTATCTCGATTGCTTCTCCGGAATCAGCGGCGACATGTTTCTCGGAGCCCTGCTGGACGCAGGAGTCCCGCTGGACTTGTTCGAGAAGACAGTTGCCGGTTTGAACATTGGGGCGACGCTGGAACCCTCGCGTGTCGTCCGGGCTGGTATCACCGCCAGCAAGCTTGACGTTGTCGTACACGGGGAGAAAGATCTGCCGCGCGAGGAGTTCTGGGAGCACCAGCACGCGGTTGCTGGACACAGGCACTTGGACACGGAAGAGCATACGCACGCCGACGCAGAGGGTTTTTCGGAACATCCCGATGATCGAGTGGACGATGGCGGCCAGAATCGCCAGCGAGAACGCAGCCTGACCGAGATTCTCCAGATTATCGCGGAGGCTTCTATTACCGAATCTGCGCGGCGGACCGCCAACGAAATCTTTCTTGCACTCGGCGCCGCGGAAGCCAAGATACACGATGTCGACGTTAGCCACGTTCACTTCCACGAAGTCGGGGCAGCGGACGCGATTGTCGATATCGTCTGTGCTGCGGTGGGAGCCGAGGCCCTGGGCGTCGACTTGTTCGTGTCTTCCCCGTTGAACGTTGGCAGTGGAACGGTCGCGTGCTCCCACGGGATCCTGCCCATTCCTGCTCCTGCGACCCTGGAACTGCTCAGAGAGGCGCCTATTTATTCCGGCGAGATCGAGAAGGAATTAGTGACGCCCACAGGTGCGGCCATCGTGAAGGTGTTAGTCTCAAGTTTCGGCCCGCGTCCGGCGATGACAACGGAGAGGATCGGCTATGGTGCAGGGACCCGTGATTTTCCGCGTCACCCCAATGTACTGCGCCTGTCGGTGGGCGAGCTTCAGGAAGTGCAGCCTGCATCCGAGTTGCCTGCGTCCTTCGCATCCAGGGAAGAAGAGATAGCGATTCTGGAAGCCAACCTCGACGATCTCAATCCGCAGGTCATCGGATACGTCATGGACACGGCGCTCGCCGACGGCGCGCTCGACGTCTTCACCGCGGCGGTCCAGATGAAGAAGAGCCGTCCGGGCACGGTGCTGAGCATCCTGGCGCGGCCAGAAGACGAAGAGAGAATGCGCGAACTGTTGTTTCGCGAGAGCAGCACTCTCGGGGTGCGCTCACGACGCGAAAAACGTTTCGTGCTGGCACGCCGCCACGAGACAGTCACCACGCCGTGGGGCAACGTCCGAATCAAGATCGCAGGCCCTGACGGCGCGATTTCTCAGTATGCGCCCGAGTATGAAGATTGCCGCCGCATTGCCAGCGAGCATCACGTTCCCTTGAAGACGGTGATGCAGGAAGCGATTCGCTTGTATCTGGATCAGAAGCATGGATAGCCCCGGTAAGTTCTACATCACCACACCTATCTACTACGTAAACGCGCGCCCGCACATTGGCCACACCTACACGACCGTCGTGTGCGATGCCATCGCGCGCCGCCAGCGCATGCTGGGAGTAGACACTCGATTCCTCACCGGCACCGATGAGCACGGGCAGAAGATCGAGCGCTCGGCCGAAGCTGCAGGATGCACGCCGAAGGAGTTCGTCGACAAGATTGCCGCTGAATTTCGCGGGCTTTGGGACCGCATGGGCATCACCTACGACGATTTCATCCGTACCACGGAGCCGCGCCACGCCCGCGGAGTACAAGCGCTGTTCACTCGTCTGCAAGAACGCGGCTATATCTACAAAGGCTCTTATAGCGGTCAGTATTGTGTGTTTGACGAGCTTTATGTTGATGCTGTCGGACCGGGCGCTCCTTGCCCCGAGTGCGGGCGGCCGACGGAGACCGTGCGCGAAGAGAACTACTTCTTCAAGCTGTCGGCGATGGAAGACAGCCTGCTGAAGTTGTATGCCGAGAATCCCAACTTCATTCGCCCCGAGACCCGCCGCAATGAGGTCATCGCCTTCGTGCGCAGCGGGCTGCGCGATCTCTCGGTGAGCCGCACTGCCTTCAAGTGGGGCATTCCGGTTCCCGGCGATTCCAAACATGTCATTTATGTTTGGCTGGACGCGCTGACCAACTACTTGAGCGCCGTGGGTTACGGCTCGGACGATCCCAAGGACGAGGCGCTGCTGGAGCGCTATTGGCCTGCCGACGTGCACATGATTGGCAAGGAGATTGTGCGCTTCCACTGCGTCTACTGGCCGGCATTTCTGCTGGCCGCGGGCCTGCCGCTGCCGAAGTCGATTGTGGCGCACGGCTGGCTGCTCTTCGAAGAGAGCAAGATGTCGAAGTCGCGCGGCAACATCGTGCGCAGCGAAACCATTCTGGATGTGCTCGGCGCGGATGCGCTCCGCTACTTCCTGTTCCGCGAGATCGTGTTTGGCAGCGACGGCTCATTCAGCTTCGATGCGCTGGTGGGGCGCTTCAACTCCGACCTGGCGAACGGACTGGGCAATTTGGCCAGTCGCACGCTGAGCATGATCACGCGGTATTTCAATGGCGAGGTACCGTATCCGTCGACCTCGTCGAACCTGACCGTCGGCGACCAGGCGATCGCAGAGCTGGCGCAGCAGACGATCGCTGACTTTGGCGCGCAGTTCGACCAGTTCCAGTTCTCGCGCGCGCTGGAGTCGGCATGGAATCTGGTCGGCGCCGTGAACAAGTACATCGTGGAAAACGAACCCTGGGCCGTCGCCGAGAAACAGGACCCGGATTCGCGGGCGCGCCTGGCGACCATTCTCTATACCTCGGCGGAAGCGCTGCGCATCGTCACGGCGCTCGCGTGCCCGATCATTCCGGATTCGGCGGCGCGGATCTGGCAGCAGCTCGGACTCGGCGACATCAGCCAGCTCGACCTGCGTCAGCTTGCCTGGGGACAGCTTGAGTTGGGAACGAAGCTCGGCAAGATCGAGCCGGTCTTCCCGCGCGCCGACAAGAGCACAATCGAAAGGATGCAGCAGATGGAGCAGCAACGCTCAGAGCAGAGCGGATCGAAGGAAGCAGAAACCGCGGACACACCAAAGTTACCGGCCAAGCAGACAATGCCAGTCTCTGCGACGCAACCGGCCGGAACCGGCGCGCAAGCCGGACAGCCGGCAACCCAGGCTGCCGTCGCGCCGCCTTCTGTGCCGTCAGTCGCGCCAAGTGCAGTTGCGGCGGCGACAGCGTCCCTGGCACAGCCCGCCTCCGCCACGACCACAGCTCCACCACTGGTTTCAACCGACAACAAAATCACCATCGACGATTTCCTCAAAGTCGAGTTGCGGGTTGGCCAGGTGAAGGTCGCTGAAAAGGTGAAGGGCGCGGACAAACTGCTGCGTCTGGAAGTCGATATAGGCTCCGAGGTGCGTCAGATTGTCGCCGGTATCGCCAAGGCTTACGAGCCCGAGACTCTGGTGGGACGGAAGGTCGTCATCGTCGCCAATCTGCAGCCGCGCAAGCTGCGCGGTCTGGAGTCGCAGGGCATGATCGTCGCCGCTTCGCTTGGCGATGAAGGCCAACCTGTGCTCGCCGGATTCCTGGAAGATGTGCCAATTGGAGCGAAGCTGAAGTGATTGGCTGACAGCTATCAGCTTTCAGCGTCAGCTTCTTAACCGATCTCGGCAACCGATGCCAACTACTGCAATCCGGCGCGGCTGCATAACCTGGCTGATAGCTGACGGCTCATTCCTATGCTCATCGACTCTCACGCCCATCTCGAGAACAAGCGCTACGACAGCGATCGCGCCGAGGTCTTCGCACGCGCCCGCGAGGCCGGCATCGAGGCCATGCTTGCGATCGGTAACGGTGACGGTCCCGGCACGAGACACGCTCGACTGCGCCATCAAGCTTTCTCAGCAATATGACTGGGTCTACGCGACCGTCGGCATTCATCCTCATGAAGCCGCGCTGGCCACGACTGCCGATTTCGCCGAACTGACCAGGCTGTCTCGGGAACCCAAGGTGATTGCCTGGGGCGAGATCGGGCTCGACTACTTCTACGACCACTCACCACGCGATGTGCAGCAACAGGTCTTCCTGCAGCAAATGGAGATGGCGCGCAGTGCGAAGCTGCCCATCGTCATTCACTGCCGTCCTTCCGACAACAGCGAAAACGCATGGGAGGACACGCTGCGCCTGATCAGAGAGAATTGGGCATCGAGCGGGTTGGGCGGCGTTCTGCACTGCTTCACCGGAACTGTGGAACACTGCAAGGCCGCGCTCGACCTTGGATTCATCGTCTCGTTCGCCGGCAACATTACCTATCCCAAAGCGCAGAACATCCGGGACGCCGCTGCGATCGTCCCGCTCGACCGCATGTTCATTGAGACCGACTCCCCTTATCTTGCGCCGGTTCCGCATCGTGGCAAGCGCAACGAGCCGGCCTTCGTCCGCGAAGTAGCGCGCCAGATCGGAGGACTCCGCGGATTTTCCGTTGAGGAAATCGGCGAACGGACGGCACAGAACTTCTACAACTTTTTCGGCTTGCCGCAATCCAAGTGAGTCGCAGGCGCAATTCAACGGCGGCCTGCAATGCAGCATCAGCATCGATGCCTGATTTCAGCAATTGCAGGCACTCTTGCTACACTTAAAATTTATGCCAGAGAACACATTCGATATCGTCAGCAAAGTCGATTTGCAGGAGGTCTCCAACGCCATCCAGCAGGCGCTGAAGGAAATCCACACGCGCTACGACTTAAAGGACTCGAAGTCCAACATCGAGCTGGACGGCAAGGAAGCCCTCGTGCTCAGCTCCGCGGACGAGTACAAGCTTAAGGCGGTGAATGAAATCTTCCAGAGCAAGCTGTTCAAGCGCGGAATTTCTCTGAAGGCGTTGAACTACGAAAAGATCGAGCCTGCCGCAGGGTCAACCGTGCGCCAGCGCATCACCATGCAACAAGGCATCCCGATCGAGAAGGCGCGCGAGATCGTGAAGCTGGTGAAGAACTCCAAGAAGAAGGCGCAAGCCTCGATTCAGGGCGATTTGGTTCGCATCAGCGGCAAGGACCGCGATACACTTCAGGAAATCATTGCCCTTCTGAAGCAGACCGATTTCGGCATTGACATGCAGTTTACGAACTACCGATCCAACTGACAGGGCGGACGATTGAATACCACCGTAACCCGCAACGCCAAGGAAGTCTTCGATCTGCTGCACGACGATCTCGCTGCCATCGAGCGCGAGTTCGGGCGCGACACAGTCAGCGGTGTGCGCGCTATCACGGAGATCGGAGAGTACCTTCGCGCCGGCGGCGGCAAGCGCTTGCGTCCCGCCTTACTGCTGCTCTCTTCCAAACTGGTCAACTACAGCGGACAGGGTGCTATTAAGCTGGGTGCCGTGGTCGAGATCATCCACACCGCAACCCTGGTCCACGACGACATCATCGACGAGGCGCAGACCCGCCGCGGCCGTCCTGCGGCCAATACCCAGTGGGGCAACGCCAAGTGCGTGCTGGCCGGTGACTGGCTCTATATGCAGGCGTTCAAGATAGCGGTGCAGGAACGCAACTTCGCAATTCTTGACACCCTGATCGAACTCACCCAGGCCATGGTCGAGGGCGAACTGCTGCAGATCGAGCGTCTCGGCAAGTGCATCAGCATCGATGAACACTTCGAGCTGATCCATCGTAAGACAGCCTGTCTGTTCTCCGTGTGCATGAAGCTGGGTGGAATTCTCGCCGACGTGAGCGAGGCCGATCTGCAGAAACTGGCGGAGTACGGCCGTAATCTCGGCATGGCCTTCCAGATCGTCGATGACGTGCTCGATCTCACTGCCTCTGAGGAAGTTTTGGGCAAACCCGTAGCCAGTGACTTGCGTGAAGGGAAAGCTACCTTTGCCGTGCTGCATGCGCTGGAGCACTGCGACGCTGCCGAGCGCGCTACCATCGAGTCCGTCCTGAGTAACGGCGGCTTCAACGGCATCACCCCCGCCGACATCGTTGCCATCCTCACCCGTCACGGATCCATCGATGCCGCCTACGCGCGCGCAGTGGAGTTTTCCGCCAAGGCCCGCGAGGCCATCTGCACCTTCCCCGACTCTGAAATTAAGCGCGTACTGCTGTGGGTTCCCGAGTTCGTTGTCGAACGGGATAGCTGAAGAAGGCATTAGCCGTTAGCCATTAGCTTTCAGCGTTCAGTCACAATTCTCTCGGGGCAACCAGCGGCAAAGCCACGCTAAGTTTAGTTAGGCATGAGGGCTAACAGCAGATGGCCAACAGCTTCATTTAGACTTCCCTCCATGGCCGCACCCCAGGAAGTCGAAATCAAGATTGCCGTTCCTGATCTCAAGGCCCTTGCGATGAGATTGCGCGAACTCAGTTTCCACGAGGAGACGCCTTCGACCCACGAAGTGAATACCCTCTACGACTTGCCTGACCATTCGCTGCGTCGCCAGGGATCGTTGCTGCGCCTGCGGCACTATGGCGAGAAGTGGCGGCTGACCCACAAATCCAAGGGGACGGTGGCGCGCCACAAATCACGCGAGGAGCTGGAGACCGGCGTCTCCGACGGAGAGCAGATGGACGCCATTCTACGTGCCCTGGATTACGCACCGGTGTTCGTGTACGAGAAGTACCGCGCCGAATGGAGCGACAGTGAAGGCCACGTCGTGCTCGACCACACGCCCATCGGCGACCTGGCAGAGATCGAGGGCAAGCCTGACTGGATTGATCGCATCGCGCAGCAGCTGGGAATCAAGCCGGAAGCACTACATCACCAAGTCGTACTCTGAACTTTTCTTTGACTGGAAACGTAACACTGGTAGCAAAGCTGAGAACATGACATTCCGCGAGTGCAGCGAGACTTCCGCCGGCGATTGAATCGCGAGCGGAAGAATCCAGACAAGCGGAGCCGACCAGAAGACGTTTTGCGGCATCTTCTTTTCAGATTCTCGGACTTGCTGACAATTCCGCGGAAGCCGAAGCCGGCTCCGGAGTTTAGACCTTGCCGGGCCTGAACCGGAGCCGGGGGCGGACAGAAGCAGTGGCCAGTAGTGAGTGGCTAGTGGACAGTAAACGGCGAAGTAGCCGCTTGAGGCCGCGCGTCACTATCCTGCCGAATGGTTCACGTTGGATAGCTTCCGGTTATTTTCCTGACGAATCCGTGGAACCTGTGGAACCACGAACCTCCCTCAAAAAACATGAACGGACACTCGCCGGCCACGACGGAGATTCCGTGCGCCTGACAGAACTCGATGGCCCTCGGGCTCACAGCTCCCTTGCCGCCCGCGCGATACATCCACACCCGCTTGATGCCCGCGTCGGCGCAATCCTTCACAACATGGTCGGTGGCGTCTGGCGAGGTCATAAGCAGTACGCCGTCAACCGGAGGCCGAATGCTTCGTACATCCGTCGCGCAGCTTTGGCCTTCGATGTCCGTGGCCTGGGGATTGACGGGAACAACGTCGTAACCACGGCTTTGAAATTCGCGAAACAGCGAGCGCGAGAAATCCTTGGATCGCGTGACACGCCCAGGATCGCGCGAAACGCCGACAATCGCGATCCGTTTCTGGGCGAGAAAATCCTGGATAGAGGAGATCGTGGTCATGCAAACCTCCTCCTCTAATTGTGCTCGTGCGCCGAGGGCAGGAGCGGA
Source organism: uncultured Acidobacteriaceae bacterium (assembly GCA_963793845.1). Taxonomy (GTDB): domain Bacteria; phylum Acidobacteriota; class Terriglobia; order Terriglobales; family Acidobacteriaceae; genus CAWCBG01. The sequence continues at coordinate 505,986 of CAWCBG010000012.1, forward strand.
GCTTGGCAGAATTTATAAACAGGAATTCCCAACCTGGGAAACCAAGGCCCCCTCGACAAACGATAAACAAGCGGCAACTGACGACTGATCACTTTCCCAGTCTCTCCAGTACCGCTCCAGCAATCAACGGCAGGCCCACGGTGGCATCAAGCAGCACTTCGGCGAAGCGCCCGCCTTCCTCTGGCGGAACAAACTTTCCCCACGAGACTGCTTCGCTGTACGTGCAGCCCGAAAGGCCGCCCCAGTTCACGGGTTCGGGGCAGATGCGTACGCCGTAGTGGAAGCGCTTGAGCGGCAGGTCTTCCCCGCCCCGGCGATGACGCAACTCAATGAAGGGTCCGAACTGCTGCGCCCAGTTGCGCGGCACTCCGCCGCCGATGGTGAAGATGCCAAGCCGTTCCTGCTTGAGCAGCGTCTCCGCGTAGTGCTCGAGATCCTCGAAGGGATCGAAGCGCAGCGGCGGGATGCCGTTCTTGCGGCGCATGCGATTGTGCAGAGCCACGTCGAGGCCAATCTCGGAATCGCTGAAGGCCGGCACAAATACCGGCACATTCTTTTCATACGCGGACTTCAGGATGCCGCGCTCCTTGACGTTCTCGCTCAGGTAGCGGCCGATCTCACGGTTCAGCTTGTAGGAGCACAGCACCTCATTGTGGTCCCATGCGTTGAGGATGCGCGCGACGATGGTCTCCACGAAGTCGAGGTTGGTCTCGGGCTCCAGCGTGTCGTAGACGCGGTTGTACCCGGCCTCGTACAGCTCCATGTCGTCCATCTTGGGGTCATAGCGGAAGTGCGAGCGTCCGGCGGCCTCGACCAGACCATGCGCCATCAGCGCTCCAGTCGAAATGACCGTCTTCACTACCCCGCGATCGATCAGTTCGGTGACGATCAACCCTTGCTTGGCCACGGTCATCGCACCGGCCAGGGTCATCACCACGAAGCAGTCTTTGTCCTTGGCCATGGCTTCGAGAACATCCGCGCCTTCGCCAACCTGCCGCCCGGTGAAGGCGGTGTCGCCCATGGCGCGCACCAGGCTGTCCACCGAGTTGATCTGCGATAGATCGAGCGGCGCCAGCGGCACCAGCTTGTCCGAGATGGGATCGTGCAGTTTGCGATCAATACCTTCGCCCTGAGCCTTGTGCCGGTCGTGCGCCACAGTCACCTCGCGGAATCGTCGGCGCGCTCGAAGGGCGCACAGACGCACAGAATGATTGAGAAGAATTGGTGGAACCTTCGAAGCTACAGGGTCTGCGCAGCATCCGTCAATGCAGCTTGCGGGGAGTCGGCGACGGCATTCATCGCTCGTTCACAATCCCGGGATTGTGACCTGACGCGGGACGCTGACAGGCGCGCGCGAGGTGCTATTCTTGAAAATCATTCTCTGGGACGGAGGCGATTTGGCGGAACGTGACTTCACCATCGGCGTTGTGCAAATGTCCTGCACGCCCGAGCCTGAGCAGAACCTGGAACGGGCCATCGCCCATATTCGCGATGCCGCTGCCATGGGCGCGGAACTCATTTGCCTGCCCGAGCTGTTCCTGACTCAGTACTTCTGCCAGCGTGAGGAGATAGCCTTCTTCGATCTCGCCGAACCGATTCCGGGGCCGACCACCAAGCGTTTGGGCGAGGTGGCGCGGGAGTTGAACGTGACCATCGAGGCCTCGCTGTTCGAGCGGCGCGCGCCCGGCGTGTATCACAACACGGCGGCGATCATCGACTGCGGCGGCAAGCTCGACGGCATCTATCGCAAGATGCATATTCCCGACGATCCGCTTTATTACGAAAAGTATTACTTCACGCCCGGCGATCTTGGGTTTAAGGCTTTCGAAACCGACTACGGCAAGTTCGGTACGCTGGTGTGCTGGGATCAGTGGTATCCCGAAGGCGCACGCCTGACTGCGCTGCAGGGCGCGAACGTGATCTTCTATCCGACGGCGATTGGCTGGCATCCCGACGAGAAGGCCGAGTACGGCGAAGTGCAATACGATGCCTGGCGAACGATTCAGCGGGCGCATGCCATCGCCAACGGCGTGTATGTCGCAGTGCCCAATCGCGTGGGCTTCGAGACCGGCAACATTCGCGGCAATGAGGCTCCGGGCAAGGGACTGGAGTTCTGGGGCGGCTCGTTCGTCGCTGATCCTTTCGGACGGGTGATCGCACAAGCTTCCCATGACAAGGAGGAAGTGCTGGTCGCAAAAGTGGACCTTCACCATATCGAGGAGGTTCGCCGCAACTGGCCTTTCTGGCGCGACCGCCGCATTGATGCTTATGGGGCGATCACGCAGAGATTCTTGACATAAGTGATGGACAGAACGGGGCTGAAGCCCCTGATCTTCTTTTGAACGGTTCGGCACGGCAGCCGCGCCCTTTCATCGATATTCTTGAGAACTTTCGCGCAACTTTCGCAAGTACCCGCCGCTCTCGGCTATCGCATGCCGGCCGAGTGGGAGCCGCACGCCGCTACGTGGATCGCGTGGCCGCACAACCGCGAGGACTGGCCCGACAAGTTTGAGCCGATTCCCTGGGTCTATGCCGAGATCGTTCGTCACCTCTCGCGCGAGGAGCGGGTGAACATCCTGGTCGCGGATGAAGAGTCCGAAGCCACCGCTCGTGAGGTGCTGGTACGTGCAAATGTAATGCCCGGAAAGTCGGCCAAGCCAGGAAAGCGCGCCGGAAATATCAGTTTCGTTCGCCTACCGACCAACCGTGTTTGGACGCGCGACTCCGGCCCAATCTTCGTCCGCCGCACGCGGACCCGCGATGACGGGTTACCCACGATCGCTGCCACGGCCTGGCGCTTCAATGCGTGGGCGAAGTATGACGACTGGCAACTCGACGCTCCGCTCTCGTCCGAGATAGCCGCCCGCCTGCGCCTTCCAGCGTGGAAACCTCTCGTGCATGTGGATGGCCAGCCGCGCCGTGTGGTGCTGGAAGGCGGCAGCATCGATGTGAACGGTCGCGGAACCCTGCTGACCACGGAAGAGTGCCAGCTCAGCGACATCCAGCAGCGCAACCCGGGGCTCTCACGCGAACAGCTTGAGCAGTGTCTCGCCGATTATCTTGGGGTGAAGAAGGTGATCTGGCTGGGGCGCGGCATTGCCGGCGATGACACCCACGGCCATGTGGACGACATCGCGCGATTCGTCGGACCGTCGACCATCGTGACCGCTTACGAGCCCGATCGCAACGACCCGAATCACGAGCCGCTGCAGGAGAACTACCGCAAGCTAACGAAGAGCACCGATCAGGTGGGCAAGCCGTTGCGGGTGGTCAAGCTGCCGATGCCGGCGCCGGTGCATTTCCGCCGACAAAGGCTGCCGGCCAGCTACGCCAACTTCTACATCGCAAACAACCTTGTGCTGGTGCCGGTGTTCGACGATCCCAACGACCGCATTGCACTCAATATCCTGGCCGAGTTGATGCCCAGGCGAAAGATCGTCGGGATTTACTGCGGCGACCTCATCTGGGGACTGGGCGCGCTGCACTGCATGACCCAGCAGCAACCGGCAGGCTAACCGCCTTAGCGAGACCTTTTCCGCTTCAGCACAGTCGTGATCGCAGCGTACAGGCCGGCGGCTGCGCCGGCGTAAAGACATCCATTGGCAAAGGGAATTGTGCCTGCCAGCAGCACCACGGCCAGCGCTGGTTGCACGCCTGTTGTGCCGGCGATCGACAGGATGAACGCCGGACACACTACCAGAGTCGCTAGAAAGAGTGGATGGGGAAACTGCAATCCCACCGGATCGGCCTTCCACAGGAAATAGACCGCGATGCCCACGGCCATGCCGAGAACAAAGCTGAGAGACAGGACGGTGAGAAACGAGTTTTCCTTCCTGGCCGAGGACTGCGATTCCGCTCCTTGAATCAAAGGGGTCACCAATTCTGCAAGATGCTTCTCCAGCTTATCGCACCTTCAATTCTGCCGTCTCATGTGAACACAGCATTTGCCGATGTAATTCCCAGATTCGCTCCGCGCTCACTCGGCGCGGGCAAATCCGAGGAACGTCATGCTCCGCCTGATCATTGTGCTGCTTACGATCCTGTTCATCAAATCCATGCTGCCGCGCAAGCAGCGGCGCTGGCCGACCACTCCTCATCCCTACGACGATAGCTTCGTCTGACCGTGATATGCTGCCTCGAAAGTTTCGGAGGTGGACGGCAATGAGCACTCGCGCCAGCGGCGGCAACATGGTTCCGCACAACATGGTCACCACCGCGTTTGTGCTGGACGGCTATACCATCGTGCGTAATCTCGGACTGGTGCGGGGCATCATCGTCCGTTCGCGCTCCATCGTGGGCACCATCGGTGCGGGCCTGCAAACCCTGATTGGCGGTAACATCACGCTGCTTACCAATCTGTGCGAGCAGACTCGCGAACATGCGTTCGACCTCATGCTGGCGCACGCGGCAGAACTGGGCGCCAATGCCGTTATCGGCATGCGCTATGACGCTACCGAAATCATGAATGGCGTTACCGAGGTGCTGGCTTACGGAACCGCCGTTTACGTCGAGAAGAGCGCGTAACCGGGCAGCGGGGCGAAAACGTCTTTCGAAATCTACTCAATCTGGCCGGTTTGCAGCTCGCCTTCGCCTTTCGCCGCCAGGTACGGCACCACAAACGAATAGCGTTTCAGTGCCCGGCCGAAATTCAGTCCTTGCAGGTATGTCCGGAGGGCAACGTGACGCACGACCGGGAACGTCAAAGCAGAGTACCCCCAATCGAGATTGCCGTAGAATTTTCTGGCGGCCCGCCGGGAGAGCGCCAAATCCAGCCGCATTTCCTGCAGCGCATCCGTGAAGACCTGCCCTGCCCTCGCACCTCCGTCGAGCTCAGAGCAGATGGCGCGCGCCGCAGCCTGTCCACTCGCGATCGCGTTGTAGATGCCTTCCCCAGTCAGCGGGTCGACCAACCCGGCGGCGTCTCCCACGAGAAACACCCGGCGCGGCACGCGCTGATCGTCGCAACCACCCATGCCGAGATACTGGCCGATCACCGGACCTGAGACTTCGCTTCCAAGTTTCCGGCGGACGTAGCCTTCCAGGTCGCGTCGCGTGATCTTCTGCTCTCCGGCATGACTGTAGAGTCCGGCGTTGACGTGCTCTCCCTTGGGAAAGACCCAACCGTATCCATCGCCGACCGCGCCAAAATCCAAACTCATCGCAGCCGGCGGCGCCGAGTGCGGCAGATTGGTCTCGAGAGCAAATCCTTGCTGAAACCAGGCCGCGCCACCCATCAACTGGCGCACACGACTGTTTGCGCCATCGGCTCCGATCAGGAAGCGCGCACGAAACTCTCCCTCATCGGTCGTTAGAACTACGTCCTCCTCAAGTTCCGCAATGCTTTGAATTCCGCCGATTCTGCGAAACTGCGCGCCTGCCTGGATGGTTTGAGCGAGGCAAAAGGCGTCAAGTTCTTCCCGGACGGTCATCAGGCAGACGGGCTGCGAGCTGCGCAACAGCGCCGCATCGGCAAGCTGTTTGCTGACTTGGATGTGCTTGACCTTGGCTCGTACGACCGGTTTAATCGAGTAGCGCAGGGCGCGCACGGCTTTGATGGTCAGCCCGCCCGCACAGGCTTTGCGTCTCGGGAAGTCGCAGCGGTCGAGCAGCAGGACCTCCATGCCGCTGGTGGCGAGATCATACGCAGCGGCACAACCCGCCGGGCCGGCACCCACGACGATGGCGTCCCACTGTTTCATGGCCAGATCTTGCCGCGACTCGTGACAGGCACGAGTGGACGAAACATCATGATACTGTCTCTCGCCGATGCCTCGGCAACCCCGCGAAGATTTCTTGAAGTAGAAAAGCAAAGGAGACTCTGCCGTTTCTGCCGGCGGCGGAGATTCTTCGGCAGAGCTGAACTTATAGGCGAGACGGCAATGCAGAAAGGGGCTTAGGCCCGGCGTCGGACAACACCTCGAGCCGCTTGGGCTCATATACGCAGCAAGGCTCTTCGGCAAACATGTTTCCCGTGATGGCATAGGCGCGGGCACGGGAGCCGCCGCATATCTCGCGAAACTCGCAGCGGCCGCATTTCCCTTGCAGATTATTGCTGTCGCGCAAAGCGCGGAATACCGCCGAGTCGCGATAAATGCTGGACAGCGATTGGCTGCGCACGTTTCCGCCGGAAACCGGCAGGAAGCCGCTCGGGTAGACCTCTCCGGCATGCGAGATAAAAACGAAACCCTTGCCGTCGTTAATCCCGCGGGGTGCGCGGCCAATTCCGTCCGGCGTCATGGTTCCCATGGGCGACTGCAGGAAATGCGGCATGCGGAAGGGGCCGGCGCCCGCCTTCCGTTGCTCCTGCCGGAACTCGGTGCGGCGCTGCACCAAGAATCGCCGGTAGTGCTGCGCTTCGGTGCTCTTAATGTCGAACAGGACCCGCTGTGAAGTCTGATACAACTTTTCGAAGACTTGCTCGAACTCTTCGTCCGAGATCAGATCGATACTCTGCCCCCGGCCGGTGGGCACCAGGAAGAAAACGCTCCACAACGCGATGTCGAGCTGTTGCAGCAAGGCGATGGTGTCGTCGAGCTGGCTCAGGTTGTGCCGGGTGATGGTGGTGTTGATCTGCACCGGCAAATCGATTTCGCGCGCCCACCGAACCGCGTCCAGCGTCCACTGGTAGGACCCAGGCACGCGCCGGAAGGCGTCGTGAATCTCCGCTGTCGGTCCGTCGAGCGATACGGCCAGCCGGACCAGCCCACACTGCTTCAGGCGCACGATGCTTTCGCGTGTCAGCAGCGGGGTCGCGCTTGGCGTCAGCGAGATACGAACTCCGCGCTCGGAGGCATATTGCACCAGGTCGAAGATGTCGGGCCGTTTGAGCGGATCGCCTCCCGTCAACACGAATACCGGCACCTGCATGGCCGCGATGTCATCGATGAGCCGCTTCGCTTCATCGGTATTCAGTTCCAACGGGCTGCGCGCCGGCTGGGCGCAGGCACGGCAATGAACGCAAGCCAGGTCGCAGGCCTGGGTAGTTTCCCAAATTGCTACAAACGGCCGCTGATCGAAATCGATGCTGAAATCCATGGCTTCCTCGCCAGACCCCCTCACCATGCCAGAGATGTCACAGCCCGGCTGTGACCTAGGTCACGTTTTGTATGAAATTTAAAGAGTAGAAATTATAGGAGTGGTGCGCGGGCATCGATCACACCCCTTGGTGAGGTGAATCACAGCTAGGCTGTGCAGCCTCAGAACACAATCGAAGCAATGAGGAAGGCGCAAGCATAGGCGCCTGCTTGGGAGGCGGTATGTCAGAGGACAAGCGCGACGTGCTCGAAGTCTTGCGGTATGAGCTCAATTTTCTGGAACAGGGTGGCTACGGGAATTGGTACAGCACTCCCTGGGGTCCGGCATCCGTCTTTCAGGACTCGCTGACCTGCCCCAATCATGGAGATCCGACCCGCCCGCACACCTGTCACGAGTGCGTGCTGTACGACTTTGTTCCGGAGCAGTACCGCACGGAAGATGTGCCTTGCCACCACATTCCGCTTAATCGTGAGGGCGTCACCGTCGAGAGTCCCCAGTCGGAAGAGGAACTGCGGGAGAACGTCAAGCACTGGCTGAAACGTACGATCGCCAGGATCGAGGCGGATCGCGCCAAACAGGCAGTGTAACGCTCGCCACCCGCAAGGCCACCGTCGATATTCCCCTTTTGGGAATTACCGCAGAAAGATCGCTTCTCCTGCGCGGACTATTGCACGATCGCCGTTAGAATTTAGGAACTGGCCTTTGCCTGCTGGAGTGCCTCATGAAACGGGCTTTCGCTTCCCTTGATCCGCAAGAAGCGCTGCACGTCGCCATCTTCATTGAAGAGCGCAACGCCGAGATCTACCATCGCTTTGCCGAAATGTTCGTTGAGTTCGGCGACAGTGATTCGCTGGAGATCGCCAGCGTCTTCTGGGACATGGCGGTGGAAGAGAAGCACCATAGCTCCTTGTTGCAAAGCAAATACATGGAGCAGTACGGAACGTCCAGTTGCTCGCTGACCGAGGAAGACCTGCACGACATGATCGAGGTTCCGAAGCTCGACGATGGCGACGTCTTCGCGCCGGTGCGCGATACAGAGAGGTCACAGGCCAGGGACCGGGCGCTGCAAGTGGCGCTTACCGCCGAAGTCAACGCACAAAGCTACTATGCCAATCTCGCGAGTCACACCTCGGAAGGTCCGCTGAAGAGGCTTTATCAGGAATTGGCCGAGATGGAAGATGGCCACGTGGCCTACGTCCAACGCAAGCTGTCGCCGCGCCAGACACAGGACAAGAGCGTCAACTGACGAGCCGCACTTAGCGATCTCGTCAAAACCTTGATTTCTACTCGCGTTCAGCCCGCCGCACGGCGTGCAGAGCCAAGCCATTGGCTTCAGAGTTGGATTCCCGGTCGATGTGGGCGATCGAGAAATCCAGCGAGCGGGCCAGCTTGCGGCAAGTCCAGTTCAGCGAGTACAGCCGCGGGCTGCGGCAGACGTACTGTCCAGTCATCTGCTTCACCACGATTTCGGAGTCGGAAAAGACGTGCAGCGCCTCGGCCTTGGCGACCACCGCATGCTGGAGGGCTTCCAGCAGGGCGATGTACTCGGCCACATTATTGTCCTGATGGCCAATCCATTTGGAGATGCGAATGGTTTCGCCGCCGGGATCCTCGATCACGACTCCAACGCCCGACGGCCCCGGGTTTCCGTGGGAACCACCGTCGACGTAGGCTACCAGAGCTGGCATCGCGTGACTTCCTTCAAGATGACCTACCTTGCGGGCTACGTCAAGAGCCTCTTCTGGTTCCTCCGCGTCGAGCCAGATTCGACGGCTCTCTTCTGTGAATAAGATGTGAAAATTCCCTGGCGTCCCCAGCTCTCTTCTGCAACTGATGGTTTTTCAGTGACTTTCGAGTGAGATTCTGCGGTGAAAGAATTCCTGCATTTGCACCAGCCTTGGGCGTTGACAATTGTGCTTTCTGTATTAGGATTCGTGATGTCGACGGTCGAAAGGGACGGTTTCTAATAAGTTGCCGACCCGAAGTAGGCTGGGTGATCCGTTCAGCGGGGCGACCCGCGGAACGACCGGACCCGAAAAAACCGACAGCGTTGCGAGATGTCTGCCGGGGTTCGGAACTGCGAAAGCAGTGATCGCATCAAGGGCTGTGACGGTACATGCGTCCACGCCGTGGGCTCCCTCGCAGGAGCTGGCGGCTAGAGCATAACCAAAGTCACAGCCTTTTCTTTTTGTCCCGCAGTTTTAGGCTCCCTTCCCCAAGTGTTAGTCCCCCTTCAGACCGGAACTCCTGCAGATCCCAGTCGCAGCAATGCATCCTTCAACTTCGCATGACCCTGCATGAGCCGCAAAAATCGGGTTTCATCGGTACCGGCCTTCGCCCTGATAATGTCAACCAGCAGGTTCTTGTCCCGTGCCGTCCAATTCTTCAGTCCCGGCACGAGCGAGAGCACACACGCGAAGTCGGTGAAGGCTTGCTGCGCTGAAGGACGCCAAGTCGACAGATCGACATCCAACAGCCGCGCCAGGTCCTTGGTACTCCTCGCACGCATCGCCTCAGCGTCACCCTTGAACTTCGCGGCCATATGGCGCAGCACGGCTCGCTCGATGTTTCGAACGGAGAAGCGATCCCACAATCCTGGCGGCGTCTCACCAAACTCGAAGAAGACGTGCCCGGCGGCAAGCCGGCGGAGCGTCCGGGCCGAAGTACGATGCTTCAGATCGCGCATCATCTTCGCTTCTTCCCTCTGCGTGAGCGCCAGCAAATCAGGGCGGCCGGGACGGAACCCGAGTTTGCGGTAGAACCAGAAGGCGCCAGAGGCGATGGCTTCTTCATTCTCGTGCCCAAGCTGATAGGGGTAGACCGAGAAGCAGGTTGCGCCGGCAACCTGGTGAAGCAGATGGATCACCTTGGAGTACACCCATGCCGTCTCGCCTTCGCGAAATGCATAGAAGGTGTTGAAACCTATCTCCAGCCACTCGAACAATCCGATGGCTTCGATGTAGTTGATCGGAACCCCGTTTTTCACGGTCAGTCCGGCGTAATAGCCGCGCAGCGGCAGCCGCCAGTCGGGCGGCAGGCCCCAGAGATAAATCAGCACACCGCGCCCCACGTCCGCCTCATAGACGTTCTTTGGATCGCAATGTGTCGTGCCGTGCAACTCGCGATAACGTACGGTCAGCGCGTCACGCACGAAGTCCAGCAAGTTCTCGCCATCTTTCCGATCGAGCCTGCGGATTGGCAGGTCCGGCGACTGCAGCTCATCGTGCAGGGAAACCTGCTTGCGTTGCAGCAATGGTGCCTCATGCACAAACAGTTGCCGCACCGGCCTGCGAGCGAGGGTTCGGCTGGCCGGTGAGCCATCGAGTTTCCAGGCGAACTCGATTTCGAGACCGTCATAGAGTCCGGTTCTCACCAATGATGGAAGCGGCAGTTTGCTGAATCCTTCGGTCAACCATCGTGCCAATGGCTGCTCACCGCCCGAGGCCAGCGTCATCAACTCGCCGTAGGGTGTGTCGGCCTCGACAAACGAATCGTCCGCGAGCAGCGGAACCAGGTTAGGCAGAATCACGGCCAGGCGTCGCGATTGCTTTTCGAAGTCCCACTCGATAGTCACATCGCGCGGGTGTCGCTCGACCAGCCAGCGCACCAGATCAAGGGTTCGAGTGTCGCGAATGACCGTACCGGCAATGCCGGAAAACTCCTCCGAATCGAAGAGCCCGAGGTCGGCTCCGGAAGCTTCGAGTCGCCGCATGTGTGGCTCGATGTTGCGCAGCAGGCGCTCTGCCTGCTCCGCAACCTTGCGGCTTTGCGGAAAGGCGCGCAGAAACAGCAACGTGTCGTGGAAATGCAGCAGCGACTCAGCGTCGTGGAACTTCGCCTGACGCAACATCGTCAGAAGGCGTTCCGTCCTCGCGGCTGAGCCGGGGCCGAAGTCGTGTTTCGCGTCGATCAACCTTGTCAGTTGCGATGACGAGCTTTGCGTCATTCGTTGTCGATGACCTAGACTCCCAGGATCGCTTTGACGCGTCCTTTTTTTATGGCTTCGACCAGCGCGGCATGGTCGCGCTCGGTCTGGTCGCCGTAGGCCTCGGCCCAACGTGCCATCGACTGGCCGAGCGCCCCTGTGCTTCCGCAGTAGCCGGCGATGAGAGCAGCGTCGCTGGTACGGGCGTGGGCTCGCGCCAGAATCGTTCCGCAGGCCCAGCCGTAGAAATAGAAGGCCTCGCCAGTGAGCCACTCGATCGGTATCGATCCTTTCATGTTCTTCATCTGGCGGACATAGAAAGGACGGCCATCGATGACGGTCCAGCCCAGCATGATGTCACTGGAGGCTTGCAGCGCCCGCTGGCCCATTACGACTCGCTTGCCTTGATGGTCGAACTCTTTCTCCAGAGGCGGCAAGTGCGGTCCGTGCGCCGGCACCGTTGCCTCCTTCACTTGCAGGAAAAGTGGATCGGTGTCTCCGTTGCCCATCAGCAGTACCAGGTAAGCGCGGGTTCCAACGCTGCCAACCCCGACCACTCGATGACCCACGTCCACGACATGGTAGCGGCTCAACATGAAGCGGCGTTCGCGAGTCAAGGTATCGGCATAGGCATTCAAGCCATCGATGATCTTTTCTTTCGTGGCCTGATCGATTCGCGTGAGCAGCGGAGGATCTTCGCGCAATCGCCAAGCTCCGTTCACGCCGCGTTCGCAGATCTTCATCAACAGATTCGCGTTGGTTTGCTGAACTGCCTTGGCAACGGACTTCTTGACCACGGCTTCCGCCTTGGGATCGATCTGCAGGAGAAGATTCTTGCGGCCGGGATAGGCATGCAGGTACCAGATGTCGAGTATTCCCATGCCCTGCAAGCGCTCAACATTCCAGCAATAACCTTGCACGCAACGCAGTACGGCGTCGCGACGTTCGCGGCGGTTCAATCCGTTTTCGCGGGCTGCGACATTCAGGCTGGCCGTCAGCCGCTTCAGGTCCCACTCCCAGGGTCCGATGGTGGCTTCATCGAAATCGTTCAGATCGAAGACGATGTCGCGCTGCGGAGTACCGAACAGCCCGAAGTTGTTCACGTGGGCGTCGCCATCGATTACCGAGTTGATGCCGCTCGTGGGTATCTGGGCCAGATCCCAAGCCATCACACAGGCTGCCCCACGCAGATAGGTAAACGGCGAGGCTGCCATGCGTCCCATGCGCAGGGGTATCAGGTCGGGCTGGCGCCCTTCGTTGCTCTTGGCCAGCAAGGCAAGCGGATTAGGGCGGCCTTGGGCTGGCTTCCACTCGCCGTGAACTTCTCGCGGCGTCTGAAGCCGAAGGGCCTTGCCTTTGTTGCGACGGTTCTCCCAAGGATCGCCGGGAACACGAAGATCGAAGTGCCCGAGATGTCCCGCGATCCGGGGTTGGAGCTCATTACTTCGTTTGCTTGTTCTCGCGGATTCGACGGCAGAAGCTTTGACTGGGGCAGCCATTGGAGTTGGATGGCTCCTTCCCTATGTAATCCCTTTGCGACTAGCAGCTTACACTGCTTCCGACGGTAAATCTTCACATTTCTCGTGGAGCGAGCCGCGTTAGCCGAGCGCGGTGCGGGGGTACAGATGAAGCCCCCGGGCGTAAGGTGATAATCCAACTAATTCATTAGTTACCTTCCGCAAAAACCCGCGTCTAATCGCGTATAGCCAGTCTATCTGGTTGAGTCGCATCAAGGAGCTTCGCCCGTGCCGCCGAGACAGTCCGCCACCCTAACCGAAGCTGAGCTTCGCCTTATGAACGTGCTTTGGGACAAAGGTCCCTGCACGGTGCAGCAGGTGCTCGACGGACTGTCAGGAGAGACACCGCTGGCTTATAACTCCGTTCTGACGACGATACGCATCCTGGAGAAGAAGGGTTACGTCCAACATATGAAGGATGGCCGCGCCCATGTGTACAGCCCGGTCATCGAACGGGCGGCGGCAACCCGTTCCGAGGTTCAGCACCTGGTGCAGCGCTTATTTAAGAATTCGCATGAGCTATTGCTTCTCAACCTATTGGAAGATAAAGCGATTGATGGGCATGAGCTTAGCCGGCTTCGGCAACTGCTGGAGGACTACGGGAAAGGGCCGGAGGGACGATGAGCCTGGCATGGATTTCGCAGACCGTGGCCCAGGGCTTAGCTGAGCAGCTGGCAAACTGCCTGGTTTTAGGAATCGCCATTGCGTTTGTGGCGTGGATCTGGCTCCGATTCGGTGGCCGCACCGGCTCGGTCACCCGATTTGCTGTCTGGTTTTCGGCGCTGCTCGCAATTGCCACTTTGCCCGTGGCTGGATTCGTTGGCCGTCACCTCTCTTCTGCTCAAGTCACCTCGCACACCGGCCTCACGCTTCCCTATTCATGGGCTCTGTACCTGTTTGCTGCGTGGGCCACGATTGCGCTCCTGGGAGTGCTCAAGGTTGTAGCCGGACTGCTTCGGCTGATCCAGTTCCGTCGCTCGTGCACAGCGCTTGACCGCGAGAGCATCCACCCTGCACTGCTCCAGACCATGGAAAGCTGCAACAGCAAGCGGCCCGTGGTGCTCTGTACATCTGATTCAGTGAATGTTCCCGCCGCGATCGGCTTCTTCAAGCCGGCTATCGTATTCCCTACCTGGGCGATGGAAGAGCTCAGCGAAGCGGAACTGAACTCGATTCTCTTTCATGAACTGGCTCACCTGACGCGTTGGGACGATTGGACGAATCTTACGCAGAAGATTTTGCGGGCGGTGTTCTTCTTTCATCCGGCGGTATGGTGGATCGACTCGCGGCTTTCGCTGGAGCGGGAGATGGCCTGCGACGACATCGTGCTGGCACGCACCGCGAATCCACGGGCCTATGCCGAATGCCTGGTGTCGCTGACTGAAAAGGGTTTGTTGCATCGCGGGATCCAGTTTGTCCAGGCAGCCATCGGCCGGGCACGCCAGACAACTTTGCGGGTAACCCAGATCCTGGACAGCCAACGCCCTGCCGCCACCACGGTTCGCAAGCCGGTATTCACCGTGCTCGCGGTCGCCGCCATGGCAGTCTCTGTGGCCTCACCTCTGACGCCCAGGCTGGTTAGCTTTGAGAATCAAGCCCCGGCTGTCTCCAGCGCCTCGATCCCGAGCAATTACGGTTCGCTCCAACAGGCCGCGTTTCACGCCGCCTCGCTGCGGAAGTCAGCTGCGTCCGCAGCTCCCCGCATCACGAATGCGATGTTTCATCCGGATGTCGCTTCTCCGCTTCAAAGCGCCAGGAATACCTCAGAGCCGGCGAATCCAGTAGCGCGGAAATCCGCGATCACCGGAGCGACTGCGGTAGCCGCGAAGCTACCCGTCAATCGCGCTCGATTCGAGCCGCGCGAGATTCAGGAAGAAGTGGTTCTGGTCGTCATGCAGCAGCGGGTCTACGACGCAAGAGGCGAGTCGATGTTGGCCTACAGCATCTACCGCTTTGTGAGCTTTACACCGCGCGCTGCACCCGTAAGCAACCCCAAAAAGATATAGGCAGGAAAGCGGCTCGCTGCCCTTTCTGCATAGACAACAACTAATCATTTAGGAGAAGCAACTGACATGAGAACGTGGATCAAAACAAAGTGGAACGCAACCATCAGGCGCAGTGCAGTCGCAGTGCTGGCGCTCGCTCTAGCTGGTTCCTTCATTGGGTACGAAACAATTCGTCCGCTGCACGCGTCGCCGGGAGCAGCAATGTCGAATGCGACGCCGCTGGACGACAGCAAGATCGCTCCCCTGCTCTCGCTCGACGAAGCCATGGAGACGGTGGCTGCGCGCGTAACACCGGCCATCGTCAATGTGGCGGTCACCTCCAAGGTGAAGGCGCAGCCGGTCGCGCAACAGGGAGACGACCAGAATGATCAAGGTGATCCATTCGGCGGTCTCCAACAATTCTTCGGCATGCCGTTTGGACAAATGCAGCCGCGGCAGCCGCAGTTTGAGCATGGCATCGGCAGCGGTGTGATCATCTCGCCCAACGGTTACATCGTGACCAACAACCACGTAGTAGAAGGCGCCACCGAGATTCGCGTCACCATGAGCGACCGCCGCATTCTTACCGCGAAACTGATTGGAACCGATCCGTTAACCGACCTGGCGGTAATCAAGATCGACGGCAGCAACTTTCCCAACATTCCCATGGGCAACTCGGCAGACCTGAAGCCGGGCCAGACCGTGCTGGCCTTTGGTAATCCCTTCGGAATGCGATTCACCGTGACCCGCGGCATCATCAGCGCTCTGAACCGCTCGAACCTTTACAGTGATGACCCGCGCAAGCCCGGAGAATTCATCCAGACCGATGCCGCGATCAATCCGGGCAACTCCGGCGGCCCGCTAGTGGATGCCCGTGGAGAAGTCATCGGCATCAACACCTTCCTCATCTCGCCCTCCGGTTCGTTCTCCGGAATGGGTTTTGCTATTCCCACCCAGATCGTGCAGCCAACCGTAGATTCGCTGATTCGGTTCGGCAAGGTGAGCCATGCTTACATGGGCATCGGTATTACCGATGTCACGCCGGAAAACGCGAAGTTCTTCGACCTGAAGGACAATCGCGGAGCCGTGATCACGCAGGTTGAGCCCGACTCGCCCGGCGCCAAGGCCGGACTCAAAGTCGGCGATGTCATCACCGAACTCAACGGTCAGAAGGTCACGGATGCTGGACAGCTGCAGATGGAAGTCAGCCAGAAACAGCCTGACACCAAGGTTACGCTGGAAGTGATGCGTGATGGCAATGGCATGTCCGTACCGGTCACCCTCGAGGCCATGGGCAGCCGCAATGGTCAAGGCAGTGAAAATGCCAGCGGCCAGAACGGCAAGCCGCGGTGGGGCGTCGGAATCGCCGACCTTACACCAGATGTGCGTCAGCAGATCGGCGCTCCCGACAGTGTGAAGGGCGCAGTCATTCAGCGGGTCCAGCCGGGAAGTCCGGCCGACGATGCCGGACTGGCGCCGGGAGAGGTCATCATCAGCGTGGACCGGCACCAGACGCCGGATGCTGCGGATGTGCAAAAGGCGCTGTCCTCCGTGCCAAAGGGGCAGGACGCGCTGGTTCTCGTGTGGGGTAACGGCGGCAGCACCTTCCGCGTGTTGCATGCCAAGCAGGGAGCCTGACGGAGTCTGCGACCGGCGCGTCACCAGGTCAGCGTTGCGCTACCGCCTCCGGGTAGCCCAGGGCCCCGCTGACGGGTAAGGCGCGCCGGTTCTCCAGACCGCAACCCACCGAGTGCGCGGTACTCCGCCGGGATCGCACCCCCTGCGCGGAGTACCGCGTCTTCATTTGCGGCGGATACGGGAGATTGCCGTTAGCTTCATCCGCGTACAGACGCCTGGGAGCGGCACATCGTCGGCGCACGCCTCCGCGTCCCGACGACGCGCAAGTGTGCCGCCCCCCAGGAACCGATGCGGCTAGGCGTGAACTCCCACCGGTATCGCCGCAAAATCCAGCACCAGCGGCTGCACCAGCTGCTCGAAGTCGGCATAGGCCAGCTTGATCAGCTCGTAGTGCGAGCCGGCGTTGAAGGCGATCTCCTTGTCGCGGGTCAACGTCTCGTCCACATAAACCGGGATGCCATACAGATTGCCGAAGGGGGGCATGGCTCCCGTCTCGCAGTCGGGAAAGTGCTGCTTGAACTCGCGTTCGCTGGCCAGGTCCGCCGTGCGCACCCCGACCGCCTTCTTAAGCGCCAGCAAATCGACCTGGAACGAGGCGGGCAGGACGGCCATGCCCAGTGCGCCATCCAGTTTTACGATGACGGTCTTGGCCAGCTCCTTGCCGGAAATGTGCGAGACGGCAGCGATGCCCTGCGCGGTGAACGCCTTGGAGTGAGAGATGACAACGTACTTCACATGATGGGAATCGAGAAACGTTCTGAGCTTATTGAGCGGCATAACGAACTCCTGTCTGCGGCACGGTGGGCCAGAGCCCGGAAGAGAAACCATTGTCAACGGCGCTGCGGCACAGCGGAGGTCGCTTTCTGTGCCGCAGCGCCCTGTTGCGTCTGCGCACCTCGCACAAGACAACTAGAGACGACGTCCGATGGCCCAGCCGATGACTGCACCCAGCAAAAGGCCGGCCACTGCGCCACCGGCAACCGATGCCAGAGGCCGCTTCTTGACCGCATAATCGCAGTCTTCCGCCAGATCGGACACCGCCCGCCGACCATGTTTGACGGCGTCAATCCACTTGTCACAGAGATCGTCCACGGCTTCGCTAAAAGCCTGCTTGAGGCGATTCGCTTGTGCGCTGGTTTCCGCGAAAGGCTTCGGCGCGGAATCGTGGAGAGCTTCGAGCATCACGCCACCTCCTGAAGACGGTAGGCTTTCTACGTCAACTCTATTCCAGACTTGCACGAACGCAAGTCCAGGCGTCACATCGCAGGTGTGATGTGAGCGATTGCGAACCACAAAAGCGCTCGGAGCGTTTCAAGAGCCCAGAGCAGTTCCAACATCGCCGTATGCCCAACTGACATCGGGTAGATCGGCGCTTCAGCGCCACGTCCCGCCGCGCCCCAAATAGACTCGGTGGCTTAAGTGAAATGAAAAAGGAAGCTGGGCAGAACGCGTGCCTGAAGGCACGCTCTACCGGGGACACGGCAACTCAGAATTTGCGGTAGTAAGGCTTGGCGAAAGAACTTTCTGGGAGAGCAACAGCGTCTAGTCGTTCAGAATCATCGAGCCGACGGGAACGAAGCGCTCCCCTTTTGAAACAGCCTTCAGCGCCTTGAGCAGATCAAGGCTGATCTGCGACTTAAACACGTAGCCGGACGCACCTGCATCGAAGGCGGCTCGCACGAACTCACGATTCTCGTGTACCGACAGAAAAAGGATCTTGGCGGTAGACCCCGCCTTCTTTAAGCGTCTGGCGACGTCAAACCCGGTCATGTCACCCAGGGAAACGTCCAGCACTAGAATGTCGGGATCCGCATCCACGGCCTGGGTAAACGCCGAGGCCCCGCAAGACGCGCTTGCCGCAATCACGTACCGCGGGCCAAGCATCCCCGCCAACGTCTCCAGCATAGCTGGATTGTCGTCGGCGAGAACCACTCTCACCGAATTCGTACGACGCTTGCGACCTTCTGAAACCATGGCGGCGATTCCACACACGACGTTTCTACGTTAACCGTCTTTACACCTTCCGGCCACTAGCAAAACTGCCTGACCTGCAAGGAAAATTTAGGGCGATTTGCCAGTAATTTCCGCCTGCCGGTTTTCCAAGGGTCACTCCCCCGAACCTACGCTCTCTGTATAATGTTCACGAGGTTCGAGTTGCACGAATTCGATCCTCGCAGATGGAAGACCTTCTACTAGACCGGGACTGTTTCTCTATCCTGCAGGACAGTTCGCATCGCACCATTCTTGGAAACCTGGCCGCCGGTATTGCGCGGCTGACTCTCACTGGCGACTGGATGGCCGTCAATGCGCCGCTGTGTGACCTGCTCGGCTTCTCCTCGGACCAACTGCTCGGAACTGCAGTGACCCAGGTGCTCCGGGCGCACAATACGGACGCAGAGCGTGAGGAGCGCTTCCGCCTGCTCTCCGGGGAGATACCTGTCTACGCTTCTGGAATGAGCGGTGAGCGCAGAGATGGCCAGCAAATCTGGGTGAAGGCCTTCTTCTCCCTGGTCCGCGATGCCGCGACCAACCAGCCCGACCATCTCCTGGTAGCGTTCGAGGATTTGACCCCTTTGCGGCGGGCGCGCCGGGCGCTGCGCAATTCAGAGCGGGCGCGCGAGGAAGTCGCCCGGCGCCTGATCAACGCACAGGAATTGGAGCGCACTCGTATTGCCCGGGAGCTGCATGACGACATCGGTCAATCCCTGGCGGTGCTGAAGATACAGATGCTGCGAGCCGGACGGACCGTCTCTGGCAAGTCGGGGCTTACTCATCCCGGAGCGCCGCAGCTGGCCGACCAGATCCAGGCTGTAGCCGAGAAGGTAAGCCGGCTTTCCCACCAGCTCCACTCGGCGGAACTGGAGTTCCTCGGCCTGGCCATCGCGGTCAAGAGTCATTGCCGTGAGGTCGCCGAACGATTCAAGATCACTGTCGACTGCACCTGTGACCATGTGCCCAATGAACTGGATGGAACGCTCGCTCTGGCATTTCTGCGGGTCATCCAGGAGTCACTGCACAATACTGCCAAGCATGCCAACGCAGCTCATGCAACGGTGGCGTTGACCGGTACCGGAACCGAGCTCGATTTGACCGTGATAGACGATGGCATCGGCTTCGACTCCGAGCGAGCGAGTTCTGCCCCAGGACTCGGCCTCATCAGCATGCGAGAACGTCTGCACCTGGTGGGCGGCGAACTTTCCGTTTCCTCCACGCCCGGCAAAGGCACCCGCGTCCACGCCCGCGCTCCCTACCTGGCTGTCCCTGAAGCTGACCCCGAAAACGTGTAAGCCAGAACCTTGGCCGTGTGATCAGTATCAAGAGCGATTGCAAGTATGGAAGTGAGTGGTCGCGGTCCGGACGCCCGCTCGTTCTCGACTGAATCGAGTGCGACCGTTGTCAGAGCAGATTGTGAGCGTGCTGTGTCCCCGGTAGAGCGTGCCTTCAGGCAGCGTTCTGCGCCAGGCTTTCCTGTTTTCGTGTGTTCAGCCTGAGACACAGACTGAATCCACCGAATCTATTTGGAGCGCGTCAGGACGTGGCGCTGAACACTCCACCTGATCCCAGTGGGATACGGCTATTGTGGACCCGTCCTTAGCCGATAATTTCAATCCGGCAGCACGATCATCACTTCCGTCGATTTGATCAGGGCGGCGGCGATCTGCCCCTTCTTCAGGCGTAGCTCCCGCACTGCGTCGGCGGTGATGATGGAGGTGATGTGTTGTTCGCCCAAAGACAAAGTGATCTGCGCCAGCAAACCGCTGACCTTGATATCCGTGATGCGCCCGATCAACTGGTTGCGTCCGCTGATCCGGCGGAAGGTTGCGCGCCGCTTCTCGATCGGACCGGTCCTCGCGATTCGTGGCAGCAGGCGGTCGATCTCTGCTTCGGGAATACGGTGATGTCCGCCGGCGGTCTGCACGCTCTTGATCTTGCCTTGGTAGATCCACTGCTTGAGCGAGGCATAACTGATGCCGAGAACTTCGGCTGCATCGCGCGGAGTATAGAGCTTGGCCATAGTCGCAGCCTATTGTGCGTCAGGAATGGCCGAAGCGCAATTTGAAATGACCGTCGCGAGCGCAACCGAGCCAGTAAAAATACGAGATTTCATAGAGGCACCTTTAGACCAGATTTGCACTCACAATGGCCCTTTTGGGCTGTGTCGCCCCTGACCTGGTTGCGCTACAATGAGGCGCTCCAAGGTTGCAACTTGCTTGGCCCGGTCACCTGCCTTCGTCCGGGTGCCCTTTCGTGTGGGAGTTCGTCTGCCCATGGATCGCGCCGCCATCGGGGACCAGATCGACAGAATCCTGCGCAGCAGAAGCTTCGCGGGCAAAACCCAGCTCATGAAGCTGCTGGAAGTTCTGTTCGACAACATGGACTCCCAATGCACCCTGAAGCCTGACCGGGTGATCCGGGGGTTATGGCCCGACGAGATCAAAACCAAACGGTCCGCCGATGTCGCGACCGAGATGAACCGGCTGCGCAAGGCGTTGGACTGTTATTACAACGAGGAAGGCACCTCCGACCCTATCGTCATTAGCCTTCCCAACCGTTCGGTCCAGGCCCATGATGGCACTAAGGAAAAGCGCTGGATCGTGGCCGAACCTCGCGAGGGTACCAGTGGTCGAAAGACTCGGGTGGCCTCGTCAGCCAAGGCTCGCAGAAGCCTGATGATCTTAGCCGCACTAGCCGCCATAGGGATTGCAGCCTATGTTCTCGTCCGCGTGCAGGCAGTCGATCAACTGCCTCAGTCCGCGCGTCTGGACGGCGCGACACTGATCGTCATGAATGCCAAAGGCCAGGAGCTTTGGCGCAAGACCTTTCCCGAAGGCATCTCCCGCCAGTTCTACGAGAACGGACTGGCCACCAGGATGTGGATTGGTGACCTGAATGGCAAGGGCCACTCAGACATACTATTCATTCATCAGCCCATGGAGTCTACCGCCTATATTTCTTCCCATTCAACCACGCTGATCTGTTTCTCCGACCGCGGCAGAGAGAAATGGCGCTGGAAACCTGGACGAGAGTTGCCCGAACTGGAAGGCGATCCTGCCACCTTCGTAACCGTCGCGCTTGCGGTGCTGAAAGGGGCGCCTGGAAGGCCTTCTCGAATCGTCGCATCCAGCCATCACGTACCCTGGTACCCCCACCAGATCGCCATCATCGATGCCGATGGCAAGACGCTCTCCGAATATTGGCACTCGGGGCATCTGGACTTCATCACCCTGGCTGACCTCGGTGACGGGCGCGAGGAGATCATCGCCACGGGAATCAGCAACGGCTATCACGCGGCCACATTGGTGGTCCTAGATCCGGACCGCGTATCCGGGGCTTCCAGCGAGACGGCGCGGCCTGAAATTCAACTACACGGGTTGGGAGTGGCACACGAGACAATTCGTCTTATCTTTCATCGGAGCGACTTGAACATGGCCGTGGCGCCTTTTGACGAGGGCCAGCAAGCAACCGTCGAGAATGGCAAGCTTCGATTTTCGACGCTGGAGTGCAGTCAGAACCTTGGATGCCGCATTTGGTACGAGTTTGATAAAGATTATCACCTGCTTTCGGTCTATGCCGACGACTACTTTCGTCTGGCTCATAACGAGTTCTATCGGAACGGCAAGGACCCGCATATCTTCACCAAAGAAGAACAAGCCGCCTTCCAGCAAGTAAGGTGCCTCGTCGGCTGCAAGACTGAGTTTGTACCCGTAGACATTCGCTAAATCCCACTAGAGACGGCACTCGCATGGGCAACACCCAACAGCAGTTCTACTCAAGCTTTCGATAGCTTTGATGGACGCGCCAGAGCCGAACTACCGGGCTGGATAGGCTCCACGAGTACTTAGCTATCCGATTTCATACCAACTTCATATCAATTGCGCTCCGTATTGCTTGACTCGACACGATCTCATGATATGTTGGGCATCGGTCAGGCAACCGGCGCCGTAACAGCCACGGTTGAAACATCACCTATCCACGGAGGAAGCATGAAATTGACTCTTAAGTTCAGCACCTTAACTGGTTTGTTATGCCTGCTCGTCCCAGGCTTAATGTGGGCGGGTACCGTATACACTTACACCGGTAATCCCTACACCGATTGTACGGGCACGTATGTCTGCACGGGGACGAGCCCAGCATTGTCGTTAACCTTCGATACACCATTGACGGGGACGCAATTGGATAACCTGTACGACGACCCGATCCCCGTCTCCAGCTTTTCGTTCACCGATGGGACCGGCTTGTTCATCACGCAGGCAAACGAGGTCTTCCACGATCTAATCATTAGCACCGACGCCAACGGCGCTATAACCGGCTGGTATATTGTTGCCTTGACCACCGAACCTCCCCCATACGTCTACTTCCGCCTCAATTCCTGGTTCAATGAACCCGAGACTAATGGCGTAACAGGGGACGATACTATCCTTGGTCCCAATCCTCCAATTATCGGCGATGGAGAGGTTCTTACCCACGGAGTATGGAATTCGCCTTCTGTCCCGGAACCCTCCACCTTCATGCTGTTAGGTACGAGTGTTCTAGGAGTTGGGGGCTTCTTTCGACGCAGGCTGATCGGCAGTTAGGTCGCGGTACACGGACGCAATCACCACGGTTCTCTTATGCTATTCCGTACCGGGCTTGGGAGTTGCGGAGGCAGCCGCGCATTCCAGACAGCTCTGCAACTCCGATTTCATAACAACTTCATATCAACTACGCTCCGCACTGGTCAATTAGCCGCGATTTCGTGGTAGGTTGCGCATGCGACTCGAATATTTTCACTGGGGGTGGCAAATGAATTCCAACTGGGTTACTCGATGCCTGGCGCTCTTGTGCTTGCTGGCGCTCGCAACCGCCAGTTGCTGGGCTGGAAGCTATGACGCTGCGGCCGACTTTGAGCAGGGATTTCTCAACCAAACCAACCCTAATGGCGTATGGTCTTACGGCTATTCGGCAGGTTTTACGAATGCCATCACCCTCTACACCCAGACTGCGCAGAACGGCATTAATGGCCCAAATGCACAGTACTGGTTATCCCCAGCCGTGAACATCGGCGACTCACCTGCCGCCGAGTTCAACGATGGCGGCGCCTACAACGATGGCAACGTCAACTTCCTGCCATTTGAGTTCCTGCTGGTATCCGGGATTGGTGGGGAATATTCCGACCTCGTCTTTACCGCCCCGGCTGCCGGCATGTATTCCCTGACCAGCAGCTTCCGAGGCGCTCAATATGGCATCGGCACGCTTGTGGCGGTCGTGGTAAACGGCAATGTGCTGTTTGACTCCAGCGTGACGGCGGTAAATCAGATCGTGCCCTTCGACAGCGATCTTTCGTTGGCAGCCGGAGATACGGTGGTGTTTTCGGTAGGTCCGGGCGGCGGACTGCAAAACACCGGCGTGGCGGCAACGATCACCGCAATGTCGCAGACACCCGAGCCATCCACTCTTGCCCTTCTGGGCGCCGGAATTGCGCTGCTCCGCTTTCGCAAACCCTGGCGGAGTCGCTGATTACAAACTCGATCTGACAGGACCCTAACCGGGCCCAGGAGGAGGCAGCTTCAGTGTCCGGAATCGGTTTGGTACGAATCGCCGGCATGCTTCTTGTTCTGTCTCTGGTGGCGCCGATCTACGCAGACCATAAGTTCCCCGACTATCCCGTGCGACCCGCCGGCGATTACATAGTTAAGGCCGAGACGGACAGCGTGGTCGTTGGCGTTGAGCCAGTCGAGGATTCTAAGGTGCAGAAGACCTACTTCGATACAGACCTGGCTGCGAAGGGCTTCGTGCCAGTGTTTATCGTAGTTCAAAACCAATCGAGCACAGACAGCTTCCTGTTTGAAAAGTCCAACATAGGCTACACCGGCATTTCGAGCAACTCCACGCCGAACGCCGGATCGAAGGTAGGCGTAGGCATGGCCGCGGTGGGCATGGGCGGGCTGATTGCCATGAAGCTCATCACCAATGCTACACACATTCAGCAGAACATCCTGAAGAAGGAGGTGCAGAGCAAGACGCTTTCTCCGGGGACATCGGTGCATGGCTTCTTATACATCCACGTGCCAAAAGAAAGTCCGCGGCAGAAGATTCACCTTCAGGTGCCAATCACCAAGTCCGACACCAGCCAGACTTTCGTTTTGAATTTGTTCTTTTAGGAGGATTGCCATGTCACAGACTCGCTGTTCTCTCCTGGCCCCAACATTGGCTTGTTCGCTGCTTTTGACGGTGATGTGCGCTTCTGCCGGGGCCCAACAAACCGCTGCGCCACCGGAAACGAAACTCCCCCTTAATGCAGCCCTGGTTCTCACCCCCGAATTCTGCGCCACTAAAACGAAGAAGGGGACGTGGGGCATTAACCAGGAGACATTCCCGGTCGGAAAAGCAGCTTGTGCTGACCTGGAACCGGCGCTCAAAGGCGTTTTTCTCAGCTTGGCCCGCGTAGACGCAGATCCAACCTCAGGAGACGCGCAATTGGTACTGGTGCCCAAATTCGTCGACGTTGGCGCGACCCAGTCGCTAGGCGCCTTTTCCAATCGCGAACTGGTTGTGCTGGTGGAATGGACAGTGAAAGACAAAGCCGGTAAGACCGTCTGGGTCGAAACCGTACAGGGTTCGGCAAAGCATCACATGGGCAATGCCTTCACGCACGGTAAGAATGTTAAAAAGATCATCGAGGATTCGGTGGAGGATATGGCCAAGCAATCAGCGAGCAAAATGTCCTCATCACCGGAGCTCGCCAAGCTGGGAAATGTAAATTCCACCGCGGCCAATTGACGATGGATCACCCTGGATCGAGCCGAGTCATAACAACTGACCGAATGAGGCCTCCCGGGGAAGGCTGAGCGCATGATGCGGAATCGGATTGCGTTTACGGTCGTCTGGCTGCTGTCAGGCTTGCTGGTTGCCCAGAACCCAACCCAGGGAGCAGCCCCGCCCAACTCCACGGCGTCAGCGGTTCCATCCCAATCCGCGCATTCCCGGGCGGCGGACCACATTCTGCAGGATGGAACTCCGGTAAAGTTGAGGTTGACCCAGAACTTGAGCTCGGCAGACGCGAAAGCAGGCCAGGAAATATTCCTCGAAGTTGCTGACGACATCGAGCTCGACGGTGTCATCGTGCTGCGCCGGGGTTCGCCTGCCATCGGCGTGGTCACCGAGGCCGAAGCCAAAAGAAGGATGGGGCGGGCTGGAAAGCTGAGCTTCAACATCACCGACGTGCTCCTGGCGGATGACGAAAAGGCACCGCTGCGCGCGGTCAACGATTCCAGTGGAGACTCGCATGTGAAAGGCATGACCGGAATGATGGCTTCCGGAGTGCCCATGGCGGCTGCGCCCTTTCTCCTGCTTATGCATGGCGAGAACACCTCTTTTCCTAAGGGAACGGAGATCACTGCCTTCATCGACGGAGACATGCACCTCAACCTTGCGAATTTTGAACCCGCTCCTCAACCCGCCGCGCAGGCATCTTTGGTTATCGATTCCATCCCCACCGGGGCGGAAGTTGAGTTGGACGGTGCGCCCATGGGACACACTCCTCTAACCGTCGCCATTGCTCCGGGCAGCCATCAGATTGCCGTAAAGAAGAAAGGCTTCAGCGACTGGAGTAAGACCCTCCAGGTAACGGGCGGCGCGGTACATGTGAACGCGGAGTTGGAGCAGCCGCAGGCGCAGTAGTCGCGTTCTTCTCGGCACAATGCATTCCGGGCTCGTCAGTCTGGTAAGGATCGCTAACGATGCCGTCGCGGTCTGTAGGTTCAGAGCCGGTATCGGTGATCACCCGGTTCACCGCCGAGCACGTTGCTGAGGCAGAAGTCGCCAACCGATCGCCCTTCGGTGATTCCCGTTTTGGAACTGGCATTTCGATTTTGCGCTGAATTCTCTTGACGGCTGTTAGTCGACAAGCTTCACATGGTTGTGAGGGCTGCGGTAAATTGTGTTTACACGCGGTGTCCCCGTGGCAGCCCCAAATACGAGCGTCTTTACCAGCGTCGTCCGCTCCTGTTCTTTGACAATCTAAGTCTCTTCCCGAAGTAATCGATCAGTACTGAGACAGTTCTGGATGGTTGCAAACTGTCGCAACTTTGGCCAGGCAAGTCCAATGAAATGAATATTTTGACCTGTAACTCATTTAGATGGAATATTTTGCGAGAAATTTTTCGCCAAGTTGTTGATTTCAGGTAATACCGGGAGGGGGAGGGGGTACTAGGAAAGTTACCTTTTTTCTACGGCTCCCGTTCGTGGCGACTTGGGCGAAAAGATTACTGATTGGTTAGCAGAGCTGTCCTCGCGACTCTGGCTTCAACGCCGACATGACTCCCGTATTTCCGCCTCAACTGCCCGACCCCGAAGACCGCGGATCCCTTGCGGGCTGAAGAGCCCGCTCGCGATGACAAGCGCGCGAGTAAGAGAGTCCGCCGCTGCTTACTTCGAGCTCTTCAGGAACTCACTCACCGCCTGGTTGAACCGGACTGGCTGATCCACGAAGGTCATGTGCCCGCTGTCGGGCAGGATCACGATCTGCGATCCGGCAATCTTTTCGTTCATCTGCTTCGACAGCGACGGATCGACTTCGTCATGGTCGCCGGCAATGATCAGCGTTGGAACCTTGATGGACGGCAGCTTGTCGACGTACTCCACCGACTTCAGGTTGCCGTCGATCACGAACTCTCCGTTGGAGCCCCACATCTCGCGATAGAGGTCCCAGGAGTTATTGCCCGTAGCCAGCGGATCGTAGTTGGGATCGGGATGACGGCCGTAGAGATACGGAAAGTATCCGTCGCCCCAGGCGAGCGTCATGTATTCCGGCGTGTAGCGGTTGCGCTCCCACGGCTTGCCGTGGCCGTAAAGGCCCTGGGCTTCGAGCTTGTCGATCTGGTTGCGGATGTCGGCAGGCATCTTCTGCTTCATGCGTACGAAGACCTGATTCATCTCCGCCGTGCTGGGAAAGGTGCTGGCCAGAATCAGATGCGTGAGGTTCTGCTGATACTTCAAGGCGTAGGCTTGGGCGAGCACGCCGCCATACGAGTGACCCAGAAGACTGATCTTGCCGAGGCCCAGCTCGCGGCGGACATCTTCGACGTCTTCGACCATGTTCTCGACGGTGTATCCGCTGGGATCGTCGAGCTTCTCTGACCGGCCGGACCCGCGCTCGTCGATGAAAATGAGCCGGTTGCTGCGGGCAAGCGGAAGCAGGTAGGGCAGAAAGTAGTCGTGCGAAGCGCCGGGGCCGCCATGAACGATCAGCAGCGGCGCGCCGCGGCCAAGGATCAGGTAGTAGATCATGACGCCGTGAGCGTCCACGAAGCCTTCCTGCACCGGGTAGACGTTCGGTCCAGGCACGACGGTCTGATGGGAGACAGCTTGCGCGAAGACTGGCCGCGACGCCGTCAGAAAAACGGCACATGCAGCCAACAGCAATATTGGATTGAGCAGGGATTTTGGCTTCATGCGGCCAAATATTACCGGAAACTGCGGAAGGAATACCACGGGCGATCCAAGCCCACTAAAGTGTAGCTCGTTGGGTTAACTGGCCTGATGCCTTTTACGGCCAATGGCGGTTGACCTTCCCGAGGCTTATACGTCTGATTTCATAGAACTTACTTCGCGAGAGCGAAGGAGATTGGAGTTTTAACACACTTTTCGGGGAACTGCCTGATTTAGCTTGAAATGCGGGCAAAACCGGGTTAACATATCACGTTCGTTTGGGTCGAACCAAAGCAGTTTGGTTGTGTCCACGCCCAGGATACAACTCTGGCCCTGGGTCATGAATCTTTCAGGAAAATCGGCGAATCGAACTTAGTAGGCCCGACATTTAAGCCGATGGGACCCGACCAATTCAGGGATTACATCTCCGAAGACAGGAACAAAAACAACACAATGGCAAAGCGACGCGGCAATCCTAACTGGGGCAAGCCGGAACCGATTGGTCCGGTTGTTCCCACGATCACGGAGTTTGAGCAGGTGGTGAAGGAGTTCAAACTCGCGCCCGATCAATACATTCGCTCGACCCGTTTGCGCGAATGGGCGCGTAAGAACAAGAACTCCAAGTACATTCCCGAGCCCCTTTTGGAAGCCTGGGGCTTCGAGATTGAATCCACCCTGTAAGTAAAGGGCTTTCTGGAACGGGGCCGCCACGCGCGGCCCTTTTTTTTCGCAATTACACTGAGCAGCTGGGATCATGGCAAAATTCGAAAAGCACTTGTTTATCTGCACCAACCAGCGACCCGAAGGAAACCCGCGCGGCTCATGCGATCCGTCAGGACGAGCGGAATTGCATCAAGCCTTCAAGTCAGCGCTGGCCGCTCGCGGTCTCAAGGGTAAGGTCCGCGCCAACAAAGCAGGATGTCTCGACCAATGCGAGCACGGACCGAACGTCGTGGTTTATCCCGAGGCGATCTGGTACGGCAATGTCAGCGTGAATGACGTGGACGAAATCTTGGACTCGCACATCATCGGCAATCGGCCAGTTGAACGGCTCCTGATCGCGGACTCATGCTTGAACGCTGAAAGTTGTCCGCACAAACCGCGCAGAACATCCTAGGCATTATTTTCGACCCGGCCTTCGGGTCAGCATCGAAAGTTACTGTGACTTTCAATAACGATCAGACCGTCGCCATGTTAGCTGGTACCAGCTTTGCGGCCGGACTGAACGTCTACGCAACGGTCGCAACGCTAGGATTGCTGTCCCGCTTCGAAGTCATTTCCCTTCCCGCCTCCCTCGATGTGGTCGAAAACTGGTGGATCATCGGGGTTTCACTGGCGATGTTCGTCATCGAGTTCTTTGCCGACAAGATTCCCGCCTTCGACCTGGTCTGGAATGCGCTGCAGACCTTCGTTCGCGTCCCGGTTGCTGCCTACCTGGCTTACGCAGCCTCCTCTCACCTGTCACCGAAGATGCAACTGGCCTCGGGATTGCTTGGAGCCGCTATCGCCTTCGCGGCGCACGGCGGCAAGACCGCGCTGCGCGCTGCTGTAACGCCCTCGCCGGAACCCTTCTCGAACGTGGCGTTAAGCTTCGGCGAGGACGTCGGCGCAATCTCGCTGTCCTGGGTCGCCGTGCAGCATCCTTATATCGCAGCTACGGTTGTCGTGGTGCTGCTGGTGGTGATCGTTCTGCTGACGCGGTGGGTTATTTCTTCGCTGATACGCCTGTTCAGCCGCGCACGATCCGCTCTGCTAACAAGCTGAGGCGCGATTTTCATCGGAGTGCAATAGCTGTCTTAAAATCATTGCTGCGCGCCGCCGCTTGCCATACACTGTGCTTGCCCGATCCAAATTCAAAACGACGGGCGTCGTCGAGGGTTTCCGCCGTGGCCACGGATTTTCGTCTCTGAGAACGTGGCAGACACTCATGCAAAAGGCACGAGCGATCAGAATACTAATCTTAAGCCGGGACGTCTCGCTCGTGAGTTCCAGGACCAATCTGCTGACCCTGGCTGGGTACTCCGCGGAATTCGAGCCGGACCACGAGCGGGCATTGCGGCGCGTACGCTCCCGGCGTTTTCACCTGGTAGTCCTGAGCAATAGCTTCACCAGGGACGAGCAACTTGGACTGCGCGCCAAGCTCATCCTCGGACGGCCCGGCTTGCCGGTCCTCCTGCTATCCAACGAGCAGGACAGCGCCGACAGTTTTCTTGCATCGGTCGAGGCGACCTTGCGGAGTCGCGAGCACGCCACCACTCCCTCCGAAGACGGGCCCAACCCACCTCGCCGGCCCAAAGCCTAGCGGTAGTTCAGCCTCGCTGCCGGATACCGCGCGTTGACCCTGCCGATAGCGGCGTGCGATAGTTAGGTGTCTTTCACATAAATGTAACAAATCGAGCAGACGCGCCCACTGTGTTGACGAGACCACTTCATGGCCCGGTTTATCCCGCGTGAAACCAAGTTTTTCGACATGTTCGCTGACATCGCGAACAACGTTATCGCCGGTGCGAAGGTCCTCGCCGATCTCCTGAACGACTACGACTACGAAAAACTGCCCGTCGCCGTTCAGCGGATCAAGGACATTGAGCATCGCGGCGACGACATGACCCACAAAATCCTGATCAAGCTGAATCAGACGTTTATCACTCCGTTTGACCGGGAAGACATCCACCTGCTGGCGTCCTCGCTCGATGATGTGCTCGACTTCATCAACGGCGCCAGCGATCGATTGCTCACTTACAAGATCACCGAACCTTCCCCTTCGGCCAAGGTGTTGGCTGATATCGTTTTGCGGCAAACCGAAGAATTGGGCAAGGCCGTGGCTCTGCTCAATAAGGACTCCAAAGTTCTCGAGCACTGCGTCGAGGTGAACCGCCTGGAGAACGAGGCCGACGGCGTGAGTCGCGAGGCGATTGGGCGACTGTTCGAACGCGAGAAGGACCCAATCACCCTGATCAAGCTGAAGGAACTTCTGGAAATCCTGGAAACTGCCAGCGACAAAGCCGAGGACGCAGCCAACGTACTGGAGACGGTGGTCTTAAAGAACGCTTGAAAACCGACGAAACCTTGGATTCTAGCCGACATTGGACTCGGAGTAAGCGCCCGTGAGCACAGTAACCATCCTGCTCTTGATCACGGTCGCGACTGCCCTTGTCTTTGATTTCCTCAACGGCTTTCACGATGCTGCCAACAGCATCGCTACCGTGGTCTCGACCCGGGTTCTTTCGCCGCGACTGGCCGTTGTTTGGGCAGCCGTTTTCAATTTCCTCGCCGCCTTTCTGCTCGGCACGGCCGTCGCCAAAACCATTGGCAAGGGCATGATCGAGCTCAGTATCGTGACTCAATACGTGGTGCTGGCGGGATTGCTGGGGGCGATTGTTTGGGATGTGCTGACCTGGCTATGGGGACTTCCGACTTCGTCTTCCCATGCTCTCATCGGCGGATACGCGGGCGCGGCCCTGGCTCGCGCCACGATCATCCATGGCTGGAGATCCGCGCCCCATGTGATCATCGCCGCCGGCTGGACGAAGACCCTGATCTTCATCGTGGTCGCTCCGGTGATGGGTTTCGTTATCGGCTTCAGCCTCATGGTCGCGGTTTCGTGGATCTTTCAGCATCGTTCGCCGCGGCAGGTTGACGGCCTTTTCCGCAAGCTGCAGCTACTGTCGGCTGCTGCCTACAGCCTGGGACATGGCGGCAACGATGCGCAAAAAACCATGGGTATCGTCGCCGGCGCCCTCTATACCGCCGGCGTGATGAACAAGACCGACTTCGCCGCGAATTGGGGACATTGGCACTGGCCAATCATCCTTGCAGCCCATACGGCGATTGCCCTTGGAACATATTTTGGCGGCTGGCGCATCGTGCATACCATGGGATCGAAGATCACCAAACTGCGCCCGGTGGGCGGATTCTGCGCCGAGACCGCTGGAGCCATTACCCTGTTTGGGACGGCACTCGCGGGAATTCCGGTGAGTACAACCCACACCATCACCGGCGCGATCGTCGGAGTTGGTAGCACGCAGAGATTGTCGGCGGTGCGTTGGGGAATTGCGCGCCGCATTGTCTGGGCGTGGGTCTTCACCATTCCCGCCTCGGCACTAGTGGCTATGGCAGCATTCTGGCTGATCCGGCTGTTCAATCCAGCTGCATGAGGAAGGACGCTATTCGCTATTCGCACTTGGCTCTTTGCCGCAACTAAACGCTAACCCGGGTTACGCTGAGAAGAGTAGCGAGAAGCGAAAAGGCGAAGAGCGTTCTCCTTCCTGCTAGAATTCTTGGTTGGGCAACATGTCTACCGATTCCCTGTTCTGCGATGTCGAGACCGCGCTGGCGGAGATCCGTGCTGGACGCATGATTGTGGTCATCGACGACGAAGACCGCGAGAACGAAGGCGACCTGACCATGGCCGCCGAGAAGATCACGCCCGAGGCCATCAATTTCATGGCCAAGCACGGTCGGGGGCTGGTCTGCCTCGCCATGACCGAGGAGCGACTCGATTACCTGCGACTGGGGCCGATGTCGTCGGAGAACACCTCGAACTTCGGCACCGCCTTCACCGAATCGATTGACGCTAAAGACGGCGTCACCACCG
Source organism: uncultured Acidobacteriaceae bacterium (assembly GCA_963793845.1). Lineage (GTDB taxonomy): Bacteria > Acidobacteriota > Terriglobia > Terriglobales > Acidobacteriaceae > CAWCBG01. The sequence continues at coordinate 538,089 of CAWCBG010000012.1, forward strand.
GCATCTCGGCCTACGATCGGGCGCGCACCATTGACGTCGCGATTGATCCGACGACGCGTCCCAACGACCTGGCGCGGCCCGGACACGTCTTCCCCCTCCGTGCGCGAAAGGGCGGGGTCCTGGTTCGTGCGGGACAGACCGAAGCCTCGGTTGATCTGGCACGGCTCGCGGGATTAGTCCCGGCAGGCGTGATCTGCGAGATCATGAATGATGACGGCACCATGGCGCGTGTGCCGCAATTATCGGAATTCTGCCGTCAGCATGGCCTGAAGATGTTGACCGTCGCCGAGGTCATTCGCTACCGCATGGCGCATGAACGTTACGTGCGGCGGCTGGCCGAAGCCGTCGTCCCCACTGCGTACGGCGAATTCCGCATGATTGCCTATGAGTCGGAGATCACTGGCGATTCGCACATTGCACTGGTGAAGGGCGATGTCGAGCACGCCGGCGACGAACCTGTGCTGGTGCGCATGCATGCTCATTGCCTAGTGGGTGACGTATTCGGCGCCAACTGGTGCGAATGCCACAAGACGATTGAAGCGTCGATGAGACGCATTGCCGAAGAAGGCCGTGGCGCGCTCATCTACCTGCATCAGACCTCAAAAGGCTATTCCGTGGAGAAACTCGGAGAGCGGCTGACCATCCAGTTCCACCACGAGCAACGGCTGCCGACGCTTCCTGAAAGCCAGCGTCGTACCCAGCGGGAGATCGGCATCGGGGCGCAGATCCTCTCCGACTTGAATCTCCGGCGGATTCGCCTGCTCACCAACCATCCCCGCAAAGTCGCCGGACTGGAAGGTTTTGGGATCGAGATCGTCGAGCAGGTGCCGGTGTCACAGGTTGGCAAGGCCTCGGTTCGGTGATCCGCCCTCTGATCACAGATCGCTGCGCCGCCTCGCTGGCCTTTCCTTCGTAACAGGGCACTCAGTTGCGAGTGTCGTTTTCATTTGAACATCTATCCCAGCGGTTGCCACCCAACCGCAAGCGCACATACCATGATGTTGACGAGTTCGCCGGACCGAGCGTCCGACCGGAGTTTACCTAGTTGATCGATCGTACCTTCGGCAGTTATCGCGTCGTATCGAAGCTGGGCAGTGGCGGCATGGGAGTGGTGTATGAAGCGGAAGACACCATGCTCGGGCGCCGCGTTGCCATGAAATTCCTGCCGCCGGATCTGGCGCAGAATTCACAAGCGCTCGAGCGTTTCCTGCAGGAGGCGCGATCCGCGTCCGCTCTCAACCACCCGAACATCTGCACGATCTATAAAGTCGAGCAGCACGATGGCGAGTGGATGATCGTGATGGAATTGCTGCAGGGGCAGACTCTGGATCGACTGATCAACGACCAGCCGCTTAAGGTCGAACAACTTCTCGACGTCTCCATACAAATCGCCGACGCCCTCGACGCCGCTCACCAGCACGGCATTATTCATCGTGACATCAAGCCTTCGAACATTTTTGTCACTACGCGAGGAGTGGCCAAGGTGCTCGACTTTGGTTTGGCCAAGCTGACCGCGCAGAAACGGGCCGTCGCTGAGACCATTGGTGGAGGCGCCACGACTGCGGTCGATTCCGGACCGCCGCTGACCGTGCCTGGTACAACCGTTGGTACCGTCGCCTATATGTCACCCGAACAGGCGCGGAGCGAGGAACTGGATTCCCGGACAGACCTTTTCTCCTTCGGTGCTGTGCTCTACCAGATGGCGACCGGCAAGATGCCGTTCGAAGGCAAGACCTCGGCGGTCATCTTCGCGGCCATCCTGGAGCACGATCCTCCGCCGGTGCTCGAGCGCAATCCCCAGCTTCCACCCAAGCTGGCCGAGATCATCGAAAAGGCCCTGGAGAAGGACCGGGAACTACGTTGCCAGAGTGCGGCCGAACTGAAGGCCGACCTCAAGCGTTTGCAACGCAACTACGGCGCAGGAAAATCGAGAACGGGTCTCGTCTCCGACCCCGAGTCTTCTGGGACGATCAGCGGAGTGACATCCACCAGGACCACACTTCCGTCACCGGCTTCCAGCGGATCGGTCCTTCTCGGAGAAGCAAAGCGTCACAAATTCGTCGTGACGATCGGCGCGATCGTCGTACTCTCATTACTGGCGGCGCTGGGAGCGCTCCTGTATTCCCAGCTGCACGCCAAGCCGGCGAGGACATCGTCGCAGCAGATGTCGATCGAACGTCTCACCAACGACGGCAGGACGAACGGATCGACCAACATTTCCCCTGACGGCAAGTACGTGGTGTATGAAGTGGAACGCGAGGGCAAGCTCAGCCTGTGGCTACGGCAGGTCGCTACGGCCAGCAGTGTCAAACTGGTTCCCGACAGCGAAACCGGCTATGGCGGCACTACGTTTTCTCCTGATGGCAACTTCGTCTATTACCAGAAGGCCAGCAAGGAAGAGCCGCTCGGCGCCTTGTATGTCGTGCCGACCCTAGGCGGTACGCCGCGCAAGATCCTTTCCAACATCGCCAGCCCGGTCACCTTCTCGCCGGATGGCAAGCAAATAGCCTACGTCCGTGAGCACTCGGCCGAAGGGCCCACATCCCAGCTCGTGATCGCGAATACGGACGGCATCGGCGAGCGGGCACTGTTCACCGGCAGAGTTGCCGTCGATTGGTTCGATGTGCATGGCCCCTCGTGGTCGCCCGACGGCAAGAAAATCGCTGTGGGCGTCAAACGCCTGAATCGCGAAGGCTACAGCACTGGAGTTTCTTTGATCGATATGAATGGGACCATGACCCTGCTGGTGCCGAGCTTCCCGGGCGACATTGCCCGGGTACAGTGGCTACACGATGGCTCAGGGTTGGTGGTTTCAGGAACTCCGACGTTTGGGTCCAGTCTCAATCAGCTCTGGATGGTCGCTTACCCACATGGCGAGCTTTCTCGAATTACCAACGATTTGAATGCCTATGGGCAGTTGAGCCTCGGGCTTACGGAAGACGATTCGGCACTGGTCACCATTCAACAGATGTCGCGGTCGAATTTATGGCTGGCGCCCACACCCACCGGGGAGCCAAAGGCAATCAGCCGCGGGGTGGATGACGGCGCTGGAGCGGTCGCCTTTGGCGATAACAAGATCGCGTTCACCTCAAGCGCTTCAGGAGCTTACGCAATCTGGGTGACGGACACCTCCGGCGCAGCGCCTGTGCAGGTTACACCACCGGACCACGTGCCCGAAGGCGTCTCCGTTTCGCGGGACGGTCGCTATGTGGCCTACTGCGCGATCCCGAAATCGAATGCACAGCCAAACGTGTGGATCGTCAACAGTGATGGCACGAATCTCCGGCAGTTGACCAGGACCAATGCGGATGAGATGGCGGCATTTTCCGCCGATGGCCAGTACGTCTATTACAACCACTGGGCTGAGGGAAAGGTGCACATCTTCAAGATGCCGGTGGCGGGCGGCGATGCGGTACAGCTGACTGACTATCAGGCGGAGACTCCGGAAGTGTCGAATCGCGGCGATCGGATGACCGCCCGCTATTACGACGAGAAAACATTGCAGTGGAAAGTTGCCGTAATTTCGACTGCCGATGGAAAGCTGCTGCAGGTACTCGACCTGAATCCCGCGATCAACGGCGGAACGCCCGGCTGGTTGCCCGGTGACGATGCCGTGGTCTACTACGAGAGCAAAAATCAGATTCCGAATCTTTGGAAGTTGTCGCTCAAGACCGGAGAGCGCACCCGGTTGACCCACTTCACTACGCCCGCGGTTCTGTTCAGTTACGCCATCAACTCTGACGGCGAGCTGGTGATGGGCCAGGGACGCATGGATTCCGACGCGATTCTGATCAGGAATTTCCGCTAGCCTAGTTTGGCTTGCGGTGGACGATCTCCTCGTCGCGAATGAAGAATTGCGCCGAGCACTTTTCGGAACCGCAGATGACGGGCAGCAGACCGGCAATCTGCTTGCGCGTGACCAATCCGAGCTGGCCACAGCTTGGACAGGACAAGACAGCCCAGTAGGGATCTTCCTTCTCCCCCATTTCGCCGGCATTCTGCAGGACGAAAATGGTTCCAGGCTCCATTTGTTCGGGGATCCACTCACTCAACATGTTGAGTTCTCCGATCACGTGCCCTCCTCGCCGGCAAGCCGGCATGCACCGTCTAAGAAGCCTTACGTCGATCCATGAGATGACGAATAGAACCGTTGCGCTTCCTTGCTGCCGAACTTGAACCCGGCCTTCGCACCAATGGCCGGCCTGCCGCAGCTCGCGTCCCGCCTCGCGGTCCGGCGCCGCCCCTGCGCTCGACCGGAGCCAGCACGCGCTGAATGGTGTCGCTCAGGCACACGGTTAACATCGGCTGCCGGGCGTTTTTCAGCAGGTCCACCACCCCGCGGGCGGAGTCTTCCAGGAAGATGTGCCGCCCATCGGTCAGCAGATGGTACTCAGCAGCAGCGGTCACCGTTTCCACCAGCCGTTTGCCCAGCTCTTTTTGCAGAAAGCGAATAACTTTGCGGATCTTCTGCAGCGAGAAGCCGCGTCCGCGAAGTTCGCAGATCACTGCGACCTCGGCCAAGTCGTCCAGCGAGAACACGCGCCGATGGCCGTCGCGCGAGGGGACCACGATGCCACATTCGTCCCACCATTGCAGCTGGCGAGCGCTGATCCCGGTCAGGGTTACGACTTCCTTCGAGGTGAACGCTTGCTGCATGTTGGATGGTCACTCCAAAACAAATCGGCGCGAAAATGTTTGAAACATCATAGTACAGTTCCGTGCACTGTCAAGCAGACCGGTCGATGAATTTCGGTACGGCAGGGGTTACTGATGCGAGTCGCCCTTGGATGTCCAGTGGCGCAGATGCTTGGGATAGTTGTCACATTCCGAAGCCACGTCTCGCGTCTCCGTCGTAAATCACTTCACGTTGTGAGCCTCGCCCTTTCAGCCGGCGGCCCGATTCCTGAAGATGGAGGTTCATCTCAGGAGGATACTGTGGAACCGTTTCGCTATCATGTGTTCGCTTGCACGCAGGAAAAACCGGAGGGCCACGACTGCTGTTCCCGCGCAGGCTCGCCCAAGATTCTCGACGTACTGAACGCCGAACTGCAGGAAGCCGGGCTGTTCGACGAGGTGCAGGTCTCCAGTTGCGGCTGCCTGGGACTTTGCGAAGGCGGTCCAGTTATGATCGTCTACCCCGAAGGCACCTGGTACACGAATCTCACGCCGGTAGAAGTGCCGGAGATTGTGAAGTCCCACTTTGCCGCCGGGCGCAAGGTGAAACACCTGGTGCGCACCGACTGGGCGGCGATGAAGGCGGAAATGCTCGACCACCGCAACAAGTATCTGGCCATGCTGAAGGCCAAAGCGGAGGCGGAAGAGGCCGTGGCAGCCATAGCTGGCGACTAACCCTCTGGCGTTTTCGCGGACCAGCGAACAATACGGGCAGAATATTACTGCTCGTTACCCGACATTGCGAGTGGTCCTCCGGCAGTATGATGATTGACCGGAGGTTCCCGTGCCCATCACGGCTCGGCCGCTGAAGGCGTAGGAGGAGGATGCACTCGAACGACGATTTACGGTGGGCCGCGATTACCTCACGGGCGCTGCTGCTCATCCGCGTGCTGGTGGGATGGGTGTTCGTCTCGGAAGGCATTCAGAAGTTTGTCTTCCCAACCCAGCTCGGAGTGGGACGGTTTCAGCAGATCGGCATCCCCGAAGCTCACTTCATGGCGCCGCTGGTTGGCGCAATCGAAATCGCCTGCGGAACTCTGGTGCTAATCGGGCTCTTCACTCGCTTCGCGGCTGTGCCGCTGCTTGCGGTCATCCTAACGGCGATTGGCACCACCAAGTTCCCCATACTGATGAAAAGCGGTATCTGGAGCATGCTGCACGAGGCGCGAACGGATTTCAGTATGCTCCTTGGACTGCTGTTCCTTGTAATAACGGGGGCCGGCGCGATTTCGGTGGATGCCCGCAGAAGGATATAGACTGATTTTCAAAGCCTAACCTCATGATCTCCCGGTCGCGATTGCGATGCGATTTAGGCCGGTGATACACTTTGCTCACTGACGAGTTCAGCGGGGTTAGTTCAGCGGTAGAACGCGAGCTTCCCAAGTTGAGCCGATATGCGGGCATAGCCCGCAGGCGAAATCCCGATCCCGCAGGGGGAGGGACCTGACTAGTTCGTAAGCGGGGTTAGTTCAGCGGTAGAACGCGAGCTTCCCAAGTTGAGCCGATATGCGGGCATAGCCCGCAGGCGAAATCCCGATCCCGCAGGGAGAGGGACCTGACTAGTTCGTAAGCGGGGTTAGTTCAGCGGTAGAACGCGAGCTTCCCAAGCTCGATGTCACGGGTTCGATCCCCGTACCCCGCTCCATCCTTCCGATCCCAGTAGCGACGCCTCGGTCTACTCCTTCACGAAGCTGCGTCCACGCCGCTCTTTTCCGAACACCAACATCAGCGACAGGCCTGCAATCACGACCAGTTCAAACGCCGTCAACGCCCAGGGATAGCCAAGCCAGTCGCGCAGGGCGAACTCAACTCTAGGCGTCGAAGCCGCCAGCAGGATGCCAATCTGATAGGTAAACCCGGGCAGCAGACCGCGCACCGGGTCGGGCGAAAGTTCGTTGAGGTGTACCGGAATAATGCCCCAGGCGCCCTGAACCCCCATCTGCAGAACGAAGGCTCCCATCGCCAGCATCACCAGCGTGCTACCGAAAGCCCAAGCTGGGATCACCAGCAGCACCAGCGCCAGCGCGGAGAGCATGCTGTAGCGGCGCCCGATCCGCTCCGACAGCAGGCCGAAGATGACGGCTCCGGTCACTGCGCCAATGTTATAGAAGATGGCCACGTACGCCACCGTATTGTGCGCGACCCGATGCACTTCCTTCAGGAAGTCGGGGTAAAGATCCTGGCTGCCGTGCGACAGGCAGTTCATCAGAAACATCAGCCCGACCATATACAGCACAAGCCGTTTGTTCTGCCATGCGATTCTTGGGGCGTCCAAAGTCTTGAGCAGCCGGTGCTGTTCCCATGCCTCCGACTCAGGAACCTTGGTCCGAATGTAGAGCGCGAGCAACGCCGGAAGTGCACCGGCCCAGAACATGGCGCGCCAGCCCCAATTAGGCAGGATCAGACGCGCGGCGATTGCCGCCAGCAAATACCCGATCGAGTACCCGCTCTGCAATATGCCGGATAAAACGCCGCGCCACTTTACCGGCGCGTGTTCCATCGCCAGCGAGGCGCCGACGCCCCATTCCCCTCCCATACCGATGCCGAACAGCATTCGCAAAACGAAAAACACGGTGAAGTTGGGAGCGAATCCGCACAGAACTTCGACCGTCGAGAAGAACAGGACATTCGCCATCAGCGGACGGCGGCGGCCGTAGCGGTCGGCCATCATGCCGAAGATGAGCGCGCCCACCGGCCGCATCGCCAGCGTGGCCGTGACCGACAGAACAATGTCGGCCTTGGTGACGTGGAACTGCGCGGCCAGCGTGTCGAAGAGAAATATGACAACGAAGAAATCGAAGGCGTCGAGCGTCCAGCCCAGGAAGCCGGCGCTTACGGCGTGCCAGCGGTCGGACTCGGAATTGCTGGGATAAGCCATGGGGCGAGCTGAACGAAGTTAGCAGATCGACGGCGAGTAGGAAAGAATGAGCCCGTTGCTAATTGCTAATCGCTAATCGCAGCCCTTTCCTCCGGGCTCAAACCGGTATCCCACCCAGGGCTCGGTCAGAATATACTTGGGCGCGCTGGCGTCGGATTCCAGCTTCTTCCGCAGTTGCCCGACGAAGACGCGCAGGTACTCGTTCTGCTCGACGCTGTTGCCGCCCCAAACGGCATTCAGAATCGAGCGATGCGTCAACACCTTCCGCGGATGTTGTGCCATGTACACCAGGACGTCGAACTCTTTCGGCGTGAGCCGCACTTCCCTGCTTGCCACAGCCACGAAGCGCGCATCCAAATCGATGCGAAAATCTCCAAGCTCGATCAAGGTTTGCTGCGCCTCGGCCGTAGGCGGCGAACGGCGCAGCGCCGCCCGGATACGTGCCAGCAACTCTCCGGTACTGAATGGCTTGGTGACATAGTCGTCGGCGCCGGAATCGAGCGCCTCCACCTTGCTGCGCTCTTCGCCGCGTACCGAAAGGACGATGATGGGGACCTGAGAGGTCTGACGCAGCCGGCGGCACAGTTCGATGCCATTCATGTTGGGCATCGACAGATCGGTGATGACCAGGTCGGGAGCGAAGTCCTTCACGATTTCGAGCGCCGTCTCCCCGTCGTTGGCGGCACGAATTTCGTAGCCCTGGGCACCCAGGCTGGTGCGCAGCACGCGGGTGATCTGCGGTTCGTCATCGACCACGAGAATGTGAGGACGGGCGCGCATCAGTCAGGCTGCTGCTTCACGATGTGAACGTCGACCGCCGGAGCATCGCGCAGGAAACGGTGCACTGCGGAGAAAAACAGGTATTTGCGCCAGCCGCCAGTGGCTGAATGTCCAAAGATCATCTGCGTGATGTGTTTCTCGCGGACAAACTCGGCTAATTTCTCCGCGACGTCCTTGCCCTTCATCTTCACAGTTTGCGCGCCAAGGTTTTCCGCGAATCGCAGGTTCGCTTGCAACGAGCGCTGGCGCTCGGGATCGTCATCCGCGCCCGTGTCCACATAGATGACGAACAGCTCGCCATTAATCGCCTGGGCCATACGCGAGGCCCGGGCCACCAGGTATTGCGCAGCCGGATTGGAACTCACCCCAACGCCGATGCGCTCGGCCACGCTCAGATCACGGCCAAACGTCGCTTCTTTATCGAGGTATGGTTCGAGGCTGCGATCCACAACCTGCGCGACATGCCGCAGCGCAATCTCACGCAAAGCGATCAGATTGCTCGGCCGGAAGAAATTGCCCAGGGCGCGATCGACCCGCTCCGCAGGATAGATGTCACCCCGGCGCATGCGGGTCTGCAAAGCCTCGGGCGTGAGGTCCGACATCACGATCTCGTCCACACGCTTCAACACCCAGTCCGGCACTGTCTCGCGCACTACGATGCCGGTGATCTTGTGCACCATGGGGGTCACGCTTTCCAGGTGCTGGACGTTCATGGTGGAAACCACATCAATCTTGTTATCGAGAAGCTCAAACACATCTTCGTAGCGCTTGCGATGCTTGCTGCCTTCGATGTTGGTATGCGCCAGTTCATCGATGAGGGCCACCTGCGGATGGCGGGCCACAATGGCGTCCACATCCATCTCTTCAAACGGCGTTCCCTTGTAGTCGATCTTCTTGCGCGGAACCATCTCCAGCCGGGCTGCCATTTCCGCCGTTCCCTTGCGGCCATGGGTCTCGACCACCCCGATGACCACATCCTCCCCCCGGCTCTGGCGGCGGATGGCCTCGCTCAACATGGCATAGGTCTTGCCGACGCCTGGAGCATAGCCGAGAAAAAGCTTGAAGACCCCGCTCTTCTTCTCCGGAGCGGTCACCTCCAGCCATTCTTCGGGAGTCTTTTGCATTCCAGTTATTGTGCGGCAGTGAGCAGGAATTGTCGATTCGATACAATGTGCGCGTGAGCCAGCAACCGCCGGGCGGAACAGATCGGTCTGCGCGCTTCGATCGCGCCAAGATACTGTCAGTCCTCAAGAAGAAGCTCTATCATTATGCGGCGGCACTCTTCGCGGTTGCCCTGGTAGTGTTTGCCTACCGTCGCCTTCCCGTTAATCCCACGACGGTGGCGCTGACCTTCCTGCTCGTGGTCCTCTTCGTGGCCAGCCGATGGGGATTGACCATCGCTATCACGACGGCGGTTGCCGCGACCTTGGCGTTCAACTACTTTTTCCTGCCTCCGGTCCATACCTTTACAATCGCGGAAACGCAAAACTGGGTCGCACTGCTTGCGTTCCTGGTCAGCGCCATTCTCGCCAGCCGGCTGTCCGAGCGGGCGCGGCGCGAAGCGCTGAATGCGACCCGTCGCCGCAAGGAGGTCGAACGGCTGTACTCACTGAGCCAGCAACTGCTCGCCACCGACAACGTTATGGAATTGCTGAATTCCATACCCGAATTCGTGCGTGAGGCCTTCGGGCTGACGGCGGCGGCCATGTACCTACCCAAGCGCAACGAAGTCTACCGCACCGGAGTCGACCATCCCGAGTTGAGCGACGACGAACTACGCGCGGTTAGCAGTCGCGGCGAAGTGAGTGTCGATGTGGACAAGCAGCTCTGCTTCGTGCCGCTGCGGATTGGTATCCGGCCGGTGGGGAGCATTGGCCTCGAAGGCGCTGTGCTCGCACGCGAAACCCTGGAAGCCGTCGGCAGCTTGATTGCCATTTCCATCGAGCGCGCGGGAGCCGTGGAGACCCTTACCCGCAACGAAGCTGCGCGGGAAAACGAGAAGCTTCGCTCGGCTCTGCTCGATAGCGTGACCCACGAGTTCCGCACGCCTCTGACCTCCATCAAAGCCTCGGTGACGACACTGTTGTCGTCGACCGGGCTCGATCCTGCCGGGCGTCACGATCTGCTGAGTGTGATCGACGAAGAAACCGACCGGCTGAACCGGTTGGTGGGGGAAGCCGCGGAGATGGCCCAGTTAGACGCCCATCAGGTGGAGCTGCGTCGCGAGCCGTATGAAGTGAGGGCCGTGATCGATACGGCCATCGAGAAAATACAACCCTCCATCGGCACTCACCAGCTGAAGGTGCAAGTACCACCCGGAATTCCACGGGCGAGCGTCGACCTTGAGCGCATCGCCGAAGTGCTGGTCCAGTTGCTGGAGAATGCCCTGAAGTATTCTCCGCAAGCTACGGCGATCACGATCACGGCAGAGGCCGCGGGCGCGTGGGTCGACATCAGCGTCGGCGATCAGGGGCCGGGGATTGACGATGTCGAACAGTCGCTCATCTTTGAGAAGTTCTACCGCGGTCGCGACCAGCGGTACCAGGTACAGGGCACAGGCATGGGCCTGGCGATTGCCAAGGCCATCGTTGAAGCCCACGGCGGAACCATCGGCGTGACCTCGCAACTGGGCAGCGGTTCGGTCTTTCACTTCACGGTGCCCGCTGCCTGAGTAAGCGCACGTCTTCTCGCCACCTGGTAATAACCGGCGAAATCGGTGGCGCTGACCGGACAGGACTCCGTCCCGCCCAGGGTCCCCCACTACCCAAAACCGGCAACAGTGTAAGCGTTATTCCTGAGGCGAGCGCCTCGATTTCTTGTCATAATCGTAGGGCTCTGGCGTACCTGCGCTTCCGGCATCGCAGACTCTGTGCCGCCGGGAGATCCGCAACGGGCTCTTCGCATTACCACGCGCTCTGTGGTTGCGCGTGCGGCGGTGATTTGTGCCTGCGCTGGACGGACTTCAGGCTCAATGACCCTTCGCCAACGCCGTGGCAATGCCGCAAGGCCCAACGCCCCTATGGCCCTGACTCGCGCTTTCACTCCGACTGCGAACCGAAGGCTCAATGAGCTGATCGGTTTCCTGGTGCTGGTCTTCGCGACCCTCCTTGTCCTCGCACTGGTGTCGTATTCGCCGCTCGATCCGTCGTTGAACACCGCCTCGAATCCTCCGGCTGGCAGGCCCGCTCACAATTGGATCGGCGTAGTGGGCGCCACCGCCAGTGACCTCGCTCTACAGACGTTCGGGGTCGCGGTGTTTCTGGTCCCGGTTTTTCTGGTGTTGTATTCGCTGCGCTGGTTCCGCTCGCGGCCCATCCTGTCGCCCTACGCCAAGACCCTCGGCGCAGTCGCGCTGCTGACATTCTGCTCGGGCTTTCTGGGCCTGCTTCCCTGGAATCTGCACTGGAAGGGCGCTATTCCGATTGAGGGCCTGTTGGGACGCATCGTGGCCGACGCGCTGATTCACTACCTGAACCTGGTCGGCGCTTATCTGGTCTGCCTGGCAGTGATTGCGGTTGCGCTGTACCTGTCGACGGCGTTCTCGTTTGCCGGAGTTCAGATCTGGTCACAGACGCGCTTTGCTTTTGTCTACGCTGGACTCGATCGCTTCTCGGATTGGCGTGCCGAGCGCGCCCGCAAGCAGGCCGCAAAAGATCTGGAAAAGAAGCGCACCGCCGCGGCCAATGGCAAACCGGTGGTGACCGCGCAGTTGGTGCCGCGGCGTTCGGGAGCACAGGCAGCGGAGCAGGCCGCCGGAGCGGCCCCTCCGGCAAGTGTGTCTCAACCTTCCGCCGATCCTGCCAATCGCCCGCTTACTGGGATCGATCGCACCTTCGAGAACGATGGTGACCGTACCGCCGTTTCGCCGCAAGCGGCGCGCAGACCGGAGTATTTGTCCGTCAAGGACGACGAGAGCAGCGCTGCACCGGAACCTGCCGCTGAGGCTATTGAGGTGACTTCGCGGGCCGACACCGTGCCCCGCGGGAAGACGACCATGCCGCGAATTGCGGGCGGCTACAAGCTTCCGTCAACCGCTCTGCTGCATCGACCCGATGAGCACAGCGTCATTCATGAAGACGAGCTCAAGAATCTCGCACAGGTTCTGCAGCAGAAGTGCGCCGAGTTCGACGTGCGCGGACAGGTCGTGCAGATCAATCCCGGCCCGGTGGTCACGACCTTCGAGTTCAAGCCGGAAGCCGGCATCAAGTACAGCCGCGTGACCGGCCTTTCCGACGATCTCTGCCTCGCGCTGCGGGCTGAGAGCATCCTCATCGAGCGCATGTCGGGAAAATCGACGGTCGGCATCCAGGTTCCCAATCATGAGCGCGAGACCATCTGGCTGCGCGAAGTGGTAGAAGCGCAGGAATTCCTTGGCGGCAAGTCGAAGTGCACGCTGGCGATGGGCAAGGACATCAACGGGCGCATCATCACCGCCGAACTCAACACTATGCCCCACCTGCTGATCGCCGGCTCGACCGGCTCAGGCAAGAGCGTGGCCATCAACGCCTTCATCATGTCCATTCTGTACAAAGCCACGCCGGACGAAGTGCGACTGATCCTGGTCGATCCCAAGCGGCTTGAACTGGGCAACTACGAAGGCGTACCGCACCTCTACACGCCGATCATTACCGAACCCAAGCTGGCCTCGAATGCGCTGCGCAATGCCGTGCGCGAGATGGAGCGGCGCCTGAAGGTGCTGGCGGAAAAAGGCGTGCGCAACATCGACCAGTACAACAAGCTGTTCGACGCCGGCACGCCAAGCCTGTTCGAGGAAGGTGGCGAAGAAGCGCGGCCCCTGCCTTATATCATCATCATCATCGACGAGTTGGCCGACCTGATGATGCTCGACGGGCAGAACGTTGAAGCCTCGATCACGCGCCTGGCGCAGATGGCGCGCGCGGTTGGCATTCATCTCGTGCTGGCCACACAACGCCCCTCAGTCGATGTGATTACCGGCCTGATCAAGGCGAATTTCCCGGCGCGCATGTCGTTCCGCGTGGCTACCAAGATCGACTCGCGTACCATCCTCGACGCCAATGGCGCCGAGGCCCTGCTGGGCCGCGGTGACATGTTGTATCTGCCTAACGGCTCGGCGCGCGTGCATCGTGTACACGCTCCGTTCGTTACCGAGAAAGAGATCGCCGCGGTGGTCGAGTTCTGGCGCGCGCAAGGCCAGGCGCAATACCAGGAAAGCTTCCTGCAGGCTCCGCGTGAAGACGGCGAGAGCGGAAGCGGAAATACCGTCGAAGGTGCCGCCGAGGACGACAATGACGAGCTTTATCAGGATGCTGTGCGCATTGTGCTGGAGTACGGCAAGGCGTCGACCTCGCTCTTGCAACGCCGCTTGCGCATCGGGTACGGCCGCGCGGCTCACCTCATCGACCTGATGGAACGCGACGGTCTGGTGGGCGCGGCGGACGGCCCCAAGCCTCGCGAGTTGCTGAAGCGTCCGGATTGGCTCAGCGAAGTGGAAGACGCGTTGCGGTAGTGTGAAATGCAGCATTAACCGGCTTGCATCCGCTTGCTCCGGCGGGTTAATCTCCAAGCCACATTTGCCTGGGTCGCGGTTCAAACCATTAGGCTGTCGGCATCATCACATCTGGGGCCCTGCTTAAAAATTCGATCAGCGGAGGAAGCATGTTCATACTTTGGTGGATCATCGTAGGTTTGATCGCCGGCTGGATAACGGGAAAGCTCATGAAAGGCTCCGGTTACGGAGCGCTGATGGACATCGTCGTGGGAATTGTCGGCGCCGTCATTGGCGGCTTCATCATGCGAACCCTCGGCTTTGCCGGAGAAGGAGGAATGATCTACACCATCATCGTCGCGGTGATCGGCGCGGTTATTCTGACATGGATCATCCGGCTCGTGAGTGGAAAGAAGGGCTGACTCGCTCGCCGTACACTTTGCAACGTGTTTTAGCGCCTTACGAAACAGTGGCTTTCAACCTGCGAAATCCAGGCTGAAGGCCACTGTAATTATGTAGGTGCTTCCTAAGCCCCGTCTGACAACGAGGGATCCATGAGCTGCACCCCGCAAGCAGGACGCTCACACCGCGGCTTTCGCGCGGCTACGCTGGTAGAAGTAGGAAATGGCCAGCAGGATGACTCCCAGCACGATAAAGACAGCAATGCGATAGCCTCGTTCCTGGATGCTGATGTCGAAGAGAAAGACCTTCCCCACCGTAAGCGCAAGCAGGACGATCGCCTGCCAGCGCAGGAACGCCGAGCGCTTCCAGAAGCCGATGATCATCAGCGCGCTGCCATAGACCATCCACACGGCGGAATAAGTAAAATCAAACACGGTTCGGATGCCCTGCTGTTCTTCCAGAGAAAATGTCGAAGCTCGCAGCTGCGGCTCGAAGTAACCGACCACTTCGAAGTGCAGCGCCACCAACGCGAGCAGATTGATCGCAAGAATCGCCCCTCCCGCCCATCGGCGGTTTGCCACGCCACCCTCGTGTAAGCCGAAATAGGCCAGCCCCGCCAGAGCCGCGATCGCCAGCAGGTAGAGGCCGAAGCGAGGATTGATCAGCACTGGCTCAATGGCATTCGACTCGAGCGCGATCAGCCGAACCACTCCGAAGCCCAAGGCGATTGCACCCAGAATCCGCAGGAGCGATCGCGTGCCAAGATGCGAGGCCAGGAACAGCGCGCCGCCTTCGACGATCCAGCCG
Organism: uncultured Acidobacteriaceae bacterium; assembly: GCA_963793845.1. Classification (GTDB taxonomy): domain Bacteria; phylum Acidobacteriota; class Terriglobia; order Terriglobales; family Acidobacteriaceae; genus CAWCBG01. Next base: position 553,097 of record CAWCBG010000012.1, read on the forward strand.
AGCGTGACCCAGTGACGGTCGAACCTGAGCGGAATAGCGATGGTGAGGAAGCCCACGCCAAGCGCCAGATAAAGCGGACCGATCAGGCGTTTCTCCGCGGCTTCCCGTCTCCAGACCGCACTCGCAGTCAGAAAATAGAACAGGGCAATACCTGCTGTTAACCCGGAGAACTCCTGGCGATAGTGCTCGAACAGCATGGCGTAGCAAGCGGCGAAGTAGCAGAACGCATTGAGCAGCGCGACGGCGACAGCCGAGGGCCAGTGTTTCCGGTTGGACTCCACGCTTCCCAGCAGCAGAGAGAGGACATAGAGTGCGAAGAAGAAGCTGGCGAACGCGAGCGTCAGCGCCAGTTGGGACTCGGTGTAGTAGCGGGAGGCCCAGGCGCCGAACAGCAGCACCGTGCCGGCGAGACTGCCCAGCAGAATGCGTCGCCACCCTTTGATAGCGACGATCCAGAGCGTTCCCAGGTCAAGCAGCGCCAGATAGGAGAGCAGCGCCACTTCCCTGTTCTGATTGGTCGAGACCAGCAGCGGGGTGACAAATCCGCCCACCAGTGCGAAGGCCGCCAGCAGTTCGGAGTTCTGCCGCACCGACTGGCCGGCCGCCACCACCGTGACGGCCACCATGGCGCCGAACGCCGCTTCCGCGGGAATCAAGTGGTAGAACTGGAAGGCCGCCCAGAGCGACAGATACATTGCTCCGAAACTGATGGCCTTCAGCGAATAAGCAAAGGCGCTGAAGCCGCGCGCACGGAAGCGCTCGCTCCACAGCAGCACGCCCAGGCCAATGACCAGGCCAATCGCTACACGGACGGGAGGCCCGATCCAGTTGTTCTCGAACGCCAGCTTCAGAAAATACGACAGACCGACCAGCACTGCGATAATGCCGATGCGGTTGAGCCATTGGCCGCCGATGCGGTTCTCCAGCGACATCGCGGGTTTTGGCGGCGGGAGTATCTCAGGGGCGACCGTGGCCGGAACCTGGAAGCGGCTCGCATCGACACGCGCCGGGGCGCTAGCGGACGCCGCCATGTTCGCCGGTGCCGGCGTTGCCACCGGTTCCGGCGCCTCTGCGAAGAGCGCGCCGGTTTGTTCCTCCGGCGCAAGTGGAGGCGGCGATGCACCCATGGGCTCGGGCAAAGCATCAAGGTGCATGGTCGGATAGTGAACTGGCTCGTCCGAGAAGCTCGCGGCGGCTCCGCCTTCCAGAATCTGTTCCAGCCGGAAGACGCGCTGGGTCAGTTCCATTACCTGTTCGCGCAGGCTTTCGAGTTCACCAACTTCTTGCTTAGATTCCGTCAAGATTGGGCCCCAATTTTGTCCACGCAGAAAACGTTACAATATGCGTCCGCTGCGGTCACGCAAAACCCGACTTTCTGGGAAGAAAGAGGGTGGCACCTAAGTGTTTGACCGTACGATATTCGCTAGGCGTCTCTTTGGTCCGTGCCTCAGATCACATGCGGCGGTTCGCCAACATGCTTCGGCAATGGCGAGCGTAATGAGGAGGCCTGAGTTTGAAGCCGGTAATCGCTGGTCCAAACCGCATCACCACCAGTAAGTCTCTCACTGGCTTCTGGAAAACAAGGCGTGCGATACTGAATTCGCCCTCCTTATTATGCCGGGATGGCGAAACTGGCAGACGCAGCGGACTTAAAATTCCAATGACCTGCTTTTTGCCCACGTTATGTCATTGTAAATAATAATTTTATTGACATGATCTCGAAGCGAGGGATAGCTTCACACTCGTTACACATTTTCGTGTTTTTGCGCCACTTCGCACGAGGAACGAAGATGACCGAACACCACACGATTCTCGGCGGCAAGGTTCACGTCTACAAGCGCCCAAACAGCAGCCTCTGGCAGTGCTCCAGCTATTTCGCGGGCAAGAATCGCCGCACCAGCACGAAAGAAGAGAGCCTCTCCAAAGCCAAAGAGATCGCCGAGGACTGGTATCTGCAGCTGCGCGGAAAACTCCGCGCGGAGAGATCAAAACCGAAAAAACCTTCCGCGAAGTGTCCGAGCAATATCTGCGCGAATACGACATCATCACGCAGGGACAACGCAGCAAGATCTACGTCAAAGGCCAGCACTGGCGGTCGACAGGTGCACCTAGTTCCGTTCTTCGGCCACCTGGGCATCTCGGAAATCACCGCCGGCAAGATCCAGGAATACCGAATTCACCGACACGAGGAAGCGATGGCCAAACTTGGCAAACCACCAGCCCATAACACCATGCATCAGGAAATCGTGACGCTCCGCCAAACCTTGAAAACGGCGCTGCGCCATGGATGGCTGGACCGTCTTCCCGATCTCTCTGAGCCATACCGATCGTCCCCAAAATCTCGCACCGGGCATGGTTCTCACCCGAGGAATACAAACAAGCTCTACAAAGCGACGCGAAAGCGCGCGCAAGAGCCGAAGCAGACGCGCTTCAAATGGGAATGCGGAGCAACTTCACGATTATGTGCTGTTCTCAGTCAATACCGGACTGCGGCCCGACGAGGCGTGGCGACTTCAGTTCCGCGATGTCACGATCGTTGACGACGAGCGATTTGCGGAAGACCATCCTGGAGATCGAGGTCCGGGGCAAAGCGTGGGGTTGGATATTGCAAGAGCATGCCGCGGTGCGGTGTGCCCTTTCGAGCGACTTCGAAAGCCAGGCTCCGCCCGGCGCGCGTTTATGGCGCGAACGCGCCCGGACGGGAACGTCCGAGACATCTGCTGTAACCGGGTCCGGACAATGGCGCACGCCCGAACCTACGGACCTGATTTTTCCGAAGTGGCAGCGCGAGCTTTTCAAAACCATCCTCGACGAGGAAAATCTCCGCATCGACCGTGAAGGCCAACCGCGCACGGCGTACAGCCTGCGGCATACATACATCTGCCTGCGCCTGATGGAAGGTGCCGACATCTACCAGATCGCCAAGAACTGCCGCACCAGTGTCGAGATGATCGAGAAGTATTACGCGTCGCACATCAAGACCCAGCTCGACGCCGCTGCGATCAACATGATGCGACCCAAGCTCAAGAAGACTAGCAAAGGCCAGCAGAAAACGCAGAATCGACCGGCACCGGCAGACCCGGAAACTGACGTGTAAATTCGCATCTGCCTGCTATGATAGATAGCTGCAGATGACCAGCCCACGCGGGCGTGGCGGAATGGCAGACGCAGCGGACTTAAGGAAAACTTGAGTGCTCGCCGGGAAACCGGCGATGCAGAACTGCTCAAATTCGGGGAAACCTCAAATGGCAATCCCGAGCCAAGCCCGGAGAGATAATCCAGCCGGGAAGGTGTAGAGACTAGACGGGCAGCACCTAAGCCCCGGATCTTCCGGGGGAGGGTGAAGGGATAGTCCAGACCGCAAACCTGGCGCGAGCGCTTCAAAAGCGCCGCGTCCGGGCGGCGAAAGCCGTAGCCGGCATGAAAATCCGCAGGGCTTAAACGGCCCGTGAGGGTTCAACTCCCTCCGCCCGCACCACCGCTCCCCAATCTGCATTGTGCCGGAAGAAAGAAGCGGCACACCATGCCGCTACATCGTCGGCGAGCTGCTCGCCATACGCTGCGCGGACGACCGCGCGGTACGCACACCTCGCCAACCGGCCACTGCGCGATGCGGCAAACAAGTTTGAAACCGGACTCAAGATGCCACATTGAAGATGTAGAAGGGAGCAGATGAGGATCGAATACAAGAATTGCCTACACAAGGCTTCTGCGTTTCGCTTCAGCCCCAATCGCAATGATGTAAGTATGCCCCGGCAGAACCGGGGGCTTTAGGTTGTGCGCCGCTCAAAGCGGCTGTGCAGGGTCGCTAACGCGGCCCCGATTTCTTGAGTCACCTAGCGGTGGCCGGTTAGTGCCACAGGTTGATTTGGTCCCTGCGCCTGTCCTCTGCTCCTGGTGCTGGATGTACTCTCGTATCACGGTCTCATCTCTTCCCACTCGGGACAAGTAGGACCCTCGCGCCCAGAAATGCTGACCCACAAAATTCCTCTTCTTCTCCCCGCACACCAGCGCGTTTAAGGAACTGGAGCCGATTCCGCAGTACAAGGCGACGGCAAAATCGGCGGGTTTCCTGCAGTCCGTACGGACTTCGTAGCGCCCAGCGGAAATGTCTGCGTACGGTCCCTGAGATGTGCCGCCCGTCACAGCTATTACTGAAGTTGGTGAGGTGCGAGGACCGTACGCAGCGGTGGAAGGGCAGAGCCAGAGAAACGCGCCTTTCGTCATTTGCGGATGGCACGCAGAGGTGCGAAGCAGCCGCGAGTCCGATTATCGACAATCATCTGGGCGATTAGGGGCCGTCTTGCCTCGGATGCCTTCCGGTCCTCACAAAATTGCTCTCGACTCCTTGAAGGTTATGAGCATGATCATTTCGGTTCAAGGCTGCTCGCCACCGGTTATTGACACCGAAGCCGGCGTGGCATAACGTTTTCTATTCGCCCAATCATGTCTAAATACGTGCGTGTCAAAGAGTTGCGTGCGATTGTCGCCGCTGTGGGTGAGCGCACGACGCCTGCTTGGTGGCATACCAGCATACTCACGGAAGTTGGTTTGAGAGTTACAGGCAAGGTGTTTCCTCGCACCGCTTTGACGACTGCCCTAATATCCGTTTCCCACGTGGCCCAGGTCGATCATGATCGGCGCGTAGGTCGCGATCGGTATCACTTATTTCGGCTACCGCCGGAGATTGAGTGCGACCTCTTCGGACCGCTGATGGATCGAGATGAACTCCGTAAGATCGAGGGCGCTGTGATAGCTGACCATAACGCTCTCATCGCATGCCTGAAAGGGATTGCCGGACCCGACAAAGTTGGCCCTGGGGAGGGTCCAGTGAGAATGGGAAGTTTCAGGGATCTGGGTAATCCAAAATGGGTATCGGTTTGTGCTGCCCAATATCTGGCTTCCGTGGAAAGTGGCATTCGCCGGTTCCCTTATTTCGACTGTCCTAAGGTCGGCTATTGACCCCGGAGATCCAATCGTCGCCTCGTTACACGATTGCCATCTGCAAGGGTAGTGCGCTCGTGGAGGAAACGAAAACGTTACTCCGAGCTTGGCAACCCGACGAAAGCATCGGTGATTTTCAAAGCCGAGTCTTGAGAGAGGATCTGCTTGGTCGGGCGACGGCGTATCGGGTCAAGGATATTGTCCGCCGAGTTTTCGCTCGGCGACTGATGGTGCCAGATACTCAGCCGGCGCTTCGTCTCAAGCACCTCCTCAATGCTGGGAAATCGCGGGTCGTTTCAGACCTGCTGCTCCTCTATTCGGCACGTCAAGATGATGCGTTGCGCGACGTCGTTATCAACGTCTATTGGCCAGCCGCGCGAGAGGGCCAATTGACTATCACCCCGCGTCAAATCGTCGGATTTCTTCGCCACGCCGAAGCAAATGGCCTGATGTCAGAACCGTGGTCAGAGGAGGTTCGAGTTAAAGTGGCTCGCGGCCTTCTCGGAGCATTGGTCGGTTTCGGCATGATGCGAGAAATTGCTCGGGGGAGACGAGAGACGGTTGTCTTTCACCCCTGCGATGAAGCACTTGTTTATCTGGCTTATGACCTCCATTTCCAAGGTCTGACAGATGCTGCTGTTGTCGCTAATCGCGACTGGCGCGTTCTTGGCCTGCACGAATCAGATGTTCGTATCGTGCTAGATAGAATCATGCCGATTGGTTGGGGTGTCATTCAGGCTGCAGGATCGGTCGTAAGAATTAGTTGGAAGTATGGCGCCATGGAGGATGTGGTCGATGCCCTCACTCGATGAAACCTTCGATACCCTGCTGGAGCACCTTCGACATCCGGACTTCCTAAATCCAGCGCGAAGCGATCCGTTTTTCTACTTCATACATTCCCCTTCCGAGGCCCTACTAGTGAAACAAAAGCTGCCGGTTTGGTCATCGGTTTTGCGAAACGAAGGGTGGAAAGTTGATGAAGTGTCTTTGGGAAAACTGGTTTGGGACATCGTCGCTAAGTCTGGCCGCTGGGAAGAGTGGATTGGTTTGGAGCCGAACGCCGATCAACAAGATGTGAATGACGCCATCAGTGACGTCCTTCGATCAGGGAATTCCCTCGTCAAGGCCGTGAACAATCACCTATCGGCTCTTTTACCTCAAACGATCGTCTTCCTGACGGACGCGTGTGCCCTTCATCCTTACTTCCGCGCTCGTGCCCTTGAGGCAGGACTGCATGACAATATTAAAGTGCCGACTGTCCTTTTCTACCCAGGACGGCGATCGGGACAGTATGGGCTTCACTTTCTTGGCTTTTACCCGTTCGATGGTAACTACCGCTCCACCTTGCTTGGGGGTCTTGAATGACCATTCGCACCCTGTTCTCCACTCGTCGGCCAATTGATCGCCCGATCGAAAAGGTCATCGATTATTACGCAGCTGACGATGCCCGCCTGCAGTCCGAGATTGAAGAGTATGAAGTCACCGACAATGTCGACAAGTGTTTTACGCGATTTCTCGATGTGTATGACGCGGGAGTTCGGACTGGGCAGGTGACCGAGATCGGCGTGTGGGTTGCGGGTTTTTACGGTGCCGGCAAGAGCTCGTTTACCAAGTATCTCGGATTCGCGCTAGACAGCGATCGAAAAATCGCTGGGCGGCCCTTCCTCGACTTCCTGTGCGAGAGAATCACCTCCGTTCCACTTCAGGGATTACTGCGAACGACCGCAAAAAATCATGGGACTGCCGTTGTCCTTCTCGATCTGGGAAGCGAGCAGTTGGCGGACAATACTCTCGCGTCGGTTTCAACTGTCCTCTATTGGAAAGTCTTACAGTACGCTGGGTACTCGAAAGACAAGAAACTGGCTGAGCTTGAGCTGAAACTGCAAAACCAAGGCTTATACGACAAGTTCCGGCAGGCCTACCGTGAGAAGTTCGGTGATGATTGGGAGACGATTCACAACGATTCCTTGAGTGGAGTCGGGCGTGCAGCCCAACTCGTACCAACTCTTTTGCCTAAGGATTACCCTACCGACACCAGCTTCTTGCAGATGAGGTCTGAAAGAGCCGAAGACCTCCGGGACCGCGCTGGACGCATCATTGAACTCGTGCGCCGCAAGTCTGGGAAGCAGAACATCTTGTTCCTTATAGATGAAGCAGGCCAGTACGTGGCGCCGAGGGGTGAGCTAATCCTGAATCTTGATGGCCTCGCGCGGAATTTTAAGGAGCTTGGCCAGGGACGAGTCTGGATCGTTGCCACCGGCCAACAAACGCTCGCCGAAATAGTTGAAAAAGCTGCCTACAACTCTCCGGAACTGAACAAACTCCGCGACCGCTTCCCAATCGGCATCAATCTGGAGCCGAGCGACATTCGTGAAATCACTTATCGTCGCCTGCTCTCAAAATCTAACGACGGCCTGGCTCTGCTCAAGGAGGATTTCTCGCGCCAAGGGCAAGCTCTCCTGAATTTCACTCGTTTGTCCGGCACTTCATTATTCAAGGGAGATCCTGATGCAGACACGTTCGCAAAGCTGTATCCGTTTCTCCCGCAGCATTTTGATCTTCTGCTGGAATTGATTCGGGCGCTTGCCACATCTCGTGGGGGCCTTGGTCTGCGCTCGGCAATCCGAGTGATTCAGGATCTCCTCGTTGACGCCAGCAAGGTGCTACCAGCCGGCACAACCAAGTTAGCTGATCGGCCCATTCGCTATTTGGCATGCGCTGATGATTTTTATGACACGCTGCGCGCGGATATCGTAAAGGTTTTGCCGCACGTTGTCCGCGGCGTTGATCGAGTCGCGAAGGCCTTTTCGGACGAGCCGCAAGCGTTGCGCGTTGCTAAAGCTATTGGTGCGTTGCAGCCGCTCGAATCCTTTCCCCGAACTGCCGAGAACATTGCCGCGCTGCTTTACCCCGCCCTAGGAACTCCATCGTTGGCCGATTCAGTTCGCGAGGCACTTCGGAAGCTCGTCGCCAACCGGGAGTGTGGCGTAATCGAAGATCCACAAACGGGTGGATATCTCTTCTTGAGTGAGGGAGTGAAGCCACTGCGCGACAAGCGCAATGCTCACGTACCAACCGCCCTAGAGATAAATCAGACGCGAGTAGACCTGTTGCAGGAAATCTTTGAGACTGCTCCATCAGTGAAAATCGAGAACAGCAAAGAGGTGAAGGCGGGTGTTCGACTCGGTAAAAACAGCGTTGTCGGCGAAGACAACGACATTCAATTCCGAATTGAGGCAGTGGACGCGAGCTCGTTTGACCAACGCCGTACGGCGCTGCTTTCTGACACAAACACGAATACCGAGCTGAAGAATTCGATCGTGTGGTTGGTGCGCTCTTCAGAGGAAGCCGAGGACCTGATCGCCGAGTCGTGTCGGTCCGATTGGATCCTTAAGACCCCAGAGCGTGAAGCTGACAAGGACGTCGCGCAGTTCTTACGCGCAGAACGCCGGGCGAGACAGAGAAACCGGGAGGACGCTGGAAAACTGCTCAGCGCGTCCCTAGACGCCGGGACGCTAATCTTTCGTGGACAGCCAAAGCCGGTTTCGGAGGCTGGGGCAACGCTTGATGCCGCCGCCCGCAACGTGCTGGAGACTGCCGCACAAGCAATATTTCCTAATTTACGACTTGTTCCGATACGTCCGTCGACCGATCTCGCAGGCAAGTTCTTAGCGGTGGGGCGGCTTGACCGAATGCCGAGAGAATTGGACCCTCTTGGCTTGGTTGTCACTCGGGGCGGAAGACCCCGCATCGACGTGAACAACCAAGCGCTTGCCGAAACGCTCCGTGCGTTCGGAGAAGAGGTGAATAAGTCTGGTGGCAGGCTACAGGGCAATTTCATTCAGGACTTCTTTTATGCGCCTCCATACGGGTGGTCCAAGGATGCAACTCGCTATCTTTTCGCCGCCCTTCTATTGGCAGGCGAGATTGAGCTGTTCACGGCCGGCGGTAAGGTCACCACTTCCGGCCCGCTTGCTGTCGAATCCTTCAAATCAACCGTCGCATTTAATCGCGTCGGAGTCGCTCGCCGAGACACGAAGATTCCACTCGAAACTCTCGAACGCGCGTCCAACCGACTGCAGGAGATTTTTGGAGTCGACGTACTCCCAATTGAGGACAACATCAGCCGCACAGCGCGGGAGCAGGTGCCTGGGTTGGTGGAAAAGATCGGATCGCTACCCGACCGTCTCCGGTTGCTAGGCCTCCCCGGCCGCCAGAGAGCAGCCGATCTGATCGCGACATGCGGTGACCTGACCAAGCAAGATGCAGGCAGCGCGGCATCGATTCTCGGTGCGCCCGCAAGCACAATCGTTGCCGACGCTCGATGGGCACGTGATGTAACCAGCGCTCTCAACAACGGGGCAGAGCGTGAGCTCTCCGAGGCCAGGAAGCTTGAAAGCGACCTCAAGGATCTTGATTCACTATTTCCAAGGACTGGGAGCGGGATTGCTACCGAGCAGGACTCGACGACAATTCGCGAAGCACTTAGCTCCGAAGAGCTTCACACTCGACTACCAGCGTTGCGCACCGCAGTGCGCAATATTATTGAAGGTGTCCGCGCTCGTTACGCGCAACAGCACGCCGCCTTTCGGGCAAATGTAAAGGACGTGCGCGATTCCCTGGAGGCGATGCCGGAATGGCTTCTCATTTCGCCCGAGGATCGTGCCGAGATCGTCTCGCAGATCGACGACTCGTCTGTGCCGGCGAAAGCAGAGCTGGGACAAGAGTTGTCGCAGCTTCGGGTATTACTGACGCGCGACGTATCGCTGGGTTCGCTATCAACGCAGTTAAAGGCTGAGGTTCGACGTCGCGTTCCGGCGCCGGAACCGGAGCCTCCAGTTTCGGCTCCCACCGAACCGAAACCTCGCACTCCGGACGAGCCTCCGGTTGAACAGGAGGTCAACCCAGCGGATCTGCCGGTGCCTGACGTAATTGCGACTCGGGCGGATCTCGATGCATGGTTGGCGTCTCTGGGTGAGCAACTGGCCGAGATTCTTAGGCAGAAGAAGGTGATTCGCTTCCGCAAGAGTGAACCGCGGATCGCGAAAGACGAGCAATAAGGTAATCGATGGCTTTCGACAAACCAACTCGCAACGCGCTCGCGAAGATGGTCGGCGGATGTCGCCGGCTTCTGACTGAAGATATTCGCACTCAGCTTCAGGCGGTCTATGGTTTGCAGCCGGACGGTTCAGCCTTGGCCCTGGACACGCTGGGGCATCTGGATGAGAGTGGTCGCGCGATTGCCCGCGAGTTGCGCGAGTGGCAGCAACACCTGGCGGCAACCGAGATCGGCACCGACTCTAAGCGAAATGCGACCGCATTCGATCGCATGGCCGGAGAAACAGCGTTTACAGTTCTCAACCGGCTAGCCGCATTACGGATGTGTGAAGAAAGAGGACATGTCGTCGAGTGCGTGCACCGCGGCATGGAATCGGACGGATTCCAGCTTTACGAACGACTGCTCAACGGGGCGCTCGGCACCCGCCCGGCGACGTACCGGTTCTTCCTGGAACGCATGTTCGAGGAGCTATCGGTTGATCTCGGGGTACTCTTTGCGCTCGACATTCCACAATCACTGGTATTCCCGTCCGAACTTTGTTTGGAACAAGTCCTGAGGGAATTGAACGCGCCAGAGTTGGCTCACCTTTGGAACCAAGACGAGACCATCGGATGGATTTACCAGTACTTCAACTCAAAAGAAGAGCGCGAGGCCATGCGCGAGGCATCGGCTGCCCCACGCAATAGCCGAGAGCTAGCAGTCCGCAACCAGTTCTTCACGCCGAGGTATGTGGTCGAGTTCCTGGTGGACAACACCCTGGGACGCATCTGGTATGAGATGCGTGAGGGAAATACCGCCCTCAGCGAAGCCTGTCGCTACCTGGTGCGCCGGCCCACGGAGATTTTTCTCGACGAAGGCCAAACCGCTCCGACTTCCTCTGTCGCTGAGGAGAGTGTGAGCCAGGAAGAGCTCCTCGGGCAGCCGGTCTACATCACACACCGGCCCAAGAAGGACCCTCGCGACCTCAAGATCCTCGATCCAGCTTGTGGCAGCGGGCACTTTCTGCTTTACGCATTCGATTTGCTTGAAACCATTTATCAGGAGAGCTGGGCAGACGAACAGCAAGTTGCATCAGAAGTTACGGGTAACACACTGCGTGGCAAATACTCCGAACTGGACTCTCTGAAGAAGGCTTTGCCCGAGCTCATTCTCCGGCATAACTTGCACGGCATTGATATTGATTTACGCGCCTGCCAAATTGCGGCGTTGGCCCTCTGGCTGCGCGCCCAGCAGAGCTACCAGCGTCTTGCCTTCAAGAGTTCTGATCGCCCCAGGATAACTCGGAGCAACATCGTATGCGCCGAGCCCATGCCTGGCGAACAAGAGTTGCTCAACGAGTTTCTGAACGACCTGCAACCAAAGGCCATTGCTCAGTTGGTTCAAGCGGTTTTTGAGAAGATGAAAATTGCTGGCGAGGCCGGGTCTCTGCTTAAGATCGAAGATGAGATCGCTGCCGCAGTGTCCGAAGCGAAAACCAGATGGCTAGCCGGCCCAAGACCTCAGCAAGGCATCCTATTCGCTGAAACTGCACGCCCCCAACAAACGGAATTAGGTCTCGACTTTTCCGGAATTACTGATGAGAAGTTTTGGGAGAGGGCCGAAAAAGACATTTATGTTGCTCTTCAAGGCTACTCAGAACAGGCCGAGAATGGGGATGGATACCAGCGCCGCCTGTTTGCTGACGATGCTGCGCGCGGGTTTGCATTCATCGATCTCTGTCGCAAACGGTACGACATAGCCCTGATGAATCCGCCGTTCGGCGATGCGAGTTTGCCTTCGAAACCATATCTCGACGAAACGTACGGCGACACCAAGGGTGACATTTACAAAGCCTTCGTCGAGTGCTTCCAAGCTCGGCTTATCCCCGCTGGCTACCTCGGTATCATCAGCTCCCGAACCGGATTCTTCCTTGGCCAGAGTGAGGACTGGCGCACCCGCGTCGTTCTGCGCCTCTTCCGCCCCATCGTCCTCGCTGACCTCGGAATGGGGGTGTTGGACGCGATGGTGGAAGTCGCTTCCTACGTTTTGCGGAATCTTTCCGAATCAGAAGCGCGCGATCTCACAATCTCTCTCGTCCCTGTGCTGGAAAGAGTTACGCTCGATGCGCAAGACAGGTTCAGCGTTCCGAAATGGCAGGCATCCCGCAGCGGCTTAAAGCGGCACCAAGCCTTTGCCGAACTTGAACAGCTCCAGAATGCTGGGTTCATAAGGCGTTGCCACGGCGAAGTCACTCGTTACACGCCGCTTTGGGGCGCAGTGAGGAGCAGGACAACGCCGACCGCACCGACCTATCCATTGTTGTTATGCATCCGTGCCTTGGCGGAAGAGCAAAAGGACAATGTGTTGTCCTCGGCGATTGGCTCTATTGTTTTAGGCGACTCGCTACCAAGTGTCTTTCCAGCCGACCCTGCCAAGTTCTCGCAGATTCCCGGCACCCCTTTCGCTTACTGGGCAAGCACTTCGGTTCGGAAGCTATTTACTTGCCTTCCTCCCTTCGAGTCGGGGGAGCGCTCAGTGCGGGTAGGACTTCAGACCTCGGATGATAATCGCTTCTTGCGGACTTGGTGGGAACCGAACCCGCTCAATTTTAGATCCATCTGGTTTCCATTCGCCAAAGGGGGCTCCACAACAAGTTTTCTGTCCGAAGTCGTGATGGTCATTAACTGGCAAAGCAACGGAGGGGAGCTTAAGAGTTGGGCAGAAACGACGTCGGGGTCAAGTCATTGGTCGAGGAATATCAGAAGCCCGGAGTTCTATTTCAAGCCTGGCTTGACTTGGCCGCTTCGCGCATCTCGCTTCTCGCCGCAAATACTGCCGGAGGGCTGCATCTTCAGTATCCGTGGTCAGGTCGCATTTGCACCACCACAGCAGTTGACATGGCTGCTCGGACTGATGGCTTCGCGCGCATTCGATGCCATCTACAAAACAATGTTGGGTCGATTTGGGTTCCCTGAGTTTGCGGTGGGAGTCCTTCAACGGGTTCCAATTCCTGTACTGAGCGATACGAATAAGGCGCAACTTCACTCGCTCGCGGATGATGTATGGAGAAGCAAATGTCATATACAGGGAGCCTCGGCGGTCTCGAGGTTGTTTGTTGTCCCACCACTTATGGTCGAGCCGGGTGAATCCCTTGGTGCGCGAGCCTCCGCTTGGTTTGATCGCATTCGCGAGATCGAGAGGCATACAGACGTCATTCAAGATGAACTAGACGAACTTAGTTTCTGCTCCTATGGCCTAAGCGACTCCGATCGTGAGGCGATGATCAGCTCGCTAGTCACGGCGGACTCAGGTGATGCCGAGGCTGAAGCAGAGGATGAGGAGTCTACCGGCGATGCCTCTGCTCTAACCGGAGATTTGCTCGATTACTTGGTTGGGATTGTCTTCGGTCGCTGGGACGTTCGAGTGGCGACGGGGCCGAGCCCGATGCATGAACCTGTTGATCCGTTCGCACCGCTTCCTCCGTGTTCCCCTGGCCAGCTCCAGAATGAACATGGGCTACCGCTGACGCAGGCCGACGCTGCCCTACTGCGCGCAGCAGGCACTTGGAACTACCCGATCGATCTGCCCTGGGCCGGCATCCTCGTAGACGATCGCGGAAACGCTGACGACATTGTCAACCGCGTGCGCGACGTTCTGCATATTATTTGGAAACAGCACGCCGACAACGTCGAGCAAGAAGCCTGTGAAATCCTAGGGATCAAGGATCTGAGAGAATACTTCCGCAAGCCAACTGTATTCTTTGCTGATCACCTGAAGCGCTATTCAAAAAGTCGACGCCAAGCACCCATTTATTGGCCTCTCTCCACGGCTTCTGGCTCGTACACCCTTTGGATTTACCACCACCGGTTGAACGACGATACGTTGTTTGGCGCAGTGAACAAGTACGTAAAGCCCAAGATTGAAGATACCGAACGCAAAATTCGGCAGCTTGAATCGGAACTGACAAGAACGACGGGGCGTGAGGCCTCGAAGCTGCGCGACGCGTTAGAAGAGGCGACCACGTTACTTTCAGAATTAAACGACTTTCAGGGCGAACTGTTGCGAGTAGCCGAACTGCCATACAAGCCTAACCTGAACGATGGTGTCCTGATCACGGCAGCGCCATTGTGGAAGCTGTTCCGTCTGCCCAAGTGGCGCAAGGACCTTCAGGAGTGTTGGAAGGAGCTTGAAGCCGGCGAATACGATTGGGCCCATTTGGCCTATTCCATTTGGCCAGACCGCGTCCGGGACGTCTGTAAGCGCGACCGCTCGATTGCCATCGCGCACGGATTGGAAGAATTGTGCGAAGTCGCCGTTAAACCGACCAAAAAGAAGTCGTCGAAGAGACAGAAGGTTGAAGAAACCGTGCCAGGAGATGAGGAGTGAGCCTAGCGGCCTATCTCAAAAAGAGGTTAACGGACCTTCTCGACGAGAAGCGCGTCGTGGTCTGGTACGACGGCGAGCGGGTGTTTGAAGAACTGGCGGCGAATTTCAAAGCGCCGAGCTGTGCCGTTGTGTCGGCAGCGAGCTCGCGATTGATTGCCCGTAAGCGGGCAGACGAGATTCTTTCGGCAATCAACGACTCGTCGGCGGAACCCGCCGCCAAGAATTCGAATCTCCTGATTTACGTTCCCTACCAGCGCGATGGAGACGATCAGCAGCGCTGTGAAGATCCATTCGAGTCCTTCGCGGTGATCGGCTCCGCGTTTGGCGACAAAGATGGCGACAGATTTCAGTCGCTTGCCCGGATGGCAATGCCCTCTCGGGCGGCAGAGATTGATCGCCTGTTCGCCGAGAGCCGGCCAACGGTGGCGATGATCGACGGCCTTGTCGAATCAATTCAGTATCCGCTGCTGGTGGAAGCGCTCGGTACGGACTCGGCGGTTGAAGTGACCGCGGAGTTGCTTTGCCGCAATGACACCGTGCCCAAATTGAATGCGGTTGCTGGCTCGTCCGGCGAAGCGTTGCGCCTGTTACGCAGTGAGATCGGGTTTACCGTATCCACTCCCGCCGGCAATCTCGATTCTGTGATCGAGGCGCTGGGACGTTACGTTCTGTTCTCGGAATTCGTCTTAGAGCTTTCGGGAGGTAAGACATCGCTTCCCAGTGCCCTGGCCACCGTGCCGCGCGCCGATGCGAGCTTTCGGGCGACTATCTTCTCCATTTGCGAGCGGATGCGAAGCTCCGACGACATGCGCGACAGCTATATCCGGATTGGTCAAGCTGCAGAAACTGCGCTTCGGCTTCGCGATCTGATAGCAGGCGCCACGGGGCTTGGCGTTCGCGACACATTTCCTTTCCAAGAACGTCTTTGCCTCGCGGAGCTGCAAAAGCGAGCGCAGGAGGGCCGGCTCGATCAAGCTGTGGATATCTTGGATCACCATCGGCAGTCGGTCTGGCGGCATTATCTTCCGGAACGCGCATTGCTGTGGAAACTTGCGGAGCGATGCGTCGATCTGTTGCAGGTAGCGCAATCTGTCGCCCCGAATTTGCCTAAAGCCGATGCCCCTGTGCGTACCTTCTTGCAGGCGATGGCTGACTCGTTGTGGCAGTTGGACCGCACACAGCGTCTCGTCGAGCAGGGAGCCGCAAAAGCCGAAGATTCGCAGGAAGTTGAAGATATAGTTCGCCTCGCGCGCGAGCGCTACGCCTCGCTGGCTGGCCAAGTGCAGCGCAACTTCCTGGCGGCTGTGAAGCGGGATGGATGGCCGCCGGAAGGCATCATGCGACAGACGCAGATCTTTGATAGGTATGTTGCTTCCGCACTCTCGGAACGCCGACGCGTTGCATATTTCCTTGTGGATGCGTTGCGCTACGAGATGGGCCGCGATTTGGGCACTGTTCTTGAGGCGCTCGGCTCCGTCGGCGTCACCCCGGCCGCCGGCGTGCTGCCGGCGACAACTCTTTACGGCATGGCGGCTCTCATGCCTGGTGCCGACGCGGACTTCCGGCTTGTCGAGGAGGGCACCGACCTTTTCCCGGCAGTTGGAGGACGAGTGCTGCACAACTCCGCGGAGCGGATGGCTCTTTTGGAGGATCGTTACGGTGATCGCTTCCGTCAATTGACGCTCGGCGACGTGCTTTCGAAATCCCAGGCACAGTTGAAGGCGCTCCTCAGCTCGGCTGACCTTTTTGTTGTGCGCACTCAGGAAATCGATTCGTTCGGCGAGAATTTAAGTGTCGTCTACGCCAGGCGTCTCATCAGCGATGTCATCGGTGATCTTCGAACCGTCGCAGATCGACTGCGCAACCTTGGATTCGATACGTTTGTATTTGCGGCGGACCATGGTCACATGCTCACGGCTGAGGTGGCAGCCGGGGATGTGATTCCGCCGCCGCCGGGTGAATGGAAAAAGACCAAGCGCCGCAGCCTTCTCGGCCAGAGCACCGCAGGGTCTCAAGGTACCCTCATTCTGAAATGTTCGCAGGTTGGCATTGTCGCCCCGGTGCCTGAGTTGGCAGTGGCCCAGGAATTCAAGGTCTTCTCTGTCGGCGCTGCGTACTTTCATGAAGGCGTTTCGCTCCAGGAGTGCTTGATTCCAGTAGTCGTCTTGCAAGCGAGGGAGGCGGTTGCCACAGCATCTGGCGGAGAAGAAATCAAGTTGCGCTATCGCTCGGATCGTTTCACGAGTCGTGTAATCAGCATCAAAGCCTGGTTCAATTCGCTCTTGCTCGATTCACTGATTGTTCGCATCCATGCATTCGATGGAAGTGGGCCACGAGCAAAGCGCGTCGGGGAGGCAGCTGATTGCGATGCACGTGACCCGTCAACGGGCGACGTGATGCTTCGAAAAGGTGAAGAGACCCAAGTACCTATCCGCATTGCAGAGGATTTTTCTGGGCCAGCAATCGAAATTCGGGCCGTCGATCCTGCCACTGGGGCAATTCTTGACCGACTGAAGCTTAAGAACTCGGTACTTGAGTAACGGAGAAGCGATGGAACCCGACGTACTCGACAGAAAGTTAACGCATACATTCGCCGGCAGGGTTGTTCGGAAAGACCTGCTTCACCAGATCAAGGGCGGCGAAAACGTCCCATCCTACGTACTCGAATATTTACTCGGGAAGTACTGTGCTTCCGATGACGAGGATGAGATCCGCATTGGTATCGAAGCCGTCAAGGAAACGCTGAGAACGAACTACTTCCGGCACGACGAAGCCAACAAAGCCCAAGCGAAGGTCGAACAACTGGGCCGCCACCGGTTTATCGACAGGGTCGAAGTTCGGTTTCTGCCTAGCGAGAATAAGTACTGGGCGTCGATGGACAACTTCGGCTATACACGCATTCATATTCCGGCGGATTTCTATCGCCGGTTCGAACGGCTGCTGGAAGGTGGAATATGGGCGATCGTCGATGTCGAATTTAGGATTGATGCGGAGAAGAACGGAAGCCCGTTCCACATAACCGAGCTGAAGCCGATTCAGCTTGCCCGATTCGACTTCGACGAATATTGCCAGGGAAGACGCGACTTCTCTACGGATGAGTGGCTTGATGTCTTGCTGAGGAGCGCCGGGTTGGAAGGCACACGATTCGACCGCCGGCTGAAGCTCCTGCTACTTTCACGTTTTCTCCCGTTTGTTGAGCGGAATTACAACTTCATCGAGTTGGGGCCACGGGGAACGGGCAAGTCATATGCGTTCAGTGAAATGTCCCCCTACTGCATTCTTATTTCGGGTGGGAAGGCAAGTACGGCAAACCTTTTTTACAACAATGCGCGGCGACAAGTTGGCTTGGTCGGCCATTGGGATGTGGTGGCATTCGATGAAGTCGGAGGAATGAAAGTTACTGATCCCGACACAATTCAAATCATGAAGGACTATATGGCGAATGGCCGCTTCAGCCGAGGTGTTGCACAGGTTCAGGCTGAAGCCTCTCTCGCGTTCGTGGGCAACCTGAACCAACCCGTTGAGACATTGGTCCAGAATGCAGCGACCGATTTGTTTCAACCGCTCGCTAAGGAGTTTGATCTCGCAGTTATAGACCGCATTCACTTCTATATGCCGGGGTGGGAAGTTCCGAAGAACTCCAAGGACATCCTCACTACCCGTTACGGATTTGTTACGGACTACTTGGCTGAAGCGTTTCGAGCACTTCGGAAGCAAAACCGTTTCGACGAGGTTGAAAAGGCGTTTCGACCCGGTTCGCATGTGGAAGGCCGAGATGCGACCGCCATGAAACGCACCGTCAGTGGCTTCCTTAAGCTCTTGCACCCGGATGGCGCCTACGTTAAAGACGAGTTGCGGGAGTACGTCGAACTGGCACTTGAGGGCCGACGCCGGGTAAAGGAACAGCTAAAAAAGCGCGGCTCGTTTGAGTTTTACAAAACCAGTTTTTCGTATATCGACGTTGTAGACGGAACGGAAAGAGCCGTCTCTGTTCCGGAGCAAGGTGGGAAGGGGATGATTTCGCAGGACCCTCTTCCGCCGGGCTCGGTTTACACCGTCGCTGCAGACGGCGACTCTAAAGTTGCATTGTTCCGGCTGGAAGTGACATTAACTGCCGGTACTGGAAAGGTTAGAACGCCGACAGGCTTGGAGAAAGGACTGAAAGAGTCTCTGAATCGGGCCGTCGCCTATCTTCAGTCGGTGAAGGATAAGCTCGGTCTCACCCCGCTGCTTGCGCAAAGAGATATCTGTGCTGAAGCGGTTGATCTCTCTGGAGGACGGCTAGAAGCCTCATGTGGAATCGCGTTCTTTGTCGCGCTGATGTCGGCTATTCAAAACCGCCGCATTCAAGCTGGGACCGTTGTCCTTGGCGACTTGACGATTCAGGGCAACCTGAAAGGAGTTGCTTCGATTGCCGAGCCGCTTCATGTCGCGCTCGAAAATGGTGCCATTCGTGCTCTGGTGCCCATTTCAAACAAATCGCAATTCGCAGCGCTTCCGGAGGAGACCGTGGAAAAGCTCGATGTCATCTTCTATGGGGACATAGACCGTGCCGTTTTGAAGGCGATTGAGCTATAGCGGCATGGATCGTTTGGGCTTACGTTCGTGGTGGATTCGTCAATTAGTGCCGCCGTCACCGCCACCACCAGCAACACCGATGTCACAGCGCAGGTCGATGAAGCCTGCGCGGTTTACCTATTCGGCTATCCTCGGACCTTCTCTTTATTCATCGCGTTCTGGATCTTTCGGCCCCAGCACGTTCCAGTTCAGGCTCGTTGGAAACAGCTCTCCCTGCCGCCGCTTCATGCAGGCAAACCGCGTCACCATTCTGTCAAGAGTTATCTCTTCCTGTTCGATGAAATGCGTTTCCATTTTGGCGAATGGATCATCCGAGCGGTGCCGGCCGGTCCTGTAAAACTGGACGAAATCTTCAAGCCAGTCCTCCTGCCAGTGGACACCGGCGCCGCAAAGCGCGAGAGCGAAATACGTGTCTGCCCGTCCTTTCAGTCCGCTCTCCCTGATCTTGCTTTCCAACTCAAGCGCGTATTCCAGCATCCTTGACCGCGCCGCGAACATCCAGTGCCAGATTTCACCGCCCATCCATTCCTTCGACAGGACAACATTGACGTTTTCGGGAATCCAGTCTTCCCTCACCGCTTCTTCAAACTGCTCCCACCTGTCTCCGTCCTCCGGTTTTATCGTCTTTACGTCAACGTAAAGCGTGGAACCGTCGGGAGCCACCGCGCGAAAATCGATTGTTCTCGCGCAGCCGGGGAGAAGCGGTTCATAGGCGAGCGATGAGAATCGCGGCTTTGTGGTATCCAGGAGCGCCTTTGCGATACACAGCTCGTTATGCGCCTCATCCACAGCGCGAAACGATGAACCCTTCAGCACCGAATCCACCGCGTCATTAAAGCGGCGCAGCAGCCGCTCTCCATCGGAAAAGCGGTCTTTGGTGTCCGCGAAAGTGGCGGTGAACGCTTTCACCACCTCCGCCCGGTACTCTTCCAGCCATGCAATCTGATCGTCCGCAAGCGGCTTACCTGACATATGCTCTCTCTTCTGCTTGCTCTTGTACCGTAGCATGTGCGATGTGTCCTGAAGCAGGCCGCCAGACTGACGGCAGCAACGCCAATGTGAGGTTATGAACGTGGCAAAAGATACAGCCGTCATGAATATCCTGCGGGACGCCAAAGTGCTGGCGCAGCAATACCGCGCTCTGACGGGCAAACCGCTCGGGATCACCGGCGAAGTTGCCGAATATGAAGCCGCCCGCATCCTTGGCGTCGAGTTGACCGCCGCACGGCAGGCCGGATATGACGCCACTGAAGATACCGGCGGCGGAGTTCGCCGGCTACAGATCAAGGGACGCTGTCTGCTTCCCGGTTGCAAGCCCGGCCAGCGCCTTGGATCGATCGACATCACAAAAGAGTGGGACAGCGTTCTCCTCGTGCTGCTGGACGAGAATTTCGACGCCTTCGAAATTCACGAGGCCGAACGTAAAGCCGTTCTTGCCGCTCTCGCGGCTCCCGGATCGAAGGCGCGCAACGAACGCGGTGCTCTGGGCGTCGCCAAGTTCAAGGCCATCGGAAAGCTGCGGTGGCGGCACTAACGCCCGCCTCCCGCAGCACCGACCGAGCTGTTGGCTTGTTCCTGATGATATAGTTTATTATATCAGTTTGGTAGATTGATATACTTTGGCCCATAGGACTGCATTTTAGGTTTGATGTGCTATATTATATCTAGTATGGTACAAAATATAACAAAGCATATTAAACCGCTGCGCCCGGATGGCCTTCCCGATGACATGCGCTTGGAATTGAAGGAGGCGCGCGTCAAGCGCGGCTGGAGCCAGCGGGAGCTGGGCAGCCGTCTGGGCCTGCCCCAGATGCACATCTCCGGCATCGAGTCCGGCAAGATCGTGCCTCGCTACGACACCCTCCTCGAACTCGTCCGCATGCTCGACCGTGACCTTCTGATGGTCCCCCGCGCCCTCGTCCCGGTCGTGCAGTCGCTCATGCGCGATCATCGGCAGCAGGATCAGCAGGGCGAGGGCGAGGAGCGTTCCCTCTACGCCGATGGCGCCGGGGAGAACACGCAGGAGCGGCGCAAAGATGAAGTTTGATGCAAAGACGCTCAACGCCCTCGCCGTCCGCTTGCACGGCCGGCAGATCGGGGTCATCAACCGTATCGGAGACCGCCAGATCTTTGCGTTCGAGCAGGACTACATCGACGATCCGCAGCGCCCGACTTTAAGCCTTTCCTTCAAGGGCAGCACCGGCGGGCTTGTCACCGCCGTGCGCCCGGTCGCAAGGCGCGTGCCGCCGTTCTTCGCCAACCTACTGCCCGAAGGGCATCTGCGCACCTATCTGGCAAAGCTGGCCGGCGTCAACCCCGACCGCGAATTCTTCCTGCTCGCCGTCCTCGGCGCCGACCTTCCCGGCGCGCTTGTCGTCAGTCCTCTGGAGAGCGATGCGCGGGAAGGTCACGTTGAGCACGATCATGATGATGGTGATCGTACCCCTGAGACCGCGCTGCGCTTTTCTCTCGCCGGTGTGCAGTTGAAGTTTTCCGCCGTCATGGAAGCGTCCGGCGGCCTGACCGTTCCCGCCGGAGGCATGGGCGGGTCGTGGATCGTCAAGCTCCCTTCAGCCCGCTTCGCGGCCGTCCCCGAAAACGAATTCGTCATGCTGGAGCTGGCGCGGCGCGTGGGCATCGCTGTACCGGAGAACCGCCTCGTCGATGTGGCGAAGATCAAAGGCCTGCCCGAGGAGGCGCGCGCGCCGGGAGGCCCTGCCCTCGCCGTGCAGCGGTTCGACCGCGTCCCCGGCGGCGGCTCCGTTCACATGGAGGATTTCGCGCAAGTCTTCGGGCTCTTTCCCGATGACAAATACAGGCACCGCAGCTATGCCAACATCGCCTCCGTTCTGTGGGCGGAATCCGGCGAGGAGGCCGTTTACGAGTTTGTGCGCCGCCTCTTCTTCTCCGTGCTGATCGGCAACGCTGACATGCACCTCAAGAACTGGTCCCTCCTCTACCCCGACACGCGGACGCCCGTTCTCTCGCCCGCCTATGATTTCGTGGCGACGCTGCCCTACATTCCCGGCGACCAGCTGGCCTTGAGTTTCGGCGGCAGCCGCTCTCTTGCCGGAATCACGGAGCGCCAGATGCGGCATTTTGCCGATGCCGCGCGCATTCCGCTCAGCCCCCTGTGGCCGATGGCGGTGGAGCTGGCTGAGAAGACGGCCGCAGAATGGAGAACCCTGGAGCAGGCCGACCTGCTCCCCAAGGACATGCGCGCCTTGATCGAAAAACAGATTCTTGCAGCCGCCGCCACGATCAAGTGACGGGACGGCTTGCGAAGCAGACGATGTCCGCCTCGACGATCGCCCGACGATTGCAAATGTGAGCAAGACTGTTTGGCGTGCCCGCTGCGCGGGGCCGGGCTCTACGCGCTGCATTTGCCGTGCATGTCGTCCCGGCCATCCGGTAACGATCCCTCACGCGTGATAAATGACGCTCACAATAAATGGCAGCGCATCACTGCTTGGTCACCGGCTTCTTCCTCTGCCGCTCCGATGGAGATTTTGAGATGGGAGGAGTCTTTGGTGGTTTCTTTGGCTTGGGCTTCGGTTTAGTCTTTTCCGGTTCCTTGATCTTGGGAAACTCTTCCAGCTCCGCAAGGCCATTTAGCGTCTCTCGATCTCGTTTGCGCAAGCGAGTCGGAGACAGCGCGTAGCATATAGGTATAAGTTTTTTTTCTATCGTATCTTCGTCTTTAAGAGGAAGCAATTCCTTGCCCGGCCGCACGATAAACAAATCCGTGCTCTCGCTCACTCCGCCAGCCTGTTCCCCGGCATATTTGCCCTCCAGCGCGTAATACACGGCTTCCCTAACCGATGTGTTGGCGCTCAGATCGCGGTAATACATCATGTAAGTTGCCACCGTGGAACCGCTACCGATAGCATCGAATCCTGGTATGTCAGACCTGAGCGGCAATCCCCTGTTCTCGCCATAGCCGTACAGGGTGAATACACATCCCTTGCCCCCGTCAAAACCCGCAACCAATAATTCGATGCCTAGGGTGTAAGCGTCTATTTTCGTCTGGATTTCATCGAAGTTGGGCAGCCGCTCCTTGCCTTCGTCGTTGAATCTGGCAATGTCCCATCCAATCGGGCTGAGATAGAGCGTCTCTACATTCTCCAGTCTTTTCTGAGCAAAGGCGGCTTTCACGGCAGCCTGCACTTCTCCAACGGAAGCGGCCTCTGTCTGATCTATCCGCGCCTTCGCGTAATCAACGATGTCGAACACCGGACTGATGTCATCTCCGGCAAACAGCATCCACCAGTCTGTGTGTATCGGCCTCATCTTGGTGATGTCCAGCTCGCTTTCGACGTAGCCGACACCGATCATCTTGTCGGCCACCAGAACAATGGCGTTGCCATCATCACAAATCGCAGCAACACAGGTCGTCATGGGTACCTTCCATTGCTGGCGCACTTTGCCGCTATTTCTTCTTCAGCCACGGCAGGTTCGCGGCCTGCCAGTCCGCGAATTCGTCTATGAACTGCTCCGCCCACCGGACGGCTTCTTCAACCGCGCGCTCCAGCTCGCCGTTCTTGTACGTAAACTTGCGCCAGTGCTTGTGCTTCGCGTAGGCGTCCTCGAACATCCACGTCGCACCCCTCCCCTCTTGCTGCAAGACGGCGGTGACACACTCAGCCGCCTTGGTCACGTGGGGGATTTCATAAAGATGACCGGACGCCTCGGTGTTCTCGATTACCACAAACTTGGATGATAGCGCATGCCGCATCACCTTCTGGACAACGCTTTCCCCTGCCTTGTCCGGCTGCTCCTTGATGATATAGGTGAAATATCCAAGGTCCTTCAATCGGGAGGCGATCCTCTCCAGCCGCTCCAGCCCTTCGCCCGTATCCTTGCCGAGGACCAGAACAGAATCGGAATCCTCAAGGATAGACTCCGCCCGCTGCCACACAAGGTCGAAGGCCGACTTCACCGCCGCCACGACTGCGCCGGGCTCCATATCGCGCGGCAGCTTCAGCTCCCACCGCACGAAGATGTGGACATCTTCATCATCGCGTGTGGGCTTCGCCAGCGGATGGCCTTCATGCGCAAGGCGCCGGACGGCGCGCTCCATCGCTTCGGCGAACGCATAGGCCGAGAATTTGTGCTCCCAGTATTTTGTGTAAAGATGTTCTTCGATGCGGCAGACGAGGAACTCGCCGTCCCGGCTGATTGTCGTCTCCGGAAAATAATCGTCCAGCACCCTGACATACACATCCTCCGGCATGTCACGCAGCGTCAGCGATTTCAATTCCCCGATACCGATGGGATCACCGTCCTCATCCCGAAACTCCTCCCACCCGTCCTCTGCCGGAGCTTCTCCCCCGAACTTGCCGCCTCGTCCATCTCACGCCTCCTCAATCGCGTCCGCCGCCGCCATCCCGCTGCGCCAAAGCAAGCGCAGCCCGCGTCCTGTTCCGCGCGCCGAGTTTGCGGAGGATATTTCCGACATGCCTTTTCACCGTCACCACCTCGATCCCGAGCGCGCGCGCAATTTCCGTGTTCGAGACCCCCTCCGCCAGAAGCCTCGCCACATTTCCTTCCCGCGCTGACAGCTTTGCGACCATCGAGACTTCTGCCCTTTTCCGATCCCACCTTAGCCGCTGAAGCCCGTAGGCGGCAAACACAGCCTTGCTGCATCGCGACCGCTTCGCCGCTCTTTAGGTTCGTTCTCCTTCCGGCTTCGTCAGTGTCATTGCGCCGTGCCGGACGCAGCGGCGCGGTCAACAACCCGGCCCGCTCCGAGGGTCCGTGTTGGCCGTTTCCCTCAAGCGGCGATCGCGCGCGCGAGGGATCGCCTTTTCGGGTGACAGCGCTTCTTGAGCGCCCGGCCCAGGTCTGCGCTTTGGCGAAACCTCAAAAGGAGAACGACCATGACACTCACTTCATCCACATCGATCCCGCTTAACAAGGTGAGCGCTGGGACGGCAACGTTCGCAAGACCGCCGGAGCCGATACGGCCCTAGCCGACCTCGCTGCGTCCAACTCCGCCCACGGCCTTCTGAGTAACCTCATTGTCCTTAAGGCCCGGAACAACACTTCTGCCGTTGTCGCGGGCGGCCCGCGCGCTACCGGCACGCAAAACATATGCCGCGCAGCGCCGCACCCGTCGCCTAGCGATCAAAACGCGCGCCGCTTTTTCTTTTGCTAGCGCGCTTCAGATCGGCCGTCACCTTCGGACGCTGTTTCTTGGTCATGCGGTACTCCCGAAGATCGCGCGCAATCTCCCTTGGAGAGAAATCCGGACTGTACTCTGACGTCCTTTTCACATCCTTTGTGAAACCACCGGCCGGCTCGCGGCGCCCTGGCGGTCTCGTCCGCTCACGAAAAACATCCGCCAATCGAAGACGCCTGTCAAGACTCGCCCGCAGTTGTCCAAGACGAATGACAACTTCAACACCGGGAGCGCGACGTGACGCGGCCAGCCTAAAAACAACGATTTCCGGAGCCTTTTTCGGAGCGATCTTCATCGACCGAGAGAATGATGTAATGAAATCCGCCAGTCTCGTTGCGGACATCCCAAGTGTGAGTTTGAGACAAGCAGCGACTTGGGCCTGATGGAGGGAGAGGCTGTCAAACACGTGGAGTCCACCAATCCGCCGTGATCTCACAATGCCGAACTGCACAAGGTTCTGCAGCTCTTTTGCAGGTATGCCCAGAACCGCACTTGCCTGATTAAGCTTGAGTCTGATGTTTTCCAGTCGACAGCTCCTCCGCAGAAATGTCTAAACTTTAGACAGAATATGAAATACGGTCAATTTTCGTGTTACCAACTTGTGTCAGAGAGAGTATCATCCGTTCGAGCCTCTTTGGACCCTTGGAATCCCATGCCAGAGCGCCACGAGCCAACGGCAGCACTGCATACTCGGGCAGCTCAATATCTACGCATGTCCACCGAGCATCAGCAATACTCGACCGACAATCAATCGGAATGCATAAGACACTACGCCGAGTTGCACGGCATCGAAATCGTCCGCACTTATTCGGATGAGGGCAAGAGTGGACTCAATCTCAATGACCGAGGCGCGCTGCGTGATCTTCTTGATGACGTGCAGAACGGGCGCGCCGATTACAAGCTCGTCTTGGTATATGACGTCAGCCGATGGGGACGCTTCCAAGATTCGGATGAGGGGGCGTATTACGAATATGTCTGCAAGCGAGCAAACGTTGGAATCCGTTATTGCGCGGAACAGTTCGACAATGACGGCAGCCTGCCGTCGTCGCTACTCAAGACGATAAAACGGGCGATGGCCGCCGAATACAGCCGCGAATTATCAGCAAAAGTAATTGTCGGCCAGAACAGACTCGTAAAGATGGGCTTTCGGCAGGGCGGAAGCGCCGGTTATGGCCTGCGGCGCCAACTGATGGACCGGAACGGCTGCCCCAAAGGGTTTCTTGGTCTGAATGAACAGAAAAGCATTCAGACCGACCGCGTCATTCTTGTGCCTGGGCCCGAAGATGAGGTCAACGTCGTCCACGAGATTTACGACCTATTCATCGAAGGCCACAAAACTGAAAAGGAAATTGCGGACGAGCTCAACGAACGTGGCGTCCTTACAGATCGAGGCAAGCGCTGGCAGGACTACATAGTCCGCAGAATTCTCACAAATCCTAAGTACGCGGGAATTAACGTCCGCAACCTGAGTTCGGTCAAACTCAAACAAAAAAGGGTTATGAACCCGCCGGAGATGTGGATTCGCTGTGAAAAGGCGTTTCAGCCGATCGTTACCCGTGAGAGGTTTGACCAGGCGTGTGCGATGGTTGACGATTACCACCGACGACTGACTGACCAAGAGTGTCTCACCCGCCTGCGCACACTTTTAGCACGGGCCGGTACGCTGTCCACGCGGCTAATCGATGGCGCCTGTGATGTACCCAACGTCAGCCAATACAAACGGCGCTTTGGGTCTCTCAGGCGGGCGTACTCGCTCATAGGTTACGTTCCGCGTTCCGACTACCGCTACATGGACGCCAGAATGGCGATCCGGGAGTGGGGTAAAGAACAGCGTACTTCGATCATTGCTCGGTTGCGTGAGCAAGGCGCGGAAGTGGAGAAGCGCAAGTGCTCAATCCTCCTAATCAACCAAGAGTTCACGGCGTCATTAGTGATTGTCCTCTGTCGCAAAACTAGGGCCGGGAATCTCCGGTGGTATGTTGAGCTCTACAATTACCGAAACCCGCCCGATGTCACGATTGCCATACGTCTGAAGCCTGACAACAAAGAGATCCTGGACTTTTACCTTCTGCCCAAGATCGAGATTACACGCCAAATCACCCGCCTCGCTCTCACCAATAATTCTGGCCTGGACGTTTATCGCTTCGACAATCTAGACCTTTTGACGAGCATTGTTCGCCGCATTCCAGTAGAGGAGGTTGTATGCACTCGGTAGAGATCGAGCAGATTCCTATTAACGAGATTCGGGTTTCAAACCCACGTTCTCGAAATCAGGTGACGTTTCAGCAGATAGTGGCGAGTATCGGGGCTGTCGGATTGAAGAAGCCGATCACCGTCTCTCGCCGGGCGGCCGATTCCGATGGTACTCGATATGACCTCGTCTGTGGACAGGGTCGCATGGAAGCTTGCCTCGCGTTGGGTGGAACCACGGTTCCAGCTGTGGTTATCGACGTCCCTCGCGAACGGCAGTTCCTGATGAGTCTTATTGAGAACATCGCCCGCCGCCCGCCATCGAATGGCGATCTTTTTCGAGAAATCCGGAATCTTCGCAGTCGTAACTACAAAGCACAAGAGATCGGGGAAAAACTCGGCCTGAAACCCACTTACATTTTCGGCATTGTTCACCTCTTGGAGCATGGCGAGGCGGCATTGATACGTGCTGTGGAGGGCAGGCAGTTACCACTCAACGTTGCAATGGAGATTTCGCGTGGCAACGATCAGGAGCTGCAGCGGGCCTTGTCAGAGGCGTACCAGAATGGTGAACTGAGAGGCTCTAAACTGACGCGTGCCAGGCGAATCATCGCACGTCGGCTGTCCAAGCGTAAGGGCGAAACCGGGGAGCAAGCTCAGTACCGGGTAACTGGCGCGAGCCTCGTGCGGGAATACCAGCATCACGTGCGCGAGCGGAAGAAGCTCATTGGAAAAGCACAATTTACCAAGGAGCGACTGCTGATGCTGATTTCGGCAGTTCGGTCTCTCGTTGGAGACGACCATTTCGTCGCTCTGGTCAGGGCCGAGCAGCTTGCCGACATGCCAGAGCAACTTGCAGCACGGCTTTCATAAAAAGGGGAGAGTTATGCCAGATTCCAACTCAGCTGTTAAGCGCGCGTTTGAGCAGAAAGTCTTCGTGCTTGCGATCGACAGCATAGTGCCTCAGAAGAGCGTTACGCCCGCCACTCGGAGATCGCCAACATACAAGGAAATTGCCGCCTCCCTCCAACATGTCGGCTTGATCGAGCCCCTGGTCGTCTTCCCCCGCGGGCCGCACGACTATTTACTGCTAGATGGTCATCTCCGTCTGGATATCCTATGCCGGACAGGCGCCACCGAAGTACACACGGTTTTTGCCAGCGATGACGAATCCTACACCTACAACAAACGTGTCAATCATGCGCCGCCCGTCGCACAGCACTTCATGATACTCAAGGCGCTGGCGAATGGAGTTAGCGAAGAACAGATTGCAGCTGCACTGAACATCGATGTTGAGCAACTCAAGAAGAAGAGAAACCTGCTGGACGGAATCTGCCCGGAAGTGGTTGCAATCTTACGAGACGTTCGCGTTTCGACCGACGTTTTTCCTGTGCTCAGGAAGATGCGGCCAGTTCGGCAAATTGAAGCCGCCGAACATATGCGCGCTACGGGCACGTACTCCGGCACTTTCGCTAGGGCGCTTCTGCAGGTTACTAATCCGGAATTACTCTTGGAGGTGGAAGTCAGCCGGAGGTTGAGGGCCACCTCAGCAGCCGCGCAGTCAATGTTTGCGGAAGAGGACGCTTCCCTAGTGAGGGACTTGAAGAAAATTGAAGAGTCCTACGGCACAGACATGCTAGTGCTAACGGTATCCTGTGCCTACGTTAGGCGACTGCTGTCGAACGACAGGGTCGAGCAGCATTTGGAGAAATATCATCCTGACATTCTTAGTACACTTCGCGCTCTAGTCATTCAGACGCATTCGTCGTAGAAGCTTCTACTATGTGTTTTTAGGGCTCAAAGTCCGGTCCCCGGTGCCACGCCGCAACCAGCTCTTCTTACGACTGGCCGGATTTCCTTCCGGACCAGGACTGCGCTGGGGGTTTGCCCCTTCGCGGATGGGTAGTTGCGTAGCTAACGGCATGCTCCGCCATCTCGCGAGTCAGCGAGGGGTATCCTTGCAGGATCTCGTCGATCGGCGTCCCCTGTTCGATCATGTCCGCAACTAGGTGAACGGGGATTCTCGTCCCGCGAAACACAGGCGTGCCCGCCATTATGTCTGAGTCAGTGTGAACCATTTCAGGGTCTCGCTCTGAGTCTTGACGCCTGGGCTTCGCTTTTGGTTCTTGCCTCGTCACCGCCCTGCTCTCCACGTCGGGCTGCGTTACGCAAGTTGCGTAACGCAACTTGCGTAATTCTAGCGCGATTCGTGGTAAGGGGTGGCCTTCTTCGCCACTGTTGATTCAGACGGTTCCGTGAAGGGCAACTCGCGCTCCCACATGCACCGCCACACTGGAAGCCTTTGATGAATGCGATACGAGCGACGCGCTAGCGATGCTCGCTGAGAATTGCCAAAACAATGGTTCGGTTGTAGTCCCCGCAATTCTAGGTGCAGCCTTCGGCTGATCTTTTCCATTTCACATTCGTTTCATGGCGAATTTTCGAGCTCCGTTCGGCTCCTTCTGTCAATCCCGCTTGTGCAGCTCCGCGCGGCGCAAAAAACAAAAGCGCGCCGTGCTCGCTTCCGCGCCCGTTCCGGCTCCGCTTCGCTCCGGGGATTGACAGCGCCTCTCTTCGCTCAACCTTCGCCTCCGTGAAACGAATGTTTTTTCTTGGCCGCATAGGCCAAGTACCTCAACACCCAGAAAAGGAGACACATCCCATGCTCGACACCGTGAAAGATTTGCTTGCCAACACTAAAATTCCAGCCATCGATGCTGTACAAATGTCGGATCTACTGCAGTATCTGTTCAGCACCGCCGAAAAGACGCTTCGCATCCAGGTTGCGGAAGTCGTATACCGCAACGATCATGTCCACCCAAATGCCTTAGACGTATTTCTCGCCTGTACACTGCCGATGGCCGAAAAAGCTGCACGCAGCAGAGCACACAGGCTGTTTATCTGTCCGTCCGATTGGCAGGTCGAATTGATGTACGACGGTGCAGTCAAAGCAATGATCGCAATGTTTCAGTGCAACTATGTTGTGAGGCCGGGCACAGACGCTTTTCGGCGTTACATTGTTCGCGCGTTAGCACTTGGAACCGTGCGGTCGTATTTTATGCGCGAGGAGAACGACGGCGTTCGGGCTGTCGCCAATCCCGCGACCGCTTCCAGCCGCAAAAGACCAATCCGGAACAAAGTCGAGCAGGATGTAATCACCCGCGAACTGCTCAGGCAGGTGATGAATTTCCCGCACTTGCGAGCCCCTCTGATCGAAACTCTGCAATGCATTGCGACGCTTGGCCCGGATGGTGCCCTGAAAGAACAGGCATACCCGAACCTTAAGCGCGATAGGGGGAGGAGGCCGATCCTTGATCCCGATGCGATCGCGGAAGCCATGGGGACGAGCCGAGCGAGCTGTACATCGGAATCTCCGTGAGGCAAGACTCATCCTGCGCGAAGTCTTCAATGCAGACGGAAAATTGTTTCTCACCCGCTGAGGAGCAGTAGGGGCACGCACTCAACGTGCCCCTTTTTTCGAGATTCCGCGGCGCCAGCCATCGTTCCGATGGCTGGCGCCTTGTTTCAGCACTCAACCTTGGAAGGAGAACAGACGATGAATCGCGAATTTCAGCAGTATCGCTTTGCGTTGATAGAGGCCCACAACATCGCACGGGCGCGGCTCGAATCACAATTCAAGGGTGAAATCACCGATTTCGAGAAGCTTGAGAGCGCCATTGAACAAGAGCTTCTGGAACCCACGAAATGTGTCGCCATGGCGTAAATCCGAAATCGAGCAAATGGGCTGCCGCGACGGGGCTCGGATGGCAGCCCTCGAGTTTTTCTGGGCACATCGTCACGAGTTGCGACGTGAAAGTCTCTCTACTGCCGCTGAAACTTCCTCACTTCAGCGGCTACATTGACGGCCAGTGTAAAATACCCGCAAACGTAGAATCCCGCCGCTCGTCAGTATTCCAACTCCGGAGGTCAACGACCCATGTTCCCAGTACTCGCTCGTGTTTCCCGCGCTGCGTCAAACGTCGCGTGGAGCGTTTCTACGCACTTTAACGCGATCCTCCCCGAGGGAGAATTGCCGAACCCCTCTTGGGCACCCGGCCGGCTGCTCAAGAGCCGCGAGAGAATGCCAATGATGACGGGCGTTCCGAGGAACACCCTGTCACTATGCCCGCGAGTGCAACATTGAGGCGACAGATGCGGTCATCCGAGGCCAAGCCAGTATCGCTGAGTTCAGGGACAGGCCCGGAGTGATTGAAGCCGAGATAGTAGAGGAAGCCGGGCGCATTCTGATGCGCAAGGCGTGCGCAAAGCACGGCCCATTTGAAGATGTGCTTTCCAATCACCCGGCCTTCTTCCGAAAAATGGAGACGCCTTGCTTTCGGTAGGGATTTCGAGTGCGTCGGTGACCAAGACATACACGACCACGGCCCTAACGGGACCAGATCAGGTCGGGGCACGTACCTAATCATCGACATGACGAACAGATGCAACATGGTCTGCTCGCCCTGCTATATGGACGCAAACGCCACTGCATACATTCACGAATTGGACATGGAAGACATAAAGGCCGTGTTCGAGAAGGCAACGTCATTTAAGCCCCAGAGAGAAATCAATGTTCTGTTCTCAGGTGGTGAGGCTACGCTTTCGCCGATCTTGCTTGACGCCATTCGCCACGCGAAGAGCATGGGCTTCCATCGGGTTCACGTCGCGACGAATGGAATTAGATTTGCGCAAAACCGAGATTTTGCGCTCGAAGCAAAGGCGGCCGGACTGCACGCCGTATATCTGCAGTTTGATGGCGTTTCCGAAGCGAAGAACAGGCATCGCGGTATCGGAAATTACATGGAAGTGAAGCATCAGGCTCTTGAGAATATCGCTGCAGCGGGCATGCGAACGACGCTGCAAGTTAGCGTCGTTAATGGACGCAACAATGACGGGCTTGGGGACGTTGTTCGTTTCGTAATTGAGAACGTGGACAAAATCCACGGCGTCATATTCCAACCCGTGATGTTTTCTGGGAGAGACGAGGCCATAAGCGACGAGGAGCGATACGCCCGGCGTTATCCGGTATCGCAGATCGCTTACGACCTGCAAGAGCAAACCGTCGGTCGACTGGCAGCCGATGCGAGATTGGTTCCCAGTATCGGCGTACGGAATCTTCGCCCATTTGTGCGATGTTCTTCGCCCTGAGTCGAAGATCGGGAGCCTTTTTAACGATATACATCCCAATCACGGGATCTTCAGCCCGTTGTTGGTCGATGCCGATTCACAGCAAATGATCCCAGTTGGCGCTTTCTTTAATTTGCAGCAGTTCATGCGCGACATTGTGGAGATCACGGACTCGGCGAGGGGGCCAGCGATCACTAAGGCACTGGTCGTCGCTAGCGGTATTCCGTAATTTCGATCACAGACGGGCTCCTTCAGGGTTCGAGCTTCGCCACATTCCCGCATTGCTTGAGGATTGCTTCTATCGCGTCTCCGGCTCCGGTGAGAATTGGTCTGAGCGGGCTGATTCGTGCAACGGTCCGTTGGAGGATCGTAATGACGAACGCGATGCAGTTCCAGGATGCACACATTTACGATTTCGCGACAATGGCGGACTCGAGCCACTCCAGTGGCGACGCAAGAAGGCGAGATCAACTTTTCTGCCTACAACAGCGCCGGCTGGCGAAAGATCGTCGAGCACGTGCATCAAACTGCGACTCTGACAGAATGGCACCGGACGCATCCTCGCCATCAAATCTATGCAAATAACAAGCGAGTAGATTTGGACTCGGTCCGCAGCACAGCGAGTCACTTGGTTCGGATCGAGTTGGAACCTACGACGGCGTCGGTCTGTGAGGAACGACTGTGACCGTGACCGGTGCGACAGATATGCCAAGCAGATTTCTCGGGGACGCACCAACGGAAATCAGGGACGTGCTTGACTGGTTTGCCATGGGGCAGGCTCGGGGAGTTCCTCCCTCACACCTGACGGAGTTC
The DNA here is from genome assembly GCA_963793845.1 of uncultured Acidobacteriaceae bacterium. Lineage (GTDB taxonomy): Bacteria > Acidobacteriota > Terriglobia > Terriglobales > Acidobacteriaceae > CAWCBG01. Next base: position 586,354 of record CAWCBG010000012.1, read on the forward strand.
GCCGGGAAATTCTTGGGTGCATTGCATGACGATGGAGCAGTCCTCCCCGACATAAGGGAGGATTCTGCCTTGCAGACACTTGCGCTCGTGCTGCTTCACCACACAAAGAGCCCAGAAAGCGCTGGCGCATGGCTCAACTTAGGTCTCGCCTTGCGCCGAATGGCTCTTTACCGGATCCAGGACCCGGAGCAGGTTAATCGACGGCGTTTGCGCCACGCGTTGGAGGCGCTTGAACGCTCGCTTCATCTAGAACCTGACAACGCGGGCAAGAACATTCGCGCCTGGACTGGCGAGTCATTTACCTATCATGCGCTTGGTTTGTACGAAGACGAGGTGCGGTGTTGTTCGCTGGCGCTGGAGGCCGATAGATCAGATCCGAAACTTTGGCTGTTTTACGGATTCGCTCTCCGTTCTGCTGGCAGGAAAGGAGAGGCCCTGTCCGTTATGGATGATGCTTACCAGGCCTATGTCGAGGCTGGCGAGCCAGAAGAGTTGAGAACTGTGTTCGCCGATATCCGCTGAGCTTTTGTCGAGCCCTCAGGATGCCGATGTTTTGCGACTACAAGGCGGAGTGCTTCTTGAAACAAGCTAAGGACCATTGAGAGAACTTCATGCCAGGAATTCATTCCACCCGGTTGGCCGCATCGAAAGCGCATCGGCGCTTCGTGGCTGACACTAGGAAGGCTGTTCAAAAAATGGGCTGGGAGATTCCTGACCCAATAAGCGTTTCTCCTTCGATAATTGGAGCCCAGTCCTCTCCAGTTTCCGGTGCCCCCCGGGTTTGAGCGGGCCTTCGGGTATCGGGGAGATTTGCGCTTCGTGGAGTTCGGATATTCCGTCAGGTCTCGGCAATTCGGTTACTCCGATGGTGCGGACGACATACCTTCGGACGAGAGCTTGTGGCTTTGGTTTCTGCGCCATCCTGTAATTTCTACACATGTGCCCGAGAGGCGATATCCCACCCTGTATGGCACGTTTTCGGGCGCACCCGAGCGCACAGCGATTGAGCAGATCACGCGAAGCGGTGGAACTTTCGAGGCACCTCACTGTTTACTGTTAGATCGGCGAGATCGTAAGGCTTACATTTCGCGGCGAGATCAGACGATGATCCTCTTCGCGCTGATGGAGCCGGAAGGGGCCGATCATCATACAGTTTTTGTGGATGGTCTGCTGATGAGTGCTGGCACCGAAAACTACAAGGTGCCGCCCCCGATCGAGTTGGAGCACCAGCTTCGTTCGTTCCTCGATGCCAAGTTGGAGCTCGCGAAGAGGGCTGATCGGGCTGACTTGACACAGTAGCGAGGGTTGTCATGTCCAGCGATGTGGTATGGCGCTGCTGCGCAGCGGGTGAGGATTGACACGTCACCCCAGAATGGGTGCTGTGCGGTAACCTTCGGTTACCGGACGCGAACTCATTGAAAAGACTTCCGCTAGCGAGGCAAAGTCGCTGAAAATGCCGCAGTCTTCGATAGCGCAGGCGAACTTGTTGATTTAGTTAGTCGGCTCATTTAGGCCGAGGCGACGTCTATGGTTAAACCGACTCTCCGGACCAAGTCGATTGGCACCAAGGTCACCGAGGAGGAATATGCCCGATTGGAGCGGGCGGCTCAGGCGGGTACTAAGACCTTAGGCGAGTGGTGCCGCGAGGTGATGCTAGCTAGCGCGAATGGACAATCGTCAGGTGCCCAAGAATCGGTTGGTGCCGAAGTCCAGGCGCTCATGGCCGAGCTTGTGGCATTGCGAACCATTCTGCTCAACGTGCTTTATAAGCAGGTGAACGGCGAAAGACTGACGGCGGAAGAAATGCAGCGGCTGATTGAACGAGCGGACGCTGACAAGATCAAGAAAGCTGTGGAACGACTGCGTCACGTTGCAAAGCGGGACTCAGTCTGACTGGCCGGTTTACCCGACCAAGAGTTTCGTGACTTTTCGCCACTTCGGTGTTCCTTATATCAGCGCGGGGTCTCAAAGCTTCGTCTGTGGGGTGAGTCATGAGCGGCCTCTGGGGTCACGAGGAACGTCCGGGTTGGTTTGCTTCGATCGTGTGGGCGCTCGCTTTGTCGGCTGTGGCGGGCATCGGTATTTGGACGTACCTGAACGCTGAAGTCTGGACTCCCCTGCAGCGCTACTACTGGAACGAATACCTCAATACTGAAATGTTCCGGGCGTCTCAGGGTGAATATTGGATCCTCGATACGGTGGATCACCGGGGACAACGCCACTTGGCCACCGACTCCGACGTTGTCCCCGCCGCTAGGCATGGGCGCCAATTAGTTCCCTTCTCGCTATCAACTCGGGCGCTACAGGCAGGTGCCACCGACCTAGCGGTAGACACCGTTCACTACGGAAGCGCGCAGATGCACCAGAAACTCGCGCAATCGATTTATCACGACCAATCGGTCACAGAACTCTCCTGGCCTGCGTGGGGAGGTGGACTCTGTGCGTTGATTTTAGGCTTGGGTTGGGCAATTCGCCGCAACTTCGTCCCTCGCGACTTAATGAATGATGGCAGGAGGCTCAAAGGTCCGCAGATTGTCACAGTGAAGGAATTCAATCGATGGAGCAGAGCGGACGGCATTGGTTTCATGACAACCAATCGGGGCGAAATGCTCCGCATCCCGCGCTCTTTTGAGAGCAGCCACATGATGATTATTGGTGACTCAGGGACCGGCAAGAGCGTCCTCCAGCGGCAGGTATTAATGCAGGTCGCCGAGCGCAATGAGACCGCTGTCGTCTACGATCCGGCGCTTGAGTACACACCCCAGTTTTACCGGCCAGACCGTGGGGATGTGATCCTGAATCCCCTCGATGTTCGTTGCCCCTACTGGTCACCGAGCGACGAAGTCATACACGAGGCGGAGGCACTTACGTTGGCGACTTCTCTGTTCCCCGACAAGCCGCGAGAAAACACGTTCTTCGTCGAGGGGCCACGGAAAATTTTTGCCTATCTGCTGACTTTGAAGCCAACACCCGAGGAGTTGGTGTGGTGGATGAGCCACGAGGACGAGCTGGACAAACGAGTAGAAGGGACGGAGCTCGCAACGTTCATTTACCGGGGCGCAGGCCCGCAGCGCGGGGGAGTCTTGGGCGCACTAAATATGGTCGCCGATAGTCTTAAGATGCTGCCAAAAGAGAAGGACACAAAACAGCGCTGGACGACTGTGGACTGGTCGCATCAACAGGCCGGCTGGCTCTTTCTCACCTCCACTCCTCGCTTTCGAGAGAGACTGCTGCCGCTCATCAGTCTGTGGCTGGACACGCTGGTGCTACGGCTTATGAACCAAGGCGACATGAGCACGCGCAGGGCGTGGTTCGTTCTGGACGAGCTTGCGAGTCTGCAGCGATTGCCCCAGTTGCATACGGCTTTGACAGAAAACCGCAAGTCCAACAACCCAGTAGTGATTGGCTTCCAAGGCCGTAGCCAGCTTGAAGTGCGGTACGGGCACGAGGCGGAAGCCATGCTCTCGCAGCCTGCCACCAAAGTCTTTCTACATACAAGCGAACCGCGCGCGGCCAAGTGGATCTCAGACACGATCGGCGAGGTCGAGATCGAGCGTCTTAAGGAAGCGGTAAGCAAGGAACAATTCCCACATATGCGGAGATCGAAAAGCTTTTACACGGAAAGGCGTACGGAGCCCCTTGTATTACCTTCGGAAATCGGCGGAATGCCACGCATGCACGCGTTCGCAAAAGTGGACAATTTAGTCGTTCCATTCTCATTCCCCTATGTTGAAATGCCGAAAAGCACAACCCGGCTTTATTGCCCGAAGTGATGAGACTCATCATGCTGTGATCGATACCAGCAGACGAGCGCCGCAGCTGAATGCCCAGCCCGTTCAGGAGATTAGGCCGGACAAAGCAACTGGCGTTGCTGCCGGGCAAGAACCCTTTTTCGAGTAGGCCATGCTGACCATTTCGAAGGCGTTAAGCGCGTCACAAGCTGAGATTTACCACAGGGAGGAATTCGCGAACGCGAAGGCGAATTACTACTCGGAAGGCGAAAGCATTAGGGGCGAGTGGCACGGCAAACTTGCCGAGCAGTGGGGCCTCCGCGGCGAGGTCGACCAGGAGCAATTCGCGCGCTTAGCCAATGGGCAGCATCCGACCAGCGGCGAACAGTTGGTGCGCCATACGACGCCACGGGAGTACTTGGATGCTCGCGGCGAGACCGTAAGCCGATGGAGCACCGCGCAGGCTGGGATGCGACGTTCTCCGCCCCCAAAAGCGTATCTCTGACCGCATTGGTGGGGGGAGACGATGATGTTCGCCAAGCACATCGTGAAAGCGTTCGGGTCGCGATAGATGAACTCGAAAAATATGTTCAGGCGCGCATGGGTGGAAACCGTCCGGCAGAGACCACAGGTAAGTGGGTTGCAGCTTCGTTCGAGCACGACAGCGCCAGACCGGTGGAGGGGTACGCCGCGCCGCAACTGCATACTCACGTCGTGTTTTTCAATCTCACGGAAACCGAAAAAGGTGAAAGCTCGTGCACTGCAGCCGCGCGAACTCTATCGCTCGCAGCAATACGGAACCGCGATTTATCGCTCCGAATTGGCGTTGCGGTTAAGGGAATTGGGCTACGAAATTGAACAGGGCAAGAAGCTGCCAGCCGGAAATTCGGGGTTACACGCGCGAATATCTGGAGGCCTCCAGCCCACGAAGTCAGCAAATCAGAGATCATCTTGAACAGCATGGCCTACATGGCGCGGGTGCAGCACAGATCGCGGCGCATCAGACCCGCGATGAGAAACTCCCCTCGATTACCCACGAAGAAATGCAGCAGAAGCACCGAGATGTTGCGGCTCAGTTTGGCAATCAGCCAGAGCGCGTCATCGGTGAGGCGCAAAATCGGCAAGTGGAGGAACACAGTCCGGAGCAGAAGCAGCAGCATATTGAATCGGCAATCACCTATGCCCGCGAGAAAAATCTGGAACGCCAATCAGTAGTGGACGAGCGCGACCTCATGCGTGATTCACTGAGGCGTTCCATGGGCGAGGCTAGCTTCGCAGAAGTGCGGGATCGATTTGAGAAACGCGTCGAGTCCCGCGGGCTGATAGGAGTCGAGAGCGCAGGTCCCGCGCGTGCATTCACTACCGAACAAATGATCGGGTATGAAAAGGACACAATCGCAATGATGCGTGCCGGGAAAAACCGGCATGACGCACTGGTTTCTTCCGAGACGTGGCACGAAGTCGAAGAAAAGCACGTGCACCTGAGCTCTAGTCAACGAGCTGCCGTCGAGCAAATATTATCGAGCCAGGACAAGATCACCGGGCTGGAAGGCATGGCGGGCGCAGGAAAGACTACTTCTTTATCCGCCATCCGCGAGGCCGTCGAGGGGGAAGGCTATGAAGTGCGAGGCCTCGCACCCACATCTCGTGCCGCGCATAAACTCTCAGAATCAGGTATCGAGTCAGGGACGTTGCAGCGGCACCTCTACCGCGAGGAGCGGGCCCGACGATGGACAGAAGACGCTCTATATACTCGACGAATCCAGCTTGGCGAGCACGAAGCAACTGAACGAATTTCTGCACCGATTGCACGATCAAGACCGCGTACTGCTTGTTGGCGATACGCGGCAGCATGAAGCCGTGGAGGCGGGTAAGCCGTACCAACAGCTACAAGAGGCCGGAATGCAAACAGCGCACCTTGATGAGATCGTGCGCCAGAAAGACCCAACGCTCAAAGAAGCCGTAGAACAGCTTGCCCGTGGAGACGTGTGGGAGGCGATACAGAATCTCGACCAACAAGGTCGAGTGCATGAGTTCGCGGACCGGACAGTGCGCCTAACAGAGATCGCTCGCGAATACGCGCGGGAGCCAAGAGGCACGCTCGTCATCTCCCCAGATAACGAGTCACGTCGCGAATTAAATGCTCTGATCCATCGGGAAATGCAGGAGCGCGGCGACGTGAGCCAGGAGGAGCACAAATTGCGCGTACTCGACTCTCGGCAGGAGATGACTGGCGCAGATCGGCAGTGGGCTGCGCAATATGAAGTGGGAGACGTTGTGCGCTACTCGCGAGGGAGCAAAGTTTTGGGAATCGACCCAGGCGAATATGCGCGCGTGGAGAATGTTGATGCCGGGAGAAAACCGCATCACGATCGAGCGCGAGGGTGGTGAGCACCAGAGCTACGATCCGCGTCGACTCTCGGGTGTATCGGTGTACCACGAGAGTGAGCGCGATGTTCTTCCGAAGGTGACCGGGTACAGTTCACTGCTCCATCGAAAGAGCTGCACGTTGCCAACCGCGAGTTGGGCACGATCGAGGAAATTAATGATGCTGGCGATGTTGGCAATTCGCACTGGACTCAGGCCGGGAAGTTCAGTTCAACGTTCGACGACCATGCGCATCTCGATCACGGTTATGCCGTGACCAGCCACAGCAGCCAGGGACAGACTGCAGAGCGTGTGCTGGTCCATGTGGACACTGAGAAAAGCGAGCAGTTGGTGAACAACCGTTTCGCTTATGTGTCGGTCTCCCGCGCGCAATATGACGCGCAAATCTATACGAACGACAGGAGCGAACTTGCGCACGATCTCAGCCGTGATGTGTCGCAAGCGGACAGCGACTGAAAGCCCAGGAGCAAGAGCCAGAAATCCACAAGAACGAATCCGCTTCTGTGCGTCACGAGGCCCAAGAACATGAGAACGAGCAGGCCCAAGGTCTAGGGATGGGACTTGGTTAGGTGCAAGGATGGTTGGCAGGCTTGGGGCACATCTTTGATCCGCTTCGCGCTGCTCGCTGCACGGCTTCTCAAAAGAGAAACGGCGTGTTTTGGTGCACCACTAATGCGCCATTGCTATTACGCTGCAGTGGCGCTTAATCTCCCAGTACTCCTAGTCATCAGAAAGAGGCTCTTGTGAATCCGCGAATCCAACTGACGCAGATCGGAACTTGGAAGTGCGAGTCAAAGGCCCCGGAGCCACCAGTCTCAGACAGAGTCGCCTTTGAAATACCCTTTGGAGATACTCCTAAGGTTGCGATTTCCTTTGGATTGATGAAACCGGCATGGGAACCTCCAAGCCCTCCCGATGTGCAACCAATTGCAGTAGAAGCAAGCGGTATTTCTCCACAAGGCTTCACTCCCACAATTGCCAATCCGCTTTTTCCCGGAAGGCCGCCCAGGGGGACATTTGGAGGAACATGGGTTGCGGTGGGGTCGCCGATCTTACGTGACACCGTTACGCCGAGATATATGATTCTAACCGTTGTTTACGCTCCGCCAGGGTCGAATAGTGGCAAGAACAAAAGCGCGGTTTTATATCAAACGGGTAGTTCGACCGGAACAACGACTTCAGCGGGCCACTCCTTCAAAGAAGGCTATTCGGTTGCCGCCGAAGTAGAGGGAGGAATTTTCGTCAAAGGCGGAGGCGGGCTGAGTTTCGAATACTCGAAAACGAATACCGACAGTCAGTCGATTGACATCAAGAAAGAGATGTTGACGCAAATTACAAACGACGGACCCGATCACGATGGCATAGACCATGACCACGATGCTATTTATTTGTGGCTAAATCCAAAAATCGACCTAGGACTGACATCTTCATCGGCTGTGTGGAGGTTGGTTAATTCAGAAGTTATGGATATTGATTTTGTTTACGCTAAACATCTCAACGATCCCTCAAAAATGGGGGCCAAACAGTTGGAGAGATTGCGACAGTATGGCTTTAGCGATGATGACTTCAAGTACATTCTCAAGAAGGCCGATCCGCTGTGGAATCCATCGTACGTTCCTGACCCCAAACGTTACATCCCTTTAAGGACAACCTTTCCCTATAATATCCCCGCATCTCCTACTGGGTCCGGTCCCGCTACGAAACAGACTATTACGAACAGCTCAATGTCGACAGTTGGTACAACCATCGAAGACACCTATAAGGTAGGGCTGTCCGCGCATCAGAGTGGAGACTGGTTCAGTCTGTTTAAAGGGACAATGAAGGAAACGGCTAGCTGGGAGTGGACAAATAAATCGTCCCAATCGAGTTCAATCGGTGCGTCTGAGTCGGCCTCGGTAACCATTGGCGGACCCGGACCCGACTGGAAGGGACCTACAAGCATTCGCGTTTATTTTGACACCTTGTATCGGACCTTTGCCTTCGTCTACAACAACGTGGCTCCGACACTCGAGGGAGTCCTGAAAACTGCTGAGGGAGGCGCTGCACCATCCTGGACACAGGTTACCCTAATCGAAAATGGTAACGAGCAACAGTCCTTCACAAATGCTGAGGGTGTGTTCAGTTTCTTTGGTGACATCCAATACCCAGCCACGCTTCAGGCTAATGGTGTAACCCAAGTGATTCCTCCGGGCTCAGAGCAGATGGCACGGAAGGTTACGTTTGAGTTGAAGTAATTCTTTTGGGCAAACTGAAGCTGGTGAAGCGTATTGCTCATTCGGTTCCGGCATATAGCTCAACGCTGTGCAAGGCATTATTCTTCGGTGATTAAAGACGCGATCTTGTTTCGTCGAGTTGCGTCCACTCAAAACGGCATCAGTGGCACTTGCTCTGCAATCGGATTCAAAGAACGACGATCGCTTCGCAACAGGCTCGATCCGCCCGCGAGCCGATAGGCAGTACTCCTTTACAATCTCGAAGCCGAGGAAGTGACGTCCAAGCTTCTCGGCGGCAACCAGCGTTGTTGCGCTGTCAGCAAACGGCTTGACAATCCGGTCGGTATCCTTCGTCAGCTCGCGAAGTATCCAGTCCATCAAAGAAACCGGCTTCTGCGTCGGATGCACACGCTCGGTCCTCTTCTCTGAATCGCGCAGGAACCCATTCCAGACACGGTGGAAGACGCGCGCCGGTCGATGTACGTTGGTCCATGCAATCTCCAATCAGCCTGATCGTTGCGGTCGTGGCCGAGGCGCTTATACGAGACGATCCAGCCGGGCGAGGATAGCAAGCGCTCGGCGAAGTGATTCACTCCGAATAACAACACGGTCTTGAAGCCCAGAAAGGGACGCGGATCGAAGGGCCAATGGTCACCGTGAATTCGAGGCCAGTCCCGACGCGATCCTCGCTCTGCTGTCGCATAGTTTGTGTTCAAGTTGATACCGTACGGCGGATTGCTAATCAGCGCCACGTCGTGCGGTATACCTGCGGATTACCTCCAGCAATCGCGCTCACCGACGGTGCCACAATCGAGCGGCTCTACGAGACCATCGGATATGGAGAGTTCTCGAACTACCGCCGAGACTCTAACTCTTCAGGCGCGTTTGAGATGCCTGCTGGAGGAGCGGAGGTTCGCGGCGGGCTTTCGTTTCTTTTGCACCAACCAAGTTCGGACCGAGTCGATTCTGTAGAAAACCAAGGGTCCGACTTTGATGCGTGGCGGGCCAAGTCGAAGCGCAGCAAGGCGCTGCAGCGTACGGACGGAGCGATTCACTTGCCGGGCTAAATCGCCTTCACGGATGTAACCCTCGAGCACCGATGGGGCAGAATCGGAAAGGTCACCCGCAAGGCATTTCCTCCCTCCACAAGTTAGTGGACAATCGGGTAGTGTCTCAGTTTGAAATCAGAGGGGCTTGAACGCCAGCGCCAACCGCGTAAACTGTCGGCATGGCAGAAAAGCCTACGTTGAAGATCAGCTATGACGACAATGGCCGTCCAATCGCGGCACACTGTTCCTGTGGTGAGTCGATGCCAGGAGGTGAACCGCGAGTAACCGACACCGAAACCCTCAAGAAGTGGTTTGAGAAGGCTTTCGAGTCTCATGTTAGGCACAAGCACTCTGCCGAGGACGGAGACGAATCCGCGCAGGGAAGGACATAAACCGTGGCCAAACGTCCCCGCGACCCGAACCGGCTTGCCAAACTCATCGTTGATACTGCTACGGGCGAGGCGGAGGATGCCGTCAGTGAGTCCGCGATGGCGGCTGGCATAAGCGACCACCTTTGGTCGCCCGAAGAAATCGCGCTGCTCGCCGGTTAAAATACCAACAAAATAATGCCGGGCTGGGCATTGGAGCTCTGCCGTTCGGGTTTGGGAGGGCGTCAGCCCGTTTGTACCACGTTCGGACATCACCCTTCGTTGGGCAGCTCGGCACCAGAACATTTCAAACTGAGACACTACCGGCAATCGCACGAGAGCTTACGAGACCCGACGAAATCAGGTGGGACAGCAGTTGCGGTGAACGGAATGACCGAAACCAACTCAAATGCAACCAGCTGTGGAAATCTGCTAGACTTACACATAAACTTACACAGTCTCACATAATGCTGGGAACAATTTAGTTTATATCAATTAGTTAC
>CAWCBG010000013.1:0-18715 GCA_963793845.1 uncultured Acidobacteriaceae bacterium
CTGAAGGCCTTGGTCGGAATGACGGCTGTCAATAATAGACGAAGAACACCCTTGACGAAGAACACCCTTCGGGGCTAGCCCGCTTGCTTTTCTTCGCTTTCTCCGTGCCCTCCGTGCCTCCGTGGTGAGCCGACATGTCTTATCACAGACAAACATGATCTGTGCACTAGCGAGCCGCTGCGCGGGCCCTATTTTGGACAAGCGAGGAAGCGGGATTTGTATGTCTTCGCCCGTTTCCGCCGACGGTGGGGCCGGATAGTGGTAGACGCTCTTTGAAATTCTGCGCTCGACGTCGTGCCCGCGTGTTAACGGTTACGTTAATGGACGCTTGGCGAATCTGGACGAAAATCGCACCTAAGTCCTTGGGGCTCAAGATTTTGACCTTCAACTCCAGTCGAATCAGGATTTTGCAACGATCGTCGCAAAATCTTGATCCCATTGGGTTTATAGGTAAATTCTTATGCCGCAGGTACTTACTGGCGCAGAAATCCAGCTAAGTTATTGATAATTGCTCGATTTTTCCGCTTTGCACGAAATGAGGGGGGAGGGGGGTACCCACATTCACCCTCAATGTCCCTAAGGTCCGTCCGCAACGAGATTCGGCTGGAATATACCACTTGGTAAACTTCTTCCGTCGGCGCCTGTGGACTACGCGCCTAAAACGAGTTCCAGGCCTTCATGCGCGAGCTGCAAGGTCTCGATCGCTACGTTGTTGCCCTTGGCGTTCAGCGCAGGCCCGGCCCACTTCGTCGGCCAAGCATTGGTGAGCTGCCAGCTCAGCACTGGCTGGCGCTCGTTGTCGAGCAGCGTAATCACTACGCTGCTCCGGAAAGATGTCCCGCTCCTTACCTGCTTAAACCAGTTCCAGAGAGAGGCGTCCTGGATGACACCGCGCTTGAGCGTAACGTCAGAGACCTTGTACGCTCCGGGCAGCTTGCGGACCGGTCCTTTGTCGCTGCCCTCGCGATACTCGATGACCTCGACCTCCGCCTCCAGTCCAGAGACTTCCTGAAAACCGGCGGCGGTGACGCCATCGATCTCGACCAGGAAATTGAAGTTCGCGTAAGGGTCTTTACGGGTTGGGTTCCCCATCTGCTCCTCCTGAGCGCCGTAGAGTGGTGTAGCCAAGATCGCGGTAGATGCGGAGATCGTGCGCAATGCGTTCCTCGAACCGGCGACCGTCACGGTCGCTGTACCGGAGAGTGACGGCAATGCGGCTGGGATTCTTTCTCTTGAACCAGGCTGACACGGCATCGACCAGCTGTACGAATTCCTTGCCCGGCGGAATGAATTCCAGCCGGCGAAACAGCTGCATGTCGGAGATGCACTTCTGCCCGTCGAGTCCATACAGCGGCTTGTCGAACTCGGTGGTCACCTTGTAGCCGCTGCGCGCGCCGATGTTCTTCAGCACGATGAAGAGCATGCCCTGCTCGGAGCGGAAGTCGACAATGATCTCCGGACGCGGCGCGTCCGCCGCCAACTCTGATTTGCGCGTGGGCATGCGCGGTAATGGTGAAGGGAAAGAGATGGCGTGTCAAGGAAGGATGTTGTGAAGGGTGATCTTATGCCGGGCTTGCTGCAACTCGGTCCACGGATTCGGCTAAAAGCTCACGCCCAGCCGCATGCTGTAGCTGCGCGGCGGCCCCAGCGTGTTTCCCGAGAAGAGGCCGGCAAAGTTGATGAGGTCCAACTGATTGGTGATGTTCTGAACGTCACCCTGCAGATAAATTGCCAGGCGCTCGGTCTTGTGAAGATCGACTCCGGCCGACAGGTCGAGACTATACGAAGGCTTGACGCGTCCGCGCCGGAAATCGACGTGGCTGAGAATGGTAGGGCCGTACTGCTCCAACGCCTGCTCAAAGGTGCCGGAAAACTCAACCGGAAGTCCGCTGCCATACGAGCCTCCGAGGGCAATCCAGGCGCGGGGCACGAACCGGTACATACCGCGGGCGCGAACGGTGTTTCGCTGATCCTGCGAAACCCAAAAGCTGCCGTTATTGTTCGTCAGCGCATGCGTAGCGTCGTCGCCGAGAAACAGCCCGCCCGTGACCGGCAAGTAGGCGGTGCCAACCATGTAGGAATAGCTGACGAAACCGGATACGCGGCCCCAATGAGGAATGTCCAGCTTGGCTTCTGCACCGTAGATGTCGGCTGAACGGAACGCTATGGGAAAACTGATCCCAGTGTTTAACAGCAAGTCATCGTCGGCGAACTGGTTTACCTCGCGGCGGTAGTAATTGAGGTCGAGCCTTAACTGGTTAAAAAGACCTTTGGTCGCGCCGACCTCGAAGTAATTGCCGTGAGAGGGCTCGACCGGGAGTCGGAGAACATTGGGGTTCAGTACGGAAACGTCCGGCGAACTGGAGAGCAGAATGTTTTCGAAAGCGGGTGTCTGAAAAACCCGGTCATAGGCGGCGTGCACCAGAAGCTCGAGTGCCGGGAAGTATCGTCCAACGGCAATGCGTGGGCTGACGGCGTTCTGGTTCACCAGCAACTGGTAATGGTCCCAGCGCAGGCCTGCGTTGACGGTCCAATTGCCCAGCCGGATCAGATCCTGGACATACGCGGCCTGTTCCAGATCGGGCCTCTGCTCGAAGAATCGAAAGGTAAGCGGAGTCCCGGGATCGAACTGCGACGGGTCGGTAATGACGTAGCCAAAACGCTCATGCAGCCACAGCGAGTCGGCTTCAACGCCCGCTTTCCACTCCTGGTGGCTGCGATGAATCGCGACATTGGTCTTGAAATAGAATTCGCCAAAGCCGCGGTCCTGGGCGGCAATAATCGGGGTCGAAAGCAGGTTGGAGGAAAGGGTATCGGTTTCGTCGCGCCCCATCGCCCGCATGTCGGCGAGGACATTGGGAGAGAAGATGTGCTGGTACGAGGCGATGCCCATGGTTTCGTCGGCGGTGCGGTCCTGGCGCTGCCCGGCGGATTGTTGTACCAGTTCATTGGGCACCTCAAAGGCAGATTGGGCGTGGCGGACGAAAAGGCCGAGACGATTCTTCTGGTCAAAGTCGCGCTCATATCGGGCAGCGAAGCTGGAAGTCGTGCCTTGATTGGTGTAGTTCTGGGTGACGGGAGGATTGAGATACCAGTCGGTGGTGCCGCCGCTCCCAGCAACCGAAAACGTGTTCTTGCCCTCGCCATACTGGATCAGCCCGTAGCCGTCGGCGGAGGTAAAGCTTCCACCGGAAGCCACAACCTTCCCGTGCCATCCGGGGCGGGCGTCGCGCGCTGTGTTTACTTCAATGACGCCGCCCATCTTGCGTCCGTATTCGGCAGGAATGCCTCCGGTGTAGACGCTCATCGTCTGCACGTCATCAGCCTCCAACTCGGGCGCAAAGCCAGGAGAGCGGTTGTCGGTAAACGGAATGCCGTCCACCACCAATTGCGTCTGGTATTCCGAGCCGCGGGGATGCAACACCGCATTGCCTTCATAGAGCCATCCCGGTTGGGTATTCACCAGGTCTTCGAGCGAACGTCCGGGCAGCGAGGTCGCTCGGCTTTCGATCGCGGCGGAGCCTATGCGATTCACCGAACTCGTCGCATGGGTATCGATCAGCGTGCCGGTATCGGTTACCGTTACGCTGGTATTCAGCGGAGAGACTCGAAGCCGAACGGATTGTTCGGAGGGAATCGCCGAGCGGATTTCCACGTTGGCGGTGTAGAGCGCCAGGCCGTCATGCTGAACCTGGAGGCGATAGATCCCAAAAGGCAAACGCCTCATCGTCAGGCTACCCGCGTCATCGGTGGTGAGGTTTTCCTCGAAGTCATTAGCCTCACAGACCAACTGAACAGAGCTCTTCAACGGGACTCCGTCAGGTCCGGCTACTTTCAGGCGGATTTCTCCGACATCGCTTTGCGCGGCGAGCGGGAGCGCCCACAAAAGCAGGGCGAGCAACTTCATTTTGCGGCTAGCCAGTCGCATACAGGATGCGCCCAGCATAGGGGAAGGCAGGCGGAAAGGCGAGGCTTTGGTTCGTTCCGGCAGGCCGATGGAGTATGTAAAAAGGCCTCCCGGTCAGGAGGCCTCTTACGTATCTCCAGCGCTTAGACGTTTTGCGAGTTACACCGAAACGCTGTTGAGCACCTGCTCGCGAATTTCGTCGTCATGCTTCACCTCATCGCGGCTGCTGGGCAGCGCGATGTGGAGGAGCTCCTCGATGGTTTTAACGAAGTGCAGGTTCAGGTTTTGCAACTGTTCCGGCGTCAGGTCCTCCTCGACGTTCTGGCGATTGTCGTCAGGCAGAATGATGTCGGTCACGCCTGCACGCTTCGCCGCCAGCGCCTTCTCCTTGATGCCGCCGATGGGCAGAACATTGCCGCTCAGCGTAATCTCACCGGTCATCGCGGTCAGCGGACGCACCGGGCGATCGGTCAGCAGCGAAACCAGAGCCGTCGCCATGGTCACGCCGGCCGAAGGTCCGTCCTTCGGAATCGCTCCCGCGGGCACGTGAATGTGGATGTCATGGTTGGCGAAGAACTCTTCGTCGATCCCCAACGTCGCCGCATTCGAGCGTACCCAGGTCAGCGCTGCCTGCATCGACTCGCGCATCACGTCGCCCAACTGGCCGGTCATGGTGAATCCGCCCTTGCCCTTCATCTTGTTGGCTTCGATGAAGAGGATGTCGCCGCCTGTCGGCGTCCACGCCAGACCGACAGCGACGCCCGGACGCTTGGTCCGCTCGGCGATCTCGCCTTCGGTGCGGATCTTCATGCCGCCTAGCATGTCGTGACGCTGCACCAGCTCCGGCGTGACCACCATCTTGTCGGTCTTGCCTTCGGCGATGCGGCGCGCCTGCTTGCGGCAGAGGGTGCCGATGGTGCGTTCGAGACTGCGAACGCCAGCCTCGCGTGTGTAGTGGCGAATGATGAAGCGCACCGCCTCTTCCGGGAACTCGATCTGATCGGCCACGATGCCGTTCTCTTCGATCTGACGCGGAATCAGGTATTGGAACGCAATATGCACCTTCTCTTCTTCCGTATAGCCCTGGAGCTCGATGATCTCCATGCGATCACGCAGCGGCTCCGGTACTGGGTCGAGCTGGTTGGCCGTGGTGATGAATAGCACCTTCGACAAATCGAACGGCACGTCGAGATAGTTGTCGCGGAAGCTGAAGTTCTGCTCCGGATCGAGCGCCTCGAGCAAAGCCGCACCGGGATCGCCGCGGAAGTCGCGTCCCACCTTGTCGATTTCGTCGAGCATGAACACCGGATCGTTGGTTTCCGCGCGACGGATACCCTGCATAATCTGCCCCGGCAGAGCGCCAATGTAGGTGCGGCGATGGCCCCGAACCTCGGCCTCGTCGTGCACACCACCGAGAGACAGGCGAACGAACTTGCGTCCCAGCGAGCGCGCAATCGACTTGCCCAGCGAGGTTTTGCCCACGCCTGGAGGTCCGACGAAGCAGAGGATCGGGCCTTTCATGCTGGGCTTCAGACGGCGAACCGAAAGATAGTCCAGAATGCGGTTCTTCACCTTTTCCAGATCGTAGTGATCGGAGTCGAGAATCTCCTTGGCCTTGAGGATATCGACCTCGCCGCCGGACGACTTTTGCCACGGCAGAATCGCGAGCCACTCGATGTAGTTGCGGGTGAGTCCGTAGTCGGCGGCCATGGGCGACATACGAGCCAGGCGGCCTAATTCCTTCAGGGCCTCCTTCTTCACGTCGTCGGGCATGCCCACTGACTCGATCTTCTGGCGCAGTTCCTCGGTGTCGCGGGTAGTTTCGTCCTGCTCGCCGAGTTCCTTCTGGATGGCCTTCATCTGCTCGCGCAGGTAGTACTCGCGCTGCGTCTGCTGCACGCGATCCTGCACTTCGCTCTGAATCTTGTTGCGCAGTTGCTGGACTTCCAGTTCCTTCGCCAGGTGCTGATTGATCTTCTCCAGGCGGACCTGTACGTCGGGCGTCTCCAGCACGTCCTGCTTGTCCTTGGTCGAGAGCGAAGGCAGCGAGGAGGCAATAAAGTCAACCATGCGGCCGGCATCGTCGATGTTGGCGGCGACGGTGGACAGTTCGTCCGACAAGGTCGGCGATCCTGCCACGATCTGCTGGAAGAGCGTCAGCACATTGCGTTGCAGCGCTTCGATCTCGGAATTCTTGGCAACCGGGATTTCTGCGATGGTCTCGACCGTGGCTCGCATGAAGGGCGTCAACTGCGAATATTCAGTGACCTTCACCCGCTCCAGGCCTTCGGCAAAGACGAACAGGCTCTGGTTGGGCATGCGCACAACCTTGTGCACCACCGCCAGAGTGCCGACGGCAAACAGATCGGTGGGCTGGGGCGCATCAACCCGCGCCTCACGCTGAGCGACGACCACAATGGTCTTGTCTTCCCCGAGGGAATTGATGAGTTGAACCGAACTTTCGCGGCCTACGGTCAGCGGCAGCACCGCATGAGGGAATAGCACGGTGTCGCGCACGGGTAAGAGCGGAAGCGTCCGCGCACCCTGCGAATCGTCGCGAAATTCAGGTTCTGTTACTTCTAAATTATTGATTTCATTAGACATATTATTTCCTGAGTGACTTACGCTCAAGGTATAGATGAGGCGCAGGTTGCAAAAGATGCAGCGCCGACGAAGGGAATGGGAGAGAAATCGGGCTGACGGCGAAGCAGTAGCAGCGCGGACGTGCTCGACCGTGACACGAGGCTCCTATCGGCGAGAAACCGAAGTTCCTGAGACAGTAGGAGGGCATGTCGCGCCACCTTTCAATGAGCACAGGATTGTAGTCGAAGGATGGGGGAGGGGACAACTACGGGGCGCACGATCCCCGACAGTTTTCGAAGCGACGTTCGCACAGCCTTGAGGAGGTTACGCCCAACGCCACGTCATCGAGTCGTCCGAGGTCCGACCTTCGCCGCCGGATAAATCCCCAGTACCTTCACGAATTCGGCAATCTCGCCCAGATGACGCAAAGCGTTGCGGGCGGCCTCGTCGTCGCCGCGCAGGATGTCCACGAAAAAGACATATTCCCAGGGATGGCCGCGCATAGGCCGCGACTCGATCTTGCTGAGGCTGATGTCGCGCAGGGCAAAAACGCTGAGGGCTTTAAATAGGACACCAGGGACATTCTTGAGGGCGAAGGCGAGCGAGGTTTTGTTTGCGCCGGGTCCGGTTTTCTTCGAGCGGTTGATCAGCAAAAAGCGGGTGTAGTTCTGCTGGTCGTCTTCGATGCCCGCCAGCAGGACGCGCCCACCATATTGCTTGGCCGCGCCGCGCGGCGCGATCGCCGCGGCATCGCGCAACTTCTCATCCACCACGTGCCGCACGCTGCCAGCGGTGTCATAAAACGGCACCGACTGCACATCAGGGTGGGCGCGAAAGAAATTGCGGCATTGGTCGAGGGCCACGGGATGCGAGAACACCCGTCGCAAATCGCCCAGTTTCACCCCCGGCGGCGCGATCAGGTTATGCCGGATGCGCAGCGGGAACTCGCGATGGATGAACACGTCGCGTGTCAGCAGTAGGTCGAAGTGCTCGGCGACTGAACCCGCCAGCGAATTTTCGATAGGAATGATGGCGGCATCTACCTGGCCTGCTTCGAGCCGGTCGAACACTTCGGCCGAGCGCGCGCACGGCACCACTCGCGCCCGTGGCAGCAGCTTCTCCGCGGCCTCATGACTGAAAGAACCGAGCTCTCCCTGGATGGCGACTTTCATAGATGGAATGGGCACGAGCATATCAGAGTAGAGCCGAAATCCCGAGAAGGTTGCCTGCGCGCCACCATTCAATCCAACAATAAATTCAGCCACTTTCCGAAGTGCCAAACAACCGAACCACCGCTTATCACCTTCCAATCTATTGCTCGAAGACAGACATCGAGCAGGGGAAAACAAGGGGTGAGATATGCTTTGGACCATTTTTGTAATTCTTTTGGTGTTGTGGCTGCTCGGTGTCGTCACCAGCTACACGCTGGGAGGGTTCATCCACATTCTGCTGGTGCTGGCGGTAATCGCACTGATCTTCCAGTTGATCTCAGGGCGCAGGCCGGTGGTCTAGCACCAATCGCATAAAGAACTCTGCAAACCAGGCAAGAGAAAGTCGTTGAGCGCGCCCGGAGAATAACCAAGCTGCGGGCGCACGATGGCTTTATTTCCACGGGAGGTTTTCATGGATAAGGATCGCATTAAAGGTAAGGCCGATGACGTGGCCGGTCGCGTAAAGCGGCAGGTTGGTGAATGGACAGGTGACAGCGAAACTCAAGCGGAAGGGGCAGCCCAGCAAGTCAAGGGCAAAGTCGAGAACGCATGGGGAAAGACGAAAGACGCGGTTCGCGATGCTACCAACAGTGGTAATCGTGACGTCGAAACCGATCGCGAGATCGAAGATCGGGATCGTAAGGATCGCGACGTAGCCTAGCGCAGTCCGGCTTTATCGAGGGCGCTCTTCGGAGCGCCCTTGCCTTTTGCCGCCACTTCGATGATCAAGTTTGCGGCTTTGTCGAGGAAGTAACGTGCGCCTGGTGGAACAACGGTGGTGGCGCTGTACTCGGTCACCACCGCCGGGCCGGTAAATCTCTTGCCGGGAGCCATCGACTCTCTCGCGCGAACCACCGCGGGTAGCAACTTTCCGGCGAAGCGCAAACCTATCTTCTCAACGGTGATAGCGCCGGCGGTCCTGTCGGGAGTGTGCCGCACCGCGTCCTTTCCGGCCTTCATCCGTGCCCGCAGCCGGATAGTGATCAGCTCTACTTCGCGATCGGAGTGACTGTAGCCGTAGCGCCTTGCATGCTCGCGGTGAAAGTCCTGCGTGAGCGAAGCCGACACCGGAACATTCAGCTCAAAACCTTGTCCACGATAGCGGAGATCGGCGCTACGCTCGAAATGCAGCGCGCCGCTCCAGCCCTCGCCACGAAAGTCGCGCTGTGCGGCCTTCTCCAACTCAGAGAGTTGCTGGCGAAGGCGCGGCATAGGCGGGTTGGCTCCCATGCTCCACACCAGCGTCCGTGAGTAGTCCTTGACGATGTCGCTGGCCAAAATGCCGTAGGCCGACAACGCGCCCGGCATGGCCGGAACGATGACGCGCGGCATGCCCATGGATTGCGCCAGTTCACAGGCATGCAATCCTCCGGCCCCGCCGAAGGCCACCAGCGAGAACTGGCGTGGATCGTGGCCGCGTTCGATGGAGACGACGCGCAGCGCTCGCTCCATGTTGGCGTTCACCACACGCACCACGCCTTCAGCGAACTGTTCCAGCGTCAGGCGGGAGCCATTGAACTTGAGCCACTCGCTGACCAGCGCGCACGTGCGTTCCACATCAAGCGCGAATTCTCCACCCAGGAAGCGGTCGGGACGCAGGCGGCCCAGCAGCAGGTTGGCGTCGGTGACAGTGGGCTGGGTACCGCGTCCGTAGCAGATCGGGCCGGGATCGGAGCCCGCCGACTCAGGTCCGACGCGCAGCGCGCCGCCGGCGTCAAAGCGGGCCAGCGAGCCTCCACCGGCTCCGACGGTGTGGATGTCGAGCATAGGCACGCGCACCGGGAAACCTGCGACCTCGGCCTCATTGCTGGGCTTGGGTTGGCCAATGACTAGCGCAACGTCGGTCGAGGTTCCGCCCATATCGAAGGTGAGCACCTGTTCGAAGCCGCTGCGCTGGGCCATGGCGGCAGCGCCAACCACTCCCCCGGCAGGTCCTGAAAGAACGGTGCGCACAGGCTGCCGCGCCGCCGACTCCAGCGAGGTGATGCCGCCGCTGGACTGCATGACAAACACGCGCGAACCCTTTGCCGCACGTCCTTCACGCGCAATGCGCGTCTCCAGGCTGTGCAGGTAGGTTTGCATTACGGGCTGGAGATAGGCATTCACCACGACGGTACTGGCGCGCTCGAATTCGCGGAACTCGGGCAGGATGATGTGCGACAGCGAAAGCGGCAGGCCAAGCTCTTCGAGAACGGCTCCGACGGCGCGCTCATTCTCAGGATTAGCGAATGAGAATAAGGTTGAGACGGCGATGGCTTCCGGGTTGGCAGCGTGGACGTCACGCGCCAGCACGCGCAGTTCATCGGCTGTGGGCTTCTTCAGTTTTTCACCGCTGCTGCTGACGCGCTCCGGCACGCCAAAGCGCATGTTGCGCTCCGCCAGCGGCGGCACCCGTTCGAACATCAGGTCGTAAAGTTTGGGCCGGGCTTGCCGTCCGATCTCGATGGTGTCCTCAAAGCCTTCGGTCGTGACGAAGGCCACACGCGCTCCCTTGCGCTCCAGCAGGGTGTTAGTGCCCACCGTGGTGCCGTGCAGAAGGACGACCGGCCCACGATGACCCGTGCGCGCTACGGCTTCGGCGATGGCTTGCGAGGGATCTTTCGGCGAGGAAAAAACTTTCAGGATGCGCAGACGGCCATGTTCGATCCAGACACAGTCGGTGAAGGTTCCGCCGGTATCGACGGCGATCCAGAGCGGTGGCGAGATGGTTTGGCCGGGCTTGGCGGACATGGACGTGAGCAGTGCACCAGCCTACAAGGTTTGGAGCAGAGTGTCATCCGGTGAAGGTTCAGGCACTCCCTACAACCGCTTCCCCAGCAAAAACGCATCGAGCCTATGCGAAGGGTAATAATCCGGCAGCGTGCGCAGAACCTGGTAGCCAAGCTTCTGATACAGGCGAAGTGCGGGCTCATTGTCCACGGCCGTCTCGAGGTATATCTCGGTGCAATGTGCGGCGTGGAGGCGCTGTTCGCAGGCCTGCAGCAGATCGCAGCCGAGGCCAAAGCGGCGCGCGGTGGGTACGACGTCAAGGGTGAGAATACGTCCGATTTTGCGGCTGGCTTGGGCCACGGCAAAGCCGACGATCGCTTCAGAGGGCGCAACTTCCCCGCCCGGCTCAAGCTCCGCGACCAGGGTAATTGCGTTGCGCCGGGTGATGAAGCCAGTCAGGTCCATCTGTGTGTAAGCGATGCCGGGAGGAAAGCAGAGCTGATCGATCTGCCACAGGCGCGGGAAATCGGCAGCCCGATAGGCGCGGATGGTGAAGGGAAGCTTCGCGGTCGACGGCGTCACGGTCGGAAGGTCTCACTGGCAAAATAGCACGTTGCCAGCCGCGAACGGTAAATAAGAAAAGGGGCCGGATAAGGCCCCTTGGTTGGCTTGGTCTCGCGACTAGGCCGCTTTGTGCGTCTTCTGTCTCGCGGTCGAGAACAGCTCGATCATCTGCTGGTTGAATTGCGGAATGTCACTCGGCTGACGGCTGCTGACCCAGTTATGGTCCCGCACCACGGCTTCGTCGTTCCACTTCGCACCGGCATTTTTCAGGTCATCCTGGATGGTGTAGTAGCTGGTGATATGCCGGCCTTTCATCAATCCGGCGGAAACCAGCAGCCACGGACCATGGCAGATGACCGCTATGGGTTTGCCCTCTTTGTCCATCTTCTGCACGAATTGCTGCGCCTTTTTCTCCATGCGCAGCGCGTCCGCGTTCATCGCGCCACCAGGCAGCAGGACGGCGTCGAAGTTATCAGGATTCACGCTGTCCAGAGTCTGATCGACTTTTACTTTTTGTGTTCTCGTATCGTGCTTCACTGCCTGGATCTCACCTGCTTTGGGAGAGATCACGGTGGTTTGTACACCCGCCTGGTCGAGCGCTCGGCGCGTTTCAATTAATTCAGCTTCTTCAAACAAGTCCGTCGCGAGAATCGCGACCCGGTAGCCTTGCAGATTTTTATCAGGCATTACGTTTCCTCCGTAGGAATGATGAGTTGGTTTGCTGCGGGGTTGGAGGGGTTACACGGGTATGCTATCGAAGATGCCGGCGAATACGAGAAGTCGCAAACAGAGCGCGAAATCTTTGTCTAGAACTGTCTCTGCGTATCGCGGAACAAAGAGAAATTGCGCGGGTCTCGCGGGTGAAGGCTTTCGGCATTTTCGATCCGCTCGATTTCAACAATCGCGACCCATTCATTGTTTCGGTTCCAGTAGCGGATGACACGTCCGCCCAGGATGGCCGCCGCGCGCTGCGGGTCCATGTCCTGGTGGTAGTCGAAGAAGCTTTCCTGCAAGTGCTCTCCGAAGGGCAAGGCGCGCCACAAAGGATGAAGCGGCTCCCACTTAGTGGAAAAAAGCAGCACGACATCGAACTGATCCGTCATCCGGGCGGCGCGCTCGACTTCGGGTGCGGAGAAGTTCTCCAGCCGCACGACCGCCAGCGGCTGCCGCACGTAGCCGAGAAAAGGCCGTGTCAGTTCATCCGACGCGGGCCACGCCGTGAGCACGCGGGCGTCCGGCGAATGACGGCTTAGCTCGTCAGCCGCCAGCTTGTGCACGACCACGTAGTCGCGATAGAGCAGCGTGTCCTCGGGTGCGATGCGGTAAGGAGGCGGCGTAAGCAGCGCAAACACGAAGGCCGCGCAAACCACGGCGATCCATGCGGTCCAGTAGCGCAACCTGCGTCGCAAGGTGGAGACGCAAAGCAGAATCACTAGCGGGTAGACCGGCAGCATATAGCGTGCCAGCACCGCGCCCCCCAGGATCGAGAGTGCCACCACATGCGCCGCGATCACCACCCCGAACACCAGTTGCACGTCGATCGCGATGCGCGGTCGCGACGTGCCGTCGTGCTCTGGCAGCGCCGGACGGCTCATGGCGTAAGCTGTGGCCAACGTCAGCACGAAAAGATTCAGATAGCCCAGCAAATGCCACAGGCGGATCAGGACCGCCAGCGCAATGCGCAAGGGGTTGAGCGTCGCTCCCAGGTTGTAGCGGAGATACTCCGGATTACCGAGATAAAACCCGGTGCGATGATGGTGATAGACAAACCACATCGCCAGCGGCAGCAGGCACAGCAACCAGGCCAGCGACTTCCACCAGCGTTCACAAAACAGACACAGCTCGCGCTGGTTCAACCGAGGGCAGAACCACTCCCATGCCAGCAATACCAACGGCGTGATAACCGCCGTCTCCTTGGCCAGGGGAGCCAGCGCGAGAAACACAATGGCCGCCACACGCCGCTCTTCGACGTACATGGCCAGCCCCCACAAGGTGAGCGCGCAAACCATCATGTCGAGGTGGGCGAGCGAGCTTTGCGCGAAGAAAACCGGATAGAGCGCGGTGCACAACACAGTCGCGACCGCCACTGCCGCATTCGAGACACGGCGGGCCAATCGCCACAGCCCGAGCAGTGCAAATGCCGTGACCAGCAACATGGCGGTGCGCGTCACCGCCGGAGTGAAGGCGCTGAACTTCCACCAGAATGCCAGCCAGAGCATTACCAATGGCGGATGGGCATTCGACAGGGTGGTGTACGGGATAAGCGATCCGGTCAGTTGCAGATCGCGAGCGGCAGGGATAAAGTAGCCCGCCTCGTCCCAGAAATACGGCAGCCGCAGGAGCGTCGCGTGAGTGACGAACAGGAAGGTAAAGAACAGCGCAAACGCAGAGAGCTGTTCGCGCACCCTCGTCACGGCGCCGGCGATGGGTAAGCTGACGGACGGTGAGCCGGGCGGCCGATCGTCTTGCGTTGCCGGATCGCTGCCGCCCATGGCGTTAGTGGATTGGTCCGCCGGCAGGGCCCATGCGGGGATCGAGCTTGATCTCGCCGAAGGTGTTCTCGTAGTTCACCAGGTTCTGCTGCAGGATGGTGTACAACGCCTTGGCCTGTTGCGGGCTCAGGTAGACGCCCTGGAAGTTGCGCACTTCCACCCGGGTTTCGTCCTGCTGCTGCAAGGTCCCGAAAACCAGGAAGAAGTCCCAGACGTTGACCCGCACCTGCACGCTGTTGGCGTAGTTTTCTTTGTAGTCAGGGGTATTGGTGAGCTGAATCGACGGTTGCGTAGGAATCGGATTTGCCATGATGACCTCGCGGCGCATGTGTGAGCCGGTAAGGTCGCAGTGTAACAAATTGCGGTGATTGAGGTGATGCCTGCTATTTCGCCGGCATGGTGTAATAGCCGGTGCGGTTGCGCACCTGCAACCCTGCAGGGTCGGGATAGTCCTTGGTGGTTGGATCGATCTTGATCTCAATGCGGCGATAGTCCGAATCCGAAAGCCGCGCGCTGGGGTAGTAAGCAATCAGGTATTGGGTGCGCAGTTCATCGCTGATCTGGCGGAAGGCCGAATCCAGTTGGGCCATGCCGCTGGCGTAAAAATACTTGCCGCCGGTATCGCGCGAAAGCTGAATCAGCGCGTGCTCGCCGCCAATATCACGGCCGGCGCTGTTCTCGATGGGCACGACGATAATGCTGTAGACGATGACTTCGGCCTGCTGCGCCTCGCGCACCGCATCCTGGTAGCTGGTTTTGCTGACGGTGTCGCCGCCGTCGGTGATGACCACCATCACCTTGCGTCCGCGCCGATCCATCAGCGCGTCTGAGCCGAGATAGAGGGTGTCGTACAGCGCCGTGGCGGCGCCGCTATGGATATGGTTTATGCCGCGATCGATCACTTTCTCGTCGGCGGTGAACGGCGTGACCTGGTCGACGATTTCGCTGAACTGAAAAAGTGACAGCCCGTCGATGGGGCGCAAAATGGCGTGGGCGAAACGGCGCGCCGACTCCAGCTCGAGCTTCTGATCGCTGCGCGTGCTAAGGCTGGTGTCGATAGCGACCACGATGGAGAGCGGCAGCTCCGACTCACGATGGAAGACGGCAATCTTTTGCAGTTTGCCATCTTCGTAGACCTGGAAGTCCTCCTGCTTCAGCGAGGAAACTGGCGCACCACCGGTATCGGTTACCGTCGCGAAGACGTTCACCAGCTTCACATTGACCTTGAAGGTAGTGTTGGGTTCCTGATCGGCGGACGGATCGGAGTTGGTCGCTGTCGCCTTTGGCGCGGAAGGCGGACGTGGCACTGCTGCGGGCGTGGGTTTGTTCAGCGAGTCCGGGGGATGAGGAACGGTGCTCTGCGCCTGGGCGACACTAGAAACCGTGATGGACCATACGATCAGGGCCAGAATGACCGCCAGGAGACGGAGCAATACGGTTGTCGGAACGGCAATCCGGCAGCTTTTCAGCATTCGACTAACACAAACCCCATTTGCGTCACTTTGACGCGCTCCCGCCGCCAACTGCGATCTCAGGTGGAAACGATTCTCCGTCGGCCCACACCGCGCCGTCCGCGAAATATTCCTTCTTCCAGATTGGCACGGTCTTCTTCAAGGTATCGATGAGCCAGCGGCAGGCGTCGAACGCCGCTGCCCGGTGCGCCGAGGCCACTGCGATATAGACGCTGGTCTCGCCGATCTGTAAACGTCCCAGACGGTGAACGATCTTGATCTCGCGCACTTCGAATCGCGCCAGCGCCTTCTGTGCCAGCTCTTCCATCTGGCGGAGCGCCATCGCCTCATAGGCGCTGTAGTCGAGATAAAGGGTTCGCCGGCCACGGCTGTGATTTCGTACGATCCCGTCGAAGGTAGCCAGCGCGCCATCCTCGGGCTGCTTGATCGCCGCGGCGATGGCTGCTGTGTCGATCGGACCCAGTACCAGGCTGGCGTGTTCGGAGCTGAGCGGCAACGATGGTCGCGCAGTGGACTCCTCATCATCCAGAGATCGCCTGCTGGTTGCAACGGGATCGGGAGCGCCGCCGCTGACCGGCGGCAGCAGCGCGACCTCGTCATTGTCACGCAGCGTCGCCGAGCCGTCGGAATACTCCTGATTCAATGCCAGAGCTACGGCTTTCTCAAAGTTCTTCAACTGGGGCATGCGCTCCTGCAGATCACGATAGAGGTCGCCCAGGCTCGCACCCTCCGTGACCTCGAGCGACTCCTGTTCGCAGCCGGCAATTTCCTTCAGCATCCCCAGGTAGAGCACCCGCACCTGCATGTTCTTAGAATACCGTAGGCGGCGGAGCGCTCAATGCCGAACGCCGGCAGTTTCGACCATCGGCTCGAGATGGGCTGTGAAGTGTCGCAGGAAGGGAGCCTCATAGGTCAATCGCATCCCCTTGATCTCGCTACGCCGTGCCCACACCCTCAGGATGATCTCCACCACGTAGTCGATATGGCTCTGGGTATACACGCGGCGCGGAATTGCCAACCGGACGAGTTCCATCTTCGAGGCTGCGGCAAACATCAAGCTGCCGATCTCCACCGACCGAATGCCACCTTCCAGATAAAGCTCGGTTGCCAGGGCCACGCCGGGAAACTGGTCCATCGGGATGTGGGGCAGAAAGGCTTTGGCGTCGAGATAGATCGCGTGGCCGCCCGGAGGCTGCACGATGGGCACTCCCTTTTCGGAGATGTGGTCTCCCAGATAGGCTGTCGAAGCAATGCGGTAGCGCAGGTAGTCCTCCTCCAGCGATTCCCTGATGCCCACCGCCACTGCTTCCAGGTCACGGCCCGCCAGTCCGCCATAGGTGGGATAGCCCTCGGTCAGGATCAGCAAATCTTTTTCCTGGCGCGCCAGCAGATCGTCATTCGTGCAAAGGAAGCCGCCGATGTTGGCCATGCCGTCCTTCTTAGCCGACATGGTGCATCCATCACCGAGCGCGAACATCTCTTGCGCAATCTGCTTGGGCGTCTTGGACGCATAGCCGGGCTCGCGCAGCTTGATGAAATACGCGTTCTCGGCAAAGCGGCAGGCATCGAAGTACAACGGAATCCGGTGCTTTCGGCATACCGCGGCCACCGCTTTAGCATTTTCCATCGAGACTGGCTGCCCGCCGCCGGAATTGTTGGTAATGGTCAGCATCACCAGCGGGATGTGTTCGCGTCCGACCCGTGCAATCAGGTCCTCCAACGCGGCCACATCCATGTTGCCCTTGAACGGAAGCCGGGTCTCGGGCCGACGCGCCTCGGGAGTAGGCAGATCGACCGCTTCCGCGCCAACAAACTCGACATTTGCGCGGGTGGTATCGAAGTGGGTGTTGTTCGGCACCACGTCGCCCTTCTTGCACATCACGTTGAATAGAATGCGCTCGGCCGCTCTCCCCTGGTGGGTAGGGATTACGTGGACATAGCCGAAGATGTCCTGCACCGAATACTTGAAGTGATCGAAGCTTTTGCTGCCGGCATAGCTCTCGTCCCCTTCCATTACTGCCGCCCATTGGTGGGTGGACATCGCCCCGGTGCCGGAATCTGTCAGCAGATCGATCAAAACATCGTCGGCCGGAAGCAGGAACAGGTTGTAGTGCGCGGCGCGCAGGAGTTCCTCGCGTTGCTCGCGGGTAGTCCAGCGGATGGGTTCGACGCTCTTGATGCGGAACGGCTCGATGATCGTCTTCGTCGGCATAGCTTAGTCTCTGTGCGATTGTATCGAAGTCTTGGGCGGGGACTGCGAGCGGGGCCAGGCAGTAAGGCCACCGATCCAATCAAGAACTGCTGCGAGATATCGCCTTACCGGTCCCGAGGATCCCGTAGCAGCAGGTCGCAAGCAACTGCCAACTGGGATGTTCGTCCGGCGCTCTGGGCAAGCAGGAGTTCAATCTGACGGCGTTGAACGGTAACATAGCGGCACAGCGGATCATGCTCGCGCAGTTCGGCGCTGATTGTATAGAGAGACTGGTTGTTCATGCGGACCCCGGTTAAGTCGGATTGTGTGCTTAATTGCACATGCACATGGCAGAATCCCTTTAGCGCACGGGTCGCAAGGCGTTGGGCCTGCTGAAAAGCTGAGGAAAGCCTATGGATGTACACCTGATCGACGGCACCTATGAACTGTTCCGTCACTTCTTCGCTTTGCCGTCCGCGGTCGACGGAAACGGGCAGGAGATCGCCGCGGTTCGTGGTGTTCTGGCGTCAGTTCTGTCCATGATCGAGGCTGGGGCGACCCATGTCGGGGTAGCTACAGACCACGTCGTGGAGTCGTTCCGCAACGACCTCTATGCCGGATACAAAACCAGCGAAGGCGTGCCTCCCGAGTTACTTGCCCAATTCCCAATTCTCGAGGAAACACTGGAAGCCATGGGCGTGCTCGTCTGGCCAATGATCGAATTTGAGGCGGATGACGCGCTCGCCTCGGCAGCCAGCAAAGCCGTCAAAGACGATCGAGTAGGGCAGGTGTTTATCTGCACGCCCGACAAAGATCTCGGTCAGTGTGTCGTGGGTACGCGAGTAGTTCAGCTGGATCGCCGCCGGAATCTGTTGCGCGATGAAGCCGGAGTTGTGGAAAAGTTTGGGGTAAGGCCGGAATCTATCCCCGACTATCTTGCGGTTGTTGGTGATAGCGCAGACGGCTTTCCGGGGATCCCGGGATGGGGCGTGAAGGCAGCCGCGGCGGCATTATCGCATTACCCTCACTTAGAGGACATTCCGAAAGATTGGCGGGAATGGCACCCCTCGATTCGCAAAGCCCGGCCACTTTCGGAATCGCTGTTCAACCGGTGGCAAGACGCCCAGCTTTTCCGCACGTTGGCCACTCTGCGCGCGGACGTGCCGGTATTCGAGACGATCGAAGACCTTCGCTGGCGCGGTCCGCGGCCGGGCTTCAAGGACCACTGTAAACGGATGAATGCTTCCGATCTGTTCTCGAGAGTCGCGCAGGCCACATCGGCGGTCGGCTCAGATCAGGCTCCATGAGCCGGCTCCATGGTGCGAGTGAGGCCCGGCGCCTACCTTGTAGGACAGGGTCATGCGATACCTCAGCGAATTCGATGGCTAATCCAATCACGGGCCAGAACTAAAGCATGAATGAGTAGGGGGGAGCCCTAAGCCCTTGAAAAGAATGGTGGGCGCTACAGGATTCGAACCTGTGACTTCCACCGTGTGAATCTGGCAAGAATAGGTATTTCAACAACTTACAAGACCGCGGGAACTGCCTAAGAACACGCTGGTCGCACAAGACAATCGCATTTTGTT
>CAWCBG010000014.1:0-1473256 GCA_963793845.1 uncultured Acidobacteriaceae bacterium
CGGCCTGCTCTACCCAAAGAGAAACCGATTGTCCCCTCCAAATCCTGAGGCACTTCCCACCTCCAAAATTGTCATTACGAGCGCCGTCCTTTGGCGCGAGGAATCGGCTCTTCTGCAGCGGCAGGCAAACAGCAGATCCCTCGCTGCGCTCGTGATGACAAGACAGGAAGGGCTTGCTGGAAGGCCCTAGCCGTATTAACTGATCACTAATTTTCCCCGCGGCCTCAAGTGTCGGAACCGTGGCCCGAAATCTATGTCCGATAACGAGCACCCTCCCCCCTCCCCTATTCACTGGAATCAACAACTTGGCAAAAAATTCCCGGCAAAATCTTGAGCCCCAGAGGTTTATAGGTAAATTCTTATGCCGCAGGGACTTATGCCGCTGAAATCGGTGTCGCCAGCTCTATTTCGGGAAAAATCGCCAGAAGCCGGTTATCCAGACTGCCAATAGAAGGTGCTGGTTCGGAGTCGCCTGCGGAGCCGATCAGACCAAGGGCTGAGCCTAGCGGGACCGCCTCGCGATACCTGTCAAAGAGCTCCAAATGGCGCGCACAACTGGGTGCGCTCGCCGAAGACACACAAATACTCCGTCCTCATGGTCAGTGATAACGCGGCCGAGTGTCCAGAGGGAAGTACGACGGTCACAGGTGATTGTGACAAGGAGTCAGATGCTCCCGCCGGCGCTCGTAGCAATTCTCTAGCTATCAGCAGCAGGTGGGACGCCTGGCTGGCTGGATGGCGGATGGGGATTCAGCCGGCATCCTC
This sequence comes from uncultured Acidobacteriaceae bacterium, assembly GCA_963793845.1. Lineage (GTDB taxonomy): Bacteria > Acidobacteriota > Terriglobia > Terriglobales > Acidobacteriaceae > CAWCBG01. The sequence goes on from CAWCBG010000014.1 coordinate 766, forward strand.
CGAGTAGCCGTAACCGAGGGGCTCACGGCCACTTCACGGTGAGCGCGTAAATCTCCTGCGTGCCGATATCGCGGGTGAAGACAGGGGAGCCGTCGGCGGCCACGCTGATTTGGGTATTCCCGTCCGGGCCCAGCGCGCGGGGCAGGTCCTTCAAGCTGGTGATGGCTTCGACTTTGTGATCGGCGAGCCGCACGCGCAAGACCTGCGGTTCTGCGCCGCCGGTGGTGTAGTACACATATTTGAAATCCGGCGCATGGGCCCAGTTCGACGACACTTCCGGGTATCGGACCCGGCACCAAGTCGGACCATTTCTGGGTTTTGAAATCGAAGACCACAAGCTTGGTACGGTCGTTGGATGCGGCGACCAACAGATCATCCGCAACCCACTGCACGCCGGTGAGCCCGTCGGTTTCAGGCAGGAAGGAACGGTTTCCTGTGGCCAGATCGTAAATCTGGAACTACTGGTATGCGTGCGTTCATTGTAATCGGCGAAAACCACCCGGTTCCCGTCTGGGGACCAACTTGCAGCCCATGACCGAGTGTCCGCAATTCTCCGCGGCGCCCCTCCATCCATGCTGATCACATTGATCTCACCCATGCCGTTACCGTACGTGACCTGCTTTCCATCCGGGGAAATGAACGAAAAGGACACCTTGGCGGGGGGATCAGTAAGCTGCAAACGATCCGTTCCATCGGCACGACTGCGCCACAAGGTGTGATCCGGGTAGGAGGCGTAGGCAACCCAATTCCCGTCACTGGAGAAGGTGGGATTGAAAGCCGAGATGCCGGCGAGTATGGGAACGAACTGCTTCGAATTCATGTCATAACGGACGAGTTCACCGCGCTGCTTGGTACCAATAGCGAAGATCTGCTTTCCGTCCCTGCTCGGCTTCGCGCCCGCGTAGGATAGAGGTCCGTTGGTGAGTTGAACCGGCGGATGCGCGCGTTGCAGAAACCCGGCCTGGACTTCTGCCGCCCAAAGATCCACCCGGCCATGGCTGCGATCCTCAAAGACAATGTACCTGCTGTCCGGGGTCCATCGGGCACAGCAGACGCCCCGTCGTTCGCTACTGTCCACGATTGCACGCTGGCCTGAACCGTCTATGTTGGAGATCACAATGGATTTGCCCGGAGCCGCCCCATTAATCGTGAAAACCATGCGCTTGTTATCTGGAGAAATATTGGGTCCCCAAATCTGTCCATCAGCACTGAGTAGCTTGCGAGGGTTCGCGCCATCATGGTCGGCAAGGTAGAGAACCCCATCTCGAGAGAAGAGGATGCGCCCTTCTGGCGCAAAGCTTGCATCAAGAGCATGGATATCTCCGATGGCGCCGTACTTCTCCTGTGGGTAACGGTATCGTCCGCAAAGGAAGCAGGCCAGGCCCGGTGAACGGTCCGGCTAATGCCAGCAGAGAAGCCCCTTCCTGGCTCAGACCGACGATGATTGGCGCCTCAAGCCTAACGGGAACAATGGCCGTGGGGCCGCCGATGACCGCGACTTGAGCAATCTTAAGACTGAAGTTCGTGCCCTCGTTGAAGTAAACTCGCGACCCGTCGGTCAGTAGATTGTCATAGATCCACTTTGGTTCGCCGTCATCCGTGAGCTGGGTTACGGCTTCCACGACCGGAACTGGCGGGGGCTGCCGCAACCAAGAAGCAACAGCTACGACGATGGTGATAGCGACGGCCGCTGCAGCGAGCCAGATCCACTTTTTGTTCGACATCGGTTGGTTCAGGGCAGTGATGGCCGAACTGCTCGAATCAGAGAGAGATTCCAGCGCGAACTCCAGATCCGACGCGTGCTGAAGCCGCTGCGTCGGATTCTTGGCGAGGCAGCGGTTCACAATCCTCTGCAACCCAGGGGGAACGCTCGCGGCAACCTGCGAAACCGCCGGCGGATCTTCGTGCAAGATCGCGGTCATGGTCTCCGCCGAAGTCGCCTTCTGGAACGCACGTTTTCCAGTGAGCATTTCATAGAGAACCACGCCGAAGGCAAAAATGTCGCTGCGCGCGTCAGCGGCCTCTCCACGAACCTGCTCGGGCGACATGTAGCCCACTGTCCCCAGCACACGACCCGGATCGGTCGGTTCCCGGAGTGTGACGGTCTTACCGTCGGCGCTCGCGGCCTGGGCCTGCGCGAGTTTGGCTAGTCCAAAATCAAGGATCTTTACTCGTCCCTCTTTGGTTATGAAGAGGTTGTCCGGCTTGAGATCGCGGTGGATGATGCCGGCATCGTGAGCGGCAGCTAATCCGCGGGCAATGTCTATGCCGTGGTCCAGCACCTCCCGCAGTCGCAGGGGCCCGCGGTGGAGGCGGTCGCGCAGGGTTTCACCCTGCAGCAATTCGGTCACGATGTATGGCGAGCCGTCGTATTGGCCGACATGAAAAATCGAGACAATGTTGGGATGGTTCAGCGCGGCAGTGGCCTGGGCTTCCAGCTCAAATCGTCGGAGACGCTCAGGATCGCGCGACCAGTAGTCAGGCAAGACCTTGATGGCCACATCACGTTTCAGCACAGTGTCGCGGGCGCGATACACCTCGCCCATTCCGCCCGCGCCCAGTGGGCCGTGGATTTCGAAGGCTCCCAGCCGGGCTCCCGTGACCAGTGGCATATGCGCGGATTATACCGCCCGGAAATGTCATCAGAGTGGAATCCGGCATCAGAGGGACGGTCAGGTTCTCGCCGCTTCCAGTACCACGCCATCATCGGGCTGTCGCAGGCACTCGGCTGCGGGGACGAAGTAGTAGGAGCCGCTGATGGGCCGGGTGTACCGAGTGAGCGCGTCGCGCACGCCGGTGGTGCGGCCCGCCATGCTCTCCAGCATGGTTGAGAGGCGTCGCTGGTCGGCGCTGAAGCCTACGAACATGGTGCCGTGATCGGTCACCGTCCCATACGGCATGTTGCGCCGGAAGATCTTTCCGAACTTATCCTGGTCGGTGCTGGCAACATGCGAATCCGCAGGCTTGTCCTCAAGCTCGACGCTGTCCAGCTTCTTCCGGCCGATCACCTGCTCCTGGGTGGCGTCATCCAGCGCCTCCCACTTCGCCCGGTCGTGTGGCCACTTCTGCAGCAGCAGGATTGATCCAGCCGCACCGGGAGTTCCTTCCGGGATCAGCGCTATTTCGGGCGCATCGATCAGGCTGGGATTCTCACTGCCGTCGATGAAACCGGTAAGGTCGCGATCGTGACGATAGGGCCAACTCGAGGTTTCGTCGGCCACCGACGCCAATCCCTTCAGCTCGTCAATGGCCTGATGCGAGACGTCAAAGATTACGTCATAGGCGCTGCCGGAGAGCCATAGCACCGCATCGTGCTGGGTGGCCGGCATCACAAAGCCATCGACACCTTCCAGGTTCTCATTGAAGCCCTGCACCCCAGCAGGCGTGTCGTCCGGCGCGACTTCGCTCCACAGTTCGGGCCTGAAGCCCACCACCAGGTTGACTCCGCCAATGGTCGTCCGCGGCTCGCGGAACGACGAGATCGCGGCCACCAGGTCGCGGCGGTTTTGGCCCTTCAACACGTCGAATTCCAGGTAGGCGTGCGACGAGGTTCCCAGAGCGAAGATGCCGGCTTGCGCAGTTCTCATGGAATCACATTAACAAGACCTCCACATGCTGAACAATTGGTTTCGCGAGGAGGTCGAACTCGCGGGCGGATACCGCCAAGTAACCCGAGGATTTACACTGTATTGATGATGAATCTTCTTATTTTTGCTGCTGCCATCATGATTGGACTAAGCACTCCGCCTGCACAGACTGCCACCGCCGAGTTTGGCCCCGACAATCCTTTCTACGCGCCCAGCACTCTGCCGTTTCATGCGCCTCCGTTCGACAAGATCAAGGACACGGACTACCAGCCGGCGATGGAAGCCGGCATGGCGGAGCAGCGCAAGGAAATGGACGCGATCGCGGACGATCCCGCACCGCCGACCTTCGAAAATACTTTCGTCGCCATGGAAAAGAGTGGCCAGTTGTTGCGGCGGGTACAACATGCCTTTTTTGCGGTCAGCGCCGCCAACACTAATCCGACGCTGCAGAAGGTGAGGTCGATCGAGGCGCCCAAGCTGGCAGCGCACCAGGATGCCATATTCCTGGATGCCAAGCTGTTTCAGCGAGTCGAAACGATTTACAACGAGCGCGCTTCGCTCAAGCTCGATCCCGAATCGTTGCGCCTGGTAGAGCATGACTACAAGGAGTTCGTGCATGCTGGAGCCAAGCTGAACGACGCTGACAAGGCCCAGCTCAAGAAGCTCAATGAGGAGCTGGCAACACTGTCCAACGCCTTCAATACCAAGCTGCTGGCGGCGACGAAAGACGCCGCCTACAAGACCACGGACAAAGACGCGCTGGCCGGCCTGAGCGACGCTCACATCAGCGCGGCTGCCGCGGCCGCGAAGAACCGCAAGGTCGAGGGGTACGTCATTCCGCTGCAGAACACGACGCAGCAGCCTGACCTGGTCTCGCTGACCAATCGCTCTACCCGCGAGGCCTTGTTCAACGACTCGTGGAACCGAGCGGAACGCGGCGATGCCAACGACACCCGTGACACCATTGCGCACATCGCAAAGTTACGCGCCGAGAAGGCCAAGCTGCTGGGATTCCCTGACTTTGCCGCCTGGAAGCTGGAAGACCAGATGGCCAAGACTCCGCAAGCGGCGCTGAAGTTTATGGATGAACTGGTACCGGCGTCCACCGCCAAAGCTGCTAGCGAGGCTCAGGACATCCAAGCCCTCATCGACGAGCAGAAAGGCGGTTTCAAGCTCCAGCCCTGGGACTGGGACTTCTACTCCGAGCAGGTGCGCAAGGCCAAGTACGATCTGGACGAGGAGCAGGTCAAACCGTATTTCGAGCTCAACAATGTGCTCGAGAATGGTGTGTTCTACGCTGCCAACCAGCTTTACGGAATCACCTTCAATGAGCGCAAGGACATTCCGGTGTATGCCCCGGGTGTGCGCGTGTTCGAGGTGTTCAACGCCGACGGTAGTTCGTTGGCGCTCTTCTATTGTGACTACTTCAAGCGCGACAACAAGCAGGGCGGCGCGTGGATGAATGAGTTTGTCGAGCAGTCCAAACTGCTGGGCACCAAGCCGGTGGTCAGCAACGTTGCCAATTTCGCTCCGCCTGCGCCGGGCGAGGCGGCCCTGATAACCGCCGACGATGTCAGCACGATGTTTCACGAGTTCGGTCACGCGCTCCACGGCATGTTTGCCGACACCGAATATCCCAGCCTCTCCGGCACCTCGACTGCGCGCGACTTTGTAGAGTTTCCCTCGCAGTTCAACGAACACTGGGCGACTTACCCGACGGTCTTCCAGCATTACGCCAAGCACTATAAGACTGGTGCGCCTATGCCGGCTGAACTGGTAGCGAAGATCGAAAAGTCGCGCACCTTCAACAAGGGCTACGACACCACCGAGCTGCTGGCCGCGGCCGAGCTGGACATGCAGTGGCACACACTTCCGGCGAGCGCTCCGCTGCAGAATCCCGATACCTTCGAGACTCAGGCGCTGGAGAAGACCCATCTTCTTATCAGCTACGTGCCGCCCCGTTACCGTTCCAGCTACTTCGCTCACATCTGGGCGAGTGGTTATTCCGCCGGCTATTACGCCTACCTGTGGACCCAGATGCTCGACGACGATGCTTATCAGTGGTTCGAGGAGAACGGCGGATTGACCCGCGCCAACGGCGACCGCTTCCGCCAGATGGTGCTGTCACGCGGCAATACTGAGGACCTCGGCAAGATGTATGCGGCGTGGCGCGGATCGCAGCCTAAGATCGGGCCCATGCTGAAAGACCTCGGACTGGTGCCAGAAGGGAAGACGAAGTAACAAACCAGAAAGGGACAGGCAAAATGCAGGTCCCTTGACTCGAATCGTGCGGGCGTCAGGCGAAAACCATACCTGACGCTTCACGCACGATCCTCCCTCGGGATGACAAACGTTGAAGCTTGGGGACGTAACCAAGCTGAGCTCGAATCGCCCGCTCGTCTACAACTTTCGCTCTTTGCCCCTGTCGCAATCCCTGATATTCTTGGCTGTTTGACCCTCCTTTCGGAGGCGTGTTATAAAAACTCGCCCTTTGTGCCGGACTTCCTGGGAAGGCGGCGCGCCCAGGGGCGATTGACGAGTTTCCCGACGCGGCCAAACCTCAACACTTCTGTCTTGAAGTGGAAGCGTGTTTCCGGGATTTCAGCAGGTTTCAACATGGTTTTGAGTCGCGCTCTGCCAAGACGCAACGGAGAACCTCGCACGACCCTGTCCTGCTGTGCAGTAATCGATCCTATGGCAACGGCCGGGGCGCTCCGATGCGCCGCGGGAAAAACTAACGAACCGTCATTCTATGGGGGCACCCGCGCTGCCCTCTGGAGGAATCTTATGTACACCTGCCTCGCCGCACTGCGGCGGACCGCCATAACTCGTTCCACCAAGCGCTGGGCTACGATGCTCAGCGCAACTCTGACGCTCTTGATGCTGAGCGCTTCAGCCGCCCTGGCGCAACCTACATCCGAAGCCGGCGGAGAAGCCAGCCTGCGACTGCCCGACCTGTCGAAGGGGTTCTTTTTTAACGGCGCCATCGACGGCCACAAGCTGCTACTGATCGGCCTGCTGTTCTGCTTCTTCGGGTTGATGTTCGGGCTGGCAATTTACATGCAGCTCAAGAACCTGCCGGTTCATCGCGCCATGCTGGAGATCTCTGAGCTGATCTACGAGACCTGCAAGACCTATCTGGTCACACAGGGCAAATTCATCATGATCCTGTGGGCGTTCATCGGCGCGATTATCGTGCTGTACTTCGGCGTGCTGCAACACTTCCCGCTGGAACGCGTCATCATCATTATTCTGTTCAGCCTGATCGGCATTGGCGGCAGCTACGGCGTGGCCTGGTTCGGCATCCGGGTCAACACCTTCGCCAACTCGCGCACCGCATTTGCCGGGCTGCGCGGCAAGCCTTATCCGATCTATGCCATTCCGCTGAAGGCCGGCATGAGCATCGGCATGATGCTGATCAGCGTGGAACTGCTGATCATGCTGTGCATTCTGCTCTTTGTCCCCGGGGACTACGCCGGACAGTGCTTCATCGGATTCGCCATTGGTGAGTCGCTGGGCGCGGCTGCGCTGCGTATTGCCGGCGGCATCTTCACCAAGATCGCCGATATCGGCTCCGATCTGATGAAGATCGTCTTCAAGATCAAGGAAGACGATGCGCGCAACCCCGGCGTTATCGCCGACTGCACGGGCGACAATGCCGGTGATTCGGTCGGCCCCAGCGCTGACGGCTTCGAAACCTATGGTGTGACCGGCGTCGCGCTGATCACGTTTATCCTGCTGGGCGTCAAGGATCCGATGGTTCAGGTGCAATTGCTGGTGTGGATCTTCGTCATGCGCATCATGATGCTGGTCTCCAGCACGGCGGCCTACTTCCTGAATGAAGCGGTAGCCAAGGCGCGTTACGGCAACAGCGACAACATGAATTTCGAGGCCCCGCTCACCTCGCTGGTGTGGCTGACCTCGATCATCTCCATCGTTCTGACCTATATCGTTTCGTACCTGATCATCCCCGACTTGGGGAACGACGCTACGCAATGGTGGAAGCTGGCGACCATCATCTCCTGCGGAACGCTGGCAGGAGCCGTCATCCCCGAACTGGTGAAGGTGTTCACCTCGGTGACGTCAGGACACGTGAAGGAAGTGGTGACCTCGGCGGAAGAGGGCGGCGCGTCACTCGATATTCTCTCGGGACTGGTGGCTGGGAACTTCTCCTGCTACTACCTGGGCTTCACCATGGTCCTCCTGATGAGCATCGGCTACTACGTCAGCACCTTCGGCTTGGGGTTGCTGATGCTGGCTCCGGCCGTGTTCGCCTTCGGCCTGGTTGCCTTCGGCTTCCTGGGCATGGGTCCGGTAACCATCGCGGTCGACTCCTATGGCCCGGTTACGGACAACGCGCAGTCGGTGTATGAACTGTCACTGATTGAGGCGATTCCGAACATTCAGGGCGAGCTGAAGAAAGACTACAACATCGACGTGAACTTCGAGCGTGCCAAGCATCTGCTGGAAGAGAACGATGGCGCGGGTAACACCTTCAAAGCCACGGCTAAGCCAGTGCTGATCGGAACTGCCGTCGTCGGCGCAACCACGATGATCTTCTCCATCATCATGGCATTGACCCAAGGGTTGACTGAGAACGTGGGTAAGCTCTCGCTGCTGCACGCTCCGTTTGTGCTGGGCCTGATCAGCGGAGGCGCCATCATCTATTGGTTCACCGGTGCTTCCATGCAGGCAGTAACCACAGGCGCTTATCGCGCAGTCGAGTTCATCAAGGCCAACATTAAACTGGAAGGCGTAGAGAAGGCCTCGGTGGCGGACAGCAAGAAGGTCGTGGAAATCTGCACAAAATATGCGCAGAAAGGCATGTTTAACATCTTCCTCGCGGTGTTCTTCGTTACCCTGTCGTTCGCCTTCGTGGAGCCGTTCTTCTTTATCGGCTACCTGATCGCGATCGCCATTTCCGGCTTGTATCAGGCGATGTTTATGGCCAACGCCGGCGGCGCATGGGACAACGCCAAGAAGATCGTTGAAGTGGAGCTGCACCAGAAGGGCACGCCGCTGCATGATGCAACCGTGGTGGGCGACACCGTGGGCGATCCCTTCAAGGACACGTCGTCGGTGGCTATGAATCCGATCATCAAGTTCACTACGCTGTTTGGATTGCTGGCAGTCGAACTGGCGGTACAGTTGACGGCCACCAGCGGATCGGGCTTCGCGCACATTCTGGCAGTCGTCTTCTTCGCGATCTCGTTCGTATTCGTGTACAGGTCGTTCTACGGAATGCGGATTGTGAAAGCGCAAGCGTAGTTCGAATTTCCGAGGGCGAAGGCAAAGCGCCATCCGCAAGGGTGGCGCTTTTTGGGTTCTATCCTCTGTGGCAATCGGCTGGTGTAAAGTATTGTCCGGGATTCCGGAGGCTTGGTGTGTCATATTCGTGCTTGCGTCATCGCACCGCTGCGGTGCTCTTCGCGACCCTTTCCATTGCCCTCACCACTGCGTTATATGGGCAGAACTCAGGTGGACCAGAACCGGTACCGCTGCCTCCGCCTATATCTGCGCCGGTCGACACGGCGTATCCCGGCACCATCTCGCTGAACGTCGACATCACCAATATCAACGATCGTGTGATGAATGTGCATGAGACGATTCCGGTAAAGGGCCGCGAGGTTACGCTGCTTTATCCGCAGTGGCTGCCCGGGACGCACTCCCCATCGAATCCGGTGGAGAGCATGGCCGGGCTGATCGTGACGGCGAACGACAAGCGCGTCGACTGGGTTCGCGATCGCGTAAATATGTGGGCCTTCCACATTCAGGTACCGCAGGGCGCAACTAGCCTGGATATCAATTTTCAGTACCTGGCTCCGTTGGACCCAAAGCACGGCCGCATCTCGTCCAACTTCGCCGACGTTACCTGGAATAGCGTGCTGCTGTATCCGGCAGGCTATTTTTCACGGCGCATCCCGTTCGAGGTGGCCATCCGGCTGCCGCAGGGCTGGAAGTTCGCCACCGCGTTGGAGGTCGGATCGCAGGATGGAGATCTGGTTCATTTCAAGCCGACGACACTGAACACGCTGGTCGACGCGCCGCTCTATGCCGGGGTTAATTACAAGCGAGTCGACCTGTCCTCGGGTGCGGACAACCAGGTGTTTCTCGACCTCTTCGCCGACAAGCCCGCCGATCTCGCGATCACGCCGGAGGAACTGCAATATCACAAGAATCTGGTGATCGAGGCGCAGAAGCTCTTCAACTCCCATCATTACGATCGTTATGATTTTCTTCTTTCGCTCAGCGATACAGTTGGCGGCAAGGGCCTGGAACACCATCAGTCCAGCGAGGACGGTGTCCGTGCCAACTACTTTACCGACTGGGCCGCGGGAGTGGCCGGTCGGGCTCTTCTGCCCCACGAATACACCCATTCTTGGAACGGAAAGTTTCGGCGGCCTGCCGACCTGTGGACGCCTAACTTCAACGTGCCGATGCAGAACGACCTGCTGTGGGTTTACGAAGGCCTTACCGATTACTACGGCAACGTTCTGACTGCACGTTCCGGAATGCGCACCGCCGAACAGGGGCGTGACGTGATCGCGCAGATCGCCGCTTACTTCGAGATCAGTCCGGGACGCACGTGGCGTTCCCTTGTGGACACCACCAATCAGCCCATCATCTCCTCTCACGGCGACAAACCGGAGACCTGGCCAAGCTGGCAGCGTTCGTACGACTATTATCCGGAGTCTGACCTCATCTGGCTCGATGCCGACACGAAGATTCGCGAACTGAGTGGAGGAAGCAAGTCGCTCGACGATTTCGCCAAGCTCTTCTACGGTGTCGACAACGGGAGCTACATCACGAAGACGTATACGCTTGACGATCTGGTTGCGGCGCTGAACAAAGTGCAACCCTTTGACTGGGCCGGGTTCCTGCGGGCGCGGGTTTACGACGTGGCGCCGCAGGTTCCCGAGAATGGCATCACCCAGGGAGGCTATCGGTTGGTCTATAACGACGTAGAGCCCGAATGGCTGAAACACCAGGACCCCACTCGCGGTGCGAGCTTTGGTACCTCACTCGGTTTCGCGCTCGACAAAGATAACGCCGTGGATGGAGTGTGGTGGGATAGCCTAGCGTTCAAGGCTGGCATTACGCCGGATATGCATCTGGAAGCCGTCAATGACCAGAAGGTCACGGTTGCAGGGCTGCGGGAGGCTATCCTCTCGGCCGAGAAGAGTAAGCAGCCGATCAAACTGCTGCTCAAGCGCGGCGACGAGTTTGTCACCGTAAACCTGGATTACCAGGGCGGGCTGCGGTATCCGCACCTGGAAAGGGTAGAAGGAACGCCTGATCGCCTCGACGCGATTTTCGCACCGTCAAAATAGAAGCAAACTAAATAGGAAGCGCCATCCAAAAGGATGGCGCTTTTTGCTGCCTGAGGGCTCTCCTGGCTTTTATTGATCCAAGGCTCATTCGCGACCGCGAGATCCCAACATAGCTACTTTTTTGGACCGACCAGCTCGCCTTCTTCTTCAACATGTTCGATCATCAAATGTTGACGATCGCCATTGAACATCTCTTCCACTTCGAGAGCCTCGTAGGCATGTTCGCCGTGCAGCGACTCGTCCAGTCCCAGTTCCTCGCTCATTTCATCGACTTTGACTGGGGTGAAGAGGTTGATGACGTGCAGCATGGCATAAGTGAAGCCGAATGCCCACACCGAGGAGAAGAGCACAGCGGCCAGCTGCTTCATGAAGAAGCTGGGATTCCCATACAGCAATCCATTGGTCCCGGCGGGATTGAAAGTGCTGTTGGCAAATAGTCCAAGCATCAGGATGCCGAGGAAACCACCGACTCCGTGAACGCCCCACACATCCAGCGCATCGTCCCAATGCAGCTTGTTCTTCAGTTCGACGGCAAAGTAGCAAACCACGCCCGACACGATGCCGATGATCACTGCGGTGGACGGCGAAACGTATCCCGCCGCGGGCGTTATCGTTGCGAGTCCTGCGACGGCTCCCGTTAATAGTCCGAGAAACTTGGGCTTGCGCTCACGGAACCACGCTACCCCGAGCCAGGCGACCGCCGCGAAGGAGGCGGCAACGTCGGTGTTTAGAAATGCCGTCGCGGTCACAGAATCCACCCGCATTTCGCTGCCCGCGTTAAAACCATACCAGCCGAACCATAGGAGGCCGGTTCCCAAGGCCACCAGCGGAATGCTGTGAGGGCCGCGATCCAGGATGCGGCGCCGCCCAACATACAGGATGGAGGCCAGCGCCGCCATTCCCGCGATATTGTGCACCACGATGCCGCCGGCAAAGTCCTCCACGCCCCATCGTTGCAGGATGCCTCCGCCCCACACCATGTGTACGAAGGGGAAATAAACGAAGGTGAGCCACGCCGTCAGGAAAAGACAGTAGGCCTTGAAGGTTACCCGGTTGGTGAATGCGCCGGAGATGAGAGCCGGCGTGATGATGGCGAACATCATCTGATACGCGATGAAGACCATTGCCGGGATGGTGTCGTTGGGCGCCGATGGTGTGGAAAGATTGATACCTCGCAGGCAGACATTGTTCAGGTTCCCGACAATTCCGTGCCAATCGCCGCTGAAACACAGGGAATACCCATAGAGGTACCAGATAACGGTGGTCCAGCCCATCGAGACAAAACTCTGAATCATGATGGCGAGGACGTTTTTGCGTCCCACCAATCCTCCATAAAAGAACGCCAGCCCAGGCGTCATCAACATGACCAGGCTCGTACAAAGAATCATGAAGCCGGTATTACCGGTGTCGAGGTGAAGCATAAAAGCCTCCAGAAAAAGTTATGTGGCAGCGCGGTGAGGAACTGCTCCGAGGCGAAGGGCGGGGAATTATCGTTGGCCTGGAATTGCCGGGGATAGGAAGGTAGGAAAAGCGGCCAACACCCAACTGGACTGGGGAGCCTCGCTTTCGCTTCGAGGCGAGAATCAATCGAGATAAGATCGCGCGTAACGGCGACGGTAGCGTACTGTGCCTCGCAGCGGAGTCCACTGAGCAGATGTCAAGGTACCGCCACCCTAGGCTGCGCTTGTTTGAGGTCGAAATCTGTGTCCGATATCACTCGCCCGCGTGACATAAGCCTCGCGGCCAGCCTCCGTCTAGTTTGAGCCCTTCATCTTTTCTTTCACGCTCTTGGCGAGCTTTTCGATCTCGTCGGCCTTCTTGATCACATCGAGGGACAGGGTGTTTTCATCGGTTTTGTCCACATATTGCTTCAGTTCCGTCGCCAGTTCCAGCAGCTTCTCGGTATCCTTCTTTATGTTCTCCTGCCGCTGCAGGTTCAGCTTCTTCTCCATATCTTTCTTCTGCTGCGCGGTCCAGGGATCGTCGCGCTGGTGCGCCCCGGGCATCGGGGATCCTGAAGCGTCGGGCAATTGGGTAAAGCCGTACGGGCATAGGCCGAGCATGAGCGTCAATAGAATCAGGATGAAGGTAAGCCTTTGCAACAGAGTGGCCTCGAAATAGAATCAGAATGCTGCGATTATAGCGCTCCCGCAGCCGGGGTAGACTCAACTCCGGGTGCCTCCGTCACATCCACTGACTGGAACCGAATTGCTATAATCCGCCAAGCATGTCCTTGTCCCCGCTCGAACGTTTCCTGGCCATCATCACAGGTCCATCGGCCTCGGGCAGCCAACTGCTACTCCTGCTGAACGACTGGAAACAGGACACCTTCGACTTCCTGCGCCGTGATGCGCCGAGGATCGTTGGCGTCCTGATTGTCGCCTTCGTCCTGACCCGATTGTTGAAGATGCTGTCTCGCCACCTCATCAATCTGAGCAAGCGGGAGGGGCTGCCCTCCGGCGTCCGTTCGCAGCAATTCCGCACTCTCTCCAGCGTCACTTACAGCGTCGGCGTGTTCATCGTCGTCTTCTGGGCCGCGATGGCGATCCTGCAACGCCTGGGAATTAACGTGGCCCCCCTGCTGGCCAGCGCCGGCATCGCCGGTCTTGCGATCGGCTTTGGGGCGCAGACGCTGGTCAAAGACTTTATCAACGGTTTCTTCATCCTGGTCGAGAACCAGTACGACCTGGGCGACACCATAAAGATTGCCGGAGTGCAAGGAGTGGTTGAGACCATGACGCTGCGCCGGACGGTGCTGCGCGCTGACGACGGCTCACAGAACACGATCCCCAGCAGCCAGGTCACCATCGTGAGCAATCTGACCCGCGACTGGACGCAGCTCCCCATGCATGTTTCCGTGGCATACGGGGTCGACAGCGATCGTGTGATTCAATTGCTCAAGGATGTTGCCAATGACGTGGCCGGCGATCCGCAGTTTGCCGACCGGATCGTGGGAAAACCCGACGTGCCAGGCATCGACAAGGTCAGCGGCAGCGAAGTGGAGTACCTGCTATTGGTGAAAACCAAGCCGGGCTCGCAGTATCCGGTGGGGCGCGAGCTACGACGCCGGATCAAAACTGCTTTTGAGAAGAATGGCATCGAGCCCGGTAATCCGAATCGTGTATATGTGGTGGACGCGCCGAAATAGTGGTCTGTTGTCAGTTCTCAGTTGCGACCTGGTTCGCCATTGGCCACGAACGATGAATACTTCAAGAAGCTGAGAGCCTGCGGGTTGCACCAATCAGGGCTACTGAACTAAGGTCGGACGACGACTGACGGCTATTTCTGACAACTGACGACTTTCCCTTCGGCATCTCAATGCCTGGGATGTTGTGGGGTCTTGCATTCGACGTGTTGTTAGCGGCTCTCGTGGTCGCGTGCTGGTACATGTGGTTCCGCAGCGCCAATCGTCGCCGCGCAGTTCAGATCCTGCGCTGGATTGAAAGCGCGTTTACCGGCCACGCAACAGTGTCGCAACTCCAGTGGCGTAGCGCCTCCCGCTTTGATGTGGACCTGCAGATGCAACCGCCAGTCTTCCGCCGGGTATCGCTGACGATTCAGCTCACGCCGCGCGAAATGCCCCTGAATTGGCTAATCAGCTGCCTGCGGTCGCGCAAAGAGACGGTCACGTTCGAAGCAGATCTGGATCACCGGCCCGCGAAAAACCTGCAGATTCAGAATCATCGGTGGTGCGGCCGTACCCGACGCCAGCCTCCGGCATCCATGCAGGATTGGCACTTCCAGAGTCTGGGGCCCATGGTAATCAGCACCCGCGAAGATTGGCAGAAGGATGTGGGGCACATGCTGGAAGCGCTGATCGCCACCCGCTCCTGCGAGTTCGAGCACGTGGCATTCCGCAGAAAGTCCCCTCACATCGTAGCTTCAGCGCAGTTGCAGTCCCTCGATCCTGACCGCCGGAATTCCGGGATGTTCGAGATCTTGCAGGAACTGGCTAGCAGCGCATCAACCTCGAGACCCTGAACAGGATAGGGTAACTCACCACCGAGAACGCCGAGGTCACGGAGAAAACCTGAAAAGAGGCGACACCAATACCCAAGGTTCCCTGCTCTTCTCCGCGGCCTCCGTGGTGAAAGTGAGCTTCTCCGTTATTTCGCCTCGCCTTTGAGTCCGGCCCAGCTCTCCAGCAACTTGATGGTGGCAGCGTAGTCAAGATCGTCCCAACCTTCTTCGCTGGAGAGTTCGTAGATCTCATCCACGGTTTCGAGTGCCGGCAGTTTTACTCGTACCTCCTTGGCGGTGTCGAGCAGCAGGTGAAGATCCTTGTGCATCAGCCGTAGAGGAAAATTCGGCGAGTAATCATGACGCAGGACGAAGGGAGCTTTGTAGTCCACCACGCCCGAGCGGATCATCGACGCCTGAACCAATTCGACCATCTTGTGAGGATCGACGCCCAGCTTGCGCGCCAGCGTCATGCCCTCGGCAAATCCCTCGTAGATCATGGCGATCTGAAGGTTCATGCAGATCTTCGCCGACTGGCCCTTGCCGGTGTCTCCGACATGTATGGCCTGTTTGCCCATGGCCTTGAAAAGAGGTTCCAGATAGGCGAAGGCTTCGGTCGAGGCGCCCACGATGAAAAGAAGCTGCGCGTTCTCCGCGCCGATTTTCGAGCCAGTGACAGGAGCGTCGACCCAACTTACCCCGTGTGCCGCGACACGATCCGCGAAGCGCACCGTCGCGGAAGGTGAAATGGTGCTGGAGTCCACGATGACCATGCCCTCGCGCACCGACTGCTCGACGCCGTCTTCCGAGAAGACCACGCGCTCGACAGCCGCGGTATCGGCCACACACATCCAGACCACGTCGGCATCCTTTGCAGCCGCGGCTGGTGACACCGCCGTCGTCGCTCCATCCACATGCTGCCGGGCAGTCCGGTTCCAGACAGAAACTTCATGCCCAGCCTTTACCAGGTTTGCGGCCATTGGCCGACCCATAATGCCTAAACCGAGGAATGCGATCCGCATTCGTCATCTCCTTGCTCTCGCGCACTTCAAGCAGCGTCGCCTTCGCGCTTGCCAAAGCAGCGGACAGACATTTGATTTAAGCTGAGTAGCAGTCCTAAGGTCAAGCTAACTCGTGCCCGCGCCTGTAGATAGCTGTCCGAATCGCAGGGTGCGGAATTTGCGTCTAATAGACATCGACTCAATGTTAGGCATTACAATTCGGCGTAAGGCCCGTCAGTTCGGCACTTTGGTACGGCACTCTGCCCTCACACCTCGCACCGGAGTACCGCAGAAGCCGGTGATGGTGCGTCGGGGCGAACTCGGCGTCACCTTTATTGGACATTCCAGTTTCTTCCTCCAGATCGGGGGAAAGAACATACTGGTCGATCCCAACTTTGCGCGCTGGATCTTCGTCCTGAAGCGCCTGCGCCGGCCAGGGTTGCGCCTTCGCGATCTTCCTCCCATCGATGCAGTGCTGATTTCGCATGCTCATTTCGACCATCTGCATCGGCCTTCGCTGCGCGCCATCGCGCGGCTTACGACCTGGAAGGCCGGAAAGCGGCCTGCCCTGATCGTGCCTCGCCATGTCCGCGACCTGGTAGCCGATCTTGGCTTCGGACGAATTGTCGAAATGGACTGGTGGCAGAGCGTCCAGTTTGGCGGCATCGAGATCACACACACACCGGCACAACATTGGGGCGCGCGCATCATTCGCGATGTACACCGCGGTTTCGGCGGATATGTCTTGCGCGCGGGACGGCACTCGATCTATCACGCCGGGGACACCGCCTATTTCGACGGCTTTGAGGAGATTGGCCGGCGGCTGAAGCCGGACGTTGCGCTGCTGCCGATCGGTGCCTATCATCCCGATTCCTATCGCCGCGTGCACACTAGCCCGGAAGATGCCGTCCGCGCCTTCGTCGATCTCGGATCACGCTGGATGATTCCCATGCATTACGGAAGTTTTCGCCTTGGCTACGAACCGATGGACGAACCAGTGGAGCGATTGCTGCGGGAAGCCAAGCGGCGGGCCATCGAGAAAAACGTCTGTGTGCTGAAAGAGGGCGTTGCCAAGTTCTTCGAGTAAGAAGCATCCCAAGCTGACGTCCCGGCCATCTCTGGCACAGGAGCCTTCATGAAGAAAGTCATCCTTGCACTACTTACCACCGTATTGCTGTCCTCTTTTGCGGCGGCGTTCACCTTTCAGACTGCCAAGGTCGTGAAGTGGGAGAACGGCACCTACCAGCAGAAGAAGAACAAGCTCGGCCAATGGGTGGTCTATTCCATTCAGACTGACTCGACTATCTATCAGGTGGCGCGCAAGAAGGAAACCAAGCCCAAGATGCAACCCGGCGAGACGGTCCAGTTGGAAGTGAAAGGGAACAAGGCAAACGTCATCAATGCACAAGGCCACAAAGAGCAGTATCAGGTGGTTGGGCAGGCGCAGGGTCCAGGGCAGTAAAAGGCAGGCCAGTTGTTGCCTTAGTGAGCCTCTTAATTTTCGATTTGTCGTTACGAGCGCTTGTGTTGAGGAATCTGGCTTTGACTGCCGGTACGGCAACAGCAGATCCCTCGCTACGCTCGTGATGACAATTTACAAAAGGTTGATGACGATTCAAAGAGTGTGCACCGGACGATCCTTCTTCACTGAACTGGCTACCGACAACCGACCACTGACCACTGACCACTGAAAACCGACAACTGATAACTGATAACCGGCCACGGCTCTAAAGCGCTTGCTCCAGATCCGCAATAATATCCTCGACGTTTTCGATGCCAACCGAAATCCGTACCATGCCATCGGTCAGGCCGATGGCTTTTCTCCCTACAGCGCCGATTGCCGCGTGGGTCATGGTTGCAGGATGGGAGATCAGCGTCTCCACACCGCCGAGCGACTCGCCCATGGTGGATAGGCGTACCCGCTTCAGCAGCCGCTTCGCATTGGCGAGCGAGCCAGTCTCGAAGGTGATCATGGAGCCGAAGCCCGACATCTGCCGGCAGGCTAGCTCGTATTGCGGATGGCTCTTCAATCCGGGATAGAAAACCCTCCTCACCCTCTTGTGACCTGCGAGGTAATCGGCCATGACGCGTCCGCTCTCGTCGTGCTGCTTCATGCGCACCGCCAGCGTCTTGGTGCCACGCAGCACCAGCCAGCACTCAAATGGGGACATGATAGCGCCAACTGCTTTCTGCACGAAGGCCAGCTTTTCTGCCTGCTCGCGGGTGGTGCAGACCAGCACGCCACCGAGACCATCGCTGTGTCCGTTCAGGAACTTGGTCGTCGAGTGCAGCACCATGTCCGCGCCCAGCCTGATCGGTTGCTGGAAGTAGGGTGACATGAAGGTGTTGTCAACCACCACTTCGCAACCGCGCTTGTGCGCGATCTCGCTGATCGCGGCAATGTCGGTGAGCCCCATCAGCGGATTGGTTGGCGTCTCGATATAAACGTATTTCGTGTTCTTGCGGATGGCGCGTTCGACGTTGCGCGGATCGGTTGTATCCACGTAGGTGAACTGAAGGCCGAAGTTGGCCAACACCTGGTTGAACAGCCGGGGCACGCCACCGTAAAGGTTGTTGGAGGCAACGATATGATCTCCGGCCTTGAGCAGGCTGCACATCGCCGACACCGCGGCCATCCCGCTCGCGAAAACAGGTGCTGCAACGCCACCTTCCAGCGATGCCAGGTTCTGCTCCAGCCGCGTCCGTGTGGGATTGCCGGCGCGCGAGTAGTCATAGCCTTTGGTCTTGCCGAGCTCTTCCTGGGCGTAGGTGGAGGTCGCAAAAATCGGAGGCGCAACTGCCCCGGTGGACGGGTCAGGCTCATTACCGACGTGGATGGCGCGAGTGGAAAAGCCGGGGGTGTGTATAGTTTTGGCCATAAGAATTATGTTCAGCAGACAGGGGAAGCAATCAGCAATTAGCGGAAGACCGGGTCACTATCCTCAGTTGATCGCAAGATACTCGACGTTCCGGATGTATGACGAGCGCCCGTTTGTCGGGTGCGAGGAACATGCTTTCTGTGAAGGCAAGCAAACAGCAGATCCCTCGCTGCGCTCGTGATGACAAGCTTAGAGTTCACTTCCTGTTAAGAATGCCGTCTTGCGCAGGCGACTTAACCGGACTTCCGTAGTTGCTAATTGCTAATTGCTAATTGCTAATTGCTAATTGCTAATTGCTAATTGCTAATTGCTTCTTCCTCATCCCTTGAAATGGAAAATGTCCTTCGACAAGTAGCGCTCGGCGGAGTCGGGAATGATGGTCGCCACGCGCTTGCCCGGTCCCAAACGTTCCGCGATGTGCAGAGACGCAAACACATTCGCGCCCGCACTCGATCCGGCCAGCACGCCTTCGATCGCAGCCAGCTTTTTCACCATGTCGAACGCGTCACGGTCGCTGACGGCGATGATCTCATCTGCCACTGCTGGATCGAACGTTTTGGGGATGAAGCTCGCGCCGATGCCTTCCACCTGGTGGGGCCCCTTAGGTCCGCCGCCAAGTACCGAGCCTTGGGTCTCGACCGCGACCGCCAACACTTGGGGGTTTCGTTCCTTGAGGAAGCGCGCGACACCCGTAAAGGTGCCACCAGTTCCGGCGCCAATAACGACAGCGTCGATTTGTCCCTGCATCTGCTCGTAGAGTTCCCGGGCGGTGGTGTCGTAATGGAAGTCGGGGTTAGCCAGGTTCTCGAACTGTCCCGCAACAAAGGAGTTCGGCGTCTCGGCGGCGCGCGCTTTCACCCAGTCGATAGCCCCCTGCATCCCGTCCGCATCGGGAGTACGGGTCACATTCGCGCCCAGCGCCTCCATAATCATGACCTTCTCTTTGGAGAAGCGCTCCGGCACGGCCAACACGACCTTGTAACCACGGCCGCAGCCGATCAGCGCCAGGCCGATGCCGGTGTTGCCGGCGGTGGCTTCGAAGATCGTCGAGCCGGACTGCAGCAGCCCCTTGCGTTCGGCGTCGGTAATCATGCCCAGGGCGGCTCTGTCCTTAATACTCCCGCCCGGATTCAGATATTCGAGTTTTGCGTAGACATCCGCTACGCCGGCAGGAACAAGTTTCTTGAGGTGAAGGACCGGGGTTTCGCCAACTAATTCAGTGATCTCTTCGGCGACCCGGAGGGAAGTCATTTCAGCAGTTTTCATGAGCACCATGCGCGGGGATAACCATTAAGCCTACGTGATGCCCATCTGGCGGTCAACGATGGCCCCGATGCACCGCCGGCTAGTCGTCCCAAGGCTCCGGCACATGGTAGGCTGGACTCGCCGTTTCTGCGCGACCAGGAGCCAACTCATGCAGAGTCAAACTGTTGCGCTTGTGAGCTTCGTTATTTGCCTGCTGCCGATGGGCGTCAGCAGGGCCCAGACTGGTACGCCGGCGGCCGCGATCACGGGAACCGTCGCTTACCGGCTACGCATGGCGTTGCCCCCCGGGGCTAGCGTCAACGTTCGTCTGGAAGACGTTTCTCTGGCGGACGGTTCCGCCAAGGTGATAGCGGAGACCACATTTACCACCGACGGGAAACAAGTGCCGCTTCCCTTCGAATTGAAATACGACCCAGCGCAGATCGTGCCGGCTCACCGCTATACCCTGCGTGCCACAATTTCGAAGAATGGACAGATGCTCTTCACCACTACCTCTTCTAATCCGGTGCTCACCCAGGGCGCGCCATCGCGAGTGGACCTCGTTCTGGAACAGGTAACGCCCGCTGTGGCAGCGCCGACCGATGCGGATCTGGAAGGAACCTACTGGAAACTCATGGCACTTGGCGATACGGCTGTCCCAAAGCAGGTTGGAGGAACCGAGGCGTATCTGATCCTCCATGCCAACGACAAAAGCATCGCCGGTTCAACCGGGTGCAATCGCCTCATCGGAGGCTACGACCTGAACGGCGACTTGCTGCGGTTTACTCCGTCGGGAATGACGTTGATGGCGTGCCCATCTGTGCTGATGAAACAGGAGCAAGAATTTACTGCAGCCTTGAAATCGATAACCGGTTATCGCATCGCGGGACGAACATTGGAGCTGCTCAATGGAGACACCGTCGAGGCGCGCTTCCGGGCCAAGTACTTGAAGTAAGTTGCCGTCCCCTACTCTACCTCGTGCTTGGCGGTATAGCCTTCGCGGGCGCTGATCAGATACTTGATGTCGTGTCCCTTCTCGTCTTTGATGATCAGCGGCTTGCCGTCGGGGCCGTCTAACTCCACCTTCAGCTTACGGTAGGTGCCATCCTGTTTGGTGTTGGTTGGCTTGTAAGTAATGGTGTACTGGTTGCGGATTGCTCCCGCAATTTCGCGAAAGTCGTCCGGTAACTCGCCCATCATTCGTGGAGAATACCAGCGCCCGCCGGTCAGCTTGCAGAAGGTATTCATTTCGTTGTCGGCCTGCAAGAAATCCATCCGCTGTAGCGTTCCGCCCATAGTGTTGCCGTAGCGGGCGTCGGCCATTTCCAGGAATGCTCGCCCGGTGCTTATGGCATAGATGGTGACGTTCGGCGTGGCCTTCACTTTCTTCAAGATCGTATCGAAGGTGATCTTGCTGAAAGTATCGCGTCCGCTGGCGACGATGACCAGTTCTTTATGCCCCGGAATGCGATCCAGCCGGTCGAGCGTGTCATACATTGCGTCGAAGATATTAGTCTCGCTGAAACCGGGAATGCGCAACCGGTTCAAGGCTGCGAAGATCGAGTTCTTGTCCTGGGTGAAGTCCACGAGGATGTGGGTCTTCATGTCGAACTCGACGACCGCCACCCAGTCCTGCGGCTTCAGGCTCGAAGCGAACATGTAGGAAGCGTTCAACGCGTCGTACATGAAGTTGTAGTTGGTGGAGGCGAACTCCACCAGCAGCACCGCTGTGATCGGAGCCTCTGACTTGGTGACACTCTGAATCTGTTGCGGAACCCCGTCTTCAAAGACCCTGAAATGTTCTTTTGCCGCTTCCGTCGGCAGCGCCAAGGGGCGCCCGTCTTTCTGCAGGACCCGTGCATCGACCGTCACCACCGGCACATCGACATGCAGCGAGTACTCCGGCAGGTCGGCCTGTTTTTTCGGCGTGGGTTGGGGCGGAGGTGCCTCGTCGTCGGTCTGCTTCTTGGGAATTGCCATCGGACCCACTTCACCACCAGGTCCGCCCGCCTCGGGAACCTGCTCCTGCTGCTGGCTGGATTGGGGCTTGGCCTGGTCCGACTGGCTGGACGAAGATTGGGCAAAGCTCGGAAGCGCCCAGGTCAAAAGCAGTAGCACGAAAGCACTAGCCGCAATCCCCGGCCGGGAAGCGACAGGCAAAATACCCGGCCGCTTAAGGTGTTTCACACAGAACATTCGAATGCCTCATAGCCCACACTGTCTGCTAGTATAAATGCAATTTCAGCCACTTTGATTCGGTACGATTGATCAGAAATTCCGTCTATTAAGCGTTAGACGCGCTCCGGGCCATGGTGGTTATCGCAGCGCGGACGGGCGTTCCCACTCCGGATCGCGCCTGTGGCAAGGAATGAGGAGAATGCTCCGCAGCGTCGCTTCGTCAGTACTGCTCTGTTTCGCATGGGTCGCTGGCCTGTGTGCGCAAACCGCCCCAGCCAACGTGCAGATCATGCCGGAAGACCAAGTCAAGGCAGGCATGCACGGCGTTGCCTATACCGTCTTCGAAGGCGTGAAGCCGGAGGCGATGGATGTAGAGATTCTCGGTGTGTTGCGAAATATGGCAGGGCCAAAGTCGGATGTTATTCTGGCCCGCCTGCACGGCGCCAAGGTCGAGTACACCGGCGTGGTTGCGGGAATGAGCGGCAGCCCCGTCTACATTGACGGCAAGCTGGTCGGAGCGATCGCCTATCGCATCGGAGAGTTTTCCAAGGAACCGATTGCCGGAATCACGCCGGCAGCGTCCATGCTCGAAATCGACGAGATGGACAAGAGCCAGCCAGCTGACATGGATGCAACGGCGACCGGCCAGAAGAAGGAAGCCAGCCGTACTGCGGGACCGGCACAATCCTCGGCGGTGACCGATCAGGCCGCAGGCTTCGCCAATCTGTTGAAGCCCATCGAGACGCCGCTGGTGTTCTCCGGCTTCAGCGAGAGCACAATGCAGCTGTTCTCCAAGGAGTTCTCGCAGGCTGGCATCATGCCGGTGATGGGAGCCGGATCGGTCAGCAATGACAAACAGCCGGAACCGCTTGAGCCGGGCTCGGCGGTGAGCGCCATCCTCGTCCGCGGCGACATGAATATTGCCGGTACCTGTACCGTCACCTACATGGACGCCACGCACCTGCTGGCCTGCGGCCATCCCCTTTTGCAATCGGGCAACGTTGATATGCCGATGGCGAAAGCCACCGTGCTGGCTACTCTGCCGTCGCCGTCGAACTCCTTCAAGATCGTCAACACCACCGAGTCGGTCGGCTCATTCGTGCAGGACCGGCGCACTGGCATCATGGGGCGCTTCAATCGTGAACCGCACATGATTCCGGTAACGCTGACCTTTCATGGCATCTCGCATCCCAAGCAATATCATTATGAGGTACTGAATAACGCCAAGATCACGCCCGCCGCGATGATGGCAACTGTTTTCAACGCGTTGCAGGGCATGAACGAATACGGCGAAGACACGACCTACCGGTTGCAGGGCAACATCAACGTCCTCGGCTACCCCAAGCTGTCGGTGCAGAATATGTTCGCGCCGCTGGATGGCTCGACGCCCACCGCCTACGGGATCGCACTCGCTATCGGCGATCGCTTCAGCCGCATCTTCGAGAACCCGTACGAGACCCCGAAGATCGAAGGGGTGGAGCTGAACTTCGACTTGGTAAGGGAACGCCGTTCCGCCCGCCTGGAGACGGCCCGTACCGACGTCACGGAAGCGCGGCCGGGCGATGAGATTACGATTGAGACCCTGCTGCGTCCCTATCGTGGCGAGAGCATTCTACGGCAGATTCCGGTGAAGATTCCTACCTCGACGCCGAAGGGAACGCTGCGCATCCTGGTCAGTGATGGCGAGACGCTGGACAAGCTGCATCGCGTGTCACCGTCGGTGAGCCGCCGTCTCGACCTCGGTTCCACCATCGCCATGCTCAACCAGGAGCATACCAACTCGCAGGTGTATGTCTCTCTGCTTGAGGCCAACCCTCAGGCCATGGTGGACGATAAGGTAATGCCCACGCTGCCTTTGTCGGTCATCAACGTGATGGAAGGCCTGCGCGGCAGCCGCGACATGGTGCTGGTGGGCGAGTCCGCCTTGAACGAATCGTCGACACCGGTGGACTACGTGGTCACCGGCTCGCAGATCATCACGCTGAACATCAAGTAGGGCCTCGCTCCGGGCTGGATTTATCGTGCCCGAAGTTGCACTTATTATGGGTTTCCCTTATTATGGGTCGATGAATATTACTTTGTCGCTCGATGACCAGCTCGTAAAGGAAGTCCGCAAGATCGCCGTCGAGCAAGAGACAACGTTGACCGGCCTGGTGCGAGATTACTTGGAGCATCTAGCGGTGGAGAATGCGGCATCCGGACGAAAGCGGCGTGAACGCGAGACCTTGGAACGCAGCTTCGCGAAATATCAGTTCAAAATCGGAAGGCACACATGGAAGCGGGAAGACTTACATGCCCGCTCCTGACTTCCTTGACACGAATGTGCTCGTGTACGGCTACGACGTTAGCAACGCTGTCAAGCAAAGCATCGCGCAAGATCTCATCCGACGAGCTGTATGTGGCGAGTTCCTCATTTCCACGCAGGTTTTGGCAGAATTCGCTTCAACCCTGCTGCACAAACTGGCCCCGCCGCCAACTCCCGAAGATGTCACGGCTTTACTTGACGCGTTGGAACCTATCAAGCTAGTACCTACGGATGCGGAAACAGTCCGTCGGGCGGTCGAAGCTCGAGCGGAGTACGGTATTCATTTCTATGACGGAATGATCATTGCCTCCGCCGAACGGGCGGGTTGTAAACGGGTATGGTCAGAAGATTTGAATGCTGGTCAGGAGTACTTTGGCGTCGCCGTCGAAAACCCATTCCGATGACGCTCCGCGAATTGTGGTCTTGAAAAACCGAGCGGAGTCTCTCATACACCTGGGAATTATTCCCAGGGCCCTCGTGCTTCCCAGAATTTAATGCCATCAATGCCAAGATTCCCGACCAAGAAGACCGGCCAGATCCTTCTTTGCCTGTGGCTCAGCACTTGCTCCTTCGCCCAGGGCACGCGCACCTGGGAGCAAACCAAGTACGACGAGTTCGAGAAGGGCACTGCTCACGGCGTGGCTATCAACAGCGACGGCACGCTGACGCTGGCCCCGGCATTCGATGGGCTCTACACCACGCCTTCGACCTACCTCTGGGACCTGGTTGCCGACGCTCAAGGCAACGTTTATGCGGCTGCCGGTTCTCCCGCGCGCGTCTATCGCGTGACGCCCGACGGCAAGGCCAGCATCATCTTTGCGCCCCAGGAATTGCAGGTGCAGGCGCTCGTGGTTGATGCTGTCGGCACCATCTACGCCGCCACATCGCCCGATGGCAAGGTCTACAAAATTGTGCACGGCGGAGCCGCTCCTGGCCGAGCGCCGGAAACTTCTCACACTACCGCCGAAGTGGCCGCCGCCCAGGAAGGGGCGAAGCCCGTGCCCGAGGGCGAGAAGCCGCGCACCTCGGTGGCCGTAGATTCCAGCTATACCGCGACCGTGTTCTTCGATCCCAAGACGAAGTACATCTGGGCCCTCGCTCTCGATCACCAGGGACATTTATATGTGGGCACCGGTGACCGTGGCGAAATCTATCGTGTCGATCCTAACGGCAACGGCAGCGTCTTCTTCAAGAGCGATGAGGCGCACATTCGGGTGCTCGATTTCGATGGCTCAGGCAATCTGATCGCGGGTACCGACGGCAGCGGTTTGATCTATCGCATCTCTCCTCAGGGTGAGGGCTTCGTCCTGTACAGCGCGCCGAAGAAAGAAATCACGGCGCTGGCCGTCGATGCCCACGGAAACATCTATGCCGCGGGTGCGGGCGAGAAGCGCGGTACCGGCGCTGTGTCCGGAATTCCACCGTCCGCGGCAATTGTTAGCACACTGCCTCCAACTCAAGGTGGGCAGCCATCCCCGGGAACAGCAGTTGCGGCCCCCGGCATTACTGCCGCTCCTTACCAGAACATCGCCAATTTTGGCTCTGAAATATATCGCCTGTCGTCGGACGGATCTCCCAAGACGGTCTGGTCTTCGCGGGATGACCTGGTCTACGCACTCGCCTTCGATGAAAGTGGACGCCTGCTCGCCGGCACTGGAAACAAGGGTCGGATCTATGCGATCACCGGCGATGGCACCGATTACAGCGACCTGGCGAAAGCCAGTGCTAACCAGGTGACCGCCTTCGCGCGTGCTCCGAAGGGCGGGATCTACGCGGCTACCAGCAATCTGGGCAAGGTTTTTCTGCTTGCCGCTACGCCAATTGCGCAAGGCAGCTACGAAAGTGATGTCTTCGACGCCAAGAATTTCTCGAAGTGGGGCCGCCTGGAAGTGCGGGGCACGGGCAGCTACGAATTGTTCGCGCGAAGCGGCAATGTCGACAACCCCGACCGCAACTGGACTCCGTGGAAGAAAGTCGATCTGCAGAAGGACCTGCCGGTCGACGTGCCCAACGCGCGCTTCATTCAATGGAAGGCTGTCCTGCATTCCGGGAAAGCGGCTCCCACGCTCGACAGCGTTGCGGTAAATTACCTGCCGCGGAACATCGCTCCCGAAGTGGACGATGTGACCGTGATGGTCGGCTTCCGGGTGCCCGCCGGCACTCACACCAGCGACTCCGGCACCTACGAACCGCCGCTGCCCACCCTTCGCGATCACCACTCCATTGTCGTGAAGTGGAAGGCGCACGACGACAATGGCGACGATTTGACATACAGCGTGTATTACCGCGGCGACGGCGAGACCCGCTGGAAGCTGCTGCGCGACGGGGTGGAAGAGCGCTATGTCAATCTCGACTCTGACCTCTTTCCCGACGGGGGTTACACGATCCGAATCGTTGCCTCCGATGTTCCTTCGCATTCCCTGGAAGACGCGCTGACCGGCGAGCGCACCAGTCCGCGTTTTGAGGTGGACAACACGCCTCCGCAGGTGGAGTCCCTGACCGCCCGGGTCGAAGGCAACCGGGTTCATATTGAGTTTCGCGCAGTCGACAGGTTCTCGCCGATTAAGCGCGCGGAATACAGCATCGACGCCGATGACTGGCAACTGGTCGAGCCGGTAGGACAGATCTCCGACTCGCGCATCGAGAATTACGATTTCTACGCGCCGCTTTCGCCGCCGGAAAACAGTGACAACCAGCCCGCGAACGTGGCTGCGAGGAAAGCTACTCCGCCAAGCAAAGTTTCGACCCAGGAACACACGATCGTAATTCGCGTCTATGATCGCTTCGAGAATGTCAGCGTCAGCAAAACCGTGGTGAGAGCGGCGACGGGGTCGCAATAACGGTTTGCAGGCCACCAAGCCCTTTGGCTATTTGTTGACCTTCTCGAGGAAGAACTGATCTAAAGTTGCGCCTGGGCCCCATCCCTTGAGCACAATGGTTTCCCTCATCTGATTGTCATAGGTTACGTCGAATTCCAGCCAGTGGCCCTCGTTCTCCGCTTTGCTATTGCCTTGCCGGGGATCGTCGATGTATTTCACCTTGAAGCTGGTGACATTATCGGTCTTCTTGTCAGTGGTCAGGATGATCTCGGAAACGAATGCGATGTGCCCCAGTTGGTCCTGCCCCATCTGATTCTTACCCTTCTTGAAAACGATCTCGACGTCGGCACCGTTGTTCATGGGGTCCATGATGTCGGTCTTCAAGACTCCAGCGGTTGCCGTTGTGTCGGTCTCGACCTTCAAATTTTGAGCCTTGCTGTAGGCATCCTTACCTTTCTGGAAATTGGCATTCGTCGTCCCCGTGCCTCCGGCGCCCAGACCGGTATTCATGTAGTTCTTCGTTTTCAGGGTGTTGTAGACCTGTTGGCCGGTCTGGTTCAGCGTGATGAGCTTCTGTTGAGCCAGATACCGCAGAGAGCGGGCTGCCCCGCCTGGACCGCAGCCGTTGATCTCCTCGTCGATGGCTTCGACATCGGTTTCCTTGATCTTGATCTTCGCCTCCGACTTCACGCTGGTATCGTCGGCGAAAGCGACAAAGTTCTCCGCGGTAGAAGGCGTTACCTCTCCCGCCAAACCGTTCCCCCAAATCCAGTCCTCGGGTATTACCGGAACGATGTAGCTCTCGAGATAAAGCGGCACGTAGGGCATGGAAGTTAGCGGCTGCGGCGTAATTAGCACGGCGGCGCGAAATTCGTGGTCGAGGGTGGCGTCCTGACCGCGCGGCAATCCCAGGTTGAAGTTGAACGAGTCCGGCAGTCTGCCATCGAAATCGGATGCCGAGGGAAAGATCATCGGCATATTCGCAACTGCCCAGTTGTAAGGAGCTCCGCCAGCCAGCGTGGTCACAACCTGGATGTATCCGATGAAGCCGGCTGGAGTACTTACGAATTCCGACTCGTCGCCGGGAAGAAACTGGATGTTGACGGTACCCCACTCCGAGTTCTGTGCCAGGTAGCCGCCGGTATCGGAACGCCAACTGATCTGGCTGATCGTGAATGTGTGGGACCAGGCTGCAGTGGACATGATCGCGACTGCGAAGAGCAGCGCGCAGCGGAGCTGGCAAAACGGGCTTTTCATCGCCGTAACCTCCGGCGTCCGCAATTATGGTAACGATCGTGTACCTGCGCAATGGCCTCTTTGGTGTACACCGCGGCACCTCAGTGGATGGGCGTGACTACTTCCCAAGGCGAGTCTTTTATGATGGAGCCCTGAATATTCTGGCCCCATGCGAGTCATGAATCTGCACTCTATTCTCACCCTGGTCGGCTTGGCCCTCTGTTCGATCTACTGCACCATCCCTCTGTTCTGGCTGGTGGTGCACCCGTTCGTGGATCGGTGGCGGATCCATGGACGACGGTCTTTCGCTGTACTCCTGCCGGCTTGGGCATTATTCGCGGCCACCGCCTTCGCGCTGGCCTGGCGGTTCCGAGACGTGCATCTCTATCAGAGCTATGTGCCGTGGGCGCCAGGCGGCCTTTTTATCCTGATGGGCTTAGCCATTTACCGGACCTCTTTTCGGGACTTCGATCACACCAAGGTTTCCGGCCTCTCCGAGCTCGAACCCTTCGGACACGATCAGCGCTTGGTGGTTTCCGGCATTCGCTCGCAGGTGCGCCATCCCATCTATCTCGGCCACTTCTGCGAGGTGTTCGGCTGGTGCCTGGGAACCGGGTCGCTGAGTCTGCTGGCGTTGCTGGGATTCGCGGTCCTCACCGGGGCTGTAATGATCAAGCGGGAAGACGATGAACTCGAAGAGCGTTTTGGCGCGCCATACCAGCAGTACCGCCGCACAGTTCCGGCCTTCCTGCCACGAATGTGGAAGTGAGGAAGACAGATCCATGTCCGATAACGATGACCATCCCCAACCACTGTTCTTTAGAATCAGCAGTTTAGACAAAAATTCCCGCCAAAATATTCATAACAAAGCTACTTACAGGTAAAATATTGAGCCGCAGTCACTTAGGGTAGTGTACCGAAACAAGAGGTCTGGCGCGAACGCGTGCCTGAAGGCACGCTCTACGGGGACACGGCAACTCACAATCTGCCCTAAGTCTCTCGCTGAGCAACTGGAGAGATCCTCCCGCCCGCTTTGTGACAGGTTGTCAATGACCCTCAGGAACGGCACTCTGGAGAGCCGTCGGCGTGGCCGAGAAGAGGGAGGACAAACCTCCGCGACTTCCACAGCCGTGACTCGATCTTAGCGATCTCAGCAGCCTGGTCAATATGCTAAATCAGCTATTACGAAGGTAACGCTCCCATGCCGGTCAAGGGTGATGCCGCATTGGAGAACGAACGACAGCAAAACTTTTCTAGCAGGCTGGCGTACTTTGCATACACAATGGCGCGTTCTGCATATCGATGTGCGCTGCCAGGCATCTACATTAAGTGCATACGAAGTATGCCTTCTCGGGAAGGGGCTTCTCCCAAGTCTGATTGAAACCGATGAACAAACATTTTCGCTTCTCAGGCAGCAATTTTACGAAGATGGAAGAACTCGGAGTCAGTGTTCCCACAGTCCTGCGCCGAGCCGGACTCCCGCTGGAATTCTCCGATCAGCCTCGCGGGCTCGTGACTACCGAGGAGCTTTTTGCCCTGTGGCGTGCTATCGGCGAAGTCAGCACCAATCCGGCGATTGGCCTGCTGCTGGGGACCGAAAATAAGACCGAGCGCTTCCACCCCATCGGTCTCGCGGCTCTCTCATCGGAGACCTTCGGCGCAGCCATAGACCAAATGGCGCGCTACAAGCAGCTCACCTGCCCGGAAGAGATCTTGCAAAAAAAGGATGATGAAGAGTGGATCATTCAGTTTCGCTGGCTGCTGGCCGATGAAGTCGAGCCTCCGGTATTGATCGAATGTGCGTTCGCCTGGGTACTTTCGACCGCGCGCCAAGGAACCGGCACGCGCCTCTCGCCGCTGCGCGTTGAGTTAGTGCAGCCTCGCGCGCACGTGAGAATGATAGAGCGCCACTTCGGCTGCCCCGTGGTCTGCGGAACGGCGAGCAACACGATTGTGTTTCGCGCAGCCGACGCCCAGCGCTCTTTCATCACGCGCAACGCCGAACTTCTGGCGATGCTTGCGCCGCAGTTCGAGGAGGAGTTGAAAGAGAAAAACGGCGATGAGAGCTTTGACGAACGCGTTCGCATCGCGATTCAGCAGAAACTCACGGGCCGGCGTCCCAGCATCGACGACATCGCCGACGCACTCCATATCAGCTCACGTACTTTGCAGCGGCGCTTGCAGGATGCGGGGTCCAGCTTCCAGCGCGTCCTGGAAGAAGCTCGTCATCAGCTTGCCCGGCATTATCTCAACAACTCGTTCCTGGAGTTGACGGAAGCTGCCTACCTGCTGGGATACAACGACGCCAATTCTTTCGTTCGCGCCTTCCGTACCTGGGAGGGAGTTCCGCCAGCGCGCTGGCGCGAAGAACAGCGCATCAGGGCAGTGTCTTAACCCGCATCGAATTTATAAGGAGAAACAATGCAGAAACGCAAACTTGGGAAAAACAATCCACTGGAAGTCTCCGCGATCGGCCTCGGCTGCATGGGAATGAGCTTTTCCTACGGGCCGCCCAAAGATAAAAAGGAGATGACCGATCTTCTCCACGCCGCCGTCGACCGCGGCATCACGTTCTTTGACACCGCCGAGGTATACGGTCCATTCACCAATGAGGAACTGGTGGGCGAAGCGCTTGCTCCGTACCGCGGCCGGGTGGTGATCGCCACAAAATTTGGATTCGATCTTAGTGGCAAAGACAACAAGCCGGGAGCGGCAGGCGTGAACAGCCGCCCGGAGCACATCAAGCAGGCCGTCGAGGGCTCGCTCAAACGGCTCAAGGTTGACACGATCGACCTGCTCTACCAGCACCGGGTCGACCCGGACGTTCCCATCGAAGACGTCGCTGGCGCGGTGAAGGAACTGATTCAAGCGGGCAAGGCTAAGCATTTCGGCCTTTCGGAAGCAGGAGCGCAAACTATCCGTCGCGCCCACGCTGTCCAACCGGTGACGGCACTACAGAGCGAATACTCACTGTGGTTCCGGGAGCACGAGCGGGAAGTGCTGCCGACCATCGAGGAACTCGGAATCGGACTGGTAGCCTACAGTCCTCTGGGCAAGGGCTTCCTCACCGGCAAGATCGACGAAACCACGACGCTCGACAGCTCTGACTTCCGCAGCACTCTCCCTCGCTTCACGCCGGAGGCGCGCAAAGCCAACAAGGCCCTGGTCGATCTGATTGGCGCAATCGCGGAGAAGAAGAAAGCCACTCCGGCCCAGATCGCGCTTGCCTGGGTGCTGGCCCAGAAGTCGTGGATTGTCCCAATTCCGGGCACGACCAAGCTGCATCGTCTGGAAGAGAACATCGGGGCGCTGTCCATCCAATTGACGCCCGGAGACCTGCGGGAGATCGATGCCGCCGCCTCGCAGATCACGGTGCAAGGAGAACGGTACCCGGAACGGCTGCTGAAAATGACAGGTCTGTGAGTGCGAGACCCAAGAGACAGGAGTCAAACATGAAAAAATTGCTTTCGGTCGGCTTAGTGTCTTTGTTTCTGAGGCAATTGTTATGAATAAAGAACCTTCCGGGGCCCAGAAGATGCTTGGCAGCTTTGCGCCCAAGCTCGTCGAATTAACCGATAACGTGCTTTTTGGAGATGTATGGGAACGCCCAGAGCTCTCCCAGCGTGATCGCAGTCTTGTAACAGTCGCGGCGCTGATTGCCTTGAATCGTCCAGACCAACTACGATTTCATCTCGGCAGAGCCGTAGAAAATGGAGTGAAAGAGCAGGAGCTGGTTGAGGCAATTACTCATCTGGCGTTTTACGCTGGTTGGCCCAGCGCCATGACTGCCATCATGGTCGCGAAGGAGCTCTTTTCGAAATCCTGAAAGCGACTATCGTCACGCGGCAAGAGTTTGAGGCTGAGGAGTTACGAAGGTGAGGTGCACATGCCAGCGACAAACGATGCTCTACAAGACCGGCTCTCCCGCTATCGCGAAATCAAGATTACCGTGACCGGCCGAAAGTCAGGACGCACCATCTCGAACCCGGTCTGGTTTGTATTCGAGGACGAGAAACTTTACCTGCTGCCAGTGCAGGGGTCGGATACGCAGTGGTACAAGAACGTGCTCAGCAACCCATCGATTCGGATCACCGCACGGGGTGCGGAAGGCGATTTCCAGGCTGTCCCGATCACCGGTGCTAAACAGGTGGCGCCTGTGGTGGAGAAATTCCGCGAGAAGTACGGCGCCAGCGACGTGAAGAAGTACTATTCGAAGTTTGACATTGCCGTACTTGTTCAGATGCGTTGATCGTACTCAAATGCTGCTGCCGGCTGCTTTTGAGCGCAACCTCGTTCCAACTCGACGACTACTGCTCGCGGAGCACGTTGGCCGGATCGATGTGCAGCGCGCGTCTCACCGGACCTGCGACGGAGAGGACTCCGGTGAGCAGCACCGTGAAGGCAACGGCAGCGAGCACCATTGGATCCTGCGCGGTGGCCTGGTAGACGATCGCCGAAAGCACGCGGCTGGCTGCGATACCGAGCAGTACGCCGACGATAGAACCGCCGGCCAGCAGGATGAGCATGCGTCCGAGCGCCGCCGAGAGGACCTGCTTCGCCTGCGCCCCAAGCGCCACGCGGATGCTCAGTTCCCGCAGCCGTTTGCTGACGGTGTAGGACGCCAGGCCGAAGGTACCGGTGATCGAGAGCAGCAGTCCGAACGCGCCGAACAGGCCGAGAGCGACGGTCGCCACCTGGGCCACAAAGAAAGTCAGTCCAAGCTGGTTCTTCCAGGCGCTCGATTCGCGGACAGGAACGGCGGGGTCGAGATCATGGATGACATTGCGGATGGTAGCCCCCATTTCATTTGTCGCGACGATGGAAGAGTCTGGCCGCATGCGCACCAGGAAGGACGTATGCGCAGTTGGTTCCTGCGAGATCGGGAAGAACACCGCCGCTTTCTGATCTTCGGTAAGCGAAAAGTATTTTCCATCCGCCACCACGCCCACAATCTGGATGGGCTGTCCTAAGCTGTTCTTGAAATACCGTCCGACAACGTCTTGCGAGTGGAAGAGTCGCCGGGCGAACTCCCGGTTCACCAAGGCAACGGGCGGGGTCTTGGTGGTATCGGCAAAGCTCACATCCCGTCCCGAGAGCAGTGGTGTTCCAGCCGCGGCAAAATATCCGGGAGAGACATGGTAGGCGTAAGCCCCAAATGCTCGGTTTGAGGGCCTGAAATCGCTAGCTCGTTGAGAGAAGATATCGGGAGTGGACGTATCCATAGAGAGGGGCGTGGTATTCCCGTAGGCCGCTGCCTCGACGTCCGGGAGCTGCGAGACCCTTTCCAGCAGCTGGCGCTGGAAGTGGTCGGCACTCTCGTCCGAATAGCCAGCCTGGCTGAGCTCAAACTTAGTCAGCACCGCATGCTTTGGATTGATACCCATGTTCATGGTCAGGGCTTTGCCCAGACCGCGCAACGAGACAAAGGCAGCCGTGACAGTGACGCAGCAGAGCGCGATCTGTGCTGCCAGCAAAACATCGCGAAGCGCCCACCGCCTTCCTGCAGAAGATTGAACCCCGCCACTCTTGATTGCGTCATTCGGGTCAGTCTTGAAGATCTGCCGGAGCGGCATCACGCCGAATGCTATGCCGGCGAGCGCCGAAATGAGGAGCGCGGCCAGGATCAGCGATGGCTGCGGCATTACGATATGGAACCCCAGCGGGTATTCGGTGGGTGGGTGCCAATTAGCCAGACCGGAGAGGGCTGTCCAAGCCAAACCGCAGGCGAGCGCGCCCCCGAAGATCGAGATCACAACGGCCTCGGTAAGGATCTGGCGTACGATGCGCCAGCGGCTCGACCCGATAGCCATGCGGATGGCAATCTCCCGGGTGCGATCGGCCGTGCGCGCCGCAAACAGGCCGCCGAGGTTGGCACAGGCGGCGAGCAGCACAATACCGGCGAGTAGCAGCATTCCAGCCAAGAAAGAGCGCGCCGGTTTGCCGAAGAAGTCGCCCATCAGGCCGGGACGGGTCAGCGTCAAAGATAGCTTTTCATCCTCCTTTGGATACTGCTTGGCAATGCGCGCGGCTATCGTGTTCAAGTCGGCTTGTACCTGGGGCATGGTGACCCCGTCTTTGATTCGCACGATCGAGTAGACCTGCGGATAGCTTCGCGACTCCAGCCAGTTGATTCCGTCCAGCGAAGCTTCGTTCGCCATCGGAACGAAAATGTCACCGAACCCCGCTTTCTCGGTCCCGTAGAAGCCTTCCGGAGTCACGCCGACGATCGTGTAGGGAATCTTGTTCAGGCGGATGGTCTTTCCCACGATGTTGGGATCGGCACCAAAATCGCTCTTCCATGCAGGCCATGACAGCACCGCGGATTGTGAAGATCCAGGATGATCGTCATCGGCGCGCTGCAGCAGACGTCCGAGGGCCGGCTTGATACCGACGACCTCGAAGTATTGCCCGCTTACTTCGTAGCCCCAGACAGGACGGGTGACGCCGTTGGCTTCCAGCCCAAAATTTGTGATGTCAACCGCGGCCACCGCGGAAAACACCGAGTTTCCATCCCTGACATCGCGTACTTCCGGATAGGAAAAAATCGGATAGTCCTGATCAGTGTGCGCCAGCGTCATCACCTGCTCGGGATGTGGCACATCAATGGGCCGCAGCACTGCCTGGAGCACACCGAAGACGATGACATTGGCCGCGATCCCCAGCGCCAGGGTGAAAACCGCAGTGGCGGCGAAGCCGGGAGAACGGCGCATCTGGCGTACGGCGAATCGGAGGTCCTGCAGCAGGCTGGTCATGATCGGCTTTCCGGTGATGAGTAGCTTACTTGGGGGACGAAGCGCAATTCGAGAGCCAAAGTGCGACGAGCGCAACTTTATGACAACGAAGCGGCTTGCGGTATCTGGCAGTTTTGCGAAGACGCCGCTATCGGTTCGGATTCACCTGAGACCGTCCACAAATGAACAGGGAGTGCGGAGATAGCGGCTTCCGCCAGTTTCGCCACCGAGGAGGCCTTTGGAGGGCCGCTTACCAGTTAGTATATTCGCCATTTATTCGCACTTCTATCACTCAAGTTGCTGATACTACGTATCCAAACAATCTATCCCAAATTCATCATCTTTCAACAACATAGGAGTATCTAACACTTATCATACCGGTGTCGTTAGCGACATCCATTTATACGAAATTCGGTCATAGAGTAAGGAAAGGGTTCGCAATGATAGACAAGACAATAATTCGAGACAAAGGTTCTCCCAAGAAGCGCTACATCCTGGCCAGTGACTTCGACCAGACGCTGAGCTTCAACGACTCAGGCTTTGTGCTGGCCGACCTGATCGGCATTCCGGAAGCCGAGTTCGCGCGCAAAGCCGAAGGCATGGCCAAATTGAATCTGGTCCAGCAAGGCGGGGAACTGGCTTACCTCCTACTGCACGACCCCGAGTTCCGCAAGGTTCGCCGCGAGCACCTGGTGGAGGCTGGGAAGCTGGTGCGGCTGAAGCCCAATATCGATTCGCTGTACAACTTCCTGTCCAACGATGTGGAAGGGTTTCACTTTGACTTTTACGTGGTATCTGCGGGACCGGTCGAGATCATCCGCTCGGCGCTGGAAGGCATTATTCCGCGCGATCACATTTTTGGCACGGAGTTCGACTTTGACCCTGCCACGGGCGAGATTGAGCGCATCACCAAGGTCACGGCCGGCTACGGCAAGGTCGAGGTGATCGATGCGCTGACCGAGCAGTTGCAGACGGGGCCGGACCGCATCGTGTACGTTGGCGACGGCAGCTCGGATATTCATGTCATGCTGCACATCAATCGCCGCGACGGCTTTACCATCGCCGTGTCGGAGAACAAGTATCTGGCGCCGATCGCCAAGCGCTCGGTGATCAGCGACAATGCACTGGCTATTCTGGTGCCGATTCTCGAGGAAGTCGTGGGCTGGGATACGGTGCGCATTCGCGAGCTGTTCGAGGCCAAAGGCTTCCTGATTCAGCAATGGGACAAGGTGCAGACCGACATGCTCACCATTATCCCGAGCACCGCGGCTCCGGCTGAAAAGGCAGTCGCTGTGGCGGGTATCTAGGTGAGTGTCTGGTGACGCAGAAATGGGTGGGTGCGGGCCTTCAGGCCCGCGCTAACCCGCGCTAAGCTTAGTTACGGACTTCAGCCTGTGATACAGCTGAAGTCCGTAGTCGTTGATGTGCCTTACACGCGGCGCTGAAGCGCCGCTCTACCCGATCGGTGCGGGCGCTAATTCTGAGTGCGCCGTGAAATCTGAGAGTATGTCTGTGACGTACTTTCATTAACCCCAATGTTTGATCTTGATCTGACCCAGTCCGCTGCGCCCAGCAAAGTTACACGGCGAAGTTTTCTCACAATCTGTGGACTTGCGGGCGCCGCAGCGTTTTACTGGACCACACGAAAGAAGCAGGAAGTAGAAGCCATGACTACAAAAACCAATACGACTCCCGAAGAAGTAACCATTGTGGATTTCTCCGACGACGGCCAGAAGCTGGGCGTAGCCAAGGTCCCCAAGATCGTGAAGAGCGACGAGGAGTGGAAGCGCGAGCTTTCGCCCAATGCCTATGACATCGCCCGTCACGACGACACCGAGATGGCCTTTACCGGCGAGTATTGGAACAATCACGACAAGGGCCTGTATCGCTGCGTGTGCTGTGGCACGGCGCTCTTCAGTTCCGATACGAAGTTCGATTCCGGCACTGGCTGGCCGAGCTTCTCGCAACCGGTTGCGCCCGAGAACGTAACCAACCTCGAAGACCGGACGCTGGGAATGACCCGCACCGCGGTATCGTGTCATCGCTGCGATGCGCATCTGGGACACGTCTTTCCTGACGGTCCACGGCCGACCGGTCAGCGCTATTGCATGAACTCTGCGGCTCTGAAGTTCATCAAGCAGGGCTAAAGCGATTCCGCAATGGCTGTATCCGCTTTGAAAGGGCACGCCTTCAGGCGTACCGAAAAGATAGCGGGAAAGCGAGCGGCTTCAGCCGCTGAGGGGGCGTACCTCAGGGCTTAAAGGCCGATTTGTTGGTAGCGCGGATCGGCGCGGCTGAAGCCGCGCCCTTTCAAGACGGTTACAGCAACTCAGAAATTGCTCTGAACTACGTGGAAGTCTCTCGCGACAG
The DNA here is from genome assembly GCA_963793845.1 of uncultured Acidobacteriaceae bacterium. Lineage (GTDB taxonomy): Bacteria > Acidobacteriota > Terriglobia > Terriglobales > Acidobacteriaceae > CAWCBG01. The sequence continues at coordinate 38,408 of CAWCBG010000014.1, forward strand.
ACCGCGCGGCGGACATCTCCATGTAAAATCGCAACGGGATGCCGCCTCCCTCCAGCGAAAACAACAACTCATCCAGCCTTAGCCTCGGGGCGCGGCTGCTGCGCAATCTGCGGCCATCGCATCAGCACAGCATTTTTTCGGCCACGCTGCTGCTGATGTCGGCGGTCCTGCTGTCGCGCATGGTCGGTTACCTGCGCGAGGTGTACATTGCGTGGGCCTTCGGCGCGGGGCCGCAGACGGACGCCTACGTTGGCGCGTTCAACCTGCCTGACTTTCTGAACTACATTCTCGCCGGCGGCACCGCCTCGATCACTTTCATTTCGATCTACACGCGCCACACCTCCAGGGGAAACGAGGAGGATGCGCAGAAGGTCTTCAACGCCACGATCACCGTGATGACGGCGATCGTGTGCTTCGGCACCATCCTGCTGGAGCTCTTCACGCCACAAATCGAGCGGCTGATCTTTCCGCACTTCTCGCTTGAGCAGCTCGACCTTTGTGTTCATCTGACGCGCATCCTTCTGCCTGGCCAGATATTTTTCTACGCCGGCGGCATCATCTCGGCCGTTTTGCTCTCGAAGCGGATGTTCCTTTACCCCGCGTTCAGCCCGATGTTTTACAACGTCTTCATCATCCTGGGCGGACTGGTCGGCGCGCGCAGTTTCGGCATCTCGGCGCTGGCGTGGGGGGCTCTGATCGGATCGGTCATCGGGCCCTTCCTCATCAACGCGGTCGGGGCGGCGCAGGGCGGCCTGCGCTATGGCTTCAGCTTCGACTGGCGCAATCCCGGATTCCGCGAGTGGGTCCGGCTTTCCATTCCACTGATGCTAGGGGTGTCTCTGGTTTCGGCCGATGACTGGATTCTGCGCTACTTTGCATCGGGCGGCGCCGGCGATATCTCGCGGCTCAACTATGCCAAGCGCTTGTTTGCGGTGCCGATCTCGATCCTCGGACAGGCCACGGGACAGGCCTCGATGCCGTTTTTCGCGCGGCTGTGGGAAGAGGGCAAGCGCAAGCTGTTCGCCGACACCGTGAACCAGACGGTGTTTCGCATCTCGGCGGCATCGTTTCTTGCGACCGCGTGGATGGCTCCGGCGGCGCTGCCGCTGATCGATCTGGTGTATCGCCGCGGCCGTTTCGATTTTCACGACTCGCAGGAGACGGCGATCTATTTCTTCTGGTTCTCTTTGTCGCTGGCGCTGTGGGCGGCACAGGCGCAGTATGCCCGCGCCTTTTATGCTGCCGGCGATACGCTGACCCCGATGGTCGCCAGCACCATCATCGTGATTGCGTCGCTGCCGGTGTACAAGCAGCTCTTCCACATGTTCGACGTCACCGGACTGGCGATGGCCTCCGATATAGGCATTCTGTTTCACACCGTGGTGCTGGCATGGCTGCTGCATCGCAAGAAGATGGTGTTGCTCACCGATATCCCGTGGCCGGAGCTTGCGAAGGTACTGGTCACTTCTGTGGTCGCGGCAGTGGTGAGCTTCGCAGTGGCCCGGCGAGTGGTCGTGAGTGGAAGCCGCACCGCCGACCTGCTTTCCCTGACGTTGATCTCGGCGGCGTGGCTGGCCGCCGTAGCCCTGGGATTGTGGCTGATGAAGTCATCTCTGCCGCGCGAGTTGCGGCGCAAGCGGAAGGCCGAACCCGTCGCTCTGGTTGCAGACGAAACTGCCCCGGGAATGGAGCCGTAGCTAATCGGTAGAGCGGCGCTTGAGGGGCTGCGGCGGTCCGGCTAGAAAACAAATCCTCCGCAGTGGTCATTGCAGACGACCACCGCGGAGGGAAAATACCATTACCGCCGCAACGCCAGCCTGAAGGCCGGCTCTACCGTTCCAGACAAACCCTAAGGACGCGTCAGACCTTACACACGTGCGGCGGAAGCACTGGTTTCTGTGCTCGCGGTCGCAGGGGCAGACGTTTCTTTCGCTTCGCCATTGGCCTTCTGGCCGGGCTTGCGGATGTCGATGCCACCCTTGAAGTACGCACCATCTTCGATGCTGATGCGCTGGGCGACGACGTCACCGGTGAGCGAGCCTTCGCCGCGAATGTCGACACGGTCGCTGGCGGTCATGTTGCCGCGGACTTTGCCCAGCACCACGATCTCGCGGGCCGAGATATTGGCCGAGACCACGCCGTTGCGGCCGACGGTGACGCGATTGCCCGGTAGGTTGATCGAGCCCTCCACCCGGCCGTCAATATACAGCGACTCGGATCCCGTAACCTCACCTTTGATCACCAGCGATTTGCCCAGCGTTGCCTGCTCTTGCGTATTGATGGGAGCGGCGGCAGGACGGGGAGCGACCGGTGGCTCGATGGCCGGCGGTGTGTAGCTGCGCTGCGGCTCGGGAGTGGGACTGGGGGTCGGGGTCGTGCTCGGAGAATTGGTCGGTTTCCACATGGTTCAACAAATCCTTTCTGAAGTGAGAAAAGTGCCTGGAACTGCACTGGTTGGGCCGTACCGCAACTGCCTCAGCGATTCTTCAGAAAATGCTGGTTTCGTGCGGCTCATCGGGTCGCACCGCTCAGGGTGCACCTGTGAACAGTGATTATTGTTACCATACCGCGAGTTGCTATCGGTGGGAATACCCGTATCGAGTTTTTTCATTCGCGCATAGCATGGATTAGGGCGAAATCACTAGAGGTGCACCAGAAGAAGCAACAGTGGGGACCCGTGGCCGCAGATTTCGCGGATCGCAAGGTTTAGCGCTCTTTACTTTGACATGCTGACTGATCAATCCATTCTGCACCACATCGAACGGCAGCCGCACCGCTCGGCCGGATTCAAGCAACTGGTCCGCGAGATGGGATTGCGCGGAGGCGAACGCCAGCAACTTGCCGAGCGCCTCGAAGCGCTGGTCCGCTCCGGACGCCTGGTCGAGGCCACGCGCGACCGCTACACCCTCGCGGAGCATGCTGCCGCTCACGCCAACCTTATCGCCGGCCGCCTCACCATGCATCGTGACGGCTACGGATTTGTCATCCCCAATGCCGGCCAGCGCAGCGTAAATACCGGCGACATCTTCATCCCGCCCAACAGCCTCGGCTCGGCTATGCACGGCGACCAGGTGCTGGTGGAGATTACTCGCAAGCGCGACGACAATCGTGCCGAGGGCCGGCTGCTGCGCGTTCTCACCCGCGGCAATCCCACTGTCGTTGGAACCTTTCACTACGGCTCCCGCAACAACTACGTCACGCCGATTGACGAGAAGGTCACGCAGGAGATCGTGATCCCTCGCGGCATGGAGCGGCCTCCGCATGCAGACGAGCCTGCCGAGCCGCACTATAAGACTCGCCGCGAGCACGAAGCCACCTCGCGCAAGCGCAAACACGATCCTGATCGCGTGCTCGGCGAAGAGGTCCATCGCCGCGAACGGGACACGCTGGAAGGCATGGTGGTCGATGTCGAGATCACCGAATGGCCCGGCTCCGGACAGAATCCACGGGGACGCGTAGTCGAGGTGCTCGGCTATCAGGATGATTTCGGCGTCGACGTCGAGATCATCATCCGCAAACATCACCTGCCCCATCGATTCCCGGTAGAGGTATTGCAGGAGGCGCAGGACTTCGCCGCCACCATTCCGTCGAGTGAAACGCGCCATCGGCGCGACTATCGTTCGCTGCCGATCGTGACCATCGACGGCGAGACCGCACGCGACTTCGACGATGCCGTCATCGTGCAGCCGCTGCCCAACGGCAATTTCGAACTGCAGGTTCATATTGCCGATGTGGCGAATTACGTTCGCGAAGGTTCGGCCATCGATCTCGAGGCCCGCCTGCGCGGTACTTCCGTCTACTTTCCCGATCGCGCCGTGCCCATGCTGCCGATGGAGCTCTCGACCGATCTCTGCAGCCTGCGTCCGCACGTGGATCGCATGGTGCTCTCCTGCGTGATGGAGATCGACCATCAGGGCGAGGTTGTTGGCTTCACCCTCAATGAAGGCGTGATTCGCTCGGCCGAACGCATGACCTACACGGACGTGAACCTCATCCTCGAGGGCGATAAGGAGCTACGCAAGCGCTACCATGCGCTGGTTGAAGGCTTCGAGAGAATGCGTGAGCTGGCGATGATCCTGAACCGCAAGCGTGTGCGCCGCGGCTCCATCGACTTCGATCTCCCTGAGCCGGTCATCGAGTTCGACGAGAACGGCCTCATGAAAAGCGTGACCCGCTCGGAGCGTAACATCGCCAATCGCCTCATCGAGGAGTTCATGCTGGCCGCCAATGAGTGCGTGGCCAGCTACCTGGAGAGCAAGCGGGTGGCCTCGATCTATCGCGTCCATGAGAAGCCCGATCCCAAGCGGGTCTACGATTTCGAGACCATCGCCGCGAAGTTCGGCTATTCGCTCGGGGTGGGGCCGCTCGCGGTCAAACGCATGACCATGCGCTCGGAAAAGCGTGAGCGCTACGGCACCGGCCGCCGTCCGCAGGCCGTCGAGCTGCCGGAAGAGGTGCACCTCACCCCACGCATGTATCAGAAGCTGACCCAGAAGATCGCGGGCAAGCCGGAAGAACGCATCCTCTCCTATCTCATGCTGCGCTCGCTGAAACAGGCGCGCTACTCGGAGGACAATCTGGGACACTTCGCGCTGGCCGCCCCGGCCTACACGCATTTCACATCGCCGATCCGCCGTTATCCTGACCTCATCGTGCATCGCATCCTGAAAGACGTGCTGCGCGAGTCACCCGAGCGCCGGGAAGACGGCGTGGCGATCGGCGAGGGCGGAGTGGCCCATAGTGAAGCTCCTTCACCATGGTCGAAGCGGGAAGATACCCACTCAAGCAAAAGAAGCTTGAGTGGGGCACCCGCATTCAGCCAAGTCAAACATCAAAAGACCGACTCAAGCAAAAGAGGCTTGAGTTGGGCACCCAGCGTGAGTGGAGCACCCGAAGAGCATGGGCAACGTCATCGTGCGCCGTTGGGCGGTCCTATTCCCGAGAGCGAGCTGCACGACATTGCCGAGGAGTCGAGCCAGTCCGAGCGCCGCGCCGACGAAGCTGAACGCGAACTGATGGAATGGAAGAAGGCGAAGTTCATGGAGCAGCACATCGGAGAACTCTTCGATGGACTGATCGTGAGCGTCACCAAGTTCGGCATGTTCGTCGAACTTTCCGAGATGTTCGTGGAAGGCCTGGTGCCCCTGGCGACCTTAACGAATGATCACTACCAGTACAACGAGAACACGCGGCAAATCATTGGCCAGCGCAGCCGCCAGACCTATTCCATGGGCGATCCCATCAGGGTGATCGTGGATCGCATCGACCACATGCACCGGCGGGTGCAGTTTGCGGTTTTCGAAGAGCCCCCTGCGCGAGCCACGAAGAAGCGTAAGAAGTCCAGATAACCCGCAGCCAGCCGACACCCGCCGATGCGCAATCTTCGCTCTGGGAGTAAGTGAATTCCCCTAGTTCCCATTGAGGTGAATTGCCCGGAAGCCGTAAGGCCTAAACATTGGCGAAATTAGGCCCAACCACGGCTGTCTTCCGCGTTGTTGCATCGGTAGTCTCCTACTTGTCAGACCGAAGCGCCTCACATCGTCTTAAACAGTTCCCAGGAGGACGCACTTTTGATGAAAGCAGTTCAGATCCTAGGCATGGTGTGCGGCTTGAGCGCCTGCGCCCTCGCAGGCGTCTCCGTTTCATCCCCAACAGCCAACGGCAACGTTACGGCCCCGGTTCACTTCGTCGCTTCGGCGACTGGCAACCATACGATTACAGCGATGATGATCTACAGCGATAGCCAGGCTGTGTACAAGGTGAATGCGGCCAGCATCAACGCCAATGTGAGCCTATCGTCAGGTACTCATTACATCGTGGTACAGGCGTGGGATTCCACCGGGATGGTCTATAAGGCGGCGGGGTTCAACATCAACGTCTCAGCAGGGCAAAACGCGAACTACCCCATGATTCAGAAGATGTCGGGTTGGCAGAACTGCGGTAGCTGCGCGGGCGCGAACGGTAAAGGCCCCGATACGCCGCGCTCGATGACTCAGTTCATCGCTACACCCTCGCTGACGGGACAGGCAAGCGAGTATTGGATCGGCCCCAAGGTCCCGTACAGCAATGCCCTGTTCTGGAAGCAACTCGGGGCAAATAGCAGCTCGAGTCACTTTGTCTACGACCTGTACTTCTATATGAAGAATTCGAGCACGGCGCAGGCGCTGGAGTTCGACATGAACCAATCGGTAAGCGGCCGCAAGTTCATCTTTGGTACCGAATGCAACATCAAGGGACGCCACGACTGGGATGTGTGGGATACCGCCCACGGAACCTGGATTGCGACCGGCATTCCTTGTTCGGCGCCGCCAACCTATACCTGGAACCATCTCGTCCTGGAGTTCCAGCGCAGCGGGAGTCAGACGACCTTTGTTTCCGTGACGCTGAACGGGAAGAAGAGCTACATCAATCGAACCTTCAATACCTTCGGTGTCAACGCGTCGGAACTGAATACCGCGGTCCAACTGGACGGCGGGAACACCACCGGCCAGGTCGCAATGTGGGTGGACAAGATGCAGGTTACGGCCTGGTAGGCTCCAGGTCGAGATAGCAACAAGGGCGCTCCAAGAGCGCCCTTATCTTTGTGCCATTTGTACCGGTCCGGTGTCTACTTGGCCAGAGTACTCCTAGCAGAGAAGAAACGCTGCGGGTCAAACAGCGCTTCATTTAACTCCGGATCAACGCGAATGCTGCTGTATTTTTCCTCGAAGACGAGCTTACCGCCGGAGTAGAGCAACACATGCTCAGCTAGCCATCCTCCCCCCGTCACCTGCTTATAATCAGCGAACCGGACATCCTGAGTGGTGGCTGGATCCTTGTCGTCTGGCTTTATCTGCCGCACAAAATAAAGCCGCTCCTTGTCGATCCAGAATTGTGGCGTGCGCATGTCCCCGGCTTTCGCGCCGACTACATACATGGCACGACCCTCCAGCGTGTCCTCATGCATGGCTGAAAGATCAAAATTGAGGGCCTTCAACTGTTGCATGGTCTTATCGACGGGCTGGCGATACACGTCAAAGCCGAGTACCAGGAGGGGGTGGATGTAGTCGCGTTCGTTGGCAAGTTTGCTCTCGCGAAAGACATAGATACGGTCATTCGCAAATAATAAGCCATGACCGGAGTCGGGCTCTCCGATATCGATCCGCAGCCTCCCGGGCAGCATGAGGGCTTCATGCCAGAGTTCGGTGCTATCGGCTCCATCCGATTTATGAGTGATGCTCTGCTGCTCAAAGGTAAGGGTGTGATACCAGCTATCTGTGTAGCGGGCGTGCATTGCTGCGATCAGTTGGGCCGGCGTTGCAATGGTTTGAGCCGTCGCCGGCAGCGTGAGGAGAAGCAGTACGAATGACAGGATAAGCCTCATGGGCACCTTTCGATAGGGTAGGACCATACCCCTAAAACAGAAAAGCCACTCATGCGGGCATAAGTGGCCATCCTTGCGAATAGGGCGCAGATTTATTGACAGAGCGGCAGAGAGGTTAAGCCCCTGCTTTGGCTTTCCTCTTCCGCTCAGCCCAACGCTTCTTCATCATTTCGGAGATGCGTTTGCGTGACGCCGCACTCATGTGGCGACGCTTGCCTGTGGACTTGCCGCTGCCAACCGGGCGTCCCGGTCTGCGGCCTGAACCGCTCCCAAGTCCCGACAGTGCCGAGATAGCCTTGTCGATACGGTCGCGTTCTCTCGTCAGTTCTGCTAAAAGACTCTGAATGTCCATTCTTCACCTTTAGGGCCTAGCTTGCCCGGAATAGTGTAACAGCCTCGCCGATAGAATGCTGCTACTTGTAAAGAAATTCGGCCTTAGCTTGAGGAAGGATAAGGGGCAAGTCAGGCCGAAATTGGTAATAGAATCAGGTTACCGCCGGTCAGGAATAAAGCTCTACATTTCGACTAAGAAGGAGTAGAAGCCATCATGCCGAACGAAGAGAGTTTCCATATGACAGCAGAGCAGTTCCGCCATTACGGGCGCGAGGTGGTGGACTGGATCGCCGACTACTATGAACGCATCGAGACTCTCCCCGTGCTCTCTCCGGTGAAACCCGGTGAGATACGGAGTCTGCTTCCATCCTCCCCGCCATTCCAAGGCGAGACATTTGAGGCGTTGCTGCGGGATATGGACAAGGTAATCTTGCCTGGAGTTACCCACTGGCAATCCCCGAATTTCTTCGCTTTCTTCCCAGCTAATGCCTCAGGGCCGTCGATCCTGGGTGATCTGTTGTCATCGGCATTGGGCGTACAAGGGATGCTATGGGCGACCAGCCCTGCATGCACTGAGCTGGAGACTCAGGTGATGGATTGGCTGGTGGCCATGCTAGGGTTGCCGGAAAAGTTTCTGTCTACTTCGTCCGGTGGGGGCGTCATTCAGGACACTGCTTCCAGCGCTTCGCTGTGTGCGTTGCTAGCCGCTCGCGAACGAACCACAAACTACGTCACTAACCGCAAAGGATGCGATGGTCGCCTGGTCGCCTATACATCCACGCAGGCCCATTCGTCACTGGAAAAGGCAGCCATGATTTCGGGAATTGGTATGGATAACCTGCGCCTGATCGACGTGGACGAGAGTTTTGCGATGGATCCCGTCGCGCTGGCTGCAAAGATATCTCGAGACAAGGCAGCTGGGCTGGTACCGTTTTTTGTGTCGGCTACGGTAGGCACCACCTCCTCGAACGCTATGGACCCGCTGCCCGAGATAAGTGCAGTTTGTCGTGAAAATGGCTTGTGGTTTCACGTAGATGCCGCCATGTCGGGAACGGCGGCTCTCTGCCCGGAGTTCCGTCATTTCCAGGACGGAGTGGAACTGGCGGATAGCTACACTTTCAATCCCCACAAGTGGATGTTCACCAACTTCGATTGCAACTGCTTCTACGTAGCCGATCGCGAGGCACTGATTAACACCCTGAGCATCCTGCCGGAATACCTGCGCAACCAGGCTACCGAGTCCGGCGTGGTGTTTGATTATCGCGACTGGCATATACCACTAGGCAGACGCTTCCGTTCCCTTAAGTTGTGGTTCGTGATTCGCTACTACGGCGTCGAGGGACTGCGATACCACGTGCGCCGCCACGTGGAACTGGCCCAGCAGTTTGCCGGTTGGGTGCGGCAGGACAGCCGCTTTGAAGTCGCAGCGCCCGTGCCGCTGAACCTCGTGTGCTTTCGGCATCGTGCCGGCGACCAGGCCAACGAGCAGATCATGCAGCGCTTAAATCAAAGTGGCGATCTTTATTTAACTCACACGAAATTGAATGGTCGCTTCACCTTGCGATTCTGTGTGGGCCAGACGAATACCGCCTCAAGGCATGTGGAACAGGCGTGGCGCAGGATTCGGGAGGAGGCCGAGAAGCTCTAGAACTTCGCCTTCAATCGCTCGAGTACTTCAGGCGAGCTATTCTTGCCGCACGAGATGATGACGACGGTCTCGCCCTGGTGCTGAGGCGCCCGTTGCCGGTACGCCGCGATCGCGACCGCTGCCGCTCCTTCGATCGGCCACCCCCTCGCATGGGCCCAGCGCATGGTTCGCTGTATTTCCTGCTCGGAAACCAGTACGGTGTCGTCCAGGACTGCCCGGCAAAGCTCGAAAGTAAGAGAGCCTGCTTCCACTCCGCCTGCCGTACTCTGCGACAGGGTGGGTTCCTCCGGGAAATCGGCAATCTTACCGGCGCGGAGGCACTCATACATGACCCGAGAGTTCCGCGGCCAGCAACCTACAACCTTAGTACCGGGCGAGTGGCACTTGAGGCAGGCACCGATTCCGCTGACCAGCCCACCGCCGCCAACGGCGATGTAGACCGAATCGATGCGCGACAACTGTCTTAGTAGCTCAACGGCTATCGTGCCTTGTCCAGCGATCACATCCGCGTCGTTATAGGGTGAGATATAGGTCCTTCCGGATTGCGCGGCCGCCGCGCGTGCGGCAATCTCGGCTTCGAGCGGAGTGTCTCCTGCGCGGCGGATCCGTGCGCCGTAGCTTTCGATCAAGCTCAGTTTTGCAGGCGAAATCTGCGACGCGACGTACACTTCGGCGTCGATCCCTTTGTGTTGAGCCGCCAGGGCTACGCCTAAGCCATGGTTCCCGGTAGAAGACGTAACTACCCCTCGCGCCGCTTCCTCCGGGGTAAGCCGTAGTATCTTGTTGGTCGCGCCACGCAGCTTGAAAGAGCCGGTTTTCTGTAGGTGTTCGAGCTTTAGGAAGACTTCCGCGCCGTCGAATGCTGGATCGCTCCCTTCGATCCGCGTAACTGGCGTTTCATCGGCAAGGACGTAGATTCGCTTGCCGGCTTCAGCAACTCTTTCAGACCACATATGCAGATCGACGCTCATCCGTGCCATCATAGTTGGAGTAGATGTGTTTGGCTAAGCGATAGGGCTGAGGAGAAATATGCGACGTGCACTCGTTTTCCTTGTGGCGATTATCTGGTTGACCGGACGATTTGCATTCGCTGGCCAGACTGAGGCTGCACCCACCTCTTCGCCGCTGCGCGTAGCTGTCGTAGGCCTGGTGCATGGACACGTTGAGGGATTCTTCCAGCACAATCTGCACCGTTCCGATATTCAGATCGTTGGGATTTCGGAGCCCGATGAGCAGCTCTTCGCGCGTTACGCAAAACAGTTCGGCCTTGACCCAAAGCTCTACTTCACGAGCCTGGAGGCGATGCTGGATAAAGTGCATCCGCAGGCTGTGCTTGTATACACCAGCACCTATGATCATCGCGAGGTGGTTGAGACCTGTGCTAAGCATGGCGTCCACGTAATGATGGAAAAGCCGCTGGCGGTGAGCTACGCAGATGCCCGTGCCATGGCGGAAGCGGCAAAGCGCGGAAACATCCAGGTCCTGGTGAACTACGAGACGACGTGGTACCGCAGCAACCACGCAGCTTACAATCTGGTGCGCGACGGTTCGATCGGCGATGTCCGCAAAATCGTCGTGCACGACGGGCATCGTGGGCCGAAGGAAATCGATGTTGCGCCTGAGTTTTTGGCATGGCTTACTGATCCCAAGCTCGATGGAGCGGGCGCTCTCTTCGACTTCGGCTGCTACGGAGCCGATCTGTCGACTTGGCTGATGAACGGACAGCCTCCGGAGAGCGTGACTGCCGTTACCCAGACGATCAAGCCCGATCTCTATCCCCATGTGGATGACGAGGCAACCATCATCCTCAAATATCCCAAGGCGCAGGCCATTATCCAGGCGTCGTGGAACTGGCCTTTTGACCGCAAAGACATGGAAGTTTATGGCCGGACTGGATACGTGATAACCGTGGCTCGCGACGACCTGCGAGTGCGGTTGCAGGGGAAAGAAGAGCAACGTGAGACGGCCCCTGTAGTGCCGCCGCCTTACGACGATCCGCTGACGGAGTTTCGGGCGGTCATCCTGCAAGGCGCGAAGCCGGATGGGCTGACCTCACTCGACAGGAACCTCGTGGTGATGGAAATCCTCGATGCGGCACGCCGCTCCGCCGCAAGCGGACGCACGATCATGCTGACACAATAACCGGGGGACCTATAATCCCAGCAAGCCTGAACATGACTCTTAACCACGGCAGCTTTCACTGGGAGGAATTCCTTGGCCGCCCCGATCGCGGCGACAGCTTACAGTTAACGACCGACCTACACCGGGACCAGGTTGTCCTGGTTACTGGGGGCGCGGGTTCGATCGGCTCCGCTCTGGCGGAGGCGCTAGCAGCCGCAGGGCTGCGCCAGTTCATCGTGTTGGATTCGTCCGAGCACAACCTGTTTCGGATTCAGACACTGCTGGAAGCCGTCTCGGCACCTTACGTCGCGGTGCTAGGAAGCGTCTGTGACGGTCGGCTGTTGCAGGAGGTCTTCGAGCAGCATCGCCCGACGATGGTCTACCACGTCGCGGCATTCAAGCACGTTCCTCTGATGGAGGCGAATCCGTTTGCCGCCATTGGTAACAATGCGCTGGGTACGCACACGCTGGCGCAAGCAGCGAATTGCTACGGCGCCCAAATGCTGACCATCTCGACCGACAAGGCGGTCTATCCGCGCAGCATGATGGGAGCGTCGAAGCGAATTGCGGAACTGATTACGCTCGCCATGAGCACGCCTTCGACTCCGATGAGTGTTATCCGGCTGGGCAATGTTCTGGGCTCGGAAGGCAGCGTCGTGCCTACCTTCGTGGACCAAATCGCTCGCGGTGGTCCAGTCACCATCACCGATCCGGAGGCTTCACGCTACTTTCTGACCATGGTTGACACAGTGAGGAGCATCCTTGCTGCGGCCGGTCGCCATGACGGCGGAAAGATCTTCCTCCCCGATCTTGGTGAACCAGTCAAGATCGTTGAGCTTGCTCGCTTTGTGATCGACGCGCTGGGTCGCAGCGAGATCCCTATCGCATACACTGGGCTGCGACCCGGTGACAAGCTGACGGAAGAACTGATGGCAGAGAGCGAGTCGCTTGAGACTGCGGAAGCCGGAGAACTCCGCGCAATCAGCAGCCCAAGTCCCTCGCGTGAACAGTTGTCCACGTTGATCGAGGAGCTGCAAGTTGCTGTGGGGTCGAATCGCCTGCCGGAGTTACTACGGGTTGTTCAACGAGTCGTACCGGAATATCGCCCCAGCGCGTTCCTGCAACAGCGAGCGGCGGAGTCGGTTTTGCGATGAGCTGTGCATGAAGCGAAAGATTGCCGTCGTAACAACATCGCGCGCGGACTACAGCCACCTGTACTGGCCGATGCGGGAGCTGGCACAACATCCCGATGTCGACTTGCGGGTGATCGCGTTGGGCTCCCACCTCTCGCCCGAATTCGGCAGCACTATCGGCGAAATCGAGAAAGACGGTTTCACGATTGATGCGCGCGTGGAATGCCTGCTTAGCTCAGATACTGACATTGGGATGGCGAAGACAATTGGCCTTGCTACTCTCAGCCTGGCTGATTCCCTGGGGCAGATGCGCCCTGACCTGCTGCTGCTGATCGCCGACCGTTACGAGATGCTGGCCCCGGCTTCGGTTGCTCTGGCGCTGCGAATTCCCGTGGCGCATATCGAGGGCGGCGAGATCAGTGAAGGCGCGATCGACGATGCGGTCCGCAACGCGCTCACCAAGATGAGCCATGTTCACTTCACTTCTACGTGGAAGGCCCGCGAGCGTGTGATCGCCATGGGAGAAGAAGAATGGCGCGTGCATCGTGCCGGCGCTCCGTCGATCGATCATCTGCGCCGCCAGGCTCTGTACTCGCGTGAGGAATTGGAAGCGCGTCTCAGTATCGATCTGCACAGCTCGTCCGTTGTTGTGGCATACCATCCAGTAACAATCCTACGGGACACGACACAAGAAGCCGATGCACTCTTCGGAGCGCTGGCCGGGATGAACCAGCAAATTCTGTTCTGCTATCCCAATGCCGATGCCGGCAGCCGTGTCCTGATTGAGCGGACACGTACGTTCCTGGCGGCACACCTGCACGCGCACATTTTCATCAATCTCGATGCCCTGACCTACTGGAGTCTGTTGCGCAATGTGGGGCTGATGCTGGGCAACTCCAGCAGCGGCATCATGGAGGCTCCGTCCTTCGCACTACCGACGGTGAATGTGGGTCTCCGGCAAAAGGGACGCGAGCGCGCCCGCAACATTCTTGACGCCGATGCGACTGTGGACTCGATCCTGGAGAAGGTAGCCATTGCTGAGAGTGGGGCCTTCCGGCAGTCGCTGGAGGGCATGACCAACCCCTACGGCGACGGCCATGCGGCGGAGAAGATCGTCTCAGTGCTGACCAGCGTGCCGCTGGGGCAAGAGTTGCTGGTCAAGCGCGCGACGAGCGAATAGCGCAGCAACCCGTCGTTCGCAGCGTTCCCAATCCCGAACGGTTCACACAAGAAATACTCTCGATACGGACAGAACATCGCCGCGATTTTGATATAGTGCCCAACGAGCCGTCGAGCCTGCCAGCACGCTGCTATGCTGATGGCGTCCATGGGCTGTACCGAGTTATCTCAAACAGAGGCTTCCTAAGCATGAGAGTGTTGGCGTTTGTTTGCATCGCGGTGGTTCTTCCGATGGCAGTTATCGCTCAAAACGGCGGCACCAACCTGGAGGCCCGCCGCACCCGGTTGCGCGACGCTCTACAAGCGGAGTGGGAATACCAGCTTCGTACCTATCCCGAGCTGGCCACTTACGTTGGCGATAACCGATACAACGATCGCCTGAGTGATTTCTCCCCGGAAGCCATCGCCAAACAGACTGAGCATTCGAAGCAGCAATTGAGGGTGTTTGAAGCCATCGACACGACCGGCTTTCCGGACGAGGAGGCGCTCAACCAGCAGCTCATGGTGCGCGGCCTGCGTGAAGACGTTGAGGGTGCGAAGTTCAACGACTGGGAGATGCCGGTAGACCAGATGAACGGCGTGCATCTGAACTACGCCTCGCTACCCTCGGCGACACCTTTCAAAACGGTGAAAGACTACGAGAACTATATTGCCCGGCTGCATCAACTGCCGCGCGTTCTGGACCAGGTCACGGAAGACATGAAGCTTGGGCTGCGCGATCGCCTGATGCCACCCAAGTTCCTCCTGGAAAAGGTCACGGTGCAGGCGCAGGAAATTGCGGATGCACCGGAGCAGAAGAGTCCATTCAATCAGCCGGTGTTGAGGTTTCCGGTCGCTGTTTCTCAGGCTGATCAGCAGAGACTTCGCGACGCCGTCATGAAAGCGGTGAAGACAGAAATCAACCCGGCTTACGCGAAGTTCGCCGCCTTTGTGAAGACCGACTACGCTCCCAAGGGCCGCACTGAGATGGGCGTCTGGTCACTGCCCGATGGGGAGGCGCGCTATGCCTACTACGCCAAGCGCATGACCACGACCAACCTGACACCTGAGCAGATCCATCAGATGGGATTGAAGCAGGTGGCCGACATTGATGCCCAGATGCTGGCCATTGCCAAGCAACAGGGTTTCGCCGATCTTAAGAGCTTCAACGCGCATATACGCCAGGATCCGAAGCTGCATGGCACTTCGGGCCAGCAGATCCTCGACCTCTATCAGCACTACACCGATCAGATGTATGCCAAGCTGCCGCAGCTTTTTGGCAGGCTGCCAAAGAACAAGCTGGTGGTTGTGCCAATGGAATCCTTTCGGGCGCCTAACGCCGTTCCGGCAGACTACTCGCCCGGGGCTGGTGAGTCCCGCCCAGGAAGGATCAACGTCAACGAATACGATCCAGGGCACCGGCTCCTGCTGAATGCCGAAGCGATCGCCTATCACGAAGGCATTCCCGGTCATCATCTGCAGTTTTCCATCGCACAGGAATTGCCGGACCTTCCGCCCTTCCGCAAGTATGGAGGCTACAACGCCTATTCCGAGGGCTGGGCGTTCTATTCGGAGCGTTTGGGAAAGGACGTCGGCTTCTACCAGGATCCGTACAGCGAATACGGCCGCCTGGAGAACGAGATGTGGCGATCCATCCGGCTGGTGGTCGATACCGGCGTGCACTATAAGCACTGGACACGCGAGCAGATGGTGGAGTTCTTCCGCGAGCACACTGCAATGGACGAACCCAACATTCAGACCGAGGTCGATCGTTACATCGCGTGGCCGGGACAGGCGCTGGCCTACAAGATGGGCCAGATGGAGATCCTGGCATTGCGCGATCAGGCTAAGAAGGAGTTGGGGCCGAAGTACGACATCCGCGCCTTCCACGACGAGATCCTCGACGCGGGCGCGCTTCCGCTGGATGTTCTGCACGACCGGGTGACGAAATGGATTGCCGACCAGAAGGCGGCGGGGAGTGCAGCGACTCCGGCGAGGTGAAATCGAACAGCCTCGCGACGATCAAGGCCATGGGAGCAGGAATACGTTGTTGGTTCTTGCAGGGTGTGCTACTATGTATTCATATCTGGCTAAGTTCGATTCGCAAGCCATTGAGCTAGACCCGCCGATTTACTTCTGCGTTTACCTTCTCAACAGCAAACGATCTTCTCAGCAGACAATTTAAGAAAAACAGGTACAACAAAGTGGAACAAGGAACAGTGAAGTGGTTTAACGATGCGAAGGGTTTTGGCTTCATCAGCCGCCAGAACGGCGAAGATGTTTTCGTTCATTTCTCCGCGGTGCAGTCGAACGGCTTCCGCAGCCTTCAAGAAGGCCAGGCCGTATCGTTCAACGTCGTGAAGGGCCCCAAGGGCTTCCAGGCAGAGAACGTACAGGTCCTCTAAACAAGATCTGGTAATGCAAAAGCTCGGAGCTCCGGTTCCGGGCTTTTGCCATTCCTGTGGGCAGCACAGGCTGTAACCGCCTTTAAAGGTTTTTCCGTAGTCTCCTGAATACATCATGATTTCAGTCAGCAATCTCTCGATGCGCTACGGCGCCAAAGTTCTGTTTGAAGATGTCTCCACCGCCTTCACCCCAGGGAAGCGCTATGGTCTTACCGGGCCGAACGGTGCGGGCAAGTCTACGTTCATGAGCCTCCTGACCGGCGAGCTTGAGCCGCAGAAGGGCAATGTCGTGCGTCCCAAGAAGCTCGGTGTGTTGAGCCAGGACCAGTTCGCCTTCGACGCCTATCGCGTGATCGACACCGTCATTATGGGCAACAAGCGCTTGTGGGCGGCGATGGAAGAGCGCGACGCCATCTACTCGAAGCCGGAGATCACCAACGAAGACGGCATGCGGCTGGGCGAGTTGGAAGGTACGGTCGGCGACGAGGACGGCTACACGGCCGAAACCGATGCCGCGCTGCTGTTGCAAGGGCTCGACATCCCTGACGAGCTGCACGAGCGCAAGATGGGCGAGTTGCAGGGCGGACAGAAGGTGCGTGTCCTGCTGGCACAAGCGCTCTTCGGACATCCCCAGGCCCTCCTGCTGGACGAGCCCACCAACCACCTCGATCTCGACTCGATTCACTGGCTGCAGGGTTTCTTAAACGATTACGAGGGCGTGCTGATCGTCGTTTCGCACGACCGCCATTTCTTGAACAGCATCTGCACTCACATTGCCGACATCGATTACGAAACCATCATCACCTACACCGGCAGCTACGATGAGATGGTGATGGCTAAGACGCAAATCCGCTCACAGGTCGAAGGTCAAAATGCGCAACGCGAGAAGAAGATTGCCCAGTTGAACGACTTCATCGCGCGCTTTTCGGCGGGTACGCGTTCCAGCCAAGTGCAATCGCGGCGCAAGGAAGTCGAGCGGCTTCAGGTCACCGAACTGGCCAAGTCGAACATTCAGCGTCCGTTCCTCAAGTTCGAGCAGAAGCGGCCGTCAGGGAAGCATATCCTTGAGCTCGAAAAAGTGACCAAGGCGTACGGCGATCGCGAAGTGGTGCGACCCTTCACCGCTAGCATTACGCGCGGTGAGAAGATTGCGCTGATGGGCCGCAACGGCGCCGGTAAGACCACCCTGCTGAATGCCCTGCTGGCGAATTCCCCGACCATTCCCGAGGGCGAGCTCCGCGAGACCAGCGGCTACAGCGGGGAGTTCCTTACGGATGGCAAGGTTATCTGGGGACACGAAGCTGCCGTCGGTTACTTTGCCCAGGATCACCGCTCCCTCATTCAGAAGGGAATGAAGGTTTCCGACTGGCTGCATCAATGGGAACCGCAGGCGTCGTTCGAAGAGATTCGCGGCCTGCTGGGACAGATGCTGTTTGCGCGCGAAGACGGCAACAAGAAGACCGACGTACTCTCCGGCGGAGAGGCTGCGCGTTTGCTGTTCTGCAAGCTCATGCTGCAGAAGCCGAACGTGCTCGTACTCGACGAACCCACGAACCATCTTGACCTGGAGTCGATCAATGCATTGAACATCGCGCTGCAGCGCTACCAGGGTACGGTGCTGCTGGTCAGTCACGATCACGACCTGATCGACGAGGTGGCCACCCGTATCTGGCACTTCGAGGGCGACCACCACATCACCGACTTCAAGGGCGCCTACGAGGAATATCAGGGAGTCGCCGCCTGAGACTGCGGAACTGAGGCGATCGTTCCATTCCACAATCCAGGCGCTTGCCTTACACTGTTGAGGTTCTGCTGGCGCGATGCCGGTATTCCGGCACAGTTGCTGCTGTGGTCTCCGGAGGGCCTCTTTGCTGACACGTTTCCGTTCTCTTGTTCTTCTTGCAATCCTCAGCCTTTCAGGGATACCTGCCTTTTCCCAAGCGCAGCCGGCAACTGCACCAGCGAAACAATCGTCCCAACAGAGTTCCGCTGATCCTTGGTGGAAGCATGCGGTGATCTACGAGATCTATCCGCGCAGCTTCCAGGATTCGAATGGCGACGGCATTGGCGACATCAACGGCATCACGCAGAGGCTGGACTACCTGAAGAGCCTGGGCGTTGACGCAATCTGGATCACTCCCATGTATCCGTCGCCGCAGGTTGATTTCGGCTACGACATTGCCGATTACACCGCAATTGATCCGCAGTACGGCACCATGGCCGACTTCGACAACTTGGTAAAAGAAGCTAAGAAACGCGATATCCGCGTGATCATGGACTTTGTCGCGAACCACACATCGGACCAGAATCCGTGGTTTGTCGAGTCGCGCTCTTCGCGCGACAATCCCAAGCGCGACTGGTACATCTGGCGCGACGGCAAGGGACCGGGACAGCCGCCGAACAACTGGTTGTCATGGTTCGGCCACTCGGCATGGCAGTACGATCCCAAGACCAGCCAGTATTATTACCACTATTTTTACCGTGAGCAGCCCGACCTGAACTGGCGCAATCCCGAAGTTCGCCAGGCCATGTACGACGTACTGCGTTTCTGGATGGATCGCGGAGTGGCAGGTTTCCGCATCGATGCAGTCTCGCGGTTATATGAAGATCCCAACTTGCACGACGATCCGCTTCTGCCCGGCAAGAACGCTTACGGCGATCCCAACATCGAACACAAGTACACCGACAACCTGCCCGAGGTGCATGATTCGCTGCGTGAGATGAGGAGCGTCGTGGATCAGTATCCCGGCAATCCCGTCCTTATCAGCGAAGCTGATGAACCGAACGTCGCCGAACTAACCAAGATGTACGGCAGCAAGCTAGACGAGATTCAATTGCCGATGGACTTCCAGGTCGCTGACGTCAATCAGCTTTCGGCCCCAAAGTTTCGCGAGTTGATCGACCAGATCGAGCACAACTCTGTTGGCGGCCAGCCCTATTTCTTTTTCAACAACCACGATCAGGAACGCACCTGGAACCGCTATGGCGACGGCGTTCACAATGACGACATTGCCAAGCTGATGGCGGCATTGCTGCTGACCACGCGCGCCACGCCCCAGATGTATTACGGCGAAGAGATCGGCATGGTAACCACGCCTCCGGTGCGCAAGGAGGACGTGAAGGACCCGATCGGCAAGATTGGCTGGCCGAATGAGAAAGGCCGCGACGGCGAACGTACTCCCATGCAGTGGGATACCTCGAAGAACGCGGGATTCAGTACTGCGGCGAAGACCTGGCTCCCGGTGCCACCCAGCTATCTGCAACGCAATGTCGCAGTCGAAGAGAAGAATCCGAACTCCATTCTTAACTTCTATAAGCAGCTCATTGCATTGCGCCGCGATCAGCCAGCGTTGCGCAACGGATCGTATGTGCCTGTGAACCGGCAGGACAATGATGTGCTTTCCTACTTGCGAAAGAATCAGCAGAGCGGCGAATCTGTGCTGGTCGTGCTGAACATGAGCAAGACTCCGAAGACGCTGGCGTTCGATCTGAAGCCAGAGGGGATCAACGGTCGCTCGGCGAAGCCGCTGCTCAGCAACCCCAGTTCAAAAGCTTCTGCCGTGCCCTTGAACGCATTGCGCATCGCTCCTTTCGGCACTTTTGTCGGGGCGGTGGAATAGACGGCTTGGCCTGAGAAGGTTCATTCTGCAACTTCGCGCCCCAGGTCGGGTTTGGATTTTTTGGAACTCCCGCACATTTCTGACGGAACATATTGGTAGGTTGAACTCTCTTGCATAAGCTCTCATTACCTGGCCGTTTGCCTCACTGGCCATTGTTGCTGGTGCTCGCCTTATTGGTGATCGCGCAGCCCCTGCGCAGCCAGCAGGAACAGCAGCAGCAGCAGGACTCCACGCCGACATTTTCATCGAACGTGAAGGTCGTCAATGTGCTCGCCACGGTGCGAGATAAGCAGGGACATCTGGTCAGCACCTTGACCAAGGATGACTTTAAGCTCGACGACAACGGTCACCCCCAGACGATTCACTACTTCACCAAGGAAACAGACCTCCCGCTCACCCTGGGCCTGCTGGTCGATACCAGCGGCAGCCAGAGGCGGCTCATCGAGAAAGAGCGGGTTGCCAGCTACGCGTTTCTCGGCCACGTCATGCGCGAAGGCAAGGACGTGGCCTTCGTGATTCACTTTGAGGGCGAGGTCGAGTTGCTGCAAGATCTGACCAGCTCACGGCAGAAGCTCGAAGCGGCACTCGATAAGCTGGATGCGCCACAGATGCAGCGCGCAGGTGGCGGTTACCCGGCAGAGGTGGTGGTTCCTCAGGTGGTGGTGGTGGCGGAGGTCATCATGGAGGAGGAGGTGGTGGTACTGCGCTGTACGATGCCGTCTTCCTGGCCTCCGACGACTTGATGCATAAGCAGCCCGGCCGCAAGGCGCTGATCATCCTGTCTGACGGCGTGGACAATGCCAGCAAGGTCTCATTGGAGCGCTGCATCGAGTCCGCACAGCGCGCTGACACGCTGGTGTACTCCATCCTCTTCAAAGACGACGAGGCCTACGGGGGCCGCGGCGGCTACGGCATGCCCGGCGGCGGTGGAGGGCATCACGGTGGATGGGGGGGCGGCGGAGGTGGAATGGGATACCCGCGTGGTGGTGGTGGCTATCCTCAGCAACAGAGTCATCCCGATGGCAAGAAGGTACTGCAGCGGATCTCACAAGAGACCGGCGGACGCTTCTTCGAAGTCACCAAGAAGCAGACGATCGACGACATTTACGATGAGATCGAGCAGGAACTGCGCAATCAGTACAGCCTCGGGTATACCCCGGACAAGGCTTCCGCCGCTTCGGGATATCATCGGATCGCTTTGACGACAACGCAGAAAGACCTGATTGTCCAGACTCGCCAGGGCTACTACGCAGAACAACAGCCGTAGCTCAGACTGCTGCGGCAAAAATCAGCCGCTGTGGGTGTGTCTCTCTGCCATTCCAACCCGGTTGGCGGTATCGTTCTCAAAATCGAATTCAATCAATACTGCCGCCTCATTCCCTTCGACCCAGCCGTCGTGTCCCGGCTCGATAGCAACGACTTGGGGAGCGGCAAACTCGAGCACACAGCCGTCGGCAAACTCCATGTGAATGCGTCCGCGGGCAAGAAAACCGATGTGGGCGTGCATGCAATAATCGGTGCCAACCTTCGGCTTAATATGCGTGGACCAGCGGAATCCCACCGGGTAAACCGAACGCTTGACGCGGGCTTCGCCCACTCGAGTTATGTCCATCTGAACCCCACCAAGTTCGCGGTGTTCGGCATCCTTCATTGGGGCAAGGAGAGGATCGGAAGCACTCATGGCAAAGACCTCCAAAATTGTTTGCCGCCCAGGTAACCAGGATGCGGCCCTCGTGTGTCACTGAGGATATAGCACGCGGGAGGAATTGCGGTGAGGAGTTTTCGAAAAGGTCTCCAGGTGCCGGTAGCTATTCCGTGGTGTAGCGGATTTCCAGTTTCCGCATCCGGTAGCACGACACGATCACGACAGCTGTAGTTACCAACAATACTCCGAAGGTTGCGACCCACGGGCTAACCGGTTCGGTGCTGACGGTGAGTAGCGCAAAGATGCCCTCGCCGGGCACTTTCACCGGCATCAGGTGACGCAGGTAGGAAGCCACGCTGATCTTCTGGAGTAATGACGGCAGCACCGGGTTGATGGCCTCCCATCCCATCACCAGCATAGCCACAGGCGTCGGATTCTTGAATAGCATACTCAAGAGCAGAAAGACCGAACCGTAGCCGAGGCAGGCCAGCACCGTAATACCGAGATAGGCATCGAGTTGTCCCATTCCCGGGCCGTTGAAGACGAAGTCGTATCCCGCGGCTCCGAAACGCAGGTACATCAGCGTGAAGTCAGCCAGCACCGCCGTGCCGAATAACACGATGGCACTCAACGAGCCAGCGGTAAATTTCCCCAGCAGCAGAACCTCCCGGCGCACCGGCGAGAGCAGGTAATAGTGCAGGCTGCGTTCCACCATCTCGCCGCGAATCAAGCGGGAAAAAATGCCCAGGCAGCCAAAGAAGATCGCCAGCCGCACGTAATAGAACTGCATGATTCCCGCGAGAACGTCGGTATCCTCAGCAATCTGGTTGGCGACGTTGCGATCGATGATGACATGCAGAGCAATGATCACCGTGGGAGCAAATGCCAGGAAATAAATCCAGGCGGCACGCCAGGAGAAGAGATTACGACGAAGTTCCAGCCGCACGACGCGGTTGGCCTGCGTCGACCATAGTGACCATGGTTGGCTCGACACCCACCGCTTCATGCCGTTCAAGCCCGGCGAGGTCATGACACGCCTCCCTCAGAGCCGATCAGATATTGATAAATTGCGTTGGCGTCGTCATCGGCCGGAGCCACCGCCTCGATCTTCACCGTGCCTTCCGCAGCGATCTGGTTGAGCAGGATGTAGAACTGGTCCACGTCCTGGGTGCGCACGAAGACGCCGCGCTTGTCCGCGTGCAATGTGGCTTCGACGCAGTGATTCAGCTGGAAGATTCTGGAGGCGAGCACTTCGGGCCGCTCACAACGGATCATTACCTGCATCGGTTTCTCGCCGACTTCCTGACGTACCTGATGAATGTTGCCCTCGGCAACGACGTAACCTCCGGTGATCAGCACAACGCGGTCGGCGATGCGGTCAACTTCTTCCAGCACGTGGCTGGAGATGACGACATGCATGCCCTGACGTCCGAGAGTCTCAAACAGCGCCAATGACTCGGCCCGCGCCATCGGATCGAGTCCGTTCAGCGGTTCGTCAAGCACCAGAACCCGGGGACGATGCGCAATCGATTGCGCCAGTCGAATCTTCTGCCGCATGCCCTTGCTGTAGCCCGCGATTTTCCTATTCGCCGCTTCGCCCATGTTCACGCGCTGCAGGGCTTCCTGTGTCAGTTGCCGCGCCTGGGCCGCGCTGATGCCGTGCAGCATGAGACATTCGTACAAGAAGTCCCAGCCGGTTACGCCACGCGGGAAGGAGTCGAATTGCGTGCAGTAGCCTACCGCCCGGAAGAAATCGAGGGCGTCATCGGCGGTCATGCCAAGAACGCGGATGTGACCGCGCGTGGGACGCACCAGGCCGGTCATGAGGTTCATCAAGGTGGTTTTGCCAGCGCCGTTGGGACCGACCAGCGCGGTGATCCCGGAAGCCAGCGACAAGGCTACGCGGTTTACCCCCAACACCTCGCCGTAGAACTTGGACACATCCTCGAAGATGATGCGATCGTTCATCCTCGCACCACCTGGCGCGCACGAATGCGGGCATTGAGCGCCGCTGCGCAACCTGCCGATACGATCAGAAGCATTCCGGCAATAGCCGGAATTGGTACCGGCCCGAACCTCTCAAACCGGCTGGGCTCAACCCGTAACAGCCACTCCCACATCGTGGACATAGAACGCGGAAGGTTGAGCAGCGTGCCCCAGTTAGTGCGCACCACGCCGTTGAAAATGGCGCCGATTCCGGCTGGGACGAGCACCGCGGCGAAGATAAGTCCGGTCGCCACCACCCGCCACTTGACCCACGACGATAACGCCAGAGTGTAGAGCGACAGGAATGCAATCCAGATCAGGGCGCCCGCCAACACACCAAACGCAATAAACAGATGCTCGCCAGCCCAGGGCTTGGGCGATGAATAACTCTGGAATACAAAGAGCAGCAGCAAAGGCATCCAGGTTACCGCAGACAGACAACCGACGAGCACAGCCAGCTTGCCGGCGACGTACTCCAGACGCGAGATAGGACGGCTCAGCAGAATGGGCAACGCATTGTCAGCGAGGTCGGGCGACATCAGGCGAGGACTGATCCAGGCCGTCAACACCAGCGCGAGCCAGCACTGAATCTGCAGAGCTAGAAGAAACAGGCGCTGATCGATGGCGATCAGCCGCAGATTATCTCCCACCAGCAGACGGGCTGCCGGGTTGTTCATCAGGTAAATCGTAAACAGGAAAATGACTGGTGGCACAAAACACACGGTGAACAGGATCGCGCTCACCTTGGAGGCCCAGACTTCTGCGAATCCGTAGCGCATCAGCACGGCGAGCCGCGAGGAATGCGGAGTCCGTGGTCCGTTGTATGAGCCGTAGCTGCGCTTATAGACCGACATGGATGGGCGCCCCCAGATCGCTGTCCATGGCTTTAAGGAAGATGTCTTCCAGGGAATCCCGGCGATGATTCATGCGACGGATCTGAACCCCTTGTCGCGCGGCGACCGCATAAAGATCGCGTATCTCAACGTGTTCCGGGATGACCAGCTTGATGCGTGCATGCGCGAAGCTGGCGCACTCGCACCCCAGCTCGCGAAGACTGTCGGCGAAGGCGTTGGTGGCTCCCATGGTCTCCATTTCGATGAAACTGCGGTTCGAGCGACGCTCCTCATCGAGATTGCAGATGTTGGCAATCCGACCGTTCTTCAGAATCAGCACTTCATCGCAAGTGTCGTCGATGTCGCGCAGCAAGTGCGAAGAGATCAGCAGCCGAATCTCGCCGGCATCGCGAATGCCGCGAATCAGTTCCATCATGCG
This sequence comes from uncultured Acidobacteriaceae bacterium, assembly GCA_963793845.1. Taxonomy (GTDB): domain Bacteria; phylum Acidobacteriota; class Terriglobia; order Terriglobales; family Acidobacteriaceae; genus CAWCBG01. The sequence goes on from CAWCBG010000014.1 coordinate 63,092, forward strand.
CTGCCGGGCCAGCGGGTCGAGCCCGTTGCTTGGCTCGTCCAAAATCAAAAGCTTTGGCCCGTGCGCGATAGCTTGCGCCATCTTCACCAGTTGCTTCATTCCCAGCGAATAGGTGCTCACCTTGCGATAGCGCACTTCGCCGAGTCCGACGAAGAACATCGCCTCATGCGCACGTTCCAGGGCGTATTGCGGCGGAACGCCGGCAAGCTCAGCCATGTAGCGTACGAAGCGGACGCCGCTCACGTTGCCGATGAAGGAGTCGTCCTCCGGCATATAGCCGATTTGCGAGCGGATTTCGCGACTGTAGTGGCGAACGTCGAGATCAAAGACACGCGCCGTCCCCGCGGACGGCGCATGAAACCCGAGGAGGGTATTGATGAGCGTCGACTTGCCGGAACCGTTTGGTCCCAGCAGCCCAATGGCGCGGCCCGCCAGGTTACCCGTCAGCCGGTCGAGAACGACCCGCTCGCCCAGCGTGACTTGCAGCCCGTCCATTTCAACGACATTCATCTCATTGTTGTACGCTGCGCATGCCAGTATGGTTCCCGGAATCGAGCAACGCGCCGAGCGTCAGGAAATCGAGCCCGAACAGCCGACTGTTGCTGGCGGCTTCGATGCGGTTCTGCTCGCCCCAGGCGCACACGACGGTGGGACGGGCATCGGCGGCAAGCTGCTGCACGGCGGCAGCTTCTTCACCGTTCAGCTGCGATAGCAGCGGCTGAAGAACGGGGGCAAGATTCTGATAGCCAATCGCCGAATAGTTCTCGTTGTCGTCCTTCGGCAAAAGCGCTTTGAAACTCGTCGAGCGCCCCAGCGAATCGCCATTGGCCTGGGTTTGCAGAGCGTCCATGACCACGGCCCTGGCGGAGCCGACGATCATATAGCCATTGGCGAAGGTATAGTCGGCGGTTTCGGCGCCCGATTGCGAGTTACGCACGGTGTAAAAAGTGCGTCCGGAAATGTTGACGGGTTGAACCGAGACTCCGCCATGTCCGTTCTTCTGCGCTTCGTCGCTGATTGCCTGCATGAGCTTCTCCAGCGAAGCCTGGAGCTGCACCGGATCGTGCACCTCAACGACTAGCTTCCATGATGGTGTAGGCAGGACCGGGCCATCCAGCGCAATGACCGCTTCGCCGCCAAGATGGGCAGCAACATCGTCACGGAGGTTGACGTGCAACTTGTTGTTGCTGCTATCGAGCCAGTCGCGCTTGGTGGTCATCTGCAGGATGTCGTCAACGATCGACTGCGGCTCCTTGGCGACGAAAGCCATCGCCAGTCCCGCGTTGTGGGAGATGTAGTCGAGAGAGCCCATGGGAGCAGGCGCGGCCAGCCACGAGGCAACTCCGGTCCGCGTGCCGGCGAACTGCAGACTTAAATGGTTCTCGGGCACACCGCTGATCTCGCGATGCTCGGCGATCAGGTATTGTGCGTCTGCCAGTCCGCTGGCGCTGGAAGTTCATGCCTTCATGCCCGGTTTTGTGCGCTGACATGTTGTGCCGATAGCTGGCCCGCATCATCTGGTGCAGGTCGGCAGCCACGATAAACCCGGCTCCGCGATTGTAGGCAGCGGCAATCTGTTGCCCAAAGGCAGAATCCGCAAATCCGCTGGCCCCCGTATTTAATTGGGTGTTGATGCGGTTGAGCAGGTCTACGCTGTCAGAAAAGATCACTTCGTGATCCCGTACCAGCGCGATGCCTTGATCCCCAGTGTTCGACAGAGTGGCCAGACCCGGTTCATCCACCACGACCAGGTTGTGCGACGGATTGTCGGAGAAAGATGAGGACTTCAGGAAGTCGGCAAGTCCTGCGCGCTGCACGTCGGCGATGACTGCGATCTGCGTTGACTTGGGGCCGTCCATCCCCAGCACCACGACCTCATCGCCCAGGTATTCGCTCATCAACCGTAGCTTTTCGATCGTGGCGGTGAGGTCTTCTTGCTGGTTAGGGCGACCGGCGTTCCACCAGGCGCGTAACGCTGCACTCTTCTGGAGCTGCTCCTGGAAGATGACATTCGCCTGGCTCAGAGTCTCTCCCAGGTTCGGAATGCTGACATAGAGCACAGTGCTGCTGGGCATGCGTTCCAGGAGATCGCTGGTGTACCGGGGTGCGGGCAGCGGAACCTGATCAAGCCGTTGCCGCAGGGCGACGAACTGTGCCAGCAGATGAACATACTTCTCGTGATCGCGGCTCCATGCGATCTCCTGCTGCAAAGGTACCGGGGTCAGATTGTCAGTGGTGGCAACCTGGTCGCCTGCACGGAGGATATTGCTGACTCCTGCATGCGACACGTGCACGACACCTTCGATTACAGCCACGCGCGAACCTTTGGTGCCGGAATCGACCGAGAAGATTGTCCCGGTGACGGCAACCCGGCAATCCGGTGTCTTCACATACAGATGGCCCGCTTTGCGCTTGGCCGCCTGCACCAGTACCGCTCCCAGATTCAGGTCGATCGTCTCATCCTTGCCGCGAGCCTTGACGCTGAACTCGCTGCGGTCACGCACCTCCACGATCGATCCGTCGTTGAGCTGAACGAAGGTGTGAGCACCCGCGGAAGTGCGAAGCAGTTCGCCTTGCTGTAGTTCGTCGCCCGCCGATACCGCGCGTGTGCCATTGGCGGTGATCCGATAAGCCGTACCGTCGAGCGATTGCACCCGCCCGCGAGCACCAGCGGGGACCGCGAAGTACGCATTGTTAATCAGGAATCCTGCCACCAGCAGCGCAACAGCAGCAGCCGCGAGAGCAAAACCATAGCGTAGACCCAACCCAGGCGATCTCGTTACTTGCGGAGCCGACCAATCCACCAAGCTCGGTTGTGCGAAGCGATTGCGCGCATAGTGCTGGCAGGCAAGGCAATCACGCAGGTGGGCACCAATCAGCAAGGTGCGTTCGGGCGACAGGCCTCCGCCGGAATAGGCGGGCAACAGCTGGCGCACGTCGTCGCAGCTGCTGATCTGTTCAACCGCGTTATTGACCGCCGATGCGTCCGATTGAACCCGTTGCCGGACGCGTTCACCAGAGGTATGCAATTCGTGAGCGTTAGGAGTATCGGTTTTCACCGCACGAACGGCGTCATCGAGTTGGATGTCCTTATTTTTGTGCGTCATCACTAGCCTCGTAGAAGTGCTTGAAGAGCTTTCTTCAGCTTGCGCCGGGACTGATGAAGCACGACCGCCACCACCGCTTGCGAGGTGTTCATCAGCAGCGCAATTTCACGATTTCCCCAGTCCTCCAGATAGCGAAGCACGAACATCTCCGCTGCCCGTGGACTCAGACCGATGAGGGCTTGCCGTAGGCCAGCACGAAGCTCGGCGTTCGATACTCCTTCGTCCGGAGCATCGGAGTACCTCGAGCCAGCCACGTCGGCGGCCGCGTCCAGAGGTGCGATCCGCTCAGCCGTTCTACGGCGAAGCAGATCGAGGGCGCCATTAATGGCCGAACGGTAGAGATAGCTCTCGGGGTTTTCAACCTCTTCGCTCCCCCGCCGCAGTAGTCGCACAAAAACGGATTGTGCGACATCTTCCGCGTCGGCCATGCTGCCGGTGATTCGATAGGCAGCACGCAGCACGCGCTGGTGGTGTTCAGCGAACAGCCGCTCCACCTGCACCATGCGCTCCGTCTCCGGTCTGGATTGGAAAGCGACCGCCACTCCGCCTCCTGCTCTGTCTTCAAAGGGATGACGCAACGTCCAGGACAATTGTTAATGTCCCCTGCGATGAATACGCAAAAAACTGGGCGTTCGTTCCCGTGCCGGATCGGCGAGGATCACGGTCAGGAGACTTTCTCGCAGAGGCTTGATTTTGTTCATACCGGCACATTGGCAGAATGTCGCTAACCGGAGATAATGAATAGTCATCCTGCTCAACGAGAGGCGTAATGGGTTTGTGGCCCGTCAGCTGTGCATTTCTGGGCATCGCTGCTATCCCTTTTATTTACTATTCGATTGCGGTTTATTCCTCATGGCGATTTTTCCGCCTGTCCGCCGCTGCGGAATCGCCGTCCTACGACTATGCTCCTGGGGTCAGCATCCTAAAGCCGGTGCGCGGGCTGGATCCTGACGCCTATGAGAACTTTGCCAGCTTTTGTCGGCAGGACTATCCGGAATACGAAATCTTGTTCTGCGCAGGAGATGAAGCCGATCCGGTATTAGCCGTTATCGAGAAGGTGGCTCTTGATTTCCCGGCCTGTCAGATCCGCGTGCTGATCGGCTCGGGGCGCGAGGCCACGAATGACAAGGTTGCGAAGCTCGCACGTCTGTCCAGCGAAGCGAAATACGAGACATTGGTCATCAATGATAGCGATGTGCGCGCTGACGCAAACTATCTGCGGACCGTGGTGGCGCCGCTGGCCAATCCCAAAGTCGGCGCGGTGACGTGCTTCTATGTACCCACGGATGAGACCACGTTCGTGCAGCATCTGCAATCGGTCGGCATGATGTCTGACTTCTACGCGGGAATCCTGGTGGCATGGCAACTCGATGGCGTGAAGTTTGCGCTGGGCCCCACAATCGCCACTACCCGCGAGCGCCTGCAGGGATTCGGCGGCTACCAGGCGATCGAGAACCGTCCAGCCGACGACCTGCTGGTAGGACGGCTAATCGCAGACCAGGGATATGAGGTAAAACTGCTCTCATACTCGGTGTTGACGGTGGCGGACTTTGAGTCCTGGCGCGACCTCATCCTCAAACGCCTGCGATGGATTGTGGTCATGCGACATTTGCGGCCCTGGGGACACCTCGGCCTGGTCTTCACCTTCGGTCTGGCATGGTCGCTGGCCGCAATTGCAGTGCGGCCCACCGCGGTCGTGGCCGCGAGCTTTCTCGGAGCGTATTTTGGCCTGCGCGTGGCCATGACCTGGCTGATCAGCGCATGGGGACTGAAACAGCCTGTCTCCTGGGAAAAATTACTGCTCATTCCCGTGTGGGACGTAATGGCTTTTGCTATCTGGGTCGCCAGCTTCACCCGCAGCACCATCATGTGGCGCAATCGCGAGTATCGCATTCGCGACGGACAACTGGTGCCCTTGGCGACAGTTCCGGCGGCAGAATAGAGCACCGGATCCAAACCCCACAATCGACTTAGTCCCCTGTCTTAGCGAGCACGTCCTGCCGGTTTGGCGCCTGCGTGTGCCGATCGTTACGCGCGCTGCGCCAATTGACCTGAGGCAGGAATAGCGACGTGTCAATGCGATCGCGATAGCGAACCGCGATGTTGATAATCGAGTCGAGCAGCGAGTTTGAAAGCAGATGAGGCTTTAAGCCGAGTTCGATCAGGTTCGAGTGCTTCGCATTGTAATAGTGCTCCTCGGCTTCGACGCGCGGGTCGGGAAGATGATTGATCGCGACGTCCATGCCTAACTCTTTTCCCGCCTCTTTGACCATCGCTGCCAGTTGCAACACTGAGAACTGCTCGGTGAACTGGTTGAACACGCGAAATTCGCCCAGCTTCGCCGGGTTCAGGCAGGCCAATTCAACGCAGCGGACGGTGTCGCGAAGGTCCAGAAAGCCGCGAGTTTGTCCACCCTTACCGTATACCGTCAGCGGATAGCCAAGCGCGGCCTGAGCGCAGAAGCGGTTCAGAACAGTTCCAAACACTTCGTCGTAGTCGAAGCGGTTGATCAGTGCCTCGTCGAGCGCCGCTTCATCAGTCATCGTTCCGTACACCACGCCCTGATTAAGATCTGTGGCGCGAATTCCCCAAATCTTGCAGGTGAACGCGATGTTGTGGCTGTCGTGCACCTTCGAGAGGTGATAGAAGGAGCCCGGCTGTTTGGGGAACGGCAGGCGGTCTTTGCGGCCGTTATGCTCGATGGTGATGTAGCCTTCTTCGATGTCGATGTTTGGCGTTCCATATTCGCCCATAGTGCCAAGTTTGACCAGATGACACTCGGGCGCAAACTCGCGGATCGCGTAAAGGAGGTTCAACGTTCCGGTTACGTTGTTGATCTGGGTAAATACTGCGTGCTTGCGGTCGATCATCGAGTACGGAGCCGAGCGCTGCTCGGCAAAATGGACGATTGCGTCCGGCTCGAACGAGGTCACCATCGAAGACAGAAAATCGTAATCGGTGATGTCGCCGACAAAGGACTCGATGGTCTTGCCGGTGAGTTCATGCCAAACCCGCAGGCGCTCTGATAGCGTGCGAATGGGAGTGAGGGTTTGCGCCCCGAGCTCATGGTCCCACTGACGTCGTGCAAAATTGTCGGCGATCGCGATGGTGTGTCCCTTGCTCGAAAGGTACAAGGCCGTCGCCCAGCCACAGTAGCCGTCGCCACCAAGCACGGCAATCTTCATGAAACCTCCTTGAATGTGCAAAAGGCGATGTTGCAGTCGCCGCCTTTACGTCGCAAAGCAAACCCGCCACACTCTACAATTTTACCCTAGTGACCGCTCAGTCAATGCATGCGGAATTGTATCCGCAAGGCTCGGTCACTTACGACCCTCTCGCCTTTGCGCCAGCACCAGGCCGCGAGGAGTCGAAAGAAACACGACCGAAAGCAACCCCTCTTGTTCCATTCGCAACGCCGCCTCACGGACCGTCTGAAAATGCGAACTGGCATCGTGAATCGCGATGAGTCCGCGCGGATCGACTTGCGGCAGAAAGCGCCGGATCTCTTGTTCCCGGATCGCCAACGCGCTGTCGCTAAAGTAAAAGTCAATCGTTCCCTCAACTCGGCTATCGAGACTAGACTCATTGTGGCAATCGACCCAGTCCGCCAGTCCCGCTGCCTCAATGCGCTCAACCGCCTTGGCGAAGATCGCTGGATCGTATTCCACTGTGATAACTTTCCCGAACCCATTCGCTCCTTGACGCCCTCTCCTAATTTAATGGCGCCATATCCAAGAAACGTCCCCGTCTCAAGAATCAACTTAGGCTTTAACGTTGTTACCAAGCTCTTCAGGAAATCAAGAACCTCGAGTTCCGTCGTTTGAGAATCCACCATATTCCAAAGTTTCGGGTTTGGACATTCTGGGGTTGGAGGCGTGTACTCGCTCTGGATGGATTCCCCTTCGTCGACCAGATGGCTAAGGATTCGATGATATTCAGCACCCTTCTTGGTGAAGGGCGGTACAAGTACAGCGATCAAAACCACTCCGCAGATTCCTGCGAGAGCCGAAACGATATTCGTCGTCAGGCCGCGGGGAAGAAACAAAAAGCTTCCGAATAATGTCGTCGCCAAAATCTGATTGGCGGCGACCAGAATTAGCCACTCTGCAAACAGAATTCCTTTCGGTCGCTGGAACTGTATCTGTCTGCGTCCCTCGCCCCACAGGAAAAGGAAAATTAGAGTGCCAGAAACCACTCCCCAGGTTAGGGGCGAACGCAACGGCACTACACCTTCGGAGATTGCTGATGGTAGAAGGTTTACAGCCAGACCAGCAACGACTATTACCGTTACCGTAGGAGACAAAATGTCTAGCGCAGATAAAAGTCGCCACCCCGCAGCACTGCGCAGACTGAGCCTGCGGCGCTTCAAGTCAGCGCGCAGAACACCGCCTGAAGCTATGGCTGCCGCCGCTAAAGTATAGAGCGCACGATTCATAAGTCTGGAATGCCGAGTCCTGCGAGGAGACGCGTGGTTTTAAGGTGCCTTTTCTACAGGGATCGGGTAGTTCGTCAGCAGCACCTTTCCTCCGCTGGCGGCGACCACATTCAATTCGGAACGTCCAACCAAGGATTCTAGACGAGGTAAAGCTGCGTCCATCGCTACGATGTAGTACCGTTCGCCGCGCTGCCAGAGCTCACGAAATTCTGGATCGTCGATGAATACGTCAGGAGCGCCGGGAGCGTAAGCGCCATATTCAAGATTGTTCCAGCGCCCATTCAGAAGCAAAGCATCCCGCCCCGTATAAAAGAACATTGACGAGAAAGTATAGTAATGCCGGTCTACGATCAGCCTTCCTTCGGGTGCCCGTAGCAACGCTTCCGCCAGCGGCCGTGAGGATAGGTACGGATCGAAGGAGACCATCGCCAGTCGGGCCGCCTGAAAGAACAGCACCATCATCGCACAAGCGGCAAGGACAACACCCCGGCGTCGCAATGCCAGTGTGCCGACCAGCCCGATTGCAAAGGCCACCGCCGCCATACCCAAAGGAAGACGAAGGTAGGCGAACGACTGCAGTGTAAGGTCCTCCATGTGACCGAGCGAGAGGGTGTAAACCCCCGGATGATGACTCAATGCGGCTGAAATGTCTCCCGGACTTGGGACACGGCGCACCGTCCACAAAATTGCGATGGCCGCAGCCGCTGAACAGCCGGTGATCGCAGTCAGGACGCGAGTGCCACGGCGAATCCACGTCCCATCCGATGCCATGGCGCAGCCAAGAAGCAGCGCCAGCGCCGGGTAGCAGGGCATCGAGTAATACTCCTGCGTGGTCGAGAAAGTGAAGAAGACCAGGATGAAGCCGATCCAGCAAAACGCCAGCATACGGGTCTGACCTGCTCGATCCACCGGGCGATAGGACAGCTTGAACATCGCCGGGATGTACACGCTCCAGGGAAACAGCCAGAGGAAGTGGAACAGCCAGAAATACAGCCGCGGCACGGTGTTGTAGTCGTGGGGATAGCGCAGGTTCAGGAAGCGCAGCACCTGCTCGTTCATGAAGAAGAACCACAGGAAACCGTGGTACTGACCGGGAAGGCTGTGCCAGGTCCATGCGAAGTAGGGCGGATTGCGCAGCGTCGCCAGAACGTGCCAGGGCGCTGCAATCAGCAGAATGATCGCTGTCCCAAGGAAGGGGTGCAGCCGTTGCCATGTCCGTCGCAAGAACAACTGTCCAGTGATCAATAGATAGATGCCACCCGCCGCGACTGGAAAGAGCACGCCGATCAGGCTCTTCAGCAGCAGCCCGGTGCCCAGACTGGCGGCGAGCAGAAAGGCCCAGGCCGCAGGATTTGCCTCTTGCTCATCGAGTGCGCGCAGCAAAGCCCACATCGCCAGGGCCACCGTGAACGTCAGCATGACATCGGGAATCAGGATACGAGTAAACAGCCATAGCCCGATGCAGGTCGCCATGATCAAACCGGCATAAAGGCCGACACGCCGGTTGAAAGCCCATATCCCGAAGGCCGCAGTGAGTAGACACAAACCAATTGCCGACAGGACCACCGGAATCCGCGCCGCCCAATCGTGCACGCCGAAAATTTTGTAGGAACCGGCGATCATCCAGTAGATAAGTGGCGGCTTCTCTAAGTACACGACGCCATCGAGCCGGGCGGTAACGTAGTCGCCCGACGTAATCATGTTGCGGGCGATCTGCGCCTGCACGGCGTCGACGTCGTCCATCAGCGACGGCGGAGATACCATGCAACCCACATACACAGCGCTAGCGACCAGCAAGACGACTAGGTAAACAGTCCAACTCTGTCGGAAAGAGCTTGCTGTCGTGGCGCCGCCTGGGCGGGCGCCTGAATCCGCCACCGTTTCATCCATAAAAACAGGATCAGTAATCCCCATAAGTGATAACCAACATTGATGCGCCGCTCTGTGTGGCGGCGAACGTAATCCTGAATCGCGTTGGGACGGAACACTTCGGCGTAGCCACGAAGCCCATCGTCCAACGTCTGCCGCAGCATCGTCAGCAGCGGTCCGCGCAACCATTCGTGCGCCGGAATATCGAAGCCGACCTTTTTACGCTGCAGAATCTTCTGCGGAAGCTTGTCTTTCATCAGCTCTTTCAGCAGGAACTTCTGGCGCGAACCCTGAATCTTCAGTGTGGCGGGCAGGCTCGCGGCGAACTCAACGATGCGGTGATCGAGAAACGCTGGACGCACTTCAACAGCATGCGCCATGCTCATCCGGTCCGACTTCACCAGGATGTCGTCGGGCAAGTAATATCGCTGATCGAACTGCAGATAAGGAGCGAGGTCGTCGGTCTCGACAGCCAGCGCCTCGCGCAAGCTGCCAAGCAGGCGGTCGAGCGCGTGCGGCGAAGGCTGGCGTAACACTGCGCTCTTCTCCTGCTCAGAGAAGGTGCCGTTCCAATACACATGTGCCTGGTCAGGCGGCAGCAGGCTACCGGTAAGAAACCGTTGCAGCTTGTAGTCCAGCCCGATCTTCTCATCCGACACCGGCGCAAGTTTGAGCGCTGCCAGTCCAAGATGCGCCACGCTACGGGGGAACTTTCGAATGGCTCTTGCGAAGCGGTTCGCCCGGTAGGTGAGATAGCCGCCAAACAGTTCGTCGGCGCCTTCACCGCTCAGCGCAACCGTGGTTTGGGTCTTGCAGAGCTTGGACAGGAACCACACTGGCAGAGCTCCGGCATCGGCGCTGGGCTCGTCGGAGTAGTAGACCATCTCCTCGATCGCGCCTTGCAGGTCCTGCTCGGGATTGAGGTCGAGCTGCTCGTGCTCCGTGCCATAAGCCGCAGCCGCCTCCCGGATATAAGGCGTCTCGTCGAAGCTGCGACCGCGGAACGATATGGAAAATGTCTTGAGCCGCGAACTTGACGCCTGAGCAGCATAGTGCAGGATGGTCGTCGAATCGACACCGCCGCTAAGCCACACTCCCAGAGGTACGTCCGAGAGCAACTGCTCCGGCACGGCCTGCGTCAGCAGTGCATCTAGCTCCTCTTTCGCCGACACCAGCGTGTGCGAATGGTTGATTGTGGTGGGCAGCTCCCAATAAGCTTCGGAACGAACCTTGCCGTCCTGCCACTCCAACCAGCAACCCGGCATGAGCTTCTCGATGCCGTCCACCAGCGTCCACGGAGCTGGTACGTAGTTCATCGAGAGATAGCAATCCAACCCCGACAGGCTCAGCCGCCGTTCGATCTCGGGATGAATCAGGATCGCCTTCAGCTCCGAGCCGAAGAACAAGTCCTGGCCTCGACGCGCAATGTAGAGGGGCTTGATTCCCATGCGGTCGCGCGCCAGCACCAGCCGACGTTTTGAAGTCGTCCACAGCGCCACCGCAAACATTCCGCGCATGCGCCCGAAAGCTTCCGTATCCCATTCGACGAAGGCATGGAGAACCGTCTCAGTATCGCAGTGCGAAAGGAAACGGTGGCCGAGAGCTTCCAGCTCTTTACGAATTTCCAGATGATTGTAGATTTCGCCGTTAAAGACGATGGTGGTGTCGCCGTCTTCCGTCTGGATGGGCTGGTCTCCGCCGACCAGGTCGAGGATCTTCAGGCGGGTCGCGCCCAGCGAACAGATACTGGAGCGGAAGACGCCCTGCTCGTCGGGTCCGCGATGCGTGATGGTGGCGGTGGCGGTTTGAATGCGATCAGGGTCGGGAGACCACTGTTTATGGGTAAAACCGACGATGCCACACAAAGTGCGTCAGAATCCTTAGAAAGAGGTGTTCGCTGAGCGCGGCCAGAGGCGTCGCAGGCGATATCCGCGAGAAATATGCTGGCTCTTATGATAAATGATCGCGGCTGGTAGGACGCTCGGCGAGCCGCAGAAACTCTAGCCCAAAAGATCCCACTCCACTATCTGTGTAATACGATAAGTAGATGCATCTGCATTGTTTACCTCGTCTGTTGCGGCGGCCCGCCTGATGGAATCGCACAAGCACTTGCAATTCAAGACCACCATGATGATCCTCATCATGATCATTGCCGGGCCGCTGGGCAATGTTCTGCTGGGCATGGGGATGAAGAGCGTCGCCCCGTTACATATCTGGCCGCCGTCCGAGTTGGGCCACACTCTCCTGCGCATCTTCGAGACTCCGGCAATCTGGCTGGGCGTGGCCTCGCTGCTCACGTTTTTCGTCGCCAATATTCTTGTACTATCGTGGGCGGACTACAGCTTTGTACAGCCGGCATCCTCGATGGCGTACGGCATAGTCGCATTGATGGGCTATTTCATTCTGGGCGAGAGCATCACCCCTACGCGCTGGCTTGGAATTGCCATTATCTGCGCCGGGGTGTTCATCGTCGGCCGCACCAACCCCCGTACCACGGAGCACCGCTAGCGTGCTCAAAGCGATTTACTTTTTCATTATCGTGGTCGTCGGCACGGGCGGCGAACTCTGCGTCTCGCGCGCCATGAAGCAGACGGGCGAGGTCAAGAGTTTCCGCCCGGCAAATATCGTCCGGGTCATCCTACGTGCACTGCGGAATTCGTGGATGCTGTTGGGCGTAGGCATGATGACGCTAGCCTTTTTCTCCCTGCTGGCGGTACTGGCGATCGAAAATGTCAGCTTCGTCGTGCCGGTTACTGCTCTCAGTTATGTTGCGGGCGCGCTGGGAGGCATGTTTTTCCTGGGAGAACATGTGAATTGGCGGCGTTGGGTGGGCATCCTACTGGTCTGCATCGGAGTTACACTCGTCTTCATCGGGAAGGGCTGAAGCGCGATGGCACCGGAGTCGCCCAATTCCGCGGGATTCACCATCGGCGGCGTCAAGCAGCGCCTGATCGCACGCGAAATTCTCGCTCTCGCGCTGGAATCGTTCCGCGCTGATAAAGTCCGCGCTACCATGACCGCTCTCGGCATGGTGATTGGCACGGCCTCGCTCATCCTGGTTGTCACCATCTCTCTCTCCGGCAAGCAGTACGTTCTTGATCAGATTCAGAACATCGGGGCCAACCTGATCTGGGTCGAGTATGCGGGCCTGGAAACGTCGGGCTCGAGTTCCTCTATTCGCGACTATCTCACCGTGGACGACATGATGGCCGCCGAGCAGCAGGTGCCAGGCGTCCGAACTGCATCCCCAGTCCTCAATCTGCACGAGCGAATCACCATAGCCGGAGGAAAGCAGAAAGAGATTCTCATCCTCGGGGTGAATCCCGAGTACGCTGATGTGCGACGCCTGCGTATCCTCTCCGGCAGATTTTTCGATGAGCAGGACGCGCAGTTGTTCAACAAGGTCTGTCTGATCACCCTGCCTTTCGCGATTCGTCAGTTCGGTTCAGCCGACATGGCTGTGGGCAAGAAGATCACTCTCAGCGAACTGGACTTCGTGATCGTCGGTGTCTTCAAAGAAGGTGTCGAGACCTTCGGCCGCTCCGACATACAGGACGAAACCATACTGATCCCGTACGTCGTGGCCCGCCGTCTGGCTGGCACCAACGCTGTCAACCTTATTTACTTCTCCATGTACGACAGCGAGAGTGTGCCCGCCGGCACGCAGGCGATCGTCCGGGTTATCCAGTCGCGCCACCGCCCAGGCGCCGTCTATCACGCTGACAACCTGACTCAGGTCCTTGTGACCGCGGAGAAGACGGCCACCGCATTCACCATGGTCCTGCTGGCGTTCGCCGCCATTACGCTAATCGTCGGCGGAGTCGGCATCATGAATATCATGCTGGCCACGGTCAGCTCGCGCATTCGTGAAATCGGCATCCGCAAGGCCGTCGGCGCTACCCGCCGCGAGATCGAGTTGCAGTTCCTGGTTGAGGCTCTATTGATCTCGGTGGTGGGAGGGACGATTGGCACGCTCTTGGGATTGGCTATCCCATTTTCCCTGCGGTTTTTTACCGGCGCGCAGGTGCCGGTGCCATTTATGTCAGCGTTGATTGCGATCGCAGTCTCGTGTTCGGTAGGAATCGCTTTCGGTACCGCGCCTGCACGTCGCGCTGCGTCGCTTGATCCGGTGGAGAGCCTCCGGCACGAGTGAGAGCTTAGGCGCAACCCGGGCTGGCGCTACGGATGTCCCTGCGCCTCCAGAGCCTTCACTTGTTCACGGAGATCCTTCATTGGTTGCTGCGCGAATGGCGCATCCGACTGCGGATTACGGATGTGCTCCCGGATTGCGGGATCGAACAGCAACGCCTCCGGGTCGAGGAGCGCCTCATGCATGCGAGGGATCAGGATGTACTTGTATAGCAAGCGATCGGTGAACGAGAGCTTGGTGTAGGTGTCGATCTCCGACAGAAAATCAGCAGCGGTAAACCGCGGATCCTGCGCGCAATGTCGATAGAAAGCCATCAGCGGCTGGATGTCTGTGACATGTCCCGCCACCGCGGGAAGGATGGTCGGCCCCTGGTCTGTGCCCGAGGGTTGCGAGATGGCGTGGCACAGGGCGCAATTTCCCGTCACCCGGATGTAGCCGATCCTCTGCTTGGCAAAGCCGACCGGCATCTCCCGGCCCTCTTCCCATGACATGCCGAGCGCTGCGTACCCACCGGGTCCAGGCATGTATTCCGGAAACATGCGAGGCATCGCCAGCCACAGCCAGTAAGGAATGCCCGGCGTATGATCGGCTCCAACCGATCCGTAAAAGTAGTTGTCGCGCTGATCGGCGGTAATCCAAGCGGGCTGCGGCGAGACACGATACAGCTTGCACCACAGCATGATGCCCGCATAGATAAGTACGAGGAGGGCGACAGCGATGAATATCTTCTTGCCCATATCAGTTCGTCTCCCGCCTGATCAAAAAGTCTTCAAGTATTCGAGCAACCCTTGCTTCTCGTCGGCAGGCAGCTCCGTCCCGTAAGCCTTGCCCTCATGGCCGCCATTGCCGTTGCCGCGCTTCGAGGTGTCGAGGGCGAAAAACTTCTGCCCATTCTGCTCCGGCAGATTCGACACAAAGCCGACATTTTGCGGATCATAGACGTCATTTCCACGGTAAAAGAGCTTGGTTCGCGCGGCCGCTGGCTCGAGCAACTCGCGCAGGTTGGGCACCGAGCCGTTGTGCAGATACGGAGCGCGTAACCAGATTCCATCGAGCGGCAGATTGGCATAACCGTTGGTCTTGCGGAAATGACTGAACCGTTGCGGATATGGCGGATCAAAGCCCCAATCCTTCTCGTATCCCGCATAGAGGGTGCTCTGGTTCACCGCCAGCAGCCAGGTGTACGAATCCAGACGCCAGCGATCGGTGCCGATATCGGCGATGGGCACGACGGTTCCGACCCGCTCATCGGAATGCGGCGGGTTATTGCGGAAGGGCGCATCCCGCCATCCGTGACACCCAGCGCAGTATTCTTGGTAGACGGGTGCGCCCTTCGCGGCGAGTGCCTGGTCGATGGGGTACGGATACGCGGGCGGCTTGGCATTCTCCAGGTACGCCGCCATGCGCTGCACTCGTGGGGTGTCCAGAATCGGAGGGTACGCGCCGGTACCGAACGCCGCCGACAAATTTCGCTCGTCGACCGAGGTATTGTTGCCATCCCAGTGGAGCTGCATGCCCTTCCTCGGTCCCTGGTTCCAGACCGACGGGAAGTCGACGTTGCCCATCAGTTCCTTGGGGTCAGCCTTATCCATAGGGAAGTTGAGCAGAGCCTTGGGAGCGTTAAAGGTGTCAACCCGGCCCGGTCCCCAGGTCGACGTGTCGATGAACGACAGCCGCTGGCCCAGCACCGTGAGCTTCTCTCGCATGAGATACACGGCGGCATATTTGAAGATAAGCCGGTTGATCAGATCGGGCTTGTCGATGACGCGATGCGGATCGTCCTGCATTACCTGGATCTGGTCGAGGATGCGCTGGGCGGTGAACTTCTGATCCTTGGGAATCGTGGTGAGGAATGCCCCCCACGCGCCGAGGTTGAATTGGTGCGCCGGCATTCCCGGGACGATGCGCGGTGTCGCGCCCGGCGAGTCCCGCACGGTCCCGATATGGCATGCCCCGCAGTTGAGATAGACAACGTCGATGCCGCGCACATTGCGCATCGACGTGCCGAGCGGAAGAGCGTAGCGCGGATCGTCGCCCGGCGCATAGATCATGCCGAACGATGAGTAGCCGCGGCCCGGCGTTTTGTCGGGCAAGTATTCGGGGAACAACTCCGGCATTGCCACCCAGAACCAGTAAGGGATGCCGTTCATCCTTTCGCCGCCGGTCGAGCCGCGCATGAAATGCATCGCATCGTCGGCGTAGTCCACTGGCCGATTGCGAGTGAATCGTTCTGCCAGATACAGGCCGCCTATGACGACCAGGGCCAGGATCGCGAAGAAGGCAAACTTGAGCCAGCGACGGGTTCCATGGGTTGCGACATCCGCTCCAACAGCGGGATTCATGGCAGCAGCGCCTCCTTCCAAGGGTGTGCTAGAGCTTTGGTTGAGAAACCACGCCAGCCTGCGAAGGATGCTCTCCCGATCGCGACGGCCTCGTTCCGGCGCACTGGCAGCACGACTCTGAACACTAGCGGGATAGACAATGCGACGAAGGCCAGTGAACAGTCCATGGGGCTCGAAGCCCCTACCCTCCACGGGGCTAAAGTGCAGTGTCTCCTGGTCGATCTGGATCTCTTCCTCGAAGCGGATCTCGGCAATCGGAATGAATGGAGCACTCGGATCACCGGCGCGCTGGACTTCCAGTTGCAGAGCCGCATGGTTCGCGGCGTCGTCGCTCAGCCCCCGCTCGCGTGCTGCGCCATCATGCGCGGCGGTCGTCGATGAAGCGCCTCCGCGGGAATCCGGTACTAGTCGAATCCAGACATCGAGCTTGCCGTCGTCGATGCGGTAAGGCACGTCGGAGTAATAGATGTTCTGAAAATAGTCGAACTGGTGAAGCCCGTATTTCCTGCCGCCGGTCGCGAGGTTCACCAGCAGCTTCCATAGCCGATCACCACCAGCGGTGCAAAGCAGGTCGAGATCGTCACCCGGATGACGCTGCAACCTGACCTCATCCGGCGTCGAGGCATTGAAAAAACGGGAGGCGATGCTCGGTGCGTCAGGAATGCGGTCCGCAAGCCATTGCGGCCAGCCTTTCTTCATAACGCCCATGCCGATCCGCATCAGGACATCGCACTCCAGTTGTTCAGCAGATCGCAGGAGTTCCGGATCAGAGGGTTGCAACGAGCGGGCTGTGGCGCGAAAGACCCGTCCATCAGGATGAAAGGTCCGCGCGTTGCGCACCACGCCGCTGACCCAGCCGAAAAAGCTGGCAGTGCACCTTGCCAGGACAGGCACCCGGCCGGTGACACTTTCTCTGCGAACATCAGCGTCCCACGCTGAGAGCGTCCACAGGAATCCGCCGTACTCGAATGCTGCACAGGGGAGCGCGATTGAACCCTGCAGAATCCCGCGCCACCATAGCACGAGAAAGATCGTTCCGATGATGGGGCGCACAATGAGCGACGCGAAGATGGCGCCCTGTGCGCTGAGGCTCCCGCTCACCAGGTACAACATCCCCAGTCCGCCGAATAACAGACCGGCGAGGCGGAAGTAATTTGGGACGCCCGCCGACCATCGAAGGAAGGTGCAACAACGAGGCTGTCCAATAAGGCGCGAGAAGAATGACAGCGCCGGTAATGATGTCAATCCAGCCAAGCACTTCGACCGCGTGGGCCGAGCGGGACTGTTGCCGCAATTCAGGACCACCGGCATTGAGTCCGGCACGCGTATCAGCGCGCCAGGCGGAAAGAGTCCAGAGGAAGCCGCCGAAGTCGCTGATGGAGAATGCCACCGCCAGTGGGCCGGGCAGAATGTTCCGCCACCACAGAACCGCCATGATGACCGGCACCAGGGGCCGGTCGAGCAGCGAGGCGACGGAGAACCCTTCTGAGTTCAAACGGCCGCTGACGATGTATAGCATGCCCAGCGCGCAGACCAGGTTCCCAACCATGTGGAGATAGCTGACGTCCTGGGCACTCACCGGTGGCAGGTGCAGCAACCCTGCGGCCCAGCCCGGAGCCACGAGGATAATGAGTCCTAGCGCCAAGTCCAGCCACCCGAAGTATTCGACGGTGCGGGCGGCGCGCGTCTGCCCCCCCACTTTTATGAGGCGTCGGAACATCTCGCGCAGGGTAGGCGTTGTCATAGACTCCCGATCCTTGGCTTAAACCTCAGAGGCCCGGTGCACACACGAGGGACCACAGAGTCCCAACCTGGAAATGGTGCGACGGCAGCGGTGATCGTTTCAAACGCGCTGAGCCGAAGACGGACAGCATCCAGGACCTAGAACTGGAGCGCGAAGTCGATCAAGCGGTCCTTGTCCCAGTAGACCTTGCCCAGGTACATGCCGGGACCGATCTGCCGAATCTCGTCGCGAATGTGCTTGGCCACCAGCGATGTGTCGGAATAGTCGAGAACGATGCATTCCTTGTTGTCGAGCCAGCTCGTGCCCTTGTAAACCGTGGCGACGATGGCGTTCAGGCCGAACGCGAGAATGCGGTTGCGGAGAACGCCGTGAGCGGCATCAAACGTCTTTCCCTGCCAACCGAAGATATTGATCAAGGAAGCGATCTCCGGAGAGAAAACGGTGCCCGACGCGACGATTGCGGTCCCGGTCGCTTCGCCGTTCGGGATGTCGCCTGCTGTGCTGCTGGTGAAAAGGTCGTCCAATTCCTTCTGAGACATTGCTAAGAGTTGCGGCACAGTGTAAGCCATCGTCGGTTCTCCTCTAGACACCGCAGTGTCAGCCACTTTGGGGATTTTGCAACCCGCTTCGAAAGTGTCGCCCACTATGGCCGTAGAGCACGATTTTGTCAATGGGAACTGTCTTCCGCCAAGCGACCCCGTTTGATATCCGCCAGGATAACGTCTGCCGCCTTCTCCCCAATCATGTACACCGCGCTTACGATGAAGAACCCCGGAATGCGGGGAAAGACCGAGGCATCGACCACGCGCAAGCCCGTAGTGCCGTGAACCCGGAATGCGCTGTCCAGCACGCCATTCTGCTCGCGTGCGTCCGATGGCACAACTGCACGACGCGTGGTGTCCCCACGCGTTATAGCGTGCGTAATCGCGCAGCTCATCGTCGGATTGGAGGTGGTCACCGGGAAGCTCTTCCGCGGCAATCAACCCCTGCTGCTTGAGTTTGGCTGTCATCTTGCGCACAAAGCGAATGCCATCGACGACTGAATCCAGGTCTTCGCCGCCGTCTTTGGTGCCCTCTTCGAAGTAGCGGAAGTTCACCAATGGCGTATCGCGCGGATCGGCAGAGCGCAGCGTGACCTCACCGGCGCGATTGTTGGTGTGTGCCTTCAGTACCGCCCATGTGAGATAGTTCAGACTCTTGGCGAACAAGTCCGAATAGGTTGGGAAGTAGCCCTCAAAACGGCCGAGAAATGCCACGCAGAACAGATCCGGCAAAGGGCGCTCCGGCGCTGAGCGTTTGAATAACGCCAGCACCCCTCCGTTGGTGATATAAGGTCCGTTGCGGCTGTTCTTCCACTGTTTGTACTGCGGATCGCTTTCGTCGAACTTGGCCTCCTTGAAGATGTGCCACTGGTCGAAGTTCATCCGGTTGACCACGCCGACTTCGTAGCGGTCTTGCAGGTTCTTGCCGACACCCGGCAGTTCAACCCTCACCTCGATGCCGTGCCGCTCGAGTTCTTCCCGCGGACCGATCCCTGACAACATCAGCAGTTGCGGCGTGTTGAAGGCTCCCCCGGCGAGGATGACCTCGCGCGAGGCGTGCAACTGGCGAAGCTCTCCTGGGGCGCTGCTCGGACTTCCGTGGGCACGGTAGAGACGCTCACCTTTCAGGTACTCCACCCCAATCGCGCGCTGATTTTCGTCGAGCAGCACCCGCGTCACCAGGGCATTCATCTCGACTTTCAGCCGTTGAGGGTGCCTGCTTGCGACCTCCAGAACGCGCTCGCGCGATCCTGTGCGCGCGTGATCGCGCGTCGTCAGCGGTGTGTACCGCATGCCGAACGAATTTTCTTTCACGGTGCGCCAGTCGTTGGGATCGAGCTGACTCTCTGCCAGCCAACGGGCGCGCTCCGCAAGGTGACCGATCTCTTTGAGGGCTTCTGTCGCACATTCGACGATCGTCTCGATCAGATCGCGGTTGCCGAGCGAAACCATCGGGATGGCCTTCTCGGTTTGCAGCCATCCCTTGAAGCCGTGGCGAGTCGGATTGATACCGAACCACGAAAGCACGCGGGAGAGCGGGCGGTGACGACACCTCTCCAGGCGCTGGAAGTACCGGCGCATGGTGCCCGCATTCCAGGAATCGTCACCGGTAAGCTTCGCGATGCCGTCCCAGTCGGCATCGTGGGGGTAGACCATGATCATCGCGTTATGGGCCGTGCATCCGCCGAGCGCGCCGGCCCGCGGGTAAAGCACTCCGTCAACCCGTTTGCCGTTGTAGTCTTCACGATACTTGGGATCGCGCTGCTGCAGTTGATCGTCGCCATAGTGGCGCACGAAGAAATCCCACTTGATGGCATCGTTCTCGGAGGCAAAAGCGTGGAAGCACGGCACATCGTAGTCGTTCGGCATGCGGTTGACATCGGCGTGGACGGCGTCTCCGCCGCTCAACTCGCGAGGATCGCCACCCGCTTCCAGCAGGATGACCGTGTGTCCGGCCTCGGCCAGGCGAGCGGCCACAGTGCCGCCGCCGGCACCTGAGCCGACCACGATGAACTCGCAGTCCGGCTGCGAATTTTGTTCGCCCTTCATGCCCCTGCCCTTCTGCCCTGGCTCTCGCTACGTGCCGGAGAGCCTATTTACTGTGCCTTGCCAAAGTGTTGCGCGATTATACTGCGCCCTCCTCGGCGCTAGCCTGCAAACTTTCCGCCCAACTGATCGCTCATCCGGAGGTCCCAGCCGAGTGACCTCACCATCGTCTGGTTGCGATTCGCGGGTTCCGTGGTATAGTGCCGAACAATTACGGGGCGATGTCTGTCGGTTTGATCTTTTGTTCCATATGCCTCCCGGTCCGGAGGGATGCCGGATCATCTCGCCTCGTGATCTGTTACGTTTGGCCTACACATCGCACTATCTAGGGTGCCTGCGGCACGATGCTGGATCTTCGGCAAGGAGCGGAGACGGCTATGACAAGATTGGCTTCTCGCAGTACCTGGTTGATGGTTGCGCTCTCGCTCGTGATTCTGGATGGTTGCAGCAAGAGTCCCAAGCCTGGCGAGGTGCAAGACGAAGCGCGGCTGGCTTCGCGGTCGGCGTCCTCGTTTCCGGCTGCCGACGAAGACTATTTCCATGACATGGATCAGGACGCGCACGGCCAACTTGTGTTGACCGCCGACGAGATCAAGGGCCGTAACATGTGGCTGGTGTGGACCGGCGGCGACGACAAGTTCTGGGACGGCATGACCGGCGCCAGCATCGGCACCCTCGACTTCTTGAAGACACTGTCATCGCGACCCGGGTTGAAGGCAAGCCGCGACAACCGTTGGAACTATCTTGGGCTGGTGAACGAGCCCTGCTTTGAGAAGGCTACCGGCCCCGATCCCGACCGTTACGGCCTCTGGCTGGACAAGCGTCGCGCTGACTGTCCCGCCGATCCCTTCGAGAACGAAAGCAAATATCCCGGCGTGAAGATCGGCGCGCGCGGGAAGAATATTCCCGTCGGCTCGTACTATGGAATTGCCACCGGCGTCGTGGGATTGCGGCTCTTCCCGAATCCTGACTTCGATGAGGCTGCGCAGAAGAAGTGGGACCCGAAGCGTTTTTATGACGACCCCACCTACTACAACGACAAGACGCTCGTGCGGCCGTACCGCGTTGGCATGTCGTGCGCCTTCTGCCATGTCGGTCCGAATCCCATCAAGCCGCCGGCTGATCCCGAGAATCCCAAGTGGGAGAACCTCAGCTCCAACGTCGGCGCACAATATTTCTGGATCGATCGCATCTTCGCCTGGGAAGCGGATCCCAGCAGCTTCCCATTCCAGTTGTTCCACACGTCACGTCCCGGCGCGCTCGACACCTCGCTGGTCTCGACTGACAACATCAACAATCCGCGCACCATGAACGCCGTCTATGGCCTCGGCTGGCGGCTCGAAGTGGCCAAGCGCTGGGGTAAAGAAACCTTGGCCGACGGCGAGCTGAATAACAAACAGTTCAACGACTACGTCAAAACAGGACCGCTTACGCAGTTTTTTGTCCCCCCGAACACGGTCTACACCGGCAAGATCCTGAAAGACGGCTCCGACTCCGTGGGTGCGCTGGGCGCGCTGAATCGTGTCTACCTGAACATCGGACTGTTCAGCGAAGAGTGGCTGCTGCACTTCCGCGCGCTGGTCGGTGGTAAGCCGATTACTCCGATTGAGATCGCCGTGGCCAACAAGAACTCCGCCTACTGGGAGGCGACGGAACAGCAAACGCCTGACATGGCGCTGTTCTTCCTCAAGAGCACGGCTCCTCATCTGTTGAAGGATGCTCCCGCTGGCGCTGCCTACCTGACGAAAGACAGGGCGAAGCTGGAGCGCGGCAAGATCGTCTTTGCCGAGCGATGCGCCCGCTGCCACTCCAGCAAGATTCCCGTGCCCGCCCCCGGCGTCGATCCCGGCGGCTGCTCCGGCAAGGACTACATGGATTGCTGGAACAAGTATTGGGCTTGGACCAAGACCGACGACTTCAAGACGAAGATGAAAGCGATGGTGCAGAAGCCTGACTTTCTCGACGGCAACTATTTGTCGACTGATCTGCGCGTTCCAGTGACTCTGCTGCAGACCAACGCGTGCAGTCCGCTGGCGACAAATGCCATCCGCGACAACATCTGGGACAACTTCTCATCGCAGACCTACAAGGATCTGCCGTCGGTAGGCTCGATCACGTGGTACCAGCCGTACACGGGCGAAGCTCGCACCATGCAGCTTCCCGGCGGTGGCCGCGGCTATACCCGTCCGGCATCGCTCATCAGCGCATGGTCGACTGCGCCCTTCCTGCTGAACAACACCGTCGGACAGTTTGATCCCAGTCCTTCGGTCGAAGCGCGCATGAAGTCGTTCCAGGACTCGATCGAAAAAATGCTATGGCCCGAGAAGCGCGAGCAGGATGCAGTTCTCGGCAACAAGGTGCAGGGCACCATCGATCGCACCACCGCCACCAGCTACCTGCGAGTTCCCGCCGGATATCTGCCCGACTTCCTGCAGCCGCTGGTAAGCCCCGGACACCGCTTCTTCCCGTCGATCTTCGGCGAAGGCGGACTGGAGTTAGGGCCCATCCCGAAAGGCACGCCGGTGAACCTGCTCGCCAATATCGATCTTCTGGGCGAGTCCACAAGCTTAGAAGAGAAGACCGCACATCAGAAGGAAGTTCTCGACCTGCTGCTCAAGATGAAATATGACTTGGCGAACCTGCCGGCGAACGCAACCGATGAAGATGCGAAGAAGGTGTTCGCCAACCTGGTCGAGCCGATGCTGAAGCTGAGCAAGTGTCCTGACTTCGTGGTAAACAAGGGGCATTACTTCGGCACCAGCATGTTTGCCGAGGAGCCGGGACTCAGCGACGACGACAAGCGCGCGCTGATTGAGTACGTGAAGACGTTCTAGCGGGAAGGCGGCTTTGGCCCGCGTGAGACACGCGAGATGTGCGGCGTTGCGCACACCGCCGCTCCATTTGCCGTGTCATCTCGGGGGGACGATGCGCCGAAAAGAGCGCATCCGAGTCGAGAGACCTGCATTCCCTTGGCTTGGGACGGTCGTAGCGCTTCCCGTAAACTGTGCCTGGGATTCGCATGAAGAAGAAGCTCGGCTGCGCCATCCTCAGCCTCATCGTAGTCGGCGTTGCCGTCGCAGCGCTCTTCTTCCGCCAACGCGGTCCTTCTATCGTTCCCGACGACGCAAAAGCCGCAGGCAAGACGGTTGCTGACTTCCCCCAGACAGCCTCGCACGCCTTCGATGCGATGGATGGTGGCCTGCCTCTTACGGATGAAGAGCTGCAGGGCCGCAACACTTGGCTGCTGTGGACCGCCGGCGATCAGGTCCTATGGGACGGCATGGCCCAGCACGGACTGGGCACCGCCGACCTGCTGAAAGTGCTCGACTCGCGGCGTCACCGCTCGCGCTTCAAAGATATGGGCCTCGTCAATCAGCCCGGTATAGAGCAAGCGACCAGTCCGGATGAGTATGGCCTCTGGCTCGACACTGGCCCGCAAGAAGATGGCGTCGATCCCGCCGTCTACGGTCGGCCGTCGGGCGTGATCGGGCTGCGCCTGTACCCCAATCCGCGCTTCGACAGTGCCGCTCGCCAGCGCTGGGACCCGAACCGCTACTACACCGACGCCACGTACTACAACGATCCCACACTAGTGCGTCCTTATGTGGTTGGCATGTCGTGCGCCTTCTGCCATGTGTCGTTCAATCCCCTGAAGCCTCCGCGCGACCCCGAGAAGCCGCGCTGGGAGGAGCTCTCTTCGACCATCGGCAATCAGTACTTCAACGCTAGTCACATCTTCGGCAACGGCGCGGGCGAAGATAGTTACGCTTACCAGTTGTTTCATTCATGGGCGCCGGGCACGGTCGATACCTCGTTCCTCGCCACCGACAACCTCAACAACCCGGGCAACATGAATGCCATCTATGCCCTCGCCGCACGCATGACCGTCGCGCATGACGAGGAGATGGCGGGCGGCGCACTGAATTTCCCCGGCGAGCAGAAGCGTATGGCGGTGCCGCATGTGCTGAAGGATGGCGCCGACTCGGTCGGCCTCATCGGCGCGCTCAGCCGTGTGTACGTTTCCATCGGCGAGTACAGCCAGGAGTGGCTGCGCGATCACAACGTGCTGGTCGGAGGCAAGCCGCAGCATCCTTTCGAAGTGGCCAAGGCGCAGAAGGGGTCGGTGTATTGGCAGGCGACTATGGCCCGGCTTCCGAATCTCGCGAAGTTCCTAATGAAGCTCGAAGGCCCGAAGCTGGCCGATGCTCCCGGGGGGAATTCCTTTCTCTCGCATGATCAGGCGGTCTTGCAGCGCGGCGCAATCGTTTTTGCCGAGAACTGTGCGCGCTGCCACTCCAGCAAGCAGCCGCCAGCGGGCTCCGTCAGCAATCAACAGCAATATCTCGACTGGATGCGCGCCGAGGTGCAGAAGCCCGATTTCCTCGACAATAATTTTCTATCCACAGAAGAGCGCATTCCGCTCAACGTCGTGGGGACCAATGCTGCGCGTGCGCTCGCCACCAACGCGACACACGGTCACGTGTGGGACAATTTCTCTTCCGAGACCTACAAGAGGCTGGCCCCGGTGGGCGATATCGAGGTGCAGGATGCCTTCGACGGTTCGACCCGATAAGTTTGCTGCGCCCGGCGGCGGACCTGGCTACTATCGCGTGCCATCGCTTATCGCTGTCTGGGCTACTGCGCCCTTCCTGCACAACAACGCGCTCGGCATGTATACGGGCGATCCCTCGGTCTCCGGGCGGATCAAGGCCTTCAATGACGCGGCAGAAAAGCTGCTGTGGCAGGAAAAGCGTCTGGGAGCGGCATCGATCGCGCGCACTACGGCAGAGAGCTATCTGCAGATTCCGGCCGCGTATCTGCCGCCGGAATTGCAGTCGCTAACGAGTGGAGGATTTCTGAAGATCGGCCCCATTCCCGCCGGAACCCCCGTCGATCTGTTAGCCAATGCCGATCTCGATCTCTCCGATCACGACAAGACGCTCGACCGTGTGAAACTGATCGCCAAGGTGCAAGCCGACTTCCTCAAGATTCACCTGCTGAAAATGGATTCTGCCGCTGCGACTCAGCTCTTGCGTGGCCTGGTCCCGGACCTGTTGAAGATCAGCAAGTGTCCCGACTTCGTGCAGGATCGCGGCCACTACTTTGGAACGAAACTGCCGGACGGCGACAAGCGCGCCCTGATCCAGTACATGAAGACATTCTGAGAACGCTTACCGGCTGTAGAACTCAGCGATGGCCGCGACTACCTGCTGCTGCTCCTCCTCGCGTAACTCAGGGAACATTGGCAGCGCAACCGCTTCCTGCGCCGCCCGCTCCGACTCGGGCAGATCACCCGTGCGATAGCCGAGATAGGCAAAGCATTCCTGCAAGTGCAGCGCGACCGGATAATAAACCTCGGTTCCGATGCCGCGCTCTGCGAGGAAGGCGCGCAACTCGTCGCGTCGCAACGCCCGCACAACGTACTGATGGTAGATGTGGTAGGCCCCGGGGATGTGTCGCTGGCAGCGCGATCGGGGCATGCGCGTCTACCGTTTGCGCGCCCGGGCACAATAACCCCGCGTTGGAGAACAGAGCGTCGTAGTTTGCGGCGCGATCACGGCGCTGCTTGTTCCACTCGTCGATATGCTTCAGCTTCACCCGCAGGATAGCGGCCTGGATGGCATCGAGCCGGCTGTTCCATCCGATCTCTTCGTGGTAGTAACGCTTGCGGCTGCCGTGGTTGCGCAGGCGGCGCACGTGGTCGGCGATACTCTCGTCATTGGTCGTGACGCATCCGCCGTCACCGTAGGCGCTCAGGTTCTTCGTAGGATAAAAGCTGAAGGCTGCTGCTGTTCCCAGCCCTCCCGCCTTCTTGCCGCCCCAAGTGGCTCCGAAGGCTTGCGCCGCGTCTTCGATGATGGCGACCCCATGCTCTTCGGCAAGTTGCGCAAATGCGCTCATGTCAGCGCACTGGCCATAGAGGTGAACTGGCATGACTGCGCGCACCTTGTTGGAGCGCGCCCGCTGCAGCAGCTTCCCGGTCGCAAGCGGATCGAGGTTCAACGTGGCCGGATCGACATCGGCAATTACCGGTGTTGCTCCGCAGCGCGTGATCGAACTGACCGAGGCAAAGAAGCTGAAGGCCGACGTGATTACGCTGCTATCGGGTCCAACGCCCGAGGTCTGCAATGCCAGCCACAAGGCGTCCGTGCCCGACGCGCAGCCCACCGAAGCAGGCACGCCCAGGTACTCCGCCGATTCGCGCTCAAAGCCGTCAACCTCCGGACCTCCGATGAAGTATTGCGTAGTCAAGACGCGCTCGACCGCCGCGGCGACATCGTCCTTGATGCTCTCGTACTGCCGCTTGAGATCGAGCATGGGGATTGGGTCATGCCTGGGAGCGGACGCCGGCGAGGAGGGTAGCGATTGCGCAGTTTCAGAGGGCATAGCGAACTATTGATTTTAGCAGCGGAGAACGATCATTCGTCCCAATCCGTTCAATTGTGGGGTCATCCCGAGCGACGAGCGCAGCGAGGAGCCGAGGGACCTGCATTGTGCTTGCGCCAGCATGGCCCCCGGGCCGGAAACTGCAGGTCCCTCCACTCGGTACCTCAGCCTGCGGCTGACGTTCCTCGGTCGGGATGACATCGCGCTAAGCGAATATAGAAGCGAAGTAACCACGCGCTAAACAAACGAAAACCTGTTTACTTCCCCGCAAACAATATGTAGTGGCTGGCCGCGCCCATGAGGAACAGCATAGGAAACGACAGCCAGAAACTCACCCGCGCGCGACAGGAAGCTGAGCCGCGCCAGCCTGGCCGCTTCGGGCGGGATGGGCGTGCCGTCTTTCGCGTAGGCTTCGTTCCAGCGAATCAGTTTCTTCTGCACCCGCCACACGATGCCCCACACGTTGAGCAGCATGAACCAGCCCAACCCGCCGCCAATGCCGATGGCCAAGGCGCGGTTACTCTCCCAGCCGTGCTGATTGAGATCGAGAAAAATCCACGCCGCCGCGATGACCACCACCGCCACAATCACTCCCAACACCGGGCCTTTCCTCAATGCCTCAGCCGGCGACATCAGCAGACCCATCTCGACTACGAAGGCTAGCGTCCATAGTCCAAAGAAGCTGCCGATGATGACGCCGCTGGAAGCCTGTCCGCCCATGGCCAGCGCATTAGCGTGGTCGGTGGCGACGATGTGCATCCAGTAAGCCAGGCCGACCAGCACCGTGACGACAGCGCTCCAGCGAAACCACCACATGGCTCGTGGCATGAGTTTGCGGATCATCAGCGATCGCTCCCCGGCACCGAGCTCCTGCATCACTGGCGTGCTCACCAGGTTGAAGAAATACAGCAACCCGATCCAGGTGATGCCGGCCACAAAATGAATCCAGCGCATTAAGATAAGCGCCGTATCGGGGCCGCCGGGAAACATAATCTGCGGGGTAGCAAACAACGCGAACAGGGGAAAACTCATCTCTACCTCCACTGAGCGCAGCTATAACTCCAACCCCAGGCGCGTATTCCCGGGATTTTGCGGCGGTGCGCGAATTCTACATCAGGCGAGAATTCTCGGGTTTTAGTTGAAAATGGCCGGAGGTCGCCGTATCGTAATCATGTTGGAACTTCCTTCCATCGGTGGCTTTTCCTATGCGAAAAACCGCCCGGAGGGTGCTTCATTGACAGACCCGGAATCGTAATTGGGGCCGCGATTGAAACTGGGGCTGCGCTGTTTTTTGCAAGGAGGACCGAATCATGGAAAACAAGCCAGCACAGAATATTCAGGACTCGTTTTTGAATACAGCTCGCAAAGACAAGTCGGTCATCACCATTTATCTGCTCAGCGGGGTGAAGTTGACTGGGAGGATCCGGTCCTTCGATAAATACTCCGTCGTCCTGGAGACCAACAATCAGGAACAATTGATCTTCAAACACGCCATCTCTACGGTCGTCATGTCCCGCTCGCTCCACTCCGAGCGTCACTTTGAGTCCCGTCAGGGGGCTGAGCCAGCTGTACCGGTTGCCAGCCAAACCGCAAGCAGCACGGAGAGTTAGCGCATTTCACGCTCCGACGGATCGAAGTTCACCGAGAACGGCCTGCGTGATACGGGCCGACGCCAACCGGAACAAGTGTTTCTGGTTGGGGTGGAATTCCTGTCCCGCCAGAGCTCCGCAACCAGGTCGCGTTCGAAACAAGTAGGCGAGGCGGGTACCGACGAGCCGCAGGGTGCCGGGGTTAGGCAGCAGCCCGGAGGCACGGTTCCTCCTCACGCCCGGGTAGCACGGAGCGCCGCAGACGCTCATCTGCACGCCGAAGATCACGAGCATCGCAGCTTTTCCATGGAAGAGTCCATGGAGGAGCTGCGCGAGCTGGCCGCCAGTGCTGGGGCCTCGGTTATCGGTGAGTTTGTGCAGCGCCGCCAGCGTCCTGAGCCTGCCACTCTGATCGGCAGCGGCAAGCTGGAAGAGCTCAAGGGCGCGGTAGCCTCGACCTCGCCAGATGTGATCATCTTCGACCATGACCTGACGCCCTCGCAGCAGCGCAACCTGGAGCGCGAGCTCGAAGCCCGGGTCATCGACCGCACCCAGCTCATCCTCGACATTTTTGCCCGTCACGCCCGCACCCGTGAAGGCCAGTTGCAGGTGGAGCTGGCGCAACTGGAATACCTGCTGCCGCGCCTGGCTGGCCGTGGCGTGCAGATGTCGCAGCTCGGTGGCGGCATCGGAACTCGTGGTCCGGGCGAAACCCAGCTGGAAACCGATCGCCGCAAGATCTACCGCCGCATCCGCCACGTCAAGGAGCAGCTCGAAAATGTGCGCCGCATTCGTGGCCAGCAGCGCCAGCGCCGCGAGTCCGTTCCCATCGCCGTGGTTGCCTTGGTGGGCTACACCAATGCGGGCAAGTCAACGCTGTTCAACGCTCTGACCAAGGCCGGCGTGCTGGAGAGCGCGCGCATGTTCGCTACGCTCGATCCCACGCTGCGCAACGTGACCCTGCCGTCGAAGCGCCAAGTGCTGCTGTCAGACACGGTCGGGTTTATCCGCAATCTGCCGCATACCCTGGTTTCGGCCTTCCGGGCCACGCTGGAAGAAGTGCAGCGCGCGACCTTGCTGCTGGAAATCTCTGACGTTACCAGTCCTACGGCGGCCGAGCAGCAGAGCCAGGTCGAGGACGTCCTGCGCGAACTCGAATCGCAGGACAAGCCGCGCCTCTATGTGATGAACAAGGTCGACCTGCTTCCGCAGCTCAAGCGCGAGACCCTGATCGACACCGACAGCGTCATCCACGTGTCGGCGACGAAGGGAATTGGACTGGATAAGCTGCTGCAGCGCATCGACGAGCTGATCGAAGACGATCCGGTGCGTCGCGTTCACCTGCGCGTTCCCCAGTCGGAAGGCAAGGCGCTCTCGACGCTCGACGCCAAAGCGAAGGTCTATACCCGCGAGTATCGTGACGGATACGTCGACCTTGACTTGCAGGCTCCCGAGTCCGTGCTGCGTGGGATGAAGAAGTTTGTGGAAGGGTAGGGTGTTTCTTAGAGCCACGCAGCAATTAGGGTTTGTGCTGCGGCAACGGTAAGAGTTGTAGCCACGGAACCTTTCTAAAATCCTTCACGTCCGCCGTGACGAGAACATTGGTTTTGCCCGTGATGGCCGCCGCAAAACAATCGGCGTAGGGAAGTCCGTAACCTGCTTTCAGTTGTGCCGCAACCTCGGTGACCGTTTCGTCAGCATGAATCACGCTTAACGGCAAAAGACGCACGCGATTCATAAAGTCCTGGGCCTCTTTGAACCCCCGCTTAAGCGCAATGTTGTAGTAGACCTCTCCCCAATTGATTACCGATATGAGGAGGCTGGAATTCGAATCCCGAGTCCGCTTAAACAGGCTCTCGACCAGATCGGCTCCCGGTTGATCCATGAGAAACCGATAAAGGGCATTCGCGTCGAGCACGTGAATTCTCACGCGAACTCCCGATCCGGACTCCGCTCCAGCTTCGTTGGCATGCCGTGTTTGGCCAAGCTTCCCCGCATGCTCTCGATGAAAGCATCTGTAACGGGCTGAATGAACAGGCGTCCTTCCTGTTCGACGAATGCAATTTTTGTGCCCTGCCTGATATCGAAACGATCGCGGATTTCTGCTGGGATAACCACCTGTCCCTTAGCATTAACGGCGGAGTACTCAATGTCGCTCATAGTACAACATTATACTAGATGTATGACATGTCCAGAATAGGATTACCAAAATTTCTAGGTAATACGGAATGATCGAAGGGTCCGAAAGGGGAAGGATAGGCCCTACACCACGCTTGCGCTCGCCCCATCCGCCTGCTCATGCGCGTGATAGCTCGACCGCACCAGCGGACCCGACTCCACGTGGCGGAAGCCCATCTTCAGCGCCTCATCTTTCAGGAAGCGGAATTCGTGCGGCGGGTACAGCCGCGCGACCGGCAGGTGGTCCTTCGACGGCCGCAGGTATTGCCCGATGGTGAGGATGTCGACCTTCTTCTCCGCCAGGTCCCGAAACACCTCGAGCAGTTCGTCGGTGCTCTCGCCCAGGCCAACCATGACGCCGGTCTTGGTGGGGATCGCCGAATTCATCTGCTTGGCGCGCTCCAGCAGGCCGAGCGTGCGCTCGTAGCGCGCGCCCGAGCGGGCCACGCGATACAGCCGCGGAACCGTCTCGGTGTTGTGATTCAGGATGTCGGGTCGCGCTTCCATCACGATGCGCAGCGGCTCTTCCAGTCCCTGGAAGTCGGGGATCAGCACCTCGACGCGGCAGTCGGGCATGCGCTTGCGAATCTCGGTGATGGTGTTGGCGAAGACCATTGCGCCGCCAACATTGTCGTCATCGCGATTGACGCTGGTGACCACGGCAAACTTCAGGCCAAGCTGCTCGACCGCCTCGGCCACGCGGACCGGCTCCTCAAAATCGATGGGCTGCGGACGACCCTTGGGTACCGCGCAGAATCCGCAGCGCCGCGTACACAGATTGCCCAGCAACATGAAGGTCGCGGTCTTGTGGTTCCAGCACTCGCCGATGTTGGGGCAGTGCGCCGATTCGCATACGGTATGCAGGTCGAGCTGGCGCGCCAGGGCCTTCAGGTTGTGATAGTTCTCGCCCATAGGCGCACGCGCCTTCAGCCACTCCGGTTTGGGAGCGGGGCGGCGCGGGCCGATCTCGATCTGGATCAGTTCCGGTGCGGAGGCCATGCGATTTCTATTGTACGATGCAGCCGGGTGGGATGGGTCGCAGGGCAACCTGGACCGCACTCGCCCAGTTCAGGGCGACTCTCTAATTTGCCAGTCGAAGCTTCGCTCGGCCAGAGAGCATTCCTCCGGGTCGCGCGGTCTCGTTAATCCCCGGCGAGCTCTACCGGCTGGAGATCGCCCGGCGCCTCGGGCACCCGCAGATCGGGCATGGGACGGCCTGCGAACAAGAGGCGAGTTGGCTTGGCCAGCCAGCTGGCGATGCGAGTCGAGCGCGCTTTACGGGCGCTGTCCGTCGCGATGCCGGTATCGGCATACATCTGGCGATAGATCTTGGAGATCAGGATAAAGGCCATGCGGCCCTTCCATGACTGCATGAAATTTGACCGTTGCCAGATCGACCGGATGCTGTAGAAGCTGTCCCAAACACCCTGCGTTCTCTCGCGAACCTCATCGGCGGACATGGTTGGATGCAGGCCGAAATACTTGGGGCGTAAAGGCTCCGGAATCAGCCACCGCCGGGTCAGCGGGACGCCGTTCACGTGCGAGGTCTTCACATCCACGGTCTTCTCCCACTTGGCGAAGTCAATCGTTCCGGGGAACGGTGTCAAGATCACGAACTGTGCAAAGGTGAGGTCAGCCTGTTGGGCCAACTCAGCCGTGGCATCGAAGGTCGCGGGCCTGTCGCTAGGCAGACCGAAGATGAACGAGCCCAAAACATGCACCCCGTGCTGCCGAAATTTCTTGAGCTGCGTGACCAACGCCGAGCCCGACAGGTTGAAGTCTTTGTACACATCCTTCAAGCCCTCAGGGGTTACGGCCTCCACCCCAACCAGCGCTCCCAGGATGTGCGCCGCCTTCATGGCGGCGAGGAATTCATCGTCCTCTGCTGCTTCCATGGTGATCTGGGTAAAGAAGACAGTATCGCGAGGAAGTTGTGCCAGACGCTCCATGAGCTCGAAGCGCTCGGCGCGAGTGCGCAGCAGCTCGTTGAGGTGTGCGTGGTTCTTCTGCTTACGAGCCAGTTCCAGGTCAGTGAGGGTAACGGGATAGAAGTTATCGTCAGCTAACGCGATAAAGCGGAAGCCCAAGCGCCGCAGTTGCACGATTTCTTCGATCACCGCATCTGAGGATCTCTGTCGTGGCTTTTGTCCGTCCGTACGCCACACTGAGCAGAACGAGCAATGCTTGGGACAGCCACGCACGGTCTGCACCGACGCCCACATGTAGCTCTTGCGGGGAATAAGGTCCCACCGTGCCGGGGAAAATCGATCGGCATCGATGCGTCCACCCTCGTAAACCAGCTTCGGCGCAGCGTTGCAGCAATCGGCCAGCACTTCGGCCCACTTGAGATCGCCGTCGCCCTTCACCACCGAGTGAGCGCCACCGAGTTGGTGTGCTTCTTCCGGATAGAGCGTGGCGTGAATTCCGCCATAAACGACATAAGCGCCGCGCTGGCGCGCCATGTTGCCGAGTTCGTATCCACGCAGGGCGTTGCCGGTATGAATGCCGATGCCGACGACGTCGCCTTCCTGGATCGACGCGGGGTCGATCTGGGCCAGCGTTTCGTCCACCAGAATAGGATCGCCGTAGGACCGGGGTGTGGCGCCGGCAAGGACGTACAACCAGCGAGGCGTGATGACTGCGGTGCCGAAAGAGACCAGGCTCGGATTGATCAGGTGAACCTTCACGCGCGGTGTGCTCCTTATCGTGCAGGGCTAGTCAGCCCGCCGCGCGGTCGTACCCAGAGACTTCGCCCGGAGGTTGAAGTCTACCAGACGACAAGGTAATGATCCGCTCGTAGCCCTACGCTTCGGAATTGTCGTCCTCGGAGATAGGATCAGGCTGTTCAATATTGCTCACTTTCGCCAAATATGCGTCCGACGACCTGGCTGGTGGACGGAGAGCAACTCTGGCGAGAAATGGACAAACGGCAATCGAGCATTTCCGACTGCCGTTTGTGGAACCGCCGGAAAGCAGCTCAAACGCCGGTCGCATTGGTTGAGCTGCTTTCGCTGCCGGTGGGGCGGAGGTTCTCATTCACGGTGGAGCGGACCTGGCCCATAGCGCGCTCGGCGGTGCTCCGGATGGACTCGACGCCGCGCTGCACCTTGTCGCGATTCTGCTGGTAGGTCTCGCGGGCCGAGTTTGCCAGATCGTTGGCGCGTTCGGTCAGATCATTGCGAGTTTCCTGCCCACTCCTGGGAGCGAACAACAGGCCCAAGCCGACACCCAGGCCCAAACCGAATAGGAAAGTCTTCATGCCTACCTCCTGAGGATTGTAGTGATGAGATCGTGCAATTCTGAGCTGCCTCACGCGACGGCAGAGCCCAGTCTTCATACAAAGATGCCGGAAGTGGCGCGGCGGGTTTGCCCCATATTCCAGCACATCTTGCGTCGCCGGAACTCCGTGAGAAGGAGGCGGAGTTTTTCTGTGTGCTTTCTCGCCGGTATCGGCTAAAATCCTTGAGCATTCCTATTTCTGGCTCAAGGATGGTTACCTTGCGACTACATTCTCCTGGCCGGGCTTTCGGCCGATCCGAAGACGGCCCGCAGACTTCTCTCGGCTTTCTGGAAGTAGATGTGATGGAAGTTCTTTGGACCGGCGGCACGTGGAGTGTGCGCGACGTGGTTCAGAAGTTGCAGCGAAAGCTGGCTTACACCACCGTGATGACCACGCTGGATCGCCTGTTCAAGAAGGGCATGCTGGACCGGCAGAAGGCGGAACGCGCCTTTCTCTACTCGGCTGCGCTGTCGCGCGGCGAATGGGAGCGCAAGCGTGCCGGCAATCTGCTGGCCGATTTGCTGGCGGGCTCGCAACCTTCCCGCGAACTTCTGCTTTCCAGCCTGGTGGATGCCGTCGGCGAGCATGACGCGCAACTCCTCGAGCAGCTCGAAGAGAAAATCCGCGATAAGCGCCGCGAGCTTGCAGAAAGCGGCCAGGCATGAACCTGCCTTACTTAATAAGGCTGCTCGTGCTGTGCGGTGCGTCGTACTTTCTGATCCATACTGCGCTGGCAGTAGTGGCGTACGCGTTTGCCGGTCGGGCCATTCGGCTGGCCGAGCAGATGAATCCGAAGATTTCGGCGCGATTTCTCCTCCTGGTCCGCATTCTGCCCATGATGGTAACTCTGGCCGTGCTATTCGGCTTCTGTATCCCCAGTTATCTATGGCTTGAGCCGGGCGCGAGCGCGGAGGAAGTCGGTTTCGCTTGCCTGCTGAGCGGGTGCCTGGGAGCCTTGACCTGGTTGATCTCAGCCCAGCGGGTGATCGCAGCGATTGCGGGAACAGCGCGCTATATGAAGCGTTGCCACCACGACGGCCACCGGGCCACGCTGGCCGGCGATTCATCGCCCGTATTGGTGCTGAAAGACGACGCTCCCGTGCTGGCGATCGCCGGTGTCGTACATCCGCAGTTGGTAGTCTCCCAGCGCGTAGTGAGCGCCTTGAGCGCCGATCAGATGGATGCCGCGTTCCGTCATGAGCGCGCCCATCAGGTCTCGCGCGACAATTTCAAGCGGCTACTGATCCTGCTCGCCCCCGACGTCTTCCCCTTCGTGAAAGGCTTTTCAGCGCTGGAGCGGAATTGGGCGAAGTTCACCGAGTGGGCGGCCGACGATCACGCGGCAGCGGGTGATTCTCATCGGGCGCTGTCCCTGGCATCGGCCCTGGTGAAGGTTGCCCGGATGAGCTCAAAGCCGAAGCTGCCGGTACTGGCGGCCAGCCTCATGGCCGACGATCGCGATCTCTCGGAGCGTGTCGATCGGCTGCTGCACACCCAGCCTCCGGCGCAAAAGACTCTGCGATCGGTGTTGCCCTATATGGGAGGCGTGACCGCCTTCCTCGCAGCCGGTGTCGCCTTGGTGCTGGTCTGGCCGACGAGCCTCTCACTGGTGCACAACGTTCTTGAGCGCCTGGTGCGGTAGATAAAAGCTGGCCTTCGGCCCGAATAAGGGACAGCTCTCCAACACAAATGCCGACTATGCCGCCAGTCTGGTATGACGGAGTTCTTCGACTGGAACGTCCCTAACGCCAATCCGCTTACGGCGCCACCGTGACGAAGACTCTGCGCTGCACGCCATCTCAAATGCAATAAAGAAAATTGCGCCGTCGCCACTTACCGGATCAGGGGGTCTGAATCAGCGCGGCGAACGGCGCAATGGAGTCACTGCGCATACTGTACCGAAGCGACGCGCGAGAACGCACGGACGGAGGTCACGCTGCAACGTGCGCTAGTCCACCAGTGGGTGTGCTCCATAGCTCAGGGCGATGTGCGCGACACGCACAGCTAGTGCGGCGCTTCAGCGCCGAGTCCGGAGGAGATTATCGGAGAGGAACCCGCATTCACCGGAGGCGCCGCTGCTCCATTTCAACTACACCTGTGACTTCAGGTCCTGATCATCTCATCGATGATGAAATGCACTTCGCCGCGCGGGCTTGCTGCCGTCGAAACGGTTAATCACCATGGCCATGCAGGCCATGGCGCACGAGGTTTCGTATTGCTGGTAGTTAAATCCTGAGGTTCTTTCCATCAACTTGAACGCAATGCCATCCGATTGCCATGGTCACCTCACGAATGCGATCGAGATGGCCCGGAGTCCGAGGCGGATAGCCGGGCCGCACAGCATCGCCCCGAGGCGGGCTTCATTCACACGCAACAAAAGCCGCAGCGCAAACTGCGGCTTTTCAGTTGCTAAGTTTCTTTAGCGACGGCGGCCCTTCTTCGCCGCCTTCTTTTTGGCTGGTGCCTTCTTCGCCGCTTTCTTGGCTGCCTTCTTGTGCCTTCTTCGCCCTTTCTTGGGTGCCTTCTTTGCCGGTTTCTTGGCAGCTTTCTTTGCCGCTTTTTTGGCCGGGGTTTTCTTGGCTGCCTTTTTGGCCGCTTTCTTGGCCGCCGTCTTCTTGGCTGCCTTCTTAGGCGGCGCTTTCTTTGCCGCCTTCTTGGCGGGCTTGGGGGCGGGTGGAGGAGGCGGAGGAGCTGCCTTGACGGGTTCCTCCATTTCGGTTTCGACCTCCACTTCCTCGGCTATGATGGCGGGCGATTCGGACTCCTCTTCTTCTTCCTCTTCTTCCTCGTACTCTTCATCCTCGAGAGAATCGCCGTAGGAACCGTCTCCGTAGTCGTCCATCTCATCATCTCGACCATAGAGCGTCTCATCAAACGTCATGTGTCCTCCTGATGTTGCCGGGCTCCGCATCACTTAACGGAGGCAGCTCGCAAGGCAGATTGCGTTTTACCGAACCAAAGAATTGCTTCAAGGCGCGCGATTATAGCACAGCGAATATGGGGGCCCGCTGTGACAACCGAATGCCCCAAATCGTCGACGCGCCTGTTGTAACAGAAGCGGGACTGGAAGGGAAGAGCCCGAATTGCCATTCGGTGAAGCCGTTCGACAAGCAGCTTACTGAGGAATTACCAGCAGCGCTCCGGCGCGTAGATTAGCGGCCATCTTGGGGTTCTCGCGCTTGAGAGCATCGACTGTGGTGTTGTAAGACTCGGCGATGCTCGACAGGGTCTCACCCTTCTTCACCTTGTGGTACCTGGCGGACTTGCTGTCTGCCTTGCCTTTGCTGGTCTTGCTACCGGAAGGAGCACTCTTCTTGGAGGAAGCGACCTCGGTCCCCGTTGTGCCGGAAGTGGGTTTGTAAATCACCAGGGTGCGTCCCACAGTCAGGGCTGTCCCTCGCAAGTGATTCCATTTGCGGAGTTTATCGACCGGAACCTCGAAGTCGTCAGCCACCGAGTACTGCGTGTCTCCCTTGCGCACTTTGTAATGGGTAGCGTGTTTGGAAAATGCAGTGGTCTCCCCGCCCTGGCGGCCGGGCGCGACGGGAATAATCAATTTGGCGCCGGCTTTCAAATCCGCGTCCGAAAGGCTGTTGGCCTCAGCGATCGCAGAAGTGGAAGTGTGATACTTCTTGGCCACCGAAGCCAGAGTGTCGCCGGACTCTACCCGGTGGTAGCGCCACCAGGTGCGCATGTCGAGAGGAATGGCTGCAATTGCGGCCTGGTACCGGTCCGCGCTTCCGGCGGGGAGATTGAGCGTGAACCTCTGATCCTTGGGCGTCGTCATCCGCAGCAAGCTGGGATTCAACTCCTGCAGGTAGTTGACTGAAGTGTCCACGCATTCGGCCACCAGCCGGAGATCGACAGGATAATCCAATGTAACGTGATCGACTTTAACCGGGGACTCGGGAACAACGTTCTCCAGGTTATATTGTGTCGGATTCTTTGCCATGATGGTCACGGCAAGAATGATGGGCACGTAGTTGCGCGTCTCTTGGGGTAGTACTCCGCGCTTGTAGAGTTCCCAGAAATCGGCATACCCGGTTCGTTCGACAGCGCGCTGTACCGTGCCCGCGCCGGAGTTGTACGCAGCCATCGCCAGATACCAATCGCCAAACTGGTTGTAGAGATCCTTCAGATAGCGCGCCGCCGCTCGGGTTGCCATTTCGGGATCCTGCCGCTCATCGACCCACCAGTTACGCTCCAGGCCATAGGGAGTAGCGGAGCCGGCCATGAACTGCCACATGCCTCGCGCGCCGGCGCGGGACAGCGCCAGCGGCTGAAAGCCTGATTCGGCCTGCGCCAGGTAGGTCAGATCCAGCGGAACACCCTCCTGTTTCAGGATCTGTGTGATCATGTCGCGATAGCGCCCCGAGCGCGCCAGCGCGTGCTCCAGCGTCGCGTGTCCGCGTGGGCTGGAGAAATAGTTGATGAACATCGCGACCTGATCGTTGAGCACCAGGGGAAGGTCGGACTTGGTGACCTTGATCTCAGCTTCGGCCTTGGCTTTTACGTTGGGATCGACGGGGAAGGTGACATCGTTGGCTTCGTCGATGGGCGCCGGTTCAGACTGCGGTTCGGTGAACCCATCGCCTTGTCTCAGGGCTTGCAACTCGAGTTCGTGAACTGCCTCGATGATCTTCTCGAACTCGTGCTCCAGCCGATCATCGTTGCGAATGTCCAGGTTGCTCGAAACCAGGGTGTTGAACGCCTGATCGAAATCGCTCTTGGCGGCCTCGAGATGGCCCGCCTGATAGTTGGCCTGTCCGGCGGCGTATTGCCGCTCGGCCGCAGCGATAAGGGCGTCAGCCGGGTCGGACTTAGTAGAGTCGTTTTCCGGGGTCTTCGGTGTCGGCTGGGCCTGCGCGGTGGTGACCGGCGAAGTTACCGTTGGAGCATTGGCCTGCGTAGGAGGGGTTGCGGCCGTCTTTTTTGGCTGGGTGGTCTCGCATCCGGCCATGAACCCTATGGCCAGCACCGCAACCGATAGCACAACCTGCCGCAACGTCATCCTTCTGCAATACTCCGGTGCTACTACTCTGCAAGTAATGGTGGACGGGTGATGTTACTACGCTGCCGTTTTGGGGGTCAAACAATCGTGACTAACTGCTGTTCGTTCAATCATTTGACGGCGAACGACAGCTTTGGTTTGCCCGCTCTGAACAGCTTCTGCCCGCCCCCAACTTACCTAAAGAGCCTCTCCCTTGGCCGACTGTCCCGGAAGCAGAAACGTCTTGGGAAACTTGCCTTCGCCGCAGAGTTTGAACGAGCTGAAGTCCTTATACCAGAGGCCTTCCGGCACTTCAGGCCTAGACTCCATCCAAAGCCGCAATTGATTGAGATCGGTGAGACTGATATTACGGTCATGCATGCGCTCAACCAAATGATCGCGAATCGCGGCAGGCAGCCTGGACCAGCGCTCAACCAAATGATCGCGAATCGCGGCAGGCAGCCTGGACCAGGTTTCAATCTGGGGCATTATTCACCGAAAACAAACCGCCCCATCTTTTCTCCCAGTCGCTTTACCTCGTCCGGATCACTTGCGGCCCGGAAACGTTCAGCCAGTTCGAAGAAAGCGGCTTCCTTTTGCTTCTGAGCTTCGATCCCCTGCTCGATCAACTCAACCAGGATGCGATTGTCGCTGAGCCGGCGTTTCTTCGCCATCGTCTCAACCTGCTTCCCTACCTCAAGGGGCAACGTTACGCTTCGCCGGATACGCTTTGCCGATGTTCGTTTTGTCGTCGCCATAGCACCAGTATACACCATTTTGGTGCGTCGAAGATTTGCCTACGCCCGCGCCAAAGCCTGCTTTAAATCGGCCATCAGATCGCCAGTGTCTTCAATTCCGACTGACAGGCGAATGGTGGCGGGCGACACCCCGAGCAACTTCAACTGGCGGGCGGTGAGGCCAACATGCGATGACAGCGCGGGATAAGACACGGTAGACTCCACGCCTCCCAGACTGGTGGCGAGGTACCAGAGCTTCAACCTGTCGATGAAGCGCTCGGCCTCGCGCTCGCCTCCGCGGATATCGAACGAGACCATCATGCCGAAGTCTTTCATCTGGCGGCGTGCCAAGTCGTGGGCATCATGGTCCTCGAAGCCGGGATAAAAGACGTGCGCGACCTTGGCGTGAGCGCGCAGGAACTCAGCGATCTTCGCGGCGTTTCGGCAGGCTCGCTCGACGCGCACGTCGAGCGTCTTCAGGCCGCGCAGCAGCAGGTAAGCGCAGCCGGGATCGAGACAGCCACCGGTGAGGATCATCATCTGGCGGGCGGCGTCCATCCACTTCTTCGAGCCGGCCAGCACGCCCGCGGTGAGGTCGCTGTGACCGCCAAGATACTTCGTTGCCGAGTGCAAGACAATGTCAGCACCTAGCGCGAGCGGCTTCTGCAGAATCGGCGTTGCGAACGTGTTATCTACGACGACGCAAGCCTTATGCTTGTGCCCGATCGCGGCGAGCGCTGCCAGATCGACGCAGCGGACGATGGGATTCGTAGGCGTCTCCAGGAACAGCATGCGTGTCTTGCGGTTAAAGTAGCGGTTAAGGTTCTTCAGGTCGCCGTAAGGGACAAAGCGCGTCTGGATGCCGCAGCGCGAGAGAACCTGCTCGAACATCTTCACCGTGCCACCATAGACGTCGAGCATGGAGACCACTTCATCTCCGGCCTTGCATGCCATCAGGGTCGCGACCATCTCCGCGGCCATTCCGCTGGAGGTAGCGACCGCAGCCTCCGCCCCTTCGAGAGCCGCGATTTTGGCCTCGGCGGCGGCGACGGTAGGATTGCCGTAGCGCGAGTAAAGAAAGACGTCGCGCTCGCCAGCAGCATAGCGGCGAAGGTCGTCTACCTTGGGCACTACGAACACGGAGGTCTGCGCGATCGGAGTCGTGATGGGAACCGCCTGTCCGTGCCGGTCTTCGCCGGAGTGAACGGTGCGGGTGGCGTCGGCATGAGCCGCAGGTTTCGATTTCATGACGCGTTCCTTCGAACGAGTCTACGTGCTGGGAAAGTTGCAGTCGAGTGGGGCACGACCACGCCGATTTTGATCCTTGTTTGTGTAAGTGAGTGTTCGATACGATAGCGGGGGAGATACACATGGACCTGAACTGGTCAGAATGCCCCGCCATCGAAAGTGTGCCCGGAAAGGTTAGTGGCGCGTGGGTCTTCCGTGGAACGCGCATCCCTGTCTCTGCAGTGTTCGAAAACCTCGAAGATGGTCTTACGATCGATGACATCGTGGAGATGTTCGATGGCCTTACACGGGAACAAGTCCGTGCTGTGCTTGACTTCGCCGCGCACAGTCTGGAAGGCTCCACGGCGCGTTGATGAAAATTCTCTTCTACCAGGGAACTCCCATCGGAATTCGGGACGTGCTGACTCAACACACGGTGAAAATCGCTTACGAGCAAGGTTGGGCTACCCTGCTCAATGGAGAACTGCTGAACGCTGCCGAACAGGCGGGATTCGATCTTTTTCTTACGACTGACAAGAATCTGGTGTACCAGCAGAATTTGAGCAGGCGCACGATCGCAATCGTGGTGCTGAGCAGAAGCAGATGGAGCCTCATCAGACCGATGCTTCCGCGAATCGCTGAGGTAGTGAATTCTGCCGCGCCAGGGAGCTATGCGCTCATCGAAGTATCAGATTCTTCAATGCTCTAGTGCGATCAGGAGTCGGCCTGTCCACCGCCACTTTTGATGTCGCTGGATCCTGGTGACCTCTAGCCCGTCGCTCGCAGTTGGCAATATTTCGCACTGCATTGAGCCTTCCTACCTCTGTGCTTCATTCCGCCGCCAGCGATGATGTGCAATGCGGACATCGCGTAGCTTTTACTGCAACGGCCGAAAAACAGAAGGGGCACTCTTTCGTCGCGACGATCGGAGCCGTCTCTGCGCTCTTAAGCCGATTCACCTGGCGAATGAGCAGGAACACCACGAACGCAACAATCACGAAATCCGAAGCGGCATTGAGAAAGATGCCGTAATTGATGGTGGCCGCTCCTGCGGCTTTCGCCTCGGCAAGCGTGGCATAAGCATGTCCGGAAAGGTTGACGAATTTGTTGGAGAAATCCGAGTGGCCTGAGATAAGGCCGATTGGCGGCATTAGAATGTCCGAGACGAACGAGCTGACAACCCTGCCAAAGGCTGCGCCGACGATGATGCCTACCGCCATATCGAGCATGCTGCCATGCATCGCAAACTCCCGGAACTCACCTAGCATTCCGCCTTTTTTGCCGAGTAGCGCTTTCGGGCTACCCAGGTGAGCCATGCCGAGGTGAGTGAGAATCGGGTCGTTTCCAGCCGCCATAAGGACACCTCCGTACGCATGCAGCATGCGCTCGCCGCTGTGGAGCTTGTCAAGTGAGAGCGGCGTTCGCTTTCCTGTATCGTGCTTGCGAAGCGTCAACTCACTGGAAGAAACTGGAGTCGAACGGCGATGCCAAACCGCCATTTGTTCCTCTGTCAAGAAACGACTAGAAAATAATTGGAAGGATCTCTCCCATTTCCTGCAATGTAGATCAGATGCGAGGATGAGGGCCGGGCAGACGAATGGCACAAACGCCAAACGATGATCAAGAGTTGCTCCGGCAGCTCGCCAAGGGGAACCAGGCGGCGTTCAACGCCTGTTACGAACGCTACGAGGGTCCCATCTACCGATTTGCGTGGCATATGAGTGGAAATCAGGCCAATGCGGAAGAGGTCACCCAGGAGGTTTTCCTGCGGCTGATCGACAGCCCACGGAAGTACGATCCGGCGAAAGGATCGTTAGCGGGATACCTATTTGGAATTGCGCGGAACGTAATGCGCCGGCAACGGGAGGCTACTCGCCTCGATCTGCCGCTCGACGACGAGATGCTGGATAGCGACGATGCTGCGCTGGCAATCGAGCCGGACGTTCTGGCGGAGATGGATCGACAAGAGAAGCTCGGTCTGATGCACAAGTCCGTGCTGGCGCTGCCTGAGCCTTATCGTGAGGCGCTGGTCCTGTGCGATCTGGAGGAAATGAGCTATCCGGAAGCGGCGGCCATATTGAAGTGTCCGCCTGGAACCGTGGCCTCACGGCTGCACCGCGCCCGGGCCATGCTCAAAGCGCGGCTGAACAAGATGAGGTGTGTGCGATGAATTCGTCTGACGAAATTCTTTCGGAAGCCTTGCGCGAGCTGGCTGCCGACTCGCCTCGCGGCGCTCCTGCGGAAGTTGGCATCAGGGTCAAGGGCGCGTTTGCGCTCCATCATGCGCGGCGTCGCCGGAACCGCATCGCATTTGCTGTGGGCGTGGCAGCCTGCCTGCTGATTTCTTTCGCGTGGTTGCGTGTCGGCAAACTATCTCATGTCGAATACGATTGCGAACCAGGCGCAGGAAGCCGCTCGACCCTCGGCGGCGGTCCCCGCTCCGGTTGCACACGCTGGCGGGAGTCCCGCGGTGGCGGTTGAGCCCAAGAGGGTACCCGCGAAAGCCGCGGCGAAGACTCACCAAGCCACTCGTTCCGAGCCGCCGGTTGCCATGGCCTCCGGAGACTTTGTTGCCCTGCCGACGTTCGATCCGGCGATCCCGCTTGGCCAGTCACGCATGGTGCGGCTGGATATGCCTGGCTCTGACCTGCAATTGATTGGCTATCCGGTAAACGAACAACTGCTAGAGCGGCGTGTCCTCACCGACGTACTGGTGGGGCAG
Source organism: uncultured Acidobacteriaceae bacterium (assembly GCA_963793845.1). Classification (GTDB taxonomy): domain Bacteria; phylum Acidobacteriota; class Terriglobia; order Terriglobales; family Acidobacteriaceae; genus CAWCBG01. The sequence continues at coordinate 106,437 of CAWCBG010000014.1, forward strand.
GACGGAGTCCCTTACGCCGTCAGATTGGTTCAGACCCAAAGCACCCGATAACCCAGGCACTCAATAAGGAGCGTTATCCATGAAAAAAGTTGTCGTCCTGATCGCAAGCAGTCTTCTGTTGTGCGCCTTCGCCGTGGGGCAGGGCGTTCCCGCCGCACCTGGACCCGATGCCATGTTCATGCAGCAGCTTCCACCGGCTGGAGCGGCCACCGCCGGGGCGCCGCCCAACGTGTTCTTCCGCTCGCAGACGCTTGCCGACGGCAAAGTCAGCACTGGCTATTTCGCCATCGCCGACTTCAGCAAACCGGTATTGGGCGCTCCTTATAGTGCCACCGCCACGACAGAAACCATCCAGGTTCTTGCCGATGGCAATCGCATCGTGAATAAGACCGAGTCGCTGCTCTATCGCGATAGCCAAGGGCGAACCCGGCGGCAGGAAAGCATCAGCAACATTGGCCCGCTGGCGACCAATGCGCCTAAAATGGCGTTCATCATGGATCCGGTTGCCAAGGTCAATTACATTCTTGACCTGAACAACCAGACAGCGCGGGTCATGAAAATTCCCGAGGGCGCTCCCGGCAGTGCCGCATTTGCGAGCGGGGCCGGACCGGGACCTGTAGTGATAGCCCGCCAGCAGGCTGGCCCCGGTATGGCGACCATGAACGTCGAAAAGAGAGTCATCGTCTCCGGCAGCAATCCCGGCGTGGAGCAGAGAATCTGGGTTGATTCCTCCAACGATCCAAGCCAGATCAAGACCGAATCGCTGGGCACGCAGGTGATCGAAGGAGTGACGGCTGAGGGAACGCGCACCACGCACACCATTCCGGCAGGACAGATCGGCAACGAACGTCCGTTGGAAATTACTTCGGAGGTGTGGACCTCACCCGATCTGCAGATGGTGATCCTGAGCAAGCGCAATGATCCGCGCTTCGGCGAAACGGATTATCGCCTAACCGACATCAAGCGGGGCGATCCCGACCCGTCGCTGTTCCAGGTGCCAAGCAACTTCACTGTCAAGAATGCCGGCAACTGAGTAACTGGTGATCGAGATAAACGAATAGGTTCGCCCATCGAACCCTTCGCAATAAAACGGCGCTCTCCGAAGAGAGCGCCGCACCTTTCTCAAAGACACCGAAAAGACTACCAGGTCAACCGCAATGCAAACTGGAACTGCCGCGGATCGTAAGCCGCGGTCGGGGTTCCCGCCGAATTCCAGATCGGGTTCACGTCAGCCACGTTGTACTTATTGATGAAGTTGAAGATATCCATGATCCCCTGGAGTTGCAGGTTCTCGTGCAGCTTGAAGGTGCGAGCGAAACGAATGTCGTTGAAGAACACCCAGGGCTTGAGACCGGCATTGCGACTCAGATTGCCGTTGAGGTTGGGCACCACGCCCGTCACCAGCGCATCGGCAAAGCAGGTGGGAATCAGGTAGCCCGTAGGCGAATACTTTGAAGGAGACGCCAGATCGCCGCACGAGTCGTACTGTCCCTTGTAGGCGACGTTCGGGCGATCCGTGGTGGAGGCGAAGTCGAAGTTGGTGTCCGAGCCCGAGACGATATTGAACGGACGGCCGGAACCAAATTCGAGGATCGGCGCGACGGTCCAGTTGCTCAGCATCGCGCCCTTGAATCCACTGCCCTGGCTATTACTCTGATACACCGCGCTGAAGACGAAGCGATGACGCTGATCGAACAGCGAGGTTGAACGGTCGGCGTTGGGATCGTAGTTGTTCTGCGGCGCCAGCGTCGCCTGCAGATCGGTGGAATCATCGATTGCGTGTGACCAGGTATACGACGCCAGGAACTCGTAGTGGCCGGAGAAACGCTTCTGCAAGTTGGCCGTGAAGGCGTTATAGCTGGAGGTTCCGGTTGATTCATTGGCGACCTCGTCGCTGAAGGGGACAGGCACGCCCACTCCCAGGCCGTTCTGCGCCAATACTGCGTTGGCAAGCGCCAGCACCTGTGGTGGGGTGTAAGGAGTAAGCGTAGGGTTCAGGCCGCTGGGCCGAAAGAAGTTCATCAGCGCCGCCGGAACGTAGATGCCGCCCGTCAGCGGGTTGATTCCAGCCGTATTCACCGCCAGCGGATTCGCCTGAAACGCGGCTTTTGTCGCCTGGGATACCGTGGGATCCGTCATCACGTTCACCCAGTTCTGAATGATCAAATTACCCTGCGCAGCATTGACGTTGATCGGCCGATACAGCCGCCGGCCGCCGTTGAAGTTGTACTGCAGAGTAAGTGCAAGGTTATTGGCGAACTCGTGCTGGATAGCCAGGCTGGCCTGCTGCGAGTAGCCGTACTTGAAGTTCGCTCCGGTCGGATAGCCGAACGGAAGACTCGACAGCGGCACCGGCGGGTTGGCATTCAAGTAGTTCTGGTTCACCCAGATCGATGGGGTGTTCGGCGTCGGGTTGAAGCGCTGCTGTCCCGGAAGATAGGTGAATGAGGCCGGCAAACATCCCAGGCGTCCGGTAAACGCATTCGAAGCCGTCAACGTACTGATGGGGTTGGTGACGTCGCAAGGGGTGAGTGCTCCCCCGAAAAGGAGCAACTGGGGAGCTTGCGATCCGTCGGCAACGTCAGAGTCGAAGGCCAGCGCCAGCAGCGGATGATCATAGAACATTCCGTACGACGAGCGCAGGACAGTCTTGCCATCGCCGAACATGTCCCAGGCAAAGCCGATGCGGGGTGCAAAGTCCTTGGTGGAGCGCGGAATGCCCTGCACGATGTTGAGGGCCTTATACGCTGCGCCGGCGATGGGCGTAGTGGCCGGAAACACGGGAGTGAACTCGATGTCGTAGCGCAACCCGTAATTGATGGTGAGGTTTGGCTTGATGCGCCAGGAGTCCTGCACGAACAGCCCGAGCGCGTCGTTGTTAAACGAATCGTGCGGATTGCCTACGCCCTGCACCAGATACTGCGGAATACCTACGCCATAGGCTTGAATGGGGTTCAACGCGGGAACGCCATTGGCCAGGCCAATGCTTCCGAAGTCGTAGAGGCCACCGAAGTTCACCGTGAAGTCGGCCGACAGTGGAAGGAAGTTGTTGTCCACACCAAACTTGATATTGTGCGCGCCTTTGGTGATCGAGAAATTGTCGAGCGCTTCATACCGCTGTTCCGTGCGATTGACGTACGAGAACGGCTCACGGCCGATAAAGGCGAATCCTGGAATGTTCACGGCAACGTCGCTGCCTCCGGGTGCGCTGGAGTAGGTGTAGTCGAGGCTGCGCCGCGCATACTGAAAGCGGAACTCGTTCACTTTATTGCTGCCGATGGTCCAGGTGTGCTCGCCGAGAATGCTCCAGTCGTGATAATCCTGAGCCGAGGTGCGCGACCAGGCGTTCTGTCCAAAGTTCTGCGGCCCTTGCGCATTGACCTCGATACCGGTGACCTCGCTGGGACTCACACTGCCGCGCAACATCAGTTGCTGGTTGTTGGTGAGCTTGTGGTCGAGGCGAAGCGAATAAATCCCGGTCAGCTCCGAAATCGGAAAGTTCCCCTCGACCGACTGCAACGGAACGAACGAAGCGGGCAGCGGATCGAACTGGCCCGAAACGGTTGGAGAGAAAAAGTTAGGTCCGAGCCCAATGATCGAGGTGAAGGGATTCTTGCCGGTGATCGCGACCGGACCGCTCATGCCGGTGGCCAGGGCGTATCCGATCGTCGACTGGTTGATGGGGGCGACGGCCAGAAATGCGGCCTGCTCCGGCGTAACCGGCACCACCACGTAGCCCGGCGGCAAGGGCTTGCCAATCGCGGCGGAGACAAAACGGGTGATGTCCGAGTTGGCTGTCAGGCCAAAGTTATTGGCGCCAATGTCGTTAAATCCAGTTTCGTGGCGGTCGGTGCCTTCAAAACCGAAGAACCAGAAAGTACGGTCCTTCTTGATGGCCCCGCCCGCCGTGATACCGGCTTGAACCCGGGTATAGGCCGGCTGATCGACATTGCTGAACGGATTGGTGGCCTGGATATATCGATTGCGCAGGTATCCGAAGGCGCTGCCATGGAAGTCGTTGCTGCCCGATTTGGTGATGATGTTGATAACGCCGCCGGCGGCCTGTCCATACTCAGCCGCATATCCGTTCGTGATGATCTGGAATTCCTGTACTGCATCCTGCGATACCGTCGAACGGACGCCGTTGGTGGAGTTGTCGATGGCGTTGGTGCCGTCAATGTTCACCAGGTTGCTGCGCGCTCGCTGGCCGCCGATATTGAGGCCGGAGGTGGGCGCAGCACCGATACTGGGCGAATCGTCGCGAGCCAACTGCGAATTCGTCAGGGCAAAATTGATGTAGTTGCGGCCATTGATCGGCAGATTGGAAATCCTGGTCTGATCGATCGTGGTGCTGGAGGCAGTTTGCGTGGTCTCTACCAACTCGGCTTCGGAGGTGACCTCCACCGTCTCGTTGGCGCCCGCTACCGGTAGCGTGATAGGAAGTTCTTCGGTATGGCCGATCAGCAGACGAACATCGCGATTCACCGTTTTGGCGAATCCCGGAGCTTCCACCGTTACCGTGTACTGGCCGGGAGGAAGCGAGAGCAGAATGTACTGGCCTTCGCTGTCCGAGGTGGCGGTGGTGCGAGACAAACCTCGCGCCTGATCCTCCACGGTGACTGTGGCATTGCGCACGACCGCGCCTTTGGCATCCTTCACCACAACATGAAGTTCTGCCGTCTGGACTTGCGCTCCAACCCAGCCGGCGAGACAGACCACTGCTACCAACAGCCGAATGATTCTGCACGATAGCTTCATTGGTGTTCCCCCCGGGATCGACAGTTCCGCACGCTGCCGCGCCGCAAACTCTCCACCATGCGGGAGATCGCCTCATATCGATGCGGCGACGAACATCTTCTGGCCAGGATTTTGGCCGTGATCGGAACTGTCGGGTTTTACATCAGGATGGGCACGAAGGCAAGCGGGAAATTGAGTGACGAATCATTCAGCCGTCCCGAACTTGATTCCTGAGGATGGTTTGCCTTCGAGTTGAACGGCCCAGGCCATCCTGGGCGTGTTATGCGCGATCCCGATTCGCCCCTTGGTGTCAACGACGATCATGCCGCCATGGCCGTTCAGGCGCCTTTTCAGATAGTAAAGCGCGCGCTGGGCCGCTTCCTGCGGCTCCGTGCCTTGTTCCACGCGGTCGGCGGTCCACTTGCTCAGCACCAGCTTAATCATCGGTTCGCCCCATCCGGTGGTGGAGACGGCGGCACTAAGGTTGTCGGCGTAGCACCCGCATCCGATCAGCGACGAGTCGCCTACCCTGCCGGGAGCCTTGTTGAGAGTTCCGCCGGTGGACGTGGCTGCCGCGATGTTGCCTTCGCGATCTCGCGCCACGGCACCGACTGTGTCATGCGAGCGCATGGGTCCGAACTCGTCGGGCATCTGCAGATAGCCCTGTTTCCTGGCGTCACGCCAGCGCGCTACCTCGCGCTCGATGATGAGGTCCTTGTTGGCGCACAGCACGATGCCGTGGTCATGGGCGAAGCGCTCGGCGCCCTCGCCGACAAAGTACACATGCGGGCTCTCGGTGAGTACCTTCTTCGCCGCTCGAATCGGATTGCGAATCCGCTCCACGCAGCCGACGCCCCCGGCACGCAGGGTCGCTCCATCCATCATGCTGGCATCGAGCTGCACCCGGCCGTCCATGTTGAGAAAGGAGCCGCGGCCGGCATCGAAGGTTTCGTCCTCCTCCATGGCTACAACCGCTTCTTCGACGGCATCCAGGCAGCTTCCACCGCGTTGCAGGATCTGCCAGCCCACGGCCGCGGCAGCCTCTACGCCGCGCAGGTGAGCGTCAACCATGTCGTCGGGAATGGCCCAGGCTCCGCCATGGACCAGCATTACAGGATTCACGGGCAAGTGAGAACCTTTCTAAGCTTGCCGCTTGCAAGAGGCAAACTCGAAAGCATACCAGAGAGGTTCGTGGCATGATTCACTTACTTTTGGCTTAGCCGCTTAACGTATTCGCCATCCAGCGATCGGCCCTGCCATTAAACCTCAATTTCGGAAAGTGTGTAAACGTAGTGTGACGTTACCGATTGCGGTATCTAAACAAGCAGCCATACCTGCTGGCGACTCCCGGTCAACTCTGCTACTCTCGGCCCAGAAGGGCATCCAAAAGCTATGTCTTCACCCAAACGCGCCACTGGACGAGCCAGTCGAAAAACCGTCTTGCGCATTCCCAAACCCGGGCGGAAGCATCTCCGTGATCCGCATGAACTGGTGATCATCTCCGGCATGAGTGGCGCCGGGAAACTTTCTGCCCTCAAAACCTTTGAGGACCTGGGCTACTACTGCGTCGACAATCTGCCGGTAGGCCTGATTGCCAATTTCGCCGACCTGGTGCGCGACACCCTGGAAATCGAGCGTGCCGCCCTGGTGGTCGACATTCGCGAGGGTGAAGGCCTGGAGAAATTTCCCCAGGTGCTTCGCGAATTGCGCAAGTCGATGAAGACCTCCGTACTGTATCTCGAGGCGGACGATGATGTGCTGCTCCGCCGTTACAGCGAGACACGGCGCCCCCATCCCCTGGGCCGGCAGAAATCGGTGAAGGCCTCCTTACGAGACGAGCGGCGCCAGTTGTTGCCCGTACGCGCCTTGGCTGACCTGGTCGTCGACACCACCAGGTTCAACGTTCACGAATTGCGGTCGTTGCTGACGAAGCGCTTCCTGGGCGGTAAGAGCGAAAAAAATATTCTGATCTCGTGCGTGAGTTTCGGCTTCCGGGAGGGCGTTCCCGAGGACGCGGACCTGGTATTCGATGTGCGCTTCCTGCCCAATCCGCACTTCGTGCCGGAGTTCCGTCCGCTGACTGGACGCAATCCGAAAGTAGCGAAATACATTCGCTCGTTCCCGCAGACGCGCGAGTTCATCAAGCGCATCTCCGACCTGCTGATCTACCTGATTCCCCACTACATTCGAGAGGGCAAAAGCTACCTGACCATCGCTTTCGGCTGCACCGGCGGACAACACCGTTCGGTGATGATTGCCGAAGATGTTTCCAAACGCCTGGCCAAGGCTGGCTATAACGTCAAGACGGTACATCGTGATTCGCCGGCGTGAGGTACCACTCGCGACATTTTCCGGGAAGGCCGGTTCCATCGGTCGATCCAGTCCCTGAATGTGCTCCAGCCCCAATCGTTTCAGACTAAACTTTAGTAATTTTCCGATGTGACGCACATCACTGCTTAGGCCTCGGCAATATCGAAACTAAAGCGGTACGCTAGTTAATGTTTCCGGTCAAAACCGGTCCCTGACCGTCCGGTGTAAACCACTCAGTATGAGGGCCCCTCCCGGGAGAGAACATAGGCATCTTGAGTTTACGGATACCCTGGCGAACCGTGGAAGCGCGCTTCCGCATTTCTATTTTGCAGGAAGAATAGAAATGCGAGCCAATTGGAAGTTCAACGAAACCTGGACAGACGAGTAGCCGCAAGGCGATTCAGATGAGGCAATAAGGGCACAAACCGCAAGATCCGCCCAAAAAATAGGGTCGCCAGGACATCGCCCGATGATCCGCGGGAGAGGTGTCATCTCACGTTGTGGGATATTACCTCCCGGGAAGAAGTATCGTGCGCTTGCCCCAATCAACTTTTCGTCATTCCGACCGAAGGGGCTTCAGCCCCGGAGCGGAGGAACCTGTTTTTTCCGAAAGACGGCTGTTACCTGTCATCCCACGTTGTGGGACTATTACCTCTGGAAAGAAGTATCGTGCCTTGCCTCAATCAACTTTTCGTCATTCCGACCGGAGGGGCTTCAGCCCCGTAGTGGAGGAACCTGCTTTTCTCCGAGAGACGGCTGTTACCTGTATCCCACATCGTGGAACTAGAACAGGTTGTGAGTTGCTGTGTCCCCGGTAGAGCGTGCCTTCGGGCACGCGTTCCGCGGCCAGGCTTTCTATTTTCGGTGGCTTCAGCCCGTGAAAGACGGGCAGAGGCCACCAAGTCTATTTGGAGTTCGTCGGGACGTACCTCTGAAGCGCCACTCTATCCGATCTCATTTGGGGATACAGCAATGGTGGAACTGCCCTGGCATGCGCGCGCCCAGCAGGCCCTCGGTCTCGCGGGACTACCCGCTAGTTAGGGACCAGCGAGGGTTCCAGGGCCTGTTGAATGACTGACGAAAGATCTGCGACGCTGAACGGCTTCTGCAGGAATAGGCTGCCGTTCATCAGGATGGAGCGTCGCGCCGCATTGTCCTCCGTATAGCCTGACATGAACAGCACGCGCACTTTCGGATAAAGCTGCGCCAACTGATTGGCCAGCCCGTGTCCTCCAATGCCCGGCATTACCAGGTCGGTCAGAACCAGATCGATGGCGCCGCCCAGCTTTTCGCAGACCACGAGAGCTGCCTCTGCGCTCTCCGCCTGATATACACGATAGCCTAGCTGCTCCAGGCACTCATGCACATTAGTCCGTACGACGGCATCGTCGTCCACCAGCAGTACAACCTGCCCTTCCGTCCGAAGACTGCCCTCGCGGATGTTCTGCGGCTCCGAAATGGCGCTGGTTGCAGGGAAGTACAGCTTGAAGGTTGTGCCGTGGCCGGGCTCGCTGTACACCCAGACGTAGCCGCCACTCTGCTTGACGATGCCGTAGACGATCGAGAGTCCCAGGCCAGTGCCCTTGCCGACTTCTTTCGTGGTGAAGAAGGGATCGAAAATATGGGGCAGAGCCGATTTCTCGATGCCGGTTCCGGTGTCAGTCACCGCCAACATGACATAGTTGCCAGCCACCACCGGAGGGTGTTCGCGGGTATAGGTGTTGTCCAGACAGACGTTTTGGGTTTCGATGTGCAACGTGCCGCCGTTGGGCATGGCGTCGCGGGAGTTGACCGCCAGGTTCAGAATCACCTGTCCCAACTGATCGGCATCAAGATTGGCATTGGCCAGCGTCTCCGACAAATGGGTCACCAGACGCACATCTTCCCCGATAATTCGGCGCAGCATGTGCGAAATGTCAGTCACTACGGTATTCAGGTTCAAGGTGCGCACCTGCATCATCTGCTGCCGGCCGAACGCCAGCATCTGGCGGGTGAGTGCGGCGGCGCGGTCGGCAGCACGCGACACCTGAAGCAGCGGCCTGGTCAACGGACTCTCCGGCGTGACCTGACGAAGCATGAGCTCGGTGGAGAGCTTGATAACAACGAGGATGTTGTTGAAGTCATGCGCCACTCCGCCTGCCAGCCGTCCCACGGCCTCCAGCTTCTGTACCTGTCGCACCTGCTGCTCCAGTGAGCTCTGCTGCGTCAAATCTTCAACGTATCCTTCGAAGAAACTCTCGTCGCCCTGAGCCGAGTGGGTGAGAACTCCGGAGAGACGTACTCGCAGCTTGCTGCCGTCACGGCGCAGCATGCTGGTTTCGAAAGCCCGTACCCTACGATTGCGCCGCAACAGCTCCAGCACCCGGCCTCGGTCTTTGGGGTCGGCGTAGACCTGGGTCGATAAGGTGAGGCCCATCAGCTCCTGCGGAGTGTAGCCTCCCAGCATCTCGCAGAAAGCGGCATTGACCGACACGCAGCGGTCCCGCTCGATGGATCCGCGACAGATGCCGAAGGGCGCGTTATCGATCAGCGATTGCAAGAGCGCTTGTGACTCGCGCAGTTCCTCCTCGGCTTGTACCCGCTTACTGACATCGTTGGCCAACACCACACATTGAATGGCGCCGTCGTGCTCATACTTAAACGCTGTGATCTCCGCAAACAGAAGGCTGCCATCCTTGCGGCGATGTCGCCAGACGCCGCGTTCGCTCTGCCCGCAATCGAACTGATCAATGTCATGCTCCAGCGCGGGAACCTCGGCCGGCGGGCGGATGTCTTTCACCGTCATCTGCAGAAATTCTTCCCGCGAATATCCGTACTGGCGCACCGTTGCTTCATTCACATCCAGGAAGCGAAAGCTTGCCCGATCGTAGATCCACATGGGGCATGGGTTTGCGGAGAACATCAATTGCGAGCGCTCATCGGGGCCGATGGCTGCATGACCGCCGTTCGCGAGGGTGGACCTCGACGGGGAAAGAACCTCGCATGTTTTCCACTTCTTGTTCAGCCCGGCCAGGGAACTGAACTTCTCTTTTTTCATAAGAACGCCGGTGGCGCGCAGGTAGCTGCGTTCAGCAGAGGTCAGGCGCGTTTCTGCTTTCGCCATTTGAATAGACCCTGAGACACAGAAGCTGTGACGTGCGGCACAGAGGGCTGCGACATGCTGCCCAGCAGATGGCAGAAGCTGGCACTTAAGGGCTAAGCAGATTGGCGGCGGCGCGCTCTAAGCGGCTTGACACAGCGTATGCGCTGTCGTTCGATGAACTATCGATGATGGTAGTTACGCCGCAGGAGGTGGTCGCCAGGTTCTTATCTGCTGCCGAGGCGGGCTGGGCTTCACTAACCAGATCACCAGGGCCACGATCAGCACGATGGGCACAAGCGGAATCAGCGCAAGCCCCAAAAAAACAGGAGTCCCGGAGAGCGTGCTGACGTTTCCATGAACGACAGAATCGGGATGGCGCGACAGACGGCCGCCCATGGTGGCGACATCGCCGTTCACGGTGGCATTCTCGCCCAGACTTACGCCTCCGCCGACCACCGCCAGATCGCCCTTGACCGTACCGTTGACCGTGACGCTTCCACCCACGGCGACCACGTCCTGACAGGCGCCTTCGACGAGGATCGAGCAGCCGATGCACACCAGGTCGCCGGCAGTTTCTCCTTCCGCGACAACAATGCTGCGGCCGAACTGCACGCGGTCCCCGCTCTCGTCTGCGTACAGTGGGACGCATGCCGTCAGCACGCCAAGCAGTATCAGGAGTTTCAGAAGAAAGGGACGCTGGAACATGATTCGATCCGCTACTCTCGGTAGAGTAGTCCTGTGCGTTCCAGAATTCAATACAGGCAAGGCCGCGCTGTTAAGAATGTGTTGCAATGCCACAGCACATCCAAGCCCGGTGGAGAGACGCCAGACTTGTCTAAAAGTTGAAGCACGAGTGCCCGAACTCTGACGATCAGGTTCCTCGACTTACGTGGCATTTGCGACAATTGAAAGGGAAGCGAATGTCTGGCGCGTTCCTGGAGCAGCGAATAATAAGATGAACTCCGATAAATCCGAATTTCGATTCGATCTCAGCGGAGGAGTTCTCAGCCTTGATTTTGCCAACACTCTTAGTGGACGTATCGATCCCGACAAGCGCGCTGATCACCTTGAAAGCTACGACGATCTGGTAGCGTTTGCCCGGCAGTCCAAATTGATCGCAACGGCTGACGCCAAGCAATTGCTCGCGCAGGCGAGCCGGCGACCGAACGAGATCCGCAGAATCCTCCGCAAGGCAATCGCATTGCGAGAGGCCATCTACCGAGTGTTCTCGGCGCAGGTCGCAGGCAGGTCTTGCCATGCGGATGACCTGCGCTTGATCGACAGGTTCGCGGCGGAGGCTTTGTCGCATCGCAGGCTGGCGCGCGCCAATGGCGGATACCGTTGGAGATGGAACTGGGACGACTCTACTCTGCTGGAACACGTTCTCTGGCCGATCGCCGAATCGGCCGCCGACCTGCTGACTTCAAGCGAACTCGGTTCCATTCGCGAGTGCGAGGCGGGCGACTGTGCGTGGCTGTTCCTCGACGAGAGCCGCAATCATAGCCGCCGCTGGTGCGATATGAAGGTCTGCGGCAATCGCGAGAAAGCCCGTCGGCATTACCGCCGAACCCGCATGTAGGCCGCGATCAAAGTCATTCCGCCCTTGGTTCCGGCGTCACCACCCGCTTCAGGAGTTCGGTGCCGCGTACGACTTCCACCTCGCAGGCCGCGCCGCTCTTCTCCTCGGTGAGCATGCGGTGCAAGTCGTCGACGCTGGCGATGGAATTTCCGGCGAAGCGAACCATGATGTCATATTCACGCAACCCGGCACGGTGCGCCGGCGAATCGGGCACGATACTCAGCACGAGCAATCCACTCTCCGACGGCAAGTCGTAATAGCGGACGATGCGGCGATGAATCGACACGTTCTGTCCGGTCACTCCGATATAGCTGCGGCGAATGCGGCCATCGCGAATCAGGCGCGAAGCCACGAACTCCGCCGTGTCAGCGCCTATGGCAAAGCAGATGCCTTGCGCGCCCATGATAGTCGCAGTGTTTACACCAATGACCTGGCCTTGCGAGTCGACCAGCGGTCCGCCGGAATTGCCCGGATTGAGCGCCGCATCGGTCTGAATCACGCCGTCGATCAGCCGTCCTGAGCGCGAGCGCATGGTGCGACCCAGAGCACTGACTACGCCGGCAGTCACCGTATGCTGAAAGCCGAGCGGATTGCCGATGGCGATTACCAATTGTCCGACGGCGAGTTTGCGCGAGCTGCCCAGCGGAACCGAGACGACCTCGTGGCCGCCGCGAATCACGGCAAGATCGGTATCTGGATCGTCGCCGACCAGTTCGGCGTGGAAGCGCTCGCCTGCCGGAGTCGAGACCTCGATCGAGCGCGCTCCGTGAACGACGTGGCTGTTGGTCAGGATGAAACCATCCGGCGTGAACACGAAGCCAGAACCCGTGCCGCCGCCGCGCTGCTGGCGGACCTGGATGTGCACGACAGTCGGACCAACGCGCTCCACCGAGCCGACTACCGCGCGCGAGTACGCATCCATCAACCCGAGATCGGGATGAACCCCGAGATCGGACTGCGAGGATAACGGACCGGGCAAAGTGTCCTGCAGAAAAGTATGAAGGGAATCCATAATGCCTCGGTTCATGTGGATGCCGGACACCACGGTTTCGATTCCGCCGGTCGTCCGCGCCAGAACCTACTGCGCTTGCTTCTGAATTTCGAGGCAGCGGTCGTGCAGTTTGGCGTCGTGCGTCAACCCATCAGCAATGAGGCACTCTTTCAAGGCGGTCTGAGGATCGGAGTCCTTCAGCAGCGTGGCCAGCATGATGTGCGGCTGGGGCCAATCGGGCTTGAGTGCGGCTGCTTGTTTCAACTCGGCGATCGCCGCCGGAAGATCGTGCTTCTTCTGGTAAACGATCGAGAGCTGGTAATGAACGATGCCATTTCTCGGATCAAGTTTCAGGGCCTCGCGGTATTCGGCGATGGCTTCATCGCTCCGGCCCGAGTCGTCCAGCACACTGCCGAGGTTCATGTGGGTATCGGCGCTCTTGGGAGCATACTGCAATGCTGCGCGATATTGCTCGATGGCGCCGATGAAGTTTCGCTGGGCATAAAGCAGATTACCCAGATTGTTATGGGCCGTGGCCAGCTTGGGATTCAGCCGGATGGCTTCGCGGTATTCCGCCGCAGCTCCTGCGATGTCGCCGTTGCGCTTCAACGCCAGTCCCAGATTGTTGTGCGCATCGGCGTTGTTCGGGTTGAGCCGAATCGATTCCTTCAGTTCCTTAATTGCTTCGCTATAGCCTTGCTTGTCCATCAGCAAGCGGCCAAGTTCATAGTGCGCCTCGGCGTAATTGGGATCGTCCTTGATCGCGTCACGATATTCCGAGATGGCTTCGTCGATATCGCCGTCTTTCTCATAGGCGAAGCCCTGGCGAAGATGCCGCTCGGCGCTGGCGGGCACTGAGATCGTGGTCTGCGGAACAGCGGTTGGCGGAGCAGCGGTCTGTGCGACCGCGCTCCAGCCAGCGAGAAGGCACACGCAGAACAATTGCAGCCACTTGTTGGCGCACAGTGATTTCATGAGTCCGGCTTTATCGAGTATAGCGCTCTCAGCCGGAGCATTTGCGTCGGTATCGGCTTCATCGCTCAGGTGCGTCGCCGAGGCGCAGAAGCTCGCGGAGTTCGGCGCTGCTTTTCATCTTCCACAGCCGGCTGTGATTCTCCAGGCTGCAGAAGCTGCGGCTGTGCATGCGGTCGAGGTAAAGCGTTCCGTGCAGGTGATCGATCTCGTGCTGCAGGATGCGCGCGTACCAGCCGGAAGCCTCGATCACGCGCGGTGTTCCGAACTCATCCAGGCATTCGACTCTGACGCGGTGCGCTCGCGGAACTATGGCGGTGAATCCCGGAACGCTGAGACATCCCTCGAAGAACTCCACGTCAGCCGGCGATTGCAGATGCAGGATGGGATTGACGATCACGTGAAAGGGAATCGGCTGACGCTCGCGCTCGGCGAGTTGTTCTGCGGTCATTGCGGCGAAGTATTCCTGCTTGTCTTCGATCACCGCGAGCTGCAGCGGCGATCCGACTTGCGGAGCGGCAAGTCCGACGCCAGGCGCATCGTTCATGGTCTCGCGCATGTGCTGGATCAGTTGCCCGATCTCGGCGCTGCCGAGTTCTTCCGTGGTCAGAGGCCGCGCGCGCTGGCGCAGAACCAGTTCGCCGGCGCTGCAGATCTTCAATCGCATTCTTCGATTCTATGAAGGAATTTTTGCGCCGCCAAATCACAGGTAAAAAAAAGCCCGCGCCGCCGGAGATGCCGGACCAATCCTGGCATCTGCGAGAGCGCGGGTTGTCACCTTCCGACCGATCCGTTACTTGGCCTTCGCGGCCTTGGTGCCGGTAAGCACCGAAGCGATTGCGGTTCCATCGGGCGTACCAAGCCCGGTGGCAGCGTCGTAGCCGGTGCCTGCGCTGTACGGCTTGCCCGGCGCGCCATTGCTGCCGGCCGTCACGTCGTGGAAGCCTTTGGGAAACGAGGCATACAACGTGGGATGTACGAAGCCCACCGGCTTTCCGCCAGACTGGTTGACGCGCGCCAGCAGGCCCGACCACAACGGCGCAACCGCGCTGGTGCCGCCGATGACGGTGTTCACCCCGTCTACTCGAACCTGGTAGCCGGTCTCTGGATCGGCATCGCCGGAAACGTCGGGCACGACGCGTCCCGGGTTTCCCTGGCTGTTCTTGGGCAGCTTCAGCTTCGACTGGTAGTCGGGAACGGGGAAAACGCTGCTCACGCCGCCGCCGCCGGCACCTTCGCCGTTCGCCAGCTCGTTCCACACGGTCTCCACCGGTTTGCCGGCAACCACTTTCAAGTTGGTTCCGCCGCAGGACAGAACGTATGGGCTGGAACCGGGAAAGTCCACGTGCAGCGCGCCGTCATTGACGCCATCGCTGGAGCCATCGTCGCCTGCCGCAGCACACACCGTCACGCCCAGAGTGGCGGCATCCTGGAAGGCGGCATTAAAAGCGGTCAGCGACTGTGCCGTCCAACTCGACTCCGGTCCGCCCCAGCTGATGGAGACGATCGAAGGATTGTTATTGTCGTCATGTACCGCGGCGTTGATCGCGTCCAGGAATCCCTGGTCGGTATTGGGAGCGAAATAAACGACAATCTTGGCGCCATTCGCGGTAGCGCCGACCACCTCGATATCGAGCAGGACCTCGCCGTCCGCGCCATTCGGGCCGTCAGGTTTGTTCGTGCCTCCATCCACGGAAACCGCTTTCACGCTGGGCGTCTTGAGACCGAGCGCCTTGAAGTAAGTCTTCAGGTCGGTGGTCTTGTAGCCGCCACCCAGTTCGATGATGGCGACGCACTCGCCCGTTCCATCGGCCGAAGTGGGAAAGTTGTAGGCTTGCGCTACCTGCACCGGCGTGAAGCCACCCGGCGCGGCATGCGCGGTGAAGCCGCTCCGCTTCTGGCGGAAGTGCGGTTTGGCCACCGGACGGTCATCCAGTCCGAAGACGCCGACCACGATGTTTTCGAGCTCGGCCGGAACATGGATCGTTCCGGTGCGTCCACGATAGGTGACGGCGCCGTGCTGGAATTCCCGCAGGTCCACCTGCAGCGCCTTGCTGAAAGCTCCGACCGTGCCGCTGAGCTTGACCATGCGGCTGGTGTGGTGAACCGCGGCTACGGCCAGGCCGTAGTCATGGGCGAAGGCTTCGACCTTGGCGATGTCCGCGTCACTGGCGCCATAGGTGGTGTGGTATTGCGCGCGCTTGAGGTAAGTACGGCTGGCCACCGAAGCGGCCATGGCAGTTTTTCCGTCGGCGGCATGTGGATCTTTCGGGCGGCGCAATTGCAGGGATACGCTGATCACCTGATCGGGATTGGCGGTAGCCAGCACGGTGGCGCCGGGAAGAGGGACTTTTTCGCTGCCCGGAACGGGCAAAAATTGGTCAGCCATGAGAGGCTCCTTTGTCTCGAATCGAACGGTAAGAGTTATGGGTGCCTGGAACGGGACCCCGCGAGGGCTATCAGGCCCGGAACTCGACAAGCGGCGGCCCGAAGTTTAGCACATCCGCACCGATAGTGAATGGGCGGCGTTGATCGTTACATCGATTCGTCTACGGCCAAAAATCGCTTGCTGGGCTGCGGTGAAACTGGCGTCGGAGTTCTCCCGGCTGTCGCAGCGCGCGGGAGCGAGCATGGTTCGTCCGACGGGCTCGTCGTGTTTAGTAAACAGTAATATTCCAGCGCCAGTCTCGGGCTCGCCTGGCTGGGACAAAATATTACTCGAAGGTAATACCCCTCCCCCCACCCCTATTCCCTGAAATCAATAACTTGGCGAAAAATTTCTCGCAAAATATTCCATCTAAATGAGTTAGAGGTCAAAATATTCATTCCATTGGAGTTAGGAGGCGATAGTTGCGAAGTATCGCAACCATCGGGGAACCTGCCTTAACCAGTTGGATAACCTGATCGAAGCGGCTGAGATTGTCAAAGAACCGGATCAAGCGCCGCCAATCCGGCGGTCGCTAAAGACGGTGCAAGAGACAAACACAACTCTCCGTAGACCTCTGAACTATCGTTCGCGCGTGAGGCAAGCGAAGTCAAGAAAATTCAGCCCATAATTGAGAGAGCAGTTCCAAAACGGGAAGGGCCATCTTGATGACGGAAACCCAAATGATTTCGACGAGAGAATCGCAGACACGTGTGAAGTCGGCTTGGCTGGCTGACCGAGTTCGATCGCCCACTCCTTACGGGTATGCCGCCGCTAGCTCGAAACTAACGTTTATTGTCGTCTCAACTTCAACCGGCTCGCCGTTGAGCGAGTATGGCTTGTACTTCCACTGCTTCACTGCGTCCATGGCCGCAGGCGCAAGCATAGGATGGCCACTCACAAGCGAAAGAGACTCTATCGAACCATCCTTGCCGATCAACACCTGCAATACTACAGTCCCCTGGATGCGCGCCTGGCGAGCGAGTGGCGGGTAAACAGGTCGAACTTGTTGGAGTAACAAGCCCTGCGACACTCCCTCGGTTATCTTAACCATCTGCGGATTTGCGCTCTCGCCTGGTTTCCAGCTCTCTAAGGCCAACAGCGCGGCCATAGGGGGCGGGGCTGGGATTGGAGGGAAAAGCGACAACGCGTTTCCAGGGCTTTTCCCTGACTCCGCTTTCTTCGCAGCCATCGTCTTATCGACCCATTCGTTAGCAGCTTTCAGGTCAGCGGCGCGTGCCGTGGGACTGTCGCATTCGTAATCCGCGCGTTCCCGGTACATAAGGTTCAAATAAGCCATTGCGTCGCCGAAATCGGGCCGCAGCTTGACAGCCTTCGAGAGCGCAGCGATACCCTCTTCAACCTTGTCCTTATTGGCAGTTCGAATCTGGGTACATGCAGGTCCGGCCATCATGGTATCTGTAGGTTTGAGTCCGTCGCTGGCTCGAATGTCCATGCGCAAATTGTAGGCAATAGTCCAGTCAACTGCCCCTTGATCGTAGAGAACATCGGGATCATTAGGATTAGCTGCAACGGCTCGCTGAGTGTAGACGCGAGCCTCATCGAATCTCTTCATGGCAAGCAGCATGACGGCGAAATTTCTTGGATCCGCCTCGAAGGATGACTTATCGCTCGCAATTGCTCGGTCGGCGACCTCGTATCGAGTCACCTTCCAGCCATCGAAGTTCGTCGCCAGGGCCTCACGCGCCAGAATAGGCAGATCCTGCTCACGCTTGGCGGGTATGGTCCCACCGTAGAGGGCTAAGATCAGCACATTGGAGCCGCTCGCTGCGAAGAGCCGCGCGCCGTTTGCCCCGCTCTGCAGGATGGCTCGGTCCCCAAGACCGGGGACCTCCTTGTCGGTGCTGCCCGGCTCAGGCTTCAATGATTCAAGCGCATTGGGGGGTTCGGGGTAGGCGATAGTGACTACCAAGGTAAGACGAGCTTCCGCCTGATATTGCTTGAGATTCTCCTCGAAGGTTCCAGCCTTAGGAACTCGTGCAAAAATACAAGTGTGCAAGTGGTCCTTATCTGCCTTAGCGAGGAACACCACAACTACTCCGGGCCCGCGCAACGTCGCCGCGATCTCAATAGGATTGAGCGCTGAGCACGCATCGATCGCAACCGCAGGAAGGCTGGAGAGTACGAGAAGGAGTAATACAGGTCTGTACAAGTTAGACCTCAATCCGGAGCTTCCGGCTTCCTGCGAAGGGACATCGGAGTTGATCCGCAGCACTCTACACCGGATTCGTGTCGCTGTCTGTAGGCAGAAGGTGGTGTTGGTAAGGAGTTAAACCCATGGCCACGTGCCTCTATAGCGCAACACTTAGCAGAAGCGAAGACAGTAGCCCGCGCGGTATGCTAATTGACCATGACCGTAATGATTTCTATGCTGCGCGGCGTGAATGTCGGCGGCAATAACCTGATCAAGATGGAGGCGCTGCGGGCGCTCTATGAGTCGCTCGAGCTGCGCGATGCGCAGACGTATGTGCAGAGCGGCAACATCGTCTTCCGCACCAAAGAGCGTAATGGGGCCACGGTGGGGAAGCGCATTGAGGACGCCATCGAGAAAAAGCTCGGCTTTCGTCCGGACGTGATGCTTCGCACCACGGCGGAGCTGAGAGAGGTGGTGGCGCGAAACCCGTTTGCCAAGCGCGCCGGCATCGAGCCGGGCAAGCTGCTGGTGGTGTTTCTGGCGACCGAGCCCAGTGCGGAGGTTCGCGCGGATGTACTAAAGATCAAGGCCGGCCCGGAAGAGGTGCACTGCGATGGCCGCGAGCTCTATATCTACTTTCCGGATGGCCAGGGACGTTCGAAGTTGCCCCCGCTGCTCGACAAGGTGCTGAAGAAGAAAGGCACGGGCAGGAACTGGAACACCGTCACAAGCTGCTGGAGATGGCGGAAGAGTTGGAAGGATGAAGGGGAAGCTTGGCACTGCGTGCAGCGCGAATTGCGAATGAATAGGATGGAAGATTGAGGGAGTGTTTCTGGGTGGGGTGAAACGTGGGCTTAAATATGTGTGCGCTTGGTATGAATTGGAATGCACGAATAACGCGGAGCGGTGGTGCGGGTTGAGCGGGGCGCAAGCGGGGTAGTGGTGCGAAAAATGAAGGAAGCCGCGGAACGGCTACACAGTGTCATTCCCATCGTAAGGCGGCGGGTTGTGGATGGTTGCCTGCCTTCCTTCGCACGGGTTATGTGCCGCCGCTACGCGGCTCGAGAGTTTAAAATGGATATTCACGGGGGCTCGCGCCGCGGGCTAAAAGCACGCCGCTGCTACGCAGCTCATGCGATCGCAGGTCGAAGACTAGGCTCGAACCGTGCCAATGTCGTTTCGCGGCTCGGGACATTGCTCGTCTGCAAACGAACTGCGCAGCGGTGACGCTAGTTGAGCGCGGGGTCCGAAAACTCAGACAAGCAAACTGGATTCAGGATGCGCGGCATGCAGCAGCGCCAATGCTAATTGGCCATGATCGTAATGATTTCTATGCTGCGCGGCGTGAATGTCGGCGGCAATAACCTAATCAAGATGGAGGCGCTGCGGGCGCTCTATGAGTCGCTCGAGCTGCGCGATGCGCAGACGTATGTGCAGAGCGGCAACATCGTCTTCCGCACCAAAGAGCGTAATGGGGCCACGGTGGGGAAGCGCATTGAGGACGCCATCGAGAAAAAGCTCGACTTTCGTCCTGACGTAATGCTTCGCACCACGGCGGAGCTGAGAGAGGTGGTGGCGCGAAACCCGTTTGCCAAGCGCGCCGGCATCGAGCCGGGCAAGCTGCTGGTGGTGTTTCTGGCGACCGAGCCCAGTGCGGAGGTTCGCGCGGATGTACTAAAGATCAAGGCCGGCCCGGAAGAGGTGCACTGCGATGGCCGCGAGCTCTATATCTACTTTCCGGATGGCCAGGGACGTTCGAAGTTGCCCCCGCTGCTCGACAAGGTGCTGAAGAAGAAAGGCACGGGCAGGAACTGGAACACCGTCACCAAGCTGCTGGAGATGGCGGAGACGATGGAAGGGTAGACGTAATTGTCATTACGAGCCCCCGGGGTTGGCGCGAGGGAACTGCTTTTTAGCAACGCACGGGAAAAGCGGATCCCTCGCTCCGCTCGTGATGACAACTACTCAAGGCACCCGCTTTCCTCCCATTTGCTCAGCGTTTGGGGAACTGCAACACCACCGCGCGCGTGGTGAACTCGTCCGACGGGCCAGGCGGGAATGCAACCTTCAGTACCGGCGACGCGCCTTGGCGATTGAGCTCGCCGCCGTCGACGGTGACTCCCGTCAGATCGCCGGTCAGCGGTATCTCATAGCTTGCGCCGCCCGCTCCGGCAATCTGCAACTCCAGACGATCATGCGTTGTGTTCCACTGCTGGGAGACGATCTTCAGGTTCGAGCTGACGGCGCCTGCCGCGGGCGCGCGATACGGATACACCAGTCCGAAGTCATCGCGGAAGCGGACGCGAACCGTGGAACTCTTGGCAGTGATGGGTACGGTCAGCGCAACATGCTGATCAATGTCGTTCGCGGGTTGCGCCTCGCGCACCGGAACGGTCTGCCCGTTGACCTCGGCGGAAACGATCTTCGCGCGTAAGCTGAATGCCGGGGAGAAGTCGAGGGTGGCTGCCTTGTCGCCGTGCCGCTGAATCTGCAGCGTGATCTCGTCGGGAGCGCGGTGATAGGTCAGGCTCAACGTTGTCGCAGCCGTTGCGCCGCTGGCGCCCAAGGGGACGTTTTGTATGGCGAAGTCGTTCCAGTTGGCGGGCACATGCGGCGCAAAGTGAACGGTGGAGGTCATTGCGTCGACGGAGAGACCCATCATGCCGCGCAGGATAGGGCTGACCACCATGGCGGACGACCAGATCTGATGCGGCGTGCTGGGCACCGCCTGCGTGTAAAAGCGCCCGGAGAGGACTTCGGTTGTGCGTCCCAAGGTGCCATCAAAGGCGAGTTGAGCGTTGGCGCGCAGGTTCAGGTAAGCGGGAGCGCTGCGGTGGTAGCGATACTCTGCAACTGAGGCCCATCCCGTGAACAGCGGCCAGATACTGCCGAAGTGATAGCCGGAAGGATCGTACAGAGGATCGTGCTCAGAGATGATGCGCATGCCCCAGTCGGCTTGCTGATCCGGCGCCGCCAGCACGTTGAGATACGACTCGCCATGCTGCGGGTTGAGCAGGCCAAACCACATGGGTACCGTGCCCAGCACGCTGGGGCGCTCGATAACTTTGCCGTTCTCGTCCAGCGCGTAGCCGTAATAGTTTTTCTGCGGAGACCAGAACGCCGCTTCGATCCTCGCCGTCTGATCGTTGAATTCTTTGGTGAGCGCGTCGGCGACATTGTTCTTGCCCAGCAGGCGGGCGACATCGGCCAGCGCCTGCAGGCTGGCAGCGCCGACGCCGGCCTGATAAAGCTCGGTTGAGACCGGCGGCCGCAGCGGGCCGCCTTCAATCCAGCCGTGACCGACACCCTCGTTACGCGGCAGGCCATTCGCGCCGTAAGTTGAATGCAGGAATTGATAGGCACGCCACAGGCTGTCCCACTTCTCGCGTGCGAAGTCGAGGTCGCCGCTGGAGCGCACATAGTCGGCTGCGCCGATCACATATAAAGGAGTGGCGTCGGCCGAGGCGAAGCCATAGGGATACGCGGTGAACCAGTCTTTCACCAGGCCGACCGTCTGCGGGATCTCGTGCGGCACTCGGCCGTCGGCACGCTGATACTTCGAGAGAAATTCCAGTGCAGTGCGAGTGGTCGCGAAGTCGCCGATGGAATTCAGCGCCAACGAGGTCCACATCGAATCGCGCCCGAAGAACCACGCGAAACCCGGACGATGGTTGTAGCCCGAGATGTTGTATCCCGCGACTAGACCGAGTCCGGCGAAGGTGTCGTCGACTACGCCCTGCGCCGTGCTGATGCGGGCCCAGTCATATTGCGCTTGCAAATCATGATCGGGCAGCGACAGCGAAACCGTGGTGGCGAGATAGTGTTCGTAATATTGCTTTGCCTCCTGCTCGAGTTGGGGCGCTTGCGTGAGCAGCTTCTGATAGAGCGCGTCGGCCTCTGCTTGTTGCTTGAACGAGGCGGCGATGAGCGAAGCGATACGTCGCGCGGCCTTTTACTGGCGGGCCGAATTCGAAGGTGTCGTTCGGCGATGAGGAGTAGTCCGTGGAATAGGCCGCAAGAATGCCGGCCGCTCCGGGTGCGCCCGCCACCGCATAAAATCGGTGCTCTTCCTCGCCAAAGCGAAAGGCCTTCAGAGCGTCATCCCAGGTGCTGTAGGTCGCGCCCGATCCGGCAGGCCACATCCAGTCGACATCAGGAGCAAACGAAGCCACGGTCTGCAGCGGCTCGGCGCTCTCGACTTCCAGCGTTATGATCGCTCCGGTCTCCTGCAGCGGCGCCAGCCAGGTTTCGCAGACCGAGAAGGTGTCGGAGACATAGCGAATCGAGGTCGACTCCGGACGGATGGTGATGCTGTGCGGCAGGCTGGCGGCGGGGATCACGCGATCGCCGGTGCGAAAGCTGAGATGAAAATCGCGAAACAGCTTTAACGGATAAACCCAGGCCTCGAAGCTGCCATCCTCGCGGCCGAGCAAGCCGGAGTGCGGACCGACGGCGTCGAGAAACTGCCAGTTGCGGCCCGGGCCGGAGAGCGTCAGCGGGCCCGAGTTTTCACAGTTGCTGAAGCTCGGCTGCGCGCAAAGCGTAGACGGCAACAAGCCAAGAATTACCAGCGAGAGAAGAAGGCTGCGAATGCAGGCGCTCATAGGTGTCGAGGCTGCCAGTCGCGCCTGTGTCTTCCACCTGGCGGTTCGGCAGCATGGGAATAGTATTCGAAGCGGGCGCGCAAGTCAGCAGGTAACGCATTTCTCTCTCGCGCGTTAGCAGCGCGCTCCCACGTGTGAAAATTGGTACGCTCCGTTCACGATGACACAGTCGACAGGGATTTCTCGACAGTTCTCACCCCGCTAGCATGGGCCTGGCGATTGGCGGACTGCGATTCGTCCCTTTGTGCTTTAGTTTCGCGGCTCGGCGCGTCCATCATGCGGGGCAAATGGTAGCTTTCGACCGGCCATTTTTCTTTGCAGGACTATCTTCAGATCACCATTGCCAGGAGCGTCTCATGCTTAAACTCAGATTCCTTGTTGTTCCCAGTCTTCTGCTGGTCGCGAGCTTGTGCCAGGCCCAGTCGGCGTTGCTTCAGCTGCCGCGGCAGAGCCAGCACGCGACCGTTACGCAGCGCATCGGCATCACCGACATCACCATCAACTATCACCGTCCCTTGGCCAATGGCCGCAAAATCTGGGGCGGCCTGGTTCCCTATGGACAAGTCTGGCGCGCCGGAGCCAACGAGAACACAACCATCACCTTTACCGATCCGGTGACCATCGAAGGCAAGCCACTCGCCGCCGGTACTTACGGCCTGCACATGATCCCCGGCGAGAATGAATGGACCGTCATCTTCTCCAAGACCAACACCGCGTGGGGAAGCTTCAGCTACAGCGAGAAAGAAGACGCGCTGCGCGTCACGGTGAAGCCCGCCGCCGGCGAAGCGCGCGACGCCCTGACTTATGATTTCGATCAGCTCAAGCCGGATTCAGCGGTGGCGACAATGACCTGGGACAAAGTTGCGGTTCCATTCACCGTGTCGGTGAATGTGCCGGAGATCGTTGACGCCAGCCTGCCCGAAGCAGATGCGCGGCCTGCAACAGTACACCTGGGAAGCGTGGGATGAAGCCGCAACTTACCTGGTCGACAACAAGACCGACCTGAAGCAGGCGCTGGCCGACGCCAACCAGTCGATCCAGGTGGAAGAGCGCTATGACAACCTGATGACCAAGTCGCGCGTTCTCGACGCCATGGGACAGACGCAGGAAGCCACGACTACCCGCAACAAGGCTCTAGGCATGGCGAACGCCGGACAGCTTTACCAGTACGCTCGCGGATTGCAGCGCGCCAAAGACCAGACGCAGGCGATTGCGGTCTATAAAGACCTGGCGAAGAAGTATCCCAATGACTGGATCACGCACGCCGCGCTGGGCCGCATCTACACCAGCGAAGGTAACTATGACAAGGCGCTAACCGAAATGCGCGCCTGTCTGACGGTGGCTCCCGATGGCGCCAAACCCAGCGTGGAGGCGCTGATCAAGCGCCTGGAGTCGAAGCAGGACATCAACAACTAGAAGGTGACGTCGAAGTCAGACACTTAGGCAAGATTCGAACCTAAAGCGGCGTATCTCTCGCAATGTGTGCTCAGCACACGTCGAAAATGCGCCGCAAGGTGCTTCCTCCCTCGGCCGTCCCTCTCTTGCATCTGTCATCCCAAGGCGCCTCAGCGGCGAGCGATCTGCGGTTCCTCGATTTGAGCCGCACACCCCAGCCAGGACCATTGTTATAACTCCTCAAGAGGGCATTTGTCTCCCATCCTAATGCCGACTCCGACCCAGACAGCTGCCATCGCGTCTCGCCATCCGCGTTCGTCTAAAAGCTGCGCCTTGTTCCGGGCCAAGGTGTATGATTTTGCCGCCAGGAAGCCTGGTCCCCGCTGACAATCTCGGCTGGCGTTTGCGGAAATACACGAAAGGAGAATGTTGCTCCTATGCCGACGCAGCATCCTGTAGAACAAGGTGACTGCCTTTCCAGTATCGCGGCGCAATACGGTTTTTCCTGGAAGACGCTTTGGGACCATGCCGTTAATGCGCAGCTAAAACAGTTGCGTAAGGACCCCAGCGTTTTGTATCCGGGGGACGTGGTGAATATTCCGGACAAGACGATCAGGGAAGAGCCGCGGCCCACCGATGCACGTCACCAGTTTGCAAAACAAGTGGAGCCGACTCACATCAAGATCCGGCTTTTGCTGGACGACCAGCCCCGCGTGGGCCTAAAGTACGAGCTTCAATTAGCGGAAAGAACGATAAAGGGTGCGACCGACGGCGGCGGGTTCCTGCAAGCGGATATCCCTCCAGGTGCCGCCGAGGGAACACTCGTAGTTGGAGAGGGGACGTCCAAACGCACCTACCACCTCAACTTTGGCACACTGGACCCCATCGACACGGAAGAGGGCGTGCGCAAACGGCTAGTATTGCTGGGCTATGATGCGGACGGAAATCTTGCCGCTGCAATCCGCGGGTACCAGGCTCGGGAAGGACTTGCGGTCACGGGTACGATTGACGACAACCTCAGGACAAAACTCAAGGACAACTTCGGGCAATGAGTTTCATCGCGCGGCAGACACTCGGGGCCAGCACTTTCAACACGATCAACGTGAGAACTGTCGAGATTTTCTTTCAGATGTCGCCTGGCAAGCCGAGCGGAGACGTTCGGGGGATAAGCGGGGCTGATTTCCGGGTGTTGGATAATACCGGGGCGCTGATGCAAACCGGCACCACACCCGCTGATGGCAAGATCAAAATGGAAATCCTGGGAGGAGTTTCCACTCTAGAAGTATTGGGTGGCGGAGCGGCAGCGCAATATATCGTCAGGATTCGCGATGACGCTGCTGAGGCCGTCGCGACACCGGCAGGTCAACAACGGCGTTTGCGTATGCTGGGTTACCATATCGGCCACTCGGGCTCGGAAGGCAATGGAGTGGATGGTGCTGCCGTGCCCATCCAGGAGATGGACCGCTCCATCCTGGAGTTTCAAGCCGATACTAACGCGATCAACGCAGCTGGCAGCGCGAACGCCATAAGCAGTGTTGCAGATAACAATACGAGGAATGCTCTGACGGCAGCGGCGGGAGTCTAGGGATGGCGATTCAGGTTCACGTGCAAAACAGGTTCCAGATTATCGTACCCCTTCGTGTGGACCGCGCCGTCCGTGGCGTTCCGCAGTTGGACGCGCCGGACGTGGACGATCGCGGTTGGGTGAACAATCGCGCCGCCGGTCTTAATATCGATAATGCTCGCGGCGCATTATTTGGGACAACGGTCGGAGATGTGGTAAGGCTGAAGGTGGTCCGGGAGGATCTCGACGACGGTGTGCCCTTATTTGTCACTGCCACAGGGAATCAGGTGGCCATCCATGAACCTGCCGGGGGCGGACCGCTGCCCGCCGATGGGATATTTTCTGTTCGCGCCTTGGCGGATACAACCACAGGCTCGAAGCTCCAGATACGTTTGGGATCGGCCAAGGGGGCCGTAGCTTGCGAGGCAGACGCTCATACGTTCACCCCGAAAACCGTCTTCATCACACCCCACGTTTGCACCATTCACAGTGCGACCGCAGCCACGGTAGCGGGGGGCGGGGGCACCGGTCAAGCACCAAGTGTGAACGGCAACATCCTAGATGACGCTGGGACCGCCTCACTCTTCGACACCATTATCCGGCCTATCTGGCGTCCGGCCGGTGTGGAGTTCACGATCGGAGCCGTTCAGCCGGAGGTGTTTACTGGGGACGATGGGTTCACCAGCGACAATGTTGCGTTGCAAGGGACCACCCAAATTCAAACCGTGTTTGCAAGGAACCGCCAGGCCGACACGTGCAACATCTACTTTTTGCATACCACGGACCAATTTCTCGGTCTGGGCCTCAATTTCGAGGCGCGAGGCGTTCTGGGCGCAAATAACTCCGGTATCCTAGTCGGCGTTAATGGGTTCCGAAGAGCCAACGGCGTTTTCCGCTCCCGGAGGTCGGCAGGCGCCGATCTGGTTCATGAACTGGGGAATGATGTCGCCCATGAGATCGGACATTTCCTCAATCTGGCCCACGCGGACCACGCAGACTCTCCGGGACGAGTCGATACTTACAACCGGCGGTTCCTCATGCACCCGAACAATCTTTTGCCTCCGGCGGTCACTCCTCCCACTGGCGTTCCTCCCCGCCTCGATGATATTGGCTACGGACAAGTAAACACGGTAGACAACAGCGGAAATCCGATAGTGCGAGGACACCGGGGATGCTTGCTGACGTTCAAGCATCACCCGTCCCACACATCTGACGGAGAAGTGATGACGGTCCGCCAGCGGTTCAGGTCTCCTAATCTGTTCAGGTGAAATGAGACTGTATTTTACATATTGGATTTTGTTCGCCGCCCTTGCCTTCGGGCAAGGGAGTTCCCAGATAAAGGCTGTGCCCATGACCACTGCCGAATTCGACCAATTATTTCGAGCCAAAAATCCGAAGGTTATAGAATATGCCCGCCAGGCCGGACCACCGATCATTCCTCACATCGAGCCATACCTGCGGGACGCGAACTATGTGATTCGTCTGTTGGCCGTCAACTCCATTGCCGCCGCAGGTGGACCACAAGCGCCGCAACTCCTGATCCATGCACTTGGTGATTCCAATGAACAGGTAAGGGACAACGCCGTCAATGCGCTTCACGAGCACTTGCCGATTGGGAATGAGGGTGCACTTCTGGCGGCGTGGGATGCAAACCTGACTCGCGACGGCTATGTGCGGCAGCAGATCCCAATGGTTATAGGGCGGATGCATGAAGCCCGTGACGTCGGACAACTAAAGGCCCGGCTTTCCCATGACTCGCGCCAGGAAGTGCACGATGGGATCATTGCCGGAATGGCGAAGTTGGGAGACCCCACCGCGAAGGCAACTCTGGGCGAGATGTTGCGCGATGGCCGCGGAACACGGATCGCGGAACTGATCGAATTCGTGAGGTACGAAGATGAGCCCTGGGTAATTCCGCTATTGGTACCCGTGTTGCAGCGGCGGGATATTGCGCTACGCATTAGCACGCATGTAGTTGAGATCGAGCGTCGCGAATGCGATTTGGCGGTTGACGAAGTGATTCGCATCAGCAAGGCGCGCTTCAGTTTTGTCGTGGACACGATGGCACAGTATTCGGACGCGCAAATCAACGAAGTGCTTCGGTACGCGCAGGCCCAGCCGCGCTAGATCAAGACGCCTGGCCCAGGGAGTAGCCGACGAAATTATTTCGGATGCCAAATGTTCTCGTCTAAGTTCGGAAACGTAACTTTACAACTGCCTGGATCGATTCCATAAATCCCGGCAAACCCGTCGTCGTCAAGATAGCCTTCGACCGGAGAGCCATCCGGCAGCTTGACCCGGTATTCTTCACCCGGGACTGGTGTGCCGTCTTCTTCGAGTAATTCGATCTCTATCCAGTGACTCTTATCAGGATCAACAACCACGGGCGGAGGGGCCGACGATCCGCAGGACTGGACGGCGCCTCCGGCGGGTTCATTGCCCAGGTTCTGGTTGGCGTCGTTTTCGGCGTCGCCGAGTCCGGAGCCGTTTCCGTCCTGTGCGGGATCATCGTCCGGCATGTCCTGCACCTTCCAATTTCTTTTGCTTCTTTGCCTCTTTTTCCTGCTTCTTCACCTCTTTGTACAACCTTTCCATCTTTGCCGTGGGGCTTTTCAACGCCTCATTCCCCAGGATGGCGGAAGCCCACGGCGACTCCTGGTCGAAGTCGTCGCCAAACACAACCGCAAGGTCAACATATTTACAGACGTCACGTTTGCTGGTGATTCCGTAAGACGCGGATCTCTGAATCCCATACTGAATCGTCTTTTTGATCTTTTCTTCTCCCCTGGCCTCGAATTGCTTAGGGAAGAACTTTTGAACGTGCGCAAGAATCCAGTCTTCCAGCTTCTCGATCTGGCCCTGGGAAAGCACGGCGAGTTGTTCCGGGCGAATCCTGAGCATCATCGTTACTGCAACCCGGGTTTGGCGATCTGAGTCTGCAACATCTCACTTGCTGGCGGAACCGGTGCGAGCGGCAGAATTCTTCTTCCCACTCCCACACCTTTGTTCGAGAACCTGAGCAATGCATCGGGTGCTTGATCTTCCATCACGTAGTACTTCACCGGCCCAAAGAACTCGTTCGCTTCCGTCTGCGTGTGCAGAGCGGCAGGTACAGCCGCAGGACACGCGGATCGTAGAAGCGAAAGTAGACCTGTTTGCCGTCGGGCAGGCTCACCATCAGGAACTGGCGCAGGAAGTTCCGCAACGCCGGTAAAGGCCAGTCGCTCGTCAGGTAAACGCCCCAGCTTTTGCCCCACCCTTCTCCACCAGAACCTCCAGCAGCGGAGACTCCTTCGTCAGACGCACCAGATACGGCGCAAAGTGTGTAAGCTGCGCGCCTGCCGGGCCCTCGAACAGAGACTGGTACTCCTCCTGCGACTCGAAGATCACCTTCAGCACATCGGGCTCAATGGCGGCGTCGAGCAGCGCGTACAGCGGCTGAAACTCCTCGCGCAACATCCCAAGCAGCTTTGCCTGCGGCGTGGTGGCAACGGCGGCCTCTACCGGCGCAGTCGGAGCTGCCGCCATTGCGATCCGCTCGTCCACCAGGTGCACCAGGAACGTGGTGGAACCACCGGTGACGGTATCGCCGTCGCTGAGCGGCGCAGTTCCGACCTTCGTTCCATTAAGCAACGTGCCGTTGCTGCTGTTGAGGTCGCGAACCAGGCAGCCGCGGTCATCGCAAACCACCACGAAGTGCACGCCGGACATGTGATTGTCGTCGGCGAAGACCAGGTCAGCCCGCGAGGTGCGACCCACGCTCAACGAGTGGCCGGATTCGACTGCGATTGTTCGGCCGGCTGAGGAACCACTCCGTATTTCCAGGACCAAGCGCACGATTCCAGTTCCCCAGCAGGAAGCCCCAACCCACTTCCAGGTTCTTCACCAGAAATGCCATACAGCATAAACCGGCCCAAACTTTTTAGGCGGCAGGACCTGCCGCTTGGGATAACGCCTCTCAACCGGGACAGGGCTCGACAAACGGCGTGCCACTTTGCGACGCCTGGGCCAGCGACTGTGCGGCAGTCGAGTTCGATTGTGCTTCGCTGCTGCCTCCTCCTCCTCCGCCTCCCATCGCCTGCGCCAGCAAAACCAAAGGTGGAACCGGAGTAACGATCACGGGCGAACCCATGCCGACTTCGCCGATCTGCACCGTCATGCAGCCCATGACGATCGGATTGGCGGGGCCCATGGCCAAGCCGGGCTTCTCCACCACGATGTCGCCGACGCGGCAGGCCATCATGAAGTCGATGAGCACAGTCGGACTACCCATCATCACGTTGCCGACGCCGTCAGGGCCAGAGATGCTGACGGCTGGACAGGCATGCTGGTCGATCATGGCGCGCCATGCCGGCATGTAGCCGATGAGCACATCGGTACTGCCCGGCCCGGGTGCCAGGGGCGCCCCGTGCGTGGTGGGATCCGCAACTCGTGCTGCTGGAGGCATCGTCTGCTGCCTTTAACTGAACTGCTGTTTCGAGGTGCCGAACTTCGAACCGGTGTCGGCCACATCGGGATCTTTGGGCGCTGTTGGATCGGTCGGCGCATCCGGACTCTGCGGACTCGCGCCCGGGCCGCTGCCCGCCGCGCCGCCGCTGTTAATCAGCACCATGGTTCCCTGAATCGACACGCCGGAGGGTCCGATATCCACAAAGCCTCCCGGCCCCTTCAACGAGAGCTGCATGCCGGCTTCAAGGATCAACGTCATGCCGGCTTTGATGTGAACCGTCTGTACGGCTTCCTTGGCCCAGGTCGCTCCAACCTTTTCATTCATGGACGAGCCGACCTGCAGCGACACCCCGCCACCTACCTGCTCCTTCACATCGCCGCCGACTTTGAGCGAGGAAGCGCCGGTGATCTGCTCCATTTTGTCGCTTCCGATATTCAGCGACTGCTTCCCGGTGATTTTGACGTTCTGCACTCCCTTCACGGCGAGGTGCATGTCGGAGTCGATGGCTTCGAAGTGATTGGCTTTGACGTGCAGGTGTTTGTCCGCGCCGATCTGCTCTACCTGGTTCTGGGTCACGACGAGGTGGCGGTTGTTCTTGATGGCCTCGCGGGTATCGTTCTCCACGTTGAGATCAAGATCCTTTTCGGCATTGATGAAGAT
This sequence comes from uncultured Acidobacteriaceae bacterium, assembly GCA_963793845.1. Lineage (GTDB taxonomy): Bacteria > Acidobacteriota > Terriglobia > Terriglobales > Acidobacteriaceae > CAWCBG01. The sequence goes on from CAWCBG010000014.1 coordinate 137,361, forward strand.
CTGTTCGCTGCCCTTCTTGTCCTCGAAGCGGAGTTCGTTATAGTTCTCGTCGCCGCCCTGCGGAGAGCTGCGTGACTTGAAGGTAGAAACCGTTTTTTTGTCCGGGAGCGTATAGGGCGGCATCACGTTCGCGTTGTAGACGCGTCCGGTGATGATGGGATGGCTGGGATCGCCTTCGAGAAACTCGACGATGACTTCCTGCCCGATGCGCGGAATCCACATCGCGCCCCATTGCGCTCCTCCCCAGGGCTGAGAAACCCGGCACCAGCAGGAACTCTTATCGTCGTTGCTGCCCAGGCGGTCCCAGGGAAACTGGACTTTCACCCGGCCGTACTCGTCAACGTAGATCTCCTCGCCACTGGGACCTACGACGACGGCGACGTGTGGTCCCTGCACCACGGGCTTCGGAGTTACGCGCGGCGGGGTGAAGCCTTGATCCAAAGGAATGCAGGTGAAGGAATTGCGATAGCTCTCTTTCAGATCCCACCCGCTCTGATATCCGGGGTGCTGGCTCGCCGTGTGCGAGACGGAAGTAATGATGAACTTCTTGGCCTTCAGGCCCTTCGGTCCGTCGAGCAGCTCAAAACGAAAACCGGGCAGCAGATTCGGCGAGGTGGATTCGCCGTGAACCCCGGTGAAGCTGGAGTCCTGCTCCTGCATTCTCCACTTCGAGACCTGCTCGCCTTGCGGATCCGCTTTACTGCTGGCCTCTCCCTGCTCGCTGGGAGGCTTGTTGTAGATGTGCGCGTATTCGCCGGGAAAGTCGTAAAGCTCCAGAAAATCGTTGGCCGTCGAGGCCTTGGAGGGCTCTTTTTTCTCCAGATTCGAGGACGGCAACTGGAAGTGGTAATCGCGAAGCGTGTACTTGCCGGGCCGCATCGACTGGTCAAAACGCAAGCTGGTGATGACGTCGTCGGTCCATTCGCCGGTGCCGCCGAGCTGCGAAAAACTGATCTTCGGAGCATTGGCCAGCGGCTGGTGAGCGGCCTTCTCGTCGGCGAAGACGAGCTTGTGGCCGCTGTCGGTGTGCTCAAAGAAATAGAAGATGCCTTCGTGCTCCATCAGGCGGGAGACAAAGTTGAAATCGGTTTCGCGGTATTGCGTGATGTAGTCCCATTTCTCGTGCTGACCGGTGGTGGCGTCCTTGTAGTCGACGACCCCGGCGAACTTGCCCTTCCACGCGTCGAACACTTCCTTTATAACGTCGATAACCGACTTGAACTGAAAGATGCGGCAATCGGAACGCAGGGTCAACATCCATAGCCAGGGCACCGCCTCGAGACGGTAGTAGCGATATTTGTTGTCCAGTCCGATCTCGGCGAATCGCTTCACCACACCGGTGATGTAGCGGAACTTGCCGTCCTTCAAGTCCATGCTGACGGTCACCTGCTTGCCAACGATGTTGTCGTGGTTCACAGGATCTTTATCGGCCGGGGCGATTAACTCATACTCGTAACTGTATAGCGACGAGAGATGCTCCGACCCGTTCAGCTCATTGATCAGCAGGGCGTCTTTCCCGAGCGGACTCGTAAACTTGAGAAACCGCCCGTCCTGTGTCAAGTCGGCCATGCGTCTACCTGTCTTTCGTGCGTCTTCTTTTACGAATATTGGAATGCGCCATTTTCGCCGATTCCTACATGAATTGCAGCCATGGTTTCACCCGAAGCCATGCGTCCCAGCAGTTGCCGAGAGATCTCCGGCAGCAGCGTGTTGGTGAGGACGTTATCGACATTGCGGGCGCCGCTCTCCACCTCGGTGCAACGGCGAGCTACCTCCTCCAGCAGTGCGTCGTCCCAGGTCATTTCAATTTTGTGGTTCTGCAATAGCCGCTTCTTGATCTTGTTCATCTTGAGGACGATGATCTTTTTCAGCGCCTCATCGCGGATCGGATAGTAGGGAATGATCATCATGCGGCCCAGGAAGGCCGGCTTGAAGATCTTGTCAAGGTCGGGCTTAACCGTCTTGATCAACGCCTCAGGCCCCGGCATCGTCTCAGGATCGGCACAGAGCTTCATCAACTGCTCGGTGCAGGCGTTGGTCGTCAGGATGATGATGCAATTCCTGAATATGATCTCCCGGCCTTCGCCATCGTCCATCTGGCCCTTGTCAAACACCTGGTAGAAGAGTTCGAGCACATCGGGGTGCGCCTTTTCGACTTCGTCCAGCAGCACGACCGAGTAGGGCCTGCGGCGCACGGCTTCGGTGAGCACGCCGCCCTCGCCGTAGCCAACGTATCCCGGAGGCGATCCCTTCAGGCTCGACACGGTGTGGGCTTCCTGGAACTCCGACATATTAATAGTGATGACGTTGTGCTCACCACCGTAGAGCAGGTCGGCCAGCGCCAGTGCGGTTTCCGTCTTTCCTACGCCGCTAGGTCCGGCCAGCATGAACACGCCGATCGGCTTGACCGGATCGTCCAGGCTGGCACGCGAGGTGATGATGCGTTGTGCGATAGCGTCCAGGGCGTGATCCTGGCCGATGACGCGCTGTCCCAGATGCTTGCCCAGCGAGAGCACAACCTCGATCTCGTCCTTCACCATCTTGCCGACCGGAATGCCGGTCCAGCCGGAGATAACCTCGGAGACGATCTGTTTGTCGACGCAGACGCGCATCAGGGGCGTCTCGCCTTGCAGGGCCGAGAGTTCGGATTCGAGCTGTGCCAGTTGTCCGCGCGTCGCCTGCGGATCGAAGGCAGGTTGCGCCGCCGCCCCACCGCCGGTGGCTTCCGGAGCGGGCTTCGCGCCGCCTTCCAGTTGCGTACGCAATTCGCGGATCTTGGTGACCAACGCCGCTTCCTTGGCGAATTGTTCCTGCAGTACGGTCAGTTCGCCCTGGACCTTCTCGCGCAGCTCCTCGATCGTTGCCAGGCGTTCTGAATGGTCGGCGCCAACGTTTGCCTCGCGCTCCAGCACGCGCTTCTGCAAATCGAGAGCGTCGATCTGGCGGGTGGCGTCTTCGATGGCTGCCGGAGTGGCGTTCTGTCCCAAGGCAAGCCGGGCGCACGCAGTGTCCAGCACGCTGACAGCTTTGTCTGGCAGTTGGCGGCCCGCAATATAACGATGCGACAAACGTACCGCGGCAACGACACCTTCATCCAGGATGCGCAGGTTATGGTGCTTCTCCAGGAAGGGTACGAACGCGCGCAACATGATCTCGCAACGCTCCTCGGTCGGCTCTTCCACCTTCACCACCTGGAAACGGCGGGCCAGGGCGGCGTCTTTCTCGAAGTATTTTTTGTATTCCGACCAGGTGGTCGCGGCGACGGTGCGCAACTCGCCACGCGCCAGTGCCGGCTTCAACAGGTTCGCGGCATCTCCTTGTCCCGCCGGACCTCCCGCGCCAATCAGGGTGTGTGCCTCGTCAATAAACAGGATGATCGGAATGGGCGAGGACTTCACCTCTTCGATGAGACCTTTCAGACGATTCTCGAACTCGCCCTTTACGCCCGCACCCGCCTGAAGCAGCGCCATATCGAGCGAGTACACGATGACGTTGCGCAGCGGTGGCGGCACATCCCCCTGCACAATACGGGTGACGAATCCTTCGACCACAGCGGTCTTTCCGACACCCGCTTCGCCAGTAAGGATGGGATTGTTCTGACGGCGCCTCATCAGGATGTCAACAATCTGGCGAATCTCGTGATCGCGTCCCAGCACCGGATCGATCTTGCCCTGCTTCGCCTTGTCAGTCAGGTTCTGCGCGTACTGGTCGAGGAATGGCGTCTTTCCACCCGCCTTCTGCCCGACCGCTGCCGCGCTTGCACCCGGCCCCGCAGCTTCCGAGGCGAGGACGAGGTCTTCGCGTGAGGGCGCAACAATGGTGAGGAAGTCTTTGCGCAGCTTTTCCGAGCTGATCTTCTGGAATTCCTTGCTGACGTCGGTGATCTGCCGCAGCAGTTCCTGATCGTCCAGCAGCGCAAGGATCGTGAAACCGGAGCGAATTTTGCCCGCGTTGTAATTGATGGAGCCCAACGACCAGCCTTCGGTGATCAGCTTGACCAGGGTGGGGCTAAACGCAGGGGTACGCCCGTTGCCGGTTTTTAGCTTGTCGATGCTGCGCGTCAGTTCCGCGGTCAGCCGGGACTTGTTCACCTCAAACGCGTCCAGAATGTGTTCGAGATCGCTGCCGGACGCATCCATCAGCTTCAGCAGATAGTGCTCGATCTCCACATCGTAGTGGGTTCGTGAGAGACACAATCCGGCGGCTCCTTCCAGGGCTCCGCGGGTTACGTCGTTGAGTTTATCGATCAGTGACCGTAGATTGACTGACATGGCGCCTCACCTGTGAATTCGGAGGATGGTCTCTCCAGGATCTCGATTCATTGCCGCTGTTTTCAACCAGCTTACCCAGCCGAGCTGCGGCCCCTCGTCGCCCAGGGCGCCCAGTTCGCACATGGGCGCGTCCTTGCGTTGCAAAACCAATTGAACGTCACATTCCAGCTCATCGTTCACGTAGTAGCGAAGCAGCGACCGTAATGCCTTATGCGCCGATCCGTCAGGTAGAAACTGGAGATATTTTACGAGCGGAACTGGCCCGATACGGACGCGAATGCCGGCTTGCTGGTCCCACACTTCGTCGCCCACGATCGCTCCCAGCCCGAGGCAGTCGGAGTAGGAATTGCTCTCGCGGAAGCTGGTCTGATTCGCCTCGGTGAGGCGATACCAGCAGCCGCTGAACTGGTCGATCTCGACCGGAACCTCGAAATATTCCGACAGCACCTGCTGCAGCCCGATCGCCGAACGCGGACGTTGTGCCAGCAGTCCCGCGTAGTAGATCAGCGCATCGTCACTGACATCCTGGCGGTTTTGCAGGCCGGCGGTTCCGAGGCCGATGAAGTCAAGGAGTAGTTGCCCCAGTTGGTCCCGCTCACCCCGTTCGTACTGCAGGGGGAAGCGATACTTCTCCCATGCGCGGTAGAACAGCGAGATCATGCGGTGGTTGAAAATGTCGAGGAAGTCGTGCAGCGTGTGATCGCGGGCGCGCAGCCGGTCGAGGACGAGCTCGGAGTAGGCAATGGGTAGAACTCCGGACGGGCCGGTCATACCCATGAAGTTGACCGTCATGGTCGGAGCCTGTCCCCCTGTTTTGTTCTTGTCGTTCTCGTGCCAGTCGATTCCGTGGATCTGGCTGGGGGGGAAGCTAACGGGCGTGTTGGCAGAGAAGCGCACGACCTCATTGGCCGGATTGACGAACTGGCCCACCGTTTCGCGGTCAGGGTAGATGCGCAGCAGCAGCCGCACCGCCTGGAAAAACTTGAAGCGGAACGGTTCGCTCTCCAGAGCTTCCTTGAGCGTGGTGCGGTTCAGATCAAAATCTGTTGTCCGGCCCGGGGCAGCCACTCGCGCAGTACCTCCTTCCGCTGTTGTGTCGATAAGGCCAACTGGGTGAAGCTGTTCATGGAAACGTACATTCCGAGAAAGTGTTCCAGCACGCTGCCGAAGAGGAAGACGCCTCCGCCAACGAACTGCTCTTCGTCGAGCAACATGTCGACGCGGGTTCCACGCGCCGAAGTCACGCCGTTTTCCGAAATCAGCCGGGCAAAGTGCCGCTGGCTGGAGATCTTCACAATGCCGGCGATCTGATTCTGCAGGTAGATCGAATTCCCAACGTTGTAAAGCTGCAGGATCTGCTGCAGAGCCTCGCGGCCGTCTTCGACCAGCGACAGGTAGTTAAGCGACAGGTGCGACACCAGCCGCCATAAGGCGTCGCGGCCCATCGGAGGCCGCGGAGAAGTGGTGGGCTTGCGCAAACAGATGGCCTGGCGCACCGCGGAGACGCCCTCCAGCTCGAAATCGCCATTGGCATTACCGAAGGGTAGCCGCGACGGCAGATCGAAGTTCGTGCACGTGCAATGCACCGTGACGGCGTCAGAGTCCGGCAGGATGGGAGCGCCCGTCAGATCCACGAGGCACAAGTACACATCCGTGCGCTCGTCGTCGCGAAATCCCGAGCTGCGTCGAGTGCTGTGCCAGTAGGCCTTCTTCTTCTCGAAGGCCATGGTGTGGCGCTTCGAGTAAAAGGGTTCAAAGGGAACGATCTCGCGGGTCTGCGAGCGCGTGGACAGCACTTCGTCGACGCTGAAGATTTCCGTCACCGCCCTCCGCCCGGCGGGAACGATGGGGTACTCGAACTGCAATTCGTCCATCAGGATCGGTTCCGAGGTATTGGCGAACAGATTGATGACCGGCGTGCAGCCCAGCCGGAAGGTGGACTTGGTGAGTCCCATTTCCAGAAGCTGAGTTCGCTCATTGCGTTCGAAACGCGAGATGAAGAAGAGAATCTCGACCTTATCTTTGGGACCGCCCTTGGACAGCGGATCAAGCCCTTCCAGATCGAAAAAGAAGAACTTCTCTGGAAATGCGAAGTATTCCTGCAGCAAACGATATCCGGCAAACGAGCGCCGAACATACGGCAGCATGCTTTCGTTCTCAGCGAAACCCAGGGGGCGCAGAGCGCTGGGACTGAACGATATGGTTGCCTTGCCGGGCTTTGCATCCACTTCCCGGACCATGATGCGCACACAGTTGTTGCACAGTAACTCGTACAGCGTGTGCTGCAAATTCCCTTCGCCATTCAGATAGAAGCGCAACGTGCGCATGTCGAACTTGTCGAAGGTCATGTCGGGAGAGCACTGCAGCACGACCCGGATGACGCCTACGGCCTCAGAAATGCGCACTGGCGGCTGAATGCGATCGGGGGTGCGCCAGCTTGCCTCCACGACGGAGACCGGCCATAGGCGGGTGTCGTAGCAGGTGCTGAACTTGCAGGGCACGCCGTCCACTTCGCGCGAGCGCAGCATCGAATGCCGCGGGATGGGCAGTCCTGCGATGAGCTTTCCCTGTTCCGGCTTGACCGAGAATTCCACCACCGACATCGATGGGATAGGTCGCAGATAATGCGGGTAGAGCGTGCCCAGCAGGGCAGTGGTAATCTCCGGAAAGTCGTCGTCCACTTTCAGGTGGACGCGCGCCGCCAGCAGGGCAAAACCTTCCAGCATCCTCTCGACATGAGGATCTTCGCAGCGGTCCCGTTCCAGCAGCAGGCGCGAGGCGATCTTGGGATATTTCTGGGCAAACTCCGCGCCTACCTGGCGGATGAAGGTCAGTTCGCGTTCATAGTAGTTGAGAAGCTCTTCTCTCATGGCGCGCTACTTGACCTCGCACTCACCGCTGCTGAGTTCGAGCGTGGTGTCGAAGGTGATCGGTTCCGGCGCTGGATCCATGTCAAGCATGGCTTCAATCCGGAAGTGCAGGCGATGCCTCGCCTTCTGGCCTTCCAGCGGAATGATGCTCACGCCCTTCAGCCGCGGTTCGAAGGTCTGCAGGACCTCGCGCATCGAGCGCAGCAGCTTCGCCTGATCGTCGGGAGAAGCAAATCCGTAAGCCGTAAAGTCGGGCAAGCCGTAGGTATAAACCGATTTGCCCAGTTCGCTCAGCGACGAGGGAGGAGGAACCGCGATCTTGCGCGTATTCAGCAGCCATTCCAGATCGCGGCAAACTGCGTCGCGCAAGGTGCGCATCGAGACCGACCGCGTCATCGGAGCCTCGCTGCTGTTGCGGGGATCTTCGTCGATCAGCCGATCGAGCACGGAAATCGTGATAACGGTATTGCTGGTCGATTTCGCCATGTTCTAAAGCTCAAATGCTTAAGCTCATTGCCTGCACTGGGTCGAGATGGCAAATCCGCTCGAACAGCCTCTGTTTCTGGGAAGAGTCTCCCTGCACCTTCCTGCTGGACTTCAACAGCGTCAACAGGACCGAGGTGATCAGTTGCGCATCTTCCCACTCTTCCAGCTTGTGATTCTCGAGCGCGGTGATCACATCGTCGAGCATGATCTGCGCGATGGAATCCTTGCCGGTCTTGAGGCAGATGTCCGCCAACGCCAGCTTGCACAGGAAACGGCCGCGCCCTGAGCGCTGGGTTGACAATTCGTAGTGCATAATCTCGAACGCCTTCTGCTCCTGCCCCGCCTTTAAAGCAGCTTCGGCGCGGTCCTGGGCACTAATCGGCTTGCGCGGCCAGCCGTCGGCACTGGCGTCCACTTCGGCGGGTTTCTCCGGTTCGTTCACCTGCTCGACCAGCGACCGCAACCAGGCCTGGGTTTCGGCATTGGCGGCGGGCGAATCGTCCATCAGGCTGGCTTGCGGCAGTTGCGGTAAGTCTCGCAGCAGAGCCCAGAGCTCGGACTGTACCGCCTTGGCGACACCGTCATACTCGCGGCCCAGTCCGTTGCACGCCTGTATTACGAAGCGCTGCAAATCGAGCCACGCCCGCCCGCACGGCATGCCCATCGCCTGTTCGCCCTGTTCGAGGAGATCGCTCCAACGGCCGTTGATGGCCAGCGACTTCAGGTGACGCCGCAACTCGGTAGGCGGAGCCTCCAGGGCCATGGGATCGGAACTCGCCACCGCCGCGCGCAGCTCTCCCCATCGCCAGCCGCGCAGCATGAGATAGGAGGCGGGGCTGTAGGGTTTGCTTTTGCGCAGAGACGCCGCCGCGTTGACAACCACAGCCAGGGGATCGTTGGGATCCATGCCCCCAGTGAAGCGAGCCAGCAAAATGCCCCCACCGGCCCCCTCCTGGACCGCTTGAGTTCCTTCCTCCCCGACCGGACCCAGGCCGGCTTCGGCCGCAGGCTGCTCTTCCGGAGGATCGGGCTCGGTCTCGCGCTTCTTCTCCAGCAACTGGTGAACCGCATGCCGAACCTCTGTCAGGGCCGTGGTCAGAGGGCCAAAAGAAGGAAAATCGTCACCGAACTTCTCCTGGCAGAGTTCATCCAGACCATGGAGCACCTTCAGACAAGAATCCAATTCCTTTTCGTTGTCCTTGTAGAAGGCCTTCGGTGTCTCCTCGAAAGACTTGTCAAAGTCCTCCGGAGCCAGCTTCCCTTCCTTGAGCATCTTTTCGCGGTTGGCTTTTTTCTTCTGATCGTCGCCAATGTCCTTTTCAAAGCCGACGGCACGCGACTCCTTGAAGAGAATGTGGTCGTGTCCCGCTTTGTTAAGCGGAACGGCGCGTAGCCGCATATCCAGCTTCGTGCCCACCCAGGAGAGCGGCGCGGCACGAAGTTCCCGGTCACCGTCCTCGATTTCAGGATAAAGATTGTCCCAGAACGTATTGATGAGTTGGTCGATCAGGTTCAGCCCGCCGCGCAGGCCGGAGAAGCCTTCCTTGACCAGAAAGGCTTCCGTGAGCCACGCCGCCAGTTGCAGGTCTTTGCTCTGCTTGGCTATGGCTTCCTGGGTCAGGTTGATAACGACAGGCCAGTCGGCGACCTTGCGTTCATGTTGCCAGTCGCCCTGCTCGAGGTTGTCTTCCTCGCGCCGTGCCTCTTTAATCTTTTCGTAAATGGGGTCGTAACGGAGACTCTTCCCACCCGGGTTTTCACCAGGGATAGGATTGAGCAAATCCTCTCGAATTGGCATGGCTCACCTGTCCTGGTTTATTGTGCTGCGGCTTGAGTGGCCTCGATTTCCAGCGACCGGATCTCGAGGAAGGGGACCTCCTCGTCATCCACAAGCAGAAGCTTTTGCCCCAGCGGATATTCGCGACCGGACTCGTCGGCCACCCACTCGGTCAGCCGGCCCAGCCATACGGATTCGTCCGCGTGCATCCAGGACAAGGGATAGATCGCCGGCAGCAAGGCCTGACCCATGTCAGTCTCCTTGAATGCGGGACCGGTGCGAATCGAAGCGGTAGCCCAAAGCGTGTCGCGCAAGCGGCGGGGCGCCTCCACCTGCACACTTTCGATGTGCTCGAAGGGCACCCATATATAAGACCCGGCGGCATAAGCCTCGAGTCTGGGCCCAATATTCGGATCCGCATCGGTGATGGATTCGAAGCGCTTCCCGTTGAGCGTCCCTGAAATCTGCTGCTTGGCCGGAGAGTGGCTGAAGTCAGACCTGCGGAACATGTCGTTGCGGGTTTTCTCCGCATGCAAGGCGGAGTAATAGAGAATCGCGCCCATTTCCTTTTGCGAGTTGCCTTCGGCGAGCAGGCCGAGCTGTTTTTCAGCCCGGTCATACTCGCCGGCAAAGCAAAGCAACTCAAACAGAAACGTACGCGCTGGAACATCGGTGGGGTGATCGCGCAGCCACGCGCCCAAAGCCTGAACGGCTTCGCGCACCTTGCCCTGCTGGACTAATTGCTTCGCATCCACCGCCACCGTAGGTCCCCTTTCGGACTCGCCACACCCACTGACCGGTTATTTTGCCTTCAGCGTGGTCAGATCGTAGCCCTTGTCCACGAAGCCGGCCATGCTGCCGTCGACCTTCTCCGGGTTGTAGCTGACGGTGATCTTCTGGAAAGCGAAGGAGAGCGACTCAGTCGGATTCTCGCTGCTGCCCGAGAGCTGGAAGCTCGTGATCATCGAGTCCTCCATGGTCAGTTTGAAATAATCAACCTGGCCGGAGCCGGAGGCCTTGTCGTAGATGATCTCGACCTTCTTGAAGAACTTGCCCGACACGCAGTAGTCGAACAGCGTTGGCGAAGTCTTGTCGAGGGCCTTCATGACACTGATGTGGCTTACGTCCGCCTTGCCCGCGCGCAACTGACCTTCGTTAATGGACGGCATTTGACTGGCGCCCATGCTGAAAGAAAACAGTTCGATGTGACCCGATTTGCTGGTGCTGGGACCATCCACACCATCGAGTTTTATATACCCATTCACCGCCATGTTGAAATCTCCTTTCAGAAACGGTTAGCGTGCCTTTGGCACGGTGTTGAGACGATAAGAACTTCGAGCCTACTTGGCTGGCGCCGGTAAATCGGCGACCAAGCGCATCGACACCGTCAGCTCTTCCAGTTGGAAGTGCGGGCGGAGAAACATCACGGCGCGATAAGCCCCGGGCTTCCCGGGCACATCCACCACATCTACACGGGCATCGCGCAATGGATGCTTGGCTTTGCTCTCGGCCGATGCGTTATCGTCGGGCGTCACGTACTGCGTGATCCAACGGTTCAAGTAGGTTTGGGTCTGCTCGCGCGACATGAAGCTGCCGATCTTGTCGCGCATGATGGCCTTCAAATAATGCGCGAATCGCGCAGTCGCCATGATGTACGGCAATTGAGTCGAAAGCCGTGCGTTGGCGTTCGCAGAATCGGTATCGTACAGCTTTGGTTTCTGGCAGCTTTGCGCGCTGAAGAAGGCCGCGTAGTCGGTACCTTTGCAGTGCACCAGCGGGACGAAGCCGAGATCGGCCAGTTCCTTTTCGCGCCGGTCGGTGATGGGCACCTCGGTCGGACACTTCATCGCCAGGTCGCCTTCATCGGTGTAGAAGTTGTGTACCGGCAGACCTTCCACCAAGCCTCCGCCTTCCACGCCGCGGATGGTGACGCACATACCGTACTGTGAAAACGAATTGGTGATGCGTGTCCCCAGCGAATACGCCGCGTTCATCCACAGGTACTTGTTGTGATCGGTGCCGTCCACATCTTCCTGATAGTTGAAGGCTTCGACGGGTTTGTCTTTGCCGTAGGGAAGGCGGCCTAACGTGCGGGGCACCGTCAGCGCGACATAGCGGGAATCGTCGCTCTGCCGGAATGACTTCCACTTGGCATACTCGGTGGTGTCGAAGATCTTCGCCAGATCGCGAGGAGCGTCGAGGCTGGTCCACGACTGAAGGTTCATCAGGTCGGGAGCAGCTGCGCTGATGAACGGAGCGTGCGCCGATGCCGCCACCTGCGAAATGCGTTCCAGCAACTCCATATCCTCGGCGCCCTTGCCAAACTCATAGTCGCCGACCAACGCGCCGAACGGAGCGCCGCCGAAAACGCCGTATTCCTCTTCATACACCTTCTTGAACAGGGCGCTTTGATCGAACTCGGGGGCACGCTGCAAATCGCGCAGCAGCTCTTTCTTGGTAACGTTCATGACGCGGATTTTCAATCCGACGCCGGTTTCAGTGTGATCGAGCAGATGCTTCAAGCCGCGCCACGAGCCCTCCAGCTTCTGAAAAGCTTCGTGATGCATGACCTCGTTGAGTTGCAACGAGATCAGGTGATCGATCTGCGCGATGCGGGAATTGATCATCATCTCCGCATCTTTGGAGACCGTCATCGAGCCGTCGAGGACCTGGGCCACGAATTCCTTCACCAGGTTCTTGCCGCGCTCGCGAGTGGCCGTATCGGTGCCAAGCCTGCTCTCGTCCACAATCTGGTCGAGCAGGCTCTTTTCCAGCGCCTGTTCAGCGGCGGCTCCAGTTGCTGCTGCTGCACTTGCTTGCGGATCAGGCATTCGAACCTCCCTCGGGTCCGCCTTCCGGCTTGCCCGTGCCAATTTCGGACTTCAGCTTGTTGAGTTTGTCCGTGTTGCCCACCGCCTCCAGCAACAACTCATCCAGCTTGTCGTTTCCTTGCAGGGAGCCCCGCAGGTCCGAAAGCCGGGTGCGAAGGTCGATCAGTTCCTTCAGCGGCTTCACCTGCTTGGCCACGTTCTCCGGGTCGAAGTCGTCCATGCTTTTGAAGTTGAGATCGATCTTCAGCTTGGCGTCCGGATCGTCGCTCAACTTGTTGTCCACCGAAAACGCCAGGTGGGGCTTCATGGCTTCCAGCACGGAGTCGAAGTTGTCGGGATTGACCTCGACGAACTTGCGGTCTTTCAGTTTGGGCAGTGGGTCCGAGGGTTGTCCGGTGAAGTCACCAAGCACCCCCATGACGAATGGTAGTTCCTTGAGTTCAATCGCGTTGCCAACTTCCACATCGTAAGTGATGTGCACACGGGGTGGACGTACACGACTGAGTTTTTTCTGGGTACTCTCGGCCATAGCCAAGCTCCTCGCTTTTTGGAAAAAGCTGATTGCCCTTTCGGTAGCTGGTTATCTCACCTATATTGAGATGGATCGACGAAGTTACCGAAAGAACTTGAACAATATTCGGTTAAAGTTCGCGCATCAGGCTGCCAAAGTGGTGTCGGATTATGTTCCGGTCCTATAACGAAGTCAAGAGCGAAATGCGGTCGCAACGCCCGATTCGGGAAATCGACATCCGAGCGATGTACTTCCCTTAACCCGCTACTCCGCGTCCAGTTTCAGGCGGCAGCATTCTAGTTTGAATCTCGCCTGCTTTACTGGTATTTTTGCGCCCACCGAGGAATTCATGAAACAGCTTCAGCCTGTGGTTTGGACTAAGGGCACCTTCTTAACCCCGCAGCACCTGCAAATCCAGGATCGCTTTCTGGAGGATGTGCTGCAGTTTCGTCTGCAGGCGTTGAATTTCCAGCCGTGGGGCTTCACCAAGCTGACGATCGATGAAGAGACGCTCGCCGATGGCACCTTCGCACTATCCGCCGCGTCGGGGATTTTCCCGGACGGGCTGTTGTTCGATATGCCTGATGCCGATCCCTTGCCCGCATCGCGCGAGTTCGCCGACTTTTTTGAGCCGGACCAAGCCAGTCTTGACGTCTATCTCACGATTCCGGACTATCGCAAGAGCGGCGTCAATGTATCGTTAACCCCCGAAAACGGAAGCCGGTACCTGGCGGATGTCACCATGGTGCGGGATGAGAACACCGGGGCCAGCGAAAAACCGGTCCAGGTTGCGCGCAAGAATTTCCGTCTCCTGCTGGAAGGCGAGTCGCGGGAAGGTATGTCGGTCCTGCGGGTGGCGCAGGTCGAGCGCACCGCAGCCAAGACTTACCGGCTGAACGGGCAATTCGTGCCTCCTCTGCTGAACTACGCAACCAGCACCTTTGTGTCTGGTTTGCTCCGCGGTATCGTGGAGTTACTATCCGCCAAGAGCAGTATTCTGTCAGGAACCCGGCGGCAGAAAAATCAAAGCTTAGCCGACTTTACGGCAGCCGATATCGCAAACTTCTGGCTGCTCTATACGGTGAATTCACATTTTCCATGGTTTAACCATCTGTTCAACTCCGAGAAGGGCCATCCGGAAGAACTTTATGCCGCCATGATTTCCCTTGCGGGTGCGCTGACCACTTTTTCGCTGAAGATTCATCCGCGGGATATTCCGGAATACAACCACGATGAATTGGGGAAATGCTTCTACGACTTGGAACAGCAGTTGCGCCTGCTGCTCGAAACTGTAGTTCCCAGTAATTTTGTTTCGCTGCCCCTCAAACTCACGCAACCGTCTATCTACGCGACTGCCCTGGCGGACGATAAATACCTCACCAACACGCGCATGTACCTGGCGGTCTCGGCTCAGGTGCCAGAGGCGGAGATCATTAAACGTGTGCCGCAGTTGCTGAAGGTTTGCTCAGCCACGCACATAGAAACTCTGGTGAAGCAGGCGTTGCCGGGTGTGCCGCTGATCCACATGCCGAATCCGCCCAGCGCCATTCCGGTGAAGTTGCAATACCAGTATTTCAGCCTGACGCAGTCGGGGGGCGCGTGGGAGGCGGTGGTCCGGGCGCGTAATCTGGCGGCCTATGTGCCCAGCGACATCCTGAATCCGCAAATGGAGTTGCTCATTCTTCTGCCTCAGGCAGAGTGAACTCCTCCAATTCCAGGAAGCCGCGCGAGACGAAGGCCGACACCAGTTCGCCGAACGCCGGAGATGGAGCGGTCTCCGGCACAATCTTCTGCCCCTTCAGAATTTGCAGAATCTCACGCGTGGTCTTCTGACCGTCGCAGAGCTGCAACAAGGCGGTCATCCAGGGCTCGAGGATTCCGTCGTTAGCGAAGGGGTACTCGGTGTGGACGCGATACTCCGAGGGAGCCAGCCGCCCGCTCTTCCAGCGATGTTTGACCAGCAAATCGATGCAAGGCGAGACCCGCGGCCGGTAGTCGAAGATGCGGTCTTGCGCACCGAAGGAGTGACCCGAGGCCTCCCAGCGCAAGAGCCATTCCACTGCCGCCGGCGTAGATTTCGGGCTGAAGACCCGCCGCACGGTGAAGGCTTCGCGCTGCTCTTCCAGCCCAAGCCTTTGCACGACCACCAGTGCACTGACCACATTGCGAATCCCTATCTGCTGCCAGAGCCGAACCCACTTGAGATATTCCTCGCTATTGGAGTTCGGCTTGTTGAGCACCAGTTCGCTGAGGAAACGTAGTGGGTCGGTCTGCTCCCACGCCACCACCAGAACGTCGAACTGGTCCTCTTCCTCGCCCAGCCATTCCCGGATCCGAAGCTCGAAGGGATCTTCGCGATCGGTTCCCAGACCCTTGCAAAAGCAACGGCCCCCGGGCCTCAGGTGCCGTGGGAGTCCCTGGATAATCCCTCGGGTGATGGACTCGCCATCCTCGCCGCCGTCATGGAAGATCCAATTTCTGGTCAGGACGGGAACGTAGGGAGGATGGGCCACGATGCGGTCGAAGGTTTGATCTCCCAAGGCCTGGTACAGATCGCCGGTGACGATCGTGATATTTTCCAGGCCATTCAGTCGCCGGTTAAACTCGGCAAACTGCGAGCAACGCTCAGCGATGTCAGACGCCCAGGCGCGATCCGCTCCTCGCGCGCTTGCCAGAAACGCAAAGAAACCGCTGCCGGAGCCGATATCCAGGACGTCGCCGGCAAACTGCCGAGGCAGCATCGACTGCAGCATCCGTGCCTGCTTGGTAGCGGGAGGATAGACCGCGTCTTCCGGAATCGACTGTTGGCCATCGGGACGAATCCAGCGGTCGGCGATGCAGTAAAGGGACTCGGCAGGAGAAAGCGACACCGTGGCATAAATCAGTTCGTTGTCGTCTCTGTAAAAGGCCAGCAGCCCGAGGCCGAAGAGACTTTTCAGCACCGGCTCAGGAATTTCCGATCGCACCTGCTCAGCAGCGACATTCTGTGACATCACAAACAGAGCGATCAGGAGATCGCAGGTGTCGCCGGGTTGATCGGCAGGACGAGGACTGGGATCGGCGGGGCCGGCAAACTCCCCGTGCTGCTTGACCCGCGAGAGAACCTCTTGCTCCGTGAAGTTCGCTTGCCGGAGGTAGTCCCGCACACAGGCGAACTCGTCGGGACTGCCAAGGCGCACCGGAATGCTTTCCATCGGAGCTTACTTTTTCAACCACAACACCAAAACCAGGATCACGGCCAAAACAAACAGCACGTTGAGGATGATGATCAACGGCATGTACGACACTTTCTTGGGTTCGACAGCCGGTACCTTTGGTGGCGGTGGAGGGGCCGGCATCGCCACCGCTGGCGGTTTTATCGCGGGTGGCGAGCGGCGCCTTGGGTATGGGGGGTGGCGCAATCCCCGGCATGGCCGGAACTGCGAATGCCGGGGGCGGTGCACCGGGCGCTCCGGCCAGAGGAGCCGAACCGGCTTCCATTGCTCGCTTGGCCGCCTCAATCTCGGAGCCCTTGATGATCCTGGTAAATTCGCTCGGTCCGGCCGCCGGCGGCGGAGCTTGTGGGCGCGCCGCTGGAGGCGCCTGAAACAACTGAGTAGCGTTCGCGTCGGCGGCCGGCCGGGCCGGAGCCACCGGCGAAGCTTCGCGCGGAAAATCGGCGAAGGGGTCGCTGCCAGCCGGTCGCCGCGACGATCCGCCAAATGCGGGTGGAAAGTCGTCCTTC
The DNA here is from genome assembly GCA_963793845.1 of uncultured Acidobacteriaceae bacterium. Classification (GTDB taxonomy): domain Bacteria; phylum Acidobacteriota; class Terriglobia; order Terriglobales; family Acidobacteriaceae; genus CAWCBG01. Next base: position 153,831 of record CAWCBG010000014.1, read on the forward strand.
GGCTTTTCGGGTGGCAGGGCCACAGGCGAACGGAAGATCTCGGTGAATCCGCCAGCCTTGGGCTCTGCGGCTGCAGGGGCCGACCGGTCCTTGGTTTTGTATGGCGTACCGAAAATCTGCGTGAAGCCGCCTGCTGGCTCATTGGAAGGTGGCGAAGGAAACGGATCGCTGTCCGCCTTTGCCTTCGGCGTCGAGAACAGTTGCGTGAAGCCTCCGGCGTCCTTCTCGGGCGCGGGGGCCGACGGAGCTGCGGCGAAAGGCTCCTTGCCGGCGCCCGGTTTTGCAGGCGTCGAGAACAACTGAGTGAAGCTGCCACCACCCTTCTCCTGGCTGCCCATCGGTGGGGAAGGGGGAGAGGGCTCTTTCTCTGCCAGCGGCTTTACGGGAGAGGCAAATAGCTGCGTAAAGCTTCCGGCCTCCTGCGTTGGCGGCGCAACATTAAAGGCATCCGGCTCGCCGGGTTGAACCGGTGACCCGAAGAGTTTCGTAAACGATCCAGTATCGGCCTTCGCCGCCGCAGCTGCGGCGGGCGACACTGCAGGCTTGGTGCCGGGCGCATCGAGATCGGCAAAAAGATCGGAATACTCTCCGCCTCCCTTTGCCGGCTGTCCCGGCGGAATCGGCTTCACGGCTTCACGGTCAGGCAAGGGGAGCTTGGACTGAAACGTGAGGACTGGATTACTGTCCGGCTTCGGCTTCACCACTGGCTTCGGAGGGTTAACCGGCGCGATGGTGGGCTCGGGCTCCCGCGCAGGCGGCGGTTTGGGAATGACGAAGGACATGGTTGGCTCTGCCTCGGAACCTCTGTCCGGCTGCCGGGCTTCGGCGCGTGGGGGAGCGTTCCGCTGTGGCTGCTCTGCTCCGTCCTGCTTAGACTGGGTTCGCTGTATCGGCGACGGACCGAAGATTCCCGTGAACGAGGGCAGCTCTCCCGGGGTACCCTTGTGAGGCGAATCGCGCGATGGCTCCGGATTCGTCGCAGGCATGGGTGGCTTGACGGGCTCCCGTGCCGGGCTGGCCGGAGTTCTGAAGGCGTCGGTGAACGACATTTCCTTCTTTGCCGGGCCGGGCTGCGATGGCGCTTGCGAAACAGGCAGCGCGCTGGGCTTCATCGCTTCCGGTGCCATTTGGGCGCCGTCGCGAGCGGTGCTCTTAGCGCTGGAGGCGCCGGGTGTTGAGAACATGTCGGTGAACGAGACCCCGTCCTTACCGGGGGACGCATCGCGAGACTCCCCGGCAGCAGGCTCTGGTTTCGGATCTGGACGCGGCTGGGCAGAGGGCTTCTCCTCCGCGGCCCACGGCAATGGCTCCGAGAATGCTGCGGGGGCGCCAAAAATCCCGGTGAATCTGCCAGGCTTGCGGGATGCGGCAGCCTCCGCCGACGGAGTGTGACTTCCCAGGTCAGGGGTCTCGGCCGGAACTCTGCCTGCAGCGAGGTCGGTCGTCCTTTGCGGCGTGCCCAGCGGCACGCTCTGAAATAACTGGGTGAACTCTCCGCCGGCTGAGGATTGTGGCTTGGGCTCGGGCGGGAGACCAGAGGCAGGCTTGGGCGTCTCCGCCGGGGCGAGCGCGTCGACAACAACGAAGGCATAGCCGGAGGCGGCGTCCACGCCGGAGTCCAACACCGCGCCGGAAAAGTCGGGACTTAGTCTTTGTAAAGCCGCGACGATGGCCGGAGGGGAACTCTCGCCGCTTATCCCGCCTGCCACCGCCTGGAAAAGATGCACCACGACCGGCGCGCCATTACTGAGGTTTTTGCCACGGAAAACTTGCGCAGGACCAATGGTCAGAAGGTCGAGAACTTCGTATTTGCCCGCGAGGTTCATTCCGGTTCCAAGGCTTCGAGAGGTTGCAGGATATTGGATGCGTCTACGTCGACTCCGAAGCTGCCGCTCTGCGTGTGCCTTTTGAGCAACCGGTGAAACCCGACTGCCAAGGCATGACCACCACACGCGGGAAACCGACTGCAAATGGCTTTGTGGTCGCAGCTTACACCCAACCGCCTTGACAGTAAAGAGCGCAGCCCCTAGGATGCCGCTCACATCGGCAGCGGTTTTCTTCTCGCCGTGATGCTGAGGGCGAGCTCGACTGAATCGACGAATCTGCTGAATGCTAGGATTCGGTAGACCTTCGCCACCGTTTGCCATCGCGGTTTCAACATGTCTTCATCGGGCCGAATTCAACCTTTGATCTCAGTCCCTGATTTTCTCTTCGCCGAATTTGCGCAAATCGCTGTACGATTGCGAAGCAAGCACCCAGTCAGGCTCGACAGGCAGAGATGAAAATGCTCTCAAGAATCGTGTGGTCGGAAGGCATGTACCTCGCGCCTCATCATTTCCAGGCGCAGGCGCGGTACTTCGAGCACTCCGTTCAATTTGCCAATGCCAGTCTATGGTCGGAGCCCTACGGACTGGTCGCCTACCAGCTCGATGACGATGCCCTGCGTAATGGAACGGTGGCGGTGAGCACAGCTCGGGGCGTCTTCCCCGATGGTCTGCCTTTTGAGATGCCTGCTTCCGACGCGCTGCCAGTGCCGCGCAGTGTCGCCGAACTGTTTCCGCCGACGCGCGACAAGTTATCGGTTTATCTCGCGATTCCCGCCTGGGTCGAAGGCAGCACGAATTGCGACGTCGACTCCGGCACCAGCGATGGCGCGCGGTTTATCGCCAAGACTCTGACCCTCGCCGATGAGAACACCGGCATCGACGAAAAGCCGGTTCGGGTAGGCAAGAAGAACATCCGCCTGCTATTCGACACGGAACCGACGGACGGCTTCTCGCTGCTGCCCCTTGCCAGCGTTATGCGTAGCGGGAGCGGCCGTTTCATTTACGATCCGGCGTTTATCCCGCCTTGCCTTCAGATCACCGCAAGCAACCGCATCATGGAAATCTTGCGGGTGCTGATCGAAATCATCGAAGAGAAGTCGGCGACGCTGCTGCAGGCGCGCGGCAATCGTGGGCGTTTTCAGGCGGGCATGTCCTCCACTGATGTGGCTACTTTCTGGTTTCTGCACACTCTGAATGCCAGCCTCGCGCCCCTGCGTCATCTCTACTACTCCAAACGCGGCCATCCCGAGGAAGCGTTCAAGGAAATGTCTCGCCTGGGCGCGGCGCTTTGTACGTTTGGACTGCAAACCCATCCCCGTTCGCTGCCGCTGTACGATCATCAGGATCTGCAGCGCTGCTTCGATGAACTCAACGATCACATTCTGCGACATCTTGAAATCGTAGTTCCCACCCGCACGCTGTCGATCGCGCTGCAATCGGCCGGCAATTATCTGTGGACGGGCGACATTACCGATCAGCGCTGTCTCGATCGCGCCAAGTGGATATTCAGCATTCACAGTGCAATCGGCGAGGCCGAGCTGATCTCGAAGACACCGCACCTGGTGAAGTTGTGTTCCGCCAAGTTCGTGCCCGAACTGGTCAAACGCGCCTTGCCGGGACTGACCTTGACCCACGTGCCGGTGCCGCCGTCGGCGATCGCGGCCAAGGTCGATCATCAGTATTTTCTGGTGAATCGCGCGGGACCGTGCTGGGAACATATTGTTCTGACCCGGCAGGTGGGAATTTATTTACCCGGCGAGCTGAGTGATCCCGAGTTGGAGTTGCTCGTCATCATCGACAACAACTGAAGTGAAACAGGATTGAGGGCGTTATGTCCCCTAAAGAAGCCACGAGTAGTCAAGCCGACGCGGCGCAGCTTCGCACCTGGAACCTGGCTCTGTCATTCCAGGAGGTTTTTACCGCGGCGTTAAGGGTTCGTTATGCGCGCCAGAACGTACCCAGCGCCGATGCCTTCCGCCGGCACCTGCTGCAGGCTTTGCAGATGGCCGACCAGGACGCGCGTGCGCGCGGCTACACATCCGAAGACGTAAAGAGCGCGCTGTTTGCGGTTGTCGCCTTCGTCGATGAAGCCGTCCTCAACTGCAACAATCCAGTCTTCGCCGACTGGTCCCGCAAGCCTTTGCAGGAAGAGCTTACCGACGAGCACATGGGCGGCGTTGTCTTTTACCAGAAGCTGCGCGGAGTGATGGAACGGCCTGACTCGTTGGCGCTGGCCGATCTGCTCGAGGTGTACCTACTCTGCCTGCAACTGGGCTATCGCGGCCAGTACGGCAGCGGCGGCGGAGGCGACGTGCACGCCATTATGTCGCGGGTGTGGGAGAGGATCGTGCGCATTCGCGGAGCGAGCGGTCCGCTGGCGCCGCGATGCAGTCCGCCGGAGGAGAAGCTGCGCCGCAGGGGCATCGATCCGTGGCTGCGTCGCCTGGGGATAACAGCGTTGGCGACTGTGCTGCTCGCAGTCCTGCTGTTTGCCGGCTGCAAAGTTTCCTTGAATTCCGGGGTTGCGGATCTCGGAGCCATGGCTGCTCAACACTAAAGGGAATCCAATGCTCGCCTACATCATCACCGCGATCGTTGCCTTGCTTTACATCATACTGGTCCATTTCTTAGGAACCTGGATGCATCTCCAGGGCTCGTATCTATGGATTTTGCGCATTGGCTTGTGGGTTCTCGGTCTGTCTGCCGCTGGAGTGTTCCTGTGGTTCTGGCACAAGGCGCATAGCGAGCCCAAAGCCGAATCGCCCGAAGAGGATGCCGATCATGCGCTGATACGCGATGCGCTCAAACGGCTGCGAGCTTCGAGTCGGAAATCCTCGACTCACTTCGGTGACCTTCCCATCCTGATCGTGCTCGGCGAATCCAGCGCTGCCAAGACCACCACTGTCATCCGTTCTGGACTCGATCCTGATTTACTTGCAGGCCAGGTCTACCAGGATGACGCCGTCATTCCTACCGAAGCTGCGAACATCTGGTACACGCGATCGGCGCTGTTGCTCGATCTGGGCGGCAAGTTCCTGGGACAGAATGAGAGGCTGGGCAGGATGGTGCGTTCGCTGGAACGCAGCAGCCTGGTCAAGGCTGTGCGCAAACGCAAACAGTCAGCGCGCGCGGTTATTGCCTGCATCAGTGTGGAATCGTTTCTGCAGCCGCACGACCTGGCCTCCCTGGCTCGCCGGTTGAACGCATCGCTACAGGAAATCACCAACTCTCTGGGCGTCAATGTGCCAGTTTACGTTGTCTTCACCAAGCTGGACCGGATCGCCAGCTTCGCAGAGTACGTGCGCGACTTGAACAACGCCGAAGCCGCTCAGGTTTTCGGCACGACCTTCGGCTTCGGCGAGCAGGAATCCGGCGAGGTGTATGCCGAGCATCAGACCAAGCTGTTGACGCGTGCCTTCGATGAACTGGCCTACTCGCTGGCGGACCGGCGCCCGGAGTTTCTCGCGCGGGTGAGTGAATCCCAGCGTCTGGCCGGCGTTTACGAATTTCCCCGCGAGTTTCGCAAGCTTCGCAGCGCCATCGTGCAATTTCTGGTGGACGCGCTGCGGCCCAGCCATTCACCGACCAATCCTCTGTTGCGCGGCTACTATTTCTGCGGCGTGCGCGCGGTTCTGGAAGAGCAGGTAGCACCCGCAGTGGCCCAGTCCGTTCCCAGCGCCGATCCGGCTGCCCGCGAAGCTACCATGTTCTTCAATGCCGCCGCCATGAAGGCCGCCGCCCAGGGAGCGCCTGCGCCCGTGGCGCAGACTCGCAAAGTGCCGCAGTGGACCTTCCTGCCGCATCTGTTCTCCGAAGTGATCCTCAAGGACCGTGTCGCGCTGGGCATCAGTGATTCCAGCACGCAGGTGAATGTCGCGCGCCGCATCGGCGTTGCGATCGTCGCCTTTGTCGCCCTGGTCTTCTGCATCGGCTTCACAGTTTCGTTCTTCAGCAACCGTTCGATGCGCCAGGACATCGCTTCCAGCGCCGCCGCCATCCCCGCGGGATTGGCTCCGGAAAACTCGCTGCCTTCATTGCAGACGCTGCAGCGGCTGGATGAGCTGAAAAACTCGGTCGAGACGTTGCAGGGCTATAACCGCGATGGCGCTCCCTGGAGCATGCGCTGGGGTCTGTACTCCGGCGAAGAACTGGAGCAGAAGGCGCGCGCGATTTACTTTGACCGGTTCTACGGCATGCTGTTTGGCGGTACGCAGCGGAGAATCCTCGCCTCTTTGAAGCAACTTCCGGCAGTGCCGGCTTCGCTTAGCGACGACTATGACACACCCTATCGTTCGTTGAAGGCGTACCTTATTACCACTTCGCACCACGACAAGAGCACGAAGGAATTCCTGAGCCCTCTGCTTTATCAACGCTGGAATCAGGGCCGCAGTCCGGATCCGGAAAGCGCCAAGCTGGCGCAAAGGCAGTTCGACTTTTACAGTACTGAGTTGCAGGCGGCCAACCCTTACAGTTCCCAGGAAGACGAGCCTGCGGTACGTAATGCGCGCGGCTACCTGTCTCATTTCCAGCCGGTAAAGCGCATCTATCGTTCGCTGCTGGATGAAGTCTCACGCACCAACCCGGCCATCGCCTTCGACCGCGACGTGGTGAAGACGAATCATACGGTCGAAGGCGCATTCTCGCAGGCAGGCTGGGTGGCGATGCAGGACCGAATCACCCACCACCGTTTCCTGTCTACCGAAGATTGGGTCATGGGCCCGCAAACCTCTTCTCTGCCGGATGACGCTACCTTGGCCCAGCAGTTGGGCACCATGTATCAAGATGATTTCCTGAACCAATGGCGGTCATTCCTTGGGGACGCGGTCGTTTCCCGTTACAAAGACTACGCCGATGCCGCGACGAAACTGGCGATCCTTTCCGGCGGCAATAGCTCTCCGCTGCTTGGGTTGTTGGGTGTTGTGTCCCAGAACACCGCGGTCGGCGTACCTGATATCTCGGCTCCCACGGGCGTGTTCCAGCCGCCCGCCAGCGTCGTACCGCCTCCGGGCAACTCCGGCGTTTTGGTGGCGCCATCCAACCAGCGTTACACCGATGCTCTCACTGCGCTGCAGGTTTCCATGCAGCAGGTTTCCAATACGAACGGCAAAGATACCAACGCCGTAAATAAAGCCTTACAGGATGCAACTACTGCGACTACCACCGCGATGGGAATGCACGGCGGCTTCCTGCCGGATCACACCGCCGACCAAAAGATCGCGGTCGACAAATCCACGCTCGCTTTATTGCTCGCTCCAATCAAAAACGCGGAAACCGTCTTGAATGGCGCCGGCCCGGACGCCGCGAACGGAGCAGGCAAGGCACTGTGCCAGGAGTTCAAACAGTTCGCCGGGCTCTACCCATTCAATCCGTCCTCGTCGAAAGAGGCCGACATTAAGGAAGTAACGGTATTCTTCGCGCCTGCAGGGTCGCTTTCGAAGTTCTACGATGAAATCCTGAAAAATTACGTGACCAAGTCCGGAACCGACTATGTTCCGGGACCGAGTGGCGGAAAACTCAACCCGGCATTTCTTAACTTCTACAATCACGCTGCGCACTTCTCCGAGGCAGTCTATGGACAATCGCCGCAGCCGCAGCTGAATTTCACCTTGCGTCCCGGAACAATGGATGGAATGACCAGTGTCGTGCTCGACATCACCGGTCAGAAGCTGGCGTCCGGCGGTGCACCGGGCGCTTTCACATGGCGTGCCAGTGACCTGGACCAGATTACCGTCACCGGCGATGGACTCACCCTTCTTCAGTACCACGGACCTTGGGCCTTGTTCCATTTCTTCAACGAAGCCGACAAATTCCAGAACAACGGAAGTGTCTCCAGCGTGTCATGGAATCCCAAGACTGCGGGACAGCCCATGACCAAGGCAGGTGTGCCGGTCGTCATTCGCTACGACGTCGACATGCATGGGGCGCCCCCCATCTTCCAGAAAGGATATCTGCAGCAGATGCGGTGTGACGGGGTGGTTATCCGCTAACGGGCGGGGACTGATCGCGTTTGTAGCGAGTGACCATACGATTGATTGGCCGCGTGTCGGTGGTCAGGTAGCCAAGCTGGACCCTCCGCAGTTCTCTTTCTTTGGTTCGGGTTTCGTGCTAAGTTAGCAATCCAAGTTCCAACTCGCAGGCATTTGGGACAATCTTCCGCCGGGATGTTGTATCTCGGGGTTCCGGAGTGCGTTTCCAGCTGACGTTGGCGTGGTCGATGCGCCGGAGACGGCTGGGTTCGACTGACTCATCCTGTGGCTGCTGAGTTTGGGCCGGAATCGTGCTGGCTGGTTGGCACGGATGCTCGCTGCTCGCGCCGCGGCGGATGAGAGAGTCATGGCCTCCGACCCAGTTAAGAAAATCGGCAAATACGACGTGGTCGAGGTGCTTGGCCAGGGGGGGATGGGCGCGGTCTACAAGGCCGTGGATCCCCTCATTGGCCGTTCCGTTGCCATCAAGGTCATAAAGGGCGACTTTGCCGAAAATCCTGAACTCCTCAAGCGCTTCTATCGGGAAGCGCAAGCCGTAGGCAATCTCCAGCATCCCAACATCGTCATCGTGTTCGACCTCGGCGAGGAAAACGGCAACCCGTATCTCGTGATGGAGTACCTTGACGGTACGCCGCTGGACAAGCTGATCGCGGTCCGCCATGACCTGCCGATGATCCAGAAGCTGGAGATCGTCATCGGCGTCCTCAACGCCCTGCATTACGCACACAAGCGCAACATCGTTCACCGTGACGTGAAACCCGCCAATGTACAGCTGCTGGCAGACGGACACGTCAAACTACTCGACTTCGGCATTGCCCGCGAGGGCAACCTGGGGCAGACCAAGACCGGGCAGGTCATGGGCACCATGACCTACATGTCACCGGAACAGCTCAACGGCGAAATTGTAGACGGACGCAGCGACGTTTTTTCCGCTGGCATCATGCTCTTCGAGTTGCTTACGTACAGCTTGCCTTTCGAGGCAGGCGACCCCACGTCACTGATCGTGAAACGCCTGCGGGGAGATCCTCCTCCGCCGCTGTCCAAGTACTTTGAAAACTACCCTCTCGAACTGGATGAGATCATCGCGCGTTCCATGGCGCGCGACCGCGACGAGCGCTATAACACTGCCGAAGACTTCGCCTTCGATCTGGCTCGCGTAGAGGAACGCCTGAAGCGTGACATGGTGAGCCACTTCGTCGACCAGGCGCGTGCTTCGATTGCCAAGTCCGACCTGGCGAAGGCCAAGGAACTGCTTTCGCAGGTGCTGAAGATCGATACCCAGCATACTGCCGCCAAGCAGCTCATGTACGAGGTGCAAGCTACGCTGCAGCGGGAGCAGCGCGGCGAACGCATCCAGCAGCTTCGGGTTCAAGCCGAAGATGCCATCGTCGGCAAGCAGTTCGACGAAGCCACCAGCTATGTCGACCAGGCCATCAAGCTGGACAAGACCGATCCCGACCTGCTGAATCTGCGCGAACAGATCCAGCAGGCGCGCTTGCGTGCCCAGCAGGTGAAGAAGCTGCTCAACCTGGCCGCGGTGGCGCAACAGTCTGGTCAGTTTGACATGGCACAGAAAGCGGTTGCCGACGCCCTGGCCCTCGATCCCGACGACACCGACGCCAAGGTTTTGCAGGCCGCCGTGGCCCGCATGCTGGTTGAGCAGGAGAAGCAGGACCAGATCCAGCAGTTGCTGCAAGCGGCACGCCGCGAGATCAGTGGAAGGCAATTCACCGCGGCGCACGACAATATCCGCAAGGCCGAGGCCATCGATCCCACCCATCCCGAAATTCCGGGACTGAAGCAGATGGTGGTCGCCGGCCATGAGCAGGAGGTGCGCCGTCGTGAATTGGCGCAGCTCTGCATCGATATCGAACACCTTCTGGTCGACAGTAAGTCGACCGCGGCACGCGATCTCGCGGAAACGGCGCTGCGCAAGTTTCCCGGCGAGCCCAAACTCGTCAAGCTGAAGGCTGCCGCCGAAACGGCGATCGAACAGGAGGAGCGCAAGGCCTATCTGGAGGAGCGGATAGGCAACGCCTCACGCCTGGCCGAAGCCGGCGATGCGGCTCGCGCTCTGTCTTTACTGAAAGAAGCGGAGCGGCAATATCCCACCGACACCCGTCTGCGGGAGTTTGTCCAAGTCATCCGCCAAGCTGCGATGCAGCAGGCGGCCGAGAAGGACAAACAGGAATTTCTCCAGAAGGCGCGCTCGGCGATGCAGCGCAAAAACTTCGTCGACGCCATCGACGTCCTGGAACAGGCTGTCATCCTGTATCCGGACGAGAGCGAGATTCGTGACTTGTTGTCCGCCGCGCGCGAGGATTTCGAGCGGCTCTCCAAAAAGAAGCAAGTCGAGGAGGTCAGTCAACAGGCCCGGGACTTGCTTGCCTCACACGCTCACACCGATGCGATTCGTCTACTGGAACGTACCTCAGCCCAGGTGGCTGATCCGGACCTGCTACGCCTGCTGGAATATGCCCGCCAGGAGGCCGCTGCTTATCGCTCCAATCTGAAGCAAACGCAACAACAGGCGACCGCCATGCTGAACAGCGGACGCGACACTGAGGCGCTGAAGTTCCTCGAGGCTCATGTTCCGACCTTTGAAAGAAGTGCGGAGTTTCAGGTTCTGCTGGAGCAGACCCGCAAACATGTCGCCGAAGCGCAACAGGCCCGTGAGCGCCTGGCGCGCCGCGTCGAGGACGCCCGGCGGCTGATCCGCGAAGGCGACATGTTCCAGGCGGAGGCGATTCTCCGTACCTGCCAGGCAGAGGCCCCTCACGACTCCGAGGTGCTGCTGCTGGCGGTTGAGGTAGAAGAGGCGCAGAAAGCCCGTCAGCTGCAACAGCAGGAAGAAGCAAGACGGGCGAGCGAAGTCCAACGTCAGGAAGAGGGGAGAAAAGCGCGCGAGCGTCAGCAACAGGAGGAAGCAAGAAAGGCGAGAGAGCGTCAGGAACAGCAAGAGGCCGCCGCGAAAGCTGCACAAGGTAGGAGTTCAGACCAAACGGCGATCTTCCGCGATGCCGCCGCTCCGATGTCGTCGACCCAGTTATTCGGAGGAACAGGGGCTCATGCGGCTCCGGCGGCCCCACCCGTCGAGGCGCCAGCCCCGCCGCCAACCGTCGTTGAGCCGCCCGCGCGCGAGAAGCTGGACAAGAAGGAGAAGGCCGCCAAGACCCACGCCCCGCCACCGCCGGAACCGGAACCTCCGACCGACGGTGGCAAGAAGAAGCTGATCATCATTGCGGTCGCCGCCGTGGTGCTGCTGGTGGCGGGGATCGGGATTTGGAAGATGTTGACCAAGACCTCCGTTCCACCGAAAGAACCGGGACCGGTGGGCGTTCAACAAGCAATTGCTCACCTCACCATCCGTAACGTCCCAGCTGGAGCTGAGATCCGCATCGACGATGTCGTGCAAAATGTAACCGTCGGAGCAGATGGCAGCGTTTCGATAGAGACCACTCCGGGCGCCCACGATGTACAGATTAGCAAGGAGGGCTACGAGCCGTACTCCCACTCCCTCACCCTCACAGGCCAGCCTCAGGAACTTGCGGCGGAGATGAAGCCCCTTCCTGTCGGATTGAAGATGGGCAACTTGTTGGTGACGGCTAACCAGGATCGCGTCAGCGTTTTTGCCAATGCTCAGTACAAAGGTTCCACCGCCGGCAGTAAGACCGCAAAGCTACAGCTCGAGCCGGGGTCCTATATGATCGTCGGTAAGAAAACCGGATTCGAAGACTCGACCCCGCAGAAGATCAAAATCACGGCGGACCAAGATACTCCCATTTCATTCGATCTCAAGCCGGCCCTTGACATTGCGGATGTGATCATACGCGCGAAGCCGGGAACGAGCGTTAGCTTCGACGGAGGCGCGCCTGAACCCGTGGGCGGGGACGGTACGTCGTCGGCCAAAGTCAAGTCCGGAAAACACTCGGTCGATGTTACGCAGGAAGGTTACGGGGCCTACTCGACGACTTTCTCGGTGAAAGCAGGGGAGCGCAAGGAGATTGCCGTACCAGCACTGCCGCCGAAACCAATCACCGCCGCATTATCGGCCAATCCGACCACAATTCAGCAGGGAGGCGGAGTGACGCTCACCTGGCAGACTCAAAACGCTACGGACGTCTCGATTGATGGGATCGGCCGAGTTTCTCCAAGTGGCTCGCGCGAGGTCCACCCCAATAATTCGCCGACAACAGAGTACACCTTGACTGCAAAGGGCCCCGGGGGAAGCACAACGGCGAAGTTCACCGTGGCGGTAAAACCTCCATCCGCGCAGCCCGTCACGATTGAAGCATTTTTGGCAAGCCCTGACTCGATTGAAAAGGGAGGCCAGGCAAAACTTAGTTGGCAGACTCAGAATGCAACCAAGGTATCGATCGACCACGGTGTAGGCTCGGTCGATCCTAAAGGCGAGAGAACGGTTTCGCCATCGGAAACGACGGAATACACATTAACCGCCACAAGCCCCGAGGGATCGAAGACCAGCACGAAGCGCGTGACGGTGACGACGAAAGGCCCCTCCGACGATGAACTGATAAAAGAAACTTTCGACCGTTACAAACTTGCTTTCGCGAGGCGGGACGCCAAAATTCTGAAGAGCGCAGTTTGCCCGTCCTTCCCCGGCGTTCCGGCCATCGAGATCATTTTCAAGACGGCATCCCAAATCACGCTGGTGGAGGATTGCACTGCGCCTAGAGTTACCGGAACCGACGCCGATTTTAGTTGCAGAGAATCTCAGACCTACGTTATTGACGGGAATAGTACGAGCAGGAAGGGCTCACCCCAGTTCCTCTTCAAGAAGGCAGGCGGCAACTGGTGTGTCGCGGATAAGCGATAGGCAGGCTTATCGCTAAGTGGCTTCTGTGTCTCAGGGGGGCGTCTACGAATTGAAGTCCTTGGTTTCGCACTTCCATTCCCGATCCTTCCCGATTCAGGAATGAATTTACTAATTGGTATCTTCGCGTATCCTCATGGCGTTATGTAGGTCGCTGATCGGCGGCATTCTTTCCCTGGGTTTTGCTTTGTCCTCCTGATGCGAACCGGCCCAGCGGCACGATGGTGGGAGTAACTAGCTTGGAACAGTAGCGACGCCCACCGCCTCATAGGTAGATCCCCACTTTTTCAAGATTGTCTAAAACCCCACTTAATTGTCATTGACTTGGGATAGGGGCGATGCTACTTTCCCTGTCTCCGTAACCTCTATCGTAAAACGCCGCTGGGGAATTTCTAGCTGGCGCGTCTGGGCTCAGCACTCTTCGGAGGTCACAATGGCTCGCCACGGCCGTTTTTGCTTGAGTAATCGTGTTTGGGTTGTTGCTCTTCTACTGTTCGTCAGCGTTAACTCTTTCACCTCCATTTCGGCCCAGACTGCGAGCCCAGTCGCAAGTCCTCCGTCGACAGTAGCCTCGGCTCCGGGGACCTTCCTGGTGGCGCCATCGGTTTCGACCACGGGCGCTCCTGTCGCCGTTGCGGTGGGCGACCTGAACTCCGACGGGAAACCGGACTTGATCGTGGCGAACTTCAATTCCGGTAAAGTCTCGGTACTGCTGGGAACTGGCAACGGCAAGTTTGCGCAGGCCGTGGATTATCCGGTTGGAAAGCAGCCTGTCTCTGTGGTTGTCGGAGATTTCAACGGCGACGGAAAGCTGGACGTTGCGGTCGTTAACAATGGCGACAATACTTTCAGCCTTTTGCTGGGTAACGGCGACGGAACTCTTCAGGCGGCCAGCACTCATGCAACGATTGCTGATCCGGTCTCTGTATCGACGGGAGACTTCTACGGTGACGGGAAAATAGACCTGGCCATCGCCGGGGGCGCGAGCAAGACAGTTGCAATCCTGCATAACGATGGCACCGGCAACTTTTCTTCGACTCCTTACTCCATCGGAAGCATTCCTCGTTCGCTAGCCGCCGTGGACATAGACGGCGACGGTCACCTGGACTTGGCTACGGCCAACGCCGACGGATCGGTGACAATTCTGCTGAGTCGTGCTGATGGCAGCATCCGGTCGATTTCCAGCTTCAGCGTCGGAAATTCCGCCCTGACCTCTGTTGCCGCCGGTGACTTCAATGGTGACGGCAAGACTGATCTCGCTGTCGCACAGGCCGGCACGAAGCAGCTCATGGTTTTGCTGGGCAAGGGTGACGGCACCTTTGCCCCGAGCGTTCCCTATACCGTGGGCAACAATCCCGCGCACGTGGTCGTAGCTGATGTGAATGGCGATGGCATCCCTGATCTGGTGATTGCCAACCAGGCAGGCAATACCTTTACGGTGCTGCTCGGTGCCGGTGACGGGACGTTTAAGCCGTCGCTGGACTTCACCGTGGGGAACTCTCCGCGCGCGATCGCCGTGGGCGACTTTAACGGAGATGGCAAACTCGATGTCGCCGTCGCGAATTACGCTGACCAAACCATCAGCGTCCCGCTGGGCAACGGGGACGGCACTTTTGGCGCTGCTCGCGCCTACACCACAGACCTGGAACGCAAGTCCATTGCTGCGGGTGACCTCGACGGAGACGGCAAACCCGATTTGGTGGTGACCAACTATTGCGGCACGAGTGCGTCCTGCAACGGAAATGGTACGGTGAGCGTGCTGCTCGCCGGAGTGGATGGGACGTACAAGCTGGCAGGCAGTTATGCTCTGGGCGCTGGTCCCATCTCGGTGGCCCTGGCTGACGTTAACGGCGACAAGAAGCTCGATCTCATTGCCGTCAACCGCGGCGACAAGACCGTCAGTGTGCTGCTCGGAAACGGCGACGGCACCCTGCAATCGGCAGTGACGTATTCTCTCAGCGCCAGTCCGGTGGCACTGGCGGTCGGCGACCTGAACAAAGATGGCAATGTTGATTTGGCGATCGCCAGCGATTGCGGAACGCCCAACTGCTCACAGTCCGGGCAAGTCACGCTATTGTTGGGAAACGGCGATGGCAGCTTCAAGACCGGAGCCAGCTATCCCACCGGCTACTCGCCAACTGCGATTGCAATCGGCGATGTGGATGGCGATGGCAACCCCGACCTCGTGGTAGCCAACGGATGCGGTGCTGACAGCAGTTGCAAGAGTGCGGGTACCGCCACCGTCCTGCTGAGTGACGGCAAAGGCGGTTTCCAGGCGAAACCTGATGTGAAGCTTGGCAACAACCCCTCGTCGCTGGCCCTGGCCGACCTGAATGGCGACAAGATTCTTGACCTCGTAGTGGCGCATCGCGCCGACAACAAGGTGGCTGTGCTTCCCGGCGTGGGAGATGGCACCTTCAAGTCCTCCACGACGTACGCGGTCGGCACGGCGCCCTCGGCGCTAGTTGTGGCCGACTTTAATGGCGACGGCAAGCGCGATGTCGCAGTCGCCAACACCCAGACTTCAACTGTCAGCGTGCTGTTTGGCAATGGCGATGGAACCTTGCAGACGGCAGTCCCGTACCCGGTCGGCACCGGACCTCAATCGCTGGTCGCGATTGACACCAAAGGCAGCGGCCACGCCGACCTGGCGTCCGCCAACGGAAACCCTGGCGCCACACCCATGGGTAGCGATGTGACTGTGCTGAAGAACCTGGCTCCGGGCGCATTGGACAACACCACCACTGACGTAACGCTCACAACCGGCAACGAGCCCTCTACCTACGGCGATCCACTGACTTTCACCGCAACGATAACCGCTGTCAGTGATATCGGTGAGCAGATGACCGGCAGTGTGCAGTTCCAGGACAATGGCAATTCCATTAGTGCAGATTGCGATAGCGCGGCATTGACCATTGTGAGTAATACCGTCGCGACGGCAACCTGTCAGACCTCAACCCTGGACGTGCCTCACTCGCCCCACACTATTCTGGCCACCTACAATGGCGATAGCAACTTCAGCGGCAGTTCGGGCTCGTACGCCCATAACGTGACCGAGGCCACGCCGACGTTCACCGTTACCGACCCCCAGCCCATCACCTACGGCACGGCCTCGATCACGTTAACAGGAACCATCTCCGCTCCTGGTCCGGTGTATCCACCAGCCGGGGAGACGGTAAAGATCACTATCAACGGGACATCGGTTACCGCCACTATTGCCGCTAACGGGGCTTTTACAAGCGCCGCATTTGACACCCACGCCCTTGCCGTAGCGCAATCGCCCTACACGATCCAGTACGACTACGCCGACGACGGAAACTTCAAAGCGGCTACTGACAGCACCACGAAACTGACCGTCACCGAAGCCACGCCGGCGTTCGCCGTTACCGACCCCCAGCCCATCACCTATGGCACGGCCTCGATCACGTTGTCAGGAACCATTTCCGCCCCTGGTCCGGTATATCCGCCAGCGGGGGAGACGGTAAAGATCACCATCAACGGGACATCGGTTACCGCTACCATAGCTGCCAACGGTGCCTTTACCAGCTCCGCATTTGACACCCACGCGCTTGATGCCGGCTCTTACCCGATCCAGTACGACTATGCCGACGACGGAAACTTCAAAGCGGCTACTGACAGCACGACGAAGCTGACCGTAAATAAGGCCACGCCAACGTTCAGCAACCTGGCCCCGTCCCAAACCATCGTTTACGCAACCAACTCGATCCTGCTATTTGGAACCATTTCTGCTCCTGGGCCGTTGTACCCGCCACCCGGTGAAACGATATCGATTACCATCGGCACGGCATCCGGCAGCGCAACCATCGGCGCCAATGGAACCTTTTCCACGACTTTTACTACCAGCTCAATTCCTGCATCAGGCACGCCTTACACGATTAAGTATAGCTATGCCGGCGACAAAGATTTCGATTCCGCCACCGACAGCAGTACGACACTGACCGTGAACAAAGCCGCATCGTCAGTGGCAGTTGCAGGTAACCCAAATCCGTCGGGCTACCTTCAGTCAGTCACGTTTACGGCGACGGTAAGCGGACCCGGAGTCACTCCGACTGGGCAAGTCAGCTTCACCGACAATGGCGTGACGATTTCTGGGTGCAGCTCAGTCACCCTGGATAGCAACGGCAAGGGAACTTGCACCACCGCAACCATGACTGCCGGATCGCACTCGGTTATCGCGACCTACAACGGCGATGGCAACTACACCGGAAGCAATGGCTCCACAACCCAGACGGTGAACCAGGCTACGACCACCACCGCTCTGAACTCTTCGCAGAACCCCTCGGCCTTCAACCAGGCAGTCACCTTCACCGCAATGATTACGGGGCAGTTTGGAGGCACGCCCACCGGTACGGTCACCTTCACCGACTCCTCCAACAGCAATACCGTACTGTGCGACAAGGCAGCTCTGGACAATACCGGTAAGGCCGTTTGCCCCAACATTAGCAACCTGGCACTCGGCGACCATGTCATTGTTGCAACCTATAACGGTGACAGCAATTTCACGACGAGCAACAATAGCTTGACTCAGAAGGTCGAGCAGTCGAATTCAACGACCACGGTCGGCTCTTCCCAGAACCCCTCCGTCGTGAACCAGTCGGTCACCTTCACGGCAACGGTCAGCGGCACGAACGGAGGTACTCCGAGCGGGAGTGTCGAATTTACCGACAACGGCGCGGATATCCCGGGTTGCGCTGCCGTGACTCTCGTTCCACAGACCAACGACAGTACAGCGACCTGTGCGACGGCCAACCTGACCCAAGGCAATCACGCGATCGTGGCTAATTACAAGGGTGACAGCAATTTCGGGCCGAGCAGTGGAACTCTTGCCAATGGTCAGACGGTCAACAAAGCAACCACCACGACGGCGATCACATCGTCTCCCAACCCGTCGGATGTGAACCAGTCCGTCACCTTCACGGCGACCGTAAGCCCCCAGATCACGGGCACATTCTCGCCGAGCGGTACGGTCTCTTTCACCGACAACGGCGTGGGGATCTCCGGTTGCGCAGCGGTCAATCTCTCCAGCGGCCAGGCACAGTGCAGCACCGCATCGCTAACCTTGGGCACCCACACCATCGTCGCCACCTACAACGGCGACGGCAATTTCACCACCAGCAACGCAACCCTCACTGGTGGCCAAGTCGTGAAGCAGAGCCCCACCACGACGGCGGTCAGCAGTTCAACCGGGAACTCATCCGTAGTCAACCAACCAGTTACCTTTACGGCCATGGTAACGCCGATGTTCGCAGGCTCAGCCTCGCCGTCCGGCACAGTTAAATTCACCGACAACGGAGTAACCATCGCTGGGTGTGCGTCGGTAACGCTCACAGGCGGTCAGGCACAGTGTGCTACGGCATCTCTTGCGCTCGGAGCGCACACGATTCTGGCCACCTATAGTGGTGACACCAACTTTGTCGGGAGCAACGGGTCAACCCCGCAGACCGTGAATCAGGCAACCAGCGCAACGACACTCACGTCCTCTCCGAACCCATCCGCCGTGAACCAGTCAGTCACCTTTACCGCGACGATTGCACCGCAGATGACAGGAACCTTCCTACCGACCGGCACCGTCACTTTCACGGACAACGGTTCTGGGATCGCCGGTTGTACTGCGGTCGCTGTCACCTCCAATGGGAGTAACGGACAGGCGGTGTGCACGACATCGGCACTAACGCTGGGCACGCACACGATCGTTGCAAAATATAACGGTGACGGCAATTTCGCGAGCAGTGTTTCGTCTCCGGTTACCCAAACTGTCAAGTCCGCCAGTTCTACCACGGCGGTAGTGAATTCCACGGCCAATAACCCGTCGGTGATAAACCAGCCAGTCGTATTCACCGCCACGGTAACGCCGGCCTTCACCAGCACTTTCCAGCCGACCGGCACAGTGGCCTTCACCGACAATGGTGTGGGTATTCCCGGATGCAGTGCGGTTGTCCTGAGTAGCAACGTGGCTCAGTGTCCGACTGCGACTCTGGCGTTCGGCGCTCACACGATCGTTGCGACTTATAGTGGTGATGCCAACTTTACAGACAGCATGGGGACGTTTGGTCAGACGGTGAATACCGCAAGCACGACTACGACCGTAACTAAGTCGAGCCCTAATCCGTCCGTTTCCACCCAATTGGTGACCCTCACTGCTTCGGTAACTCCCGCCTTCACCGGTACGGCGCACCCGAGCGGAACTGTCACCTTTACCGCTTCCAACGGTACTGTTACTGTCACGGCCTGCAGCGGGACGTTGAACGGAGCTGCGATTGGAGTAGCAACGTGTACGACCACGGCCCTGCCCTCGGGGACGGCGGTCACCATTACACCGACCTATACCCCTACTAGCACAGACCCCAACTTCGCAGGGAGCACTGGTTCCTCGACGACGAAGGTTCAGGATTTTGCGTTCGTGTCGTCTCCGGCTACTCAGGTTGCTGTTGCTCCCGGATACAGCAATACAATCCCTAACTATCTCTTCACCTCGCTGAATCAGGATGTGACGGGTACGGCGACGCCGGCGAGCGGTTTTCCCGATCTGCTGGCACTGTCTTGCAGCGTGACTCCGGCGGTGACGAATCCGCTTACTTGCAGCATCAACCCTGCCGCGCTGGCCAATGGGGGTGGAACTGGGACTGTCACGGTTACGGCGGGCACGCCTAGCGCTCCAACCCCAGCCGGCGCCTACACCGTCACCATAACTGCGACCGACAGTGTGGTACCAACGCTGTCCCACTCTGCTGCGGTTATTGTTACTGTGATTAACAATGCAGCGCCTATAGGAGTGGTCCCCGGAAACGCCGGCACGACCACCGCAACCTTTGTAAACGGAACGGTCAACGAAACCGTGACCAACTTATCGTGTCCGACGGTCAACGGTTCGGGCCTGGGAATTACCATCCCACCCGGAGGCGAAGTTCCGGCCGTGATTGGAATCACTTGCGCATTTGGTGCCGCGCCCGTGTTTGGCCAGAACGGACTTGCTTCCGTCTCGGTCACAATCTCCACCACCGGGACAGCGACCACCGCACAGTTAAGAAGTCGTACAGGGATCTTCGCGACGGTATGGTTCGGACTGCCCGCGTTTGTGCTCCTCGGATCTTGCCGTGGTAAGAAATTCTCGCGCAAGGCGGTCCTGCAAATCGGCGGCACCTTGCTGGTGCTCATTGCCTTGCTGCAAGTCGTCGGATGCGGAGGAGGATTTACCCGGACGTCAACGACCACCGGTACACCGACTGGCTCCTATCAGGTTTTGGTGCAGGGCACAGGCGCCACGGATCACTTGACCTATTCGGCGATTGTTCCAGTCAACGTGGCCCACCAATGACGGACAAGAGCCAGACCGAAGGCCAGATTTTGATTCTTGCGGATCACAGATTCTGCCGAGGAATACGTATGACAAAACGCACTCTGCTGCTTCTGTTGTTGTGGTGTGTATTGAGCCTGGGCGCGTCGGCGCAGTATAACTGCGCGAGCTCGACCAAGCTAGTCTGTCAGATTCCGTTTGCCACTGGAGGCTCGACCGCCGGGGCTACCGCGCCTCTGACTAACGCCGTGGCGTTCAACGCTCCTATCGCCGCTCAACTCAGCCAGCTACCATTGGTCAGTTCGGCATCGGGTGTCACAATTATCTTTGACAAGGCCAACAACCCGATTGGGACCACAGAGAATCTTGGGCCCATTCTAACGGAGCAGGCGCAGACTATTGGAAGGCACCGGCTATTTCTCGGTTTTAGCTTCCAACAATTTAATTTCAACAGTATCGATGGAATTGGCCTTGGCAGAGTACCTTTCGTTTATCAAGCTGCCGCAGGAAACGTCTCTCAATATATTCAAGAAACAGAACATATCAGCTTCAAATTCGATCAGTACATCGCCCTCGCCACCTTTGGCTTGACCAGCCGAACCGACTTCACTATGGTGCTTCCCTTCGAGCGAGTATCCATAGGTTCCGGGGCAACCATGGGTACCGCCGGAACCCAGTATTTCGTTGGTCCGGCGCCAAATTACCAGCAGTTGGGTACCGGACCCAGTCCTCAGCCTTATGTAGTTGGGTCTGCGAGCGGAATTGGAGATATTCTCTTTAACATTAAGCAGTGGTTTTACAAGGGTGAACGCACTAACATCGCTGGTGGATTTCTGATGCGTCTCCCCACTGGTGATGCCCTGAATTATCTCGGCTCCGGGGCGTATGGATACAATCCCTACGCCGTCCTCTCATACCAGCTCAAACCGTGGATATCGCCTCACGCGAGAATTGGGTACCAATGGAATACAAATACCGTGCTGGTGCCGAACGGAATTAGGGGCCCATCGCGCCTGCCCGGAGGATTTCAGTATGATGTCGGTGCTGACACTTTAATCTGGAAGAAATTCTCCACTACCCTGGCTGCCGACCTGTTGGGCTACTATGTTGTCAATTCGCCCTATTTGATTCCGACGACGACCAGCATTCCCGGGTATGGCCTGACATTCCCTAATCTCGAAAAAGTGACCAAGTCCTACAACTGGATCAGATTAGCATTGGAGTTAAATGAAGCCCATCAGCAACCTCGACTTCTTGATCTATGCCAATGTGCTATGGCAGATGAACAACGTCGGCCTTCGCAGCAATCTGGTGCCACTTATCGGAATATCCTACAAGTTCAAGCAGCGTCCTGGCGGCCGATGTGCAACGCACGTGGCACGGGGCCGACGCGTAATGGCGTCGACCCTCAGCCTTGGATCTCTCCCCGCAATTTGGTGGGTCTTTCTCCGTCCGCTAAACCGTGCCCTTTGCCGAGTCGTCCCTTGCGAGCCATTGGTAGATTCGAGGCCGCTGCTGTCCTTCCGCCCGGTGGGGAGTCTGCTATATGCATAGCCCAAGCGAGCCAAGGCAAAATATTTTTCCAGTGATCAACCTCACAGACGCATGAAATCGGCGCACCCTATAGTAGAAGACATAGATTTTTTTAGCTGAAGGGATTTTGAGTATGTCTTCCGTTGTCAACCCTGCCTCGACCCGTGTTTTGAACTCAAATCTGGCGCAGAAAATCATGAGCGGGGAAGAAGCTGCGGCGCTCATCCACTCTGGCGACCAGGTCGGGATGAGCGGCTTCACCGGCTCCGGCTACCCCAAGGTGGTGCCGATTGAGCTGGCCCGCCGCATTTCGGACGCCAATTTCCGTGGGGAGAAGTTCCGGGTCAGTGTCTTTACCGGCGCGTCTACTGGACCGGAGCTCGATGGAGCCCTTGCCATGGCCGGTGGCATTCATCTGCGGCTTCCGTACCAGTCGGATCCTGAAACCCGCAAGCGCATCAACGCCGGCGAAATGGACTACATGGACATTCACCTCAGCCATGTCGCCCAGTTTGTCGAGTACGGGTTTCTTGGCAAACTCGATGTCGCGCTGATCGAGGTCACTGCCGTGCTGGAGGATGGGCGTGTGGTGCCGAGCTCATCGATTGGCAACAATAAGACCTGGGTCGATCAGGCCGAACGCGTAATCCTCGAGGTCAACTCGTGGCAGCCGTCTGCGTTGGAGGGCATGCACGATATCTACTACGGTCTGCAGCCGCCACCGAATCGTGGACCGATTCCACTCGTGCATCCCGGCCAGCGCATCGGGTCGCCCTACCTGGAAGTCCCAGCGGAGAAGGTCGTAGCCATTGTGCTCACGGACTCACCTGACCGCAACAGCGCCTTCAAAGCGCCGGATGAAGCCTCCAAGCGGATCGCCGGACACATCCTCGAATTTCTCAACTGGGAAGTGCAGAAAGGACGCATGCCTGCGAACCTGCTGCCGCTGCAATCCGGCGTCGGCAACATTGCCAACGCGGTGCTTTTCGGCCTTGAGGAGGGTCCATTCGAGGGGCTGACATCCTACACCGAAGTCATTCAGGACGGCATGATTCGCCTGCTGAAGTCAGGCAAAGTGACTTCGGCGTCGGCCACGGCATTTTCGCTGAGCCCCGAGATGCTGACCGAAGTCAATGCCGACATGGCCAACTATCGCAGCCGCATCGTACTGCGGCCGCAAGAAATTTCCAATCATCCCGAGATCATTCGGCGACTCGGGGTAATCGCCATGAACGGGATGATCGAGGCCGACATCTACGGCAACGTCAATTCCACGCATGTCATGGGATCGCGCATCCAGAATGGCATTGGTGGTTCGGGCGATTTTGCCCGTAACGGATACCTCTCGATCTTTATGGCTCCGTCGACCGCACAGCGTGGGACCATCTCGACTGTCGTCCCCATGGTCTCGCACGTCGACCACACCGAACACGACGTGCAGGTGATTGTGACCGAGCAGGGTCTGGCGGACCTGCGCGGACTTTCGCCGCGCCAGCGTGCTCACCTGATCATCGAGAAGTGCGCCAGTTCGGACTACAAGCCCTTGCTGCTCGACTACCTGAACCGGTCCGAACGGCTGTCATACGGTAAACATACGCCGCACCTGCTGACCGAATCTCTGGGTTGGCACAACCGTTACTTGCGCACCGGAAAGATGCGTCCGGGAGAAGAGAACTAGCAGACAACGTGCTGGCGGAGAATCGATCAAGTAGAGCGCCTCTTCAGATCCGCGTTCGGATGCCCGACAGGGATTCGGCGGCCTCAGGCCTTAGGCACCCAGGAAAATAGTGGGCAAGCAGTGCCTGCCCGAAGGCGCGACTGTCCTCCAGATGCAGCACCCCGGAGTCCGCCCTAAGCGGCGAATTTGTGTGACTTCGCGATCTGTTCCGGCCCGACATGGAACCTCTTCACGGCAAGAATCGTGAGTCCGACAAAGAGCAACAGGACCACGAGTTGCGCGATCGCGAACGGCGCCTCTTTCCCGGTCGGAGCCAGCGCGTGGAGAGAAGGTATCTTCAGGAATGCCTGCACGACCAGCACGAACACATTGAAGTAAAGGGCAAGGGCCGCTCCAACCACGTAGATCCAGCGCCACGCTCCAGCCGTGTGAAACCGATAGCGGGCCGGTATGGCGACCGCAAGCACCAGCAGCGACAGAATGCCCAGAATGTGCGAGGGCAAAAGCTGATGGAACGGGAAGAGAAATCCGGTCACGCTGGTCGCTACAGTCGTACCGAGAAAGACCGCCGTCCACCCATCCAGACGCTTCCCAGTGAGCAGCCCGTACATCACGATGGCTCCTGAACCGATCCCCGCCAGGCTGATCACTACATGGATCAGTGTGAATGTTGAAGTCGACATTCCGAGAATCATGGGTGCGCTCCTTTTCGGATGGCTGGTTTAGAAGGCAGCGAACCGCAACCGGTTCCGACTACCTCGGTCGTGACAAACGAGGCTTTGGAACGCGCGGAGTCGCGCAGACTCGCATTGCGATTCACGTTCTGGCCGGATACTGCCTGGCGGACCCCACCGGCCGAAGCAGTATCGGGAGAGTGTATTCCGTCCACTGGTGTGAGGCAAATCCGACAAAAGCCTGCTGCCCGGACAGCTACAATGCGTTTGGACAACCGTGCCTGAACTGCCCGACATCACCGTTTACATCGAAGCGCTCGAGATGAGAATTCTCGGTCAAACGCTTGAGCACGTACGCATCGTTGGACCTTCCCTGTTGCGCACGGCCCAGCCACCGCTGAGCAGCGCAGAGGGCAAGAAGGTTATCTACATTCGCCGGGTCGGTAAACGAATCGCGATTGGGCTGGAAGGCGATCTCTGGCTGGTTCTCCACCTCATGATCAGCGGGAGGCTGCATTGGAAGGCGTCCACCTCAAAACGTTCGCATGCCCGCTCTCTCGCCAGCTTCGAATTCAGCAACGGAACCCTCTCGTTGACCGAAGCAGGTTCGCAAAAGCGCGCTTCGCTTCATTTGATAGAGGGAGACTCCGGCGTCGAGGCCCTCGATCCCGGAGGTTTGGAGGTATTGGAAAGCGACCTCGAATCCTTCGGTGCGGTTCTGCGATCGGCCAACCACACCCTGAAACGCTCCCTCACTGATCCGCGGCTGTTGAGCGGCATCGGAAATGCTTACTCGGACGAGATTCTCTTCGAGGCGAGGTTGTCACCATTCGCGCTGACTCAGAAACTGACCCCGGAGGAAATCGAGCGGCTGTTTACCGCGGTGCGCGATCAGTTGCTGGGATGGACCCAACGCCTGCGTACCGAATACGCCGGCAACTTTCCCGAGAAGGTCACGGCCTTTCGCCCCGAGATGGCCGTTCACGGGAAATACAAGCAGCCCTGTCCCCGCTGTGGCGCGAAGATTCAGAGAATTCGCTACGCCTCAAACGAGACCAACTACTGTCCCAAATGCCAGACCGGTGGAAAGCTGCTTGCCGATCGTAGCCTTTCCAGATTATTGCGGGAGGACTGGCCTAAGACTGCCGAAGAACTCGAGAACCTCACCGCAACGTCGCGGCTGAAGTGACATTAGGGTTTCCTCGTGGCGTCGAAGAACCCAATGGCTTGTGGTCTTCATCCATAAGCCTCATGAAACTACCGTGTGATGATGCCCTGATCCGCTCGCGTAACGCCAGCGCACCATGCCGTGGGGGAAATGGAAAGTGGGTGTTGGTTGCCACAATTCTGGCCTCCAGCATGGCATTCATCGACAGCACGGTGGTGAACGTGGCCTTGCCTGCGTTGCAAGCGAACTTCGGAGCGAACGTTGTCGATGTTCAATGGGTTATCGAATCCTACGGACTCACGCTCGCAGCGCTGATTCTTGTGGGTGGTTCCGTGGGTGATATCAGGGGCCGCCGCCGCATGTTTCTGTTCGGGGTTATCGTCTTCGCGGTCGCTTCGGCGGTTTGCGGCCTGTCGGGGAGCATTCGCCAACTCATATTCGCTCGCGCTGTACAAGGTGTGGGGGCCGCTTTCCTGATTCCTGGAAGCCTGTCGCTGATTAGCGCGTCCTTCGAAGACACAGAGCGCGGGAAGGCGATTGGGACATGGTCGGGAGCGACGGCGATTACAACCGCGGTAGGCCCCGTGCTGGGAGGATGGCTCATCGAGCACCTTTCGTGGCGATGGGCGTTTTTCCTCAATTTACCTCTTGCGGTCTTGGTGATCGCAATCTCTCTGTGGGGCGTCCCCGAGAGCCGTAGTAGCGAAAAGATGAGCCTTGATTGGACTGGCGCGCTCGCCATCACTCTTGGTCTTGCTGGGTCGGTGTTCGGCTTTATCGAATCGCAAACCCACGGCTGGAAACATCCTCTGGTTCTGGCCAGCTTGCTTGCTGGAGTCCTAGGCTTATTACTGTTTGTCCTAGTGGAGACCAGAACGACGTCACCCATGGTGCCGCTGGATGTCTTCCGGTCGCGTGCCTTTACAGGCGCGAACCTTCTCACGCTGGGCCTTTATTCGGCGGTCGGAATTTTCTTCTTCCTCTTTCCCCTTGACCTCATTCAGGTACAAGGCTATTCGGCAACCGCGACCGGAGCGGCGGCGTTACCTTTCATTCTGCTGATGTTCTTGTTATCCCGGTGGTCAGGCGGCTTGGTTACGCGCTACGGGGCGAGGCTGCCGCTTGTCATAGGTCCGGCGATCGTCGCGCTCGGCTTCCTTCTCTTCGCCGTTCCTTCCATTGGAGGCACCTACTGGCAAACATTTTTCCCCGCAATGGTGGTACTGGGCCTGGGAATGGCGGTTAGCGTTGCACCGTTGACCACGGTTGTAATGCAATCCATCGATCAAGATCGCGCAGGAACCGCTTCAGGCATCAACAATGCAGTCGCGCGTGTCGCTGGCTTGCTGGCGGTCGCAGTCTTCGGTGTGGTGATGACTGCGGCCTTTGGTGCTGACCTGAATCGCGAGCTGACCAGCGCCTCCATTCCTGAGAAGGCGCAATCCGAACTGCGTTCGAACGAAATCAAGCTCGGCGCGCTTCATGCTCCGCAAGGCGTCGCTCCGGTGGTCGCGTCGACCATTGACCACGCGATCGGCAACGCGTTCGTCTTCGGGTTCCGGCTCATGATGATGATTTGCTCCGCTCTTGCCCTTGCGGGTGCGGCAACTGCGTGGAGATTGATCCCGGGTAGCCTCGTGCCGAGGCTGACGACCTTGAGTTCTCGGAAACCGCAAGTCATCCCGGCTGGCACTTCCTCGACAACCTGACAATTACCGCCGGTGCGTCGAAGAGTCCCATGACACGCCACGAAAGTCGCATCTTTCGGGATGAAAGGCAACTTTGCGCTGGAAAGTTAGCTAGCCTGAGCATGGCCGTCCGATTGCGAAACAGTTTGGCGGTAGAATGCCACCATTTACCAGTTCACCCGAACAGGATGTCGAGCCTTGTCAACCCAAGGTACACCGATTGCGCAGCTATTTATGGACTACCGGAAGGGCAACGCCGAGGCTGCGTCGAAACTTGTACCTTTCATAGACGCCGAGCTGCGCCGACTGCTGCCCGAATGTCTACCCCAGGAGACCGCGGCTCACGAGCTACGCGCAGCGTCGCTGATCACCGATGCCTACGTTGCCCTGTTGCCGGCACAGGACGTTGACCATTCGGGCCGGCTGCTCTTTGCATCGCTTGCTACACCGTGCCTGCGCCGGCTCCTGCTGGACTATGCCGTGCGGGCAAACTCGCCGGGGCCAAGCGTCTCCAACCCCGGATTCGAGCGTTACTTGCTGTTCGACTTGAAGCCGTATCAATTCATCGCTCTGGATGAAGGCTTGAATCGCCTCGCAACGCTGGATGACAAACAGTCCCGGATTGTGGAATTGAAGCTGTTTGCCGGGCTGCGCGAGGAAGACATCGGCGACTTGCTGGTTTGTTCAGCGCAGAGTGTGAGATCGGCCTGGCGTCTGTCACGAGCCTGGCTCTACGAGCAACTTACTGGCTCTGACGCGGAGACGATAGCCAGGGAAATCACAGCAGCCGACCTGCATTCGACCCCAACTCAGGGGCTAGCAGCGACTGCAGCGGCGAGACCTCATCAGAAACGCGTAGAGTGGACGCCGGCAAGATGGCAGTGGGTGAGCAAGTTGTTTATCGATGCGGTCAGCGAAGATTATGCGCAGCGCTCAACTTGGCTGAGGGACCATTGTCATGGCGATGCGCAACTGGAAGTGCAACTTGGTCTGCTACTTGCCGCAGACCAGCGCTTGGGCAAGTTTCTGGAAGCGGGCGGCCTGCTGACAGTCGATTACCCGCCTATCGACCGGCTCACTCACTCACTCGATTGCGGGCAAGTCATCTCGGGGAGGTTCCAGATCCTCCGCTTCGTGGACAGCGGCGGCATGGGCGAAGTGTATGAAGCATGGGACCTGGAGCTGAAGGAGAGAGTGGCGCTCAAGACCATCCGGCCCGAGGTTGCCTCCAATCCCGCCGTAATTGAGCGCTTTAAGCGCGAGGTCAAACAGGCACGGGGCATCTCGCACCCCAACGTTTGCCGGGTGTACGACCTTTTTAGCCACGGCGAGAGTTCCCAGCAGCGTATTTGGTTCCTGACCATGGAACTTCTGGAAGGCGAAACCCTGCTGGAAGACCTGCGCCGGCGCCAGCACATACCTTCCGATGAGATTTTTCCCCTCGTGGAGCAAATGGTGTCGGGACTGGCCGCTGCCCACAAGCTGGGGATCGTGCATCGCGACTTCAAAAGCGGCAACGTCATGCTGGTCCATGACGGAGCTGGGGGAAGGACTCGGGCGGTAATCACCGATTTCGGTTTGTCACTCAACATCGCTTCAATCGATTTACCTGCTGTTGAGCAAGGGGGTGAAGGCACTCCCGACTACATGGCTCCTGAACAGCGGCAAAGCGGCGCGGTGGGATTCGCGGCCGACCAGTACGCTCTGGGAGTTGTGATTTGTGAAATGCTGACCGGCTATCGCCCGCGAAGAAGCACACTTGCGACCCCCACTGGAGAGGCCGCAGTTTTGCCGCCGGATGAGAGCTTGCCTCCACGTTGGGAACGAGTCATCCGGCGCTGCCTGCAAGTACGGCCGGAAGACCGCTACGCGAGCGTAACCGATGTCATCTTCGAGTTTGACCGCCGCAAGCGGCGCAATGACAAGCTCTGGATCGTGGCGGGGGCGATGATCGCGCTCGCGGGTTTTGTGTTCCTGGCTTGGCCGCACCCGGCCCACCTGGTAGGTATCACGCAGCTTACACCGATCACCGACTTTTCGCTGGAGCCCAGTATTTCTCGTGATGGTATGACGGCAGCTTACAGTTCTGACCGCGCCGAAGCTGGGAACCTGGATATTTGGGTGCAGCACCTGCCCTCGGGCAGCCCCGTGCGGCTGACCACCGATCCTTCGGAAGATCGCGCCCCTAGCGTCTCGCCGGACGGCAGGTCCGTGGTATTTCGTTCTTCGCGCAACGGTGGCGGAATCTATATTTCCAGTGCTGCGGGAGGCGGAGAGCGCCTGCTAGTTCCAGCTGGAAGAAGTCCGGTGTTCTCTCCCGATGGCCGGCAGATCGCGTACTGGGTCGGCCAGGAGGACAACACAGTCGCTTCGGGTCAACTCTATGTTCTTTCCCTCGCCGGAGGCGTGCCCGTCCGGCTCGCCGCCGATTTTCGGGATGCACGATTCCCCATATGGAGTTCCGATGGAAATTACATCCTCTTTTCGGGATGCCGTTCCGCTAGCCAGGTAATGCCCGCTTGCTCCGACTGGTGGGTGACCAGTCTGGACGGAAACACAGTGCGCGACACTGGGGCACTGCAGCAGCTGCGTGCCCGGGGCATCGCCGTTCTGGAGCAACTGGGAGGCTGGCAAGGCGCCGACGTGGTCTTCAGCGGTCGACAGGGACAAGGGAAGGAGATCCGAAACCTCTGGCAGATTGCCCTGTCGCGTGGAAATTTCGCAGTTCGCGGCGCTGCCCGGCAACTCACAGATACAGGCGATGTAGACGGGACTTCATCTGTAGCCGAGAACGGCGCCATTTTATTTTCCCGGCTGGCGGGAGCGCTTCATATCTGGCGCATCAACAACGGCTCCGACCCGGAGACTGCGGTTACAGCCAGGGTGACCCAGGACGCATCGGTCGATATCTGTCCCTATATCTCGGCCAACGGAAGATGGTTGGTCTTCTCTCGGGGTTTTGGAAATCACCATGACATCTGGATGAAAGACACGCGTACCGGCGCAGAGTCCTTATTCCTGGCGTCCAACAACGACAAGGCTTCGCCAGTGGTGGACGAATCCGGCACGACCGTGGTGTTTGAGGCGCGCGACCGTGGCACTCCTTCGCTCCTGGTGGCCCATCGCGGCGATGCTCCCAGGGTACTCTGCAGTGGTTGCAGCAAGCCTACGAGCTGGTTCAACGGAACCCGGGCAATCTTTTACCGGGATGGATTGCCCTCGAAGATCAAAATGATCGATCCAGAAACCGGCGAGGCCAGTACTGTTCTGGAAGCGCCCAATGCCTCCCTCAGCGAAGCGAGCTGGTCTCCTGAGAGTCAATATCTACTCTTTGCGGCTTCGGCGGAAGGCGGCAAGAAACGGATCTTCGCGGTCTCGTTTCCCAAGGCTACGGGCGTTCCCACTGGTCCGTGGATACCGATAACCAGCGAGTCGGAGTGGAGCGATAACCCTCGCTGGGCGGGGGATGGAAAAACGGTCTTCTACCTGTCGACTCGGGATGGCTTCGGCTGCATTTGGGGACAGCACTTCGATCCAGCGCTAGGCAAGCCCATAGGTGCCCCTTTTCCCGTAATGCATTACCACAATGCCCGTCTGTCTCCGGACACGGTAATTCGTAACTCATTCGACCTGTCGGTGTCGGGGGATTCCATCTACCTGAATTTGGGGGAGAGCCGCGACACTATTTGGACAGGTGTACTGAAGCACAAAGGGTTCTTGTCATTCTTGAATTGGCGAAGGTAGTCATTGCTATGCTCAGATTTAGCATTTATAGTGCCGCGAACAAATATAAGGAGAGAGAATGTCACCCCCAAAGAAGAAGAAGTCAGCTAAATTAGCCAAGCCATCTAAGGCAGTCGCGAAGAAATCTACCAAGAAAAAAGCGGCTCGGCCGGCAAAGCTGAAAAGTAAAGTCAAAGGTCCGGTCACAGTTGACGTTTCCGGTCAAACATTGGACGACGTTGTGGCAGCTGTTCAAAGCGCTCTGCAGCCATATGCTACTGATGTATTCGCCGACGCTGACAACAACACCGTTCAGATTATCCTCAAGAAGACCCAAGGGGGGTAGTCTGAACGGCGAATGAGATGAATATCTGTTTCGTTACTGCTCCAATCACGACCGAGTTCGGCGATCTGGAGGAGGTTAATCATGAGTCAGTGCGGCGCAGTGCCGAGGAACCCCAGCTTGGGGTGCTGAGCCTCGCCGCAGTTCTGGAAGCACGCGGCGATCGTCCGCAGGTGGTTGACCTTGACCGGTGCTACCTGGCGCACGCCAACTCACCCGCGGCTTCCAGAGCAAAAGACTTCGCGGAAGCAGCTGCGCAGTCTGATTGCCGGTAAGCGTGCGGATATTTATGGCTTCAGTTCCATCTGCAGCAGCTATCCCCTCACCATCAGGATTGCCAAAGCTCTGAAGACGCTTCAGCCCTCTGCCACCGTTTTGTTCGGTGGTCCACAAGCCTCGGTGGTCGATATCCAAACCTTAGCTGCGTTCCCGTTCGTGGACATGGTATTACGCGGCGAAGCCGAGCGCAGCCTGCCGCTACTGCTTGACGAGCTTCAGGGCGCCGGCCAGCTCGATCGAGTACCCGGCCTCACTTACCGTGCGGACGAAGGTCCCAAACGTAATGCGGCGGCACCAGTGATTGCCGATCTCGATGCCTTACCAACGCCGGCGTATCACCTGACGGGCTGCCTGCTACGCCGCCCCGAGCGCACATCGTTGGAGTTGGGCCGCGGATGCCCGTTCGCTTGTTCCTTCTGTTCCACCAACGACTTCTTCCGGCGCAATTTTCGGTTGCGCTCTCCCCAACGTGTGCTCGCTGACATGCAGGCGATCGCACAGGGATATGGCATTCGCAGTTTCATTCTCGTCCACGACATGTTCACCGTCGATCGGCGCAAGGTTGTCGAGTTCTGTGAGGAAATGATCGCGTCCGGTGAGGACTTTACTTGGTCCTGCAGCGCTCGCACAGACTGCGTCGATGAGGGACTTCTGGAATTGATGGCTCGTGCCGGTTGCCGCAGCATCTTCTTCGGTATCGAGGTTGGTTCGGTCAAAATGCAGAGAGTGATCGACAAGGACCTTGACCCTCAACGGGCGGAAGAGATCATCGATGTAGCTGAGCGTCTCGGCATCCGCACCACAGTTTCCATGATCAGCGGATTCCCCGAGGAAACCTGGCATGATGTCAGGGAAACGATGCGTATCTTCATGCACTCGGCCCGCTGCTCCAGGTCCAATCCCCAGCTCAACATCCTCGCGCCCTTGTCCGAAACCCCGTTATATTCCAAGTACAGCAATCAGTTGACCCTGGACGACCTTTGCTCCGACATGTCACACCAGGGACGCTTCCAGGACGGCGCTGACCTGGAACTGATCCGGAAGCATCCTGAGATATTTCCGAATTTCTACCTCCTGCCGACGCCGCACCTGGACCGTACCAGCCTGCTCGAGCTGCGCGAATTCACGTTGATTGGCGTCGGCCGTTTTCGGTGGCTTCTTTCGGCGATTGACCAAAGGGCCAATTTTTTGGACTTCTTCCACAACTGGCGCGAATTCCGACTGCAGCGAAAACCGGGTCTGATGGGAGCGGATCTTCGGTATTACTATCGCATTCAAGAGTTCCGAACCGATTTTGTAACCTTCGTGCAAGACCATGCTGTCGGCCAGGATGCAACGGTGAAGGCTTTGCTGGAGTGCGAGCAGGCGGTACAACGCCGCACGGCTAGCGACCTTCCCATCCAAAGCCGCGGTCAAATCTTAGCCAAAAATTCCGCGATCCGGCCGACCGATGTTCCAACCCGGACCCGCCGTGCGGCCGTCGTTGAGCTCTCCTGCGATATTCAGCGCGTGGTGGATGCTCTCAAGATATGCGGCGAACCCGTGTGGGTGCGTGGACCACATTTCTACACAACCCAGAAAGCCGAAGACGGCATGGACCGGCTGGTGCAGATATCCAGGTGGATGGCCTTGTTGCTACGAGCATGTGACGGACAGAGAGACGTCGCGAGAATTGTGCATCAGATGCGGAATGAGCTTTCCCATATCGCCCGGCCCCTACGGGCGTACGCCGTGACCAAACTGCTGGAGGGCGCGCGAGAACAGGGCTACATAAGGATTTATCGTGCGCCGGACAAGCGCAGGGCTTCTCCGAGAACAGCTGCAAAGGCGCGGCCGTATCGATGAGGATGAACCCGGCATGCCGAGTTCCTTGTCCGCCGACCAGATCACTTGAGCTCTTGTTTCAGGTTCAGATTGCGTATCAGGCGGTGCAGGTACTTGGGATGAATGCCTAATAAACGGGCCGCTTCGACGTGACTTCCTTTGGCCTCATCCATTGCGCTGACAACCAGCTTCTTCTTCGTCTGATTCAGCGTGTTGTGGTAACGGGCAGACTCCACCTCCGACGACCGCTCTTCCAGCATCGCCTCGGGAAGGTCTTCAGGGAGGATCTCGTCCGTCAGCCCCATCACGATTGCATGTTCGATGGCATTCTCCAGTTCGCGAACGTTGCCGGGCCAACTGTATTGCATCAGGAGAGCGCGCGCCTCGGCCGTGATGCCCCTGAAACTGCGCTTGCTCTTCGCCGCGTAGCGGTTGGCGAAATGGAGCGCCAGCAGAGGAATGTCTTCACGGTGCTCGCGTAGGGCGGGCAACGCCACGGAAACCACATTCAGACGGTAGTAGAGGTCCTGCCTGAACTCGCCGCTCTTGATAGCTTGCTCGAGATGCTTGTTGGTCGCGGCAACCACGCGGGCGTTAAACGGCAGCAGACGGTTTCCGCCGAGGCGTTCAAACTCCCGTTGCTGCAAGACCCGCAGAAGCTTGGATTGCAATAGGGGAGCCATCTCACCGATTTCGTCGAGGAACAGGGTCCCGTCCTCAGCGGCCTCGAACTTGCCTTTCTTCATGCCGGCCGCCCCGGTGAAGGCGCCCTTCTCGTATCCGAAGAGTTCGCTTTCGAGCAAGGTTTCGGGTATCGCAGCGCAGTTGATGGCGACGAAAGGCTTATCCGGGTGTAATCCGTTTGCGTGAATCGCGCGAGCCACTAATTCCTTGCCGGTTCCGCTTTCGCCGCGGATGAGCACCGTCGAATCTCCTCTGGCCACACGAGCAATGAAGTCGCCGACTCGACGCATCGGCTTGCTCTCGCCGATCAGACTACTCTCGCCTTGGGCGCCCGCTCGCAGGCGCTGATTCTCGGCCCGTAACAGGTCGAGCTTCAGCAGGTTCTCCAGCGTGACCGCGGCAATGCGCGAAACCGAGCTGAGGAAATAAGCGTGATCATCTCCGAATGGCGGCGCTGAAGCCGGCGAGGTTAAGTAAATAGCACCGAGGGTTTTCTCAATCGCCACCAATGGCACGCACAATATGTTTTCGCTTGCTGGGGATCCATCGGAAGCCGCTGTGAACACTGCACAACGTTCCCAGATCGCCTGCTGGACCAGAGCCTCACGAATTGGTAGCTCCGAACTCGCATCGCCGCTTCGCTGCCAGGTGCAGGGCGGACCCGGTTCTTCGTCTGAGCTCGGCTGCAGCACGATCGCGCCCTGCTCGGCCGGAATCACTTCAGAAATCAGCGCCAGCAACTCGCGCTGTAGGGCTTCGACGTCGCGTGTGGAATTGATCACGTTCGCAATCTTGAAGAACGCGGTCAGATCGCGCGCCATTCGTCCAATGCCCGAGGCATTCGACGGCAGGCCTGATTCTCGATCGATAAAGATCGTTTTCAGATCCGAGCTCACCGTGGCGCTCTTCTGATCGTCGTCCGGACCGTCGAGGAAAAGGAATTCGCTGCTTCCAATGCGAATACGGTCTCTGTGCTCGATGGTCTTGCGACTCACTTGTGTGCCGTTCACGAAGGTCCCGTTATGACTATCGAGGTCGACGATTTCGAAGACACCGTTGGAAACTGCGCTAACTGTGCAGTGTTTTCGCGAGACTGCAAGATCGCTCACCATCACCTTATTGGATGGGTCCCTTCCCAGGGACAAAGCCCCTTCCTTAAGAACGCGAACCGTTCCCTTCAGCGAGCCGGAAACTCCTACCAACCTCGGGTTATTCACTTGCTCTCCCGTTCTCAAGTGTAGCGGAGACAGCCGTGGTGAGCACCATCCCTTCAAGCTGCCTTGGCGGGAACCGAAAGGATACTCAGCGGTAATCGTTCAGTTACCGCGATCTTGCCGACCGACCGCTTTGACGACAGTTGTCGTTCTCTATGTGATTGCAAAGGCAGGAGAAGACAAGACAGCGAGAGGCGCGAGTGACTTTGGCAGAGCGTTTGCAATACACCAAGACGTCAGCAAGCTTGCAGCGGAAGAGCTGAGGAGCTTGAGTAGATCAACTTTCAGTTTGGGTTCCACTGCAAGGAGCCCCCAAGGAGGATGTTATGAAACGCAACCTTATCGGGATCCTGTCGCTGGTGGCTCTGGCTCTGTTGCTCAATGCCGCTAGTGCTTATGCTCAGGCATTCGCGACCGCCAATGTGCCGTTCGACTTTAAGGTGGGGAAGGCGCAGCTTCCGGCCGGCTCTTACGTAATCTCGACCGACAACCCGAACACGATCGTGATCCACAATCGGAAGAGCAGCGCGGGCGCCCTTTCCATCGTCCGCCACGAGTATCCCCGGAACAAGAGCCCCAGGCTGGTGTTCCACCGCGTTGGCGACCAGTACTTCCTGGCCGAAGTCTGGGGAGCTGCGGGCAGCGACGGCATGACCATTCCGGCGTCGAAGCTGGAGAAGGAGCTGATGGCTAGCGGTCCCTCGAACGCACCTGAGGAGATCGTGATCGCCCTCAACCGATGAACATCCAACCCAGCCAGCCCAAACGAAGAGCCGGAGCGAACCCGCTCCGGCTCTTTCCTCGTGCAAGGGCTCAGTGCTCAGCGATGCTACTCCAACTCAAAATCCGCCGAGCTGGTTTTCGTGTGATTGCCGGCCGAATCGATGGCCACCAGGTCGACACGGTACGATCCGGGAGGCAGGCGGTCCGTGGGAAGTTTCAGTCCCAACGGAACGACCGGATTTCCCGCCTTCACCGACCCAGATGTATCGGTGACCCCCGCGTCGACTTTCATCTCACCTGTCTTGCGGTCGATGATTTTGATTTCCAGCCCAATCTTCGGCGGCTTTGGCCCTGTCAAGAGCGGGTCATAGGCTTCCACGTAAACGGCCGTCGGGTCGCTCTTCTTGAAACGATTGGAAGCTGCAGGAATGACCTCGATGCCCTGGGTTACCAGCGGCTTGTAATCCTGCAACAATTCCGTATCCAGTGTCGTATCGCCCTCGCCGTAGCGGCGCATCTCCCTGCTGAGAGCGACTGCGCTCAGGCTGAACTCTTTACCATCGTAGGGATCGATGGTCAGCGGAGTTTCGACCTTGCCGAAATTCTCTCCACCTGAACTAAAGACGACAGTGAGCTTGTATTGCCCGGGCGCAAGCTCGAACTGGTTCTCGTAGAGGAATGGCTTCTTCAGGAAGTCCTTCATCTGATCCTTGGTATCGAAGTCGAGGTCGACGGCGTCGCTGAAGCGTCCACCCACTGAACCGTCAGGCTTCGCAGCGATGCCAAGGATGTTGATGACCGCGTGTTGCTTGCCTTTGTCCTTGTCGAACTTGACCGCATTCGAAGGCAGTTCCATCGCGACACTCACGCGGGCAACGTTGGCGGAGGTGAAGAAGTAAGGCGCCAGGATCGAAGCTGCCACATTGCCCGGCTGTGTCCCGGCCGCGCGACTCTCCAGTTCCTTCGCCGCGGGCTTGCCGGCGAGCAGGTCCACTGGCTTAACGTTGCAATACCCGCTGCGTGCGCGGACTACGGTTCCGCCGCGGTCGACTTTAACTTTCAGGGTGTGGCATGCGCCTTCCGCGGAAACGGCAGGAGTATAGCCGAGGCTGTAGTACTCAACCTGTTCATTGGCAATTTTGCCTAGACCGCCCGCCAGATCGTTGGTATTGACAATCACGAAGCCGCCCGTACCTTCGGCCAATTCATACAGAATTTGCTGGTTAGTAGTGGCGCTGGGCGGAAAGGTCGGCACGATCTGCCGCGGCTGATTGAAGGGGCTTGGAATATTGGTAGGCCTGGGCGCATAAACCGGGTTAACTCCGGCTCGGCCAGTGTTGCCGGTGGTGCCCGTGCCACCGTGGCCCGCCGTGCCCGTGCTTCCAGTACCGTGTCCGCCACCACCGCCACCGGCGTGTTGTCCGTCGCCCTCGGGCAACCCGACATAGACCAAGCGCGGCTCAGTCGCCGCCTGGCGCGGCATCAGGTCGAGGGTGGCTTCCAGCAGATCGGAAGGCGGCGCGATCGCCGGTGTGTTCAACTCGGAACCTTGTGGCGGAGGAGCCGCCTTCACCGGCGAGAACAGTCCGCGTACGTCCACGGGATAGACGGCCACGTTCGCCTTATTGCAGGCGTTAATCAGGGCGGTCAACTCTGACTGCGCTTCGGAGCTCCAGGGGAATCCCGCCGTCAGCAGCACCAGACTCTTGCGCCCCGGTACGTTGGCAAGATTCTTGGCAACGCTTCGCAGGGCGAGCAGGAGGGTACGAGCGCCGTAGTCGGCTTCGGCGCCGTATAACATTGGCGGCGCGCCCAGCGAAGCTACTTCGACCGGAACCGGTGCGCCCGGATTCGAGGTGTTTGAAATCTTGACGCCGCTGGCGACCTGTTTCAGACGCATGGCGTCGGAGGTGAAGTTCTGCGCCACATGAACTGTCCCACCGTAGTTGATGATCGCCATGTAGCGGTTGGGGCCGGAATTCGCATCAATAAACTTCGCCGCAGCCGAGCGGGCCTGTGACTCGTCGGAGAACTCCATGGTTGAGCTGTCGAAGAACAGCACCATGTAATGTTTCTGCCCGTTGGTGGGCGAGTTGGGGTCGGCCTCATAGGAAAAGCTCTTGATGGTCTGTTCTTTGTCATCCTCCCAGACCTTGAAGTCCTTCTGCGTGAGGTCGCGGATATAGTTCCCGTGCTTGTCGGTAACGACGGTATCCACCAGGACCAGCCGGGTTTCGGCTTTAATGGTGATTGCGGCTTGCGCCGTCTGGGCTGAAGAGGCGTCTGACGGCGGAGTGGCGGGTTGCTGCGGAGCCGCGGACTGCTGCGCGAGCGCCTTCGGCGCCTCCGAAGTGAACCACCCGAACGCCGTCGCTAACAGAATTGCGAGAAGCGCCATCCGCCAGGTCTTCATAACCCCACTCCTACTGGTCTGTGCCCCGTCACTTTACGGAATGTCAACCGAATCATTTGCCGCCGACAACTCACCCTGATTATCGCGCACGACGCAGCGCACCAGATAGGCGCCGGGCTTGACGTCGAAGTTCGCCCGCATGGTCACCCCTTGGGCCAGCTTCTTCTCCAGCGTCTCGTCGGTCAGCCGCATTTCCAACGTCTTCTGATCGCCCTGGATGAAATTCCCGTTGCGATCGAAGAGCGCTGACACAATGATCAGATCATTGCGATTGCGCCCGTCCACCTTCTGATAATGCAGATGCCGTACGTCCACCTTGACCAATACCGCCAGCTTGGCATCCGTGTCCGAGGTCTTGAAGTATTTCGTGTGCACTTCGAGCGGCACGTCTTTGCGCTCATCCTGCGAGAAGACGGCGTCGTTGATATCGCTCTTGGCCTGCTCGGCGGCGTTCTGCAAATGTGTAGGAGCGTAGTAGCCCTTGCGTGCCTGCAAGCTGTAAGGCTGCCGGTTCGACAGCGTCACCTTCAGCGTGTGGTACTTGCCGTCGTTCTTCAGATTCTGCGGCGCAAAGCCCAGGACGTAAAAGTATTCCGGCGCTTCGGTCGCCCGCCGGAAACCTTCTTGCAGATCGTTACTATTGTGAAAGAAGCTTCCGCCGGTCGCGTAGGCAAATTCGGAGAGAATCTCAGCCTGGGCCGAGTCGCTCTGCGCCCGGAACTGCATGCGCCAGCCGTCCATGCTGGGGTTCGGCGCCCCGGTTTGGCTGATGTCCTGGACGGCTGTTCCAATATACAACCCACGCGCGTCCAGAGTGCTGACGATAATGCTTTCCCGCAGCGCGCGCTCAATGATCGAATCAGCCTCCTGATGAACCTGGCTCGTCAAAAACCCAGGAGAAACCAGTATCACCGTGCGCTGTCCCGGCGCAGACCCAACCCGCCGCACCACATCCCGCAGAGTACCCAGCGCCAGCCGAGTCTCCGTCTCGCCCTGGTCCTGTACCATGCGCGCAGTCGACTGGGCCTGCTGCAATGCAGACTGCTGATACTTTGGATCCCCGTTGAAATAGCAGTGCAGCACGTTGTCCGCCGCCAAGGTTAGTGCC
This sequence comes from uncultured Acidobacteriaceae bacterium, assembly GCA_963793845.1. Classification (GTDB taxonomy): domain Bacteria; phylum Acidobacteriota; class Terriglobia; order Terriglobales; family Acidobacteriaceae; genus CAWCBG01. The sequence goes on from CAWCBG010000014.1 coordinate 192,845, forward strand.
TGCCCGTTGTTCTGGTTCACGATCTGGTCGGCCAGGTAAAACGTCATGTATGGGCATTGCGTGATCTGATCGCCACTTGTGACCGGACGCGGCTGTAGCCTGGCCAGCGCGTCGTGCAGCTTAGCTTGATCGTCAGTGAAGTCGAGCATCGTCTGGCCCGAAGTCGTGTAGATGGCCGCACGATCAGCAGGCCCCATCTTCGCCAGATTGCGATTCGTCGCGTCCCGAACCAAACTCACGTCGGGTGCCGTGAGATGGATGTCGTCGAACAGGTAAGCGATATAACGCTCGGGCGCCTCAGGCTTGGCTCCGGCCTGATCCTTTCCCCCGGTACCGCCGGGCGGAAGCGAGTTGGCGCTCTGCTCGACGGCGAAGCGCGCAATCGTTTGTTGCTTGCCATTATCGAAGAGCTGGAAGTCCTCTTTCTTCAGGGTGCCGATGGCCAGACCCTGCTTGTCCCGCACCACGACGCGCACTACCACTAGGTTGACGTTCACCTTGAAGGTGGAGTCGGTCTCCTGGCGCGTAGTAATTTCGGCAGTGTTTGCCGACTGGCTCGCAGCCGCCGGTGTGGTGTTCTGCGGAGCTGCTGTGGAATTCTGAGGGGCCGCGTTTTCGTTCGACGGTGAACTCGAAGGCGCTTGCGCGAGAGCGGACAAGGCGAACCCAACCACGGCGGCGATCAGGCACAGGCGCGCGACGGCGGCCGCTGTGCTCGGTACCGAGTGATCGCCGGAGCGTTGCCTGGGAGGGGAAGCGCTCATGGATGACGCCTCGCGCATCGCCCCAGCTGTGTCGCAACCTTCCATCCGACAGACTGGGGCCATTAGGGTTAAATCGTAGTCCGATTCCGACAAAAGTGCCATCTACAGCAACCCCGGCTTATCTGTGATGTTGTGAAGCGCGGAAAAAGCGTGTCGAGTGGATGGCTTCCTAGTTGGTCGTCGCCCCGCGGAATTGTCTCTAGGCCGGTGAAAAAGTGCTACTCTGCTGCCATTCGGGCTCCTGATGCTCCTACGGAATCTAATTCTCGCGACCGCCCTCGTAATTCTGTGCGGTACCGATTGCCGTCTGGCCGGACAAGCGAAGCCGGCGGAGAATCCTGACCTTGCCGCCGCCGATCAACTCTACTGGGCGGGCAAGTTCTCCGACGCCGAGGCGGGTTATCAAAAGATCCTGAAAGCCAGCCCGTATTTCCTGCCCGCACAGGTTGGGCTCATTCGCACCTTGCTGCGCGAGCAAAAGGTGGATGGGGCGTATGAGGTGGCCACCAGCGCGCTGGCCGGAGCGCCTGATTCGCCATCTCTTCTGACCGCCATGGGCGACGTGTCTCTTCCGGCGCGGCGAGATGGCCGACGCCGAGAAGGCATATCTAAAGGCGCTGCAACTCAATCCGAAAGAGGTTCATGCCTACCTTGGTCTGGCCAGGATTTATCGTGCCTATTCCCTGTACCGTCATGCTTATGACGCTATCAACCAGGCACGGGAAATTGCGCCGAACGACCCTGAAGTGCAGCGGGCCTCTTTCAACCAGCTGTCGCGCAAGCAGCGCATCGCGGCGATTGAAGCCTATCTGGCCGGTCCGCATCCCGACGATACGCAGGAAACCGAGTCCCTCGAAAGCTATCTCGAGTTCCTGAAGGCGACCATCGACAAGGCGCCGCACTCCTGCAAACTGGTCAACAAGGTCGAGCGCACCGACACCAAACTGGAAACCATGTATGCGACTGCGCAGCGCATTCGGGGCTACGGCCTATCGGTGAAGTTGAATGGCCACAACAACCATCTGCTGCTCGATACCGGGGCCAGCGGCATCTTGATCGGGCGGAAAGCGGCGGAGAAAGCCGGTGTAACCCGCATCTCCAGCGAGCGTTTGGGCGGCATCGGCGACAAGGGTTTGCAGGGTGGGTACACGGCCGTCGCGGACCGCATCAAGGTCGGCGACCTGGAGTTCCAGGACTGCATCGTACGCGTCACCGACAAAACTGCATTTATGGACGAAGACGGATTGATTGGCGCCGACGTGTTCAGTTCCTATCTCATCGACATCGACATTCCAGGGACACGACTGGAACTATCCCCGTTGCCCAAGCGTCCCGATGAGGCGTCCCCCAAGACCTCGCTGAACACCGAAGCCGATACCGGCATGGGCCCCGAGGAGAAGAGCGGCAGCGACAAGGAGGAAAGCGGTCAGGATACGAAAGCCGCCGGGGCGAACTCTAGACCGGCCGGCACTACGCACACGGAGGCAAACGCTATCCCGGCTGCCCATCTGCCGATGGACCGATATGTCGCTCCCGAAATGCAAAACTGGACCAAGGTCTTTCGTTTCGGTCATGAATTGTTGATTCCGACTTATGTGAACGACTCAAAGCCGTTGTTATTCCTGATTGACACCGGCTCCTTTGGCAACATGCTATCGCTCCGGGCCGCGCGCCAGGTAACCAAGGTTGGCGATTCCAGCCTTCAGGTACGCGGGCTGAGCGGCTCGGTAGGGAAGGTATACAGCGGCGAAAAGGCAACCCTTACGTTCAGCCACTTCCGCCAGAACAACCAGGAGATCGTCACCATCGACCTCTCCACCTTATCCCGTGACACCGGCACGGAAGTCTCCGGAATTCTCGGCTTCAATGTTTTGCGCCTGCTGGAGATCAAGATCGATTACCGCGATGGGCTCGTAGACTTCTTCCATCCCAACATTCCGCCGCCGAGATACTGAGCGCTATCGACGTTCGCAGACTTGCACGTCCGTCGGTTCGATTGAGGCCTCTGCCTTGGCCGGTGTTCGCCACGACTGGTCCAGCCAATCCGCCGCGTGCAAGGAATTCAACTCAATCCGCGTTTGCTGCCAGCGCTCGGCCACGCAGCGGTCGATCCGGGTTCCCGGCTTGGGGAAGCCGAAGTCGCTGAAGAAGTCCGCAAGATTGGTGCGAATCGCGTCGTCAGCCTCGAGATAGTGTCCCGGAGCCAGGGCGTCGAGCCACTCGCGATAGGTGTAATCGGCCAGTGGGTATTCGCCCCGTTTGGTCGGCTTGCCGGTGTCGAGGTCCATGTTCGGCGTGGTCAGCGTTCCGCTGCGCAATTCGCGAAGCGCTTGTCCGTAACGATCGACGGTCTGGTTCACGCTCTTGAAGTAAAGGTTCTCCGTCTTCGGTGTTGGTTCCTTGAAGTCGATGTCGTTCAGCGGTCCGACTTTTGGAATGACCTTGAACAAGCCCGCCATGATGTGCGCGCCTGTACCGGGCTCTTTGTAACCGGACCCCCAGGAACGGACATAATCCGCTTTCGACAGGTGATAGAGAAAGTGCTCGCGGTTGAAGTTGGGAATCTCGCGCTTGAGTTCGTCACCCTTTACCAGCAGCGCCACCTTCGTCATCTCGGGAATAATCTTGCTGATGCTGCGCCGGTAGGTGTTAATCGCCAATTGTTCATGCGGCATGATGTCGGTGAGCTTGATGCCGTACGTGTCATAGAACGCCCGCTCCAGCAACGGCGCCGACACTTCGAAGCCGATAAAGTTGTGATAGTCCTCGGGCGCGTAGCGGCCCTTGGCCACCTGCAATACATCGAAACCGAACTCGGTCTTCAGGTGCGCCTTGTGATCGACATCGTACGGAACCGCGGGCCCGTACAACCGCGCCAATTGGGGATACTCGATACCGACTGACAAATTGATGTAAGGATGTCCATTGATGTCGGCGATGTAGTGGGAGAGCGCGCCCAGCGCGAAGGCGTATTCGTCCAGATCCTGAGCGTCGCTCAGCATGGCCTCCACAAAATCGCCGCTGCGGACGTAGTGCACCAGATCGCTGAACTCGTGATCGCCAAACGGGTAATAGCCGATGTCTTGAATGACCGAGCCGCCGTAAGCATAGGCGTGCGCCTTCAGTAGCTCCTGGTCGGTGGCATCAGGGAAGCGTGCCTTTAATAAGGGCACGATCTGCTGCTTCCACAGCAGGTCGATGATCTCTTCGTGGGTCAGCACGGAATAGCCGGCGCACGCGGGCGCCAGTCCCAGCGCGCACAGCAGAAAAAGAACCCAGAAGTACCTGATACGGGAATGCTGAAAGTAGGCTTTCATGGGGTAAAGGGCGATTCGAGCAGGTTGACTCGGCGCTGACGATTCGCGGCCTTCAGATGCGGCCCAGCAGAAGCAGAATGAGCAGGATGACCACAATCAGTCCGAGTCCGCCACTCGGGTAGTAGCCCCAGCCACGGCTGTAGGGCCAGGAAGGATAGGCGCCCAGCGCCAGCACCAGCAGTATCACCAGCAAGATGATCAACATAGTTAATTGCTCCAATCGCTGCGGGAGTACAAGCTCCTGATTTGAAGCCGATCTCGCGGATAAAGATGCCCAGGGAGGAGTCGAAGGTCGGGATGTACTCGAACGGAGATCCGGGAGTCAGCGCGCGGGAGTCGCGTTAAGCTTCGCTTCCAGCGCCTTCATATATCGCTGCATAGTCGCGGTGTATCCCATGATGTAGCGGGAAAGGAAGCGGAAGATCGGGTTGTAGACTTCGCCGTTCTCGACGATGGTCAGTGTCGATCCGCTGGCGGTCGGCATGATGACATAGGTCCACGTTCCGCCGAAAGGAAGGTGTGGGTCGGCGATGCGGGTGACTAACTTCTGCGGCGGGTCAGACTCGATGACCTCATACGTCATCTTCTGACCTTCGCTGCCGTATTCGCGCCACCTGCGATGCCCATCCTGCGGCGGCAGCTCTTCGTATTTCTCCACATCGGGACGCCACGTCGGCGGCCCGGCAATGACCTCCCACACCTGTTGCGGCGATTGCTGAAACCTAGCGCTCTGCTCGACCGTATGCTCCACCGGCAATAGTGAGCCCAGCAGCGCGACCAGACCGACCGCGCCGCCCAGAACAACAATGATCACCACAATCCACTTCAGCAAAGGGTCCGCTCCTCTCGTGGTCCGTACTGATCATACGAGAGGTCACGGCTGCCGCGGGGGGCGAGCCATCGACAAAGGGGTACAGTCCCGTCACTGTTTACAATGTCTGCAATGCCTTCCGCGCTGGCGGTCCTGAACAACGAAGTCATCCATTGCACCAAGTGCCCGCGCCTGGTCGCCTATCGCGAGCAGGTAGGACGCGAGAAGCGCCGCGCTTATCTCGACTGGGACTACTGGGCGCGGCCGGTGCCGGGTTTCGGCGACCCACACGCCCATGTGCTGGTACTGGGACTCGCTCCCGGCGCGCACGGCTCCAACCGTACCGGGCGACCGTTTACCGGGGATCAATCCGGCAAATTCATGTACCCGATCCTGTACAAGGTAGGCTTCGCGAACCAGCCGATCGCCGACCGCCGCGGAGACGGGCTGAAACTCATCGACTGCTACATCACCGCTGCCGTGCGCTGCGCTCCGCCTGACAACAAGCCGCTGCTGTCGGAGCTGGCAAATTGCTCCTCTTACCTCGATCGCGAGTTCGCCATTCTCAAGAATGTGAATGTGGTGGTGGCCTTGGGCAAGATAGCCTTCGACGCCTACCTCGGCTATCTCAAGCGAAACCGAATCCTGGCAACCACCGCCGGCTTCAAGTTTCGTCACGCCGCGCAATACGAGATACCCAACGGCATCACCCTGCTCGCCTCCTATCACCCGTCGAACCAGAACACCGCGACCGGCAAGCTCACCGCCGCGATGTTTGAAGAGGTATTTCTCACCGCGAAGCGTCTGTCCGAATAACTGTGCCGGATCGTCCGCCGCCGGCGCCTCCTGTTTGTTGGAGCCGTCACGCGAATTTCACTTGACGACCTTTACTGATCGGCTAATACTTTGTGTAAGGAATTTCTTGCAACTTTATGTCCTCTCCATCGCCGTTTTTGCGGGAAAGTGTGGCCTCTCGTCTCCTTCAGACGATCTGCCTGTACTGTGGCGCCACTCTCGGATATAGCCCAAATCCTAAAGTTCTCAGCATGATGGAGCAGGCGCATCGCTGTCCCGGGCTGCAGCGTGAGAGCCCGAGCCAAACTGATAACGGCGCCCGCTAAGAGGCACGTAGAAGATCGATATTCTGCGATACAATGCCTGTAGTCCGCTCCGGCTGGACCGCGTCATAGGTTACACTTTCGCAAACGCAATGTGGCCCCGTATGACCGCGTTTGGCCGACCCGCTACTCCTCCCATGTTCAGGACATGTCTCAAGCCGGGGGACGCTGTTTCCCAAACCCAGGTGTTCCGGGTTCATCACTACCAGCATCGCCTGGCGCACCTTGCCTGGGTTCTGTTCGAGATTCTTCCCGAATGCGTGCAATGCGGAGACAAAGTTCGCTTTGAAACGGCGGTAGTGGATCACCCTCATGGAGTCGAGCTGCTGCGCGCCGATCGCGATTTTACGCATGCTGTGGGGAAGTTACCGGCCCGGTCGGTCGTGACCGCGGGCGCACGCAGGTCCGGCCGCCGCTGATCGGCATCATCAAGACTCTCGCGGGATGAAGGTCATCGGAAGCTGACAAAGTTCCAGCAACTCGGTCTTGCTATCCACTAGGATTCCGTCCATAATTGATCGTGCACCCCTACAGGCTCCACCCTGATCGCGCTGCCAAAACAGCGGACAGGGCTCCCCAAAAATCGGGGAAGAATGAGCCTAGCCCACGGTTGCATAAATCCCAACAAACGAGGAACGGATGTCGGCAAAGTACATCTTTGTGACGGGCGGAGTTGTGTCTTCACTGGGCAAGGGATTGGCGGCGGCCTCCATCGGCTGCCTCATGGAAAGCCGCGGGCTGAAGGTCACGCTGCAGAAGTTCGATCCTTATCTGAACGTCGATCCTGGAACCATGTCGCCGTTCCAGCACGGCGAGGTCTTCGTCACCGACGACGGCGCCGAGACCGATCTTGACCTCGGCCATTACGAACGATTCACCCATGCCAAGCTGAGTCGCGAGAACAACTGGACCACCGGCCGCATCTACGAAACCATCATCGCCAAGGAGCGTCGCGGCGACTATCTCGGCAAGACGGTGCAGGTCATTCCGCACGTCACCAACGAGATCAAGTCGGCCATGAAGAAGGTAGCGCAGGACGTCGATCTTGCCATCATCGAAATCGGCGGCACCGTCGGCGATATCGAGTCGCTGCCCTTTATCGAAGCCATCCGGCAGATGCGCCAGGAACTGGGACGCGAGAACACGCTCTTCGTCCACGTGACGCTAGTGCCTTACATCGCCGCTGCCGGCGAGCTGAAGACCAAGCCCACGCAACACTCGGTCAAAGAACTGCTGAGCATCGGGATTCAGCCCGACATTCTCCTCTGCCGCACCGACCGCTTCCTGTCAAAAGAGATCAAGAGCAAAATCGCCCTCTTCTGCAACGTGGAGAACGAAGCCGTCATTACCGCGAAAGACGTCGCTTCCATCTACGAAGTGCCACTGGTGTTCGCCCATGAAGGCGTCGACAAGCTGGCCCTGCGATACCTGCATATCGAGTCCAGAGATCCCGACCTGGGCCGCTGGGAAGAGCTGATCCGCCGTGTCTACAACCCCAAGGACGAAGTCACGATTGGCATCGTCGGGAAATACGTCGAGTACGAAGATTCCTACAAATCGCTGAAGGAAGCCCTGGTTCATGGCGCGCTGGCCCACAACCTCAAGCTCAACGTGAACTGGATCGAAGCCGAGGGGCTTGAAGCGCGGGACCAAACCGTGCAGGCTCAGCTGGAAGACGTGGACGGCATCCTGGTTCCCGGCGGATTCGGCAAGCGCGGCATTGAAGGCATGTTGAAAGGAATTCAGCATGCCCGCGAAAAAAAGGTTCCTTATTTCGGCATCTGTTTGGGCATGCAGACGGCGTGCATTGAATACGCACGCAATGTCTGTGGCCTGGAGCAGGCGAACTCCAGTGAATTCGACCCGGCCACTCCCCACCGGGTCATCTATAAACTGCGCGAGTTACGCGGAGTTGAGGAACTCGGTGGCACCATGCGGCTAGGCGCCTGGACCTGCAAGCTCGAGCCCGGCTCCCTGGCCCATCAGGCATACGGCGAGAGCGAGATCAGCGAGCGCCACCGACATCGCTACGAGTTCAACCGCGAGTACGAGGAGACCCTTACCGCCGGCGGCCTGCGTATCACAGGGGCCACACCTGACGGAACCTACGTGGAGATCGTGGAGATTCCCGACCACCCATTCTTCCTCGGATGCCAGTTCCATCCCGAATTCAAGTCGAAGCCGCTGGAGCCGCATCCGCTGTTCTCGGCCTTCATCAAGGCCTCTTACCAGAATCGCCTGAGCCGCCGCAACCAGAAGGAAGAGGTCGGTGTCGAGATGTTTCACCGGCCGGAGCGGGTCAGGCTGTAGTCGCGTCCGAAACGCAGATTGGTCGCCAGAGGGACGTATAGCCACTTTTGCTGTGCTTTTTGCGCTATTGGAGGAGGCTGTGGCGCCGAAAAAACCCCACAGTAACCGCGACGAATTCGGCGCTGGCATTACCTCACGTGGATTCTTGACGACGGCACAGCGTGCCCGTCTAGGTCCAGTGTGCTTAGGGATTTAGCGGCCTCTTCTCCACCCAAATTTAGGAGCAATACCTTAGGGTAGTAACCAAATGTAGTAACCTGACTAGCACGAGAAAGGGAAACGGAATACCCATACCCGTTCCAACATACGCAAATCTTTGCATATAAAAAATATCCCACTCTCTAAGTTGTTGATTCTAAGCATTGGTACTTTGGCATTCCCATTGCACTGTAAAAGATCGGGCAGAGTACTAGGTTTTGGCAGACCGATGCTACGGACGCATGCAGCTAAGCGGCCTGACTCGGGTTTTGCTGGTAATCCTTATCCCTCCTCTGCGCTCGGAAGGCGTCTCGGCTACCCGCAGCTAGCCAAAGAATTTCAAGGTGCAGCGGCACGAACACGGAGGAGTAGAGCGCATGGCAAAGAAATTGCTTCAAGCATTGTTGTTATTTGCGGTTGTGGGGCTGTTTACCGGCATCGGCTTTGCAAGCCAGGTCACTCTCGCGGATAGCGCTGGCAACGTAACCTTTACCGGCACCAATACGGGCGCCAACATCTCCTTTACAACTTTAGCGGGTAATGGGCTGTACGGTGGGGAGATGGGGACGTACGCGATGACATTAACTGGTGGCCCGCTGACCCTGTCGGCCTTGGTTGGTGACATCTACAACGTGCACCAAGGCTCAGCGGTCATCAGCTTCGAGTTTGACTTGGGCACAGGTGGCGCCGACGGCATCCTCAAGGGAGACATCACGCTTACGACGTTGACCGGCGGTTCGACCCGGGCACCTGAGTTCCTGGGCACTATGCTGGTCACAAGCTCGACCGGTAAGCTTGACGGTGCCTATCCGGATGGCTCGACTGTCAACGCCGATTTCACGATCAACCTCGGCACCAACAAGACTGTTAAGCAGGTCTTCGATGCCGGTACGGGATCAACCAAGGGGCCGATCTCCAGCGGCGAAATTCCGGGTGTCCCGGAGCCTTCGACGATGGCCTTGCTCGGCACTGGCCTGTTGGGCATGGCTGGCATGCTGAAGCGGCGCATCCTTTAGATAACTGTCGGGAGTGACAGCCTAGAGCGCAACCGATTTGATCCCCGAGGGCTCCGGCCTTCGGGGATTTTTGTGTCCCGTCATTCGATTCCCCGGTACCTCCACCACGTAACTATCGAGTTACTGACAAGGCAAGTCTCATTTTCCTTCAATCGGGAATCTCCCCGGTGGCAACACAGCCCCCACTGGCACTAACGAGGACGGAACGGAATTCTCCACTTGGAGAACGTAATCCTGCAAGTTCTTGCACATAGCAAACTAGGTTCTCCCCTAAGTTATTGTTTTTGAACACGGCGATCCTGGCATCTGACGTGCCTTTTCCTAGTCCGAGCATAGCTGCGAGGCCTGTGCGGATTGGGCTTGGCAAACGACGAAGAGTTTGCGCTCTGAGAACTAGTTTGTAACCATGCGCTTCTTCACTTTCTACTCGCAGCGCCCGCTTGAGTTTCAAGTCGCACTCAGACGTGGGAGGTAAGGGACAAATGGCCAAAAGACTTCGTCACATCGTTCTGCTGCTGGCAGCGTCGTTGCTTCTGGTTGGGATCAGCGCTGCAACCCAGGTGACTTTCGCCGAGAGCACCACAGGGCAGGTGATATTTACCAACGTCGATGGCAACCAGAGCGACGTCACCTTTGGTTACACTGGCGACTGTGGAGAGGGTGGCAACAATTGCGTTGCCGGCTTCGGGCTCTATGGGTCGACACTGGGAACCTATAAGATGTGGATTACGGGTGGACCGCCGCAGCTGACTCCTCCCAATGCCTTCGACATCTACGGAGTGGATCTCCACGGAGCAACCATGAACTTTTCCATGCTCCTCAGCGATTCCCATTCCAGCCTACTCGAAGGCGTGATTGACCTGCAGATGTTGAGCGGTGGATCGACCCGGGCCCCCGAGTTTCTGGGGGAGTTTACCCCGTCGTTTGTGTCCGGGGCTTTTTCCAATGACTTTACGGTGGGGGTGACCGGTCCAGATGACTTCACGATTACCCTGAGCAAGACGGCCGATGTCGATGTGGTTTTCAATAGTCAGCAGAAAGGCATGTCCATTCAGGGTCCCATCTCCAGCGGAGAGATCCTGCCTGGCACGCCCGAGCCGGGAAGCCTGGTTCTGATGGGAACCGGCCTTCTGTCCATGGCGGCATTGCTGAAACGGCGTTTGTTCTAAGCGGATCGGGCGGCCCGCGTGGATGGCACGTTGCTTCCACGGCACGCCCCAATCGGCTCGCAAAACCATACCCGACGCTTGCTTTGGCGTCGGGTATTTTTGTGTCAGGATCCGCGCTCAAGCGACCTGCGCGAGGGCCCTTCCCGGTCGTAAGAGATTGGCCAATTGAGCGGTTAGGCCTCAATCAAATGCGCGGGAGCACGATAATCCGCCACAACGGAATACACAGCAACAAGAATGCCAGCACGGTAAGGCCGACCCTCACCGCGTGGGTCCTGAATCGCTGACTGATCGCAGTCAGCAGTAACACGGTCGCCAGGACAACCGTAACCCGCACATACTTGTCGGACGTCTCGCGTGCCAGCGTCCCCTGCTCAAATAGCTCTACAGCTTCCTTGCCAATCCTGACCGACTCTTCCGACTTGGCGTTGTGGTACTCCGGCATCATCATGGGGCCGGGCGGGGCATTGAGATTGTTCAGCGGATCGGTCTTCTTCCAGGCCTCGAAGGCGACACGGAATTCAGGCCGGAAGCGGCGCTCGATCACCTCCACCAATTCTGCTTGCTTCAGGACTTTCGCCTTGATCCACTCCATCACGGTGGACGCATCGTACAGACGTTCCTGTCCGCTCTCCGAGTACAGTCCCTCGGCTTCCACTCGAAGCCTGGTTGACTGCTCATACAGCTGATCTTGCCTGCCGTCCCACTGCGAAGCCTGATAGCCACTCCATGCCGTTGCAATGGCTACCAGCGCCAGCACGATCGCCTCGGCGATCTCCAGCGCCTCGAACCATCTCGGGTGCTGATGTTCGGCGTGGTCTTCCTTCTCGTTCAGTTTGTGAGCAATCTCGATGTTGGCTCCGCCCAGTTCGGCCATGTACTCTCCCTCCGCCGGAAATTCTAGACCAAAGCACAGCCAATCCGACAATTAAGGTTCACTGAAATCGCGCCGTGACGCAATCGTTATGTCTCGTGGGAGACGAGCCAGGATCCAGCTGCGAGGGGTTGAGGTGGATGGCTATTGTGAGAAATTCTGCTGCGCCGCCAGCCCTCAGATGCGAGGCAGCGTGAGAATGCGCCACAACGGAATACACAGCAACAGGAACGCCAGTACGGCAAGACCGACTCTGACTCCATGCGTCTTGAAGCGCTGACTGATCGCCGTCAGCAATAACACCGTCGCCAGCAGCACCGTGATTCGCACATACTTGTCGGAGGTCTCGCGCGCCAGCGTACCCTGCTGAAACAGCCTCGCGGCGTCCTTACCGATCCTGACTGATTGCTCCGCCTTGGCATTGTGGTATTCCGGCATCATCATCGGCCCTGGCGGAGCGTTGGGATTCTTGAGCGGATCGGTCTTCTTCCAGGCCTCGAAGGCGACACGAAATTCCGGCCGGAAGCGGCGTTCGAACACCCCGACCAATTCTTCTTCCTTGAGCACTTTCGCCTTGATCCACTCCATCACGGTGGACGCATCATACAGACGCTCCTGCCCGCTCTCCGTGTCGAGTCCCTGGGCATCGACACGAAGCCTGGTCGACTGCTCGTACAGCTGATCCTGCCTGCCATCCCATTGCGCCGCCTGGTAGCCGCTCCATGCCGTGGCGATCGCTACTAGCGCCAGCACAATGGCTTCGCAGATTTCGAGTAGCTCGAGCCACTTCGAGTGGTGCTGCGCTGCATGGTCTTCCTTCTCGTTCAGCTTGTGCGCGATCTCGATGTTGGCTCCGCCCAATTCCGCCATGTGCTCTCCTTGTCGGGAATTCTAGCCTAAACTTCGACAAATCCGGCAAAGGGTTTCTAGAGTTACACTTCGACCGAGTCGGAGCCGCCAAGTGGAACAGTGCTGCAACGATTTGGCTCGGTGAGGAGCATCGGAGTCGTGGCGCGGGGAAGCTGCCTGCCAGTCGGCCACCCAAGAGAATAGGCCTTCGAACCACTTCCCAAAATGGGAAGCAAGCGGGTATTTCCTGAACATTCTTGGACACACCCAGCGAGAGCACACGTACAATAGCTGTGCGAGGAGAAGGTGGAGTTGTGCCCTTGTTCGGCCAAGTGGCAGTAATGGAGAGTTTCTTAAGGCCGATCGCTCATCTTGCCCTCGAACCTTGTGGCTTCGAACACGTCTCGTGTGCCGGGCTCAACAGAGCGGGCGAGAAAAGCTTGATCGCCTCGAACCTAACTCTTTTGTTATGAATATTTTGCCTATAACTCTTTTGTATAGAATATTTTGGCGGGATTTTTTGTCTAAGTTATTGAAAATAGGCAACAGGAGAGAGGGGGGGTATCGCGTTATCGGACGTAACTTTCCCTTGGCTTCCGCCCTCCCTGGATCGAGCGTATGACCACGAGCTTCAAAGTGGGCGAGGTCTCGATCGGCGGTGGAAGCCTGTTCCTCATCGCCGGGCCATGCGTGATCGAGAGCGAAGCCCATGCCCTCAAGATGGCCGAAGCCATCGCCGCTATCGCGCGCGAAAAGAATCTGCCCTATATCTTCAAGGCGTCCTACGACAAGGCCAACCGTACTTCGGTGCGAAGTTTTCGCGGCCCGGGAGTGGCAGAGGGTCTCCGCATCCTTAATAAGGTTCGCGCAACGGTCAAGATCCCGGTTCTCACGGATGTGCACGCGGCAGAAGACGTTCCCCGTGTGGCGGAGGCAGTCGACGCGCTCCAGATCCCCGCATTCCTCTGCCGCCAGACGGACTTGCTCATAGCGGCGGCCAAGAGCGGCCGCGCCGTCAACATCAAGAAAGGCCAATTCGTTTCGCCTTGGGACATGCGTCATGCGGTCGAGAAGGTCCGCGACTCTGGCGGTGAACGTGTCTTCCTAACCGAGCGTGGAGCCACCTTCGGCTACAACAATCTGGTCGTGGACATGCGCTCGTTGGCTATCATGCGTAAGTTCGCACCGGTAGTCTTTGACGCCACTCATTCGGTTCAGCTTCCGTCCGCTGGGCAGGCGAACGGTGATGGCTCGCCTGCGGAGAGCGGCGGCCAGCCCGAGTTCATTCCTTTGCTATCTCGTGCGGCAGTCGCCGCGGGTGTCGATGGGGTCTTCATGGAAGTCCATGACAACCCCGCACAGGCAAAATCCGACGGAGCCAATGCCCTCGACCTGAAATTCCTGCCCGAAGTCCTGGATCAGTTGATTGCCGTGCACGGGGCGCTGAATTGAGGCCACTGGCCGAGTACGTACGCGCCGGCAGTTTTCCAATGCAATATTGCGCCATTGGCTGCTCGAAAGCGGCGTTTAGGCTTAAAATAATGAGAGCTTTACCGGTACCTTGTTACCATTCTGAAGAACGTCTGTTTGGCCTCAGCACCACTCCCAGCCGAAGTGCTTTGCGTCGCGGGACTACGTTGTAAACGAAGGAGCTAGTATTTTGTCAAAGAAGCGCTATTTATTTACTTCCGAGTCGGTGACAGAAGGTCATCCCGATAAAATCGCCGACCAGATTTCCGATGCCATCCTGGATGCCTGCCTGAAAGACGACACATACAGCCGTGTGGCGTGCGAGACGCTGACCGCAACCGGCCTGGTCGTGATCGCAGGCGAAATTACCACCAAAGCTTACGTTGACTTCCAGTCGCTGGTGCGCGGCGTGGTGGCCTCCATCGGCTACGACAACGCCCTCTACGGATTCGACTCCAACACCTGCGCGGTCATCTCCAGCATCAACAAGCAGTCGGGAGACATCGCCATGGGCGTCGATACCGGTGGCGCAGGCGATCAGGGCATGATGTTCGGCTACGCCAGCAACGAGAACGCCGACTACATGCCGACTCCCATTCACCTGGCCCACAAGCTGACCTTAAAACTCACAGAAGTCCGCAAGAACGGTTTGCTTCCTTACCTCCGGCCCGACGGCAAATCCCAAGTCACAGTGGAATACGACGAGAACCACAAGCCCTTCCGCATCGATGCGGTCGTGATCTCGTCCCAGCACTCGGAAACGATCTCCACCGAAGAGCTGCGCGCCGACATCCTGAAGCACGTCATCCAGGCTGCGCTGCCGGAGAACATGCTGGATGAGAACACCAAGTACCACATCAATCCGACCGGACGGTTCGTAATCGGCGGGCCCATGGGCGACACCGGCCTGACCGGGCGCAAGATCATCGTCGACACCTACGGCGGAATGGGCCGTCACGGCGGCGGCGCCTTCAGCGGCAAAGATCCGACAAAGGTTGACCGCTCGGCCTGCTACATGGCGCGCTACATCGCGAAGAACGTAGTTGCTGCCGGACTGGCGGATCGTTGCGAAGTGCAGCTGGCTTACGCCATCGGCGTGGCGGAACCGGTTAGCGTCCTCGTAGACACCTTCGGCACCGCCAAGGTGGACGAGGCGAAGATCGCCGAGCTGGTGCGCGCCAACTTTGCGCTCACCCCGAAGGGCATCATCGAATCGCTGAACCTGCGCCGTCCGATCTATCGCAAGACCGCGGCCTATGGACACTTCGGCCGCAACGATGCCGACTTCACCTGGGAAAAGACCGACAAGGCTGCAGCCCTGCGCGAGCAGGCCGGCCTGGCCGAAGCCCACGCGCAGAAGCACGCCAAGGCCTCGAAGTAGCACTTGAGTTTTGGGACGCTTTGAAGGGGCGCACCTTTAGGTGCGCCGAAAAGCGCTCCTTAGCTTTGTCATTCCGAGACGGCTTCAGCCGTCGAGGAATCTGCTTTTCGACCGCTGACCGAAGAGCTATTGATAGCGTCCGAATATCAACTATCGGCCGCGTAAAACATTCGAAGTTTGAGAACGGAGATTATGTCGACCACAACCACGACTCGCGCACTCGGCGATATCGCCAACATCGAATTAGCGGATATGGGCAAGAAGCGCATTGACTGGGCCAACCAGTCAATGAAGGTCTTGCAGATCATCCGCAAGGAATTCATCAAGAACCAACCGCTCAAGGGCATTCGCATTTCAGCCTGCCTGCACGTAACCGCCGAGACGGCGAACCTGGCGATCACGCTGCGCGATGGTGGCGCGGATGTGGTGCTGTGCGCCTCCAACCCGCTGTCCACGCAGGACGACGTTGCCGCCTGTCTGGTACGCGACTACAACATTCCTGTGTACGCCATCAAGGGCGAGGACAACGACACCTACTACTCGCACATCATGGCCGCGTTGGATCACAAGCCGCAGGTCACGATGGATGATGGCGCCGACCTGGTCACGATTGCGCTGACCAAGCGCCAGGAAGTTCTCGAAGGCGTAATTGCCGGCACGGAAGAGACCACCACCGGCGTCATCCGCCTGCGCGCCATGGCGAAGCAGGGCGTGCTGAAGTATCCCATCATCGCGGTGAACGACGCCGACACCAAGCACCTGTTCGATAACCGCTACGGCACCGGCCAGTCGACCATCGACGGCATTGTGCGCGCCACCAACTTCCTGCTTGCGGGCGCGAAGTTCGTGATCGCCGGCTACGGCTGGTGCGGACGCGGATTGGCCAGCCGCGCGCGCGGTCTGGGCGCGGAGGTCATCGTCACTGAAATCGATCCCACCAAGGCGATCGAAGCCGTGATGGACGGCTATCGCGTGATGAGTATGGAAGAAGCTGCCAAGATCGGCGACGTCTTCTGCACCGTCACCGGCAACAAGAGCGTGCTGCGCAAGGAGCACTTCGAGGCGATGAAGGACGGGGCCATCATTTCGAACTCCGGCCACTTCAATGTCGAGATCGATATCCCGGCGCTGGACAAGATGTCTTCGTCGAAGCGCACCACGCGTGCTTTCGTCGAAGAGTATTCGCTGCGCGATGGCCGCAAGATCAACCTGCTGGGCGAAGGCCGCCTCATCAACCTGGCCTCAGCCGAAGGACATCCGCCGTCGGTAATGGACATGAGCTTCGCCGATCAGGCCCTCTCGGTCGAGTACCTGGTGAAGAACCACGCTTCGCTTGAGAAGAAGGTCTTCCCGGTTCCCGAAGATCTGGACAAACGCGTTGCCAAACTCAAGCTGGAGTCGATGGGCATCAAGATCGACCGCCTGACTCCGGAGCAGGAAGAATACCTGGCCAGCTGGAGCGAAGGAACGTAAGGTGAAAGGGCACGGCTTCAGCCCTGCCGCTCGCTTCTGCTGAAACGGCGGCTCGGGTAGTGCGGACCTTTAGGTCCGCGTCCAAGGCACTTATTTTTGTCATCCCGAGGGGCTTCAGTCCCGAGGGGTCGCGGTTCAGGGCGGCAGCGATGCCGCCCCCCCTTTTTCTCTTCTTCGAGATTTGCGGTGCATGGTCGCAGCTTTCCTGAGCTGTCTGCAACTGTCATCCTGAGCGCAGTGAGTCCGCTGCGACGGACGAACGAAGTCGAAGGACCTCTATTGCATCGAGAATCTACGTCTCAAACCTGCCCGCCGACGACATCTGCGATTCGCCCGTCTTCCGGCTGCTCACAAACCCCATCAGCAAAGCTATTGTCGCAACACCCATCAGCAGCCACACGCACGCGCGCCATCCATCGGCAACCCAAGTCCACCCTGTAACGATCGCGCCCAGACTTCCGCCAATGTAATAGAAGGTCACATACAATCCTGCCGCGGACGATCGTGCCCGTCCTGCGACGATTCCTGTCTGCACCGTTCCGACCGCCTGATAGATGAAGACGCCGCTGGAGAACAGCGCCAGCCCTGCGATGATCACAGCCAGCGAATGCGCCAGCGTCAGCAACAAGCCCGCAACTGCGAAGCCCAGCGCGATCACGGCCGTGGTGCGAACGCCGTATTGGTCGAGACACCGTCCTGAGAATGGGGTCACGACGAAACCGAGCAGATAAACGAAGAAGACGCTGCCGAGTTGTGCCGAGTTCAGGCGAAACGGCGGATCGGCCAGGTAGAAGTTGGCGTAGGTGAAAGCGCCAACCAGGCAGAACAGCGCCGAAAAGCCCATGCCAAACACCGCCAGCAAGCGCGGGTTGCGCAGGTGCTGCCAGCTTTCCACCAGAGATGCGCGCACGCTGGCTGCGCGGACGAAGTTGCGCGCCCGTGGCAGCCATCGCTGCACAATGATCGCGCCAGCCAGGTTAATCAGGCCGATGACCAGGAACGCGTGCCGCCACTCGAATTGGTGCGCGACCAGTCCTGAGATGTATCGCCCGAGAAATCCGCCCAGGACCGTTCCCGAGACATAAGCCGACATCGCGCGGCCAACGTGCTGTCGCGGGAACTCCTCGTTGATGTACGCCATGATCACGACGATCACGCCAGGCACGAAGATCCCCTGCATGAAGCGCCAGAAGATCAACTGGTTGAGGCTCTGCGAGGTCGAAGCCAGCAGCGTTGGCAGCGTGATCGCGTATAACGACGGAACGATCACCTTCTTCCGGCCGATGGACTCAGCCATCAATCCCACGATCGGCGCGGTGAGCGCCATAGCGAGAATCGTCGCGCTCACCGTCAGGCTGACGGCGATCTCTGAGGTGTTATAAACCCGTTGTAAGTAAGGAAGCAGCGGTTGCGTGTCGTAGACGTTGAGGAACGTGCACATGCCTGCGAGCATGCAGGCGAAGATCGCCGCGCGTGATGGAGTTGCGACCTGGTCCGCGGCGGTTAAAGGATTAGTGACTGCGACGTCCATTATCGCTACCGTCTTCCCAAGGTTCTCTCACGGTTGATCAAGGTCCCTGAGACTCTTCCAGAGTATTCGCCCGCCTCGCTCATAGATCAGATCATCGCCGTCTTCCCAGGTCAGGCAGACGGCCTCGTTGTCCGGCGTCGGCATGTGGACATAATACTTTGCCATGCGCTGAAGTTCGCTCCGGGTGCAGCGACGCCACTCACTGGTCATGTAATCGTCGTTGTACATCTGCGAGAACGGCTGCGCCCCAGGAACACCAAGAATCGAAGTAGCTCCGTCGGCGCGGCAGAGCAACGCCCGGTTGGCATGCTTCTCGCGATACACGACCGCTACCAGGTAATCCTGCCGTCCGGTGGAGCTAAACCGCACCTTGAGATACGGTGGCTGCTGCGCCTGATTCAGCTCTACCTCCGGATGCTTGGCCAGGCAAGCCGAAACGATGGACGGCAATGCAGTTGCCTGCCCATACGACTTCCCGCTCAACGCAACCAAGAGCACAGCGATCACAGCGAGACTGCGCGTCATCGAAGTGTAGATATCATCACAACACGACAAGCGTGATCCCCTTGTTGCCGCGTCCCAGATCGCTGTCGCCCTTCAGTTCCGGCAGCAGCTTCAGGAGTTCCCAGGAGCGCTCATCGCTCTTCCGCCAGTTCTCCCCGTAGATGCAGTCGCGAATCTCGCGCGCCTGGGCCATCTGCCGCAAGGTCGATTGCAGGGCGATGCGTAAGTCTCCGCCGACCCCGCTCGATCCGTAACCGTGCACCAGCTTGAGCACCTTGACGCCGCCTTTGTGGGCCACTTGAATCTCTGTGCTCAGACGGGCACGCGCTTGCGGCACGCTCGGCATGCCATCTTCCAGGTTCACGGTCTTGAGAGTGACGCCCACGCTCCTCGCAGCTTCCCTCCAGACACGATATCATCACAAACGCGGTGACTCACAGATGAGAGATCTGGCTTCGTGGGCGTTGGAAACGGCCAAGCTGCGCGGCGCTTCGCTGGCGGAGGCGCGCATCGTTGACGAGCGAAGCCGCGCTTTGGCCACCAAGAACGGCAAGCTGGGCGCGGCCTCGGACTCCGAGTCGCTGGGCATCGGCATTCGGGTGATCGCGAATGGCGGCTTCGGTTTCGCCGCTACCGACGTCCTCACGCGCGAAGGTATCCAGAGCTGTGCCGCCCGGGCGGTGGAGATCGCGAAGGCCTCGGCACAGGTAAAGTCGCAGGAGTTGCTGCTGGTTCCCGAACCGGCGGCGACTGCCGACTGGTCGTCTCCCTGCAGGATCGATCCATTCACCATCCCAATCGAGAAGAACCTGGAACTGCTGTTCGCCGTGGATGCGGAGCTGAGAAAAGTGACCGGCGTTACCTTGGCCGAGGCGAGCATGAACTTCCGCCGATACGAACAATGGTTCTACTCCACCGCAGGGTCGGAGATTCATCAGGTCATCACCACCACCGGCGCTGGCTTCGCCGCCTATTCGTTCCAGGGCACCGAGATTCAGAAGCGCTCCTATCCCAATTCCTATGGCGGCCAATATCAGAACAAAGGATACGAACTGATTGATGAGCTGAAACTGCTCGACCACGCTGCCGAGATTGCCGAGCAATCGGTTGCACTGCATTCTGCGGAGCAGTGTCCGGAAGGCAAGTACGACATCATTCTCGACTCGGATCAGCTCAGCCTGCAGATTCACGAATCGATTGGCCATCCGATTGAGCTTGACCGCGTGCTCGGAATGGAAGCAAACTTCGCAGGCACGTCGTTCCTTACGCTGGACAAGCTGAACCATCTCCAATATGGCAGCGAGATTGTCAACGTGGTCGCCGACGCCACAGAGGCTCACGGCCCCGGGCTCGGAACCTTTGCCTACGATGACGAAGGCGTGGCCGCGCAGTGCACTCCCATCATCACCGAACGGGTTGTTCACCGGATATCTCACCTCGCGCGATACTGCGCCGGCCATCGGAGCCAAGCGCAGCGGCGGATGTCTCCGCGCCGAAAGCTGGAGTCGCTTGCCCATCGTGCGCATGACGAATGTCAGTATTCTTCCCGGAGAGGCGCCCTTGTCGCTCGATGATCTGATTGCCTCGACCGACCACGGCATCCTGATGCGCACCAACCGCTCCTGGTCGATCGACGACAAGCGCTACAACTTCCAGTTCGGCTGCGAGATTGGCTGGGAGATCGCCGGCGGCAAGCTGGGCCGCATGCTGAAGAACCCCTCATATTCCGGCATCACCACCGAGTTCTGGAACTCGATGGACGCTATCTGCTCGCGCGACGCCTGGACGCTGTGGGGCACTCCCAACTGCGGCAAGGGCCAGCCGCAGCAGGTTATGGGCACCGGACACGGCGCGGCTCCGGCGAGATTCCGCGGCATCACCGTTGGCACCGCTTACAAGGGGAGCGAGTAGCGATGTTGACGCGCGATCAAGCTCAAACCATCTTCGACAAGCTGCGCCGCTACTCCTCGGCCGACGAAGTGGAGTTGCTGATCTCTGGTGGACGCAGTGCCCTGACGCGCTTCGCCAACAACACTATTCATCAGAACGTCGCCGAAGAGTCGTTTCATATTTCGGTGAGAGCGTCGTTTGGAGTCGGTTCTGCCGAGGGCATTCGCACCGCTCGTGCCAGCACTAATAAGCACGATGACGAGAGCCTGAAGCGGGTGATGCAAACGGCAGAGGCACTGGCGAAGGCACAACAGCCTGAGCCTGAACTGCTGCCCATGCCCTCGCCGGACGATGTCGCTGCAGCTGTTACCAGTACTGGCACACGCTTGCCCCGGTACTTCGAAGCAACGGCGCAGCTCACCCCTCAGCAACGGGCTGACGCCGTGTCGCGAGTCGTCGACGTCGCGAACAAGCGTGCTCTCACTACCGCCGGAATCTACTCGAATTCCGAGATGGTCGAGGGAATCTTCAACTCTCGCGGTGTGTCCGACTGGTACGAGCAGACGTTGGCGGAGGTTTCGATCACCATGCTGGGCGCCACATCGTCCGGATGGCAGAAGGCCAATGCCCCGGACGCAACACTGCTCGATGCACTGCAGTTGGCGGAGAGTGCCGCGCAAAAGGCCTACGACTCACAGAACCCACGCGAGCTGGCGCCTGGCAAATATACGGTGATCCTCGAGCCCTCGGCGGTTCTCGACATCGTGGGCTTCATGTTCTGGGACTTCAGTGCCGCGGCGCTGCTGGAGCAACGCTCCTTCCTCAACGATCGTATTGGCACCCAGCTCTTCGGCGAGAACATCACCGTCTGGGACGATGTGTACCATCCCATGCAGGCTGGAGTTCCCTTCGATGGTGAAGGCATGAAGCGCCATCGGGTGAAACTGATCGACAATGGCGTCGTGCAGGATATCGTCTACGCTCGCGGTAGCGCGCAAAAGATGGAACGTTCGGAGTTACGCGGCAAAGTTGGAGCTGTACGGCCGACGGGCCATGGGTTCTCGCTGCCCAACGAAATGGGAGAAGCGCCACTGAACATCGTATTCAGCGGACCGCCATCGGGTCAGTCACGTAGTGTCGAGGAAATGGTCGCCAGCACTGAGCGCGGAATTCTGGTTACGCGTCTGTGGTACATCCGCGAAGTCGATCCCTACGAGAAGATCGTGACTGGCATGACGCGAGACGGAACCTTCCTGGTTGAAAACGGAAGGGTGCAATCGGGAATACGCAACTTCCGCTTCAATCAGAGCCTTGTCCAGATGCTGCAGAATGTGGAAGCGATGAGCGCCCCCGTGCGCTCCGCCGGTGAGGAATCCATCGACATGGTGGTGCCCGCAATCAAGGTTCGCGACTTCAACTTCACGGAAGCGACAAAGTTCTAACGATGCCTCAGGCATTCCGCATGCCGGCCGAAACGCTTGCCAGTCAGATACCACTATCGGGGGTGTCGAACCCAAGACTGCAGAGATCAGCAATTTTTACCGTGTTACGGGGACTGGTTACTTCGTTACCTGAAAGTGCCAGCCAAAGCACGCCCGAAGTAGTATATTATTCAGTCGCTGAAGGGATTTTTCTCAAATTTCCGGCGACTTTTTTGGTTACAGATGGTAACCTGCATGGTACTTTGGTAACTTCAGTTCGGGTTGCGACCGATGTAGTCTGTGAGCGTTGCCAGTGACAGCCAGCCGCCAACCCGACCTGCGGAACTCGATTCGTTTTCCGCTGCATTTGCCAGTAACTTTGAAGACCCCTACGGAGGAGTTCGAAGCCAAGACGAGCGACATCTCCGCGGGGGGAATTCTGTTTCACCTGAAGTCGGAAATCGAGGTGGGCTCGACCGTCGAGTTCACTATCGAGATGCCGGCCGACGTGCTCGGTTCCGACCAGCGGGTCATGGTGAAGTGCCAGGGCCGCGTAGTACGTTGTGACGCGGACGATACGGGTCGCAGCGTCGCGGTTGTCATCGATGAATACTACTTTGAACGAATCTAACAAAGCTCTTCGAACTATCGAGGACGGCTACGGTCAGGTCCTGACAAGCGCTCCTTTCTCGGTTGGATCGAGCGCAGATCTTGAGGCAAAACCCAAGCCGGTTCAGATCCTCATTGCGGATTCCGAGGCAATCTTCCGCGTGGGCATGGCCAAGATCTTTGCTCTGGAGAATGATCTGGAGGTTGTGGCGCAGGCGGAAAGTCTGCCACAGACGCTCGCGATCGTCGGCACGCTGCCCTTTGACATCATCCTTTTTGAGGCCGGCCTTTCCGCCGCGCCAGCCGAGGCCATAAGTGAGGTGGCGCGCCACGCGATGCCGGGGGCTAAGGTGATTTTGGTGGCCCAGCACGCTGGAGAAGAAGAAACCGTAGATTATCTGCGCCGTGGCGTGCGTGGCATCCTGACGCGCTCGGTTTCTCCCGATCTCCTGGTTCGCTGCGTGCGCAAAGTGGCTGCGGGCGAGACCTGGCTCGATAACCAGGGTGTGAACTGGGTAATAGAAGCTTACCGATCGCAGGCATTGGCGGGCGCCTCCAAGCAACAGCTGCGCCTCAGCGACAAGGAAATGCTGATCATCAGCGGCGTAACCCAGGGACTGAAGAACAAGGATATCGCCCTCGAAGTGGGGACGACCGAGCAGGTGGTCAAGAATTATCTGCGCAAAATCTACGACAAGCTCGGCGTAGCTGATCGCCTTGAATTGGCTCTTTACAGCATGCATCATCGGCTGCTCGACGGTTTTGTGCCGCGGTCGGAACGCGACGGGAATGCGCCCCAGTCTCTTGCGGAGCGCCAGCGGGCTGCCTCAGCATCCGCTTCGGCTAGCGCAGCAGCGGCCGCGTTACGGCGTCCGGACCTACCTTCGCCTACGAGGTAATCCTTTCCGCGATTCTGCGGGACATGAATGTCTCCGCCTGTAGTCACGAATAACCACTAACCGGGTTGTCCCAAAACCTCGTTTGCGATAGGGTGTATGGTTCTCATCGGCACTCGAGGAGTACCATGCATTCTTCCGATGGTTCGCGGCTAACGCTCCGCGTAGTTTTCCAGCTCATTCTTCTGTTCGTCCTAGCGCCGGCGGCGCTGGCGCAACCTCCCTCATCGCTGCCGGCGGACCTGCGCTCGAACATCGACGACATCGCCGGAAAAGTCTTGGCGTCGACGGGCGTGCCCAGTGCTTCGCTGGCGATCGTAAAGGATGGGAAGATCGCCTACGTGCAAGCCTACGGGACGGCGCGTCTCGACTCCAAACTAGCTGCGAAACCGGATATGCAATACAGCATCGGCTCGATCAGCAAACAATTCACCGCCGCAGCCATCCTGATGATGCAGGAGCAGGGAAAGCTGACGCTGGACGATCCTGTCTCCAAATGGCTACCCGGCCTGACGCGCGCAAACGAGGTCACGATTCGCGAGCTGCTTTCCCACACCTCGGGCTACCAGGACTATTGGCCGCAGGACTATGTGATGCCGATGATGCTGAAGCCCACAACCGCCCAGCACATCATCGATACCTGGGCGAAGAAGCCGCTCGATTTCGATCCCGGCACCAAATATCAGTACAGCAATACCAACTACGTGATCGCCGGACTGATCGTCGAAAAAGCGGCCGGCATGCCGATGCTCCAGCTGCTGCACCAGCGTGTCTTTGATCCGCTGAGTATGAAGAGCATCGCGAACGTTGACGAGGCGAAATTGCCCGACACTGATCCCGAAAGTTACATGCGCTATGCGCTTGGTCCTTTGCGTCCCGCGCCGAAAGAGGGCAAAGGCTGGATCTTCGCTGCCGGCGAGCTGGCGATGACAGCCCAGGATCTGGCCAAGTGGGACATCTCCATGATCAACCAGACCGTGCTGAAGCCGGCCTCATATCGCGAGATGGAACGGGAAATCGTCCTGAAGAATGGCGTCGGTACTCGCTACGGACTGGGCGTTCAGGTCTCTAGCGTCGAGGGGCACCGCATACTTTCCCATGGGGGCGAAGTCTCAGGTTTCACCGCGGAAAACATGGTGCTGCCGGATGACGGGATCGCTATCGTGGTGCAGACCAATCAGGATGCGGTGGGGGCTTCCGGAGAAATTGCCCGCCAGGTGCGAGCCGCTATGCTGCGGAATAACAATCCCGAAGACCAGCGGCAAACTCAGATCGTTCGCGGCATCTACGAGGGCCTGCAACATGGCAAAATCGACCGCTCGCTATTCTCCGACAATTGCAATTTCTATTTCAGCGAGCAGGCATTGAAGGACTATGCGGACAGCCTCGGCCCGCTCGGCAAGCCGGAGAGCTTCACCCAAACCGGGACCGGGCTGCGCGGCGGCATGACCTACCGCGGCTTCGAGGTAACCTATCCAGGGAAGAAGCTGGAGATCGTCAGCTATCAATTGTCCGACGGAAAGTACGAGCAGTTCCTGGTGGCACCCACCGAATAGCTGGGTCGATACTGGAACTGTAGGTCATCCGTAGCGCTGGTGAAAGGGGCGGGGCAAACAGGTCGATTCGCTTCGCGAGTGGACTTTGAGGAGCTACAATGTAGGGTCATCCAGACACATTCCTGCCCAAGTGTGCTGAGTCGACTTGTGTCAAATTGCAATTCTTGCGAGGCAAAATGAAGGGTGATCCCAAAGTCATATCATTTCTGAACGAAGTCTTGAAGGCGGAACTCACCGCGATCAACCAGTACTTCCTGCACTCCGAGATGTGCGAGAACTGGGGCTACCAGCGGATGGCGAAACTGGTGAAGAAAGAGTCCATCGAAGAGATGGTGCACGCCGAGAAGCTCATGGAGCGCATTCTGTATCTCGACGGTACGCCCAATATGAGCGACTACTTCAAGATCAACATTGGCGCCACCGTCGAAGCCCAGATCAAGAACGATCTGCAGCTTGAGTACGACGCGGTAAAGCGCCTGAACGATGGCATCAAGCTTTGCCTGTCCCTTAATGACGCCGGATCGCGCGAACTGGCCGAGAAGATCCTGAGCGACGAAGAGCATCACATCGACTGGCTCGAAGGCCAGTTGCATGCGATCAGTGAGATGGGTATCCAGAACTATCTGGCGCAACAGCTTAAGGAAGAGGATTAGAGGCGCGGCGTAGGGTAGGTTTCGAGATCCACCTTCCTGCCTCGACGGGACGTGTGGCAGGGAGGAGAAATCATGGCTCTACTGATCGTGAGCGCCGCAGCCAGCCCGCTCTTCGGAGACTTCCTCATCGAAGTCTCTGTCACCGATATCAACGGTGTCCCCGTAAGCGGCCTGAAGCCGGCGAATTTTCAGATTGCCCACCTGGCAAGCCTCAATCATGCGGCGGCGAACTCCCGGGCGGTTAAGTCCGCCGACGAGGCTCCTGCCGGTTTCTACATTCTGCAACTGAAGCCCAACAAGATTCAGCAGACCCTGCCATCGGGCCACTACGTGCACGCGGTTCCTGTGGTGAAGGGGCCGCAGAAAAAGGGAGGCGCCTCCGATCAAGGCCAGACCATCGCCGGGGGAGACATCATCTAATCCGGCGAACTGGATGCCGATTTCTCGGCCTTCTCACCGATACGTTACAATTAGGAAGTCGCCGCTGTTCCTGCATTCCCGCACCACGTTTCCCGAACGGAGAGATGGCCGAGTGGCTGAAGGCGCACGCTTGGAAAGCGTGTGTACTCGAAAGGGTACCCAGGGTTCGAATCCCTGTCTCTCCGCCATAATTCCTTCTTTTAGACAAGCTGTAATCGGCTGACCGGGCTCGCACTCCGTTGGTACTCCATTACTGGATTGCCAACCTCTGTATTTCCCTATTTGCTTCCAGCACCGGTTTCGGGGCGCCTCAGGAGTTTCCCTACTTTCGCACAAGCCGGATCTTCACCTGAGCGCCATCGGGCAACGTACCGCCAGTGAAGTGAATCACGCCGTCTCGCACCACTCCGTTGAGTTCAGGCATGACGGAGGCGACACCTCCGACATCCGTCGCGCTTACTGCGGGTGCCTGCTTGGCTATGCCGCGATCCATCGCGAGGTTGGCCAATCTGTCAGCCATGCTGTTCTTCTCCCGCGGTACGACGTCGATTTCAACAAATTCAAGCTCTTCAATAAGACTCATCGCTCGGTCGCGCAACTCTGTCAATGCCGGGCTGCTTACCTTGCTCTCACCTTTGATCTCATTCATCATCGCCTCGGAGTCGCATACCACCTTCAGCGCCTTGAACCCATGGCGAAAGGCGTAATTCAGCGCCGCCAGCAGGCCGGAGTACTCGGCATACCGATGGGTCTCCCGGCCCAGAAATTCGCTGAGCTGGGCAACGGGGCGCCCCCTTTCGTCCTCGATAACCACGCCGTAACCGGCTGGGCCGGGATTGCCACGAGCGTTCCCATCAACGTAAGCGACGAGATAGCCCTGCTCCATGTGGGTGATGGGACCGCCGATAAACTCTTGCGACCGATAGCGAGATGTTTTGGGAAAGGGACGTAAGGCCATGATGCTTAATTTACCCCCTGGTCCTGATTTTTTTGCTTTAGCTTCTCAGACCCTGTACCGGATTGCTGATCAAGGATTCGTTCCCACATTTTATTCTCACCGGGCTCTGACAGGCCTGGCGCTAACTTTTAGATTCCAAATCGCAATTCACGATTCGGTCTTAGCAAATACGGTGCAATTTGGGGATTTCGTGGTAACCCGGTTCCTCTCTCCTCACATCAGAATAGATACAAGGAGATTCTATGAAGAAGCTTATGTTGCTGCTGGCCTTTCTCGGCCTGTCCAGTTGGTTGTTTGCAGATCAGACCAAGACAGACACGTCAGACCGGCTGAATAGTGCGGCACAAACTTTGCAACAAATCATGGCTGCTCCGGACAAGGGAATTCCGGAAGAAGTCCTGGAAGGCACGAAGTGCGTGGCAGTGGTTCCCAGCTTGATCAAAGGCGGTTTTGTTTTCGGTGGCAAGCACGGACGGGGAGTCGCCACCTGCAAACTGTCCGACGGCAGTTGGAGCGCGCCCGCGTTCTTCACGGTCACCGGCGGCAGCTGGGGAGCACAGATCGGAGTTGAAGATGTGGACCTGGTAATGCTGATCATGAACGACGACGGCATGCGTCAGCTTCTCTCCAACAAATTCAAGATCGGAGGACAGGCCTCGGCGGCTGCCGGGCCGGTTGGACGGCGCGCCTCCGCGGGAACCGATTGGAAGGCAGGAACGGAGATTCTTACCTACTCAAGGGCGCATGGTCTATTTGCCGGAGCATCCTTGGACGGAGCCTGGATTGAGCCCGATGCGGATTCTACCAAGGCGTTCTACGGCAAGGACATATCGACTCGCGAGCTTCTGACCGGAAAGGTGCCTGCACCTGCTGACGCGCAATCTTTTCTCGCAGCGGTTAAATCGGCAAAGATGGAGGCAAAGAAAAATTCCTGAAGCTGAGGGATGGCGACTTGATCGGTTCTTGGTTGCATCGTTCCTTGAACAGCATTCGCTCCCAGTGTGGATATGCGGGTGGCTGCAGCGGTGAAATAGAAATTGCCCATCAGGTCGTCATCATCAAGAACAAAGCGCTCGCACAAATCAAGTGGGAACAGATGGTCCGCACATGCCTGCGGAGGCGCGGGCTACAGCCTGGACGATCCGAGGTAATGTGGCGATACGCTGGAGCAGTTTCTGAGCGCGCTCGGCCCGGCAATTCTGCAGGCTGTTGTCGATCCATTCGAGCCACTGCTGCCGGGCAAGATCAAGGCGAGCCAGGCGCTGCTTCGCCGAATCGCTGGCCCGCGGCGAGCCCAATCGCGAGAAGATTGCACTAACTGTAGCTTCAGACAAAGTGAGGGAAATGGTGTGAGGGAGCGGGAGAACATGCGGAAGCACGAAGTTGTCGTGATCACCGGAGCGTCGGCCGGCGTAGGACGCGCCACTGTACGGGAGTTCGCACGCCATGGCGCGTGGATAGGTCTGGTCGCCCGCGGACGCGACGGCCTGCAAGGGGCCCGGCACGAGGTCGAGAAACTGGGAGGCAAAGCGCTGGTTTTGCCAACCGATGTCGCTGACCCCCAACAGGTGGAAGCGGCCGCAGCGCAGGTGGAAGACAAACTGGGCCCGATCGACATCTGGGTTAACAATGCCATGGCCTCGGTCTTCTCGCCGATCAAGCTAATGACCGCGGCGGAATTCAAGCGAGTGACTGAGGTGACATATCTCGGCTACGTCTATGGCAGTCTGTCGGCCCTGCGGCGCATGCTACCGCGAGACCACGGTGCGCTTGTGCACGTCGGTTCTGCTCTGGCTTACCGCAGCATTCCTTTGCAGGCAGCGTATTGCGCCGCTAAGCACGCTATTCTCGGATTCCACGCCTCTCTGCGTACGGAACTTCTTCATGATCGCAGTAACGTACATACCACCATGGTGCAGATGCCCGCGCTCAACACGCCGCAGTTCGGATGGGTCAAGAGTCGGTTGCCCCACAAAGCGCAGCCCGTGCCGCCTATCTACCAACCCGAAGTGGCGGCCCGTGCGATCTACTATGCGGCCCATCATCCCAAGCGTCGCGAATACTACGCTGCATGGTCGGCGGTGGAAGCGATTGAAGGAAACAAACTGGTGCCGTCACTGGCAGACCACTATTTAGCTCGCACCGGATATGAGGCGCAACAGCATGACGGTCCAGAGAATCCCGACCGTCCCAACAACTTGTGGGAACCCGTGCCGGGCGATCACGGCGCCCATGGTAGCTTTGACAGCCGGGCACGGCCCCACAGCCTTGAGTTCTGGTTGGAGAGTCACGCAAGCTGGCTGGCACTAGCCGCAGGGTTTGGCATAGCCAGCGCCGCTTTTGGCAAATTGCGCGATTCTCGATCGAATCATGCAGCGGAAAAATTAGAGTCACACGGTCGACTTCGACGCGCATCCTAGTTCCACACGCTGGCGACTAACCTCTAATGTACCGCCCTTAGGAGGACACTGTTTAAGATCCAGCTCCTTCTATAAATGCCTGATTTTTCTGGGCTTCGCTCCTGGGTGCTTCCGCCTTATTCGCCCAGGGAACTACCTCGCAGGCGACCGCCACATGCAACTTCGATGCAAGCAAACAACTGGCTGTGGAATATCATCGACTGACAGTCAATTCCAAGAAGCCTGTGTTCGGACACGAAATTCCCTACGGAAAAGTGTGGGCCCCCGGGGGCAAGCCCATGACTCTATTTGCCAACGTGCCCGTTACGGTCGGCGGCAAGGACCTCTCTGTAGGCGCCTAAACCATGTTTGTGCTTCCGACGGAAAAAGATTGGAAGCTGATTATCTCCAAGAGCACCGATACTAGCGGCAAATATGGCGGGCAGGGGGATGTGGGTCGAATACCGATGCAATATGGCGAATTGGGGAGTCCAGAGAATGAATTCAGTATTTATTTGCCCATATTGCGCCTAACCAGTGCAACATGCGCCTCGACCTCGAAACGTCGCGTGCCTGGGTCGTTTTTCAGGAGAGATAGACAGAACGGCGCCGAACTGCTCACGACCTTTCAGTGTGATGTGGCAGATCTCGCGCTACCCGGCTAACGCCTGTCGTTTCCGTCGCGGTTTTGGGCCACGGTAACACAGGCGCCAAGGGCGGGACACCTTCCGGCTGGGCCAGTTTCATCTTCCTGAGTTGTGCCAGCTCTTTCTGAACGCGCTCCCATTTCCGCCGGTTATTTTTGGTCACGATCGGCGCGTCAGGATTGGCGTAGTAGTTCAGGATGTCCTGCTGCAGCCCCGGAGGCACCAGGCGGTCCGGCTTTGACGTGATCACGTGCAGAAGCTCGGCATAGGTTTTGTCGGTGAGGGCATAAGCGCCCGGCCTGGTCCAATCTCCGGTGTCGAGATCGCGATTCGGCAGGCGCAGAGGAATCTCAGGAAGCAGTCGCAGCCTGTCCAGGCGGTCGCTGTAAATCTGCAGCGTGCGGTTCACGCTTTGTATATAGAGGTGCTCCGTTTCGGAGTTTGGCCCATGAATCTTGAGATAGTTGATGGCGCCGATTGGAGGAAGGATCCGGATCACGAACGCCAACAGGTGTTCTCCGAATCCCGGGGCATGATAAGCCTGCGACCAATAGGGAAGGTAGGCAGCATGCTCAAGCCGGTGCTCGAACTGGTCGAAGGATGGGCTGGAACCGTCTTCAGGAAAATCAGCGCGGTGAATGAGTACCTCAGACTTGGCGAAGACAGGAATGAAGGAACGAATCGAGCCCCGATAGCTTCGAATCGCGGTGCGGGTGGCCTTTCCAAGCACGGTCGTCAGTTCCAGTCCATAGGTTTCCCGGAACGCCAGCTCCAGCTGCTCGCGCGGCACTCTGAGCCCGATGTAACGAAGATAGACATCCGGCGCAAAACGATGGTACGAAATCTGGTCCACGTCGAAAGAAAATTCCGTGGCGACGAACGCATGACGGTCATCCTGATAAGTGACGATTGCGCCGTACTTTCGCGCCAACTTCGGATACTCGATAGCGGTGGCGGGGTTGATTGCGTCCGCATGCCCGATGGAGTCTCCTACGTAGTGGGACAGGGCCCCGATGGCAAACGCATACTCGTTAACGTTGCGTGCGTTACGAAAGAGACTGACGACAAAATCGCCAGTACGAACGTAATGAGTTAAATCACTGAAGAATTGTTTCCCGAAGGGATAGTAACCGGCATCCTGAATGGCGCATCCGCCGTAGGCATAGGCATGCGCGATTATCAGTTGATCCTCCGTGGTGCCCGGGTACCGGCTCAGGAGCAGCGGCCGAATCGAATCGTTCCACGACAGATCGATGATCGCTTCATGAGTGAGCACCGAATAGGCAAGGCTTTTTGCGGCATTCCGCAAACCATTGCGATCATCAGGAACAGCGCAAAGTATCCGTTCGATCGCTTGGTTTGCAGCCAATTCATCCACTCACGCCAACACCCCCGAGCTTGCATTTTCACCTTTTGATGCCCGGCGAAAATGCCAGGGACTGTTTCAATCTGCGCGGGCCGCGGAAAATCAGTTAAGTTTGAAATTCCAGCAACGCGACGCGATATCCGTAATGTGCGACTCCTGGAAAACGTCGGAGGAATTCGTCTTGCCGGTCAAATCAACTTCATGCCCAGTATCCAGCCATAGCTTGTGATCATTGCCGGCCACCTTGTGCTGTTTGTTCTGGTGATCGGTGAGTGTGTAATCGTCCCCCGAGCCGCTCAGGCATCCCCGAAGGTCGTTGTTCTGCGATGTCGCGGCATGACCCGTCATCGCCGCACTCTGATTACTGGCGGCGGCTGCAAAATGCGACTGAGGCGCCGTCTGCGCCATAGCGACCGTCGCAACCAGCAGCAATGCTGACAGCAGAACCGCGTTCTTCATCTTCTTAACTCCTTGCCGGACCCACTATTTCCAGGGCGGCAGGAGGAAGCTCCGCGCCTTGGAGGTGGTTTGCCTATCCACTTGGTTAGAATCCGACCACGGATGACTGAGTTTTATTGCGTTTTAGATTTTTCCGAGCGCCGCAGGAAAGGCAGCAACTTTTCGATATTAGGATGGCTAGAATGCGACTGGCCGCTGCGCGCTCTCAGGAGCGTCCCTCGTATGTGCCAAAACCGAACCAGTGCAAGAAAATAGCTTGTTGATCACTGACGTCATGGCCTGTCCTTGCTAAGGTTGAGCCAGAACTGGATTCCTGCCTCATCCGCGGTTGACCGGGCACCTACCCAGGAGGTGTATTGATGTCTTCACTTCCTGACCAAGCCGCAGCGGCCACAAAACCCTTATCGGTATTTCGTTCTATCCATGATCCCCGGATACCTTTAAGTCATGCCCGCGTGGATGACGGATTATTGTTCCGCATGCATTGCGTGAGGCGGCACAAAAACGCCTGCGCACGGATGAACCTGCGCTGGAGCACAGAAAGAGATTCCTGCGAAGAAGAGATATGTCGCTCACGCCGCGAAGTCGGTCGTTTGTGCGCGGCCCGTAACGAGAATCTCCGGGTTGCGCTGGACTCATGCTCTGTCTAACAGACAGAGAGGGAGGCAGTCATGAAATCCCTTGCTTCCATATTCGTTCGGCTGTGTTCGCTTCTGATTGTCATTGGCGCCGGTGTTATGGCCTTGGCGCAATCCGACACGCAATACAAGACCGAAGTCCTGAAGCAGTTGCGGTTAGTCGAGGCCGAAGTTATGGTGCAGCTGGGTGTCGACCTGCAACCAACCCATCAGGTGTATTACGTCGACCTTAGCAACAATACCTATCAGGAAATTTCCTACACCCTCTATGCTGGGAATAGTTACATCTTTATAGGAGCCTGTGATAACGATTGCCAAGGCTTGCAGTTAAAGCTTTATGACGGCTATCACCGGCTTATCGACACAGGCAAACCAAGCGCTTTACCTGTAGTAGCCACTGACGTAGGAAGCTCTGGCACTTTCTATCTTCGGGTTACGATGAGGAGTTGCAGCGTTGAACCCTGCTGGGCGGGTGTTGGTGTGTACAAGTAGGTAGGCAGAGGAACCTGAGTTCCCCGTTCCAGATTGGCCTCTGTGAGGGCTCAGGTTGGCTGGATTCATTGAACGCCGGTGCGTGATGCGACGGAATTGTGAGCGGCGGAGCCATTCGTGTGACTACGACCCATCTCATAAATCGCAGGCGAGGCAGGTCCTGGGTCATATTTTTTCGATTCATGCGATGTGGGGTGACCAAACCAGCTGAAAAACAGGATTGCCACCGGACCAGCCCCTGGCCATGATACTGGGTTGCTGTAGCCGGCCTTGAAAGGGCACGGCTTCAAGGCGTGCCCCTTCAAAACCCGTTACACCTATGCCGAAAACGCCGCAATCAGGTGATGGCACTTGGAAGCAGGGACGCTGACCCAGCTCGCGGCGGCCCGGGCTGTCTACTTGCTTCCGCCGGGTCCTTGTTCCGGAGCCGGGAAGAATAGAAGCTCGCGCACCTCGCCGGGCACATCGCAGGCGATGGCACCCTTCTTCGCCCACGCCAGTGCCTCGTCCATGTTGGCGCATTCCAGTATCCAAAATCCGCCCATGTGCTCCTTGGTCTCGGTATACGGCCCGTCGGTGACTTGCACCTTGCCGTCGGACTGCTTACACACCGTCTTGGCGTTGGCGGCCGGGGAAATGCCGCAGGCGAACTTCCTCACGCCGGCAGCAATCATTTCGCGGTTGAGCGCGTGGATCTGCTCCATCATCGCTTCAGTTACAGTGGACGGGTCGAAGTCGTCGGGGAGGTAGTTACAAACCAGATACTGTGGCATGACTTTTTCTCCTTGTTTCAGGTGGTTTGTTTCCGATGACTCGTCTCCTGTTCACTCAGGAACCGTAGCTCATCGTTCTTTCGTCCTATAGTCGTTGGGGAGACCGAAAATCGACAGCGGTCCCAATTTTTATTTCAGCTGCCGAATCCGCTCCTGCAGAAATTTCCGCTCTGGTTCCTGTTGGGTCAGGGCCAGAGCTTTCTCATAAGAGGACCGAGCCTCAGCCGTCCGGCCGAGTCTGCGGAACATATCGGCACGGGCGGAATGCGCCAGGTAATAATTGGCCAATTCGCCATGTTCCAACACCGCGTCGATCTGCTTCAGACCGGCCTCTGGACCATCGCGCATGGCAATGGCCACTGCACGATTGAGCTGTACGACCGGCGAAGGCTGAATTTGTAGCAATCGGTCGTAGAGCGCAACAATCTGCCGCCAGTCGGTCACAGCGACCGATTCCGCCTCCGCATGAACCGCCGCGATCGCAGCCTGCAGTGTGTACGAGCCGAAGCGGCGGGACTTCAGGGCTTTCTCCAGCAATGCCACTCCCTCCGCGATCTGCTCCCGGTTCCAGAGCGAGCGATCCTGATTCTCCAGCAAAATCAGCTCTCCGGTCGAAGAGGTTCTCGCGGCGCGGCGGGATTCCTGTAGCAACATCAGGGAAAGCAGCCCAAGGACCTCCGGCTCTGGCTGGAGGTCGGCCAGCAACCGGCCCAGTCGAATCGCCTCGCCGGTCAGCTCGGCCCGCGTTACCTCCGCTCCCGCCGCAGCCGAATAACCCTCGTTAAAGACGAGATAGATGACCTGAAGCACCGCGCCCAGTCGCTCCGGCAATTCCTCGGGCGTGGGCACCTCGTATGGAATCCGTGTCTCTCGAATCTTTGCCTTGGCGCGCACAATGCGCTGCGCGAGCGTACGCGGAGTGATGAGGAAGGCCTTTGCGATCTCCTCGGTTGTCAGCCCGCACACCTCACGCAAGGTGAGTGCAACGTGCGCTTCCGGGGCTAGAGATGGATGACAACAGGTAAAAATCAGGCGCAGCCGATCATCCTCAAGGCTGTCCTCTTCCTTGGAGCTTTCCGCCGAACTCCATTGCGCTTCGAGATAGCGCACGAGCTCGTCTTGCGACGCATCAAACCTTGCCCGTCGACGCAGCGTATCAATGGCTTTGAATCGGGCCGTCGAAATCAGCCATGGCCGCGGGTTGCGGGGTACTCCACTCCCCGGCCACAGGCTCAGCGCAGCCGCAAAGGCTTCGTGCATCGCCTCCTCGGCAAGGTCAAAATCACCGAGCAAGCGGATCAGAGTTGCCAGGATTCGTCCCGAATCCACGCGATAAAGGGAGTCGAGCAATTCGCGTATCTGCTCGGTGGAACGCTGGGACATGACGACGACCTTAGCAAAACCGCTACCCCGAATCAATTCGGCAAACGGCGGATCGATGCAAAGTGCCCAGGTCGTGACTCTGAAATCTGGAGATCTGAAATCTGGAGAACAGAACTCTTCCGGGTTG
Organism: uncultured Acidobacteriaceae bacterium; assembly: GCA_963793845.1. Lineage (GTDB taxonomy): Bacteria > Acidobacteriota > Terriglobia > Terriglobales > Acidobacteriaceae > CAWCBG01. The sequence continues at coordinate 228,317 of CAWCBG010000014.1, forward strand.
ACTCAAAATCGCCAATGCACTCGTTTCACCTTCGTACAAGCGCAACACTACCGCGTTGCTCTCGAGTCACTAGCAATCCAAAAGTTGAACCGCTAAAGCGAGACGGTCAGAATCAGGCTTCGGGGACTCGAGGCATTTATGAGGTGGGTTGAGTCTTTAGCGGCATGGCCCGCAGCCGCTCGCCGGTGGCGGCGAAGATGGCATTGGCAACCGCGGGAGCTACTCCCACGATCGGTGTTTCGCCCGCCCCCGCCGATAGCAGATCTTCGCGGTTAACCAGCACGACGTCGATCTGCGGCATGTCTTTGAAGCGAGGCACGCGATATTCGGCGAAATGCGCATTCAAAATGCGTCCGTTATTGAAACGCATCGCCTCGAACAGCGCCCCGCCGATGCCCATCATGATCGCGCCTTCGATCTGATTGCGCAGTCCGTTGGGATTGACTACGGCGCCGCACTCGAAGGCCTCCACCACGCGCCGAATGCGTACCGTCTTAGCAGGACCAATCTCGACTTCGGCGATGGTGGCAATGTGGCCGCCCTTCTCGAATCCTCCGGCCATGCCAAAGCCGCGCTCCGGCGTTGATTTCTCTTTGCCCCACGCCGCCTTCTCGGCGGCCGCTTCGAAGACCGCGCGCAGACGGGGATCGGTCGTATTCCTCATCCGGAATTGCAGAGGGTCCATGCCCGCGACATGCGCCAGTTCGTCCATGTGCGACTCGCGCGCGAAGTGGTTGGCGGTTGCCGCTAGTCCACGATACGAGCCTTGACGCAGCGGACTATCGACGGGATGGTACTGGATCAGCCGGTTGGCAATGTTATACGGAACGCCGATTGCCGCCGGTCCGGAGTTGTAGTTGTGGCATTCCCAGGCAGTGATGGTCCCGTCGCGAAGCGCTCCGCTCTTGATGTCGATCACGCCCGCCGGACGGAAGTAGGCCCAGGTGAACTCTTCTTCACGCGTCCAGATCACCTTCACTGGCTTGCCCGCGGCCTTCGCCAGGCGCGCCGCTTCGATGGCGGCTTCGCCCGTGTGCTTGCCGCCATATGCCGACCCGGTATCGGGCATCTGCACGCGAACGTTCTGCGACGGGATGCGAAACGCAGCCGCCAGTTCATCGCGCACCGCGAAAGGACGCTGCGTGCCCGTCCAAACCGTGAGCTTGTCGCCCTGCCATTCAGCCACCGCAGCGCGCGGCTCCAGCGGCGCATGCTGAATGTAGGCGACGGTGTAGCTCTGCGAGAGCTTGATGTCGGCTGTCGCCATCGCCTTCTCCACGGATCCGGCGACCTCGGGCGGTTCCTCATCGCGCTTACCGGCGTTCGCCTTGAGATAAGCGAACAGCTCGGCATCGGAAATCTGCTTCGGCACGTTCCACTGCGCTTTCAGGCCAGCCAGGGCCTGTTCCGCCGACCACAAATCGGGAGCAGCCACGCCGACGAAATCGCCGTCGTGTACCACCGTCACACTCGAGAGCTCCTTGGCGGCGTGATCGTCGAGCGAAACCAGGGTCGCCTTAAATCCAGCTGGGCGCAGAATCTTGCCATACATCATGCCCGGGCGGTTAATGTCTGCCGGGTACTGATGCTTGCCGGTGACGAAGGCCGAGCCGTCAACCTTGGGAACCGGCGTCCCGGCGATTTTCCACTGAGTCGCGGGAGTGAGTGCCGGATCGCCTTCGACTACCTTCACCAGCTTCTGGCCGTGCGTCAGCTCACCATAGCTGCGGGACTGCCTCGTCTTTGGATTGGTGATCTTGCCGTCAGCCGCGACCAGCGTGGAAGCTTCGACATGCCAATCCTGCGCCGCGAGATCGAGTAGCGTTTCGCGCGCCGCGACCGCCATGATGCGCAACTGCGGGCCCATCGTCGGCGTGGTGCGGCTGCCGAACGTGCCCGCATCCCACGGCACCAGGTCGGTATCGCCCATAGTCAGCGAGATGATATCGACCGGCACGCGAAGCTCCTCGGCGACCTGCTGCGCCAGCGAAGTTCGAATGTTCTGTCCAACCTCCACCTTGCCGGTGAACACCGTAACCTGGCCATCCTCTGCGATGCGCAACCAGGCAGCGATGTCTTTCGGCAGCTCATGGCTGCCGCGCATCCGGCCCGATTCCTGCGCAACTGCCTTCGGCGCGCAGGCACAGACCAGAAGGCCGCCGCCGAAAAGCTTCAGAAAGTCACGGCGGTCGAGCGTGAACCAATGCAGCTCGCCATCCACTTCATGCTGCTTTAGTTCCAATAGGAGTTCGGAGTCGGGAGCGGTGCTCATGACGTCTCACCCTTTCCGCCGGATCTGCGCGGCCTCGCGCACCGCAACCACAATGCGTGGGTAGGTGCCGCATCGGCAAATATTGCCATTCATTGCCTGGATGATTTCATCGTCTGAAGGATGTTGGTTACGACTCAGAAGTGCGACGGCCGACAGAATCATCCCCGAGGTGCAATAGCCGCACTGGAAGGCTTCTTCCCGAAGAAAGGCCTGCTGCACGGGATGCAGCACACCGCTCTGCTCCAGTCCCTCGATGGTAGTGACATGTTTGCCGGTAGCGGCGGAAACCTGCGTCAGACAGGACCTTACCGCCCGTCCCTCCAGCAGGACCGTGCAGGCGCCACATTGTCCTTCGCCACAGCCATACTTGGTTCCAGTGAGTTGCAGCCGGTCGCGCAAGACCCATAAGAGAGGTTGATCCGGAGGCGCAGTTACCCGGACTGACTTGCCGTTCAGCGTAAAGGCAATCGCTTCCATGACATCTCCTGGCGAGGTCCTCTCAATTATAGGTCGATCGCCAGTAGACGCCTTTGCCAGGCTGATTTTGGCATTGCTCCGGCAAACTTAAATGCGACGCGGGCGAAGTACATATCAGCGCCGGAAGCCGCCGGCTCCGCCGTGAAAGCCACCACCTTGACTACCGTGAAAACCGCCAGCCCCGCCATGAAAGCCGCCTCCCATCACGCCGAAACCATGCCCCGCCGGGGCCGCCCATCGTCCAGACTGCGACGTGCCCGGCCGGACCACGCGCCAACGGCCTGCCAGAGTAATTGCGGATGTAATTACGCGAGCCGAACCGCCCATAGTAGCCGCCGTAGCCGTAATAAATCGGCAGATTATAAGCCCACAGTGGCGAGTAGAATCCCCATCCGAATGGGCTGTAGAACATGCCGTTGCCCGGAATCCACGTATAGGCGGTAAACCAAGGATCCCAGTACCATCCCGCACCGTACCAGCCGGAGCCACCGTAGTAATTGCGGGCGACATCGACATTTGCCTCCGCCAGATACTGCGAGCGAAGGTCGCTGAAGCGGTACAGGTCGCTGTTTTCGAACGCATTCTTGTCGAATTTATGCGCTTTGAGTTCGCCAGTTTGACTCAGATCGAGCTCACGACCACCCTTGACCTTCACCTCATGATCGCCATCCTGAACCAGGGCTTGTCCCTTGAAGACCCGCACTTGGCTGTGATCGGAGTCAAAGTCATAGAAGCCGTCCTTCTGCAACTGCGTAGTCGCGCCATCCTCGCCAATGCGGAGCACATTGTACTTGTGAATCTCTGCGACTTCGACGGTCGCCTGCCCCTTCTTGACATCCACTTCGGTATTGGTCAGATTGGGCGAAACTAAGGTTACCTTGCTGTTATCCCCCACCCGCAGGAAAACTCCCGGCGTCAGCAAGACTTCCGCTTTCCCGGTTCCGGTGGTGAGCGACTCGCCCGGCTGCAAGGCGACGGATCCGATCGACTTGGCGTTCAGGGTTTGATCGCCGATACTTGCCTGGCCTTCGATGTAATTGAGAGTTCCTGGAAGCGCTGTATTTGTGCCCCACATGGGCGCGGTCAGAACCGCCGCCAGGAAGAAAACGCCAAGCATTTTCGACCTTAGCAACTTCATGATGTCACCCGTTTATCCTTTAGTTATTAGACTCTACCTACAGGGTTTTCGATGCAGCCGGCGATTCGCATCACAGAGGCAGCGGATCCGCGATCCTTCTGTCCGGCTGAGAGGATGATGTTTGTTCGCAAGGAGTTGGACCGGAACAACTGCCGCGACGAAGTCCTCCCGTCTGGGGGCGAATCGGGGATTGCAGACCCGCTCGCTCTGTCCAACTACGGGCTGGCAGCATGGCCACGCCAAGACGGACTTGTCTTGACCGACAGAATCGCTGAGAATCTCCATTGAGCCTCTAACCTTGAGCCTTGATATCGAGTCTGGGAGTTTTTTATGTTGCGTCTGATCCGCCAACTGATTCGTCCCTATCGCGGCAGTCTGCTCATCATCCTGCTGGCCATGTTGGTGGAGACGGCGATGAGTCTGGCGGCGCCGTGGCCGCTGAAGATCGTCATTGACAACGTCGCCGGCGGGCACAAACTCCCGCACTGGCTGGCTCACCTGACCGAGCCGATGATGGACAATGCCAACAAGATTCACATCGCCCTGCTGGCCGCGCTGTTTTCGGTGCTGATTGCGGTTCTGGCAGCGCTTGCCACGTATATCGACAATTACTTCACCGAGAGCGTAGGGCAATATGTCGCGCATGACTTGCGCATGAAGACCTACCATCACCTGCAGCGGCTCTCGCTCGGGTATTACAACCAGCACCAGATCGGCGCCTTGCTGAGCACCATCACCACCGACATCCAGACCATTCAGGGCTTCGCGTCATCTTCCACCCTCAACATCTTCATCGACATGCTCACCATCGTGGCCATGCTCGGCCTGATGTTCTGGATGAACTGGGACTTCACCCTGATTGCGCTCGCGGTGACGCCCTTCCTGCTGTTCTTTGTTTCGCGCTTCAAAAAAGCGGTGAAGAAGGCGACCAAAGAGGTCCGCAAGGAGCAGAGCGAGATCGTCGCCGTGGTGCAGCAAGGCCTGGAATCGATGCAGGTGGTCAAGGCATTCGGCCGCGAGGATATGGAGCAGGACGAGCTGCACACCGTCAGCGAGGCGACGGTAGACGCTGCCTTGAAGGCGCGCAAAGTCAAAGCCATGCTCTCGCCGGTGGTGACCATTACGGTTGCGCTGTGCACGGCCATCGTGCTGTGGCGCGGGTCCATTCTGATCCTGGCCGGGGCGATGACGGTGGGCGCGCTGACCGTGTACCTGGCTTACCTCACCAAGTTCTTCAAGCCGGTTAAGGACCTGGCCACCACCACCAACGCCATTGCGCAGGCTGCCGTGGGGGTTGACCGGGTGCGTGCGATCCTGGAAGCCGACACCGTCATTCCAGAAAAGCCCGACGCCATTGAGCCCCGCTCGATCAAGGGCGACATCGTCTTCGAGCACGTGGCCTTTGGCTATAGCGTGGATGCCAAGATACTCGGGGACGTAAACATTCACATTCTGCCAGGCCAGTTAGTTGGCGTCGTCGGCCCCACGGGAAGCGGGAAGTCAACCGTCGTGAGCCTGATTCCGCGCTTCTACGACCCCACCGCCGGCCGCGTGCTCATCGACGGCGTCGATGTCCGCGACTACAAGATCAAGGAACTGCGTGACGAGATCGGATACGTGCTGCAGGACACGGTGCTCTTCCGCGGTACCGTTCTGGAGAACATTGCGTTCGGCCGTCCCAATGCCACCCGCGCGGAGATCGTCGACGCAGCCCGCCTGGCCAACGCCGATGAATTCATCGCGAAGATGCCGAAGGGTTACGACACGATGGTCGGCGAACGCGGCTCGACTCTGTCAGGTGGCCAGCGGCAGCGCCTTGGGATCGCCCGGGTGATGGTGCGCAACAGCCCGATCTTGCTGCTGGACGAGCCCACCGCCGCGCTGGATAGCGAATCTGAGAAACTGGTGATCGAGGCTCTAGAGCGACTGATGAAAGGACGCACCGTAATCACCATCGCTCACCGGCTGAGTACGATTCGCGATGCCGACCAGATTATCGTTATCGCAGGAGGGGTGGTCGCCGAAAGCGGGAATCACGATCAACTAATGGCGCTGAATGGCATTTATGCCGGACTGCATCGCACCCAGTTCGAAGATGCGGCCGCAGCTAAAGCTAATTCATAACCTGGCCGCGGCCCCTGGCTTGCGGCAAATAGGTCCTGAAAGGAAGCAGTAATGTCCCGATACCTGGTAGTTCTGCCCGACGATTCCGCCAAACCGATCCTCGACGCCATCGACCACGCGGAGAAATCGCTGCGTATCAAGATGTTCGTCTTCTCCGATCCGCAGCTTCTGGAAGCCGTGATCAGAGCGCATCATCGCGGCGTAAAGGTGCGGATCATGTTGAATCCGACGCGGCGCAGCGGCGAGAAGGAAAACGATGATTCAAGAAAAATGCTGACCGATGCCGGCATCGAGGTGATCGACAGCAACCCTGCGTTTGGCCTGACTCACGAAAAGTCGATGGTAGTCGACGATACCTCGGCGTGGGTGAAATCGCTGAACTGGCAGACTAAGAACCTGACCGAGACCCGTGATTACGCCGTCGTAACCGAACATGCCTATGAAGTGAACGAAATCATCCAGTGCTTCGAGGCGGACTGGACTCGCCAGGAGTTCAAGCCCGATGAAAAGTCACACCTGATCTGGTGCGTGGGGAACGGACGCCAGCGCATTGCGGAGTTTGTCGATCAGGCCAAGCACACCCTCTGGGTGCAGAACGAACGCTATCAGGACCAGGTCATCATTGAGCGTCTGGTGCGGGCGAAGAGTCGTGGCGTCAAGGTGCACATCATGGCGCGGCCTCCGCACACGTTAAAGAAGGAAAAGCTGCTCGAGGGCGTTGGTGGCTTGCGCATCCTCGATGATGTAGGCGTGAAGGTGCACAAGATGAAGGGGCTCAAGCTGCATGCCAAGCTCCTGTTTGCCGATGGAGTGCGCGCGATCATTGGCTCGATCAATCTGGCTCCCGGTAGTTTTGACAGCCGGCGTGAACTGGCCATCGAAGTGCGGGATGAAGAAGTTGTACAACGGATCCATAAAGTGGTGCACTCCGACTGGGAGAATTCCCATCCTATTGATCTGACGGACGAAGGGCTTCTCTCCGATTTGCAGGACGAGGACCCTAACCTCGGCGAGGACCTGGCGATCGAAGAACCACCCAATCATAATCACGGGAAGCACCACGGAAACCACAAGACAAAAGCCGAAGGCAAGAGTTAACGCATTGAGACGGTAGAGCCACCCATCTGGTGCAGCGTCAACCTGGTCTGGTCAACAAATCGGGCCGGCTTTTTGGCGGAGGCACGGCTGGTTCAACGCGGCTAGAGTTACACCCGAGTAAAAACGGCCGGTGAGAGCGACGTGCTCCCACCGGCCATTGTTTCAGCGAGGCGTGCGGTTACTGCGGTGTTGTACTTTCCGCCGCCTTATGATGGTGCGCCGGAGCCTCAGCGTGTGGCTTCGGGAACGCATTCTCGCTCGGCTTCACAACCGACTCATCCACCGGAGTCGTGCCTTGCAGCAATGGCGCTGTGGCGACATCGGCACCCTGCGGTACCAGGTAGATGTCGGCCGCGTGGTCCTTGCCAGTGCCCTTACGAACGTCGATCCGGCTTGCGTCGATGCCCTGCTGCTGTACCAGGTACGCCTTGGCGTTCACGGCGCGCTGTGCAGCCAGATCCATCTGAGTCTTATTTTTACCCTTGCCTTCGTACACCGGGGGTTCACCATCAGCGAAACCGACGATGACCAGTTTGGCGTTCGGGTCGCTCTTCAGGGCCGAGGCGTCGTCGTCAAGGATGGCTTTCGCCGTATTGTCGACACGCCAGGGGATGTACTTCTGGTTGGGACGCTGCACGAACTCGATCGGGGTGCGTGCGCTTACCTGCGGCGGCGCGGGCGGTACTTCGACGCCGAAGGAGCAATTTCCCGTACCCGTCAGGCCGCGAGCGTCAGTCGCGGTAACCGTAACCGTAACCGATCCGGAAGGTAAGCCCGTGGTGTCGTGGGTCGCTGTATTACCCGAGCCCGTGATCCTGCCTGCCGAAGCGGAGTAGGAAACGCTGCTGATCGGCGAGTTATCCGGGCTGCTCACGTCGCTGGTAATGGTGACCGGGTTGCCCGCCTGTACCGTCGAAGGATTGGCCGAGCAGCTTGCCACCGGCGGATGGCGCGGCGGCTCCATGACCGAGAAGGATGCGTTGCAAATGGCTACGTTGTTCTTCTTTTCTTTCTCGTCCGTGGCGGTTGCGCTCACGTTATAGTTGCCCGGAGCCAGCCCAGTGGTATCCACAGTCCCGGTTTCGCCTGCACCCGAGACTTTTCCTCCCGACGTCTTCCAAGCATAGGAGATGGTGTGCTTGGGATTAAAGTTCTCGGTGCTGACCTTGGCCGTCACCGGACCTCCCGCCATGACCTGGCTCGGAGAAACCGAACAGCTTGCCGATGGTGCCACTGGCGGCTTGCCGCCAAAGGTGTAATAGAACCCCGCCAGCGCGCCACTCATGGTGGTGTTGTAGACGAACTGGTGATTACTTGGGCGATAGTCCTCATACAGATAGCGCCAGCCGACTCCCATGCCGAGATGCTGAGTGAACTTGAAGTTCAAGGTGCCCAGGACCTGGTAATCCAGATTCGCTCCACCGGCTCCGGCATCACCCGATATCAGGATGGATGCCTTATCGTTGAAGGGCACGATGAACCTGGCCCCGCCAAGCCCATCGACCCAATTGGCCGAGCGTGAATTGCTTAGGCCCGAGGGTACCAAAGCGTTGTTCAGGCCCAAATACCAGTAGCGAATTCCGCCGAGAGCATCGACCTTGAAGTGCTCGCCGTTATACAGCCTGTACCCTACCTTGGGCGTAAAAATCGACTCTGTCAGATGCGTATTGATCGAGGTCTGGCCAAAGTCGTTAAGCGGGATTCCATTGTTGATACCCAGTTTTACCCAGAAAAAATCCACCGGCATCACAAAGCGGCCCTTATCGGCCTCGACGGCGATCGGTATGATCCCTTTGAGGACATGAAAGACATCGGAGAAAGAGGAATGAATGCTGGCATTGTGATCGAGTGCTCCGACGGTTCCGTGTAGTCCCGGGAACCACCCGTAAATCGAGATCGCGCCAGTCCAACTGTCGCTGGTGGTAGCGGGACCGACGTTAGTAGAGCCGGCATTCTGTGGAACCGGATTCGTCGGGAGGGCGGACGCAGGAACATTGAGTGTTTGGTCCTGGGCGCTCAAATCTGTTGTTGCTGGCCCTTGTGCAGCCGCAGACGCGCTGAGCGTCAAACTCAACACGATTCCCGCGGACACCGCGAGAAACATCTTTCGGTACGAATTCATCGCTTCTCCTTGCCAATTCATGGCGCGCCGCTCTGGTTATCACCGGCGCGCCGTTCTTGTTAGTGCGGGTTCAACGCCAACTACGGAATGACGATCAACTCGGCGCTGCCGTTGCCGCACATACCGTAAATCGCTCCCGACAGGCAGGCGCCAGCCGAAAATTTATAGCAGCCCGCAGTCTTGGCCACGGTTGTAACCGACTTGTTGGAGCCGCCGATGATATCGTCCATGTCAAAGGGAGTGGTCGGGCCGACATCTACGACAAAGCCCTGATGCTTGGTATTGCTGACCCAATTGACGGTGGTGCCGACCTTCAAGCAGAAGGTGGAGTTTCCCTTCGCACCAGGAATGCTGGGGGTAGCGGAGGCTGCCTGCGACGTGCGTTTCACGTCGACGGTGCAGGGGGTGGATGTTGATCCGCAAGTATTGGCGGCAGTGCAGAGACTTGCCGGATCGGCTTCCGAGCAAGCGTACTTGCCCTTCTTGGCTTGGGCCTGGGCGCCGGTAGATGCTCCCAGGAGAATCGTGGCCAGCGAAACGGCGAAACAACAGGCCGCAAGACGGCGATCGATCTTCATAAGACACCTCGTGGAAATTATTTTCGGTGATCTGCGAAAAAAGCTCTCCGGCGGCCGTCCAAAGCTCGCGGAGCGCTGATGGACATTGCCAACCGTGAAACTAGTTCGTGCCCTGGGTCCCAGCCCAATCGATGATGCCGGTAAGTCTCCAGGGGTTCTGGTTGAGTTCAAGCGACAACTCTCCTTCGGAGTTAAGAACGAGTTGGGCAGCCGGGTACAGAACGCCGGTGCTCTTGCTCTTGTCCTGATCGTTAAGATCAATCTCACCCGCCGTCAGGTCGTAACTCATCGTGGGAGAGTCGCTAAAGGCTTCTCCAAAACCGATCTTGCGGTTCGTCACGAAGCGGATCTTGCGGCCGGTTGGGGTCTGAATCAGCCGAATGAACGAAAGATCGTAGCCCAGTGTGCCGGTAATGGAGATGTGGCCCACGGCTTTCATCTTTTGCAGTGCATTCGAAAGGCCTTGGTTCTGGCCCTTGGTGTAGGCATCGACCAGTATCTGGCGGTCCGCCGGAGTGGAATAGTCGTAGATGATGATCGTAATGCCGATCACCCTGCCCATCTGCGTGCTGGTGCCCATGGCGCTGGCATCGATGGTTTCGTTTTTCTCCCTGGCAAATCCGGAAATGCTTGTGATCGTTACCAGGCCCAGAATCAGCAGGCCCAGCATGGTCGTGTTGCCGAACTTCGATTTTGTGCGCATGTTTCTCTCCCGTCGCTGCGGCATGGCAGGGACTGATTTCGGTTAGGGACTAATGGTACGGCTGCGGTTCGGAGCATGGTAACTGATAAAACTACTCGTTGCAGCATAGAAAAGATGCAAAGCCGGGTGGTACCACTTTCCGCGATTCAGGCTTGGTGCGCCTTTCGGGCATCTGGGCGGGACCGGAGCCGGAAATTTCGGCTGTAAAAGGTTTTGCATTCTGCTGCAAGTTTTGCCAGTATTCGTGAAGCAGGCTTATCCCTAACATGTAGGCGTTAGTGCGCTGGCCGATTTCCGGGCTGGGGTGTCAAGAAAGCCGAACCCCGCCTGAGGATTCAGTGAACGCAAGACACTTAACAGACTCAGCCTCCAGGCTGGCGTGAACCGTGTACACCGAGAGGGGTTCAGTATTCTCATGAAAAGCAACAATAGAAACACCGGAATTGCAGTTTTCGTATTGCTGTCACTGGCTGCGATTGTGCTGGCCAGTGGTAGTGCTGCCGCGCAAAGCGCCCAGATTCAGGGAGTGATTAATGGACGCAGCGGCGCCACCATGACAGTCCAGACCAGCAACGGGAATGTAGTGGTCCTCCTCACCGACAACACAGATGCCGAGGACGTGGCGGGCATATTCCACGCGCGCAAGAAGCAGATGAGTCTGACCGCCCTGGTGCCCGGCCTTCAAGTCCAGGTGCAAGGGGTCTACAACGCCCAGAACCAACTGGTGGCAAGCACCGTCAAGTTCAATGGCAAAAGCCTGCAAACCGCTACCGACATTCAGGCTGGGGTAACTCCGGTAGAGCAGCAGACGCAGCAACAGAAGCAGGAGCTGGCCCAGCAGCAGGCGCAACTTCAGCAGCAACACGCGGAGATTGCGGCGACGGAGCGGGAACAGGCTCAGCATGCCGAGCAAATCGCTGCCCAGCAGGCTGCCATTGCCGCGGTCAACAAGCGCTTTGGCGAACTGGGCGATTACAACATCTGGGCTGAAGTGACGGTTCTCTTCGGGAACGACAAGGTCGCCGTCGACCCGCAATATAATGCCCAGTTGCTGGCACTATGCCAGAAGGCCAAGACGGTCACTGGCTATGTGATCCAGGTCAAGGGTTACGCCTCGGCGGTCGGTTCCGCGGCGCTCAACCAAAAGCTGAGTCAGGAGCGGGCGGCCAACGTGACCCAGTTCCTGGAAGAGCAGGGCAGTATCCCGCTGACCAATATATTGGCTCCCGGTGCGATGGGAACCAGCCGGCAGGTGGCTCCTGACACCACAGTTGAGGGTCAGGCCCAAAACCGGCGCGTCGTCGTCAGAGTCCTGCAGAATAAGGGCATCGCAGGAACATAGAGAAAACGCTGAATCCTTGAAGTTCGAGTGTCCGGTGTTGCCGAAACTCCGGGGCCGTCTGGCCCGGCGACACCGGACTCTCAGTCGTCGAACCGCTGTGGAACGTGACCGGGCGTGACGCGCGGCATAAAAGACAGGGGCACTGGTGCGAAAACTTTCCGCACACGAAGCGGGCGATGTTGTGCGCGGCAAAGCCCGCGATCTTTTGGTGCAGTCCTGGGAATCGCAGGCCAACCTCGCCTTTTTTCTCGCCCTGCTTGTAGTGTGCGTTTTCTTTCTCCCGTCGATTGGCTTTGGCCGCGAACACGAGCAACTCTACAGCGACTTTGTCTACTCCATATTGCTGATTTCCGGCGTCGCGGTCGGCTGGGGTCGACCTCTCCTGTTTTATCCGGCAGCGCTGGTGGCGCTGATTTCGCTGGTCGTCCGTTGGTCGGCGTGGGGCAGGCCGGCGGTCGAATTTCACCCCTGGCGTGAAGAACTGGCATTAGCGACGATCGTTATGATTGCCGCTATCATTCTTGCCCAGGTTTTTGGTCGCGGCCCGGTGACCATCATGCGCATACAGGGTGCGATCGTGGCCTATCTGCTCTTAGGCTTCGGCTGGGCTCATACCTACGTGATCGCCGCCCATTTCAATCCCAACGGCTTCTCCAGCTCCGTTGGCGTTCTGACTTCACCCAGCGACTGGATGTATTACAGCTTCTGTACTCTCACTACCCTGGGCTATGGCGACATTGTCCCGACCGGTCCGATTTCTCGCAGTCTTGCCATTGGAGAGGCCTTGGCCGGCCAGCTTTACCTTGCCGTGATGATCGCTCGCCTGGTCGCCATGCAGGTCGTTAACTGGCAGGAACGGGCCTTCCGGGATTCGTAGCCTGAGAGTTTGCCCGCCTGTGAGCGACAGAGGAAGGTTTATGAAACACGCTCTTGTTATTTTGTGTCTCCTGTTTCTTCAGGTGCTACCCGTCGCTGCGCAAAACTACAGCACTCCTCTTCCCACGGTGAATGACAAGGATGTTGCCCTGCTGCGGCAGGATCTTCGCGCCAAGGCAAAGGAACTCATCACCAAGAATCTGCAGTTGACCGACGCCGAGGCCTCCGGCTTCTGGCCGCTCTACGATCAATATGCCACAGAGGTTAGAAAGGTGAATGACACCCGTTTCGGCCTGATCAAGCATTACGCCGATATCTACAAGACCATGACTGCCGAGCAGGCCGACAGCATGGCTCATCTGCTGGGCGAGGCGGACATGACCATCATCAATCTGCGCTTGCAGTATCTGCCGAAGTTCGAGCAGGTATTGCCCGGAACCAAAGCCGCTCTGTTCTATCAACTGGACCGGCGGATCGACAGTCTGGGCAACGTCCAGATGGCGTCGCAGCTGCCGCTGATCAAACCATAGTGACACTATGCCCGCGGATTATTTAGGTTATCTACACCAAACTTTAGTGCCGGTGCAGGTATGGTTTGCTATTGATTCTGGACGGGATGCTACTGCTGAAAGACCAACCCCAAAGGATTCAAAAAGTTTCGCTATTGCGCTGAAAAGATAGTTAGTTACTGATATTCTGCATTAGTTTTTCTGTGTCAAAACTGCTACTTCTACCAGTTCCAAAGTCGCCTGATTTCCGGTAGCATCTTTCCATAGCCAACCCACATTAGAAACATACTCACGCGGAGACCGCGGAAGTATCGGTGTTGGCGAGTTGAGTATATTTCACTTGTATGTGAAGGAGAAGATTTCGTGAAAAGCACCAAATTGTTTGCGATTATCGCATTCGCACTGCTAGCTACCCTGACTGTGGTGGCGCAAGACGTTCCGAAGTTCGAAGTGCCGGTTAACTTTTCGTTCATCAACGTTCATCCCAACCAGGCCCAGCTCACCAGCTTTAACGTGTTCGGTGGCGGCGGAGCCTTTGTTTACAACGTGACCCCCTGGATCGGAATCAAGGCCGACTTCAATGGCTACACCCAGGGCAGCGGACTGAAGAACCAGCTCGCGAATCAGGGCTACGCCGGCGCGGTCAGCGGCAACCTGTTCACCTACCTGTTCGGGCCCCAGATCAAGAAGCACTCGGGCAAATTCCAGCCTTTCGGTGAAGCTCTCTTCGGCGCGGCGCACACCAATATGTATGCCACGATCGCGAATGCTGAGGGTTTGACCAGCGGCAGCAGCAACAACAATGCTTTCGCCATGGAATTTGGCGGCGGTCTCGACATCCCGGTTACCCAGCACATCCAGCTTCGGCCGGTTGAGGTCGACTACCTGATGACGCGCTTTGGCGTCAACGGAACGACCTACACCGCGAACCAGAACAACTTCAAGTACTCCGCCGGTCTGAACTTCACCTTCGGCGGCAAGTAGCATCAACGGCAAGAAATTGCCTAAGTAGTTGAGGCGTCACCGGAAACGGATGGCGCCTCTTTTTTTTGGCACTGTCCATCTATCCCTGCCAAACCCGCTACGGAGAAAAACCCCTCCGGCTAAGGTCCTCTGATTGCAATAGTTTCCCCCAAAAGCGGTATAGTATTTCCAGCCTTAATCGCACAAGATAATGTTGTACGGGCCTGGCGTGAGGTCGAATCCGCAGACTAAGGCTTCGCTGGCGCACCATGATTGCCGAGCTACTGCCGGCTCGCAGCGATGGCCTTTCATCATCCCGGCCCATGGCAGTCTTTCGGAGAAAGAGTGGTTATGGAACGCAAACCGGCTGCCCGCCTGCTGATCGCAGACGATCATAAGCTGCTGGCGGAAGCCTGTAAGAGCGTCCTGGAACCGGAATTCGAAGTGGTCGGCATCGTCACCGATGGCCGGGCGCTCCTGAAGGCGGCAGCCGAGCTCAAGCCCGACGTGATTATCCTGGACATCGCGATGCCGCACCTCAACGGCTTGGATGCCGGCGAGCAAATCAAGCACAAATGGCCGTCGATTAAGCTGGTCTTCCTGACCATGAATCTTACAGCCGATGTGGCTGCGGAAGCTTTCCGGCGCGGCGCCTCCGCCTACGTCCTGAAGCATTCCGCTGCTGAGGAACTGGTAACGGCCATCAATAAGGTGGTGCACGGCGAATCGTATTTGTCGCCGCTAATCGCGCGCGAAACCGTTACCTACCTGCTCAATCAGGGCAAAGGCCAGAGCGACGAGAAGCGGATCACCAAGCGGCAGGTGGAAATTCTGCAGTTACTGGCCGAGGGCATGTCCATGAAGGAAGTGGCCAATGTCCTCGAACTCAAGCCGGGAACCGTGGCCTTCCATAAGTACCGTATGATGGAGACCCTCGGGGTCAAAACCAACGCAGAGCTTTTGGAATACGCGATCAAACGGCAGATGCGAACCGAGTGAGCCGGCGATGACCGCTGGCAACTTTTGACAGAGCTGCTGACAAAGTTGATAGTTTTGCATATATAACCATTCAGATAAGGTTGACTCCGTATTCGGCCCGCGCGGCAACCTGGGTTTTGGTACAAGGGAACATGATCGCGGTATTGACGTTCGTCATTGTGATCCTCGTTTTCGCGGGCATCCTTTGCCTCGTCTACCGCGAGACGGAAGTCGATTTCCCCTGCAAGCGCAAGCGCCGCCGTACGCCAAATCCGGCTGGGGATGGTTCCAAGTCCCTTCCACCAGAAAGCTAACGATGATGCGAGTTCCAGAGACGATGCGAATTCCTGAAAAGCTACGAATCCCCATTGGTTATGTTCTATCCGCCTTTCTGCTGTTCGCGATCCTGATTGCACCAGGTGTTTCCTCTGCCCAACAACTGACCTGGCCACGGACCATGACGAAACCCGGCGGCATTCTGGTGCTGTACCAGCCGCAAATAGACGACTGGCAGCATTTTCAGAAGGTCGACACGCGCCTGGCCTTCACCATCACGCCCACTGGCGGCAAGGAACACGTCGGCGTGATGACGGTTCAGTTGCAGTCGAGCGTCAATATGGACGCTCACACCGTCGCGCTGAACAATCCGCAGATCACCAGCCTGTATTTTCCGTCGCTCGATCCAGCGACGACCGCACAAATGGATACCCTGGTCAGGACATTCATCAATCCATCCGCCAACATCACCATGTCCCTCGACCGCCTGGTGGCGGGAGTGAAGAAGAAGGCGCCGGCGTCGGTCGCGACCGTGAAGAACGATCCGCCGACGATCTTCTTCAGCTTCAGCCCGGCGATTCTGCTCATGGTGGACGGAAAGCCGGTGACGGCCGCTATCGGTAGCAACGGCCTCAACGCTGTCGTGAATGCCAACTGGCCGTTGTTCGTCGATCAGACGAGCTTCACCTACTACCTGTTCGACGGCAAGGGCTGGTTGACGGGGAAAGATATGGAGAATTGGGCGCCGACGGCCACTTTGCCAGCTTCCATGTCGCAGGTCCCGCAAAATCAGAATTGGGCTGACCTCCAGCCATTCATTCCGCCGCCGCCGGGTAGCACGGCCAGCGTGCCGGCGGTTTATTACAGTTCGACGCCCGCCGAAATCGTGGTCTTCAATGGCCAGCCGCAGTGGCAGCCGATTCCGGGGACCCAGCTCAGCTACGGATCGAATACCGATAGCAACGTCTTCAAGTATGCCCCGACGGGCGCCTTCTATTTCCTGGCCTCCGGACGATGGTTTACCTCGACTTCCGCACTGGGGCCATGGACGTTTGCCACCAACAACCTGCCGGCCGACTTTGCCCTCATCCCGGTGGATAATCCCGCGGGACGCGTGCTGGCCTCGGTGCCCGGCACGCCGGAGGCGGAAGACGCGGTGCTGATGGCACAGATTCCGACCATCGCCACTATTAATGCCGCCCAGGCCGCGGCGGCGGTCAAGGTTTCCTACTTCGGCGAGCCGCAATTCGCGCCCATCACCGGAACCAACCTCTACTACGCGACCAACACCGCCAATCGCGTGATTCAGGCCGGCCCACAGTATTACCTTTGCTATCAGGGCGTATGGTTTGTTTCCGCGAGCGCTAATGGACCGTGGCAAACCGCGCAAACAGTTCCCCCGGCGATCTACACGATTCCGCCGAGCTCGCCGGTCTACAACGTGACCTACGTTACCCAGGTTCCGGCTTCCGACGGATATGTGACTTCGAGCTACACCGCTGGCTACCTCGGCGTCTTTGTCGCGGGCGCCGCTATCGGCGCGATCTGCGCCGACGGCACGGGGTATTACTATCCGCCCTATGCCTACGGCGGGTACTACTATCCCTACGCCGCGACCTACGGCTATCACACCGCATACAACCCTTACACCGGAGCTTATGGTTACGGCGGAGCCGCCTACGGTCCCTACGGCAGCGCGCATTGGGGAGCCGGTTACAATCCGACCACCGGCACCTACGCTCGCGGAGCCACTGAGAGCACGGCCTACGGTACGCGTAGCGCGGCTGAGGCCTACAACCCCTATACCGGAGCCTCAGCTGCTACGCGCCAGGGATCCAATGCCTACGGTTCGTGGGGACAGTCGGTCTACAACAAGAACGGCGAGACCGCCTACACCCAGCACGCCAGCGATGCCTATGGCTCGGAAGCGACGGCGCAGACCACGGCGGGCGGCAAAGCTGCGGCCACCAGCACGGCGTATGGCAATACCGCAGCCGGAAAGAGCGCCAATGGCGACATGTACGCCGGACACGACGGCAATGCCTACAAGAACACTGGGTCGGGCTGGGAGAAGTACGACAACGGGAGCTGGAACACCGTAGACAAATCTACGGCCCAGGCGACGGCGCAGTCGGATCAGCAGAAAGTCCAAAGCAATCCCAATTATTCGGCCGACCAGCAGAAGGCGCAGAGCACCTACAATCAACAGCATCCCAGCAGCACCAGCAGCGGCTACCATCCCAGCAGTTCCTCGAGCGATTTGAACCAGGAAGCCCAGAACCGCCAGCGCGGCGACGAGCAAAGCCAGCGATTCTCGCAATATCAGCACTCAGGCGGCTGGGGCGGCGGAAGCAGCGGCGGCGATCGCTGGGGTAGCGGTGGCGGAGACCGCTGGGGCGGAGGCGGAGACGCAGGACGCAGTTGGGGCGGCCGACGCTAGGCCCGATAACAGTTCCGTAACCTGCGCGTTGTAACCAGTAAAGCGTTGCCTTGAGGTTACGCAGCCTGAAAGAAAAACGATTCATCAGCAAACCTAGCTGAGACAAACCTTCGGAGGGTTCGATGAAAGCAAGATTCTTAGTGTGCGCTCTGTTGCTGGTTGTGACTGCAGCCGCCTGGGGTCAGCAGGTGTCCGTTAACTACAACCACAGTGCCAGTTTCTCCCAGTATCACACCTACGCCTGGGGCTCCAACAACACCAATGCGATTCGCAATTCCATTCTGGCCCAGGTAGCTGAGCAGGACATCGATAACGCGATGTCGCAAAAGGGATTTCAGAAAGTCACTGAGGCGCAAAACCCGGATATTATCCTGACGGCCAGCGGCGGTGAGCGGGAGCAGACGTCATGGAACGCCTGGGGTATGCGCGGCATCGGCGGTGGCATGGGCGGAATCAGCCCACAGGAGAACGTGGAAGCTACCATGATCGTCAGCCTCTACGACGCGAAGGCGCAGTCGCTCATCTGGCGAGGCATCGCGCAGAACACGTTGAACAGCAACGGCAACAAGAATCAGCAGATGGTCGAGAAAGCTGTTCAGAAGATGTTTAAGCAGTGGCCGAAGTCGTAGCCGGAACTCGGACCGCCGCGCGCGCCGCGCGCGCCGGTCTGGCTTGCGATGTTCAGCGGCGGGAATGATGTTTCAAAGAACATGAATAACGCTATACCGAGGTGTCCGTAATGGGTTTACGTCCCCGCCGTACTGCATGGGGCTTGGTATTGCCCCAGGTGTTCATGCTGATGTTGTGCGTCAGCGCGCAGGCCCAGAAGGTTCACGTCAGCTATGACAAGAGCCTGAACTTTGCCAGCTTCAAGACCTTCGCCTGGGCGCCCCACAGCGCGGTGGCTCATCCCATGCTGGCCGCCGACGTCGTAGGTGCGATCGAGGACGAGTTGACGGCTCGCGGACTTACTAAGAGCGACACCAATCCCGACCTCATTATTCAGGTGTACGGGTCGGTGGACACGGAGTCGAGTTTCTATTCCAATGACCCGCTGTACATGGGGAGCGGCGGCATTCCGCCCTTCGATCCCAGCATGAGCGGCCCGGCGTTCGTCGGCGACTGGGGCAGCAACTCCGTGACCATCCACAAAGGGGAGATGGTGGTCGACCTGATCCAGGCGAGCGCGAAGAAACTGGCGTGGCGCGCCATCGGGCAGGAAAGCCTCAGCTCGCAAAATCCGGAAAAGTTGATGGACGAAGTCAACAACACCATCGCCAAAATGTTCAAGGATTATCCCGTCAAGAAGGGGTAGCAGTTCAGGAAGGTCCTTCACTCGCCCTTTGTGCTCCGTGGAGCCGCGCTTCAGCGCGGCGTCTGTCTGAGAAACTCAGTGTGCTGAGCCGCAGTGGAATGTAGAGGTGAAGAAGCCGTCCCCGCAGGGACGACTCATCCCAGTCCGGCGCTTCAGCACTGGGTAGGCGCATGAGTGCGGCCCGATCCAGGCAGGGACGGCATGGTTCTTATACAGAGACCTCAGCGCGGCGTCGAGGGGGTCTCATCAATTTATCGAGCCGACTTCAGTCGGCGGCACGATCTTGTGGCTTCCTCTTGTCGGTCCTCAGACTAAACTTTAGTAATTTTCCGATGTGATCTACATCACTGCGTATGCCACGGCAATTGCCGAAACTAAAGCGGTACGCTAGTTAATGTTTCCGGTCAAAACCGGTCCCTGACCGTCCGGTGTAAACCACTCAGTATGAGGGCCCCTCCCGGGAGAGAACATAGGCATCTTGAGTTTGCGGATACCCTGGCGAACCGTGGAAGCGCGCTTCCGCATTTCTATTACGGAATAGAAATGCAAGCCAATCGCAAGTTCAACGAAATCTGGACAGACGAGTAGCCACAAGGCGATTCAGATGAGGCAATAAAGGGGCATAAACCGCAAGATCCGCCCGCCTGAAGAACAAAAGCAACGCCACCAGGAGATCGCCCGACGCTCCACGGGAAAGTCCTGTCTTCCTCGATACAACCCGGTGTCTCTCTTTCCTCAGGCCGGCAAGACGAATCCAACGCGAAATCTGGCGATCCCAGTCGGAGCCTTTGGCGTGAAAAGGCCTGTTCACGCCCGCTATCTGAGGACATCCACCTGACGGTTTTGCCCGTGATCCACTCGGAGGCGCCTGTGCGAGAAGAATCCTTTAATATGGGAAGCTGCCGATAACGCATCAGCGGTGTAGTTGGAAGCCGTGACGAAACTCCTGGCTCAATGGACAGAAGAACATTCTTAAAACGATCAGCAATGGCGGCTCTGGGTCCGCTGTGGGCGCGCGAGCTATGGGGAGCCGCAAAGAATCCTGCGCGCGGTGCGGGCACTGCCGACCTGGGGACTGCGACGCGCGTTGCTGCGGAGATTCGGCGGCGGCGGCCGTCGGACGCGGATTGGCCTTCGCCCGCAGCGTGGAAGCGGCTGAATGATGACGTCGGCGGGAATTTGATTCCGGTGGAATTTCCCATCGAGGCTTGCGTCAGAGACATGGGGAGCGCGGCTTGCCAAAATCTGCTCAAGAACATTCACAACCCCTATTACATCGGAGACCAGCCTGGCTTGACCCAAACGCTGGGATGGGTGGACGCGTGGGTGAGCAAACCCAGCGTTTACGCCGTGGCGGCAAGCAACGCAGATCACATCGCAGCGGCGGTGAACTTCGCACGGGAAAATAATTTGCGGCTGGTGGTGAAGGGCGGCGGGCACAGTTATCAGGGAACCTCAAACTCGGCCGATTCGCTGCTTGTGTGGACGCGAGGCATGCACGACATCACCATGCATGAAACATTTGTTCCACAAGGATGCAAGGGTAGGCATGCCCCACAACGCGCGGTGACGCTCGGCTCCGGTGCGATTTGGATGCAAGCGTACGACGCGGTGACGACAAAAGGCGCTGCGTATGTGCAAGGTGGCGGCTGCACTACGGTCGGCGTGGCCGGCCTGGTTCAGAGCGGAGGCTTCGGAAGTTTTTCCAAGCATTATGGAACCGCGGCGGCGGGATTGTTGGAGGCGGAAGTGGTCACCGCAGATGGGAGAGTGCGCGTCGCCAATGCATGCACGAACCCAGATTTGTTTTGGGCGCTGAAGGGCGGCGGCGGAGGAACGTTTGGCGCAGTAAGCAATGTGACGCTGCGCGTGCGGGAGCTGCCGGAATTTTGGGGCGCAGCGATTCTGAGCGTGAAGGCCGCGTCGGATGACGCGTTTCGGCGTTTGCTGAGATACTTCGTCGACTTCTATCGAGAGCATCTTTTCAACGATCACTGGGGCGAGCATGCGCGAATTGCGAGCGACAATGTGCTCGACTTGTTGATGGTGTGCCACGATTTGAGTACGGAAGAGGTAAAAAAGATATGGCAACCATTTTTGGATTGGGTAGGGCGCTCGCCGGCCGCTTACACAATCGAGGGACGACCGATTCTGGGCAGTATGCCGGCCCGGCGTTGGTGGGACGTGGAGTGGAGGAAGCAGAACCACCAAGCAGTTTTTGATTTGGACGAGCGGCCAGGAGCGAGGTCAAACAACGCTTGGTGGACGGGAGACGCCGGGCAAGTGGGGTGGTTTCTTTATGGCTACGAATCGTTGTGGATGCCGGCGTCTCTGCTCGAAGATGATTCGCGGGAGCGGCTCGCGCAAGCGCTGTTTGCCGGTTCGCGCCACAAAGACATCGAACTGCATTTCAATAAGGGGCTGGCGGGAGGGCCGCGCGAAGCGATTGAGGCGGCACGCGATACCGCGACCAACCCCGCAGTGCTGAATGCGTTTGCCCTGGCCATCGTAGGCGACGCGGGCGGTGGATATCCCGGCGTTCGCGGTCATGAGCCCGATGTTGCGGCCGGACGAAAATCCCGGCAAGAAATCCACAAGTGCGTAAATGAGTTGCGCACGATCGTGCCGGATGGCGGAGCCTATGTTTCGGAAAGCAATTTTTTTCAGGAGAACTGGCAGCAAGCGTACTGGGGAAGCAATTACACACGGCTGGCGTCGGTCAAGAAGAAATACGATCCGACCGGATTGTTTTTTGTGCATAAGGGCGTAGGCTCCGAAGAGTGGAGCGAGGACGGGTTTGTGAGGAAAGCCAGGAGTTGATCAGTCGACAATCGACCCTAACGGCCCGGCGAACAGATGCAGCAATGTAGCTTCCGATCGTGCCCTGCAGGTGAGCGTACCACCCTGGCCAGGCTGATCCAGTGCTCCCTCGCTCTCCAGGGTTGACTCCGCCCGCACTGCACCCTAGCATTCAGATCAGCATGTCTTCCGCCCCAGGTCCTGTTTATCTCCGGCACTCGACTGCCGGAAGGCTCGTTGTCCTTATCCTTTTTGTGCTCGCGCTCGGTCTGCCCGCATTTACCCAGCCAGCCTCGCCTCCAGCGCCGTCCGCACCAGCGCCGCTTGCCAACTTTGTCGACATTGCCCCGAAGGCCGGGCTCACCATGTCGGAGATCTTTGGCGGCGTCGACAGCAAGAAGTACATCATCGAGACCACGGGAACCGGCGTGGCCATCTTCGATTACGACAACGACGGCTGGCCCGACATCTTTATCGTCAACGGCACCACCCTCGAAGCGGACAAAGAAGGGGACGGCCCGACCAGCCATCTGTATCACAACAATCACGACGGCACCTTCACCGACGTAACCGCGAAAGCCGGCCTCGCCGTGCGTGGCTGGGGACAGGGCGTCTGCGTAGGCGACTACGACAATGACGGCTGGGACGATCTTTACATCACCTACTACGGCAAGAACCGCCTTTTCCGCAACGACCACGGCGTCTTCAAGGATGTGACCGACAAGGCGGGAGTCGGCGGCTCAGGCAAGGCCTGGGGCACGGGCTGCGCCTTCGTCGATTACGATCGCGACGGCAAGCTCGACATCGTCGTCGCTAACTACGTTGACTTCGATCTCTCCACCGCGCCGGCCCCGGGTGACCGGCCTTCGTGCATGTGGAAGGGCGCTCCGGTGATGTGCGGCCCGCGCGGACTGCCGGGCGCCAAGAACATCCTTTACCACAATCGCGGCGACGGCACCTTTGAAGACGTCACCATCACAGGCGCACATCGACAAGACCAACGCGCACTACTGCTTCAGCGTTTCCACCCTCGACTATGACGACGACGGCTGGCCCGATATCTTCATTGCCTGCGACAGCACGCCCAGCATCCTGTATCACAACAACCATGACGGCACCTTCACCGACGTTGCGGTGATCGCGGGAGCGGCTTTCAACGAAGACGGCCGCGAGCAGGCGGGCATGGGTTCGACCATCGGCGACTACGATGGCGACGGCCGCCTCGACATCTTCAAGACCAACTTCTCCGACGACACCTCGACGCTACTGCACAACGACAAAGGCGGAACCTTCACCGACGCCACCACGGCCGCAGGCCTGGGCTTGAACACCAAGTATCTCGGCTGGGGCACTACGTTCTTCGACTTCGACAACGACGGCTGGCCCGATCTGCTGCTGGTAAATGGCCATGTCTATCCCGAGGTCGACAAATATCACCTGGGCAGCGATTACCAGGAGCCCAAGCTGCTCTATCACAACAAGGGTGACGGTACCTTTGAAGACATCTCGAAATCCGCGGGCAGCGGCATTACCGATGTCGCTTCCTCGCGCGGGCTCGCGATCGGCGATCTATGGAACGACGGACGCATGTCGGCCGTCATCAGCAACATGAACGCCAAACCCACGCTGCTGGAAAATCAGATTAGGTATACGAATCACTGGGTCGCCTTCAAGACGATCGGCACAACTTCCAATCGCGACGGCATCGGCGCACGTATCACGGTCAGGGCCGGAAAGCGGATCTTCGTGGACGAGGTGCGCAGCGGATCGAGCTACGTCTCCAATAGCGACATGCGCGTGCACTTCGGGCTGGGCAAGGAAACCAAGCTTGATTCGGTAGAAGTGCGCTGGCCCAGCGGCCTGACCGAACGCTTCGATGGCGTCGCTGTGGACAAGATCAACACCGTCAAAGAGGGAAGCGGCGTCAAGGTGAAGAACGAACCGCCGAAGCAGCCGTAGGGTTATCCCACGTTCGGGTGATATCTGATTGACTCATTTCGCAACCTCGCATTTACCATAGAAGAGCGTGCCATCTCAGGACTCCAGCCAACGCATTGACGTAGTCAATGCCCTGCGTGCCTTCGCGGCGGTATTCGTCGCTTGGGGCCACTTCGCCGGCACGCACGGCAAGTACCTGGCGTTGTCCGGCAAGTGGGGCTATCTGGGAGTCGATGTCTTCTTTGTCATCTCCGGCTTTGTGATTCCCTGGAGCATGAACCGCGGCCGCTATGTCATGCGCGACTATGCGCGATTTTTCCTGAAGCGCAATCTGCGTCTCTATCCGCCCTATCTTGCCTCCATCGCGATCTCCATTGTGGCGATGAACTATTTCATGGCGCCGCTGCTGCATCACCCCGGCGTCACCGTGACGGCGCGCGACCTGCTGCTGCACTTCACGTATCTGAATGACATTGTCGGCGTGCCCTGGGTGAACGTCGTTTACTGGACGCTGGCGATCGAGTTTCAGTGGTACCTGCTGATCGGTTTGATGTTCCCCCTGCTGGCCAGCCGTAACAAGATGGCGCGATTCGGCGCGATCGCCGGATTGATGCTGATCTACTTCGCAACGCTCAGCTATGACCGGCTGGTCTTCCATCACCTGCCGGTGTTTTTGGTCGGAGTGTTCGTCTTCCAGTATCGCGCGCGGATTATTGAGTTGCGCGAAATGCTCGGGCTGATTGCCGTGATGGTCTTGGCGATGGCCGATCCGATCGGGTGGATCGTCGCCGACGTGGCCGCAGCGACGGGACTGTTGATTGCGCTCTCCACATTTCACAACCGATCGCTCAACCGACTGGGCGATGTCAGCTACTCGCTCTACCTGCTGCATCTGCCGATCGGGGTCACGCTGATTGGCTGGCTCTCGAAGCGCCTGCCGTACTCGGGCAGCTACCTGGGCGTGCTGGATGTAGTGGGATTGGCAGCCTCGATTGGAGCGGCCTGGTTGATGTACCAGCTCATCGAGAAGCCGTCCCAGGACTGGTCGTCGGCGGTGAAGTTCGTGCACAACGATCGGGCGATGGCCAAGGCCGCAATGAGCGCCGCCGGGGATTGAACTCACGGACGCCAAGCTCCATCAAGCCCAAGTCTGAAAACCGGCCTCGAAAGAAGTCATAGCCTCATTCGCTAAATGGTTGGGCGGCAATCCGCCGGGGATCTTCAAACCATCGCGCCGTCACCGCTCCGAAAATGCATCCGGCAATGTGCGCCAGATAGGCAACGCCGCCGGTCTGCACATTGGCTACGGCGCCGGCGTTTACGAGCTGAATGAGAAACCACACAGTGACCAAGAGTGCCGCCGGGATGAAGGTGATACGCACGAAAATAAAGATGACGAGAAGTGACTTCATCCGATCGCGCGGGTAGGTGACCAGAAATGCTCCCATAACGGCGGCAATAGCGCCGCTCGCGCCCAGATTCGGCACGGTGGAACTGGGAGAGGCCAGCACTTGCGCCAGCATAGCCACCACGCCCCCGATAAGATAGAACGCCAGGAAGCGCAGCGGATTCATGGCGTCTTCGATTTCCGGGGCGAAAGCCCACAGGAACACCATGTTGCCGATGATGTGCGACCAGCTGCCATGCAGGAACATGGCCGTCAGAATGGTGATCCAGTGATGACCGGCGACGATGTCCGCCGGAACCACGGCCCATCGCAAGACAAACGCGTCCCCACGCGTCAGTTCGACGACAAACACAGCGACATTGACCGCTATGATCAACGCCGTCATGGCGGGGTAGTGTTGGGGACGTCGCGAGGCGTCGGATAAAGGGACTACAGTTCCCACGGTGTGTCTCCTCCGCTGCTGGCTGTTGCAGTACGGCTGGGCCGAGGGTGTCCTGAGTTTTGAGCCTGGTGCCGTTTTATCCTGTTCAAGTCAACTTGGCAAGCGTGTGAGGGGGACGATGGCAAAGGCCGCGATGAGCGCGGCGGGAGACTGAACTCACGGAAGCCAAGCGTTTCTGCTGTCACCTGCGGGGACAGGTGCTCACCACAGGTACCTTCCCACTCGAGGCCGACATTGGGAGTGAGATGGCGATTTACCACCCGTAATTACACGCTTCTGGTCTGGTTTGGGTTGCAAGAGTGTTTGAAATCCGCCCCGGTGTGCCTCGATCCATGCGGGGAGGGATGTGAAGGATCAAGAGCTGTCAAACCGTAAACGTCGGCTATAATGGCCTCGCAAATTCCGGCGAAGTTGGTTGCAACGGTGCCGCCAACCAAGGGCCAGGACAAGGGAGAGCTTATGGCGCGGATTCTGTTGCTAGGCCTCGAACCTGAGGCTGTGGATTATTCTGACCCTGCATTGCCCCCAGGTATGAACGCTGAGAAGATTCGCGCCGGCATCGCGGTTGCGGTGAAAGGGTTCACCGATCGCGGATGGGAATCCGACGTTGGTTATCTCCTCCCGGACGAATCCGCCGGGCCGACTGTGGAGCGGCTGTTGCGTTCGACAAACTACGATTGTGTGGTCATCGGCGGCGGTGTGCGCGTGCCACCCCGCAACCTCGCACTATTCGAGGTCGTCATCAACGCTGTTCGTAAGGCTGCCCCAGGCGCGGCGATTGCCTTCAACACGCGGCCCGACGATAGCGCTGATGCTGCCGCTCGATGGGTGGCGGTTGGAAGCCCAGCTTTATAGTCCGGCTTCCAACAAGACCAGTTCGCCGCCTCAGGCAGCCGCGTCCTTCGGCTCTCCGATTGGCCGCTGACGCACAGGCCGTTATATAGCTGGAGCAGAAGCATCTCTTTTCCTAAATGATCATTGGCGTGAACAGGCCATATCGTACCCAATCCCGGGAGCGGGGCCGGGGCCCAGCATTTCTGACGCGGTCGGATCGCGACTCGCAGTTATTGGCTATTTGCGTTTGCTCGTTCCGAAGGCTTGTGTCTTCACGATGCCCTTGCCTTCTTCCACCACGATCAACTGATTCGCCTTCACATCTTTCAGCGTGTCGACCTGGCCGCTGGGCCAGTGGACCTCGATCAGCTCCGCCTTCTCTGCTTTGCCCAGTCCAAAGTGAACCCGCAGATCGTTCTGTGAGATGTAGCTGCCGCCGCTGCGCACTTCGTCAATCTGCTGATGCGGCTTGTCCTCATCGGGAGGACGGCTGACGCACTTGATGCGCGCACCAATGCCGCTGCGGTTCGACTTGACGCCGATGGTCTTGACCTTGATCCAGTTGTGCCCCGTCGTGGAGTCACAGCGCAGCAGCTGCGGATAGCCATTGACCGTGTTGACGGCCACGTCGATGTCGCCGTCGTTATCGTAGTCGCCGAAGGCCGCGCCGCGCGAGGCGTTGGGTTCGTTGATGCCGGGGCCGGCGTATTGCGAGACTTCCTTGAAGCGGCCGTTACGCTGGTTCTGATAGAGAATTTTGCGCTGCGCGTAGCCCGCCTCGGTCTTCAACTGCTCGACCTCGGGATAGACGTGCCCGTTGCACAGCAGGATGTCGGGCCAGCCATCGTTGTCGTAGTCGAAGAAGCCGCAACCCCAGCCGAGATACTGGGTGTGCGCGCCCAGCCCCGCGAGAAACGTGGCGTCCTCGAAGTTCCAGTTGCCGCGGTTGTGATAGAGCGACGGCGTATCGCCGGCGAAGTTCGTCTTCACAATGTCGAGGTAGCCGTCGAGATCGTAGTCGGCAGCCGAGACGCCCATGCCCGCCTGCGGCTTGCCGTCGGCGCTGAGCACGCATCCGGCTTCCATGCCAATGTCAACGAACTTGCCGTCATGCTTGTTCTGGAAGAGCGCGCTCGCGGTGGAATCGTTGGCTACGTAGATGTCGGGCCAGCCATCGTTGTCGAAGTCGGCGGTCAGCACGCCAAGACCGTAGGAGCCGTTGGCCTTCTTGATGCCGGCGGCCTCAGAGACATCGGTGAAAGTTCCGTCGCCATTGTTGTGATACAGGATGTTGGTGTCGCCATTCAGGCCGGGCGGTCCGCACGCCACCATCACGCCTTTGTAGAGACAGGGTCCTGACTCCGGCAGCGGCGCAGTGGCCAAGTCCATGTCGATGTAATTGGCGACGAACAGGTCGAGCTTGCCGTCACGATCGTAGTCGACGAAGGAGCAGCCGGTGCCCCAGCGCGTCTTCTTGCCGGCGACGCCCGCTTTTACGCTCACGTCGGTGAAGGTGCCATCGCCGTTGTTGTGGTAGAGAACGTTCTTGCCGTAATAGGTGACGAAGAGATCGTCCCAACCGTCGTTATCGTAGTCGCCGACGCAGACACCCTGGCCCCAGCCGGAATGTCCGACCCCGGCCTTCAGGGTGACGTCGGTGAAGGTGCCGTCGCGATTGTTCTTGAAGAGGTGCGAGATGGGCTCCTGCCCGGCTGGGAAGCCTTCGAGCCGCCAGCCGTTCACCAGGAAGATGTCGAGCCAGCCATCATTGTCGTAGTCGTAGAAGGCGACGCCGCAGCCGGTGGTCTCCAGCAGGTACTTGTTCTTGTGCTCGCCGCCGAAGATAGTCTTGGCATTCAGGCCGGACTCGCGCGCGACGTCGGTGAAGGTGACGCCGAGGTCGGCACCCACCCTGTCCGCAAAGACGGCGGACGAGGATGTGGCACTCGCGGCGGACAAGGGTGGGGTACCCGAGGACGAGGCAGCCGGGGCTTGTTCAAAGCTGGGCAGCGGCCGGGCCAGGGCCAAGACGTCGGCGAAAGGAAGCACGAGCGCCGAGCGGAATAACGACTGCAAGAATTTTCGGCGCGACTGTGACAAACGGATACCTGTATAGCTCTGTACTGCCGTGGAGTGCGACTTCGATTTTCCGGCACGGAATGACTATTTGCAAGCCGCGTGGCGCTTCCCGCCCGGCAGGTGGTCACAGGTACACGAACTTGTTAGACTCGTAGCCGTTTGGTGGTTCGGCAATTTCCACAGGAGGCACGTTCGATGAAGCGAAAGGTAGCCCCGTTGGTTTTAGTCCTGCTCGCCCTGTTCCTGGCCCTGCCCGGGGTTACGGCGCAAAACACAGGGAACGACGATCAAAGCCACCCGTGGTGGAAGAGTGCGGTGTTTTATGAGATCTATCCCCGCAGCTTCATGGACAGCAACAACGACGGCATCGGCGACTTGAACGGCATCGCGGAGAAGCTCGACTACTTGCATGCGCTGGGAGTCGACGCGATCTGGATTGCGCCGTGCTTCCCTTCGCCGCAGGTGGATTTTGGTTACGACGTCTCCGACTACGAGAATATCGACAAGATGTATGGCACGCTGGCGGATTTCGATCGTCTGGAGAAACTCGGGGAGCAGCACGGCATCAAGATCATTCTTGATTTCGTGGTGAACCACACCTCTGACCAGCATCCCTGGTTCATCGAGTCGCGGTCTTCGCGCGACAATCCCAAGCGCGACTGGTACATCTGGCGCGACGGCAAAGCTCCGAACCAGCCTCCGAATAACTGGGAGTCAACCTTTGGCGGGTCGGCCTGGCAGTGGGACACCAAGACGAATCAGTATTACTACCACTTCTTCTATCCCCAGCAGCCTGACTTGAACTGGCGCAATCCGGCGGTTGCGAGCGCGATGTATGGCGTCACCACATGGTGGTACAAGCGCGGGGTCGCCGGCTTCCGCCTCGACGCAGTGGATACGCTCTTCGAAGATCCCAACCTCAAGAACAATCCCATCCTGCCGGGCAAGAACGCCTACGGCGATCCCAACATGGAGAACAAGTACAACGACAAGCTTCCCGAAGTGCACGAGGTGATGCAGGGTTTGCGCAAGGCTGCCGACCCGTACGGCGCAGTTCTGATCGGGGAAACGTGGACCAGGAATGTGGGTGAGCTGAAGGACTACTACGGTGTGCACCACGACGAGCTGCAGATGCCCATGGACCTCATGCTGACCAAGCTGAAGTTTTCCGCGCCCGTCTTCCGCGAGCACATCGGGGCGGTCTATTCCTCCGGCGAGTGGCCCACCTGGGTGATCAGCAATCACGACATCGTGCGTTCCTGGAACCGCTACGGCGATGGCAAGCACAACGACCAGATCGCCAAGGACATGGCAGCGATGTACCTCACCTTACGCGGCACGCCCATCATGTACTACGGCGAGGAGATCGGGATGCAGAACAACGATCCCAAGCGCCGCGAAGACGTGAAAGATCCGATCGGGCGCAGCGGGTGGCCAAAAGAGAAAGGCCGCGACGGCGAGCGCACCCCCATGCAGTGGAACGATAACCCTAATGCCGGATTCACCACAGGCATCCCGTGGAATCCGATTCCGATGACGTACAAGACGTACAACGTTGCCGACGAGCTGAAGGATCCCAACTCGATTTTGAACTGGTACAAAGGTCTGCTGGCTCTACGCCATACAGATCAGGCGTTGCTCGAAGGCAGTTACATCGCGCTGAACGAGAGCGATCCGAATGTGCTGTCGTACCTGCGCAAGTCCAGCAGTGACACGGCGATTGTCGTGATCAATATGTCGGACGCTCCGCAGAAGGTGAGCTTCGACTTGTCGCAGCAGGGCCTGAGCGGATCGGCGAAGACCTTGATGACCACGCAAGCCTCGCTGCAATCCAACTCGTCGGTGCAGCAACTGTCGCTGGAGCCGTTCGCGGTGTACATTGCGGAGGTGAAGAAGTAATCGGCCCGGGAGACTGGTTTGCGGATTCCGCGTGAGAAACTGACGGCCTCGGTATTCGGCATCTTCTTACTGCTCGCATCCATGAGCGCCGCCCAGCATCCCAGCGGCAGTTCTTCGAGCGCAGGAGATACCCAGGGATACGTTGGTGACGAGGCGTGCGCGAAATGCCACGCCTCTATTTTTGCCTCCTACCAGAAGACCGCGATGGCGCAGGCCAGCGGCAAAGCAGCCGAAAATCTCATTGCCGGAGCGCTCTCCGACAAGACCTCCGGCGTGAACTATCGCGTCTACAGCGATGACGGAAAGGTGTGGCTCAGCTTCGACCGTCCCGGAGATCCGCAGGTTCATGGCACACGCGAGTTGCTCTATTACATCGGCCAGGGCCGCCGGGGACGAACCTATCTATTTTCCGTGGACGGATTCGTATTCGAGTCGCCAGTGAACTGGTACACCGACCGCCACATGTGGGACATGGCTCCCGGCTATGGAGGGACGAAGCGGGCCCCAATGAATCTGCCGGCTCTGGCTTCCTGCCTGGACTGTCATGTCAGCGGCATTCGGCCGCCCATGCAGGGCACGGAGAATCGGTACGCCATGCCGGTATTTGCCTATTCCGGCGTGACCTGCGAGCGCTGCCACGGTCCGGGTGCGGCCCATGTTGAGGGCGGCGCGATCGTCAATCCAGCCAAGCTCGCGCCGCAAAGGCGCGATGCTATCTGCATGCAGTGTCACCTGGAAGCGAATGCGGCGATTGAACGGCCCGGAAAGCACCTCTACGACTTTCGGCCGGGCGAGAATCTTTCTGACTATGTTCGCTACTACGTTCGAGCCGACGAGCACGTGACTCCGGGACTGCGTGCGGCGAGTCAGTTTGAAGCTTTGGCGCAGAGTATGTGCAAGAAGAAATCGGGCGACGCGATGTCGTGCACGAGTTGCCACGATCCTCATCAGACGCCATCGCCCGAGCAGCGAGTGAATTTCTATCGTACGAAATGCCTGGCGTGTCACGCTCCTCTGGCCGTCAAACATCACACCGACAAGCCCGATTGCACCGCCTGTCACATGCCGGCCCTCACCAGTTCGGATGTAGCGCACACCGAGGTCACCGACCATCGGATCGAGCGGCGTCCGGCGATAGGCCCGCCACTGGAGAACCCGCCGGCTTCTGACGACGCGCTGGTTCTCATCCCATTCCCGAATGTCCCAGACGCGCAGAGCGACATCCGCGACTTGGCATTGGCGTGGGCCTCAGCCGCCGAAAGCGGCAATCCTTCGACTGTAAAGAAAGCTGAGCAGTTGCTGCGCAAGGCGGTAGCCGATTCTCCCAACGACGCGGCATTGCTGTCTTCGCTGGCCTATCTGGAGCAGGAACAGGGCGCCATCAGCGATGCTCGTGAGCTGTATCAGCGGGCGTTGGCGCAAGATCCGGATCTGCTCGATGCCGCCACCAACCTGGGAGTGATTGAGGCCAGGAGCGGCGATATGCGCGAAGCGGTCGCGCTTTGGGAGAGCGCCTTCCAGCGTGCGCCCGGGCGCAGCGGCATCGGCATGAACCTGGCCTATGCTTTCTGCGGTGCCAACCAAACCGATCAGGCACGCGACTTTACGATGCGTGTTTTGCAATTCAATCCCGACCTCGAGGAAGGCAAGAAGCTGCTGAAGGGATTGAACGCGACTCCTCCAAAGTGCGTCCGATAGGCTACTTGGCGTTCGCCGCCTTGGCCTTCTCGGGTACCATCCCCAGTTCGTAGGCGAACTCCAGCACCACGCCATTGGTCCACCCGAAACCGACGACATTCTGCTTGTAGCCGGCAGTGATGTTGGTCTCCTTGGAGCTGGCCACGACGTCATACTTCTCGCGAATGGTGTTGTCCTGACGGAAGTTGGTCGCGACCGTGTCGATCCACTTATGCGCAATGCGATCAGCGTCTGCTTTGTAACCGTAGCGGCGCATGCCCTCGACATCGATAAGGTGAACCGGCGCCCAACCGTAAGGCAGATCCCACTGCACGCCCGTGTCATAAGGACTCATGGCGATCCCGCCCTGGTGCTCGAACGTCTTCAGGTGAGCCATAACGGACTTCGCCTGCTCTGGTGAGGCCGCTCCGGCCCACAGCGGATAGAACATGGTCGCGTACTGATAGCTCGAGCGCTTGCCGGTGGTGAAGTCGTAATCAAAATAGGTGCCGCTCTGCGCATCCCAAAGATATTTGTCAATGAGTTGCTTGCGGTGCTCCGCGTGCTCCGTCCATTTCTGCTCATCGTCGGATTTGCCCAGCAGCTTGGCAATCGACGCCATATCCATCTCCGTCTTGTAGAGCAAGCTGTTCAGGCACACCGGCGCGTAATGATGGGTGCTGCCGCTGAAGTCGCCGAAGCGGAACGAAATGTCGAAGCCCGACTCGCGCATGGCACGGTCGCCTTTGTAATAGTCGGCGGTGAACTGATACACGGGCGACTTTTCGCACGCACTCTTTTCCTCGTCTGGGTACTTCTGGCAGGCTTCGAAGGTGAAGGTCGGACCGATCAGCTTGGCGGAAGACTTCCCGGACTCACCCAGGTAATCCTTCCTTTCGGTCGAGGCCTGCAGATAGCGGAAGACATCGCGGTAATAAGGATCGTGCATGTCGGCGATCTCGGGCACCGGGCCTTCGCCATAGTCAAAGTAGCGCGACAGGCCTGTGTCGCCGGCAAGTTTTTCCCCGCTGGTCCACATCTCGTAGTCGCGCTGAACGTAGGGATAGGATTGCTCGAGCCAGAGGCGCTTGGTCGTAGGATCAGGCAGCGCGTCGTAGAGCGCCATCACCATCGAGCTGAGAAATGGCGGCTGCGATCGAGTCAGGAAGTAGGTGCGGTTTGCATTCAGGATGCCGCCATAGTGCCGGATCTCGAAAAAGAAGTTCTCCACCATGCCGCGAGCCAGCTCGAGCCGTCCCGCCCGCAGCAGTCCGCGCATGATGAAGTAACTGTCCCAGCCGTACATCTCGTTGAAGAAGCCGCCGGGCACGACATACGAGTTCGGCAGATACAGCACCCCTTGCTGCTTGATCGTGCTCATGTCGAGGCTGCCCAGCGAGGTGATGGGCGCGGGAAGAGGCTGCACTGAGATCTTGCACTTGGTCTCCAGCTTTTTCACCGAACCAGGTTCGGGAAAATGGTCCGGCAGGTAGAGCACGGAATGTTCGGGCACGCGCGCGTCCAGCACAGTTTTGCAGTCCAGCGGAGAGCGGGTGAGCACGTCCCAGGTGCGGTCGATATAGGCCAGCACATCGGAGATGTCGCCCGACTGGGCGGGCTGCGGCTGTGCCCAGGCAGAGCAAGCCAATGCGAAATAAAGGGCGAGAAAAAGAGCTGTGAGTCTTTTATGTGGCACGTGGCCCCCAATGCGACGGAGAGTTATTACAGCGCACGCGATTATATGCCAAGCGATTGGCACAGCCTGACGCCACACTGCCCAGAACCATGTACATCGCGCGCAATCGTGACTAAAATTGGTGGCACGCGATCAGCGAGGCTCGTATGTTCCGCAGTCAGCAACGCGCTTTCACCCCCTGGCCACCGGCGATGCTGGCGCTGTTGACGATGGCGATTTTGCTCGTGGGAGCTGTTGTGACTGCCAGCGCCGCCGCATCACTTACGGGCGAGGACCTGGCAGGCAAGGCAGTCAATCCTCTTCGCGCGAATCCCGGAGAAGTTGTGGTGCTGGTTTTCGTGCGCACCGACTGTCCCGTGTCCAATCGCTACGCTCCCACTATTCAGCGCCTCGACCACCAATACGCAGGCAAGGTGACCTTCTGGCTGATCTATCCCGACAAGGACGAGACGCCGGCCGAAATTCAAAAGTACATGCACGATTTCGGGTACAAGGTTTCGGCCCTGCGCGATCCGCAGCATGAACTGGTGAAGCTGGGGCAGGTTCAGATCACTCCCGAAGTCGCGGTCTTCGACTCCGCCAGTCAGCTGGTGTATCACGGGCGTATCGATAACTGGTATGAAGATTTCGGACACGCGCGCAGCGCTCCCACCACCCATGAACTTGAGGATGCCATTCAGGCCGCGCTCAGCGGCAAGAAGCCCGCTGTGGCGAGCACCAATGCGGTAGGCTGTTACATCTCGGATCTGGAATGAAGGCCCTGCTGCAGATCACTGCTGGATTCTTGCTCGCTCTTGCTGTTGCGGTCTTCGCCGATGGTGGCGGAGCGCCCGCGGCGCAGAATTCAGCGAGCGGGGAACATGTGCACTCCACCAGTTCCCGGCGTACAGGCGGTGTCACGTTCAATCGCGATATCGCGCCCATCGTCTATGGATATTGCGCCTCCTGCCATCGTCCGGGCGAGGCCGGCCCGTTTCCTCTGCTCACCTACGAGGACGTCCGCAAGCACGGGCGCCAGATCGTTGCGGTCACCCAGACGCGCTTCATGCCTCCGTGGCTGCCCGCTCCGCAAGCCCTGAAGTTCGCCGATGAACGCCGCCTCAGCGATGCCCAGATTGCGCTCATTCGCAAATGGGTAGAGCAGGGAATGATCGAGGGCAATCCGGCCGACGCGCCGCCGCAGCCAAAGTTCGCCGAGGGATGGCAACTCGGACAGCCCGATCTCATCGTAAAGGCCTCGAAGCCGTATGCTCTGGCAGCCACCGGCTTCGACACGTACTGGAATTTCATTTTGCCGATTCCCATCGATCACACGCGATGGGTCAAAGCGGTGGAGATACGACCCGGCGACAAGCGCCTGGTGCATCACGCCAACATCCTGGTCGACCGCCAGGAAGTTTCGCGTAAGCAGGAAAAAGAGCCCGGCGCAGGTTTTGGCGGCATGGACATCATGATCGAGTCGGAGATCTTCGATCCCGACAGCCATTTCCTCTTCTGGAAGCCCGGCACCGTGCCTTACGTCGAGCCCGATGGAATGGCGCTGCGGCTCGACAAGGGAACCGACCTTGTCCTGAACACACACATGCAACCCTCCGGCAAGCCGGAGCTGTTGCAACCCAGCGTGGGGATCTATTTCACCGACAAGCCGGCCACGCAGTTTCCCATGCTGTTGCAACTGGAGTGTGACTCGCAGCTCGACATCCCTCCGGGCGACGACAACTTCGTCGTCACTGATCACTTCACCCTTCCGGTGGATGTCGATCTGCTTAGGGATTTATCCCCATGCTCATTACCTGGGAAAGGACATTCTCGCCACCGCGAAACTGCCAGATGGGAAGGAAGAGACGCTGATCCACATTCCGCACTGGGACTTGAACTGGCAGGCGGTGTATCGCTATGCCGAGCCAGTGCCGCTGCCCAAAGGCACCGTGCTGACCATGCGCTATGTGTACGACAATTCGGACGACAACTTCGCCAACCCGAATCACCCGCCGCAGCGGATAAGGGGAGGGAACCGCACGACCGATGAGATGGCTCATCTGTGGCTGCAGGTGTTGCCCAAAGCCTCGCCTGAGTTGAAACGCGATCCACGAATGGTTTTGCAGGAGGCGCTGGCGCGTCATCATGTAGAGACCGATCCGGATGACTTCGAGGGGCACTACAACCTGGGCGCGATGCTGCAAGCCCGAGGCGACCTGCCGGGTGCGGAGGAGCAGTTCGAGAGTGCCTTGCAGATTCGTCCGGGCGATGCCGTGGTCAACAATGCGCTGGGCGGCGTGCTGCTGGCACAGGGAAAACTCGATGCGGCAGTGCAGCACCTGACGGCATCACTCCAGACTCGTCCAGACTACTTCGACGCGCACTACAACCTGGGGCACGCGTATGCGGCGCAAGGTAATTTCTCTGGTGCCGAAGCGCAGTTTCGCGACGCGGTTCGACTGAATCCGCAGGATGCGGCTGCCGAATCGAACCTGGGAAGCGCGCTGGCGCAGTTGGGCGAGCTGAGCCAGGCCAAGTCTCACTTCGAGCGGGCGCTCGTCCTCAAGCCCGACCTGGCGTTGGCTCGCGAGAACCTGCAGGCGGTGGAAGAGATGATGGCGCAGCCCAAGTAGTGGGCGTCGTCAGGCCTTACGATTTGCCATCTTCTTACGCCTTACGATTTGTCATCTTCTTACGCCTTACGATTTGTCATCAGCTCTTAAAGGATTGTCATCACGAGCGCAGCGAGGGATCTGCTTTTGCCTTCTCCTCACGAGAAGCAGATTCCTCGCACCCGAAAACCGGGCGCTCGTAATGGCAATACGCAAAATAGATTGGCTTCACTTGATTTAGGAAGCGCCGCACGCTCCTAGTTCGCGTTCTGTTTTTCAGTGAGCCGCTCGGCCAACTTCAGCTCTTGGTCGGCTTCGTCGTTCTTGCCCACGTCGCGGTAAGCCTGCCCCAACAGATGATGGGTGATGGGATTGTTAGGATCCATCGCTGCCGCCCGTTGCAAGGCGCGCAGCGCCAATTGAGGCTCGCCCTTTTTTCTCCAGAACCTTGCCCATCAGGATGTACGGGCCGGTCGAGGTCGGGTCCAGCCAGATCGAGCGCTGCAACAGGCGCTCTGCGTCATCATATTTCTGCACGCGGGAATAGGCGTCCGCCAGTTTGTAGTAGGCCGCAGCATAGCCGGGGTTGATCGCCAACTCCTGCTGAAGATCGGCAATCGCCTCGGGAATTTTCGACTTATAAAGATGCAGCTCGCCCAGCAGGAAATGCGTCAAGGGCAGCTTGGGGTCGAGCGCGACCGCTTTCTGCGCATATTCTTCGGCCACTGGATCGAACTCCTGGCGAAACAGCATGCGCGCGGTGAACAGATAGCTGGCCGCTGAATCCGGCTTCACATCGAACATCTTGGCGAACGCCACCCGCGCCTGCGGATAATTCTTCGCCTGGATATAACAGATCCCCAGGATGTACGACGCATCCACGTTGGCGCGCGGGTACCACGTCTGAACCCTCTCCAGGTAGGGGATGGCCTCGCTCGGACGTCCCGACAGGTAATACGATATGCCCAGCAACTGCACCGCTTCGTCGTCCTTGGGATTTTCCGCCAGTGCCTGCTTCAGGTATTCGGCCGCCTTCAGGTAATCGCCCTTCTTGTAATATGCCGAACCAAGCTCCTGCGAGAGTCCCGCCGGACGGGGGTTTCGCGATTCCAACGCTTGCAGCTCCGCAATGGCCTCATCATATTTGCCCACCTCGCCCAAATGGCGTGCGTCGGCGAAGACCTTGTCGGGAGCAGCGGGTTGCACTGGTCCGCCTGCGGCGGAAGCCGTTGCCGGGGCATTTGATGAGCTTTGGGCTCTCACAACCAGAGGACAGAAGTTCATCGAGAGAATGAGCGAGAGAACGGAAAACGCTTTGCATCGGAACATGAAGGATCTCGTGGGACTACTGGCAAAATTAAAGCACAAATGGAAGGGAATGCGTCGTCGCGATGCTTTCTGGTCCGCCGCCAAACGGAGAGTAGCGCTTATTCGAGAGCGTGGGCCGCGGCGACGCCCACATACTTGTCCGCGCCGCCGTAATAGAAGAGGTACTGATTTCCCTTGCGCGCCATACCCTCGACGAAGACCACGTTGGGCACCTGTCCAGCCTTCTCCCACGGCTTCTCCGGAATAAAGATCGGATACTTGCTGCGATACACGACCTTGCGCGGATCGTTGCGGTCGAACACCGCTACGGCCGTCCGGTAGACCAGATGATCATCGGCGCCGTTGTAGATCAGCACAATCCCCTGTGGCGTCAGAATAGGAGGAGGGCCGGGCTCGACCACTCGCGAATCGAAATGCCCGGGACGCCGTGGCAGCACTGGCGTCTTCGTCTCCTCGGTCCAGTGCAATAGATCGGGCGACGACGCCAGCCCCATCTGATCGGTGTTGTCGGCCGCGGTGCCGAGAAAATACATCCAATACTTGCCGTCGATTTTCTCCGGCACGATGGCGCCTGACTTCGTCCACTTCACATTCCAGTTGCCTTTGTAGGCCGGAAGGATCACGCCTTGGCGATCCCAGTGCACCAGGTCCTGCGAGGTTGCCAGGCAAAGCTGGGCATCCTTCTTGTTGTAGCCGGTGTAGGTGAGGTAATAGGTATCGCCAAACTTCACCAGCCGGGGATCTTCGACCCCGCCATCCTTCTCATAGTCAGTCTCGGGTCCAAGGACGGGTTGCGGCCGCCGCTTGAAGTGCACGCCATCAGAGCTGTCGGCGTACCCGAGGCGGGAAGTGCCCTGCTTATCCTGAGCCCGGTACAGCATCACGAACTTGCCTTCATGCATCACGACTGCGGGATTAAAGATTCCGGCGGATTCCCAGCCATCCCCTTCGGGAGACAGGATCGGAGTGCTCGAGAGGCGATGCCACGGTCCAAACGGAAGTCTGTAGGAAGCTGCGAATACAAGTACCGAACAGCCCAGCCAAACACCGAGAGTAAGCACGCGACGGGAAAATCGCTGCACAGTCATAGAAGTCGCATTCTAGCCTGCTGGGCCTCTCGGCGGAAGCGGTCTCACAGTTGAAGCGAAGCCCGTTGACCAAGTAGCCTTGCATCGTGCTCCTAATGCGTGCGGCAAGGTTTTGCGGAATTCGCCTCTTTGGCTGTTTGCTGCTGCTCACAATCCCCAGCCTGGCGGCTCCGGTCTCCGCACAGGCGGACAGCGGCACTAACGATACTGCTGCCGCGGCGGTATATGAACACGGGGTTGCATCGCTACAGAGCGGCGACCCGGCCACCGCCGCTGCCGACTTCCAGCGGGCCGTTACGTTGCGCCCCAACGATCCCGAGTATCAGGCGGCCCTGGCGCAAGTGCTCCTGCAAAAGGGCCAGGTAGACGAGGCCGTCGCACAACTCCAGGCTGCCCTGAACCTGATTCCCAAGGATGCGCGCCTGCATGCATTGTTGGGGCAGGCATTCGCGGCGAAAGGCTCTCTGGGTCAAGCGGAAGAGCAGCTGAGCGCGGCCATCCAGTCGGACCCGAATGCTCCGGAGGCCCACCGTCAACTGGCTCTGGTCCTGAGCCGTCAGGACCGCACTAAGGAAGCCATCACGCAAATGCGGGAGGCAGTTGCGCTGGCGCCACAACGGCCGGAAGTTCACGACGAGTTGGGAGCCTTGCTGGCGCAAGAGTCGGACATGGCCGGAGCTCAGCACGAGTTTCGCGATGCTCTGGCAATTGATCCGAACTACGAGCCCGCGCTGTTTCATCTTGGCGTGTCCCTGCTCGCATCCGGAGCCAACACCGCCGCACAACAGGTGCTCACGCAGGCGACGGAAGCCAATGCCGGCGATGCCCTGGCCTTCTACTATCTCGGAACTGCGCGGGAAGCGGATCATCAGGCGACCTCGGCAATCGAGGCGTATGAGAAGGCAGTGGCCCTCAAACCCGATCTGCTGGACGCGCAAAAGCATTTGGGCTTGCTGCTTCAGCGTGCGGGCGATCCGGAGAAGGCCGAGACGGCATTCCGCAAAGTCGTCGAACTCGCGCCCAACGATCCGAAGGCCCACAACAATCTGGGCATCCTGCTGATGTCGCAAGGCGACGGCGACGCTGCCATCAAGGAATTTCAGGAGAGCCTGAAGCTCAATCCCGACGATGCCGCAGTCCGTGGAAATCTTGCTGTGACCCTGCTGCAGCAGTCCAATTTCGAGGCCGCGATCGATCAGTTAAAGATGGCCCTCAAGATAGAGCCTGATAACGCTTCGCTACACTACAATCTCGCCCTCGCCTTGAAGCTCAAAGACGATCTGAAGGGAGCCATCGCGGAATTTCAGCGAGCGACACAGCTCGATCCCGGGCTTGCGGACGCCTACTACAGCCTGGGGGTCACCTTGTGGCAGAGCGGCGATTTTCCCGCGGCCATCGAGCAGTTGCAGCATGCAGTGCAGATCAAGCCCGATTACGCCGAGGCCTATTACACGCTGGGAACGGTGTACAAGCAGGAAAGCAAACTGCCCGAAGCCGCTGCCGCCTTGCGCGAAGCGATTCGCCTGCAGCCTGGTTTTGCCGGAGCCCACACCACGCTCGCCGCAGTGCTGCGACAGATGGGCGACAAGGCAGGCGCGGAGGCGGAAAGCCAGAAAGGTGAAAGTCTCGCTAAGGCGGTCACCGGAAGACAGGCCGCGACCATCTCCACCAATTCAGGGAAGCGCATGCTTTCTGCGGGCGACATCGATGGAGCGATTGGCCAGTTCCGCAACGCCATCAAGGTTTCTCCGGCGTTTGCGCCCGCCCATTATCAACTCGCGGTTGCGCTCAGCCGCAAGGGAGACAAGACAGAAGCGGCGCAGGAGTTCCACAAAGCCGCCGAACTCGATCCTCGAATCAAGCTGCCGGTGCCATAAACTCAATATCTTTGCAGTTATCTTTTGTGGTTCTGGGGAATGACTTCGTCCCGGGTAGCGACGGGGACGAAGTCCCATTTTTCATAGAAATGCAGCAAAACCCCGAAAATCTGCGTTTGGACCTACCAAATTCTTAATATAAAAAAATCAGTCACTACATCATTTCATATATTGACAAACTCGTAAAAAGTCCCTTGACAAGAGGGACTTGGCGCGATAGTTTCCCTTCACACCGTGTTGTGACGCAGATCACACATGCCGTGTAAACGGGCGCGTGGGGCTGAGCCCCACGAAAAATATGACGAGTCTCCCTTGCGGTAACGCGCTTGACGCGAATTCGAATCGCGCTGAATTACAGACGACTCCCCGTCCCGCCCGCCAAGTCTCTTCCTGTCACGAAACTCTGCAACTAACGCAAGTGTCACAATCCGGTTGGAGCTCTGGCCACGTGCAGCCCGGTTCCAGCTGTGGAGGGCGAAAGCAATGACGAAGCGGTTGATGTTGTCAGTGGTGACCATCCTGGTCCTGTCGTTTACCCCGACTTTTTCGTTCGGGCAAGCGGTGTTCGGCAGCATCTTTGGAACGGTAACCGACCCGCAAGGCGCGGCGGTTCCCAATGCGAAGGTCACGGTCGCCGACACCGCCAAGGGCACATCGGATGTCTACACGACTAACGATTCGGGCAACTACTCGGCGACCCACTTGATCCCGGACACGTACTCGGTGACCATCGAGGCACAGGGTTTCAAGACTTTCCAGCAGAAGACCGTCACTGTTGCTGCCGACCAGTCACAGCGTGTGGACGCACAGGTACAGGTAGGCTCGACTGCGGAAACCGTGGAGGTTAGTGGCGAGGCGCCGCAGTTGCAGACCGACCGCGCCGACGTCGCCATCCAGTTCAATCAGGCGTATGTACAGGACCTGCCGACGTACAACCGCAACTTTACGGACTTCGAGTTGATGACGCCGGGCACACAAAAGCTGGTGGGCTGGAGTCACGCCGCCACGGAGAACCCGCAAGGCGGTCAGCAGATTTTTGCCAACGGCCAGCACTTCAGCGGTACCGGTTTCGAACTCGATGGAACCAGTAACCAGGATCCGATTCTCGGTATCATCGTCGTGAATCCTAACATCGACGCCATAACCGAGACCAAGATCGCCATGCAAGACTACGATGCCGAGAAGGGCAACGCGGTCGCCGGCAACGTTTCGGCACAGACCAAGTCAGGAACGAACGAGCTCCATGGCGAAGCTTTCTGGTACCGCCGTTCCGGCGCCAACCAGGCGCGCGACCCGTTTACCCAGTACGCACCGGACCCGACTACCGGACGCTTCATTCCCGGCAGTAAGTGGCAGGAGTTCGGGGGCACGATCGGCGGTCCCATCATCAAGAACAAACTGTTCTTCTTCGCCGATTACCAGGGGCAACGGCAGTCAACCGGTGTGACCAACGTGCTTACCGTCCCGACCGCGCTGATGCATACGACTTGTACCGGGGGGACCGGATTTTGCGATATGAGCCAGTATCTTGGCCAAACCGGTGGCGGTGGTAACGCCACCTATCAGACCGGCCAGGTCTTCAATCCAGGCACTGGCAACCCTCTCAACGGCACGGGTAGAACCGCGTTTGCCGGCAACCTGATTCCCAACAGCATGGTCTCGCCGCAAGCGGTGGCATTTCTGAACCTCATTCCGCTGCCCAACGTG
Source organism: uncultured Acidobacteriaceae bacterium (assembly GCA_963793845.1). Classification (GTDB taxonomy): domain Bacteria; phylum Acidobacteriota; class Terriglobia; order Terriglobales; family Acidobacteriaceae; genus CAWCBG01. The sequence goes on from CAWCBG010000014.1 coordinate 270,892, forward strand.
GCCGGAACCAATGGCGGCACCATCAACAACTTCATTGCCGGCGGATCGGGTCCGTTCTCGCAGAACGCTTTCGACACGCGCATTGACTGGACGGCGAGCAGCACCATCAACGTCTTTGGCCGTTATAGCCAGTCCTACTTCAGCCTCTCCGGCCAGCCCTCGCTGGGGGCGGCGGGTGGCACGGGATTCGGCCCTGGGCCAGGTTTGGCGGGGTCGTCCAACATTCACAACTACAACCTCGCGCTGGGCGCGACCAAGACGTTCAGCCCAACGTGGCTGGCCGACTTCCGTTTCGGCTGGGTGAAGTACAACCCTCAGACACAGAAGTTCGACTCCGGCACAACCCCCATGACCGCTCTCGGTTGGACCGGTATGAACCTTAGCAACCTGGGAGCGGCGCAGGCCCTGGCGACCTCAGGTTTGGCCGCGATATTTGGTGGCGGCAATAATGGCCAGCCAGGAACGATGTCTTACTACGGCACCGGCCTCAATGTCAGCCGTTGCAACTGCCCGCTGACGGAGAATGAAAGCCAATTCCAGGGTGTGACCAACTGGACGCACATTCTGGGCAATCACCAGATAAAGTTCGGCGCTGACATCCGCAGCGCCAGCAATCTGCGCGTTCCCTCCGACGCAAACCGTACCGGACAGGATACGTTTGACCCACGCACGACTTCCAATGGCGGTATCGGTGGTATCGATCTCGCAAGCTTCATACTGGGAGACGTGGGCAGCTTCAACCGCTATTACAGCGCAACCTTGACTGCCTCCGAGCACCAATGGCGTTACTTCTTCTATGGCCAGGATAGCTGGCGCATCACTCCGAAGTTGACCATGAACTACGGACTGCGCTGGGAAATCTACACGCCTGAATCCGTGAACGCCAAAGGGAACGGCGGCTTCGCCAACATCTCGCTGGGTGGCACATCTGCCGACGGCGTGATCCGCGTTGCCGGCTACGGACCGTACGGTCTGAATGGCAACATCACCAACGACCTGCACGCCTTCGCTCCCCGCTTTGGTCTGGCTTACCAGATGAGCGACCGTCTGGTCATCCGTGGCGGCATCGGTGTCAGCTACGACATCGGCGTGTTCGGCTCGAACTTCGGACACACGGTAACGCAAAACCTGCCGGTCTTGATCAATCAGAACGTCGACGCGACCAACACCGTCAGTCCGAATGCCTCGGCCAACTTTATCCCGGCGTTTACGCTGGCGCAGGGGCCGCCGGCGCCGTCGCTCCCGTCGGTTCCCGCCAGCGGCAATCTGCCCCTCGGTGGCCCGAGTGAAAACATTCAGCCCAAGGTTCGTCCGACCAAGCAGGTGCTACCCGAGGTAACGAATTACAACTTGACCATGCAGTATCAGTGGACCAAGAACATGACGATGGAACTGGGCTACGTCGGTAATGAAGGACGTCACGGCTTCGCCGGAGACGGCCCCTCGTACAACGTCAACCCGGTGAACATCGCGGGCTGGGCGCAAACCCAGGCCGGCCTTCTTTCGCAGGCACAGCGCCAGTACTACAACGGCAAGTTTGACGGCGGCCTGTGCTGCGCGGGCGGCATTCTGGGCGACTACCTCGGCAACGACGCCAACAGCAGCTACAACTCCTTACAGGTGAAGGCAACCCAGAATATGAACCACGGGTTGCAGTTCATTACCTTCTTCACCTGGTCCAGGGCGCTGCACTATAACGCCGACAACGCCTATGCGATCTATCCCCAGTACTCGTATGGACCGTGGGACCAGAACCGGAACAAGGCGTTCGTGTTCAACACGGTTTATATGCTTCCCTTCGGTAAGGGCAAGATGTTTGCCGGAAATGCAGGCAAGGCTGAGGATATGATCATCGGCGGCTGGCAGATCACGGGCACTCTAAACTGGAGCAGCGGTTTGCCGTTCACGCCCAGCTACAATGCCTGTAACTCGGACCAGGATGTAGGCATCTGCCGTCCCAACACGAGTGGTTCCGCCTTCAACACGGGCGGCGGGTCGTTCAATCCGATCACTCACACGGTTACGTACTTTACGCCGGTAGCTCAGATGAACACGCCCGGAGGCTGCAGCGGTGCATGGTGCCGTCCCTACGGCGGTAACTTGGGCGACTCTGGATTTGACGCCCTGTATGGACCGCGCTACTTCGGAACCGACATGTCGGTCATGAAGAACTTCAAATTGACCGAGCGTTACAACCTCCAGTTCCGCATGGACGCCTTTAACGTCTTTAACCATCCGGTGCTGGGCTTTAACTCGAACCAGGGCAACACATGTATCGATTGCGTGGGTACCAATGCCGGTCAGGTTACCGACATTGAGTCCGATACGATGATGCGCGCTCTGGAATTCGCTCTCAAGTTCCAGTTCTAAGCCGATCCGGAACTCACGGCGGGTGGGATAACTCCCACCCGCTTTTTTTCTGCTGAGAGCGAGGCCGCGTGGTACAACTGCAAAAGGCGGAAGCTGACGGGTTCCGGTAGCGATCGGCTATCTCACAAATGGTTTGTATCAGCGCAGGGCTCCAGCCATGCCGAAAGGGCGCCTTTTCGCTTGGGCTTCCGCCCCTGTTTCCCAGCGGCTAATGACCAGCTCCAGCTCGCCTGCCGTTGCCAGACAGATCCGGTGCTCGATTACCTAATGAATGGAAAACGCACTACCGTCCCATTTCTCCTGGCGCTGCTGCTGATCGTCACCGTGCTGGCGTTCTTCATTACCTACTCGTTTCTGCGTCCGGTGGCCTTCGCGATTATCCTGGCGGTTGTCTTCTACCCCATGCACGAACACATGCTGCGGTGGATGAGGCAGCGATCAGGATGGGCCTCCCTGAGTTCCACGCTGGTGCTGCTGTTCCTATTTGGCGTGCCGGTGCTGGTGATTCTGCTGATGGCAGCCAATGAAGCTTTCGCAGCGGCACATTACCTGAGCCGCAAGAGCGCCGAGCCGGGCGGCCTCAGCGGTTTCGTGATGAGCCTGGCCGCACAACCACTTAGCTTTGTCGGACGCTGGGTGGACCTGACCAAGATCGACCTCAATGTCATCGTCCGCTCCAACATGCAAAAAGTGAGCGCATGGACCTTCAGCTTTGGCGCTGCCGTACTGGGCAACTTCGCACGCTCAATTGGAACGTTTTTCATCACGCTGGTGGTGCTCTTCTTCCTGTTTCGCGATGGGAGGGATTGGGTCTATCGCGCCGGCAATCTTATGCCGCTCTCTCCGGCCCAGGTAAACCGGTTGCTGAAGAACATCTCCGACACCATCGTTGCCAACGTTTATGGCATCGTCACGGTCGGCGTGGCCCAGGGCATCCTGACTGGCATTGCCATGCGAATCGTGAGCATCCCTTCGTCTCTTCTGCTGGGAGTGGCTGCGGCCTTTGCATCGATTATTCCAGTGGTAGGCTGCGCCCTGGTGTGGGCTCCCGCGGGCATTTATCTGCTGGCAACCGGATCGACCGGGAAGGGCATCTTCATGCTGATATGGGGCGTAGGCGTGGTAAGCACCGCCGACAACGTCATACGCCCGTGGGTGGTCAGCGGCAAAGTGGAACTGCATCCCCTGGTGCTGCTCTTCTTTATTCTGGGAGGAGTCGAGGCTTTCGGCTTCCTGGGAATCTTTATCGGACCGGTCGTGGCGTCGGTCCTGGCCGCTCTGTTCAAGATGCTGCGGGAAGAGCTGCACGACGGCCTACAACCGCAGGAGACCGCGGAGAGCGCTGCCGCGCCTTAATCGAGTGGCGTGAACAGTTCGCCTTCGGTACGGACGCCAATCCCGTTCAAGGCTGCAATCGCGTACTGCTGGAAGTGCGGCGAATCGCGATGGGCCCGCAGCGCCGCATCATCGCGATACTGCTCGTAAATGAAGAAGCGCCGCGGGTCTGTTTTGTGGCGGTGCACGATATACAGCAGGCAGCCCGACTCTTCGCGGGAAGCCGTCTGCAGCTTGCGGAAGGTCTCTGCGACCTGTTCTTCGCGGCCGGCATTGGCCATCCAGGTTACGGCTAATACGACCATAGGTTATGCCTTCGCCGTTCCGCTTACGCCGTCCAGAGCCTGCGTAAACTCGTCCAGGAACATGGTCTGCTCGCGATCGGGGCCGGTGGAAACGATACCGATTCTCGCACCGCTCTCCTGCGCGACGAATTCCAGATAGCGCTTGGCCTTTTCCGGCAGCTCAGCGTAGTGGTCGATGCCGTAGGTGCTGCTATTCCAGCCAGGTAGCCGGGTGTAGACCGGTTCAATCTTCTCGTAGCCGGAGGCCTGGGCGGGGATCTCTTCCACCGTCTTGCCATCGATCTTGTAGCCGACGCAGACCGGAATCTCCGCCTGCTCGTCGAGCACGTCGAGCTTGGTCACGACCAGCCAACCCGTTCCGTTGATCATGTTGGAGTAGCGCAGCAGCGGAAGATCGAGCCATCCAGTACGCCGGGGCCGGCCGGTGACCGCGCCGAATTCGTTGCCCTTCTTGCGCAGGCCCTCACCGACTTCGTCGTTCAACTCGGTCGGGAAGGGGCCTTCGCCCACGCGTGTGCAATAGGCTTTCGTCACGCCGACAACCATGCTGATCGCGGTGGGAGGCACGCCGGTTCCGGTAACTGCTCCACCGGACGTTGCGCTGGACGAGGTGACGAAGGGATAGGTGCCGTGATCGATGTCGAGCATGGTGCCTTGCGCGCCCTCGAACATCACCGGCTCGCCATTGGCAATCGCCTTGTTCAGCAGTTGTGCCGTGTCGGTGACAAACGGCCGCACGCGCTCGGCGATTTCAGCGTAGTCGGCGTACATCTTGTCGGGGTCGAGCGGCTCGCTGTTGAATAGCGCATGTGCGATGGTGTTCTTCTCGCGGCAGGCGTTCTCGATGTGCTTCCGGAGCAGTGTCTTGTCGAGCAGGTCCTGCACGCGCAAACCGCTGCGCGCCATCTTGTCTTCGTAGGTCGGTCCAATGCCGCGCGAGGTGGTGCCAATCTTCACCCGTCCCGGAGCGTTCTCCGACGCCAGCTCGATCATGCGATGGTAAGGCAGAATGACGTGGGCGCGGTTGCTGACGAACAGGTTACCGTCCACCTGGATGCCGGTGGCGCGCAGCGCATCCACTTCCTTCATGAAGGCGAAGGGGTCGAGCACAATGCCGTTGCCGATGACGCCGCGGCAGCCTTCGCGCAACACGCCGCAGGGAATCAGTTGCAGGATGAACTTCTTGCCCTTGATGGTGACCGTGTGTCCAGCATTGTGGCCGCCGGAATAGCGTGCTACAACCTTGAAGCGCTCGGAGAGAACGTCGACAATCTTACCTTTGCCTTCGTCGCCCCACTGCGCCCCGATGATGACTGCCGTCTTGCCTGGTTTCAACTTGCTGCTCCGCTAGCGTCGTACCGGCAAACGACTGCCGGTCACGTGCTCAGATTCGCACACAACTCGCCCACCGTCGCGCAAAAGACATCAAAAATTCAGGGAGATTCACTCAGGGACGGGCTGTGTAACTATTGATTTTACAGGTTGCGCGCGGCAGGGCGCAAATATTCGAAAAGGCGGAAACGCTTCATCCGTGCTTCTGCCGGAGTTCTTCTCCGCGAACTCTCAGCCGTGCAAAGAACTCTTCGCCATCAACGCTTTCCCCGCGATCAAGTTGTGCCATACCGTTGGCAATTTTCTCTTCAATCTCCTGGGCGGTGTATTCCTCCCCCAATTCCCGAGCAATCAAAAAGTGCTTGAGGGCCGTGCGGATGAGGGCATCGGCCGTTTGGAAGCGGCCGGAGGCGATTTCGGATTGCACCAGTTTTTCCGTCTCTCGGTCTAAGGAAACATCCATGGTTGTTGAATCCTTTGCCATGAAAGTATAGCTCACGATCCCTGTGAGCATTGTCATGCCGTACACTACCTCTCTATGCCTGAGCTTCCCGAAGTCGAAACCATTGCGCGCGGGCTCGACAAGCGCATCTCCGGCGAGGTGATCGACTCGGTCTGGCTGGGCTCCAAGCCCGAACCGCTGAAGTCGTCGCCGCAGGAGATGGCCTCTGTCCTGGACGGCTCGCGCATTGCGCACGTCCATCGGGTAGGGAAGCATATCGTCTTCGACCTGGAGCGCAAAAGCCGCAAGCAGCGCGGCTTTGCGGCGCACGGACAATGGATTGTTCACCTGGGTATGACCGGGCGCTTGCTGATCGCCTCGCCCGATGCCGAGGCGCTCAAGCATACCCATGCGGTGCTCAAGCTGGCCTCGGGGCACGAGCTACGCTTTGTCGATCCTCGCCGCTTCGGGCGTCTTGCGGTGGTTCGTCTGGAGCCGAAAACTGGTCTGGGCTTCGTCGCTCCGGGGGACGAGCCACTAGGTTCACAACTCGACCGCTTCGTGGCTCTCTTCAAGGGACGCAAGACGCCCATCAAGAGCGCCCTGCTCAATCAGAAACTGCTGAGCGGCGTGGGCAATATCTATGCGGACGAATCGCTGTTCCGCGCTGGAATCCGGCCGCGCCGGCGGGCGGCAACCCTTTCCCGAGCTGAGCTGGGCAAACTGCACGCAGCGTTACAGGAAGTGCTTAATGAGGCTATATCGCTGGGCGGCTCCTCGATCAACGACTATGTCGATGCCGATGGCCAGGAAGGCTTCTTCCAGTTACAGCACCGCGTCTATGGACGGGAAGGCCAGCCTTGTTTAGTCTGTAAAACGCCGATCAAGAGGATTATCATCGCAGGTCGCAGCAGTCACTACTGTCCGCAATGCCAGCGCTGAACCTTGTGGTTCGCAGACAGGGCACGACTGCGCGGTCACATGAGAGGGGCACAACCGAAACTATGAGTTCTTATTCGATTGGAGTGGATCTGGGGGGAACCAACCTGCGCATCGCCGCCCTGGATAGCGATGGCAATCTGCTGGAGAAGCTCACGTTGGGCGCTGAGGTCAAGCGCGGCCGCGATTATGTGATCGGCGAGATGTGCTCCGCCATCCAGGCGATGAGAACCAAGTTCAGCGCCACCGGCGATACTCTCCGGCATCGGCATCGGCGTCCCGGGCTTCATCGACATGGATGCGGGCATGGTGATGGACTCGCCTAACCTTCCCGACTGGACGCGCTTCCCGGTGCGCGAGCTGATCGAGGAGCGACTGGGCACGAAGGTCATCCTGGAGAACGACGCCAACGCCGCCGCCATGGGCGAGAAGTGGCTGGGTGCCGGCCGCGACTATGAACACATGATCATGTACACCCTGGGCACCGGCGTGGGCGGCGGTGTAGTGCTGAATGGCCGCGTCTGGCATGGCATGAATGGCATGGCCGGAGAGCTGGGCCACTTCACGGTGTACGCCGACGGGAATCCCTGCGGCTGCGGCAGCAAGGGCTGCCTCGAGCAGTACGCGTCGGCGACCGCCGTCGTACGCATGGCGCGCGAAGCCATCGCCCGCGGCGAGGCCACGGAACTGGAGCGCTCGTCCAAGGACAACGTCGAGTTCAGCTCACGCGCCATCTACCAGATGGCGATCCAGGGTGACATCGCCGCGCAGAGAGTTTACGAGAAAGTCGGCGAGGCGCTGGCGATTGGCATCGGATCCATGGTCAACGCGCTGAACTTCCCGATCTATGTCATTGGCGGCGGGGTTTCCAGCGCATGGGACGCCTTTGCCCCAACGATGTTTGCCGAGCTGAAATGGCGCTCGTCGATCTACGGGCTGACTTCGCCCGAGCATCCTGCGCCCGGCCAGAAGCATACGATCGTTACCCGAGCTTTGTTGGGCAGCGATGCCGGACTGTACGGCGCGGCCCGCCTGCCGATGGTGGAGAACCTGACTCAGACTGAGACGGTGAAGACGCCGAGGTAAGTGCGGAGTATTAGGCGCTTGGGAGAGGATGCACCATCAGGTATTCTCGCGCCTCTCTTTCATGGTGTCATGTTGAGCGCAGGTTCGCCGGTTTTGCGAACCGGAGTCGAAATACCCCTATCGCTTCGTACAATAGCGGTCCTTCGACTTCGTTCAGGATGACAGGTCGTATGGTTTGTCGGTAGCGGCGAAGGGAACGAGGTGCGCCAGCAGCCCGCTCCACTTCTGTCATCCCGAACAGCTTTAGCTGTGAGGGATCTGCGGTTGCCTTACGCCGGCACTCGCGAACGGATCCGCCGCAGCGTGGCGATGAACTGCTCGTTCTGCTCCGGCGTGCCGATGGTTACGCGGATCGCTTCCGGCGCTCCCCAAGGTCCATTCATCGGGCGCACGATGACTCCAGCTTCCTGCAACTCCCGCGACAGAGTGGCGGCGTCTTCGTAGACGTGACAGAAGAGGAAGTTCGCCCACGTAGGCACCACGTTAATCCCTAACTCAGACATGGCTTCGGCCAGGAATTTTGCGCCCACGGCATTATTCTCAACCGCTTTCTGTACGTGCGCTTCATCGGCCAGCGCTGCCAGTGCTGCCGTCTCGCCCAGCGACGACACCTGGAAGGCCGGCTTCAGCCGATGCAGGTAGCCCAGCAGTTCTGCCGGCCCTACTCCATAGCCGATGCGCAGCCCGGCCAGTCCGTGTGCCTTGGAGAAGGTTCGCAGCACGATCACAGGCTTGCCCTGCCGAACATAGTCGAGTGAGTGCGAGTACTCCACACCGCGCTGCGCCGCGAAGTAGCTGGCGTAATCGCAATAGGCTTCGTCAATCACGGTGATGACATGCGAGGGCAGCCGGTCAAGAAAGCGATCGATCTCGGCCGCCTCGACCAAGGTTCCCGTAGGATTGTTCGGGTTAGCCAGGTAGACCACGCGAGTCTGATCGTTGACCGTGGCGGCAATGCGATCCAGATCGTAACCGTCGTTGAGGGTGGGAACCTCGATGAACTGTGCGCCCATCGCCCGCGTCACCAGCGGATACACGGTAAATGACAGCTTGCTGGTGACCGCATTCAGGCCGGGGCCAAGCAGGGTTCGCGCCAGCAGATCGAGAAATGCGGTCGATCCGGCGGTGACCAAAATCTGGTCGGCGTCGACGTCGTGCAATTCGGCTAGCCGCGTCTTGAGCTCGGTTACGCCGTTGTCGGGATAGAAATTTACTTCCGGGTGTCGCCGCCCGGATGGCCTCAATGGCCAGTGGGGACGGGCCGAAGGGGTTCTCGTTGGACGCCATTTTAATGCAGCGCACACCACTCTCCAGTTCCGCATGCCGGATCGGCTTACCCGGCTTGTAGGTGTCCAGCGTGGGTACGAACGCCGGCACCAGTTTCCTATAGTTGGTCATCCTAGCCCTTTTGATGCTGAAAATGTCTATCGTTCTGCCGCTGTAAAGCGCTCACTGATTGTCACCGACTGTCATCCCGAACGGCTTTCCTGAGTCCGTCTGGCGCAAGGTAGATCTACGAAGCGCGCTCGCCGCGCAAAAATTACTTGCGCCGCTTCTGCCCGCTGGCTGCCGCTTTCAACTGCGTAACCTCCGGCGCGGTCAGGTGCCGGAACTCCCCGGCCTCGACATCCAACTGCAGCGGCCCATACTTCACCCGCTTGATCTTCTCCACGTGATGCTCGATCTGCTCAAACATGCGGCGGATCTGCCGGTTTCGCCCCTCGACCAGCGTCACCTCGTACCAGGGATTCGCGGCGTCGCGCAGGAGCTTGATGCGAGCCGGCGCGGTTGCTACCTTCTCCGACCGGCGCTTCTGCGCAGTGCGCGGCTCCCAGTCCGATGGCGTCTTCAGCGGACGGCGTTCTGCCGGCAGCACGATGCCGCGCCGCAGCTTCTCGATCTGCGCCTCGCCGGGCTGGCCGCTGACCTTGACCAGGTACGTCTTCGGAACATGCGAAGAGGCATGCATCAGAACGCGGGCCAGTTCGCCGTCGTTGGTCAGCAGGAGCAGGCCTTCGCTGAGGTAGTCCAACCGCCCCACCGGATACACCCGCGCTCCCACGCCCCGTACCAGATCTAATACCGTGGGACGGCCTTCCGGGTCAGTGACCGTGGTCACGTACCCCTTTGGCTTGTGCAGCAGCAGGTAGACGTGGCGCTCAGGGCCGCCGAGCAGCTTGCCGTTCACTTTGATGCGGTCGTGCTCGGCATCGGCCTTGGTGCCCAATTCCGTGACCGTCTGGCCATTGACGGAGACCAGGCCTGCCGTGATGAGTTCTTCCGCCTTGCGGCGTGAGGCGATTCCGGCGGCGGCAATGATCTTCTGTAGTCGTTCAGCAGGCATGAGGTAAGGCTATCAGCTTTCAGGAGAAGCCATCGGCTATCAGCTGCAGCCATCAGCTGTCAGCCAAAACCTTTATGTCGTCATTCCGACCGGAGGGCGTAAGCCGGAGTGGAGAAACCTGCTGTTCAGCAGGAACTGCTGCAACGCTCGCGTCCATCACCAAGCTTCGTCATTCCGACCGGAGCGTAGCGGAGTGGAGGAACCCGCTGCGCCCGGCATCGCTGCCCATCATAAACAGCAGGTTCCTCCACGCGGCCTGAAGGCCTTGGTCGGAATGACGAACAAAACGGGACGACGAAGAATAATGAGTTCTTACTAGAATCCCTTCTTCACCAGCGGCGGACAATCATTCCGCACAATCTGTTTGGGCGCCCAGATAATGGAATCGCCGTTGCCCACGGTTTGCAGCAGCCAGTACGGTTTGTTGACCGTAATGCGGTACGACCGTGCGCCGTCATCGGAGGTCCACGTGTAGATCGCCAGCGTCAAGCCAGCCGACTCGGTCTGCAAGCGCTTCTCTGCCTCGTCGGCCGTAAGGTCGGTCTGCACCGCAATCGCGCGAGCCGCCACTAACTTGGGATCGTGCAGGTATTGATATTCGTCTTCGAGGCTCTTCAGCAGAAGCTGCTCTTCATCTTCGTGCGGCGGAACCATGAGCTCCATGACGGTGCACCCCTTGCGCAGGGCCCTCAGCGGCGCAGCCGGGACCGGAGAGAAATCTACGGTCCCCTCCAGTCCGTCCGTCACCGTGCCGACCTCTTCGATCACCAACAGGGAGCAGCAGCCCAAGTGCCCGTAACCGGTGCGGACCTCTCCGCCTGCTGTCTTGGTGGGCTTGCCGGCGAAGTACTTGCCGATTAACGTCGCGCGCAACATCTTCGCCTGGCCCGATTTCTCGGCCGTCTGCAAAAGCTTCTGTAAGGCATCGTAGTCCCGATCTTTGCTGAGCGGCAGTTCCAGACCCTCCACCGTTCGCGGCTTACCCGACGGCCGTTTAGGATTGGCGGTGCTGCCGGGGCTTTCGACGTTGCCCCCAAATTGCAGCCAAACCTGACCAAGTGCGTCTCCGCAATGGGCGTCGTGCGCCAGGAATTCCTCCGGGCCGACCGTGATCAGCGCCTCTACGCTGACCAGGCCTTCGTTATATTTTTCGGGATGCAGCAGCAGCCCGCAGACGGTGGTGTCGAAGGCACGCTCCTGCGCCGAGACCGCGGAGCAGACCAGGAAACAAACGGCCGCCACGAGCAGCACCAAGCCACATCTTGCTACAGCCGCTGGTTGTGGGTTCATCTACCCACAGTCTACGCGAGGCGCGATTGCAGATTCTTGCGAGAGGATTGCTTCCGGCGCTAATTGTGCGTCTCGAAGGCCTCTGCAGGGTCACGCCAGCTGCGCTTCCAGAATTGTTCCTCTGACAAGTGTCCGGCTCGCCACTGCTGGAGGTTCGCCGACGTAACCGCAGCCATGCCGCCATCGGCGGAATCAAAAATCACCACAACTCCCGCCACCTCGGCGCTGTCCGTAGGGGCGCCGACCTCCGCTTTACGAAACACTGACTTGGCCAGGTTCCACTTGGGCTCAGAACCGAACTGATCTTTGGCCAAGGGCTCCACCCAGATGATCTTTACGGTTTTGCCGTCCAGTTGGTCCCAAGTTCCGGGAAACCGCCCGACTTCTTCCTTCGTTTTTCGCACCAGGTCGCCGCCCGGCTGATCGCTGTGCAGAGCCGAAAGGCTGATGGTGGCAGCGCCAGGCAAATCTACGTAATCGCGTCGGATCCATCCCCGAGAAAGGCCGGAGATTTTGACGTGTACCCAGCCTTCAATGGCGTCGAGAACCTCGAACTCGTCTTCCGCGACAGCCTGGAACAGCACTTCCGCTCCTTCCAGCGGCTGCGCCACCACCGGGGTGTTCGGGCGCTTTACAATCGCCAGATTTGTCGGACGAGCCTGGTTGTGAAGTATCTGCTCCAGGTTTTGCTCTTCTTGCCTGAGCGCCAGCGCTCGCTTGCTTGCGACCGGGCTTGAGATTGGGCTGCCCACGGGCTTCGCCGCAATACTAGACGGCGCGGTAGTAAGCCGCTCAGTATGGAAGGCCGTCCCCGTCGATTGAGCAGATGGACTGTCAGGAAGGGTGACAGCAGGGGGCCGGGATGCAGCCGCAGCGCCTGACGCTTTGCCCGCCGAGTTCGGATTGAGCCGGTCGTTCAGGTCGTCAAGCAGATCGGACTCCAGGCGACCACTCGATTTCAGTACCTGATAACCGGAGCTTGCGGCGGATGGGCCCGCGTACCAGGCCGTAATCTTCACGTCCACCTGCACCAGGGTCTCGGTCGGGCTGACCGGCCGAAGGCGCACGGCGTATTCGTAGTAACCACGCTGGTACTTGTCAAGCGAACGACCTCCGCCGTCGGCGAAACCATCGAGAACCGGCAGCTTTCCTCCGGGATAGGACTGAATATTGTGCAGCGCCTTCTGTACGTCCGCCTTGGACGCGTGGAAGGTTCGTTCGGCCAGCGGGCTTTGCGCAGCAGCGCCACTTGGCAGCGATAACAGGCAAACGACACTGGCGACCAGATACCCAAGCCTGCTCACGGTCCGCATCACGACAGGGCTCACGGAAGGGGCTCCAATTGGCTGTGATGAATCCAGCCGCGATGACCGTCCTCGGTTTCGACTCCGTACCAGTAGGGTGTCAGCACCACAATCACCACTTCGGCCTGAGCCGGCAACGACGAGATGGCGGCGGCACTCTGAAAGGGTGCGGACTTCAACGACGCTCCCGCATCCTTGACCCGCAAAATGACCTGGTGCCGCAGCGTATCGACCTGCTCCTGCAGGTCATGCTCATTCAAGCTGGGACTGGAGGAGCCGTTGACCGGCTCCGAGTGCGGCAGGGCTGCCAGGGGTTCCACCGACGCCTGCGCGGGTTGAGGAACAGGCTGCGCATTCGCATCCTGGGCCTGGTTCCGGCTGGCTTGAATGTTCCTGAGATGGGCTTGAATCGCGCCATATTCACCGGATTCGACATTCCCGGTAGATGGATGCCTGACGTTGCGAGCGTCCACAAATACCGCGTCGATTCGCAGAATCACAGCATCTGGGCTGTCCTCTTGAATAACGTAGCGCACGCTGATCGTGCCTATGTCCTCGCTGTCCTTGAAAAACCGCGGCGACAGGATCTTGTCGGCAACTTTGTAGTAAGCCGTTCCAGGTCCCGGCCAGACTCCAAAGACACGAGCCGAACTCGCGCTGTGGGCGCCGTAGAGAATCCTCTCCTTTTCATAGGAATAGGTTCCGTGAATGATCTGGTCTTGTGTCACCTCCTGGACGGCCTTCACCACGTCGGCCGCCGGAAATTCCACCCGCACGATCATGGTTTGCGCTTCGTTACTCCGCGATTTGGGAGAAGGCCATGCCGTGGCGGAAATCGCCAGCAGCAAGACAAAACACAATTGCCGGCCAAATGCAGGCATCTTTGGCCGGTAGGCATCCTTCGCCTTGACGGGGTGAATGGGCATTCGTGGTAACGATGAGAGCAACGACACGTGGAGAAATTAGATATCTCGAAGGACCTGAGTTGTCAAGCAGGCACCTCGCCTCTGGGCAGACCTGAGGCTGTCCAAAAAAATGTTACCGAATTGTAAAAGATTCGTAAAAAAAACATGTTGCAACATCCTCCCTCCGAGGTATAGGATTCCGGCCAATTTGGGGTGCGTGCTTTTCCAGTTGCGACAAAAGCCAGTCTCATCAGCGAGGTAATCGCTATGCGGATCAGCTGTAAGCATGTTTCGGATGGAGAGCGGTTCTTCTTCGGTGCTTCCTGCGCAAGTTTCACAAGCGCCTTGAGCCTGATAGTTTTCCTGCTGATTTTTTTCGGTCCCACACCGAGTCACGCGTTTCCAGCGTTTGCGCGTAAATACGGTTTGCCCTGCTCGGCATGCCACGAGGCATGGCCGATGCTGAACTCCTTCGGACAGACGTTCAAGGACAACGGTTACCAGTTGATGAATGATCGCGATTCGCTGATCTGGCAGAATCCGTCGTACTGGCCGGTGACTTTCCGCATTACGCCGAATTGGCATTTGGAAAGCACGAACAAGGTCGCCGTCGATCAACCGGATGGCAGTCAGGTTGAACGCAACGTTACCGAGAACGGTTTCGACATAAGCGGGCTCGATATCCTCAGCGGTGGCACTCTGGTCAAGAACATCTCGGTGTTAATGGTGCCATCCTCCGACAATACCGGCGCCTTCCATTTCGAAAGCGTCTGGGCCCGATTGGACAATATTGGCCACAACTCCTGGTTCAACTTCAAGATGGGCAAGTTCGAGTTGGACAATGTCATCTCGGAAAAACGCATTCTCAACCTGTCGGACAATGGCGGGTTCTATGTGCTGTATCACTTCTCTCCGCTGGGTGACACCAACATCTTTGGCCAAATGGGTGACAACCAGTTTGGAGCGGAGTTAATGGGTCACTCGCTTAACGACCGGACCCGCTATTCGGTTGCGCTAATTAACTCGAACGATGGCAACGTCAATTTGAGCTCGAAGAACGCCTACTCCACCTTCATTACGGCCAGTCAAGCCTTCGACGCCGGCTACCAGGGCGGCGTGGACCGCGTAGGCGGCTATGTGTTCGTCGGTGACGCACCCACCTACAATCTGACCTCGGGCGGAGTGCCCATCACGGGAGTGGGCAACAAGCCCTTCAATCGCGAAGGCCTCTTTGCGGTGATCTATGCGAAGAAACTGGATTTCCAGCTGTTCTACCAGCATGGCTCAGATAGCTCCTACTTCGGAACGGCTACGCAGGCGGATATGGCGCTCCCCTTCGGGGCGAGATCCCCGTCTTGGAACGGTGGATTTGTGGAAACCCATTACGTGTGGAATCCGCAACTCATCTTCATCCAACGCGATGAATTCGTGAGGATGTCGCAGCAGGCGCTGCCGACCATTCCGGGGAACTGGGGGAATACGAACGCTTACACATTCGCGCTCCGCTACTATCCCTTCATGTTCAGCCGGGCCGGCTTCGCTTATCACGCCGAATACTCTCTGATTCAACAGCAGGGAACGTCGCCACTGAGCTTTACGCAACTGAGTAGCTACAGCGTTTTTATGGGCCTTGACTTTGCCTTCTGAGGGATGCCCGATGCACGCGAGAATTCTGCAATGCCGATTGATCTTGAGTGCTGTGACGGTTCTGCTCCTCGGGATCGCCTGTTGGGGACAGCAGACGGAGTACAGCGAAAATCAGCGTCTCAACATGGAGAGCCACGTCGGCAGTATGACGGGGCACGCCACCATTGGGGCGCCAATTTACAAGCGGTTCTGCATTGGATGCCACGGAGATCTTGGCGACGGGAACGGCGAGAATGCGCAGTGGATCGATCCCAAGCCGCGCAACTTCACCATCGCTATCTTTCGCTGCCGCTCCACACCCACTGGAACGCTGCCCCTCGACAGCGATCTTTACGACACCATTGGACGCGGGATGCTGAACTCCAACATGCCGCACTGGCTGCCCCTGACGAATGAAGACCGGGTAAACCTTGTCGCCTACGTCAAGCATTTCTCGCCACGATGGCTGACCGAGAAGCCTGGCACCCCGATCGTCATTCCGCCTGAACCGCCGGTAACCGCGGAGAGGATCAAGGAGGGGCGGGTGATCTTCCAGAAGCTGGAGTGCTGGAAATGTCACGGCGTCACCGGTCGCGGCAACGGACCTTCCGCGTCCACTCTAACCGACGACGAAAACCGTCCCATCCTGCCTTTCAACTTTCACGATTCGCAGCGCTTCAAGTGTGGCGCCACCGACCAGGCCATGTACAAGGACTTCATGACCGGGCTGGATGGCTCACCCATGCCGTCCTTCTCCGACAACGTGAAGCCTGACGAGGCGTGGGCCCTGGTGATGTATTTGCGCACCTTGCAGCCTGAGGACACCCCGGAGAAGCAGATCGCCAGACAGCTTGGGCTGACGCCCATCAACCCCCTGGAGCCGCTGCCCAGCAGCGATTCAGGAACGCCGGCGCCCAATGCCCCGGCAAACGAGCCGGCCCCGGCAAATCCACCAGCCCCTTCGCCGAAGGCCAGCAACACTGGAAATGAGTGACCGGATCGAACAAGGAGATCATTCGATGAAAGTTCAATTGAAAGTTGCGGGAATGTTAGCCGTTTTGTTCGTCATTGCGACTGCTGTTCTCACCCTTGGGCCCGAGGTAAAAGCGGCAGCCAACGGCAAGATTACCGGAACCGTGAAGCTGGACGGCCCCGCTCCCCACATGAAGGGGATCGACATGTCGAAGGATCCGTACTGCGTGAAGGCTCACGCCAACGATCCCGCCCATTTGGAGCTGGTGGTGGTGGGAAAGGATGGTGGCTTGGCCAACGTCGTCCTCTATATCTCCCAGGGTCTGACGGCGAGCGAAGCCGGCCAGAAGCCCTCCTCGGTTCCTGTGTTCGATCAAAAAGGATGCATGTACACGCCGCATGTCGTGGCGATGGACGTCGGGCAGGAATATAAGGTGGTCACCAGCGACCAGACCGCGCATAACATTCATCCCGAGCCAAATCCCATGACGGGCAACATCCCATGGAATCGCTCCCAGCCGCCGGGTGCGCCCCCGATCGTCCAGAGCTGGAAGGCAGAAGAAGTGGCCATCCCCGTGAAGTGCAACATTCACCCGTGGATGCACGGCTACTTTGTGGTCGTCAAGGGACCCTATGCCGTTACGACGGACAGCGGTTCGTACACCATCGAAAACGTACCTCCTGGCAACTACACGGTCACCTCATGGCAGGAAACCTACGGAACTCAAACCCAGAAGGTGACGGTGGCGGCGGGTCAATCGGCGCCCTTGAACTTCACCTACAAGGCGAAATAGGGCCTTAGCTTGCGGACGCGCGATTATCGGCGGCCGAACTTTGCGCAAGACATCTTCAGGGAGCGAGTGAGACGCGTATGGCGAAATTCTTTGCGGTGACCATCATCGTAATTGCAATCGCTTCTGCGGTTCCCATCGTGATGCACACCTGGGAGCCGCCGGTTGATATCTCGACCCACGGCCCGATGATCGATGCGCAGATGTCGGAGACCATGATCGAGGCTGGCATCTGCTTTCTGGCCGCGCAGCTGGTTCTGGCATTTTTCATCTGGCGATTCTCGGGCCGTCCCAAGGGTGAAAAGATCAAGAGCTTCCCCGGCGGAGCGCGTGCCCTGGTCACCGCTGCGGTGATCGTGGTGGGCCTCGAGGTACTGGCGCTGGGGGCTTTTGGCACCAAGGCCTGGGCGAGCATCTACTTCACACCGGCGTCCGCCGACGCCTTGCCCGTACAGGTTCAGGCCGGCCAGTTCGCCTTCTACTTCCGGTATCCCGGACCGGATGGGAAGTTCGGCCCCATCCACCCCGAGCAGATCAACGAGTCCACAGAAAACTTCTTTGGCCTCGACACCACCCACGATCAGGATTCCAAGGACGATATTGTGACCGCCGAAATGGCGGTGCCGGTAAACCGTGAGATCCATCTGCTGATGCACTCCAAGGACGTAGGGCATTCCTTCTTCGTGCGGGAGCTGCGCATTCAGCAGGACTTCGTGCCCGGTCTCGATCTATCCGTCCATTTCACCCCAACCAAGATCGGCCGTTACGAGATTGTATGCACGCAACTCTGCGGCCTGGGTCACTACAACATGAAGGCCTATCTCGAAGTCAAGTCGCAGGAGGACTTCGACAACTGGCTGAAGCAGCAGGCGGCATTGCAGTAGGTGGTCGAGCCGCTCCCGGAAACGGGGGAGACTGAGGGGATCATTCCATGCACGATATGTCCGGACAGGCGGTTCATCATCATGCTCCACCGACGGGGTTCATCCGGAAGTACATCTTCAGCCTCGATCACAAGGTGATCGGCGAGCAGTATTACGCGCTCGCGCTGGTGGCGGTCTACATCGGGCTGGTGCTCTCCTGGATCATGAGGATTCACCTGGCGTGGCCGGGCTATGCCATTCCGGGCGTCCGCTTCCTGTCCAGTACCGGAGCCCCCGGAGGCGTGCTCACGCCGGAGTATTACCTGCAGCTGATGACCATGCACGGCACCATCATGGTCTTCTTTGTGCTGACCACTGCGCCCTTTGCGGGTTTCGGCAATTTCTTTTTGCCCATCCAGGTAGGCGCCGAGGACATGCCCTTCCCGCACATCAACATGATGTCCTTCTGGGTCACCTTCGTCGCGTTTATCGTGGCGGTATCGGCATTCTTCGTACCCCAGGGACCGCCATTATCGGGGTGGACGGCGTACGCGCCCTTGAGCGCGCTGGGACAGATTGCGGGCCCGGGGCAGGGAACCGGCCAGGTGTTGTGGGCAGTTTCGATCGCCATCTTTTGCGTAGGACAGCTGCTGGGCTCGTTGAATTTCATCTCCACCACGCTCGACATGCGATGCAAGGGTATGAGCCTGATGCGCATGCCGCTTTCAGTCTGGGCCTGGTTCATCACGTCGTGCATTGGCCTGACGGCGTTCGCGGTATTGATGCCGGCCTGCATTCTGTTGATCATGGACCACGTTGCCGGCACGAGTTTCTTCATTCCCTCCGGCCTGGTGGTTAATGATCAGTTACAGACCCATTCCGGCGGATCGACCCTGTTGTGGCAACACCTCTTCTGGTTCTTTGGACATCCGGAAGTCTACATCGCGATCGTGCCCGCCATGGGCGTTGTCTCGCACGTGCTGATCACCAACATGCGCCGGCCGCTGCTGAGCGCCCGGGTCATCATCTATTCGATGACTTCGATCGCGTTTCTCAGCTACATGGTTTACGGACATCATATGTTCGTAAGCGGCATGAACCCTTTCTCGTCGATTGTGTTCTCCTTCCCCACACTGGTAATCACGATTCCCGCCACCATCATCGTATTGATCTGGATTGGGAGTCTTTACGGTTCGAAGCTGCGTATCAACACTGCTTCTCTCTTTGCGCTGGGCTTTATCTCCATGTTTGTCAGCGGCGGCATCAGCGGATTCTTCCTGGCACAGCCCTCGCTTGACGTGATGCTGCATGCGACCTATTTCGTGGTCGGGCACTTCCACCTGGTGATGGCCGTGGCTGCACTGTTCGGAATCTTCGCCGGAACCTACTTCTGGTTCTCCAAGGTGACCGGCAGAATGATGAACGAGACCCTGGGCAAGATCCACTTCTGGTTTACGTTTGTCGGCGCGTACTGCATCTTCATGCCATTTCATTATCTGGGAATGGCGGGCAATATACGCCGCTACCAGGCTTTCGTCGACGACTTCATGGCGCCCTTGATGCCGGTGCACAAGTTCATCACCATCGCAGCTCTGATCACCGGTGCGGCGCAACTCGTTTTTCTGTATAACCTGATTCACAGCCGTTTCTGGGGCAAAACTGCACCGCAGAATCCCTGGGAGGGGACGTCCCTGGAGTGGTCGATCCCATCGCCGCCGCCCTTCGATAACTTTGGCGGCAAGATCCCCGTGGTTTATCACGACCCCTATCAGTACGGAGTGGAAGGCGCCAGCAAGGATTACGTGATGCAGGATTCGCCCGAGGAGATCCATTCAGGGCATGACGAGAAGTAGCAACCGGGAAACCGGGAACCAAAGGGTGTAGTACATTATGGCAACCACGGTCCACGAACCACCAGATCTACAGTCCCGCCACCCGGCTCTTTCGGACGATGGCGGAGGGCACGGGCAAATCCCTCCAGCCTGGGACATGACCGCTCTTGCGGACAGCTCGCCAGCTTCCCGAACTGGCGTTTGGGTCGGCATGGCGGCCATCACCATGACCTTCGTTGCCATTACCAGCGCGATGGTCGTCCGCCAGGGTGCTTCCATGGACTGGCGGCATTTCACCCTGCCGTCAGTGCTTTATCTCGACACCATCGTACTGCTGGTGAGCAGCTGCACATTGGAAGTGGCCCGCAAACGGGTAGCGCTCTTCGCCCGGGGAGTGCAGTCCGGCCGCTCGCTTCCGCTGCTGTGGCTTTGGCTAACGTTGGGACTCGGATTGTTGTTTGTCGGCGGACAATATGTAGCCTGGCTACAACTCAAAGCGCAGGGCTGGTATCTGGCTACCAATCCCAGCAGTTCGTTCTTCTACCTGTTTACTGCCCTGCATGCCCTTCACGTGCTCGGAGGGATCGCGGGCTTGATGTTAGTGGTCTGGCGGTTCAGCCGGCCGGTTCCGACCTTGCGCCTGAGCACTCTGAGTACGGTTTCCTACTACTGGCATTTCGTGGACGTGCTTTGGGTTTACCTGCTGCTGTTGCTGTGGGCGCGCATTTGACATCCCGCCGGGAGGAGGCTCCATGAGCCAAACGGACATGACGATGGGAACGCATTCCGCGGTGCTGGAGAGATCGTCGCCATTTGCGATGCCGACGAAGAAGCTGGCTATATGGCTGTTCATCATCGCCGACGGCGCGACCTTCGCGGGATGCCTGGTGGCATACGGATTTCTCCGCAATGGGTCATCGAACTGGCCTATGCCGTTCAAGTTTTCCCCCACCGTGGTGAATGCGATGGTGATGACGCTTATCCTCATCACCAGCAGCCTGACGATGTTGCTGTGCGTGCGAAGCGCCAAAATGGGGGACAAGGCGAGGGCGCTGCGATGGATCCTGATTACCGCCGCCTGCGGCCTGCTTTTCGCCCTGCTGCATATCCGCGAGTGGATCGGACTGATTCACGAGGGTGTCGGACTATCGCACAATCCATGGGGAGAGCCGTTGTTTGGCGCAGCGTTCTTTACCATTACCGGCTTACATCTGCTGCACGTGACCGCCGGCGATCATCGTCTTATTGGCGGTGGCTGCCCGCTACAAGGGAGGCCATCTTGACGCCGACGATGTAGAGGTCGCCGGTCTTTACTGGCACTTTGTCGACCTGGTCTGGATGTTTGTCGTGCCGTTCGTCTATTTGCTAAACGTAGCCAAATAATGCCAGTTGCAGAGGGCGCGCTATGAGCGTTACAAACATAAAGAGTGGCGGAACCGCTGACTATTCCGGTAGTCTCGGAAAAATTCTGATCATCTACCTCTGCATCGTCCTCCTGGCGGCGCTGCAGTTTGTCATTGCCTACCAGCATCTGGACGTGAGGGCTACGTTTCTGCGCATGTTTGCCATTGCCCTCGTGGAAGCTGGTTTAGCCGTGACATTTTTCATGCATCTCGGATCGGAAGATAAGAAGTTTACTTTCAGTGTCGCTGTGCTGGTTATTTTCGTTCTGATTTCGATGCAGTTTAGTTGGACGGATAGCTTCCGGATGCAGCGTGGAGTTCCGGGATCGACTATTAGTACGGGGCCGAAGTAATGAGAAGAAAAAGCAGTGTTCCTGGAAGGCGGACGTGGCTGGCGATGGCTTTATTGGCCGCCGTGGTCCTGACGTTCCCGCATGCCGTCTTCGCTCAAAGCTGTTCGCTGTGCTATACCCAGGCGGCTGCGTCCACCCAGCGTTTCATTCAAGCGTTGCGGAGCGGAATCCTGATTCTCATGCTTCCGCCCATGTGCCTGTCGATCGCAGTCAGCTTTATCGCTTACAAGCGGCGTAATCAGTTCTATCAGCCGTGATGGGATTGCAGTAGGGCCCGGAACGTTCACTTGGGCCGGAATCAAGATTGGTCTGTATTCCAAAAGCAATCGGTTTCAAACAGGTTGATTATCCGCCTGAATCCAACGGGCAGCAGGTCCGGTAACCCAAAAATGGCGATCGCGAATACAATTCCACAGCCGCTCCTGAAGCAGGGCTTCACATCCAGGCTCCGGGACTACTGCACGCTGACCAAGCCCGAAGTAAACCTGCTCATCCTGATGACGACCTCGTCTGGCTACTATCTGGCGTCTCGCGGACCATTCCATTTCGCCGGCCTGATCAACACATTGATCGGCACGTTATTGGTGGCCAGCGGCACGGCAACGCTCAATCAGTGGATGGAGCGGGTCTATGACGGCCAAATGCGCAGGACTGCTTCGAGACCCTTGCCTTCCGGCAGGCTGAGCAGCCGCGAGGCACTTCTATTTGGGATTCTGGTGAGCGTGGCTGGCGGTCTCTACCTTGCCGCTACGGTGAATGTTCTATCGGCTATTCTGGCGGTCTCGACCCTGTTGTCGTATCTCCTGGTTTACACGCCGCTCAAGCGGAAAACCCCCTTGTGTACTCTGCTGGGCGCGTTTCCCGGAGCTATGCCAACCCTGATCGGATGGGCGGGGGCCTCAGCGGGCCTCAACCGCCAAGCCTGGTTTCTGTTTGCAATTCTGTTCCTCTGGCAGTTCCCTCATTTCCTGGCCATTGCCTTGATGTACCGCGAAGACTATGACCGGGCAGGGTACCGGATGCTGCCTCGCTTCGATCTGGATTCCCGCTTCACTCGCGCGGAAATGATTGGTTTCACGGTGGTTCTGATAGCCATTACGATGCTGCCGCTGGTCGACCGCAGCGGCTTGGTTTATTCGGGCGGGATGCTGCTGGCCGGTGCTTTCTTGCTTTACCACGTGGCTAAGCTCGGAAAGTCCGCCTCGAGAACCTTGGCCAGCCGAGTGCTCCACGCCTCCGTGATCTACCTGCCGGTCGTGCTCGGTTTGATGATCGCTTGCAAGAGCTGAAGTCCCGGTCTGAAATCAGGCGGCTGAGAAACCCGGCATTGGAGACGTCACAGGACCCGATGTAGATGTTGTCCCCGCCATTATCCCTCGGCCAAAGTGTTCGTCGCTTTCCCTCGATACTCCCCGCAGTAGTCACAGCTTGCCTCCTGGCGCTATCGGCACTGGCAGGCGCCCAGGTTCCGGCCCAAGGCCAGCCGGTGCGGCACAGCAGGCGCGTTCGCACGTTGCCGTTGACGAAGTTCTACGACACCCCCAATCCCTTGCCTCCCGGCAAACCGGGAGCCTTGATTCGCTCCGAGCCTTCCGATGACTACGACCTGGCGGCAGACTTTCTAGCGGTCCGCATCCTTTATCATTCGCGTTCGGCTAGCGGAGGGGACGTAGCTGCGTCTGGCGTCGTGCTTCTTCCAGACAAAAAGCCGCCTGCGGGAGGCTGGCCGGTTATCGCCTGGGCCCACGGCTTTAGTGCCGCCGCCCGCCAATGCGCGCCGTCGCTGTCAAGGAGTTTGGGTTACGGACCGTTGCTTTCCATGTATGTGAATCTCGGCTACGCCGTGGTTGCGACCGATTACACCGGACTGGGCACCAACTTCCGAAGTGCCGTGATGGACGTGCCATCCAATGCTGCGGATGTGGTCTATTCGATCCCCGCCGCGCGTGCAGCAGTGCCTCAACTCAGTCCGAAATGGGTCGCGATGGGCTCTGCTTCGGGAGCCAATGTCGCCATTGGCGTGGCGGAGATGGAAGGGGGAACTCGCGACCCCAACTACCTTGGCAGCATCGCGATTTCCGGAGTGGCCGACCTGAAAGCTACATACGCAGCCCTGGCGAAAGAGCCATCGTTTCGCATGCTCGCGTTATTGGCTTACGGGATCAAGACCGTGTATCCGGACTTCGCCCTAAGCGACATGCTGACCAGCAAGGCGATTCCCGCCTATGACCAGGTCAGCGAGAGCTGCGACAGCATGAGTAATACCTCTGCGTTCTCTACCAGCGAAATGCTTCAGCGCAAGTTGGGAAAGCAATAAGTTCGTCGAAGATTTCTTTGCCCGCAACGAACTCGGCCAGAAGCCTGCCTATGGACCGCTTCTCGTGATCAGTGACGACCGGGATCCCGCTGTGCCACCGTCGGTGACAGCGCAGGTAGTTGCCCGCATGTGCAAGCAGGGCGACCACATTCAACTCGACAGATTCTCTGACCCGCAGCCTGGCCTGGTTGTGGGGGACTCCGTCAGGGAGCAGATGGATTGGATCGAGGCCCGTTTTGCCGGTCGACCGACTCCAGACAATTGCCATTAAGAAGGGGTCGCTGCCGCAGGCTCAAACCATCCTCAAAATTCTCTCGCCCGGCATGAGGGAGTTCTCGCCCTCCCGTCGCTATTAGAAGTAGCGGCCTTTGAACCCGCCAAGCTTTAGCAGAGAGGAATACCACCATGCCTTCCGCAACTTCCTGTTCAGCCCCCCGTGTTGTCCAAGGGGGCGTTCGCTTCATCGCAGCAGCACTCATGTTATTGGCTGTCGCAATACCGCCGGCAAGCCGCGCAGCCGACAAGCCGTTCCTGCCGCCACCGCCGCCGACCGTCTCGACCATACCGTTTAACGGCGATGTCAATCCTTACGGCGTAGCCTTTGTCCCTGACGTTCTGTCGCAAACCTCCGTGCTCCACGCCGGGGACGTTCTGGTCTCCAACTTCAATAACAACCAGAACCTGCAAGGAACGGGCACGACCATCATGCATGTGGACGGCAACGGCGTTCCGTCCCTGTTCTTTCAGAGCAGTTATCGTGGGCTGAGCGCAGCGCTCGGCATTCTGCACGACGGCACTGTGATTGTGGGGAGTCTGCCGACGGCCGATGGCACCTCAGCGACTGCTGGGCCCGGCGCCCTTCAGATCGTCAGCCCATCCGGCGTGCTGCTGAACGCGATCGCCAATCCTGCGATCGTAAACGGGCCTTGGGGGCTCGCGGTGAACGAGGCCACGTCCGCGGTTCAGATATTCATCTCCAACGTGCTGAATGGGACCATCACGCGTCTGACGTTCCAGCGCGGCCAATCAGGTCTCGCGCTGGCGAAGGCGACGGTCATCGCTGCCGGCCTCAATCACCGTCCTGATCCGGCGGCGCTTTGGAACTCGGACCCTCCGGCCTGCTCTATGACTCCACCCAGGACGTGCTGTACATGGCGTCATCGACCGACAATGCCATCTACAAATTTGCCAATGCGTCGACTGTAGGCGCTGACCAGGCCACGCCAATGCTGGTGGTGCAGGACTTCGTGCATCTGCACGGACCGCTCGATCTTGGCTTCGCGACTAACGGACATCTGCTGGTGGCCGACAGCGACGGCTCCAACGCCGATCCCAATCAGCCCAGCGAAATCGTTGAGTATACCGCCGACGGAGCCTTCGTCACCCAGTTCTCGGTGGATCCCAACAACGGCGGAGCTTTCGGCATTGCGACGCAGCAGATCGGCCGCTTCACCCGTCTAGCCGCGGTCGACGATAACAATTCGACGGTTACGATCTGGAACAAACTCGACCAGTAAGAATCGATCCCTTCCAGACCCCATGAGCCCTGCCGCATGCGAACCTGCAAGCGGCGGGGCTTAGCCTCGTGTGCCTGCATACCGGACGCATCTGTGATTCTGCTTTCCCGATCAGAAAGCCCGTTTTATGACAAGTCGAAGTCCGTTCCGCGAACCATTTTCAAATTTCTCTCAAGGCAACGGGACAACCCTGGCAAAGCTCTCAATACCGTACGCATAAGCCGGATCGCCACTTAGGCGTCGGACTACATATCGGCTTAGCCAGGGGTGTCACCATGAAGCTGTTCTCCCTTCGTTTCGCTCTCACCTCGATTTGTCTCTTCACCATTTTCATTCTTCCCGCCGTGGCTCAATTCAATGCTTCCATTCAAGGCACGGTTGAAGATAGTACGGGAGCAGTCGTCCCGGGTGCGACGGTTACCGTCACCAATCAAACCACCGGAGTCAGCAAAACCGCGCAGACCAGCGGTAACGGTTTTTACCGCGTCGGCGAACTGCAACCTGGGTCGTACACCGTCAGCATCGCGGACCAGGGATTCCAGACCAATACCACGAAAGACGTGGTGGTGGCTGCGGAACAGCCGCGCGGCCTGAATGTCAAACTTCAGACCGGAGGCTCAACCCAGACCGTCGAAGTAACAGAGACGACTCCCGCGCTGCAGACCGAAAATGGCAGCGTGGAAGGACAGATCACTTCCCAGCAACTTCAGCAGCTGCCTTCCTACGGACAGAATCCCTACTCAGATTTACGCCTGGCCCCGGGAGTGTTTGGACAAGGCGCCATCAGCGGCAACGGTGGCGCGGTTAATCTGCCCAACACAACCGGCCCGGGCTCCAGTTCACTGGGCATCTTTCAGACCGAAAATCAGGTACCCATTTCCGCCAACGGACAGCGGCTCTCCTCCAACAGTTACATGATCGACGGAGTTAGCGTGAACAGCCAGACCTGGGGAGGAGCCGCGGTAGTGACGCCGAACATCGATGCGGTGCAGGAAATCAACGTGACCTCCAGCACCTACAATGCGCAGGACAGCCGCAATTCCGGCGCCATCGTTCGCGTGGTCACCAAGAGCGGGACCAACCAGTTCCACGGCGATGGCTGGTTTCAATATCAGACGCCGAATCTGAACGCCTACAACAAGTATGCTGGTCCGGTCGTGGGCGAACAGCCGCTGCGCGTGAGCAACGCCTGGAAACAGTTCGGTGGATCGGTGGGTGGTCCTATCGTCAAGGACAAGCTCTTCTTCTTCATCTCCTACGAAGGACTGAGGAGCAATTCGACGTCGTATTCGGCTCCCACGTACATTGAGTCGCCGCAATTCCGGTCGATGTTGCACGCCACATTTCCCGGCTCCTTCGGCGACATGATCGTCAACCAGCCCGGAGTCGCGCCCCGCGTCAATGCGATTCTGCAGCCCACCTGCCAGGTGTTCGCCCAGGCCAATTGGCCGTGTGCCATCGCGGGCAATGGGCTGGATGTGGGATCGCCCATCGGCGCTCTGGGAACCTACGTGCCGATCTTCAGCGGCGACCAGGCAGGCGGTGGATTGGATGGCATTCCGGACCTGCAATACGTGCAGATTGCCTCACCCACGCAGGCTTCGCCGAATCAATACAACGGTCGCATCGACTATCACTTCGGCCAGCAACAATTCTCGGCCAGCGGATTTCTCAGCAAGGGAAACCTGCTAACCACCGATCAACTGGCGCGGCCGGCAGGCGATCTCAATTTCCATCCTGACAACGAAGCTCTGATGCTGGCCTGGATCTCGACTCTCACTCCGACGCTGCTCAACGAAGCGCGCTTCAATGTGACCCGCTGGGCGTATGACACGGTGACGGGTTCGGGAAATAACTGGGGACTGCCGGGAGTCGATGTCGAGAGCTTTCCCGGCAGCATCAACCGCATTTACTTCGGACAGGCCGGAAATAACGTCGGAACGCCTGCCATCTTCGCCGAAAATACCTACCAGGCCAGCGACGTGATGACGAAAGTTTTCGGCAGCCACACCTTTCGCTTCGGAGGCCAGTACAGCTGGGAGCAGAACAACGATACGCCCGCCGGACAAGCCCGTCCGCAGTATGCCTTCGCCACCCTCTGGAACCTGTTCAACTCGGCTCCACTGTTCGAGGGCATTACCGCCGATCCGGTGACCGGGCAGATCACCACCGGCCACTCCAACTTCCGCACCCACTACTACGGCATCTTCTTCCAGGATGACTGGAAGGTGAAGCCTACACTGACCCTGAACCTGGGGCTGCGCTACGAGTTCTACAGCCCGCTCTCGAACTTACAGAACCAGATCACCAACCTCGAGCTGGGGCCCACCTACTCCACCGCGCTGTCCGATGCCAGCGTGAAGACGCTGGGCCAGTACTACCAGAACGACCGTAACAACTGGGCGCCGCGTCTGGGCTTCGCCTGGAGTCCATCCAAGTACAACGGCAACATCGTTTTCCGCGGCGGCTTTGGCGTCAGTTATGACCGCATACCGGAGACCTTGCTGCTAAACTCGCGCGCCAACCCGCCGTACGAGTCGAACTTCGGCTTCTGTTGCGGAACCGCGCCGACCGAGTTTGGCACGCCCTACGACAACGGACTGATTCTCCTAGGCACCAGCAACAATTCGGTCTACGGCTATCCGATCAGCCCGCTGGTCGGTTCGCAGATCGTGCTGGGCCCCAACAACCTGCCGATCGGTACCGCGGTCGAGATCTGGGGCACGCGACCGAACCTGGTCAATCCCTACGTTTACGTCTACTCGCTGGAGATGCAGGACCAGTTGCCGTGGAAGATGGTGCTTACTTATGGATTCCAGGGCAGCCTCACCAGAAAAGAAACCCGCATTCTGAATCAGAATTTCGTGTATGCGCCGGTCAATCCGTCGATCACGAATGCGTATGTCATTGAGAGTGACGTCAACGGTAACTACAACGGCCTGAATGTGCGGCTGGCGCGTAATTTCGCCAACAATCTTCAGTTCGCCATGAATTACCGCTGGAGTAAGAGCCTGGACGACCTCTCCTACGGCGGCCCCGGCTTCGTCACAAACCAGACGTATCCGCAGGACCAGCGATACGAGTACGGACCATCGGACTTCGATGCGCGGCACTACCTCAACATCAACGCCGTGTATTACCTGCCCTGGGCGAACAAGAAGGGTTGGAAAGGAACGTTGCTCGGTGGCTTCCAGGTCAGCGGGATTTTCACCTGGAACACCGGACTGCCCTGGACACCCATTGCCAGCGTTTCCTGCTTGCCACTGCCGGGAGCATGCCTGAGCCCGTATCGCCCCAGCGCGGTACTGGCCACGCCGGTCTATAGCAACTCCAACAGCGCGCTGACTACCCCCGGCGTGAACTTCCCCGGAGGCGGCCTGAACTACTTCAGTTCCACGCCGGGCGTGCCGGCTGTGGGACGCAACAGCTTCCGTGGTCCCGGCTATCGCTCGGTTGACATGAGCTTGGCGAAGAACTTCCGCTTCGATACCTTCGGGCTGCCGGAAGGGTCGATGCTTCAACTGCGGGCCAACTTTTACAACATCTTCAACCTGCTGAACCTCAACTCGTTTAACTTTGGCGACGCCAACACCAACATTGCCGATCCCACGTTTGGGCTCGCAACCTCAGCCACGGCGGGAAGGGTCGTCGAATTGGAGGCGCGCTTCCAGTTTTAGGCGATTCCATTTCGCCGAGGGGTGGGCGGAGAATTCATTCGGCCGAAATCGCCGGGAGCTCTCCGCCGTGACTCCGTCCTGGGGGCCGGATAAGCATGGTGTTTCGTAACCTTGGATATGCCACCTTCGTAACTTGACAGATTTTCGTGGCGCGATACCCTGCTAGTTTGGGTGTGGTGTATCCTACGCCGTGCAAAGAACGACGAGGAGTGGCCGTTTGGCCCGAGGTTCTTTGACAATCGAAGAAGGGAAGAGCCGTTACTACTTGAGTATCTTGTCTTGGGACTTTGGGAAGCAACAGCTGCCGAATCCGGCTCCTAAGTCGTTTGAGATGAATATTTTGACTTGTAACTCCTTTGGATGGAATATTTTGCGGGGAATTATTTTTTTTGATCAATTGTTTTCAATATTTTGCGAACGACCGGGGGGAGGGGAGGTAATCAGATAGTAATGCCCATTTCACCTCGAATACCCCCACAGACTGACAGCGAAGAAATTGTACTGATTGGTTACTCCAGAAGTCTATCTTGCCCAGCCGGATGCAGGTTGCGTCGCCTGCCCGGCAACGGTGTTCGGGTGATTAGAAACCTCGTATGACTCGTCGCGAGATGCTGGCCCTGCTCGCCAGGGGCGCTGTAGCTTATCCTCTGGCCGGGTCGAAACTCTTCGGACTGGCGCGTGCGACCCAGGCGATCCCGCCGAATTGGCAGCTCACCGCCGATGAGCTTCTGGAAGAAATGGTCAGCCGTGCTTTTCTGTTCTTCTGGCTCGAAGCCGGTTCCCGGACGGGCTTGGTCCGCGACCGGGCTCTTGCCGATGGCGGCCCTGACCGGCGTCGCATGGCCAGCATCGCCGCCACCGGTTATGGCCTGGCCGCACTCTGCATCGGACACGAACGCGGCTACCTGCCCGCTCGCCAGATTCGCAACCGCGTCGTAACCACGCTGCGGTTTCTCCTTAACCATGCCGCAGAAGAGAAGGGCTTCTTCTATCACTTTCTCGATATCGATACCGGCAAGCGCATGATCTTGTCAGAGGTCTCGCCCATCGACACGACGATTCTTCTCTGCGGCGCGCTAACTGCTGGCGCTTACTTCCACGATCCCGAGATCACACGGCTGGCCAGCATCATTTACCACCGTGTGGATTGGCGATGGATGTTGAACGGCGGCAAGACCTTCGCCATGGGCTGGACGCCGGAATACAAGTTTATCGGCGCCCGCTGGGACACCTACTGCGAGCTGATGATGATGTACCTGCTCGCCATGGCGGCTCCCATCTATAACATCAGCCCGTCCTCGTGGAACGCCTTCCGCCGGCCGCGCATGGAATACGAAGGCTACTCCTACATCAGCGGCGACGATCCGCTGTTCGTGCACCAGTACTCGCATGCGTGGTTCGACTTCCGCAACCGCCGCGACCACTATGCCGACTACTTCAGGAATTCCGCTATTGCGACTTATGTTCACCAGCTGTTTTGCCAGTCGATCCGCTGGCGCTTCCCCGACTACCAGCCGAACGCCTGGGGCATCACCGCCTCCGACTCGCGGCTGGGATATCAGGCGTGGGGAGGGCCACCCGAGATCGGTCACATCGACGGCAGCCTGGTGCCCTGCGCTCCCGCAGGATCGATCCCCTTCCTCCCCAAGGACACCATTGACTGCCTGCTGAACCTCTACAACCGGTACGGGGGGCAGGCGTGGAAGAAATACGGCTTCGTCGACGCCTTCAATCCCCTGAACGGCTGGACCGATCTCGATGTGCTGGGGATCGATCAGGGCATTTCCATGCTGATGGCGGAAAATTACCGCACCGGGCTGATATGGAATACGTTTATGAAGAACCACGAGGTCCAGCGTGCGATGAAGCTGGCAGGATTCCATTCGAGCTTGCCTTCTGGCACAGTTGGCGGGCAAAATCCGACACTTTAGGCCCTGTTCCTTGCTCCACCTTTAGCATAGAATAGTGAGCTGGGAATTTAGAATCTCGAAAATTTTGGCTGTTGCTTGCATTCTGCGAAGCTGCCCCTGCCACAGAGACTTCCCCCCAGTCGCTGTCGGAGGAGGCCAGATTCTGCCCCTGAGTCGCGTTCCGAGAAGACTAGACTCCAGCGCGATGGTCGAATCGGCTCTGGAGATCGGGTAAAGACGTTGTTCCCCACGAGCTTCAACTATTCCGCGCTCCCCAGTCTGGCCGCACTTGCGGTCCTGGTTGCGGTTTTCCGCTCGATTTCCCATCGCGAATCCAGCGATCAGCTCAACTTGTGGCTGACCGGCTGGGTCTTGGTGTTGGCGCACTTTGTCGCTCAGTTCATGGACGTCGGCGACGGAGTGCGGCATACCGTGTGGCAAGCCGTCGGCATGGACACCCTGATCATGGCCGGTATCGCTTTCCTGATCTCGGTTTCTTTCGAGGCCCATGATCGCCGGCGAAGAGGAATACTGGCCTTGGTTTTCGGGGTGCCCGCATTGGCCTACTGGAACGCGACTCTCTGGAATATCACTTCGCATGCTCTCTACTATCTGCTGATCGTTCTGGCCTGCGCCAGTTCCACGATTCTCATCTGCGAATACTTTCGCAAAGCATCGGTATTCGTGGTGGGAATGCTCGTGGCAGCCAATGGACTGGGTCTGCTTCTGCTCTGGCTGGTTTCCAGAGGCAACGCCGACATCGGCGGGTTTATCGTTCTCTCGGCAATCTACATGTTCGTCGCGGTGTTTTACTGGCGCAACCGCAGGCGCGCCACGGCCGGCGTATTGACGACCACGCTGGGTTTCGTTGCCTGGGGCTCGGTTTTCCCGCTGGGGTTACTGCTGTATCTGAAGGCGCCGTCGGTCCATATCGATCCCGAGGTCTGGAACTTGCCGAAGTACTTCGTGGCGGTTGGGATGATTCTCACCTTGCTGGAAGAACAGGTCGACCAGAACCAGCACTTGGCCTATCACGACGCGCTCACCGGACTTCCCAACCGGCGACTTCTGGCGGACAGGCTTGACCAGGCGTTGGCCAACGCTCACCGCTCCACGACCAAGGTTGCAGTCCTGGTGCTGGATCTCGACACATTTAAGGATGTGAACGACTCCCTTGGGCATCGCATCGGGGACATGCTGCTGAAGCGGGCCGTGGAGCGGCTCTCTACTCGCATTCGTGCCTCCGACACTTTGGCGCGTTCAGGAGGAGATGAGTTCACCGTGATCAGCGAAGTTCCCGACGCCACTGGCGCGGAAGCGCTGGCCAGCGGGCTGGTTTCCGTGCTGCATGACCCGTTCGTGATCGAAGAACATACAGTTACTACTGCAGTCAGCATCGGGGTTGCGCTGTTTCCCGACAATGCTCAGTCACCCGACGATTTGCGTGCCGCCGCAGATAAGGCCATGTACGAGGCGAAGCGGGCCGGCCGCGACCGCTTTGCAGTGTGCGAAAGCGTTCAGGCGTAGAAAAGCCGTGAATGGATCAGGCGCGACGTTCAGCGCTTGCCGGCCCAACTAAACAGGTTGCTGAAAAAGTGGTAACCGCAGATCCCTCGCCGACTGAAGTCGGCGAGGGATGACAAGAGTAAAGGGCTTAACGGCGCGCCTGAAGGTACGCCCCTTCAAAATGTGGCTTCCAAAGAGTTTTCCAGGCAGCCTCTGAAGTTGTGTCCTGATACAGGTCTCTCTAAGCCCGAGCCGGATCGACGCCCTCGGTCTCGACCCCCAACTCCTGGAAGGCGGCCTGCGCCCTCTGGGAATCAAACTTACCTTCCCGCGCCAGCCGCGACAGCGCGGCCCCGGCGATCGATTCGGCATTCACTTCAAAGTGCCGCCGCAGGTGCTGGCGATTCTCGCTGCGTCCGAAGCCGTCTGTGCCCAGCGACGCCAGGCGGCTGCCCAACCACGGTGCCAACTGGTCAGGAACAACCTTCATATAGTCGGAGGCGGCAATGATCGGCCCGTCGGCGCCGTGGATGGCATTGAGGATGTATGGCCGCTTCTCCGCTTCCGCGGGGTGCAGACGGTTCCAGCGTTCTACCGCTAATGCATCGCGCCGCAGTTCGTTGTAGCTGGTGACGCTCCACACATCGGCTGACACACTGTACTTTTCGGCAAGAATTTCCTGCGCACGCAGGGCTTCGTTCAAGATCGATCCGCTGCCAAACAACTGTACGGTCGCATTTCCATTGGCCGCCGGGCGGACCTTGTAGATCCCCCGCAGAATTCCTTCTTCCACACCCGCCGGCATCTCGGGCATGGCGTAGTCCTCGTTGTAGAGAGTGATGTAGTAGAAGCGGTCCTCGCCCTTCTCGTACATGCGCCGCATGCCGTCCTGCACGATGATGGCGATCTCATAGACGTAAGCCGGATCGTACGTCGCGCACGTGGGCACGGTGCTGGAGAGCACGATGCTGTGGCCATCCTGGTGCTGCAATCCCTCGCCTGCCAGCGTGGTGCGGCCGGCAGTACCGCCCATCAGGAAGCCTTTGCCGCGTGCATCGGCGAACGCCCACACCATGTCTCCGATGCGCTGGAAGCCGAACATCGAGTAATAGGTAAAGAACGGAATCATGGGCACGCGATAGTTGGAATAAGCCGTGCCCGCGGCCGTGAACGATGCCATCGATCCGGCTTCGGTAATGCCCTCTTCCAGAATCTGTCCGTTCTTCTCCTCGCGGTAGTAAAGCAGCATGTCCTGATCGTGCGGCTTATAGAGCTGACCTTTGCTGGCGTAGATGCCGACCTGACGGATGATCGATTCCATACCGAAGGTTCGACCCTCGTCGGGAATGATGGGCACGATGAGCTTGCCGATCTGCGGATCCTTCAACAAGCCTCGCAGCATGCTGACGAAGCCCATGGTCGTCGAAACCGCGCGACCCTTCGAACCTGCCAGCGACTCGGCAAACTCGGACAACGGGGGAGCCTGGAAGTTCGTTTCCGGCACTTCGCGCGACGGCACGTAACCGCCCAGCTCGCGACGGCGTTCCTGCATATACCGGATCTCCGGACTATCGTCAGCGGGCCGATACAGTGAGCCGTCTTTGGCTGCCTTGTCGGGGATGGGAATCTCGAAACGGGTGCGGAATGCCGAAAGCGCCTGATCGGCCAGCTTCTTCTCCTGGTGAGTAGCGTTGCGGGCCTCCGCCGAACCAAGCCCGTAACCCTTGACGGTATGAGCCAGGATCACGGTCGGGCCGCCGGTATGTTCCACCGCGCGTTTGTAAGCGTTGTAGACCTTCAGCGGGTCATGACCGCCCCGCGTCAGGCGGTGCAACTGGTCGTCGCTCAGGTCTGACACCAGTTCCAGCAGTTCGGGATACTTGCCGAAAAACTGCCGCCGGATGTATTCGCCGCCCTTGGCCTTGTAGCTTTGCGATTCGCCGTCCACCACCTCGGACATCCGCTTGAGCAGCAGGCCCGACTTGTCTTTGGCGAACAGGCGGTCCCAATCCGCGCCCCAGATCACCTTGATCACGTTCCAGCCCGCGCCGCGGTAAGCCGCTTCCAGTTCGTTGATGATCTTTCCATTGCCGCGAACCGGCCCATCCAGCCGTTGCAGGTTACAGTTCACCACAAAGATCAGGTTGTCCAGCTGTTCGCGCGGCGCAAGCGTCAACGAGCCCATCGTCTCCGGCTCATCCGACTCGCCGTCTCCGATGAACGCCCAAATCTTGCGCGGAGTTTTGGCGATGATCTCGCGATTCTCCAGATAACGCATGAAGCGTGCCTGGTAGATCGCGTTGAGCGGTCCGATTCCCATCGAAACCGTCGGGAACCTCCAGAAATTGGGCATCAGCCAGGGGTGCGGATAGGACGATAAGCCCGGCTCTTCCCGAAGCTCGTGGCGAAAGTTCTTCACCTGCGCTTCGCTGATGCGTCCTTCCAGATAAGCCCGGGCATAAACTCCGGGAGAAGCGTGTCCCTGGAAATAAATGAGGTCGCCGGGCTGGTCGCCGTACTTGGCGTGAAAAAAATGGTTGAAGCCGACTTCGAGCAACGTGGCCAGAGAAGAGTAGGTCGAGATGTGCCCACCGATGCCGGGGTCTTTCTTATTCTGCCGGTGCACCATGGCCATGGCGTTCCAGCGAATCAGGCTTTTGATGCGCCGTTCGAGCGCGCGGTCGCCAGGATAGGGAACCTCGTCCTCCACCGGAATCGTATTCATGTAAGCCGTGTTCAACTGAACTGGAACATTCACCCCAGCGCTGCGGGCGCGAGAAACCAGAGCGCCAAGCAACGCGCCTCCACGGTTCCGGCCTTCCTGCTCCAGGAGTTGATCGAAGGCTTCCAACCACTCCGCGACTTCCTGTTCACGATCAACGTCAGAAGTTGCGGGAAATTCGATTACCGGATTCATAGACTTATGCAGTGCCACTCTCACCTCTAGGATTTCGTTGCCACGGTATGCACATCCCACGCTTCAGCTGGGACGAATATTGCCGCAATCGAATTGCGGCCCTACCATAGTGAGATGACGGCCATTCTCGATCGCTTCTTTTCTGCCACCCGGCGGGCCATTCTCACGGTTGTGTAGCTCGATTCTAACAAAGCCCCGACAAAAGCGAACGCGCAGACGTTGCCGCCTGCGCGCCTCTGCCGCTATTCAAAATTAGCTCAATCAACCGCGCAAGCCCAAGAATCAGAAGGCCGACGACAGTTGGCGAAATCTCGTTCGGCGCTGGCCCGAACGCAGGTTTAGAACTGCTGGTTCAGGCGCTCGATGACCCACATCGCTCCAACTACGACGATGAGTATCCCGGAGAGCACCGACAAAATACGCACGAAGGGGGTTATCTGCTTCATCCGAACTTGAAGCTGTTCTTGTTCGGCACGGAGATTTGAGCTGGATTCATCCAGGAATAACTGATCATCTTCATGCATGCTCAGGGTGCTGCGGTAGATCAGAAGAATGATCAGAACTACAGTAATGGCACCCCAGGCGATCAGCAGCATCGAAATTGACATTCGCCACCTCGGCTCATTGCGAACCAGCCCGCGCCCATTGGGGCATCGATACCGCCCGCTCGGTTCGGGCCCTCACTCGCCCCAATTATAGCGCCCACGGGCTTTCTATCAACCTCAAATATTTCGGCCACCCGGAACAGCAGTCCCCGTAGCCCCCTGCGAGCGGCCATTTCGAGGCGCTCCAGCCAGACGCGACCGGCAGGGGCCACGGCGCATCCAATTGCGTAGGGCGGGTTTGTCGCCGGCCCTGCAAGCAAGGTTTGATATAATTGAA
Source organism: uncultured Acidobacteriaceae bacterium (assembly GCA_963793845.1). GTDB lineage: Bacteria > Acidobacteriota > Terriglobia > Terriglobales > Acidobacteriaceae > CAWCBG01. The sequence goes on from CAWCBG010000014.1 coordinate 307,110, forward strand.
TTTCTTGGAGGAGAGGCATGGCAACTACTACCGCAACACCCAACACGACTGTACCCGCCGTCGAAGCGAAGCCGCTTACCTTCACCGATACTGCGGTGAACAAGGTTAAGGAGATCATGGCCCAACAGAATCCTGTACCGGCTGGCCTGCGCGTGGGCGTGGTTGGTGGGGGATGCTCTGGTTTCTCTTACTCCATGTCGTTTGAGAACGGTGCGGGCATGATGGACAAGACCTTTGATTTCGGTGGACTTAAGGTCTTCGTCGACGCCACCTCGCTCATGTATCTGAAGGGCGTGGCGGTTGACTACGTTGAGACCCTGGAAGGCGCCGGCTTCAAGTTCGACAACCCGAATGTGAAAAGCACCTGCGGCTGCGGCTCGTCCTTCAGCGTGTAACGTCTCTTATCGGATTTCGTACAGCCCTGTCCTGCCGGGACGGGGCTTTTGCTTGCCGGACGCCTTTTCGCCCCACCCCCTCGGAGTGCAACACCAAGCGCAAGTCGGGGTTTAAGGTCACCGGTGAACCGGGTTCCTGTACCGCGGCGACGCCACCTTATACAATGTGGTTTCCTGCTTGAATGTCATGTACTGGCGAATTCATAACTGGGAGTGTGGATGAGGGCTTTTGGCAGCATAAGATTCTTGGCTTTAGCTGTTTTCATCCTGCTGATCGCATCGGGATGTGGTGACACCTACCGGCCCGTAGCCAACCCGATTATCGGTCCCGGTGGCCAGCCGCAGAATATTAACAACGCGTTTGTGGTGAGCTTCAACCCGAACGGTAACGGCGCCACCAATCAGATTAATGTCTCCGGCGATACCAGCGTTTTTGTTACCTACACCGGCGCGGGTTCCTCCTATGAAGCTTTTCTCCAGCCGGGCAACATCGCTATCTTCGTTCCCAACAGCACCGGTAACACCGTAACGGAAATCGATGCCACCAACACCGTGCCTCCAACCACCGTTGGCATGTTGCCAGGGTCTCATCCCATCTCCGTAGCGTCCACCCAAAGCGGGGTCATGTATGTGGCTAACTCTTTTGCCGATTCTTCGCTCAATTGCCCTAATCCCAACAGCGGTTCGCTAAGCCTTATCGACACCACGAATCTGGTGATCAGCACGACGAAGTGTGTGGGCCTGAATCCCGTTTTCATGACGCAGGCGCCGAATGGCGGTCAGGTCTATGTGATTAACGCCGGTGACAATACTGTTTCCGTCTACAATCCCAGTTCCCAGATAGTGAGCAGCATCGGTGCCGCGGATGGCTTGGGACTGAACCCCGTCATGGCGGTTCCGAGTCTTGACGGCTCTTATATGTACGTCGTCACCCAAGGCGACGGAACCAATCCCGGCGCTTTGAACCTCATCAGCACAGCCACCAACCAGGTGGTGGCTACCGTGGCTCTGGGGGTCTCACCGACCTTCGCAATCCTTGATCCGAATTTGAACCGCCTGTACGTTACCAATAAGGGCAGCAACAGCGTGATGGTCTTCGACGCTTCCAATGTCAACCTGAACAATACCCCGGCGATTCCATTGCTGGGTACGGCAAGCGTAGGAACCGCGCCGGTTTCGGTCGCGGCGCTGCCGAATGGAACCAAGTTCTACACGGCGAATTCCGGATCCAACGACGTGACCGTCGTCAGCGCGACCAGTTTCACGGCCATCAAGACGGTGCCCGTCGGACAGGACCCGGTTTTCGCTGCCTCTGAGCCGTCTTCCAGCAAGATCTACATCACCAACTACAACAGTTTTTCCACCAGCATCATCCAGACAGTCAACGACACCATCAGCCAGACCATCAACGCTCCCCAGCAGGACCCTAATTGCGTGAGCACATCCGCCGCCGCGTGCGCTTTGCAACAGCCCTTTATGGTGATTACGAAGTAGTTCCTAAGTCGTAACTAGGACAACTCCGCCCGAAGATGTAACATCTTTAGGATCAGATGGCTGAACTGACCCTCAAAGCGTGCCCCACCTGCGGGAGCGGCTACGTGACGCCGGTTCTCCGCAGCACCTGCACCTCATTCAAGGTTTATGGCAGCACCATCGCATCGTCTGAAGTCATTGGCTGCTGCTGCGAGAATGGGCACGTCTTCATGTTGACCAAAACCGATCTCAAATTGAAAGGCGCCTAGGCGCGACTCAACGAGACATCGTTCGGAATCGGCTGTTCCAGCTGGTATTGATCTCAGCAGTGTGCAGGCATGAGGCATCTCGTCCCCCGCTCACGGCTTCCATAAAAGAGAGTAGGTTAGTTGTGTCTGTCCGAGGAACCCATCCGAATGAAAAAGACCCTCTTCGCGTGCCTTGTCTCTCTGCTGCTGCTGAGCGCTTGTTCTTCCGGAAATAAGCCCGCCAACGAATCCACGGCCAAGCCGGCGGTTACGCCGGTCGCCAAACAGCCGCAATATGAGACGGGTCGCAACGCCTTTCAGCGGATGTATGTTTCCGCCCGTTTGTGGGCGGCGGATGCGAAGCCGTTCCGGCTGCAATCGCAGTACAGTCCCGACGCGCCGGTGACCGAAGGCAAGGCGGGATTGTGGCGTGGATCGTTTGCTTCCCCGGCCAGGCGCGCGATGAAACTCTTCGTGTGGTCGGGACTGGTCGGGCCCGATGCTCCCGAGCCCGGCATCAGCTTTTCGCCGGAAGACACTTATAACCCGGCGAACGCGTCCACCAAAGTCTGGGACATCGCCTTCCTCAAGACAGACAGCGACCAGGCTTTTCAAGTAGCGCAGAAACATGGGGGAGAGAAGCTGACGAAAGCCGACCCCCAGCAGCCGGTGGTGTTCGTTCTCGATTGGGACATGCAGAGCAACCAGTTAGTCTGGCACGTCATTTACGGCAATAGTCCGGATAGCGCCAAACTGCGGGTCGTGGTGAACGCCTCGAGCGGCGAATTCTTGCGAGTGGAAAAGTAAGCACACGGATAAACTCTTCCAAACACCAATCCGGCCGTTCGTGCGCGCTGCGAACGAGCAACCATCCTCGCTTCAATCCAGCATTGGGAAGCGGCTGTCGATCGCACTCCGGGAAAGGTAGCCGCCGATCGCCGCGAATACTTTCACTGCGCGAGAAGTGCCTGGATCTGCCGCTTTTCATTTCGCCGTCGCCAGGCGCGCGAACTTGACTTCTTACCGTACGTGAGGTATCAACGGAGATATTCAAGGGTGAAGGAGTTCACCCCAACCGCTGTCCTGCCTTTACCGGACAGATGATGACTCCTGACGAGGAAGACTTGTCGCGGGGTCATGTCTCCCGGCGAGTTTCCCGCAATAGATTGGTGTAACGTCCAGCGCCGCGCTGAGTCAGGAGTTCCCACGGCCATGCCCGCCGATGAAGGATCAGCATTGCACGAGAACAGCAGCACGTTAAATCCGAGCCAGCGCCACCGCTTCATGATTACGTGTAAGCACATCGACAAGCTGTTGGGCGATATCGAACAAACCCTGAATGCCTCGGCTTCCAGGAGTGTCTTTCCCGGCTATGTAGAAGACATCGCTCCCCAACAGAGAAAAACCATTGAAGACTACATCGCCCGGCTTCGCGGGCAACTTCTGCAAGTTCTGGCGGGGCAGTCGCTGGCCCCGGAAGAGCCCCGCATCTCAGCGTCTCATGCGATCGACGTCGGTCTGACGTTCATCGAGATCGCCATCGCCGAATTGGCTCCGCACTACATGCGCGGGTATGGTCCTGTGTCGGCGCAGGGTGCCACCGATCTTGAAGGCGTAATTAAGGAACTACAATCCACCGTTAAAGAGCTGCATCGGTATGTGCTCGACTCAGGTTCACGCCGTGCCCTGGCCGGCAACGATTTGGGGACGGAAGCTGCTCCTCGGTTTCGGGATGAAAAATAAGGATGATGGCAGAGACCGCAATTTTCGGGCGTGAACAGGAACTGGAGCAATTACGCAAACGCTTTTCGACCCGGCGTTCGTTCCTGCTTCACGGCCCTGCGGGCGTGGGAAAGACCTTGCTGTTACGGCGGACGTTCCGGGAATTCCCCGACATTTTGTACAGTCCACGGAACCCCACCCCCCAGTCGTTGCGCCAAAGTCTGGCGGAGTCGCTACTGGCTCTGGAACATCCCGCGCTTGCCCGGTCGTGCCCGCGGGGCATCGAGTCACTTGCGGCGAAGTCCGCCACCACACTAAAGGGACTTGTGCGCGAAGCGCTGCGCAACTCCAAATTTCTGGTAGTCGTGGATCATCTTGTGCGCCCCTCGCAAGCGCTGGCGGCGGCGATTCGTGAACTGATGTTGAGCTGGTCGGTGCCGGTGATAGCGGTCTCTCGATCGGCTCACATGGAGGATGCGGGATTCGTCCTGCCGCTCTTCCCCGACCGAGTTGAAAGGTTCGCGCTTCGGAATTTCGATCCCGAAACTGCAAGCTGCTTTGCCGCAGGTTGTGCCGAGAGAGAAGGCTTAAGGGCTGATAATATCGGGCAGTTCCTGGATAGGTTGGTCGAATACAGCGAGGGGAATCCCGGCGCCATGCTGCAGATGATTCAGATGGCCAAGGCTCCCAGGTATTCTCACGCGAATCAGATCAAGATCGCACCTCTTTACATTGATTACAGAATTGCGATGGTGAATCAACAATCGACGGTCCCGAAGTGAGCCTGTCGAGCCCACCCAAGATGCACAACGTGGACGACATCCCGATTCCCGATCCGACCCGCGTTGCCCAGCCGTCTGACACGCAAGCACTGGGTCGGCTGGCCGAGATCGCTGAGGCTTTAGGCGAAGACTCCATTGGCGACGACGTGCGGCAACTTGTCGCGCGCATCCACGAAGGGCGCTTCTTCGTGGCCTGCGTCGGCCAGTTCAAACGAGGCAAATCCACGCTGCTCGATGCTTTGATGGGAGAGCCAATCCTTCCGACCGGAGTTGTGCCGGTGACCGCCGTGCCCACGGTGCTGCGCTATGGCAGCCGGCGAACGGCGCGCGTTCTGATCGATGCGAAGTGGCGGACCATTCGCCCGGAAGACCTTCCACAATATGTTTCAGAAGAACTGAATCCGGAGAACTCCAAACAAGTCGCCGGCGTGGAAGTCTTCCTTCCCTCCTCGATCCTGGCTGGTGGAATGTGCCTTGTGGATACGCCAGGGATTGGGTCGGTTTTTGCGGGGAATACGGAAACCACCCGGGACTTCATCCCGCAGATCGATGCTGCGATCCTCGTCGTCGGCGCAGACCCGCCGATCTCCGGTGAGGAGTTGGCGCTGATCGAGGCGGTCTCCGTCAACGTCGACGAGATTCTCATCGTGCTTAACAAAATTGACCGTGTCTCGTCCGCCGAACGGCAACAAGCGTCGGAGTTCGCCTGCAAAGTTCTGGAGGGCCGTCTCAAGAAGCCGATCGGACAGATTTATGAGGTCAGCGCGCTTAACCGGCTTAACCACACCACCAATTCCGACGACTGGAACCGGCTGATCGAAGATCTCAGCCGCCTGGCCGGAAAATCGGGACAAGCCATGACCCGTTCGGCGGCGGAGCGCGGCATGCGGCGATTCTCGGCGTCGCTGCGGCACTCGATCGATGAGCGCGTCCGGGCGCTCCGAGAGCCGATCGCCAGCTCGGAACAAAGGATCGCGAATCTGCGGCAGACCGTAAGCCAGGCCGAGCAATCGTTGCGGGACCTGGGCGCTCTGTTTTCCAACGAGCAGATGCGACTCTCGATGACGCTGCTGCGCCGCCGTAAGGAGTATCTGCGGCAGGTTCTGCCGATCGCGCAGGAAGAGTTTGAGCACGAGGCCAGCGCAGTCGCGCCCGGATTTGGCCCCAGCAGACGACGCGCGCTCATGTCCGTCGCCCAAGTTGTCGCCCGAAGGCATGTCATGCCGTGGCTGGATACGGAAGAGACGCAGGCGGAAGAGCTGTATCGCGCAGTCAGGCAGCGCTTTGTCAATCTGGTGAACGGTCTGCTGCAGAGAATCTGCGAGGAGCAAGGCGCGGACTTTTCCCACTTGCCAAAATCGCTGGACGCCGAACACGGTTTCCGCACCCGCTCGCGCTTCTTCTTTCACGACATGTTCACCATCGCGCAGCCGGCTTCGCCGCTCTTGTACTCGTTCGATGCCTTGACAGGGGCGCTTCACATTTATCGCTGGATGTACCAGGATGCTGCTAACTTCCTGGAAAAGCTCTTGGACACCAACGCCGCGCGGGTTCAGGGCGATGTGGAACAACGGGTGGTCGATAGCCGTTTGCGGCTGGAATCCGACGTCCGCAGGCTGCTTCGCGACGTGAGTGCCTCAGCCGAGCATGCGCTCGCGGAGGCCAGAGAGTTCGTAGCTGCGGGTAACAATGCCGTGGGGAGCGAGCTTAACCGTTTGCGCCAGCTGCACGACGAACTTAACACCCTTGCGTCGGCTTAAGGGCCGCCACCTGCCTTCCATAAGTGGAGGAAGAGAGGTCGGTCACAAGTGCCGGTGACTTCGCTCACTGCGGCCATGTTCACTGCAAAGCTAGCCTTATCTATCGGATCCTATTTCACCGCGGGTTCCGCGTCTTGGCCTGTGTGGCGAACAGTTTGCAGCTAGATCTGCCAATACAGTCTGTACTGGTTCCCAGCTTGGCCGCGCTTTCCCTCACCCGCACAAAGGAAACGTCATGCCGATCGTAAATGCCCTCTCCAAGGCGGTTGTCCGCGACTTCACGCTGCAAGAACTCGAGCAGGCTGCGCGCCTGATGCGCGGTTATGACCTGGTGGCGTTATGCGCCGCCGGCTCCGGGCACGCTGGCGGCACGCTTTCGATGATGGAGATCGTCGCTGCCCTGTACCTGAAGGTCGCCAACCACGATCCCAACCTGCCCGATTGGCGCGATCGCGACCGCATCGTCTGGTCAGGCGGACACAAGGCGCCGGCCTTGTATCTGGGGCTCGGCTTCGCCGGATACTTTCCCATGGAGGATGTCGTCACCCTGCGCAAGCTGTATTCGCCGTTCCAGGGCCATCCGCATCGGCTGAAGCTGCCCGGGGTCGAGGTGTCCAGCGGATCGCTCGGGCAGGGACTCAGCATCGCGGTGGGCATGGCGCTGGCTGGAAAGATGAAGCAACAGGACCACACCGTGTTCTGCATCATGGGTGACGGCGAGCAGCAGGAAGGCAATATCTGGGAAGCCGTCATGGAGGCCTCGCACTACAAGCTCGACAATCTGGTTGGCATCATCGATCGCAACCGACTGCAGATCGACGGTTGGGTTAAGGATGTGATGAACGTCGAGCCGCTGGATGAGCGCTACCGCAGCTTCGGATGGGAGGTCATCGAGGTCGACGGGCACGACATCCGCCAGGTAGTCGAAGGTCTGCAGAAGGCGAAGGACAAGCCCGTCGCCGGCAAGCCCACGCTGCTGCTGGCCAATACGGTAAAGGGCAAGGGCGTCAGTTTCATCGAAAATGTGGCGGGATGGCACGGCCGGGTTCCGACGTACGACGAGATGGTGAAAGGCCTGGAAGAGCTGGGGCTGAAGGAGACCGTCGCGTACGATTTCCTGCTGCAGAAGGCGAAGGAGTATCAGAAACGAGGTAGAAGAAACGCTGGCGGCGAAGATGCCGAGCTTCTCCCGCGACTACTGGTGGAACAGCGACAACACCATGCAGGTGAAGATGGAGCCCACGCGCAAGGGTTTCGGCAAGTCGCTGCAAAACAATGGCGACGACGAACGCGTGGTCTGCCTGGGATTGGACATCTCGGGCTCGATCACCATCAGCGATTTCTACGCCGGCAAGCCGGAGCGCAAGAAGCGCTGGATCAGCATGGGCATCGCTGAGCAATCGGCCACAGCCGCAGCGGCGGGCCTGGCTCGTGAAGGCAAGCTGCCCGTGTTCGGCACCTATGGAACGTTTGCGGCGGCACGCAATCTCGACCAGATTCGTGTCTCCATCTGCTACGGCAACTTCAATGTGCTGATCGCCGGGGCACACGGCGGCGTCTCGGTCGGACCCGACGGCGCGACCCACCAGGCGCTCGAAGATCTCTTCGCGATGTGCGGCCTGCCTAACATGTCGGTTGTGGTGCCATGTGACGCCATCGAAACCCGCAAGGCGACCGACTACCTGCTGCTGCAACATGTCGGGCCGAAGTACATCCGCTTCGCCCGCGAAGCGACGCCGATTGTCAGCACCGAGCACACGCCATTCCAGTTTGGCGTAGCTAACGTGATTCGCCTGCGGCGCGAAGCACCCGACATGATCGACGCCTTCCAGACGGTGCTCGCAACCCACTATGTCGACGAGCAGGAAGATCTCAGCATTATCGCCTGCGGTCCGATGGTGCCGGAAGCCATGCGCGCGGCCTGGATCCTGAAGCGCGAATTCGGCTACGAGACGCGAGTGATCAATATGCACACCATGAAGCCGATCGACGCCGAAGCCATCGTGCGCGCGGCCAAAGAAACCGGTGTGATCGTCACCGCCGAAGAACACCAGATCGGCGCGCTGGCGTGGCGGGTAAGCGGCCTTCTGACAGAGAGTTCCGAGCTCTATGGCTTGCCAATCATTACCGGCGCAATTGGCGTAAAAGATCGCTTCGGCGATTCCGGCGCACCCTGGGAGCTGATCAAGGAATTCGAGGTGAGCGCCGAGCATATCGCGCAGAAGGCAGCCGAACTGTTAGCCATCGCCAAAGCGAAGAAGGAAGAAGGCACGCTGGAGATGGTGCGCTAAGCTTCGGTTAATCCGCTTGGGTGCCACTGATGGGCGCAAGACCCCGTAGGCCGCGGCTCTCATGCCGGTTCAACGTTTGGCGGGATATTGGGGAGGACCTCTGGTCCAGAAGATGTCATGGTTTCCGGCGGTATCGCGGTCTGAAGCGGCTCGTCCTCTTGCATCACCAACGCTGCGTACGCTCCCAATCTCGCGAGATAGAGCAGGTCGGCCCCTGCGAAGTAGAGCAGCGCCACCAGGGCCATCAAAACCATCACCCATCCCACGGCGACGTGCGGGAGAAGACTTAAGGGAGCAAGCAGGAAAAGCAGCATGGTTCCTGCCCAGACCAGTCGCAGCAGCAGAAACCCGGCGCTGACGCCAAGCAGACTTCCTCCGCGCTCGGCGCAAAACTCGAATGCCCGGCCCACAGCGGTGCCGGCGCCCACTCCGTCGCGAACGCAGAAGATCGGCGCCAGTCCCAGGAACCAGTTCAGCACCAGTCCGAAAAACAGGGCGAAGGCGATGCCGAACGTCAGGAAGAAAGCAGCTCGCGCGGCGCGTTCTTGATGCGCCATGATCATGCCCAGAAATAACGAACCCGCGGTTACTCCGAACCCGGTCAACGACCACGCGACACGCATCAGGTTCAGGTAGAAAATCGGGCGAAAGCTCCAGGTGATGGGCGATTCCTGGTTGTCGTCGCGCAGCATTGCGATCAGCCGGTGCAGCGTCGCGGATCGTCCCGCGGTGGCGGCAAACGCCCACAGGAAGGTGAGGCCGACCAGCAGAATGGCCTGCATCCATGCGGCACGCGGCAGACTGCCCTGAAAAATGTGTTGCGCCGCCTGCTTCAAGAGCGGAATTTGCAGAGTGCCGAGGAGAAGTTCGTCCGCCGGAGAGATCGTCAGGCTGTCGAGAAACAGGCCGGCCGATACGATGGCCAGTGTCCACGCCGCCAGGCCAAAACACCATCGCCAGACGAGTTCCGCGGGCAGAAGTGCGGGCTCGCGCCCAAGGGCAGCAAAGCCTTCCGCAAACGGCGAACGCGGGCTGCTGGCCTCGGACATGGAAGAAGGATAGCAGGGAAGTGAACAGCGTCCGCGAGAACCCTGCCCGTTCCTGCCGGGACTACGTCGTAGCCGTGTCGCCGCTACGCGGCTCGGGAATTATTCTCACTTACACCCGGGGCTCACGCCCCGGGCTCAAACCATTCCGCCGCTTTCGCGGCTATTTTCGTCATGCCTCGCAGAATTCTCGCACTCCTTAAGGTGCGTCGCCCGTTATGACACGAACCCCTTACGGTCGTCGCAGCACAGCGAGCGGAGGTCTTTCCTAGTTCCACTCCACTTCATCTTCCTCTTCCGAACCGGGAAGCCTGGTCAGGGCGCGCGCAAGTTCCTGCGGACTATCCACCAGAACATCGGGAGGCGTGCGCTTCAGACTTTCGGGCGCGAAGCCGTAGCTCACCCCACACTCCACAGGCCGGCGTTCTGCGCTGTCAGGATATCCACCTCGGAGTCGCCGACCATGACCGTTTCGTCCGGCCTTGGCCCCGGCCTCTCGCAGCAGGGTGTTGGCTCCCAGCGGATCGGGCTTCTTGGTTTCGAAGCTGTTTCCGCCGTAAATCTGCACGAAGCATTCGGCTATGCCAAGTCCCGCCAGAATGTCCCGCGCGGGCCGCACCGGCTTGTTGGTCAGCACCGCCAGCTTTCGCGGACTGGAATCCTCGCCATTGGTTAGCTGTTTCAGAGCCGCCGGAACGCCCTCATAGGCGTAGGTGTTGTCCAGCTTGTGCTCGCGATAGTAGGTGAGAAAATACTCCACCGCCTCGCGGACGAAGCCCTGATCGGCGGGATCGCCCAGGGCGCGGCGAACCAGCATGGGAGCGCCGTCTCCGATGTAGGTGGCAATCGTCTGCAACGGCAGTTCATGCCGGTCGTAACGGCGCAGCATGGCGTTGACGGCGTGGGCCAGGTCGAGCTCCGAATCGATCAGCGTGCCATCGAGATCAAATATGACCAGCTTGATTTTTTTGATCGGAATGGGACGAAAAATGCGTATCATCTCCCTTCAGTATAGCCATTCGACTCTCGCGGTATGGAACTCGAGCGAACAGGCGCACAGGGCCAGAGTTGCGCGTTGGCACGTTGGTGCGGTCCAGCATTTACAATAGCTAGACCACGTTTTTCACCCGGTCGAGTTCGGCAAATCACTCCTGAGGTCTTGGATGGCAACCACCAAAGCAGAGCCTAAAATCACCGTCGCGCCCGCCGCCGCAGACGTCACCACGCAGAAATACGAAGGGCTCACCTCTCAGCAACTCATCGAGATGTACCGGCTGATGTTCCTGTCGCGACGGGTCGATGATCGCGAGATCATGCTCAAGCGCCAGCAGAAGATCTTCTTCCAGATTTCTGGCGCCGGACACGAGGCGTTGCTGGTTGCCGCGGGCATGCTGCTGAAGCCGAGTCACGACTGGTTCTATCCGTACTATCGCGACCGAGCGCTGTGCCTGGCTTTGGGTATGACGCCACTGGAGCAACTTCTCGGCGGCGTGGGTGCCGCCGACGATCCCAACTCCGGTGGCCGCCAGATGCCGTCGCACTGGGGACACAAAGGCCTCAACATCGTCACCCAGTCGTCGCCAACCGGTACCCAGCTTCTGCAGGCCGTCGGTTGTGCCGAGGCCGGCCGCTACTTCGCTCGCCATCCCGAGGCGGCTGAGAAGGCCAACGGCGATTACCGCGAGTTCAAAGATGTGCGCTTCCATGCCGACGAAGTGGTCTACACTTCCTGCGGTGACGGCACCACCAGCGAAGGCGAGTTCTGGGAGTCATTGAACTCGGCCGCGAACCTCAAGTTGCCGCTGCTGTTCGTCGTCGAAGACAACGAGTATGCAATTTCCGTCCCGGTCGAAGTCAACACCGCTGGGGGCAATATCAGCCGTCTGGTAAGCGGCTTCCCCAACTTCCACTTCGCCGAAGTCGACGGCACCGATTTGCTCGCCAGTTACGCCGCCATGAAAGAGGCTATCGAATACGTTCGCTCCGGCAAAGGTCCGGCGTTCGTACACGGCCACGTGATCCGGCCCTATTCGCACTCGCTGTCGGACGACGAGAAGCTCTACCGTCCTGACTCGGAGCGCAAGGTCGAGGTCGCGCGCGATCCCATCACCCGCTTCGAGCTATTCCTGGTGCGCGAAGGCATCATGGACGAAGCCCAGATCGATGCTCTGAAGAAGGATGTGGAGGCCGAAGTACAGGAAGCCAGCGATCAGGCACTGGCAGCGGCGTTTCCCGCGCTCGATTCGTACAAGCAGTTCGTGTATTCGCCCGATCTCGATCCAACCTCGTCGGCTTTCGCGACGGAGCCAGAGCACGCTTCGGCCGTGAAGGGAACTCCGGCGGCTTCGAAGACGATGGCCGATCTGATCAACGCGTGTCTCAAGGACGAGATGAAGCGCGATCCGCGCATCGTGATGTTCGGCGAAGATGTTGCCGATTGCAGCCGCGAAGAGTACCTGAAAGAGAAGCTGGTCAAAGGGAAGGGCGGCGTCTTCAAACTCACGGCAGGCCTGCAGAGCGAGTACGGCAGCGATCGCGTCTTCAATTCGCCGCTGGCTGAGGCGAACATCGTCGGCCGTGCCGTCGGCCTGGCGACGCGCGGGCTCAAGCCGGTAGTCGAGATCCAGTTCTTCGACTACATCTGGCCCGCCATGCATCAGCTGCGGAATGAGCTGCCGTTGATCCGCTGGCGCTCCAACAACGCGTTCTCGTCCCCGGCCGTGGTGCGCGTCGCCATCGGCGGCTATCTCACCGGAGGCGCTATCTACCACTCGCAGTGCGGCGAGAGCATTTTCACGCACATTCCAGGACTGCGTGTAGTGTTCCCGTCAAGCGCGCTGGATGCCAACGGCCTGCTGCGCACGGCCATACGTTGTGACGATCCCGTCCTCTTCCTGGAACACAAGCGCCTGTACCGCGAGACCTACGGACGCTCACCCTATCCCGGGCCGGACTACATGGTCCCCTTCGGCAAAGCCAAGACGGTGCGACCCGGTACCGACCTCACCGTCGTCACCTACGGCGCTGTGGTTCCGCGCGCGCTACAGGCGGCGCAGCGTGCCGAGCGCGAGAACGGACTCAGCGTGGAGCTGATCGATCTCCGCACCTTGAGCCCCTATGACTGGGAGGCGATCGCGACTTCGGTCACCAAGACCAGTCGCGTGCTCGTGGCTCACGAAGACGTGCTGAGTTGGGGCTACGGCGCTGAAATCGCCGCCCGGATTGCCGATGAGCTGTTCGACGAGCTCGATGCGCCGGTGAAGCGCGTTGCTGCCGAGGACACCTTCGTTGCCTATCAGCCGCTTCTGGAGGACGAGATTCTGCCGCAGTCCGAGGATTTGTACAAGGCGATGGTGGAGTTGGGAAGCTACTAGCGAGCTGACTGCCGCGAAATAAACCCAAACGCTTAGGTTTAGTAGTATGATCAGCAGAGGCCGATGCCAACAGTCCTCAGGGTCTTGGGCTTAAGGGTTGTGATTTATCCGAATGATCATCGCCCTGCTCATGTCCACGTCATTGGTGGCGGGTCCGAGTCGGTGTGGGATCTGAACTGCCCCCTGGGGCCGGCCAGCTTGCGGGAGAATTACGGTTTCTCCAGACCAGACATGATTCGAATCCGAGGCCAACTAAGCAGCGTGCAACAGTTGTGCGCGGAGTGGGAGAGAATTCATGGAGAGTCATGACGAATTTGAGCGCGCCAATCAACGAGGGAAGAAACTCAAGGAGATGTGGCCAACCGCCGTGGAAGCTCACTACTCTCCCCGGGTTGGGCGCATTGTAGTCCGGCTGAATTCGGGACTTGAACTGGCTTTTCCGCCCCATTACGCGCAGGGTCTTGAAAGGGCGACCGCGGCGCAGCTTAGAACGATCGAGATCACGCCATCGGGGCTCGGTATTCACTTTCCAAAGTTGGATGCTGACCTCTACCTGCCGGCGTTGATCGAAGGATTTTTCGGCTCCAAAAAGTGGATGGCAGCCCGGCTCGGTGAGGCCGGAGGAAGATCGACCAGCAGGGCGAAGAAAATGGCTGCCCGTTCCAACGGGAAATTGGGTGGACGGCCACGAAAAGCAGCAATCGGTTAGCTTGGGGCTGGAAGCAAGCCCCTCATTCTGCCGGCACGTCGAACTGCACCAATTCTGCCTTGAAGCCACGCGTCTTCCATGCGCCGTAGGCAACCCCTAGAAACATCCAGATAGAGCCGGCAATCATTGCCGGACGCGACAGGTGCCACCACAGCGCGGCGCAGATCACGAAGCCCAGCACAGGCACAACCAGGTGAGTGAAGCTGCGCTCCGCGCCGCGAATGAAGTAGTGCGTCAGCGAGGCGAGATTGACGCCCATGAAGGCAATGAGAGCGCCATAGTTCAGGAGTTCCGCGGCACGATCGTAATTGCGAATAAAGAACGCTCCAACCAATGCGATCGCGCCAACGATCAGCACGTTGTTCCGCGGAATGCGAGTCCTGGCATCAACCGCTCCGAAGATTGACTTCGGAATCGCGTTGCTTCGGCCCATGCCGTAAAGCAGTCGCGCCGCTCCCAGTTGCGCGCCCATGCCTGAGCCAACGGTAGCCACAAACAGCGTCAGCGTAATCGCCAGCGAGAGAGCAGTGCCTCCGGCAATCGCAGCCACATGGGCGAAGGCGCGCTCTGCTTCGGTCTCCGAGAAGCCGTAGCCCGGATGCAACAACTGCGCGGAATACACCTCCGCTGAGGCCAGCAGCCCAGTGACGACGCAGACCAGCACCGTCGCCAGCAGGATATTGCGCCGGGGGTTGTGCACCTCTTCCGACAAGGTGGAAATGCCGTCGAAGCCGATATAGGTCAGCACCGCCAGCGAAGTTCCGTGCAGAATCACGGTGCGATTGAAAGCGGCCGGGTTGTAGAACGGCCGAATGAAGAACGCCGCATCATGCGGCCCGTGATGAAACAGGAAGCGCCAGGTGACGAGGAAGAACGCGACGATTACCACTCCCATCACGGCGCAAAGAGCCTTGTTGATGCGCGCCGAGGTCTCGACACCTCGGAGATTCAGCGACCGTAAACAGGCTGGCAAAGATGATGAACCAGAAGCTCGGCGATACGTCGGGCAGGAAGTCGAGCATCGCCTTGCCACACCAGATGGTGCAGATCAGGGGATTGATGATGTAATCCATGGTCATGCTCCAGCCGGTGACAAAGCCGAGCGCAGGATGGATCTCGCGGCCCACATAGGTATAAGCCGAGCCGGCGCTCGGATAAACGCGCGCCATGCGGCCATAGCTGATCGCCGTGAACACCATCGCCAGCATGCCGACCAGGATGCAGGTGACCACCTGACCCTTGCTGGCGTTGGCGTAGACGCCGAAGCCGGGCATGGGCGCGGTGGGCTGAATGACGATGATGCCGTATAGCACCAGGTCCCACAGCCCCAGTGCGCGCTTCAGCGATGGAGCCGAGACTCTGTTGTCCGCCGGAACCGTAGCCATAGAACACACCCTGTGCGTATGCGACGTCGATCATTGTAGGGGAGGAACGGTGCGCTGAACAGGCTGACCGGTGCCGCGCGATCGCGAAGAGCAACGATTGCCGTCATTTGTTATGTTCTATGGGTGTATGAACCTCGCTACTGAATTTCGCATCGATATTGAACATACCGATTGATCGAGGGGACCTCATGAAAGCTGCGTTCATTGGATTAGGAAACATGGGATCGCACATGGCGCGCCACGTGCTTAGTGCGGGCCACGACGTCACGGTTTGGAACCGAACCTCCGCCAAGGGAGAGCCCTTGCGCTCGCTGGGAGCGAAGGTGGCGGCGTCACCTTCCGAAGCCGCCCGCAAGGTCGGAAGCGGTCATCACCATGCTGGCGGACGACTCGGCTGTGGAATCGGCCGTGCTGGATACTGGCGGGCTGATCCACACGCTGCCCGAAGGGGCGATCCATATTTCCATGAGCACCATCAGCGTCGCGCTCTCGAAGAAGTTGGCGGAGGAGCATGCCAAACGCAAGCAACTCTACATTGCGGCGCCGGTTTTTGGACGTCCGGAAGCCGCGGAAGCGGGTAAGTTGTTCGTGGTCGCAGCCGGACCTACCGATGCAATCGCACGTGCCATGCCTCTGCTGGAGGCGCTCAGCCAGCGCGTGTTCGTCTTTGGCGATAAGCCTGAGATGGCCAACGCTGTGAAGCTAAGCGGTAACTTTCTAATTTCGTCAGTGATCGAATCCTTGGGCGAGGCGGTCGCGCTGACCCGCAAGTACGGCATCGATCCCCACGAATATATAGACTTTCTTACCAGCACCCTCTTTGCGGCGCCTGTCTATAAGACCTACGGTGGTCTCATTGCCGACCAGAAGTATCAACCGGCGGGATTCAAGATGCGCCTCGGGCTCAAAGACATCCGGCTGGCCATTGCCGCAGCCGAAGCCGTCGACGTAGCCTTGCCCTTCGCCAGCGTGGTACACGACCATGCACTCACCGCCATCGCGCGTGGCATGGCCGATCTCGACTGGAGCGCCACGGCCAAGTTAGCCGCCGAGAACGCCGGCCTCAGTTGACGGTTAATTAAATCTCGCAGTCCAACACTGCTTTAATGTAGTAGTATCTTGGCCGAGGACTGCTTTGGCTCAAAATTCTACCAAGTCGCAGGAGCGCCTGGCGCTGAGCACCTACGTCAGGCTGAACCGGGCCGCCAATGCGGCGCGTAACCATGCCTCGCGAAGCTTGAGCGACAGCCTTACGCTCACGCAATTCGCTGTCCTGGAAGCCCTCTATCATCTGGGGCCCATGTCCCTCTCCGACATTGCCGGGAAAATTCTGACCACCGGCGGTAACTTGACCATGGTGGTCGGGAACCTCGAAAAGCAAGGCCTGGCGCAAAGACAGCGTTCGCCCGAGGACGGTCGAGTCCTCATCGTCGCGCTCACCGCCAAGGGCAAAGCGCTGATGCGCGAAGTCTTTCCCCTGCATGCAGCCGCTATCACTGACTTCCTCTCGGCGCTGAGCCCCAAAGAACAGCGCCGCCTCAGCGATCTCTGCCGCAAGTTAGGGAAACAAAAGAGCTAGAGCATGTTCCATGCTTTACTTCGGGCCCGCGAGGACCGCCGCGTCTCTCTTCTGCAGCAGCCTGAATCTTCCTTTAACGTTAAAGCATCTTATGTGAGGGAGATGAGATTATGATTACGATCCGGCCTTCGGAAGAGCGCGGCCATGCCAATCATGGCTGGCTGGACACACACTTCACTTTTTCTTTTGCTGACTACTACGATCCCAAGCACATGGGGTTCCGCGACTTGCGGGTGATCAATGAGGACGTCATTCAGGGTGGCACTGGGTTTGGCCGTCATCCTCACCGCGACATGGAGATCATCACCTACATCGTGGAGGGCGAACTGAATCACCGCGACAGCATGGGACGGGAGGCGACGATCCGGCAAAACGACGTTCAGCGTATGTCGGCTGGAACCGGCATTCTGCATAGCGAATACAACCAGTCACAGAAGCCGGTACACCTGCTGCAAATCTGGATCATGCCGGAGGCGGAAGGCTTGAAGCCCAGCTATGAAGACCGAACCATTCCCGCCGAAGACAAGCTGAATCAGTTGCGGCTGATTGCCTCGCATGACGGACGCGAGGGCTCGACTCGCATCAACCAGGACGCCAGCATCTATGCGTCGCTGCTCGACAGCGGTAAGAGTCTCGAATTGCCGCTGAAGAAGGGCCGCCATGCGTGGGTACAACTGGTGCGCGGCGAAGTGGAAGTGAACGGCACCCGGCTCGGCAAAGGCGACGGCGCCGCCATCAGCGGGGAGACAAAGGTAAACCTGGCGAGCGTCAGCGGAAACGGCCACGCTGAGTTTCTGCTGTTCGATCTGGCGTAGCCGGAACCGCAACGGTTGGAGAGGCGCGAGCCTGAGGAGGCAGCGGCTCGCGCCTTGCTTCTATTTCCCAGAGACGAGCGATTTGGCAAAGCCGTCGTAGAGAGGCTCGAAGGTTGCCGCATCGGCTTCCGGAGCGATTCCGGTAAGCTCGATCTTCGCATCCTTCTTCCCGCGGAAGAAGTACTGATCGCGGACAAATTGCTGCCCTGAGGCACTCTTGATCTTCCACACCACCTTGTAACCCTTGACGCCGGAGGCGGTGGTAAACGCTTCTTTCGAAACCATTGCCCGTTCCGGAGTTGCGCCCTTAGTCGACTGGTTCACCCAGGTATCGAACGCCACTTCCGATTCCGCTACTTCGGGATGAAAACTCGCGTCACGGTTACTCGTACTCACCAGCCAGTCCAGTTCCTTCGGGGGTGCACCTTTGCGCGCTCCCTTGGTCCAGCCATCGCCGTAAGTGAACGAAAAAATGCCCGGCACATCATATTGATTTTGTGCCACAACCGCAGCGGGCGCGAACAAGCTGAGCACAAGAAGGACAAAGAGAATTTGTTTCAATGTGAAGTCTCCGTCAAGCGTGGGAATTGCCGCATTTTCCTCCCTTTGACGCAACTCATGTTCGATTACGTGGCCGCATTTTGCTCGGGAGGGTGCGGGTCGCGAATAAATGAGGCATAAGAATTGTACACCGCTGAACCTCCGCGACATCGCCGCGAGCCCGCCAGTCGGTTTTGATAACATCGCGTCGTGCCACGGCATTCCTCTGACGCGAGAGCGACCACCCCGAAAGTCCGATCCTGGGTGGTCGATATGTTTCGCAGCCGTGGGATCGCCGGAGCCCTGCGGTATTACGGCACAGCGACACTCGATCTGTTCCGCGACCTGAGTCCGAGGCGCCGCAAGTCGCGCTACGGCGACATCGGCTATGACTTCGATCATGGCGTCGATACCACCTGGGCAACTGTAGGGTTACGCACGCGGTTGCGCGAACTGCTCTCAGGAGGCCAATATCAGGCGTCAGAGCCGGACCTTTTTCACGAGATGCTGCGGGCCCTCCCGAAGCCGGTCGATGGCTTTACCTTTGTTGATCTGGGGTCGGGGAAGGGCCGTGCCCTGCTGATGGCTTCCAACTATCCGTTCCGGCGCGTTCTTGGCGTGGAACTTCTGTCCGAACTGAACGACATTGCTGTCAGCAATATTTCGACGTATCGCAACCCTGGGCAGAAATGCTTCAACATTGAATCTCGGGTGGGCGATGTCCGGGATCTTGTATTTCCATCGGAACCCACCGTGCTGTACATGTTCAATCCGTTCCTTGAGCACGTCCTGCGCGCTGTGCTGTCGAACCTGCGAGCTTCTCTCCTGAAAACTCCGCGCGACATGTACGTCATCTATCACAATCCGGTGGGCGAGAATATTTTCCGCGACCGGAGGTGGCTGTGTGAGCTAACGCGGACCCCGCAATACGCCATTTATCAGGCGAATTGCGAATAGGCACAATATTCCTGTCTCAGAGGCGGTGCTGTGATTCGCTTCTGATCGCCCGGAATCAGGAATGCGCCCCGTGGTAGCGAGACACATTCCTTTAATGTTGAACTGAAGTTCAGTCTAGAAAGTGATCTTTCCAGCGAACTGGATACCGCGAGGCCCACCGCCGCCCAGGAACGGATTTCCGATTCCCACATCGCCGGTGGCGGTCAGTCCGTAAGAACCAACTCCGCGGCCGGTGACAGGATCGATGCCATTGACCCCGGGGTCAGCGATAAAGTTCGGCAGCAGCGGATTCGCGAAATTGGGATGGTTGAACAGATTAAAGAACTCGGCGCGAATCTCGAGGCTCACACGCTCATTCAACGGGGTCCGCTTGAACACCGAGAAGTTGAACTCCTTGAACGAAGGGCCGCGCAGCGAGTTACGGCCAAGATTTCCGAAATGCTGAGTGCCTGACAGGCAATTGGTTTCGTCGGACGATCCATCGTTAGTGGTGTTGCCGAACGTGCACGGCACCGCGAACGATGCCAGGTTGATGAAGTTGGCCGGGGCACTGCCGTACTGGATAGGCCCTACCACATCAGGACGGTCAAAACCTTCGCCCGCGCCAGAATAGTCACCCTCGAAGTTGTAGTTGAAGTTGAAGGGCTGCCCGTCCTGCAGGGTGAGCACCCCATCGATGCCCCATCCATTCTTCAGCCGCGTATAGGAGCCGCCGTAGGTGGGCAGCTGATAGGAGAAGTTCCAGGTAAAGCGCCGGCGGATGTCGAAGTTCGAATTGCCGTATTCGGCCGCCGGATTCAAGCTGTTGTTCGGCTGCGACGCGTTGGGGATAAAGTCTTCCAGATCGCTGGCATTGTCGAGCGAGTGTGACCACACAAAATTTGCCTGGCTCGAAAGGCCATGCCACGCATTGACGTGCAGGCTGAGTTGCAGCGCGTTGTAGTTGGAGTTGGCGGTCGACTCTTCCTGGTTCACATAAAAGAAGTTGGGATAGGCCGTGCGGGGAACGCCGTAGCTCGGGATCGGACAGTTAGGGAAAGTGAAGCCGTTGCCACAGGCTGCCAGATCGGCTGCGGTAATGGCCGCTTGACTGGGCTGGTTGACATCGCGGAAGCGGAAGAGCTTGGTGCCTTTCGATCCGACATACGCGATCTGCGCCACCGTCTTGCTGCCGAACTGCTGCTGGATGTTCAGGTTCCAGTTCTGCACATAGGGCGTGCGGATGTTGGGGTCGACCCCAAAGTAGTCTCCCAGCGGAGAGGAACCTGAGAACACCGGCACCCCTGCGTTAATCTGGTCGCCCGTCGCACTGGCAAAGGTAATCGGCGCCGTACCAACTCCCACGTACGCCGGTCCCGGACAGAAGACGCAGTTATAAGGAATGTGGCCGAGATAGATGTCCTGCGAGAAGGCATCGTAGAACATGCCCCATCCGCCACGCAGCACCGTAGTGCCCTTGCCGGTCAGGTCATAGGCGAATGACAGGCGCGGAGCGAAGTTGTTGAAGTCCTTGTTGTACAGACTGGAAGGACCGCCCGGCCCGCCCACTTGCAGCAGGGTGCCGCCGTCGGCGGGGCTGAGCTGGTAGAACAGATTGTTCTTCTCGCCCGGCACGCCGAAATAGTCCCAGCGTAAACCGAAGTTGAAGGTCAGCCGCGGGTTCATGCGGAAGCTGTCCTGGATATACAGTCCTTCGCTGTTCTCAAACTCGTGCCTCTGTGTATAGCCAGCGGCCTGGCTCCCTCCCGACGCAAAGCCTTCGAGGAAGCTGGTGAGATCGTCAAAGCTGAGCTTGCCGCGGAAATTATTGTTCTGGGTAATGTTGATCGAAGTGCGGCGGAACTCATAGCCGAACTTCAGGTCGTGGCGGCCCATCTTCCACGAGTAGTTGTCGATGAAGTGCCAGTTGGTGTCGACGCGCTGGCGGGGCACGCTGGCGGTGGCGCCGATCACGGAGAAGTTGCCCACGGAAATCTTAGGCAGTCCGTAGTCGAACGAAGACACCCCGGTGTCCAGCCCGATCGATGCCGGATTGAAGGTGTTGTCCTCGGGGAAGAATCCTTCGGCGAAGCGGTTCCATCCCAGACGTGCCTCGTTCACCTGCGAAGAGTTCACGACCTTGACGTACGACAGCGAGACCAGTTGCACGCGCGTCGGTGTGGTGGTGTTAAAGCCGGGGAGCAGGCCGCCGGCCAACTGCGCGAAGGGAAAGCTCTGATTGCTGTTTCCGTAGTAATAGCGGCCCGTGATCATGTTCGACGGGTTGGGGTTGTAATCGATCTTGGCGATGAAGCTGTCGATGTTGTTATCGAAGCGGGTCGAGGTGGCGAGATTATCCGCCGGCGCGCTGGCGTTGGGTGCATTGCAGGTTCCATCCAGGTTCGCGGTAGCCCCGGGAATGTTCGGCGACGGCCATGGATTGCGCGCCAGCACATTCAGCATGGTCTGGCTCAGCGGAACTCCATTGGCCGCTGCTTGCGCCTTGGCCGCCGCGATGGCCGCATTATCCGGAACGCAGCTCAGTCCAGCTTGTGCGCCCGATTCACGCTGGCCCTCGTAATCCACGAAGAAGAAGACTTTATCCTTGACGATAGGACCGCCCAGCGAGCCGCCAAACTGATTATTGGTAAACGGATTCTTCGGCTGGCTGTCGATGTTGAAGTAGTTGCGCGCGCCCAGCGCGCCGCTGCGGTAATACTCCAGCGCCGAGCCGTGCCACTGATTGGTGCCGCTCTTGGTCACAATGTTGACGATGGCGCCGCTGTTGCGTCCGTACTCCGCTTCGTAGTTGGAGAGCACTCGCAACTCACCCACCGCATCGATGGGCAGAATCGTCGCCGGATCGCCAAACACGCCGGCTTCGTTGATGGCCGGATCGTTACGATAGCCGTCGTTCATGTCGGTGCCGTCGAGCAGATAGTTGTTCGATCGGCCGCGCGAGCCATTCATCGAGAACTCGCCGAACGAGCCGGGTGAATCGCTGATCTGGTCAGGCGAGCCCGCCACCCCAGGATTCAGGTAAATCAGCTTGGTGTAGTCGCGTCCATTGACCGGAATGTTCTGGATGTTCTGGGCGGTCAGCGTGCCGCCAAGTTCGCCGGAGGTCGTCTCCACCTGCGGCAGGGCTTCGCCGTTCACCTCGACGGTGTCCGACACCTGCCCGGCCTTCAGCACGACGTCGACGCGCCTTTCGGTCGCAACGTCAACCGGCACCTGGCTGGTGGTAGACGTCTCGAAGCCGCCATGGGTCACGGTCACGGCGTACTTCCCAATCGGCAACTCGGGAACGCTGTAGCTGCCATCGGCACTGGTTTGTGTAGTGCGCTCCAGGCCCGTACCCATGTTGCGCACCTTGACGGTCGCATCTGGAATTACCGCGCCGGAAGTGTCGGAGACGGTCCCAAGGATGGTGCCTCGAAAGGTTTGGGCGGATGTGAAGCTCGTTGCCAACAGCAGCATCAGGGCGAGTAGCGTAAAACGCCGGTCGTTCATCGTTCCCCTCACTGTCGTAAAGCTGATTGGGGGGGATTATAAACTGCCGCATCGCAGGTGAAACTGAAATAGGGACGATCCGTTCCCGCGATGGGAATAGCCCAAAAGGGCCACTGCAGACGGAGAGCCGAAGCGTGGCGCTGCACGATGCGATTCAGGCCTCGGTCAACCCTGCAGACCGAAGCTTCGTCTCGCGCAGAGCGATTTTGCGAACGTGCTTTCTCACCCGTCCTTCCGGCCGTAGGACGTTTTCACGGCACATCTCCCTCATCGTCATCGCGATCATTGGGCGTTTTCACGCCACGTCTCCCTCATCCGTCATTCCGACCGTAGGGCGTGAGCCCGGAGTGGAGAGCCTGCCCTGAGCGCAGTCGAAGGGAACCTGCTGTTTACCAGCAGTGCGCCAATGCGAAGGGCGGCAGGTTCCATTCAGGACGATTTTGCGATGTGCGTGCTCCTCACCCGTCATTCCGACCGCAGGGCGTTTTCATGGCACATCTGCCCCGTCGTCATCGCGATCGTAAGACGTTTTCATGGCACTGCTTCCTCGTCGCCATTCCGACCGTAGGGCGTGAGCCCGGAGTGGAGAGCCTGCCCTGAGCGCAGTCGAAGGGAACCTGCTGTTCTTCGCGTTGGCACTCTGCTAAAAAACAGCGGGTTCCTCCACGCGGCCTAAAGGCCTTGGTCGGAATGACGACGATTAAGGACGGCGATTGAGGAATGGGAATTGGCGCGAGAGACAATCGCGCTCGAATCCAGCCCCGAAGGGGCGGAACTGAAGTTAGCCCCGGGCGTGAGAGGCTGTTACGAAACTCGTCGTGCCATGACTCCGGTGGAACAAACTGGCCAAAACTCAGCTGCATACTCGACCTCTGAACGGGTCTGCACCACCCGCGCCGCGGGCTCCGCCTTCAAATCCCGCACCAGCCTGTTAAACGCACTCTGATACGAGTCGTGGTTCTTCCAATTGCTGAAGTCGGGGATGAAATACTCACGCACCACGCGCGCCGAATCCAGTCCAGTGTCGCCGTCCGGCAGCTTCCACTTCTTAACGTCTTCAAATGGAGCCAGCGTGATGGGAAACAGCAACTGCTTCTTCTCCCGCTCCTCCCGCTCGCGCGCGTTGGCAATCTCGGTCTGCACCCAGTTGCTGCTCATGCTGCTCGGCGAGAGGATCAGCAGCAGCTTGTCATGCAGGCGGATGGCCTCGTCGAGTTGCTCGTGAATCTTGCGGCCTCCCTTGATGTCGTGCGGCGCAAACCAGCAGCGCACGCCCTTGGCCTGCAGGTCGGCATAGAGACGGTCGGCAAACTCCTGGTCCTGTGTGGAGTGGCTGATGAAACAGGAATGGTAGTGGATCCCCTGAGAGGCTCGAAGTTCGGCAACCCGGTATAGGGTGGAGGTTACATCGGATGCACTCGCGTCGGTTCGGTAAAGTTTGACGAGCTCTATTTCCCAATCTTGAAGGCCGCAGCCGCGCAGGAAGACCTCGGGAATCTTGCCGCGCGACTTGTAGATGGTGTCGACGCTGATATGCGACGGTCCGTCGTGGGTCACATTTTCCAGGCGCAGGCTCTCGCTCAAATCAACATCGGAAAAAGTGGTTCCTTCTATATGAACTTGGTCGAAGTTTGCTCCTGCCAAATTCGCCATGCGGAG
This sequence comes from uncultured Acidobacteriaceae bacterium, assembly GCA_963793845.1. Classification (GTDB taxonomy): domain Bacteria; phylum Acidobacteriota; class Terriglobia; order Terriglobales; family Acidobacteriaceae; genus CAWCBG01. The sequence continues at coordinate 331,337 of CAWCBG010000014.1, forward strand.
ATTCGCGTGTCCGAGGCGCGCCTTACTTAAGTTCGCTCCGCCGAGATCCGCTAAACCGAGATCAACAGCCCCTAACTCAGCTTCGAAAAGGTTCGCTTCTCTGAGGCGGGTACCCCTGCAATTCGCTTTGGTGAGGTCAGCCCGCTCGAGTTGGGAGCGCTCAAGCTTGGCACCGTGTAGGTCCGCCGACTCGAGGTCCGAATCTCCGAGGTCTGCCTCACACAGATCCAACAGACTCAGCTCCGATTTGTGAAGGTTAGCTTGCCTGAGGTCGATGCCGCGTAGGGAATACCGCTTTAGGGCCTGTTAACACTAAATCATGATTCCGTGCTATGCTGCGCTGCATGGAGATCACCGCGGTGCAGTATCAGCGTATTGCCCCCAGTCTTCCCCGTCAGCGCGGAAACGTACGGGTGACCAACCTGCAATTTCTCGACGCCGTGCTCTATGTCGCCGAGCACGGCTGCAAGTGGCGCGGATTGCCCAAACGCTTTGGCCCCTGGCACACCATCTACACCCGTATGAATCGCTGGTCCAAGAGTGGCGTGCTGGATGTGGTGTTTGAGCAATTGCAGCGCGAACAGTTAGTACGCATTCGCATTGAAGCGGTCAGTCTGGATTCCACCAGCGTGAAAGTGCATCCCGACGGAACCGGCGCGTTAAAAAAAAAGGACCCCAGGCTATTGGCAAATCCCGCGGGGGATGGACCACCAAGATTCATATGGTTGCCGCGAATGCTCGAACGGCCATAACCTTCGCGCTCTCTCCCGGCCAAGCTTCCGATGCGGTCGAAGGTCGCCAACTGTTGGCTGGCATTGGCCCTCTGCCCGCGCCCTTGCACCTCATCATGGACGCCGCCTATGACGACAACACTACCCTGCAACTGGTGCTGGACTTCGGTTACCTTCCAGTCGTGCCGCCGCGGCACAACCGGCTTGATCCCTGGCAACTGGATCGCGCGATGTACCGCAAACGCAACGAAGTGGAGCGACTGTTTCGCAGGCTGAAGGGGTTTCGCCGCATCTTCTCGCGTTTTGAAAAGCTGGACGTGATCTTCCTGGGCTTTGTTTATTTCGCCTTGATCGTGGAAGCTCTCCGCTTCCTATTTAGTGTTAACAGGCCCTAGTTCTGCATTGAGAGCAAACTCTGTGAGCGCAGCCTCGTCGAGGATTTCCCACGGAATACTCACGTTACTGAGGTCCGGCATTATCTCGGGATGTTCCCTCCTCCACTTGTTCCATTGCTCGACCCCTAGCTTGAGGATTGCGAGATGTTCAGGGTTCGCCATGGCCGCGTGACCTCGCTTGCTTCCGGGATGCTACGGATGATCTTACCGGGGCCCCCAAACCACGCCGCTTTTATCGGGGCGTGGCTCGGGTGGTTGGAAGGCCACACTCTATGCGACGCACCCCAGCCCGTCAACGCGCAAACGCGAATCGGCTTGCGGGGCTTGCGATTTCGAGCGCCTAGCTTCCCGTGTGCGTCATTCCGAGCGGAGCGCCCGCATGGTTTTACGACCGCGCTTTTAGCGGTCGGCGGGCGCGCAGTCGAGGAACCTGCTTTCCTTCGCATTTGCACAATGCCAGCGAACAGCAGGTTCCTCCACTCCGGGCTTACGCCCTCCGGTCGGAATGACGACCATTAGGGACGGCGACTAAGAGGCTGTAATCAGCGCAACAGATGGTCCGGCAGGAATCCAGCCCGGAAGGGCGGAACTGAAGTTAGCCCCGGCCGTAACCATCCAGGAGTGGAACAATCCGCGAACTGCGGTCGAGAGAACCGCGCAGCGGCGAACGTTGGATTGTGCCTCGCCCGGCCATCTACTGTCAGGCTAAAGGCTGCAACAAGAACTCATAAGATACACTGTTGCTTCGATCCCGAGCTAGCGATGAACACACCAAAAAAACGGGTTAGACAAAAAAAGCGGGTTAGACGAAGCTACACACAGCTCTTCATGGACAAGCTCGAAGCAATGTGTGATGGACAACAAAAACTTGTCAGCAATAAAGCTTTGCGGGACGCGCTGGATTGGAATGACGCTCGTTATAAGCGGATTCGCTCTGTGCTGCTTGCCCAGAACCAGATTATTCTTGAAAAAGGATTCGGCGGATCAGTCGGGTTGTCGGGCGCTTCGGCTTCGGATCCGTTGAATGTCTTCATATCATATTGTCATGCCGATGAAGAACTCAAGAATGAACTCGTGAAGCATCTCGAACCACTGCGTAGGTTGGGGATAATCAAAGCTTGGCATGACCGCAAGATAAAAGTCGGTGAGGATTGGGGCAAGCAGATCTCCGACAACTTAGAACAAGCAGACATCATTCTTCTGCTAGTGAGCATTGACTTCATTAACTCTGAATATTGTTATGACGTCGAACTGGACCGAGCCATCGAACGACACTCTGCTGGGGAGGCGGTGTTAATTCCAGTAATCATCCGTAGTTGCATGTGGAAGCACACCCAGTTCGCGAACATCCAGGCGATTCCCAAAGATGGGCGGCCCGTATCCTTGTGGAGTGATAGGGATGATGCGTTCGTAAACGTAGCCAAGGCCATCAAACAAAAAGCTGAAGAGTTGCTGACATCACGTTAGCTCAAAACGTCCCCCTACATTTTCGTCAGCCTTGTCAAATGACTATTCTAGATAACCAAAGTAACGATAGCCCGATCAATGCCGCACTTCGGCAGTATGAAGCTGCAGAGGCGAACCTACTAAAACTGGAGCGCATTTTTGCAGAGATACGCAAGCTCACGCCGAACGGGATTTGCTTTGGGAGCGATCCCAGGTACGAGGATCGAGTACGGGCATACGAAGATGTACTTGCAGCGTTACCAAAGATAGACGCATGGAAACCGGAGCATACGCCTATCGACCTCGGTGAAATCACGTCGGAGCTTGCTGCCGATGAAGAAGTGGATGCTCCGGGACGAGAATTGGCAAGATACCGATATTTGTTGAACAAGAAGAGACGGCAACTGATCCGGACCGCGATGTTAGAGCTACTGGATAAGATTGACGGGACGCTGCGCGTGCTAAACTCCGCGATTCGTGAAGAAACCCCGAGGAATCAAGATGTTACTGACCCGTTGTGGGAAGAACTAAAAACCCGCGTCCAAGCAATTGACATGTTGTTGGGCGGCGCGTTACCTCGGCCAAGCCGATGGGCCATGCTCCAGCGACATCTTGGCTTCGGCATGGTTCAGGACCTGCTAGACATCACCCGATTGGATTGGCCAGAAGTGAAAAGTGGCCTCACCAAGAACTTATATGACCGAGATGAGCCAATCCCTGTTGATGTGGCGGACCTGGCAGAACTTGCGGTCGCTCAGCCCACCGGCTCTGTGGTTACGAAGTTGCGCTGGGATTTACTCGATGATGAAGGCTTCGAACGGCTGATCTTCTCGATAATCAGCATGAGTCCAGGGTACGAAAATCCTCAATGGTTGACCGCCACGAACGCTGCAGATCGCGGACGCGACCTCTCGGTGACTAGGATACATACCGATCAACTGAGCGGAACGATCCGCAGTCGCGTACTCATTCAATGTAAGCACTGGCTGTCCAAGAGCGTATCTGTGCCACAGTTCGCTGCTCTCAAGGAACAGATGGCGTTGTGGGAGCCTCCCAAGGTTGACGTGCTAATCATTGCGACGTCGGGACGCTTCACTTGTGACGCCGTATCCGCGATCGAGAAGCACAATGAGGGCGATCGAGCTCTGCGAGTTGAGATGTGGCCGGAGAGCCACCTTGAACGTCTTCTTGCCGAGCGCCCCGCCCTAATTGCGGAGTTTCAACTGCGGTGAGAGGCTGAGTGGTTGCCTTGTGGATCCATTAGAGCGGCCATTCCCATTTCGGAACTGCTCCTTCACTTTTCTTCCGAATTCCTTTGGTGCGATTCGCCTGCAGCTTCTAGAATCGAATCTGAGGAAGAGGCAAAGGTGTGTCCGGCAGGCTTCCACCACAGGTGAGGGCATCATGTGCCGGGGAAGCCAATATGCCTCCACCCTCGCGGAGCGTGCATCGAAATGGCGCAATCAGTTGCCAGTTGTCGGTGGCCAGGTGTCAGTTTTCCGGGCGGTGCCCGACGACCCGGCCTGCGCGATACTTCCCTGGACTCCGCAGACCAAGCAGCTAACTCTTTTGTTAGGAATATTTTACCTATAACTCCTTTATCTGGAATATTTTACGAGGATAGGTGCGCCGGATGGGGCCAAAATCGTCAAAATATGCCAGCTAAGTCCTTATTCCGGAATATTTTACGTGTAAGTCACACGGGCTCAATATTTTGGCGGGAATTTTTGTCTAAGTTGTTGATTCTACGTAATGGCAGGGGGAGGGGGTATATCGTTATCGGACGTAACTAAAGTGGTCGTGCCTGGTCCAGCAGTAGCCGACCGACAAAATGCAGGTCCCTCCGCTCGGAGCCTCCGCCTGCGGCGGACGCTCCTCGGTCAGGATGACAGAACCAGTTGCCGGTTGTCGGTTGTCAGTTGTTAGAGCGGCGAGTTCGGTGGCACCGGCAGAGATTGGTCAGGGCTGGTCGGACCCAAGAGCGAACAGCCGATGGGCCAAGAGCGAAGGGCGAAAAGCAAAGGGCGAAATAAGCGAACGCTCCTCGGTCGGGATGACAAAACCTGTTTGTGCCAGTTTGTCAGAACCGCGAGTTCCACGGCACTAGTAGAAATTGTTTGAGCCTGGTCTGAAAGCTGAAAGCTGACAGCTGAGCAGAGCGAAAAGCGACCCGCGACCCGCGCTCCAACGGCTGACAGCCAGCTTGGCCGCTATGTCGTATCCGTGTTACTGTGTCGAGCACGTTTTTGAAAATCCAGTGCACGGAGAATCGCATTTATGGCCGATGACGACGAGAGCACATCCGACTCTTCCATGGCGAAAACGAACCCGCTCCTGCCGGCGAGAGTTCTTCCGAGTCCGACACTGAAAAGGAACCAGCTCCGGCGGGCGAAGGTTCGGACGAAGACAAGCCGCTGGAAGATCCCGACGCAGTCAGCGACAGCTCGGCGGAAACCGACAGTGGCAGCTCTTCCGACGACAGCTCAAGTTCGTCGGGCAAGCGCGGCAAAGGATCGAGCAACGACAGCAGCGATTCCAGCGAGTCGTCATCGGACGAAAGCTCCTCCGGCGAAGAGAGCGTGCCGCCGCCCAGCGAGGACGACGTTGCCGGAGCGCTGGCGAAAGCGATGCAGGATCACGATGTGCCGGTCGATGACGACGGCGTGAAGGTAACGTTGTCGGAGCATGGAATGTACAACCTGATGGTGCGGCTGGGCGCTGCGGTACGGCCTCTGCCGCAGATTCCCGACGATACCAGCAATCTGGCGCCGGGCAGCGTGGAAGGTGCGCGGTACCTGTTGCAAGGTGCGGTGCAGATCGTGGGCGACGAGGTGCGAGTCACTATGCGCGTGGTTTCGGTGGAAACCAGCCAGATATTGGAGCAGTCGAAGGCGGATGGCTCGGGCTCGACGCTCGACGCTATCCAGGGCGCTGCCGGAGACTGTCTCGCCGGGCTGCCCAGCTTGCAGGCGCGATAGGCCCGTATGAAGGAAGCCTGCTCGCGTGGGCGGGCTCTCGCAAGCTGCGGGATGTGTGATTGGGATTGCATATAATCGGCCCAGCGTGGTGTCCAGCCCTCTCCATCTCAGCCAGGAAATCAAGCGCCTGGCGAAGCAAGCCGGATTCGATCGGGCCGGCGTTGCCGGAGTAAGCGACAGCGCCGAACATCATTTTTTTCCTGAGTTCATTGCCCAAGGCCGCGCCGGTGAAATGCAATATCTCGCCGCGCGCAATGATGCCGGCGAATTGAAGCGCGCATCGCTGGCCAACGCCGCGCCTTGGGCTCGAACCGTAGTTGTCTGTGCGCTGAACTACAACAGCGATCAGCCGTATTCGACGCACGCCGGCGCGACTTCGCAAGGATGGATTTCCCGCTACGCCTGGACCCAGCGCGATTATCACGAGGTTGTGCTGGCCAAGCTGCGGCAGGTTGAAGCGGGCTTGCTTGAGCTCTGCGCGAGTCAGAAGACCGAGCCTCCGCGAACCTGGTGCTACGTTGACACTGGACCGCTGATCGAGCGCATCTTCGCCAAGTACGCTGGCATCGGTTGGATCGCGAAGAATACCTGCATCCTGAACCAGGAGCTTGGCTCGTGGTTGTTTCTCGGCGTGATGCTCACCTCGTTGGCGCTCTCTCCGGACCTGCCTGCGACTGATCGCTGCGGATCGTGCACGCGCTGTCTGGACGCTTGTCCGACCAATGCGTTTCCCGCGCCGTATGAGCTTGACGCCACCAAGTGCATCTCGTATCTCACCATCGAGAAGCGCGGCCCGATTGCCGAAGAGCTGCGCCCTGGCATCGGCCGCCAGGTATTCGGCTGCGACATCTGTCAGGATGTGTGTCCGTGGAACCGGAAAGCTCCCGTGACGCAGACTGCCGAGTTGCAGGCTCGCCCTGAGCTGGTCAATCCCGAGCTTGAGTGGCTGGCGCGAATGAGTCTGGAGGAATTCCGCGAGGTGTTTCGCGGCTCTCCGGTGAAGCGGGCCAAGTTTAAGGGCCTTCGGCGCAACGTGGCAATCGCGATGGGCAACAGCGGCGAGCAGAGATTCGTTCCGCTGCTGGAGGAACTCAGCCAGGATGACGATTTAACTGTTGCTGAACACGCGCATTGGGCGCTGGATCGGTTACGATCGGGTAATTCTTAATGCCGTTCACACGATTTCCGTGTGACAACAGCGCCGATTGTGGCTATAACAGACGGGATGACCGAAGCTCTGAGCCGCCGACTGCAGCAGCCGCACTTCTCCTCCGCCGCACAAGAGGCGCTCCTCAGCCTGCTGGTGGCGGCGAACGCCATGAATGATGTGATGGACGGCGTTTGCAGCAAGCATGGCATTACCCGGCCACAATACAACGTGCTGCGGATTCTCCGCGGCGTACATCCCGAAGGTCACGCGCGCTGCGAGATCGCCCGTCGCATGGTCGACCGCGCTCCCGATGTCACCCGGCTGGTGGATCGCCTGCAGGCGGCCGGCCTGGTCAAGCGCAAACGGGGACGCAGCGATCAGCGCCAGGCGATGACCTGTATCACCGCTAAAGGATTGAAGTTGCTGGAGACTATGCACCCGGAAATCGAGGCCCATGTGGATGGTCTCGTGGGCCGCCTGGGCGAGGCGGACTGCCGGGAGTTAAGCCGCTTGTGCGCCCTCATCTTCGACGATGACCGGCGCGATCTCGCCACCTCTGGCTGCCGGGAATAAGACGCCCTATAGCTGGGACCGACCGAGCCGAGGCGCCTTTAGAGCGAGAAACAATGCGCCATCGCGGCCGCCACTTGCTTCCGCGTTACTGATTTGCGCGCGCATTATTCGGGATAAAGTTTGCCGTTGCGCAGTCGGAATCTCAGGCCACGCCACTCGACGCTATTGCCGGCGAAGCTGGCGATCCAGACGGCCAAGGCGATCGCGTCGCGAACCGGAATCAGCCACCAGTCGCGCAGTATCTGGCGATCCCCTAAGATGGACACTCCGCAATTGAACGCGGCGATCAGACGCGATGCGGCAGTCGCGGCAAGAATGGCCCAGGTCCACCAGGCGTGCGGCTGGACAGCTACAGCCAGAATCGCCCAGGCGAGTCCGAAGGCCACGATCAGTCCAAAGTACTGAGCCCGCCGGCGATCCTTCACATTGCGGGCCCAGCGCAACTGGTGCACCCAGAAATCGCGGAAGCTGTAATCTGGCAGAGCGGTCTCGACCACCGCATCCGGCAACTCGATGCGGAAGCCCGCCGCTGAGGCGCGCGCGCCCAGTTCGTAGTCGTCACCCAGATGATCGACCAGCGGCTCGAAGCCGCCGATCGCGCGCAGGACTGTTTTGGTCGTTGCGATAGTTGCGCCGAGCCCGAAGCGGATGCCATGTTCCATCTCGCGCGCCACCAACACTCCGCCCATGAAGTCGGTACTGATGCCCAGCGCTTCGAGCTTCGAGGCCAGCGTCGTTCCCGCCAGCCCGCGATAGAGGGTGGTTGTCATTCCCACAGTGCTGTCGGCAAAGGGCGCCATCACGCGCCGCAGATAGTCAGGCGCGACCAGGATGTCGCTGTCATTAATCAGCACATGCTCGTAGCGCGCTTGCGGCAACATCTGCGCCAGGTTGCTGACCTTGCCATTCAGCCCCAACGGTTGTGGACAATGCACAATCCGCAACTGGACGTTGGGAAATTCCTCCTGCAGCTTGCTCACCAACGCGAGCGCCGGGTCTGTAAGATCGCTGACCCCGAACAGAACTTCGTACTCGCCGTAGTCGAGCAGGCAATGGCTGCGAAAGGCGGCATACATATGCGGGTCAACGCCCTTGAGCGATTTCAGAATGCTCACCGGAGGAGCGAAGCCATCGTTCGGCGTCTTCGGCATTTCACGGCGATAGCGTCCGGCAGCCCAGATGCACAGGCCATAGTAGGCTGCGCCGCCCAGGGCGAGCAGGGAGAAGACTGCCGCGATAGCTGTGAACAGCAGAGCCATGAGGAGCCGTTCAGATTAGCAGAGTGGGCGGCCGCTACTCGTAGCGAAGTGCTTCGATAGGGTCGAGATTCGCCGCTTTCCAGGCAGGATAAATGCCGAAGACCAGTCCAATCGCGGCCGACACGCCGGTCGCGGTCAGCACCCAGGCGAGCGACAGGCTGGCGGGCAGCGACGGAAAAACCAGCGGCACCATGACGGTCAGCAGACCTCCGACCGCAATGCCGAGAACGCCGCCGATGGCAGTCAGGGTCATGGCTTCGAGAGTGAACTGCAGCAGCACGTCGCGCTTGCGCGCCCCGATGGCTTTGCGTACGCCGATCTCGCGGGTACGTTCGGTCACCGAGACCAGCATGATGTTCATCACTCCAACGCCGCCCACGATCAGTGCGACACTCGACACCGCGAACATGAAGATGAAGATGCCGCCCGTAAGCTGGTTCCAGACGTCGCTCAGCGCGTCCTGGCCGAACACCGCGAAATTATCCGGCTGGTTGGGCGCGAGGTGGCGCCGCCGGCGAAGCAGTGCGCGCATTTCGTCCATCGTGGTGTCCAGGTCTTTGTGCGAAGTCGACTTCACGGTGATCCAGTGTTGCTTCACCTCGGGATGCAGCTTGTGCACGGTGGAGATCGGCATGCGCACGATATTGTCCTCCGGATTGGAGCCGCCCCCGAACGCCGCTTTCCGCTTGGCCATCACGCCGATTACCTGGAACAACTCGCCCTCGATGTTGACTTCTTTGCCGATGGGATCTTCGTCCTCGAACAGCTTCTGTGCCGCGTCGTATCCCAGGACCGCCACCGCGCTATGGTGGTCGTCTTCCGTTTCGGTGAACCAGCGCCCCTTAATGATCGTCAGATCGTCGGTCTGCATGGTCGCCGGAAGATTTCCGTCGATGATGGTGTTCTTGGTCTTGCGACCTTCATACTTTACGGCGAAGGTTCCGGTGCCGAACTGGGGCTGCACGATACGCAGGCTGGCGGTGACGTATTTCACGTGCGGCAGATCGCGCATGGCGAGCGCGTCATCGAGGGTCAACTCCTTGCGGTTGAGTAACTCGGTGCTGGGGCGTCCAAAGGTGAAGGGAGAGAAGTGGAACGCGTACACCACGTCCGACCCCATGTCCTTGAGCATATCCTGCACATTGGAGTTGAGGCCGCGCACCACCGACGAGATCACGATCACCATCATGACCCCGATGACGATGCCAAGCACGGTCAGGCCCGACCGCATCTTGTTCTTGACGATCGTCTCCAGCGCCATGCGGAGGATCTCTTTGTAATCGCTTCGGCGCATCTTGCAGAATCCTACTCGTAGCGCAAAGCTTCGATGGGGTCGAGATTGGCCGCCTTCCACGCGGGATAGATCCCGAACACCAATCCAATCGCGGCTGACACGGTAGTCGCGGTCAGCACCCAGGCCAGGGACAGACTCGCCGGCAGCGACGGGAACACCAGCGGCACCAGCGCGGTCAGGATCCCGCCGATGAGGATGCCCAGCACTCCGCCGACAGCCGTCAGGGTGATCGCTTCCAGGGTGAACTGGAGCAGCACATCGCGCTTGCGCGCTCCGATGGCCTTGCGCACGCCGATCTCGCGGGTTCGCTCCGTCACCGACACCAGCATGATATTCATCACGCCGACGCCACCAACGATCAGCGCAACGCTCGACACGGCAAACATGAAGACGAAAATTCCGCCGGTGAGCTGGTTCCAGACGTCAGTCAGAGAGTCCTGGCCAAAGACTGCGAAATTGTCAGGCTGATTGGGCGCGAGGTGACGCCGCCGCCGCAACAGCGCCCGCATCTCGTCCATGGCCTTGGGAATGTCATCGTGAGACGTAGCCTTGACGCTGATCCAGTGCTGCTTCAATTCAGGGTGCAGCTTGTGGAAGGTAGCGATGGGGAAGTACACGATGTTGTCTTCCGGATTGGAGCCGTTGCCGAAGGCCGCTTTGCGCTTGGCCAGAATTCCAATCACCTGGAACAGCTCGCCTTCGATGTTGATTTCCTTCCCGATCGGGTCCTCGTGTTCAAACAGCTTGTCGGAGGTGTCGATGCCCAGCACGATCACGGGACTGCGATGCTCGTTATCGGTCTCGGTGAACCAGCGGCCTTTCTCCAGCTTCAGATCGAACACATCCATCGTAGCTGGGCAGGTCGCCGTCGAGGATGGTGTTCTTGCTCTTGCGGCCCTCGTATTTCACCGCATACGAGCCGGTGCCAAACTGCGGCAATACCAGCCGCACGCCGTCGGTGACGGCCTTCACATGTGGCAGATCTTTCATGGCCAAGGCGTCGTCGAGGGTCAACTCCTTGCGGTTGAGCATCTCCGTGGTGGGACGCCCGAAGGTGAAGGGCTGAATATGGAAGGCGAAAATGATATCGGATCCCATGTCCTTGACCATGCCCTCCACATTGGAGTTCAAGCCGCGCACCACCGACGAGATGACGATCACCATCATCACGCCAATCACAATGCCCAGCACGGTCAGGCCGGATCGCATTTTGTTCTTGGCGATCGTCTCCAGCGCCATGCGGAGAATCTCTTTGTAGTCGCTGCGACGCATAATGGATGGTTATCGATTGCTACAACGCTGATTGTTTACCAAGGGGCCTTGTCATCCGTAGCCTGCGAATTATCATCACGAGCGCAGCGAGGGATCTGCTGTTACCACGCAGCGGCGCAACTTTAATGAAAAAGCAGATGCCTCGCTACGCTCGTCATGACAATCGGAAGTGCCCGCCACTCACAACTCAAACCGCAATGCCGTGATCGGGTCCAGCTTGGCGGCCTTCCGTGCCGGATAAACCCCGAAGAAAATCCCCACGCTGGCGGACACCACGAGCCCGGCGACGATGGCCCATCCTTTGATTGCGGAGGGCATACCGATCGCGAGCGTCACCACTTTGGCGATGCCGACTCCACCGGCAACCCCGATCAGCCCGCCGATGATCGCCATGGTGACCGACTCGATCAGGAACTGGCGCAACACGTCGCGCGGCCGCGCTCCCAGGGCTTTGCGTATGCCGATCTCACGCGTGCGCTCGGTGACCGATACCAGCATGATGTTCATGATCACGATGCCGCCGACGATCAGCGAAATCGACGCAATCACGATCATGACAATGAAGAACGTGCCGCTGAGGTCGGCCCAGATGGAAAGGAAGCTCTGGTTGGTCTCAATTACGAAGCTGTCCTTCTCGCCGACGCGGTCATGCCGTCGTGAACGCAGCACAACCCGCATCTGGTCAATGGCCTGCTCGAGCGGTGCGCCCACATCGTAAGCTTTGCCCCAGATGCTGAGACTGTTGTGGCTGCCGTAGGCCTTGAACCAGGAAGCAATAGGCATGATGACGTAGTTATCGCGGCTCTGCCCGAGCGTCTTGCCTTCCTTCTTGCCGACGCCGATCACGCGATATTCCCTGCCGTCGACCCGGATTTCCTTGCCCAGCGGATCGGTGTCGCCCAGCAGGTTCTCGCGGATATCCTGTCCAATGATCACCACTGCCGCGGTTGCGGACTCGTCCGTCTGATTCAGCATCCGTCCCGCTACAAGGTCGAGGTCATAGATCTGGGCCATGCTGGGACTCCAGCCGCGAACGACGGTGTCGGTGCTGTTCTGGGTGCCATACGCCACGTTGCCGGTAAAATTCCGCACCGCCGCTCCCACGATCTTGCAGGCACTGCACCCCTCGGCCACGGCCTGGTACTCATCCATGGTGATGTCTTTGCGCTTGTTGCCCTCGATGAACTCGTCGACGTCGGTCACCACGTTGGGCAGCTTGCTGACAATGAAAACGTCCGCCCCGAGATTGAAGATCTTCTCGGCCACGTAGCCGTTGATGCCGTTGACGAAGGTCACCACCGCGATGACCGCCGCCACTCCGATGACCACGCCCAGCAGCGTAAGTACGGAGCGCAGCTTGTTCGCCCACAGCGACAGCAGGGCTATGCGGATGGCTTCAGAGATGTTCATATCTTCCGATGCAAAACTGCGAGAATACTCGCCTTCTTTGGACGCCTGGGAATGGCTTTAGTTTACAGGGCTTTTCGACCAGGGCCAATCCAGTGCGCGATCGCTGGGAAGTTCTTGCCCCACGTGAGCGTTGACCGGAAGGTTTAAACTAACTCCACGCCAGGTTGAGGGCTCGAGGTCATTTACCATCCCATGTCTGTCAGAGACGTGCAAGGTCCAGCCGCTGTGACTGCTCTTGCAAGATCGCCTTCCCGCCGTGCTGCAGAGAGGCGTGCGCTCCGGGGTCACATCTTCCGCGAGCCTACCATGATTGCGCTGCAGACCATGCGTGCTCACAAGCTGCGCTCGTTCCTGATGCTGCTGGGCGTCATCCTCTCGGTTTCGACCCTCATCCTGGTGGTGGCGCTCATTAGCGGCATGAACGGCTACTTTGCCGACCGGGTGGCGAATCTCGGATCGAATGTATTCATCGTCAACAAAATGGGGGTCATCAGCGACTCTCAGGCCTACGTCAAGGCCCTTCGGCGTAACCGAGACATCACCTGGGAAGATTATGAGGCTCTGCGCGACGGGCTGAAGCTGCCGCGCGCCGTCGGGGTGCAGGTCAACAACAATGGCATGGTTCGCTCCGAACGGCAGAGTCTGGAAGATGTCAGTATCCGCGGCGTCACCGCTAACATGGGCGACATCGATACCGTGGAGCCGACGGTGGGTCGCTACATCAGCGATAGCGACAACCAGCATCACGCCATGGTGACCATGGTCGGCTCCGAGGTGGCGAGCAAGCTGTTTCCCGATGCCGAAGCGCTCGGCAAGACGGTGGCCATCGATGGGCAGGAGTTCACCGTCATCGGAGTGGCCAAGCCCGTTGGCACCGTCTTCGGCCAGTCGCAGGACAATTTCGCCTATGTGCCAATCGAAAGTTGGATGAAGCTTTATGGCCGCAATAAGTCGCTGTCGATTCGTGTGCAGGCGCAGGGGGCCGAGTGGATGGCGCGAACCCGCGAGGAGGCTCGCGTGATGATGCGCGCCCGCCGCCATCTGGGACCAGACGACAAGGACAATTTCGGCATGGTGGCCAGCGACAATCTGATGGAACTGTGGCAGAACCTGACGGGCACACTGGCGTCGGGCATGGTGGGCCTGGTGTCGATCTTCCTCGTGATTGGGGGCGTGGTCATCATGAACGTGATGCTGGCGTCGGTCACCGAGCGCACCCGCGAGATCGGTATTCGCAAATCGCTGGGGGCGAAACGACGTGACATCTTGCTGCAGTTCCTGGTCGAGTCCACGGTCATGGCGCTGGTGGGTGGCGCGATAGGTGTTCTGATCGCGTGGATTCTTTCCGTGATCGTGCGTAATACCACGCCGGTGCCCATGGCAGTGCCGGTCACGGCGGTGGTTGTGTCCATCGTGATCTCGTCAGCTGTGGGAATGTTCTTCGGCGTGTACCCGGCACGAAAGGCGGCGCGGTTGGACCCGATCGAGGCGCTGCGCTTCGAGGCATAGGGGGTTGCGGTTGAACAGACTGCGTTTTTGAATTGTCATGACGAGCGGAGCGAGGCATCTGCTTTCCTCGGATTCGGGAAGGTACTCGCAAACAGCAGATCCCTCGGTCGCCGTCGCGACCTCGTGATGACAATTCATGGGGAATAACAGAAGGGCTCCTTACCCCTTACACATCCATGCGTTTCAACGTCGGCGAAAATTCGCGGATGGCCCTGAATACGGTGCGCGAGCACAAAGCGCGCTCCTTCCTTACGGTGCTCGGCGTCGTTATCGGCGTGGCGGCCATGATCTTCGTGGCTTCGATCCTGGTTGGCGTGAATAAGAGCATCGAAGACTACCTCAACGACTACGGCACTAACACGCTGTTCGTCTTCCGCTTCGATGTCGGCATCCGTACCGGCCGCCTGACCGCCGAAGAGCGCGCCCGCAAGCCGCTGACGCTGGACGATGCCAAGGCCATCCATGGCCGAGTGCCCACACGTGAAGAACGTCACCGCCGAGGTGATGCCCCACATTGCCATGGACGGGCCGCGGCGAACCCCGCCTACCGCGCGCTTTGCCGGCCACGAGGTCAGTGACCTGGACTTCACCGGCGCGACCCCCGCCTATCAGGATGTCTACAACGCCCAGGTGGCGCAGGGCCGATTCTTCTCCGACGTGGAAGACCTGCACAGCAACGATGTAGCCGTGATCGGCGACGAGATCAACACCGCGCTCTTCCCGGCCAATGACGCGCTCGGCAAAATGATTCTCGTGGACGGCATCTCGTACCAGGTCGTCGGAGTGATGGAGAAGCGCAAGGGCCAGTTTCTGGGCGATGACTCGGCCGACAAGCTGGTGAAGATTCCCTATAACGCCTATCGCAAACACTACCCAATGGACGACGAGCACTTCATCGGCGCTGAGGCGTATCCGGGGATGAAGGCCGAAGCCGAAGACGAAATTCGCGGCCTGTTACGCCGCCGCCGCCACGTGCCCTTTGACAAGCCTGACAACTTCGCCATCACCAGCGCCGAAGCTATCGCCACCACCTTTCGCCAGATCATGAGCACGGTCGCGCTGATGACCGTCATCGTCAGCTCGATCGGCCTGCTGGTGGGCGGCGTCGGCGTGATGAACATCATGCTGATGTCGGTGACCGAGCGCACTCACGAGATCGGCGTGCGGAAGGCGATCGGCGCCAGGCGCGGCGACGTGATCCGGCAGTTCCTGATCGAGGCGATTGTGCTCACCGGACTTGGCGGGTTGCTGGGCGTCATTGTCGGGATGGCCGCCGCCGCCGCACTGCCACTCGCCTTTCCCTCTCTAACGACCTCGGTTCCGGCATGGGCTGTACTCGCCGCGGTGCTCATGGCGATGAGCGTCGGCCTGTTCTTCGGAATGTATCCGGCGGTAAAGGCCGCCAGCCTCGATCCGGTGGAGGCGCTGCGCTACGAGTAGGCGTTCCTGGCAGTCGCAGCCTGCGCGAACATGTAACGGTATGTGTTCTAATACCGCTGATCCCATAAAGTTCCGATCGAGGAGTGGTGAATGTGCTTGCAGGTTGCCCGGGTATCTTCGTGGATAGCGCGCTGGTGCGTATTGGCGTTGCTGCTGTGCGCGGGAGCGCAAGCCCAGAAAATCAAGGTCGAGTACGACAAGAGCCTCGACTTCTCGCAATTCAAGACCTATGCCTGGGGACACCATGACGCCGTATCCCGTCCCATTCTAGCGCTGGAGATTCAAGGTTCAATCGAGGAAGAACTTGCCAAGCGCGGCCTGACGAAAGTGGACGCCAATCCGGATCTCTACATCCGGATGTACGGCTCGATGGACCACGATATGAGCGTCAGCTATATTGACCCGCTGTACGGCGGCATGCCGGGCATTCCACCCTTCGATATGACCTACGGCATGTGGGGGATGATGCCGGGCAGCACAACCGCCGTCACTATAAAGAAGGGACAGCTTGTGGTCGACGTCATCAACGCCGACCAAAAGAAACTGATCTGGCGTGGCGAGGCGGTCGAAAAGCTCAGCGATGAGAAAAAGAAACTGCAGAACCAGGTCCACAAGGCGGTCGACAAGATGTTCCAGCAATATCCAGTGAAGCCGAAATCGTAGACAGCTTCTTGAGGATGGACCCTTACAGCCCGGTCACGATGAGCGGGCCCCGGCTCCTGGTTCATGCGCGTTTCTCACTTCCTCGGGCGAAAAATCAGCCTGGCTCGTGCACCCACTCCAGCGCTCTTGTCAGAGGGTCGTCGGCGACGGCATTGACCAGGCCGATACGCAGCGCTTCCTGTGTATGCACCTTCTCGGCGGCGAGAAACATGTGCAGCGCGCGGGCCTTACCAATCAATCGCGGCAGTTGCTGCGTTCCTCCCCAACCGGTGATCAGGCCAAGCGCCGCTCCGCGATGTCCGAAGATCGCGTGTGGGCTGGCGATGCGGCGCGCACAGGCGAGCGCCAGATCGAGTCCTCCGCCCATGCAGTAGCCGTGCACAGCGGCTATGGTCGGAGCAGGGAAGCTTGCGACGGCATTCATCAGCCGCTGTCCCAGAGCCGCGAAGCGCAGTGACTCCGGACCGGCTAGTGCGGCGATTTCGTTAAGATCAGCTCCAGCAGAAAAAAACTTCGTGTTGCCAGCAATTATGAGCGCATGGGGAGGATGCGAGGCAAGGTCCTCGATCGCGGCCGTCAGCGCGAGCACCCGAGCGCGACTGAGTCGGTTGGTTCCGTCCTCCGAGACGAGCCGAAGCAGGGTGGCTTCGCCGTGCGCTTCGAGGGTGAACAATCGGTCGTCGACGTTGGAGTCCATGCTCTCTGCTCAAAACTAACATCCGTCATTCCGACCGAAGGGGCGTCAGCCCCGAAGTGGAGGAACCTGCTGTTTCGCCGGCAGCGACGGCGCATGCGATTCGAGCTCAAGCCTTCAGGCCCGCGCTTCCGCCAGGAATGCGATCGCACGCTCTCTCACCACGTGTACTTCGCCACCGGCTCCTGCTTCGCGGCTCCGTCCAATACCTGCTGCTTCCATAGTTGCGGCGAGGTGGTCTTGAGCCCATCCATGTTTGCAGCGGCGAGAATCAGCGCACGATACGAAGATAGCCACGCCAGCTTGAGAATCGATTTGTCCGGCTTCTCGGCGTCGTTGACCAGTTGCAGTGCGGCATCTTTCCAGGCCGGCGGAGGCTCCGCTCCGGCTTGCAGAAAGCCAAGTGCCTCAAGTCCCGTGGTTCCCAGTTTGCCGAGCGTCTCCACTCGCGGACCACAATCGGCGAGGATCGGAGCATTCGCGGCCATCGCGGCAAACTTCGGGCCGAGATCACGCCAGATCTCGAAATCGCGCGCCAGTTGATCCCGGCCGGCGGCAGAACTTCGGCGCGTCGCCCAACAGCGCGTCGACATTCGCGGCAAACAGCCGCCGAAACGGCGCGTCCGGAACGACAGCGTCGGTCACGTGCACCAGCGGTGTGAGCTGCGTTTCGCCCGAGAGCAGATTTTCGCGAAACGAGATGCCGAAAGGCTCAGCCACTTGCGCCAGCACATTCAGCGCACCTAACTCACGTATGCCGGTGATCTGCCGCAGCATCTTCGCCGTGCTCGATTCGTTGGTCAGGCCGTCTAGCTCGAGCCCCACGCTGACCACGTCGAGTCGCCGGTACATGTCAGCCACATTGGTCACGTTGCGCGGAGACCACAAGCGCTCAGCCAGCGCGGCGTTGCGCGGCCAGATGCGGCTATCGATGTTGTCGGGCGACAGGAACTCACCAAAGGCACACGACTCGCCGCCGATGATGCGCGCCGCCTGCTCGGGCGTGAGATCGCTGTCAGCCGGCAATGGATCGTTGAGGTAGAAGTATTCCGCCGGCCCCATATGATCGAAGTAATACGGCTGCGACAGAATGCCCGAGTAGCCCAGTTTTGCGCCATTGGCCAGCGACTTGGTGCCGCGCCACGACTGGATCACGACATCCTTCGGTAGATCGGGCGCGAGCACTTCATCCCAACCAACTACCTTTTTCCCGTGCTTCTGAAGAATCTTAACCAACCGCTGGCTGAAGTAGGTTTGGAGCGCGGCGGTGTCCTCCAGGTTGTGCTTCTGCATGAACTCCTGAATCTTGGGATTGGCCTTCCACGCCTTGCCGTTGTTCTCGTCGCCGCCAATGTGCACATATTCGTCGGGAAAGAGTTGCGCCATCTCGCCAAAGAAGCCGTCGAGGAACTTGTAGACCTCTTCGTTCGTCGGATCCATCACCGCGTCGAAGATGCCGAACTTGCGCTCGATCTGATAAGGCCCGGGCGCGCTGGCCAACTCGGGATAGCCCACGAACCAGCTGGTCGCGTGACCCGGCAAATCAAACTCGGGAATAACTCGTACGCCACGATCGGCGGCGTAAGCAATCACCTGGCGTACCTGATCCTGCGTATAGTAGAGGCCGTCGGAGCCTAGCTCCTGAAGCTTGGGATACTTTTTGCTTTCGATGCGGAAGCCCTGGTCGTCGGTCAGGTGCCAGTGGAAGACATTCATCTTCACAGCCGCGAGCGCATCGATGTTGCGCAGCACAACATCGACGGGCTGCCAATGGCGCGAGACGTCGATCATCAGGCCGCGCCAGGCGAAGCGCGGTTTGTCCTGTATGGAAATCGCGGGAAGGAAGTAGCCGCCCTGACCGCCGGAGACGAGTTGCAGCACCGTCTCCATGCCGCGAATCGCTCCGGTCACGGTGTTGGCCTTCAAGGTCGCGCGGTCACTGCCGATCTCCAGCGAATAGGACTCATCATCGCCGAGCTTGGGATACTGCGATCCGGCTGGCGGCGACTTCGATGGTGAGCGCTGCCGGCGCCGCTTTTGACGAGAGCCCAGCGGCAACTGCACGCCGGTGCGGCCTTCGATGCGCTGCTGCAGGCGTCTGACTGCGCGCTCCAGACGGGCATCCGAGTAAGAAGTCGCTGCGATGGCGAACGAGCCGTCGAGCTTCAGACTTCCCTGGCGCAGCTGTATCGAGGCGGGAAGCGGCATGAGGTTGAGGGACGAGGGGGACGGGTTGGCAGCAGAATCCGCGCCGAAAGCGAGGCTGGATAACAGCAGGAGCACAAGAACGGTTCGTGTCATGGATTGATTGGCAAAGGGCGGGAATCCGGGCGGGAAAGCCCATGATCCGGCGGTTCCATTGTGCACTTACCGCACAACCCGCGCAAGTTAAATGATCGATTGTGATCGTTTTTCTGTTCTTTTATGATCGTTTTTGCTAGATTAGTATGATGTAAGTCGCGGAAAACTCGCCGACGAAGGCGAGTGCGAAGCTTTAGAAGCTTTCGGCGGCGTTGACTCGCCCTCGCGCCCCGGAACGCAATCGCTAAGCGGCGCACCGAGCACGTCCTTCGTCGCCGGGTTTCCGTGGTCTTCCTCATACAGGAGATCGTTTCTATGCCGCCATCGAATGCGCCAGCTGATTCGCATCGCTTCCCGTTCCACATGCTGCAGGAGATTTACCAGCAGCCGGACGCCATTCGCACCACCATCGAGCGGCACCTCGATCCCGTAACTCATTCCGTCCGCCTGGATCGCTCTCCGTTCCGTTCGGACGAACTGGCGGCGCTGCACTCGGTCAACATCGTTGCGAGCGGCTCGAGCCGCCACGCCGGACTGTGCGGCAAGCTGATGATCGAGGAACTGGCCGGGCTTCCGGTCGACGTGGAACACGCCAGCGAGTACGGCTACCGCAAGCCACTGAATGGAGGCGGCTCGCTGGTGGTCGCGATTACCCAGTCAGGTGAGACCGCTGATACCACGGCCGCACAGCGCATCGCGCATGAGAACGGCAAAAAGACGCTCTCTGTTTCCAACGTTGTCGATTCGACCATCTCGCGTGAGGCCGATGCCAACTTCTTCACTTGTGCCGGCAGGGAAGTCGCCATTCCTGCGACCAAGAGTTTCACCACGCAACTGACTGCGATGTACATGCTGGCGCTCTTCCTTGCCTCGCACAAGGCGACGCTCAGTCCGGGAGAAGTCGCCTCGCGAGTGATGGCGCTGTCACGCTTGCCGGAAATTCTGCCTGCATTGATCGAGCGCTTTGACGCGCAGGCGGAAGCTATCGCGCAGGACTTCTACGGCGACGACGTATTCATCTACCTCGGCCGCGGCGTGCACTATCCCATTGCGCTGGAAGGCGCGCTCAAGCTGAAGGAAATTTCCTACGTTCATGCCGAGGGCTATCCGACGGGCGAACTGCGCCATGGCCCCACCGCGCTGCTGGACGCACATCTGCCGGTGGTCGCCATCGTCACCCGCGACCTGCACGATAAAGGATCGATGTTACGCTACGAGAAGTCGCTCTCTTCGCTGGAAGAGATCGGCGAACATACCAAGCGGCAGATTCTCGTGGCCTCTGAAGGTGATGGCGAAATCGAGCGGCTGGGTACCTACGCCTTCTATCTGCCCGCGCTCGATGAGTTGCTGCTGCCCATCGTCGAAGCAGTGCCTCTGCAACTGCTGGCCTACCACATCGCGGTGAAAAAGGACTGCAACCCCGATAGCCCCCGCAACCTGGTGAAGTCGGTCACCATCGACTGAAGAGCCTTTCGCCACGGAGGCACCGAGACACGGAAGCCTCCTAAGGATTGTCATTGCGGCCATCAGAGAGGGACCTGCTCTTCCCCGGTTAGCGAAAAGCAGACTTCTCGCCTCAAGAGGGCGCGTAATGGCAATTCTGGACGGGTCGTCAGGACTAAGGAAACTCTCCGCCCTGTCCCGTCTGGCAAAATGACGGAACAAAACTACAACTTCTCTGGCTTGTAATTGACGCTGCCAGGCGGTACAACTTTGATGCCTTCATCATCGAAGCTTGGCACATTGATTCACGATGCGGCTCTTTCCAAGGCTCGCCCTGCTGCTCCTGTTCGCCCTCTGCCTCGTCCCGCAGCTCGGCGCGCAGGACCTTGCGCCGCGCGCCTACACCATCACTCCGCTGCGGGCCAATGCGATTACGGTAACTTACGGCTTCTACGACGGTGGTCTGCAGTTCAACGGGGTAATCCCGGTCACCAACGCGAAGGGCAAGTACAACGTACCTGTATTGAGCTATTACCACTCCTTCAACATGTTCGGGCACTTCGCCAACTTTACTGCCTCGCTGCCCTACGCGGTCGGGCACTTCTCGGGAGATGTCGGAGAAGGGTCGCAGACGATTTACCGTTCCGGCCTGCTCGACTCGACCTATCGGTTGGCGGTGAATCTGAAAGGCGGCCCGCCGCTGGAGCCCAAGGACTTTCACAAATGGCACCAGAAGACGTTGATAGGAGTAAGCCTGAAGGTGGTTGCGCCGACCGGTCAGTACGATCCGACCAAGCTGATCAACTGGGGCGCGAATCGCTGGGCCTTCCGGCCTGAGTTGGGATACTCCCAGCGATGGGGCAAAGTGGTGCTGGATGGCTACGGCGGGGTTTGGTTCTACACCCTCAATCCCCAGTATTACACGGGGAAGAATGAGCAATCGGAGAAGCCCATTGTTGCCTTCGAAGGTCATCTGAGCCACGACTGGAAAACGCGGACTTGGGTGTCACTCGACGGCAATTTCTGGTTCGGAGGAGTCACCAGCCTGAATGGCATTGCCAATCTAGAAAGCCGGCAGACCGGTTCGCGCATCGGCGCGACGGGATCGCTGAAGTTAGACAAGCACCAGAACTTAAAGCTCAGCTACAGCAATGGGGCTTACGTGCGGTTTGGCGGCGACTACCAGAGCATCTCGTTTGCCTGGCAATATTCCTGGATCGGCAGACCGAGATAGATACATAGCGCGTGTCCGACCAAACATTCGGGTGCCCCACTCAAGCCGGTTTGCTTGAGTGGGAGTCTCGGAAGTGTGTCCCGCTCTAATTGCCCTTCGATACGACGTGTGCCGATTTCACGTTGCCCCTTCTCTTGAAGTATGATGTCGGCTCTTTCACGCGTTCGCGACAGCTGCGAATGATTGAGACACATCAACCGTTTTCATTCCCCAGGAGGGCCGCGCCCATGGGATCTCCCGCGCAAGCCCGCAGAGCCTCTTCGCCGACGTCAATGGAGTACAACTGCATTATTTATTCGCCGGACAGGGCGACCCGGTGGTGCTGCTGCATGGCTACGCCGAGACCAGCCACATGTGGCTGCCTCTGATCCCCATACTGGCGAAGACCCACACCGTCATCGCGCCCGACCTGCGCGGCGCCGGACAATCGTCCGCTCCGGTCAACGGCTACACCAAGGCCGCCATGGCCGAGGATATCCACGCCCTGGTTCACAGCCTGGGGTTTGAGCGCATCCGGTTGGTTGGCCATGACATCGGCCTGATGGTGGCCTACGCATACGCAGCGCAGCATCCCGGCGAGGTCGACCGCCTGGTGTTGATGGACGCCTTCCTGCCCGGCATCGGCGACTGGACGAACGTCTGGCTGATGCGCGACCTCTGGCACTTTCATTTCTACGGCGAGACGCCGCTGGCGCTGGTAGCGGGCCGCGAACGTATCTACCTCGAACACTTCTGGAACGATTTCGCCGCCGATCGCAACCATTCGGTTCCCGAGCCCGATCGCGAATTCTACGCCTCGGAATATGCCCGTCCCGGCCACATGCGCGCTGGGTTCGAGTACTTCCGCGCGTTTGAGCAGGATGCGAAGGAATTCGCCGAACTCGCCAAGACCCCTCTGCCGATGCCCGTGCTGGTCTTGACCGGCGAAAAGGCTTCCGGCGACTTCCTGATTCAGCAGGCGAAGCTGGTCGCCACCAATGTCGAAGGGGTTGTGGTGCGCGGCTCAGGCCACTGGCTGATGGAAGAAGC
Organism: uncultured Acidobacteriaceae bacterium; assembly: GCA_963793845.1. Lineage (GTDB taxonomy): Bacteria > Acidobacteriota > Terriglobia > Terriglobales > Acidobacteriaceae > CAWCBG01. Next base: position 354,158 of record CAWCBG010000014.1, read on the forward strand.
TCCGGACCAGGTGATCCCTAAGCTGGTCGAGTTTCTAAATCGGTAGGTTGCGAAAGCTCGACGTGGCCACAAGAATTCACGACCTCATGATTTCGCCCTCCTCACTCTCCGTGCCTCGGTGTCTCGGTGGTGAAAACGCTTTCCAGTTCCTTGTTCGCTCTTGATCGAATAGGATCGTATTTGACCTTTGCGGGGACGAGCGCCCCCTTGGTCAACAGCGGAGACAGATGCCCAACAAGCGCGTGTCGGTGCTCAACGAAGAGCGCCGCCGATCGATCGTCGACTTCGTGAATCAAAACGGCCGGGCACTGGTGCGGGAGCTGGCGAGAAAGTTCGGCAGTTCCGACATCACCATCCGGCGCGACCTGGAGTTGCTGCACGAGCGCGGATTAATCTATCGCACGCATGGCGGCGCGCTGCCGATTCGTGCCGGCTCCGAGTCGGACCGCGATCTTACCCAGCGCGAGATGCAGCATCCCCGCGAGAAGCTGAAGATCGCGGAAGCCGCGGCCCGTATGGTGAGGGAAGGCCAGTCGATCATTCTCGACTCGGGCAGCACCACCACCGCCATCGCTCGTGCCCTGCGCGACTTTCAGCAGCTCACCATCATCACCAACGCCATCAATATTGCCAGTGAACTGGCCGGCAGCAAGGTGGACGTCATCCTCACCGGCGGGATGCTGCGCAAGAATTCGTTCTCGCTGGTCGGCCCCATCGCAGAAGAGAGCCTGCGCCGCCTGAAGGCTGACATCGTCTTTCTCGGTGTGGACGGATTCGACACGCAGTCCGGAGTCTCGACTCCGAACCTGCTGGAGGCTCAGTTGAACCGCCTGATGGTGAGCATTGCCGCGCGCGTCGTTGCAGTATGCGATTCCAGCAAATTCGGACGCTCCAGCCTGTCATCGATCGTACCCATCGGCAATATTCACGCAGTGATTACCGACAAGCAGATCCCTAAGGCCGACCTGCGTGCGCTGCGCAAAGCCGGGATCGAGATCGCGTTGGTGTAGATCGCCTCCGCCGATCCCTGCAAGCGCTGAACAACACGTCCGGCTGCAAGCTATGGAATGTGCAGCGGCGTCGATGTCTGCTTACGCGCGCGATAGATGGAGTCGGTGCTGGCCACTTCCGCGATGGCGTCGGCATGCACAATGTAGTGCCCAGCTCCCGGGCTTGCCCCGAATGGAATCGTCTGGTTACTCTGCGGCGGCATGGTGAAGTGCTGATAGCCCAGCGCAGTAGCCCTGCTAATCTCATTCACGGCTAGCACAATTACTGTCAGGTCAAATGGTTGATCCGAATGATTGGCTACGATGACTGAGCCTCGAATGGCGTCGCCATGCACGGCCGCAGGCTCCTTCCACTCGATGGTCAAGCGGCGTGCTCGGACCCGTCACGGTCAGCGTGAACTCGCGCTGCACCCGTTGCGGCGGTCCGCCGGCATCCGCGACCGCCAGGGTAAAGTAGAACTCGCCCGCCTGCTTCGGCGTGCCCTTGATAACACCCGAATTAGGGTCCAGCGAGAGCCCGGGCGGCAGAGTCCCGTCGCCCACCTGCCATACATAAGGAGCCGAGCCACCCTTCGCTGCGAGGGTCAGGGTGAACGTCTTGCCAAGCACGGCAGACTGCGAGGCCGGGGTCGTGATCACCAACGGCGCCGAGCCAGTCTGCGCGGCGGCGGCAACCAGGCAACCGGCGACAACGATCGACGCAAGACATAGCACGATTCGGCGCATGACCGGACGATTATAGTGCCCGCAGCACAGCCTTCGTGATGGATGATTTCGCTTGATTCGAGCAGATTTACCCTTCAGAGTATTCGCGAGCAGTGACCGTTTCAGCAGGGAGCCCGACATGTTCTTGCGCGCGATCCTCTGTTGCCTGATTGCCGCCAGTATCATGATCTTCGCCGCCGGGGGCACCGGACATCCTGCCTGGCAATACGCTTCCGGGTTAGTCATCGCGGCCGCCTTCGTCCCGTACCTGTTGAGGGGGCCGATGAGCACACGGCGACGGCTCACCGCCGTCTGGTGCGCGCTCATGACGGTCACCGTGATCTGCCTATGGAGCGAAGGAGTGATCTTCATTCATCAAACACGCCAGCAACAGATCACGAGCCTGATCGGCGCTTCGGTTCTCTACTCACTGCTTGCCATCGCCATCGCAGTTGTCTCTTCTTTGTTGAGGCTGCACGACAGTGCAGGCCAGCCGCACCTCATGCCGCCAGCGCCACGCTTCGTCCTTCGAGTGCTGGGTTCAGGCATCGCCTATTCCATCTACTACTACGCGTTTGGCGCGATAGCTTTTTTTCTTTTTACCAAAACTTACTACTCAGGATCGGGCCCGCTGGCGGGCGCGCAGGAGACCGCTCGCAGGCCTTGGACTGTGGTTTCCTCTCATACAGATTGGCCGAGGCGCACTCATGACCCTCGGGATCGCGCCAATCATCCTCAGCTTAAGGATGAAGCGCTGGAATGCCGCAATTTATGTCGGGCTGCTGCTGTGGATCATCGGTGGAGTTGCACCGTTGATGGTCCCCAACCCGATCTTGCCTGGCGAATTGAGACTGATGCACACCGTCGAGATCTTCACCCAGAACGTCCCGTTCGGCATCACCGCGGTGCTGCTGCTCAGGCGCAAGAAAGCGCCAGCGACAGAGCAGCTGCAAATGGAACCGGCCGGGTCTTAAAGATGGCTTACCTGCCAATCTAGCGGGCCGCTACATTCTCCGATAGCGGCAGCTTCTTCAGCGCGGCTTCGAGCTGATCGGGCTTGAATCCGAATGGGCCCGGCTTGCTCTTGTAGACGACCTTGCCGTCGCGATCGATCAGGTACAGACGATCCGGCCAGCCGGTGTAGGCGATCTCGGTCCGGTTCTCAAAGCCGTCAATGATGGCCGGAAACTTGATGCCGAGCTTGCGAACGCAGGCGCCGGCGACGTTGGTCCGCTCATCTTCGTCCTTGGGACTGGCGAAGACGATCTTCTCCCGGATATTGCTCTGCATCTGCCAGACGTCGCTGGGATGCGCCTCGAGAATGTACACCGCGTAGAACGCGACCTGCTTGCCATACTGCTCGTAGAGCTTGTTGAGGGCGGGAACCTCCCGCCGGAATGGCGGTCAGGTATAGCTGCCGAAGACCAGCACCACCGGCTGCTTGCCGCGGAACGACGAGAGCTGCACTTCGCTCTTGTGGTCGAGCGACGGCAACTGGAAGTCGGGAGCTTCTTCGCCGAGTTGCACTGAGCCCGCCCGGGCGCGTGTCCACATAGTCTCGAACGGGAAAATCATCATCGCCGGCATCGGCATGCGGGACATGATGCGGCCGAATTTCTCCGGCGGCTGCCGCATCGCCCAGCCGATGAAAACGAGAAACAGCACGTAGCAGCACGCCACCACCGCCACAAGTCGAATCCAGAACTGCTTCGAGGGTTTACGCATGAGGAGTTCGGGAATCGTACCTGAAATCGCACTGCCGGGAGAATAGTGCTTTTAGATTAGAGACAAGGGAAGGTACCCCGAATGCTATAATTCGCGCCTTCTCCGGAGAGGAACAAGCTATGCCTCGACTCGCTCGCTTCGCTCTGCTGCTGGCGATCCCGCTCGCCGCAGCGTCCGCACAGAACCAGGACTTCAGCAAGGTTCAGATCAAGGTCACCAAGGTTTCGGGCAACATTTATATGCTCGAGGGCGCGGGCGGCAACATCGCCGCCTCGATCGGCGAAGACGGCATCGTGATCGTGGACGACGAGTATGCGCCACTGGCTGACAAGATCGCCGCTGCGCTCAAGAGCACCGGAGTGACCGACAAGCCGGTACGCTTCGTTATTAATACCCACTATCACGGCGACCACACCGGCGGAAACCTGCCCTTCGCCACTGGAGGCTCCACGATCATCGCGCAGGACAACGTACGCAAGCGCCTGGAGACCGGCGGCATGGCCGGTAATGGCGGATCGATGTCAACCGAGCAGAAGGCCGCACCTAAGGGCGCTCTGCCCATCATCACCTTCCAGCAGGATGTGACCGTGCACCTCAATGGCGAGGACATCCGCGCGCTCTACTATCCCGCCGGGCACACCGATGGCGATGCCATCGTGTTCTTCCCCAAGGCCAACGTGGTGCACATGGGCGACGACTACGTGCGCTATGGCTTCCCCTTTATTGACGTCAATGCGGGAGGCAGCGTGCAGGGCATGATCGCGGCCTGCGAGAAGGTTGCGGCACAGTTGCCGCCCGACGTGAAGGTGATCCCCGGCCATGGAGCGCTCTCCAACCTCAACGAAGTCCGCGAGTACACGACGATGCTGAAAGAGACGACGGCCGCCGTTCAGAAGGAGATTGCGGCGGGCAAGACGCTCGATCAGATCAAGCAGGACAAGGTGCTGGCCCCGTGGGAAAAGCAGTATGCCAGCAAGTTCATGACGTCCGATCTGTTCATCGAGACGCTCTACAACTCGCTCACCAACAATAAGAACGCGCCGTTCGTGCCGCACAACTAGTGCGCGACCGGATTGAGGACGAATGAGCAAGATCTGCCGTACAGCCGCAAGAGGCGCACTCTTGATCGGATTCGCAACTCTCGCCTCCGCCAGCGAACCGGCACTGTCCCCGGCGGAGACTGCTGTCGTGGCACGGCAGATCGCGACCCTCAAGGCCGCCACCGACCGTCAAGTCGCCGAAGGTTGGAGCAACACCAAGAAGGTCGCTGAGCTAATCTGCCGCCCCGCAGCACTTCCTGTCGTGAAGAAGCAAGCGAAGGGCGTCGACAAGGTGTTCCTGGGCACCGATGATCCAGCTACGCTGACTTTGGAAAGCAATCAGCGATTGACCGGCAGCGGGCAATACCGCTCTCCGCAAGGCTGGCATGATTTCACTTTCACCTGTGACATTAATTCAGGTACGGGGCAGGTCACGAGGTTCCAGACAGGCCCCGCCCCTACGAAACCCTGATTTCCTGACTACAACGGATAGACGTGACCTGCCGCTAGTTGCGCTTGCGGCAAGGGCGAGCGGGACCGCTGCCCTTGTCCCACTTTGCAAGTATTTGCACGATTCCTGAATAGTGAAACGTTAACCCCACTTCTTGCACCATTGACAGTGGGGCGAGGATCGCACCGTATCTGTCATCGCTCCCACACTCCGCCATCCGGCGGAGCGACAATCTGCCTCGGTATTCAATTCTGGAGATGAAATGAAAAAGTTTCGAGTAATCGCAGTTCTGTCCCTGGTTGCCGCAGTTTCGACGGCGGCCTTCGCCTCGCATGTGGAAGTAAATTTCGATAATTTGAGCGACGGAGATGTCATCACCAATCAGTATGCCGGCGTTCTATTCTCTTCGACCCAGGGTAACGTCAACTATGTGACTGCCCAGGCGCAGTACATGAGCACGCCTCCGAACTTCCTGTGTAGCGGTCCGGTCGGACAGGGAATCAATTGCGCGGAAGAGACCATCCTGAGCTTCTCTACGTCAGTGAAGAATCTTAACTTCGATGGTATGGGCGTTAACGACGTGGGCGTGGTTGCGATGATCGACGTCTTTACCAACGGCGTCTTCAACTCCACCGTTGACGTCATGGGCAACGCGCAGCTTTACTCTCCCGATCACGTCGATCTCAGCAGCTTCACCAACGTCACCAGCATCCGGATCTATAACATCACCGATGCCGCCGGCATCGGTTGGGACACCTTCCAGTATGACCAGGGCGTTTCGACTACTCCCGAGCCCGGAACGCTGGTGATGTTGGGCTCCGGAATCCTTGGACTGGCGGGCATCCTGCGCCGCAAACTTGCCGCGTAACACGCTGGCGCGCACGAAGCGCGTTACAGGCGCTTAAAAGTCTCGCGGGATTATCAGCCGGTGCTCCCATCGTTCCAGGCTCGTACTGGACGGAACGGTGGGAGTTCCGGCTATCGTGTCTGCAGGCTTCGTCCGCTGCAAGACGCCAGGCCTTCGCTCCGTCTCAAGAATAATGACAGTTTGTGACTTTGATCACTGGATGCTTCGCCCCAACCCTGAGACCATAGACCAGGCATCAGCCTCAGCGAAATGACTCTGGGAGTGGCCTCCGATTTGAGCAACCTGGTTACGATCTCCGACCTCTCTCCCTCTCCCGCCCAGCCGGGAGGCACGAGGGCTTATCACGCGATGATCAAGCCGGTCGGGGCCATCTGTAATCTGGATTGCACTTATTGCTATTACCTGCATAAGGAAGACCTGCTCGGCAGCCCCTCTAAATTCCGCATCACCGACGAGATTCTCGAGACCCACATCAAGCAGTACATCGAAGGCCAGGACCGCGACGAAGTGGTCTTCTCCTGGCAGGGCGGCGAGCCAACGTTGCTCGGGCTGGAGTTCTTTCGCAAGGTGGTGGAACTCGAGCAGAAGTACAAGAAGCCCAATCAGCGCATCGAGAACGATCTCCAGACCAACGGAACCCTGCTCGACGACGAGTGGGGCGTGTTCCTCAAGAAGCACAAGTTCCTGGTGGGCCTCAGCATCGACGGACCGAAAGAGCTGCACGACCAGTACCGTGTGACCAAAGAAGGCAAGCCCACGTTCGACAAGGTGTTTCGCCGCATCGCAAATGCTGCATCGGCACGGTGTTCCGTTTAACACTCTCTCCGTCATTAACCGGGTAAATGCCAGGCGGCCGCTGGATGTTTATCGCTTTCTAAAGAACGAGGTTCGTCCGCGGCAGATGCAGTTTATCCCGTGCGTTGAGCCCAAGGTTTTCACCAACACCGCGCCGCAAAAGTGGGACCCGAACTCTCTACCGATTCAAGATTCGCCTGCCGCACATCCGGGCAATCCGGATTCGGTGGTTACCGACTGGTCGATCGATCCCGACGATTGGGGCTACTTCCTCTGCAAGGTCTGGGATGACTGGTACCGGCGCGATATCGGCAAGGTGTTCGTCAATCATTTCGAAACCGCCGTGGCCCAGTGGATGGGCAAAGAATCGCAACTGTGCATTTATCACGAGTTCTGCGGCAAAGGCGTAGCCCTGGAGCACGACGGCAGTCTCTACTCGTGCGATCACTACGTCTATCCCGAATACAAGCTCGGCAACATCCTGGAAACTTCCAGTTCACGCATGGTCTTCTCCGAGGAGCAACGGCAGTTTGGATTTGCCAAGTTCAATACTCTTCCCCGGCAATGCCGCGAGTGCAGCTTCCTCTTCGCCTGCAACGGAGAATGTCCGAAGAATCGCCTGATCCGCACCCGCGACGGCGAACCTGGACTGAATTATCTCTGCTCGGGACTGCAGAAGTACTGGCACCATATCGACAGCGATATAAAGGACATCTGCCGCCGCCTGGCGCGCGGAGAATCGCTGCGTCCAGCCTGACGGCCCGCTGCTACCTACAATTTTGTGGTGAGGTAGACTATGTCCTTCACCAACTACAGTCGCTGCACCGGCAACATTGAAAGGACCCATATGAAGCTCTTCATAACTCATCTCAAGCTCGGTACCTGTGCCATCGTCGCTGCTCTGGCCATGTTCAACGCGGCTGGTGTTCAGGCGCAGCAGGAATCAGATGCCTCCTCCGGGTTTTCTTTTGCTGTATACGGCGACTCACGCTCGATGATGTACCTCCCCTACAAACAGAGTGAAGAGGCGCAAGCCCGCAACCTCATGGTTGACATGTTTGAACTGGTGCTGCCAGCAAAAGTGGCGCCAGAGGTGGTGCAGAAGGACGTCAAGCTAATCTATGACCCAGGCACCAAAGAATTGGTGGAGATGGTCATGCCGTTTATGACTGCCAGCGAAGTGACCACGCTCAAATTCGACAAAGGCTGGGTCACGGAGGCATCGGTCGAGGACGTGAAGCTCCTGCCCGGCGTGAGCCGCCAGATGTTTCGGCTGGAAGGCGGCGACTGGGTTGCCAGAGAGGTAGTGAGGGACATTAAAGACGGACGGGCAAAGTTCCTTGTCAGCACAGGAGATCTGGTTTGGTGGGGCAGGCAGGGCGGTAAGCCCTCCGATAATCCGTATTGGAAGCTGGTGAACGAAGAAGTGCTAAAGCAACTGCCGCCTCCGGACAAGGAAATGAAGGCCGAGGGGCTGCCGGGCCGCGTCTTTCCTGCAGTTGGAAATCACGAGGTATGGGCCGATTCCGACGTCGAAGGACTACTGGCGTCCTTTCCCTACCTGACGAAACTCGGCCTGTCTGACAAGCAGCTCATCTACAAGTTCGATTACCGGGGCGTGCGTTTTATCTTCCTCTGGACCGGCGCATATGACTATCGCGATCCATCGGGATGGGGCTCGACCCGGCCTCCCTACGAAGCGCAGATGGAGCAACTACAAAAGTGGCTGGATGAAGCCAAAGCCAACGGTACAAAGAAAGTCTTCATCTCGTTTCATAGCCCTGCATTCTGCCGTTCTGGCATGGGAGCCATCCCCGCCGAACAGAATCCCCACAAGACCATTGCCCCGTACGCCAAGGACCTCGACATCGTCGTCTTCAACGGACACGTGCACACGACTGAGCTTTATCAAGTGGACGGCGTGAAGTACTTGCTGCTGGGCGGCGGCGGCGCGGAACAGGATCCGATTCTTCCCGGCAGAACGCACATTAAGGTCCCCGAAGGCTACCCGCCCGATTTGTATTGGAAAGGCGCAAGTCCGATCGAGGAATATAACTACGTCCTCGTCGACGTGCAGCCCGGGAAACCGACGAATTTTACCCTCAATCGCTTCCGGCCGGGGTCGGCCGAGCCGTTCGCGACGGTGGAGCTATTCAAGTGAAGCGCGGAAGTCGCGACCTCGAAGTGACCTAAAGCTATGTGGCACCGGCGGCTAAACCGCGGCAACCATTAAGGGGCGTGCGACTCCGCACGCCCCTGTTTCCTTTCTCAGCAATCAGTCAGGGCAGCCGAAAGGCATGTCACAAGGACCTCGACTGCCACGACATCAATCGCAAAACCTATAAGAACTACCAGTTTCCAATCTGCCGCCGTTGTGCTCAACTATTCGTCAGCCCTAACGCTTTCATCTCAGTAACCCTCTGAAGGAGCGGTCGCGGGGCAAGACCGCGTACACATTCACAGCCGGTCGCACGCTACTCAAGGCTGCATCGGCAGAGGTCTAGGGCTACGTCCACGCTGGGCTGTCAGGCCGGATTCTGTTCGTGCGTTGATCTGCGAAGTCATTTCATCGCAATCGTCCACTAGCTGCGTTAACCGGAAGTATCTGTGAGGAGAGGGAAGTATGGATTTTGGTGCAAGTGTTCGAAAACTTACGATGGGCGCGCTGGCCATCTCCAGCTTCATGCTGGTGGGTGGCGGCACGACGGCGCATGCGCAAGCAGCCAGCGCCAAACCGCCCAACATTCTGGTGATCATGGGCGACGACGTGGGCTGGTTCAACATCGGCGCTTACCACCGGGGAATCATGTCGGGCAAGACGCCGAATCTCGACAAGCTTGCCTCTCAGGGCATGATGTTCACTGACTATTACGCCGAGGCCAGCTGCACGGCAGGGCGAGCTAACTTCATCACTGGTGAGCTGCCGCTGCGCACAGGCATGACGACCGTAGGTCAGGCGGGAGCCGACGTAGGTTTGCCTGCGCAGGCCGTGACTCTCGCCACCGTCCTTAAGTCGATGGGCTATGAGACGGGCCAGTTCGGTAAGAACCATCTCGGCGACCTGAACAAATTCCTCCCCTGTGTACATGGCTTTGACGAATTCTTCGGTTACCTCTATCACCTGGACGCCATGTCGGACCCGTACTGGTTCGACTACCCGCAGGACTGGATCGACAAAACCGGTCCGCGGAATCTGGTGCACTGTTGGGCGACTGATAGCGATGATGCGACCGCCCAGCCCCGATGGGGACCTGTCGGCAAACAGAAGATCGTGGATGAAGGCCCGCTGGCGCCATTCCCCAACATGACGGACATGCAGAACTGGCAGAAGGGCCGCCCCGCCAAGTACGACATGGAGACCTTTGACGATGTGCTGGTTCAGAGCACTGACGGCTTCATGGACAAAGCCAAGAAAGATGGCAAGCCCTTCTTCATCTGGCACAACACGACTCGTATGCACGTCTTCACCTACCTTCCGCCCAAGTATCAGGCGATGATGAACGCCACCAGCAACTACAACGTGGAAGAAGCCGGCATGGCCCAGATGGACGACAGCGTCGGCGAACTTCTGAAGCACCTGGACGATATCGGTGAGGCTGACAACACCATCGTCATCTTTACCACCGATAACGGTGCCGAAGTGTTTACGTGGCCGGATGGCGGCATGACTCCTTTCAAAGACACCAAAGGGACGGTTGGCGAAGGTGGCTTCCGTGTACCTGCGATCATTCGCTGGCCGGGACACGTCAAGCCGGGTTCCGTCGAGAACGGTATTTTCTCCGGCCTTGACTGGCTACCTACTCTCTCCGCCGCGGCTGGCAACTCCAACATCACCGACGAACTGCTGAAAGGCGTGAAACTCGGAGACCGTACCTACAAGAACCACCTGGACGGCTATAACCAGTTGGCACTTCTTGAGGGTAAGGGACCCTCTGCCCGTCACGAAATCTTCTACTTCGGTGGTCCTCACCTGGGGGCCATTCGCATCGACGATTTCAAGTTCCAGTTCTTCCAGCAACCGTATGGCTGGCCGGGGGAAAAGGTCACTACCGATATGCCCACGATTGTGAACATTCGGCAGGACCCGTTCGAACGCACGCCGGCAGTCCGCGGCGAGACTTTGAACAACCTTGGCGGCGGCTACATGAATGACTTCTATGCGCGCGAGTTCTGGCGCTTTGTCGTTGTGCAGCAGACGGTAGGTAAACTGGCGGCGACGGCCGTCGATTTCCCTCCGATGCAGTCGCCCGCAAGCTTCAATCTGGACGCCGTAAAAGCCCAGATACAGGAGATGATGAAGGCGCACGAAGGCCAGTAGTCCAACTCCACACCACACAGCCGGCGGCCCTCCCTTCCGGGGCCGCCTTTCTTCGTCTCGCCAGTCAGACCGATCCTGGAACAATGCCAGCCAGTGGCTTTGTCCGAGCGAATTCGACTCCAAACCGGATGCCGGTCGCGGGCACATTCCAGCCGGGATGGCGCATGAGGAATTCACCCTGAACGCCTTATTCCCGTTTTGGAACTACCCACTCAATTTTCTGCGGAATTTTCTTGACTGTCGCAGCGCCACGCGCCTCAGATGGTTCTGAGGGCCGAGGTGGAGCTGTGTCTGGCTGCCATCTCTTCGCGGGACTGCCCAGACGAGGCGTTCGGAGTCGGGTTCTTTGACAATTTCGAATGCTCCGCTGCAGTTAGTAAAAGGTACTGTCATGCTCCTGCTTAGTTGCGGTTGTTTGCAACTATAGGCTTGTAAGTCCAATGGATTGAAGATTTTGACCTTTAACTCCTTTGGATTGAAGATTTTGCGAGGATTTTTTCGCCAAGTTGTTGATTTCATGGAATAGGGGGAGGGGGGAGGGGTAGCGCCAGAGATACGGTACGAGCAAAGCCGGAGATGGAAGCCGAAAATTACTGACTAGTACATGGAGATTCAGGGAAGGGCACGAGTGCGGCGGGCTAAGCGCGGCACCTTTCCTACTTTCGCAGTGCCTTGACAGTCGGCGCGATGGTAAGCTTGCGGAACCAACCAGAAATACTGCAGGGGCAATACTAAATAGAGGAGAACCATGGACTTTGGTGCCAGTGTTCGAAGACTAGCTTTTGGTGTGCTCGCGATGTCGAGCTTTCTTGCCGGCGGAAATGCGACCGCGCAGGCTCAGACCGGCGGCGCGAAGAAGCCAAATATCATCGTTATCTTTGGCGATGACATCGGCTATTGGAACATCAGTGCCTACAACCAGGGCATGATGGGCTACAAAACCCCCAACATCGATCGCCTGGCACACGAGGGCGCGCTGTTCACCGATTACTACGCGCAACAGAGCTGCACCGCCGGACGCGCGGCGTTTATCACCGGACAGAGTCCGATTCGCACTGGGCTGACCAAGGTCGGGTTGCCGGGCTCGCCTCTGGGCTTGCAGAAACAGGACCCCACGCTCGCCGAACTGCTCAAGCCGCTCGGATACATGACCTTCCAGAATGGCAAGAACCATCTTGGCGATCGTAACGAATTCCTGCCCACCGTCCACGGTTTCGATGAGTTCTTCGGCAACTTCTATCACCTGAACGCCGAGGAGGAACCAGAGAACATCGACTATCCCAAGAATCCCAGCTTCCGGGCGGAGTTTGGGCCGCGTGGCGTCTTCAAGTGCAAAGCCACCGCTACCGACAATCCCGCGCCTCCCGATCCGCGTTTTGGCCCGTGGGGCAAGCAGACATGCGAAGACACCGGACCTCTCACCAAGAAGCGCATGGAGACCGCTGACGACGAGTTTCTGGCCGCCACGCTCGAGGATATGGACCGCTCGGTGAAGGCAGGCAAGCCGTTCTTTATCTGGCACAACACCACGCGCATGCATATCTGGACACACTTGCCGCCGAAATACGAGGCCATGATCAACGAGAAGGGTCTTTATGGCGCAGGCATGACGCAGCTTGACGACAACATCGGCGTGATCCTGAAGAAGATCGACGACCTTGGGATTGCCGACAACACCATCGTCATCTTCACCAGCGACAACGGCGCAGAAGCCATGAGCTGGCCCGACGGTGGAACTACTCCCTTCCACGGCGAGAAAAATACGAGCTGGGAAGGCGGATACCGTGTTCCGTTCGTCGTGCGTTGGCCGGGCGTGGTTAAGCCTGGAACCGCCATCAACGATATCGCTGCGCATGAGGATTGGGTGCCCACGCTGATGGCTGCGGCGGGCGTGCCCGACGTGAAGGAGAAGTTGTTGACCGGTTATCAGGCAGGCGACATGACCTACAAGGTCCACCTGGACGGCTACAACCTGATGCCGTACCTGAAGGGCGACACGCAGGACGATCCCCGTCACGAATTTCTCTATTGGACGGATGACGGCGATCTTGCTGCCCTGCGCTACAACCGCTGGAAGCTTCTATTCCTGGAGCAACCGGCCGAAGGCTTCGCCGTATGGGAGACGCCATTCGTACACTTGCGCGTGCCTAAGCTGTTCGACCTGCATGCCGATCCTTTCGAGAAAGCGGAATACGAAAGCATCGACTATTCGCGCTGGCGGATCGACCGGATCTACCTGCTCACGCCCGCACAAGTTTACGTCGGGCAATGGTTGAGCAGCTTCAAGCAGTTTCCACCTCGACAGAAGCCGGCCAGCTTCAGTCTCGACCAGGTGATGAACCAGATCACCAATAGCCAGTCAGGAAACGAGTAGTTGTTTGACAAGACGGGCGGTCTTTCCGAGACCGCCCGAACTTTAACCAGCTTCATCCCACGTTCCGCAGCAAACAAACAAAACTTCCGCTCCCCTGACAACCCCCCGCTACGCCGCGGTATCTGACTTAGTCTGACCAGAAAGAAATTTCAATTCCCCACTCGGATTGGAGATTGCATGGGTTTGCGTACGCATCACGCTTTCTATCGTTATCTAGGCTTGCTGTTTCTATTCGCTGTCCTGGTTCCCGCTTGGGCGCAGGACACGTCTCAGAATCCCGCCGCCGACAACTCGAAGGTGAACCAGAGAGATCGGAGCCAGGCGGAGCCGACAGCCGACCAGCAGAAAGACAACCGCTCCGACCTGGACCTCGCCAAAGAGATCCGGCATTCCTTAACCCAGGACAAAGCTCTCTCGACTTACGCACACAACGTTAAGGTCATCGCCCAGAACGGCAAAGTGACGCTGAAAGGGCCGGTTCGCAGCGACGAGGAGAAGTCTGAGGTTCTCGCCAAGGCAGCGGAAGTTGCCGGCAAGGACAACATCAACGACGAGCTGACAGTTGCTCCCAAACACGACTAAGAAGGGACTCAAATATGGCAGGTAAGAATACGGCAGCATTTGGCATTTACCGCACTCGTACGGAACTGGAAAACGGGGTCAACGAATTGAAGGCCGCGGACTTCCGCAATGCAGACATCTCGGTTCTGTTCCCCGATAACCAGGGATCGAAGGAGTTTGCTCACGAAAAGAACACCAAGGCCCCGGAGGGCGCGACTACCGGCGCAACTACGGGAGCACTCGTCGGCGGCGGACTTGGTTGGCTGGTCGGCATTGGCGCGCTCGCAATTCCGGGCATCGGACCGTTCATCGCCGCCGGCCCGATCGTCGCAGCATTGGCCGGCGCTGGCGCTGGAGGCGCGCTTGGCGGTCTGACCGGAGCTCTCATCGGAGCCGGCATTCCGGAATATGAGGCCAAGCGGTACGAAGGCCAGATCAAGGAAGGCGGCATTCTGCTTTCCGTGCATTGCGACAATTCAGAGTGGACCAAGCGCGCCAAGGACATCCTCGAGCGCACCGGCGCCCACGACGTCGCTTCCACCGGCGAAGCCCATGCCGATTACGACAAGTCGGACAAGCCGATGCCGGCGGCCAGCGAGACTGGTGCGGAGTACGTCGATCCGAACAAGCCGATCCGCCGCGTGTCCTAAGCTGTATAAACCAGTTGACCTGATTTAGCTCAAGCCTCAACGTTCGTCCCCCGCCCTCTGACGGTTTCGCCAAAGGGCGGGGACGAAACCGCACCGATCTCTGGGGTGCAATCTGAAACCGGCTGCGATTCGCAGCTCCCACAGGTGGACAACGCAGTCCAGTGGACGTAAAGTCTGCCTGTGATGCTGCGCACCAGTCGCCTTCCGCTCGTTGCTCGCGCCGAACTGCATAGAACACGCACCGCTGTGATCGATTCGCAGGGATCGTTGACCTACGACGATTTGCTGGGAGCATCCGCGCGCGTGGCGGCGGCACTTCTGCGTGGCCGCACCGACCTTCAGGAAGAGCGGGTAGCATTTCTCCTGACGCCAGGATTTCACTGGGTCGCGGCGCAGTGGGGTATCTGGCGGGCCGGCGGCATTGCGGTTCCGTTACCCCTCAATTCAGTACGGTCGGAGCTGGAATACTTTATCGACGACACCCAGGCATCGACCCTGGTCTTCGATGCTCCGGCGGAAACTGTGCTGGCGCCGATTGCCGCAGCTCGCGGTCTCCGCGGTTTGCCGATCGAAGAATCCCTGGCCTGCGAGCCGGCGGAATTACCGGATATCTCAAGCGATCGGCGTGCCATGATTCTCTACACCAGCGGCACGACGAGCCGGCCGAAGGGCGTTGTCACAACTCACGACAACATAACGGCGCAGATCATGAGCCTGGTGCAGGCCTGGACGTGGTCAGCCGACGATCGCATCTTGCTCTTCTTGCCGCTGCACCATGTCCACGGAATTATTAATGTTGTCTCTTGTGCGCTGTGGTCGGGTGCGATCTGCGAGATGATGCCGCGCTTCGACGCCAATACAGTTTGGGATCGCATCGCCGGCGGCAGCCTGACTCTGTTCATGGCGGTGCCGACAATCTACGTCAAGCTCATCGCTGCCTGGGAGGCGGCGTCTCCGGAGCGCCGCGCGGCACTCAGCCAGGCATGCTCCAGCCTGCGCCTGATGGTGTCCGGCTCAGCGGCGCTGCCCGTGAGCACGCTCGAGCACTGGAAGGAAATCAGCGGTCACACTCTGCTGGAGCGCTATGGCATGACCGAAATCGGCATGGCGCTGTCAAATCCGCTGAACGGAGAGCGCGTGCCGGGCAGCGTTGGGACGCCGTTGCCCAGCGTCGAGGTACAGCTTGCCGGTGACGAACGGCCAGCCGGTTGCGCCGGGAACACCGGGCGAGATCGAGGTTCGCGGTCCGAGCGTGTTCGCGGAGTACTGGGGCAAGCCCGACGCAACCCGTGATGCCTTCCGCGATGGCTGGTTTCGCACCGGCGATACCGCGGTGGTTGAAGAGCGGTGTGTATCGCATCCTTGGCCGCACCAACATCGACATCCTCAAGACCGGCGGCCACAAGGTCTCGGCGCTGGAGATTGAAGAGGCGCTGCGCCAACATCCGGCGGTGGCGGAGTGCGCCGTGGTTGGCGTGCCCGATCCGGAGTGGGGCGAGCGGGTTGCCACGGCTGTGGTGCTGCGTGAGGGCAAGATCCTTGACCTGCCTGGCCTTCGCAGCTGGGCCAAAGAGGTTTTGGCGTCGCATAAGATTCCGTCGCGGCTTCTCGTTCTCGATGCGCTGCCACGCAACGCCATGGGGAAGGTGATGAAGCCCGCCATCGCGGCCATGTTCAGAAGTGACGGCGGCGGCAATTGATCCGCACGAGATTCGCGCTTTGGGATTACGGGTGATAAGGCCTGTTTGCAACAGCAATCAGGCTTCAGCGACTTCTATCGATCCGCAACCGGGTCCAATCGCCTGTCCTCACCAACTCAGATGCCAATGCATATCTTCCCAAAATGCATGCCCGAGGCTTCGTATCGAAATGCTTCTGCAAGGTCGGGCAATCCGAAGGTTCGGTCAATCACAGGTTTCACTCCGGTCGCGTTGATGGCTCGAATCATTTCCAACTGTTGCAGACGGCTGCCGACTGTAAGACCCTGAAGCTTTTGGTGCCTGTCCATCAAAGCCGCCGTTGGGACCGTGCCAGATAACCCGGTTAGGACTCCTATTAGGGCGACATGGCCGCCAACACGGCAAGCAGTAATCGACTGCGGTAGTGTTGCGGGTCCGCCAATTTCGATGACGTGGTCAACGCCTCGTCCACCTGTGAGATTGCGGACTTGCTGACCCCAATCTGCCTGCCGCTGATAGTTGAGGCCAAAGTCTGCTCCGAGCGCACGAAGTCGTTCCAGCTTCTGGTCCGATGAGGAAGTTGATATCACGGTAGCGCCCATCATCTTCGCGAACTGAAGCGCGAAAATCGAAACGCCACCGGTGCCCATGGTAAGTACGGTTTCGCCTGCCTTCAAATTGCCATCGGACACTAACGCTCGCCAAGCCGTGAGACCAGCAGTGGTCAGAGTGGCAGCTTCGGCATGGCTATAGCTGTTCGGCGCATGAGTGAACCAATTGGCTGGTCGCACAACTTTTTCGCGAGCGTATCCATCGAGACCATCTCCGGGGGTCGAGGAAAATCCGGACGAGGTTGGCTCGCCATTTTGCCAGAGTGGAAAGAAGCACGAGACCACATGGTCACCCACTGAAAATTCGCTCACACCCTCGCCAACCGTCTCGACCACTCCGGCGCCATCGGAAAGAGGAATCCGCCCGTCGGCGGACGGAATCATGCCTATGACTACGGCATAGTCGTGATAGTTGAGCGAGCTTGCATGAAGACGCACCAGAATTTCGCCCGCAGCTGGCGCGCCTGGGTCGTCGACCTCTACCATTTTCAATTGGTCGATACCTGCGGGCTTACTTAGCTTTGCGGCTTTCATTTGAGACCCTTCCTGCGCAGAGAAGCGTGAGGTCGAAAATTCGACACATCAGCTCATGTTACAGAAGGCGCTTCAATTGGGTGTCGTGGAATCCCCATATCACTCGTTATCTGACCGTGCGTCCTTGACGGGCCATGCTATGCTCCTCAGGCTCGGCAAGTCTTGTGTGAGTACTTGCGGTTAAGGAGGACACCTTGGCCGACGACGCAATGGCTCTTCCCGGACCCGCAGGTCACACCAAACTATCGCGCTCTCAAATTACCGGGTTCTGGGGTGCATGGGCCGGCTGGACGCTGGACGGCATGGACTCGGTCATCTACGCGCTAGTCCTCAGCCCGGCACTCACGGAATTGCTGCCTAAGTCCGGCATAAAAGCTACTCCGGCCACGGTGGGATACGCCGGCTCCATTCTGTTCGCGCTGTTTCTTGTGGGATGGGGATTGTCGCTGATCTGGGGACCCATCGCCGACAAGTTCGGCCGCACACGGGTACTCGCCGCCACCATCTTCGTTTATGCGGTCTTCACCGGCTGCGCCGCGCTATCCCAGACCGTCTGGCAACTAGGGCTGTTCCGTCTGCTGGCGGGCATTGGCATCGGTGGTGAATGGGCGCTGGCCGGTACCTATGTCGCGGAAGCGTGGCCCGAAGACCGGCGCAAGATGGGCGCGGGATATCTGCAAACCGGCTACTATGCGGGCTTCTTTCTGGCCTCGGCGCTCAACTACACCGTGGGCGCGCACTATGGCTGGCGCGCCATGTTCTGGTGCGGGATGACGCCCGTCGTGGTAGCGGTCCTGATTTTGCTCCACGTGAATGAGCCGGAGCGCTGGAAACAGAAAGCCACGACCAAACTGACTCTCCAGCGCTCTTCAATGGTCAGAATCTTCAGTTCGCCTTACACCGGGCGCACGGTGGTGAACACAGTGCTGCTGGCTTCGGCCATCTGCGGACTGTGGGCGGGTGCGGTCTATGCGCCGACGGCAATTATCAGCCTCGCGAAGCGCGCCGGCATGTTGCAGCCCCAGGCGGTGCGGATGTCTTCCTTCGGCATGGGCTTGCTCTCGATTGGAACCATCCTCGGCTGCCTGGCGGTTCCACCACTGGCCGAGCGCTTTGGCCGCAAGCGGACCCTCGCCTTCTACTTTCTCGGGATGGCGATCTGCATCCTGCTCAGCTTTGGATGGGCGTTTTACCTGCCCCACGGACTTCACCCGTTTATCGCGGTACTCTTCTTCCTGGGTTTCTTTGGCGGCAACTTCGCGGTCTTCAGTCTCTGGCTGCCGGAACAGTACGGGACCACCGTGCGCGCCACCGCGTTTGCCTTCACCACTTCCTTCGGACGCTTCATCGCGGCCGGCGTCAACTTCAGCATCGGCGCGCTGGTCAACCAGATGGGAACCCTTGGCAAGCCCGTCGCCGCCACGGCGATTGCCTTCGGCATCGGACTGCTGGTCATTCCTTTCGCCATGGAAACTCGGGGCAAACCTTTACCGGATTAGGCTCGCGCTCACGCGAAGGGGTTTTCGTCGGCAGTTGGGCCGTAGACGACCGGAACTGGCACGTCCAGCAAGCGCAGGTAGACCGACATTTGTCCCCGATGGTGATACAGGTGATTCAGCATATTCGTTCGCAAAGCCGCAAGACGTTGTCTGCGCAAGATTTCCTTCCCCATGAAAATCATGCGCCATGTTCCCAGAGCGGTTTGATCGCTCATATTGCCGAGTGCTTCCTCTGCAGAGCGGACATTTCTCTCGAAGGCGGCGCGAATTTCCTCGGCGCTTTCCAGCGACCGCGGCTGCACACCGCCGGGTGAAAACTCGTCGAAGTTGGCAATCTTCTCGGCCATGCCGGGAATGTTGGCGATGTGGGTGGCCAACTCGCCGAGTGACCGGGACTTCGGATGCGGCTTCCAGCTCAGCTTGTCTGCTGGAACGCGTTCGAGCACTCGTCTGATAGCCGGAACTTCCTCACGAAATTCGATCAGTATTGGTTCAACCAATAGGGCCATTCCATCCTCCTGAGATTTGAGATTAATCCGAAGACTTACGGCTGCTGCATCGCAACAGACCACTCTTCCTCGCCGCGCTTCATGAGCGCCTCGCGGTCTCCCGCCAGAACATATTTCTGCCGAATCAGCTCATCTACCGCGGCTCCATAAAGCTTCAGGTATTGCTCGCGGCTTGAGTAGCGCTCGGCAATGCTCTTCCGCGGATCGCCGCTTGTCTTGCGCTCTTCCGGCGTTCTGGGAAAGGGTATGTACGATCCCTCAAACGACACGCGCTGCTCGGGCGCGCCAATCGAGGGATCGCGAAGATTCCACCCTGTGTAGGTGGCGAGCGGTACGGTGATTTCAGGCGAACGAACTCCATCGCGCTCGTTGCCGTCCTGGTCGACCTGGGGCACGAGAACCGGAAATGGTTTGCCCGCGACCGGTGGCTGAACCGTGATCGCCTTCGGCCACTCCGGGCCGAGGTCCAGACGATACGCGAGCAATACGTCATGCGGCTCATTGACTTTAGGAATCTTCGGGAATGCATACTTCGCCAGCGGGACCAACGTGCCATCGGCAATGCGGGCATAGCTGCTCGGCGGTGGTAGCGTATTCGAACGAATCCAGGCATCCATATTTACGATCATGGCACGCCAGAAATACCGGATGGCCAGCGGACTTTCTGGCTGCTGTCCCAACAGGTCGCCCTGGCCTCTCGCCGGCGGGAATGGACCCGGAAAGTGCTGCTCGCCGGTGAAGTGATAGATGCGCACCTGGTCGGAGATGGGCATGTCCCGTTGCCCGTCGGCCGTGGTGTGGATCAGCGACGCGGCCCGTCCCCAATATTCGTAGGATGTGTTCGAGAAGAAGATTTTCGGCACCGTCTTATCGGCACGCGCCCGGTCCAGCAAACCTCCGCTGGCCTGCGTCAGCGGATCGGTTTCCGGCTCATCCGTGAAGGGGAAGATATCTGTGGGAAAGAGCAGCGACGAGGTCGGCTGGGAATCGCGCGAAGGCTGGCAGAACCGGTAGTTGAAGTTACCGCGTCCGGCCCCGGCGACGTGCGCCAGAACGCCATCGAGCGCCATCCGGCCGTCTTCATCGGCATTGAATCCCTGGTACAGAAAATCGCGCAGGTAGCGCCCATTCTGCGAGATTCCTTCGCCGATGACGCGGACCGCAGGAGCAATCGCGTCATGGTCGTGCTTGGTATAAGAAGCGAAGTCTCGGACCGCTGCAAAGCCCAGGCCCGCCACCACCGGATCCTTCACAACGTAGATGTACTCGTAGATCTTTCCCGGCTGAAAATCTCCCTGCAGGTGAATGTAGCGAGTACTCGACTCCAGTTCGCCACTCACGAGGTGCGCGAACGACCATTGTGAGCGGGGAATCACTTTGCGGGGCGACATCGGCGCGTCGCGAACCGTGAGCACATTGCGTGGGTCGTCGGGAGCGGCGACCGGATATTCCGTGCCGCCGATGTGGCCCAGGATGAGGTGTCCAAGCGAAAGATCTGGCATGGCCTTCGCCAGCATTACGTCGCCGCGCAGCAGACCGGTGATCGTCTTACCGTGCTCCTCGGCCACGGGAGCGGACATGTGCAGGGCATCGTCGCCCGCCGCGTCCCACTGCCAGCCCAGCGATGCGACGGTATAGCCATTGCGCAGGAACCAGCCGTCGCCTGCATCGTTGCTCAGGTCCTGATTGCCACCGTCGACCAGCGAGAGAATGCGCGAGCGTCCGCGGTTCGGAACTTCCAGCAGCATGGTGCCGTTTCCATGCGATGCATCCTTAGGACGCACCAACTCGAAATCGGACCAGAACTCCACCTCCCCATGCTTCAGGGTGACGGCGTTCGCAAGATCGACGATGCCGCGGTTGTGCTGGTTGGCGACCGCCACGGAGAAATAGACGCGCCCCAGGATGCGTTCATAGGCTCCCGCCTTCCCGAACGCCTGCCCGCCCAGAACGTCCTTTCTCGAGGTGATGTCCACGCGAACGACACGAGCCTCGAGCATCGAGACAAAAGCGAGCAGGATGAACGGCAGGGACAAATACCGGCGAAGAAGTTGCATGCGCGGCAGTGTACCATCGCGCCTGTCTCGGCTAGTGCCTGGGCAGGTCGTTGCTCAGCTCATCCTGATGTTGTTTTCACCCATGTACGTCAGTACCGATAAGAGGTGCGTGACCCCAAGAAGGTGGCGAATCTGTTTGCCAAGGTTGGTGAGCTCCAGCACGCACCCTGCCGATTTGGCGGAAACATACAGGCGAACGATTGTCCCCAGCCCCATGCTGTCCATATGACTGAGATCGGTCAGGTCCAGCACAATTCGCTTGCAGTCGGGAATCAGCTGCTTGACCTGCGTATAAAGAACATCGCTCACGCCGTAGACCAGCTTGCCGCGACACCGCACCACCGCGGTGTTTCCGTTACGGACAATCTCAAAGCTCAGCCGGGTAGCGGCCGCTTTGTCAGGCATCAGCATTCACCTTGTCGAATGATTGGAAGTTGCGATCCGAGATTGTCACATATCCCGGCAGACAATGAAACACCGCATTCGGATAGGTCATTAAGCCCTATGCCGGGCGAATGTTCTGGTTGACCCGGAAGAAGTTGTTGGGGTCGTACTTCTTCTTCACGGCAGCGAGCCGGCTGTAGTTGTCACGGAACGCCGCCTGAATGCGGTCCTGCCCCTCGTCCATCATGAAATTCACATACGCGCCGCCCGCCGAAAAAGGATGGAGCGCGTCCCAGTATTCCTTGCACCAGGCTGTAATCTTCTCCGCATTGGCCGGATCGGGATCGACGCCGACGATAACTTCAGCGAACAGTGCCTCGCGAAAACTGTAGGCGGTATCGGTCTTGCCCACGCGCTGGGCTGCCCCGTTGATCGGATAGAGGTGCATGGTCGAGAGCATGGTCGGCAGCTGTGACCCGTGCTCCACGTGGCGCGCAATCGCTTCGTCGCTCAGTTCGGTGAAGTTGTCGGCTCGCCAGTACCATTGCAGTCCGGGCACGAAGAAACCGTCGAATATGCTTTGCACGACCGGGAACGGGGCCGGACCAACGTGATCGAGAAGCGGTTGTCCCAGCGTGCGCATGGGCTTGGTCGCCGCCTCGGTCTCTTCCGCCGATGTGTTGCAGCACCACACGATCCCGCACACCTTCTTGAGGTGCAGGTGCTCGGGAAACATGGGACGAGAACGGATGGCATAAAGCCGAACTGCGGCCGCTACCAACAGCCAGCGTGAGCACCACCATCCACGTGGATGATTTCTCCCGTTACATGGCCGGCCTGTGCCAGGAAGAGAACAGCGTCGACGATATCTTTTACTTCCGCAATTTTTCCCATGGGCTGCCGTGCCATAAGAGATTCGTTGGAGCCTCCCATGTGCAATGCTGTGTCCACGACGCCCGGGGCGACAGCGTTGAAGCGGATACCTTCTTTTGCATACTCGATGGCGAGACTTCGGGTAATGGTATTCAGGCCTCCCTTCGTCATCATCGAAACCGAGGCGTTTATGCCGGCGATTGGTTGATCGGCAAGCGCCGCAGAGATGCTCACAACGTTTCCCGATTTCTGTTTCAGCATCTGTTTCACGGCGAGCTGAGTGATGTAAAGGAATCCCAGCAGGTTGGTCGAGACCAGGGCATTGAAGTCCTCGGTAGTAAAGTCCGTGAAGGGCTTGGTGCGGTAGATTCCGGCATTATTCACCAGCACATCGATGGTTCCGAAATTCTCGATCGCCGCTTCGACGGCTCTGGCAGCGGTCTCCTGCTTACCGAGATCGCCATCGACGAGAACCAGGCTGGGTGTGGCAGACAACGATTGCGTGGCATCGAGAGACGTTGCGACAACGTTATAGCCCTGCTTCAGGAAGGCCTCGACCAAACCCGCGCCAATGCCGTGCGATGCTCCCGTGATAATTGCGGTTTTCATGTCTGACATACATACCTGCTCTTAATCCTGTTCACCGAGAGTTTGCGCGTACGTCTTGCCGTACGGATAGAAGAGTTCCTTGCGGCCTTGCTGCCACGCAGTCTTCATCTCCGGTGTGGTGATGTCCCAGTCGGGCCGGCATTTCCTGGTAACCGCACGTAGGTCCTGGCGAAGATCTTCCTGGGTGGGCCGGCCAAAGAACCAGTAGCCGTTATAGATCTTGTAGATGACAAGACCGGGTTCCAGGACAAACACATGAGGGATCATGGGATTGTGGGCAGGATCGGTATATTCGGCAATGTCGAGATCTTTTTGGACCATACGCCCCGCGTCGGAGAGGAAAGGCCAATGGGCACCCACCCCGGTGCGATATTCATTGGTCTCGGTGATATTGTCGGTGCTGATCGTGACCAGCCGGCAATAGCCAACCTCGAGCTCACGATGGAGTTGAACCAGCAGTTCAGCCTGTCGGCGGTCCTTGGGACAGAAACCGCCTCGGCTGAGCACCAGAACCATGGGATGCGGTCCCTGCAACTCGGAGAGCTTCCGGCGTTTGGCGGTGTGGTCGGAAAGCTCGTAGTCGGGGAAGACAGCTCCGGGAACAATGTCAGCTCGCATATGAAAACCTCACCGCTGGGATGTGCAATCAGTATTTACCGCCTCAATGACAGGTAGGCGGAAGACCCATGGATACTTCTAGCCGGCGCGGCGAGACGCGAGGTCTTGACGCGTAGAACCGACAAATTCTCCGACCAATGCGGCGATCTCGTCTGCCGCGGTGTCCAACGCGAAATGGCCGCCGTCAACGATGTGAACTTGCGCATTCGGCACATCCCGGCGATATGCTTCCGGCTCGGAGATGTCGAACGAGAGTTCATACTTACCCCAGATCACCAGCAGGCGCGGCTGCCTCTCCCGCATCCACGCCTGCCACTTCGGGTAGGCATCCACATTGGTTCGATAGTCATAGAAGAGATCGCTTTGAATCTCGGCCTGGCCGGGCTGGTTGAGAAAATAAAATTCGTCCGTCCAGAGATCGGGGTCGTGGCGCTCTACATTCGGATCGTTTCCCACGTGGCGCGAGCGCGTAGTCGCCAGCGACAGGAGATTCGTGCGCAGCGCGCTTTCGTTGGCCGCGCGATCGGCCCAAAACGCTCGGCGCGTCTTCCAATTCGCCCCCAGGCCTTCGTTATGCGCCACTGCGTCCTGGACGATGAGCGCCTCGATCCGGTCCGGATGGGCCAGGGCCATGCGAAAACCCACAGGGCCGCCATAATCCTGCATGTAAAGCGTGTAGCGTGAGAGCCCGAGCGCTTCGCTGAAATGATTCACGATTTCGGCGTAGCGATCGAAGGTATAGGCGAATGTTTTCGGGTCCGGCCAGTCGCTGTGTCCGAAGCCTGGGTAATCGGGCGCAACCAGATGATAGCGATCCGAAAGCCGGGCGAAGAGCGGCTCGAACATTCGCGACGAAGAGGGAAGTCCGTGCAGCAGGAGAAGCGTCGGCGCTTCTCTCGGGCCGGCCTCCCGGTAGAAGATGGAGAGCCCATCAATCGGTATCGTGCGATAGAAAGTCGGGTGCTGCATGGGGCGTTCCTTCCGTGCGCGCGGGGCGCCATCGAAATGATCCGAGCATTACAGAATTTGTCATCGCGCCGCTATCCTGCAAAAACAAGGTGCGACGCGGCAGTGTGAAAAGACGCATCTTCCTATTCCTATGGCGAGCTCGCAGACAGTTCTCCACCATGTTTCTCGCCTGGGTTGTCTGCCAATCTCACATCGTCAGCACGACGCGAAACTGTGCGTTGCCACTCAGCATACGGTCGTAAGCCTCCGCCGCTCTTTCCAGCGGATAGGTCTCGATCATGGGACGCACGCCGCTAAGTTCGGCGAAGCGTAGCGTGTCCTCGGAGTCGGCTGACGTTCCCGATGCCCACCCCTGAATCGTTCGACTTCCATTGATGAGCTGTACCGGCGTGACCTCAATGGGATCGACGCTCGCACCAACCACCATGAGCTTGCCGTTCGGCCCCAGGCCGTCGATCAGCTCGGACATCGCCTTCGAGCTCGGGGCTGTCGCTAGAATTACCTCCGCGCCGCCCAGCTTTTGTAGTGCCTCGGCCGCATTTGTCGCCTGGCTGTCGATATACACGTTCGCCCCGAGCTTCTTTGCGAGCGCTGCGTTTTCGGAGCCGCGTCCGATGGCCACGACTTTGTAACCAAACTTGTTCGCGAATTGAATTCCGAGATGACCCAGCCCGCCGAGGCCCTGCACGGCGACCAGGTCGCCGGGCAACGCGCCACTGTGCCGCAGCGCATTGTAGGTAGTAATTCCGGCGCAGAGCAGCGGTGCTGCCTCGGTGTCACTGAGAGTTTCCGGTATGGAGGCCAGCGCCTCTATGGGAGCGACCATGTATTGCTGGTATCCGCCGTCATAGCTGATGCCTGGGATTTGCAGATTCCGGCAATTGCGAAAATCTCCACGCCGGCATTCGCGACACGTGTTGTCCCGGCCGCCATGCCAGCCAACTCCCACACGCTGCCCCTTCCTCCACGTGGACACACCGGCGCCCACTACATCGACAACGCCTGCGATTTCGTGTCCGGGGACGCGGGGATACTGGATTCCAGGCCAGGCGCCTTCTTTCGTCAGCAGGTCGCTGTGGCAAACCCCGCAGGCCTGCACCTTGATCCGCACTTGTCCTGCGCCCGGGTTAGGAATCTCGCGCTCGACGATCTCGAAATCTGCTCCCGGCTTAGGAACCGCAGCTACTTTCATCGTCGCGACTGCGACTGTTGTTGCCATAAGTCCTCCTATGAATTCTTAGCCATGGCTGGAAAACACTCACCGCTGCCACGGCGGGAAGATGCCTCGAGTTCCCGCGAGGATTCTCAAAAAACCGCAGCCCGTAATCGGCAACCGAACCGTGTGATCGGGGTGGCGAATTTCTGAAGAGCAATTAACTGTATCGCTATGCCGGCGCCAAGGTGGGCCTATATGGCTCGTGATGCGGGTTTCGCAGACCATCTGCGAAAGAGGACGACCAATCGTAAAATGAAAAAGAAGCGACCGTTCGAAAGGAAATCACAATGGATGCCGCCGTTCTGCACACCCTCGGGAAGCCACCTCGATGCGAGCCATTCCCCGAACCAATCGCGGGTGATGGCGAGGCGATCGTGCAGGTTCATGCCGCATCGCTGAAACCTATCGACAAGCAACTGGCCAGCGGCTCGCACTATGCCAGCCCGCGCGAATTCCCTGTGGTCTGCGGCTCAGACGGAGTCGGGCATCTCAGCGACGGGCAGCGGGTGTTCTTCGGCGGAACTCGACCGCCTTACGGCTCGATGGCACAACGAACGGTCGTGCGCCGGGCATTCTGCTTTCCGGTTCCCGAAGGTGTGGATGACGCAACCGCCGCCGCCCTACCCAACCCCGGCGTCTCCGCCTGGCTATCGCTTGCCTTCCGCGCCAAGCTGGCGCCGGGCGAAAACGTCCTCATCCTGGGTGCGACCGGAGTGACCGGCAAGCTGGCGGTAAAGATAGCGAAGCTCCTTGGCGCAGGTCGCGTGGTTGCTGCGGGACGGAACCAGCAGATTTTAAGCACCTTAGACAAGCTCGGTGCTGACGCGACCATTCAACTCGACGCGCCCTCGGAGGACCTCGCTGAGGCCTTTGCGCGGGAAGCGGGTGAGTCGGGTTTTCAAGTCGTGATCGATTACGTGTGGGGCCGCCCAGCAGAGGTATTTCTGGCCGCGGTCACACGCAAGGAATTTGCCGTTATCACGGCTGAGACTCGCTTCGTTCAAGTTGGGGAAAGCGCTGGGCCGACGATATCACTTGCCGCTGCCGTACTGCGCAGCACAGCGCTGACAATTCTTGGGACGGCCGGGATTCCACCGCGCGACATTCTGGTCGATGCCTTGCAAAAAGTCATGGCGCACGCTGCCAGCGGGGAACTCGCAGTGGAGACGGAATGTGTTGCGCTCGCCGATATTGAGAGCGCCTGGCAGCGCAACCAGCCAGGCCGCAGATTGGTTATTACGCCTTAGCTGTTCATCTCACTCGCAATTGGTAGCGCCGGGTCAGTTGCTGGCGAGTGGCGGGCAAATCCCCGAAGTAATCGAGCTCAATGGCGGATTGGTACCGGGAAGTGCAAGTCGGCCAGTGAGAAGCGCCTCTCGCTTTCGCATCGATCGAGAACTGGTGTTGTCTACCCACCCACCACGGCCCTTGCTGTCTTGCTCAGCTTGCGCGGGCGGGGTGATTCGCTGGTTAGGCTTTTGTCTTCCATCCAGTGGTCGAGGATGCTCTTCTTGAATTTCCAGCGATTGCCTGAAGTGCCCTGTCAACGCAAGCGCGTTTCTCGTTACTAATCCGGACAGATCTCCCAGAATCGGACTTCTGCCCCGAACAATTCCTGTTATAGCCGCCTTGGGGCAAATCCAAAACGAAGATCCGAGGCCCCTGTGGCTTGACCATCCAATCCCGCATAGGCGTGAGTTCCCAGAAGTCGGTTCCGCCCTAAGGTTTCAGACCAGGTGCTGCGACTAGTGTTTCGCGCAGGCTTAGTCCCAAGATAAGAGAATCAGAAAAGGACCTTCAGGGAGAACTGGATCTGTCGCGACGTGCCTGATGTCTTGCTGATGTAGCCGAACCCGCTGCCGCGCAGGACATTCGATGGCAAACCAAAGTTCACGAAATTGAAAATGTTGAAGAACTCAGCGCGAAACTCCAAGGTGCCAAGCTCGGCGCCGCCGCGACTTCCGAATGGAGTGTCCTTGATCACTGCGATATCGAAGTTGCGATAACCGGGGCCGCGAAAGGTGTTGCGGCCGAGCGTTCCGAAATAACCCTGGTTAGGTCCGGTACCGCCTGGGAGGTTGATAGGGATGCTAAAAAACGAAGCGTTGTCAGCTCCCCGGCCAAAGTAGTCGGCGGGCACAGCGCCGCTGGTCGAAAGCTTCGGCATCGATGCCAGGTCAGGGCGATCGGCTCCGCTGGCGCCTGCGCCCGTCTGCTGCACTCCGGAGTAAACGGTGAAAGGCGGACCGGTCGTGAAGGTGGTGATGTTCAGAAACTGCCAACCGTAGGTCAAGGAACGTGGAGCGGAACGCAGAAAACTCACTTGACTGAGCGGGAGTACCTGGATCCAACTAAAGGTGAATACCTGTGTCTCGTCGAAGGTCGATAGTCCCCTTTCCGCGGCCGTATTCCGCGGGTCCTGAGGGGATGTCTGCAAGATGACGCCGGCGCCTGCGATCTGTCCACCCTGAACCGAACTGGTATCGTCGAGCGACTTGGAGTAGGTGTAGCTGACCTGCAGACCCGTGCCCCAACGTGCCGAATTCTTGCTCAGGCTGGCCTGCAACGCGTTGTAGGACGAGTGCGATTCGCTGGAAACAACATAGATCGTGCTGGCGCCTCCGACGGGCCTTCCGGCAGCGTCGAATTTGGTGTACGGAGCAAACGCGGGATCGGCGCCGGTGTACCCGTTGGGATAGGAGACGAAGGGAAGATGTATTCCCGCGGTGCCCACGTAGGCCACGGTTGCGTCGAAATCGCGAAAGTTGTGCTCAACCGAGAGGGTCCAGCTGGCGATATAGCCGTTGCGGAAATTATTGGCCACGGCAGACAAGGCCGGCAGTTGTGCCTGATGACCCGGAACCTCGGCGGCGACGGCATCCTGGTAGCGCTGGAGATCCATCACCGTGTTGGGCTTGGCGTCTGTGCTCTGCCCGTTGGGAAAGATCAGGTTGCCGGAATGTCGTAAGCCGCAGGCAGCGGTATGACGGCAACGCTGTTCTGGAACGGGACCGCGCTGCCCGGCTGCGCGGTGATAAAAGGATTGAACAGATATGGTACCGAAGCGGTCAGGAAGTTTTCTTGCCAGAGGTTCATGAGGCCGGTGGTGATCGCTCCACCCGCATGTACCACCGTATTCTTGGCAACGGCATAATCCGCCGCCAATCGCGGACCCCATCCGTTCCAGTCGAACTGGTAGGGCGGTTGCGGGTTCACCACGAAAATCATGTTGGCCTGATGGTTCCAATACGAAGTCTGTTGGCCATCAGCCAAAAACTCCGGCAACGATGTGCGCTTCGTTGCTTCCGCAATGCGACTGTCTACTTCATAGCGAAGGCCATAGGAAAGGGTCAGACGCGACGTCGCTTTCCACGCGTCTTGAAAGTAGAAGTTGTAGGCCTGGCGACGGACTCCCGCCGCGTCGAACTTGCTGCCAACGGGGGTGAATTCGGCCGGAAGGCTGATGTTGTAAGAGTAAGGTGTGGCAGTGAGCAGGCCGGTGAGCGAATCGGGCAGTGGATCGCCGACATTGATGTTGTGCTGGCCGCTCAGTGACTGAATCGCAACCGGCGAATACGCCGTTCCACCGCCAAACGAGTAAGCGCCATTGGGAGCAGTCCCGAAAACAGTGGTGTCGCGGTTTATGCGGATCTCCGCACCCCATTTCATCGCGTGATTTCCGCGCAAGCCCGTCATATTGAAACGGAACTGATAAAGATTGCCATAGGATCCAAAGATCGATCCGGCAGGAGCGCCGTACGCCTCAAACAAACCGTCGCCAAAAAGGATGCCCGGTTGCGTGTGATTCGCGGCAGGAAAATTTGGCGTACTGCGGATATATCCGAGCATAGCCTGCAAGGTCAGGTGCGGATTGATCTCGCGCGCGTAACTCAAGTCCGCGCTGCGCTGGTGATCAAAGAACTGAATCCCGAAGCTCGGGTCGATGGCGGTTTGATCAGGATTGGTAACCGGACCGGTGATCTGGTTATAACTGAAGCGTCCAAAGAGCTGGGACTTGCTGGAGAGAGCTTGGTCCAAACGCACGGAAAACTGGTCGTAATCGGTCGAAACCTTCGACGATGTTTCATACGTGCGCGCCCCATAGGGACCAGCAGGGTCGTTCGGCAGAGGGTAGGCATCCAGTATCGGTTTGATTGCCGGATTCACCGGAACGATGAGCGTGTCCCCCGGGAAACTGGTCGTGTCGATCCCCCGGCGTTCGGCGGCTGTGGGCACCGAAAGCACCTGCGTGGTTCCCAGAACCTGC
Organism: uncultured Acidobacteriaceae bacterium; assembly: GCA_963793845.1. Taxonomy (GTDB): domain Bacteria; phylum Acidobacteriota; class Terriglobia; order Terriglobales; family Acidobacteriaceae; genus CAWCBG01. Next base: position 384,480 of record CAWCBG010000014.1, read on the forward strand.
CGGAATCCCTGGTACTCGCCAAAGAAATAGGTGTGATTTCTTCCGTCGTAGCCGGGAAGTACTACCGGACCACCGACCGTGCCGCCGAACTCGTTGCGATTGAACGGTGGTATGCGATGACCGTTCAGTTCGACGTGGTCGAAGTAATTGCGTGCGTCGAGCGACGCATTGCGGAAGAACTCGAACAGGCTGCCATGGATCGCATTCGTTCCCGACTTCGTCACCACGTTGGTGAAACTTGCGGCCCCGTGACCGATCTCCGGCAACATCACGCCGGAACTCGATTGCACTTCCTGGATGGCATCGACATTGAAGGTCGAGAATGTAGCGCCACCCATTTCAGGATCGGTGGTGTCGGCTCCATCCATGGCAAAGACAGAGGTCACCCCGCGCTGACCATTGACGGCAAACTGCTGCGTGAAATTTGCAGCTCCATTGGTGTCGGTCATGGTGCCCGCCGCCAGCAAGAGCAGCTTGCTGAAATCGCGGGAGTTCAGGGGCAAACTCGATACTTCTGATCGAGAGAGGTGCTCTCCGCCGCTTCCCTGAGAAGTTTCCGCGGTTTGCGCCTGCCCGAGGACGAGACTGGCATCCGCTACGGACAACTGCAAATTTGTCGTGAGTGTGGCACCTTCCGTGACGATCAGGGACTGTGGCGCCTGGTAGATCCCTTGTTGCGTAACCACGGCGACTCTATAAGTCGCAGGCGCAATTGTTGAAAACGCGAATTCTCCGCCGGCCTTGGTTCTTGCCGTATACGCGCTCTTGCCAGAACCGTCCGAAAGGATGACGGTGACTCCAACGATTGGCGTCCCCGAATTGTCTCGCAGCACACCAGACCACGAGGCTTCGGGCAGCGCGGCTGAAGGTAAAACACATAGGCACTGTAGTATTGCCAACACTAGTACAGCCGCGGGGAATCGGTGCAAGCGTAACGAGTGGGGCACTGACACCACCAGCTTAGTTATCATTCAGGGATCTCTTCGGCGCACTGTAGTTTCTCGACCTCCATGTCCAATGCTGTGGGTCATGGCTGGATCGATTGGCAGCACCGACTGGTTGTTCTTCAGGAGAACGATACTCTTCTCCTCAAGTCTTTGGGCCACCTCCAATCCGTTGGCAGCATCGACCACACTCTTCTGGGGCGGCAATCACGAAGCCTTGAAATCCCCATTCCTTCTTCAGCACATCGGTGAGCGTGTATGAATTCTCGCGGCCGAAGTCTCCGTTGATCCGGTGGTAGGAGTACATTACTGCGCCAGGGCTGGCAATACCGATCGCAAATGTGAGAAGCGTCTTCTCGCTTTCGCATCGATCGAGAACTGGTGTCGTCTACCCACCCACCGCGGCCCTTGCTGTCTTGCTCAGTTTGCGCGGGCGGGGTGATTCGCTGGTTAGGCTTTTGTCTTCCATCCAGTGGTCGAGGATGCTCTTCTTGAATTTCCAGCGATTGCCCAGTTTGAAGGCAGGAATCTTTTCCTCGGAGACGTACTTGTACAGCGTGTCGGGCGACACACCCAAGTACTGCGATGCCTGTCGGATGTTCATCACTTCGCGTGCATCGGCCATGACGGCTCCTCCCTGGTTCACGAACCCTCCCAACTTTCACGCCAGCCCGGCGGCGCACTGGTTTCGCCCTATATTCGCCCCATGCCAGATCAACATACCCTGCCCCAGCCCAACACGCAAGGGCCTAGACCCAGCCAAGGCACTCCCCGGAGAAGGCCTTTTCCCTCCTGCGGGAGTTCCGGCAAGGCATTGGGACGAAAGTCATTGTAGGTCTCGCGGCCCTCTCCTGCTATAGCTTTGCTGTTGTCGGGCACGATACCGGAGTAGTGGGATGATCAATAGCAAACCGGGACCATGCCGGCTGCGGGCGCGGCCGTATGGGGCCCGAAAAGCTCGAGATGACATTCGAACGGCTTGACCCGGGAAATCACAGGCAGGGGTGATGCAAGAGAACGCGTGCCTGAAGGCACGCTCTACCGGGGACACGGCGACTCACATTCACTCCAGCCGCCACCCACATCCTCTATACGTCGTCCAGCCTTCGGGTTCCGATGAATCGATAGGGAAGATATCTCGGTTCCCAGACATTGGCGCGAATACGCGACTGCAGCGTCTCTTCGTCGCAGGGATCGGCAACCCCCTCCTCGATGGCTTGACGCGCGACCGCCTGCGCTACCGCCACGGAGACGCGGCGGAGTTCGGTCACCGGTGGCAGAAGCCGTGCATGCCTGCTATTTCTGGCAGGAGAGAGTTCAGCGAGGGCCCTGGCCGCCGCCATGAACATCGAGTCGGTGGCGCGGCGGGCGTCGACCGACAAGATGCCCAGCCCGACTCCGGGAAAGATATAAGAGTTGTTGGTCTGGTCGATGGCAATATGTTGCCCATGCCACTCCACAGGCGGAAACGGGCTTCCAGTGCCGATAATGGCGCGTCCGTCGGTCCATTTCATCAAGTCTTCTGCGGTGGCTTCACACCGCGAGGTGGGATTCGAAAGCGGAAAGATGACGGGCCGTTCTACGGCGGAAGCCATACCGCGAACCGCATCTTCGGCGAAGGCCGACGGTTGTCCGGAGACCCCGATGAGGGTGGTTGGGCTGGCATTCCTGACCACGTCGAGCAGGTTGATCTGGCCATTGCCGGAGGGAAGCTTCCAGTTCGCGACCGCCGCGCGCGGCTGGACGAAGGGCTGTTGCGAAGGCTGTATCCCACTCATGCCTTGCACCAACAGGCCTTCGCGATCGACCGCATAGAATCTGCGTCGGGCTTCGTCCTCGCTCAATCCCGCATCGGTCATCGCCTTCAGCAGAAGGGAAGCGATGCCGATGCCGGCCGACCCTGCGCCGAATAATGCAATCCGCTGCTCGGTGAGCGGGATGCCGGTCAGGTTGATGGCCGCCAGCAGAGTTCCGGCAGCCACCGCCGCGGTGCCCTGGATGTCGTCGTTGAAGGTGCACAAGCGATCGCGGTAGCGCTGCAGCAGCCGTCCGGCATTCCTGCCCGCAAAGTCCTCCCATTGAAGAAGGATGTGGGGCCAGCGTTCGATGACGGCGCTGACAAAGGTCTCGACAAAATTGTCATACTCTTCGCCTCGCACTCGCTCATGACGCCAGCCGATGTACAGCGGATCGTGGCGAAGCTCTTCGTTGTCGGTGCCAACGTCGAGCAGGATGGGCAGACACTCGAGCGGATGGATTCCCGCACAGGCCGTGTAGAGAGCGAGCTTGCCGATGGGTATTCCCATGCCGCCGGCGCCTTGATCGCCGAGGCCAAGAATCCGTTCTCCGTCGCTCACCACGATGGCGCGGATGCGATCGTAACGGTGATGGGCAAGAATCTCGCGAATACGCGACTGGTTGGGATAGCTGAGGAACAGGCCACGCGGTTTGCGCCAGATCTCGCTGAAGCGCTGGCATCCTTCGCCCACCGTCGGGGTGTAGACCAGCGGCATCATCTCTTCCATGTTGTGGGTCAGAACGGCGTAGAAGAGGGTCTCGTTGGTATCCTGCAGATCGCGCAGGTAGGAGTAGCGCTCGAAATCGGTGTCGAAAGCATGCAGCGCTTTTAAGCGGCGGGCGGCCTGGTCCTCAAGGCTGCCAACGTGCGGCGGCAGCAGCCCATGCAGGGCAAAGTCGGTTCGCTCCGATTCAGTGAATGCCGTGCCCTTGTTGAGCATGGGGAAATTGATGAGGTCGAAACCGGAGAGCGTGGTCTCGAGAACTCCATCGGACGTCATGTCGAACTTCATGGCTTGCCACCGGGATGGTTCTTTTCCATTCTAATGGGCATGGCGAATTCAACTGCCGGACACGCTGCAACGAGGATGGTCGCTGCCATCGTTCTGACATGTGCCGCTGCCTTCCTGATGCTCTTCGGATGGGGTCTCAGCGACTGGCGCGGATTCTTTCAGGAACCGATTCGCGCCGCAACCTTGCTAGCCATGTTTGTGGTGCTGGCTACCCTGAGCGTGCTCAGGCTTGGGCTGCAACCGCTGCGCCGTGGGGAAGCCGGCGGCCCGCTGCAGACGCTCTCCCTGGTCGTCATGACATTGGCATCGGCGTGGCTAGTGTGGCTGTTGCCGCATAACGATCGGCGTGACGTGCTTACGCTGGGAGCGGGCGCATGGCTGCGCTGGCCGGGGTTAGCGCTGCTGCTGGCAGGGGCCGTGGTAAGAGTTTGCGCCTTGCGCGAACTGGGCGACCACTTCAGCGCTTACGTGACCTTGCAGCCTGACCATCGGCTGGTGCGGAGCGGGATTTATGCGGTGATTCGGCATCCTCTTTATAGCAGCCTGCTTCTGGCTGCGCCCGGATTTGCGCTGGTCTTCCGCAGTGAGCTCGTGGTGCCGATCCTGTTTATAACAGCGGCCTTCGTGGCCAACCGAATCGTCCGCGAAGAGAAGCTGCTGACGGCCCACTTCGGAGAGCAATACGCCAGTTACAAGCGCCTCACCTGGGCGCTGGTTCCGTTTTTGCTGTGATCCATTCAGCGCGACCGCTCGAATGCCGGGCTTTGCGTGTAGAATGCACTGGCTCGTGCTGCAGATGGAGATGCTCGAATTTTCCGGTCCAATCAACTATGCCTAAGTCTGAAGGTTCCAAACGCCTGAAACCGATCGCCGATCAAAAACCCATGCCTCAAGCCGACGACTCGCAAGTCAAGACGCTTTGCGTCGATATCGGAGGAAGCGGGGTCAAGGCCATGGTGCTGGATAGCAGCGGTAAGCCGTTGTGCGACCGGCTGCGGGCGCCCACTCCAGCTCAGCCGACGCCCGCCGCGATTCTCGCCGTCGTCCGCGATTTTGCCGGCCAGGTCGGAGACTTTCAGCGCGTCTCTGTCGGCTTTCCCGGAGTGGTGCGCCATGGGACGGTGTACACCGCGGCCAACCTGGATAGTAAGTGGGTAGGCTTCCCCTTGGCCGACAAGCTCTCCGCCGTGCTAGGCAAGCCAGTGCGAGCAGCGAACGACGCGGTAGTGCAGGGCCTGGGTGGAATTTCCGGCAAAGGTGTAGAGCTGGTGATCACGCTGGGAACGGGAATGGGCTCGGCCCTATATCTCGAAGGCGTGCCAATACCGAGCCTGGAACTGGCGCATCATCCCTTCCGCGATAATCACACTTACGAAGACTGTCTTGGCCGGCGAGCTCTCGACAAATACGGTCCCAAACGCTGGAACAAACGTCTGGCGAAGGCCATCGAACTGCTTCACAACCTGTTCTTCTACGACCACCTCTACATTGGCGGAGGCAATACGAACAAGATCAAGCTGAAGCTGCCATCGAACGTCACTACCATCTCCAACCAGGATGGGATTCTAGGCGGCATCAAGCTGTGGTCGCGGACGCTGGAGTAACCGGTCAGCGACCGCTTGCAGCAGCGTGACCCTCGTGCAACGGGAACTCCTGAGCGGCCACCGGCGCAAGAAACGGAATGAGAGTCGCTTTGACGCCATAGGTTCCATCTTTTGATGCCTCGGCGATAAATTTGTAAACGAAACGTCCCGTCTTGAAGGAGCCCGAAGTCAGCTTAAAAACGTACTGTCCGTTCTTCGCTCCGTGAAAGGACGCGATATCGGGCGCGGTATCTTGCGCCACCACTAGGAGAAATCCTTCCTTAATGTCGTGACCTGACTTCTTCTCGTTCGCCTCGCGCGCTTCGTGCTCTTCTTTGGCCTCGTGGGGCATTTTGAAGCCGGGGACAAGGGTGCGGGCACGTGCCAGGTTGCTGGCCGGAAAAACGCCCCCGCTCCACTGCGAATCCGAGAGATCGCCGGGCCCGACCACGGTGAAGAACACCATCGACATTCCGCCCTTGGTCAAGGTCGAATCATCGGCCCGTGAGGTTACTTCAGCCACTAAGACCGGGAAAGCGAGCAACTTCGAATTTTCGGTGACGAGCAGGTATTGTGGTCCGCCCACGGCGTTCTGGGGAACGCCGATGAAAGCGGTCTCGTGAGTCTCTGCGACAATCGGAGCCGGCGTCTCACCCCATGCTGCGAAGGTCTTGCTGCTGTCTCCGGTGAAAGCTCCGCTGACCTGGCAAATGTCATCCTTTATACAGAGAACCTCGGCCTGGTACTTTGCCGGCTGCCGCGCCGCTCGCTTCGCCGAACTGGGCGAAATCTTCACCGAACGCCTGACCGAGCTCGCTGAAGCTCCGCTGGGGCGCAGCACAATGTCGAACGATTGCGCGTGTGCCGGAACGGTGAAGGTCACCGGTTTGTTCAACGATTGTGGATTCGCTCCCGGCGCCTCCACCATCCAGTCGCCGAAGGCTGTACCTTCTGCCGCTTGCGCGGGAACCGCGAATCGTACCACCGTGAGATCGGGCCTGCCTTCGTATTGCGAAGGATCCTCGACGACGCTGCCGGACACGAGTTCGCCCGGAACCAGTTGCGCCGGAAGAACCAGTCCAACTTCGATGCTCGCGTCCGATGCTGAAGGACGAATCGGCGACTTCGGCAGCATGTGCGCTGACTTCTGCTGGGCGCGAGCCGCTTGCTGTGCCGCGTCCAGTTGTTTCATCGCTTCTTCCAGCGTCAGCGGCTTGGGGGCTTCGGCTTCGCCTTCTTCCTCCGCCGCGGGACATTCCATCGGCGTATATTTCTGCGCGGCGCCTGTCCCAATTCCAGCAGCGGAAGATGCCTGTCATGGGTTCGTGCATCATTCTGTGGCCGGCTATGTGCTTACCGCTCTGATCGTATTTGGCGATTACCTCTTCTGTGAAGTTTCCGTTCGCGTCATAGTCTTCCGTCGATACCGATTGAACGGACTTGCCATCGGGCCAATAGCCGGTGGTGGTCTGGAGTCCGCCGGTGTAATACCCGGGTGGGTAGGTAAAGACGTTGCGGTCTTGCAGTTTGCCGTCGGCACCGATGGTTCGCATTTCGACGACTCTTCCTGAAGCGTCATAGACGATCTCCTGCTTCATGCCGGCGCCTGCGTCCACCACTACGGTTTTCTGGGCAAGAGTTAACTGTTGAAGAAACAACACCGCTACGCATATTACTCCAAAGTTAATATGCTTACGGATAAATTTGTAAGTGGGGCGCACCGCGCTCTCCTTGTGCGACTCTGGAATGAGGACGATGAAAGTCCTTTTCGTGCTATGTCGATATGAGGACAAAGTGTAGCACGCACCCCACTCCGACCGCCGCTAAAGTTGACAGAACAGTTATATGAAAGGGCGAAAGGTCACCGCGTTCGATACTCAAAGCCGACGAATCCACCTTTGGCTCGCCAAAGACGGCTTGGTGTTGTGATCCGCAACAGACCGCAAGTCACACATAGGAAAACTATTTCCCTTTCCGTGCCTGTAAGTAAAATTCCCCTTTCGTACTACAAGTAATAGTTGCTTTGTGCCGGGTTCGGTGATATTTATTCCTAACCTGCTGAGGTTTCATTTTCTGCTTCACGCAGCAAATCGTAGTGCCGTAGGACCCAAGAATTGAGGAGGGGATACATGAGGATCAAGAAACACCTCACTGTAAGTATGGTGTGTCTGTTCGCTCTGCTGCTAACATGCGCATTCTCGTCAGCTCAAAACACCGCTCAACCCGGTGTGCTAACCAGTGCCCAAATGAACCGGGCGATCCATTCTGATATTTCGCCGCCGCTCAGAGATCTTGTTAAGGCACAGTCTACGTCTTCCTCATTCGGCTATCATGCCGCCAGCCCGCCCCTCCGCCCGAAACTCGACAAGCAGCTTCAATTTGCTGCTGCCAGAGAGGCTATGGGTCTGGCCAATCCGCAGGCACCTGCTGGTCAATCCCTGACTCCAGTTGCCGCCACGGTCGGCGTGAATGTGCTTGGAGTGGGACTTGGCTTCCACGGCTACACCGTTCCGGACGCACCGCCCGATCCGAACGGCGCCTCCGGCGACTGGCCGGGCAATCAGGCCAACGCTCAGGTCGTTGAGTGGGTCAACGTATCGTATGCCGTCTTCAGAAAGAGCGATGGCGCTTACCTGCTTGGCCCGATTCTGGGCAACGCACTTTGGGCCGGTTTCGGTGGCCAATGCCAAACCCAGAACAGCGGCGACATCGTCGTGCAGTTTGACAGGACGCATCATCGCTGGATTCTGTTCCAGCCCGTCTTCTCCTCGCCCTTCGCGAGCTGTTTTGCCATCTCCACCTCGCCCGACGCTACGGGTACGTACTATCGTTATTCGTTCCCGCAGAACGCCGGCTTCCCCGATTATCCCAAGCTGGGTATCATGCCGGACGCCATCTACCAGTCGCAGAATATCTTCAACGCGGCCGGCACGGCCTACCTCGGCGCTCAGCCCTGCGCTTACAACCTGACCAAGATGCTGGTCGGCGACAATACCGCCGAGCAGGTTTGCACGCTGGATAACTCCAACGGCACGTTGTTCGACGACAGCATGCTGCCCGCCGATCTGGATTCGCCGGAGCTTCCGCTACCTGCGGGTACTCCCGAAGTGTATGTCGGCAGCATTGACAACAATGCGTCGGAAACCAACATTTACGAGTACACCTACAAACCTGACTTCGTGCACGGTACTGCCGTTCTCACCGGTGTTGGCGGCTCCACGCCAATCGCTACCGGACTGCCGGCCTTCGTGGGTCTGTGCAACTTCGGTTCGAGCGGTTGCATTCCGCAGCTCGGCGTTGTCACGAGCACCGGCGGCTTGGACTCATTGGGCGATCGCCTGATGTTCCGCCTGGCTCTCCGGCGCACCGTCAACACCGCTAACGTCCCCGTGAATCACTGGATGGTGAACCACGCGATCGTGAACGGCAGCACGGGAGCCGAGCGCTGGTATGAATTCCGCTCGCCCAACAACAACCTGACCGCTCTGTCGACGTATCAGGGCGGAACCTACGCACCGGATGCCATCTATCGCTTCATGGGCTCGCTCGCCATGGACAAGAATGGCGACATCGCTTTGGGCTACAGCCGGTCCAGCGCGACTCAGCATCCGGATATTTACTTCACCGGACGGGCGCCGACCGATGCCTCTGGGCACGATGCAGGCAGAAGCTGCGATCGTCAACCAGACGGTTGCCACCGGTTCGCAGCCTGACACCAGCCACCGCTGGGGTGATTACAGCAGCATGACTATCGATCTCGATGGCTGCACCTTCTGGTACGTGAACGAGTACTACACGGTCACCACCAGGTTCGACTGGAGCACTCGAGTAGCTTCGCTGAAGTTCAACGCTTGTACGCCAAACGTCCTGCACTAGACTGAGTACGCGGCGTCGCCTTGGGCGGCGCCGCTAACCTGTTGCCGTTTAGGACTGCTTGTGGACCGGCGGCCGTAATAACGTGTATAGGGAAAGCAAGTTCCCTGTTTGCGCAACATTGTGCACACGTAAGTGCTTGGTTTGTTGGTTTATAAGCCGAAAACGTGGAAGGAGAATTGCAGCCCTGATGTATGGGCGTCCACGTTTAGACGAGGCTCCCTAACCCTGACTGTGCCTATAGCCGTTATTTAGGTTCTGTCGCCACTTCAGGCGATGCGCTTTCGAGGCGCGATCGGCCTGATCGGAGGATTTGAGAATGAACAAAACATCCCTGTGGAGCATCGCTTTATTGATCGCGCTGTGCTTCGCTACTGTCGGCATGGCCAGTGCCAATGTCGTGTCGATCGGTAATTCCAAGCTGACAGCAGACGTCAACGTCAACGTGCCGTTTCCTACCGCGGGTGACTTCTACTGCAGCGCCACCAACGGCTGCGGAAACATCCCTGCGGGCGGACAGACTGCCTACATGTGGACAACCGGCGATTTTGTGGAGTCGTCAGTTTTCGTGCTGGACACCAACTTGGTTACCGACCTCACGGCTAACTGGATCTTCCAGGATTTTCTGGGAGGCGGCAACACCGAAACTTGGGCCGTATTTGTTAACAACATCGCAGTGGCAACCGCGACCCTACCGGATGACAACTACGGCGGCGACTACCTGTCCGTAACCGGTACGGTTAGCTTTGCCGGCATCGCACCGGTGGGCGGCGGCTACCAGGTCAGTCTGGTTCTGCAGAACACGGTTCCCTTCGGCGGCGGATCAGCTGCCTGGGCTGACGGCGGAATCACCGGCCTGTCCTATGCTCAGACGACCACCCCGGAGCCGGCTTCCTTGCTCTTGCTGGGCAGCGGTGTTCTGGGCTTGGCGGGTTTCGCTCGTCGGCGCTTGCTGTAAATCGCTGGTAGGTTTTGTAACTCAAGAGGCTGCCGCCAAACGGCAGCCTCTTTTGTGTTCACTGGCTGGACGCGCTTTCGAGCTGGTTCAATGTCTTGTGCGCTGCCGCGATCTGCAGTGGATACCATTGCGGCCCAGTCTCCCGCATGAGCCGCTGTGCCGCCTCGATCTCCTGTCGCGCCTCGTCGCGGCGTCCTGATGCCGCCAGGGCCTGTCCCAGGACCAGGTGAGCGCGCACGCTGGCCGGCATGATTGCGACTGCGGCCCGCGCCTCTGATGCGGCTTCAGCGGGTCTGTCGCCCAGCACAGCATAAGCACGGGCAATGTGCATCACCGCTTCGATGTCCCGCAGATCGAACTTGCCGCGATATACCAGGATCGCTCCGCCGATGTTGGCGACGGGAGTCGCGCGCGCGAACTCGCGATAAGGATTCAGATCGCCCGGCTCCCATTCGATTCCAGAGAGCGTCAGGTCGCTGATGAAGAACAGACCCTCAGCCTCGGGCGGCGGCACCGCCCCTGCATCCCCAATGTTGGCCGGCAACTTCCTGCAGGGAATGCCGTAGTAGGCGGGGTCGGCAGCGCCATCATAGGCCAGCCAGCAGTCGCGAATTCCATTCGCCTGAACGTAATCGCGCAACTGATAGAGGCCCTGTCCCCAATCGACATTCGAGTCGGTCAGAACCTTGTAGGTCTTCATGGGGCCGCCAAAGGCTTCGTTAGAGTAGGGCAGGTAATTCGGATAGGCGCGCAGCGATGATGCGATGTGAAAGACCAGCAGAAGCACGACCGCGGCCTTCCATGCGCGATTGCGATGCCAAATGGCGACCACGCCGCCTGCGATCAGGATGCACAGGAAGGGCACGATCGGCAGCACGTGGCGATAGCCGATGTTCAGGCCGGACTGCATGGCCACCAGCACCACGACCGCCACCGGGAGAACAAGGTAGAGCGCCTTCCAGAAGCGGTCTGGACCAATCCATTCTCCGAATAGAAGAGACATCAACAGTAGCGCCAGAAATCCCAAGGTCGACTTGATCACGAACACGACAGGGAAGTAGAACCAGCGGCCGTGCGGATAAAGCGTGCCCAGCAGGAACGGCGGCTGACCAGGATCGGAGACGTTCAGCACATCGACCAGCCCGTAGAGATAGGCCTGGGGCAGCATGTGCCATTTGGCCAGACGTGGAATGACTTTGGTCAGCACGACGCCGTGCGTGCCCTGCTCCTGCACGTTGTAGATGAACTGGCTGAGAGAGGTCGTCATCGGTTCGCCGCCGGGCCGGGCCGCCCAGCGCAAGCCATAGACGCACCACAGTACGCCGACACCGATCAGGAGAATCAGCGCCAGCCGGCCTGTCCAACGCATCAGTTGCCGGGGAAGAGATCCGCCGGCGGTTTCGCCGGTCGCAGGATCGAATGCGTCATGGCGATAGCGCTTGAACTCGACGATGCTCAGCGCGATCAGGATGGGCACGATCAACACGCCGGAATGCTTGGAGGCAAAGGTAAGCCCGGTGAGAATGCCGGCGATCAGCAGGCGTACCCTGGTCGGTTTGCGGTAGTAGCGAAACAGCGCGAAGACCGAGGCCAGGATGAAGGCCGTCACCGCAGCGTCGGTCGTGATCAAGGCGCCATGCGCAAGGATCGTGGGCTCGAATACCAGTAGCAGGAGCGCGATCAGTCCCGCCCCGGGCCCGAACAGCTCCCGCGCAAACAGGAAGCACGCAACGCCGAGCACGAGCGCAAACAACGATTCGGCCATCCGGCCGCGATAGAGCAGCGCGTCGCCGTTCCGCACCTGCCCGAAGAGATATCCGACAGCGAGAGCGTAGCCGTGGTCCTTGGTGGTCGGCTCCTTGCCGCAAACGCCGTCCGCAGGAGCGGGATCGTGCCCAAACCACAGTGGCGCGGCAGCCACCCACTTCATCAGCGGCGGATGCTCGGAGTTGATGCCGAAATCTCCGCACTGCCAGTAACGGTATCCCGCGACCAGGTGAAAGCCCTCGTCGTAGGTCTGCGACTGGTGACGGATGGACAACGCGAGTTGCATCAGGAATACGCCAAGGAGAAGCGCGGCAAGCACTGCGTGAGCGGCTTTCGAGCGGAGAAGTCGCATGAGATTCGCTCTTAGGAATGTAACGGGCGGCAACCGCGGCGTCTATACCGGGTGAGAAGAGCGGCTGGGGACTTTCGCCCCACCGGGAGAGCTAGAGCAATTTCTGAGCTGCTGTTACGGCCTTGAAAGGGCGCGGCTTCAGCCGCGCCGGTCCGCGCTACCCACAACTCGGCCTTTAAGAGACTGTGTCGCGAGGGGTGTCGCCGCTACGCGGCTCTGACATTTTTCCCACTTTACCCCGGGCTTCACGCCCGGGGCTAACTGCAATTCCGCCGCTGCGCGGCTGTTTTGTGCAGCGAGCAACGGTCTTACTCCGCCGCGGATTCTCGTCTGCGGTTGTGACACAGTCTCTGGAGGCCTCGTCGGAATGACGAATAAGAGTTGCTAGCCATTGGACCGCGCGTCGTACCTTTATCGTTGTCATTTCGACCGGAGGGCGTGAGCCCGGAGTGGAGAAACCTGCTTTGCCCAGCATTACGCCCATGTCAGGACAGCAGGCTCCTCGGCGCGGACCGAGGCCCTTCGTCGGGATGACAAGAAACCAACGGCTGGTGACGGCGCACCTGAACTGGCTGGGGAAAAACTCAAAAGCAGATCCCTCCTCGGCCTGAAGGCCTCGTCGTGATGACAAGAAACAAGCGACCTGTGACGGCGCGCCTGAAGGCGTGCCCTTTCAAAGCGGATACAGCAATGCGGAATCGCTCTAGGCGGTTCGTCGGGAATTCGTCGGCAAGCGGGTAAGTTCTTTTGTCAGTTTTATCAGTTTTTGTTCTTTCTTCTTCGGCGTTGGAATAATCGGTTCAAAGCTGACCAGCAGGCGCGAGCCTGTCGCTTTCGCCAGTCGTCCTAACGTGCTGATCGACGGGCGAATTCGGCCACTCTCAAGCCGGGCAATGACCGGTTGAGTCGTTCCCATTCGCTGGGCAAGTTCTTCCTGGGTCAGCCCGGCACGCGCACGTAGACCGATCACCGCCGACGCGATCGCATATTCCTCCTCCAGGGACTCGTAAGCAGCACGATATGCCGGTTTCTTCAGCCATTTCTTGTGCAAGTCCGATATGCGCGTCATTGAGACTCCAGAGATAGCGAACCGATTTTGCCCGCAACAGGTCCAACTGTATTTCGCGCCGCGGTGTTTTCTCCGTCTTCGACCGACTAGAGCAATTTCTGAGTTGCTGTAACCGCCTTGAAAGGGCGCGGCTTCAGCCGCGCCGATCCGCGCTACCAACGGCTCGGCCTTTAGGCCCTGAGGTACGCCCCCTCAGCGGCTAAAGCCGCTCGCTTCCCGCTATCTTTTCGGCACACCTGAAGGCGTGCCCTTTCAAAGCGGATACAGCCACTGCGGAATCGCACTTGGCCACGATATATCAAAAAAGGTATGAGTATTCAAGTCCTACTTCGTTACCCCACGTCGCTGGTCATGATGAAAAGTGGCTTCATGGCGAAGCTCTTGTAGTAGGGACGCAGCCGGTCGGCGTTGTAGTGCTCCTTCACGTTGACCACCTTCTTCATCGAGGTAACCACGTCGATTGGAATGTTGTCATAGCGGCCATTCTTCAGCACCACCAGGCGTCCCTGCGCGTGGCTGAGGATGAGATCCAGAGCCAGGTTGCCGTAGGCCATCGGCACAATGGAATCGATGGCATCGGGATCGCCACTACGCACCAGGTACCCGAGCTTCTGGTCGATCACATCGACCTTCTTGCCGTTGTTGAACTTCGGCGAAAGTTCGGTCAGCCGGTGTGAGACCAGGTCGCCAATGCCGCCCAGCTTCTTGTGGCCAAAGGCGTCCGTCGCCTCACCTTCGAAGACCATCTCTCCACCTTCGAACATCGCACCTTCGGACACCAGCACCACCGAATAGCGGCTGGGATTCTTGCGCCGGTCGGCCAGCAGCAGCTCCGCCAGGCGCTCGATGTTGAACTTGTGCTCGGGGATCACGCAGCGGTTGGCCGCGCCCGCCATCGTGGGCAGCATGGCGCTGAAGCCGGCGTAGCGGCCGAAGACCTCTACCACCAGCATCCGCTCATGCGAGCCCGCCGAGGTGCGCAGGCGGTTGGTCATCTCGATGGTGCGGGTGACGCAGGTGCTGAACCCGATGCAGTAATCGGTGCCGGGTACGTCGTTGTCCATGGTCTTCGGAATACCGACGACCTTGACGCCTTCCTGATGCAGCCGCACGCCGTAGCTCAGCGTGTCGTCGCCGCCGATGGGAATCATGTATTCGATGCCCAACCACTCGAGGTTTTTCAACACTTCTGGCGTCAGGTCATTCTTCTCGGCGTTGAAGGCGTCACGCAGATGCTCGGGCACGGCCGCCTTCGACACCTTGCTGGGATTGGTTCGCGAGGAGTGCAGGAAGGTGCCGCCGGTGCGTCCGGCGCGGTTGACGACCTCCTCCGAAAGGAGCTGAAAATTGTCGCTATTGTCGAAGTCTTCCAGACGAACCATGTCCACCAGGCTGGCCCAGCCGCGCCGCAGCCCGATGACCTCGTAGCCCTCGCGCAAGGCGCGGACCGTGACCGCGCGAATGGCCGGGTTCAATCCCGGAACATCCCCGCCACCCGTCAGAATTCCGATTGCGCCCTTCTTGCCGTTGTTCGCCATGTGTGGCTCCAGTCTCTTTATGGGAATAATGCACCATTAAACCGGATCACGTCACCCGCTGGCTGTGAGCTGTGCACTACACGATGGTTTACCAGAACCTGGGCGGAAGCGCCTTGGGCGGCCATTCTGCGTTCGGCAATCGCGGTTTGCTCTGGCTTTCGCTTGGACTCGCGAGCGGCGGCCCGTCGGCTATACCGACACTTTGCGCGACCGTATCCGGAGCGAAGTCGAAGGAACCACCGGACACGCTCTAGTCCTTGAAGCGGTACAGAAACAGGTGGTAAAACGCGGCGACGCCGTCGGTCCAGTCGATCTTCTTGCCTTCGGCGTAGGTGCGGCCATGGTAGACGATGGGCACCTCGTAGATGCGCGCGCCCAGCTTGGCGACCTTGACCGCCATCTCGGTTTCGACGCTGAAGCGGTCGGAGCTGAGCTTCATCTCGGCCAGCAGGTCGCGGCGGAAGACCTTATAGCACGCGGTGACGTCGTGAATATTCAACCCGGTGAGGATATTGCACACCGTGGAGAAGACGCGATTCAGCACAAAGCGTCCATAGCGCGGCACGCGATGCGCCCCGTCGTGAAAGCGGTTGCCGAAGACGGCGTCAGCGTGGCCTTCGAGGATGGGCGTGATCAGCGCGGGATAGTCGCGAGGATCGTATTCCAGGTCGGCATCCTGGATGAGCACGACTTCGCCAGTGGCATGCTCAAACCCGGTGCGCACGCCAGTGCCTTTGCCCATGTTCTTCTCGTGCAGCACAAGCTTGACGGTATTGGCGCCGTTGCCGCCGAGCGCCTGCTCCAGATCGGTTTGCTGCAGGAACTGGCGCGTGCCGTCGGTGGAGAAGTCGTCGACGATGATCAGCTCTTTGTGCAGACTGAGGGGCTGGCGCGCCACCTGCTGCAGCAGCGTCATCACCGTCTTGCGCTCGTTATAGACCGGGATGATGACCGACAGCGTAGTGAATGTGGGCGTCGCGGCAGGCGTGTCCGCTTCCGGGAGTTCGTCGGTAGGACTCGACGTCTTGATGCGCGGGCGGGTTTCGGAAAGCAAGTACACTCCGAGAATCAGCAGCTCCGGATCGATAGGATGCCGGTAGCGCGGATGCGGAAAGCTTACATAGTAAACCAGCGGATAGAACACGATCAGGCTGGCAAACAGGAACACGCCGTGAACGCGGCGCTTCAGCGCCAGCAGCAGTCCCCAGATGGCGAATACCGACGACGCCAGGAAGAGCGAGTTCTTGGTCTCTTCCAAACCGCGCAACTTCGAGAGGCGTGGCAGTCCGTTCCAGAAGAAGATAAACCGCCGGAAGGTAAGCACGGCAAAGCGCGCAGGATTTTCGGCGATCCACTGCTTCGCCAGTTGCATCTGCTCGGCGGCGAAGTCGGCTTCGCCCATCTGCTTGTACTTCTCGTACTGGATCACGCTGGCGCTGGGATGATAGGCGCTCACCCAGACGCCCTCGGCAATCGGATTATTGCCGCAGCGGATCTCGACACCCACGTTGTCGCGCACGAACACCGGCTTATGGAATACCTCGTAGTTGCGCACCAGCCAGGGCATCATGGTCATCCAGAAGACCACTGCGCTGGCCGCCGCCGGGAAGCAGCCATCCCTTGCGGCGGCGATGAAGCTGGTACGCCAGCCAACCGCCGGAGAAGGGTAGAAACGACAGTGCCGAGGGATTGGTCAGCCCCACGATGCCCCAGAGCAGTCCGTAGCCGAACCACGACGACAGGCGGCGGTCGCCCTCCATCTCGAGGGTGAGCATCAACAGCAAGGTCAGGAGAAAGGCCGAGAGGCTGGTCTCCCAGATCCAGCGTACCGACCAATAAATAATGTAAGGCAGCAGCGCCCACAGCCAGCCCGACCACACGGCAACACGCTCGTTGAAGACGCGGCGCGCAATGCGCACAATGGGCCACGCGGTGAGCGCGGCAAAGATGCTGTTGAAGGTCAGCAGCGCGAAGGCCGCGGCGTGGGTGTAGCTCCCGAACAGACGAAATGCGAGCGAGACGATCCAGGGATAGACGGGCGCGTTCCAGGCCGAGGGCCCGGTGTCTCCACCGAAGGGCGAGGCGTAGCCGTGGCCGGTCGCGAGCGAGTAGGCCACCCGGCCGATCTCCCATCCGAAGCTGAAGTTGGCGTCGCTGGTGCGGAAGTGATACGAGCGCGCGATCACGATATAGAGCAGGCGCGCGACGAAGCCGGCGAGCACCATCCAGCCAATCGAGTGCACGATGTGGTTCCAGCGGGATGGTGGCGCGCTTCGGGCTGTTTCCGTAAGGGACGCGGGCTGCGCCGGTGAGGTCTTCAGGGGCATGGAGACAATGGGAAATTGTACCTGAGAGGAAGGAAAGGGTGCCGGGGAGCGAGGCGTCGTGATTACGTGCCGTTGGAATTGTCATTCCGACCGAAGCATCCGCGTGATTTTCTGACCCACATCTTCTGCGGGTCAGGCGGATGCGAAGTGGAGGAACCTGCTCCTTTGCCGGCACCGGCAGTGGAATCTAGCTGTTTCGAAATGGTGCCGGCAGCGCGCCAGTGAAGACACAACTACGCGAGAGCATCAGGCTGCTGCCCGCGGAGACTTACTGCGATGCTTTAGGTCCGATATCTAAGCGGTTTTGGGCCTCTTGGGGATCGCTGACTGCCGATCCGGAGCGTATGCTTCGACGAAATTCAAAATCGCTTGCCACTTCTACGCAATATAAAAGTGGAGGAAGCGCTTCCTCTGCCGCCCAGGGCCTCCGATACTCCGGACGCGGGGGTTCGGTCAGTGACGCGTGTGACCGAAGCATGCCTGGCGATCGCTACCATCCTCGCGAATGCACCAATTGTGGGCAGTGACGCAGAGTCACAAGCGGCTAAACGAAAGTAACCGGAGCGTGGGACTTTGGTGATCCATGCGAGCGCAGGAACGAACTCATGTTTGGCTCGCTCGCTCATGACGCGCTACTGATGTGCTTACAGCTCACGACGTGCTTTACGTTGTCATGTTGAGCGGAGGTCCGCCGGTTTTGCGGACCAGAGTCGAAACACCCCTATAGCTTCGTACGAGGCGTGCCGGCAGGGATGGTAGGGGACGGTGTCGCCGCTACTCAGCTGCGCGACCTCGACGCCGCTCAGGATGACAGCCGACGGGTGAGGAGCGAAAAGCGACAGCAGGTTCCTCCACTCCGCTTCGCTACGGTCGGAATGACGTTGATAAGAGGGCTCACAGGTGGAGTCACATCGCAGATCCCCTTGAATACCCCGCCCAGGCGGCCTAGACTCAACTTATTGGGGCTGTGACGTGAATCACAGCCTGTGGGTACATCGCTGGGCGAAGATATTCATTCGGAACCTCCGCAAGAGAGGGCTTTGCATGGGCTGGATTGATAATCGTTTCGAGAAGAACTTCTTGGTCACCACAGTCGACTACGTCTTTAACTGGGCGCGCAAGTCCGCGATTTGGCCCATGACGTTCGGCCTGGCCTGCTGTGCGATCGAGATGATCGCGGCTTCCACATCGCGCTTCGACATTGCGCGCTTCGGCTCGGAGGTGTTTCGCCCCAGCCCGCGCCAGAGCGACCTGATGATCGTCGCCGGCACGGTCACGCTGAAGATGGCTCCGGTAGTCAAGCGCATCTACGACCAGATGCCCGATCCCAAGTGGGTGATCTCGATGGGCGCCTGCTCGTCGGTGGGCGGCCCGTTCAATACCTACGCCGTGCTGCAGGGCGTGGACCGCATCGTGCCCGTCGATGTCTACATCGTGGGATGCCCGCCGCGTCCGGAGAACCTCTTCTACGGATTGCTGCGGCTGCAGGACAAGATCGACACAATGACCATCGCCAAAAAGCCGACGGAAGTGCGGCTGAAAGAAGACATGGCGGAGAACTTCAAGCAGCAGATCCGGATTGCGCAGGCCAACTTCGCCAACCCCGAGCAGTTGGTGCAGCCGGTGGAGATCGGCGCCGGGCAACGCTAAGAGCTTTCACCACTGAGGACACGGAGCGCACGGAGAAAGCCAAGGGTAAGTAAGTGCTCCTTGCGCTTGCCGACCGCATACCCTTTCATGGTTGTCATTCCGAAACCCCTCTCTCGCCCTGTCATCCCGAATCCCCTTTAGGGGTGAGGGATCTGCGGTTTCCTTAGCCGCGCAACCTCCCGTCTGGAATCCCATTACAATTGTCTTTCTCCGTGAGCTCCCTGTCTCCGTGGTGAACGCCCATGTCCGAGTTTCAGAAGATCGCAACCGTTGACCAGCTTCCTGTCCAGGGTGCCGCGCAGGAATTCGATCTTGGCGGCCGGATGATCTGCGTTGCCAACGTAGATGGCGAGTACTGCGCGCTCGACAACGTCTGTCCGCACCGCGGAGGCCCGCTCGGCCAGGGGTTCGTCGAAGGCGGAAAGATTACCTGTCCATGGCACGGCTGGCAGATCGAGGCGAGGACCGGCAACGCCTACGGGCAACCGGCGGTTGCGGTATACGAATTGCGCATCGAAGGCGACGATGTGCTGGTGAAGGCGTAAGGCGTCGTCGTCCGGTTAGGTAACCGCAGATCCCTCACCCCTGAAGGGTTCGGGATGACAATACAAGAAATAAATGCCCTCGACGGCCCGGCTGAAGCCGTGCCCTTTCCCCGCTCTTGGTGCACAATCATTCCATGGACATTTACTTCCTACGTCACGCCAATGCCGGAGTCGCCAAGCTGAATCCTGAGTCCGATGAGAAGCGGCCACTGGACAAACAGGGAATTCAGCAGTCCCACACTGTGGGACGTGGACTCGCCGCGCTCGAAGTCGAGCTCGACGAGATCATAGCCAGCCCTCTGCTTCGCGCCTTCCAGACCGCGGAGATTGCGGCCAAGGAGCTAGGGCACCAACGCGACATCGTGATCGACGGGGCGCTGCGCCCGGAGGCCAGCTTTGCGCAGTTCCAGGCGCTGCTCCGCAAGTACGCCAAAAGCAAGGCGATCATGGTCGTCGGACACAATCCGAATTTGAGCGAATTTCTGAACCAACTGCTCGCCGGCAATGGCGAATCGCGCGGCATCGATCTGAAAAAAGGCGCGATCGCCAAAGTCGAGAAGGAAGGCCGCAGCCCTGCCGAACTCAAGTGGCTTATGCCGCCCAAGGTAGTGCGTGCTCTTCAAACCGCCTCGGCCAGCAGCTCGCGTCCGAAGACGGTGCGGAAGTAGGCCTGTTCCTGCTCCACTGCCCACAGTTCCAGATCGATGCCTTCCGAGTTCGGCTTGAGCATCAGGCGTACCCGGCCATCCTGATGCACGCGGACTTGCAAATCGTGCACCGCGCCGCGGCGTCCCTGATCGAGCGCGCGCGCCAGCCTCAGCAGCGCCACCGCTTTGGGAACGTCGTTCTGGTCCTTGGCCGGCAGCAGGCGAATCACCCGATCGCTGGGCGCGGGCAGCGATTTGCCCAGATACCGCGCGATGGCCGCGATGATGCGGCGCTGCACCGGCGTGTAGCCGAAGATTTCCGAGTTGGCCACGATGTAATAGGTATGACGGCGGCGGCCGGATCGGTTGATGTAGGAGCCCACCTCGTGCAGCATGGCCGCGGCTTCGAGCCAGTCGGCATATTCCGGCGGAAGCTGATGCACCGACTGCAAGCGGTGGAACAGTTGCATCGCCAGATCGCGAATGCGCTGGGCAAACGCCAGGTCTCCGCCATAGTGTTTGGCGGCGGCGAGCAGGGCGTCGCGCCGCTCCGACTCGACCCGCTCGCGGATGGCGGTACTGGCGTTGTAGTCGGCCATCATCTGCGCCAACAGGCCGTCGCGCAGGCCGAGCGGCAGATAGCGGAAGCTGCGCAGCCTGCACAGGCCCATGACTTCGCTGAACACCATCGCGCCGGCAATGATGATTTCTGCACGCCGCGGGCCGATGCCGGGCAGCAGGCGACGCTGTGCCAGGCTGCGGCGGCTGAGTTCCTTCACGATCTTGGTTACGCCTTCGTGCGGCACGGTGTGCGGCTTGGTCTCGTCATAGCCACGCAACTTGGCGGCATAGAGGCCGGAGAGCGCTGCCGGAGTGCCCGAGGTGGCGATGGCGATCTGCACTCTGGCGGCGATGATGCGCTTCTGGATGCGCGAGATTTCGCGGTGAATCAGCGAGCGCATCGCCTCCAGCTCTTTCTTCTTGGGCGGATCGTGTTGCAGAAAGGTCTGCGTCATGCGTACCGCGCCGATGGGCAGGCTGATCATCTCCTCGATGTGGCCGGCAAGAGAGATGGTGAGCTCGCAACTGCCGCCGCCCAGATCGATCAGCAGCGCGCGCGCTTTGGCGATGCGCGCATTGGACAGGATGCCGAGATGAATCAGGCGGCCCTCTTCCAGTCCGGAGATGACTTCGGCGCGCCAGCCGGTGGTAGAGCGCACCCAGTCGAGAAAGGCGCGGCTGTTGCGGGCATCGCGCAGGGCGCTGGTAGCGACCACGCGGACGCGATCGGCAGCATGCGTCTGCACCGCGCGGTGGAAGCGTTGCAGCACCCGCATGGTGAGCGACATGGCCGCCGGATCGAGCACTCCGTTGGCAAATACGCTCTGGCCGAGGCGGGTCACCTCGCGGTCCTCATGCAGAGTTTCGAGGCGGCCGCGCACTGCGCGCGCGATCTTGAGGCGAACCGAGTTAGAGCCGATATCAACGGCGGCAAAAGTTGGCATGGTGATGGGAACTCTGCATCACACCATAAATTGTTACTAGATTAGAACAGCTTCGTTAATGTTCGATGAAGTATCCTGAAGTTTGCGTTGCGCCCGTCCCGGCGCTACGAGTCTATCAAGCGTTTCTGCGCCCACAGCATCTAAGCCAGTTTCATGACAAAAGGTCCAGTGGAGTCGAGGACGGAGTCTCTCAAGTCCGCCTTCGAAGAGGAAAAGCAAGAGTTTGCCGTGCCTGCGTCGTCGCGCTCGCGGCTGGCGACGGCGGTGCGCGCCCTGCGCCATCGCAACTTCCGGCTGTTTTTCGCCGGGCAGTTCATCTCGCTCGTCGGCACCTGGATGCAGACGGTGGCAGAGTCGTGGCTGGTCTACCGGCTGACCGGATCGGCGTTGCTGCTCGGCACCGTGGGCTTCTGCAGCCAGATTCCGGTGTTTCTGCTCGCGCCTATCGGAGGCACAGTCGCCGACCGCCACGACCGCCGGCGCATCGTGATCGCCACCCAGACCGCGTCGATGGTGTTGCCGTTCATCCTGGCAGTGCTGACGCTGACACACCGCGTTCACGTCTGGCACGTGATGGTGCTGGCCGCCGGGCTGGGCGTGGTGAATGCGTTCGACATTCCCGCGCGCCAGGCGTTCCTGGTGGACATGGTCGGCAAGGAAGACCTGCTCAACGCGATTGCCCTGAACTCGTCGATGTTCAATGGCGCGCGCATTATCGGCCCGGCGGTCGCCGGCATCATGGTGGCGTCCATCGGCGAGGGCCTGTGCTTCCTGGTGAACAGCCTCAGCTACATCGCGGTGATCGCCGGGCTGCTGCTGATGAAGCTGGAGCGCCGCGGCCGGCTTGACCAGCAGGGCTCGCCGCTGGAGAACATCATCGAAGGCTTCCGCTTCGTGCGGAACACGGGGCCGATCCGCGCCTTGCTTCTGCTGTTGGGGCTGGTGAGCTTCGTGGGCATGCCGTATGCGGTGCTGATGCCGATCTTCGCGGCGCAGATCCTGCACGCGGGCGCGCGAGGCCTGGGCATCCTGATGGGCGCAACCGGAGTCGGCGCTCTGCTCGGCGCAGCCAGCCTGGCGGCACGCGTCGGCACAAAAGGCCTGGGCAAGCTGGTGGCGATTTGCTGCGGGACCTTTGGCGTCAGCCTGATTCTGTTCTCCTCATCACGCTTCTTCTGGCTGTCGGCGCTGCTGCTGGTTCCGGTCGGCTTCAGCATGATGGTGCAGATGGCGTCGTCGAATACGCTGGTGCAGGCGATGGTTCCCGATCAGTTGCGCGGCCGGGTGATGGCCGTCTACTCCATGATGTTCATGGGCATGGCGCCGTTCGGATCGATCACCGCAGGGGCCCTGGCGCATCGCGTGGGGGCTCCGTGGACGGTGGCGATGGGCGGCATGGCCTGCATTGTGGGCGCAATCCTGTTTGCGCTGCATCGGCCGTATATCCGCGCCGAAGCGCGCGAGTTGATCCTGGCGCAGGGCATGTCGGGCGGCAGCCCGGCGACGGAGATGACCAGCCGGGGATTGTCGTAGAGGCGCGGGTCTCTTCCATCTGTCATCCCGAGCGCAGCGTAGCGGAGTCGAGGGACCCCTATCACGCGGCCAGTCGTTGCCGTTGCAAAAGAGGTCCCTCCGGCAAGCTCAGGGCAGGCTCTTCGACTGCGCTCGATCGCTGCGCGACCTCGCTCCTCTCAGGATGACAGGCGAAGAGCGAATGGCGAACTGCGAATGGCGAAGAGCGAACAGCGGCCCTCCCGCGTGCTACACTGCGACTAACTTCGCGAGTCGGGAACTCACGTGCTGCTGGAACTGCGAGTCG
Organism: uncultured Acidobacteriaceae bacterium; assembly: GCA_963793845.1. GTDB lineage: Bacteria > Acidobacteriota > Terriglobia > Terriglobales > Acidobacteriaceae > CAWCBG01. Next base: position 407,867 of record CAWCBG010000014.1, read on the forward strand.
AAAACTACGCGGTCATCGACAATGTTGCCGTGGAGTTCGCCCCCGGTCTCAATCTGCTGACCGGCGAAACCGGCGCCGGAAAATCCATCCTGATCGACGCCCTGGCCCTGCTGCTGGGCGACAAAGCGTCCAGCGACGCCATCCGCCACGGCACCGACAAGGCTGTCATCTCGGCGGTGTTCGAAGCCGAGTCCAAGTCCATCGACAAAGTTCTGGAAGACAACGGCCTCGACGGCGAGGAGACGCAGATCATTCTGCGGCGCGAGATCTCGACCGGCGGCAAGGGACGCGTCTTCGTCAACAATCAGCCGGCGACGGTGACGGTGCTGAAGCAGCTTGCGCCGCACCTGGCGGTCATCCACGCGCAGAACGAGTCGGTGCTGGCGTTTGACGCGGGTTCGCGGCTGGCGCTGCTGGACACCTTCGCCGGCAGCGACACCTCGGCGGTTGCGCTGCCTATGACGCATGGACCCAGGTGCGGCATCGCATTGCCGATCTCGAGCGCGATGAGCACGACCGGCTGCGGCTGCTCGATCTCTGGAGCTTCCAGCGCAAGGAGATCGCCGACGCCAAACTTCTGCCCGACGAAGATGCGAAGTTGGAGGCCGAGAAGCGGGTGCTGGCCAACTCCGAGCGCATCTACACCGCAGCCATGGCGGCCTACGATTCGCTCTACGAAAACAACGCGTCGGCAGCGGCTTCGATTCGCATCGCGGCCAAGCAGGTGGAGGAGCTGTCGCGCTTCGACGAGAAGTTTCGCGAGGCGGTCGCCAGCCTGGAGTCTGCGCGCATCACCGTAGAAGATATCGGCACCACTCTGCGCGATTACGCCGAAGGCATTGAGGCGTCGCCCGAGCGGCTAGCCGAAGTGGAAGACCGGCTGGCGCTGCTTGACCGGCTCAAGCGCAAGTATGGTCCCAAGCTGGAAGACGTGGTTGCGCTGGGCGATGAGGTCGAGCGCAAGCTGAACGAGATGGAGAACAAGGACGACGTGCTACGCAAGCTGCGCCTCGAACTGGCTGCGGCGGCGGAACAGTATCTTGCGGCGGCACGCTCGCTGTCGCGCCATCGTTATGAAGCCGCCCGCAAGCTGGAGAAGCTGGTCGAAAGCGAGATCAACGAGTTGGCTATGAAGGCGCGCTTCAAAGTCGAGGTCGGCGGCTCGGACGAGGAAGCGAACTGGAGCGCCCGCGGCTTCGACCAGGTGCAGTACATGATTTCGGCCAATCCCGGCGAGCCATTGGGCCCGGTGGAAGACATCGCCTCAGGCGGAGAGCTGTCACGCGTCATGCTGGCGCTGAAGACCTCGATCGAAAGCGGAGCGGGCACTCATAAACGCTCGGGTGCGCCATCCTTCTTGCCCGATGTTGGCAAGAGGGTGGGTCTGGAGAAGATGGGTTCACAGCGGACGCTGGTGTTCGACGAGATTGATTCCGGCATTGGCGGCCGCGCAGCCGAGGCGGTCGGCAAGAAGCTGAAGCAGCTGGCGCGGACCAAGCAGGTGCTGTGCGTTACTCATCTGCCGCAGATCGCGTCCTTCGCCGACCAGCATTATCTGATCGACAAGCGCGAGTCAGGCGGAAGAACCAAGACTTCCGTGAGGCCGCTCGACGCCGAGGAGCGTACCCGCGAGATTGCCCGTATGATGAGCGGCGCCAAGCTGACCGACACCTCGCTGAAGCACGCCGAGCAGATGCTGAAGGCGAATCGGTGAGAAAAGCTGGGTTTACCACAGAGGCACAGAGACACAGAGAAATAAGGCAGATGGGATAGGACCCTGCAGGTGCCTCATCCTTTCGCCGCTGTTGCGAAAGGCTGGGAAGGCGGAGACCCGATGGCCAATGACAGGAGAACCCAAGGAAGGTTTTTCTCCGTGTCTCCGTGTCTCCGTGCCTCCGTGGTAAAAGCTTTTTGTGTTCTCCGCGGTGAACCGCCTTACGTCAGCACCCGCCGCAGGAAGCCCTGAATCCCGAACCAGCTCAGCACGACCAAACTTACAGTCATCGCCAGCAGTGTGACCCACACTGGCATGTGCGGCAGCGACGGCGTCAGCGTGGTGCGCAGGCCCTCGCTCATGTAGACCAGCGGATTAATCAGCACCAGGATCTGCAGCCAGCGCACCTGATGCATCGCGGCCCAGGGATAGTACACGCAGCCCAGAAACGTCACCGGCACAACGATGATGCCGAACATCAGCGCAATGTGTTCGGGCTTGACGGCGGTCCCGATGGCCAGCCCCACAGCGCCGGAAACCATGCACGCCAGCGCCAGCACCGCGATCAGCATCGGCCAGCTATGCACGTGTACCTGCACCGGCGATACCGGAATGAAGTACACCAGCGGAAAGATCACCAGCGCCGCCAGCAGACTTTGCAGCGCGCTGAAGACAATCTTCTGGATCGCGACCCAGGTAACCGGCAGCGGCGACATCACGCGATCGTGAATCTCGCGGGTCGCGCCGATCTCAACCGAGAGCGGCAACGCCGTCGCCATGATGCCCTGGATGAAGATGCCCACGGCGATCAGCCCTGGCAGAATCAGCGTGCCGAAACTTGCGCCTGCGCTGCTTTGAAAGCCCTGCCCCATCTTGGGGAACAGGTAGGTAAACACGAAGACGAACAGCAGCGGGTTCATAACCGTGCGAATCAGGAACGGGACCACCTGGCGTCGCAGCACGGTAAGGTCGCGCGCGAACAGTCCCCAGAAGGCACGCCAGTTCGAAGCTGAGTTAGTCACGCAGTTCTCTCCCTGTCAGCTTGATGAATACGGTTTCTAGGCTGGTTTCGCTGACCGATATATCGCGCAGATTATCGCCCGCCGCCTCGACAATCTGCGGCAGCAGACCGCCGCGGCCGTCGCTGAAGACGCGCAGACCGGTGGCGCTGGTCTCGACTGAGGTCACGCCCGGTGTGCTCTGCAGTCGCGTGCGTAGTTCATCCGCCTGCGTGTTCTCCAGGTGTAGCTCGAAGACCTTTTGAGCGCCCACACTGCTCTTCAGCTTCGCCGGTGTGTCACAGACCAGTATCTTTCCATGATCGATAATGGCGACCCGCTCGCACAGTGCGTCGGCTTCTTCCATGTAATGCGTGGTCAGCACGATGGTGATGCCGCGCTGGCGCAGTTCGCGAATCACGTCCCACAGCGCCAGGCGGGTTTGCGGATCGAGGCCGGCGCTGGGCTCGTCGAGAAACAGCACCTGCGGATTATGTGCGATGGCGCGCGCAATCTGCACCCGCTGCGCCAGCCCGCCGGAGAGCGTCTTGACGAAAATCTTCTCCCGCTCGGTGAGCTTGAACAGGTCGAGCAGTTCGCGCGTCTTGGCCGCGGCCTGGCTGTGGGTGAATCCGAAGTAGCGGCAGTGAAAGTAAATGTTCTCCCAGATGGTGCATTGCCGGTCGAGCGTGTTGAACTGCGTCACCACGCCCATGTTGCGGCGGGCGTCGGCGGGATGCGCCACGATGTCGATACCCGCGATGGTGACTTTGCCGTCGGTGGGCAACGAGCGCGTGGTACACACGCTGATGGTCGTGCTCTTGCCCGCGCCGTTCGGCCCGAGCAGGCCGAAGAGTTCGCCCGATCCGACCGCGAGATCGATTCCCTTAACCGCCTCGACGGGAATCTTGCCGGGATAGATCTTCCACAGGTTCTGAATGTTGACGATGGGATCTAGAGAATGGGTCACACATCTCCGCTCGAAGGTAGTTTTTAAGAAGCCCCAAGTAGTGCGAACAGTTTACCAAGCGAAGGTGAAGGCTGTTCACCACGGAGACACGGAGAGCACGGAACAGCGGAATCAATAGAAAAAATCTCGGGATTCGCGCTCCGGTTGAATTCCCGGTTGAAATACAAAGATTCCCCTCAAGCGTTTCTCCGTGCTCTCCGTGTTCCGTGGTTCCGCTTCACCGTCTCTCGTGGCTCCGTGGTGAAAAGCCTTCACACGGCCTGCCCAGCGCTGAACCCCGACGCCCAGGCCCACTGGAAGTTGAAACCGCCTAGGTGGCCGGTCACGTCCACCACTTCGCCGATGAAGTACAGGCCGGGCACCCTGCGGCTCTCCATGGTCTTGGCCGAGAGTTCGTCGGTATCGACTCCACCGGCGGTGACCTCGGCTTTAGCGTAACCTTCCGTCCCAGAAGGAACGACTTCCCAGCGATGAAGCTGTCGCTCCCATTCTTCCAGCGCGGCGTTGGTCCAACGCTCCGGCGGGTGCAACTCGATCCAGCGCTCGGCCAGCCGTGCCGGCAGCACGTTGCGCAAGGCGGCTTTGGCGGCAGCAAGATCGCGGCGCACATCCGGCTGCCGCAACGACTGGGTTACGTCGCGATCGGGCGCAAGATCGACGGAGATCGGTACGACTCCATTCCAATACGACGAGATCTGCAGCATCGCCGGACCGCTGAGGCCGCGATGGGTGATGAGCATCTTCTCGCGGAATCGCTGTCGCCCGATCGAGGCGATCACTTCAGCCGAGACTCCGGCCAGATCGCCGTAGTCACTGAGGTCGATGGCGTTCATCGTGAGCGGCACCAGCGCTGGGCGGCATTCGCGCACCTTGATCCCGAATTGCCGAGCCACCTCGTATCCAAACGCCGTGGCACCCATCTTCGGAATGGAGAGCCCGCCGGTCGCGACCACCAGCGCGGACGCGCGAAATTCTCCCGAGCCGGAAGTGACGACAAACTCGTCAGGCCGCCGAACCTCCTTCACCGATTCGCCAACAAGAATCGTCACGCCGGCGGCGCGGCATTCCTCCTCCAGCAGGGTGACGATCTCCTTCGCCGAGCCATCGCAGAAGAGCTGTCCCAGCGTCTTCTCGTGATAGGGGACGCGATGCTTCTCCACCAGCGCGATGAAGTCGGCAGGCGTGTAGCGCGCCAGCGCTGACTTGGCGAAGTGCGGATTGGCGGAGAGGAAATTTTCTGGCTTGCAATGCAGGTTGGTGAAGTTGCACCGTCCGCCGCCGGAGATAAGGATCTTCTTGCCAATGCGGTCGGCGCGCTCCAGGACGGCAACCCGGCGTCCGCGCTTGCCGGCTTCGATGGCGCACATCAGCCCGGCAGCGCCTGCGCCCAGGATCAACACATCATAGGAGCGATGGGAGGAGGCCAAGGCTCAAGTTTCGGGGGTTGGGCTGAAGTTGTCAAAAGCGAGGGTGTCAAATCGCTGGATCAGAACCACCGTGAAGTTACCAACTTGTGATTGAACTTATCGTCGTCATTCCGACCGGAGGGCGTAAGCCCGGAGTGGAGGAACCTGCTGTCGCTCGCATTGGAGCAACGCAGGCGAAAAGCAGGTTCTTCGACTTCGCGCCCGCTGACCTGCAAAAGATGCAGGTCAGAAAACCCGCGCGGGCCTTCGCTCAGAATGACACTCATCAAGTTTCAGACCGTCTTAAGCTTCACACCGCGCGGCTCGCGCGCGCTTGCTCCTGCACCGAGATCAGCAGCAAGGTCGCATCGTCCGAAAGCTTGTCGTTCGCATGTTGGCGGACAGAGCGCAGGATGCTCTGGTACTCCTGCTCCAAGCCATCGGCCGCATGAGCAGCCACCAGCTCCGACAGCCGGTCAGCGCCGAACTCATCGCCGGAAGCGTCGGCAGGCTCCGTGATGCCGTCGGTGTAAAGCACGACGCGATCCCCGGGAGACAGCGCCAGCCGCTCCGAGCGGCCACCGTCGAACATGAAGCCCAGCACCGGCCGGGTGGGCGCCAGCGATTCCATGCGGCCATCCGCACGGCGCAGGATCGGCGGGCAATGTCCGGCATTGACATAGTCGAGCACATGCGTCTTGAGATCGAGCACGCCATAGAAGATGGTCACGTAATGGCCCTCGCCCAGCTGGTCGCGAAGGATGAGCTCAACGTTGTGGAGAATGACCTCCGCGCTGTTGCTCGACGACGACAGCGTCGTGACCGACGCGTACAGCATGGCTGCGATCAGCGCGCCCGGCGTGCCTTTGCCGGAAACATCGGCGACGCAGAAGTGCAGCGCGTCCGGCGTGGGCTGCCACACTCCGAAGTAGTCGCCGCCAATCACACCGGCGGGCACGCTGTCGCCAAACAGCTCGATACCGCCTGCCACGATGTGTCGCTTAGGCACAATGCGCGTCTGCAACTGCTGCGCGTCTTCCCGCTCGTAGTCCGAGATGCGTTGCGAGGAGCGCGTCTGCTGCCCTCGCTGGGTCAACGACTGCACTTTCTCCACCAGCGAATCGTTGCGCCAGGGCTTCTCGATGAAGTCGGAAGCGCCATACTTCATGGCATTGACCGCCAGATCAACATTACCCCACGCCGTGAGCGCGATGATCGGCACGTTATTGTCGAACTCGCGCAGGCGCTGAATCAGGTGCAGCCCTTCGATCCCGGAGGTGCTGTCGCGCTGGTAATTCATGTCGACCATCGCCAGGTCAGGCGATTGCTTCTGCGCGGCCGAGATCGCTTCCTGCGGAGAAGAACACAGCGTGACCGAATATCCGTGGCCGCGCAGCAACATGGCCAGCGCCTCGCGCACGTGCTCCTGGTCTTCCGCGATAAGAATCCGTGACTCATCGACTGCCGAAGTCATCTTGCCTCCACCTGTTCGAAGTGCAGCCCAGGGGCCATCGGCTTCGTGTCGATAAAAGCAGCAAAAACAGTCAGATAGGAGGGCCTAGCCGCACCCCTCCGCCCGGAAACAAGAAAGCCCTGTCCATATTCGGACAGGGCAAGGTGCGCCAGAAATCCCGGTCAGGCGGCGGCGACTTCCTTCGGGCTGGGCGATAGCCGACGCGGGGCTTTCGAGCGCTTCTTCCTGGGGGCTGCGGCGGGAACGTGACGCACCGGCCGCTCCTGCAGCAGAAGCTCCGTGGCTTGCACGCGAGCATCGCGATGGAACCAGTTCTGCACCACGCGATCCTCGAGGAAGTTGGCGATGGCCAGCAGGCTCATGCCCTGATGATGTGCCATCCACGAGCGCACCAGCGCATAACGTTGCCGGCGTGAAGGCCGCACCTCCGGACTGTAATCGGCAGCCTCGTAGAAGCCGTAGCGCGCGAGCCATCCCTTCTTCGCCATCCAGCGCAGGTTCTTGATGGCGGCGGCGGGATCGACATCAAGCGCCAGCATGGTCGCGTACGGCGCCACCACCAGGCGTGGCTCCTCCTCCTGGTTGATGGCGAGATGCGGCACGCCGAAGGCACGGTAGGAATAGTTGCCGTTCTCCTCGATGATCGCGTAGCCCGACTCCGAGATGCCCCAGGGAATGCCGTTTTCTTTGGCATAGAGTTGTTGCGCGCGCACGGCGGCGGCGCGGGTGCGCTCCAGCATGGTCTCGGGATAAGCGCGCATCCAGATGCTGGGCATCAGGTACTCGAACATGGTGCCGGTCCAGGAGACCAGCAGAGGACTGCCGTGGTCGACGACATGGGCGCGGCCCATGGTGAACCAGCTTTCCTGCGGAATCTCGCCCTTGGCGATCGCCAGGAAGCCGGCAATGCGCGCCTCCGAAGCCAGCAGGTCATAGCAGGCGGCGTGCACTTTGCCGGTTTCGGCATCGCTGCCGATGGAGAGAAGTTTGCGCCGCTGATCCAGCAGGAAAGAGAAGTCCATTTCGCGGATCAGGGTTTCGCATTGCGCCGCGATGCGTTGCAGCTCTGCGATAAGACCGGCGACATTTCCTCGCGCAATCGAAATCCGAGCGCGAAGCTGTTCACGCTGCGCCGCGTTCGCTGTCTCGCCGCCGAAGTGCTTCAGCTTGTACTCGAGTTGTTCCAGATACGCCGGCAGGCGGTGCAGTGGAATCTCCTGTTGTGCTTCGGCGAGTGAAAGTTCGGGGCGCAGGCCGGAATACTCCGGAAGCAGCCACGGCGTGTAATCCTCGACCGTCTGGCGAATGCTCTGGCTCAGCTCAGTGGTGCGGCCTACAAACCAGCGCGCATTGTCGGCCTGCTCGGTGACTTCGGCCGCTTGCGGCAACTCCACCGGAGCCAGCAGCTTTTCCAGCCAGGTCTTACCGGGCGGAGCCTCGTACGAATGCACGATCCGCTTGGAGATAAGCTTCATCTCCGCCAGCGCGCAGAGGTGATCTGCGTAGCCATCCAGCAGCGCGGGCCTGAGCAACGGCTGCCGCAGCAACTCCAGGCAGCCCTGCTTCAGCGTCACCAGCGACGCGACAAGATTGCCATTGTCGACAGTGGAGATGAAGCGCGGACGGTCGGGCTCCAGCGTTCGCGTGGCGTACCAGTTGAACAGGTGCCCGCGCTGCCGGGGCAGCCGCCGGATGGTGTCCAGGGTGCGCTGCGTGAGCTCTGCAAACTCAGGCACAGTGAGATAGCCAAACTCGCAAGCTACCTGGCGCGCGTTCAGCAGGAAGCCCAGATTGGTCGGCGAGGTGCGCGCCGCCACCTTCGCAGGCTGCTGCTGCACGTTATCGGGAATCAGCCAGTTGTGTTCGGCGTTGCTGAACTCGGCAAAATAGCGCCAGGTGTGCAAAGCCGCCTTGCGCAGGAAGCGCTCGTCATGGCGCGTGGCTTGCTTGCGCAGCGGCCGTGGAGGCCGGTTCAGCCACAACGACACCGGCTTGCTCAGTGCCCACAGCAGCAGAATTGGCACCGCCGAATAGATAGCGCGATGCCGCACCAGGTACACCAGCCCTCCGACTGCGAGGGCGAGCACCGGCGTCCAGTTCAGCAGGATGTCCACCGGCGTACGCTTGCGCGTGCCCAGCTCAGCCTCGGCGGCGGTCTCCCACTCCAGCAGGCGCTCGCGCGAGACCATGCGGCGGTAGAGCGTCCGCAGCACGGCGTCGCCGGAGAGCAAAGTTTGATGGGCCAGAAACGTAAGCGTCAGGAAGACGCCGACCAGCGACGCTCCCAGTCCGACGAACGCATCGCGAATTGACGAGAGCCGCCCGGAAATCAGGGCCCGAATCGACGAGAAGACGAACTGGAAGAACGGCGGCACAAACAGGATGGCAACGGTCACCAGCGTCCAGTACACAGGACGTCCCGGCAGCAGCGTCCATCCCAGCACGAAGAGCAGAAACATTCCAGCTTCGACCAGGCTGCGCCGCAGGTTGTCGAGAATCTTCCAGCGCGACAGAAACGAGATGGGATTGGCGACGCGACGGCCATTCTCCTGCGGAACCTTGCCGAACAGCCACGGCACAATCTGCCAGTCGCCGCGCAGCCAGCGATGCTTGCGGCGGTTGTAGGCGCTGTAGTGCGAAGGGTAGTCGTCGATCACCTCAACGTCGCTTACCAGCCCCGCCCGCGCATAAGCGCCTTCAATCAGATCGTGGCTGAGCAGCGAATTGCGCGGGAAGCGATGCTCCAGCACCTGCTGCAGGATATCGACTTCATACAGGCCCTTGCCGGTGAAGATGCCCTCGCCATAGAGGTCCTGATAGACATCCGAGATGGCGCGCGTGTAGATGTCGAAGCCCGTCTGCCCCGAGTAGATACTGGCCAGGCGTGACCGCGCGGCGCTCTGCACGCTGATGCCGACCCGGGGCTGCAGAATTCCGTAGCCCGCCGTGACCACGTTCCGCCTGGGATCGATGACCGCCTGGTTCAGCGGATGGGCGATCGCGCCGATCAGCCGGTGCGCGGTGCCGCGCGGCAACTCCGTGTCGGAGTCGAGGGTCAGCACGAAACGCACATGAGGAAGCAGCGACAGGTCACCAATCTTGACCGGGAAGCTGTCGAACGCTCCTTTGATCTGTCGATTGAAGTCGAGGAGCTTGCCGCGCTTGCGCTCCCAGCCCATCCACACGCCTTCGCGCGGGTTGTAGACGCGATGGCGATGGAAGAGGAAGAACGTGCCCGCACCGTTCGCGGCGTACTTCTCGTTCAAACCCTGAATCAGCTCCGTAGCCAGGTCTACCAGCGGATCGTTCTCATCCGGCGTCTCGTCCGAATCGGGCATATCGCTTAGCAGCGCGAAATGCAGATTGCGGCTGAGGTTCCCCAGATAGCGAACTTCCAGATCGTCTACCAGCCGCCGCACCTGTTTCTCGTTCAGCAGCAATGTGGGCACGGCCACAATGGTTACGCAATCGGGAGGAACGCCCTTGGAGAAGTCCAACTTGGGCAGAATGCGGGGCTGCAGCAGCGTGGTCGTGAGGTAGTTCATCACTTCGACCGCGCTCTGGCTGGCCGGCAGCAGCAGAATCAGGATGGCGCACATGCGGGTCCAGAACGAGCTGAACCCGTTGAAGACCGGGGTCATGATCGCGATCACGATCAGCAGCGTCAACACTTCAATGCCGCCGAGGTAGAACTCGTCGGGATGCCGCCGCAGAAATGCCTGAATGCGTTTGCTAATCGAGATACGGACCCCCGCCTCGCCCTGCAGCTGTTTTGCGCCTTCGTCGATCAGGTAGTAGCCCACGTGGCTTTGCCGCCAACCCACTCGCGGATCGTGGTGCCGCTGTTTGTGCGAGTCCAGCGCCAGCTGCAAAGCGAGCTGCGCAATCTCCGTCTCGGAGCAGTCCGAGTGCCGGGCAAACTCGGCCACCGTATGCCGGTAGAGCTCGCGCGTCTGAAAGTCGCTGCGGGCATAAGCGCCGGCCGGGTCCTGCTGCAGAATCCGGTCGAAGGCGATAAGCGGCTCGATGATCTCCTTCCAGGGCGCTTCGATCGCGCTGCGCAAACTATCGATCAGCAGCCCGATCTTCTGCGGACCGCCGTGACCGCGTAGTACCAGCTCGCCGCGGCGAGTGATCTCTTCCAGTAGAACCAGTTTCAGGGAAGGAATGGTCAGCGAGATCTCGGCCATGTTCAGCGGAGCGACTTCCTGAAACGCCTCGATGTAGGTGCTGAAAGCGTGATCGGAATGGAGATAGCCGGTCGCATTCAGGAAGCCCTCGGCAATGGCGAGCGCCCGCGGCTTGGTCACGCGATCGGGCGTGCGAACCTGGGGAGCATGCCGCAGGCCGGCGGCGCCCTGCCGCACCTCCTTCTGCGCCAGACGAACCAGGCGCGCGTTATCGTGCAGCCACTGGCGATCCTCCGGCAGCAATATTCCCGCTGGTGGATCGATCTCCGCCTCGCTGAGCATCGCGTCCAGACGAAGATTCAAAGCGGCGACGCGTTCGGCAGCGTGCTGCGATTCCTTCAGCCCGGGAAGCCAGGTGACGGAGTGGGCCCAGTCGCGAGCGCGTTCTGCCAGTTGCCGCTCCTGCTGCGGCGTTTCCGCCAGAACCGCATCGAAACGCGACGGCGTCTCGACCAGCAGATCTCTATGAAGGTTGTCGACCATTTTGGGTTCCCGGTATGCCTGGCGCTTGTTTCATCATTCGCTTCGTATCAGGGCACGGCTTCAGCCGTGCCTCCGCTCAAGATGACAACCCGCGTCTTTCATCATTCGCTTCACAGCGCGGGTGCCCCACCCTTGTCCGCGTTTTTGCGGACAGGGTGGGAAGCCGCCGATCTCACTAGCGATAACTCGACGCCTGCATTTCAAACATCTCGGCGTAACGGCCGCCGAGCGCCATCAACTGCTCGTGGCTGCCGTCCTCAGCAATCCGTCCACCGGCCAGCACGACAATGCGGTCGGCCATGCGCACGGTCGAAAACCGGTGCGAGATGAACAGCGCCATCTTGCCTTCGGTTAATTCGGCGAAGCGCTCGAACACCTCGAACTCGCTGCGCGCATCCAGCGCCGCCGTGGGCTCGTCGAGAATCAGCAGCTGCGCATCGCGCAGATAAGCGCGCGCCAGCGCCAGCTTCTGCCACTCTCCACCCGAGAGATCGACGCCCATCTCGAAACGCCGCCCAGCATCTGCTCGTACTTCTCCGGCAGCTTGCCGATCACGTCGTCGGCCAGGCTCTTGTGCGCCGCGGTAGCGATTTCCTCAGTGTTGCCCAGCTCCTCGATGCGGCCAACGGCGATGTTCTCTCGCGCCGTCATCTCGTAGCGCATGAAGTCCTGGAAGATCACCCCGATCTCGCGGTAGAGGTCTTCCAGGTCATATTCGCGAAGGTCGATGCCGTCCAGCAGGATCTGGCCTTCGGTCGGATCGTAGAGCCGCGTCATCAGCTTCACGATGGTGGTCTTGCCCTCGCCGTTCTCGCCGATCAACGCCACTCGCTCGCCGGGGCGCAGGGTGAAGTCGAGATTCTTCAGGATTCGCCGTGGACTTCCCGGATACGAAAACGAGACGTTACGAAACTCAAAGCCGCGCATGACCGGCCGCGGCGCAGGCAGCGCGTTCGGCTTGGAGCGAATGGTCGGTTCCATCTGAAAGAAGGCCAGCAGGTCGGTGAGGAACAGCGCCTGATCGGCAACGCCGGACAGCGTCGAGAAAATCTGCTGAATGTTCGAGCTCGCCTGCAGGATCGCTCCTGCCAGGAAGTACAGCGTGCCGATACTCAGCACGCCGATGACAGTCTTGTAGATGACCCAGACATAGGCGGAGTAATAGCCTAGCGAGCCGATGATGGAGAGGAAGACGCCCGCCACCAGTTTGCGCTTCGACAGCGCGACGTTCTCTTCGTAGACCTTGTCGGCCAGCGTGGCGAAGCGGTCGGTGAGGAATTTGCTCAGGCCGAAGAGCTTCAGTTCTTTCGCAGCTTCCTTGCTGCCGCCGACCTGACGCAGGTAGTCCATCTGCCGCCGCATCACCGTCTGGCGGAAATTCTTGGCATAACCCAAAAACGCGAAGTGACTTTCTCCGACAAAGGCGGGCAGCACTCCGGCAATCAGCAGCAGCAACAGCCAGGGCGAGTAATAGACGATGCCCACCGAGAGCGTGACCGTGGTGATCACCTGCTGCTGCAATCGGCCCAACATCTGGATCATGGCCAGCCGGTCGGTGGCCTGCACCCGTGCGCGCTCCAGGCGGTCGTAGAAGTCGGGGTCTTCGTAGGCCATTACGTCGAGCTCCGCAGCGTGGCGCATCACCTCGATGCTGACGTAGCGGGTGTACTTGTCGGCGAGCATCTGGTCGGTAAAATCCACAATGCGGCTGAACACATTGCCCAGAACAGCCAGTCCAAACTCGGCTGCTACCAGCCACCACAGTCGCGTAGGAACCGCCTGGTGATGCGAGACCACGCCGACAATTCCGTCGATGATCAGCTTGCTGACGTACAGGATGGCGAGCGGCTGTATTGCAACCAGAATGCGGAACAGAATTCCGGCAACCACGACACTCGGGCCCGACACCCAGACCATCTTGAGCACCGGCGGAAGATTGCGCAGCGCCGACATGCGCTCCTGCCACGCACTCTTGAGGTTTTTCTGCTCCTGAGCCATCACTCTCTGCTTCGGAAGAATGGGTTCTGACAATTGAGTTGGATTGGGGCGTGCCGCCTCGCACCGAGACTTGCTATCAAAGATGCAGAAAACGCAAGCATAGTTGGTTCAGGCACTTAGGACCTGCCCGGCAGGTTAAACACTCGCCCGCTCGAATCCAGATTTTGAGTTTTGGTCAGAACTGGGGTTCATTTTCGATCACTCTGCTTTTACGCTTGTGGCATCTCACTGACCGGGTTTAAACCGAGGTCAGGCCATCAGCACAATTCAAGATTGATGACATCCCGGAGGTAGGCGCCATGTGCCGCGTTGTGTCTCTACTGTTCGTTTCCTTTGCATTTGCTGCCGCGCTGTTCGCTCAGGGAACCTCATCCCTGGCTACCGCCAGTTGCAACTTCGATCCCAACAAGCAACTCACCGTCGAGTATCAGCGCATGAACGTCAACGTGAAGAAGCCAGTCTTCGGTCACGAGATTCCTTATGACAAAGTGTGGGCTCCGGGAGGCAAGCCGCTGACCTTGTTTCTGACTTCGCCAGTCACAATCGGCAACAAGGAACTGGCGATCGGCGCTTACACGATGTTTGTGATTCCTTCGGAAAAACAGTGGACGCTGATCGTCTCCAAGGGCACCGACACCAGCGGGAAGTACGACGAGTCAGAAGACATTGTGCGCGTGCCGATGCAGTATGGAGACCTGATGAATCCGGAGGCTGAGTTCAGCATCTACTTCGCCCACGTCGCGCCCAAGCAGTGCAGCATGCGTCTCGATCTCGACAAGTCGCGGGCGTGGGTGGTGTTTCAGGAGCCATAAGACTAAGGACGATCCTAACTGGTGACGCAGTTCGAAGAGCGGGGACAAAGCCGACGGCGGTCGATCGAGCCGCGCAGCGGCGCAATGATTTGAGCTGCGGGCGTCAGCCCAGGGTGCGCGCGTGAAAAATTCCCGAGCCATGTGGCGGCGACCCAACGTGGTCGGACATGGCAACGGCTGTCTGTCGCGGTGCACAATTCTTCCGCGAGAAGGGCCAATCGGCGGCAAATCTGGTCCCGCAACGCGAAACGGGAACGCAGTTGTTTGCAATGGTTTGCAAGACACCACCAAAATGGGGGTTGGCGGCTCGAACCTCGAAGCATAGTGAGAAGAGTTTCGCCAACCCCTCCTGCTCTGGAAGAGCCGGCTCAGGCCGGTTCGCTCGGCTTGGACGGAAGAGGTTTTTGCCGCGAAGTCCACAGAATACCGACGATTATGAGCGAGGTCAGGATCATGCTGATCAGACCGGCGATCACGGATCGCGGAAGATAGCTAAATTCAATCCGATGCGAGCCGGCAGGCACAAACACTCCGCGTACCACAGCGTCGGTGCGGTAAATCCGGGTGGGCTGGCCATCGATTCGAGCCTGCCAACCGGGTAGGAACAGGTCGGCGAGCACCAGGTAACACATTGCAGGACAATGAGTTTCGAGCGTCGCATGATTCGGCGAGTACGCCAGGCGATCGACGGTTCCAGTAGAAAGAGACGGCGACTGCGCGGAGGGTTCGCCCTCGACCAGCGTTTCCTGCCGCGGATCGAAAGGACGATCGGCGTCCCAAAGCCGGTTGCGCGCGTCGATGTAATCGCGAACCCAGGTCAGCTTCGCGGCGAAGCGGGCGCGCGGCATCGCGGCGGAGTTTTCCAGGACGACGATGCCGTCGTTCTGCGCGATTTCGCGATAGGGATTCGGCGTGCGCGGCAACGCGGCGGCACGCCACAGCGAAATGTTCGACACGCGCAGCGGAGAGGAACTGCCGGTAGCAAAGCGCAAATCGACCGGCTCGTCCTGCGGGCCGGTAACGTAGGTGAAGACCCACGTAGACGGCTGCTGCGCGATGAGCACGTTACTGACGCTGAACATTTCACGCGGACGCCAGTACGACGGATTCATGAACCACACATCCAGGCGGGGATTGACCTTCGCCGCGCTCTGCAGCTCGAAGCGAAGTTCATAGACGCTGTCTTTCTCCAGCAGCAGACCGGGCTGCTTCATCCCGCACGGAAGCTCAGAACAGGCGAACGGCGCATCAAGGTTCGCCGGGCTTCCGGAGAGCGCAATCCAAGCCGCCGGTGACAACAGGTTCTCGCGGCCCGAGCCGGACGGCGCGGCGTCCGACGTTGCAGGCGATGCCTCAGCAAAAATGTTTTGCAGCGACTTCCACTGCTCTTGCGTGGCGAAGATGAAGCGCGTATTCAGCAGCGAGAGAATGGCGTTGTTGGCCATGGTCTCGCGCCAGGGATTGTCTCCGATTTCATTGGTCTGCAGCAGGTCGGAGTAGTCGCCGGGAATCAGCGCGCTGTAACCGAAAATGTGATCGAGCCCAGCCATCTCGTTCAGGTTGGGCCGGATGAACGGATGCTCGCGGTCGAGCGACCAGATGCGGAAGGCTTCGCCTCTTGCCGCTTGCGTCGCGGCCCGGTTCGTCGCCTCTTCCACCGCGTCGGGTTGACCGGGCGTGAAGTGCGGCTGATCGGTTCCACCGAACCACCACAGATCGAGGCAGACCAGCGCGATCGCCGCCACCGCAATGCCGCGGCTGTTCGGGCGGCGCGTCCAGCTCCAGAAAACACATCCCGAAACCAGCAGCGTGACGACGGCAATGATCATGTCAGGATTGCTGAAGCGCATGCCCTGATGCAGCCGCACGATCCAGAGTCCGTCGAGTGGAGCGATCGTCGGATTCATGGAGCCGAGGATCGCGCGAATCTTGATCAGCATGATCGCAGCGAGCGCCAGGAAGCCCAGCGGTATCGCCCATGCCAATCGTTGGCGCGTCCTCTCAGCGAGGCGAGGCAGGTTGCCGGCAAATAGCGCCGCCAGCATGGCAACGGAAAATGCCAGGAAGATGAGATGGACCCGGTGATCGCGAAAGAAGTTGTAGACCGGGATGTGGAACAGCACGCGGCCCAGCGGAGTGTATCCGCCGAACGATAGCAGCGACGAAACTACGACCGCCGTTGCCGCAAAGCGGACGGCGCGCGAGGTGCGCCACAACCACAGGGCAGCCACCGCGAGCATCAGCGGCAGAACGCCCATGTACATGGCTGCGACTGCCAGTTGCTCAGCTCCGAAGTAGGGGACTGCGTGATAGCGCAGCCAGTCGGCGCCCATGAGATATGGAAAGAGCACTTGCACGAACGATTGCGGCGCGACCGAAAGCGAGGCGAAGTGGCTGTAGGGAAGCTGTGCCAGGTTGGAGTAGGGCTTGAACTCCATGGTCGGCAGCACGACCGACGCGCCGAGCCCCGCGCTGAATAGGCCCATGGCCGCGAAGCCGGCAAGCATCTTTCCCTGGCGGGGCTGTTCGCGTCCGGCAATCAGCAGATAGAGGCCGCCGTAAATCGCGCTCAGCAACACCGTTTGCGGCCAGCCGGCCAGCAACTGCATCGCCAGGCAGAGACCACCCAGAGCGCAGTACTTCCAGCGAAGGCTGCGAATCCATTTTTCCAGGCAGAAGAAGAACGGAGCGATCCACGCCGCCGAGTTGAAAACTCCGGTGGCCTCGTAGTGCAGCGTGATGTAGCCGCAGAACGCGAACGCCACTGCGCCGAGCCAGGCTGCCTCGTCGCGCTCAGTGAACAGGCGAAAGTAGGCGTGGGTGAAGCCTAGCAGCAAAAGGAAGTGGAAGATGATTGAGAGATTGAACGCCAGTACCGGTGGAAACAGCAGGTACATCACCACGTTGGGCGGATAAAACGGCGCCGTCTGCACGATGGCGATGTGCGACATGCCGCTGAAGATGTAGGGGTTCCACAGGGGCAGCGCGCCGGACTTGAACATCTGCGCGGAAAACGCGCGGCTGGGGAGGTAGTCGATCTGGCCGTCGCCGCCGCGCTTCGAGAGGAGCGTGCCGGTAGAGATCGTCCAGACTGCGACCGCCAGCAGCGCCACGGCGGCGAGCCAGTAGAAAGGACGGATGCGACGAGGCAGTGGACGGTCTGCGGTCAAGCGAGGCTCCGGTGGGCTAGTAGTGCAGCTTGAAGCGTCGGGATATCGCGCGAAGCGGCGAGATGTCGCAGGGGAGGGGACATGAACAAGAAATTCGGTTCTGTTACGGTAACTTCGGGCCAGTTGGAGTAACTCATTAGAAAGAAACATTATTTTAACGAGAAGGTAATTGGTAAAATTTTTTCCAGTTTTCTTTAAAGCGGTCGCTTGGTTTGCCTCTCGCGAATCGCTTTTCATTTGAGAGCCTTTTCTCTTCCTTTGGGGATCCGGACTTTGAGCGGGACGTACGTAGTTGTTGAGCCCTGCCACCGGGACAGGTATATTGGCGAACAGGCATTCCGCTTTAACAACAGAAACACCAAAGACAATCCGCTGAATGATGCCGACCGTTTTACTTTGGCTCTGTCGCAGATTGTCGGGAAGCGGCTCACTTACGCCAAGCTAACTGGCCCGGTGGGGGGAACGAGTTTCTAACCCCTATCGGAAGGAGAGCGGGAAGCAGGTTTCCGCTTCTTCGCTTGCTTCTCCCGGTCCCAGTTGAGCTTTGATTTCAGAGTGCGGAACGGCGATAAGCCGTTTCATGAAGTCTGTGAATGTAGCGAAGTCTCCCGCATCACTCTTGGCGAACTGAACGGGTTGATTCGCGAACATCTTTGGACGCACACACGCTCCAGATCGCGGCGTAGCGCTGATGTGTCACAAGTCAAATTGGTCATGGCCCATGTGTGATTCTAGTATTCGGGGAAAATGCAATGCCTGAACAAGAAAACGTATTTCGCGCCTATCTCCAAATGGCCCTCTTCTGCGAGAAGGTATTGCGCGAAGCCGATGGAGTCATGAGCGTGATTCGCGTGATCGATCGCTTCACGGTTCATGGAACTACTCCAGAGATGCCACCTAGCGTGCTGCCGTTCACGATTGTGATTAGCTTCAAGTCAGGGTTTATGCGAGGCAAGCAGGTCATCGCCATTCGGCCTAAGTCCCCCACAGGTGAAGATCTTCCGGCGATGGAATTTCCAGTCTTGTTTGAAGGCGATGACGATAGAGGGGTTGCGATGGGATTTCCCGTGCAATGGATTCCACCCGAAGAGGGTCTCTATTGGTGGGATGTGTATCTGAATCAGGAAATGGTTACTCGTATGCCACTAAGAGTGATTTACCAGAGGACGGGACCGACCACTGGTTGAAGGTGAAGGTATTTGCGGTTCCGCTTTGTATCTCGCCAGCAACCAAATACTGCTGGGATAAGTATTGGTGTGACAGGTGCACCAGTTCTTTGCGGAAATCGCGTTCCGACAGTTGTCCGTTGTCGTGCTCGGCTAGTAGGAGTTCAATTGCATATGCAAGCCGCTGCGCAAGCAAATCGGAATCTTTGTGCATGTTCCAACTGTGCTGAACGAACCAATCCTCAAAGCTGTCGAGAGACACTTCTTCCGCCGCCAGACGAACGAGTTCATTCCGCAATTCGGCGTATGCAAGCATGACGAGTGATCTTATACCAATTAGACGTGTAACCGCTCAAGAAATGTGCGAAATCTTCAATCGAGAGCAGTATTGGGAACGGGTGCAGCGAGGAGAGCTCCAAACTGTTCTCTTGGAAGACCATATTCCGCAGTACGTTACCAAAGACATACCAGCAGGCACTCGCAGTCAGATGATTTCATATCGCGATGCCGCCGATAACGAGGTCGCTCGTGTTCATCAATATCTGAAACCCGACGGCACCATCGGGGCTAGCGGTCGCCCCGATCCAAAGCGCATTCTCTTTGATGGCGTCTTGTATCGTCTCCATAAGAAATCAAGTCGTTAAGGACAAATCGACTGTCCCCTGTCAGGCCATTCAACATAACACCAAAACTCAGCCGTATATATTATTACCGTTACACCGTCCAAAGCCGATGGTGCGGAGCACCCAAAGCTAAATCAGGAGGCCGGAGACATTGTGACACGATCGCGAGACAGGGGCTGAAGCCCAAGTGAAGAGGCGCGTTTACGGCATGGCTGAACGGGCTGCAGAGAAACTCAACCGCAGATCCCTCCTCGGCCTGGAAGCCTCGTCGGGATGACAAAAATAAAGGGCTTAACGGCGTACCTAAAGGTACGCCCCTTCAAAACCTGGCTTACGAGATGGCCCCATGTGAAATCGACTCAGTCGGCAAAGACCGGAACTTCTTCGCGCTGGGCTTTTTCGCGGCGGCGGAAGGGCGAGTGAACCACGGACCAGGCTTGTAGCTTGTCGAGATACAGGTAGACGACGGGTGTGGTGTACAGGGTAAGCATCTGGCTGACGATCAATCCGCCGACGATGGCTACGCCGAGCGGGCGGCGAATCTCCGAGCCAACGCCCCGGCCGAAGGCCAGCGGCATGGCGCCGAGCAACGCGGCTGCCGTGGTCATCATGATGGGACGGAAGCGCAGCAGGGCCGCTTCATAGATCGATTCCCGCGAGGTCCTGCCCTGCCGCTCCAGTTCCAGCGCGAAATCGATCATCATGATCGCGTTCTTCTTCACGATGCCGATCAGCAGGATGATGCCGATCAGCCCGATCACGTCAAGCTGCATGTGGAACAGCAGCAGCGCCAGCAAAGCTCCGGTTCCGGCAGACGGAATGGTCGAGAGAATGGTCAGCGGATGAATGTAGCTCTCATACAGCATGCCCAGCACGATGTACACCGCCAACACCGCAGTCAGGATCAGGAATGGCTCGGAGGACAGTGAATCCTGGAAGGCCGCGGCGGTTCCCTGGAAGCTGCCGTGAATTGTGGCCGGCATGCGCATCTGCAGCTCGGCCTGGGTGATGATGCGGGTGGCGTCGCCCAGGTCCTCTCCCGGGGCAAGATTGAACGACAGGGTCACCGACGGGAACTGCCCCTGGTGATTCACGGTGAGAGAGGTATTAGCCGGGGCAAAATGCGCAAAGGCAGACAGCGGCACCGACGCCCCATTGACCGTAACGTACACGCTCTTCAACGCGTCGGGCGTCATCTGGTATTGGGGATCGACCTCGAGAACGACGTGATACTGATTCAGTGTCTGGTAGATGGTAGAGATCTGCCGCTGTCCGAACGCATCGTAAAGCACGCTGTCGATCTGCGCGGGTGTCACCCCCAGCCGGGCTGCGGTATCGCGATCGATGACGACGTTCTGCTCCAGTCCGTGAACCTGCTGATCGCTGTTGACGTCCTTGAGCTGTTTGAAGGTGCGCAGTTTGTCCAGCAGCTTAGGGGCCCAGGTATACAGCTCGTCGAGATTCTCTCCCGAAAGCGTGTACTGGTACTGAGCATTGGCCATGCGGCCGCCGATCTGCAGGTCCTGCACTGCCTGGAAGTAAAGCGACGCGCCCGGCACGTGCGACAACTTGGGGCGGAGGCGATTGATGACCTGGTCGGCGCTGACGCCCTTGCGCTCCTTCAGCGGCTTGAGGATGACGAACATGCGGGCCTGATTTTGCGCGCCGCCGCCACCCACCGAGGCCAGCACATTCTCGACCGCCGGGTCCTGGCCAACGATACGGATGAACTCGTCCATCTTCTTTTTCATGGCGTCGAACGAGACATCCTGGTCGCCCATAATCATGCCGCCGATTCGGCCCGTGTCCTGTTGCGGGAAGAAGCCTTTCGGGACCACGATGTACAGCCCGACGTTCACGAACAGCATAAGAATCGCAAGACCAAAGATGAGTGCCTGGTGACGCAGTACCCAGGCCAGCGAGGCCCGGTAGCCGCGATTCATTCTCTGAAAGCCGCCCTCACTCATCCGGTACAGAACGCCGTGACTGCCGGGATCGTGAGGCTTCAGGAAGCGGGCGCACAGCATCGGCGTGGTGGTGAGCGAGACCACCATGGAGACGGCGATGGCAGAGCTGAGCACTACGGCAAATTCGTGGAACAGGCGTCCGATCAATCCGCTCATCAGCAGAATCGGAATGAACACTGCCATGAGGGAGATGCTCATGGACATGACGGTGAAGCCGATTTCACGGGCCCCAAGCAGCGCCGCATCGTAGGGCTTCATGCCGGCTTCGACGTGGCGCATCACGTTTTCCAGAACCACGATGGCGTCATCCACGACAAAGCCGGTGGAAATGGTGAGCGCCATCAGGGACAGATTGTCCAGCGAGTAGCCGAACAGGTACATCACGGCGAAGGTGCCGAGGATGGCCAGCGGCACGGCGACGCTGGGGATGAGGGTGGCGCGCACTTCGCGCAGAAATACGAAAACTACCAGCACCACCAGGATGACCGAGATGACCAGCGTGCGCTGCACGTCAGTGACAGAGGCGCGGACGGTGGTGGTGCGGTCGAGGCCGACTTCCAGCTTGATGGAAGGCGGCAAAGACGCCTGCAGGAACGGCATCGCCGCGAAGACGCGATCGGCGGTGGCAATAATGTTGGCGCCCGGCTGGCGGAAAATCACCAGCAGCACGCTGGGTTTGCCGTTGAAACTGCCGGCGTTGTAGATGTTCGAATAGGAGTCGACCACAGTGGCGACGTCGCTGAGGCGCACGGGAGAACCGTTGTGGTAGGCGACGATGATCGGTTTGTAGTCTTTGGCCCGCTTGAGCTGATCGTTGGACTGCACTACCCAGCTGGTATTGCCATTCTGCAGTGAGCCCTTGGCCACGTTTACATTCTGCGCGGCCACGGCCGTGCGTACCGTTTCCAGGCCAACGCCCAGCTGGTTCAGCAGATTGGGATTGGCTTCGATGCGGACCGCGGGCTGCGATGAGCCCCATACGAACACCTGACCGACGCCTTCGATCTGCGACAGCTTCTGGCCCATGATCGAGTCGGCGACGTCGTACATCTGATCCTGCGTCATCGCTTGCGAGGTCATGGTCAGAATCATGACGGGAGCATCGGCAGGATTGATCTTGCGGTAGGTCGGATTACTGGGCAGGTCGGCGGGCAGGTATCCGCGCGCCGCATTGATGGCCGCCTGCACATCGCGGGCGGCAGCATCGATGTTGCGGTCGAGGTCGAACTGCATGGTTATGCCGGTCGAGCCCAGTTGACTGCTGGAGGTCATCTGGTTGATTCCGGCAATGCGTCCGAACTGGCGCTCCAGAGGGGTGGCGACGGCCGAAGCCATGGTCTCGGGACTGGCTCCGGGCAAGCCCGCGCCAACCGAGATGACGGGATAGTCGATCTGCGGCAGCGGCGACACCGGGAGCTGCATATAGGCGAGCGCTCCCGCGAGAATGACGGCGACGCTCAGCAGAGTCGTCGCAATCGGCCGTTCGATCGCTGGTGCGGAGATATTCATGCGTCAGTCGCCGAGCGCCTCCGCGGGCTTGGGAGTTCGCAGCCGGGCCACCGCCGCTCCCAGCCGGTCGAACCAGAGATAGACCACAGGAGTCGTGTACAGGGTGAGGATCTGGCTGAACAGCAGTCCGCCGATGATGGTGACGCCCAGCGGACGGCGCAGCTCCGATCCGGTGCCGGAGCCCAGCGCGAGGGGCACCGCTCCAAAGAGAGCAGCGAGCGTGGTCATCATGATCGGCCGGAAACGCAGCAGGCAGGCCTCGTAGATGGCGTCGACGGGCGACTTGCCTTCCTTGCGCTCGGCCTCGAGCGCGAAGTCGATCATCATGATGGCGTTCTTCTTTACGATGCCGATGAGCAGGATAATGCCGATCAGCGCCATCACGCCGAGATCCATGTGGAAGATGTTGAGGGCGAGAATCGCGCCTACTCCGGCGGACGGCAGCGTGGAAAGAATGGTGATGGGGTGAATGTAGCTCTCGTACAAAACGCCCAGCACGATGTAGACCGTCACGATGGCGGCGAGGATCAGCCAACCTTCATTAGCCAATGACGCCTGGAAGGCGCGCGCGGTTCCCTGGAAGGTTCCCTGGATGCTCGCAGGCATGCCGATCTCCTGCTGCGCCGCTTCGATGGCCTTCACCGCTTCGCCGAGGGAGGCGCCGCTGCCGAGGTTGAAGGAGACGGTGACGGCAGGAAACTGGCCCTGGTGGTTGATGGCCAGGGCGCCGCTGCCGGTCTCCCAATGGGAGATCGCACTCAGCGGAACCTGTGTGCTCGAGCCGCTGGTACTCTGCACCGCCGCGCCCGGATTCGAGACCGGGTTGGTGGGAGCGGCTGCTGCGCCGGTCTGACCCGTGGAACTGGGCACGTAGATGTTTTTCAGCGAGTCGGGATCGTTGCGGAAGGTGGGATCGACCTCCAGCACCACGTGATACTGATTCAACTGGGTGAACATGATCGACACCAGCCGCTGACCGAAAGCGTCATACAGGGTGTTGTCGATCGCGCTGGCGCTGACGCCGAGTCTCGAGGCGGTGTCGCGATCGATGACCAGGTTCGCTTCCGCAGCATCGTTCTGCTGATCGGTGGCGACGTCGCGCAGCTCCGGCAGAGTCTTCAGCTTATCCACCAGCTTCTTGGTCCAGAGCGCCAGTTCTTTCGGATCAGCGTCTTCCAGGCTGAACTGGAATTGAGTGCGGCTGACGCGATCTTCCACCGTGAGATCCTGCACCGGCTGCATGTAGAGGGTGATGCCTTCCACTCCGGCAACTTCCGATTGCAGACGCCGGATGATGGTGCTGACATCGTCGTCGCGCTCGTCACGGGGCTTCAGGTTGATCTGCACGCGGCCGCTGTTGGGAGTAGTGTTAGTGCCATCGACACCGATGAACGAGGAGAGGCTGGCGACGTCTTTATCCTTTAGAATCGCGGCCGCCAGGGCGCGCTGCTTCTCCGCCATCGCGGAGAACGATATGCTCTCCCGCGCATCGGAAATACCCAGGATTACGCCGGTGTCCTGCACCGGGAAAAAGCCTTTGGGCACGATGATGTAGAGATAAATGGTTGCGACCAGAGTAGCGACGGTCACCAGCAGAGTGGCCGTCTGGTGGTTCAGCACGAACTTCACGGTGCGGCCATAGAACGCGACGATACTGTTGAAGGCCCGCTCGGACGCGTCGTAGAAGCGGCCATGCTTGGCTTCATCCTTCTGCCGCAGCAGCAGCGAGCACATCATCGGGGTCAGGGTGAGCGAGATGATGGCCGAGAGCAGGATGGTCACGCTCAGGGTCACGGCGAATTCGCGGAACAGCCGGCCTACGATGTCGCCCATGAAGAGCAGCGGGATCAGCACCGCGATCAGCGAGACGGTCAACGAAACGATGGTGAAACCGATCTGACCGGAACCTTGCAGAGCGGCCTCAAGCGGCGAGTGTCCCTCTTCGATGTAGCGATCGATGTTCTCGATCATCACGATGGCGTCGTCCACGACAAAGCCGGTCGAGATGGTCAGCGCCATGAGCGAGAGGTTGTCGAGGGAGTAGCCCAGCAGGTACATCACGGCGAAAGTGCCGACCAATGACAAAGGTACAGCGACACTGGGGATGACCGTCGCTGACAGGGTCCGAAGGAAGAGGAAGATCACCATGACCACCAGCGCCACGGTGAGCATCAGCTCGAACTGAACGTCTTTGACGCTGGCACGAATGGTTTGCGTGCGGTCGGTCAGCATCACGATCTTGACCGACGCCGGCAGGTTTGCCTGCAAGCGGGGAACCAGTTTCTTGATGCTGTCGGCGACCTTGATGATGTTGGCGCCGGGCTGCCGCTGGATGTTGAGAATCACCGCCGGCGTGTTGTTCATCCAGGCGGCCTGATACTGGTTCTCCGGGCCTTCGATCACGCTGGCGACGTCGGACAAGCGCACCGGGTTGCCATTCTTATACGCGACGATGGTGTCGGCGTATTCCTTTGCCGCCATCAACTGATCGTTGGCGCCGATGGTGAATGCCTGCCGCTGGTTCTGCAGCTGTCCCTTAGCCTGGTCAACATTGACCTGCGAGATCACATTGCGCAACTGCTCCAGGCTCATGCCGTACGAGGCCAGCGCAGTTGGGTTCGCCTGAACGCGGACCGCCGGCTTCTGGCCGCCGCTGATGGTGACCAGGCCGACTCCCGGCAACTGCGCGATCTTCTGCGCGAAGGTCGTATCGGCCAGGTCCTCCACCTGCGGCAGAGGCATGCTGTCGGAGGTCAGTGCCAGCGTGAGGATGGGAGCATCGGCCGGGTTGACTTTGCTATAGATCGGCGGTGTCGGCAGGTCGTTGGGCAGGAAGGTGCCGGCAGCATTGATGGCGGCCTGTACCTCCTGCTCGGCCACATCGATGTTTTCCTCCAACACAAACTGGAGGGTGATGACCGATGCGCCAAAGGAGCTGCTGGAGGTCATCTGGCTCAGCCCGGGAAGCTGGCCGAACTGCCGCTCCAGCGGGGCCGTGATCGAGGACGCCGTGACCTCGGGACTCGCTCCCGGATAGAAGGTCACGACCTGGATGGTTGGGTAATCAACCTGGGGGAGGGCCGAGATCGGCAGTTGCCGGTACGCGACGATGCCCACCAACAGCAAGCCTGCCATCAGCAGGGAAGTAGCGACCGGCCGAAGAATGAATGGCCGAGAAATACTCATGACTGCGATCCAATGTTTCCTTGCGCCTGCTGGCTCTGGTTCGGTCCCTGATTAGCCGGAGCCTGCGGAGCCACTTTGCTGCCCACCTGCAGCTTTTCCTGTCCATCGGTGACCACCCGGTCACCCGGTTGTACCCCTGATTCGACTACCACCGTGTTGCCCTGGGTCAGAGCAATCTGAATGGGTTTCATCTGCACGCTGTTATTCGCGTCGACGGCATACACGTAGGTTCCGTTCGGGCCGCGCTGTACCGCAGCAGCCGGCATGGTGATGCTGTCTTTACGCTTCTCCAGCAGCAGGTGAACATTTACGAACTGATTGGGCCACAGGGTGTTCTCGACGTTGTCGAAAATGCCTTTAAGCTTGGCCGTTCCCGTGGTCTGATCGATCTGGTTATCGATGGTCTCCAGCCGTCCGGTTGCCAGCTTCGTCTGGTCATCGCGGCTATAGGCGTCGACTTCCAGCGGGCCCTTACGCATCTGCGTTGCAACCTGCTGCAGCTGATCTTCGGGCAGCGTAAACACCACTGCGATGGGATGCAATTGCGTGATCACCAGCATGGGCGTGTTCCCGGCAGCGGTCACATAGTTTCCCGGATCCACCTGCCGCAACCCCACCCGTCCGTCGATGGGCGACAGGATGGTGCAATAGGTGAGATTCAGCTTGGCGCTCTCAATGGCGGCTTTGTCGGCCGCGATGGTCCCCTCATACGTGCCGAAAGAGGCGTTCAGCGTGTCGAGATCCTGTTTGGCGATGACACCCTGATCGTATAGAACGCGATTACGCTCGTATTGGGCTTTGGCGTTGGTGAGTTGTGCTTCGTCTTTCTGAAGCTGCGCTTCCGCCTGCTGTAAGGCCACCTTATAAGGACGGGGATCGATGAGTAGCAGCGGCTCACCCTTCCTGACATCCTGCCCCTCGCGAAAGTTGACGCTCATGATCTGGCCATCGATGCGGGTCTTCAAAGAAACTGTGTAGTACGCCTGAACCGAACCTAAGCCAACCAGATAAACGTCGAAGTCACGTTGCCGAACCGTGGCAACGCCAACCGGCACCGCCTGGGACGGACCACCGGCGCGGGCGCTTTTTTGCGGCGCGCCTTTACTGCAGCCCGCGAGAAGGGCGCAAATACCCAGCGCCAGAATGATGGCCAGTGTTGCCGATCTTTTCAAGAAACCTCCCAGGCAGCGGCAGGCAGACGTACCCTGCCCAGCGCCTGTCCCCTGCTATGAACTGCTGCAATGGCAGTCAACCGTTGCAGTACTATTAATATCCATACTATTAGACCGGACGGCGCACGCGACCGCAGTTAAGACTAGGTGAAGGAAGGTTAAGTTTTGTGAAGGGCAGAGGGGCAACACGAAACAATTCTTCACCGCACGATCGTGCCGAAAGCAGCACAATAAGTCCCGTGAACCGTCTGCTTATTGTCGACGACGATCGCGGCCTTGTAAACCTGCTTAAGCGGTTTTTGGAGGGGGAAGGCTTCCGCGTCGACGCAGCCTACGACCACGCCGGCGGGCTGCAGGCGGCGCTGGCGGGCGACCACGAGATGATTATTCTCGACGTCATGCTTCCCGGCGGCTCCGGTTTTGAGCTGCTCAAAGCGCTGCGCCAGCAGTCTGACATCCCGGTTCTGCTGCTCACGGCAAGAGGCGAAGCGGTGGATCGCATCCTCGGCCTGGAGATTGGCGGGGACGATTACCTCGCCAAGCCGTTTGACCCGCGTGAGCTGGTCGCGCGGGTGCGCGCCGTGCTGCGCCGTACCCGCGAGAAAGATTCCGCCGGCCCGCGCAACGATCACAGCGACGAGACGCTGAAGGTCGGCGACATCAGCATGCATATGGGGACTCGCACCGTCACCTGTTCCGGCACGGAGGTCGATCTGACGTCGGTCGAGTTCAACGTGCTGGAGTTGCTGCTGCGCCAGGCCGGTAGCGTGGTCAGCCGCGAGCAGATTGCCGAGGTCGCGCTGGGCCGTCCGCTCAATGCTTTCGACCGCAGCGTGGATGTGCACGTCAGCCGATTGCGCAAGAAGTTGGCGGGTGGCGCCGCTTCCGAAGACCTGATCCGGCCGATTCGCGGCATGGGCTATTTCCTGTCCACGGGCATGCCTGAGAAGACCAAAGTATGAGCCGCCGACTGTTCTGGAAGATCTTTCTGCCCTTCTGGTTCGCGCAGGCCCTGCTGCTGGGCGCGCTCTACATGCGCCTGCATTACCGGCTGCATTCCGAGCGTCCCTGGTGGATTCAGCCCGAGCGACAGGTCATGCCGGCATTGGCTCAACACGCCGTCGAAGCCTATGAACAGGGCCAGCAGCCTGCTTTACGCAATCAGCTCGACGAGTTTTCGCTCAAGAATCGCTCCGAGTTCTGGCTGCTCGATAGCGCCGGCAGTGAGCTGAGCGGACGCCCCATCCCACCACGCGTCCTGGAGCACGCAGTGGAGGCATCGAAGAGTGAGGGGACGCTCCGCTCCTACGAGCCGAACGTACTTTTCGCCGCGGTCTCTACGCCGAAGGACCGCTATACCCTGGTGGCCGAGTTCATACCACCTCCCCTATCGGAGCGCGTTCCCGGCGATATTCTCTGGACCCTGAAACTCGGCACGCTGTTTTCGGCGATCCTGTGCGTCATCATTGCGCACTACCTCAGCAAGCCCATCGAACGCCTGCGGGATGCGACGCATGAGCTGGCGCGGGGGAATCTCGACATCCGGGTAGGCAGCAGTATCGGCAACCGGCGCGACGAGATTGCCGACCTGGTCCACGACTTCGATTCCATGGCGGGAGAACTGCGTCAGCAGATGCAGAGTGAACGTAACCTGCTCAATGGGGTGTCGCACGAATTGCGCTCGCCCATCGCTCGCATCCGTCTCGCGCTAGCGTTGGCGCGCACCATGGACGAAGAGGAGCGCAACGAGATGCTCGACCGCATCGAGCAGGACACCATCCAGCTCGATTCGATGCTGGAGCGGATTCTCACGGTCGCGCGCTTGGAGAGCGGACAACACAAGCCAAAGTTCGAGAAGATTTCGCTGAACGACGTGGTGGACCACGTGCTGCATGATGCGCGTTTTGAGGCCGCGGCCAGCGGGAGCACCATCAACTATGAAGAAGCTGGAGAGGTCGCGGTGAGCGGCGACGCCGGCCTTCTACGCAGCGCCTTTGAAAACGTGGTAAGGAACGCAATCTTCTACTCTGGCGACCACGGCAAAATCGATGTCTCACTTCGTCGCGAAGATGGACACGGCCGTATTGTCGGTTCGCGATAATGGGCCGGGAGCTCCGCCCGATGCCTTGCCGCTGCTGTTCAAGCCGTTCTACAGGGTCGACGATTCGCGCGGGACGACTACGGGCGGCATGGGTTTGGGACTCGCAATCGTCCGCAACGCGATCGCCGTGCACGGCGGGACGGTTGCAGCCAGAAACCTTGCGCCGCATGGTCTGGAAGTTGAGCTGCGCTTACCCGTTCTGCAAGCGCCGTCTGAGACTCGCAACGCGGAAGCCAAGATGAGTGCGCCGGTGGTTGGCGGCCGCTAGCCGCGTTTGCGAGAGGCTGCGGCTAGACCTCGAGCAGTCCGGAGTAAATCGCCATGCCCACGACTGCATCGACGCCGATGCGGTCGAGTTCGTCAATCTCTTCCCGGCTGCGGATGCCTCCAGCCGCGATGAGGCGGCGCGAGGTCTCGCCACGCAACTCGCGAATGACATCCAGCGGGATTCCCTGCAACAGCCCTTCGGTATCGATGTGGGTGTAGAGGAATGCTGAGCAGTACGGCTCAAGCTCCTGCATCATGGCTGCGGGAGCGATCTCGGTAGGTGTCTTCCATCCGTGGATGGCAACGCGTCCGCCGCGTGAATCGACCGCAAACACCAGCCGCTCGGCTCCAAACTGCTGCGACAGAGCTTCGGCGAACGCGACGTCGACTTCGCCATGGTTAATCAGAGAAGAGCCGACGATCACTCTCTTTGCGCCCGCCTGCAGCACTTGTTGCGCGTCGTCCTGTGAGCGAATGCCGCCGCCGACCTGGCAGGTCAACTTGCTGCAAAATTCGGCGATGAGATGGCGGTTGGAGCCGGTTCCCATCGCCGAATCGAGATCGATGAGCTGCACCAGGGGATAGCGGGAGAAGCGATCAATCCATTGCGAGAAATCGGCAAACTCAAGCGCCTTCTTCTCGCCTTGCACCAGCTGCACGATCTTGCCGCCCATCAGATCAATGGAAGGGATCAGCACGCCAGCCTCACGGGGATTCCGGCATCGTGCAGCTCCTGCTTGATGGCGCTGACGGTCTTCAGCCCGAAGTGGAAGACCGAGGCGGCGAGTGCTGCATCGGCCGCGCCTTCCTGAAACACCTCGACGAAATGATGGGGCTCACCGGCGCCACCCGATGCGATGACGGGAATGCGTACGCTGGTCGCGATGGTGCGGGTGAGCGCGCAGTCAAAGCCGCTCTTGGTGCCGTCGCGATCCATCGAGGTCAGCATGATCTCTCCGGCGCCGCACTGCTCGGCCTGCGTGGCCCAGGCTAGCGCGTCGAGCCCGGTGGGCTTGCGTCCGCCCCACACGTACACCTCCCACGCATCGCCGGCGCGACGCGCATCAATGGCCACCACGACTGCCTGCGAGCCGTAGCGCGCGGCGATCTTGCCGATCAGCTCGGGATCGGCAACCGCGGCTGAATTGAGCGCTACCTTGTCGGC
This sequence comes from uncultured Acidobacteriaceae bacterium, assembly GCA_963793845.1. Taxonomy (GTDB): domain Bacteria; phylum Acidobacteriota; class Terriglobia; order Terriglobales; family Acidobacteriaceae; genus CAWCBG01. The sequence goes on from CAWCBG010000014.1 coordinate 438,238, forward strand.
CCCACTGTCGAGAACGGCAGCGGCGTCTTCGAGTGAGCGAATGCCGCCACCCACCGTGAACGGAATGAATAGCTGGTTGGCGGTACGGCGCACTGTTTCGAGGAGCGTGTTGCGCGACTCGGCCGTGGCGGTGATGTCGAGCAGCACAATCTCGTCGGCTCCAGCCTGGCTGTGAGCACTGGCCAGCTCGGCGGGATCGCCCGCGTCGCGCAGTTCGACGAATTGGACGCCCTTCACCACGCGTCCGGCGTGGCAATCCAGACAGGCGATGATTCTCTTGGCGAGCGTCTCAGAGGCCACAGAAGTTCTCCAGGATATGCAAGCCGACGTCGCCCGACTTCTCCGGGTGGAATTGCAGGCCGAATAACGCACCGCGCTCCGCCGCCGCGGTGAATGGCTCTTCATACGTGCAGGTTGCGACGGTATCGCCGCAGATTGGGAGCGCGGTAAGAGTGCGTGAAGTAGACGTAGGCGCCCGACGGCACGCCGCTGAGCAGGCGTGAGCGCGGATCGACCTCGATGCGGTTCCAGCCAACGTGCGGCGACTTCACGCGATCGGAGAAGCGCGTGCACGTTCCAGTGAAGGTAGCCAGACCTTGCAGGTCGGGAGCTTCGTCGCTGCCGGCGAACATCCACTGCAAGCCAAGACAGATGCCGAGCAGCGGCTTGGACTGGGCTGAAGTCCGGATGGCGGCCCCCAACTCTCCGTTCGCGAGCGCCCGCGTGGCTTTGAAGTTTCCAACGCCGGGGATGATGACCTTGTCGGCGCGGAGGACCTCGGAGGCGTCCGCGGTCAGAACACATTGCTGACCGAGATGGCGGATGGCCTTGGCCACCGACGCCAGATTGCCCGCGCCATAGTCGACGATCGCGATCACAGCAATCCTTTCGTGCTTGGCAACATGCGTCCGAGCTGGCGATCTTTGGAGCAGGCCACGCGAAGCGCGCGAGCAAAGGCCTTAAACAGCGCCTCAATTTTGTGATGGTTCGAGCGACCGTAGAGAATCTTGGCGTGAACATTGGCGCGAGCGCCACGTGAGAAGCCGTCGAAGAAGTCGGCGACAAGCTCGGTCTGCAGATCGCCCACGAGACGAGTGCGAACCTTGGTGTCAACCACGGCGGCGCTGCGTCCACCAAAATCGACCGCAACCACGCCAAGGGTTTCGTCCATGGGCATCACGAAATATCCGGCGCGCAGGATGCCGCGTTTGCTGCCGAGCGCCTGATCGAAGGCCTCGCCCAAAGCAATGCCGACATCTTCCACCGTGTGGTGCTGATCGACATCGAGATCGCCGGTGGCCTTGAGTTCGAGATCGAAGGCGCCGTGACGGGCAAGCAACTCGAGCATGTGATCGAGGAAGCGGATGCCGGTGGCGACCTTGGCTCGCCCGTGCCCCTCGATGGTCAGGGCCACCTGAATGTCAGTCTCTTTGGTCTTGCGATCGATGCGGGCCCGCCTCATGCCGTCACCTCGTTTCCCAGCCGCAAGGCGGCGGCGATTTCGCGCAGTGCCGCAAGCAGTCGATCCATCTGCGCGGAAGTGCCGATGGTGATGCGTACGCAGCCGTCGCATCCGGGATCAGACGAGCGGTCGCGCACCAGGATGCCGCGTTCCCGCATGGCCGAAACAAACTCGCGATGCTGCGGGCCAATGCGCAACAACAGGAAATTCGCGTGGCTCGGCCAATGGAAGATGCCGAGATTCTTCAACTCGCGTTCAAGTCGCGCGCGGCCGTGAAGAATCTGTGCAGCATAATTTTGAACGTAGGCGATGTCGGACAAGTGCAACTGGCAAGGCCATCAAAGCTACTGCGTTCACGCTGTAGGGAGACGAAACCCGGCGCACCATGGGCATTTGTTCGGCGGGGCCTGCGAGGATTCCGATGCGCAGTCCGGCCAGACCGTAGGCCTTGGAAAAGGTGCGGGCCACGAACAGGTTCGGCGTGGTTGCCAGGTCAGGAATCACGGTTTCGCCATGAAAGTCGAAGTAGGCTTCGTCGACCAGCAGCGCGGCGTTGGGCGCGGCGTTGGCGATTTGCAGAAGCTCCTCGCGCGATGCCGCCGTGCCGGTAGGATTGTTTGGACTGGCCACCGCAATCAGCCGCGTGGCCGTTGTGATGCCGCCCAGAACCGTTTCGAGTGGAAAGCGAAAGTCGCTGCCGCACTGCACGCGAAGCACGCGCGCGCCCGTCGCCTCGGCATAGACCTCATACATGCCGAAGGTGGGAGTCACCACCATCACCTCATCCTGCGGCTCGAGGTAAGCCTCACAAAGCAGGTGAATCGCTTCATCCACGCCATTGGTTAACAAGACTTGCGCAGACGAGAGTCCCAAGCGGCTGGCTACGAGCTTCTCCAGCGGTTCGCGTTCGGGATAGCGCGCCAGATCGTCGGCGGTGATTTCCCGGATGCGCGCCAGAACGAGCGGCGAGCATCCGTCAGTGTTCTCGTTGAAGTCGAGGCGCAAGCCGGTTCGTCCAGCCAGTGGAGGGTGATACTCGCACATCTGCTGAACCGCCCGCCTGGCCTCAAGCATGGGTGCACCTCACGCGAATGGATTCGGCGTGTGCGCGCAGCCCTTCGGTTTCGGCGAGCGTGGTGATTGTCGGGGCGATGGCGCGCAGTCCGCTGGCGGTGAATTGTTGCACGGTAATGATCTTCACGAAGTCGAGTACACTCAACCCTCCGCGAAAGCGCGCCGCTCCAGCGGTGGGCAGCACATGATTCGGGCCTGCAGCGTAGTCTCCTGCTGCCTGAGGTGAGTAGTCGCCGACGAACACCGATCCGGCATTCTCCACCAGAGCTACATTGTCCTCATCGATGGTAAGGTGCTCGGCAGCGATGCGGTTGACCCAATCCATGGCTTGATCACACGAGGCCGCGACCAGCAAACGCGCGTTGTGGCGGATCGCTTGCTTTGCGATCCGGTTATTGCGGCATGCGGCATCTAATTCGCGCGCGACTTTCTCCGCCATTTCACGCTTGGTGCTGATGAATATCACGACAGCTTCAGGATCGTGCTCGGCCTGCGAGGCCATGTCGGCGGCGAGGAACGCGGGATTGCCGTTGTCACTATAGAGTGCGGCTTCGGTCGGACCGGCCAGCATGTCGATGGCAGCAGTCGAAGCTCACCAGCTTCTTGGCCGCGGTGACAAAGGAATTTCCCGGGCCAACGATTTTGCTGACGCGGGAAATGCTCTCCGTGCCATAGGCGAGCGCAGCGACGGCCTGGGCTCCGCCGCAACGGTATACCTCGGTGATGCCGAGAAGCGCAGCCGCAGCCAGGGTTGAGGTCTGCGGCTTAGGCGAGACTACGCAGATTCGACCGACACCCGCGACCTGTGCGGGGATGGCGGTCATCAGCAACGTGGAGGGCAGCGGATAGCGGCCGCCGGGTACATAACAGCCGACGGATTCGAGTGGACGCACCAACTGTCCCAGTTCGCCGCCTTCGACCTTTTTGCGCCACTCGCGAGGCATCTGCCATCGGCAAAATCGCCGGATATTGACGGCAGCCTGGCGCAATGCAGTTTTCGTTTCTGAGGGGGCGGCCTTCCATGCTTCCGCAATCTCTTCCGCCGAAACCCGCACGGGTTGGCCCTTTTGCAGGCCATCCCACATTGTGGCATAGCGGATAAGCGCCTTGTCGCCACCCTTTCTCACTGCCTGGACGATCTTGCGAACTTTGGGCTCGATCTCGTCCAGGCGCGAGGCACGACGCTCCAGCTGGGTGACCGCGTTCTCCGCTGCGCGCCCGGTGAGGATGCGCATCACATCACCACCTTGTTCAGCGGATATTCGACGATGCCGGTCGCGTTCGCAGCCTTCAGCCGGGGAATCACTTCCCAACACAGGCTCTCTTCCAGGATAGTGTTGACGGCGACCCAGGAACTGTCGCTCAGGGTTGAGATGGTCGGGCTGTTGAGCGCGGGCAGCACTTCCAGGACGGCCTGAAGGTCATGCACCTTGACATTGAGCATCAGGCCGACGCGACCCTGGGCTTCCATCGCTCCGCGCAGCATCAACGCCAGGTTCTCGACCTTCTGCCGCTTTTCCGGGTCCAGCCATGCTGTTTTGTTGGCGATGATCTGCGTGTTCGACTCCATCACGGTATCGATGATGCGCAAGCGATTCGCCTTGAGCGAGCTGCCAGTCTCGGTGACTTCCACGATGGCGTCGGCGAGAGTGGGGGGTTTGACCTCGGTAGCGCCCCAGGAGAACTCGACCTTCACGTCGATGCCGCGCTGCTGAAAATAACGCGAAGTAACGCTGACCAATTCGGTCGCGATGGTCGCGCCCTGCAGGTCTTCGGCACGCTTGGCCACAGAATCTTCCGGCACGGCGAGCACCCACCGCACCTTGCCGCGGCTCTGCTTGGCATAGATCAGGTCGGCCACGGTGACCACCTCCAGGCCGCTCTCCAGCACCCAGTCGAGGCCGGTGATCCCGGCGTCCAGAGCGCCGTGTTCGACGTAGCGTGCCATCTCCTGGGCGCGAATCAGCATGCACTCAATCTGGGGATCGTTGGTTCCCGCGAAATACGATCTCGGACTGACGAACACCTGCAAGCCCGCGCGAGCTAGCAGCGCCAGCGTCGCCTCCTGGAGACTACCCTTGGGGATTCCCAGCCGCAGCTTCATCGCGCACTCTCCGTTAGCTCTTCGCTGCCGACCGGCAGATCGGTGTTGAAGCAGGTGCGCGTGCCGGTGTGGCAGACCACGCCTTTACCTTCGACCTGCACCCGGCAAAGGATGGTGTCGAAGTCGCAGTCGGCCGTCGCGGTGATCACTTTGAGGCGATTGCCCGAGGTCTCACCTTTTGTCCAGAGCTCGTGGCGAGTGCGGCTGAAGAAGGTCACGTAGCCGGTCTGCAGGGTCCTTTCGTAGGCCGCCCGGTTCATGAAGCCCAACATCAGGACCTCGCCTGTCGCGGCGTCCTGCACGATGGCCGGCGCCAGCCCCTGCATTTTGTCGAAGTCGATTGCTACGGTCATGCCATTTCCTTTCACCAAAAACAAAAAACCCGCTGAGCTTTGGGGTCAGCGGGTCAAGGAGAAAAATAAGTGCTTCGTTACTTAGAAAACGATCTCCGCTGACACGCCCGCCGCGTGGTGATGGTGGTGATGGCGATGGGTCAGCGAAATCATCTTGCACAACACTACAAAAACCGCTCATCGGCTGTCAATGCAACTTCCGGAGTAGCCGGGAAGATTCGTGCGCGGGCAGCCTTCGCTCCTCCCATTCGCGTCACTGACAAAGTGGCAGGAGGTGTGTGAGCGTGTTAGGGTTATCCACTTCCTGAGAGGGCCTACCATGTTCAGCAACGATTTGCTCAAGGACAAGAGAATTCTGATTACGGGCGGAGGCACCGGCATTGGCCGCGCCATGGCGGAACGCTATCTTCAGCTCGGAGCCAGGGTCGTCATCTGCGGACGCCGGGCGGAAGTTGTCCAAAATACCGCCAAGGAACTCGCCGCCAGCACCGGCGGGGTTATCCAGGGGTTTGCCTGCGATGTTCGCGACCGTGAGGCCGTCGAGCAGCTTCTGGATCAACTTTGGGCCGAGGCGCCGCTCGATGTGCTGGTCAACAACGCGGCGGGAAACTTTCTTGCTCGTACCGAGGATTTGTCGCCGCGAGCGTTTGACGCGGTTCTCGGAATCGTCCTGCAAGGCACCATCAACATGACTCTGGGCTGCGGCCGGCGCTGGCTGGCTGGGCAACACAAAGGAGTGGTGTTGGACATCGCGACCACCTACGCCGACACCGGCTCGGCCTACGTCGTTCCCAGCGCCGTGGCCAAGGCCGGAGTTGTCGCGCTGATGCGTAGCCTCGCGGTGGAGTGGGGAGGCCGTGGCATTCGCTTCGTCGCCATCGCACCCGGAGCGATTCGGACAGAGGGCGCTTTCTCGCGGTTGTTGCCAACGCCTGAGCTGGAAAAGAAGCTGCTGGAGCATAATCCGCTGCATCGCTTCGGAAGCCTGGAAGAGATCGCAAACCTGGGAGCGTTCCTGATCAGCGACCAGGCCGGCTACATCAATGGCGAGATGGTTTACATGGATGGCGGCGAAATGCTGGCCGGGGCGAGCGTATTCAGCCTGATGGGCCGGCGTATTCCTGATGCCGCCTGGGAGATGATGAAGCCCAAAAAGAGCTAAGGAGTAACGCCACGGCTGAGGCCGCGGTTCTTCGTCCTTAGGCCGACGCCTGGGCAGGGGGCTGGCCCCGACTCAGTGCGCCTAAATTATATGCATTGCAAATATAGCCGTATTGCATATAATGTCCGATATGCCGGACGAACTGGAATCCCTGCTTCCCCTGCAACCGACTACCTTTCATATTCTCCTGTCTCTTAGCGACGAAGAGAGGCACGGCTACGGCATCATTCTTGACGTTACCAGACGCACCGATGGGCAGCTCAAATTGAGTGCCGGCACGCTGTACCGGTCGATTCAGCGGATGCTGCAGTTGGGGCTGATCACGGAAACCACGGACAGGCCTGCTCCCGAAATGGACGATGAGCGCCGCCGGTACTACCGCATCACCCCGCTGGGGACCGCGGTGGCGCGGGCTGAGGCAGCACGTCTGAGGGACCTGTTGAAGATGGCGCGCTTATGCGGAGTCGCGCCCCGGACAACGTGATGAATTTCTATCGCTTATTGCTGCACCTTTATCCCTCGTGCTACCGCGCGGAATACGGCGACGAGATGAGCGCCATCTTCGCGCAGGAATTGCGGCGCTGCACCGGGCTGACGGCGACGGTCAGGCTTTGGCTGGCGACGGCTGCGGAGATCTTTTCGAACGCCGCGATCCTGCACTGGGAGATTGCCCGGCGCGATCTGCGCTATTCGCTGCGGTCGCTGCTGCGCTCGCCCGGCTTCGCTATCACCGCGGTTTTGCTGATCACCGTCGGAATTGGGGCAAACGCCGCCGTCTTCACCCTGGCGGATTTTGTGCTGGTGCGCCCGCTGCCGTTCCTTCAGCCTGAGCGGCTGGTGAAGGTCTGGGAGAACCATCCCGGCTATTCCAGGATGGAGCTGTCGCCCGCCAATTACCGCGACTTCAAGGCGGCCAGCCACTCGTTTGCCGCGCTCGCCACGTACGACGACAAGTCGATGAATCTGGTTGGCCAGGGCGAGCCTTTACGGGTTCAGGGAGCGTCGGTGACGGGAAATCTGTTCACCACATTGGGAAGACAGCCGTGGATTGGGCGCTTCTTCAGCGAGCAGGACGACGAAGCGGGCGCTGCCGGCACTGTAGTGCTGAGCTATGCGCTGTGGCAGACGGAGTTCGGCGGCGATGCAAGCGTCTTGGGGAAGGCGATCTTTCTCGATGACACGGCCTATACCGTGATTGGGGTCATGCCGCCCGACTTTCTTTTTCCCAGCCGCGAAACGCAGTTCTGGATTACCTACCGATTCCAGGAAGGCGACTACAAAGACCGCAACGACAATTATCTGACCGGCATTGGCCGGCTCAAGCCAGGGGTCTCTTTGAGCCAGGCGCGCACAGAGATGGGCCTCATCGCCGACCGGCTGAAACAGCAATATCCGAAGGAGAATGAAAACGTAGGCGTTACCGTGGTCTCCCTGCGTGATGAGGTCTCGACGCAATCCCGGCTTCTGCTGTTAGCACTTTGTGGGGCGGCGCTCTGCGTGCTGGTGATCACGTGTGCCAACCTCGCCAATCTTCTGCTGGTGCGTTCGCTGGCGCGACAGAAGGAGTTGTCCATTCGGGTGTCGTTGGGCGCTAACCGCCGCTCGATTCTGCGGCAACTTCTTTCCGAGAGCGCGATTCTTGGAGTTGCCGGAGGCGCGGGAGCGATTGGCCTGGCGGTCGCGGCGTTGCCGCTGTTCTCCCGGCTGGTGCCGACCGCGCTTCCCATTCAGCAGGTTCCTCCCATAGATGTCAGGATGCTGCTGCTGGCACTGGCTCTCACCGCACTTACGGTTGTGGCCTTCGGAGTCGCTCCCGCCATACGGGTGTGTCGAAATGCCGGCCTCAATGGCCTGCGTGAGGGCGTGCGCACGGGCGGAGCCGGACACCACCGGACGCGGTCTGCGCTGGTCATCGCCGAAGTCGTGGTGTCGGTGGTGTTGCTGATCTCGTCCGGCCTGCTGATTCGCGCGCTGTGGAAGGTGCAGGCGACGGATCCCGGCTTCAGGACTGACGACATCCTGACCCTGCGGACTGCTCTACCCATTCCGAAGTATGAGAAGACCAAGGTCCGGGAAGAGTTCTATACCAGGATTCTGACCGGAGTTCGGGCTTTGCCCGGAGTGAAGGACGCAGCCTACATCAGCGCCTTGCCAATGGTATGGCGCGGAGGCATATGGCCCGTCGTGGTCAATGGCCGCTCAGAGAACCGGTCGGAAGGGAATTCCGCCAGCCTGCGCTATGTGACGCCCGGCTTCTTCGCGACGCTGGGCATTCCGTTTAAGTCCGGACGTGATGTGAGCGAAGCCGACACGGGCGATCGGCCCTACGTTGCAGTGGTGAGCGAATCGCTTGCGCGGCGGTACTGGCCTGATGAAGATCCAATAGGGCGGCACTTCGAATTTGGTCTGCACGATCGCGAAGTCATCGGCGTCGTGGGAGATGTCCGGGTACGCGGCCTGGAAAGAACCAGCGAGCCCCAGGTCTACCTCTCTTATCTGCAGGTTCCCGACGGATGGATCATCGGCTATATCCCGAAGGACCTGGTGGTCCATGCCTCACAGCCGCCGCAGCGCCTGATGCCTGAAGTGAGGCGAATCATCGCGGCCGCCGATTCGCAGCAGCCCATCTCGAACGTGCGCACGATGGAGGAGATCGTCGCGGGAGAAACCGAGTCGCGAACCATCCAGATGCGGGTGCTCATTACGTTCACTGCGGTTGCCATCCTCTTGGCGGGCCTGGGGATCTATGGCCTTCTGTCCTTCACTGTCTCGCTGCGCCAACAGGAGTTTGGCATTCGGATGGCCCTGGGAGCCCAGCACGGCGATATCTTCCAGATGGTGCTGCGTCAGGGCGCCACCTTGGCGGTGGCGGGGCTGCTTCCGGGCGTAGCGCTGGCCTACATGGCCGCGAGGCTGCTGGAAAGTCTGCTGGCGGGAGTGAAGCCGGCCGACGGTGTGACTTTCTTGACTGCGGGAGCGTTGTGCTTCGTTACGGCGCTGGCGGGGACTGTGGTGCCGGCACTGCGCGCCATCCGCTTCGATCCGACGACGATCATGCGTGCGGAATAGGTGATTGGGCGAGCGCCCCAGACGGGTCTCGCTGTGCATTTTCCCTCGTGTCATCCCGACCAAGGGCTTCAGCCCGCGTGGAGGGACCTGCAGTCTGCCGGCACCAGTACCATGCCAACCCCGGCAAACTGCAGGTTCCCTTCGACTACGCTCTCCAGAGACTAAATATGCAACTCGTTTAGTTTCCGTCATCACAGACGTTCCGAAGGATCGTCGCTGGCTCAGGGCAGGCTCTCGACTCGGAGCGTGCGAGCGCTTCGCGCCGGCACGCTCCTCCCTCGGAATGACACTTCCAATGGGGCGGGGCGTCACGCGGCGCTGAAGCGCCGCACTATCCGAGCGCCCGCGATGCCGGCAACGCAGGCCGCTATGCGGCCTCGGGGCATCGTTCCTGCGCCCACCCGGGGCTTGCGCCCCGGGCTCAAAGCGCACCGCCGCTACGTGGCTCGAGTGTGGATCCGCAAGCAGCGTCCGCGCAACGAACGACGCGCCCACTCTTCCACCAGGCGCTGCTCAAACTGACCCATGACGAGGGCCGGAATTGGTTGACGAGTGGTGCTCTGATTGCTATATTAGAAAGGTTCCGCGAGTCGTACCAAGCCTGCCTGTAGTGTGGCTGTGTTGTAATGATCCCGATCCTGTAGAATGTGTACAGGATTTCCTCGCTGAAACGTGTCTGCGCTACCGTTGGACTTTCCAGCGGGTATGCAGACCGAAGCAACGAAACGGAGTGCCCTCGTTCCTGTTCTTCGCGCCGGTTTTCGGACTGGTATGCGAAACGATCACGGTGCCACCGTCGTTTGCTTAATCTGATCGGAAACGAAGATTCTCCGTGTCTTTGGTCACGGGGAAGCATGGGCAGAGAAGGCCCGCGCGGGCCCAATACGAATGCTGCCCAGTCCCAATCGTGGGATGAAACGCGCTGCGGCGAGCGCCTGTGAGGCTGCTGCCGCAAGCGATGGAAATTTGTGACTTTGAGCCGCGGAACAGAGCCGCAGGTCCCTCACCCCTGAAGGGGTTCGGGATGACACAGATCAAAGGGTTAACCGCACGCCTGAAAGCGTGCCCCTTCAAGTGAGATGGAACGGCGCGCCTGAGGGCGCGATTAAGAAGGAGCTGCAAAGAGTGCCTACATTCAATCAGCTGGTGCGCAAGGGGCGTACGGCGCCAAATTACAAGACGGCCAGTCCGGCGCTGCAGTCCTGTCCGCAGAAGCGCGGTGTCTGCACCCGCGTGTATACCCAGACGCCGAAGAAGCCGAATTCCGCGTTGCGCAAGGTCGCGCGCGTGCGGCTGACCAACGGTATCGAAGTGACGACGTACATTCCCGGTGTCGGCCACAACCTGCAGGAGCACTCGATCGTGCTGATCCGCGGCGGCCGTGTGAAGGACCTGCCGGGTGTTCGCTATCACGTGGTGCGCGGCACGCTGGATTCGGTGGGTGTCGCCAATCGCAAGCAGGGCCGCTCCAAGTACGGAGCCAAGCGGCCGAAGGCTTAAGAGGATCTATGCCGAGAAAAGGTTACATCGCAAAGCGGGAAGGGCTGGCTGATCCGGTCTACCAGTCCACGCTGGTTAACAAGTTTGTGAACTCGATGATGTGGGACGGCAAGAAGTCCACCGCCCAGGGCATCTTTTACAACGCCATGAAGAAGCTCGAAGAAAAGGGCGGCGACGAGGCGTTGAAGCTGTTCAAGAAGGCCGTGGAGAACGCCAAGCCGGTGTTGGAAGTGAAGACCCGCCGTGTGGGCGGCGCCAACTACCAGGTGCCGGTGGAAGTCAATGCCGACCGCCGTACCTCGCTGGCCATCCGCTGGATTCTGACGTATAGCCGCGGACGGGGCGAGAAGGGCATGATCGACAAGCTGGCGAACGAGTTGCTCGACGCGGCCAATGGCCGCGGCGCCGCCATCAAGAAGAAAGACGACGTGCACCGCATGGCCGAGGCCAACAAGGCCTTTGCTCACTATCGCTGGTAGAGCGGAGACGCGGATCCCTCACCCCTGAAGGGGTTCGGGATGACACAAGTTAAGAAGTTGTTACGGCGCGCCAGAGAGTGTGCCCATTAAGAAACGGAAACGAAAGTGCCTCGACAGGTTCCATTAGAACGTTGCAGGAATATCGGCATCATGGCTCACATCGATGCCGGTAAGACCACCACCACGGAGCGCATCCTGTTCTATACAGGACGTACGCACCGCATTGGTGAGGTCCATGAAGGCACGGCGACGATGGATTGGATGGCGCAGGAGCAGGAGCGCGGCATCACTATCACGTCGGCGGCTACGACCTGCGTTTGGAAAGACGTTCGCATCAACATTATCGATACACCCGGCCACGTGGACTTCACCGCCGAGGTGGAGCGCTCGCTGCGTGTGCTCGACGGCGCCTGCGCCGTGTTTGACGCCGTGCATGGCGTCGAGCCGCAGTCGGAGACCGTCTGGCGCCAGGCCGATAAGTACGGCGTGCCGCGCATTTGCTTCATCAACAAGATCGACAAGATGGGTGCCGACTTCGAGCATGCCATCGATACCATCCGTAAGCGTCTGAACGCCAAGCCCGTCGCGATACAGCTTCCCATCGGCACCGAAGATAAGTTCAAAGGCGTCATCGATCTGATGGCGATGAAAGCCATCGTCTGGAAAGACGAGACCATGGGCGCCGAGTACCACGTGGAAGAGATTCCCGAAGATCTGAAGAAGAAGGCCCAGGCTTACCACCAGATTCTCGTCGAGACCGTCGTCGAAAACGATGATCAGGACGAGCTGATGCACAAGTACATCGAAGGCGAAACCATCGGTGAGGCCGAACTGAAAGCCGCCCTGCGGCGCGCCACGCTGAAGATGAAGGTCTTCCCGGTCATCTGTGGAACCGCCTTTAAGAACAAGGGTGTTCAGCCGTTACTGGACGCAGTCATCGACTATCTGCCTTCGCCGCTCGACGTTCCTCCGGTTACCGGTATCGATCCCCATACCAATAAAGAAGTGCAGCGTGCCGCTGACGACAGCGCGCCTTTCTCGGCGCTGGCCTTCAAGATCATGACCGACCCGTTTGTCGGTCAGCTCACCTTCATTCGTGTCTACTCCGGACATCTGAAGCAAGGCGACAGCGTTTTGATCAGCGGGCGTTCGCGCACCGAGCGCATCGGCCGTTTATTGAAGATGCACGCCAATAAGCGCGAAGACATTACCGAGATTTACGCCGGTGACATCTGCGCGTGCGTTGGGCTGAGGAACATCACGACCGGCGACACGATTTGCGACGAAGATCATCCGGTGGTTCTGGAGTCAATCGAGTTCCCGGCGCCGGTGATTGCGGTTGCGGTCGAGCCCAAGACCAAGAGCGACCAGGAAAAGATGGGCGTCGCTCTGAGCAAGCTGGCGCAGGAAGATCCTACCTTTAAGGTTTCCACCGACCACGACAGCGGACAGACGATCATCGAAGGCATGGGCGAGCTGCATCTGGAGATCATCATCGATCGCATGATGCGCGAGTTCAACGTGCAGGCCAATGTCGGCAAGCCCCAGGTGGCGTACCGCGAGACCATCCGCAAGCAGTCGCAGGCGGAGGGCAAGTACATCCGCCAGACCGGCGGCAGTGGCCAGTACGGCCACGTGCGTATCCGCCTGGAGCCGAACGAACCCGGCAAGGGCTACGAGTTTGTGAACGAAGTGGTCGGCGGCGTGATCCCCAAGGAATTCATCAAGCCGGTGGATCAGGGCATCAAGGAAGCCATGGAAGGCGGCGTTCTCGCCGGCTACGAAATGGTGGACGTGAAGGCCACGCTCTACGACGGCAGCTATCACGATGTGGATTCGAACGAAATGGCCTTCAAGATCGCCGGTTCGATGGCGTTCAAGGAAGCCGCCCGCAAGGCCAGTCCGGTGCTGCTGGAGCCGGTCATGTCGGTGGAAGTGGTTGTGCCCGAGGAGTACATGGGCACCATCATCGGCGACCTGAGCAGCCGTCGCGGCCGCATCGAGGGCATCGAGCATCGCGCCGGATCGCAGGTGATCAAGGCCATGGTGCCGCTGGCCGAGATGTTCGGTTACGCCACCAACATGCGCTCCAACACCCAGGGCCGCGCGACCTTCAGCATGCACTTCTCGCGGTATGAAGAGGCGCCGCGCGCCGTGGCAGAAGAGATTGTGGCCAAGGTGCAGGGCAAGAGTCCGGCAGGTACGAAGTAATTTACCGCGGGCCGAGAGGCAGCGCGATATAGCAATCGGCAGTTTTAACAAAGATACGGAGCTCCCATGGCGAAAGAGAAATTTGACCGCAGCAAGCCGCACGTAAACGTAGGCACGATCGGGCACATCGATCATGGCAAGACGACGTTGACGGCGGCGATCACCAAGGTGCTGTCGAAGCACAACCCGAACATCAAGTTCCGCAGCTTCGACTCGATCGACAACGCGCCGGAAGAGCGCGAGCGCGGCATCACCATTGCCACGGCACACGTGGAGTACGAGACGGCCAACCGGCACTACGCGCACGTGGATTGCCCGGGCCACGCCGACTACATCAAGAACATGATTACCGGCGCGGCGCAGATGGATGGCGCCATCCTGGTCGTTGCGGCGACCGACGGTCCGATGCCGCAGACCAAGGAGCACGTGCTGCTGGCCCGCCAGGTAGGCGTGCCTTACGTGGTGGTGTTTCTGAACAAGTGCGATGCGGTGGAAGATCCCGAGCTGATCGACCTGGTGGAAATGGAAGTCCGCGAGTTGCTGTCGAAGTACGGCTTCCCGGGCGACGATCTGCCGGTGGTACGGGGCTCGGCGCTGGGCGCGTTGAATGGCGAAGCGCAGTGGGAAGCCAAAGTTGACGAGTTGATGGAAGCGGTGGACAAGAACGTACCGCTGCCGGCACGCGACATCGACAAGCCGTTCCTGATGCCGATTGAAGACATCTTCTCGATTCAGGGACGCGGGACGGTGGTGACGGGCCGTATCGAGCGCGGCAAGGTGAAGGTGGGCGAGGACGTTGAGATCGTCGGCTTCCGCGAGACCCGCAAGACGGTGGTAACCGGCGTGGAAATGTTCAAGAAGCAGCTGGACGAAGGGCTGGCGGGCGACAATGCCGGACTGCTGCTGCGTGGCACGGCGAAGGAAGACGTGGAGCGCGGCATGGTGCTGGCCAAGCCGGGATCGATTACGCCGCACACCAAGTTCAAGGGCGAAGTCTACGTCCTGTCGAAGGATGAAGGCGGACGGCACACACCGTTCTTCAAGGGCTATCGTCCGCAGTTCTACTTCCGCACCACGGACGTGACGGGCGTGGCGACGTTGCCGGCGGGCACGGAGATGGTGATGCCGGGCGACAACGTGGCTTTGGAGATCGAGCTGATTACTCCGGTGGCGATGGAAAAGGGCTTGCGGTTCGCGATTCGCGAAGGCGGACGCACCGTGGGCGCCGGCACCATCAGCGAAATCGTAGCGTAGTTCTGGTCCCACTCATTCCAGAAGATGGAATGAGTGGGGCACCCAAATAATCGCGGCATATGCCGCAGGTCGCGATGCGGAGACGCAGATCGGTCCTAACAAAAAGATCTTTGAGAGATAAACAACGTGATTGGCAAAGAACGAATTCGGATCCGGCTGAAAGCATACGACTATCGCATTCTTGACCAGTCCACCGGCGAGATCGTCGATACGGCGAAGCGCACTGGGGCGCAGATTGCGGGACCGATTCCGCTGCCCACAGTGAAGAACAAGTATTGCGTTCTGCGTTCGCCCCACGTGGACAAGAAGTCGCGGGAGCAGTTTGAAATCCGCACTCATAAGCGTTTGCTCGACATTCTCGAGCCGACACAGCAGACCGTCGATGCATTGATGAAGCTCGAGCTTCCCGCAGGCGTGGATGTCGAGATCAAGGCTTTCGGCAAAGAGCATAAGTAAGAGCTGTTAGCCGTTAGCTTTCAGCTCTCAGCTAAAACCCGGACAGTAAGGTTTTAGCTGATGGCTGACAGCTGATGGCTGGCAGCTGATAGCTGATAGCCAAATAAACAAAGCTTCCGCGGTCGAAGACCCCCGGCGCAGGAATCACCGGAACGGGAAGCGGAGTTGAGGAAAAGACGATGGCAGTCAACGGAATACTAGGCAAGAAGGTCGGCATGGCGCAGCTGTTCGATGACAAGGGTGATGTTCGCCCGGTCACCGTGCTGCAGGCCGGCCCCTGCGTTGTGACCCAGCGCAAGACGGTGACCAAGGATGGCTACGATGCGGCGCAGATCGGACTCGTCGAGTTCGTCAAAGAGTCGCGCTTGACCGGTCCGATGAAGGGACATTTCGCCAAGAACAACCTGCCGCCGATGCGCTTTCTGCGTGAGGTGACGGTGGTGATCGAGAGCGAAGGCCAGGAAGCAGCCAAGGTCGGCGACAAGGTGCTGGTGGACATGTTCGACGGGCGAGCGGTTCGTGGATGTGATTGCGACCAGCAAGGGCCGCGGCTTCGCCGGCGTGGTAAAGCGTCACAAGTTTGCCGGTGGCGCTGCATCGCACGGCTCGATGTTCCAGATCACCGGTTCGATTGGTTCGTCGGCCTTCCCTTCGCGAGTCTTTAAAGGCATGCGCATGTCGGGACACATGGGTGTCGACCGCGTGACCACGCGCAACCTGCGGGTTGTAGGCGTCGATAAGGACGAGAACCTGCTGGTGGTCGAAGGTGCGGTGCCGGGCGCGAAAGACGGCTACGTGATCATCAATAAGGCCAAGAAGCCGCCGAGAGAGCGTCGTGGATTTGCGGGCTCGGGCACGGTCGATCCGTTGAAGGCCTCGAAGCGCCAGTCGGCGAAGAAGAAATAAGTAAGTTGTCAGTTGCCGGTTGTCAGTTGTCAGTCAGTCGACTGAAGCGGCAGGCGGTAGCGGGCAGATGAGTGGCTGAAAGTAATTTGTCGAAGATCGGTCTTAGTCGAGAAGTCGTGATGATGAAAAGTCGACCGACAACTGAGAACCGACAACTGACAACTGGGAAATAATATGGCGACGATTGATGTAGTGAATTTGGGCGGCGAGAAGGTAGGCTCCCTCGAGCTGGCCGATGAAGTTTTCGGCGCAGTGAACGAGGACCTGCTCTGGGAAGCGGTGAAGCATTACCGCGCCGGGCAACGCGCCGGAACGCACGCCACCAAGAACCGGAAGCTGGTCAGCGGTGCGGGCAAGAAGCTGTGGAAGCAGAAGGGCACCGGACGCGCTCGCGTGGGCTCCATCCGGTCGCCTCTGTGGCGGCATGGCGGCACGGTGCACGGACCGCAGCCTCGCTCCTATGCCTATGCTTTTCCGCGCAAGAAGGTGCTGGGCGCGCTGCGTTCGGCGCTGGCGGCAAAGCTGGCCGACGGCAAGCTGGTCGTTGTGGAAGCGTTCGACGTCAGCGAGCCCAAGAGCAAAGGCTTTCGGCAGTCGCTGGACAAGTTGAAGGCCAGCAAGACGGTCCTCCTGGTGGAAGCGACGGCGGCCAACAACAAGAACCTGCACCTGAGCTCGCGCAACCTGAAGGGTGTTGAGCTGGTGGCGGGCAACGAGGTTCATCCTTATCACCTGCTGCGGTATGACAGCGCGGTGTTTTCGCGTCCGGCGCTGGAGAAGTTGCAGGATACGCTGAAGGCTTCGGCTCCCAAGCGTAAGGCGGAGGTGGCGTAATGAAATCGGCTTATCAGATTCTTCGCAAGCCGGTGATCACGGAAAAGGGCCTGGGCGTCAAGGAGACCGAAGGCACGCTGGTCTTTGAAGTCGCGCACCGGGCGACCAAGACCGAGATCAAGCAGGCCGTGCAGCATGTCTTCAAGGTCAAGGTGGATTCGGTTCGCACCGCCAACTTTGTGGGCAAGGAGCGCCGCCGCGGCAAGTTCACCGGGTTCCGGCCCGACTGGAAGAAGGCGTACGTGCGGTTGAAGGCGGGCGAGAAGATGCCCGAATACGCCGAGAACCTGTAGCAACTGGCAATTAGCGACTAGCACTTGACAGCCGGTAAAAGCGAGTAGAGATATGGCAATCAAGACTTACAGACCGACGACGCCGACACGGCGCTTCACGACCTCGACCGTCAATGACGATCTGACGACGAACCGTCCGTACAAGCCGTTGACCGAGCCCAAGCAGCGCACCGGCGGACGCCGCAACTCAGGCGACCTGACCATCTGGCATCGCGGTGGCGGCCACAAGCGCAAGCTGCGCATCATCGATTTCAAGCGCGACAAGTTCGGCGTGCCGGCTACGGTGGCTTCCATCGAATACGATCCCAACCGCTCCGCCCGTATCGCGCTGCTCAACTACGCCGATGGCGAGAAGCGTTACATCGTGTATCCGATCGGGCTGAAGGTGGGCGCCAAGATCGTCAGCGGTCCTGAGGCCGACATCCTGGTAGGCAATGCTCTGCCGCTGCGCAACATTCCTCCCGGCACCACGGTGCACAACATCGAGTTGAAGCCGGGCAAGGGTGCGCAGATGGCGCGTTCGGCAGGGGCGCAGGCGCAGCTGGTCGCGAAAGAAGGCGACTACGCGCTGCTCAAGCTGCCCTCCGGCGAAACCCGCAAGGTGCTGGTGGACTGCATGGCGACGGTAGGCCAGGTGGGCAACATCGACCACGAAAACGTTTCCATCGGCAAGGCTGGGCGCACGCGCTGGCTGGGAATTCGTCCCACAAACCGCGGTGTGGTTATGAACCCGGTCGATCACCCGCACGGCGGCGGTGAAGGCAAGACCAGCGGTGGACGTCATCCGGTGACCCCGTGGGGCCAGCCGACACGCGGCTACAAGACACGCAACAACAAGCGGACCGATAAGTTCATCGTGACCCGCAGACAGAAGTAGGACTGAGACGATATGGCACGTTCGACAAAAAAAGGTCCGTTCATCGATTCGCACCTGCAGGCCAAGATCGACGGCATGAATGCGCGCAACGAGAAGAAGGTTGTGCGTACCTGGTCACGCCGTTCGACCGTGATCCCCGAGATGGTGGGACATACCCTGGCGGTGCACAACGGCAAGAAATTCATTCCGGTGTACGTTACCGAGAACATGGTGGGCCACAAGCTGGGCGAGTTCAGCCAGACGCGCACCTTCAAGGGACACTCCATGAAGGCGGCGACCGAGACGTCGGCCAAGCCGGCGCCGGCGAGGTAAGGAGACGACATGGAATTCACAGCCAAACTGAATTACGTGCGAGTCTCGCCGCAGAAAGCTCGCCTGGTGCTGGAGCTCATTAAGGGCCGCCGGGTGGAAGAGGCGCTCGACACCCTGCTCTTCAACAAGCACGGTATCTCGCCGAAGCTGTACAAGCTGCTGCGCTCGGCGGTGGAGAACGCGAATTACCTGAGTGCCGAGAAGGGCCTGGATATCGACGTCGACCGGCTTTACGTGAAGCGCGCCATTGCCAACGACGGGCCGCGCATGAAGCGTATTCGTCCGGCCCCGATGGGTCGCGCTTATCGTTATCAGCGCCGCATCTCGCATATCGAGCTGGCGCTGGAAGAGAAGGCCGGTAGCAACGGCCACGCCGCACTGGCAACGACCGTGACGGACGGCGAGCCGGCTAAGAAAGCCGCCGCGAAGAAGCGGGCACCGGCGAAGAAAGCGGCCAAGAAGGCCCCGGCAAAGAAGAAGTTTGCCGGCAAGGGCGAGAGCAAGAAGACGACCAAGAAGTAACGATTTGCGCCGGAGCGCATAAAGCGGACCGGCAACAGCGGCGATGGTAAATCGTCACCGCGGAGAAGAAACGAGACTATGGGACAGAAAGTCCATCCTTACGGATTCCGCCTCGGCGTTACCAAGCCGTGGAGGTCGCGCTGGTTCGTAGAGCGTGACTACGACAAACTGCTGCTGGAAGACGTCAAGCTGAAGGCAGAGCTGAAAGACAAGCTCAAGTCGGCCGGCGTCAGCTCGATTGAGATCGAGCGTCCGGGCAACAAGCTGCGCATCATCATCCGCACCGCGCGTCCGGGCATCATCATCGGCCGCAAGGGCGCGGAGATCGACAAGCTGAAGCAGGACATCCAGAAGCGCACCAATCGCGATGTCTACGTCGATATCCAGGAAGTGCACAAGCCGGAGCTGGATGCGCAACTGGTGGCCGAGAACATCGCGCTGCAGCTGGAAAAGCGCGTGGGCTTCCGCCGGGCGATGCGCAAGTCGGTGGATTCGGCGCTGCGTTTTGGCTGCAAAGGGATTAAGGTGCGGGTCAGCGGCCGCTTGAACGGCAACGAAATCGCGCGTTCCGAGTGGTATCTGCAGGGGCGTCTGCCGCTGCACACGCTGCGTGCCGATATCGACTACGGCTTCGCGGAAGCGCACACCACCTACGGCATCATCGGGGTCAAGACCTGGGTGTACAAGGGCGAGATCCTGCGCGAGAAGAAGCGCGAGCCGCAGGCGGTAACCAGCGGAGCGTTTTGACGGATTGAGGGGATCGATCCCACCCTACGCCAAAAGCGGGCGTAGGATGGGGCACCCGAAGAGCGGTTGTCAGTTGCCGGTTGCCAGTAGGCACAAACACCGTGGCTGACGATGAAAATTTTGACAGTAGCGGTGATCGGACCTGTAGTTTCGGGCTAACAACCGACAACTGACAACTGGGAACTCATTATGTTGATGCCAAAGAAAGTGAAGTACCGCAAGCAGCAGCGCGGCCGCATGTGCGGCAAAGCGTGGCGTGGCGGCGAATTGGCGTTCGGCGTATTTGGCCTGAAGGTCATGGAACCGGGCTGGATTACGGACCGCCAGATCGAGGCGAGCCGCGTGGCGATGACACGTTTCGTCAAGCGCGGCGGCAAAATCTGGATTCGCCTGTTCCCCGACAAGCCGGTCACCAAGAAGCCGGCTGAAACCCGTATGGGTAAGGGTAAGGGAGCGCCGGATCACTGGGTCGCCGTGGTACGGCCGGGCAAGATCCTGTTCGAGATGGAAGGTGTCTCGGCTGCCGATGCGCAGGAGGCAATGCGCCTGGCTTCGCACAAGCTGGGCCTGCGTACCAAGTTCGTGCAACGCGAAGGCGTGCACTAAAAGCAAGTTGTCAGTTATCGGTTGTCAGTTGTCAGTTGCCAGTGAAAGTCGAGCTGACGTTGCGATCGGTGATTGGCCTTGACAAGATCTGGATCAGTTGTTCGGCGTCGATTCGCGGTAATCGCACACTGACAACCGGCAACTGACAACCGGCAACTGGAATTTCAAAATGAATGCAGACAAGATCCGCAATTTAACCGATACCGAACTGGCGCACCAGCAGGTGGAACTGGCTGAGCAGCTCTTCAAGCTGAAGTTCCAGCTCAACATGGGCCAGACCGAGAGCCTGAAGAAGATTCGCGACTTGAAGAAGGACATCGCGCGCATCCACACCATCACCCGCGAGAAGCAACTGGCGGCGGGCAATGGAAGCCACGCGGCGAAAGCAGCGACGGCAGCCCCGGCGGCTCCCAAGGCAGCCAAAGCCGCCAAGGCAGCGCCGAAGGTGAAGAAGGTTGCGACGGCGAAGAAAGCGGCCAAGACAACGGCTGCCACGGAGAAGAAGTAAGCCATGGCCGAAAACACTGAGAGCAAGAGCAGCAAGACGCCCGGCATTCGCAAGACCCTGATCGGCAAAGTGGTCTCTACCAAGATGGCCAAGACGATCGTGGTCGAAGTACGGCGCCAGAAGGCGCATGCCTTCTATAAGCGCGTGGTGAAGAGCAGCAAGAAGTATTACGCGCACGACGAAAACGGCACCGCGAAGCTCGGCGACTTCGTGAAGATCGAGGAGACTCGTCCGCTGTCCAAGCTGAAGCGCTGGCAGTTGAAAGAGGTTATCCAAAAGGCCGCACTGGTAGCGCCGGTCGAAGAGCCGGTGGTCAGCTAGTAGCCCACCCTGTCGCCAACAGAGGGCGACAAGGATGGGGCACCCAGCCAAAGACGGGCGTAGAACGGGGCACCCGTAAGGAGAACAAGTTATGGCAGTGATGATGAGATCCATGCTCGACGTCGCCGACAACTCCGGCGCGCGCAAGCTGCAGATGATTCTGCCGCTGGGTGGCTCGACTGGCTTGGTCGCGGGCCTGGGTGACGTGATTACGGCATCGGTGAAGGAAGCTTCGCCGGACGGCACCGCCAAGAAGGGCACGGTGGTGAAGGCCGTGATCGTGCGCACCCGCAAGGAGCATCGCCGGCGTGACGGGACCTATATCCGCTTCGATCAGAATGCGGCGGTACTGATCAACGATGCCAACGAGCCGGTGGGGACGCGCGTTTTCGGGCCGGTCGCCCGCGAGCTGCGCGAGAAGAGATTTCTGAAGATTGTTTCCCTGGCGCCGGAAGTTCTGTAGAGGCAATTAGCGGCTAGCAATTAGCAGCTAGTTTGCGGGAAGAGCCGGGAAGAAGAAGACACAAAGAACTTGTTGCTAGCTGCTAATGGCTAGCCGCTAAGAGGGTTTTGATCGAGATGCAGAAGACAGTCGATATTCGCCGCAACGACAGAGTGCGGGTCATTACAGGACGCGACAAAGGCAAAGAAGGCCGCGTGCTGCGGGTTATGCCGGACGATGGCAAGGTACTGGTCGAGCACGTCATGATGGTGAAGAAGAACGTGCGACCCAATCCGCAGAAAAACGTTAAGGGCGGCATCGCCGAGCAAGAAAGCGCGGTCAGCCTCAGCAACGTGATGTTGATGTGCTCGGCCTGCGGACGCCCGGTGCGGGTTGCCCATGAGAAGCACGGCGACAAGACGGTGCGCGTGTGCAGGATCTGCAAGGCGACGTTAGAGAAATAGTTGTCAGTTCTCGGTTGCCAGTTGTCAGAAAAATCAGACAACGAGCCACTGACAACTGATCACTCAATTGAGTTCCTCACGAACCGGGAATTACCCGAAACCGTGAGAAAGGTAGAAGCGACAAATGGCGAAGGACGAGAAGCAGAAGACCGACAAGCAAGCCAAGCCGGCGGGCGACGGCAAGCCGAAAGAGAAGAAGGCGAAGCCGGCGCAGGTAGAAGCTGCCGGGGACCAGCCTGCGGCGAAGCCGGCGCGGCCGAAGGCGACCAATCGCAGCACCGCACGGATGCGCGACAAGTACTACAAGGAAGTGCTGCCTGCGTTGATGAAGGAGTTCAATCTCGACAACCACATGGCGGTGCCTCGGCTGGAAAAGATCGTGGTCAACATGGGAGTTGGCGAGGCGACGCAGAATGCCAAGCTGATCGATCCGGCCGCTACCGAAGTTGGCTGGATCACGGGACAGAAGCCGGTAGTAACGCGAGCCAAGAAGTCGATCGCGGCCTTCAAGGTGCGTGAAGGAATGCCCATCGGCGTGATGGTGACCTTGCGCGGCGATCGCATGTACGAGTTTCTGGATCGCCTGTTGAATGTGGCGCTGCCCCGCGTGCGTGACTTCCGCGGCGTTCCGACCAAGTCGTTCGACGGACGCGGTAACTATACACTCGGCATTCGCGATCAGCTGATCTTTCCCGAGATCGATTACTCGAAGGTCGAAAAGCTGAAGGGCATGAATATCACGATCGTGACCACCGCGGGAAACGACGACCACGCCCGCTCGCTGTTGAAGCATATGGGTATGCCGTTCCGGTTGCCGCAGTAAGGCAGTTGTCAGTTGTCGGTGGCCAGTTGTCAGTGAATCGGTAGAGTGGTCTTCAGGTCAGCGGTAAGGCGAAATTTAGATTGGGGCTTCGGCCCCGGCTAAGAGGAAGCAAGAGCGAAAAGCGTAAAGGAAACGATGGCGAAGACATCCAGTATTGCGAAGTCAATTAAGAAGCCCAAGTTCAAGGTGCGTCAGCACAACCGCTGTCACATTTGCGGTCGTCCCCGGGCGTTCCTGCGCAAGTTCGGCATCTGCCGTCTGTGCTTCCGGGGGCTGGCTTTGCGGGGAGAAATTCCCGGGGTTTCGAAGTCGAGCTGGTAGGCCGCCGGCAAGTTGCCGGTGACCAAAGGGTTTGTGAGTACGTCGCGGCTGGTTCTTTCAAGAGCGCTGACCGAGCGCTCGCGCGAAGGGTTCGCGGAAAGCTAACGGGCGACGATTTGAGGAGAAGCAAAGCATGAGTTTGACCGATCCGGTCGCAGATTTCATCACGCGGGTACGCAACGCGATCAATGCCCGGCACCAGAAGGTGGACGTTCCACATTCCAAGCTGAAGGTGGAGATTGCCCGCATTATGAAGGAAGAGGGCTACATCGCCAACTTCAAACCTACCGAAGAGGACGGCCGCAAGTTGCTGCGCGTGTATCTGAAGTACAGCCCCGACAACACCTCGCCGATTTCGCACCTGACGCGGATATCGCGGCCCGGCTGCCGTGTCTATGTCGGGCACACCGAGATTCCGCGCGTGCTGGGCGGGTTGGGGATCAACATCCTGACTACTCCTAAGGGCGTGATGACCGGTCGCCAGGCGCGCAAGGAAGGCGTGGGTGGCGAGGTCCTCTGCGAGATTTATTAGGAAGCTGTCAGCCGTCAGCTCTCAGCTTTCGGCTGGAGCAGTAAGACGGCAGCGGCTGATGGCTGACAACTGGCAGCTAAGAGCTGCATTGGTGAGAGCGAATTATGTCGAGAATAGGTAAGAAACCGATTCCGTTGCCCAAGGGCGTGACCTATACCGTCGAGGGCAATACCGTGACCGTACAGGGTCCCAAAGGCAAAGTCACGACACACATGCCGGCGGGCGTGAAACTGGAAACGCAGGACGGCAACCTGGTGGCAGTGCGCGAGGACGATTCCAAGGCGGCGGTGCACGGTTTGGTCCGCGCGCTGGTTAACAATTCCGTGGAAGGTGTTACCAAGGGCTGGACGAAGGAACTGGATATCGTCGGCATTGGCTATCGCGCCGAGATGAAGGGCAAGGGCACCGTGGTGTTCACCCTAGGCTTTTCGCACCCGATCGAATATCCATTGCCCGCGGGCATCGAGGTAACCATCGATCCCAAGCTGACGCACCTTTCCGTAAGCGGCATTGACCGGCAGAAGGTTGGGTTTGTCGCAGCGGAAATGCGCTCGCTGCGTCCGCCCGATCCGTACAAGAACAAGGGTGTTCGCTATACCGGTGAGCGGTTGAAGAAGAAGGTCGGCAAGACGGGCGCAAAGTAAGTGGCTAGTGGTCAGTGGCTTGTGGATAGTCAGTCCGTGACTGGCAACGCGGCCAAGTTTTGGTGAGAAGCTCTTGAGCTGTTCGTGAAGAACACACAGCGAAGAGAGATTGGGACGGAAGGTATGAACATCGTACCCCGTCTCCCCGGTTCAGAAACCCGGGACAAAGGAAGAGCGAGATGATTGGGAAGAGTTCGAAAGACCAGACACGGCAGAAGGTGCATACCCGGATCCGCAAGAAGATCGAGGGCACCGCGCAACGGCCGCGCTTGAGTGTGTACCGCTCGGTGAGTCACATTTACGCCCAGGTGATCGACGATACCGAGGGTGCGACCCTGGTAGCCGCCGCCTCGATTGAAAAGGGCAAAGGCGTGAAGGGCGAGAAGCGTCCGACGGGCGGTAACCTGGCCTCGGCGAAGGAAGTCGGCAAGCTTATTGCACAGCGGGCGAAGTCAAAGGGTATCGAGAAGGTGGTTTTTGATCGCGGTGGGTACCTCTACCACGGGCGAGTAAAGGCCCTGGCCGATGCCGCCCGCGAAGCAGGATTAAAGTTTTAACTCTCCCACCCTACGCCAAAGACTGGCGCAGGATGGGGCACCCGAAGATTAGACGTTAGCGAAGAGCGAGAAGCGAAGAGCGAAAAATGCCAACAGTAAAGAAAAAGCTTGATGCCGGTCAGTACCAACTGAAGGACCAGGTGGTCTCGATCAATCGCGTCACCAAGGTGGTCAAGGGCGGCAAGAACCTGTCGTTCGCGGCGCTGGTGGTCGTGGGCGATCCCTCTGCCGCGGTCGTGGGTTACGGATCCGGCAAGGCCAAGGAAGTTCCGCAGGCCATCCGCAAGGGGATCGAGGCAGCCAAGAAGAACCTGCTGCGCGTGAACCTGAATCAGACTTCGATTCCGCACCAGGTGCTGGGCCGTTATGGCGCCGGCATGGTGATGTTGAAGCCGGCTCCGGAAGGAACCGGCGTCATCGCCGGCGGCGCAGTCCGCGCGGTTATGACCTCGGCTGGAATTCAGAATGTGCTGACTAAGTCGATCGGCACTACCAACCCGCACAACGTGATCAAGGCCACGTTCAACGCGCTGGGCAAGCTGCGCGATCGGAACGAAGTGGCGGCGCTTCGCGGCAAATCGGTTCAGGAGCTGTAATCATGGCGCGCATTCGCAAGAAGACAACAGAGACGAAGCCGGCGGCGCCGGGAGCGAAGATTCAACTGAAGTATGTTCGCTCGTCCATTTGCACGCCGATGAAGCACAAGCTGGTGGTAAAAGGACTGGGCTTTACCCGGTTGAACCAGGTGATCGAGCGCGAGGATTCGCCGTCGATCCGAGGTATGGTGGCGAAGGTGCCGCATCTGGTCGAGATCGTTGGGTAGGATCTTTATTCCCTCCTCTATCGGCCAAAACGCCGGACGATAGAATGGGTAGACAGGCCGACAATCGGTCACTGATTACGTACAACGGAACAGGCACGGTACAGAATGAATCTCAGTAATTTAAGAGCACCGCGGAAGGCAGCGGAGAACAAGAAGCGCGTGGGCCGCGGTATGGGTTCCGGCATGGGCAAGACTTCCACCCGGGGCCACAAGGGCCAGCGCTCGCGCAGCGGTTCGCGCATGATGCGCGGTTTTGAAGGCGGCCAGATGCCCTTGCATCGCCGTCTTCCCAAGCGCGGATTTACCAACATTTTCCGGATCGAATACGAAGTGGTGAACCTTGGCCGCCTGGCGGCCGTCGGCGAGACCGAGATTACGCCCGAGGTGTTGCGTAAGGCCGGCGTGGTCAGCTCAAAGAAGGCTCTGGTTAAGGTTCTGGGCAACGGCGAACTTACCTCGGCCCTGACCGTGCACGCTCATAAGTTCTCCAAGTCCGCTCAGGAGAAGATTGAAAAAGCCGGCGGCAAGATCCAGGTGCTGTAGAAACGAAGAACTGGCAAGCGAGAAGCGACGACTGAGAGTTTTGTAAATGCTGGAAAAGTTTCTCAACATATTTCGCGTTCCCGATCTGCGCAAGCGCATTGTGTTTACGCTTGCCCTGCTGGCGGTTTACCGGCTGGGCGGACACATTCCCACGCCCGGCATCAATGCCGACAAGCTGGCCCAATTCTTTGACCAGCAGCGCGGCACGGTGCTCGGCTTCGTTGACCTGTTCAGCGGCGGACAGCTGCGCCGGCTCACCATCTTCGCCCTGGGCATCATGCCCTACATCACCGCTTCCATCATTCTGCAGTTGATGACGGTAGTGTATGAGCCTCTCGCCAAGTTGCAGAAGGAAGGCGAGCTGGGCCGCAAGAAGATCACCCAGTGGACACGGTACCTCACTCTGCTGCTGAGCGCCGTTCAGTCGCTGGGCATCGCTTATACCCTGCAGCGGCAGCCTGATTTCGTTATGAATCCGGGCATCGGCTTCGTCCTGATGACGATGCTGACCCTTACCACGGGCAGCGTTTTCATCATGTGGCTGGGCGAGCAGATTACCGAACGGGGCGTCGGCAACGGCATGTCGCTGCTGATTTTCGCCGGCATCGTCGTGGGCCTGCCGCGAGCGGTAATGGACCTGGTTGAAAAAGTGCAGACCCAGGCCTGGGGAGCCTTTACGGTCCCTGCCATTCTGCTCCTTATCGTAGTGATGGTGGCGGTCGTCGCCTTCATCGTCTTCGTGGAGCGCAGCGAGCGACGAATACCGGTGCAGTACGCCAAGCGGGTTGTAGGCCGCAAGATTATGGGTGGCCAGTCCACGCACCTGCCACTGCGCGTGAACTCCGGCGGTGTTATGCCGGTGATCTTCGCATCGTCGGTGCTGACGTTGCCGCAGACACTGGGCGCCCTGCCGATGTTCAAGGACAACCGCTACTTCGGCCCAATCTTCAACGCGCTGCGTTGGGGAGAGCCTTTGTACACGCTGCTGTATGCAGTCGGGATCGTGTTCTTTGCGTACTTCTATGTATCGATTGTCTTCAACCCGACGGAGGTTGCGGACAATATGCGGAAGTACGGAGGGTTCATCCCCGGCATCCGTCCAGGCGTGCGGACGTCGAATTACATCAATGACATCCTGACCCGCATTACGCTGGTGGGTGCTTTGTACCTGATCCTGATCTCCTTCATTCCTGAGTGGATGATCACCGGTATCCACCTTAACCATTTGTGGGGGCCGATCGGGACATTCTTTGAGCGTCTGCCGACCTGGGTGACGAACGGTTTGAACGTGAACTTCTACTTTGGCGGTACGTCGCTGCTGATCGTAGTGGGCGTCGCCATGGACACGATCAACCAGATCGAATCGCAGTTGGTAATGAGGCACTACGAAGGGTTTACCTCGCGCAGCGGGCGAGTGCGCGGGCGCAGATCGACGTGGTAAGGAAGCGACCAGCAATGAGCGATTAGCGCTGGTGAGCCTGCCGGAGATTCGCGTGGCACGCGCTGAGTACCGGGTCGGGACGAGGGCGAGAAAGGGTCGATTATTTACAGCTAGATGATAATTGCTAGCTGCTGATTGCTGGTTTCGGAGCTACCGGGAGGCTCCGGCCCGCCCACGCGGGCGATGAGGCCAGTAGGTGGCCAGGGGCGAAGCATGGACGCGCAATCTTCCTCAGCGGTGAGCAGCGTCGTGAGCAAAGAACGACCGGTGGGCCCGATCATTTTGTTAGGTCCCCCAGGCGCGGGTAAGGGAACGCAGGCGAAGCTGATCTCGGAAACCTTCGGGATTCCACAGATCTCCACCGGCGACCTGCTGCGGGAAAACGTAGCCCGTAAGACCGAATTGGGTCTTAAGGCCAAGTCGGCCATGGATCGTGGCGAGCTGGTTTCCGACGATCTGGTCTGTGACATGGTGGCGGATCGGCTGCTTCTGGCCGATTGCGCCCGGGGATTCATCCTGGACGGCTTCCCGCGGACGGTGCGGCAGGCCGAGTGGCTCGACGGATATTTAGAGAAGTTGCGGACGGGCAAGGACTTAGCTGCACAGCAGGCCTGTGCGGCTCCGGTTGTGATCCGGCTGATAGTAGAGTACAATTTGCTATTGCAACGGATTGTCGGACGTCGTTCTTGTCCCACCTGCGGGCGGATCTACAACATCTATTTCCAGCCTCCGATCGTCGAGGGAGTTTGCGATATCGACGGCACACCGTTGGTTTCGCGCCGGGACGATTCAGAAGATGTTGTCGCTGAGCGCCTCAAAGCCTATGAGCAGTTGACGCTGCCGTTGGTTGATTACTACGGTGCCCGAGGCCGACTGGTCGAAGTGAACGGCGATCAGCCAGTCGAAAATGTTATGGCGCAAGCGTTTAGTGCGATAGAGAATGTCCATCGTTTGTAGGTCTGTATCGGAGATTGAGAAGCTGCGCCGTAGTGGGCATATTGTCCGCCAGGTGCTCGAGGCGGCCAGAGAAGCGGTAGCGCCGGGCGTTTCCACGATGGACTTGGAGCGCGTCGCTGAGCGCACGATACGGGACTTGGGCGCAAAGCCGGCGTTCAAGGGTTACTACGACTATCCTTGCGTGCTGTGCACCTCGGTGAATAACGAGATCGTGCACGGTATCCCGTCGGAGCGGCGGGTGCTCAAGGCCGGTGACATCGTCTCCATCGATACCGGGGTTGTGCTGGACGGATACTACGGCGATTCTGCGATTACGGTGCCGGTCGGGGATGTGATTTCTCCGGAACTGCAGAAGCTGCTGGACGTGACCCATGAGTCGCTGTTACGCGGCATCGAGGCGGCTCGGATCGGCAATACGGTTGGCGACGTCGGCGCGGCGGTTCAGCAGGTGGTCGAAGCGAACGGCTTCAGTGTAGTACGGGAATTTGTGGGCCACGGTATCGGGACGAAGCTGCACGAAGATCCGCAAGTGCCGAATTACGGTATCCCGGGGCAGGGGCCGAAGCTGCGCGATGGTATGGTCTTGGCCATTGAGCCGATGGTAAACGTCGGACGTCCGGAGACGCGGTTGCTGAATGACAAGTGGACCGCGGTGACCGAAGACGGCAGCCTGAGCGCCCATTTCGAGCATTGCGTCGCTGTGACGAAGAATGGTCCGCTGATTTTGACGGAATAGATAAGTCAGTTGTCAGTGATCGGTTGCCAGTTGTCAGTACGACTTGCTACTCGAATCCGTGCACGGACAACTGAGAACCGACAACCGATGACTGACAACAGGTTTCTTGGGGTTGAATGAGTAAGGAAGACGCGATTGAAGTGATGGCGGTGGTGGTCGAGCCACTGCCCAATGCCATGTTCCGGGTAGAGCTGGAAAATAAGCACCAGGTACTGGCGCACGTATCAGGCAAGATGCGCAAGAACTTCATTCGCATCCTTCCCGGTGACCGGGTGGCGGTGGAGCTTTCGCCCTACGACCTGACCCGCGGACGGATTGTGTACAGGTACAAATAACAACTGAGGATTTCATGAAGGTTCGGGCATCAGTCAAAAAGATTTGCGACAAGTGCAAGGTGATCCGCCGTCACGGAGTAGTGCGCGTGATCTGTGAAAACGCCAAGCACAAGCAGAGGCAGGGATAACAATCTATGGCACGTATTGCAGGCGTGGATCTCCCGCGCAATAAACATGTGAGTGTCGCGCTCACCTATATTTTCGGCATTGGCGATTCGCGGTCGAAAGAGATTCTCGGTTCGGCGAAGGTCGAGGGCACGAAAAAGGTCAGCGACCTCAACGAAGAGGAAGTGAACCGCATCCGCCAGGTCATCGAAGAGGGCGGCAACGTCGAAGGCGATCTCCGCAAGGACGTCTCGATGCACATCAAGCGGCTCATCGAAATCGGCTCCTATCGTGGGTACCGCCATCGCCGTAGCCTGCCGGTTCGCGGACAGCGTACCCATACCAATGCCCGCACCCGCAAAGGGCCGCGTAAGGGCACGGTAGCCAACAAGAAGAAAGCGACTGGGAAGACATAGAACATGGCGAAACCAGCTGGATCCGCTGCGTCGGACAAAAAAGGCAAGACTGGCAAGAAGTTCAAGAAGAAGGAGCGCAAGCACGTTCCCATGGGACTCGTGCATATCCAGGCGTCCTTCAACAACACCATCGTCACCATCACCGATCCCAATGGGAACACGGTGTCGTGGAAGAGTTCCGGTTCGCTGGGCTTCCGCGGGTCGCGTAAAGGGACACCTTTTGCGGCGCAACAGGCTGCCGCCAACGCGGCCAACCAGGCGCGCGATCACGGCATGCGAGTGGTGGACGTGCGGGTAAGCGGTCCGGGATCGGGCCGTGAGTCGGCGGTGCGCGCGTTGTCGGCTTCGGGTCTCGATGTCCGTTCGATCAAGGACTCGACGCCGGTGCCGCATAACGGATGCCGTCCTCCCAAGCGCCGCAGGGTGTAAGAGAGCAGTGGATAGTGGTCAGTGGTTAGTGGATAGACAAAGCCATTAGCTGCGGGCAAATGATTTGTGAGAACTGTGGCAAGTGCTCAGCGGATAGAAGATCTGCCCACAGACTGACGATCCACTGAAGATTTGACGAGTTGGAGCGTCATGAGAGTTCGAGCCGGTGATTAGTGGTGCAGGGTGGACTATCCACTAGCCACTGATCACTAGCCACTAATCGATCGGGATGAAGGGACAGCCAAGTCCTGTAAACCGATCCATAGCCGGACAGTAGAACGGCGGTGAATTGAGGCTCTTGGATTCTATCCACTAGCCCCTGACCACTAGCCGCTGTCTTCAGGAGAAAGTAACTTGGCAAGATACAAAGACGCAGTATGCCGCCTTTGCCGCCGCGAGGGCATGAAGTTGTTCCTCAAAGGCGCAAAGTGCTTTACAGACAAGTGTCCGATCGAAAAGCGCAATTTCGCTCCCGGCCAGCACGGTAAAGACCGCAAGGCCAAGATCGTGGGTTACGGGCTGCAACTCCGCGAAAAGCAAAAAGCGAAGCGCATCTACTTCACCCAGGAAGGCCAGTTCCGCAACTACTTCGAGCGCGCTGCTCAAGGGAGAGGCGTTACCGGCGAAGTTCTGTTGCAACAGCTCGAGCGGCGCCTGGACAACGTGGTCTACCGCCTGGGTTTTGCGGTGGCCCGTCGGCAGGCTCGCCAGCTGGTGCGTCACGGGCACGTGACCGTCAATGGCCGTAAGCTCGACATTCCTTCCTACCAGGTACAAGCCGGCGATGAAATCGCGGTGCGCGAGCGCAGCAACAAGCTGGTCGTGGTGGAAGGGGCGAAAGAATTTGCCAGCCACCAGGCTCCTCCCAACTGGCTTGAGGTCGATCGCGATGCCTACAAGGGACGGGTGGTTTCGCTGCCCAAGCGGGAAGACATCAATCTGCCCATCAACGAGCAGCTGATCGTCGAACTTTACAGCAAGTAGTGGTTGCTCTGGAGTGCGTGGGCGACGCGCTCCGAGACGCCGCAGTGCACCGAGGGCACGGTGCAAACCGGATCGTGTCCTCAACACCGTCGAGCCAGATCAGCCGGTTGTGGTTCCTCGCGAACCACCCGTGCAGCATGGCCGCACAGAAAACAGGAGTTACGAATGCTTTGGAAGGGATTTCAGAAACCGAAACGGCTTGCCACTGACACCGAGACTTTGACCGACAAGTACGGTCACTTCTGGGCGCAGCCGTTCGAGCGTGGTTTTGGCACAACGATCGGCAACGCGCTGCGCCGCGTGTTGCTTTCGTCCATTGAGGGCGCCGCTGTCACCGCGGTCAAAATTGAAGGCGTATTGCACGAGTTCCAGTCGATTCCTGGAGTGGTGGAGGATGCGACCGACATTATCCTCAACCTGAAGCAGATTCCGTTCCGTCTTGCCGGCGATGCGCCCAAGGCGATCTACTTGCGCGCCGATCAGCCGGGCGTTATTACCTCCGGCATGATCGAAGCCGATGGCGACGTGGAGGTCCTGGACAAGGATGTTTACATTGCCACCATCTCCGAGGGCGGCAAGCTCGATATGGAGATGCGGCTGAAGAAAGGCCGCGGCTACGTATCTGCCGACAAGAACTTTGACGAAGATCTGGGGCTCGGTTTCATTCCTATCGACTCCGTGCACTCGCCTGTCCGCAAGTGCAACTACTCGGTCGAGGCCGCCCGCCTGGGGCAGATAACCGACTACGACAAGCTGGCGATTGAAGTGTGGACCAACGGCTCGGTCACTCCGGCGGATGCGCTGGGGCTGGCCGCCAAGCTGCTGAAGGACCACATGAATATCTTCATCAACTTCGAGGAAGAGCTCGAGGCGCAGCAGGCCGGCGCTTCCGACAAGCCTGAGATCCGCAACGAGAACCTCAACCGTTCCGTTGAGGAGCTTGAGCTCTCGGTCCGCAGCTACAACTGCCTGAAGAACGCGAACATTCAGACTATTGGTGAGCTGGTACAGAAGAGCGAAGCCGAGATGCTGAAGACCAAGAACTTCGGCCGCAAGTCGCTCAACGAGATCAAAGAGATTCTGGCCTCGATGGGCTTGGGTCTTGGCATGAAGATTGACGAGCACGGCAACGCCGTCCCGGGAAGCGGTACCTCGGTTGCGCCGAACGCCTCTCTTGGGCCCATTGGCGGCGCGCCAGCGTACGACGAGCCAAACTTCTAACGAAAGTTGTCCGTCGTCGATGACAGTAATCCCACTCTACGCCAAAGGCGGGTGTAGGATGGGGCACCCGCGGTGGGCACATAGACCTGACGTACCGGCAACTGAGAACTGATAACCGACTACTGTTTTTGAAGGATCACGGACATGCGTCATCGTAGAGCAGGATGGAAACTGGGTCGTAACACCGAGCACCGGCGCGCGCTGCTGCGCAACCTGGTGACCTCGCTAATCGTGGAAGAACGCATCGAGACCACGGTCACCAAGGCCAAGGCGATGCGTCCCCACGTCGAGAAGATGATTACCCTCGGCAAGCGCGGCGATGTTGCAGCCCGCCGGCAGGCCGCGGCGTACCTGATGACACGCGACGCCGTTGATAGGCTGTTCGATACGGTTTCGCCGCGCTTCGGCGACCGTAATGGCGGCTACCTGCGGATTATCCGCGGCGGCTTCCGCAAGGGCGACGGCGGCGATATTGCCTTTGTCGAATTGCTGGGCAGTGAAGCCGTACTCGACGAGAAACGCCAGAAGCGGGCCGAACTTCGCGCCAAGCGCGCCGAAGAGAATCGCAAGGCCATGGAATCAGCCGAGGCCGAGAACAAGGCCATGGCTGATCAGGCTGCCGCCGCCGACGAGGGCAAGAAGGAAGAGTAATTCTATCGCGCGAGTTCAAGCTCGCGGAGTTGCCGGCTCCAGGCGCGCTCGCTTTGCGGGCGCGCTTCTTTTTTGCGGGAGAAAGACAATCAGCCTATGACGCCGTTTCCAGCTCCGACTGGCGTACCTGTTTGCGTTCGCGGTTCAGCTGTCGAACCGACAACAGATAGAGCAGAGCCTGCAACACCGCGGCGCCACTGGCATCGATAACCACGTCCTGCCAGCGGCCGGTGCGAGATGGAATGAAGGTCTGGTGGATCTCGTCAAACGAGGCCGTGATGATGGTTGCCAGCATGCCGATCCAAACCCATTCCCAGCGCCAGTAATCACGCAGATAGACACCCCATGGTCTTCGCAAGAAAGGCTTAACTCGATCACGATAAGTGTTGCGGAGGGCGAAGAAGACTAAGCCGCCCAAAATGGCATACCCGACGAAGTGCCCCATTTTGCGGAGCACGGCGTCAAGGTACCAGGCGTACCAGCGCGGTAGATGCGGAAAAAAGAATCTGAGCGTGGCGAAGAGCAAGCCACTGGTGTTGCGCGCCGAGGCCAGATCAGTCGACTCCAGCCGGATCACTCCCAGCCAGACAGCAACCGGCCACCAGTTGCGGGCCATGAGTCGGAAGGTGGGTTTCAGCAAGCCGGGACGCTCCCCAGAGTCGGCATCAGCAGGGACAAGGGAGGATTCCCTCTTGCGCGCGAAGGTTTATTCCGCACGGTAGTTTGGCGCCTCGCGCGTGATCAGGACATCGTGGACGTGGCTTTCGCGCAGGCCGGCTCCGCTGATGCGAACGAAGCGCGCCTTCTGCTGCAACTCCGCGACGCTGGAGCAGCCCACGTAACCCATGCCACTCTTAACCCCGCCAACCAACTGGTACACGATCATCGCTACCGTACCACGATAGGGCACGCGT
Organism: uncultured Acidobacteriaceae bacterium; assembly: GCA_963793845.1. Classification (GTDB taxonomy): domain Bacteria; phylum Acidobacteriota; class Terriglobia; order Terriglobales; family Acidobacteriaceae; genus CAWCBG01. The sequence goes on from CAWCBG010000014.1 coordinate 472,626, forward strand.
CCTTCAATTCCTTCGGGAACCAGCTTGCCGAGCCGATTGCTTTCCGTCCCATCTTCGGACAGCACGGGAATCGACGAGTCGGAGTCAGAATCGGTCGTCTGGAAGTAGCGTTCACTGGAACCCTGCGCCATGGCGGCGATGGAACCCATTCCGCGGTACGCCTTAAATGAGCGGCCTTGGTAGAGAATCGTCTCGCCCGGACTCTCTTCGGTGCCCGCGAGCAGCGATCCGATCATCACGCAGCTGGCTCCGGCAGCGAGGGCTTTAGTGACATCGCCGGAATACTTGATGCCTCCATCGGCAATAATCGGCACATCGGCATCGCGCACTGCGCGTGCGGCCTCGGCAATCGCAGTAATTTGCGGCACCCCGGCACCGGTGACGACGCGGGTGGTGCAGATCGAACCTGGACCTATACCAACCTTGATACCGTCTGCCCCGGCGCGTGCCAGTTCGCAGGCGCCGTCGAAGGTTCCGACATTTCCAGCCAGGAGATCAACGTCCGGCAGCGCGGCTTTGATCTGCTTGATAGCCTCGATAACGCGAGTGGAATGTCCGTGTGCGCTATCGATCGCCAGCAGATCGACGTTGGCCCGCACCATCTCCTGAGCGCGCTCCAGGAAGTCGCCAGTGGCGCCGATAGCGGCGCCGACCCGCAAGCGGCCGTGCGAATCCTTGGCGGCGGTCGGATACTTCATCCGCTTCTGAATATCTTTGACCGTGATCAGGCCTTTTAGATGGTAGTTGTCGTCAACCACCAGCAGCTTTTCGATGCGATGCTGGTGCAGGATGGCTTCGGCATCGGTCAGCGTAGTTCCCACCGGTACGGTGATGAGATTCTCTTTGGTCATCACCTCGCTGATGGGGATGTCCGTGCGGGTTTCGAAGCGCAGATCGCGATTGGTGAGGATGCCGACCAGGCGTTTGTTCTTGGTGACGGGAACGCCGGAGATGCGGTAACGGCGCATGACCTCCAGCGCATCGGAGATCTTGTCGTCAGGCGACATGGTGATCGGGTCGACAATCATGCCGCTCTCCGAGCGCTTCACCTTGTCCACTTCGCTGGTCTGCTGCTCGATGCTCAGGTTGCGATGGATGATGCCGAGCCCGCCCTGCTGCGCCATCGCTATCGCCATCCGGGACTCGGTTACTGTGTCCATGGCCGCGCTGATGAGGGGAATGCGAAGCTCAATGTTGCGGGTCAAGCGGGTGGTGGTGTCGACGTTTGCCGGAACTACGTCCGACTTGGCCGGCAGCAGCAACACGTCATCGAAAGTAAGCGCCTCGGGTACTGGAAAATGGATCATGGCATTAAGGTCCGCGGGGGTAATCCCTCATTCTAGAGTTGCGAGGAGCTTTAGGCAAACGCGAGAATGGCCGTCCCTTGCCAGAGTTCGGACCATGAGAAATCTGCAAAAGGCTGCTGCCAAGCACGCCAGAGTTTACAGCGAGCCGTAACTTGCTCCTCGCCTGTCCTGACATGCTAGACACGGTGAATCGGGCCGAGCCTGTGAGCATCAAACTAATGGTGAGGCGAGGCATGGGCCCAGGCGAGCCACGCCCATCACTGGGCGGCGTTTCTAGACGCTACGGAAGTGGGTACTGGCGTTGTTTTTCCACCGTTTCCGGCGTATAGTTGGTTGAGTACTGCTGTGTTTGATGGGCTGCCGTCACCCTCCCGCGGCGTGGCGACGGGCCGCAGCGTAGTTCGGCGAAGCACATCGGTGGGCGCGAGCCCACTTTTTATTTCCACCCCGCAATCCGCTGTTGGACGGCGAATTCAGGCGGTGTTCAGAGCCTGCCGGGTGGTTTGTGCTCGTTTCGTGGGAGGGCGGTATCGCATGGCGGCAGGGTTGGAGAAGATTCAGGAGATCGCGGAGCGGGTAGCGCAATCCGGCGGCCTGGAAGTGGTGGAAGTTGAGCTGCGCGGTGGCGGCAAGGCCCGCATACTCCGCATCTTTATCGACAAGCCCGGCGGCGTTACCCACGATGACTGCTCCAATTTCAGCCGGGAGGCAGGCACCATCTTCGACATTGAAGATGCGGTGCCAGGCGGGCAGTACCTGTTGGAGGTTTCTTCACCAGGGCTGGATCGCAAGCTGTCGAAGGCGAGCGATTTCGAGCGTTTTACCGGCAGCCTGGTGAAGTTGATGACGCGCGATCCGCTGAACGGGAACCGGCACTTCGAGGGTCGGCTCACGGAGTTTCATGACGGCCGATTGAGCCTTGAGCTGACCGGCCAGAAGAAAAGCAAGAAGCGCCAGGAAGTTGAAGCGGGGACGCTAGTGGAGATTCCGCTGGCGAATGTCGAAAAGGCGAACCTGGTTCCCGAGTTGCCGGGCGCAATGCAGAAGAAATCATTGAAGTAAGTAAAGGTGGCGGGTTTATGGCGAGCGAACTGTACAACGTGATCGAGGCTCTGAGCCGCGAAAAAGGCATCGATCCGCAGATCGTCGTGGGCGCGGTGGAGGATGCCATCGTTGTTGCCACCCGAAAGTACTATAAGTCTCAGGAAAATCTGCGGGCTGAACTCGACAAGGATTCCGGCCAGATTCGCGCTTACGCGGTCAAAAGCATCGTCGAGACTCCAGAGCAGGTGGAAGACCCGATCGCTCAGATCGCCCTGGAAGATGCCAGGCGCATCGATCCAGCGGCTGAAATCGGCGGCGAGTTGCGCACCTACAAGCCCACGGATGTTCTGGGACGCATTGCTGCGCAATTGGCGAAGCAGGTGATCTTCCAGAAGGTGCGCGAGGCTGAGCGCGACACGGTTTACAACGAGTACATTGGCCGTGTCGGCGAAGTCATCAACGCCACCATCAAACGCAACGAAGGCCAGGATGTGATCGTCGACCTCGGCAAGGCCGAGGCTCGCATGCCGAAGAAGGAGCAATCCCGGCTGGAGTCGTTCTCCCCGGGAGAGCGCGCTCGTGTGATAATCGCTCGCGTCGAGAAGGCGTCGAAGGGACCGCAAGTAGTGGTTTCTCGCGCCGTTCCGGAGCTCGTCTCGCACCTGTTTCAGACTGAAGTCCCCGAGATCTACGACAACACAGTCGTCATTCGCGCCATCGCACGCGAGGCGGGCGAACGCACCAAGATCGCCGTAATGTCGAAGGACAAAGACGTCGATCCGGTGGGAGCTTGTGTCGGAATGAAAGGCATGCGGGTGCAGTCCATCATTCGCGAACTGCGCGGCGAGAAGATCGACATCATCGAGTGGCACGAGGATCCGGTCACCTTTGCCGAGAAGGCGTTACAGCCGGCCAAGGTCAGCCGCGTGACCATACTCGAAGGCCAGGAGAGGCATCTCGAGGTGATTGTCGATGACAGCCAGCTATCGCTGGCCATCGGCAAGAAGGGGCAGAACGTTCGCCTGGCGGCCAAGTTGCTCGGCTGGAAGATCGACATCAAGAGCGAGGAAGAGAAGCGCCAGGAAGTCGAGCAGCAGATGAGCGCTGTAATGAACCAGCAGTCTACTCCCCTGGAGAAAGTGCCCGACCTGGACGAAGGCATCATCGAGAAGCTGGTTGCGGCGGGCATTACCACAGTCGAAGCGGTGGCCGATATGACTCCAGAGCAGCTGGAAGAGGTGCCGGGCATCGGGCCCAAGACGGTGGAGAAGATCAGTATTGCCGTCAACAATTACTTCTCCAGCCTTGATCTGGTTGAACCCGCGGAAGTGGATGATGAGGGAGTAGAAGCCGGGGAGTCATCCGGGGCCGACGAAGAATTTGCCGCCGAGGAGAATCCGTTGCCCGGTAGCGAGGGCACACCGTTACCCGAAGATGAGGCAATCGAGGGTGGCGGGGATGAAAGCGCTTCGGGAGCAGATTCGGGCGGACAATCGGGTGACGTGACTGGTCTTCCGGAAGACGAAGAAGCTTCCGACGAATCGGTCCAGGAATTGGTCGAGGACGGCCAGTACTACGAAGCGGAAGTCGTCGATGGCGTGGAGAATGCGCCCCTGGCGGACGAAGCCGAGGTAACAACTCACGAGCGTCCGATGGTTCAGGGCGAAGAGATTCCCGACGAAGAAGAGCCGGGAAAAGGAAACTAGATTTTGAAGCACAGTTCTATTGAATTGGAGCTGTGGATAACGAGACTTCACCGTGAGGGTGCTATGACGTCGTAAGCGAAGGTACAACACGGAGGAAACGAAGGGCTGAATGCAAGCAACAAAGGTTCGAATTAACGACTTGGCGAGAGAGCTCGAGGTCAAGAGTAAAGTCATCCTCGATATTCTCACCAAAGTGGGCGTAACGGAAAAGAAGACGCACTCCAGTTCCATCGAAGTGGACGAAGCGGAGCTCGTCAAGAAATACTACATGGAGCATGGCGAGCCCGGCGCTACGCGCAGTTCGCGCGCTTCCGTCGAGGAGTTCAAGCCCAAGATTGACCTCTCGCATATCTCCAAGCCAGGGGACGTGCTGAAGGCGATCACGCAGCGCGCTGCCCAGCCTGCAGCCCCTGTGCGTCCGGCTACGCCGCCGCCTCCTCCGTTGCGGCAGACGGTAGCACCGGCATCGGCTGTTCCGCCAAAGCCCTCAGTCATCGCTCCTGCGGCCCCATCGGTTGGTCCTGTAGGCAAGGCCCCGGTCGAGCCACCCAGGCCGGCTCCGCGCATGATTACCCCGCAATCGGTGGCTGCTGCCCGGCCGCCCGCGGCGGTCGTAATCCCGCCCAAGCCCCCCGTCGCTGCTCCGCCGGCCGCACCCGTTCATAGTGCGTCGGTCGCAGAAGCTGCAAAGCCTTCCGAACCCGTCATTGAGGATCAGGTACCCGAGTTGGTAGAAGCCGCGTTGGTTGCTGAGCCGGAAACTGCTTCCGAAGTAGAAGACACTGCTGAGTCTGTAGAGACAGCCGATGCATTACCCAGTTCCGCCACCGAGGCCGGATCCAGCGCGCCTCCGGTGGGCATGCGTCCCACTGCGCCTGTTCGTCCGGGCCAGCCACATCCCCATGGTCCGACGCCCAGTGCGCCACAGCGCCGTCTGATCGTTCCGCAGACGGGACCGCGTCCGGTATACCAGGCGCCACCGCCACGTGTCGTGGCACCCAGTTCTGCTTCCATGGCTCCGCGAGGCGGCATGCCGGAGCGTGGCAAGCCTATCTTTCAACGTCCTCGTCCGGGCATGCCACAGACGGGAGGACCAGGTGTCGCCCCCGGCCAGAGCCGTCCGCCGCTACGCCCTGGCGAGCGTCGCGGTCCGCACCCCACACGTTCTGGAGCACCGGGGATGCGCCCTCCCTTTGGAGCCGGCGCTGGAGTTGGTGCTCCGCCTCCGCCTCCGACGGGGCAACGTCCCATGGGACGCCCGGCACGGCCGGGACAGCGTTATGTGCCACGTGGCGTGAAGGAAGGCCCGATGAAGGGCTTCGTTCCGCCGCCGCGTATGTCGCTCTCCAGCGAGCCGCTGCCGATTACGCGCAGCATCACGATTCCTGAAGGAATCAGCGTGAAGGACTTGGCTGAGAAGCTGGGCATTCGCGCCAAGGACCTGATTGCGCGGCTGCTGGCGCGTGGCGTTTTTGCTACGGTCAATCAGACGCTCGACTCCAATCTGGCCAGCGACATGGCTCGCCACTTCGGCGCCGAGACCGCAGTCATTACTTTTGAGGAGCAGTTGGCGAGTGAGACCGCAGCTTCCGAAGGTGCGGGGGAAGACTCGGTCGGAGCAGTAACCCGGCCTCCGGTCGTTACCATCATGGGGCACGTCGACCATGGCAAGACCAGCCTGCTCGATGCCATCCGCTCGACGAACGTGGCCGAAGGCGAAGCTGGCGGAATTACCCAGCATATCGGCGCTTACAAGGTCGCGATCACCGATACGAACTCGCCGGCATTCGGCCGGGAGATCGTCTTCCTCGACACCCCGGGTCACGAGGCCTTTACCCGCATGCGTGCCCGCGGCGCCAAGGTCACAGACATCGTGGTGCTTGTGGTGGCTGCCGACGATGGTGTCATGCCGCAGACGGTTGAGGCGATGGATCACGCCAAGGCCGCGAATGTGCCGATCATCGTTGCGGTGAACAAGATCGACAAGCCTGGCGCTCTTCCCGATCGCGTAAAGAAGCAATTGGCGGATCGTGGACTGATGCCGGAAGACTGGGGTGGCAGCACGGTATTCGTCGACGTTTCGGCGAAGCAGAAGACCAACCTCAACCTGCTGATGGAAATGATCTGCCTGGTTGCCGATCTGCAGGACCTGAAGGCCGTCGTGGATCGTCCCGCTACAGCGACGGTGCTGGAAGCCAAGCTGGATCGCGGACGCGGTCCGGTGGCGACGGTCCTGATACAGAACGGAACCCTGCACACCGGCGACAACTTTGTCGTCGGGAATGTCTTTGGCAAGGTGCGCGCCATGTTTAACGATCGCGGAGTCGCCATGGATACGGCCACGCCCGCGACGCCGGTCGAAGTGCTGGGCCTTGATGGTCTGCCGCAGGCGGGCGATCAACTCGTGGCTGTGTCCGATCGTGAAAAGGCTCGCGATATCTCCGAGTACCGCGAGGCGAAAGCCCGCGAAGCTCAGCTGGCCAAGAGTTCGCGTCTGTCGCTTGAGGGCCTGGCCGAGCAAATGAAGAACGCCGGGATCAAGGAGCTGCCAATCATCCTGAAGACCGACGTGCAGGGCTCAGCCGAGGTGCTGAGCGACTTGCTGACCAAGCTTTCGAACGAGCAGGTCAAGATCAACATCATGCGCGCCGGCGTAGGTGGCATCACCGAAGACGACGTGCTGCTGGCGACGGCGTCGAATGCCATCATCATCGGCTTCAACGTGCGTCCGGAGCGCAAGGCCCAGGAGATCGCGGAGCAGGAGAAGGTCGATATCCGACTGCACTCGATCATCTACGAGTTGCAGGACGAGATCCGTAAGGCCATGACCGGCTTGCTTGAACCGATCGTTAAGGAGACGTACCTGGGACGTGCCGAGGTTCGCGACACCTTCCGCATTCCCAAGGTTGGAACTGTTGCCGGTTGCTATGTGACCGACGGCGTCATCAAGCAGAACTCGGAAGCCCGGCTGCTGCGGGACAACGTGGTGGTCTTCAAGGGCAAGATCGGGTCTGTGCGCCGCTTCAAAGAGGATGTCAGCGAAGTGCGTAACGGCATGGAGTGTGGTATCTCGATCGCGAACTATGGCGACATCAAGGTCGGCGACGTAATCGAGGTCTTCGTCACCGAACATGTTGCCGCAGTGCTGAACGCGTAAAATTGGAACTTACGCCGTCCCGGAACCGAATTCCTCGAATCAGGAATACGGTGGTCCGGGACGTTGTGCAACCGGGTCATGATTGCCTATCTCACGCTCGAGATTCGCATCGAAGGCGCGCACTCGCTGAAAGACAAGCGGCAGGTGGTGCGCAGCGTGAAGGACGGTCTGAGGGCGCACTTCAATGTCGCGGTGGCGGAAGTCGATCCTAGCGAGGCGTGGCAGCGCGCGACAATCGGTGTGGTTAGCCTCTCAGGCTCCCGCGATTACCTGGAAGGCCTAATGCGCAGCGTGGAGCGTCACGCCGTGCGGGTAGCCAACAACAGCGGCGGCGAAGTCACCGATTCGTTCGTCGATTTTCTGAATGAGGCGGAATTCGGAGAACATCCGACCCATGAATCGTGATCGTCATCACCACAAATTTGACAGGCGGGCGTATGCTCTAACGTTCCCCTGTTCTTGCCGGACGGAGTAGCACGATGGAGAACCGGGGACAGAAATATCATCGCGGACGACTGGGCGAGGCTCTGCGGGAGGAAATCGCGGCGCTGGTAGAAGGCGAGCTTGGCGATCCGCGCATCGGCCTGGTTGCGGTGAACGAAGTGCAGATGGCGCCGGACGGCAAGAGCGCCCGCGTGCTGGTCGACATTACCGGCACCGACGAGGAAGCCGAGCAGAGCCTGGGACGGCTGAACGCGGCCCGCGGCTACGTTCGGCATGAACTGACCAGCCGTTTAGGCAAGCGGCAGACGCCGGAGATTTTCTTCGTGCTGGACCGCTCGCTGCAACATGGCGGGCGGATTGAACAGTTGTTGCAACGAATCGAAAAACGCAAACGATAGGTTCGAACTCGGGACCAAGGAATGCTGGACGAAGTTCTGAATCAGATTGGGCGAAGGAACAGGTTTCTCCTCACCTCGCATGCCCGGCCAGATGGCGACGCCGTTGGGTCGGCGCTGGCTTGCTGTCAGATTCTCCGCAGCATGGGGAAACAGGCAAGCGTCGTTCTGAGCGATGGTGTGCCGGTTATCTATCGTCCTCTGCCCGGCAGCGACTCGGTGGTACAGACCACCCAGGATGCTCCGGAAGCCGAGGCAGTTATCATCCTGGAATGTGATGGTGTGGCCCGCACCAAGCTGACCGGTCTCGAACAGCACTACCTCATTAACATCGATCACCACGCCACGGCGCGTCCCTTTGCAGATGTGAACTGGATCGATCCCAATGCCTGCGCGACCGCGGAGATGATCTTCCGGCTGGCCCGAGAGGCTGGGGTCAAAATTTCTCCGGAAGTTGCGACCTGCCTTTACACCGCCGTCCTCACCGATACAGGTTCCTTCTGCTTTACCGGCACCACCGAGCGTACCTTCGCGCTGGCGCAGGAGTTGGTACGCTGCGGAGCCGATCCTGTACGCATAGCCCACAGCGTGTACTTCTCCACCCATATGGCGAAGATGAGGCTGCTCGGCGCGGCTCTCAGCAATCTGCAACGTGATGGCAGCCTGGCCTGGATGCAGGTGAGCCAGGAAGCCATGGTGCAGACTGCGGCAACCGAGGAGGACTGCGAAGGCCTGGTGAACTACGCGCTGGCGATCGAAGGTATCGAGGTAGCATTGTTCTTCCGGCAATTACCGGACGGCCACTATCGCGTGAGCCTGCGCAGCAAAGGCTCGGTGAACGTGGCCGCAGTAGCGGCGTCTTTCGGTGGCGGCGGACACGAGTGTGCCAGCGGCTGCTCTGTCGATGGGCCGCTCAACCATGCGGTCGAAGAATTGATGACGCAGTTCCGGCTGCGTGGCTACGACCAGGCACAGGTGCAATAAGCTGCCCGCGAACAAAGCCAAATCAGAAGCAGTCCCAAGCCTCGGCCAGCGAACACGCCGGGCAACGGACATTCTCGTCCTGCTCGCGTTCTGCGGATTCCTGTTCTTTGCGGGATTGCAGGTCATCGGCCTGGTCGGCGCAGACGAGCCACGCTACGCCCAGATTGCCCGTGAAATGCTGCTGCGCCAGGACTGGGTGACGCCCGTCCTCTTCGGACACCCCTGGCTGGAAAAGCCTCCCCTGCTGTATTGGGGCATGATGCTTTCGTATAAGGCGGCGGGTGGCGTGTTTGACTGGGCAGCCAGAGTGCCTTCCGCCGTGCTGACCTCGTTGATGGTTGCGTTCATCTACCTCTGGGCGCGGAAACTGCGTCCGGGTATGCAACTGGATGCAGCGCTGATTACTGCGGCTTCTGCCATGGTCATCGGCTTCGGACGAGCCGCCTCCACCGACATGCCACTGACGGCAATGTTTACCATCGCGCTGCTGTCCTGGTATGCGTGGTACGCGAGCCAACTTAAAGTCTGGTTGCTAGTGTTCTACGTATCGCTCGGTCTGGCGACGCTGGCCAAAGGGCCGGTCGCAGTCCTGCTCGCCGGGATGATCCTTGTCGTGTTTCTGGCGTTGCGGCGCGACTGGCGATCACTGTGGCGAACCCTTTGGCCGGTCGGTATCGCGTTCTATCTGGCCGTTACCTTGCCATGGTTCATCGCGGTACAGCGTGCGAATCCCGAGTTCTTCCGGGTCTTCATTCTTGAGCACAATGTGGCGCGCTTTGCCACCGATCTCTACCGGCATAATCAGCCCTTCTGGTATTACCTGCCAGTTGCGCTGCTGGGATTCGTTCCCTGGACTGTATTCCTGATCGCCGCGGTAGTGGACGCCATTCGCGACTGGCGCTACTCCGTGACTGAGCCGGCGGGTCGTGAAGATCTGCGCACCTTCCTCGCTTTGTGGCTGCTGCTGCCTATCGCCTTCTTTACCCTCTCGCAATCCAAGCTGCCTGGATACATTCTGCCCGCGATTCCGGCGGGAACGATTCTGCTGGCGGACTTTATCCGCCGTCGCGAAGAGGATGGAGAAAAGCCTGGGTGGCGGTTGGCTTTATTGCATGCAGTGCTCGCAGCCGTTTTGCTGGTCGCGGCCTTCATCGTGCCTTTCCGCCTGGCGCAACAGCCGGTGAAGCCTATCGTCTGGGCAGTCGCGGCCACGCTGGCGGTGGTCTGCATCCTGTCGCTGATCCTCACCTCGCTGAACCAGGGATATCGCGTCCTGCGATTCACCACGCTGGTGCCGGTTGTGATCGCTTTCGCGCTGACGTTGAAAGGCACGGCGCCGATCATCGACTACCAGCAATCGGCCCGGTGGGTCGTCCGTGCGATGAACCAGACCGCTGATGGTCCAATCCCGATCGTGGCGGTGTATGACGTTCCTCGCGCGCTGGAGTACGGTCTCGGTTTCTACCGCGACCGCCCCGTGCTCAGTTATGAGCGCAACGAAATTCCGCCCGGCCCGCACCTGGTGGTAGCGGCCGCGGGCGCAAAGACTGAACTGGAGTACCGGCTGAAGGGACGTAGCGTATTGCTGTTGGGCGGATTTGCGCCACAGCATGTTGACTTCTACCTGGTGTCGGGCAGCAAGAGCGATGCAGACCGTCCGTAGGGCACCTTTGGGTTGTTTGCGCCCGCTGCTGCAGCCGCACTAGACTGACTTTGCACCATGAGCGAAGCGCCACAGACTGCCGCTACGTTCTGCCGGTCGCGACGACTGACTGCCGTGGAAATCCTCGATCTCAGGCATTTCTCATCCACCGATTTGCGCCCGCTCCTCGACGAAGAGGTAGAAGCCTGGGGCGCGGCGCTTTCCTGGGATTACCGCGGCTCCTCCGAGATGATTCTGCGTTATGTCGACGCCAAGATTTTGCCCGGCTACGCGGCGGTCGAACGCGGCGGTCTCGTCGGCTATTCCTTCTTTGTTTATGAGGGCGCCAAAGGAGTGGTTGGCGATCTATTTGTCTCGCCACGACGGAGCGATGCTCGCGCCATTGAGTTGCGAATGCTCGATCATGTGATCGAGACGCTGCAGTCGTCACCGGGAATTCATAGGGTGGAGGCGCAATTGCTTGCCCATCCGACGGCAGAACTGGGCGCGCCATTCCTGACCACGGGGTTCGAACGTTTCCGCCGGCTGTTTCTTGCCTTGAATCTGCGTGGCCAGGATGCTCCCTCTTTGCCGGTCACCCCGCAATTTGCGGATATTCAGATTCGCCGCTGGACAGAACAGGACTATCAGCCCTCCGCAGGCGTCATCACCGCCGCCTATCGCTCCCACATTGATTCCGAGATTAACGATCAATATCGCACCAACGCGGGTTCTCTGCGATTTCTGAACAACATCGTGCGCTTTCCCGGCTGCGGCGTGTTCGATGTGGATTCGTCATTCGCCGCCGTTCACCAGCCCTCGCAATCGCTGGTCGGAGTAATTCTGTGTTCGCGGGTGAAGGACGATGTAGGACACGTAACGCAGGTTTGCCTGCTGCCCGAGTATCGCGGCCGGGGCCTCGGAGAAGGCCTTATCCTTGCTACCTACAATTCGCTGCGCCAGCGCAACTTCGAAATGCTCTCGCTGACCGTAACCGAGGCCAATCACCGCGCCGTGGATCTCTACAAGAAGCTGGGATTCACCGAGCGCCGCGTGTTCGACGCCTTTGTATGGGAAGGATGAATAGCAGCGGTTAGTGGCCAGTTCGGGTAGTGTGGAGTTAGCTGAATCCCAATTCCTTCATTAACTTCTCAAAATCCGGGTCGTGCAGATACCTCTGAAAGGACGAGTCCGCACGGGGATCCGGCATCGTTTCGCCCTTGAGTACATGATCTTTGTGCTGGAAGGCGAGAGACAGGTTGGCCAGGGCACCAGCTTTATCGTCTTCCTCTGCCGATATGCAGGCCAGATTGTAGTAGTTCATGGGGTATTCAGGATCGCTTTTAATCCCTGCTTCCGCTACCGAGCGTGACTTCTTCAAGTCGCCGCTGATGCCGTAGGCCATCACCAGGTGATCGGTGAGAATCCGGTCCTGCGCCGTGGTGAGCTTGGTTCCCGATTTTTCCAACTCACGAGCCTTCTCGTAAGGCACGACAGACTCTGCGTACTTCTGCTGGCGGAACAGAGCTCTGTCCCAGATAGAGATAGGCGTAAATATTCGAGGGTTCGAGCTTGACCAGTTCGCCAAAGTCGCGCTCCGCATCGGCATAGTTGCCGGCGGCGTATTCCTTCTCAGCTTGCGTCGCCAGAGCGTCATTGGACGAAGAGGTCTGCGCCAGGCACTGAAAATCTCCGGAGACAAAAACGGACACCACTGCGAACAGCAACAAGACTCTGAGATTCATGAAGCATTTCCTGCGCCCAAGAAGTTCCGGGAACATTTGCCACCAGACGTGACAATGGACATCCGACATCCGACTACTGTTCTTAGTGCTTGATCAGCCACATCGCCCACGAGGCGACAATCACGCCCACGACAAATAGCACAAAGCAATAGGCGCCGTAGCGAAGCATGTCGCGGGTGGTGTTGCGCTGGGTGATTCCGAAGACGGTCGAGGCGCAGAGCGCGAACAGAACAGCGGCACTGAAGTGTGTAAGTTGAAGGGTCATGGTTTCTTGCCAATTGCGATGTGGTGAGCATCGACGGCGGCGATTACGTTCAGCAATCCGGCCACGACGATGTACTTGGTGCCGTAATCGGCGACCACATTGTGAATGTTACCGACGCCCCAATCCATCGCTCTGGCGACGAAGTAAAGAGCGCCTGAGCCAAAGTCGCCGACAAAACCCAGAACGTCCAGCAGGTCGCCGGTGTTGAAGGCGTATATCTTGCCCTGCATGGCGAGGCCGGCGAAGAACATAGTGAACACCGCCAGCATCAGCAACAGCCCGCGAATCCAGCGGCGCTGAATAAAGTGTCCCAGCCCGGGAAGAATCCAGCCTGCGATTGGAGCGATCATGGCCATAGATCCGGCGTTGCTAGTGGCTGGGTTTGCGGTGCGCGCGCCGGAGATGTTTTGCGGATTGGCCATCAGATCAACACCAACTCAGTCTGGATTCGGCCGGTCACTTCGCCCTTGCCGTTGTGAATCATCATATTGATTTCGCTGCGCACCCCGAATTCCGGCATGTAAATTCCGGGCTCGATTGAAAAGCAGGTGTTGGGCAGGATATCGCGGTCGTCCTTGGTTTCCAGGTTATCGAGATTAGCGCCGTTGCCATGAATATCGCGGCTGATGGAGTGGCCGGTGCGATGCACAAAGTACTGCCCGTAGCCTTTGCCCGCGATGTGCCCGCGAACCGCTTCATCGACTTCCCAACCCTGAATTTTCTGCCCGGCATCGAAGGCCTGCTTCACCTTCTCAATGCCGACGTTGCGCGCGTCGCGGACGATCTCAAAGACCTCACGCTGGCGGTCGCTCGGGGTCCCAACTGAACCCGTCCACGTGATGTCGTAGTAGACGCTGTCCGGATGGTTAGTCTTCGCCCAAAGATCGAGCAGCAGGAAATCGCCGTCGCGTATCGGGGCCGAGCCGGCCGAGGTCGGCTCGTAGTGCGGGTCGCCGCTATGCCCGTTCACGCCAACGATGGGCGGATCGATGGTGACCAGTTTCTCGCGCCCGAAGGCCTCCATGACCCACTGCTGCATTTCGAATTCGTTAGTGCCGCCATTGCGGACGCGGCGACCAACCTCGGGAAAGAAGGCAGCGACAATTTTGTCCACTGCATCGCGCGCTTTAAAGTGACTCGCGATTTGTTCTTCCGTGAGGGTTGCTTCGAAGCGCGCGACCAGGTTCGCCGAGCTGACAATTTCTTTGCCGAAGCCGCGAACCAGTTCGAGCATGCCGCCGTCCACCAGCGAGATATAGGGGATCTGGTTGTTGGGCGAGTACTGCATGACGACTTTGTGATAGGGCTTGAGCATCGACTCGAGGTTTGCCCACAGCTCCTGCCACGCCGAGTACTCCAGCTTCCTGCCGGGGAGCGAGTCGAGATGATGGCTCTCGATGCGGTGAACCAGCTTGACCGGTTCGCCCTCGGCGGGCACGACGTAAAACCAGCGGCGCGTAACCATCATGTCTGGGCGCAGCCCCAGGATGCTATAGGCAATGGCGTCGCGATGATGGTGATCGTAAAAGAGCCAGCAGTCGTTGCCGCTATCGCGTAGAGCGGACTGAATTTCGGAGAGATCCATGCGTGACCTATTGTAAATGAAGGACGTTCACCACGGAGAACACGGGGGCCACGGAGAAAACCTGAATAGATTTTCAGCGCTCTCAGTGTCCTCGGTGGTGAAACTAACCCCGGCCCAGTACGCGACCGCTGGTGGCTTCGTCCAGCGTTTCGCAAGCGGTTCGCAGCACCAATCGCGGCGTTCGAGCGCGAATCGTCATCAGGTATTTCACCGCCTGCTTCGGGTTCGCTTTGGCCGCCTCGCGCAGCAGCCAGCCCAGCCCTTTCTGTACCATGTCATCCTTGCTGGACAACAGCAGTTCAGTTACGCGCTGGATCTGCTCGAAGTTCTTGTGCTGGCGGGTGCTGTGGATGAGGCTCACGGCGGCAGCGCGCCGATGCCAGCGGTCAGGCTTCTTTGCCCAGGCCAGTGGCTTTGTCAGCATGGTGGGATCGGCGGCGATCATTGGCCCGATCAGGTAGTGAATCAGGCCGTCGTGGTCGGCCCAGTTCGTGATGCGGTCGATCCAGCTTTCGAAAAGGCGGAACTCAGGCTTGCCGAAGTGTTTCACGCCGTTCTGCAGCAGCATGACGGCAAAGTTTTTCTCCTCCAGCATGTCGCCGCGAAACAGCTCGTCGGCCACCTGAAGCAGGAATTCTTCACCGTTCTCAGTCAGGATGGTTCGACGAAAGCGAAAGGCGACCTTGCGCAATTCGTGCGTATACCACCCGCGCGATTGCACCTCTTCCTTGAAGAAGCGCTGCACCTCAACCGTGTGCGGAGCCGAGCCACCATTCTTCAGAACCACGCGCACATGTTTCGCGATATAGGCCGGGGTTTTCATGCGCTCTCTTTTATCACGGAAGGTGTAGCGGCGTCGGTGAGGTCCCAGGCCGGAGGTATGACACGCGCATGAAATTCTCTCTTGTTTTCGTCCCGGGACGGACGTACACTCCGTCCAATTTTCTTAAGCTGTATCAGGGGTTGGACAAGGGGGGGCGAAATGCTTGCGCTGCGCTCCGGTTGGCGTGTGAATTGGGTTATTCCGATCATGGGGATGGTCATTTACGCCTCATGTGTGCTGCATGGTCTAACTGCCAAAGAAGCCTTGGCACGACTCAACGACCAGGAATTCCAAAAGGTCCAGGAGAAAGCGCGGCATGGCGACCGGAACTCGATCGCCATCATGGCGGTAGCCTACGACCAGGGGATTCGTCTGCCCAAGGATGAGGTGAAGGCCGCCGCATGGTACCGGAAATTAGCCTTGCTCGGCGATTCTCTGGCCCTGCACAAAATGGGCATTTTCTACGAGAAGGGCCGCGGTGTGCCGCAGGATTACGTGGAAGCGGTCTACTGGTACCGCAAAGCCGCTGCTCTGGGCTATTCGCCGTCACAATGCAACCTGGGTAACATTTTTCTGCAGGGCCATGGCGTTCCTCGCGACCTGGAGCAGGCCGCCAAGTGGTATCAGGTGGCTGCACAGCAGGGCGATGCCCAGGCGCAGAACAATATCGGCTATATGTATGACACCGGGTTGGGCGTGGTGCAGGACACTGTTCAAGCCGTCTACTGGTACAGGAGGTCGGCGCTGCAGGGCGATGCCTCCGGAATGAACAACCTGGGCGTCATGTATATGCATGGTCACGGAGTGGCTTTCGACGAGGAACAGGCCATGCGCTGGTTCGAGAAAGCCGCGGCCGCCGGGAATCCAAAATCGCTGACCAATCAAGCTCTGCTTTATATGTATGGCATGCGCACGCAGCGGAACCTGCCTTTGGCACGTCAACTCCTGCTGGAGGCCGACAGGACCGGGGACATGTCCGCAAAAGCTACGCTCGAAAAGTGCGATGCGGCCATGGGCCGATTGAAAGGCACCAACGGGGAACAGGCTCTTAATTCTGACCAAAGTATGCATTAAGAATCCCGCCTTAAGGGCGCGCGCAGCCCGAATCCTTTCGTTCCTCGGGCGACCGATGTTTGCTCGCGAACGCCCGGTAAGCACTTAGTCACGCCACGTAAGCGCGGTTGACGAGACGCGCCGGCCTTGCTACTTTTCTCAGGCTCGCGAAACGTCCACGCGGCCTTTAAAGCTATCGTGTACTCCGCGAAGCAGGTAGTCCAAAGCGCGCAGCTCAATTTGCATTGCGCCGCGAACCAGGAGAGGGAACGATTCCATGGCTGACCTCAACAAATTGCCCCAAGCGTCGAGTGGATGCACGCCGTCCGGAGTGACCGACCAGCACGGAAAAGATGCCTTCGAAGTCCGCTTCGGAACGGCCACGAAGGAAGCGACACCGACTGGTTCGGTGCAACACACCACTAACGGCGACGAAGCGCTCTACACGGACAAATGCGCCACCTACACCAAATGCTTGAAGCAGAAGACGTACGGCGTGGTCGATCCCGGCGCTTTCACAAAATTCAGAGCCGCCCTCGGCAGCGCCGATGGAACGGTCATCGGTACCGCCAACTTTGAAGTCCCCGGTCTGATGGGTGCGGGCCGCCCGCTGAACGGCCCACTCGGCGCGTTTGCTCTTGCACTCGTTGGCGCCGATTCACAACAGTTTGGCGTGCCGCTGGTGCCTCCTCCTCCCAAACTCGCCAGTCCGGAATACGCCACCGAACTGGTTGAGCTGTACTGGGCGTCGCTGCTGCGCGACGTGCCATTTACCGACTACGAGACCAACGCCGTCGCCCTGGCTGCCTGCGACGAATTGACCCAGCTCGCCTCGACTTACGCCGGACCGACTGACGGCGGCAAAGTCACGCCGCGTCTGCTGTTTCGTGGCGGACTGACTCTTCCCGGCAAGAAGGGCAAGAAGCCCACCACGTATTTCGCCGGTGAAGATATCGGTCCATACATTTCGCAGTTTTGTATCCGTCCGACCAATTTCGGAGTCCAGGATATGGACCAGCGGATGAACGTCCTCGCAACGGATGTCGATTACATGACCAATCTGGACGCATGGCAGGCAGTGCAGAATGGCGTGATGCCGCTGATTCCGCCGGCGTCCGCCACCGGAAAGCGCTATCTGCACAACGGACGCGGTCTCAGTTCGTTCACCCATATTGACGAGCTCTATCAGGCCCACTTCGTAGCGTATCTCGTGCTGGAAACGCTCGGCATCGGCGCGAACCCCGACAGTCCGTACCAGAAGTTCAAAAATCAGCGCGCCTTCGGAACCTTTGGTGGGCCTGACATCGCGGCTACGCTGGCCGCGGTCGCGCGCGCTGCCCTCAACGCCGTCTGGTATCAGAAGTGGATCGTCCATCTGCGCCATCGTCCCGAGTCCGGCGGCGGCATCGTCCAGCTCAGCAAGACCGGACAGGGAAGCACAGTCCAGGGCAAGCTCGACAAGATCGTGCTCGACTCGATGGCCGTGCAGCAAAGCCTACAGAAGAACGGTACCTACCTGCTCTCACAGGCGTTTCCGGAAGGATCGCCGGCGCATCCCGCGTATCCGACCGGACACGGCACGGTCGCTGGAGCCTGCATCACCGTGCTGAAGTTTTTCTTCGACGGAGAAGCGCCCATTCCGGATGCTGTGGTTTCCGCCAGCGATGGCCTGACGCTTGAGCCCTACACCGGCGCCGACGCCGGAAAGATGACCGTGAATTCCGAGCTGCACAAGCTGGCGCATAACATCTCATTCGGCCATGGCATTCATGCCGGCATTCACTGGCGCAGCGATACCGATTACTCCATTTTGCTGGGCGAGGCCGTCGCGCTGAAGTTTCTGCAGGATCAGGCCTTCACCTACCGGGAGAATTTTGCCGTGAGGCTTAAGACGCTGGACGGCTCGACCGTGACCATCAAGAACTTCTAGGCCGAATGGAAAATCGGGGTGTCCGTCCGCTTTGGCGCCGGCACCCCATCGTTCTCACCGCTTTGTCGAGAGGGTGGCACTCACCACAGCGTCCGCCCGAAACATCCACAATCGCAATGTTCGATAACGGGGTACCCCTCCCCCACCCATTACGTAGAATCAATAACTTAGCGAAAAATTCCCGCCAAAATATTCATAATAAAGATACTTACACGTAAAATATTCCGGAATAAGGAGTTAGCTAGGGAAAATTGGCCGATTTCGAGGGTCTGCGACGGCCTCTCTGTCTGTAAAATATTCATTCTAAATGAGTTATATGCAAAATATTCCAAACAAAGGAGTTACACTAGAGCTCTGAGCCACATAAAGCGCAAGGCAGCTTGCTGCTCGGCACCACTATCCGCCCCACTGGTTTTCAAAGAACCGTCGTGGTTGGATGCCCGGCGGCCCCACGCGACCACGAAAGCGTTCCCCTCAGGGACACCACACCCAACCTATCAGCCTACCGTTTCCCGAGGCCGAGTCAATATGGTGAAACAACTATTACGAAAGTAATGAGGTGATTCGTGGAAAGGAATGCCTCGTTTGCCGGAGGAAGCCTGCAATCCGGGAAGTGAAATAAAAGTGCGCCTGAATCCCGAAACAGGCACATAATCTGGCGGTTGGAAGCCGAAGTTCACATTCCGAACGCGGGTACTTCCATGGTCCTGCGGTGGAGTCTTATCGCGATACTGACCGCCTTGCTTCTCGGCGGGGCGGCGGCGCAGACCAACCCACCTCAGCCAGTGGAGATCCCTTCGGGTACGTCGCAAGGTCTGCTGATTTCCAAAGTGCAACCAACCTATCCGCCACTCGCGCGCCAGGCACGGGTGCAGGGCACCGTCGTGTTGCGCGCGCTCATCGCGAAAGACGGATCGATGGAGGACCTGACCGTCGTCAGCGGCCATCCCATGCTGGTGCAGGCGGCGCTGGACGCGGTCAAGCAGTGGCGCTACAAGCCGTATCTGGTCGATGGGAAGCCGGTCGAGGTGGAGACCACGATCAACGTGAATTTCCAGTTGAGCGAGGTTCCGCCCGAAGAGTGGCCTAGCGAGCCGCCCGAGGATAGCGATTTGAAACCCTACACGACCTGTGACTTGGGTCCCGATTTTCGGATCGTGCACGTCGACGGGCCGGTGAAGAACTTTGCCTGGCCTAGCCCGACGAAGAATGGTGAGGTCCACATTCCGGTGGAAGTGGGTTATCGCGTACTGATCACCTACATGGAGGAGGAACGCTTCGGCAATCTCAAGGTCGAGCGCTTGCCCAAGTCAAAATACATTGACGCGAAGGCCAATCTGCTGGACGGCCTGCAATTCCTGGCAACCGAGCCGGGCATGGAACCGACCGTCCAGACAGTCATCCGAAATGGATTCACAATTTACGGAGCCACTCACAACAAGTTGGAGGGCGGCACTCTCAGCATCTACTACCTCTTCCTCGAGGACAAGAGCGTGCTGATTAGCATGTATCTGCTGAATGCCGAGCCCCGCTGGCGCTTATTCAACACGATCGAGGAATACAAGAAAATTCGCGACCAGTTTCTTGATGTTTACAGCAAATGCGTGGCGCTGGCGCAGAAGCCGGCCCGCGCCGAGGTCGGGACCTCATCCCAGACGCAGACTCATGCGTCGGCCGTGAATCCTTCTGCTGCAGACAGCGGGGGATCTAATCCCCGTCAAATGGAGCAGGCTGGTACGTTCCTATGCGTGCTCAGTCCCCCAGTGTTTATTTCATGGGCAGGGATATGACCCCTCCGAAAGCAACCTATGCGCCCGACCCACAGTATTCCGAAGAAGCCCGCAAAGCGAGGTTCGAAGGGACAGTTGTGTTGTGGCTGGTAGTAGATGCCGACGGGTTGCCGCAAAAGATCAAGGTGCAGCGCTCGCTGGGCATGGGACTGGATGAACAGGCGATCAAGGCCGTGAGTCAATGGCGGTTCCAACCTGCCACGAAGAATGGCAAGCCGGTTCCAGTGATAATTAACGTTGAGGTGAACTTCAGACTCTATGACGAACTGTATCCGCATCCCGACAGCGCCCGGCAGCCACCCCGTTTCCCCGGCGTAGATATCTCCGAGTATCCGTTGATCGTGCGCCGGAATGCGAGCAACTGGCGACAAGACACCACCGGCGTTACGCTTACCTACAGCGTCACGATCCAAGAAGCGGGACAGGAGCGGCAAGTGTCGATTTCGTGCCAGATGCCGTCGCCGGATTGTTTGGCTCTCAACGAAGGCACCTATCCGGCGAAGTGGCACAAAGACATGAGCACAATCGAGATTCTCGGACTGCCACAGCGCAACGACAGCCAAGCAAAGTGGACAAAGGCGATATATCAGGTTGCTACCGACAAAGACTGAAGGCTCCCGATCCGGCACTGTCTCTTGCTCCCCCTGCAAGCCGTGATGACCCGACCAAGCGGGTTTTGCCTTGGATTGTTTTTTCTTGACCAATTCCAGAGCGGGTTGTGCGGGCGTCAGGCCAAAAACGATGCCTGACGCTTGAACCGTGCGGCCCCGGAGCTTCGAGCTAAAGGGGGTCATTCCACTCCGGTTCGCAAAAGTAGCGAACCTCCGCCCAGGAGGACAACGTCAATTTAGGGTATGAACATATTCGGCGGACCGCGCTGCCGTCACCGGCGATGGGCAGTGGCTACGGTCGTAATGCCCACACCAGGATTGCTCCTCCTACCAGCAGACACCCATGCACCCAGCGCGGATAAGCTCTGCTGTTGTGCGCGAATAGAACTCCGCGGAAAGAGGAGCCGCCACAAACCAGATACAGTCAGCGCTGCAAACAGCGTCCAGAAGTACCATCCGCGCCACACCAGGCATGGTATAGCGAGTACCAGAAGCAGCATTCCTACCGTTCGGACCACAAGGACGCGACTCATCCAGCGTTCCGCCAGCACCGGTGCGGCGATGTGCCAAAGTCCGCATACGAACAGCAGACCCACCACGCCCAAGGATAAAGATGGCCTGCGCCATCAGTCATTCGACTCACTGGTGTGGGATTTTGTCCCCCAGGGGCCGCCGAGCGCTATTTGAATTGAAACGGCAATGAACGGGGTTGGTGTAGATGCGAATACTGCTGTGCGTGCGACAACCGGACCTCTAAACTAGGGGTTCGGTTTGCACGGGGCGCGGCTGCCGAAGGGGACTCCAATGGATGACGGAGACAACGGTGAACAGTCAGGAAGCTTTGGAGAGAATTCGCAGGGGCGTGCAGCAGTTTCAGCGGGAGATCTTTCCGGCACAGCGCGAGATGTTTGCCGCACTGGCAACTGGACAGCAGCCGCTGGCGCTGTTCATCAGCTGTGCCGATTCGCGCATCGTTCCCAACCTGATTACGCAGACGGGCCCGGGCGAGCTGTTTGCCGAGCGCAATCCCGGGAACCTGGTGCCGCATCACGAGGAGTTTGTCGGCGGCGTTTCCTCGAGCATCGAGTACGCCATGCTGGCGCTGAAGGTTCCGCTGGTGATCGTCTGCGGACATACCGACTGCGGCGTGATGAAGGCTCTGTTGCATCCCGAGCGGGCGGAACACTTGCCGGCGGTGCGGTCGTGGATGCGGCATGCCCAAGGCGCGCGCGAACGGCTACTGCGCGAGGCCAGTGCGGCTTCGGAGGAAGAGCAGCTACGGCTGCTTACGCAATACAACGTGGAATTGCAGATAGAGAATCTGAAGACCCACCCCAGCGTCCGCTCGCGGATCGAGGCCGGAGACGTGGAGATCGTGGGATGGGTGTATAACATCGCGTCCGGCTCGGGCTGGGTCTTGAATCGCACGAGCCAGAGATTTGAGCCAATCGCAACGCAGCCGACTTCGTAACTGCTTTCGGCCGCCTGGCCGTGTGCTTGTTCGACGTCCGCAACGCTGATCCAAGCTACTTGTCCCGCTTCTTGGAGCAGACGTCACGCCAATCGTACAACCTGCCCCTTCGGGTCTTGACTTCCATATATGGGTCTGTCATATATTGTGAATACACATATGAAAGACCCTATCGACGATCGCGAATGGAAGAAGGGCAGCGCCGAGCTGCTGGTGTTGTCGTTGCTGGAGGCTCGCCCGCGGCACGGCTATGAGATCTGCAAACTGATCGAGAAGCGATCGGACGGCGCACTCAGCTTTCACGTCACGTCGCTTTATCCCCTTCTGTACCGCCTGGAAGAGCGGGGGCTTATCAAAGGCCGTTGGGTGGAAAAACCGCGCGAGCGACGTCGTCGCTTCTACAGCCTGACCGCCGAAGGAGTGAAGGTACTGGCGGCGCAGCGCCGCGGCTGGCAGGAGTTCGTTGAAGCGATCGGGAGAATTACGGGTATCGAATATGCCTGAGCAGAAACCTGAATGGGACAAAGAGATTCGCAGGCGTTTGGAGGCAGCCGGGCTTCCTCCGGAAGACGAAGCAGAAGTGACGGAAGAGCTGACACAACACCTTCACGACCGGTACGAAGAGCTTCGCTCTGAAGGTGCGGCCCACGAGGCGGCGTATCATGTCGCGCTGACCGAACTAAACGACAGTCGCATGCTCACCTCCGAGCTTCGCAAGGCGCGACCGGTCATGACATCCGCGGCGGTTCCACTCGGTGCGACGAGCCGCTCGGGAATCTTCTCCAGCATCGGGCAGGATCTACGCTATGCGATCCGCATGTTGCGCAAGAGTCCGGGCCTCACGCTGGTTATTGTTCTAACGCTCGGCTTGGGTCTTGGCGCAAATACCGCGGTTTTCACCATCCTCAATACGCTCTTCCTTCATCCGCTTCCGGTGAAAAACGTCTCGGCGCTGGTAGCGGTGGGCACACGGACGATCAGCAAGCCGGAGCAATCCGACGCCATGGAGGGCTCGTCATATCTCAATTACAAGGACTTTCAGAGTCGCAACCAGGTCTTCAGCAGTCTCGCCGCATACACACCCGTAATGTCGATGAGCATGTGGAATGGCGCGGGTCCCGAGCGTCTGTTTACCGAAGTTGTTTCCGGCAACTACTTCGACACGATTGGCCTGAAGCCGGCGCATGGCCGCTTCTTTCTGGCCAGTGAGGATCGTGTACCGGGCGCTGACCCGGTCATGGTGATCAGTTACGGTGCATGGCAGCGGCGCTTCGGCGGCGCTGCGGATATCGTCGGCCACACGATCCGGGTCCACGACGTGGTGTTCACCATCGTAGGTGTCGGCCCTGAAGGCTTCACTGGCCTGGATGGCATCTTTGGGCCTGACGCCTGGGTGCCGACCATGATGGCCGAACAGGTGTTGCCTGCAGAGCTGCGGAATGCTCTGCACGAGCGCTCAGGAAATATCTTCCGCATGACGGGTCGTCTGAAGCCGGGCGTGTCGATGCAACAGGCGTCGGCGAACCTGCAGACCATCGCAGCGGCGCTGGCCCAGGAATATCCCGAAGCCAACCAGGGACGCACCGTGACCTTGGAGCCGCTCACTGCAACGCTGCTGGGAAGTATGCAGCGGTCGGCCGTATTTGGCGGGGCAGTGCTGATGGCGATTGCCGGCCTGATTCTGCTGATTGCCTGCTCCAACGTCGGGAACCTGCTGCTGGCGCGGGTCGCCGCCCGGCGCCAGGAGATCGCGATTCGTGTGGCTCTGGGCGCCAGCCGGGGACGCCTCATCCGCCAACTGCTCACCGAAAGCGTGCTGCTGGGTCTGTCCAGCGCCGTGGCCGGCCTTGGCCTCGGCTACGCCGCCTTGCGCTTCCTTTGGTCGCTGCTTCCCGCCGACAAGGTTGAGAACTTTCTGCAACCCAGGTTCGACTGGAGCGTCTTTCTGTTCACCCTGGTGGCGGCGGTCCTGGCTGGAATGCTGTTCGGAATCGTTCCGTCGCTTCGGTCTTCGAGCGCTCCGGTTACCGATGTGTTGAAGGAAGAATCGGGAAACACCAGCCGCGGCCGCCGGCGGATCAGTTTCTCCAACGCTCTTCTGGTAGGGCAGGTGGCCTTTTCGCTGGTTGCGCTCATAACGGCCGCGTTGTTCCTGCGCAGCATCGAACGGGCTTACCGCATCGATCCCGGCTTCCAGACCCAGCATCTCGCGATTTTCCTTACCAACATCGGCCAGGCTGGGTACACCCAAGCCCATGGCGAACAGTTTTATCGCGAGGCGCGAGAGCGAGTGGAGACGCTGCCAGGAGTGGCGTCGGCTTCGTGGGCTTCGAACCTGCCTTTCTGGGGACGCAGCTCCAGCGGACTTCTCATTGAAGGAGAGGGAGCGCGCAAGAAATCCGACGTGATCACTGCTGTGCTCAACACCGTGGATCTCGGTTACTTTTCCACGATGGGGATTCCTGTGCTGCAAGGCCGTGTGTTCAACGACGATGACCGTGCCGATACCACGCCCGTTGCCATCATCAACCAGACCATGGCCAGCCGCTATTGGCCGAACCAGGATCCGCTGGGCAAGCGTTTTCAGCTGCCGGGTGAAAAGGTCCTATCGGCAAGTCGTTGGCGTGGCGAAGAACGCCACCTATCAGAGCCTCGGCGAAGATCCGCAATCCTCCGTCTACATTCCTTTGAAGCAAAGTTATTCCGACGCCATGGTGCTTTATGTTCGGAGCCAAGGCGATCCGGCCGCCATCCTCAACCCTGTGCAGCAGCAGATCGGCGGCATCGATCCGCAACTGCCGGTGGATGACGTTCGTACCGGGCGAGTTCTGATCGATCAGGCATTGTGGGGCGCAAGGATCGGGGTAGGCCTGCTCAGCGCGTTTGGGCTGCTCGGTCTCGCGCTGGCTTGTGTCGGACTGTACGGCGTCATTGCCTACTCGGTGAATCAACGTCGCCGGGAATTGGGGGTACGAATGGCGTTGGGTGCGAACCGGTCGAGGGTGCTTCGGCTCGTGCTGGGTCAGGGAATGACCCTCGTCGTGTTGGGCGTTGGACTGGGGTTGGTCGCCTCACTGGGTATCGACCGCTTGCTCACCAGAATGTTGTACGGGGTTGCGGCAGCCGACCCGCTCAGTCTGGCGGGTGCCTCTTTCGTCTTGCTGATCGTGGCGGCATTCGCCTGTTATCTTCCGGCCTGGAGGGCCAGTCGAGTGAACCCGCTGGTGGCGCTGCGGCAAAACTAGCAGCGGTTGCCGGTCATGGCTGTTCACAAAGGTCTTCGACGGCGCGCGAGCGACTTGTCGGACCGCGGGCACACAAATCCTGACGGACGTCTGCTTCACTGCTGCAATTACTTGGCAATAAAGATCGCTACGCTGTAGGGCTCGACCCGGTAGCTGTCCTGCGAGAGCAGCGGGAACTCCTGGCCGTCTTCGGCGATGTCGTTGGGCGAGGCTTGCGCAGTGTCAGCCAGGCGGAACCATTCGCGCTCGCCGATCAGCGGCAGCTCGAAGTCGAGAGCCTCGGTGTAGGCGTTGGCGATGAAGTGCAGGTCGTCGCGCGATCCGTCCTGGTACAGCAGGGTCCATTGCATGGCAAGGGTGCGCGAGTCCGGACACCAATCGGCGCTCATGCGCTTCACGCCATGCCAGGTGACGTGGAAGCCGTTCTGGCCATCGAGTTCGAAGCTGCTCGGCGCAGCAGCGGACAACGCTTGCGGAAGTCGATCATCAGGCGGAAGAAGCGCAGCAGGCCGGCGTTGTCTTCGGCCATCTGCCAGTTCACCCAACTGATTTCGTTGTCCTGGCAATAGGCGTTGTTGTTGCCCTGCTGTGTGCGGCCAATCTCGTCCCCGGCAAGAAGCATGGGCACGCCGTGGGCGAGCAGCAGAATCGCTGCGAAGTTCTTGCGCTGTTGCAGGCGAAGCTGATTGATAGCCGGATCGTTGGTCGGGCCCTCGGCACCGCAGTTCCAGCTCAGGTTGTCGTTGCCGCCGTCGCGATTGTCTTCGCCGTTGGCCAGGTTGTGCTTCTCGTTGTAAGAGACCAGGTCGGTCAGGGTAAATCCGTCGTGACAGGTAATGAAGTTGATGCTGTGATAGGGCTCGCGAGCGCTGGTCTCGTACAGATCAGGACTGCCCAGCAACCGGGTCGCCAGCGCTGAGGTCATGCCGGGATCGCCTTTGACAAACTTGCGGATATCGTCTCGAAACTTGCCGTTCCACTCGGCCCAGCGGCCCCAGGATGGTAGCGTGCCGACCTGGTAGAGGCCGGCGGCGTCCCAGGCCTCGGCGATGAGCTTGGTGTTGGCGAGCACGGGATCGTAGGCGAGACTCTCCAGCAGCGGCGGGTTGCTGAGCACCGAGCCGTCCTGTCCGCGGCCAAGGATCGAGGCCAGATCGAAGCGGAAGCCGTCGACATGCATCTCGGTGGCCCAGTAGCGCAGGCAGTCGACGATGAAGTCGCGTACCACCGGATTGTTGCAGTTCACGGTGTTGCCGCATCCGCTGAAGTTGACGTAGCTGCCGGTCTCAGGATCGAGGATGTAATACGTCGGGTTGTCGATTCCGCGGAAGGACCAGGTCGGGCCGTGTTCACCGCCTTCTGCGGTGTGATTGAAGACCACGTCGAGGATGACTTCGATTCCAGCCTTGTGGAAGGCCTTGATCATCGTCTTGAACTCGCGCACCTGTTCGCCGTCGGCGATGTTGGAGGAGTAAGCCGTGTTCGGCGCAAAGAACGCGGTAGGTTGGTAGCCCCACAGGTTCAGCAAGGTCTCGCCCAGTACGGGATTCAGGCGGTCGGTATCGCCCTCTTCAAATTCGGCGACCGGAAGCAGTTCGACGGCGGTTACACCAAGCTGTTTAAGGTAGGGAATCTTCTCGATCAGTCCGGCAAAGGTTCCGGGATGCTGCACGCCAGAGGACTTGTCCTGGGTATAGGCACGCACGTGCAGCTCGTAGATGACGCTATCGACCAGCGGCAGATTGAGCGGCTGATCGTGCTCCCAATCAAAGTGGTTCTCGAGCACGACACCGTTGCGATAGGGGCGCTTGCCTTCGCGATACGATCCCCAGGGAACGCCGTTCGATAGAACCCGCGCATAAGGATCGAGCACGACATGAGAGGGATCGAAGCGGTAGACCCGGGGATCGGGATTGGGCTGCATGTCGAAGCGGTAGCCGTACTGCACGCCCGCGTCGACGCCCTCGACCATGGCATGCCACACCTGTCCGGTGCGGTTGGTATGAGGGTCGAGTTCGTATTCGAGAAACGGCTCTTTCTCTCCGGGCTGCAGCAGCACCAGCGTGCACGAGGTGGCAGGCTTGGAGAAAATCGAGAAGTTCACGCCATCGCGCCTGACGGTCGCACCCAGCGGCAGTGGATGACCGCGTTTCACCTGATATGTGGGAGTGGGCGCGGTTGTGGAGGTCTTCGGCTGAATTGATTTACGAAGTTTCGGCGGCATGGGTTACACGCTCATTTCATCGGCAGGCCATTGCATGGGATAACAGAAAGCAGGGTGGAGAACAACAAAGATTTCATCCCGAGTGCCTGATTTGGTCGCTGGTTTGGTCAACCGGGAGGAGGTGTTTTGCGATCCGCGCGTAAAGCTCCACCGCCTCCAGCAACTGCTTTTTATCGATGTACTCGCCATTGGTATGAGCCACGTGGATGGAGCCCGGCCCGATCAGCAGCGGCTGGCCCCACTTGGTCAGGGCCGGAATATCCGTGGTGAACTTGGCGATCATCGTCTCGATACCGGGTACGGTTCCCAGCTCCATGTAGGGGATCTCAAGAACAAAATCGGCTTGCGCCTTTCCCGCAACGGCCGCCGTAATCTGCTGCCGCAACTCGTCCGCGGGACCGACCAGCCGATACAGCAGGTGCGCCACGGCGTGATCGGGAATGACGTTCGGTGCGCGGCCACCTTCGATGATGCCGATGTTGACCGTGCAGGGGCCGGCCTTGGGATTGGTCGGCAGCTTCAGCTTACGAATGTTTTCCAGGGCGTCGAGCAGCTTTTCGATGGCCGATTCGCCGAGCTCGGGATAGGCCGAGTGCGCCATCTTTCCGCTGGCCACAAGTTCAACGCGCAGAGTGCCCTTGGTCGCGAGCGCCAGCCGGTTCTCGGTGGGTTCGCCGTTGATCAGATACTTCGCGCCGCGCGGCTGCCGGTTGGCCTCCTGCGCGCCCTGGCTGTCGCGCTCTTCGCCCACCAGGAACAGGAGTCCGACATGAATGCCATCGTCTTTCAGCTTTTCGGCAGCAGCTATCTGAGCGACGATGATGCCCTTGGCATCGCATGAGCCGCGGCCATGGATAAGGTCCTCGGTTTCTGAGGAAGGGAAGAACGGGGGCACCGTGTCCATGTGGGTGGAGAAGACGACTTCGGGGTTGGGGTGCCCGGGATGCGTGGCCCACAGGTTGAAGCGGTCGCCCTCAACCGGCATGCGCTCGACGTTGTAGCCGAGCGCGGTGAGTTCGGCAGCGAGTGCCTCGCCCACTGGGACTTCCATGCCGGTGGTGGATTCGATGTCGATCAGCTTGCGAGTGAGGGCGAAAACGTCCATGGATGAAGGATAACGTATCGAGTGGATAGCTTTGTGGTGAGCGGCGAACGGTAGCGATGGAATTTTCGGGCCTAAAACAGCCTGCATGTGAGAGAAGCGTGCCGTCCCTGCCGGGACTCGAACGAATTGCCCACTGCACCGAGCACTCCGCCTGCGGCGGGTGCTGGGCTTAGATGAGCCGTCCCTGCGGGACTGGTTTTCCTTGGCTGGATTCTTCGTCGCGCTTGAAACACAGAATCCCGAGGAGATTCTCAAAGCGTCGGAGTATCCTTCAACAGCCCACGTGACCCTCGATTTGGTTAGAGTCGTTCCAGCCTGGGCGTCGAGCGTTTCTATTGCCGCGAATGTGCCAGGCTGAGCGCATGTTCGAAGCTCAGGTAAAGGATCACGCCTTTGTCGCCGGCGTTCGGGCCCATGCCTATGGGGAAGCCCACGCCGGGTACGATCTGCAAATCGTTCCTGCGGAAGTTATACGACCAGCGCACACCCGGGCTGACATAAAGATTCTGCTGGTAAGTCGTCTTCCCGGGAGCGAGTACGTTCGCGGTGGAGTACCACGCGGTTTCCACCAGGGCATTGAAGCGGGGCTTCACCAGCCAAACCACCGATTGCCCGAGATTGACGTCAAGCGCGTTGGCCCGCTGACCCAAGTCGTTCTGGGCGCGCGGCACCCACGTCATCCCTACATTCCAGTGGGTCACCAAGTAGCGGTTGTGCTGGATGCTGATGGGCAGGTTCGTCTGCAAACCGCAGCCGCCAACGCCGCGTCCCACCGCGCTGTTCCCAGTGGGCAGAATTAGAGTGAGGCGCGGCGCGATGGCCAGGCGCGTGTCGCCGTTGCCCAGGAGCTGGTAACGGTAGTTGATCAGCGTGTCGCCCCAGCCTCCACCAGACCCGGGATTGTCGCTGTTATGATCTCCGGCCATGGTGACGCTCAACTGATGCTTGAGGCTTCTTAGTGGCCATTCGTCGGTCTGGGTGAAGGCCCAGTCGCCGGTGCTGAGGCGTTGATAGAAGCTGATGTGCTGAACCACGCCATCCTCCTGGTTATAGGCCTCCTCGATCAGGAAACTGTTGTCCTGAATGGGAGCGGCGGACGTGGGTGCGGAAGATTCGGGAGCGCCGGCGAGGGCGTAGTTGCAGGACAAGGCCAGAAGAAAGATGAGAACGGTAAGAGTGCGGCGGGCCATGATGAGTACCTGTCTTGATTATGAAATTGAAATTCATTTTCATTTCATAGCCAGACTAAGACAGGGCATGGATTCGCGATGTGACTCCGGTCACTGAGAATCGTGATGAGGTAACCGGAGCGGTTGAGTCGAGCCGGCCGCAGGCGAAACCAGGGGAAACGGGCCGCGGGAGTATGCCTCGTTTGGAGCAGATTTACCAGGGGGCCGCAAGGCTCGGGCAGCGCGCCGGCGCATCCGCGGCAGAAACGGGATGACATCGCGCAGCAGAAAATAGCGCTCCGAGCGATGGCGGTAGAAGACCGGCAGGCTTCTCAGCAGGTCGCCGACACTGCCATAGTCGACCCATGCGCCGTAGCGGCGCAGCAGAAGCTGCCGCAACACGGCTTCGTGCACGATGCGCCGGTGCAGGATCGCCGCCAGCGTTCCCAGCCAGGAATGCACCCGGCCCGAGGTTGGACATGCGAGCATGCACGGGCGCTATGGCGGCGGACTCCTGCCGTCCGGCGAGGAAGAAGTGCTGTTCTTCCAGCCAGCCTCCGTTGTGCAACCGAGTATGTTGGCAGGGTATGTAGATCATGCTCCCAGGCCGACGAAAACGTCCTGGTCATGCTATCGGCACGGAGGAGGTCAGGCATGAATCGCGAAGGGAAAATTGCCCGCCACAAGATGGTATAGAAGGGAGAGCCGAGAGCTGAGAGCTGATAGCTAGTTGCCGGCCGCTGTTTGCTTTCTTTCGATCGGCAGACGCAGCGTGAACTCCGCACCTTTACCCACTTCGCTGACGACATCGATTCGGCCGCCATGGGCTTCGACCGTGCGGCGGGCCAGCGAGAGACCCAGTCCGGTACCGTGTCCCTTGGTGGTGAAGAATGGCCGGAAGATGTTCGGCAGGTGCTCAGGAGGGATGCCCTTGCCTTCGTCGGCGACAACAATCACCACAGCATCCTCATCTTCCTGCAGCAGCACGTGGATTGTGCCCGGCTTCTCCATCGACTGAATCGCATTGAGGAGAAGGTTCAGCAGAACCTGATTAATCTGGTTGGGATCATGTTCCACCGGCGGCACTGCGCCACGGATTTCCAGTTCAATCTGGATGCGCTTGGTGATGGCCTGCTGGCGCGCAAACATCACAGCATGTTCGGTCGTGTTGCAGATGTCGCTAATACGGAACTGCGGAGGCTTGGGTCGCGCTGTCTCCAGCAACTCGGTGAGGATGCGGTTGATCTGCATGGCCTCTTCTTTGGCGTCCTTCATCACCGAACGTGCCGGGCTTTGAGGCGGCAGGTCGCGTCCCACGATGTCGAGTACTCCGGCGATCCCTGCCAGCGGGTTGCGGATTTCGTGGGCCAGTCCGGCGGCCAGTTCGCCCAGGGTCGCAAAGTGCTCGGCGCGCGACATCTGGGTCTGATGCAGCCGCTGAATCTCCTCGCGACTGGCCTTTAACTGCTGCACCATGTCGTTGAAGTCGCTGCCCAGATCGCCCATTTCGTCATTGCGGTCGGCGAAGCTGACACTGGCACTCATGTCTCCGGCGCGCACCCGTGCGATCTTGTCCTGCAGCTCCATCATGGGGCGCCGCACCTGCACCGCCAGAACCATGATGACGGCAACGCAGATCACCAGCGCACCTGCGGCAGCCACGGCGACGATCATGTGGCGCGAGCCTTGCTCCAATGACAGCGAGACAAGCATGAACAGCAATAGCCCGTTCAGCAGCACGGCCGCGATAGGAATGACAGCCTTGAGCGCCCAGTTCATGTGCCGCTTGCGAATGACGGCCTTGCTATCGGCGGCGGAATTTTCGTCCGCGGCCGGCAATCCGGTGTCGGGTATTTGAACTGGAACAGCGCTCATTTCGAAACTCAACTTCTTCTTGACTCGGTTGCAAACATTCGCAAATCTATTTCTGCAGGGCTGACGGGCTGGAACTGATGTTTGGGGCCTAATCCGTCCGCCAGATCCAATCCCGCCAGTCCTGAGTCCTCATGCGTAGGCGTGTAAGCCGGGAAGCAGATACGTTACGCCGAGGAAGGTGAAGATCACGACGCCGAAGCCGAGGATGGCAAAGTAAGCCGCCCTGCGTCCCCGCCATCCGCGGGTGATCCGCATGTGCAGGTAGCCGGCGTAAATCAGCCAGGTGATGGCGGCCCATGTCTCCTTCGGATCCCAGCTCCAGTACGAGCCCCAGGTGCGGTTCGCCCAGTAAGCGCCCGCCGCGATCATGGCCGTCAACAGCGGAAACGCGATACAGATCGTCTTGTAAGTGACGCGATCCAGCGTGTCGGCCGAGGGCAACAGAGCCTCCAGATCGGTTCGCCGCCACAACAGCATCAGGTACAGCAAGGAAGCGAAGATACCCGTCACCATGCCACCCAGTAAGAAGGGGCTGGCGGCCAGGCTGGTCGGGAAGAGTCCATCCTGGTCGGGTGACGGGTAACTGGCATCGCGCACTCTAAGAATGAATGCGGCCAGCACAACCACTTGCAGAAGAATGCTGATGAAGATTGCCTTGTTGGCGACGCCGAACAGTGAATCGTCCTTCCTGAGGCGCGCCACAAAGTACAGCACCAGAGGGACCACCGCGCCGATGCCCGCCAGCATGAACAGCCAGCCCAGATCGGGCACGGTCACGAACAAGCGCATGCCACGGCCGAGGAACATGTCCGACCTGGTCTGCGCGTTCCACGCGGTCACCGACAACCCGCCCAGCTTTTCAAAGCGTGTAGCGAGGATCGCGCCGTAGACGCAGCTGACCATCCCGCTCGTCCAAGCCAGAAAGGTCTCGGTTTGAAAATTGTCTTTGATGAGGAACATGGTTGCCAGCGCGAAGCTCACGGCGCAGGCGGCGTAGCTCAACATCGCCAGGGTCACGTGTACGTGCAGCCAGGTCGATTGCAGCGCGGGCACCAGCGGGCGCACTTCCGAATCAAGCAACTGCATCAGGATGACGCAAACCACCGCCAGCGGCATGGTGATGCTGCCGATGATCTTGACTCCGAACTTCTTCTCGGTA
The DNA here is from genome assembly GCA_963793845.1 of uncultured Acidobacteriaceae bacterium. Classification (GTDB taxonomy): domain Bacteria; phylum Acidobacteriota; class Terriglobia; order Terriglobales; family Acidobacteriaceae; genus CAWCBG01. Next base: position 505,355 of record CAWCBG010000014.1, read on the forward strand.
ATGAGCGTCAGCAGCGCCACCGTCCACACAAAGCTAAGCAGCATCTCGTAAATGCTGGCAAAGGGCGGGCGTCCGGAGAGGTACCAGCGATGTGCGACCGCCAGCGTGTTGGCGACCAGCCCGATCGCGGTAGCCAGGGAGGCATACTTCACGTACCGCGGAACCCCGGTGACCCCGAAGCCCATGTAGAGCGCGCCTGCGCCTGCATAAAAGATCAAGGCCACATACAGAAGATTGCTCTCGGTAAACAGGCTGCCTCCGGCCTTGGCGGTCCCCAGCAGGGCCACGACCAGCAGAAAGACCACGGCCAATCCGACCAGCACCAGCAGGGCATTACCGCCCGTGGAGGCGGGGCTGGCTGGCTCCATCTGGGTTACTCTTGCTCGCGTAGACATTTTCCGATTCCTCCGTGTTCAGGGCGCCATCTATCGAACGGCGGTGAGGGTTGCTTCTGATTCCTGCTGACGAGCTGGCTGGCTGCTCTTGGGAATGCTCTCCAGTTCCAGCCGGATCTGCTCCACCAGTTCGCCAAATTTCTGTTCAAACCGATCTTTGTTCTTGTTGGCGGTACCGCCGACCCAGAGCACCAGCTTGCCTTGTGCGTTCTTGACGGCCACAACCCAGAGACGCGTGTGTACCATGTAGAAAGCCACGCCGAGCCCCAGCGTCATCAGCAGGACTCCTGCCCAGACGCCCCATTGTCCTGGCTGGTGCGAAACCGACAGGCCGGTGAAATAGCCCATCTGCACATCGCGGAAGGCGAAGGCGTAATTTGTTTTCTGGCCCTGGGCGGCTTCGCCATAGGCTGGGAACATCCACAGCTTGGCGTCATCACCGGTGGCTTTGTTCTGCACCTGTAGCCGGAAGGCCGGATTCACCGGATCGTCGGAGCGTTTGAATACCTGGTTGTCGCGGATGAAGAAGTCGGGAATATATTCCGCAAGCGTGACGCTGGTGTTGTTGTCGAGTTCGAAAGGCTCGTTCGGGCGCAGAGTAATCTCGCGTCCTGCGCTGCCGTCGGGGGCGGCGAGCAGCTTCAATCCGTCGAGCTGTCCGGTCTGGCCGAAGCTGGCCTGGTAAAAGCGGACGCCTTTGTAGGTCAGCGGATCATTGACGGCGATCTCTTTCGTCAGCACCACGGCGCCGTTGTCGATAACGCCAAGCTTCGACCACCAGCGCTTGGGCGAGCCATCGGCATAAGTTTCCTCGCCCGCCGAATAGCATTTGAGGCTGAAGGGCAGCGTCTTACCTCCCTTGTCGCCCATGTCGCCGAGGCGAACCTGGTTGCTCTGCTGCCCGCGCTGCAGGCTGATGAATCCCTTGTAACCCCAGATGCCGTCAACGATGCCGCCCAGGAAAATCAGCAGCAGGCTGGCATGAATCACGTACACCGCCATGACGGAAAAGCGATGCTTCTCGGAGTACAGCGACCGCTCGCCGTTCTCCGTGATCTGCTCAACCGGCCAATGCAGTTTCTTCATGGCACGTTCCGCCGCTCCCAGGCCAAGGTCCGAGTCCCGAATTGGGAGTTCGACACGGTTAGGCAGAGCAGAGCGGAAATGGGAATCCGTCCGCCGGTACGGACGCGCGTAAAAACGCCAGGAGTTGGGAAAGCGATCAATCGAAACGAAGATAATGCTCAGGCTGACCAGGGTCAGCAGGGTGGTAAACCACCAGGCGTGAAAGACATCGGTCAGCATCAGGCGGTCCAGCACTTTAAGGACTGCCGGCGAGTATGCCTGGGCCATTTTGTCGGGCTCGGTCGCGGGCCGCTGCAGGATGAACGTTCCCAGCGCGGCAGCCGCGCCAGTCAGGATGAGGAGGACGATTCCGGTGCGCAGACTCGAAAGGATCTTATGAATTCGTTTTGGTATCGAGAAAACGTCGAAGGCCATAGCGATTGGCTCCTCCACCTTAGAAGAAAGCACGCCATGCGCCAACAGTCTCGTCCGATCTAATCTATTGCTGATGAATGACTTACTGGCATCCCGCCGCGAGTTGACGAGGCTCTGGGTGAGCCATATCACCCAAATCGGTGATTAAACTGCGCAGTTCGAAGATGAAATAAGCCGGCTGGTTAACGGCACCACAATTTGGCGCAGCTCCCCCAAAGGGCACTTCCGACTAGGCGGCGAAAGGTTATTTCTCCTTGGCCAGAGGAATGGGACAAAGGGAGAAACGCTCTAACCGTACCCGTTGTTCCGAGTGTCGAGGAAGACAGCCGAATTCTCCGGTGCCGGAGGTTCTTGGGATTCAGCCTGGGTAGTCGGGAAAGTTGTGCGGCCAACCGTCCGTATGGTGACTCGATCACGACGTTCAGCCACCTGAACGCCATGCGCTGGCTCCGATCACTACGAAGGTCGAGACGTGCGTTACCACTTAGCCTCTAGGTACCAGACGCGGCCAAAGTGCTTGTCGAGGTCATTGCCGGGGAGCTCGACGACTCGCTCCATGCAGCATGTTTGAATTGCCCGGCCTTAGAAACCCATCGGCCAGTTATCAGGTTAATTGCGAAGTTCAGCAACCGTCGATATGTAATTTTTTCTAAGTAACTACCTATGTAGAGTTTGCATGCTTCTCAGGATTTTCCCCTTATGTGCAGGGGTTTGCATTGTAGTAATTACCTGGCTCCGTGAGTACCTGCATTGTAAAGACTTGGATGGAACATAGCTGGTCTCTCAATTGCACGAGGCAAGAACGCAGTGGGTTGACCCGCGGAGGTATGTCTATGGGAAAGTTCGGAAAGACACCACGAGCCGTGCAACTGTTGTTCTGGTTGACGTTGATGGTCGCATCGCCGCTCGCTCAGGCGTCGATTCTCGGCAATGGAGACGAAGGTCCTCCAAGCTTCCTCTTCCCGGGCGGTAATCTGATGGCTTCAGTTTCGGGAACCATTTCGACTATCACCTTCACCACCTCGTACACACAGTGGGTGTATTCCGATCCGAATAACACCTTTTGTGCCGGCTGTCTGGATTTCGTCTACGAGTTCACCAACAACGGGCCCGACGTGAATGAACGGTACACCATGTATAACTTCGCCGGTTTCCGGGTAGATGCCGGTTTCGACCCGACAACTCTCGGTAATCCTCCCCTGACAGTTGATCGCGCCACGACGGGAGAAGTCGTCGGCTTCAACTACACGGGCATCGATACGGTGGAAGCAGGTCAGACCACGCCTGCGCTGGTGATCGAAACCAACGCAGTTTCCTTCACAGATGGCTACGTAACGGCTCAGGATGGCACGGCAGGGTACGCGTTTGCCTATGCTCCGTTTCAGGTAGTCCCAGAGCCCGCTTCGCTTGCATTGATGGGTGGTGGTCTGCTGGCTGTGGGTGGATTCCTGCGCAGGTTCGGAATCGGCAGAAACCGCTAACGGTTTCGTTGTAGCAGGGAAGCAAGACTTGAGGGCCCGACTCTACGGGCGCGGGATCGCGCCTGGAAGAGTGCGGGCCTTTTGTCGACTATTCACTGGAAGGATTCTTTATTCATTTTCTGCGCAACTTTGATGCTAGCCTAGTATCTATCTTGATACTAAACGCGAGGAAGAAGAATGTCGCGGTATTAGTCTTCTTCGCGTGAATTCCTCCCCAAGTCCAGGCCCGACTGCGACTTCCAGAAATACCAGTGTCCCGGACGGCCAAGGATTCCTGCCGATTCCGCCATCAAAGCTTTCTCCGTTGCCACCAATGAGCTATTGGCATAGCACTTCAGAACCACTATTCTCACGTAACCCACTCAACTTAGTTCGCAGGAGGCGTTTTTTGTTCCCCCCAAAAACTGTCATTAGCACCTTCACGTTCACCCTATCGATTTCAGTTTTGCTTCTCTTCACTCCAATCGCACGAGCATCCGATCTCCCCATCAGCGGCAAGATCGCTCCGCAATTAGTGGCGCAGACCGCGAGCGGAGGTAGCGCCGAGGCACTCGTCATTCTTTCCGAACAGGCAGACCTGAGCGCCGCCGCGAAATTACCAACCAAGGAAAAGAAGGGAAGTTACGTTTTTCAATCTCTGCAAGCGGTCGCCAATCGCACGCAGGCTCCGATTCGCAAACTGCTCGAGCAGCAGGGAATTCCGTATCAGTCGTTTTATATCGTCAACATGATAAAGGTGACGGCCAACAGCGAATTGCTGAGTGAGTTGGCCGGCCGCGGCGAGGTTGCGCGCATCGAGGCGAACCCACTGGTACGCACCGCACTTCCATCTCCGACGGGTGTCGATACCAAGGCCAGTCTTGATACGCAGACCAGCATCGATCCGGAGCTCCTAGCCCCTGCGGTCGAGTGGAACATCACTCGTGTGAATGCTCCGGCCGTATGGGCCATGGGCTACAAAGGCCAAGGCATGGTGGTGGGCGGCGCTGATACGGGGGTGAAGTGGGATCATCCCGCGTTGAAGTCGCACTACCGCGGCTGGAATGGCACCACCGTAAACCATGATTACAACTGGCATGACGCGACCAGTCAGCACTCGACAACGCCGGTCGATCCCAACTCGCACGGCACCTTTACGGTCAGCGAGATGGTTGGCGATGACGGTCTCGGCAACCAGGTCGGCGTGGCCCCCGGAGCAAAATGGATAGCCTGCCGTAACATGAATCAAAACGGAGACGGTACGCCGGCACAATACATCGAGTGTTTCCAGTTTTTCCTTGCGCCTTATCCGGTGGGACATCCAGAGCTGGCGAATCCGGCAATGGCGCCCGATGCAATCAATAACTCCTGGGATTGTCCTACTAGTGAGGGCTGCTCGATCAGCACTCTCCTGTCCTCTGTAGCTGCAATTCGGGCGGCTGGGATATTTCCTGTCATGGCCGCCGGTAACTCGGGTCCGAACTGCTCCACCGTGTCTGTCCCGCCTACCTTTTACAGTAGCGCGGTGAGTGTCGGGGCAACGGACATGTATACCAATCAAATCACCATGTTCAGCAGCCGAGGTCCGGTTACCGCCGACGGCAGCGGCCGTTTGAAGCCAGAGCTCTCCGCGCCGGGGGACTACATCCGGGGGGCCGTGCCTTACGCCAACGGATATCAGGGCTATTGGCAGGGAACATCCATGGCCGCTCCACATGTCACTGGAGGGGTGGCGCTTCTCTGGCAGGCTAAACCGTCCCTTGTTGGCAATGTCGATTCGACGCTGGCAATTCTGGAGCAGTCGGCCACGCCGACCAAGACCACCCAAAATTGTGGGGGGTCGGGCCAGAACATTCCTAACAACGTGTATGGCTATGGAATGTTGAACCTGCTTACAGCGGTGCAGAAGGCACTGGTCTCGAAGTAATTGATGTAATCCAGAACCAAAAACCCGGAAGGAAATCTGCGCGGTCTCCTTCCGGGGTGAGCAAAATGCGCGCGCGATTCTAGTAGACCGCGCGGCACGGAATTAGCCCTTGGTAGAACTGGCTCCGTGCATCTTCGCCCGCTCAATCAACATCTGTACCTGGTCTTTCTGGTCGTAGTTGGGATTGGTAGCCAGCAGCTTTTCCCAGACCACGATTGCGCCTTTGGGATCCTTCTTGCCTTGCCAGGTCACAATACCCAGGTTGTACAACGTGCCGGGATGATTCGGGCGGATTGCCAGAGACTTGTTGAAGTCCTCTATCGCCCTGTCCGGATCTCCCTGGTACCAATAGGCGGTGCCCATATCGGTGAGTACATCGGGATTCTTGGGCTGTATCTTCAGGGCCTGCGAGTAGTAATCGATAGCCTGGGGGAAGGCTTTGCTGTCGTAGTACAGGTTGCCGAGCTTGGCCAGGGTCTCGAAGTTATTAGGATCGCTCTTGAGCTGCGCCAGCAGCGGCTCGGCCGCCTTGGCGATAACCTCAGGCGATGGAGCTTCCTGCCCCTGGGTATTTCCGATACCGGGTAGCTGCCCGGGCCCCATGTTGGCAGCGTTGCCGGCGGGCGCCGAACTCGGTGCAGTTTGTGCAGACCCGGTAGATGCGGCGGCCGGCTGAGCCGAGCCACGGGCAAAGTAGCCTACCGCGATACCGATGAGCAACGTAATTACCGCCAGGGTATAGGCCTGGACATTGGTGAAGCTGAGCGGGCCGTTGCCACTCTTGTCTTGCGCAGATTGAGACATCTTGTGCTCCTTTACAGTCATTTTTGGGGCCGAAACCCCGGTTCTGAAATCGTCTCCTGGGAAGTCCGCTCTCCCAGCTTAATTCTCAGGGCCGGCAGCGGCCATCTCGGGCCGTTCCAGGTGGAAAAGCCGCGACACCGCCGAGGCCAGTATGTCCTGTTCGCTTCTCTCCGGAAGCTCCTTCAGTTCTCGCGCCAGCGATCCTGCGATGCGCTGCGCAATATGGGCCGTGAGCGCGGTCAGCGCCTGATCCTGATCTTCGGTGAACGGCCCAAACTCCTGCCGAAGGACTTCCAATTCCTGGCAGCAAAGTTCCTCGAGCCGCTGGCGTAACGCCACGATGGTGGGGACAATCCGCTCCGCCATCAGTTTGCGACGGAATCCCTGCACCTCCGCCTGTACGATCTGTTCCGCATCTTCGGCGGCTTCCTGCCGCTCGCGGGTGTTCTGCTTCACTGCCTGCTCCAGGTCGTCCATGTCGAAGAGATGAATGCCTTCCACGTCTCGAACGCTGGGCTCGATGTTGCGAGGTACCGCGACATCGATCATCACCATGGGTCTGCGCTCGCGGGCATGAGCAATTTCCTCGGCATCCCGGCGCGTGACCACGAAGTGAGGGCAGGTCGTCGAGCTCACCACGATGTCGGCCGTCTTCAAGTGCCGCAGGTGCTCCTGATATGGGACTGGTACCGCGCCCAGTTTCCCGGCCAGCTCCTCCGCATTAGCGAAGGTACGGTTCATCACCTTCAACCGATTAGCTCCGCCATTCATCAGGTAGCGGGCCGCAAGTTCGCTCATCTTCCCGGCGCCGATCAGCAGCACTTCTCGTCCGGCGAGGTCGCCAAGTATCTCCTTCGACAACTGAACCGACGCGTAAGGCACCGAAACGGCGGAGGTCCCAACGGCGGTATCGGTCCTTACACGCTTGGAAACCGTCATGGCCTTCTGCATGACCGCGTCGAGAAAGCGCCCGGTCGTCCCGGCTTTGGCTGCCTGGGCCCAGGCTTGCTTTGCCTGACCGGTAATCTCGGGTTCGCCCAGCACCATCGAATCGAGACCGGCCACCACGCGGAAGATGTGGGTCAGGGCGATGTCATCCATCAAGCGGTAGAAGTGAGACCATTCACACAGCTTAAGCTGGTACTCGTGGGTAAGAAATCGCAGCACCGAGTTCGCCGCCGTCGGCACATCGCTGGTCCACAGGAGAAACTCGGTCCGATTGCAGGTTGTCAGAACCATTACTTCATCGATGCCTTCGGAGCGCACGAGCTGGTGCAGCGCCTCGTAACGGCGAGGCTCGCTGATCCAGAAGCGCTCCCGAATAGCGACGGGTGAGGTACGGAAATTCAGACCTATGACTGCCAGTGTGGGCTCCAAGCGTCTCTCCAGGGGACCTGTCTCACATGGGTAAATGCACTGCCAATGCCAAAGTCGGGCATATCGTATTCTTGCCCTAAGTAGCTGACCGCCATCTAGTTATTGCCAGACCGAGTTCCGGAAGGTACACTTGCGCCGCACGGGTTTGCGGCATATCACCCGTTCAGCGTGTTTTTTTCCTCGGATGTTCACATGTCACAGCGTCGGGTTCACCGCTCGGAGTACAGTACCCAGACCGCTACATTGGCGGGAGTTTTCCGCTTTAAATTCTTGCCCCTATAGGGCTCTTGAAGGAGACGATTGCAATGAAGAGATTTGTACAGATAGTTGTTCTGTGTAGCCTGGTGGCCGCGCTGGTATTGCCACAGATGGCTTTCGCCGATGCCGCCGCTGATTACAAGGCGAAGTGCGCAGGTTGCCATGGACCTAACGGCGTCCCCAGTGAAGGCATGGCAAAGGCCATGGGCCTCAAGCCTCTGGGCGGAGCTGATGTGCAAGGCATGTCGGATGCCGACCTGACCTCCATGATCGCCAACGGCAAAGGTAAAATGCCTGGCTTTAAGGCAAAGGGCATGACTGATGCCCAGATTAGCGACCTGGTAAAGTACATTCGCAGCCTGAAGAAGTAAGTCCTAAAACTGCACGAACATTCCAATCGGCGGCGGCTCTTCCTGGAGCCGTCGCTGGTTGTGCATGCGATGGTCCACCCTGATCAGGCGGACGACCTCTTTATTTCGTATAGGCGTCAATCAGCCGCGCTGCGTCAGGATAGCGCGCGCTCAACTTCCTGCGATCCCCCGCCTCGTAATCCGCATAGTCGAAGCCGGGAGACATTGTCGTTCCCAGCAACGCGAATTTCCCTCCTGGCGCCAGCTTGCAGCCCTGCCAGATTCCGCCGCGAACGATCACCTGCGGCTGCTGTCCGTTCGCGATGTCGTTGCCCAGAGTCAGCGTTTGCGAGCTGCCATCGGGCAACAGTTGCAGCATGATCGCCGGATCTCCCAGGTAAAAGTGAAAGATCTCCGTCCCCGGCAGACGATGCAAAGTCGAGAAAGTTTCCGGCGTGACCATGTAGTAGATGGCGGTGCAGATTGAGCGCGCATTGTCGTAGCCAGGGGGGAGGCAATCGCCCGCAAGGGTCCAGCGTGAGCGGTAGGCTTCGCGGAAAAACCCGCCCTCCATCTCCAGCGGCACCAGTTGCAAGATTCGCTTCACATCATCCGCAGTCATGCCAGACAGCGTAGCACTGCCCGACAAAAAGCGGGACTACCCAACTGCCAAGAGCGCCAGGCTTCGGCGAGGATTTCTCACCGGAGCAGTCCCCAGGCGAGCGACGAAGCAAGCCACATTCAGGGCAGTCTAGACTAATCAGGTTCGCCCTGTGTTCGCTTCCGGACAGGTCCTGCCGAATGTGGACGGAGAAAGCACACTCGCCCGGAGGTGGGCCCAGAGCAAGTCTCACATTCGCAATAAGTTGCGAAGAATCCAGGAGTGGCCCATGACGTGTATTGTCTAGACATGGACGGTGTAAAAATCATCTCCGTCCAGCGAGAAAATTCCCTAACGAAGTTCTGATTCCCGCGTCTTAACGTTTAATGGGAGGCTGTATGGACCGACGGTATCTCATAGCGACCTTGGCTATCGTGGCAACCTTCGCTGTCGTGTCGCATGAATTGCGTGACGGACGTGTCACCGTTCTTGCGAGCCAGATGGGTCTCCTCACGGGTGGCTGTGGGAGCAGCTCTTCTGCACCCGAACGTATCGTCAGCGATATGACTGCCAGGTTGCGGCCGGCTCCTGCCGAAGAGGCGGCGATGCTGGCCGAGATGAACCTGCCGATGATTCGGGCGCAGGCTCAGGCTGCTGCTTTGGCATCCAGTCAAGCCGTCGCGGAAGCGAAGTGTGCTCGGGAGACAGCAATCCGCGAGGCTGAGCAAGCCCGGAGTGAGGCGCGACGCGCGCGTGAGGATGCCCGGCGCATGGCTGTTCCGGTTCCCGTTTCCGATATGCGTCCCATCGTCTTCCAACTCGACGAGCTTCCGCAGATCGACCAGCGCATCCGCATCCAGACCGAGGTTCTGCAACGCCGGATCAATGAGCAAACCGTGAAGTTGCAGCTGGCTTCGGATCGGCTTGATCGAATCGGCGACGAAGTTGACATTGCGACATCCAAGCTCGACATTCCGGAGATCGTGGCCCTCACACCCGTTACGCCGCGCTGCCCGTCGTCACGCGCCTGGACCCAGCAGATGCAGGATCACTACACGCGCGTCATGCGCAACGCGCTACACGCGGTGCAGAATTCCTGGAGCGGAGCCAACACAGGCATCGGCAAGAACGCCGGCTATCTCTGATTCGCTAACCATTCTGAAGCAACTGAACGGCGCGGAATCAAATCCGCGCCGCTTTGCATTGTGCGCGAGGAATGGGCCTCGGACGCCGGTTGAGGCTCAGCCGAAGCGCATCACCCAACTGGGCGGCAGCGTGCGGACCAACTGGCACGGCGGTTTTCCATTTTCGGGAGCATTCCAGTTTTTCTCGGCGCCAAATCACAGTTTCCCTGCTCCGAAGTGCTAGACTCGCCAACGCGGTTGGTGTCACACCGAGGGCAAGCCTATGGAGACGAGCGCCATTGTGCAAGCGGTGGCCGAGGCGGCTCAGCACTATGCGGATCGCATCGCGCTGATCGCAGATGACCATCAGATCACATTCGCCGAACTGCTGCGTCGGACGCAATCGGCCGCTGCCCACATAAGCCGTACGACCTCGGGCGAAACCATCGGCCTGTTTCTCGGCAACTCCATTAACTTTCCGCCGCAGATTCTCGGGGCGTTATGGGCAGGGAAGACCGTTGCCGTGCTGCCGACGCTGGCGCCCACCCCATTGCTGAAATACATGTTCGCCGAAGCCCGACTGACCACTGTCGTCACCTCCGAAGATCTGGCTCCTCGTGTGGCTGAGGCCGGCCTGCCTTACGTACTGATTGACGTTGCATATCCCGACGCGCATGACTTTGCACCACGCCCACGCCAACGGGAAGCCGCGGTTCTGCTCTATACCTCTGGAACGACAGGGCGTCCCAAAACCGTCGCCCTCAGCGAGCAGAACATCATTTCGAATGCTGAAGGCTGTCGCCAAGCTACCGGCTTTGACGACCGGCAGGTCATGTTGGCAATCCTGCCCTTGTTCCATGCCTACGGCCTGACCGTTACCGTACTGCTGCCTCTGATGGCGGGCTCCTCCGTCGTGATCCTCGATCGCTTCATTCCTCGCACGGTTCTCAACACTATTGAGCGGCGTCGTGTGACGTGTCTGGTCGCTGTACCCAGTCAGTACCGCCTGCTGGCGATGGACCCGACGCCGTGCGATGCCAGTTCGCTGTGGCTGTGTATCGCCGGGGCCGAGCGGCTGCCCGAGACTACCGAGCGCGAGTTCACCGACCGCTTTGGCCACCCGATCCTCCCCGGCTATGGAGCCACCGAGGTCGCGCCCGTCATCGCGCTGAACGTGCCGGAGACGAATCGACCTGCCAGCGTTGGGCATCCGTTGCCTAACTTGAAGGTGACGATCCGCAGCGAGGATGACGATGTGTGCCCTGTCGGCGAGATCGGCGAAGTCTGCGTGGAAGGCGCCAGCGTGATGCTGGGCTACCTGAGCGATCCCGATGCGACCGCCCGCAAGCTTCGCGATGGGGTGCTGCATACCGGCGACAAGGGTTTCTTCGATTCCGAAGGCTATCTTTACTTGGCCGGCCGTGCCGATGAGATGGTGAAGGTCGGTGGGGAGAAGGTCTATCCCGTTGAAGTGGAAAACGCGCTGGAGAAAATCGACGGTGTTGAAGAAGTGGCGGTGATTACCTTGCCGGACGAGAAACACGGCTTCAGGCTTCACGCCTTTGTCCAAAAGAAGCCGGGAGCGGCACTCGACGAGGCCAACTTACGTGCCGCTTGCCGCGGGGCTCTGGAACCGCATAAAATTCCGCGATCGTTCACCTTCGTCGATAGTCTGCCACGCACTATCACGGGGAAGACGGACAAGCGTACACTGACCACTTCGGCGCAGTAGTGGCGGGTATCGAGTAGAGGTCTGGCCATGAAACATCGCAGTGCCCCAACTTGCCCAAGATGCAACAGCAGTGAAGATGTAAAGAAGATCACTTACGGCGTGCTTCCCTCCGAGAAGGCCACCGAGATGGCGCACGACGGCTTCGTGCTGGGCGGATGCTGTATTCGTCCCGATAGCCCTGAATGGTACTGCGACGCCTGCGCGGAAACCTTCGGCGCCTGGCGCGAATCCTGGGGCGACATGCTCACCGAGAAGATTCAGTAAAGCTACGGCGCGAAATACCCGAACAGGTCGAGAATCAACTGGGTGGTGCCGTTGGCGAAGGCGTCGATCGAGCCGTTCACCGTGGGCACAATTGCCATGTTGTTGGTGATGTAGCCATCGAAGGCATTCAGCGTCGACACCACCGGCTGCTGCTCCCCATCCGGCCACAGCGTCAGATAGCCCAGCGGTCCCGGCGGCACCACCGTCGCGTTCAGCACAAATCCCTGCGCCGTGCTCAACACGCCGCACGGACTCGCCACCACATTCACCGGCGGCACCAGCAGCCCGTTGAATGCTCCGGTTGTCTTGCGCGTGTCCAGCACCCGGCAGGGCGCCACCGTGTACAGCGACAGTCCGCCAGTATCCGGCGGCGCGAAGTAGCCGTTGATGTCGATGACCACCTGCGTCGCGTCCTGAACATACACATCGATATCGCCGCCCGTTCCTGCCGGCACGATCGCTGCGTTGGCCACGATGGTTCCGGTGGTATCGTTCAGCGTCGAAACCAGCGGCTGCGTCTGCCCAGCCGGCCAGGTCGAGAGATAGCCCAACCGTCCCGGCGGCACTACCGTGAAGTTCAGCGAATAGGCCTGCGCGGTGCTGGGAATGTTGCAGGGACCAGCCAGCAGCGGGAAGTCGCGCGTCTCGCCCGCCTGCATGATGCCGCCGTTGCCCCTGCGCGTGTCTACCACGCGGCACGGCGTCAGCGGATAGAACGCCAACTGCGAGCTGTCGGCCACGAAGTAGCCATTGACGTCGAGGAACACATTCGTCGTATCCGTCACGTAGACGCTGACGGCCTCGCCCGCTCCCGCCGGCACAATGGCCGCATTGGCCTTGATGCGGCCATCGGTGGAATTCAGCGTGGACACCAGCGGCCGATCGCCTCCCGTCGGCCATGCCGTCAGGAAACCCAAAGGCCCTTGCGGAACCACTCCGATATTCAGCGAGTAGGCCGCCGCCGTTGGGGGAATGCCGCAGGTGCCGGCAATGATGAAGTCGCGCGACGTCCCGCCCTGTATCGGAGTCGTCTTGCGAGTGTCGAACGCCCGGCACGGCGTCACCGCCACAAAACGCAGAGGCGGCGCAGGCGTCCCATCGATCACTGTTACCGTCCCTCCGCTCTGGCAGGCAATATCGTTGCCGCACGTGTTGGTTATGTAGACCCGGTTCGTACTCGGATTGACGGCTGCTGCGAACGGCTTCACCCCAACCGTCAGGTTAATCGTGGAGTTATTGCTCCCATCAATTACTGTCGCCGTCGTGCCGCCTCCGTTGGGAACGTAAACCTTGTTGGTTGTCGAATTAATCCCCATGATGAACGGCAGACTTCCAGTCTTAACCGTGGTGGTGCCGTTGCTGGCGCCATCGATCACGGTCACGGTGTTGTTGTTCGCAACGTAAATCTTGTTCGTAGCCGAGTTCACTTCGACATCATAGGAAGGCAGCCCAATATCGACGGTGGTGGTCTGGTTATTGTTTGCACCGTCGATCACAGTTACCGTATTGTCGGCAAAATTTGAAACGTAGACCCTGCTTGTTGCAGAGTTAACGCCAACATTCGTCGGTGAGCGGCCTACGTTTACCGTCGAAGTGTTGTCTGTGGCACCGTCGATGACCGCTACCGTGTTGTTGGTTGTGATGGCAACGTAAACCTTGTTGGCAAGGGCGTTTACGGCGATGCCGGCTGTCGAACCACCGACCGTGATCGGCGTTACTCCTTGGGAGGCTCCGTCGATAACCGTCACCGTGCCACCTCCGCTGACATAGATCTTGTTAGTTGCAGAGTTGACGGCCAGGAATCGCGCGTTCGGGACAGAGATACTGGTCACATTGTTCGTTGCCCCGTCGATGACAGCCACGTTGTCAGAAAAGGTAACGTAGATCTGGTTGGTTGCCGGATTAACGGCGACGTCGTAAGGGCTCAACCCGACTGATGGTGTTGCGATTACGGTGTTGGTCGACCCATCGATGACGCTGACTGTGCCGTCGTTCTCATTGGCGACGTAGACCCGATTGGTTACCGGATTGACGGCCGCGTAGCTGGGATTCGATCCTACCGGAACGGTAGCGATGATGGTTTGCGCGACCATGTTCGGTAATACAAGAGAGAAAAGGAGCAGAAACACCGGAATAATCAACAGATGAGAGCGATTGGCTTGCATGTGTTCCTCCGCAATCTTGCCGGCCATGTTTGCCGTGGCACACTTTGGTCGTAGCGGACGGACTCGACGTTCGTGCAGATGCCCAGCGCCTTCGACGGTTGAACAAATGGTAACACCCTGACCATGCAATGACCATCAGTTTTCCCTGCGGGATCACACAGGAGGTTCCTGAATCGTAATGGGAGATAGGTGCCAGAACGGACAACGGAAAGGCTTAGCCGCAGATCGGTGACCCGGTGTTGAGGTTACGCTTCGACAGAATGCGAACTGCCAGGCAGGTTACAAGACTTACTCGCGCGCAGGCTTCTTTTTGATGTGGATGAGCTTTTGCACTTCGGCGATGACCGTACCGGATTTGTCCTTAACCTCAACCGTGAAAGTCGGCTCGATCTTTTCCTGCGATTCGAGCGCCTGCCGAATCTCCTCGAGTTGTTCGATGGATAAACGGAAACTCGCCGAAACTGTATCCTTGCCGGGCTTGCGAAAGCGGATGCTGGCCGACTTGTCCCACACGATGTAGTCGGGACCGAGGTTCTCGATCAGCATCAGCATATAGAAAGGGTCGACCATCGAATACAGCGAACCGCCATAGTGGGTGCCGACGAAGTTGGCGTTCCAGAAGCGCAGCGGCATCTCCACGTCGATCGCTCGCCAGTCTTTGTCCCAGCGCTTCACGCGAATGCCCGAGCCGAAAAGTGGCGGCCAGAAGTTGACCAGCCGTCGTATGTGGCGTTTGAATGTTTTATTCATGAAGACTGTTCTTGTCGCGGCTTAATTGCCATGCTTTCGCATACTTCCAGCTCACATATTGCGCGTGATACAGATGCAGCAATAAGCCCTCTCGCCCATCGAGAAATCCCAGCCGAAGAAAATAGTTGTAGAAGAATGTAAGCTGCGGACGAACCACGATATCGAGGAAGCTGAACCTCGCGCGCCCCTGTTTTTCAACCAGCATTTGCGCGCCCAGCGAGGAGTAGCGGTTCATGTGCTCTACATAGCTGTCGAGCGTGGGATAGGCATGATGCAGGAGGTGGTCCAGAAGCCTGGCGGTCGTGCCATCGACTCGCAGGTCTTCATGTACCAGGCGATCTTCGAACCGGCCAGTCCCACGGCGAAACAGCCGTAGTTTGGGATCGGGATAGAAACCGCCGTGTCGCATCCAGCGGCCGAGGAAGAAGTTCTTGCGTGGAATGCGAAAGCCTGCGACCGATGGATTGGCAGCCAGCGCCTCGCGGATTTCGGTGGCGAGTGCCGGTTCGACTTCTTCATCGGCATCCAGGGAGAGAATCCAGTCGCCGGTGGCCCTCTCCAGCGCCAGGTTCTTTTGTGCTGCGAATCCCCTCCAGGGTTCCGCGAAGAACCTGGCATGGAAAGACTCCGCGATCTGTCGCGTACGATCGGTCGAACCTGAATCGAGTACGACGATGTCATCAGCCCAGGACACGCTTGCCAGGGTGCGTGCCAGGTTCGCTTCTTCGTTCAGTGTAATGATGACGACCGAGAGGCTCAAGCAACCATGCTAATCAAAGCCGCGCCCCGGAAGAAGGGAAAACGCAGTTTCGCGCGTTGCCGAAAGATTCACCTGTAGATCAGCGGATTTGCTGCGCCGTCGGTTCCATCTCCAACGGCGTCGCCGGGGCGTGCTGAAGCAGGAAGTCGCACACAATGCGGTTGAACTCGTCAGGGACTTCCTCGTAGGGCAGGTGGCCGACTCTGTCCATCACCAGAATCGTGCTGTTCGGCAGGCGATGATGTAATTCCTTGGCCGATGACGGATACACAGCTCTATCGAGTTCACCCCACAATAGCAGTGTCGGAGTGTCAGCCATCGCGTAGAGCCAGCCATCGATTGATGCAAGATCGCTCCGCCAGGAACGCACGATGCGCAGAATATGCTGGAAGGTTCGCGGGGGGCGCAATCCGGCTTCGTAGCCTTGCATGCTGCCCGGTGCGATCAGGTCGGGATTCCCGTAGAGGCGGCGAAAATACGCCCTCAAGATTGACGGAAGATGCGGGGCGACATGCACGACGTAAAGGCCACCTATGCCGCTCGCCAGCAGTTCGGTGAGAAGTCGACCGTAACTCGACCAGGGATTGATCGGCGCACTCAGGATCAACCGCCGGATACGCTCGCGCTGACCCCGCTCAGCAGCCAAGGCTGCCAGCGCGATGGCCACCCCACCTCCACGGGAAGTGCCGAGGACGTCGGCTCGCTCAATCCCAAGTTGCTCCATGAACTGAAGAACAGCGGCGGCATCGCCGGCCAGCGATCCGGACAACGAATCCGAGCGCTCGGAGAAACCGCAGCCCGGCAGATCGATCGCATAAACCGAAAAATGATGTGACAGAGACTCGATATTGAAACGCCAGGAGAAGGAATAGCCGAGGAAGCCGTGGATCAGCAGCAGCGGCGGACCGGAACCGGCATGCCAGTAGCGCACGGCCACGCCGTCAATCGTAATTTCCCGCTCCTCGGCCCCGGGCAGGCGCGCCATCTCAGGAGTAGGAGCAATCGGATCGGTCTTGGAAAAGTGAGGCATGGAGGTTGCGTGAGCGCGGCCAGTCTTCTTCGCCGTTTTCCTATCTCATTATCGCGCTATGCGCCAGATCCTGTCTCGGCAGACGGGTATTGCCCTGCTCCGGGATCGCACTTGAGGATCAAAATCGATCAAATCCGATCATTTGCGATACACTGGATTTCGCATGCCTGACACGGCGGAAGTCTACATCGGCGTTGACATCGGCGGTACCAAGGTAGCCGCCGGCCTGGTCGACACCCAAGGCAAGATTCTTTACAAGACGCGCAATCCGATGCAGGCGCGCGGCAGCGCGGAAGACGCTCTGGCTTCGGTTCGCGCAGCTATCGACAAGGCTTTTCGCGAGAATGTCGATGCCGGCATCCGCGGTATCGGGCTGATCGCGCCGGGCCCGGTCGATCCGCAGACGGGTACGATTCTGAATCCCTCGAACCTCCCGTGCTGGCGGAACTTCCCGTTGGCGGCCGAAATCCAGAGCGTCTACAACCTGCCCACTCACGTGCACAATGACGCCAATGCCGCTGGCTTGGCCGAGGCGCTCTGGGGCGCAGGAGTGGATTACAAGTGCATGTTCTACGCCACGATCGGCACGGGTATCGGTACCGCCATTACGTATAACACCCAGCTCTATCTCGGCCGCACCGGCGCCGCCGGCGAAGGTGGGCACAACACCATCGACTATCGCGGGACCAAGTGCCGATGCGGAAAATCGGGGTGCATCGAGACTTTCGCCTCCGGCTGGGCCATCGCAGCTCGTGCCCAGGACCGCCTGATTCGAGAAAGTGTGCGCGGCAAACGCATCCTGGAGCTGGCCGGGGGAAATCGCGAGAAGGTTACCAGCGAGACGTTGGCGAAGGCTTGGGAAGAGGGCGATCCGCTTGCCACCGAGATCCTGCGCGAAGTCGCCGACATTCTTGCTGTGTGGTTCGGCAACGTTGTCGACCTGCTCGAACCGGACGTTATCGTGGTGGGCGGAGGAATCAGCCACCTGATCGCGCAATGGTTCGATCGCATCGCGTCGCAGTTGCCGTTCTGGTCGGTCAATGCGCGCTGCGGCGAGATTCCTTTTGCCGAAGCCAAATATCGCGCCGACTCCGGTATTGTGGGCGCCGCCGCGTTATGCGTCGCGCGCACCCTGCTGTAGCACAGCACAATCCATCAAGCCTGCAGACGATCCGTCTTTGCCGCACTTTCTTTCAGGCTAAGAAACCACAGATAGATTTCGTCAACCTTTACGACATTCTCGGTCAGAATCTTCTGGTCGGCATACTTATGGATGGCGGCTTCGTCGTGACGCCGCTTCAGGTTGGCGACGATATCGTGAAGTTCATCGACCTTGGCATGCATAATCCGCAGATCGCTGATCAACCTGATCTCTTCGATGCCGGGCGATGCGTCAGCCGTAGGTTTCTTTGTAGGGCGCGGATTCATGGGTCAGGATTATAACCCTAAATCCATACGGGACTCAGCCGTTTCTGAACCGGTATCTCAATGTCCTGAGGTCGCCGGCGTCTCGACCCAATCGGGAACGCCGCTCAATTCCTCCTGCGACTCGACTTTGAAGTTCTTGATCACATTCTGATACAGCAGGAATGCACATATCGCGGACCCGACGAGCAGCAGAACTCCCATTCCCGGCTGATGGAACAGAATCTTACCCATGCCAAACAGGCACATATAGACCATCGCGCAACCCAGCGCCCAGGCCCACAAGTTGTGTCCCAGATCGCGATACGCGGGAAGATCTGGCACGCGCGCTGCAATCTTCTTCCAGCCACGCACGTCGGGGCGAACATGCTTATAGAAGCGGACCAGCACCTCTTCGGGCTCCGGCGAGGTGAGGAAAGTAACCACCACCCAGACGATGGAGGTGATCAGCGTGGTGGCCAGCGCGCCCTTGGCAAAGACCAGCGAAGAGTTGCCGGTGAAAGGATGCCAGCTATTCAGCACCAGGCTGACCACCAGCGATGAAGCCATGGCCGAGATCTCGCTCCAGGCATTGATGCGCCACCAATACCAGCGCAGGATGTAGACCGCACCGGTACCCGCGCCGACCTGCAAGACAACTTCCCACCCCGAGGCGATCGATCCCAGTTGCACTGAAATCCATGCCGCAACGATAACCAGCAGCACTGTACACAAGCGTGAAATCATCACGTAGTGCTGTTCCGACGCGTTCTTCTTTATGAACCGGCGATAGAAATCCGACACCAGGTAGGACGCGCCCCAATTCAACTGGGTGGCGATGGTCGACATGAAGGCCGCGAGGAATCCGGCGATTGCAATACCACGATATTTGTGCGGCAGATAGGTGTTCAACACCGTCATGTAGCCGCTCTCGGGATGCTTCAGCCCGGGATAGAGGACAATGACCGCAACCGCAGTGATGATCCACGGCCATGGCCGCATGGCATAGTGGGCGATGTTGAACCACAACACCGACAGCAATCCTTGCTTCTCGTCGCGGGCGCTGAAGATGCGCTGCGCGATGTAGCCGCCGCCGCCGGGTTCAGCGCCGGGATACCAGAAGGCCCACCATTGCAGTCCGACGAAGACGAAGAAGCTGGCGAGGGGCACCATCCACATGGGCTCGCTCAACACGCCGCGCGAAAAATCAGGGAGGAAGTTGATGGGATTGGCGGCGGTCGGTCCTGCCGCCAGCTGAATCTGGTTGAGCCGGTCGAGCATGGACGTCATGCCGCCGCACGCCTCAACCGCGTAATAGGCTACTCCGATAACGATGCCCATCTTCAGGACGAACTGGAAGAGGTCGGTCCACAGCACGCCCCATAGACCGCCCAGCGCCACATAGAGGCCGGTGAATGGGATCAGGAAGAAGACACAAATCGCGAGCGCGGCGCCGTCATTGCCACTCCACACCGAGCCGAAATGCCCACCCATGAAGTTGCTGATGTTCGTCAGCATCGGAGTGTTCGCCAGGGTAGTACTGACGATGCTGGTCATGGCCTTGGTCACCCAGCCGAGAATCACGCAGTTCATCAGGAGACCGAGATAGATAGCTCGAAAGCCACGCAGAAACGCGGCCGGCTTCCCGGAGTAGCGAATCTCGGCAAACTGCACATCGGTCAACAGGCCCGAGCGCCGCCACAGCCGGGCGAACAGGAACACCGTCATCATGCCGGAGAACAGGAAGCCCCACCACAGCCAGTTGCCCGAAATGCCCTGGGTATAGACCAGTCCGGTGACCACCAGAGGCGTGTCAGCGGCGAAGGTGGTCGCCACCATCGAGGTTCCGGCCAGCCACCAGTTCACGTTGCGGCCGGAGACGAAATAGTCGTCAACGCTTTTTCCAGCGCGGCCGCGAAACCATAGGCCGAGGACGAGAGTAATGGCTAGATAGCCGACGATGGCAGACCAGTCGAGAAGAGTGAAGCTCATAGTTGGTGAATCATTATCACCCAGCGGAAAGGCAGATCACAACAAAAATGATCGAATTTGATCGAATTTGATCGAAAAGCGAATTCACCACGGAGACACGGAGGGCACGGAGAAGAAATTGGGGTTTTGTCATCCTGAGCGAAAACGCGCGGAACAAAACGCGTTCGAGTCGAAGGACCCTGGGGTAACTGGCATGCTTGATTGAGGAATTAGGGGTCCTTCGACTGCGTTCGGTCTGCGACCTCACTCCGCTCAGGATGACAGATCTTTAGTGATTTTCCTCCGTGCGCTCCGTGTCTCCGTGGTGAACCCTATTTTCCGAACGCCACCTTCACCGTCTTGATCTCGTACGGGTTCGTCGGCACCACGACAACGGTTCCGTTCGAGGCCAGCGACAGCGGATGGTCCGGCTTCTCCATCAGGTTGGTCTCGGTCGCCGAAGTCGCGGCCTGCGGCAGGGTGAGGTGAATATCGCCCTTCTTGCCGGCCCATTCATAGAAGCGCACGATCAGCGAACTGTCGTCGGCGTCTTTCTTCACCGCGCTAATCACCACGTTGTTTTCCTGTGCGCCGAAGAACGACTTCGACGCGGGCAATGAGTGCCGGCGTGCTGCGTGGTGGTCACGGCGATCAGCGGATAGTTCAACTGATATCCCTGCTGCATCGTCTGCGCCTCGCGCCAGTTGCCGGCGTGCGGATACAGCGAGTAGGTGAACTCGTGATGAGCCTTCGTCGGCGTGCGGGTCGGGCCATTCGGGCGAGCGCAAGCAGCGAAAGCCGCAGGACATTGTCCTTCGCGTCGTAACCGTATTTGCTGTCATTCAGCAGGCTGAAGCCGTGGGTCGCGTCCGACAGGTCGGCCCACATCAGGGCCGGAACCTCGAACTGCGCCTTCTCCGCCGGAGTGTTGCGAGTGGTGGGCCGCTCGACCGTGCCGTAAGGAATCTCGAAGGTCGCGTTGTCGTTGCGCGCACTCAGCGGGAAAGCTACCTTCAGCAGGATGTGCTTCTCGTGCCACTCGGCTTGCATGTTCACGTCCACGCGCGGCACGCCGGGATACATGGTGATGTCCTGGATGAAGCTGGAGTTCTGGAACTTCTGCCGCACGCGAATGACGGCCCGCAACGGAGTGTTCTCCAGCAGCTTGACGTCTTCGGCCTGCATGAGGTCCCAGTGCTGGTTGACGAAGTCGGCGTCGATGTTCCAGGCGTCCCATCGCTTCGGCTTGTCGACAAATGTCTGCAGCAGGTTGCCGCAAGGTTTGCCGTCGGGTGTTGGTGCGGGCGCTCCCTCGCTCTGCACCGGTAGCGCGAGGGCTTCGGTATTGGTGCGCTTGTCGATCAGGCTGGTCATGCAGCCAGTCTTGGCATCGACGGTCAGCTTGATGAACTCATTCTCGAGCGAGGTGTCGGTCGCGTGCAGCAATGGTCGCTGCACGTGCACAGACTTGGCCGTCATCTCCGGAGTTGCGACCGTTAGCTTCGGACTAGCCGGAAGCAACTGAATCAGCGCGTAGCCTGTGGCCGGAATGTCCGGTGCAAGGATGCGAACTCGCACCTTACCCGTAGCAGGCTCGGAACTCACAATTTCTGAAAGTAGCCACTCCTTGTTAGGTCCTACCGCGATCACACTCTTCGGTGGCCCGGGCACGGTTGGAAATTGCGCCTCCACCTCCACCACGTCGGTTCTAGTGAACGACAGTGGATTGAAGACCAGCACCGAAATCCCGGGCGAATTTACACGTGTCGCAATGTCCTTCAGCGCGCCATCAATCGTGTCGTTGCTGAAACGCGACGTTTCCGCGTACTTGCGGGCGGCGTCGACGTAGTTGATGTGAATGCCCGAGCCCGGCAGGATGTCGTGGAACTGGTTGAAGAGAATTTTCTTCCACGAAGTGTCAAAACCATCCTGCGGGTACGAGCCTCCGAGCAGCATGTCGATCGAAGCCAGCTTCTCCGCCTCGAGGATCAGCACTTCGTTCTTGCGATTGCCCTTTTTCTCCTCCGACTGCGTGGTTTGCACTCCGCGGTGATATTGGAAATACAGTTCGCCCTTCCAGGTTGGGATGTTCAGCTTGTCTTCGTTTTTGCCCAGGTTCGTCAGGTAGTCAAAGGCGGTAGTGAGCTGAAGATTCGGGAAGACCACATCCGGCTTTTTCCAGCGCTCGGCGACATCAAGATCGTTGCGCGTGGGTCCGCCGCCGTGGTCGCCGACACCGTACAGGTACATCATCCGCAGGGAATCCGGCGGCGCTGCATTCTTCCCGCCGTCGTACTTGTACAGCATGGGTCCGTAAACCGCAGCGTCCCGCGCCATCTTCTGGGGATCGATGGTGTTGGCATAGTCACTGGGGAAGTAGGTCAGCAGCTTGGTGCCGTCGGGCGCCTCCCACCAGAAGAAGCGATAGGGAAACTTGGTGAACTCGGAGGCCCACAGCAGCTTCTGGGTGACGAAGTAATCCATGCCCGAGCGCTTGTAGATTTGCGGCAGTTGCCAGTTATACCCGAAGGAGTCGGGGTTCCAGCCGATGTTGACGTCCACGTTGAACTTCTGCTGAAAGTAGCGCTTGCCGTAAAGAATCTGGCGCACCAGCGATTCGCCGGCGGGCATGTTGAGGTCAGGCTCAACCCACATGCCTCCGATCACCTCCCAGCGGCCCTCTTTCACCCGCTGCTGGATCTCGGCAAACATGCTGGGATACTTCTCTTCGATCCAGGTGTAGGCTTGCGCGGCGCTGGCGGTGAACTTGAAGTCAGGATATTCGCGCATGAGCTCAAGCGCCGTGCCAAAGGTATTTCTGACGACTTCGACAGTCTCGGTCCATGGCCACAGCCATGCCATGTCGATGTGGCTGTTGCCCACGGCCTGCACGCTGAACTGTTTCATGTACGGCCGCAGGACTTCCAGCTTGGTCTGGGCGGCGCGCAGCGAGTTGTCGAAGGCCTGTTGATCGCCGCTGTCGAGCGCCGCAAGGTCAACAGCCTTCACCGCGGCATCGAGTTGCTGCTGGCGCTCAGCCTTGCCGTCGTCATAAGCGACGATCAGCGGCTCTGCCGACAGCACTTCCAGACGGAAGATTGCGGGATCTGGCCGGCTCGCAGGCGGCTCAATCAGCAACTGCGCTTGCGAGAGTTGTGCATTGGCTTCGCCGCCGCAGCAGCCCATGCCGCCCCAGGCAATCACCCGCACGGCGATGTCGAACTTCTGACCCGGCTGCGCCTTCTCGGTGAGAACGATCGGGATCTGGCCTTCGCCGTCGGTGCGGGCGATCATGTTGCCGTTGGCAAAGATGCTGACGTTGATCTCCTGATTGCTGTCGACGTTCACGTCAAGCTTCACTCGCGAGTCCCGCACTGAGTAGCCATTCAGCTTTTCAGGGAGCGTCACAGCGGTTCGCAACCAGCGTGAAGGCGGTGTCCAGGTCTTCTTCGCTTGCACCGAATCCCAATCCGAGGTGCTGAGGGCCGGGTCCTCTCCATGCGGCAGGTCGATGGCGTGCGCCCGCCAGTTATCCAGCGGAATGACCACAATCGACTGTAGCCGGTCCAGCACCGGCTTGTAGGAATCGACAGGAGCTGTTTGCGATTGGGCAATGGACGAGGAAGAAGCCAGCAAGAAGAAAACGATGGACAGACAGGAAAGAAGTTTCATGAGGCTGTAGCCCGCTCCGCTCAGAATGTTGGAGCTCGTGTTTTGGCGGTCTGCTCTTGTGAGAGAGGACGCCGGAGAACGCGAGAAAAGCAGATCCCTCGCAGACTAGAAGTCTGCTCGTGATGACAATTCAAAATAGAGTCTACTCGTGATAATAAACTCCGTCAGTACTCGATCCCCAGCTTGTGCTGCATCTCTTCCAGCGTCACACCCTTGGTCTCGGGGAAGGTGAACATCACCACAAAGAACATGAGCGCCATCATGGCTGCGAAGAAGACAAAGGGAACGCCGCCGCCATAACGTATCGCGAAATAGGGAAAGATCAGCGAGATAATGAAATTCATAATCCAGTGGGTCGAACTGCCCAGGCTCTGGCCTTTCGAGCGTACCCGGTTGGGGAAGACCTCGCTGATGTAGACCCAGATTACCGCGCCCTGCGAGATGGCGAAGAACGCGATGTAGGCGACGAGAAACCATACCAGCAGCCCCTGATGCGCCTTGGTGAAGAAGATCACCGCCACGCCGGCCAGGCAGAATGTCATGCCGGCGCCGCCGATCATGAGCAGTGTCTTGCGGCCCAGCTTGTCGATCAACGACATGCCCAGCAAAGTTGCGAACAGGTTCATGGCGCCCACGGCAACCGCCTGCAAATCGCCCGAGACCTTGCTGAATCCCGCCATGCCGAAGATGTAGTTGAGGTAGTACAGGATCGCGTTGATACCAGCTAACTGATTGAATGCAGCCACCGTGAAAGCGAGATAGATCGGCAGCCGGTACTTACGCTGAAACAGCGGCTCCGAATGAGCCACGCCGTCCACGTGCACCGATGCGACGATGTCATCCAGTTCGCTCTGGCCGTCGGGCGAGCCCAGTCGGTCGAGCACATCGCGCGCTTCGGGGATACGGTTCTTGGTGACCAGCCAGCGCGCGCTGCGTGGAATCCCAAACAGCATGATGAAGAACAGGATCGCCGGAGCAGCAGCAATGCCCAGCTGCCAGCGCCACTCGTTGATTCCGAAGTTGCCCAGGCCAATCAGATAGTTACTGAGATACGCAACCAGGATACCGATCACAATATTGATCTGGAACGATCCCACCAGCAATCCTCGCCATTTTGCAGGCGCGATCTCGGCGATGTAAACCGGACCAAGCACCGACGAACCGCCGATACCTAGACCACCAATAAAGCGGAAGACCAGCAGTGCCGGCCAGTTCCAGGCGAAGGCGCAGCCCAGCGCCGAGATCACGTAGAACAGCGCCAAAATCCGCAAGGCTTCGCGGCCACCGATGCGGTCGCCGAGAATGCCCGAGAACATCGCTCCGATGATGGTGCCCAGCAGCGCGATCGAGACCGTCCAACCGAGCTCGCTGGGCGAGAGGTGAAAGACAGTTGTCAGCTGCTGCGTGGTTCCGGCGATGACCGCGGTGTCGAACCCGAAGAGCAGTCCGCCGAGCGCACCTACGATGATGCTCTTCACCAGGTAGAAGTTCAGTTTGGCCAATCTGCCTCGCTTTCGCAACGACCGTGAGCTGAGATTTCAGTTCACGCCGTGCCGCGCCGATCGTGGACAACAAGCCGAAGTGCTGAATGTATCGGAGATTGGCGGCAAAGAAAAGTGAGGAGTTCGATCGGCGCCAGAGTCAGGCTCCCAAGGTTCGTCCAACCCACCGGAGTGGGAGCCAAGCGCGACCGCATGGGTCGCGCTGAATGGCCTGCCTCCAGTCTCAGGTCTGGTTTCTCCTCGGCTACTCGCTCCAGACGGCCAGCACGTTGCCGCTAGGGTCAGTGAAGTGGAAGCGCTTGCCTCCCGGGAACTCGAACGTCTCGCGCACGATCTTTCCGCCGGACTCAGTTACCTTGCGATGTACGTCATCCAGCGCGGTCGCATAAATCACGACCAGAGGACCAACAGCGCTGTCTGTGCCCGTCGCGCCACTTTGGTCCGCGGGTTTTGCTGCCGCTGAAAATCCTCCGGCCATGCGGCCATCATGGAAGCTGGTGTAATCCGGACCCCAATCCTTGAATTCCCATCCAAACACTGAGTGGTAGAACCGCTTGATGGCAGCGACGTCAGTCGCAGGAAATTCGATGTAGTCCATTTGGAGGTTATGCTCAGGCTTGCTCATGTGTACCTCGTAGCCGTGATAGGAAAGCGAGAGCAGGGTAGCACAGAGCTGCGCGACAATCACCAGAGAGGCACGGAGCGCCGAAGATGACATTCGCGGACGATACGGCAAGCCTCCTTGCGCGCGCTGTTTTAAAATAGAAACATGGCGTGGGCGGAATCCTTGGAGTCCAGGGCTTTAACTGTAAGTGTCGGCATCCAAAGTGTTTTAGCAGATCGAACCAAAAAGCCTGAAAACTCCTGGGCCGGCGAGGGCGAACCGGCATCTTAACGATGACATAACCTGCAGCGCTACCGTCATACATTGTAGTAGCATCTCCGCGAACTCATAAACTGTGGCAATCAAGATCAAATTACCCGGCGGACCTCGCCACCGACCTAGTCGCTCAGAAGGCTCAACCGGTCGGAGCCAATCGCGCGGCCGGAAGCAAACGCCAGCCGTCTCATCACTTAACCCTCCAGGATCCGCTGGTCAAGGTACTGTTTTCCGGCTTTCTCGTTATCGGGATTGTCTTCATAGCGGTCTTTGCCTTCTGGTACGTCAAGTACGAGCGGATCGTGGATCGGCGCATGGCTGGCCCTATCTTCAGCAATGCCGCCCGGATCTACGCTCGGCCAGTAACGGTGGAAGTGGGCAGCACGTTCGACGCGCAAACGATTGCGTCCGATCTGCGCCATGCAGGCTACACGGAAGCGTCGAAGGAGAGCGATTCGCAGGTAGGGCACTTCAAGTTTGTGAGGAATGGAATCGAAATTCTGCCCGGCCCGGAGTCCTTCCATGGAGCGGGTGGGGCCGTGATTCATACGGCAGACGGCAAGGTTAGCGAGATCACGTCCAGCAGCGGGAGCGACCGGCAACTTCAAGCCTATGAGCTGGAGCCGCGGCTCGTGACCGCGCTTTTCGAAGGGCAGGATCGCTCGAAACGCCAGATCGTTAGGTACGACGACATCCCCCCGGACCTGGTCAATGCAGTAATCGCCATCGAAGACCGCCGCTTCATGCAACACAATGGCGTCAACTACTACCGCCTGCTGGAAGCGGGTGTCAGCGATGTTCTGCATGGACATCGCAGCCAGGGCGGTTCCACGCTCACCATGCAGCTCTCGCGAGGATTCTTCCTCACCCCGCAGAAGACGATCAAGCGCAAGCTGACCGAGATGCTGATTGCCATCGAGTTGGAACAGAAGTTCTCCAAGCAGCGCATTTTTGAGATGTATGCCAATGAAGTGCCGATGGGCCAGCGGGGTTCGTTCAGCATCAGCGGCCTGGGAGAAGCGGCCAAGGCGTATTTCGGCAAGGACATCAAGAATCTGACGCTGCCCGAGGCGGCGTTGCTGGCCGGCATTATTCAACGGCCCAGCTATCTGTCGCCGTACCGCCATCCGGAGCGCGCACTGGAACGCCGCAATCTCGTGCTGGATTCCATGGTCGAAACCGGCGCTATCACCCGCGAACAGTCGGACCGCGCGAAGGCGACACCGCTCAAGCTGGCTACTCCCAACGTGGAAGCCAGCGATGCTCCCTATTTCGTGGACCTCGTGAAGGACCAGCTCAGTAATCAGTACAGCGAGACTGAACTCAATGAGCAGGCTTACCGGGTGTACACCACAGTCGATCCCGATTTGCAGCGGGCCGCGGCGGAGGCGATCGACGAGGGCATGAAGATCGTCGATGAGCAGGTCATCAAGCGCCGTACCCACAAGACAAAAATCGGCACAGGCAAGACCGCAAAAATCGAGACCAAGGTAGATTCCGGCCCCATGCCCCAGGTTGCGCTGGTGGCGCTCGATCCCCACAACGGAGAGGTGCTGGCCCTGGTCGGCGGGCGTAATTACGGTTTGAGCCAACTGAACCACGCTGTTGCCAAGCGGCCTACCGGTTCCATCTTCAAACCGTTTGTCTACGCTGCGGCCATCAACACGGACTTGACTGGCGCGCAGTTAGCCTCGGTGCCGAACAGTGATCCTGAAGCCGGAGGCGGCCTCGGAGTGGCTACCAACGGACCTTTTACGCCTGCCACTCTGGTGGACGACTCGCCGGTCAGCATCGCTTTCGGTGAAGATGTCTACGAGCCGCGCAATTACAAGCAGGAATATCACGGCGAGGTAACCGCTCGCTACGCACTGGCCGAGTCGCTGAACAACGCGACTGTAAGGGTCGGACAGGCGGTCGGCTTCGATAAAGTGGCGTCGCTGGCGAAGGCAGCCGGGATCGCAAGTGTGCGGGCTACGCCCTCGATCGCGCTGGGATCCTATGGCGCCACACCAATGGACATGGCGGGTGCTTACACCGTATTCGCCAACGGCGGTACCCACATATCACCGCTCATGGTGAAGTCGGTTCGCGACGCGCGCGGCAACACGCTTGACGAGTATCACACCGACAGCAAGTCGGTTCTGGATCCGCGGGTAGCGTACGTTGTCACCACCATGTTG
This sequence comes from uncultured Acidobacteriaceae bacterium, assembly GCA_963793845.1. Lineage (GTDB taxonomy): Bacteria > Acidobacteriota > Terriglobia > Terriglobales > Acidobacteriaceae > CAWCBG01. The sequence goes on from CAWCBG010000014.1 coordinate 533,461, forward strand.
GAGGCGGTCATTAACAACGGTACCGGCTATCCGGTGCGGGCGCGCGGCTTTGTGCCTCCGGCGGCGGGCAAGACCGGGACTTCGCACGATGCATGGTTCGCGGGATACACCAGCAATTTGCTGTGCATCGTTTGGGTCGGCAATGACGACTACAGCGATCTGAAGCTGAGCGGCGGTGCCACAGCCGCGCCTATTTGGGCGGAGTTCATGAAGCGTGCCGTCAAGCTTCCGCAGTACGCCGACACCCATGAGTTTCCGGCGCCCTCAGGGGTGGTCGAAGTCACTCTCGACAAGGTCACCAACCGCCTGGCCACGTCATCTTGCCCGCAGACGTACACGATCGCGTTTATTGCCGGGACGGAACCGACGCAGACCTGCGATCAGGCCATGGGAGACCACCGTGGCATTTTCAGCAAGATCTTTGGATTGGGCCCGCCATCGGTAACCCCTCCTCCGCCCACGACCAACGGCCCAGTGCCGTCCGGGCAGGGTCCGGCGGCGCCTGCCACAACCAGCAGCGTCAATGGCCCAGCGGGACAGAATCCAGAAGCTGCCCCCAAGAAAAAGAAGGGGTTCTTCGGACGTCTCTTTGGGGGCAAGGGCGACAACGGGGACCAACAGCAGAATACCGGGACGAATGCTGACAAAAATGGGAACACTTCCCCGCCAAAATAAGTCTAAAATGAAGCACACAGGGGTTTGGAGGTCCAGCCATGGATCGTCTCCGATCGTCGCGTTCGCTGCTTCCGAGGATAATATTGGGATTCTGCCTGGCGGTTGGGCCCGCCTGTGCGTCGGCGATGGATTCACCGCAAGGCTTATCCCAACCCCCAGCGTCAGCCATCCCTGCGCCTAATGCGTCTCCGTACGAACTGGAGGCGCAGGCCGACCAGTTGCGTCTGCAAAAACGCTACCTGGATTCGATCGACTGCTACAAAGCCGCCATCGCCAAGCAGCCTACGGCTGCGCTGTGGAACAAGCTCGGCATGGTGTATTTGCTTAGCCAGCACGTGCATGACGCCCAGAAGGCTTTCGACCGCGCCATTCGCATGGATAAGAACGAACCCAAGTATTACAACAACCGCGCCTATATTGAGTTGGTGAAGAAGAACTTCGGCAAAGCGGTGAAGTATTATCAGAAGGCTCTTTCGTTGCGTCCTGAGTCGGCCGACTTCCACTACAACCTTGGCTCGGCATATTTCGACAAACACGAATATGCGGACTCGGCGGCACAGTTCCGCACCGCCTTCACCCTCGATCCCGCCGTCTTCGAGCATCACTCGCGGGCAGGCATCGTCGCCCTTGCCAGCACTCCGGAAGATCGTGCCGCCTTCCAGTTCATGGTGGCGAAGATGTATGCCCAACTCGGAGACTTCGACCGCTCGCTCGAATATCTGCGCAAGGCGATGGAGGATGGGTTCAAAGGAATCCAGAAGGTCTACAGCGAACCCGAGTTCGCCACCCTGCGGACCGACAAGCGCTTCTCCGAGCTGATGTCGCAGAAGCCGCAGGGCATCCAATAGGTCTAGCTCAAATTCATGACACAAAAACGCCCGTCCTTAGGAGCGAGGACGGGCTTCTGATTTTCTTGCGGAACGGCTATGCCTCGCCCCGCTTCCTCAGGAACGCCGGAATCTCCAAATCGTCAGCATCGTAGGCGATGTTGACGCTGCTGCTGACGGTGTCAATCGCCGGCGGGACCTCATGGGCCGGCACCGCGGCGAAGGCTCGCTCAAGCTGATCCGGCGAACGCCACACTTCCGAATCGTGAGCATAATCCATCGGGGCCGGCCTCGATTTCCTCCTTGGGCATGGCATGACGGACGATCTCGGAGTCGACGTCATCCAGATTGTCTGGAACATAGTGCGTGAATCGCGGGCGATCAGCTGCGGGAATGGGATCGAATTGCGGCGGACGCGCCGCCTCAGCCGGAGGTACCGGCGCCGGCCTGCTGACGACGGGTTCCGGCGGTCGCATGGCGGAAACTTCGTACGTAGCCTGCACGCTGGCCGCCGGACGCGCGCTATGCAAAATCTCGGCGGCCGCTGTATTGGAATGCTGGCGGCCCATCGCCGTGTCTTTGAAGCCCGTCGCAATCACGGTGATTTTCACCTCGTCCTTCATCTTCTCGTCCAGGACCGCGCCGAAGATGATATTGGCGTCCTCATGCGCCGCGCTTTGGATGATGGTGGAAGCTTCGTTGACTTCGGCCAGACGGAGCGAACTCGATCCGGTAACGTTGATCAGGATGCCGCGGGCTCCGTCAATGGCGCCGGCTTCCAGCAGTGGTGACGCGATCGCCGCTTGTGCCGCCTGAATGGCGCGATTCTCGCCGCGCGCAGTCGCGGTGCCCATCACTGCGTATCCCATGCCGGCCATGATGGTCTTCACGTCGGCGAAGTCGCGATTGATGATGCCGGGGATGGTGATGATGTCCGAGATGCCTTGCACCGCCTGACGCAGAATGTCGTCGGCCACCCGGAACGATTCGAAGAAGCCGGCGTCTTTGGCGACCGCGAGCAGCTTCTCGTTAGGAATCACGATCGTCGTGTCAACGGAGTCAATCAGCTCCTGCAGCCCGTGATCGGCCTGGGACTGGCGGCGCTTGCCTTCGAAGTTGAACGGTCTGGTCACGACCGCGACCGTGAGCGCCCCCATCTCGCTGGCCAGCGAGGCGATGATTGGAGCTGCTCCAGTTCCGGTTCCGCCTCCGAGACCGGTTGTGACAAACACCATGTCAGCGCCCTCTAGAGCTTCGATGATCTTATCCGCATCCTCGAGAGCGGCCTTGCGGCCCACCTCGGGATTCGCGCCCGCGCCTAGCCCATTGGTGAGCTTGACGCCCAGCTGCAGCTTCACCGGCGCGTTCGAGAGCTTCAGCGCCTGCAGGTCGGTGTTCGCCACTACAAATTCCACACCTTCCAGGTGCGACTCGATCATGCGATTGACGGCGTTGCCTCCCCCGCCACCCACGCCGATGACCTTGATCTTGGCGCTGTTCAGAATCTCTTCGTTGAAATGGATGCGAATATCGTTTTCAGGCTGGTTCTTGTCGTTGAAATCTTCGATCATCGTTACCCCAATAGGCTTCGCCGCGACGAAGCCGGAAATGCCGGTTGTTTATGCGTTCTGTCTTGCGAACAGGGCTTTGAGTTTGGCTCCGATACCACGATCGATGTTCATGCGTGCCTGCCGCGCCCGATGCCCATAGAGCACCATGCCGATGGCAGTCGCAAATTCCGGTTCCAACAGGTTCGACGGCAGCTTGGCGATCGGTACGGGATATCCCAAACGCACTACGCGACGCACAATGTCTTCGCCCACATCCAGTAAGGCATTGAGCCGTGAACCTCCGCCGGTAAAGACCACACCCGCTCCCAGCAACTCGTAGACGCCTGCCTGCCGCAGGTGATCGCGCAGCAACTCCATCAACTCGCGCGAGCGCGGTTCGAGGATCTCGCCCAGCATGCGCTGTTGCATCAGTCGCGAAGGACGGTCGCCGACGGAAGGTACTTCGATCTCGTTGCCTTCGGGGATGCGCGTCACGACGGCGCATCCGAACATCTTCTTGATGTTTTCGGCGTCAGGAATCGGCGTGCGGAAGCCGACGGCAACATCGTTGGTGAAGTGATCTCCGCCGATGGGCACGACTCCGGTGTGAATGACTACGCCTTCGTAGTACACGATCAGGTCCGAGGAGCCGGCTCCGATATCCACCAGGCAGACGCCAAGCTCGCGCTCATCGGTCTGCAGGACCGAGTCGGCGCAGGCGAGTCCCTCGAATACCGTGTCGTCGACGTGAATGCCGGCCCGATTCATGGCGGACACGACATTCTGGGTCGCGGTGCCGCTGGCGGTAACGACATGCACCCGCGCTTCCAGCTTCTTGCCCATCAATCCGGCGGGATCGTGCACTCCGGGCTGCCCATCGATAATGAATTCCTGCGGCAGCAGGTGCAGCGGTTCGCGATCTTCCGGCAGAGCAATGTTTCGCGCCTTCTCGACAGCCGAGCGCACGTCGTCGCGGCTGATCTCCCGCGTGCGGTTGCCGAGCGAGATGCCTCCGTGGCTATTCACGCCTCGAATGTGCGAGCCGGCAATGCCGACCACGGCGTGCTCGACCGGCGCTTGCGCCATGTTTTCGGCGTCCTCAACCGCCTTCCTGATCGAGTCCACCGCCTTGTCCAGATCGGCGATCACGCCTTTGCGCATGCCGCGCGAGTCGGAGATGCCATGCCCGCGATAGCGCAGGGCGTATTCGTGTACTTCGGCGACGATAACGCACGTCTTGGCGCTACCGACGTCGATCACCGTGAGCAGATTCTCAGTTTGACTGGCCATCGTCTATTGATTCTTCATGCCTTTATGAGGTGACGCATTCTTCTTCTGTGCCGGAGACTGACCGCTCTCTCTCGAAGCCCCGGCAGAAGGGTTTTTGGACTGAATGTCGTTCGAATGCGTATCAGGATTGACGATGACCTGGTGTTCGTAACGCAGGTCGACCGACTCCAGCTTCGCAAACTGAGCACGCCACTCCTGCACGTGCGTGACGTAGACCTTGAAGCGCTCCAGAAAGTTCGACGACCCCAGATGCACCAGCACGGCGCCGTGGGGATCGGTTACGGTTGCTTTCACATCGTCAGGATCGGAGAGATCGACATCGCTGATATCGTGCGAATATTGCGCGCCACCCGAGTCGAGCTCGCGCATAAACTGCGTATACAATTTCATCCGCGCTGCCAGCGTTGACGACGGCTCGGAGTCGGACACACCTACAATGACCGGGAACGAGTAGCTGGCCTGCTGCCCCGGCAACAGATCCATCACTACGCCGTTGCGGTCGATCAGCGCAATGCGCGAGTTGACCTCGACGAAGGCCACCGGAACCCGTTCTTTGACGACGATCTTTAAATGATTCGGCAGGAAACGCATCACCGCAGCCGTCTGCACCCAGGGAATCGCTTCCAGTTGCTTCTTTCGCTCGACCAGCGGCACGAAGAAGATGTTGCGATCGAGGTCACCGCCCATCACATCCATCACCTGGGCATGGCTTACATTGCCGCTGCCCTGGACTTCAATATCGTCGCTGGAATCGATGCGAAAACGCCACGACGTCGTGCCATAGCGGTACAGAGTTAGCCAGACGAAGACGGCACATGCTGCGACCAGAATCAGAACTACACCAAGCTTGAGCCGTCCGGCAGCCTTGCGCGGGAGCGCGCCGCGGCGCACCGGAACCCGCTTCTGTCCGCGCAGAAACGGCGACTCGGCTTCGTCATCCAGATCGAGCACACGGGCGTCAAGCGGTGAATCGTCAAAGCGCGACCGGGCAGCCGACGCGCTCACGCGGTCTTCGAGTTCGTCCTCCGGGATGGTGGGTGCGTTCTTGCGCGCCATGAAAAACCGGGTGAAACCCCCAAAACTTCGGGTATTGGCCTCACTATAGCTGTTTTCCAGCGCCTAGCGTACGAGAGAATCGGCGGCATGACGATCGCTGGCAATCTTGAACCAGAAGAGTAAATGGCGGTGCGAAGAACAGGTCCGGAGGCGGTGTGGTGATTGCCCTAAGTGCGAATAGCGTGTCGGCTTTCGAGCGCCTCCAACAATTGTGGTCCGAGCTGCGAGACATTGCCTGCGCCGAGAGTAAGGACCATGTCGCCGGGTTGCGCTGCCTCAGCCGCCAGGGAGATGGCCTCGGAGGAGGACGGCACGTAACGCGCTGGACCGCTAGCCCGGGATATACGGCTGGCCAGGAGCTCTGCTGTGATCCCTGGGATAGGAGGCTCGCTGGCGGCGTAGATGTCGAGCACCAGCAGGGAATCGGCGTCCTGAAATGCGGTCGCGAACTCATCCAGCAGAAGTTGCGTTCGCGTATAGCGGTGCGGCTGAAAGATGACGTGCACTTTTCCGAAGCCACATTGCCGCGCCGCCGCCAGAGTCGCACGGATCTCAGTTGGGTGATGCCCGTAATCGTCGATGACTGTGACCCCGGCGGCCCGCCCTTTTAGCTGGAAGCGCCGGTCGACACCATTGAAGTGCTCCAACCCGCGACGTATGGCCTCGACGGGCACATCCAGTCCGATACCGACGGCGATTGCAGCCGTGGCATTATGCACATTGTGTTCGCCGGGAACATGGAGCACGAATTCGCCGAGGTCCTGTCCCCGATAACTCACGGCAAACCTGCTCAGCGCCAGCCGTCCAGTTTCAGCGGCTCCGGAGCGCAAATCCGAAATGCGGAAATCAGAGTCCTTGCGCGTTCCGTAGGTCACGGTGCGGCGATGTACCGCCGGCAGCAGCCTGCGCAATTTGTCGTTGTCATTACAGGCCACGATCATGCCGTAAAAAGGAACGCGATCCATGAAGGCAAGAAACGTCTGCTCCACATCCTGCATGTCGCGATAGCAATCCATGTGCTCGCGATCGACGTTGGTGATGACCGATAAGATGGGCGACAGCTTCAGGAATGAGCGGTCGCTCTCATCGGCTTCGGCAACCAGATATTGCGACTTGCCGAGCCGGGCATTCGAGCCCATGGCATCCACTCTCCCTCCAACAACCACAGTGGGGTCCAGACCTCCCGCTGCGAGCACTGCGGCGACCATCGAGGTCGTGGTGGTCTTTCCATGCATGCCGGCGATTGCGATGCCGTACTTCAACCGCATGAGCTCCGCCAGCATCTCGGCGCGGGGAATCACTGGGATATGCATGGTGTGAGCGGCCACGACTTCGGGATTGTCGGGAGCGATGGCAGAGCTGGTAACCACGACTTCGGCGCCGTGCACGTTCCCGGAGCGATGGCCTTCAAAGGTCATCGCGCCTAAAGCCGCAAGACGCTGGGTCATGGCGGAAGCCTTCAGGTCCGAGCCTGATACCTTGTAGCCAAGATTGAGCAGCACCTCGGCAATGCCGCTCATGCCAATGCCGCCAATGCCGACGAAATGAATACGCTGAATCTTGGCAAACATGTCGAAGGCAGATTTTACGCTACCGCTGCTGGATCGGGCACGCCGGCGGCACGGGCCGCAAGAGACGCGATTTCTGCCGCGGCATCGGGATGAGCGAAAGCTCGGGCAGCCTCTGACATTCTCGCCAGCAAGGCACGGTCGCGCAGCAGTGACGCAATCTCGTGTGCGAGACGAGCGGGCGACAGCTCCGACTGGGGTAACAAGCGGGCGGCATTCGCCGACGCTAGAATGGCGGCGTTGTGGCGCTGATGGTCGTCTGCTGCAGTAGGCAGTGGGATGAAGATCGCAGGTTTGCCCGCCGCCGTGATCTCAGCAACCGTACTGGCGCCGGAGCGGCACACCAGCAGGTCGGCGCGTGCGAACGCTCCTGGCATGTCGTCGATGAAGGGCGAAATCTCCGCCGAGGTCATAAGGCGCAGGTAAGCCGCTTGCGCCTCTTCATAGTCTTTTTCGCCGGTCTGATGAATCACGTGAATGGACGGTACGACTTCCACCAGCTGCGGCAGGGCCTGCAGTACTGCCTGGTTGATGGCATGCGCGCCCTGGCTGCCTCCAAAGACGAGCACGGTGGGCCGTGTATTGACCGGCCTTGGCGGGACATCGAAGAACTCGCCGCGCACGGGAACGCCAGTAACCCGAGCGTTGCGGAAGTAGCGCCGCGTCGCGGCGAAATGTACCGCAGCGGCACGCACCATCGGCGCTACCAGGCGATTGGCGAATCCGGGCACCACGTTGGGTTCAAAGGCTACGGTGGGAATGCTCATCATGCCCGGCGGCCAGCATCGCAGGCCCAGAAGCGTATCCACCGACTCCGATCATCACATCCGGACGAAACTCGCTGATGATCGCGGCCGAGGCCGCTATGGCTCGCGGGAGGTCAAGCACGGTTTTAAGGCGCGTGGCGAAATCGACGCGATTCAGGGCCCCCACCTGGATCAGGCGCAGTTCGAATCCGGCGGCAGGAACCAGGCGCGTCTCGATGCCCCGTGGCGTACCGACAAATACCACATCCGCCTGATATCGCGAGCGCAGTTGCTGGGCAATCGCCAGCGCAGGAATAACGTGGCCGCCGGTGCCGCCTCCCGCCAGGATGACGCGCATGGCTTAGTCCGTCTGCTGGGTGATGTTCAGCAACACACCCACGCTTGCCAGGGTGAGAAACAGTGAGGAACCGCCGTAAGAGATAAACGGTAAAGGAATGCCCTTGGCTGGCACCATCGCGAGCACGACGCTGATGTTGAACAGCGCCTGCACCACCACCATCGACGTGATACCTGTCGCCAGAAACTTGGCGAACATGTCTTCGGTGCGCAGAGCCACGCGGACGCCGCGATACAGGAAGATGGCGAACAGCGCGACCACAATCAGCGATCCCCACAGGCCAAGCTCTTCGGCAGTAACCGCGAAGATGAAGTCGGTATGCGGCTCAGGCAGGTAGAAGAGCTTCTGCTTGCCCTCCATCAGGCCCAGTCCGGCCAGGCCGCCGGTGCTCACCGCAATCATCGACTGAATAATGTGGAAGCCTTTGCCCTGCGGATCCTTGAATGGGTCGAGAAACGCCTGCACGCGAGCCCAGCGCCACGGCACGCGCACGATCAGGAAGTACAAGGGCAGCGACGCTGCCGCCAGGCCATACCAGAGATAACGTGTGCTCATGCCCGCAACGAAGAGGATCGATGCCGTAATGGCGGCACAAGCGATCGCCGTACCCAGATCAGGCTCCTTCACGATGAGCAGGCACAAGAGCACCATGGGCGCAGCCGCGGGAATCAACACGTGCTTCCAGTCTGCGATCTGCTCCCAGCGGGTTTCCAGAAAGTAGGCGAGATAGAGGATGAGCGCAGGTTTCGCCAGCTCCGATGGCTGCAACGAGAACCCGCCAAACTTGATCCAGCGATGGGTATTGTGCGAGTCGCGAAAGAAAAACACCGCGATCAGCAACAGCGATGTAACTCCCAGGAATGTGAATACCACCGAGGGCCGGCGAAACTTCTTGTAGTCGATGTTCATGACCACAAGCATCGCGGCGATACCGGCGCCAGCCCAGGCCAGTTGTCTCAGCAGAAAATCATAGGGGGAGCCGAAGCGCTCTTTCGCCATCACCGCCGAGGCGCTGAACACCATCACCAGCCCGATGAAGACCAGCACCAGGGTGACGGTAAACAGCCACTTGTCAACGCTGACCCGCTTGGCCATTACACGTTGCCTCCGCGCGTGCCGGTCCCCACATGCTGCTGCGCAGTTTCTTTGGCAGCGAGTTGAGCAACGAGCGCCTTGAAAACGCGACCGCGGTGTTCGTAGCTGTCGAACTGGTCGAAGCTGGCGCAAGCCGGCGCGAGCAGGACCACATCGCCCGGCGTTGCCGCCTCCGAAGCCCGCTTAACCGCCGCTTCCAGCGTCCCCGCGCTTACGACTTCGGTGCCGCGCACTTGCGACTCAATCTTCGCTGCCGCCGCTCCAATGGTGTATACACGCTTCACTCGCTCGGAAAGCAAAGTGTTCAGCACCGCGTAATCGCTGCCTTTGTCTTTGCCGCCGAGGATCAAATGTATGCCGCCGGGAAACGACTCCAGCGCCTTGAGGGTTGCGTCTACGTTGGTCGCTTTCGAGTCGTTAAAGTATTCGACACCGTGGACCGTGGCCACATATTCCAGGCGATGTTCGACCGCCTTAAAGTTGGAGATCGCGCTGCGGATCGATGCCGCTTCGACTCCAGCCAGCATTCCAATGCAAACGCCGGCAAGAGCATTCTCCAGGTTGTGCGCGCCCTTGAGCGAGATTTCTTCGACCAGCATGATCTCGCGTTCGCCGTGGACATCGCGCCAGAAGATGCGGCCGTTACTCACAAACGCTCCCCGGCCAACTTCCTTCAGCCGGCTGAACCAGTACACCGGCGCCTGCGATTTCTCCGCCATGGTGACGCACGGTTCGCTGTCGGCATTCAGAACGGCAAAGTCGGCGGCGGTCTGGTTCTCGAAGATGCGCGTCTTCGCCGCCGCATAGTTTTCGAAGGTGTAGTGGCGGTCGAGATGGTCAGGCGTAACGTTCAGCACTACCGCGATCTTTGGACGGAAGGTGTCGATGGTTTCAAGCTGAAAGCTGCTGATCTCGAGCACCACCCAGGTATCGTCCGTTGCGCTCTCGACGAAGCTGATCGCCGGAGTTCCAATGTTGCCACCGACCAGCGGCTTCTGCCCTCCGGCAACCAGAATCTCGCCTGCCAGCGCGGTGGTCGTCGTCTTGCCGTTCGAACCGGTGATGGCCACGATCTTGCCTTTTAAGAATCGCGCCGCCAGTTCGACCTCGCCGATGATGGGAATCCCGCGCTCTCGGGCATGCACCAATTGCGGAACATCCACCGGCACGCCAGGGCTGACGACGATCAGATCCTGCTCGCGGAAGGTGCGCTCGCTGTGCTGGCCGGTCTCGACGCTGATGCCCTGGTCGAGCAGCAAAGGAATCTCATAGCGAAGCTGCTCTTCGGACTTGGCATCAGAGACAGCCACACGCGCGCCTTGCTGCGCCAGAAAGAGGGCGCTCGCAACACCCGACTTGCCCAGCCCGACCACCAGCACACGTCGGCCCTTGAGATTGATCACGGAATTCACCAGACTCGTCATTGTGCCACGTCCGCGGCTGCTTAGCGCAACTTCAACGTGGTGAGAGCAAAGAGTGCAAACACCAGAGAGGCGATCCAGAAGCGGACGATCACTTTCGACTCGCTCCAGCCCAGTAATTCGAAGTGATGATGGATGGGCGCCATCTTGAAGATACGTTTCTTGCGCAGCTTGTACGAGCCCACCTGTAGCATTACCGAAACCGCTTCGATCACGAAGATGCCTCCAATAAACGGCAGCAGCAGTTCCTGCTTGATGATGACCGCCACCGTGCCGATGGCTCCGCCCAGCGCCAGTGAGCCAACATCGCCCATGAAGACCTCGGCGGGATGGGCGTTATACCAGAGAAACCCAATGGCCGAGCCCACCATCGAGCCGCAGAAAATGGTCACTTCGGATACCTGGGGCATTTTGGACAGTTCCAGATAATCGGCAAACAATGCGTGGCCGCTGACGTAGGTGAGGACCGTCAGCGCCCCGGCAGCGATCACGGTGCAGCCGATCGCCAATCCATCGAGGCCGTCCGTCAGATTCACTGCATTGCTGGAGCCGACCAGTACAAGAGCCACAAACACGAAGAACGGCAGAAAGGCCAGAGGCCAAAGGTGGGTGTGCTGCAGGCTGCCGATGACCAGGTCGGGACGGAAGTGCTTGGCGAAAGGGACGATCAGGCGCGTCGAGTATAGGCCGTACTTCTGCAGGCCGATCAAAATCGCCGCCACTACAAAGGCCGCCAGAAACTGGTAGGCAAGCTTGGAACGGCCGGTAAGCCCAAGATTGCGGCGATGTACGACCTTCAGATAGTCGTCAGTAAAGCCGATGGCTCCAAACGACACCATGGCCAGAACCGCGATCCACACAAAGCGGTTGCTCAGGTCGGCCCACAGCAGAGTCGGAACGATAGTAGCGACCACAATCAGCAGACCACCCATGGTCGGCGTGCCGGCTTTCTTCTGATGTGCCTTGGGGCCGTCCTCACGGATGTACTGGCCGATCTGAAAGTCCCGCAACCGTCTCACCACCGCTGGGCCAATCACCAGGCCGATGAACAATGCCGTCAGACTGGCGAACGCAGTACGGAATGTCAGATAGCGGAAGATACGGAACGGGCCGATATGAAAGACCAGAAAACCCTTCTGGTACAGCAGCCAATAGAGCAAATTCTTCCCCGTCGTTAGATTCGTGTGGCCGTCGCCCTAGTGCGCCAGACCCGGCGCCTTACCCATCCAGACTTCCAGAGCGTGCTCCAGGCGTACGCCCCGCGAGGCTTTCAGCAGGACGACGTCGCCCGGCTTCACTTCGCTGCGCAACCACTCGCCCGCTTCTTCCGGCGAGCTCATGAACTGCGCATGAACACCCGCGCGCTTGGCACCGTCAACCATTGCCTGGGCCAGGCCTCGAACTCCAATGAGCAAATCGACGCCGTACTGCCCCATGTGCGAGCCGCAGTCGCGATGCATGGCTTCGCCGGCAGCGCCGAGTTCGAGCATCTCGCCCGCCACCACAATGCGGCGTTGCCCGGAAACCTGCGCCAACGAACGAACCATACTGTCGAGGGCCTTCGGATTCGAATTGTAGCAATCGTTGATCACGATTGCTCCGCCATAGTGCAGAACTTCGCCGCGCTTGTCTCCCGCGCTCAGGCTCATCAGCGACTCGGCGGCAGCGTGGAGCGGCACCCCGTATTGCAATCCCACGGCAACGCCCGCCAGCGCGTTGTAAATGTTGTGCTCGCCTAAGAGAGGCAGCCTGGCACGCACGGTTTTGCCCTCGGCAGATATGTCGAAGATGGAACCCAGCGGACCTCGCGCTTCGATGTTCCGGGCACTCACATCCGCAGGCCGATTCACGCCGAAGGTCACCACCTTACCGTGAAAGTCCCGGCCAAACTGCGAGACGTAGTCATCGTCGGCATTCAATACGGCAAGACCGCCCGGGGGAAGCGCTTCGATCAGCTCGTACTTAGCCCGCGCGATATCGGCGATCGAGCCGAAGAACTCCAAGTGCACCGGCGCCACCATGGTCACGACTCCGCAGTTCGGCTGCGCCAGGTGGGCCAGGGCGCGGATCTCGCCGGCGTGCGACATGCCCATCTCGACGACCGCAAGATCGTGTTCCGGTTCAAGCTTCAGCAACTGCAGAGGCATGCCGAAGTGATTGTTCAGATTGCCCTGCGACTTCAGCACCCGATGCCTGGTGGAGAGCACATGTGCGATGACTTCTTTCGTCGTCGTCTTGCCCGCCGATCCCGTGACCCCGATCAAAGGTCTGCCCCATACGCGCCGCACTGCGGCCCCCAGGTTCTGCAGTGCCGCAAGCGGATCGTGGACGGTCAACAGCCGCGAATCGGCAGGGAAGCGCGAATGCTGATCCACCCGAATAACCGCGCCAACCGCGCCTTTCGCCAGCGCGGCTTCGACGAAGTCGTGGCCGTCGAGCCGCTCGCCGCGCACCGCAAAGAAGAGGTCTCCCGGTTGCAGGGTGCGGGAATCGATAGAGTACCCGGTGGCAACGGCGTGGTACTCCAATTCGCCGGAAGCGCTCATCATCTCTGCCGCCCGGGACACCGCGAGCTTCATGGACGCGTCACCTCGGCAGCTTCCTCGGTGCCGTAGCCCGCGTGCAGCAGAGCCTTGCGCGCGACTTCAATATCGTCGAACGGTGCTGCACCGTCGCGCGTGACCTGTACCTTCTCGTGCCCCTTGCCGGCGATCAGAACGATGTCGCCGCTGGCCGCCTCACGGATTGCCAGAGCGATGGCTTTGCGGCGGTCAGGCTCCAGCGCGTAGCGCGTGCCACTGCGCTGCAAACCGGGCAACGCATCGTTGATGATGTCGATGGGATTCTCGCTGCGGGGATTGTCGCTGGTCAGCACCACGAAGTCGCTGCCGCGTCCGGCAGCTTCGCCCATCAAGGGCCGCTTGGCGCGGTCACGATCGCCGCCGCAGCCGAACACGGTGATGACTCGTCCCGAACTGCCACGTTGTGCCAGAAAGTCGCGCGCGACGGCCGTAAGATTGCGCAGCGCATCGTCCGTGTGCGCATAGTCCACGATCACGGTGAAGGGCTGCCCGGCATCGACCTGCTCGAAGCGGCCCGCGACCCGGTCGGTCTCGCTGATGGCCTCGGCGATCGCCGCCGGCTCAATACCCCTCGCATAAGCCGCGGCGGAGGCGGCAAGGAGGTTATAGACATTCACCCGGCCCAGCAGGGGAGACCACAGCGGTACCTCGCGATCGGGCATGGCTCAGCGTGAATCTGGTTCCGCTGGTGTGGATCTCGAGTCTCCTTCGCATGAAAGTCACCGCGCTCGATGCCATACGTGAGAACTTGCCGGCATCCCTTACACAACCTGATGAGCTGTTGACCGTACTCGTCGTCCGTATTGATCACGGCAACCCTTGGCGGCTCGGTGCCCAACCCCTTGAATAAAGCCGCCTTGGAATCGAAGTAGTTCTCCATGGTGGCGTGGTAGTCGAGGTGATCGCGGGTAAGGTTGCTGAACACCGCAACATCGAAGGGCACGCCATAGACCCGTTCCTGCTCAAGCGCGTGCGAGGAGACTTCCATCACGGCCTCTGTGCAACCGGCACCCACTGCGCGGGCGAATATCTGATTCAACTCCAGGGCTTCCGGCGTGGTGTGCGGCGAGGGAATGATCTCATCGGCAATGCGATACTCGACCGTGCCCAGCAGCACAGCTTTGCGGGTCCTGCCGCTCGCAGCATCGCATTGAGCAGGAACGTCGTCGTGGTCTTGCCGTTGGTGCCGGTGATTCCGGTGACACTCAAATGCTCTGCCGGACGGCCATAGAAGTTGGCGCTCAGCCGCGCCAGCGCGCGCCGTCCATGGGGGACCTGTGCCCAGGCGACGCCCTCTCTCGCAGGCAACGAATCGCTGACGACGGCCACGGCTCCGGCAGCCAAAGCCGCGTCGATGTAACGATTGCCGTCCGTAGTGCCGCCGCGCATGGCGACGAAACACCATCCCGGCTGCACCCGCCGGCTGTCATAGTCGAGCCCGGAAATATCGGGATTGCCCTGCTGCGCGAGAACCTCGGCACCATCGAGCAACTGAAGGAAGTTCATCTCGACGCCTCAGTAAAGTCACCGGCACGCCGGGCAAACTCTGAACGAGACCAGGTGTGAGATTTCGCAACCATGCCGGGTTTATTCTTCAATCCGCTTGTTGACCGGACCCGCGATCCCAAGAAAAACCAGAACCGCGCGGTTTAGCCGGATCATATCTTCGTCGGCAAGTCGGCCGATGCGCACGCCAATCTTCGACTTAGCTACAGTCATGATCTTGTCCACCATAAGACGGCACTCGAAGCGCAGTCCATTACTCTTGCTGGGTTCAACCAGCAGGCGGAACAGGGGGGCTGGTGTCGGATTGGTCGTGAACCCACAGACCGTAATGGAGTGCGTGCGATCGAAACGATCATCCTGGAGGATCACAACCGGACGAGGTTTGCGGGCATACTCTTTGTCCCCGGAGACGGTCCAGATCTCCCCTCGCTTCACGCGTCGTCCCAATCCGCTACAGAGTCGACGAACGCCTGATCTTCCTTTTCTTGCGCGCTTCGTGCGATGGCGAGAGATTGCCGATGCGCCTCTGCCGCAAACTCGGGCGAGCGCACGTCAGGCACCCAAATCTGGATGGGACGTAGCCCCTGTCGACGCAGCCGCTCCCGATGTGCTCTCACCTTGTTCCGCGAGGACTTAGTTTGATTTCGGACTGCCATTGTCTTCTCTTCGGAAGTTACATGTAACCTTAGCAGAAGGCCCCTTAACCGGGCAACCGCGCCGCCGGTTCCGTTCCAGAACCACGAGGTAATTCCCGGGTGGATCTCCACCTCAGTGACTGAACCGAACCGTAACTCTCTGTCCCGACAAAAGGTGGCTTCCCGGCAACGGTGACTGCTCGCGCGCCACGCCGCTTCCGATCGCATTGATTTCCAGCCCGGACTGCTGCGCGACTTCCACGGCGGCGCGAAGACTCTTGCCCAGAAAGGTCGGGACTACGATGCCGCTGTCCACATCCAGCACGACTGTACCGTCAGCCGCCTTCGCGGGTTGTGGGTTTCCAGCGTTTGGCGGCGAACTCAGATTGGGCGTGGGCTGGGAAACTGGAATGCTCGCCGCTGCGGCGACGGGTATCAGGTTCGCGCCACCGGAGTCGGGCGTCCTGGCAGCCGCCACGGGCGCGGAGGAAGCGGGTTGCGTCGTAGTCGTTGCTCCGGCGTCGCTGTCGGTCATCAGCAGGGGAGCACCGAGCCGGTCAGCGTCGCCCTCGCTCACGTCTTCATCCTTCACCGCTGCACGTAATACATTCCTCTGCGGATTCTTGATCTCCACATCGTGCGGTACGTGCATATACTCCAGCACCTGTTGCGCAATGCGTTTGAACACGGGAGCCGACACCTGACCGCCCTGGTGCAATCCCTCGGCCGAATCGAGAATCACTTCGATGGTGACGGCAGGGTTGTTAACAGGTGCAAAGCCCACGAACGATCCGACGTACTTTGTCTTGGAATAAGTGCCCGTCTTGGGATCGACCTTCTGGGCGGTGCCGGTTTTTCCGGCGTCGGTATAGCCATCAAGAATCGCTCGTCTCGCGGTCCCGAAGAGCACCACGCCTTCCATCATTTTCTTCATCTGGGCCGCCGTCATGGGCGAGATCACCCGATGCTGCAATGGAGGATGAAAGACGACGCGCTGTGGCGAAGCGCTCGGAGGTAATTCGCCAGCCACGATGCGCGGTGGGGTATAGAGACCGTCATTTGCGATGGTGGAAATCATGGAAATCGTCTGCAATGGGGTCACGCCGATCTCTTGTCCCATCGAGATGGCGCCGATCGACACCTTCGACCAGCGGGTCCACGGCTTCGCCAGACCGCGTGTCTCGCCCGGCAGCTCAATCCCGGTCTGCGCCCCAAAGCCGTAGTCCTTGATGTAATGATCGAACCGCTCGGGCCCCATCCGCATGCCCACTTTGATTGCCGCCACGTCGCTGGAGTGCGCCAGCGCCTCGGCAACCGTGACGACGCCCAGCTTCTCGTGATCGCGAATCCGCATAC
Source organism: uncultured Acidobacteriaceae bacterium (assembly GCA_963793845.1). GTDB lineage: Bacteria > Acidobacteriota > Terriglobia > Terriglobales > Acidobacteriaceae > CAWCBG01. The sequence continues at coordinate 550,126 of CAWCBG010000014.1, forward strand.
CGAAAACATCGATGGAGCCGTTCTGGCAGTCGATCTTCTCCTCGGGCGTGACCAGATGCTGCTCGATGGCCGCGGAATAGGTCACAATCTTGAATACCGAGCCGGGCTCGTAGATATCGCTCACCGCGCGGTTCTTCAACGCTTCCAGGGGAACACTGTTAAAGACGTTCGGATTGAACGTAGGACGGTTCGCCAGCGCCAGGATCTCGCCGGTATGCGGGTTCTGCACCACCACGGTGCCCGCGATCGCCTTGGTCTCCTCCATGGCGCGTTCAAGTTCGCGCTCGGCGATGTACTGAATCGTGCTGTCGATGGTGAGAACCAGGTTTTGCCCCGGATCGGGCATCCGCTCGACGCGATTGTAGAGCTTGCGGCGGGCGTCAATGGAGATCAACTCCTGGCCCGGGATGCCCTCCAGATCGTCGTTAAACTCGCGTTCCAGCCCGCCCAGCCCTTCGCCGTCGAGCCCGACATAGCCCAGGACCTGCGCCAGCAATTCGCGCTTGGGATAGAAACGTTTCGGTTCTTTGCGGAAATAAACGCCGCGCAGATTCAGGGCGCGAACCCGGTTGCTGGTGTCGGCATCCACCTTGCGAGCAACCCAGGCAAACGAACGCGAAGCGTTCAGGCGGGCCACGATCTCCAGGGGATCGAGGTTCAGCACCTTGCCCAGAATCGACGCAGTACTCTCTTTGTCAGGAATTTCGCCCGGCACTGCAAACACCGAGTCCACGTCAATCGACATGGCCAGCGCAGCGCCGTTGCGGTCATAGATGTTGCCCCGGCGCGGCTCGACTTCGATGGTCCGGCTGTGCTGGCGCTCGGCCAGGTCGAAGAATCGCTTGTACTGGAAGACTTGCAAGTCCACCAGGCGGTAGCACACCGCCATCACCCACAGCAACAGAATCGCAGCCAGGATATACAGCCGACGGCTCGGTGTCTTGGGTGGAGCGCTCGCCCGCATTGCTCTATTCACTCCTTAAGGCCCTGGATACCAAGAGTTCGGGTAGAGCCGGCCTTCAGGCCGGCGTCTGAGTGCCGTAAAAAACCCGGGGCTTTAGCCCCATGAAGTCCGCCTGTATTACATGGCGAAGCGGTCCGCTCGCCCGCGGACCGCCGCTGATGAAACTCCGTTTCTTTCGCCGGTATCCGCCGCTACTGCTGGAGCGAGATGACCGAGATCGTGTTCTGCGCCAGCGCCGGCAGAGTCGAATCGCTCAAGCTCGAGTCGATCACCTGGGTCTGGCCGGGCGATGGCGGCTGCATGCCCATCTGCCGCGCCATCGTGTCGATGCGCTCCGGATCCTTCAACGACGCCTCTTCCAGCCGCAAGGCCCGGTTGGCCTCGGCCATGGCGTCCCGTTGCGTGGCCAGCTGCTCGATGCGATACCCATACTCGATGGAGCTGAAATGCTGCCACACATAGACCACCGCGAACATGAAGCAGATCGTCAGCACGATACCGAAGGAGATCATCTCGCGACGACGCTGCGGATCCGACACCCTGACCACACGCGAATTGTCGATGCGCTTGGCGAAGTAGATCTCCGGGGTGCCGATGAACATGCCGCGCGGCTGCGCGGCTTCCTGCCAGGACTCCGTGCTCCCTGCCATCGGATAACACAATGAAGTGGCCATCTCTTTCTCTCCTGCGCGGAACCCGGTTCCGCGCCCATCTCAAACTCACCGAACCCGCCAGCTTTGCCGCTGCCGGCTGTGCAATTCTCTGTGGATACTGTGTATTTCTGTTTAGAAATATCGTAACGACTTAACTGAACCCAATTCGCTGCAACCTAAACTCGCTCCGCCGCCCGCATCTTGGCGCTGCGGGAGCGCGGATTGCGATCGATCTCCTCTTGTTCCGCCGTCACAGGCTTCTTGGTCAGCAGCCTGTAGCGGCCTTCCGCCGCTCCCTCCCGCAAGGCATCTTTCACGATGCGGTCTTCCAGCGAGTGGAAGCTGATCACTACCAGCCGGCCGCCTGGCCGCAGAACCTGGGGCGCTGATGTCAGCAGCTCACGCAGGTCGTCGAGTTCACGGTTCACCAGAATTCGGAGAGCCTGAAAGGTTTTTGTCGCCGGATGAATTCGCCGCTCGGCCTGGTTCATTGGCCGGGCCGCGGCCGAGACAACCTCCGCAAGTTGTGCGGTGGTCGTAATCGGCCGCGCCCGAACAATGGCTCTGGCGATTCTCCGCGACCTCCTTTCCTCACCGAATTCGTAAATCGCATCGGCAAGCTCGCGCTCATCGAAGCGATTTACCACTTGTTCGGCGGTCACCCCGGCCAGCGGATTCATCCGCATATCCAAAGGTCCATCCGCCTGAAAACTGAAGCCGCGCGCCGCATCCTGCAACTGCAAGGAACTGACGCCCACATCGGCCAGCAACCCGTCTACGCTCGCAGGCGCCACATGCTCGGCCACCTCCGCGAAGGAGGCATGCACCAGTTCCATCGCCGGCCAATCCGCAGCCAACTCCGCAGGAGGGCTGGTCAGTCGCGCGCGGGCACGTTCCAACGCCGCAGGATCCTTATCGAAGCCAATCAAACGACCCTGAGCGCCGAGGCGTTTTGCGATTTCCCAGCTGTGCCCGCCCAGCCCCAGGGTTGCGTCGATATAGGTCCCGCCGCGCCGTACGGCCAGGAATTCGATCGCTTTTTGTAAAAGAACCGGCACATGGCCAATGCCGCTTTCGCCATGTGTGCGCCCAGGGGCGCTGTCCGTCTCTTGAAACCCGTTGTCCATTCACTCCCATCCCGAGATCGCGAATGGAACCTGCTGCCTTCTCCGCTCTAAATCCCCAGCCCGCCCAGGATTTCTTCATCCTCTGTGGTAAACGGCTCCTGCACTTCCTTGCGGAGTGCGTCCGCGTTCTGCACTTCGAGGTATGTCAAATATCCGCTGACTGCCACTTCGCCCTTCAACTCAGCCGACTCGCGAATAATCGCCGGCAGCAGCAGCCGCCCTTGTCCGTCGAACTCCACTTGCTGGCCGTAAAAACTCGTATGCTTCAGCAACCGCTGTTTGGTAGGGTTGAAATTGGAGAGTGCGGCCAGCTTGCGCTCGATTGCCTCCCACTCTTCCATGGGATAAACTTTGGCACTCTTGCCATCGAGACTTGTGATGTAGAATTGCGCGCTGTACTTCTCGTCGATCAGACGCTTGAATTCCGCGGGCATTTTGAGCCGCCCTTTGTCGTCCAATCGCGTTAAGTGCGTGCCGCGAAACATGCCGTTCTCTCGAAGAAGAGGAGGAGGTCCGAATCAACCAGTCCGCGAGGCAGCAACCATCAGGTTTCAAAGCGTGTCGGGCGCTGGAACCGTTTCGGGTCATTTGCTCCCACGGGAGGGCAGCGGCTTACCACTTCCTCCCACTTCTTACCACTTAGGAACGTATCCTACGCCTCTCAGGTTGGCTGTCAAGTGGAAATCGGCGATTTTGGCGAAAAGTGTGCGGCGGCTTGCGGGACCACGAGGGATAGTACCTTCCGACTTCATTCGACCCTACAAATTGCGTTTACTGTGAGGATTCCACTGCGACGACTTCGGCAGAAAACGGGACAAAACCGGTGAGTGCGCGGTTCGAATCGGAACAATGGCTCGCCGCACCGCTGGAACGGGTCTTCGCCTTCTTCGCCGACCCGCACAATTTGCCGCGCATCATGCCGCCTGGACTAGGCACGCGGCTGGTCAAACTCAACCTCGTCCCGCCTCCCTTGTCAGGCCGCTTCGCCACCGGCTTCGAGCCCATGGCGGGGGCCGGCACGGAGATGACGGTAGCTTTCCGCGTCATTCCTTACGTGCCGATTCATGACCGTTGGATCGTGCAGATCGTCGACTTCTCGCTGAACCAGCATTTTCGCGATGTGCAGAAACAAGGCCCCTTCCGTCGCTGGGAGCACACGCACTCTTTTGAAGCGAGGTCGATGGAAGGCCGTGACGGCACGCTGCTGCGCGATCACTTGGAATATGAAGTAGGTTTCGGAGTCGTAGGAACGACGCTGGAGAATCTTCTTTTCCAGCGGCTCATGCGCTCGACCTTCGAATACCGCAAGAAGGCGCTGCAGCAAATCTTCCCCGCCTCTTGAATTTCACCACTGCCGACAGGGTGCCTCCCACCTCCGTGGGACGCGCTAAAGTTGACCTCATCGCCGGTCGTAGTAATCTAGTGATAAGTAGATGGCAGCGGAAAAAGTTCTGATTGTCGACGACGAGAAGCTCGTTCGTTGGTCTCTCCGGCAGAAATGTGAAGAGTGGGGTTACCACGTTCTGGAGGCTGACAACGGCTCGGCTGCGCTGCGCGTGGCCCGCAACGAGACCCCTGACCTCGTACTGCTCGACGTGCGTCTGCCCGACTCCAGTGGCATTGAAATCCTCGAACAACTGAAGAAATCCGGCGACGCTCGCGCGGTCATCATGATCACCGCCGATCCCCAACTCGAGGACGTCAAAACCGCGCTCAAGCTTGGCGCCTACGACTTCGTCGGTAAGCCGCTCGACTTTGACGAACTCTCGGTCGCGGTAAAAAACGCCCTGGAAACGACTCGTCTGCGAACCGAGGTGGAATCGCTGCGTGGTGAAGTTCGGCGTCGTGCCGGATACCACAACGTGATTGGTGTGTCGCAGAAGATGACGGAGCTGCTGGCGTTCGTCAACAAGATTGCCACCAGCGAAGCCACAACGATTCTTGTGCAGGGCGAAAGCGGTACCGGCAAGGACCTGATCGCCAAGGCGATTCATTACCAGAGCCGCCGCCAGGACAAGCCCTTCGTGGCCATCAACTGCTCCGCCATCCCTGAGACGCTGATGGAAGCTGAACTGTTCGGCCACGAGAAGGGCGCATTCACCGACGCCAAGGCCATGAAGAAGGGCCTTTTTGAAATGGCCGACGGAGGCACGCTCTTCCTCGACGAAATCGGCGAGCTATCGCCGCTGCTCCAGGCGAAACTGCTGCGCGTGCTGGAAGACCAGGTGATCCGGCGGGTGGGCGGCGTGCGCGACATGCAGGTGGACGTGCGGGTGATCGCCGCTTCCAACCGCGATTTGGAGCGGGCGGTTCGCGACAGCCAGTTCCGCCAGGATCTTTACTACCGCCTCGCCATCATCTCGATCTTTCTGCCGCCCCTGCGCGAGCGCAAGGACGATGTTCTGCCGCTGGTGGAATACTTTATCGACCGCTACAACCGCAAGTTCCGTAAGTCGGTAAGGGGCATCACCGACGAAACCCGCAAGCTGATGCTGAAATACGATTGGCCGGGCAACGTTCGCGAGCTGAAGAACGCGGTGGAACGCGCCATGATTCTGGAAGAGACGGACAATTTGAATCCGGAGTTTCTACCCTTCGCGGTGGCACAGCAGCACTCGGCTTATACCGCGTTCGAGACTTCAGCCGGCAACAACGGGGCAGTGAGTAACACCCAACTGCCCAACGGACGCAGCCTGCCCCGGCTGGAGATTCCCCAGGGTGGCACCTCGCTGGAAGAGGTGGAACGCTCCTTCGTCGAGATGGCCATGGAGCAGGCCAACGGCAACCAGACCCACGCTGCGCGGCTGCTTGACATCAGTCGCGACGCGCTTCGCTACAAGCTCAAGAAATTTGGGCTCATTCACGCTGAAGAAGACGAACCCTCGACGGCCGCCTCCTGAATAGCAACTAGCAACTAGCGATTAGCAATTGCAATTGTGATAGGGCACGCTTCTGAGGCAGCTGAAAAACCCTTCGTAAGGGTGGATTTTGAAGGGGCGCACCTTCCGGTACGCCGTCACAAATCGTTTGTTTCCTGTCATCCCGACGAGGCCTTCAGGCCGAGGAGGGATCTGCTTTTAAGTTTTTCAGCCCTGCCCTGATACAAACAATTTATGAGATGAGCCGGATGAGTTCAAAAATCCGGCTCTGCTGTACTCTACAAGGCAGTGCAACCGGCAACTTTCGGTTCGCTTCTATCTAGAAAGTCATCCAATTCCATAAGCACAGTTCTGCTTTCTGGCCTGACGGGAGAACGCTCATGCGGAAACTTGCAATTGCCATCGGGATTCTGGTTCTACTGATCATTGTGGTGGGGCTGGTCCTGCCCCACGTCATCGACGTCAACCAATACCGTGGTCAGATACAGGCACAGGTTCAGAAGCAATTGAACCGTCCGGTACAGCTGGGCGAGATGTCCCTGAGCGTCTTTCCTCTCGCCGTTCGGGTGAAGAATGTCGTAATTGGTGAAGATCCAAACTTCCACAGCAATGTTCCATTCGCGGATGTGCAGCAACTCGACATCAGCGTCAAGCTGCTGCCGTTGCTGAGCAAAGACGTTGAAGTCAAAAGCCTCGAGCTTGAGCGTCCCAAGATTGAGCTGATACGCAATGCCGCCGGTGACTGGAACTTCGCCACCCTGGGCCACAACTCGACGGCCCCACAGACCAGCCCGACAGCGGCGGCTCCGCAATCAGCCAGAAGCCGTCTCCCGCAGCGACAGGCTGCTGGCAAGCCGAGCGAATTCACCCTGGGTGAGCTGAAGATTGTCGATGGCCAGATTGCGGTCACGGACAATCAGAAGCATGAATCGCGCGCGGTATACGACCACATCGACGCGTCTTTGAAAGACTACGCTCCGGGAAAGCCCTTCTCGCTCGATGTTGCTGCCCACCTGCCGGGTACGGGTTCGCAAACCTTGCAATTTCGGGCAAAGGCGGTCCCATCAATGACGCTCAATTGCTGAACACTCCGTTCTCCGGCTCGATCAAGATGAACCAGGTATCGCTCTCGGGAGCGCAGAAGTTCCTGAACACGGCCGCGCTGCAAGGGACGGACGCGGTGCTCACCGGCGACACCGACTTCTCCAATGCCAATGGCAAGATCTCGGCGAAGGGCTCGGTGAAGATTGAAAACGCAGTCATTCACAACGTGCAGGTCGGTTATCCCATCACCGCCGACTTCAATGTGACGGACGATCTGACCAACGACGTCATCCAGATCAGCCAGGGTTCAATCAAGCTGGGCTCCACTCCGTTATCGCTGAGTGGAACCGTCAACACGCGCCCCAATCCATCGGTGGTTGACGTCAACGTGAAGGCATCGGACGCATCCATCGACGAAGCCGCACGCCTGGCGGCTGCATTCGGCGTGGCCTTCAGCCCGACCGCGAAGATTTCCGGACGCTTGACCGCCGATGTCCATGCCCAAGGTCCGACCGATCATCTCGCGCTCAACGGCAATCTGAGCGGACGCAACCTGGAAATCACCGGCAAGGACATTCCTCAGGCAGTGCGGGTGCCGCAGATCGACCTGGCCATGACGCCACAGGAAATTCGCTCCAACAGCTTCACCGCCACCAGCGGCAGTACCGCGTTGAACGGACAGATCGCGCTGTCGCAGTACACCGGCAACTCCCCCAATGTCGACGCTACCTTGAAGACCACGAATGCCAAGGTCGGCGAGCTGCTGAATATCGCGAAAGCCTATGGCGTCAGCGGAACCGAAGGCATGAGCGGCACGGGCACAATTTCGCTGGACGTTCATGCCACTGGCCCGATCAAGAATACCGACGCCATGAATTTCAGCGGGAATGGCGCTATTCAGAACGCTTCGCTCAGAACGCCGCAGCTGACGCAGCCGCTCAACATCAAGAACGTGAACATGCAGTTCACGCAGAACTCCGTGAACCTGACGAATCTGGCGGCATCGCTGGGCTCGACCAACGCCAGTGGCAATTTGAGCATTGCCAACTTCCAGGCGCCGAAATTGGGCTTCAATCTTTCAGTCGACAAGGTTAATGTCGGTGAACTGCAGAAGATCACAGCCTCGGCCGGCCCGGCAAAGCAGAAGGCAGACGCGACCTGGAGCCTGGTCCCGACCGCGGACGCTACCCCGGCGCCTAAGCCAAGCCTCCTTTCCACGGCAACCGGAGGCGGAACCCTGGCCGTCGGCAGTATCGTCTACGACAAAACCAATCTGACAAATGTTAAATCCAATGTGACTCTGAACCACGGAGTGATCCAGCTATCGCCGGTCAGCGGCAATGTTTACGGCGGGCAGGTCAACGGCGCCATCACCATCGACACTCGGCCCAGCATCGCCACGTACGCGGTAAACGCCAAACTGACGAACGTCGACAACAACCAGATGCTGTCGGCCATATCGAACGTCAAGGACACGATCTACGGCACGCTGGCGTCAAACGTCAACATCAGTTTCGCCACGCCATCTTCCGGCGACGTGACGCCGACGCTGAACGGCACGCTTGGCTTTAACCTGACGAACGGCAAGATCACCAAGATTGACCTGCTGAATGAGCTCTCCAAAATCGGCAAATTCTCCGGAGGAGCCGCCAAGGGATACACCAGCATCTCTCATCTGACGGGAACCCTGGACATCCGCAACGGTGTGGCCAACACCAACGATCTGAAGGCTGCGGTCGACGGCGGTACGATGGCTGCGGCCGGCAGCATCAATCTGGTCAATCAGGGTCTCAACATGCACGTCACGGCTGTGCTCGACAAGAGCTTCAGCCAGTCCGTCGGCGGCACGGGAGTGGGCGGCTACCTGAACACTGCTTTGGCCAACAAGAATGGCGAGCTGGTCCTGCCGGTGATCATCACCGGCACCACCAGTCATCCCATCGTCGCGCCCGATGTGCAGAAGATCGCCCAGATGAAGTTGAATAACCTGCTGCCTACGGCTGGGGGCCTGATGAACGGCAAGGGCGGCAATGACCTTGGGGGACTGGTCGGAGGCTTGCTGGGAGGGCAACAACCGGCGCAGGCAGGAAAAGCGGGCCAGCCCCAGCAACAACCGCAAAGCAACTCGTTAAACGATGCGCTGGGGCAACTGCTGGGAGGCAGCAAGAAGAAGAAGTAAGCGCGGGGCGGGCTTTTCGCTCGATTTCTGTCGCTTACTGCTACGAGCTCGTCTGTTCCAGCAGCCCTTTTTCCAGTTTGTCCTGGCACTCAATGCAGTGGCGCGTCCACGGAACCGCATCCAGGCGCTTGGGATTGATCTCGCTTCCGCAGGAGATACACTCGCCGAACGAGCCTTCGCGAATGCGCTCAAGGGCCTCGTCCACCATCTGCAACAGTTGGCGCTCGTTGTGGCTCTGGCTGAACAGAAATTCCTTGTTGTAGGAATTCGCGGCGCGATCGGCAATGTCCTGGGCTGACTCGAGATCAGCCTCGCGCCCATCCTGGGCGGTGCGGGCCATGAGATGCCTGAGTTCCCGCTGGCGCTCCTCCAGGCGGTGCTTGAAATTCTCCAGCTTCTTCTTCTCCATAGGTTCGTTCCCTACCCGTCCCCTTGTTCCGGCCATCAGCAGTTCCACCTCTCCCAAGGAAACAGGCTGTGCGAAGCGCGATGATATGCGCCTGATCGAACCAACGTCAACTGCCGTCTCCAAGACATCCTATGCATCCTTACCTCCGTCGTAGGATGCGGTTCCCCAAGATTGGATGGCACAGAAACAAAAAAGCGGCCAATCAAGGCCGCTCTTCGGAAAGAGGCTAAGGGGAAGGGATCTGCTAGGGAAGGCGATGCAAGACGTCGTCCCGACGATCGAGACAGACAAGGAGAAACCAAATTCGATGGAAGAGGGTTAAATTCAAGGTTGTCGCCTCTTTGGTTGTCTATTGGGCCTGCATTTTTTGCGCCACGGCGGAGATCGTCGCCCTGGAAGAGTGTGGAAATAGCCAGAAATGACTGCGAATAGAGGCGATAAAAATTGTCGCTGAGCACAACTATCGGCAAAAAACAGCAGCGGTGCCCAGCATAGTAGTGGTATCTCACTACTCACTTTAGGCGGATCGGTTCTTACTCTGAGCGGTATTCTGCTCCTCCATAGCTTTCAGCTTGTTGAGCAGAGCCTTGTAGCTGACTTTCAGGATGCGCGCAGCCTGCCGGCGATTCCAGCGGGTCTGCGTCAGCACTTTCTCGATGGCCTCACGCTCGGCCGCCCAGGCCGCTCGACGGCCTATCTCCAGCAGCGATGGAATCTCCGGCTCGGCGATTCCGCTTTTTGCCATATCGATGGGAATCGCGACAGGGCTGGTGGGAGCCGGGAACTGTCTTCCGCCGCCGTTGCTTCCCTCCGGTTCGGATGTTTCCGCCAAGCCTGAATTATCCAAAGGACTGACAATCGGCTTGTTGACCGAGATCTCGCGGACGATCTGGGCTTCGTTTCCCACGATGACGTAGCGCTTGACCAGGTTCTCCAGCTCGCGGATGTTGCCCGGCCAGTTGTAATCCAACATCCGGCTGCTGGCAGCATCGCTGAAGGGAGCCGGATTCTTGCCGTAGAACTCGCTGTACTTCCGCAGGAAAAATTCCAGAAAGACCGGGATCTCTTCGCGACGCTCGCGCAAGGGCGGGATATGGATGGTGATAACGTTCAGCCGGTAGAACAAGTCCTCGCGGAACGAGCCTTCCTGAACGGCGCGCTCCAGCGGCTTGTTGGTGGCTGCCAGCACCCGAACATCGACCGAGATGTCCCGTTTGCCGCCCAGACGGGAGAACCCTCCGTCCTGCAGGACATGCAACAGCTTCGCCTGCAGTGCGGGATGCATTTCACTGACTTCGTCAAGGAAGATACTGCCGGAATTGGCCAGGTCGAATTTCCCCAGCTTCTGCCGGTTGGCCCCGGTAAAGGCGCCAGGCTCGTAGCCAAACAGTTCGCTCTCCAGCAGTTCATGGGGTATGGCAGCGCAGTTCACCTTGACGAACGGCTTGTCACGCCGCCCCGATTGCGCATACACCATACGGGCGACGACTTCCTTGCCCGTCCCGCTCTCGCCACGAATGAGCACCGTGGCGGTCGTGTCTGCCACTTGCTCGATGGTGTTCTTCACCTCCTCCATCTTCGGACTGGTACCGAACAGCATGGTGAAGTCGTGGTTACGGCGCACCTGATCGCGCAATTGGGGTACTTCGGGCGGGACACGCTGTTTTTCGAGCGCCTTCGCGATCCGCAGGTCGAGATCTTTCGGTTCAAAGGGCTTGCTCAGGTAGTCCTCTGCGCCCAGTTTCGAATACCGGAAGATCAGCTCGGGATCATTCTGAGCCGAGAGCATGATCACGGGGACTTCCGGCTTCATCTGCTTGAGACGCTCAAGCGTGTCAAGTGCACTCATTCCGAGAGAGGTGAAACCCAGCAGGACCAGGAGGGGATCGTAGACCCTGACCATGCGAAGGGCTTCCTCACCGCTTACCGCGCAACTCACGTCGAATCCGCGACGCACCAGATACGTGTTGAGAAACTTGCCCAGTTGGGCGTCGTCGTCAACAACTAATATCCGCACCTTTTGGCTCGGTAACATCCCCACTCCTGTGTTCGTAAAAAAAAGGAGACCGCAGATCCCCATCACAATAGGAACACATTGTTCACTTATGAGAATCCAAATACCACTGCCAGGTTGCACCACGCCGAATACGTAAGCGAAACCGCTACCTGCACAACCAGAAATGAGTTCTGGAGACTTGGATTCTTTGAGAACGTAGGCAGATTCTAACGCTATTTCGCAGCCCGGGGAGCACAAGACACAAGAAAATTACACGCCTACGGGCTCGACCGGCATCGGCAGCAAAAAAGCGGCCAATTTGGCCGCTTCTGGTGTCTTCGTCTGACCCTTGGAACGGGTCCACGATCCCTTGCCCGTCTGGGCTCTGGCAAAAGCCCGGTTATGCCGCGTTATTGTTTCCGCCGGGAACCGTCCGCAACTTCCCCGGCATAAAGTGATAGGGCGGCCAAGGTCCGGTGATGCTGACCTTGCAGTCCTTGAAGTGACGCGTGGCCGCTGAATAGCGGTTTTGATACTTGGCGATCGATTGCGTGTCGATAAGGTGAGCAAAATCGATGATCATCCCGCCGGTGTCGGTCCGCTTGCAGATGACATCTTCTTCCAAGGGTGCAAACAGCTTGTGTACCTGCATCGAGAGGGCGCGAGCCTTGGTCTGGCGCTCCCGTACCCGCGATGCCTGGTCGCGCAGCTTGCGAAGATACTCGCCCCCAACGCCTTCGGGCAATTCGTTCACAACCTGCTGCAGAATGCCGTCATTCAGCAGAATCTTGAAGTGCATTTCTGCTTTGCCCCGGAGGCGGGCGACGCTTTCCAGGAAGGCTTTGCGATTGGTGCGAACCGCCCGCCGCAGCGCTTCATCGGAGTCAAAAATCGTGCCGAAACGAAACGGCAGAACGGTCATGGTGCGGAAGCACTCGCTCACCACTCGAGCGTGAACCACGATGGCTTCCTGGTTAAGTTCGGGAGGAGGAGAATATTCGCTCGCGATGACCGCGAATTCTCCGCTGGGATAAGCGAAAACCGGAGCATCGTTCACGCCCCGAAGGTTTTCTAGCACGAATGGACGACGGGCCCGGATACCGCCTTGCAGGCCCTGCTGCTCAGTAATACAGTACGCGTACCACGCCATCTCAGTCTCTCCTGGGAGTGCTCGCGCTCAGTCTCGGTGAAAAGCTGCTCACGAGGTATGGCCGACTTCGAACGTGGGGCTTAACAGATCAGGCTTTGCTTGGAGAAGAGAACCTTCTCCTTAGCCATCTTAAGCCTATTCCCCTGAAATCCGCAACCAGTAAGTGTTTCGGGGGGAATTGGTCAGTTGGAGTGTCAGAGATTGAAAAATAGCCCTGCAGCCCGTCTTCGGGTGCCCCACTCATTGGGTGCCCCACTCATTCGCGGGTTTCGAATGAGTGGGATCGCGAGGCGGAATACGTTATCCTGAGCGGCCATTCCTGACAATTTACTCTGACCAAGCCCTCTTCGCCGCAGGCATAGAACCGGAAGCTGCTCCATCTCCACTCTTCCGGAGTTGTTACCAGGCCGCGTTTCACAGGATTGCGATGGATGTACCTCAGCTTCTCGATGCGCTTTTCCGTAGATGGGACATACCGACGGCTGTGACTCGCGGAACCCACTCATTCGAACCCCGCGAATGAGTAGGCCATCCGACCGCTCTTGTCTGGAAAAATCTATGCAGGCACAAACACCAGCCTTACCGCATCTTCTCCGACGACATCGCTCTTGACCAATCGCAGTGGCGGACGCGCCGCGGCGAAGTATGGCTTGCCGCCGCCCAGCACGTAGGGACGCAAATAAAGACGATATTCGTCGATCAGACCAAGCTTAGTAAGACTCCCCGCAAGCTCCGCCCCGGCAACGTCGATCTCGCCATCGATCTCGGCCTTCAGCCGCGCCGCGAACGTTCCCACATCCTCCGTCACCAGGGTGGCATTGGGGCCAACCGACTTCAGCGAGTGCGATGCAACCCATTTCGGCTTCGCGCGCCACGCCGCTGCAAAGTCGCGCTCACCCTCGTCCCAGTCGGGCTGGTCCTCATCCCAATAACGCATCACCTCATACATGCGCGTTCCATACAAGATTCCCGCAAGCCCGCGCACGTGCTCGTTGAAATGGCGATGCAGCGCCGGTCCCGGAGGCGGCAACACCGGTCCTCCTGGCACTTCGGAGCCCGTCGACGTTCCGAAAAACTGACTCTTAGCGGCAATGTATCCATCGAGAGACTGCATCATCCCGAACACCAGCCTGCCCATTCCCTACCCCCTATCGGCCTCGTCCCTGCCCTCCAAGACGCCCGCCCGCGGAAAGGATCGTACCAGCCGGTCCGACACCGTTGCAACGATCTGATCCAGCATTCCAGCCCCGCGCAGATTCCTCTAACCAAGCCAAAAAAATATGGAGTAGCTGTCGATTTTCAGCCTCCCGAACGACTATCTGATAACAGAACGATGAGCTGCGGCTCTCTGAGTCACAGCAAACAAGGAGGAATCGGATGAAGTACATCTGTTTGGGATACTACGATAAAGGCAAACACGAAGGCATGACCGAGGGCGAGCAAAACGCCATGTTCGACATATGCTTTGAGTATGACGACCATCTTCGCGCCAATGGGCACTGGGCTGGGGGAGAAGCGCTTCAGCCTGCAGAATCCGCCTTGACCCTGCATTGGAAGAACGGCAAAGTGGCCACTACGGACGGTCCCTACACGGAAACCAAGGAACAACTCGGCGGCATTCTCGTCCTTGAGGCGCGGGACATGAATCATGCTGTACAGCTCATGGCGCAGCATCCGGCCCTGAAGTACGGCAGCATTTTCGAGATTCGTCCAGCGGCGGACTTGAACGAAATGCTCAAAGCAAGTGAGCAGCGACGGCGACAGAACGCTACACGCTGAAGAATCTGCAAGGCTGTGCGGCTGGCTCCCACCAACAGGAGGACAGCAGTGAGATTCATCTGTTTGGGAAACATCGAGCCAGGGAAATTCGCAGGTATGACCGAGGACGAGATTCCTTAAAACCGTGCAGGCTATTTCTTGGCGAGCTTCTTTGCCGCCTTCTTCGCGGGCGGGCGACTGGGTACCTTGGCAGCACTCTTCTTGACGGCGCTGCTCCTCGTCCCATTCTTGCCGCCATTGCTCTTCGACCCGTTGCTGGTCTTCGCCTTGTTCGTCTTGACCGCCGGCTTGGGCGCCGGTTTTGCGGGCTGCTCTTCCGGCTCTTCCGCTGCGCGACGCTCCAGGGCCTTGGTCACTACGTAGGCCATCTCCGCTACCGGCGCGGGCTTGCCGGTCCAGATCTCGAACTGCCGCGCGCCCTGCTGGACAAACATCTCCAGCCCGGGAATTACCTGCATGCCCTTGGCGCGAGCCATGGCCGCCAGTTTGGTTTCTGCCGGTACGTACACCAGATCGAAGAGATACTTGGCATTCAACTCTTTCTCTTCAAGCGGCGACTGGCGATTGTTGCCCATGCCGACCGGCGTGGCATTGATGATGACGTCGAACTCCTGCTTCACCAGGTCGGCTCGTTTGATCGACTTGACTTTGGCCGCTCTCGCCAGCGACTGCGCCTTCTCGGGCGTGCGATTCACGATGAAGACTTCAGCGCCCTTGGCCTTGAGTCCGAAGGCAGCCGCCCGCGCCACGCCTCCCGCGCCCACGATCAGGACGCGCGCTCCCGCCAGACTGAGCCGCTGTTCCAGAGGAACGATGACGCCGGCAACATCCGTATTGAAGCCGTACAGCTTGCCATCCTGGCTGCGAACCACCGTATTGCACGCGCCGATCAGACGGGTCAGAGGATCGGAGTTGGAAAGCGCCTCAACGATGTCTTCCTTGTACGGCATGGTGATGCTGAGCCCGCGAATCGGAATATCCTGCACGCAGGCCATCAGGTCCTTCAGGCTCTTGGCGTGCAGCGCCAGATAGACCGCATTTACCGTCTCGCGGCGGAACGCCGCGTTCATCATGATCGGCGACAGGGAATGCGAAACCGGATCGCCTGCGACGCCATAGACCTGCGTTGCCGCATCGACCATTTCGATGCGATAAGTGTCGCGCAACTCGCTGGCCGTCACCTGGCCGGGCGCCGTCTCCTCGCCACGCGTAGCGGCGGCGAAGGTGAAGATGCTGCCCGCGCGCACGCCCAGAACGCGGCTGATGATTCCTTGCTCACCCATGCACAGTCCGACCATGTCGTGCTTGGCCGAGTGCGCCTCAAGAAATTTCATCATCACCACGTTGTCGTGGAGACTGGTGGCGGTCGAGACAATCTTGTAGAAGTCGGCGGGGTACTCCCGCATTTCGGCAAACTGCTCTTCCAGCTTCTTGGTCGCCTTAAAGTCGTGGAAGGACAAAATGATGCCGACCCGATCGCGCAGCTTGGCCACGTCGGCGACTTTCATCGCCTCGGCACTCTGAAATTCCAGGTCGACCAGCTGGAATCCGGCGCTCGCCGCATTGGTCAGCAACTCCACTTGCGCCGCCACCGAACCTTTGAACTTTCCGCCATTAACGGCCCGGCGACAGGTGGCGACAACCGTCGCTTCAGGGTGCACATCGAGGAAATGTTTCAATTTGGGAAGCGCGGCCGCAGGTTGGGTCAGGTAGTCCAACCTGAACTCCATAAAGGAGTTATCGCGAACCAGCGACTCCGCACGCTCGATCATCACCGACGGGTCGGGGCCGACGATCGCGGCACACACCCGCGGCAGCCGGAAACGTTGGATACGAGTTGGGTAAGTACTTGCCGTTGCACGCATGTAGCTGGGCCATCGTACAGATGCACAAGATGAGTTGCAACTATCTTCTGAGGAAATTTGCCGCCTGGGGGTTGTTGGAGCTGAGTTGACGGAGTTCGACGATTGCCTCCGCCAACCCCCCAGCGCAATTATTTACCCATCCCGCAGCCCTCAGAAGCAAGACAAACCGTTTAAATGTATATAGATAGAATGGCTAGACGCCATCTCCAGGCACGGCCAGGCTGAAATCTCGCAGTTTCGCCCTGGACAGCGAGCGAACCGCGACAAAAATCGTTTCTGACTATAGGTCATTGTTCGCCGAAGACTTCAGCCGTGAACGCCTGCAACTCGGCGCCATGTTGCCAGGCCAGCGCTGGCAGGCCGGCCTTAAGACAAGTCTGCGAAAGGAATGTCTCGCGGTCCCAGGTCCACTCCAGTGGCACTTGCGGCAGCAGCAGTCCGCGACGGCCGCCTAATGTGACCACAAGTCCATGCTTTCCGACCACTACGTCTTCGGGACGAACCGGCATTAGCGGCGACAGCACGCTGATTTCTACTTTCAACCGGTTGGCTTCCTCGGCGATCACGGGTTGGAAGCGCGGATCGTCAAAGGCAGCGGCCTGGGCAGTTTCGGCGATGGTTCGATACAGAGGATTTGTCGGCAACACGTAGCCGATGCATCCTCGCAGCTTGCCGTCCAGGTGCAGAGTAGTGAAAGCGCCACGGGGTTCGGCAAGGTGGCTGGTAGGAGCAGTGCGGTCGAGCGCTTCGTCCTGCAGCGCTGCGGCAATCGCGCGATGAGCCAGATCGAGCAACAGCTCTCGTTCCGTCAGCGAATATTCAGGATCTTCGGGCGTAACAGCGATAACGGAATTTTCAGGCGACGGGGACATCGTTGCGTTTCCTGCGGCGGCTGAGCACGAAGGAACGACGGCGACGGCGCTTTACCGCCCGCTGGTCGATCTGTTTCCAGAAGGCGACGAAGTAATCGACGGCCGAGATCAACGACAGGGCCACCATCACCCAGATCGAGATCAGCGCGATCGGATGCACCGGCAGACTCAGGAAGTACCACGGCAAGTGGGTCCAGTGATGATCGATGATGGCGGCTACCACTGACACGATCTGTATCACCATTTTGAGTTTGCCCAGGTCGCTGGCCTGGATGGTGAAGCCCTCCGAGGCAGCGATCGAACGCAGGCCACTGACCAGAAATTCGCGGCCGATCACGATAATGGCCATCCAAGCCGGCACGGTGCGCGGATTGAACTGCACCAGGGTGATGAAAGCCGCGGCAATCAAGAGCTTATCCGCCACCGGATCGAGCAGCATGCCGATGGTGGTAACCTGCTCGCGCTTGCGCGCCAGATAGCCGTCGATGGCATCGGTCAGCGAAGCGGCAATGAACACGGCGGAGGCCAGAAGTTCGCGCTCGCCATTGGCCGAACTGAAGCGGCTGCTCGACAGGATCCAGATCAGCACCGGGATGCTGAAGATGCGCGTCAGCGTGATGTAGTTAGGGAGATTCACAAACCCAGACTGGCACACTACGACGTCGTCAGCCGTAGCGCGCAAAATGATTATCCTCTACGGATTCGACCTAAATCAACCGGTTAGAGTTGCCCAAAAGCCCTTATTTTGGGCCTATTCGTCGTGATGCACCACGATCTCATCGAGCATAATGGGCGCTTCGTACTGCTCCCAATAGCTGTATCCCACCGGGATGCCCTTCACCCAGTCGGTCACGCTCATCCAGATTCGGAGCACGATGCGGAAGCGATTCCGAATGGCGTCAACGGGGTGAAGGAGTATCGCAGAGGCAATACACACCACGATGAGAGGGCTTACCACCACAACTGCGAGAAGGCGAAGAGAAACGTTGAGGCGTCGCATCATGAACTCTGGCAGGAGAAGACTCCCCACACACCGCAACAGCTTGGCCGTTATTATCCTCCAAGTCACGGGGGGATGACGCGCTGTAGCAGAAAAATATTTTGTTAGGGCCTTTGTCCCAAAATGGGAATCGCCGCCGTCTCTTGGGGCGGAAGCACAAGATCATGATCGACATTGATCGGTTTTGAAGGGGCGCACACTGTCCGCTGAAAAAGTGGAAACCGCAGATCCCTCGCCGACTGAAGTCGGCTCGGGATGACAAGAATAAAGGGCTTATCGGCGTACCTAAAGGTGCGCCCCTTCAAAATCTGGCCTGCTGCCATCTATGAGACCGGCGTCAGAAACCTTCAGGCCATCGGCGCTTGCCATGCAGAATTGCCAAGATCTCGACGATACGGTCATCCTTCAGGCGGTAGGCAACCAGATAGGGAGTCCGAGCGATGACCAACTCTCGCGTCCCCGGTACGCGGCCTTCGCGCCCGGTTAATGGGTAAGAGGCCAGATGTTGGACGGCTGCCATGATTCGCAGCAGCAGACGATCCGCAGCGTCTCGCTTGTCGGCGGCAACATGCGCATGCAGGGCCATGAGCTGGCGGGTTGCGCCTCGCGCCCATTCGATTTTCATTTGCGACGCAGAAGTTTCGAGACCATCTTCTCCACTTCGCTGTGATCTACCACCTCGCCCGCGTCGGCCTCACGAATCCCTTCCTCAATCAGCCGCATGTGATAGCGCTGGAGGTCGAGATAATTGTCCAGCGCTTCATTGATGACGTAGGTGCGGTCGCGATCCTGGACGGAGGCCAGGGCATCCAGGGCTTGGACCTTTTTGGCGTCGGCACGGAAGCTCACCGTCTTCTGCATAATTGCTCGTATTATACCGCATTACTGTGTATTACAGGCCCTCAGACGTCTCCCGCACCAGCAGCCGCCAGCGGCCTTATGATTTGACCATGAATTCTCAAACAGAACCTCCTTTCGAGACCGACCCTGCGCTGCTCGGGGTTCTTGAAGAGCTGATGAGCCGGGAGCCGATCTTTCATCGTCCTGAGTTCGGAACCAGCCGGGCGGATTTCGAAAAAATGACCATGCCTAATTTCTGGGAGATCGGAGCGTCGGGCCGATTTTATAGCCGAGACTTCGTGTTGTCTGAATTGGAAAAACGTTTCCAGCACCCAAGTCCGGAGGTCTGGGAGGCTCGCGACTTTCAATGCCAAAAACTGGCGGCCAATGTTTACCTGCTCGCCTACACCCTGATCCAAGACCGGGCGCGGTGGACCCGTCGTACGACCATCTGGCAACAAACCCCCGATGGATGGAAGATCGTCTTTCATCAG
This sequence comes from uncultured Acidobacteriaceae bacterium, assembly GCA_963793845.1. Lineage (GTDB taxonomy): Bacteria > Acidobacteriota > Terriglobia > Terriglobales > Acidobacteriaceae > CAWCBG01. The sequence goes on from CAWCBG010000014.1 coordinate 569,377, forward strand.
GGTACGATTGTGCAGGACGCGTGAAAAATAGCCTTTGCAAGTAATCTCCGCCGAAGATCTCGTCTCAAGGTTGAGAGTGAGCAGGCGGGTTCTTGATCCAATGACATTCGGGCAAGCGGCCTATCGGTAGCGGCGCACACATTCGGAAACACGGGCCGACTTCCCCAGTACCGACGCAGGTCCGCGCTCCCCGCCAACTTCCACGTCGCCGGACCCCCAAGGGCACAAATCCGAGATGCCGACTATACACCCAAGTGAATCCTCCAACTAGACCTCCGGAGAATCATGGGGAAGGCGTACTGGCCGTTTTGTTATCGGCGGACCCGACGGCGACGCGGGTCTGACAGGCGAGAAATCGACGCCAGAGACCTTGACGACGGCCTGCCAGGCGGCTTCCTGGTTAGCGCGATCGTGAAAGTGCGGGTGACGCATCGCCTCAATTGGGCCGGTGAGCTTCTTCGGCGCCGAGGCGAAGAATTGGCCCGAGACGTCGGTTCCGAACGCCGAGGCCTGGAGGTACCGGCGAGCTGCGGTCTCCGGCGTCTGGGACATGCCGGGAATGAGCTTCACGAGTGGAATCATCACCCGCTTCATGACCGGCCCAAGGTTTCGCACCGCCTTGGTGTCGGGCGCGCTACCGGGCGAGACGGCGTACACGGCCATGCCGGAGGGTAGCCGCCGCGCCAGCGCCGCCGCCCACCAAGCAACGATGAGCTTCGCGTCGGCATACGTCCGGTTGGGCTCGTACTTCACGTTCGGCCCGTTGCGCATCAGGGCTTCAACAGCGGCGGTTCGGTCACCCTGGTGGTGTTTGGCCGCGAAGGCTGCCACGTCGGTGTAGCTGAACATGGGTACGTCCCCTCGGGCAGGTTCCGCGCCGGCGATAACAATCCGCGCGTTGGGGCTCAGCAGGTTGGCGCGGAGCAACCCGACGGTCAGTTGATGATGGCCGATGAGCGGGGCCTGAGCCGCCTCGACGCCCGCCGCAGTGAGCACGCGCTTCTTACCTGGAACCATCCCTGCATTGAGCAGCAGGAAATCGATCGGCCGACCTCGCTTGACAAGCTCGGCGAGCGCGGACTGAACGCTGGACGGCGTGTCCAGATCCAGCTCCAGCGGCGTGAAGACCTGTGTTTTGGTCTCAGCCGCGAGTTGAGCAGCCGTTTCCTGGACCCGGGCCAGGCTGCGCCCGGTGACGATGATCTCGCGCCAGCCCTCTCCGGCAAGAGTGCGGGCTGCCGCATAACCGAGCCCAGAGGTGGTGCCGGTGACGAGCGCGATCGAATGTTCCATGGGCGTCTCCGTGGTGAAGGGTGAAGGCCGAGCCGTGAGGCCCGAGGCCAGAGCCGGCTTGGTATTTTCGAACTATTCAGTTATATAATGGCGGGGATGGAGATTGTCAACGAGTTTTGAACCAAATGATTCAAAATACCGCTAGGCCGCGGGGACGACCGCGCAGCTTCGACGAGACGGGGGCGCTGGAAAAGGCGACTCAGGTGTTCTGGTGGAAAGGCTACGACGGAGTGACGATTGACGATCTCGTCGCCGGGATGGGTGTGGGACGGCCGAGCCTGTATGCCGTCTTTGGGGACAAGCGGGCGATATTCTTGCGCGTCCTTAGGGCGTACGCAGAACGGAAGGGCGAATCAGCCGCGAAGGCACTCCTCTCGCCACAGAGTCTTCGCGACTCGATCGCGAACTTTCTGAGGTACGCCGTCGAAAGTGCGACCGAGCAAGGGTCCGCCCGGGGTTGCCTTCTGATGTGCGTCGCGCCGCTTGTGAACGACGCTGAGGTTCAGCGGTTCCTGCAGAACGCGGCCAAGGGCGGCGCGGCGCTGGTGGAACGCCGTTTCCGGGACGGGATCTGTGCAGGAGACATCCCGCCTGACTTTCCGGTAGCCGTGCGCGCGATCCAAGTCACGGATTTTGCTCGTGGCCTGACCATGCGTGCGCGGATAGGCACGCCGCGCAAGACGCTCCTCAAAGATGCTGAGGGAGCGGCCGACTTGGTGCTTCTGCCGCGGCGTGGAAATGCGGCGCCAGAACGTTGATGCCGGATGCGTGAAGGTTGCAGCGTAGCGCTCATGAGTCTCCTGCTCGACACGATCCCCGATTGGGGGCTGAGCCTCCGGGTGGTCTTTACCATCTTCGCACTCTGCCAGACCTAGCAATGATGAGCAAGAGTGTGATGTCGCTCTTGGCATCGATTGTGCCTGTTGTGCCCACAGGTGCGAATTCGTCCCGATAACACAGCCACCATCCGGCAACCGCATTGGCACCGTCGCTTGGTCGTAGAACGCCCAAACCGTTGAAATGGCTAATCGGCCGCTTAACTTCGCGGATTGGTAAAGGTAAACGCGCTTGCGTCGGGGAATACGCCCTCGACTCCGGAGCGCTCGGCGCGGTAGTTGGTCGGGATCGGCATCTCTCCAGAGGGTGAGTACATCCTGACAAGACCTGCGAGCGACCTCATCGGCCATACCGATTGGAAGTTGTCAATCATCCAGACATTGCTGTCGTACGATTCCACCTCGAGAGCTAAGTCTTTACCGTCGGAGGACGGAGTCGAGTTATAAATGACCTGCTTGATGACGGCTTCGTAGCGTAAACAAGGGTTGCTCCTTGCCACGGCGAGCGTGACATGCAGAAGGCTGAACGAACCCGGCTTCTCAGAGGTCACGAAGAAACCCTTTCCATCTGCCGCCCGTGTTATGCCGTAGGGAGCGTTGTCCTCCATGCGTTTGATTTCGGGTGCAGCTTTTGATGAATCCGCGCCCGACTTGCGGCATCATTCCCAACGTGCGTTCTCGTGGCGCAGCGCCGTTTAGGCGCATCGTATTACGCCACTACTTGGTCTGCCGGTGCTGAAACAGGGTTCAACTGCTTTGCCAGCGCTAGTAAATTTCGAGCTTTTCCGGGGAACCGACTGCCGTTTGCAATGAACCGAGAGTGCCGTAGCAAATTATCGGCCGATCCCAAAGGTGATGGTTGGGCGAAATGTGGCGCGAAGGTTTCCGGGCTGCAGTGTCGAGGCGGCGCGCTGGTCTTGATCGATGCGTTCGTCCAACGGATTCGTCGTCGCGCTTCTGCCAATTTTTGCTTGGAACAGTCACTCGCTTTGACATCGAAAGGAGTACCAAATGGGCGGCACCAATGGACCGAAAGGAACCACGCGCGTGACCACGCCTGTCGCGTCGAACACACTTAGTGTGAACGTTTTTACGGCCCCGGGAAAGACTATGGTCGGCGAGCGGCCAAAGCCCTTCGGAGAAGCGCTCGGCTTTGACCCGATCACGTCGACTTTAATCTTCGGCGAGTACGACGCGGTGCTGGTGGACGCAATGGGGACAGTGGCTGAGGCCGAGGCTCTGGCGGCTTGGGTTGCTCTGCACAACCGCAACTTGGAGACCATCTACATAACGCACGCCCATTTCGACCACTTCTACGGTCTGAGCATTCTGCTCGACCGTTTCCCGGGCGCGCGGGCGATAGCAACGCCGAAGACGGTGGAGGCCATGCAGTCGTCGTTTGTTCCTCCGCTGAGCCAATTCGCTCGCCAATTGTTTCCTGGGCAAGTGCCGACTAAGTTGGTCTCACCTGAACCCTATGAGCACGACACGTTCACGCTCGAGGGCCACGAATTGCGCATCATCGAGCAGGGCCGAACCGATTGTCCCGATTCGACGTCTCTACATGTTCCATCGATCGGTCTGATCGTCGCTGGCGACGTTGTATACAACCAATGCCGCATGTACGTCGGCGACACCACCCCCGAGAGCCGAAAGAATTGGATCGCGGCGCTAGACCGGTTAGCGGCGCTGAATCCGGCGATGGTTGTCGCCGGTCACAAGAAGCCTGGCGCGCCCGACTCTCCCTCGGCGATTGAAGACACCAAGCGTTACCTGCAGGACTTCGATCGGTTGCAGAAAACCGCGACGTCCGACCAGGAGCTGTTCGATCAGATGACGGAGCTATACCCGCATTGGGTAGCCAATCAGTCGTGGTTGATGTTTGGATTCCCCGCAGCCATAACTCAGATCAACGCAGTGGCCCGCCCTTGCGCGCTGTGGGAAACAGTGGGGACAGACGGAACGTTTCCTAATTTCAATGAATGGGACACCCCGTCTGTCCCCAGTCTTAGTTTCGATTTCAGAGAGGAGAACAAATGACAACAAAAGGAAAAGTATTGGTGCTAGTCTCGAGCGGTCACGGCTTGCCGTTGAAGGATGGCAAGGTTTATGCCGGCGCAGGCTACTACCTCAACGAGCTGACGGTTCCGGTTCGCGCCCTGATGAAGGAGGGTTACGAAATCACCTTCGCCAATCCCAAGGGCAACACGCCGCAAATGGATGTCAATTCAGCTATAGCGCAGTTCTTCGGTGGGGACGAGGCTAAGCTTCAGGACTATCTAAAATTCCGCGACACCCTGACTGGGCTCAAGAATCCAACTCGTATCTCGGATGTCATCGCATTGGGCCTCGATCAATATGACGCTGTTTTCGTCCCCGGCGGCCATGGCCCGATGATGGACCTGCTCGATGATCCCGACGCGGGCACCGTGCTGAGACACTTTCATAAAACATCCAAGCCTACGGCAGTGCTCTGCCATGGCCCGATTTCACTTCTCGCGGCGCTTCCGAATTCGACGGAAGTGGTCGCCGCGCTGTCGGCGGGCGATGCGGCTGGAGCACACGCAAAGGCTCAAGGCTGGATCTATTCCGGATATAAGATGACTATCTTTTCGACAGCGGAAGAGCAGCAGCGGGAACCGCTTGAGATTGGTGGTAAGGTTCTCTTCTACCCGGACTTCGCCTTGCGTACGGCGGGCGGTGACGTAAGTGTGCTCGCTCCATGGACGAGCTACGTCCTTCAAGATCGCGAGCTGATCTCAGGTCAGAACCCCTTCTCTGATGAAGCGCTACTGAAACTTCTTCTACCGGCACTCAACGGGAGTCGTCAATGAACAGCGTACAAATCGAACAGAAGAGCTACGAGATGCCCCCGAAGGAAGGGATCAGCATCGCGCATTTTCTCACCGTCGCCGACATTAACCGATCGGCTCACTACTACGAAAAGGTCTTCGGCGCTCGCATTCTGAGCCTGGGTGACGGCAACGCGCCTGCGTATCTTCAGCTTGCGAATATCTGGATGATTCTGAACGTTGGGGGCGGGCCGACCCCGGATAAACCGACGGTAACGCTCAGCGTCCCCGACCCGAATCACATCAACAGCTTTATGAATTTCCGCGTTGCGGATATTCAAGCGTGCTATGAATTGTGGAAAAGTCGAGGAGCCGAGTTCATCACGGAGCCAATACCCAAGTACGGCGAGATACGCTGCTACATCCGCGATCCTGACGGCTATATCATCGAAGTCGGACAGAGCACCGACCTCACGTACGGCTGACGCTCGCCCCGGGAGGAGACGCGGATTTAACGCCCAAACCGTTGAAATGGCTGTTCGTCCGCTCAACTTCGCGGATTGGTAAAGGTAAACGCGCTTGCATCCGGGAATACGCCGCTCGATCCGGAGCGGTGGGCGCGGCTTGGTCGGGCTCGGCAGCCTCATCGACGGGAAATCGGCCTGACCTTCTTAAAGAAAAAAGCCGGAGCATGGCGCTCCGGCTTTGGACAGCGTTTGACGTGTCGGGTTATGCGTAAATTCCGCGCTGGCGGATCGTGTAGGCCACGCGATCGATGGCCAGCATGTAAGCCGCGATGCGGTTGTTTACATGATGGGTCTCGGCGTAGCGCACCACGTCTTCGAACGAGGACACCATGATGTCCTCCAATTGTTGGTTGACGACCGACTCTTTCCAGAAGTAGCCCTGGCGGTCCTGCACCCACTCGAAGTAGGACGCGGTCACGCCGCCGGCGTTGGCCAGGATGTCAGGCATCACGAAGACGTGCTTGTCGGCGAGAATGTCGTCGGCCACGGCAGTCGTGGGACCGTTCGCGCCTTCGACCAGGATCTTCGCTTTCACCTTGTCGGCATTCAGCGAGGTGATCACGTTTTCGGTGGCGGCGGGCACCAGGATGTCGCAATCGGTGATGAGCAACTCCTCGGTAATGGCGCGCTCGGCCCCCTTGAAGCCGTGGATGTGGCCTTCCTTCAGTTTGTAGTCCCACAGTGCCTGAATATCGATGCCGTTGCTGTTATAGAGACCGCCATCCCATTCACCGATGCCGATGACTTTGTATCCCGCCTGATGCATCAGCAGCGCGGCGTTGGAGCCGACGTTACCGAATCCCTGAATGATGACACGCGTCTCTTCACGGTTACGGCGCAGGTGCTTGATGGATTCGTCGCAGATGATCATGACACCGCGGCCCGTAGCTTCGCGGCGTCCGCGCGATCCGCCCATATTGAGCGGCTTGCCGGTGACCACGGCGGTCACTGTTTGGCGCATGTGCATGGAGTAGGTGTCCATCATCCAGGCCATGGTCTGCTCGTTCGTGTTGACGTCGGGGGCGGGAACATCTTTTTCGGGGCCGATGAATTCGATAAGCTCGGCGGTGTAGCGGCGGGTCATGCGCTCCAGTTCGCCTCGCGACATGCGCTTGGGATCGCAGATGATGCCGCCCTTAGCTCCGCCGAAGGGGATGTTCACGACGGCGCACTTCCAGGTCATCCAACTGGCCAGGGCGCGGACTTCGTCGAGCGTCACGTCGGGTGCATAGCGCACGCCGCCCTTGGCGGGGCCGCGGGCAATGGAGTGCTGCACCCGGTATCCGGTGAAGACCTCGAGTTGTCCGCTGTCGAGCATGACGGGAATATGGACGATGATTTCGCGGGTGGGCTGGCGCAGCACGCGCCAGAGACCTTCATCCAGTTTGAGTTTTTCTGCGGCGAGATTGAAGCGCGCAGCTTGCGCTTCCCAAGGATTTTTTTCTTGTTCGAGTGTGAGTGAGGTTTCCATGAATTCTCCGAATAGGGCTGGCGTCTTGCGGCGCCATTCGAAGGACGCACCTAAGTTTGGGCGCGGTATCCAGCGTCGGGCGGGCAAACCTTATAAGTATAGGCAGGCTTCTATCAGGGTGCAACAGAGACCTGCTGTTACCTTGATGATTAACCTGGCTCAGGGCTCCACCATGATTTCAGGCCTGGGTGAGGTGTGTCGGCGCGACAATCGCTTCCCCGGTAGCGTCTCGTATAATCCAGGGACCGCGACGTTTGCCTGAAAATTCATGATCACACCCGACTACAAAAGCTTTTTGCAGCTGTGCCGCGACGCCACTCTCATACCAGTGGCGAAGACCCTGAGCGCGGACCTGCTGACCCCTGTCGGCGCATTTCTCAGCATCGCTGCCAAACAACGGTATGCGTTCCTGCTGGAGTCCGTGGAGGGCGGCGAGAAGATAGGGCGCTATACGTTTCTCGGCGCGAATCCCCGCAAGATTGTGACTGCGCGGGGAAAGCAGATCACGATTCGCGAAGGCTCTAACGTCGAACAGCGCGAAGGTAATGTTGTCGAAGTGCTGCGCGAGAATCTGAGGCAACATCGCCCGGCCACAATCGCGAATCTGCCCCCCTTCACCTCAGGCGGTGTCGGCTACTTCGCCTATGACATGGTGCGGCAGTTCGAACGGCTACCCGAAAGCGCCAAGAACGACCTGAAGCTGCCGGATTGCATTTTCACGTTCTACGACCGGCTTCTGGCCTTCGATCATCTGCGACACCAGGTACACATTCTTGCAGCCGCGGATGTGCGCTCGGAGTCGCCACGTAAGGCCTACGATCGCGCCCTTGCCGACATCGACGCCATCGAACGCAAGCTGGCCCGGGGGGTAAGGACGCGGGACTTCGGCTGGTCGGCAAGCGAGAAGCCGAAGAAGATCAAGGTGCACAGCAGCACATCGCACAACGACTTCGTTGCCGCCGTTCGGCGCGCAAAAGAATACATCGCCGCCGGCGACATCTTTCAGGTCGTGCTGTCGCAGCGTCTTGACTTCAAGGCGCCTCGCGATCCGCTGCAGATTTATCGCGCCCTGCGGACGGTCAATCCTTCGCCTTACATGTTCTTCCTGCAACTTGATGACCTGCACGTGATCGGTGCATCGCCTGAAATGCTAGTGCGTATCAGCGGGAGAAAGCTGGAATACCGCCCTATCGCAGGCACCCACCGCCGTGGCGCAGACGCCGCTGAAGACGAGCGGCTGATCGAGGCTCTGCGCAACGACGAAAAGGAGCGCGCCGAGCACGTGATGCTGGTCGATTTGGGGCGCAACGATCTCGGACGGGTGAGTGACTACGGAACGGTCAAGGTGCGCGACCTGATGTACGTGGAGAAGTACTCGCATGTGATGCACCTGGTCTCGGCGCTGGAGGGCCGCTTGTGCGAAAACCTCGATGCACTCGATGCCGTGGCCGCATGTTTTCCCGCGGGTACGTTGAGCGGGGCTCCCAAAGTTCGCGCCATGGAGATTATCGAAGAGTTAGAGCCAGTGCGGCGCGGGGTTTACGGCGGCGCCGTGCTTTATGCCGATCATGCCGGGAATCTGGATTCCTGCATCGCGATCCGGACCATGGTCCTGCACAAGAATCGCGCCTACCTGCAGGCCGGCGCAGGCATCGTGGCCGATTCTGATCCCGAGAGCGAGTACCAGGAGTGTATGAACAAGGCGAGTGCGGTCCTGCGGGCGGCGGAGAAGGGTAGTGGCTAGTGGGCGAGTCCAGAGGAGGGAAGTCCCCCGCCACGAGTTTCGAGTTTCCAGTTTCAAGTTTCCAGTCAAGAGCAAGGAGGCTCGAGTCTGGTGCGGGTTCGCAGTTTAGACTGCCGAGGATTTCGGCATCCGGATGTTGACGTCGGTTTGTGCTTGAAACTTCGAACTTGAGACGTGAAACTTGCCACATGTCGCACTCGTACAGAGACTTGTCCGTTTGGCGGAAATCAATGGCGATGGTCAAAGAGGTTTACCAGGTGACCAGAGCCTTTCCGAAGGAAGAATTGCACGGACTCACTGCGCAGGTCCGACAAGCAGCCTTCTCGGTTCCGAGCAACAAAGCGGAGGGACAGGGGCGCCTCTCTACGAAGGAATTTAAACAATTTCTCGCGGTGGCACTGGGCTCGCTCCTGGAAGTGCAAACGCAATTGCTCCTTGCGGCCGATCTCGAATTCATACGTCAAGAGGTGGCGGATCGGTCGAGCTCAGACTCAGGAAGTACTTCGGATGTTGAACGGGCTTATGGACTCTCTGCCGTATTAATTGGACTGAATCGGAACTCTACCCTCTCGCGAGGGCCCGTGTTGTGGCTTGAAACCTGAAACTTGAAACTCGAAACTGATTTCATGATTTTCGTTCTCGACAACTACGACTCGTTCACCTACAACCTGGTCCAGTATTTCGGTGACCTGGGGCAGAGGGTAGAGGTGCGCCGCAACGATCAGATCACGGTCGACGGAATCGAGGACCTGCATCCTGACCGCATCGTAATTTCTCCTGGCCCCTGCACACCGCAGGAAGCCGGCATCAGCATTGACGTGATACATCATTTCGCCGGCAGAGTCCCCATACTGGGCGTCTGCCTGGGACATCAGGCGATTGGTGCGGCGTTTGGCGGCAATGTGGTTCGCGCAGCGCAATTGATGCACGGCAAGACCAGTTCGATCGAGCACGACGGCAAGTCGATCTTCCGCGGCATCCCGTCGCCCATGACGGCCACCCGATACCACTCGCTCGTTGTTGAAGAGCAGGGGCTGCCGCCTGAGTTGGAGATCTCGGCTATGTGTCATGATCGCGACGGGCGCCGCGTCATCATGGGGCTTCGGCATCGAAAGTGCGTAATCGAAGGGGTGCAATTTCACCCCGAAAGTGTGCTAACGGAGCAAGGACAGAACATCATCCGTAATTTCCTTTACCTCTAAAGTGTGGGGCCGGGGCTGACAGATTCTTCACACCTAAGCGCTATAGCGAAATCGCGCAAGTAAGAGTCAACTTAATGGAATCGACGCGCCTCGCCGTCAGGGTTTGACGTTGAGCTTAAGATGCCTCATAACGTGAAAAAATCCCTTGGACCCCTATTTCAGCCGGATCTTAGCCGCAATGTATTCCGCCGCTACCTCCTGGCGGCAGTGGTTTCGATTCTGTGTGTGGTCGTTCGCTGGTATGTTTGGCGCGGTTCCGATGATGGATTCCCTTATGCGGCTATGTTTCTCCCCATTGCGCTGTCCGCCTACTATGGGGGATTCGGTCCCGGTGTCACGTCCGTTCTTGTGACCTTGACCTTGGGCAATTTTTTCTGGGTTGGAACTCCGTTCACGTTTCAGATCCCGCACACCAGCGCGTTGTTATCCCTATTTGCCTTCTCGGTCACAGGCTTGATTATTTCTGCTCTCGGCGAGGCTAATCGCCGGACGGTGACGCACGTCGGCAGCGAAGGAGACATCCAGCGAGTCGCGCAACGGGGCTTGCGCGCCAACGAGGAGCGGCTGCTCATCGCGGAAAATCTGATGTCGGCCGGGGTGTGGGAATGGGACATCAAGACCAATCAGGTGTACTGGTCCGACGGATATCGCCGGCTGATTGACTACCCGCTGGGCGAGGAGCCTAGCTATGAAAAGGGGATGGCTGCGATCCATTCCGAAGATCGTGAGCGGGTGCGCCATTTCACCGAGGAACTGCTGCGCCAACGTCTGCACAACTGGGTCGTCGAGTATCGCGTTCAGACCGTGACCGGCAAGATTCGCTGGGTCACCGGCAATGCCCGTATTTACTACGACGACACCGGAGAACCGACGCGCATGGTCGGGGTCAACGTGGATGTTACCGCCCGCAAGGCAGCCGAGCAGGCAATCAGCAACAACGAAGCTCGGATGCGGTTGCTTTTGCAGTATGCGCGCGTCGGAGGATGGGAGTGGGACCCAAGGGAGCGGTCCTCAAACTGGTCCCATGAGATGTATGACGTGCTGGGATTGGATCCTTCGCTGCCTTCGAGTCTGGAGACCTGGTTGAGCCATATTCATCCCGAAGATCGTTCCTACATGCGCGACCTGGTGTACCGCCTGCTCGATGGTTCCGAAGATCAGTTCCAGTACGAGTACCGAATCATTGGATCTGACGGCGTGCAGCGCTATATTCACGACCGCGGCATGGTGGTCCGGAACGAGAAGGGGCACGGGCACGGGCCTCGTCTGGTTGGCGTTTCATTCGACATTACCGACCACCGTCGGCAAGAAATCTACGCCAGCTCGCGGACCCTCCGGTGAATGTCCTCACGACGTTCCGTTGCTGTAGCTCGCTCGGTCGTTGAGTTCTCAGTCTTATACGCGCCCGGCTGCAGCCACCGTCGTTTAGAATTCCTTCGTGTCCTCCAGCCAATCAACAGCCATCGGCGAGGAACCGGTCGCGCCCAGGCTGCCCCTCGGCGAGCGCCTGCAGATCGCACTGGCGTCGTGGCTGGTGTCCGCCATCCTGATGCTGATCGGATGTACCCTGCGGGTCTCATTCAGCTTCGAAGAGGGAGCGATCCAGAGCATCGATGACAGCGAGCTGCATCCCGGTATCTTTCCGTTCTGGCATTCGTGCGTTCTGCCATCGGTCTGGATTTTTCGCCGGCGGAATCTCGCCGTACTCACCAGCCGTAGCCGCGACGGCGAGTACATAGCGCGGGTCATTCAGCGCTTCGGATTCGTGCCGGTACGGGGTTCGAGTTCGCGTGGAGGACAGCGGGGCCTGCTGGAGCTTCGCTCCCTGGTGACCAGCCGCCAGGGCGTCGCCTTCACCATCGACGGCCCGCGTGGGCCGCGCCATGTCGCCAAGCGCGGACCAGTGCTGCTGGCGCGAATGACGGGAGTTCCAATCACTGCGTTTTACGTGGCCGTAGAGCATGCCTGGATTCTCAAGACCTGGGACCGGATGGCGATTCCGCGGCCTTTCTCGCGCGTCCTGATCCGCGTTGCAGCCAAGATTTACGTACCCGCGGATGCTGACGATGCTGCCATCGAGCAGCATCACGCCACGATGCAGGCTGCGCTGGATCGTGTGACCGCCTTCGCCGAAGCGCAGTTTTCCTCGCCTCGGGTTTGACAGCCCGTTCCAGCGCAAGTACAGTCTCAATTTCACCCTGAGCAAATTCTTGTTCAGATTGTTCCTTGTCAACTTAGGTTCGCGCGTTCCGCCGCAATCGGCGGAACTGGGAAGCGGGTGCAACTCCCGCGCTGCCGCGCAACTGTAAGCGAGTTTCTGGACGAAGCGCCACTGTGCCAACGGGAAGGCCTTCGTCGTAGTTTGCGATTCACTTCGCAACTCGCGAGCCAGGAGACCGGCGCGAATCATTCACCAACCCCTTTCGCGTGCAAAGGAGGAGTGCTTGTCCATCATTCGTGTTGCTCTCGTGGCGCTGTTGCTTTGCACAGCGGCGCTCGCCTCCGATCTCAAAATCACCATCCAGAGTCCTGCGGGCGACCGGGTTTCCGGCGTCCAGGTAAGCCTGTTTCGCGAAAGCGACAAAGCCGGAGTCGGGACGCAGACCAGCGGTGGCGACGGTGTCGCAACGTTTTCCCGCGTCTCCGACGGCAACTATCGCGCGGTCATACTCGCGCCTGGATTTGCCGAACAATCCATGACCATCAGCGTTCCCCAGACAGAAGCGCTGACCGTGCAGCTGAAGCTGACGGCCACGCCGCAGACGGTGGTTGTGTCGGCTTCGACGACGCCGGTGCCGGCTGATCAGACCGGGACCTCGATCGACCTGCTGAATTCCGAGCAGCTCACCACTACGAATCCCGTGTCGGCCAGCGATGCGCTGAGCTATCTTCCGGGGGCCATCGTGAGTTCGACCGGCCGTCGCGGAAATCTCGCCAGCCTGTTCGTTCGCGGTGGCGAGTCGAATTACAACAAGGTGCTGATTGACGGCGTTCCGGTCAACAACCCCGGAGGCACCTTCGACTTCGGCGTCGTGCCGATGGACAATGTCGAGCGCGTCGAGTTCGTGCGCGGCCCGGCAAGCACGATCTATGGCTCGGACGCGATGACCAGCGTGGTCCAGCTTTGGACAGCGACCGGATCGACCCGTACGCCGGAAGTGCAGTTCGGCGCAGACGGTGGCACCTTCGAGACGGCGCACGGCTACGCGTCCATCGCGGGGGCGCGCGGACGCTACGACTACAACGCCTTCGCCGATCAGTTCGACACCCAGGGACAAGGCGTCAACGACGCCTATACAAATTCACTTCAGGGCGGCAACGTCGGCATCCGCCTGTCAGACAATGTGGCCTTCCGGATGAGACTGCGCCACTACAACAGCTACACCGGCGTGCAGTCCAACTGGTGGTTCAACGGAAATCCCGAGCTTCCGCCGGATCCTAATCAGTACGCGCATGGCAATGACTTTCTGGCCAGCGGTGCGCTCACAATTGCTGGACCCGGCGCCTGGCAACATTCCATTACCGGCTTCGAGTACAACCACCTGGGCCAGAACACCAATCCGGTGGACGATCTCGACCGTCCCTTCGACAGCGCCTACAACAGCGTGGCCCGATACAACGTCGCCGGATTTTCCTATCAGGGTGTCTACACACCGCGCACCTGGGCGCAGACCACCATCGGCTATACCTTCGAGGACGAAAACGGCAACATCAACAACACTTCGGATGCGGGCGTCACCACCACACACGGATTGCGGCGCAACTCCTACCTGTTTGGCCAGGAAGGTTTGAAGTGGGAGCGGCTGTCACTGCTGGCCGGCCTCGCGTATGTCTACAACGAGAGCTTCGGCAGCAAAGCAGTTCCACGGGTGGCGGGAACGTTCCTGTTGTTTCACGGCAATGGAATCTTCAGCGGGACGAGGCTGCGGGGCAGCTACGCTGAGGGCATCAAGGAGCCCAGCTTCGAGGAATCCTTCGGCATCACGGGAACGTTTCCCACGCTGCCCAATCCCAATCTCCAGCCGGAACAGAATCGCGCGCTGGAGGCCGGATTCGAGCAAGGCCTCTTCGACAATCGCCTGTCGTTCAGCGCAGTGTATTACCACAACCAGTTTCACGATCAGATCGAGTATCAGTACAACTCGATCGATTTCACCAGCCAGTACGTGAACTTCAACAGCTCGATGGCGCAGGGCGCCGAGCTCGAGCTGCGAGGACAGATCACACCGCACCTTTCGCTGCTGAGCGGCTACACCTACACTTCGACCCAGATACAGAAGGCGCCGCCGTGCGATCCGCTGCAAGGCTGCGATCCGCGCATCTACGGAGAAGGCGCGCCCCTGTTGCGGCGGCCGAAGCAAGCTGGGGTCCTGCTGCTGACGTACACCAAACATCGCTGGAGCGCCGATGTGGGTGTCACCGCGGTTGGGCGGCGGCCCGATTCCGACTTCCTCTTCGGCTACATCCCTCCGATCTACTATGCCGCCGGCTATGCGCGGGTTGATCTGGGCGGCTGGTACCAGATCACGCGTCACATCACGGCCTACGGCAATGTGGGCAACGCGCTTAACAATCACTACAACGAAGTGTTGGGATACCCGTCGCTCAAGGCGAACTTCCGGGCTGGCTTGCGATTCCGCTTCGGAGGAGAGTAGGAAGTCCGAAGAGGCCGCAGATTAAGCGGATCGCACGATAAGAACAGAAAGAATCTGCGACTCGGCCGTAGCTAGTCTTTGCCCTGTCCCACGCCCACGGAATTCTGGGTATGGTATTTCTGGCGAATTTCGCGCAGACGGTCGACGTGCTGTTCGCTGAGGGGTTGCTGGCGGCCAAGCATGTGGGTGACCAGCGCGATCTTGGCGTAGTGCTCGACCGTCTCCATATTCATGTAGGCAGTGAGCAGGTTTTCGCCATAGGTGACCACGCCGTGATTGGCCATCAGGATGGCGTCATGATCGTTGACCAGTGGCGCGAGCGCTGCAGCTAGTTCGGGCGTGCCCGGCGGCTCATAGCTGGCGAGAGGGACTGATCCCAGCGATACTACAATCTCCGATACCAGCGGACGATCGAGTGCCAGGCCTGCCGCGGCGAATCCAGTGGCTGTGGGCGGATGGGCATGCACCACCGCGCGGACATCGGGCCGCATGCGGTAGATCAGCATGTGCATGGCGAGCTCGCTGGAAACTTCGCGCCAGCCGCGCAGCTTACCACCGCGATGATCGACGACCACCAGGTCTTCCGGCTCCATCAGGCCTTTGCTCATCAGCGTAGGCGTGCAAAGGATGCTGCCGTCGGCCAACCGCACCGATAGATTGCCGTCGGTGGCGGCGACCAGGCCGGTCTGATGAAGCAGTTTGCCGAAGCGGACGATCTCGTCCCGGTGCTGTTGTTCGTTCTTCATGCCGCCGAAAAGGAAATCCTCAAAAAAAATGGCTGTCTGCGTATCCTACAGCAGGATCAGCCCATTCGAAAAGCGCAGACCGCACATTCGCGACAAGGAATCACGCACGCTATAAGGCATAATCGCTGAGTGCAGGTTTCCGATTTCGATTATCTTCTCCCCAACGAACTGATTGCCCGCCAGCCGCTGCCCGACCGGGCGGACGCTCGCCTGCTTCAACTTCAGCGGCGCGACGGTACGCTGGAAGACCGCAGCTTTCGTGATTTCCCTGGCATGCTGCGGTCCGACGATTTACTGGTTGTTAACAACACGCGCGTATTGCCGGCACGCCTGTTCGGCCATCGCAGTGGCTCGCGGGCCCAACGACTCGCGCCCCAGAACCCCGCGTCCCGGGACTTCCTCCGCGGCCAAGTGGAGGTCCTGCTCACGAAACAGCTTTCGTCTGCGCCGCCGGAATGGGAGGCGCTGGTGCATCCCGGCCGCAAGCTCGGGGTTGGGGAAAGGCTCTACTTCGGAGGCGATGCCAGCGAAGCGTCGCACGAACTGGCGGCGGAGATCATCGGCCGTGGCAGCTTCGGCGAGCGGCAGCTTCGCTTCGATCCCAGTGACGACTTTTTTGCCGTGTTGGAGCGGATCGGCCACATCCCGCTGCCTCCTTACATCGACCGGCCCGACACGTCCGCCGATCGCGAGCAGTATCAGACGATCTACGCCAAGCCGCGAGGTTCGGTAGCTGCCCCCACAGCCGGCCTGCACTTCACGCCTGAGATACTGGAGCAGATCCGACAGCGTGGGGTTGAGATCGCCGAGATCACGCTGCATGTCGGGTTGGGGACGTTTCAGCCAGTGCGGGTTGAGGTGGTCGAGGAGCACAAGCTGCATCGCGAATGGTACGAGATTTCGCCGAGGCCGCCGATCGCATCCAGGCTGCCCGCGATGCCGGCCGTCGAATCGTCGCGGTGGGCACCACCAGCGTGCGCACGCTGGAATTCGCCGCACGACAGCGGGACGATGGAAGGGTCGTCGGCCAGAGCGGCGAGGCTGACATCTTCATCTATCCGGGATTCGACTTTCGTGTGGTCGGAGCCATGCTTACCAACTTTCATCTGCCGAAATCGACGCTCCTGATGCTGATATCAGCCTTCGCCGGACGCGAACGAACCTTGCAGGCCTACGAGCACGCCGTTCGCCAGCATTACCGTTTCTATTCCTATGGGGATTGCATGTTCGTGGAGTGAGGACGCTTTTCGCCAATCGCTTTTAATCTCCCTTCGCTCCTGGCATTTGTCCCATCAGGCATTGCGACCCCGTCAAACTTTTCAGTTGTCATCCCGACCAAGGACGACAGTCCGAGCGGAGGGACCTGTATTTCTCATGATTCGGCAGCGATATCGGCAGAATGCAGGTCCCTCCACTCCGCCTCGCTCGGTCGGGATGACGCCGATACCAGGAGCGGCAGGTACTGCGCGAATATCGTCCCCTTATCTTGTTAAAATCAACACTTGCCTTCGACGAAGAAAACTCCGAAATCCGCCACCGTCTCCAGCGCCGCCAAACCGGTCGCGGCGGCCAAGTCCGCGGTAGCTGTTCCGGCCGAGCCTGTGGGCTCGAAAGGACGCATCTACCTCATCGACACCATGTCGTTCATCTTCCGCGCCTATCACGCCATGGCGCGGCAGCGGCCCATGTCCACTAAGACGGGCATTCCTACCAGCGCGACCTTCGTCTTCGTGAACATGTTGCGCAAACTGCGGGCCGACTTCTTGCCTCAGTATCTGGCCGCCGTCTTCGATGTAGCGGCGCCCACCTTTCGCGACGAGCAGGCGACGGCCATCACCAGCGTCCGCAAGTACGACGCAGCGACCAAAGCATACGTTGACACGGCTACGGCGGCTACAAGGCCAATCGCGCCGCCATGCCCGACGATCTGGCGCAGCAGATTCCTTACATCCGGCGCGCCCTGGAGGCGTACCGCATTCCCATTCTCGAGGCCTCCGGCTTTGAGGCCGACGACGTGATCGGCACGCTGGCGCGGCAAGGCTGCTGACGAGGGCTACTGCGGTCTTCGTCGTCTCCAGCGACAAGGACATGATGCAGCTGGTGAGCGATCGCATCTGCGTGCTGAATCCGCCGAAGGACAACCTGATCTGCGACCCTGCCAAGGTTGAAGAGCTCCTAGGCGTGCCGCCGGAGCGTGTGGTCGACATAATGGCCTTGCGTGGAGACGCCATCGACAATATCCCGGGTGCCCCGGGAATCGGCGACAAAGGATCGGTCGAGCTGATTCAGCGATTCGGCTCGGTCGAGAACGCGCTGGAGCACGCCTCTGAGGTCGAGAAGAAGACCTATCGCGAGTCGTTGCAGAACAACCACGAAGTCATTCTGCTGAGCAAGCAATTGGCGACTATCAAGACCGACGTCGCGGTCGATTTCGACGCCGGAAAGCATGCGCGCGCAGGAACCGGATGCCTCTGCGGCGCGGGCACTGTTTACCGAACTGGAGTTCACTACGCTGGTGCAGGATTTCCTGGCCGAGCAAGTCGAGTTGGGCGAGACCGATTACCGCGAAGCCACCTCGGCGGACGACGTCGAGCAACTGCTTGTCACTTTGCGCAAACCGGGATCGACGCTGGCTTTTGCGCTGGAATCCACGGTCGCAACCTCAGCGAACGCGACCACCGGGGAAGAAGAGACCGAGCAGGAGCCGGCGGACGGTCAACTATCTTTCGGAGACAGCGCTCACCATCTCCGCCGAAACCGCGCCCAGCCGCCGGGTCGCCTTCTCCGTGCAGCCGGGCAGCGCGGTGACGTTGACGCTGGACAGTTCAGAGACTTCGCAAGCGTTGAAGAAAGCACTGGCCGACGAAACAACCTCGAAGACGGTGCACGATTCCAAGTCGGCTATGCGCGAGCTGGGGCAGATCGGCGTGGAACTGGCGGGAGTCCGGCACGATCCTCTGCTCTACGGTTATTTGCTCGATCCGACGTATTCGACCTACGGCCTGCGCGAGACCGCGCTTCGTCACTTCAATCTGAAAATGGGGGCATCGCCCGCCGAAGCCGCCGACATCACCTTCCGCCTGGGCGAGATGCTGAGCCACAAGGTCGACGACGCTGCGCTGCGCAAGGTGTATGACGAGATCGACTTGCCGCTGGTCCCGGTGCTCGCCCGCATGGAAGATGCGGGCATCAAGCTCGACTGCAAGGTGCTGGCCGAGATGTCCCAGCGGCTGCAGCGCGAGAGCGAGGCCAAAGCGCGCGAGATTTACGAAAAGTGCGGCAGCGAGTTCAACATCAACTCGCCCAAACAGCTTGGGGACGTGCTGTTCAACCAGCTGAATCTGCCCAAGCCCTTCAAGTACGGCAAGGGTAAGACAATCTCGACGGCGGTCGACGTGCTCGAGGGACTGGCGGGAGAGCATGAGGTGCCGCGGCTCGTCCTCGAATACCGGCAGCTTACCAAACTGAAGTCGACCTACGTGGACGCTCTGCCGGCACTGCTGAATCAATGCACCAGGCGCTTGCACACCACCTTCAACATGGCCGGCTCGGCTACGGGTCGACTATCTTCCATCAACCCTAATCTGCAGAACATCCCCATTCGCACCGAGATGGGCCGGGAAATTCGCGCTGCCTTCATCGCCGAGCAAGGCCATGTCCTCATGGCCGCCGACTACTCGCAAATCGAAATGCGACTGCTGGCTCATCTTTCCGGCGACAAGCTGCTGGTCGAGGCCTATCGCGCCGGGACCAGGATATTCATACGATCACAGCCGCACAGGTGTTTGGCGTGCATGCCGCTGATGGTCAATGCCGAGCAACGCCGTCGCGCCAAGGCGGTAAATTTCGGCATCGTATACGGCCTGTCAGCCGTTCGGACTGTCGCAGCAACTCGGCATCGACACCAAAGAGGCAAAGCGTTTCATCGATGACGTACTTCGAGAAACTACAGTGGGGTGCGCGAGTTTCATCGACTCGCAATCTCGACAAGCCCGGGCCGATCAAAAGGTCTCGACACTGTTCGGGCGCGTGCGGCCCATCCCCGACATCCACAGCAAGAATTTCGCAGCCTGCGCGGCTTTGCCGAGCGCACGGCGGTGAACACACCGCTGCAGGGCACCGCCGCCGACCTCATCAAACTGGCGATGATCCGCATCGACGCCGACCTGCGTCAACGCAAACTGCGCTCACGCATGCTGCTGCAAGTGCATGATGAACTGGTCTTCGAAGTGCCTGAGGATGAGGTTGACGCCATGCGGCAACTCGTCACCGAGCGCATGGAAAATGTACAGACGCTCAGGGTCCCACTGAAGGTGGAACTCGGAGTCGGCCCCAACTGGCGTGATTTAATATTCTGAAATCGCAGGGAGCGGGACGTGGAAGCCGTACTGTCACCGCAGCAGCTTGAATGGTTCATCGGCCAGGTGGTTGAGTACATCCATGCCCAGCGTGCGCGCTATAGGGCGGAAAGCAAATCCATGGCCTTCGGTTCCACCTGGGCCAGCTACTTCTCGCAGTTGGACCTCGATCGGCTGAGAATTGTGGAGCCACGCCCGGAGAGGGTCGGAAATCCGCCTTTCTATGCGGAGCTTGAAGCGCTGGGTTTCCGAGGCCTGCCGAACTTCTCCTCCATGGAGGCGATAACCTTCGACGATGTGGTGGTCTTCCATGATGAGCCAACACCGCAGCTCATCTTCCATGAACTGGTGCACGTCACTCAGTACCGGCTGCTAGGCGTTGCCGAGTTCGCGCGGCTCTACGTGATCGGCTACTTGCACGGCGGCTATGAGGGTACGCCGCTGGAAAAGTGCGCCTATGAACTCGACGGGCGCTTCATCATGGGAGGCAAACCTTTCGACGTGGAGCAGGAAGTGCGGGCCTGGATTGAGGGGAAGAGATTCTGAGCAGGAAAGTCAATGCATTCACCACGGAGGACACGGAGCGCACGGAGACGGAAAGATCAAGATTTTGGTTTGTGCGCGAGCAGAATTCTTCCTCGGATGAAGCTATCGACTATCGCTCAAGATCGATTGAATAGCTTTCTCTGTGCGCTCCGTGTTCTCCGTGGTGAATGCTTCTACTTTCCGATTGCAGCCTGAATCGCGTTCGCGATGCTGTCGGTATGGCGGCGCATCATCTCTTCCGACTCGGCTTCGACCATGACTCGCGCGAGCTTTTCGGTGCCTGAGTAACGCACCACCACTCGGCCGTTGCCGTCTAATTCGCTCTCGGCGTTGCGGATGGCAGCCGTGACCGATGGCAGTTGCTCCAGGGGCAATTTCTCGCGCACCTTGATGTTGCGAATCTCCTGCGGGAAGACCTTCATATCTGCGACCAGTTGCGCCAACGGCTTGCGGGTACGCGCCATCACTTCCAGAACCCGCAGCGCGGTCAGAATACCGTCGCCGGTGGTGGTATCCATATCGCGAAACAGGATGTGGCCTGACTGCTCGCCGCCCAGGGTTGCTCCGGTCGTCAGCATCTCTTCCAGCACGTACTTGTCACCCACGGGCGCGCGCAGCATGCGGATGCCCTCGCGTTTCAGCGCGGCTTCCAGTCCCATGTTCGACATCGTGGTCGCCACCACGGTGTCGTTGTGCAGATGCGCGTGCGTGCGCATGTCGCGCGCCGAGAGCAGCAGCACCCCATCGCCATTGATCACCTGCCCGGTGCCGTCCGCCAGCATGGCGCGATCCGCGTCGCCGTCAAACGTCACACCGGCATCGTACTTGCCCTCGGCCGCCGCAACTGCTTGTGCCACATGCTCGGGATGCAGCGCGCCGCACCCCGCGTTGATGTTGCGCCCGGTCGGATCGGTGTGCAAGAAATCTGCTTCAAGGCCGCAGCGCTGGAAAACGTTCGCTGCGAGGAAACTCGCCGCGCCATTCGCGCAATCCACCAACACGCGCAGGCGGCTGAAGTCGGTGGTGGCCACAAGACTCGCCAGCCAATCGGCATACTGATCGCGAAGCTTCTGATCTCCCGGCAGCATGCCGGTGCCGAAATCATGGGCCGTCGAGGCTCCTGCGAGCAACTGCTCGATGTGGGAGAAGATGTCAGCCTCGATCGCGTGCTCCAGTTGATCCGAGAGCTTGTAGCCATCGGCGCCAAACACCTTGATGCCATTGTCCTGCCACGGATTGTGCGAGGCCGAGATCACGATGCCGGCAGAGAAGCCGTTAGCACGCGTCAGGTATGCTACGCCGGGCGTGGTGATCACTCCGGCACTGATGGCCTGCACTCCCGCAGCCTCAAGACCGTGGGCCAGCACCGAACTGATCCAGGCACTGGACTCGCGCGTGTCCTGCCCAATCACCACCCGCACCGGCTGCTCGCGCTGAGCAAGACGCTGGCCCAGGGCGCGGCCAATCGCGTACACGGTAGGACGGTCGAGCGGGTATTCGCCGGCAACACCACGAATTCCATCGGTTCCGAATAACTGTCGCATGTCTGGTTTGGTTGCAGTACTCAAGGCTGACCTGACCCTCGGGAGATTTTTTCGGTCGTGACGGTGACATGGATGGGCTGGGGCTTCACCAGCCGCACCAGCGGGTCGGCCACGTAAGCATGAGTCGTGAAGGTCGCCTGACCCACAACTCCGGTCGCATCCACCGGATCGGTGATGGCGTTCTCGATTGCATCGACGCGGCGCGATGGGCCCTCGATCGTGATCTTCTCGGGATTGGCGGTGACCGTGCCAATCGCGTAACCCGACAGCAGCGACCCGATCACGCGCGGGCGCACATCTACACTGCGCGTTGCCGTGTGATCGAAACTGATGTGAAACTGCGATGGCACGACCTGAACCACCTCCACGTCGCGCGGCACCCGAATCTGGTCGGAGGTGAGGTCGAACGTCCGCTCCCCGGGAGCAGCTCCTTGCAGGTCGATCACCGCATGTACCTGTGACGGATTCAGCGAGCGCAGCGTGCGTTCCGGGCCCTGCAACTCGATCTGCACCTGGAACGGGCTCTCCGAACTGATCACAAGGTTCTGGGGCGTGTGGTGGAACTCGACCGGAACCGTCATCGGAACCTGGACCGTAGGATCGTGCGCCACCGCCCACCACAACAGCACGGCAAGGAAGAGCGACAGGAGCTTCAGCCCCAGATTCGCCAGCACATATTTGCGGAAGAATTCCCTCATGACTGGCGTTCCGCTCCATCGGCCAGATCTTTCTCCCGAACCAGTCGATCGACGCGGTGATCGTCGGCAATCATCTCGCGCTCGGTGGCGGAAGTGGGAAGCGTCGCCCGGGGAACGTACCGGCGCAACAATTCGCTCAGCCGCTCACGCAGGTATTCGACCGTGATGTTGCGCTCGATCGATCCGCCGACCGCGATGCTGATGGCGCCACTCTCTTCGGAGACAACGACGGAGATCGCATCCGTCTCTTCCGTAATGCCGATGGCCGCGCGATGGCGAGTGCCAAACTGGGTTGAAAGAATCGGATTCATGGAAAGCGGCAGGAAGCAGGCGGCCGCTGCGATACGGTCTTTCTGCACGATCACTGCGCCGTCGTGCAACGGAGCGCTGGGACGGAAGATGGTCGCCAGCAGATCGTAGGAAAGACTGGCATCGAGAGGTACGCCGCTTTCGATGTAGGTGCGCAGTCCGATCTCGCGCTCGATGACGATGAGTGCGCCGGTCTGGTCCTGCGAAAAAAGGTTTGCCGCCAGCACGATGTCGTCATAGCTGTCCGCGCCGCTGCCGACGCCGCGAGTCGACGCCAGCCGTCGCCCCAGCCGCGCCAGGGCATGACGGATCTCCGCGCCGAATACGACAATCAGCGCAAAGATGGCATACGGCAGCAGCGTGGTGATGAGCCAGTCGACCGTCTTGAGCTCTTCGACGTGAGCCAGCCAGAAGGCGACGGCGAGGGTGGCGACGCCCAGCAGCATGGGCATCGCACGCGTGCCTTTAATGAGCTTAAGGAACTCGTAGATGATCAGCGCAACAACCAGAATGTCGATGATCGAGACCACCGACACCTGCGGAGCATGACTGAATCGCTGAAACATCTGTTCCTTTCGCCGACATTGAGCGCAACTGTAGGCTTTATTCTAGAGCACTTTGCGGGATAGCTCTATCTCGGAGGCGAGCACGCAGAGGGGCGGCTACTCCGCAGACTCCTCCGATTCCACCTCTTCCACCTCAGCGGTGAACCGGCCCCTCGCCAACTGCGTCCGGACCATGCTTCCGGGGCTGAGCTGTCTGGCCTGCCGCACCAGGTTACCCTCGGCGTCGAACACCAGCGCATAGCCGCGATCGAGAATCGCGCGAGGCGAGAGTGCCTGCAGATTCGTATGCAACTGTTCCAGGCGTGACCGGCGCGCCAGCATAACGGCTTGCGAGCTTCGCGCCAGCGCCTCGGATAGGCGGTCCAACCGGGTAGCGCGAATCAGCAGCCCTCGAGCCAGGGCGCTCTGCAGCTCGGTGGTTCGGGCGTCGAGTTCACGTCGCATGGCGCCCAACCGCACTCGCAGGTCATGATGCCGCAAGCGGCCGTCGAGGGTCTCGAGGCGGCGCCCCAGGCTCCTCAGCCACTTTCGGTGAGCCTGTTCCAGACGATAGGTAAGCTCGTCGACATGCTGCTGGCGGCGGCCGATCGAGTCGCGCATGCGAGCGAATGCCGCGTCCTGTGCCAGCCGGTTCAGCGTATTGTGAGCCCGCAACAGCTTATAGTTCATGAACTGCGTCAGTTGCTTGTGCAGGGACAGCAGTCTCCCGGAGAGCTCGCGCTTGGATTGCGCCACCAGCTCCGCCGCCGCGGAAGGCGTAGGAGCGCGCAGGTCGGAGACGAAATCGCAGATGGTGAAATCGGTCTCGTGGCCGACCGCGGAAACGACGGGAAGAACCGACGCCGCAATCACCCGTGCCAGGCCTTCATCATTGAACGCGAATAGGTCCTCGAACGAGCCGCCGCCGCGCGTCACGATAATGACGTCGACGTTCTTCTGCCGGTTAAAGTAGCGGACGCCGGCAGCAACCTCCAACGCCGCGCCCTCTCCCTGCACTTGCGCGGGATAGACGAGAATTCCGATCGACTCGTGCCGCCGGCGGAGAATATTCAGGATGTCCTGCAAGGCGGCGCCGCGCGGTGAAGTCACGACTCCGATGCGACGGGGCAGCGCTGGAAGCAGCTTTCTGCGGGCGGCGTCGAACAGGCCTTCGGCCGCGAGCTTGGCCTTGAGTTGCTCGAAGGCGATCTGCAGGCCACCGGCGCCCTTTGGTTCAAGATGCTCGGCCTGGAGTTGCAAGTCGCCGCGCTCGTCGTAAACCGTGAGCCGGCCGCGCACAATGATCTGCTGACCATTCTCGGGCCGGAAGCGCAGCAGGCGAGCTTGCGTCCGCCACATGACCACGCGCAACTGTGCGCCGCCGTCCTTGAGAGTGAAGTAGAGATGGCCGGATTCAGCAGGGCGGTAGTTCGAAATCTCGCCCTCGACATAGACGTCGGTGAAACTGCGTTCGAGGTGTGTACGCACCGCCGAAACCAACTCGCGAACCGGATAAATCTTGCGCTGCGGAAGCTGGAAGCTGAGCCCGAGTTGTTGCGTGTCGGCCATCGAACAGGTCTGAGGGCAGTGTATCGCAGGTGCCGCGATTCGCTCTTCGCCGTTCGCTCTTCGCTCTGTTGCGTTGCAGCGTCAGCGAGGCAAGAAGCACCCCGGATCTAGACCAGTCAGGAGACTTCGCCGTTCATCCTCCGAACGGTAGAGCCGCGCTTTAGCGCGGCGTCAACGCGATCCTACCAATGGATTGAGCCGGCTTCAGCCTGCGGCACCGCGCTCCAGCAGATTTACAGGCACGGTCGAAATGGTCTGGCCGCTGAGCAGGTAGCGAAAAGCCAATTGCGAATAGCGAACAGCATCTTCCTTCCTCACCGCATCCGGTTGACGAAATACAGCACCAGCGAGAGGATCACGCTCAGCAGAATAGAGGTCACGATTGGAAAGTAAAACGTGGTGTTCTTGCCGCGATAAACCAGATCGCCGGGCAGTCGTCCAATGGGCAGGTTGGTCTTTCCTGCCAGCATCAGAACGAGCCCGATCACGAGCACCAGTCCGCCAATGAAGACCAGCTTGCGTCCAATGTCGCTCACGCGTTCGATCTTAGTGCAAACGGTTCAGGGATGGGACAGTTGCACAAGTTTAGGTGCTGAAACGCAGCGGGCTCGCAACACAGGAGCGTATCCTATGAAGTTTGCCGTCAAAGCACTTGTGGTTTGCCGTTCGCCAGGAGATCTATGATTCGCCAATTATCTATATGGTTCCTATTCACTCTTGCCTGCTCATATGCGTTCGCCCAGCATCCGCTGTCGCCTGCCGAGGCGGGACAGCAGTCTAAGCCCGGAATCGCGACTCCTGCCCCAATTGAGCAGGCGCCCCCGAAGAAGTCTCCTCCAACCACGTCGGCCGAGGCGAAGCCGGCCGAACTGATGGGGCTGGACGTGAAGCTGATGGACAAGTCGGTGAACCCCTGCGTGGATTTCTACCAGTACTCGTGTGGCGGATGGGACAAGCAGAATCCGATTCCCCCTGACCGCGCCGCGTGGGGCCGCGATTCGGAGCTGGCTGACAAGAATCTCGAGATCCTGCGCACCATCCTGGAGCAGGCGACTGTGAACAGCCCGAACCGTAGCGCCGTCGACCAGAAGATCGGCGACCAGTACGCCGCATGTATGGACGAACCCAAAATCGAAACACTTGGCGCCGCGCCGCTGAAGCCGCAGCTTGACAGCATCGCTGCCATCGCCACCCGGCAGCAACTCGCCGCCGAAATCGCCCGTCTGCACAACGCGACTGCTCCCTTACATGAATACGGCGGCATGGTGATGTTCCGCTTCAGCTCCGACCAGGACTTCAAGGACGCCAGCTCCGAGATCGCCGAAGCCGATCAGGCTGGACTGGGACTCCCCGAACGCGATTACTATTTCCGCGACGACGCCAAGAGCAAAGAGCTGCGCGAGCAATATGAAAAGCATGTGGCCAACATGTTCGTCCTTCTAGGCGAGTCGCCCGAGCAGGCTGCGGCGGACGCCAAGACGGTTATGCGCATCGAGACCGCCCTGGCCAAGGGCTCGCTCGATGTAGTGGCGCGCCGCGATCCTACCAAGCTCTACCACATGATGACCATGCAGGAGCTGGAGGCGCTCACTCCCAGCTTCGACTGGAGCACTTATCTCCAGGGGGTGAACATGCCGCCGGTGCAGAAGCTCAACGTCGCCGTGCCCGAGTTCTTCAGCAACCTGGAAAAGCTGCTGAGGGAAGAATCCATCGAGAACTGGCAGACCTATTTGCGCTGGCATGCGGCGCATGACATGGCTCCGTATCTGTCGTCGAACTTCGTGAACGAGAATTTCGACTTCTTTGCCCGTAAAATGCAGGGTACCGAGCAACTGCGCCCACGCTGGAAGCGCTGTGTGAGTTACGTCGATCGTGACCTGGGCGAAGCGCTTGGCCAGGCCTACGTCAAAGAGGCGTTCCCTCCGGCCAGCAAGGAGCGCACCCTGAAGATGGTGCGCGACATCGAGAATGCCATGGCGCAGGACATTCAGTCGCTCGACTGGATGTCGGATACGACCAAGCAGAAGGCCCTGGAGAAGCTGCACACCGTCGCCAACAAGATTGGCTATCCCGACAAGTGGCGCGACTACAGCAATCTTGAGATCGTGCGCGGCGAGTTCGCGGCCAACGTGATCCGTGCACAGACTTTCGAGAATCAGCGCGAGCTGGCGAAGATCGGCAAGCCGGTCGACCGCGGCGAGTGGGGCATGACGCCGCCGACCGTCAACGCTTACTACAATCCCCAGATGAACGACATCAACTTCCCAGCCGGAATCCTGCAACCTCCTTACTACGATCCTAAGGCGGACGATGCTGTGAACTACGGCGACGCCGGTGGCGTGATTGGCCACGAGCTGACCCACGGCTTCGACGATGAAGGCCGCCAGTTCGACGCCATGGGTAATCTCAACGACTGGTGGACGGAGCAGGATGCCAAGGCGTTCGACGAGCGCACCCAGTGCGTGGTCAAGGAATACGACCAGTTCACCGCGACCGGCGACGTGAAGGTCAACGGCAAGCTCACGCTGGGAGAGAACGTGGCCGATATTGGCGGTCTGCGATTGGCGTTCATGGCTTACATGACGTCACTGAACGGCAAGGCGGGTCCAAAGGGGGATGGCATGTCGGCTGACCAGCGCTTCTTCGTGAGCTATGGTCAGGGCTGGTGCGAGAATGATCGGCCGGACTTCTTGCGCATGCTGGCGCAGACCAATCCGCACTCCCCAACCAAGTGGCGGGTGAACGGTGTCGTTTCAAACCTGCCGGAATTCCAGAAGGCCTTCGGCTGCAAGGCCGGCCAGCCGATGGTGCGGGCAAACGCATGCCGGGTGTGGTGAAGGAGCCGATTAGCGACTAAGGCCAAATAGCGGCGGCCGCGTGCTTCGCTGGAAGTGCGAACGTTCGATATGGTTTCCGTGAATTGTGAGCCCTACGGGATTCAAACGGGGAAGTCGGGCCTGCAGGGCTCCCCGTATCCAAGTTGCCGAGGCTCTAAAGTGCTGCCTAAAAACTGGAGCCGAACCGCACCAGAGCCACAACAAGGAATAAGGCTTCGGCGGCGGCCAGGGAAATCCAGATCTTGCGGCGGAAGCGGGAGCGGGCTAGGTCGCGCTTGAACTGCAGTTGTGCGGCTAGCAGTGTGGGATTCGCTTTCCGGGCGACAACCGGTGCCGGGGCTGACGGCGATGTCAGCTGCCATGTGGCGGTGGGTTCCCGGGGAGTGTCGGGCAGGAAGACCTTGGGAGAATCCAGCAAATTCGACCAGTCCAGAACCTGAAGAGTCGCCTCACTGCCAAAGCCGGCCACCGGATGGGCTGTAAGGTGTAGTGGTGGCAGTTTGACCGGCGATAAGCGCTCGCGTAGCGAGCCCAGCAGGGAATCCCACCATCCCCGGGCCAGCGAATCGCCCAGCAGTTCTCCAATATCGACCGGGCGCGAGGAGAGCTGCAACGGCGGCAAGAGCTGCGGTGAGATGACCTCGCCGAGATTGGAAAAAACGGTGCGGTACCACGGCAGATCGAGCAGGTCACCGAACAGGATTCCTACGTCCACCGGTTCAGATGTCAGCTCGAGGGGTGGTAGTCGCTCGGGAGCAACGCGCTCCAGAATGCCGGTGAGCAACGAACGCCACAGAGGTGTATTTAAATCCGCGGGCGGAGCCAGGTCGAGTTCGTAATAGACATCGGATGGTCCGCAATACAAAGGACCACCTCCGACGTTAATGTCGGTATTTTCGAGCACTGTGATCAGTGTAAATGACGACTCATCACTCCGCCAATTCGCTGGCCGGAGAAAGACGAACCGAGCCGGTGCATCGGTTCGTCTTCTGCCTGTGGGTTACTGCGCTTGTTTAACCAGGGGAATCACGGACGCGAGTTGCAGATCGATCAGCAGCGCGACGCGACGGTCGAGCTGAAAGAACATTGCTGTCTTCGTGGCGGGCACGACCTTGTTGAATATCGGGATGTACTTACCCCGCAGTTGCACGAACGACTCATCCAGGGCGTTCGCCCGCTTCATCAGGCTGTCTGCCTGGGCGTCCGTCATTGTGTTGTAGGATTTGGCGTACTCCTTGATCAACGCGTAACGACTGTCGCTGAGTTTGGTGGTCTCGGCGGCGTACTGATCATAGACAGGCCAGAACTTTACGGCCTCGGCGTCAGTGAGCACCATGTTGGCAGCGATAATTTGCTTCTTCTGCGACCGTACGTCTTCGCGCAGCAGTTGGATATCCTGCTCCGAAACCGTTGATGTGGCCGATGCTGCTGCCGGGGCTGCCTGTTGGGCTTGCATGGTTGCGCCCGGGAAGGCGAACAATCCCGCCAGAATCATGACCGCTACAAGACTGCTTTTAAACATGCTTTCTTTCTCCTCAGTTGGACTTTCGCTTTGTTATACCGCCCCTGGTGGCACTCACATCGGTGCGGTGGGACATAAATTTCCGGACATACGGTCCGCCCCTTCGGTCCATTGCTGGGATTAAGTTGCGCTTGCGGATAGAACGTCTCCCGAAGAAGGGCAGAACTCTGCAAGACGCAACCGCGCAGGTGGCGGACAGGGACCCATCTATTACCGGATATCAATAATGTAACTGACCCTGGGCAGTGTCACTAGCGAAAAGTGCAATCCGGTTCCGAATCAAGGTGTCCGACGGTCAAAGCGACACCGTAAGGTACTTTCCAGCCAAGAAACTCGGTCTTTAGCTGACTGGCTAAGCATTCTCCCCGATTGCTGAAGACCAGGTGAATTCGTAGTCTTGGCGTTCCACTGGAGGGAAGATGCGATTCAATCTCATACCAATTCGAACGCTCGCTGCAGTCCTGGTTTCGCTGACGGCATCGGCGGCCGCGTCTGGTGTCACCGTCAACGTCAGCTCCCCCAGCAACAATTACAAGGGCACCTCGCCGGTGCATGTGACCGCAAAGGCCAGCAGCAACGCCGCCATCAGCGGATGGGTAGTCTATATCGACAGCCAGATCGCCTACCGTGCCGGCTGGCAGCCCTCGATTGACATAAGCATCACCATGGCGAATGGGAGCCATCAGCTAGTCGTTCGCGCCTGGGACGCGACCGGAGCATACGGCGATTCCTGGGAAAATCTGACTGTAACCGACGGTTTACCGACGCCTCCTGACAACGCTGTGCTGGTCGACCAAATTCAGAAGCGGTCAGGCTGGAACTGGTGTCACGATAAGGGATGCGCCGGAGGCAGTGGTGAAGGCGCCTACTGGATGGCGCAGAACCAGCGCACGCCTTCCAAAACCGGAGCGAGCGCCGAGTTCTTCAATTCCGGGGTATGGGCAAACGCACTGTGGTGGAACAAGTTCGGTGCAAATGACTCGGCCCACAATTTTCTGTGGGACTTCTGGGTCTACCTGGATAGCGCATATCTGACAGCAGCCCAGACGACGGAGTATGACGTGTTCCAGTTTGTCAACGGCTACAACTACATGATGGGAACGCAGTGCAATGTTGCCGGCGGAGTTTGGGATACCTGGAACGGGGCCTCCGGGCGCTGGATTCACAGTTCGGTTAAGTGTCCGAAGTTCAGTCCAAACACCTGGCACCACATCCAGATGTATGTCACCACGAACACCACAAAACGCCAGTACACCTATCAAACTCTGGTGGTCGATGGACAGGTCTCGCCGATGAACATTACGGGCAACGCGGCATTCACGGGCTGGAGCCATAATATCGGCGCTCAGTGGCAGTTGGACGTGAACGCGACCGGTGCCGGGTACCACCAGTGGATGGATAACGCAAAACTGTGGTTCTGGTAATTTACATTTCTTTCATACTTGGCAACCAGGGGCTCCGTTCCGGGGCCCCTTCCATTCTGTCTGGGCCTCTTTCGACTCCAAGAAAATAAACTTGTTCTCGCCCATTGCAAACCTCCGGATTGTGAATATAATCGCGCCACGTTGTATTGGGTGAGGAACTCCACGACGGTGGCGGAGTTGGGGCCGCGCCGTTTCAGGTCTGGTCAGGCTTTCGGGATGAGGCTCTGGCTTCCCGTAAAGGCCAACCGGCTAAACCCGTCTCAAACGTTTGCGACGCAGGTTCCCCGTGCGAACGACAGCATAAGAAATGCGCCTCTTCAGGAGGAGCTGCCATGACTGCGCGTAACGCGACGTACTGGATTCGAGCGAATATGTGCCTGCAGTTCGCAGTGTGCATGTCGATGATGGTGTTGCTTCCTTCCGCACTGGCACAATCGCTCGACGATGCACACATCACCCCACGGCATCGCGCCGAAGTGGCTAGCGCCGGGGTCGGGGGTGCTGATGTAGCGTTTCCAGGACTTAAGCCCAGGCCCTTACGCGTGGACGTGAATCTGGTACTGGTTCCGGTGACAGTCGTCGACTCGTTCAGCCGGCCGGTCACGGACCTTCCGCGGCAGAATTTTGCAGTGTTTGAACGCGGAGTGCCCCAGCCAATCCAGTATTTTTCCCGCGAAGATGCGCCTATATCCGTGGCGCTGGTGCTCGACTTCAGCGGAAGCATGCGGAACAAGATCGAGTATGAACGGCAGGCGGTCGACGAATTTTTCCAGAACGCCAATCCGGATGACGATTACTACATAATTGCCGTCTCCGACCGACCGACTCTGGTGGCTTCCTCTACGCAATCGGTGAGCACAATCGAAAGCCAGCTGGCCTCGATTGAACCGAAAGGGGCTACCTCACTGTTCGATGGAATCTATCTAGGTCTTAACCAGCTGCGCGCGGCACGTTACAAGCGGCGAGCGCTGCTGATTGTCTCCGATGGCGGCGACAATCGCAGCCGGTACACCCTTAAGGAGATTCGACACGAGGTAGCAGAGTCCGACGTCCTGACCTATTCCATCGGAATCTTCGACGACATGCCTATTCCGCTGATCAAGACGATTGAGGAAAAAATGGGTCGGAAGTGGCTGGACGAGATTACGGCGATGACCGGAGGCCGTGATATTGCCGCCGACAACCGGAAAGCCATTCCGCAAATCGCCGCTCTCATCAGCCGGGAACTGCGCAGCCAGTACGTAATTGGTTACCGGCCAAGCGATCCCAGTCGCGATGGGAAGTGGCGTGAGATCAGTGTAAAGCTGGTCCCGGCCCAGATGCCGGGACAGCTTCGGGTCCACTACAAGCAAGGGTACGCGGCACCGGGACCGTAAGGCTACGGCTGCTGAGGCTCTGATTTCGGAGCAGTCTCCTCTACCGGAGCTTCGGTCTGCGATTCTGGTGCTGCCGGCGATTTTTCTTCAGACTCGTCCTGCGCTTCCACATTGGCGGGCGCCGCAGATTCAGCGGGACTGCTGAATAATTCGGCCTGCGGATCGCCTAGCTTCTGGAACTCTTCCAGGCTGGGCAGTTCCGCTACATCGTTGAGTCCAAAGCGCAGCAGAAACTCTTTAGTCGTCTTGTAGAGAATAGGGCGACCGATGACCTGCTTACGACCGGCCGTGGTCACCAGCTTCCTGTCGAGCAGCGTTGCGATGACGCCGGCAGAGTCTACGCCGCGGATCTCGCTGATTTCGGGCACCGTCACCGGCTGCTTGTAAGCGATCACAGCCAGGGTCTCCAACGCCTGCAGCGAGAGCCGGATTGGCGGCTTCAGACTCCTGGCGAAGTTGACCACGACATCGTGGTGCTCGGGCTTGGTGCCCATGCGATAGCCGCCTGCCACCTGACGAATTTCCATGCCGCGGTCATCCTGAGCATACTCAGCGATTAAGGCTTCGATGATCTCGCTAATGCGTGCCTTGACCTCGTTGAGTTGCTGCTTCTCGATGGCCTGCTTCTGAGCTTTGGCGGAACCATCGGCGCTCGGCGTCTCGGCGTCGAGCAATGATGGAGCGTCGCCAGCCAATACCGATGCGGGCGCCTCCTCCGGTTCGGGCTGGTCGGTCTCGATGGTCTCATCGGGAACAAGGTCCATGTCGTCGAAGGACTCTTCCGCAGGCTGGCCATCGGAGACAGTTTCGTTCAGTGCCAGGCGGGCAGCCTCTTCCGCCCACATCTCGGCGAGCACCGCATCCTTCAGCAGCGACGCAAGCTGGTTCAGCGTAACCGGTTCTTCGGTCGCGTAGATGATGGCCTCAACTTTTGCTTTCACACTCATTGGGTTTTTGTCGGCTTGGTAATTATTTCCTCGACCTGCTGCTCAAGAGCGGGCGTTCTGACTTGCGCGGCGCACTCGTCTTCGACGTTCTGCTTTGGTGTTTGCAGAAACAGTACGAGTTCCTTGCCGGGAGCGAAGATTTGCGGCGATAGCCCGGGTGGATGCTTCTGCACCAACCGGCTACCCTTGATGATCTTGTACGATACCGTGATCTGGGGGCCGGAAGCGTTGTCTTGGCCAATAGAGCCTCCGCCGATACCTCCCTTGTACACCTTCAGCACGTCGTACTGGACATCCTGAATCGCGGGCAGCACTTCACTCCAGAAGCCCGGCGAGGGCCCGATCTTGATCACCTTGCCGGCGACAATCGTGAGACTTCGGTCGATGAGGTCGGGCAACTGCTTCGTACAGTTATCGCCCGCCAGGGACATTCCGGCAAATGCAACGATCGCCATGACCAGCGAGCCCGCCTTGAGCGCTACGGAGCGGCTACGATCCGTGATCATTTCCAGTCGTCCCTGGCCGCCGTGCCCTCGGTCATCAGCGAATCAAAATTGGTGTGCTTCTTGATAATGATATCCCCGAAGACATGGTCTTGCCGGGCCAGCACCGCCTGTAATCGAATCAGTTCGAGAATCGCCAGGAACGAGCATACCAGCGCGCTGCGGGACTGCATGTTGCGCAGCAATTGTCTCAGACGGATGGGGCGCTCCTCCAGCGAGAGACGGCGTCGTACATACTCGATCATCTGTGAGACCGTGACGCTATCATCCTCGACGTTGAAGCTGGGCTTCTGCCGGGCGCGCTCCAGAATCTTCCCGAACGTCTTGACGAGATCGACGACATCGGCGGCCATCTCGGGCTCGGTGCCCTCCGCGTTGGCAAAGTCCTTGAGGGCCGGGTTCGACCACACCGCCTCTTCGATCTGCTGCTTCTGCAGTAGCATCTGGGCCGCAGTCTTGAAACGTTCGTGCTCGATCAGGCGATTGACCAGCTCCATGCGCGGGTCTTCGAGCTCGCCGGTAGCGTCAGGATCGCGCGGCAGCAGCATCTTTGACTTGATATGAATGAGCAGGGAAGCGGTGTAAATGAAGTCGGCGGCGACATCCACGTCAAGATTTTTGATCTGTTCGACGTAGGTCAGATACTGGGCCGTGATCTTGGCGATGGGAATGTCGTAAATGTCGATGTCCTGCTTGCGAATAAGATCAAGCAGCAGGTCGAGCGGCCCCTCGTACACCTGACCCACGAGAACAGAAAAGGGCGATTCGTCGCCGCCCTCCTTGCGAGGCATGGCGCGAGGAGCTTCTGTCTTTTGTTCAGTGCCGGGTGCGGGTTGGTGTGTGTCGGGCATGTCTAAACCGGTGGCTCGTAGGCGTGCGATAAGTTCGCCGCATCGCGTGCTTCTTCCATAGTCGCTTCGGCGGCGGTGCGGGCCTTGGCCGATCCTGCTTCCAGAATGTCCCACGCCGTCCTGGGATTGGACTCGTACTTCTGACGGCGCTCCTGGATAGGGGCAAGCACCTGCCAAAGGCCGTCGGCGGCCCAACCTTTACACTCGATGCAGCCGATTCCAGCGGTGCGGCAGCCTTCGTTCACCTTGGCCATGGTCTCTGCGCTGCTGAAAATCTTGTGCAGGTCGCCCACCGGGCAGACATCGGGATTACCGGGATCGGTGCGGCGAATGCGCGCCGGATCAGTGACCATGGTCTTCAACTTTTGCCGTACCACTGTCTCCGGATCGCTCAGCAATATGGTGTTGCCATACGACTTCGACATCTTGCGCCCATCAGTGCCGGGCAACTTCGCCGCTGGGGTCAACAGAGACTTCGGCTCGGGGAAGACATATTCGCGGCCGGGATCACGGTCGCCGGCGTGCACCTTGCGAGGATAAAACTGGTTGAAGCGCCGCGCGACTTCGCGTGTCAGTTCCACGTGGGCGACCTGATCTTCGCCAACCGGAACGAAGTTTGCCTGGTACATCAGAATGTCGGCCGACTGCAGCAGGGGATAGCCAAGGAATCCGTAGGTGCTGAGGTCCTTGTCCTTGAGGTTCTCGCGCTGTTCTTTGTAACTCGGAACGCGCTCGAGCCAGCCCAGCGGCGTGATCATGGAAAACAGCAGGTGCAGTTCGGCATGCTGCGGCACATGCGACTGGATAAACAGTACGCTGCGCTCGGGGTCCAGTCCGGCAGCAAGGTAGTCGATCATGACCTCAAGCGAGTTTTGTTTGACGTTCCGCGTATCAGCGTAATCGGTGGTGAGCGCATGCCAGTCGGCAATGAAGAAGAAGCAATCGTACTCATCCTGCATCGCGACCCAATTGCGCAGCGCGCCGACATAGTTGCCGAGGTGCAGTTTTCCGGTGGGTCGCATGCCGCTGAGCACGCGGCCTTTCTTTCCTGTGTTTGGGTCGGCCATCAGAGTCTCAAGAGTGCGTTCAACAGCCCGTAAAAGAAAGCCAGCAATGGGCTGGCAAAGACGTCGATGACCGAGCATCCGATCAACGGGAGCACGAACAGTACGATGATCAATCCGAAGTAACCGACGCGGTCATACACCTTCAACGTCTCATAGGAGAGGAAGTGCCGAATAACATGGCTTCCATCCAGCGGCGGCAACGGGATGAGGTTGAACACCGCCAGGATTACGTTGATCAGGATGGCTTCGCTGAAAAGCTTGGTCATTGGCGATGCCAGATCGGCGCCCCGGAAGGTCGGCGAGATGCCAGTGCTGGTCCCGTGCAGAATCAAAGCGAGAGCAACCACCGCCGCGAAGGCAGTCAGCAGATTACTTACCGGGCCCGCAACCGCTGTAAGAATGTCGTCGCGCACCAGATTTTTGAAGTTACGGGTATCCACCGGGGTTGGTTTGGCGTAACCGAAGGGAGGAAATCCCATAATAATCAGTATCGCCGGCAGGAGCAGAGTTCCAAAGGGATCAATATGGACGATCGGATTCAGCGAGATCCGTCCCAGCATTTTGGCCGTGGGATCGCCCAAACGATTGGCCATCCAGGCGTGGGCCGACTCGTGAACGCAGATTGCGAACAGCAGGACGACAACCTGGAAAAATACAATGACGGGATCGTAATGCATTGCGCTTTGCTTTTCGATACTAACATGCAGAAGCAGCAGGTTGCGGCTACCGACCGTTGGGCTTGGACGGATCCGCGACAGCCGGCGGAGCAATATCTTTGACCTTAAGCGTCTTGGCTGGAATGCCTCCGACGATGTGGTAGTCCTCAACGTTCTTCGAAGCTACTCCCACCGAGCCGACGATGCCGTGCTCGCCTACCTTGACTCCGCTGAGAACCGTGGCGTGATAGGTGACCCGCGCCTTGGGCCCGATCTCTGTGCGCATATTGGTGACGATCATCCCGTCGTTCAGGTCATGTGCGTGCGAGTAGACATTGGCGTAGTCGCTGATCGACGTCCCTTCATGAATGATGATTTCGCCGCGATCGTCGAGCAAAACGTATTTGTGGATGGTGCAGTTGTCTTCGATAGTGAGGTTGTATCCGTAGGAAACCTCGACGCCGTGAAAGATCTTGACATTCTTGCCGATGAATTTCAGAACATGCGTGGCCAGCATGTAACGGACGCGATAGCCCAGCCAATGATTGAGGCCAATGGGAGAGCGGTCGAACATCATCCAGAACCAGATGAGAGGCTTGCGCTCGTTGTACTTCTCAATATCGATATCACCATAGTATTCCGGCTCGAGCGTGATGTTTCGCGGATCGAAAGTCTGCACCAGTGACTGCTGGGCTATGCCCGCTGCCGGATCCGGTTCGGCATATGGCCGCCCAAGATACAGCTCATGCAACGCGTCACGCACGACGACGCTTCGATGTTGGTAGTCACTATGGGCCGAGAATTCGGCGTCAAGCCTCGATATCCAGTCGAGGTATAGTTCCTCTGCGGCGGGTATAGGCGACAGGATGCGATATTCGTAACGTGGCATGGATGACCTATTCAGAGACCGCGAATTGCGAAGGACCGAGATATTTTACGGCAAGCAATAGAAGCTGACCTATTTCTGCGTCAGTCGTACTTTGCCGGCTTCGACGGTTGCGGTGTCGATATGCATAGGCAATTTAAATGTACTGGTTACGCCGACGTTCGGATATCTGGGTGTGAGGTAGCGCTGTGCGAACAGTTCCAGGAGCATTTGGGGGACCTCGAGGCCGTCAAGAAACACGGACTGCACTTTGATGGTGCCGGTTCCGTTTGTCCCGACCGCCTGGGCGATGAGGTGAACGTCGTGTATTCCTGTGAAGAGGCTCAGCAGAGGATTTGAGGCACGTTTGCTTGCAGTAATGGCATCGAAGTCCACTTTTGCGTTCCCGTCAATAACACCTGGTTGCGCTTGCAAGTGAACGTCACTGACACCCTTGGGCAACTTTACGCCGCCTTCATTGAAATAGGCATTGGCCTCTCCTTCGGAAATCTCCGTGGGCTGCGGGTCCGGTGGCTTCTTGTCCGCATTCTGCCGCAGGTGCGCAATTTTGCCCTGCATGGACAGGAATGCGGCGCCATGTTGCGTGGAGGTCTGGCCCAAGGCGAGTGCCGCCGCACAGCAGCAGAACAGCACAAAATACGTCAGGAAATTCTTCATCGCAGCTGCGCTTCTGTGGACGGGGTCGGCAGAATCTCGACGTGTGGTTTGTCCAGTGTGCCTGAGATCAGATAGGAGCGCCCGCCGGAATGCTCGAGGCGAACCTCAAGGCTGCGATCATAAAATGCGGTTCCGTTGACCGCGTAGGCGACGTTGCCGGAAAGAAGCTTGCAGTCCGATAGACTGAGCTTTCCTTGTTGCAGGGTGATGCTGCCCGAGAAATTCGAAAAAGACAAGGGAGCCCCACGGCCATCCAGAGTTACGTGCCGTAACGCTCCACCGGTCCAGGCGAACGTGGCGGATCCATCGGCGGAGTCACGCAGTGCGGCGACAGCTGTCCCCTCCATCGAAAGGGCATATTTGAGGCCCAGCGTGCCCGTGGCCCAGTTGTCGTTCATCAAGGTGGAAAGCTGGTCTGCGGAAGCCCCGGTAAGACTTCCGCTGCCGGTGAACCTCGGTGGGGACTGAGTAAAGTCGGCATTCCACGCACCGGCATGGTGTCCGCCAAGTACGCCAGAACCGAGGACGTCAAGGTGAACTTTGCCGGCATTGAGGGTCAGGTTGCCAGAAATGTTGTTCACGGCGAGCGGCCCCAGCGTGAAGCGAGAAGCGGAGATGCGGCCACTGGCACGCACTTTCAACAGTGCATCTTCCCGCTGCTGCCACACCGCAAGCAGGTGATACCAGGGGCGATTCGCAAGACTGGGGTTTGTGAGCTGATTCAGGCGCGCAAGCGAAACGTCGTCGGTATGCAAATCGAAACGTACCAGGCAAGTCTCAGCAGCAGTGCAGTGAACCGGCAGGCTCGCTGCTCCGGTGATCCCGGGGCCACCTTCAAAAGTCGCATTCAGGTCCGAGACACTCAATTGCCGATTGTCGATTGTTGCGTTGGCTGACGCAACCTGGAGCGGCTCGGATATGCCTTGCAGTTCCGCTGTGGCCTTGCGCACCAGGATTTTGCCGGATGGAGCAGGAGGCACAAAACCTGCCCAGGTGCCGGAGATGTTGACATCGAGGGTGGCATCGCCGGCCACGCCGATGCCGGGAGTAC
Organism: uncultured Acidobacteriaceae bacterium; assembly: GCA_963793845.1. Classification (GTDB taxonomy): domain Bacteria; phylum Acidobacteriota; class Terriglobia; order Terriglobales; family Acidobacteriaceae; genus CAWCBG01. The sequence goes on from CAWCBG010000014.1 coordinate 607,989, forward strand.
CTACTCCGAAAGCTCGGGCAACGCTCGACAGTCGGGAGAGTTCTGCATCTCCAGAAAGGCTGACACTATAGTGTTCGGGGTCGAACAGCGCGGCGACGGCGGCGGGGGTAGGAGCTCCCAAGGGTATGGCAAAAGGGTGCACTTCCAGTCGCAAACCGGTAACCGCAACAGGCTTCTTGCTATGGGTTGCACGGGAGCGTTTCAATACCGGCGCACCAGGAACCGCGAACTGCACTTCTCCAAGTTCAAGGTCCTGCTTGAGAACACCCGAGTGAATCGCAACCTGTTTTGCAGTTCCTCCACCGGACCAGATCGGCGCGGTTCCCGCCAGTTTATGGACGGAGAACACGCCTTCTGCCGTACCGGTGGCGGTTAGATCGGTGGGCAGATCCTTCTTGGCGTGGCGTGCAAAGGCAATGATGCGGTCCATCGGAATCTGATCACCCGATAGGCCAAGGTCGTAGGCCTGACCCAGCCAGCCTTGGGTGCTGCCGCGGACCTGTAGGATTCCCGATCCTACGGGTGATGCACAGCTCAGGTCTTGCAGCGAGTCCGCGGGTGAGGAATACGTCCCTGTGCAATGGACGCGCAGGCGCAGCGCCTCCCCCAGCGCGATGTCATAGCGGCGAAAGTCGTCTACCTGGCCGTCAAAGGTGATACCCATCTCGGCGGGTGTCCCGGAAAGTGTGGCGCTGGAAGTGACACTACCGCGCCAACCCCGGTCTCTCCCGAAGACCAACTTACTGATTTGTCCCAACTGGCCCTGACTGAAACGAATCCTGAGACTGACCGGGGTTTGGGACAAACTCTCAGCCTTGCGGAAGGAACCCTCAAGATCGACGACGCCCGTATCGCTGATACCCACATCGGTGCGGACGGGCCGACCTTTTAGCCTGACACTCCACTCGCTCTCGGACTCAAGCCAAAGCGAGAAATCCGCGTCGGTAAAGGCGAACGCCTTCTTGGCCTCGCCCAACTTGAAGTTGATGCGACCGGCTGACGCTTTGACATAGGGAAATCGGGGCCTCGACTCGGGTCGTGGCTTCGAGGTGGGAGCGGGAGAGACCTGCCCGGAACGCTCGACCAACTCGCCCAGGTTCCAGTGTCCGTCAGCGCGGCGCACAAGGTTCAGGCTGGGATTCTCAATCTCGAGCGTGCCAATCTCCAGGTGCCCCCGCCAGAGCGAACTGAAGCGCAGCAGCGCGGTTACGGTTCCGGCGCGCAGCATTGGCTCGGTACCATAGCTGGGATCGTCAGCTACTTCGAAGTTCGACAGGACAAGACCGGGACGTGGCAACAGTTGTAATTCGATGTGAGAGACCGAAACGTTGCGTCCCAACGCGCGGGCGATGGCGTCAGCCACCCGGTTGCGATACCGGTTGACGTTGACATACGGCGGAATAAGCACCGCCAGTACGATCAGCGCCAGGACGGCCAACATCGCCCGCCGTGAAGTCCGGCGTTGCATCAACGCACCACATGGAACATTCGCGACCAGCGCGTGCGGTCGAAGAAATGCAACACGATGGTGAAGAAGAACTGTACCCGATCGCCAATAGTGGTCTTGGTATATTCGTCGCGCGGCGTCTGGAAGGACCAGTAGATGAACATCGGCCGGCCGACCACGTTCTCGCGCGGAACGAAGCCCCAATAGCGGCTGTCGAGGCTCACATCGCGATTATCGCCCATGGCGAAGATGCTGTCGGGCGGGACCACCAAGTCACCGTTTTGGACGTGCGATGGCATGGTTAGCCGCCACTCGGGCGTTACATCTTCGAAGTCGCTGGCGGGAAGGCTGGGGAAATTATCGCGATAGCCGCTATATGTGCCGTTGCGAATGACGTAAGGCTCGTCCAGTTTCTCTCCATTGCGGTATACCACGCCATCCACCAGATGAATCCTATCGCCTGGGGTTCCGATCACCCGCTTCACTACGTACAGTCCGGGTTGGGCTGGAGAAATGAAAACGAAAATGTCACCGTGCCTTGGATTGCGATAAGGGATGAGAGGTCCGGTCCAGTTGGTTTTGGGCGCCAGCATCATGCGGTCGACGAATACGTGATCGCCGATAAGCAGCGTATTTTCCATGGAACTGGAAGGAATCTCAAAGGCCTGCAAAGTGAATGTGATGATGAACAGGCCGGTCACCAGAACGACCGCGATGGAGGCGATAAACTCCGAGGTGGTTTCCTTCGGTTTCTGAGCCTTCTCCACTTTCGCGGGTTTGTCAGCAGCTGCTTTCGGGAGTTTCTTTGTGACCGCCAATTTTGTCCTCAATCTGAATAGCCGCCGCGTACTTCAGTCGTTAGAGGCGCTTCGACCTCCGGCGGCGTCCGAATACGCACGAAAATCCTGGGTCGCCCACAGCGTGCCTAATACACGATATGAAGCATGCGGTGCCAACGCATGCTGTCGAAGAGGCGAACCACACCGAATGCCAGAGTCGAAAGTTTACCAGACGGGGCGTCGTCACCGGCATCGCCTGCGCTCCGGTCCATCGACCAGTAGATCAGCAGAGGCCGCCCGACAATACTTTCGACCGGAACGAATCCCCAGTAACGGGAGTCGTAGCTGTCGTCCCGATTGTCGCCCAGCACGAAATACGATCCCTCGGGAACGATCAGTTCCCCATCATCCAGCAGTTTCTGGGCCTGCAGGAACCATTTTGACGAAATCTTGTCGCCGTACAGGCCGCCGTCGGGAAAATTATCGCGAAAGCGGTCTCGCGTGGCCCAATTGAAAGTGGCGTAGCTGTCATCCTGTTTCACGCCGTTGACGTAGACGTGCTTGTTGATCAGCTTAACGTGATCGCCGGGAACCGCCACGACTCGCTTAACGAAATGCTGCGATGGATTCAGCGGATACCGGAAAACAATGATCTCCTGACGCTTAATCCTGCTGTAGGGAAGCAGCCATCCCCAGAAGCGGGACTCGCCGTAGTGGGCTTTATCCACCAGCAGGTAGTCGCCGACGAGCAGCGTCCTTTCCATCGACTCGGAGGGTATCTGGAAAGCCTGAACGATAAAAGTGATTACGAAGACAGCAATCACTACCGTGGTGGCGAGCGACTGCAGGGATTGCCAACCGCTCGACTCCTTTCGAAGGGCCTGAGGATCCTGGGCGGGTCCTGCCGGAGCCGGGTGCGACTCCGAGCCTTCAGCTACGGCTGGATCATTGTGTACTTCATTCATGGATGCTTCGGGCACTCTCCGGCATGCCGTCACCAGTCTCACCGGAGACTCTCCGCACCGATTGTAGATAGTCCCATGCCTGCCGTGCAGCCCCTTGCTCGGCCCGCTTTTTGGTGCTGCCTTCGCAGCGGGCGACGAACTCCGCCTGCGCGCCAGAGGAACCCCCGAGATGGGCCTCCACGGTGAAGACTTTGCGGTGCTCGGGACCCTCTTCTTTGACCAGCACGTAGCGCGGTTGCGGACGACCCAGGGCATGGACAGCTTCCTGCAAAGCCGACTTATAGTCCGTAACAGGGAACTTCTCTCCCGCCCGACTTTGCAACTCCGCCAACCCCGGCTCCAAAATGGCGCCTAGGACAAAACGCTGCGTCGGCTCAAGTCCGCCGTCCAGGAACATGGCTGCGATGACGGCCTCCAGGGCATTTACCAGGAGAGCACTTTTGCCGCGTCCTCCGCTTCGGTCTTCTCCTCTGCCGAGTCGAAGATATTGGCCGATCTCCAAATCGTGCGCTGGACGGAGCAGGTGCCGCGCGCTCACCACGTGGGCTCTCAATTTCGAGAGCTCGCCTTCGGTGTACTGCGGAAAGCGCCGAAAGACCTCCTGGCTAACCACAAACGACAGCACCGCATCACCCAGGAACTCCATCTGCTCGTTATCGGGCTCCGCAATGAGCGCGGCGCCCGCCAAGCGTTGCGACTCGGCCTCGCGTGCGTAGGACGAGTGGGTAAGTGCGTGCTCCAGCAAGGCGCGGTTGTGGAAGCGATATCCCAAAGCTTCCTCCAGTCGCGAATTGTCAATCAACGCCATGGAATGAGTACAGGCAGCGCCAGTATCAGGCCCTCAGTTTCAAGTTCAACGCCCTTCCTGCTCAGTGCGGTTGTGGCGGCGGTGCTGCTCCGGAGGTTGTGGGTGCGTTCGATACAGGTGGCTGCGACGGTGCCGGCGCTGGCGTTCCGCCAGCCGAGGCCGGTCCCTGCGCCGATATCAGTTTCTGTATGCGTGCCTGTTGTTGCTTCGCAAGATTCTGTTCGGCGCTGCCCTCGGGCGAATACTGAATCGCCTTGTTGGCCGATTCGAGAGCCTGAGGGTATTTCTTCAGGTTGTCTTGAGCCACCGACAGGCGAAGGTAAATAACGCCTTCGGGATTATCTTTGCTCGCGTCGACCGCTCTCTGCAGGTCCTGTTCCGCGGCGGCAAAGTCCTTCTTGTTCATTTCCACGACGCCCAGGGTGTCGTAAGACATTGCCAGGATACTGGCTTTCACCTGCGCCACGACCTGTGGTGAGACATTGGGTGGCACCTGCAGTCCCGTGTCAAGATTGGCGATGGCGGCATGAGCGTCCTTCGCAGCCTCATCCAGCCGTTGTTCGCGATCCAGATCATTGTCATGAGTCGTCTCGGCGAGAGCCGACGCGACGTTGACCAGTGGTACCGGATTGGTTGGATCCAGAGCAATGGCTTTTCGCCCTACCTCGATCACCTTCTCCGCATTGTTGGCGTGCTGATAGAGACTCATATCGCGAACATACAGGGCGGCTCTCAGGTCACTGGTGGGGAACTTTTGAGCAAATGCATCCGCTGCCGCTTCCAGCTTGGCTGGGTCGGTTTCCGCGGCCGCCGCTTGATAAGCGTCGTATTCCTCTTTGGACTTGGGCTGTAACACATGTTTTGCGCTTGAAGGCTGAGTCGTCGTCGCCTGCGGCTGTGATGGTGCGGCTCCAGGTCCCGGGGCCTGTGCGGCGGCGGGTTGCGAACAGGCAAGAGCCGCCATGATCAGCAACGCTTGGATTGCGGGAGTCGATCTCATGTGTGGTCCTTTCTACTGGACGCCGCAGTAGCCGCGCCGCTTCAATTCCCAGGAGATTTATTTCGGTTCCTGTTTCGAGGGCGCCGGCTCATACGGCTGTTGCAGACCTCGTTCGGCTGCGGTCTTCAGTGCGATAGACTCGTCCCCGCTTGCCAGAGCTGCTTTGTATTGTTCCACCGCCGCCTCACGCTCGTCCTGCATGTCCAAAATGCGTCCCAGATATATATGGCTCCAGGCTGCGACCTTCGGATTGGCAGGCGCCTCCAGTGCTTTCTGGAAATTGTCCCGTGCCCCTTGCATGTCGCCATTCATGGTAGCCACTCGAGCCAGGACAAAATAGGCGCCGGAGGAGTCTTCCTTGGCTTGCAAAGCCTCCTGAGCAAGCTTTTCGGCCTCAAGCGGATTGCCGCCAGCCAGCGCACGCTCCGCTAGGTCGACCTTGGATTGGGATGCAGGTTTCGCCGCCCGCACTACTTCGGGAGAGGCGGAAGCCGCAAAATGAGTTTCGCTAGCCAGTTTTTTCTCGCCATCCAGGTCAATGTTATGAAGGAAATTGGGGAAAGCATCCTGCAGGCCGATGTTGTCCTTCTCGAACGCCTTCAGATCATCATAAAAAACGCCTGTCAGGATGTATCCCTCGGTCTCGTCCTGCTTCACCAGAGCCAGACGATCCTTCTCCGGCGTCTTGGGATCCGCCGGCATTCGGGCCTCAATTGCCCGGATAAGGCACTCAATGACTAGCAGGCCAGTATCGCTTTTGTACTCCGCCGCCATGGGAGCACTCTTCAAGTATGGAAGCAATGGCTCAAACCGTTTGAGTGCTGTGGCCCTTTTGGAGATGAGAGGGTCCAGTTCAAAATGCAGGTAAGTGTGGCGCAACGCATCCATGTGAATATCGTCGCCCGAAGGCGATACCACTACGTAGTAAAGATCCTGGTAGTAGTTGCGCGAATTCACCTGTCCGGGAGCGCTCATCGGCTCCAGGTAGACCGTATAGGTGCGGCCCGAATATCCGGAGAGTGGCATCCGCAGGTAATTGTCGATCGAGCTGATCATATGCGCCACGGGATCGTGATAGCGATCGATTAAGTCGGTGTATTGGGGCTCGTGCTGCAGCCAGATTTGATGCAAATCAGCCGCCTTGTAGTACTGCTTCAGAAGAGGTACGAATCCCAGGACAAAGATTGCGTCGGGCGGCATGTCGGCTTCCTGAGCCTTCGGAGTGAAGTCAGGAGGATTGCCAAGGTTCAGAGCCAGGGAGACATATTGCGCCAGATCATGGGCTCCGTCGCCTGCCTTATGATCATGGTAGAAATCGCACATATCGCCGGCAGCCTTTGCCACAGAGGGGGACTTGCTGGCTTCCAGCAGCTGGGCGCGGACCTCACGACGGATCGGCGACGAGGACTGTAATTCGTGGTCGTAGCCGCAGATGTTGATGGCAGAGACAACACTGAACAGCGTTTCGCTGACATCGAGTGTGGCCCTGTTCTGTGCGGCCGCTGCACTGGCAAGCGCCGCCACCAAGAGCGCCAGTAAGGGTGAGCGGAAAGAAGAGCTCAGAAGAGCCTCCTGAAAGCTGTTCGGCAGGGAATCAACATCTTCAAGTTTACGGGTGGACGCAGCGTCGCGCAAATCGGATTTGAGAATAGTAACCCGCTGCCGGAGAAGCAGTTGTTGTTCTTTCTCGAGATCAGCCTTTTACCTGGATCTTGGAAAATGTCAGGATGGCGCGCCCGGCGGTCGGGCGCCCGAAACTCGTCGCAGGGTGGAAGGTAGTGAAGATAAGCATGTTTTTCAATTCGGCAAGAACTCCCTCACCGTTGTCGCCGCCGGAAAGGATGCGATAGTCCTGCACGCGACCGTCGGCGCCCACGTATGCTTCTACGACCAGCGAATCCGTCGCATTTCCGATTCCGAGCTCGAAGGGTGTGAACTGCAATTCCGGAGGCGTGTAGAGCATCGTCGGCACGTCGTTGGAGGCGGTCAACTGAGCCGGGACCAGGAAGCTGATCAGCAGTCCGAAGATAATCAATGTGGTGACCACTCCGGCCGTGGCGGGGACCATGACAGCGTTGAAGGCATTCTCCCATCGAACGCGCACCATTTCCCAGCGGGAGCGCTGCGCGTTGGCAATCTCCTGCGACATCGCTACGCGCAGTCGCAACGCCAGATCAGGAGGAGAAGACTTGCGTCCCAACGCTCCTACCATCTGCTGTGTCTTCCGCAAGGAGGCGTAACGCTCTGCACACTCCCGGCAGTCCTTCAAGTGCTCATCCACCTGCGAAAACTCGCGGCGGGTCACCGCACCGTCCAGATACGACGACATAAGCCGATGCGCCAGTAAGCACTTCATGGCATGACCTCGATCTCTTCTCCACCAAACCGGTTGCTCTTGGGGCGTTTCGCGCCGCGCTCCGCGGACGGTGTCATTCCAAAAGCGGGAAGGTGACGCTCCAGTCGTTTGCGCAGTGCGTCACGACCTCGAACCAGCCGCGACTTTACGGTGCCTAAGGACGTCTCCATGACCTCAGCGATCTGCTCATACGACAACTCCTCGATGTCGCGCAGAATCACGGTTGTCCGGTAGGGCTCAGCCAATGCTTGCAGTTCGCATTCCACCCGCGCGCGTAGCTCTTCGTCATACACATTTTCGAGCGGAGACTTGCCCTCGTCGACCAGCGTGTCTTTCACCGCGAGGGACGCGTGGCCCTCGCTGCCCTCGTGCTGAGACTCGATCGTGGTTTCGCGATGCTTGTGCCGGAACCACCAACGCCGGTGATTGGAGGCCTCATGCAAGGCGATGCGATAGATCCAGGTCTTCAGGCTCGAATCTGCGTGGAACTTCCGGATACCGCGAAAAACCTTGATGAAGACTTCCTGCGTGGTGTCAGCGGCATCGCAGGGATCATCCAGAAGCCGGTAAACGAGGCTGTACACCGGCTGGTTATATTGCGCGATAAGCCACGAAAAAGCATCTTCCGATCCAGCCTTCAACTCAGCTACGATCGCAGCTTCCTGGGTGCGGACTCCTATCGCACTTGCGAGGTCACTCAATGTTGTTGCTCCCGCCATGACAGTCAGGGCGTTAACCTCATCTTAGTCAGATTAAGAGCCCGCAACAACCTCCTGACGTTCATCGCCTCCCGATCCTTGACCATAAGGGAGGCGCTGACCTGACACAATTCACCCACCTGCAAATAGACTCCGAGCACCGTCAAAATGTTCCCGGTTTTCAGTTGGGAACCCTTCATCAGGGTGCCGGACTTTATTGCTTCGCTTCTCCGGAATTTGCCGAGTTGTTGCCGGCGGGTGGCGAGGTATTCGGCTTTTTGGCCGCAGGCTTCTTCTTATGCGCAGGAGCGGGGGCGTTGTCGTCAACGACAACGGTTTTGGGAGGAGCTGCCGCCGGTGCCTGCTGAGCGATCCGTACCTGTTGTTGCAAACGAGTGAGCTCCGCCTGAGTGGATGCGGTTAATTGCTCAATAGCATCAGCCATGTCGTGACGTACTGAGTCTATCGTCTGCAGTTGCTGAGCCAGGTCTTCATACTCAGCTTTCGGCCCGAAGGCGCCCGCAGACTCGGTCAGCGATGTCATCACGTCATAAAGGGCATTCACGTTGCGATACAGACGGAAATCTGCGGTGAGATCGCTGGGCGCAGAACGCACTGCGGCGATCAGTCCGGGAAGGGCCGTCGTAACGTTACGCTGGATCGAATCGGCATTCGATTGCGCCTGTTGCTTCGAATTCGAGTCCGTCTTCCACTTCTCGATCCGCATACGGCTTATCGCTAACGAGGTCTCGGATGCCGCCGACTGGAGCTTGTCGAGATTGGGCTGCACAGCCGTGAGCGGTGTCGCAGAGGCCGTCTCGGGCACGCCTGTTCCGGCTGCTTGCGGCGCTTGCGCCGGCAGACCTGTAATCGCGATTAGAAGAAAGGCGAGACCTGCATATAGCTTCATCTATCCACCAGCATGCGGGATGCCGCACTTGGCTATGGGCCGACGAAGTGACCGTCACGTGATCATCGTGCGCATGTTCTTCAGTAAGATGCAGACGAAGCCGAAGTGGAGCTCACGCAGGGAGGAGAAGCGCAAAGGAAAGCAGTCCCCACAGTATAAGCCTCATTTCGAAGCTGGGGGAAGCCAGACAAAAAAGGATAGACGACGTGTCAACCGGGCCCTTTCAACTGATGCCTTCCGCTCTCACGTGTTTGACTAAGCAGCCGCGCTGCGAGAGAATTGTTTGCACGCGGTATGTTGGTATAGGTGATCGCGCGTCGGTGTCATTCCCTCCGCAATGTGGGCCTGTGGCGCAGCTGGGAGCGCGCTTCCATGGCATGGAAGAGGTCGTCGGTTCGATCCCGACCAGGTCCACCAAATGCTTCTCAAAAGAGCAATTTCAGCCTTTCTGTTTGCACACTCCGATACAGTCAGCCTTTCAGAACCTTCTCTTTCGGGAACTCGGAATGCCGCCTTGAGCGGAAGGCCAGGAAGCAGACGGAAGAGTTGCGCGGCTGCTTCGTGGGCTCCGAGTGTCAGAAGCCGAGGGTCTCTCTAGCCGCCCGCGATGGCTCCGATGATCAACAATGGCTCCTTCCCGGAGACGACCGATTCGGGCAAGGGAGTATCAGGCGAATCGTGCGACAGATCTTCCTGGCAAGCGAAAAACCGTAGGAATGGCCGTCGCTGCTGGGTGACATGGTCGCGGATCGTCCCGCACAGCACCGGATACCGGTCTTCCAGCGCGTCGAGGACCGAGCGTAGCGTTGCCGGGCCCTCGACGTCGAGTTCCACTTCGCTGCCGACCTTGGCCAGCGTCCGCAGATGGGCGGGAAGCACGACCCGAATCATGGCAGCGTCTGAACCTCGACCGAGAGCACCGCGGGAAGATCGCGTACGATAGGCGCCCAGCTGTCGCCGGCATCCGACGACGCGTAGACCTGTCCACCTGTGGTGCCGAAATAAATGCCACAAGCGTCGAGCGAATCGACGGCCATGGCGTCGCGCAATACATTCACATAGCAGTCGTTCTGGGGCAGGCCCTTGGTCAGCGCCTCCCACTCGTTTCCTCCGGTGCGGCTGCGGTAGACCCGCAACTTTCCTTCCGGCGGATAATGCTCGCCATCGCTCTTGATGGGCACGACGTAGATCGTCTCCGGTTCATGAGCGTGAACATCGATCACAAAGCCGAAGTCGGTCGGCAGATTGCCGCTGACTTCACGCCACGAATCGCCTGCGTCGTCGCTGCGCATGACATCCCAGTGCTTCTGCATAAACAGCACGCCCGGCCGCTGGGGGTGCATGGCGATGTGGTGCACGCAATGCCCGATCTCGGCTTTGGGATCGGGAATGTACTGGGAATGCAGGCCCTGGTTGATCGGTTTCCAGGTCTGGCCACCGTCGTCGGTGCGGAAAGCGCCCGCGGCCGAGATGGCAATGTAAATTCTGCCGGGATCGCTGGGATCGAGAATGATGGTGTGCAGGCACATACCGCCGGCGCCCGGCTGCCAGCGCGGTCCAGTGCCATGGCCACGCAGTCCGGGGAGTTCCTGCCACGATTTGCCGCCATCGGTTGTGCGGAAGATCGCGGCATCTTCCACTCCGGCGTAAACGGTTTCCGGATCGCTCAGCGACGGCTCAAGATGCCAGACCCGTTTGAATTCCCAGGGATGCTGTGTGCCGTCATACCACTGGTGGGTTGTGAGGGGCTTGCCCGTCGCCGCCGTGTCGTCGTAGACGAACTTGTTGCTCTTGCCGGCAGGCATTTCCCCGGGGCTCGGCATCTTCTCTCCTCCCGGAGTCGACCAGGTCTTTCCGCCATCGTCGGAGCGCTGGATCATCTGGCCGAACCATCCGCTGGTCTGTGAGGCGAACAGCCGGTTCGGATCGGCCGGCGATCCCTTCATGTGATAAATCTCCCAGCCAGCAAAATGCGGTCCGCTAACCTCCCACTTGTCGCGCTTGCCGTCCGATGTGAGGATAAAGGCCCCTTTGCGTGTGCCCACCAAGACTCTTACTTTGCTCATGCGAATTCCTTCCTGCCCGCATGCACGCGGTGCTATTGTATCGACGATTAGCCCGACCCAAAATCGACAAAACACTCCCGATAATCTTCTACCCTGGCCGCCTCAGGCCGTCTTTTCGCAGTTCACCATCCATGGGATGCCGAACTGATCCACGAGCATCCCGAAGCGTGCCGCCCAGAAGGTTTCCTGCATCGGCATGATCGCCTGGCCCCCCTGGACCAGCGCATTGAACATACGTTCTGCCTCGTTCACGTCTTTGGTCTCGATTGACAGAGAGAAGCCCTGCGGCTTGTGGAAGCGTTCGTTGGGGGCATCCATGCCCATCAGGACCCGGTCCCCAAGGTCCATGCGCCCATGCATGATCTTGTCCTTCCAGTCGGGAGAGATGGGCTGTCCGGGAGGTGCCTGGCCATAGGTCATTAACATGACATTCTTGCCGCCGAGATGCTGCTCGTAAAACTTAAAAGCGGCTTCACAGTTTCCGTTGAAATGAACGTAGGTATTGAGTTGCATAGCTCTCCTTTAGCTCAAGTACTGAAAATCATTCGAGGCGGCTGGCCGCGAATTGCCCTTTATCAAGGCCATTGCCATTCCCCGGTTTGGGATTGCAGAGGAGTCGAGTCATGTTCCCGCCAACGACGTCTGACTTCGGCGAGCACGGCTGCGCGATTTTTCGCCAAGTTGTCGATCAAAGCGCACGAGGCCCCGGTCTCCTCGTGTCTCGCGCCCCAGATGAGCAGCTCCAAAAGTACCGGCGCCAGGTCGATTCCTTTCTCCGTCAGTCGATAGTTCACCCTCCGGCCGTCGGCCTCTTCGGCCTCCTCGGTGATGATCCCAGCGGCTTGCAGCCTCTTCAAGCGGTCGGCCAGAATGTTGGTGGCGATGCCCTCACCCGAGCTCCGAAACTGCTTGAAGGTCCGGTATCCGCGAACCATAAGGTCGCGGATGATCAGCAGCGACCACCGGTCTCCAAACCTCTCCAGCGAGAGACTGACGGGACAGCCGGAGCGCGGCTTGGACAAAGGCTTCCGAGGCACGGCGGACAAGATATCAACATCACTTGCATAACGCAAGTGACAGGGGCGAATTGCTATTTTCTCGGGAAGAACGGCAGTTGCGAATGCTGTTTCGGGGGAAGAGGAAGGTGACGCCTTAGTGGTGCCCGATCCACCACAGTACTCCCGCACCCAAAATGATGCGGTAGATGGCAAAGACGGTGAAGCCGCGGGTACGTACCCAGTTCATGAACCACGCCACGACACCATAGGCCACGACGAACGAGACCACGAAGCCAATAGCCAGCACGATCCAGGAATGTGCGTCGCTGGCATTACGCCGATGGCGCTTCGCTTCGCCATGATGCGGGCGCAGCGACTTCAGCAGGTCATAACAGGTCGCCGCAGCCATGGTCGGGATGGAGAGGAAGAAGGAGAATTCCAACGCGGCCGGACGGCTCATCCCTCCCAGTTCTCCAGCGGTGATGGTCGACATGGAGCGCGAGGTGCCAGGGAAGACCGCGGACAAAATCTGGCATGCGCCGATCCAGACCGCCTGGCCAACGCACATCTGGTCCATGCTGGTAGTCAGTTTGCCACCCCGCATGAAGGCGCGGTGTCGCGAACGCTCGTAGATTGCGTCAACCGCCCACATCACGATGCCGCCGACGATTAGCGCCACCGCCATGATGAACAGATTCTCCAGGTGTTTGCCGATGATTTTCGTCAACAGGAACGCGGGAATGGCTGTCACCACGAACGCGATCATGGTCAAGCTAAGAGGGTGGTTGAGAGCCGTGCGATCGCCCTTCGGTCCGCGGGGGAAGTCACGCACAAACTCGACGATGCGATCCCAGAAATAGATCGGCAGGCATAGGATGGCACCCAACTGGATGACGATGGAAAACATCTTCCAATAGCCATTGCTCAGGTCCATGCCCAGGGCGGCTTCGCAGATGCGCAGGTGAGCCGTCGAACTGACGGGAAGAAATTCGGTTAGTCCTTCAATAATACCCAGCACGGCTGCCAGAAAGAAGTCGTTCAAATCGCCTCCGGACCCTCCGGGTCCTATTCGCGGGAGTTACCCCAGGTGGGAATGTTGTTCTGCACCATGTATATCAGACGCTGCGCTCGTGTGGTCCAGTCTGTGTCGTTGGGGTATTGCGTAATGAGTTTCTTGGCAACTTCGATCGCATGAGAGGCGGACTCGCTGGCCTTCTTCTCTTGATTATCGCTCTTGTATATGACGACCAGCGCGGAGTAGCGCCACGCCGCGTTGTACAGTGCCTCGGGTGTCTTGGGCGACTGGGGATGATCGGCGGAATACTTCAGGTAAATGTCGGCTTCCTTCTCCGGGCACTTAGCCTGTGCTTCCCAGTCGCCGCACAGCTTGTTGCTGATGAAGTGATAGGCAGCAAGGTCGGCCCACTTGGTGCCGGGATATTTCTTAATGACCTGCTTCATACGCTGTTCGTCGACCTGGGCGCGCAGCGCCGGGTCCTGAAGTTTGGCCGAAGGACGGCTGGCAACATCGGCCGCTTCGATCTGCCAGCGGATGTCAGCGGCGCGATAGGCAGATTCGGCAGCCAGCGGCGACTGCGGGAAGTACTCGGCCAGACGGGCGTACAGGCGCATGGCATCCTGTGCCGCTCCTCTACGCCCGCCCCGCTTCATGGCCTGTGATTCGGAATCGATGGCCTCGCCGAAGATAATTTTGTCGCCATCCGGGGTTGCGGCCGTGATGATACCTTTGTCGAGAATCCACCCCGTGACGTTCCGATCTTCTGCTTCGGCGTCGTATTCAACCCCTTGGACGACATCTACGGTTCCGACCACGTTCACCCATCCCGGTGTGCGTTCAATGACGGCCACTTCGCGTCCGCGGCCAATGTCGGAAATCTTCGCCGAAGAGATGTCGGGAGAAATGTATATGACGCCCTCGCGAATCATGACGCCCCGCTCGGTATTGGGACCCGCGAAGGCGGGCAGAGACAGAAAAACGACAAATGCAAGAAGCAGACGATAGGAGCTTATTTTTCGCAATTGCATGAACAGCGTTTCCATGACTGACTCGGTATATTTCATTCGATTCGATTAGCTCGCCCGTAGGAATCGTCATCACGAGGGAAGTGAGCGATATGCTCTTCCTTGGCAGTGGAGGAAGTGCCGACAAAAGCAGATCCCTCGCGGGCTGAAGCCCACTCGTGATGACAATTCAGACGTCTGATTCCTGCTCAAACCCAGCGGTTACCGCCGAGTTCCGTTGCCGGCTAATCTGTCCCATGCTCATCCAATGATCACTTGTGCAAACAGTTGCGGCTCCAGATTGCCGCCGCTGACGACTGCCACAGTCTTCTTCGACGTGGGTAGTTCTTCGCCGTGGAAGAGCCACGCGGCAAAGGTGACCGCCCCGCTTGGTTCGGCCACCAAGCGCCCATTCAGAGGCCAAGGTACGCATGGCAGTGCGGATTTCGTCCTCCGTGACGGTTACGATGTCGTCGACGAACTGGCGAATGTGCTCGAAGTTCAGCGGGCCTACAGATTGTGTGCGCAAGCCGTCCGCCAGCGTGCTGGAAACCCGTTCTGCCGAGAGCTGAACAATCTTGCCCTTGCGGAAACTCTGCTGCGCATCATTGGCCAACTCGGGTTCGACGCCAATGATCCGTGCATTCGAGCCGCTCAGCTTGATAGCGCTGGATATGCCGCTGATCAGTCCTCCGCCCCCGCAGGGCACCAGAACGAGGTCGACATCCGCACAGTCCTCAAGGATCTCCATGCCCACGGTGCCTTGTCCGGCGATGATGTGCTCATCGTTGTAAGGAGGCACGATGGCGTAACCGTGCAGTTTGGCGAGTTCCTCGGCCTTCTTCATACGCTCGGCGCTGGCCGGGCCGACGGTGACGATCTCGGCTCCCAGGGCTGCCGTGGCCTCGAGCTTGGTCTTCGGCGCGTTACGCGGCATCACGATGACAGCCTTTACGCCGAGAGCTCGCGCAGCATATGCCACGCCCTGGGCATGATTGCCGCTGGAGTAAGAGATTACCCCCCGCGAGCGTTCCTCCGCAGTGAGATAGGCGACCTTGTTGTAAGCGCCGCGCAGCTTGAACGATCCTATTGGCTGCAGGCTCTCGGCTTTGAGCCACAGCTCTCCGCTGGCAACGGTCTGCAAAGGGGGCGTGGCGGCAGTCGGCACTTTTTCTTCTGCGGGTTTTTCTGCAGGAGGAAAGTAGCGAATCAGCGGAGTACGGGCGGCAATGCCCTTGAGTCGTTGTTGCGCGAGCTTGATCTGTTCCAGGCTTACCATGATTGGTTTAGTGCGTCATTTGCGACGCGGGAGCCAGCCAGACGCCCGAGGGCGTGTCCATCGCCCTCCGATTGTCGCCGGCCTTGCGAGCTTCGCGAATCAGGCACGTCATCCAGTGTACAAGCGCGAGGCGATCGCGCAAGGTGACCTTCTTGTCGACCTCGACGTGGCTGATTGCTGGACTCACCAGAGCGTCCACAAGATACCCGGGCGGTATTTCGCGCTTCAGCCAGAGCAATTCCGTGGGAGGAACCACAGTGTCATCGGTACCGTGCAGCAGCAACACAGGCACATGGAGAAAGCGAAGATGCCCGGCGGGCGAAGCGGCGGCAAGTTGGTCGCGCCGCCTGTCGATTTCCGCCAGAATGGCCGGCGCGAAGAATTCACGCTGCTTTTGATAGATATGCTGCATGACCTTCTGATCGGAAGGAGTCATGGTCTTCGTGACCTCTTCCGAAGCCGTGCCGTGGCCTGCAAGCAAAAGTTCGATGGCTTTCCGTGCAGCCGCAACATCCTGCGTGGCGAAGAAGTCCTGCGGCTCGTCATTGACCACGATAAGTGGCCCGTACTCATGGGGCGTCAAGTGCTCGATCGTACCGTCTGGGCGAACCGCCTCGCCGGTGGCGAAGAAACGCAGGACGTGGGAGAGATCGTAGTGCGCTCCCACCGTCGCCACCCAAGCAATTGATGGGGCGTACTGAGGATCGCTTGCCGCCAGTAGCGCCAGTCCTCCGGAGAAGCTGAGCGCCAGCACGCCCACCTTTGGCAAGTCGAGTTCCCTGGCGAAGCTTTGCGCAGCCGTGCCGATCACCTCAGCCGACTCACCATCCACGTGGTATTCGGCGATGCCCGGCACCAGCGGCGTCATGACGAAGAATCCGCTGGCCGCCAAGGAACGGGCGAAGGCTACCAGCCGCGGCTCATTGATGCCGAGTTCATGCATGCCGTGGACGACCATAATACCGGGCGCGAAACCTACGCCTCTCGGAAAATAAAGACGCGCCGGAATTTCCCGTCCTCGAAAGTCGAACGTGGTGTCGCGAAGATCGACCGGATGCACGTCGTAGTTAGCGATCCAGCCGGTCGCGTGCGGATCGGCGATACGCCGAAGCAGGGAAGCCGCGCGAAGGTAATTCTGTGCGATGGGGTAAAGGACGATGACGAACAGCGGAACAAGAAGCAGGAGCCAGGCAAGAATGCGCGGGCGCTGGTTGCGAGTCGCGATCGTGCTCATAACGACCCGGATAGTCCGAACTCAAGAAGTAAACGAGAATTACTTCGCGCCTGAAGCCTTGTCTCTTCATTCACTGCTGTGGAACGCCTGAAGAGGTTCTCTTTCAAGTCGGTTAGATCTCCAGAATTACCGGCATGATCAGCGGGCGGCGCGATGTGTTCTTCACGATGAAGCGCTTCAAATCCTGGCGAATTTTCTCTTTGATCATGCCGTAATCCGCCTTCTCTTCGTCGCTGGATGCCTCAAGCGTGCGCATCACAGTGGTTCGGGCCTGCTCCACAAAACCGTCCTCGTCGACATTCGATGAGAAGCCTCGCATCACGATCTCGGGCATCGTCTCTACTTTGCCTGTCAGCTTGTTGATCGCGATAATCGGCAGCACGATACCATCCTCACTCAGATGACGGCGATCGCGAATGATCAGGTCCTCCACCACGTCGCCCATGGAGTTGGAATCGATGCAGACGCGGCCGACGGCGACCCGGCCGGTCTTGCGCGCGCCCAGTTCGTCGAACTCCAGCACGTCGCCGCTTTCGATCATCAGCACCTGTCCGACCGAGCTGTGCATCGCGCCGGCCATTTCCGCGTGCAGCTTGAGCTGGCGGTATTCGCCATGAATGGGAATGAAGTAGCGCGGCTTGACCAGGTTGATTACCAGCTTCAGCTCTTCCTGACTGGCGTGTCCGCTGACGTGCACCGGCGGTTGTGATCCATCGTCGTAGATGACATGCGCGTTACGACGGAAGAGGTGATCCACCACGCGATAGATGGCTTTCTCGTTTCCGGGAATGATGCGTGATGACAGGACGACCGTGTCTCCCGGCTGGATGCGCGCATGCTTGTGGTTGTCCACCGCAGCGCGCGACAGCGCTGACATCGGCTCGCCTTGGGTGCCGCTGATCATGACGCAGACCTTGTCCGCCGGCAGATCGCGAATCTGGGCGGGATGAATCAGCAATCCCTCGGGAACGTCGATGTAGCCAAGGTCCTGCGCGATCTCCGTCGACTCCATCATTGAACGGCCCACCAGCGCCACCTTGCGGCCGTTCTCAAAGGCCATTTCCAGGGCCAGCTTGATGCGATGGATCGATGACGAGAAGCACGAGATAAACAGCCGCTTTTCGGTACGGGCGAAAATCTCCTGGAAGCGCGCACGAACAGCGCGTTCACTCGGCGTGTAGCCCTTGCGCTCCACATTGGTCGAGTCCTGGAAGAGCGCCAGAACACCTTCCTTGCCGTATTCCGCGAAGGAGTGAAGATCGAAGAGCCGGTTGTCGGTCGGCGTAGGATCGACCTTGAAGTCTCCAGTGTGGATGATGACGCCAAGCGGCGTGTGGATCGCCAGCGCCACGCAATCCACCAGGCTGTGGGTGACCTGAATCGGGCGAATGGTAAAGGGACCGATCTTGAAGCTCTCGCCGGCGCGAATCTCATTGAGCACGGCGTTATCGAGCAGGGCGTGTTCTTCGAGCTTACCCTCGACATAGGCCAGGGTGAACTCGGTGCCGTAGACCGGAACATTCAGCTCCGACAGCACCCAGGGCAGTCCGCCGATGTGATCCTCGTGTCCGTGTGTCAGGATGATCGCGCGCACGTGCGCCCGATTCTCGATGAGGTAGGTAATGTCGGGCACAACGATATCGACGCCGAGCAATTCGGCTTCCGGGAACATCAGCCCGGCATCGATGACGATAATGTCGTCGCCCCAGCGAATGGCCATGCAATTCATGCCAAATTCGCCGAGTCCACCCAGGGGAACAACTTGGAGTTTTCCAGTAGGCATCAGGTACCCTGATGCTAGCACAGGAACAGACTCGCGACGGTGATGATGGAAGCGCTGAAAGGTGGACAATTCCGCCTATACTAGAAGCGAGTCCATGAAAAACAATGGCATGAACGGCGAAGGAAAATCCTGGCTACGGCACCGTCTCGAAGACGGCATTCGTAGCGCTTTCACCAGGGCCTATCACACGGTGAAGGTCGATCCGAAGAATTATCTTGAGCATCTCCGCATGGCGTACGACTTGCCGGCTTTGACCTACGATGGGGTCTATTCGGTTCCGCTGCACATGCTCGACCGGATTGCCGATGAAGCCATTCAGTCAAGCCGCAAAATGGCGGCGGCCGAGGGCGCAGGTCTCGGACTGGGCGGCCTGTTTACCGTGCTGCCCGATTTGGGGATTCTGTCGGCGATCACTCTGCGCATGATCCAGAAGCTGAGCCTGATTTATGGCTTCCAGTACAACACCGAGCAGGAAGAAGCCGAGCTATGGATCGCTGCGGCCAGTGCGGCGGGAGTCGATATCAGCCGCGAGCTGGTGGAGAAGCAGGTCGTGTCAAAGTTCATTCCTCGCGTAATCCAGCGGATCGCCGTTAGCGCGAGCGCGGAAATTGTTGAGAAGTGGACGGCGCGGCTCATACCGATCGTCAGCGGGGTAATCGGTGCGGGGCTGAATTACTACTTCGTCCGCGTCTGGGGTGAGCGGGCGGTTGGCCACTTCCGGCAGCGCCATCTGGAGATGCGGCAGAAGATGATGTTGGAGCAGCAGGCGACAGTGCAGGAAGCGAGTCGCTAGGGCAAGCATTGCGATGCGTTCTGCGTAGCCCTTCAAGGTCAGCTAGCCTGAGCGAGGCAAGCACACTGGCTATTGGCTGCAGAATGGCCCAGATCACCTCGGCGAACTCTGGGATGATGCGCTCACTAGCGCTCCACGGCTTCGGCCACCACCGGCGACACGGTCTCCGCTCCGAATTCACCCTCCCACTTCGCCATCACGACAGTTGCCAGACAGTTGCCGAGTACATTCACGGCGGTGCGTGCCATGTCGAGCAACTGATCCACTCCCAGCAGCAAAAACACTGGTTCGGTGGGCAGTCCGGTGGAAGTCGCCGTAGCCAGCAGGATCACCAGCGCCGCGCGCGAGACGCCCGCCACACCTTTGCTCGTCAGCATCAGCGTCAACATGATCAGCAGTTGCTGACCAAGAGAGAGATGCATGCCGGCAACCTGTGCGACAAAGATAGCCGCTACCGACAAGTAGAGCGAACTGCCCGTCAGGTTGAAGCTGTACCCGGTGGGAATGACGAAAGCGACGATCTGGCGGGGAACGCCAATGGCCTCCATGGCCTCCATGGCGCGAGGGAGAGCAGCTTCTGAACTGGACGTTGCGAAGGCAATCGTGACTGGTTCGGCGACTGCCCTCGCAAAGCGCCGTAAGGGCACACCAAACACCAGCGCCGTCGGCAGCAGCACCGCGAGCACAAAAACGATCAATGCCACGTATAGCGTGAGTAGCAGCTTCAGCAGGCTGCCGAAGACGCCAATGCCAGTGTGAGCGACGGTGTAGGCGACGGCGGCTCCCACGCCGATCGGAGCCATGTACATGACGATGTTGGTGAACTTGAACATCGTCTCGGCCAGACTTTCGCAGAACGCCAGCATGGGACGGCGTTTGGTCTCGCTGATCATTGCCAGTCCGACAGCGAAGATCAGGCTGAACACCACCACTTGTAGCACCGCGCCGTCAGCGACCGACTTGGCAATGTTCTCCGGGAAGATGTGCAGGATGGTGTCTTCAGCGCTCAGCTTGCCGACATTGGCGGTTTCGGCTGAGGCCGTGCTCGCAGGCAGTTGCACCCCAACTCCCGCGCGGCTGATGTTGATGGCAGCGAGTCCCAGGAAGATCGCGATCGTGGTGAGGATCTCAAAGAAGATGATGGATCGAACGCCGAGCCGTCCAACCTGCCGGAGATTGGAGTGCCCGGCGATTCCGACTACCAGCGTCGCGAACAATAAAGGCGCAATGATGGTCTTGATCAGCCGCAGGAAGATCATTGCAAGGACGCGAAGATTGGTCGCCATATGCGGGAAATCGTGGCCGATCTCTGCGCCCAGCAGCATGGCAATGAAGATCCATGCCGTCAGGGTACGTTTGACGCATCCATAAACGATGAGGGCCGCGAGGCCGATCCAGCGCACCGTCTGTGACAGAAGAGGAGCGGAGGATCCGCTCAGACGCCAGAGAGCCAACGCCAAAAGCGCCGCAACAGCCGCGACCACCAACGGCGCTTTTTCTCGCTGTGAGCCGCTCATGGGAGAGTGTAGGGCAGCATCCTTTCACACCGTGCGCCTGCGGTCAGCGCAGGATATCTTCCAGTTCTACGCCGCGATCAGTGCGTTCGTCGCGGTACTTCACGATGACGGGCGTGTACAACGAGAGTCCCCATTCGACTGCTTTGCCCTTGGTGATGGCGCGTGAGCCGGGCACGACCACAGCGCCTTCTGGGACTCGCAATGGTTCGGTTTCATTGGCGCGGTAAACCTCACCGGTCACCGTGTCGAAGAGCGGCGTGGAACGAGTGAGAATGACACCGGCGCCAAGTACCACACGCGCTCCGACCTGCGTGCCTTCGTAAATGCCGCAGTTGCCACCTACGAGCACATCATCCTCCAGAATTACGGGCGAGGCGTTGATCGGCTCCAATACACCGCCGATCTGCGCTGCCGCGCTGATGTGAACCCGCTTGCCGACTTGCGCGCACGAGCCCACTAGCGCATGCGAATCCACCATGGTTCCTTCGTCGACGTAAGCGCCGACGTTGATGTACATCGGCGGCATGCAAACCACAGAAGGCGCGACATAAGCTCCAGCGCGGACGGATGAGCCGCCGGGAACCACGCGGACCTGATCGGCCGCAGTGAAGTGGCGAACCGGATAAGTGTCTTTGTCTAGAAACGAAAGCACCCGGGGATCGCCGCTTTCTACCATCCGGCCTATGCGGAAGCCCAGCAGGATGCCTTGCTTCACCCAGATGTTCGCACGCCAGCGTCCATCGGTCCTTTCCGCGGCGCGGATGGTTCCACTGGTGAGCGCCTCCCGGAAGTGCGCGAACACCTCTCCTGCCATCGGTTGAGTAGCGGCGTCGGGTCCGAGAGCGTACAGCCGCTCAATTTCGCGCTGGAGTTCGAGCATGGCGGGCAGTATAAATGTTCGCTGGCATGCGGCTCCAATTCCGGCCGGTCAGGACGGGGTCGTAAGGAATCGCATCGAACGAATCAAATGGCTTGGATCGACGAGCTTCTCGATCATACGCTGGTGGTGGTGGCGCATCCGGACGACGAATGTATCGCCTTCGGAGCGCTGCTGCAGCGAATTCAGTATCCGCTAGTTGTATTCGCGACGAATGGGTCACCGGCCGATCCTCAAGTTGTGGAGCAAGTATGGCTCGCGCGAAGCCTATGCTGAGGTGCGCAGGCGCGAGAGTCTTGAATCCATGCTGGTTGCCGGCGTCAAGGATGTGCTGTTTCTTCCGGATCTGGCGGGAGGCGAATCCTTTGTTGACCAGGAGCTGTTCCACAACCTCCGGCCTGCCTTTGAGCAGCTCTCCGGAATCGTTCAGAGGCGGATGAACACTGCAATTCTTACGCTGGCCTATGAGGGCGGACATCCAGACCATGACTGTTGCAGTTTCCTCGCTGGACAACTCGCGAAACGCTTTGGCATTCCGTGCTGGGAAGCTCCGCTCTACCACCGCCTGGCCAATGGCGAGGGTCAGTTCCAGCAATTCATTGATCTGAGCGGCGAGGAGGTGGATGTGAAACCTACGGCCTCAGAACTGGAAACCAAACGCGCAATGTGTCTGGCCTACAGTTCGCAAGGCGACTTCCTTTCGCGTTTCGACATAACGCATGAAAAGGTGCGGCCACAGATTTTCTGCGACTACACCCTCCCTCCCCACGGGGGAGAAACGAATTACGAGCTTTGGAAGTCGAAGATTACCGCCAAAGAGGTGTCGCTGGCATTTGCTGAATTCCTGTCATCTTCGACAAGGCGGAGCGCTGCGAACAGATAGGCTCTCGGTTCGCGATGTTGGCTGCACTACGTTGAAGAGCGCCCAGGGACAGGCGCTAATTCGCACTCACGGGCTGTGGTTGGAGCAGTCCCGCTTCCGCCGCGATTTTCTCCAGCTTGCTGCGAGTCTCGTTGCGCACCGGAACCAGCGGCAGACGCAGAATTTCTTCCACCCGCCCCATCATGGCCAGCACGGCTTTGGCGGGGCAAGGGTTGGCTTCCAGGAAATTGCCTTGCATCAGCGGCAGGTATTTCCTGAACAGAGATCGCGCCGTGTCCCATTTGTTATCCAGCGCGGCGCGGGTGAGGCGCGTCATCTCGGCAGGGATCTCGTTGGAGACCACCGATACGATGCCGGCGCCGCCCAATCCGATTACCGCCAGAGTAATCGAGTCGTCGCCGGAGAAGACCTGGAAGTCCTCGGGTACGCGGGCACAGACCTCTGCGATCTGAGCGATGTTCCCGCTGGCTTCCTTCACGGCAATGATGTTGGGAATCTCCGCCAGGCGCAGCAGTGTGGGGGTCTCGATGTTCACGCCCGTTCGCCCGGCGATGTTGTAGAGCATCAGCGGTTTTTCTGAGGCTTCGGCAATGGCCTTGAAATGCTGGTAAAGCCCTTCCTGGGTCGGCTTGTTGTAGTAGGGCGAAGCGGTAAGAACGTAATCGACGCCAGGCAGCCGGGAGATTTCTGTGGCCTTCGCCACCGCTTCGCGGGTGTTGTTCGAGGTGGCTCCGGCCATGATGGGCACCCGGCTATCCGCCGTCTCGATGGTGACGTCGATCACGCGCCGCCATTCGTCATGCGTCAGCGTCGGGGTTTCGCCGGTGGTGCCGCAGGGAACCAGGAAGTCGATGCCCGACTCAATCTGCCAGCGCACCAGTTCGCGCAGGGCTGGTTCATCGATGCTTTCGTCATGGCGGAAGGGGGTGACGAGGGCGGTTCCGCATCCACGCAATGTCATAACTACAGGTTACCTCTCAGCGAAAAATTGTACTCCCGGCGATTAGAGCTGTCCGAAGATATCTTTGAAGTCGTAGAAGCCCGGCTTGCCGGCGATCCACTCCGCGGCAAGTACCGCGCCCTCGGCAAAGGTGCTGCGCGACACGGCCTCGTGCTTCAGTTCGATGCGGTCGCCCGTCGATGCGAGCTCGATGGTATGCGTGCCGGTTACATCGCCTTCGCGTTCGGAGGTGATGTCGACATGCGCGCTTGTAGCCTGCTCCAGTACCCGCTGCAGCGCGACCGCGGTTCCTGACGGTGCGTCCTTTTTATGAATGTGATGGCGTTCGGTGATGTGGCCATGGTAGCCATGCGCCAGTGCAGGCGCAGCGGCCCGAACAATCTGAAAAAACAGGTTCACGCCATAAGAAAAATTCGCGCCAAAGACCAGGCCGACGCCGCGCTCTTCGACGAGGCTGCGGATGGCGTCGATCTCGCCGTACCAGCCTGTCGTTCCCACGACCATGTTCTTACCGGCGCGCAGGCACGCTTGCATATTCAGCAGAACCGCATGGGGAGAGGTGAACTCGATGACGACGTCAAAGTGGCGCAGGTTCTCCTGTGTCAGCCACGCGGCGGCCGGAGTTCTCTGCGGAGGATAGCGACCTCACCTGATGTCCGCGTTCCGCCGCGATTTCAGCCACCAGAGCGCCGGTCTTGCCTTTGCCCAGCACCAGCAACTTCAGTCCGCGACTCAATCGAACACCTCAGGGTCAACCTCGGCAAAGAACTCGGCATGCAGCCGGCGGACGGCTTCTGGCGCGTCCGCCTCGTCGACTACCACCGACATGTTGATCTCGGAAGCGCCCTGCGAAATCATGCGCACATTGATGTTGCCAATGGCGCGAAAGACTCGCGCCGCCACGCCTGGCTTCTCACGGATATTCTCCCCCACCAGGCAGATGATGGCCTGTCGACCGCGGTACTTGACGGTGGCGAGGTTTTCGAGATCGGCAGCGATCTGCGGGATCGCTTCATTCGAATCCACCGTGAGCGAGATGCTGACCTCCGAGGTCGAGACCACATCGACGGCGCAGCGATGCCGCGCGAAAATCTCGAACACGGTTTCCAGGAAGCCGTGGGCCATCAGCATGCGGGCCGAGACGATCTCGATGATTGTGATCCGCGTCTTCACCGCGATGGCTTTGAACAGCGAGTTCGACGGCGGCGTTTGCGCCAGGATGCGCGTGCCCTCGTTCGAGGGGTTGCGCGAATTCAACACCAGCACCGGAATGTTCTTCTCAACCGCAGGCAGCACCGTCGCGGGATGCAGAACCTTCGCGCCGAAGTATGCGAGCTCCGCCGCCTCTTCGAAGCTGATCACCTTGATTCGGTGAGCATCGGCACAGATACGCGGGTCGGTGGTCTTCATGCCGTCGACGTCGGTCCAGATCTCAATGCGCTCGGCGTTCAGCCCTGCACCGACCAAGGCGGCCGAGAAATCGGAGCCTCCGCGGCCGATGGTGGTCGGAACTCCCTCGCGCGTAGAACCGATAAAGCCACCCATGACGGGGACGCGAGCTGCATCAAGCAGTGGTTTTACGTGTATCTGAAGGCGCTGATTGATCTCTTTGACTTGCGGCACCGCGCGGGAGTGTTGCCCATCGGTGACGATGATCTGCCGCGCATCGGAAAGGGTGGCAGGAATCTCGCGCGCCAGAAACGCCGCTGTGACTACCATGCTGGACAGGCGCTCTCCGAAGGACACCACGTAATCGGAGGTCCGGGGGGTGAGCTCACCGACTGCGGAGATGCCACGCAGCAATTCGTCAAGGGAGTCGAACTCCGCGCCCAACTCCGTGTGAAGTTCGGTGTGCAGGCCGGTGCCCAAAAGCTCGCCGGCCGCATTGTAGTGGCGCTGGCGTAAGCTGCGGCAGATGTCGAGAGCCTTCTCGCGGTCGCCCGCGCCGGCGGCAGCAGCCATGGCCAGCAATTGATCGGTGACCTTCGCCATCGCGCTGACCACGACAAACGGGCGCTGCGATATACGGCCTTTCACTATGTCGGCGACGCGGTCAATGGCGCTGGCATCCTCGACCGAGGTGCCGCCAAACTTCATCACGATCACGGGGTCACCACCGTCGGGCGGTGTTGCTGACAGTCGTCGCCCGTCACGCCAGGTAGCCCTGAACTTTGAGTAGCTCGGCGTTTAGCAGGGCTGCGCCGGCGGCACCACGAATCGTATTGTGGGAAAGCACAGTGAATTTGTAATCGAGCACGCCGCAGGGACGCAGGCGCCCGACGCTTACCGTCATGCCTTTTCCGCGATCCAGGTCGAAACGTGGTTGCGGCCGGTCATTTGAGTAGTCGTAAACCAGCGGCTGCGCCGGAGCCAGGGGCAAGCCAAGCTGCTGAGGAACTGGGTGGAATTCGGTGAATGCAGCAATTATTTCTTCCGCCGAGACCTTCTGTTTCAGCTTCACTGAAACCGATTCGGTATGACCGTCCTCGACGGCGACACGATTGCAGTGTGCCGTCATGCCGAAAGTCGCATCTTCGACGCGGCTGCCGTTCAACTGACCAAGGAGTTTGCGCGTCTCCTCTTCCATCTTCTCTTCTTCCTTGGCGATGTAGGGGATCACGTTGCCTAGGATGTCGAGCGAGGCCACGCCGGGATAGCCGGCGCCGCTCACGGCCTGCATGGTGGAGACGAAGATCGATTCGACACCGAACTTCTGATGTAGCGGTGCGAGGGCGACCACCAGCCCGATGGCCGAGCAGTTTGGATTGGTGACGATGAACCCGCCCGACTGTCGCCGCCAGTTCTGGCACTCCAGCAGCTTGAGGTGATCTGCGTTTACCTCGGGAATCACTAGCGGCACGTCTGCCTGCATGCGGAAGGCGCTGGAGTTGCTGACAACCGCACAGCCAGCAGCCGCAAACTGCGGCTCCATCTCGCGGGCGATGCCTGCATCCAGAGCGGCGAATATCACGCGTGGCGCGCCCTCGGGCACAGCGTTCGAGACCGGCATCCTGCGAACGCGATCAGGAATGGCGGTCTTCAGCCGCCAGCGTACCGCATCGCCGTATGACTGTCCGGCAGAGCGGTCGGAGGCCGCCAACCACGCAACTTCGAACCAGGGATGGTCTTCGAGCAACTGGATGAAACGCTGTCCGACAACACCGGTAGCGCCAAGAATTCCAACAGGTATTTTGGTTTCAGACATTGCAGTGAAACTCAAGTTTACAACAGGTTTTCGGCTGAAAGAGTGACACGGGAGTTGCCGGTCGAATGCGGGGTAGCGCAGCGATCAAGAATTTTTCGTGGCCAACCGCCAAGCTGCTACGATCTCTTGCGCAACCTGCTCCGCAGTCTTGCCATTGGTGCTCACCGTCAGGTGGGCCTTGCGATAGTGCGGCAGGCGGCTCTCATAGAGCGCCCCAAAGGCTTCAGGATCGGCAGCTAGGGGGCGCAGGTTCTCTTCCGGGGAGACCGTGGTGAGACAACGATCAAACAATAGCTCGACGGGAGTTTCGAGAAAAACCACCTGGATACCCGCGAGGCGCAACCTCTCGGCATTCGCGGGCTGAACGAAGGTGCCACCGCCCAGAGCGATCACGGTCTCAGGCGTAATGCGATCGAGGACATCCCCTAGAACAATGGACTCTATTTCGCGAAAACGGGTTTCGCCGAAAGTGCGGAAAACTTCGCGGATCCTCTGTCGCTGGCGTGACTCGATTTCCTCGTCCAGGTCAACAAACGTCCAGCCCAGCAGATTCGCCAGGGCATGGCCGACCGTGCTCTTGCCGGCTCCCATAAAGCCGGTAAGGGCGATTGCTCCCGCAGGGCGGCGATGCGCTCCGGACTGTCGCTTTGTAATCACGATTTGGCTGGCGCCACAGGCTGCGCCACTTGTGGCGGATTCTACCATTGCCATCGAACCATCCACGACGAAGGCCGGTCGTACAACGGACGTTGTAGGCCAACTTCGGCTAACGGGGGATGGCCAGGATGGAAGGCCGCGCTTACTCTCCGTGACATGCAACTCATACAGATTGGCGAAGTCAGACAGAAGACAATTCAGGACATGATTCTGGAGATGGCGGACCGCCAGTTCGAAGAGATTGAGCGCCTGAAGAGAGCTGTGCGAGAACGAAGTGCGATCAGGACTGCTTCGCGCCGCCGGGCTCGGCGCTGCAACTCCCGGGCAGCGGAATCGCAGCCTCACGCGTCCTTCTAAGCGGGTCCCGCCACATTTCTCGGTGATCTGGGCAATCCTACTTGCCCGTCAAAGGCGTCACCAGGAACGATGGGTTGCGGTAGGTTCCGGTCACTCTCAAAGCGACCACCGATCCTGTTCCCGTTCTTCTCTTTTTCCTGATTACAGGCTGCACAATTTTCATGAGGAACGACTTCACGCCCGTGGTCGCGTGCGAAAGCTCGACGTTGACGAGCACCACTCCATGCATATCGATTGTCTGGTTCAAGAGGCTATAGGTGCCGTTGAGCTTCGCCGACGCGCCCGGAACGTCGAATGACAAGTGACTGAACGTGGCAACGCCATTCTGCAAGACCACGTGCCCCTTGACGTTCGAAACTACGTGTTCCAGGTCCTGATCGGTCTTATCGGTGCCATGTTTTTTATCGGCATCCTGGTCATCTTCAATCTTGTCGGCTTTTCCTTGAGACTTCGCGCTGGCGAGATCGACCCTGCGTTGCGTATCCGGGTTGGTATACTGCGCTCCGGCAATTCCGAAGTCGCCGTTCAGCTCGACCCGTTTTACGAACGGCGCGTCTGTGGGTGGGAGCGTCACGCCCGCCCGGAATGTCACCGCTCCTGTCATGGGCGGCTCACCCTTCAGGAATAACCGCAATAGATCCTGCACATGGCCGTGCGCCGAAGCGAATTGCAGGGTAACGGTCTTTCCTTTGTGTTTGGAGTCGCCCTCGATTTTTCCGCTGCCGACGATGCTGGTCGTCGCCAGCTTCGCTTGGAAAGGCTGCAACGCCACATCTCCGTTTGTGCCGTTGACCAGGGCGTGATACTGCGCGCTGAGCGGCATTGGATAGTTGGTGTAGTCGGTCGCGAAATCTGGAACGGTAACCGTCCCTTCGGTCGTAATGTGATCGAGTATGCCGCCGAACTTCCCCTGCGCCGAGAGAATACCGGCAGTACCAGTGAACACGCCGAGGTTGGCATGGCTGAACGTGTAGGAACCCGACAGCGGAGTCTGGTTCCCCTCTCCCGTCTTCCAAGGTCCAAACTTACCGGCGATACTGATTTCGCCTGGTGGAGCTGGATTTTTCACCGTCGCATGGAAGTCCAGCGGGCGGTTGTCGGTTACGTGGTCCAGTAAGAGTGTTCGTGCCGTGAAAACGAGAGGAGTTGGGCGATCGGCGCTGGCTGCAATCTCAACTTGCGCGCCATTGGCCGTGATCTGATCGACCACCAGCCCTGCCGTAGTCGCGCCCAGCTTGACTTGCGACAATCCCGTCGGAGTCGTGTCGGCTTCGTCGGGTGCAGGTATACGAAGATTCAGACCTTCTGCCGTAATGTGCCGGATGTGATGCGATAGCAGTCCGAGATAGCTGGTCTGAATGGTGAGCCGCCGGATCGTCATCAGCGGTGGTGCACTTGGATTGGGATCGCGCCGGAAGGTAATGCCGTCGGCCACGGCGCCGGGATGCGGGAAGTACAAACGGCGGAAGTCGGCGATTAGCACTCGACTCTGCGACTGTTCTTGCAAGGCTTGCATTACCGCCTGCGGAGTGAAAGGCCAGCGCGTGGTCAGCAGCACCGCAAGGACCGCCAGTAACGCGAGCAAGGCCAGGCCTGCAACCATCACCCATCGGGAAATGCGCGACGTCGGGAATGTCTTAAGCGGGTTTGCAGTGGTGAGGTTCTGCGATGCCATCCGTTATCGAACTCCGAAGAATGAGGTAAAGATTTAGGCAGCGTGATTCGATGTGGCACATTCAATCGGATGCCGAACTGCCCCGGTAGTTTGCCGCCAACAAGTAAGGCTGATGAAGCAGAAGCATGGAAGAAGTGAAGCTGGTTAGATTCGGGCTTAATATTTACGCATGTGGATCTCGGTGCCGTTACGTTCGAACCGCACCTCGTCCATCAACTGGTTAATGAGATAAATGCCGCGTCCGTGATTGGAGTAGATGTTTTCGCCGACCAGGGGGTCGGGCACCGCGAAGGGATCGAAGCCATTACCGGGATCGCGCACGATGATCAGCATGCCACGCTGATCGTCGCAACCTACACAGCATTGAATTTTCTTGGTGGAATCGCCCTTGGCGCCGTGGACAATGGCATTGGCAAGGGCCTCACGAAGCGCCGTCTCGATCTCGAACTCTTTGCCCGCGGCGCATTCCATACGCCGTGCCATTTCCATAATGCCCTCAACGACGGGACTGATGGCGGTTGGATCGGCGTTGAGCGTGACCTCGATGCGTATCATCAGCTTGTCGCGATCGAACTCTACCGTTGGAAGGGAGCGCGGCTTCATGGCTTGCCCCTCGAAATAATCGCGGTGCCGCTTACTGTGGCAGAAAAGATGTGGAGTGGTCAAGCATGAAAGGCATGAACGGGACGGAGAACACCACTTCAGTGGTAGAAGGCCGATAGTCAAACTCCATTTTCGATAAGCTTACAGATTGCCGCGGTGTTCTCTTGGGGACTTCAAGGCCAAACTCACATGCGAAGCTTAGTGATTCTTAGTCTCATGGCCGCTCTCTTGGTATTGCCTCTCAAGGCCGATGAAATCACCATCGCGGCCGCAGCGGACTTACGTTATGCCCTCAAGGACCTTGCTGCTGGCTTTGAGAAACAGACTGGAGACAAGGTCACACTCTTGTTTGGGGCTTCCGGAAGCCTGTTTTCGCAAATCAAGAGTGGGGCTCCATTTGACGTATTTCTGTCAGCCGATCTTGAGTATCCGCAGCAGCTCGCCGCTGCTGGCTTGGCCGATCGAGATTCGATAAAAACGTACGCTATTGGACATCTCGTTTTGTGGGTTCCGAAGGGCTCGCACCTCGATCCAAAATCGCTAAAGATGGACTTGCTGACCCAGCCCGACGTACGGCGCATTGCGATCGCGAACCCCCGGCATGCACCCTATGGGCGCGCAGCGATGGCCGCATTGCAATACTTCCATCTCAATGACAAGGTCGCGGACAAACTGGTCTTCGGCGAAAACATCGCGCAGGCCGCCCAGTTCGTACAGTCGGGTAATGCGCAGGCAGGGTTGCTAGCGCAGTCCCTCGCAGAATCGCCCCCGATGAAAGATGCGGGCCACTTCTGGGAGCTTCCCACCGATGCCTATCCGGAATTGCGGCAGGGAATCGCAATCGTCGCGCGCTCCAAGCATAAGGCGGCGGCCAGAGCCTTTGTCGGAATACCTTATGTCCGCGCAAGGGCGGGCTATTTTGGAGCAATACGGCTTTGGCGTGCCGGGGTCGCAATGATCCTTCAGGCGCTCACCTTGACGCTACGTTTGGCGTTTCTCGTGTCGGTCTTGCTGCTCGCAATAGGAACGCCGATCGCGTACTGGCTGGCCCGGTCGCGCTGGCGCGGAAAGTTCTTCGTGGAAGCACTGGTCTCGCTGCCGCTGGTTCTGCCGCCGACCGTGCTTGGCTTCTATGTATTAGTGGCAAGCGGTCCGCTTAGTCCCGTGGGTCGCTGGTATCAGTCGCTGACCGGTCATACGCTCGCTTTCACCTTTGGAGGGCTGGTCGTCGGATCGGTTCTCTACAGCCTGCCCTTCGCGGTACAGCCCATGGTTGCTGCGTTCTCCGGCGTTGATCGCAAGCTGCTGGAGGCCTCGGCACTATTGGGGGCTTCGCGCTGGCGAACCTTTTGGCGCGTTATCCTGCCGCTTTCCTTGCCTGGCGTGCTCACCGGAGCGGTTCTCAGCTTCGCCCACACCTTGGGGGAATTCGGTGTGGTGCTGATGATCGGAGGGAACATTCCTGGCGCCACCCAAACTATCTCGATCCTGATTTACGACCAGGTACAGGCGCTGGACTACGCTGCCGCCAATCGCACTGCACTGCTGCTGCTGACTCTGTGCTTTGTGCTGCTCGCGGCACTATATGGCCTGCGTCGTCACCGCGCAGGCGGAGTTTGGGAGTGGCGATGAACGCGGCCACATTGGCACCCGGCGAAGTCCTGAGTGTGCGCATCCGCAAGACTTTTCGGGACGCCGGGAATGCGGGGTTCCGGGTCGATGTGAAGTTCGCTGTGCCTCCGGGTTTCACAATCCTGTTTGGCGCCTCGGGCGCAGGCAAGACCACGCTGTTGGATTCGATAGCCGGCCTCCAACGGCCGGAGGAAGGACAGATCGCGATTGGTGAAAGCATTCTGTTCGACTCGGCCACGCACGTCGACGTCTCTCCAAGGCAACGATCGGTGGGTTATCTGGTGCAGACGCTGGCTCTGTTCCCACACATGACAGTCGCGCAGAATGTGGACTACGGTCTTGCGCGCCTCGATCGAGGTGAGAGGGAAAGGCGCAGACTGGGGATTCTGGAGTCCTTTCGGGTTGCTGATCTGGCGCGACGCCGGCCAGGCCAGATTTCCGGCGGAGAGCGTCAGCGAGTCGCATTGGCGCGCGCGCTGGTGACCCAGCCTCGTATCCTGCTTCTCGATGAGCCGCTGACCGCGCTTGATGCCGCAACCAAGAGCCGGATTGTGGACGATCTGCGGGCATGGAATCAGCAGCAGGGCATCCCCATTCTCTATGTCACCCACAATCGCGAGGAGGTCTTCGCTCTCGGCGAGAAGGTCCTATTCATGGAGGCAGGACGCATTCTCGCTCAGGGGTTACCTCAAGAGGTGCTCGGGCGTCCCCAGTTGGAGCGTGTGGCACAGCTCGTGGGGTTCGAGAACATCTTCGACTGCGAAGTCAGTGCCTCTCATCCCGAGCTGGGCACCATGACCTGTCGTATTGCAAGCACTGCGGTCAACCTCGAGGTGCCTCTGGTGCGAGTGAATTCGTATCAGCTGGTTCGCGTCGGGGTCCATGCTGGTGACATCCTGCTGTCGGTCGTGCATCCGCAGGGATTGAGCGCGCGAAACCTTCTGCAAGGAGTCGTCGCGTCGCTTGAGCGCCACGATATGACTGTAGTAGTGAGGGTCAATTGCGGCGCAGAATTTATCGTCCACCTCACCTTGGGAGCTCAGCAATCGCTCCATCTGGCGGTGGGCGTTCCTGTCTGGCTGGTGATCAAGACCTATTCCTGCCACGTGCTTCAGTAAAGCGGCTGAATGTTGTGTAACCGGCGTTGCCACGCCTGACGAATCTCACATCGCCCGGTGACGGGGCTCACTGCACCTTCGTACGCACGGTTCATACTGGGAACGTTGATGGCTGTTCCAGGCCGGGCCGGCACGAGACGATGCCGCAGGCGGCCTGCAGTACATCTTTATCGGAGGTGTGAGGCAATGCCTACCGTCGTTGAACCCAAAGAATCCAAACCCCAGCTCGTAACACCGCTTCCCAAGGAACCTGAGCTCTTTGCCGCCGAGATCGCGATGGAGGAAAAATCCTCCAGTGTACTGCCCTTGATGTTCGTGGCAGGCCTGATCCTCGTCGTAGGCGGAGCGATTTACTTCTTCGTCAGAGGCGCGAATGCCAAACTGACAACCCCGGTAGCCACCACCGCGATCAACGAGATTCTAAAGTCGCAACCCCCTGCCGAGATCAAGTTCACTACCGGAACCGTCACCTCGAGTGTGAATGAGAAGCCGCTCGACCCGCATTACAAGCTGCTGGCCAAAACCGGAGTTCTGGTAACGAAACCAAAGAGCTGGAACTCCATCGTTTCGACCCTGACGCCGGCAGGAGAAAAGATGCTGAGCAACATTAACGGAGTGGAGAAAGCGACCAACAAAGACGGGACGGTCACCTATCTCGTGCCGCTTGCCCAGCGGCAGTTGGTGGAGATCAGCAACATCAAGATGATTAACCCTCACCTCGCCCAGGTCCAATACTCTTGGAAGTGGGTGCCGAATCGACTGGGACAGGAGTTCGACGCATCGAGCGAAGCGGTCAAAAGCTTTGCGACTTGGGACCGTCAGACCCTGATCAGCCATTACGGCGTCAACTTTTACAGTGCTGCGCCAACAAGGGTGAACATCGTCTTGATGCAGGCCAAGGACGAGAGCTGGAAACCCTACGTCGAATAGCGCCTCCGGACGTTTGGGTTCTTTCGTTACGCAGACAGGGAGGAACGCCGGTTCCTCCCAATTTTTATCGCGCACCCTCTTTTAACCCTGGCGCACAGAATGGTGTTGCCGACCCATGTCCTCTCCCCGCGTTAGCTTAGAATGATGTATCCCAGATAAATCGGGCTCCGACGTATGCCAGAGTCTTCTCAACCCGTCGCTGCACCCGTCGATACGGCTCATCGGATGCGCTGCATCGGATGCGGCAAGATTTGTGAGTCGCCATCCGAGGATTTTCGCTGCCAGAATTGTGGCGATCTGTTGGAGGCCGAGTTTCCCTCCTGGAAAGCGCAGCCGAGTCTCAATGCCGCGAAGCTAAAGCTCCTGTGGCGCGAGCGCCGCCTGTCGAATCGTCCGCTGGACGCCAGTGGCGTGTGGCGTTTCCGCGAACTACTTCCCCATCTCAACAACTGGGGCGACGCGATTACATTGCACGAGGGCAATACCCCGCTGTATGAATTGCCGCGCTGTGCCCGGTCAGCTGGAGTGGAGAAACTACTGGCAAAGCATCAGGGAATGAATCCCACTGGGTCTTTTAAGGACACAGGTATGACGGTCGCTGCCTCCTTCGCGCGGCAGGGCGGATTTCAGTGGGTGGCGTGCGCTTCGACTGGCAATACCTCGGCCTCGATGGCGGCTTATGCGGCACGCGGGGGTATGCGCAGCCTGGTGCTCATTCCTGAGGGCAAGATCGCCTGGGGTAAGCTCTCGCAATCCCTTGATTACGGAGCATTGACCTGCCAACTGCGTACTGATTTCGACGGCTGCGTGCGAGTTCTGAGTGAAATTGTTCGCCGCTACCCGGTTTACCTTCTCAACTCGGTTAACCCTTATCGCCTGGAAGGCCAGAAGACCGCAGCCATCGAACTGCTCGAACAGCTCGATTGGTCTGTGCCCGACCACATCATCGTGCCGGGCGGCAATCTGGGAAACAACTCAGCGCTAGGCAAGGCACTGCTCGAGATGAAGCAGCTCGGGCTTATCTTCGCTCTGCCGAAAGTCTCAGTTATTCAGGCGGAAGGGGCGAACGCGCTGTACCGGACGGTTCACGAGAAGCAAGGACGCGAGCTGGTCTCGGTCGAAGCCGAGACCCTGGCGACCGCAATTCGCATCGGCAATCCAGCGTCGTGGCGGAAGTCGGTGCGGGTGCTCGAGGCCACCGGCGGATGCGTTGAGGAGGTCAGTGAAGCCGAGATCGCTATTGCCAAGGCCGAAATCGGCTCCGACGGTGTGGGTTGCGAACCTGCCTCGGCCGTCACCCTTGCAGGATTGAAGAAACTGGTGAAGAGCGGGTTCGTCGGTCCTCAGGAATCGGTTGTTCTGGTGCTAACCGGCCATGTTCTGAAAGATCCCGAATACACCATCAACTTCCATCGCGGTGACCTGTCCGTTCCGCGCATGGCTGACAAGGAGTTCATCGCCCTGACGGCCGCTCAACGGAAGTCGCCCATCGTCCTCGATGCCAGCGCCGATGCCGTGCTGCACGCCCTGGAAGCCCAGGAGAAGGCCGATGCCTGAAGCGCGCGAGTCGGCGTTGCCCTTCCGCATGTTCTTCCCCGCGACCTCCGCGAACCTAGGGCCAGCTTTCGACGTGGCTGCGCTGGCCTTTGACTTTGGTCTGCGTATTGAAGCCACTCCTGCGTCCGAGTTTTCGCTGGTTGCGCAAGGCCGCAATCCCGAACTCTGCGGGCGTCTCGACGGCAATCTCATCCTGGAAACCTACAAGAAGATTCTGCAGCGTGAATCGATGCCGGCGGTTCCGCTGGCGGTCTCTCTCGACAATGAGATTCCTTTGGGAATGGGATGCGGTTCCTCGGCTGCGGCCGTGCTGGCTGGCGTTGCGCTGGCTGTCTTCTTCGGCGGATTGGATTGGAACAGCGATCGAATCGTCTGCGAGGCGACGGGCTGCGAAGGCCATCCCGACAACGTGGCCGCCTGCTGGTACGGAGGTGTGGTCATGGCGCGCACCATCGGCAGCGTGCGTGATGGGATAACCCCGGTGGTGCAGGTATTGCCGATTCCGCTCGCAGTGCAGTGGCCTCTCATGCTGGCGATTCCTGATGATCCCGTACCCACCTCCGAAGCGCGGCGGGTTCTGCCTCGTCTCTACAGCCGGGTTGACCTGGTACACAATGTGCAAAGCGCTATGTTGCTGGTGATGGCCCTGACCCAGGGGCGCGGTGAGTGGCTGCGTGAGGCCCTTAGCGACCGCGTCCATCAGCCGTATCGAGCGCAGCTGTGCCCACTCCTTCCCGCGCTCTCGGAGTTGGGTGGAAGCGACGGCGTGCTGGGCGTGGCTCTCAGCGGAGCCGGACCCGCAGTGCTGTTGCTGCTCGATCCTGACGCCGATCAGAGATTCGTCTGTGCACGCGTTGAACAACAACTCGCTGCCAAGGCGCTCACCGCCGAACTACGTCTGGCCGCCATCAGCGCGCGCGGAGCGAGAGACTCATTTCAAGTGTCGGCCGCGGCAGCACGATGAGAGGTTAATCTGCCGGCTTCTATCTTCGCTGCCGAAGTAGAGCTGCTATTAGACGAGGACTGCGCCGCCCGTGGACGATCGCGAGGATCAAGAGGGGTTGTTCTTGCGGTGCATAGGCGATCAGGAAGTCCCTAACTCTCTGAAATCGGACCAGCCGAGATGTGAGATCCGGTCGAACATGGCCCTGATCCGGGAACGAAGGCAGGCGGCGAATAGACTCAAAAATCTCCTCTATGACACGATCAGCCGCATCAGGATTATGAGCCGCAATGTGTTCCCAAACATCGTCAAGGTCTGCATAGGCCTCGTGATGAAGAACAAACCCACTCACGATTGTCGATGACGGCGCTCGATGCTCTTCCGTCGAAGACGTGCAAATGCCTCTTCGCCATCGAGAAGCTCTGCTCTCCCACTCTTTGCTTCGTCATAGCGACGATCGATCATGCTGCGGACCTCCGCAACCTCGGCGAGGTAGCCAGCCATCGCGTCCTCCACCAGTTCATCGGGCGGCCGGCCGGTCTTTTCCGCAAGGTCCTGCAGTCGGGATTCTGTTTCCGCAGTAAAGTGCACTTCCATGGTTGCAAGTTTAATGGCCTTCACGGTGTCAGAGCAACCACTATAACCCCTAGCCGGGTCGCCCCCTCAGTGATGCACCAGGGTCAGCCAGCTCACTCCGATGGCCAGTGTCACCAAGGTCACCGGCACTCCGATCTTCATGTACTCGAGGAAGCTGATGTGTGCTTCGCTGCGTGCCTTCTCGACTACGATGATATTGGCCACCGAACCGGTAATGGTGAGATTCCCAGCCAGAGTGCTCGACATGGCCAGCATCAGCCACGCGGTGTGAGGGTCGCGGAACTGAGGGACCAGCCCTTTCAGTAGCATCACCGCCGGAACGTTGCTGACGATGTTCGACAGGAGCGTCACCATCGCAGTGAAGATCAAGGTATTTCGCAGGTTGAGCCGTTCAGCGAGGCCGAGCAACTCGCCGGTAATTCCGGCCTGCTCCGCTCCGCCGAGAATAAGGAAAAGACCCAGGAAAAGCATCAACAGCGACCAATCGACGTCGCCGTAAATGTCTTTCGGGTGCTGTGTGCGGCGGAACAGCAGCAGTGCGCCACCGGTGGCGGCCACCAGCGGTGGAGGATAGCCGATCAGAAAGCCGGTCAAGACGCCCAACGTAACAATGACCGGCCATGCCGGATGGGGCCGATCTTTGTCGCTTGCCGGTTGCGTTTCAGGCTGCAGAGGATGTGCCCCTGTGGAATCGTTGCGCAGGTAGATCCAGTGGAGTAGGCCCCAATCGACGAACAGACCCAGTAGCGCAACCGGCCCCAGGTGCGCGAGGAAGTCGCGATATCCAATTCCGGAAGAAGAACCGATCAGAATGTTCTGTGGGTTTCCGGTGATGGTCGCTACGCTGCCGACATTTGAGGCCGTAGCCAGAGCCAGCAGGTACGGCAGCGGGCGAAGCCCCATCCGTTTGCAGATGCCGAGGACAAGCGGCGCCATCACCAGGCAGACAATGTCATTCACCAGGAAGGCCGACAGGATGCCGCTGGTGAAGACAATCCCCGGCAGCAGATGCGACGGCTCGAGATGCTCAATGACGAGATGCGCGATCCACTGGAAGAATCCTGCGAGATGCAGACTGGCGACGATCAGCATCATCGAAAACAGCAAAATCAGAGTGGCAAAATCGATGCTCTCGATCGCCCGGCGAGGGGACAGCACCCCGAAGACAAACATCAGGACCGCGCCGATCACAGCCATCGCGGGACGGTCGATGTTGGTTCCCGGCAAGCGGCCGACCGCGAAAACCAGATAGCTCGCCAGGAAGATGATCCATGCGCTCAGAATGTGCCAGTGGGAGAGAGCGTGCGCGATCGTCATAAGATGGGCGGTGCTGCTACCGAACAAGATTGGAAGCAATAGGATGCTACCAGTTTGCATTGACAGACAGATTATCGGCGGTTCGCCTGTTGAACAGGCGAATACTTTCAAGTTGGCTTCGCGAAGGGGATTATTCTTCCGCCCGGGAAATGCGGCGCTCGGATTGTGCTTGTCAGTTGACCGGAAAAGACTCGCCGAGTTCAGTGGTGAGGGCCCACTCGATCGTGCGCTGCTGCTCGCGATTGAGCTTCTCTCCGTTCGTGGTCAGGTAGAAGACGTCGTGGGCGACGGCTCCTTCGGTATCGATGAGGGCGACCTCGATGCTGCAATTCTCGGCGGCCAGGGCTGAACTGATGGTATG
The DNA here is from genome assembly GCA_963793845.1 of uncultured Acidobacteriaceae bacterium. GTDB lineage: Bacteria > Acidobacteriota > Terriglobia > Terriglobales > Acidobacteriaceae > CAWCBG01. The sequence goes on from CAWCBG010000014.1 coordinate 646,317, forward strand.
CAACAGTCCGGGACGATCCTGCGTGGTGACTTCCAGCAGCGTACTGCTGGGCGAGCTGGTGTCGTCATAACGCAAACGGGTTTCCACTTTGAGCTTCGGCGGTTTTCGGTCAGCTTTCAGGCGAGATTCCAGCAGGCGATCGAGCGACGCTTCTCCGTCAAGAATCTGCACTACAGACTTCTTGAAGCGGTCGCGCTCTGGAGGATTCAGTTCAATGGTCCGGAAGCGATCTTTGAAGTGAAAGCTGTCCACGATCACCCCTGCTCCATTGGCGAAGGCACTGGCCTTGGTAATGTCCATGCCCCACGCATAGAGAATGCCGGTGAGCAGGGCGAATAGCCCCGGCCGGTCGGCGGTAACAATCGTAAGCTCGTGCTGATCACTGACCCGCCTCAGCCCGAGCTGCACCGGGTCATGGCGCAGCTGGTTCGCCATCTCGAAATGCACGATGATCTGTTCCGGCGAATGAGACAGCAGGTAACGTTGCGGGAGTCCGTCAAGAAACTTAAGCAGCGGTGAGCGCTGCTTGGGAAGAAGCTTGGCAATCCGCTCGACCTGCTCGGTGCAGATATTGGCGTGGAAGCGCTCCTCGTCGACGCTCCGGTTCAAGTAGTTGGCGGTGCCCATGTACAGCTGCCACAAATTTTCAGCCTTCCAGGGAGTAAGTGCATCTGCGTTCACGGCGCGGATATCGGCGAGGGTGAGCAGAGTCAGCATCTTCAAACGTTCGGGCGTTCCCACCTTGTGGGCCAACTCGCGTGCCGTCTGCGGATCGAAGATATCGCGGCGGCGCAAGGTTGACGACATCTCCAGGTGCGTGGCGACGAGAAAGCAGACCGTCGCGGCGGCGTCTTCCGTAAGTTCCAAGCGTTCGACCGCTGCGGCCGCCAGTTGCAGGCTGTTGTGAACGTGATCGTTGCCCGCCAGTCCCTTGCCGACATCATGAAGCAGCAACGCCAGATAAAGCAGTTCGGGCTGCTCCAGCTCGGAAAGCAGGCGACCATACGGCTCGAGCCATTCAACATCTTTGTTCCGCAGGCGGTGCAACAGATCGATGGCCAGTATGCTGTGCTCGTCTACGGTGTAGCGGTGATAGAGGTCGCGCAGAACCAGCGAATCGACAGCTTCAAACTCAGGAAGGGCTAGCGTGAGCAGCTTTACCGAGTGCATGGCACGCAGAGCCTGGGCGGCGTGAGGAGCCACCAGCAACTCCCGCAGATGCTGCCACAAACGAGCGTCTTGCGGCATGGTGTCGATCAGGGCACGATGCGCATTGTCGAGTCGCCGTTCTGTCTCCAGGCTAAGCGCAACGCCGTGGCGAGCCATGAAGGTGAAAAGCCGTAGCACCAGGAACGGGTCGCGTGCCCCTCCCGCCTGCTGCAGGTAGACGCGGCCATCCACTACCGAGAATTCTTCATTCGACACACGCGAACGCCAGCGCTGGAATGACTGATGCAACGCCGATCGCCCGTTTGGAACCTGGTCCAGCAGTTGCGAGGAGTTGCGCAGGATCGCCCTGGCATGGCGGAAATACAACCTCATCCATTCGGCTGAGGAGATGGATTCCGACTTCGTGCCGATACCGCGGGCGGCAAGTTCGTCCTGCACTTCCCAGGTAAGATTGTTTTCGTCGCGACCAGCACGATAGTGCAGAAAGCATCGCGAAGCCGACAGGAACTCCATCGCCTCCAGCACTTCGTTCTTGTCCGCGGCAAAATGAGGATTCAACGATTCGGGCCACTTCCGTTGCGAGCCCAACGCGGTGATCATAGCCAGCCAGCGCGCCACGTGCGAGTCGCGCAGACCGCCCGGGCCGTCCTTCAGGTTGGGTTCGAGATGGAAGATAGTGTCGCCATAGCGAAGATGCCTGGTCCGCGTCACTTCAGCCAGTCGCTGCGCCAGCACGCGTGATTCGCGTCCGATTAACTGCGGCAGATTCCTTTCGTGCAATCGTCCGAACAGGCCTGCGTCGCCGGCTAAGAGTCTGCAATCAAGAAGCGAAATAGTGAACTCGACATTGTCCTGGTCGAAGCGCGCGCAATCATCGAGAGTGCGCGTGGTGGGACTTACCCTCAGGCCGATATCCCACATCATCTGGCAGATGCTGCGGACCGGGTCTTTGATGCTGTCGCGGAGCGCCTCCGATTGGCACAGGAACAGCAAGTCGACGTCGGAGTGTGGAAACAATGCCTTGCGCCCGAAGCCGCCAATCGCGACCAGGGCACAGTCTTCATCAGTGCGAGGGGAAAGATGTTGTTCCCAAAGTTGTTGGGCCAGCTTATCTACGAGCGACGTGCGTTCGCTAATGGCTGCCTGCCCCGAGCCGCTCGCCTCAAAGTCGCGCCGAACGCGGTCGAACTCCTGACGATAGAAGTCGCGCAGTACCGAGCTAACCGTTGGGCTGGACATAATCCTAAAGCAATCCGGGTGTCATTCAACCGTCACGGGTGAAGTCGCACCGCTTGTTCCCATCTGAGGGTTGAAGCACTGCTCCACTCCACGTCACAACGCGGTCTCGCCGTGTTCGTCGTTGCGAATACGAATGGCATCGTCGATCCGCGATAGAAATATCTTGCCGTCGCCGATCTTTCCGGTACGGGCGGCATTGGAGATCGCCAGCACCGCCTTCTCGACCAGCCGGTCCGGCAGTACGGTCTCGATCTTCACCTTGGGCAGCACGTCAACCGTGTACTCTCGGCCGCGGTAGAACTCGGTGTGGCCTTTTTGCCGGCCGTGTCCTCGGACCTCGATTACCGTCATGCCTTCGACACCGATCTCGAGCAGTGCATCCTTCACAGCATCGAATTTCGTGGGTTGAATCACAGCTTCCAGCTTGGTCATGATTTCCTTTACGAGCTCGAAATACTCGCATGCCTGACGTGAATCGTCGGACGCCTAGGGTGTCGATGTCTCCCAGTAATAGCCCTCTTCGCCGTGCTGTGTGACATCCAGGCCCTGCACCTCGTGCTCAGCAGATACTCGGAGTCCAAGCACAAGGTCCACCACTTTCAGAATCACGGTGGTTCCCCCCACAGCCAGCACAATCGCGATCAGAATTCCTAATGCCTGGTTGCCGATCTGGTGATAATTCCCGTCCACCATGCCGGAGGGCAGCGCCTTGCCTTGTGCGTCTTTGAAGATCGGATTCACTGTGCTGGTTGCAAAGACTCCCGTCAGCAACGCGCCGATGGTGCCACCCGCTCCGTGGACGCCGAAGGCGTCAAGCGAATCGTCATAACCCAAACGCGCCTTGACCACTGCGACCATCATGTAGCAGAACATACCGGCGATGAATCCGATGGCCAACGCCGACATCGGGCTTACGAAGCCTGCGGCCGGTGTGATCGCCACCAGCCCTGCAACGCAGCCTGAGATGGCGCCCAGGGCGCTAGGCTTGCCATTACGCATCCACTCGGCCAGGATCCAGCCGATGGCCGCGGCCGCCGCTCCAAAGTGCGTGGCAACGAAAGCGCTGGTGGCGAGACTGCCGGCGCTCAGCGCGCTCCCGGCGTTGAAGCCGAACCATCCCACCCATAACAGGCAAGCGCCGATAAAGCTGAGCACCACGCTATGCGGCGGCATCGCCTCTTTGGGATAGCCAACACGACGGCCCATGTAGAGCGCGCACACCAGCGCGGAGACGCCCGAGGTGATGTGCACCACAGTCCCGCCGGCAAAGTCCAGGGTAGGGAAGCGGCCACCCAGATTGGCATTTAGCAAGCCGCCTTTGCCCCACACCATGTGCGCCATCGGCGCATAAACCACCATTGACCACAGCGCCATGAAGACCAGCATGGAGCTGAACTTCATGCGCTCGGCAAAGGCTCCGCTGATGAGCGCGGGTGTAATGATGGCGAACATCAGCTGATAAATCATGAATGTCTGCAATGGGATAGTAGCGGCATAGTCAGGATCGGGAGCCGCTCCCACTCCGCGCAGGAAAACATGGCTGAGACCGCCGATGAAACTGCTACCCGCACCGAAGCAAAGGCTGTACGCAACCAGCGCCCACAACACGGTGATGACCCCCATCATGGCGAAGCTCTGCATCATCGTGGACAGCACATTTTTCTTGCGGACCAGACCGCCGTAGAACAATGCGAGTCCGGGGCCGGTCATCATCAGAACGAGGGCCGAGCAGACGAGCATCCAGGCATTGTCCGCTGAACTTCTGGCGTCGGTGATCTGCTGCTGCAACTGCGCGACTGCATCGGCGGAAGTCACGTTCGCTGGCGTCGCAGTCTGCGCAACCGAAGTGACCGCCAGAAGCGACATCAGAATGATGACAAACGGCAGAAGCTTCTGAGTCAACCGCATGAAGAACTCCCGATTGAGAACTTCGCACCGGCAGCGCTAAGGCCGGACGAATTGACCAAACAATTAAGCGGAAAAGTCAGGATATGAACGCGCACCAGGCGCTAACCCGGCACATTTAGCCATGATCAGTTGATATCTGCTTTTGCAGCCGATGAGAAATTCAAACAATTTATGGTAGGCATTAGTTCTGGTTATCGGAGCGCGCCATGTGGAAACACTCCGTTAAACGGACCTTCATCAGTACGATTTTGCGGTTACGCGCTTCCGCAGCCGGGCTAAGCGTTCGCAGGCGCTCTCCAGGTCCGCGTCAGTCTTGGCGAAGCAGAAGCGGAGGAGATTCTCGCCTCGACCTCCTTGAAAGAATGCCTCGCCTGGAACGCTGGCCACCCCAGTCAGACGCAGCAGATTCATGGCCTTCTCAACGCTGTCCGTGCCGGGTACGCAGGAGGCATCCGCCAGGACGTAATACGCGCCCGCAGGCACGCTGGGTTCGAGACCGGCGTCGCGCAACGCATTGCAGATCATTTCGCGCTTGCCGTGATACTCCTCCGCCAGATCGGAGTAGAACGACGTCTGGCAATTGATCCAGTCCGGCGGCAACGCCATGCTGGAAGGCCGACGGAGCGCAAACATAAGTCAGGTCGTGGAAGTAGCTGATAGCGGGCATCCACCGCGACGATGCATACAGGAAGCCGATGCGCCATCCGGTGATGCTGAACACCTTCGAAAAGCCCGACACCGTAATCGTGCGATCAGCGACGCCGGAAAGCGACGCGGGGCTTACGTGGCGATTGCCGTCGTAGACAAAGTGCTCATAAATTTCGTCAGTAAAAAGAAACAGGTCATACTGCCGGGCGAGTTCGGCGATCTGCTCCAGTTCACTTCGCAAGAAAACTTTGCCCGAAGGATTGGCCGGAGTGTTGACCACGATTCCGCGGGTCCTCGGCGTGATGGCTTGCGCCAGGCGGTCGGCGATGAAGGGATAGTCCGGCGGATCGAGTGACACCAGAAGCGGCTTGCAATGCAGGCCAACCAAAGTCGCGTAGTGGTAGCCATAGTAAGGCTCGAAGAGAATTACTTCATCGCCCGGATTGAGCAGCGCGCGGCATGCGGAGTCGAAACCACCGGTAGCCCCCGAGGTGACTAGAATCTCGCCCGCTGGATCGGCGATGATTCCGTTCTGCCGCTCCAGCTTGCGTGCGATCGCCTCGCGCAGCGGCGCGATCCCGTCCAGGCGGGTGTACTGGTTGAAGCCGGCTTCGATAGCATGCTCAGCTGCGTGCCTCACGATGGAAGGGACATCGGTGTCGCAGACGCCTTGCGCCAGGTTGACGCCGCCAACTTTGTCGCACTCCACCGACATGGTGCGGATGTTGGATTGCACGATGCGGCTGGCGATGTCACTCAGTCCGAGCATAAAGCTGTTCTCCCATCCAACACCGTGGAAGTGCTGCTCCACAGCAAAGTTCAACCGAACGATGTTATTCAGTGTGCCATACGAATTGGGAAACGCATCTTAATATGGCCGAAGCGCGGTGGCGTGTTCGGAGCCTGCCTGACCTGAGGGAGAGTTCGCTGGGAAGCGGGAGACGGCGAGGGGTGCCGATTTTTTTGTTGCACCTGAGTTGCAACAAGACGCAACCGGGATGGCCTGTTGCCTTGACATAGCGGATTAAGCCTATTGTTAAGTTGTATTTAGGCAAGGTTGCATGCCCAGTCCCGAAATGTTCGCTTGTCACATTCGACTGTGACTTCGGTCGCAGCCACGCGGCAGAGAAAGGGTAGAATAAGAATCGGAATTGAAAATGATTTTCAACTTCATGTTCGGACGCAAGAAGCAGGAAGCCCGGGCGGGGCGGGTGTTGGCCGATCTCGCTTTGGGCGAGCGGGCGATTGTGTCCGGCCTGGAACTGGCTCCCGCGGTGGCCGATCATCTGATGAACCTCGGCTTCATTCCTGGGCTCGAAGTGACCGTGACGCGCAGCAGTCCCGGCGGCGACCCGCGCGTCTACCGCGTCGAAGGCACGGAAGTTGCGATGCGCAGCGATGTCTCCCGTCATATTCGGGTGGAGATGATCGGAGCGCCGGCCTTTGGGGACTAACCCATGGGAGCCTCAATGACGTGCCACACCGTGGCTCGCCCCCAAGACGAAACCCTTAGCAAATCCTATCGCACTGTAGCGGTGGTTGGGCCTCCCAACTCCGGCAAGACCACGCTCTTCAATCGTCTTACCAAACTGCGGCAGAAGGTCGGCAATTTTCCCGGCGTAACCGTCGAACACCACACCGGCTTCGTGCGCGGATCGGACGGCTCTGAGATCGCGCTCATCGATTTGCCGGGCGTGTACAGTCTTTCGCCCAAGTCGGAAGATGAGAAGGTCGCGGTCGACGTGCTCACCGGAGCTATGCCTGGAACATCGCGGCCGGACGCCGTGGTGCTGGTTCTGAATTCAACCAATCTGCATAGCCATCTGGTGCTCGCTGGGCGCGTGATTGCGCTGGGCTTGCCGACCCTCGTGGCCCTGAACATGGCCGATGAACTTCGCCAGCAGGGCGGACATGTCGACGTGCTGGCACTGGCACGTCAGTTGGGCACTCCGGTTGCGTTGGTCAGCGCGACCACCGGAGAAGGAGTGGCGGCAGTCAGCAACTTTCTCTCCTCGGCGTCGCCCAGTCCGGAGCCCCTGGAATTACCGGTCGTAGGCAACACCCAGAGCTATCGCGAGTGGGCGGCACGCGTGGGCACCCAGGCCAAATATCGCCGTCCTGCGACTCCCGTCTGGACGCAGCGGCTCGACTCGATTTTCCTCCATCGTGTCTGGGGGGCGATTATCTTCGGACTGGTTGTCATCGGAGTCTTCCAGACGATCTTCGCCGTGGGCCAGCCGCTGTCGAATTTGCTGCAAAAACTCTTGGATGTGACCGGGGCGCATATCGGTAGCCTGCTTCCTGACGGCATGTTTCAATCGCTATTGGTCAACGGTGTTTGGAAAGGGACCGGCTCCGTGCTGGTCTTCCTGCCGCAGATTCTGCTGCTCTTCCTGGTCATCGGCATTCTGGAAGATTCTGGCTATCTCTCTCGCGCGGCGGTCATCGCGGACCGCACCATGTCGCGCGCCGGCCTCAACGGCAAGAGCTTCATCCCGCTGCTGTCGGCTTATGCCTGCGCGGTTCCCGCCATCATGGCAACGCGCACGATCGAGAGCAAGCGCGATCGCATTGCCACAATTCTGGTAGCGCCGTTCATGACCTGCTCCGCGCGTCTGCCTGTCTACACCATGGTGATTGCGGCGTTTCTGCCTGACCACCCGGTGCTGGGACCTTTTCTCGGTACACGCGCCCTCGCCATGCTGGGCTTATATGTGCTCGGGTTCGTGATGGCGGTCGCGACGGCCCGGCTGCTCAAGTCGACGATTCTCAGGAGCAAGGACGCGCCCTTCATTCTGGAGATGCCGCCATACCGCTGGCCAACGGTTTCTTCTCTAGCGTTGCGGCTGGTGGACCGAGGCAAAGCATTCCTCTATCGTGCCGGCACGGTGATCATGATGGTTTCGCTCCTGTTGTGGGCGGCCACGAATTTCCCCATGCATCACGGACAGCCTCCGCCCGTGCAGAACAGCGTGGTGGCCTGGGCTGGTCACGCGATCGAACCGGTCATCCGTCCCTTGGGATTCGACTGGAAGATCGGAGTCGGACTGATCACTTCGATGGCGGCGCGGGAAGTGATTATCTCAACCCTGGGAACGTTGCATGGCCTGGATGGCGGCTCGCAAGCATTCGACCTGCAGGTTGCTTTGCGTCACGAACTGACACTGGCCGGAGCCATTGCGCTGCTCGTCTTCTTCGCCTTCGCCATGCAATGCATGTCCACCATTGCCGTGGTACGCCGTGAGACCAATGGATGGAAGTGGCCGGCGATCCAGTTCGGCTACATGACACTCGTCGCCTACCTCTCTGCGTTTGCTGCGTTCAACATCGTGAACTACTTCGTGCACTGAGTCGTCCAACACTTTCTACCTGGTGAGGTCTTTCACCAGCCCTGGCAAAACCACGCCCGCCTTTCCCAGCACCACCTCGTCGAAGAATTTGCGGTTAGCCGGCTCTTCGGGTCCGACATAGATGGCTCGTGCCTGGTTGGCGCGGGCGAGGCGAACAAAGCTTGCCGCCGGCTCGACGACGCCGGAGGTTCCGATGGTCAGCAGCACGTTTGCGATCTTGAGTTGCTCGACAATCCGTTCCAGCGCGAACGGCACTTCGCCAAACCAGCAAATATGAGGACGTACCAGGGCGCCACACTTGGGACAGGTAGGAATCTCGGCTCGCGAAAGGTATTGTCGCTCGTCATCGAAAGGAGATGTGTGGCAACTCTCGCGTGAGCAGCGGGTCTGCATCAGTCGGCCATGCATGTGGACAATGTGCTCGGATCCGGCCTGCTCGTGCAGGGAATCGACGTTCTGCGTGCAGAGAAAGCATCTTTCGCCTAAAGCGCGTTCCAGTTCGGCGAGGGCCCGATGCGCGGAGTTGGGAAAAACGTTTGTGGCTCGCTTGCGCCGCTCCGAATAGAACTGCCAGACCAAGTGCAGGATTCGCGCGGAACGCCTCCGGAGTTGCCACGTCCTCGACGCGGTAGCCCCGCCACAATCCGTCGGCCCCGCGAAAGGTTGGAACTCCGCTCTCGGCGCTGACTCCAGCGCCGGTCAAAACGAAGACGCGCTCCCGCGAAGTTAACGGTTTGATCATGGGTTACAGTCTGTGGTCCGACGTCGCTAGCTTACCGAATTCTCACCCATTTCTATATACTGATTGTTCGGCTGCCACCTGTTGCCGGCTCTCCTAATGAGTGGACGCATCCGTCCGGCGACTGGAGAATCTATAACTTTAGGTCAGTTCAAACACATCGGCTGAGTTGCCGCCCGCCCGCCGGCGTGCATCTCTCAGACCGGGGGAGTTGTTGATCCTTGTCCACCGTAATGATGAACGTTGACAGCGAGAAGATGGAACGAGTGCTCGACTCGTTTCGCCGCTGGGGTTATCTGCAGGCCAATCTCGATCCTCTACAACACTTCACTCCACTCGCTCATCCCGAGTTGGACATCGACGGCGATGTCGCCGACGAGGCGCGCCGCATTTACTGCGGCACGATCGGCGTCGAATTCATGCATATTCCTGATCCCGAACAGCGCCGCTGGATCGAAGAGCGCATGGAGTCGGAGCAGGATTATGCTGTCGACCGCAATCGGGTACTCGACCAACTGGTGCGCGCCGATGTTTTCGAGCAGACCATTCATTCTCGCTACATCGGCACCAAGCGGTACTCGCTGGAAGGCAACACCGCGCTGATTCCTCTGTTGGATGAGGTTCTGAATTCCGCCGCCGAACGTGGTGCGGAGCAGGCCGTGCTCGCCATGAGTCATCGCGGACGGCTGAACGTCATCATCAACATCGTGCGGCGTCCTGCGGCGGAGATCTTTGCCGGCTTTGAAGACGTTGACCCGCGCAGTGTGCTGGGTGGCGGTGACGTGAAGTACCACATCGGCGCGACCGGTATCTTCGCCGGCGCAAACGGGAAGCCGGTGCGTATTCACATGGTGTCGAATCCCAGCCACCTGGAAGCGGTCGATCCGGTCGCTCTCGGACGCGCGCGCGCCAAGCAGACCCGGCTGGGGCGCGACGGCAAGGCGAAGGTACTCCCGGTGCTCATGCACGGTGACTCGGCTTTTGCCGGGCAGGGAATTATCGCCGAGACGTTAAACCTCGCAAACCTTCGCGGCTACACCGTGGGCGGAACAGTACACATCATTGTCAATAACCTGATCGGATTTACGACGAATCCCAGCGATGCCTATTCCAGTCGCTTCTCCTCCGACCTGGCGAAGCGTTTGCCGATTCCCATCTTCCACGTCAATGCAGAAGATCCGGACGCGGTAGTGCGGGTTGGGCGCATGGCGATCGAGTACCGTTACGACTTTGGAAATGACGTCGTGATCGATCTTATCGGCTTCCGCCGTCATGGCCACTCTGAAGTCGATGATCCTACGATCACCCAGCCCATCATCTATCGCAAGATCAAGGACCACCCAGTGTCCTACCAGATTTACGCGAAGAATGTCGGGATGGATGCGCAACCGGTCGTGCAGAAATTCCAGGCCGAACTCGACGCTGCGCAGAAGGCCGGCAAAAGCATGTCGAAGAAGCCGGTCATGCGCCAGCTACCCAGCTACTGGGCTCCGTTCCATGGTGGTCCTTACAGTCCCGCGGATGAGGTCGACACCGGATTGACGGCAGAACAGTTGCGCCCTATTACCGACGGGCTGGTCAAGTACCCCGAGGACTTTCACATCCATCCCAAGGTGCAGAAGTTGCTGGAGCAGCGCCACGAGATGGGCTACGGCAAGCGTCCGCTGGACTATGGCATGGCCGAGGCGCTGGCCTTTGGATCACTCGCGGTTGGTGGAGTGCCGATTCGCGTCAGCGGGCAGGACAGCCGCCGCGGCACGTTCAATCAGCGGCACTCGGTGCTGATCGACATCGTGGACGAGAAAGAATACGTCCCGCTCTGCCATCTTGCGCCCAATCAGGCGCGGGTCGAGATTTACAACTCGGAGTTGTCCGAGGCCGCAGTCCTGGGATTCGAGTACGGCTTCTCCCGTGATTTTCCCGAAGCGCTAGTGATGTGGGAGGCGCAATTCGGCGACTTTGCGAACGGCGCGCAGATCATCATCGACCAGTTCATCGCTTCTGGTGAGGACAAATGGAACCTGTTAACTGGTCTCGTGCTCTTGCTGCCTCACGGCCACGAAGGCCAGGGGCCGGAGCACTCCAGCGCACGCATCGAACGCTATCTGCAGCTCTGCGCCCGTGACAACATGCAGGTCTTCCAGCCATCGACCGCAAGCCAGTACTTCCACATGCTCCGCCGGCAAGCGCTGCGGAAATGGCGCAAGCCCCTCATCTGTTTTACCCCGAAGAGCATGCTGCGTCATCCCGAGGCCCTGTCGCCGATTACGGACTTGGAGCGTCCGCGTTTCCTGAATGTCATTCCCGACGACACTGCGCCTGAAGCCAGGAGGGTTCTACTTTGCACCGGCAAGATTGCTCACGAGCTGAGGATGGAGCGCAAGCGGCTGAACCTGAATGGGCCGGCGATCGTCTCCGTCGAACAGCTATATCCCTTCCCTGAAGACGACATTCGCCAGGTGCTGAGCCGCTACGAGAACGCAACCGAGTTCATCTGGGTGCAGGAAGAACCGGCGAACATGGGCGCACTCTCGTTCGTGAGTCCGCGGCTGAAGAGAATAGTCGGAACCCGACTGCGCAGTATTAAACGCGCTGCGAACTCGACCCCCGCGACCGGGTCGGCCAAGGCTCACGAACTTGAACAAAAAACTCTCATTACCATGGCTTTGGGCAGTTCCCGGTAGTCGGATCTCTCGCGTGATCAGGCAGAGGTCGAACCGAAGAGGCTTCGGCGTGGGGTAGGATAATTACTTAGTATATTTGTAAACCACGAAATTATTACTAAGTGCAAAATTTTAATGATTTACTAATGAATCTTTCTATGTGTTTTGGAATAAAAACACGTACGACTGCTACTAAAAAATATAGCGTCGCCTTTTCAACAGCCCTCCTAGGCATTTAACCCGTTTGTTTTAAATAAGCTGTACTCCTCGCCCTTTGGCCAGAAACGTGCCATCTACCACTACGCGACAATCAGGACATCGTTTGCTAGAACCTGCTAGGCAGATCGGAATCTTCCGCTGCTGATAGTCCTTGAGAGTCAGCCACAGTTCGTCATTTTTTTGGAGGGGGAAGCAGAATGAAAAACCTGCTGAAGAGCTTAACAGTGCTGGCGTTGGCTTTGCTATTGCCGGCCGCAGCACTCGCACAAGCCATCAGCGGCGACGTCGTTGGAGTCGTTAAGGACTCGACCGGCGCAGTCGTTGCAAACGCAACAGTTACAGCAACAAACTTGGCGACCGGTTACAAGGCTACGTCCACGGCGAACGCCACGGGCGAGTATCATTTCGTGAACTTGCCGGCTGGCCACTACTCGGTGGAGGCAGCATCCGGTAGCCTCAAGGGCGGTTACGCCGATATCGAAGTTCAGATCAACAAGACGGCCACTGCGAATATCACCACCACCGTCGCCGGCGCAGCCACGACCGTGGAAGTCAGCGAAGCGGCCACCACCATCGACACCACCAACGCTCAGATCGAAAATACTTTCACCACCAAGCAGTTGCAGGATCTGCCCATCACCTCCACGGGTAGCGGCGTGTTGAACCTTTCGCTGCTGAACGCTGGTGTGGCCTCCAGCGGCGGCATTGCTGCCGGCTCCGGTCCTTCGGTTTCCGGTCAGCGTCCCCGCAACAATAACTTCACGGTGGAAGGCGTCGACAACAACAGCAAGTCGGTAACGGGTCCTCTGCTCCAGATCCCGAACGACGCGGTCGACAACTTCACCATTCTGCAGAACCAGTTCTCGCCGGAATTCGGTCACTCTTCCGGCGGCCAGTTTAATCAGACGATCAAGAGCGGTACGAACCAGTTCCACGGCAAAGCCTGGGAATACTTCCAGAACCGCAACCTGAACGCCATCGACTATCAGGTGGCTTCGTCCGAAACCGCCGGCTTCACCAACGGCGTGACGCCATTCAACACCCGTTTCGACGACAATCGCTTCGGCGGTCAGATCGGCGGACCGGTGATCAAAGACAAGCTGTTCTTCTTCACTTCCTGGCAGTATGAGCCGGTGGGCTACAGCGGCAACCCCACCACGGTTTGCGCACCTACGGCGGCTGGCTACGCCACCCTCGATGCGATGTATGGCAGTTCGAATAACAACCTGGCGACGCTCCAGAAGTACGTGCCTGCTGGTGGCTCTCCCAGTGCAGATATTTGCGGTGAAACCACGGCCGCAGTCGGTGTCGGAGCGACGGCCAAGACTTGGACCAATATTCCTATCGGCCCCGTCGGCTTCACCGGACCCGCCTATCAGAACACCATCACGAACGTGAACGCAGGCGACTGGAACATCTCGTCCAAGGACTCGTTACGTGTCCGTTACGCCTATGCCACCAACAATTCGTTTGACACAGCCGCTTCCATACCTGTGTTTTGGGCGACCGTGCCGACCAACTACAACCTGTTCACCCTGGGCGAGTATCACAACTTCACGCCCAACCTGAACAATGAGTTCCGTTTGGGCTTCAACCGCAACGCGCAGACCTTCGGCGTTGGCCCCCAGACCTTCCCCGGACTGAATGTGTTCCCGAACCTCGTGATTGGCGAGTTGGGCGGAGTGCAGATTGGCCCCGACGGCAACGCTCCTCAGTTTGGCATCCAGAACACCTACCAGGCGGTTGACAACATCAGCTGGGTGAAGGGCCGCCACACCTGGAAGTTTGGCTTCGAGTATCGTGAGGCCATCAGCCCGCAGAGCTTTACCCAGCGTGTCCGGGGCGACTATGAGTGGGGCAGCGGTGCATTTTCTTCGACCGACCCCAGGTCAGGCCTGGACGGCTACCTTAATGACGTCGTTCCCAACCTCGACGAAGGCGGCTTCAGCGAGCGTTCGGCAGGCAACTTCATCTATTACGGCAACCAGCAGGCCTTCTACACCTTCGTCAACGACGAGTGGAAGGTGAAACCGAACCTCACGCTGAATCTTGGCTTGCGCTACGAGGTCACCACTCCTCCGCTGGCCCAGACCCAGACCCAGCCTCTGAACCAGATCTCCAGCGTTCCGGGACTGATCACCTTCAGCGCGCCGACCACGCAGGCCACCAACTTCCTGCCCCGCGTCGGCTTTGCCTATTCACCGGGCGGTTCGGGAACCACTTCGATCCGTGGTGGCTTCGGCATGGCGGTGGACGTTCTCTATGACAACCTGGGCATTCTCTCCATGCCTCCGCAGGTGCAACAGACTTGCGACGCTGGACTTCCAGGTCAGGGTCAGGTGCAAACTCCAACCTGCTATTGGCAGAACGTTGGTTTCCTGGCGAACGGCGGCTTGCCGCAAAATCAGCCGGTGCCGTTTACCAACGCCGCAGATGCGCGTTCCGCGACGGGCGCTTACATCCCGAACCAGTCTCTGCCTTACTCGGAGACTTGGAACCTCGGTATTCAGCACATGTTTGCCCAGAAGTACACCTTGGAGGTTCGATATGTAGGAACCAAGGGTATCCACCTGCCGGTGCAGACACGTCTGAACAAAGCGGATAAGGCGAGCCTCCAGAATGGATACTTGCCCACGTACATGCAGAATCCTGGTCAGTCGGTGCTGGACTCTCTTCCACTTACGCTGGCGCGGATCAACGCTCGCTCCAGCTTCGTTCCCGCGTACGCGGCCAACGGTTTCGATGGCAGCGTCGTCGGCTTCATGAACTATGGAGCCTCTAACTACAACGGCCTGCAGACGCAGTTTACCCGCAACTTCACCAACGGCTTGCAGTTCCAGGCCGCCTGGACCTGGAGCCATGCCTTCGACAACTCGACAGCCGACGTCTTTTCGACCGTGCTGACGCCGCGTCGTCCGCAGGACTTCCAGAACCTCGCCGGTGACTGGGCCACTTCCGCTCTGGATCGCCGTCAGCGGGTCACCATCGAAGCCATTTACGACCTGCCGTTCTTCAAGAACTCGAACTGGGTGATGAAGAACGTGGTCGGCAACTGGCAGTTCTCGCCGATCTACACCTTTGAATCGCCGGAGTACGCGACCGTTCAGAGTGCTGTCGACACCAATGGCAACGGCGACAACGCGGGCGACCGCTCGATCTACAATGCCAACGGCCTAGCTGACACCGGCAGCGGCGTGACTGCCCTGAAGAACTCAAGTGGTGCGACTGTGGCTTACGTGGCCAACAATCCCAACGCCCAGTACATCGTGGCTGGCGCGGGTGCATTGGCAACGGCTGCGCGCAACACCTTGGGTCTTCCCCACATCAACAACTTCGACTTCAGCTTGCTGAAGCGCGTCAATATCACCGAGCGCCAGGCAATTGAATTCCAGTTCCAGGCGGTCAACATTTTCAACCACCCACAGTTCGTTCCCGGCTACATCAGCGACATTCAGCCGGCGAACGGCGCAATCACGACCTCGCCTAACACGCGTAACGAACTCATCCCTGGGAACGGCGCGTTTACCAACTGGCAGAATTCGTTCTCCAGCCATCCGCGTGCGGTCGTTCTGGTGTTGAAGTACAGCTTCTAGTTTCAAGTTTGAAGCTTGCAGTTCTCGGGGAGCCTTCGGGCTCCCCTTTTTTTGGTTTGAGAGTTGAAGAGAGGTTGGCTGCCAACCTGCAATTTCGTTTTTCCTCCACTTTTTCCGCCGCGCCTTTGCAGATACCAATGCCTGTCAGTAGAATCAGTAGTTAGCGTGCAAGACTCAGTTCCTTCGCTGGGATCCCCGCTACTTGGCCGGTTCGCTTAACCATGTCACTCAAGCAGTCGGAAGCGATTGTTCTTCGGACCTATCCGCTGCGTGAAGCCGACCTGCTGGTAACGTTGTTCACGCGATCGGAAGGCAAGGTCAAGGGTGTAGCGCGATCAGCCAAGAGGTCCAAGCGCCGCTTCGGTGGAGCGTTGGAGCCTCTAACGCTGGTACGAGCGCATTACGAGGATCGCAGCGGGCAGGAACTGGCGAGGCTGGATTCCTGCGACATTCTGGAGTCGCCGCTCTCGGGGACGGTGGACTATCCTCGGGTCGTGGCGCTGGAACATGTGGCCGAAGTGCTGGACGAGCTTCTGCCCGACCGGGAAGCGAATGACAGCCTCTTTCGCCTGGCAGCTTCGGTGGTACATCAGTTGCGCTCGGGCCCGATCTGGCTGCCGATCACGTACTTCCAGCTTTGGCTGGTGCGGCTGGTAGGATTTCTGCCCGACTTGAGTGAGTGCGTGGTTTGCGGGCGGGTGTTGAACGGAAGCCGCGCCTATTATCATGCGCTGGCTGACGGCCTGATGTGTGCGCAGCACAAGCGGCTGGCATCTTCAGAGCTGTCGCCTGAATCGCGTGCGCTGGCTGCGCAAATGTTTCGTGCCCCGGTCGATAGTTTTGCCGATGAGATCGTGGCGCCTGGTCGATACACCGACCTGCGACGATTGCTGGTGCAGATTATGGAGCGCCACATCGAGAAAAAGCTGGTTACGGCCAGCATGCTGAACAAGCTTTAGGATCGTTGAACTGTAGTCCTGGAATGAGGGGGCCGCTGCCCCGAACAATTTCGACCCGTCAGGAAGAACTCTTTGGCTTCCGCTCAAAACCCGCTGACGTTTCAGGAACTGATTCTCCGGCTGCAAGGTTTCTGGGCCGAACGTGGCTGTGTCCTGCAGCAGCCCTATGACGTGGAGGTCGGCGCCGGCACCATGGCGCCCGAAACTTTCCTGCGTGTGCTTGGCCCCAAGCCTTACCGCGTCGGCTACGTGCAGCCCTCGCGGCGGCCGGCCGACGGTCGCTATGGCGAGAATCCGAATCGGCTGTTCAAGCACATGCAGTACCAGGTCATCCTGAAGCCTCCGCCGGCCAACGTGCAGGAACTCTATCTCGAGTCGCTCACTGCGATCGGCATTGACCTGCGCAAACATGACATCAAGTTTGAGGAAGACAACTGGGAGTCGCCTACCCTGGGCGCATGGGGCATCGGCTGGCAGATCATGCTCGACGGTCTGGAGATCACGCAGTTTACCTACTTCCAGCAGTGTGGCGGCATCGATCTCGATCCTATCTCCGCCGAGTTGACGTACGGGCTCGAACGCATTGCCGCCTTCCTGCAGGACGTTGACAGCATTTACGACATCACCTGGGTGGTTGGACCCGACGGCCAGCCGGTAAAGTACGGCGAGATCCGGCTGCAGGACGAGTTGCAATTTTCGGTTTACAACTTCGAGCGCGCCGATGTGGCCAAGGCTTGGAAGCACCTCGAACTGTACGAGTCCGAGTGTCAGGCCCTGCTTGATGAATATGCGGCGAAGCACGGGAACGTTGCCAAAGAGAAGAGCCGAAAACCAGCCAACAAAGGCGGAGATTCCGGCAAGGATCGCGAGGATTCCGGCGAACCGCGAACCGCGAGCAGCGAAGAGCGAAAGCGCTTTCCCCTGCTGGCAGCTTTTGACCTGTGCCTGAAGTGCTCTCACCTGTTCAACATTCTCGATGCGCGCGGAGCGATCAGCGTCACCGAGCGGGTGGGAGTGATCGCGCGTATTCGAGCTCTCGCCGTGGGTGTGGCCCGGGCGTATGTGGAGCAACAGACGGTAGAGTCGGCGCCACCCACGCCGGAGGACGACGCCGAAGAGTTTGCGCTGAGTGGCTCCACGAGCAACTAGCAACAGCAATAGTTGCTCCTGGAAGCTTATGATGAGCGAACCAGTTTGCTGAAAACGCAGCAATATGGGTCTACCGGTTTTGTTAGTTGTAGTTGCTAGTTCGCTAATTGCTGATTGTTCATTTATCTCATGCCATACTTTCTCCTCGAAATCGGTACCGAAGAAATTCCCGCACGCATGATCGACACGGCTCGGGACGAGCTAGCCCGTCGCGTCGGCGACCTGCTGCAACGTGAACGGCTGGTGGAGGCACCCTCCATACAGGCATTCTCCACGCCTCGCCGCCTGGCCGTGGTGGCCTCCGGCGTATCCGCCGGACAGCCCGACATCCGTGAGCAAGTCACCGGGCCTTCGGTCAAAGTGGCCTATAAGGATGGGGTCCCCACTCCTGCGGCCGACGCTTTCGCACGCAAAGTCGGGGTTCCGGTTGAGTCGCTGGAAAAGGTAACCACGGGCAAGGGCGAATACATCGCAGCCACGGTTCAAAAGAAGGGCCGCCCAGCCGCTGAAATACTCGCCGAAGCGCTGCCCAAAGAAATTGCCGGCCTCTACTGGGCCAAAAGCATGTACTGGCGGGGCAAAACGGCCGAGCGCTTCGTGCGCCCGGTGCGCTGGTTGGTTTCGTTGCTCGACGAAGAAGTTGTTCCCGTCGAGTTTGCCGGAATCCGCGCCGGTCACACGACGCAAGGCCACCGCATTCTCTCATCCGGTGACCTGCAGGTTGGCACGCCCGCCGATTACGCTGCGACGCTGGCCAAAGGCTCCGTGATCGTTCATGCCGCCGAGCGCGAGCATCGCATCCGCAAGGCACTCGATGCTGCGACTCGGACGATTCCTGGCGCACGCTGGCGCGAAGACAAAACGCTGCTGGATACGGTTGTGAATCTCACTGAATTTCCGTCGGTTGTGCTAGGAAATTTCGAGACGGAATTCCTCTCGCTTCCCGCGGAAGTGCTGGTGACCGTGATGCGCGATCACCAGAAGTACTTCGCGCTGGAAGACGAAAGCGGCAAGCTGCTGCCACATTTTCTCGCGGTGTTGAATACCGACGGCGATCCGGACGGTCTCATTCGTCACGGCAATGAACGGGTATTGCGCGCCCGCTTCAACGACGCCCGTTTCTTCTGGGAGACTGACCAGAAAATCAGCCTGCGACAGCGCGTCGACATGTTGAAGTCGGTGACCTTCCAGAAAGATCTCGGCAGTTACTACGACAAGACTTGCCGGGTGCAGAAGCTTGGCAGCCTGGTGTCGGAATTGGTCCGCGACGGCGGCACGCCGATCCGGCCGGGGGTTGTGTTCAAGGCTGCGCTGCTGGCCAAGACCGATCTTACGACCGAGCTGGTCAAGGAATTTACCGAGCTTCAAGGCATCGTCGGCGGTCTCTACGCGAAGCATCAGACTCTCGATCCTGCTTTGCCCGCCGCGACCGCCGAGGCCATTGCCGATGCCATCTACGACCAGTACAAGCCCGAGTCAATGGACGACGCCGTTCCGCGTTCGGTCGAGGGCGCGGTACTCGCCATCGCCGACAAGGCCGACAGCATTGCAGGAATGTTCGCTCTCGGACTTCAGCCCACGGGCTCGAAGGATCCCTTCGCACTGCGCCGCGCCGCCAATGGCATCGTGAAGATCATTGCCGAGCATAGCCTGCCGCTGCCAGTCGCGAAACTGTTCTCCGATGCGCGCGCCGAGTATGTGGGCTCCGCAGCAGAGGAGCGTTTTGCCAAGGACTTCGACTTCGATCAGGCGGTCGCGAACTTCATGCGGGAGCGTCTGGAGTTCTATCTGCGCGAGGCACGCGGTTTCGCCTACGACGTGGTAAATGCTGTTCTGGCTGCCGGGAGTGATGACATTGTGGACGTGATCGCGCGCGCCGAAGCGGTCAAGCGGTACGTGGCTGCCGAGACTTCGAATCATGTCGCGGCGGCCTTTAAGCGGATCAAAAACATCCTCAAACAGGCAAAGGAAAAGAGAGTCGACAAGCAGGTTGCGGCGACCGTTCGATTCCAGAGCGATGACGCGAAGAGCGCAGAGAAAATACTCGCTAATGCACGATGCCCGAGGAGTTGCCGCCAAGCATTGCCAGAAGGCACAGGGCGAGAAGAGATATGCACAGACGTCGTTGAATTCAGCTGTCTACGCTGCGACCTGACATCGACACGTTCTTCGACAAGGTTATGGTGATGGTTGACGACGAGCGAGTCCGCTCCAACCGTCTCGCCTTGTTACGCGACCTCTCCGAAAACTTTTCCAACATCGCTGATTTCAGCGAAATCGTAACCGAAACTAAATCGTCTTAACTTCTTGAGGATCGAGTACAAAGTGACACCGAAACGAATTGTCATCACGAGCGCAGCGAGGGATCTGCTGTACCGGACTTGCGGAAAAGCAGATTCCTCGCGCCAGAATCAGGCGCTCGTAATGACAATTTCTGAAGCAGGTCCTGCTCTTTTCGTGAGGTCCCGTGTCGCAATTGCCTGCATTCCTCAATAACAACGAGTAAAGGATTCCTCCATGAGCACTTCCACAATCGAGCACGACACAGGAACCGCTGAAGCGAAAGCGGTGAAATACGTTTACTTTTTTGGAGACGGACGCGCCGAAGGTCACGGCAAAATGAAAGAAGAGCTAGGCGGCAAGGGCGCCGGGCTCGCCGAAATGACCAATGCCGGACTGCCCGTTCCTCCCGGTTTCACCATTCAGACCGAGGCCTGCCGCGAGTACATGCGCACTGCGGACACCTCGGACGAAGTCAATCGCCAGATGGACGAGGCGCTTTATCGCCTCGAGCAACTGCAGGGTCAGAAGGTCGGCGGAGCCGACAATCCGCTGCTGGTCAGCGTTCGTTCGGGCGCGAAGTTCTCCATGCCCGGCATGATGGACACCATCCTCAATCTCGGCCTGAACGACAAGTCGGTCGAAGGGCTGGCCAAGCGCACCAGCAATCCCCGGTTTGCCTATGACTCCTATCGCCGCCTCATCCAGATGTTTGGATCGGTCGTGCTCGACATTCCCAAGCACGCCTTCGAGGCCGTTTTCGACGGCAAGAAGAAGCAGAAGAAAGTTAAGCTCGATACCGATCTCGATGCCAAGGCATTGCAGGAAGTCATCGCCGAATACAAGAAGGTAGTGAAGCAGCACACCAAGCATGACTTCCCGCAGAATCCGCATGATCAGCTGGTGATGGCGCGCGACGCTGTGTTCCGCTCCTGGCTGAATGATCGCGCCAAGACCTATCGCCGCATCAACAACATCGACGATATGCTCGGAACCGCCGTGAACGTGCAGGCGATGGTCTTCGGCAATCTCGGCGAGACCAGCGGCACCGGTGTCGGATTCACGCGCAATCCCGCGACCGGCAACAAGGAGTTCTACGGCGAGTTCCTCATGAACGCGCAGGGCGAAGACGTGGTCGCAGGCATCCGTACGCCGGTGCACATCTCCGAACTCGAGAAGATTCAGCCCGAGACCTACAACCAGCTTCGCGATATCACAACGCGGCTGGAAAACCACTATCGCGATATGCAGGACTTCGAGTTCACCATCCAGGATGGCCGTCTGTACATGCTGCAGACGCGCAATGGAAAGCGTACCGGACGCGCCGCCGTGCGAGTGGCCATCCAGATGGTCAACGAAGGCCTGATCACTAAGGAAGAAGCTATCTTCCGTGTCGAGCCCAACCAGCTTTACGACTTCCTCGTGCCCAGCCTTGACGAGAAGAACGTCGAAGTGGACGTGCTCGCGACTGGGCTGCCGGCGTCACCCGGCGCTGCGGTCGGCCAGATTGTCTTCACCGCCGAGGAAGCGGTCGAGAAGTTCAACAAGGACAAGGGTGCCAAGCTGATCCTGGTGCGCAGCGAGACCACGCCAGAAGATATCGGTGGAATGGAAGTAGCGGTCGGAATTCTCACCTCGCGTGGCGGCATGACCAGCCATGCTGCCGTCGTTACCCGCGGCATGGGCAAGTGCTGCGTCGCCGGAGCCGGTGACATCGACGTCGATGAGAAGGCTCGCGAAATGCGGGTGCGCGGCAAGGTGCTGAAGGGCGGCGACTGGATTTCGCTCGATGGCACCTCCGGTCGCGTGATCAACGGCAAGCTCAACACCGTTCCGGCCAAGCCCGACGATCCCGAGTTGCAGACTCTGATGGGATGGGCCGAGCCCTTCCGGCGCATGGGCGTTCGCGCCAACGCGGACATTCCCCGCGATGCACTGCAGGCGCGCGCGTTCGGAGCGGAAGGCATCGGCCTGTGCCGCACCGAGCACATGTTCTTCGGCGAAGATCGTCTGCCGCACGTGCGCACCATGATTCTCGCCAACAATGAGAAGGACCGCCGCGCCGCCCTGAAGAAGCTGCTACCCATGCAGCGCAACGACTTCATCGGCGTCTTCCGCGCGATGGATGGATTCCCGGTCACCATCCGCACCATCGATCCTCCGCTGCACGAGTTCCTGCCGCGCCGCGAAGATCTGATGGTCGAGATTGCCAAGCTGGAGATCACAAAGCCGAAGTCGCCAAAGCTGAAGGAGCTTCGCTCGCTGCTCAATCGTGTCGAGCAGTTGCACGAAGTCAACCCCATGCTCGGCCACCGCGGCTGCCGTCTGGGTATCACTTATCCGGAGATCACCGAGATGCAGGCACGCGCCATCTTCGAGGCCGCTGTGAAGGTCACGAAGGAAGGTGTGAAGGTGAAGCCGGAGATCATGATTCCGCTGACGGGAGGCCTGAAGGAAATGGCCAACCAGGCAGCGATTGTGCGCCGGGTTGCCGAAGAGGTCTTCGCGGAGAAGGAACAGCGTGTCGAGTATCTGGTCGGCACCATGATCGAGTTGCCGCGCGCCGCGCTGGTGGCGGACGAGATCGCCCAGGAGGCCGAGTTCTTCAGCTTTGGCACCAACGATCTTACGCAAACCACCTTCGGCTTCTCCCGCGACGACATCAACAAGTTCCTGCCGACGTATCTCACTGAGGGAATTCTGAAGCAGGATCCGTTTGCGGTGCTCGACCGTGAAGGCGTAGGACAGCTCGTCAAGATGGCCGTCGAAAAGGGCCGCAAGACGCGTCCCACCATCAAGCTGGGCATTTGCGGCGAACATGGCGGCGAACCCTCGTCCGTCGAGTTCTGCGCGCAGGTGGGCTTGAACTACGTGTCGTGCTCGCCCTTCCGCGTGCTGACCGCGCGTCTGGCGGCAGCACAGGCCGGCGCCAGCGCCGAACTGAAAGTCGAAGGCGGAAGAACGAAGTAAGTGGATAGTGATCAGTGGCTAGTGGATAGAAGGGCCCGGCGCGAAGCTGGGTCTTTCTATCTCATAAACCGTTCGCGCAAGCCGCGGCCGCTTGGCTTTTCACTGACCACCAACCACTAAGCCACTAACCCCCGACCCCTGACCACTGCCTCACTGTGTCTGCTGCAGCCGCGCGATCAGTTTCTGCGCGGGGTTTTCTTCCGACTCCGACCACAGCACCCGTCCGGTAACGCCGCAGTTCTTCTCGATGGCCGCGGAGAACGCCACCAGCTTCGCGATGTTCGCCTGCACGTGCTTTTGGGTGAAGGGCGAAAGCTTCGGGCCATCGTAGAGAAAAGGCGTGTCGAGACCGATGTCCACCTCGATGTGGCCATCGTCCGTGTAGATGCCTTCATCGAATTGCAGTCCGTGCACCAGGAAGCGTACCGCAACCGGACGCTGCACCCAGGCCTCACTGACTTCGTCTTCGTTCGGGACCCACAGATCCCAGAACGCCTCGATGACCAGCGCGAAATCGTCGTGCGCAAATTCGCGGGCAATTTCCACTGCCTCTTCCGGCGAAATGCCGGGTGTGAACTTGCGCTCCAGGACAGTTGGCTCGGCCCACGCGACCGGATGCACGGAGATATACGAAATTCCCTCCCGCACCGTCGAGAAAGGAAACTGACGCAACACGCTGAGCGCGCGCGTCGTCATCTCTCCTTCCTGGAAGCTGGGGAACCACAGGCTCAGATAAAGCGAGTCCGCCATCCGAGCATTTTACGCTCCCAGCCGCTTTCGCGACTTCAGTTCCTGCAGCATGGAAGTGATCTTGTCGTCGCGATCGAGGGCCTCCAGCCGGCCGTCGAGATCGGTTCCCAGCAATTCGCCTTTGGCTTGTCCTATGGCCTCCTCGCGCGTGATTTTGGTGCGCATACGCTCAAACGTCCGGTTCTCGCCCGTGGGCGCCTGGGCATCGGCTGCCCGGTTGGCGGCCCGCGAACGGCGCTGCCGTGCGAGCAGCATGTCGGCCTTGGCACGCGCCTCGGTCAGCTTGTTTTCCAGCCGCTTCAACGCCGCCTTAAGTGACTCTACCTGGGCGTCCTGATCGGCAATCTGCTGGTCGAAGCTCTCCGTAAGCTGCTCGAAGCTCAGGGACCGTTCCAGAGCAGCGCGTGCCAACTCGTCGTCTTCCTTGTCAACGGCCCGCTCCGCCGCCAATGTATAGAAGCGGAGCTTATCGGCGTTCTCCTTCTTTTTCTTTTGCAGTAGATGCAGGTCAGCCAGCGCGATCGCCACCTGTGTCTTCACCTGCATGAATTGGTTTTCCATGTCGAGAATGACCTGCTTCAGCATCTTCTCAGGATCCTCGGCCCGATCGATCAGGTCGTTCAAGTTAGCCTTCACCAGGGTTGCTACACGATCAAGTAATGCCATAACCAACTCCTTGTTCTGGCTGTCAGCTATCAGCCGTCAGCTAAGTCAAAACTGTTCTCCGCGGACGAACGCCACAATGAAGGGCAAGATCTTGCCTCCTATGAGCCCGGCGTCTACTCAAATCTCAAAGTGTCGTTGCCTTTCCTAGCCACTATCCACTGTCCACTATCCACTTTCTATCCCGCGCTCGCGCCCTTCGCCTTGTCATCTGCCGGCGGCAGCACGTCGGGCTTAGGGTTCTTGTCGCCAATCGTGCGAATCTTGCCCAGCAGATCCGACATCTGCATCCCCGACAAGGCCTCGAATAGCGCCGGCACCTGCGCCGCCATCTCGGTGATATCGCCGGTGATCTTGTTCAAGCCCACCGAATGTCCATTGCCCGTCGACACGATCGTGATCTTGTCAACATTACTCAGCGGAGCGGCCAGCGCTTTCACCACTTCCGGCAGGCTGGTAAACAGCTTGTCCACCACCGCAGCCTGGTTGTACTCCTGATAGGCCTCGGCCTTTACGTTCATGGCACGCGCTTCGGCATCGCCCTTCTTGAAGATGATCTCGGCTTCCGCCTCGCCCTGCGCGCGAATCGCGCTGGCCCGGCCTTCGGCCTCCACCATCGTGCGTGAGCGTTCTGCTTCGGCGAGCGTCTGTATGCGCTGGCGCTCGATCTCCGCCCCCTTCAGCACGGTTGCGATCAATTCCTTCTCGCGACGCAGGATCTCGGCCTCCTGCACCTTGACCTGTTGTTCCTTCTCCACCTGCTGCACCTTTACGGCTTCCACCGTGACCTGCTGCTGCATGACGTTGGTCTGGATTTCGTAGGCCTTGTCGGCCTGCGCCTGCTGGCGCTTGACCAACTCGGTGTAGGTGGCCTTCTTGACTTCCAGATCGCGTTGCGCCTCAGCTTGTCGCGCCATGGATGCAGTTTCGGCGGCCACTCGTTCCTGGTCAGCCTGAGCTTTTGCGACTGCCGCTTCGCGTTGCGCAACCGCACGCTTCATGGCCGTGTCGCGCTCGGCCTCGGCGGTAGCCACATCGGCGTCACGCTTGATGCGAGCGATGTCCGGACGCCCCATGTTGGTGATGTACTCGTTCTTATCGCGCACTTCCTTGATGGTGAACGAGATCACCTCCAGTCCCATCTTGTTCATGTCGTCGGCGCAGGTGGAGCGCATGCGGTCGGCCACCATCTCCGGCTGCTTCACGATCTCTTCCACCGTGAGCTGGCCGATGATGCCGCGCAGGTGGCCCTCCATCACCAGGCGAATCAGCGCCTCGCGCTGTGGCGGCGCCTTGGTCAAGAACTGCTCGGCCGCAGTCATGATCGATTCCGGGTCAGACTTGACCTTGATTTGTGCCACCGCCTCGACCGTCACCGCAACACCCTGCCTGGTATAGAGGTCCTGCTGCGGCGCTACGTCGAACGACATCAGCTCCAGCGAGAGCTCACGGCAGTTCTCCACCATAGGCATGACCATGGTGCCGTGGCCCTTGACCACCCGCGGGCCGCGAAAACCGTAGACCACCAGCGCCTCGTTCGGCCCTGCTTTGCGATAGAGCTTGGTAAACATCCCGATGATCAGGATGGTGGCCGCAATCACCGACCACACAATCACTACAACGTCGGTTGGAATGTGAAAACCCATATGTCTCTCCTTAAGCGAGCTGTCAGCCCTCAGCCGTCAGCTCTCAGCTACTGCAACGTTTCCTCGAAACTCAAATTCGCGCGCGACCTCAACCATCCGATCTTTCTCTCGCTAGTTGCTAATTGCTAATTGCTTCTTCTTCCCCCGCCAGCTCTTCGTACCGGCGTACGTAGGCAATGCCTCGCTCGTATTTGGTGATGACGACCTCCTCGCCGCGCGACAACGCTTCACCGTTCTCGCTTCGGGCGCCACACGCCTGCCGCGTGCCACCCAGAGAGAAGGTGATCTCGCCGGTGCCCCCTGCTCTTATGGAACTGGTGATTCGGCCCAGTACACCCACGCGGTCATAGTCCGCTGGATCGAGCTCTCGCGAGTGGGCCAGCAGAAACCTGGCAACAAACAGAAACACCACGCAGGCGCCTGCCAGGCCGACCACGGTGGAGAGCACCAGCACCAGCGTGACCACCAGCGACGAATAACGAGTCAGCAGATATCCCGAGGCGCCGAACCACGCCAGAAATGCGGTGATGGTGCCGTAGTTTACGTAAGGCATGCCGTCGTGACCGGCACCCGCCGCATGCGGGCCGCCCACGTGCGCTCCTCCATGCGGTACATGCATGTGCAGGTGCGGCAGGTGCCAGCTTCCGCTGACAAACGACAGGACGCTCAGCGACACGCCAATCAAGAAACACGCCAGGTAAAACAGTGCCCACGTCATAGGCTTGCTCGCTCAGATCTCTTCCGCCGTGCGATGTGGGAAGCCTGCTGCGGCTTGGAACTCACTGCCGCGGCGTTCGGCCTGAGCACCTCCGTCAGCCGCTCCACCAGTTCGGGCGATTCCAGGATCGCGCCCAACAGCACCAGGCACTTGCGCGTGTCCTTGTACTTGGCGACGTCGAGTAACGCCTGGCTCAGCTCCGGGTCGTGCGTGAACTGTTCCGCGCCGTTGATCAGCCACAGGTCGAGCCGGTCTTCGGTGGCGCGCAAATCGCTGGTCAGTTCGGTGTGGAACCCCTCGGGATCGTCCACCAGATATCCCGGATGCACCTTGAAGAAGCGCGCCAGCAGCATACGGGAAGCGTTGGTCAGGTGCGGTCTTGCGCCGCTCTCGATCTGCGACAGATACGACTGGCTCAAGCCACGGCCCAGTTCCTTTTTGAGGGCACGCGCCAGGTCCTGCTGAGTCATCTCGCGGTCGAGTCCGCGCAAGGTGCCCTCGACCAGCCGCAGGTAACGTAATTTGTCGCCCAGATTCATATTGCAATTAGCGATTATAGTATTGCAATCTGTAATGTCAAGAACTCGATTTGGCGCAGAATGAGGAGGTTGCGAAAAAAGTCAAAATGGAGGAGGCAGGGAGTCCGGGCTTATCACTCGACGACGTGATGCAGCTCACCGACACGGGCTCGGAAGAGGGTGCAACCTAAAAATGGATTTTTGTCGCCCAGCGCGGCATTGTAACGATCTTTGACAATCTGGCTTATCGCGCTGAGCCTATCGGACTGGCCTGGCGAGACATGCTCACACCCGTTTTCGCGACTAAACCCCTGTGCCAAAAGAATTTACCTATAAGTCATTTGCTTTGAAGATTTTGGCGGGATTTTTTGTCCAAGTTGTTGATTCCAAAGAATGGCAGGGGGGAGGGGGTATGGCATAGTAATTAAAACGATAACCCCCTCCGCGAGGATGAGCCAGCCGCACAAGTGGGTCCGGCCCCGAGACGTTGTCAAGCCCCTGGCCGGATAATTTTGGGGAGGTCGGGAGGACTACCCCTTCAATCGGTTGGCGAACTTCTCGCGAACCTTTTGCGCCTTGGGAGCGACCACAAACATGCAATAGGGCTGCGTAGGATTGTTGGCAAGGTAGTTCTGGTGATAGTCCTCAGCCGGGTAGAACTTGGACGCAGGCTCGACGGCAGTCACGATGGGATCTTTGAAAAGCTTGTCTTTGGTTAATTCGGCGATAACGTCTTGCGCGGTCTTCTTCTGTTCTTCGCTGAGATAGAAGATCACAGAGCGGTACTGTTCGCCGACGTCGTTGCCCTGGCGGTTCAGCGTGGTCGGATCGTGCAGCGTGAAGAAGACGTGCAGCAAGTCTTCAAAGCTGAGGATGGACGGATCGAACGTAATTTCGGCCACTTCAACATGACCGGTCTTTCCGCCGCAGACCTGCTGGTAGGAAGGGTTGTCGACGTGGCCCCCCATGTAGCCGGAAACCACGGACTCGACGCCCTGCAATTGTTGAATGGCGGCTTCGACACACCAGAAACATCCGCCGCCTAGAATCGCTTTCTCAGTTGGCATGGTGATGTAGATGCAGCAGCCCGCGGCTTGGCACTATGGCTTATCGCTTCTCGTAGACTCGTACATAGTCGACCAGCATCTGCTGCGGCAAGTGCGTTTTGTCGTTCGGGTAACCCGGCCATTCGCCGCCGACCGCCAGGTTCAGAAGTAGGAACTCAGGATGCTCGAATGGCCAGATCGCGCCGGCAGGAGCGTTCTCGGGAATGTCGGTCGCATACAGAACGCCGTCAACGTAAAAGCGGATCTGGCGCGGTTCCCATTCGGCGGCGAAGACGTGGAAGTCGTCAGCAAACTTCTTGCCGTCGGGCAGGGTGAAGGCCGCGCTCACGCCCGCCGGCGTATAGCCGACGCCGTGCAGAGTCCCATGAACCGTCGAAGGCTCTTTGCCGATGTTTTCCATGATGTCGATTTCGCCGCACGCCGGCCAGCCGGCCTTGTCGATGTCGTTGCCGAGCATCCAGAACGCGGGCCACATTCCCTGGCCGCTGGGAATCCGGATGCGCGCTTCGATGCGCCCGTAGCGCTGCTCGAATTTGCCCTTGGTTTCCAGCCGCGCCGAGGTGTAAGGCCGCTGTACGAGGTCGGGTCCTGTATAGGCTTCCATGCGCGCGGTGATGACGAGGCTGCCGTTCTCGATCTGTACGTTCTCCGGACGGCTGGTGTAGTACTCCAGTTCCTGATTGCCCCAGCCATTGCCGCCGCTGAGGGCTGGTCCACTTGGCCGGATCGGGTGCAGAGCCGTCTGGCTGGTTGAACTCGTCGCTCCAGACGAGCTTCCAGGAGGAATCCTGGGCGGCGGCCGGCCGTCGAACCGTTCGGACTTTGCGCCATACAGGAAAGGTTGATCAGAACCAGCATCACCAAAACTATGGCAGAGTTGAGCAATACCACCTCCTGTCTGACAGCTGATAGCTGGCAGCTGACAACTTTCCTACAATCCGGCCGCGATGCGCGACCGTGGGTCGAGATAGTCGCGGAGTCCGTCGCCGATGAAGTTGAACGACAGCACGGCCAGCATCACAGCGGCGGCAGGGAAGAGCACTAAATGCGGCGAGTCGAACAGGTGCGAACGCGCGTCATTCAGCATCGAGCCCCAACTCGCGGTCGGCGGCGGAACGCCGAGTCCAAGGAAGCTCATGGTTGCCTCTGCCAGAATCGCGCCTGCCATTCCAATCGCGGCCTGCACGATGATCGGCTGGATGATGTTCGGCAGAATATGGCGCACGATGATGCGCACATCGCTCGCGCCCAGCGCTCGTGCGGCTTCCACGAATTCACGTTCGCGCACGGCCAGCACTTGGGCGCGGACCAGGCGAGCATATCCGACCCAGCCGCCGATCGAGAGTGCCAGGATCAGGTTGAAAATACCCGGGCCGAGAAAGGCAACGAAGGCAATGGCCAGCAAAATTCCGGGAAACGACATGAACGCATTCATCACTACGACGTTCAGCAGGCGGTCGGTGATGCCTCCGTAATAGCCCGCGATCGAGCCGAGAATCAGGCCGAGCGTAAGCGACGCGGCTACGACCGAGCTGCCGACCAGCATCGAGATACGTGCTCCGTAGACGATCCGCGAGAAGATGTCGCGGCCCAGTTCGTCGGTCCCGAACCAATGCGTCGTCGATGGGCTCGCGAGTCGCGCCGGAAGATCGATCTGCGCCGGATCGTCGGGAGCAATCCACGGTGCAAACAGCGCGAAGGCCAGGAAAATCGCGATCAGGATGGCTCCCGTGGTCGCGAGAATGTTATAGCCCGCTGCGCGGCGGAGCGAACTGAGCTGAGCGGTGGAAGCCATTCAGAGCTTCATCTTAGCGCAGGCTGGCGGCTTCCGCCTCGCGGTTTTACAATCATGTGTTGTCGTGCCGAACCCATGCTGCCATTCAAACTGGTCTATAGCGATAAGTACTTCCTGCCCATCGGAGAGCACGTCTTTCGTGCTGACAAATACCGTCTCATCCGCGACCGCCTGCTGAACGAGGGCCATGCCGACGACTCTGACTTCATCGCTCCCGATCTCGCCAAAGAGCAAGACGTTCTGCTGGTGCATTCGCCGCATTACGTTAACAAGCTGATGGAAGGCAGCCTGAGCGCGCGCGAAGAGCTGCAAATGGAGATTCCATATTCTCCACAGGTTGTGGACGCGTTCCTGCTGCACACCGGTGGCTCGATTCTCGCGGCAGAGCGCGCGTTGGCAGACGGAGTCGGCATCAACGTCGGTGGCGGATTCCATCACGCCTTTCCCGATCACGGCGAAGGCTTCTGCATGATGAACGATTTCGCTATCGCGATCCGCACGATGCAGAAGCGGGGCGCGATTCGTCGTGCCATGATCGTCGACTGCGATGTGCACCAGGGCAACGGTACGGCTGTCATCTTCGGAAGCGCTTCCCGGAAGGCCGATATGCTGCCCTCCTGGTCTGCCCCGACACTGGGGACATCTTCCGGAGTCATCTTGGAAGGGCCCGCCAAAGATGTTTTCACCATCTCGCTGCATCAGGAGAACAACTATCCGTTTGTGAAGCCGCCGTCGTCCATCGATGTGAACCTGCCCGACGGCTGCGGCGACATCGAATATCTGGCGTGGCTGGACAACGCGCTGAGCTCCGGGCTTCGCCAATTCGATCCCGAGCTGATCTGCTACGTTGCCGGCGCTGACCCTTATCGCGAGGATCAGCTTGGCGGCCTGAACCTGAGCATCGAAGGCCTGAAAGAGCGGGACGCGTTGGTCTTCCGCGCTGCTCGCGCCCGCGAGGTTCCCGTGATGGTCACATTCGCGGGCGGCTATGCCATCCGCGTGGAGGACACGGTTGCGATTCATTGCAACACCATTCTGGCGGCGGCCGAGGTGTGTCGCAGCGTGCCGACAGAATCCATGCCATAGCGTGTTATGCTTGTGTTTGGCGGCGGAAACGCATCGGTTGCGCCGCTCCAGCCGGCAGAAACCAGAGACTTGGACTCCTGAATCATGTTTGAAAACCTGACAGATAAACTGCAGCGCGCTTTCAAGAACCTGCGCGGACAGGGCACGCTGACAGAAGAAAATATCGGCGAAGCGCTCAAAGAAATCCGCATGGCGCTGCTCGAGGCCGACGTCAACTTCAAGGTCGTCAAAGACCTCATCGACCACATCCGCGACAAGGCGCTCGGCCAGGAAGTCATGACCTCGCTGTCGCCCGCCGAGCAGGTCATCAAGATCGTTCGCGACGAGCTGATCGCGATTCTCGGCACCGACACCGCCAAGCTGAAGTTCGCTTCGCAGCCTCCGACCGTTGTGCTGATGGCTGGTTTGCAGGGTTCCGGTAAAACGACGACATCCGGCAAGCTGGCGCATTGGCTCAAGCAAGGTGGACATCGTCCCATGCTGGTCTCGGTCGACGTTTATCGTCCTGCCGCGCGCGAGCAGCTGAAAGTTGTGGCAGCGGCGATCAAGGCGCAGCTTTATGAAGGTCAAGGTTGACGAGGCCAATACCGCGACGGTTGAACGGTTGGTCAAAGAAGCGCGCCGCGAGGCCATCATCAATGCCTGCGATGTCCTCATCGTCGATACCGCCGGACGCCTTCACATCGACGAGCAGTTGATGGAAGAGATGCAGTCGCTGAAGAAGATCCTGAACCCGCAGGAGATTCTCTTCGTCGCCGACTCCATGACCGGACAGGACGCGGTCCGTTCCGCCGATGAGTTCCACAAGAAGCTCGCGCTCACCGGCGTCATTCTCACCAAGATGGACGGCGACGCACGCGGCGGCGCGGCCCTCTCGATCCGCAACGTTACGGGACAGCCGATCAAGTTTATCGGTGTCGGCGAGAAGTACGACGCGCTGGAACCGTTTCATCCTGACCGCATCGTGGGCCGCATTCTCGGCATGGGCGATATTCTCTCGCTCATCGAGCGCGCCGAGTCCAAGCTGGACAAGAAGAAGTCGGAGGAGTTCGCCCGCAAGGCGCTCAGCGGCGATGGCTTCTCGCTGGAGGACTTCCGCGACCAACTTCGTCAGGTGAAGAAGCTGGGCTCGATGCAGAGCATCATGAGCATGATGCCGAAGATCGGTCCGTTCGCCAACATGCAGAAGGTTGCCGACAAGGTGGACGAGAAAGAGATCAACCGCGTCGAGGCGATCATCAACTCCATGACCTCGTACGAGCGCGAGCATCACGACGTGATCAACGGCAGCCGCCGCAAACGCATTGCGCGTGGATCGGGAACGAGCGTGCAGGAAGTCAATCATCTGCTGCGTCAGTATGCGCAAATGCGCAAGATGTTCAAAGGCATGGGCAAGCCCAGCTTCGCCCGCCGCATGGCCGGCATGAAGATGCCGGGAATGTGAGAGGGCAGCGATCGGCAATGAGGGAACCGAGCCCTCATTTGGGTTGCCAAAGCAAATCCTTACGGCCAAATGCGAGACGGCGATCAGAACTGCGCCATCTGGGAATCCCGATGTAAGTGATTCAGCGTCCCCGAACTCTGGACAATTCCTGTGTTTGAAGGCAACGCCGTTCGCCTTTTTCTTCACGTCGTCTTGTATAAGACCCATTTGAGGTGATCTCAAAGGCCTTTGACAGCGCTACACAAGGTTTGCTTTCGGGATTCGTCGGCCAAATCGTTTGGCCGCCAGCTTTACCAGATCATGGTCAGACCAGCACTCCTTGCAATTTGCCGTTGTAGCCACCTACAGCGCAATAGATCAATCCCTTTCGTTCTAGAGCTGGATGCAATCCTTTCTTTTCGGAACGCAGTACTTACGCTGCTGCTCCGAAAGGTTCTTGACGTGATCGCAGGCGAAAAAAGTTCCCGCTAGAGGTTGAACGTGGATTCTTGAGCCGGCTGTCGGGTTGCTCGAAGACCTTGGTGTATAAGCCGTCTTACAAGTCAAACAGCTTAGTTTCCCTCCCGCCATGTCATCGGGACCGAATCGGAACGCGACACCGCCTTGGTAAGTTCTTCAAGAGACACAGAAATAGAATTCCGCTTTTTGGCGCTCCTCTTATTCTTGTATTCGTAATCACGGCCCATGAGGTTAAGATGACTAAACCGGCGCGCCATGTCCTTCTGGACCTCATCGTTACTTCTGAAGTCCGCTATTTTCAGCCATTCTGTGAGTTATTGAATCGAGTAACCTCACCGACGAAGGAAACTTCTGAAGGATACTTAAAGGACATGAGGCGCATCATGACCTTAACTGAGCTCACAGGTATGTATTGTCCCTGGCCTGGCCTTCTCGTGGCAGCTAGAAGCGATCGTACTGTTTGCGCGCCGATGATAATCGACATCTTTTCACATGTTAGGGTGTGATTCGAGAGGTCGGGGGTAATCTTCCCCGCCACGGCCGTAACCCCATTGTTGAAATACTCAAAATTCGTGATCTGAGCCAGTCTGAATGATCTGCTTGTTTGTTTTGGAGTCACCTACATAGTCACGTATGTTCATCGTGAAGAGGCTGGCTTTATGCGTCTGCCGAATATTCGCAAGAACAGTTCCACTGACCTCTCAACGAAGAGTCCGGTGCTCACCTTATCAACGATGCACCAGGGTTGACGTTCGCATCCGAGATCATGGGTATGACCGACTGCCCTTTACAAAATTCGCTACGAGATTGCCGTGCGAATTTACTGTTTACCTCAAAGAAGGCGAGATAGCGAAACTCGGTCCATGCGCAAGTCGGGGTCTTTATCAACCGGAACAAGACCCTGACACGCGATCTCTGCGGCTTTCCCCGTTTTTCCGGTAGTGATGAAAAGCAGTCGGAAGTTGTCCTCCGCCCAATCAATTTGGCTAGCCAACTCGAGAAGTTCCTGGTGAAGGCCCTCTTGCTTACCTTGCGTTGCGAGGAAGATCCGCTCCTGCAAGCGAAGAATCGCCCGATCGCTTCGGCAGACTCTTGGGGGTTTTTGCCGTGGTATTTAGCCTGGATGATCAGCACCTGACCATCGTCGGTGCGGTAGAGCAAATCAGCCCCACCATCTCCGGAGCCATCGATGATGCTGTCGTCCAACTCCCCATCACGTCAGGGACGATGCAGCGATACAGATTTTCCAAGATTTCCTGAACGTAAAACTTGATCATCTGACGGGATCGCTGGCTGTAAGAATTATCGCTGAACTTAAGACCAAGATTCGCCTCTGACCATGCGATGAGTCGGTCCGTAAACTGCTCTTTTTGTTTGCTTGTCTCTTTCATCTATCTTTCCCACCCGGGCCCCCGACGAATCGAGGTCGCGAAGCAGATCTATATTTGAACAGGCGAGTCTTGCAGGTTGCTCCGGCTCCCCCGGGCCTATGATACCCTGCTGCACACCGCTGTTTGACAAATCGCCATCTCACAAGTCACCGCTTCACGAGAACCCATTGCTAATTGCTTCTTTCCTTCCAGCACGAACTCCAGCATTTCCTGCGATGCCGATGACGTCCAGACCGGCGCGAAGGACAGGCGATGCAGCGGCGTCGGACCTCTCTCACGCAGCATCTTCAGGTGGTGCGGCGTGCTGTAACCCTTGTTTGAGGCCAATCGGTACTCCGGAAACACAGGATCCCAGGCGCTGATCATCGCGTCCCGCTCGACTTTGGCGATGATGGAGGCAGCGGCGATCGAGGCTGACAGCGCATCGCCGTGAATGATCGGCGTCTGCGCGCAGTCGAAGTTGATGCGCATGGCGTCGATCAGCAGATGTTCGGGCCGCAGCGTGAGCTTGCCGACGGCTTCTTCCATGGCGCGCTTCGAAGCCCAGTAAATGTTGATCTGGTCGATGGTCGCGACGTCGACCGCCGCAACGGCCCACGCGAGACAATGCTCGCGAATGCGCGGCGCAAGTGTCTCGCGCTGATCGCGGTCGAGGAGCTTGGAGTCGCGCAGTCCGCGAATACGATAGCTGGGATCGAGAATCACCGCGGCCGCGACGACGGGACCGAAGAGCGATCCGCGGCCAACTTCGTCAACGCCGGCGACGAGCGTTGCGCCGGAAGACCATGCGAGCTTCTCGTATTTCAGCGTGCATTTCAGGCGTTTCAGCAGGCGAAGTTTGAGCGTCGCTTTGGAAACGTTTTGGGAGAGTTTACGTTTCGATTTTTTGGCAGCGTTTTTCAATGCGGCTCGCGCAAGAAATGAAAAACCGGCTTGACACGCGAGATCGGCGCGTCGTACGTGAAAAGTTTGCCGCCGCTACGCGGCTCGGGGATTTCTTGCCATTCGCTACCCGGGCCTGACGCCCCGGGCTAAAATCATTCCGCCGCTTCGCGGCTAGATTTGTCGCTTCCCACCCTACGCCAAAGGAAGGCGTAGGATGGGGCACCCGCGCAGCCCGCGGGAACCGCAGATCCCTCGCCGACTAAAGTCGGCTCGGGATGACAAAATGTTAGAGCTCCTGTCGGCACGGCTAAAGCCGTGCCCTTTCACCGCGTCAGCTGCTAATCCCAATCAGCTGCTCTTTCGCGGTGTAGTGCGTGTCGACGTACTCATCGAGAATCTTGATGAACTCGGGCACAATGTGATCGCCCTTCAGCGTGAGCATCAGGCGGCCATCGACGTACACCGGAGCTTTCGGCTCCTCGAACGTTCCCGGCAGCGAGATGCCGATATTCGAGTGCTTCGACTCGCCCGGCCCGTTCACGATGCAGCCCATCACCGCGACCTTCATGTCTTCGACACCCGAGTAGCGCGTCTTCCACACCGGCATCTGCTCGCGGAGGTAGGCCTGAATCTGCTCGGCCATCTCCTGGAAGAAGGTACTGGTCGTGCGTCCGCAGCCGGGGCAGGCGGTGACCTGCGGCGTGAAGCTGCGAATGCCCATCGACTGCAGAATCTGCTGCGCGACGGTGACCTCTTCGGTGCGATCGCCGTTCGGCGCCGGCGTAAGCGAGACGCGGATGGTGTCGCCAATGCCTTCCTGCATCACGACGGCCAGTGCTGCCGCACTGCCGACGATACCTTTCGCGCCCATGCCGGCTTCGGTCAGCCCAAGGTGCAGCGGATACTCGCAGCGCCGCGCCAGCTCGCGGTACACATCGATCAGGTCCTGCACGCCGCTCACCTTGGCGCTCAGGATGATCTGCTCCGGCCGCATGCCGTAGCTGACGGCCAGCTCGGCCGAACGCAGCGCGCTCTGCACCATCGCTTCCATGGTCACGTCGCGCGCGTCCTTGGGATCGTCCAGCTTCGAGTTCTCGTCCATCAGCCGGGTCAGCAGCGCCTGGTCGAGCGAGCCCCAATTCACGCCAATGCGCACCGGCTTGTCGTTGGCGATGGCCACGTCGATCATGGTGCGGAAGTTGTCGTCGTCCTTCTTGCCGATCGAGCAGTTGCCGGGATTGATGCGGTACTTCGCCAGCGCGCGCGCGCATTCGGGATACTTCTTCAGCAGGATGTGTCCGTTGTAGTGGAAGTCGCCGATGATGGGCACGCGAATGCCGAGCCGGTCGAGACCATCAACAATAGGCGCAACCGCGGCGGCAGCTTCGTCGTTGTTCACGGTCACGCGAACCAGTTCGGAACCGGCGCGCGCCAACGCGGCAATCTGCCGGATGCTTCCGTCAATATCGGCAGTGTCGGTGTTGGTCATGGACTGCACCACAATTGGTGCACTTCCGCCGACGCGAACTCCGCCAACCGTTGCAGTATAGGATTTTCTACGCTGAATCTGAGCCATACAGGTACTTAAAGTTTAGCATGCTGGAGAAGCCGATCTGCGCCGCCGCTTTTCCTCGCCAGAGCCCATTTGCTTCATCTCGTTACCTTGCCAGCAAAGCATTTATATGCAGGCGCTTACAGGCTCAATCCAGCGATCTTAGACTGCTTTATTGCGGCACCCGAAAGTCGATGCCGCGGTCTTCGTTGGCCTTGGTAGTGGCGGGCAAATCCAGTTCCGCCAGAGGAATCTTGCGAGCCCGCTGTTCGTTGAAGACCCACAGCGTTTTGCCAGTGATGGCGTAGTTCTGGATCTCTTCCGTGTGCCTGTCGCGAAACACGAGCACCGTCTGGCCGCGGATGGTAACGTTCGAAGCAGACGGGCGCGCCGAGGACTGCGCCTCAAGCGTCGACTGCTGGTTGCGGAGGCTGGTGACCTGCTGCTGCAGTCGATCGATCTCCTCTTGCTGATCCGCGTAGACATCGGCGTCCGGCGGAGGAGATTCGCTGTAAACCGGATACGCCGGCGTGGGCGGATAGGCACTGGAGTAGCTGCTGTCGTACGATCCCGAATCGTCATACCAGAAGCCCGGATAATATCCCGACCACGCGCCCAGCCAGATGCTCGAAGGATAGCCCCAGTAATACGGATATCGACCGGGATAGGGGCGATAGCCATAGCCGGGCCTGTAGGGATAGTGGCCTCCGTGATTCCATCCGGGATAGTGGCCGGGCCCAACCGGAGCCGGATGCGATGCGAAGGAAGCGCCTCCGTAGGGCCGGCCGATGGGAGCTGCACCGGCGTGGCCGCCCGCGAATCCGCCATGGCCGCCAGACATGCCGCCGTGACCGCCGTGCTGCGCCCACAAGGGAGCGCCGGCCAGCAGAGCGCCTAAGGCCGCGATGATGAAACGGCGCCTCATATCTACATTATCCCTCCGCGGAAAGCAGGTGGAGCAACTTTATCTTGCGCTCGACGACTGCTTCCGATGATTTGACGCACAAGTACTCACGGTGTCCGCGCAGCATCCTGCATCAGCACCGCCATTCTGAGCGAGGATGCGCCGAACCAGCGCGCATTCGAGGCCGATGAACCTGCTTTTTCCTTACTCGCTCCTCTATCGAAACTACCTGAGTTCCGACGATCCACTAGCCACTATCCACTGACCGCCGCTTACCCCTCCCCCTCCCTCGATTCTTTAGAATCAGCCACTTGGAAAAATTTCCGCCGCAAAATCTTGAGCCCCAAGGACTTATACGTAAATTCTTCTACCGCAGACACTTACGCTCTTCCTTGCGTCAGTTGCCGGTCTTTCCCGGCATGACTCGGAGCCTTGCCGCCGGCTCGGCTGCGGCGTTTACCGGAGGCTTTCTGGCCGGGCTGGCGGCAGCGGAAGCCGGTTCTGACACCGTTCCGGCCGCCGCGGCCTTGGGCGTCGCGACCGGCGCCTCGGGGGCATCTTCCGGCCCCTGGAAGAACTGGTAGCGAGGGTCCTGCTCCCGCCGGGCGCGCTCGGCATCGCGCCGGGCCTGGTTGCGCCGCTCGGCCTCCATGATGTGGCGGGCGTGGTCCTTCTCGTACTGCGCCCGCGCCGACTTCTTGTATGCCTTGATATCCAGTTCGCGCCAGCGCCGGTCGTAAGCTTCCAGGTCGCCGGTGAGCCGGATCTCTTCCAGCTCGATGTCCTCGGGCTGGATCTCGTGCAGGTCGAAGGGCGGACGGTTCTGCCAAGGCCGTGCTCGGTCCTCTTCCGCGACCGTTTCCGGGTCGGCATTCGGCGCGGTTTTCGGCTTGGGTGGCGGGAAGGCCATCTCGGGCGGGACCGAGAGGTCGAGTCCCAGTGGCAACTGGAATTGCGCTTCGAAGTCGGGATATTCCTCAGCCTGTCCTTCGCGCTGATCGTTGACGGCGAGGGTGGGCACGGCGGTCACGCTGCGCAGGTTGGTGGCGGCCTGCTGCAATCCGTAGAGCATGAGGCCGGCAGTGCGCTGGTCGATGACTTCGCCGGCGAGCGCGTCGAGCACCTGCATCAGCGCCACCTGCACGGCGTTCATGTCTTCCAGCGGAGGCAGCACCAGGCGGTGCGGGCGATGGCGGGCGTTCTCCGAGGCCAGCTTCATCTGGCGGCCCAGCGCGCGCAGATGGAAGTAACAGTATTCGCGCCCGCGCAACGCGGGACATTGACAGTAAGTGCCGTCCTCTTTGACGTGACGGCAGCGCTTGGCAGATTCAGGCATGCGACCCTCCTTGGGCGCTGTTGGCTATCAGCTTTCAGCCAGAGGCTGTCAGCTGAGAGCTCTAAGCTCTAAGCAATGAACGACTGGCGGCAGCTAAACGAGTGGCGGCTGCCGGGTTTCGAGGGTCGGATTTTGTACAGCGCGGTCTCGCAGCGGAGGCCGCCACTCCCACAGACAGACTTGTTAACAGGCTAGGCATAAAGCGGAAGAAGTGTCGGTGACCGCGGTCACGGTGCACCGGACAACGTCTGGGCGCGGGTGGGAGCAGGGGTTTGCGTGTCCTGGATAAAAAATGGGTGCCCCATTCTTTCGCCCTCTGTTGGCGAAAGGGTGGGAGCAAGGGGTCGCCTACCCAAGATTCCGCCTCCAGCGCAAGCACACGTTATCAGCAAATGAGAGCTATTCGCTATGCCCGACATGCAAACCTCACCGGCAGTTTAGTGGTCTTGACAACGACGCCTCTTGATACTAAATTCCACCGCAACTAAAGCGTCGGGGAGAGTAACTATGGCCGGACCTGCTATTGGATACGCGTTAGGCAAACCACTGGAGATGGCCCTAGCCGCCAAGAGGAGTGCGGCCAAGAAGTATTTGACGCGTGACGTATCACCCACCATATTTGTGGCCTATGCGACATCGGTGGTCCCCAAGCATAACGTCGTGGGCGTCGGCGTCGGCAGGAGGATCGAGGGAGGCAAGATAACTCGGGATCTCGCAATCCGGTTTTATGTGGAGAAGAAGATAGCCGACCATGCCGTACCTCCGGAATACTCTCTTCCGTCGGAATGGAACGGCTTGCCCACAAATGTGATTGAAGCGGGAACCTTTTTCGCCCTACCTGTCAGCGTGGCATTGCCGCCTTGGCACCGACGCCGGGGCAAAAGAAGCTGAGGCCAGCGCGACCGGGTTGCTCGGTAGGGTTTCAATTCCCACCGCCGAAACATGGATATGTCATGGCGGGGACTTTCGGTGCGCTTGTCGCCAAAGATGGCAAACGTTTCATCCTCTCGAACAACCACGTTCTTGCCAATGAAAACGGTCTTCCAATAGGCTCCCCGATCTTCCAGCCCGGTTTGCTTGACGGCGGCAATCCCGCTTCCGACAAAATCGCCCAATTGTCCGATTTTGAACCGCTAAATCCGAAGGGCAACAACTCCATGGATTGCGCTATCGCTGTCCTTGACGGCGATCATTGGCGAATGGAAGGCCACTGGCTCGGGTAAACAAGTTGAGATCGGGTGAGCCTCTGGTGGCGGCGGAAGAGATGCCCGTTATGAAGGTCGGGCGCACCACGGGTTATACGGAAGGCGAAATCTTCGATATCAGCGCTGACGTTACCGTGCAGTACGGCCTTGGCAACATCAGTTTTCAAGATCAGATTCTTCTTCGAGGAACCGGAGGAACAGCGCAATTTTCCGCTGCGGGCGATTCCGGGTCTTTGATTGTTCATCGCACAAAAAGAGTGCCGATTGGTTTATTGTTCGGCGGATCGAATGAGTATACGATCGCGAGCCCGATTGGAGATGTGCTGCAACGTTTTAAAGTGTCCATCGTTGCTTAATGAGGCACGAATCCGATAAACCAAAACCCGAAATTTCGGGGTTTCGTGCACTGCTCTGGCATCCCAAATAGGAGTAAAGGTGTCCTATGGGTGGTATCCTTGAGGAGGATGAGGGTAGTGTTATGGTAGAAAACATTCGGGAATTGAAGAAACGCCTATCGTCTCGTTTGCTGCAGATTCCCGGTGTCAGTGGGGTTGGCGCAGCCGGTGGCAAGCTGACAATCTATCTTGAGCAGGACCTGCCCGGGGTGAGACGCAAGGTGCTCGATCTTGTCGCGGACCAGGCTGATTGTAGCGACTTACAATTCGTTGTCACTGGCCTCTTCCGCGCCGCTGCTAGTAGTCACTGATTGATGTAGCTCCGGTCCACATCCTCTTTTTTCTTGCAAAAGAATGAAACAATCAGTCGCGCTTGGGCTCGCGCCCTCGAAAAGATGTTCCGCCGGCTGAAGATCACCCCAATGAGCGCAAAAGTGGGCGCTCGTTGGGGACCCCGATCGCCGGCTCAGTATTTATATACGTGCCTACCCAGGGTTGCGCCTGCGGCGTAACTTGCTCTCAGCGGAGTCGAACGGGCCATGGGCTAGATTATCCCGCTCCTGTGGGGCTGGACCTTTGGCGATGCGCCGTGTGACAGGCGAAATGCGCTACGGAATTGTCTTGATGTCTTCGCTGAGCTGGGCGAAGCCGGCGGTGTTGTTGGGCACATTGTGGATGACGCCGGGATGCGCGTTGGAGGCCGACAACACGAACGCGGCGATACCCGTGATTCGCAACACATTGGCCACCGGAGTGGCCGTGCAGGGGTTGGGGTTGGGCGTAGCGCGGTATTCCAGCAGCGGCGCAATACCGTCGGTGAAGCGGATATCGTAGCTGGGCGCGGCCCAGTCCAGGTCGGCGTAGTTCATCGCTCCGAGGTATTGCATGCGCGCGCGAAAGTAGGAAGCCAGCAGGACCGGGTTGTGAAATCCGCTCACCGCATTGGACCAGCAGCTGAACTTGGAAACCATTCCCATCCAGTTCATGCCTCCCCCGGCTTGGGCGTGCAGGTGAGCCATCATGATGTTCATGGCGCTGAGCGGAGTGGCCGGGGTGAAGTGAGCGCCCAGCAGCGTCCCATTGTTGAGGCGGATGAACAGCGCCAGGCAAACCTTCAGGCTCTGCACGATAATGCAGGCGTTGTCCGATCCGACCATGTCTTCGTCAAGGGCAACCATAGGGCCTCACCAGCGGGAGATAGATTTGTTCGCAGGTGCCGCATCTTATCGCGAGCTCCGGTTTGCGGCAATGAGAATTGCGGCGACCACGCGGCGCGAGAAAGGCGGGAACGGGCCAACCGTCGGCCGCAGCCGGCTCAGGAGCGTGCTGGATGGCAGCGGTCTTCGCTCCCGCTTCCGACCCTTCGGCATGAGTGGCGAAAGATGCTGGTCGCCGTTGCCGCAAGTGTTGTGCTGCTGGGAATGCCTGCGTCGGACATCGCGTGGATGAGTATCGCAAGCCGCCCTCATCTCGGTGGAGAAAGACCATGGCGATGGGTTGCCGCCTCTGACGCCGGGTATAAGTTCGCGAATGCGAGTTCCTTAACGACAGCCCAAATCCCTGATCCTCCTCATCGGAAGGGAAAAATCAACGAACAATTGTGCAGAAGCTTGCACCCACTTTCGTGCAATCCGTTACAAACCGTTTGCAAATGCGGTGCTTGAGGAGCAGGAGATTGGAAACTGACGTGCATCCATCGTGCTGGAGTTACGTCTCCTGGAGGACATATGCGCAAATTGTTTGTCACTCTCGCAGCGCTGGCGCTTCTGGCACTGCCCATCTATTCCCACGCGGGGACCGTAACCTTCGGGGCTCTGTGCAGCGGTAGCTGTAGCGGAGTACAGGTTCCGGACGGCTACGGTGGATTCACCTGGAACGGCGGCTTTTACGTGGAAGGCAATGACGCCTACGAATCCGGTTACGGAAACACCTACGGAGCTCCGTCGGGCGGCGGCGCCTACAACGGTTTTGGCGACTCACCCCTTACCATCAACAGCGCTACGCCATTTACCTTCGTTGGCGCCGACTTCACCACCTGGGCGGAAGGCGATGCCTTCGCGAGCTTCTCCTCGCAAACCGTCAACATCCTCGGGTTCGATTCCAGCATGAATCTCGTTGGCGGCTGCTCCCAGACTCTCTCGGCCGCCAGCTACAACTTCTTGACCTGCAACCTCGCCAATGTGGAATCACTGGTGATCAGCAACGACTGCGGAAATTGCAGCGGACTTGTGGTATCTGTTTGACAACTTCACCTACAGCGGCGTCAGCACGACCCCGGAACCGGGAACCCTGCTGATGTTTGGCTCCGGGTTTTTGGCTGTGGTAGGCATGATTCGCCGCCGCTTCTCCTAGAATCCGTGTTTGTAGAACCCGGCCGCTGCCCCGCCCTTCTCGCCTCCTGCGCTGAGAAGGGTGGGGATGGTCTGGCCCACCCAGCAATGGCTCGGAGCTGAAGTCATCCTCCATTCCGCCAGAAAGCGCGCCCAGGGCGCGCTTTTTTAATGAGGTTGGCGGAGCGGAACGGGCTATCCGTGCAAGAGCGAAGCCGAAGGGTGGTGAACGGGCCTTTTACTGAGCGCGCAATACGCCGCCCAGCGATTGCAGCGCCTTCACCATCTGCGCCGACCACTGGGCCACCTCGTCGTCACGGAGCGTGCGCTCCTGCGACTGGAACTCGCCGTGGAGCAGTACGGAGTACTTTCCTGCTCCCACCTTGTCGCCGCGATAGATTTCTGCCGGGACAAACTCCCGCAGCTCCTGCAACTCGAGATCTTCGATCGCCGCCCGGATCTGCTCAAAGGTAACGAAATCGTCGAAGACGAAGGAGAAGTCGCGCTCGACGGTGGGGAACTTCGAAATCGGCTGATAGCGCGGTTCGCGCAGGTCATGCCGGTACAGGCGCTCCAGCAGAACCTCGGCGATGTAGACCTCCTGCCGGAACTTCCTGGCCGCCGCCAGATCGGGATGCAACTGGCCAAAGCGCGCAACGGTTTCGCCGTCCATCACCGCTCGCGCCGAACGGCCGGGGTGAAAGTATTCGGGCGTAAGCGCATCGAAGTACAGGGTGCGATGCTGGAACGCTGCCAGCAACTCCTCGATGTCGCCCTTGATGTGGAAGAACGAATAGGGCTGGCCGACGGCGTGCACGCTCTTGACGAAGGCATCGCCGGTCGCAGCGAAGGCCATACGCCGCCGCTCGTCGTGGCGATCGCCCAGGCGCTCGAACACTTCGCCGGCTTCAAACAGCCGCACCGTCTGGTTGCCGCGGTTCAGGTTATAGCCGATCATGTTCAGCAAGCCGGGGAGCAGCGAAGTGCGCAGGTATCCTGCCTCTTCGCTTAGCGGATTGGCGATGCCCAGCGG
The DNA here is from genome assembly GCA_963793845.1 of uncultured Acidobacteriaceae bacterium. GTDB lineage: Bacteria > Acidobacteriota > Terriglobia > Terriglobales > Acidobacteriaceae > CAWCBG01. The sequence continues at coordinate 690,381 of CAWCBG010000014.1, forward strand.
CTCGCCGCCACCGAACGTCTTCGCCTCCTCGGCTGAAATGAAGGTGATGGAGATCGCCTCGTCATAGCCGAGAGCGAGCATGGTCTCGCGGAGGCGAGCGTCCTTCTGCTCGTTGGGAAGCGCGATAACCGCGCCGGCGAAAGCAGGCAGTGTGTTGGGGAAATCGTTGTAGCCGTGGATGCGCGCCAGCTCTTCGATGACGTCGATTTCGCGCTCGACATCCAGACGCCAAGTGGGAACTTGCACGCTGACGGCGCTGTCGCCGCCAGCCGCGACTGTGAATCCCAATCTTCGCAGGATGCGCTCGGTCTCGTCTTCGCTGATCTCGATGCCGAGAATGCGGCGGACCTCGGAGCGGCGGAGACCGATCGTCGCTCCCTCAATGTTGCGCGCAATGGCATCGATGCGCTCGCCGTGCAGCTCGCCGCCCGCCGATGCCAGGATTAGCTCAGCCACGCGATCGCAGGCCAGCGGGGTGATGCCCCAGTCCGCGCCACGCTCAAAACGATGCGAGGCGTCGGTGTGCATGCCGTGGCGCTTGGCCATGCGGCGAATGGTTGCCGGCTCGAACCACGCCGACTCGATCAGCACGTTCTGCGTCTTCTCAGTGATCATGGAGTCGAAGCCGCCCATCACGCCCGCGAGTGCGACCGGTTTCTTAGCGTCGGCGATGACCAGATCGTCGGTCGAGAGTTTACGATCCACGCCATCCAGCGTATTCAGCATCTCGCCCTCGCGAGCCTTGCGCACGATGATGGTTCCGCCCTCCAGCAGGTCGAGGTCGAAGGCGTGCGTAGGGTGGCCCAGCTCGTTGAGCGCGTAGTTGGTCGCATCGGCGGCGTTATTGATGGCGCGCGAGCCTAGCAGCTCCAGTCGCTTTGCAATGTGCTCGGGTGACGGACCGATTTTTACGCCGCGAAGGATTCGGGCGGTATATCGAGCACAACCCTGCGCGTCTTCGATGACGATGGGGAAGGTAACCGTCACTTCGACCGGAGGCCGTTCTGCGGTCGTCCCTTCCGTCGTCCTTCCGAGCGAACTCCGAGCATCGCCAGGAGGAGTCGAGGAACCTGCTATTTCCGTTTCCACCGTCATTCCGACCGGAGGCCCGGTTTTGGCCTCTTCTACCGTCATTCCGACCGGAGGCCCGGTTTTGGCCGGAGCGGAGGAACCCGCTGTTTCCATCCGGAAGTTTTGGCTCAACCTGCTTCAGTTCGACGTTGTAGATGGCTGAGGCCTCGCGCGCTACGCCGTAGTGATTCATGGCGTCCACGCGATTGGTGGTCAGGTCCATCTCGTAAACGGTCGCGCCGTGCTCTTCGCCGACCGACTCGACAGCGATGCCTGCCGAGGTGAGGTCCTCGGCGAGTTGACGGTCGTCAGCCGCGAGGTCGACGAACTCACGCAGCCATGAAGGAAGAATTCTCATTAAACGTTTTCGGTAGAGCAGGCCTTCAGGCCTGCGTCAGCCGTCCTATTGAAAACTCGAGAGCTTTTGCCACGGTGCGGACTGAGTCCGCACCAACATCTGCCGTCCCTACGGGACTCGGGCTCTTTCATCACGCCACCCAGCGCTGAAGCGCTGGGCTATGATCTTTCGTCCCGCAAGCGGGACTGATTCGGCACAGGGATTACAAATGCCGGCTTGGTCTACGCGAACTGCTCCAGAAAGCGCACGTCGCCCTCATAGAACAGCTGAATCTCTTCCACCTCGTACTTCAAAATTGCGATGCGCTCCACGCCCATGCCGAAGGCGAAGCCCGAAATCTTCGACGAGTCGTAGCCGTTCTGCTTGACGAAATCGAAGACGTTGGGATCGACCATGCCGCAGCCCAGCAACTCGATCCAGCCGCTGCCCTTGCACTTGCGGCAGCCCTTGCCGCCGCAGAAGATGCAGCTCACCTGCATGTCGGCGCTCGGCTCGGTGAAGGGAAAGAACGAGGGATAGAAGCGCGTCTTCACCGATGAGCCGAACAGCGACTTCATGGCGTGGTCGAGCGTGCCCTTCAGATCGCAGAAGGTGATATTGGTATCGACCGCGAGTCCCTCGACCTGGTGGAAGACCGGCGAGTGCGTGGCGTCAAGCTGATCGTTGCGATGCACCTTGCCGGGAATCACGATGCGCACGGGCGGCTTCAGCTTCTCCATCGAGCGGATTTGTACCGGCGAAGTATGCGTCCGCATCATCAGGCGATCGCGCTGTGCCTTGCGCTCCTGCCCGGCGATGAACAGCGTGTCCTGGGTATCGCGCGCGGGATGGTTCGGCGGAAAGTTCAGCGACTCGAAGTTGTAGTAGTCAGTCTCAACCTCGGGCCCCTCGCCGACGGAGTAGCCCATCGCCTTGAACACCGCGACAATCTCGTCCTGCACGCGGAGCACGGGGTGCTTCACGCCGATGGGGCGCTGGATGCCGGGAAGAGTAATGTCGAGGCGCTCGGAGGAAAGCTTCGCTCCAGCAGACGAGGCGCTTATCTTGTCTTGCGCGCTCTCGATGATGTTTTCCGCGCGGGACTTGAGATCGTTTACGCGCTGCCCGACCTCGCGCTTGGCGTCCTTAGGCGCACCCTTGAGCCAGGTCTCGTTCACCTGAGTGAGGATTCCGTTCTTGCGCGCCATCCAGCGATCGCGAAAGGTCTTCCAGTCCGACTCGTTGTGAAGTTCTCCAGTCTCGGCATCAAGCGCAGAGAAGAGATCGCCCACCGCGCGGTCCAGCGCCTCCTGCGAGTAGTCCTCGATTTTCGGGACGGTGTACATGGGAATTTGCAGTCTCGTTTTGAAAGGGCACGGCTTCAGCCGTGCCGTGGAGTGCTCAAAATCTGTGGCTTTAGCCACTCAGAAATTTCGCTTCGGCACCATTCTCACGCATTTCCCTCGGGGGCTAAAGCCCCAGTCTCCATATCCAGATGTGGCGGCACAGCTAAAGCTGTGCCCTTTCAAAGCGGCCTGCGTACAGCTCAAGCCTTGCCCTTCAAAAACCGCCTGCGGCAGAGCTAAAGCTGTGCCGCTTTCAAACCATTCACAACGTCATCCCTGGCTTTGAAAGGGCACGGCTTCAGCCGTGCCGCAGGAATCGTTTATCTCAGCTGGCTTTAGCCACTGAGGGACCTCATCTCTCTCGGACCCAGGATATCGGGAGCAATAAGGATACTGTACGGCAGAATCTGCCAGTCCTTTGTTCAGAGGATTACGCAAAATGTATAAAACATGCTGTGCGTAGTCAGCCGCATCCCGAATGCGATGATCGGAAAAGCCGCGCTGCCAAATTTCTAAGGAACTCTGAAGTTCCCTTTTGGCACGGAAGGAAAAACCCCCCTTAATAAACTGAACGGCACGTTCAAGCGTGACTGTCGGCGTAATCAGGGCATGGAAGTGGTCCGGCATGAGCACGTATTCGTGCAACCGACAGGCCCGACCGCGATAGGAGTGAAGCGTTTCCAGGAACAGCCTCGCCCATGGTTCGCTCTTGAAGAGCGCCCGTCTTTGCCAGGTCGCGGCTGTCACGAAATAGGTTTGATCGTTCCTGGTAGCGTGCTCACGTGCAGGTTTCAACGGAAAACCTCAGGGGCTAAAGCCCCAGTTCCTATAGAGAGCTTCTACGGCACAGCTAAAGCTGTGCCCTTTCAAAACTGCCTACGGCACAGCTGAAGCTGTGCTCTTTCAAAGCGGCCTGCCGCACGGCTGAAGCTGTGCCCTTTCAAAGCGGACTGCGGTACAGCTCAAGCTGTGCCCTTTCAGAGCCGCCTGCCGCACGGCTGAAGCTGTGCCCTTTCAAAGCTCAATGACCGCCTAACCTCAAACACGTTGGGCGGCCGCTTGGGCCGCCCATGGGAGTCGTTCAGATTGTCCGGGATGGGCGGATTACGCTGCGGCAGCGGGCTTGGCATTTGCGATCGCGCTCTTGGCCTGATCACATAACGCGGTAAATCCGGCCGCATCCTTGACCGCGATATCGGCGAGGATCTTGCGGTCCAACTCATTGCCGGCAAGTTTCAGGCCATGAATGAACTGACTATAGCTGATGCCGTTCAAGTTGCAGGCCGCGCCGATACGCACGATCCAGATCGACCGGAACTGGCGCTTCTTCTGCTTGCGGCCACTGTAGGCGAACTTCAGCCCGCGCTCGACGGACTCTTTTGCCTGCCGGTAGAGTTTTGATTTTGTTAAGTAATAGCCACTGGCGCGCTCAAGTATCTTTTTGCGGCGCGCGCGGCGCTTGGTCCCACGTTTTACGCGAGGCATTGCTGCTCCTTTTTGCAGTTCGTTAAGCGGCTGGAGGCAAGGACATCAACCACGCTCCCGAAGGAGGGGCCGGAATCGCCTCTTCACACGCTGTTGTCCGTTACGCTTGAGGGCGCACCGGATGCCGCACCATGCGGCTAGTAAGGAATCATCCTCTTGATTTTGGGCTGATCCGCTTTGTCGACCAACGTATCGCGATCAAGCTGGCGTTTGCGCTTGGTTCCCTTGGAAGTCAGGATGTGGCGCTTCATGGAATGTCCACGCTTTACTTTGCCCGATCCTGTCTTCTTGAAGCGCTTCGCCGCTCCACTATGTGTCTTCAGCTTCGGCATAAGTTCTCTCTATTACAACATAAAGGCGCACACCCGGCCAGAGCGCAAACGCGCGCCTCGATCTTTCATCCATCCCCTGTTCGGGACTACTGTTGCTGCTGCTGCGGAGGCGCTGACGGCGCTTGCGGAGCTGCCGCGGTCTTCGGTTCCGGCTTGGCTACCTGCGGTTTCGGCGCATGCGGCTTAGCCGGCGCCTGCGTCTTCGGCGGAGCCAGGATCAGGTGCAAGGTATTACCTTCCTGACGCGGCCGGAACTCCACAATCGCCTTGTCGCCGAGATCCTTGATCAGGCGTTCAAGGATTTCTCTCCCCAAACCCTGTCGCGTCATTTCGCGTCCGCGAAAAAAGATGGTCGCCTTGACCTTGTCGCCCTCGGCCAGGAAGCGCAGCACATGATTCTTCTTCGTGTCGTAGTCATGATCGTCCACGTTGATGCGGAACTTCACTTCCTTGACCACGATCTGATGCTGGTGCTTCTTGGCTTCCCGTTCGCGTTTTTCCTGCTGATACAGGTACTTCCCGTAGTCCATGATGCGGCAAACGGGAGGCTGCGCGGTGGGAGAGACTTCAACCAGGTCCAGGTTCTTTTCGCGGGCTATTTTGAGCGCCTCGAACGGAACCATGATGCCCAACTGATTCCCTTCATCATCGATCACGCGGACTTCGCGGACACGGATGCGCTCATTGGTGCGGATAAAACGCTTATCGATACGGTCCTCCAGGACAGAAACTGCAACTCAAAGTATAGCATGCGATTGAGAGATAAATTCGACAGCGCCATCGGCCCGCGTCGCTTCGACACGCGCATACCAGCCTGTCTCCGGCGGTCACGCCTTGTTTGCGAGGAGCGGACCAGGGCATCTCCCTCCCAAACGGCAAGTGCATAAAAATGGCCGCCAGGTTCGGCGGCCAAAGGGGGAAGAAGAAACCTACTTTATGTACTTGCGACGGGTGACAGTGGCAACACCCAGTAACCCTGTTCCAAGCAGAAGCAGTGAGGCTGGCTCGGGCACCAGCGACAGGTGCAGCGTGTCGATAGCAAAATCGTTGCTGCCGACAATGCTGAACACTGCCTTGGTGATGTTATTTCCGTCCAGGTCTTTTGCACCGATGAAGATGGCGCTACCATCTCCGTTGCTGGTACTGTTTCCGGCCTCAGTTACAGTTCCCAGCAAGGTAGTGCCGTTGTAGACCTGCAACTCGGCCGTGAAAGCACCGAAAAAGTTAGGTTGAATTTGAGCGCCGACGTCCTGATAACCCTCATCGAAGAGGAATGTCAGCGGTCCGTGATTGTTGGTCCAGACGAGATAATCGCCTGGAGTGAAGTCTCCCGACCAGCCATTACCTTGCTGCCGGACTTGCCCCCCCTGGTGTGCCACCGCAAAGCTTCCGAAGATGGTATCTCCGTTAGGGCTGGCGGTTGCGACAAATCCGTGGGGGATATTGGTGAACGAGGGACCCAGCTGGCTCCAGTCGACCGTGATATTGCCGGTGACAGTGGTTTCCAGCTGGATGACGTCGGCCTGCGCTAGCGAGAAAGCCGCCAGCACGAAGGCCGCGACCATCAGGAGCGTGTTCTTTCTCATCGCTTCTCCTCGATTCGCGTCCCGTTGCGGCTGCGGATGTGCCCGCGAGCACCTAACAGTCTGGAGCACCGCCTTCCGGTAACGCGTCTCGTAACCTTATTGGTACCCTACTGCACGTTACTGTCCAAAGGTGTAGTTTGTTAAAGCCCTGTAAACCACGAAAATGCCTGTTTTTTGAAATGACAGAAGTGCAAACTATTGCACATTGTGGAAATTGATTTCCACTTGATCAATAGTTATCACGTCACTTAAGTAATAGTAGGAAGGTAATCTTGAGATCGAGAGTCGTACCGCCCAAGTTAAGTACGCCGGAATAATGGAGGAGCAATGACTCCTATCGATCTCGGCAATGGCGTGCATGAAGCAATCCTTTATTGTCAATCAGTTACGATGGTAGTGCCAAGGTATGCAGCATAAGGCGAGAGTGAGCTGCAGACGGATGGAAGGATTGCGGCAAGATTCAGGCGATGACGCTACCGATGAGACATTTCATTCCGAATTTCGAGGATGCGGGCGCTCACTAGTTGATTGGCATCATGCCGGCCCTGGACAAGAAGCTTGAGGTAGTTGTCGGTCAAGGCCTCGGTAAATGCGCCATCGCAATGGGTAAGAGTAATGGAATCAAGGTTACTGCCAACAAACGATCGCATAAAGGCGTGCTTCTTCCGGGACGCAAGGTCACGCAGAACCCGGTTACGCTCGCGCGCGATCTGAACCGGCACCTGGTCCGGCATGGCGGCCGACGGCGTTCCCGGACGAGACGAATACGTGAATACGTGCAAGTAGGTGAAGGGCAGCATCTCGATGAATGCGCGCGTCTGCTCGAAATCCTCTTGGCTTTCGCCGGGAAAGCCAACCATAACGTCTGCGCCAATGGCAGCGTCCGGCATGGCGTCGCGAATCCGTTCCAGCCGGTCGGCATAATGCCAGGGGCGATACTTGCGGTGCATCTTGCGAAGAATGCGATCGCTGCCCGACTGCAGAGGTACATGCGCATGCTTGGCGATGCGTGACGAAGACGCGACCAGGTCGATCACTTCATTGCTCCAGTCCATGGGCTCGACGGAGCTGATGCGGATCTTCTCGATTGCGGTCCGCTCGAGGATAGTCCGCAGCATAGTGACGAAGCTGGACTGTGGTGTAAGATCGCGGCCCCAGCGACCCAGGTTGATTCCTGACAGGACGATCTCGCGATAGCCTTTCTCGACCAGCGAATCCACTTCGCGCAGAACATCACCCAGATTGAGCGATCGGCTGCTGCCGCGCACCGAAGGAATAATGCAGAAGGAGCAGCGATTATCGCAGCCGTCCTGCACTTTGAGGTTGGGCCGCGTCTTCTCCGACGCCACGCCGCTTTCGACGTCGAAGACGGGCGCTGCCATCAGCTCGGTATGGGCGAAGATGTCGCCTACCACGATGCTCGAGTGCCCGGACGCCGCCAAGTCCTGCAGTGGAACAAATCCGGCCGCGCTCGGCGAAGCTGACGCATACGCCGCCACTTCATGTTTATGGGAGTTACCGATGACCAGGCTCACGCCGGGGAGCGACGCCAGTTCCTCCGGGGCGCGCTGGGCATAACAGCCGGTGATCAGAATTCTGGCGTCGGGATTTTCGCGATGAATGCGGCGAATGGTGGCGCGCGCGTCCTGATCGGCAGAAGCAGTGACCGTGCAGGTATTCAGTACGACGACATTGGCGGCGTTCCAGCCCGAGGCCCGCTCCAGACCGCGCTCGACGAGTTGACGCTCGATCGCGGCGCCATCGGCCTGGGTCGCGCGGCAGCCAAAGTTCTCCACATGGTAAGTCGCCACAAGTAGGATTATACTGGCAGCAATCGTCGCCGCTCCCGGAGCGTCGCGATCGCCGTGGGGAATGCAAGCAACCCGCAATTTTGAGTGTTACCTGGATGCAAGGCAAGATCCAGCAACTTGGCAAGTGAAATTCGCATCTCACCTGCCGCTTCGCATCTGACGCACTTCACCCCTGGAGCTACCATGACACGACGCATCCTGTTAGTGGATGATGAACTCGCCATTCTGCTCACCTTGAGAGCCATCCTGGAAATGAATGGCTTCGAGGTCGACACCGCCGCCTCCGCAAAAGAAGCCGCTGCGAAGATGGACAGCGGAACGTTTGAGATGGTCATCACCGATATGCGGATGGAGACAGAAACTGCTGGTTATGACGTGATCCGGGCTGCGCGCAAGCAGTCCTATAACCCAGCGACGGCGATTTTGACTGCCTATCCGTCGCTAGGTAATGAATGGCAGAGCCAGGGGGCCCAGTCCCTGCTGGTGAAGCCCGTCAATACCAGGGAACTACTGCACCAGATTGAAGCGCTGCTGGTCAGCCACCAGGATCACACACGCCGCTCGCAAGCTCCGTTGCAGGCGGCCGCAGCCAAGAAGGCCAGCGTGCATAACGGCGGCGAGTCGGACCGGGCGATCGCCAAAAAGGGTTTGTAGTCCCGGCTGGAGTAGATCGCGCCAGTAGGGGGCAGTCCGGGCAACAAATGTCCCGGCTTCAGGCGCGGCATACCCCGCCCCGAGCATCCAGCGTACGGAGCGATGGGCGCGATGAGATGGCTGAATTTTCGATCAGGCAGTGGCCGCCGCCGTCCGCCGTTGTTGAAAGCATTCCCGGCAGAAAACAGGTCGACCTTGCGTCGGCTTGAATGGAACAGTAGTTTCTTTCCCGCAGCCTGAGCAGTTGGTACGAGTCTCGACCTTCTGGTAGTTGCCGGCGGGAGTAGCACCCAGCGTTGAAGCGCGCTTGGCTTTGCAGGGCTTGCAACGTTTGGGCTCGTTCTTGAATTGCTTGTCGTGGAAGAACAGCTGCTCTCCGGCCGTAAAAACGAAATCAGCGCCGCAGTCAATACACTTCAGAATCTTATCCTGGAATTCCATGGAAAGATGCTCCCTTCAGCCCCGAATCCCAAGCCACGGACGTGGCGGACTGTCACCTGCGGGCGGACCGGACTGAAGATCCATGCCGGCAGCGGCAGCCTTCCTTGGCTCAGGTATACCCCTGGGTTCGGCCCCCGTACGCTTGGCACGGCTACTACGTATTACTGCGGAACCACTATCAAGATAAGATCTGCAGAAATTGCGGCAAAACATAGGGCCGCCGTGATGCGGCGGCCCTGCTCTCGGATTAGTCCTGCTCTTTACGAGCCTTTTTGCGGCTGCGTTTGCGCGCTAGCGCTTCCTTTACGCGACGCTTTTCGCCCGGCTTGAGGTAAAAGGAGTGACGCTTCACTTCCTTGATAATGTCCTCTTGCTGAACCTTGCGTTTGAACCGCCGAAGGGCATTCTCTAAAGATTCGCCCTCTTGAATTCTGACTTCGGCCAACCGGGAAACACCCCCAGACTCGTCCTGTGGGACACTATTAGTTATCCCAAGCTTCTCCCGCGAAGTCAAGGGAAGAGTCCCCTCGCCGTGGTATGTTTAGTGCCATTCGCGAGCAGCACCTAAGTATCACATTACCTGCATCCTGCTCAGTAATTGAGCCTTAACGAGAACTGCACCTGTCGTGGTGCGTAGGCATTGGTGGGCAAAAGGAACTGCGAATTTAGCTGAAACTGCCCCGGATATTGCTTGCCGGCCACTTTCGCCGAATACGCCACAAACTGGCCAGCCGAATTGTAAAAACCGTCGTCGCTGATGTCGACCCGCAGGTTGGTGCGGTCAAACAGATTGAACGATTCGGCCAGCATTTGCAGTTGCACCCGGTCGCCCAGATTCAGACTTCGGCTGACGCGCAGGTCGGTTGTCATGTAGTCAGGACCGACAAAGGCGTTGCGGCGGAAGCCCGGTAAACGATCGTTGTAAATGTTGCCATCCTGATTGGCGTCGCCGGCCATCGTCGCGTTGAGCGGCCTGCCCGATCCGAAGGTCACAATGCTGGAGAACTTCCAGCCATTCAGCAGCGCATCCGACAGCTTGTTCGTAAAGTGAAATGGTCTCGGCTGCACGATCACCGACGACACCAGACGATTCCGCTGATCGTCAACACTCAAGCCGCGCTCCAGGGTGGTCACGTAGGCATTCTGGACATTGCCCGGCCGGCCGGCGACCAGCGAATCCTGACCATCGTCAATGGCCTTGGCAAAGGTATAGCCGACGAGAAAGAACAGGCCGTTGGTGAACGGGCGTTTCACCGTGATCGTCATCCCGTTGTAGACACTGCTTGCGGAACTCTCGAACGAGTTGATGGTGCCGAGCCGCGGATCGGGCCGCTGGATGTCGTTGATGCAGGGAGGATACGGACAGGTCACGGAAGGGGTGGTTTGCCAGGTGGAGAAGGAAGCCACCTGGTAGTAGCTGTTCAGGAACACCGACCCATCGTCGTTATAGATGGGATATTCGGTGATCTTGGGTTTGGGCAGGTTGGCGTCGAGCGACCGAATCAGGTGAACGCCGTGCACGTATAAATAGCTGGCCGAAACCACAACCTTGGCGCCGAGCTCGCGCTCCACGGTCAGGCTTCCCTGTTCGGAATAGGAGTTCTGAAAGTTCGGCGCAAAAGCCGAGACCTGGGTCGTCAGATAAGGCGCAACGGAAGGCGGTGCGACGCATGTCGTCGTTCCCTCCGGACAATTCACCAGCGGAGCCGGGTATTTCGGAAGCAAGGCTGCCTGGGCGGGCTTCATCATGTCAAGAAACAGAGAGCTCTGAGAAATGCCATTGTCGGTTGCGACCTGGGACGCGTAGATCGAGGGAATCTGCGGATAGAAAAGCCCGAAGCCGCCGCGAATCATCAGCGGACGATGTCCTCCGACGCCGTAGGCAAAGCCAACCCGAGGCGAGAAATTGTTGGTGTCAGTCGGTATCTTTCCTGACGGCGCGTACAGCGGATTGCTTACCAGTGGCCGGGCTCGAATGTTTGCAGATCGTAGCGCAACCCGAGGTTCAGCGTCAGATAGCGGGTCGCGCGATAGGAGCTCTGCACGAACGCGGAATAGGAACGCGAATCCGGATGCGACGCAGCGGTCCCGAAATCCTGCATGTAATAGCGCGGAACATCATGCGCATAGGCGCGCAGCGGCGTCAGCTTCATGCCGTACACCATGGGAGCAAACGTCCATGGGTTCACCTTTACGTTATCGAAGTAATATTCGCCTCCGAACATCGACGGGAAGTAGTTGTAGATCCAGGTCTGCAGGAAGTCGCCTCCGAACTTCCATTGCATGCGGCCGCGCTCGTAGCTCAGGGTGTCGGCGATCTGGAGCTTATGTTCGTTGGTATTGCGTGGCAGGATGCTCGATCGCCCAAAACCGGCGACCAGGTTGTAGATCTTCGTGATCGGCTGATCCGAGTTGGCGAACGACTGCTGCACATCCCGCGAGAACTGCGCGCGCAGGCTGCTGGCCAGCCGCGTGGTCCAGGCGCTGGTCAGTGACGCTGCCACGCTCTCGGTGCGGACATCTTCCGTTCCGTTGGCGCTCTCCGCATAAAACGTAATCGGGCTCGACGGATCGAAGAACACGTTATTCATTCCGCTGTAGCGCGAGGTGTTCACCCGCAGAAACGCCAGGTGCTTCGGCGAAAGAATGTAATCCACCTTGCCGAAGACGGCGTTTCCGTTCATCTGCGTGGGATAGGCTCCGCCCATCGCATTGAGCTTCGCTGCCGCGGCGAATACCTGCTGCTGGTCGCTCGACTCATAATCCGCGGGCGTGGGTACCACTGCGCTCTGACCATTTCCGAATTGCACAATAGCGGGCATGGTCAGCAGATGCGCGTCGAATCCGGCGTAAAAGAAGGCTTTGTCTTTGCGTATCGGACCGCTGACCGTCGCACCATACTGCTGCTGTCGATCCTCCGGCTTATCGACCGTGAAGGCGGGACGGGCATCGAAATCGCGATCGCGCAAATAATAGAACCCGGTGCCATGCCAGTCATTGCCGCCTGACTTGGTGACCACATTGAAGACTGCGCCGCCCGCGCGTCCCAGCTCGGCACTGTAAGAGTTGGACGAGACCCGGAACTCCTTGATCACCTCGTTGCTGAACTGGTACGGCGCGCGATAGCGTCCCCGTGCCTGAGCAAAGAATGAGTTGTTATTGTCGGCTCCGTCGACCTCAAAGTTGTTCTGATAGCCGCGAATGCCGCCGAACGAGAGGTCGCCGTTGGAGCCGGAGGTCAGACCGCGCGGGTCCTGCGTGACTCCCGGAGTGAGTAAGGCAAGGTCGGTGAAGCGCCGGCCGTTGAGAGGCAAGCCTTCCACCGCCGCTTGCGACACGACGTGCGAGACCTCGCTGGACTGGGTATCGACGACCGAACTCGCCTCGCGCACCGTGATGCTTTCGGTCGTTCCGGTTGGAACCAGCCTGAGGCGCAGTCGCGCCACGCCTCCCACATCGAGCTGCACCGGCGATCGCGCCTGCGTCTTCATGCCCGTTCCGGTAGCGCCAACCTCGTATCCTCCCGGAGGTAGCATGGAGAAGCTGAAGTTCCCCACCGAATCGGCCACCGTGACCCGGCGAAGCCCGGTCGCCGGATCGATGAGAGTCACAATCGCTCCCGGCACCCTGGCGCCGGTGGCGTCCTCAACCAGGCCGTGGAGGGCCGCCGAACCGTCCTGTGCGTGAACGTAGATCGCGAACCCTATTAGAAGAAGAAGAATGCCGACGATGCGAACTGGCGGGATCAGCAGGGAAGAGCAGCGACCGCGAACTTGGCCCATGGGGAAGTGGCCCCTGATTGAGGTTGCAAGTTCCCGGTATAAGCCTTTTGTCCAGTGGGGATCAGTGACCGTGGTACGTGCCCGCTGTCAGGCTTCCCAACCAAAGTAACCATCGCCAGGCTCAGAATGGGCCGCGGCACTCTGTGGATTCGTTTTGGGAATATGAGGTTACTTCGGGTACGCAGAGACCTCTGGGTACTGTTACTTCTGCTCGGGAGTGGCAGCCGGTTTCAGAGCCACCGTTCCCTCGGGCGGCTCATTTTGCAGCATGAGCAGCATTCCGCTCGGCAGCTTGAGGTTGTGCTTCTCGGAGAACAGGAAGGTCTTGCCGCTCTTGTGGCGGGCCAGTTTGACGTCGTGCAACACGGGGTGAAGCGGCAGGGCGCTCTCCCCGCCCCAGGCGGCGGCGGCTTGCTCGCGCGCCACCGCGATTGCGCTTTGCGGATCAGCCAGAGAGGGACCTTGCTTCCCGGTGTGGATCTCGTGCGAACCGGCCGGAGTCATGCCCACAGAATTGGTTGGCGAGGCGCCGTTCGGCGAATACTCGTCGGGGTAGACTTGACCCGAAATGAAGGCGTGCAATGGCAGAGCATGCTCCTTCCATTCCGCGCGCTCCACGACCACGGAGATCCAGGAAGGCGTCTGTCCTTGCTTGGGCGCTGCGCCGAGCACGTGCCCGTAGAGCTTGGCATGCTGTGGCATGACGACGCCTTTGCTGACCAGCACAGCCTCGATGGTGTTGAAGCGAACGACGTCGCCGGCATGAGCCTTGTCGGCCTTGATGGTCGTGTCCAGTTGAACAGGGATGGAGAGATTGCTGGGAGCTTCGATCGGACCGGTCGCGGGTTGCTGCTGGGCCCAGGAAACCACGGCAGCGGCCAGTAGCGGTAGCAATAAAATCCGCATCGCTCACCTCACACCGCTTGACGCCTTAGCAAGAGCTTAACTCCGGCCCTCAGCGACGGTAAAGCGTAAAAGCAAGTGCGGGGAAACTTTTACATTTACCTATGTCCTGCTAAACTCTTCCGTTTTCGAAGGAGGCCCTGTGATCGCACGAGTCTGGCACGGATACACCAAGCCCGAGAACGCTGACGCCTACGAGGCTATGCTGAAACCTGAACTGCTGCCGGGCATCGGTCACGTCAAGGGCTATGAGAGCAGCTATCTCCTGCGCCGGGATGCCGGCAATGAGGTGGAATTCGTCACCATCATGCTCTGGCAGTCGATCGATGCAATTCGCGCCTTCGCCGGTCCCAATTACGAGGCCTCGGTGATTCCTGAGGAGCGCCGCAAATACTTGTCACGGCACGACGACAAGGCGGCGCATTACGAGGTGGTATCGAGGCATCAGGCCGGTCCCGCCGAAGCCTTGAGCCAGCGCCTTCACCTGTGCGGGCTGGCGTCTGCGAACCTCATTTCGTTTGTTCGCTTCGGCATGATAATTTGAGTGATTGACCCGTCGTCTGCGTAGCCAGCCGGACGTGTCCCCAAACAACCATGATTCGTGCTTACAAAGGCATTACGCCCACCATTCCGTCGTCCTGTTACGTGGATGAATCGGCACAGGTAATTGGCGATGTGGTGCTGGGCGAAAACGCCAGCATCTGGATGAATGCGGTAGTCCGCGGCGACGTCAATTTCATCCGCATCGGCGCCAACAGTAACATTCAGGATTGCAGCGTCATGCATGGCATGCTGAACCAATGGCCAGTCGTGGTCGGTGACTGGGTGACGGTCGGTCATTCGGTGACCTTGCACGGCTGCGTCGTCGAAGATCGTTGCCTCATCGGCATGGGGGTCATCATCCTGAACGGCGCGCGCATCGGAGCCGGTTCCATCATCGCGGCCGGCACGCTGATTCCCGAGAACACCGTCATCGAGCCCGGATCGCTGGTGATGGGCGTTCCCGGCAAAGTAAAAAAGAAGCTTAGCGACCAGGATCAGGAGACCATCCTGCGCTACGGCCGGAATTATCTTGGCTACAAGGAAACGTACCTGGCGGAAAGAAAGAAAGTGGTTAGTGGCTAGTGGATGGTGGATAGTTGCCGGAGGCGACTCTATTCGACCTCGTACGATGCGAGCATACCTTCATGACCGTCGGCGGCTCGCCGATTTTCTGTCCACTATCCACTAACCACTAGCCACTAGCCCCATGCTCAAAGCCATCCGCGGAACTCGCGACCTTCTCCCGCCCGACACCGATCTGTGGAACCGGGTCGAGGCTAAGGTGCGTGACGTCTTCGCGCGCTACAACTTCCATGAGATTCGTACCCCGATCTTCGAGGACACGCAACTGTTCTCGCGCAGCGTCGGTGAAGAGACCGACATCGTCTCCAAAGAGATGTTCACCTGGGAAGACCGCGCCCGTGCCGCAGCGAGAAAGCGCAGTCGCTGACGCTTCGTCCCGAGAACACTGCTGGCGTGGTGCGTGCCTACATAGAGCACGGCTTCGACAAGCGTGGCACGCTACAGAAGCTTTATTACATTGGCCCGCAGTTCCGGCGCGAGCGTCCGCAGAAGGGCCGTTATCGCCAGTTCTTTCAGATTGGCGCAGAGATCATCGGGCCGCCGAGCGCGGGCAGCGAGTCTCCCGCGCGCGATGCCGAAGTGCTGGAGATGCTCGCCACCTTGCTCGACGAGGTCGGCTTGCGCAACTGGAGTTTGCAGTTGAATTCCGTGGGAGGCCCCGAAGATCGCGCGCGCTATAACGAGGCGTTGCGCGAAGCGCTGAAGCCGGTGGTCCACCAGATGTGCGCCGACTGCCAGCGCCGGGCGGAAACCAATCCGCTGCGCGTGCTCGACTGCAAGGTGCCGGAGGACCAGCCCATCATCGAGACGCTGCCCAAGATCAGCCAGTACCTGGGCGACGCGAGCCGTGAGCACTTCGCTGCCGTGCGCGAGATGCTGGACGAAGTCGGCATCACCTACACCATCAACGAGCGCATGGTGCGCGGCCTCGACTACTACACACGTACTACCTTCGAGTTCACTCACGGCGATCTGGGCGCGCAGAGCGCGGTGCTCGGTGGCGGCCGCTATGACGGGCTTTCCGAATCGCTCGATGGGCCGAGAGCTCCCGGCATCGGCTTCGCCATCGGCGAGGATCGCTTGATCATGGCGCTGCAGGCGCAAGGCGAAATAGCGACGGAGAAGCTCGATGCCTACATCGCTCCATTGGGCGCGGGAATGAACCGGCACGCATTGAAGCTGGCGCGCGAACTGCGGCGGGCCGGGATCAGCGCTGATATCGGCGACGAAACCTTCCGGCTGAAGAAGTCATTTGAGAGCGCGGAAAAAGCCGGTGCGCGAAAGATCGTCATTGTCGGCGAGAACGAAGTTGCGAGCGGAGACTTCGCCGTCAAGGATCTCGCCAGCGGCCAGCAGGTACAGGTTGCGCGTGAAGAGTTGGCCGCGTACTTGCGACTTGCCTGATTTCCTGCGATCCGTCATTCCGAGCGCAGCGTAGCGAAGTCGAGGAACCTGCTTTCAGCCTGGTTCGAGCCAGGCTCCTGGAAAGCGGGTTCCTCCACTCGCCGCCTAGCGCGGCTCGGTCGGAATGACGGACTCATTAGACCCGTTACAATCAATGCAGGGAGTTTTTCGGATGAGTGTCACCATCGAAGCTGGAACCAAGCGTCTGACCATGCTCAACATTTACGAGGTCAGGCCGGCCAAGCAGCAAAAGCTGATCGACCTGCTGGATCGTGCCGCCAGAGAATTAGTACACGTTCAGAAGGGGCTGATTTCCTTCTCGATCCATCGTAGCTTCGACGGCACGCGCGTGGTGAACTACTCGCAGTGGGAAAGCCGCCAGGCCTTCGAGACGGCGCTGGTAAGTCCTGAGGCGCGCAAGCATATCGATGCCGCCATGGCGGTGGCGATCAACACCCCGATTTTTTGCGAAGTCGTGAGCGTCTACGAACCCTGATGCATACCGTTGCCTGCGGCCGGAACGATTTGGTAGAGCGGCGCTTCAGCGCCGCGTTCAAATGCTGCCTACATCTCCGCGGGCGTCAGCCCACAGCCGGGCTAACGCCTGCTGCAAAACCAGGTGCCCCGAAACGCAGGTCTGAAGGCCTGCTCTACCCGGACAACGCCGTTCATAATTCATAATAGGACTAGTACCCCGCAAGGAAGACAATGCTCGATTTCTTAGGTGATCTGAAACGTACTCATACCTGCGGCGCGCTGCGCGCCTCCGATGCCGGCTCGAAAGTTGTGCTGATGGGATGGGTGAATCGGCGGCGTGATCTGGGGAACCTCATCTTTCTCGACGTGCGCGATCGCACTGGCCTTACGCAGGTCGTCGTCACCGCCGATGCGGGGGCGGAAGTGCATGACCGCGCCACCGCCGTGCGCTCCGAGTTCGTCATCGCTGTGCTCGGACACGTGAAGCTGCGCGATCCCAACACCGTCAACAAGAACATTCCCACCGGCGAAATTGAAGTCGTGGCCGACGAGATGCGCGTGCTCAACGACTGCAAGCCTCTCCCCTTCTCGCCTGCCGAGTCGGTATTGGCCAACGAAGAGGTGCGCCTCAAATATCGTTATCTCGATTTGCGGCGTAACGAGATGCAGTACAACATCGAGCTGCGCCATCGCGTCTCGATCGCGATTCGCGAATATCTCAACTCGCAGGGCTTCTTCGAGATTGAGACGCCGTTCATGACGCGCTCCACGCCCGAGGGCGCGCGCGACTACCTGGTGCCCAGCCGGGTGCATCCCGGCGAGTTCTATGCACTGCCGCAATCGCCGCAGCTGTTCAAGCAGATTCTCATGATCTCGGGCTTCGACAAATACTTCCAGATCGTGCGCTGCTTCCGCGACGAAGACTTGCGTGCCGACCGCCAGCCCGAGTTCACTCAGATCGATCTGGAGATCAGCTTCGCGCGCCCCGAGATCGTCTTCCACACCGTGGAGGGATTTCTGACGGCCGCGTTTGCCTGCATCGGACACAAGCTGGAGACGCCCTTTCCGCAGATGAGCTACGACCAGGCGATCCGGCTCTACGGCATCGACAAGCCCGACCTTCGCCTGCCCGCCATGGCCGATGTGCGCCGCGCGTTCGCGCCCGAGAATCTCGAGACGCTGCACGTCGATTCCGAGTTGCCCGTCGTCGCCGTGGTCATCCCCAAGGTGGGCGAGCTTTCGCGCAAAGAGCGCGACGACATCAAGGTGCTCTTCGGTGAGCGCAAAGAAGCAAGGGTCTTCGAGGACATTAAGCGGCTGGAGAAGTCATTCCCCGAGGCTGTCGCCAAGATTCGCGAGTTGACGCACGCGCACAACGACGACCTCATCATCATCGTCGCCGGTGCCAAGCGAACCGAGGCGGCAACCGGAGCGAAGCTGCGCCAGCAAGAATACGCGGTCTACACCGCGGCCGGACAGCTCCGTCTCGCGCTGGGTCAGAAGTATGCCGACCGCCACGGCGCCTTCGCCAAGGGCAACTTTCGCCTGGTGTGGGTCACGGACTTCCCCATGTTCGAGTGGGACGAGGAGGAGAAGCGCTGGAACGCCGCGCACCATCCCTTCACCTCGCCGCACGAGCACGACATGGACAAGCTGGAAAGCGATCCGGGCGGCGTGCGCGCACTCGCCTACGATGTGGTCCTGAATGGCACCGAACTCGGCTCGGGGTCGATCCGTATTCATCGCCAGGACGTGCAGAGCCAGATCTTCAAGGCCATGGGCATGTCTCCCGAGGAGCAGCAGGCGCGCTTCGGCTTCTTCCTGGAAGCCCTCCAATACGGCACGCCGCCGCATGGAGGAATCGCGCTCGGCCTCGATCGCATCGTCATGATCCTCGCCGGAGCCGAAAGCCTGCGCGAGGTGATTCCTTTCCCCAAGACGGCGAAGGCCATTGACCTCATGGTCGACGCGCCCACGCCGGTCAGCGAACGCCAGTTGAAGGACCTGAGTATCGCCGTAGTACAGAGGAAGGATTTATAGTTTCTTGCGCGCCATTCCTGTCCGAATGGAGGTGGCTGTATGC
The DNA here is from genome assembly GCA_963793845.1 of uncultured Acidobacteriaceae bacterium. Lineage (GTDB taxonomy): Bacteria > Acidobacteriota > Terriglobia > Terriglobales > Acidobacteriaceae > CAWCBG01. Next base: position 709,218 of record CAWCBG010000014.1, read on the forward strand.
ACGGCGTTTGCGATTACATCGTTATTCACAAGGGCAAGCTGGAAACCGGTCCCAACGATACGCTGCTGCAGCCGGTGGCTTTTACGCTCGCGTCGAATGCGGTCCTCACGGTGCACTCCCTGCTTGCGTTTACCGTGCACGTTTTTGGCTCCGAAATAGAGCTGACGGTGAGTATCAATCAGCAGACCGTCGCCGACCATCACCTGAGCGACGGGTTCATCGGAAGCTTCGTCAAGGTGATCGATCCTGGCGTCCTGCAGCACGGTACGAATCATCTGCGGTTCGGGCTGACCACACAGAATGCAGTCTCGGTTTACGCAGAAGACATCGCGCTGTGGTGGTTCAAAGACAGCCTGGCATGACCCAAACGGAGCCCGATTCTGCTTCCTGATCGTGCCGGAATTTAGGGAGACGACGCTAGCCGCTCGTATGCGATCTTCGAATCGCGATCTGGTGCGCGTCGCGTTTTTTCTTCTGCTTGGCTTTCAATATTTCGGTACGCTTGGCGGCGAGCCTCGCCTTCGAAGCACTTTTGCCAGAGAGCGGTTGTGACTCTGTAGGCGTTGCGGTCGGTTCCGAGGTTTCGTCTGCTGGGGTTGTCATCGTTATCTCCTAAGGAAGTGCGTTTGGTCTGTTCGGAGAATACTCCTGGACGGGGGCAACTGACTGAGCACTCTTGCTCAGAGGGCCGTCCCCCAGACTGGGCAGAGCCGGCATCCCAGCTCAAAATCGCCAAGTGAGCAATATTGAACAGACGTGTTCCGGGAAAACCTTCTATTCTCCCCGTCATCATTCCCAGAATCTGTGGCAGTCGGCCGTTAAGAGCACAATCCCTTTCCCACATCCACTGCCACGGATTCTGCTGAAGAGAAGGCCTCCGCAAGGAAGTGAGGCGATGCATACTCCATACGGAATAGAGCTGGTAGAAAATTGTCTAACCTGCAACCTGTGCGCCGAGGGCTTCTTCTGTCATTTGCCTAAACCGGAGCTGGAAGCGTTTCAGCGGATCAAGTTCACCATCGCGTATCCCGAGGGCGCGACCTTGTTTGTCGAAGGACAAGCGTGCCGTGGAATCTACGTTCTGTGCAGGGGGCGTGTGAAGTTGTCAGCCACATCGAGCGAAGGGCACACCCTGATCTTCAATATCGCCAAGCCAGGAGATGTCCTGGGACTGAACGCGACCATATCGGAAACACCGTACGATGCGACAGCGGAGACCGGCCAGCCCTGCCAGTTAAACTTCGTGAAACAGGCCGAATTCCTTCAGTTTCTCAGAGAACACAATGAAGCTTGCATGCACGCAGCCACCCATCTCAGCCGCCAGTGCCAACAGGCCTACCGGCAACTCCGCTCCTTCGCCATGACGACCGCAACCCAACGCATCGCCCGCCTTATGCTGGACTGGTCACACTCCGGCTTCACGCTAACCGCTACCCGCGGGGTTAAGGTTGCCCTTACTCACGACGAGATCGGTCAAATCATCGGCATGTCACGGGAGACGGTGACCCGGACGCTGGCCCACTTTCGCAAGCAGCACATCGCCGAGCTTCACGGCTCAACTCTTTTGATCCAAAATGTATCCGCCCTGCATCTGGCGGCCTCTCCTTAAGAGCGAAACCTCTGCACCGCAGAAACCCCGGACATAAGGCTCCATGTCTGATCCGAGACGCTTTACAGCACATTCCGCAGTTCTGCTTTCCCCTGCTTCCATTGCCAACCTGAGCCGGAATCGGGCCACTCGCCGCCATGGTCTGTTTACCAATTCGGTATCCTCGGCTTTGAGTCGGTCCAGTATGGGTGCTGGGAATTTCGTTGACTGATCAGGGGTGCCCCCCTCCCCCCTCACTTCGTCCGAAAGTGGGAAAATCTAGAAATTATCAACCACTTAGCCGGATTTCTGCACCTATAAGTGTCTGCGGCTCAAGATTTTACCTATAAACCCAATGAGATCAAGATTTTGCAGCGATCGTTGCAAAATCTTGATTCGAATGGAGTTAAAGGTCAAAATCTTGAGTGCCAAGGACTTAGCGGTGATTTTGTCGCCGGGAGGTGCAAACCTCTGTTAGCACAATCGTCAATACGCAGCGAACGCTGACGGCCTATTTTCAAAGAGCGTTGCCAGCTCGACGGCCCCGCCCAGAGCGGAAACCGGACGAAGACACACAACTCCCATGGTCCTCGCATGTCCAAAGTAGCGCCCCAACAGGATCGATTGCCAGGACGCAGATCACAGTCGTGTGTGATAAGACATTCCGCTCACCACGGAGGTATGGAGCCCGCGCAGAAAAGCGAACGAACCCCAAAGCTGAATTCTTCCCCGTGACCCCTGTGTTCTTGGTAGGGAGAGAGAAAGCGGGTGCCCCATTCAAGCGTAGCTTGAGTGGGTCTTTTGACCTTCGTTAACTCATGCAATGGACTACAGCCAGGGTCAGAGATCACTGCGTCGTCACCCTGAACGTTCTTATCCTTTCACTTATGCCTTGGGGACTAAAGCGCTACCAGGATAATCGTGATCTGCACTTCGTGACCTTCCGTTGCTATCGAAGGGAGCCGCTCTTGCAAACGCCGGGTGCAGCTGCATTGTTCGAATGGGCGCTGGAGCAGGCACGCCTCAAGTATGGATTCTACGTGTGTGGATACGTGATCATGCCAGAGCATGTTCACCTTTTACTCAGCGAGCCGGAGGTAGGCACATTAGCCACAGCGCTGAAGGCCATGAAACAGTCGGTAGCGCGGAGGCTGGTCACCACAGGACAGCACTTTTGGCAGGCCCGCTATTACGACTTCAATGTGCGGACCGAGAAGAAACGAATCGAGAAGCTGCGGTATATGCACAGAAATCCGGTCAAACGTGGGTTGGCGGTGAAGCCGGAAGACTGGCGATGGAGCAGTTTTCGTCACTACATCACAGGGGAAGAAGGAACCGTCGAGATCGAGTCAGCCTGGACGGGACGAAAGCGTGAGCGCGCCGGAATCACTCTACAGGTTCGACTAACCAAGACCTTAAAAGCGTAGATAGAGAATCGGGTGCCCCATTCTAGGCCTTGTTTTGGCCTAGAGTGGGGATTTTCGTCTGACCCAAGAAAAATCCCCACTCAACCAAAAGAAGGTTGAATGGGGCACCCGAAAATCGTTTACGTGTCGAGAGGGTTGTGCGGGCCACCCGCCACCCGAAAACCATTCGCTTGTTGAGAGCGTTGTCCGGGTGTTCGACGAACTCCACTAGAGAATGAAACGGGTGCCCCGTTCAAGCGGAGCTTGAGCGGGTCTTTTCGTCGGACAAAGAAAAATCCCCACTCAACCAAAAGAAGGTTGAATGGGGCACCCGAAAACCATTCACTTGTCGAGAGCATTGTCTGGGCCACGCATTATAAAAGGGCGCCCCTGTCGCAGTAGGCTGTGGAAGCTGTGTAGAGCAGTTATCCACACCGTGCGAAAGGAACACCCGATGAATAGCATCAAGTATGTTGGTCTCGATGTCCACCAGTCCACCATCTCCGTAGCCGTGCTGAACGCCGACGGCAAGCTGGTGATGCAATCGGTCATCGCCACCCACGCCAGCACCATCCTGGAGTTTCTACGCGGTCTGCGCGGGAGCTTGCATGTAACCTTCGAAGAGGGGACGTACTCGGCCTGGCTGTACGATTTGCTGGTGAGACGAGTGGCGCAACTGGTGGTGTGCAATCCGCGCAAGAATGCGCTGTTGAAGGCGGGCAACAAGAGCGACCACATCGATGCCCGCAAGCTGGCCGAGTTGCTGCGCGCCGGACTGTTGTCGCCGGTCTACCATGGGCAGAACAGCACGGCGGCGGTGAAGCATCTGGGCCGCAGCTATGCCGCCCTCACCGAAGACACCACCCGCACCATGGGCCGGCTGAAAGCGCTGTATCGCAGCCAGGCCATAGCCTGCGCCGGCCAGAAGCCGTACGGAGCGCGGCATCGCGAGGAGTGGTTAGCCAAGTTAACTGACCGGGGATTGCAACAGCGCGCCCGGCGACTGTATCAGCAACTGGATCTGCTGCAGCAACTGCGCCGCGAAGCTCGCCGCGATCTGATTGTGGAATGCCGCAAGCATGACGAGACGAAGTTGCTGCGCACGGTGCCGTGGCTGGGTCCGATCCGCGTTGCCCTGCTGATCGGGCGGGTGCAGACGCCGCACCGCTTCCGCAGCAAGCGGCCGTTCTGGGCCTACTGCGGGCTGGCGCTGGAAACCCGCAGCAGTGCCGACTATGGCTTCGTCAACGGACAACTGCAACGCAGCAAGAAGCCGGTGTTGATTCGCGGCTTGAACCAGAACCACAATCATGATCTGAAGAACCTATTCAAGAGTGCAGCTACGACCGCCAGCGCCTGCCCGGGAGTGTTTCGCGACTTCTACGAAAACCTTCTACGAAAGGGGATGAAGCCCGAGCTGGCGCGGCTCACCCTGGCCCGCAAGATCGCCGCCATCACCTTGCATGTGTGGAAGAAAGGAGAGCCGTTCGACGCCGACTATCTGAAGCTACAAGCCGCTTGAGCGCGCAGTTCCGCAGGATGAGACCGGAATCACTTCCGCGATTGTCTATCGGTTCTGCAAGCTCGGGTTCGAGGGTAAGTATCCTGGGCGGGTTAGGCTACGTCTGCCAGGAAGCAGCAAGTCTCATGGGCCACCCTATGCTCCCTCGGACAACCCAACAAAGCCATAGTGCCGTCCGCTCCGGCGGGCGAGTCTCCGATAGAACCATGGTTGGCATTTTGCCTACCCTAAGGCTAGAGTAGCTTCCGTCCCGAACGACGTTAAGCGTGAACCTGAAACCGGTCATCGCACTGCGCACCTACATCCCGAACCCCGGCGACAGGGGCTGGATGGCAAGAGAAACCTCTCCCTCCGGTCCTGGGAGAAGTGTTTTTCTCTTGACATCCCCTTCTATAGAACCCGCCCCACCCGAGAACCATTCACCTATCGAGGGCGTTGCCCGGGCCACCCGCCCATCGCATTTCTTCACCCACGACTGAAATGTTTCAACGGCCCATGCCTGCACTTTCTTGAGGCTTTCCTCCGCTTCTGCCAGAATCCCCTCCGCATGCTCTACGATCTCTCCCTCTACGGCCTTCTTAATCATGGCCTCAGCGGCTTTCTGCGCCGCAAGTATGTCTTTCTCCATGAACTGCTTTTGCTGGGAGACAAACTCGCGCCTCACGAAATCCGGGACATGAAGCTTTACCTTCTTCCCCTGGCACAGCCGGGTAAGCGCCCGGAACGCCGACTTCTCGCGCTTGGGATCTTGTCGGTAGATGGAGGTGTCTAGGACGACGTGGAGCATAGTGGCGCTCTAAAGTTTTTCCCCGGGCGGGTGGCCGGGCCAAGCAGACTCCAAAGTGGGTGGCGGGCGGCCCGGCCAAGCATACTCCAACACGGGTGCCCCGTTCTAGCCTTCTTTTGGCTAGGGCGGGGCCGTTACATCGATTGACTCGGAATTATTCGTACCTTCGGATGTATTCCTAACTTCTCGCGGCGACGTCCAGTCCAGTGAGACTCAATCTCCACGGTACCTTTCTCTCCCGTCACGTAGTGGCGGAAGCTACTCCATCGCCAGTCTTCTGGATGCTCGACCAGTCCACGCTTGACCGGATTTCGGTGGATGTAACAAACCTTCTCGACCCGCTTCTTCGCCGTGTAGACATTGAAGTCGTAATAACGTTCCTGCCAGAAGTGTTCCCGCTCTGCGATTAACTTTCGAGAGACGGATTGCTTGATTGCCTGGATGGCACTCGCCAAGGTGCTGCGCTCGGGCTCCGAGATCAGCAGGTGGACATGTTCGGGCATGACAACATAGGCGGTCAGGAAGAAGCCGAGCCGAACCCGAGCGCGCTCCAGCGCCCGTTCGAATAGATTGCAGGCCGCCGGAGTCGAGAAGAACGGCTGGCGGTGGTAACAGCTGAACGTGATGAAGTGGAGATCCCGTTTCTCCTGGTACCGCTTTAGGCCGGACGGCATGGAGTCAGGGTAGGGAAGACGGGAAGTGGAGTCAGTGACGGATGACCACAAGAAAATAGTTTGAGGTTGGATGGGAAAGAAGACCCCGCCCTAGCCAAAGGAAGGCTAGAACGGGGCACCCAACAGTGGTCGCTAACCTCGAAAATCTTCTACGAGCACCCGCTAGTGCTGCCGCAGCTCATGCAGCGGTAGCAGCTTCCATTGCGCGTCATGATGGCGCCGCAGACGTGGCAACTGGGAGCGTCTCCCATGTCGATCAGTTCTTTGAGCGCGTCGGCCGCGTGATGGTGGGCGGTACTCGATCCCCCTGGGATCTCGTGGTTGTCAGTAGTCAGTTGTCGGTTGTCAGTAAAAGCAGATCCCTCGGCTGCGCCTCGTTGATGACAAATCAGAAGGCTGTGATGACGCACCCGTGCCGTAGCCGTTGTCATCCGGGGTGCCGGGGGCGGGGGCTCCGAAGTACTTGGGGCGGAGGCCGTCGAACAGCGCCTGCTGCTGTCCGGTGAGGAAGCGCAGTTGCAGCCAGCGGAAGATGTAATCCATGATCGACTTGGCGTAGCCGATGTCCTGGTTATGGGTCCAGCCGCTGGGCTCGAAGCGGGTGTGCGCGAACTTCTCGCAGAACAGCTTGAGCGGCACGCCGTGCTGGAGGGCCAGCGACACGGCGCAGGCGAAGCTGTCCATCAGTCCGCTGACGGTCGAGCCTTCCTTGGCCATGGTGATGAACAGCTCACCCGGCATGCCGTTCTGGTAGAGGCCGACGGTGAGATAGCCTTCGTGTCCGCCGACGTTGAACTTGTGGGTGATGGACAGGCGCTCGTCGGGCAGACGATGCCGCACGGCGCGCGGCGGCTCGGAGGATTCGTCGACGGATTCGCTCCCACCCTGTCCGCTAACCCCAGCCGACGAGGATGGGGCACCCGCTTTGACCGAGTTATCGTCGCCCTTCGCCGACTTGTGCGTCGCCGAGCCCATGGAGCTGAGCGGCTGCGCCTTCTTCGATCCGTCGCGATAGATGGCGACCGCCTTCAGCCCGAGCTTCCAGGCCGAGATGTAGGCTTCCATGATCTCGTCGACGGTAGCGTTCTCGGGCATGTTGATGGTCTTGGAGATGGCTCCCGAGATGAACGGCTGGGCGGCGGCCATCATGCGCAGGTGGCCGGAGTAGTGAATGGTGCGCGTGCCCTTCGACGGCTTGAACGAGCAGTCGAAGACGGGCAGATGCTCGTCCTTGATGCCGGGCGCGCCTTCGATGGTTCCGGTGGCGTCGATGTAGCTGACGATGGCGTTGGTCTGGTCGCTGGAGTAGCCGAGCTTGAACAGCGCTGCCGGCACGGTGTTGTTGACGATCTTGATCATGCCGCCGCCAACCAGCTTCTTGTACTTCACCAGCGCCAGGTCGGGCTCGATGCCGGTGGTGTCGCAGTCCATCATGAATCCGATGGTGCCGGTGGGCGCGAGCACGGTGACCTGCGCGTTGCGGTAGCCGAACTTCTCGCCATGCTTCAGAGCTTCGTCCCAGCAATCTTTGCTGGCGTCGAGCAGGGAAGCGGGAACGTTCGTCCGGTTGATGTTGTTCACCGAGGCGCGATGCATGCGGATGACATCGAGGAACGGCTCGCGGTTGACGTACCAGCCGGGACAGGCGCCTCCGGGAAGCCGGTTGTCGGTTGTCAGTTGTCGGTTGTCAGAAAAAACAGCTCCCTCGGCTGCGCCTCGTGATGACAAATAATCACGCGTCAAGTCGGTAGCGGGATCGAGCGGCTGGCAGAGTTCGGCGATCTTCGATGACTGGAGATACGCCTCGCCGCACATGATGGCGGTGACGCAGGCTGCGTAGTCGCGTCCGGCATCGGAGTCGTAGGGCAGGCCCGAGGCCATCAGCAGCGCTCCGAGGTTGGCGTAGCCGAGTCCCAAGCGGACGATAGTCGTGCGAGTTCTTGCCGATGGCTTCCGTCGGGATAGCCGCTGTTGTCGACCAGGATCTCCTGCGCGGTGATAACGACGGCGCAGGCGTGCCGATAGGCTTCCACGTCGAAGGTGCCGTTGGGCGCGAACTTCATCAGGTTCAGCGACGCCAGGTTGCAGGCCGAGTCGTCGAGGAACATGTACTCGCTGCAAGGATTCGAGGCGTTGATGCGCGCCGTGTTCTTCGACGTGTGCCAGCGATTGACGGTGGTGTCGTACTGCATGCCGGGATCGCCGCAATGCCAGGTCGCGTCCGAGATCTTGCGCAGCAGTTCACGCGCCTTGAAGGTAGCGATCGGGCGGCCGTCTTTGACGGCCTTGGTGCTGAAGTCGCCTTCACGCACGACCGAGTACATGAAGTCGTCGGTCACGCGCACCGAGTTGTTGGCATTCTGGAAGAAGATCGACGAGTAAGCCTCGCTGTCGGGACCGCTGCCGTCATAGCCGGCCTCGATCAGCCGCCATGCCTTGGCTTCTTCCTTCTGCTTGCACTCGATGAAGTCGACGATGTCGGGATGGTCGACGTTCAGGATGACCATCTTCGCGGCGCGACGCGTCTTGCCGCCGGACTTGATCACGCCGGCGAAGGCGTCGAAGCCTTTCATGAAGCTGAGCGGACCGCTGGCGGTGCCTCCGCCGGAGAGCGATTCGGTGGACGAGCGCAGCGGCGACAGGTTGCTGCCCGTGCCTGAGCCCCACTTGAACAGCATGCCTTCGGTCTTGGCGAGGGTCAGGATGGAGTCGAGCGAATCGTGTACCGAGTTGATGAAGCAGGCGGAGCATTGCGGATGCTTGTAGCCGGTCACACTGTGCTCGACGGCTGCAGTCTCGGGATTCCAGTGCCAGTTCTGCGCGTCGGAGTTGGGCTCGATGCGATCGCAGCCTACGTTGAACCAAACTGGCGAGTTGAACGCCGCCTTCTGCTGCAGCAGCAGGTGGGCAAGCTCATCGTGGAAGATGGCCGCGTCGTCGGCGGTGCGGAAGTATCCGCCGGCAATACCCCAGTCGCGAATGGTCTCAGCCACGCGCGTCACCAGAGCACGTACCCCGGACTCGCGCTCCGGCGTGCCGATGGTGCCATGCAGATACTTGCTGGCCACAATGTTGGTCGCGGTCATCGACCAGTCTTTGGGCGTCTCGACATCTTTCTGCTCGAAGATGACGCCGCCCTGCGAGTCGGTGATCGACGCGGTGCGGAGCTCCCATTCGATTTCGTCGTAGGGCGAGACTCCCGCCGTGGTGAAGAACCGTTTAAAAGTGAGGCCGGGCGCTTTCTTCTTGGGGGAAGAAGTTGGTGCGGCGTTTGTGGATGCTGCTACGCTCTTGTCAGTTACTTCGGCCATCTTGCTCTTACTCCCTTAAGTATGTTGGATACCATTATGATTGCGTACGGCTTCGTTGCGCGGGACTGAAGTCCCGCTGTACTTATGTCGTCCCGCAAGCGGGACTCGGACCTCTTTATCTCGCCTACCCAGCACTGCGCCTTCGGCTGCGTGCTGGGCTAAGTTGTTCCGTCCCTTGCGGGACTGTAGCTGCAGTTTGTAAAGAGCCTCGCTTAAGCTATCCACCTCGCGGTGTCATCTTGAGCGGAGGTTCGCGTCTTTTGCGAACCGGAGTCGAAAGACCCCTATCGTTCCAGAAAATCTCGGGGTTGCCGCCAACTCTCTTACCACCCCTAAACAAGGCCGGGCTGATGGCCCGCACTACTCGATGCAATAAAGCCGGACAGCGCAACTTCGCAGCCGCGCTTTACGCCCGAACCGTTTTCGACTCCCGGCAAGCCGAAGCCCGCCGGGAGATTTTGCCTTTGACTTGGGAAGGAACACCGCTGATGCCATCGCCTGGCGATGACTCCGTCGGCCTGCTTTAGGCTCCCCGCAAACCCGGCAAAGGAGACCTGCTTCCTGAGTTCGACCCCGCAGCACCTCATGTGCCGCTGTGCCCCGCGCCCAAGAGGAGATATTGGACGGTAGAGCTGGTTGTTGTGGCGCGAGCGGCGAGTCGCCTGATTGAGCTCGCCAGTGGCCTCACGTCAGCACCGCTGCGATCACCTCGATCGCGGCGGAAGGACCTCCATTTTGGTTCCTGACTACCCCCTCAGGACGCCCTGAAACAACCATGTGGAAGCGAACATTACGCCCAGCATCTTGTGGATGTCAACAGAGAAGCGCTACATCTTGTATTTTACACCCGCCAGAGCGAACCCGCAGAGATATATACAAGTCAGTTACTGCCGTTTTGCGGAGGCCTGAAATCCTTGCTGGCCAACGGGATAGAAGCGCGTCCAAAGCCCACGATTCGCCAATTTCCGCGCGGCCATTGCCATCAACAATTTGACACTAGCCCCCGAAGAAGCTGGGCACAAGGCCCGTTGTTGGTGCATGTCTGTGGAAGGCTGTGGAATCGGAGGAAAAAGGGGACGGGGCAATCAGAGCGCAGCTAAGACATTACAACCCAGCCTCGCTCAGTGCCGAGGCTGGGTATTTTTGGCTGGCCAGGAAGGAGCCTAGGGCCCGACCTGCACACAGGATCCAGTATGGTTGTCATACTGCATCTGCAACTCGAAGGGAACACCATCCCAGAGTTGATTGGCGAGATATGTTCCGGACTTGTTGAGGTCCCAGGTATTGGTTCCATAGTTGAAGTTGCACAAGTCTCCGATTTCGGCGTAAGTACCGGTCTGATACCAGGCGTTGATCAGCGGATCAGTAATAGCTTCACTCAATTCGTGGCTCGCTACGCTGGCCGCCGAATCTGCCGCAGGGTCGTTGCTGGGAGAGGTTGCCCACGGAGCCTGACAACTGGACCGGTCCAGATATGGCTCGTTACTATAGATCACCGCTAAACCTGAATTGTCGATGTAGCTGTGATAGCCACAGTAGCCAGTACCCATATATACCGGCGGAGCCTGGTAAGAACAACCGTCGAAAGCATGCAGGCCGTCGCCGAAGCACGATCCCTCTCCACTTGAGGTGTAGACCAGAATCATCTGATTAAGGCTGCCCGTCCAGCCCTTCTTGGCCAAAGCCGGCAGGTCCTTTTGGATCTCGGCCCGCAGATCGGCGTCGGAGATGCAGTTGCCCCCGGTGAGAGGGTTGGTGCAGCCGCCAGAGGGGTAAGGAGACTTATCCACGTACGAGCCACCCAGGCTGCCCTTGTTCTGGACGTAATAGCTGTCCACCGTGCCGTTTAGTTGAATCAGATAGTTACAGTGAAAGTCGTCGGCCTCACCCCAGACGCTCCAGATAAGGCAGCTGCTGTCGTATTGGGTGTTGTTGTTGCCGATTCCATGACCAGGATATTCCTCTAATAAGGCTTGCTGGACAGCTCGATAGTGGGACGTGATGGTGGTAGCTGAGCCGTTCTGCAGGGTGGGCGGCATCCAGTATATCGCAAACGTTGTTACGTTAGACATCACTGGTCCGCCGTGGAAGGTGAGCGCGCCAGGTGCCAGAGCAGCATCCGACCGAGTGCTACCAGGCAGGGGAAGGATGTGAACCTTGCGGTTCCCATCAGTGAGGTTCAGCGGCGAAGCTGTGTCCTGGGCAATGCCGCTTTGAAGGGCTCCGCACAAAACTGCGATGGCAACGGCAAATTTTGCGAAAGTGCTGACTGACGTTTTCATGACGACCTCCTTTAGGTCTGGGTTGGGGCGGCGATTTCTCTCGTAATGAGGAGCAGTTGTGCCGCGAAGCTGCTTCCCGCTGAAACGGATAACCTAGCTTTGCGAGCTAGCTGAGTAATCGTCGCCGGAGAAATCCAGCCAGGCCCGCAATGCCCGAGCCAAAGAGAAAAAGGCTGCCCGGCTCGGGGGTTGGCGTTCCCACGTTGAACAGGATGAAGTCGCCGGATTGCGCATTCTGTCCAAGATCGCTGGCGAACAACGTCAGCTCGATCCTGCCAACATTTTGCAAACCGCCGAGGGGGATGACTCCTCCCTGGCCGCTGTTGGGGTCGGCGTTCGGATCGTTTACATAGAAGTTCTCGGAGTTTCCAGTGGAGGTGCATAGGGCCGTACCGTCTGTACGGCAACGCATGGTGGAACTGGTTGAGAAATACCCCATCTGGCCCACAGCGCCGTTAAGATATTCGGACTGGAGACCGTTGGGTGTCGTCCAGGTATTCACGTCGATGGGATTGTTATTGAAGTCCCAAGCCGAAATCGTGTAGGCGTAGTATTCGTGAATGTTGCCGAGAAAGAGCTCTCCGCCTGCTCCCCACCTATAACCACTGGAGAAATTGAAGCTGATCGATTGAGGTACCGCTTTTCCGTTGCTGTTGAACTCGGTGGTGAAGAGTTGCGGGGTGATCGGAGTGGCGACGCCGTAGGTCCCTGTAGGAGCTCCATAGCACCCGGGACAATGGCTTGTTCCTGTAACGGTACCAGCGTCACTGGTGTTGGTCCATGTCTCTGTGCTGTTGCTGAAGCTGGCAGTCCAGTCCTTGAAGTCAACCGTTCCGGCCAGCGCTGGCCACGCACTGAGGACCAAGAGACTGAGCGCCATCAGGGTTTTCGCGAGGACGTTTTGGCGCGAAGTCGCTTTGCTCATCATGCCGATTTGGTGATTGCTAGTTGGGTTTTTCATGACGACCTCCTTAGTGGTCAGGTTGTGGCGGCGGGGAAGCTGCCGGGCCGCTGGTTTGTGGTTACGGGGCTGCTTCGCCACCCGGAGGCGGGATGTTTGTCCCCACCTCCGGAGTGCTTCCCCCGACCAGAGCAGGTCAGCCACGAATGGCTAATTGCCGCTCTCGTGAGTTGCACAGTAGGGCGGATCGCAGATGCCATCAATGGTTAAGAGGTGACTCGCGTCTGACTTAGAGGTGACCACGCAAAGTGCTGACAAAAATGCTAGTTAGGTAGCGGAATGCCCATCGGCAAAGTACGTTCTATGAGGACGAGGGTCGCAGATCTCTTCGATTGCAGCTCAGGCGTAACTCATCGAAGCGAATCAACGCGGGCGGGCGGGGCGTCAAGGCGAAGAAACTCGAGGCAAAAGAAAATGGCCGGAGCTTGGGGGCTTCGGCCGAGCAGATTCTCAGGCAATGTCGGAAGGGCGACGCTCCGCAGGTATCAGAGCAGCGAACGCTTAGAGGCTGGGTCTGCGACGCAGTTGAGAAACCGCGCCGAATCGCCGGCGCAGCAATCCGCCCAGGCCGAGGAAGCCACTGCCGAACATTGCCAGGGTGCCTGGTTCCGGTGATGGCGTGAACGTAATGGTTACGTTGTAGTTGGTGATGACATTGAAGCCGTTTTCCTGGTCGAAAATGGTGCCGTACCCGTAACCCGAACCTGCCGGCAGGCCGAGTGCCGTCAACAAGGATGGGTTGAGGTAGCCCTTAAAAGGACCTTGGAAGTCGACAACCAGGGGATAGTCGCTCTCGCCCATCCCACCGGGAAGGAATGAGGTGATGGTGAGCAGAGGTCCGTTCACCGAGAAGACCGAGCCGGTAAGGCTACCGCTGCCACCGCTTAGGTCGTACCAAGTCTGGTAATCGTGAGGCGGGTCGAAGAAATCTCGAGTCGCGTTCGCTGAGGTGAAGTCCAAGAAGCCTGCCGAGATGGCGACTGGAGTGGTGTGGCCGACGACGTCTGAATTTACGGTGGCCATGTTGCCCAAATCAAGAGAGTCACCGGCCGGAGAATGGAGTCCACCGATGTATAGGGTCTGGTTACAAGTATCGTTGTCGATATCGCACGCGTAAGAGAAGTTGAAGGTTACGGTGCCTGCCGAGGCTGTGCCCGAGAACAGGGTGACCGCCAGAATCAGCATCAAGCTGGCGACGAGGGTGCGCTGGTGGCACAGGAAAGAACGAATCGTGAGGTTTTTCATAACGACCTCCTTCAGGTCAGGTGGAAGCGGGAGGTTATGAACCTTGGGACGGAGGCAGCCCCGCGAAGCTGCTCCCGCCCGATGAAGCCGAGCAGGGCCGCAGGATCTAGCCGATCCATCTGCGGCGCAAGACGCCTGCGAGGCCGACCACGGCGGTGCCGAAAAGGCCCAATGTGCCGGGTTCGGGGGTCGGCGTGAAGTAAACCGTGGCGCCTATGTCGTACTCTCCGTCGTCGCCGGCCCAGTAGAACACGTAATAATCTTCGAGATAACCACGCCCGAAGGTGATGGAGGGATCCATTCCCAAGGCGCTCAGGATTGTAGGATTGATGAACCCCTGAAACCCGTCATTGAAATATTCTTGCGAAACGCTATCCGCGGTACCACCACTCCTGCCTCCAGGTAGAAAGCCTGTGATCGTCAGCAAGGTGCTGCCCGCTCCCAAGCCAAAAACGCTTCCTTTAATGCTCCCACTTCCGCCTGGGTTGTCGTACAAAGCACCCCAGGTAAACATGTCTTGCGAAGCGTAGCTGGCCGGAGCACTGACGTACGAGAGCTCACCGCCTGTGACGGGATGTCCGTTAACGTAGGCAATCGAGATTCCCGTCTCTGCCGAGGTCTGTCCCGTGTTGCTCGCCGTCGATAGTCCCGAGAATTCGGCGCAACTGCCGTCGTACATGTTGCAGGTATAGGCGAAGGTAAAGGAGACGGTGCTGGCCGAAGCCCCGGGCATGAACATGGTCAGCGCGAAACCTAAAATCAGGCTGGCGGTGATGGTGGGGACGCTCCCCGGGAATGGCTTGTAGATTTGGTTCTTCATGACGACCTCCTAGGTCAGGGTTTATTGGCGGCGGGCCAAGTCTGCCGGGCTGCCGGGTTGTGGTTGCGGGGCTGCTTCGCCACCCGGAGGCGGGATGTTTGTCCCACCTCCAGGTGCTTCCCCCGACCAGAGCAGGTCAGCCATTCATGGCTGATTGCCGCTCTCGTGAGTTGCACAGTAGGGCGGATCGAAAATGCCATCAATGGTTAAGGGGTGACTCGCGTCTGACTTGAAGGTGACCAAGTAAAATGCTGAGGAATAGGTAGTTAGCGTGGTAGATGCCCGTCGGGACGCGGCACTTTACAGCGCCGTGGGGTCCTTCGAGTGTGGATCAAGGTCAGCAAGAAGAGCGAGATGCAGCGGGCGCGTGAGACCGGGGCGAGAAAACAAACTCGTCGGCGCTTCCCTTATTCGGTGGCCGCCTGCGGAGTCTTGGCATTACGGCTGTCTCAGCCGAGGAATCGGCTGCGTTGCTCAGGGCGGGGGACGAGGCAAACCGCCGCGCCGGAGGAGAGCCGGCGGCGATTTCTGGCGATGAATCGATAGCCCGCATTCAAGAGGAAGCGTGGGCAGAGCGAGCCGATGGCCGCCAGGAAGGACCACCCTCCGCCCAGGTAGCCGGCGGCTTTGATCACCGCACCGGATTCGGCGAAGACCTGGCCGCGTTCTACCCACAGCATGGACTCGACGGCCTCCATGCCATAGGTGCGGCGCAGTTGTTTGCCCAGTTCGGAATCGCGGGGCACGAAATGCAATTCGTGCCGACGCTCATGCCGCAGGATGAACTGAACCGAACGGCTGCAGAATCCACACGAGCCGTCGTAGACCAGCATCGGTACATCCTGGGGGTCGAGTTGTGAACTCGTCGCCATGGTTATCGGATTGCCGTTCCTATGGTACAGCCTCTGGAGGGCCCTCATTGTTGCATAGGGTATTCGTTGATCCAGTGAAAGCCCCGGCTGGTCAGCAGGTACTTCGATTCATTCGTCCGGCGCAGGCTGGCCGTCATGTGATGGCCGTCGAAGTCACCCGCCACGGTAAGCACATCGGGCTGGGGATTCTGATACGCGAGTTCGGCCTTCCAGTTAGGATCGAGGCGTTTTGCCAGGCTGAACGACCTCTTGGCTTGGTCAAGCTGCAGGAAGAAGCGCTGCACGGAATCGTCTACGGATTGCACGGTCAGCCGGTCTGCAGAGTCGAAGGTCACATACCGCCACCGGCTGGCCTCCGTCAGGAGCGGCGGCTGGACCTTGCCGTCAACTACATACTCTTCAACCGTCCAGATGCCGTAAAACGGTGGCTTGGTCGGTCATTTCGTGCTGCTTATACACTCATAACTGGAATACAGCCGCATGATCATCACGAACAGAGCCGTAAGCGCCAACTGTAACGCCAGTAATCCGCGGTTGAGCCACTTGCGCTTGAATAACGGCGGACTGGCTTTGAGCTGAGCTTTCCGGCGGTAGAGGAAAAGATCTGAAAGTCTTCGCAAATCCGGCGCTGCCAGGAACACCGCCATTAGCAACAAGTGAAACGAGAACAGCTTCACGGGCACGTCGTAACACATGTTGAGCATGAAGACGTTGCTCAGGACGGCAATCAAGACGAGCGCTCCCAGGGTGGTGAGTGCAGGGAAGAAAACCAATATGCCCCCCAGCATTTCGGCTGCTCCGGCGAACATTTCATATCCACTGGAAGCGCCCATGAATGTCCACAGGAGGTGCATGGGTGAGGATTGGCCGTACGGCTGGATTAACGTGGACAACGCCGGGGCGGGCATCTGCGTGGGAATCAGCTTGGCCATTCCGTAGCCGATCATCGCGCTGCCGAGGAGCAGACGGACACCCAGCCTGAGCCACTGGTGCATTCTCTCGTAGTGTTTTCGCCGGCTGTCTAACAGAGACCACAGGATGGTAGCGGCGGCAGCGAGCGTGAGCGTGCATAGCAACTGGACATAGTGGTAAGCCATGTCGCTGCTGCCGGTGAAGACGTCCGTCAACTTGTAGTTCACGTGCAGCACGCTGCGGCCCACCCAGGAAATCACCGCGTCGCCGTGCGGGAGATGGGCCAAAGGAAAGGGGAGGACGTACAACAGGAAGTATGCGAATACGAAGCGAAAGGCGATGCGCGTTGGCAAACGCCACTCCGGTTCATCCTGGCTAAAGTCCATTCGCGGAGTTGAGGACAACCTGGCAAACTCCGCCGCCGCCGCTGACCCGGTGGGAATGCCGTCGGATTCGATTGCGACTGCACGGCTCTGATCTACTGCCAGACTTGCGATTTGTGCTTTCATGACGGCCTCCCATAGGTTGTGGCGGCGGTGACTTCCTTAGGGTGAGGAGAAACTTGCCGCGAAGCTGCTCCGATCCTCTCTACCTCGTAGGAGTCAGCGATCCGGTGCGGTCGGACCCGACGCTTACGAGCTGCTGTAACGAAATTGCCGGCAGCACTCTGGCGCACCCGTACCCTGGCGGCGATCGTCGCCGGACGCACTGAGCGTCCGACTAGCCGCCAGCACGCGCGCCAGGCGAAGGCTGTTGGCCACCCGCTCCGACGGGGCGTGGGAAATCTGCAGAGCTTTGTCGGCGCGTTGCACCGCCAGAGTCAGAACTAAGGTCACGAAGGGTCCAATGGTTGCACGGGTTTTCATGGTTCCTCCTTTATTCCTTGTCGGGCCGGGAGCGGATCGAGCCGGATCTGCGCTCTCGTGGGTTGCACAGTAGGCCGGATCGAGGATGGCATCAATGGTTAGGAGATGACTCTCGTCTGACTTAAATATGACCGCGTAAGCTGCTGATTAAAAACTGGTTATCGGTTCGCATGTCCCGCAGAGAGGTGCAGTTTCGACTGGGAAAGAGGGGAACATCTTCGACTTGGGACGGGACTGGAGCCGTGGAAGTGAATCGGCGGCGCCGCGCGAGACTGCGATGAGGCAAAAGAAAATGGCCGGAGCTTGTGGCCCCGGCCTGGATGCCGGTTAGCGAACAGAGTCTAGCCCGAACCATGCATTAATGCGGCTGAGGCGCGGTCGTTGCCGGTTCCGGGGCGGTGGCACCGGATTGCGGAGGAGGGGCCGGGGGCGGCGTGGTTACGCCGGGCATAGCCGGTACCGAGCCAATTGGCGGCCTTGGCCGGGCGCGCTTGATCGGGGGAGGGACGCGGGAAACGCTAATGAATTTGGTGCCCAGGAAGTTCCCCTTGGAGTCGAAGTCCCACCAGAAGTTCGCGTAGCCATGACGTGCGCAGGCGTGGCATCCGTCAATCAGCGGATAGCTGGACAGGAAGCGGAGATCATCCGGCTTGTCCGCTGCATAGGTCCGGGCATATTCCACATAGACGCTTGCTCCGCTGCGATCACCCGGCCAGACGTCGAGGTTGGGACTGGTTTGCTTGAATTCCAGAAAAACCGGATCTTTCAGCATCGCCGCCTTGTCGAGTCTCTTCAGATCGTCGATGTCGATGAAATTCGGGTTTGTGTTGACGAACATGATGCCGTTATTGTCGTTGGCGCGCAGAGGGTAGACCACCCACGTCATGGCGAAGTCTCCAAACGCGTGCAGGCGGCCCATGATGCCGACTTGTTGATTTGCCTCATACAGCTCTCGCGTGAACTTGACCGCGTCGGGCGGCGCGCCGGCCTTGGCCATCTGATCGATGAAGCATTCCTCGAAGCTGGGCGGCTGCTTGGCGTTGTCGCAGGCGGCGTGTGCGCTCTTCAGGAATTCGGGAGTGACCGGCCAGACGGCGGATGTTCCGAAGGCCCCTGGTCTCGGTGGAGGTGCCGCCGGCGGGGCAGCCTGGGCAAGTGAGACAGTGGCCAGTACAAGCAAGGTAGCTAGCATGCAAAGGATTTTCACAGTTTGCTCCTCATCGTGCTTGAAGTATTGGTGCAGCGGGCGCGGGGCACCAGCTGTCATCCAGAAATCTTTCGTAGTTGCTCTCTGCAAGGCGATCCGCAGCTCGACTCAACGCAGCATGGCGGTGGGGGATCCGCTCTCGTGCAGCGGTGGTGAGGTGATGCCCATAAAAGTGGTTCCGGTAAATTTTCCGCTGGCATCAAAGTTCCAGTTGAACAGCGCCACGCCGGCGTGTGCGCAGGTCCGGCAGCCGTTCCGCAAAGGATAGGCCAGCGTGAACTGCACGCCACCGTTCGGTCCCGGCTGCGACTGCGGCCAGGTGGTTCCGTCACGGTCACCCGGCCACAGCCCGACCTTGGGGAACTCGGTCTGCAAGGTTTGATACTGCAGGCTCTGTTGCAGGCCCTGGTGGTCGAGCAGCTTGAGATCTTCGGCGTTGACGATAGCGGGCGAGCCGTTCACCAGCAGCAGGCCATATTCCGATGTTGGGCGAAGCGGGTAAAGCACCCACGCGATGTCTACCGGGCCCACGTGGTTGAAGCTGCTCATGAAGCCGGCTTCATGGACGACCTGGTAGAGGGCGTGGGAGAACGCGACTGCGGCGGTCGAGGCTCCCGCCTTCTGCATCTGGGCGGTAAAGCAGGCTTCGATATCGCTTTGGCTGCCACAGGCTGTTTTGGCGGCGGTCGCGAAGGAACCTGGACTGCTAACCCATGCCGATGACGGTCCAAACTTGCTGCCTTGCGCCATCAGGCGCGTCGGCGAGAAAGAAATGATGCTCAGTACGAGTAAGGCGGTGAACAGGAACGCTTTGCTCATCGATGCTCCCAGGAGTCGATTAAGGGACAAACGGTTGTAAATGCCTGCTGCAAGAATGTACCGCAGGTGGGGAAGCGAGGTCGAGCGCCTGTTAACCCCTTGCGATTGCCATCCCGAGGGAGGACAGTGCGATGAAGCGTCAGGCGCGAATTTTGCCTGACGCAAGCACTGGCCGAGTCGAGGGACCTGCAGTCTGCGTGAGCCTGCACGCTGCCGGAAACGCAGGAATGCAAAATCCCTCTCAAGCTGAAGCCCGCTCGGGACAACAACAATTCAACCACTTAGACGCTGGCTTAAAGGCCAGGTCTACCCGAATCGGGCATTGCCAGGGATTTTTCAGCAGCCGTCTAGCTCACCAGCACGCCCGCGCCATCAATTTTGCTGACCTTCAGGAGCTGAAGCGCGCGATTGGCGTCTTCGAGCGCGAACGTCCGAACTTCGGTATGCACCGGAACCTCAGCGGCCAGATCGAGGAACTCGCGCGCATCCTGGCGGGTGCTGTTGGCAACGCTGCGCAACACGCGCTCGTGATAGAGCAACTCGTAGTCCATGGCCGGGATCTGGCTCATGGTGATACCCGCCAGCGCCAGGGTTGCACCCTTTCGCAACTTGCCCAGCGCTTCCGGCACTAACGAACCGGCAGGAGCGAAAATGATCGCTGCATCCAGTGGTTCGCCGGGATCATCTCTCGCATCCCCGGCCCATGCCGCGCCCAGCCGCAACGCCATCTGGCGATGCGCCTCGCCCCGGCTGAAGACGTACACCTCACAGCCCAGGTGACGGGCGAACTGCAACACGATGTGAGCCGAGGCTCCAAAGCCGAAGAGTCCGAGCCGTTCTCCGCGCTGCGCTCCACTCAGCCGGTAGGAACGATAGCCGATGATGCCGGCGCAGAGCAGTGGAGCGGCATTGGTATCCGAGAACGTGGGCGGGATGGGATAGGCAAAGTCTTCACCGACAACCGCGTATTCGGCATAGCCGCCATCCACGTTCAGGCCGGTGAACTGCGCATGGTCGCAGAGGTTTTCCTGATGACGTTGGCAGAAGGCGCACGTCTGATCGGTGCGATGCAGCCAGGGAATGCCGACGCGGTCACCTTCGCGAAAGCGGTTTGCGCCAGTACCACGGGCTTCTACGATGCCGACGATCTGGTGGCCGGGGATGACCGGCAGCTTCGGCAGTGTAAGTTCGCCTTCCACCGTGTGCAGATCGGTGTGGCATACGCCGCAGCAGCGGACCGCGACACCAATCTGGCCGGCGGCGGGAACCGGCCGGGGAACCTCGCGCAGGACCAGCGGCGACCTTTCCACGGGAGCCGGTTTTTCGAGCACCATCGCGCGCATGGGAACCCAGTGAATCGTGGCTAGTGGTCAGTGAATCGTCGAATGCGCCGTTTCAGTGTTGATTGGTCAATGTCCCACTCGCTCTTCGCAGTCTAGTGCGGTCGATGGAAATTGGGCAAATCCGGCGAATCGCCGCTGTGAGCCGGCGAACCGGCGATCAGTGATGCAAATCACAGACCGGAGTGTCGTTAGCCCGGGAGAATAGCTTCAGCATGAATTCGCGGCTCATAACGCGGAGAGTTTTGTCGCTGATGCTGGTCCTGGCCATCGGCTTTTGGGCCGAAGCAGGGCTGGCGATTACCCCCACGGACGCTGCTGGCATGCGCTGTCATAGCCGAGCCATGCGCGCCGATCAGCCGGCAATCTCTTCCGAAGGGCAGGCCTCCTCTCCTCCCTCCGGGCCGAACGAGTACGCGGATGCCATGCCCTGTTGCCCGGCACAACCAGAAACTCTTCCGCGCAGCTGCGGAGAAATGCCTTGTTGTGCGGTGAGCGACATGCCAGTCCGGCCGTTGGCATTCCTGGTGGTAACCGGTACCTCCTTGTCGAAGCAGTTGAGTGCCGACGGCCCGGTAACTGGAATCCTTCCGCTACCCCAGTTGTATTCCACGCGCGCGGCGATACTGGCTGATGCCCCGCAATTTGTCCGGCCTATCACGGAAAAGAAAACCGACCTCAGGATTTAGAGCGCCCTTCCCTTCATTGGTTGTCATCCCGAGCGGAGCGGCGTAGCCGCATAGTCGAGGGACCTGCAGTTTGCTGGTCCTGGGATTCTCCGCTCCTGGTGAAAATGCGCGAGGCTTCTTCTTCGCACAACCGAAATCTTGAGGACGATATGAAATCGAAAGCATTAGTAATTCTGAGCACACTGGTTATGGCGCTGGGCTTGATGGCGCAGAACGCAACCCAATCCACACCCGCTCCGGCTTCGAACGACGCCAAGGCCTGCGCCTGTTGCGATCAGGCCAAGGCCCCCGACGGCAAGATGGCTTGCGAAAAGGGCAAAGGCTGCTGCGGCAAAGATGCCAAGTGCTGCGGCGGCGAGATGATGTCATCGAAGGATGGCAAAGCAGCCAAGGCTTGCCCCATGATGTCGAAAGACAAAAACGGCAAGATGGCCTGCTGCGCTGACGGCAAGTGCCCCATGATGGCCAAGGGCAAAGGCAAAGGCTGCTGTGGCGATAAATGCCCCATGGCAACAACCTCGTCCATCAACGCAAAACCTGATTGCTGCGTTAAAGGCGGTGCGTGCTGCGCCAAGGGCGGCGCATGCTGCATGTCCAGCGCCGTGGCCGCTAGCCACAGTTGCTGCGGCGGGCACTCGACCGCTGTGTAGTTAATCTGCTGTAGAAGAAAGGCGGCTCGCGAGGGTCGCCTTCTTTTATTTCAGTTCACGCGCTTCAATCTGCGACTGGCATCTTGAGCGGAGGTTCGCGTTCTTTGCGAACCGGAGTCGAAGGACCCCTATCACTCCGACACGTGTCCCATCGCCAGATAGCCCATGGGCTCGATGCCGAAGGCGTCGGCCACACGGTTGAAGAAAGCGAACATGGCCGCTATGAAGACCGCCTCGGCAAGTTGCTCTTCGCTCCAGCCGGCGGCACGCAACGGGTCGGTATCGGCGCGCGTGATCTTGTAGGCCTCGAAGGTGATCTTGCGAGCGAACTCCAGCAACAGGCGCTCGGGCTCGCTGAGCCCGGCGCCATCGAGATCGCCTCGCATAATCGCCTGTACTGTCTGGTCGTTGGCTCCCTGTTCACGCAGGAAGTAAGCGTGCGAGTCCAGTCAATACGGACAGCGGTTGAGCGACGATACGTAGCTGGCGATGGCCTCCTTTATGCGGCGGGTGAGGTGGCCATCGGAAAAATGCACAGTGTCGGAAAACGCAATCACCTGTCGCAGAAAATCGGGCCGCGCACTGAAGCACTTCAGTATTCCTGGCATCTGGGTGCGACCGCGCAGAGCGCGCCACTCGTCATACACTTTCGCAACTTCACCTTGCGCTTCGGCGTCTTCCACCAGCTTGATGTTGGTCAAGATTGCTCCTGTACAGCAGATTCATTCACCACGGAGGCACGGAGACACAGAGAAAAAGGAGACTGGGGGAAACGGGAGGAGGATCAAATCCCGCAGCTAAGGCTGACGCTTTACTTGTTGCGGTCTAAATTGTAGCTGTGGTTTCTCACATTTCATCCCGGTGTCTCTGTGCCTCTGTGGTAAACGAATGATTTGTTCTTCTCCGTGCTCTCCGTGTCCTCAGTGGTGGATCTTCGTAGTCGGGCAAGTGAGTATCGCCCGCGAATTTCTCCTCCGTCAAGGAAAGCATGGAGGCGAGTCATCAGGATCAACATGCCTAGTATGTTTCAACTATTGATAAGGCTGAGCGCAAACGGTCTAATCCCGAAGGGAATTCGTCGCAGTCCGCAAGTGGGGACGTACTGCCGACTTTGTGGGGTTGATCGCGCGTGGATGGCAAGGACGAGGGTTCCTCTATAATCAGCCTACCGCTCGCCATTCCGACCGAGGAGACTCCCCGAATGTTTGCTGCTGTGCGCCGTATTCTGCTTGGCGCGGTTGTGTGTTCGTTCGCGCTGACGGCGTGGTCCGCCGATGCAGCAGCCGTCCCTGCGAATGCCGCCAAGCTGAACAACCTGGGCGTCGCCTACATGAACCAGCAACTGATGGCCAAAGCCGTGGAACAATTCGACGCCGCGATCAAGGCCGATCCGGCGCTGGCGACGGCGCAGTTGAACCGGGGAATCGCGTTGCTGAATCTGCAGAAACTTCCGGAGGCGCAGCAGGCGCTCGAAGCCGCCGCCGCGAAGGAGCCGAACAATCCGCGGGTGTGGTACAACCTCGGGCTGCTGCATCGCTCGGAAGGCAAGACGCAGGACGCCCTCGACGACTTCCAGCGCGTGGTGAAGATCGACCCCAACGATCCCGACGCGCATTATTTTCTCGGCACGTTTTACACGCAGCTTCAGCAGTATGACAAGGCGATTGCCGAATTTCAGGAAGCCCTCACGCTGAATCCAGTTCATGCCTCCGCCGAGTTTGGACTGGCGCGAGCCTACCAGCGGTCGGGGAATGCTGAGGCTGCTCATCAGCACTTGTTGATCTTCGAACACCTCACGCGCGACCACATCTCCTCCGCCATGACGCTGAACTACGGCGAGCAGGGCCGCTACTCGACGGCGCAGGATGTGATCAGCGCCGAGCCGCAGGTGGGTCCGATGATTCCGGTCACGCTCGTCGCACAGCCTATAGGGAAGACGGCAGACGCGATCTCCACTGAGGCGGGCGGCGGGGGCATGTGCATGATCGACACCAACGGTGACGGAAAGTACAGTCTGGTCACCGTCGGCGATACGTCTCCGCAGCCGATCCGGCTGTACCACAATGTGGGAGGCACCTGGACCGAGGTGCCGCCGAAAGAGAGCGGGCTGCAAGCTTCCGGCGAAGGTGTGACTTGTGCGGCCGGCGATTTCGATAATGATGGCAAGGCCGATCTGGCGGTGGCGATGTCGGACCGCGTTGTGCTGTTTCGCAACCTGGGTAGCGGCAAGTTTGCCGACGTCACCAAGTCTGCGGGAATTCAGCCTGTCAACCATCCAAGTGGCATGACCTTCATCGATTTCGACCACGACGGCGATCTCGACCTGTTTGTCGCTGGGAAGGTGGGCGGCAGCGTCTTGTGGCGCAACAACGGGAATGGAACCTTCACCAACTGGACCAGCGAAACCGGACTGGGCGGCGAAGCGGGCGCTGCGATGTTGTCCGACATCAACAATGATCGTGCCGTCGATCTCGTGGTTGCCGGCACGGGGATTCCCACCGTGTATCTCAATCCCCGCGAAGGAAAATTCAAGCCCCTGCCGCTCTACGACGCATCTGCAAAACTTCCGCCGGCGGTTGGCGTGTATGTCTTCGACTTCGACAAAGATGGATGGATGGATGTGGCCGTCACCCATGCTGGCGCGCCGGGCGTAACCCTCTGGCGCAATGTGGAGGGCAAGCGCTTCGAGCGCGTTCCGCTGCCGATCAACGACGCGACGCGGGGCTGGGGAGTGACCGCGGTCGATATCGATAATGACGGCTGGCTCGACCTCGCCATGGTTGTGCAGACGGCGCAGGGACCGCAGGTTAGGGTGCTGCGTAATCGCGGACCGCAAGGCTTCGAGGATGTCAGCGCAGAAGCTGGGGCTCGACAAGGTCAACTTGACGGAGCCGCGTGCGCTCATCTCCGCCGATGTCTATGGCCACAACGCCTCTGACCTGATCGTTTCGCAACTTGGCGGCGATCCAGTCGTTCTCCGCAACGATGGCGCAAACAAGAATCATGCGCTGAAGCTGAACTTCAAAGGACTGGCCGACAATAAAACCGGGCTCGGAACCAAGGTCGAGGTCTTTGCCGGCGGCCTGTGGCAGAAGTTCGAAATCGCCGGTGGCTCAGGGCTGGGGCAGGGCCCGCCGGAAATCCTTGCCGGGCTTGGCAGCAACGATCACGTGGACATCGTCCGCATGCTGTGGCCGACGGGCGTCCTGCAGGACGAGATCGATGTTGCGACCAGCAAGCCTGAGACGTTCGTCGAGCTTGACCGGCGCGGCAGCTCCTGTCCAACGCTCTTTGCGTGGAATGGCGAGAAGTATGAGTTCATCGCCGATGTGATCGGCGCGGGCGTCGTGGGCCACTGGATTTCGCCGACCGCGAAGAACACGCCACGTCCCGACGAGTGGATCAAGATTGACGGCTCGAAACTGCAAGCGCGCGATGGCTACCTGAGCCTGCGCTTCGGCGAGCCCATGGAAGAGGTCAACTTCATCGATCAGCTGCGGCTGATTGCTGTTGATCATCCTGCGGGAACCGAGGTCTATCCCGACGAGCGTTTCCTGAACGATCCGCCATTTGCCTCAGGCCATCCGGTGATGACGTCGGCGCCGCGCGTTCCTGCCGGAGCCTGGGACGATCAAGGGCGTGATGTGCTGCCCCTGCTAAGCAAGGCCGATCACCAGTACGTTCGCGACTTCACGAACCTGCAATATGCCGGCTTCGCCAACCGGCACACACTGACGCTCGACCTGGGCGAATGGACGCCGCGCAATCCGCTGCGGCTGTTCATGACCGGCTTCATCGAGTACTTCAGTGCGACTTCGATGTACGCCGCATGGCAGGCGGGCTTGCAGCCTGAGTCGCCGCACGTCGAGGCGCAGCTGCCAGACGGCTCGTGGAAGCGCGTGATTGACGACATGGGATTCCCCGCCGGTTTGCAGCGCACCATCACGGTGAACCTCACCGGCAAGTTGCCGCCGGGAACGCGACACATCCGCATCGTGACCAACCTGCAGATTTACTGGGACCAGGTGCTGGTGGATAACGGTCCCCAGCGGGTGAACCAGCTACACACAACCGAGTTGCAACTGGCGGGAGCGACGCTGGGCTTCCGCGGCTATCCCCAGCAGGTGGACGGCGCAACGCCCGGCGACCTTACTTACCGCTACGAAAATGCCAGTGCGACGGGACCTTTCTCGCGCGAGCGCGGAAGCTATACCCACTATGGCGACGTGACTTCTCTGCTGACCACGGTGGACAACCACTTCGTGATCTTCGGCACTGGCGAGGACATCGACGCCGAGTTCAGCACGGCATCGCTGCCGGCGCTGCCCACAGGCTGGAAGCGCGATTATTTCTTCTATGCCAATGGCTACGTAAAGGACATGGACTTCTATGAGGCGTCGCCTTTTACGGTAGCCGACATTCCGTTCCACGGCATGACTTCGTATCCCTATCCGGCTGCCCAGCATTATCCGGGAGATGCTGCGGCCACGGAATACCGGCTGGACTGGAATGACCGTTACGAGTCCGGCGCGACTGATGCGACGGAATATCGGTTCCACTATCGGCCTCGCACCGTCGATCCCGAACCTCTGCTACCTGCAACTATGATTCAACCGGAAAGCACGGGAGCATCAGGCGCGCAAAGATGATCAAGAAGAAGTTGCCATTGCTGTCGATTGCCGCGCTAACTCTTTCGGCACTCATTCTCTACGCCTGGCCGGCGGCGAACCTCTTCTACGCAGGGCTGGTGCTGGCGCACGTCGGACTGGGGATTCTGTTCTGCATCGGAGGACTGCGCCTGATTCCGGTCGTAATGCGTCAACCCGCCATTGTGAAGCTGGGCTCGCTGGTGCTGGCGATCGGAGCAGTGCTAGGTCTGGTGCTGATCTACACCGGCAGCACGCGGCCCTATTCGAAACTCTTCTACTCCCACATTGTGGTATCTGCCATCGCGGTAGCGGTGCTGGCGGGATGGTGGCTCAGCCAGCGCTCGGCGGGCAAGCGCAACCCGTGGGTGAGCGCCCTGGCGATGTTGATCGTTGTGGCAGCGATTTCAGTGGGAGCGAAGTACAGCCGCGATTCGTGGAGCAAGCGCTTCGTAATCCATAACCCGGCAATTGCTCCGCTCACAATGAATCAGGAGGGCGATGGGGCGAACGGCCCCTATTTTCCCAGCTCCGCGCAGGTCGCCGGCAACAAGAAGATCCCCGCGAAGTTCTTCATGGAATCGGACGCCTGCGAGCGCTGTCACCAGGACGCCTATAACGAGTGGAAGAGTTCGGCGCACCACTTCTCGTCGTTCAACAATCAGTGGTACCGCAAGGCAGTCGAGTACATGCAGGAAGTCGACGGCGTGCAGTCCTCGAAGTGGTGCGCGGGCTGTCACGATCCGGCGCTGCTTTACAGCGGCATGATGAACATACCCATCAAGCAGATCGTCAACACGCCCGAGGCCCAGGCGGGCATGGGCTGCATGATGTGCCACTCCATCGCGCAGGTGAAGAGCACGATGGGGCAGGCCGACTTTCGGCTGGAGTATCCGGAGCTGCATGCCCTGGCCGCCAGCAAGAATCCGGTAATTCGCTGGCTGCACGATACCAGCATCAAGCTCAATCCGGAGCCGCATCGCCGCGTCTTCCTGAAGCCGTTCATGCGGAACGAGACGCCGGAGTTCTGCTCGACCTGCCACAAGGTGCACCTGGACGTTCCGGTGAACAACTACCGCTGGATTCGCGGCTTCAACGAATATGACAACTGGCAGGCCAGCGGCGTCTCGGGGCTAGGTGCGCGATCCTTCTATTACCCGGCGAAGCCGCAACAGTGCCAGGACTGCCACATGCCGGAAACCAAGTCCAACGACATGGGCAATATTCACGGCATGATCCATTCGCATTCCTTCCCCGGCGCCAATACCGCGCTGCCCTACGCCAATGACGACCAGCGTCAGATGGACCTAGCGGAGAACTTCCTGAAGAGCGGCGTGGTATCCGTGGACATCTTTGCCATGTCGAAGGCAGCGGCGATGAACAGTTCGACGGCTGGGCCGCAGAACGAGATGCAGACCACGTTCGCCGTGGGCGAAGAGGCGGAGACGCAGATCAAGGGCGAGACTACCGGTACCGCAGCTCCGGTGACCGCGCCGCTCGACAAGGTGGACGCGGCATTACGCCGTGGCGACAGCGCGCGCATCGACGTTGTAGTACGCACCCGCAAAGTCGGGCATTTCTTCCCGGGCGGCACTGTCGATGCCTTCGACGTTTGGGTGGAACTGAAAGCGGTCGACGATAAAGGCCAGACGATTTTCTGGAGCGGCAAAGTCGAAGACAACGGCAGGGGGCCGGTCGACCCGGGCGCGCATTTCTACCGCTCATTGCAAGTGGACGAGCACGGCAATCCCATTAACAAACGAAATGCGTGGGCGACGCGGGCCGTGGTTTACGTCCATCTGATTCCTCCCGGTGCAGCCGACACCGTGCACTACCGGCTGAAGATTCCGGAGAATACCGGCAACAAGATCACGCTCACGGCCCGCGTGTGCTATCGCAAGTTTTCCTGGTGGAACACGCATTTTGCCTATGCCGGCGAGACGACGCAGAAGGCAGCGGGTCCGCAGATGACCAAGGACTATGACGACCGCACGTTCACCTTCGACGGCGATACCTCAAGTGTTTCCGGCAAGGTGAAGCGCGTGCCGGATCTGCCCATTGTGCAGATGGCCGAAGATACCGTCGAGTTGCGCGTGCTACCGAAGGGCGCTCCCGAGCCCTCACCTAAGGCTCTAGCCGACAAAGCGGACTGGTCACGCTGGAACGACTACGGCATTGGGTTGTTTCTGCAGGGTGACTTGAAAGGCGCGGCGGCGGCCTTCCAATACGCGACGGAAGCCGACCCGTCGAATCCGGACGGCTGGGTGAACCTGGGCCGTGTTGCGTTGCAGGAGGGCGACCTCGAACGCGGGAAGGTCGTGGTGGGCCGCGCCTTGTCGCTTAACCCTGACCTGGCGCGGGCAAACTTCTTCTATGCGAAGGTGCTGCGCGCGGAGGGCGATTACGATGGCGCTCTGCAAGCTTTGCATAAAGTGCTGGGGCAATATCCCAAAGATCGCGTGGTCCGCAACGAGGCCGGCCGCATACTCTTCCTGCAACGTAAGTACAACGACGCGCTGGCGCAGTTGCGGGAAGCCATCGCCATCGACCCGGAAGACTTGCAGGCGAACTACAACATGATGCTTTGCTACAAGGGCCTGGGCGATAACGCGAAGGCAGCGGAATACGAGAAGTTGTATCTGCGCTTCAAGGCCGACGAGTCGTCGCAGACCGTGACCGGGCCGTACCGCCGTTTGCATCCCGAAGATAACAACGAACGGCAGGCGATTCACGAGCACGTGTCTGTGCCGCTGGGACCGGCGAAAGCCGTGGCAGTGTCCGGTCACAAGGAGATCGCCGCGAACGCAGGGCGGTGAGCGAGAGGGAACGGATTTGTGCTGGGCAGGTAATGGATTGTCATTATGAGCAAAGAGGGGAATCTGCTTTTCGATTTCCAAGGTCTTGGGGCCTTACGTTCTCTCCTGATGACGGGCTTTTAAGGGTTGCAATTATTCCGGTAGCCGAGCCAGGTAATGAGAAATCTTAGGTTCAATCTGATCGTCGTTTATTTCGTCGCTGTCGCCCTCGTGGCGAGCGCTTCGGCCCAGGTCCAATTCAAGGACATCACCAAGCAGGCAGGCATCAACTTCGTCCACAATAATGGCGCTGTGGGCAAGAAGTGGTTGCCGGAAACGATGGGGCCGGGGTGCGCATTCATCGACTACGACAATGACGGATACCCGGACATCCTGCTGGTGAACGGCAAAGACTGGGGCGCCTCCAAGAAACCTTCAACCTTGAAGCTTTACCACAACAACGGCAACGGAACCTTCACCGACGTGACGGCGAAGGCAGGTCTGGCGGTTTCGATGTTCGGCATGGGCGTTGCGGTCGGCGACTATGACAACGATGGCTACGATGACATCTTCGTCTCCGCCCTCGGCCAGAGCCATCTGTTCCACAACAACGGGAACGGTACTTTCACCGACGTAACCAAAGCTGCCGGCATGATGGGGCCGAATGAGTTCAGCACCAGCGCCGCATGGGTCGACTACGATCGCGATGGCAAACTCGATCTCATCGTCGCCAATTACGTGCAGTGGTCGCCACAGAGTGACATTTACTGCACCATGGACGGCGTGCGCAAATCGTATTGCACCCCCGAGTCGTACAAGGGAGCCTCGGTCCGCTTGTGGCACAATTTGGGCAATGGAAAGTTCGAGGATGCTACGGCGAAGGCCGGCCTGTTCGATAATACCTCGAAGTCGCTGGGGATCGCGGTGCTCGACGTAAATGGTGATGGCTGGCCCGACTTGTTGATCGCCAATGATACCCAGCCCAATAAACTGTATGTCAACAGCGGCAAGGGCACGTTTACCGAGCAGGCGGTCACGGCGGGTATTGCGTTTAGCGAAGACGGTGTAGCGCGCGCGGGTATGGGCGTTGATGCTGCCGACTACGACCGCTCCGGCCACTCCAGCATTATCATCGGAAATTTTTCCAACCAGATGATGGCGCTCTATCACAACGAGGGCAACGGTCTGTTCGTGGATGAAGCGCCCCGCTCCGAGGTTGGCCGCAAGAGCCTCCTGACCCTGGGCTTTGCGTGCTTTTTCTTCGATTATGACAACGATGGCTGGCTCGATATCTTCGTGGCTAACGGGCACATCGAGAACGAGATTGAGCGCATACAGAAGCGAGTGAAATATGCGCAACCGGCACACCTGTTTCATAACCAGGGTGGCGGCCAGTTCGTCGATGCGACACCGTCGGCCGGGCCCGCGCTGAATGTGCCGCGTGTGGGAAGGGCCGCAGCCTACGCGGATATCGATAATGACGGCTACCTCGACGTGTTGATGACCACCAACGGCGGGCCCGCGGTGTTGTTCCGCAACGAAGGGAGTTCGAATCACAGCGTGCGCTTCAAGCTGGTAGGAACGAAGTCAAACCGTGACGGCATCGGGACCGTTGTCACGGTGAAGGCCGGCGACATGAAGCAGTCGGAAACTTTGCGCAGTGGTTCGGGGTATCTCTCGGCGAGCGAGCTGGTGCTGACCTTCGGCCTCGGGCAACGAACGCAGGCTGACGAGGTCGAGTTGCGCTGGCCGAGTGGGCAGGTCGATCACCTGTCGAAGGTCGCCGCCGGGCAGACGGTCACCGTGCGCGAGGGGAGTGGTATCACATCCCAGCGGTCCTATGGAGCGACTCCTTCGATGAAGGAACGCCACGACCGTTTCGAGAAAAGCCGGCCGATGAAGCCAGTTACGCAGCAGTCGGCGGTCGAACTGCTCAAGCTGCTTCGCGAATCCAAAATCTCACCGCTGGAACTGGCAGACGAGTACATCGCGCAGATCGAGCGGCTCAATCCCAAGCTGAATGCGCTGGTTGATTTCGACGCTGAGCGTGTGCGTGCGCAGGTCCGCGTTGCGGAAAGGACTACAGCGCCACATGGGCCGCTATTCGGACTTCCTTTCACGTTAAAGAGTTCTATCTCGACTGCCGGATATCGTTGCGAAATCGGCAGCCTGATCAACATGGGAAACGTTCCCACGGAAGATGCCGTGGTGGTGCAGCGGTTGCGAGTGGCCGGAGCTACTATTCTGGGCACCACCAACACGCCGGAATTCCTGATGGCGTATGAAACCGACAACCTGCTGCATGGCCGGACGCGCAATCCGTGGAACCTCGACTACACGCCGGGCGGCTCCAGCGGGGGGGAGTCGGCTGCCATTGCGGCCGGCCTATCGGCGGGAGGACTAGGCAGCGACAGTGGAGGCTCAGTGCGCGTTCCGGCGCATTTCACCGGCATCTGCTCGCTGAAACCCACCCCCGGCCGCATCCCCGGGGCTGGACATCTGCCACCATGCGTAGGCCCGTTCTCGATCCTCGGCGCGATCGGCCCGATGGCGCGGACGATTGAGGACGTAACGTTACTGTTTGAAGTATTGTCCGGGCAACACGCCAGTGATCCCGTGAGCCCGCCTTTGCCGTTGCGAAGGCATAGTTCCGATGATTTGAAACGAGTGACGATCGGCTATTTCGAAGATGATGGTCTGGTGCCGGTAACGGCCGAAACCAGGCGGGCGGTACGGGACGCCGTGCGCGTCCTGCGGCAGAATAACTTCAACGTTCAACCATTCCGCCCGCAGGGACTGGAGCAGGCACGCAAGCTGTGGTGGCTATTCTTCGTTCAGTGTGGAGCGATGTTCTTCGCGCCGGCCATTCGCGGCCACGAAGGAAAGCTTAGCCCGATCTTTCGCGAATATCTGGGATTCTCTCAAGGCAAGCCTCCGCTCACCGCCGAAGAGTTGCTCACGGCATGGGCCGAAGCCGACACCATTCGCGGTAAGTTGCTGGAGCAGATGCAGGAATTCCCTGTGCTGCTGTGTCCGGTCTGTGCGGTTCCTGCGTTCCGACATGGTGAGCGCGAGTGGATGGTCGAAGGACAGCGGGTGGGATATCTCGATGCCATGCGCTATTCGCAGTGGTTCAACCTGCTGGCTGCGCCGGCGGCAGTGGTGCCGGTGGGACAGTCGCCGGAGGGATTGCCGATCGGCGTGCAGGTGGTGGCGCGTCCGTTTGAAGATGAAGTCGCACTCGGCGTGGCGGCGGTGATCGATCGGGAGTTTGGGTATAGGGTTCCGCCAAGTGGGTAGGGCGGACCTTCAGGTCTGCGTTGGTGTCCGCTTAAGGTGTGGCGCTTCAGTCCGTTGTTCGTGCGCTGCCCTCCATTCGTCATTCCGACCAAGCGGCTTCTTTATTTATCGTCATTCCGACCAAGCGGCTTCAGCCGCGCGTGGAGGAACCTGCTTTGGTTCTGTGCCGTGTCGGGTGAAAGCGGGTTCCTCCACTCCGCTTCGCTTCGGTCGGAATGACGAAAAGAGGGAAAGCGCTTCGGTCGGAATGACGAAAAAAAGGCGCTGCGGCCGGGGATCACGATGTAAAAGGAAAAGCTCGGGCCGGAATGAAGATATAAAAGGAAGAGCCCCGGCCGGAACGAACCAGAGAGATTAAGTCATCCACGGCACGGCGCAGCGCTTGCGGCTACTCTCCGCTGCGAGTTCGAGTGCGTGCATAACGTCGAGTGCCTGCTGCGGCGTGACGGCCAGTTGAACCTTGCCGAGAATCGCATCCCTTACGTTTTCGTAATACTTGCGATAGTCGCCGGGCTGCGTGGGCAGCGGACGCTCGGTGAGCGAATCGCCTTGCAGGACGCGTAGCGTTCCCCAGCGCTCTTCCGGCTCCGTTCCCCACGCTTCGCCTTCGGGCCGCTCGCCGCGCTTGAGCGCGTCTTCCTGCGGATCGAGGCCGAACTTCACGTAGCTTCCGTGGGTACCTTGCACGGAGAAGCGAGGAGCCGGCGCGCTGACCAGCATGCCGGCGCGAAGCAAAGCACGTAGTCGCGGGTAATGCAGCACTACATCGAAGGCATCGTCGATCCGGGCACTATCGCGCTCGATGCGGACATCCGCGCTGATGGCTTCTGGCCTTCCGAATAGCACCATCGCCTGATCGATCAGGTGCGGCCCCAGATCGAAGAGCACGCCGCTGCCTGGCTCGGGGCGCTCGCGCCAGGCGTTGGGCTTTAGCTGCGGGCGGAAGCGGTCGAAGTGCGACTCGAAGAGCACCAGTCGGCCTAGATCGTTACGGTTCAGGAGTTGCTGAACCGTGAGGAAGTCGCCGTCCCAGCGGCGATTGTGGTAGACCGAGAGCAGGCGCTGCTCCCGCTCGGCAAGTTCGACAAGTTCACGGGCTTCGGCGTAGGTGGTGGCAAAGGGTTTGTCGATAATGACATCTCGCCCGGCGAGCAGGCAGCGCTTGGCAAGTTCATAGTGCGTGGGGTTCGGTGTCGCGACCACGACGAGGCGGATGCCGGACAGAGCCAGCAATTCATCGAGATCGCGAACGATCTGCGCTCCCGGATACTGTCCAGCCCCTTCCGTGCCCCGGCGGTGCAGAATGGCGGCCAGGCGCAATCCGGGCACCGCGCTGATCACCGGAGCATGGAAGGTACGTCCGGCGAAGCCGAATCCGATGAGTGCGACGTCAATCATGGCGGTTCACTTTGATAGTGTAAGCGAAGCGGTTCGCATTCACTGCAGCCACCCTTGTTAGGATAGATGGACGCGATGGGCGAATCGCCGAGTCCACTACTCAGGATGGCCATGTTACGACCCCCGCTGTTTGCCCTCGTCTTTCTGCTCGGCTCCTTCTCGTTGTCCGCGCAGTCGCCGGCCCCCAGTTCCCTCGCCTGGAAGCGCGCTGCCCATCTACAACACGGCATCAATGCGTCGGAATGGTTCGCGCAGAAGGCGGACTACAGCGTGGAGCGGTTGCGCTCCTACACCACCCTGGATGACATCGCGCTGATGCGGCGCATGGGCTTCGATCACGTGCGGCTCAGCGTCGATCCCGCGATTTTCGACTGTGGCGCTGATCGGTCGGGTGCGATCGTTACAGAGGCGCCGTGGAGCAAATGTCCGACGGTGCAGGTGCTCGACGAGGTGATCGCCAAGGCGCTTTCGCTCGATCTCGCGGTGCTGGTCGACCTGCATCCCAGCGGTCAGTTCAAGAAGCAACTGGCCGCCAGCGACAATGCTGTCGAGCGGCTGACGATCTTGTGGGGTCACATTGCCGCCTACTACGCAAGGCTTGATCCGGAGCGCGTCTTCTTCGAGGTGCTGAACGAGCCGGAGATGTCGGACGTGTTCCGCTGGGGCGGCATCGAGCAGCAGCTGGTGGCCGAGATTCGGCGCAACGCTCCGCAGAACACGATCCTCGTGAGCGGGCCGAACTACTCCGACATTCCTGACATGGTGCGGCTGCCGCAGTTTGCCGAGACTAATCTCATCTATGTTTTTCATTATTACGAGCCACACATCTTCACCCACCAGGGAGCGAGTTGGGGCGAGCCCTTCTGGAACACCTTGCGGCAGGTGCCGTTTCCCGCCGCGGCTGGCCCGCTCGACGCCGCGATCGGCAAGCAGACGGACGAGTACGCGCGCTGGCGCCTGACCCAGTATGGTCTGGACAACTGGAACGAACATCATGTCCAGAGCGAGATTCAGTTTGCCGCCGATTGGGCCAAGAAGCGGCAGCTTCCGCTGATCTGCGACGAGTTCGGCGTGTACCGCTACTTCGTCACGCCCGAGGATCGTCAGCGCTGGCTGGCGACCGTGCGCGACGCGCTGGAGAAGAACAAGATTGGCTGGACGATGTGGGACTACCAGGGCGGCTTCGGCGTGGTCAGCAAGGACACCGGCACGACGGTCGAGGACGAAGGTGTGTTGAAGGCGCTGGGGCTGCGGTGAGCTGGTTCGTTCGTCGAAGCAGCGATCAGCGTTTGCTGGGGAAAAACCGAACCGCAGATCCCTCACCCCTGAAGGGGATTCGGGATGACAAGAACAGAGAATCTGGCGGCACGCTGAACCTACTTACCGCCACAACGCGGCTGACCCACCGACCCACTCCAGATTGCGGTTGTGGTCCACGCCCATCATCATGCCGCGGCCCATGCGCACCAGCGGCAGCACCGGCGTCAATTCGCCGCCTTCGGGCCAGACGTACATGATGCGGATTTCCATCTGCGTCATGCCATGCGGCGTGGCAATGACCGGCTCGAAGCGAATGCGCTCCTGCAGAATGTAGTTGTGGCGCTGGTCTCTGCGGGATGGCATCCACGTCGGCCTGCGTGGGATTGAACTTGATGCCCGTTCCGGCGAACGAGTACGAGTGGCTTGAGCAGGTAATTCTCGTTGTCTTCGGGAACTGTGCTGTTCTCGTCGAGGAACCACGTCTTGGGAACCGACTTGTGCTTGAGGAAGGGAATCGAAAACTTGCTGATGCGGAAGTACCAGTTGGGATGCCCGGCCCACTCGACGTCGAGCGGCTGCGTCAGATCGATGGGCAGCGTAATCCCTTTGCGGTCGAGCTCGTCGACGATGCAGCGGTTGTAGATGCGACGAACTTCGATCTCGCGGCCGCCTTTCGTGTAGTAGATCTTCTCGCCGCGCTTCTTCAGCGACAGGATGTCTACGATTGCGATGCCGAGCTCCCGCTGGGTCACCAGGAAATCCGGCAGCGTCTTCTGCTCCTCAGGATGAATCTCCAGCAGGATGACGTTCTCGGGATCGTGGTTGGCAACAATCAGCCTGCGCATCAGCTCGACGTAGGAAGCATGATCGTAACCGCTGAGATAGATGCCTAAGTCGCGAGGCAGATTGTAGGAGTCGATGTATTGCTGCGCCGACTGCGGCTGGTATCCGTAGAGCGAAGGGAAGGCCTGCAACTCGACCAGCTTGGGTTCCAACTCACCCGCAGGGTTGCGCACCAGCCCGAAGTCCACTTGAACAAACATCGGCAGCGGCGACTCGTTCGGCACGTTGTATTGCGGTGGAACGGTGGCGTCGGAAGCCTTCCGGTATTCAGGACTGTCCACGAGTTGCGCAACCAGCTCGCGGCCGTACTGCGCCATTTTGTCCAGCAGGCTTTTGGGAACGAAGCACGGAGTCTCGGAGACGCGAAAGCCAATGGGCGCACCGCAAACTTTTCCCAGGCTGCTGAGAAAATTGTTATAAAGCCCGGGTTGGAAGTCGCGGTTGAATGCCTCGCGCAGCGCGGGAATCATTCTAGGCCTCGATCAGGAAGCGGCCTTTTTCCATGATCTGCCGGCCGTCCACCCAGATGTCGAACTTGCGTCCCACCACGTCAATGTGGGTTCCGGAATACCATTGCGCGCCAGTGTGCTGGCCGTACGGATTGCCGAAGGCAATGTGGATGCCGGGAAACTTCTCGTCCTGCAGGATGTGGCCGATGACATTCTTGAGCTCGAGGTTAGTGCCGATGGCGAACTCGCCCACGCGATCGCTGTTCTCGTCGGTGTGGGTATAGGCCCAGAATTCCTGCTCCAAAGCCTTGTTGTCGCTGAAGACTTCGGTGATACGGTTCTTCGAAATGCGGATGGTCAGCGGCTGGCGTTGCAGGTCGCCATACTTGTCGCAGAGGTAGTCGCCGACTACGCCATCGACGACGTAGGTGCCGTTCACCTCGCCTGGCGTGGTGAAGACCTCACCGCCCGGCAGATTGCCCCACTTGTCGCGGCTGATGATGCCGCTGGTCTTGACCCAGCGATAGTCGGGACTCAGGATGCCGACGAAGTCGCTGCCCGCGGCCGTCTTGCCGGTGATTTCGTGGGCCTGGCTGACGATCTCGATGACCTTCTTGCTGAGTGCGTCCACGCGATTGAAGTCGGCGCGCATGCCTTCCAACATGATCTGGCGATTGATGTTGACCATGTGAGCGTGGCGCATGCGGCGCCGGTTGACGATGTCGGTCATCTCCATGCGCGACTTCAGTTCATTGGTTTGCACGCGCACGGCGAAGATGCTGACGTCGCTGGTCTCCATGTCATCGGCAATTTCAGCAGGCAGGCCGGTCAGCGGACGAGGCGCGACATCTTCCAGCACGAATGCCTTGAAAGGTGAGCCCACTTTCACCAGTTCCTGCGCGATGCTGGCCGCGATCTCCCGGCATTCGTTGTCGGTGATGACCGTGACCTTCTCCGACGGCTGAATGCGGAGGCAGGTATTCACGGCGTTGAAGGCGCCCGGAGAGAACTCGGGATCGAATTCAGTTTTGGTCAGATCGGTCAGCACTGGTTGGATCAAACGGTTACCTTTCGTGGCGTCCCTACGGGACTCAGGAATCTGTAAAATCAGCCTACCCAGCGCTGAACCGCTGGGCTATGATCTTCCGTCCCGCTGTGCGGGACTGTAGCCTTTACCGTCTTGCCGCGGTTTCTTCAAAGACGCCCACGCGGGTCTCGGCGACGATGTAATCCACGACCTTCTTGTAGTCGCCGCCGCTATCCTGAAAGACCTGCAGTTGGCGATCGGCGCCAGTTCCCATCTTCAGCATCTCGTGGATGTAGGCAATCTCGCGTTCCGAACCAAGCTCTTTGGCGGCCGGTGTGACCAGGTCGATGTACTCCAGCATGAGATCGCGGAAGGGAACTTCCTCCTCCTTGCCGAAGTCGATCATCTTGCCCTCTACGCCATAACGGGAGGCGCGGAACTTGTTCTCCATGATCAGTGCGCGGCTGTAAATCCGATAGCTCTTGTTGGAGGCGTGCAGTTCGTACAGCATCGCCACCGTGGCCTGGATGAGGGCCGCAATCGCCATGGTTTCGTCGAGCCGCATGGGGATATCGCACACCCGAACTTCGATGGTGTTGAAGAACGGATGCGGGCGAATGTCCCACCAGACCTTCTTACCGTTGTCGATGCAATTGGTCTTGACCAGCAAGTTGATAAAGGTTTCGTAGTCGGCCCAATTGGCGAAGACATCCGGAATATTGGTGCGCGGAAAGCGCTCGAAAACTTTGCAGCGGTACGATTTGAAGCCGGTTTGCATGCCCATCCAGAACGGCGAATTGGTGGAGAGCGCCAGGATATGCGGCAGGAAATACCGCATGGAGTTCATGATGTGGATCGCGGTATTGCGGTCCTCGATGCCAACATGCACGTGTAGTCCGAAGACCAGATTCGCGCGCGCTACGAGTTGCAAATCCTCGACTACCTGTTTGTAGCGAGCGTCGGGGTAGATCTCCTGCGTCTTCCAGTCGGCAAAGGGATGGGTACTGGCAGCGGCCAGCAGCATGCCATTTTCGCTGGCCAGGGTGATCATCTCGCGGCGCAGTTCGCGAATATCACGGCGCGCTTCCTGCACATCCTTGCAGACTTTGGTGCCGACTTCGATCACGGCCTGGTGCATCTCAGGCTTGGCGCTGCCCTTGGTCGCCAGTATGGCTTTGGGAAGAATTTCGGACTGGATGTGCGAGCGGAGATCGCGTGTCTCCGGATCGATGGTCTGATATTCCTCTTCGATACCGATGCTGAGGCTGGGACGCTGCATGGTTTACCCCTTGGTAGCCCGCTTCACTTTTTCGTTAGATGCGGCTGGCATGGGCGACGCCGGAGTTGCTGTTTCGCCGCCAAGGAAGCTGCTCCAACGGTACTCCGAAATTTTGCCGGTGTGCTGCTTTGCCTTTTTCACCGCCAGATCGGCCACGGCATTGACGATCCAGTCAAAGTTCTCCTGGCCAACCGAGTTCACGTCCGCGTCAGGCGCCGGATTCATGAAGTCGATGGCGTAGGGAATGCCGTCTTCGCAGGCAAACTCAACCGTATTCAAATCGTAGCCCAGGGCGCGGCACAGAGTGAGACAATCGCGCTCCACCCGCTCCAGCAGCTTGGGATCGGTCGGTGGAGGGTTCTTCACGTACCGCTCATGGAATGGCGCCGACGGATCGTAGTGCATGATATGCACCTTCTCCTGGCCGACACAGTAGCAGCGGAAGTATTCCTTGAATTTCACGCCGGTCTGCAGCGTCATGCACAAGTCGCGAGTCTGGTCGTAGGCGCGGAAGAACTCCTCCGGCGAGTTGACCTTATACACGTCCTTCCATCCACCGCCGTCAAAAGGCTTGAGAAAGGCCGGAAATCCGATGTAGCCGAAGATGCTGTCCCAAGGCAGCGGGAACTGCAGGTTACGCATGGAGCGATCGGTGGTGCCTGGCGGATGATCCTTGTGCGGCAGCAGCACGGTCTTGGGAATGGCCACGCCCAGCTTGGTTCCCAGCGCGAAGTTGAAGAACTTGTCGTCGGCGCTCCACCAGAACGGATTGTTGATGACGACGGTGCCCGAGAGTGCCGCATTCTTCAAGTAGCCGCGATAAAAGGGAATATCGTGCGAGATGCGATCGACAATCACGTCGTAGGGAGACGGTTCGGCCATGCGAACCTCGCCC
Source organism: uncultured Acidobacteriaceae bacterium (assembly GCA_963793845.1). Classification (GTDB taxonomy): domain Bacteria; phylum Acidobacteriota; class Terriglobia; order Terriglobales; family Acidobacteriaceae; genus CAWCBG01. Next base: position 749,061 of record CAWCBG010000014.1, read on the forward strand.
ACCGTCGCCAGTTCCGCCCTCACCTCGGGGTCGTTGAAGGAATTGATTTTGTCGACCAAGGCTGGCGGAAAAGTCGTCTCCATGCCAAAGATGATTCCAACTTTCTTCACGGCTACTCCTTATAGAGCGACATAGAGCGACACGAATGCCGGTCTGTGGTCGTTCACAATTGCTGGTGGATACCCTGAAAGGCAGCACGGGACGTGCTCAAACAATCTTTATTTTATTCGAAAATCTCAGGATTTGTAAGGAGAGCAGAGTTGGTGGGCTATCACGTGCGGTCCCGCTGCGCGGGACTGCGTCGTCGATCTCCGTGCATTCACACTGTATTGACCTGCCTGCAATATAATCGCGGATTAATCGCACGCCCCTTATGATTCAAACCATCCTGACTGCCGCCTTTTTCTTCGCCACCATCGTGACGCCCACGATTCCTCCGGGAACCGTGCTGCCGGTGATGATGAACACCACCCTCAACGCGAAGAATGCCAAGCCCGGGCAGAAGTTCGAAGGCAAGATCATGCAGGACGTAGCGGTCACGGGCGCCTGGATCGTCAAGCGCGGATCGAAGGTGACCGGACACGTGGTTCGTGCCGGCAAGGCGGCGCAGGGAATGACGCTCGTCCTCAAGTTCGACGAGCTCGAGGACCAGGGTCACGCAGTGAAGCTGAATGTGAGCCTGCGTGCCGTAGCTTCCATGATGTCCGTTTCTCAGGCTCAGATGCCGATCAATTCGACGTCCGACTTCATCTCGCAGACCGACTGGGTTACACGACAGGTTGGTGGTGACGTGGTGAACCGCGGCAGGGGCAAGGTCGGCGCGCCCGGCGGAAGCATCGTTGGCACGTGGACCGGAAACGGTGTCTTCGGGAAGCTGACGGTTCCGGATGCCGGAACATGTCCGCCTGACGTTAGCGATCAGATGCAGTCGCTTTGGATATTTTCCACCTCGGCCTGCGGCGCCTACGGTCTGGAAGATGTCACCATCAAGCAGAGCGGATCGGGCGACCCGGCCGGACAGATCGTATTGCAGTTCGACAAGGGATCGAAGATCGGCGGGGGCAGCGGATGGATGCTGATGGTCAACGGGAAACCGCCCGCCGACAAGAAGCAGAACTGAGCCGTCGAACCCCGCGCGAATAAAGTTCGCATACTTACCCACTGTACAATCCTGCGAAACGCTTCCCGGAGGCTGCTTTGGCCCGCGACAGTCCGCTTCGTTTTACCAGCACCATGGAGGCCTCGCCGCCAACTGACGGCTCTTACTATGTGGTCGTGGCGCACCTCGGAGGCGAAGGCTGGACCACGCTTCGCCTTGCGGCCGACTACTCTGGCGGGGAATGGCGACTCTCTCCCCCGGCCGTACCGGGCGACCGCGTCGCAGGCTGGCTTCGCGCCGATCAGACGCTCATCGACCAGGATCTCGCCGCCATTCCAATCGACAATCTGAGTCTCTAGCGAGCCCTACTCCAGGTACACCCGCGCCATCGGACGCCACCACGGCCAGTCGTGATAGCTGCGATCGCCCCACACATGCAGCTCGTGCCGGATGCCTTTATCGCGCAGCACGGCGGCGAAGGTCTCGTTCTTTTCCCAGCACATGTCCCACTCGCCGGTGGCCAGCACGGTGCGGATGTGGTTGTACTTCCACGGATCGGTGCAGTTCCGCAGGTAATCGGGAGGATTGTTGAAGTAGACATCCTCGCTGTACCAGCCGTCGAGGTACGTGCGAATGTCAAACGCCCCGCCCATGGTGACGATACCGGTGACCGCTTCGGGATGGCGAAAGCCGAAGTTGGCAGCGTGGTAAGCGCCGAAGCTGCAGCCGGTGACGATGGTGCGCGGCGTCCAATTCTTGTTCCACATCAGCGGCAGCACATCGTTCAGGATGTAGCGTTCGTACTGCATATGGCGCTGCACGCGCCAGTACGGGTGGGCGTGCTTGTTGTACCAGCTTTCGCTGTCGACGCCGTCCACGCAGAAAATCTGCAACTGGCCGGCCTCGATGCGGTCGGCCACGCTGGCAACCATTCCGTTGTCTTCGTACTCAAAAAACTTTCCCATCGAAGTGGGAAAGACCAGGACTTTGGTTCCGCCCCAGCCAAAGCACAGCAGATCCATGTCGCGTTGCAGATCCTTGGACCACCATCTGTGAAATTCACGATGCACGGGTTGATCCTCTTACTACGAGATTTGTTTGGAACACAACCGGAATTTGCTAATCTAAGACACCATTACGCAGCACACTTACACCGTGACGCGACAGAAGCATGCCCGCCGGGTGAAGTGTGGCCGCCCAATTTTACAGAAAATGTCGACGGAACCCATCATAACCAACGATCTGATTGCGCCGCCACTGGCAATGCCTGAGACCCCGGACCTGAAGTCGCGCCTGCGTTTACACCAGCAATTCGCCTCACGCCTGGTCGACGAGAAGCACGACTTTATCGTATATCTCCCGCCCATGTACGATGCCCAGCCCGACCGCCGTTTTCCCGTGCTCTTCATGCAGGATGGCCAGAACCTATTCGATCCCGAGACCTCGTTCCAGAAGGGCAACTACTGGCGTATGGGCGAGACCGCCGATGCACTCATTCTCTCCGGTGAAATCGAGCCGCTGGTTATCGTCGGAATCTATAACACCGGCGAGCATCGCATCGAGGAGTACACCCCGGTGGAAGACCGCCGGCTGGGCGGTGGCCAGGCCGACGCCTACGGCCAGATGCTGGTCGAGGAGCTCAAGCCATTCGTCGAGCACCATTACCGCACCCTGCCCGGGCCAGAGAACTGCGGCATGGGCGGCTCCTCGCTGGGCGGGCTGGTTACGCTCTATCTCGGGCTGCGTTACACCTGGACCTTCGGCAAGCTCTGCGTGATGTCGCCATCCATCTGGTGGCGCAGCCGGGCGATTCTGAAGACGGTGGCAAAGATTCGCCGCAAGCCCGAGCTCAAGATCTGGCTCGACATCGGCACTCGCGAATCGAAGCGCGGCGTGCCCGACGCCATTCTGCTGGAGGACGAGCTGCTGCGCAAAGGATGGCAGCTCGGACAGGATCTGGCCTTCTCGGAAATCGAAGGCGCCGAGCACACCGAATCCGCCTGGGCCGAGCGCGTTGCCCCTATGCTGAAGTTCCTGTTTCCGCACAAAGGGTAGGCGAGGCCGGTTGGGAGGGAGATGAGTTCCTGACAGACGACTTGGGCTCCGCTCCTCGTCCGGATTGTCACTTGCGCCGGTGGCGCCCGTCACTGAGCAATATCTTCATTCGCTGTCATGCTGAGCGGAGGCGGCGTGCCGTTCGCCGCCGCAGTCGAAGCACCCCTATACTGCCGACTCAGCCATGCCTCGCGATCATCGCTACAGCGTCTACATACTGGGGAGTTTCACGACTCCATTTATCTTCAATAGTCGATCTGGCCGATGTCAGTCAGCGGATTGTGGGCCTGCCCAACTGGCCATCTGCGCCCACGGCCGGCTGGCTAAGTCCTTATTCAGGAATATTTTACGTGTAAGTCACACGGGCTCAATATTTTACCGGGAATTTTTGTCTAAGTTGTTGATTCTACTGAAAACCGAAATGGGTGGTTTGCTCGTTATCGGACATGGGGAAGCAAAACGATGAAACTCGATTGGATGGTCAAAGCATTGCTCGTTATCGTTATTGTGTTGCTCGGCGTGATTGCGCTTCGCCCGGTCGTTCAGCCGCCGCCGGTCGCGGCGCAGGCTCACGATTCGTATCCCTTCTACATTGAGCCGGGTTACACAATGATCCGCAAGCCCGACGGAAGCGGACAAATGTACGGAAAGATGGTCGTGGACATGCGCAACGGCGACATCTGGGGATTCCCGACGTTGAGCCAAAGTCCTTATCCGGTGAATCCGGCGCACACCACTCCGCCCAAGTCGCACCCGATTTACCTCGGCCAGTTCGTGTTCGGCGACGCCCAGAAGTAGACGGATTCGGTGCGCAACCTTCACTGCGCGGGCTGGTTATACTTTACGAGGAGCTTGGTTAGAGATGCGGTTTCGGTGGCTGCTCATCGCGGTATTCGCGCTCGGTCTGGGCGGATCGGCAGACTACGCTTGTGCGCTCGCCTTCGCTGAGAGCACAGCCCAGAGCAAGACCGTCAGCGTCTCGGTCAGCGGGACCGGCTGGGTCGACTCCGGCATGGACGTGATTGCCGGCGACAAGTTGCACATCACGGCCACGGGCACGGTGAACATGGGCAACAACGCTAACATCACCGCCGCCGGTGTGCCGCGAGGATGGACGGACACTCTGCGTGCGTTGATGGTGCCCAGCGCCGGACGGGGCGCGCTGGTTGGACGCATCGGCAATAGCGCGGCGGCGACGCCATTCCTGATCGGCGAGGATGGAACGGTGATGGCTCCGGTCGCGGGTCGCCTGTATCTCGCCATCAACCAGGACCAGACACAATCGCCCGACGGGAAGTACCAGGTGAAAGTCGAGCGGACAGCGGCGGCTGCGGCCACCGCCAGCGGCGCAGCAGCAAGCGCCGGCAACTACGACTTCAAGCCACTGTTTGCCGAACTGGATCAGAAGCTGCCCTACCGGGTGACGGATTCGGCTGCGGGCGGTAATCCCGGCGACCTGGTGAACTTCGTGATTGTGGGCTCGCAGGATCAGGTCACGCAGGCCTTGAAGGATGCCGCGTGGATTCCCGCCGACAAGTCCAACCAGCAGGCGGTGCTGAGTGCGCTGATGGCGACGCTGCAAAAGAACGTCTATGTCTCGGTTCCAATGAGCATTTTGTATTTGTTCGGGAGGCCGCAGGATTTCGGATATGAGCGCGCGGAAGCGGTGATGGTGGCGGCGCAACGAAACCACTTCCGCATCTGGAAGGCGCCTTTCAGCACCGCACGGCAGACCATCTGGGCCGGCGCGGGCACCCACGACATCGGCATCGAGAAAGACCAGCGCTCAGCCAATGCAATCACCCACAAGATCGATCAGGACGTAGACAACGAGCGCGATTTTATTGGCGCGACTTTGCAACAGGCAGGATGGGTGCAGGCCATGCAGTACATGACGCGCTCGCATCCCATCACTTCGACCAAGACCGCGACCGGAGGCGAAATCAAGTCCGATGGACGGGTTCTGGTGATTGTGCTGAAGGCGCAGCCGGTCGGAGCGCCGCAGACCAGGAACAAGTGATGGCAGGCTGATTCAGGTCAGGGCTGCAAAGCTGCGGCCTTCGCCTGAAGCGCGTGCGCTGCGTCCGTGTCTTTTTGCACCAGCTTCAGCTTGGCGTACTGATCCAGAATTTGTTTCAGGCGGCTTGTGTACTCCGGTTTCATGAAAGGCCATTCCTGAATAGCGGTTTCCATCGTGGTGACCGAAGCGGCGTAACACTGGTCGGCTTTGTTGATGTCTTTGGCTGCCGCGTAGGCGACGGCAAGTCTCCAATAATCGGACGAGAGAGCGGCGTTGTCAGGTTTAAGAGAACTCTTGTCGAGCGCTAGAGCCTGTTCGTAAAGCGGCAGCGCTTGCTCGCTCTGGTGCTGCTGGAGCAGCGAGTTGGCCAGTTCCGTGATCACCCCGGCGCGCTCTGTCACCCGGTTCTTGGGCAGGTTGTTGGAGAGCGCGACAGCCTGCTTGCACTGTTGTTCGGCTTCGGCGTAGTTGGTGCCGACGGCTGCGGCGCGGCACTTGTCAGCCTGAGCATAGAACTCATTCTGTGCCTGAATTTGCTGATCGGGCGTGCCGCCGAAACCGCCCTCGGGAAAGATGATGTCAACCTGGGTGCTGACAGCGACCTGCTTGCCATTCTGTTCGAAGGGCTTGTATTTCCACTGCTTGACCGCGCTGGTGGCGGCCTGGATCAGATCCGGCCTGGGATAACCGGTCGCCAGCTTCGCCGACTTTACATCGCCGCTGGCGCTGATGAGGATGTTCAAGCGCAGGCGTCCGCCAATGCGGGCATCTTTCGCGGCGATTGGATAAATGGGCTCGACCCGCTTGATGAGATGGCTGTTGGCCTCGGCCGGCGGAACGGCCGGAGGCGCGTCGCCAAACGCCGGGAGCCAGGCAAGGAAGAACAGTGCGAGAATCACGCGCCGATGACGAAGCATGCAGCAATTCTAGATGCTCCTGTCAATGGGGCCGTCAGGTAATCCGAACCCTTGTGTACGATGCAGTTCCCAAAGTGGGCAACGTTCCTCTACGAGGACGCTACATTAGTTCCCGGCCGGACGTATCTGTCTTTCTCGATCAGCTCGACGAAGGCTTTGGCCGAGCGAGGCAGCGCGCGCGGCATGTAGGCGACGCCGAGTTCACGATAGAGTTCGACGTCTTCCATCGCCAGCAACTTTACCTTGCCGGCTTTGACTTCGTCGCGCGCAAAACTTTCGCTGATGATGGAGACGCCCAGCCCGGCGGCAACGAAGCTCTTGATCATCTCCACGCTGGGCAGTTCCATGCGCACCTGCAGGTGAGGAGCATAAGGACGGAAGAGACGATCGAGCACCTGCCGGGTGTAGCCACGGTTGGGAATTAACAAGCGTTGTTCAGCGATGATGCTAACCGGCACCGAGCGCTTCTTCGCCAGAGGGCTTTTGGCCGGAACCATCAGCATCAGGCGGTCACGAAAGATCGGTCTTACCGTGACCTTCTGCGACTTGACCGGCAGGGTTACGATTCCGACGTCGATGGCTCCGTCTTCCAGGCCTTCGAGCACCTTGCTGGTAAAGTTACGAACGATGCTGAGCTGGACGGCGGGATAAAGGCGCGAGTATTCCGCGAAGACCTCGGGCAGAACATAGAGGCAGGTGGCCTCGTTAGCGCCGATGGCCAGCGTGCCGCGCGGCGCGTCTCCCTGGTCCGAAACGGCGCGGAACGCCTCTTTCTTCATCTCGAGCAGCCGCTCGGCATAACTAAGGAAAAGTTTACCGGCGTCGGTAAGCGCCACCGACTTGGAGTTGCGGTCCAGCAGCTTTGCGCCGCACTCCTGTTCCAATTGCTGAATTTGCGCGCTCACCGCCGGCTGCGAGCGGAAGATGGTATTGGCGGCGCGGGAGAAGCTATTAAGCCGGGCTACCTCTATGAATGTAACCAGTTGGTCGAAATCCATAGACTAGTTTAACGTTGAATGCTGCCGTGCGGCATCCGGGTCATGGCTTCTTTACGAAGGGTCGAACAGTATGGGGCCGGGTCTCCGTCCCCGTCCCCCTAGATCGGCCAGTTACACCTCCTGCGAAATCCTGATGCGAGATTGTCGGCCTATTCGCGCAGCCAAACAAGAGCCCGACACATCATATAAAAAGTTATATAATGCAGTTAATGGACGCCACCATTAGCTGGGAAGGGGACTCACTGAGCGTTCTGCGTGAGTTTCCCGAGGATGTCCGGAGTGAACTTGGGGTGGGTTTGCGCCAGCTGCAACAAGGCAAACGCCCAGAGCTGGATTGCCGACCAATGCAGTCGGTCGGTCCTGGTGTGTTCGAGCTGAAAACTCAGGACGACAGGACCTGGTACCGGGTCCTGTATCTCTCGAAGATTGATGGTGTCATCTACGTGCTGCATTCGTTTGAGAAGCAAAGCGCGAAGACTCCGGAACGCGATCTCTCAACAGCACGAACCAGGCTTAAACTTGTCCGGCAGCGATTGCTGGACGCGAAGAAAGGGAGCAAGTAAATGGCACAACCAGCCAAAGAGCGAGAGAACAAGGCAGAGTACATCACCACCGGCAACGTCCTCGACGACCTCGGGTTTACGCCCGAAAAGGCGGCGTCCCTCAAGCGGAAAGCTGAGGTCTGGAGTGTCCTGCACGATGAGATTAGAGCAAAGAAGTACTCGCCCAAAGATTTGGTGGAAAAGCTCGGCGAATACCAGCCGCAGGTGAGCAACTTGCTGTCCGGCAAGATTTCAAAAGTAAGCCTAGACAAACTGCTGCACTATTGCGATCGGCTGGGCGTCCACGTCGCGATCACAGTTCAGCCGAAGCTGCCGGCGTCAGCGAAGATAACATCGGCCAAGCTAATCAGGAAGTCACTGCCGAAAGGTTTCCACCTCCACTTGCCGGAGAGTCGGGTTGGAGTGCAGCAACAGCGGCTAGGATCTGCAACGCACTACCGGCGGGCGGCAGCCAACAAGTCGAAGACTGTCCCTGCACGGCGATCCCGGTTCACCTAAACAAGGGTAGCTTACACATCCATTATTAAGACCTATTTTCTACTCTCGCGGTGGCCCAGCGCTTGTCGAGTGTCGCCCTTTTTGCTGCCAAAGCTCTGTGCTAACGCGTGCTAATGTTCTTTTTGGTTTGCTAGCACTCTTGGCGTTCTAGTCGAAAGAGAGCTAGGTTGGGGAACTGAGTGTAGTTAACCTATTTAAAATACGAGTAAACGCAAGAAAACATTGAAGTTGCCAAAAGTATGGGGCCGGGTCTCCGTTCCCGGCCCCCTCGTCCAGAGAGCGATCCGAGGGCGTTGGCGCTCACTGGGCGGCAGTCGAGGCCGAGGCTGGTTGTCCGTGCGTGACATCGCCCCGCTCCTCGATCTTGGTGGAAAAGTAGTAGGCCCGGTCCTGCGCCGGGAAGTAAATGGATGTGATAGTTGGCACTCCGGAAGCGCTGGTGCGCGCTTCGAAGGCGGGCGTTGCGACGCCCCTGAACTGGTTGCCGTCCGAGACTGCTACGGGCAGTACGAACATGGAAGTATGCGTGGTTCCAGCCTTTTGGATAGTTACCACGCTGGGGTCGGTCCACGAGGCGACCTCGTAGCTACCTGGCTGTAGTGTGTGTCCGGCGATTATTGTAGGTACGGCCACCTTCAACAGGACGGCGCTGGTCCTCACTTGCGCGGCCGCGGGAATGACCATTCCCAGACCGGCGACAGCGATGGACAATGCGATGCGAAGTTTGTTGCTCACAACTGGCTCCTCTCCTCAATGAAGTAGAAGGGAAATCGAACTGCGCAGTTCGGCGCTGCTTACCACGAATACAGTGGGCGCTACGTATCCCGCGTTGCTCCCCACCGCAGGATAGGAAACCTCAGTCGAAGGCACATTGTGCTCCCCGCTGAATTCCTATGCCCTGATGTTAGGAACAGCCGGACGCCGTGTCCAATTCAAAGAAGTTTGTTGTAACATCAGAAATTCAAATGGCCGATTTTGCATCGTTGAAGTCAGCGGATGCGCGGACCCATGCGTCAGGTTGTTATCATGAGCGAACGCGGCGGTAGCGTACGATTCGTGTTTGTTGGCCCCCACGGGTTGCGCGCCGGATGGCGTCTGGCGATCTTCAGCGCGGTATTGATTGCGTTAGTCGTGGTCCTTCGCCAGGTTGCTGACTGGACGCTTGACCATTTTCAGATTACGGTTCCGGACGTCATTACCCCCTCAGTCATTTTCCTGCAGGACGCGACCGCCATGGTCGCAATCATGCTCGCGACGTTATTGATGAAGCGGATCGAACGCAGATCGCTGGCGGAGTATGGCATTCAAGTAAGGCGCCCGTTCAATCGTTTCTTCTGGGTCGGTATCGCTTGGGGACTGGTTTCTCCCACCGCGGTGATGGGGGCTATGTGGTTGCTGCATGGTTACTCACTGGGCGGGCTGGCGCTGCACGGCGGCGACATTCTGAAGTATTCGGTGGAGTGGGCCCTCGCCTGCATACTGCTGGGATTTGCCGAAGAATACGTCTTTCGCGGCTATCCACTGTTTACCTTGGGCACGGGCATTGGATTCTGGCCGGCAGCATTTCTTCTGTCACTCGGTTTCGGCGCGCTCCACTATTTCGGCAAGCCATTCGAGCGCTGGACCGATTTTGCCAGTACCGGCCTGCTGGGACTCTTCATGTGCCTCTCGCTGCGTCGCACCGGCAGCCTGAGCTTCGCCATCGGATTTCACATCACGTTTGACTACGCCAACATTTTCGTTTTCTCCGGGCCAAACGGTGGGGAATTGGCGGTTGGACATCTGCTGAATGCCAGCTTCCCAGGTCCAACGTGGCTGACCGGAGGACTGCTCGGTCCAGAGGCCAGTCTGTTAGTCTTCCCGGTGATTGCTGTGATGTTCATCGTGTTCAGCCGGACCTATCGCGAAGATAGATTTCCACTGAAGGCTCCCGCGCAGGATATGGCTCGTAAGTGAAGCGGATGAGCCGCAATGGGCTCTCCCGTCACTCCACGGGCAGCGGATCGCCTTCCGGTTCCACCGGTGCGCCAGAGGTTGCGGATTCAGGCTCTACCCGCGTCTCCGTTTTAAGATATGCCTGTTCGTCCGGGGTTTTCTGAACGGCACCGACGAGCTCCGGCTGGGGTTCAGGAAGAGCGCTTGCCGCGACTTCTGCCTCCGCTTTTTCGTCGGGTTGATCCGTCGTTCCAGCGGCCTCCCGCAATAGGACGAACGAACGCGCATACACATCCAACTTGCCGCGGAAAGATTTGTGCTTGAAAGGCTTCTGAATGTCGCTGGTATCCAGTACCAGTTCCCAGTTGCGATTCTTGGGAGAGCGGGGCAACGTGTAAGAGACCGCTTCGCTGTATGAGTTCAGCAGTAGCAGCAACGAATCGTCGGTGATGGACTCGCCCATTTCGTCAGACTCGTTCAAGGTGTTGCCGTTGAACATGACGCCGATGCTGCGCATCCAGCCTGCGTTCCACTGGGCCTCTTTCATCTCGTTGCCTTCGACGTTGTACCAGGCGATGTCCTTCAATGACGAGTGCAGTACCTCACGATCCTGGTAGAACTTGCGGCGGCGAAGGTTGGGGTGTGCCTTGCGGAAGGCAATTGCCAGCCGGGTGAATTCCAGGAAGCGCAACTTGCGCTCATCCATGTGCCAGTCCTGCCAACTGATCTCGTTGTCCTGGCAATAGGCGTTGTTATTGCCGAGCTGGGTGTGGCAAATCTCGTCGCCACTGCAAATCATGGGAACGCCTTGCGAGAACAGCAGTGTGGACAGCAAGTTGCGCTTCTGCACCTCACGCCGGGCGAGAATCACCGCGTCCGTGGTGGGCCCTTCCACGCCCATGTTCCAGGAGTAGTTCTCGTTGGTGCCGTCCTGGTTGTTCTCGCCGTTGGCCTCATTGTGCTTGTTCTCGTAACTGACCAGATCTTCCAGGGTGAAGCCGTCGTGGGCGGTCACAAAGTTGATACTGGCATAGGGCCGCCTGCCGTCGTTCTGGTAGAGATCGCTGCTGCCGGTGAGGCGGTAACCCAAGTCACAGAGCTGCCCTTCGTCGCCCTTCCAGTAGCGGCGGACGGTGTCGCGGTACTTGCCGTTCCACTCCGCCCAGAGCACGGGGAAATTTCCCACCTGGTAGCCGCCACTGCCTACGTCCCAAGGCTCGGCGATGAGCTTCGTCTGGGAAATGATAGGGTCTTGGTGGATGATGTCGAAGAACGCTGCCAGCCGGTCAACGTCGTGCAGTTCACGGGCAAGAGTGGCCGCCAGGTCGAAGCGGAAGCCGTCCACGTGCATCTCGGTGATCCAGTAGCGCAGGCTGTCCATGATGAGCTTGAGCACTTGGGGATGCCGTACGTTCAGGCTGTTGCCCGTGCCCGTGTAATCCATGTAGAAGCGGGGTGAATCCGAGACCAGCTTGTAGTACGTGGGATTGTCGATACCACGGAAGCTGAGCATAGGTCCCAGGTGATTGCCTTCGGCAGTGTGGTTATAGACCACGTCCAGGATCACCTCGATCCCTTCGCGATGCAGAGCTTTCACCATCGCCTTGAACTCGGCCACCTGCATGCCGGTATCGCCTGATGAGGAGTAGCGTGCCTCAGGCGAAAAGTAATTGATCGTGTTGTAGCCCCAGTAATTTCGCAGGCCGCGATCGACCAGCACCTTATCGTCCACGAACTGGTGGACGGGCATCAACTCGACGGCAGTAATGCCGAGATCCTTGAAGTATTTGCGCGCCGCCGGCGAGGCCAGTCCCGCATAGGTGCCGCGCAGCGGCTCGGGAATGTGCTGGTTCAGCTTGCTGAATCCCTTGACGTGGAGCTCGTAGATGATGGAGTCGCTGAGCGGCGTCTTGGGCGGGTGATCATGCTCCCAGTCGAAAAAAGGATTTGCGACCACGCACTTCGGCATACCGGAGGCGCTGTCGCGGCGGTCCAGGCTGAGGTCGGCGTTATCAGTCCCGAAGCGGTACGGATAAATCGGCCTGCTCCAGTCGACGCTGCCTTGAATAGCGTGGGCGTACGGATCGATCAGAAGCTTGGAAGGATTGAAGCGAAGCCCGCGAGTCGGGTCCCAGGGGCCGTGTACCCGGTAGCCGTAGAGTTGGCCCGGTTGCAGCCCGGGAAGGTAACAGTGCCAGACGAAGGCGGTCTGTTCGCCGAGCCGGATGCGCTCCGATTCACGCTTGGTGCGATTGTCGTAGAGGCAGAGATCGACCTGGGTGGCGTTCTCGGAATAAAGGGCAAAGTTGACGCCGGCGCCATCCCATGTAGCTCCCTGGGGAAATGGTCTGCCCGGCAATGCAAGTCGTGCCATGTATGTCTCCGGATAAGTTCGTCCATTTGATGCGCTGTTTTGCCTGTTTTCTGCCGGAAACGCCATCTTCTTGTGTCCGGGAGAGCCAGGATCGTAGTAATCTTAATGACCTTACTGCCAACGAAAGCATCTTACTTACTGCTATGGCCGTTGAGAAGCTCGGCAAATGCATCAGCCCCGATTGCAAGTCTGAGTTCAAACGCCTGGGAACCGGCAAGATCTACTCTCTGCATGTGAACGAGCCGCGGCGCTGGGGACTTTCCGCTGACACGCGGCAAATCGTGGTGTGGCTCTGTTCCAGCTGTGCGGCAAAGAAGCGGGTCAAGTTTGACCGCGCCCGTTGCCAGATTCTGGTGGTCAACAAGCACGAGCCGAATCGTGACGTCGCTTGAGCGGTAACCGCAGGGTGCTGCCAGACGGATGAGGATGTACCTGCAAGTGGACCGGCTTTGCCGACAGAGCGGGGTACCGTCGTGAGAGTTTACTCGATCAGACGCGGTAGAAACCGTACCAGCTTGGTGGGCTGTCGTTTCTCAGGCTGTCGACGATGTGCTGCCGGGGAGGGGTCGATTCGGTTCCATCAGGATCGATCTTCATGAGCTGCCAGATCCCCACGATGGAAATCAGCACCCAAGCCGTGAACACCAGCCAGATCGCTGTCGAGAGGCGACTGCTCCGACCGTGGGTTGTCATGTTCTGCATGTCCGCAATCATAATAGACACTCTTGGTGGTACGAAAGTTGCGTCGACCCTCATTTTGCACCCTGACCGGCAGTGACTAGACCTAGAGCCCTCGCCCCGTTAAGAATCGTCGGCCGCGAGGGCCGAATCCAATCCCGCTATACTTCAGAGGCACCGCGGGACGGCGTCCCTTCTGATATGGCAACGCGAGTCTCCATCCCGACCGCCACCGACCAGGACCTGCGGGATCTTGGTTTCGGCGCGGTAGTTTCCCGCGAAAGTCAGCAGCGCCTGTTGAACCGCGATGGGAGCTTCAACGTTGAACGTAAGGGGCTCCCGTTCTGGTCATCATTTAGCGCTTACCACGCACTCCTCACCATGTCGTGGTGGAAGTTCTTTGCGGTGTGCACGCTCTGGTACCTGCTGGCGAACGGGATCTTCGGCCTGGCTTATCTGGCTTGCGGTCCCAATGCGTTGGGCAGCGAGACCATCGGCATGCAGAACCACACGTTTCTGCGGGCGTTCTTCTTCAGCGTGCAGACGCTCTCGACCATCGGGTACGGTCACGTCGTGCCCATCGGCTTGGCCGCGAACATCGTGGTGACGATCGAGGCGCTGGTCGGCCTGCTGGGATTCGCCATAATTACCGGCTTGCTGTTTTCCCGGTTCGCCCGGCCGACCGCAAAGGTTTTGTTCAGCCGGCACGCGGTGATCGCCCCCTATGAGGGCATTCAGGCGCTTGAATTTCGAGCTGCCAATGGGCGCTCCAATGAGCTGATCGAAGTTTCAGCCAAACTCATGCTGACCCGGTTTGAGCAGACCGATGGGGTGCGAACCCGCCGCTACTATCCCTTGGACCTGGAGCGCCCCAGGGTGACGTTCCTGCCGCTGACCTGGACGGTGGTGCATCCCATTAATGAGAAGAGTCCGCTGTACGGGGAGACGGCAGAATCGCTGCGCGCTTCGCGGGCCGAGGTACTGGTGCTGCTGAGTGGCTTCGACGAGACGTTTTCCGCGACCGTGCATACCCGCACTTCGTATGTGCAGGAAGAGATCATCTGCGGAGCACGCTTTGTGAGTGCGTTTATGAGTGAAGCGGCTGACCGGTTCGCCGAAAGCCGGCAGGGCGGAAGGAAGATCGCGGTAGACATGCGCCTGTTCGACAAGATCGAAAAAGTGCCCGACTCTTCCCACTCGTGAGCGCAGGACGAAAAATTAACTTCCATCGGGAGTTGCCGTGCCTCTACACTCTAGCGGAGCATTCACCTGGAGGAGATATGACTGATAACAGCCCGGTTATTAAGGCGATCAAAGGTGGTACAAACTGGTCCATCGCGCTCGGCGTAGTGATGATCATATTGGGGTTCATCGCTATCGCGGCTCCGTTGGAGGCCGGCATTGCGATCGTTCTGATCGTGGGATGGAGCATTATTTTCAGCGGCGGTGCGCTGTTGTTCTATGCCATCCGAACCCACACCGGTGGACGGGCGATCCTGGAGGGTTTGCTCGGCCTGATCTACATCGTCGCCGGCATCTACATCCTGATGAATCCCGGCGTCAGCCTGCTTACATTGACGCTGCTGCTCGCTTCTTTCTTCCTGGTCTATGGCGTTATTGCCCTGGTTCTGGCGTTTCGCATGCGTCCCAACCGCGGCTGGGGCTGGGTGCTGCTTGATGCCATTGTCACCATTCTCCTTGGCATCCTTATCTGGAGACATTGGCCCATCAACGCGGAATGGGTGGTTGGGACGCTGGTTGGCATCAGCATCCTGATTTCTGGTTTCACCCGGCTGATGGTCTCGCTGGCCTTCCGGAAACTGGCTACGACCTAACCGGCGGTCAATGCCACAGCGCTAAGAGGTTGGATTCCGGCGGGGCGAGCCACGGTCTTCCAGCGAGGATGACTGCGGTTCGTCCCTGTTCTGGACATTTCGCCCCTAGCCCGGGTTCAGCCCGATTCCTGCATCTCAAGGCTCGCGATACAATCTAACGACTACGCCGCAAGCGGTTCGAAATGAGCGCTCTGGGCTTAAAGTCCTCAAGCGATTGGGATTCTTATGAAGGTTTGTAATCAGCACGTGAGAGTTCGCGCCACTACGCCGGCGCGCGGGCTCCTGATTGGGACTATGGTGGTACTCGCCCTTACATTTTCGGCTTGCAGCCGAGGCCGGGCGCAAGGTCCTCAAGGGTTTCCAGCGATGCCTGTAAAGGTCGCGCCTGCGGAAGTTCATGAAATCCAGAACAGCTCGGAGTATGTGGCGACCATCAAGTCGCGCAACTCTGCCACGATCATGTCCGATGTTGAGGGATGGATTTTCGGGATTCATGTGCATTCCGGCGATTTCGTGAAAAAGGGGCAGACTTTGATGGAGATCGACCCGCGCCGTCAGAGGGCGGCGGTTTCCAGTCAGGAATCGCAGCGCACTTCGAAGGAGGCCAACCTGCAATGGACGAAGCTGCAACTGGAGCGCACCCAGGCGCTGGCGAACTCCGGCGTAGTCAGCAAGCAGGACTTGGACCAGGCCAGGTCAGCCTACGATGCGGCGGTGGCCGATGTGAAGTCGCTCGACGAGCAGGTAAAGCAGCAGGAGGTTCAGCTTCGCTATTACAGCGTCTTCGCGCCGACGGATGGGATCGTAGGCGACATCCCGGTCCACGTAGGCGATCGGGTGACGAATACCACGCCTCTTACTACGATCGACGAGCGCCGTGGGCTTGAAGTTTATATCGCCGTACCGTCCGACCGTGCCCGGGAGATCAAAATGGGGGCTCCGGTCGACGTTCTGGATGCCGATGGAAACGTGCTGCTGCAGACACGGGTGTACTTTATCTCCCCGCAAATCGACACCAGCACGCAGTCGATTCTGGCTAAGGCACCAGCCGACCAGGCCGAAAACGTGCTGCGCTCGCAACAATTGGTGCGGGTCCGCATTACGTGGAGTACTCATCCCGGGATCACGATTCCGGTCGTAGCGGTATCGCGGATCAACGGGGAGTACTTTGCCTTTGTCGCCGAGCAGCAGAATGGGGCGACTGTGGCGCGGCAAAAACCGCTGAAATTGGGTGACATTACCGGCAACGATTACACCGTGCTTGATGGCCTGGCCAAGGGCGACAAAGTTGTCGTTTCCGGCGGCCAGAACCTGATCGATGGCGCGCCAGTCAAGATTGAGCCTTAGCTCCTGGGTTAACAACGGCCGTTCAACAAGGGGAATGCAGTTTGTTTGCTGATTTCTTCATCAAGCGCCCGGTCTTTTCTACCGTAACCTCCCTGTTTATCGTCATCGCGGGAGCGGTCTGCATTCCGCTGCTTCCGATCGCGCAGTTTCCGGATCTCGCGCCGCCACAGGTTTCGGTGAGCTCGTTCTATACGGGCGCCAACGCACAAGCTGTGGAGTCGTCGGTGACGACGCTGCTTGAGACTGCCATCAACGGCGTCGAGGGCATGCGCTACATGACCTCGAGCAGCGGCAATGATGGCAGCAGCAACATAACCATTGTCTTCGAACTCACTCGTCCGCTGGATATCGCGGCAGTGGATGTGCAGAACCGGGTCTCAGGAGTGCTGGGACGCCTTCCTGATGAGGTGAAGACAACCGGCGTAACCGTCAACAAGGTGTCGACATCCTTCGTGATGGCTGCTGGCTTCTACACCGAGGGCACCAAGTACAGCAATGAATTCGTCAGCAATTACATCGATATCTATGTCAAAGATGCGTTAAAGCGAATTCACGGTGTCGGTGACGTGCAGATTTTCGGGGAACGCAAGTATTCCATGCGCTTGTGGGTCGATCCGGCCCGTCTTGCGGCTCGTGGATTGACGGCGGGCGATGTGGTGTCGGCCCTACAGCAGCAAAACGTGCAGATCGCCGCCGGGCAAGTGGGTCAGCCGCCATCCTCGAAGAATCAGATGTATCAGATTAGCGTCCGCGCAGTGGGCCGGCTGACCGAGGCCGAGCAGTTCAACAACATCATACTTAAATCGGGAGGCAACGGAGCACTGGTGCGCCTGCGCGATGTTGGACGCGCAGAACTGGGCGCCGAAGATTACAGCTCGGTTCTCAGTTTCAATGGCTATGAAGGCGTGGGTATCGGCGTCACCCAGCTGCCTACAGCGAATGCCCTCGACGTCGACAAGGCCGTGCGCGCGGAACTGGGCAGGCTGTCACAGCGCTTTCCTCCGGGACTGAAGTACGCAATCGCGTTCGACACCACGACCTTTGTTGGCGACTCGATCCGTGAGGTGCTGAAGACCCTGGTCGAAGCCATCCTGTGCGTAATGTTGGTGATGTTCCTCTTCCTGCAGAATTGGCGCAGCACGCTGATTCCCGCGGTCACCATCCCGGTAGCGCTGATTGGGACCTTCGCCTTCATAAAGCTGCTTGGCTTCTCCATCAATACGCTGACGCTGTTCGGCATCGTCCTGGCCACCGGTCTGGTCGTCGATGACGCGATCGTAGTGATTGAGAATATTCAGCGCCACATGGGAGAGGAGCACTGCGATTCACAAGTTGCCGCCTCGAATGCCATGGGAGAGGTCACGGGCGCGGTGGTGGCTACCTCGCTGGTGCTGGTAGCCGTGTTTGTACCAGTAGCATTTTTCCCCGGCACCACGGGTCTGTTGTATCAGCAGTTCTCCCTGACCATCGCGTTCTCGATCGTCATTTCTGCGTTCAACTCACTTACCTTTACACCTTCGCTCTCGGCATTGCTCCTGAAACCCGAAGACGAAGAAAAGAAAGGGCGATTCTTCCGGGGAGTGGAGCACCTCATCAAGAAGGCGACCCATGCCTATACTGCATCGGCCCGGAAGGCCATCAAGCTGCGTTACCTGGTGCTGATCCTCTTTTTCGCAGGACTTGCCGCAACCTATGTTGTCTACAAGTCGGTGCCAACCGGCTTCGTGCCCGATGAAGACCAGGGATGGTTCATGATTGCGGTGCAGGCGCCGCAGGGCGCGTCAGTGGAGTACACCTCGAATGCCATCCGTGAAGTCGAAGCCATTCTGTCGCGAGATAAGGACATCATTGGCGCGTTCAGCGTGGTCGGGTTCAGCTTTACGGGAAACGGACCCAACAAGGCGATGATTTTCTTGAACCTCACTAACATTGCGGAGCGCAAACGGCCCGACCAGACAGCCGAAGCAATCGTTAATCGTCTGCGCGGGCCGCTGATGGGGCTGACCGATGTGCAGGCGTTTCCGTTTCTTCCGCCGGCAATTTCAGGCATCAGCGCTTTCGGCGGCTTCACCTTTGAGGTCCAGGAAGAGGG
This sequence comes from uncultured Acidobacteriaceae bacterium, assembly GCA_963793845.1. Classification (GTDB taxonomy): domain Bacteria; phylum Acidobacteriota; class Terriglobia; order Terriglobales; family Acidobacteriaceae; genus CAWCBG01. The sequence continues at coordinate 767,472 of CAWCBG010000014.1, forward strand.
TGGAGGCTCGCTTCAGGAGCTCTACAATGTTACGCAAAAATTGGTTCGTGACGGTAATTCGGGCACGCAGTTGCAAGGTCTGTTCAGCGGCTACACGGCTAACGACCCGCAGTTTGTAGTGACCATCGATCGCGAGAAAGCCCGCAGCCTGCAGGTGCAACTGGAGCAGGTGACCAGCGCCCTTCAGGTGTACATGGGCTCTGCCTATGTCAACGACTTCGACTTCAATAACCGCGCCTATCGCGTCTACGTGCAGGCCGACCAGACATTCCGGCAGGCGCCCCACGATATGCGCAGCTTTTACGTGCGCTCCGATGCCGGCACCATGATCCCCCTCGACAACGTGGTGAGTATCAGCGAATCGGCAGCGCCGCAGGTCATTTCGCACTATAACTTATTCCGCTCAGCGGAGATCAATGGTTCGGCGGGACCGGGATACAGTTCCGGACAGGCGATCGCCGCCATGCAGGATCTCGCCAAGAAGGATTTGCCGCTCGGATTCAACTATTCGTGGTCAGGCCTTTCGCTGGAGGAGATCAAGTCGGGCGGCCAGTCGGCAATGCTGTTCGGACTAGGATTGCTGTTGGTCTACCTGACGCTTTCCGCGCAGTACGAAAGCTTTTTCCTGCCGTTCATCATTTTGCTCAGTGTTCCCATGGCCATTTTGGGCGCGTTGGGAGCGCAGGCGGCACGTGGGTTGATCGACGATGTGTATTGTCAGATCGGACTCGTGATGCTGATCGGGCTGGCCAGCAAGAACGGCATTCTGATCGTGGAATTCGCCGAACAGCTCCGCCACAAAGGCCTTTCCATCACCGACGCGGCGATCGAAGCGGCCAAAATCCGTCTCCGGCCGATTTTGATGACGTCGTTTGCCTTCATCCTCGGCGTACTGCCGCTGGTTTTCGCTTCGGGCGCCGGATCGCAGAGCCGCCACTCGGTCGGCACTACGGTGTTTGGAGGAATGATCGTCTCAACGATTCTGAACCTCTTCTTCATTCCTGTGCTGTATGTGATCCTGAAGTCGATGCTCGAACGCAAACCGGTGGAGACCAAGACCGCGTAAGGACTCGACGGTAAGGCAGTCGTAACCACCTCCTGCCGTGGTCTCCCGAGTGCGGGATTTCTTCGCTCGTCGATCACTCGCCTGCTTGACGGACGTCACTGCATCTCGGGCCGGGTTGCGGTACAACTCTCTTAGAAATGGTTGGCGCACGGGCTGCCCTGCAAATGCAGGAGAGTTTTGACGCCACATATCGCCCCCACCCCGTGGGGAGACTGGTTGCGAAGATGGCAACGGCACAGCTCACCACCACCGGCGTGAGCATCCACAATGTGCTCATCGCAACGGATTTTTCCCGCTGTTCCCAGGCGGCTATGCGCTACGGCTTCGAACTGGCACGCCGCTATCAGGCTGAGGCCCATGTCCTAAACGTAATTCCGAATGAGGAATACATGCTCGCCGGCCCTGAAGCGATCATTTACGCCCGGGATGCCGCCCAGCGCGATTTGCTGCAACTGAAAACGGAAATAAAGCAAACGTATTCATACGAGGAAGGCGAACGACTATCACGCTCATACCTTGGAGGGCCCGGTAGCGGACTCGATCCTTGCCTGCGCAAACGAGACCCATGCTGATCTCATCGTAGTCGGCACCCATGGTCGCGCCGGCTTGGGCAAGATGCTGATGGGGTCGGTCTCGGAGCGCGTCTTCCATCACTCTGCCATTCCCGTGCTGACGATCGGCCCTCATGTGCAGCATCCAAGGGTCGATCCCAAGAGCGTCCTCCTGGCCACCAACTGCTCGCCCGCCTCACAACAGGCAGCGCATTATGCTTGCTCTTTGGCGCGGGAACATGATGCCGTTCTAACGGTGGCGCACGTGCTTGATCATGTATCGGATGAAGCGATGCGTGACTGCGAGCGCCTGAAGGCTGCAGTGAAAGAGAAGTTGGTGGAGTTGATCCGGCCAATGGCAGGAGGCTTCGAGGTGCGTTATTGGGTGGACTTTGGACCGGCCGTATCCGGAATTTTACGTGCAGCGGCAGAGTCCGAAGCCGATTACCTGGTTTTGGGAGTGCACCAGCGATCGGGATTACTTGACCGCTTTATGTGGCCAACCGCCTATGGGGTCGTCCGCGAGGCCAACTGTCCGGTGTTGACCGTTAGAAGCGCGACGTAGACGCTCGGATTGTGATGCCGTGAGCTTTGACTTTAAGAATCGGAGGATATAGATGCCTGTATTGGAAGAACCGGTTGTGGTTCGCGATGAAGCCGATGCTTTCACCAAGGACTTCGTCAAGGAAATGAAAAAGATCGAGGACCTGCCGGAGCCTCCGCTGTATCATGGCCGGCTCGGCGTGCATGCCACTCCGAAAGAGAAGCGGTCGCCCTATTGGCAGCCGGTCGACGACCAATCCTGAGGCGCTGAGGGGAAGCCGCGTCACGGCGGAAGCATGTTTCCCGCTTACCCGCCTCCGAACGAACGTTAGATCAAACTGCCCGCACCCCATCCGCCCCCTCTCGAATCTCAACCTTGGTTCAGCAATACTTTCCGAGCGTTGTCCAGTTCCTTCTGCTGCTGCCTGGAGACCGCCGGATAGCGAAGATTGAGGCCTTTGAGCGTTTCCACGATGACCTGGGACACCGCCAGATGGGCAAACCATTTGTGATCGGCGGGGATGATATACCAGGGACAATGCTCGGTGCTGGTGTGTTGGATCATGTCTTCATAGCACTTCTGGTAATCGTTCCAATGCCCGCGTTCGTGTAGGTCCGACTCGGAGAATTTCCAGTTCTTGGTCGAATCGTCGATTCTCGCCAGGAAGCGACGCGCTTGTTCTTCCTGGGAAACGTGCAGAAAGAACTTGAGAATTACGACTCCATTCCTCCGAAGGTGCTGCTCCATGGCATTGATGGATTCGAACCGGTGCTCCCAGAATTTCTTGTCTGGCTTCTCGAACCTCGGGAGCCGTTCGTTTTGCAACAGCTCCGGATGTACCCGCACTACCAGAACCTCCTCGTAATATGATCGGTTGAAGATTCCGATACGGCCCCGCTGCGGTAACTCGCGATAGGTGCGCCAGAGGAAATCATGGTCGAGCTCCTCCGCCGAAGGCTGCTTGAAGCTGAAGACCTCGCACCCTTCGGGGTTCACCCCTGACATGACGTGCTTAACAGTACTGTCTTTGCCGGCGGCATCCATGGCCTGCAGGATAATGAGCAACGCATAGCTGTGTTCGGCGTAAAGCAAGTCCTGATATTTCGCCAGCCGTTGCTTATTGTGCTCCAGCTTGCCTTTCGCATGCGCATGCGACTTGAATTCACCAGTGTAAGCCGTATCGAAGTCAGCGAGATGGATCGGTTTGCCCAGCTGGGCCAGGAGGGGCTTCGTCTTCATATGCTCCAGATAATATTTGCGTCGGCCTCGGTTTTCCAGTTTGGACAATTGTTGCCTCACACCGAAAGCCTCCGGGAAAGTCGGTTGCGCTGACCGTAGTCGTTGTCATCAATCCTGCGGCCGTCAGTTTGGCAGTTCGAAAAAGGTGTTGTAAAGTTTCATGCGCGCACAGGAGGCGTCATCCGAATGAACGGCCGCAGCACGATCTGGATTTTGCTGTTATGTATTTGCTTCGCCGCTGCGTCAGTCGCGCAGAATTCTCCACCGTCTGCTTCGGCCACCCAGTCCGCTCCGGCACAGATGCAAGCCGGCAGCACTGCCCAGTCGGAGAAGGCGAGCGCTCCGTTAAGTCCTGAAGCGGAAAGCAAGTTGATTCGGCAGATTCAACATAAGCTGATCCTGCTGTCGTACTACACCGTCTTCGACAACCTGGTTTTCAAGATTGATGGGCGGACCGTCACGCTCGAAGGGCAGGTCACCAAGCCTGTTCTCAAGTCCGACGCCGGCAAGACCGTGCAGCACATTGAAGGCGTGGAAAAAGTTATCAATAACATTGAAATACTTCCCCCAAGCCCGATGGACGACCGTATCCGCAGGGCGGTCTACCAGTCGATTTACAGCTATGCTCCGTTATTCAAGTATGGCAACCAGCCCGTTCCTCCCATTCACATCATCGTAAAGAACGGCCGGGTCACCTTGGAGGGAGTTGTGGACAGCGAGCAGGACAAACAACTGGCGGGTACTCGCGCCAACCTGGTCCCGGGAATCTTTCAGGTCACCAACAATCTGCGGGTGGTCAACAGTTCCAACAGTAAGAAGTAGCAGAGACCGAGGTAGCATTTCGCGCGTCGGGGGATCTGGAGCACAAGCTGAGAAGGCGAAGCCTGTTCACCAAGTCGTTATATTGGTGTGAATCCAGCGGCGCGCAGATCTCTCGAGCACATTGGCGTTAGTCTCGGTACCCCCCTCCCCCCTCTCGTCCTCGGATTGGGGAAAATCTGGCATTTATCAATGACTTAGCCAGATTTTATCGCCTGTAAGTCTCTGGGGCTCAAGATTTTACCTATAAATCCAATGAGATCAAGATTTTGCGGCGATCCGTGCAAAATCTTGATTCCGTTGGAGTTAAAGGTCAAAATCTTGAGCCCCAAGGACTTACAGGCGATTTTCCCCAGACCGGTCGGAATCTCTATTGGCGCGAGGGTTAACACGCACGAAGGCGTCAATGGCTGAATTTCAAAGAGCCTCTAGCTCCATCCGCTTCCGCGCTGGGCGGAAAAGGGCGAAGACACACAACTGCCTTGCCCTCGCACTTCCAAAGTAGAGGTAATAGGACGACGGCGGCTAGTGCACAGATCACAGGCGTGTGTGATAAGGGGAAACGCCCTCTCAGGATTTGCGCTCACCGGTAGTGGCGGGCTTTGCGGGACTGTGTCGCCGCTACGCGGCTCTGACATTCTTTCCACTTTTACCCCGGTCTTACGAGGCTGTTACGAAACTCCTTGCCGATGATTGCGAACGTAGCTTTTGTTCCACTTTGCCCGCGGCGCGGGTGGTGCAGACCCGTTCAGAGGTCGAGTATGCAGCTGAGTTTTGGCCAGTTTGTTCCACCGGAGTCATGGCACGACGAGTTTCGTAACAGCCTCTTACGACCGGGGCTAAGTGCAATTCCGCCGCTGGCGCGGCTGTTTTGTTCAGGGATCAAGGGTCTTTACTCCACCGCGCATTCTCATTTGCAGTTCCTCCGCGCGACCCGAAGGTCCCGTCCAGATGACGAATAAGAGGATGTTGGCTGTTGGGCCACCAGCCATAGCTTTATCGTTGTCATTTCGACCGCCGGGCGTAAGCCCGGAGTGGAAAAACCTGCTCTTGCCCAGCATTGCTGCCCATGTCAGGACAGCAGGTTCCTCCACGCGGCCTGAAGGCCTTGGTCGGAATGACGGACATAGAAATGACGGACAAGAGATGTTAGCTGTTAGGCCGCCAGTTCATACCTTGATCGTTGTCATTTCGACCGGAGGGCGTAAGCCCGGAGTGGAGAAACCTGCTAATTGCCCAGCATTGCTGCCCATGTCAGGACAGCAGGTTCCTCCGCGCGGCCTGGAGGCCTTGGTCGGAATGACGGACAAGAGCTGTTAGCTGTTGGGCCAGCAGCCATGCTAGGAGCAGCAGGTACCCCCGCGCGGCTCTGGGAGCCCTCGTCCGGATGACAAGAAATAAAGGGCTTAACGGCGCTCCTGAAGGCGCGCCCCTTCAAAACGGATTAATCGCGTCTCAAAACCGATTACTATCGAGTTTTTCAGCGACCTGTAAGACTAATTCCGGCGCTGGCCCGTTGTTTAGCTGCGAATTTTTAGAAATGCGATGTGAGACGTCCAGGCGCGCTTGGCGACGGACTTGGTGGGCAGTGCAGGGCTCGAACCTGCGACCTCCTGCTTGTAAGGCAGGCGCTCTAACCAACTGAGCTAACCGCCCGTCGCACCGATGTGCCGCGGCACTGCAGTGGTGACAACTTTCGAGTCTACGTGACCCACTTGGCGCGGTCAAACCTGCTGACCGTGACCTTAGGCGGGCGAACGTCTTAGTCTAAGTTCACGACCGACTTTAATTATGATCGCCACGTCTTGTTTGAAAAAAGCACCTACGGCAGGCATCTTTTTTGCCCTTTCTCGAAACCAATGAAGCAGGCCACTGTCTCACCATGGGCCGCTAACCGCTCCGGGGAATAGTCGAAATGAAAGCGATTCTGTTTGTGGACGACCACGAAGTGCTGGCACGCCTGAGTTGCGAGATCCTCGAAATGCAGGGTTATCGCGCCGTTTCCGCGTACAGTGCGCAGGATGCCTTGGATAAGTTTCAGCGCGAGAAGTTCGATCTGCTGGTGACCGACTTTCGCATGGAAGGCATGAACGGCCTGGAACTGGCGAAGCGAATCCATGCCACCAGTCCCAATGTGCCGGTGATTGTGGTGACGGGATACGGGCCACTCGATCTGGGCGGAGATGTGAAGGCGTGTCTGCAGAAAGAAGCGCTATTTCCGGCTCTCCTCCAGAAAATCGAAAGCTATCTCTCGGAAGACGAATCCGCTTCATCCTTGAAGTCGGCCTAGCAGCAGCCCGGGCTGCCTCGAACAGCAAACCTCGATTTGATCAAATTGGGAATTCCCTAAAAGAAATCCTGCTTCATCACTGCTTTGCGGATTGCAGCGCGCCTATGCTTCCGCCATCAGCTGCAGCGATAGCCAAATGCGTGAGCTTCTCATTTGGCCAGAGGAGTGAGTATGGACATGAAACGTTTTCCCGTTGTTTTTGCGATGTTATTCGCGCTTCTCGTAGTTGGCACCAGCACTGCGACCCAGGTAACGATTGGGGAAAGCAACATTGGCCAAGTTTTGTTCAGCAACATAGGTTCCGACACTGTCGACTTGTCTTTCACCGGCAACTGCGGCGTGGCTGACTGCGTTTCCGGGAATGCAATGAGAGGTCAGAATCTGGGCATCTACAAAATGTGGTTAGTGGGTGGTGCACCGCTCTTGACAGCTCCGGACGCCTTCGACATTTATGGGTGGGACATGAACGGTGCGACCCTCAATTTCGATGTGACTCTCTTCGGAGGCTTAGGGACTCTCGGTGGCACGATGGACCTTAGCTATCTTACTGGCGGATCAACGGTGGCTCCTACGGTGATCGGCAATTTCACACCCACGACAGTTACCGGCTTGTTCACAGGTCTCTGGCAGGTGGGAGTTACGGTTCCTGACGACTTCACCATGAATTTTCGCAGTACTCACAGCGTCGACCAAGTCTATCTGGATACGTTCGGTACAGCTAAGGGCCCACTCTCCAGTGGGGAGTTCCTGCCTGTGCCGGAGCCCGCTACTCTTGGCATGCTCGGAGTTGGGTTGCTGACGATGATGGGATTTTTGAAGCGCCACATCGGAATGTAACGGCCATCTCGCCAGCGGGACAGGCGGTTCCGTGCTTATTCCCAGTTTCGTCCCTGAGGTTCCGGCCTCAGGGATTTTTTCGTGCCCCCAATCCGGTTCCGGCTCTTTCCGCGCATTTCTGCATCGGGCTCTTGTCGACTCCTACCCCCAGCACTACAGTAACCATGGTCCCTGGTTTGACCGTTCATAATGGCAGTCACTATTCGCAAGGCCGACCTGTATGACGCTGCTGCGCTGGAAGCGTTGATTGCCGAGTCGGTAAGAAAACTTTCCATCGGCTATTACACGCCGGGGCAGATGGAGGGTGCGCTGGGAACTGCCTTCGGTGTCGACACCCAGCTCATTCATGACGGCACCTACTTCGCAGCCGAGGCCGATGCCGGGATTGTCGGATGTGGTGGCTGGAGCCGCCGCAAGACGCTGTTCGGCAGCGACAATGTCGGCGCAGAGAAGAACGACGACTGGCTCGACCCGGCCCGTGACGCAGCCAGAATTCGCGCCTTCTTTGTTCATCCGGCATGGGCGCGGCGAGGCATCGGCAGCCGTATCATGCAGCTATGTGAAGATGAGGCCACGGTCGCAGGCTTCCGCCGTCTCGAACTTGCGGCAACTCTTCCCGGCGAACCGCTGTATCGCGCGCACGGCTTCGAGGCCATCGAGCGCTTTTCCATTCCGCTCAGGAATGGCGAGGTACTTCCTCTGGTGCGGATGGCGAAAACGATTGGGCGGTGAGCGGCTGTTCAATGAAAGTCATGCGATCGCACGTCGGCGTCGGTGATGTCAACGCTCTCGGTCGCATAGGAGTCGCGCAAGGGCCGAACGCGGCTTACCTTCACCGAGACCACGCCCTCCTGATTTTGCAGTAGCCCTTCCAGTAGCAGGAATTTCTCCGACAGGATCGTCAGGCGATTTTCTTCCAGAACATCGGGCGAGATGATGGCGTTGCTGATCCCTGTCTCATCCTCGAGGCTGAGGAAGACGAAGCCCTTGGCGGTGCCCGGCCTTTGCCGCGCGATCACGCAGCCTGCGGTGCGGACATATCGGCCATGTTTACCTTGAGTCAGTTCTTTTGCGGAGAGAATGCGTGCCCGCTTGAGTTCGGCCCGGCGATAAGACATGGGGTGAGGTCCGACTGTTAAGCCGGTGCCGTGGAAGTCCGCGACCAGTCTCTCTTCCGGTGTCATCGTAGCCAGCGGAGATGCAGCATCGCTCTCGGGGATTCCATCCAGTAGCGGTCCAGCGAAGCGCACGGCGCGCTCCACCTGCCACAGCGCATCGCGGCGATGCAGGCGCTGTTTGCTGGGCCACTTCGATGGTGGTGCTGACGGCGGGTGGAGCAGGCCTTCAGGCCTGCAGTCAGTGCCTGTTACGGTTTCGCGCTGTAGCGCCTGAGGTGAATCGTTCATGATTTCCTCGGCGGCTGAACCCGGGCTCTGGGGGAACTCCCTGACGCAGCGCTGAAGCGCTGCTCTACCCGAGCCCAGCAACCCCGAATCTATATCGCAACCAATGGAATTCAGCGCGCCGATCGAGGCCAGCAGCACCAGATCGTTGCGCCGCAGCTCTGGAACACGATGTGCCAGGTCGGCAATGGAATCAAACGGACGCCGATTGCGTTCGCGCACGATGGCCTGCGCGCTCTCCTCGCGCAGACCCTTGGCATAGCGGAAGCCCATGCGCATGGCAAGGGCGGAACGGGTATCCCCCATTGTGGGAGTCTCCGCTTCCAGTGTGCACGGCCACTCCGACCACATGATGTCCACCGGACACACCCGCAGGCCATGGCGCTGCGCGTCCTTCACGATGGTCGAAGGATGGTAGAAGCCCATTGGCTGATTGTTCAGCAACGCTGCCGTAAATGCTGCCAGGTAATGGCACTTCAAATACGCGCTGGCGTAAGCGATGAGAGCAAAGCTGGCGGCGTGCGACTCGGGGAAGCCATACAGCGCAAACGAGGTGATCGAAAGAATGATCTCCTCCTGCGCTTCGCGCGAAAGGCCATTGCGCTCCATGCCCTCACGCAGCCGAACTTCGATATCGCGCATGCGCCTTTCGCTGCGTTTGAAGCCGAAGGCGCGACGCAACTCTTCCGCTTCGCCGCCGCTGAAGCCTGCGGCAATCATGGCCATGCGCAGCAGTTGCTCCTGGAAGAGCGGCACCCCCAGCGTGCGCTCCAGCACCGGTTCGAGCGAAGGATGCGGATACACGACCTTCTGCCGCCCCTGCCGCCGCATGAGAAACGGATTGACCATCTGCCCCACGATCGGCCCTGGGCGAATGATTGCGACTTGTACCACAATGTCGTAGAAGCGCGTGGGATGCAGGCGCGGCAGGCACGACATCTGGGCGCGGCTTTCGATCTGGAACATGCCGACGGTGTCAGCCTTCTGCAACGTGCCATACACGATGGAATCGTCCGCCGGCAATTTGGCCAGGTCGACCTCTTCTTTGTAGTCGTTGCGGATGAGCGTGATCGTATCTTCCAGCACGGCCATCATGCCCAGGCCAAGCAGGTCGACTTTAATAATGCCCATGTCGGCGCAATCTTCTTTGTCCCACTGAACGACAACGCGGCCCGGCATGGTTGCGGGCTCAAGCGGAACCACGGAGTCAAGCTGTCCCTGGCAGATCACCATGCCGCCGGAATGCTGCCCCAAGTGACGCGGCAAATCCTGCACCGCCAGGCAAAGCTCAAAGAACTTGCGCATGCGCGGATGCCGCAAATCGAAGCCGGCATCGCGAAACTGACGTTGCAACGTGTCGCCTGGATCTTTGTATTCCCACGAACTCACCAGCCCGGCGAGGCGGTCGAGCGTTTCGCCATCAAAGCCGAGCGCCTTGCCTACCTCGCGCGCTGCCGATCGCCCGCGATAGGTAATGACGTTCGCCGTCATCGCCGCGCCCAGCTTGCCGTAGCGCTCATATACGTATTGAATGGCGCGCTCGCGCTGATCGCCGCTGGGCAGGTCGAGATCGATGTCGGGCCACTCGCCCCGCTCCTCCGACAGGAAACGCTCGAAGAGCAACTCCATGCCCACCGGATCGACCGCAGTGATGCCCAGCGAATAGCAGACCGCGCTGTTGGCGGCCGAGCCACGGCCTTGCACCAGGATGCCCTGCTCGCGGCAGTGGCGCACGATGTCCCACACGATCAGGAAATATCCGGCCAGTTTGAGGTGTTCGATCAAGCCGAGTTCGCGCTCGATCTGCCGTCGGGCGCGTTGCCACAAGTCGGCCTGCCCCGGTCGCATGTAGCGATCGCGCGCTCCCGCCATGGCGCGTGACCGTAGAAGCGAATCCATGGTTTCACCCTCAGACACCGGATAGCGCGGAAATTCGTAGCCCAGGTCCTTGAGCGTGAACTTGAGACGGGCAGAAAGCTCGATGGTATTTGCTGTGGCTTCGGGCAGATCGGCGAACAGTCGCAACATCTCCTGCGGCGTTTTGATATGGCGCTCGCTGTTGCGCGCCAGCAGACGTCCGGCGGTATCGAGCGTGCAGATGATTGCGGATGCAGGTAAAAACATCGAGTATCTGACGCTCCTCCGGCTTGGCGTGTTGCGCACCTTGCGTCGCCAGCAATGGCAGGTGCAAGTCGCGGGCCAGAGCGATTGCCGCCTGGTTCCGTTGCTCCTGCGCGCGATCGTAATGACGCTGCAACTCGACATAAACGTTCTCGCGGCCGTAAATGGCCATTAACTGCTCAAGCACGTTTCGGCCCTCGGCCATGCCGCCGTGTGTCAATGCGGAGGCGAGGGGGCCTTCCTCGCCTCCGGTCATGCAGATCAGGCCGGTCGAATACTCATGGAGATCGGCCAGCGATGCTGTTGCCTGGGACCGAAGAATCTGTTTCTCATCCGGTGGCGCTTTGGACGACCGCGGCGTGGCTGGATACTTCGGTGCTCGCAGCTTCATGCGGGTCACCAGGCGGCAGAGGTTCTGGTATCCCTCACGCGAAGAGCAGAGCAGCGACACGCGGGAAGGGGCCGGCTGAATGCAATTGGCATCGCAGGCCAGCAGGGAAGTGATCTCTGCCCCAATATGGGCTTTGAGCTTGAGCTTCTCCATCGCAAGGTGAAAGCGCGGCGCACCATAGACACCGTCGCGGTCGAGCATGGCCATGGCCGGCATTTCGTTTGCCTTGCAAACCTCGGCGAACTCCTCGGGAACCGAAGCTCCTTCGAGAAAGCTGAATGCCGAGCGGGTGTGAAGCTCGATGTACATGTATTGGGCCGTCAATCATAGCTGGCATCGGCAAACCACTGCCCGTTGCCCACGTCGCGATAAATGCGATACAACGCGATGCTGCTGCCATTGCCATTGGCTAAGGCAACGTCCCATTCTTCGCGGTTCCAGGGTTGCATTTCTACTTTCTTTGCGCTCTCGCCTTTTGCCTGTTCCGTCCACCAGTCGCCCGAGGAGCGCCAGGGGCCGGCCGACCACAAAATCTTTCCCTTCAATTCGCCGCCATCCGATTCAATCGCTAGTGTCGTGAGGCTGGCGGGGCATCCATCGGCAACCTGTACGTGCAGCCGCCGTGCCGGCCGGAAAATTCGCAAAGCAATTGGCAGGCCCTCTTGCGGGTCCCACACTGTGGGAGTAGCTACCGTGAAATGTTCTTCTGGGGCGCTCACGAAGCGCTCCACCTGAAAGCCGTCCCGGCGGTGAGTATCCAATAGGCGAGCGATGCCGGCCCGCCGTTCACCGACGATGCCATTAATGCGGGCCAAAGTAACTTCCAGCTTTTCGGCCTCTGGAGAAACCGGTAGAAACAGGCCACGTTGCGCTGATCGAGGACGGGCCGGCTCCGCCTTGATCCAAACTTTCACTACAGGAGCTCCCGGGGGATGTGCTGCCAATTCCAGCTGTAACAACTTCAGGAAGATCTTTGCGTCCCGCATGGCGACAGGCAGCTGCAGGCGGTAATGGCAATCGTTTCTCTGTCCCACAATGTGAGAGTTAGATAGAGTATTGACTCCGCGTAGCTCCTGCACCGTAGTTGTCGCTTCGTCGGCCACATGTGGCTCCAGTTGCATTCGTAACATGAGTTCCTGCACCGCCAGTGCTCGCGCCTCCAGCCGGGCGCAGAGCTGCTCCAGCAGCCGGTTCAGAATGAAGGACAGTGGCTCCAGCAATTCGACCGCTGTTTCCAGTTCCATCCCTTCTTGAAATTCGGTTGCAGGTTCGCACAAGGCAAGTGTTCGGGTTTCCGTTCCACGCGCCAGGCGCTGCAAGCGTGTTCCGGCTTCTCCCAACCGCGAAGCCAGCGCATGTTCGGGAAGCAACGCCAGGGTGCGGAAATCACGCACGCCCCAGCGTTCCAAGGTGTCGAGCATTTGCTCGCGCAGCTTCTCGCGCTCGCGGGCGGCGGTTCCACGCTGAGTCTTGTCGGGAGCAAGGTCGAACGAGTCCAGCAGCACTTGCAGGGGGAGTGCGGCCAGTCGCTGTGCCTCCTGTCCTGCGGTAATCACCGTGACTCCATGAAAGCCTCGTGCGGCATGCATTGCGGCTTCGGGATTTGCGGCCACCGCCAGATTAGCTTCCATTCCCACAGCGCCTACTCGCGAGGCAAGCTCCCGTGCCATCCTGGCAGACGCGCCATAAAGCCGCTCCAATCCGGCCAGGTCTAGCAATAAAGTATCGGGTGCGGTGTCTTCTACGCGCGGAGTGAAAGCATGCGCCACATCCAGCATGGCGCTATGGGTAGAGCGCTCCTGCTCCGGCGAACGCTGCCGTAAAATCGCCGGCACATTCTTCAGTTTGTTCCCCCACTGCTGAGCCAGCATGCCAATATGTGCGAATTGCGATGCTTTTTCGGAATGCCTGGCAAGCGGCGTGCCCCGCTCTTCCTTTTCAGCGAAGACCTCAGCCTGGAGTTTGGTCATGCCCAGATCCATGCCCATGAGGCGGGCCTTCTCGTTCAGCGAGACCACGCGCACTACAGGCGGTTTGCCATCGAGCACGGCCACCGCGCGCTTGCGCAGCATCGGCTCGGCGCGAACGATGGCTTCCACGGGAAAATCGGGAACATAAATGCAGGCAAACATCCCTGGGTCCTTGATGGAATTCACCACGCGGCCCGCAATTCGAAGCAGGCCCCAGCGTGCTGCATGGGTCTGCGTTGCGTCCACGAGCGCAGCACTTCAGCGCGCAGGCGCATGCCATGCAGCAGCGCTGCGTGGCTCACGATGAAATTTGCCGGCACTGCCGGCTCTTTCGCCCGCAACACGCGCCATCCTTGCGGCGGGTCAGCGGCCTGTGCTGAGTCGCTCGCATACACGGCCTCGCGTTCCAGGCGTACCACCAGCGAGGCGCAGGTTTTTGCGCAGGACTCCTGTTCCACCAACAGAAGTACGGTCGCTGTCGGTTCCACCGCGCGGCGAAAGCGGAACCACGAGTTCATTGGCACGCGCCGCGCACTCTGCGGTGGGATGTCTCCCAGATCGAGCACCACCATGCCGAATCCGCCTCCCTGCAGCAGAAGGTCAGTCACCTTCAAAATCTGCTCCAAGCGACCTAACGCCTTACGTTGTGACGTCTGTCGAAAAGCAGATGGCTGGATTTGCTCGCTACAGCGAATCCATAACAGTCGGTCCAGATCAACACCTGCCGCAGCGGCCGAAGCCGGATCGAAGCGGTCGCTGGCATCTACCAGCACACACACCTCCTGCCGGCGAGTGGCTTCGCCTAAGGCTGCAAGCATCACCCCAGTACGCCCTGAAGAAGCGGGTCCGACAATCTCGCTGAGCGCGCCTCGGGGCAGTCCTCCAGTGAGAGCGTCAAGTTGCGCAATGCCGATGGGAACCGTCCTTGGCGCGGCACGTTCTCGCAGCAGCAAGGTTGATCCGAGTTGTTTGCCCAGCGACGACTCGAGTCGGGCACGAAGAGTGGCAGCCGACGGCATGAGGGACCTCAGAGGGGCGAATCGGCGGGGAAGTATATTTTCGCTTTTTGTTCGCCTAACATGGGATTCTGCTACGGGGAATCTGGGTTGTCAACCACTCTTCCGGAGCCCTGTAAATACAGGCTCAGGAGGCTCTCTGGGTTGCTGGATCCGATTTGCTATAATCGTGAGAGTCACGCCTGCGTGGCGCTATCGTCTAGGGGTTAGGACGGAAGATTCTCAATCTTCAAACCCGGGTTCGATTCCCGGTAGCGCTACCAATTCTTCTTTTTTTCGACTCCTTCTGTTTCCAAATCATTGAATAACATGCCTGTTGCGCTAGTTCGATAATCACCGTCGGCATGCTCTAAACACCTTCGGAAAAAAGAACATGCTGAAAACGTTGCTTTAACCTAATGACGCGGTGTCTATGAGGCTCGATGCATTAACCAGCACGCCTAGCGCAAACTCGACAATTTCCTCGGCCGCTCAACCCGCCAAACCTGCTCTTCCACGATAGACACGCTCGTGTGAATCGTGCCGTCGGCACAGCACTTCCTTTCCTACCGTTGGCTTACGATCTTCGCTGGATCGACTCTTTTTTCTCCACTCCTCCTCTGCCCTTGCGGGCCATCCTATGGATGGGAGAAGTCTGGCAAAGTTGCGCTTTGCAGAACTGGCCTATGCATCGGGGGAGAAACCTGGCGCACCGCCGGTTTTCATCACAAGATTGGGTGAGAGCGGTCACACACCTCAAGCAGGGTAACCTGCTAAATGTTACCTGCAGCTCTCCCTATGCTTTACAAGATGCTGAGCGCCGCCGTCTACGGCATCGACGCCAATCTGATTGAAGTCGAGGTCGATGTCGCCGCCATAAAAGCCGAGAAAGATATCTTCACCACCGTCGGCCTGCCCGACGCAGCGGTGCGGGAGAGCCGCGAGCGTGTCCGCGCGGCGCTGAAGAACAGCGGCTACGACATTCCTACGACAATCATCACTATCAACCTTGCTCCGGCGGACATTCGCAAAGAGGGATCAGGCTTCGACTTGCCGATGGCGCTCGGCATTCTCGGAGCTTACGGCGGCCTGAACAATAAGCCGCCCAGCGACGCGCTCTTCGTGGGCGAACTGTCGCTGGACGGTGGTCTGCGCGGCATCAAAGGCGCTCTGCCCATTGCAGTCACAGCACGCGCCAACAAAATTGCCAAGCTGATCGTGCCGGAGGTAAACGCGCGTGAAGCCGCGATGGTTGCCGGGGTGGACGTATACCCGGTGCGCTCGCTGATGGAGGTGGTGCAGCTTCTCAACACCGGCAACGGCATCAAGCCTATCCAGGTAGACACCCACGTTCTGCTGGAGCATTCGCAGCAATTCGGAGTGGACTTCAAAGACGTACGCGGCCAGCAGACGGCCAAACGCGCCATCGAGGTGGCGGCTGCCGGTGGCCACAATCTGCTGATGATCGGCCCTCCCGGCTCGGGCAAGACCATGCTGGCCAAGCGCATGGCGACCGTGCTGCCGCCGCTCAGCTTCGAGGAGGCGCTGGAGACCACCAAGATTCATAGCGTGGCCGGGGTGCTGGACTCCTCGACTGGCTTGGTGGGCACCCGGCCGTTTCGCTCACCGCACCACACCATTTCCGACGCAGGATTGATTGGCGGCGGCATGATTCCGCGGCCAGGGGAGGTTTCTCTGGCTCACAATGGAGTGCTGTTCCTCGATGAGCTGCCGGAGTTTCCCCGCAACGTGCTCGAGGTCATGCGCCAGCCACTGGAAGATGGCAACGTGACCATCGCCCGCGCCGCCATGTCGCTCAGTTTTCCCGCCCGCTTCATGCTGATCGCCGCGATGAATCCATGCCCATGCGGCTACTTCAATGACCGCACCCGCGAGTGCCGCTGCACCCCGATGATCATCCAGCGTTATGTGGCGAAGATTTCCGGTCCGCTGCTCGACCGCATCGACATCCACATCGACGTGCCGGCGGTCAATTACCGCGAGCTGCGTAGCGCGATAGTGCCAGAGAGTTCGGCGGATATTCGTGCCCGCGTAATACGTGCTCGCGACATTCAGCTGAACCGGTTCGCCCTGGGCAAAGAGCGGATGTACGCCAACGCCCAAATGGGGTCGCGCGAGATCCGTAAGTACTGCGATCTGAGCACCGACTCGGAGCACCTGTTGGAACGCGCCATGGTGAAGCAGGGCTTGAGCGCTCGCGCTCATGATCGCATCCTGAAAGTCGCACGTACGGTGGCCGATCTGGCCGGGGCCGAGGGCATCGAGCCGGCTCATATCGCCGAAGCCATCCAATATCGAACCCTGGATCGTAGCTACTGGGCATGAGACGAAACCATAAAAATGGCAGTGAAACAACCCCTTTGTTTTCAATGGATGGCTCCGTTTGCGTTCAGATCTGCCTAGGGCATGTTCAGAGATGTTACTTTTTTGCGTGGCCAGCAACTTGCTGAAAAAAGCGGGGTTACAAATTCAGGGACCTTTTCGCTAAGGCTTCGTCTAAGCGGGAAGTGAACACGGCGTAGTTGCCGGATAGGTAACGGTGGGCACGAATTTGCTTGACTCAGGAACCTTGGGACAGCTAACGTACTGTTTTCCAGTGCCAGTAAAGGCGTCTTCCTGTAGGTTTCCGTCTCCGACGTCCTACCCCGAAACGGCCTCACACTGTAAGTCACTTCCAGGGAATCAGGAAGGTACAATCCCCGAGCGCGGCTGGGCGGAATTGCCAGACTTTTGCATATAACTGATTTCTATTCGATAATTTCCGTCACAAATTAAGAGGACGGACGGCAAACGCGGAAAATAGCGGAACCGAAATTGCAACGCCAGCATCCAACGATGTGACTCCTGTGCGTTTCGCGAAGTTGGTTCCCCCGCCTGGAAATTCATATACCAGGAGTTGAAGGTCTAATCCAGTTGAGACTCCGGGATATTTATTCATAGGAAGAAACGAGGAGAATTCGATGATTCGTTCCGACTTGGTTTTTGAAGCAGTGCATACCCTGCGCAATCGTTACATGCTGTGCCAGCTCGCGTCCAAGGCGACGCGTAAGTTCCACAAGCCCAACACGCGCATTCAGGATACGACCAATGACGTGTTGCAGCTGATCGCCGAATCTGAACGGCAGAATATCATTGTAGAACCAGAGACGGCCTCCGAAGCTCAGCGGCGCGCAGCGTAAGCGCGCCGCGCCTTCGGCGCTTTTCCCGCAGTTCCCCCGGCCCGCCCTTCTGCAAAATCCCCGTAGGTGAACATGACAATCTCAGAGTTAAAAGAAAAAAACATCACCGAGCTGACCAAGATCGCTCGGACCCTCGATTTGCCAGGCGCTAGCGGCCTGCGCAAGCAAGACCTAATCTTCAAGATTCTCCAGGCGCAAAGCGAAAAGGAAGGCCATATTTTCGCCGAAGGGGTGCTGGAGATCCTACCCGATGGCTATGGCTTCCTGCGCTCGCCCGATTACAACTACCTGCCGGGACCGGATGACATTTACGTTTCACCATCGCAGATTCGCAAGTTCGACCTGAAGACTGGCGACACTATCAGCGGTCAGGTTCGTCCTCCGCACGAGGGCGAAAAGTATTTCGCGCTGGTCAAGATAGAGGCCGTAAATTTTGAGTCGCCCGAAGAAGCGCGCAACAAGATTCTGTTCGACAACCTGACGCCGCTGTATCCGCAGGAGCGTATCAAGCTGGAGACGGTTCGCGAGAACGTGAGCGCTCGCGTCATGGACCTGCTGACTCCGGTGGGCAAAGGACAGCGTGGCCTGATCGTCGCGCCGCCTCGCACCGGCAAGACCATGCTGTTGCAGAACCTGGCGAACTCCATCACCACCAATCATCCGGAAATCGTGTTGATTGTTCTGCTGATCGACGAGCGTCCGGAAGAAGTCACCGACATGCAGCGCTCGGTCAAGGGCGAGGTCATCTCGTCCACCTTCGACGAGCCTGCTGCCCGTCACGTGCAGGTGGCCGAGATGGTGATCGAGAAGGCCAAGCGCCTGGTCGAGCACAAGCGCGACGTCGTTATCCTGCTGGATTCGATTACGCGTCTCGCCCGAGCCTACAACACCATCGTTCCGCCCTCAGGCAAGGTGCTCTCTGGCGGCGTGGATTCCAACGCACTCCAGCGTCCGAAGCGCTTCTTCGGCGCGGCCCGTAACATCGAAGAAGGTGGTTCACTCACCATCATTGCCACGGCGCTGATCGAAACCGGATCGCGCATGGATGACGTGATCTTCGAAGAGTTCAAGGGCACCGGCAACATGGAAATCATTCTCGACCGCAAGCTGGTCGACAAGCGCACCTTCCCGGCCATCGATATTCAGCGCTCGGGCACCCGTAAGGAAGAGTTGCTGATCCCCAAGGAAGACCTGGCCCGCATCTGGGTGCTGCGCAAGGTGCTCAATCCGCTGTCGCCGGTGGAAGCGATGGAGTTGCTCATCGACAAGCTAGGCAAGACCCGTAGCAACGGCGAGTTCCTGGGGAACATGAGCTCATTGTAAAAAAGTAGTCAGTCTCTCGCTGCTTTTGTCCACCGGGTGCGAAAGCAGCCGACGGAAGCGGAAGTTCTTGCGGGCCCGGGTAACAAAGAACGCCCCCTGCAAACTCCAGCGATAGAGCCGTTCGAAATCCAGATACCCGCGATCCATAACGTAAAACGCGCCCGCTTCGGGAGTGAGCAGATCGAGAATATTCACATCGTGAATCTGGGCCGCAGTCACGCGCACAAAGGTAGGAATGGAACCGCGCAGGTCGAGCAGGGTATGCAGTTTCAGGGCGTTCTGGGTGCTTTTGTAGCGCGCCCAGGGAAACAGGGTCATGCACACGTCGATGATAGTGGAATCCAGCGCGTACACGGTGTTGGCCAAATCCAGTCCCAGTTCCTCGTGAACATAGAGCGCCCGCGCTTGCCCGATGAGGATGTGCGCGAAATCGGCATAGATTCGCCAGTCGCGCGCTTCGTTGGCATCGGCCAGGGTGCTGCGCGAGACCGTGCCGCGAATCCCCAGGTGGTACAGTGGTGGTCGGTGGTCAGTTGTCAGTGATCACAGCCGATGACGGGCTCGGGTAGTGCGGCGCTTTGGCGCCGCGTACCGGCGGCCGAAAAAATAAAGCGGGCTTCGGGCCGCCGCATCAGCACAATTCGGACGAGGTGATAAGCGCGGAAGCGAACCTGCTTCCGCGCTTTTTGATGGTAGTCCTGCGTTCGAATCGATTCCAAGGACCCACATTCGTGAAGACACCTGCAGACCATGGTCCCGTTACCATATTCGATGCTGGTATGGAATACGGTATAATGACTCCATTATGAAAAGCGCGCGCAAGATCACTGTGGAGGTACCCGCCGACCTGCTGGAAAGGGCACAACGCGCTGGGGGTGAGGGCATCACACAGACGGTCCGTGCCGGATTGCAGCTGGTTGCGGCATCGCAAACCTACGCTCACCTGCGGCAACTAAGAGGCAAGGTTCGGTTCGCCCGCACCGTGGCCGAGCTGAAAGCGGACCGATGATCGCTGCCGACACCAGCACCTGGATCGCTTTTCTGGAGGGCAGCAGAGGCGATGACGTGCAACTGCTGGACCAAGCGCTGGCAGAGCGACAGGTGGTAATGGTTCCGGTTGTGCTCACGGAATTGCTCAGCGACCCGAAGCTTCCTTCCCCGGTTGCGAAAACATTATCCGAAGTACCTGCCATTGAGGTTGCGCCAGGTTATTGGCAACGCGCCGGAGCACTGCGAGCCGACGTCCTGGCCACGCGGCGCAAGGCGCGGCTTGGTGATGCATTAATTGCCCAGAGTTGTATCGATGGAGGCGTTCCTCTCCTCACGCGGGACCGTGACTTTCGCGCCTTTGCCAACGCTGCGGAACTTGATCTACTGCTGGCGACAAGAGGCTCGACATAGGCTCGCCTGCTGCTCCGCGAGTGCGCTCTTCAAGACGAAAAAAGTCAGAAGGGTCGCGTAGAACCTCAAGAGATGTGGCGGCGAGCGCTTCATCCGCAAAACGCCGCTAGATCTGATATTCGATCTCGCACACCCGCTGAAGCGCGTCTCCGTCGGTCGTCTGCCAGGCTTCGCGGCCTTGTAATTTGCGGACCTCATCGCGCAGCGTCTTGACCTCGTTCGCGACGGCAGCAACTGCCTCCGACAGCGGGTCGTTGATCAATTTGGGGTCGGTGATCACTACCCGCTGGCCGTTGCGGAAGACAATGTGTCCCGGGACGCCGACCACCGTGGAGTTGTCGGGCACATCGCGCAACACGACTGAACCCGCGCCGATGCGGCAATTCTCGCCCACGGTGATGTTGCCCAGAATCTTCGCCCCCGCGCCCACCACGACTCCGTTGCCGATAGTGGGATGGCGCTTGCGATGCTCGAGGCTGGTGCCCCCTAATGTGACACCCTGGTAGAGCGTGACGTCGTTGCCCACCTCCGCGGTCTCACCGATCACCACCCCCATGCCGTGATCGATGAAGAAGCGGTGGCCAATCTTCGCGCCGGGATGAATCTCAATGCCGGTCAGCCAACGCGTCGTTTGTGACCACCAGCGTGCAAGCAGGCGCAAACCATGCGTCCACAGCCAATGGTGGAAGCGGTAGCTCCAGAGCGCGTGGAGGCCCGAGTAGCACAGCACGATCTCCACCCTGGACTGCGCCGCCGGGTCCCGCTCGATTACGGCGGCGATGTCATCACGCATGGAAGCGAAGAATCCAGCCATATCAACCTACTTGTTCTGTCGGCAACGCAATTGCATCATTGCGCAACTGTTCAAACAGCACGCTGCTGAGATAGCGCTCGCCGAAGGAGGGCAGCACGACCACGATCAGCTTGCCGGCATTCTCGTCGCGCTTGGCCACCTCGAGCGCCGCGACCACCGCCGCGCCCGACGAGATGCCCATCAGCAGCCCTTCTTCGGTCGCCAGACGGCGCGCCATTTCGATGGCGTCAGGCGCAGACACCTTGACCACTTCATCGATGAGGTCGGTGCGCAGGATGCTGGGGATAAAGCCCGCGCCGATACCTTGAATCTTGTGCGGCGCCGGTTGTCCGCCCGAAAGCACGGCGCTCTCGGTGGGCTCCACGGCAACCACTTTGAAGGACGGCTTCTTTGGCTTGATGTATTCGCTGACGCCGGTGAGCGTTCCGCCGGTACCAACTCCGGAAATCAGGAAGTCCACTTTGCCGTCGGTATCTTCCCAGATTTCCGGGCCCGTG
Organism: uncultured Acidobacteriaceae bacterium; assembly: GCA_963793845.1. Lineage (GTDB taxonomy): Bacteria > Acidobacteriota > Terriglobia > Terriglobales > Acidobacteriaceae > CAWCBG01. Next base: position 788,933 of record CAWCBG010000014.1, read on the forward strand.
GTCTCGAAGTGAATCTTGGGATTGGCCTTGTTGTCGAACTGCTGCAGCATGTACGAATTCGGCGTGCTTGCCAGAATCTCCTCCGCCTTGGCGATGGCGGCCTTCATGCCTTTTGGTCCGGGCGTGAGAACGACCTTCGCGCCGAAGGCCAGCAGGAGTACGCGCCGCTCCAGGCTCACGGTGTCGGGCATAACCACGATCAGCTTGTAGCCCTTGACCGCCGCCACGAACGCCAGGCCGATGCCAGTGTTGCCGCTGGTAGGCTCGACCAGCACCGTCTTGCCAGGCGTGATCTGTCCCGCCTTCTCGGCCTCGTTGATCATGCTGACGCCAATGCGGTCTTTGACGCTCGCGCAGGGATTGAAGCTCTCGAGCTTGGCGACGACCGTGGCTTTGGCTCCATCGGTGACTTTGTTAAGGCGCACCAGCGGTGTGTGCCCGATCAATTCGGTAACGTCATTCGCAATCTTCATGCAACTCTCCATGAACTCTGCCGGACAGAGTATAAGAATTTGGATTTCTGCTAAGCCGAAAAGAAGCAACTAGAAGCGGCGACAACAACAACAGGCCGCGAGAGGGTGAGGGCCGGATTCACAACCAGAGCACGAATTGTAGCTGCGTCCAATCATGTTCCACGCGATGGTAGCAGGGAAAGCGCCACCACTACCTATTTCCAAAGATGCCCTCAGCACGCTCCCGGACTCTGTGATTATAGTCACAGCTCGGTGTGAGCGTACGGCGGACCTGCCCTTATTGCGGCCGGAACTCGTCCAGCAGCTTCATCCAGTCGTTATCAGCGCAAATGATGCGGCCGCGTGTAGAATGCTCAGGACGATAGGGGGCAACCTTTGCCGAAATTCGTAATCGAGCGCGAGATTCCGGGAGTGGGCAACTTCACTCAGGAACAGTTGACCGCAATCTCGCAGACTTCCTGCGGAGTGCTGCGCAAGATGGGCTCCGAAATTCAGTGGCTGCACAGCTACGTTACCGACGACAAAATTTATTGCGTCTACATCGCGCCCAATGAGGAGATGGTGCGCGAGCATGCCCGCCAGGGAGGCTTTCCCGCGAATCGCGTCTCCCGCGTGCGCAGCATGATCGACCCGACGACCTCCGAGACCTGAAGCGCGTCTTTTCCAGCTATATTCGCATCGTCTGCGATCAGCTAACCAGCGCGGTTGACCCTGCTTTGTCCGCGTATAATCGAACTTTGCGCACGTCATCCCATTCACAGTAGGACACGCAATTGCATTCTCATCAGCATGCACCAGGACAGCCGCCCGCCGGCCCGCAACCGCTGCCGGGCGTAAGCAGCATCATCGCCGTCGGCTCGGGCAAGGGCGGCGTGGGGAAGACCACGCTCGCCGTGAATCTAGCCATCGCGCTGGCGCGAATGGGCTTCAAAGTCGGACTCCTCGATGCCGACGTCTATGGCCCCAACGTCCCGCTCATGCTGGGGACGACCGTCGCTCCGCAAGTCGTGGGCGAAGATCGCATTCTGCCGCCCGAGCGCTACGGCCTGAAGGTCATCTCCGTCGGCTTCCTCAGCCCCGGCGATAAGCCGCTGGTGTGGCGCGGGCCCATGCTGCACTCCATCATCAAGCAGTTCCTCGGACAAGTGGTATGGGGCGAGCTCGACTACCTCGTCGTCGATCTGCCTCCGGGCACCGGCGACGTGGTGATCTCGCTGGTGCAGACGGTGCCGTTGTCCGGCGCGGTGGTCGTAACCACGCCGAGCGACGTGTCGCTGCAGGACGCCCGCAAGGCCATCGAGATGTTCAGGCAGGTCAAGGTCGACATCCTGGGCATCGTCGAGAACATGGCGGCGTTTCTGTGCCCGCATTGCCATCAGGAGATCGATATCTTCTCCAAGGGCGGCGGCGAGCGCACGGCCAAGCAGTTTGACGTGCCGTTCCTGGGCTCGATCGAACTCGATCCCGACATCCGCAAGGCCGGAGACAGCGGCGCTCCGATCGTGCTCGAAGGCGATCAGTCGCCGCACGCGCGTTCGCTGTTCAAGTTTGCGCGCCACGTGGTGGACCGGGTCAGCGAAGTGCAGGCCGCCAGCGGCGGCAGCGTCATCGAGATTCAGTAGACCATCGGGTAGAGCGGGCCTTCAGGCCCGCGTCACAGAGCACTTTTCTGTTGGGCTTCCTCCCAGCGAAGGCTGTGTCCCGTCCTCGCCCCCACTAACCAGTGAGTAATATTTCCCTGCAGATGCGCTTTAGCGCCGCTGTGCCCAAAACGTTAGCTTATCCCGTACCCCTCCCCCCTCCCCCTAATCCCTGAAATCAACAACTTGGCGAAAAAATCCTCGCAAAATCTTGAGCCCCTAGGAGTTACAGGTCAAAATCCTCATTCCATTAGAGTTGCAGGCGCATAGTTGCAAACAATCGCAACCATTCGGGAGAGTGCCAGTACTGATCGGTTATCAGACCGACGCAGTCAGATTGTCAAAGAGCCGGACTCCGCGACGCCTCGTGTGGGCATCGCTGCGAAGGCGCAGCGGGCAGGCACAACTCCACGCCGACCTCTAGAACTATCGTTCGCGCGCGGCACCGAGGCAGTCAAGAAAATTCAGCAGAAAAATGAAGCAGCCGTTCCAAAACGGGAATGGGAGCGTTTGATGATCCGTCTCGTCAGGCCGGATTTGCTAGGGTTAGGCGATCCGCGTTCCGTCATCGAGCGTCGGCAGCGGGCTATCTCACAGAACTTTCTAGGCCCCACTGGGTGCCATATTTCCCATCCCGAGCTGCATAACGCCTGCTAAGTACACTTTCAGTTGAGACTGGCGAACTCGTCGGTGAGGCTCGCGGGCTGTCTTTGATACTCCGGTATGCCACGCCTTTGAGTGATGTGTATGCTTTTCCGGACGTTGCCGCCCTGCTATGCTCGGGTCCCGGAGCAACTTACAAATGAAGATTGCGTCGCTATCCGTCAAGAACTATCGCACTCTCGAGGACCTCTCCTTGTCCTTCCCGTCCTCATATACCGCAATCTGCGGAGCGAACGATTCTGGGAAAACCAACGTCATCCGCGCGATTCGGGCGCTCCTGAAAGAAGAATTCGGCGTGCCCTTCAACTTCTTGGGCCCAGGCCCGGATCTCTCTATCCAAGAGGATTACCCGAAGTGGAAGGCTACTGAGCCACACGAGAGGGAGATTGAGTTCGGAATCGAGTTGATCATCGACAAGGAACGCGACGCTGGCCTTTACTCCGTCATCGTAAAGCAACTCGAACTTACTGCGCCGACGGCCCCGTTACCCCTAAAGCTCACGGCAAGATACCGCGGCGAGAGCCTGCGGCCGGAGATAGTGGTGCAGGCGTGCGGAACCGACTACGGGGATATTACCGCTGAGGAGATTCTGAATAAGCTGCAATCCTCTAAGAGCATTTTCGTCTACAACTCGACCCAAGTTAACCCGCGGGAATTCTTCGGGACGCGGAGCATGGGTGGTTACATGAAGGAGATTGCGGGACAGCAGGAAGACCTGCTTGCCTCTATGAAGAAGACGGTCGATAAGAGCCTGGCAAAGATCTCGAAAGCTCAACAGGCCGAATTCGAAACCCTCTTGGGGCGACTCGAGAGCAAGTACAAAGTTGGACTGACGCTACCCACGTTTGATGTCGGTTCGATGCCATTTAGCATCGCATTGGGCGATCGCAAGATGGAAGTCCCCCTCGACGATTGGGGCAGTGGAACGAAGAACCGAACTCATATCCTGCTTACCCTGTTCCGGGCCAAGCAACGGGGTGAAGCCGAAGCGTCCGCAGGTAAAGTGACGCCTGTAATCATTATCGAGGAGCCAGAGAGCTTTCTCCATCCGTCAGCCCAAGCGGAATTTGGGCGCGTTCTGCAAGACATCGCTGAGGAGTTCCAGGTACAGGTCATAACGACTACGCACAGCCCGTACTTGTTGAGCATGAGCGACCCAGGCTCGAATATCCTTCTGCGGCGACACGTCTCGTACAAGCAGCTAAGACAGACGGAACAGGTTGAGGTCACGCCCACCGAGTGGATGGAGCCTTTCGGACAGGCACTCGGACTGGAGGCGGACGAACTACAGCCGTGGAAGCACATGATGCTGTCGGGATCCGATTCGATTCTGTTGGTGGAAGGCGATATTGACAAAGAATACTTCGAGATGCTGCGTAAACCGGAGCATGGGGCCAATCAGCTCAACTTTAGTGGTGACGTAGAGTCGTATGAGGGGACCGGAAACCTCCACAACACGATATTGCTTAAGTTTGTGCGAGACCGGTTCAAGAAGATGTTCGTCACCTTCGACCTGGACGCGGCTTGCCACCTGGAGAAGCGTCTCGATGCGCTAAAGCTCGTCAAGGGAGCTGATTACGTGCCGATAGGTGTGAACGCAGGGGGCAAGAGATGCATCGAGGGGCTTCTGCCTGAATCCGTCGTAAAGTCGGTGTATTCAGCAAACGCATCTTTGGTTCAGGCGCAAACCAGCAACATCAAGGAAGAGGCGGAGAGCGCGAAGAACAAACTCAAGAAACTCTTGCTGGAAGAGTTTAAGAAAGTTGCAAAACCCGGGCCCGAATACTACGGCCAGTTCTACTCGGTCGTAAAGGTCATCAACAAGGCTCTTTCATAGCGCGGGTGCCCCTGGTCTCGCGTCTTTCGAGACCCGGGCGAAGCTCCAGTGCGGGAAAATGGCGGGTTAGACAAACTTCAGCTTTGGCACATCCCACTCATTTACCCGGATCAGTAACCTTTCCTCGAAAGCATATGCGTGAAAGCTACCACTACGCGGCCAAAGGTCCGGCGCTTCCCGGCTGATTGGCGTGTAGTCCCAGGTCTCGAACAGCGCGAGACCCTTCGGCAAGCTCAGGCCAGGCTCTGGGGCACCCCCCGCCATCCGCCGACAAGCGCCGGGTCAGCGATAGGGCTCGCAGAAGTCGGGAGCTTTTGTTCCGAGCAATCGGCAGCCGCGTCCGATTTCATTGCGAATCAGGGAGCAGGCGTTTTCGGCATTGCAGGGTGGGTGCGTCGCGGGGCCCACTTGCAGGCATTGTTTCACTAACTGCTTCGCTGCGGCCTTACCAATTTCTTTGCGACAAGAGGTGCTGGGCCCGTTGGGGTTCTCGCCTGTGGTCGGCGCCAGCGATCCCAGGTCGTCGGCTGGCGCCCGATTTTTCTGGGGCGGAGCCACGATGGTCTGCGGCACCGGCGCCTGCGGCGGAGCGCTTCCGGTCTCGTACAAAGCTTCGAACGGTGGCCGCTGGACGATGGCGCGGCCGTCGAAGGGGAAGTCGCATTTGTTGTCGACGATCACACCCAGTTGATAGCCGCGATACTGCACCCGGCAGGAATACAGAGGCGAGCCGTCGCCGGCATTGCCGGTGGGGAGCAGAGCCGCATCGCCGGGCTGGTAGGCGCGCCATTCGGCCTGCCCGTAGGCGACTTCGTACTCGGAGGCAACCACCTCCCGACCGTCGAGTGCAATTTTGCAACTGCCGTCAATCCACTTTCCCGGATAAAGGCTCGCGCCAGATTTGCCGCGGCAAAGGTAAACCGGCGCGGCTTGCGAGGACGACCGTCCGCGCCCACCGGCCACTGCGCCCGGGCCAGGAGCTTCGGGAGCCTGCAGCGGCTTCCATTGCAGCGGCGATTCCTGCGCGCTCGACGCGGGTGGGGACAGAAACAGCAGCAGCGAGACAATGCCCGCAGTCAGCGGGTAGCGCAGCGGAGCTTGCCTGTCCATTTCTGCCATGGCTGTGCGTTGCCTACTTGCACCAGCAGCGCGCCTGAAATTCACATTCCTGTTTGCCGAAGGGACTATCGGTGCCCTGCTTGCACGTAGCTTGCTTGCCGCCGTTGCAGCTGATGCTGCATCCCCCGCAGTATTGGCTTGGGCCTGCCTTGCAGGAAGTAGGCTCTTGCGCCGCCTGTGCCGCAGCTCCTCCACCGCTGCTGGAAGCCGATCCCAGCACCCCAGCTACGGCCTCGTTGAAGGAGCGCTTGCCGTTTTTTCCGCACCAGTCGTGGATCTTCTTAACATCGTCTGCCAGGGCGGAATCACTCTGGGTGTAGCGGGGATCGGGGCTGCTGGCGTTGGCGTAGCCCTGAATATAGGCGGTGAACAACTCCTTTTGGGAGCCGCTGGCGCTTTTGAAAGTGTCGCAGGTTAAGGATGCTATGGACTGTGCCGTCGCAGACGCGGCAAAGATCGCGGCCACGAAGGACAAGTAGAGGATCATCGCGAAGTTCTGGCGTTTCAACTGGGTCTCCGTGAGGTCGTGATGATTGGGTCGGCACTCTACCAAAAAGATCTTTGGTATGTCAACGAATCTATGGCGGGGGGTGACGTCAAGCTGCTTGTGTAAGAACGCGGAGGTTGCGGGTTTTCCATTGCAGCTTGAAGCGCAGGGTGCCCCACTCATTCCTGCCTTTGGAATGAGTGGGATTAGGCATACTCCACACCAGGAGTTTCCATCGAGGTCATGGAAAAATCTTCAATCCCACACATTCGAAGATCGCGAATGTGTGGGGCACGCGACCCCGGTCTGTAAATTTCTCGCGACGGCACGGAGGTGCAATGGGCCCCAAACCGTGTTTGTGCTAGTCTTGCGAGCAACGCGACACTTTCCTGAACGATCTCACTTCTGTGCAAGTGTCGCTTCGTGGGGAGAAAAACGAACAAATGGGCCCGAGGGTGTGGCAGAAGTATTCAAGTCCTTTCTTTGGAGTCACTTTACTCAGTGTCGGACTGATTTGCGGCCTTTGGCTGGGCTCCTCGCCTCTGTTAGCGCAGGCGGATCGGGCACCCTCCGCCGCGACGGCCAGTGAGTCCCCGGGACGCGCTGCCGACCTCACCACGCCCGCGAGCGGGCAGCAGCAGAATCCCCTGGCGACGGGAAGCATCAGCGGGACCGTGCTGGATGTGACGGGCGCGCCGGTTTCCGGGGCCCAGGTCAGCCTCAAGCGCGAGGCGACAATCCCTGTCCAGGTGACTCCCACGGCGCAGGACGGTCAATTCTCCTTTACCGGCGTTACGCCCGGACCGTTCGAGCTGAGCATCGCCCTGGCGGGCTTCAAGACGAAGACGGTGTCGGGCACGGTGCCCGCCACGCAGGGCTACCTGCTTCCGGCGGTCAAGCTCGAGTTGGCTCCAGTAGTCACCGACGTGAGCGTGCGGCTGACGACGGAGGAGATTGCACAAGAACAGATCAAGGAACAGGAACAGCAACGCCTGCTGGCCGTGATTCCCAATTTTTATGCGAGCTACGTGGCCGACGCCGCGCCCATGAACCCGAAGCAGAAATTCGAGTTGGCGTGGAAGCTGGCCATCGATCCGACATCGTTTGTGATCGCCGGAATCATTGCGGGAGGAGAGCAGGCGAACAACTCGTTCCCCGGTTACGGACAGGGCGCGGCGGGCTATGCACGGCGCTTCGGTGCGGCGTATGGAGATTTTTTTATCGGCAATTACATCAGCAACGCCATCCTGCCATCCATTCTGAAACAGGATCCGCGTTATTTTTACAAAGGGACGGGCACAGTCAAGTCGCGTATTCGTTATGCGCTGGCAATGTCGGTGATGGCGAAGGGCGACAATGGCCACTGGCAGCCGAACTACTCGGGGATCCTGGGAAGCCTGGCGGCGGGCGGCATCTCCAATCTGTATTACCCCGAAGGAAGCGAGCATGGTTTCAGTACCACGCTGAACAATACGCTTATCGGGATTGGGACGTCGGCGGGGGTAAACATCCTGCAGGAATTCCTGTTTCGCAAATTGACGCCGAAAATCCCGAAGCACGATCACCCGGCCAACTAAAGCAGATTCCGGCTTGCTGTGTCCGCGCCACCGAGTCTATTTGGGGCGTCAGGACGTGGCGCTGAAAGCGCCACTCTACCCGCCCGCAGTTGGGATACGGCGATTGTGGAACCGCTCTAAACGCGCACTCCAGCGTGATCAGGAGTGACGGGCCAGCCCGCCACATCGCACGCTCAGAAAAGTGGCGTCAGCTTTACATCCCGTTGGGATTCGCGCTTTGCGGCTGATACGGCGTCTGCAAATACTTGCGTGCTTCGTCCAGCGCGTTCTGCGTGTTGTCGTTGGTCTGCAGCGCCTGGCGATATTCGTTGGAGGCGCGCTCGCGCTGTCCGGTCAGGTCGAAGATCTTGCCTAGCTGGATATGACTCCAGACTTCGGTCCAGCGCGGATCGCCGTCGCCATTGAGGGCTTCGCGATAGGCATTCGCCGCCGACTGGTAGTTGTGCTGCAGGAAGAACACCTCGGCGATGCGGTAATGCGCCAGCGAGCTGTTGCGGTTGATGTCGAGCGCCTTCTGGAACTCCTTGAGCGCTTCGGTGAGATCGCCGGTTTCGACATCCTGCTGGCCGCGCACGATCGAGGTCCGCACCCGCAGCTCGGCCGAATTCTTCAGCACATCGTTGTTGGGATCGATGGTGATCTTGCGCGGCTTGCCGAAGGTCTCGACCGCATAGGCTGAGTTGGTGCCCGATACCTCGATGCGCTTGGTTTCGCTCTTGCCGTCGGTGTCGATCTTTAGCTCCACCGGCATGCGGAAGAGATCGAGGTCCTGCTGAATCTCGCCGACCACGCGGAAGCCTTTGGCGGTGCGGTAGATGGTGTACTTGTCTTTGAACTCGGGCGCGCCGGTCGAGTCGAGCCATTGGGTGAAGAACCAGGTGAGTTGCTGCCCGGAGTCCTGCTCCGCCACCTGGCGGAACTGATCGACGGTAACTGCCTTGCCCGCGTACTTCGCGATGAAGTCGCGCATGGTCTTGTCGAAGGCCTGATCGCCAATAACCCATCGCAGCATGTGCAGGATCATTCCACCCTTGTCCGAGGTCAGGGACTGGAACTCGGGAGAGAATGGATCCATCTTGCCGACCTGCGACAGGGGCACGGAAACATAAGCCAGGGCCCCGACTGACATGTCCTTGGTGACTTCCTCGAAGCCGCCCTCACCGGCGACGTGCAACACATACAGCGCCTCGGAGTAGCGGGCGAAACCGTCATTCAGCCACCAGTCGTCCTTGGTGGCCGGGCTGACCATGGTGCCCCACCATTGATGCGCGATATTGTTGGCCAGCAGCCGGTAGTTTACTTTCTGGGTGAACGCCCGGCCCGCGATGGCGGCAATTTCCGGCGCCCAGGCGGAGGGAACGGTGTCGTCGGGCAATTCGACGACATTGAGGTTAGGGCTGAACGGCGGCCCGAATTCCGAGGTCAGGAAGAAGAACTCTTTCGAGGCGGTATCGGCATAAGCCGCGGCAACAGCCTTGTGTTGCGCTGTGGTGTAGACGGTGATGTTCAGGCCGCCTTCGGTGTTCTTGGTCTGCTCGTACTTGCCGATGATGATGGTGCCGGGAAAGCTGGGCTTGTCGTAGGTGAAGGTAACTGTTTTGCTGCCCGGCGGAAGGGCCATCTTCTCAGCCGAAGCGCGGCTTCCGCCTCTGCGCGTGCCGGCCCTGGGAGCTTCCGTCGGCTCCATGATGGGCGCGGGCGCTCCCGACGTCTGCTTGCCGCTGCCGATCACGGTATATCCGTCCGGAACGCTGATGGTGATGGTGGAAGTAAATCGGTCGGTGCCATAGCCGACCATCGGGAACCACCGGCCGGCGTAGAGCAGGTAGCTGATGGGATCGCCGATGTAGGCCAGCTTCAGGCCCTGCACCGGGCTGTCGTCGGCCGATTGGAGAGCGCCTTCGTACTCGAAATAGAGCGTGGTGCTGGTTCCCTTCGATAGCGGATTGGGCAGCGAGATGCGGATGGTCGAATCCTGGCTGACGCGCTCCGCGATGAGCGGCTGGCCATTCGCATCGAGCACTCGCGTGGGGCGAAGATCGTTGTGTAGCTCAAGAATGACAATGTTGAGGTCTTCGGTGGCGGTGAACTTCACCCGGGCTTGCGCCTTGATCTGGTGCGTCTGGGGCGTGACGACCGCCTGGATGGCGTAATCGTCAATATGAATGCGCTGCCTCTCGGCGGCGAACGCCATTGCCGACAGCGCTAAAAGTACGATTGCCAGTGCGCGCACGAAACCCGGTGCGGTCTTTCGCATTATGGAGAGCGCTCCTGCCCTACTGCTCACTATAAACGATGAAAAATCAACATGAAAGGACGCGGAGTCGCCGCTAGCCTTCGAATTCATACCGGCCGTTCCAGAAGCAGAAAAATTGCCTTCGCGGCGCGCTCGCTCGCGTCCATGTTGACGCCGCCTGCGCCCAGCTTCTGCCGCACCTCGCGAAAGTCGGCGAGCATCTTCTCCCGGGCCACGCCGTCGGGCAACAGGCCGCGCAACTGGGCAGCAACCTGCTCGGCAGTCAAGTCATCCTGCACCAGTTCAGTGACGACATCGCGTTCCGCGATCAGGTTCACCATGGCGAAGCGGTCTACCTTTACTAGACGGCGGCCAAGGCTCCACGTAAGCGGAGCCACGCGATAGACCATGGTGAACGGCGTTCCGATCAGCGCCGCTTCGAGCGTTGACGTGCCGCTGGCTACCGCTGCCACTCGCGCATGCAGCAGCATCGCCCGGGCATCGCGCGTGAATGTGATTGGCGGGCCCGAGTAACTGCGCAGAAACGTTGTCATCCAATCCGCGCTAAGCGTGGAAGCGACTGGCACTATGTAAACGTAATCGGGCCCCAGAAGTTGCGCTGCTCCTAGGAGCGTCGGGAGGATGCGCGACACTTCGCCGCGCCGGCTGCCGGGGAGGAGCGCAATCCATTCACGAGCGGGATCTAGGCCGTAGTTGGCGGCAAATTCTTCGCGGGAGATGTTGGGGGCTGCCAGTGCGGCCAGTGGATGCCCGACGTACTCGGCATCGATGCCACGCTCGCGATAGAACTTCTCCTCGAAGGGGAAGATCACCAGCATCTTGCTTACATACTTGCGGACGAGTTCGATGCGCGATGGCCGCCACGCCCAAAGTTGCGGGCTGACGTAATAGATCACCGGGATGCCGCGCTTGTGCAGCTCTTTCGCCAGCCGAAAGTTGAAGTCGGGAAAGTCGATGAGTACGGCGGCGTCAGGCTTGCGGCGTTCGGCCTCGCGCACGACGTGGCGAAAACGACGGTAGATGCGCGGCAGATGCTCGACGACCTCGGCCAGGCCGACGACGGCAATCTCATGCGCATCGACCACCAGATCGCAGCCAGCGGCGCGCATGGTTTCTCCGCCGACGCCGAAGAACTCAGGCGCCTCCAGGCCGCGGTCGGCAGCCTCGTGGCGTAGAGCTTCCATCAGCTTCGCGCCATAGACCTCGCCCGAAGCTTCTCCGGCAGAGATGAGGATTCGCACGTAAGGATTATGACATTCGAACGTATGAGGGTTGGCGGGAGAGCGAGGCGCCGGGCAAAATGCTTCGCCCCACTAGATCGTTCACTCTTCAGTGCGTGTCATCCCGAGCGCAGCGAAGCGGAGTCGAGGGACCTGCAGTTTGTTTGCAGCTGGATGCACCATCCGTCGCTCGGTCCCGCTATTTCTGTCATTGTGAGCGAAGCACTCGCGGTTTTTGCGAGTACGGAATCGACGAACCCCTACGGGATCGCGTGGGCAATAGGTGCAGAGAGTTGAGCACTGCCGGCAAACTACAGGGCCCTCGGCTACGCTCGTTCGCTGCCGCGAACTCTCTCCGCTCGGGATGACACTCTGCCGGGTGACGTACCCAACTGCGCCGGTGTCTCACAGGCGTGGGCTCTCGGAATCTCCGAGGACACCTTAGTCGTCCGCCGAAACGGCAACGCCCGGTCCTTCGCTGTGTGGCAGTAGCGCCGCCGGTATCTCCTGGTCCTTGTACTGCAACTGGTAGAGCTTCCAATAAATGCCGCGGTTGGCGAGCAGTTGCTGGTGCGAGCCGATCTCGCGCACCTGGCCCTTATGCATCACGATGATCTTGTTGGCGCGCTGCACCGTGCTCAGGCGGTGGGCGATGATGATCGAGGTGCGGCCTTCGACCATGCGGGTGAGCGCCTCGCGCACGCGGAACTCGGTCTCGGTGTCGACGCTGGATGTGGCTTCGTCGAGGATCAGGATCTTGGGATTGTGCGCCAGCGCGCGGGCGAACGAGATGAGCTGCTTCTGCCCGGTCGAAAGCGTGCTGCCGCGCTCGCGAACTTCTTCGGCGAATCCGCCGGGCAGCGAGCGAATGAAGTCGGCGACGTTCACCTGCTCGGCGGCGTTCTCGACCATCGCGTCTTCAATCCAATGTCGAGCCCAGTCGAATGTTGCTCGCCACCGTTCCGGTAAAGAGGAACGGATCCTGCAAGACAACGCCATAGCGCCGCCGCAGGTCGTCGAGGTCCATATCGCGGATATCGACCCCATCCACGCGGATCGCGCCCTTCTGCACATCGTAAAAGCGCAGCAGCAGAGAGATGATGGTCGTCTTCCCCGCGCCGGTATGGCCGACGATGGCAACCGTTTCTCCCGGCTCGATGGTGAACGAGACGTCGCGCAAAATCCAGTCGTATTCGGTCGCCAGATTCACGTCGCCGGCAGCAATGCCTTTCAGCTTCTCGCCCTTGCGCGCGGCTTCTTCGGCGGCCTGCGCCAGCGTGCGATAGGCGAACCAGACGTGGTCGAACTCGATGCGGCCGGGGCCGTCCGGCACCTTCGGCTCGGCGGGTGAGGTGATCTCGGCGGGCGTGTCGAGCAGCTTGAAGACGCGCTCGCTCGATGCCATGGCCGATTGCAGGATGTTGTATTTCTCGCTCAGGTCCTGGATGGGCCGGAAGAAGCGCTGGGCATACTGAATGAACGCCACCAGTACGCCGATGGTGACCACCTGGCTAAGGACCTGCCGGCCGCCGAACCAGATGACGCTGGCGATGGCCGTCGCCGATAGCACTTCCACCACTGGATAGTAGACGGCGTGCGCCAGGATGGCGTCTTTGTACGCATCCATGTGGGTGCGGTTGATCTTTTCGAATTTTTCGTACGACTTCTGTTCGCGATTGAACAGTTGCAGCACCACGATGCCGCTGACGTGTTCCTGCAGGTAGGCGTTGATCCGGGCGATGGCGATGCGGATGCGCCGGTAACTGTCGCGCACCTTCCTGCGGAAGATCGAAGTCGCGTAGAAGATCAGCGGCAGCACGGCGAAGGTGATGAGCGCCAGCTTCCAGCTCATGTTGAGCATGATGGCGAGAATGCCTGCCAGGACGAATACGTCCTCGAAGATGGACACGACGCCGGCGGTAAACATTTCGTTCAGCGCGTCAACGTCCGAGGTGACGCGGGTCACCAGGCGTCCTACGGGATTCTTGTCGAAGAAGGCGACGTGCAGCTTCTGCAGGTGGCGGAAGATCTCGCTGCGCAGATCGAACATGACCTTCTGACCCGCCCACTGCATGATGTAAGTCTGGGCGAACTCAAGCACGAAGCTGAAGGCCAGCAGCCCAACATAGATGGCCGCGATCTGCGCAATACCGACCATCGGTTTGGAGCTGAGGAAACGGTCCAGCAGGGAATGGGATTCGGTGTGACTGGCGAGGTACTTATCGATGGCAACTTTGGTGAGGTAAGGGCCAAGCACGTCCGCGAACGCCTTCAGCACGATCGCCACCAGGACGACGGCGACCTGCCAGCGATAGGGCCGCAGATACTTCAGCAGGCGTTTCATCAACCTGCTGTCGTATGCCTTGCCTAGTATCTCTTCTTCTTGGGCCATGTCGTAAGGATGATTGTAGCGAAAGTGCTGAACTGATTAGACGAGATGAGAGGTGTGGCGGATTCGGAGCTGTGCGGTCCGGGCGGCTGCTAAAACAGATTCCGAGTTGCTGCGCCCCGGTAGAGCGTGGCTTCAGGCACGCGTTCCGCGCTACGTTTTTTCCTCGGTGGCTTTTGCGTGGCCCGTACGCGGCGCTGAAGCGCCGCACTACCCGATCCCGGTTTGAGGGCCTGGGAGAAAATCCTATTACAGCTTCCGCAGCACCAGCGCCGAATTTTTGGAGCCGAAGGCGATGCAGTTGCATATGGCGTGTTCAACCGAGACACGGCGTCCCGGTTCCGGCACGTAGTCGAGGTCGCACTCCGGGTCCGGCTGCTCAAGGTTGATGGTGGGCGGAATCTCCTGATGGTGCATGGCAATCAGCGTAGCTGCCACCCCGGCCGCGCCACAGGCGCCCTGGGGATGGCCGATCTGCGCTTTCAGGCTCGACATGGGAGTGCGCTGGGCCTTGTCGCCCAAGGCCAGCTTGATGGCCCGGGTCTCAATGCGGTCGTTGAGCTGGGTCGAGGTTCCATGCAGGTTGACGTAATCCACATCGGTGGGAGAGATGCCGGCATCCGACATGGCCATCTCGATGGCACGGGCAGGCTCTTCGCCACATTCCTGCAGACCGAACGCGGTGGAACGCCTCACAGGTAGAACCGTAGCCCGCCACTTCGGCCAGGATCGTGCGCCGCGTGCGCGGGCGTGGTCATAGTCCTCCAGCACAAACATCCAGGAGCCTTCGGCCACCACGAATCCGTCACGATCGGCGGAGAACGGCCGCGAGGCGCGCTCCGGCTCGTGATTCCACGAGGCCGTCATGATGCGCATCAGCGTGAAGCCCTTCATGATGCCGGGAGCGATGGGCGCGTCGACTCCGCCAACCAGCATCACGGGCAGAAATCCGAACTGGATCTGGCGCAGCGCGTAGCCCAGCGCATCGGTGGATGAAGTGCATCCGGTGGTGATGACGTGGCTCATCCCGCGCAGTCCGAAGCGCATGCTGACTTCGCTGGACAGCGTGCCCATGGTGCCGCTGGGAATGCAGAACAGGCTGACCTGCTTGATCTTTCCTTGCAGCCACAGGCGGTACTGCTCTTCGGAAAACTCTTGCGCTCCGCCGCCCGAGCCGAGAACTACCCCGATATCGCGTTGTTCGGGGAGTGACAACTTCGCCGGCTCGATTCCCGCTTGCGCCAGGGCTTCGCTTGAGGCTGCAAGCGCGAGGGGCACAGCGCGGGAGACGTGCTTGCGTTCGTGGGCATCGACCCAGGCAAGCTCGTCGAAGCCGACTACCTCGCCGGCAATCTGCACCGGCAGTTCGCTGGGGTCGAAAGCTATGATCCGCCTTACGCCGCTGGTTCCGGCGAGAGCGGCACGGCAAAAAGCCTCATTGCCAATGCCGTTGGGGCTGACCGCGCCCATCCCTGTGATGACCACTCTCTTTTTCATGAAGTAGTGTGAGATGCCAGTGCCGGCCGAACTGTTACCGGTAAACGCGTATCTTTAAGAACGGCGCTCCAACCCCTCGCAAGATGCGGGCATAATAGGCAAAGGTCTACTGTAGTACCCAGAAGCACTTTTCGCGAATCGCGTGTCACAGGGAATTTACATCTCGGTCCCGTTCTGCCGCACCAAGTGCAGCTTCTGCAACTTTGCTTCCGGGGTATTTTCGCATGCCCTGTTTGAGAAGTACGTGAAGCAAGTCTGCTCCGAGATCGCCGGAGCGAGCTTGCTTGGCACCGCACTTGGAGGTCAGATCGAACGCGGTGTCGATTCCGTTTACCTGGGCGGAGGAACGCCTTCGGTGTTGGCGCCCGGCCAGTTAAAGCAACTCTTTCAGACAGTGCGCGACACCTTCGATGTGGAGGCGTCCGCTGAGATTACGGTCGAGTGCGCACCCGGTACAGTCACGCAGGCGATTCTGGAGACACTGGTGGACTGCGGAGTGAATCGCGTGAGCCTGGGTGTGCAGTCCTTCGTCGACCAGGAATGCTCGGCGGTAGGCCGGCTGCACACGCGAGCCGTGACGCTTGACGATATTGCGCAGTTACGCTCGGCTGGCATCGGAAATATTGGAATCGATCTGATTGCAGGCCTGCCCCATCAGACCGAACAAAGCTGGGATTTCTCGCTGCAAGAGACGCTGTCGACAGGGGTGCCGCATGTCAGCGTCTACATGCTGGAGGTCGACGAAGATTCGCGCCTGGGCAATGAAGTTCTCGCAGGTGGCAGCCGCTACCATGCGCACTTCGTGCCCGACGACGATCTCACCGCCGATCTTTACCTCGCCGCCTGTGAGCGACTGGAGAAGGGCGGCGTTCAGCAATACGAGATATCGAACTTCGCGCGACCGGTGACTCATGGCATCGGCTTGCGCGACTCGCGTCATAATTTGAAGTACTGGACACGGCAGCCGTATCTCGGTTTCGGGGTCGATGCCCACTCCATGCTGCCCGCCGGCGAAGACCTTCGTGAACGCGGAATTGAGGCGGTTCGTTTCGCGACTCCCGATTCGCTGGAGGCTTATGCGCAGGAGGGGGCGGCCGGGCAGCCTTTGGAAGAGCGAGTCCGGCAATTGCATTCCTCGCGGACGCCGGTTGATGCGCGGGCAGCGCTGGAGGAGTCGTTCTTTCTTGGATTACGGCGAAATCGAGGAGTGTCGTTACCGCAGTTGAAGGAACAATTTGGCGACGCCGCCGTGGAGGCGCACGTTCCGGTGATCGCCGAACTGGTTGAAGAAGGTTTGCTGAAAGACATCGGTCAAAGCCTCCGGCTCACGTCTCGGGGACGGCTGTTGTCGAATGAGGTATTCGAGCGGTTTCTGCGGGAGCCATCCCACTCTGTGGGACTCAGTTCCGGCGCGTAGCCAGAACCGACACGATGCTAAACTGAAAAGGTCGCCGCACAAGGTTTGCCATGTACACCTCTGCTCCTGAAAGCGAAGTCACCCCAGCTAAGCTGTCAGCCGTAGTGATCGATCTGCGCAGCGACACTGTCACCAAGCCCTCACCCGAGATGCGTCAGGCCATGTTCGAGGCCGAGGTCGGCGACGATGTCTACGCGGAAGATCCGACCATTAACCGTCTGGAGCAGCGTGCTGCCGAGATCTTCGGCCGTGAGGCGGCCCTGTTTGTTCCCAGCGGCACGATGGGAAACCAGATCGCCATCAAGCTGCACACGCAGCCCGGTCAGGAAGTGATCTGCGAAGAGCGCGGCCACGTCTTCGATTACGAGATGGCCATGATGGCGCAGTTCTCCGGCGTCCTGTCGCGAACGGTTCGCGCCGACGACGGTATTCTGACGTGGGAGCTGGTGAAATCGAAGCTACGGCCCAGGAGCTACCACTCCGCAAAGACCGGGCTGGTCTCGCTGGAAAACACGCATAACATCGCGGGCGGAGTGGTTACGCCTCTGGCCGTCTTCGAAGAGATCTGCGACAACAGCCACGCGGAAGGCCTGCCCGTGCACCTCGACGGTGCGCGTGTGTTCAACGCTGCGGTGGCGCTGGGAATTCCGGTGGCGCGACTCACAGCTAAGGCGGATACCGTGATGTTCTGCCTGTCGAAAGGATTGGGCGCGCCGGTTGGGTCGTTGCTAGTAGGCAGCGCTGAACTGATCGATCGCGGACGCATTGTACGCAAGGCGCTTGGCGGCGGGATGCGGCAGGCCGGCATTCTTGCAGCGGCAGGACTGATCGCGCTGGAGCAAGGTCCGGCGAAGCTGAAGACCGATCACGCGAACGCGAAGTTTCTTGCGGAAGGCCTGGCGCAGATTCCTGGAATCAAGATCGATCCGAGCAAAGTGGACACCAACATTCTGATTTGTGATATCACCGGCACCGGCATGACCTCATCCGATTTGTCGCGCAAGCTGCGCGAGAGGAATGTGCTCGCCAATGGCGTGGGTGCGAAGCTGCTGCGCTTTGTTACCCACCTCGATGTGAATCGCGAGCAGTGTGCCCAGGCGCTTAAGGTCATGAAAGAAGTTTGCGGCGCTCGCATCTAGGGGACAAACTATCTATGGAGGAACTCATGGAAGTAGAAATCCGTCGCTGCCTGTTTTGAGCCGACCTGCGAAGCTTGGCCGGGAGCCTCAAGCGCGAATTGCAGACCAGATATGGCATTCAGCCCAAGATGAAAATGGCCATGGGGGAACTGGAGATTCTGGTGAATGGCCACAGAGTTTTCTCGCATAAAGAAACCGGCCTCAAGCCGAGTACAGATGTCCTGCTGGCGACCATCTTCCCTGACACGGGCAAACCATGATGAGTGACAACGGGGCGCGATTCGCCGCCGCTGCTATGTCATAATCGATAGTTTTCACGTTGTACGTCTATCGATTCCGGCATAGTAGCGCGTCGATCCCAGGGGAGGGCCATTTGGATTTTCAGCTTTCGGAAGAACAGCTGCAATTGAAGAAGATGGTGCGCGACTTCGCAGCCCGCGAGATCGCGCCGCACGTGATGAAGTGGGACGAGGCCTGCGAATTTCCCTTGGAAGTGGTCAAGGAACTCGGCAAGCTCGGTTTGCTGGGCATGATTTTCCCTGCCGAATACGGCGGCGCGGGAATGGGCTATGTCGAATATGTCATCGCGATCGAGGAACTCTCGCGAGTCGACGGTTCCGTCGGCATTATCGTGGCCGCGCACACCTCACTCTGCTCGAACCACATCTTTATAGCGGGCAATGAAGAGCAGAAGCGCAAGTACATTCCGAAACTTGCGAGTGGAGAATTCATCGGCGCATGGGGGCTGACGGAGCCGGGCTCGGGTTCCGACGCAGGAGGCGCGCGCTGCACCGCTGTACGCAAGCGCGACAAGTGGATTCTGAATGGCGCCAAGACCTTCTGCACCAACGGACACTACGCCGACGCTGTGGTGGTGATCGCGGTAACCGATAAGACCGCGCACACTCACGGTCTTTCGGCGTTTGTGGTGGACAAAGACACCAAGGGATTTCGCCCGGGGAAGAAGGAAAACAAGCTCGGTCTCCGCGCCAGCGATACTGCGGAACTTATTTTCGAAGATTGCGAAATTCCCCTGGGGAACCTGCTAGGCAAGGAAGGCGACGGCTTCATCGACGCTATGCGGACTCTGGATGGCGGGCGGATTTCGATCGCAGCGCTCGGTCTGGGCATGGCGCAAGGCGCGTACGAAGCGGCGTTGAACTATTCCAAACAGCGCAAGCAGTTCGGTAAGGCAATCAGCGAGTTTCAGGCGATCGCGTGGAAGCTGGCCGACATGGCAGTGGAAATCGATGCTGCCCGCCTGCTGACCCAGCGAGCGGCGGCCATGAAAGACGCCGGCCTGAAGACCACGCTGGAATCCTCGATGGCCAAGCTGTACACCAGTGAAGTGGCGGTGCGCTGCGCCAACGAGGGCGTGCAGATTCACGGGGGCTACGGCTTCATCAAGGACTATCCGGCGGAGAAGTTCTATCGCGATGTGAAGTTGTGTACCATCGGCGAAGGGACCAGCGAAATTCAACGATTAGTGATTGCGCGGCAAATCCTCAAGGACTAGAACTTTGGCCATGCAAGAAGCAGCTGAGAGATCAGGTAAAACCCAGCCCGGCGGCGGGAAGAGTTTTGCGCGTCGCCTGTGGCATTTGCTCTGGATGTTGGCAGCGGTGTTCCTCGTAATAATCGTCCTGGCCCTGATCAACAACAACTTCTCCCTTCGCAGCCCTTCACGCGCAGAATTTCGTGCGCAAGTCGATCACGGCATCGAGACATCGACGAAGTGGCTAATGGGACATCCCGAGATTCAGAACAATCCCTCCACCATGTTCATGATCGCAGACATGGAAAAGATGTCGGGGGACCCGCGCTTACGCACCATGCTGGATCAGTATATGCACAGCAGATACGTCAGGGACCCATTCGATCCGATGAGCTACGTCTGGGCACGTTTGGTTGATCCAAAGGCGGAAGTGCCCATGGTTCGGGTTTCCCTGCCTCCGGGAGAGGATTGGAACGAACCGGCCTGGGATGCGTACGCTGTCGCACCCGACCGGGTGCAATTGCCCGAGGACTTAAAAGCCTCCATGTTTTCCCCAACTCAATACACATGGGGCAAGAGGCAACATCAGCTCCTGGCCCTGGATATGTACCGTTACTACAACGGTGGTTCTGAAGAACTCAACAACACAATTAACTATCTGGCAGAGAAGATTGCGAGAGACGCGCATTACGATGTTCGAGTCAACGACTCCTACATTCAGCGAAGTGCGTTTATCTTTGCGTCGAATCGTCCCGACCTGGTGCGTTCACGTTGGGTCGACCGTATCCTTGACTATCAACGCGCCGACGGATCGTGGGCCGATTGCTGGTACGGATGGTGTCGCGGCATCCTGGAATTCCGGCTCGAAGACCGTCCTGCTCACACGACAATCCAGGGGGCCTGGACGCTTTACATGTTGAAATACCGATTCTCGCCGTGGATCGACCAGCACTATCATTAATCATGGCACACCATTTCGGGCTTCTGGCGCATCGGCAGAAGCGCGCAGAACTGGTGGTCTGAGAAACGTAAGCTGACAAAATCCCAGACACAAAACGTCGAAAGAGAACTCAGCAAAGTGACATCCAGCGGCCAAATTCAAGAACTGGTGCGTCGTGTTCGCGCCGGCGAGCTACGGGCAATCGCACGGGCCATTTCGATGGTGGAAGATCGCACGGCTGAATCCACGGAACTGTTGAAGCTGCTGTTTCCCGCCAGCGGTAACTCTTTGTTGCTTGGGCTTACCGGTTCTCCGGGAGCCGGCAAGAGCACGCTGGCCGATCAGATCGCGCGTCAATACCGCAAGCAGGATAAGACGGTCGGCATCGTGGCCGTCGACCCCACCAGCCCCTTCAGTGGCGGTGCAATTCTGGGGGACCGCATCCGTATGCAGTCGCATCACGCCGACCCGGGAATTTACATCCGCAGCATGGCGACTCGCGGTTCGCTGGGCGGGCTGGCCGCGACCACGGCTGACGTGGCGACGGTGCTGGACGCCAGCGGCCGCAGCATCGTGATGGTTGAGACGGTCGGCGTCGGGCAGGACGAAGTCGATATCGTTCGCCTTGCTGACGTGACCATTGTCGTTCTGGTGCCGGGTATGGGCGATGACGTGCAGACGATCAAGGCCGGCATCATGGAGATTGCCGACATTTTCGTGATCAACAAGTCGGATCGTGACGGCGCAGAACGTGTGGAGCGCGAGATTCGCGCCATGCAGTCGTTGGCGACGCGCAAGGATAATTGGACTCCGTCCATCGTGAAAACTGTGGCGAACGAGGGAACCGGCGTCCCCGAATTGTTGCAGGCGATCGAAACCTACCGGGTGTATTTGCAAAAATCGGATCGTGCCCGCGAGCGCCGCATCGAAAACTGGCGGGAGCGCATTCGCCAGATGCTGCGCGATTCGCTCTACCAGCGCGTGCTTTCCGACTATCTGGGAGACGGCGCGGCCCAACGGTATGCCATCGAGGTTGCCGAACACAAACGCGATCCGTATTCTCTGGTGGAGGAGATTATCGGGGAGTTGGGGAAGCGAGCATGAGCCAAATCGATCATCTGGGAATTGCCGTCAAGTCGCTGTCTGAAGCTAAGAAGTTTTACGAGAAGCTCGGCCTTCAAGTCATGCCGGAAGAGACGGTAGAAACCGAGAAGGTGCGTGTGGCGATGGTGCCGGTGGGAGAGAGCCGGATCGAGCTGCTGGAGCCCACCTCGCCCGAGTCGGCCATCGCCAGGTTTCTCGCCAAGCGCGGCGAAGGCTTGCACCACGTTGCGCTTTACGTCACCGACCTGGTCGGCACGGTGGAGCGCCTGAAGGCTGACGGGACCCGGCTCATCTCCGACGAAATCAAGATCGGCGCGGGCGGCCACATGTACGTATTCGTGCATCCGTCGAGTGCGGGAGGCGTGCTCCTGGAACTGGTGGAAGACGCTCCAGTGGGCGTCTAAACGTGCTGCTGATTGCGGTGGACACCTCGGGTCGTAAAGGGAGTGTCGCTCTCTGCCGCGGTGATGCCGGGCATTTCGAAGTGCTGCAACTCAGCTCGCTCGAGGGCGGCATGTACTCGGCGCAACTGATGCCGGCAATTGCGCAAGCCCTGGTGCAAAACCAGCTCAGCAAAACGGACGTGGACGGACTCGTAGTCGTCTCCGGGCCAGGGTCCTTTACCGGCCTCCGTGTCGGACTTTCTACGGTTAAGGGTCTGTGTGAGGTACTGGGTAAGCCGCTCGTCGCTGTGTCCATGCTGGAAGCGATCGCTGTCACCCATGGCCAGAGCGGTCAGACGGTGACGGCTCTGCTGGATGCCGGACGCAGCGAAGCCTTCGCAGGCGAGTATTGCGTCTCTCATGGAAACGTCGAGCTTTTGCGGGAACAAATCGTAAAAGTACAAGCGCTGGTCACCGATGTCGCCACGACACCGCAGCCGATTCTCACACCGGACCCTAAGCTGGCGGAGACATTGCAGGCTGCCGGTGCCCAGGTCTTGCTGATCCCAATCGTTCAGGCCGACGAGATTGCGCGGATTGGGCTACGTAAATTGCTCGCGGGAGACACCTCGGATCCTGCGACCCTGGACGCCAATTACATCCGCCGCTCGGATGCCGAACTGTTCTCCACGCCGAAACACTAAGCATCGTGCAGGTTCGCGCCGCCACTCCCGAAGATATTCCCGACATGCTCCGCATCGAGCAGGAGAGTGAGACGGCGGCTCACTGGAGCGCAGACGCATATTCCAGGTTATTCGCCGCCGGCGCCCCACCGGGCAAAGTGCTGGTTGCGGAAGAAGATCAGAAACTTGCGGGATTTATCGTCGCGCGTGGCCTTGATGGCGAATGGGAAATCGAGAACTTGGTGGTCGCGGCAGAGCATCGGCGAAGCGGCATCGCGTCGGAACTGGTGCGAGAGCTGTTGCGCGATCTGGAGAGTGCCGGCGCGGAAACAGTGCTGCTCGAGGTGAGGGAGTCAAACCTGGCGGCTCGCCGATTGTATGAAAAGGCTGGGTTTAGCGAGCAGGGACGGCGGCGGGAGTACTACCGTAATCCGGTAGAGGATGCCCTGGTGCTGCGATATGTGTTACGTTTGTGTAACAATATCTCTTGAAGCAGAATAGGCCGTGTGGTAGCGTTTTCTTCTTCTAAATTTGCCAGGAGGTCCGCTGAATGGCAGCTCAGGTACGTGACCAGCTCATCGCAAGCAATGAACAATTTCGTGCGCTGGCTCAAGAACATTCACAATACGCACAACGCCTCGAAGCTCTCATCCAAAAGAAGTATTTGACCGAAGACGAAAAGCTCGAAGAGGTGCGTCTTAAGAAGCTGAAGTTAAGCCTCAAGGATGAAATGGAAAGCCTGGAGCAGAAGTTCCGGACTGACCATCAGGTAGCTTAGTCATCCACTACGCCGATTGCGCGGCGGTAAAGACCGGCTCTTTACTGCCCCGCTCGACTTATATCCCTTCCGTCCTTCATCTCAGAATCGTGCACTGGGTACAACTCTTCGTGTAGTCTGTCCACCTCAGGAAGTCGCAAAACAGCCCCTGCGCATCTGCAAGGGTTAAGGAGAGCCTGGTTTGCCAATCTGGCTTCGTCGACTCGCGCTTTCATCGGTCATGGCGGCGGTTTGTCTGGGAGCCGCTTCGTCGGCCGCACAATCGGCTGAGTCGGCGCCGTCCGGCGTGTGGGATGGAACGATCCAGGGAGCCGGCCAGGTCGATTTCGGAGTGGAGTTTACCGCTAAGGACGCGGAGCTCCACGCCGTGCTTCTGAACTCCACCGACCGCCAGCCCTTTACCAGTGCGCCGTGGGATGGCAAGGTCCTGACCTTACGCTTTGACTACTACGATGGCACGCTGACGGCACACTATGTGTCGCCGCGGCAGATGGAAGGAGAGTACTCGCGGCAGACCAGCCACGGTATTGTTCACCTTCCGCTGACGCTCACGCCGCATTCCCAGGAGTCCGGCTCAAAACCGTGGCCGGGACCGAGCCTCGCGGGTGAATGGATCTTTCATCTTCCTCACGAGCACGGAGCTGAGCGCACCACGCTGGCGGAGTTCCAGCAGAACAAGACAGCGGATGCCGATCTCAGCGTCGGCGTCACCGGAATCTTTGAGCCCGTCAGCGGTGACTCCGGGCTGCTCCATGGATTCCTTTTCGAACATGACGGCCAGGCTCATTTCCACCTCAGCCGTTTCGATGGCATCCACGCGCTGGCCTTCGATGGAGTCTTCCTGCCGGATGGAACGCTCAAAGGGCAGATTGGCTCAGGGCTGAAAGGAGTGCAGCCCTTCACGGCGGAAAGGAGTACCGGTACCTCAGCCGTTGATCCTAATGTGCAGGGTAGCCAACTGACTCGGGTGAGCGATCCGCAGCAGGTGTTTCGTTTCACAGGTGTGGACCCGTCAGGAAAGACCGTGGATCAGAGCAGTCCTGAGTTCAAGGGCAAGGCGGTGATCGTCGATATCTTCGGCACCTGGTGTCCTAACTGCCATGATGAAGCGCCGGTGCTGGAGGAACTCTATCGCAAGTATCACGAACAGGGTCTGGAAATCGTCGGCCTGGCCTACGAATATACCGACGATGCTGCCCGCAACAGCCGGCTGCTGGGTATCTACCGGGCCAAATACGGAATCACCTTTCCCATGCTGCTGGCGGGCACGGTAGCGGACGGGCAGATTGCCAAGACACTCCCGCAACTGGTGGATTTTGGCGCTTATCCTACGACAATCTTCCTGGATCGCAGCGGCCATGTGCATGCAATTCATGCAGGCTTCTCCGGCCCTTCGACCGGCGAAAGATACAAGCAAGTGCAGCAGAATTTCGACGAACTCGTCCGCGAAATCCTGAAACCCGCGCAGTAAGGCGGCTCCAGGCTCCCAGGCTCTATAATCAACAGACGGACTATGGTTCGAGACGGCATCTATTACGGAGGCGCGCTGCTTCTGGTGGCCCTGCTGGTGGGGTGGTTCAGCCCTTTCCTGGCGGTGGTGCCGTTGCTGCTTGCCGCGTTTTTTCTCTGGTTCTTCCGCGATCCAGAGCGGTCGATTCCTGCCATCGCAGGAGCCATTGTCTCCCCGGCAGACGGCAAAGTAACTGACATCTCGATACTGCAAGAGAACGGCTCTTCTCGAACTCGAATCAGCATTTTTCTGAATGTCTTCAACGTTCACGTAAACCGGTCACCGATCACCGGTACCATCTCCGATGTGCATTACCAGAAGGGAAAGTTCGGCAACGCCATGGGGGCAGTTTCTGCGGAAGAGAACGAGCAGAATATCGTCACCCTCCAGGGAGACGCAGGGCAGGTGGTCTTCAAACAGATTGCCGGATTGCTGGCCCGCCGGATTGTCTTCGACAAGAAAGTGGGAGACCAGGTCGCGCGCGGCGAACGGGTCGGCCTGATCAAGTTTGGCTCCCGCTGCGATGTGATCTTCAGCGGCGACGCCGAGATGAAGGTCAAGCTGGGCGACCACGTTCAAGGCGGCTCCAGCGTGTTGGCCGTGAGTCAATCTCGCGCGACAGTGCCTGAGTTTCATGACGCCGTGGAGGCGAGATGAGCGATCCTGGTTTGCGGCGCTACGATGACCCCAGACGGCCACGGGCGGCGCGAAAGGGTTTATACGTTCTTCCGTCGATGTTCACGGCCGGTAACATCGCGGCCGGCTACTATGCCATTTCGCAGGCCATCCAGGGTACTGCCGGAGACCCCTGGCATTTCGATCAGGCCGCCAAGGCCATTGGGTTTGCCATCGTCTTCGATTTCTTCGATGGCGGTATCGCGCGACTGACCAACACCGCGAGCGCCTTCGGAGGAGAACTCGACTCCCTGGCCGATGTAGTCACCTTCGGCGTTGCCCCGGCGATTCTTGCCTGGACATGGGGCTTCCGCATGCTTCCGCTGACCGGGGACGCCGACATCCGAACCCGCGTTGTGCAACTGGGAGCCATCGCCACCTTTGTATTCCTATTGGCTGGCGCGGGGCGCCTGGCGCGCTTCAATATTCAGAAGAATCCGCAACCTTCGAATCCCGGCCGTCCGGGTCGCAAGTATTTCGTAGGTATGCCGATTCCAGCGGGCGCCGGCGCCATAGCAGCCGTGGTTCACCTGGTACAGGGAAACCCGCTGCAAACCTGGTGGCTCTCCATCGGGTGGGCGGTATTCGTCTTCGCCATCGGCTTCCTCATGGTGAGCACCTGGCGATTCTTCAGCCTGAAGGGGATCAACTTCCGTCAGCCACAGAACTTTCGCTGGTTGATATTCATGGGTGGCCTGATTGCGCTCATCTGGTATTCGTCGCAGTATGTGCTGTTCGCATTGGCGCTGGTCTACATACTCTCGGGGGTGCTGGCGCGCCTGTCCTTTGTTTTCCGGCGGCCAACCGCGCCGCCGGCTCCCCCTCAGGATGAGGTCTCACACGCCTGATGAAAAATGATGCCAAAACTCCCTCCACGCCTAACGCCGACGGAGGCCACTGGGGCGGCCTGTTCCGTGTAGCCATCGTAGGGGCCGGCACACTTAAAGGACGTGAGCTGAAAGATGTCCTCAGCGACCGTAATTTTCCGGCCAGCGATGTGCGTCTGCTCGATGATGAGGAATCCCTGGGCCAGCTCGAATCCGTAGGTGAGGAGCCCACGTTCATCCAGAGCGTTTTGCCCGAGCACCTGGAGAATGTGGATTTCACCTTCTTCGCCTCGGATGAAAACTTCACACGCAATACCTGGGCCATGGCGCGCAAGTCGGGCAGCGATATCATCGATTTGTCCTATGCTCTCGACGAAGACAAAAGCGTGCAGCTACGTTCGCCGTGGACGGAGCGGGAGCTAGGCGTCACTCCCAAGCTGGACTTCGCCGGTGCGCCGGTGGAAGTTGCTCATCCCGCCGCAGTCGTGTTGGCTCTGCTGCTGCTTCGCGCGCAGAAGGTTGCGAAGGTCGCCCACGCGGCAGCGACCGTGCTGGAACCGGCTTCGGAACACGGCAAGCGAGGCATGGATGAGCTCCACGAACAGACGGTGAATCTTCTGTCGTTCCAGCAACTGCCCAAAAACGTATTCGACACGCAGGTCGCGTTTAACCTTGTGGATCGCTACGGCAGCAAGTCTCTTCCATCCCTGGGATCGGTGGAAAGCAGGATCCAGCGGCACTTTCGAGCGTTGGTGCTCGACCGGCTGGCCGTACCTTCGCTGATGCTTCTGCAGGCGCCAATCTTCCATGGTCATGCCTTCTCGCTTTACATTGAACTGGAGAAGCCTGCGCTGGTCGAGACCCTGGTGGCGGCATTGGCAGGCGATCATGTCGATGTTCTGCAGGGAGGCGAGGAAGCTCCCAGCAACGTCAATGCTGCCGGGCAGGATCAGATACAAGTGGTGGTGCGGCGCGATGCGCAACGCGACAACGGTTTCTGGATCTGGGCGGCATCGGACAACCTCCGGGTTTCTGCGCTCTCTGCGGTCGAGTGCGCTGAAGGTATGATCGCGGCCCGGCCGCGGGGAACGGTACAGTGAGCGATTCCAGCTTGACGGTGCGTTGGAGCGCAGTTGTGGCGCTGCTGTGCTTCTTCTTGTGCGCCACGGGTTGTGGATATCACACCAGCGGCAAGGCAGTACGGCTGCCGAGCGACTTGCGCACTATCTACGTGCCGGCGTTCGTCAACCTGAGCCAGACCTATCACGTTTCGGAGAGCCTTACCGCCGCCGTGGTGCAGGAGCTTCGCAGCCGGACTAACTACCGTGTCGTGACTACGAACGATGGCAGCGCCGACGCTACCTTGAACGGGACTGTTACCACAGCGGCCACGGCTCCGCTCACTTATGACTCGATATCAGGGCGCATCTCCTCGGGATTGCTGGTGATTACCCTGAAGGTATCGCTGGTGAATCGGCAAGGCAAGACGCTGTGGGACAACCCCAACTTCCTTTTCCGCGAGCAGTACCAGGTCTCGACCGATCCGTCCAGCTTCTTTTCCGAGGAAACGCCCGCGGTACAGCGCGTCGCACGTGACTTCTCCCGCAGCCTGGTCAGTAATCTGCTGGAGGCCTACTGATGCGCAGCTTCGCCGCGTCGGACCGTTTTGTTGCCGACGTGAAAGCGCGTAAGCTGTCGCCGGGCTACGTCTTCATCGGGGATGAAGCGTTCTTCCGCAAGCGCTGCCGCGAAGCGATTCTGCAGCACCTCGTCCCTGAGGACGTGCGCGAGCTAAGCCTCTACGATGTTGATCTTGCCGACGTGGAGTTGCAGCAAGTCCTGGACCAGGCACGCACGCCGTCCCTGATGTCGCCTTTCCAGGTGTTCTTCATTCGCGGCGTCAAGAATCTCTACGGCCGAGGCAAGCACGACGCCGAATTCGCGGCCATCAAGGACTACTTTAAGAATCCCAATCCGGATGCCATGCTTGTCTTTATCGCTGATCACATCAGCATTCCGGCAGACGTACGGCGAATGGACCTGACCGACAAGGACCGCTATGAGCGCATCCGGGAGACCTTGGGAGAGTATTGCGCAGTGCTGGAATTCGCGCGTGTCGAAGACAGTGAAGCTGCGAAGTGGGCCATTGACACGGCCAATACCGAGGGCGTGAAGCTGGACCCGGATGCGGCCCGCGAACTGGTGGATTCGCTTGGCGGCGACATGATGATGGTCGCCAATGAGTTGGAGAAGCTGGTCCTGTTTGTGGCCGAGAAGAAACGCATCACGCTGGGCGATGTCGAGACGCTGGTGCTGGCGGCCAAGCAGCGCTCGTTCTACGAACTGACCGACGCCATCTCCAGCCGAGACCGCGGTCGCGCTCTCAGCGTGCTGGACGCGATCCTGAGCGCCGGCGATGGCGACGAGGCGGCCATTGGTCATCTCTACATGCTCGCCCGGACCTTCCGCCAGATGCTGGTGATTCTGGAGCGCAACGTTCGCGATTCCAGAGCTCTATGGCAGGCGCTGTGGCAGGGCTTCCGGATTCCACCGTTTGCCGCCGAAGATATTATTCGCCAGGCAAGGCGGTATAAGTCGCGGCGAGAATTGACCGGTGCGATCCGCCGTATCGCTCGCGCCGATCTGGCGTTGCGCTCGAATCCTCCCAGCAAGCGGCTTGTGCTGGAGAACCTGGTGCTCGACCTGACGGCGGAGCCGAAGCTTCAAGAGGCTGGCTGGCTGCAAGATGAGCTGCCGGTTTAGTCATGGACACCGCGGCCTATCTGCGCCGGATCGCCTATAGTGGATCGCAACAGCCATCGGCGTCTGCGCTTCGCGAGTTGCACCGCCAGCATCTGTTCACGGTTCCATTCGAGAATCTTGACATCGCTCTCAAGACTCCAATCTGCCTCGATCTTCCGTTGCTCTACAAAAAGATTGTTGTCGGACGGCGCGGAGGTTTTTGCTACGAACTCAACGGACTGTTTGCCGCGCTGTTGAGCGAACTCGGCTATACGGTGCAGATGCTTGCGGCTCACGTCAGACGCGAAGACGGAGGATTCGGACCAGAGTTCGATCACATGCTGTTGAAGGTGCAGCTCGAGGAGCCGTGGCTGGCGGATGTCGGCTTCGGCGAGTCGTTCGTCAGTCCGCTCCAGCTTCAAAGCGATGGAGCGGGGGTCGAAAATGGCCATCGCTATTCAGTCACTCGCCGCGAAGATGAGTGGGAGTTGTGCCGCCATGATCAGGATGGCGAAGTGGCGCTGTACCGGTTTTATGACATTCCCCGCAAACTCAGCGACTATGACGAGATGTGCCGCTTTCACCAGACGTCACCGGAGTCGCATTTCACCCGCAATCGTATTTGCAGCCGGGCCATGCCGGACGGCCGGGTGACTCTGTCGGGCATGCGGCTAATCGTGACCCGGGACGGCGTCCGCCACGAGCGGATGCTGAGTGGCGTCGAGGAGCTGCGGGTTTGCCTGCGTGAACACTTTGGCATTGAGTTCGACCCGGCAATTGATCTGTCGCCACTAGCGGCATAAATCTGCCATCGCCACAGAGAAAAAGGTGTAGCGCGGAACGCGTGCCTGAAGGCACGCTCTACCGGCGACACAGCAACTCGGAATCTGCTCTAGAGCAATTTCTGAGTTGCTGTAACCGCCTTGAAAGGGCGCGGCTTCAGCCGCGCCGATCCGCGTTACCAACGACTCGGCCTTTAGAGACTGTGTCGCAACTGGAGTCAAGTCGTGGTCAGCGAGGGCGGTGAGCGTGTCTCCGTGCTTCGCTGGTTTGGGGGCTCAGCCCTCTGGCGGCACCGCCATTTTCAGCCTTGCCGCACCCTATGCCAGCGTTTCAAGTTCAAGGCGATATTGGCCAGGGTGAACTCCACGGCGACCAGCAGCAGGCCGCGGCGTTGGAACTGACGCATCCCGCCGTGCTCTTTCAAACTGCCGATCATAGGTTCCACCAACTCCTTGCGCCTTTGATACTGCCGCCGCCCCCTCGGGCTGCGCAGCTTCTGCCGCATGCGATGCATTGCTTGCTGCCGCACCGGCCTGCGATCCAACTCTTCTGCCCGTCGCTTGCCGTTCAACTCGCTAGCCAGATTCGAATCCGGCACATAGCCGTCGATACCGCGCTCCTCCAGTTGCTGCAGGTTCTCCGCGCTGAAAAATCCACTGTCGGCCAACACCTGCCGCGGCCGCTCCCCACATTGTCGCTCCACCTCTTCCACCATGGGCAGCAGCGATGCGTTGTCCGTCTTGTTGTGCGTCACCCGCTGGGCCACGATGAAGTGATCCTGGCTCACCGCGATCTCCCCCGTGTAGCCCAGCTCGAAGCCCTGCCGCGTGCGCAGAAAGCGCGCCTCCGGATCGGTCAGCGACATCTTGTCCTCGCCCATCTGCTGCATCTGCTGCAACTGCTCGAGCACCCGCTGCCGCTCTTGCTCGCTTACCTGCCGCCCCGGCTGGCGGTCGGGGTCGTCCTCCACCTCCTCCATCCACTGCTGCACCTGCTTCTGCAGCCGCTTCCGCTGCACTACCCGGTCGCGCGAGGCGTTGCCTTTGATGCGCGTCGAGTCGATGGCCACCTCCCCCACTCGCGCCAGCCCGGCTCGCCGCAGCATCTGCAACACCTGGGTGAACAACTCCACGATCGCTCCCCGGTGCACCCGCAGAAACTCGCTCAACGTCTTGAAGTCGGGCGCACACCCGCCGGCCAGAAAGCGGAACCCCAGATCCTCGTGCAGGCGTTGCTCCAACTTGCGTGTGCTCTTCACCTTCAGCGCAAACGCGTACAGCCACACCTGCAGCATCATCCGCGGATGGTAGGGCGATTCCCCTCCCGCCTCGCCATACGCCGCCTCGAAAGCGGCGATGTCCAGCTTCTCCGCCACCTCGTGCACCAGAAAGCACAGATGGTTTGCGGGCAATACATCCTTCACGTGCAACGGCAACAGTTCCGCTTGTTCAGGGTGATACGGCTTGTAGCTTGGCATACCTCCTTATGCCCTATCCTCGCCCATTCCTTCAAGTATCATTCCGGTTGCGACACAGTCTCTTTAGGCCCTGAGGTACGCTCCTCAGCGGCTAAAGCCGCTCACCTCCCGCGATCTTTTCGGCACGCCTGAAGGCGTGCCCTTTCAAAGCGGATACGGCCACTACGGAACCGCTCTAGCTCCCTACTTCTTCTCCTTCACACTCACGCTGGCGTCGCTGTTCTCCCACTGCAGCTTCAGTGTCGCGGCATCACCGCCGGTCTTGTCCAGTGAAATGGTGAACATTTCAGTCGCTGCGGGTGTCTGCGTGACCTTCATCGGAATGCGGGCAAGGTCTTGCGACTCGTCATACACCGTGCCCCATTGTCCCGTCTGCTTATTGACAATCAGCTTCCAGCCATTCTGCTCGGGCAGAGTGTAGATCGTGTAGTTGCCTGCGGGAACTGCGGTGCCGCCGATGTCGAGGTTCACATCGGTGCTGAACGAGGTGGCCGCGTTCGCGCCGGTGCGCCAGATGTGTCCGTAAGGCACCAGGCCGCCGAAGATCTTGCGGCCGCGCGCAGAGGGACGGCTGTACTTGATGGTGACGGTCTTGCCGTCGGCAAAGCTTACCGACGCTTCGCCCGGAGGACTGAGCACTTGCTTCTGCTGGGCATTGCATCCCAGCGCTAAGGCTGCGAGGCATAACGGTAGGAACATCCAGTTTCGGCTCTTCTGCATTGGTGGTGTTCTCCTCAGAACAAGAATGATGCGCGCGATCCGCAGCGTCCATTATTCACCGCCACGCGTAACGGTACAATCGTGAGACGGGTAATGCGCGGAATCGCCAGCGCATGGGGAGCTTTCATGGGCGTTCTGGACGACAAGTTGAGCCGTTTGGCGGGCGTCCGAGCCCGCCGGCAAAATCCCGAGCGAAGCGAGGGAACTGAATGAGCGTTTTCAATGAAAAGCGGAAGAGCTGGAGCGATACGAATTCATGATGGGCAAAGCGCGTGGACGCCTGGCGGTCACGCTCGATGTCCTCACCGACGCGTTGACGCTGGTGGGCCAGCACGGCGTTTACTGCCAAAGCGCGCGCCAGCCCGGCAAGCCCGCCATGGATGTCCAGATCATCATGAAAGGCATCACTGACGCCAAAGAGCTGGTGTCGTCAGTGATGGAAGAGCTGCGCAAAGAAAAAGCCTGATCACCAAGCTCAAAAGCTGATTCACCACGGAGGACACTGAGGTCACGGAGAATGAAGAAAGTATCTTCTTTTTCTATTCTTTCTTCTCCGTGCTCTCGGTGTCCTCCGTGGTGAAAGGTTTTCTCCTATGCCACCACGTACTTGCCCGTCTCCAGCACGCGGGCAGCGATCTTCTCCTGCAAGGCAATCACATTGACCGGCTCATGCTTCACCAGGCGCCGGACAATCGCCATCTGGGTGCGCATCATGTCACCTTCGGCCACGGCAGCGATCACCTTCTTCGCCGAAGCTTCCAGCCTCGACATCGCACCCGCGATGTAGACCTGCGTCATCGCGATTACCAATGCGGCCTTGTCCTCGCCGTTCGTTTCGACATATTTCCGCGCGCGGAGCAGAGCTGAATCCATGGCAAACGTCTCGATCACCATATCGGCGATCGCGCCCATGATTTCCTGCTGATCTGCCAGCTTCTGCATGTACTTCTGCGAAGCCGCACCCGCCACCAGCATCGAGAGCTTCTTGGCGTTTTCGACGATCTTGCGCTCGGCGGCGAGTGCGCCCTCGAGTTCGTCGCTCGACGGGCCTGCCATCACTTCATCCATCGTCTTCTTGATGGCGGGCAGAAGCGCGAGTTGTCCGCTCATGGCACGCTTCAGCAGCCATCCCGTGATGATCAGCCGGTTGATCTCGTTGGTCCCTTCGAAGATGCGGTTGACCCGCGAGTCGCGATAGGCACGCTCGGCCGGATACTCCTCGACAAAGCCGTAGCCGCCGTAGATCTGTACCGTTTCATCGACGGCGAAATCGAGCATCTCAGAGGCCGAGACCTTGATGATCGAGCATTCGACGGCATACTCCTCGATCGCCTTGCGCACGGTCTCGGGATTGTGCTCGATGTCGCTGAGCGCCGTGTCCATCATGCCCACGGTGCGGTACACCATCGACTCGCACGCGTAGAGCCAGGTCGCCATCTGCGCCAATTTCTCGCGGATCAGGCCGAAGTCGGCGATGCTTTTGCCGAAGGCCTTGCGCTCTTTGGCATAAGCCGTGGCATGTTGCAGCGACGTGCGCGCGCCGCCGACGCAGCTTGCGCCCAGCTTGAAGCGGCCCACGTTGAGAATGTTGAAAGCGATGATGTGCCCCTTGCCGATGTCGCCCAGCACATTCTCCACCGGAACCTTGCAGTCGCTGAGAATGAGCGGCGCCGTCGACGATCCGCGAATGCCCATCTTCTTTTCTTCCGCGCCAACCGAGAAGCCGGGAAAATCTTTCTCCACCAGGAAAGCGGTGAACTTCTCGCCATCGATCTTGGCGAAGATGGTGAACAGGTCGGCGAAGTGTGCATTGGTGATCCACATCTTCTCGCCGTTCAGGATGTAGTGCTTGCCATCGGGCGAGAGCACGGCGCGAGTGCGGCTGTTCATGGCGTCGGAGCCGCTGGTGCTCTCCGACAGCGCATAAGCGCCGATCAGTTCGCCGGTCGCCAGCCGCGGCAGGTATTGCTTCTTCTGCGCTTCGGTGCCAAAGAAGACGAGCGGCAGCGTGCCGATACCGCTGTGCGCGCCCATGCTGACCATGAAGCTGCCGTACTTGGCCATGAAGTCGGCGATGATGGCGGACGAGGTCTTGTCCATCTCCGAGCCGCCGTATTCGGCGGGAACGTCGGCGTTGGTCAGACCCATTTCGGCGGCCTTCTGCAGCAAGGCGCGTGGGACGGACCAATCCTTATGCTCCATCGCCTCGGCCTGGGGCAGCACCTCGTTGGTCGCGAACTCCTCCGCCAGCTTTGCGACCATCTGCTGATCTTCGTTGAAGTCTTCCGGAGTGAAGACGTTTGCCAGGTTGTGGTCTTCGAGCAGGAAGCTTCCGCCCGTGGTCTTGGTCTTGGGTATTGCCGTTGTGGTTGCCATGTGTGAACCTCGCTCTTCGCCTTTCGCTCTTTGCTTTGAAGGGGCACGGCTGCCGTGCCGTAAATCGCATCACCAAAATCTCGGGGCTTCAGCCCTGATCCGAATTCTGCCGTCCCTACGGGACTCGGCTCTTTTTTACAACGCCCACCCAGCGCTGAAGCGCTGGGCTATGATCTTTCGTCTCGCTTCGCGAGACTGGTTTTCGAGCCCGTTGAAGTCAGCCATGCACCGCGCTCGATGGGGAGACAGATATTCCAATTTCTTTCTCTGTGCCCTCCGTGCCTCTGTGGTGAAAATCGCCTTTCGCTCTTACTCGAAATTCCGATCCGTATTCATCCGCGCTGGCGTTGCTTTTAGTCTTTTCGTTTTCTCCGTGCGCTGCGTGTGAATCACGCTACTGCAAGTTCTCGAAGATGCCGGCCGCGCCCATGCCGCCACCGACGCACATCGTGACCATGCCATATCGGCCACAGCGGCGCTTGAGTTCGCGAAGGATGCTTGCCGTCAGTTTTGCTCCGGTACAGCCCAGCGGATGGCCCAGCGCAATCGCGCCGCCATTCACGTTGACCTTCTCGGGATCGAGTTTGGTTTCCTGGATGACGGCCAGCGACTGCGCAGCAAAGGCCTCGTTCAACTCGATCACGTCGATGTCGCTCAGGCTGAGTCCGGCCATCTTCAGCGCCTTGGGAATCGCATACACCGGACCAACGCCCATCTCCTCCGGCTTGTAGCCTGCCGTCGCATAAGCGATGTAGCGGGCCAGCGGCTTCAGTCCGAGCTCCTTGGCGCGATCGGCGGACATCACGATTGCCGCGGCTGCGCCATCCGACATCTGCGACGAGTTGCCGGCAGTGACGGTGCCCTTCATATGAAAGGCCGCCTTCAGCGCCGACAGCGCTTCGAACGAGGTGTCGGCGCGCGGGCCTTCGTCCATCTTGAAGACCATCTCGATGCGCTTGGGCTTGCTGCCGTTGGGCGTGGTGAAGCTTACCGGGACGGGCACGAGCTCGTCGTCAAACCTGCCTGCCTGGATGGCGGCGATGGCCTTCTTGTGGCTGTCGACGGAGAAACGGTCCGACATCTCGCGGGTAATGCCGTAGCGCTTAGCGACACGCTCGGCGGTCAGGCCCATCGAGAGGTACGAATCGGGATAATTCGCCACCAGCCAAGGGTTGGCCGATACCTTGTTGCCGCCCATGGGGATCATGGTCATGGACTCAACGCCGCCGGCAAGCACAGTCTCCGCGCCGCCTGCCATAATGCGTTCGGCCGCCATGGCAATTGCCTGCAAGCCCGAAGAGCAGAAGCGATTAATGGTCATCGCCGAGATTTCGACCGGCAGCCCGGCGCGCAGGGAAGCGATGCGAGCGACGTTCATGCCCTGTTCGGCCTCAGGCATGGCGCAGCCCAGGATGACGTCTTCGATGGTGGCGGGATCGACTTGCGGCACGCGCGCCAGCGCTCCCTGGATGGCCACCGCAGCCAGATCATCGGGACGCGTGGCCCGCAAGGTCCCTTTGTAAGCTTTT
Source organism: uncultured Acidobacteriaceae bacterium (assembly GCA_963793845.1). Classification (GTDB taxonomy): domain Bacteria; phylum Acidobacteriota; class Terriglobia; order Terriglobales; family Acidobacteriaceae; genus CAWCBG01. The sequence goes on from CAWCBG010000014.1 coordinate 824,670, forward strand.
CCCACCGGCGTACGCACGGCACTGACGATTACGACTTCACGCATAAAGAAGCTCCAAGCAATTAGCCATTAGCCATTAGTTTTGGGCTGTCAGCTTTCGGCTATCAGCCGTCAGCCACACCGAATTTGTCTAAAATCTCTTTCTCGTTGTCATCCTGAGCGCAGGCGTGCCAGTTTTTCGCGCCGGAGTCGAAGGACCCCTTTACCCAGGCCGCACTTCGTTTCCAAGCCGTGTCATCCCGACCAAGGGCTTCAGCCCGAGCGGGGGAACCTGCGGCTCTGCCGTCGAGACCGGAGAGCACATCTCCTATAAGCGCGTCGCACCATTCCAGCGCCTCCGATTCCTGATCAGCGTCCTTGGACATCACTTCGTAACCGGCTCTCAATTCGCTCGAATCCATCTCATACCTGTTCCGTCCCTACGGGACTCAGAGCTTTGGGACCCGTACCCAGCGCTGAAGCGCTGGGCTAAGATCTTCCGTCCCGCTGTGCGGGATCAGGTTCCTTCACGTCCACCCAGGATTCCGCCTTCAGCTACATCCTGGGCTAGACTATTTCGCCCTGCGGGCTCACTTACATGTCGGTGCGGCCCTTCGCGGCCCGGTGCTGACTCTTAGCCACTGTCCACTAGCCACTAACCACTGTCTTTCAGTTTCTCAACGTCTTACCGGTCTTCAGCGTGTACTGGATGCGCTCTTGCGTCTTCCTTTCTCCGCACAGCGACTTGAATGCCTCGCGCTCCAGATCCAGTAGATACTGCTCGCTCACCAGGGTTCCCGGGGTGACATTGCCGCCGCAGAGAACTTCAGCGACCTTGCCGGCGATCTTCACCTCGTGGTCGCTGATAAACTCGCCTTCGCGCATGATGTGCGCGCCGAGCTTCAACGTTGCCAGGATGCTTTCCCCTGGCGCGGGAATGTCCTTGCGCATCGCGGGAGCGCGATAGCCTTCACGCGCCAGTTCCAGCGCCCGCTCCTTGGCGTCGGTCAGAACGCGCTCGCGGTTCATGGTGATGTCATCGCCGCTGGAGAGGAACCACAGATTGCGCGCCTCGAAAGCCGACGTAGACACCTTCGCCATCGCAACCGTCTCGAAGGCCTGTTTCATGGCTTCCATGAGCTCGACGCTCTCGCCGCGGCCGCTGGGACGAATGTGGTAGGCCCGATCAAGCGCACGCAGCGTGATCTCCTTGCAGCCTCCGCCGCCGGGCAACAGGCCGACGCCGACCTCGACCAGTCCGGAATAGAGTTCACAGTGTGGCTGGCGGGCTGCCGAGTGCAGGCAGATCTCGGTGCCGCCGCCAAGGGTCATGCCGAACGGCGCAGCCACCACCGGCTTGGACGAGAACTTGATCGCCTGGGTCATGTTCTGGAACTGCCGGATGGCCATATCGACTTCGTCCCACTCCTCTTCCTGGACGGCCATCAGTAGCATCATGATGTTGGCGCCGACAGAGAAGTTCGCCGCGTCGTTGGTGATGACGAAGGCGTCGAAGTTGTCGCCAGCGCCGCCGGGCTTCAGCGTCTGGGTGATCATCTGCACGATGTCGCCGCCCAGCGCGTTCATCTTGGAGTGGAACTCGATGCAGCCGACTCCGTCTCCCAGATCGATCAGCGACGCTCCGGCATTCTTCTTCACCACGAAGTTCGACTTCTTGGCGACACTTACCGACCACACGCCTTCCGGAACTTCTTCGGGACGATAGTTGTTGGTGCGCAGATCGAAATAGACGCGGCCGCTGGCCGCCTTGGGATCGTCGGCGTACCAGCGCTCGTGGCCGGCAGCCAGCAACTGCTCGACGTTGGCGGAGACGGGCTTGTCTTCGACCTTCATGCGCTTGACGGTCTTGGCCACTCCGGCGGCATCCCACAGTTCAAACGGTCCCATCTCCCAGTTGAAGCCCAGCTTCATGGCGCGATCGATCTCAACCACCGAGTCGGCAATCTCGCCGATACGGTTGGCGGCGTAAGTCCACAGATCGGCGAGCGCATCCCACAGAAATACGCTGGCCTTGTCTTTCGACGGCGCCAGCAGCATCTTCAGGCGCTCCGGCAGGTCGTCGACGGTCTTCGCCATTTCGAGGGAAGGGAACTTGGGCCGCTGCGCCGGTCGGTATTCCAGGGTCTTCCAGTCGATGGCCAGCCGCTGCTCACCCTGCGGCGATTTCTGCTTCTTGTAGAAGCCGCCCTTGGTCTTGTCGCCCAGCCACTTGCGCTCGATCATGGCGGAAAAGAAGTCGGGCAGCTTCAGGTCATCGCGCTCATCGTGAATGTTGGTGGCGGCATTGCGGACGACATGTCCGAGAATGTCGAGGCCCACCATGTCGGCCAGACGGAAGGTGGCCATCTTGGGCCAGCCGACGGAGGTTCCGGTCAGTGCGTCAACCTCTTCAATGCTGAGGTCCATCTCCATCATCAGACGCATGACGTTCAAGCGCGGAGAAGGTGCCGATGCGGTTGGCGATGAAGTTGGGTGTGTCCTTGGCGTGCACCACGCCTTTGCCAAGGTGCAGATCGCAGAAGTGCGCGATGGCGCTCATGGCTGCCGGGTCGGCGTCAGGCGTAGGGATGATCTCCAGCAGACGCATGTAGCGCGGAGGATTGAAGAAATGCGTGCCAAACCAATGGCGGCGGAACTCGTCGGAGAAGCCTTCGACAATCTTCGCGACCGGCAACCCGCTGGTGTTGGTGGTGATGATCGTGCCCGGCTTGCGAATCGCCTCGATCTTGCGCAGCAGGGCGCGCTTGAGTTCGAGATCTTCGACCACGGCCTCGATGATCCAGTCGACCTCGGCGAGCTTGGGAAGGTCGTCCTCGAAATTGCCGATGGTGACCAGACGCGCCAGAGAGGGCTCGAAGAATGCGGCCGGCTTCGACTTCACCGCGGCTTCCAAGCCGGCAGCGGCGATGCGGTTGCGCGCCGGGCCGTCGGCATCCGGCGGAACGATGTCGAACAGATACGAGGGAACACCGGCGTTGGCCAGGTGCGCGGAGATGCGGGCGCCCATGGTGCCCGCGCCCAGGACTGCAACTTTTTCGATCCTTCTCTGCATGGGAACCTTCAACTGCTCTAACGTTTGGTTGCGCGACGAGCGCCGGAATAATTTCGTTATGATGCCCAATCTGGGTACCGAAAGCGTGCAGATTCCCGCGTCCTGCGCAGCCGGACCGCACGTCTGATAGACGCTTCTAGTTTACGAACTTCGGCTGTGAATGGTTGGCAAACAGGAAACAAAAGGTTCGTACGGCGACGCGTACGAAGGGACAACAAGCCTGACCAACATCATCGACGCTACTCTCCTCTAAAAAGCAACGGCCCCAAAAGCAAGTGGCGCGCGCCGTAAGATGTGGGGTGAGGATGGCAACGACGCGCGCCTATTTAATTGAGTTAAGCTTAATGAATGAATGCTCATTCAGTCAAGAGAAATCGTAATAAATTGTTTTCCCATATTGGCTTACGAGATCAGCTTGGCTAGCAGAAAGGCGGCGCCGGCCGCAAGTCCGCCGATCACAACAGTTTGTGATGCCGATCGGACGGGCCGCGAGCCGGTAAATCGCCCCTTGATGTAGCCGAAGATCCCCAGGGCGGCTAACGTCACAAGCACCGACCATACCAGGGCGCTTCGCGCACTATGCATCAGCATGTAGGGCGACAGGGGAATAATGCCGCCGGCAATGTAGGATGCCGCGATGGTCCCTGCGCTCTGCACCGCGCGCTTGGGGTCCGGCTCCTCAAGGCCCAGTTCGAAGCGCATCATGAAGTCGACCCACTGCTTCGGCTTCCTGGTCAGCGCCTCGATTACCGGAACGCTTTCTTCAGGAGAGAGACCGTAATCAGAGAAGACTTTCTGTACCTCACGCGCTTCTTCGTCGGGAATCTCCTGCACCTCACGCCACTCGCGGTCGCGCTCGCTGGCATAGTGCTCGGCATCACTGCGCGCCGCCATGTATCCACCTAGGCCCATGGCGATGGAACCGGCAGCGATCTCGGCCAGCCCGGCCACCACCACAATGTGGCTGTTATCGACCGCGCCGGACAAGCCTGCGGCCAGCGCGAAAGGTACGGTCAGTCCGTCGGACATGCCGATGACGACGTCGCGTACGACCTCGCCGGCGGTGAAGTGGCGTTCAATGTGCGGCGTCTGTGGCATGGTCGGTCAGCTCGGGATGATCTTTAACATACTGCAAGGCGCGCTTCACCACCTCGCGCTCGCCCTTGTAGCTAAGGTCCTTAGGGGCGTCGGTCAGGGGCAGCCAGAACGCATGCTGCACTTCGATCCGCATTTCGCGTGAGATGTTTCCCATGCGTCCGGAGCGGTAGAGCAGCAGAAAAAAGGTTACAACCTTAAAGACGCGAGCCTTGTCACCCCAGCTGCGCACGTAAAAGTACTTGGTGCTGGCCAGCTTGGAGACCAGCTGCGCGCGAATGCCGGTTTCTTCGTGTACCTCGCGGAGCGCGGTCTCCTCGGCCTTCTCGCCGGGATCGATGGCGCCCTTGGGTAGCGCCAGGACGGCTGGCTTGGCGCGCTTGTGGCCGGATTTGCGCGGCGCACTGGGCTTCTTGGGACGCTCCATATGCGGTTCGATCACGGCCACAAACCAGCGCCCGCGCATCTTGCGCAACACTACTCCGCCGGCCGAAAACTCACGCTCCATAGGCTTGGTTCGAGGAAGGGTTAGTTTGGCAGACTCGGGGCGGGCTGACAACCGGAGGAAGCGGTGGGGCCTTGGTCTTTAAGAGTGACTGCCTACAACGCAATCACCTTGAGACCGGGAATCAGGTTGAAATGGCGGAGATTGGCGGTGCCAACGCTGTAGCCCTGTTCCAAGGCGGTGACTCCAATCAAGAGATCGGAGAGAGGAAGACGAATTCCTTTGGCTTGACTCTCCCCATCGAGCCGTCCGGTGCGGAGAGCAACAGGAACAGTGACGGGATGAATCGGCAGGGCTGTCATCAATTCCTGGATAAATTGATACCGCAGAGCCCTTCGCTCGCCGGTGTCAGCACGAGCCGCGCCATGGGCCAGTTCGATTAGGGTAACAACCGAGATAGCGAGTGCCGTCTCGTTAGTCGAGTCAGGGATAGCAGTTAGCAGGCGCCTGGCGTTGAGCCCTTGTCACTCAGCGCTGATTAGCACACTCGAGTCGAGGATTAATCCCATGCAGGCGGCTCAAAGCGGTTCACGATGAGCTTCGATGGCTGCCTCGACGTCTCGTGCGAATCCCTCGTCCATCACCGCCGGCGAATCCTCCGGTAGCAGGGCGATGCACTCCGAGATAGTGCGTCCGGTCGGGTCGGGCGGATGCACCACCGCCACCGGCACATCACCACTCTCGCTCTCGATCACGACTTCCGCACCGGCGCGGACTCGGGCCAACACCGAAGCGAAGTCGGCAGTCGCCTCCGATTCCGAGATGTGGATTACAGGAGCCATGCAGCGATTATAGCTGGCCGACTACCGCATGTGTACGTCTCGAGTGCGATCACAGCGCCGTTCGCGGTCTCGGACGTATCTAACAACAGGACAGACCAGCTTCTCTGCTCGCTTTAACTGGCGTTGACATGCGTTACGCGACGCGTTACGGTCAGAAATGATTCAGTCAATCCGCCACAAAGGCCTGAGAAGGCTTTATGAGGAGGATGATCCCCGTGGCGTGCTAGCGGAACACATAGAGAAGCTGCGGGATATTCTTGCTCGACTTGACGCCGCTCGCGCGGTCGAAGACATGGATCTGCCGGGGTTCCGGTTGCATCCACTTAAGGGCAAATTGCGGGGTTTCTGGGCGGTTACGGTCCGAGCCAATTGGCGGGTGATATTTCGTTTCGCCGGCCGCAACGCGATAGATGTCGACTATGTCGATTACCATTGAAGAGGCTTTAAATCCATGGCGATGAAGAATCCACCGCATCCCGGGGGCTTTGTGCTCCGCCAGTGCATCCACCCTTTGAGGTTGACCATCACGAAGGCAGCCGAAGCACTGGGAGTCACTCGCACTACGCTCTCAGAGCTAGTGAATGAAAAGCGTGGAATCTCGCCGGAGATGGCGGTCCGGTTGTCCAAAGTTTTTGGAGGAAGCGCCGAAAGCTGGCTCACGCAGCAGGCTCATTACGATCTCGCACAGATTCGTGCCGACCGGATTAAGGTCAAGCGCCTGGAAGCTGTGTGATCCTTTCATCCGAGCGCGGCACTCTGTTCGCGTTGGCGCAGGCAGAATTCTAAAATCCGGTGCAAATCTTGTTCAGTGGGAAGAAGTGAATGAGGAAGCGTGTCTTCGTATTTCTAGCAATTTGCCTGTGGACCTTCTGCTTGTTCGCCCAGGAGCACCACGCGTTGCCGACCGAAAAGCCCATGGAGCTACTGCCCGGCATGGGCAACCTTTACCATCCCATTGCGACCACCAGCCCGGAAGCGCAGCGCTTTTTCGACCAGGGGCTGACCCTGGTCTACGCCTTCAACCACGACGATGCTGAGCGTTCGTTCCGGCGAGCCGCCGAGCTTGATCCCAAGTCGCCCATGCCGTGGTGGGGGATCGCCCTGGCCCTCGGTCCGAACTACAACTCCGATGTCGATGCCGAGCGCGAGAAGGCGGCCTACGATGCGATCACGAAAGCGCAAGTCCTGGCTGCGGGCGCCCCGCCGAATGAGCAGGCCTATGTGAAGGCGCTTGCGGCACGCTACTCCACCGGCCCCAAAGCCGACCATCACCAGCTGGCGCTCGCCTATCGCGACGCCATGCGCGCGCTGGCAAAGCAATATCCCGATGATCCCGACGCAGGCACGCTCTACGCCGAGAGCATGATGGACCTCCGCCCCTGGCAGCTCTGGACGAAGGATGGCAAGCCCGCGGAGGACACCGAGCTGATCGTGACCGAGCTTGAGACGGTGTTGCGGCAATATCCCCAGCATGTCGGGGCCAATCATTTTTACATTCACGCGGTGGAGGCCTCATCGGATCCCCAGCGTGCGTTGCCCAGCGCAGAGCGGTTGGCAACCTTGGTGCCCGATGCCGGCCACCTAGTGCACATGCCGTCGCACATTTACGCACGCACCGGCGACTTCCAGATGGCGGCGATGGCCAATGCGCAAGCGGTGAAGGCGGACCTCGCCTACATCGAGCGCACCGGCACGCAGGGCTCGATGTACGACATGATGTACTTCACCCACAACCTGCACTTCCTGGCGCAGGCATGCTCGATGGAAGGCAACGAAAAGTGTGCCATCGAGGCGTCGCAGCAGATGGCCGCGCATGTGGCTTCCGGGGTAAAGCAGATGCCCATGCTGGAGTCGTTCCTGACGTGGCAGCCGTTCATGCTGGCCCGCTTCCAGCAGTGGGATGCCATCCTGGCGCTTCCTTCCCCTGACGCTTCGCTCACCATGGATTCCGCGGCATGGCACTATGCGCGCGGATTGGCCTACCTCGGCAAGGGGCAGAAGGCGCAAGCGCAAGCCGAGCTGGACGCCCTTCAGCAGATCGCCGCCAAGACTCCGGCCGACATGCCCTTCGGCCTGAATAACGCGAAGAATGTGCTGGCGGTCGGGATCGACGTGCTGGCAGGAAAAATTGCCGCCGCGAACGGAGACGGCACCGCTGCCGTCGCGCACTATCGCAAGGCGGTGGCTGCACAGGACCAGTTGAACTACGACGAGCCTCCTGGATGGTATTACCCGGTGCGGGAGACCTTGGGCGCGGCCTTGCTGGCGCAGGGCGATGCCGCCGGGGCAGAGGCTGTTTTTCGCGAGGATCTGCTGCTCAATCCACGCAATGGCCGGTCGCTGTACGGTTTGCACAAGGCTCTGGAGGCGGAGAAGCGGACGTCGGACGCCGCCTGGGTGAAGGTGCAGTTCGATGAAGCCTGGGCCTACGCCGATGTGCAGCTCGATCTGGCGGAGTACTAACGTGAAATTTCGATAAACATGATTGGCGGGTGAGGTTCGCCGGCTTTCTTTCAACTCCTGCTTGCGGCATCATTACGGTTTATTGCGGCATCTTACGAAACAAGCCCGGTACGACGGGTTATTGCTGTCGGCAGCAAGCAGGTGTCGGCTTTGAACAACTTCAACCGGATCGTCCGCTCCGTCCGCGCATTCTCCCGCGAATACAGTCGTCCTATTGCCAGCCAGCCGCCGATGCTTGCGCCGCCACCGCGCCGGCGCAAACTCGGGCTGGCGCTGGGCGGCGGATTTGCCCGCGGGCTGGCGCATATCGGTGTGCTGAAGGTGCTGGAGGAAGCCGGCATTCCCATCGACTTTATTGCCGGCACGAGTGTTGGGTCGCTGGTCGGCGCGATCTACTGTACCGGCATGAGCGCGCGGGAATTGGCCGAGATCGCAGGCATCGTGCGCTTCAGTGACTTCGCGCGCTGGACTCTCTCGCGCTATGGATTTTGCAGCAACGATCGCATGGTCCGCTTCTTCTCGCGCGTGGTGAAGCGGACAACCTTCGAGGAACTGGCGATTCCGCTGGCAGTCAGCGCCACCGATTTTCGTACAGGCGAGCCCGTGGTGTTCACCAAAGGGTCGCTGATCGATCCGATCCGCGCCAGTTGCGCCTACCCGGGGATGTTCCTGCCGGTCGAGATCGACGGGCGGTCACTGATCGACGGCATGCTGGGTTATGCGGTGCCGACCACTCCGCTGCGGCAGATGGGCGCGGAATGCGTTGTGGCTGTTTACCTGAGCGCGCACTGGTCACAGGCGCGCGTTCCACGACATATCTTCGAGGTGGTGGGGCAGTGCTTCTCCATTGCCCAGGAGCGGATGTGCGAGGTCTGGAAGAAAGACGCGGACCTGGTGCTGGAGCCGGACGTGAACGGCTTCAGCTATGACGCCTTCGACCGAGCCGAAGATTTGATCGCCAACGGCGAGCAGGCCATGCGGGCAGCCTTGCCCGATCTAAGAAGGCTGATGAACCTGCCGGAGTCGCAATCTGACGCGCCAACGACCGAAATCGGCGCCATGCCTCCAACGGCCGTTGGCGTCCCGACCCAAATCAGCCCGGCTCTCTGAAGCAGCTTGCCCTCGGCCATCCTTACGAGGTTCAAAGCAAGTCTCTCGCTGTTCGTGATGAGGAGCCAGAGAATCCACATTCGATTGTTGTCCCGCCAATGATGTAAGCTGCTAGCTTTCGCGGTTGTTCGTAACCGTAGCGCTGAGACATCTCCAGGAGACCCCCCGACTTGAAGAATTTCGTCGCCCTTGCCCTCATCGTCACTACCAGTTTTTCCCCCGCAGTTTTCGCGCAACAGCCTTCTGCAGCGCCCGCGCCGTTCACGCCGCCCACCTCGATCGTTGGCTACCGTGACGCCTCGGCTGAATTGCAGGCGGAAAAGACCTTCCTTGCCGTGCCCGATCCGGCGCTGGCGAAGGAGCATCTGCGCATCCTGACCGCCGAGCCGCATGTGGCCGGCTCGCCCGAGGACAAGAAGACTGCCGAGTACGTCCTGCAGAAGTACAAGGACGCCGGCCTCGACGCCTACATCCAGGAGTACAAGGTCTGGATCAATCTGCCGGAGAAGATCAGCGTCGATCTGGTTGCGCCGGCGGGCGTCACCATGCACGGGCCTTCGCGAGAGCACGTCAGCGACGATCCCTACCAGGACGATCCGCGAGTGCTGCCCGCTTTCAACGAGTACTCTCCGTCCGGCGACGTCACCGCCGAAGTCGTTTACGCAAACTATGGCCGTCTCGAAGACCTGAAGCGGCTGAAGGAGATGGGCATCGACGTGAAAGGTAAGATTCTGCTGGTGCGCTATGGGCAGAACTTTCGCGGGGTGAAGAGCTTCGTCGGGCAGGAGTTCGGCGCAGCGGGCGTCATCATTTACTCCGACCCGTGGGACGATGGCTACTTCAAGGGCGATGTGTATCCCAAGGGACCGTGGCGGCCCGAGACCGGAGTGCAGCGCGGATCTATTCAGTACCTGTTCCGCTATCCCGGAGACCCTACCACGCCCGGCATTGCGTCGCTTCCCGATCTGCCCGATAGCCAGCGCATCTCGCCGGAGCAGGCGACCGACATGCCGAAGATTCCCACCACGCCGTTGTCGTATGGAGACGCTTCGCCGATTCTGGCTCACCTCGGCGGTCCCGAGTCGCCACGCGATTGGCAAGGCGCCCTGCCGTTCACGTATCACGTTGGACCCGGCCCGGCCAAAGTTCACATGAATCTCAAGCAGGACTATCACTGGGCGACGATCTATGACGTCGTCGGCATGGTGAAGGGTTCGCAACTGCCCGACGAGTGGGTGGTGGCGGGCAATCATCGCGATGCCTGGGTGTATGGCGCGGTCGATCCCAACAGCGGAACCGCGGCGCAGCTTGAGGCGGTCCACGGTGTTGGACAGTTGCTGAAGAGCGGCTGGCATCCCAAACGCACTATCGTCTTCTGCAGTTGGGACGCCGAAGAAGAAGGCCTGATCGGCTCAACCGAATTTGCTGAGCAGCACGCCCAGCAGCTCTCCAAGGCCGTGGTGTACTTCAACATGGACGTGGGAGTGGCCGGCCCCAATTTCGGTGCATCGGCGGTGCCCAGCCTCAAGCAGTATCTGCGCGATGTGAGCAAGTCGGTGCCGAGTCCAAAGGGCGGCAGCGTCTACGATCAGTGGAAGGTGAGAGGCGAAGAGCAGGAAAGGGAGCGCGGCCACGCGCCTGAGCTTGCGAATGCCGACTCACGGCGCGAGCCCAACGCCACCGTAAAGCAGGATGTCCGCGTCGGTGACCTGGGCAGCGGCTCAGACTTTACGCCGTTCCTGCAGCATCTCGCGGTGCCGTCGGGCGACATAGGCTCGGGCGGACCATACGGTGTCTATCACTCGGTGTTCGATAACTTCGCGTGGTTCACCAAGTTTGGCGATCCCACCTTTGTCTATGAGCAGCAGATGGCGCGCGTGTACGGCCTTGAAACCATCCGTATCGCCTCGGCCGACGTGCTGCCATTCGACTACGAGGAATATGCCAAGGAGATCGCAGTTTATCTCCAGACGGCGGAGAAGAAGGCGAAGGAGGCATTCGGCGCCCAGGCTCCTTCGTTTGCCGATGCGGTCAAGGCTGCATCGCGCATGGAGAAAGCTGGAGCGGAGCTGCTGAAAGTGCAGAACAGCGGCAAAGGCGATCCGGCGCGAATCAATCAGGCGCTGATGTCCGCCGAGCGGGCTTTCCTCACCGATGGCCTGCCGGACCGTCCGTGGTTCAAGCACGCTATCTATGCACCCGGCGAATACACCGGCTATGCGGCCGTGGTCATTCCCGGCGTCAACGAGGCGATCGACCGCAAGGATCGCGCGGTTGCGCAGCAGCAGTTAAAGGTCGTGACGGACGCGATCAATCGCGCGGCCGGCGTCCTGGAGAAAGGGAAATAAAGCGGGTTTACCATAGATAAAGCAAAGGCGTTTTCACCACGGAGACACGGAGAGCACGGAGGTTCTAAGGAATGAAAAAACATGATTCAGTCTGTGGTGAAAAACGCGAACACTCGCAGGTTTCAGGCAAGCGGAGTTTGAAGGTACTATTACTGGCGGATGAACCGCGCTTTGACGGCATTGTTCCGTGAAAGAAGTAAGCTCCGGCGCAAAACTCTGGAGCCCTTCAAATGAATTTCTCCGTGCGGTCCGTGTCTCCGTGGTGAAAACGCCTTTTAACGCCTTCTCCGATATCGGCTGAACTGGTGATCGCCGGCCTTGCGGCAGCTCATCCACTGCCAGTGCGTTGCGTTCTCCGCGGTGAAGCCGGGGCCTCCAAAGATGGTAGGCCGCATCAACTCGCGGACGCCCTCTTCTTTCGGCAGACGCTCCTGCTCCGGCGGCACCAGTTGTCCTACTTCGACCGGTGAAATCGTTACGAACTTTTCATCGATCAGATCGGCGCGCGCCAGGCTGCCATAGAGAGTCGGCCCACCCTCGCACAGCAGGTACTCAATCCCCAGTTCCTCGCGCAACTTGTGGACCGCGCCCGGCAGGTCGAACTGTTCGCCAGTGCCCGCCGCCAGAATCAGCAGCCGATCATCTCTCTTCTGCGAGCGCAGCCGCTCTGCGCCTGCGGGTGAAGTGAGAATGGCCGTATCAGTCTCGTTGCAGTCGAATACTTTCAGCCGCGAGAGATCGAGATTCTCGGCGTGGGTGACAAAGATGTTTCGCTCGCGTGCTTTGCCCAGCCGTTCGCGCAGTCGTCGCAGCTCCGGATCGGCAACCCGGAAGCTAATGCCGCGGCTCTCAGGCCCGCGATTGCGCTGCTCTTCCAACAGTGTGTTCATGCCCATGAGCAGACCGTCGGCATGGGCACGCAGCAGATCCATCAGCCAGCGGTCTTCGCGAGACTGCGAGATCTCGCCGCCCGATGCGCGCTGGCCCAGGAACGTGGTGATGCCGTCGAGCGACTGCACGAAGTTGGTGTAGATCCAAGGGTCGATTCGAAGGAGGCGCGGGAAACCCAAGCTTGCCGTAAGGAGCATAAGCGGAGTCCGCAACCTGGCTCGGCTCGGCATCGTCAAACAGCAACTGGAAATTCGATATTTCGGTCTGGGCTCATGGCGCACGCGCGATCTCGATTCTAACGTGAGCGGCCGGCATGGGTCGCAACTCCATGCGACGCCGTCAATTCCTGGCCCCCAAACACATGTACAGTTTCATGATCCGTTAACTGACAGCTCCGGCGCAGAGAATCCCCCATTTCACCTTACATCTGCTTACGCGCAAAATTCATCGAAATGGATATGAGATGGAAACGCGGGAATCGCCTGAAGTTGGTGGGCGAGGCGGAAGCGTCAGCCCGCATCTGCATCCTGTTCGATGAGGTGCGCCACGCCCTGGGAGTCACTGCAGTACCGTTCCTCTACCAGATCTATGCCGCTTATCCGGGGTTCCTGGAATTGCACTGGGAGGTGTTTGGTCCAGTGATCGCGTCGCAGCAGTTTTCCCAGCTCGGCGATCGTCTGGCGGCTGAATCCTATACGCGCGCCCACAACTATTTCGACATACTCGACCTCGGCTTGCGTGCTTCAACGATACCGGCCAGCGCCGGGATCGCCCCTGAATCTTGCTTGAGCAAGGTCCTGGATTACTACCAGTATCTCGACCCGCGCCTGCTGCTCATCGCCGCTGCGCAGGTTCAGGCAGTTGAGGGCCCGATAGGGCAGGCGCAGGAAGGGATGCAGCCGCGCGGGCATTCCGCGCCTCGCGCTGCTCCGGCGCTGCTGATCGAAGATGGTGCACCCCCGTCGATCCGGCGGATTTGGGAAGAACGCCGCCGGTTGATTGAAATCGCGTTCGTCTCGGAAGAACACCGCGCCTTGGCCATGTGGCCTGCTTTCTACCAGGAGTACTGGTTGGCGTTGCGGAAGCTGGCGCAATCGCCGCTCTACCACGACTGCCAATACCGGATCGAAGAAAGCGCCTGGAGCCTCGCCCGCGAGCTGCCTGCCCGCATAGAGACCAGCATCCCGCGCTTGTTGCAGGCTGGCCTCACGGAAGAGGATGTTTCTTCGCTGGTGCGTATCCATGAAACGGTGATCCATGCGCATAGGTGGGCTGGTTCTCGATATCGTATTCGCGCGGATTGGATACGAGGGGGGGACCCACGGCGGATCCCCTCGCAAGGATGCGGCCACTTCGATCAACCACAAAGCCAATACGCCTACCCGGGCCGCATAGCCGGAAGGGGCCATACCTGAGTGGCGCGTAGTGGTGTTGACCATCCTGGTGAAGCAGCCGAGTCCTCGGCACCATTAGCGCTGGTAGTACTTCAGCGATTGCGTGCATCCTCTGGGACAGGGCGTTGGTGCTATCGGCACTGTATTTGGGTTTCCTGACGAATGGCTCTCCAATGATCGAACCGAACAAAGCTATCGCCGACCGTCCTTGTCCTGTGTGCGGCCAGATGTTCTCCAAAACAGGACTGCCCAATCATCTTCGAGGTCACGAAAGATCAAGAGCGGCCGCCAAGCATCGCGACGCCATTATCGCATCTCCCGATTGGTGGAAGGCGTGGACCGAAGGCTACCATGCCGGAATGAAGGAAGGGCGGCGAACAGCTCGCCTAGCCCGCCGCATGGCGAGCCCGGCCGCTAAGCGATCGCCGGGCAAATCAGGAACAGGCAGATAGACCACCTTCGGCTAACGCTTTGCCAGAGACTTGCTTGGCGCGATTGCGTTCCGCACCCAATCTACCAGTTCAGCGGTCACATATTCCGGTGGCCGAATGCGAAACACAGGCTTGCCGGCAACTGGCTTCAGCGAAACATTCTGCCAGCTGACGTTGCCTGTCTCCTCGTGCAGGATGACGGCATCGGCGCGATCGAGATATTCGCGTGCCGAGGTTTTGAAATCGGCGGTACCCAGGTCGAGCACCGTCAGGTAGAGATCGGGCCGCAGGAAGCGCATGACGCTGTTGGATTCGAGGATGGCGTTGTCCGCGGCGGCAAGCTCCTTCCGCAGCCGCGGCATGGCTTCGGCGAGCATGCCTTGTCTGGTGCGTACCCAGAGCGATCGTGCCGCTCCCGAGACCAGAAATCGCGATGAGTCGCTCTCGCCGCTGCGGTCGCGCTCTTCCGTGACCGCCCAACTGTGATCGTCGGTAGCGCAGTCGCACGGTTCACCATCCGCCGAGCAGATGCCGTGTCCGTATTGCGTGATCTTGACGGCGGTCCAGTGGAACTCAGGCAGGGCGGCGATCAGGCCAGCCACGACACTGGTCTTGCCAACACTACGGGAATGTCCACCAACCACGATGAGAGACATGGGGATTTTCACCACTCTTGAGTCGGCATTACGGACGGCTTCAGGTCATCAGGAATCTGCCTTCACTCGGCGTTGTCGCGCTTCCCGCCAAAAGCAGATGCCTCGCTACGCTCGTCATGACAATTCTCTGGGGAGCGATAGTTCAACTCCATATAGGTATCGTTCAATCCGCCTTCTTCGCCAGTCGCGCCAGCACCGCCAGGCTCTTCAGATACTCACTCAGCGGACGCGCTGGCCTTCCCCAGAACACGACGCCTTTGCCGTGAACCTTCTTGTGCGGCAGCACGCCGCTGCCTGAACCAAGAATCACGCCTCCCTCGATTTTGGCGTGGTCGCCGATGCCGACCTGTCCGCCGACCACGGCGCCGTCTCCGATCTCGACGCTGCCGGAGATTCCGGTCTGCGCCGCGATCACGATATTCGCGCCTACTTGTGTGTTGTGGCCAATGTGCACCAGGTTGTCCAGCTTGGTGCCCGGACCGATGACCGTCTTCTCCAGCGCGCCGCGATCAATGGTGCAGTTGGCGCCGATCTCGACATAGTCGCCGATCAGCAGTTCGCCGATCTGCGGGAACTTGATGTAGCGGCCGTAGACTTCGTCACGCACGAAGCCAAAGCCATCGGAGCCGAGCACCGCTCCCGCATGAACAATGACTTTCTTGCCTAGGGTGGTGCCGGGATAGATCACCACTCGCGGATAGATATCGCAATCCTCCCCGATGACGACGCCTGCGCCAACATAGCACCCAGCGGAGATGTGAGAGCGCTCGCCAATTACGGAATTCGCTTCAATTACCGCATGAGCATCAACGCTCGCTGTCGCGGCAACTTTCGCCGATGGGTCGACGATCGCCGTGGGATGAATCGCGGGTTCGTAGGTCGCTGGGGGATGCAACAGGGTGGCTGCGCTGGCGAAGGCCAGGCGCGGCTGGCGCGCAATCAGCAGCGGCTTGCCACTTACCTGCGAAACAGCGAATTCCCCCGCGATGACCGCGCTGGCCTGCGATACCAGTGCCACCGGCAGGTGCTTCGGCGATTCCACGAAGACCAGGTCACCGGGCTGCGCCTGCGCGATGCTGGCCAGTCGTTTGACTTCGACACTGCCGTCGCCCACAACGCGAGCAGAAACGAATTCGGCGACCGATTGCACCGTGTGTGGCACAAGTTTGTTATAGCACCACTGACCACCAACCACTGATCACTATCCACTATCTTCAGTACAGCCCCTTCTCGCCCGGTGGCCGGGTCTTCCAGCGGCGATGCACCCACAGCCACTGATCGGGATACTGCCGCACATAGCGCTCAAATACCTTGTTGAACAGCGCGGTATTGCTCACCGCGTCGGCCTCTTCGTCGCCGGTGTGAACCAACTCGATCGCCCGCTCAAACTCCACGCGATATTTGCGCAGCACCGGATCCCAGATGGTGAAGGCCGGAACCACTGCTGCGCCGGTGTGCAATGCTACGCGCGCCAGACCGCTCGCCGTGCAGGCGGGAATCCCGAAGAAGTCGACAAACACGCCCTGTGGCGGCGTCATGTTGGTATCCATCAGTATGCCCACGGTCTGATTCCTGCGCATGGCCGCCAGCAGGCCGCGCGCAAATCCCTGCTTGCCGATGACGGTGTTGCCGTGCAGGGTGCGATAACGGGTGACGAAGGCGTCGACATAAGGATTATCGAGCGGCCGCACCACGATATGCATGGGGTGTCCCATCAGCGAGTGGAAGAATGAACCCACCTCCCATCCACCGAAGTGGCCGGTGAGGAAGAGCACTCCCTTGCCCCTTTGTTCGGCGGCCTCAAAATTCTCGAAGCCCTGATACACCGCGACCTGCGAAGCGTTCTCCAGCGTGTAGTAGGGAAAGAGGCAGAACTCGGCCAGCAAACGGCCCAGCGACCGGTAGACGCCGCGCAGGATGTTCTTTCGTTCTGCTTTCGACATCTCCGGAAAGGCTAGTTGCAGATTGCGCATGCCCACGCGCCGCAGCCTGGGATGCACCAGGTACACCACTTTTCCCAGCAGCATCCCTACGCCATGCGCCAACGGACGAGGCAATGCGCCAATGAGGCGCACCAGTACTATCAGCGGCGCATACTGCAGTCTGTAACCCATCGGGAGTGTCGGCTTGACGGTAACATCCGGAAAAAATCAGGTCAAACACTGCTGACAAAAAAGCGGTGGCCGCAGCCACCGCCTATCTCAGAATCGTTTGCTCAGTTTTGCGAGCTGGGTGTCGTCTCGGCCGCTGCCGTGGTCGTGGCTGCGGGTGTGGCTGGAGTAGCCGTGGCTGTCGGCGAAGGATTTTCCGTCGGAGTGGCCGCGGGCGGCGCTTCCGCTGGTGCTTCGGCGGGCGTTGGTGTGGCGCCCGGTGCCATGGCAGCAGGTGCGACCGCCGGCACCGGCGTATCGGGCGGCGTTACGGCTGCGAGCCGGACCGGTGCATAATGCTGAACCGTTTTGAGCAGAAGTTCGGCATCCTGCGGCGGAGGAACTTCGCCGTTCAGCACCGAGTAGAAGGTGTAGTCCTTGCCATAGAACGCCATGGTGTCGCCGCTATCCTGGCGTATCACCGCTCCCGCCAACGAGACGCCAAGAAATAGTCCACGCGAGCGCGAGTATGTCAGCACCTGGGCGCGCATGGTCAGGTCGGTAGCAGCCTGCGCGTCGCGTCCGACCGGGCCGGCCGAGGCGGAGGCGTCGGCGCCCAGCTTGAACTTACTTTGCAACAAGTGTTGCATGCCGTCGTCGGTGCGAATGATCAGCACCAGGTCGCTGGCCTGTCCCCCGGCCTGAAAGCCAAAGCTGCCGCCCGTCATGCGGAAGAACACCGGCGAGCTCCAGCCCTTGGGTGTACGGCAGGTCGCGACCCCTTTGCCGTAATTCGCGCCGAAGATGAAACTGATCTTCATGTTCGAGGGCACGATGGCGATGCATTTCGCGCCCGACATGATGCTGTCAGGAATCTTGCTGTCCGGTGCACCCATGATCTGGCTCAGGATGGTGCTGGCGGATTGAATGCGTTCAATGTCGGCGCTGCGAGCGGCTGAATTACCTGCCCACGCTGCCGTCGAAATCAGGAACAGCAGTGCCACGGCGATCTTTTTCATAGTCAGCTCCCCCAGGAAATGCGGTCCTCGCGGCCAGCCGACCGCCGGTCTCATCTTAGTTGGTCTCTCGGAGTCTTGAACCCGGTAACCGCAGCGAAAGCGGTTACTGTTTAGCGTCGTAACTGAGCAGAGTCCGCTTGATTGGCGATCTGGGACGATTGGCTCACGTGTGCCAAGCAGTTGCGCCGGCAAAAACTGAGGGGTCGGAGAGAGAGACCCTCGTTTCTCCGTCCGACCCCTTCTCCCAGGTTCTGTGGTAGGTGAGAAGAAGTATGCAATGACTCGGTCATCTTTGCAAGTAACAAAAGTAACCACATTTTGGGTTACTAATTAGGCAAAGTAACCTGCGGTCAAAGCGCAAGGTTTCAACCCTGCCTTGGCAAAAGTGCATGCCTGATGACAAAGACCGAAAGTGCAATCCGATTCTGTACGCCCGCCTTTTGCATCAGCCGGGCAACATGCATCTTGACGGTTCGAACTTCGATGCCGAGTGCGACGCCGATCTCGCGGTTGGAGCGGCCCTCGACCAGAAGATGCAGCACTTCCGTCTCCCGCTCGGTGAAGAGCGGTCCGGACTTCGCTGGCCGGTGGCTTGTTATGACGCGTTCGATGAACATCGAAAGCACGCGCCGCGGCGCCCACACCGAACCGTCATGCACCACGCGGATGGCTCGGGTGAATTCGGCTGGCAGAGCGCCTTCGTAAAGATAGCCTTTGGCTCCTGCCGCAATCGCGCGCAGAATGTCCTCGTCGCCTTTCCCGGCGCCGGCCATAAGAATGCGCGCTTCGGGCTGCCCGTTCTTCAGCTCTGCAGATCGTCCTGTAGACATCGGAACAGACGCGGCTGCCCAGCAGGACGACCGCGTTCTCATGGTCGGACGGAAGGCTGCTAAGCGTGTGGGTGGATACTTCGAAGTCGGGCTCGGAGCCCAGGATGGAACGCAGGCCGATCAGACGAATCGGATCGCTCTCGATCACCGCGACACGAATTTTGCCGCCTGCCGGACTTGCCATTCGAATCGCGGGCCCTGACCGTCAGGCGTACTCTAGTTGATCGCTGCCGTAAACGGAGTCCCAGATTGGTGGTATATATTCCGCGTCAATAAAAAGCTTGATAATAGCTTTAGCGCTAGCGCCGAGAAGCTTTCTTTCGCGTGACTTTCACCTCGGATTCGCGCTGGGCCTCGGCTACCCGTTGCGGAGGCTTCTTCGGCATCTGCGCCAGGCTCTCTTTGAGCGCCGCCATCAGGTCCACCACCGGCGCGAGCTTCTTTGGCTTCTCCACCGGGGTAACCTCTTCGCCTTCCAGGCGCGCTTTGATCAGTTTCTTCACGTTCTCTTCGAAGGTGTCGTGATACTTTTCGGGCTCGAACTTGTCGGCCAGCGCCTCGATCAATTGATGGGCCACCTTGACCTCAGCATCTTTCAACTCGACGTCGGGACGTCCGAAACTCTCCAGGTCTTTCACTTCTTCCTTGTAGTACATGGTATGCAGCATCATGCCGCCCTTGTAAGGACGCAGGAAGACTGTGTACTCGCGATTGTGCATGGTCAGCTTGGCGATGGCCACGTAGTCGGTCTCTTCCAGCGCCTGTGACAGCAACGCGTAGGGACGACGTCCTGCCTCTTCCGGCACCAGATAATACGACGATTCGAAGTAGATAGGATCGACCTCCTCGCCTTTGACGAACTCGAGGATCTCCATGGTCTTCGCCGTCTTGGGCTCGATCTTCTTCAACTCGTCAGGTTCGATGATGACGTACTCGCCTTTGCGGTACTCGTAGCCCTTGACGATCTCGCTGCGCTCGACCACGCGCTCGTCATGCGGGCACCATAGCTGTTGCTTGACGCGGGTGTTGTCGTCGCGATGCAGCATGTTGAACGAGATGTGGTTTGGGCGCGCGCCGGAGAACAGCCGCACCGGCATGGAGATCAGTCCGAAAGTCAGATAACCGGACCAGACAGAGGAAGCCATAGTTTCACCTTTACGCAGTACCGCAGTACAAACACCGGGTATCGATTGTCCAGTGCTTTTCCTTTACCGTCAAGGGCTTAGTGGCGAAGCGCTGCATCGACATCCGGCTTGTGAGATGCACCTGGTGGCGTGGTTGCCGCCCCTTGTGGTGCACAATTCCTGGTGCACAATCTGTTGTGCCGCGAGCGCGCCAGACACGCCGTGCGATACTGCCAAGTGGGCGTGACTTTCCTGATCCATGCCAGAGCTTTGCCGGCTGCCGTCGTGGCGCTTGGGTTTGCCGTGCTGGCCCGCATTCTGGGCTCGGTGACCGACGGCGGCGCGTTGGCCGGCATCCTCGTCGCTTTCAGCCTGATGCTGGCGGCGGGATTCGGCGGCTTCGTGTCGTTGCTGACGGTTTTTGTGCTTACCGCCATCGCCACCCGCTCGGGCTATCGCCGCAAGCAGCGGCTGGGCATTGCCGAGCGCTTCACGGGCCGCACCGCCTCGCAAGTCGCTGCCAACCTCGGAGCCGCGACGCTGTGCGCCCTCCCGGTGATCTGGTTCCCCCAGTTTCGCGACATCCTGCTGGTGGGCGCCATGGCCGCACTGGCCGAGGCTGCCGCCGACACCGTCTCCAGCGAGATCGGACAGGCGTGGGCGAAGCATGCCTACATGATTACAAACTTCAGCGACGCGCCTATCGGCACCAATGGCGCCATCAGCATCGAAGGCACCCTGAGCGGATGCTTTGCCGCCGGCATCGTGGCCTGGGTCAGCGTGCTGGTAGGAGTGGTCGGCCCACACTGGGCGCCGGTGATCACGATCGCCGGTATCGCGGGTATGGTGTTCGACAGCGTTCTCGGCGCGACTTTGGAGAACGCGGGCAAGGTGGGCAACGATGCAGTCAACTTCGTGAGCACCGTCCTCGCCGCCGATCTGGCATTGATCGTGGCGAAGGTGGTGGAACGGGCGGGGTGAAGGTCGCCACTCGCACTTTGGTAACTTGACAATCTGTCGCGTCGCGTTACGCTGCTAGGTTGGTATAGCTGCATCCAACCCCGGCAAAATGCCGGGAGATGTGCTCGCTCTTTGACAATTTGAACGCGGCTTTGAGATTACTCGGATATAAATATTCGTTTGGCATGGTCCGTCAATTCTTCCCTGTAACTCCTTACGAATGAATATTTTGACCGATAACTCCTTTGGATGGAATATTTTGCGAGGAAAGATTTTTTCCAGCTCTTTCTTATCAATGTTTTGCGGGAGGATGGGGGAGGGGGGTATCCGCCAAAATGGCGGCCTCCGGAACCGCAATGGAAGGCGTTCCTGCATTCCAGGAAATAACGACATAGTTACCCCTCTTCCACTCGGCTATACACTGTCGTCTTTCACCCGGAGCTGACCTTGGCACGAATCCGACTGCTTCTCGTCTTGCTCTTTATCACAACTGCGGCCTCGCTTTCTGCGCAGCAGTATGACGTCCTCATCCGCAACGGCCGCGTGGTCGACGGCAGCGGCAATCCCTGGATCTATGCCGATGTCGGCATCCTCGGCGACCGCATCGCGTTTGTCGGCAAGGCTGACGCCGCGATCACGGCGAAGCGCACCATTGACGCCACTGGACTGATCGTCGCGCCCGGCTTCATCGACATGCTCGGTCAGTCGGAGCTGAACCTGCTCATCGACAAGCAGGCCGTCAGCAAGCTGACGCAGGGCATCACTACCGAGATCACCGGCGAAGGCGAGTCGATCGCGCCTACCAACGACGCCATCAACGCCGAGCATGCTGACTTCTTTACGCACTATCACATCACGCCCGACTGGTATTCGCTGCAGGAATACTTTGCCCGGCTGGCGAAGCAGGGCAGCGGAATCAACATCGGCACGTACGTTGGAGCAGCCCAAGTGCGGCGCATCGCGATCGGCACTGCCGATCGCCCGCCCACGCCGGAAGAGCTGAAAGAGATGGAGATCATGGTGGACGACGCCATGAGCGATGGCGCGATGGGCGTTTCCAGCGCTTTGATCTACGCGCCCGGTTCCTATGCCAAGACGGATGAGTTAATCGCACTGGCAAAGGTTGCGGCCAAGAGCGGCGGCATCTACGCCACCCACATGCGCAACGAGGGCGACAGCGAGATGGAGGCACTGAACGAGGCGTTCCGCATCGGACGCGAGGCCAACGTTCCGGTCGAGATCTTTCACCTGAAAGTTTCGGGCAAAGAGAACTGGGGCAAGATGCCCGAGGTCGTCGCGGCGATCGATCAGGCGCGGGCCAGCGGCGTGGATGTTACCGCCGATCAGTATCCCTACATCGCGTCGGCGACTTCGCTGGGTGCGATCATTCCTCCCAAGTTCCACGAAGGCGGCACTGATGCCTTCGTGAAGCGGTTGCAGGATCCCGCGGTCCGCGCCGAGATTCGCACGGAACTGAATGGAACCGGATCGGGCTTCGAGAACATGTGGCGCGGTGTAGGCGGAGCCGACGGCGTGATGGTGGTGTCGGTGCTGAATCCCGCCTTGCGCAAGTACGAAGGCAAAACGGTGGCGCAGATCGCGAAGATGGACAACAAGGATCCGCTGGACGCCGCCATCGACCTGGTCATTGCCGATCGCGACAACGTGGGCGCTGTCTACTTCAGCATGAGCGAAGCCGACGTCAAGCTCGCCATGCGCCAGCCGTGGGTGAGCGTCGGCACCGATTACGGAGAGGTCAACCCGACCGGGCCTCTGGGCGAGTCGAAGTCGCATCCGCGGGCCTATGGCAGCTTTGCGCGCATCCTCGGCAAGTACGTTCGGGAAGAGCACAACTTGAGGCTGGAGGACGCCATCCGAAAGTTCAGTTCGCTGCCGGCGCAGCGCGAGAAACTTGACCATCGCGGACTCCTGAGGCCGGACTACTTTGCCGACATCACCATCTTCGATCCGGCGAAGGTGCGTGACGTGGCGACCTTCGAGGATCCGAACCGCACTTCGGTCGGCTTCGAGTATGTGTTCGTGAACGGCGTGCTCGCGCTGGAGCACGACAAGGTCACGGGACAGATGGGCGGACGTCCGCTGCGCGGGCCGGGCTACATCTTCAAGGCGCAGAATCCCGAAGGCTTGCCGGTGCGAGGAAAGGTGCAGGGCGTGGTCACCGACGATGCGGGCTGGCCGCTGCCGCGCGCCAAGGTCACGCTGGCGGACGCGAGCGGGAAAATCATTCATTCGCAGACCTCGAAGCGCGACGGTCACTACGAGTTTGTTCTGGAGCAGCCCTGCACAGGTTGCACCGTGAAAGCTACGCGCGAGGGATTCTCGGAGGCGCAGAAGACCGGCGTGAACTATAACGGCTCGAATTCGCTGTGGTTCAGCTTCGCGCTGAGGAGGAGGTGAGACGGGTGCAGCGCCGCATCTTATATCGGTTTCCTGTGTTTACTTTGACTTGGCGAAGCAATCATTTAGCCGATTTGTCGGAAACAAATTGCTGCCGGCTTGCGTCCAATAACAAGGCAGATCTGCTGAATTTTTGTGGGCGAGCGAAAAAGGTAAGGCGTTTGTGATCAAGTGGAAGACATTTGCGATTGGCTGGAGCCTGGCCTTGGCGCTATTGTTGTTTGCAGCGCGCAAGACTCCCATGAACCAGCCCACTGGATATCGCAGCGTCGTCGATCTGACGCACAATCTGAACGACCATTCGCCTAATTGGGAAGGCACTGAGCAGTCGCCCTTCCACGCCAAAGAGCAGGGCAACCTCGAGCGCGATGGATACTACTCGCGCATCTTCACCACCCAGGAGCATTACGGCACGCACCTTGATGCTCCCGCGCACTTCGCGCAAGGCATGTGGACGGTCGACGAGATTCCCGCCGAGCGCCTGGTGCGTCCGCTGGTCGTGCTGGATGTGCAGGCCAAGGCGAAGAGCAATCCCGATTACGAAGTCAGTGTGCAGGACATCGCCGACTGGGAAAGCGCGCATGGCGAAGTGCCATCAGGCGCGGTGGTGATGGCCTACACCGGTTGGGATCATCGCTGGAACCAGCCCAAGAAATTCCATAACCTTGAAAAAGACGGCTTGCCGCACTTCCCTGGCTTCTCGCTGCAAAGCGCCGAGTTCCTGGTGAAGACCCGCGACGTGGTCGGCCTCGGCATCGACACTATGAGCGTCGACACCGGAGCAACGACTACCTATCCAGTTCACCAGTTCACTTCCAAAGAGAGCGTCTATCACCTGGAGAACGTCGCCAACCTCGGGCTGGTCCCGCCAGCCGGAGCGACGATCGTAGTGGCGCCGGTCAAACTGGAGAACGGCTCGGGCGCGCCGGCGCGGTTGCTGGCGCTGGTGAAGTAAAAGTCCAAGCTTTCCGTCATTGTCTCGTCATTCCCCGAGATTCTATACATTGCAAAATTCAGAGTTTTTGCTGTTGAAGCACATTGAAAATGTCCCCTGGAAAGCACATTAGAAATGACCCCTTTTAGAGTGACTCCGACAGGAGGCACTCAGATTGGGGAGAACCGGATTGAGCCGTAAGGAGCTGAATCGGGTAGAAGTGCTGGGGCGAGTGAAGGCCGGGAGTTTGCTTTTGAAGGAAGCGGCCGAACTCATGGGCTTGAGCTATCGGCAAGGCAAGCGGGTATGGGCGCGGTATCGCGGCGGAGGCGCCAAGGCTCTGCAGCACCGCAGTTGCGGGTCGGGTTCGAACCGGGGCTATGAGGCCAAGTTTCGTGGTCAGGTTCTGAAGCGGGTGCGGGAGCGCTATGGCGATTTTGGACCGACGCTGGCGGCCGAGCATCTGGCGAGCGATGACCGGCTGGAGGTAAACCGTCAGACGCTGTCGCGCTGGATGGTAGAGGCGGGGCTATGGCAGGGGCAGCGGCGGCGGAGTCCATATCGACAGCGGCGCGAGCGCAAAGCCCACTTCGGCGAGTTGGTGCAGATGGACGGCAGCTTTCATGACTGGCTGGAAGATCGGGAGGGGAGCAGCTGTCTGCTGCATATGGTGGATGACGCGACCTCGGCCATGCTGTGCCGCTTTACTGGGGAGGAGACGACGTGGGCGGCGGCCGATCTGCTGCGGGGCTGGATCGAGTTGTACGGGGTACCGCGGGCGCTGTACACCGATTGGAAGAACGTGTACGTGCGTGCAGCCACCGAACAAGAGATGCGCGAAGGCAAGATACCGCAAACCCAGTTCGGGCGGATGTGCTCCGAGTTGGGCATTCGTATCATCGCGGCCAGTTCGCCGCAGGCGAAGGGCCGGGTGGAGCGGGGGCACGGCACGCATCAGGACCGGCTAGTGAAGAAGCTGCGACTGAAAGGGGTTGCCGACTACGACAGCGCCAACCGCTACCTGGACGAGCACTACATCGCCGACCACAACCGGCGTTACTCCCGGACAGCGGCGGCGGAAGCAGATTATCACCGGCGGCGCCCAACGGCGCGGCAACTGGACGAGATCTTCTGGCTGGAGCAGGAGCGAGTGGTGAGTGCCGATTGGGTGGTCAGCTACCAAGGACGACTGCTGCAGCTGGAACGGCAGAGCCGGTTCCATGCTCCGGTCAAGAGCCGAGTCACGGTCCGGGAGAACCAGCGGGGCGAGTTGGCGATTACGTATCGCAACCGGCGATTGCGTTTCCGCGAGATTGCGCGCCGGCCCGAGCCCTCCCCCGCGCCACGCGCCGATGTGTCCCCTCGGGGACACATCGCTCCTCCACGCAATCATCCCTGGAGACAAAGTTACAAGCACTTACCACTTGGATTTCATGCTGCATCTGGATAGCAATATGGGGACATTTCTAATGTGCACAAGCCGGGGACATTTCTAATGTGCTATGACAAATTCAGAGTTTTTGGTTGCATTCTTGCAGGGGGGGGGGTAGACTTCGCTGCTAAATGTCTAAGGGTCAGACTGGATTGTCCAAGAAGGAGAAAACAATGATTCGACGGATCGCGGGGGCTGCGTTGGTGTTCATGATGGTTGCGGTGCTCACTTTGGCCGCGAAAGCGGATGATATCGCGTATATGGAAACAGGAGCATCCGAGTTCGGGACAATCGACCTTAATACCGGCGTTTTCACTTTGATCGCCCCTAATCCTATTAGGGTCGGAGGTCTGGCTGAGTTCGGTGGAAACTTTTATGGTTGGGGAGATGGTGCGAATACTGTATACAAATTCGATCCCTCGACGGGCACTGAGACGTCTGTGGGAAATGGGACACTGGTTTCCGGCTTCGGAAACATGGCCTCAGGAGCAAACGGACTGTTCGGAATAGATGCTGCGGGAAGCGGGAATATGTATTCGATCGATCCAACGACAGGAGCGCCAACATTTGTCGGCGGCGGACTCGATGGTTACAGAGGTATTGGAAACGGCGTCGGCGACACAATATATGTGACATTCGACGACGGTTTGGGTGGGTCGATCCTCTACTCAGTTAATACCCATACTGCGGCGCGGACGCTAATCGGTAACACAGGAGTCAAGCTCATCGGAGCAACTGTTTGGGTCAACGGAACACTCTGGGCAGGCACTAGCCAAGGAAAGATCTACACGCTGGACCCGAACACTGGCATCGGAACATTTGTCGCGAATCTGTCTGGCACAAGCGGTGACTTCTGGGGTTTGGGAGTGATCTCGCAAACTACCACGCCGGAACCATCTTCGATTCTGCTATTGGGCAGCGGGTTGGTGAGCGTTTTGACAGCGGTGCGCCGAAAACTTTCCAAAATCTGATCCCGAAATAGGTTTGAAGTTATGGGAGCCACGCGTGGCTCCCCTTTCTTTTGGAGTTCATTCTCAGCGAGGGGTCCTCTCGACTCGGTTCGAAGCGCGATCCGCTGAGCACGACAGCGATGGGTTCTGCTGAAGGATGGCGGCCCTGGACGACAGGACTTGGTGAAAGTTTGCAGCGACGGTCCAAAGCGAAAAGCGAACAGCGGATAGCGAACGGCATCGCAGTGATTTGCCTACGACTTTCAGCTTGTACAGCATGTAGCTGGAGGCTTCGCGCAGCGCCGACAGCCAGCGTCCCGACGCGGTCTTGGGAATCGAGTCAGGCCGTGGCGAGACGTAGACGGTGAAGCCTTGTGCGGCCATCATCCTCCTTGCCCGGTACAAATGATAGGCATCGCTCACCAGCAAGGCGCTGTGCATGTCATTGGCGCGCATGATCACGGCGACGCGCTGGGCGGATTCATCGGTATCGTCGCCCTGAGTCTCGGCGATCAGGTTCACGTCAGGCACACCGAGAGAGGACAGATAGTCGCGGCCGACCTGGCCTTCGCTGTACTTGTTGTCCTTACCCGAGCCTCCTGTGGTGATGATCACGGGCGCCAGCCCGCGCTCGAAGAGGTCGTAGGCGTGATTCAGCCTTGCGCGATAAACCGGCGACGGATGTCCGACGTATTCGGCTGCACCAAATACCACGATGGCATCGGCCGGACGCGCCTCGTCGTCGGCCGACTGGCGCATGATCTGAACGCTGGTGTAGAGGAGAAAGGCCAGGTTGCCGAGAGCTATCAGGAGCAGGAACCATCGAACCGGATGAGACTTGGACTCCGATGCCGCCGTGGCGACTACTCCTGGCCGAGCAGTTCGACGAGTTGCTCGTAGGGGATTGCGCCTTGCCGCAAGAGACGCCAGCTGCCGTTTTCGTCGGTCAGGTCGACAATCGTCGAGGGAATCTCGCGGGGCGACTGGCCGCCGTCCACGATGATCTTCAGGACATCGCCGAGTTGATCGCGCACTTGCAGGGCAGTCGTGCATTCCGAAGCCCCGCTCAGGTTGGCGGAAGTCGCAGTCAATGGCAGTCCGGAGGCGCGGATGATGGCCAGCGGAATCTCCGCCGCGGGCACGCGCAACGCGACGTTCCCTGTGTTGGCTGTTACCTTCAGTGGAAGCTTGGGATCGGCTTTGACGATCACGGTTAAAGGTCCGGGCCAGAAGCGGCGAGCCAACAGATAGAAGGTCTCCGGCACTGGCCAGGCCAGATCGGAGGCCTGGTCGACGGATTCAATCAGCAGCGACAGCGGCTTATGGCGCGAGCGCGTCTTGATCTCGTAAACCCGGTCAACAGCATGCAGGTTGAAAGGATCGGCGGCAAGACCATAGAAGGTGTCGGTCGGCATGCCCAGGACTTCACCCGCGCGAATCTTCTCCGCGGCGTAGGCCACCATCGAAGCCTCTGGTTCACTACTGTTGATCTTGATGATTTCGGGACGCACCGTGCCTCTGAGCTTGTAGTTTGATGGAGCGAAAGCTAACACATCAGGCGCAGCAACAGCAATACAGCAGATTAACATGCCGGAACCCTTGCGGCGCACTCTGCGTTGCCAGCAGTGTAGGATAGACGCCGGTTTGGGAATTGCGATGGTGAAGCCAGGCATGTCGGAAGATCGTTTGCGGCCGGTAAGCAGCCGCCAGAATGCTCGGGTGAAAGAGCTCCGGCGGCTCTTTCATGACGGGTCGCCGAACTCCCAGACTGAGATTGCCGTCGAAGGCATGCACCTGGTCGAAGAAGCGATTCGCAGCGGACTTCGCTTGAGCGCGGTGTTCTTCAGCGAGTCGGCCCGCGAGCGCGCTCACAAGTTATTGCCGCAACTGCCGGCCCACACGGAAGTGCTAATGCTGCCGGACGAGGTTTTCGCCAGCGCCGTGCCGAGCGACACGCCTCAGGGTGTGGCGGCTCTGGTTCGCGTGAAGAGCTTTGACTTGGAGCAGATTCTTACGCCCTCGCCGGCCCTGCTGATCGTCACCGCCGGCCTGCAGGATCCGGGGAACCTGGGCACCATCGCGCGCTCGGCCGAGGCCTTCGGCGCAACCGGCCTGCTGCTGGGCGAACGGACGGTCAGCGCCTGGAACTGGAAGGCAGTGCGGGCCTCGGCAGGCTCAATGTTTCGGCTGCCCAACGTAAAAGTGGAACTGGCCCGCGCGATTGAGCAGATGAAGGCGCTCGGCATTCGGGTGCGGGCCACGTCTTCACATAAAGGCACGGCGATCTCAGAGATTAATTGGAAAGGTCCGGCAGCGCTGATCGTCGGAAGCGAGGGTGCCGGCATCTCAAAAGATGTGATCGGACTGGCAGACGAGACGGTCGCGATCCCGCATTCGCCGCGTGTAGAGTCGCTCAACGCTGGCATCGCAGCCTCAGTGGTGTTGTATGAGGCGGCACGGCAGAGAAGAGCGTGATTCACCACGGAGACACGGAAAACACGGAGGAAAAGGCTTAGAATCGGAAGTCCGCAACTAAACCTTGGAGTCATCGCAATGGACCGGCTCTTCACCGGTATTCCGCCAACCACACTACGCAGACCTCTCGCAGAATCCAGCCTTACTCAAGAGATCATCGGAGCCGCATTGGATGTCCATCGCGAGCTCGGCCCGGGCTTGCTTGAATCGGCGTATCAAGGTTGCATGTGCAGGGAATTGGGGCTTCGGAGTGTCGCCTTTCGTTCGCAGGTTGACTTGCCGATCACCTACAAGGGCTGCCACATAGATGGTGGCTATCGAATCGACTTGGTAGTGGATGAAAGAGTTGTCGTTGAACTGAAGAGCGTTGAGGCGCTCCTGCCGGTGCACGTGGCACAGTTGATCACATACCTGAGGCTCAGCAAAATCAAAGTTGGATTGCTAATTAACTTCAACGTTCCAGTCCTGCGGGATGGCATTGTTCGAAGAATTCTCTGAAGACTCCGTGCCTCCGTGTCTCCGTGGTGAAGACGCTTGAGCCTGTTTCAGAACATCCCGCCGCACGATGAAGCCATCGACAAATCCCGGCCGCTGGCGGACCGCATGCGTCCGCGCACGCTCGACGAGTTCGTCGGCCAGGAGCATATTCTGGGCCCGGGCAAATCGTTGCGGGTGCAGATCGAGCGTGACGATACCGGATCGCTGATCTTCTGGGGACCACCCGGCGTCGGCAAGACGACCCTGGCCAAGATCATCGCGCGCATGACGCGTGCCGACTTCGTCGAGTTTTCCGCCGTGCTGACCGGCATCAAGGAAATCAAGCAGGTCATGGCCGACGCAGAACGCGCGCGCCAGTACGGTACCCGAACCATCGTTTTCGTCGACGAGGTACACCGCTTCAACAAAGCCCAGCAGGACGCATTTCTCCCTTACGTCGAGAAGGGCAGCATCCGACTGATCGGCGCGACCACGGAGAATCCGTCGTTCGAGGTCATCGCGGCACTGTTGTCGCGCTCCCGCGTGTATGTTTTGCAGCCGCTCACGGACGAGCAGATCGTCGGGCTGCTGCAGCGCGCGCTGGAGGATGAGGAGCGCGGGCTGGGCGATCTGCACCTTCTGGCCGATGACGATGCGCTGCGGAAGATTGCTGCCTATTCCAGCGGCGATGCGCGCAGTGCCTACAACGCGCTGGAAGTTGCTTCGACGCTGGCGCTCGAGCAGCGCACCAAGGGCGGTGAGCCGCGGATTACCGACGCCATCGTGACCGACGCACTGCAAAAGCGCGTGCTGATGTATGACAAGTCGGGCGAAGAGCACTACAACCTCATCTCGGCGCTGCACAAGAGCGTGCGGAACAGCGATCCGGATGCGGCGCTGTACTGGCTGGCGCGCATGCTGGAAGCGGGAGAAGACGGTCTCTACATTGCGCGGCGCGTGGTGAGAATGGCGTCGGAAGATATTGGACTGGCCGATCCAAATGCCCTCAACATTACGTTGGCAGCTCGGGATGCAGTGGACTTCCTCGGCATGCCAGAGGGCAATCTGGCGCTGGCGCAGGCTGTGGTCTATTTGTGCGCTGCGCCCAAGTCGAACGCGCTCTACACCGGTTACAGCGCGGTGCTGGAAGACGTGGAGCGAACCGCACAGGATCCGGTGCCACTGCATCTGCGCAACGCGCCGACGGGGCTGATGAAGGCGTTCGGCTACGGGCAAGGTTATCAGTACGCGCATGATCTCGAAGACAGAGTCGCCGACATGCAATGTCTGCCCGACAATCTCAAGGGCCGCAGATATTACCATCCGACCGACGAAGGTGTCGAGAAGCGGATCAAAGCGCGGCTGGATGAAATCCGAAAGCTGAAAGCGAGTTCATCACGGAGGCATCGAGACACCGAGAAGGAGTCTTAGGAGGCTTGCTCAGATGTTGTGATGAACCCTGCAGCCGACTCGACGTCACAAGAAACATTTCCTTCTTGTTTTTCTGCTCCGTGACCTCCGTGCCTCAGTGGTGAATTCCAACGTAATGCCGCGCGCCGCTGTGCCTCTGTGGTGAATCACACTCTATACCGCATGTGCTCCTTCAGGATGCATTTGTCCATGACAACGAAGATTCCCGCTTGCCGTGCCTTCTCCGCAGCTTCAGCGTGGATGACGCCTTCCTGCAGCCAGATCGCGCGAAGCTTTAAGCCAATTGCTTGATCGACGATGTCGGGAACGGCCTCGGAGCGGCGAAAGACATCGACAATATCGATCGTCTCGGGAACATCCAGCAGGGAAGCGTATGCCTTTTCGCCCAGTGAAGCGGAAATGTTGGGATTCACCGGAATGATGCGATATCCCTGCGATTGCATGTAGCGCGACACGCTGTAGCTCGGCCGTAGCGGGCTATCGGTCAAACCGACCACTGCGATGGTGCGGGCGGACTTCAGCAGTTCGGCAATTCCGTCGGCTTCGCAGGGCACTCAGGTTCCTCCGACAAACATAAGTCGAAACTGTTTTTGCAGCACTAACGCCTGGTCTTGCTCTTCGCTCGGGTCGCCGGCGCGCCGCCAGGATTCCCGACAGGTGCTCAAGCTCCGTCACCGCCCGATCATAGTCGTCCAGCAGCGGCTTTAGCAGCGAAGTAACGCCTCCGGCCCGATATTCGCGCACCAGCGAGCGGTAATACCAAAGTACTTTCACCTTGGGCGCGGAAAAGCGATCGAAGGCCGATTCGCCGGACTGCCGGAGATCGCGCAGGACAGCGCGCGCGTTGTACAGCTTGTCGGCGGCGGAGACGAAGCGCGTCTCGGCGTCTTCACTGCGTACCCGGCGCAGATAGCGAAGCTTGCGTGGATACCACTTCGGCTTCCGCTTTTCCTCGTCGCCGTAGGAGTCGGTGCAGCCGTCGACGATCTTCGCCACCCGCGCTCCAAACATCTGCTCGATGGTGTGCAGCATGGCGCGACCACCGTGGTCTTCGGCGGCGTCGTGCAGCAACGCGGCGATGCCCATGTCTTCGTCGCCGCCGTAATCAAGCACGATGGAGGCGACGCCTAACAGGTGCGACACGTACGGAATGCCGCTCCTCTTGCGGTCCTGGTTGCGATGCGCCTGGGCGGCAAACAGCAAAGCATGATCGAAGCGTACGGAAAGGGGAGCGAACGGCTTGGACTTGGAGCGTACTGGTTTGCTTCTCATGAGTCGGCAGAACTTACTCGCCAAAGCATAACGGAAAGTGGACACGCTCGGCCATGGATTCGTGATCGCCCTTATCGTTGTGCGCCCGGCAACGACGGCCTGCAATCGTCGCAGGTTTTGCCTTGCACGCCTTGCAGCCCTTCGCGCGCAATGATCGGGACCATGATCAATGCAGCGGCGGGATCGGCCCACCACCAACCCAGCAGCGCGTGAAGCAGCAAGCCGAGCAGCAGGATGGCCGAGAGGTACGCGCAAAAGTCCGCCTGACGCGAGTCGGAATGCAAAGCCTGGCTGCCCAGTTCTTTTGCCACTCGACGCTTGGCGCGCGCCAGCAGCGGCATCACGACCACCGCAGCCGCGGCGATCAGGATTCCAGCCACGCTGCGTTCCGGTTGCGCCTTTATCCATAATGCGCGAGTGGACTCGGCGGCAACGTAAGCGGCCAGCAGCAGGAAGCAGATGCCTACGAGTCGGCGTGCAATGCGCTCGCGGCGCTCGCCGTCATGTTCGTCGCGAAACCGCCACAGCAGAATGCCCGCCGACAGCGTCTCGATCACCGAATCCAGGCCGAATCCAACCAGCGCAACGCTGCCGGCCAACCAGCCGGAGATCAGCGCCACAGCCGCTTCGAAAGCGTTCCATGCGACCGTAAGGTATTCGAGCCGGCGTCCACGGATGATCAGGGACGCGCGGTCGGACGCGCCGTGGAGCTCAGCGGTCTGGGGAATCGCAGACTTCATGACGGAGGCTCATCCGAGCGGCTCTTCGCTCTTCGCCTTTAGCTCTTCGCTCTTCGCTATTCGCCGTCAATCCTCGTAGTGTGTGGCGCGATCACCGCATTGACAGGAGAATAGAACCAAGCTCCAAGCTTAAAGCGAACAGCGAGGAGCGAACAGCGTCCTCTCAATCCAGCCTCACCAGGAACACGCCGCCCTCTTTCACGTGCGTCTTGCTGGCGACTTCTTCGGCCTGACGTTTGTCGTCGCCTTGCGGACGCAGCCGAACCCACTCGCCGGTCGGGCCGGTGAACTGGATCACATTCGCGCCCTGATAGCGGTCCTGCAGCTTCTCCTTCAGCTTGCGGGCTTCCTTGTCGTTCTGGAAGGCGCCAATCTGCACGCACCAGCGGCCGCCTTGCGCGATCGGCAGCGGCGCCGATAGCACTTCAACCTTGACCATAGCCGTTCCCGGCTGCCAGACGTCGACTGCCTTCGCTGCAGCCAGCGAGAGATCGATAATGCGGTCCTCAATGAACGGTCCGCGATCGGTGATGCGCACCATTACCGAATGCTTCGTCGTCTGGTTGGTCACCCGGACGACCGAGTTCAGCGGCAGCGTGCGGTGGGCCGCGGTCAGCGCGTTCTGATCGTAGATCTCGCCGTTGGCGCCCTTGTGATGGTGGTAGGGAGGTCCATACCAGCTGGCCAGGCCGACTTCGACATAGATGGGCTTGGCGTGCGGCGACGGGGGAACGGTCTCTTTGCCGCTGGCGTTGTTGCCCGAAGCGGTAGCGCTGGACGGCGGCGGTTGAATCGTAGGGGGCGGCGGAATGTTGTGAGCAGTCTTCTTATGTCCGCACGCCGGCAGCAGCAGCAGCAGCGCCACGGCCACGAGCGTGAGCAGGGAAGCCCGCGTAATCAGTCCTTTCGCCGCCGCGTGTTCTCTTCCATCAAATCGGCGGCCTGGTTCAGCTTGTCGCTGGCGATGCGCAGCGCTTTGCTGGAGTGATCGCGAATCGCCGGCACCAGTTCGTCGTTGATGTAGGCAATCAACTGCTGCGTCTCTTCCTCAACCCGCTGCGCGGTGTCGCCCAGGATATCGTCGAGCCGCTGGCCGGCAGTCTGAAACGGACGCCGCGTATTCTTGTTCTGTTCTTCCACGTCGAGCCACCTTCTAAGTCGCGGATAGTCGTAAGTATGACGATTATCCGGCGCTTCCAGGCCGGAAGCAACCCAGGGTGCCGAAAGCGGCAATGGAGCTGGGTGGGGATCAAGCCTTGAAAGGGCACAGCTTCAGCTGTGCCGCCAGAGCCGGCCATTTTTGTCATCCCGAGTCGCTCTAACGGCGAGGGATCGGCGGTTCATGGCGGTTACCATATTGTAATCTTCCGCGCTGGCGAGGCGCTTTCTCTCGGGAGGCAGATCCACGTCCGATGACGAGACCCCTCCCCCCACCCCTAATCCTTAGAATCAATGACTTGGCAAAAAATTCCCGGCAAAATCTTGAGCCGCAGGGGTTTATAGGTAAATTCTTATGCCGCAGGGGGTTAGCGCGTCAAAACCAGCCCAGTCATTCCGATCGTGGAAAATACCGCCTGCAGGGCATTACACAAGTAGTATCGGCCGCTGTCGTTGCAAATGAGATGTCAAAGAGCCTGCTGCGTCGGTGCCTAAGCGCGACGAGGGAGTCAAAGAGACCGGAAAACACAAATCCCCTGTCCTCTCGTCAGTATTCTGGAAGCACGTGGCGGCCTCGCGCAAGGGTACAGATCACAGGGGCGCGTGATAGGAAGACGGGTTCTCACAAGGACACGGAGCAAGGAGGAAAACCGTTTTTCTTTTCGTGATCCCGGTGCCTGCGTGGTGAAAGCCTGTCGTCCCTACGAGGTTCGGATCTTCGGGCCGCCCACCCAGCACTGAAGCGCTGGGCTATGATCTTTCGTCTCGCTTGCGCGAGACTGGCTCGCTGACAAGTAGAGGTTCAGCGCCAGCCCTTTCAGCATGCACGAACGCTGGTCAGAAGCCGCAAACACTTTTAATTTTGTCATCCCGAGTCGCTTCAGCGGCGAGGGATCTGCGGTTTCGAGTGCGAGTACCCACAGAACCCGGTTGTTCGAAGCGGTTGGAGTAAGCCGAGCCGCGTTTCGTCCGCGTAATCCGCGGTTGCCTTTTCAAACCTTCGCACTCCTCCGTGATCTCCGTGTCCTCAGTAGTAAAGGCTTTGCCTGAGTGGCGCGCAGAACTCATCGCACACGAATGTTAAAATCAAGCTTACGTTTCCCCGCCTCTGCCCGCCTGATTCGCGCCGGCCTTGGCGCACCCGGGCCCCACGGAACACGCGTCTTTGGCGGTTTCTGGGTTGCGGATTCAACGTTCAAAATTATGCTGACCGGATCTGACGTTCGCCGCAAGTTCCTCGACTTCTTTATCTCCAAGGGCCACAAAGAGGTGCACTCCTCCTCGTTGGTGCCGCAGAACGATCCCACGCTGCTGTTCACCAACGCCGGCATGAACCAGTTCAAGGATGTCTTCCTCGGGATCGAGAAGCGCGATTACAATCGCGCCACCACCTCGCAGAAGTGCGTGCGCGCCGGCGGCAAGCACAACGACCTGGAGAACGTCGGCTTCACCAATCGCCACCATACCTTCTTCGAGATGCTGGGAAATTTCAGCTTCGGCGACTACTTCAAGAAGGAAGCTATCGCCTATGCATGGGAGTTGGTCACCTCGCCGGCGTGGTTCGGCATAGCCAAGGACAAGCTCTACGTGACGATCTTCAAGGGCGAGCAGGGCGTGGCGCGCGATGACGAAGCCTATGAGCACTGGATCGCGACCGGGGTTCCACCCCAGCGTATTTACGAAATGGGCATGAAGGACAACTTCTGGCAGATGGGCGATACCGGCCCCTGCGGCCCCTGCAGCGAGCTTCACTACGACATGGGTGCGATTGCCAGCGATGCCGGCCACACGGATTGCGAGTTCGGCTGCGAGTGCGGGCGCTACGTCGAGATCTGGAACCTGGTGTTCATGCAGTTCAACCGCAGCGCCGACGGCGTGCTGGCTCCGCTGCCCAAGCCGTCGATTGATACCGGCGCAGGCCTGGAGCGCGTGACGGCCGTGTTGCAGGGCGTGATCTCGAATTACGACACGGATCTGTTTGTGCCGTTGATCAAGCGCGCCGCGGAGTTGACCGGCGCGTCGCTGGAAACCGAATTAAAGAAAGAGGACGAGGAAGAGCGGCATCACCAGGCGGCGTCGCTGCGGGTGATCGCCGATCACGCGCGCGCGTCGACGTTCCTCATCTCCGATGGCGTGATCCCGGCGAACGAAGGGCGTGGCTACGTGCTACGCAAAATCATTCGACGCGCGATAACGCATGGCCGATTGTTGGGGCAGAACAAGCCATTTCTCAATGAGATGGTTTTCGCTGTTCGCGATTTGATGCAGGATGCATACCCGGAACTGATCGAGAGGCGAAGCGCGTGGAGGAGACGATCAAGGGAGAAGAGACGAGATTTGCTCACACCTGGAATTGGGCTGAGGCGATAGAAGGGGACTTGACGAACTCGAAGCCGAGCGTGCCCGATCTCATGAAGAGATATATTGACGGCTTACTTGAAGACCCAAGACTCCCAGCGAGTGCGTATGAGCAAAGGGTAAACAGAAGGCACACGGCAGAATAAGAATTAGCAACGCTCTCTGAGACTCGCCAAGCAGTCGAATGACACCGAGACCGTAGATAACAAGATATGGCAGAGCTAATCGCAAGTGAAATGACCGCGGACGGGCAGCCATTCTTAGAACTTGCTGTCATTGATGTGGAGAATCAACGACTGAACACTTCGCGGTGAGTCTGGCGCTCGAGATGCGACGCTTACGAAGACCTTCGGATTAACAGACATTTCGAAAGCTCGGCAAATAAACGCAGAGCCGTTGACCTATCCAGGCGAAGAGGCGTTTAAGCTCTACGATACTTTCGGCCTGCCGCGTGACTTCATCGAAAGATGCTTGTCGCGATGAAGGAATCGTGTTCGATGCTGCGGGTTTCGACGCTGCGATGGAAGAGCAGCGAAAGCGTGCGCAAGCTTCTTGGAAAGGTGGATCGAAAGCGAGTGCCAGCCCCGTATATAGTGAGCTGGCGCAAAGACTCGGCACTAAACCTACGCCGGTGGTGTCGGAGGCCTCCCAACCATCAACTATCAGTCGATTTTTGTTGGATATTCAAGAACGCAGTTTAAAGGTGCGGACGTACTGGCAATCGTGAGAAAGGGGCAAAGCGAGGTTCAGCTTCAAGCAGGAGAGAGAGGCGAAATAGTACTGGATAAAGAAAGCGCTGAGCGCGTTTCAAGAGTGGTTGAGAGCGAAGAAACACGATTCGCTCGTACCCTCGACCTGGGTTTCAAGAAGCTGGAAGGGGTATTCGGAGACGCTAGACGAATGGACCTGCTTGAGTACCGTCTCTTTCCCCAACTCATGGATTCGGAGGTCGAAGGGGCGATAAAGAATTTGCAGGATGAACTCAATGACTTGAGCAAAACTAGAGATTTGCAGTCTCTACCAGAGCCAGAACGAGAGAAGCTTCTCCGCACTGCGGTCGAGTTGTCTGGCGCAGGAGCATTGTTCGACGAGAAGTTCGTAGGGTGGCTACGGTCCGAACTCACAAAACCCGTCATATTGGAGGGCAAGAAAGCTTTCGAGCTTTACGACACTTACGGTGTCCCTCTTGACTTCATGCAGGATGCTGCGCGAGATCAGGGCGTCGCTTTCGATCTCGACGGCTTCAACCGTGCAATGCAGGAGCAGCGCTCGCGCGCCCGCGCCTCCTGGAAAGGCGGCTCCAAGGCCATCGCCAGCCCTGCGTACCAAGCGCTGCCGCCAACGGTTTTCGAAGGCTATCACCAGAGCCTCTCTACCGGATGCGAGGTGCTGGCCATCATCAAACGCGATAACGGCAGCGGTGTCGGAGCGCAGGAGCTCCAGCCCGGTGAGCACGCCGAGATCGTGCTCGACCACACTCCGTTCTACGCCGATGCCGGTGGACAGGTCGGCGATATAGGCTGGCTCTACGCGGACGACCACAACACCATCGTCGCGGAAGTCGAGGGAGTGACCTATCCCGTGCAGGGCGTGCGCGCGCATCGCGTCATCGGCCAAGCAGACAATTCATGTCGGCGACAAGGTCGATGCCGTGGTCAACGACGAGGTCCGCCGCGCCACCATGCGCAACCATACCGGCACGCACCTGTTGCATGCCGCGCTGCGCGAAGTGCTGGGCAAGCATGTGAAGCAGGCGGGCTCGCTGGTCGATCCCGGCCACCTGCGCTTCGACTTCTCGCACTTTGCCTCGGTCGGCGACGAGGAGTTGCAGGACATCGAAGACCTGGCCAATCGCGAGGTGCTGCGCAACGATCGCGTCGAAGTGATCGAAGACGTGCCCATCGATGTCGCGGTGAATGAGTACAAGGCGATGGCGCTGTTCGGCGAGAAGTATGGAGACCGCGTGCGCGTGATTCGCATCGGCGACTTCTCCACCGAACTGTGCGGCGGCACACACACTGCCGCGACCGGCGAGATCGGGCTGATCAAAGTGTTGAAGGAAGGCAGCGTGTCGAGCGGCGTGCGGCGGCTGGAGGCGGTGACTGGCGAGGGCTCGCTGCGGCACTTCCGCAAAGATCATCAGCTGGAAAATGTGGTGGCGACGCTGGTGCATGGGGGCGACGATCAGTCTCCGGCAGAGGCGTTGCGGCACGAGCTTGACCGCCGCGACGAAGAGTTGAAGAAGCTGCGCAAAGAGTTGGAGCAGGTGCGCATGAAGTCGGCTTCGAGTTCGGTGCAGTCGGCGGCCGAGAACGTGCGCGAGGTGAAGGGCGTGAAGGTGCTGGCCACGCGCGCCGATAACCTGGAGCGCGCGACAGCTGCGTGTGCTGATCGACAACCTGCGCAACAAGCTGGGCTCGGGCGTGGTGGTGCTGGGGTCGGTGAACGACGGCAAGGTCGCGCTGATCGTGGGCGTGACCAAGGACCTGACCGCGCGGGTGCAGGCGGGCAAGATTATCGCCGAGGTGGCGAAGAAGGTGGGCGGCTCGGGCGGCGGGCGTCCGGACATGGCCGAGGCCGGCGGCAAAGATCCTGCGGCGCTCGATGCAGCGCTGGCGGGGAGCTACGGCGTGGTGGAAGAGCTGCTGAAGTAGGGCGGCGTAGCGGACGATCCGAACGAGCCGTGCGTTCATCGGCCGCGCGACGCGCTTTTCCTCGCGGAATTGTCATTACGAGCGCCCGGGTTTGGCGCGAGGAATCTGCTGTTCGCTGGAGCGGGCAAAAAAGCAGATCCCTCGCTACGCTCGTGATGACAATTCTTCCTATGTCAACTTCATCTATCGTTTAAGACACCAGATATGCCGCGCACTGCTCCAGTGACTCTTCCAGGCTTTGCGACGTATCCACGTCGAGCTTCGGTCGGGTGATCGGCTCGAAGCGCGACTTCAACTCCAGATACAAATCAAAATCACGGTTCTTCGCCAGGTGGTCTTCGGCGCGGTCTTGCTCCAGTCGCTGCTTCGCGACGTCATCGGGACACCACAAGTGCAGGATCTTCCAAGCGGCTCCGCAGGTTTCGGCGGCGGTGATGACCTGTTCGATCTGATAGGAGCGAGAGAAGGTGCGTCCATCGAAAAAAATGAATGACGCGCACTCGGGCTTCGCCAGGTATTGCGCGGCGCGGATGACGGCGTTCATGCAGAGATCGTCCTGTTCGACAGAGAAGTCGATGAGATGCTCAGGGAACAGCGCGGCGCGGACTTCATCCTTGCTGAGCACCACGCCGTTCACCCGCTCCGCCAGTGCACGCGCCAGCGTGGTCTTACCAGTGCCGGGGAGTCCGGCCATGAGGACGAAGGTGGTCACGGAAAGATTGTACGAGCGTCCGAATTGCTCCACTGCGGGCGAACCGCGGATCCCTCCTCCTCGCTGCGCTCGTCGTTCGGGATGACAGCGGGAAGAGTTTGCACTCGTCGTTTGGGATACAGTGGGAGAAGGCTGTGCTCGTCGCTCGGGATGGCAGTACAAAGTTTGTGGTGCAGATGGAATGGTCGCAGCGCGGGGGAACTGCAGGTCCCTCGACTCGAACGGGAATGATTCGCCCGTTCTCGCTTGATTGGATAACAACGACGGCTCCACCATCAGCCGAGTAAGCTTGAGTTTGCAAAAGACCAAGACTCGGAGAAAGAAGGAGCCGTCATGAAGATTATAGGCTGTGATTTCCATCCGAGTTTCCAACAAATTGCCATGGTCGATACAGAAACCGGCGAGCACACACAGAAGCGGCTGACCCGTAGCGAAGCCATCGCGTTCTACGGCGGGCTGGAGGGCAAGGTCATCGTGGGCATGGAAGCCTGCGGCAACACGCTGTGGTTCGAGCAACTGCTGGCGTCGCTGGGCCACGAGCTGCGGCTGGGCGATGCGGCCAAGATCCGAGCCCTGGAGGTGCGCAAGCAGAAGACGGACCGGCGCGATGCCGAGCTGTTACTGCAGCTGCTGCTGGACGGTCGATTTCCGCAGCTGTGGGTGCCCACGGTGGAGCAGCGCGACGTACGGCAATTGCTGTTGCATCGCCACAAGCTGGTAGGGATGCGAGCCCAGGTGAAGAATCAGTTGCAGCATCTGGCGCTGAATCAGGGGGTGCAGCGCAAATCGAAGCTGTGGACCGGGGCGGGACGTGAGTTGCTGGAGCAGTTGCCGCTGCAAGGCTGGACGGCGCGTCGCCGTCAGGACGATCTGGAGTTGCTGGACGATCTGGATCGCCGAATCGGCGAGCTGGACCAGGCGGCACAGCAGGCAGCGGAGAAAGATGCGGTGGCGCGTCTGCTGCGCCGCCATCCCGGAGTCGGTCCCATCACCAGCCTGGCGTACGCGCTGACCATCGGCGATATCACGCGCTTCCCCCACAGCCGACAGCTGGTCAGCTATGTGGGACTGAATCCGGCGGAACATTCCAGCGGAGGCCGGCAACGGTTGGGTCGGATCAGCAAGCAAGGCAACCGCTTGCTGCGCAGTTTGTTGGTGGAAGCGGGACAGAGCGCGGCGCGCCTGGTCCCAGAGTTGAGGCGCGCGTATCAGCGGCTGAAGCACCGCAAGCATTCGGCGGTGGCCAAGGTCATGGTGGCGCGCAAACTGGCGGTGCGGCTGTACTGGATGTGGAAGAACGAACAGTCGAAAGCCGCCGCTCGCACGCAGGGTAGCCCGAGTCATCCTGTGGTGGCTGGCAAGAAACCGGTCGCTTGAGTGGGCGCCCTGCCTCCCAGAGAGAGTCTGGGAGCTCGAAACCGAATCATGGTCGCCGTACGAGACCGAATAGATGGGTGGTGGAGCTGAGCTGCCACCGCTGATTCCAGTAGACGCGCGAGTCTTGGTCTTATGCAAAGGGCCCGTATCCAGGAGAGCGAAATGGCGCTGGTCTTCAACCCCAGACGCCCGCGCCGTTCTTCGCTCTTGACACCGCCGTCGTTTTATAGACGGGATGACACCAGAAGGATTACGAGCGGCGGAGAATTACGCTCATTGTTGCGGAGCCACTTGCATCGCGGCTTCTGCTCCGAAATACTTTGCGAAGATCGCGGTCGCCTCAGGGACCTCTTCGATGCGCCACTGCCGCGTATTGGGAATGCGTGCCATGCGGATCTGCAACTCGGTCAGGCCGAACGGGTTGGGCTGAGGAAGGCCAGCGACGGTTACGTCGGCTGTGTCGCCGTTGATAGTCGAGCGCACAACATGCAGTTGCGAGAAGTTGTGGACATCGAGCTGGCTGAAGTGCGAGGTTCCGGTCAGCAGAGCATTGCCGCTGAGCAGCAGGCGAATTCCGTTGTGTACGCCCAGCAGCGCAAGATCGTGAAAGTGCGGCGCAATCTTGTGCAGAATGTTGATGCGGGTTTCGGTGAAGGGAAGCGGATCGTCCTCAATCGCCTTGGTGTACTTCGCCACCAGCACGTCGGTCAGCGACTGGCTGACGGCGTTGGCGATGCGCTCCTCGTCGACGTAGTAGCTGGCCTTGCCGTAGTTCTTATCTTTGACGGCATGGCCCAATTGCGACAGGGAATATTCGGGCGTGCCGGTGTGGCGATACCACCGGTATCCGCCGAGTCCGGCCAGCACAAGGCTGACGACGAGCAAGGACAAGGCGAGGTTCCGACGGCGCCGACGTCGCGGGTGGTAGGCAGTGCGCGTATCTCCGTCCATTACAGGCAAGGATACGACAGCCTGCTAGGGGGTTGTCTTCACGCGCTCAGCGCGCTCGCAGCAGCACAACGCCGTGTGGCGCAACTTCCGTCGTGAAGCTGCTGTCGAAGTGGCCGAGGTCTTTGGCGGCCCATAGATCGCGCAGGCTCACCGAGTTCGCGAGTCCGAGATCGGCGAACTTCACCGTCACCGGCCCACGAGGCTCGCCCTTGTTGAAGATGGCGACCGCTTTCGAGCCGTCTTTCAGCGGCTTCACCCAGATATCGATTGGACCGACTTGCCAGACGCGATGCCCCTGTTCTCCCAGCGGGTCCTGATCGATGGCGAGCACTTCGTGATTGGTGAGGATAGCGAGCACCTCCGGCGGCATGTGAGCCAGGTCATTGCCGGCAAGTAGCGGTGCTGCCAGCATGGCCCACAGGCTCATGTGCAGGCGATTTTCATCCGGCGTGAGCTTGCCGTTGCCGACTTCGAGCATGTCGGGATCGTTCCAGTGTCCGGGACCGGCATAGCGTTCGAGGCCAGGATTCTGCGCGAATCCTAGGGCAAGAATGCTGTTGTAGTTGGCTTCGATGTCGCCTGAGGTTCTCCACAGGTTGCCGCCCGACTGCGCACCCCAGGTCCAGACATCGTTCACGCCATATTGGCAGAGGCTGAAGACGATCGGCCGCCCGGTGGCCTTCAGCGCGTCGCCCATCTTCTTATAGACGGCGGGCTCGTCGCTGGACTTGTAGACCTTCTCGGCGCTGCACCAGTCGTACTTCAGATAATCGAAGCCCCACGAGGCATAGGTGCGGGCGTCCTGCTCTTCGTGCTGATAGCTGCCTTCATAGCCGGCGCAGGTCTGCGGACCGGGCGACGAGTAGATGCCGGCTTTCAGACCCTTGCTGTGAATGTAGTCGGTCAGCGCCTTCATGTCGGGGAACTTCTCGTTGCCTTGGATGTTGCCCTGGGCATCGCGCTTGCCTTGCCAGCAGTCGTCGATGTTGATGTAGGTATAGCCGGCGTCCTTCATGCCATTGCTGGCCATGGCGTCGGCCTGGGCACGGACGACCGCGTCACTTACCTTGCAGGCGAAGAGGTTCCAGCTGTTCCAGCCCATCGGCGGAGTGAGCGCGACCTGGGGAGGCTGAGCCAGGACTTGCCCGAGCGGCAGCAGAAGGAAAAAGGCGATCAACCAGGAGAGAGAAATCTTTATCATCGCAAGGGCCTCGCAGGGCTGGGAATTTAAAGTCGGCTCGCGGGCACAAAGGTAAATGGCAGAGTCCGCGCTTGTCCATAGCTGGTGCGAACATGATCGCGTGGCGAACTGATAGAGTGGAAAGCTTTATGCGCGAAGGAATCATGAACCACACCATCCGCGTTCCGTGGCTTGCGCAGGCTTTTTGCTTCCTACTGTTGATCGGCAGCCTGCTTTGCACAGGCGGCCAGAGCGCGATGGCGCAGGCTCAGCCGGCCACGCACGCCCACGCGATCTCGATCGGCGGTGAACCGGTCGTCGTTCTTACGCGGCCTCGCGCGCA
This sequence comes from uncultured Acidobacteriaceae bacterium, assembly GCA_963793845.1. Lineage (GTDB taxonomy): Bacteria > Acidobacteriota > Terriglobia > Terriglobales > Acidobacteriaceae > CAWCBG01. The sequence goes on from CAWCBG010000014.1 coordinate 868,281, forward strand.
CGACCGCTCCAAGCCGCAGTTTCTGGAGCTCATCGAAATGCCCGGTCGCGGTATGTCGTGGCTCCAGTTGAAGGCGTACATTCCCGGCAAAGGAGAGATCAACCTGCTGTACGCGCCAACGCTTGCCGAAGCCGAAGGGCTGCTGGATAAGCACGACGACCAGTTCGGCAACGGCGTACTGAAGATTGGCGGAGCGATTCTGCTTCCCTATGCCAATCGCATTCGGGGAAAGGTGTCGGCGGATGGAAAGACGATCGCCACGTTCGTCGCCGGCAAGTTCGTGACTCTGCCTGCGAACTGGAGTGGCAGCAAAGCCCGGAGCCGAGCGGCACTCGATTCACGGGCTGATGCTCAATTCGAAATTCCAGGACGTGAAAGAGAAGCGCACGGCGGACGCTTCAACCGTTAGCGCCGTGCTGCATGCCGGCAACTTCGGCGGACATTGGCTGTCGCAAACCGATGTGACCGTCGAGAGCACGCTCAAGAACGACGCGGTCGAACTTTCGGTCACGGCGAAGAATGTTGGCCACGAGCCGCTGCCCATGGGCATTGGCTGGCAACCGTACTTCGTGTTGCCCAGCGGCGACCGGAAGCAGGTCAGGCTGCGCATTCCGAGCGAGACGCGCGCCGTCATGAATAACTATGACGATACGTTCACCACGGGGCAACGAACTTCAGCGCGCAACAACGCGTACGATTTCAGCGCGAAAGGCGGTCGCGCGCTGGGGGATCAATATCTCAACGACAACTACTCGGCGTTGGAGCGCGCGCCGGATGGCAGCACGGTGTCCGAGATCATCGATCCCGCAGCGAAGTACGGCCTGCGGCTGACCACCTTCTCGGCGGAGATCCGTTGCATCCAGGTGTATGCACCCACGGGCAAGAACTTTGTCGCGATCGAGCCGGACTTCAACTTTCCTGATCCATACAATCGCGCGTGGGGCAGCGTCAACACCGGCATGGTGACGCTGGAACCGGGACAGTCCGTCGAATGGGACGTCCAGCTGGAATTGTTCACGCCGTAGTGCGCCAGACTTTCGTCCCACTGCTGCCTTCGTCATTCCGACCGGAGCGTAGCGGAGTGGAGGAACCTGCTTTTCGGCGATCCCGTTAACAGCAGGTTCCTCCACGCGGGCTGAAGCCCTTGGTCGGAATGACGAAGGCAGCAGAGCAGAAAGCCTTACAACAACCGCGGTAAGAACGCCGTGCTGATGCGCCGCCCTACCCGAGCTTCAGCAGCGCTCAACCTGAGCGGCAGGTTTTCCGCACTTCGATATTGCATCAGCCGTGCAAGCTCAGATCCGCCGTCGGCAGGAACTTCGGCGGCTTGCGCATGTGGGTGGCTTGTTCGTAGGCGTAGGCGATCCTGATCAGGGTACCCTCGCTCCACGCGCGGCCAAAAAACGAAATGCCCACCGGCAGCCCAAAGACCCATCCCATAGGAACGTTGATATTGGGATAGCCGGCCACGGCGGCGAGCGACGAACTGCCGCCGACAGTGTGGTCTCCGTTGACCAGGTCGGTGGTCCAGGCGGCGCTGCCGGTGGGCGCAATCAGCGCATCGAGGTTGAGCTTGTCCATGGCAAGGTCGATGCCCTCGGCCCGCGACATACGCCGGCAATCGGCCAGCCCCTTGACATAATCAGGACTGGTGAGCGGCCCGCGAGCGTTGGACTGGGTCATGATCTCCTGTCCGAAGTAGAAAAGCTCCTGGTCATAATGTTTGTCGTTGAACGCAATGATTTCCGTCAGCGAATGCACTGGTGTGTTCTGCCCCAGCCCGGCAAGATAGGCATTCAGGTCAGCTTTGAACTCGAATTGCAGCACCTGGTTTTCGGCATCGTCGAACTTGCCGATGGTGGCTATCTCAACCGGATCGGTGATTGCCGCTCCGGCTTGTTTCATCGCGGCAATGGCCTCATCAAAGAGGTCGATCAACATTGCGATCGAAGCCGGCATATTTGCGGACCACGCCGATGCGTGCGCCTTTCAGGCCGTTGGCGTCGAGGAAGCGGGTGTAATCGCTTTCGATCTTGCCGCGCGCGGCGGCAGACGCCGGATCGTCGCTGTCGAGGCCGGCAATCGCCGAAAGCAGCGCGGCGGCATCCGCCACCGTGCGGGCCATGGGCCCGGCGGTGTCCTGGGTATGCGAGATGGGAACGATGCCGGTGCGGCCCACAAGTCCAACCGTGGGTTTGATACCCACGATGCCACAGTTGCAGGAAGGCGAAACAATGGAGCCATCGGTCTCGCTGCCGATGGCCATGGCGGACAGATTGGCCGCGACCGCCGCGCCTGACCCCGAGCTCGATCCCGAAGGATTGCGATCGAGCGCATAGGGATTTCTGGTGAGCCCGCCACGGCCGCTCCAGCCGCTGGTGGAATGCGTCGACCGGAAGTTGGCCCACTCGCTGAGATTCGTCTTGCCCAGGATGACCGCGCCCGAGGCGCGCAAACGAGCTGCCACGGTTGAATCCTTGGGCGGCTTCGAGCCTACCAGCGCCAGCGACCCGGCCGTGGTTTGCATCCTATCGGCGGTGGCGATGTTGTCCTTGATAAGGACGGGAATTCCATGCAGAGGACCACGCACTCGCTTGGCGCGCCGCTCAGCGTCAAGCTGGTCGGCAATCTGCAAGGCCTCGGGGTTGATCTCGATCACCGCTTTCAACTCGGGGCCGCTGCGATCGACCTGCTCAATGCGCGCCAGGTACTTCTCGCAGAGCGAGCGTGCCGTGAACTTGCCCGACTCCAGCCCGTTGCGCAAGTCCGCAAGTGTGATCTCGTCGAGCTCGAAGCTGGGAACCGGCGCTGCGGCGGAGTTTTGTGCGGCGATCGTGCCGGCAAGCAAGGTCGGACTTGCTGCAGTGCCTGCAATGACGGCTGCTCCTGACTTCAGAAAGGTTCGCCGGCTGGGACCGGGGCGCGATTGATCAGGGTTGGTGTCGGGCACTCCGCCTCCATCGAGGCGTTCCACATGAAACGGGCCTCGGAAGGGCCAAAGTGTAGCAACCAGGATTCCGGCAGCGCAAGCTGCGATATTGGTCGCGACTTAGGCCCATAACACCCGCAAGCCCGGAGCGGAACGCGTGCCTGAAGGCACGATCTACCGGGGACACAGCAACTCACAATCTGCTCTAGAATGATTCGGACATGCAAAGGCTGACCATCAGGACGCATAAGAAGCGCGAGGTTCTCGACATCACCAACCGTGTCGAAAGTGTGTTGCGCGCGAATCACGCGGGCCAGACCGGAATCTGCCAGCTCAATATTCTGCACACCACGGCTGCCTTGACCATCGCCGACCTTGATCCCGGCACCGACCTTGACATGCTCGACGCCTTCGAGCACATGATTCCGAAGCTGGCGTACCGGCATCCGCACGACCCGGCCCACGTGCCCGATCACATCTTGTCGGCGCTGATCGGGACGACGTTGGGCGTATTGGTGGATCGCGGGGTGCTGTGTCTAGGTACGTGGCAACGCATCGTACTGGTCGAACTGGACGGCCCACGCGAACGAGAGCTGGTGATGGCTTTTGTCGAGGCCGACCGCTGAGGCCTGCGGATTTCCCAACGCCTTTTCAGCGGCGACCGAGCTTTCACGCGCGGTGGGAATGAAAAAGCGTGCTGCGAGAAGTTACCGGATGCCGGAAGGCGGGTCGCGGATGTTTTTGCAGCTCGGCTTCGCTTCGGTGCAACAGTTCTTCGCCTTCGGTGATGCGCTTTTCGGCAACCAGGGCCGCGCCTAACGCGCTCTCTGCTTCCGCGACCTGCCAGCCGCACAGCGGGAAGGGCTCAGCATGCGCCGAGGCCACGGCCTGCCGTAAGACCGTCTCGGCTTCGTCGACCTTTCCTTCCAGGATGAGCGCTTCCCCCAGGCGCACCTGCGCAGCAATGATGGCGGGGTTTCCAGGATTAAACTTCTTCTCGCGAATCTCCAGCGCCTTACGCAACATCGGTTCGGCAGTTTCCGGATCGCCTTCGAACACCCGAACCTCCGCCACCTCAATCAGCGAGGAGGCAACGTCGGGATTGTCATCTCCGCCCAGCGTGCGCCGCATCTCCAACGCCTGAAGCGAATAGCTCTCGGCTGCGGTGTAGTCTCCCTTGTCAAACTCCATCAGACCCAGATTGGCGGTGATCTTGGCTTCGCTCCAGCTGGCGCGTCCGTTGGCCTTCTGGATCAATGCTAAAGCCTGGTTGAAGTCCCTTTCCGCTCCGGCATAATCGCCTTTCTCCTGCATCGCTCGTCCCAGGTTGTTCAGGATGACGGCCACGGAACTTCCGGGATGAGGCATTGCGGTGCGGATGGCGTAAGCCCGCTGCAGCAACGGCAACGCTTGCGCCCAATCGCCCCTCTCCAGAGAGATGAACGCCAGGTTGTTCAGTGGATAAAACAGATCCGGATGATTGGGCCCCAGGATCTTTTCGCGAAGCTCGAGCACCTCGCGATCGGCGGCTTCCGCGGCGTTCAGGTTGCCCGAATCGATCAAGGCTCCGGCGTAATTATGCAAGCTGTTGATGTAGTCGGGGCTGTCCGCACCTTTCGTGCGCTTGTCGATGTCGACCGCTTCGCCCAGTAATTGCGCGGCTTCGGCATAGCTTCCTTTCCGCTCGAGCACCCACGCGAGATAGACACGGGCGGAATCGGCATTGTTCGGATCCGATTTGTCTTTCGCTTCCAGCGAGCGTTGTATGGCCAGCGAGCGGCGAAGCAACGGCTCCGCCTCGTCAACCTTGTCCTCCCAGTAGAGACACTCTCCCAGGTTGGCCAGGCTTTCTCCCAGCAGAGGATCGTCGCCGCGCAGCTTCTTCTCGCGGATGGTCAGCGCCTTGCGGAAGAGTGGCTCGGCCCGTTGATATTGTTCCTGCAAGCGAATGGCTGTAGCCAATCCGTCCAGAGCACTGGCAGTCTCGAGACTCTGGTCGCCCGAAGTCTTTCGTCGCAGCGTGTAGGCTTGTTGCAGAAGAGACTCGGCCTCGGTGTACAAACCCAGCGAAGTGTAAGCCTGACCGATGTTGTCGAGCATGGTGGCCTGCAGGTCAGGTTGACCGGCGAGCTCAGCATCGATACGCTTCGCGCCCTGATCGAGCAAGTCGCGGGCCATGATTGGTTTTCCACGCGCCTTGTCCGGGGTGGCGGCCCGGAAGATGCTGCTGAGAAATTGCGTCTCGCGTTCGGCTGTGAGCCGCGCCCGGTTGGCGCGCTGTGCCATGATGCCCATCGCAATGCTGAAGCCCACCAGCGCGACGGTGACGAACACGGCAGCCGCTACCGAAGCCTTGTGGCGGCGCACAAACTTGCTGGAGCGATAGCCCCAGGTGTCGGTACGAGCACGAACCGGATAGCCTCCGAGATAGGCGCGCACGTCGGCCGACAACGCGGAAACCGAAGCGTAGCGGCGCGCCGGTTCTTTACGCATCGCCATCAGGACAAGGTTGTCAAGGTCGCCGCTGAGTTTTCGCGTGAGGTCGCGTTCCAGCTTGAAGGGTCCGGTGCGGGAGGCGATACTCGGCGGTTCCGGCTCCTGTTCGCAGACCACCTGGTAGACCTCGAAAGGGCTTTTGCTCTGCAGGCGGAATGGGCGCTTGCCGGTCAGCAGCTCATACAGCAGCACGCCCAGCGCATAGACATCGGTTGCCGTGGTAATCGGTTCCCCGCGGATCTGCTCGGGACTGGCATACTCCGGCGTCATCATGCGCTCTTTGGTTTGGGTCACGCTTTGCTCGTTCAACTCCGGATTGAGCAGCTTGGCGATGCCAAAGTCGAGAAGCTTTGGCACGCCCTCGGGAGTCACGAGAATGTTTGCCGGCTTGAGATCGCGGTGAACCACGAGGTTCTTGTGCGCGTATTCCACCGCGCTGCAAACCGTCCGGAACAGGCGCAGGCGCTCCGTCGTGCTCAGTTCGTTGCTGCGACAGTATTCGTCGATGGGAATGCCTTTGACATATTCCATCACCAGGTAGGGAGCGCCTTCGGGGGTGATCCCGGCATCCAGCAATCGCGCGATGTTGGGGTGATTCAGGTTTGCCAGGATCTGCCGCTCCGCGCTGAAGCGCAGCAGCATGGCCTGAGCCTGCTTCAGTCCCGGACGCATCAGCTTGATGGCAACTTCCTGCTCATAAAGCTGGTCGGCACGCACCGCGAGGTAGACCTCGCCCATGCCGCCTTCCCCGAGCAATCCCATCAACTGATAGGGCCCGATGCGCTGTCCGAGATCCCGGAGGGCGACGCCTTGCGCGGCCTGCTCGATCGGCCTTTGCAGAAAGCCGAAGGTCTTGCTCGCGGACTCGATCAGCGACTCAACTTCCTGGCGCAGGGAGGCATCGTCGCTGCATGCCTGATCGAGAAACGCTGGACGCTTGTCGGGCTCCAGATCGAGAGCTTCGTAAAACAGCTTCTCCACCCGGTTCCAACGACCGGTTCCGGCGGCAGAACTCATGGCCGCATCTCCGTCGGACCGATGCCTGAGACAAGCCTGGGAACACGGCCACGATGAACGTCATCCTGGGGCGCAAGCGTGGGGGTTGAGCTGCTCCAAGGTCTCAGGAGAGATGATCCCGACTGCCGGTTCGCTGACATGACTGGCGTCCCAGAGGTTGCGTTTTTGCGACACAAGGAAGGGAGGTCGCCGCTTATAACTCCCGCCTAAATACAAGGCAATTCGGGAGTTGGCGAATTATACCTCACTCGCTAGGGCGAACGTCGCAGGCCCAAGCAAAGGTTATGGTGACTTGCTCGGCGGAACCGCGCCTGGCGCGCTCCCCTGGGGCTCATTCCACCATCCTCCGCCCAATGCCTGGAACAGCGTGGCCGAGTCCAGGTAGCGGCTGGCGGAAGAGACCGAGCGATCTAGTGCGGTCTGCAAATGCTGGCGTTGCGCATCCAGTAATGCGACCTCGCTTATGCCTCCGGCGTCGTAGCGTTGCGACGCGATCTGGTAAGTAGCTTCTGCCTGGACCTCGGCTTCATTCCGAGCCTGCAACGCCTGTGCGTCATGCTCAATGGCACGCAAGGTGTCAGCTACTTCCTGGAAGGCCTGCAGCACGGTCTGGCGGTATGCGCTGTCGGCCTCTTCATAAGCCGCGACCGCTTTGCGTTTTTCCGCTCGCAACGCGCCACCGTTGTAGATGGGCTGCGCCAGTGAAGCCCCGACGTTCCATATCTCGCCGCCGCTGGTGAAACTGGTCCCGATGCCCCCGACACTGCCCGACAGCACGATTTGCGGATAAAGGTTGGCGGTCGCAACTCCTACGTTCGCGCTGGCCTGATGCAGCAGCGATTCGGCGGCACGGATGTCGGGACGCTGCCGCACCAACTGCGAGGGCAGGCTCACCGGAAGGTTCTCGGGGAGATTCAGGCTGTCGAGGCTGAGGCCGGCAATATGGGCTTCCCCAGGCGGCTTGCCCATCAACACCGCCAGTTGATGATTCACGACGTCGAGCTGCTGTTCCAGCAAAGGAATCTCCGACTGGGTCTGGGCCACGGCGGTTCGCTGGCTATGAACCGCGTATTCCGAGAGGCCGCCGGCCTGGTAACGCCGCTCGGCGATGTCGAGCTCCTGCTGCTGCAATTGAAGCATCTGACGGGTGATGTCAATTTGCGAGTGCAACTGCGCTTGGTGAATGGCCGCTGACACTACATTGCCTGCCAGCATCAGGCGCGCCGCTTGTAGCTGCCACCCTTCGTAGGCGGCCTGCGCATTCAGGCCTTCGACCAGCCGCCGATTGGCTCCGAACAGATCCAGCGCGTAGGAGACGCCCACCGATCCATTCAGCAGGCTGAAGGGAGGAGGACTGGGGAAGGGAATCCCAAAGGCAGCGAGGTCGAGCTGCTGCCTCTCGGCCGAGACGTTGGCGCTCACCGACGGATACTTGGTTGCGCCGGTTCGCGCATTGGCCTCCTCCTGCGCTTGCTTGAGCCGGGCGGTCGCCTGGGCCAGGGTAGGGCTATTGCTCAGGGCCTCTCGCACCATGGCATCCAGTTCGGGCGAGTGAAACAAGGTCCACCATTGCGCCGGGATGTCCGCCGATGGGCTGAAGTGCTGCGAGCTTCCCGCAGGCCCCGCCGTGGCCACAGTTTCCTTCGGTTGTGGCTCGGGAGTGTAGGTTGCCACCGTCGGAGGCGCGGGCGCATGATACCGCGGACCGACGGTGCATCCTGCGAGGAGCCCGGTAGCGAGCGCAGCTATCGCGATGGCTGTCCAAGTCGAATTTGTTGGTGTGCTCATTTTCATACCTTCAATCCAGCGTCCTGCGATACGTCAGGACGGCGACCGTCATGACCGCAGTGGTGAACACCAGCATGGGCCAGACGCTTGGCCACGAATCTGACCACCCGTTGCCTTTCAGCATGATTCCGCGAATGAGGCGGTTGAAATAGGTGAGTGGCAGAAGGTTCCCGATCACCTGTGCCCACTTCGGCATGCCCTGGAACGGAAACATGAATCCCGAAAGCAGGATGTTGGGCAGGAAGTAGAAGATCGTCAGTTGCACCGCCTGCAACTGGTTTTGCGCGAGAGAAGAAAACGTGATGCCCACAGTTAGATTGGCCGCAACGAAGAGAAGGGCAGAGAGGTAAATCGCTCCCAGGTTTCCAAAGAAAGGCACATGAAACACGAACCGTGCGGCCAGCAGAATAATGGAGGCCTGAACCAGTCCGATGCCAATGTACGGAATCAGCTTTCCGGTCATCACCTCCATGGGCGTGGAAGGCATGGCTAGCAGGTTCTCCATGGTGCCGCGCTCGCGCTCCCGCGTGATGGCCAGCCCCGTCATCATGACCATGGTGAGCGTCAGGATTACGCCCATGAGTCCCGGGACCACGTTGTACTGCGTAATGCCGTCGGGATTAAACAGCTTGTGCACCTGCACGTCAAACGGGGCCGGGCCACCGTCGAGAACCGCCAGCGGTCCCGTCAGTTCCTTCTGAATAACGGATTGGGTAATGCCGTTGACGGCAGCCAGAGCGCTTCCCGTTGCCGTGGGATCGGTGGCGTCAGCCTCGATCAGCAAGGCCGGCCGCTCATGGCGCAGAAGCTGGCGGGTGAATCCCGCCGGAATATTTACCACAAACAGCACCTTGCCTTGTGCCAGCGCTTCGCGACCGGCGGCTTCGTCAGGTAATTCGCCAACGACCTTGAAGTAGGACGAGTTCTGCATCGCCGCAATAAAGGTGCGCGTAACGTTGCTGTCGTCGGCGCTGATGATGGCGGTGTCGAGGTGCTTGGGATCGGTGTTGATGGCATAACCGAACAGCGCCATCTGCAGGATGGGAATGCCGACGATCATGGCGAAGGTAAGGCGGTCCCGCCGCAGTTGGGTGAACTCCTTGCGCACGATGCTCCACCAGCGCAGTGCCGAAAAACCGTTGCGCCGGCTCATGCTTCACCTCCGAAGTTGTCGGCCGAACGGCTCATCATGTAAATGAACACATCTTCCAGATTGGTATCGATCTTCTCGGCGCGCAGCCCCTTGGCGGCGGCCGTCGCCTCCACCGTCTGCTTCAGCAGTTCGGCGTTGGTTCCGTTCACGTGCAGGACATCGCCAAAGGTGACGGTCTGCTCGACTCCGGGCTGGCGGCGCAGATAGTCCTGCAGTTCCGCGAGGCGATCGCCATAGATCGCCCAGGTGCTGAGACCCTGGCTGGCGATGACCTCGGCTGCCGAGCCTTGTGCCAGCAACTTGCCGTAGGCGATGTAGGCCAGCTTGTGACAGCGCGCCGCCTCATCCATGTAGTGAGTGCTGACCAGCACGGAAATGCCGCGCGCCGCCAGTCCCTGCAGCTCGTCCCAGAAATCTCGTCGCGCTTTGGGATCGACTCCGGCAGTCGGCTCATCCAGCAGCAGCAGAGACGGGCTGTGCAGCATGCATGCGGCCAGCGCCATCCGCTGCTTCCACCCGCCCGACAGCTCTCCTGCCAATTGGCCGGCGCGAGCGGACAGCCCCAGTTGCTCGATTGACTCCCTGACGACATTCCGGCGGTTGCCGACCTCGTACATGCGTGCCACGAAATCAAGGTTCTCCCGAATTGTCATGTCGTCCCAGTAGGAAAACCGCTGCGTCATATAACCGACATTGCGCTTGATGTCGGCGCTGTCGCGCAAAATGTCGTAGCCGAGACAGGTTCCGCTGCCCGAGTCAGGCTTCAACAAGCCGCACATCATGCGGATGGTCGTCGTCTTGCCACTGCCATTGGGGCCGAGAAAGCCGAAAATCTCGCCCTTGCGCACCTGCATCGACACGTTGTCGACCACATGCTTCTGGCCGAAGCTCTTGTTCAAGCCCTGCACATCGATGGCGTATTCCGAATTGGCTGCGGCCGCACTCATTGCAGACTCACTTCCAGGGGTTGGCCGGGGTGCAGTTCCGTGGCCTCCTCCACGGACGGTTTGGCGATCACCAGGAACACCAGCTTGGAACGGTTTTCATTGCTGTAGATCACCGGCGGGGTGTACTCGGATTGCGGCGAAATGAAGGTGATCGTCGCCGGAATACTGGCGGCGCAGCCATCGCAATGCACATTCAGCCGCTGACCGATCTTTAGCTTGCCGACTACAACCTCGGGAACAAAGAAGCGCACTTCCACATTCTCCGGCGGAAGCAGTTGGACCACCGGATTGCCCGACGCAACCCATTCGCCTTGGCGATAGAGCGTGTCGAAGACCAGCCCATTTCGCGGGGAAGCAATCTCCTTCTGTTGCAGCTTCCAAGCCGCCTGCTGCAAGGCAGCGCGGTCGGCATCCACTTGCTCGGTCTGCGCCCTGATCTGCTGCTCGCGTGCAGGCAGCGCGTCCACCGCCAATTCGCTTTGCAGTTGCCGCACCTTGGCTGTGGCCGACTCTAGGGCCGCGCGTGCATTGATCAGATCGGTCAACGAGATTCCACCCGCCCCGTACTGCTTTTCGTCGCTCTTCAGGATTTCGTCGGCTTGCTTCTTATCGGCCAGCGCCTGCAACAATTGCGCCTGGGTAACGTCAACCTCCGGAGGCCGTTTGCCGGTCCGGAGGTCAGCCAATTTGGCTTCAGAAACCCGCAGCAATTGCTGCGCTTGCCGCTCCGCCGAGGCTTCGGGCTCACCGTCCAGCACGAACAGCGGATTGCTGATGGCGACCGTCTCTCCGCGCGTGACGGAAAGTTGATCGAGCCGGCCGCTCTGCGGTGACGCGACATACACAAACTTGCCCTCGACATATCCCTGGTAGGTATCTGAGCTCTTGTGCGCGCAGCCGGCCGCGACCATCGCAACCAGGGCTGCCAGACTGAGCAGCGCCAGATTATTTTTTTTGAGAAGATGCATGATGACCTCCTGCTCGTTTCTCTCGGTGTGTCTTTTTGCCAAGCGATGGCGGCCCATGTTGCAGTCCGTCAAGCAGCAGCCCCGTAATATGGCGGCGCATGGCTTTTCGGCTAAGTGGCTTGCGATGAAAGGTCTCGGCCCAGAAGTTCACCGTCGCCATGTGCAACATCACCAGCCCCAAAGTGGAGAAGACGGTCAGCACGGGATCGAGCTCCGGATTCAAGCGTTGCCGGACTTGCCCCTCCGCAACCGCCTTTGCCAGGATGCTTATCTTGTCGAAAGGGAGATGGCGGAGCACCCGGTCTCGCAACAGGCCTCCTTCATTCAGGATCTCGCGCATCCAGGTCGACGGGATCCAGGGCATCTGCTCAATTCCATCCAGCAGACGTTCCACGATTCCGCGAATGAGATCGGGCGCGCTTGCGCCGGCTTCAACCGGCTCCCATACCTGTGCGATGACGCGGCCGATCCGCTCTTCCACCACGACGTCGAGCAGTTCCTCGCGGTCCTGGAAGTAGTAATGCAGCATGGCGGGCGTCAGTCCCGCACGCTTGGCAATCATGGCGAAGGTGGTGGCCGCCACGCCCTGCTGGGCGAACAGTTCGGTAGCAGCCGTGAGCAGCAACTCGCGCGCATTGCGTTCAAGGCTGGCAGCGGGCCGGCCGGGAGTTCCGATGGAGTGGGCTTGGGTTCGCATGGCAATAATTAACTAATGCATTAATTAAATATCGGTCGCCGCATCCATGTCAAGTAAAAATCAGACCTGCTTGGTGGAGTTCCTGCGATCGCGTGGCAAACGCGAGTGACGGACACAAGAAAGCCCCGGCTCCACTTCACGTGCGACGGGGCTTTCGGCGATCTAATAATCGCTAATCGTCTAGCTCTCGAGAACTGAAATCTCGACCGGCGATTCGTCCTTCTCCATGGTAGCGGTCAGCGCCTTCGTCCCATACTCGAAGCCCTTGTCGAAGGCTTTGAGGTTCACCTCGCGGAAGGCCTCGGGCACAGAATCACCCACCGCGCTACGCAGCGCATCGGGATTCAGCAGCCCGGTGACCGCACCAAAGAAGCCGACCATCACGATGTTCAGCACCATGCGCTTGCCGAGCTCTTCAGCCAGCCGCGTGGCCGGAATGCTGTAGACGCGCACTCCCGGTGGCAGCTCGCCGATGCGTACCATGTCCTGCTCGATGATGAGGATGCCGTTCTCCTTCAACTGTGGAGCGAACAGCGTGTAGGCTTCCTGCGACATGGTGACCAGGATGTCAGGACGCGTTACGTAAGGATAGAGGATGGGGCTGTCGGACAGGATGACTTGTGCGCTGCACGCGCCGCCGCGAGCTTCGGGGCCGAACGCCTGCGTCATGGTGGCGTAGCCGCCCTCGAAGATGCATCCCGCCTTGCCGATGACGATGGCCGACAGAATGACTCCCTGACCTCCAAAGCCGGAGATGCGGACTTCGGTTAGCTGCTGCATGAACATCCCTCCTCTTCGACATACGATTCAACATAGCGGTCGCCCAGCGACTCGATCATCTTGTCGTGCATCAGGTTGCGATAGTCGGCGCGTTCGCGATCGACGAACTTGCCGACAATGATTTCGCCTGACTTGCTGAGGCTGACTTCGTGGGTCGGCGCTCCGTTACGAACCTTGCTGACCGACTTGTAGAACTTCATGGTGTCGAGCGCGTCGCCCATTTTGTTGCGCCGTTGGTAGAGCGTGGGGCACGGCGACAGAACTTCGATAAAGCTGAAGCCTTTCTTGGCGAACATCTCCTCGAAGGCCCGGGCCAGTTGGCGAACGTGGAAGACCGTCCAGCGCGCGACGTAGACTGCACCGGCCGCTTCCACCAGATAAGGCAAGTTGAATGACGGATCATAAGTGCCGTAAGGATTGGTGGATGTAATCACCGATCCCGGCGTGGTAGGCGCGGTCTGGCCGCCCGTCATGGCATAGATGAGGTTATTAATGCAGACCACTTTCAGATCGACATTGCGACGCGCCGCCTGGATGAGGTGGTTACCGCCGATGGCGAACAGATCTCCATCACCCGAGTACACCACGACGTTCAGCGCGGGGTTCGCCAGCTTCAGGCCGGTGGCAAACGGAATCGCGCGGCCGTGGGTGGTGTGGAACGAATCCTGGTTGACGTAGCCGGCGACGCGGCCGGTGCAACCAATTCCGGAGACAATGGCCAGCTTGCGGGTATCGACCTTGGAGTCGATGAGCGCGCGGCTGAAGGCGTTGACGCTAGTGCCGATGCCGCAACCCGGGCACCAGATGTGCGGAATGCGGTCCATCCGCAGGAACGGGTCCACGGGATTGGTGTGAACGGTCAGAGTTGCTGTCATCGTGCCACCTCCATGATTGCCGCCAGGATGTCTTCCGGACGATGTACGCTTCCGCCCGCGTGTCCCACGAACTTGACTTCGGCCTTGCCGGCGACCGCGCGCTCCACTTCGCGCACCATCTGGCCCAAGTTCATCTCGGCCACGACGAAAGCTTTCACCTTGCTCGCAATCTCTTTGATCTTCTTCTCGGGGAAGGGCCAGGCGGTGATCATGCGGAACTTGCCGACCTTTATGCCCTTGTCGCGAGCCATATCGATGGCGCGCTGGGCGACGCGTGAAGTAATGCCGTAGGAAACCACAACTACATCGGCGCCGTCGATCTGTTCTTCCTCGAACAGGATGATCTTATCGGCGTTCTTCAGGATCTTGTCGGTCAGCCGCCGGACCAGCCGGTCCTGCACGGCGGGCGTCATGTCGGGATATCCCTTCTCGTTATGCGTCAGGCCAGTGACATGTATGTTGTAGCCCTCTCCCACGGGCGCCATTTCGGGTACCAGGTCTTGACAGGGCTCGTAGGCCAGGTACTTGTCGGGAGGAAGCTTGGTATAACGCCGCGGCGTTACTTCGATTTCCTCCGCCGGAGGGATCACGACTTTCTCGGTCATGTGGCCGACGACTTCGTCCATCATGACGAATACCGGACAGCGATACTGCTCGGCAAAATTGAACGCCTTTACCGTGAGATCGAAGCATTCCTGGGGAGAGTTCGGGCAAAGCGCGATGACTTCGTAATCGCCGTGCGATCCCCACTTCACCTGCATCATGTCAGCCTGCGCGGGAAGGGTGGGCAGTCCCGTGGAAGGTCCGCCACGCTGCACGTCGACAAAGACACAGGGCGTCTCGGTCATGGCGGCGAGGCCGATGTGCTCCATCATCAGCGAGAAGCCCGGACCCGAGGTGACGGTGAACGCCTTGGCTCCGGCCCAAACGGCGCCTTGCAATGTGATCGAGGCGGCCAGTTCGTCTTCCATCTGGATGAAGGTTCCGCCGACGGTTGGAACACGCGCGGCAAAGCGCTCCACCACCTCAGTCGAGGGCGTGATGGGATAGCCGGAAGAGAAACGGGCGCCGCCTGCCAGTGCGCCTTCGCAGCAGGCGTGATCGCCGTCGAGAAAATGTGTGCCGGTTAGAACGCCGGCCGGATCAGCGTGCATCGTCAGCCTCCTTCGGCTCGGGTGCCGGAGCAGGAGCTGCCGCCTGCTTGCCGGGAGAAGCCGGATCCTTGTAGCCGAAAATTGCGAAGTCGGGGCAGTACATGCCGCACAGATCGCAACCGCTGCATTTTTCCGGGTGAACCATGTAGGGTGTGTGATACCCCTTGGCATTGAAAGCGGAGGAGAGCGCAAGTACCTTCGTGGGACAAAACTCCACGCAGAACCCGCAGGCCTTACAGCGCTCTGCCACGATCTGCACTGAACCCTTGGCCATGCCTGACTTCCTTTTCGCGGGCGCTTCAGAGAGGACTCTGAACTGGGTTTCTCCCCTTTTTGACTCGCCTCGCCGTTGGAATTACGTGCGGTCTGGACCCCATCCACGTACCGAACGATGGTTCGATTCTTGCCTACGAGCGGCCCAAACCGAAGTGACCGCCGTCACATGGGAGTGTGAGGCGTGAGGGTTCGCTGTTTTTCTCGTGAGTGGCGTCCAGGCAGCGACGGAGAAAACTTCGCGCACTTGAACGCGGTGCGATGCGAGACTATCGGCTGCTGCGAACGAAGATCGTCGCCAGCGCGTCCTGATACACGCGTTGAAATCGAGAGTCTGCCTGCAGTTCGTTCACAAGATTGTCGCTGTTTTCCAGCAAAACAACTCCAGCCTGGTTAAGGTAAGGGTCGCTTGCATACGACGGCGCGCCATTGCCGGTATCGATCGCCTGCTCTGTCAGTTCATCGCCGTAGAGGTCGGTTCGTCCATCAATCGCGACCGGATAGTCCGGCATATACCAGATCAGGAACCCGCCCCAGTCGAATGTGTTGTAGAGCGGACCGGGCACCGGATGGCGGCGCAGGTAGTTGGCAGCATTCACCGGGAATACGTCGCTGATGGCCGCGTCCAGGCCTCGCGTATTGAAGTCGGTACCGCGGGCAAACAGCAGCATCAGCAGCGCGACTGCCGCTGCCACTCCGGCGTTTTGCAGCCAGGTCTCACCCGGCTCTTGCTCAGCTTCGGCGGACGGAACGTCGGCGATACACGCCGCCGCTACGATGCAGATAAACCATGCATCCCGCATGGTGCGGAACGACAGCGCACTGGCCACTACCAATAATCCCAACTTGAAGAGGTCAACTTTTTTCCGCCGCCCCACAGCGAAGAATCCGAAGCCGGTCAACAGAAGCTGCACATAGTGAGCGGGCACGCGAAAATGCAGAGGCTGCAACTCCATGACGACCCGGTATGGAGCTTTTGCGCGGGCGTAGTCGAAAATCACTTCATATAGGTGAAACCAGTACGGCCCGATGCAGGTAGCGACGAAGCACGCTGCGAAAATCGCCAGCAACGTCATGGACGGAAGCGTGGGCGATGGAAGCCGGGTGGGCTGCCGGCCAAGCCTGGCGGCGAATTGTTCCATTACGTTCACGGCCAAAAGCAGTCCGACCGCAAACAGCCCGTATATGAATTGAATGTGCAGGTTCGCCCATACGAGAAAGACCAGGGGCAACCAATACAGGTACTGTACGCGCCCCGAGCGATTGGCCTCCAGCAGAAGAGTGAGGGTCACGGCGAACAGCATCATCGAGAAGAAGACTGGCCGCGGCATCACCCGGAAGAGAAATGCGGAACACGTAACGATCGCAATCAGACATGCCGGCCAGAAACGGCCCGACAGTCGCCGCACCATCCAGTACACGGAGTAGGCGACCATCAGCGTAAGCAGCGTTCCGTACAGGCCGATACCGACGAGCCCGAACCACGCATAAGCGCGCGACAACAGTACTTCATAACCCCAACTGTAAGCGGCCCATGGACGGCTGGCGGCAGTCCAGGAGAAGAGGCCGGTATGAGGAACCGCCAGGTGCGCAACCATCCAGTCGCCCACCTTCAGGTGCCACCAGACGTCGAGATCGAGTACGGACAACTTCGATTTAAAGGAGATTCGAGCTACCAGCCCGAGAAGCAGGGCAAGCGTGAAAAGTTGCAGAAGACGAAATCGCAAAAGTGCTCGTAGCTCTTCCATCGCAGCCATAATTCAGTCGGAATTTCCATTATCAAGCCTTCACCACCCCGGTACACACGTTCAGGAACTCGGCGCAAAGATATTTTTTCGGCGTCCAAGCCCAAGTCCGGCCTGACTTCGGGTTTGCCCGCAAAGGTTGAAATGCCCGGTTTCCTGGCTGCCGTCAGGAACCGAATCTAAGTAGAAAAACCCGCTGCGCCTCAGGTCTTCAGCAGAGCCTCCACTTAGTTTCTCCTGCCTATACTCGGATCGTTTCCAAACAAAAATCTTCCCAGGGCGGCTCCACTCCTGTTTGGTAACGTGAATCCCCGCGTACTGGAGTTCTTTAAATGTTTAAGATTTATGCGCCGATTCTCGCGCTTGCTCTGCTTTTGGCAGCTCACGCAAACGCTCAAATTTCTGGCCTCTCTCCTAATTATCAGACCATTAACCCAAATACCACGCTGGCGATCGAAACCGGCAATAACACCGCTGCGGCGAACTCGTTTCCCGGTTGCGAAGTGAGCACAGTGACCAGCGGGAAGTGTGTCGATAACGGCGATCTCATCGCCAGCAATGTCAGCAAGGTAAACGTACATACCTTGCTGGCTCCCAATCAGCAGAACGCCAAGGTCTATGCCACCTACATTCCGTATTGGGGGAATAGCTCTCATCCTAATATCGGATACAGTTCGGCCGATCCCGCACAAGTGGCGCGCGAAATAGCCGATCTGACGAGCCGCGGTTTTGACGGTGTGCTAGTGGACTGGTACGGGCCGGGAAGCTGGGAGGAGAAGGCAACGGAGGTTCTGAAGCCGGCAGTGGAAAAGTCTTCCCTGAGCTTCGCGCTGATGATCGATCAGGGCGCGCTCGAGTGGCACTCCTGCTATCCCGGATGTTCTGCCACCCAGGCGCTGCTCAACACCATCGCCTTCGCGCGCCAGCAGGGCTACTTCGCCTCACCCGCTGCCATCAAAGATGCCGCCGGCAAGACGGTCGTGACCCAGTTCGGCATGGAAGCCTACTCCATCAATTGGCCGACCATTCTTTCCGCCAATCCTGACCTGCATTGGATCTTCGAGAATGCAGGCGCGTTTACCAACGCGTACACCGTGGGGGCCTATGGCTGGCTGTCCCCGAAGAATCCTTTGCAGTCTGGCTATGAAGGACTCGATTACACCCAATATTTCGAAAAGATTGCCGGACAGCATTCGTCCAAACTGAACTGGGCATCCTCGTGGAAGGGTTTTAACGATGTTGTAGCCAGCTGGGCTCCGCCGGGCGGCCGCCATATCGAGCAGTTGTGCGGCAAGAGCTGGCTCGATAGTTGGGCCACTGTACGCGCCTATACAGGGCGGCTCGATGCCGTGCAGGTAGTGACCTGGCACGACTACGAAGAGGGCACCGAGATTCAGAGCGGCATCGACAACTGCCAGACGGTTTCCGCCAGCGTGGCCGGCAGCATGTTGACCTGGCGAGTGGCGGATACGTCGACCATCGACCATTACACCGCTTACATATCGATCGATGGCCAGCACCTGATGTCGCTGGGCGATTTTCCTGTGGGCACGAATGCCCTTAACTTGTCGGCTTTCAATTTTATTCCCGGCGTCTACAAGGTGTTGGTGAAAGCGGTAGGAAAACCCAGTATCGTGAATCGCATGTCACCGTCCGCAACCTACACAGTTGGATCGCTGCGGGCCCATTGAGCTGGAATACTCGTGCCGAGCGCTCTTCAGGCCCGGAAGGCTTTCTGCACCAGGGTGAACCGGGCTGCGCCAATCAGCCCGGAGTCGTCGTTGAGCACGATTTTTACCGGCACGTCCTGCAGCAGAGCTCTCATGCGGCCTTTGTTGAGGAAGGCTTCCATGAACATGGGCTCCTGCATCTTGGAGACGATTTTGGCGGCGATGCCGGCAACGAAGATGCCGCCCGTGGACATGAATTTCAGAGCGCAATTACCGGCTTCCGATCCGAATACGCTGACGAAGATGGACAAGGTTCGCTCGCAGATCGGCGCTTTCTGCTCAAGCGCCAACTGGGAAATCAGCGCCGGCGCATCCTTGGCCGCTGCAAGTTGCTCCTTCAACCACGCCGGCTCTTCTTCCTTTCCGGTATCCCGCAGGAAGTCATACACGTTCTTCACGCCCGGGCCGGAGAGAATGCGCTCGAAGCTCACGTGATCGTAGCGCTTCATCAGATATTGCAGAAGGTCCAGTTCGACCTCTGTCTTGGGAGCGAAATCGGTGTGCCCACCTTCGCACGCGAAGGGATGGTGCCGGAATCCGTCCCAGAACAATCCCGCCTCGCCCAGTCCCGAGCCCGCCGAAATCACCGCTGTGTTGCCCTCGCCGTTGCCGGTTCCTTCGCTGAGGGTGACGAAGTCCTTGGACTCGAGCGCATCGATGCCGTAGGCGAAGGCCTCCAGATCGTTGATCAGCCCGACGCTGCGGAGCCGCAGTTGCGCGGCCAGTTCGCCGGAATCGACGATCCAAGGAAGGTTTGAGATTTGACTCCGTCCTCCGCGAACCGGCCCGGCGACTCCAAAGCAAGCTGAGTGTGCCGGAATGCCTTCTGTTCGCGTGAAATCGGAAACAATCTCTACCAGCCCTTTATGTTCTTTGCTGGGATAAATCTTCTCGACCACGCAGCTAAGCTTGTTGCCTTCCGTCTCGAACGCCGCCAGGCGTGAGTTGGTTCCGCCAATATCTCCCGCCAGAATCATGGGATCTTCCTCCAGTGCCGTCCATCGCGTTCCATCAAATCATCCGCCTCTTTGGGACCCCAGGTGCCGGAGGCATAATTGGGGAAGTTGCGCGCGGGCAGTGCCTTCCAGACATCGAGCACGGGATCGAGAATCTTCCATCCCGCCTCAACCATGTCCGCCCGTTGGAACAGCGTTTGATCGCCGATCATGCAGTCGTAGAGGAGAACCTCATATCCGGTATTAGGTTGTGTGCCGAAATATTTCTCATACTCGAAACTCATTTCCACCGAACCTACCCGCAACAGAGGTCCAGGAATTTTTGCGCCAAAGCTCAGCGACATGCCTTCGTCAGGCTGGATCTGAATCACCAGCCGGTTAGTCTGGAGCTTGTGGACCGCGGTCTGGCGGAAGAGCTGGAACGGGGCGCGCTTGAACTGGATGGTGATCTCCGTGTGTCGCTTGGCCATGCGCTTGCCGGTGCGCAGGTAGAAGGGGACCCCCGCCCAGCGCCAGTTGTCGACGTTGAGCTTCATGGCGACAAAGGTTTCCGTCTTCGATTCGCGTGACACGCCCGGCTCCGCCCGGTAGGCCTGTACTTTATCTTTATCGAGAATTCCGTCGCCATATTGGCCGCGCACCGTCTGATGCAAAACGTCTTCGGAGCTGAGCGGCTGAATGGCATGCAGCACCTTGGCCTGCTCATCGCGGACGGCATCGGCGCTGAAGGAGGCCGGCGGCTCCATTGCGGTGAGGCTGATGAGCTGCATCATGTGGTTCGGCACCATGTCGCGCAGGGTGCCGGCGGCGTCGAAATAGCCTCCGCGCATCTCCACCCCAACCGTCTCGGCGTTGGTGATGGCGACGTGATCGATGTAGCGGCGGTTCCAGATAGGCTCGAAGATGCCGTTGCCGAAACGGAAGACCATGATGTTCTGCACCGTCTCCTTGCCCAGGTAGTGATCGATGCGGAAAATCTGGTCCTCGCCGAGAACCGACTTGATGGCGCGGTTCAGCGCCATGGCCGATTCCAGGTCCTGCCCGAAGGGCTTCTCGATCACGACTCGCCGCCAGTGCCCATTTTCCTGGGTGGAGAGGCCGGATTTGCCCAGGTGCTCGACAATGTCACAGAAGAACTTGGGCGAGGTGGCCAGGTAGAAAAGATAGTTCTGATTGGTGCCGTATTGCTGATCGATGCCCGCCAGCACCGTCTTGATCTTCTCGTAGGTTGTGTCGTCGGCAAAATCGCCACGCTGGTAATGCAGGCATTGCTGGAAGCGCTCCCAGGCCTCGTTGCCATGGTCCTCCGCCTGGAGAAAGCGCGTCGCCTTTTTGCGGAAATCTTCCGGGTTGAGCTCGTCAATGGCCACGCCCAGCACCGCGAATTCATGTGGCAGAAGACCCGCCTTTTCGAGGTTGTACAGGGCCGGAATGAGCTTGCGCATGGTCAGGTCGCCGGTGGCGCCAAAAACGACCATCACGCACGGCCCGGGCGGCTTTCCCGCCTGTTCAAAATCGTCTTCAACTTCCAGCAGCGGAGACAGGGACATTGCGCCTCACTCGGGGGTTGGTGGGCAACAGTAAAACGGATGGGAAATGGGTGTCAAGCTCAGCAAACAGGATCTGGTGGAAGAGCGGGCCTTCAGGCCCACGCCAACAATTCTTAGCGATCTGGCTTCAGCCCCGGTGCTAAAGCCCGCTGCACTCGGCGCGGCAACGCAGGCCTAGGGCCTGCTCCTCCACCGAGTGCCAGCCCGTGCTCAGATCTCGTTCTTCTTCGCGAGAGTGCTAATGCGGTCGCCGGCACGGAAAGCCAGCGCCTGAATGGTCTCTGTCGGCTGGCCGCGCCCGCTGGTCACGAAGCTGGAGCCGTCGCACAGAAACAGGTTGGGCACATCGTGGGTACGGTGGTCGGCGTTGATGACCGAGCTCTTGGGGTCGTTGCCCATGCGGCAGGTTCCCAGCAAGTGCACTCCAAAGTTGCTGTCGCTGATCGGATAGGCCCATCGGTCCTGCGCGCCCGCAGCTTCCAGCAACTCCATGGAGCGGTCGCGGAAAAACTCCTCCGTCTTGATGTCGTCGGGATGGTCCTTGTAGGTCACGCACATCGCCGGCTGTCCCCACGCATCTTTCACAGTTGCATCGAGCGAGATACTGTTGTCGGCCAGCGGCAGCGACGTCCCATGGCCCATCAGCATCATGGTACGGGTGAAATATTTCTGCAGTGCCTTTTTGTACTCACTGCCCCATTGCGGTTTCGTTGGTGGCATTCCCATCAGGGCAAAAGAAATGGGCGTGAACTGGAAGCGCGCGGTAATGCCTCCACCGCCGTAGAAGCCGAGTTTTGGATCAATCTCATAAAAATCGTGCAGGGCGCGAGTCACCTCGATGCTCTTGTACTCGTTCAGGGGATGCTCGAACTGACCGGAGCACATCTGATCGGTGTTGAACATCAGGTATTTCCCCACCAGGCCGCTGGAGTTGGCCAGCCCATCGGGAAACTGCTTCGATTTGGAGAGCAAGAGCAGGCGCGGAGTTTCGGCTCCATTGGCAGCCACCACGACGGCGCGGGCGCGTTGGAACTGTTGCGCGCCTGCCTTGTCGAAATAGGCGGCGCCAGTTGCGCGGCCACGGCTGTCAACCTTGATCTCGGTGACATAGCTTTCAGTTCGGATCTCGCAGCGTCCGGTGGCGACGGCATCGGGAACGATGTTGGGCAGCGGGCTGGATTTGGCGTTCATCTCGCAGCCGAAGGCTTCGCAGAATCCGCAGTGCGCGCAGCCGATTCGTCCCTTGTAGGGCCTCGAAATCACCGCGACTGGAGCAGGGAAGGGATGATAGCCCAGCTTGCGGGCGCCGCGCTCCAGCAGGACTCCGCTGGACTTCACCGGCATCGGCGGCAGCGGATAGGGCTTCGAGCGAGGCGGATCGAACGGACTCGCGCCTGCCTGACCGGACACGCCCAACTCCCACTCGGCCTTGGTGTAGTAGGGTTCCAGATCGGCGTACGTGATAGGCCAGTCGGCAAAGCCGGTACCTGCGATCGTGCCTTTCTTGCTGGCCTCGATAAAGTCGATTTCATGAAAGCGCCAGAAGTTGGCGGTGAAATGTACCGCCCCTCCGCCCACCAGCCGGCCGTACATGATCGATTGCTGCAGCTTCGCGGGATCTTTTGGAGTCTTGCGAAAGGTTTGCGGCTGCTTCTGCGTATTGTTGGTCAGCAGAGACTGCGCGAAGTTGCGGTACTCGTCGTGCGAAAACTCATTCGCCTTCAGCCAGGGCCCCTGCTCCAGCGCAACCACGCTGAAGCCGTTCTGCGACAGTTCGCGGGCCAGCACGCTGCCCGACGCGCCACAGCCGATGATCAGGAAATCGACGGCCTCGCTGGGCTTGTAATGCTTCTGTTGCGTCGCACCGTTCAAGACTTCGCCTCGTCTGCGAGCGCATCGTAGTAGCCAAACGGTGGCTGGTAGTAAAACTTGTCTTCGAAGCCGATCAGCTTCCAGCCAACCTCGTCCTTATTGCCGCCGTCTGCGGGATCGCACAGAAATCCGGCCAAGGTGTAGCCGCGCAGGATAGCGAAATCGTTGCCCTTCTCCATCGCCTTCATCACTTCGACCTGCTGGCTGGAGTCGAGGGCGGCGAAAGAGCTTGAGGCCGGGGCCGTCTTTTTTGCCTGCGAATTGAGCGCTACCAGCGCCGCGGCAAAGTCATTTTGATTCTGCGGCTCGATCTCGCTGAGCGCGTAGTCGGTGAAGTGAACGACGTTGGCCTCTTTCGCTCCCGGCGTCTCGTCCGACGGAATGATCTGCGATGCGAAGGCCTCGTAGTCAGCCGCCTGCTGTGCGGTGAAGAAGCGGAAGGAGTTGCCGGTAGCAGTAGCGGGCGGAGCGGCCTTGGCGTGCTGGTGTGCCTGGGCAATGAGTTCCGGCGTCAACGACGTGAGACAAAGCAGGCCCAGCGAAGCGGCACCTTGCACAAGAAAGGCGCGACGAGTCGATGTGCTGTCCAGAGAGACCTCCAGGTTGCCTACGGGAATGTGCACTATACCATGGTGATGCCCGCCGGAATTCTCACTCCGTCGATCGACAAACTCCGCGTACTCGACGGACGCGCCAGGCTGCCGACCACCGTCCCCTTCATCACCTCGTTGAACGCGACCTGGAAGCGATCCATCTCTGCGGGAGTGCCGACGGTGACGCGGACGTAAGTCGGCATGATCGGCCAGATGCGGCCGACGTAGACATTCTGTTTCTGCATGGCCTCGTTTACCAGCTTGCCGTCGCGCCGCGTGTCCAGCATGAAGCAATTGGACTGCGAGGGGATGAACGAGTAGCCGTTACTGCGCAGCCAGGCGAAGACGCTCTCGCGCGTGGTGGCGTTGATCTGCTTGCGCTGGGGCACGAGGTTCGGATCGTTCAGGCTCGCACTAGCGGCGGCGACGGCGGTGATGGGCATCGCATTCCAGCCTTGCATGGAGTGAATCTTCGTCACCAGATCGGGCCGGCCAATGGCGAATCCGCAACGCAGCCCTGCCATGCCGTAGATCTTGGAGAACGTCCGCAATACGATCACGTCTTTGCCGGCCTTCACCAGGTCGATGGCAGACACCGCGCCGTCGGCGAAATGGATGTAGGCCTCGTCCACCAGCACAATCGAGCCCGCGGGCTTGTGATCCACCAGGTACTCGATATCGGAGTGGCTGGTCAGCGTGCCGGTCGGATTATTCGGCGTGCAGATGTAGAAGAGCCCGGCATCGGGCGCGGCGGCCAGCATGGCTCTCACATCGTGGGAGTAGTCCCGGGTCAGCGGAACCTTTACGATTTTTGCCCCGGCTATCTTGGCTGCGCCCATCCCGGCTTCGTAGCCCGGATCGGCGGTGACGTAGCTCTTGCCCGGCGACGTATAGGTCAGAACGGTGTAGTGCAGGGGCTCGCTGGAACCGGGATACGCCGTGACGTGGTCAGCGGGCAGGCCTTCCATGGCGGCGAAGGTTTGCAGCAATTCATCGGTCATCCAGATGGAGTAACGTCCGCCATGGGCGATCACGGAGGCACACGCCTCGCGCGCTCCGGCGGACGGGCCGAGTGGATTTTCGTTGGCGTCGATGACTACCGCATCCCTGGGGTAGGGTTGGTCCTTCGACCGCGCCAGCAATGCCTCGGTCAGGATGCTGCTGCAGGCCGCCGTGGCGGATGCAGCCAGCGCCAGGTTCAGGAAGCTGCGGCGCGAGGAGTCGCGCGGTGTTTCAGGGTGTGTCATCGTCATCTCCAATCAATCTTCAGCGGGCTCCGCAAATCCCTCGCCGACTGAAGTCGGCGAGGGATGGACAAAATAGAGCGTCTTTTGCGGCACACCTAAAGGTGTGCCCTTTCAAACCTGCCCTTAAGATACGGTCAAGAACCCGCTAATGCATCAGGTGCGCCTCATGCTTGCGCACAGCGATCACTTCAATTTCCACCAGCGCGCCCGGCGCCGCCAATGCGGCCACCTGCACCGCGCTGCGAGCCGGCTTGTTCGGCTGATCCTTCGTGCCGAAAAACTGCGTATAGCCGGCCATCATTCCGGCAAAGTCCATCTTGCCGCCTTGCGCCGGATCGCCCACCAAAAAGACATGCATCATCACCACATCGGACATCGTAAGATTCTGGTCCGCCAGCGTCTTCTGAATCTGCTGCAACACGGAGATGGTCTGCGTTTTGGTGTCGCCGTACGCTTCCGTGCTGCCCTTGGGAGCCTGCGGGTTGGCAACCTTCGGAATATTGCCGCTGACATAAATGGTGTCGTAGCCGGAAGGAACTACCACTGCCGCAGAGATGGGAAAGTCGGAGTTGGGAATCGGAATGCGCTCGACCTTGTCGCTCGATTGAGCCGTGGCGACAATCGACGAGCAACACCAGATAACCGCAAACAGCACACCGAATGAGGCAGCCTTCATTCGCATAACATGGGTCCTCCGCAAGCGTTGAGCCGTGCGGTAGACATCTTAGCCCGAGGAGAAAGTTTGTGCATGCGGAATGCGTTTCTACTGCTGCTGTGCCGGCTGATGAGCGCGCTCATCTTCGTCGGCCGGCTCCGAAGGCCCGGCCGCAGTCTCGCTGAGCAGCTCGCGGCCATCGTCGGTCAGCGCCGGACAGACGCGCACGTCCACCGAAAGCCTTTGCCCGGCGTGGCCGTTGTAGACACCGCGCACCGGGGCGACGTCCCCATAATCGCGGCCATAGGCGAGACGTACGTGGCGCAGCCCTACCGGCGCACCCAGCGTGGGGTCCATGGGAATCCAGGCGGACCCCGGCAGATAGACCTCAGCCCAGGCATGGGAAGCCTGGCCGCCAATGACCTCTTCCATCGTCTTGCTGGATTTTCCGTTCTCGTCCGGGTTCAAGGTCTTCTCCGGCACCAGGTAGCCGGAGACATACCGCGCCGGCAAACCCTTTTTGCGCACCACGCCCAGCAGCAGGTGAGCGAAGTCCTGGCACACGCCGGCGCCGACCGACAGCGAGTCCTTGATCGACGAGTTCACATGCGTGGCGCCCTTCACGTACTGGAACTCGCGGTGAATTACATCTGCTGCCGTCTGCACGAATCCGGCGACCGTTCCGTCGCACTCGTTCTCGCTGGTGGTGATCAGGGCGTCCAGCTCGGGGAGGTGCGGCACATATTCGCTGGGGGCGATGAAGTCGAAGAAGTCGTCATACAGTTGATCGCGGTGCGAATCAAACTCTGCCAGCAGCAGAACGCACGGCTCAACCGGATTGTCATGCGCCAGCACCACGCACTCGGCCTGGACCTTCAGGTGGGTATGCGGCGCCAGAACGTTGAACTGATGCACCCAGTTCCCGAAGGCATCCTTGTACGCCGTAGGGCGCGACGCCGGGGCCGTCAGCAGCTTGAACGACAGGCAACTCTGCCGCTCATCGTGAATGGGACGCAGCCGCACCTCGTTGTAACTTTCCGACACCGGCCCGTCATAATGAAACTCCGTAACATGCGTCAGGTGGAACCGGTTCATGCGGAGACCCCGTAGTAGAAGTAGGTGTTGGCGATGTCGAGACCAATGGACCGGCACATCTGCAACAGGTTATGCAGGTAAGCATGCAAGCCGCGCTGAAAGATGTCTTCGATAGTGTCGTAGCGCAGGCTCTCCAGCATCTTGCCGGTCAGGCGCTCGGCCTCGTTGGCATAGGACCCGGCGCCGCTGCCGCTGATGGCGCGTAAGCCCGCCTGCACCTGGGTGACGCTGTAGCGGATCGAGCGGGGATGCTGGGGATGCAGGATCAGCATCTCCGCCACGCGCTCAGGCTCGATCGGCGAGTGATACTGGCGATGGTAGGCCTCGAACGCGCCCACCGATCGCAAGATCGCCATCCACTGATGGTTGTCGGGCGCGGCCAGCGCGGTGGAAGTCTCCAGCAGGTGGTGGTATTGCACATCCACCAGGTGCGTAGTCATCTCCGCGCGCTCCAATGACCAGCCGATCTTGAGGAACTGCCAGCTCTCATCGTGCGGCAGGGTGGCGTCGGCGACGCCATGGAAGCGATGGCTGCCAAACTTCACCAGGTCGCAGAAACGGTGTGGACCGCTGGAGATCTCCTCCGCCGGATCGAAGGCGGTCACGGTGTGGTACAGGCCGTTGATGTCCTCCCACATCTCGCGCGAGATGCGGTCGCGGATGGTCCGCGCATTCTCGCGCGCCCGGGTGACGCACTGCACGATGGAATTGGGATTATCCGGCCGGAAGGCCAGGAACTCGTACACGTTGTGCGCTGTGGCTTCCTCGTAGAGCTGGTGGAAGCGCCCTTCTTCGCCTGCCATGCTGATCAGCGGATCCCAGCGCAGACGGTAAGGATCGGCCCGCTCCAGCCGCATGTGGTAATTCACATCAAGGATGCGCGCCGTGTCCTCGGCGCGTTCCATGTAGCGCGCCAGCCAGAACAGCGAATCGGCGATGCGGGACAGCATCATCAGCTCTCGCCCCCCAGCACCCAGGTATCTTTGCTGCCTCCGCCCTGCGACGAGTTCACCACCAGCGAACCGGGTTGCAGCGCCACCCGCGTCAGGCCGCCCGGGACGATGGTGACTTTCTCGCCGTCGTACAGGCAGTAAGGACGCAGATCGACGTGCCTTCCGGCCATGCGATGGGTGTCAGGATCGTAGGAGGGAACCTGCGAAAGTCCCAGCACCGGCTGGGCAATGTAGTTCCGCGGGTCGGCCAGAATCTGCTCGCGGAAGTCGGCGATCTTCTCCCGGGTGGCCGCCGGCCCGATCAGCATTCCGTAGCCGCCCGATTCGCCAACCGCCTTCACCACCAGTTCGGGCAGGTGTTCCAGCACGTACGACAGCTCGTCGGCCTGGGAGCAGAGGTAGGTCTTGACGGTGCCCAGGATCGGCTCTTCGCCCAGATAATATTTGATGAACGTCGGTACATAGGCGTAGATGGCCTTGTCATCCGCGATGCCGTTCCCGACCGCGTTGGCCAGCGCGACATTGCCGGCGCGGTAAGCGCCCATCAGTCCGGGCACGCCCATCAACGAGTCAGGACGAAAGACCAGCGAATCCAGAAAATCATCGTCCACCCGGCGGTAGATGACATCCACCCGCTTCAGCCCGTGAATCGTCTTCATGTAGACCACGCCCGAGTCAACGATCAGGTCGCGGCCTTCCACCAGCTCGACCCCCATTTGCTGCGCCAGGAAACTATGCTCGAAGTAAGCGCTGTTGTAGCTTCCGGGAGTGAGCAGAACGATCTGTCCCTTGTCTTCGCCGCGCGGCGACAGCATGCGCAGAATCCGGCTGAGCTCCGTCGGATAGTGGTTGACCGGCAGGACGTCGTACTTGCCGAACAGGTCGGGAAAGACGCGCATCATGACCAGCCGGTTCTCCAGCACATACGAGATACCGCTGGGGGTGCGAACGTTATCCTCGAGGACAAAAAACTCGCTGGTGCGGGAGTCGCGCACCAGGTCGATGCCGCAGATGTGGGTGTAAATGCCGCGCGGAACTTCCAGGCCGATCATTTCCCGCCGGAAGTGCCGGCAGGAATACACCAGCGCGCGCGAAATCAGCCGGTCCTTAAGGATCTGCTGCTCGCCGTAGATGTCGTGCAGAAACAGATTGAGCGCCACGACACGCTGGGTGAGTCCCCGTTCGATGCGATCCCATTCGGCTTGTGGCAAGATGCGGGGAATCAGGTCGAAAGGCAGCAACCGCTCGGTGCCGGCGCCATCGTTGTAGACGGTAAAAGTAATGCCTTGCAGCAGGAAGGAGAGGTCGGCCAGCTTGCGCCGCTCTTCGAAATGAGCCACTGGCAGGGCGGCAAGCTTCTCAAACAGCTTGACATAATGCGGCCGCGGAACCCCCGGCGCGGAGAACATCTCGTCGAAGAACGCGCCTGGAGCATAGCTGTCGAACAGACCTGGCATGAGTGTTCTGGCGGGCGCTCCCGGCATATTGCGGAACGATACCAGTTTGCCAACCCGGATGCCTAATAAGAATCATTGATAGAGGTTATAAGGTGAGGGGCAGCGGGATTTCAGTCTCGTCCGTCCCGTCGCGCGGCTATTTTGTTCAGAGATCGATGGTGCGACTCCACCGCGGGTTCCCGTTTCCGGTTGTGACACTGTCTCTTGGGTTCCTCCAGTCGTAACGACGAAACCTACAGGATTGGGACAGGCTGCGACATGCGGCCGAAATAGCCGCGCAGCGGCGGGATGGTTTGAGCCCGGGGCGTGAGCCCCGGGTGTGAGTGGGAATCATTCAGAGCCGCGCAGCGGCGACACGGCTATCACCTGGTAGTCCCACATTGTGGGACTGCGGCCATCCCTAGTCCAGGGTGACCCGGGTCTCGCGTTGTTCGAGACCTGGGACTCCGTGAAAAACCGTTATCGTCCACAAATCGCGCCCGCGACAGATTCTCCACCTACTTACATTCCACGCGATTATCCTGCGAGGCGATGATCTGCCACGTACCGCCGCGTTTCAGCCAGGTATCGGTCCACACCTGGCACACCTCTGCGCTGGGCTGGGACTTGTCTTTGCCGAAAGCATGTTCGCGGCCATAGACAATGGCGAGACTGTCTCCGAAAAAACGCACTTTGGCCTCGTCCAGCCCGCAACCATGCGCAGTGCGTACGCTCTTCTCGTCCTTCAGTTCATCGGCCTTGGTGAAGCGCGCACCTTTCGTCGAGGTGCCCTGGAAATCGTCGGCAAGCAGACTGGCGACCACGCCGTTATCGACGCAGACACCTTCAGCCCAATTGCGTTCCATGTCGATGATGTATTTCGCGGTCTTGTCATCCGGCGACGCCCATTGACTCTGCTGTGCGTACGCCGGGACAAGCGACAACCACATCGCCACGGTTGCCACCGTGATCCTTAAATGCATTTCTGTCTCCAATGGTCGAACCAAGATAGCAGTACAGGCGCGGGCGGTATATGGGTTTATTGTTGGGCACCCGGCGTCTGAAAGTGTCGCCTATTTTTGCTCGATCAGCCGCGCTGTCAGCACCGCGCCGTCGCGGTCGTCATGCAGTTTGATGGGGAAGATCAGGACGTTCCAGCTCCAGTGCGGGCTCTTGGTGGGCAGATGCGAGGCGCCGCGAAAGCCGCGGGACCCGGCACCCCAGCACAATCTAGTGTTTTTCTGCTATTGCCTTAGCTCTTTCCCATTATTGATTGTCTTTTTTGTCTGTCTATAATCCCGCTCTATTCGTGGGGACAATTCGCGAAAAGCGAGCTAATGATCCACCTGTATTTCCGTGTGCATGGACAAGTGTGTCTAGCGCCAGGTCGGCTGGAGACTTGAAAACTATATGAACATCGTTCGCAATGTGCTGGTGTTTGTAGTGCTTGCTTGCCTCAGTTTGCCTGCTCAGCAGATCACCGGGAGCATTCGGGGCCGAGTCACCGATCCAATGGGTGCAATCGTTGTAGGCGCAACGGTTACAGCCCAGCAATCCGAAACCGGTCTTTCACGTACGGTCATCACCGACCGCAATGGCAACTACGTTGTGCTCGAACTTCCCGTCGGACATTATCGCGTGCAAGTCACAGCAAAAGGCTTTCACGAATACGTGCAGGACGGCATCTCGCTAAGCGTGAACGAGACCGCCTCGGTTTCGCC
Source organism: uncultured Acidobacteriaceae bacterium (assembly GCA_963793845.1). Classification (GTDB taxonomy): domain Bacteria; phylum Acidobacteriota; class Terriglobia; order Terriglobales; family Acidobacteriaceae; genus CAWCBG01. The sequence goes on from CAWCBG010000014.1 coordinate 898,911, forward strand.
GCGTCTTGCGGTCGGATCGGAAATAGAAGTGGTGCAGGTCACCGCCGATGCCGATCTCATCGAGCCCGGGGTGACCAGCATGGGCAAGGTGGTGGGGGAGCGGGAACTGGAAGACCTGCCGCTGAACGGACGCAATTTTTCGCAGTTGGGATTGCTGCAGCCCGGTGTGGTACCGATAACGCCGGGGTTAGTGGAGGCCGGCGGCGGATTACGTGACGGACAACCGTATGCGGTAAACGGGCAGCGGCCGGAGTCGAACAATTTCCTGATCGACGGCGCCGATAACTTTAACGGCGTCGATGGCGGTTATGTGCTGAAGCCGCCGGTAGACGCAATTTCGGAATTCCTCATCATCACCCACAATGCGAGCGCCGAATTCGGGGACGCCCTGGGCTCGACGACGAACATCGTCACGCGCTCGGGCACGAACTTCTTCCACGGCGCATTGTGGGAGTTCCTGCGCAATGACGCTGTCGACGCGCGTAACTATTTTCAGACGCAGGCCTTGCCACTGAAGCAGAACCAGTTCGGCGCAACTATCGGCGGACCGATCCGCAAGGACAAGACCTTCTTCTTCGGCTACTACGAAGGCTTCCGCAATCGGCAGGGCGTAACCGCTCTGACCACCGTGCCGTCCTTGAAAGAGCGAACCGGCAATTTCTCGGAATTGTGTCCTGAAGGATTCACCGCCGGCTTTTGCAACAATCCGGCGAATCAGCTTTTCAATGTCCTCGCCAATGCGCCGTATCCGAACAACCAATTGCCGTCGATCAATCCTATCTCGCAGAACCTGCTGCAGTATTTCCCGGCACCGAATGCGGGCACCAACCTGTATTCCGCATCGGGCGTAATCAACAACGATACCGACCAGTTCGGAATCAAGATCGATCACTACCTCACGCAACACGATAACCTGAATTTCCGCTACTCGTTTACCCAGCTGTCGGAGCTCGATCCGCTCTCGCCGCAAGGAGCCAGCGTGCCCGGCTTCCCGGTCGGCGAAGACCAACGAGCCCAGAACTTCGTTGCGCAGGAGACGCACACGTTTACGCCGACCTTGGTCGGGGTGCTGCGGTTCTCGTTCTTGCGGAACAAGTTCCTCTATGGCCAGAGTGAGGTGCATACCAGTCCCGAAAGCCTGGGTTTCCAGTATTCCCCGAGCCTGCCGGCTGCGGAAGGACCGCCGTTCATCCAGATCAGCGGCTATACAAACATCGGCAACCCAATCACTGGCCCGCGCAATACGTACGAGAACCTGTTCGACTACTCGGGATCAATAAGCTGGGTACGAGGCAGGCATGAGTTCAAGTTCGGCGGCGGATATCAGTATCAGCAGATCAATGTTACGCAGGGTATTGCCACCAACGGCTTCTTCGTGTTCGCGCCCTTCCCCGTAACCGACGCGTTTGCGAGCTTCCTGTCGGGCACGCCGGTAGTCTTCCTGCAGGGGCTTGGCAATTTCACGCGCCACATTCGCGGCAACGGGCTGAACGCCTACGCGCAGGACACCTACAAGGTGACGCCGCGGTTCACGCTTAACCTCGGCTTGCGTTACGAGCTGCCGATGCCGGACACAGAGCTTAATAACCTGCAGTCGATGTTTATTCCAGGGCGCCAGTCGGTGGTGATGCCGGATGCGCCCATGGGACTGCTGTATCCGGGCGATCCTGGCGTGCCCGCAGGGTTGATCCCAATGGACAAAACCGCGTTCGCGCCGCGCGTTGGCATTGCGTGGGATCCGCGAGGAGATGGCAAACTGCTGGTGACGTCGGCTTATGGCATCTTCTACGAGCCTTATTACACTGGTCAGGGCGGGCCGCTTCAGACGCCGATCAGCGCGCCGCCATACCTGGCAACGCCGCAGGTGAGCTTGCCGAATTTTGCCGATCCTTTCAACGGCAACCCGCCGATCACCGGTTCGTTCTCAACGCCACTGACTAACCTGACCCTGGCGCCGAACATGACGCTGCCTTACAGCCAGGATTGGGACCTGAACCTGCAACAGTCATTTGGTCGCGACTTCCTGTTCGAAATGGGATACGTCGGCACCAAGGGAACGCACCTGCCGCGCTTCATCGAAGGAAACCCGGCGGTGTTCGTGCCGGGCTACGTGGACGGCCAGCCTATCTCGAACTCGGGCAACGCCAACCAGCGGCGGCTCTATTCGGGATGCACGCTCAACGATCCGCCGAGCAGTTGTATTTTCTCCTCCATGGGTGAGATCGCAAGCATCGCGAACTCCTCGTACAACGCGCTGGAGACGAGCCTCCAGAAACGTTTCAGTCACGGGGTTTCATTCCTCGCGTCGTACACGTGGTCGAAAGCCATCGATGATGCCTCGTCGTTCAACATGACCGGCTCGGCCGCGAAACCGGTCGCGGGCGAGAACGATCTGGCGCAGAATCCCTTTGACTTGGCGGCGGAGCGTGGGCTCTCGATGTTCGATGCGCGTCATCGCTTGGTCTTCAGCTATGTGTGGGACCTTCCTTTCTGGCTGAACGGGGGCGAGTGGTACAAGCACGCCTTGGGAGGATGGCAGCTTAGCGGGATCGTTACGCTGATGAGCGGCACGCCGTTCACGGTGTTCGATTCGAATGACGTGTCGGCCCAGGGCAGCGCGCCTGAGATCACAGGTTTTTCGGCACAGCGTCCTAACCTGGTGGGCAATCCGAACAATGGCCCGCACTCGGTCAATGCCTGGCTCAATGCCAGTGCATTCCAGCAACTGGACCCCGTCACCGATGCGGGACAGTTTGGGACCGCCGGGCGGAATATCGCGATCGGGCCCGGCTATATGGATTGGGATTTCGGGGTGCTGAAGAATATCAAGGTGGCGGAGTCGAAGTCGCTGCAGTTCCGGGCGGAGCTGTTCAATATCCTGAATCATCCGAATTTCCGCCTGCCGGACAGCGACATCAGTTCGCCCACGTTCAACCAAATCCTGGCGGCGCGCGATCCGCGGCAAGTGCAGTTCGCGCTGAAATTCATGTTCTGAGTTATGCCTGGTGGCCCACCGCGGACCGTGCCATCGCGAAATCGAAGACGCCACTGAAAAGGGAACTCGGGCTGGGCGAGGCGATCGCGCTCTTTATTTCTTGGCTAAAGCCGTGGGGGCCAAGTCGCTGGGCTGGCCGTCGTCCTTTCACTCAGAATTTCAGTCGAGCAGGTACCTGAATTCCCGTTTTGGAACTGCTCTTTCGTTTTCTTGCTGAATTTTCTTGACTTCCTTCCCTATTTCTTCTCGATCAAGCGTGCTGTCAGCACTGCGCCGTCGCGGTCGTCATGCAGTTTGATGGGGAAAATCAGCACGTTCCAGCTCCAGTGCGGGCTCTTGGTGGGCAGATGCGAGGCGCCGCGAAAGCCGCGGCGGTCGATGTAAGTTTCCCGGGTAGCGCAGACAGTGCGCACAATTTCCCGCCACTCCTCACCCAGTTGGGGAAACTGGTCGAACAGGTTCTTACCGACGAACCACGCGCGCTTGTGCTCGTTCATCGCGGCGAAGTAGTCATTCACATACTGCCAATAGCCGTCGCGATCGAGAATCTCCAACACGATGTCGTCGCCCATCGCCATGGAGATGCGCGAGTAATAAAAATCGCGTGCGTCGACGACCACCGGCCGTCCACGCTTCTTGGCTTCGAACGAGCGCAGGGCCGCCACAAGATCGTCCACTGAACTGTAGCCCTTCAGCAGATGCATGTCGGCAATGCCGCCGAAGCGGCGTTCCAGAGTTGCTGACAGAATGATGATGGGCACCTGCGGGCGCTTGCGGCGTAGCGTCTCGGCCACGTCCGTCCCGAACTTGCCCGAGCCCAGGTGATAGTCGAGCACGGCGATGTCAATGCCCTGCAACTTGGCTTCGGCCTCTTCGATGGAGCTGGAGGTCACCACCTGATAGCCCTTCTGCCGCAGGATGGCCGAGCGCAATACCAGGTTCTCTTCACGATCGTCCAGCAGCAGGACGCGGATGGGTTGGACGAGGACAGGTTGCGGACCCAATACCGGAGTCGACTTCGGACTGGAGGTGTCTTCGCTCATCTAAGTATTTATTAGAAGCAACCTGGCCCGGATTGGTAACTTGTGGCCCAGCAGCGCACGGTAGAGCCCCGCTTCAGCGCGGCGTTAACGTGGTCTTATCAGCCTATCGAGCCGGCCTCAGCTGGCGCCGCCCCGTTTTGTCGCGAAACGCTCTACTCTACTCTTAACATCAGGCCAGAATCTCGAAACCGGGGACCGAAGAGCCGCGTGGGCGGCGGCGCGTTCTGAGCCCGGGGCGCAAGCCCCGGTATCAATCGGAAAACGTTCCCAAGCCGCGTAGCGGCCAAGAATCCTACCGTCGCTGCCTTGCCGGGATCCTAGCTCGCTATTTCGGCGATGCGTCCTTGAGCTTGGCAGTTAGCGCGCGCACCGCCTTGGCAAGTTCTGGGAGTCTATTGAAAATACCGGTGGCTCGCAACCATTGTTTGTGATCGAACGCCGGTGAGCCGCTGACCACGCTGCCGTCGGGAATATCGCCGTGGGTGCCGCTCTGCGCAGTGATGACAACGTTGTCGCCGATCTTGCAATGTCCTGCCACACCGGCCTGCCCGGCGATGATGCCGTTCTTGCCGACAATCGTGGAACCGGCCAACCCGACTTGGGCACACAGCAGTGTATGGTCCCCAACCGCCGCGCCATGTCCGACTTGCGCCAGGTTGTCGATCTTCACGCCGCGCGCGACGCGCGTCTCGCCGATGCTGGCCCGATCGACGCAGGCGTTGGCCTGCACCTCCACATCGCTCTCGAGAACGGTGGGACCGGACTGCACGATCTTTTCCCAGTGATCGCCGTCACGGGCGAAGCCGAAGCCATCCGTGCCGATCAGCGCTCCGTTTTGCAGGACGATGTTATCGCCCAGCGTGCAGAACTCGCGCACCACGGCGTGGGCGTGAGCGAAGAAGTTGTTGCCGATTCGCACCCCGCGATAGATCACCACGTGCGGCAGCAGCACGGCATCGTCTCCGATCTCGACATCCTCGTCGATCACGACGTAAGCGCTGATATGCGCATTGCGGCCCAGCCTGGCCGTCGGTGCGATCACCGCCGTGGGATGAATTCCGGGCTGGTACTTGGGCGCCTGATAGAAGAGCTCGATCGCGCGCGCGAACGCGAGATACGGATTCTGGCTGCGCAGCATCGCCGTGGCGATGGCAGGGAAGTCCTCGGAGACGATCACCGCCGAGGCTGCCGTGGTCTTGGCGGCGGCGGCATACTTCGGATTGGAGACGAAGGTCAGATGTCCGGCGGCGGCCTCTTCAATGCCGGCCAGTCCAGTGATGTCGGTTTCCGGATCGCCGTTTTCCAGAGTGGCGCCGAGCGCGGCTGCGATGGCGGAGAGTTTCATAGAGTCAAGGATAGACCGGGAGTGCTAAGCCACTGCGAATCTCGGCTTTTGTCATCACGAGCGAAGCGAGGGATCTGCTTTTCCTCCCTGACTAGCCCCTCCGGCGAACAGCAGATGCCTCGCTTCGCTCGTCATGACAATTCGAGCAACGCGCAAGGCCTATGCTCCGCAGTGACGGATGCAACTGTCACCCAAACATCGGCACCTGCCGCGTGTCTTCCGGACGGCGGCCGCGCCGCTGCGACTTCTTCTCGCCGATCACGCCCAGCACCGTCATCTCGGCCAGCGCCTGGCGCGGCACGAAGATGCGTTGCGTATTGCCGCCGGTGTCTGGCGGAATCACCGAGAAGCCCTCGCTGCCTTCCTGTACCAGATCGTTCGGCATCATGCCTTCGATAATCTCGTTGTCACGAAAGCGCAGCCGAACCCACAGACCCTCGGTCCGCGGACGCGAGGTGAACGTCTTGCGGGTGAGCGACTCGGAATCGTTGAACTCGCGCACGAAGTAGACGCCCTTCACCTCGCGCAGGTCGATCAGCACAACATTGCCCGCAGTGTTCAGCAACTCCAGCTTCCCGTCCGCAATAAACGACGCGCCGACGTAGCCGGTGACGCTGTCGCGATCCATTTTGCGGACGATGACCTTCTTGTGAGTAGTCGCCATGGAAGCCGGATCGCGGTTTGCGATCTTCTTCCGATTGTCGCACTATTACTGAAAATATGCCCCTGCGAAGGTAGTTGGTAGCCAAATCGTCAACGTTGTGTTATTGTTCGCTGTGCAGTGAACCCGGTGCAAGACGCCCCTAACTTCTGTGTAAAGAGCGAGTTGCAGGTTCTATCCATGAAAGTGGTGGTTGTCGGGTGGTGTGCCGTCCTCCCAGTCGTTTTGGGGGGACAACCCAGGGTTCAGCGGTCCCGCTGTAAGGCGCCCTCGTCTGGATCCGTTGCTCTGCGGATTTCGCCTTTAGAGTCAAATATTTAGATGGCAGACTACATCTATAGCATGGAGACCCGGCTCACCCCGGACCAACAACGTGGTGTGAACCTGGTACAGGAAATTGCCCGCCACGCAGGCGTCAACCTCTATCTGACCGGCGGTTCTATTCGCGACCTGGTCACGGGTCTCCCGATCCGCGATATCGACCTCAGTATTCAGGGCAATCCCCTTAAGCTTCAGCGAGATCTGGAGAAAGCCGGCATCACCGTGCAAGGGGTGGAGGAAGATCTCAAGACGCTTCAGCTACTTATGCCGGGGAACGTCCGCGCGGAGCTGAATATGACCCGCTCGGAGGTGTATGACAAGCCTGGGAAACTTCCGGTCATTTCGTCGGCCACGATCAACGAAGACCTTCGCCGTCGCGACTTTACCGTCAACGCCATGGCGCTGTCGCTGAATCCCGGCTCACGCGGATTGCTGCTCGATCCATTTAATGGAATCGCCGACATCGAGGCGAAAGTGCTTCGCGTTCTGCACAACTATGCTTTTCTGGAGGACCCCGTCCGGCTGATTCGGGCGATCCGGCTAAGTACAAGATTTCATTGGCCGCTCGAAGAACGGACGCAGGCGCGTTACGATTCCGCCAAGGAAAACGACTACATCCAGTACATCAATAAGCGCTCTATTGGCCACGAGTTAGAGCAGTTGGCGCACGAAGAAGATCCTTTGCCGATCATGCGCGCGCTGGAAAAAGATGGCTGGCTGCAGGTTCTGCATCCTCACTGGACGATGGCGAAGGTCGACGCCGGCGATGTAGGGCAAGTCGTCAAAACTCGTCAGATGATGAACGAGTTTGGCTACTCGATCGAGACCGGCCCGATCGTGATGTACTTCCTCACGCAGCGCATGAATGACAAGGATGTCCACGACATCCAGCGAATGATTCCGCGCAAAGACTTCGTCGACAAGTGGAAGCATCTGGAGAGCAACGCGCACGATCTGGCCAAGAAGCTGAGCGGCAAGGAATCGGCGACGGTGTCGGGATCATGGAAGGTCCTGACCAGCGCGACTCCGGAGAACATTCTCTTCCTGATGCTGACCACCAAGAATCACTCGGTCGATCAGAAGCTGAAGAATTTCTTCGGCAAGTGGCGGCAGGTCAAAGAGAAATTGCCATTCGCGGAGATGGCGGAGCTGCGCATCACGCCGCAGTTGCCGGAGTACCAGAAGGTTCTGGACGAAGCTTTCCTGCTTCTGCTCGACGGCAAGCTGCGCTCACAGAACGAGATCATGAACTTCCTCAAGCCGTATGAGCCGCCACCGCCACCGCCGCCCCCGGCGCCCAAGCGTGGACGCGGCAAAGCGGCAGCGGCCGCCGACAAGACGGCTGCGGCGGGGGGAACTCCTGCCGCCCCGGCCAAGCGCGGACGCAAGCCAAAAGGTGCGGCAGCGCCAATAGCCCCGGCTACGGCGGAACCAGTTGCGGTACCGGCTCCAGCGGCGGTGAAAGCCGCTGCTCCCGCGAAGCACGCCGAGCCCAAAAAGGCTGAAGCCAGCAAGCCCCAAGCCAGCAAGCCGGAAGCCAAGAAGCCGGAAGCGAAGAGGGCAGCGCCGAGCGTCAAGCCAGTGGCGAAGCCAAGCGCGAACAAAGAGGCTCCGGCAAAACCGGCAAAGAGAGCGGCCGTGCCAGTAAAGAAAGCTGCGCCGGTAAAAAAAGCTTCCCCAAAGAAAGCTACCGTCGTGAAGAAGGCCTCACCCAAGAAGCCTGCTGTGAAGAAAGCAGCGAAGAAGAAAAAATAGGCCAGAGAATCGCTGCGGGGTCCCCGCACATTCGCGATTTTCGAATGTGTGGGAGTGCTGCGGGTGCCCCACACATTCGTGATTTTCGAATGTGTGGGAGTACACGATTCATTGCACGTTCCCAATGGTGCAGACTTGGTTCGTGGCACAGGCCGCGCAGTGATTTTTCATGGAACGGCGCTCACCCCTTCACTCCGTGTCTCATGCCACCGATGCAGTTCACCCTCGACGCGCACTTCGCTATTCCCACTCGAGGAAAGGAGGGGCGCGGCGAATGAATGGCGTACCCGCTAGTCCTAAAAGTGGGATGAAAGATCGTAGCCCAACGCTTCAGCGCCGGAGGGCTCAGGTCCGCGAAAGAGGCGAAAGGATGGGCACCTGGCTCCAAGATGAGAACCAGCCGAAACATTCCCGCGAAAGGCCTGAAACGATCGGGACACGTGCGCCACTATTTTATTTTTGAGGACGACCTGGCCCGAAAGCCAGCCCTTTTGCGCTATGTCGGCAAAGCAAGAATTGGTGTACAGTATGTCCGTTTCCAGCTCTTATCACGGAAGCCAGAACCGGAATGGAATACGACCTAAATCCGCTGATGCTAACGATCGATGGAGGCGAAGACGCGGATGACGAGGACCGCGCCGAGCTCACTCGGGGTTTGCGGCAGCAGCTCCTCGATGCGGACGTGGAGTCGGTCGAATTCTCCAATTCGGAAGCCGCGCCGGCCGGCTCAAAAGGCGGACTGGGTCCGTTGGGGGCTCTGGCGGTAAGTGTCAGACCGCCGACCATCCCTCCCATGATCGGCTCGTTGGAAGCATGGCTCGCGCGCCACGACCGCGCCAGCATCACCGTCGCAAATGGAGACCAGAAGATTACGCTCAGCGGACCCCTGACCAACGAACAGAAGGAGATGGTTGCGGAAGTTCTCAATCGGCCCAAGATCTGAGGTGCATCCGATGGCTGAGAAAAAGCGGGCCCTAATCATCGCGAATTCGGAGTATCAAGACCCGGTTCTGCGCCAGCTCATCGCTCCAGCGCAGGACGCCGAGGTCCTGGCGCAGGTATTGAATGACCCTGCGATCTGCGGCTTCGAGGTTCAGACCGTCCTGAACGAGCCTCGGCACCAGGTGGAAGAGCACATCGAGACGTTCTTCGGCAATTGCGACGACCGCAACGACCTGTTGCTGCTGTATTTCTCGGGGCACGGCGTAACCGACGACGATGGCCTTCTCTACTACGCCGCCTGTAACACGCAGCATAAGAAGTTGCGCTCAACCGCCGTCTCAGCCAATTTTGTCAATGAAACCATGACCCGATGCCGCTCGCGGCGGCAGGTGCTGCTGCTGGACTGCTGCCACAGCGGAGCGTTTGCGCGCACCAAAGCCGCTCCAGTGGTGAACCTCGCCGAGCATTTCGGCGGAGCGCAAAGCGGGCGCGGGAAGTTTGTGCTCGCCTCTTCCGACGCTTATCAGTATTCCTTCGAGGGGGACACGGTCGCCGGGAGCGGCGTGTGCTCCGTTTTTACGCAGGCCTTGGTTGAGGGCTTGCGTACCGGGGAGGCCGACTTCGACGGCGACGGAATCATCACCTTAGATGAGCTCTACGATTACGTCCATCGCCGCGTCACCGATCAGACACCAAACCAGAGCCCTAAGAAATGGGCCTACGAGGTGGACGGAAATCTTGTTATTGCGCAGAATCCTCGCCCGGTCGGGACTCCTCTGCCGGACGACTTGCAGCAAGCCCTCAACAGTTTCATTCCCCAGGCTCGCGACGCAGCGGTTCAAAGACTCGATGGGCTGCTGCGCGGCAAGCATCGCGGCCTATCGTTGGCCGCCTTCAAAGCGCTGGAAGCATTGAAGGAAGACGACAGCATCCGCGTCAGGAGTGCGGCAGAGAAGATCCTTTCGACGTGGTCGGAACAAATGCCATCGCCGCAAGAACCGGTTCGCGCTGCCGCAGCAGCCGCGGGGGCACCCGCACCCGCAGTGTCACCGGAGAAACCGGTTGACTGGCAAGTTGCGATGGAGAAGGCGCGGGTTGAGCGAGAAGAGCGTGAGCAACGGGCTCGGGCGGAACAGGCCCGCTTGGCACAAGAAGAAGCTGAGCGACATGCAGCGATTGCTCGACAGGCAGGGATAAGGTCGGAGGAACAGAAGAGGGAAGAGGCGCAGCGCAGGATCGCCTGGCGGAAGAAGAAGCCCAACGTCATGCAGCGATTGCTCGACAAGCTGCGGTCGAGAAGGGTCGTCAAGAACAGGAAGAGCGCGAACGCCAGGTTGCGGCGGAAAAAGCTCGCTTGGAACAGGAACAGCGGGACCGCGCGACTGCGGCCGAAAAGAAGCGCACCGAGCAGGAGGAGCGCGAGCGCCTGGCTGCCGCAGAGAAGGCTCGGGTGGAGCAAGAGGAGACCGAGCGGCTGGCTTCTGCGGAGAAAACGCGATTGGAGGGGGGGCGAGAGCAGGCTGCGGACATCTCCCCTTCTGCCTCGCCCCACCCGGCAGAACAGCGCACGAGTTTGCCGTCGCTGTTCCTCACCTCGATTTGGGGAAAGGCTGTGGTGGTTGGGGTAGCTTGGGCGGTTTGGTCATTCCTCGTCACCAGAATACTTCCGAGCCCCTACGAGTTTATCTTCCTGACTATTAGTGCTGGCTTTGGGGTGTTGCTCGGCCTTTTCTTGAAAAAAACTGTGCCGTCTTTTCGCTGGCCTGACGTTGCGGCAATGATGGTCGGTTGGAGTCTTGCGGGCTTCCTCGGAGCTTACGTTTCCTATTTGTTCAGGCTCTACTATATCGGCAGCTACTCCGCTTCAGCGGCTGAGACGGTCATAGGGCTCGTAGCTGGTGGTGTGACCGCGTTGGTCATACGCGAAGCACAAACCTCACTAACCCTAAGGCAGGCTGTTGTAATTGCAGCTGGATACGCTGCCGGGGCTACCGTGTCGTTTCTCCCCTTTTATTTTTATGCCTTTCAACTTCGAGGCGTGATATTCGCGATGATTGGAAGTGCTGTCATGTTCTGGCAGCTTTCGAAGGCGGCCGCTGCGGACAAAGCCGCCCTGGGGCGAGAATCCGTGCGACCAGAACAAGAACTCAGCGGTAGTTTGATTTCGCCAGTGCTTCCGGGTCCTTCAAGGTTCCCGGCTTCGATGCAGGTCATACTCGGGGCATGCGGAGTTTTAGTCGTAGTTCTGGCAATTCTTTGGCCGTTGCGACCTACCTCCGCCAGCATACTTCGCAAGAAGGCCGACGCAGGCGACAACTCTGCGATGCTCTTACTGGCCGAGACCTACCGTTGGGGTGGGATAGGGGTAGAGCCGGACCCCCAGCAGTCACTCGGTTGGTATCGCAAGGCCGCCGAGGCCGGTAATGTCCAGGCCATGAAGGACCTGGCGTATATCTACGAAGATGGGTACGCTGGGCTCGGGGTTAACAAAGACCGCGGCCAGGTTTTCAATTGGGATCGCAAAGCCGCTGAGGCGGGTGATGTGCTGTATATGGCAATCGTGGGCGAGTTGTACGAAAAGGGCGACGGTGTTGACAAAGATCCCCAGCAAGCCGTCGTGTGGTATCGCAAGGCCGCCGATGCGGGTTACATTGGCGCGATGACCAACCTCGGCTACATGTACGCAAACGGCAACGGTGTTCAGAAAGACAACCAGCAAGCCGTCGCGTGGTATCGCAAAGCCGCCGCGAAGGGTGACAGTGGCGCGATGTTCTACCTGGGGGTCATGTACGCAAACGGCAACGGCGTTCAGAAAGATTACCAGCAAGCCGTCGAGTGGTATGGCAAAGCCGCTGAGAAGGGTGAGAGTGCCGCGATGACCAACCTGGGGGTCATCTACCAATACGGCAGCGGAGTACAGAAAGACTACCAGCAAGCTGTCGCGTGGTATCGCAAAGCCGCCGAGAGGAGCGAGCCGTCCGGCATGGCCAACCTCGGCTACATGTACGAAAACGGTTACGGAGTGGAAAAGGACCCGAAGCAAGCCGTCGCGTGGTATCGCAAAGCCGCTCAACTCGGGAACCAGTACGCCAAAGACCAGCTTAAGCGTTTAGGGGAAAATCCCGCCTAAGTGGCAAGAAACGAACCTAGATGCACAAGTCTCCTTTCCACGTTTTTTCCGTCTCCGAGAATTACGTCTCGACGGATAACGTGGGACGCGAGCATATCCAAGACACTTCGAAACTCCTATATTGTCCCGCCCGAGCCGACGCCGGGCTAGCTAGCCTGCCCTGATCGCAGCCGAAGGGGCCACCCATGTTGAAGTATGCTTGGCCGGCACCCGCGGTAGTAACAGGAAAGCGGTTCGTGCTGCGATGAAGAACATTGGGGATGGTTTATCGGGACGAAGTCGCCAGCTCTCGAACACCGCGAGATCCCGGGGCACTCGACGAACCGGTGGGAAATCCTGCCCGCAATACTACTGGACCGCTGGGGCCGGTGTGGTTGTCTCGGGGGCCAGGTGCAGTTTCCGGTTAATGCGGGGCCAATACTGCTTCACCATGTTGCCTGCGAAGATCCATCCAATGTCGGAGCCGTAACGGATGAAGACGTCGCCGACCCCGCGGTTGCCCTCGGGATAGTAAGTGGTGGCCAGTGCTTCGGCTGCCAGAGGACCCACCAGTCCAGCATAGTTCACTACCTTGTCGCCGGAGTCGCTGCGGGTGACGAAGACGCGGATGGCCGCGTAGCGCACCGACTCCTTAAAGGAAAGATGCCTCTTCACAAAGAAGCGTGGATCTTCGTGAGTCAGCGAGGCAATCAGGAAGTTCCCGAACATGTTGTACGACGCCCCGCGCGCCATGGCAGCGCCGAAACGCTTACCGTAACCTTCACCGCCCTGGCCATAACCAGCGGGAGAGTTAATCGCCTGGCCGTAACCCGCGCTCAAGCCCGCGGCAGCGAAGGTGCTGAGCGCCACGCTATTGTTTGCCGCCAGCTTGAACTTGTCCCAGGTATCGAATTTGTTGGTATTGGTGGCCAGGTCGGGAAATACCAGCGACTTCTTCTGCAGCAGGTTGAAAAAGTCCACGCTGGTTTGCAGAGGGTTGCTGGACTGCGGCTCGGCCTGGGCCTGCGGGCCAGTGGAAGACGTATTGGGCACAGGAGCGCTTTGCTGCTGGCCCGGGCCGCAAAGGACCAGGCTGCAAATAACTCCAATCAATACCAGGACACGGCGGGCGCAGAAAAACGCGGCTTCAGGGTTCAGCAATAGGTCCTCACTGGGAGCTTGACTACGAAAGGTCTTTCGATAGTAGCAGCGGAGAACGGAATTGTCAGACAGGGGCATCGCCCGAACCAAAAGGATCTGACGAATTGCAGCCGCCGTCACAGCACGGGTTGCGCACCAGGAATATATTGCTCCGTTGCCGCGAGGACTCAAGCGCTAGCAGCAGGCGGCGACCTGCACTTCATCACCTTTGATTGTTATTGTCGAGCGCCGGGTAAAAGTGTCCGGCATCCCTGGATCCGCCCACCCGCGCCAAAGCGATGGACTGCGACATGCCCACGCAGAGCCACAGCCAAGGGCCGCCAAACAATTTCCCGGGTCCCGGACGGATACTAGAGACGACTCTCCCAAGTGGTCGGCGACGCTTTAATCGTCTGGTTCCACTCTGGTGCTGATTTCAGTGGCTGTTCGCTTGTGACGTGAACTTGCGGAGCACGAATTCCTGGAAAATACCGCCGACGGCACGGCCGGCGATCCCGACGAGCGCGTTCTGCACCACCAGTCCCCCGGTACGATCGGCTTCTGGATAATAGAAAGAAGACACTCCGGCGCTGGCGAAACTGCCGATGATACCAGAGTAGTTGGGCTGCCAGCGACCGTTGTCGCCCTTGCGGACGAACGCATGGCTGACAGCGTGCTCAAGCCGCGAGCCAGTTGTGCCCGTACCTTGATAAAAGTAGCGAGGATCCTGTTTCAGCAAGGACGCCAGAACAGCGTCACTCAGGAAGGACCCGGTGACAAACGAAGCGTAAGCTACGGCGAACCGCTTTCCATAGCCTCCGGCTTCTTGTCCGAGTCCACCATAATCATTGGTAGCTTGTTGAATTCCGGCAAGCGCTCCTACGCCCATAAGTGTTACCGGATCCGAAACAGACCTCCAGGTAAGCTGAAATTTCTGCTTGGCCGTCATTGGAGCTGCATTGGGAACATAGCTGACGTAAAAATTTGGAACGATGCCGAGCACCCGCTGCTTCTCCTGTTGTTTGATCTGGATCTGCGCCACCTCCTCGGTCGTCAGTCCGACTTCCACCGTCGTCGTCGCCCGCGAAACCTTCAGCACCATTTCCGGCACGAGAAACACCTGCTCGGGCCGCAACAATCCAGTGAACGTTGTTGTTTCGAACCCCGGAGCTGTGACGGTGAGCTGAAACGAACCGGGGGCGAGATTGCCAAAAGTATATTGGCCGTTGTCACCGGACGACACTTGCTGGGCGCCCGGCTGATCCGGTCGCGTCAGCCGCACCTGGGCTCCGACTGCGAGCTCGCCACCTTGGTCAACCACGGTGCCAACGATGCTGCCATCAAGCTGAGAGCCCGTCTGACCAGAGGATACGTCCGGTGCTTGAGAGATTTGTTGCGTCTGGGCGGCGCTTTTTTGGTGCGTATTTGGTAATTGCTGGGCGTGAGCTACTGCCACGAACAACAACACACACGACACCACCGAACCTGAGCGAACTCTTAAACTGCCTAAGGGACCCATTCCGCGCTAATCCTTTTCTAGAACAGCCCGCCTTGCATTCTGTCTTGAGGCAGATATGCAAACACCAGATGCTACAGCGTGTTTCGTAATTCGTTTTTGTATCAGGGCACGGCTTGAAGCCGTGCCGGAACACGCTTGCCCTCCGCTGGGCTTTAGCTCCCGTTCGCAACGGCTAAAAGCCGTTATCCTGGCCTGCCCTCGATGGCACGACTGGAAGTCGTGCCCTGTTACAAGTCGGTTTTTGAAACACGCCCTAGTTTAAGTCAGAATGTTCGCAGCATGGGGGCGAAAGCGGAAGCATGACAACCAAGTAATTCGCAAGAAACTGAATCGTCATAATTCCAGGGGCATCGCCCGAGCCAAAAGGATCTGACGATGATCGCGATCGCTACCAGATTCCCTTGTCGCTGCCGGTGATTCTATAGGCCACGGCCGCAGCCGAGGCCAGATAAGGCAGAAGTGACAACCGCAGGGTCGCCGGAACGTCGCCACGCAGCGCGGTGCTGGTGACCTGGCGGGTGTAAAGATCGGCCCCATTGGGCATGACGGGAACGCGCAGAAACTTGCCGCGCACCGTGATGACCTCGCCGCCAAAACGAGCAGCGGCGACCACCTGCGGGGGCAGCGGCGGGGCCGAGCCGCGATACTCACGCACGTAGTCACAGACAATCTTCAAATATGTGGCGACGCCGGGCCAGATGCCGCCGAAGTCAGAGACGCGCTGCAATTCCGCAAAGTCTAACGTGCCCGATTCGAGCAATTCGGCGGTGTTCACGATGTCGCAGACGCGGAAGTAGAAGTGCCGGTACATCCGCTGCAACGTCGCCACGATAACGCGCTCTTCCGGAGCGGGCACCAGGAATGTCATGCCGTTGAGCGTTTTCTGCACTCGGCGGCTGACAAAGCGCTTTGCCAGGTCGGTATGCTCGCCCGTCTGGCCCAGCCGCTTGGCGTGGACTTCGACCGACTCAGGCAGGCCGGGAATGGCGAAGTTCCACTTGTTCGCCAGACGGTCGCCCCAACTGCGGGGCTCGATGCGAGCGCCCAGGCGGCCCTGCATGATCTTGCAGACCTGGTGCTCATCGGCTGTGGTGTAAAGGTCGAGATCGTTGCCGAGATCGGGCCAATGGTCGAGCGACTTCATCACCGTGACCGCGCAGCCCGCGGTCTCCAGCTCAGCACATATCTTCTGCAGGAAGCTGAGCGCATTATCGATGCGCAGCCTCTCCCGCGCAACCACACCGTTGGCCCATTCGGCCAGCTCGCGGTCCGCGCTAGCCTGCTTGGCCACGACGCTGAAGGCGCGAATCACTACATGGTTGGAGTCGGCCAGCGCCACCAGTTGGTCGCGCTGCTCGGCTGCCAATCCGGCGACGTAGCGGACCGAAGGCTCGGCGTTGGCGGGGTCGAGGGTTAGCTGGGAAAGGGCGTGAATCTCCACGGTTCTGGTCGTCTGGGAAGCTGCCATGGTTTGAATAAGTCCTTGAAAAGTCGGTTCCGAGGCGAACGGTCCTCTGCTGTCCTGTGAAAATTGGATGAAAGCTGGGGCCCGGGAGTTGGATGCGGAGGAAGTACTCACCACGGAGGGCACGGAGGGCTGGAGACGACGGGTAGAAAAAGGCAATGGGGACGAGACCCATGCTCGGAGCCGCGATAAAGTAGTCTCGCTCTGCGAGACGGAATGTGATAGCCCACCGCTTCAGCGGTGGGAAGGCTTAGCGCTGGCTCTTGCGCTCATTCATGGCGATGCGCGCCTTCACCATTTTTTTTACCAGCGTCGCCGGCAAGGGCTTGTCCAGCGGGAAGTGTAGTGTTCCCTTGGATACCCGGTAGGGCTTGAGCTCGTCTTTAAGCTCGTCAAGGATGGCGGAGCCCATGGGGAAGAAGCTGCAATGATCTTTAAACGCGGCATACGCCACCAGTCCACCTTTGTATTTGAAGGCCGGAATGCCATAGCTGATGGCCTCGGTGGCTTCGGCGGGTACTACCGACCGAATGGTCGCGCGAATCTTGTTCAATGTACTGCGACCCGGCTCGGGGACGGCGGCAAGATATTTGTCCACGTCGGCGGCTGAACTGGCTTTGACTTTCGCTGCGGAACCGCGCATGCTAACGCTCTTCTTCTTCATGCCTGACAAGCTCCACGAAGGCTCTCTCACTTCAACTTCTGGCGCACAGACTACCATTGCCTTCGTCGCCGGTCACGCCCTGATCTGTAGCACCGGCCTCGATGGTTTGGTCGCATCAGCCTTGAGCTAGACGCCTCAAGCCCTATAATCATCGTTTGTCCAAGCAAATCCCGTTCGCGGCCAGGGCCGCGGAAGCGAGGCCAGTTGGCTTATCAGGACCTGAGGGAATGGATCTCCGCGCTCGATAAGGCGGGAGAGCTGAAGCGCATCAAGGCCGAGGCCGATCCCATACTGGAGATCGCCGAGATCACCGACCGCGCCTCCAAGTGGGGACCGCGCGGCAAGCACGGGCCGGGCGGCCCGGCGCTGCTGTTTGAGAACGTCAAAGGACATCCCGGCGCCAAGGTACTGATCAACCAGTTCGGCTCGGAGCGCCGCATGCAGATGGCGCTGGAGGTCGATTCGCTCGACGAGATTGCCGGCCGCATCAAGGCGTTCATGGACGTGAAGTCGCCGCAAGGGCTGTTCGACAAGATCAAGATGCTGCCCATGTTGGCCGATCTGGGAAAATTCTTTCCTGAAGGAAGTCTCAAGCGGGCCGTGCAAGGAAGTGATTCGGCGCGGCAACTTTTCGCTGCTGGAATTTCCTATCCTGCAGTGCTGGCCGCTGGATGGTGGACGTTTCATCACGCTGCCATCGGTGATCACGCGCGACCCCAAGACCGGCAAGCGCAACGTCGGCACCTATCGCATGCACGTCTACGACGCGCGCACCGCCGGCATGCACTGGCAACGCCAGAAGCAGGGCGCGGAGCACTATCGCGAGCAGATGCGGCGCATGGCCGCTAAAGGCGAGGCGCAGCCCGTCACCGCGGCGCTCGACATGATGGCGCGCTCCGGCGGAGGCTCGCGAGTCGCCGAAGGGAAACAGGTTGCCGGTCGCATGGACGTAGCGGTCGCAATCGGTACCGATCCCGCGATGATGTTTTCGTCAATCGTGCCTGCGCCGCCCGACGTGGAGGAGTTCATCATTGCGGGTTTTCTTCGTCAGAAGCCGGTTGAACTGGTGAAGTGCGAGACCGTCGATCTCGAAGTGCCGGCGTCGTCCGAGATCGTGCTCGAAGGCTACGTGCAACTCGACGAGTTGCGCATGGAAGGCCCCTTCGGCGATCACACCGGCTTTTACACGCCGGAGGATCTCTACCCCGTGTTTCACGTCACCTGCGTCACCCATCGCAAGAATCCCATCTACTCGACGACCATCGTGGGCAAGCCGCCGATGGAGGATGCCTGGATGGGCAAGGCGGTCGAGCGCATCTTCCTGCCGCTGATGAAGCTGACCATTCCCGAGATTGTCGATGTGAACCTACCGATCGAAGGTGTCTTCCACAACCTGATGATCGTGTCGATCAGGAAGTCTTATCCCGGGCAGGCGCGCAAGGTGATGAACGGCATCTGGTCGCTGGGGCAGGCCATGTCGACCAAGTGCATTCTCGTCGTCGACGAGGACGTGAATGTGCAGGATATCGGCGACGTCACGCTGAAGGTGCTGAACAACATCGATCCTGAGCGCGATATCCAGTTCACACTGGGTCCGGTGGATTCGCTGGACCACGCCTCGCGGCTGCCCGACTTCGGGTCGAAGATGGGCGTCGACGCCACTCGCAAATGGCCGACCGAAGGATTCACGCGGCCCTGGCCCGACGAGATCCGCATGGACGAGAAGACCAAGGCCCAAGTGACGAAGCGCTGGAGGGAGTTTGGGCTGGAGTAGCGAGGCAGGGGTCAGTGGATGGTGGATAGTGGTCAGTGCTGAATGTTCAGCGTACGCCTCATGTCATGGCTTAGCGTTCAGGGTTTGTCTTGCTCAACTACAATCCAGCGCGGAGCGCAAGGAGCCGCCTTGAGCCCTGGGTGTGAGGCATCTAGATCAGCCGGTTTTCTTCAGTTCTTCGCGGATCACGCGGCGAAGAGTTGCCTCAAGCGGCTCATGCGCACGTCGAAGGTGCTGGCGCAGGGCATCATTGATCAGGCTCTGGTAGTTGCCTCCTCCGGCACGATCCACCTGCTCGCGAAACCAGGCGAGGATATCGTCATCGAGCCGAATCGTGATTCTGGTCTTACCCTTTGGAACAGGCACCACGGGCCCTCGTCTGGCCTTGGCAAAATCGTATTCACGTTTCATCGCTTTCCCTCGTATTGCCGTCGTTCGAGTGGAGTCGCCGGTCGCGCCGAAATCAGACGGATCGTATCGCCGCACCACGTATATACCACCACCAAAATCCTGCCCATCGCGTCAGTTCCCAGGGTGAGCCATCGCTCCTCCTCCTCGGTACCACTGTCACGGACGGTCAGCGCAGACTCGTCTTCGAGAACCGTGACAGCGTCCGCGAAACGAATTCCGTGTTTCACCAGGTTCGTCGCGGATTTGCGCGAGTCCCACTCGAATTCCACCGCCCAGTATATGTACAGCTGTACACGGAGTCAATGGCGCAAGTAGCGTCCACCATGAGTTGTGAGGCAAGTTGCAATGGCCGCCGTATGGCTGAAGGGGGCCATTCCTTGTGACGCAAATCACACCCGGATGTGACTAGTGCACTCGGTCTGGCGCAGCCTCCCTTTATACTGGGTCTTAGAGAAACCGGCGTGAGGTAGACACGTATGGTTTTGTGGGGTTTATGCCGTTAATCTGGCTTCGAGTCGCGGTGGCTTGCTATGGCGTGGGGCTGCTCTATTCGCTCCTGCTGCTGAGCAAGAAAGGTAACCTGCTGGCCAAGGTGGTGGAGCCCGCCGTCGGACTGGGGCTGATTTTTCACTTTGTGTCGCTGGTCGAGTCCACCATCTTGATCGGTCATCTTTCGCTTGCTTCCATTCAGTATTCTGAATCGATTCTGGCCTTCCTGGCGATGGTGGTGTTCTTCGTCTTTTTTGTCGGCTACCGTACCATTTCGCCAGGCATCGTCATATTTCCTTTGGTTTTCGTTCTGACTTTCGCTTCGGCGATTGGTCAGAAGCCCGTGGCTTTCGCCTCGCCGTTTATGCGCAGCGGTTGGATCTTCGTCCACGTGGTTCTGATTTTCACCGGCTATGCCGGACTATTCCTGAGCTGCGGCGCCAGCCTGTTGTACCTGGTGCAGGAACGCGCGCTGAAGACCAAGAGCAACACCGAGCTGCTGAACTGGCTGCCGCCATTGCAGACCATCGACGAGATCGGCTATCGTTCGCTGCTATTCGGCTTCCCCTTCATGACGCTGGGACTGATCGCCGGGACCGTGCTGGCGATCGAGAAGTACGGGCCGCTTTTCTTTTACGATCCGAAGATTCTGCTGTCGTTTGTGATGTGGGGCGTGTACATGCTGTTGCTGTACACCCGCTGGAGTTCGGGGTGGCGCGGACGCCGCGCGGCCTTTCTGGCGACGTTTGCGTTCGTTATTGCCTTGGGAGTCTGGGCGGCTAACAGTTTGAGCCGTACCCACAGGTTTCTTTCATGAACTACGTCGTCATCGGCGTGAATCACCAGACCGCGCCAGTTCAGGTGCGGGAGCAGTTCGCCATTTCCGAGGCTCGCCTGCCGGAAGCGACGAAGTGTCTGGCGACCTATGCCGGTGTCGAGGAAGCGATGATCGTTTCCACCTGCAACCGGGTGGAAATGATCGCGCGCACCACGAATGGAACGGCCGACCTGTCGGGATTTCTAAGGCAGTTGTACGGCTTCGATCCTGCGCCTTATCGCCAGTACCTGTATGAGCATCGCGATCGCGATGCGGTGCGGCATGTGTTTCGCGTGGCTTCGAGCCTCGACTCGATGGTCGTTGGCGAGCCGCAAATCCTGGGCCAGGTGAAAGAGGCTTATGCAACGGCGCGCGCCGTGGGAGCGGTGAACTCGCAGCTCGATGCCCTGATGACGCGGGCGTTCGCGGTCGCCAAACGCGTACGCACCGAGACCGCAGTCGCGACGTCAGCGGTATCGGTCGCGTCGGTGGCGGTCGATCTCGCGAAGAAGATATTTGGCAGTCTGCAGGGCAAGAGCGTCTTCCTGGTGGGAGCAGGGAAGATGTGCGAGCTCTCCGGACGCCACATGCTGGCCCACGGGGTCAGCAAGGTGTACGTCGCCAATCGCACCTACGAGCGCGGCGTGGCGCTGGCGAAGAAGTTCAACGGTGAAGCCATTGCCTTCGAGCAGCTCTACGATTATGCCGATAAAGCCGACATCGTGATCACGTCAACCGGCGCGCCGCACACCATCTTCCGCAAAGAGCATGGCGAGAAGTTTCTGAGCCGCCGCCGCAACCGTCCCATGTTCTTCATCGATATCGCGGTGCCACGCGACATCGATCCGGAGATGAACAAGCTGGACGGCATCTTCGTTTACGACATCGACGACCTGCAGCAGGTGGTTTCGTCACACGTCGCGGACCGCCGGGTCGAGGCCGACCGCGCCGAGGCCATCGTGCAGCTTGAGGTGGATAAATTTCAGGCGCGGCTGCAGACGCTCGACGTGGTTCCCACCATCGTTTCGTTGCAGGAGCACCTTGAGACTGTCCGCCAGGCCGAGATCGACCGCGTGCGCGGACGGCTGGGCAGCCTGACGCCCGAGCAGGAAATGGCGGTCGAGGCACTGACCCGCGGCATCGTCAACAAGATCATGCACACACCTATCACCACGCTGAAGAGCGCTGCCCGCGAATCGGCGGAAGCCACGACTGTCATCGATCTGGTGCGCAAGCTGTTTGGATTGCGCGATGCGCGAAAGGCCGCCGAGGACGAATCGAACGCAGCCGTCGCCGGCAAGACAGGAGTGCGACGCTGATGGCACGTTTGAGAATCGGTTCCCGGGGATCGCAATTGGCTCTCTGGCAGGCCCACCACATCACGACGCTATTGCAGGAGCGCGGCCACGAAGTCGAATTGGAGATCATCAAGACCACTGGCGACAAGATCACCGATGTGGCCCTGGCGAAGGTCGGCACCAAGGGCATGTTCACCAAGGAGATCGAGGAAGCGCTGGCGGAAGGCCGCGTCGATCTCGCGGTGCACAGCCTCAAAGACCTGCCGACCGAGTTGCCGCCGGGGTTTGAGCTGGTCGCCATCACCACGCGGGTCAATCCTCGCGACGTTTTTCTGTCGGTGAAGTTCGACAGCCTGAAGGCGCTGCCGCAAGGCGCGCGCGTAGGAACCAGCAGTTTGCGCAGGCAGGCTCAGTTGAAGGTTGCGCGGCCCGATCTGGATGTCCATCCCCTGCGCGGCAACGTGGATACACGCGTGCGCAAGCTGGAAGCCGGTGAGTACGACGCGATCATTCTGGCGGCAGCCGGGCTCACGCGACTGGGCAAGACGCAACACATCAAGGAATACCTGTCGGAAGAGTTCATGTGTCCGGCGGCAGGTCAGGGCGCGTTGGGCATCGAGATTCGCGAAGGCGATGTGGCGATCCGGCAACATCTCGAATTTTTAAACGATGCTGCGGCGCGGGCGACCACCACCTGCGAACGGGCGCTGCTGAACAAGCTGGGCGGCGGATGCCAGGTCCCCATCGGCGCCTTCGCCGAAATGAAGGAGGGCGTACTGTACCTGACGGGCGTAGTGGCGCGTCCCGATGGCTCAGAGATTCTGCGCGAGCAGCAGACAGGCGACGATCCCGTTGCGTTAGGTGAGTCTGTCGGTGAACACTTTGTTGCGGCGCGGCGCAAGCAAGATTCTCGAAGATGTTTATGGCGAGACACAGGCGCCGGTGCCGGTGCAGCCGTAAATGGATTCACCGATACGTTGTCATCCTGAGCGCAGGCGTCGGCGATTTTGCGACGCCGGAGTCGAAGTTGAGGCGATTCGGCGGCGTTCGAGCCGCCGGCCGAAATCCTGAGCGAGCGAAGCGAGTCGAAGGAAACCTGATACTTTGGCAAAAACGTCCGCGCGAATCCCCCCAAACAAGAATTCCCCCTCGCCGGATGCCGCGTGCTGGTTTCGCGCGCGAAGAAGCAGGCGGGCGCGCTGTCGTCAACGTTGCGCGAGTTGGGTTGCCAAGTCCTCGAGATCCCTTTCATCGAGATTCGCAAGCCCCGCTCCTTCCAGCCGCTGGATACCGCTTTGCGGAACCTTGCAAGCTACGACTGGCTGATCCTGACCAGTGTCAACGGCGTTGAAGCGATGTTCGAGCGGATGAGAAAGAAGCGGCTTGGAACGGAGCCGCTGGCCCGTCTCAAGATTGCGGCTATCGGTCCGGCCACCAAAGCTGCTATCGAGAAACAGGGGTTGCGCGTTACGGTTACGCCGAAAGAATATGTCGCCGAGTCGGTGGTCGATTCGTTGCGCAAGCGCGTGAGTGAGAAGCGGGTGCTCCTGGTGCGGGCCAAAGTTGCTCGGGATGTTATTCCCCGCGAGTTGCGTAAGGCTGGAGCCTTATGTCGATGTTGTCGAAGCCTACGAGACGGTTGTGCCCGCGTCCTCGAAGCACCGATTACAGGCGGCGCTGGCGGGCAAGCATAAGCCGCACGCGATCACCTTCACCAGTTCATCCACGGTAAAAAACTTCGTAGGGTTGATGGGACTGCGCGACGCGCGGACGGCGCTGAGGAAATCTACGCCGCATCATGGCGTGCATAGCGCGTCGATTGGCCCGGTCACCTCGACGACTCTGCGCGAGTTTGGATTACCCGTCGATATCGAGGCGAAAGAGTACACCATCCCGGGGCTGGTGCAGGCGATCGTGAAGTTTAAACGGCCCGTTGCGAAGCCTTAGTGCCAGCCATCCCATGCCTCCACTCCGCTGCAATGCCAGGATCATCGTGTCATCCCGACTGAGGAACGTCCACCGCAGGTGGAGGTTCCGAGCGGAGGGACCTGCAGTGCCCCGGCGGTTCAACCGCGCTGACTTTCGCGCAGGAACCAACCAACAGCAGGTTCCTCCACTCCGGGCTCACGCCCTCCGGTCGGAATGACGGAGAAAAATGATTGCGCGAACGGCTAAGAGCGAACAGCGAATCGCGTCCCTGGCGCCCTACTCGTAAACCGAGCACCCACAGCCTGGCGACGGCACATGCACCTTCAGAAAATCCGAGACACGCTGATAGGCGTCGATCTGGTTTTCCACGCGGGCGAAGCCGTGGCCTTCGTTTTCGTAGATCTTAAGCTGAACCGATCCTCCACGCTTTTTGATTGCGTCCGCCACCTGTTGCGCCTCGCTGTTGGGGCAGCGAGGATCATGTCCGCCCGCCAAGATCAGCAGTGGCGCCTTGATTTGATCAACAAAATTAATTGGCGAGCGGTCTTCATAGAGTGCCTTATTCTTCACGGGATCGCCCATGGTCGCCAGATCGTATTCGCGAAGGATGGGATCCTCGTGCTCGATCTCGGTGAACCAGTTCACGAAGGGCACAATTGGCACGCCGGCCGCCCACATGTCGGGAGCCTTGGTCACGGCCATCATACTGAGATAGCCACCGTAGCTGCCGCCCATCACGATCAGCTTTTGCGGATCGACGAATCCGCTCTTCTCGATCCATTTGGCCGCATCCAGAACGTCCCGCAACTCTCCGCCTCCGGCATCGCCGAGGTTGCCGTCGGTGAAGGCCTTGCCATAGCCGGTCGAGCCGCGATAGTTGGGCGCGATGACGAGGTAGCCCTGGTTCACGATGTACTGGATGAAGCGGTTGAACGAGTTCACGGTCTGCGCGGCTGGTCCGCCGTGAATGTAAACAATCGCGGGAAACTTGCCGTTTCGCGGAATGTTGTTGGGCACGTACGCGAACGCCGAGATCGTCCACTTGCCATCGCGGCTGGGATAGTGCACCAGGTAGGGCTCCACCATGTCTGCGCTGCGCAGGCCTGCGACCAGCGAGTGGGTAACCTGTTCCGTCTGCCGCGACGCCGTGTCGTAGACCCAGGCGTCTTCCGGCGCATTCGGGCCGTTGTGGTAATACAACAGTTTCGAACCATCGCGACTGAACGAATCGGGATTGCCGCCCAGCGAGTTCATGCCTTTTGCCAGGGGCAGCGCCTCGGCATGCCCGGTCGCAATATCGTAGAGGTAGATTGCGGAGTTGCCATCGACATTGGCGCGATAGGTCAGCGTCTTGCCGTCAGGGGAAAAGCCGCCTGCGGTGATACGCCACTTGTCTGCCGTCAGCCACTCGATCCTCCGGGTCGCGATGTCGAGCAGTCCCACATTGTCGTAGCCGTTCTGCGCGTCGGAAGTCAGCAGCACGGTCTTGCCGTCGGGCGAGATGTCGGTGGCCTCGTAACTGTGATCGCCCGCATGCGGCGTCAGATTCGTGCTCTTGCTGCTGGCCAGATCGAGCAGGAAGATGTTCGCGTCCTTGTTATCAGCGCGCGTCTGTGTATAGACGAGGAACTTGCCGTCATGGGAGAAGACCAGCCCCGAGTTGCTCCATTCCTTAGGGGTGTTCTGTGTCAGGTGGGTCACGTGGCGAGTGGCTACGTCCATCAATTGCACTTCGAAGGTCGAGCTCGTCTTCGGCTTGCTGACGTAGGCGATCTGGCGTCCATTGGGCGACCATGTTGGCTCCTCTTCCGCGCTTTGATCGGTGAGCGTCAGATTCACGACATCACCTGTCTTCGGCGACACCAGGAAGATGTCCCACTGCTCGTCGCCGTCATGATCGGAGGTGTAGGCGATCCAGGTGCCATCGGGGGACCACGCCGGTGAGCTTTGCCGCTGATCGCTGATGGTGAGCTGCGTGGGCCAGCCTCCGACCGGCCGGGACCAGCCAGATATTGTTCCGTCCGCTGATGTTAGTCACGAAGGCGATCTGCTTGCCATCGGGCGACCACGTGGTCCCGCCGATCATGCGCGTGCTATAGAGCTTCTCGATGGAGAAGTTCTGCATGTCGGCAACATTCTTGCTCTCGAGCTTAGTCGGATCGGTGATGGCAGCAGGCGGCGTGAGCGTAGGTTGAGCTGTGGCAGTCAGAGTCATAAGGAGAAGAAAGGCAATCGCGAACGTGCGCATGAGATATGCATTGAGGATAGCAAAACCGACCGGGCAAGGGCCCGCAGGCGAGTTGATAGGGCAGGCTTGCCCGCTTTCGTACGACCGGATTGGCGGGTTTATTGTCCGCTGTGCTCGGCGCTTTGCTCCGCAGCCTGCACCTGTGCCAGCAGGTCGTGGGCCGCGTCCGCACCGGCTCCCTTGGGATCTCGCGCCAGGAATGCCTGCAGTTCCTGCTCGGCATCGCGATAGAGTCTTTGCGGCACCAGGGCGTACGCTTTCAAAAGGTGAATCGGTGCGAAGTTGCTGGGCCCCAGGCTTTCGGCCTTCTTTGCCAACTGAAAGGCATGGGCATACATCCCTTTGCCGAGGTAGGATTTGGCCATCTCAAAGTAACCTTGCCATGCGTTCGGAGCGATCGACACGCAGCGCTCCAGCGTGCGGGCCGCGTCGTCGTACTGTCCCAGATTGTTGTCGATGATTCCCAGTGCGAGATAGGCCATCCCGAAGTTGGGATCATACTGAATGGCCGATTCGAACTGTTTCTGACTTTGCAGCAGATCGTTACTGTGCATGAACAAGAGACCCTGAAGGGTAAGGGCTTCGGGGAAGTGAGGATAAACTGCCAGTGCCTTTTGCACCTGCGTCTGGGCCTGATCGAACTTACTCTGGGCAAAGGCCTCGGAGGCTTTACGATAGGCAGAGCGCGCCTTGTTCGGCACCTGCATTTGCGCCACGGAAACACTGGTCGCGCTTCCTACAGAAGCAACCGGAGGCGCGGAGAATCGGAGGTCGACAGTGGCGTCGAACCAGCCCACAGTGACAGCGTCGCTCACGTCCGATTCACGCCCGCGCGCGATGACTTCGTATTGTCCTGCAGGGAATGTTGTAAAGTGCGAAGAAGCCACTGGTGGAGGTCGTGGTGCTGAAAGCAGTCAGGCCGGAACTCATCTGGCGCAATTCCACCGACACTCCGGACAGTGGCGCGCCATTGGCGTCCGCGCACCGTGCCGGAGACATCGCCGGCGCTCGTGTCGATTACCGAGCTCGAAATTCTGGGCGCGAGCGAAGGTGAGGCAGAGCAGGGAAAGCAGTAGAGGAAAGGCGAACCGAAAACGCGACATGGTCTTACCTGGTAGCGGGACTTGCGAGCGCCATTTCTGGTCTGTCGGCTGCGCGGTTTTGGGAGTGCCGTTCGGCTGCGCGCTTGCAGTGCCTGGCTGTTTCGTTCGATGTGAAATCGTCCAAGGAGTTGGCCGCGCGGATGGTCAGCTCCGTGAAAATTTATTGCTTGTCGCATGGGCAACTCTGAAGGGAACAATTCGGGCAACTCGCGATGCAGGAACACAAGTCATCAGTCAACATTCAGCCGGCGCGAAACATTCTGGGCAGCTTGCGCGTGCCGGGCGATAAATCGATTTCGCACCGCTACGCGATGCTGGCCGCGCTGGCGGAAGGCCGCTCACGCTTTGAGAATTTCTCGCCGGGCGCGGACTGCAACAGCACGCTGGGCTGCATCCAGGCACTGGGGTGCAAGGTGCTGCGCGAGGACAGTGGCGCGGTTACAGTCGACGGCATCGGTCCTGTATTGCGCGCTCCATCGGCGGCGCTCGATTGCGGCAACTCCGGTTCCACCATGCGCATGCTATCCGGCATCCTGGCAGGACAGCCGTTCGCCAGTGAATTGGTGGGCGATGCCTCGCTCTCCAAGAGGCCCATGAAGCGGGTGATCGAGCCACTTACGCAGATGGGCGCGCAAATCGAATCGTCGAACGGATGTGCTCCTCTGCGCGTTAAGGGCGGCGAACTGCGAGGCTTCGACTACAAGGTTCCCGTGGCCAGCGCACAGGTGAAGACCTGCCTGCTGTTTGCCGGATTGCTGGCGCAAGGCAAGACCACGATCGAAGAACCCACCCGCACTCGCGATCATGGGGAGCTTGCCCTGCGAGCCTTCGGCGCGACTGTGACCAGTGCGCGCAACGTAGTGACGATCGAAGGTGGCCAGCGCCTGCATCCGCTGGAAGGCTATGTGCCCGGTGACAGTTCCTCAGCCGCGTTCTTCTTATGTGCTGCGTCGATTTTCCCCGAGTCGAACCTGGTAATCGACGGGGTGCTGCTGAATCCCACGCGATCGGCTTTGCTGGATGTGCTTACCGCCATGGGCAGCCGCATTTCGATGCTGCGGGTCGAAGAGCAGCATGGCGAGCTGGTGGGCACGATCACGTTGGTGCCGGGACACGGCCGTCCAGTGGTGATTGCAGGAGCTCAAACGGCGCTGCTGATCGACGAGTTGCCGGTGCTGGCGGCGATCGCTCCGTATACAGCAGGAGGAATCGAAGTGCGCGATGCCGGCGAGCTGCGGGTGAAGGAGTCGGACCGGCTGAGCGCGGTCACGCAGAATCTCCAGGCGATGGGCGCGCAGGTGGAGCAGACGGCCGACGGCTGGCGCATTCCTGGGGGCCAAAAGCTGCATGGCGCGGAGATCGAGAGCTTCCACGATCACCGCATCGCGATGGCCTTCGCCATTGCCGCCCTCCGGGCCGAAGGAGAGACGGTGATTCGCAATGCCGATTGCGTAGCGATTTCCTATCCCGGTTTCTTTGCCGATCTGGAAGCGCTGACTGAGCGCTAAGCGCCGCACTACTTCCGCGAGTGCCGCTTCAGACCGCGGCCGTCGTCGTGGTCGATGGCCGCTTCGGCAACATCTCTCCGATGCGGCGTATCTGCGCTCCTACTCCGCGAAGCTTCTCTTCGATGCGTTCATAGCCGCGATCAATGTGGTAAACGCGATCGATGATGGTCTCGCCATCGGCGACCAGAGCGGCAACCACCAGCGACGCCGAGGCGCGTAGATCGCTGGCCAGCACAGCCGCCCCGCTCAGCGGAGTCTTGCCCCTCACCATGGCGCGGTGCCCGTCGATCTTGACGCTGGCGCCCATACGCACCAGTTCCTGGGCGTGCATGAAGCGATTCTCGAAGATGTTCTCCGTGACGCTGCTCGATCCCTCAGCCTGAGTGGCCAAGGCCATGTATTGCGCCTGCATATCGGTCGGGAAGCCGGGATACTCCTCGGTGGCCACATCGGCGGCCTTCAATGGCCCGCCGCCCGTAACCTGAACCGAATCTGCATCGACGCGAAGGGTAACGCCACATTCTTCCAGCTTGCGCAGCAGCGCTCCCAGGTGGCGAGGCTCGCAACCGGCCACGGTAAGGTCTCCCGGTGTCAAAGCACCCGCCACAATGTAAGTCCCGGCCTCGATGCGGTCGGGAATGATGCGGTGGCGCGCGCCGCCGAGCTTATCGACCCCTCGCACGCGAATCGTTGAGGTGCCCGCGCCCTCGATGCGCGCTCCCATCTTGATCAGCAACTCGGCAAGATCGGCCACCTCGGGCTCCAGCGCGCAGTTCTCGAGGACGGTTTCTCCTTCGGCCAGAGTTGCAGCCATCAGCAGGTCTTCCGTGCCGGTGACAGTGATCCTGTCGAAGACAATGTGAGCGCCTTTCAGCCGCTTGCACAGCGCGCCTCGATGTAGCCGTGCTCCTGCGTGATCTTCGCCCCTAGCGCTTCAAGGCCCTTGAGGTGCAGATCGATGGGGCGTGCGCCAATGGCACACCCGCCGGGAAGGGAGACGCGCGCGGCGCCAGTACGCGCCACCAGCGGACCCAATACCAGGGTCGAGGCGCGCATGGTTTTCACCAAATCGTAGGAGGCCTCGGCGTGCATCAGATTGCGGCAGCAAATCGTACTGCGATGCTGGGCACGGCCGTAGCCGAGTTCCACTTCCGCCCCCATGGCCTGAAGCAGTCGGCGCTCGGTCTCGATATCGCGCACCTGCGGAATATTCTCGAGGATGACCGGCTCTTCGGTGAGCAGGGCCGCCGCCATGGCGGGCAGGGCAGCGTTCTTTGCTCCGCTGATGCGAACCGTGCCGTGCAGTGCGTTGCCGCCGCGAATGACGAACTTATCCATCGATGGGTAAAGCTCCTCCGTTGCTGCCGCGAACGTACATTCTAGCTGGTCATGCGGTTTCCAGTGCCTCGACAACGGCATCGTGCAGCGCAGGCCGAATCTGCCGGATGCCTTGCGCAGCGCGATTGGGCCACGTGCGGTTGGTCAGCAGCGTAACGGAAAGCTTGTGGGCGGGATCGATCCACAGGGATGTGCCAGTGAATCCGAGATGCCCGAAGGATGACGGGCTGAAGTATTTCCCGGACGAGGATGGTTGGGACGGGGTGTCCCAGCCCAAAGCGCGGGAGGTGCCCTGCGGCAACCGCTCACGCTTCGTAAACAGGGCAACGGTGGCAGGCCGCAGGATGGGCGCTCCTCCTCGCAACATGCATTCAGCGAAGCGGGCGACATTCTCCACCGGCGCAAACAAGCCAGCGTGCCCGCTGACGCCGCCCATTACAAACGCATTCTCATCATTGACCTCGCCCTGGATGACTCGCTTGCGAAAGGTGCGGTCATCCTCGGTGGGAGGGATTTGCGGGCGCTCCGGCGGAGGAGGGTGGAACTTCGCGCACGGCCATCCCGAGTGGCACGAAAACTTCCTCCTGTGCAAATTGATCAAGCGATGTACCAGCAATCCGCTCCAGCAATTCGCCGAGCAGAATAAATCCGATGTCGCTGTACTCCGCGCGTTCTCCCGGATCGGCGATCAGCCTCGTGGTCATCGCAGCGCGAATCAGGTCGTGACGGGTGGACGCGAACTCGAAGAGCTTCTCGTAGGCCGGCAGCCCGCTGGAGTGCGCCAACAGCATTCTCACGGTCACGGCTCTGCGCCTTCGGCGCTCATGGGCCGGGGCCAGCGAGATGAACTCCGGCAGAATGCTGTCGATTGGTTGCTCCAGTACAAGTTGTCCGCGTTCCATCAGCAACATCGCCACAGTGGTGGTCACCAGCGCCTTAGTCACCGAGGCGAGGTCGAATACGGTTCCGGACTCAATCCTGCGCGCGCCTTCGTCATAGGTGAACGCGCCAAAGCCCTGCAGGGCGACCAACGCTCCGCCATGAGTGACCGCGAGCGCGGCACCGGGGAAAGCGCGCTGGGCAATGCCGTCACGAATCACCGCAAAGGCCCTCGCGAAGCGGGCTTCCTGATCGTCGAAGGCCGGCAGGAGCGCTCCCGACTGTTGCGGTGCGTGGTTCAGTGGCAATCCTCGTGGCGGACGTGAAGTGACGTGCAACCTATAATAGCTTGCTCATCTTGCTCTGCGTTGATGCCGCGCCGAGCCTGGGCGATTGGTTACTCCAGGAGAGAGGTTTGATCCCGTTGAAGCTTCGTCTGCCGCGTCCGGCCACGCTGCTCCTTGAATTTATCTGTATCGTTTCGCTGTTGTCGCCGCTGGCGGGGCAGTCCTCCTCCACAACCTCAGGCAAAGCGCAGGCGCCTTCCACTGCCGCGACGCAGGATCGGTTCGCCCCGGTGGACGCGGTTCTGAAGAACGCGGTGGAAAAAGCCGTGGCACCGGGCGCGGTATTGCTGGTCGGACACAACGGGCAAGTCGTGTACCGCAAGGCTTTCGGTTTTCGTGAGCTGGAGCCTGCCCGCGAGCCGATGACTCCCGACACGATTTTCGATATGGCGTCGCTGACCAAGGTCATCGCCACCGCCACCTGCGTCATGCGCATGGTGCAACTGGGACAGGTGAAGCTGAACGATCCGGTGGCCAAGTACATTCCCGAGTTCGCCCAGAACGGCAAGGGAGACGTAACGGTCAGGCAATTGCTGACGCATTATTCCGGTTTGCGCCCGGATCTCGATCTGAATCCGTATTGGACCGGAGTCGAAGAAGGCTACAAGCGCGCGAATGCCGAGAAGCTGATCAACCCGCCAGGCTCTGCCTTCGTTTACAGCGACATCAACTTCGTGGTGCTTGGAGAATTGGTGCAGCGAGTCAGCGGAGTGCCGCTCGATGCCTACGCGCAAACCTTCGTCTTCAGCCCGCTGGGCATGAATGAAACCCGCTTTCTGCCGCCCGCTGCATGGAATAACCGCATCGCTCCCACCGAGCACGACGAACGCACCGGGCAAATGCTGCGCGGCGTAGTACACGATCCGACGGCGCGACAGATGGGCGGCGTTGCCGGGCACGCGGGCCTGTTTTCCACCGCGGACGATGTCGCGAAGTTCGCGCAGATGCTGCTCAACGGCGGAGGTTCGATCCTGTCGCCCTTAATTGTGGAGAAGATGACCACGCCGCAGCAGCCGCCAAACTTTACCGACGTTCGCGGCCTGGGATGGGACATCGACAGTCCCTACTCGTCGAATCGCGGCGATCTGCTGCCGGTAGGTTCCTTCGGCCACACCGGATTCACTGGGACTTCGCTGTGGATCGATCCCACCACCAATACGTACATCATGTCTGCTAACGAACGCCGTGCACGCCAAGGGCGGTAACGTTATCGCATTGCGTACAGAAGTCGCGACCGCAGTGACGGCAGCCCTCCAGTTGACGCCCAGTGAAGAGCAGAAGATGCGGCTGGCGCGGATCACCGGCTACAACGAGGCTGCGGTGGCCAGCCGTCGCCTTGTCGTGCGCAATGGGCAGGTACTCAATGGCATCGACGTCGCAGAGCAGCAGAACCTCGACGCTTTGCGGGTGCCGGACGCAAAGACAACTCGCATTGCACTCGTGACCAACCAGACCGGTGTAGACAGCCAGGGTCGGCGGACTATCGACGTGCTGGCCCACGCAAGCGGATTGCAGCTGACGGCGATTTTCAGTCCCGAACATGGTCTGACCGGAACCGCCGACACGACGGCCATCGGCAACTCGAAAGATGGCGCGACCGGCGTCACGGTCTACAGCGTCTACGGCGATACGGATGCCAAGCGCCGGCCGTCGCTCGATGTCCTGAAGAATGTCGACGTGATCGTCTTCGATATCCAGGACGTCGGCGTGCGCTTCTACACTTACGAGACGACGCTGGGCTATTTTCTGGAGGCCGCGGCCAAAACAGGGAAGAGGATCGTCGTGCTGGACCGGCCTGATCCGCTCAATGGCGCGTATGTGCAGGGACCATTGTCGGATGCCGGGAAGGAGACCTTCACCAACTACTATCCCATTCCGGTGCGACATGGGATGACGATTGGGGAGCTGGCCAAGCTGTTCAACACCGAGAAGCACCTCAACGCCAATCTGACGGTCGTTCCCATGAGCGGCTGGATGCGCGGCGACTGGTTCGATTCCACCTCGCAGGTCTGGGTCAATCCTTCTCCCAATCTGCGCGACCTGTTGCAGGCGACGCTCTATCCCGGCGTGGCGCTGATCGAAGCAACGTATGTCTCGGTCGGACGCGGCACCGATACGCCGTTTGAGGTGGTGGGCGCGCCGTGGATCAACGGCAAACAACTCGCCACCTATCTGAACGCGCGCAACATTGCCGGCGTGCGCTTTGTGCCGACGACGTTCACCCCGGCGGCCAACAATTTTGCCCACCAGGAATGTAAAGGCGTGAACCTGGTTGTCACCAATCGAGAAGTGCTCGACGCTCCGGAGCTGGGCATCGAGCTGGCCTCAGCGCTGCATAAGCTCTTCGATTATCAGTTCGATCTGATTCGCATGAATACACTGATGGCGAACCAGGCTGCGTTCTTTGCCTTGCAGGCGGGGGAGGATCCGCGGCGCATCGCCGATAGTTGGCGCGACAGCGTCGAACAATTCATGGCCATCCGGGCGAAGTACCTGCTGTACTGATGCGAGGCCGCCAGCCGATCGTGTTCTTGCTAAGCGATCCCAAGAGTCATCTGCCCTGGGTCAGGATTTCTGTTCGGCCACCAGGTTGTAGAGCCAGGCCAGGAAGAAGCCTCCCAAGCCGCCGTCGATCAGCGCGTACCCTGTACCGACGAGAGTGTCGCCGAAGCTGCGGGCTCCGTGGAAGCCCGGATAAACGGAGCTGATTCCTTCCAGAAAGCTGGTACCGTAAGCCGGACTCGCCAGGTGGACCAGTCCCACGAACAGAATTCCGCCTCCCCAAAGCAACGCGCAGACAATGGTCATGGCCTTGATCGAAAGTCGCATGATGCCCTCCTTCCGACATTGAGTCTCTACCTTCATTGTGAACCTGTTGGGTGGTCTTTTGCACCTGCCATCGCTGCAACCGCAACATCGCTGGCCCGCGACGAACAGCCGTTTCGATACTGGCCGGAATCCCTGACCTCATGGCGGTATAATGAAAGAGATGAGTTCGCATATTCCGCACTTCGACAATCCCGAGCCAGGCTCGGAACGCTTCGATAACCTCGTCGGCTCAAATCAGAGCCAGAGCCAGGTGTTGCGGGCTGTGTTTGGCGCACAGCCGCACGAGGGAGTCGTCATGGCGTCGCTCGACGCCGTGGTCAACTGGGTGCGCAAGAATTCCATCTGGCCAATGACCTTCGGCCTGGCCTGCTGCGCCATCGAAATGATGTCGATGGGCGCGGCACGTTTCGATATTGCGCGCTTCGGAGCCGAGGTTTTCCGACCCTCGCCGCGGCAATCGGACCTGATGATCATCGCCGGACGGGTCTCGCAGAAGATGGCTCCGGTGATTCGCGAACTCTACATGCAGATGCCCGAGCCCAAATGGGTCATCTCCATGGGAGCCTGCGCAACTTCGGGTGGCGTCTTCAACAACTACGCGCTGGTACAGGGCGTGAATCAGTGGATTCCCGTAGACGTGTACGTTCCCGGATGTCCGCCGCGTCCAGAGCAGTTGATCTACGCCATCATGCTGTTGCAGGAAAAGATCGCCAGCGACCGCGGCTCCTTCCGGCGGGCATTGAATCTGGAAAAGGCCTAGATCGTTCCACCATTGCTTCCGCCTACCCTGAACGCGCGCTGGAGCCGACCTTCAGCGCCGCATCCTCCCCGTATTGCTGCTGATCAACTTCGCCTATTACGAAGTGCTCTTGCTTACGCAGGCAGCAGATTGGCTCTCCTTCTGCATCTTAGCTGCCGAAGCAGTTTTGCGATGTCCGATCTTATGCACTTTCCAAAGGCCTTCCTCGTTGCGCTGCTTGCCCTCGCAGTTTCGGGCTGTCCCGCGTGGGCAGCGCAACAGATGCGCCAACTCGGCATGGTCGACGTTGTCGGCGCGCCCGGCTTCGACACACTCGCGTTCGCCAATGGCATGCTGCTGATGACGCATACGGGCGCATCGACGGTCGACGTTTTCGATCCGGCGAGGCGGCGTGTCGTTGCCCAGATTGAAGGGCTGCGGTCGCCGCGCGGAATCGCCGTCGACGAGCAGGGCGGCAAGGTGTACGTTGCGGACCGGGACGGCAGCTCGATTGCCGTCATCACGATCGGCGATTGGAAAGTCGTGGCACAAATTCCGGTGCAGGGCTCTCCTGACGCTTTGCTGCTCGATGCTTCCGGCAAGATGCTTTATTGGACGGACCCTGAACAGAGCACGGTGTCACTGCTCGATTTGTCGACCCGGCAAAATACCGGAACGGTTCAGCTCGACGGAAGTCCGAGTCACATGGCACTCGATGCCGGGCGCGGTCTGGTTTATCTCACGATTCAGGATCATCGCGAGATCGAAGCCGTCGACGCGCAGCTCCGGATAGCAAGCCGCATTGAGCTCAATGCCTCGCAGCCAACCGGCATTGTTTACGACCCGCAGACCAAGTGCCTATACGTCGCAGTGCGACATGCGGTTCTCTCCATCAACCCCGAAACCGGTGCGGAAGTGAATCGCGTTCCTGCTTCTGCCGGGGTGGACATGCTGTGGCTCGATCCCGCATCGCGCACAGTTTATGCGGCCGGTGGCGGATCGCTGCTGATGCTGCGGGCTGACGGCCAACGCCTGACCGCGGCCGACGAAATCAGCCCCGACGTGAAAGGTCATACCGTCGCCTATGACCCGGAGAAGAAGATGATCGTGGTTCCTGGAGGCCGCGAAGGTCGCTCCAAGCTGCTTCTCCTGCAGCCCATTACTCCTCAATTTCCAGCCACCACGCTCGACAGCGCCGAAGCCAGTACGCAGTAGCCTGTGATCCGAGCGGGCGGTGTCGCCCTTCAGCGCCACGTGAAGGCACGCTCTACCACAGCAACCGGAGTTCGCTCAGGAATTGTTATTCCAGCCGCGATTCTTCCGAGACACACCGCTGAATCGCTTCCTTCGCCGAATCCATCCAATCGCATAGCCTCATTACGGATCCCGGTAAGCGATAAGGTATGGTTGGTCCATGCCTCAAACGGGCGTGCGGAAGCGAGTCTATTTCCTATGAAGATCGGCATCACCTGTTATCCAACCTATGGTGGAAGTGGCGTGGTCGCAACCGAGCTGGGCCTGGAACTGGCGCAGCGCGATCACGAAGTCCACTTCATCTCCTACTCGCAGCCGATTCGCCTCACCGAGCCGCAGCCCAATATTCACTATCACGAGGTGGAGGTCTCGCGCTATCCGCTGTTCGAGTATCCGCCTTACGATCTGGCGCTGGCGACGCGCATGGCCGAAGTGGCGGAGATTTACGATCTCGATCTGCTGCATGTGCATTATGCGATTCCACATTCGGTGAGCGCGATGCTGGCGCGCCAGATGCTGGCCTGCGATCCCAAGCGGGCGGACACGCGTCGCCGGCGCTTGCCTTATGTCACGACGTTGCACGGCACCGACATCACGCTGGTGGGAGCCGATGCTTCGTATCTGCCGATCACACGCTTCTCCATCGACCAGAGTGACGGCGTGACCTCGATCTCCAATTACCTCAAGCAGCGCACGCTCGACATCTTCGAGGTGCAGACGCCGATCGAGGTTATTCCTAACTTCGTCAATTGCGACCTCTATCATCGGACCGCGGCCGTGATGGCGCATCGCATGGAATACGCCGGCAACAACGAGAAGATCCTGGTTCACCTTTCCAACTTCCGGCCGGTGAAGCGCATTCAGGATGTCATCGAGATCTTCGATCTGGTGCAGAAGCAGGTTCCTTCGCGGCTGCTTATGATCGGCGATGGTCCCGAGCGGCCCGCGGCCGAACGGCTTGCCGTGCAGAAGGGAATTCACGGCAAGATCGATTTCCTCGGCAAGCAGGACCGCGTGCAGGAAAAGCTTCCCCTCGCCGATGTGATGCTATTGCCCAGCGAACTCGAGTCGTTCGGACTGGCGGCGCTGGAAGCCATGGCCTGCGAAGCGGTCCCTATCGCGACCAATGTCGGCGGGCTTCCAGAAGTCATCGAACACGGCATCAGCGGATTTCTCGCGCCTGTCGGCGATGTTCAGGCGATGGCCGACTATGCAATCCAACTGCTCTCCGATGAACCGGAGCTGGCGGCGATGGCGAAGCGCGCGCGGGCCAGTGCGCAAGCCCGTTTCTGCGCCAGCAAAATTATTCCGATGTACGAAGCCTTCTATCGCGGAGTGCTGGAGCGCGCCTCGTAAATTGCGCCGGCCACCGACCCGCCCATTTCTTCCGCGTCGAGGATCGGCAGGACGAGACGGATCAGTGTGCCTCGTCCGGGCTGGCTCTCGACGCTGATTTCGGCGGCATCACCGTAGACAACCTGCAGGCGCTCGGAAACATTCACCATGCCAATGCCCGTTCCAGACGATGGACTGGCGCCGTTTTCCGGCATCCCGACGCCGTCGTCTTCAATTTCGATGACCACGCGATGATCGGCGCAGCGGGTACGCACATGCACGCTGCCACCTTCGATCTTGTCGGCCAAGCCGTGCTTCACGGAATTCTCCACCAGCGGTTGCAGAATCATGCTGGGGACAAGATGGTCGAGCGACTTGGGATCCAGCTCCTTCACGACCTTCAGCTTGTCGCCCCCGAAGCGGGCCACTTCGATGTCGAGATAATCGTCGAGAAACTCCAGCTCCTCGCGCAGGGGCACGAACGAATCGCCTTTGCGGAGCAGGCGCCGCAGAATGTTCGCCAGCTTCACGATCATCTCGCGCGCCGAGTCGGGATCGCGCCGCACCAGCGAAGCTACCGAGTTCAGCGTGTTGAACAGGAAGTGCGGGTTGATCTGGCTCTGCAAGGCTTCCATGCGTGACTGCAGGACCAGCCGTTCCTGCTGCTCCAGCTTCATCTCGATGCGCACGTTGTTCAGAACTTTGAGCGCGATGGCAACCGCCATCACGGTGCCTGCGTAGATGGCGAGCGCTACCAGCCAGTTGTTTGATTGCAGGGCGAAAATCCGCCTGGGAAAAGCGCGGTGCAATTGAATGTGGACGAACTCGAGCAGCAGGATCAGAAAGAAAAACGATGTTTGCCAGTCGATGAGTGACTTGCGGATGCTGCGCCGAATCCAGTGATAGATGCTGAGATCGAACAGCGGCGAGAACGACCAGATGGCCTCGCGTTCGGGAGCGATGTGCCGCAAAACGCCGGCCAGCAGACCGGCTAAGACATTCATCGGCAGCGCCAGCCACTCGCCCCAGAAAAGGGCGGGAATGGAGACCAGAATCCCTCCCGTAACTCCCGCCAGGCGGCCGGCAATGATCCCGATCAGGATCGCGCCTACGAAGGAGATGTCGGCGGCGTAAAAGCTCGGTACCCACTTCCGCGCTAATACGCCCAGCATGATCGGCGTGCCTACGATGAAGACAATCTCAATTTTTTCGCCCAGCGTGCGCTCTTCGCGGAACAGCAGTACGCGGAAGCGGCGGGCGCGCACCAGCACACTGCTGATCGCCGCGGCAACGCCGAGGCGAATCAACAAGGTGACGAGAATGAGACGATTGTCCAAAATTCTTTCTAAGCGCCTCGCGGGGCAAAGCCCCGAAAGTGTTTGTTGCAAGTTTCGGCGTAGCTAAAGCTACGCCCCTTCAAACTCTCGAGTTGCGTCGTGTAATGCCTGCTCGGCGGCGGCAGCATCGGGCGCGCCGCCCTGGGCCATGTCACGCGCGCCGCCGCCGCGGCGTGCCGAGTTTCTGCACGGCTGCCTTCATCAGCGCTCCCATGTCATTCGGCAAGCCGGGCGTCTGGGCGAAGACGATCGACGGTTGCGCGCCTCCGCAACCCAACAGCGCAACGCACTCGCCGGACTTGGTCAGCTTCTGCGCCAGCATCTTGATGAAGCTCCAGATCGCGGTCGGCGAAGAACTGCATGACCAGCTTGGTTCCAGAGCCGTTCGCGACCTCGCCGGCAGCGTGCAACATCTGCGCGGCTTGCAGTTCCGCAACCTCTTCCAGCAGACGGTGCTGCGCCTTCACCGCAGTGCGAATCTCGTCCAGCGACTTGCGCACCTGCTGCGGAACATCCCAGATATGCGCCGAGAAAACCGCGGCTGCGTCGGTCAACGTTTGGAAGTCGCGCCGAGCCGTGCGCACCGCGCGCAGGCCGCAGACGAACTCGACGCGCACGCCCTGCTTTACCTTCTCGGTCTTGCGCACCAGCAGTCCGCCGATCTGGCCGGTGCTGCGCACGTGAGTTCCGCCGCAGGCGTTCAGGTCGAAGTCGCGCATGTCGATGAGGCGCAGCTTCTCGCGTTCCGCTGGAGGAATCTTGCGGACGCCCAGAGTGCGGGCTTCGTCAGCCGTGGCAAAGCGAATTTCCACCGGACGGTCTTCGGCGATCACCTCGTTGGCCAGCCGTTCGGCTGCCTCGAGCTGTTGCGGGCTGATCGCCTGCGCCGCCAGATCGATGGTGCAACTCTCGTCGCCCATGTGGAAGGAGACGGTGGGGAAGCTGTACAACTTTTCAAACGCTGCTGACAGTACGTGCTGTCCGGAATGCTGTTGCATGTGATCGCGACGGCGCTCGGCATCGACGATCCCGCGCACCGCGGCCCCGCTGGCCAGTCCGTCGGGCGAGCCTTCGATCTTGTGCAGCACCTCGCCAGTCTGCTCGTCCTCGGTGACGTCGGCGACGCGCAGTCGGAGCGGCGAACCGTTCGCGCTTACCAGCTCCAGCCAGCCAGTGTCGAAGGTCTGGCCGCCGCTGGTCGGGTAAAACGCCGAACGATCGAGAATGACCGCGGAGCTTGCGCCGTCGGCGCGAACGGTGGCGACGCGTGCCTCAAACTCGTGGAGAAAAGAATCGGTGTAATAGAGGCGTTCGGTCAAAAATTCCGGCTCCCCTTCCGGCGAAGATCGGTGGCGCGTGCGGATTCGCCACTGCGCACCATAATAGCGGATGTGCCGGTCTTCGGCTTTCGTTCGCGTCGGGAGCGGGCCGCGGGACGAGGGGCGCCTGCGCTGGTCGGTTAATGCTTTCGTTAATGGGTACCAAGCTGCCCTGGCTCGTACCCCCCTCCCCCCACCCCAATGCAAAATATTGAAAACAAACAGTCAGAAAAAATCTTTCCTTGCAAAATATTCCGACTCAAAGGAGTTAGAGGTCAAAATATTCCGCTCAAAGGACTTAGCGCACACGTTAGGCACGCTCACTGGCTCACCTTGGTGAGAACAAGCTGCTCGGCGGGAAGCCTCCGAGTGTACGACATGGTTAACCCATGCGAGATTGTCAAAGAGCGGGCTGGAGTTTCCATCGCAAATCCTTTACGAAGCAGGCGCCGCCCTGGCGGCACACGCAGCCCAAACTAGCAGGATAGCGGTTCTAACGCTGCCGTCAATATTGCGAAAGGATTATTACCAAAGTAACGGTTGGCGAAGGGTGGTGCGCAAATTCCGTCACTCCGGTCCGACAACCCCAGCCGTCCATCGTTCTACACGCGCGACGAAATCACCAGCCCGCCGACGATGGCGACAACGTCCTCCAGCACCGCAGCGGCGTTGGGGGGCATAACCTTCATCAGGCTGGTGCGCACCTGGAATCCGCCGAAGGTGCCGACCAGCGCACCCACGATTCCCAGACAAGCGCCAACGACCAGCGACTGCCCGCCGCCCGAGGCCAGGGTCGCTCCGCACAGGCCGCCAGTCACCACGCGCGCCGACAAGCCGACGGGCGCGGTGCGGTTCGGCGTGGACGGTAGCTTGTCGGCCACCAGTTCGCCGAGCGCTAGTATGCCGAAGATCAGGGCCGTGATGCCCGACGCCATGAAGTGCAGCGGCGAGCCTTCCAGGCTGAACCACTTGAGCCACGCCGCGATGCTGACGGTAGCGGGCGCAGTCATTGAGCGCAGACCGGCAATGATGCCAATGCAGAAAGCAAGAACGAAGATCATAGGTGCTCCTTTCTCTGGGTGCGGGGTCGCGTGAGGTGGGAACTATACCTTAGGAGATGGTTCCGCGACGACAGTGGGCCGGATAAATTTTCGCGCGTGCATCGAGATTCGGGACGAAATGCGATCGGCATGTCGAGAGTATTTCGATTCTTAAATTGCGAACCCCTCGGGATTGTCATGTTGAGCGGAGGTTCGCGTCTTCTGCGAACCGGAGTCGAAACACCCCTATAGCTTGGTACACTGCGCATTCAGGCGCGCCGTCCCTGCCGGGACTCGGATCATATTTTGGGCGCCGACCCAGCGCTGAAGCGCTGGGCTAGGATCTTCCCTCCCGCAAGCGGGACTGGTTTGGGCGAGCTGCACACGATCTTGCGTAGCCAGGATGCGGCAGGCGTCGAAGCGCATCACCCGCGGTGTACCTGCTGACCTGGTTTGTACCCCTGGTATCCGTTCTATTCCACCGGCACTTTGCCGGGAGGGCCGGGGCTCCATCCGGGAGGATGGCTGGGCGAGTCGTCCATGGACGGGATGTCGAACGTCAGGTCGTCGGCGAAGCAGTACAGCCAGTCTTCGCCTGGCTCGTACGACTGGATGATGTGATGCTTCTCGTGCTGCGCGTGCTTGCGGGCGTGGCGGTTGGGGCTGGAGTCGCAACACCCGATGTGGCCGCAGGTGGCGCAGCGCCGCAGGTGAACCCACCAGCCGTCGTGGGCCATGCACTCCACGCAGCCGGGACCGCTGGGCGCGACTTTTTCGATTTCCTTCAGATGTCCGCAGACTTTGCTCATGAGGTCTCCGTTGCGCTAATGGATGTTGCGCAGAAGAAATCGATGCTACTCGGGCTTACCGGTGCCCGATAATTTCGAATCCCATCCGGCTAATGAAGCACCCGCCTTGTAGGTGGCCTCGAAGAACGAGAGCAGATCGGCATCGGGATCAGCCGATTGCCGCAGGTCGTCGTAGTCGAGCAGGAACTCGCCCAT
This sequence comes from uncultured Acidobacteriaceae bacterium, assembly GCA_963793845.1. Taxonomy (GTDB): domain Bacteria; phylum Acidobacteriota; class Terriglobia; order Terriglobales; family Acidobacteriaceae; genus CAWCBG01. Next base: position 940,868 of record CAWCBG010000014.1, read on the forward strand.
CGCTGTATCCCAGCGTGCCGCGGCGGGCGCAATCTGCGACTGTTCGATTCCGCGCGGCTGCGGATACGTGAAGGAATAGAACGCAGGTTTGGGATAGGCGTCGCTGCCGGCCCACCATCCCACTTCGATCATTTCCTCATTCATGGCGTTGCGGCGGATGTAGCCTGCCTTGTCGCCGGGCGCGACCGCCTTTCCGTTGTAGCGAACATCGCGGATGTCGAGCGTGCCCCACATCACTCCAATGGGCTGCGTCTTGCCGTTGAAGCGTCCGTGAAAGATCTGCATCACGCGATGAATGCTGAGCAAAATGCGCCACCAGGCATTGACCAGCGCGGAATCGTAGGCGCGCGGAGCCGTGTCCTGATCGAAGGGAATGGTGTTGGCGACCTCTTGCGGCTTCATGTTGATGCTGACCTCGACACCGCCGTCGCGCAGCATTCCCAGCAGCCGCGATATAGAGCTGCAGACGGGCATGGGCTCAAGCTGAAAGCTGCCGTGGGAGCCCCAGCTGGTGGCGAGGCTCACGGTGTGCGAGAGGAAATCGACGCTGACCTCGTAGGCGCCACCGCGATACGGGATCGGTCCGGTAGTAAGCCCACGGCTGGTGAGCCACAGCGGCACCTCGGCCCACTGCGGCTCGAAGGGCTCGTAGAGCTTGAGTTTGCCAATGGCTTGCAGGGTCATGTGGAGCAGATACTGGGTGGAGGAAAACTCGCTGTAGGGAAGTGGCGGCCACGGTGCATTTGGGCTGGACATGATGGGCGGCATCTCCTTGCGCTCAGTCGGTAATTCTATCGTGAAGCGGAGTGACGCGCTTCGAGGTGGAGACGATGCTTACTGAGGATATTGCCGCTGAGGAAAAAGCGCCAAGCCGTGCGCGTTAGAACGCTGCCACAGGGGCAGGGGTGGCAGCGATTCATTGGATCTTGACTGGAAGTCAGCGCGCATATCTGGTAAATAAGTGTCGATTCGAGCAATAACTGCGTTCGCAGGCCGACTCGCGTCTGAAGCAGTGCAGTTAAAGTGTTGTGCAGACAGGTCTATTCTCGGGGATTCAAAATAGAGGAATGGAATGTTCAATATGGAGTTCTAAGAGGAACTTCGATTGCAGTTAGGTTTATATGATCAATGTCATCCTCGCTGACCATCAGCCAATTTTTCGGGCGGGTATGGCCCGGGTGTTGGCCGCGGAAGAAGACATTCGCATCGTGGGACAGCCTGTCTCTCCCGAGCAATTCATGAGCGCCGTCCAGCGATTCCGTCCACATGTGGCGGTGCTTTCGAAGGAGTTCCTGGCGGTCCTGCCGGCGCTTAAGGAGCTAGCGAAAAAAGAGCGGACGGCTTTGCTGATGCTGGCGGAAAAGGGCGAATTCGCTCCTCAGTATGTCGATCTCGGTTTCCAGGGCGTGATCTACCGCTCCGCCGATCCTAAGACGGTGGTGACCGCGGTGCGCCGGTTGGCGGAGGGCGAAGGATTTGTTCAGCAAGGCTGTTTCACAACCCAGGAAGTGAGCGCCCACCTCACCGGGGCACGTGCTCGCGATCGGCTGAGCACCACCGAGCTCCGCATTATCAACTCCGTCATGCACGGCTACAAGAACCGCGAGATCGCCCAGCAACTGGGCACCACAGAGCAATCGGTCAAGAGCGCCATTAAGACGATCTTTGACAAGCTGGGTATCTCCGATCGGCTGGAACTTGCGTTGTACGTGCTGTTTCACAAGCCACTGGCGAGCGCCGTGGCTGCTCACACGCCCGAAACCGTGCGCTCCAGTTACCTGAAGCAAGCCTTCGGCAGGACACCGGACTTCCTGATTAGCTAGCCTGACAGTTCTGATCCTGGTAAGGTCGCGCATATCGTCGCTGCGCGGCTCGTGAAGTCTTTCCCCTCACATTCGGGACGATTTCTCACCGAGTAGCGTAGACACAAAAATGCCCCGCCCTAGAGCCGAAAGCAGGCTAGAACAGGGCATTTACTACTCAGATCCTTCGACTCGGGACTGAAGTCCCTCACTCAGGATGAGCGCCCGCGGCTCGGACGCAGAGAAAAACCCCACTCAAGCTTGCGCTTGAATGGGGCACCCGTTTCTTACTGACAACTGACAGCTGACGGCTGTCTTTAGTACATTCCGCCCATGCCGCCGCCGCCGTGAGGCATCGCCGGTTCCTTCTTCTCTTCCGGAAGCTCAGCCACGAGGGCTTCGGTGGTCAGCATCAAGGCCGCGATCGAGCCGGCATTCTGCAGAGCCGTACGCGCAACCTTGGTCGGGTCGATGACGCCGTGCTTCACCAGATCGCCGAACTCGCCGTTCTGGGCGTTGTATCCGAAATTCTGTTCTTTCGAATCGCGGATGCGGCCCACAACGATTGCGCCTTCTTCACCGGCATTGCCGACGATCTGGCGGAGAGGCTCTTCGAGGGCGCGGCGCACGATGTTGGCACCGATCTTCTCATCGCCTTCCAGCTTCAGGGCGTCGATGGCAGGGATGCAGCGCACTAGCGCCACACCGCCACCCGGGACGATGCCTTCTTCCACGGCAGCGCGGGTTGCGTGCATTGCATCTTCCACGCGGGCTTTCTTTTCCTTCATCTCGGTCTCGGTCGCGGCGCCGACTTTAATGACGGCTACGCCACCCACCAGCTTGGCCAACCGCTCCTGCAACTTCTCGCGGTCGTAATCGCTGGTGGTCTTCTCGACCTGGCCACGAATTTCCTTTACGCGGCCTTCGATGTCGCCGGGCTTGCCTTTGCCTTCGACGATGGTGGTGTTGTCCTTGTCGATGGTGATCTTCTTGGCTTGGCCAAGATCCGCCATCTGAACATTCTCCAGCTTGATGCCGAGGTCTTCGGTGATGGCCTTGCCGCCGGTCAGGATAGCGATGTCCTGCAGCATTGCCTTGCGGCGGTCGCCGAAGCCGGGGGCCTTAACGGCCGCGACATTCAGGGTGCCACGCAGCTTGTTGACCACGAGGGTAGCGAGCGCTTCGCCTTCCACGTCTTCCGCGATGATGACCAGCGGACGGCCGCTCTTCGCGATCTGCTCCAACAGGGGAAGCAGGTCCTTCATCGAGGAAACCTTCTTCTCGTGGATGAGGATGTAGGCGTTCTCGAGCACGACTTCCATGCGCTCGGGATCGGTCACGAAGTAGGGCGAGAGGTAGCCGCGGTCGAACTGCATGCCTTCGACGACTTCCAACTGGGTTTCCATCGTCTTGGCTTCTTCCACGGTGATGACGCCGTCTTTGCCAACCTTCTTCATGGCCTCGGCGATGATCTTGCCGATGGTCTCGTCATTGTTGGCGGAGATAGTGCCGACCTGCGCGATCATGTCGCCGGTAACCTTCTGCGACAGCTTGTCGAGCGCGCCAGGATTGCGGTTGCCGTCGTTGTCGAGGGTGCCGCATACGGCGGTGATCGCCTTGTCGATGCCGCGCTTCAGCGCCATCGGGTTTGCGCCGGCAGCCACGGTCTTCACGCCCTCGCGGAAGATGGACTGCGCCAGAACGGTCGCGGTGGTGGTGCCGTCGCCGGCGACGTCGGACGTCTTGGAGGCGACTTCGCGCACCATCTGCGCGCCCATATTCTCGAGCGGATCCTTCAGCTCGATTTCCTTGGCAACGGTAACGCCGTCCTTGGTAATGAGCGGCGAACCGAATTTCTTTTCGATGACCACGTTGCGGCCCTTGGGACCGAGCGTGACTTTGACAGCATCGGCCAGTACATTCACGCCGCGAAGAATCGCCTGCCGTGAATCCTCACCATGCACAATCTGCTTTGCCATGTTTTTCAATCTCCTTAAAAAATCAGTTGTCAGTGGTCAGTGGTCGGTTGTCGGTAAGTGCTCTCTCAAACAACCGGACTGACGTTGAAACCCGTGACGACAGGTCTATTGATTACTTGGTCGCGAGCGCGGGCTTGGTGGCGCCTTCCAGGATGCCGAGGACTTCTTCCTCGCGCATGATCAGGAAGTCTTCACCATCGATCTTGATCTCGGTGCCGGCATACTTGCCGAACAGAACGCGGTCGCCCGCCTTCACATCGAGAGGGAAGGTCTCGCCTTTATCGTTGGTCTTGCCCCGGCCTACCGAAATCACTTCGCCCTCTTGCGGCTTGTCTTTCGCGCTGTCGGGGATGATGATTCCGCCACGGGTGGTCTCGGCCTCTTCCACGCGGCGAATCACGATGCGGTCATGCAGGGGAGTCAGCTTTGTCGCCATTCGTAAACTCCTTTCGAGCGTTTACAGGTTGGATTGCACATAAGTTGGCCGTCCGTGGCGCGAGTAAGCTGCGTTCTGGGCGGCATTGGTGTCATGAAGTTTGGGGGTTAACCCGGCAGTTGAAGGAATGTCAGCGGAGTGGTTCTAAGGCGCTGCTAGCACTCACTATCAACGAGTGCTAATCATAGCGGGGATCGATGTGGCGTTGTCAAGCCGGATGTGAGCGCAATTCACTCAAATTTCATCTTGGTGCTTGACGTGCAATATATACATTGTTTTCAGTAAATTAGACACCGCTTAGGAGGCTGAGATGGAATGATGTCTTGGTCATATCGGCCATTACTGTGCGAGTGGGAGGAGTCTGTTGCAGATAGGATCATGGCCTTGCCGCCGCTACCCGGCTTGAACGTTTCTCCCGTTTTCCCCGGAGGTCACGGGGGGTCACGCTCCCAGGCTAACACCATCCCGCTGTGTGGCTTATCGCGGCGGCAGTTCGCACTGCAGGTGTCGGCCGGCTGCGGAGCGACGTCGTGCCTGGGAACACAAGGTCAACGCTACTCATCAAGAGCGTGCGTTTTGGGCTTGGTCGAATTCGGTCTGCAGTCGGCTGACGATCCGCCCACAAATTTATTTGCTTCCAGAGCAGCCGCTGTAGCAGGATAATCGGTTGTTGGGACGGGTGCTATCGTGGCGATCCTTGGTGTGGTTCGGCTCACGAGTGGTGCACGCCGGTCACTGGGTGTGCATGCTCTCCTTGTAATTTGTCTGACGACGCTGGCGTGGGCCCAGGCTCAGCCGGCAGGATCAGCCACGCCACTGTCTGCCGCATCGAAGCCTGGGGCAACGGCGTCGACGCAACCGAATGCGGCTCCAGCCCTCGGGAATCCTGCAAAACCCGCGCCGGTCCTCACCAGCGATCAGATCCAGGCCGCCGCCCAGCAGATCCCGCCCACCGCCGAAGTCCCCGCACTCAACCCGCCAGTGCTCGCACCGCCGGCTGCGGCGAATCCGGAGGTCGCCAAGTCGCTGGTGCAGGACACGCGGCCACCGCTCAAGGCGAAATATGACGTGTCGCTGATTGGGCACCGTGATGTCGGGAACGGGATCAACTTCTATTCTCTGGACCGCGAGATTGCGCTGGGACGCGAGTTGTCGCGCGAGGTGGAGCAGAGCAGCCGTCTCATCAACGACCCCATGATCACCGAGTACGTCAATCGCATCGGGCAGAACCTGGTGCGCAATTCGGATGCGCGGGTGCCGTTCACCATCAAGGTCATCGACAGTGAGGAGGTCAACGCCTTCGCGCTGCCCGGCGGCTTCTTCTACGTGGACAGCGGGCTGATCCTTGATGCGGATAACGAGGCCGAGCTGGCAGGCGTAATGGCCCACGAGATCGCGCACGTAGCGGCGCGCCATGCCACCAAGAACATGACCAAGGCGCAGATCTGGAACATGGCGCAGATTCCGCTGATGGTGATCGGCGGCCCGGTGGCGTATGCGATCAGCGAAGCGGCCAGCCTGGCGGTGCCGCTGGGTTTCCTGAAATTCTCGCGCGACGCCGAACGCGAGGCCGACCTGCTGGGCCTGGAATACGATTACGCGACCGGCTACGATCCGCATGCCTTCGTGGAATTCTTCGAGAAATTGAAGCTGGATGAGAAGCAGAAGCATAACGCCATTGCCAAGGCCTTCTCGACGCATCCCATGAACAGCGACCGCATCAAAGCGGCGCAGGACGAAATCAGAAACTATCTTCCCGACCGGCCTGAGTACATCCTGGACACCAGCGAGTTTGAAGCCGTCAAAGCGCGTCTCGCTGCGCTGGAGAATGTTCACCGCATTGGCGGTCCGCAAGACAGTCACCGGCCCGTGCTGATGCGGCGCACGGGGGGAACGGACACCGTCGATGCCGGAGGCACCCCAAGCCCGGACGATGGCAAGGATGCTCCAGTGGGACCGGACGATAACGGCCGGCCTACGCTGACCAAGCACGCGCCCACACCGAATTCCGGCGATACCTCTGCACAACCGGCGCCAGGCGATGGCAGCGCGCCAGCACCGGCGCCGAAAGCTCCCGATTCGACGGATTAAAAAGCCGCTCAATGCGGCCGGCATCCTTGATCAAATGAGGTCGATTCTTCGTTCGCAGGAGAAGGGCCGGGGTCCCTGCGAATTTGCAGCGTCCGCACCATGCCGCCTAAAATACGAGTCGTTATGAAGAGGACCAAATTCCTGGCGCTATCCGTGGTGCTTATGCTGGTGACACCGGCGCTCCTGCGAGCCAGCGACAAGAAGAAAGATCAGGGGCAGGCGTCGATCGTTACCTTCAGCGTGATCAAGGATGACAACGGCAAGCCAGTGCGAAACGCCGCGGTAGTGTTGCATCCGGTGAACGACGATGGCAAGCAGGCGAAGAATGGCTTTGAGCTGAAGACGGATCTCGACGGCAAGACTGAGTACGATGGCGTTCCGTACGGCAAGCTGCGGATTCAGGTGATCGCGAATGGCTTTCAGACCTTCGGGGACGACTTCGACATCCAGCAGCCCCAGCGTGACATCGTTATCCGATTGAAGCGGCCAAGCTCCCAATACACCATCTACGGCGATCAGAAGCCGAGTTCGGATCCGAATCCCAAGCAGAATCCGAATCCTCAGTAAAGCAGGCTCGGCAAACGGAAGCTGCCGGGCACGGCGCTCGACTCGACGCAGAAAAGGTATCGGAAGGCGCGAACGGAATGATGGAAGCCAAAGCCTTGTGGACGGACAACGACCGTTTTGTCGGTCAGGCCGACAGCGGCCATGCACTGGTAGTCGATGCCGGCGAGCAGAAGACCGCATGTACGCCTCTGGAACTGGTGCTGATCGGTCTGTGCGCCTGCACCGCCAGCGATGTCGTCAGCATTCTCCGCAAGAAGCGCGAACCGTTTACCAGCCTGGAGGTGCGGGCTGTTGCCGAGCGCGCTGATACCTTCCCCAAAGTGTTTACCGACATCCGCCTGATCTTCCGGGTGGGCGGGAACGTCAGCCAGAAAGCGATCGAAGACGCGGTGCATCTGTCGAAAGAAAAGTACTGCTCCGTGTCCGCCATGCTGGAGCACACCGCGCGCATCGACTTCGAGATCGAATACGCCGTATAAGCCAGTGGCTAGTGGGTAGTGGCTAGGGAGACTCTGAATAAGTGGCCTCGGTGGTAGAGTTGGCCTTCAGGCCAGCGTCGAAGTTGCTTATTTTGTTGAGGGGCTTTAGCCCCGGCCTCCGGCGCGCGGACTTTAATCAGAGATTCCCTAGCAGGCCATCTCATAAATAGTTTGTGTCAGGGCATGGCTTCGGCCATGCCGGAAAGCGTGCCGTTTTCGCTTGGGGCTTCGGCCCCTGTCTGCCGGCGGCTAAAAGCCACTTATCATTGCCCGCTGCTGCGGCACGACTGGAAGTCGTGCCCTGATACAAATCCCGTATCGGCATCACAACCCTCACAGCCATGCATCACAGCCTCCTCGGCTGTCGGGATAGAGAATGGCAAACGGAGCCTTGCGGCCCACCCCGATCAACTGAGAGGTATAATCTTGAGTTTGTCTATGGCAACCACCGAGACCCAATTACGCCTGGCGAAGCGGATGTCGCTGCTGGGCACCGAGACGGCATTCGAAGTACTGGTGCGGGCGCGCGCGCTGGAGCGCCAGGGCCGCAGCATCGTTCACCTGGAAATCGGCGAGCCCGATCAGGACACACCCGGCAACATCGTCGAAGCGGCGGTAGACGCGCTGCATCAAGGTCACACGCATTATGGGCCGTCTGCCGGACTGCCCGAACTGCGCCAGGCGATTGCCGACGATGTTTCCCGCTCGCGCGGCATCACGGTGACACCGGAGGAAGTGGTGGTCGTTCCCGGCGGCAAGCCAATCATCTTCTTCACTATCCTCTCGCTGGTCGATGCCGGAGATGAAGTGATCTACCCCAACCCCGGTTTTCCGATCTACGAGTCGATGATCAACTTCGTGGGTGGCAAGGCGGTTCCGATCCCGCTGCGCGAGAATCGCGAGTTCCGCCTGGATGTCAACGAACTGGCCGGCCTGATTACCGACCGCACCAAGATGATCATCCTGAACTCGCCGCAGAATCCGACCGGCGGCGTGATGACGAAGCAGGATGTCGCAGACGTAGCGGCGGCCATCGGCGATCGCGAGATCATGGTGTTGACCGACGAGATCTACCACCGCCTGCTGTTCGAAGGCGAGCACTACAGCATCGCCGCGATCGAGCCCATGCGCGACCGCACCATTATTCTGGATGGCTTCTCCAAGACCTACGCCATGACCGGCTGGCGCATGGGTTACGGCGTGATGCGTCCCGATCTGGCGGTGCATATAGCGCGGCTCATGACCAACTCGAACTCCTGCACCGCAAGCTTTACGCAAAGGGCGGGCATCGAGGCGCTTCGCGGCGATCAGAGCGAGCCGGAGAAGATGCGCCTGCAATTCCAGCAGCGGCGCGATGTCTTTGTGAAGGGCATCAACCAGATCAAAGGTTTCTCGTGCCTGTCGCCGAAAGGCGCGTTCTATACCTTCCCGAACATTCAGCAGACGGGCTGGCCGTCGAAGAAGCTGGCCGATGCCCTGCTGGAGGAAGCCGGCGTGGCGGCATTGTCGGGCACGGCCTTCGGAGAATACGGCGAGGGTTATCTGCGGTTCAGCGTGGCGAATTCTGTCGAGAACATCGAGACCGCGCTCGATCGCATCGATCAATGGGCGAAGAAGAAGTTGTAGATTCGACGCGGACCTTCGGGTCGGCTTGAGGAATATGTGATTGAGAGTCGAGGCCCGCTGGCTGGCGGGCCTCTTTCAATTAGGTCGTCGGCAAAGAAGCATTCCGCCGGTAGTTCGCCTGCGTTTTCCGCCCAGTAACATCCGAAAAGCAGCTGCTCATCCTATCCGAGCTCAAAGCGGATTCCAAGTGCGAGGTTGATTCGGGAACCGCGCGCCGCTTTTTCCGGAACTCTTGACGGGAGAAATTGCCGGCGTGAAGAACCGATTGGTGGGTGAGTGCAGCATTTCTTTACCATTCTTTACCAACAACTTACGACCAGCCAACGGCACCTGTGTTCGACTGGTAGTGGAGGAAGGCGCCACCCGTTAACATCGAGTGAGGATGCGGGAAAGCCCTTCCCATTGCTGGTTGTTGACTAGACTCATGCATTCTTTTCTTATTTCGTTTGAGCGCGGGCAGATGCTGGCGCGCTGCAGAGTTGCTGTCCTGGTGTCCTTCGCCGTGATGTTGCTGAGCGCTGCGAGTCTGACCGCGCAGTCTCAAGGTTCGACTTCGGCTCCGCCCGTCACCCCACATCCGGCGGTTCAGCAGTCTTCGGCGGCAGCCGCCGGCGTTGCCGCTTCCTCCTCTGCGTCTGAAACCGCTTCGGCCACACACGTTCTAACCGGCGTAGTGAAGTCGGGCAACGCGCCCATCCCGGGAGCAACGGTAAGCGCCACCAATCCCAGCACCGGGCAAAAGGTTGTTGGATGGACGCAGTTGGATGGCAGCTACCAGTTAGCACTGCCGAGCGATGGTGAATGGGTCGTGCGGGCGCAGATGGCCGCGTTCGCGACCGCGATCGTGCGCGTCACGGTGAGTGGGGCCACACAAAATCCGCGGGCTGACTTGCAGATTCTTTTGTTGTCGAAGGCACAAGCGGCAGGCGCCAATACGCAAGCCAGAACGGCCGCCGCGCTTCGCGGATTCCAGGCCCTGTCAGTCATGCAGGGCGAAGGCGGAGCCGAGTCAGGAGGGAACGGAACTGATTCGGTCGCGCCGGCCGGCATGCCGATTCCGGGCATTCCGACGACGGTTGCGACCGAGTCAGTCTCCGTGTCGGGCTCGCAGACTCCGAGCTTCGCCAATATGAGCAGCGACGAGATGCGCTCGCGCTTCCGGGAATATCAGCAGGACCAAGGCGGAATTCAGAGTGCCGCAGGCGGCTCGATGGGCGGGGGCGGATTCGGCGGCTTTGGCGGTGGTGGCGGACCGATGCGGATCGGCGGCGGGCGCGGCTTCAATTTCAATCAGCCGCATGGCATGGTGTACTACTCGGCCGACGACGCAGCACTCGATGCCTCGCCGTACGCCCTGCGTGGGGCCTCGACGCCGAAGCCTTCCTACCTGCAGCAACGATTCGGAGCCGCCATGGGCGGGCCGTTCATCATTCCGCACATCTATAACGGGGCGAGCAAGACGTTCTTCTTTCTGCACTACAACGGCACGCTGGGCGACCAGCCGTTCACCGCCTATTCCACCGTGCCGACCCTGCTGGAGCGCCAGGGTAATTTCTCGCAGACCTTGATCAACGGACAGCCCGCACAGATCTTCGATCCTGTAACGGGCCTGCCCTTCGCCAATAACATCATTCCGACGACCATGATCAACTCGGCGTCGAAAGGCCTGCTGAATTACATTCCGCTCCCGAATCTACCGGGCACAACGCAGAATTTTCGCTACGTAACCGCGACCCAGGACAATACCAACAATCTGAATTTCCGTCTGAATCAGGCGCTCGGCGGCACGTCGGTCGGGCCGGGAAGAGGGCGCAACCGGGGACCGCAAAATAACCTGAGTTTTGGTTTCCACTGGAGCAGCACCGACGAGGTTCTGGCCAGTTCGTATCCCACGGTAGGTGGTCATACGACGATCGAAAACTACGACATTCCCCTCGGCTGGACCCGGAGCTGGGGCAAGCTTATCAACAATGCCCGGGTGGACTTCAACCGCAGCACCATCAATACCTCGAATCTGTATGCCTTCACGACGAATGTCACCGGAGAGCTGGGGATCAACGGGGTCTCGACCAATCCGTTTGACTGGGGCCTCCCCAATCTTTCGTTCACCCACTTCGGCGGCATCCAGGACACCAACCCGGTGCTCGACCGCAATCAGACAATCACCTTCAGCGATTCCATGATCTACTCGCGCGGAAAGCACACCTGGCGCTGGGGTGGCGACTTCCGGCGGTTGCAGGTGAACACCGAGACGGCCAGCAATCCGCGCGGATCGTTTGTCTTCACCGGGCTGAACACTTCGCAATTCGTCAACGGCGTTCCGGTGACCGGCACCGGCTACGACTTTGCCGACTTTCTACTCGCATTACCGCAACAGACGTCGGTGCAATACGGAAACAATCCATACGGCTATCACTTCCGCGGCAACTCGTGGGACGCCTATGTACAGGATGAGTGGCGCTTCAGCAGCAACCTGAGCTTCAATCTCGGACTGCGCTACGAATACGTTTCGCCCTACAGCGAAATCGACAACAGCATCGTGAACCTGAACACCACGCCGACGTTCAATGCGGTTGCGCCGGTGTACCCCGGCGGCACAGGGGCGTACACCGGTCAGGTCTATCCCGTCAGTCTGGTCAATCCGGATCGCAATAACTTTGCGCCACGCATCGGCATCGCGTGGAAGGCCTTCAAGAACACGGTGATCCGTGCCGGCTACGGCATCAACTACAACACCGGCGCTTATCAGAACATCGTGCAGAACCTGGCATTTCAGCCGCCGTTCTCGGTGGTGCAGACGAATGTCGAGTCGGACACCCAGGCGTTAACGCTGCAAAACGGATTCCCGGCAACGCCGCCGGGCACGATCACCAACAATTACGGCATCAATGTTAACTACAGGCTTGGTTACGTCCAGATATGGAACCTCGATATCCAGCAGGAGATCAATCCGACCCTGTTGCTGAATCTCGACTACACGGGCACGAAGGGCACGGACCTCGACATCCTCGAAGCTCCCAACCGCACGGCCACCGGCATTCTCTATCCCACCGAACCGGTGTTTTATTGGCAGAATGGTGTGGGCGACTCTACCGCTAATGCCGGCAGCGTGCGGTTGCGCAAGCGTTTGAACCATGGCATCTCGACCGGCGGCACCTTCACCTGGTCGAAGTCGCTGGACGATGCTTCCACCATCGGCACCGGTATCGGTGTGGTTTCGGGCAACGGCAAAATTACGGGACAGACTTCGGTCGCGCAGAATCCTTACGACCTATCGGCGGAGCGCGGCTTGTCCAGTTTCAACCAGGAGTTTCGCTTCACTGGCGACTGGCTGTGGGAGCTGCCGTTTGGCCCACAGAAACGCTGGCTGAACAGTGGCGGAAAGGCGAGCGACATCCTGGGCAACTGGCAGTGGACCGGCGACTGGACGATTGCTTCGGGGCTTCCGTTCACCCCACGTATCCTGGGATCGCTGACTGACGTCAACAGCGGAGTCAACGGGACGCTGCGTCCGGACGTGACTGGACTGCCGGTGGCCCTGTCGAACCCGAGCCTCAATGAGTGGTTCAATACCGCGGCGTTCGCGGCCCCGCCGGTCGGGCAGTATGGCGACGCCCGCCGCAACAGCATCATTGGTCCGGGCCAGTTGGTTTTCGACATGGCCATGACGAAGGTGATTCCCCTGAGGGAGTCACGGAATCTCGAATTGCGTCTGCAGGCGTCCAATGTTTTCAACCGTCCGCAGTACCAGACCATTGATACGACGCTGAATTCCCCGACATTCGGCCAGGTAACCGGTGTGGGCGCAATGCGAACCATCCTGATGGTGGCTAGGTTCCGGTTCTAGCGTGAGCGGGGTAGGTTTTTCGAGGTGTATGTGGACTTAGAGTTGTCATCACGAGCGAAGCGAGGGATCTGCTTTTGGCGGCTTGACGAGAAATGCGGATCAAACAGCAGACCCCGTTCGTGATGACAATGAAACAGGAGCGTCGCAGAGGTAACTTGCTAACAATGACGAAAATCGCGTTGCACAGGCTGGTTGCGATGGCGCTGGTTTGCGCATTGGTATCGCCCGATCTGCTTATGGCGCAGCAGGCGGGCTACACCTTCAAAGCGCAGAGCGAACTGGTGCTGGTGAACGTCAGCGTTCGCGACAGCCATGGCAACCTTGTGCGCGACCTGAAGCCGGAGGATTTCACCGTCCTGGAAGACAACAAGCCGCAGAAGATCGCCAGCTTCGATATCGAAAATACCGAGAGCGTTCCTGTCGTTCCGCAACAGCAGGTCGCGCTGCTGACCAATACGCCGAAGAAAGTGCGGGCCACGGTGGCAAATCCGAATCCGGCTCCTTCGGCGGAGGAACAGGCGATCAAGGACCGCCGACTCATCATTCTGTTCTTCGATCTCTCGGCGATGCAGCCCGACGAGATCGAGCGCTCTGTTGACCGCTGCGCAAAACTATCTGAGCAAGCAGATGGAGCCGGCCGACCTGGTCTCGATTGTGTCGCTGAGCAGCACCATCACCGTCAATCTCGATTTCACCTCCAACCGTGAACAGTTGAACAAGGTGCTGCAGTCGCTCAATACCGGCGCAGGCACGGGTTATGAAGAGGGTTCAACCGGAACGACGGAAGGCACGGCAGATACCGGCAACTCCTTTACCGTCGATGACACCGAGTACAACATCTTCAATACCGACCGGCGTCTGCAGGCGCTCCGTACTGTCGCGCAGCAGGTGGCGAGCGTCCCGCAGAAGAAGGCGCTGATTTACTTCTCCAGTGGCATGGATCGCACCGGCATCGAGAATCAATCGGAGTTGCGTGCCGCTACCAATGCCGCCGTGCTGGCCAACATGTCCATCTACACCATGGACATTCGCGGCCTGCAGGCGCTGCCGCCGGGCGGCGAGGCGCAGAATGCCAGCCTGCGAGGGACTTCGCCCTATTCCGGCAAGTCCACTATGAACGACTTGAACTCCAACTTCACTACCCAGGAGACGCTGGTGACGCTGGCGGCTGACACCGGCGGGCGTGCCTATCTCGACTCCAACGATTTCGGCAAGGTCTTTCGCGGCGTGCAGGACGACACCGCGATGTATTACCTGCTGGGTTATCGCAGCACCAATACCGCGCGCGACGGCAAGTTCCGGCGGATTACAGTGAAGCTGAACCGGCCGGGATTGAAGATCGATCTATCGCAAGGGATATTACGCCGAAGCCGACTTTGTGCACGCGAACAAGGATGATCGCGAGCGACAGTTGATGGAGGAACTCGCTTCCGATCTGCCCAGCACGGATCTGCCGGTCTACCTGTCGACGGGATATTTCCGAATGTCCGACAACCGGTTCTATGTTCCCATCTCGCTGATTGTGCCGGGTTCTGAGATTCCCTTTACCCTGGCCAAAGATCAGGACAAAGCCACACTCGACATTCTGGGTCTGGTTACCGACGAGAAGAAGCTTCCTGCAGGGGAGATTCGCGATACGGTGAAGCTGGCGGTGAATACCTCCAACCAGGTGCGCCGGAAGAATGTGCAGTACAACAGTTACGTGACGCTGCCGCCTGGCAAGTTTCACCTCAAGGTCGTGGTGCGCGAGAACCAGACCGGACGAATGGGATCGTTCGAGACCGACTTCGTGATTCCCGACCTGAAGTCGGCGCCCCTGAAGATGAGCTCGATCGTACTGGCGAGCCAGATGCAACCAGCCAACAAGCGCGACGCCAATAATCCGCTGGTACACGATGGCGAGGAGCTGGTGCCCAGCGTGACCCATGTCTTCTCCAGCGGTCAGCAACTTTACTTCTATTACGAGGTGTATGACCCGGCGAAAGCGGCAGCCGCCGCTCCGGTCGCCCGTGGCGCCGCGGAAAAGGCAGAGGCCAAGCCGAACGGCAAAGAAAATGGCGGTCCTGGAGTGCGGCTGCTGAGCAATGTTGCTTTCTTCTCGGGAGACGTGAAGGCGTACGAGACTTCCCTGGTTGAAGTGCAACAAATCAGCGTGCCCGGGCGTAAAGCAGCCGTCTTCCAGCTCGATGTTCCGCTGACCGCGCTGAAGCCCGGCTTCTACACCTGCCAGGTCAATGTCATCGACGATGCCGGCGGCCACTTCCTGTTTCCGCGGACCGCGATGCTGGTGCGCGCTGCCCGACCGGAGGCCAATCCACCGGCCGCTTCTCCGGCGGCGAGTGCAGGGAAGACCGGATTGTAGTCGCGGCTTCTGCTTCTCTGTGGGCCGGCGGCGCGTGCTGTCGGCCGTTCTGTTTCGGCGGCAGGTTCCCGCCAGGCAGCGTTCCATTGACCGCTAAGTTTTTTGAAAATCAGGGCCTTCCAGCGCAACCTTTCCTTGACATCCGTGTCTAAAAGTATGAATATACATATCGTTGCATATTTATGCGATGTCGAAATTGTCCCGCCATACCGCCGTTCGCAACCTGGTCGCCAACCAGGATGTTGCCAGCCAGGAAGAGTTGCGGCGGCTGCTGTACAAGCGGGGACACAAGGTAACCCAGGCGACGTTGTCGCGCGACATCCATGAGCTGGGCCTGGTGAAGACCGCCGAGGGCTACAAGCTGCCCCAGGGCGAGGTAGCGGAAGCGTTTCTTCCGTCCATCGAGCGGCTGATTCATGAGTTCGTGTACGAAGTAAAGACGGCGCAAAACCTGGTAGTGGTGAAAACCAGCGCAGGCAGCGCGCAGCCGGTGTCGGCGGCGATCGACGCGGAAGAGTGGGAAGAGGTCGTGGGGACCATCGGAGGCGACGACACCATCCTGGTAATCGCCCCCAGTAATAAAGTTGCCGAGAAGCTGGCGAAGCGCATTCAGGGATATTTCGCATGAGCCGGGACGTGGTCTTGGTGGTTGATACAGGATTTGTCATTACGAGCGAAGCGAGGAATCTGCTTTCCCTTGAACTGGCTGGAAATTGCGATGGAACAGCAGGTCCCTCACGGTCCGAAGGCCGTTCGTGATGACAAAAGGAAAAGTGCAACGCCGAGGCTCGACACTGGAAAGTTCGACCTCTGAGCGGGAAACAGAAGTAACCGAATGACGACTGCTGTACAGCCCGCGGTGTTTGGTGCGACCGGCTATTCCGGTTTCGAACTGGTGCGGCTGCTCGCTCATCATTCCGGCGTTAAGAAGCCGCTGCTCTTCCATCGGACGGAAGAGACGGGCGGCATCGCCGACTTGAGCGAAGCCTATCCGCAGATCGCGGGAAATGGCGGCTTTCCCTTCGAGAGCTTCTCCTGGCAGCGGGTGAAGGATGCAGGGGTGGACGTTGTATTCCTGGCAACGCCGCACGAGTTCTCGCGCGAGTGGGTGCCGGAAGCGATCGGGCGGGGCTTGCGCGTCATCGACCTCAGCGGAGCGTGGCGTCTGAAGCAGTTGGCGAATCGCAGCGTATATGGCTTCAACGGCAATGGCGTGTCGCCGCTGGACGAAGTGGCAGTGTACGGATTGCCGGAGCTGCATGCGGCGGAAATCAAGCAGGCCGCGCTGCTGGCCAATCCCGGATGCTATCCCACATCGATCATTCTGGCGCTGGCGCCATGGGTGCGCGCCGGACTGGTCGACCTGCAACACGGCATCATCTGCGATTCCAAATCCGGCGTTTCGGGAGCAGGGAAGACGGCTTCGGCGAAGACGCATTTCGTCGAGGTGGACGGTGACTTCAGCGCCTACAGCGTTTTTGGACACCGGCACACGGGCGAGATGCTGGAGCAACTGGGACTCGACGGCGGATCGTTGCAGTTCACGCCGCACCTGTTGCCGATTCCGCGCGGCATTCTATCGACGATCTATGTGAAGCTGGCGAGGCCGGCAACGGCCGAGGAACTCGATCAGTGCCTCCGCGAGTTTTATGCCGGCAAGCCGTGGGTGCGGGTTTTTGGCGCGGCGCGATTGCCGCAGATCAAGTTTTCGCGCAACACGAATTTCTGCGACATCGGTTTTTCGCTGTCGCCGGATGGTAAGCGAGCGGTGCTGGTTTCGTGCCTGGACAACCTGCTGAAGGGCGCCGCCGGGCAGGCCGTGCAGAACATGAACCTGATGTTCGGTTTCGACGAGAAAGAAGGATTGCAGTGAAGCTGGTGATCAAAATCGGTGGCGCGGCGCTCGATGACAAGGAGCTGGTCACGAAATTCGCCAAGACGATTCCCAGTCTGTGGAACGAAGGTCATCAGCTGGTGATTGTTCACGGCGGCGGCGCGGCGCTGAGCCGCACCCTGAAGCAACTGGGCTGCGAGACTACGTTCGTCAACGGCCTGCGCGTCACCGATGCGCAGACCCGCGACGTGGCCGTGATGGTGTTGGCCGGGCACCTCAATAAGCAGCTTGTGGCTGCTATTGGCGCGGCAGGCCAGCCGGCGCTGGGCATGTGCGGCGGCGATCTGCACATGTTTCGTGCGGCGAAGAAGAAACAGCCGGAGCTGGGCTTCGTCGGCGAGATTTGCTCCGTCGATTCGCAGTGGATTGAGCGCCTGTGGAGCGCCGGAATCGTGCCCGTGGTGTCGAGTCTCGCGCTCGGCATCGATGGCGAGTACTACAACATCAATGCCGATCACATGGCCTCGGCATGTGCGGTGGCATGCGGCGCCAATGCGCTGATCTATCTCACCGACGTTGCAGGCGTGAAGGACGCTGAGGGTACGGTGATTCGCTGGCTCGACGTCAACGCGATTGCCGCGATGGTGCAACAGGCGACCGTGAGCGGCGGCATGCTGCCCAAGCTGGAAGCCTGCACCAAGGCGCTGAAGAAAGGCGTGACCCGGGTTCGCATCCTTCCCGCCGACCACGCCGAAGAGTTGCCCGGTTTTTTTACTCATCCCATCGAGTGCGGTACGGAGGTCATCGCGTCATGATCCACGCCTTTGACCGCGCACTCGAGCGACGCTGTTAGAACGTCGCTGACCGGCTTTCCCCGGAAATCTTATTTTTCATTGCAGTCGAACCCAAGGAGGTGCGACGTGATTGCTACTTCAATTCCGATCAGTCCGAGTACTTATACGCAGCGCAGCGTAACCGGACGCGACCTGATTTCGATCCAGGACTTCATGCCGGAGGAGTTGGCTTGCGCATTGGAACTGGCGACGGCCATGAAGGCGCGTCCGGCGGACTATCGCGGCACGCTGGTGGGCAAGCAGATTGTGCTGTTCTTCGAGAAGCCGTCGCTGCGCACCCGGCTCACCTTCGAGGCCGGCATCAATAGCCTGGGCGGAGTATCGTTCTTCGTTGACCAGACGCAGTCGCGGCTGGGCGCGCGTGAGAGCCTCAGCGATGTGGCGCACAACCTGGAGCGCTGGGTTGACGGCGTGGTGCTGCGTACCTTCGCGCACGAGACCGTGACCTCGATGGCGATGCATGCGTCGATCCCGGTGATCAATGCACTGAGCGAGTTGGAGCATCCCTGCCAGGCGATGGCCGACATGCTCACGCTGCAGGAGCAATTCGGCCATTTGCGCAATGTGCACCTCGCCTATGTCGGCGATGGCAACAACGTGGCGCACTCGCTCATGCTGGCCGCCGCCAGCCTGGGGGCGACCATCTCCGTCGGCACGCCGGAGGGCTACGAGCCGAACGAAGACATTGTCAGTGCGGCGCAAGAACTAGCTGCGGCTTCCGGCGGACACGTGGAGGTTGTGAACGATCCCATCGAAGCCGTTGCCGGCGCGGACGCGGTGTATACGGACGTCTGGGCCAGCATGGGGCAGGAAGACGAAGCGGCTGAACGCCGCAGGATCTTCATGCCGTTTCAGGTGGACCAGGAGCTGTTCTCATGCGCCGCCAAGCATGCGGTGTTCATGCACTGCCTGCCGGCGCATCGTGGGGATGAAGTCGCGGCGGAGGTGATCGATTCGCCGCGTTCTGTTGTGTTCGACCAGGCAGAAAATCGCCTGCATATTCAAAAAGCCATCATGGTATTGCTGCTGGAAGGCGGGGTTCACCGCTTCCCGCCAAGGAGTGCTGCTCATGCGTGAGAAAGTCGTTCTTGCTTATTCCGGAGGTCTGGATACCTCCATCATTATTCCGTGGCTGAAAGAAAACTATGACTACGACGTGATCGCCTACGTTGCCGACGTTGGGCAGGGCGACGACATCGATGCCGTGGTCGAGAAGGCGTACGCTACCGGCGCGAGCAAGGTGATCGTCGAAGACCTCCGCCATGAGTTCCTGACCGACTATGTTTTTCCGGCGATCCAGGCGGGTGCGGTCTACGAGCACAAGTATCTGCTGGGAACGTCGCTGGCGCGGCCGATCATCGCGAAGTACCAGGTGCAGGCGGCATTGAAGGAAGGCGCGACCGCAGTGGCTCATGGCTGCACCGGCAAGGGCAACGATCAGGTGCGTTTCGAGCACGCCTATCAGGCGCTGGCTCCGGAGCTGAAGGTGATTGCGCCGTGGCGCGAGTGGACGCTGCAGTCGCGCGAGGACTGTCTCGACTACGCCGAGAAGCATGGGATTTCCGTGGCTCAGAGCCGCGAGAAGATCCACAGCCGCGATCGCAACCTGCTGCACGTGAGCCATGAGGGTGGAGAGCTGGAGGATCCCAACAACGCGCCGCTGCCCACGACATGGACGTGGACGAAGTCGCCGCAAGAGGCTCCAGACAAGGTCGAAAAAGTGTCGATTGAGTTCAAGGACGGTGTGCCGATCGCGGTGAACGGCGTTGTCATGGACGCGGTGGCCGTCGTTGAAGTGCTCAACGAAATCGGCGCGCGAAATGCCGTCGGACGCATTGACCTGGTCGAGAATCGTTTTGTCGGCATCAAGTCGCGCGGATGTTATGAGACGCCGGGCGGAACTCTGCTGCTAACGGCACACCGCGAACTCGAGGCGCTGTGTCTCGATCGCGACCTGATGCACTTCAAGCAGCACATCGGCCTGAAGTACGCCGAGATCGTGTATTTCGGCCTCTGGTTTACTCCGCTGCGCGAATCATTGCAGGTGTTTGTCGAGAGCACACAGCCAAATGTGAACGGAACCGTCACACTCGCACTCTACAAGGGCAATGTGGATGTGGCGGGGCGCAAGTCGGCAACATCGCTGTACCGGCCCGACATCGCGAGTTTCACCATGGGCGCCAGCTACAACCAGAAAGATGCGGAAGGCTTCATCCGCATTCTGGGACTGCCGGCGCGTTCGCGCGCCCTGGTCCACGCGGAGATTGCGAAATGAAGATGTGGGCCGGCCGCTTTGGCCAGGCGCAGAACGCCGATTTCGAGCAGTGGCAGCGGTCGTTTCCGTTCGATCGCATCCTGCTGCCTTACGAGATCGCTGCGAGCAAAGCGCACGCCAAGGCGCTGAAGTCGGCCGGCGTTCTGAACGAGCAGGAGCTGGCGGCGACGCTTTTCGCGCTTGACCAGATCGCCGGCCAGGGTGTGCCGGAAGACGATGATCCGTCCATCGAGGACGTTCATCACTACGTCGAGAAGCGCCTGGTGGAAGTGGCCGGTGAGGTTGGCTACAAGCTGCACACCGGGCGCAGCCGCAACGAACAGATCGCGACCGACTTGCGGCTCTACGTGCGGGAAGAGATCGGGGCGGTATCGCAGCTGTTGCTGGAGCTCATCGGCGAGTTCGTGAAGCAGGCCGAGACTGCCGGCGAGAATGCGATGCCGTCGTACACCCATTTGCAGCGTGCGGAGCCGGTGCTGATCGCGCATTGGCTTCTCGCCTATGTCGAGATGTTTCTGCGCGACCTGGACCGGCTGGCCGATTGCTGTAGCAGGCTGAATGTGTGTCCGCTGGGTTCGGGCGCGGTGGCGGGGACCATTCTTCCGCTCGAGCGCGAGGCCATCGCGGCGGAGCTGGACTTCGCTGCGCCCACAGCCAACAGCCTCGATGCCACCAGCGATCGTGATTTTGCGATTGAGTTTGTGCAGGCGGTGTCGTTCGTGGCGTTGCACCTCAGCCGCTGGGCGGAAGAGCTGATCCTCTACTCGACGACCGAGTTTGGATTCGTGAAATTGCCCGAGCAGTTTTCGACCGGCAGCAGCGCGATGCCGCAGAAGAAGAACCCGGACACGCTGGAGCTGATCCGGGGAAAATCGGGGCGGCTGCTGGCCGAGGCGACCTCGCTGTTCATCACGATGAAAGGGCTTCCGCTGGCCTACGACAAGGACATGCAGGAGACGCAGCAACCAGTATTCACGGCCGCGCAACAGGTATCGAGCATGTTGCGGGTAGCTGCCGGCTTCATGGCGACGGTTACGTTCGACTACGCTCGCATGCAGGAGGCGGCAACCGGCGGATTCATGAATGCGCTGGCGGCGGCTGCTTACCTGGTAAAGCAGGGCGTGCCATTTCGCCGCGCCCATGAGTTGATCGGCGCGGCGGTTCGTCTTGGTATCGAGAAGGGTTGCGAACTCGATCAACTACCGAAGCAAGACTATGCCTTGTGCGGCATCGACGCCGGCGACGGGTTTTACCGTGCGCTGTCGCTGAATGCTGTTTTGGCTGTACATGATGTGCCGGGAGGAACCGCTCCATTGCGGGTTCGGGCGGCGTTATCAGCAATCAAAGAAAAAATATCGATTTACGCAGGAGCAGCCCATGCATGCCCGTAACGCAACTCTCCCGGACGCAATAACCATCGAGCAACTGATCACCATCCACGTGGGGGATGGAACCTTGCTGCCGCGCAGCTTTCGCGAAATCTGCGAGAACATTCGCGACTTCATCGTGATCGAGCATGACGGCGAAATCGTTGGCTGCGGCGCACTGCATCTTTATGGAATGCATCTGGCGGAGATTCGCTCCATCACCGTAAGCGCCAGGGCGAAGGGCAAAGGCGCCGGGCGCGTGCTGGTCGACGCGCTGTTGAAAGAGGCGGAACGGCAGAGCGTGACCTGCGTCTGTCTTTTCACCCGTATACCGGACTTTTTCGGGCAGATGGGCTTCCTCGTGGT
The DNA here is from genome assembly GCA_963793845.1 of uncultured Acidobacteriaceae bacterium. Taxonomy (GTDB): domain Bacteria; phylum Acidobacteriota; class Terriglobia; order Terriglobales; family Acidobacteriaceae; genus CAWCBG01. The sequence continues at coordinate 962,753 of CAWCBG010000014.1, forward strand.
CGAAAAGGAAGCGCTGCCTGACAAGCTGCATAAAGACTGCCTGAAGTGTCCGCGCCTGCATGCGTGCGATGAAACCGCGATGTTTCTGGGCACGCTGCCGGAACAGTTACCGGAGATGGTGTCGGACAGGTTCGCGCCGGAGCTTGTACACCTGGCGCACAGCCACTCTAACGATTAGAGCGGGAAGCAACGGCTGTGCCCGCTGGTGAGCTGCGCCACACCAGCAGGCCGGCGGCGATCCACAGTGCAAGAGCGATCCACTCGTAGATCGAGAAGTGTCCTGGAACGCCGGGAACAACTTTCATCAGGACTAACAGGGAAGTCACCAACACTCCAATGAGCGCGGCCGTGCGTCCCAGTGAACTCGGCTGCATTCGCAGGTACGACGCGCAAGCTGCCATCCATCCCACGGCGGCGGCAACCGATCCGACTTCCGCGATCGGCACCAAAATCGACTCGCCACCGAACATCGCGACCGCGGTGATTGCCCCAATGCAGAGGACCGCCACCGACGGCGTCTGATTCACCGGATGAATGCGCCCCAGTCGTGGATCGGCCAGGCCGCGGCGTCCCAGGGCGAATAGCAACCGGCTGGACGCCACCAGGTTGCCGTTGAAGACTTTGAGCAGCGACAGCAGCGCCGCCGTCATGATGATGCTTACGATCCAGCGTGAGCCCAGTGCCCGCTCGAAAGCCACCGCCGTTGCGAAGCGCTCATGGACGAGCGTTTGCCACGGAGCAACGTAGGCAACGGCAGCAATCACCGTGGCGTAAAACGCAATGCCGACCAGGATGGCCAGAGTGATCGCCAGCAAAAACCGGCGAGGCTGAAAGTCGGCGCTGGCTTCTTCCGACGACTTCGCCACCGATTCAAAGCCGGTCATGAAGTAAGGAACGATCTGCAGGACCAGCAGCACCGAAACGAAGCCGGAGCCATGGAACAACGGATGAAAATTCTGTGGCGAACCATGCTGTACGCCCGCAGCCACAAAGATGATCACCAGCGTAAGGACGCTGAAGGTTGTCCAGTTCTGGAAGGTGGCGCTAAGGCGAATGCCACGGTAATTCAGATAGGTAAGAAAGGCAGTCAGCACAAGCCCCAGCACCAGGTGTGGCAGATAGACGGGCTTGCCCGCGACGCGATAGATCGCCACCGAATTCAGGGCAGGGAAGATGTAGGCCGCGATGCGTCCAATCGCAACCGCTTCCCACGGGCAGACGACGGCGTAGGCCAGCAGCATCATCCAGCCAGTGGCAAAGCTCACAGAGCGAGGAAAGACGCGCGCGGTGTAGGCGATTTCACCGGCCGCATCGGGGATGGCGGACACGAGTTGGCCGTAGACGTAGCCGATGGGCAGCAGGGCAGTGCCGCCGATGACGAAGCCGAGAATAGCGCCCAGAGGGCCACCGCGGGTGAGCCAGTCGTCCATCACCACCAGCCAGCCAACGCCGATCATGGTGCCGAAGGCGAGCGAGAAGTAGTCAGCCAGCCGCAGCTTGTGAGCCAGGGAAATCATGATTTGCGGATACCGCGAAAGGGTACACTATCGCGGGTTGGCGAGGTTACGCGGGCGGCCCGCAGCGCTAGAGCGGATTCGGGGTTGCTATGTTCGCGCGCGGTAGAGCGTGCCTTCAGGCACGCGTTTTTCGCTTTGCTTTTTTTCTCGGTGGCTTCAGCCCGTGAAAACGGGCTGCCGCCGGCGAATCTATTGGGGGCGCGCCAGGACGTGGCGCTAAAGGGCGCCCCTCTACCCGACCATTTGGAAATACGGCAATCCGGAATCTGCGCTAGCCTTTCAGGTACGGCAGGAGCTCCTTGAATTGCGATGTCCCGGAGCAGCCCAACAGTTCGTACATCATCATCTCGGTGGACGAGATAACCGCTCCCGCGGCGCGCATGCGTTCGATGCCGATCTTCCAGTTTGACTCAGAGCGAGAGCCCACGGCGTCCGCCGCGACGTGCACCAGGTATCCATCGTTGAGCGCGCCAAGCGCCGTCTGCATGACGCAGATGTGGGCTTCCATGCCGCAGATCAGGACGGTATTGCGCTGCCCCGGCAGTGACTTGACCGCCGCGCGGAAGTGGTCGCTGCCAAAACAGCTGAACTCCAGCTTATCGATTGGGCGCACGTCGTCGAGAAGTGTGGCCACGTCGGGCACAGTATCGCCGAGGCCCTTCTTATATTGCGTGCTCAGCAAAATCGGCATCGATAGGATCTTTGCCAGTCGTATTAACAGCTGCGCATTCTTGACCAGCGAATCCTTGTTGAAGATCGGCGGCAGCAGTCGTTCCTGAATGTCGACCACCACGAGAGCGCAGTGATCGGCGACCAGCAATTGGCGTGCGGCTTCGGAAGAATCAATCGATCGGTCGGCGATGGTGTCCGATAGAGTCATGGCTAGCGTTCCTGGAGTCTCGTCTTGCGAGGTTGCAAAGACGAAAGCATTCGTGCGGTTAGCACCTGTCATGATTCTAAGGCAAGGCGCAGCAGCAATGTTGACGCTCTGCTGCACAGCCAATAGAATCAAGAGGAAGCGCATTCCATGCGCCGTTTCTGGCGCGCGTGTTTGCTGCCCCCTCGTTCAATGGTAGGACAGCTGACTCTGGATCAGCATATCGGGGTTCGAATCCCTGGGGGGCAGCCAATTCTCATCAGCCACTTGCATCGATTCAGGGCACGACTTTTTTAGTCGTGCCGAACGAAAGCGCAGAAAGGCTCCCGGTCTTCAGCCCCCGCACCGACAGATTCCTCTTGGGCTGAAGAGACTGTGTCGCGAGTGGTGTCGCCGCTACGCGGCTCTGACATTTTTTCCACTTTACCCCCTAGGGCTGTTAACGCCCGGGGCTCAAACACCAATTCCGCCGCTGCGCGCTGTTTTGTGCAGAGATCAACGGTCTTGCTCCACCGCGGTTTCTCATTTGCGGTCGTGATACAGTCTCTGAAGCCCACGTCATAGTTGGCTCGTTGCGGCACCTCTGAAGGCGTGCCCTGATACAAAACGATTTATGAGATGGTCTCTACCCTTCCCGAGACCCGAAGAAATACGGCATCGAGGCCAGGTCTCGTCCGAGCCCCGGCCTGCGGCAGCCGTCCAACCGTAGTTCTACGGCATTTCTGAGCAGTAGTTTTGCGAATACCCCCAGGTGCGGCCAGCAGACTATGTTCCGGGAAACGGATAGAGACGCGTGAAAATCCAGCGGCAGCTCTCAGGTGTGGGGATGAATTTCGATCGGCTGAAATATCTTAAGGCTAGGCTTGAGACCCTATTGGAATTACGATGGCAATGCGAAGTCATCGAGCGCTGGATCGTGTGTTCCGAAACTTCAGGCGAATCTCACGTACAGCTGCTGGAAATGCTCGCACAAGTGAGGTCTGAGCTGCAGGCGCTGGGGGCGGCATCTCGCGACGATTGCGCAGGTCCGAAAACAGGCTGATGAGAGCCAGATCCTCCTTGACCAATTCGATTCGAAAGAGCAGGTATAAAGACATGAACAAGCGATGGTTGCGGATTTTGCTCATAGTAGTTGCCGTTCTCGTTGTGATCCTGATTGCAATTCCTCTTCTGGTCAATGTGAACAGCTTCCGGCCGAAGATTGAATCGGAAGCCAGTGCCGCATTGGGCCGGCAAGTCAGCGTGGGAAATTTAAGTTTCTCGATCCTCTCGGGTAGCGTGGAGGCCGACAACATCGCAATCGCCGACGATCCTGCCTTCAGCACATCCCCATTTGTCACGGCGAAGGCCCTGAAAATTGGCGTCGAGCTGATACCGCTGATTTTCTCCAAACAATTGAACGTGACGGAAATCGTGCTGGAAGAACCGCAGATTACGCTGCTTAAATCGGCCAATGGGACAACCTGGAACTACTCCAACATGGGCGGAGCGTCCGCCAAGAAGCCAGCCGAGCCCAAGGCGGGCGAGTCGGCTAGCGCGAATGTCTCGGTTGCCAAGCTGAACATCAACAACGGCAAACTGATCGTCGGCAAGGTGAATTCTTCGGCGAAACCAACCGTCTACGACAAGGTCGACGTGTCCGCGACGGACTTTTCCGCGACCTCGCAGTTTCCCTTCAAGCTGACAGCCGATCTGCCCGGCGGAGGCAACGCAGACATCTCCGGAAAAGCCGGCCCGATCAATCCGACCGACGCCTCCAAGACTCCGTTCGAGGCCGCCGTCAAAGTCAATAACTTGGACATCGCGGCTTCCGGCTTCGTTGATCCCGCGTCCGGCATCGCAGGATTAGCAAATTTTGACGGAACGCTGACTTCGACAGGAAGCCAGGCCAAGGCAGCCGGAACCTTTACCGGCGCCAAAATGAAGTTCTCGCCCAAGGGTTCACCTGCTCCAAAGGATGTGGTCATCAAGCACAGCGTCGAGATCGACCTCGACAAACAGTCGGGCACCTTGTCGCAAGGCGACGTGTCGATTGGCAAGGCGCAGGCTCACCTGACCGGAACATTCCAGACGCAGGGTGACACGCAGGTTTTGAACCTTAAGCTGAACGCACCCAGCATGCCCATCGAGGAACTGGAAGCGATGCTGCCGTCGCTTGGCATTGTGTTGCCTTCCGGCTCGCAATTGAAGGGCGGCACTCTGTCGGCAAACCTGGACATCACGGGGCCTGTCGACAAGCTGGTAATTGCTGGTCCGGTGAAGCTCTCGGATACGAGTCTGGCTGGCTTTAACCTGGGTTCGCAATTGGGCGCGTTGTCGGCATTTACTGGGAAGGCTGCCTCCAATCCCGATACCTCGATCCGCAACCTCAGTCTCAACGCCCGCGTTTCGCCGGCGGGCACGCAGGCTGACAACATCAATCTGGATGTTCCCGCGATCGGCGTCATTACGGGAGCGGGCACGGTCAGCCCATCCGGCGCGCTCGCCTTCAAGATGGTGGCGAATCTTAGTGGCGGCATGGCGGGAGGGATAACCAAAGTGGCCTCCGGGAAAGGTGGCGGCAACGGCATTCCGTTTGCCATCGAAGGCACAACCTCGAATCCCAAGTTCGTTCCGGAACTGGGAGGCATGGCCGCTGGCCTCGCCACCAGTGCCGTGAAGGGCGCCGTGTCAGGGCAAATCCCCGGCGCGGCGGGAGCCTCGACCAAGGCGCTTGGCGGGCTGATGGGCAAGAAGCACTAAGACTTCGAAAAGCCTGGTCTCTCTGCAGAAGAGGCCCGGCTGCGAAATCACTTAAGGTCCTTCCGTATGCACCAGGATGTGCGCAAGGTGAGTATGCAGGCTGCGATCGAGGAAGGCGTGCTAAAGGAGAGCATAGCCGCGCTCCATCCCGATGTTTCGCTCATTCGCAGTGGCTCGTTCTACCGCGCACAGCTGGTGACGAAGCCGATGCGTCCGCAACAGTAGAACCTAATCTGCCGCCGGCTTCAATCTCGATGAAGCGATACAGTAGCTGTCGGATGTGACTTAGGGTTGCGAGCTCGATACCCGGTCAGGCGCTACTCAACGACGTGCACAAACCCGCGCTATACGTGTAGGATTTTGCTGCACACATTCCTCTACGATTCGACAAACGAGGCCTGGTTATGCCGATCTTCAAGCAAGCTCTATCCGTCTGCCTTAGCATCAGTGTGATGTTCAGCGTCATGGGTCTGGACGGCTGCAGCAAAAAGTCGGAGCCGGCGCAGCCTGCCGAAACTCAGCAAGGACAGGCGCCCGCCGCGACCTATGCCGCACCTACTGCCGACCAGCTCTATCAGTTGGTCGCTCCCATCGCGCTCTTTCCCGACAACCTGGTCGCGATGGTACTGGCAGCCTCCACCTATCCGGACCAGGTCAGCGCCGCGTATCAATGGCTGCAGCAGAACTCCAGCCTCAAAGGCCAGCAGCTTTCCGAGGCCGCGAATGGGCAGTCCTGGGACGCGAGCGTAAAGGGCCTGACGCAGTTTTCTGATGTCCTGAATCAGATGGCGACCAATCTGTCGTGGACCTCGGCTTTGGGCGATGCCTATTACAACATCCCGCAAAGCGTGATGAACGCCGTGCAGGTCATGCGCCAGCGCGCTTACCAGGCTGGAAACCTGAAGAGCAACCAGCAGCAGAACGTCACTGTGCAGAACCAGGCTCCCGGAGCTGCACCGCCTCCGACGCCTGAAGGGGAGGAGCAGCAGACGACGGTCGTCCAGCCGCCGCCGCAAACTATCATCATTCAGCCGGCACAGCCCACAGTTGTCTATGTGCCAACCTATAACCCGACGGTTGTCTACGGAGCGCCTGTGCCGGTCTATCCCGGATACTCGACCGGCGCCATGGTGGCCACCAGCCTGCTATCTTTCGGCGTCGGTATCGCCGTGGGCGCCGCAATCAGTGGCGGTGGTGGGTGCTGTGGCTGGGGTTATAACTCATGGGGATGCGGCTGGCACAACTCTACCGTGGTCTATAACCGCAACGTCTACGTCTCTAATTCCAATACCTTCGTGAATCGCAACAACTACTACAACCGCAACGTAAATAACGTTAACCGGAACAATATCAATACCAACAATATCAACCGCAACAATGTGAACGCGAACAACATCAATCGCAACAATGTGAACGCAAACAATCGCGCCAACAATTTCAACGGCAATTACTCAACCCCGCATTTCAACCAGAACCTGGATCAAGCCAAATATCGAGATCAGGCCCAGGGAAATCCGGGGCAGCAGCGCACAGGTGCTCAGGGGAATGTGGGTCAACAGCGCGCGGCCGGGAACCAGCCCAACTTCAATCAGCAGAACCGCGGCGGAGCGAATCAAAACCAGGCCCGTGGCGGCAATTTCAACCAGAACCAGCGCCAGGCGGAGCGAGGCTACGGGCAGCAGCCGGCTCCGAATTCCGGCAAGAGCGCCTTCAGCAACTACGGCCAGGGTGGGAACACCCGCACCAATAGCGCCCGCGGACAGCAGAGTCTGGCCGGCAACCGCGGTGGTGGAGGGATGGAGAATCGCGGCGGCGGCGGTGGTGGTGGACGGCCTGCACCGGCAGGCGGCGGTCGCCGCCGGTGATTCACGTGAGTGCAGGTTCGGTTGATATCGAAACCCGTTGGAAGGCAGGAGCACACGCTTTATGAAATCCAGATCGCATTCTTACAAGCTGATTGATTTTCTCCGGCGTTACTTAACTGGGTTTATGGTGGCCGCGTTCGCGCTGTCGCTCGCGCTGTTGGTCCCGCGCAGCTTCGCCCAGCAGGGTAATGAGAAGACCTTCGCCTCACCCGGCGACGCCGTGCTGGCTCTCTATAACGCCGTGAAGTCGGGCGATCAACCGGCGTTGAACGCCATCCTGGGCTCAAACGCGAATCAGGTCCTGCATACCGGTGACGAGGTAGCGGACAAGAAGATGGCAACCGACTTTATTCGGCGATACGACCAGATGCATCGGGTCGTCATCGAGCCGGATCAGACCGTCACTCTCTATGTCGGCGCAGAGAACTGGCCGATGCCGATCCCCATTGTCAAGAACAGCAGCGGCGCATGGTACTTCGATACCGAGTCCGGCATGAAGGAAATTCTCTTCCGCAGGGTTGGCGCCAACGAGAACGACGCCATCGAAGTCCTTGACACTCTCGTCGCCGCGCAGCGCGAGTACGCGTCCACCCTACAGGACGGCGATAAGGCCAAACATTATGCGCTCAGATTCGTGAGCGACGAAGGCAAGCACAACGGACTTTACTGGAAGACCAGCGACAACGAAACTCCGAGCCCCATCGGCCCGTTGCTGGTGGATGCCGCCGGCCAGGGCTACGACATACAACAGGGCAAGCATGCGCCGTTCCATGGTTACTATTACCGCATGCTCACCGCACAGGGAGCCGCGGCGAAAGGCGGCGCGCACAGCTACCTGGTGAATGGTGAACTGGTTCGCGGCTTCGCTTTCGTTGCCTATCCCGCCGAGTATCGCAATTCCGGCGTCATGACCTTCATCGTGAATCAGGACGGCGTCGTGTACGAAAAAGACCTTGGCCAGGATACGGACAAACTGGCGGCCGGCATGTCGGAATACAATCCCGACAACACTTGGATGCCTGCGGACTAAGGAACCTCTCCGAGTTGCTGTTTCTCCGGTAGAGCGTGCCTTCAGGCATGCGTTTCGCGCGACGCGTTCTTCTTTTCGGCGGCCTCGGGCCGTGAAACACGGATTGAAGCCGCCGAATCTATTTGGAGCGCGTCGCGACGTGGCGCTGAATCGCCACTCGATACGCTGCAATCTAGCCGACGAGGCGTTTACGTGCCAATGCTGCCAGCCCGAGTATCGACGAACCCAGCGTCAGCAAAGTGCCTGGCTCCGGGGTGGTCGTATAAGTGATATTCGCGTAGAAAGCGACGGCACTCGGCCCGCCTCCGCTGTTGCTGTCAGAGATCACAAGCGTGTTGAGGCCCGGCAGGAAGTCCGCTGCGAGACTGGTGCCGAATGTGGTGTCGCCGAACTCCGCCAACTGCGGACTGATGAGGTAGCCGTTCAAGAAGGCATATCCCCAGTCATCGACGTTACCCGCGCCGGTCAGAGACGGACTGAAATACACGCTTGGCAGGGTGAACGTCACCAGGACGAACCCGCTCTGGCCGCAATAATAACCGCACTCAGGCGGAACCTGCACTACCAGTGTTCCGGAAGGAGCTCCCGCTGGTACCGCGGTGAATGAGCCCTCGTTATCGGTCCCGACTGGCGTGAAGGTTAGGCCGGTAATATCGCCGGTGGTAAGTCGAGTGTCGGAGGCGGAAGCCACACTTGCTCCAAGGCTTGTGGCGTCACTATTAACTGTGATGGTGGTGGCCAGGAGTGGGACTGCCAGAAGAGTAAGCAAAGCAACGCATACTACGATATGTTTCATATCGGCAGAAATCTCCTCTATTACCTCTGAAATCTTTCTAAATCCTACTGTGGGGGAGTCCTTTTCCAAGCTCAAAAGTGCATTGCGGAACAAGATAGTGTGCCATTTTGGAAATTGGTGGGTGGCGCGGACGGACCGGCCCGGGCAAGCGTTCCGAGTAGAGAAGAGACCAGAGCGTGCCCCATCCAACCTTCCTTTGGTTGGGTGGGGATTTTGACTTTAGCCCTTCCCGGTCAGAGACTATCGTGGAAGTTGAAATCAATCCTCTACGGCGCACAAAAACTCCGGCCCAAGCGAAGGAAGCTTGGACGGGATACCTTCCGGATGGTAGGCTGGCCCACCCGCCGGAGGAGCGCTAAATGAAGCGCAAAGCATATCTGATAGTGGTGGCGATCACTTTCGTCCTGGGGATATTGCATTCAACTCTTGCATTTGTCCTTTATCCAAGACTAAACGCCAACGCACTATGGTTCCTGGGCACCGGCCTGGCCCTGCTGTTGTATAGCGGTCTCAACCTGATTCAGATAAGACACGGAGCAGAACGAGATGTGCGCCTCATTGTGCGCGTTACCAACGTGGTAACGTTCCTGTTCATCGCACCGTCGGTCGAGGCCCTCGGGCTGAAGGGGAATCCCCAGGTGGTGGTGTTAGTTATAACGGGTACTCTAATGCTCGGATTGTCGTTTTCAAACTGACCCACCACCCAAAACACAATCCGTAGGGGCAAGCGTTCTGAGTAGAGAAGAGACTGAGGGTGCCCCATCCAACCTTCTTTTGGTTGGGTGGGGATTTTGACTTTTGTCTTCCGCGGTCGCACTCATCCAGCGCTGAAGAGTCCGTGTCAGAACCCTGCCGTCCCTGTCGGGACTCGAGATTGATGTTGCTTCCGTACCCAGCGTTGAAACGCTGGGCTAAGATGAGCCATCCCTACGGGACTGTTTTCCTGTCACTACATTCCGCAGCAATTTATAAAACTATAGACACGCAGATAGATAATGCTATCTTATTTGCGTTTAATCCTTTCTCTATAGGAGCATCATTGTAGAGTGGCTCAGAGAGAGAGAAGGATCGCAACCTGTAGTCTAAAGCCGCCAAGACCATGGCAGATTCCAGGGAATCTCTGATTAAGTCCGCGCGCCGGAGGCCGGGGCTAAAGCCCTTCAACAAAATAAGCAACTTCGACGCTGGCCTGAAGGCCAGCTCTACCACTGAGGCCACTTATTCAAAGTCTCCCTGAGTGACGACTGGAATCAACCGTGCGCCATCCTATCTGCTTGGTAGGATGGGTGGGATCATCATCCCCTATCGGTATTGGGACCTACTCCACCGTCACCGACTTCGCCAGGTTGCGGGGCTGGTCGACGTCGCAGCCGCGCCGCACCGCAATGTGGTAGGCCAGCAGTTGCAGCGGGACGATCTCCAGAATTGGCAGTAGCAACTCGGGAGCCTCGGGCACGTAGAGCACGTGGTCGGCGGCCTCGTGAATGTCTTCATCGCCTTCGGTCGCAACCGCAATGACCGTGCCGGAGCGCGCTTTGACTTCCTTCAGGTTGGAGAGAGTTTTTTCGTAACGCAGCACCGAGCCGGGATCGTTCTTATCGCGGGTAGCGATGATCACCACCGGCAGATCTTCGTCGATCAGCGCGTTCGGTCCGTGTTTCATCTCGCCCGCCGGATAGCCTTCGGCGTGAATATAGGAAATTTCCTTCAGCTTGAGCGCGCCTTCCAGCGCGATGGGATAGTGAATGCCGCGCCCGAGGAATAGAAAATCATGAGCGCGATGGTACTGCTTGGCTAGTTCCTCGGTAGCTTCGTCGTTGGTGAGCAACTGCTCGAGCTTGCCGGGAATCAGTGTGAGTTCAGTTAGCAGTCGTTTCGATTGTTCGAGCGTGATAGTGCCACGAACCTGCGCGAAGTAGACCGCGAACAGGAACATCGCGGTGAGTTGCGCAGTGAATGCCTTGGTCGACGCGACGCCGATTTCGGGTCCGGCATGGGTGTAGACGGTGCCATCGGATTCGCGGGCGATCATCGATCCTACGACGTTGCAGATGGCAAGTGTTTTCGAGCCCTTGGCGCGCGATTCGCGCATGGCGGCGATGGTGTCGGCGGTCTCGCCCGATTGCGTGATAAGAATCGCTAGATCGTTGGGTCCGTTCAGCGGATCGCGATAGCGATATTCGCTGGCGTAATCGACTTCCACCGGAACCTTCGCTAGCCGCTCGATCATGAATTTGCCCGCCAGTCCGGCGTGCCAACTGGTGCCACAAGCGGTGATGTAAACCTTCTCCAGCTTGCGGAAGTCGTCTTCCGTGATGTCCATCTCATCGAGAAAGACTTTGCCGCTGTCGAGCGAAACGCGTCCTAGCGTGGTGTCGCGAACCGCGCGCGGCTGCTCGAAAATTTCCTTCAGCATGAAATGCTTGAAGCCGCCCTTCTCCGCCATGATGGGGTCCCAGGTGATGTGCTGCACCTGGCGCGAAATGGCATTGCCGTCGAAGTCGGTCAGCTTCACACCCGACGGCGTGATGGTGGCAAGATCGCCATCGCCGAGGAAAAACAGATCGCGAGTGTGATACAGGATGGCGGGCACATCGCTGGCGACGAAGTATTCGTTGTCGCCGAGTCCGATGACGGCGGGCGGACCGTTGCGGCCGGCAACAATCTTGTTGGGCTCGTCGGAGGAGATGACGGCGATGGCAAAGACTCCAGTCAGCAGCTTCACTGTCTTGCGCACTGCCTCTTCCAACGAGATGCCGCCCTGCGCCATGTGCTTCTCGACGAGGTGCGCGATGACCTCGGTGTCGGTCTCGGTGGTGAACTTGTGGCCTTCAGCGATGAGCTGCTTCTTTAGGCTGACGTAGTTTTCGACGATGCCGTTGTGCACCACGACGATCTTTCCGGTGCAGTCGCGATGCGGATGCGCGTTCTCTTCCGTCGGGCGCCCGTGCGTGGCCCAGCGCGTGTGTCCGATACCGTAGCTGCCGTCGAGCGGCTTCAGCCGGATCGCCTCTTCCAGGTTGCGCAGCTTGCCTTCGGCGCGGCGCACCTGCAGCCCTTCACCGTTGCCGGCGACGGCGATTCCTGCTGAGTCGTAGCCGCGATATTCGAGCCGACGCAAGCCGTCGATGATGACTGGGACAACCCGTTTCTTGCCAACGTATCCAACGATGCCGCACATAGTTCAGCTCTCCGGAAGTAAAGGCTGGCTCTGGGTCGAAGGCCGGCAAGGCGAACGCCGTTTCGAAGCAAAGCAGGCTGTAGGAATCTTAGCCGATTGGATGGGTTTGCGAGCGTCGCCGGTGCGGAATTCCGTCCGTTTTGCCTCGGCGTATAGGGTTGGCGGAGGAAGTTGTGTGTTTTGCGCTGGGAAGCTCTCGCCACCCCCTGGTCGGAGGCCACCGTTTTCGCTTTTCTGGGATTTATGTCAATAGCACATACATGCCAGAAATAACTGTAAGCCAAAGATTGCATTGATGAAATAAGTTGGCCAGAACGCCGACAAGTGCATCCTAAACGTGCTATTATGGAAATAGTTGAACGAAAAAGGCGAGGGCTTCGGCTCTCGCCTTTTGTTTTTGGTGCAGCCTCAAGCGGCAGTCCGCTTTTGCCTCGTTGCATCCCCCTATCTCACAGAAATCACTCAACAATCAGGAGAAACATCATGTCAGTTTGCGCCAGCGAACCGGTCGAGGACACCTGTGTGTCCGCCGCAAATGGAGTTAGTCATCTTGCCACAGCTAAGTCTTTGTGCTTCAGTCAGATGGCAGAGTTTTCCCAACTGGCCGCCGTCCCCAATCCGAGGCTGCCGATCCAGTCCAGTTGGGCGCCTACGCAGGCGGCTATCGCCCGGGAATACAACCGGCTGGGCGGGCTGATCGAACGGCTGGCGCAGTTGCTGCAAGTCCCTGTCGCAGCAGCACTTGCGGTGTGGTTCGTGGAGAGCTCGGGCGCCGCGTTCGCCGTCGGCAAAGCATTGATTCGATTCGAGGTACATCACCTCTGGGCGGGTTGGGGACGCGGCAATCCCGTGGGGTTTGACACGCATTTTCGCTTCGGTGGCCGCGCCGGCGTTCAGGGACATCCCTGGGAAAATCATGCGTTTAGCGACGCCGCGAACGGCGCGTTCGTCGCGGTGCACCAGGGTCAGTTGCGCGAATACTGCGTCGCTGAAGCTAGCCACAAATCTGGCTGGCGAAGAGCTCGCCGTGCAGTGCATCAGCATCGGAGGTTGTCAGCTGATGGGCAGCGACTACCGCATGCTCGGCTACGCGTCGGCGGCCGCGATGTACCATGCGTTCCAGAGCAGTGAAAATGCGCATGTGCTGGGCTTTTTCGATTTCTGTGTACACGACGCTGCGCCCCACAATGGCGACCTGCTGACCTATTTGCGGAATCAGGATTTCGCCGCGTTTGCGCACTATTACAACGGCGGCGGAGCGGTGGAGGACTACGCCAGAAAGCTGGCCAGCGCGGCGCAGACGGCGACGGCGTTGCTGCAGCCGTCGACGGATGATGCGACGAATGCCGCCAGCAGAATCGACGCGGCAAATTCCGGCGAACGAGCCAGCCAAACCAATCCCGCGGTTGCTACTCTTCGAGGGTGAAGCGGTACTCTTCGATCACCGGATTGGTGAGCACTTCGCGGGCGATGCGATCGACTTCCGCCTGGGCTTCTTCGCGGCTCAGACCGCCGTCGAGCGCGATCTCAAAATATTTTCCCTGGCGCAAATCGTCGATGCCGCGATAACCCATTTTCTTCAGAGCGCCGTGAATGGTTTTGCCCTGCGGATCGAGCACGCTTTTCTTCAGCGAGACGTACACGTAGGCTTTCATGGAAGCGTCCTCATTATACCGATTCGCCCGCTGCGCCCGTCACTTCGCCGGCGTCTTGAACGCCTCGTCGATCTCGACCTGACAGCCGTTGGCCAGCCGATTGCTCTCGTTGGCCATGCCCACCACCGACATCAGCTCGTAAAACATTTCCGGTGTCATGCCCTTGTTGCGCGCCGACGCGGTGTGCGACGCGATGCAGTACGGGCAGCCATTGGTCACGCTGACTGCGACGTAGAGCATTTCTTTGGTCAGCGGATCGAGCGCGCCCGGCGCCATGATCTGCTTGATGTCCTCCCAGGTGCGCTTCAGCAGAGCAGGATCGTGCGCCAGCGCCTTCCAGAAATTGTTGATCCAGTCGGTCTTGCGCGTGGCCATGATGTCGTCGTAGATGGCACGGACCTCAGGACTGGCGTCCGCGTATTCGATCAGTCCATAGGTTGACATGTTAAGCTCCCAGAATTAAATTCCCGCCTGATAGATCATCCTCTCATGTTGGTTGTTCGGAGTGTGTCATGCTGCGCGGATTCCCGCCCTTTCCGCAGTAGACTATGGTTTCTAAACGTGGGTGCCCCATCCCCTCGGCTGCGCTCGGGGCAGGCTCTTCTCGCCTAATTTTGGCGAGAGGGTGGGCACGGAATGATAGATGCTGCTCAACTTCTCGAAATAGGAATCGAATGTTCGGGGCACCCTGGACCAGTCGAGACTCGCGCTCCCACCCTGTCCGCAACAGCGGCGGACAAGGATGGGGCACCCACGGTGTAAGGTCGACTATAATTCCGTTTGGAAAGGGTGGCCTCACCCGCCGAACCTGGGGCACCACGCCAAAAAAACACCGATGTTCGCAAACCCGCATGTCCGGCCTCGGTCCAGTCCCGCCGTGCGGGACGGCTCAGCTTAGCCCAGCGCTTCAGCGCTGGGTGGGCAGGAGTTAGAGAATTCATGGTCCCGGCCGGGACCGCACGGGCCGATGTGCCGCGCGTCACGGAAGAAAATCCCATCCTTCCTTACCTTCGTCTTATGTCCCATACCCACGCCTCGGTGCTTGTCCATTGCGTATTCAGCACCAAACAACGCGCCAATCTGATTCATGATCCACAGGCGCTGTGGCGCTACCTCACGGTGGTTGCGCGGGAGCGGAAGCTCACTATGCTTGCCGCGGGAGGCACGGCGAATCACGTCCACCTGCTGATGGCGATCCCTCCGATTCTGCCGCTGGCCAAGGCTCTACAGGAATTGAAGGGCAATAGCTCGCATTGGCTGCGCGAGCACGGCCACCGGTTCGCATGGCAGGAAGGTTATGGCGCATTCAGCGTTAGCCAGTCGCAAAAAGATGTCGTCGCCCATTACATCGATACGCAGGCGGAGCACCACAAGAAATGGAGTTTCGAGCAAGAGTTCATGACCCTGCTCCAGAAATCCGGGTTGGAGTACGATCCGAGATTTGTGTTTGGCTGACCGTGCCGTCCCTGCCGGGACCGACTCCAAATTTTGATTCCTCACCCAGCGCTGAAGCGCTGGGCTAAGCTGAACCGTCCCGCGGGCGGGACTGGTGTTGCCGGCGGCACGGAGGACCATTCCAAACGCGGCTCGGTTGGTCGTGGCGGGCGTTCGGGTGAAGCCTGCGATCTTCCGCCAGCAAGCGCCGCGAGAATCCCAGCTTCAGAGCCTGAATAGCGGTAGCCAAGGGGCGCTGCTGGGGTTCGGTGACCAGAAGATGAACGTGCCCCGGCATGACAACGTATCCGATGACGACCAACTGATAGCGCCGGCGTACATTTTCCAGCACGTTGAGGAACAGCTCGCGGTGAAGTAGGTTCGATAGCAGCGCCTGCCGGCGGTAGCAACTAAATGTGATGAAGTGGAGGTCGTGTCCACCTTGCCAGCGCTCTAAGCCTCGGGGCATGATACGCGGGTAGTAACAGGAAAGGGGTCCATGCGGTGATGAAGAACACAGGGGATGGTTTATCGGGACGAAGTCCCCAGGTCTCGAACACCGGGAGACCCGGGGCACCCGGCGTAACTTCAGTACTTGAATTGATAGTTTGGAGATTAAGGACGTGACGAAGAAACCAGCTTTCTCTCATAGGGCGGAGATCCTGAGGTTTGTTCTAGATTGTATAAACTCAGGTCAGTACGAAACTCAGGGCGATTACATGATCTTCGGAACTAGCACGGATGAGATCCTTGAAGCTGCCTTCGAAGGCTACGAAGACTCCTCCGAGGCTGTCGCTATGCGTGAAGCGATCAGTGACCTCCGGACGTGGTCCGGTCGCGTCCGCGCGAAGAGCCGCACATCTCTTGCCGAATTGCCGAGCCTCAAACACCTCAGAGGAATTGACCGTCTCTCAAAAGAGACCGTGCAGATGTTGTCGGATGCCGTGGGTAAGATGCCTGTTTCTTCCGGTCCACCGTCCGAAGCGACATTGATTGATTCGCTTGATACCTACTATAGCCAGGAAGTACTTGGAAAGCTGGAAGGCATCGTGCGTAGAGCGTCCACACTTCAGAGGCTCAAACCTAAGGAGATTTCTAATCCGGACCTCCTGAATTACTTCGAAGAGGCTCACAGCTGTTTTCTCTACGGCTTCCGAATTGCAGGGGCCGTTCTGTGTCGGGCCATCTTGGAAACAGCACTGAAAGAGCTATTCGATCCGAACGGCACCGTCGAGCGCAAGATGAAGAAACAAGGCGGTCGCGGAGATTCATATTTTGCTCAATTGGTCATCGCCGCTGGTTCGAGCTTAAAAGATGACCGGCCAAAGTGCGCTCTAAATGTTCGAGACGCTGGCGGGTACGCAATCCATGACCTTTCAAGGTTCAACATGCGCTATCCACCAGAAAAGGCTTCTCAGATTCTCGACGACACCCGGAAAGTGCTCCTGGATCTTCTCGGCCAAGAGAAACTAGCTGAGGAATGAAAAGGATTCGTTACGAGTGGCGGGTGGCTGGCCAACAACTCTTGATCGGAGTTCTCTTCCAACATGGGGTGCCCTGTTCTAGCGCGCCTTTCGCCGGGGCCCGGGCTGCGTCTTTCGAGACCTGGGCGGTGATCCCTGTCGATCCGAGTCCTCCTTCGTTTAGACCCAAGGACACACCACTAGGGCAGAAACCGGAAATTGGTTCGTGCTGTGATGAAGAACACAGGACGATCGTTCATCGAGACAAAGTCCCCAGGTCTCGAACACCGCGAGACCCGGGGCACTTGGCCGCCCAAAAACGTCTCGGACGGTTCCGCACAAAACGGTAGAGCCGCGCTTTAGCGCGGCGTCAACGCCGTCTTATCCATCTACCAGAGCCGACTTCAGTCGGCGACACCGCACCGTGAGGGCGTGAGCCCGAGCGGCCCCGAGGATCGACAATGTCGGGAGTATGGACAGAATCGAGGCAGGCCCCGCCCTAGCCAACATCGGGCTAGAACAGGGCACCCATATATTGAAGTATGCTGACCGGTTCACCCGCCCACCCATGTTGAAGTATGTTTGGCGGGTTCCACCCGATAGCGTGAGCCTAGGCCGCGAAACGGCGGCGCAGAGCACCCGCCGCAACCAGAACACCCGATCCGAGCATAACCAGCGTGCCCGGCTCAGGCGTGGTGGTGCTGCCGTTGTAGGTGATGTTGTTGATATGCATCGCCAGGTCGGTAGAGGAAGCGGTGATCAACACCGTGCTGAACGGAGTGCTGGCGACCGAGAAGAAGTCCGGCGTGTTGTAGCCTGAGCCGGTACCGGCCTGGGTAAAGCTATCGCCGTTGCCCAGCAGGAAAGTCACAGAGGCTGGGAAGTAGGTCCCGAAATTCACGGAGAAGAACGTGGTTGCGTTCGGGAGCGTGATCAGAATGTTGTCTGCGCCCACGTTGGCCGTCTGCGACGACAGGACGGCAGGTAGCCCACTGAACAGCGGGCCTACGTTGAACAGGCTGGCGTTGCCCAGAGCTGCCTGCTGCACGAACAGCACGTTGTCATAGGTGACGGACGCGTCACCAGTTCCGTAATAGATGAACGGGTTTGGACTAGGGTCCGGGATGACAACGGTAGTGGCACGGGCCGAGACAGCGCCCAGAACCAGGACGAGAGCCAGAAGGGCTCCAAAGAGTTTGCGCATTTCTCCTCCGATTGGAATTTGCAGCGGTCTCCGGCCAAGTGATCAAGCGCGCAGACACCTGTTTATCATAAACCTGCACGTTTCTTGCCATGAATACAACTAATAGAATCAATTAGTTGCATCGAAGTCATAGAAGCCAATGCGCAAGTTTTTGCAATAATTAGCCAAGGGACGTTGCAGGTAACTGCGGCTAAGGTGAGGGACGGAGGCGGACGGTCTACCCGGTCTAAGCCTCGGGGCATGCCGCGAGGGGTAGTAACAGGAAAGCAGTTCGTGCTGTGATGAAGAACACCGGACGATGGTTTATCGGGACAAAGGCCCCAGGTCTCGAACACCGCGAGACCCGGGGCACCCAGCCTTACGAATCTGTGTGAGAACCATGGCGTCCCTTACGGGACTCGATCTCATTTACGACTTTACCCAGCATTCCGCCTTCGGCTGCATGTTGGGCTAGACTATTCCGCTCCTACGGAGCTGATCGTCTGCCGCCGGGGCACCCAGCAACAAAAGGTCCACTACAAAGGATTGACTAAAAGAAAAAGGATCAACATCTCAGAGACGATCTTGACATCAATCATCCCCGGTGAAAAGGGATTTGCAGACTAAAGCCGAAAGGCCGGGCCAGCCGCCGACAACCATAGTCCAGCGCGTGAGCGCTTGTCTAATCAGGCTCCATAATTTGCTTGACAGTCCCTGACCGCAGGCGCGATCTTTACTACTCTTCGTCTACAACTCTACACAGGAGCGACTATGAACCTCTCTAAATTAGTTGGAGTTGCGTTAGTGTGTGCGCTACAGTTTGTCGCGACAATCTCTCTACAGGCAGCTTGTCCGATCAATGTCAACATCGCAAATACCGGCACCGCCGGGGCCGATATCGCCTTCAATGTCGATTGGAGCAAGTCCCAGGAACAAGGAGCTGGCTCGAAGCATTGGCTGTGCGAGGGCGACGGCCGGAGAAAGTGCCCGACCACGAGCAGCACGGTTGAACTACCTCCTGCGACAGGGTCGTCGGTGTCAGAGACCTTCAAGGCTGATACCGGGGGCTGTGACATTAACCGAACGATCTATCTTTACCTGGATGCGACAATCAACGGCCAAACCCAGTCAAACACGATGAGTTGTGCGCTTGCAAAAACCAAGCAAAGCGACCAGACCCTCAGTGTGACGATGCTCTGGAAAGCCAGCGGACAAATTGGTCCTCCGAACAATCCAAATTGCAAGATCGAGAACCAGTAGCGAGCTGATCCCGCGCAAGCGCAGCTCGGTTGGCCCGGCCAACAACTTTTGATTGGAGTTCTCTTCCCACAAGGGTGCCCGTTCTAGCCAACATCGTGCTAGAACGAGGCACCCATTTGGCTGGATTTCCGCTTCCCACCCTTTCGCAAAGGCAGCGAAAGGATGGGGCGCCCAGATCCAAAACGGGTGTATTGTGGAAGCGTTCGCGCCGTTCCACAACCCCGTATTCACCCATCAGAGCTCTTGGAGGTGCGTGATGCAGAGGCTCTGGCTGAACCATGTGCTGATTCTTTTCCTGGTGATATCGGCTGTACCGATGAGGCTTGCCGCCCAGAGTCGACTGCCCATCCCGCCGGGCGTTCGCGCTGCCGATCACGCGCAGGATCAGGCCGACCAAAATGTCGACGCTCCGCTGGGGCCGGTTCCGCAGAAGATCACGGCCAGCCAGGTGCTGCAACAATCCGACGAGTTGCTCTCGCTCGCCCAACAGGTGCACGCCGATACCCGGCAGGTGGCCCAGGGGCTGCTGCCCAAGGACCTGAAGGACAAGCTGAAGCAGATGGAGAAGCTGTCCAAGCGCCTGCGGGAAGAGCTGACGCCGTAGGACGGTTCGTCAGTCAAGCTGCGTGCTGCCCTTCCCGAGTCGCCGCTACGCGGCTCGGTACGTTTTTCTTGCGCTCACCCCGGGCTCACGCCCGGGGCTCAAACCATTCCGCCACTGCGCGGCTGGATTGGCCGTATTGTGGAAGAGCTGACGCCCAGAACCCCTTCAAAAGATCGGGGAAGGAAGACGTGAAGTGGGTCACGCCTTCGGTCCCCAATGATCGCCTGTCTTAAGCCGCAGTTGCGGACTTCTGCTGCTCCTCCGGAGCGTGGTCTTGCCGGTGGAGTTCAGGGTGCATAGTCAAGGCAGCTTGACTGCGCTCGCGATAGTGCCTAGGTGTCACGCCAACTAACCGGCGAAATACGCTGGTGAAATGGCTCTGGGTCTCGAAACCTACCGTGGCGCCCACATCAGCCAGCGCCATCCGGGTTTCGCGCAGGAGTTCCTGAGCGCGCTCGACCCGGCGGCGCATGACATATTGGTGGGGCGTGCTGCCGGTGCTCATCTTGAACAACTTCGAGAAGTAGTACTGGCTCATACCCACGACCTGAGCCAGTTCCGCGACGCTGAGCGTTTGCGAGAGATTCTCGTTTATGTGGGAGAGTACTCGCTGCAAGCGACGCGGCAGTAAGCCAGCCACGACCTCTACCGAAGCCAGAGGCACGCTCAAGTACGCGTCGATAATCTCCGGGGTATGCTCGTCTTGCAGCAAGTGCAATGGCAAGACAAGGACGTTCATGCCTTCTTGCTCGGCAGCCAAACGAGCCGAAGATGCGTCGGCGCAAAGAGCAGCGCGGATTCCGGGAAAACGGTTGGCAGCCAGCGAAGCGCCGATCGGACGCTCACTGATGATCATGCCGCGTTCCACCCCCTGCTGGCACACGGCCAGCGCCACCTGCTCCACATAGTCCGGACAAGCGCAGCCCGGTAACGGACTTGCCTGCTCGATCAACTGGTAGCCTTCCGCGATGAGTTTCGCGGCAAGCCGAGCTCTTTGTTCCTGTCCTGCTTCATCCGACATGATTGCGAGTCGCATTTTTCTGTCCTCCCAGGACTGAGTTCAGCACTGAGTTGAGGGCTGAACCTCCGAATGACACACGTTAAGCGGAGGAGACGACAACGGCTGTCCCGTTAACCACCAGAATTCGGCCCGAATTAGAGTCGACAGCCGATCCGATGAGGAAACTCCGCTGAGGCTGGGACGGCTAGAGGGAGGAGGAGATGGGCGGGGGTCGGAAAAATCGTCTTTGGTACAGCAGGGTTACATCATGCGCCACCAGCGAACGAAACACTCTGGCCGCCACGAGTTCGCCGCGAAACAGGAGAACATAGGTAAGAGCCGCCGCAAACCAGATCGCGACTGTCAGCGGGGGCAAGACCCTTGATTCGGCCGCATCAACGTATAGCCTGCTGGAGCTGCAAGGATGAACCTGGTTGTTGAAGCCCTGGCCGTAAAGTTCAAGCCTGACCCGCATCGCGAAGACGAGAATCAGAAAACAGACAGAGGCCACGAAGAACAGCCGAGACTTGCCGCGATTGGCTGACCACTTCATGCCGGGGTTGAGGGGTTCGGAATTCACCGCAGGCTTCTTATCAGATATATAACACAATAGCCGACCGGAATTCGACAATTTTGTCGTTTCATGTCTTGAGAGCGCTCCCTTCAGCCGGCCCGCTACCAAACCTGACACCCGGTTTCTCAGTTGCAATAAGTGTGAAACGCAAGAGCCGGCACAGTGCAGTGATCCCAGGTTAGCCCAACAGAAGGGCGAACCTGGAGCACGAAGCACCGAGGCTTCGCCCAGGTCTCGAAAGGCGCGAGCCCCGGGGCACCCGTGGTCAGCCGTTAGCGCGGTTGTCGTACACTGAATGAACCCCATGGTCGTTATCTACGGCATTCATTCGGTGATCGAGGCGCTGAAGTCCGGCGCCCGCAGCTTCGAGTATGTAGGCGTGGCGCGCGAGCGTCATGACCAGCGCATGCTCCGCCTGATCGAAGACTGCAAGGCCAGCGGCGTCGAAGTTCGCTTCCTGCCGCGTGAGCAGCTGGACCGCACCGCCAACACCAACACCCATCAGGGCGTCATCGCCGTCACCACCGGCAAGCAATACGCCGACGTGGACACCCTGCTGGAGCAGCGACACGCCGAGCATAGCTTTCTGGTGGTGCTCGACGGCGTCGAGGATCCGCATAACCTGGGCGCGTTGATCCGCTCTGCCGACGGAGCCGGCGCCGACGGCATCATCATTCCCGACCGCCGCGCTGCCGGACTGACCGGAACTGCCGTCAAGGCGTCTGCCGGCGCCTCGGAGCATCTGCCGATCGCGCGCGTCACCAACATCTCGCGCACTCTCGACGAGCTGAAAGAGCGCAACGTCTGGACGGTCGGCCTCGACGAGCGTGGTACCCAGAGCTACGACACCATCGACTACAAGATGCATTGCGCCATCGTGCTGGGAGCTGAAGGCAAGGGGCTGCACGACCTCGTGCGCCGGCGTTGCGATTTTCTGGTCTCGATTCCGATGATGGGCGAGGTGGCGTCGCTGAACGTCTCCGTGGCGGGTGGAATCGTGATGTACGAAGTGGCCCGGCAGCGTCGCGCCACCGCTGCCAAGCCCGCAGGGAAAGCCAAACCGTCGAAATGAAGCGTTGGCTCGCCTTTCTTTCTATTCTGCTGGGTACAGTGTTATCCGCGTCCGCCCTGGACCGCGAAGCCTTCACCGTCGTCAGTTACCGGCTCGACGTGCAGATCGGCCGCGACTCGCACGTGATGGCCGTGCATGGCAGGCTGGTGCTGCGCAACGACTCCAAGTCGCCGCAGAAGAATGCGGCGCTGCAGATCTCGTCGTCGCTGGCGTGGAACGGTATCGGCACCGACGACAAGCCACTGGATTGCGGCTGCATGATCTTTCCCGGTGACCATCCGTTGGAGTGGCTGGGCAATACCTACACCTCCGACATCGATCACACTGGCAGCCTGTCGGAAGCAGTGGTGCAGTTGCCGAGAGCGGTCGCGCCCGGCGCGACGGTCGCCCTCGATGTGCAGTACGGCGGGACCATCACACAGGACGCGACTCGCTTGACCCGGCTGGGCGCGCCCTCTGAAGTCGGCGCGCGCAACGATTGGGACCAGATCGGCAATTCGTTCACTGTGGTGCGCGGACTCGGCTATGTCGTTTGGTATCCGGTGGCGCTGGGCGCGGCCAGCCTGAGCGATGGCAACGCGGTCTTCGACGCTATCTCGCTGTGGAAGAACCGGCACTCCAAGACGCACTTCTTCGCCTATGTCGGTGTCACTCTTCCGGACGCGAAGGACCAGCCCTGCATCGTGACCAATCCTGCGAGCAGCACACAGTGGCGGGTCAGCGGCGGGACTGGCGCCGAGCGGCCTTCCGCGGCCGAGCCCAGCCCCGGCTATCCGCAACGCTTCGGAGTGACCATGGAGCTGCCGGGGATGGAGGAGGTTGTTCCAACGGTCGCGATTCTCCCGGCCTGCGCCACGCTGGCGCGTCCCAGCGTGGAAATCGTCTCCACTCCCGAGCATGCCGATGTGGCCAAAGATTATGCGCTGGCCGCCGAGGCCAATGATCCGCTACTCAAAGAATGGCTGGGCGAGCCGAAGCAGCCTGCGCGCATCATCGAGCTGACCGATCCGAACGCGAATCCCTACCAGGATGGCGAATTGCTGCTCACGCCGCTGCGCCAGGCGCAGACCGCCAGCCTTCAGTTACTGCTGTTGCCGGTGCAGGTGGCGGCGCGCTTCTATTCTCCGCGGCCGTGGATTCAGGATGGACTGGAGCGATTCCTGCAGGCCATGTCGATGGAGAACCGGGTAGGACGCAAGGCGGCGTTACAGTTTCTCGACGAATATCGCGAGCCCATGGTCAAAGCCGAGCAGGACGCCAAGGCCGCCGCCTCTGCCACGAGCAATGCTCAGGAAGCCGCTAACAGCCTGATCAATACCTCCGACGAGGTTTACCTGCGCGGCAAGGCCAGCTTCGTCTTCTGGATGCTGCGCGACCTGGAGGGCGACGCTGCTCTGCAACACGCACTGGCGGCTTATCGCCCCGGCGGCGACAAGGATGCGGGTTATTTTCAGACTCTGATGCAGAGGGCAGGCAAGCGCGATCTGGAGTGGTTCTTCGACGACTGGGTGTATCGCGATCGCGGGCTGCCCGAGTTTCACGTTGAGTCGGCGTACACTCGCCCGCTGCTGAGCGAGAACGTGAAGAGCTTCATGGTCACGGTGACCATCGAGAATCGTGGCCGCGCCGGCGCCGAAGTGCCCGCGGTCATCGAAACACCGTCGGGCGACAAGACGGTGCGCGTGCTGGTTAAAGCGGGAGAAAACGGTGTTGGCCGCATCGAGTTGCCGGTGGCTCCGAACCAGATCAAGGTGAACGACGGCAGCGTGCCCGAGGCCGACCTGGGCAATAACGTCTACGAGGTCACCAATCCGCAGCAGCCGTAGGGGGGTGGAAGCGCCCCGGCGAACGGGTGCGCCCTCCCTGCGATGTGTCATTCCGAGGGAGGAGCGTGCAGGCGCGCAGCAAGCACGCTCCGAGTCGAGGAACCTGCAGTTCGCCCGCGTCGGCATGGTGCCAGCAAAATGCAGGTCCCTCCGCTCGGTCGCCTCGGCGACCTTCGGTCGGGATGACACCGCAGGAAGGATACTTCGCCAGACTCGCCCCCCGACTTGCCATCCGGCCACTGCAAACGCTACAACCATCTGTTGCGCCCCTGGCGCGGGATCGAGGTCGGGCTTGAGCTATATCCAGTTTCTGGGAGCAGCCGGTGTGGTCACCGGATCGAAACACCTCATCAATACCTCCAGCGACGAAAGCGGCCGCCGCGGCTACCAGGTGCTGATCGACTGCGGCCTCTTCCAAGGACAGAAGGAATGGCGCGAGCGCAACTGGCAGAACCTGCCGGTGCCCGCCCACGAGATCGATGCGCTCATCCTCACCCACGCTCATCTCGATCACTCCGGTTGGATCCCGCGCCTGGTCAAGCAGGGATTCAAGGGACCGATCTATGCGACGCCGCCCACCATCGATCTCTGCGGCATTCTGCTGCCCGACTCCGGACACCTGCAGGAAGAAGATGCGGCTTACTACAACAAGACGCGCTCTTCCAAGCACACGCCCGCGTTGCCGCTCTACACCATGGAAGAGGCGGAGGACTGCCTGAGGTACTTCCAGCCCGTCGACTACGGCCAGACTACCAGGCTGAACGACGAGCTCTCCTTCCGCTTCGTGCGGGCGGCGCACATCCTGGGCTCGTCGATGGCTCGAGATCGCGCTCAACCTGAATGGCAAAGCCTCGAAGCTGCTGTTCACCGGAGACATCGGCAGGGTTCACGACAACCAGATCGCGCCCGGCAAGGTTGTGCACTCCGGACCCACCGAGGGCGAAGACTGCGACCTGCTGGTGATGGAGAGCACGTACGGCAACCGCGAGCATCCCCATGACGATCCGCGCCCGCAGATGGCCGCGATGATTCGCGCGACCTTGCAGCGCGGCGGCAGCGTGGTAGTGCCGGCCTTTGCCGTCGAGCGCACCCAGAAATTCCTGTTCATTCTGAAGGAACTCATGGAGAAGGGCGAGATTCCGCGCGTGCCGGTCCATGCCGACAGCCCCATGGCGATCAAGGCAGTTCAGATCTTCCTAAAGTATGCGAACGAATTCAGCCCGGAGACAAAAGGACTGGTAGAGAAATACGGCTCGCCGCTGGACTGGCCGAACTTTCATTTCGATCGCACGCAGGAGGATTCCAAGCACATCAACGAATCCAAGTATCCCACCATCATCGTCTCCTCCAGCGGGATGGCCACCGGAGGTCGCATCCTGCATCACCTCATGCTCCGCCTGCCCGATCCCAAGAACCTGGTACTGTTCATCGGCTTTCAGGCGCCCGGAACGCGAGGCTTCACCATCAAGAACGGGGCGGAGCAGGTAAAGATTTTCGGCGAAGAAATTCCGATTCGTGCTCAGGTGGAAGCCTTGGAGCAGTTCAGCGATCACGCCGACACGCCTGAGCTGCTGGAATGGCTGCGCAGCTTTCGCCGTCCTCCGCGGGAAACGTTTCTCGTTCACGGCGAGCCATCGGCCTCCTCGCAGTTGCGCGACACCATGACCCAAGACCTGGGATGGAACGTGCAGGTCGCCGCTTACCGTCAGAAGGTGCCGCTGGAGTGAGTCCAGTGCGGGACGGCTCTTGCAGCCCGGCATGACGTCGCCGGCTCAGGAATCTGTGAACGTAGGCTGAGCTGCTTGAGCCAGCGCCCGTTGCGCTTTGGCAAAGACCCGCTGGCGTCGCTATACTCTCAGTGATTCTCGATCAGGAGAGCGGATGGCACTGTCGGCAGTCATTGTGGACGACGAGCAACTGGCTCGCGAAGAACTTGCCTACCTGCTGAAAGATGCAGACGTGGACATCGTTGCCCAGGGCAAGAACGGCGTCGAAGCCGTGAACCTGATTAAGGACCTGATGCCCGACCTGCTGTTCCTCGATGTGCAGATGCCCGGCCTCGACGGCTTTGGCGTGCTCAAGAAGCTCATCGACCGCAAGATTCCGTTGCCTCAGATCGTCTTCGCTACGGCGTTCGATCAGTATGCGGTCAAGGCGTTCGAGGTGAATGCGATCGATTACCTGCTCAAGCCGTTCGACAAGAAGCGGGTGTTGCAGGCGGTCGAGAAGGCGCGGCGCAAGCTGGAGAGTGCCGCCTCACCCAGCGATCAGATTGGCACCATCGTCAAAATGCTGGAGCAGCAGCAGAAGCCGCCAGCCGCCAAGGTGCTGCTGAAAGCTGCGGGACGATTGTTCCTGGTCGATCAGAAGGACATCTGCTACGCCTCGATCGAGGACGGCATCATTAGCGTGGTGGCGACCAACATGGAGGGCCACTCCAATTGCCGCACTCTGGAAGAGCTGCTGGATTCTCTCGATCCGAACATGTTCTGGCGGGCGCACCGCTCGTACCTGGTCAATATCAACCGCATCAAGGAAGTCGTTCCCTGGTTCAAGAGCTCGTACCAGATCCGCATGGACGACAAGAAGCAGACCGAAATCCCGGTCAGCCGCGCCCAAACCAAGCGGCTGCGGGAATTGTTTGGGCTGTGAAAGAAGCATTTTTTGTTTCAGCCGTCAGCCATCAGCCATCACCAAGCGCGGACTTGCTCGTGGCGGGTGGATGCCGCTTATGCTGTTGGCCTGCTTTTGGGCTGAGAGCTGAGAGCTGACAGCTAACAGCTAACAGCTGATAGCTAACAGCTTCTTTTCACTTCGTCGGCTCCATGCGCAGGGCATCGTTGAAGCGGTTGAAGTAGTTGAACAGTCCTATCGCGGCCAGCAGTTCGATGATCTCGCCTTCGTCGTAATAGCGCCGCAGCTCCTCCCAGAAAGCGTCGTTCACTTCATGAGGATCGCGGGTGACACGCTCTGCCAGTTCCAGCGCTATCTTCTCAGCGTCGGTGAAATCGCTGCGGCTGCGGAAGTCGGCGAGATGGGCGATTTGCTCGTCGGTATAGCCGTGCCGCCTTGCCAAGGCGGTGTGGGAGGAGAGTCAATATTCGCAGCGGTTGATTTGCGAGGTGCGGACGATGGCCAGCTCTTTGACCTTCGCCGGCACCGTGCCGGTGTTCATGATGGCGCGGAAGTGCGCAATCATGGTGCGGAAGATCTCCGGCCGATGAGCCACGGTACGGAACATGTTCGGGACGTTGCCGCGTTCCTGCAGGTAGGTGTCGTAGATTTTGCCGGTGTCAGGGTCGACCTGGTCCTTCTCGAGTCGCGATATGCGGGGCATGATGAATTGATTGTAAGGCAGCGGGAGCGCCAAGACGCTCTTCGCTCCTCGCCATTCGCTCTTCTCTCGGGTTGAGCGCTTCGCGCACCGTCGGTATGTCAGGGTTATAGTGTGCCGTCCTACGGGGTACGTCGGAACGTGTCGCCGCTACGCGGCTCGGGAATTTTCTCGGTGCTCACCCGGGGCTCACGCCCCGGGCTCAAACCATCCCGTCGCTGCGCGACTGGACCAGGCGTGTTGCGGAGAATTCATCCATTTCCCGCGTGATTCACCGTGCGACTCGACCAGGCGCAGGTCGCCTGTCCTCCTATTCCTGCAGTGTTTCGCACGTGACGACCAACGCACGGGAGTGATTTGGCGTTCCGCCGAATTGCGAATATCGAACAGCAGAAAACGAAGAGTGAACAGCGCACAGCGAGCCGCGCATAGCGAACCGCGAAGAGCGAAAAGCGAACAGCGAACAGCGAAAAGCGAACCGCGAATAGCGTTTCCCCGCAGCAACACCCTTTCGTTCGCGGCGAAGCGAACAAGAGGGCGTCGAGCAGGTTTGCAGAGGGGGATCGCCGACAGCTACTTGTTAAACGCAGCGATGGCGCCCGCTTCATCGTCTTTTACGTCGAAGACGGTGTAGAGCTTGGTGATCTGCAGCAGGTCGTGGACTTTCTTGGTCAGGTGCAGCAGCTTCAATTCGCCGCCCTGGTTGCGAACGGAGGTAA
Organism: uncultured Acidobacteriaceae bacterium; assembly: GCA_963793845.1. Classification (GTDB taxonomy): domain Bacteria; phylum Acidobacteriota; class Terriglobia; order Terriglobales; family Acidobacteriaceae; genus CAWCBG01. Next base: position 990,885 of record CAWCBG010000014.1, read on the forward strand.
AGGCGCTGACCAGCTCGCCGATGCCCGAGCTATCGATATAGCTGACATCGCCAAGGTTCAACAGAATCTTCTTCTGCCCCTTGCCGAGGAGGTCCTTAACAGTGTCGCGCAGGACCACGCTGCCTTCGCCCAAGGTAATTCGCCCGCTCAAGTCGACAATGGTGACGCCATCTACCTGCCGGGTGCTCGCTTTCATGCTCACGTGGAAGCCTCCTGGCGGTCCGGTTCAGTGCCCGGGATCCGCTTGATCAAAGTGATTTCAGTGCCGGGGTCAAGTTTACGGAAACGGACATCGTCCATAAACGCTTTCATCAAAAATATGCCACGGCCGGACTGCTTCAACAGATTCTCGGGAGCCAGCGGATCGGCTACCTCGTCCGGGTTAAGTCCTTTGCCTTCATCTGTGATGGTGATGATCAGATCGTGCCCGCTTTGCTCGAACGTCAGATTCACCCGCTTGGCCGCATCGTAGGCGTTGCCATGCAGCACCGCGTTGATCATGGCCTCGCGCACCGCCATGGAGATGCCGCCGCGAACGTCCTCGTCGAAGCCCGCTTGCGACGAGACCTGATCAGCCATCTCTTCGGCCTTATTCACGCTTTCCAGCGTGGATTCCATTCTGTACGAAACGCGTTGTTGCGCCGTCATGCCATGGACTCAAATCCGCCCCGTTAAAAGTGCGATAAGGCTCAGTGGAACAGGATTTCCCAAGAATCAGCAGTTTGCACGTTTGGGGAGACACTTGTCAACGCAGAGTCGTTTCCGACGAGAACAGCAGTTTCAGTGGGTCGCGAATTTCCAGGCGACAACGACGATGAAAACGGCGATTCCGACGGCGTAGGCCCAAATTCGTCCTCTTTGCAATTTTTCGTGATCGATCATTCAAGCACCTCGCGTGGCCGTCGCTGCCATCCGGCGTCCGGCGACGCTTCGCAGGCTGGGTCTTGGGCTTGCCGGAGGCGTTGCCCCCGCGTACAATTAGAACGAACGTTCGAAAGAACTCCGCGAACACTCACAGGAATTGGACCATTCCCATGGCAACTGCTTCTCCCGCTCGCGCTGCCGGCCCGGCCACCTCACAGGATACCCGTTTCGACCGCCGTTTGGCTCAGATTCTCGATTTTGCCACAGAAGTTTTTGCCGAAAAGGGATACGAGGGTGCCTCCATGCGCGACCTCTCGCGTCACAGCGGCATTTCGCTCGCTGGTCTTTATTATTACTTCGACTCGAAAGAGAAACTGCTCTACTTCATCCAGAAGCATACTTTCACCACCATCATCGACAGGCTTCGCGAACGGCTGGAGGCCAGCGCCGACCCGGAGGAGCGCATCCGCATCTTCGTTGGCAATCATGTGGAGTACGCGGTGGCGCGCCAGAAGGCGATGACCGTGCTGTCGCATGAGGACGACGTGCTGAAGAACGGTTTCGGAGCTGAGGTGGCAGCGATCAAGCGCGAGTACTACCGCATCTGCGTTGGGCTGGTCGAGGACCTTGTGAAGGCGGAGGGGTTGAAACTGGACGTGCGATCCGGCGGCATCTCGACGCGGAGCGCGGTCATGGCGCTGTTCGGCATGATGAACTGGCTTTACACCTGGTACAACCCGCGGGTCGATCCCGATGCCGAGGTTCTGTCGCGAGAGTTGAGCGACCTGTTTCTGCAAGGCGTGCGCCGCGGAAAGCCGGCGACTCGGCGGGCGGGTGGCGTAGACGGCCCCGGTGCGCTGCGAGGGAGCAGGGCGAAGCCGAAGAAGGGTTGGTAGCAGGCCGGATCACGCAGGCCTGTCTCATCGCCGCCGACGCAGCGTTGGAGTGGGAGGAGTCTTTGAAATACGGCCGAAAGAGCCGCGCCGCGGCGGGATGGGTTGAGCCCGGGGCGTCAGCCCCGGGAAGAGTAGGAAAAAATTCCCAAGCCGCGTAGTGGCGGCAGAATTTCAACATGATCGAAAAAACAGCATCCATCGGCAATCTTAACGACACCGCATCGCGCGCACTGATCGGCTATCGCGTCGACTCGGGTGTGGCCGTCCTCGAACTGAATGACCCGCCCGCCAACACCTACAGCTATGAGATGAATCGCCAGCTCGACGACGCCATCCTGCGGGCGCGCATGGATGACGCGGTTCACGTCATCGTGCTGACGGGAGCGGGCGAGAAATTTTTCTGTGCGGGCGCGAACATCCAGATGCTGACCAGGGTGGATCCCACCTATAAGTATTACTTCTGCCTGCACGCCAACGAAACCCTGCTGCGGCTGGAGAACACGCCCAAGCTGGTGATTGCCGCGCTCAACGGGCATTGCGTTGGCGGAGGCCTTGAGGTCGCCATGGCTGCCGACCTGCGCATTGCGCGAAAAGACGCCGGCAAGATCGGGTTGCCGGAAGTCAACCTCGGAGTGCTGCCCGGAACCGGTGGCACCCAGCGCCTCTCGCGTATGGTCGGCAAGTCGAAAGCGATTGAGCTGATGGTAACCGGCAAGACGTTCTCCTTTGAGGAAGGGAAACAGCTTGGGCTGGTCAACGAAATTTTCGAGCGCGAGAATTTTATGGAGCGGGTGCTGAAGTATGCGCGGCAATTCTGTCCTCCCAACAAAGCTGCTAAGGCGGTGGGCCGCATCAAGCGCGCGGTGCAGGCGGGCTGGGAGATTCCCCTGGAGTCCGGATTGGCGCTGGAGCGCGAGAATCAGCAGCTGCTGTTCGACAGTGACGACGCGAAAGAAGGCTTGGCCGCCTATCTGGAGAGGCGGCCGCCGGTGTTTACGGGAGAGTGAGGTCTCCCTGAGTTGCTTTGAAAGGGCACGGCTTCAGCCGTGCCGCAGCGTGCCAATGCGAATTAGAGTCCCGTAGGGACGACAGTTGCGCGTTGTGTTGGGCGGAAGGTACAGCAGGTTCCTCCACGCGGCCTGAAGGCCTTGGTCGGAATGACGGTTGTAAATTGCTGTGAATTGTTTGCGATGACAACGCACTCCACAATCCGCTTTCACCAAGATCACGGTCGAACTTCGCCCACCGGCGGCGCGGGTTGCGCTGAACCATCCTCCGCTGAATGTTATCGACTTCCGCATGATGGAAGAGCTTCGCGCAGCCATTGAGCAGATCGAACAGCGGCCCGAGATCACGGCCATCGTTTTTGCCGGCTCGGAGAGCGCCTTCTCCTCCGGTGTCGAGGTTGCGGATCATACGCCCGACAAAGTTCGCGACATGCTGGCGCTGTTTCACAGCGTGATTCGCTCGCTGGTGGCGACGCCCAAGCTGACCATCGCGAGCGTCCGGCGGCATTGTCTGGGAGGCGGCGCGGAATTGGCCATGATGTGCGACATCGCCTACGCCTCGCACGATTCTGTCTGGGGTTTTCCCGAGATCAAGCTCGCCTGCTATCCGCCGGTGGCCAGCGTGGCCTTGCCCGCCATTGTGGGACAGAAGCTGGCGGCTGAGATGATCCTGACCGGGCGCACGCTGACCGGGCAGGAAGCGCTCGCGGCCGGCTTGGTCAGCGCGGTAGCCGACGATCCGGAGACACTGGTGGACGAGTGCGTGCGGCGGGTTGCGCAGCTCAGTCCAGCGGCGATCGCGGCCGCGAAGAAAGCGCTGTATGCGTGGGATTCCATTCACTTCGACAAGGGCCTGGCTCGCTCCGAGCAGATTTACCTGGACGAGTTGATGAAGACCGCGGATGCGAGGGAGGGAATCACCGCGTTTCTTGAGCGCCGCCGTCCCAAGTGGGTGGGGAAGTGAGCAGCATGGATTACGAGATCGCACCGGAAGAGCTGAAATCATTGCAGGACGCGGGTTCCGAGGTGATGTTGCTGGACGTGCGCGAGCCCTGGGAAGTCGAGGCAGCGCGGATTGCCGGCAGCAAGCACATCCCGATGGGCGACGTCCCGGCGCGCTTCAACCAGGAGCTCGATCCGGAGGAGCATATCGTCGTGGTCTGTCATCACGGTGTGCGCTCGATGAACGTCACCGCATGGCTGCGGCAGCAAGGTTTCGAAAAGGTGCAATCGTTACGCGGCGGGATCGATCGCTGGTCGCGGCAAGTGGATGCGAGTGTGCCGCTGTATTGAGGGAGCAGGTTGCAATTAGTAACTAGCAAAGCGACGGTGTTGCTCCGATTCTGAAAGTTGAGCAGGACAGGGTAGAGCTGCCAATCGATGTGGCAATGAATGGATGCGACACGAACAAGCCGCGAAGCGGCGGCGGCGAATTGAGCCCGGGGTGCAAACCCCGGGGGAGAGTCTTAAAAGAACTCTAAGCCGCGTAGCGGCGACAGCGAAAAGCAGGTTCCTCCACTACGCTGCGCTCCGGTCGGAATGACGAACATTGGTGAAGAATGAAAAAAGAACTGGTTGAACTTCGCGTTAACGGACGCACGCACGAACTGGCCTTGCAGCCCAATGCGCAATTGCTCGATGTGCTGCGGCAGGACCTTGGCCTGACCGGATCCAAGCGCGCCTGTGACGACTCCTCTTGCGGCGCCTGTACCGTCCAGGTCGACGGCATCCCTATGCTGTCGTGCACGCTGCTGGCGGCAAGCTGCCAGGGCCAGGAGATCACCACCGTCGAAGGCGTTGCCGACCATGGCAGCCTCGCTGCCTTGCAGAAAGCTTATGGCGACTTTGGCGGATCGCAGTGCGGCTTCTGCACTCCGGGATTCATGATGACCGTGCGCTGGCTGCTCGCGAATAACCCCGAGCCGACCGACGATGAAATCCGCGAGGCGCTCAGCAGCAATCTTTGTCGCTGCACCGGATACCTGCAGATGTACCAGGCGATCCGGGCAGCCATCGCCGCCGAGCAAAAGGGGATGAAGCGGGAACTGGTGGGAGTGAAATGATGGCAATCTTCTGCAAAGATAGGGCCTCTCGGGGATATAGGGGTCCCTTCGACAAGCTCAGGGCAGGCTCTTCGACTGCGCCCGGCTTTCGCCTCACTTCGCTCAGGATGACAAACATGAACCGTCTAACCACGAATCACGAATCACGAATTGCTAATTGCCTATGACTGACTTCTCTGTAATCGGCAAGTCCATCGCGATGGTGGATTCTGCAGGCAAGACCACCGGCGCCGGAAAATACACGGATGACTTTACCCTGCCCGGCATGCTGGTGGGCAGGATTCTGCATTCACCTTATCCGCATGCGCGCATCGTGCGCATTGACACCTCGCGCGCCAAGTCGCTCGACGGCGTGGTTGCGATTGTCACTGGCGAAGATGCGCCCAACCAGTACGGAATTCTTCCCGTCGGCCACGATGAGACCGCGCTGGCTGTCGGCAAGGTGCGCTACATCGGCGACAACGTCGCCTGTGTTGCCGCCATCAACGAAGAGATTGCCGATCGGGCGCTCGAGTTGATCGATGTCGAGTACGAGCCGCTGCCCGCGTACTTCGATCCGGAAGAATCGATGAAGGCGGAAAGCGATCTCATTCACGAGAACCGGCCGCACAACCTGGAGAAGGATTACCATCACGTCTTCGGTGATCCGGAGAAAGGTTTTGCCGAGGCCGACTATGTCGCCGAGGCGCGCTACATTGCCAACGAAGTTACCCACGCGGCGATGGAGCCACACTGTACGCTGGCAAACTTCGAGCTCGATCCGCACACCGGCAAGCTGGGGCGGCTGACGGTATGGTCGTCGACCCAGGTGCCGTACTACCTGCAGCACAAGCTGTCGCTGGTGCTGGAACTGCCGATGTCGCAGATTCGCGTCATCAAGCCGCTGGTGGGCGGCGGCTTCGGCGGCAAAAGCGAAATCATTCCGCTGGAGATCATCGCGGCGGTCGCGGCGCGTGCGGCCAAGGCACCGGTCAAGATTACTTACACGCGCGAGGAGGTGTTCTGGGCGCATCGCGGGCGTCCGCGCACCATCATCGATCTGAAGACCGGCGTGAAGAACGATGGTCGTGTGACCTCGGTTGCGTGCAAAGTCATTCAGGATGGCGGTGCCTACTGCTCTTACGGGGTGGTGACGATCCTGTATTCGGGTGCGCTGCTGGGCGCGCTGTACGACATTCCCAACATCCGCTACGACGGCTATCGCGTGCTTACCAACAAGCCGGCGTGCGGCGCCATGCGCGGCCACGGCACGGTGAATGTGCGCTTCGCCTTCGAGTCACAGATGGACGAGATCGCCGCCAGCCTGAACCTCGATCCGGCTGAGGTGCGAAGGGTGAATCTGCTCAAGCCGCCGACGGTGACGGTCAACGGACTGCGCGTGCTGAGCTACGGCTTGCCCGAGTGCATCGATCAGGTGGTCACCAGGTCGGGATGGAAAGAGCGCCGCGGCAAGCTGCTCAAGGGACGCGGTCTCGGCGTGGCTTGCAGCCATTATGTCAGCGGAGCGGCTAACAGCATTATTCGCTCCGATATGCCCCACTCGACGGTCAACATCAAGATCGATCGCGATGGCGGAGTAGTGGTGTATACCGGCGCATCGGAGATCGGGCAAGGCTCGGACACCATGACCGCGCAGGTCGTGGCTGAGGTGCTGGGTTGCGAAATTGCGCGAGTGAAGGTGATCGCCGCCGATACGGACTTGACGCCGATCGATCTCGGCTCCTATTCCAGTCGTGTGACCTTTATGGCGGGCAACGCCGCGTTGCGTGCCGCCGAGGATGTGAAGAAGAACATCGTCAGCGCCGCTGCCAGGCGCATGAATTGCGCGCCGGAAGACGTGATCATCCGCAACGATCGCGTTTATAAGAGCGGCGCGGCGACTGCGGATCATGAGCCCGACGCAGCCGAGATCCCGGAGAAGGTGGACGTGGCTCGCGGCCATGTTGACGGCCAGATTCTGCGCGGCTCGGTGCTGCAGACGCGCAAGGAAGAAGGTCCGAAGGATCACATGAGCTTTGAAGAGGCAGTCGTCTCGGCGATCGACTTCCACGGCGGGCTGACCGGCACCGGCTCATACGCGCCACCCATCGAGGCGCGAGGCGGAAAGCAGAAGGGCGGTGGTGTTGGGCCTTCGCCGGCCTATTCCTATTCCGCGCAAGTCGCCGAGGTCAGCGTCGACGAGGATACCGGCGAAGTGAAGGTGCACAAGATCTGGGCCGCGCATGACTGCGGCCGCGCGCTGAATCCGGTGGCTGTCGAGGGCCAGGTGATTGGCTCGGTCTGGATGGGGCTTGGTCAGGCCATGCAGGAAGAGATGGTCTGGAAAGATGGACTACTGATGAACCCGGGAATGCTGGAGTATCGCAGCCCTTCGTCATCGGAGTCGCCCGAGATCGAGTGCGTGATCGTGGAGAGCATCGATCCTGAAGGTCCGTTCGGCGCGAAGGAGGCGGGCGAGGGCTCGCTAGCCGCAACGATTCCTGCGATCTCGAATGCGATCTACGACGCAGTGGGCATCCGCTTACGCGAAGCGCCGTTCACGCCCGAGCGCGTGCTGGCTGCGTTGCGGGCCAAGAAGGGCATGAAGAGGATCGAGATGACCGAGTCCGTCGATCCGACTGCGCCGACGAAGCTGCGCGAACATGGCGGCTCGCTATGGTTCCGCGGCAGAGGACCTGCGCGACATCCGCTCGATCCCGCACGACAGGGGTCGCAGGCCGGATCGCCGGTTGCAGGGGGTGAGCAGTGAGTCTGCCCGACTTCCAATTGCTGCGGCCGAAGACGCTCGACGAAGCCGTCGAGTTCATGGCGAAGCACGCCGGCGAAGTGAGGGTCATCGCAGGCGGTACGGACCTGTTGCCGTCGATGAAGCAGAAGCTGTTTACACCGGCGTACGTGCTCGATCTGCGCGGAGTGGCCGAGTTGCGCGGTATCTGCGAGGTGGCGGACGGCGTCGAGATCGGTGCGCTAACAACGCTGAGCACAGTTGAACGCTCGCCCCTGATTCGCCGGCAGTTTCCCGTGCTCTACGAGGCGGTGCGAACCGTCGCTTCTCCCGTGCTGCGCAACATGGGCACCCTGGGCGGCAACATCTGCCTCGACACGCGCTGCCTGTGGTACAACCAGTCGCTGCTGTGGCGAAAGAGTTGCGGCTTCTGCCTGAAGAAAGATGGCGATCTGTGCCATGTCGCTCCGGGCGGGAAGTTCTGCTGGGCGGCTTTCTCGGGCGATACGCCTCCGGCGCTGCTGTGTCTTGGAGCGGAGCTTGAGATTGCCGGGCTGGATGGATTACGTCGTGTGCCGCTTGCGGACTTCTATGTGAACGATGGCATCGTGCGGCTGCACCTCAAGTCGAACGAGATCGTGACGCGGGTGCACCTGCCGGCTTCTGCGGCGGGATGGCGCGGCAGCTATCAGAAGCTGCGCATGCGTGGCAGCATCGACTATCCGCTGGCCGGCGTTGCTGTGGCGCTGAAGTTGAAATCCGGGCGGGTGGAAGATGCGCGCGTGGCGATCACCGCGGTGAATCCCGCGCCGATGTTGTTGAAAGATGCCGACGCGGTTTTGATCGGAGCGGCTGTCGGTGAAGATCTGGCCGAGCGTATCGGCGACCTGGCGGCGCGAACCGCGAAGCCGCTGACCACGTCCGCGCTTACACCGGAGTATCGTCGCGAGATGGTAAGAGTCTTCGCCAAGCGGGCGGTACTTGCGGCGGCAAGGAATTAGAACAAAGGGCTGTGTTCCTGAAACGGTAGAGCATGCCTTCAGGCATGCGTTAGGTGCTGCTATCTTTACTTCCTGGGATTCATCCCGTGAAACGGGATGATGCCCAGGGAAGAAGCAGTGATACGCGTCTTGACGTGGCGCTGAAGCGCCACTCTACCCGATCTGCCACATCGCCCGGGATGACACAAGTGGTTTTCTGCTGTACAACTGACAACTAGCCACTAACCACTATCCACTGCCTTGATCACTGACTGCCACATCCACATCCAGCCTATCGAGCTGTTCAAGCCCGAAGCGCTGGCGCTGATGAAGAAGTCGCGCAAGGACTTCGACCTCATTGAGGAGTACTGCCGTTCGCCCAAGGCTTTCCTCAAGCATCTTGATGCTATCGGCATCGACCGCGCGGTACTCATCAACTATGTCGCGCCCGAGGTGATCGGCTTCACGGATGCGGTCAACGAATTTATTGCCAACTACGTGAAGGAAGATCCCAAGCGACTCATTCCCTGTGGCAGCGTGCACCCGCGACATACCAGGAACGTGCTGGCCGACATGGAGCAGATCGTCCGGTTGGGCATCAAGCTCATCAAGATTCATCCGCCGCACCAGTTGCTCTATCCCAATGACTACGTAAACGGCGTGAAGGAACTGGAGATCATCTATCGCGCTGCCGAGGCCAACGGTATTCCAGTGATGGTGCACACCGGCACGTCAATCTTTCCCGGCGCGCGCAACAAGTATGGGGACCCGATTTACGTCGATGACGTAGCGGTCGACTTCCCGAACCTCAAGATTCTCCTGGCCCATGGTGGCCGCCCGCTATGGATGAGCACGGCATTTTTCCTGGTGCGGCGGCATCGCAATGTCTATCTGGACATCAGCGGCATTCCGCCGAAGACCCTGCTGAAGTATTTTCCTCGTTTGGAAGAGATCGCCGACAAAACGCTCTTCGGCACGGATTGGCCGGGCCCGGGCGTCCCGGAAATTCAGAAGAACCTGGCGGAGTTTCGTGCGCTGCCGCTGAGCGAGAGTGCGAAGGATCAGATCCTGAGCAGGACAGCGCTGGAGATCTGGCCGGCGTGAGGGCAGTGGCTAGTGGATAGTTGAGAGTGGGGCCGATAGTGGCCACTGCAAAAGCAGGTTCCTCCACTTCGGCCTAACGCTCTCCGGTCGGAATGACGGAACACGAAACAGCACTGTCCTGCCAGAATGGTGCGAGGGCTGACAACCGACAAATGACAACTGACCACCGACAACTGCCTCTACGCTGCCGGCGCTTCCACATGCGCTGCCTGGCGGATGGCGCTCCACAACTCTTCATGTCCGAGGCGGGCCTTGGAGGAGAAGGGGATAATTCGGTCCTCTGGAATTTCGAGTTGCGCGCAGAGCTTCTGAATCGAGGTGCGCAACTGGTTGTTGGAGATGCGGTCGGCCTTGGTCGCTACCACGATGAAGTTGCGCTCGCGGTCGCGCAACCACTCCAGCAATTGAAGGTCGAGTTGCTGCGGCGGGATGGTCACGTCGACCAGCGACAGGCAAAGCACTAGCGATTCGCGGCTTTCCAGGTAGGGATTGATGAAGTGTTGCCACTGGTCTGTGATTTCCTTGGGAACGCGCGCATAGCCGTAGCCGGGCAGGTCGGCGAAAACAAAATCAGGATTGGGCTTGCCGGGACGGCGTACCTGGAAGAAATTGATGGTCTGCGTACGTCCGGGAGTGTTGCTGGTCTTCGCGATCTTCGTGCCGACGAGGGAATTGATCAGGCTGGACTTGCCTACGTTGGAGCGGCCCAGGAAGGCGATCTCCGGCGCGCCCGGAGGAGGGAATTGCCGCTGGTCGGCAGCCGAGGTCACAAAACGCGTCAGAACCTTCATACACTCAATATCGCTTTACTCGGGGGAAAAACGCAAGAGGCCCAAAAGGGGAGGGGTGCTGTCTCGTTTCATAAAACAGTCATTCCGACCGAGGGCTTCAGGCCGAGTGGAGGAACCCGCTGTTCGCCGGGAGTAGTCCAACGAGACGGGGGCGGCACCGCTTGGAAACAGCAGGTTCCTCCGCTGCGCTTCGCTCCGGTCGGAATGACGAACTTGAATCGCAATAAGGAGACAACAAACAGCCAAAACGGAAGGCCCGCTCGCAGCGGGCCTTCGATCTCAACCATGTCCAATTTCCGTTTACTGGTGCGCCGCCGGCGACTGCTCGGGAGCCGACGGAGGCAGCGCCGCAATGCCGGGTGCTTCATCCGGTACATCGGGGAGCGGTTGCTCCAGCGCGAAAGCCAGCACCTCATCCATGGTGTTCACGAAGCGCAGCTTCATCTCGGAGCGCAGGTTTTCCGGCACATCGGCCAGATCCTTCTCGTTGTCGGCGGGAAGGAGGACCTCGAAGATGCCGGCGCGGTGAGCGGCCAGCAGCTTCTCTTTCAGCCCGCCAATGGCGAGCACCTTGCCACGCAGGGTGATCTCGCCCGTCATGGCAATGTCGCGCCGCACCGGAATATGGCTGAGAGCGCTGGCGATGGCCGTTGCCATGGTGATTCCCGCGGACGGACCATCCTTGGGAATTGCGCCCTCGGGCACGTGCACGTGAATGTCGAGGTTGCGATAGAAGTCACGCGGCAGCCCCAGCCGATGGGCGCGTGAACGCACATACGACATGGCGGCCTGCGCCGATTCCTGCATCACGTCGCCCAGCTTGCCGGTGAGCGTGAGCTTGCCCTTGCCGTCGACCGTCGCAACTTCCGTCGTCAGGATCGAGCCGCCAACTTCGGTCCACGCCAGGCCGGTGACCAGCCCGACTTCGCTGCGCTCGTGTGCCGCGGTGTCGCGGAACTTCAGCACACCCAGGTACTCATTGACATTCTCTTCGGTGATGGTAACGACGTACTTGTCGCCTTCCTTCACCACCTTGCGAGCAACCTTGCGGCAGATGTTGCCGATCTCGCGTTCCAGGTTGCGAACGCCAGCCTCGCGTGTGTAGTTGCGGATAACCGCGGTCAGCGCGCCGTCGGTGAAGACGACGTTCTTCTCGGTCAGTCCAGTCTGCAGGCGCTGCTTGCGCACCAGGTACTGCTTGGCGATCTCGACCTTCTCCGGCTCGGTGTAGCCGTGCAGCCGAAGCACTTCCATGCGGTCCTGCAAGGCCGGAGGAATCGTGTGCATCACGTTGGCCGTAGCGATAAAGAACACCTGCGACAGGTCGTACTCCACGTCGAGGTAGTGATCGACAAACATGAAGTTCTGTTCGGGATCGAGCACCTCGAGCAGTGCCGCAGACGGATCGCCGCGGAAGTCCATCGACATTTTGTCGACTTCATCGAGCATGAACACCGGATTCTTGGTGCCGGCCTTCTTCATCATCTGGATGATCTGGCCCGGCAAGGCGCCGATATAGGTGCGGCGATGGCCGCGGACTTCGGCCTCGTCACGCACCCCACCCAGTGACATGCGGACAAACTTGCGTCCGGTTGCCTTGGCGATGCTCATGCCGAGCGAAGTCTTGCCCACGCCCGGGGGCCCGACAAAGCACAGGATCGATCCCTTGGGATTCTTGACCAGTTGACGCACCGCGAGGAACTCAAGGATGCGCTCTTTGATCTTTTCCAGCCCGTAGTGATCTTCGTTCAGGGTCTTCTCGGCAACTTCGATGTCGCGGATTTCTTTCGAGCGCTTCTTCCACGGAACCGCGAGCAGCCAGTCAAGATAGTTGCGCGAGACCGTCGACTCAGCGGACATCGGCGGCATGGCTTCGAGCTTCTTCAGCTCCTGCAACGCCTTCTCGTGAGTTTCACGAGGCATGCCGGCGGAGTCGATCTTCTTCTTGAGCTCGTCGAACTCGCTCTTCTCGCCGCGGCCCAGTTCCTTCTGGATGGCCTTAATCTTCTCGTTGAGGTAATACTCTTTCTGAGCGCGCTCCATCTGGCGCTTTACGCGCGACTGGATGGTGCGGTCCATGTTGAGTTTTTCGATCTCCACATCGAGCACATCGGCGATGCGATTCAGCCGGTCAGTGGGGTCGAAGATTTCCAGCAACTCCTGCTTCTCCTCGATCGACAGCTGCAGGTTGGCAGCGATAGTGTCTGTCAGCTTGGCCGGATCATCGTTGCGGACGGCCGCGATCATGGTCTCGTAGTTCAGCGACTGACAAAGCTTGACGTACTGCTCGAACAGTCCGGTGACGCGCTGCATGGCAGCTTCGGTTTGCGGGCGTCGGTTCGGGGGCATACTTGGCGGTCCGAACCGTTGCTTCGAAATAGCCGTCGGTGTCGATAACCTGCAAAATCTTGCCGCGCTCCAGGCCCTCGACCAGCACCTTGATGTTGCCATCCGGCAGCTTCAGGCTCTGCACGATGTTGACGATGGTGCCGACCTGAAAGATCTCGTTGGGCTTGGGCTCGTCGATACTGGCGTCGTGCTGAGTCGCCAGGAAAATCTTTTTGTCGCCCGCCAGTGCCTCTTCCAATGCGCGTACGCTGGACTCCCGTCCGACCACGAACGGCGTCATCATGTAAGGAAAGATGACGACATCCCGGATGGGCATCATGGGGAGCTTTTTGGTCTCGAATTTCTCGCGCTGAGTCACTAATACCGCCTTGTCATGTCAGGGCACTTTGGTTCGCCCTGCGGAAGAAGAATGCATACGTTAAACGCGATTTTCCGCGCGCCGCTGCTGGGGAGGGCAGCTCAAGACAACTCAAGGATAACATGCTCGACAAGGTCACAGAAGCACGCCAAGTGGCATGTCCGGCACGACTTGGAGCAACCTTGTCCCGTCCATCAGCGGACGGGGCAAACTGGGGAGTTCCTACGTGTTTGGATGCGGCGGTTAAGGATTGGATTCGCGACGAGGAGTTCCACCCGCAAGCAACACTCTTGAATGGTTCTGGATTTCAACGCTATTCTCATCTTATGAATGACGACCTGCCCAGCGAGTGGCTCCGCTTACAGATGCTGGCAAGTTTAGGAAGCTGCGAGATCTGTGGCGCAGTGGCGACTTCGGTTGTGCGCGACCTGGTGGAGTCGCCGGAAGCCGATGCACCCGGCAAGGTCGTACAAGGGGAGTTGCACCACTTCTGCACTGACCATCACCGCGACCCCCTGACGTCGGCGCCGCCACAACCCGAGGCCAAATAAAAACGGCGCGATCTGGGCCGCGCCGTTGTATATAAACAGCGATCCTTAAACGCTAGCCCGCCTTCTCCAGCGGGGGCAGGCTGACGCTGCGTTTCTCGACCATCGTCTGCGTGACCTCGAATTCCTTCACCCGTTTCTGACTGGGCAGGCTATACATAACGTCGAGCATCAGCTCTTCGAGGATCATGCGCAGCCCGCGAGCGCCCACTTTGCGCAGCATGGCCTCACGCGAGATGCAGCGTAAAGCCTCATCGGTAAAGCGCAGCTTCACGTTCTCGAATTCAAACAGCCGCTGATACTGTTTCACGATCGCGTTCTTGGGCCTGGTGAGGATTTCGACCAACGCGTCTTCGTCGAGATCGTTCAATACGCCCACGACGGGCAAGCGGCCGACGAACTCTGGAATCAGGCCGAATTTGATGAGGTCCTGGGGCTCGACCTGGGCCAGCAGTTCGGTATCGCGTTTATTGCTTTCCGTGAACGCGGTCTCCTTGGCCTCATCGGTGCGGAAGCCCATGGCACGCTTGCCCAGCCGCCGTCCGATGGTGCGTTCCAGGCCCACGAAGGCGCCGCCGCAAATGAACAGGATGTTGGTCGTATCGACCGGCGTGAATTCCTGGTGGGGATGCTTGCGGCCGCCTTGTGGAGGGACATTGGCCACGGTGCCTTCCAGAATTTTGAGCAGCGCCTGCTGCACGCCTTCACCCGAGACATCGCGTGTGATCGAGGGGTTCTCGTCCTTGCGGCCGATCTTATCCACCTCATCGATGTAGATGATGCCAGTCTGCGCACGCGCCACATCGCCGTCAGCTGCCTGCAGGAGCTTCAGGATAATGTTCTCCACGTCTTCACCGACGTAGCCGGCTTCGGTGAGCGTAGTTGCGTCGACGATGGCGAAGGGCACGTCGAGCATCTTGGCCAGCGTTTGGGCCAGCAAAGTCTTGCCAGTGCCGGTCGGCCCAATCAGCATGATGTTGGACTTGGCCAACTCAACTTCGCCCCCGCGCTGGCGGTTCATGTAGACGCGCTTGTAGTGGTTGTAGACGGCCACGGCCAGCTTCTTTTTGGTTTGCTGCTGGCCGATTACATATTCATCGAGGAAAGCCTTGACTTCGGCTGGCTTGGGGAGCTGGTTGGGCGTAGCGGTGGTCTGGGTCTCCGAGCGGTCGTCTTCCAGAATGGAGTTGCACACGGCGACACATTCGTCGCAGATATAAGCGCGCGGATAGTCGGTCGGAGACGAAATCAGCTTGGCGACGGCGTCTTGAGACTTGTGGCAAAACGAGCAGCGCAATATTTCGTCGGAACCGGTCCTGGTTCTCACGGACACTCCTTATACGTGGCACGCCTCAGCCAGGGCTCTCTGTGCCCGTGCTGCATTTCCCGGCGCCCGGTCCGGCAGGAGCCGTGCCGCTCCTGTGAAACCTCTCGCTGCACCTCTTTCTGTACCGGCCAGATGAGAGCGTTCCTGCCAAAATGTTTCAGTGTTACTGACTGGGCTTATTGAACCATACTTTTGCTCGCCGTGACGCGCCAGGGGTGCAATTTCCGATACAACTTTTGCACCACCGACATGCAATTTCTGCCCACCTTAGTACCACCTAGATGCCGTCGGCGGCTAGAAAGCCCAAGTCTTTCAGAGAGCGCCGCCCTAGCCTGCGACCGGTCTTCCGCGGCCCTACTTGTGCTTATAAATAATGTCGTCGATGATGCCATACTCCTTGGATTGTTGCGCGTTCATGATGAAGTCGCGCTCCACGTCACGTTCCACCTTTTCCAGCAATTGCCCGGTATGCTTGGCCAGCAATTGATTGGTGATCTCGCGCATGCGCAGGATCTCGCGGGCGTGGATGTCAATGTCGGTCGCCTGTCCCGATAGTCCCGACATGAGCGGCTGATGAATCAGGATCCGCGAGGTTGGCAAGGCGAAGCGCTTCTTCGGCGCGCCCGCTGTCAGCAGCGTGGCCGCCATGCTGGCCGCCTGGCCAATGCAGATGGTGGTCACATCCGGGCGGATGAACTGCATGGTGTCATAGATCGCCATACCCGCGGTAATCGAGCCGCCGGGCGAGTTGATGTATAGCGAGATGTCCTTTTCCGGATCTTCCGCTTCCAGAAACAGCATCTGCGCGATGATCAGGTTAGCGACATTATCGTCAATAGGAGTGCCCAGAAAAATGATGTTGTCCCGCAGCAGCCGGGAATAAATGTCGTACGCCCGCTCGCCCCGGCTGGTCTGCTCAATCACCATGGGTACCAGCATCGTTTGCGGCTCCTTAACCTACCCATCCACACTTCTTCCTGTAGAGGAAGCGGAAACAGGTGGAACGCAGCCCGCCCTATGCGGAGCTGCGGTACAGATGATCTAAGGTTTTCTCATTGCGGATGCGATGCCGTATTCTATCCAGGCCGCCATCCGCGCTCAAACGCTTGCGAATTTCTTCCACACTCTGTTTCGATTGCGCCGCAAGCGCTTCCAACTCGTGATCGAATTCCTCGTCGCTGACTTCGATTTTCTCCTGGTCGGCGATTTGTTCAAGGATCAACGACGCTCTCACCTCGCGCAGAGCGGCATCGCGCTGTCCGGCGCGCAGCCGCGCGAAGTCCATGCGCTTCATGTCTTCCGTGCGCATGCCTTGCGCTGCCAGCGCCCGAAGTCCTCGCTCCAGCCGAAGATCGATCTGCTGATCCAACATGGACTCAGGAACTGGGAAGTCGTTGCGGTTGACCAGTTGCTCGACAATTTTGTCTTTGCCCTGGTGCTCAGCTTCGTGTTGCTTCTCCGACGTCATGTTGTCCCGCAGCCGCGTCCGTAGCTCATCGATGCTGTTCAGGTCGGCGCCCAACTCCTTGGCGAAATCGTCATTCAACTCGGGAACGCTCTTGGTCTTGATCCCCTTGACATTCACTTCGTAGGTCATGGACTTGCCGGCCAGACGCTTATCGGAAAAGTCATCGGCGTACTTCACGTCGAAGGTGCGCTGCTCGCCGGCCTTGGCTCCGCGGAGATTCTCGTTGAACTCGGGCAGCGTGTTACTGTCACCGATCTGCACCATGATCTCGTCCACCTCTACCGGCTTGGAATCGGCATCCTGCTCGCTCTCCTTGGGCGTGCCCTTGAAGCCGACGACCGCAAAGTCACCCTCCCCGAGGGGACGGTCCTCCTCCACTGCGGCATAGGTAGCGTGCTGCTCGCGAAGATTGTTCAGTGCCTTCTCGACATCGTCGTCGCTGACTGTGGTGTCGATGGTCTCGGGCTTGATGTCATCGTAGGGTCTCAGGGTGAAGTCCGGCAGGATCTCAAACGAGGCGGTGAACTTGAGTGGTTCGCCGTCATGCAGATGCATGTCGGTGACCCGCGGCTGCGATACCGGCTCCAGGTTTTGCTTCTCGGCCGCTTCCCGGAAGTACTTGGGCACGAGCGCCTCGACAACTTCATTCTTGATATCGTCCGCGAAACGCTGGCGAACGATGGTGGGCGGCACTTTGCCGGCGCGGAAGCCGGGAATGCGGGCCACCTTCGCATAGCGCTTCACCAGGCTGTCGGTCTCCTGCTTCACCACGTCGGCAGGGATCTCGATGGTCAACTCGCGCAGGCAGGGATTAACCGGCGCCGGCGCAGCGGTCTCGGTTGTGGGGGTTTCCGTCGGGTTCGTTTCCGTAGTGTTGGCTTCAGTCAAAGAGGTGCCTTCAGTGCTTGGAGATGAGAACTTTGTTGCCGAAAATTGTCGCTCCTCGAGGTAACGAGCAGGCAAGAGAAGCTTCGGCAGCGGCATGTCTGGCCTAAATGCCAGCACACGCCGTAACTCTTAAGTGTAAGAGAGCGGTGCGGGTGGGTCAAACGGACCGAGGGGAAGGATTCAGTTCTCGCCACCTTCAACGAAGTCCAGGCTGGTTCATTCAGTCGCCCGACAGGCGCCGTGCTCTGCTGGAGCAACTCTCGGGTGAAAACAACGTCTGGATGGTGGAGAACTGTGAATTTCCTAACACACCAGTCGATTCCAGGCACCTGCACGTCCGCGTTCTGCGCGTGTTTACCGATTCTGTAATGCCTTGAATGCCGCGCCCGGCAGGCCTTTCCTTCCAATCTGGGAATTCGATTTGGGAAGAAGCTATCATTTTTTTCGTTATTTTGCTGCACGGCTTCCATGTCCGACTAAAGTGGAATCCTCCCCCAACGGAAGCTCACAACCGACCTTCATATCGCAAGGAGGATTATGAAAAAACTAGCGCTACTTCTATTCTGCATTGCTCTCGGACTTGGCAGCGGTTGGGCGGCGGTGAATGGCACTACCGATCCAACCCTCTTCAATGACTCCGTCGACTGGTGTGTGCAGTATGGATGCCTCAACAACTACTTCGTGTTCCCGAGTCCTACGGGCTGGACTTCGCAGGGTGGAGTGACCGGACAGGTGGGACTGGTCGGCACTTTACAGGGTTTCTATAACCTGCAGCAGGATGTCACCTTTGCCGGGAATTTCCCTTCCAACATGGGCTTGGTTTACAACGGCGCCTTGTTCGGCAATACTCCAACGCCGATTGCGACAACCTTTGATCAGGGCGTTTATGGAGCTGGGGCTTGGATTCAGTCCGATTATTATGGCCCGTTCGTCGCGACCATCGAACTGTTCGACGGAAGCTATCAGTCGCTGGGCACATTCAGCGCGAATGGCTACTCCGATTACGCTCCCGGCACGGGCTTGTTTATCGGTGCTTTTGATACCTCCGGGTTAGCCGATGTATGGGCGGCAGAGTTCAGCGTGGTCGACCAGTACGGTTACGACACCGTTGTTCTCGGCACGCTTAAGCTGAACACGGTTCCGGAGCCCACCTCACTGCTGCTGTTCGGATCTTCCGCTTTGGGCCTGGCGGGTGTCCTTCGCCGCCGTTTCAAGGGGGTGCTGTGATGAACCTGCGTAAACTTTGTCTGATTTCCATTGTGGTTCTGCTGGTCTGCCAGTTGGGATTCGCGCAAACGTTTCCCGACAGGACAGTCGCCGGCAAGGCCATCGCGGCCGCTAAGGCCACGGGCAGGGCTGTTCCGGTTGTCCCTGCCTCCTCCTACAACGGCAAACAGAAAGCGCGTCCTACGATCTGGGTGGGCCGCAGCCTTGGCTCGAAGCCATTGATTGTGGCGGGTGAGCCTTCGTTCTGCGACTACAACACGGGCTATTTCATCGCCTTCTGCGCGAAAGGTGTGGAGACGGCGTATGGAGTGAACCAGATCCTCAATGCCAATGGCGGCGCGGGCATGGTTATCGCCATCGTCGACTATTTTGCCTATCCCTCTGCTGAGGCGAATTTCGCGCAGTTCAACGCCGACATGGGCCTGCCGGCTTGCACCACCGCGAACGGTTGCTTCACCAGTGTCGTCCTGACCTCCTATGACGGTACCGGCACCGGCTGGGACCTGGAATCCATGCTCGACATCGAGTATGCGCATGCCATGGCGCCTAAGGCCAAGATCGTCTACGTACAGGGCGATCCCTACAGCTATGGGACTGAGGCCGAAAGCATCGCCGCGTTGGGATGCCCTGCCTCTTCCTACTGCGCGCAATATGGGATTACGTCGTCGCCCGCGGGCGATGTGGTTTCCAATAGCTGGACGTTCTATGCTGGCGAGATTCCTTCGCTGGAGCCCAGCTGGAACCTGGGCAAGCCGCTGCTCTTCGCTTCCGGCGATGGATCGGCTTTCCCGGCCTATTCGGTGATCAGCTATCCGTGCACTTCGCCTGAGGTGACCTGTGTGGGCGGGACCTCGCTGTACACCACCAGTTCCTTGCAGAGAACCTCGGAGACTGGATGGGCCGGGGCAGGCGGTGGCTGCAGTGCAGCCTTTGCCGAACCAACCTATCAAGGCCCGAAGGGCTCTGCGATCTGCTCACCCAACCGCGCTGCTCCCGACATCGCAGCGATTGCTGACGGCAACACGCCCGTCGCAGTGTTCCTCTGCAACATTTACAACTGCGGCTACTACGGAGTCGGAGGAACCAGCGTTGCGACACCGGTATCCGCCGGCCTGGTGGCCGACATTGACACGGCTCGCGTTAGCTTCGGCAAGGCCAAGTTCACCTTCCTGAACCCTGGCTTATATGCCGCGGCAACGGGCAACTACCCCTACTTCTATTACGACATAACTTCCGGGTACAACGGTTACTACGCCGGACCGGGCTTTGACCTGATCACTGGACTGGGTAACCTCACCGGCAAAGATGCCGCGAACCGCTTCTTCGGACTTCCGTAAGAGGCACTGAGTGGCGAGCAGGACGTAATAAGCCCTTTACCACCCCATCCCGGTCACGCCGGGATGGGGTTTTTCGGTAACGCTGGCAGTCCGGGCAATTTTCCTGTCAGTCAACTGCCAGATCTTCCAGATCGTGGATCAGGTTGAATTGTTGCGGTAGCTAATTCATTGCGAAACGCCGGGGTTGCATTCGGCAGCGCACCTCTTACAATGGTTCGGCCATCTAAACGCGTGATCGGCGCTATCACTAGCCGCGACTCGAAACGAACGCAAGGAGAATGTCATGGCTGCATCCTTTCCGGAAACCTATCTCGACCTCTTCAACAAGAAAGCTTTCGGCAGCTTCACCACTCTGATGCCGGACGGCAGTCCGCAGACCAGCCCGGTATGGGTTGACTACCAGGACGGCCAATTGTGGGTGAACTCCGCTGAGGGCCGGCAGAAAGACAAGAACGTGCGCCGCGATCCCCGCGTAGCCGTGGCCATCATCGATCCCGACAATCCGTACCGCTACGTCGAAGTCCGCGGTCGCGTGCAGGACATCACCAACGAAGGCGCCAACGCCCACATTGACAAGATGGCCAAGAAATATCTAGGGCAGGACAAGTATCCGTATGCCCAGCCTGGCGAGAAGCGCGTGCTCTATAAGATCAAGCCGGAAAAGTTCCACGCCATGGGATAGAGCGCACCTGCGCGCTTTTTTTGGGCGTCATTTCGACCGGAGGGCGTAAGCCCGGAGTGGAGGAACCTGCTTTTGCCCAGCATGGCTGCTGCAGCTGGTGAACAGCAGATGCCTCCCTTCGCTCGTCATGACAATTCATCGTCTGCGCTGGGCGCATTTCTCTGTCCGTACCCCCACGGGCAATGCCGGCATCCCGATTCGCAACAATAACCGCGCTCTTTCAGGTACTTGGCCGTGAACACGAAGAGGCCGTTCTCGACGTAATAGTCCACGCCCTCGACCAGCGGGTCGCTCACGGCGCAGCGGCCTCGCGCAACGCGGGAGAAGCCTCGCCGGCGGGTACTCCGTCGCGGAAGGTCACGCTCTTGCCGGAAATTGCCGGCACCCGCTCTCCGGGCACGATGAACCCTACAAGATTCAGCGGATCGGCCGCGGAGATGGTGATTTCTTCGCCGCTCGCGGCCAAGTTGCGCATAGCGCGCAACGACTCCACTGCCTCGGGCAGCGCAAACTGCTCGCCCAGGAAGCCGTTGACGAAGCGTCCGCCGCGCACCTCGCCGCGATCTTCCAGCCGACGGAAGGCAATCAGCAGTTCGCGCCACTTGGGCAGGTTCGATTCACGGGCCAGCACCTCGCGGAAGACCACGCCGTAGCGGCGCAGCAGCATCCAGCAAGTGGCTTCGATGACCTTGCTGCGGTCGGTTCCGTCCGCCGGATACAGCAGGCACCAGCGTCCTGCGGTGTGGCGGGGCTTGGCCAGCTTCGGCCCGTGCATTCCGTGCGCGGCCTTGCGGCGGACGCCGATCAACGAGCGCAGATTCTCGAAGCCGTCGGCGGTGACCATTCCGGCAGCGACGAGTTCCCAGAGGCCGGTCTCAATTTCGGCTTTGACTTTCGAAGTACCGCGCACGATGTCGGCGAAGAACGACGCCCCGCGACGCTGCAAGTACTCGATGACGGTCCGCGCCGATTCGCCCAGCCCACGCTGCTGATTCTCTTCGTCCTCAGTGAGGCGCGGCTGCATCCAGTCGGCGTCTTCGCGGACAAAGAACGTAATTGGCGCAACGCTGGTCGGCACCACGCGGCGCCGGCCCTCGGCAACATCCTCCAGCGTAGCCGGATGCGGTGAGAGCCTGCCCCAGCCAACCGCACCTGTCAGGCAGAGCTGATCGAGTTCAGCCGGCTCATAGTTGCTGACTCGCGAGCTGAGGATGTGCTTCTCCCAGGCATTCGCCGGAATTTCAAAACCCTGCAACTGACGAACCGTCTCCAGTAAACCGCGCTGTCCGGCCAACTGAGACTGTGGCGCGACATGTTGCCAGCGCAACAGCCAGCGCATGTACTGCGCCGCCGTGACGGGTTCGACCTGCTTGCGCAGCGTCGCCACGGTGAGGTGATGAATGCGCGCCAGCAACCGCCGTTCGCACCATTCGACCGACTCCGAATGATTCTGTCCCGTGAAGTTCCCGCGCAGAATCGATCCTGCCGCCTCCAGCCGGAGCAAGACCTTTTCGATGTCAGCTGGCGGCAGCCCCAGCCAGTATCCCAGCGCGTTCGAGGTGATAGGACCGCAGTGCATCATCCAGCCGGTCACCATCGCCAGCAGGGCGTCGTCGCGCGTCTCGATCTTCGACGGCAATTCCGGCGGGGTAACGTCAAACTTGGCATCGGGAAAGATCAGCGCAAAATCTTTCGCTCGTTCGGAAGCCACAAAGTAGCTCTGGGTACCCCATGCTTGTCGCTCGTCGTTGGCGACGGGGTGGGAGCCGCCGACGGTTGCGCGCACGGCGCGCCAGTCCTCAATCAGCTCCACCAGGAACGGAGTCCAGCCCACAATGGCACGCTGCCAGTCGGCATCGCCGATCTCCTCCGGCAATGCGACGAGCGTCTGCAACGCATCGTGCAATTCGTCCGCGTCGCGCACATCGGGCCGCCCGTCGTCACGCACCCGAGCGATAGCGTCCTGATCAAGGCGGCCTACTTCCTGCAACACCGCCTCGGGCAGCATGCGGCGCATCTGCACGGCGCGGGCGCGCCGCTCCTCCAGCGGAGCATCGTCCAGGAAGGCATAAGGATTGGCGTTCAAAATCTCGTGCGAGAACTGCGACGGCACCGGTGTATCTACGGCGAGGACGCGGATGCTGCCATCGCGGATGCCGTCCAGCACTCGCCGCAGGCCGTCGATGTCCATCGCCTCGGTCAGCACATCTTTCATCACCTCCTGCACCAGCGGGTGATCGGGAATCTGGATATCGCCAACAATGTTCTCTTGGCAGGCGGCCACGTCAGGAAAGACCGAGGCGAGAAGATCGTCGCTGCGAATGCGCTGAATCTGTGGCGGCACCTTCTTGCCACCTTGGAAACGCAGCAGCGCCAAAGAGCGGTTGGCATCCCAGCGCCAGCGGGTCTGGAAGATGGGCGAAGCCAGCGCAGCCTGCTCCAGGATTTCCTGTGCCGTCTCGCTCTGCAAATAATGAAAGACATCGCCCAGCGGGAAACTGTGCTGCTCGGCCAGGGCGATATTCAGTCCGTTGTCGGTTGCGGCGGCCTGCAACTCAAAATTGAAGGAGCGGCAGAAGCGCTTGCGCAGCGCCAGCCCCCACGCCTTGTTCACCCGCGCTCCAAACGGAGCGTGAATGATGAGCTGCATGCCGCCGCCCTCGTCGAAGAAGCGCTCGGCAATCAGCGTCTTCAGCGTCGGTACCTCGCCCAGCACGGCACGGCCAGTGACGATGTATTCCACCAACTGCTCGGCCGCGGAATCGTCGAGGCCACACTCTTCCTTCAGCCAGGCCACGGCATTCTGCACTTCGTCACTCGAGCCAATCCCGCGCAAACGGGATCGTGGTGGAAGAGGCGTGCAGTCAGACACTCCATCTTGATTAGGCGCGCCGTCCTTATTTTTGTCATCCCGAGGGGACTTCAGTCCGCGAGGGATCTGCTTTCCCGTATCCCATACCAGATCCGGATTCGCCGGCACCGCCAGCGGCGCGGTGTTCGGCAGTAACTCGCTGATGGAGTCGCGCAACTCCGCCACATGATGCGATAGCTCGTCGGTACGCGCGGGAGCCTCGCCGCGCCAGAAGGGGATGGTCGGCGGCGCGCCATGCGCGTCTTCCACCAGCACGCGTCCGGAGTTCGACTCCACCCGGGTAATCCGCCACGAGGTATTGCCCAGCAGCATGATGTCGCCCGCGTTGCTCTCGACCGCGAAGTCTTCATCGAGCGTACCGACCACGATCTCGTCGGGCTGCGCCACGACGGTGAACAATGCGGTGTCGGGAATGGCGCCGCCGCTGGTAATGGCTGCGAGTCTCGCGCCACGCCGTCCGCGCAGCCGCCGGTTTACCATGTCGCGGAACAAGTACGAGCCGTAGCGTCCGCGCTTGGCAGCAATGCCCTGTGCCAGCATCTCCAGGACGCGGTTGTAATCCTCACGGCGCAACTCGCGATAGGGGTAGGCGCGGCGGATGCACTCGAATAGCGCGTCTTCGTCCCAGTCTTCCGCGCTGCACATAGCGACAATCTGTTGTGCCAGAATGTCGAGCGGTGCGTCGGGAATCTGCAAGCGGTCGAGATCGCCCTGCCGGACGGCGCGCACCGTCGCCGCGCATTCCAGCAAATCGTCGCGCGTAGTGGCGAACAACCTGCCCTTGGGAATCGCGCCGCGCCAGTGACCGGCGCGGCCTACGCGTTGAAGCGTAACCGCCAGCGAGCGCGGCGAATTGATCTGGCAGACCAGGTCGACGAAGCCGATATCGATACCAAGCTCGAGCGAAGCAGTCGCGACCAGCAGGCGAATCTCGCCGTTCTTCAGTTTGCGCTCGGCTGCCAGGCGCAGCTTGCGCGCCAGCGAGCCATGATGCGCGGCAACTTGATCCTCGCCCAGCCGCTCCCCCAAATGTAGCGCCAGCCGCTCGGCCAGGCGGCGCGTGTTCACGAAAACCAGCGTCGAGCGATGTTCAGTCGCCAACTCGGCGAGGCGGTCGTAAATCTCGCCCCACATTTCGTTGCTGGCGATGGGACCCAGTTCTGAGGCAGGGACTTCAACCCCCAGATCGAGCTTGCGGCGATGGCCGATGTTGACGATGGCCGGAGCCGGGCGCCCCGCGCCAGTCAGGAAGTGCGCTACTGCTTCGATGGGCTTCTGCGTGGCCGATAGGCCGATGCGCGGGGGACTGTTGGCCAGCAGGTCGAGACGTTCCAGCGAAAGCGCAAGGTGCGCACCGCGCTTGTCATCGGCGACGGCGTGGATTTCGTCCACGATGACCGTGTCCACATCGTGCAGGATGGCGCGGCTGCGGTCGGCGGTCAGCAGGATGTACAGCGACTCGGGGGTGGTCACCAGGATGTGCGGTGGCCGCTTGAGCATCTCGCGGCGTTCTTTCATCAGCGTGTCGCCAGTGCGGACGGCGGTGCGAATCTCCGGCATCAGCAGGCCGCGCTCGCCTGCCAGCGCAGTGATCTCGCCTAGTGGGCCTTCCAGGTTCTTCTGGATGTCATTGCCCAGGGCCTTCAGCGGAGAAACATAGAGAACTTCTGTGCGGTCGTGCAGACCGCCCGCCAGCGCCTTGCGCACCAGCCGATCAATACAGATAAGGAAGGCGGCCAGCGTTTTGCCGGAGCCGGTCGGGGCGGAGATCAGGGTGGTGCGCCCGGCAAGAATCTCCGGCCAACCCTGCTCCTGGGGCTCGGTGGGCGAACCGAACTTGGCCACGAACCATTCCGCCACCAGCGGATGCGCCCACGCTAATGCAACTGGAACTTCCCCCACAGGCATGGCAACATTCTAGCAGGTGTTCGTAAATTGTTCGCCCCTTGCGTCTGGCGGCCGGAGCGGGCGCCTTGCTGTCTGTTTTTCCGGGTTGCAGCCGCAAACCCTCCACAGCATCTAAAATAGAACTGTGTTTCCCCGTCTTGTGCATTTTGGTGATTTCGGCCTGCCGACTTACGGTGTGATGGCTGCGCTTGGCCTCATCTTCGGTCTCATGCTGATCGTGAAGCTGGGTCGTGAGCAAGGTCTCGATCCAGACAAACTCTGGAACCTTGGCATTATTGCGATCCTCTCCGGCATCGTCGGAGCCAAGCTGTTGATGGTTCTGGTTGATTTGGGCTACTATCGCGCGCATCTTGGTGAGCTGTTCAGCATCTCGACGCTGCAGGCCGGTAGGGGTGTGGTCGGGTGGAGTGCTGCTGGCGCTGGCGATGTGCATCTGGTACATGCGCCGGAACAATCTGCCCGTGTTGCGCACGTGCGACGTGTTCGCGCCCGGTCTGGCGCTAGGCCACGCCTTCGGGCGCGTGGGATGCTTTGCTGCTGGATGCTGCTACGGCCGGGAGACCCATGTGCCGTGGGCGGTAACCTTCACCAATCCGCTGGCCAACGAGATCGTCGGAACGCCGCTACACGTACCGCTCCATCCCACGCAGCTCTACGAGATGGTTCTGGAACTCTGCAACTGTCTGTTTCTCGTCTGGCTGATCCGCCGCAAGAAGTTCGAAGGCGAAATCATCGGGACCTACATGATCATCTACGGCGTTGGCCGATACTTCATCGAGTTTTTCCGCGGCGACCCCGGGCGTGGCGAGTTTCTGGGCTTCATGTCAGGAACGCAGGGAATCGCGCTGGGACTGGTTATCTTCGGTGGGCTGCTGTGGCTGCGCCGCGCGCCATTGCGGCAACCGGAAGCTCTGAAAGCGGCGTAGGGAAGGAAGTTGTCAGTTGTCGGTGGCCAGTTGTCAGTATCGCTCTTCCGATCGCGACTTCTAGAGCTGTCATTCTGAGCGGAGCATGCGTCTGCCATGGCGGACGAGTGCGCAGTCGAAGAACCCTATACCCGCAGCCAAGCCTTCGAGAAGGTATAGGGGTCTTTCGACTTCGCTCGTCGCGGCGACTCGCTTCGCTCAGGATGACAATCTTGAATTCGCGAGCGACACTCTTCCTCGAGAGCAAACCTCCGCCGTGTTGTATCCTCAGGCGAACTTGAAAACTTGAAACCCGAAACTGCTTTCCCCATCACGATCTCCGTCCCTCCTGACGCCGCCGGGCAGCGTCTCGATCAGTTTCTTGCCGCGCAGATTCCCGATGTCAGCCGGGTACGGGTTCGTACTCTGCTAGAAGCGGAGATGGCGCTGGTGAACGGCGCGGCTGCCAAGCCATCGCTCAAGCTCAAGGGCGGCGAAACCGTCACCGTGATTGGCGATCCCGCGCCCCCGCCGATCAAGGCCATGGCGGAGGACATCCCGCTCGACGTGCTCTATGAAGACGAAGATCTGGCGATTATCAATAAGCCTGCCGGCATGATGGTGCACGCCGGAGCTGGAGCGACAGAAGACGAGCGCAATCGCGGAACGCTGGTCAATGCGCTAATGCACCGCTTTGCTAACCTCTCGGAGGTTAGCGGCGACCTGCGCCCTGGGATCGTGCATCGGCTCGATAAGGAGACCAGCGGCCTCATCATCGTCGCCAAGAATGATGTTGCCCATCGCAAGCTCGGCGAGCAATTCGCCGGACGGCAGGTGAAGAAGCGCTACCTTGCGCTGGTGCATGGCTGGCCCGAGAGGCAGCGAGGTACCATCAGCGCCGAGATCAGCCGTGACAGCATCCGGCGCATCCGCATGACCACGCGCGGCAGCGGAGGCCGCACCGCCGTCTCGCACTACGAAGTGCGCGAGCGCATCGAATCGCGGTTTGGCAAGTTCGCGCTCGTGGATGTGCGTATCGAGACCGGGCGCACTCACCAGATTCGCGTGCACATGTCGTCGATCGGACATCCGGTGGTGGGCGACTCGCTGTATGGCGCGGCAGGTGTGCTGCGTGTGCAGGCCGCGGCCAAAGCTTCTTCCCGACGGAAACGGCAGCCTTATGCTGCGACAGAAGCGGCGCCTCATACACCCGAGGCCGTGCCTCAGGTGCTGCGTCTGGACCGAAATTTTCTTCATGCTGCGGCGATTGAGTTGGTCCACCCGCGCACCGGCCAACTGCTCTCGTTTGAGTCGCCGCTGCCGTCCGAATTGACGCGCTTCCTGGAGCACCTACGCTCATAAGCGCGCCGTCTGCAAATCCGCGCACCAGCTATAATTGGGTCATCGCATGAAGTACTGGATCATCCTGTTCTTTCTGGTGTTGGTGACGTCACTGTTGGCAGCGCAGGCTGCCCCGCAGCAGCCGCTTCCTGAGGCGCCGTCCGCTAGTAAGTATCCTCCGCCGCCTCCTGCACCCCCTAAGGTCGCTCCTCCGCCTCAGACCTCCAGCGCGCCGGCCGGCGACGCTTCCGCGGCTTCAACCCAGCAGCCGTCTACGACGCCCACATCGCCAGCCACCACTGGCGATCAGAGCAAGTCACCGGCAC
Organism: uncultured Acidobacteriaceae bacterium; assembly: GCA_963793845.1. Classification (GTDB taxonomy): domain Bacteria; phylum Acidobacteriota; class Terriglobia; order Terriglobales; family Acidobacteriaceae; genus CAWCBG01. The sequence continues at coordinate 1,018,851 of CAWCBG010000014.1, forward strand.
AGTCTGCTGCCGCCAAAGGAACGGCTGCGGCAGCGCCGGCGGAAGGCAACGCCGGTGCTCCTGAGGACGAGCCGCTGACCGTCATCCGCAAGCAGGTGGACGAAGTAAGCGTCGTCTTTACTGTCACGGACAAGCGGGGCAAGTTCGTGAAAGACCTGACGCAGAACGATTTCCAGGTTCGCGATGACGGCAAGCCGCCGCAATCGATTCGCTACTTCAGCCGCGAGACCAACCTGCCGTTGCGCGTGGGGCTGCTCATCGACGCCAGCAATTCGGTGCGCGACCGCTTCAAGTTCGAGCAGGACGCGGCCATCGAGTTCTTGAACCAGATCATCCGGCCCCAGTACGACAAGGCATTTGTCATCGGCTTCGATACCACCCCGGAGGTGACGCAGGACTTCACCGACGACACTGAGTTGCTTTCCAAAGGCGTGCGTATGTTGCGGCCCGGCGGCGGTACGGCCATGTACGATGCCATCTATTTTGCCTGCCGGGACAAGCTCATGTCGTACGACAAAGGCACCGTGGCTACGCGCCGTGCCATCATTCTGCTGAGCGATGGCGAAGACAACCAGAGCCGGGTGACCCGGGAGGAAGCGGTCGAGATGGCGCAACGTGCCGAGGTGATTATCTATGCGATTTCCACCAACACCAGCGGCATGAAGCTGCGTGGCGACAAAATTCTAGAACACTTCGCCGAAGAGACCGGCGGGCGGGCGTTCTTTCCTTTTAAGATTCAGGAAGTGGCCGACGCCTTCTCGCAGATTCAGGACGAGCTGCGCAGCCAGTACAGCCTCTCCTACAAGCCGGCAAGCCTGGCGCCCAACGGCGAGTTCCATACCATCGCCATCCTGGCCGATAACAAGAAGTACAAAGTACGTTCGCGAAAAGGATATTACGCGCCACGGCAATAAGCGTGCTCGATCCGGGACGACAGAACGTATCGTGTGACCACGACTGCATTTCCACACGAGAAAAAGCCGGAGACCTGCGCTCCGGCTTTTCGCTAGGTGGATTTATTATCGGATGGCAGCCCAGGGTTGCTCAGATCAGCCGCCGTTTCAGGAACCACCCCATCAGGCCGGTGCCCAGCAACAGCAAGGACGCCGGCTCCGGCGTGGCCGCAAAGAATCCGTCGGTGTTGCCGTTCGCGTCCACGTAGAAACCCACCAGCTGTCCCTTGTCGTTGATGCCATTGATGATGGTCGTGTCCACACCATTCGGATCGTTGACCTCGGTGTACGAACCAGCCGAATAGACAAACCCGTGCATGTTGCCGCTCGCGTCCTGGTAAAACCCTACGATCTGGCCGTTATTGTTCAGTCCGAGAGCTTGCGTCATGGTGGCGCCGGGATAGTCCAGGGTCGTCTCCGTGCTGCCCACCAGCAGAAATCCGTGGCTGTTGCCGCTGCTGTCGACATAGAACCCCACGACCATGCCCGCGTTGTTAACGCTGGTCGCCTGGGCGCTGGTGTTGGAGGGCAAGTGGGAGTCGAGTGAGGTAAACGTGCCGCCCATTTCTGTGAACGGAAATTGGACACCGTTGATGTCCTGGTAGTATCCGGCGGTTTCGCTGTTGTTGTTGATGCCCAGAAGCTGGGTAAAGTTTGCGCCATTGGGATCATCGACCGTCATGAAGGTACTGCCTATATCGGTGAAACCGTGAGTTGCCCCACTATTGTCGATGTAGAACCCGTCTGTGTCGCCGCCGGCATTAATTCCGATTACCTGCGTCTGAGCAGCGCCGGGATAGTTCTCCGGGGTGTAGTTGTTAGGCAGCGTGAGGGTGAAGCCGTTGTTTGGAACCATCGTGCCGTCCCCATAGTAGCCGGCGATGGTCATCGAGTTGTTGATGCCAAGCAACTGCGTGAATGCTGGATCGCCTGGGCTGATGATAGTTTGGAAGGTGTATTGGGCCCACGCGGGAGACGCCGTCACAAGTGCGACTATTATGACGGTCCCTGCAATAAGCTGATTGCGATACGCCTTTAGCATTATGTTTTCCTCGCATGTGTGCACTCTCCTGACTTACTGAGAGAAGTTGGAGTGCACCGCTACCGGACCTAGGTCCATGTTTGTTCTTCAACGAATGTGGTGAAAGGTTAAGCTCGGCAGGCCAGAACTTGAGCCATCGCACTTGGCGATGAGATCTGGCCAACTTGGTCGCTGGTCCAAACTTTTGTGATCCCAGGAGCCCGGTGGACGGTGCGACCTATGTGCAGGAAATTATGCGGCAACTCTCGCCCAAGGCCAACTCTCGCAAGTGCTCAAGCGAAAATAAGTCTTGCTTTGGGCAAGAATGAGCAGGATTCGGCTGGATTCGATGCCCGTTCGTGAATACATATATAGAAAAAATCTGACTCGATGACATCTTCACTTCGGCCAGCGTGCTGACGTGTAGTTGATGGCTTCCTGCACATTCAACTCACGGGTCGATACGCCGGTGCGCACGTAGAGCTTGGGATTCTCGCCATCGCGGAGATACACCGGACGGTGCGCCGGAGTCACAATCACGCGGCATACTTCTTTCTCTTCCATGCTGGTGAATACGGTCTGCACGCTGTGGCAGGCATCGCCGCCCAGCTTGGTGGCGACCGCTGTCATCAGGACCTGCTCGAAGCCGTCGCGGTCGGGCTTCTTCAGCGTCTGGTAGTCCTGCTCCAAACCGAGAACTTTCCCGTCGTCGGCCACGCCGATCAGCAAGGTGCCGCCGTTGCCGTTCATGTAGCCGGCAAGCGTTTTCAAAACCACGCCTTCGAGCGCCCGGTTCAGCTTGTTCTCACGGAGGTCCCAGCGAAACGAGGATTTGAATTCCAGGTTAGAGCTTTCTCCGCGTGCGATCAGGGTTGCCAGATCGCCTTCGAGCGCGGATTGCAATCGCGCGATCTGCTCCGAGCGCCGTTGCATGGTGGTGAACAGCGCCGCCGCCGACAGGCTGAGCACGATCCCGACCAGCGCATAAAACGTGGTCTTGCGCGGAGTCTCGCCACGCAGCGAACGCCGCATCTGATCGAGCGCAAAACCTGTGCCGGTGCTGGCGGCGGGCGGGCGGAATTCCTCGAAGTACACGAACTCGTTCGTCGGATAAAGAATAAAGATACCGGCCAGCGCTCCGAAGATCACGGAGATGAGGTACACGCGGACTTGGGTTCGAATGCGCCAGGAAAGCTGCACTGCTCACTCCGATTGAGATAACAAGTATTCTCACATAACAGTGTCATCGTGAGCGCAGCCGAAGGACTCCGGTGGTGTCCAGATCTGCGGGTGGCCCACCCTTGCCGCCTGCTCTTGGCGACAGGTTGGGCGGGTTGCGTGCTCGTCACTCAATTCGCTCGTGCCGGTATCCCGCCGCAGTGAGGGCTTCGAGCAGCGCCTCGATGTGCTCGGCTCCGCGCGTTTCCAGGGAAATGTCGATGGCGGTGTCGCCCAGGTTGACGCCGTAGTAGGTGCGGTCGTATTGGGTTTCGACGATGTTGGCGCGCTGATCGGCGATGATTCGGGTGAGCTCGTGCAGCGTGCCGGGACGGTCCATCAGGTGAATGCGCAGACGCATGCGGCGTCCGTCTTTGGCCAGGCCGCGCTCGATAATCTTGGCCAGCAGGCTGACATCGATGTTGCCGCCGCAGACCAGGACGGCGGTACGTTGATCATGCAACGAAGTCTTGCCCTGCAGCAGTGCCGCCAACGCAACTGCGCCTGCCCCTTCAGCCAGCGTCTTCTCTTTTTCCAGCAGAACCAGAATCGCGTTGGCGATCTCCTCTTCGCCGGCGGTAACGATCTCATCCACGTAGCGCTGTGCAAGAGGAAGCGTCAGGTCGCCGGCGCGACGCACGGCAATGCCGTCGGCCACCGTGCCCTGGGCGGGAATCGTCACCGGCTCCCCTGCCTCGACCGCGCGCAGCATCGACGGCAGCCGTTCCGTCTGAACCCCAACTATGCGAATCTTGGGATTGCTCTCCTTGATGGCACACGCCACTCCGCCGATTAGTCCGCCGCCGCCAATGGGCACGACCACAGCCTGCAAGTCAGCGACCTGATGCAGCAGTTCCAGTCCGATCGAGCCCTGCCCGCTGATGACCTCCACGTCATCGAAAGGGTGCAGAAAGGTCATGCCGTGGCGGTCGCGGCATTCGAGCGCGTACGCGTATGCCTCATCGTAGTTCGCGCCATGCAGCACAACCTCGGCGCCAAAACCCTTGGTGGCCGTCACCTTCACCAGCGGCGTCATCAACGGCATCACGATCTGCGCCCGGATGCCGCGCTGGCAGGCGTGGTAGGCCACGGCCTGGGCATGGTTTCCGGCGCTGGCGGCAATAACGCCGCGCAGCTTCTCGCCGTCGCTAAGGGTGAGTATCTTGTTGAGCGCACCACGCTCCTTGAACGCGCCGGTGCGCTGCAGGTTGTCGAGCTTGAGATACACCTGCTGGCCGGTCATCTGCGAGAGATCGGCGGAGTGCCGGCACGGCGACGCGCTGATAAACGGACGGATGCGCGCGGTCGCCCGCTCGACACTCGCGAGCGATACCTCGTCGGGAATGGCCCTGCTACCCGCGAACATACGCAAGGTTACGCGTTTGAACCCCAACGTCCTGAAACACTCGGAAAAAGCTTAACCGCATAGCCACTCGAGCACCCCGCCTTTTGTAGTGAATAAGTATTTCATATCTTCCTTCTTCTCTGTGTCCTCCGTGTCTCCGTGGTGAATGGGTTTTTCTGCCTCGCGAAACTCATGTAACGTAATACTCGATGGGCCGCATCCACGTTCTCTCGGAAAACGTAGCCAACAAGATCGCCGCGGGCGAGGTGGTTGAGCGTCCTGCCTCGGTGGTGAAGGAGTTGCTGGAGAACTCGCTCGATGCCGGTGCCCGCCGCATCCGCGTCAACATCGAGGCCGGCGGCAAGAAGCTCATCCAGGTACTCGACGATGGCTGCGGCATGGTGCGTGACGACGCCATGCTGGCCTTCGAGCGCCATGCCACCTCAAAGATTCGCAATGCGGACGATCTGCTGAGCGTGGCCACGCTTGGTTTTCGCGGGGAGGCTCTGCCCTCGATTGCCTCGGTCAGCCGCCTGCGCCTGGAGACGCATGCCCCCGAAGATGCTGCCGGAACTGTGGTCGAGATCGCCGGAGGCAAACTGCTGACCGTCGAAGAGGCCGGACTACCGCTCGGCACCTGCATCACGGTGCGCGACCTGTTCTTCAACATTCCCGCGCGCCGCAAGTTCCTGAAGGCCGAGTCGACCGAGCTGTCGCACATCGCGTCGCTGGTTACGCACTACGCGCTGGCGCATCCCGAAATGCATTGGGAGCTGCACTCCGCCACCAATGCCATGCTGATCGCGCCACCGGTGGCCGATCACGCGCAGCGCATCTACCAAGTGTTTGGCAAGGAGACACTAGACCAGTTGCTGCCCTTGAGCGCGCTGCTGCCGCTGGCGCGAGTCGGGCTGCCGCAGCCGCCACCATGGCGTCGCGACGAGGATTACGAAGAGCCGGTCGCCGGCGAGGTAACGCTGCATGGCTTCATCTCCAAGCCCGAGGTACAGAAGCTCAACCGCAATTCGATATTCATTTTCGTGAATGGCCGACTGATTCGCGACCGCGTAGTGCAGCACGCCTTGACCGAGGCCTATCGCAATATCATTCCGCCCACGGTCTACCCAGTGGTGCTTCTCTTTCTCGAGATGCCGGCGACTGAGGTCGACGTCAATGTGCATCCCTCGAAGACCGAAGTGCGCTTCCGCCAGTCGTCCGGCTTGCACGACTTCATTCGCGACTCGGTGCGGGCGGTGCTGATGAAGGCGCGACCTGTGCCGGCCTTCATGACGGAGATTCACGCGCAACCGTCGGCTTCGCCGTCGCTCTCGCCCTCGACGCGCGAGCTTGCCGCTGAGGGCGAGTTGGGAGTGACCGAAGCCGATGCGGCCTTCGCCTTGCATCCGCCTGAGCCTTTGCCGTTCAATGCGTCATTGCAGTTCGAAGGAGCCGCCATCGACATTCCTGCGAATGCCGCGATACCTGTGGCCCGATTCGCGCCACAGAGCTTCGGTGGCCCGGCTGTCGGCCCCGCCTTTGAATCCGCGACGGCCACTTTGCCGCGCAGCGAAAGCGGCTGCACTGTTGCGCTCGCGGATGACGACGCGCCTGTCGGTCTTGAATCGCTGACGAGTCTGAAGCCGTTAGGACAGATTCGCGACTCGTTTATCCTGGCGGTTAATCCACAAGGTCTGTGGATCATCGATCAGCATGTGGCGCACGAGCGCATTCTCTTCGAGAAGATTTTGCGGCAGCGCCTGGCCGAATCACCCGAACGCCAGCAGATGTTGATGCCGCTGCTGGTGGAACTCACGCCCCGCCAGATGGCCGTGTTCGCAGAGATCTCCGACGAACTCAATCGCAACGGCTTCGAGGTGGAGCCCTTCGGTACACGCACGCTGGCGGTCAAGACCACCGCCGCCGGAGTGGCAGCGGGCGAGGTCGAGCATCTGCTGCACGAAATCCTCGATCAGTTCGAGCGCGAGGAGCAGTTACTGAACCTGGAGAAGATTCGCACTGCCATCGCCGCCAGCATCGCCTGTCACGCCGCCATCAAGATCAACATGCCGCTGGAGCAGAACAAAATGGAGTGGCTGCTGCGCGAACTGGCCAAGACCGACTGCCCCATGAGCTGCCCGCACGGCCGTCCCGTGGTTCTGCGGTATTCTGTAAAGGATATCCAGAAGGCGTTCAAGAGAATCTAGCGACTAGCCATAAGCTTTCAGCTTTTAGCCCCAAATATAAGTTGCCCTATTCGCTTGGGCAATCTGTTGGAGCTATCTTTTGCCGATCGTTGCGTAGGCTGGGAGCTGAAGGCTAAGAGCTAAGAGCTAAAAGCTATCCGAGTCGCGAAAGGCGAATCGCGAATAGCGGTTTCCCATGCACGAACATCAACTTCAGGAATTGCGGCGCGAGAAGTGGCGGCTGGACGGCAAACCGATCCGCACGCTCGAGGACGCGCGCGCCTTCATAGACTCGGTGGGATTCTGCCTGCTCTATCCGCAGCGCCCGGCAGTGCTCGCACCGACGTTCGTGGGCGCTTATGCCGGTTCGGACGAGAAGCTGCCCACCGCCCACATGGCCTTCGCCAATCCTCTGGCCCGCGAGGCCAAGCAATTGATGGTGCGCCTGCTGCGCGACAAAGCCGCGTACGAGACCAGGGTCTTCCCCGATAACAATTTCCTGGTGTCGGCCTCGGTGTTTCCTTATTTCTACGGCCTGGTGGGCGATCGCAATCCGCGGAGCGCTCCCAGGCAGGGCGCGCGCTCCGGTTATTCGCCGCTGGCGGTCGACGCCTTTCAGATCGTCCAGAAAGAAGGCCCGCTCTCCGAAGGACGCTGGCGCGAGATACTGGGCAAGGAGATATCGGGTGCTGCGCTCGACCGGGCGCTCGACGAGTTGTGGGGCCGGCTGCGGGTCACGCGCGTCGATTACAAGCTGGACGAAGGAGTTTTTTGGGATGTGCTCTTCCGCTGGTCCCCCGATGTCGTGCGGCAGGGCATGCACGTCTCGGTGGCGGAAGCGTTAACGGCGCTGGTTTCAAAGTATCTCGATTGCGTACTGGCGGCCTCGCAGGAAGATGTCGAGAACTTTTTCTCGCCCGCCATCGGCCGAGCACGGGTGCGCGAAGCCATCCACGCGCTGCAGGCGGCGCGCGAAATCAGCTTCGTACACGTGGGAGGCCGGGTGATGATGCAAGTGTCCTCACTGGATGCGCCGGCTCCATACGTGGAACGCAAGGCCGTAGCCAAGCCGCGCTTCGAGCCGCTCCCGCCGCGTCCGGGAAAACCATTAGTGCAGCGGACAAAGCGCCAATCGCCCGCAGCTGCCAAACCAACTCCTTCAAAGCAGGATGCCCCGGAAGAATGAATACGCCGCGCAAGCTGATCGTTGCAATTGACGGCCCGGCCGGTTCCGGCAAAAGCACTATCGCTGCACGACTGGCGAAGAAGCTCGGTTACGTCAACCTGGAGAGCGGTGCGATGTATCGGGCATTGGCCCTGAAGGCGATGGAGCAGGGTCTCTCTCTGGACGATCCCGACGCGATTCGTCAGCTCGCATTGCAGACCTCGATCACTCTCGAACCCACGCTGGAAGGCAATCGCGTGCTGCTGGACGGGCGGGACGTCTCGCAGCGCATTCGCGAAGCAGATGTCACTGCCGCGGCGTCTCGCGTCTCGGTCCACCCTCCGGTGCGCGCGATCCTGGTCGCCCGCCAGCGCGAACTGGGCCGCGGTGGAGGAGTCGTAATGGAAGGGCGCGACATCGGAACCGCGGTATTTCCCAACGCGGATGTCAAAGTCTTTCTCGATGCCGACCCCAACGTCCGTGCAGAGCGCCGTTTGCTGCAGCAAGGACCGCAGGCGGGAGACGACCGGCAGCGCATTGCTGCCGAAATTGCTGCTCGCGATCAGCGCGACCGTACCCGCTTGGCTTCTCCTCTGGTCGCCGCGCCCGACGCCGTGCACATCGATTCCACCAGCAAAAGTATCGACGAAGTGGTCGGCGCAGGTGGAGCGGTTGGTGCGGCAGAGAAGCGGGTAAACGTTCATGGGCCTTGAAAGCGTCGTCATTCCGACCAAAGGGCGTCAGCCCGGAGTGGAGGAACCTGCTGTTTCTTCGAAGTTGGACGATCTGAGAGGCCGGTTAGCCAGACGACACAAGCAATAGACAGCTCCACAAAGAGCAGGTTCCGTCCACTTCGCTTCGCTCGGGTCGGAATGACGGGGCGGGGTAGACGCCCCCTTACCTGCCATCCATAGCAATTGTCATCCTGAGCGAGGATGCGACGAAAAGATCGCATCCGAGTCGAAGGACCCCTACGCGCAACCAAGCCTATGTCGTGATATAGGGGTCGTTCGACTGCGCTCGTGCGCTTCGGCGGATTCGCTTCGCTCAGGATGGCCTACGCGCAACAGGGCATCTCGGGCCAGTCAAGCAAAAGGAAACGCCCGCGCTCTAGTCGGGGAAGCTTCCTACTTCCACGCCCGCGATGGCGGTCGTTGGCTGGTCGAAAAACTGTCCCGGATAAGAGTCGAAAAGGGCTGCTTCGCCCTGATCTGGAACATAGACGCAGGCGCCCCAGCCATGGTCGCGGTCAGGCCACAGAATCTGGGCTTCGCGATACTTCGCTTCCGCTCCATGCAGAATGGTATCGGCGTACACATCCTGGCTCATGAACTCCGATCCGCTCAGTCCAGCGGCGAAGAGGATGGTTTCGACTTCTGCCTTCCCCAGCTTCTCCACCAGGAGATCCACGGCGGCGAGAATCTTATTGGGTTCCAATCGCGCCGAGTAATGACCAATCGCACCCGTCATGTCGAGCGTATGCACCACGATGATCTGGCAGGTTCCGGCGCCCTCCGTTCCCATCGCGATCTTCAAGTCCGGATCGGTGCAGACACAATATCCACCGATCCCGACGTTACGCACCTTACGTCCCGTCTTCATTCCAAACACATACTTGGCTTGCAGCTCCTCGGTTTGTACGACCATCGCGTCCTCGACCCGGAAACTCTACCACCGATCCGCACGCACCCGCTATATGTCCACGCGGAAACAAAAGGAAAGGCACGGCGGAACCGTGCCTTAGGTCATCGCGTTGTTACGCGCCAGGAAAACAGCGAACGCTATAAAGAACCGGATCCGGGGCGAACTGAGAGTTGAATCGGGGCCGCTACAACGTTCTGTTTTGTGTCGGCGTTCAACTTCTTCTCTACGCGTTCCGAATAAATAAATTGATGTCCAGTCTCCCCGGGCAAATACCAGGTCACCAGAGCTTCCATCCCTTTGTGGGGTCGCTCAGCAAAGCGGAACTCGGTACGGGATTCGGGCCTCAGCCGATAGGCGGGTAGCGTGAGTTCAGTCGCATAGATTTTCGACCAGTCGGGACTGAAGATCTGCACAATGTTCTGGGTGGAATGCGTATCGCGCAATACAAACCAATAGCTTCCGGCCGGAAGTATGGTTCCGGGAATTTCAACTGGCTCGTTGAAGACGACCTTGGTCACATGATCAAAATTGCTGGCTTGTGCGGCCGGCAGCAGAACTGTCACCGACAAGACGAGCCCCAGCACTACAGCGAATACGATGTGGTACTTCATAACACATGCTCCTATTTATTGTGACGGCGGAAACAGGAAAATAGGTGCACCGCCTTGCCCGTCTTTCGTCAGGTTTGCATGGCATTTCGACAGGCTGTTTGAGGCGCCTGACTGCCTACGTTTGGTGCAGAGCTGAGCATCGGGTGAGCGGAGATTTCCCTACACCTCAGCCGTAAGCGTAGGTCGCGACGTTTGCAATGGGACCGGCTGGCGAGTCATACAGGTTTCCAGGAAGGCTGTGAAAGAGCGCGACTTTCTCCGACTTAGGCGAATAAGCGCATGCCCCCCATGGATCGGTAGCGTCTTATGAGGGCCAACTTACGGTCGCCGACGGATAACGTTTTAGAGTGCCTCCGTAGATCGCCAACTCATAGATCTTTTGTTGCCGCTTGTTCTCCCCGACGCCGACTCCAGCCGCGAAGAGGAGGGCCGCTACTTCTGAACTGGCCAGTCCCAGCTTCGCGACCATCTTCTCCACGCCTGCAAGAATTAACTTGGTGTGCGGCGTTCCCCCATAGTGACCCAGCGCACCCGTCTTATTGCTCCCGTGCACAACGATGATCTGGCAGGGACCGGCTCCGGTCGTCCCCATGACCAGGTTGAGATCAGGATCGGTACACGCGCAGAACCCATACATCCCGACTGAACGAACCTTGGTTGCCGACTGCAGAGCTGAGAAGTAGACAGCATTTGCCTGTTGTTGGTTTGCTTCCTCGGTATATACGGTCAGCATGCTGGTTTCCCCGCTTAGGCGCAGGATATTAGCGAAGCCCGCTCCGCCGTCAACCAGGACAAAGAGCGCGACGGTGATCGCGCCCTCCCTAAGATCTAGACCGCTGATTGCCGACGGCTAGTTGCTAATTGCTTCTTACCCTTTGCTGATGCGTATATCGCCGGTGTCGGAATTGATCTGCAGCTTGCTGACGCCGTTGCCCACGGTGCCTTTCGCGGTCGACGATCCCGCGTTATTTTCGATCTTCAGCGCATCCCAATCCGATGAGATATCGCCCTTGTGAGTGGCGGCGTCGACCTGGAAGCCCGCGTTGGGCGGCAGGGTCAATGTAATGTCGCCATGCTTTCCGCTGATCGTCAGCTTGCCCACGGGGAGCTTGTTGGCCGCCCGCAATTCGATGTCACCATTTGTGGTCTCCACCTGCAGATCGCCCGCGACGTTCTCCAGGTGGATCTCCTTGGAACTGGTCGCGATGCGGCCCGGGCCATTTACTCCATTGCCGCGCACGGAATCGCGATCGACATCGAGATCGCCAGGAACCGATGCCACCGACATGTCGGACCGCGCCGACTTAAAGGTAACCGCCTTGGCAACCTTGCTCAGGCGAATGTCATTGAAGAAGTCCCCGTTCAGGCGCACGCCGCCCCCGATCTCGTCGAGCGTTACATCGTCGATACGGCCCTGTATGTCCATGTCGCCCGAAACCTTGGACGCGCGCAGCGAGCCCTTGTCGAGACTGACGTTTGCCGAGCCTGTGATATCGCCGAGCGAAACGTCGCCGTGCTGCCAAACCAGCTTGACGTCGGCCTTACGATCGTTCACTGCGACGTCACCGTAACGGCCCGTCGCGTCGATCGACGCGTCGCGGGGGACCTGTATTTCCAGGTCCGACTCGACCCCATGTTCGCCGGCACCGTGAGTGTTGGCGTCCAGCACGACGGACGTGCCATTCACAGTGATCTTCGGCTGGGTCTGGTCGTTGTATTTGTTGGCATTGTCCTGGTTATCGGCGTGCAATTTCTTGTGCACGACCACGTGCAGCTTGTCGTCGTCGGAGGGGGACACAGTCAGCCGGCCGCGGTCGCTCACAATGCGCAGCGAACCCTTCGCCGGGAAGGCTTGGTCGATATTGTTATCGAAGGTATACGTGTTGCCGAACATGCCTCCCAAGTCGTCGTCCATCTGAAGCTGTTCACGCACGCCGCCCCAGTTCACGTCGGAGCTGTAATGCGCCGACAGGCCGATAATCACGATCAGGATCAGCAGAAAAATACTGCCTGCTCCCAAAGAACTGCGGCTATAGCCCGGCCGCGGCCCGATGGAGTATTCGATGAGACGGATAACACCCCACAGAATCAGCAGGACCGGCCAGAAGCGTCCGAAGAAGTGCCAGACCGGAATGTGCACTCCGATGTTGCGCAGCAAAAACAGCAGCCCGATGACGATCAGTACCAGCGGTCCGGCCAGCGAGCGCCGTTGTCGGTAATAGACCGGCGGTGGCGGCGGATACGGTGGATTCGGATACCCAGTCGGATTCGGATTGGGGTTCGGGCTACCCATGGTGCACCTCCGGATCATCGGGCTTCCGCCAGGAAGAGTCCGGTGGCGCCAGGGCGGTGCTCGACGCTGGCGGTGGAACCGGCTGTTGTGGCGCGCCCGGCGGAGGCGTATAGCCCTGCACCGGAGGAACAGGCGGCGCAGGCAGGTAGCCGCGCGGAACGTGGCCTGCCGCCGATGCGTTGTGTTCCAGGAACAGGATGAGACCCATCACGATCAACAGAGCCGGCCAGGTGTTATGGAATGCCATCCAGTTCACATGTCCTATCTGGTCCAGCAGGAAAAGCACACCGATCGTGATTAAGACGGCAGGCCCATACAGTGCGTGTGCCCGGCATCGCGGACACGAACAATCGGGGTTGTAACGGTATTTCATGATGCCTTCCTCACATCCCCGTCCTGCGGCGCTGCATGAGCACGCGCACGCCGACGGCGATCAGGATGACAGGCCAGAAACGCCCCACCCAGTCGAAGTGAAAGAATCCAGTCTCATCCAGCAGGAACAGCACCCCCAGCCCGATGAGGATAATAGCGCCCAACGGCACTCGCCTGGGAGGCTCGACCTCCACCGGTTGCACCGGCACAAACCCCGGCGGAGCCTGCGAAGCGTCCATCGCAGGGTTGGGTACGTACCCAGCAGCGGTACCGCTCGCCTGGGTATTGGTCGCAGCCGCATTCGTGGCAGCGTGCGGCGTCCCGAACAGATTGTTGAAGCCGAAAGGATCGGGAGCCGGCAAACCTAGCTCGCGCGCCTTCGCCGTCTTGTAGGCCTCGATCGGCATATACAGGTAGAAGGCTGCTATGGCAATACCGAAGAGCCCGTTTACGTTGTCAGCCATCCAGATGAGCGTGGCGAAGATCAGCACATGCAGGAAGCCCTTGGCGTATTCACCGTTGTAAAAGGCACCCACGCCGGGGATCAATCCCAGCAGCGCAGCCAGGTTCGGACTGGTCGAGGTCGGCGGCTGTGCGCCCGGCGGCACGGCGGTTGTCCCAGGCGGCGGCACAGTGCCGCTTATGTGCGAGGCCAGACACTCCTCGCAGTAGACGACGCCACGCACGTCTCGCGTGCAACTGCCACACAGTGGTTTGCCACAGGTACGGCAGAATGCAACTGCGGGAACATCGACATGGTTGGCGCAGTTCATGATTCGCTCCTGTTCAGCCGGGCCTGATGCATTACGCTGCCTGCCTGTCCGGTGGCCAGTTGCGGCTGGTCATCGCTCAGGCGGGTGTGATCGTCCTTCCGGTTCTGCTGCTGCTTTTCTTGCGGCTGCTCTTGCTGCTGCTGGTTCGTTGGCGTCTCCTCCTGTTTTTCCGGCTTTACGGCCGCGTTGCGCAGGTCACGAACCCGCGATTCGATCTCATACACCAGGCGAATGTTTTCGTAGTAGCGGACTACGCGCGCCTCGGTGTTGTAGTACGCCTTGATGATGCCCTTCGAGCTTAGGTCAACGTGCCGGAAGTCGGCGAAGCGGAAGCCCGCGACATTCAGCAGCATGGTGATGGAGAAGAAGGCCATGCCAAACGACATGGCAAACCGCGGCGTGGCCACCGGTCCGAAGAAGCCGGCCAGCTTGGCCTTCACTTTATCGAGGAAGGTCTCGCATGGCCGGGTCTCCACATGCTCGGCAGGCAGCGTCCCGATGGTCATGGCCAGGATGTTGTGCACCAGATTCTTCGGAGGCTCGATCTCATCGAGCTCCTTCAGCCAGTGCATGCCCCGGCTGGCCTCGCTGAACATCGCGTGGCAAGCTGGGCAGGACTCCTGGTGCGCCTCGAACGCGGCCAGAGAAGACCCATGCAAGGTGCCGTCGAGCGCTTCGGCCAGTAAGGCCTCGCATTCGACGCACTGCATGCCGGATTGGCTTTCACCGTGCATCAACTCACCTGTCTGTAATTACGTTGTAACAGCCTCGCAAGTTCCGTCCTACCGCGATTTATGCGGCTTTTCACCGTCCCCTCAGGCACCTTCAGGGACTGGGCAATCTCCTTGTAGTCCATATCCTGCAAATCCCGCAGAATCACCGCTTCCCGCAGTTCGGGTGAGAGTTTCTGCAGAGCCTCGTGCACCATCTTCTGGGTCTGCTGGGTCTGCACCCGCTCTTCTGGGTCAGCGCCGCGGTCTTCGAGTTGATCGCCGATGGTAAGCCCTTCGTCCTGATTGCCCGGTGTCGCATCCAGCGAATCCGTGATCCGATCGTACTTTCCCTTACGGAAGTGATCGACCAGCAGGTTTCGCGTGACCGTAGTTACCCAGGTCATGAACGAAGCCCGCGATCCGTCGAACGTCTTCAGCGTACGATACATCTTGATAAACACTTCCTGCGTCAGGTCCGCCGCGTCATCCGGCGACCCGGCAAACCGGTAGCAGATGTTATATATGCGCCGGTGATACTGCTGGACAATTTCCTGCCATGCGGCAGCGTCGCCCGATACACAGCGGCGGACTAGCGCATTGACGGCTTGGGTATCGTCCAAACAGCACTCCCTGAGGGTATGACTCCTGGCCCGAATCCCACTGACGGCTAACCAGTTATACGGAAATTAGAGCGGAAAAGTTCGGGTAATCGAGCGTGATGGCATAACCGGATTTCGCCACGAATTGTAACAGGCGGACCGGCCCAGGCGAGAGGAGAGGAATTCTCCTGCATGGGGAGTTTCCTGATTTGGCACCATCCTCGCCGAGAGCATCCGAAATCTCGGGCACGAGAGTAAGCAGCGGTTACAGAGCGAAGAGAGGGAATCAGTATGCCCCACGCTCATAACGATCAAATCTATGATAAGTATTGGGTTACGACGCTTCGTTCAAAGGGCTGCTTCCGTCATCACGGCTTCTTCCAAATCGCCGGGACAGGCCGCGGCCAGGGGTAATTCCTGATGGCGCTACCCGAAGATACCCTGACGCAAACCGCACCGGCACGCAACCGTCGCTTTCGCCAGCTTGCCATCGCTGTCCTGCTGGTGATTCTTACGCTGGCCGTCTGGGCCTGCCTGCGGCCGCTGGAGTTCCTGCGCGGAGTCGGGAAGACTGTTCTGTGGGCGAACGGGATTCACGGGGAATACGTGCAGATCGGTCCCAACGCTGTGCACTACTACTCGGGGGGTGAGGGCACGCCGGTGGTTTTCGTGCACGGGCTAGGCGCGGATGCGTTGAACTGGGTGCAGCAGATGATCGTCCTGAAGCGGCAACACCGCCGCGTTTATGCCATCGATCTGCTGGGACACGGACAATCGGCGCAGCCCGACATCGACTACTCCATTGCAGAGCAGTCGGAGATGGTGCGCCAATTTCTTGGTAGCCAGGGCATTCCTTCGGCGGACATGGTCGGTGTCTCGATGGGGGGATGGGTGGTACTGAACGTCACCGTCGAACATCCCGAGCTGGTGCGGCGGGTTGTGGTCGCCGACGCCGCGGGGCTGGACTTCCAGACCGCTGTCACTGCCGACAGCTTCCTGCCGCGCACGCCGGCCGAGTTCACGACCTTTTGGGCGATGCTTTCGCCACGTCCCCTGCCCGGCGCCATCGTCATAGTCCCCGACTTTCTGCGTCAGGTAGGGAAGCACGAATGGATCATCCGCCGCATCTTTGCTTCGTTTCTGATCCGGAAAGATATTCTGGACGGCAGGCTGGGCAGCATCAACACCCCAGTGTTGATTTTGTGGGGCAAGCAGGAGCGGCTTATCCCGATGGCGCTGGGCTATGAGATGCAGCGCGAGATACCACGCTCGTCGTTGCTGGTCTGCCCCGACTCCGGCCATCTCGCCGTCTTCGAATGCTGGGACCGCTTCAAACCCGAGGTGGAGAACTTTCTCGACGCACCCCAGCCACCGGCGCCGATTGTGCGAGAAATCGCGGCAGAACGGTAGGCAAACCCTCAGAAGTCCCGCAACTGTTGTTCCCAAGCGACCCTGGCGGGTTTTCTGCTTGCCCGAGATGTGGGCTGTCACCAAGCTCGATCGACGCCGTAGCGCTCGAAGATCGGATCTGCGGAGATGATAGGGATATTACGGTGTTTTGCCTGTACGACCAGCAGGCGGTCGAACGGATCCTTGTGATGCGACGGCAACCTTTCGACATCTGCCAGATTGTCGAACTCGATCACGAGCGGGGTCAGCTCCAGCTCAGTAAGCAACCTGAGCAGGAACTCTTTCGCGCTGATGCGCCGTCCGTCTGCGCCCTGCAGCTTCAGCTTTCCTGAGCCGCTTTTCATCGCCATCTCCCACAGGCTTACATGACTATAGAAGTTGCCCGGCTCGCGCATCAGCTTCGCTGCCCGTTTGCTGAGTTTATTTGGATGGCCTCCATACCAGATTAGAGCGCACGTATCGATCAGCATGATCAGACGTAATCCTCGAAACCTTCGGGGATCGCGTCGAAATCGTCCGCCATCTCGATCCTCCAGCCTTCCGCTGCCAAAAAGCCGGGCGGCGGTATCTTGTGAGCTTTTTTCTTCGCCATCGGCGGACGCGTGATCGTCGCGACCGTTGCGCCATGCTTGGTGATCGTTACGTCTTCGCCCTGTTCGACCGCGCTGAGCACTTCCGCAAAATGCTCGCGAGCTTCAGAAACGGTGTAAGTCTTCATGCAGTTATTGTACAACTAATTTCGTACAAAATGCTCAACGTTAAAACGGAAGGTTCGAATCAGCTGCGCAGCCGCCGAAGGTGCTCACAGAAGCAGTGGAAGAGGAACGCTATCTGGAGTGATCCGTATTGCGGAGTACGCCATGCGAGGTCAAATGGCGGCGCCTCGTTTGGAGCTCCACTACCCAGTATCCTCTGCCTCAAATCACCACCGTTTCGTGATACTCCCCAAACACCCGTCGCATGGCATCGGAGATTTCTCCGACCGTGGCATGAGCTTCGATTGCCTCGATAATGACGGGCATCAGGTTGCCGCTGCCTTGCGCGGTGTCTTCGACCCGCTGAAGCGCAGCCTGACATTTCGCGGCATCGCGTTTGGCGCGTAGCGCATGCAGGCGCTCCACCTGTCTGCGCTCAAGGTCTTCGTCGACCCGTTGCAAGGGGATCGGCTTCTCGTGCTCCAGTTCAAAGGCGTTTACGCCTACCACGATCGCTTGCAGGTGGTCGACCGCGCCCTGATATTCATAGGCGGCATTCTGGATCTCCTGCTGAATGAAGCCTCTCTCGATGGCCTTTAGGGTTCCGCCCATCGCGTCGATCTTGTCGAGATAAGCCGCGGGCGCTGTTCTTCGATCTGGTTGGTCAGCGATTCGATGTAGTACGAGCCGGCCAGCGGGTCGATCGTCTGTGCTGCTCCCGACTCGTACGCGATGACCTGCTGCGTGCGCAGTGCGATCCGCGCCGACTGTTCGGTAGGCAACGCCAGCGCTTCGTCGAAGGAGTTGGTATGGAGCGACTGGGTGCCGCCGAGCACCGCGGCCATCCCCTGCAAGGCGGTGCGGACGATGTTGTTCTCCGGTTGCTGCGCCGTGAGAGTAGACCCGGCGGTCTGAGTGTGGAAGCGCAGCATCCATGATTTGGGACTCTTGGCGTGGAAGCGATCGCGCATGATGCGAGCCCACATACGCCGGGCTGCGCGAAATTTCGCCACCTCTTCCAGGAAATTGCTGTGCGCGTTGAAGAAGAACGACAGCCGGGGGGCGAATTGGTCGACGTCGAGTCCTGCATCGATCGCCGCCTGCACGTAGGTCATGCCGTTGGACAGGGTGAACGCGACCTCCTGCACGGCGGTGCATCCCGCCTCACGCATGTGATAGCCGGAGATCGAGATGGTGTTCCACTCAGGCACGTTCTGGTTGGCGTACGAAAAGATGTCGCAGATGATGCGCATCGCCTGGTTCGGCGGATAGATGTAAGTGCCGCGCGCGATGTACTCCTTCAGCACATCGTTCTGCACCGTGCCGGAGAGCTTACGCACGTCGCGTCCGGTGCGCCGGGCGGTCACGATATACAGTGCCAGCAGAATGGACGCGGTGGCGTTGATGGTCATGGAGGTGGAGATCTTCTCCAGGTTGATGCCGTCGAACAGCCGCATCATGTCCTCGATGGAGTCGATGGCCACGCCGACCTTGCCTACCTCGCCCAACGCCATCGGGCTATCGGAATCCATGCCGATCTGCGTCGGCAGATCGAAGGCGACGCTCAGTCCGGTGGTGCCGTTGCTGAGCAGATATTTGTAGCGGCGGTTCGACTCCTCGGCGTCGCCCATGCCGGCATACTGGCGCATGGTCCACAGACGTCCACGGTACATGGTGGCCTGCACGCCGCGAGTGAAGGGGAACTGGCCTGGAAAGTTGAGATCGCGATCATAGTCAAAGGTGTCGAGGTCGGCAGGGGTATAAAGCGGATGAATGCTGATATGCGATGAAGTTTCCTGCTCTTCGGCTAGCTTGGCGGAGGGGGTAGTCTTAGTTTTGCTTTCGGGCATGAGATGAGGCCCTCAAATGAAGATGTTGCTGGCCAGGGGCCAGTCAGAGGGTTGGTGTTGAGGGCGCTGATTACAGTTTCAAGCTTGCAGGTTGAACTTTCAAGTCGGCGTCTTTGCAGGGGTTGGCTCGCAGGCCTCCGAATGAATCTACTTCGTCCTTCGTGACTTCCAGAACGAGGTCACGCCGAAGTAAGCGAACATCACTCCGAATGCAATCGCCAGATACATCTTGCCGATTCCTGCGGTTCCGGCCAGATGGCGATGGTATTCGCGCACCGCAGCGCCGCCGCCCACAATAGCCAGCACCAGGAAGAAAAATCCCGTAACCTCGAGCCAGAGAACGCTCAGGACGCGCGCGGTAATTCGTACGGTAACGGTGCCGGCGTTGTAAAACGCCCGCACCCAGCGGCTCTCGCCCGTCCTGCGCCCGGCAACGCGGAGAACAGCACGGGTTAGGGCACCCGAAGGGCGGGATGACATGGATAGTTCTTCTCCGGCGCGGCTTGAGCCACGAAAGATTATTGTACCCTTCGACCCGCCCAGGGGCGGCTCCTTCGGTCAGACTCAGCGAGCGTGAAGCCGCTCGCCGCCGAGAGGATTACAATTCTTCGCGTAAACGGAGGTTCTCCTGGCGTGCAACTCAAGGTGTTATCTCTGCTGGCTGTCTTGCTGCTCGCTCTTCCGCTGGCCGGACAGGTCGCTTCAAAGCCGATGCCCGATCCGCAACTGATGAATGAGATCAATCAGCTCAAAGCCATTGACAACCATGCCCATCCCCCGGCGTTCGTGACCGGTAGCGAAAAAGACACGGACTTCGATGCGCTGCCCTGCGATCCTCTCGAACCGACCGCGTCCGGACTAATGTGGCGTGAGGATAATCCCATCTACCTTGAGGCCTGGAAGTCATTGTGGGGCTACAAGTACAACGACGCCGCGCCCGAGCATGTGCGCGAAGTGCTGGCGGCCAAGCAGAAGATGAAGCAGCAGCAGGGAGAGAACTATCCCAACTGGGTGCTAGACCAGCTTGGGATTGAGACCGAGCTGGCCAATCGCATCGCCCTGGGACGCGGACAGGCCCCGCCTCGCTTTCGCTGGGTTCCCTTTGACGACACCCTGCTGTTCCCGCTGAACAACACCTCGATGGCTGCCCAGTCGCCTGACCGCAAGATCTTCTTCGCCGCCGAGGGGCAGTTGTTCCAGCGCTATCTGAAGCAGCTTGGCGTCTCGAAGCTGCCGGCTACCCTGGAGGAATACGAGAGCAGCATCGTGACACCGCTACTTGAGCTGCAAAGGAAGAACGGGGCGGTCGCAATCAAGTTTGAGGCAGCGTATCTGCGGTCCCTCGACTTTGAGCCTGCCAGCCGACCTGATGCCGCACGTATTTACGCCCTTCATGTGAAAGGGGACGCGCCCAACGACGCCGACTACAAGATCTTGCAAGACTATCTCTTTCGTTACGTAGCACGGGAGGCCGGCCGCCTGAACCTGGCGGTTCATTTTCATACTGGCGCAGGATGCGGCGGCTACTTCGACCTGCGGGGCAGTAATCCTCTGCTGCTGGAGTCGGTGTTCGACGATCCATCGCTGCGCAGTACTAACTTTGTCATGGTGCATGCCGGGAGCAGGGAACTTCAACGGCGTGGTCGCCCCGCTGTTGATGAAGCCCAACGTCTACGCCGACATCTCGGAGCAGCCGTGGATGACCTCCGTCCATCACATGGTTCCCGGCGTGCGCTTCATGTTGGAGTGGTATCCCGAGAAAGTGCTCTTCGGGACCGACCTGTTCCCGGGATCACCACAGGTCGACTGGGAAGAGGTGGGTTATCAAACCGCGCACAAGGCTCGCCTGGCGTTGGCCGAAGCGCTGACCGGCATGCTGCAGGATAACGAGATCACGCGGGAACAAGCGGATCAGATCGCAAGAGAAGTGATGCGCCAGAACGCAATCAAACTATATGGACTCCGTGACGGCAACACGCATTGAGCATTGGTGACATGCCCTGGACGTTCGGACAAACTGCCGTGGCACAAAATCGGAACTCGCATAAGGAAAACGCGGAACAACAAATTAGCGCCACTGCAGAATTGCATCGGCTTCGCTGCAAAAGGAAAAGGCCACCCGGCAACAGGGCGGCCTTCTCTTCAAGGGAGAATAGTTCCAACGGAAGCTAGACCGTCAAAACTTTCTGGACAAATACTAGGTGCAGGAGAAACTACGTGTCAAGCGATTTTTTGGACTTAAATTGCTGTATTTTCAATAACTTACATCAGGTTAAGCGAATTGGAGGAAAATGGCCGAAAACTGCCGAGTTTGACCCGTCGACGACGTAAGCAGCATGTTTTCATCTGCTTCCGAGCATTTTCTACTCCTTTAGATGCAGCTGGATAATCTCAACCTGCTCCGGCCGGTCGAAGATGGTATCTGGAAAGAAGCGCTTCACCAAGACCCGAATTCCTCCAAAGAACACTCCCAGGATCAGTGAGATGAGAAGCAGGATGCCGATGAGCATGAAGATGCCGACGATCAAGTTGCCGATGTTGTCGCGCTTGCTCAGCGAAGTTGGTTCATCCCACGTGACCTGCGCCTCGTAGTTCACCGAATTCAGCATGTCCTTCGCATCGCCACTCAGAGTGCCGGTCACGGCGGCAACCAGCGGACCGCTGCGGCGCACTCGCAGCGAATCCGATTCGGTCTTCTGCAGATCGCGCAAGCGTTCGGCAGCAATCTGCGGCGTGGGATAAGCAATTACGGTGAGGGTCGCGGGACCGTCTGGGAATGAATAGGCTTGCGTCAGTACCTCAGGATCGTGACTGAAATCGACCTGCTCGACGGTGAGCGGCGCTTGCGTCGCTACGAGCGATCGGGGACCAAGGATATATTTGGCCGAGTTTTCCACCGCATCCTTCTTCGGTAAGTAGCTCGGAAGATTCGGCAAGTTGGCAGCAGTGCCCTTAGCCTTGGGCAACTGCCCCGCAAGCTCACGCAATTCCGCGGCCGACATCGCGTTGATGCTTCCGAAGTCGGCGTCCACCAGGATGTTGTCGCGGAAGAACAGAATGCGTTCGTTCGCCGAAGCTGCCTGCGTGCCGATCTGTTCGGTCTTCATCGCCGGCTGGCGATAGAAGGTGAAGGCGCCATAGGCTCCCGTAGCGTCGTTGAAGAGAGCCGCCTTGATGGTCAACTTGCGCCCGTCGTCGCGAGTGTAGGTCGCCGTCTCCGACTGGTTGAAGCCGTACTCCTTCAGCACTCCGGGATATGCGGCGTCGGCCCGGGCAGGATCGTTGACTATGGTGACGGGGCCTGACTGCGTCCAGCCGGCGAAGGAATGGGGCAGGAAATCTTGCGCATTCGCCGCAAAAGCCACGACGACCGACATCAGGCAGAAAAGAACCAACGGGATGAAGCCACGTTTCATAAGGACAGGAACGAAGCACCTCTATTCCATTAGACTACTGCGCGGAGGGCAAAGTTTCTACAAGGTATGTACGCGTAGGGCGAACGAGGGGTCGGAACTACTCGCCAGAATCCTTGCCGAATTTGGAGGCAACCTTAACCCCGCTCAGGCCGCCGACGTATTTGGAGATACCTTTGTAGAGCGATTCGGCAATTTTCTCCCGGTACTGCGGTGTCTCCAGCTTGGCCTCATCGGTGGGGTTGGAAACAAACGAGATCTCAGCCAGAATGCTTGGCATGTTGGCGCCGATCAGCACCACAAATGGCGCTTTCTTGACGCCACGGTCACGAAACGCTGAATTGTGAGTCGCAAGTCCCGCGTAAAGCGACTGCTGAACGTCGCTCGCCAGCTCACGCGACTCGTCGATTTTGTCCTTCAGAGTGATCTTCTTCACCAGGTCCTGCAATTCGTGGATCGATTTCTCCGAGACCGCGTTTTCGCGGGCGGCAACTTCCAGGGCATCGGCATTCGAGGTGAAGTTCAGGTAGTAGGTCTCCACCCCACGGGCCGAGGGATCGCTGCTGGAATTGGCATGCACCGATACGAACAGGTCGGCCTGGTGTTCGTTGGCGATCGCCGTGCGCGTTTCCAGCGGAATGAAGGTATCGTCATCGCGGGTGTAGATCACGTCGGCGCCGAGGCGGCTCTCGAGCAGCCGCCCCAGGCGTAGCGACACGTCGAGCACCAGGTCCTTCTCCATCAAACCGTTAGGGCCGATCGTGCCAGTGTCGTGGCCGCCATGGCCGGCGTCGATTACGATGCGGCCGATCTTGAGTCCGAGCGCACGAATCAGGCTGCGATCGCCTTCTGCCGTCGGCGCAGCCTCGTGTCCCGATGGAATGTCGGCCACCGTCTTCGTCGTCTTGCGATTCTTTGCCCGGGGAGCGATCGCGACGGCCGTGGGAGCCGTGGTCGGCTGTGTTGTCGCCTTCAACTCCGGACCCTGCTTGTCCCCTTCGCCGGCGAACAGCGGATCATTCGTGTCTTTCGCGCCGGCGACCGTCGTTTCATCGGGCTTGCTGGACTTCTTCGCTGAGGATGCGGAACTCGCAGATCTGTTCGCGCCGTCTGCGCCCGTTTTTCCGGCTGACTTTGTGCTCACCGTGGGCGTGGCCGTGCCACTCGTGCTGGCATCGTCACCGTCGTCCACGATCACTTTATGGCTTGCCGTCCCGGTGCTCTTCGATTTAGACGACGACTGGGTTGGCGCAGCGTCTTCGGCCTCTCCGGTCGAGTCGACGGCCCCGGGCGTACTAACGCCGGCCAGCGGTTTATCCGATGGCTTTGCGCCGCTGGCCTTAAAGAGGTTCCCGCTCACAATCGAGCGCGAGGTTCCCGCATCGCGCTCGGCAGCCAGCGACTCGTCCTGTGAACTCTGCACGGTTGGCGGATTCAGCTTCGCCATCTGCGTTTTGGTGTGCGGCTGGCGTCCGTGTATGTCGATGATCAGGCGATAGGGATTGGGCAGCAGGAAGGCCGAATAGTCGGACACATCATCGACTTCCAGCACCACGCGGGTATATCCGGGCTGATACTGGGCGACGCGAATCTTCTTCAGAAAGCCGTCCTGCACTTCGAAGCTCTTGCCGATCAGCACCGATGCCAGTTTGGTATTGGGCAGATCGAAGAAGATGCGATCTGGGTCGGGCACTCGTCCGGCCTCGTACTTCACCTCGCCATCGACGTCGATGGCAACGCGCGTATAGTCGGGCGCCGACCAGTGACGGATGCCCGTCACCATCGGCAGTGCGGACTTCCTCTGCACGGTCGGCAGCGAAACGGCTACCGCGGCAGAGCGCTCGGGCGCATCGGCTGCGGCTTCTTCCGAGGTCCTCGTCTTGGGCTTGGGAGCGTTGATCTCAGCCAGCGCCAGCTTCGCGTCGCGCGCCAAACTGCTGCGCGGATAGTGCTTCAGGAATTCCTCGAAGGTGTTACGCGCTGCGTCGTCATCCCCCAAGTCTTCTTTGTAGATCTGTCCAATCGTGAAAAGCGCCTCCACCCGGTACTTGCTGCCGGGGTATTCTCGCCGCAGAAACTCGTATTGCCCAATCGCCGCGCTCAGGTCCTTATCGCCGGGTTCAAATTGCCGGCCCATCTCGGCCAGAAGTTCGGCGACTGCGACCACGCTGGCGTCTGCCTTGCTTGACGCGGGAGCAACGTAATACACCTTGCGATAGGCATCGATGACCCGCTGGTAGTCCTTGCGGGTGCGCTCACTTTGCGGACGACCGTTCAAAGCCTCGCGCATCTGCTCCGCTTTATCGAACTGGCTGCGGGCCTCCTGCTTGCGAGCAGATGTCGCCTGGGCAGTGCTGCCCAGACAAGTCCCGAAGGCGATTGTCAGCAGAAGGAGCAGGCCCCAGGGTTCGCAGGGAGGAATTCATGAGCCCCGATGAACGGCCCCCGAACCCGCGCTCTGGCTCCGAGACACGAGTGCGCGCTAGAAACGCCTCGGTCACAGGATTTACCGGTGCGAGTTGCGGGTTATGTCCGCTAAACCCGAAGGCGGTCTCCAAAGTCGCGAACCTGAGCTGGCAGAGAGGCGAGGAAAGGCGGCGCGTGAGTCGCTCGCAGCCGGATCGCACGGAAAAGAGGTGCGGCATGAGACAACTTCCGGATACACCCGAACCCTTGCTTCGCCGCCTTCGCGAGCCGAGCATGAGTCGCACGAAGCTATCATCGGGCTACACCGCCGGGGCCTGTTGGCGCTCGGCGGGATGATCCGGCGGAGACTTTTCTCCAGAGCACCTTAATTATAGGAGCAAAGAGGACGGCAGAACCACCGAATGCCGCGGGAATCAGGGGAGTGACCCCGGCGGTAGAGCAGGCTTTATCTCTGCGTCTTAAGGCTGTCTCTAAAGAACTGATGCTTATGGAGTCCGAGTGCAGCGCGGCTGGAGAGAAACAGCTCCGTAGCGGTACGGCTCCTGTTCGCGAGGGCGTGAGCCAGAGACATCATCGGAAGGTCCTGCCGCCCCTACGGCGTCGGAATCTCTTTTGCACCACTCGGAGTTAAACGACGGAAACCTACGCGCAGGTGTAGCTCCATTCAGCAGGTATACTTTCCTTACGCCATGCCCACCCGGCTCGAAGAAATCGTCGCTCACACGCGACTGCAACTTGCCGACCGCAAGTCGTCCGCCTCGACGCGAGAGATCGAGGCTGCGGCCGAGCGGCACCGACCACGTGGTTTTCGAGGGAGCCTGCAACGAGCGGCGAATGCGGGTACGGCGATCATCGCCGAGCTCAAGAAGGCGTCACCATCTAAAGGGTTAATCCGGGCGGAATTCCCAGTAGCGGAACTCGCGGCCAATTTGCAACGCGCAGGGGCTGCGGCGCTCTCCGTCCTCACCGACCAGAAATATTTCCAGGGGTCACTGGAGAATCTTGCAATCGCCTCCCAGGCCACCGCAATTCCTTGTCTCCGGAAAGATTTCATCGTCGATGAATTCCAGTTGCTCGAAGCCAGGGCTCATGGCGCCGACGCGGTCCTGCTCATCGTGGCCGCTCTCCCGCAGCAGGAACTAACGAGCCTGCATCGCCGCGCGCTCGAGTTGCAGCTCGACGTGCTCTGCGAGGTGCATGACGCCGAGGAACTGCAACGCGCCCTGGACGCTGGGTGCGAGACCATCGGGGTCAACAATCGCAATCTGCACACCTTCAAGGTTGACTTGAAGACCTCGCTGCAACTTGCTGAACTGATACCGTCCGGCATCGTGAAGGTGGCAGAGAGTGGGATTGAAAGCGGCGAAGACATTGCCCGGCTCCGCGCCGCTGGCTTCGATGCGTTCCTGATCGGCGAATCGCTGATGCGAGCCGCGGATCCCGGCGAGGCCTTGCGGGAGTTGCTGGCCCGGGCGGTGGTAGCGTGACCTGGATCAAGTTCTGCGCCACCACGAATCTTCTGGACGCACTCGCCTGTATTGAGGCAGGTGCCGACGCGCTGGGATTCATCTTTGCGCCGAGCACGCGCCGGGTGGACGTCGCGACCGCCGCAGAAATTATTGCGGCGCTGCCCAGCGAAGTCGAGAAGATTGGCATTGTGGTGAACGAGACGCCTGCGCATGTAGCCGAGTTAGTGCAGCAGACAGGACTTACCGGAGTGCAGCTCCACGGCGATGAAGAGGCGGCCCAGATTCCTGACTTCCGCGCCGCGCTGGGGAATCGCCGGATCACGAAGACCCTGCAAGCGCGCGAGTTGCTGCGCGCAGGATATGGCCCGATGCTGCTGGAAGAATTTCTGGAGCAGGTGGAGACCCTCGACTCAATCCTGCTCGACTCCGGCTCTCCCAAAGAGAGGGGCGGCACCGGCAAGGCCTTCGACTGGCAGGCGGCGCTTCCGGTGGTCGCCGAGATCAGGGCGCAGATCCCGGTCGTCATCGCGGGCGGCCTCACTCCGGAGAACGTCGGCAAGGCAATCCGGCTGTTCGAGCCGTGGGGCGTCGACGTTGTTTCCGGCGTGGAGCGCGAGGTCGGCAAGAAGGACGAAGCTAAATTGCGAGCCTTTGTGGCTAGCGCGCGCGCTGCCGTGGCGGCAAAGGTCGAGTGATCGATTTTGACCACCATCAGAATGAGTGGCGCGTTTTGAGAGGCCGATAGCGAAAGGCGAAGGGCGAATCTTTATGGAACCCAGTACTCACGATCAGGCCGCGGCGGTCACGGGGCCCGCTGCCGCCGAGCAGCCGAAACCCGCGCGCACTGTGGCCGGACGCTTCGGTGGCTACGGTGGCCGTTACGTGCCGGAAACCCTGATGGCCGCACTGGAAGAGCTCGAAGCGGCCTATACCG
The DNA here is from genome assembly GCA_963793845.1 of uncultured Acidobacteriaceae bacterium. Taxonomy (GTDB): domain Bacteria; phylum Acidobacteriota; class Terriglobia; order Terriglobales; family Acidobacteriaceae; genus CAWCBG01. Next base: position 1,045,939 of record CAWCBG010000014.1, read on the forward strand.
AAGCGCGCAAGGACAAGTCCTTCCGCGACGAATATCACCGTCTGCTGCAGGAATTCGCCGGGCGGCCTACGCCGCTGTTTCACGCTGCACGGCTGACCGAGCAGCTTGGCGGCGCCAAGATCTATCTCAAGCGCGAAGACCTGTTGCACACCGGCGCGCACAAGATCAACAACTGTATCGGACAGGCGCTGCTGGCTCGGCGCATGGGCAAGCACCGCATCATCGCCGAGACCGGCGCGGGGCAGCATGGCGTGGCCACTGCGACCGTGTGCGCCCTCTTCGGCATGGAATGCGTTGTTTACATGGGCTCGGAAGACATGCGGCGGCAGGAGCTCAACGTCTTCCGCATGCGGCTGTTGGGCGCCGAGGTTCGCAGCGTCGACTCCGGGCAGCGCACGCTGAAAGACGCCATCAACGAGGCCATGCGTGACTGGGTCACCAACGTCCGGACGACCCATTATCTCCTCGGCAGTGTGTTGGGCGCTCATCCTTATCCCACGATGGTTCGGGACTTTCACCGCGTGATCGGCCAGGAGGCGCGCAAGCAGATCCTTAAAGCTGAAGGCCGGCTGCCGACGGCTGTGATCGCTTGTGTGGGTGGAGGGTCGAATGCGATTGGCGTCTTCTACGAGTTCCTCAAGGACAAAGATGTGAAGCTGATCGGCGTGGAAGCCGGTGGACGCGGGCGCTCGTTGGGTGAGCACGCCGCGCGCTTCGATGGCGGCGGCCCCGGCGTGCTGCAGGGCACCTATTCTTACGTGCTTCAGGATGAAGGCGGGCAGATCTCGCTCACGCACTCCGTCTCGGCGGGTCTTGATTACCCGGCGATTGGTCCGGAGCACGCCATGCTGCACGATCAGGGCCGCGCGGAATACGTTTCGGCCAGCGATCAGGAAGCGCTGGACGCCTGTCTGACTCTGGCGCGCATGGAAGGCATCATTCCGGCGCTCGAGTCGGCTCATGCCGTCGCTGAGTGCATCAAGCGCACGCCCAGCATGGATAAGTCCGACATCGTGATCGTGAACATCTCCGGGCGGGGCGACAAAGATATCGGCATCCTGCGCGAGAACCTGGCATTCTGAAGCGTGCAAAAGCAGATCCCTCGCGGTCGCTCGTGATGACACGGGGCGAACAGCGAAAGGCGAGCAGCGAAGAGCGATTCCCATATGTCCATCAAATTCACTCATCATCCCGGCCTCGTGGCCTACATTACCTGCGGCGATCCCGACCTGGAGACCTCGCGCGAAGTTGCTCTGGCCGCCATTCGAGCCGGCGCCGATGTCATCGAGTTGGGCGTGCCGTTCAGCGATCCGGTTGCCGATGGACCCGTGATCCAGCGCGCCAGCGAGCGCGCCCTCAAGCACGGCACGAGCCTCGCGGGAGTGCTCGACGTTGCCCGCCAAATCCGGCGGCAATCGAAGGTTGGGCTGATCGTCTTTTCCTATCTCAATCCCATCTTGCAGTTCGGACTGGAGAAGTTCTGCGCCGCCGCTGCCGAAGCCGGTGTGGACGGCGCGCTGATCACCGATCTTCCCGTGGAAGAGGCCGGCGACTACCTGCGCGCGATGAAGGCGCACAAACTGGCGCCGGTATTTCTCGCTGCGCCGACCAGCACCGATGATCGGTTGCGAGCCGTGGCCAGGAACTCGCGCGGCTTTATCTACGCCATCTCGCGCACAGGCATTACCGGTACGCGACAGGAATTGGCCGGGGACGCACGTTCGCTGGTCGAGCGTCTGCGGAAGTTCGGCAAGTTGCCCATTGCAGTCGGTTTTGGCGTCTCGACGCCCGAGCAGTTCGCCGAAGTCGGAACCTTCGCCGACGCGGCCGTCGTGGGTAGCGCCCTCGTACAACGGATCGAAGAGAATACGGGACGGGAAGCCGCGGCTGTGGCAGAATTCTTGTCTTCCCTCACCGGAGCGGCGCAAAGGGCAGCGGTTACGAATTGACGCTGCGCATTGAGGCTGCGGGTTGACCTCCACGGCCAAGGGATACGACCACAAGGTGGACGGGCAATGGATATCGCGGACTGGCGCAAGAAGATCGATGAACTCGACATCCAGTTGGTGAAGCTGATCAACCAGCGGGCACAATGCGCGCAAGCCATTGGCCGTCTGAAGCGCAACTCCGACGCGCCCATTTACGAGCCGGATCGCGAGCGCATCATCTTCGAGAACATTGCCCGGCTGAATGACGGACCGCTGTCGCAGATTCAGTTGCGCCAGGTATACGAGCGGCTGGTGGACGTGATGCGCCAGCTTCAGAAGGAAGAGATGGCGCCTGAGACGGAAAAGACAGTGGATAGTGATTAGTGGATGGTGGATACGAAAACAGATTTCGCGGTTCAAGCTAATTGCTAATCGCTGAGAGCTGACAGCCGACACAAGGCCACCCCCAAGGGAGAACCTACAGACATGATTGTTGCGATGTTGGAAACCGCGACCGAAGACCAGATCCAGGAGGTGACCGATCACCTGATGCGGATGGGCTTCGCCGTGCATCGCACCACCGGAGCCCGCCAAAGTGTGTTGGCTGCCGTTGGCCGCCGCATCGATTTCGATACTCGCGAGCTCGAGGTTTTGTCTGGCGTCGAGAAGGTCCATCGCATCAGCGCTCCTTACAAGCTCGTGGGACGCCAGTTCCGCGCCCACGACACCGTCATCCAATTTCCCAACGGGGTGGAGATCGGCGGCAAGGAAGTCGTCGTCATGGCCGGCCCGTGCTCGGTCGAATCGCGCGAGCAATTGTTCTCCGCGGCCGATCTCGTTGCCAAAGCCGGCGCTAAAGTTCTTCGCGGAGGAGCCTTCAAGCCGCGCAGCTCGCCTTACACCTTCCAAGGTCTCGGGCTCGAAGCCCTCAAGCTGCTGCGCGAAGCCGGCGACAAGTTCGGCCTGCTCATCATCAGCGAGGTCATGGAGATCTCGCAGATCGAGCTCATGCAGCCCTACATCGACATCTTCCAGGTCGGCGCGCGCAACATGCAGAACTTCAACCTGCTGCGCGAGCTGGGCAACGTGCGCAAGCCGGTGCTGCTGAAGCGCGGCATCGCCGCCACCATCGAGGAGCTGCTGCTCTCCGCCGAATACATCATGTCGGGCGGCAACTACCAGGTCATCCTGTGCGAGCGCGGTATCCGCACCTTCGAGACCTACACGCGCAACACGCTCGACCTGTCGGCGATTCCGGTGGTGCACAAGCTCTCGCATCTGCCGATCACCTCCGATCCGTCGCACGGCGTGGGGCTGCGCGACAAGGTTGCGCCGATGGCGCTCGCCTCGCTGGCCGCCGGCGCCGACGCGCTGCTCATCGAAGTGCATCCGGATCCCGATCACGCGCTGTCCGACGGAGCGCAGTCGCTGTTTCCTGACCAGTTTAGCGAGCTGATGGGCCAGTTGCGCATGATCGCACCGGCCATCGGCCGAACGCTCGGGTAAAAGTTCTGCGCATCGCGCGTCCTTGAAAGGGCACGCCTTCAGGCGTCTAGGTCGTCATTCCGACCAAGGGCTTCAGACCGCGTGGAGGAACCTGCTGGTTGCTGGCGTCGCGAGGGCTCTCGGACAGCAGGTTCCTCCACTGCCCCTTCGCTAACGCTCAGGGTCCGGTCGGAATGACGATCGGTTTCGAAAATCCGTTCGAGTTTGTCGACGCAACAAGACCTGTTCATGTCCATCCGTCAAATCACGATCGTCGGAACCGGGCTCATCGGCGGCTCGTTCGGACTGGCGCTGCGCCAACACGGATTCGCCGGAAGCCTCGTCGGCTGCGACAAACCCGGCGTTCTGCAAATCGCGCAGAATCGCGGTGCCATCGATCGCGGCGAGCCCGACCTCGCACTGGCAGGGCAGGGAAGCGACGTCATCTTCTTCGCCGTGCCGGTCGGGGCCATCCTCGCCGGGCTGGAAAAAATCGCTCCAACTCTCTCCGCCGACACGCTCATCACCGACGCCGGCAGCACGAAGCAACAAATTGCCCAGCGGGCCCGCGCGCTTTTCGCAGCCGATGCCGCCCGCCGCGTGCTTCCCGGACATCCCATGGCCGGCAAAGAGCACGGCGGCATCGAGAATGCCGACGCCTCGCTGTTCGAGGGTGCCGCGTGGCTGATCACGCCTATCGAGGAAGGCCAGCCTTACACGGCACTGCAGCAGGAATACCTCGGCTTGCTGCAATCCATCGGTGCGCGCGTGGTGGTCCTCGACGCCGAGCGCCACGACCGGCTGTGCGCCTGGATCAGCCATCTGCCGCAGATGATCTCAACCGCGTTCACCTCGGTGTTGCGCGAGGAGCTCGGCGACGACGAGGCCATCTCGCAGATCGGCGGCCGCGCCCTGCGCGAGATGACCCGCATCGCCCACAGTCCGTATTGCATGTGGCGCGACATCGCGCTCACCAACACCCAGAATCTCGAGGCCGTGCTGCAACGCTTCGAGCAACAGATGGCGCATCTGCGGGAAAACCTACGCGGCCCGGGACTGCGCGAGCTGTTCGAGAGCGCCAATCGCTACGGTCAGGAGAACGGCGAGAAAGATGGCAAGCAAGGCCGGTAGCGTATGTCCCACTCTTTCGGTTCACTAGGACGATGAGGGATTTGAACAAGCAGGAGCGAGCTGCGATCGAAGCCGTTGCCAGACAGTTCTCGACAACGTGGGAGAAGGGCAGTGGTTCACCTGACGCCTATCTCATGATCGCTGGGAATCGGGTGGCGGTTGAAATCACCACTCTCAAACCGCACGGTACTCGCCAAGGTAATGCGGCCAAGCCTGGTTTGCGGTTCGATAAGGTTGCGACCAGGCTCATGGAGCGTCTGCGAGCCACACTTGGGGAAACGGTGCCGGACGGGATGACTTTGTTGCTCACCGTCACTGCTCCTATCCGTTTGGCCTCGAAAACCGCCGCCTCGCTGGAAGACAAGATACAAGCTCTCTTGGGGCGGAGATCGCCAGTTCGCGATGAGAAAGGCACGATTCACGGGAATCGCGTCCAGATTCGACTCGTGAGAGGCGTATCTGAGCGGGCGCCAAAAATGATTGGATTCGTGCACAATCCCGATTCAGACCCGCTCCTACTTTTGAATATGGCACGTGATTTGCTTGAGCTAGTCAGCGCCGAGGCTGGCAGGCGTGTGCCGAGGCTGGGAGGTGATCGATGGCTCGTGGTGCTAAGCGCCGAGGGGATTTCATTCTTGGAGGCCTATCGCTACATCTATTCGCAACTGCATATGGCGACCAGCTTTGAAAAGATCCTTATAGCGTTTGGCGATGGGCGTGTAGGGATGTTGAAGGAATAAGCCAGTCTGCGCAGGGTACCTCTCCAACCTTCTTGCTGGGGGATTTGACCTTCGCCTTTCCCAGCAACAGATTATGGTGGAATTCCCACTGCAGCGCGGAGGCTCTAAACGGAGAACCGGAGATGTGCGTTCGCGGCAGCCCTGCTAACCACTGAGTAATATTTCCTGGAAGATCCGATTTCGAGCTGCGGTGCACAAAGCGTTAGCTTCGAGGTTACCCCTCCCCCCTCCCCCTGTCTCTGCAAAATATTGAAAACACTCGGTCAGAAAAAATCTCTCCTCGCAAAATATTACGTCCAAAGGAGTTACAGGTCAAAATATTCAATTCATTGGACTTAGAGGGATCAAATCAGGCTGTACGGCTGCCATTCAGCGAGAGCAGTTAACGCTTGGGTAAACGCTGGTGATCGTTCAGAAAGGCGCCGAACTTACTCGTGTTGTCAAAGATCCGCTTGCCCGCGCGAAACGCCACCGAAAAAGTCGGCGCGCCGGATGTGCCCCTGAGGCACAACAATCCACTCTCAGCTTACGGATTAAGAGCGGCCAGTCAATAGAGCAAAACAATCATTACCGAAGTAACAGGCCTCATCCAGATTTGGGCTTCCGAAGGTGGTCCGGTTTGGACTGAGTGAAAGCGCGAAGGGATGGGTCCGGCCCCGACGCTGCCCACGTTATCGTCCGAAATCCGGACGCGAAGCTGGGGCACGCAAACCCTGGGGAACCGGGCTGTCTTTCGACTTATCCGAATTCGAGGATGTCGTTTCCCATGGCTGCCAATGCCGTCTCGAAATAGAAGCCGGCATCAAGAGATGCAAAGCTTCTTCGCTACTACTGGCCGGGCGTATTGCCGGCCTCCATTTCTTGCGGTGCGAGGCCAGGCCCCGCATCCCCTGAGTCGTGCGAAGTGTGGTTGCGGTGGCCCCTGGGCCGATAAGACGCCACCAACCGCGCAACCACGACCGCTATGTAGAAGACTCCGATCATGCCCTCCATTGCTGCCACCAGCCGGACATACGGATTTACCGGAGCAATGCCGCCGTAACCCAGCGTACTGAGCGTCACCATGCTGAAATACAACAATGTGCTGATGTGTGTCGCTGGAACGAATTGGTTAAAGGGATCGGCCAAAAACCGGTTCAGTATCCAGTAGATCTGACCGAATGCGGTCGCTATCACCAGGTAGCTAATGAATGCTTCCGAGATGACGCTGGTTGTGATCAGTGGAATGGAACCGAAGCGGGCCAGAATACCCCAAAGCACGGCCACAGACAGAGCCAAACCGGCGATGGGTGCCAGATGTGTGTAGAAATGACGGCTATCTCCGAACGCCTCCAGTAGCCGGGCAAGCAGCCATAGCGCCGCCACAGGAGTCACCACCAGCCAGACGATTCGCAGACTGGCCATGTAACTCGTACCTGCGAGCAAAAGCAGCAGGAGAATGAACGCGAGCACGCTTCCCACATGCGGCCGATCGTCTGCCAGCGGAGAAACCAATATCTGTGCGACGAAGGCACACAGCAGCAATTCCGAGCGGTATCTTTTCACAAAGGTAATCATCGATCCGCCTCACATGATCGCATACCACCCCTTTCCCGAATTGGAACTCATTCCGCTTTGGGATTCCGATAATGCTTTGGTAAATAAGATATCGCGGCTAGCATTTGGTCTGAGGCCTCGGTGGTCGACGCGGCCCTCTCAGCAATCCGGCCCGCACGGAAACCTTCCCCCGTCGGTTGACGTGCCGCGTTAGCGCATGCGGGAGCTTTCACCGGCACGGCAATCGCTGATCCTTTCGCATCAGTGAGGATTCATTCCATGAACAAATACCTCTTTGAGCGTTATCGGCTGACCATCGATACGACCCCGTGGTGGTGGCGCGTGGCGTATCTCATCATTAACGACTGGGATCGCTTCGACAAGAGCCTGTTGGAAGGCTTTGAACAGATCGTCAAAGGAGGCGACAAAGCCTTCAACAACGTGGTGAACACCCATCTGACGGCCTACCTGGAGAAAGGCGTCGCGCCGCCTGCGGCGATCGCCGGCGCCATTATGAACATTGCAGAAGACGTCGTGGCAGGTCGGACGCCAACCCTGCGTGGTGGCGACTACATCGCGTTGAAGTCGTTCCAGCGTGCGCAAGCGAAGTAAACCCGTGTGGCAGGCGGGCGCCGCCTCGACAGCGTGCGGACGGCGCTCGTCTTTGTGAGGATGACATGAGCTTTGAAGGCTTTCCCCACCTGATTGGCTGGGAGTTGACGCTGGCCTGTAACCTGCGTTGCCGGCATTGCGCTTCGTCGGCGGGAGCAGCGCGCCGCAGCGAGCTCACCTTGGACGAGTCGCTGACCATCTGCGAGCAGTTTCCGGACTTGCTGGTGCGCGAGGTGATCTTTACCGGAGGAGAACCGCTGCTGAATCCGGGATGGCCGATGATCGCCGCCCGGCTGCGCGATCTGGGCATCAAGACCGGAATCGTGACTAACGGGCTCTCGATTACCGAGCGACGTGGTTCAGCGCATGCTCGACAGCGGCCTGAAATCGGCCGGCGTCAGCATTGACGGTACCGACGAGGTGCACGACCGCATTCGCGGCATCGCGGGCGCGCTGCGCAAGACGATCGCAGGCGCCGAGCGCATGGTCCAAGGAGGCATCGACCTCACCGTGATCAGCTCGGTGACCGGGCTCAACATCCATCTGCTGGATGAAATGTATGCACTGGTTGCTTCGCTCGGAGCATGGAAGTGGCAACTGCAACCTCTGTTTCCCAACCGGACGTGGCAGCGTCGATCGTGAACTGCACCTCAGCAATGAGGACTTTCTGCATCTCGGCAGGTTTATACGCAGGATGAGCGCCAACACCGCAGGTCCGAAGATTGTTCCGGCTGACAGTTGCGGCTACTGTTCGGAGCTCGATCTGGCGGACTTCGGTTGGAATGGCTGCAGCGCCGGACGCTCCAGCGTCGGCATCATGAGCGACGGCCAGGTAAAAGGCTGTCTCTCCTGGCCCGATTGGACGGTCGAGGGCGACCTGCGCAAGGACGATCTCTGGACCATCTGGTTCCGGCCGACAGCCTTCGCGCATCTGCGAACATTTTCTGCCAGCGACATGCGCGGCACTTGTCGGGAGTGTGAGAAGGCCGTGGAATGCGGCGGTGGCTGCGAGGCTATGTCATTGGCTGCGACCGGCGACTGGCACGGCGATCCTTACTGCTATCGAAGACTGATGCAGGCCACGGATTCGCACGGGTGCCAGGCTCAACCTTCCTTCGCCTGAAGTTTTCCTTCTGCCCAACCAAGCCTCATCCAAGCTAACCCGGCTTGGATGGGGCATCTTTCTTGCCTTACCTGAAAGGTCAAGCCTTAAAATTACGCCATCTCGCGTGACCGGAACTATTCAAGTCGCCGCGCATCCTATCAAGTGCGAAACACTACAGGAAAACTGAAATGCTCATGCGATTGCTGCGTTCGATCTTTGCATTCTCCATCGCGATTTCATTTCTCGCTTGTTCGGCGAAAGGTCAGCTGGCGCCCAAACCCATTCCCGCGGCCCAGGTGGACGCAAGCCTCGCCGCCCAACCGGGCAAGCAGACGGCAGTCTTTGCGGGCGGCTGCTTCTGGGGAACCCAGTCGGTCTTCGAGCGCGTGAAAGGCGTGCTCAAGACGACGGCCGGTTATGCCGGCGGCTCAGCCTCGACCGCAACCTACGACCAGGTCACCACCGAGACCACAGGCCATGCCGAGTCGGTCGAAGTGGTCTACGATCCGTCGCAGATCACCTATGGACAGCTCCTCCGCATCTTCTTCTCGGTGGCGCACGATCCCACGCAGCTCAACCGGCAGGGTCCGGATGTGGGAACGTCGTACCGCTCCGCGATCTTTTATGTCAATGACGAGCAGAAGCGGATTGCCACGGCTTACATTGCGCAGCTCGACGCCGCCAAGGCTTTTCCCCAGCCCATCGTGACCCAGGTGAATCCGTTGAAGGGATTCTACCGGGCGGAAGACTATCACCAGGATTATGCCTTCCGAAACCCCGATAATCCGTACATTCAGGTGTGCGATGTGCCGAAGATCAAGTTGCTGAAAGAAGAGTTTCCGCAACTGTTCGTGGAGTACAAGGGCAAGTAAGGAACCGGGAAACGCCAGGCCGAATGCTAACCAGTCAGTAATATTTCGTGGGAAATGCCGGCGCGCGCAAATCTGCCCAAAACGTTAGCTTCGGCGTTACCCCTCCCCCCTCCCCCTATTCCTTAGAATCAACTACTTGGCGAAAAATTCCTCGCAAAATATTGAGCGTCCAAGTAGTTAAAGGTCAAAATATTCAATCCATTGGAGTTGCAGGCGCATAGTTGCAAACAATCGCAACTACGGGAAAGGGAGCCAGTACTGATTGGTTATCAGAACGACGCAGCTTGGTTGTCAAAGATCCAGACTTTGCGACGCCTCATCCGGGCATCGCTTCGAAGGCGCAGCGTGCAGACACAGTCCCACGCCGACCTCTATAACCATCGTTCGCACGTCGCGCACCAGAGTCAAGGAAATTCAGCAGAAAATCGAAGTAGCAGTTCCAAAATGGGAATGGGAGGGCGCGTAATCGCACCTCTCAGAGATATCCTCACCGAGCAAAATATTTGCCAGATGTCATGCTGAGCGGAGGCGGCGCTTCGCCGCCGGCGTCGAAGCACCCCTATACCTGCCGACCGCACTATGCCCCGCGATCACCGATACAGCGTCCACATTTTGATGGAGAAGTGGAACCAACACCGGGCAAATCTAAGCCGCGAAGTGGTACCCGCAGGCCGCGGCTGTTAGGTTTGCACAATCAGATTTCACCAGCTATAGGGGTGCTTCGACTCCGGCGGCGAAGCGCCGCCTCCGCTCAGCATGACAGCATAGTGATGACATGGCGGAGATGAGTTCAGTCCTGCCGCCTGTACTCAGCATGGCAGTAGGAAAGGTCGGGCATCGGGTACGTCAGTCGGCACCAGGCTTGAATTGGCGTGCCACCTCCCGCGAACCCGGTTCTGCACAGCGAACGGGCGGGTTCGCTGACAATCCTGGGGTTGGCCTGGGTTCTCGATCGCTATCTCCGGACAGTCAATGGGATCGCTTAGAAGTTGGCGCAACCGGCCCGACCGCTGCCTCGTAATCCTCTGGTAACGATTGCGCTGTAGGCTAGGAGTCACCTATCCTTGCTTGGAATCACCAACACATTTGGCACTCAGCCCAGCTCTTCGCGCGCGCTGCCTCACAGTTTCTGCGCTCTGGGATCAGCTTGGCTAGAACCTTCTGAGGGAGACATGATGCAACGAAAGTTGTTCGTATCCGCCAGTATTGTCGCAATTCTCTTGGTTCTTTTGTGGTTGTTCTTCCAATCCCGCGCCTGCGGCCAAGTCGCCGGGCGTTGAAGAGGCCGTAAGCAACGCCGTTGACGCTTACGTCTACGGCTACCCGCTCGTCACGATGGACATGACGCGCAGGCAGTTCACGAACGTAGCTACGGCGGACGCCGCACATGCCCCGATGGGACAGGTTCTTAAGCTGCGCAACTACCCTGCGGTGGACAACCATGCGGTGACCGCACCCAACGCCGACACTCTATACACGACAGCCTGGGTAGATGTTTCCAAGGAGCCGTGGATCCTCAGCCTGCCCGACATGGGCGACCGCTATTACCTGATGCCCATGCTGGATGGTTGGACCGATGTCTTCCAGGTCCCGGGCAAACGCACCACGGGCGACAAAGCCCAGAAGTACGCCATCACCGGTCCGGGATGGTCGGGCACACTTCCGGCAGGCGTAACCGAATACAAGTCGCCCACCGCAATGGTCTGGATCCTCGGCCGCATCTACTGCACCGGCACTCCTGACGACTACAGCAAGGTCCACGCGCTACAGGACAAGGTCTCGCTGGTGCCGCTCAGCTCGTATGGCAAACCGTACACTCCACCGGCCGGGGAAGTTGATCCCAGCTTCGACATGAAGACCGGCATCCGCGACCAGGTCGACGCCATGAGCGTTACCGACTATTTCAACTATCTCGCCAAGCTGATGAAGACCAACCCTCCTGCGGCGGAAGATGCACCGATGGTCGAGAAGATGAAGGCCATTGGCCTCATCCCGGGACAGGACTTCGATGCCAGTAAGCTGGGCGCGTTCGACAAAGAAGCCATCAAGGTTGTCCCCAAAGTCGCGCAGGTCAAGATCATGGAGTATTTCAAGAAGGCTGCTGAGCCGGTCAACGGCTGGACGTACCTGACCAAGAACATTGGCATTTACGGCACGGACTATATCCAGCGCGCCCTGGTTACGGCGATCGGCCTCGGAGCCAATCGTCCGCAGGACGCCATCTATCCCACTTCGCAGAAAGATGCTGCCGGCGACGAATACGACGGGGCTTCCAAGAAGTACGTCATGCACATCAACAAGGGTGATTTTCCGCCAGTGAACGGCTTCTGGTCGCTCACCATGTACGACAAGGACTACTTCTTTGTCCCGAACTCGCTGAACCGTTACACCCTCAGCGCCCGCAACAAATTCGTCACCAATGCAGACGGCTCGGTTGACCTATATCTCCAGGCTGACTCACCCGGCAAGACGAAGGAAGCTAACTGGCTGCCTGCTCCCAAGGCCAAGTTCATTCCCATGCTGCGTTTGTACTGGCCCAAGGAGACTCCGCCTTCGATCATTGACGGCAGTTGGAAGCCGCCAGCAATCGCTGTAGCGAAGTAGGCAAAGAAATTTCACGTAGCTGCAGGTCGTAAACACTGCGTCTACACAAAACGGGGCAGCCCGCAAGGGCTGCCCTTAAGGCATTCGCGGCGCAGGTGTTCTTGCCATTTTGGGGATACCCGACGCACAGGTTGATTTCAGCTTCCACGATAATCTTTGACCGGAACGACAAACATCAAAATCCCCACCCAACCAAAAGAAGGTTGGAGAGGGCACCCTAAGATCTCTTCTCTACTCAGCACGCTTGCCCGGGCCGGGACGGGCGGTTGAGCACTGCCGGCGAACTGCAGGTCCCTCCACTGCGCTCGTTCGCTGCCGCGAACTCGCTTCGGTCGGGATGACACTTCAAGTAAAACGTCTGCTGTTGGAATATGCCTGGCCGGTCCAACCGGCTGCGTCCTGGGTTCTCGCGGTATCCTGTCTTTATGGATCGCACTTCTTCGGATGGAACGGGAAATCACTTCTCGCTCGATGTAGTCGTGGTGGGCGCTGGTCCCACCGGACTGGCATGCGGTATCGACGCCAAGCGCGCGGGCTTCACCGTGGCCAATATCGACAAGGGCTGCCTGGTGAACTCGCTGTACAACTATCCCAGCAACATGACGTTTTTTACCACGCCTGAGCTGCTGGAGATCGGCGACATCCCCTTCTCCAGCCCCAACCAGAAACCCACTCGCCAGGAGGCGCTGGAGTACTACCGCAAGGTAGCCGAGCACTATCAGCTCGATGTGCGCCAGTACGAGCCGGTGCTGAGGATCGAGGGCAGCGACGACAACTTTGTAGTGCACACCCGCAATCTGCATGGGCTCAACCGCGAGTACCACGCGCGCAAGCTGATCCTGGCCACCGGCTACTACGACCGCCCCAACTACATTGGCGTTCCCGGCGAAGACCTGCCCAAAGTCATGCACTATTACCGCGAGCCACACCCCTTCTTCGGTCTGAACGTGCTGGTGATCGGGGGCAAGAACTCAGCGGCCATCGCCGCGCTGGAGCTATGGCGGCACGGCGCTCATGTGACGCTGGTGCATCGCGGGCCCGGCGTCAGCAAGTCGGTGAAGTACTGGATCAAGCCCGACATTGAGAACCGCATCAAGGCCGGCCAGGTCAAAGCCTACTTCGACAGCACGGTGCGCGAGATCTCGCTGGAAGACGTCGTGCTCAATACGCCCGACGGCGAAGTCGTGCTGCCCAACGACTATGTCTTCGCTCTCACCGGTTACCACCCGGACTTCGAGTTTCTGCAAGGCCTCGGGATCCGCCTGAGCGAGGAGGCTGACCGCAAGCCGATCGTCGACGCACAGACGCTGGAGAGCAATGTGCCCGGCATTTATCTCGCCGGTGTGCTGGTTGCCGGCATGCGCACCAGCGAGATATTCATCGAGAATGGCCGCTTTCACGGACAGCTCATCGCCGCCGACCTGAAGGACAAGCTCAAGATCGCGGCCGTCACGCGGTAGGCCCGGACTTCAGGCAGTCGTGTCGACGCTGGTTGACGGCACCAGCGAGCTAGCCGTCGTCGAGCCCGTGCTGCTCGGAGACGTCGTGGGCGGCATGGGATGGCGGTGGTGATGATGTCCGTGGGTTGCACCCGCGGCCTGCGCATCCTGCTGCAACTTGGCGAAAGCCTGGCGCGCTCCATTCAGGTCTCCCGACTGCAAGGCCTTTCCGACCGCGCTTAGATCGCTGCTCAGTGTGCTGCTGGCCGAGGTGTTGGCCTGGCTAGCGGAGGAAATCTGGCTGGTAAGGGCCGTGTACGCCTGCTGCGCCGAAGACAGGTCGCCTGACTGCAACGATTGCATGAGTTGTTGAAAGCTGTTATCCGGCTTTCTGCTGGTGTTTACGGCGCTGCCCGCCGCCAGATAACTGGACCCAAGACTTACAGGGATCATCTTCATACCTCGCGACTTCGCCTGAGCGAAGAAAGATTCTTCGTTCTGCCAGATGCACGGGAGGGGCCAAGCCGGATTAGTAAGTCCTGAGAGTGGACTCGTATCGAACAGCCCAAGCCCGATGGTCCGCGGGAGACGCCGCCTATCGGAGGGTGATGGCTTCTTCGCCGAGTTGCTGATTGATGAGGCGGGAAACTAACTGCTTGAGGGATTCACCTGTCTTCGAGAGCACGAAGCCGTTGTGCTCGTCCGACCAGTCGAGTTTGAAGCTGGTGGACAGCGCCGAGATCCAGATCTGGCGCACGGGCGCGTTGGGCGAAATGATGAACTTGCCCGGCGGTTCCTCGAAGCTGACGCTCAGGGCCCCTGCGTTCTCCTCGACTTCGAAGTCGGCCTCGCCCTCAGCTTCATAGAGACTGCGCTTCAAGTCTTCGAGTGCCAGCGTCGGAGCGACGGCGAAAGTCCTGTTCGTCCATGGAGTGATTATAGCTGTCAGCTATCAGGCGTCAGCTCTCAGCTTACTTGCGGGCTGGGTGCGCTCTGATGCTGCCGTGGCCGTCCGGCCCTCCTGCGGGGCCTTAGCTGGAATCTTGAAGTCCGCCGCTGAGCTGAAAGCTGATAACCGACGACTGACACCTTCCTACTTACACGTATCCACGCCATTCTCAATCGCGGTGCCCTCCTCATAGTCGTTCCAGGTCTCGATCATGAGGAAGGGCAGGGGGCGCTGCTCGTTGTAGTAGCGGCGAAACATCCGCAGCGTGTCGTCAAGCGTCCTGCCGCAGCGTGAACTCATCTTGCGATTGAGGCTCCAGCTTGCCTTGGAGTCGTTGAATCCGGGCCATGCGCCGCCGACAACAATTTTGTCGGGATACTTGGTCAGCATGGTCTGGTAGAAGTCGTCGAGATGCTGCTGCCCCCAGTCGCTGCCGTTCGCCTGCCAGCCTTGCTTGCCGGGTCCCACCCAGACATAGAAGCCGTCGAAGTCCTTCGCATATTGCTGATTCACGCCTTTGTAGAGGAGTAGCGGGGGGTCCGCCCAGGAGTTCGTAGTCTGCCGCACGCGGTTCCAGTCGGTCTTTCCGCTCTTGGGGAAGATAAAAATCATGGGGCGCCCCTCGTACCGCAGATAGGATTCCCGCGGTACGATGGCTTGCGGACCGATATAGCGGTCGTAGGCATACTGCAAATCGCGGAGGACTGCGTCGGTCACGGTCGCTGGATCGCTGTCGTCTTCGTCATACATGATGGCAACCTTGAAGTCCTTCGCCGCGGCCACCTCCTGCATGAGGGTATAGGCCTTGTCTTCGAACTGATCGCGTTCGCCGTACCAGTTCACCACGAAGCCTGCGATACCGAGCTGCTTAGCCTTATCGATCTGCTTCTCGAGGACTACGCGGTCCTGCGAGGAGTAGCCGACATTGATGTGATTGGGTCTGCCAAACCACGGTTGATAGGCCGCCAGCATGACCGGTTCAGCCGAGCCACCAACAAAATGATTGACGGCCAAGGATTGGCGCACGTCAGCGCCATGATGGCATCCCACGGTGATTAGCAATCCTGAGGTCAATGCCAGCAGCGTTGGCCAGCGTAAAAGAGCTTTCGAACTGGACATAGATAGAGATGCCATGAACTCTGTCAGAGTCAAAACGGTTTAGATGACAACTTGGGCAGGAGTGTTGGTCAGGGCAGCCGGCAGTTTTCATCGATTTTTAACGCCCGATTCATCGCTTGCTGATGCGGACGACGGCCACACCCGGTAATCTACCCTCAACTGCAAACCTGATCGGAGAGAGGGGACACGGCCAAACAGCCGGTCCCCATTTTTGTTCTCCATCGATCTCTCCGGTTTGCGCCGCCGCTGCTCTCGCGGCTACCATCGTGTGTTATGCCTGTCGCAGCCGAACCAGCCAGTTCTGCCTACAGTCCCGTCCGGGCGCCGCGCGGCAACCAGCTCTCCTGCAAAGGCTGGGGCCAGGAAGCCGCCATGCGCATGCTGATGAACAATCTCGACCCCGATGTTGCCGAGCGGCCGCAGGACCTGGTGGTCTACGGGGGCACCGGCCGTGCCGCGCGCAACTGGGAGTGCTATCACGCCATCGTGCGCTCGCTGCAGTCGCTTGACAATGACGAGACGTTGCTGGTGCAGTCGGGCAAGCCGGTCGGCATCTTCCGCACCCACGAGTATGCGCCGCGCGTGCTGATCTGCAATTCGAATCTCGTGGGCCACTGGTCGAACTGGGAGAAGTTCAACGAGCTGGAGAAGGCCGGCCTCATGATGTACGGCCAGATGACGGCGGGCTCGTGGATCTACATCGGCTCGCAAGGCATCATCCAGGGCACCTTCGAAACGTTCTCGGCGGCGGGAGAAAAACACTTGGGCGGCGATCTCGCCGGCAAGCTGATCGTCTCCGGCGGCATGGGTGGGATGAGCGGGGCCCAGCCGCTGGCCGCGACCATGACGGGCGCGTGCTACCTCGGTATCGAGGTCGATCCTGAACGCATCAAAAAGCGCCTGCGCACCGGCTACTGCGACTTCATGGTCAACTCGCTGGACGAGGCGCTGCGCATCCTGAAGAACGCCGTCCGCAAGAAGGAGAACATCTCCGTCGGGCTGGTGGGTAACTGCGGCGACATTATTCCCGAGCTCGCCGAGCGCGGCGTGGTGCCTGACATTCTCACCGACCAGACTTCCGCGCACGATCCGCTGAACGGCTACGTGCCCAGCGGGATGACGCTCGAAGCCGCGCTGGAACTGCGCAAGAACGATCCCAAGGCGTATCTGGAGCGTTCGCTCGACACTATGGCGCGCCACGTCGAAGGTATGCTGAAGCTGCAGAAGATGGGCTCGGTGACGTTTGATTACGGCAACAACATTCGCACCTTCGCCTTCGAGCACGGCGTAAAGAACGCCTACGACTTTCCGGGATTTGTGCCGGCCTATATTCGTCCGCTGTTCTGCGAAGGGCGTGGGCCGTTTCGCTGGGCGGCGCTGTCCGGTGATCCGGCCGATATTCACGCGACCGATGATCTGGTGCTCGAGATGTTTCCGCAGAACCAAATTCTTAGCCGCTGGATCGATCTGGCCCGCAAGCGGATCAAGTTCCAGGGCTTCCCCTCGCGCATCTGCTGGCTGGGCTATGGTGAACGCGCCGAGTTCGGTCTCGCCATGAACGACATGGTCAAGTCAGGTAAGCTGAAGGCGCCAATCGTGATGGGCCGCGACCATCTCGACTGCGGCTCGGTCGCCTCGCCCTTCCGTGAGACGGAGTCGATGAAGGATGGCAGCGACGCCGTCGCCGACTGGCCGCTGCTGAATGCGCTGCTCAACACTGCCAGTGGTGCGTCGTGGGTATCGATTCACAACGGCGGCGGCGTAGGTATCGGCTACTCGCAGCACGCGGGGCAGGTCACCGTCGCCGACGGCACACCTGATATGGCGAAGCGGATTGAGCGCGTGCTGACCAACGATCCCGGTATCGGCGTGGCACGGCACGTGGACGCTGGCTACGACGAGGCGAAGAGCTTCGCGCAGGAGAAGGGCGTGAAGATCCCAATGACGGAGCAGTAGCTTGCCGGACAAGTCTGGTAATAAGCAAGGAGCCCCCACGAAGCATGGACTGGCAAGTATCCGCTTTGTTGGTTCTTCAAGTGACCAGTTGAGCTGTCATCCTGAGCGCAATGAGACCCTGCGAAGCAGGGGCGAACGGAGTCGAAGGACCCCTATCGCTGAGCAGATCTATATGGGTTGTCATCCCGAGGGAGGTCGCCGCGGCGACCGAGTCGAGGGACCTGCATTTACAGGCCACGAGCACACTACTTGAACCCAGACGACTCTCATCCGCGAGTAATACTCATCACCCACGCAGCCCAACTGCTGACCTTGCGCGGCGACAGTGCTCCGCGTCGAGGTCCGCAGATGCGCGAGCTTGGCATCATCGAAGACGGCGCCGTCCTCATCAATGACAGCAAGATCGTCGCAGCTGGTAAAACCGACGAAGTCGCGCTGCACGAACTGGCAGCTCGGGCGGAAGAGATTGATTGCCGGGGCAAAGTCGTCGTTCCCGGCTTCGTTGACTCACATACGCATCCCGTCTTCGCAGCGCCGCGGTTGATCGACTTCGAGAAGCGCATCGCCGGCGCAAACTACGAAGAAATCGCAGAGGCCGGAGGCGGTATTCGCTCCAGCCTTCGCGGCGTGCGTGAATCATCACGCGAAGACTTGGCAGCGCATATTCGCAGGGCTTTCGACGAAATGGCCGCGCACGGAACAACGACAGTCGAGGCCAAGTCGGGTTATGGCCTTAGCTTCGAAGCGGAGATTAAGTCGCTCGAAGCGATTCGCGATGCCGCACAACAATGGCCAGGAACGGTAGTGTCGACGTTTCTGGGCGCGCATGTCGTGCCGCCCGAGTATCGCGA
The DNA here is from genome assembly GCA_963793845.1 of uncultured Acidobacteriaceae bacterium. Classification (GTDB taxonomy): domain Bacteria; phylum Acidobacteriota; class Terriglobia; order Terriglobales; family Acidobacteriaceae; genus CAWCBG01. The sequence continues at coordinate 1,064,266 of CAWCBG010000014.1, forward strand.
TAATCCGGACGAGTATGTCCGCATCGTCTGCGAGGAGATGATCCCAGCGGTGGCGGGGCGAGCGTCCGGCGAAAAGCAGATCCCTCGCGGGCTAAAGCCCGCTCGTGATGACAAGAATAAGGAGTCGGACGGCGCGGCTAAAGCCGCGCCCCTTCACCGCCTCGCCGACTTCGTTGACGTCTTCTGTGAGCGCGGCGCGTTTACTCCCGAGCAGTCGCAACGCATCCTGCGCGCAGCCGTCGAGCACGGACTCGACACCCGGGTTCACGTCTGCCAACTGACGCGGTGCGAACTGGTCCCCTTGTTGCGGTTCCATCCTGCCTCGCTCGATCACATGGATCAAGTGCGCGACTCCGACATCGCGGTTCTGGCGGATCTCGACAGCATCGCGACGCTGTTGCCGGCAGCCAACTATTTTCTCGGTCTTAAGACTTTTCCACCCGCGCGCAAGTTGCTTGACTCCGGCGTCGCGGTCGCGCTTGCCACCGACTACAATCCCGGCACCGCGCCCACGACCTCGATGCCGTTCGTCCTGTCGGTCGCCTGCACGCAGATGAAGATGTCTCCCGCTGAAGCGATTGTGGCGGCCACGTACAACGGCGCTTGCGCCCTGCGCCTGCAGGATCGGAAGGGGAGTCTCGAGCCCGGCAAAGATGCCGATATCGCTATCTTCGATGCCGACGATTATCGCGAGCTGGCGTATTGGTTTGGGGTCAACCGCTGCTGCGGCACGATTCTGCAGGGCAGACCAGCGTGGCGGACTAGTACTGACATTTCGGCGCCCTGGCGCTCATTCGGTTAGCGCCGAAAATCGCCGGATTTTTTTAATACCCGAGCGGCTTCAAGGCGCGAGCGATCTTCGATCCTTCGATCATGGAGGCCGCCACTGAGGCCCGACTAACTCTTCTTTCGCGCCTCAGCTTCAGCCAGCCAGCCTCGCCGCAACTCCTGCTCCGGGATGCTGGATAGATACGGCTTGATATCCAGAATGGGCGTGCCATCGAGCATATCCACGCCACGCACGTGCAGCGCTGGCCCCTCGCGGCGGACCAGTTCTACGACGGTCAGTGCGATCGGGTTCGGACGCCGCGGAGAGCGCGTAGCGAACACGCCATGCGGCCGGTCATCGGTCGGCGGCTTGCCCATCAACTCGTACCCTTCCGACCGGTCGAAGGCCCAGATTACATACAGATGCGAGAAGCCTTCGATGTCCGTAAGTCCCACCTCAAACTCGGGCAGAATGTTGAGCACACCTTCAGCATCATGCTTAGTCCCCAATCCTCTGGGGACGTTTTTGGTGTCGCGATAAGGGCTGCTCACAAACCCAATCGGCTGCGGGATGAACACGGCGGACATAGACTTCACCTTCATGGGAGCGACGGCCTGCTACTCGTTAATCATATGCTTGGCTCAACTGGGATTGCCGTCTTTGTCCACCAGGCGATCAAAGGCCAATCCGCTGGTGGCCTCTCCGCGTCCGGTCTGCTTGCGGGCACGCAACCAGGTGTAGACCTGGCCTTGCGTCCAACGAGCGCGCGAGAAATACTGCGAGAGCCGGGTCCCGGCACGAGGCACCTCTTCCTCATGGACGAAATATTGCTGGGCAGAAGTAAGATCCAATCCCTGCCGCAGCAGCGAAGTCTGCGGCTGTACCTTCTGCGGAGTATTTGGGTCGCCGGCCAGCATTCGTGGCATGGCCGCGCGCTGTAATTGGATCTCGCGATTGTTGTTGGGCAGATGCACCGGAATGAACGGAATCCAGTTCTCCGGGACGGAGTTCATCGCCTGGTATCGAACCGGCGCAGCCATCGGAGGTGGGGTCGAGCCCGATGGAATCAGTCCCTGCAGGTAGTTGAAGGTTTGGATTGCGACCTCTCCGCCGGGCCGGCTGATGCCGCTGGCGAGGGCCACTGTGGTTTCCACGCCCCAGGCCATGTTCGCCACTTCGTCGCGCACCAGGAAAACCTCCTCCATTGGTGGACTCACGACTGCGTTGGCGAGCGTGGGAAGCAAGACAAGCGTAGGATCGACTGCACTTCCGGCCGGAGCGTTGCGAATATCGACAGTGAACATGCTCCAGCGGCCCCAGTCGTTCTCGACTCCTTCGTCGGCCGGTCCGACCCAAAGCCGCTCGCCGAAGACGTTGGTGACTGCCAGGCCGCGCACCTGCGCCAGTACGGAGGACGGGAGGGTGCAAGGAATGACGAACCAGTCGTTCGAATAGACGAGCGCGAATTCCATAAACAGCAACTTGGCGAGATCGGTCGTGCTGGCATCGATGTCGCCGAAGTTGGTGGCGTGGTCTTCAAAAGCCCACCACCGAATGTTGGGCATCCCCGAGAACGATACAGGAATCGGAATCGTGGTGAACGGTGCATCGGGGGGAAGGCCCGTCGAGCTTGAGTTGGCGACCTCGCCCAGGGTAGTCAGGCTAGGGTCGAGGTCGATGCTGTACCAGTCGAGACGGTTCGAAGCGTAATCTTCCGCCACATAGACCTTTTCCGTGCCGTCGGGCATCGGAGCCGAAATCGCAAACTGATAATCGAGATGATCAGGGACCCACGCATCGTCCTGATCGGAATCCGGCTGGGCAATGAATCGCTTCGCCCACGCCAGGAATCGGTTCGCCCGATCGTCAAGTTTGTGGTGGTCCCCTGGGTCGATCGTGGCTACGCCGTCGTAGGCGTGATGGGTCGCAGGATCGGCAAGCAGGTATTCCAGCAGGGCGCCCCCATCCATAGCGCGGCCGGCCAGTGCCTGGAAGGTGTCCCACGCCTCGGGATGAGCACAGACATCGACATCCTGCGGCTGCATGGGATCCGGCACATGGATGGGATACGCGGTGATAAAGGCGTCACGATAATTGCCGACGTTCGCAATGAGCGAGAACCACTGCCGAGCCATGACCAGGCGAAGATCTAGCGAAATGGTTCGGTTTTGCCGCTTCATCGGAACCGGGCGGCGTTCGACCTTCGTCTCCAGTGGCGTGGATGCGTCGAGCAATTGCGCTGTGCCGTCACCCGCTCGATACTTTGTCATCCGAGTTGTGCCAAAAAATAGTTTAGCGAAGACCGGCGAGCCCGCATCGTGCCCGCGAAATTCTCCCATCTGCCATTGCTTGGTCAGCATCCACAAGGCATCGCGAATCTCGGCCCGCAGCGCACGATCGAAGCTCTGGCTGCGCGGCCGGGCCTCCAGGCGATTCCATGTGGTGATCGCCGGAAACAGCCGCTGAGTAAGCGCAACCTTGATGTCGCCAACGCTGAGGGCACTAGGCATTGGGTTCTCCTTGAAGAACTTTCATAGCGCCGTTAGCGGCAGTGAGCGCGGTGGCGATAGTGATGCCGTAGCTGGTGCTCGCCGTCACGGTGGCCGGAAGGAAGCGAGAGTAGGCCGTCGGGTCTAGCATGGCGGGCTCGACGCCACGTTTCTTCGCCAGATCGAGGGTCTCGTTCAACGCGCCGACCAGGTCGTCCCATTGCCACGAGCCGGTATTCGAGGCGGAGGTCACCAGCAGCATTGTCTGTGGCGGTTCATTATCAGGCCGCGCATAGTTGAACGTCAGGGCCGTGTCCCGCGTCGTTGCAGGAATTACCTCTGTCCACTCATCGAGAAGAATGCCGCATTGCCGGACGGTTGGGTCGAATGCCTGTGAATACAGGCAAGTGTAGAGCAGCCGGTCGCTGTCGATGTTGTAAGTACTCGGGAATTCCAGGGCCAGCCACGGCGCGCCCGCCTCGAAGGGCAGCTGGATCGGCGTGAGCACGGGAGGCGTCAAGCCGAAAGCATTCGCCAGCATCAGCGCGGACTCCCAGTAACGTAAGGGGGCGCGTACTCGGGCGGCAGCATAGAACCATTCATCCACCGGAAAGTCGATGTTCAGCGTGTTCTTCGCATAGGTGAACGGGTCGCCCGAGTTAAACGCATTCACCGAGTTGGCCCACTCGGTGCCTTGCGCCGTTGAGACAGCGAATTCGGGAATGATCTGGAAGTCGTCGCCGAAGAGCGCCTTGGCGGCGGCAGTGAGCGCAGTCACTTGATCGGCTGGCGATCCCGCCGAAGCAGCCGCCGCCAATTGGGTATTCACTGCGTCGATGCGAGTGCGGGCGGTCGCAAGCTGGCTGGTGAGGACACGGGAAATGTCCTGCGTGATGACCACTGCCCGATCGCCTATGGCGGAAACGTCGAAAGGCTGCGAATCGAATTCTGCCGTGGAAAGCGCCGTGATCGACGAGAACAGGCTGGCGAACGATGTTCCACTGCTTGCCTGGATGGCTTGGAATTGTCCAAGGCGAGCCTGGAAGGTGCTGGCCTTGCCTGGAAGAGCGGGCCGTAGCGATGCCGGCGTATTGAGCAAAGGGTCCAGTTGCGATGTAACCAGCAATTCAATCTTGTTCAGCGTGTCCATGCGAACTGCGTCGGACGTGTTGAGCGGGAGTGCATCGTAGGCGTTGAGGGCGGTATGGAAGTCGCTGAGCTTCTGCGTCCAGCGCTGAACCAGGTCGTGCACCGCCGCGAGCAGGTCGGCAAATGCCGTCTGCCGCCACGAGTACAGGAAGCCCCACCCCGAAGATGGCAGCGCGAGTCGGGCAGCGCGCTCCAGAAGGTCAACAGCCTTTGCGAGGAAGCTGTCGACGTTTGCGATGATCTGGCCGCGGTTTGCCGTTGTGTCGGCCAGCCACGGCGCGAGAGTGACATTCACAAATGCGTCGATGTCGCCGGCTAACGCGGTCAAGCTGGCCAAGGGCGTCGTTATGCGCGACTGGTCCACGAACACACTCGAATTGTCCTGCTGGCTGGCGTCGTTGGCGCGCAGTACATCGCTGGCGCGCAAGGCACGGGAATTGGTGAACAGCGCGCGAAGGTTGCGCAGCAGAGGCGCGCTTTCGAACATGCTGAAGTCATTTGGGCCGCTCGCCGCCACCATGTACTGAATTGCGATCTGGGCGTCGGGTCGCGGATTCCAGCTGGCCACGATCAGACGCTGAATGCGATCGTCGAGTTCGGCCATCGCCTGCACGTTATCGGGCTTGAGCAGATACAGCGCGTCGATGGGACGCAGTCCGAGATCGGCAAAGGTAACACTATGCTGCTGGGGAGCGCCGGTGACGGGATCCTTCCAAGCGACGTTGCAGCCGATGCGATCTAGAGGCGGCAGCATGCCGGAGAGCCAGTCGTCGATGGCAGGCTCAGCCAGCGCGCGCGGCGTGGCATCGGCGGGCGCGGTCAACCCGGGGCGGAACTGAATGGCGAAGCGATGGGTCAGTGTGATTCCCGGCGGAGCCGTGTTGACGATGGCCGGCTCCGGCGGGAAGTTGCCGGTCGTGTAGGCTGCGATGGTGCTGGCGACACGATCGTAGTTCCCCTGCACGGCTTGATAGACACCTTCGGCCAAGGCCAGGTCGGCAATCGCGTCGTAGCTGTTCAGCAAGGCCTCGGCGGTGCCGTCGAGTGCGGTCTGTTCGTCTGGATTGGCGGCCGGCAGGCCATCGACTCCCCAGGGATAGGCTTTGATCCCGCTATTGGTGATCTGGTCGACGAGCTTCTTGCCGTCGAGTACGTTGCGGGCCTCGATTGCCTGGATCGCTGTAGTGGGTGGCGTCTGGGTCGAGGCGAGCGCATCAGCGACCAGCGGAAATGCCTTGCGTAGCGGATAGATGAATTTGTCAACCTCGGCGAGCGTGTAGTCGTCGTGCAAGCCAAGCTCGAACTGGTATCCGAGCAGCGCGCCCAGGCTTTGGCCGTTGCGAATTCCTTCAATTAGCGAGAGCGCAACGCGGACGCGATCGGACGAGAGATTGACCGACAGGGCCCCGTTGTCTCCCGAGTCTGACTGTGCCGAAAGAAAACCGGCGCGCAGGACTGCCGCGGCTCCCGCGTGCGACATCGACGGCGCGTGAATGTAGCCGCCATTGTTGGCATCGGAAAGCAGCGGCGCTGTGCCGGGGAACTGCGCCGCGAGGTCAGCCGGAAGCTGAACAGTAGAGAGTTGATCGGTTGACGGATGCAGGTCCTCCACCCAGGCGTATGCTCCGAGATAAAGACCATGCGACTGCTGCTTACCGTCGTTAGTCGCACGCTGCGCCTCGAGGCGCTGGTTCACCAGTCCTAACAGCCAGGCGTCGTAGCGGTAGGAGCAGGTGTCAATGTGCTCGGCAAACAGGCGCTCCAGCTCAGCGGTCGAGGCCTTCACCAGAATTTTGAGCGAGTTGATCTGCGAGGCCAGGTCAGCGGTAGCGGATGCGGTGGCAATCTGCTGCGTGATGTAGTCGCTGACCTGCAATGTGGGGCTGCCCGTGATCCGGCTTTCAGTTTTGTAGAGGGCAGCGAAGCGGCTCTCGCTGGTACCCGTCGCCTCTGCAATGTGGACAAAGCTGGGCTCACTGCGCATCGCCAGCAGTTCCGTGGCCGACAGGATCCCGGTGTCGCGGTGGAAGTTGTAACTGGAATCGTAATAGCCGAGCATCAGGGCATGCCGCAGGAACAGGTATAGCAGGGCCGTCGGGCTCTGATTCCCGGTGAAGCCCGACTCCTCGCGCAGCGTGTCGAGCGAGGTAGAAGCCGCATCAATCAGCCACTGAATGTAGTTGCGTCCGTCGTCGGTGTAGGGCCGAATGGAAGCCGTCTCCGACAATGCTCGATCGTCGATGATGGTCGTGATCTGCGGATTATCCGTCAAGAAGAAGTGGTTCAACACATCGGGTAACGGACCGCCGGTGTAGCCGAGACGCCGCAGCAGGGCCACTGGATCGGTCTCCACGCTCTTGCTCGACAACGCGTTGAACCATGCCGGGCCGAGCGCGAAGCGGTTCATCATGTTGAACAGCAGAACCAGGCTCTCGGCGTTACGCGAGAAATACTCAACCGAGGAAGGTTGGAGAGCAAGGATGTCGAGCAAAGTCTGATGCGGATCGCCAGATCCGCCAACCCAGGCGACGCTTTGGCTCATCTGCGTCCAGTCGGCATCGATGTTGCGCAGCAGGCCGTACAACGACGCCAGGAACGACTGCGAGATCGCAAGCCGGAGGAAGATCTCGCTCTGGAACCATTGAATGCGCGAGAACGCCGTCGTCGGCAGGATGCCGTAAGGCTGGCCCCCGATGCGGATTGCCGGCAGCGGTCCGCGTCCGGAGACAAACGAGGTGAAGAATGCGCGAGCCTGGGCGATGACTTCGTCGGAGAAGATGGAAGTGGTCCCCGGATTGGGCGTGAACAGCGTGTCCATCCAATAGCCAAAGGTAGCCGGCCACAGTGCGGTTTGCATGGCTCGTGCCTGCATCTGGTCTACACCGAGGCAGCCGTGCACGCCGGCGACGAAGTTGGGGTCTAAGCCCAGGAATTCAACCAGCCATTGGCCATCCTGCTTCTGGGTAGGATCACTCACGATCTGAAACAGCGAACGGTTCTTGCGATCGTCAAAGCTGGTGTCGGCGTCATCTTCGGGAGTACTTGCCGCGCTCGATCCGGTGATGTTGTGCGCCGGGGTGCCCTGCGGGAGCAGGAAGAATCCGCTGCGGCTCCACTGATGGTGTTCCAGCAATTCCTGTAATCCGGCCGCGCCGTCGTTCGCGGATGTGCCAAGCTGCAATCCCAGCACCAGCAGGCGGGTGAATCCTGCTGCGTATTGCTGGGGCGTCAGCGGGATCGCCAGGGCCATGCCTGCGGCGACGGCGCGATCGAAGTCCACCATCCATTGCAGCTGGTCAGGGACGAAAAGGTCCGGACCATCCGGATGAATGCATGAAGCCGGATCGGTGGTCGGGTCAGCAGAAGGATCAGGTCCGGTGTAAAGCGGCAGGGTTACTGGGCCGCCGATAGCCTCCAGCGTTTGGGCAGCGCCGTTGAAGCCGACGAACCACAAATCGGTCGGGAAACTGTCGGACCTGCGGCGCCTGCGACCACGTCTGCTGGTTCGTCGGCGGATCGGCACGGAAGATCACGAAAGCGACGGACAGAGCGACCTCGCTTTTGGTGAGCGGCGCTGCCGGCGTATCGCCCAGGTTGAACGGTGCATAGTTGGCGATGAGGTCGGAAGCTGTGGCGGCGCCGACGGCGACGCTCAATGCGGCATTCGCGGCGTCAATCTTGGAACCATCCCCGTCCGCGAGCCAGATGCTCTGCCAATAGGTTGAGATCGCGGTAGCCTGCGGACCGGCCAGCGGCGTGGTAGTCGGAATGACCAGGATCTCATCGCTGGGCGACGCCTTCTTTGGCTCAGGAAGATTCGCGGGCTGAATCGTATCAACCAGCCACCCTGCTCGCCCGGAGCCGTGCGCCGCGACCAACCGGCTCCAGGCGCCGCGCTGATCGTTCTCCACGCCGCCGGCTCGCCAGATATTCATCCAATAGCTCTTGACGTCGGCCAGTTCCGAGTCCGAAAGCATGGGTTCGAAGGTGTCGATGGAGCAGTCGTCGGGGTAAATGCGCACTAGAAGTTGGTGGGGCGGCGCGGTAACGACGATGGTGGCTGACGGAACTGTAGGCGAAACTGTCCGGAAGCGCGTCTCGATCCGCACAGGAAATAGCAGGAAGGGCGAATTGTCGGGAAGCTGCGAGACATTCTGCTGCGGCGTGCTGAACTCCGCGAAAGCGCCGGTCGCGCTGACGACTCCGCCGCGCGCCGCATCCAGGCTTTTCTGTGCGGCGGCCTGCTCCGCCGCTGCGTGCTCCGCGGCTGCCGAAAGTTTTGCGAGTATGCCTGAGTCGTCGTGCGGGCTGGTCTGTCGAGTCGCAAGGTCCAGCGCGTCCTGCGCCTGCCGGGCACGCGCTGCCGCCTGCGTGACGGTCAGTTGCGCGGCGTCCTGCGCGGCGCGCGCGGCGGCAAGCTGGGACTGGGTGGAAGAGAAGTCTGCCATCGCTAGGGCCTCGTATCCGTGAGCATCTCATCCGCGTGCACGGCCACCATCACAGGCTGGCGGAACAGCACGTAGGCCCAACGGGCTGAACTGACGGCGGCAGGATCGACCTTCTCGTCGTCACTCCATTGGTCATGTTTATCGGGGTCAGCAACCGCGGAAGGTTCGGTGAGAGCGACACTCGACAGCGTTGACGCCGTCAGGAACTGGCCGGGCGCAATGCCCGGCGACGCGTCGTTCCAGGTGACATCGTCGAAGGTCTCGATCGGCGCCGTCCGAGAAAGCTCCAGGCCGAAGCGTGCCTCGCCCGGGCGCTCCTGTAACACGAAGTACCAGCCCGGATCGCCTCCGGTACCTTTGACCTCGTCAATGGTTAAGTCGAATCCGAAGAAGAAAATGTCATCGGCTGGCTGCGCCGTATAAAGCGGGGTGCGCGTCTTGGATCGCGGCGGCTGCGCCTCCTCCGCAGCCGTGAGCCAGTCGGGAACACGAAGACCATTCACCATCTTGGCATGCTGGGCGAAGATCACGGTGTTTGGATACTTCTGCAGTAATTCACCGCGAATGATCAGCACGGCCTGCGGTGCGACCGGCTGACCGGGCTGGATGCGGTTGTTATGATCTCCGAGGTTCGACGCCGGATCCCATCGATGGATCTCCGGTATGTCATAGAGCTTTTCCTTGAGCGCGTCTTCGCTCAATCCCTCGCTGTTGATGGTGTCGCCCACTGCCCAGAATTGCCGGAAGTAGCTGCCACGCTGGTCCGTTGGATACTCGCGCCATAACAGCTTGGCCGCAAAGTCATGGTTCAGCCCAACCATATAGGCTTCGATGAAGCGCTGGTTCGTCTCCATCAGCGTGATGCTGTTCAGTGCGATCTTGGTGATGTTCGGCAGAAGCCGCTCCACCGAGCTGTCCGTCAGCGGCTGGTACATCGGCAGATCGATCTTGGGATAGGCCATCACCTCGTTGAAGTCATCCCCGATTTCAGCGATGATCCACGCCGGCAACGCGATCATGCTGAGACCGCGGCGCAGGATCGTTATCTTGGGGTTCACCGCCGTGACCATCGTGGCGGATACCGCATTCAGGTCGATCGCCACCGGCGCGGGATGTTGCGCCGCGACGTTGGCAACACTGTTCAGTTGGAACGATTGCGCGAGGGCCGTGTTGAAGCGAGTTCCAGTCGGACTGTCGGCGCCGCCAAGCGTCGGTACAAAGGTTGATCCCGGAGCACTGAGGACGAAGTCGCTACTGGTCGGGAAATTGGCGACGCTCGCGGCAGTCTGTCCGGCTTGCGAGATGGTTTGGGAAGCTTGCTGGGCAGTCGCCCACTGGCGTAGCTGCCGGAACAGGTATAGACCCCCGCCGATAACGGCGATTGCTGCTGCCAGTCCTGCGACAGGACCAAGCACGAAAAACAACACGATTGCCAGCACGATGGCGATGGCCAGTACCGCCCACGGCAACCAGGGATACCGTTTGAGCAAGTCCAGAATTGCAGGTGGCGCGTTGCTCGGAATGACCGAACTCACAGCCTGATCGACGGTGACCACGCCGCTGGGTACGGTCTTCGGCGGAGCGCTGGTTACCTCACCCGCATTCATCCGCTGAATGAGGTTGGCGGGAGTAGCCGTCGCCGTAAACGGCAAAGACCGCATCAGGCGCGCTCCCGGACGCAGTACTCGACGGATCGCCGTTGAAGTCAGCGTGGGAGGAACCAGGGTAGGCGCCGCGACCGATCCGCGCATGCTGGCAACGGTCGCTCCCCCAAGCAGGACGCGACTCGAGACGGGCGCCGTCAATGACAGCACACGCGCCGGGCTGGAGGCGACGGTGAGGAGGCTGCGAGCATACAGTCGCTGTGAGGCGGCCGTGGCAAAGTGCAGACGGCGAATGGCCTGGTTCGCCTGGAGCACGTCGCCAATCTGCTCCCAGGCGTAGTTCATGTACTCTTCGGCATTCGCCTCGACGACATCGGTGCCAAAGTTTGCCGGCACGCGGAAACGCGGATCGAGATTCAGGCGGTGCACCCAGTTCGTCGGGTTCGGTGCTGCGCTACCATTGCTCTCGAAGAGCAACCGCTGGGTTAGTGACTGCCAACGCCCGTACAGCGGTGAGGTGATCAGTGGATCGAGGTCGCCGGTGACGCCCGGACTGATACCGCTTGCCGCATTGGCGTCGGCCGCCGATTGCGCCGAGTAGTCGTCGGCGAGGTTGATGAACTTGGCGAGCGAGACTTCGAACGAGTCCGGATAAGGCTGGTCCCAGTTCTCATACTTATCGCGCTCGGCCTTGTCGGCGTCGCTCAGATCGGCGTCGGGAACCTCAAGCGCCCCGCCGAGGCGCAGAATCCCGTTCAGTCCCGGAGTGACAATGCCGGGCAAAATCGGACTGGGCTGGGTGACATCGAAGTCGCGTGTGCCAACCGTCGGATCGACTGGTTGCGGCTTGAGCAAGCCGACCAGGTAGCGGAAGTCGCCGCGGTCACCGGTGCGAAAGTGCCAACGATAGTAGTACGGAAAACTCTGCGGCTCTTCCTGTCCGCCGTACGGAGCCCACGCAGATGCCGTGGCAGATGGAGCCTTCGAGGGATCAAAGCCGAGCCCGGCGAGCCGGCCGCTCTCGAAGGCTGGAACGATGAAGGCGTCGTAGCCGGTGCTGACGTCCATCAGCCTCGGGCACATGAGACGCGAGTACGCGAGGTCGGGATTATTGTTGAGGATCGCCTGCACCCGCGGTATGACCGCGCCCATATCCGGCGAAACCAGTTCGGTCGAGGGATTGGGCGATAGTCCCTGGTTGAAGTGCACATGCGCCCAAGCCCATAGTTCGTTGGCCGGCGGTAGCAGCGTCGGATCGGAAATCGTAATGAAGGGCAGCGGGCGATTGCCGACACTGCTGCCCTCCGCGAACTCTGACTGGCTCAGAACGATCAACGCGATCCACGGCAGAAGCTGTAGTCCCGAGGCTGGAACCGGCGTGTACCGCCAGGGAAAGTCCTCGTCGTAGAAATCGACCGCAGCCAGGTAGTTGGACTCGAAGTTGGTGACGCCAGCCCGCGGCTCGGTGCGGATAATCGCGCGGGAGTCGATGCCCACGATGTCGCCCGGCCCGTAGAGCGAGATGTTCTGGCTAACAGGCGCGGTGATTGGGGTGTCGCCAACGACGGGAGAGCCGGTAACCGTCAGGTCGACACTGATCGAGGCGCGCACGCCCGTCGCGGGTGGGGCCACAATCGCATTGGCGATACCCTGCCGCAGCCAGGGAAGGAAGGCATATGTCCCCAGCAGATCTTCAGGGTCAGCAATGGGTGGAGGAGTTGTGCTCATGCTGCGACCTCGAACCGGGGAATCACGTGCAGGGAGCCTTCCAGCGACGGATCGGCGGCCACCGTCTGGGCGATGTAATCCTGTGCCTTGGCCTGGCTCAGGAAGGCGGCCGCCTCGGGATGGAAGACCTTGTTCGACGATTGCAGCGCGACGGCGAATGTTTCATCGGAAACTGCGACCGAGCCATCGTTGGGGCGCGTGAGACCGCGGAAATTCGCTGAAAGAACCGACTGCCCGGCACTATTCGACGCCAGGAAGTTCGAGAACATGGCGCGCGAGTGCGGGAAGAACTTGTTACGCGTGGGAACCGACTTCGCGTCGACGATGGTCAAATCAAATCGCACTGGCCGCGTGACGGCGGTGGCGGAGGTCAGCGTCGAACTGCCCGCCAGCTCAACTCCGCTGTCTTGCGGCACGAACGCAGGTTGCGACAGCTTGGTTGCGTCGTCGAAGTTGCGGAACTGCGACGGCGCGAACGGCTCCTGCAGGTCGCGTGTTTTCGTAAGTGTAGAAGAAGATACGGAGAATGCGAATTGGTTGGCGTCACTTGGCGGCTGGCTTCCGATCTTGTCGATCTTCAGATCGAGCGGAACCGTGCGCTGACTGATTTGCAGCGTTCCCGCCGGATGCAGGATGAAGCCGGCCTCGGAGGGATCCAGCTGCCGCGGTGTAACCAGCAGCTTGGTGTTCGGTGGGAGCGCGGTTCTCCAGTTGCTTGCCTTTTGCGCTTCTGCCACGAGCAGTGGCATGACCGCAAGCGGCGGCAGCGTCGTGTTGGGATCGTCGCCCCAGGTAACGTCAATTCCGATATCGATTGAGAAGAAGAAGAATGACAGCGATGCACTGCCCTTCACGTGCCAGGGGCTCGGCCCATCGACCGTGACGTCGATTCCGACGCCGTACACTCCTACGCCAAAGACCTTGACCGAGAACTGGCTGGAGATTTCGGCGGTGAAGTGGAACGGCGAGAATTGGATCAGCGCGTCAAAGCCTGCGCTGCCCGAGACCGAGCAGGCGGAGAAGCCAAAGAAGAAATCAGAGTGCGTGCCGAACTGCACGGTGTTCGTAGTTACTGCGAAATATCCGTCGGCATGAATACGCGCATAGGACTCGTTGATCAAGTCCATCGAAATGCGTTGCGGAGCTGGGAAGGGAAGTGGCGGCGGATTGAATTGCGGATGGAATCCGCCGACCGAGAGCACGAAATTCGCATCGTCCCCGTAGGCGAACAAAACTCCCATTTGGCCGGCAAGCGTGATGAACAGCACGTGCGAATCAAACAGCGTTGCGAAGAAGTAGAACCGCTGTTTGTCGAATTCAAGCACGCCCGCAAAATTGACCTGGAGGACGAGAATCGCAATGTCGTCTGCCGGAAGGGCCAAACGTAAAATGCCCAGGATGACGGCGTCGCCCGGCGGAATCTGAATAATCACACCGAGGGAGAGGCTGATCAGAGTTGGCTCGCCCCAACCGATCTTGGCCATGGGGCCGATGAGAAAGGTCCCGTCCTGCGCCGGGAAGATCGCCCGCAGGTCGCTGATGATGCGTGGAGCGTTGGCGACCACATCATGCGGGAACATGATGCTTTGTATGGAATTGGTGCGCACCCCATCGATCAGTGGCTGCATGAGTACGGTGCGGTTCAGACCAAGCAGCCCGCCCACTGCGAGCAGAGTGAATCCAAAGCTGAGCTGAATGCCCGCGCCAAAATCTGCCGTCAGGATGATCAACAGCGAAAAGCCTGCCGTGCCGTCCGGCATCTTGGTCGAGAGCAACCCGATCGCGGACACCGATAGAAAATCCGCAATCTCCAATTGCAGTGCGCCGGTGTACTGCCCGTGTGCCGAGTCGAAATTGAGGAATCCCCCGCCCGAAACCTCGCCGGCATTGATCGAAAGGCCGACGCCAGTCGGCGGCTTGAATCCGAGTCCGATATCGAAGGGACCAGCGTTTCCATCGCTGAAAGTGGTCGCCAGTTGCAATCCGATTCCTGCCACAACCGCTTCCAGCGGACCGAGCTGCGCTGTGATGGAAGCGCCAACTCCCAGGATAAGATCGGGCGGGCGTGGCGAGGGCACAGCAAGCTGAATGCTCAGCTCGTTGATCGAGATGAGCCCGAGATTAAGGTTGGGATGCAGATCGACTTCGAAGGCATCGTTTCCCCCGAAGCTCAGTCCCAACTTGCTTGACCAGTCCACCGATACAGGAATGTTGACGCGCGTCTCGCCACTGCCCAGCAGCTTCTGGATGAACGAGTCTCCATCGCCGGCGGCAAGAACCAGCGCAAGCCCAGTGAGGGTCGCAGTCAGCTTCAGCTCGAAATCGCCATCGACTGTACCGGCGCCAAGATCGAGGGAGGCACCTTGCAACTCCAAGCGAGTTGAACCCTGGCTGCCAAAGAGAATTGCAGTCGTTGCCGGCTTGAAATCGAAGCCCACTCCGATGCCAGCCTGTGGGGGCGTGGTGCCTGGTTCAAACGGGTACTTGATGTCGATCCCGTCGGGCCGGATGAGAATGCCGAAAAGCGACGGCCCGTTGGTTCCCGCGAGCAGGCGCAAGTCGATCGTGTCGGTGAGCTGCAGCGTAAGCGGAAACTGCTGGGGAATCTGCGGCTCGATGACGAGGCCCGGCAGCTTACCGGCTGAGGCCGGAAGATCACGGAGCGCGAGTGCGGCCTGAAGCTGCTGGCCCGCAAGTGTACCGAACCAGAAAGGAAGAACCAGGGACTTGGCGACGTCCAATCCGGGTTGGTTGACCAAGTCGGCATACGTTGCAGCGAGATCCGCATCCGGCGCTGTTACGTTCACCGGTAGTCCGAACACAAAAAACAACTCGGACAGATGGTCCATCACCCGTTGTGTATTCAGGTCCGGCGTACCCCAGCCGTACACCAGCTTCGGAATCTCCTGCGGATTGCTGAGAATTTCAGGAATCTGCGACCAGTTGAAGTGAACCTGCAAGAAAGGTGGTCGGTCGATGGTTGCAGCCTGCTGCTCCAACTGGATCACATTCAACATCACCAGCAGGCTGTAGAACGATGGCAGTTCGAGCGCAAGATAATCGGTCAGCAGAAGTTCGAACAGCCGCTCCGCGATTTCTGCGAGAAATGCGCCGGGGTCAACGCCGGGGGGCGCAGTCGAAATTCCCTGGATGGCTCCGTAAGCGTTCTTCACCGCTTGCAACAGCGCCTCGATGTCGTTCGGCGAAGGATTGTCGCTGAGGCTTTCGACCTTGGTGACAGCGGTGTTCACCGCGGAGCCAAGTGCGGCGTACTGCGGAGGTAGATCGGTAACCTTCCATCCCAGCCGATACATCAGCTGCTTGAAGTGATCAACGTCGCTCAGCCCATCGAGGAGCGGCTGCAGCGCCAGGGTCAGATGACGGCCAATCAGTTCAAGCGTGCCCGGGTTATCACTCATACGCTAGCCTTGCGGATAGATTTTGTCGTAGTCCGTGTCAATCTCGGGATGAAACTCGGGAGCGATCATGTCCACCATAATGTAACGGCAGACCGCGCAGAACTCCGCCTTTGCGTCGTCGTCGTTTCTCATCATGCATTGCCCGGTGGGATGGAAGATGCCCGAGCTGAAAGTGTCGCCTCCGGCATACAGGCCGACGATGCGAGGAAGGTCGTCCGGATCGATCTTGATGTTGTCCACCGGCGTCCTTCCGTCTTCGGTGTCGACAGCGGGAATCTGCGGGAGTCGGTTGTCTCCCGGTATTTCAACAAGTGCTCTCCTGTTGGCGCTAATCGCTTCTTTAATGTTCTTGGCCACCATCTCCGCGAACGGGTAAGCGATCGACAGGACGGAGGCGGGCGCCGGCTTCGCCTTGTAAAGCAAGCTCCCGGCAGGAAACCGCTGGGCCGAAAGGGCGGTCGTCGTCGATCGCACGAGGATGGAATCAGGCTGCGGCGATTCGATAACAATCAGGGTGCCGGAGACGTCCGTGGGACCGTATTTGTGCAGGGGCTGGCCCCAGGTCCGCAGCCGCAGCAGCAACTGGTCGTCTTTCGCGAAGCGGAACGAGACGTCGGGTTCCACGGGTATGCGAAACGTGTCCAGTCCGACGTCGGGCGTAATAGCACCGTTCACTACGGCGGCCGCAACGATGCGGTGCCATACCCAACTGATCTGGTCACCACTCAGGATTTTTTTGGTGGCGTCATTAGGGTCCGGAATCTGGGCATCGGACTGGCTTTCCAGGTTCGCATGCGTCGGGTCCGCACTCGGCCTGTTGAAAGCTAGCGGAACTTCCACGTATTCGTCGCCGAGGCCCAGCGAGTGACCCAGTTCATGTCCAAAGGTTCGCGCGATGTCGGCCTGCGCATCGGTCGGCACGGTGTCCACGTCCAGGGCGAACGCGTTGCTGCCGGGAACCGACTTCACGCGAAACTCAGTGGCGTTTGCGCTGTTAAGTGCCACAAACCTTCCGATGCCGGTGGGCTGGTTGCCGGCACGACCGCCGGGTAACGCGGAGATGAGAACCAAGAAATTGCGGTTGTCAAAGCGAAACGTATTCTCGTGCCACAAAACTCCCACCCGCCTGCCGTCGCTCAGGGTCATGTCATCGCTTCCGAGCGTGGCCAAAACTTCTTGCAACAGGACGAGTCCAACCCGCTCCGGATGAAGGCGAATGAAAGAGGTGTCGCGCTCGGAAGACGTAGGACCCAAGCCCAGCGAGAGCCCGGGAAACTCATTGCGGTCCTCGACCAGCGTGCGCCTGGCCAATTTCTTCCAGGCATTCACCACGCCGTCTCCGGTGAGGTTAGGGGTGGGATCGTGCTGCAGGAGCTTGCCCCATTCTGTTTTCAATATGGCGGGAGTTCGCGCTGGCGTCTCATCGCCGGGAAAAGGCAGCCCTGCCGCGTAAAGAAGATGTGGAAGTTGCCACTGAATCGGGGGTTTTGGAGCTGGGGGGTCTGCAGGAGGTCTTGCGACGGCGGGGACGGGCTGCGCGAAGGTGTGCGTCCCGGACGCGTCTGTACGCTGATAGGTGGTCACCTCGCCGCGCACAGAAATACCGGCGTCGTCAGCGGGGATGAACAGCTTCCAGAAATTCATCCTGCCCGAGAGCACGTTATACGGCTTTACGAGTTGATTGGTTTTCAGGAAATGAACGAGGCTGTTGACAATCCGGTTGAAAGAATCTTCATCGCCGGCACGAAACCCGTCGCTCACAAGCAGAATGTTGGCCGCATTCTCCACGGTGGCGGCACTCGGCAGTCCGCCCCCGGGAACAATGCTCAATTTCGGCGGTGAGGGCTGCTTGCTGAAAGCCGCGGCAATGTGCAGCGTGGGACCAAGCGGTGTTGCGGCCCCGCCCAGCTGCGCCGGCAGCGTGGCCGTTACAAAAGTATTGCTGTCGGGGATATCGGAGGCGAGCACAGTGATCTCGCCGGTGTTCGGGTCAACATGACCGCCGGCATCACTCCAACTCACGCCGTGCCCCTGGGTGAGGTCGCCGACGAGCCCATCGTCGAATTGCGCCCGGACTGAGAAGCGGCAGGGGGTTGGGGTCGGAACGGCGGGATCGTCGGTCGGCCGCACGGTTAGCTTGTCGGGTGTAAGCCACACTTGCGTAACCGAGTTGTGGACCTGCACGCGGATCGATTCGTAGAGAGTTTTACTCGGATCGTCGCCGGCATTCAAAGCCGAGACTTCAATGAGGAAGTTGTGCTTGACGTTCGGCTGGGCGAGGTTGGATACAGTCACCACGCCCGCGTGCATATCGACGGTGATGCCGTTGTTGTCGCCGACGAAATTGTTGCCCTGCGGTGCGCCTTTGAATAAAGGCGTGAAGGTGAGGGTGACGTCGCCCCCGGTGTACAGCTCGGCGAATACGTCCGGGCCGTGGAGCGGTCTGAACCTAAGGGCCTGCTGGTTTAACGCACGAGTGGGGGTGTTATTGCGCAGAACGTGAATGTCGCGCCCGGTATTGCCGCTCCAGAAGATTCGAGTGATCGGCATACTACTCCCGCGGCGCGGGCGACATATTACCGCAATCACGAGCCTTTGGCCAGTAAAAGTAGTGTTGCTGTCAGTAGCACATGATATGTCCGGTTGGGAGATGATTTTGTAAACGATCCTGCCCAGCGTCGGGTGCCTCAACCATTGGAACAGCGCCGGGCACCCAACTTCCTGGCCCCTTTCACCCGCCGGATACCTGCGGCGAGCTCCAGACTGAGCAAGCCAGCGTCGGCAGCCTCGCAGGCGAGCCGTTGCACCGCAGCGAGTCGTCCATTGATCGTTCCTGCCGCGACCGACCGCCGGCCCTATCCCTTCATGAGATTCGCGCAAGCGTTCGAGTGTTTCGGAAGGCTCGGAACGGATCGTGTAGTCCGCATCGACATCGGCAGCGCGAATGATCCCCTGCTGATCGATGATGTAGCGTGCAGGCATCGGCAATCGATATTCTTGTTCATCATGGAACCGGTCCAGAGTGCTTCCAAACGATTTATAAAGCTCCCGAAGATACCCGGGTAGTGTGAACACCAGCCCAAACTGCTCCGCGACCTGCAGGTGAATATCCGTGAGAATGTCGAAGCTCAGGTTGAGCTTCTTATGCAAGGCGCGCGTGTACCGCTGGATTTCCGGAGTCAGTACGACAAGTCCTGCACCCAGTGCCTTGACCTCGGAGTAAATCCCTTGTAGAGCCTCCAGCTCCATGTTGCAGTACGGTCACCAGTGTCCTCGGAAGAAGCTGACCACCATTGGCCCTTCCCGCAAAAGGGCTTCTGAGGAGACCTGCACCAGGTCCTGATTGAAGAGGCTGAACGCCGGAGCGCGGTCGCTGACCTTCAACGCACGATCTTCAATGCCGGAAGCCTTGAGCTCGGCTGTCGCTCGATGCATCTCTTCAATTGCCTCGTGCGGCGCGTTGTAGGGCGGAGCCCCGGATTCGAACGTTTTCTTGAACTCATCCAGTCGTTCCTGAAGAGTCGTCATTGCTTTTTCCCCCTCTGTGGCCCTGAACCGTGAAGTTGTGGATGATCCATGGTGAAAGATGCACCGTTTGTTATTTGCATGGTGGAGTTTTCCGCAATAAGGAGCGCGGCCGCCCCGAGCGTGGAGAAAAACCTCGCCAGCCACAAGCATTCCCAACGTTGGAGCAACGAAGTAAATCCAGAGTGCCTGCCAGGATTCGGCAACCAGGTGCTGAACTTCGACTCGGCGCGAAACCGGTGCAGGTTCTTGAGCGCTTTCAGTACCGTGTCCTGCACCACGTCTTCGGCTTCCTGCGCGTTTCGCAAGATGCGGAGGGTCAGAAAATATATGGTTCTTTCGTGAGGGCGCACAAGATCGTGGAAGACATCAGACTCGCCGGCGAGAACACGCGCGATGAGCTGGGCCTCAGGGGGTGTCGGAGACCCTGATCCGCCATGGCATCGGACGGCTTCCCTCATCAGTCGCTCCTGCGGCACTTGCGCTGAATGGCTCCTACTCAAAACGCTTCCCCCCGCAATCGTACGACGATGTTCTGTGCGATCACAGAACACAGCGTTAGTGCAATTGGCGCGCCAAGAAGTGGTCCTGACAACCCGAAACTGATTCCGACGCCTAAGTTGTTCTGGGGCTGAAAGATGCTTCTGGAAGGGCGGGCTCTGGGGCACCACCTTCAAGTTCGAACCCGAGACTCGCCTACATCTCCGCCAGCGCCTGATGCACGAGGTGAATGGCGATCGATCCTTCGCCGACAGCCGACGCGACGCGCTTCACATTGCCCGCCCGGATATCCCCCACCGCAAACACGCCCGGCAGGCTGGTCTCGAGAAGTTGCGGCGGACGCGACAGTGGCCATGCCTTCTTTTCCAGCGTCGCACGGTCGAGATCGTGGCCGGTTAGCACGAAGCCTTTGTTGTCGAGCGCCAGACGTCCCTCCAGCCACCCGGTGCGCGGCGAAGCGCCTGTCATCACGAAAAGATGGCGTATGTCGTGGGGGACAATCTGCCCGCTATCGCCATCGCGCCAGCTGATGCGCTCCAGGTGTCCGTTGCCGTCGACGCTGGCGATCTCCGTGTGGTAGTGCAGCTCAATCGCCGGGTTTCCTTCGATGCGCCAAATCAGGTAGCGCGACATTGTGTCCGCCAGCTTACCCGAGCGCACCAGCATGTAAACCTTGCGCGCCTTTCCCGACAGGTAAACCGCCGCCTGTCCCGCAGAATTTCCTCCTCCGATGACCACCACGTCCTCGCCCACGCACAACTGCGACTCCATAGCGGTGGCGCCGTAGTAGACGCCGCTGCCCTCGAACTGCGATAGCTTGGGAATAGGTGGCTTGTTGTATTGGGCGCCGGCGGCCAGCACGATGGAGCGCGTCGGCAGTGGCGTGCCCTCATCGAGGATGACCTGATAGGGGCGGCGATCACATTCCAGGCGCACGGCGGTGCGCGCGATCATCATGTTCGCGCCGAACTTCTGCGCCTGCGCCAGCGCGCGACCGGCCAACTCCTGACCCGAAATACCCATAGGGAAGCCGAGATAGTTTTCGATGCGCGAGGTCGATCCTGCCTGGCCGCCGGGGCTTCCCGTTTCCACCACCAGCACGTTGAGGCCTTCGGATGCCGCATAGACCGCGGCGGCCAGCCCTGACGGCCCCGCGCCCACGACGATCAGATCGCGCACCTGCGATTCGTCGATGCTCACGTTGAGCCCGAGGCAATCGGCCAGCTCGCGGATCGAGGGATTCCGCAGGACGCTGCGCGCGTTGCAGATGACGATCGGCACTTCGTCGACTTTGACCTGGAAGTGATCGAGGATCGACTGCGAGCGCTCGTCCGTGTCCAGATCGATGAACTTGTAGGGATAACCGTTGCGGCTCAGGAACTCGCGCAGGTGTAGCGTGTTGGCAGAGTTGAGCGAGCCCAGCACCAGCACATTGCTCGCTTCTTCGCTGATTAGAAGCATCCGGCGCAGGATGTACGCCTTCATCAGGATATCGCCCAGCTCTGCATCTTTGGCGACGAGGGCGCGGAACTCGCCGGGCGCGATCTGCAGAAATTCGCCGGAGGCGGTCACCTGCCCGCGCAGCAACGCGCGCTGGCCCGAGATGATGGCAAATTCGCCGGTGATACTGCCGGGAACGTGCTTGACCAGGGATCGCGCACCGTCGGGACAGGGTTGAAGAATCTCCAGGCCTCCCGACAGAACCACATAGACAGGAACGTTGCTGTCCCCCGGTTCGAACAGCACCTCGCCCGCTTCCACGTGTCTCAGCTTGCCATATGGGCGCAGCCGCTCAATCTGCGCAGGCGTGAGAAGAGGAAAGGCCTCAGAGCCGGGCTGGACGGAGATGTGGGTAGTTACAGCAGACATAGCTTTATTTTTGCTCCGCAACAACCATGGGATCCCATGCACTGTAGATGAGGTACGAATGCGGGAAGGTGCGGCGATCGCCTCGAAATAGCCTGCGGCGCGTGGCTACAAACGAAGCGGGCCTCCTACTGGGGGCCGCACTGGCTGAACTGGGCAGCGGTCGGCCACGAAACCTGCTTCCCGAGATTACTCCCGCTAAGTCGGCCCGTGTAGATGTTTCTCGGTGTTCCTGCTACCGGGCACGGCCACTCGAATGCGTTGGAGGCGCGACGCCGCGGCATTACAATGGCAGTTCAATCTCTGCAAGCAGCTCGAAGGAATCAGTGGCCTGTCCTTTCTTCATGCCCGATGAACCGTACGCCTCCGACTGGCCCTTCCCGTATCGCTTGCCGCTTGGCGCAGGATGGTCGGGCACGTGCACCGCGCCAGGACACGCTAATGCCCGACCCAACGAGGAAGAGCTTAAGTCGGGCTGCAACCTCGGGTATGCCCGCAGCTGCAGTCGGCTGCCTGCGGATCGTCACGCCGATGCGGTTCGCTTTGTGCTGGGCCCTGAACGGGGCGGGATGCGGTCGGTGTTGTACGCCTGCGAGCGCGACTACCTGCCCGCAGGGCATGGCGAACTCCTCTACCAGATTGCCACCGATACCTGGCAGGAGCGGCACTCCGATCCGCGCATTCAGCGCATGGCCGAGTGCTACGTGCAGGCGCAACTGGCCCGGCGGACGGAAGGCCAGCGAGAATTGGCAACTCCTGAAACGCCGGAGGAAATTCAGGTACCCTAGAAAGACATGGATCAGAACGAAGCAAGTCTGCAAGCTCGACCGGTCAGCGACTCCAAGTCGGAGATGATCGAACTGGTATTGCCCAACGACACCAACCCTCTGGGCGCCCTGCTGGGCGGCCGCCTGATGCACTGGATCGATCTGGCGGGAGCGCTCGCGGCGCATCGCCACTCTCATTCGTACGTGGTCACCGCTTCCATGGATCACATCGATTTCCTGGTGCCCGTCCACGTCGGCGACATGGTGGTATTGCAGTCGTCGGTCAACCGCGTCTTCCGCACTTCGATGGAGGTCGGCGTCAAAGTGTCGGTGGAGAACTACATTGCTACCTCGCGTTCGCACGTGGCCACCGCTTACCTGACCTTTGTTGCCGTCGACCGGCATGGGCGCAAACTGCAGGTCGCACCGGTGATCCCCGAGACGGAGCAGGAGAAGCGACGCTATGAGGGAGCGCTGCGCCGCCGCGAGGCCACCAAAGCGGAACGCGAGCGCCGGCACGCGGCTCGAGGGCAAGCGGTATGAGCTTTAGGAAGGCAATGATTGCTGGCGTGGCGGGCGTCGCGGTCCTCAGCCTGGCGTGCGCGATCGCTGCTGCCCAAAGCCCGGCGGCGAAGCCTAACCTTTCCTGCACGCCAGGAAACCTGGCCGAAGTTCAGCCTGAGGTGAGCCAAGGGGTGGGGGAGTTCCTGCACGAGCTGCAAGCGGCGGTCAGGAAGAACGACAAAGAGGCAGCTTCGCAACTGTTTAATTATCCCTTCACCGTGCACATGAAGACGGGAAAGTTTGTGGTCAAGAACCAACAGGAGTTTGAACAGAAGTACAGTCGCATTTTTCCCCAGCCTCTCATCGATCTGGTGGAGAGCCAGCAGACCCAGTGCCTCAACCGGGTCGGCGATAAGGGCTACATGCTAGGCCGCGGCGAGATCTGGTTCGATCAGTTTTCCGGTGGCAAACTGCAGGCGTTCTCCGTGAATCTGGTCTTCTACTAGAGAGGGGGCATTCTAGGCTGAGTCCCGACGAAAAAACGCATCGTCATTCCGACCGAAGGGCGTGAGCCCGAAGTGGAGGAACCTGCTTGTAACCAGCAGTCTGATGCTGCAAGTGAAAAACAGCTTCCCCGACGCCGCTCCGCTTGAACGACGACTATTAGGTTTTCCGAGATCCGGCGTCAGTCGTACCGCTCGAACACGATCTGCTTGCGGTCCCAGCCCATCTCTTCCTTCAGCAGCTTGCGTGCGGCATCCACCATCAGGTGCAACCCGCAGATGTAAGCCTGCATATCGCCGCGTCCGGCGACAATACCGCGGACGTGGTCCTGCACATAGCCGCGGCAGCCGACCCACTGCTCGCCGCAGCGGCTGAGCGTCGGCACATAGTGAAAATTGGGATTCTCCGCGGCAATCTTCTCGAACTCGCTGCGGTAGTAAAGATTGCGCTCGTAGCGCGTGCCGAACACCAGCCAATACTCATGTCCGCGATGGCGTTCGGGCTTTTCGAACAGCCAGTGCAGCATGCCGCGAATGGGCGCAATGCCCGTGCCGGTGGCGATGAAGA
Organism: uncultured Acidobacteriaceae bacterium; assembly: GCA_963793845.1. Lineage (GTDB taxonomy): Bacteria > Acidobacteriota > Terriglobia > Terriglobales > Acidobacteriaceae > CAWCBG01. Next base: position 1,088,106 of record CAWCBG010000014.1, read on the forward strand.
CCGCGTCTTTGCGCGGCTCGCGCAGGGTGAAGAGCCCGTGCGGGCCGTGAAACTTGACGCTGGCACCCTCTTCCAGGTCGCACAGCCAGTTCGACAGGAAACCGTTCTCCACCCGATTGAGGCACAGATCGAAGCCGGGCTTGGACCCCGGCGCCGAGGCCAGCGAGTAGGCGCGAGTGTGCTCCTTGCCGTCCGGCTTGGGCTGCTTGATCGAGACAAACTGCCCCGGGACAAACGGGAACGATTCCACGCCTTCGACGGCAAACTCAAGATGCTTGGTCTCGTCAGAAAGAAAGACCGAGCGGCTGAGCCGCGCCGTCAGCAACGGGCGCTCCGGTGTCCGGGACGGGGGAGGCGGAATAGTACTGGTTTCGCTCACATCCTTTTAGATGTGCAAGAAACGGTTTCGCACCGAGAAACACAACATCGGGTTGCGCACCACGTCCGGCGTCACATGTCATAGTTCGGCAGATCGAAGTCGTCACGCATATTCACAAATCGGGCGATCACCCAATCCGCAATTCCCGCCAACCCCATCAGCCGGGTCACCTGATTGCGCGTCCATATCCCCGCCGCGGTCCTGGGCACGAACGAGGAGGCAAACTTCTCGGCAGATGCCTGCTTACTCTCCACGAACTGCCGCATACGCTTCTCCTGATTCGCGAAGGCGGCACGATAGTCGCCCTTCGCCAGATTCAGCTCGCCCGCCAGCACATAGGCCTCGGTAATGGCCAGTCCCGTGCCCTCTCCCGCCAGCAACGACACGGCACACCCTGCATCGCCAATCAGCATCACGCGGCCCTTCGACCAGTTCGCCATCTTGATCTGGCTGACGCGGTCAAAGTAGATATCGTCCACCTCATCCATCGCCTTGAGAATCTGCGGACTCTCCCAGCCCATGTCTCGGAAGAGGTCGCGCAGCAAGGCGCGGACTTCGGCCGTGTTCGACGGTTCCGGCCCGCTCATAAGTTCCGACCGAAAGACAAACAGAAACATCGTCTGATCGTCTCGCAGGGCAATGCGCGCGACCTGCCGCCCCGGTGCGTCGCGCGCCAGGAAGACCAGCTCATCGCGCGGCTGGTATCCGTCCACCGCGAAGGTCGCCACGTAGTATCCCATCTGCTTTTCAAACTGATCTTCCGGACCGAAAGCCAAGCGCCGCACTCGCGAATGCAATCCATCGGCTCCGACCACCAGATCGAACTCGCGCGCCTCGCCGTGCTCCAGCGTGACCCGCACTCCGCGGTCGCACTCCTCGATGCCGGAAATACTGTTGCCGAACAGCGTTTCAACGCGATCTTCAATGGTGCGATAGATGGTGGCGGCCAGATCGCCACGGGGCAGGCTGGTAAAGCGTTGGTTGGCCAGCCGCCAAAAGACGTCGGTAGGAAACCCACCTACCTTGTGGCCATCGCTGTCGACCAGGCGAAGCTCTTTGAAGCGATAGCCGGCCTGCAACACCTCTGGCAGGATGCCCATTCTTTCGGCAATCGTGTACCCCAATCCCCAGAAATCGATCACATATCCGCCGGTACGAAACTGCGGCGCGCGCTCGATCAAGGTAGGTTCATGGCCAGTGCGGTGCAGCCAGTAGGCCAGGGTCGGGCCGGCAACTCCGGCGCCACTGATCGCAACTCTCATGAGGGACCTTCTCCTTCCAGGTTAGATATTAATCGTAGGAAGATGGGTGGGCCGTACGAGGCTCGTCCCTTCCATTCCAATTTTCGCTGTAAGATAGTTTGCCATCAGCGCCAGACCAGGAGGTGCTGCCGTGAAAGTGGAACTAGGCGTTCCCACCAACCCAAAGCTTGGTGCAGAGAACTTGAAGTTCGTGCCCATGGGTGCATTTGGAATATTAAAGAATGGAAGCAACGAGCGCCGGTATCTGGTCTCCAACGGTTTCGGCCCGTGCATCGGAGTGGCCCTCTATAACGCCGCTGAGCAGTCGGGCATCCTCGCTCACTTCATGAGCAAGAACGACGTCGGGTCCAGCTTCAAGGCGGTTATCAAAAAGCTCGACGTTGCCAAGTTGGGCAAAGACTGGGACGCGGTGATTTTCGCCGGCAGTCAGGCGGATGCATCGGGCGCCAGCGGGAAGTCGACCATGAGCGGCCCCCTCGACCTTGCCGTCAACCTGAGTTCCAAGCACAACGTCAACGAGCGCATCGGATCGATGGAAAGCGCGCTCAAAGATCTCGAGGCGACGTACCAGACGCAGTCAGGTGGATTCGAGACCTGTGCCATCGACCTGGATGGAGGAATCCTTTGGCTTTGGAGCGGCAATACACCGGGCGGCCACAACAGCGCCCTTGCCCTGCTCGCTGAAGAGGGAGCCGCTCTTCTCTACGACGACAAGCTGCCCAAGAAGTAAGGTTGGGCGACTGCCGCTGCAAGGTCACTTCTGCGCCAGGGCCACGAGGCCCTGATAGGCTCCTTGCAGGTCGAGCGCTGCGCCATAAAAATCAAAGTTTCCCGTACGGGTTGTGGCAACGTGCAACAACCCATTCCGGAGGAACTTGACCTCCTTGATAGTGCCGGCCGGAAACACTGCATGGTCGCAACGGCCTTGCGGATCATAGGTCATGGTGCAGTCAAAGCGCGCACTGCCATCCGGAGCTACCAGCAGCACTCCAACACAATATCCCTGCGCCAATTGTCCATTCGTGGTAACGATCAGGTGCCGATGCTGTAAGACGAATCTTCTCATCTGAGCTGCCGCAAGTTGACGCTGCCGCTCGTTTTCAATTTGTGATTTCAGTTGAGCCAATGGGATGCTGCCGGGATAAAACTGCATCACCCTGTCCACATCCTGAAGCGCCGAGTTGTAGTCTCCTCGTGCGCGCGCACTGTCAACTTCGCGCGCCATCGTTTCCAGAACGGAGCGCTCCATGATCGCGCCCTTAGGGTCTCCTCTCTGCTTGAGCTGCTGTGCCCAATACAGCGCGCAGTCGTTCGCCGGTTCTACAAGACGCCCGGCGGCCATGTCGGCATAGGCCCTCTGCTCCATTTCCAGGTTGGGATCGGGTGGAGGGACTTGTGCGATGCTCGCCGGGACGGCGGCTCGCTCGACGGCGTTCGCTTGAACGTTGGCTTGAGGCGCCGGGTTGGACGCCACCGGAGATACCGGTCGATTAGGACTCAACCCCTCGGAGCTCTCTGGCGCACTCTTAGCTAACGGGCTCGACGGCTCGGCAGGCACCACGACAGCGGCTCTCGGCGGGTTGTCATGTGGGACAACTTGCTCGTCCGGCGCAGGATTGAGTGAGGCCTGCTTCGTCGTATCCACTGCAGAAGGCGCAGGAGCGTCATCTTTTTTGGCGATTTCCGGTGCCACCTTGGAAGGCTCATCCGCGGCTTCCCCTGACGCTAACGCCCGCGCCAGCGAAGCTGCATGAGGTTCGTGCAGCTTCGCTACGCCGAGCATCGTGGTGCGAGCGACCCAACATTGGTCCTTCGCTGTGACCGTTCCTTGTTTTGCATCCAACTGTTCATATCGCCGCTGCTCTTCTGTGGTCAGGCTGGCGGTCAATTGTTGCCAGGCCTTTGCTTCGGCGTTCTTGTCGAGAGGCACAGCCGGTCTATCTTCCGCGGCCGCCACGATGGCGGCGGTCTTGGCTTGCAGGTACCCATTTATGTATTTGGAGGGGATATAGGTGAGTGCATTCTGCATCGCGGCCGGTTGAATCTCGCCGGTAACAATAGCAGCGCACGTCTTTTCGCTTACATTTGCGAGCATCTCCCCAAGAGCTGTGTAGTAGACATGCAAACTTTCGTCGTCAAGACGGGAAAGCCCACGCACTAACAGGGCTTGTTGCAGCTCGGGAAGCTTCTCCGGCGGCACCGAAGCTTCCAGCCTCTGATATTTTCCCGATCTGCCCAGCAATACGGCTTCGCTCAGCTCAAAGTCGGAGATCTCGCGCGCTGTCGTCGACCGATCGAGGACAGTAGCCCATGACTCCTTTGGGTCGAACCCAACGTTGGGTTGGGACATGAACACCGCCAGCACGATAACGGGGAAGATCGAAAGCTGGCGCGCATTTTCCGCCCAGCCCCAGAACGCGCCCCGACCGGCTCGCTTGTCGGCGGCCGCATAGGCCTTGTACAGGCTCCGGCTGCGCTTCGCTTTGAACAGTCGCGTGACCGATTTGCGTATCTTTCGAGGAGAGCTCAGCAACAGGGGCTCGGCGTTGCTGACCTTGCCATCAGCTCCCACCGCGAAAAGCATGCCGCGCTCCTGGTGTTCGGGTGCCTCCAGGCCGTGAGTCGCCATGATTGCTCTGGCCGAATTCCATCGTTCCTGAGTGTCGAACTCGCCCTTGCTCAGCGGTGGCATGATGAAGACCACCTTGCCAAGTAGTCCCTCGTGCCTGAGAGCCTTCATCTCCCAAAGCGTGCCCGGCCGATCCGAAGGAACCAGCAGGATGCCCTTGGCTCGCCTCATAAGGACAAGAATGTGCTTCTTCCAACTTTCCTCGTCCGTGACAATGCGACCCGCCCCGATGGCCTCGCCTGGTCTCCCAAATGCAATCAGCGGAGCGCCGCGGCCGACCGATAGACTCACGAAGCTCTCCACGTCATCGGTCACCAGACGCTGAGCCACCCATATACATTTTCTCCGCACGCGCAGATACAGCGGAACGTGCAGCTTTCCCGTAGTTTCGAAAGCTCGAAGGTATAGATAGAAGTCCGGCACAGGCGCGGCAGGGTCGGCGCATAAATCGCCCAGCACCCGCTGCGCGGTATTGTCATATTCCCGCTGCCTGAGATGAATGCGCCGTCCCCATAACTGTTGCGAGGACACCAGGAGGAGGAGTGTCAGTGCGGCGGTGCTGAAGCGTCCCCCCATCGTGCTGACCAGCTTGTCACAGAGGAGCGATATTCCCGGAGCGGCCTTTTCGGAAACGTTCGCCAACAGCGCGCCACCGAGCAAGCTGCTCAGTCCGAGAGTGAGGCCTGAGAGAACCGATAATCCGCTGCGAACCATCCATCCCTTCATTCGGGAGAGCCGGCTGCCATAAACGATTTTGCTCATAAGCGCCTCCTCCTGCCAAAATTCCGCGCGTCGGGAGCTCATCCGCGCGGACGTGGATCCTGGTTCCGTCCAACCGGGGTCAGCAGGGGGGAGTGAAGTTCAGTAGAAGAGAAAAAATCGCAGCTTCGACGGGACAAAAAGCCGGAAGCTCGCTCGAATGGCACCCGCCCGCTATATTGCAGCTATGGTTCAGCCTGCTTTCTTTCTTAACTTAGTCAGGCTTTCCCTGGGTTCGGCCGCATGGAAGATAGTGATTCGCGGACTCAAAACGCTACATCGTATCGAAAATAAATCAATTATTCTAAAAACCTGCCGATCTTGCGCCTGAATGCTCAATGTGTCAATGGCACGGATGAGCCTTCCGGAGGCACTTCTGCGGGAGCAGAGGAGCAGTCTGGCGCGGAGATAATCAGCATGTTAGCTGGGGTTCAAGCGGCGCCAGATCTGGGTACCACACTCATTTCGGCCTATGGAAAGAGCGGAGAATTATTACTCCGAAAATCACTCAATCTTCAGAGGCTGCTGCATGGTGCCCCAGATTCGCGTGCTACTGTTGGGCTGGCCTCCACCTAGGTGCAATTTACAAATACCTCGCTCGAGCGCATAGTTCTACCAATCTCATAAGAACTGAATCCACCACCATTCTGAGGCGAGATGGGCATTGATACGAACGTAATGAGGTTCCTACTCGCCGTTAGAAATGTGCAAATCTCATTCCTGCATACTGTCACTATCGGACGGCACGAGATGTTTGTCAGCGAAAGCCAAGTTAAGCGGGTGCTGAAAGATTTCGATCTAGCGATCGATCCGGCCCGTGTCCACCTTGCCGGGGCCAATCAGTTTTCCGAACCATTCTTTCGCTACCTCGGAGCAGAGGAAATCGTATCCATAGATGCTTCTGATTTCGAAGGAGCAAATGTGGTGCATGATATGAACCTGCCGATTCCCGGAGAGTTAAAGGAAAGGTTCGATGTCGTTTTCGATGGAGGTACACTTGAACATGTCTTCAACTTCCCGACGGCTGTAGCAAACTGCATGCAGATGGTGCGGTTGGGGGGGTACTTTATCGGCTGCGCGCCTGCAAACAATTTTTGCGGCCATGGTTTTTACCAGTTCAGCCCGGAATTATACTTCCGTATATTTTCCGCGGAGAATGGTTTCCGAATAAGGCAGCTCCTTTTGGTGGAGAAGCTGGACAATTCTGAATGGTTTGAAATTCGAGACCCTGCACTACGGGGTTCCCGTATTCAAATTGCCAATGAAGTGCCGCTATACATGATGGTAGCTGCGGAGCGAGAAGCCCTCGTTCCCCTCTTCCACGATCCTCCCCAACAGAGCGACTACGTCTCAGCATGGCAGTCGAGCAGCGATGTGGGTGTGGTGCAACCGCTCGGCGAGCCAGGCCACAGACAACTGGGAATCCGGAGAAAGCTGCTCAGCGTCGGTGGCTCCGTTGGCTGGTTGAACCCATTCAGGCGTATAGAGGCCGCCGCGTAATGAAAAGCTATTATGGCGGCCTCCAGTCATCAGGAGTGAAGAAGGTTTCCTATACAAATGCAATTCCGTCCTGTGCTCCAGGTTCGCGTCCGTCTGTTGGACGCTAACCCAGGCCGATATCCCCCTGGGCGGGGGTGTCGTGTGCTGCGCGGAATTGATTTCAAATGCCACGATAGTCTCTGGCTGGGAACGACAAAAGTCAAAATCCCCACCCAACCAAAAGACGGTTAGATGGGGCACCCTCGTGAGCGTTGCCCGGGCCACCCGTCAGAGCACCGAACACCGTAGCCTAGTCTACGGCGCATCCGCTACGGCTAGAGTAACCAGCAAGTTTCCTCCCAAGCTTGAGACATCGCAAAGAGTCAGTGCTTGGCGTTCGCTAGGGCACGCCGAAAGAATCCCAGCACTCCGATTCCGCTGCCAAACAAGAGCCCGGTGCCTGGATCTGGCATGCTGGTGTAGGTTGTCAACGTCACCGTCTCCCAGCCAGAGGATAGGGCGAGGTCTTGACACTCTCCAACATACATGTGGTCATTGCAAACGTACTGGATATATCCAGTTATGAAGCCGTCAGCGGGTAGGCCATTCGACCAGCGCCCGACATAAAAACCGGACACAACTCCTATATATTGCGAATACTCCGTGCAGATTGAGTCGCAGGGTTGGCCGTACCAATCGCTGAAGTACTCTCGAAACGTGAACGGACCAGTCCCTGTGAACGTCAGGCAATAATGGATTCGATGGTTACATTGCCATTGTCGAACTGCCCGGACAAAGTCGCGTTGGAAAAATAGCCTTCTGACCCTTGAAACGGTGGCCCCTGCAAGTTGAACGTAGCAGATAGATCAGAAACAATATCAGCGTTTGCTATCGTTGAGAACAGCGTTGCTGCCAGAATTGCGAATGCGAATGCTTTGACCGTTGTCCTCAATAACGATGGAAGGGGTACTTGCACGGGATTCCTCCTCAGTTGTTGCGAGCCTGATACTGTCATACCACTCGCAAGGAAGCAAGGATGGATTTCACCTCGACCTGTGATAGTGCCCGGTGCCCGGTGCCCCAGGTTAGCGTCCATCCGTTGGACGCTAACCCGGGCAGACATCTGCCTGTCGTGGCATAGAGCGAACCTACACTATTCTCGGCACCGACCGAGGCGGTCCCAGGTTAACCCAAAAGAAGGGTGAACCTGGGGCACCGTGCTGAAAACCGTCTAAGAAGAAATCAAACTCAGTCGGGAAGTAAGTCCTAAGGAGCCTCTGAATAAGTGCCTCAACGGCTAAAGCCGCGCTCATAAAAGGGCCGATTGACGGACGGTCTAAAGACCGTCCCTTTCAAAACTGGACTTAATCAGAGTTTCCGTAACGGTTCGATGCGGTCTCGGCGTTGGTCACTCGTGACAAGGCTTGTCTGACGTCCTGCGCCTCCGGACCATCGGGACTCTCTTGCAGATAGAGACTGTACTCCGAGGTGGCGTCGCTCATCTGATGTTTCTGCTCGAAGGCCTGGCCCGCGAGGTAGTGAGCCAGAGCATAACCTTCGTGAGGAAGTTCGTGAACCTTCTGCGCATCCCGCAAGGCCGCGTCATACTCTCCCGTCTTGATCTCGGCGCTGGCGACGAGAGTGAGCGCCGCCGCGCTGAGAGGGTCGACGACCAGCGACTTGCGCAGCAGCTCCTGCGCGCGCTTGTAAGCTCCCGTCTCGATGAGCAGCCGCGAGCAGTTGCGGTCGGCATCGGCGTTCTTGTCGTTGATCTCCACCGCACGCTGGAAGGCCGCCAGCGCGTTGCCGGGTTCATTGAGCTGCACATACGTCACGCCGAGATTGTTGTAGGCGTTGTCATATCGCGGATAGGCGGCGACGGCCTGCTCAAACATAGCGCGCGCCTTGCTGTAGTTGTTCTTGAAGAAAGCCTGCAAGCCTTCGTGATAGTACTTGCGCGCATCTGCGGTAGCGGCCAGGTCGGTGGCCGAAGTGAGTGCACGGTATTTTGGCTTGGGATTGAATGCGGCGATGGCTCGCTGCTTGACCTGCACGAGCGCAACCGGTGCGCGGTGCTGCTCGTCAACCATAATGCCGCCGGAAGTCGCCGGTTGAATGCTGCCGCCGGAGACGCGCACCCGGTATTCGCCGGGCTGGTCAACCTGGATCCAGGCGTGTCCGGCGGAGTCGGTGAAGGTCAGATGAGTGGGAATGGATTCCCGATTGAGCAGGTCCACCCGTAGTTGTTCGCCGACCGAGCGATGATTATCGAGCGTGACCCGAACCTGGATTTCGCTGCGGCTGGCAGGGGTCGAGCCGGCCATGGATTCGGCCATGACAAGAGCCGCGGAGCTCACCAGCAAGAAAAGCAGCACCGCGAACGGTCCTGAACTTCGCCGGGTCATTTTGCCTCAGCGCAACTTGCATGCGCCCTGACTTGGATGAGAATTGTATCGCAAATGCCGCCTGAGCGATGTCAACAATTGATCAAACCGGCGCGCCGGATGGAATCGCCTGCCGGGCAAGAAAAAAGGCGGAAGCCGGGAAGGCCTCCGCCATAAGTGAGGGGCGTTGCAAACTTAAGGTTTCATGGGCACGTAGAACGGCTCACCGGCGCGCCCGGTCTCGATCTTGTAGTCCGAGGGCACCACGAACAAGGAAGCGTCGGGCTCGCCACGGTTGATGTTGGTCAGCGTGCTGGTGACGGTTCCCATCATGGGATCGGTGTGAGTCACCAGCAGCGGAATTTGCAAGTCGATCGAGACCCAACGCTCGGTCACGACCTCGATGGCCTGATCGTTCCCGATCTCACCGGCCGGAATGGTGCGGGTCACACGCGTCCCCTGCGCTTGCAATCCGCCGATGGTTTTTGTTCCCAGCGCCTCAGTCTTGATGGCGGCCGCATCCTTGAACTTGCCGTGCATCATCGGCGGCTCATCGTCCGCCCCGGCGGGACCGGGCCCGGCATGCTGGCCGTGACGCATCGGCATCTGCCGCGCCGTCTTGTTGTCCGGGTTGAGAAGATAGCGGTTCCCCGAGACTGGATCGACCAACACGATCATGGTGCGCTTCACCGCGCCGGTGGTCGGCGTGTTCAGCTCCATGCCGATTTCGCGCCGCACCCGGCCCTGGCTGTCGCGGTAAATCTTGGTCTCGCTGACGTTATGAATGTGAGTGCCGTTGGCCAACGTGGTGTCGCGCGCAACCACCAGCTCGGCGGTGAGCGGCGCGCCGGTAACCGTCTTGCCCTCTCCGATCTCGGAGTGCATCATGTCGCCCATCGGTCCGGGACCGTGCATCATCCTTCCGCCCGGCGGCGGTGGGGGTGGCGGAGCAGAATCCGTTTGCGCGCTGGCCAGGCTCGCCAACCCTGCAACCAGGCCCAAAAGCAAAATAACGTTGCAACTGCTACGAAGCATTCGAAGTGTCGTCATATCCTGATCCTCATAGCCCCTACTGAGTTTCGCCCCCAACATGAGGTCAATTTACGATGCGAACCGCGCGCACCAGGCCGTCGTCTCCGACCACGACATCGGCCACGACCGTCTGCGCGCCCGAAGCATCGGCCGCGCCTTGCACTGGCAGCTCCATCCGCACCACCTGCGCGTCGCTGGAACAGCTCAGCGGATCGCAGAACATCAAGTCCGTATAGCCGGCCTGCGCCAGCGTCTCGTCATTCAATGCTGATTGAGAATTCTTTGCCGCCGCCGATTTTGCGGTACGCCGCGAGGCCGAAAGCGAGCCTGCTTCGCGATCGGAATTCGTCGCGCCGGCGGCCACCGTCGGCTGCTCGGGCTGCGCGGCGACCGGAGCATTCACCGCCGCCGGCTGAGTGATCGCGGGCACATTCCGGCTTTCAACCGGCGCTACCTTGTGATCCTGCCAGACCCGGTATCCCAGGAAAATGGCGATCAGGCAGGCGGCTGCCACCGCCGCGTAGGCGCCGATCTCGAACCAGCGGCTCAGGCGCATTGCCACCGGCGTAAAGCGAACCGCTTCTCCAGCTATCCTCGGGCTTCCGCTGCTGACGAAACGCCCGCAACAGCGCGGCCTCGACGCGAGGACTGGCTTGCAGACCGGCAGTCTTCAGACTGATGCCCTGCATTGCGCCGGCCAGCATGCGGCGTTCCTGCAACCAGGTTTCGCACTGGGAGCACTCGGCCGCGTGGATGGCGATGGTCTCGTCGGGCGCCTGCGACATCGTACGCAGCGTCCGCGAAGCCATCGCGTGTTCGAATTCACGGCATGTCATGACAGGCACCTCGCCGCCACACTAGAAATTTCCGGAGCCGCCGCCGCCGAATGCCGCAGCTTCTTCAGCAGCATCTCGTGCCCGCGATGCAACCGCGAACGGATGGTCCCGATGGCGCATCCCAGCGCTTCGGCCGCTTCGGCGTAACTCTGCTCCTGCAAGTCGCAAAGCACCACGGCTTCGCGGTAATGTTCCGGCAACGAGAGCACTGCCTTCCACACCGCGCTCGACACCTGCCGCTGCGCGATGCCTTCCACCGGATCGCTGTTCACCAGCAGCGAGTTCACCTCGTCTTCGGCCGGAACCGTCATGGCGGTGTCGGAGTAATTCCGCTCCATCGCTCGCCGCACGAAATTGCGCGCCACGCCGTAGAGATACGCCGCCAGCACGCCACGCTCGGGATCGAAGCCGCGTCCGCGCTGCAGCAGGAACATGAACACGTCCTGCGTCACCTCTTCCGCGATCTGCGCGGACCCGCTCATGTGCAGGGCGAAGCGGTACACCGGCGCCTGCCTCCGCCGGTACAGCGCGGTGAACGCCTCTTCGTCTCCGTTTAACGCCTGCTCGAGCAGTCGTTCATCGGTCTGGTCGGTCAGCAACGCCACCTCGTTGGTAGTGGTTCCTCTGATCTCGTTCCGCCTTTAATTCGCCCCGCCGCCGGGGAAAGTTCCTGAAGTTGGCAATCCGAAAATGGACTGCCAGAGTAAACCCGTTCAGACCGCGTAAGACGCGAAGAACAGTGCGCCGGAACGGCTTCTCCACGACCTGGCTTTGCAGATTGCAGCAAGCAAAAAAGAGCCAGATAGGCTTTTCCGCCTCCTCTGACTCTCTCTAAAGTATTAGGGTAGCAGCTTCGGAGGCGATTTGTCGCCGCTTTTGCTGCTTTATATCTCCCAAGGATTCATAGAGTTGCAAGCATTTGTTGCATTTTGCCATCTTGACATGGGTGAAACCGTCAATTCGGTAACTGCAAGCAAACAAAGCGATTCCCAAAATGGAACTCGTCGGGAGCTGGCCGCGGCACCGTTCACCAGGAGGATGGCCTCATTGCAGCTTGGCGTAATCCGCTTTCGACTGGCGCAGGATGGGCACGTCTGGGTCGGCGTCTTTCCAGAGGGCGAAGAAGTCCTGGTAGGCGATTTTGGCCTTTGCGGTGTCGCCCGACAGGGCGTAGGCGCGGCCGAGGCCTAACCTGGCCAGTGGGACGATCGGCAAAGGGCCAACCACGCCGCGATTGTCGAGGATCTTCTGGTACTCAGCCGCTGCGGCGGCGCCGTCACGCTGAGCAAGATAGGCATTGCCGCGCAGGTAGACGACGTAGAGCGGAATGTATCCGACGTCGCCCAGTTCGTAGGGCGCGGCGGGAGACAAGCGCCTCGATCGCCTTGGCTGGATTGCCGCTGTTCAGAGCGACGGCTGCATGGAACGCCGGCAGGTAGTTGAACAGCGTGTTTGTGTCCGTAGGAAGGTGCTGGACAACGTTATCCATCAGCCGGGTCGCTGGTACGGAGTCTCCGGCAAGCGCGAGGGCAAACGCGGAGACGAGCTCGGTATCGTCATCGGTGGAGAGCGCGAGCGCAACCTGGGCCTGCTTCCTTGCCAACTTAGTGTTGCCGTACAGAGCCTCGCCGATGGCAGCCATTGCCTGATAGGTTGCGGCGGTTGCCTTGCTGCCGCCGTGCAGCGCTGAATCCATGGCACGCTGGGTCAACTCTCGCGACTTAATCATCTGCCCATAGTAGGCGGCGGTTCCGGCTTCGACACTGAGCATGCGATCTTCCCAGCCCGGCGTGGCCAAGAGGCGAGCTGCCTCCCGCTCCATGGCCGCCGAGTCATGTTGCAGGAAATCGACCAAATACAGATTGAGGTGAAGAAGTGGCGGATCGAGATTGTGGGCCTGGGCCTCGCGCGCTGCGGCCTGGGCTTCATCCAGGCGATTCACCTCCAGGTAGGCCAATACGAGATTGCAGTACGCGAGTGCATTGGTGGGCTCGCGCTGCACGGCCTTTTGGAACGCGGTTAGCGCTTTATCGTGCTCGCCCAGGGTTCCATAGATTGCGCCCAAGGCATTGATTGGGGATGGATCCTGTGGGTAGGTGTCCATCCATCGCTTGTAAACTTTGCGGGCCGCTAGTTTGTCCCCGAGCACCAGGTGATAGTAACGCGATTCGATGTAGAACCTTTCGCGTTGACTCACCCGGTCGCGAAGGTCATAGGCTTTGCGGAGGTTCTCCGCTTCAGGAAGGCTCTGTTGCTGAGCGCCATAGACGCTTCCCAGCCGCGCGTAGGCCATGGCGAAATTGGGGTCCAAGCTTATTGCTCGCTGGAACATCGCGCCCGCGGCAGGGTAGTCGCCCCAGAGATAAAATGCCTGGAAGCCCAGGCTGTACGCCTGCAGTGCCTCCAGCGAAGCTGTAGTGACCTGTTGCTGCGGAAGATCGTACTTCTGGACCGACTCCAGCGACTCACCGAGCGTCTGGCGCAGGCCTGGTGGCCGCCGTGCCCAGCGCCTTCAGGACCTGCGTCCCTGCCATTGGCGGTTACCCGTTGGCTGGCCAGAACCTCGCCGCTGTAGCAGTCCACCGCTCGCAATCCGAGGACATAACGGCTGCCTTGAGTAGCGATGGAGCCCTCGATGGTGGCCACGCTTGAGGTCCGCTGACAGACGTCGCGCGCCAACTGACGGGTGAGCCGCACATCTTTCGACTGTCCCATCAGCGAGAGCGCCGCGGCGATACGCTTGTCTGAGAGCAGGTTGAGAAATGGCGACTGCTCCAGTTGGGCAGAAAGGCCTTGCCGCAAAGTGTCGTCGAAAACCGGATCGCCGGTGGTGTTGGTGAAGTCCGCGAGGACGATGGTGTCGGTCGGTGTGAGCCGGACGCTGTGGTGACGGAGGTAATAGATTGTCCCGCTGGCGATGGCCAACACGGCCACTAAACCGAGCGCCCACTTCATGCGTGAGCGTGCACGGGATTCTTTGTGCCCTGCCAGCTCCACTTTCGGTTCGGCTGGCGGATTCTGAATGGGGGCATTCTCCGGTTCCGGGACAATACTTGAGGGCTGGGATGCGGAGGAGATCTCAGGCGTCGTGAACGCCTTGTGCCCGTTGCGCCGGAACACGGGCACGTAGGTGCCCTTGGGCAGATCGATCTCGACCGGATCGAACTCACCCAAAGTCTTGTAGTAGTCGGCCAGTCTCGATCGTAAGCGTCGCGCCTCGGCTCGGACGATGGGATCGCTGCGCGGGTCGAAATCGGGCTGACGCTCGAAAACCTCCAGGCCGACGAGGTATTCCTTGATCTCGTCGCTCTCGCCAGCCAGGGTTTTTCTGACCGTGAACTCCAGGAAGCGGCTGTGACGGGGAGCGTTACAGAAGACCTCAGACTGCAGGATTCGTTGTAGTTGTGCTTCCACTTCCTCGGGTGGAACAGTCGAATCGAGGACAGGCACAGCTTCTGCGCCTCGATGCGGGCCCTCGGGGGATGGTTCGGGCGCGAGCACTAGCGTAACTCCGTGGGGTTGGGGGGCTAAACTTCTCCGTAGTAAGCCATAGCAACCACCTAAAGTCAATCGGCACAATGGCGCTACCGTAGCGCAACGCAACGCTACTTGTTTTCCCGCCAGTCCGCCAGCAAACTGCAACCCTCAAGCAAGGCCGGCGGTTCCCCCTCCTTACCGCCGGAAACTGATTCGCTAAGCGACCGGAGAACTGGACGATTCCATGAAGCTGGGCATTGCCTTCCTGCTGCTTGGGGTCGTTCTCGCCGTCCTTAGCGTGGTTCCAATTCGCAAGCTGCGGCAAGCCAAGCGCGCCGCCGAAAAGGAGAAACACTCGTGAAAACACTTCGTCGGATCATCAATCTTGTTCTTCTGGCCGCGCTGGCGAGCGCTCTGCCAGCCTTCGCCGCTACTGCGGATGTTACGGTCTATGCCTTCACCAACACGAACGCTTTCGGCACACTTGATCTGAACAACGGCACATTCACGCAAAGTGGAAGTCTCCCTTTTGGTGGCTATACAGGCTTAGGCGACTTTGCCGGCAATTTGTATATCGATGGCCAGTACTTCTGGCAAGTGAATCCGGCGAACGGTAGCGTTACGCAGATCGGAGGCAATTCCGTGAATTGCCGGGAACTCGGCTCGACTACCTCTGGTATGTATTGCCTGGACAACAGTACGAACAAGATCCTTTATTCTGTCAGTCCTATTGACGGAACGCTTACGCAGATTGGCATGGGGACCGGACTTCCGCCCACGAATAACGTAACTCTGTCATCCGGCGGCACCGTGCTTTACTGCGTGGAAAACTATGGGTCGGGTCCGGTTTTGTATGCGATTGACACTACCAGTGGCTTGGCATCGGAAAGAGGAAACACTGAGCTCAGTATGTATTCCTCTGTATTTTCCATGGTATTCGCCGATGGTCAGCTTTACGCGGACGCCAACAACCCGAATGCCATCTACACACTAGATATTACGAGTGGTGTCGCCAGCCTCCTCCACACCACAGACATTTTGGTATATGGAATGGATGCAGGACCGATCACGACCTTTACCTATAAGAAACTCCATGACTTCACCGCTGGCAGCGACGGCGCTACCCCGCTATCCGGCTTGACTATGGACTCAGGTGGAAATCTCTATGGAACAGCCTACGCCGGCGGAGCTGGATACGGCACGGCGTACCAGCTCTTGAATTCCGGGACGTCATGGTCCTTCAGCCCGATCTACACTTTCGCCGGAGGCAAAACGACGGTGCCAGGGACCAGCTTCCAGGCTGGTGTTCGGTCCGAACGGGGCCTGTACGGCACCACCTTCCATGGAGGAGACGGGACCGGGGACTGTACCGTTGGGACTTACTTATACCGGCTGTGGAACGGTTTTCAACCTGAAACGGCAGCCCTGCAGGACAGCCCCGGCCCTGCGCCTGGAGTGAAACCCTGCTCTACCAATTCCAGGGGAATGACGATGGCTATTTGCCCTATCAGGCTGACCTCACTTTCGATCAGGCAGGAAATATCTATGGCACCACCGAGTATGGCGGCTTGACGGTGGCATTCTGCTCGGAGCGCTGGGCTTGCGGCACGGTTTACGAGCTGACAAAATCGGGGAATACCTGGAAAGAAACTTTGCTTCACAGCTTCGATGGGAATTCCCAAGACGGTGGAGAGCCCTACAGCGGCGTGATATTTGACAAAGCCGGCAATCTCTACGGCACCACCTACGCAGGCGGGGGCGCGGTTTACCAGCTAGCGCCCTCCAACGGGGCTTGGAGCGAGACCGTCCTGTTAGACGGGAACAACCATGGTTGCTGTGGCTACCTTATCTCGGCGGGCCTCATCTTTGACTCCGAGGGCAATCTCTACGGTGCCGCCTTTGACGGTGGCAACTTCCCCACGGGATTTGTCTTCAAGTTAACTGGCGGCGATTTTACGTTTAGTGACCTGTACGATTTTGATGGCGATTTCCGCGCCGCCGGCCCGTATTCCACCCTGGTGATGGATAAAGCCGGCAATCTCTACGGCACAACGAAGGGGCTTGCGGCCGTGGGCGACTACGGAACCGTGTTCAAGCTGACGCCTTATCCAACGGCGGCTACTATCAAACGGTTCTGTACCGCTTTTCCGGTGGGGCTGACGGAGCAATTCCGTACGGCAACTTGACCATGGACGCCAATGGCAACCTGTACGGCACGGCATCCGCCGGCGGGGCCGGGTCGGCCTGCACCGGTGGTTGCGGCGTAGTCTTCGAGATCACGCCGAACTGAAGTATTCCTCACACGAAAACGAAAAGTGGCCGGTCCCCAGGTTCGCTCTCAATTTGGGCGAACCTGGGAGTAAGACTGTTTCCCACTGAACACCGGTGTCTATCTTCGAACCATTTTCGGTAAATAGGTTTTGGCGGCGAAGAGAACTATCAGGCTACCTAATAGCAAGCTCCACGTCGGCGGTTCGGGAACGTGATTATTGACGAGTCCCCAGTCCAGACCGTCGAAGATGGTCAAGGTTCTGGCATCGGGGTCCTCGATGCCGAAGAAGGTCTCGGCCTCGAAGAAATTCCCATAGAAGGGAAGGCGCACGCGATCGTTAAACGCTTCGATGTCGCCGGTATAGCACTTATAGACGGGCGCACACCGGTTGTTGGTAATGTCCATCTCAAAAAATGGCGTTACCGGCAGCTCTTTGCTGAAGTCAGTGTCGTTGTAGAGCCCCTGGGCCCATACATATTTCTGGTTGCCCTTAAGAGGAGGCAGCCCGCCGGTAATGTTGATTGTCCAGGTAACCTGAACTCCTCCCAGAAGCTTGGGATCAGCGTCAAAGGACATCGCCGTGAAGGGATTGATCGTAACCGTGCCGGTGAGATCGTTCTTGCCGCCGTTGGTGCCATCGATCAGCTTCCATTGCAGGCCTCCGGTGGACTTGTTCCAGGCATTGAAGGCTGCGAGAAAGATGTTCTTGTCAGGATCAGGATAGCCGTCGGGAATGCGTGAGTTGGAACTGGTGCCGGCGAGAACATTGTTGGCGGTCCAGGTTGTGGTATTCAGGTAGGCCTTGGTTGTGCACAGTATGCCTTTGCCGAACTTCAGCGGACAGGGAGTGCTGGCGAAGTACTTCGCATCTTGCGGGATCTTGATGCTAACGTCCGCGAAAAGTGTGAGTGGACAGAGCGCAAGGGCCAACAATATGGCTTTCATGGCAAACTCCGGGGGAGAGTATAGGCCGAAGATCATACTACAGCTCCCGCCTGCGGAGGTGAGCGCGAGCGAGGCGCTCGAAAGCACTCCCGTTGGCACACGATGTGTCCGGTTGCGTCGCAAGAAAAGCCGCCTCTCGGGGCGGCTCGTAAAACATGATGCACCTCGCAGCTAGCGGATGGTTACATCCCCCGAGCCGGTTGACACCTCGACATCCGGGCCTCCGCCGTGCACTGCGCCCTTCAACTCGCGCCGTCCCAGCGAACCCTGTACGGTCACAGGCAGATCGGAGCGAATCGATCCTGAGCCGGTATGAACATCCAGGTTGAAGCCGCTATTGCTCGAGCCAACCCCGAGACGGATGCTGCCGGAACCGGTATGGAGCGACCACGGTCCTTTCACGTTGCCGTCAGCTTCAATTTCGCCGCTGCCAGTGCGGGCCCGCACGCCTCCGTTGACGCCGCTAAGGCGAACGCTGCCGGAGCCGGTCTGCACCTCGACGTCGCCTGAGCCGGTGAGCTGGGCCTCGATATCGCCGCTGCCCGTCTTCCCGGTGAACGGAGCCGAAATGTTTTGCGCGCGAACTCCGCCGCTGCCGGTCTGGGCATGGACCTTGGCTCCCAGGTCGTTCAACTGGATGTCGCCCGAGCCGGTGGTTACATCCACGCCGGAGCGAACCCCTTCAACGCGAACTCCACCTGAGCCCGAATGCGCCTGTACTACCGTATCCGCCGGAACTGTCACTTCGTAGCTGATGGAGATATGCCGCCGCACATCGTCCGGCAGATCGTAACCGATGCGCACGCTATTGCCGCTTTGCTGGACCGGCGGATTGGTCTCGACGGAATGAACCGCGCTCTCGGAGTTGGAGAACCAGTCATTGTTACTGTGCACCGTGCCATGCACGATGACCTGGTTCGTGCCTCCGGCTTTGATGGTCACATCGCCCGATCCCGTGGTGAGGTCCAGATTCACCGGGCCGGATACGGTCAGCGTGCGATCGAAGTGCCCTTCCACGCGAGCATGGAGCAGCACTGGAAGGAACAGAAGCGTGAACAGCACAGCTGTGGATTGCCTTGTCATAGGAACCTCGCGAAGATGTAAACCAGTCGCTCAAGCGGCAGTCAGTAAGCAGACTCCTCGCCTCGCTGGTGATGACAGGATGTGCCGGGTCATCACCAGCGGCCGTCAGGCGCGCGAGGGAATCTGCTTCGCTGTTACTGCTGCAATACCACCTGGTCGCCTTCTTTCAGACCAGACAGAACTTCGGTCTTGGCGCCATTGGAGATCCCGATGTTCAGGGCAACCTTGCGCATGCCGTCCTTGCCCTTGGGATCGGGTACTTCGGTAGAGGCGTGCTTATCCTTGTCGTAGAGGATGGCGCCTTCCGGGATCATCAGGGTGTTCTTGTGTTCGTCGAGCACGATCTCGGCATTGGCCGTCATCTCAGCCTTCAGTTCGCCGCCGGGATTGTTGATGGAGACGCGCACCTCGAAGGTGGTCACGTTATCCTTCTCGACGCCCATGGGGGAGATCTTGGTTACATGGCCGGTGAAGACTTTGTCCTTGAAGGTCTCAACCCGTATGCGGGCGGGCTGGCCCAGGTAGACCTTGCCAATATCGCTCTCGTCGACCTTGCCCTTGACATAGACTTCGCTGGTATCGCCCAGCGTCATGACCAGGGTCGCGCCCGATCCTAATACCAGGATGGAGCTGACTGCATCGCCCATTTCCACATCGCGTGACAGCACAACCCCGTCGATGGGAGCGGTGATAGTGGTATAGCTGAGCTGTTCTTCGAACTGGGAGAGAGCCGCGCGGCTCTTTTGCACGTCGGCCTGGGCCTGGGCTACCTTGGCCTTGCCAACCACAAGCTGGGCACGGGCAACATCACGCTTGTTCACCGCCAGTTCGTAGCTGCGCTGGGCATCGTCCAGCGCCTGCGCCGAAACGACACCATCCTTCGCCATAACGTTGGCGCGGTCGTAGGCCCGCTTCAAAGTTGGGATGTCGACTCCTTGCGCATCTACTTC
The DNA here is from genome assembly GCA_963793845.1 of uncultured Acidobacteriaceae bacterium. GTDB lineage: Bacteria > Acidobacteriota > Terriglobia > Terriglobales > Acidobacteriaceae > CAWCBG01. The sequence goes on from CAWCBG010000014.1 coordinate 1,107,593, forward strand.
CAGACGCTTCATGTCAGCCTGGGCGCTGGTGAGGTTGGCTTCGGAGGAAAGCAGTTGTGCCTTCGCCGAATTCACCTGAGCCTCGATCTCGACCTTGTCCAGTTCGGCCAGAACTTGCCCTTTCTTCACCTTGTCGCCGGTGTCGACATAGAGCTGCTTGACGATGCCGCTGGCCTTGGACTTGATCTCGACTTTGGTGATAGGCGTGACTTTGCCAGTCGCCACGACGCTCTTGGCCAGGTCGCCTCGCTCCACCTTCGCCAGCCGGGTCGGATCGATCTTGGTTCCGCCACGCGTGGCCGCAACCCCGACGATGACCACGCCTAAAACAGCCACGCTCACGATCGTGGTGATGATCCAGCGCTTTTTCTTATTTTTATGATTATTTCCGTTCGCCACTGTCGGCCTCCCCAAACTAAGGTCGCATTGCGTCCTGCAGTTCTGTACGTTTCAGTGCAGGAAATTGTTCCGTGGAAGGAGTGAAATCGGGGCAATCGCAAATCGAAGGGTCCCAAACCAGCATCGCCCCGCGTTCTTGATTTAGACCCTGTGACGGGAAAAAGGGTAGCGAAAGTTGGGTAAGACATTGTCGTTCGATCACTTACCAAGCGTCGCGAAGCCATCGCTCCCCCCGATTTGTTGTCCCGAATCCCCTTCTCTCCTCAAACTGTCATCCCGAATCCCCTTCTCTCCTCAAACTGTCATCCCGAATCCCCTTCAGGGGTGAGGGATCTGCGGTCTCGTTCTGCCGAACGCTGCACTGCAAATCGTCGGTCGCGCTGACGCAAAACCGGTAAAACATGGTGCCCAGAATGCAAAAGCGGGTCGAGGTTCGCCCATACCAGATGATGGCATTGCTGGCGTTGCTTTGCGGTGTCGCCGGTCACAGGGTCTGGTAACCGCGAATCGCTCACCTTTGAAGGGGATTCGCGATGACCGTTGGAGTCGGGACCGGCAGCGCGGCCTTCTCGCGATGCTAGAATTTATGCTTCATGGTTACCTTCGTTGTGCTGCGCATCGTGGCGGTGATTCTGCTCGTCGCGGCAAACGCCTTCTTTGTGGCCGCCGAATTCGCTCTGGTGAGCGTGCGCGAGACCCGCCTCGAACAGTTGATTGCGGCCCATCGCATCGGCGCGCGCAAGGTCCAAAAGCTTCATCAGAGGCTGGATGACGTTCTCAACGCCGTCCAGTTCGGCATCACCATTGCCAGCCTGGCGCTGGGCTGGATCGGCGAGGCCGCCCTCGCCCATGTCCTGGAGCCGGCTTTCGCTCAACTGCCCTACTCGCGCCTGTTCGCCCACGGCATTGCCGTGGCCGTCGCGTTTACCCTGATCACCTACCTGCACGTTATCCTGGGAGAGGTCGTTCCCAAGTCGATTGCCCTGCAGCGGACCGAGCGGGTGGCACTGGCGGTTGCGGCTCCGATGGACGTTTTTATGACGCTGGCGTCCCCTCTGCTGGCGGTCATGCGGGTTTCCTCACAGGCTGTCCTCAAGGTCTTTGGTGCGCGGCAGGTCCGGGAAGGCGGCGTGCATTCACCGGAAGAACTGAAGCTGATTGTTTCGGCGAGCCGCCGGATTGGCATTCTCGACCAGCCCCAGGAAGAGCTGATCCATCGCGCTCTGGAACTGGATAACATCTCGGTTCGCGAGATCATGGTGCCGCGGCCTGACATCTTCTCCCTGCCCGCGGACATGTCACTCGACGATGCGCTGGAACGGGTGGTCGACGAGCAGCACTCGCGCGTACCGGTCTACGACACCATGCGCGGCCCCGAGCACATCATTGGTGTGCTGTACTCGAAGGACCTGATGCGCTGGATGCGTTATCGCTTGGCACGCTCGCAAGCTGGAGGCCTGACCGCACGTCCTAGCAGCCTGAAAATCAGCCAGATCATGCGCGAAGTGCTGGTGGTTCCCGAGACCAAGCCGCTTCCCGACCTGCTGGTCGAATTCAAGCATCGCAAGCGTCACCTGGCGGTAGTGGTGGATGAATTCGGCTCGACCGCGGGCGTGGTCACGGTGGAAGATGTGCTGGAGCAACTGGTCGGCGAAATCGAGGACGAATTCGATGTTGCCGAACCTCAATTTGCGCCCGGCGCAGCCTCGATGACCCTCGATGGCGCGGTCAACATCCGCGACCTGGAGATGCAATACCAGATCCGCCTGCCCCGCGACGAAGGCTTTGAGACCCTGGCCGGCTTCGTACTCACGCAATTGCAGAAGATTCCCAAGGTTGGCGACAGCTTCGAATATGATGGCCGGCGCTACACTGTTGCCGGTATGGACGGCTTGCGTGTCGACAGCGTCAAAATCGAACTGGCCGGCGCGGCCGGGCAATCGCAAACCACTTCTCCCTCGCCTGCTACTCCCCTGGCCAGCTGATGCTGCGCTATCTGCTGACCCGACTCCTCTCCATGTTGCCGGTTGTCTGGCTGGTGGTGTCGGTGGTCTTTCTTTTGATTCACCTGGTGCCGGGCGATCCCATCCAGCAGATGCTGGGCGAGGGTGCTGCCGCGGTCGATCTCGCTGCGGCGCGACATGCCTATGGTCTGGATGTTCCGCTGGGCGAGCAGTATGTACGTTACTGGCGAGGCATCGTGCATGGCGACATGGGTAAGTCGCTGCGCTTCAATCAGAATGTCGGACACATCATCGCGCAGGCTTATCCCTATACCGTGGAACTCACGTTGTCGGCGTTGTTTGTCGCGCTGGTGCTGGCGATTCCCGCAGGAGTGCGTTCGGCCCTGCGTCGCAACCGCTGGGACGACCGGTTGCTCAGCTTCGTCTCGTTGCTGGGATTGTCGTTCCCCAACTTCGCGCTGGGACCTATTCTGATCCTGATCTTTGCGATCGATCTGGGATGGCTGCCAGTGTCGGGCTCCGGGTCGTTCGCCAACATCATTCTGCCGGCCATCACCATGGGAGGCGCGCTGGCCGCGATCCTGACCCGCATGGTGCGCACCTCGATGCTGGAGGAACTCGGCCAGGACTACATCCGCACCGCCCGCGCCAAGGGTCTGCCCGAGCGTCAGGTTGTCTACCGGCACGCCCTGCATAACGCCATGATTCCGGTGCTGACGGTGGTGGGGCTGCAGTTCGGCGCCCTGCTTGCCGGAGCCATCGTCACCGAAACGATTTTCTCCTGGCCCGGCATTGGCCGCCTGACGGTGCAGGCAATCTCCAACCGCGACTACTACCTGGTGCAGGGCTGCATCCTGGTCATCGGCCTGACCTACGTGCTGGTGAACTTCCTCACCGACCTGCTGTACTCGGCCTTCAACCCCCGGATCAGGCAGTAGAGAAAGCAGGGCATGCTATTGCTAAGCCCAAGGCACAGAATTACGATTGGTTGCCTGTCTTACTTCGAGTAGAATGTAAGCCATGAAGGAAATAAGTGCTACTTTGACCTCAAAAGGACAGGTGGTTATCCCAGCCGAACTTCGTCGAAAGCATGGGATTGAAGCCGGGACCAGAGTGTGCTTCCTCGAGGATCAGTTTGGTCGCATCGTACTTCAGCCCATAACCGAGGATTATGTGGATCGGATCATGGGTTTCCTCGCGGATGGCCCGGATATGGTCGCCCTCTGGACGAGAGAACACCGTAGGGAAGGCAAGCGCGAGCGATGAAGACGTACGTGTTTGACGCTGGAGCGCTATTGGCTTTCCTCCAGAACAAAGCCGGAGCCCTGAGAGTCAACCAATTGATCAAGGATGCGGTGGGCGGTAGGGCGCAAATATTGATGTCAGCCGTGAATTATGGGGAAGTCTATGGATTCGTGCTTCGAACACAGGGCCCGGACCGGGCGATGACATCTATGAGTATCCTCCATCCTTTGCCGATCAACTACATCGACGTAACTCCGCAGCATGCCCTCAAGGCTGCGGAAGTCAAAGCCAAGTACAAACTGTATTACATTGATAGCTTTGCGGCGGCCCTGGCCATCGAACACAAGGGTACTCTGGTGACCAGTGATTCCGATTTCCGTCGCCTTGGGCATAGCTTTCCGGTGGTGTGGCTGAAGCCCTGACTCGATGCCAAGCTCCCTACGACTGGAGACTGAGGCTGTTACCATCATTTCAACAATTCACAGGATGGCGCTCTCATGGACCCAAACTGCCTATTCTGCAAGATCATTGCCGGCACGATCCCGTCGAAAAGAGTTTACGAGGACGACAAGGTGTACGTCTTCGAAGACATCAATCCCAAGGCGCCAACCCATGTGCTGATTATTCCCAGGGAACATCTGCGCGGGCTGGATGCAGCCCAGCCGGAAGACGCCGAGATCCTCGGATATTGCCAGCTCATCGCGGCCAAGATTGGTCGCGAGCGCGGCATTGAAGACGGCTATCGCACGGTGTACAACGTTGGCCCGCGCTCCGGCCAATCCGTGTTTCACCTGCATCTGCACTTGCTGGGCGGACGCGATCTGACGTGGCCCCCGGGGTAGAAGAAGTGGATAGTGGTCAGTAGTTAGTGGATAGTGAGAGCACGCACCAGGGGCTGACGCTCCGGGCTCACCATCCCGCCGCAGCGCGGCTAGATTGGCCATAAGTTGACAGCGAATAGCCCTCAGCTAATAGCTGACAGCTTATAGCTAACAGCTAGTTGCTAGTTGCTAGTTGCTAGTTGCTTCTCCCCATCCCACGGCACCGAGAACTGGCGCTCGATCTTCTCGCGGTAGCAAGGGCCCGAATTATAGGTGCAGAAGGGATATAGCTTGCCGTCGGGCGTGGCGTAGTGAATCACGCAGCGCTTCACCCGCTCGATGTCGTAGTTGTAAGCATCCTGGAAGTGCATGCCCGCGACCAGCAAGGTGCGATAGGTGAAAGTGCCGTCTTTGCCATCGCGTCCCAGCTTCTTGTTGGTCAGGCCTTGCAGCGTCTGCAGGAACTTCGTGAACGTCAATCCCGGCGGTGCGAGTTCCGGCTTGAAGTGCTTCCTCATTGCCTGCCACGCCTTCATCTTGCTATAGAACTTGAGGTGAGCCTTGTTCGCGCGGCGGGAAAGCTCTTCCATGTCCTGCAGCATGTTGGGCACGTCAACGAACTGCGTGATAGGCACCGCCGCTTTCGACTGCTCGTCGACAAAGAGGTAGGTACCCAGCGAGCAGTGAGGATGTGACGAGATGGTCGGCACTCCGGTGCCACGCAGGGCAGCCGTGAACTTCGAGAACGGAGTCACGCAGGCCAGCGGGAACCAGTCCGCGCGCGGATCGGTGATGCCGGTCTGCTCGCTGACCGTGCGCGCGAGATCGGACAGGGTGAAGCGCTTGGCCAGCAGTTCGTGCTTGGCAATGCGGCCGGTGAAGGCCACCGGCTGAAAGCTTATGCCTGACACAGTGTCGACGTTGTCGATGGCACAGCGCACAATGTCGCCAACCTGGTGATCGTTGACGCCCTTGACGATGGTGGGCACAAAGACGATCTTCATGCCGGTGGCGCGGCAGTTCTCGATGACGCGCATCTTGGTCGCAAGCAGTGCCTGCCCGCGCGTGCGGCGATAGACATCGTCGGTGACGCCGTCGAATTGCAGATACAGCGTTGCCAGTCCGGCCGCCTTGGCCTGTTTCGCGAACTCAAGATCGGCCAGCTCGATGCCGTTGGTCGCGGCCTGAATGTGGGTGAAGCCCATCTCGCGAGCCATACTAAGGATGTCGAAGAAGCGCGGATGAATCGTGGGCTCGCCACCGGAGAACTGCACCACCCGGCCGTCCACGGGCCGCTCATCGCGCAAGGTCTGTAGCATGCCGCGCACCTGCTCGAAGCTGGGCTCGTAGAGATAGCCCGCGACGTTGGCGTTGGCGAAGCAGACCGGGCAAGTGAGGTTGCAGCGGTTAGTGAGGTCGACATTGGCCAGCGCTGTGTGCGAGGTATGCATGCTGCACAGACCGCAATCGTCTGGGCACGACGTGCCGCCCTCGATCTGGGGATTGCTCAGCCCCAGGTTGTCGCCGAAGTTCCATTCCTCCATCTTGAGATAAAGCTCGACGTCACTGAAGACGATGTCGCGGAAGCTGCCATGCTCGGCGCAGGTTTTCTGCATGATCACCTTGCCGTCCTCGGCGAAGATGTCGGCTGCGATCACCTTGGTGCATTCCGGGCATAGCGACTGCGTCTGCTTGGGCAGACCTTTCTGCAGGGGTGCGATTTGCGCGCCGGTGTAGGTGACCTCCGGCTGCAGGATGCGCAGGCTGGGCCGTTTCACTTCGGGTACTGGCAAAATGCAGGGTTCGGGCGACAACGTCTGGGTGCTCACGATCGTCTCTCCTGGGAGCCTTGAAGGAGCAGCGTGCGGTGGATGATGGAAGAATGGTTATGAAAGGCGCACCGCGGCGCTGCCTTTAGTCATGATTGTCGTATGCTTGGCCGGCCTGGCGCAGTGCGGTGCCTCACCCGGCAGAGTGAAGCATGGTTGCAGCGAACGGTTGAAATCCGCGCTGAACTGCCATTTCTGCAGTCCGAACGGGGCAGGCATTTTCTGCGCACGAGGCAGACGCGGTCCGCCTCACAGGAAAGCTCGATTGGAAGCCACTCGCCGATCGTCACATGGCAGTCTTGATGCCGGCAAACCGATGGGGCTGTCGCTGGCATGGTGCCAGGAATTGCGGGGTGTTCAGGCCCCGTTCCACCGCCGTGGATGCACTTTGGTAACTTGCGCACTCTTCCGGCCCGGGATACTCTGTCGCTGGAGGTCCGGCGCTTCGGCGTCGTGACCTCTTTGTATTTGCGGCAGAGCCGATACTAAGTGTAAGGGGCTCAATATTTTGCGTATAAGTACTAGGCGCTCAATATTTTGGCGGGATTTTTTCGCCAAGTTGTTGATTCTAAATGATAGGGGTTAGGGGGATTGCGCGTTATCGGACGTAAAAAACAGTGGATAGTGGTTAGTGGCCAGTGGTAGAAGGTCAAGAATCCCACAGTGCTGGCGGCCCATTCATCTGTCTTCTCTCCCGGAGCATGAAGCTCGGTCGGCGACCCAAATCGATCCAGCGAAAGCTCCAGCCGCACAGCGGCGGTGCACTGTGAGCCCGGGGTGAAAACGCCGGGTGGAGTTTGCGGTCAAAGAATCCCCGGAGCCGCGTAGCGGTCTGTGGTGAACTGCAGGTCCCTCCACTCGGAGCCTCCGCCTCCGGCGGACGCTCCTCGGTCGGGATGACACGCGAACAGGGGGCCAGCCGCAGGGAACCGCAGATCCCTCACCGCTAAAGCGGGTTCGGGATGACAGGTTGGGTAAGTGACAGATTGGGTAAGAATCATGAGAGGTCAGGAATAGGCCCCCTACCATCCGTGAAATGCGCGCAATCCGCGGCGCGGTGCTTTTGCCTTTGGTACGATTAAGAGTTTGCAGTTTGCTGGGAGGCAATCCTTTATATGGCTACTATGGAACAGAAAACCGCTGCGGTAAGTACTGGCGCGACACCCAAGGTCCACAAGAATTTCATTGGCGGCGAGTGGGTCGCCAGCCGCACCGGACACACCTTCGAGAACCTGAACCCCGCCGACACCCGCGAAGTGGTCGGCATCTTTCAGAAGTCGGGTAAGGACGACGTTGACCAGGCCATCGAGGCCGCCAGCCAGGCCTACAAGAAGTGGCGTCTGGTGCCCGCGCCGCGCCGCGCCGAGATTCTATACAAAGCGTCCGAGCTGCTGATCCAGCGCAAGGAAGCATATGCGCAGATGATGACCCGCGAGATGGGGAAGGTCATCAAGGAGACCCGCGGCGACGTGCAGGAAGCCATCGACTGCGGCTACTACACCGCCGGCGAAGGTCGCCGCCTGTTTGGTCCGACCGTTCCCTCCGAGCTGCCGAACAAGTTCGCCATGGCGATCCGGCAGCCGCTGGGCGTGTGCGCCATGATCACGCCGTGGAACTTCCCCATGGCGATCCCCTCATGGAAGCTGTTTCCGGCGCTGGTCTCCGGCAATACCGCCGTCATCAAGCCCGCGCAGGATACACCGCTCTCGACCTTCAACTTTGTGCAGGCCTTGCATGACGCGGGCGTTCCCGCCGGAGTGGTGAACATCGTCACCGGCTTCGGCGGCGACGTAGGCACGCCGATGACTCAGCATCCCGATGTTCGTGCGGTGTCGCTCACCGGATCGACCGCGGTTGGCAAGATCGTTGGGCAGGAAGCGGCCAAGACTTTCAAGCACTGCTCGCTCGAGCTGGGCGGCAAGAATCCCATGATCGTGCTCGACGACGCCAACCTCGAACTGGCGCTGGAAGGTGCGCTCTGGGGCGCATTCGGCACCACCGGACAGCGCTGCACCGCCACCAGCCGCATCATCGTGCAGAAGGGCGTCTACCGGAAGTTTGTCGACGAACTGGTCGCACGCGCCAAGGGCCTGAAGGTTGGCAACGGTCTCGACGAGAGCGTGGACATGGGGCCCGCCGTCAACTCCAACCAGATGGAAACCGACCTGAAGTACATCAAGATCGGCAAGGACGAAGGCGCGAAGATGCTGTGCGGCGGCCATCGTCTGGAAGGGGAAGCTTACAACCACGGATGGTTCGTTGCACCGACGGTCTTCGCCGACGTCGATCCCAAAATGCGCATCGCGCAGGAAGAAATTTTCGGACCGGTCGTCTCGATCATCGCCTGTGACGGTCTGGAGAACGCTATCGAGATTGCCAACGACATCGAGTACGGGCTCTCGTCCTCCATTTACACCAAGGACGTGAACAAGGCGTTTACCGCCATGCGCGATCTGTATGCCGGCATCACCTACATCAACGCTCCCACCATTGGCGCTGAAGTGCATCTGCCCTTCGGCGGCGTGAAGGCCACAGGCAACGGCCACCGCGAAGGCGGAATCGGCGCCATCGACTTCTACACCGAGTGGAAGTCGGTCTACATCGATTATTCGGACACGCTGCAGCGCGCCCAGATCGACAATCGGGAGTAGGCGACGCGAATGCCGGTCTCATTCGCTGTGAAGCGGTATTGGTCCCGACTGAAACATCGGCAAGTCCTCCGACTCGCTGGATCGTTGGCCTTGAGACAGAATCAGTCCCGCTGTGCGGGACGACTGAGCTTAGCCCAGCGCTTCAGCGCTGGGTAGACAGCTCTATTGTGAGTGCAGTCCCGGCACGCGATAGGAATCCGAGCGGCAATAGGGGTCCTTCGACTCCGGTTCGCGAAGACGCGAACCTACGCTCAGGATGACAGAGCGAGATTTTCTGGAAGAGATTCGCGTCGGCGCGTTAGCCGTCCTTGCTGCTCTCGGCCTGGCTCTTTTGTTTCGGTTTCACCGCTGAACGCAGGGACATGAACTTGTTCAGAGTGTCGAACCAGAACGGCGCGCCCAGCGACAGAGCCAGCACTGTGATCAGCCAGCCCGCCGCGCTCTCGGCCCAGAACAGAGTGCCGCCGCTCGGCCATGCGCGCCAGCCGAAGGCGAAAGGCAATTGCTGTCCGACGTTGATCAGCGTTTCGGCCTGCGACTGCAAGTCGCCTGGCGAATTCGGCGAATTGCTGCTGACGTACTTCTCTGCGAGGTCGGCTGTCGCTTTTGCCACGGTTGGATTCGTCCACAAACCCTGCGCCAGCTTAATAGTGTCGACATTCAATGCGAGCGTGATCACCAGCGCGATGCCCAGCAGAATCCTCTGCGTGCGCTTCTTGTACCATCCCGCGGCACGATCCATCGAATCGTTGAACCAGCTCTCCACTTTCTGCTGGAACTCGGCCACATCTTTCTGGGTGTCGGCGACCAGGCTGAGCAGCGCCTGCTTGGTCGGACTCGGCGGAAGATTGGCGATGGCCTCGCGAATGTCGCCCAGCACTCGCGCGCGCGTAGGATCGGGCGGCGAAACGATGTCGATCAATGCCGTCGAAAAGACATTGGCCGGAATATACGCCGGCAGATTGACACGCGCCTTCTTTACCAGCGCCAGCACCGAGGGAAAGCGCAGGTTCTCCACGAGCAAGTCTCCCACCACGCCTCGCGCCGTCTGCTCGAGCGCCGCTAATTGCGCGGGAAGACCGGCCGGACTGGAAGTTAGCGGCGTTGTTGGTCCGGGCTTGCCCGAACTAGACGCGCCCAGCGGGTTGGCATCGTCCACCTCACTCGGATCCAGGTACAGTCCGCGGATCAAGCCATGTGCATAGAGAGCGTCAACGAGAGGCCGTCCACTGGCCGCTGTACTTTTCGAGAACAGGCTGTTGATGCCGCGCACCAGGTTCTTGGCGCGCAAGGAAAAGATAGCGGCGATGCCTTCGTTCACGACGGAACAGATGAGGCTGAGAAACAGGTAGACGAAGGCTATTCCGATAGCGACATCAAGAATCGCAGGGCTCGGCATGCGGTGTTCCTCTCATTCGAACAAGACTGGCCGCCGGCAGCAAGCGAACGCTGCGCCGGTGGCCGCCACCCTCGCGCGACGAGCCTCGTTCTTGCTGGTAGGCGATTGGGCGGCGAGTATATTCGCTGACGGCGTGGAACTCAACAGCGAAGTTGCGCCCGGTTGCGAGGTACAGTAAGTGCATGAAACCCAGCGGAAAACGGAAGAGTTTCCTGCAAAAGCACTCGCTGAGCCTCACCGCTCTCAGCGTTGTGATGGTATTGATTGCACTCTACATCAGGTCGAATCCTTCGACGCATTGGGGATCGTTCTTCGGCAACGCGATTGCCGACTGGACTGGTGTGTGCGTGACCATCATCGCCACGAAGCGCCTTTACGAGCGGGGCTCAAGCGAGAGTAAGCAGCCCAAAGGCAAGCTGCCTTCGGCAATCGAGGAGTTTATCCGCGAACACTCGCTGACGCTGTTCCTGCTGGTGACCGGAACCGCATGGGTGCTGCTCTTTCGCCATATGAGCCCCAGTAGCCGCTGGGGGCAGGTGGTCGGCAACATCGTCTCCGAGTGGACCCAGATTCTTGGACTCGTGCTCTTGACCAAACGTCTCTTCGAGGTCGGGTCGAAGGAAAATTCAGGCTAAGAAAGGATTACAGCTTAGAAGATGCCTTGCTTCTGCAATTCCTGCACCACTACCTTGACCACGCTCTCGATGGCTTTCGGAGCAGATCTCGGATTGAAGGTGTCGCTGATGCCACTCCAGACGAGCTCCCCCTCCGCCGTGCTGGTGGCGTAGACGTTGGTCTCGATCCGCACCGTAGTGTCTTCGCGCAGGTAGTCGGGAGAGTAAACCTGCGGGTAGATGTTTCCGTAATAGCCGTAGAACGAGCGGTAGTACGGATAAGGAAGCATATAGCTGTGGCCAGGAATATAAGTGAGATTCTTATCGATGTGCATGAGGCGGGAGACGATCACGGCGTCGATCTTGTTTTCGCTAATCTGCGCCTTCAGGTACCGGAGATCGAGATTGGAGGAGTCGGGTCTCAGCAGCAGCGAGTGTCCGGGAATGGCTTCGAGAGTGGGGCTGGTCAGCTTGGTCGCGAGCGCATCTTCGAAGTCGGAGCGGATGCCAGGATCGTTACTCATGCCAATGATCAGCACTTTGTGAAACGCCGGCCCCGAGTAGCTGGGATTCTTGAAGCTGGCCACCAGTTTCGTGGACTTGCCTTCAGCGATCGTAGAAACTGCCAGCAGAAGAACCAGTACTGCAGTCCATCGTCTCAAGTCAGATCTCCCCGGTTGAATGTGGGATGTGTTGGATGTCATCCTACACCGTGCCGCCTGAAGCGGCTTGTCGTGCCTCGAAAACAATACCGGCCTAAGGTGCCAGACACCTTAGGCTTCGAGATCATTGCAGCACAGGCACTCTCCTCGTGATCCCGTGCACTTATATAACGTGCCGAAGAATTGAGCTGCAGCGCCACAATTGTGGAGGCATCTTCGCGCTGTGCCTCTGCCATCGGAACGTAAGTACTCGCACGTAAATCCCAAGGAGAAACAACGAATGGCAGACTTCGAAGATCGCAAACAGAATCAGGATACCTCGCACCAGGATTGGAACAGGAACAAGCAAGACCAGAATAAGCAGGACCAGAACAAGCAGACTCAAGGCATTCCAAACCAGAACCAGCAGCAGAAGAACCCGCAGTCGGACCGGGACCGCATGGGCCAGGGGCAAAAAGACATGGGCCAGAAAGATAAGAAGTCAGCCTAGCCTCACCGCAATAGCGAGTCTGACTGCGAAGCCGGAGCATCTCAGCTCCGGCTTTTTCACACTTACAGCATATGTGCCGTAAGATTGAAATCAGAAGTCCCTAACGCAGATGGATGAATTGCACCCTGACGCTCCACAAACGCTGCCGCCCAAGCGTGGCCTGCTGCTCCGCCTGCTCTACCGCGTCTACACCAACTACCTTGGTGTGACGCCGCCAACGCGCCAGCAGGAGCCAATCGTAGCAACTGTCCTGATCTGTGCTGTCATTGCATTCATGATCGGCAGCGTTCTTCTGGTGCGCTTCTTATGGCAGAGCATGGCCGCCGCCGGCGGCGCGAGGTAGCCTTGCCATCCTCTTCTCCCCGCCATAGAAGATGTTGACCGTTCCCGATAGGATAGAGAGCGGAACGCGTCACAGCAGACTTCAGAACTGTGCCTAGAGACAAAGCAAAGCCGACAGACTCAACCGCCGTTGGGCGAACCCCGATGCAAGACGAAGCAGCGCTTCGCCGTCGCGTTGCTAATGCCCGCCGCATCGTCATCAAGCTGGGGACGACCGTGATCATGCGTGATGACGGCCGGCTGGCCCTGGGCCGCCTCTCCGGCATCGTCGAGTCGGTGGCCGGCCTGCGCATCGCCGGCCGCGAAGTCCTGCTGGTGTCCTCGGGAGCCGTCGGCCTTGGCATGGAACGAATCGGCATCGCCAAGCGCCCCGAGCAGTTGTCGGAGATACAGGCCTGCGCGGCCATCGGTCAGAGCCGCCTGATGGCGATCTACGACGATGCCTTCGAGAAGCTGGGATGCCGCATCGCACAAGTGTTGCTGACCGAGGATGACTTCCGCGACCCTGTGCGCTATCAGAATTTGCACCGCACGCTCTCGTCGCTGCTGCAGTTGGGTGTGATTCCGGTGATCAACGAAAACGACACGGTGTCCACGGTAGAGTTGGACAGGCCCGCCAATTCGGCCGAGCGGGAGCGCGTCTTTGGCGACAACGATAAGCTCTCAGCCCTGGTGATGACCCACGTCGACGCCGATCTGCTGCTGCTGCTGTCTGACGTTGACGGCCTCTACAATGGCGATCCCACTTCAGCCGGAACACAACTCATTTCCGTAGTGCCGGAAGTTACGCAACGAGTGCTGAGCTTCGCCAAAGGCAAAAATGGCCGCGGTCGCGGCGGCATGTTCACCAAGCTGGAGGCGGCACAGATCGCAACTGAGGCCGGTGGCCTGGCGGTGATTGCCAATGGACGAACTCCTCAGGTTGTGGAGCGCGTCTGCGCAGGCGAAGCCCTCGGAACGCTGTTCCTGCCGGAGAGTGAGGAATGACCGGCACCGTTCGCGAGATTGCCGAGTGCAGCAAGCGAGCCTCGAGATCGCTGGCGAGAGTTCCCGCCGAGCGCCGGAATGCGACCCTCCGCGCTGTCGCGGGCCTGATCGAGTCCAACGCAGAACGTATTCTGCGAGCCAACCGCGAGGACGTCGCCGAGGCCGAAGAGCTGCTGCGAGCGGGCGAGCTCTCGTCGGCAAACCTAGATCGGTTACGCCTGGACCAGCACAAAATCTCCGACATGGCGAGGTCGGTGCGAAGCGTTGCCGATCTACCTGATCCACTGGGCCGTGTGCTGGAGCGCACCGAACTCGACGATGATCTCATTCTCGAGAAGATAACGTGTCCTCTAGGTGTACTGGCTGTTATTTTCGAGGCCCGGCCTGATGCCGTGACCCAGATCAGCGCACTGGCGTTGAAATCCGGGAATGCAGTGATCCTCAAGGCTGGAAAAGAAGTAGAGCGGACAGCGTCGGTTTTGGTCGATATCATCCGTTCAGGGTTGCGCGCTCATGACATCTCGGATGACGCTGTTGGTCTGGTCACCGGAAGGGAAGCGGTGCAGGCGTTGCTCGGCATGTCTGACCTCGTCGATCTGGTGATTCCTCGCGGCTCGAAGCAGCTTGTGGAGTATGTGCAGTCGGCGACCCGCATCCCGGTGCTCGGCCATGCCGAGGGCATCTGCCACATCTACGTCGATGCCGCCGCCGACTTCGACATGGCACTGGCCATCCTCGACGACGCCAAGACCAGCTATCCGGCCGCCTGCAACGCGGCGGAGACCGCGCTGGTGCATGAGGCCATCGCTGCTGAATTTCTGCCGCGGCTGGCGGAGCGCATGAAGTCGCGTGGAGTTCGTCTGCGAGGATGCGAGAAGACCAGGCAGATCCTGGATAGCGCATCGATTGAGCCCGTACCTGCTAACGAATGGCACACGGAGTACGGAGACCTCATCCTCGCCGTCCGGGTTGTGCGCGATCTGGACGAAGCAGTCGACCACATTCATTTGCACGGTTCGGGCCACACCGAGACCATCGTGACCAATGACGCCACCCAGGCGGGACGCTTCCTGTTGGAAGTCGATGCGGCCGGCGTTTATCACAACGCCTCCACAAGATTCGCTGATGGCTATCGCTACGGATTCGGAGCGGAAGTGGGAATCAGCACCAGCAAGCTGCATGCCCGCGGTCCGGTCGGGCTTGAGGGTCTGACCACCTACAAGTACATTCTGCGTGGACACGGGCACGTCGTGACGGACTACCAGGGGGAAAATGCCCGTCCCTTCAAGCATACGAAGCAGCCGGTATAACCACTGCTGTGGCGTCGACGATCACACCTCCCTGTGAGTCAACTCACCGAATCGCTGTAGCACAAAGCCAATAATGAATAGTTAGTAATCGTCCGTCGTTCGGCGAACGAGGGAGACCACCATGCTGAAGCCCTTCGCACTTTGCCTGATGTTATTGCTTTGCCTGTTGACTCTGGCGGCGCAGGAGAACCCCACTCCTCCCCAAACTGCGGCTCCGGCCGCTCCGGCCATACCCGCTGAAGCGGTACGGCAGCCAAATCCGGTCAAGCCTACGCCGGAGTCCATCGCCCAAGGCAAAAAATACTATACCTACGATTGCGCGATGTGCCACGGCGAGAACGGTGACGGCAAGGGCGACGTGGCCATTTCCGAAAAGCTCACGTTGCCTGACTTCAGCGATCCCGCGAGCTTGAAAGATCAGACCGACGGGGCACTCTTCTACATTCTGAAGAACGGCCACGGCCGGATGCCGTCGGAACCAGTCCGGGTGAATCAGAACGAACTTTGGAACCTGGTCAACTACGTGCGCTCGCTCGCCAACAAAAAGGGTCAATAAGGCTCCCGGGTGCGTTTCGCCCGGTACAGAGTGGAACTGCCTATCGGGAAGTCTGAAGCTTTGTACGCAACCTGGCCTCGTCTAATCGACCTTGGACGGGCCTCACATCCCGGAGTGACAGCGCTCACTGTCACATGGGTCAGCACTACAGATACTGGAGGGCGGTGTTCCCAATATTTTGGGGACGCAACCGGCGTTGACGCACAAGCGGTGCGTGTCGAGAGTTTCGTCATAATGCGAGCCGGTAAAAAGGATAGAGGTATGACAGAAAAAGCTGCACCCCTCACTGAGGAGCGGATTGCCTACCTGGAAGGGCTGGTCAGCCAATCCAGAGCCGCCGCGGCCGTCTTTACGCAGTACACGCAAGAAGACGTGGATCGCATTGTCAAACCGATGGTGCTGGCTGGACTTGAACAGGCTCAATATCTGGCCCGACTGGCGATTGAGGAGACCCGGCTCGGCGTTATGGAAGACAAGGCCATCAAGAATATGGTGGCGACGGAGTTCGTCTACAACTACGTCAAGGACAAGCGCACGGTCGGCCCGATTCGTGAGTTTCCCGAGCGCGGCCTGACGGAAGTCGCGGAACCAATCGGCGTCATCTTTTCGCTGTTGCCGATTACGAACCCGACTTCCACAGTCCTGTTCAAGTGCATCATGGCCATCAAGACGCGGAATGCGGTCATTTTCAGCCCGCATCCCAGCGCGGGGCACTGTTGCTACGAGGCGGTCCGCATCATGTATGAGGCGGCGGTGAAGCATGGCGCGCCTGAGGGCGTTTTTACCTGCCTGCAGGGACATAACCTGCAAGACAACGCCTACCTGATGCACCACAAGGATGTAGGTCTGATTGATGCTACCGGCGGCCCGGGCATGGTGAAAGCGGCCTACGGTTCCGGCAAGCCCGCCTTGGGAGTTGGACCGGGGAACACTCCTGTCTATCTGGAGAAGACTGCCGACGTGGGCATGGCCGTCGTGGACATCATCACCTCAAAGACTTTTGATAACGGAACCATCTGTGCTTCTGAACAGACGGTCGTAATCGATGACGAAATCTACGAACGGGTGCTGCAGGAATTTTCGGAACTGGGCGCGCACATCTGCAACGAGAAAGAGACGGAACTACTGGGCCGGACGGTGATCGATCCGAAGACCGGATTCATGCAGCCCATGGCGGTCGGCCAGAAGGCCACTGACATTGCGCGTCTGGTCGGGCTGTCGGTGAAACCCGCCACCAAGCTCCTGATTACACCGATTCGAGGCGTCGGGCGCGAACATCCGCTGTCCGTCGAGAAGTTGTTCCCGGTGCTCTCGGTGTATCGGGCCAAATCCGTGGATGAGGCGCTGAAGGTCTGCATCGACGTCAATCACGCCGGCGGGCTGGGACATACGGCCGTCATCTTTTCGCGCAACGACGAGATCATCAGCAAGTTCGGCGAAGTAATGAACGCAGGCCGGATCATTGTGAACTCGCCAGGATCGATTGGAGCGCTGGGCGGCGTTTATAACGATATGGTGCCCACGTTTTCATTCGGTTGCGGAACCGGCGGAGGCAACAGCACCACCGACAACGTCAACGTCTACCACTACCTGAACATCAAACGCGTGGCGCGGAGGACGCAGGCACACATGTGGTTCCGAGTTCCCAATCAGATTTACTTCAACATGAATGCGGTGGAGAATCTTCACCTCTTCCCATCGCGCTCAACCATCATCATCACCAATCCGGCGATGGAGCACCTCGGCCATGTCAACACGGTCCGGCGCTACATTCCGCCCGAGACCCTGGTGCATGTTTCCGTGATTCCGGATGCGGAGCCCGAAGTCAAGGTCGTGATGCAGGGAGTCGAGGCGCTCAACTTCTATAAGGCCGACCAGATCATCGCGCTAGGTGGCGGGTCGGTGATCGACGCGGCCAAGATCATGAAGCTCAAGTACGAGTCGCCAGAGGCTGATCTGGAGGAACTCGCCGCGCCCTTCCTGGACCTGCGTAAGCGCGTGGTCCAGTACCCGACGGAGAAGGTCAACCGGGCACGCCTGATTGCCATCTCCACCACCAGCGGAACAGGCAGCGAGGTTACTCCGTTTGCTGTCCTGCTGGACAAAGAGGCTGGGCGGAAGGTTACGCTCGCCGACTATTCGCTGAGCCCCGACGTTGCCATTGTCGATCCGCAGTTCGTGATGTCGATGCCGAAAGGGCTTACCGCAGATACCGGGGTTGACTGCTTGACGCACGCTCTCGAGGCTGGCGTCTCAATTTACGCTTCACCCTACACCGACTCCAACGCAGTACAGGCGATCCGGCTGGTGTTCCGGTATCTGCCCACTTGCTACGAGAATCCGCGCGACGAGGAAGCTCGCAGCATGATGCATAATGCGGCGTGCATCGCGGCCATCGCGTTTTCCAACGCCTCCGTAGGCGTCAATCACGCACTGGCGCACGCCTTCGGGGCGCGCTTCAACGTGGCGCACGGCAAAGCCAATGCACTGATGCTGCCGCACGTCATCGCCTATAACGCGGCGGTGCCGACGAAATTTATGCCCTCGCCGAACCAGAAGGGCTATATCGCCCATAAGAAGTACGCCATGATGGCCGATTTGCTAGGTCTGGGTGGCACCACGGTTGAAGAAAAAGTGCAGAACCTGGTGACGGCAACCGAGGGATTGCTCGATCAACTGGCCATTCCGCGCTCGATTGCCGAGCTGGGAATCTCCAAAGAGGAGTTCGAGCGGGCGATGCCGGATCTCGTCAAGATCGCCTTTGACGATCCCTCCTGGCGCTCGAACCCGCGGATGCCGCTGTTGAGCGAATTAGTAGAGCTGTTCTGGAGCGCGTATCGCGGACGAGGATTGGCGAAGCCGAAGCATGCGTCCAAGTCACAGACCGTTGATGAACAGGTGTGCGTATGACAACCATGAACAATGTGGAACTCGCGGTGGATAGTCGGCAAATAACCTGCTCTTTGCAAAACGCCAGTGAGAACCTGACCGGCGCGGACGGAGAATTGCCTCTGGATTTTTCATCGATGCTCCGGATCGATTCCAGTGCTCTCCGGGCGCTGGAAGATCTGATCAGGCTGGCAGATGAGAAAAACGTCAAGGTTGTTCTGTGCAAGGTGAACGTAGATGTCTATAAGGTTCTCAAGCTGATGGGGATAGCATCGCGATTTTCCTATCGGAGCTGAAATCAGTCACGCATCGTTAACATTTAATGAAATGTTCGATGTGGAGACATGCAAACAGCCTATAACGCGGCCGAAAGTGGTTATCGGAGAATCAGGGATCGGAGATCACCACCTTGAGAACGGGTATTCGCTAGAAATGCGCTCACCGATGGCCGTGTTGCACGTATAATGAGTAGGATGCGGCGGGGTAGCATACCTCTGATTCTGCGAACCAGATACTTCATGAAGCGGCGCTGGGTGCTTGAGCTAGCTCTCTGCCTGCTTGTTTTCGTGTTTGCGTTCCATTCGAAGACGGCGGTATATGGCCACGGATCCGTCGATAATGTCAGTCCTTCCACGGCCGCCAAGCTTTGGTTGAACGGACAGAAGCTGCAGCTAAAGCCCACTCTTCCGCCAGTTGCCCTGCTGCCTTGGCTCGCGGTTCTTTTCCTTCCCTTTGTACTACTACATCGTGAATCTTTTGTGCCCAGCGACTCTCGTGTTCCGGCGGCAAGAAATCTCGGCCTGCAGGATCTTCATCGTTCTCTTCGGCCTCCGCCTGCCCGGTAGGACGTCTTCCGTCCTCATCCTAAGTACTTGTCAGATTTCAGCTCCGGGCCACAGGTGCGGTCGGTTTGAACTCTGGTTGGTTGTAACGCTGATTCGTCCGAAAGAGGAAATTTATGCAGGTTCGCCCTGTGCACAAGTTTCTCGCATTAGGTGTGGCCGTAGTGTGTTTGATTGCCGCAATCGCCTTGGCGCGCCGGGTTCGCGCCAGTTCAGCCGGCCTCAGGCCCGGCGGAGCAGTTGCCGACAACGGAGACCGGATTGCTTTCGCTGCCGTCGCAAGGGTGAAACGTGACGCGATTTCGAATTCGATGTCCATCGCAGGACAGTTCAGCCCCTACCAGAACGTAGAGTTGCATGCCAAGGTAGCTGGATATATCCAGCACATTTATGTCGACATCGGGGACCATGTCCACCAGGGCCAGGTGCTGGCAACTCTGGATGTACCCGAGATCGTCGCCGAGGCCAACGAGGCGACGGCCGGCGTACATCACGCGGAAGAAGAGATCTTGCGGGCCCAGAGCGATGTTGCTCGCGCCGAGGCCGACCATGTGGCGTTGCATGCCAATGCGTTGCGGCTGACCAACACCGACAAGGTTCGTCCCGGCCTGATCGCGCAGCAGGAGCTTGACGATGCCAGCGCGAAAGATCGCGCTTCCGAGGCCCAGGTCGAAGCGGCCAAGTCTGCGCTATCGGCTGCCAAGCAGGAATTAGAAGTGGCGCGTGGCAATCAGCAACACTACACCGCCATGTCGGACTATTCACGCATCGTTGCGCCCTATGACGGGGTCGTGACTTGGCGCTATGCCGATACTGGGGCCCTGGTGCAGGCAGGCACCTCAAATTCCAGTGGGCTGCCGGTAGTAACGGTAGCCGAAGTCAGTACGTTGCGACTGCGCATTCCTGTTCCGGAGTCGATCGCGGCAAAGGTCCGCATCGGTGATCCAGTGGATGTGCAGATTCAGGCGACCGGAGAACATTTCACTGGGAAGGTGGCGCGCTTCACCGATGCTCTCGACCCCGAGACCCGCACCATGCAGGTGGAGATCGATGTTCCGAATCCGCAGTACCGCCTGCAGCCCGGCATGTATGCGCAAGTGGAACTGGCCGCCGGGCGGCAAGCCAATGTGCTGACCATTCCGGTCTCGGCGCTCCAGCACGGGCAGAACACAACTTCTGTTCTGGTGGTCGACGCCCAAAACCGTGTTCAGAAGAAGCAGGTGCAGACGGGCATACAGGACTCGAACAATGTGGAGGTCCTGTCAGGCCTTTCCGAAGGCGACCGCGTAATTATCGGTAACCTTACCAGCTATCGGGATGGGCAACTGGTGCACCCGAAAACCAGCACCCCTATGACGGCGAGCGCCGAGACGGAGTAGCCCATGCCAACTTTTTCGATTCGGTATCCCTTTTTCATCCTGATGTTATGCCTGATAATCCTGGTGGTCGGAGTCGCGACTACCGTTCGCATGCCGGTGGATCTGTTTCCCGAGATCAAGATACCGGTGGTCGTGGTGGCAACGTTTTACAGCGGAATGCCACCGGAGCAGATCGAAGCCAATATCACTGACACCTTCGAACGCTTCTTCACACTGGGCAGCAATATCGACCACATCGAGTCTCGATCACTGACCGGAGTTAGCCTGATCAAGGTCTACTTTCAGCCGGGTACCGATCCCGACTCGGCGGTAAGCGAAATTGCCAATCTGGCGATGGCTGATCTGCGGCGCCTCCCGCAGGGGACATTGCCGCCAGTGGTGTTGAAGTTCGATGCCTCCAGTCTTCCCGTGTGCCTGGTCACGCTGAAGGGAACGGGGCTCAACGAGACAGAACTCCATGACCTGGGACAGTTCAATGTTCGCAACCAGCTAGCCAACGTTCCAGGTGCGTCGGTACCACAACCGTACGGCGGCAAGTACCGGCAGATTCAGTTCTACGTCGATCCGGTCAAGCTGGAAGCGGCACAACTTAGTCCAATGGACGTCGTCCACACTGTCAACGATGCCAATGCGATTCTTCCGGCAGGCGATGTTCGTATTGGCCCACGCGACTACAACATTTACAGCAACAGCCAGTTTCCCACTGTGAAAGACATGAACGATGTGCCGCTTAAGGCGATCGGCAACGGGGTTCTGCGCTTCGCCGATATCGGTCACGCCGAAGACTCGTCTGCCATCCAGTACAACCTGGTGCGCGTCGATGGCCAGAAGTCGGTGTACCTTCCGATTCTGAAGCAGGGCGGCAACAGCAACACGATCTCAATCGTCGATGGCATACGCGATCGCGTGCAACACCTGCTGGACGTTCCCAAGACCCTGGTTGCGACCGTGGTTTTCGATCAATCGAAGTATGTGAAGACGGCCATCTCCAACGTTATTCGCGAAATCGCAATTGGTCTGGTACTCACCGCCGCGATGGTGCTGATTTTCCTGGGCTCCGTGCGAGGTACGGTTTCGGTGCTGTTATCGATCCCGCTCTCGGTGCTGGCCGCCTTCCTGCTGTTGAGCGCTTTCGGCGGCACCATTAACACGATGGTTTTGGGCGGGCTCGCGCTGGTACTCTCGCGCGTCATCGACAACTCGGTCGTCGTGCTGGAAAATATCTTCCGCCACATGGAAGAGGGGGAAGATGCTGTCACGGCTTCGGAACGTGGCGGCGAAGAAGTTGCACTGGCGGTTCTTGCGGCAACGTTTACTACCGCCATCGTGTTCTTCCCGGTGACATTCCTGTTCGGTATCAGCCGGTACCTGTTTACCGCACTCGCGCTCGCGGTGGTCCTGGCATTGGCGGCCTCCTACCTCGTGGCGATGTCGGTGGTGCCGCTGTTTTGCGCACGATTTATCAAGACAGTGCACGGCGAGGTCGGACACAACAAGCGCAAATCAGTCTTCACCCGGCTGGTTTCCAACTTCAACCGCAAGTACGACCAGATGCTGATGCGTTATGACGAAGCGGTCGGCAAGGTTCTGCAACGTCCTCGTCGAACGGTTCTGATCATCATGGGGGCTTTTGCGGTCAGCCTTGCGTTATTTCCGTTGCTGGGAGTTGCTTTCTTTCCGCGCACCGATCCTGGCCAGTTTGTGATCAACATCAAAGCGCCGACGGGTACCCGTCTGGAAGTAACCAATGACTACATGGGACGGGTAGAAAACGACATTCGCGAGATAATCCCCCAGCACGATCTGAAGATGATCGTCACCAACATTGGGGTGAACGCCGATCTTTCAGCTATCTACACCAGCAACAGCGCGCAACACACGGCCTTCGTTCAGGTGAGTCTCAACGAAGACCGCAAGCTACCCACCTTCAATTACATGAACCAGGTGCGCCAGAAGCTGGCGTCCGACCTGCCGGAACTTTCCACCTACTTCCAGACCGGAGGCCTGGTTGACTCGGTGGTCAATGCCGGCATGCCCGCTCCCATCGATATTCAGGTGGCCGGAAACAATCAGCAGGCCGCGTATGATGTAGCGGCCGAAATCGCCGGCCGCTTGCGCAGCCTGCGCGATGTCAACGACGTTCTGATTCCGCAGGACCTGGACTATCCCGGCATCCAGTTGAACGTCCGCCGGGAGATGGCCGCTCGCCTGGGCCTTACGGCCAGCGACATCGTACGCAACGTCACCACGGCGCTGAATTCCAACGGCATGATCGCCCCGGGATACTGGGTCGACCCGAAGAGCGGTAATAATTACTTCCTTACCGTGCAGTACAACAACAAGCAAATCTCCACCATGACGATGGAGGACTTCAAGCAGATTCCTCTTAAAGCCAAGACCGTGCCCGAGACGACCGCGTTGGAAAACGTGGCCGACGTGAAGATGATCAACACGCCCACCGAGGTGGATCACTACCAGCTGTTTCGCGTGATCGACGTGTATGTTGCGCCTAAGGGCGAAGATCTTGGTGGTGTTTCGAAAGAGGTGGACAAGATCATCAAGGATACGAAGCTTCCGCCCAACGTCAGAATCAACGTGCGCGGCTCGGTCCTGGCGATGCAGCAGTCTTTCAAGAGCTTCGGCCTTGGCCTGATTCTGTCGATCATCCTCGTGTACCTGATCCTGATGGCGCAGTTTGCCTCGTTTGTCGATCCGTTCATCATCTTGCTGGCGATTCCGCCAGGCATTACCGGAGTGATCGTGTTCCTGCTGATAACCGGCACTACGCTGAACATCATGTCATTGATGGGAGTGATCATGATGACGGGAATTGTGGTGTCCAACAGCATTCTGATCGTGGATGTCACTCGAATCTACCGGCGTCAAGGGATGCCCATCGGCGATGCGGTCGCGCTGGCCTGCCGGGTTCGCTTGCGGCCGATCCTGATGACTTCGCTGGCAACCATCCTTGGGCTGATCCCCATGGCGCTTGCACTCGAGGCGGGGAGCGAGCAATACGCTCCCCTGGCACGCTCCATTATTGGTGGGCTGGTGGCCTCAGTGGTGGTCACGATATTCCTGGTTCCAGCGGCGTATCTGCTGGTTCATCGAAAAGAAGAGCAGCCCCCACAGGAGGTGCAGGCTTGAGAAGCAAGATCCTCTCGCTAGTAGGTTGCGTTTTGCTGAGGGTCGTTCTTAGCGGTGGGCGTGTCGAAGGCCAGAACCCGCCCACTCCTCAGCCGCAAACGGCTGCGCCTCAATCGCCCCCTGCGATCACGCCAAGTCCAACGCCGGCGCCGCAGAATCCTGCGCCACAAACCACGGTTCCGGCGCCTCCCGCGCAATTGCCGTCCGCCTCTCCGGTGCGGCGACTGACGGTGCAGGAGGCCGAAGCGTTGGCGCTGAAGAACAACCCGCAAGTCTCCGTTTATCACCTGCTTTCGCTGGCTTCGGGACAGGTCACGCGGGAGCAAAGATCACAATATTACCCGACCCTGTACGGCAGCTTGACTGGAGTGGGTGCGAACCAAGGCAGCCGTATTGCCGCGGGCAACCTGAATAATCCTATCGTCTATCAGCGCGCCGCAGGCGGCCTGACGCTCTCGCAGTTGATCACCGACTTTGGACGGACCAACAACCTGGTCGCGGCGGCGGCCTTGCGCGCCAAGGCGGCCGACATGAACGCGGTTGCCACCGCCGACCAGATCAAGCTGGCAGTCGATCAGGCGTTCTACAACGCACTGCAGAATTCCGCCCTACTGAAAGTTGCCGAGCAAACCGTCTCCGCGCGTCAACTTGTTTCGGATCAGATCACGACGCTTTTCCAAAACAAGTTGCGCTCGCAACTCGATGTCAGCTTTGCCGACGCGAATGTCGCTCAGGCTAAGCTCCTGCTTCTGGACGCGCAGAACAATTACCAGGCGGCGCTCTCTGTGCTATCAGAAGTGCTCGGTTTTTCCGCGCAACAAAGCTTTGAACTGGTGGACACGGCAACCGAATTGAAGCCGCCTCCCGACGCGGTGAGCCAATTAGTGGACCAGGCGTACAGCAACCGGCCCGAAATCGCGGCGCAAGACTATGAGTTCCAGGCTGCCCAACGTTTCCAGAAGGCTGAGCGCGACCTCCTGTTGCCGAGCGTCGAGGCTATGGGGGTGGTGGGACGGACCCCGTTCAGCAGCACGTTCAATGGGGTTCAGCCGTTCACAAGTTGGTATGGGGCTGCGGGTGTGAACGTCAACATTCCCATCTTCAACGGATTTCTCTATCCAGCAAGGTCCAAGGAAGCTTCGTTGCGCGCTCAGGCTTCGCAGGAACAACTGCGCGATTTGAAGGATCGTATCGCCAATGATGTCCGTACGAGCTGGCTCAATGCTCTCACCGCCTACAGCCGCATCAATGTGACCCAGCAATTTGTCGATCAGGCTAATCTGGCCGTCGATCTTTCCCAGACTCGCTACAATCTGGGGCTCAGTTCGATTGTTGAGCTCAGCCAGGCACAGCTTCAGCAGACGGAAGCGCAGATTCAGTTTGCGGCAGCGAAATATCAATATCAGATTACTGAATCTGTTCTCCGCTTCCAGGTTGCTGCCCCGTAGCATTGCTCAGGGGGATGAGACGGCAAGGCCGCTCCGAAGAGCGGCCGTTTTTTGCAGTTGTTTGGGATTACACCGAGAGTTTGCGACGGACGACGCCTACCAGGCCCAGAAGTCCGCTGCCCATCAACAGCAGGCTCGAGGGCTCCGGGGTGGCCGATGCATAGAACCCATGTTGCAGGCCATCCGCGCCGACGTAGAAGCCGGTGATCTCGCCCGAATTGCTGACGCCGGTGATCTGGGTGATCGAAACGCCATTGAGGTCGGCTGCATCCGGATCGTCCAGGAAAGTGTACTGGCCGGTGTTGATGTTGTAGAGGAAGCCGTGCTGGCTGCCGTTGGTGGTGCCGTAATAGCCAACCGCTTCGTTGTGGTCGTTGATGCCAAGCACCTGCGAAAACAGGAAGTTGCTGACGTTCGGATCGGCCAGGAAAGAGAAGGTCTGGGACGCTGCATCGTACAGAAAGCCGTGCGAGGTTACGCCGTCCATGGTGTAGAAGCCCGCCAGCAGTCCGTTGTTGTTGATGCCTTGGGCGTTGACCGCCAGGTCATTGCTGAACGGGTTGATATTGGTGAACTGGCCGTTGGCATAGATGAACCCGGGCGAGGTATTGCTGACGCCATCGGTATACGTCCCGACGATCGTGCCGTGGTCGTTGATGCCGAAGGCTACCTCGGCCGTGGTGTTGGCGTTGAAGTTGGGCAGCGTGGTTACCACACCGTTGCTCAGGCTGAAGGCCGAGGCGCCATTCTGGCCGACAACCGTCCGGCTGACGTTGATTCCATTCGCCAGGGATCCCATGGGCAGCGTGTCTAGCAGGGTGAAGGTTCCATTCGTATTGCGAATCCAGTTGGTAACATTGTCACCGTTGTCGATACTGAATCCGACGATGTCTCCGCTGTTGCTGATGCCGTCGACGGTGGTACCCGCGGCGCTGTTGGGTCCGTCGAATGAGTTGAAGTTGTAGGTAGAGCCGGCCCACGCCGGTGAAGCCGTCAGTCCGACGGCGAGGGCAGCGAGCACGACGAGCTTTTCCATACTTTTAAACATTGTTCTTTTCTCCACGTGAATCAGGCCGTCCCCGGCCTTGCGTTCAATTTTCCGATTGGGTCAAGGCTGCGCGGCTGTAATTTGCCGCTCATTTTGTTAAGCGACGTGGGCGAGAAAATCACCTCACGGAAAGGCAAATATTTTCCGCAAATGTTTTGGCGGGATTCCTCCGTGCGTTGTGACGGGCCCAATCGCATGAAAACCAAGGGCTTGTGACCGCCGTCGCTCAGGTGGAGTGCGGGGGAGGAGGAGTGGGCGGAGCAGTATAATCGCTGCGTGCCCGCAGCCAGTTCGAGCGGAACGGCGGCACGCTCGACTGCAAACCCTTAAACTCGAGCCTGAGCGACCCCTATGGCTTCCCCCGAACTGGTAACTTCGCTGCTCCAGCAATGGACGGATGGAGACAAAGAAGCTCTCGACCGGCTAATGCCGATCGTCTATGACCAGTTGAGGAAGCTGGCCCGCAGTTGTTTACGGGCGGAGCGTCCGGATCACACCTTGCGGGCGACTGCCCTGGTGAATGAGGCCTATATGAAGCTGGTGCGGGCCGACGTACCGTGGCAGAGTCGCGTCCACTTCTACGCGGTCGCCGCCCAGGTTCTCCGGCATATTCTGATTGATCACGCCAAGGCTAACAAGCGAGAGAAGCGCGGCGCCGGCGCGCAGAAAATTTCGCTCGACGATGCGGTGCTGATTGGTCCCGAGAGTTCCGATCAGGTTCTTGAACTGGATGACGCTCTGCGAAAGTTGGCAGCCCACGATGAACGCAAGAGTCAGATTGTTGAGCTATTGTTCTTCGGTGGCATGACCTACGATGAGACGGCGGCTGCCCTCAACATTTCGCCCGCCACGGTGCATCGTGAACTGAAGCTCGCCAAAGCATGGCTGCATCGCGAACTCACAGCGTCTCGAACCGACTCCTGAGGTAACACCGTACTGCAAGAGGCTCAACCAACCGACGCTTAACTCCGCAGTTTTGTGCCCATCACGCTACACCTGAAGCACGTCTCCTTCGCGGGCAACCATCTGGTACAACACCGGGTTGACGAAGAATCCGATGAACAACCGGGAAACAAGACCGGCTACGATCACGATGGCGAAGGGTTTCTGCGTCGCCGAGCCAATGCCGGTAGCGAGTGCCGCCGGGAGCAGGCCCAGGCACGCGACCAACGCCGTCATCATGATGGGACGGAGTCGAAGAAGCGAGGCCTCGCGCGTTGCGCTGGGGATATCCATCCCTTCCAGGCGGAGCTTATTGATGTAGGACACCAGAATGACCGCCGTCTCGACGGATACACCCAATAACGCTACTAGCCCGAGGACCGACGAAACACTGAAAGGGGTGTGCGTGAGTTTCAGGGCCACCAAGGCGCCAACTGGCTCGGTCATGATCACACCCAAGGCGATGGTAACGGGGAACTTGAAGTTTCCGTAGAGCGCAAACAGGATCATGAAAATGAGTACGACTGCGAGCGGCCCGATCAGGAGAAATTGCGCCTTCGCATCCAGAAACTGACTATATTCGCCGCCCCAGGATAACCTGTAGCCTTGAGGCAGAGAGACTGCCTGGTTGACCGCTTTTTGCCCATCTCTTACGGCGCGCTCCAAGTCTCGTCCTTCGATGCTGTACTGAACCCCGATATAACGGGAATTGTTCTCGCGATAAATGAAGGATGCGCCATTGCCCTGGCGGATGTCGGCGAGTTGGCTGATCGGGATCTGCTTGCCGTCGGGAGTCCCAACCAGCAAGCCGCCGATGTCGTGTGCGCTGCTGCGGAATTGGGGCTGCATGCGCACTACCAGGTCGAACACTTTCTCGCCCTGAATCACCTGGGTTACGGCTTGTCCTCCCACTGCCGCCGAGATGACTGCCTCCACATCGGCGACGTTGATCCCATAGCGCGCAATCTTGTCGCGGTCCACGTCGATCAGCAGGCTGGGCTGTCCAAGTTCCCGAACCACCGTCAGGTCGGTAAATCCCGGAGTGCGGGAAAGCGCGTTCTTGATCTGGATCGCTTTATCCTGGAGGACGGTCAAATCGTCTCCGTAGATTTTGACCGCGAGGGAACTCTTTAATCCGGTTAAGGCTTCATCGACGGCATCTTCAGCCGGCTGGGTATAGTTGAAGATAATTCCAGGGAACGCGGTCAGCTTTTTATTGATGGATTCAATCAACGCATCCTTAGTAGTAAGGTCACCGCTCCAGGCCTTGTCCTTGTAGGGTTTCAGCCCAACGTAGAATTCGCAATTAAAAAAGCCAGTAGGATCCGTGCCATCATCGGGTCGTCCAAGCTCCGAGCCCACCACCGTAACCTGCGGATAGGACATCAGAATCGTGCGTATCTGGGGAGCGATCTTGCTCGCCTCTTCGAACGAGATGGTGTAGGGCATAGTTGCCCGCACCCAAAGTGCCCCCTCATCCAGGTGGGGCATAAATTCTCCGCCAATGTACGGAATCAGCAAAAGGGTCAGGCCAAAAATCAAAGCTGCGAGGAGCATGATCAGTTTGGGACGCGCCAGTGCCCAGTCCAATTGCTTGGCGTATTGCGACTTCATCCATTCGTAGGCGCGGTTGCTATGTTCACGAACCCCTTTTTTGAACCAGTAGGACGCGAGCACGGGGACCAACGTGAGGGTCAGGATCAGCGCGCCCACCAGCGCGAACGACATGGTCTCCGCCATGGGATGAAACAGCTTTCCCGATGGTCCACTGAGGGCGTAAATGGGAAGGTAGCCCGCAAGAATGACCGCAACCGAATAGAAGATCGGCCGATCCACATCTTTCGCTGCTGCGAGAATGACTTCGTTCAGCCGATAACTCTGTCCTTCCCGGAGCGCGAGCTCACGATAGATGTTTTCCACCATCACCACTGTGCCGTCGATGATGATGCCGAAATCGATCGCGCCAATCGACAGCAGGTTGGCGGCGCCATCGTGGGCATGGAGCACGATAAAGGCAAACAGCAGCGCCAGCGGAATCGTGAGCGCCACGATAATGGCCGCGCGCAAGTTAACCAGGAAGAAGATCAGGACGATCAGTACCAGGACCATACCGCGGAGAAGGTTTTCTTCCACGGTGTCTGTGGTCAGCTTTACCAGTTCGCTGCGATCGTAAAAGGGATGGATTTTAACGTCGGGCGGCAGGATGTGGTCGTTCAGTTCCCTGGTTTCGGCTTCCACGCCGGTGAGAACATTTTGTGTCTGCTCCCCGCGGAGCATGAGAATAACGCCTTCCACCGCATCGTCGTTGTTCTGAAAACCGAATTCGCCCAACCGGGGTGCATGCCCAATCTCGACGTCGCCCACGTCTTTTACGCGAATGGGTGCACCGTTATTACTGCCTAGAACAATGTTCCCGATGTCACTCGTGTCGCGCACCAGCCCAATGCCGCGCACATAGTAGAACTGCCCGCCCTGCGAGTAGAATCCTCCGCCGGCATTGGAGTTATTCGCGGCCAGGGCGGCCATGACTTGTGGCACCGTCAGGTGATATCCGTAAATTCGGGCCGGATCGAGTAACACCTGGTACTGCATCGTAGTTCCGCCGAACCCGGAATCATCGGCAACGCCGCGCACCGACCGATAAGCCCGCTCGACAACCCAATCTTCGATGATCTTTAGTTCCTGCGGACTACGGTCAGGACTTTCCAGCACATAGCGATAGACCAGGCCGCTGGGGCTGAATAGCGGCGCCATGCTGGGCGCTACACCAGATGGCAGACTGGCGTCGGCAATGCGCTGAAATACCACCTGCCGGGCGAAGTAGTCGTCAGTGTTGTCTTCAAAGGTGATCCTGACATCCGAAAGCCCATACAGCGAGATGGAGCGCATCACCGCCATATGCGGCACGCCATTCATCGCCAGTTCGAGGGGGAGCGTAACCAGCCTCTCCACCTCTTCGGCAGCGTGGCCGGGCCATTGTGTGATGAGTTCAACTTGCGGAGGAGAAAGGTCCGGATAAGCATCCACGGGCATGCGCTGGAATGAGATGACGCCGGCCACCATCATGAAGCCGGTCAGCATCAGCACCAGAAACCGTTGCCGCAGGGACGCTTGTACGATGCGATGGATCATTCAGATTTGGACGCCACCGTTCCTCTCACCTTCTTTTCTCCGATCGTTGGCCGAATTGCCCTAGCGCTGCAATGAGTTTGCAAACTGAAGGAACAGGCTGCCGTTGCCGACGACGCGATCACCTGGTTTTAGTCCGCTTGTGACCTGGGTTTGTCCATTCAGGCTATCTCCGAGACCCACGTTTCGGCGTCCGAACTGCTCAGGAGAAACATTCACATAGACGAAGGGCATGTTCTCGCTGTCGCGCAGAATGGCGGAATCCGGCAGCGCGATCGCATTTTGGACTTTGCCGGCATCTACAATGGCCACCACGTACATGTCCTTCTTCAGTTTCTGGCCTGGGTTGCTGGTCTCAATGCGCGCTTGCAGAGTGCGGGTGGTAGGATCCAGGGAAGCTGCTACATAAGAAATGCGACCGTTGAAAGTATCGGGATACGATTCTGTCTGAATCTTGACCGGGTCTCCCACTCGCACGTAAGGCAAGTCCTTTTGATAGATATTTACCAGCACCCACACATTGCTGATATCGGAAACCATGAAGCACTGCGTGGCTCCAGCCTGAATCAGTTGACCTACGGCGACATTCTGTTCCACAACCTCACCGGCGATCGGCGCCCTGACCGGAACCTCGAAAGAGGGCGGAGCCTTCACCAGGGCATCGGGATTGGTAACCCCCAGCACTTTCAATGCGGCTTCGGCCGCGGCCAAATCTCCGCCGGCCTGTATCTCGGCGGAATCCGCCTGCTCCAGATTCTGCTCGGCGAGGGCGTGATGTTCATACAAGTCCTTGGCGCGGGAGGCGGTCTTCTGTGCCAGCGCGTACGCGTCTTTCGCTTTCAGGTAATTCGTGCGGAGTTGCGAATAGTCGGGACTCGCCACAAATAGCATGGACTCGGCCGGAGTCACCCTCTGCCCCGGAACGACGACGATCCGGCTGACCGGCCCGCTGATCTGCGTAATCACCGGGGTGGTGTGAAAGCTGTTGTAGGCAACAGAGCCCGTCAAGCGCAGCGTCCGCTCCAGCGTCGTAGGCTCAACCGTGAGCACCTGTATATGCGACATCTGGTCCTGCGGAATAGTGAACAATTCCGCGGTGTCGGAGCTCGCGGAATGATTCTGTCCGTTTGGATTCGACCCGGCCTCATGACACCCGCTACACCCTAGAATGATCGCGGCAGCGCCTAACAGTGTCACAGCACGCCAGCGATCCTTGGAAATCTTCACGGAAGGTTCCTTGTTCCCACGGCTTCCTTCAACTGCTCAAGCGCAGTCAGGTAGGAAGACAGTGCCTGGCGATAGGCCAACTGCGTGGCCCGGTAACTGCGTTCCGCATCGAGAAAGTCCAGCAAGCTCGCCGCGCCGCGCTTGTAAGCATACTCACTGATGTCGCGCGAGTCTTGCGCCTGCTTCAAATATCCCGAAGTATAGAGCTGCACTACCTCTTCACTGCTTCGGAGGCCCTCGTAGGCATCGCTAACGTCGGACAGTACTATGTCGCTGGCCGACGCCTGCAGTTCCTGGGCCTGAGTGAGAGCATAGCGAGTGCGCGCGATCTCCCCTTGATTTCGGTTGAAAATGGGTAAACCGAAATTCACGAAGAAGGAAGCCGTATTCTCCCCGGCAACGTGCGTATAGTCGACCGTTCCGTTTACATCCTGTTTGGCATTAGCTTTTGCCAGCAAGATTTGGCTTTGGGCAGCGGTAACCCCCAATTCAGCAGCATGAAAATCAGGGACGTTCCTGCAACGCCCTGGCCTGTAAGTCGTCGAGTTTGGCCTTAACCGGAACGTACGCTAAGTCGCCAACCACATCGTAATCGGCAGGAACCGCGTCATATCCAAGTAACGCACGCAAGGCGACCAATGCCTGCACTCTTGCCAGGCGGGCGGCAGAAGCGTCAGTTTCGAATTGCAGCAGTTGCAACTTGATCTTGAGATAGTCGCCTTCGCTGATGTAGCCCGACTGATACTGGGTGTTGGCGATATCAACGGTCTGCTGAAAGCTCTTCAGGTCTTGCAGGGAAACCTGCAAGCTTGATTCCGCCAGCAGGACGGCGATGAACTGCTGCGCGACATCGAATGTCAAAGTGCGTTCGGCGTCGGTGACCTGGGCTCGTGTGACCGACGTCTGGTCCTGTGCCGCCTGCAGGCGTCGTTGTCTCTTGTGGCCACGCTCAAACAGGTATCCGACTCCCACGTCGAACTGCTGACTCTCGTCAAGGTTGTCCGCGCTGAAATCGTTGGGATTAAAAATAGGAACGAACTGGGAGTCAAACAGGAACGTGGGATTGGGACGAAGGTTGGCCGTGATCTCCTGTGCCTGGTTCTGAAGGATAAGAGTTCGGGTCGCTTTTAGGGAGTGATTATGCGCAAGCGCCAGGTCAATGGCCTGATCGAGGCTGATGCGCGCTGCGTTTTGTCCATCGACGACGGGCACCAGCAGCAGCAGCCCAGTCAGCGCAGTCAAAATTTTTATCCAGAAGTGCGATGGACGCATAAGGCTCAAAATTAAGTGCGAGGTCCCAAGGTGAAGATCCGGGCTGTCGGAACATTGCCCGCTTTCGCAATCTACACAAGCCCTCAGCCCGCCCTCTTGATGTGGAGAGGCCGCCGCCGAATGGCGCAAATCACTGAAAGCAGAAAACACATTGTAAATCAGGAAGTTGCGTGACGGATTGCCCCTGCGGGGAAGATCGAACCCCGTAGCGTCTTTTCCGGGTCCGGGCCGCAAGTTTCCGTGCCGCGCAACGTCGAAGCCGCCGGAGGTCAGGGGTACTGAAGAATCCCAGGATTCCGTTATGCGCTCTTGATGGTTTTGGAACCCTCATTCCATACTGCAACCGTCTTATTGAAGTACGAGTAGTTCGACATGTGACAGCCGGTGAGCGCGGCGTTGTTCCCGAAGACTTCGTTTTCCACTACCGGTTTGCGCGATCGCACCGACTGGAAGAAGTTTGCCAGATGATCTTCCAGGTCGCTATAACCGGCGGGTGCGCCGTAGACCTCCTCCTCGGCCTCGACCTTGTACTCGTCCGGACCCGGTCTGGGATGCTCGCGATTCCATTCCGCAATGTATTCCTCGCGTTGCGCTGCAGGCCACGAGCCGATCGAATAATCTTCCCGCGTATGAAACGGCGGCTCCGGACGGAACGACACCGACGCGCCGCCTCCCAACGCTGCGGGAGCGCCGGCGCCGCGAATAAACATCGTTCCCTTTTTGCCGTAGAAAGCGAAGAGCTGGTCCTCGTACTTGTTGTTCTGGTTACAGCGCAGCACCACCTGGAACTTCGGGATAGTCATACATGGTCCACTGCAAATCGCCAAATTCGCGGCCATCCTTGTAGTAGTAAATCCCGCCCGTCGAGAACGCGCGAACCGCCGGCACATTGACGCCGGTAACAAAGTTGATGCCGGAGATCAGGTGCACAAACAGATCTCCCGGAAGTCCCGCTCCATAGTCCTTGTAACAGCGCCAGGAGACGAAGCGCCGTCCGTCAAAGGGGCGGCTGGGCGCATCGCCGAGCCAGGTGGTCCAGTCGATGGTGCTGGCGTTGGCGTCGGGTGGAATCGGGAAGACCCACGCGCCGCTATCGGTGTTGCGGTCCCAGACGGCCTCGATGGTGTCCACCTCGCCCAGCATGCCCGAGTCCCAGATTTCCTTCGCCTTTGCGTAGAGGATTGAGCTCACCCGCTGGCTGCCGATCTGGCAGATCCGTTTGTTCTTCTGCACCGCCTCGATCATGGCAAAGCCCTGCTCGGGGGTGTGCGACATCGGCTTCTCGCAGTAGACGTCCTTGCCGGCTTGGGCCGCCTCAATCACCAGCCGCGAATGCCAGTGGTCCGGCGTCGCTACGATTACGGCATCGATGTCTTTACGGTCGAGGACGCTGCGGTAGTCGCGCGTCGTCTCGACGTTATTTTTAAGAATTGCCTTGGCCGACTCGTGACGAGTGTCGTAAAGGTCCGCGACAACGACGCATTGGATTCCCGGCACCGCGCGGCTGGCCCTCAGCAAATCGCAACCTTGCGTTCCCGTTCCGATGATGCCGAATCGCACCGTGTCGGAAGGCGCCGTCGATGGCGACGCCCACAGATGGCTGGGCTCCAAAAGCGTGTACTTGGCTGCGATACCTGCGGCTACGGACCCTGCCCCCAACCGGACAAAATCGCGTCGTGTCAGAAAACCGGTTTTCGTCATAGCGGACCAGACCTCCTGTGAAAGTCGTAACTTTATCCTCTACGACAACCAGAGGCAACGGTTTTCAAACCTTATTGTGGGACTCTGACGAAGGCCGGCGAGGGTCTCTGAGATCTCATCCGGTGGTCCTTGATCGGCGGGTGCCCCACTCATTCGCGGGTTTCGAATGAGTGGGTGTTTACCACCCCGACCGTCAGCCGGGTGCCGCAGGTGGCCCACCCCTTCCAGGGGAATTGTAGGCCACCTTACATCGTGGGTGCCCCATCCTTCTC
This sequence comes from uncultured Acidobacteriaceae bacterium, assembly GCA_963793845.1. Taxonomy (GTDB): domain Bacteria; phylum Acidobacteriota; class Terriglobia; order Terriglobales; family Acidobacteriaceae; genus CAWCBG01. The sequence goes on from CAWCBG010000014.1 coordinate 1,142,158, forward strand.
GCCTGCTTTTGGCGAGAGGGTGGGCGTGTCGCCTCGAACCTTCACTTGCAGCGGCAATCCCATTCGCTCGCGCCGCTGCGCCGTCCACTCCGACTCGATTTCAATCACACCTTCTACCCCGGTAGGCGGGTGGCCCATCCTTATCCAGTGGAATTGTAGTCGACAGCCACACTGTGGGTGCCCCACCCTTGTCCGCCGCCGTTGCGGACAGGGTGGGAGCCAGAGTCTCGACTGGTCCAGGGCGCCGCCCCGAAGGTCCGTTCCTAATTGAAAGATTGAGCAGCACCTATCATTCCGTGCCCAGCCTCTCGCCAAAATCGGGCGAGAAGGATGGGGCACCCCGTGTTAGAAATTTGACTACTCCGAAAGGCTGGGCCACCCGCCCAGCAAAATCAACCCACTCTAGGTGAATGGAATGGCCACTACCTTCCAGTATCCCTTCTCCAGTTGAAAAATAAACGACGTTTCGGAAGGACAAATGCCTCCTGATATTTTGGTTCTTATTTCGGCTTGCCAATGCCCCTTATACACGTAGGGTTTTCCATACTGAGAGGAGCCCATTATCATGCTGAGAACCGAACATTCAGACTTGCTTGCTTTGCAGCTGCTGCCCCAGAAGAGACACTGAAGCGAGGGCTCCGAAGTTAGGCGCGTAACCAAAGAATCTCGCGAAAACCGAGGGCCGTCTACACCAACGACCAAGCCTTCAACCGAGACGCTGGAAGGGAGGCAGCTCGCTTGCTCCGACTGGAGACACTCTGAAAAAGACGAGAATGCTTCCTTGAGAGTGGCGCGCTGGTAGAACTCGGGCTTATTTTGAGCATCAGCCCTACCGCATATCATTGCGATTACTGCAACAAAGCTGAAGACAGACATTTTCATTCTTACCCTCCCTCGGCGGGTGGCCCGGCCTTTCTGAAATCAGTGTCGTAGCTTCTGACATCGGGTGCCCCATCCTTCTCGCCCGCTTTTGGCGAGAGGGTGGGCACGGAATGACGGACCCTCTTCAATCTGTTTCAATTCGCGCAGACCTTCAGGGCAATACCACGGGCCCGTCGAGACCCTCGCTCCCAGCCTGCCCGCAACACGAGCGGACGAGGATGGGGCACCCACAGTGTGGTAGGGGCTACAATCCTTTGGAAAGGACGGGCTATCTGCCTCCGAAAGTCGGGAACTCGTCTCGTGACCGAGGCCATTTCTGCTCGTCGATCTCCACTTCGGTCGGAAGCATAGGATGTTGCTCGAATTGTGCTGGTCGGGCTTTATGTTGGTCACCAGCTTGAAGACGTAGGTCACTGCGAAGGATGTCGGTTCGTGATAGTTGAACTCCAACTCTGCGCGTTCTTCTCTGCGGCATCGGCAAGCACCTTAGCTCCATCCTGAACCTGCGTGCTTACCACCCGGTGACCATCCGTCGTGACTGTCAAGTGAACCACACCCTGCACATTTGCTACACGCGCGATTGGAGGATACAGAGGCACTTCGGCGAACGAGACCATGGGAAGAGCGAGCTTCTGTTGAGCAACTCCGGCTAGGGAGCCGATCAACAGAACAACACATGTCACAACACAACGTGCAAGCAGATTAAGCTTCATGATTTCCTCACTTCTTCCACGGATCGTGGCGGGTGGCCCATCCTTTCGATAGTCTGATACTTCACTTGGGGGTGCCCCATCCTTCTCGCCCGTTTTTGGCGAGAGGGTGGGCACGGAATGACGGACCCTCTTCAATCTGTTTCAATTCGGGCGCAGACCTTCAGGGCAATACCACGGGCCCGTCGAGACCCTCGCTCCCACCCTGTCCGCAACACCAGCGGACAAGGATGGGGCACCCACAGTGTGGTAGGGGCTACAATTTCCTTTGGAAAGGACGGGCCACCCGCCCATCGCAGGTCTAATCCTAGTTTTTCCGGAAGACAGTAACTCCCCCGTGTTGTGCAACGGCGACGACTAAAGCGTGATTGGAAATTCGGGGTTGGTACGCCGTGCCCAAGTATTGGTTCGTCATCAGTCCATCTAACGATAACTGCGAGATGGCGTAGCTCCGAAGTTTGCTCAGATCGGGAAAAACAATGAGCTCTGGCCGTGATTCTTCAGACGGCATTCGGTCATGTTTTGCGTCTCCTGGACTGATATACCAATTCAGAATAGCAGCGCAATCTCGATCTGCAGAAAGTACCACCTCACCCATAGGCCCAAAGTTAGCAAGACTTATTTCTCGTAGGAGCTGCCCGTCTGACACTCGCATGATTCTGATAGTACGGCCGGACTTGTGGCCATTTCGATCGACATGCTCATCAGGACTCAAGAGAATTTCATCATCGCTCAGAAACTTTCCGATCACTCTTCCCGTTTGCACTTTCTCCCATGGCTTTCCAAATTTGTAACCTGATCGTAAAGTCTTCAGCCTTTGTCCTGTCTCCGTGCTCACTATCTCAATCTCTACTAGAATGTCACTAGCATCCCAATCGGAGACGGCCGCAAGCTTGCCATCAGGCGACAGAGATTGGGGAATATCCATAGACTCCCAGCTTGATTGAAGTTGGCCCGTTGAAATGTTAACTAATTCATTGTGAACATGCGGGTTAGTCAAGTCATTGAAGCCGCTAATTGTAAAACGCCCTGCTTTGCCATAGCTAAATAAAAACAGATCGTTTGTGCTAGCAGATAAGATCGAGAACGGAACCGACAACTCCTTGCTCGTAGACCCAAATGTTTTCACAACCTCAAAGCTAGAAAGCTTCACAACGCGGATACTTCCGCAATCCTGTATGACGAGGAACCGTTGATCTGTCGAAAACTCAAGATGGGGAACATACCATGGTGGAAGATCTTGAAATCCAGCGTCGTTGGCAAGCTTTAGCTCAGCCAGTGTTTTTCCCGTTACGACGTCCTCAATCAAAATTCGTCCACTGTCGCGCGCTGTTGCCGATTGAAAATAGACCGCCAACAGCGATCCGTCAGGCGACACGTCAAACGCCTGAATCACCTCAGCGCCCGAGGACCGTCTTTCCCCCGTGCCAACGCCATCAATTCTAAGGACGTTATGAAAAGCATTGGATGACTGAGCCATCGCAGCGGCGCCACAGAAACCACAAACGACGGAAAGCAACCAGAATCGCATCAGATGAATGCTCATTGTTAACATCCGTGCTGTCGGCGCAAAATCACGTTGTTAATCAGGTGATCCAAAAATCCGACCAAATCGTCGAACGGGTTTGGCGGGTGGCCCGGCCTTTCCAACGGGATTGTAGTCCACATCACACTGTGGGTGCCCCATCCTTGTCCGCCGCTGTTGCGGACAGGGTGGGAGCGAGGTTCTCAACGGCTCGCCAGACTCAGTCTGTGATAGCCGGGTGGCCCAGGTCTGGCGGTTTCCAGACCTGGGAGAAACCAAAAACACGCGGCTCCCAACCGACGACCGACAACTACCCACTAACCACTGACCACTGCTTATCACAGTCTCGCGTGACCTACGTCCTTTCGCCCCCGCTCCGCTCACGATATCTTCTGCCACGGCGAGGTCAAGGGATTAGTGTCTCTGGGGCGGGTGGCCCAGCCTACCATCCTGAGGGTGCCCCGTCCAAGCCGGGTTTGCTTGGGCGGGGATTTTCGTGTGCTGTGCAGGATTGATTTCAAATTCCACGATAATCTCTGACCGGGAAAGACAAAAGTCAAAATCCCCACCCAACCGAAAGAAGGTTGGATGGGGCACCCTCGAGAGCTGCACCGAGTCAGTTACCTTCGCCGTGGTTAGGTGGGCCACCCGCCAGACCTTCAGGGCAATACCACGGGCCCGTTGAGACTCTCGCTCCCACCCTGTCCGCAACACCGGCGGACAAGGATGGGGCACCCCGTGTTAGAAATTTGACTACTCCGAAAGGCTGGGCCACCCGCCACCCTCAAGTCTCTACACTACTCAACACGCTTGCCTCGGCCAACCGCCTTGTCCTTTGGCGTTCTAGCATCGACTACGCGCAGTAGATGATTGGCCAGCATGATGATCTCAACAGCCTCGGCGGGATCCGAAAGTCGTATATCCCGGTGAGAATGGGGGTTCTTATACGAACCAATCGCACCCGCAAAGAGTGCGGAACGCGATTCCTTTTCGCCCTCTTCCGCTTCCATATCGGTCAACGGGCCGTCCCTGGGATCAAAAGCTTTTCGCACCAGTTTCACTCCAAGTAGGTCGTTTGGCAAACCCGTAGCCTCCCGCACGGCAACCTCGACTGTTTTCATCGCTAGAAAAACAGCAACATCGAATTCACTGCGCATGAACGCCGACCACACCTTATTTGACATTCGCGAATGGAGCACCTCTTTCGGCAGCATTCGGGTTATGGCGTAGTGGGCAAACTCTTCCTCATTCTCGAACCGCAGTGCTCGGCGACTTAATACTCGCCAATCGAGTGTGCCACCCGATTCGGGTGCCGGTACGAGCAAACCCTGTGCCACCAGCCAGGCCCAAGCCTCCACCAATGCGAGGTCAATTTGGTTTCTTGCTTCCGAGGGATAGTGCGGATGTTGGCCGGGTAATTGATTTTGCGCCCATAGCTCGCCAATCAGGTTTGTGAAGAGATATGACTGATGCGGACGGTTTGTATTTTCGCCCCGCTTGCGCAAAAGAAAGAGGAGCTTTGCGCCCAATTCCTCCGGTTCCATGGCCAGTAGAACCTGCGCATCCGGGAAAGTGCGTAACAGTTCATGCATGACTACGTCTCCCAACGACTTTCCTACGGGCAATTCTGTGTGTCCCTCCCACCGGCTGGCCCCTAATCGTCCGCTGGGGCTTGTATGGATCGCGCAAGACCGGTGGCGATATCCAACAGGGCTTCTCGGCTGTCCCGAAGTGTCTTAAGGGTATTAGCTCGGTTTCTTGCTGCCAGTGCTAATGCCTTCAGTTCTCGCAGATCGATCCGTTTGCAAAACTCCTTCCGGAACATAGCAGGTTCCATAACTACGTAGCCCAGAAATAAATCGGGCGGGTGCGATTCCCCTCCGTTCCACATCCAAAACCCTCGTCTGATCCCTCGACGCAGTATGGCGTTGTCGGTTCCCAACACGTCAATGCGATTAAGACGCGCCTCATTGTTGAATCCCATTTCGTGGAGGTTCTGCCTCAATTGAGCGTTCTCAGTTTCCAGTTTGTTCACTCGTGTCTGCAAATTCTCGACTAGTTCTACAGCCCGTTTAAGTGCATCCATGGCGCCCTTCTCGGTGTTCATGCGCCCTCCAGGTTTGAAACGCGGGCGGGTGCCCGACCAACGCACATTGTACGTGGTGCTTCTCTTCGGCCGCATGCGTAGCGGGTCGGCAAGTCCGGAAGCTGAATCGGGACAGAACCGGTTACTTCCGTAATAATTGATCTAGCATATTGACTCCCCGCGCTGAATCCGTAAGCTGGTAGTGGATTGCTGTGCCTCAGGGCCAACTTGTGCGATTCGCCCGGCCTCGGGTGGGCGCCACAATCCTCTTTGAAATATCGCTGACATCGTCCTTGACCTGCTCTTGCGCAGATTACCGATCAGTTAACTTGCCTCCATCCAGGAGAGCTTCGAATCCGGTATCCGTGGCCGTAAGTCCAATGAATGGAATATTTTGACCTGTAACTCCTTTGGATGGAATATTTTGCGAGGAAAGATTTTTTCTGGCTGTTTGTTATCAATATTTTGCGAGGAGCAGGGGGGAGGGGGGTACCGAGTGAAATTGGCCGGTTCGCCGTCTCCACTGCGTTTCGGCAGCGGACGAGGAAGTTTATTTCCAAGTTACTACGAGCCCAGAGGGGCTGAAGCCCCGGAGTTCTTCATGGGACGCGTGGACGCTGGCCTGAGGGCCAGCTCTACCCGAAAACAGCGTGGACGCTGGCCTAAACGCCAGCTCTACCCGAAAAGGGACCGCGGGTCATAGGATTGTTCCGAGGAAAAAAGTCTTCGGACTCTTGCTGAATCCGCCTCACGGCTCCTGTGGATGTGGACCGGTGAACTCCGAGCAGCAGGGCTTCTCGACCGGCTTGAACTCCATCAGTTCGATGCGCGTCAGGTCGGGGTCGAAGAGGTTGAGTTGCCACTTGCCGTCCTTGCCCATCTGGACGTGCTGATCGCCATGCGGATCCCAGCCATGCGCCTCGACCTTGGCTTCCGCCTGTTTCATGTTGGCGACGCCCAGCGAGATGTGGTTCATCACTCCCGTGGTGCGCAGGTCGGGATGGGGAGTGATGCGTAGCATGTATTCCAGCCAGTCGGTTCCGTCCGGAACCTGCATGGCAACCCAGTCGGTTTCGCCCTCCTTCATGCCGCCATGCCAGTAGACATGGAAGCCGAGAATTTCTTTGTAAAAATGATCTTCGGCGTCGCGGTCGCGCACGATAAATCCGGCGTGAATCATGCGTCGCGAAACCGGATCGTCTTGCGTCTCGGCCTTCGCGACCGTCTTGCCGCGCTCGACGAACTCGATGCGATGTCCTTCAGGATCGCGCACCATGAAGCTGCGACTGCCGTCAGAACGCTTCTCCACCAACGCGGGAACGCTGACGCCTTGCGCCGCTAGATACGCGCGCATTGCGTCGATGTCGCTGGTAGTGAAAGCAACGTGATCCATGCGATCGGTTGCCTTCGGATCAGGCGCAGGACTGTAGCCGACCCACTGCGATCCGACGAGGAAACGCTGCGTCTCGCCGGGTTCGATCGGCTCGGCCATTGGCAATCCGAGGATTACCGCGTAAACACGCTGATTCGCAGCAGGCGCAGTCGTGTAGAACGAGACGTGATCGATGCCTAGGATTCTGGGACGTTGCGGCGCAGATTGCTGCGCGTGAGAACAACTGGCGATGGCCAACAGCAAGAGCGCGAGAGTGGATTTCATCAGGCCTCGGCGGAACGCGGTTGCGGACGGTAAGCCGTAGTCTCGCTGGCCGGCGCTGCGATGCGCTGCTCCACCAGCAACATGAGTGCAGTCGCGGCCGCCATGATCCAAAGGCCGAGCCGCAAGCTGTAGCCGTGCGACGACAACACGCCGACCAGCGAAGGAAGCGTCGCTCCTCCGAGACCAGCGCTGGCAAAGATGATGCCTGCGATGCCTTTCGCGCGGCCGGTCGCGCGCGGAGAGAAGGCTGCAACGACGGTTGGAAACACAGCCGCGAGACCCGCGCCGGAGAGAGCCAATCCAGCCAGCAAGGCGACGCGGGACGAACTCGCGGCGATCAGCACGATGCCGAGGAAAGCGGTCGCGAGGCTGCACGAGATCACGGCTCGATACGTAGCTCTGCGCCACAGAAAGGAGGCTGCGAGACGGCCCAGCAGCAACGCTCCCCAATAAAACGCCAACGCTAGCGCGATGGACGTTTCGCCGAGCCGATGCTGACGCAGGCCGAGCAGCGGAGTCCATCCCGGAATGCCGTTCTCGACGCCGACGTAGAGGAAGAGCAGAAGTCCGGTGAGAATCCAGATCGCTGCCGGAGTGGAAGCGCTATCAGCGGCGGCTTCGGGCAATTCGACAGGAGCGCTCTCCTGCGCAGGACACAACAGCACCAGCGTCGCAGAAATCGCTACGACCGCGGCAAAGCCGATGAGTACCAGAGCCAGGCTCAACCTATAGCGTTGCAACAGATAGACCAGCAGCAGCGGCGAAGCGACGGCGCCGAGCGTCCAGAAGAAGTTGAGCAGGTTGAGCGCGGCGCTGCGGCCGCGAGGCGAGATGTTGGCGACCAGCAGGTTGGTTGCGGGAAGAGCCAGTCCGAGACCGAAGCCGTAGAACGCCACGAACGTGGGCGGCAATGGCCACGCCACCGACGCGAGTCCCGCCACGCCGAGCGCGATAACAAACAGTCCGGTGATTACCGTATTCTTGTTGCCTATGCGGCGGGCCAGTTCGCCGTAAGTGATGGAGCCGAGGAACGAGGCCACAAATTGTGCGGCAAACAGGCTTCCCGCCTGTGCGTCGGTGATCGACCAGTGCAGGATGACGAACGGCAACAGCACACCCATCATCGTGGTCGCAATGCCGGTGAGGAAGAACTCGAAATGGAGTACGGCGAGAAAAACCCGTGACTGCATTGCAGAGATTATTCACGCAGGGAGAGGAAATGGAAAGGGGAAAGCACTAGTGTTGGACCAATTGTCTTGGCGTCGAGTCTTTCCGCAGACAAGGACCGCGCCGACGCGCGAGCACAGGTGGAAATCTATCTTTTGCGACCGTGCGTCACGACGGCCGATCGTTTATCGGTGGCCTTTATGGGCACGACCTTCTTCTTTGCGCGGAGGACCCGCGCCTCGGGAACGACCGCAACTTCCTCGACCTCAAACAGCGTCGCGGGTTTCTGGAAGAGCTCGGCAATGTATTGATTTTTGCACTCCAGCGAGCAGAAATGCACCGCAAAGGGCTGCACAGCGCGATCGCGCCGCCAGACCGGATCGACGACGACCTCGCGTCGCGCGGCTTGTGTGCCGACATTCTCGGCGGCCATGCCATTGATCCAGACTTCGTCCGGTTGCTTTACGTTGCCGCAGTAATCACAGACAAATTGCAACATGAAAGGTTGGATTGCATGAGGAAGGGAAACGTTGTTCGCAACCGTCACGGATTTGCAGACTTCTGCGTGGGGCAAAGATGCCGGTCTACGCACTCCAGCAGCGACGCAGACGTAGCGGTGGCCAGCGCTGCGGCGCGATCCGCTCCGGCCTTCTGGCGCTCCGGATCGCCCTGGATAAAGATGGTTCTCATTCCAAGACGCTCGCCGGCCTCAATGTCGCTCAGCGAGTCTCCGACCATGACGCTGTTCGCCGGGCTGGAACCGGGACGGTCTCTGAACGCCTGCTCGAACATTCCGGTCGCCGGCTTACGGCAGTTGCACTGGTTCTTGTCATGCGGGCAGAAGTAGATCGCGTCCAGCCGCGCACCGTGCTGTGCCAGGTGAGCGCAAAGTTTGTCGTGAACGTCGCGCACATCTGCTTCGCCGCAGAGTCCAAGGGCCACGCAGCGCTGGTTGGTGACCAGGATGACCTTGTGGCCGGAGCGGTTGAGGCGAGCGATGGCCTCCTCGACGCCCGGAAGCAATTCAAATTGCTCCCAGCGAGTAACGTACTGGCCTTCCGGAGGCTTCCGATCCAGGACGCCTTCCCGATCTAGGAATACAAAGTCGATTTTGTCGAACCTAATGCCTTGACTTTCAGCCATCGCCGTTATAATCGCATACAGGAACACCTCCCACGTTCATGGACGACCCTCTGTGTGCATTTTTGTCTCTTGAGGGTCGGATGCTATCCAGCGGAAACCTGTCCAATCTCTTTCACGACACAATTCATGAACACCTGGCGGTGATTCGCCAACTGGAAAGCCAGCATGCAAGTCTGGCGCTAGTCGCCGATGCCATGAGCCGCGCCATTCAGGCAGGCCGAACCATCTTCTGGTGCGGCAACGGCGGCAGCGCGGCGGATTCGCAACATCTGGCAGCCGAGCTGGTCGGCCGTTTCCGCCAGGAACGCCGTGCCATCGCTACGGTCGCCCTCTGTGCAGATAGCTCGGTCGTGACCGCCGTCGCCAACGACTATGGCTACGATGAAGTATTCAGCCGTCAACTCGAAGGCCTGTGCTCGCCGGGTGATGTCGTGATCGGCCTCTCCACCTCGGGAAACAGCGTCAACGTGTGTTTCGCGTTGCAGACGGCACACGATCTGGGCGCATTTACGGTGGCGATGACGGGCGATCCTGGCGGAAGACTTTCGTCCGCCGCTGATGTCTGGTTGCACGCCAGCTCGCGCGATACGGCGCGCATTCAAGAGGCGCACATGCTGTGTGGCCACGTCTTGTGTGAGTGGGTAGAGATGGCGGTTTGCGGCGTCCCAGACCTGGCGGCAGCAGGAGGGGCGCGGTGATCGAGAATCTGCACGAAGTAATTCCCCTGATCGAGGCCGACTGGCGCAAGATTCACGCGCTGGTGGTGGGCGATGTAATGCTGGATAAGTACGTTTGGGGCGAGGTGCAGCGGATCTCGCCTGAAGCGCCCGTCCCGGTCGTGCGCACCAACTGGCAGGACGAGCAACCGGGCGGCGCGGCCAATGTGGCCATGAACCTGGCGCACCTCGGCGCGCGCGTCACTGTGGCCGGCTATACCGGAGGAGACAAGGACCGTGAGCATCTGGAGACGCTGCTCATCGAGGCGGGCGTCGAGCCGGTATTGACCGCGGTGGCGGGCGTTCCAACTACCTCGAAGCTGCGCATCATGGGCGGAAACCAGCAGATGCTGCGGCTCGACAACGAAGCCTCACCAGCTGCCTGGGAGCCGGGCCGTGAAGAACTGCTGGTACATGTCCTAACCATCCTGCCCGATATGCATGTGGTGGTGCTCTCGGACTACGCCAAGGGAGTGCTGACCGATCCGGTGTGCCGCACCATTATCGAAGAGGCGCGCCTGCTCGACATTCCCGTCATCGTGGATCCGAAGAATCGCAATTTCACCCGCTATCGCGGAGCTACCACCATTTGTCCCAATCGCAAGGAGCTGTCACTAGCGACGGGCGAATCTGCGGATGATCTGGACTCTCTGCTGGAGGCTGGCCAGTCCTTGCTGCCCTGGCTCGGCATGAAGTACATGGCAGTGACCCTCAGCGAGCGAGGCATCGCAGTGCTCCACGAGCGGTCGTGCTGCGTTCTGCCGGCGGTGGTTCGGCAGGTCTTCGACGTTTCCGGAGCCGGCGATACCGCAATCGCGGTAATCGCGCTGGCGCTGGCTTCGAAGCTGAACATCGAGACCGCAGCGCAGGTGGCCAACCTTGCCGCCGGAATCGTGGTGGGCAAAGCGGGAACCGTGCCCATCTATCGTCACGAACTGCTGGCGGCCCTCACCCAGGATGTGGCCATCCAGAAGGAAGAGAAGGTTCTGCCCCAGGAGCGGCTGTTGTGGCGGGTGGCAGCGTGGCGCGCCGCCGGGCAGCAGGTGGTGTTCACCAACGGTTGCTTCGATCTGCTGCATGTCGGGCACATTACTTTGCTGGAACGGGCTCGAAAGCAGGGAGACCGCCTCATCGTGGCCATCAATAGCGACGATTCGGTACGCCGACTGAAGGGCGCGGCGCGGCCTATCGTGGGCGCAAATGAGCGTGCTCATATCCTGGCAGCGATGGGCGTGGTCGACGCGGTGGTGATCTTCGAAGCCGATACGCCGTTAGAGCTGATCGAGGCCGTGCGTCCTGAAGTCCTGGTCAAGGGCGGAGACTATGCCGAGAAGGATGTTATAGGCGCGCATGAGGTTCGCAGCTGGGGCGGACGAGTGGCGTTGATTCCCGTCGTCGAAGGAACGAGCACCACGGCGCTGATCGAGAGGGCGATGTCATGCGCCAGCGACTAACCAGCCAGTGGACCCAGCCATCTACGACGGGCGGCAAGCGGGATGACGAGCTTGCCCATGTTGTTATTTCTGCGACTGCCGACGCTGCTGGCCAAATGGTGGCGGCGAAGCCTGGGACAGGATCGAGAGGCCAAGACCGGCTCACGGCGCAACCTGTCTTTCATCGTTTTCCGGCTGGACGCACTGGGCGACGCTGTGATGACAACCCCGATCTTTCGCGAGCTGAAACGGTCCTTCCCCGGCTCACGATGCACGGTCGTCGTGCCCGAAGCCTGTCGTTCGCTGTTCGTCACCAACCCTCATGTCGACGAGATTCTTACCGTCCCTGTTAGTTGCGCCGCGCTGTTTTCCGGAAAGGCCACGCCGGCTGCTGGCGGCGTTTCTTGTGTACTGGAGATTTCTGAAGACCAGGCAATACGACGTTGCCATTTCGCCTCGCTGGGATACGGACGAGCACTTGGCAACTTTTCTGTGTCTGGTGGCCAATGCTGCGATCCGTGCCGGTTATACGGAGAGGACGTCCGCAGCGAAGAGCAGACTGAATCGCGGATTCGATGGAGCTTTCGATCTCTGTCTGCCGGCCGGCCTCCAGCAGCATGAAGTGCTCCGCAACTTGGCGGTCGTCGATGCGCTGGGGGGAAGTGTCGAGGATACATGTCTCGACATCCGGTTGACATCTCGCGATCGCCGGCGCGCCGAGCATGGCTTGCGAAAGGCAAGCCCATCTGCAACGCTGGTTGCGCTGGGCATTGGAGCGCAATCCGCCGGCCGTCGCTGGCCGCTGCAATGCTTCGCGGAGACGATTGCCGGCTTGGAGCAATTCGTTCAGGTCCAGCCGGTAATCGTGTGTTCACCGGCTGAACGCGTCCTGGCGTCCCATCTTGCAAGGTTGATGAGCACGCCTCCCATTGTCCTGATTCAGCCCCAGTTGCGTGATGTGTGCGCGGTGTTGGAGCGCTGCAATCTGTTTATCGGCAACGACAGCGGTCCCGCGCATCTGGCTGCCGCTATGGATTGTCCTGTGCTCGTGGTTTCCCGGCACCCGAGTACGGGCGATCCGGATCACCCCAACAGTCCGGCACGGTTTGCGCCTCACTGCAGGACGCGGCGAGTCCTGCAACCCAAGCGAGCGGTTGATCCGTGTACGTCGGGCTGTAATGCCCTTGAGCCGCATTGCATCACCTCGGTTTCAGTGGCCGACGTGGTCGCAGCAGCGCTTGAGCTTCTGGGCTCGGCCCTCGGCGCGACGGCCAGACCGGTCGCAGTCCCAAATACGACCGAGTTATTTCTCAGCGACCTCCAAGCCCGCGAACATGCGATGTTTTGCGAAGGCAGGGCATGATGAGCGCCTCGGAGCGGGCAGCGCCACGCACGATTCGCATGTTAACCGGAGCGGGTTCCGGAGCCGTCGTTCGGGTATTGAGCTCGGCGGTAACGCTGGTCTCGCTGCCGCTGGCAGTGCGCTACTTAGGTGCTGAGCGCTACGGGGTTTGGGCGACCATCGCCAGCACCGTGGTTTGGGTTAACCTGCTGGATCTCGGTATCGCGAACAGCCTGACCAATCACATCTCGAGCGCCTACGCACTGGGAGACGAGCGGCGCGCGGCGTCGTCGTTTACCAACGCCTTGCTCATGACCGCTGGCACTTCGCTGCTGGTCAGCGGTGCCTGCGTCGCCGTCTGGCGGCTGATCAATTGGAGCGCACTCTTCAACGTGAGCCGGGCAGTCCCTCCTGCGGAGGTGGCTAGGACCGTGGCAATCGCGCTCGCTCTGATGCTGGTGTCGCTCTCGGCCAACCTCGGAAGCAAGTTATTAGCGGGTTATCAGGAACTCTGGGTGAATAACCTCGGGGTGGCTCTGGGATCGTTGGTCGGTTTGGCTGGTCTCTCCGCCGGTATCGGGCTGCACGTCTCGATGCCGTTGCTGTTCTTCATGTCGATAGGAAGCAGCACCTTCGTCAGCCTCTCGGGTTTGCTGATGGTCACCACCTGGTACAAGCCCTGGCTTCTGCCCCGGCCATCGCTGATGGACGGCGCGGTAGCGAAGGACCTGCTCGGCTCGGGGGGCTCGTTCTTTCTGATTCAACTGGCGGCGGTCGTGGTCTTCAGCTCCGATAACCTGGTAGTCAGCCACTACTGCGGAGCCGCCGACGTCACGCCCTATAGCGTCACCTGGCGATTCGTGGGCTTGGCTGCCATTCTGCAATCCATGATCTTCCCGGCGCTCTGGCCAGCCTACGCCGAGGCCTATGCGCGGCAGGACTTCAGCTGGATTCGCAGCATGTTTTCCCGGGTGATGAAGGGTACCCTGGCATTCAATGCCGCGGTGGTGGTCCTGGTTGTGCTGTTCGGCCGGACGGCAATTCGGGGCTGGGCGGGTGCGGCGGCGGTGCCGTCGCTGGCATTACTGTGCGCCATGGGAGTGTGGGCGCTGATCAATGGGTTCATGAGCACGGAGTCGTGCCTGCTGGCGGCGCTGAATCGCACGCGCGAGCAGGCCGTCCTGTCAGTGATTGCAGCTGCGGTGAACCTGGCGCTGTCTATCGGATTGGTGCGGCATATTGGCTCGCTCGGCGTAATCCTGGGCACAATTCTCTCGTACCTGCTTGTGCTGGTGGTGCCGCAGAGCCTGATCGTAAGGAAAGTGATCCGGGGAACGTTGTCGGAGGCGCCCGCTCCCGAGGAAGATCTACATCAGGTTCCAGCCCGAACGACAGCCTGGTGACTCATCCCGCGAGGAACGGATTGGTCTCGCGCTCTTCGCCAATCGTGGTCAGCGGACCGTGACCGGGCACGACGATAGTCTCATCGGGGAGCGCCAGCACCGGACCATGCAGCGAGCGCATGATCTTTTCGTACGATCCGCCCGGCAGATCGGTGCGGCCGATCGATCCGGCGAACAGAGTGTCACCGGCAATCAGCTTTTTCTCCGGTGCGAAGTAGAGGCAGATGCTGCCCTCGGTGTGACCCGGTGTGTGCAGTACGTCGGCGATCAAGCCGCCGGCCTGCACTTTGTCGCCGGTGGTGAGACTGGCATCGATGTCGACCTTGCCTGGCGATGGCATGCCAATCCAGGTCGCCTGCACGTCCAGCATCTTCAACAGGGCGGTATCGTTCTGGTTGAGCAGAATCGGAGCGCCCGTGAGTTGCTTCAACTTCATTGCGCCGCCGACGTGATCGATGTGCGCGTGGGTTATCACGATCTGCTTGACGGTCAGCCCGTGGTTCTGGAGGACAGCCATGACATTGCCGATCTCGTCGCCGGGATCGATGACGATCGCTTCCTTGGTCAGCTCGTCACCCACCACCGAGCAGTTGCATTGCAACGGACCTACCGGGAAAATCTCGTGAATCATGACATCACGTTACACGATTCGAGGGGGAGCGATATAGAGGACCAGGCACGGCGAAGCGCAACCGCTAGGCCGGGAGAATCCCGTCGGCGAAATCCTGGGCGGCTTTTTGCAAATCCTGCACGCGGCCGAGATCGCGCCAATAAGCACCATCGGCGCGAAAGGCGAGGATATTCTCTCCCAGCGCGGCCAACCGTAAGTACGCGTCGATGATGGAGAACACGCCGTCCTCGGTTATGGCGTCAAAGATGCGCGGCGAAATCACGTGGATTCCGGTGAAGGCCAGAGCCTGCAACTTCTGGGAGGGAGGGACCACTTCATCTTCCGCTTGGCCACGGACTCGGCGGCCGCAGAGCCTGAGCTTCTGGTCAAAGAGAAGATAGCGCGAGGTCTCGCGATCTTGCACTGCCAGGGTAGCGAGCGCATTATGCTCCCTATGAAAGTGCATCATGCGCTCGAGGTCGATGGTGCTGATAACGTCGACATTGTGCACCAGGAACGGCTCATCTCTATCGGCAGAGTCCCCAAAAAACGGTGCAGCCTGCTTCAGGCCGCCACCGGTGTCGAGCAGCGCTTCCTCGCGCGAGATTTCGATGCGCATGCCGAAGTGATCGCGGGCCTGGAGATATTCGACGATCATCTCGGCAAAGTAGTGGACGTTGATGATTACGTCCCGAACGCCAAACTCGCGTAAGCGTTTGAGCGTGATCTCCAGCAGAGTGCGTCCGCCGATTTCAACCAGCGCCTTAGGGCGATCGTCGGTGAGCGGCCTCAGGCGAGTGCCCAGGCCGGCTGCCAGGATCATGGCTTTCATCCGCAGAAATTCTCCAACTCACGATGGCGAACTACGACGTCGATACCTTCGCGTTCGCGTAGATGCTTGGCCACCTGCTCTGCCAGGTAGACCGAGCGATGCTGGCCGCCCGTGCATCCGAACGACACCATCAGGTGACGGAAGCCGCGCTGCTGATAGGTACTCACACTGGTATCGACCAGCGACATGACGTTGTTCAGAAACCGGTGCACGCTCTCCTGCTGTTCCAGATACTCGATCACGGGAGCGTCTTTTCCGGTGAGAGCCTTGAATCGTTCCTCACGGCCTGGGTTGGGGAGAGCACGCGCATCAAACACGAATCCGCCGCCATGCCCGCTGTTGTCTTGGGGCAGCCCGCGATGAAAGGAAAAGCTGTAAATCTGTACCGTGAGGTTCTTGCTGTCGGAGGTAACGCTTTGCAAAGCCTGGCTGCCCACCATGCTGGTGAACGCTTGCGTAAGAGCGGGCAGCGCAATCGGCAGCTCGATGTTATGCAGCAGCCAGCGCACATTTTTAAGCGCGTATGGCACGCTCTGCAGGAAGACGCTCTTGCGCTCGTAGAAGCCGCGAAAACCATACGCACCCAGCGCCTGCATCACACGGACATAGACATAGGCGTAGTAATGATGCATGAATGCCTGGCGGTCGAGGGTAATGTGCTGGGCAAGTGCGTCGAGGTAATCGTCCAGCAGTTGCTGACGAATGGCGTGAGGCAGGTCAGCCTTGGCATCGAACAAAAGGGAAGCGATGTCATATTGCAGCGCACCTTTTCGGCCACCCTGGTAGTCGAGGAAGAACGGCTGCCCGTCACGCAGCATGATATTTCTGGACTGGAAGTCGCGGTAGAGAAAATAGCCGCGGTCGGCGGTTAAGAGAAAGTCCGTCAGCCGCCCGAAGTCGTCTTCGAGAGCCTGCTCGTTGAAGGGAATGCCGGCCAGCTTGAGGAAATAGTACTTGAAGTAATTCAGATCCCAGTGGATGGACTGGTGATCGAAGCTGGCCCGCGGATAGCAGACTGTGTAGTTCAGGTCGCGACCGGCTTCCACCTGGAAGCGCGGCAGGATGGCCACAACCTTGCGATAGGCCTCAACGGCCTGGGGAGCAATCGTCTCGCCATCGCGGTTCTCTGAGACGAACTCGAAGAGCGTTGTGTCGCCGAGATCTTCTTCAAGATACGCACCATTGGATAGGTTTTCGGCGTAGATCTCGGGTACCGGCAGGCCGTGCCGGCGAAAGTGCCGGGAAAATTCCAGGAAAGCGACGTTCTCCTCGCGCACATCGTGCAGAATGCCGACCGCGCTGTGTCCTCCGCCGCTCAACCGAACGACGGCACGACCGGAGCCGCCAAGTCCACCCTGCACGGGTTGCACATGTTCGGCGGTTGCGTGGAAATGCTGTTCAAATAGCTGCTTGAGGACGTCCATGAGTGGGCCTCACCAAGATACCATCCGCAGCTTGACACGGGAGGCGAGGCTTCAAAGTGGAGGGGAGTTTAGGCGAAGCTATCCGTTGCGGTCTTCGTTCTCCTCGTGCCAGGCCATTTGAATGGCTTCGAGTTTGCCCTCGGTTGAGGCTTTGGGATCGTCAACGAAAGTGGGCAACTCGGTTACGAAGCGATGCAGGTCGGTGAAGCGTACGGTCAGCGGATCCACATCCGGATATTTATCGGCGAGCGCTATTCCCAGATCCTCGGCATCATCCCATCTCAATTCGGCAGCCATGCGTGCTCCTTGTTACCTGCGCTTTAGACGATCAATCGTGGTGGGTGGCAGCCTCGGAAACATAATTACGGTTCCAGGAGGGAATCTCAACCACCACCTCGCCCGGCTTCTCAATCACTGCCTGGCATCCCAGGCGCGAGTTGAGCTGCAGATCGGCAGCCATGTCGAGGCGGTCCGCTTCGTCATCGTCCATCTCGCTCAGCAGTTCTTTGCCCTTCTTCACCACAACGTGGCATGTCGTGCAGGCGCAATTGCCGCCACAAGCATGCTCGAGATGAAGGCCAAAGTTCATGGCCACGTCGAGGATGGACTGCGGCTTGCCATGATCCTGGTAGTTCAGCTTGCCGTGTTCAAACTCGAAGGTTTTGTTGTCCGGAAGAAATGTAAGCTTCACGGTGTTTGCACCGGGAGCGTCTTCCGTCACTGTGGCACCGCCTTGTGATTTTTCGTCTGCCATAGATATCCCCGCGGGCTAAAGCCCGCTCTCATAAATTCCCACGTGACGCGGCGCTGAAGCGCCGCACTACCCGAACCTGCGCACCGCGGCGTTAAAGCGCCGCACTACTTTCCTGCATCAGCGCTCGATCTCCGCCGGCGCAATCGGGTGCGATGCTTCCGGACCTTCGCCGACGCCGGTGTTGTTCATGTCCTTGCCCTTCAGTGCGGAGCTCACCGCCGAATCCATCATCAGCTCGGCCAGCCGCGTCGTGCCTTGATTCAGTGCATCGATGGCGCCGCGAATAGCCTGGTAGTCGTCTTCTTTCAGGACGGCGCGCAGCGCAGTGTCTTGCTTATCAATCGCTGCCCGCTCCTGTGATGAAAGGCTTCCCCACGCCAGGTTCTTGCGGCCCTTTTCCAGCGCTGTCAGAATATTCTCGGCTTCGTTGCGGGCTTCGATGGCCTGTCGCTGGCGGAAGTCCTCTTCCGCGTTGTCGAATGAATCCAGAATCATGTTCTCGACCTGCTCGTCAGTCAGGCCGTAGCTGGGCTGTACTTCGATCTCGGCTTCCTTGCCGCTGCGCGCCTCGCGCGCGGTCACGTGCAAGATTCCGTTTGCGTCGATGAGGAATTTGACCTCAATGCGGGGCAGCCCGGCAGGCATTGGCGGAATACCCTTCAGGTCGAAGCGTGCCAGCGAGCGACAGTCTTTGGCAAGCTCGCGCTCGCCTTGCAAAACATGAATAGCGACGTTCGTCTGACCTTCGACGCCCGTGGTGAAGTGTTCTGTCGCCGAGGCAGGAATCGTCGAATTGCGATGAATGATCTTCGCCACTACTCCGCCCAGCGCTTCGATACCGAGCGATAGCGGAGTGACGTCAAGCAGCAGCATCTCCTTGGTTGCGTCAGATCCGCCAGACAGGATGTTGGCCTGCACCGCGGCACCCAGGGCGACCACTTCGTCGGGATTGAGTTCGCTGTGCGGCGTGCGCTCGAACAGGCTTTCGACTAACTGACGGACCAGCGGAATGCGGGTCGAGCCGCCCACCAGGACGGCTTCATCGATATCCTTCGGCTTGAGTCCGGCATCCTTCAAAGCCTGCTTGACCGGCGCAACCGTGCGATCGACCACCGGCTGAATCAACTGCTCAAACTGCGCACGCGTGATCTCGCGCTGATACCGTTTCCCGCTGGGCAGCTCGACATCCAGCAGCGTTTTGTCGTTGGCAGAAAGCGCGATTTTGGCGTCAATCACGCCCTTGCGGATGGCCTGCACGGCCTCTCCGTTACGACGAACATCCAGACCCAGATCGCCATGGATGTCATCGAGCGCGATTGCAATCAGAAGGTTATCGATATCATCGCCGCCCAGATGCGTGTCGCCGTTGGTGGCGATCACCTCGAAGATACCGTCGTGCAGCTTGAGTATGGAAATGTCGAAGGTGCCGCCGCCCAGATCGTAGACCGCGATGGTGCCGTTCTGCTTCTGGTCGAGCCCGTAGGCCAACGACGCGGCGGTGGGTTCGTTCACCAGACGCAGGACTTCGAGGCCGGCGATGCGGCCGGCATCTTTCGTAGCCTGCCGCTGCGCGTCGTTGAAATACGCGGGTACGGTGATGACTGCCTTGGTCACGGGCGCCGCAAAGTAGCGCTCGGCGTTGCGCTTCAGCTGACGCAGGATGAAGGCAGAAATTTCCGGCGGGGTGAATGTCTTGTCGCCCAACTTGATGCGCAGGACCTCTCCCGGCGCCAGGTCTTCCGCCAGCTGGAAAGGGAAGAGCTTCAGTTCATCGCGAACGTCTTCCACGTCGCGCCCCATCAGGCGCTTCACGCTGTAAACCGCGCGCTCGGGAGACTCGATCAGCGATTTACGCGCCGCGTTGCCGACGATGATCTGACCGCTCTCATCGAGTGCCACAACCGAAGGCACCAGGTTCGAGCCGTCTTCGCCGGGAATGACGACAGGGCGGTCGGCCTCCATGTAGGCCACCAGCGAGTTGGTGGTGCCAAGATCGATTCCGACGATGCGTTCTGTAGCCATCGATTGTGACTAGTTCTCCAACACTTCATCCACATCGCGCAGCAGGTTGCGCAGGTAGGTGCGGCGGTTCAGCACGTCCACCATCTTGCCGCGAACCGCGTCGCGATCGTCTTCCAGCACGGTTTCGCCCCGCTCAGTCCGATCGACCAGCGCGTCCCACTCATTCCATGCAGTGTGAAGCTCATGGATGAGGCTGTCGTACTTTCCCTGTAATTGCTTCTTCGCATCCCGCAGGTCGGACTCGAGACTGCGATCGGCCTCGCCCATCTTCTTGTTCATGCGCATCTCTTCGAGTTGCATGTTGAGCTCGAAGACGTCTTCCAGCAGATCGGGCGGGACAACCTGTTTCTTCACCTGCCCGGTGCGGCGCGCCTCTTCAGTAGCAGCCTTCGATTGCTCTTCCAGATGCACGCCCTGCAAGCGCAGCAGATATTCTGTGCGCGTGATCGGGTCCTTCAGGGTGCGATAAGCGTCGTTGAGCTGCGAACTCTTCTCCAGGCTCCATTCCTGCTCCTTATCGCTGCTTATGGCATTGATGTCGGGATGGAGATGCCGGCTCAATGCGTAGAATTCACGCTCCAGGTTAGCCGCGTCAATGTTCAGCTTGTAGGGCAGTCCGAAGAAAGCGAAGTAGTCGACCGGCTTCGGCGCCTG
The DNA here is from genome assembly GCA_963793845.1 of uncultured Acidobacteriaceae bacterium. Classification (GTDB taxonomy): domain Bacteria; phylum Acidobacteriota; class Terriglobia; order Terriglobales; family Acidobacteriaceae; genus CAWCBG01. The sequence continues at coordinate 1,162,518 of CAWCBG010000014.1, forward strand.
CACCTTGCCGCACTCCTGGCAGAAGTGAGCGGCACGCATTGCACCGCACGACCAGCAGGTCTCGGTCGGCGGCTTATGCTGGTGAATTACCAGGATGCCGGTATTCGCCGTCTTCTTGTTGCTTTCTTTCAAGGCCATATTTTTCGCTTAACGCGCACCGTACGCCGGACACAACTCCGGCACGGGAGTTCCGTCGTGTTTCCCACCCAGCGCGGGTTTCGCGCCGGTAGGTGAACAGCTGCGGAAATCCACCACACCAACCGCGCTGTCTCGGGGCGATAGGCGGCGGCAACTTCAGGAGAACGAACTGCCGCAGCCGCAGGATTTCTTCGCATTCGGATTCTTGAAAGCGAAGCCCTCGTGAATCAGGGACTCTTCGTAATCGAGAATCATGCCGTGCAGATAGATGAACGATTTCGGATCCACAAACACGCGGACATCCTCGAACTGGAATACACGATCGCGCTCCCGCGGCTGGCTGTCAAAACGAATGTTGTAGCTCAGTCCGGAGCACCCGCCGCCCTGCACGCCGAGGCGCAGACCGCCCTCGGTGGGCGAAATATTCTCTTTCGCCATCGCCGTACGAATGCGGGCCAGCGCTTTGTCCGTCACCTGTATTCCCTTTGCAGGGGCGGGCGTTTCAACCGGTTTTTCGATGTTTACCGTGCTCATGGTTTTGCCCTGGCGCGCCCAAGCAGCGTGCCGGCCCTCACCTGGAGTTTACGCCTGCTGCACAACCGAAGCGTTCTGTGTCTGCGGCGCAGCTTCGCCATGGGCGTTGTTCTTCTTCTTCCAGTCGCCGATTGCCGCACGGATAGCGTCTTCCGCCAGCACCGAGCAGTGAATCTTCACTGGCGGCAGCGCCAGTTCCTTCACAATGTCGGTGTTCTTAATCTGGAGCGCTTCGTCCACCGTCTTTCCCTTGACCCATTCGGTCGCCAGCGAAGACGACGCAATCGCCGAGCCGCAGCCAAAGGTCTTGAACTTGGCGTCCTCGATGATGTTAGTGGCAGGGTTGACCTTGATCTGCAGCTTCATCACGTCGCCACACTCCGGCGCCCCGACCAATCCGGTGCCGACTTCCTGGCTGTTCTTGTCCATGGAGCCGACGTTGCGCGGATGGGTGTAGTGATCGAGAACCTTATCGCTATATGCCATGCTGTTCTTCTCCTAAATTCGAGACTCTGTTGCCGACCGAAGCCGGCTGGAATATCAATCGGGTGACTGTGGGCTGAAAGCCCGGTAACTACCCGTTAGTGCGACGGCTCCGCCGCCCACTGGACTTTCGTCAAGTCGATGCCCTCTTTCGCCATCTCGTACAGCGGCGACAACTCACGCAGGCGCTTTACCGTTTCCACTACCCGCGCCGCCACGTAATCTACTTCGGCCTCGGTATTGAACCGCCCCAGACCGAAGCGAATCGAACTGTGCGCCAGGTCATCGCCTGCGCCCAAAGCCTTCAATACATAAGATGGTTCCAGGGTCGCCGAGGTGCACGCCGAACCGCTGGAAACCGCAATATCGTTAATCCCCATCAGCAGCGACTCGCCTTCGACGTAGGCGAAGCTGATGTTCAGATTGCCCGGCAGCCGGTGCTCGACCGATCCATTGATGTAAACCTCGTCAAGTTGGCTCATGATGGCATCCTTCAGCCGATCCCGCAGGGCCGTGAGCTTCTTGATCTCTTCCGGCATCGTCTCGGAGGCGATCTTGCACGCTACGCCCAAGCCAACAATCCCGGGGACGTTCAGCGTGCCTGAGCGCATACCGCGTTCGTGTCCGCCACCGTCGATTTGCGCGACCAGTTGTACGCGCGGATTTTTGCGCCGCACATACAACGCGCCCACACCCTTGGGGCCGTAAAGCTTGTGAGCCGTAATCGAAGCCAGATCGACATTGTCCTGAATGACATTGAACGGCAGTTTGCCAATCTGCTGCACCGCGTCGGTGTGGAACAGCACGCCGCGCTCGTGACACAGGGCGCCGATTTCGCGAATGGGCTGCAACGCGCCAATTTCATTGTTGGCCGCCATGATCGTCACCAGGATGGTCTTGTCATCCATAGCACGCTTCAGGTCGTCGAGATCGATGCGGCCGTCCTTCTGCACCGGCAGGTACGTCACGCGGAAGCCGTATTTCTCCAGCCGCTTGCAGGTGTCGAGCACCGCCTTGTGCTCGATCGCCTGGGTAATGATGTGATTGCCCTTCTCCTTGTACATCTCGGCGACACCCTTGATGGCAAGGTTGTCGCTCTCGGTGGCTCCGGAGGTAAAGATGATCTCTTTGGAGGTCGCACCGATGAGCTTGGCAATGCGGTCGCGCGCCTGCTCTACCGCCTGTTCCGCTTCCCAGCCGAATTCATGATTGCGGCTGGCAGCATTGCCGAAGTGCTCGGTGAAGTAGGGAAGCATCTCTTCCACCACGCGAGGATCGGTCCGCGTGGTGGCGTGGTTGTCCATATAAATGGGCAGCTTCACGTCCTTGTTTCCATTACCGCTAATCACATTGGTGCTCATTGAAACGCCATCTCCTGAATTGTCGAACTAAAGATCGCTGAACTTAAGATTGCTGAACTTTCTCGCGCTGTCCACCGCAGAGTCACCAGTTCGGGAACCGACTCCGCCTCCGGATGCTCGGGCTCCGTCATCTCCCAGATGGTCAACTTGTTTAGAACTTCCTCAATGCTGCGACTCACCCGCCGCAGCGGTTCGCGCACGGTGCAACGATCGCTCTGGTCGCAATCGCTGGTGTGAGCGCTGCACGAGGTAATAAACAGCGGCCCGTCAATCGCCCGAATCACCTCGAATGCGCTGATGCGCCGTGGATCGCGGGCCAAGGTGTAGCCACCATTCGTGCCATATTGCGATGTCAACAGACCTGCCTTGGTCAGGCGCTGCAGGATTTTCGCCAGCGCCTCCTGCGGCATGCTGTACATCTCGGCCAAGTCCTTGGCGCTGCAGGCTCCCAAGTCAGCGTGCTGGGCCAGATGCCGCATGGCGATCAGTCCGTAGTCGGCCTTCTTGGTGAGCTTCAGCATCGTTAACCAGTCAGATGTATATGCGACTCTTTTAGTCGCAGTTTGATTTTACGCTGAGTCCGCTCCGGCATGCAAGCTTGGACAGCGAATGGTAGCCCTTTCCATTTGACGGTAAGATGCTGTCGTTGAATGGCTTAGCGATTGGCGATAAAAATAGTCGGAAATCTCGTCTGTGGGTTACCGTAGCTGAAGAAACCCATTGAGAAGCGTCAAAGACCACGTGCGGGATATATATATGGCTTGGGCCTGGGCAAACCTGACACGGCGCGGCGAGAGGCCCAATGATCTCCACACGCCGTTTCGTGGTACCCCTCGTTTGTTGCTCAGCGAGGCCGATCCAGCGCAAAGGGATATCTGGGTGCTTTTCAAGTGGCTGAAGATTTGTTGAAGTGACGCAACTCAGGGCTGGGCAAATTTCATCCCTTGCGAGCCGCGGGATCAGTACGACGATCGCCCCAAGAATTCACACACTTGGTGCGGTAAATCCTTGACAACCCATTGCGCCGGTCTAAAATACCGGACAATTCGCAATTTCTTTTGTATTTCGGGGCGAATTTTCAGATGAACTTCAGCCAATTGGCGAACACCACTCCCAACTACCCTCAGAGCAACGCCATGGACAAGCAGTGCTTGCACCCTCGGGTCCAAGTCGTCTCTCGTGACGAAGACGCCGAATTCGTGGAATGTCTCGAATGCCGCGAAATCTTCGAATCGAGCGAGTTCCGCGACATGGACATCGAAGCCAAGATCCCCACCGAAGAAGAAGAATAACCAGCTACGTCGAATCGGGTTATGACTGCGCGAAGTTGCGGAAGTGTATTCGCAGTAAGACCGCTTGACTAACCGGAACGGGGAGACTTTTTGCTACTAGTCCAGTCTGGCCGTGAGACATTTTCGACCGTTCGCACGTAGCGGATGTAGGAGGGTACCTCATGAAGCTCGTGGCTCTCATCCTAGTTCTTCTCTTTCTCGCCATAACGGCGGGCTGCGCTCCCGGACCCAACCAGATGAAAGGCTCGCCTGGCGAGAAGGCCTCCGTCGCAGGATTCTGGCTGGGGTTATGGCAGGGATTTATCGCGCCGTTTGTGTTCGTGGTCTCGCTGTTTAAGAGCGATCTCAACATCTACGAAGTGCACAACAATGGTGCCCGGTACAACATCGGATACTTGTTCGGGATAGCGTGCTTTTTCGGGGGCAGCGGCAATCGGGTACGTCGGAGTGCCTGAAAGTACCCGCATAAACGGCGCTGGATTTCTCCGAACTACTTCAATCGCAGCCCTGCCTCGGCCGACAACTCTGCGTCAGCAAATTCGCCGAGCAGGAATCGCGGGTAGGCGGCAGCGGCAATCATGGCAGCGTTGTCGGTCGATAACTTCCGCGAAGGGAAATATACCGGCAGGCCTTCCTCGTGAGCGGCGGCTTCGAAGGTGCTGCGCAGTTCGCTATTGGCGGCAACTCCTCCCGTCACCAGCAAGGTAGCCACGTCATATTCGCGGGCGGCCGTCAACGTCTTGCCAACCAGGTCATTCACCACCGCGCGCTGGAACGAGGCAACCAGATCGAGCGTTCGTGGATCGCTGGCAGCCAGATAGTCCTCGCGCGTGGGTTTTGCCTTGGCGCGGAGGGCTTCCCTGCGCTGCTCGATGGCGTCCTTCATCCCGTTGGCTTCCACGTAGCGCAGGACTGCGGTCTTGATTCCGCTGTAAGAGAAGTCGATGCGGCGCTCGTCCTCCGAATGACGGTTCTGCGGATTGCGGTCGCGATGTTTGATCTGGGCGAAGGGGAACTTCACTGCCGCGGGATTACCATGTTGTGCGAGAAAGTCGATGACCGGACCGCCGGGATAGCCCAGTTCGAGCAGCTTAGCCACCTTGTCGAAGGCCTCACCAGCCGCGTCGTCGCGAGTGTGCCCTATATTGTGATAGCTCCATGAGTTTTGCTCCTGCTTCGCCAGGTAGAGATGGGTATGCCCACCGCTCACCACCAGCGCGAGCACCGGGAACTCGAGTTGGTAGTTGTTTTTCTGACGCTCCTCCAGCAGCACGGCGTGAATGTGACCCTCAAGATGGTTGACGCCGATGAGGGGCTTCTCCGTGGCGTAAGACAGAGCCTTCGCGTAACTCAGGCCGACCAGCAGCGATCCAGCCAGTCCGGGACCTTTGGTCACCGCGATAGCGTCGATATTGTCGTAGGTGCGGCCAGCGTCTTCAACTGCTTTGCGCACGACCGGCACGATGGCGCGCAGATGCTCGCGCGAGGCAAGTTCGGGCACCACGCCTCCGTAAGGCTGGTGCGCGGCGATGGACGAGTAGACAATATTGGAAAGCAGTTCTTCGCCGGAGCGCACCACGGCAGCAGCGGTTTCGTCGCAGGAGCTCTCAATGCCGAGGATGTAGGTGTCCCTCACACTCTTATTGTAAGGGGAGATGCCGCGTGAATAAACGGGGGCCGTCGTCCGGCAGAATACAATCACTGGTGTTCTATGAAGCAGCACGCCACCAACATCGTTCGCGAACTGCGGCAGCGGGGCTTTCAGGCCTATTTCGCCGGAGGCTGTGTGCGCGACATGCTGCTGGGCCTTCCGCCCGCAGACTACGACGTAGCCACCGACGCGACGCCGCAGCAGGTCATGCGCATCTTTCCCGAGACGTATGCGGTGGGCGCGCACTTCGGCGTTGTGCTGGTTCCATTGCCCGACGAAGTCGATTATGCCACGCTGCCGCCGGAGCATCCTCATGCCGTCGAAGTGGCGACCTTCCGTAGCGATGGCGTCTACTCCGATGGGCGGCATCCGGATGAGGTCAAGTATTCGCAGCGCCCCGAAGACGATGTGCAGCGCCGCGACTTCACCATCAACGGAATGATGATGGACCCGCTCGACGGAGATCGCGTGCTCGACTTCGTCGGCGGCCGTGAGGACCTGAAGGCGGGTATCATCCGAGCCATCGGCGAGCCGGAACGCCGTTTCAGCGAAGACAAGCTGCGCATGTTGCGGGCGGTTCGTTTCGCCGCGCGCTTCGATTACGCCATCGAGCCCGCCACGTTCGCAGCCGTCCAGCAACTGGCGCCGCAAATTCACCAGGTCAGCCGGGAACGGGTACGTGACGAGCTGACCAAGATGCTTACGGAGGGACATGCGCGACGGGCTTTCGAGTCGCTGGACAGGTCGGGACTGCTCAACGAGGTGCTGCCCGAGATCAGCCGTATGCACGGGGTTGAGCAGCCTCCGCAGTACCATCCCGAGGGTGATGTCTGGATCCACACCATGCTCCTGCTGGAGAAGCTCCCGCCCAAGTGTTCACGGACGCTGGCCTGGGGTACGCTGCTACATGACGTGGGCAAGCCACCGACGTTTCGCGTGGCGCCCGATCGCATTCGCTTCGATGGCCATGTCGAGGTCGGTGTGCGCATGGCCGAGGAGATTTGCCGGCGTCTGCACTTCTCCAACGAAGACACCCAGCAGATTCTTGCGCTGGTCGCCAACCATATGCGCTTCGCCGATGTGGAGCGGATGAAAGAGTCGACCCTGAAGAAGTTCATGCGGCTGCCCAAGTTCGAGGAGCATATGGAGCTGCACCGCATGGACTGCCTCAGCAGCCATGCGAACCTGTCGCTGTACAACTTTGTGCGTGAGCGCCTCGAGCAGACTCCGGAGGAGCAGATGCGGCCGGAGCCGTTGCTCAAGGGAGAAGACCTGATCGCGCTGGGCTATCGCCCAGGGCCGCAGTTCCGCGAGATGCTGGCGGCGCTGGAAGACGCCCAATTGGAAGAGGCAGTACAGAGCAGGGAAGAAGCCTTGGCATTCGTGCTGGGAAATTTCCCGCTTCCGTAATGCCCCGATTTGCACAACTTCCTCGCCGGTTGAGCACGGTTTGCGATGCTAAAATCGGAGTTCCAATCATGCAGCATGCGCGTGGCACATTGCGGAAGATTTTCGCCGAGACACTGCGGCGGGAGGGCGGCGACAAAGCGGCGATGCTCGCGTGGCCACTAGCTTGCGGAGGCACGGTAGCGGGCAAAACCAGCGCGATCAGCTATGCCGACGGCTTGCTGGTAGTCGGAGTGCCTGATGCAGCCTGGCGTTATCAGTTGCAATCGCTAACCCAGCAATACATCGCGGCCCTCAACCAGATCAGCGCACAGAAAGTACAGCAAATCAGCTTTATCGTCTCCCGGCACGACGCACCAACACAGCATTGATCGAGGACAGCCCCCATGGTTTCCGAGAAAGACGTTGCTTACGTTGCCGAACTAGCGCACCTGGAACTGACCGAGGAAGAACGTGTTCACCTGCTGAAGGACCTGAACTCCATTCTTGGCTACATCGAGCGGCTGAATCAGCCGGACACTAGCAACGTCGAGCCCATGGCGCAGATGGTTAGCCGTTACGGAGCGCGTTCCGGCGCCAAGGGCGGAGAATCGTTCGGCTACGCTATGCGCGCCGACGAAGAGTTGCCCTGTCTGCCGCACGACGAGGCGCTGCGCAATGCTCCGGTCACTGACGGAACATTCTTCAAGGTTCCCAAGGTGATTGAGCGGTAAAGGAAAACCTTCCGGACAATCCATGAACATTGATTTCCTCACAGTCGATGCCGCCCGAACCGCGGTGCTGGAGAAACAGACAACAGCAACCGAGCTTGCGGACGCTTTCTACCGGAAGATCAACGTGGAAGATCCGAAGATTGGTGCATTCCTGACGCTGTGCGAGGACCGCGCCCGTGGCCAGGCAGAGCGAGTTGAGCAGCTAGCCGATACCGGAGATGTGCTGCCGCCGCTAGCGGGTGTGCCGATCGCGGTGAAGGATGTGCTTGCCACGAAAGGCGTGCGCACTACTGCGGGATCGAAGATCCTGGCCAACTTCATCGCTCCATATGATGCGACTGCGGTGGCGAAGCTGGAAGCTGCCGGAGCGGTAATGCTTGGCAAGACCAACTGCGACGAGTTCGCCATGGGCTCATCGAACGAGAACTCCGGCTTCTATCCCGTACACAATCCCGTCGATCTCACGCGCGTACCAGGTGGCTCTTCAGGAGGTTCGGCCGCTGCGGTTGCAGCAGGCATGGCGGTGGCGGCTCTCGGGTCTGACACCGGTGGATCGATCCGGCAGCCTGCAGCATTTTGCGGAGTGGTGGGTCTGAAGCCGACCTACGGACGCGTTTCGCGCTATGGCCTGATCGCCTTTGCCTCGTCGCTCGATCACGTCGGCTGCTTCGGCAAGACGGTGAAAGACGCTGCACTGGTACTGCAACATATGGCAGGGCGCGACCCGCTGGACTCGACCTCGGCTGATGTTCCAGTGCCCGACTACGCAGCCCAGCTTGGGCAGCCGCTTGCCGGCAAGAAGATCGGCATACCGAAGGAATATTTCGGAGAGGGGCTCGACCCAGAGGTGCGCGCTGCGGTTGAGAGCGGTGTTCAGGAATTGGCGAAAGCGGGCTGTGAGGTGGTCCAGATTTCGCTTCCACATACAGATTATGCGATTCCAACTTATTACCTCGTGGCTACCGCGGAAGCGTCTTCGAACCTGGCACGGTACGACGGAGTGCGTTATGGCGTGCGGGCCGAAGGAGTGAAGACGTTGGCGGAGATGTACCGCAAGACACGCGACGCTGGATTCGGCGCGGAAGTGAAGCGGCGTATCATGCTCGGGACCTATGCGTTGAGTGCAGGCTATTACGATGCCTACTACTTGAAGGCGCAGCGGGTGCGCAGCCTGCTGGCGCGCGACTTCGACGAGGCCTTCGCCCGAGTGGACGCCATCGTGACGCCTACGACTCCGACGGCCGCGTTCAAGCTGGGCGAAAAGGCGGACGATCCGCTGGCCATGTACCTGGCCGACATCTATACGGTGACGGCCAACTTGGTAGGCGTTCCGGGACTGTCGGTGCCGTGCGGTAAGAGTAGGGAAGGCCTTCCCATAGGAATACAGATTCTGGGGAAACACTTCGACGAGTCCACCGTACTGCAATTAGGGCATGTAGTGGAGCATGCGCTGGCGGCGAAGATGTAGGTAGTGGGGTGCTTCAACGCGGACCTGAAGGTCCGCACTACCCCAGCGGTTCATAGTAGCTCTCTCCGGCGCACGCATGACACAGAATGTGGCCGTTACGCCTTACCTCCCTTTGGAAGTTGATGCCTTCACCGCACTGTTCGCAGACGATGCGCTCGCCCTTGTAGCCGGGCAGGTCCTCCGGCCTGACGTCCACTTTGACCCAGTGCACCGCAAACAGGTCGTCATTCGCGATCTCGCGATAGGCGAGCATCTGCTGCTGATTCTTGTTCTCGATTTCGGGATGCATCTTACGCGCCAGCGCCTTGGAACTTTCCCTGGCGGCGACCCGCACGGCCTTGCCGGACGTTAGATCGACGAAGGTAGCGGCGACCTTGCCCCAATCGCGAAACTTCAGCGCGCGCTTCCCCAGCCGGCAGCCGGTCACCACACCAACGGCATCGGTGGCACACCGATCAATCTCCACATAGGTGACCAGCCGCTTTGCGGTCTTTGCCATGCGGGTCGTCGATACCCAGCAGCTCAAGCCCGAGCATCGCCATGCGCACGCCTAGCACCTGTCCAGCGCAGAGGTGGCCGTGAGCGATTTCCGCATCGTGCAAGAGCTCGTCGAAGGTCTTCAACCGCCCGGCTCCTTGTGGCTACTGTTCGTCGGGGGACGAATCTGCGATCACATCGACGTTGCGTCCGGCCACATTGACGGTGAACTTCTGGCCTTTCCCTGGCCAAAAAGTCACGCGCGCCGGGCTCCGCTCCCAATGCGGCGCGGCGCAATCGGCAGCGGACGAGGGCGTCGCCTTCAGTTTTGCCAAGCGACTTCCGGAACAGAGGCTTACGGATCCCGATTTGCGTCACCAGGGCATACACTCCGTCGCCATTTTCTGGCACTCCACAATACGCGGCGTAATCGCGGTACCAGCTTACCTCAGAGTGATAAGGGTCGAAGTCGGCTAGCTTCAGAGCTGATACTTTACCCGAACTGCGATCCACCAGCAGCCATCCTCCTCGCTGCCACAACCATTTAGGATGCTTCTTCGGGTCGTCGGGCAGCGAGTCATTGATACGAAAGGCCCGCTGGACCACAAACAGCCGGTCCGTAACGTCGTGCCGCGCACCGGTAGTGTATTCCTTCAGTTTGGTATCGACATACAAGGCGTGAACGGTCATGTCCAGAGTCTTCTCTCCGGCGGGTACTGATGGCACTTTTACTTGTATGGGTGCGCCGAAGCTGACGACATGTGGTTTGGCGGCCGCGGCAGCGAAACCTGTGCCTGCCAGCAAAACGAAAGCAAGTTGGAAGCAGCGCATTTGATAAAAAGGCTAATCCTGCATCCCTATCGACCGCAAGTTACGGAAGTTGTAGGGTGGCTGGTTGGCGAAATCCTGGCCGAGAGGCACATTCTTGCAACTGTCATACAATGTATCAGCGTCTAAGCTGCTGATGACCGACTTGATTTACAGCTTCATTCTTCCCGCTTACAACGAAAGTGAGCGGCTCGCCACTTCGCTGCCGAAGGTGTTGGACTACATTCATCAGCAGGCATTCCGTGCCGAGATCATCATTGTTGATGACGGTTCCACTGATGACACTGCAGGTGTAGTGCGCCGCTTTGCAGCCTTGCATCCCATAGTGCGCTTACTGCAGAACCCGGGTAATCGCGGCAAGGGATACAGCGTTCGCAATGGTGTATTGCACGCAAAGGGCGACGTTGTATTGTTCACTGACGCGGACCTGTCTTCGCCGATCGACGAAGCGGGTAAACTGTTTGCTGCGCTCGAAGAAGGCGCTGACGTCGCCATCGGTTCGCGCTGGCTACGGCGTGAATTGCAGACGGAGCGCCAGCCCTGGCATCGCCAGCTCTACGGCCGGATGTTCAATCTGGGGCTGTGGATCGTGCTCGGCCTGACCTACCGCGACACCCAGTGCGGCTTCAAGGCCTTCGACCGTAAAGCGGCGCAAGTTATTTTTCCCCGCCAGCGGATCGAAAGGTGGGGCTTTGATCCGGAGCTGCTGTTTCTAGCCCGTAAGTTCAAGCTGAAGGCGGTCGAGGTGCCCGTCCTGTGGGCGCACGATCATCGCTCCAAGATTAGTCCTCTGCGCGATGGAATGCGGATGGGTCTTGAGATCCTTAGGGTTCGGTGGAGCGAAATGAATAGTCTGTACGAACAGCCTTCAGTGACGATGGACGAAGTACCTGCTCCCGAGGCCCCTGCCGTCCAAGTCGTCAAATAGGCGCCTCGCCGAGGGCAGCTTTTCTGTCTGTAAATTTTGGAGCCTTTGTCCCGTCGCTGCATCTTTTCTTAGGTCGCTATAAGAACTCGCGCTAACTCCGGCGTCAAGCTGCCGAACGCGGATCGCGGGTTGCTATTTTTGCATCTCAACGGATTCGGTTTTGTGATCATGGCTAGCATGAGTTCAACCCGAGAGGTTCGTGTCGCCGACACTACGCAGGTTTCGTCGGGTTTGTCGCTGGCAGATCATTACGGTTCCGTCCGGCGAATGTCTCTGCAAATCTGTTCGCCCCTGACGGTTGAGGATCACAGCCTGCAGCCGATGCCCGACGCCAGTCCGGCCAAGTGGCACTTGGCGCACACCACTTGGTTTTTCGACACGATGATTCTGGCCGAGCACCTGCCCGACTACCGCGGCTTTCACCCCGCCTTTCGAAATCTTTTTAATTCCTATTACAACGCAATCGGCGATCGTCCTCTAAGAGCGTTGCGGCACACGTTATCGCGTCCGAGCCTCGGAGAGGTACATGACTACCGCGCGCACGTCGATGAGGCGATGGGCAAGCTGCTCGAGTTGGAACTCGCTCCGGAGGCACTCGACCTGGTAGTACTCGGAATCAACCACGAGCAGCAGCATCAGGAACTCATAGTCACCGACGTAAAGAATGGACTTTGGACCAATCCATTGCGGCCCAGGTATCGCGATGCTGCGGGTGCGGTTTCTGCGGCAGGGACTCCGGTGTTGCGTTGGCTGGGGTTCGGCGGCGGCGTGCACGAACTTGGTTTCGCCGGCGAAGGCTTTGCCTTCGATAACGAGAGCCCCCGCCACAAGGTTTACGTCGAGTCGTTTGGCCTGGCCTCGCGCCTGGTGACCAATTCCGAGTACATCGATTTCATGAAGGACGGCGGATACACCAAGGCCGCCTTGTGGCTCTCTGACGGTTGGGACGCCGTTCGCAACAACCAGTGGCAAGCTCCGCTGTACTGGGAGCAGCGCGACGGCGAATGGTGGAACTACACCACGGAAGGCATGAAGCGGATGGATCCGAACGAGCCGGTTTGCCACGTCAGCTACTACGAGGCCGATGCGTTCGCCCATTGGGCTGGTGCGCGACTGGCGACTGAGGTCGAGTGGGAGATTGCAGCCAGCGGTCTTGCGGTGCAAGGCAATCTTCTTGAATCTCAGACTCTTCATCCTCGCGTAGCAAGGTCCGATGAGTCTTTGACCCAGATGTTTGGCGATGTATGGGAGTGGACGGCAAGCGCGTACCTGCCTTATCCCGGCTTCAAACCGGCGGCGGGAGCCGTTGGCGAGTACAACGGAAAATTCATGAGCAATCAGATGGTATTGCGCGGCGGATCCTGCGCAACCCCGTTCTCTCACATTCGGGCTACTTATCGCAACTTCTTCCCACCCCATGTGCGCTGGCAGTTCATGGGCATCCGGTTGGCTAATGGCAACTAGCAAGCAACTGCAGTTCACCGCCAGCGACGCCGTGGCCCTTGAAGTAAAGGAGGGCCTTACTGCCTCGCCGAAGCGGTTGCCTTCGAAGCTATTTTATGACGAGGCCGGCTCCGAGCTGTTCGAACAGATAACCGAATTGCCTGAGTATTACCTCACACGGACTGAGCGGCTCATCTTCGAAGGCTATGCTCCGGAAATTCTGCAACAGGCTGGTCCTTCTTTGACCCTGGTGGAGTTGGGTGCGGGTACAGCGACGAAGACCTGTGTTCTGATTGAGGAGTTGATGACGCGGCAGAGTCGTGCGCTCTTCTATCCCATCGATGTTTCTCCCAGCGCACTCAATGAAGCGGTGAAGCAATTGGGGCAGCAATTTCCTGCATTGCGCGTGAATCCTATCGTTGCTGACTACACCAGTGGCGTGCCTGCTCTGGGGCGGATCAGCGGGCGCAAGCTGGTGTTGTACATCGGATCGAGCATCGGCAACTTTGAACTGCAGGAAGCGGTCCGCATCCTTCGGCGCGTTCGGCGCTCGTTGTCGCCGGGAGACGCTCTCCTTCTGGGTACGGATTTTGCCAAATCACCGAAGGTGCTGCTTCCAGCTTATGACGACGCCCAGGGCGTGACGGCGGCCTTCAACAAAAATATCCTGGCGCGATTGAATAACGAACTGGAAGCCGATTTCGATCTCGACAGCTTCCGCCATGTGGCGCTGTGGAACCGGCAGCAGTCCCGTATGGAAATGCACCTGGAGAGCATGACCCGGCAGAGCGTTTTCCTCCCGGCGCTTGACCTCGATGTGGCCTTTCAAGGAGGGGAACGCATCCACACGGAAAACAGCTACAAGTACACGGATGAGATGGTTAAGTCACTGCTGCGTGAGAGCGGATTCACCCTGGAACATACCTGGTGCGATCGCAAGCGCTGGTTCGGAGTTCACCTGGCGCGGGTTTAGCACGCCTCCGACGGATTTCCCCCCGGTTTTCCTCAGGCCGTGACCAACCCGCAATTGACCTTTGCCGTGTGACAGAAGAGAATCACTCTTCCCCATGCTTGTTTATCTGTCAGGCTCCATCGAGTACTCTCCGGATCACGGTAAAGCTTGGCGCTCCGCGCTCACGCCCTTCCTTCGGTCGCTGGGCCACGATGTGTACGACCCCGCCGAAGATGAACATAAGAACCTTTCCGAGGCCGAATGGCGGCACTTTCGCGACTGGAAGCACACCGACTTGCTGCGCTTCCAACAAGTGATTCGCAAGATTATTTCCTACGACTTAGACTGGATTGAGCACCGGACCGACTACGTAGTTGCCTACTGGGACGACTATGCCACGCGCGGCGCCGGCTCGCAGGCCGAGCTTTCCGTAGCTCACAGGAGAGGCTTGCCGGTGTATCTGGTATCGGCGATGCCTGTCACGCAGGTGAGCGGCTGGATACTGGGCTGCGCCAGTGAGGTATTCGGCGGTTTTGCCGAGCTGCGAGGTTTCCTGCAAGAGCGCTACGGGAGCGGCGCTTCTGCGGTAGCATCTATTCAATCGGTGACGGCAGGCCTGCAATGAATTGGACGAAAGGCAATCTTGGGTGGATCGAAGTAGTCTGCGGGCCGATGTTCAGCGGAAAGAGCGAAGAGCTGATCCGGCGCTTGCGCCGCGCCGAGATTGCGCGCCAGCGGGTGCAGATCTTCAAGCCGGGCATCGACCAGCGCTATTCTGACGACCACATCGTCTCGCACAGCGACCTGAAGATTCGCTCGGTGTGCGTGCGCGACGCCGCCGACTTCGAGGCCAAACTCGATCTGCGCACCGAGGTCATCGGCATCGACGAGGCGCAGTTTCTGGGCATGGAAATCATCGACATCGTCGTTCGGCTCGCCGATATGGGCAAGCGCATCATCATTGCCGGTCTCGACACCGATTATCTCGGTCGCCCGTTTCATCCTATTCCCGAACTTCTTGCGGTGGCCGACGACATCACCAAGACCCTTGCGATCTGCATGCAATGCGGCAACCCAGCGAAGCATACCCAGCGCCTGGTGGCTAGCGAGGACCTCATTGTCGTGGGTGCCGCCGGCATGTATGAAGCCCGCTGCCGTCGATGCTTCGAGCCCAACCTCTCCAAGCTCGAAGCATCCGAACCGGCGATTCGGGCCACCGCGGCCGAGGTTCGGAAATAAGATGTGTCTCCGCCGGGTCCGATTTTTCTGCTGCTTTCTGGTATTTGCTCTAGTGGCAACTTCTGCATGGCCTTGGGGGAACGACGGCCATAGCGCCATCAATCGCGTTGCCGCCGAGAAACTGCCCTCCGATGTCCCCAGTTTTCTGCGGAACGCGGCAGATCAGCTGGCTTATATCGGTCCCGAGCCCGATCGCTGGCGCGAAAAAACCGAACTTGCTCTCAAGTTATCGCAGGAGCCGGACCACTTCATCGATCTGGAGCGGGTTGAGGGCATGACCCTGCCGCCCGACCGCTACAGCTACTATCGCGCTTTGTATGAGAAGCGCGAGGCGACGCCGGGCAGGCCGGACTACCTGCTACCGGAAAAAGTCGGGCTTCAACCTTATATTGTGATGGAAGTGTACGGGCGGCTGATTGTCGCCTTTCGCGAATATCGCCATGCATGGCGTGATCAGCACAGCCCCGAGTTCGCCGAGCGCGATGCCATCTTCTACGCCGGATGGCTTGGGCATTATGTGGCTGACGGCTCCAATCCGCTGCACACGACGATTCAGTACAACGGATGGACGGGCGCGAATCCGAATGGCTACACAACGGAGAACACGATCCACTGGAAGATGGAAGGGCAGTTCGTTGCTGCCAACGCGAAGCAGCTGTCGTTCGCTAATCTCGTCTCGGATACCCCGCAGAAACTCGACGATCCGTTCAACGACTACCTTGCGTACCTGCGAGCATCGAACGCGCTTGTAGAAAAGTGCTATCAGCTGGAAAAATAGGGCGGCTTCGAGGGCGAGGGCACTCCGGCCTCGCGCGAGTTTATCGAGCAACGCCTGGCAGCTGGCGCCCAAATGCTGCGCAACTTGTGGTACACCGCGTGGCTGGACAGTGCGCAGGATCCGCCTCCGTATGTCCCACCCGCCAAACCGGCAGTGCCGGGGAATTCTCCACCCCCAAGCATGCAAACCGCACCCAAGCTGGGAAATACCACAGCCTCGCCAGTAGGGAGGTAGAGTGTTCGGCGCTGTCCCCTATTGCACTGTCGCCCGGGCGCGTTCCGGGGCGGGCCAAGGCTTGGCCTCAAAATCGCGGAACTGCGATTCCAGCTTCCATTGCAGCCGGGCCTTTTCGCTGCTGTCGAGCAGCTTCTGGCAGGCGCCAGAGACTTTCGCGGCTGACCGGTCGGTCGCGCACGCCTTGACCATGACGAAATTCGATCCGTCGCTCCAAAGGCTGTCGCCCGGCAGGAAAGCGTGCTCGATACTGGTACGTGCCATCTTCTTGAGCTGAGCGTAGGTGAGATCCTGTTCTTCCGCGCCCTTCAGGTATTCATGGGTCATGTCAGAGCGGGATACGCCTTCATCGTCTGTTGCCAAAGCGACCGGCACGCCAGCGCGAATGTAATCGCGCAGCGGATGCTGAGGCCCGCGCACGCCCAGGATGACATCGTTGCTGGTGAGGCAGATTTCCACCATGATCTTGCGCTGGGCCATCTCACGCATCAGGTCCAGCGGATGGGTTTCGTTCATGATGTCAACCCCGTGGCCGATGCGTTCGGCGTGCGCCACCTCGACCGATTCGCGCACGTGAAAGGAGAGTCCCTCCGGCGGTACCAATCCCTCGACCAATTCTCCCGCATGCAACGCGATGTGCACCTTGGGATAGACGCCATGCAGATACGACAGCAGTTGCATGTGCAATCTGAAGTCGTGCATGGGGATGTAGTAATCCTCGGGCATGACGAGGTTCAGTCCAACGACGCGTGGATCGGCCATGACGGTCTCAAAGGCGCACACCATCTGAGCGAAGACTATATTTTTTGGCAGGCCGCGCAGGACCTGGAAGAGGTAACGCTGAGCCACCTGGCATCCGGGATCGGCCTGTGACGTTCCACAGCGCAATATCCTGTTGCGTTCGGCCTCCGCCTCGTCGATCTGCTTTCTTGCCGCCAAGACCGCCCCATCCATGCCATTCGCGATGAGCGTTTCGCGCATCTTGACCGGATCGTTGTTTTCGTCCCACGGAGACTTCTGCACAACTGCAGCAAACTCGGGCCCAGTCGGGGTGAGCATCAGCTCCTGGTAGATTTCACCCTGGGACGCCGCTCGCGCCGCAGTCTCGGCCAGCATGGAACCGGTGTTGCCGTGGGTAGCCGCGCCAAACTTGTCGAAGCTGTCAAAGAAGTGATCGTGCCCGGATTGCCCGGAGAGTTCCCAGTTGCGCATCGAGAAGGCATCGACCATGCTGCGGTAGAGCACCGGATCAGAGAGCGCATTCTTTGCCGGTACCGTGGACTTTTCCATTCCACACGGCGGGGCGCTAAGGTACAGCGTCTTGGGATCGACACAGGCATCGTGCGCCGCTGCCCAGTCGATGAGCGTCTCGGCGTAAATTGCACCAGAGAGGTGGTTGTGCAGGTCGCCACCCTTGGGCATCTCGCGGAGAAAGGCCAGCAGCAGGTTGGGATCTTTGCGGATGCCCTCCATGTAGCGTTCCGTGCGCACCTCGGAAGCGGCCGGACTGGCGGCGAGCAGAGAAGCAGGCGTTAGCAGCGCCGTCAGGATGACGATCAGACGGGCGGTGGTTGTGAAGGACGACGAGCGCTGCATAGAGGTGCTCCGCGTAGTTATCGGTGGCCCGTTGTCATTTCACCTGTCAAGGCTTAAGCCGCACGGTCGTATTCGACGGGTCGACAGTTAGCCGGCGTCTCGCTGTGCTAATTTGGCGGAAGCTTGACTGCGAACTGACAACGGAGACCTCTCTTCGAGTTCCTGATCACGGCATCATACCAGCGGCGTCGCTGGAAAGCGCCAGTTGAGTTTCGTGCGCCTTTTCTCTAACATCCAAAGTTCCAACACTCCACCACTGAGGCCTTCCTTGGACAAGCTGAGAGTGCTTATCACGCGAGGCCAGATCGCGCAAAAGGTCGCCGAAATGGCTGAGCGCATCACCCATGACTTCGCCGGTGAGCCAGTCGTGCTGATCGGCGTGCTCAAAGGCGCCACCATCTTTCTGGCTGACCTCGCGCGGCAGATCAAGCTCGATGCCACCTTCGACTTCATCTCGGTTTCCAGCTATGGCAACGCCAAGCAACAGAGCGGAGAGGTGAAGCTGATGAAGGACGTGGATCAATCCATGGAGGGCAAGAACATCATTCTGGTCGAAGACATCCTCGACACTGGGCTGACGCTGACCTATCTGAAGAGCATGCTACTGGCGCATCAGCCGAAGTCGTTGAAGATCGCAGCCCTGCTCGACAAGGTCTCGCGACGGGTGCAGCCTATTCACGGAGACTATGTAGGCTTCGAGATTCCTGACGAGTTTGTCGTCGGTTATGGCCTCGACTTCGCCGAGCGCTATCGTAACCTTCCGGATGTTTGCGTCTTGGAGTCCAGCTCAGAGGCGGAGTAGAATCGCATTTGTCCATGTCAGTCAATACCTCTCTCACCGCTCCTTCAGCCAGCCTGACGAGCGATTGGCGCAATGTAGCCAGGCTCATCGATCACACGCTGTTAAAACCGGACGCCACTCCGAAGCAGGTAGTTGCGCTCTGTGCCGATGCTGTTCAGTACGGCTTCTTTTCAGTGATGGTGAATCCCGCGAACGTTGCCCTTGCGGTGACGCACGTGCGAGGAACTGCGGTGAAGGTGGGTACCGTTGTAGGCTTCCCGCTGGGTGCGAATCTCACCGTCACCAAGCTTGCCGAATCTGGAGCAGTCTTGCGCAACGGCGCTCAAGAACTCGACATGGTGATCAACGTCGGCGCTCTGAAGGCGGGAGAACGGGTGCTGGTACAGACCGAAATCTGTGCGCTGGCGCAGATAGCTCATGAGGGCGGCGCGATCCTGAAAGTCATTCTCGAGACTGCGCTGCTTACCGAAGAAGAGAAAATCCTGGCCTGCGCACTGGCCATGGAAGCGGGAGCCGACTTCGTTAAGACGTCGACCGGTTTTGCTGCCTCCGGCGCGACTGTCGCCGACGTCGCTCTGATGCGTGGCGTTGTCGGTCATAAGCTTGGCGTGAAGGCCGCCGGCGGCATTCGCAACCTGGCACAGTTGCTCGACATGGTGGATGCGGGCGCCAACCGCATCGGTGCCAGTGCGAGTGTCGAGATCGTCCGCGAGCTGGGCGCCGCCCCAGACAAATAGCGTACATCCGTCCCTGAAGAAGACACGGTCTTGTTTCCGGAGTTCATGATGCAAACGAACCCGCCGTACCGATCTCTCCCGGAGCACACATGGCACGACTGACCGGCGTGCTGGGTATCCTGCTAATTCTGCTGCTTGCCTATCTTTCCTCCACCGACAGGAAAGCCATTCGCCCTCGCACGGTCGTAGTTGGACTGGCATTGCAGATCTGTTTTGCCATCCTGGTGCTGCGCGTAAGCTTTGGCGTGAAGATGATGTCGATCCTGGGCGACGGCGCTAACAAGCTGCTGAGCTACTCCTACGCCGGATCGAGTTTCGTCTTCGGCGACCTGGGCAGCCGGGCCTCGAAGTATGGTTTCTTCTTCGCCTTCCAGATTCTGCCGATCATCATCTTTATCGCGGCGTTCTTCGCCATCCTCTATCACTACGGGGTGATGCAGTTCATCATTAAGCAGCTTGCCAAGGTGATGATGAAGCTGATGGGCGCTAGCGGCGTTGAGTCGCTGAATGTTGCCGCCAGCATTTTCATGGGGCAGACGGAAGCGCCGCTGACCATCCGGCCCTTTCTTCCGAAAGTCACGAAATCTGAGCTGATGACCATCATGACCAGCGGCATGGCGCACATCTCCGGTGCGGTGATGGGTGCCTACATCGCCTACGGTGTCGAGGCGCGGCACCTGCTGGCGGCCGTAATCATGACCGCGCCGGGAACGATTCTCATTTCCAAGATGTTGGTACCAGAGACCGAAAAGCCGCTAACGGCCGGCCAGATGAAGATCGAGGGGGTGCAATTCGAAGAGCGTGGCAGCAACGTGCTGGAAGCAGCGGCCAAAGGGACCGTCGACGGCCTGCACCTGGCGCTCAACGTCGCGGCCATGCTGATCTCGTTTCTCGCCCTGGTTGCGCTGGTCAACGGCATTCTAGGCGGCACACACAATTTTTTCGCTGCCCACGGAGTTCAGTGGTTTCCTTCAAGTCTGCAATCGATCTTCGGCGTCCTGCTGGCGCCCGTGGCATGGGTCATCGGCGTGCCTTGGCACGATTGCCTCGCGATCGGCAATCTTCTGGGCACCCGGACGGTACTGAACGAACTAATCGCCTTCAGCATGCTGGGAGCGGAGAAGGCTTCGCTTGATCCGCGCTCGTTCACCATCGCGACGTTTGCGCTGTGCGGCTTCGCCAACTTCAGCTCCATCGGCATCCAGATTGGCGGCCTCAGCGCGTTGGCTCCCAACCGGCGGCATGATCTGGCGAAGCTGGGATTCCGCGCCATGATCGCCGGAACCATGGCCAACCTGATGTCGGCCAGCATCGTTGGCATTTTGCTGACCTCGTAAAGTTTTGGAATTGAAGCAGGACGCGATCTTGTCCGCCCCATCCCTGTCTCCTTGTTGAATCGTCCGCTCGTAGGGAAAAGTGTCCCCGGTCACAGCTTCGAGTGACCCTTGCACTGTTTACCAGGGCGCGATGGATAGATGCTTGTATCTGGAAGAGATGTAACTTCCCAGGCGCATACTCGTGCCCTATCTGCACTCATACATTCAAGTTCTTCGGAGGCCGTTATGTCCGTAACGAAACAGGAAGCCCTCGACTACCACTTTGGATCACGGCCCGGGAAAGTGGAAGTCGTCTCCAGCAAACCTTGTCTCACCCAGCGAGACCTTAGTCTGGCCTACACACCCGGCGTGGCGACGCCATGTCTCGAAATCGAGAAGAACCCGCAGGACGCTTTCAAGTACACGGCGAAAGGAAACCTGGTCGCGGTGCTGACTAATGGCACCGCCGTACTCGGCCTGGGCAACATCGGAGCGCTCGCAGGTAAGCCTGTCATGGAAGGCAAGGGTGTGCTGTTCAAAAGATTCGCCGATGTCGATGTCTTTGACATCGAGCTGGACACCCTCGACCCCGACGAAATCATCAAGACCTGCCAACTGCTCGAGCCCACCTTCGGCGGCATCAACCTGGAAGACATCAAAGCTCCGGAATGCTTCTACATTGAGGAAACGCTGAAGAAGACGATGAAAATCCCCGTCTTTCACGACGACCAGCACGGCACGGCGATCATCTCTGGTGCGGCGTTGTCGAATGCCCTCGAGATCACCGGCAAGAAAATCGCAGATGTAAAGATCGTGGTCAACGGGGCGGGCGCTGCCGGGGTTGCCTGTGCCGAACATTACATCTGTATGGGCGCGCGCCGCGAGAACATCACCCTGTGCGACACCAAGGGCGTGATTTACAAGGGCCGCAAAGAAGGAATGAATCCCTACAAAGCGCGCTTCGCCCACGAAACCACGATGCGCACCCTGGAAGAAGCGGCCAAGGGGGCCGACGTCTTGCTCGGCCTGTCCTCGAAAGGGGCGTTCACCCCCGAGATGATCGCATCCCTGGCGCCGCGGCCGGTCGTGTTCGCCATGGCGAATCCCGATCCCGAGATTACCTACGACGAAGCCCGCGCGGTTCGCGACGACGTCATCATGGCAACCGGGCGCTCGGATTATCCCAACCAGGTCAACAATGTCCTCGGTTTCCCGTTTATCTTCCGGGGCGCACTCGATGTGCACGCCACGACAATCAACGAGGAGATGAAGCTGGCCGCAACCACCGCCCTGGCGTCTCTCGCGAAGGAAGATGTGCCTGACTCCGTCTGCCGCGCCTATGGCGTCGAGCGTCTGAAGTTCGGCCCGGACTACATCATTCCCAAGCCCTTCGACCCTCGCGTGCTGGTGTGGGAAGCAGCCGCCGTGGCCAAGGCCGCTATGGACAGCGACGTAGCTCAGCAACCCGTCGATCTTATCGAGTACCGTGAGCAACTGGAGAAGCGTCTGGGCAAGGCGCATGGCCTAATGCGGATGATGATTCACAAGGCGAAGGCAGCGCCCAAGCGCGTCGTCTTTCCTGAGGGCTCACACGAAAAGATCCTGCGCGCCTGCCACGTACTGCTCGAGGAGAAGATCGCCACTCCGGTCCTCATCGGCCGCAGCGACAAGATTCAGCGAACCGCGGCCGATCTGGGCATCGACCTTGACGGTGCTGTCATCGTCGAGCCGGAGAACGATCCGCGCCGCAACGAATATGTGCAGGAGTTCTACCAACTCCGTCAACGTCGGGGCGTTACCCCGGCGGCCGCCCGGGAGATGATGAACGACCGTAACATCTTCGGCTCCATGATGGTGCGCATGGGAGACGCTGACGCTCTGGTTTCCGGCGTGTCGCAGAACTATCCCGACACGATTCGCCCAGCGCTTCAGGTTATCGGCGTGCGTGACGGTATTCACAAGGTGTCGGGCTTCTACCTCATCATCACGCGCAAGGGTCGAACTGTTCTTCCTGGCCGATGCCACGGTGAACATTGAGCCCACCGCTGAGGACCTCGCCGAGATCGCCCTCTGTGTGGCTCAGGAAGCCCGGCGATTCGACATCGAGCCCAGGGTTGCCATGCTGTCTTTTTCCAGCTTCGGCAGCACAAAGCATCCGTTGTGCGATAAGGTGCGCCGGGCCGTCCAGCTTGCCCGCTACGCCGATCCCTCGCTCATCATCGATGGCGAGGTGCAAGGGGATGTCGCAGTCACACCGGCGAAGCTGGCTGAGTCGTTCCCGTTCTCCTCGCTAAAGGGCGGAGCCAACGTGCTGATCTTTCCCGACCTCGCGTCGTGCAATATCGCCTGCAAGCTGCTGACCCGGATTGGTGGCGCCGAGACTATCGGCCCCATTCTCTCGGGGATGGCCAAACCGGTACACCTGCTGCAACGTGGCGTGGAAGTGGAAGATATTGTCAATATTGCTACCATCGCCGTCGTCGATGCGCAGGAGGCGGTCCCACCCCAGCGCACTACCGCAAGGGAAACGGTGAGCGTGGGGTAGCGCGGTCATCCCGCACGAAGAGGTAAGGATGACTGCGCTGTGTAACGGGCGGTAGGCTGGCAATAACCGGAGACAGGGGGTGGATGCCACCCTCGTGCGTCAGGGCGCAGCGTCTACTACTACGTAAGTTGTACCCGTGTGCTTCATAAGGGGGATATTCTGCGGGAATTCTGGGTGTAATATCTCGCCATTGGGATCAAGCGCTGCAGAAGAGGGCAGCGTTGCAGGGAAGGTGGTCTGGCTTTTGTCGAGCCGAATCCTCCTGTTAAGTTGGCGGAATTCTGGGCCGTTTCGGTCTTCGGACGTGCAACTGGGCGCTGCGCTTCCGGAACAGAATTCCGCCCTTCTTTTTCTAGCCTCTCACGAACGATCTTGGTCTGGGTCAGTTCCGTGTTATCGTTCGCTCCATCAGGCGCTTCTCACTCATGTGACCTTTCTCGTGCAGCATCACGTCGAAAGAACCGCACATCTTGCGGGGGTCGAGTGGATCAATCGCGAGGGTCGTTATGCCCACATAAACCATCAGCGCTTGATTCTTCGCGAGGCGGTGATTGAGCCAAGCTGAGTAGATTTCGTATTCCTCAGT
This sequence comes from uncultured Acidobacteriaceae bacterium, assembly GCA_963793845.1. GTDB lineage: Bacteria > Acidobacteriota > Terriglobia > Terriglobales > Acidobacteriaceae > CAWCBG01. Next base: position 1,186,026 of record CAWCBG010000014.1, read on the forward strand.
GGACACGTGGTTGGGAATGCGTGGGTTGCAAGCGGTAAGAAACAACATCATCGACACCGCGAATTGGGGGATGCCGAGTTTCCCTTGGAGCCTTAGACAAGGCCAGACTTCACGAATTTCCAAAACCGTACAAACCCGCATGGGTTACGTATCCTGCTCCGGAATTCGAGCCCGTGATTCTAAACGGGCACACGACGAAGCGTTCTTCGTCTTCTCGTAGAGCACCCGCCATTCTTCGGGCGGTGGAGATTTCGTCCATGCATTCCGCCTCCGCGACACTTAGGAGTTCTACAGCGCCTCCTGCGCTTGGCAGGACTGAGAAGGTAGCCCGGCGATGTTGTTGCTTTGGCCGGTAGTAAGTCCATTCCGTAATTGCCATGCTGACCGAACAAATCCTTCGTAGAACTGTCATTCGAGGTGGTCCGGTTTTCGGGGGCTATTCAGAGACTATCCGGCGGCTATTCCACCAAAGGCTCAATCATCACCCACCAAAGGCTCAGATGAGTCGCCATAGCAGTTCCAAAACGGGAATACATAGCAGGACTTATCAGAAAAATATAGTCATATCACTGATCCAGTGCTACTATCCGCCGCATATCGAAAAGCACTCGACGAAAGCCGACACGAATCGTCGAGTTAACGGCGTCACCATGAGAGGTCACGTTGACTCCTGGCCGGGTTGCACCGTTCCTATCAGCAGCGGCGATTAATGTCTGCAGTCACGAAACACCCGTGACTCTATCGCGAAAAATCCCCATTCGCAGGCCCTTCCTATCTTACTTTCTCCAAGTGGTGATACCTATGAACACCCTACAGTCCCAGCCTATGAGCGGTCTTACTGTCCCTTCGTCCAAACTGATGTCTCTGGTAAAGGCCGCTAGTTCGTTGTTGCTAGTCGTGTTGTATGTTGCCACTCCGCCCCTGTCGGCGTGGACGGGTCTATCGACGACGACGACTTTAAGCCTGTCGTCACACAACGTGACAGCGGGTACGACTGTTGTGTTCACGGCGACGGTGACTGACCAGAACAGCACGCTGGTGACGAGCGGACAGGTGCAGTTCTGCGATGCCGGTGCGACCTATTGCGAGGATGCGGCCGTATTGGGTACGGCGCAGTTAACGTCGGCGGGAACGGCGTCGGTGCGACTGCGGCTTGGAGTTGGAAGTCACAGCGTCAAGGCGAAATTTGCCGGCACGAATAAAGATGCCGGCAGTGTGTCCGGCAACCAGAGCGTGACGGTGACCGGATCATCGCCGAGCGCCACTGCTCTGGCAGCGAGTGGAGCAGTGGGGAATTACATGCTAACCGCCACCGTTATGGGCGGTGGCAAAGCGTCGCCGACCGGTACCGTCACCTTCAAAGATTCAAGCAACGCCAATGCGACCGTAACGACCGCTGGGCTGGATGCGCAGACCGCGGCCGCAGCATTTCCTCTGACGAGTTATTCCGTGGGCAACTATCCCTACGTCGCAGCCGTGGGCGACCTGAATCGCGATGGCAAGCCTGACTTGGTCTTGCCCAACCTGTACGACGCTGACGTGAGCGTACTGCTCTCGAACGGCGACGGGACCTTCCAGACGCAACAAACCTACCCCACCGGAGGATCTCCCACAGCCGTAGCGATTGGCGACTTCAATGGAGATGGCAACGCCGACCTGGTGGTGACGAACGATTCGGACAACACGGTGAGCATTCTGCTGGGGAATGGGGACGGCACCTTCCAGACGCAGCAGACTTATGCAACGGGAAACTGTCCTTATTCGGTCGCAGTTGGAGACTTCAATGGCGACGGCAATCAAGACCTGGCCGTGATCAACAGATGTGACAGCAGCGTGAGCGTGCTGCTGGGCAACGGGGACGGCACGTTCCAGACACAACAGACCTACGCGGTTGGCAACAATCCCAGCCGCAGTGGCAGTGGGAGATTTCAACGGCGACGGCAGACTCGACCTGGTGGTGACGAATAGCGGTGACAGCACGGTTGGCGTGTTGCTGGGCAACGGGGACGGCACCTTCCAAGCACAACAGACCTACGCGACCGGTTACAGTCCCTCGGCGGTGGCGGTGGGGGACTTCAACGGCGATGGCAAACCCGACTTGGCCGTAACCAACTTGTACAACTACACCGTTAGCGTGCTGTTGGGCAATGGCGACGGAAGCTTCCAGACACAACAGGCCTATTCCGTAGGCAGCTATCCAAGTTCCGTAGTGGTGGGAGACTTCAACGGGGACGGCAAGCTCGATCTGGCGGTAGTTAACAGCTCCGACGATACGGTAGGTGTGCTGCTGGGCAATGGGGATGGAACTCTCCACGCACAGCAGAGCTTCGCGGCTGGCGGTAGCGGATATGCCCTGGCAGTTGGTGATTTCAACGGCGATGGCACGCCAGACTTAGCGGTCACCAACCAGTACTCCGACACGGTCAGCATTCTGCTGAATCTGTGGTCCGTGCAAGCTACCGCATCGAACGTATTCGTGCTCGGCGGCAGCGGAACCCACGCTGTTTTTGCCGCTTATGGCGGAGACAGCAACTACGGCGCAAGCAACTCCACCACCGTAGATCTTTTCGGTGGGATTTCCACCACCCTCGCGCTGACCGCCAGTCCGGGGACAACCGTGCAGATCGGCCAGGCAGTAACCCTAACAGCAACGTTGACGCCCAACTCGTACAACGGCATTACCGCCTCCGGCACGGTCACTTTCTACGACGGAGCAACCCAGATCGGAAGCTCACAAAGCTTGGACTCGTCGGGGCAAGCGAGCTTAACCACCAGCGGACTCTCTGTCGGCAGGCACGCCTTCTCGGCGGTCTATGCAGGAGACAATACTTTTGCCGCGGCCACCGGAGTTGTCGTCGTATTGGCCCTGTCGAATACGACGACAACTCTGAGCATCTCGTCACAAAACGTCTCCGCGGGCACGGCGGTGGTGTTTACGGCGACGGTAACGGACCAGAATAGCGCGCCGGTAACCGCGGGACAGGTGAAGTTTTGCGATGCCAATGCAACCTACTGCGAAGGCCTGTCGGTACTGGGTGCGGTGCAGCTGACCTCGTCGGGAACTGCGGTGTTGACTCTGCGGCTGGGGGTTGGCACCCATAGCGTGAAGGCGCTATTTGTCGCCACCAACGCCGATGCCGGCAGCGTTTCGAGTACCAACACCGTAGCGGTGAGCGGACAGACAGCGAGTGCAACTGCCCTGGTGTCAAGCGGCATGGTGGGTAACTACACACTGACCGCGACCGTAACCGGCGGGGGCAGTGTAAGCCCTACCGGCACTGTTACCTTTGAAGACTCAACAAACGGTAACGCGACGGTCGCGACGGCCAGCCTGAACACCAAGACCGCGGTCGCCACTTTCGCCGGTAGCGCCTATGGCGTGGGCAATTATCCCTATGGCGTGGTCGTAGCGGACTTCAACGGCGACGGCAAGCCCGACCTCGCAATAGTTAATGAGTCCGACAGTACTGTGAGCATACTGCTGGGCAATGGCGATGGTACCTTCCAGGCACAGCAGACTTACCCAACTGGATCTTGCCCTGAGGGGCTTTCGATCGGCGACTTCAATGGGGACGGCAAGCTCGACCTTGCTGTGGCAGCTTCCTGTGACAACGGAGTGAGTGTGCTGCTGGGCAACGGCGACGGCACTTTCCAGCCGCAGCAGGAATACGCCACGGACTATTATCCGGATTTCGTAACAGTGGGCGACTTGAATCGAGATGGCAAGTTGGATTTAGCTGTCGTAAACCAAGGTTCTGGCACGGTGGGTGTCCTGCTAGGGAACGGCGATGGCACGTTCCAGACGCAACAGACGTACACGGTGGGAAGCTATCCCTACGGAGCCGTGGTGGAAGACTTCAATGGGGATGGCAATCCAGATCTGGCTGTGGTGAATGCCGGTAGCAACAGCGTAAGCATACTGCTTGGCAACGGCGATGGAACCTTCCAGGCATCCCAGTCCTACACAGTGGGCAGTTATCCCTACTCGATAGCGGTAGCAGATTTCAATGGCGACGGGAAACCCGACTTAGCAGTAAGTGACTTCTATAGCAGCACCGTAAGCATACTACTGGGCAACGGAGATGGGACTTTCCAGGCGTCCCAGTCCTACGCAGCGGGCAATTATCCGTACTCGGTAGCGGTAGCAGATTTCAATGGCGACGGGAAACCCGACCTAGCCGTAAGTAACTTATATAACAATACTGCGAGCGTGCTCTTGGGCAACGGTGACGGAACCTTCCAGGCCTACCAGAGCTATGCGACAGGGACCTATCCTTATTCCATAGCAGTAGGCGATTTCAACGGCGACGGTGCACCGGATCTTGCGACGGCAAACGCCAACGACAACACCACAAGCGCATTGCTGAATGTGTGGTCGGTTCAGGCCACGGCCTCAAACGTGTTCGTTCTGGGTGGGAGTGGAACGCACGCGGTTTTTGGCGCCTATGGCGGAGATGCCAAGTATGCCCCCAGCAACTCCAGCACGGTCAGCCTATTCGGCGGCGTCTCGACCGCGTTGGCACTTACCGCCAGCCCGGGAACGAAGGTGCAAGCCGGACAAACGGTGAAACTAACGGCTACCCTGACTCCCAACAGTTACAACGGGCTTACTGCTTCGGGCACGGTCACCTTCTACGACGGTACGAACCAGATCGGCAGTCCGCAGAACCTGGATTCTTCGGGTAAAGCGAGCTTCACCACGGGCGGTCTGACTGTCGGCAATCATAGTTTCACGGCTCTGTACTCAGGCGATAACACTTTTGCCGCAGCCACAGGCGCGGTGCTGGTGTCCGCCTACCTGGGCAGCACCACCACCCTGAGTGTGTCGTCGCAAAGCGTTTCGGCCGGCACGGCGGTAGTGTTTACGGCAACCGTGGTCGATCAGAACAGCGCGCCAGTCACTACAGGGCAGGTGACCTTTTGCGACGCCACGGCTACTTACTGCGAGGACATCGCGGTGCTGGGGACGGCGCAACTGACCTCAACGGGGAAAGCGGCACTGACTGTGCGGCTGGGCGTTGGCAGCCACAGCGTCACGGGCGTGTTTAGCGGCAATGCTGTTGACGCGGGGAGCGTGTCGAATAACCAAAGCGTGACTGTCACTGGGCAGACAACAACCGCGAGCTCGCTGTCGGTGACCGGGGTGGTGGGCAACTACACCCTGACAACCATGGTGACGGGCGGCGGTAGTTCTGCGCCGACAGGCACAGTGACATTCGAGGATGCGAGCAACGGAAATGCGACAGTCGCGACAGCCGCACTAGACGCAAAGACGGCGGTCGCCGGGTTTCCGCTCACCGGTTACGGTGTCGGCAGTTATCCCTATGGAGTAACCGTGGGCGATTTCAACGGGGACGGCAAACCGGACCTGGTAGTGACCAACGAAGGTTCCAGTTCGGTGAGCGTCCTCTTGGGCAATGGCGACGGTACGTACCAGACGCAGGTCGCGTACACCACAGGGAATTGCCCGTACGGCGTTGCGGTGGCAGACGTCAACGGAGATGGCAAGCAAGACTTGGTCGTAGCAAACTCGTGCTCCAGCACGATAAGCGTGCTATTGGGTAATGGGGACGGGACCTTTCAGGTGCAGCAGGCGTACCCAGCCGGGTACGGGACATACTCGGTGGCCGTGGGAGACTTCAACGGCGACGGTAAGCCTGATGTGGTCGTCGGTAATTATTACAACAGCACCGTGAGCGTGCTGCTGGGCAACGGCGATGGAACCTTTCAAACACTGCAAACCTATGCAGCCGGGAACTCACCTTATGCGGTGGCGGTGGGCGATTTCAATGGGGATGGAAGATTGGACTTGGCGGTGGCCAACTCTGGCGACAATACGGTGGGCATCCTGCTTGGCAATGGGGATGGCACTTTCCAGGCGCAAGTAACCTATGCGACCGGGAGCTATCCCTTTGCGCTGGCAGTGGACGACTTCAACGGCGACGGCAAGCCCGATCTGGCAGTAGCTAACTATTCGGGAAGCAACGTGAGTGTGCTGATCAACAACGGTGATGGCACGTTCCAAGCCCAACACACCTATGCCACCGCCGGCTGTCCTTATGCAGTGGCGGTCGCAGACTTTAATGGCGACGGGAAGATCGACTTGGCGCTGACAAATACATGCGGCGGCAGCGCAGTAAGCGTACTGCTTGGCAATGGTGACGGGACTTTCCAGACGCAGCAGACCTATCCGTCTGGATCAACGCCGTCCGGGTTGGCAGTTGGCGACTTCAACGGCAATGGCAAGCCGGATATGGCCGTCACCAGCGCTTACGGCAGTAACACACTGAGTGTGCTGCTGAACGTGTGGGCAGTGCAGGCCACCGCTTCGCAGGTAGTCTGTGCTGGGTGGACCGGGCACCCACGCAGTTTTTGCTGCCTATGGCGGCGACAGCGCTTACGCCGCCAGCAATTCCAGTACGGTGAACCTGGCGCGAGGAATCTCCACCAGCCTGGCACTGACGGCCAGTCCCGGCACGACCGTTCAGGTCGGGCAGACGGTGCAATTGACCGCGACGCTTACGCCCAACAGCTACAACGAGGTCACGGCCACCGGCACGGTGACCTTCTACGACGGAAGCACACAAATCGGCTCACAAACACTGAACTCATCGGGTCAGGCGGTCTTTACGACGGGCGGGTTGACTTCGGGCAGTCACACCTTCTCGGCCGTCTACCCGGGCGACAGCACCTTTGCTGCCGCGACCGGAGGGGTGCTGGTGCGGGCGCTGTTGACATCGTCCACGACGCTGGCCGTGTCATCCCACAGCGTTACGGTCGGTACGGCCGTGACGTTTACGGCAACAGTGCTGGATCAGAACAGTGCTCCCGTAACTACTGGGCAGGTGCAGTTCTGCGATGCGACGGCGACCTACTGCGAAGATGCTGCGGTGCTTGGGAACGCACAGTTGACCTCGACAGGTACGGCCGCAGTAAGCCTGCGCCTGGGCTTGGGCAACCACAGCGTGAAGGCGATGTTTGGCGGAAATGCGAACGATGCTGGAAGTGTATCGGGCAACCAGAGCCTAGCAGTTACAGGGCAGCTACCGAGCGCGACCAGCTTGGCGGTGGGCGGCGTAGTTGGCAACTATACCCTTACCGCAACGGTAACCGGCTCCGCGAACGCAGCTCCGACCGGAGCGGTAACCTTCAAGGACGCGAGCAACTCGAACTCGACGGTGGCAACAGCCTCGCTGGACAGCCAGACCGCGGTGGCTGGATTCCCAGCAACCAGTTACGGAGTCGGCACCTACCCCCAAGCTATTGCGGTAGGCGATTTCAACGGCGACGGCATCCCTGATCTGGTGGTGGCCAACTCCAATTCTAATAGTGTTGGTATTTTGCTGGGTAACGGCGATGGGACATTCAAGCCGCAGCAGACCTATGCAACCGGATACTACCCCAGTGCGATAGTGGTAGGCGATTTCAATGGCGACGGAAAGCTCGACTTGGCGGTCGCGAATTCCAGCGGTAGCTCGGTGAGTGTATTGCTGGGCAACGGTGACGGAACCTTCCAACCTCAGCAGGCTTACACAACCAGCTACGGCGTCTCTTCGATTGCGGTCGGCGACTTCAATAACGATGGCAAGCTCGATCTCGTAGTAACTAACTCGTACGCAAGCAATACCGTCACCGTCTTGATCGGCAATGGCGATGGCACATTTCAGACTGGCCAGAACTACGCCACGGGCTCGAATCCCTACGGCGTTTCCGTCGGAGACTTCAACGGTGATGGCAGGCCCGACCTCGTTGTGACCAACTACTACGACAGCACGGTCAGCGTGCTTCTCGGCAATGGCGACGGAACGTTCCAACCGCAGAAAGCCTATGGGGTCGGCAGCTATCCATCTGCGGTAACAGTGGGCGACTTTAACCGCGATGGAAAGATTGACCTAGCCGTTGCGAACTATAGCAGTGGCAGCGTAAGCGTGTTGCTGGGGAATGGTGATGGGACCTTCCAGGCGCAGCAGACTACGCAGACTAGCTACGGCGGATATTCCATCGCGGTGGCCGACTTTAACACCGACGGGAAGTCCGATTTGGTGGTGGCGAACTACTACGGCAGCAATGCCGTGTACGTATTGCTGGGCAATGGCGACGGAACATTCCAGACTCCCCAGAGCTATCCGACAGGGGTGTATCCCCGCGCCGTGGCGGTAGGCGATTTCAACGGTGACGGTAAACCCGACATGGCAACGGCAAATTTCGGCGATAACACCGTGAGTGTGCTGCTGAATTTGTGGTCGGTGCAGGCCACGGCTAACAATGTTTCCGTTATCGGCGGCCCGGCAACCCATTCGGTGTTTGGGGCCTATGGAGGAGATACCAACTACCCGCCGAGCAACTCCACTTCGGTCAACTTGGCGCGGGGAATCGCGACTACCTTAACGTTGGCCTCCAGTTCGGGCACGGTGCAGATTGGGCAAGCGGTGCAACTCACCGCAACCCTGGCCCCCAACAGCTACAACGGAGTCACCGCCACGGGCACAGTGACCTTCTACGACGGAACTACGCAGATCGGTCAGCAGTCATTGAACTCGTCAGGACAGGCTGTGCTGACCACCGGGGCATTGACTTCGGGCAATCACAGCTTCACGGCGGTGTACGCCGGTGACAACACCTTTGCCGCCGCGACCGGGGCTGTACTGGTGCGCGCATTGTTGACGTCATCGACCGTACTGAGCGTCTCCTCACATGGAGTAACCGTGGGGACAGCCGTGGTGTTCACGGCCACGGTAACCGACCAGAACAGCTCGCCGGTTACTAGCGGGACGGTGCAGTTCTGCGATGCAACGGCAACCTACTGCGAGGATGCTGCTGTACTGGGTACCTCACAGGTAACCTCGGCTGGAACAGCCGTTTTGTCTCTCGGGTTCGGGTTGGGAAGCCATAGCGTCAAGGCGCTGTTCGGCGGAAACGCCACGGTTGGGGGCAGCGTATCGGGCAATCAGAGCGTGGCTGTAACTGGGCAACTTCCGAGTAATACAAGCTTGGCCGCGAGCGGTGTCGTGGGCAACTATACGCTTACAGCTACGGTAAGCGGCGGTGCGAGCGTCGCCCCGACAGGTACGGTCACGTTCAAAGACTCGAGCAACAACAATGCGACGGTAGCCACGGCAAACTTGAACAGCCAGACGGCCACCGCATTCCCGTTGAGCAGTTACCCGGTGGGCTCTTATCCGTACGGGGTAGCAGTCGGAGACTTCAACCGCGATGGTACGCCGGACGTAGTTGTTGCTAACGAGGGCTCCAGCACGGTGGGCATTCTTTTGGGCAATAGCGACGGGACCTTCCAGACCCAGCAGCAGTATTCCGCAGGGAATTGTCCATATGGGGTTGCGGTTGCAGATTTGAATGGCGACGGGAAGCCGGATGTCGATGGTGACGAATTTATGTAGCAGTACAGTGTGAGTGTGCTGCTCGGGAATCGGGGACGGCACCTTCCAGGCGCAGCAGAGCTATGCCACCGGGAACTCGCCCTATTCTGTTGCTGTGGGTGACTTCAACGGCGACGGTAAGCTCGATCTGGTTGTAGCTAACGAGTACTCGAACACGATCAGCGTCTTGCTAGGCAATGGCGATGGAACCTTCCAGGCGCAGCAAGTCTATAGCGTGGGTTCCAACCCAGTGGCCGTGGCGGTGGCAGACTTCAACCATGATGGCTTCCTGGATCTGGTGGTCGCCAACGCCGGCAGTGGCACGATGGGCGTACTCCTCGGTAACGGGGATGGCACGTTCCAGGCGCAGAAGACTTATTCTGTCGGAAACTACGTGGCGCAAGTGGCGGTAGGCGATTTCAATAGTGATGGCAAGCCCGACCTGGTAATGGGCACTGGCAATAACAATGTGAGCGTTTTGCTCGGTAATGGGGATGGGACATTTAAGGCACAACAGACATATACCGTTGGGAGCTGCTCTTATGGAGTTGCGGTTGCGGACTTCAATGGCGATGGTAAGTCTGACGTCGTCGTGACCAGTGAATGTAACAACTCGGTTAGCGTGTTGCTGGGCAACGGCGACGGAACCTTCCAAACCCAGCAGGCCTACCCAGCGGGAACTAATCCCTATTACGTAGCGGTTGGGGATTTCAATGGGGACGGCAAGCCGGACGTCGTCGTCGCTAATCCGGCGAGCAGTGGCGCGATCACTGTATTGCTCAACCTTTGGTCGGTAGCAGGCCACGGCGAACAACGTGTTCGTCCTCGGTGGCCCGGCAACCCACGCGGTTTTTGCCGCTTACGGGGGTGATACCAACTATCCTCCCAGCAACTCCGGTACGGTAAACCTTGCGCGCGGCGTTGCGACCACCCTGACCCTGAGCGCCAGCTTGGGCACGGTGCAAGTTGGACAGACGGTGCAGCTCACCGCAACTCTGACGCCCAACAGCTACAACGGAGTCACCGCCACGGGCACAGTGACCTTCTACGACGGAACTACGCAGATTGGTCAGCAAGCCTTGAGTTCGTCCGGCCAGGTGGTGATGACTACGGGCGCATTGACTGCTGGCAATCACAGTTTCACAGCAGTATATGCGGGGGACAACACCTTTGCCGCAGCCACGGGCACAGTGTTGGTACGAGCCGTCTTTGAACACCTCCACAACCTTGAGCGTGTCCTCGCACAGCGTGGCCGTGGGAACGGTTGTGGTATTCACGGCGACGGTAGCGGACCAGAACAGCTCGCCGGTTACGGCCGGGCAGGTGCAGTTCTGCGATGCAACTGCGACATACTGTGAGGATGCGGCAGTACTGGGAACAGCGCAGTTGACCTCGGCGGGCACAGCAGCAGTGAGCTTGCGGCTGGGGCTGGGTAATCACACCGTGAAGGCAGTGTTTGGCGGAACAGCGGTGGACGGAGGCAGTGTCTCGAGCAACCAGTCCGTGGCGGTAACCGGACAACTTCCGAGTACTACGAGCTTGGCAGCGAGCGGCGTGGTCGGCAATTACACACTTACCGCGACGGTAGCCGGCGGCGCGAGCGTTGCGCCGACAGGGACGGTGAACTTCGAAGATTCGAGCAATAACAATGCCGCGATCGCAACGGCAGCCCTGAATGCTCAGACGGCAGTGACGGGATTCCCGTTCAGTACCTACGCAGTGGGCAGTTATCCCTATGCGGTGGCTGTGGGCGACTTCAACGGGGACGGCAAGCCGGACCTGGTTGCCGCCAATGAGGGTTCCAACACGGTAAGCGTGCTGCTGAGCAACGGGGACGGTACGTACCAGGCTCAGCAGTCGTATGCCGCCGGTAATTGTCCTTTCGCCGTAACGACAGGTGACTTCAACCGGGATGGCAAGCTCGACCTGGTAGTCGACGAACGTCTGTGCACCAACACGGTGAGCGTGCTGTTGGGTAATGGCGATGGAACCTTCCAGACGCAACAGACTTATGCCACCGGCAGCGATCCGTACTCGATGGCTGTGGGTGACTTCAATGGCGATGGCGAGCTCGACCTCGTGGTGACGAACTTCAACGGCAACACGGTCAGTGTGCTGCTAGGCAACGGCGATGGGACCTTCCAGACGCAGCAGACCTACGCGACAGGCAGCTATCCTTATTCGGTAGCTGTGGGCGACTTCAATGGGGACGGCAGGCAGGACTTGGTTGTGGTCAACAATGGTTCCAACAACGTGAGCGTGTTGCTGGGCAACGGCGACGGGACATTCCAGACACAGCAGAGCTATACAGTAGGCGCCTATCCCGCTTCCGTTGCAGTGGGGGACTTCAACCGCGATGGCAAGCCCGACCTGGCAGTGGTGAATTCGAACAGCAACAACGTGAGTGTGTTGCTGGGCAATGGTGACGGCACCTTCCAGGCACAACAAACCTACGCTGCCGGAAGTTGCCCGCTCGCGGTAACTGTGGGCGACTTCAACAGCGACGGCAAATCGGACCTGGCGGTTGCGAATACTTGCGCCAGCAGCGTCACCCTGTTGTACGGAAACGGAGACGGAACCTTCCAGGCGCAACAAAGCTATTCGACCGGAAGCAGCAGCCCTTATTCGCTAGCGGTGGGTGACTTCAACGGGGATGGCAAGGCGGATCTGGCGACAGGCAACGCTTATGGCACTAACGGCAACACGATAAGCGTGCTGCTGAACGTGTGGTCTGTACAGGCGACCGCCTCGCAGGTGGTCATTGTTGGAGGTCCGGCGACGCACTCGGTGTTTGCTGCGTACGGCGGAGACACCGCTTATACTGCCAGCAACTCCGGAACCGTGAACCTGTCCCGAGGTGTCTCGACCAGCTTGACGCTCAACGCCAGTTCGGGCACGGTGCAGGCAGGTCAGACCGTGCAATTGACTGCGACGCTGACCCCCAATACCTACAACGGCATCACCGCAACCGGTACGGTGACCTTCTACGACGGAAGCACGCAAATAGGCGTGCAGACGCTGAACTCTTCGGGACAGGCGGTGATGACGACCGGCGGGCTGACTGCGGGCAGTCACAACTTCTCGGCGGTCTACGCGGGCGACAGCAACTTTGCCGCGGCGACTGGGACGACGGTGGTGCGGGCGCAGTTTACTTCGACGACCACGCTGAGCGTTTCGTCGCACAGCGCTACGGCGGGTACGGCTGTGAGGTTTACGGCGACCGTGCTAGACCAGAACAGCGCGCCCGTCACAAATGGATCGGTGCAGTTCTGTGATGCCACGGTGACCTACTGCGAGGATACGGCGGTGCTGGCGACCGCACAGCTTACCTCAGCGGGTACGGCAGTTGTGAGCCTGCGCCTGGGCGTGGGCTCGCACAGCGTGAAGGCAGTCTTTGCAGGGAATAGCACGGACGGCGGAAGTGTCTCGAGTAGTCAGAGTGTGACCATCACCGGTCAGGTACCGAGCGCCACCAATCTGGCGGCGACCGGTGTGGCTGGGAACTATACCCTGACAGCCACGGTCACAGGCAGCGGAAGTGTGGCGCCGTCGGGCAATCTGACATTCAAGGACACGAGCAACGGGAATGCGACGATCGCGACGGTTGCGTTGAACAGTCAGACCGCGGTCGCCGGCTTCCCAAGAAGCACCTACCAGGTTGGCGGTTTCCCATATGCGGTAGCCGTTGGCGACTTCAACGGCGATGGAATACCCGACCAGGCGGTGGTGAACGAAGGTGACTCGACGGTCAGTGTGCTGCTGGGCAAAGGCGACGGAACCTTCCAGGCGCGGCAGACCTATGTCACGGGGAATTGTCCTGAGGCGATCGCTGTGGGTGATTTGAACGGCGACGGCAAGCTGGACATGGTGGTGGCTAACTCCTGTGACTACACCGTGAGCGTCCTGCTCGGCAACGGAGATGGAACTTTCCAGGCGCAGCAGACCTACGCCACGGGAAGCTATCCTCAAGCGGTGGCCGTCGCGGACCTCAATGGCGATGGCAAGCTTGACCTGGTGGTCGCCAATAGTGACGACAACACCGTAGGCGTCCTGCTGGGCAATGGGGATGGTACCTTCCAGGCACAGCAGACGTACGCTACCGGAAACTATCCCTACACCGTGTCGACCGGAGATTTTAACGGTGACGGCATACCCGATTTGGCCATAGCCAATGAGGGCGATAACACCGTGAGCGTGCTGCTGGGCAACGGCGATGGGACCTTCCGGCCGCAACAAACCTACGTCACGGGAAATTGTCCGCAGAGCGTTGCGGTTGCAGACTTCAACCGCGACAGCAAGGCTGATCTGGTGGTGGCAAATTCCTGCGACAATACGCTGGGTGTGCTGCTGGGCAAAGGCGACGGAACCTTCCAGGCGCAGCAGACCTATTCCACCGGGAATTATCCCTTCGCTGTCGCGGTGGCGGATTTCAACGGCGATGGCAAGCCCGACTTGGTCGCGACGAATGACAGCGACAATACGGTGAGTGTGCTGCTGGGCAAGGGTGATGGCACCTTCCAGGCACAACAGGCATACGCCACGGGAAACATACCTTACGGCCTCGCGGTCGGCGACTTCAATGGCGACGGTAAGCCAGATATAACAGTGGCGAATGCCATCGACAACACTGTAAGCGTGCTGCTGAATTTGTGGTCGGTACAGGCCTCGGTCTCACAGGTCGCCTTGTTGAATGGACCGCCAACACACGTTGTGGTTGCAGGATATGCCGGCGATAGCAACTATCCTCCCAGCACCTCCAATACCGTGAACTTGCTGCGTGGAGTTTCCACCAGTCTTGCGTTGGCCTCCAACCATGGCACGGTGCAACCTGGCCAGACGGTTCAGTTGACCGCGACGCTGACGCCCAACACCTACAACGGAATCACTGCGTCGGGCAACGTGACGTTCTTCGACGGACAGACGCAGATCGGCCAGCAGACACTCAACTCGTCCGGGCAAGCAGTGATGACCACCGCCGCTTTGAATGCGGGACGGCACAACTTCTCAGCGGTTTATGCCGGGGACAGCACCTTCGCCACCGCCAACGGGACCGTCGTGGTGTTCGCGGTGCTCAATACCACCACGACACTAAGTGTGTCGTCGCACAGTGTGGCGGCAGGGACGGCAGTGGTTTTCACTGCCACGGTGGTGGATCAGAACAGCGCACCCGTCACCACTGGGCCGGTGCGGTTCTGCGATGCCACCGCGAGCTATTGCACCGATCTGGCTGTGCTGGGCACGGCGCAACTGACTGCTTCCGGCACGGCGATCGTAACCCTTCGATTGGGGTTGGGCAACCACAGCGTCAAGGCGGTCTTTGGCGGAAACACGCTGGATGGCACCAGTGTCTCAAGCGCTCAAAGTGTGACGGTCAACGGACAGGCTCTGAGTGCAAGCAACCTGGTAGCCACTGGAACCGTCAGCAATTACACACTGACCGCAACCATAACCGGCAGCAGCAGTCTGGCTCCGACCGGTACGGTCACCTTCACCGATTCCACGAACTCCAATGCGACCGTAGCGACGGCGGCCCTGGACCCCAAGACGGCAGTCACAGGGTTCCCGGGCAGCAGCTATGCGGTGGGAGCCACTGCTTATGCGGTAGCGGTGGGAGACTTCAACGGCGACGGCACGCCCGATCTGGTGGTTGCTAACCGGGGTTCGATGACGGTGAGCGTGCTGTTGGGCAACGGCGACGGGAGCTTCCAGGCGCAGAAGACCTATGCCACCGGCACCGCCCCTTCGGCGGTAGCGCTGGGAGACTTCAACGGCGACGGCAAGCTCGATCTTGTAGTCGCCAACTCCAACAGCAATACGGTCAGTGTGCTGCTGGGGAATGGCGATGGTACTTTCCAGACGCAGACGACCTACTCCACAGGACTCGGGGCCCTATCGGGGTCGCCGTGGGAGACTTCAACGGCGACGGTAAGCTCGACCTTGTAGTCACCAACTCCAACAGCAATACGATCAGTGTGCTGCTGGGGAACGGCGACGGTACTTTCCAGACCATGCAGACCTACGCGACCGGGAACTATCCCTTCGCCGTGGCTGTGGGAGATTTTAATCACGATGGAGCGATCGACCTGGTCGTTACCAATGTCAACGATTACTCCATAGGCGTCCTGCTGGGCAACGGCGACGGAACCTTCCAGACGCAGCAAACTTACGATATCGGTGGTGTCGCTTACTCAGTTGCGGTAGGCGACCTCAATCGTGATGGCAAACTCGACATCGTGGTAGGTAATGAGGACGGTACGGCGGGCGTGTTACTGGGCAAGGGGGACGGGACCTTCCAGGCACAGCAGAAGTACCCGGCCGGTAACGATCCGCGTGCCCTCACGATAGGCGACATCAACTCCGACGGCAAGCTCGACGTGGTGGCTCTCAATCGATCGACGAACGCTTTCGTTGTGCTGCTGGGCAATGGCGATGGGACTCTTCAGGCGCCGCAAACGTATCCCACGGGAAACTATCCACGATCCATCGCAGTGGGCGACTTCAATGGAGACGGGGCTCTCGACGTGACGACCGCCAACTCCAATGACAAGACGGTCAGCGTACTACTGAATGTCTGGTCGGTTCAGGCTGTAGCCACCGGGGTGAACGTGCCGGGCCAGGGGGAGACGCACTCGGTGTTCGGCGCTTATGGCGGCGATAGCACTTACGCCGCCAGCAACTCGAACTCGGTAGACCTGATCAGCGCAAACGGCTTTACCACCTCCGTGGCCTTGAGTTCCTCAGACAACCCTAGCACTTTCGGCGAACTGGTGACGTTCACCGCTGCGGTTACGCGCAATGGCAATGGAATCCCGACGGGCACGGTGACCTTTGCGGATGCATCCGTGACTTTGGGCACAGGCACGCTCGACAGTTCGGGGCATGCCACCTATACGACTTCAACCTTGGCACTCGGCTCGCACTTAATCACCGCAGCTTACGGTGGTGATGCCGACGACCTGGGCAGCACCTCCAGTGCGCTGACCCAGCAGGTAAATGCGGTCAACCCGAATGCACTCCGGTTTATTGCTGTTACTCCCTGCCGGACGGTGGACACGCGGCCGCAGCACGGCGGCCATGGGGCGATTTTCGGAAACACCTCGCAGAGTTTTGTCATTCCGGGGACGTGCGGCATACCCACGACGGCGGCAGCCTTCTCGCTAAACATCACGGTTGTTCCGCACGGGTCTCTGGGATATCTCACGGTGTGGCCGACTGGCTTGGCGCAGCCGCTGGTCTCGACGCTGAATTCGGTAGATGGCCGGGTCAAGGCCAATGCCGCCATCGTACCGGCTGGAGCAAACGGCGCCATCAGCGTGTTCGCCAACATGGCCTCGACTGCTTCCACCGATGTCATCGTGGATATCAACGGATATTTCGTGCCCGCCTCGAATACGAATGCGCTGGCGTTTTATCCCCTGACTCCGTGCCGCGTGGTGGATACCCGTCTCGCCACTGGTCCGCTCGGCGGTCCTAACTTTACGGCCAATCAGACCCGCGATTTTCCGCTCCTATCAAGCACTAACTGCAGCATTCCGTCGACGGCACAGGCCTATTCGGTGAACTTCACCGTAGTGCCGACCAAGACGCTTGGCTACCTGACAGCGTGGCCCGCCGACCAGGCACAGCCCACGGTTTCCACTCTGAACGACACCACCGGCACGATCGTGGCCAACGCGGCCATCGTGCCCGCCGCCCAAACCAAGGGAAACGGCTTCGGCATCGGCGACATCAAGGTATTTGTCACCGATGCTACGGCAGTGATCATCGATATCAATGGCTACTTCGCACCTTCAAATAAGGGCGGCGAGTCTCTATACACTGTGACCCCCTGCCGGGTGTTGGATACCCGCAAGGGCAAGGGCGCCTTCAACGGACAGTTAGTACCTCCACTCGACGTCACAGCTGGTCCCTGCGGCATTCCCGGCGCGGCCCAGGCCTTTGTCTTCAACGCGACCGTGGTGCCCCAGGCCCCGCTCGGCTTCCTTGCTTTGTGGCCGGACGGGTTGACTCGTCCGCTGGTGTCAACCTTGAACGCGTTCGACGGTGCGATCACCAACAACATGGCCATCGTGCCCACGAACAACGGCTCCATCGACGCTTACGGTAATGGGCTTACGAATCTGCTGCTGGATATCTCCAGCTACTTCGCGCCGTAAGCATGTCACGTGGAGAGCTTAGCAGGCAATTCGCACGGCGAGGGCGCCATCGAAAAGATCACTCGGGACCGAAGACTGTCACCCGGTCTTAAAGTGAGTTGCGAGAAAATCAGAGCTTTTTTTGCGAGTTGACCGTCGTTGAGCGTGCGGCAGGGCTCTAACGGCAACATCACTGGCGAGGGCTCGTCGTGGCTGCGATAGACCTCTCCCATTTTTTGCCAAAAACGAAAATGGATCAGGTCTTATCGCTCTGAGCGTTCTTCAGGAATCCGGATCAGGGATCCTTGGCGCTTGCACCCAAGTTCAGAGATTAGAACGCCCGGTTGTGAAGTCTCAGCGCCCAGCCCAGCATAAGGAGTCCGCTGGCCGCGATCCAGCTTCCCGCGACCCGGACGGCGATGCGAGCCCATTCGGATTGCAGACGGATGACAAAAGCAGCCGCGAGCGCTATCAGCACGAACACCGCGAAGATCAGGCCCAGCAATGCGCCTGCCGCCGTGAACGACAGACCCAGGCCTGTACCATTGAGGTAGCCATGATAGAGGCCAAGCAGTGCTGCCAATGCGGTTGTCGCTCGCAGCGAAAGTTTGGCATCTGCGGCGAGACAACCGCCGATCAACAGGAACCACACTGCGGCAAGCAGCGGATGAGGGTTCGCAGCAGCGGTAGTGAGACCGACCAGTCCTCCGAGCAGCCACGCAGCCGGGAGCACGAACAGCGCGCGACGGCCCTGGGCGGCGCCTCGAAGGCCGGCGAGCAACGCCAGCCCCAGAACCGGGATGAGATCTTCAGGGCTCGTGAGGAAGTGCATAAGCCCGTCGTAGATCGGGCCCATGCCGGTAGAGTTCAGGTGACCTTCGGCCGCGAGGGGACAGAATGCAATGGCAAGTAGCACGGCGACGTAGATCGGAAGACGCGACTTGTGGACAGAGATCAAGCGGCAGCCCTCGACAGGAAGAACAGCGTGCCATTTTCGACATCGGCAACCCGCAGGAAGCGCTGTCCCCAATTCCGGCGATAGACCTTTTGCATCCCAAATCTCACTGCGTGGATCGACCCCGTCGCGATGACAAACCGATGGTGTCGCCCTTCTCGAGTTGAGCTTGACCGCCAACGCCTACAGAAACATTCATGCGAATACGGATAAGCCGAGGAGACAACTGCCCGCGGCCTATTTTGCTCCTTCGGCCGGCGTGTACCACACCGGCGATGTCCAGGCGCGCTGCTGTATCGTTGCTGCAACATTTGGGTTCGGCGGCAGGTTGAGCTTGGCGGCCCAGTAGGTGGACCAGCGTGGTGTGGGAATTTCCAGCACGCGGGCGAAGTAGGTGACGTGTGCCTTCGGATCAAACGCGGGATCGGTCCATTCTCCAATCAGCTCCGTCGCTCCGATCGAGTTCGTGTAGGTTGCAGTCTTGACGTCGACTGTATTGCCGACGGCCGGGACCTTGCCCGTCTTAGGATCGGCCTTGCGGTCTCCACTCCACACCACGTCGTAGACGTGTTCCGTGCTCTTGCCGTTCCTGGTCGAGATCTTGATGATCTGCACGCGATCGAGATTGCCGCTGTCGGGATCCTTGACGGCATGGACAACCAAGGTTGGAGCGCCGGCTCCCGAAGGTGCCGAGAGGTCACCACCCATGGGTATGCCGCCATCGTATGCGGCCTTCACCCAATCCGCCTGCCTGGTCATGTCCTTGGGATAATTCCACCCGGCAAACATGCGGACCTTGATCCGAACTCCGGACGTGCCAAAGGTTTCCTTGCGCTTAAAGGCGGCGAAGATGGACTCGCGCGTATTCTCCTCGGCCCACACTCCGGTTAGTCCGCCGGAACTGAGAGCGGTTGGAGGCTCGCCACCAACTGACGAAGTAGCCGTGATCACAGTCTTTGGATCATTATCCTGGTTGCCGTGCGAGCCCGGGTAGTTGCTCGGTTCGGTGGATGTAATACCGGAGTGAAAGTCAGTGCCTGCCTCGATGCCATACTTAAAAGGATTGACACCCAGTTTCTCCTGCTGCTCCTGTCCTACGCCGTAGGCCTGACGCAGATAGCTTCCGGTGGCGGAATTAGCTTTCTTGTCCGAACCAATCAGATAGAACCACATCTCGAAGTTGGCAAATTCGTCCGTGGGCGACAGCGTCGGGCTGGTGTCGCTCTGCCCCTTGGCCTGAATGATCTCGGCCAGAGGTTCATTAGCCATGCGGCGTTCAGCATAGTCGCGAGTGATCGGCTTGCCCGACATGTCCCTCGTGCTGAACATCAGCCCGTTGCTGGCGTTGCCGTTGTGAGGAACAGCGATGACATCGAGCCCGAGCTTGCGTTGACCTTCCAGGTAACGCCATAGATCTTCCGGATCGAGCGAATCGAACGCGGTGTAGGGCATGGCCGGACCTTTGTCGGCGAAGATCACGCAGCGGTGCAGGTTCTGGAACTGCGGCGCCGAAGTCCACTCAAATCCCACAAACGTCGTGAACTTCCCGGGTTTGTAGTACTTGTCCGAGATGGCTGCATATTTCTCCCAGGCAGAGCGCAGCAGTTTCGGATCGGAGAATTCCGCAAGAGGTTTGTTGACGATCGTCGAACCGATGAGCTTCTTGAACGCTCCTGCCGAAACCGCCGGGTTGGGATTGGTCATCATCGCGTACCACTCCGATTTCGCGAACGGACCATTCGGATCGATGGTGTCGCGCACCACTCCCAGGTACTCAGCGTGATCGGTTACTGCCAGAAAGTCGAGCGGAGCGATGCGCTTTTGCCGCTTCCCCAGGTATTCCACCGTCTCGCCCATCGCGTACTTGTAGGAATCCTCGGGTGTGGTTCTGGTCCCGAAGGCGAAGGCATCCATGGAATAACCGCTGTGCAGATGAAGGTCCCCGAAGTAGGCATTCTTGAGAGGATTGCGTGGTGGCGTGGCTTCAGCGGACGGCGACTGGGCCGTATCCTTCTGCTGTGAAACAGCGGGAGTCTCGGAGTTCTTGGTTGAACAAGCCAAGATGAAAAACACCAAGGTTACTGAGGCAAAAAAGAAAAGAACAGTTTTCGCTCTACGCACAAGGCCCTCCGCCGGGAAGCCGAAAATGCACAATCTTATGCGTCGAGTGCGAGACACGCGACGCATCAGATCGTCCTAATTTGAGTTTTGAAGCAGCGCGATAGTATACCAGCACTGCATTCCGGACTTGGGTGCGAACGTTCAGCTTTTAGTTGAAGCGTGTCACCCTCGTGAGTGTGACTCCACAAGCGACCAGGAAGGCAATCATTGCTACCGCCAGTACCGTGACCGCCGTCCAGTTTAGTGGTATGGCTGGTCTGCGGCTCACTAGGGCCATGCCAAGAAAGACCGCGGTGGCAAGGATTACCAGCGCCCAGTCGAGCCATCTGCGGCGCGGGCCATCTTCCCCGGAGTTCTTGCCCTCAAACCCGGCCTGCACATAGCTGGCATCGACACCGTAGCGTCTCGCTTCACGATGTGCGGCCTCATGCCAGCGTTGGTGCTCGTCTCGATTCACCGACGAAATCGCGATGACGGCGGCGCCCAGCGCCATGATGACCGATCCGCCAATCACAAGCGCATAGACCGAGTTCGCACGGCCACGGAGTTCGCCAAACACCAGGATGCCCCAAAGAAGACCCCAGAGCTGGTTGGTATTTGAGAGAGGAATTCCGCGGCTGATTCCTACATATTTCGCGGCGTATTGCTGAAACAGATCGCCGATGACCCAGACGAATCCTCCCAGCAGGAGCCAGAACATGGCCGGCTTTGCCCGGCCCAACTCATGGCTCAGCGCGGCCAGCCCTCCGCTATAAGTGACCGCCAGCACAGTCATCATGCCCAGTTCGCCAATCGTGAAGAATGCCACGAACGACAGCGGATTCATGCCCGTGAGGTACGCTTTGCGGTAGGGAATGTACATCGTTCCCCACAACAACCCAGCGACCAGCGCGGCCGTCACCCCTCGCAGCGCGTGCTCTGTCGTGGTTTGCGAGGACGAGGCCAATGCTAGCAGCGTCGCGCCACCACACATGAGAACCGCCCCGCCTATTACTGTGAGCCAGCGCAGGCGGCCGGCATCTCGCAGTTCGTTGAAAAGCAGAAATCCCCACACAATCCCAATCAGGCTGTTGATGTTCCAAAGCGGAAACGCAATGCTCAAGCCTATATCGCGGATGGCGAAGATCGTCATGGTGTTGGCCACCGCCCACAGGCATCCCGCGAGTATTCCCCACAAGACCAAGTGCGGGGCTTGTTTGTAGTCCCAGCGCATCTGGTCGGTGCCGCGAACCAGTGCCGGGATACTCCAACGGGCTAGAAAAACGCCCAACACCATGATGAGAGAAACAACCACCGGCGACACCCCGGCGGTCACCAGCTTGGTCGGAGCCTCGGCTGCTCCCAGCCATGCTCCTGCTCCGAAGCCGCAGAGGATCCCCACGGCCTGCAGCCGCCGCAAGCGCGCCGCCTGGATCTCATATGCAGGCGCTTCGGCCGAAACGGCCGTGCCAGTTAGCTGATCCAACGGAGCACCGCCAATCCGGCTGCCAGTACGATCACAGGAACCCAGAAGTGAATATCGCCCATGATCGCTACACCTAGACCGTGCGACTTACCTTTGCTGTTTTTGCCGCGCCGCACTCGCACCTCGCCGCCTGCCGATTTACGCTGCTTCCCGCGGCTTTCCACTATAAACGAATGCCCGGATGAATGGCCCGGTCTACGGACTTGCATTCGTAGGAAGGCATGATCCGTTCGTAAAGTGGTACTTAGGGTAATAAGAGAACTTGACGAAATCTCTGACTGTTGACCAGAACTGGGCGTGTTCTAGAGCGACCACCCGCCGTGACTGCCTTTGGTGGTGATCTGCGAAGACCTGGTGACGAACTTCAGGCGCAACCATGCCATCCATCGCACCAGCCTGAAATACCAGTACGACTCGATCGCACAGGGAGGCCGCCCGGGATGATGGTTGAATCCAAAGTTGCTACACATTTCGCCGTCCGGAATGTCATGTTACACCAAAGCTTCAGCCGCGAAGCGTAGAATTCTCTGCGCTCTACTGTGGAGTCCCGTGAGCCATTACCTTCCCCATCGCGCGCAAGCTGTCGCCGTCACCGTCATGGTGGTGGCTGTCTCGATCGGCATACCGGTTCGCGCTGCCGATACACCATCCTCCGGCAGAACACCGGTGGACTGGGTCAATCCGTATATCGGAACCGCCGGAGGAGGAAACGAGTATGGCGGGACCATGCCGCTGGTGACCACTCCCTTCGGAATGACCAACTGGACCGCGCAGACCCGTCAGAACCGCATCAGTGTTACTTCGTATGCCTATGAAGACTCCACCATCTCCGGGTTCATCGGCACGCATCAGCCGGCGATCTGGATGGGGGACTTCGGCTACGTCATCATTGTTCCCGAGATCGGTGACATCAAGACAAAACCTGAAGCCCGCCAGTTGAAGTTCGCCCATACCGATGAGATCGTTACGCCCTACTACTATTCGGTTGTGATGGACGCTGGCCTGAATCGCAGGATCAAAGCTGAGATCACGGCGACCGATCATTGTGGTTATTTACGCTTTACCTTTCCGCAGGGTGTTGCGGCCAGCGTCGTCGCAGAGGCGACGAGACCAGGCGTGACTGGTTTCGCCCAGGTGGATGCGGCTCAGCACGAGATCATGGGATTCAACCCCGACCGGATGGATGCCCACCTTGGCCCCTTTGCGCTGCCCAATTTCAAGGGATACTTCGTCATTCAATTCCGGCAGGCGTTTGCCCAGAGTGGAACCTACGCGGGCAAGGTCCTTAAGCCGGGGAGCACTTCGGCAAGCGATTCGAATGTGGGAGCGTATGCCACCTTTCAAGCCACTCAGGACAACACGATCGAGGTTCGAGTCGGCACTTCGTTTATCAGCCTTGAGCAGGCGCGCACCAACCTGGAAAAAGAAATTCCCGCCTGGAATTTCGAGGAGCTACGCGCAATCCTCAAACGCACTTGGGACGAGAAGCTCGGGTTGATCTCGATCGCAGGGGCGACTGACGATCAACGCGCCATCTTCTACACCGGGCTGTATCACGCTCTGCTTTACCCCCGGCTTATTTCCGAACATGGCCGCTATTACAGCGCCTTCGACGATCGCGTGCACGACGGCCAGTCCTACACGGCCTATTCTCTGTGGGACACCTTCCGGGCCGAGAACAGTCTGCTTACTCTGATTGCTCCCGAATTTGTCGACGACATGGTGCAGGCCTTGCTGCAGGACTACCGAGAAGGCGGATGGATGCCGAAGTGGCCGAATCCGGCTTACACCAACATCATGGTGGGCACGCACGCTGATGCGGTGGTGGCGGAGGCGATCAACAAAGGATTTCGCGGCTTCGACTGGAAGCTGGCATATGCGGCCGCTTACAAAGATGCAATGACTCCCCCGGATGGCGACACCACTCGCAAATGGCTCGATCGCGAGCCACACACACCCTACGAAGCGCGGGCTGGGCTGACCTATTCGAAGGTGTTGGGGTACGTTCCTGCTGACAAGACGGCCGAGGCGGCATCGCGCACCCTCGAAGACGCATATGACGATTATGCGGTTGCTCAAATTGCGAAAGCACTGGGCAAAACGGCCGACTACGAGTTCTTTCTAAACCGCTCGCACAACTACGAGCACATTTTTGACCAGCAGACTGCCTTCATGCGAGCACGTAACTTCGATGGGTCATGGGCTGCGCCGGACGTGGGTTGGACCGAGGGCGATGCCTGGGTCTACCTGTGGTCGGTCTTGCACGACGTTCCCGGTCTGATTCAACTGATGGGCGGACCTGAGGCGTTCAACCGTAAACTGGACGAACATTTTTCGGGCGGGCACAACCAGCACGACAATGAACCTAGCCATCATATTGCTTACCTTTACGACTACAGCGGCGAGCCCTGGAAGACGCAAGCGAGAACGCGTGAGATCGCTGGCAAGGCATATTCGAATACACCAACCGGGATGCTGGGTAACGAAGATTGCGGGCAGATGTCAGCTTGGTACATCTTTACGGCGATGGGGTTTTACCCGGTAAACCCAGTTTCGGGAGAGTACATGATCGGCAGCCCGCTGTTTCAGAAAATCGTCCTCCATCTGCCGCATGAAAAACGGTTCGTGATCTCGGCGCCCGGTAATTCAGCGACGAACCTGTATGTGCAGTCGGCAACGCTAAACGGCAAGTCTCTTGAGGCTCCAGTGCTGCGCTGGGAGGACATACGCGGCGGCGGAACCTTGAAGCTCGAGATGGGAGCCTCGCCATCCAAATGGGCGAGCGGATGGACGATGAAGCCTCTAGAGCGATTCGATGAAGCCAGTCAAAGATGAATCGGACGCAATTGCGGCGGTAGAACCAGAGGACCCTTGATGAGCACGGGATCGCGAATCGGCGCAGTGGTTCTGGCGGCTGGCATGTCGAGCCGGATGGGCAAGCCCAAGCAGCTGCTGAAGCTGGGCGAGCGAACCGTGCTGGATCAGACGCTTGAAAATCTGCGTTCCGCCCGCCTCGGCGAAATCATCCTGGTGCTGGGCTTTATGGCGGAGGAGATTGCGCGGCAAGTCGCGCTCGATGGAGTCAGAGTCGTCGTCAACCAGCAGTATGGTGAAGGCATGGGCAGCTCGCTGCGAACCGGTCTGGCGGCGTTGAGTTCTGACGTTCAGGCAGCGTTCGTTGTCCTGGGCGACCAGCCGCTGGTGCGTCCCGCGACTCTGCATCGGATGATAGCCAGGTACGTCGAGTCCGGCGCGCAGATCGCCATCCCGACCTATCTCGGCTTTCGCGGCAATCCCGTGCTGCTGGACCGTTCGGTGTTCGCCGAGGTCATGACCCTCACCGGAGATATCGGCTGCCGGGCGATCTTTGGCAACCACACCGCGGGCATCGTCAAGGTCCAGGTTGAGGACTTCGGCATCCTCCTCGATATCGACAACGCTGACGATTTCGAAAGACTGCAAAGATTCGCTAGAGGTGCAGTGAGCGCGAATCAGGTTATCGTAGGCGCCGACCTCAGCGATCCCAGCCCGGACCACAGCTCGAAGGACAATCTCATCCTGGTTGGAGCGGAGCCGGTCGGTTTGGCGCTGGCGAAGCTGGGCAGGATGATGGGCTTCCACGTAACGATAGTCGATCCGCTGGTGACGGCGTCCAGCGCACCGGAGGCAGACGACATTCTCAATACGTTGAATTTCTCGCAGTTGACGCAGCGCTCTTCGCCATTCGTCGTCGTAGCAACCCACGGCAGGTTCGACGAAGAAGCGGTTGACCAGGCTCTGAAGGCGAACGCAGCCTATATCGGCATGGTGGCGAATCAGCGGCGAGCCCAGGAGGTTCTTCGGGCACTAGAAGAAAAGGGCCACGCCCGAGAGAGCCTGACGGCCGTCCATGCTCCCGCCGGCCTGAACATTCAGGCAGAGTCTGCCGAGGAGATTGCCCTCAGCATCATGGCTGAGATCGTTCTGGAGAAGAACAAGCGGCGGCCTGCTTAGTAAGCTGAACAGCAGATTGCGAATTATCCTGGATCGCTCTCGCAGACCTGAATCACGCGGTCGGCAGTGCTCGGCGGCTCCAGGTCGGACTCTTTCAGGCTGAGGGGCGTGACCGTTCCACCCCGCCGCAGCGCCACCATCTGACTCATGATGCTGAGCGCGATTTCTTCCGGAGTGGCCGCGCCCAGATCGAGACCGGCGGGCGCCCAGACAGTCGAGATCTTTTCGGGCGAAATACCTTCGGCGGCAAGATAATCGAGCACCAGTTTAGAGCGGTGGCGGCTGGCGATGAGGGCGACGTAGGCCGCATTGCCTTCGAGCGCCTTGCGCAGCCAGAGATGATCCCGCTTGTGCTGCGTGGCGATGATCACGTAGCTTCCGGGACCGACCGGCGTTTCCGTGAGGTCGAAGTCTTCGGTCACCAGCCGGGATGCATCGGGAAACGCGGCACGCTCGGCCGCGGGATCGTTCACGGTTACGGCGAATCCCATGAGGTGCCCGAGCGATGACAGCGTTTCGGCAATGCGTCCGTGGCCGACGATCAGCAGCTCGGGCTGGGGCAGCACCGGCTCGATGAAAACTTCCATCTTCCCTCCGCACGGCATGCCGACTCCGAGATGCTCGTCGCGCATATCCAGCATGATCAGTTGTGGGCGCCCGGTTTCCATACATCGCAAGGCTTCGTTCTTGACCGCGCTCTCGGCGCAGCCTCCGCCCACCCAGCCCAGCAAGAGCTTTCCCTGCGAATCGATGATTGCCTTGGAGCCGCGCCGCGCCGACGACGATCCCTCGACGCGAACCACGGTCGCAATGGCAAATGGCTTGCCTTGCGATGCTAGCTCAGCGGTTTTGGAGTACAACTCGGACGGCATAGTGATGACGTATCATATTCTCCCGCAGCGCGATGCTTCAACCGCAGGAAGGGTGACCTTGTACAGCGAGCAAATCCGCGAGCATTACGCCAATCCGCGCAATACCGGCGGGGTGGACGACCCTTCCGGCAAGGCCATCGTCAGAAGTCCGC
Source organism: uncultured Acidobacteriaceae bacterium (assembly GCA_963793845.1). Classification (GTDB taxonomy): domain Bacteria; phylum Acidobacteriota; class Terriglobia; order Terriglobales; family Acidobacteriaceae; genus CAWCBG01. Next base: position 1,213,096 of record CAWCBG010000014.1, read on the forward strand.
TCGACAGCGATACCGTGCTGATCACCCTGCGGATCGCCGACGGCATCATCCAGGACGTCAAGTTCAAGTGCATGGGATGCGCCGTGGCGATTGCCTGCTCTTCGATCGCCACGGAGATGGTACTCGGCAAACCGGTTGATGTTGCTTACCAGATTTCCGAGCAGGCGGTGGCCGATGCCCTGGGAGGCATTCCCGAGTACAAGATGCGTTGCAGCAATCTTGCCCCTGAGGCCATCCGCCGGGCCATCGACAATGCGCGCGGAACGCATCGGGAAAATCCCGATGGATGATCTGCGACGCTGGCAGATTCCGCCGCTATCCGACATGCCGGACTTCCGGCCTGCACATCCTATGTGGTAACGTATCGTCCGCGTCGGTCTGTGGGGTAACAAGCTTCTGCTCTAGCGGTCGTTTCGCGGCAGCCAAACCACTCGGTAAGGGAGTGCAAAAATGATCCCGCCAGCCTTCGAGTACCTTCGAGCCAACACTATTCCCGAGGCTATTGCTTTCCTTCAACAGTACGGTGACGACGCCAAGATTCTGAGCGGCGGTCAGAGCCTCATTCCGATGATGAAGCTCAGGCTGGCCCGGCCGGCCTACCTCATCGACATCAATCGCATCGCCGGCCTGTCTTACATCAAGGAAGAGGATGGATACCTCAAGATCGGCGGCCTGACGCGGGAAGCCGAGCTGGAAGCCTCTCCGCTGATCCGTTCCAGGTACCCGATCATTCTGGATACAGCTCGCATGATTGCCGATCCCCAAGTTCGCAATCTCGCCACGGTAGCGGGAAACCTGGCGCACGGCGATCCCGCCAACGATCATCCCGCAACCATGGTCGCCCTCGGCGCGAAGGTCGTGGCCACCGGGCCCGGCGGAGAGCGGGTCATCCCCATCGACGACTTCTTCGTTTCTCTGTTCACCACCGCGCTTGAGCCCAACGAGATTGTGACGGAGATTCGAATACCCATTCCTCCGGCGCACAGTGGCGGAGCTTATTTCAAGCTGGAGCGGAAGGTGGGGGATTTCGCCACCGCCGCCGTGGCCGCGCAGGTGACGCTCGACGCGGGCGGCACTTGCCAGACGGCGGGTATTGGACTGACCAACGTCGGCCCCACGCCGGTGAAAGCAGGGAAGGCCGAAGCCTTCCTGCGCGGCAAGAAACTCGATCAAGCCAACCTGCGGCAGGCCGCGCAATTGGCGGCTGAGGAAGCGCAGCCAAGCTCCGACCTGCGCGGACCGGCGGAATACAAAAAGGGGCTGGTGAAAGAACTGACGTTCCGTGCCTTGTCACGCGCCGTCGAGCGCGCCGGAAAGTAGCACAGGGAGGATCGCAAGATGGCGAAAAAGCAAGTAGTTCACATGAAGGTGAATGGCCGTGAGCGGGAGGCGTTGGTTGAGCCCCGGCTGCTACTGGTCCACTTTATTCGCGACGTGCTGGGATTGACCGGAACCCACGTCGGCTGCGACACCAGCCACTGCGGAGCCTGCACGATCGTGCTCGACGGCAAGACCGTCAAGTCCTGCACCATGTTCGCGCCGCAAGCCGATGGCTGCGAGCTGATGACCGTCGAAGGGCTGATGAAAGACGGCCAGTTGCATCCTCTGCAGGAGGGTTTTAAAGAGGAGCATGGGCTGCAATGCGGCTTCTGCACGCCCGGCATGCTGATGTCTTCTTATGCGCTGCTGCAGAAGAACGCCAAGCCTAGCGAAGAAGACATTCGCTGGGGAATCTCCGGCAATCTGTGCCGCTGCACCGGGTATCAGAACATCGTCAAGGCAGTGCAGTACGCCGCTGCCAAGATGGAGCAAGGAGGCGCAAAGTGATGTTCAAGACAACTCCTGAAGTCGGCGGCATGGGGCACTCCATCAAGCGTAAGGAAGATCTGCGCTTCATCCAGGGCAGAGGCAATTACGTTGATGATGTGCGTCTGCCCAACATGGCGTATGGACAGATGGTGCGCAGTCCTTATGCGCACGCGCGGCTGAAGGGCATCGACACCGAGAAGGCGAAGCAGTTGCCGGGAGTGCTGGCGGTCATTACCGGTGAAGACCTGGCCAAGGCAAACCTGGCCTGGATGCCGACCCTGTTCTTCGACAAACAGATGGTGCTGGCGACGGGGAAGGTTTTGTTTCAATCGCAGGAGGTGGCTTTCGTCGTTGCCGAAGACCAGTACACCGCGGCTGACGCGGCTGAACTGGTGGAAGTGGAGTACGAGGAATTGCCGGTGCTGGTCGATCCCTACAAGGCCACCGATCCCGGCTCGCCGATTCTTCGCGAGGACCGCGAGGAAAAGAGCAATCACATCTTCCACTGGGAAGTGGGCGACCGCAGCGCGACCGACAAAGTTTTCCAGGACGCGGCTGTCAAGGCCAACGTGCATGCGGTATTCCAGCGGTGCCATCCCGCGCCACTGGAGACCTGCGGCTGTGTCGCCGACTTCAACAGCGCGACCGGGCGGCTCACGATCTACATGACCTCGCAGGCGCCGCACGCGCACCGCACGCTGTTCGCCATCGTCGGCGGCATTCCCGAGAACAACATCCGGGTCATCTCGCCCGATATCGGCGGCGGCTTCGGCAATAAGGTTCCCATCTATCCCGGCTATGTCTGCGCCGTGGTGGCGTCCCTCACCTTAGGCAGGCCGGTGAAGTGGATGGAGACGCGCTCGGAGAATCTGCAGTCCACGGGTTTCGCCCGCGACTATCACATGACCGCCGAGCTGGCCGCCGACAAGGATGGCAAGATCCAGGCCATGCGGGTGAAGACGCTGGCTGACCACGGCGCGTTCAACGCCGCTGCCCAGCCGACGAAGTTTCCTGCCGGCCTGTTCAGCATCTGCACCGGCGCCTATGACTATCCCACGGCGTTCTGCGAGGTCGATGGCGTCTACACCAACAAAGCGCCGGGCGGCATCGCCTACCGCTGCTCGTTCCGCGTGACCGAGGCCGCCTACCTGATCGAGCGCGCGATCGATGTGCTGGCGCTGGAGCTCAAAACCGATCCGGTGGAACTCCGTCGCAAGAACTTTATCCGGCCCGACAAATTTCCTTACCAGTCGCCCCTGGGCTGGAGCTATGACAGCGGAAACTACGAAGCTGCAATGAACCTGGCGCTGGAGAAGATCGGCTATCAGCAGCTACGAAAGGAACAGGAAGAGAAGCGCAAGAAGGGCGAGCTGATGGGCATCGGCGTCTCCAGCTTTGTCGAGATTGTCGGCGCAGGCCCGGCTCACACCTTCGACATTGCCGGCATCAAGATGTTCGATAGCGCGGAGATCCGTATTCATCCCACCGGCAAAGCGATGTGCCGCATGGGCACCAAGAGCCAGGGACAGGGCCACGAGACCACGTATGCGCAGATCGTGGCGCAGGAGCTTGGCATCCCCGCCGCCGACGTTACCGTCGAGGAAGGCGACACTGACACCGCTCCATACGGACTGGGCACCTATGCCAGCCGCAGCACGCCAGTCTCGGGGGCGGCCACGGCGGTGGCGGCACGCAAGATTCGCGACAAGGCGAAGAAGATCGCCGCTCATCTGCTGGAATGCAGCGAGGAAGACCTGGAATGGGAGCCGGGCAAGTTCTTCGTGAAAGGCGCGCCCAGCAAATCGAAGACGATCCAGGATATCGCCTTCGCGGCCTACACCAACATTCCCGAAGGACTGGAGGCGGGTCTCGAAGCGGTCGACTACTACGATCCGCCGAATCTTACCTTCCCCTTCGGTACCTACATCTGCGTCGTCGACATCGACAAAGGGACTGGCGAAGTCAAAGTGCGGCGCTTCGTCGCGGTCGATGACTGCGGCAACATAATCAATCCGATGATCGTCGACGGCCAGATTCACGGCGGCCTGACCGAAGGGTTGGCCATTGCGTTCATGCAGGAAATCGGCTACGACGAGAGCGGCAACGTGCAGGGAGGCAGCTTCATGGATTACCTGCTACCGACCGCAGTCGAGACCCCCCACTGGGAGACCGACAAGACCTGTACACCCTCTCCTCACCATCCCTTCGGCGCCAAGGGAGTCGGCGAGTCGCCCAACGTAGGCTCTCCGGCTGCCTTCGTGAACGCCGTCGTCGACGCGCTTTCGCACCTGGGCGTCCGCCATATCGATATGCCCATCACTCCGTGGAAGGTGTGGAACGTCCTGAAGGAGAAAGGGGTCGTGAACTAGTGGCGTTGAAGATTGAAAAGACCTTTCAGGTCAACCAGCCGGTTGAGAAAGTGTGGGAATTCCTTAGCGACCCCGCAAAGGTTGCCAGCTGCGTTCCCGGCGCTAAGATCACCGAGAAGGTGGATGACAAAACCTACCGCGGCACCATCAGCGTGAAGGTCGGCCCCAGCGTCACCGATTACAAAGGTGAAGTGCAGATTGTTCGCATGGACCCGGTGAGTTACGAGATCGAGATGGTGGGCAAGGGCCAGGATGTGAAAGGCCGCGGCAGCGCTTCCATGACCATGACCGGCAAGCTTGCGACGGTGGAGGGCGGAGCGACCCAGGTCACCAGTACCTCCGAAGTGAACGTGGTGGGCATCCTCGCGCAGATGGGATCGCGCGTGATTACGGAAGTCTCCAACATCATGTTCGAGAAGTTCAGCAAGAACTTTCAGGTGTTGTTGCAAGCGCCTGCGGAGCAACTTCCGGCCACCGGCACTGACGGACAGCCCGAGCCAATCCGCGCGGGATCATTAGCCTGGCAGGCGGGAAAGAGACTCTTCAGGCGAGAGGACTCTTGAGGCTCTCATCGTCATGTCCCCTTCCCCAAATTCTCCTGAGCAAACCGAGATCGCGAGCGTCGATGTGCTCATGCAGGGTTTGCAACGCCTGGGTTACATCAGCGACCGTGCTCTGGCCACGGCCATATTTCTGGTCAGCAAACTGCGTAAGCCGCTCCTCATCGAAGGCCATGCCGGTCTGGGCAAGACGGAGGTCGCGAAAGTGCTGGCAGCCTTGCTGGCCACGCGCCTGATCCGATTGCAGTGTTACGAAGGACTGGATGTCAGCTCCGCAGTCTACGAGTGGAACTATCAAAAGCAATTGCTGGCTATCAAAATTCAGGAAAAAGCTGAGCTGACAGTCGAAGAGAGGGAAAAGCACATTTTCGGACGTGAGTTCCTGTTTGAGCGTCCTCTGCTGCAGTCGATTCTGGAAGAGCGCGCCGCGCCTGTGCTCCTGATCGACGAAGTCGATCGCGCCGACGAGGCGTTCGAAGCCTTCCTGCTAGAGCTGCTCTCCGACTTCCAGGTTACGGTGCCGGAGATGGGGACGATCAAGGCGCGACATATTCCCTACGTGATCCTCACTTCCAACCGAAGCCGCGAGCTTAGTGACGCGCTCAAGCGGCGCTGTCTCTACCACTGGATCGACTATCCCAGCTTCGAAAAGGAGATGGAGATTGTGCGGGCACGGCTGCCCGGAGTTGAGGAATCTCTCGGCAGACAGGTCGTGCAATTCGTGCAGGCCGTGCGCCGAATCGACCTGGAAAAGCCGCCGGGAGTCGCCGAAACTCTGGATTGCGTGCAAGCCCTGACGTCGCTGGGACGACACCAGTTGGACGCCCAGGCAGTCGAGGAAACCATGGGATGTATTGCCAAGTCGATGGAAGACAGTGCCGCTCTGAAGAACGCGGGCATTGAGAAGCTGCTGTCACAGGCACTTTAGCCAAGCGAAGAGACATAGGAATCGTGAACGCATCGACCAGAGAACGATTGAACCCCACGGCTGCCACAGTGGTGGAGTTCTGCCGCTTCATCAGAGCTCGCGGCTTGCCGGTCGGCGTGCAACAGACGTTGGCGGCGCTTGAGGTCACGCGTTTCGTCGACGCCGGAGATTGGCAAATATTGGCCGATGCGCTGCGTGCGTCGCTCTGTTCGTCCAAAGAAGAGTGGGACCGGTTCGAGCAGCTCTTCCAGGCGTTTTGGAAGATCGCCGGCATGCCAGCCGAGGAAGACTTGCGCCCCGCTCTGCCCCGCACTGTAACTCCGAGTGACAAGACATCAGTGCTGATCGGTCCTTCGGGTGTTGTCGACTCATCGTCCGAACGCGAAGGCAAACTGGTGTCGGGCGCGAGTGCGCGGGAACGCCTTAAGAACGTGGACTTCTCCGAGGTGCCGCAACATGATCTGGCCGAACTGGAGCAGCTATCGCTTCGCCTGTTGCGGCGGATGAGCCAGCGCATCTCCCGCCGGCTGCGGAGAGACGATCGCGGCCATCGCGTGGACGTGCGGCGAACCATCCGGCGCAACATCTCGCGTGGCGGCGAACTGATGACTCTGGCCTGCAAAGGCCGGAAGCGCCAAAATAGCCGGCTGGTAATCTTCCTCGACGTCAGCGGCTCGATGAACCTGTACAGCCTTTTCCTGGTGCGATTCGCTTACGCCTTGCAAAAACATGGCACCCAGGTGAACACTTTTCTGTTCAGCACCGGACTCGCGGACATCACCAGGGCGCTGCGGACGGCGCGATTCTCCGATGCGCTGAAGCAACTCGGACGGGTATCGGCGGGCTGGTCGGGCGGAACGAAGATAGGAGGGTCGCTGCGCGAGTTCAACCGGCGACAGGGTCGCAGGTTGCTTTCGCGTGACACCGTCTTCATAATCCTGAGCGATGGCTGGGATACCGGCGAGCCCGAGGTTCTGTCGGCGGAGCTTCGCTTCTTGCGGCGGCTGGTGCACAAGGTGATCTGGCTGAATCCACTGCTGGGGCTGGCGGACTATCAGCCCATTACCCGCGGCATGAGCGCCGCCCTGCCGCATGTTGACGTCTTTGCCCCGGCGCATAGTCTGCGGAGTCTACTGGCCCTGGAGAAATATCTGTAATCGAGTGCGAGAGTGCCCCGGTGATGTTCGATCAATTCATGAAGAAGGCGGATGAGCTGCTGGCCAAAGGCGAACGATTTGCCATGGCCACGGTCGTGCGTTACCAGGCGCCCATCTCCAGCAAACCCGGCAACAAGGCCGTGGTTCTGGCCGATGGCACCCTGTGGGGCTGGATTGGCGGCGGCTGCACCCACCCAGTGGTGGTAAAAGAAGCGCTCAAGGCTTTGGCCGATGGCCAGTCACGCCTCATCCGCATCAGTCCATCGTCGTCGCCTGAAGAAGGCATCATCGACTACACCATGACCTGCCACAGTGGAGGCACCGTGGACATCTTCATCGAACCGGTCCTGCCCAAGCCGCAGGTCCTCATTCTTGGCCGCTCCCCGGTCGCCCGCACGCTAACGACGCTGGCAAAGGCGATCGGGTACGCAGTATCCATCGCGGCTCCGGAAGCGGATCGCGAGAGCTTCCCCGAGGCCGATCATCTGCAGACGAGTCTGGATTTGAGACATCTCCGTATCACGCCGCAAACCTTGATAGTGGTCTCCACCCAGGGCGAGTCGGATGAAGATGCGCTGGAAGCCGCGGTTAACACCGCTGCTCCTTATGTAGCGTTTGTGGCCAGCAAGGCTAAGGCTGCGAAGGTCTTCGAGTATCTCAAAGGACAAGGCATCGCCGCGGAGAAGATCAGCCGTGTCCGAGCACCGGCGGGACTCGACATCCACGCTTCATCGCCGGAGGAGATTGCGGTCAGCATTCTCGCCGAAATAATCCAGGTCCGTAAAACCGCCAGGATCAACGCAGAGCCTGCGGCGGTGCTGCCCATGTTCACGAAGACCGCGAAGGATCCCATCTGCGGAATGACGGTTGATACCGCATCCGCGAAATACCGATCAGAGTTTGGCGGCACCGCCCATTATTTCTGCTGTCCCGGCTGTAAGCAGACATTTGATAAAGAGCCGGGCAAATATGTGCTCGTTTAGAGATTTCCCGCTGCCCGTAGGAGTTCCTCAGCATGCTCGCCTACTGCCGGCGACGACATGATTTCGCAACGCTTACGTCGCAAACCCGGCTGAGTTAGACCCTGAATTTATCGGTAGTACGATCTAAAGTATGGCTCTGCTGAGGTCAGCCTTTACAGACTGCGGCAGAAGTAGATGTGACCGGTTAGTCCCGCTCCGCAAGCTTCCGCTCGGCGTAACTTTGAGATGAATATCTCAGACTCAGCCATCGAACGTCCGGTCGCTACGACCCTTCTCACCATCGCGCTGTTGCTGGCAGGCCTCCTGGCCTTTTTGAATTTGCCTGTATCTCCTCTTCCCGAGGTCGATTTTCCGGTGATCGCGGTGGGCGCGTCGCTACCCGGAGCCAGCCCGGAGACCATGGCCTCTTCTGTGGCTACCCCGCTGGAGCGTCAGTTCGGACGCATTGCCGGGGTGAACGAAATGACGTCGGTGAGCCAGCTCGGATCTACCGGCATCACTCTGCAATTTGATCTGGATCGCGACATCAATGGGGCAGCGCGCGATGTGCAGGCGGCGATCAATGCAGCCCGCGCTTATCTGCCCTCCGACATGCCGACCAATCCCTGGTACTACAAGGTCAATCCGGCGGATTCGCCGATCCTGATTCTTGCCATGACCTCGGATGCCCTGACGCAAGATCAGATCTACGACGCGGCAGACTCCGTAATCAGTCAGAAACTCTCGCAAGTGCCTGGTGTCGGACAGGTATTCATAGGCGGGTCGTCGCAACCTGCGGTTCGCATCGAAGCGAACCCAACCATTCTGAACAAGCTTGGCCTGGGTCTGGAAGCGGTGCGAGCCGCCGTGGGCGTGGAGAATACAAATCTTGCCAAGGGCAGCATCGAGAATGACCGGAAGACGTGGCTCATTACCGCCAATGATCAGCTGAAGAGCGCGAAACAATACCGGCCGATCATCATTGCTTACCGTAATGGCGCTCCGGTACGGCTCGGTGACGTTGCCGATGTCGAAGATTCCTACTCGAACGTTTACAACGCCGGCAGTTTCAACGGGAAGCCTAGCGTGCTGGTGTTCATTTTCCGCCAGCCGGGTGCCAACATTATCAAGACGGTGGATCGGGCCAAGGCCGCTCTCCCCTTCCTGAAGGCGTCGTTACCGGCTTCGATCAACGTGCAAATTGAAAATGATCGAACCAAGACGGTGCGTGCCTCGGTCGCCGACGTTGAAATCACACTGGGTATCTCGGTATTTTTGGTCATCTTGGTCGTTTTCATCTTCCTGCGGGAGATCCGCGCCACGCTAATCCCCGGCGTCGCCGTTCCCGTCTCCATCGCGGGAACTTTCGCCATCCTGTTTGTCGGAGGCTATTCGCTGGATAACCTCTCCCTGATGGCGCTCACCATCTCGACCGGGTTCGTGGTAGACGATGCCATTGTCGTAATTGAGAACGTCATGCGTCATATCGAGGCGGGACTGAATCCTTATGACGCTGCGGTTCTGGGCTCACGAGAGATCGGCTTCACCGTGCTCTCCATGAGCTTGTCTCTGATGGCAGTGTTCATCCCGATCTGGTTGATGGGTGGCATCGTGGGTCGGCTCTTTCATGAGTTTGCGGTTGCCATCAGCACTGCTATCGCGGTGTCTTTGATCGCCTCGCTGACCACCACTCCCATGCTATGTGCCCGTTTCTTGAAGTCTCACGACCTCCAGAAGCACGGCACGTGGTATCGCATGAGCGAGCGCGGATTCGAATGGATGAACTCCACCTATCGCGTTTCTCTAGCATGGGTGCTGCGTCACCAGGGACTCATTTTCGGCCTCACGGTGTTGACGCTGGCTGTGAACGTGGCGCTGTTTGTCTACATCCCCAAGGGCTTTTTCCCTCAACAGGACATCGGCCGCCTTAGCGGAACCATCATGGGCGACCAGGACATCTCCTTCGCTGCCATGAAGGACAAAACCCAAAAACTGGCGCACATCGTACAGAACGATAGCGCGGTGGACACCGTAGTGGCTTACGTGGGCGGTGGGTCGCAGAACACAGGGCGCATGTACATCGGTCTGAAGCCTCTTAGCGAGCGCAATGAAACCGCCGACCAGGTGATTGATCGTCTACGAGACAAGCTTTCGGAGGTGCCCGGCGTTACGTTGTACCTTACAGCATCGCAGGACTTGCGGATTGGTGGCCGCCACTCCAATGCCCAATACCAGTACACCCTAAGCGGACTGGAACTGAACGACCTTTACACGTGGGCGCCAAGGTTTCTGGACGCCTTGCGAGAACTGCCGCAATTGCGCGACGTGAACAGCGACCAGCAGATTCACGGCCTGGAGGCGAACGTCATCATCGACCGGGATACCGCGGCACGTCTGGGTATCACGCCGTTGGAGATTGATGAGGCACTCTACGATGCCTTTGGCCAGCGCCAGATCTCCACGATTTACCGCAAGCTGAATCAGTACCACGTCGTGCTTGAGGTTGATCCCCGGTTCAAGAACGATCCCGATTCGCTCAAGAGCGTCTATGTCATCGCGAATGGCAACGAAGTTCCGCTTGCCGCGTTTGTGCACTTCGGCAAATCGAACACCGCTCTGGCGGTCAACCACCAGGGACAATTTCCCGCCGTGACGATTTCGTTCAATCTTGCTCCCGGAGTTGCGCTGGGCGACGCCACTCGCGCCATTCAAGAGACCGAGCAGCACTTGCGTCTGCCGGCATCGATCCATGGCAGCTTTGCCGGGTCGGCAGCCGCTTTCCAGGACTCGTTATCCAGCGAACCATTGCTGATCCTGGCTGCGCTGCTCGCGGTGTACGTCGTCCTGGGCATTCTTTATGAGAGCTACATCCATCCCATCACCATCCTCTCTACCTTGCCCTCCGCGGGGACGGGAGCTCTGCTGGCGCTCCTGATCTTCCGCATGGATCTGGATGTTATTTCTCTGATTGGCATCATCTTGCTGATCGGGATCGTTAAGAAGAACGCCATCATGATGATCGACTTCGCTCTCGAGCAAGAGCGGCAGGGGAAGAGCTCCGAAGATGCGATTCATGAGGCAGCGTTACTGCGCTTCCGGCCCATCATGATGACCACCGCGGCAGCCATGCTGGGAGCTTTGCCCCTCGCCCTGGGCCGGGGGATGGGTTCGGAGTTGCGTCGACCGCTGGGTGTGGCGATCATCGGCGGTCTTATCGTCAGTCAAATGCTCACCCTCTACACCACGCCTGTCGTCTACATCTATCTCGACCGGCTGCAGAGCTGGCTGCTATCGCACGTGTCTTGGCGATATGGGAAGCACAGCCAGGAGGGAGTTCCGGTTCTTATCGACTGAAATGACTTCCATCGTTCTATCATTTGGCTGTGCCGGGGGTCGCACTCGACGTCGCATTGTGATGCTCCTCGTACATCCAGGTAGAGTGGTCGAGAATCTGCGTGGGCTGCACGTTCCACAACCATCGGTACTCCGCCGGATCGTCCAGTACCTGGCCTGACAGGCAGCTTGCTCCAACGGCAAGCGTACCGTTCACATGCTGGTCTAGGAGGTAACGGCGCAGCCTGCACGCCATACAGCGCCGGATCGACTGAGCCGAAGTATGCCACGATGAATCGTCTCTCCCGAATGCTGCCGCTCGTACTTGCGCAGCTCGATCAGTCCCTGTCCCCAGTCCAGATTGCTATCGGTGAGCAGCCGCCAGCTATTTTGCGGCCGCACGAAGATATTGAAGTACGACAGATAATCCGGTGCGTAGCGTAAGGCATCGGCGGCGTTCAGGGCCAGCGCCAGCAGCACGACCGCCATCCAGGCGCGGCGCTTTCTCGCATGCTCCCACACTCCTCCCGCAATCAACAACGCGAAAGGATAGAGCGGGAGAATGTGCCGCTCGCCGATGTCGTATTTTGATTGCAGCGCAAACAGCAGGTACACCACGGCGAACAGGCTCATCACCAGCAGATCGCTGGGGGAGCGGCACGTCTTGCGCACGCCCAGCAGCAGGCTCGCGAACAACAGCACCAGAAAGATGGTGGGCCACTTCAGGGCGATGGCGACTGGATAGTACAACTTGATTCCGCCCTTGGGATAGATCTTTCCCAGGAACCACGATGGCCGTCCGCGGCGGTTGCTCAGCGCGACTTCGCGCAGACCCTCGACAAACTCGCCCGCCGGTACGACGAGCGACAGGTGCATCTTCGACTTGGTCGCGAAAACCCTTACGGGACGGTTCGGATAGGTAGCCACCACCTGGCCTTCGCCGACTGTCAGGTGCGACACGTGGAAGAAATATCCCGCCCACAGCGTCGCGAGCGCTATCGCCAGCGTCGCAAACATCGCGCTTCCAGTTCCACTGGCGCGGCTTAAGCCATTCCGATGGCCCCAGCACCAGCATGAGCGCCAGTGCGAGCGCGACCATCGGCGGAGCATAAAACTTGGCCAATAGCAGTCCGCCGAGCACCAGGCCCAGCAGCACGGTCTGTCCGGCCGTCTGGTTCCTGCGCCAGCGCACAAGCTGAAACGCTGCGAGGAAGATGAAAAGCGTTCCGATGCCGTCCGTGGTTGCGACTGAGAAGTGGGCTATCAGCGACGGCGTGAATGCGAACAGCGCAAGCGCGACATTAGCCGCGCCTTCGGAGAACAGCCTGCGTGCCGCGAACCACAGGGCCAGTCCCAACGCTATGCCCAGCAGCGTATTCATGGGACGCGTGTGCCAGGCAATCCACTCCGGCCCGGGCTGCATGGCCGTTACCAGGAAGCCGGTGGGCAGTTGCTGCCAGACGAAATCGGTTCGAGCGCGCGCCAGCGGCAGGCTCAGCCACAGCCGTCCCAGCGGCGGATGATCGTTCCAGTGCTCGAATTTGCCGTGCTGCCAGGCTTCCACACCGGCGATAATGTGTGCCGGTTCGTCATAGGTGAGCGACTGCGTGCCGATGAACCACAGCGATTGCAAGGCAAAGAGCAGCAGAAGGACGGCAGGGATTAACCCGCGTGAGATTAGCCGCGGTGGCGAGCCTTCTGACTGTGGAGTTATTTGCACCACACTGACAATATAGGAGTGCAGAAGGCGGACTCAACTCCGCTCAGTCGAAGGCCAGATCGAGCGCCCTCAGCGCTTGGAACCCTCGCTCTTCTTTTCCGTCTTGATAACCATCGAGTGCCGCACGGGCACGATCGCGCCTCGCGTGGGATCGGCGTGCTGCGCGCGGGTCATGACCTCATTGCGCACGTAGGCGACGAAGTCCGACATCTGGCGCTGCATCTCTTCCATGCGCTCGCGCATTTGCAGGATGATGGCAATACCGGAGATGTTCACCCCCAAGTCACGCGCCATCGAGAGAATCAGTTCCAGGCGCTCCAGATCTTCATCGGTGTAAAGGCGGGTATTGCCCTCGGTTCGCGACGGCTTCAGCAGTCCTTCACGTTCGTACAAGCGCAAGGTCTGCGGGTGGATGTCGTACATCTCCGCTACGGCGCTGATCATGTACGCGCCCTGCTTCTTACGCTTGGCCATAATCCTCCCGCTTCATCGCATACACCAGGTGCGGCAGTCCAAAATATGTGATCTTGCGCTCGATCTTCATGCCATTCCGTTCAGCGACGCGCCGTGATGGTAGATTCTCCGGCCGGATCAGCGAAATCACCTTCGGCGCCTTGAGCGCCTGAAAAGCATGCTGCATACAAGCCCTCGCCGCCTCCGTCGCATAACCGTGGCCCCACTGATCCCGCCGCAGATGATAGCCGACCTCAAACTCGGGTCCGCCCTCAATCTCCTGCGTCACCAGGCCGCAATCGCCGATCACCTCGCCAGACTCTTTTAGGACTATGGCGTAAAGACCGTGACCGTGTTCCGTATAGCGCTTCAAGTTGCGCTCAATCCACTCTTCTGCGTCTTTGCGTGCAAATGTTCGCGGATAATACTGCATGGCCACCGGATCGCCAATCACTGCAAAGATCGCGTCCTACATCGCCAGGACTCAGCCGGCGCAGGATGAGGCGCGGCGTTTCCAGAACGATGTCCGCGGCCGCATTGTGAGTGACATTTGCCATCCCAAAACCTTAAAGGCAACCCGCCTTCAGAGGGCCTGCAAGCAGGGAACCGTAAAGCCCGTTTGATCTGTCATCTCGAGCAGGACCGCACGGCCCCGTTTGATTTGCCATCCCGAGTGGGACGGTAAAGCCCTTTTGATTTGTCATCCCGAGCAGCTTCAGCTGCGAGGGATCTGCGGTTCCACAGTTCCCGCGAAACCCCTGCGGTCCCTACGGGACTTTCGGACCCTTTTATATCCGCCCACCCAGCGCTGAAGCGCTGGACCATGATCTTTCGTCCCACTGCGGGGACTCGACTAATCCACCGCTGTCATCCCGAGCGGAGCGAGGGATCTGCTGTTGTGTCCAAGCTTGACCTCCATCCGGGAAAAGCAGATGCCTCGCTGCGCTCGTCATGACAATTCGGTGAGAGATAATTGCTAATTGCTAATCGCTAATTGCTAATCGCTAATTGCTAGTTGCTAATTGCTTCCCCTCACACCTTCTTCCACAACTCTTCCCGCGGATCTTCCGGATTCAGCTTGGCCAACTCGCGCAATATCTCCTTCGACTTCTCATCGCTGACCTTGGGCGTGAAAGTCTGAATCTCTACGATCTCGTCGCCGCGCACCCCTTCCTTCGATGCCGAGGGAACGCCCTTCTCGCGCAGCCGCAGTTTCTGGCCGCACTGTGTACCTGGAGGAATCCGCAGCAACGCACGGCCATCGATGGTCGGAACTTCCACTTTACCGCCCAGCGCCGCCTCGCTGAAGGTGATGGGCACCGTCAGATGAATGTCATCGCCCTCGCGCTTGAACACTGGATGCTCGCCGACCCGCACGATGATGTACAGATCGCCCGCCGGCGCTCCCATGGTTCCGGCATTGCCCCGGCCGGCCAGCCGGATGCGTTGACCATCGCGCGTGCCCGCCTTGATGCGCACCTCCAGGGTCTCGGTATGCTCCACCCGTCCGTCGCCGTGACATACCGGGCACAACGATGCGATCTTTGCCGCTACCGCCGCAGCGAGGGCACGGCATGTTGAACTTCATACTGCCGCTCTTCTGGGTGATCTGGCCCTTGCCGTGGCACTCAGGACAGACGCCGGGCTTCTCGATGTAGCCTTGTCCGTGACAATTTGTGCAGACCTCGAGGTGCGGGATGTTGAGCTTCATCACCGTGCCCTTGATCGCCTGCCAGAAGCCGACATTCACCTGGTACTCGAGATCGCTTCCCGGTTCGGCATGCTGCACCGCCTCGGCTGGTGCGCCACCGCCTCCGAAGATGCTGGAGAAGATGTCGCGGAATCCACCGCCCCCGCCGGCTCTACGGCCCGCGGCGCCTGCGCCTTCGGAGAAATCATTGAAGTCGAATCCACCGAAATCGAAAGGAACTTCCTGCGTAGTTGTAGTTTGGCTGCTCCGCGAGCCGGGGCCTCCGAAGCCGCCCGCACCAAAGCCTCCACCGCGGGCATAGGCCTCGGCCGCCGCGGGATCGATGTTGTCGGAGTAGAAGCCTAGCTGGTCGTAAATCTTGCGCTTCTTGGGATCGCTGAGGACATCGTTCGCCTCGGACAGCGACTTGAATTTTTCTTCGGCCGTCTTGTCACCGGGGTTCACGTCGGGGTGATACTTGCGCGCAAGTTTGCGGAATGCCTTGCGGATCTCGTCCGCCGACGCCGTTTTCTTGACCCCGAGGGTGCCGTAATAGTCTTTGTCTTTATTGGTCGTGGTTGCCATAGTAGCTACTAGTCGTCAGCTATCAGCTATCAGTCAAAACGCTATTTGCTGTTCGCCTTTCGCTCGTCTACTCTAATGAACTGTCATCCCGAGCGGAGCGCAGCGGAGTCGAGGGACCCCTATTTTGTCAACAAACCTCCGCATCGATACTATCCACTATCCACCAACAACTATCCACTTCAGTTAACGCTGGCCTGTCCTTCGTCCCCGCTGGGAACGACGAGGTTGAATGTCATTCCGATATCGGCATCCGAGAGCACGGGGATTGCCTTCACTCCGCCATCGATTCGCGGCGTCAACAGATACCACCGCCCTTCGTTGGGGTTGAAGCTCAACAGATAGGACTGACCTTTTACTTCGAATCGCAAATTTCTACCTTTAAACCTTTCCTCGCGGCGAAAGCCGTCGGCCATCAGCTGTCAGCCTTCAGCCTAGTTGTTGCGTTCTTCGCTTTTCACCATTCGCTGGGACCCAAGGCAAAGGGGCGTTCATCACGCCCCCGCCTTGGCTGATAGCTGACAGCTAACGGCTGAAAGCTTATTTCTTGTCTTCCACGTCGACGTACTCAGCATCGATGACGCCTTCGTCCTTCTTCTGCTGCGCGCCGCCGTCGTGAGCCTCGCCATCGCCGCCCGGTGCTGCGCCACCCGAAGGAGGCGTTTGCGCCGCGGAGGCCTTGTACATAGCTTCCGCCAGCTTGTGTGAGGCCGCCTGCAGGCGATCGCGCGCCGCATTCATCGCCGCCGCGTCGGTACCTTCCAGCGCCTTCTTGGCGTCGGCCAGGGCATTCTCGACAGCGCCGCGCTCCTCGCCGGAGATCTTGTCTCCGTTTTCGCGCAGCATCTTCTCGATGCTGTAGACCATGCCGTCAAGCTGGTTGCGCGATTCCACTTCCTCGCGCTTGGCCTTGTCCTCCGCCGAGTGAGCGTCCGCTTCCTTCGCCATGCGCTCAACTTCTTCCTTGCTCAGACCGGAAGACGACGTGATGGTGATCTTCTGGTCCTTGCCGGTGGCCATGTCTTTCGCGTTCACGTTCAGAATGCCGTTGGCATCGATGTCGAACGTGACCTCGATCTGGGGCACGCCACGCGGAGCCGGAGGCAGTCCGGTCAGGTGGAACTTCCCAAGCGTGCGGTTGTCGCGGGCCATCGGCCGCTCGCCCTGCAGCACATGCACCTCAACCGACGTCTGGTTGTCGGCCGCGGTCGAGAACATCTCCGTCTTCTTGGTCGGAATGGTCGTGTTGCGCTGGATCATCGGCGTCGCCACGCCACCCATCGTCTCGATGGCCAACGTCAACGGAGTCACGTCGAGCAGCAGCAGGTCTTTCACCTCGCCGCCCAGCACGCCACCCTGAATCGCCGCGCCGATCGCGACCACCTCATCCGGGTTCACGCCCTTGTGCGGTTCTTTGCCAAAGAGCTCCTTCACGATCTGCTGGATCTTCGGCATGCGTGTCTGTCCGCCGACCAGCACGACTTCGTCGATCTTGTCCGGAGTTACCCCGGCATCCTTCAACGCAGCCTTACATGGACCGATGGAGCGCTCGATGATGTCTTTCACCATCTCTTCCAGCTTGCCGCGCGTCAGCGTCTTGACCAGGTGCTTGGGACCGCTGGCGTCCGCCGTGATAAACGGCAGATTGATTTCGGTCTGCATCGTGGTCGAGAGCTCGATCTTGGCGCGCTCGGCTGCGTCACGCAGACGTTGCAGGGCCATTTCGTTGCCCTTGGCACGCAGGTCGAGGCCTTCGTCCTTCTGGAACTCCGCAATCAACCAGTCGACGATGCGCTGGTCGATGTTGTCGCCGCCCAGGTGCGTGTCTCCGTTGGTGGACTTCACCTCGATGACGCCTTCGCCGACTTCCAGGATCGAAATGTCGAAGGTGCCGCCGCCGAAGTCATACACGGCGATGGTCTCGTCCTTCTTTTTGTCGAGTCCATAGGCCAGCGCGGCCGCGGTGGGCTCGTTGATGATGCGCTTCACGTCGAGACCGGCAATCTTGCCCGCGTCCTTCGTGGCCTGGCGCTGCGCGTCATTGAAGTACGCCGGAACCGTGATGACCGCGTCGGTTACGGTCTCGCCGAGGTAGTCCTCAGCAGCCTTCTTAAGCTTTTGCAGAATCATCGCCGAGATCTGGGGCGGGGTGTACTCCTTGCCCTGCGCCATGATGCCCACGTGATCGCCCGACTGCACCACCTTGTAAGGCACCATCTTCATCTCTTCGTTCACTTCGTCGTAGCGACGGCCCATGAAACGCTTGATGGAGTAAATGGTGTTTTCCGGATTCGTGATCGCCTGGCGCTTAGCGACCTGTCCGACCAGCCGTTCGCCGTTCTTGGTGAATCCGACCACTGAGGGCGTCGTCCGCCCGCCTTCTTCGTTGGGGATGACTTTAGGCTCTCCGCCTTCCATAACGGCGACCACTGAGTTGGTCGTGCCCAAGTCAATTCCGATAATCTTTCCCATACCGCCACCCTCCTAGGGGTTATAAAATTCCTAAACTGCTGATAATAAACTGTTTGATACAGCACCAAGCATTTATAGCAAGCTCACTATAGAACTTGAGTGTATCACTGTCAAGTTTAGATGTGGTTGACTGGCCGTACGCTGCAGGAAGTTGTTAGTGATTCGGTAGGTGGGTGGAAATGGGAATCGGCGTTTAACGCTTGCATGGGCCGTGATTGCCCACTTTTTGCGAGAGGGCGAGAGATGCGATCCACGGCCACGGGCCGGGCTATCAGCGACGCCCCAAGAAACCTCGGACTTCGAAGACCAGCTCAGCGGTTCGGAGTCGGTCTGTCGAGTTCGTCCGTTATACGCCCGAACTCCTTCGTCAGTGCGTGTTCGATTTCTTCGGAGTGTCTTTCGCCGCGTACTACGCGACTGACGAAAGAACGGTCCACTTTAAATTGACGCGCGATTTGGCTGTAGAGACCGCAAAGGGCCTTTACGTAGCGCTGCACGAGGGCCAGGCGCTCTCTGGAGGTTTCTGCTTGGTTCATAGCTTGTTGGATGCAACGGCTCCGGAACCATGTTGTGCAGAACTGGCCCGCGCTCATCTCCTCCATCGAAGCCGGAGCTTTCTCAATAAGTAAAAATGCGCCGGAGGGAGCTATCGGATTGTCAGTTCTGGCAACATGGGTGACAACTTCCCGGCTACGACAGGCATCGCACAGTAAGTTTCGGCAGTGTTTGCAGGAAGAGGCCCGTGCGGCCAGCCTCATAGCAGACGCATTCGAGCAATCGATTGAATTGGGGCGAGATTCGGGGTCCTGAGCCAGAAAGCGGAAGGCAGCATAGGTCACCCGTAGCCCATCTAAAGGCTAACGATGTCGGCTTCCCGAGTCCGCGATGGTCGCGCCTATGAACCGTCCCAAATGGTGCCAATCTCCGGTGTCTATACGGTCATTCATGCGGCTCACCGGTCGCCCCACGAAACCATAGCGATTCGGGGAGAGGAGTTCCCGTCCTGCAGGGTCTGCCAGGACGAAGTCCGGTTCTACGTCGCCAGAGTCATCCCTCACATGACTCATGACTTCGACCTCGCCGGTCCGAGCTTTCGTGTGTACAAGGGACGCGCCAAGGCCGCAAAAAGGGGAGTCGGCTGACCCACGACTGCCCGCCAAAAACTTAGGTTTGCAGCTGTATCAGTTCGGTCGTGTGTTTGAGCTGGCCGCAGGCGGCGTAGATGTCGCGTCCGCGGGGGCGGCGGACGAACGTCGGAATGCCCGCCCGGATGAGCACATTCTGGAAGGCCAGCACCCGCTCGTCGGATGGAGTGGAGAAGGGAAGCTCCGGCCCGGGATTCAGCGCAATGAGGTTGACCTTGGCGCGGAGGCCGCGGATCAACTCGGCCAACTCGCGGGCATGCGTATCATCGTCGTTGACGTCCCCGAGCAGGACATATTCGAAGGTCAGGCGCTCGCGGTTACGCAACGGAAAGTCGCGCAAGGCCGCGATTAGCTTCTCGACCGTCCACTTCTTCGTGATGGGCATGACCTCAGTGCGGAGCTGCTGGTTGGGAGCGTTCATGGAGACCGCGAGCTTGGGGCGAACCGGCTCGGCACCGAAGTCGGTGATGCGCGGCACAATGCCCGAGGTAGAGACCGTCATGCGCGACTCAGGAATGCCGACGCCGCTAACCAGCAGCCGCACCGCCTGCATGAAGTTGTCATAGTTGAGGAAGGGCTCGCCTTGTCCCATGAACACCAGGTTGACGCGATCGCGCTGCGGTTCGGATTGCTGATCGTTGAGCACCACAATGATCTGGCCGATGATCTCGCCCGCCGTGAGATTGCGTTTCAGCCCCAGCAATGCGGTCATGCAGAAGGAGCAATCAACGGCACAGCCAACCTGGCTGGAGACACAGATGGTGGCGCGGGTGACGTCGCTTCTCGCCCGGAGAAAATGCAGGCCCCTCCGCTCGGACTGAAGTCCTCGGTCGGAATGACAAATCACTAAGACTCTCTGCCAACTCGGCGTCGCCGTTCTCCGATCCATCACCGGCCTCGCCGCCGTCGCCTTCCGGCATCCAGACGGTTTCGACGCTCTGGCCATCTGCGAAGGCGAGCAGGTAGCGTACGGTGCCGTCGGAAGAGACGAACTTCTTCTCGATCTGGGGCAATCCAACCGAGAAGCCGGCCTCAGTGAGTTGCCTTCGGAAGGCCAATGGGAGGTTGCTGAATTGTTCAACTGCCGGCCACCTTTGCCGGTATAAACCGTCAAATAGCTGACCGGCCCGGTAGGAAGCTTGCCCGCAGCTTTCTGCGATGTCCCTAAGTTGTTGAAGGGAAAGCCCTAAAAGTTCGGTATGTTGCGGCTCGCTCATGCATCCAATAAGCTGTTCTGTTTAGATTCCCGTCCGCCCGGTTTCGCATCGGGGCAATTCATCATCGAGCGTCATTCTATCCCGCGGGCCTCGCCAGCAACAGGCCGGGAGCGTAACGTTAACGATAGGGCCCGCACAATTCGGCGAGAGGATTCTCAGGGAGTACATGGCATCAGGAGCAGCAGTAGTGGAAGAAGTCCGCAATATTCAGCGTGAGGTCCTGTCCAACGGCCTCACCATTCTTACCGAGCAGATGGACCACATTCGTTCGGTGGCGATGGGTATCTGGGTAAAAACCGGGTCGCGCCATGAGGACCCGGCGGTAAACGGCATCTCCCATTTTGTCGAGCACATGGTTTTCAAGGGAACCAAGCACCGCACCGCCGAGGATATCGCCCGTCAAGTCGACTCTATCGGCGGCAACATGGACGCCTTTACCGGCAAGGAGACGATCTGCTTCAACATTAAAGTCCTGGATGAACATTTGCCCGTAGCCGTAGATGTCCTCAGCGACATGGTACTCAATCCGACCTTCGATGCCGGCGAGATTGTTCGCGAGCGAGGGGTTATCCTCGAAGAACTCAAGATGGACGAGGACAGCCCCGACTACCTGGTGCATGAAATTTTCACGCAGAACTTCTTCAAGGATCATCCTCTGGGCAAGCCCATTTTGGGAACAAAAGAGACGGTCCGCCGTTTCGATCAGGCCGCCATTCTGGGCTATTACGGGACCAAGTTCACTCCGGGGAATTTGATTATTTCGGCTGCCGGCAATCTCAGGCACCGCGATTTTGTCGATCTGATCAGCCAGCAGTTTGCCAGCCTGGCGGCCGGAACGAATGGCTGGCACGATACTCCGCCCAAAACGCATTCGCGGATCGTCCTGCGGAACAAGAAGTCGCTGGAACAGGTGCAGATCTGCGTCGGCGTACCGTCCTACAGCATCAGCCACGAGAAGCGCTATGCGTCGTACATCCTCAATACCTTGCTGGGCGGCGGAATGAGCTCCAGGCTGTTCCAGAATGTGCGTGAGAAGCAGGGCCTGGTGTACTCGATCTTCTCCGAGTTAAATCCCTTCCGGGATGCCGGATGCCTGGCTGTTTATGCGGGAACGTCGCGCGAATCGGCTTTCAAAGTGGTGCAAGCGGTGGTGAACGAGTTCCGCGAGTTGAAGAGCAAAACGATCTCGGAAGAAGAGTTGACGCGCGCCAAGGACCAGTTGAAGGGCAGCCTGATGTTGAGCCTGGAGTCCTCGACCGCGCGCATGTCAAACCTCGCCCGGCAGGAGATGTATTACGAACGCTTCCTCAGCATGGACGAGATCATCGAGCGCATCCAGGCCGTATCGGCGGAGGACATCATGGCCTCGGCCGCAGAGTTCTTCCAGCCGGGATCGATCGCGGTGACAGTGCTGGGAAATCTGAACGGTTTGAAGATCACCCGCGATTCGCTGGCGTGCTGAGAAGCGAGCGACTTTTCGCCAACCCTGTCGTCCAACCCAGTGATGCGCTTTGACATATGCGGGTCCGTGCACAATAATTTGCTTGTTGCTTACGTCCCACGGTAGTTCTCGCATGCTCAATTCGTGGCCCGGCGCGGACTGCGCCGAGTGGAAGCCCCTGAGCCGAATCTGCAAAATGCCTGCTCCGCGGTGGCCCAGGGTGGCTGCGATCCACGGCGGTATTCGTGTGACTGATAGAGAAGGTGCCTTCATGACCAGACGTAACCGGGATCGGGGATTCACGCTGATCGAACTGCTCATCGTGGTCACGATCATTCTTATCATTGCGGCATTCGCCATCCCGAAATTGACCAAGGCAGGAATCCCAGCCCACGAAGCGTCGGCGATCGCCAGCATCAAGGCGATTCACGAAGCGGAAATGATGTTTTCCAGTACTCATCCGGACGTTGGCTTCACCCCCGACCTGGCGTCGTTGGGAACTACAGGAAACAATGGTGGCGAGCAAAGTATCGATCAGAACCTCGCCAGCGGACGCAGAAGCGGCTACACCTTCACCTATACCCCGGGAGAGAAGATCAACGGGGCGATCCGTTCGTACATCATTACGGCGGTTCCTGATCAGGTGGGTTCGACCGGCCAGCGGCGGTTCTACTCCGACGAATCGGGAGAAGTTCACTACAACGCCTCTGGTCCGGCCGACGCCAGCAGCCCGACTCTTCAATAGCGGTCCTCCACGAGCCTCCGGATCGAAAGCAATATGCGCATGCGGCCCCCACATCACGGCTTCACTCTGACGGAAGTCCTGATCGTGGTGGCTACCATCCTGTTCATCGCCGCCATCATCGTCCCCAAGCTCACCAGTTCGCAGATTGCAGCCCGTGAAAGCGCAGCCCTTTCCAGCGTCAACGAGATTCGCCTGGCCGAAGATAGGTATTCCGGCACGCATCCCCAATCGGGCTTCGTTCCGCTGGCGGAACTAGGCAACTCGGAGGACGCCCTGGGCAATCACTTCATCGACCAGGACCTGGCCAGCGGCCACAAGAATGGCTATCTCTTCACGTATGTGCCCGAAGAGAAGAGCGGCGGGGCGGTTCGTTCGTTCAGCCTGACCGCGGTTCCGGACCACCTTGGGGTCAGCGGGCGGAGAAGCTTCTTCCTGGACCAGTCAGGCGTAGTGCACTACAGCGCCGGGGGAACTGCGGACGCCAGCAGTCCGGTAATCCAGTAAGGGCGAGACCACTTGGGACTTTGCCCACGAATGCCTTTCCGCGAGCCTGACAACAAACCTGGTTCCCTTGAGACTTAGGTCATAGTTCCGGTAGTCGAGCGGCCTTACGATTTAAGTATGGCGACCCTCACCACACCTCAAACTGCAAGAAGAAAGGCCCTAGCCGTCCCGCGCGAGCACGGCGCCTGGGGCATGATGCTGATTCCGCTCGCGACTGGCGCGCTGGCCGCGGTGCGGTCGGGCGTCAATGGCGGCGCCCTATCGCTATTCACTCTGGCCGCGATGTCCCTGTTCTGGTTGCGCACTCCGCTTGAGGCGTGGCTGGGTACCTCGCCGATCAAGGCGCAAACCGAGGAAGAGCGCGCATTCGTTCTGCGAGTCATTGCCGTCACATCGGCGCTCGCGCTGATCAGTCTGGCGGTGCTATTGGCGAGGGGGTACACCCGCGGACTGCTGCTCATCGGGGCGATCGCCAGTTTGGCGTTCGCTGTGCAAGCCCTGGTCAAGAAGTTGGGCCGAAAGGGCCGCATGCCGGCCCAGGTGATAGGCGCGATCGGGCTGACTTCGACCGCAGCCGGCGCCTATTACGTGGCGACTGGCCGCCTCGATCGTATTGCCTTTGCGCTATGGGTGGCGAACTGGTTGTTCGCCAGCAACCAGATTCATTTTGTGCAGGTTCGCTTGCATGCCAGTCGCGCCTCCGGTTTTGAGGAGAAGATGAAGCTGGGCCTGCCGTTTTTCGCCGGACAGTTCGTCCTCATCGCCGCGGTTCTGTCGGCCTGCCGTCTCGGCATATTTCCCTTCGCCGTCGCTGTGGCCTTCGTGCCGGTGTTGGTGCGAGGAACGTTCTGGTTCATCCGAAGAAGACAGCCACTGGACGTTCACAAGTTGGGCTTCGCGGAGCTGGCTCAGTCTTTAGTCTTTGGAGCGCTGGTTAGCATCGCCTTTTTGTTGTAGCGGCAGGGAGAGATTTTTCGTTGACCTGTTGTTATGCGAGCGATTCCTTTACGCTAGCCTTCAGGTCGAATCGCTGCTGCAGCATGTCGATCACCTCGCGGCCGATCTCGAGCGACGCCGTCGCAGCTGGGGAGGGCACGTTGCAAACGTGGATCATTCCTTTGCCGTGAACGAAGTGGAAGTCGTCGACCAGGTTGCCATTGCGGTCCACGGCCTGGGCGCGTACGCCGGAGCCGCCGGGCGCGTAATCGTTTTCCTTAAGCTCCGGAATCATCTTCTGCAGTGACCGCACGAAGGCCGGCTTCAGCCACGAACGGTACTGTTCCTCCAGCCCTTTGCGCCAATACTTACGCGCCATTTTCCAGAAGCCAGGATAGCTGAGCGTTTCGACCGCTTCCGTGAGATCGACGGTCGAGCCGGTGTAACCTTCGCGGCGAAACGCCAGCAAGGCATTCGGTCCTGCTTCGATGCTGCCATTCACGCGTCGTGTGAAGTGCACGCCCAGAAAAGGGAATCGCGGATCGGGCACAGGATAGATCAGTCCCCTCACCAGATGTCGCCGCTCGGGCTTCACCTCGTAATACTCGCCGCGGAAGGGAATGATCTCCAGGTCGGTTTCGACGCCGGCCATGCGCGAGATGGTATCACTGTACAGCCCGGCACAGTTGATTACGTAGGGTGCGCGGAAGTTTCGCGCCTTGGTTTCAACGATGTTGCCGGCGTTGTCGCTGCGTAGTCCGGTGACCTGCGCGCGCAGAATGATTTCGCCTCCTGCCTGGCGGATCAGCTCGGCGTATTTCAGCGCCACCGCAGTGTAGTCGACGATGCCCGTGGAGGGAACCAGCAAGGCCCGCAATCCTGAAAGGTGCGGCTCGAATTCGCGGAACTGCCCTGGTTCAAGCATGCGCAGGCCGGGAACGCCATTCGCGATGCCGCGCTGCATAAGCTGTTCGAGCCGGGGCAACTCGTCGGGTGATGTCGCAACGATCAGCTTGCCGCACTCCTCGTAGGGGACGCTGTGTTCCTGGCAGAAGCGCTTCATGGAAGCGGCGCCCGCCAGGCAGTTGCGTGCCTTCAACGAGCCAGTCTTGTAGTAGACACCGGAGTGGATGACGCCGCTGTTATGCCCCGTCTGGTGGGCCGCAACGCGGTCTTCCTTGTCAACGACAGTTACTTGCAGGTCGGGAAATCGCCGTGTCGCTTCCAGTGCGGTTGCCAGTCCGACGATCCCGGCCCCGATGATCAACAAGTCTGTCTTATGGTCCGGCATAGGCGCCTCTCCAGCGGGCAACAAGCGATTATATGGAACTGTGCTGCCGAGAGGATGTGACAGAAGACCGGATGATGTGGTTGGCATTCACGGAACGCGCCGATCTCAGAATGCTAAACTCGGCAGAGAAGCGGAAGAAAGGCCGAGCATTCTGGAGAGTTGCGAAGAAGGCATGCGGATTCTTGTGACAGGGGGAGCGGGCTTCCTCGGCTCGCATCTATGCGACGCGTTGCTTGCGGACGACCATTACGTCGTGTGTGCCGATAACCTGCTAACCGGACGAAAGAAGAACATCGCTCACCTGGGTAGCGAAGCGCGCTTCGAGTTCTTGGAGCAGGATGTCTGCCAGCCGTTCGATCCGGGCAGAGTCGATTACGTTTTTCATTTTGCCTCTCCGGCCAGCCCTGCCGACTACCTCCGTCATGGGATTGAGACGCTGCAGGTCGGTTCCGTGGGTACCATGAACTGCCTGGAAATCGCGAAGAAATATAATGCGAGATTTTTGTTGGCTTCGACTTCCGAATGTTACGGCGACCCTCTGGAGCATCCGCAGAAGGAGAGCTACTGGGGCCATGTAAATCCCATCGGAGAGCGCTCGGTCTATGACGAATCGAAGCGATTCGCTGAAGCCCTGACCATGGCGTACTACCGCTACCGAAAAGTGGACACCCGCATCGTACGCATCTTCAACACCTACGGCCCTCGGCTTAAAATTGATGATGGGCGGGTCATCTCGAATTTCATGAAGCAGGCATTGCGCGGCGAAGACATCACGGTTTACGGCGATGGCCTGCAGACGCGCAGCTTCTGTTACGTGAGCGACGAAGTGGCGGGTATTCTCGCGCTCTCGAAGTCCGACGAGCACGAGCCGACGAACATCGGCAATCCTGACGAGTTCACCATGCTGGAGTGCGCCAAGGTCGTGCTGGAAGTGACGGGTTCGAGCAGTCGCGTGCGTTTCGAACCGCTGCCGCACGACGATCCCAGGCAGCGGAGGCCTGACATCAGTAAAGCGAAGAGCCTGCTTGGCTGGGAGCCGGCGATCGATTTGCGAGACGGACTACGGATGTCATTGGAGTACTTTCGGGCAGCGGTGCAGGGAAGCGCAGTTGCTGACAGCGAGGCCGTCGGTTAGCGGAGCGATCCCGGTACAATTCGCATAAAATTGAAGACGGATCATGGTAGAGCAACTCGAGTTCGAAGCGCTGCGACGGGAG
Organism: uncultured Acidobacteriaceae bacterium; assembly: GCA_963793845.1. GTDB lineage: Bacteria > Acidobacteriota > Terriglobia > Terriglobales > Acidobacteriaceae > CAWCBG01. The sequence goes on from CAWCBG010000014.1 coordinate 1,239,627, forward strand.
TCTGCTTCATGGTGGACGATAGCGCGGGAACGCCTGTTTCGGGAGACGCTGACTCAGGCGCTTCACGGCAAGCATAACGTGCGGGTGCTCGATCTGGGTTGCGCCGGCAAATCACATTCTGACTGCGCAACCGATCTTCACAGTATCAATGTTCACCACTCGCTGCCGTTACTTGCCTTCCAGCAGATGAAGGGCGGCGAGAACCTGGTGTGCTCGCGTCCGGAAGAACTGGCCTTCGTCTCGAATTCCTTCGACGCCATCGTCTGCGGAGATTTATTGCAGTCGGCCCCGGACGATGTCGCAGTGCTGCGAGAAATCCGCCGGGTGCTGAAAGATGGCGGTCTTCTGTGCCTGACCGTTCCCGCATACATGTTCTTGTGGGGTGAAGACGACGAGGCCGCGGGACACCAGCGCCGCTATTCCGCCAGTGAACTGCGCCGCAAGCTCAACACCTGTGGCTTCGAGATTCACCGCGTCTCCTATTTTGTTGCCATGGGCCTGCTTCCGTCGACGATTGCGCGTTTCAGCAAGGACACTTTTAAGAGGACAGCAGCGCGTATTCCGCAATCGCCGGGAACTTCCCGGGTAGTAAACTCCGGCATGGTGACTCTGCTTGAGTTCGAGCGCACCTTGATGCGCTTCATTAACCTGCCGTTCGGGACGCGGCTGGTAGCGTGGGCCCGCAAGCCCACGCTGGTCGCAGAGCGGGTCACCGCGGCGGCCTGGGAGCGGCACTGGGCGCGGCAGCCTCTGCCCCAGGGATCGAACTACGCGGCGCTGCCGGAATCGCGCTACACAAGTTAGAATCGAGCCGTGGCCCTTTTTCGCAGCATTGGAACCACCCTGGAAATGATCAAGTGGGAGCACTCGGTGCTTACCCTTCCGTTCGGACTCACTGGGGCAGTCTTGGCGGCCCGTGGCATTCCCAGCTTTCATACATCGATTTGGATCATCGTCGCTCTGGTAGCCGCGCGCTCGGCGGCGATGGCCTTCAACCGCCTGGCCGATGCCACCATCGACGCATCCAATCCCCGCACCAGAATTCGCGCTCTTCCCGCCGGGAAGCTGAGCCGGTCGTTTGTCGGATGGTTCGTCGTTGCAACATCGGCGGTCCTGATTTTCGCGGCCTACCAGCTTAACCCGTTGGCGTTCTATCTCTCGCCGCTGGCGCTGGCGATCATCTTCTTCTACTCGTTCAGCAAGCGCTTCACGCGATGGTCGCACGTGCTGCTCGGCCTGGCGATGGGCATCGCGCCGGCGGCAGCCTGGATTGCGGTGCGCGGGTCCATCGATGCGCGAATCTTCCTGCTGACAGCGGCCGTGCTATTTTGGGGCGCCGGCTTTGACATCCTCTACGCCTGCCAGGACTACGAGTTCGATCGCACCGCCGAGGTCTATTCCGTTCCCAAAGCGTTTGGCATCCGGACATCGCTGGGAATCGCGCGGCTGTTCCACGTGCTGACCGTGTTGTTCCTTATCTGGATGGTGGTCGCGTTCGGTCTCGGAAAGGTCGCCATGGCTGGTGTGGCGGTGGTAGCGTTGTTGCTCGCCTACGAGCACTCGCTGGTGAAGCACGACGATCTCAGCCGCGTAAATGCAGCGTTCTTCGCCATGAACGGCTTTATCTCAATGGGATTTCTGTTTTTTGTAGCGGCGGACTTGATGCTGGGACGGCGGTAGATCTCGCCGCAGTACGGCCTTCTTTCTCTTGTGACAGATTCCCATGGCTCTCAGCTCCGGTCCAGAGAGAGCTGCCACTTTGATGGTTGGGCTCGGGTAAATGACCGTCGCGTGAAATCCCAGGGCAGCAGGTTCACGCGGCTGTGAAATGAGCTTTGCGATATCATGAAAGCAATGGCTACCGTTGCATCGCAGACTAGCAGCTCAAGGAAAACGCACCCTTTTCAGACCGATGATCCGCGGCTGAGGCCCATCCACGACAAGGTCATGGCCGAGGAGCGTCTCACCGAAGATGACGCGATGGCGCTCTATCGCTCGGGCGACATCCTCGCTATCGGGTGGCTGGCCAACTACGTGCGCGAGCGGCTGCACGGCGACACTGCCTATTTCAACGTAAACCGCCATATCAACTACACCAACGTTTGCGTAGCGGCTTGCCGCCTTTGTGCCTTCGGGCGCAAGAAAGACACACCCGGCGCGTACACCATGGCGCTGGAGGAAGTCTGGCAGACCGCGGCTTCCGGCTACACCGAGGCGATCACCGAGTTCCACATCGTAGGCGGACTGCACGCCGATCTGCCGTTCCAGTATTACGTTGACCTGATCGCAGGGCTCAAGCAGCGCTTTCCCCAAGTGCACCTGAAGGCCTTCACCATGGTGGAGATTTCCTTCTTCGCGAAGATCGGCAAGATGACGCCGCACGAGGTGCTGATCAGGTTCAAAGAGGCGGGCCTGGATTCCATGCCCGGCGGCGGAGCCGAAATCTTCTCCGATCGCGTACGGCACATCATCTGCGATCACAAGATCGATGGCGACGACTGGCTGAACATTGCGCGCACCGCACATGAGGTCGGGCTGAAGTCGAACGCGACCATGCTCTACGGGCACGTCGAGAATGACGAGGACCGTGTCGATCACCTGCTCAAACTGCGCGCGCTGCAGGATGACACGCACGGCTTCCAGACGTTCATCCCGCTGGCCTTCCATCCCGATAACACGCCGCTGCAGCACCTGCCGAAGTCAACCGGCATGCTCGACCTCAAGCAGATCGCCGTCTCCCGGCTGGTGCTGGACAACTTCCCGCACATCAAGTCGTACTGGCAGATGGTGACGCCGAAGATCGCGCAGATTTCGTTGCGCTTCGGCGCCGACGACATCGACGGCACTGTTATCGAAGAAAAGATTTACCACGATGCCGGCGCGACGACTCCGCAGAGCCTGACGCGACAGGATTTGATTCGTCTGATCACCGAAGCCGGGCGCGTGCCCTTCGAACGCGACACGCTCTATCGGCCCGTGACGCGCACGGAAACGACGGTTACGGTAGCGGTGTAGAAGTCAGATCCCCTCAGAGGCCTGCGCCTTTCCCAGAGAATCTTCACAGGTCGCTGAAAAACTCGATTCATCGGCTTTGAAGGGACGTACCTTCGCAGGCTGCGGAGAAGGGCAGATTTTGAAGGGGCGTACCTTTAGGTACGCCGCTAAGCCCTTTTATTTCTATCGCCCTGACAAGGCCTCCCAGAGGCCGCAGGGAGGTTCCTGCTGTCCTAGCATGGCTGCTGGCCCAACAGCCAACATCTCTTGTCCGTCATTCCGACCAAGGCCTTCAGGCCGCGCGGAGGAACCTGCTGTCCTGACCTGGGCAGCAATGCCGGACAATAGCAGGTTTCTCCACTCCGGGCTTACGCCCTCCGGTCGAAATGACAGCGATAAAGGTACGACTGGCGGTCCAACGGCTAACATCTCTATGTCCGTCACCTCTGGTCCGTCATTCCGACCAAGGCCTTCAGGCCGCGCGGAGGAACCTGCTGTCCTGACCTGGGCAGCAATGCCGGACAATAGCAGGTTTCTCCACTCCGGGCTTACGCCCGGCGGTCGAAATGACAACGATAAAGGTATGGCTGGTGGCCCAACAGCCAACATCTCTTGTTCGTCATTTGTATGTCCGTCATTCCGACCAAGGCCTTCAGGCCGCGCGGAGGAACCTGCTGTCCTGACATGGGCAGCCATGCTGGGCAAGAGCAGGTTTTTCCACTCCGGGCTACGCCCCGCGGTCGAAATGACAACGATAAAGCTATGGCTGGTGGCCCAACAGCCAACATCTCTTATTCGTCATCTGGACGGGGCCTTCGGGTCGCGCGGAGGAACTGCAAATGAGAATCCGCGGTGGAGTAAGACCGTCGATCCCTGCGCAAAAACAGCCGCGCAGCGGCGGAATTGCCGTTAGCCCCGGTCGTGAGACCCGGGTAAAAGTGGGAAGAATGTCAGAGCCGCGTAGTGGCGACACGGTCTCGTAAAGCCCGCCACCACCGGTGAGCGCAAATCCTGAGAGGGCATTCCCCCTTATCACATACGCCTGTGATCTGTGCACTAGCCGCCGTCGTCCTATTACCTCTACTTTGGAAGTGCGAGGGCATGGGAGTTGTGTGTGTCTTCGCCCTTTTCCGCCCAGTGCGGAACCGAAATAGAGTTATAGGCTCTTTGAAATTCAGCCATGGGACGCCTTCCAGCGTGTTAACCCTCGTGCCAACAGAGATTCCGACGGGTCTGGAGAAAATCGCAGCTAAGTCCTTGGGGCTCAAGATTTTGACCTTTAACTCCAACGGAATCAAGATTTTGCACGGATCGCCGCAAAATCTTGATCTCATTGGGTTTATAGGTAAAATCTTGAGCCGCAGAGACTTACAGGCGACAAAATCCGGCTAAGTCATTGATAAATGCCAGATTTCTCCCCAATCCGAGGACGAGAGGGGGGAGGGGGGTACCGAGATTAACCATACTCTGCCCGAGAGATCGGTGCGCCGCGGGATTCATACGAATGTACGACTTGGTAAACAGTTTGCCTCAGTCCGAAGCACCACACCCGAGGCTACACCTTCGCAGCTTGCGCTCTATTCCTGACGGAGCATGATTCGTTCCACGTCAGTCGCTCGCCCCGTCTCGGGATCGCAATCAATCAATGTGGCGCACAACCGGACATCGTTCGTCGCAGCCTCGAAGCGTCCCGGCATGTTGGTGAGGAAGCGCTGTACGATCTGCTCCTTCTGCACACCGATCACGCTCTCGTAAGGACCGGTCATTCCCACATCCGTCTGCACCGCCGTGCCTCCCGCCAAAACTTTCTCGTCGGCGGTAGGAACATGGGTGTGAGTGCCCAGCACCGCGGTCACGCGGCCTTCGAGATACCAGCCCATCGCGACCTTCTCGGATGTGGCTTCGGCATGGAAATCCACCAGGATGACTTTGGCCGTGGTCTTCGCCAGCAGATCATCGGCGAGGCGGAACGGGTCGTCGTTGTTCGCCATGAACACGCGGCCCTGCAGGTTGATCACAGCGTAAGGAACGCCGCTGCGGGTACGTCCTTCATACCATCCGTGGCCAGGCGTGCCTTCCGGATAGTTGGCGGGACGCAGCACGCGGCGGGCGAGCGAGTTCTCATTGCCGTTGGCCGAGTTCATGTACTCGATGATCTCGCGCTTGTCCCAGACATGATTGCCGGTGGTAATGACGTCGATGCCCAGCTCGAACAACTCCTCCGCAATCTGCGGCGTGATGCCGAAGCCTCCGGCCGAGTTTTCGCCATTGGCGACGGTGAGCTCGACGCCGTACTGCTTCTGTAGCTCGGGAAGCCGCTCATGCACGATGGTGCGGCCGGCCCGGGCAAAGATGTCGCCTACAAACAGAATACGCAAGGTGCGAGGTCCCTTTTCAGATTCTAAGTCGGAAAATTCGATGGTACCACGCAGCAAAAACCCGACGCCTCAGTGTTCGAGGTAGGCCGTTCGCAGGAAGTCATAGTTTCCGGCGGGGTTCAACTCAATGCCATGCACGCGGTTGGTATGCACCAAAACGTTGTCGAAGTTCCAGAGATTGATGTAAGGGAGATCCTCGGCGACGATCTGCTGAATTTCGAAGTAGATTGCCTTACGCTTCTCCTGGTCGAGCGTGGTGCGGCCCTCGCGAATCAGGGCGTCGACTCGCGGATTGGAATAGTAGGTGCGGTTGTGCCGGTGCGGAGGGAAGCTGCTGGAGTCGAAGATATCCTCGAAGATATCGGGGTCCTGGTTGCCGCCAATCCAACGCAGCGAATGAATCTGGTATGCACCCTTCGATACATCCGCGAAAAACGTTGCGAACTCGAAAGTGCGGATGTCGAGAGCGATGCCAACTTCGCGCAACTGCTGTTGCAGCACGGCGGCGAGCAACCGGGTGGTCTCTTCCGTGGATGTCTTCATGGTCACGTGGAAGCGGACGCCGTTCACCGGCTTGTATCCCGCCTGATCAAGAATCTGCCGCGCCAGTGCTGTATTGTGCGGATATTTCTCGACGTTGGGATCGTAGGCCCAGTGCTGCGGCGGCAGCACACTGTAAGCAGGCTGCGCCTGGTCACGCCAAATGTAATGAATGATGGGCTCGACGTTGATGGCATAGGCGATCGCATGACGCACCCGCACATCTTTCAGGATTGGGTCGCGCAGGTTCATCGCAAGGTAGGCATAGATGGTGCCAGGCGCCTGCATCACTGTCAGTTCCGGGTCCTTCTTGAGGGTGAGGACGGTGTCGGCGGTCAGCGAATTGATGGCAATATCGGCGCTGCGCTTGCGCAATTCAAGCGCGCGCGTGGTCGAGTCCGGGATGACTTTGAACTGAATGCGCTCCAGCTTCGCCGGGGTTCCCCAATAGTCGGGATTGCGCTCAACGAGGACCTCACGGTCCTGCTGCGCGCTGACGAAGCGAAACGGGCCTGAGCCGATCGGATTGCGATTAAAGTCTTCGCCGCTTCCGTAAGGCACGATGCCGATCGCGCCGTCGGAAAGGTTCCACAGCAGCGAGGCGAATGGCTCCTTCAGGTGAAAGATGACGGTGTAGTCGTCAGGCGCATCGATGTGGTCGACCCACTTGTAGGTGCTGGCCTTGGAACTGCGGATCTTGCCGGTGAGCAGGGAATCGAAGGTCCACTTCACATCCCGCGAAGTGAGCGGCTGCCCATTGTGAAAGCGCACGCCGTGATGAAGATGAAAGATGTAAGTCAGCGGATCGGGAATTTCCCAGCGATCGGCCAGCGCGGGTTGCAGGTTGAAGTGATCGTCCCGGCGCACCAGCGAGTCGAACAGCAGCTCGCCAATGCGCTCCGACTGCGCATCCACACCCACGCGCGGATCAAGATTGGTGGGGCTGCTCTCGATGATCATCACCAGCGTGTTGGGATCGGGCTTGCGCGAGCAGCCGGCGAAGAAGAGCGGCAGTAGCGCGAGCATTGCTATCACGATGGGGGTATTTCGACTGGGGCGCATCAAGGCCGTGCGCCTCCGCCCAGGATGACACTTCTGAATTAGGCCTCCGCGCTCACGCATAGCTGACTTTGCCCAGAATTGCGGGACGCTTCGCACCGGTGGCGGACGGCACGTTCGACGGGACGTGCCGCCAGGTCTGATAGGCGAGCAGCGCAAATGCAACCGCCTCTTTCGCCTCGGAGGGAATGCCAAAATCGTCGCTGGTGCGCACGCGAATCTTCAACTCGGCAAGATCCTCGCGCAACATGCGCATGAGCGTCGCGTTATTGGTCCCTCCTCCCGAGACGACGAATTCACGAAACCGCAAAGCGCGGCGAGGTTTCTGTTCGTCCTCGAGAAGCGGCAGCACAAACTTGCGCACGGCGATGCCGATTGAGCGTGCGGTGAGCGCGGTCGCCGTAGCAACCATGTCGTGCGGATCGGCGCGCCGGCAGAACTTTAGAAATTCACGCACGTACTCGCGACCGAACTGCTCGCGTCCAGCCGTCTTGGGCGGCTTCTGCCGGAAGTAAGGATTGCGCAGCAGTTGCTGCAGGACGTGCTCGATCGGCTCGCCTTGTGCAGCCAGCCGCCCGTTGCGATCGAAAGGACGCTCGAAGAGATGCTCGGTCAGGGCGTCGATCACCATGTTGCCAGGACCAGTATCGAAGGCGATCAGTTTGTCGGGCATGGTGCGAGGCGGAATCGCCGTGAGGTTCGCAATCCCGCCGATGTTCTGCACGATGCGACCGTAGCGGCGATGGCGATAAAGCGCGTAATCGAGGAAGGGAACCAGCGGCGCACCCTTGCCTCCAGCGGCCATGTCGGCGGGCCGAAAGTCGGAGACCACAGGCATACCCAATTTGGCTGCGATCATCGCGGCCTCGCCCGTCTGCCAGGTGCAGGCGATCTTCCGTCCCAGGTATAACTTCGAAGTTCCTTGATGGTAGAGCGTCTGGCCGTGGCATCCGACGAGTTCGCATTCGAGCTTAGCTCGCCGCTGTGCGGTGCGGACCGCATCCGCATAAAGTTCGCCAAGCACGACGTTCAGCCGCGCCAGATCGGCGACGCTGGCCGAGGTTGCATTCATGGACGCCAGTATTGCCTGCCGCACGTGCGCTGGGTAAGGAAATTCATAGTGCGCCAGTAGTTCGACGCGCGAGTGGAAACCACGGCCTTGGATACGGGTAAGCGCGACGTTAACGCCGTCGGCTGAGGTGCCGCTCATGACGCCGGCCACAATCATGCTTTGTGTCCTGGCGAGCAGGTTTACGCGCACCTCTTCGCCGAATTCCCACATCTGACGGCGCAGGCGATCGACAGTCTTCGGTGCGGGCATCGGTGCCATGCGAGCTTTGATCACGCGCGACTTGTTCTTGAGCGCCAGCACGCGAGCGGACTTCTCGGCAATCAGCTTGGCAAATTTGCGATCAGCTTCGGCCTGCTTGTAAGCGGCTTCGAATGCGCGCCAAACATGCTCTTCCTTTTGGCAGACGAGAAACATGTCAGCCCCGGCGCGCAGCGTCTCTACTGCGGCCTCTTCGATCGACGCGGACGAAAGCACCGCGCCCATGTCGAGATCGTCCGAAACAATCAGGCCGCGATACCCAATCTTTTTACGCAGGAGGTCGGTCATCCATTTACGCGACAGCGATGCCGGAGTGCGATCGCCGGTGATCGCTGGGTAGCAGGCGTGCGCCACCATCACGAAAGGCAGCTCTTTCCGCATCTCGCGGTAGGGCACGAGGTCTTCGTTCCAAAGCCTCTTCCAGGGTTTGTCGATGGTGGGCAGATCGTGATGGCTGTCGAGATTGGCCTCGCCCAATCCCGGGAAGTGCTTGCCGCAGCCGAGCACACCTGCATCGCCCAAGCCGCGCAGATACTCGTGCGCAAAGCGAACCGTCTCTTTTGGATTCGCCGACACGGTTCGCGAGCGCATCACTGACTTAGATGCCTCAAACGCGAGATCCAGCGAAGGTGCGAAGTCGGTGTTGAATCCCAGCGCATGAACTTCGTCGCCGATGATCGTACCCTGCTTGCGGAACAACTTCTTCGACCCTGTTGCCGATACATCGGTGACCGACGGCGCAGGCGCAATCACATCGCGCAGGCGGTCGACCGTGCCTCCTTCAAGGTCCACGCAGCGGAACATCGTCGGTGTGACGGCCTTCTGCGAGTGGCCCAAAAGGGCATGCACCTGAGCAGCTTCCTCGATGTTGCGTTTGAAGAGGATCACGCCGCCGGGCTGGAACGTCCCCAGCATAGAGCGAAGGCGCGCCGAGAGCGCAGTGCCGTCGAAGCCCATGATCATGAGCTGGCCGACCTGCCGGCGGAGTTCACTGTTGGATCTCGCTGCCATAGAGTGAAACTGAAGTGTAACGCGCGCGGCGAGGGAATTCAGGTACGCAACATGGTTCGCCTAATCCATCTGCTTCTTCAGTTCGTGCAGCAGGTTCAGCGCCTCCAGTGGGCTGATGCCGTTCAGGTCAGTCTCCTTTATACGGTCCACGATCTTCTGCGAGAGCGGCGTGAAAATGGTGAGCTGGATCGGACCTTTCTCCCCCGCCTCATCTTTGGCCAGATGGCTGACAGCGCTCTGCTCGGCGTGCTCGTGTTCGGCCAATACTTCGCGGGCGCGGTACACGACTTCGGAAGGTAGTCCAGCGAGCTTGGCGACTTCGATGCCGTAGCTTTTGTCAGCCGCGCCTTCTTCGACCTTCCGCAGGAAGACGATGCCGCCGCCGCTCTCCTTCACGCTGACGTGATAGTTCTTGACGCCGCTCAGGCGCTCCGCGAGTACGGTCAGCTCGTGATAGTGCGTGGCAAACAGCGTTTTGGCGCGGGTGTTGGCGTGGATGTATTCGATGGCCGCCCAGGCGATCGCGAGGCCGTCGTAGGTCGAAGTCCCGCGGCCTACTTCGTCGAGCAGAATCAGCGAGCGCGGCGTTGCGGTATTAAGGATGGCCGCCGTCTCCGTCATCTCTACCATGAACGTGGAACGACCGCGCGCCAGGTTGTCGGACGCGCCGATGCGGGTGAAGATGCGATCGACCAGTCCCAGCCGCGCCGAGCGGGCAGGAACAAACGAGCCCATCTGTGCCATCAGCACAATGAGAGCGGCCTGCCGCAGGTAAGTGGACTTGCCGCCCATGTTCGGCCCGGTGATGACCAGCACGGAATGCGTAGTGCCGTTGAGGTAGAGATCGTTGGGTACGAAGCGGTCGGAGATGCCCGCCAGGTCCTGCTGCTCGATCACGGGATGCCGGCCCTCGACAATCTCGATATCGCCGGAGTCGTCGAGTTGGGGATGGCAGTAGCTGCGATTCGCCGCCAGCGAAGCAAACGCCGCGAGCAGGTCAATCTCCGCCAGAGCCAGCGCGGTTTGCCGGATGCGGCGGGCCTCCCCAGCAATCGCCGCGCGCAATTCAACAAAGAGCCGGCGCTCGATCTCGACCATCTTCTCCTGCGCGTCCAGCACTTTGGCCTCGTACTCCTTCAGCTCGGGCGTAGTGAAGCGCTCGGCATTCACCAGCGTCTGCTTGCGCTCGTAGTCGGCGGGCGCAAGGTGCAGGTTGGCCTTCGAGATTTCCAGGTAATAACCGAAGATGCTGTTGAACTTTACCTTCAACGAGCCAATGCCCGTCCGCTGCCGCTCGCGCTGCTCGATCTCAGCAATGTACTGCTTGCTGTTGCGGCTGAGATCGCGCAGCTCGTCGAGCGCGCTATCGACTCCGGGGCGAATCACGCCGCCATCGTTCAGCGTGATGGGCGGCTCGTCCTCAAGCGTCGAAACTATGCGCGAGTGCAGAGTCTTCGAGCTCATCGCATTGCGTGTGCAGCGTCTGCACGTCGCTCGGTGGCAATGCGCGACAGCGATGCACGCACGCTGGGCAGCTTTGCCAGGGAAGCAGCCAGCGCCAGCAAGTCGCGCGGGTTGGCAGTCTCGAGGGTGACCCGGCTCAGCAAACGCTCAAGATCGAGAATGCCTTCGAGCGAGCGGCGCAGTTCTTCCCGCGCAACCACGTCCCTGGTCATGCACTCAACCGCATCGAGCCGCTGGTTGATCTCGCCGATGTCGATTGAAGGGCGCAGCATCCATGATCGGAGCAGGCGCTTGCCCATCGGTGTGACCGTGCCGTCGAGCGAGCGGAACAGCGTAACCGCGTCGCCCGTACCCGAGAAAAGCGGTTCCAGCAGTTCGAGATTGCGCACTGTGACCGCATCGAGCACCAGGCAGTTCTGCCGCTCGTAGTAACCGATGCGATCGATATGATCCAGCGAGCCGCGCTGCGTAGTACGGATGTAATGCAGAATTGCGCCTGCCGCGGTGGCTGCGGCGGCACGATTCGCCAGGCCGAAGCCCTCCAGCGAGAGAACACCGAAGTGATTCTCGACTTGCGGGATCGCATAGTCGGGCGAGAACACCCAGTCGTCCAGCGGAGTCTCGGCCCAGGTTGCGTTCTCGACCGATCCGATGCGCGGCATGGCGGCGTTGGTCGCGAGCACGGTCTTCTGGCGCGGCTGATCGAAGAGCGGCAGCGACGAGGCAAACAGCACCTCACGCGGACGCAGTACCAGCAGTTCTTCGCGCACCCGGCGTTCGGCGTCGGCGCCCTGGAACTCGGTGGCCCGGAATTCTCCGGTCGAGAGATCGAGTGCCGCAAAGCCTACGGAGTTCATGGCGGTCGCGACGCAGGCCAGGAAGTTGTTTTCCTCGGAGCCAAGCTGCGCGTCGGCGGTCGTACCCGGCGTCAGCACCCGCGTGACCTCGCGGCGCACGATCTTCTTGGCCAGGCGAGGATCTTCCATCTGCTCGCAGATGGCGACCTTGAAGCCTTTGCGGATCAGCTTGGCGATGTAATTCTCGGCCGAATGATACGGCACGCCGCACATAGGAATGGCGATGCCCTTCTCTTTATTGCGCGAGGTCAGCGTGATCTGCAACTCGCGCGCGGCAATCACCGCGTCGTCAAAAAACAGCTCGTAAAAGTCGCCGAGCCGGAAGAAAAGGAGCGCGTTGGGATGCTCCTTCTTGACTGCGGCATATTGCCGCATCAGCGGCGTGGAGGGCTCACTCATCGCAGAGAACTGCGCGGATTATAACAGCCAATCTCGCCACACTGTCGCTGCGCACATCTCGCGGCTAGTGTTACACTGCAACGTCTTTCTGGGTAATCCCATGGCGAAGATCACATACTTCGAATGTACAAAATGCGGCGAAAAAATTCCTGCCGATAAACCTCTGAATGTCTGCCCCAAAGACGGTGGACCGCTCTATGTTCGCTATGACCTGGTCGAGATTCGCAATACCGCTACGCGCGATTCGGTACTCAAGGGCCCCAGCAGCATGTGGCGCTACTCGGCGGTGCTTCCGGAGGCGGAGCCCGTAACGCTGGGGGAGGGCCTGACTCCGATGCTGCCCAGCCGCAAGTATGCCAACCTACTGATCAAGGATGAAGGGCTCAACCCAACCGGCTCGTTTAAGGCACGTGGCATGAGTGCTGCGGTCACCATGGCGCGCCACTACGGCCTCCAGAAGCTGGCTGCTCCCTCGGCGGGCAATGCGGGAGGCGCATTGGCTGCCTATGCTGCGGCCGCTGGGATCGGGGCATACATCTTCATGCCGCAGGACGTGCCCATCGCCAACCGGCTTGAAGTCGAAACCGCCGGAGCGCACGTTACGCTGGTCGATGGGCTCATCAGCGATTGCGGACGGATGGTGGCCGACCGTAAAGATCGCGAGGGTTGGTTCGACGTGTCGACCATGAAAGAGCCATTCCGCGTCGAGGGCAAGAAGACGATGGGCTACGAGGTTGCCGAGCAACTGGGGTGGGAGCTGCCCGACGCCATCCTCTACCCCACTGGTGGTGGAGTGGGCCTGATCGGGATGTGGAAAGCCTTTGAGGAGATGGAGGAATTGGGCTGGATCGCGAAGACCAAGCGGCCAAAGATGATCTGTGTACAGGCAGAAGGTTGCGCCCCCATCCCTAAAGCATTGCATGAAGGCAAGACCGCGTCCGAAATGTGGCAGGATGCGCATACGCTCGCGGCTGGGCTACGCGTCCCCAAGGCGTTTGCCGACTTCATCGTTCTGGACATTGTGCGCCAGAGCGGTGGGACGGCGATTGCCGTCAGCGACGATCAGATCATGGCCGGTGTCAAAGAGATGGCGACGGCGGAGGGCATCTTCGCCGCGCCCGAAGGAGGTGCTGCACTCGCCGCTTATGAGCAGCTATTGCAGAGAGGCTTCCTGAAGAGCAGCGACAAAGTAGTGCTCTTCAATACCGGCTCCGGCTACAAGTACCTTGATGTATTCGCGAAATATTGGGGCGTCGAGGCCTTCGCCGCCCAGCCGAAGTTGCCCGCGTCGCGCAACATCGGTGGGATCATTGGACCGTATTGAAGGGGGCGATTCGCTTCGCCTGTCTCTCTTCGCTATTCGCTTTTGGCTCTAGCGGCCGGGAGAAAAAAGCCAATAGCTAAAGGCGAACAGCGTTCTTGCGGAGGTATTCTTGCGAGACTTCAACAGTCTGTCCCAGCGCGAGATTTTGGCTCTGGCGATTTCCCTGGAGGAGGAAGACGAGCGCATCTACTCCGATTTCGCCGAGAACCTGCGGGAGAACTTCTCGGCCACGGCTCAAGTCTTCGACGAAATGCGACAGGAGGAGATCGGGCATCGCCGCCGGTTGATCGAGCTGTATAAGCAGAAGTTTGGCGATCATATCCCGCTGATTCGGCGTCATGATGTGCGTGGCTTCGTGCAGCGCAAGCCAATCTGGTTGAACACGCCTCTGCGCCTGGAGCAAATTCGCGCCCAGGTGGGCACCATGGAAGCGGAGACCCGGCGGTTTTATCTGCACGCAGCGCAGCGTTCGCAGGATGCGACAATCCGCCAGTTGCTGGATGATCTCGCGGCCGAAGAGCAGATGCATATCACCCGTGCTGAGGAACTGGAAAAGGCGAAGCTCAAGCCCGAAGTCCGTGAGGAAGAGGACAAGGCCAAACGCCGGCTCTTCGTCCTGCAGATTGTGCAGCCGGGCCTGGCTGGTCTAATGGACGGATCGGTCTCCACGCTCGCGCCGGTCTTTGCCGCGGCTTTCGCCACCAAGAATACCTGGGACGCCTTCGCAGTAGGGCTGGCAGCGTCGCTTGGAGCCGGCATCAGCATGGGCTTTGCCGAGGCGCTTTCTGATGATGGTAGCCTTACCGGCCGAGGCACACCGTGGCTGCGAGGTCTGGTCTGTGGAGCCATGACCGCCCTTGGTGGAATTGGACATACTTTGCCATATCTCATCTACAATTTTAACGTTGCCACGACCATCGCGATCGTCGTTGTCCTCTTTGAAACTCGCAACCATCACCTGGGTGCGCAACCGGTTCATGGACACGCCACCCCTATCGGCGGCGATTCAAGTCGCGTTCGGCGGGGCGCTTGTGTTTGCGACCGGGATCCTGATCGGCACGTCTTAATGTGATGCCCAAACAGAGGTGCGCGATATTCGAGGCTATGCGGTTCGGCGGCGGATCGTTGGTAGTGCCACTCGTACTGATCGTGATGGGCTTGGTTCTCCTGCCATCGCCGTCGTGCGCGCAACCGGCCGCGTCCTATCTCGGCTTCGACCGCAACGACTACCCGGGCGATGCCAGCATGGCCGAGTTGCACAAGAGCTTCGCGTTCACTGGTTATTGGCTGAATAACCCACCTGGCAGCGATTCAAACACGTGGGCAGGGAAGCGCGCGACCCTACAATCGATGGGCTACGGATTCCTGCTCCTGTTCAACGGGCGGGAATATGCGCAACTGAAGGCCACAGGCGATGCCGCCGGGGTAGGCACCAGCGATGGCACCGCGGCGGTTCAAGCCGCACAGCGGGACGGCTTTCCGAGGAACTCGATCCTATTTCTCGATCAAGAGCAAGGCGGGCGTATGCTGCCGGAACAACGCGCCTACATTCACGCTTGGGTAGACGGAGTGACGAAGGACGGCTATCGTGCGGGAATCTATTGCTCCGGCATTCCGTTCAAGGAGTCGCGCAGCACGACCGTCGTCACCGCCAACGACATCCGAGACAACGCCGGAAACCGCGAGATTCACTTCTTCATCAGCAACGACCAGTGTCCTCCGTCCAAAGGGTGTGTCTTCCCGAAGAGTCTACCGTCGCCCTCCACCAGCGATGTGAGTTTCGCCGAGGCTTGGCAGTACGCGCAGTCGCCGCGGCGTTCCGAGGTTACGGCTGCTTGCCGCCGGACTTACGCGCCTGATGGCAACTGCTATCCACCGGGAGTGACGGCCAGCAGTGGATTGCATATTGACGTGGACGTTGCGACTTCGCCGGACCCATCCCATGCGCGGGCCAGGTAGGCCACCAACGCGACACCAACAATTCCCCTAACGACCCCCGTGTTACATTCCAAGACGCCGATGCGATCCAACCTGGCGCCGACAACAACACCCGACTCTGCCCCTACGCCGCCGTCACATACCGGCTTATTGCGGCGGCTAGGACTCTTTGACGCCACCATGCTTGTCATGGGCGGCATCGTCGGTGCGGGGATATTTATCAACCCTTACGTAGTAGCGCAGCAACTGCATACTCCCCTGCTGATCCTGGGAGCATGGGCAGCCGGCGGAGTGGTCGCAATGATCGGCGCGTTTATCTATGCGGAGCTGGCAGCCCGCATGCCCGACGTCGGTGGCCAGTATGCCTATTTGCGCGAGGCATTTCATCCTGCCGTAGGATTTCTCTACGGATGGGTGTTGCTGTTGGTCATCCAGACGGGAGGCATGGCAGCTGTCACTATCACTTTTGCCCGCTACCTGCTCGAGCTGACGGGATGGCCAGTTTCCGAAAAGTTGATCGCTGTGCTAACACTCACCGTGCTGACGCTGATCAATTGTCTGGGCGTGAAGCTGGGCAGCAGGGTGCAGAGTTTGTTGATGCTTCTGAAGATAGCAGCCATCATGTTGCTGATTGTCGCCGGAGTCGCTTTGGTGAGGTCGCCTCACCCGCTGCTTCGCCCCATGCTTGCTGCGCCTCTGTCGTGGGACGTTATCACGGCGGTTGGGGCTGCGATGATCCCAGTGCTGTTCGCGTTCGGGGGATGGCAAACTGCCAACTTTATCGCTGCCGAGATCAAAGAGCCGACGAAGAATCTCTCTCGCGCATTGATTCTCGGCGTAGCGGGCGTAATCGTGCTCTATGTTGGCGTGAACTTTGTATGCGTGCGGACGCTGGGCGCGCAGGGCCTGGCCGCGACGCGTGCTCCGGCCACAGCAGTGATGCGGGTCGCCATGGGCGAACGCGGTGCACGGCTGATCGCGCTGGGTATCACAGTCTCAACGCTGGGATTCCTGAGCCAGTCGATCCTGACCGCTCCTCGCGTTTACTTCGCGATGGCGCGCGACGGCCTGTTCTTTCGCGGAGTGGCCAAGGTTACCGAACGAACCCATGTGCCTGTGGCCGCCATCGTCTTGCAGAGCATCTGGACCATGGTGATCGCGCTATCAGGCCGTTACGAGCAGATCTTGAACTATGTGGTCTCGATGGATTTCATCTTCTTTGGACTGACGGGCTCTGCTCTCGTGGTGCTTCGTCGCAGGGAGGATCGGAGTACTGATCAGGCCGCACCGAACACCAGCCATCGCGTCCCCGGACACCCGTTGACCACTATTACATTTGTTGTCATTTGCTGGCTGGTCGTAGGCAACACGATTTACAAATATCCGGAGAACACGCTGCTGGGTGTGGCGATCCTGCTGGCAGGATTGCCGGTCTACTGGTTGTGGGCACGCCAGAGCAGGCGACGCCTCGGACCGAACTCTTAAGGAATTGCATGGAACCTCGGACACATAGCCGTTCGCCTTACATGGAGTTTTCGAAACTGCGCTCCGGCGCGAAGTACAACCTTGCCACCAGCGGGCTCATGAATTATCCGCTGGCCGATCTACCGGTACGGCTGGAGGATCTGGAGATCAATGGTCCAACGATCTATGGCTATGCGCCGCTGCAGGAGCGGTTGGCACGCTATAACCATGTGTCACCCGAGTGTGTGGTGGCCGCCGCCGGTACATCCATGGCAAACCATTTGGCGATGGCGGCGACCATCGAGCCGGGGGACGAAGTTCTCATCGAACATCCCACCTACGAACTCATCGTGTCTGCTGCCCAATACCTGGGCGCCAAGGTGCGCTATTTCGAGCGTCGCATGGAAGATGGGTTTCGCATTGATCCAGGCGAGATAGAGCGTCAGATCACTTCGCGCACCCGGTTGGTCGTGATCACCAACTTGCACAATCCTAGCGGCGCGTTCGTGGACCAGCAAACGCTCCGGACCGTCGGTGAGGTCGCCGGTCAGCACGGCGCGCGCGTGCTGGTCGACGAGGTTTATCTTGAACTGTTCTACGACAATAGGCCGCCCACCGCCTTTAGTCTTGGCGAACACTTTCTCGTAACCAGCAGCCTGACGAAGGCGTTTGGCCTCAGCGGCCTGCGGTGCGGTTGGGTACTGGCGAGTCCCGAGCTGGCGGAGCGCATGTGGCACATCAACGATCTCTATGGAGCTACCCCGGCTCACCCTGCCGAGCTGCTGAGTGTGATTGCCTTGGACAACTTGGACAAAGTGGCTTCGCGTGCCAAAAAAATACTGCACGCGAATCGTAAGGCCTTGGGAGAGTTTCTCGAATCAAGGGATGAGATCGAATTCTTTCATCCGGAGCACGGAACGATCATCTTTCCGAAATTGCTCTCCGGTGGAATCGATAACTTCGTTCGGACGCTGCGCGAGAAATACGAGACCAGCGTTGCCCCCGGCAGTTTCTTCGACATGCCAGAGCACTTTCGTATCGGCGTTGGCGGCGATCCCGAGATGACCGCAGAAGGCTTGCGACGGGTGGGCATGGCTCTGGACGAATGCAGAAGCTGACCGGCAGAACTAATAAGACGTATGTCAGGCGTGAACCGCAATCAACGGCGCCCCTTGCTGGCGCTTCGCTGATGGAGTGAGTCGGACATCGACCGGCATTTGGTGGTGTCTCTGAAACGGAGACGTCACCCGCAATTCCGGTAGTGGGTCGTCACTTCAAACTGACCCACTACCGCATTCCGCACTCTTTGGAAACCGGTCGACTTGCTTGTATAATTAAAGGTCTGGGGCATGAGATGTTCAAGTCTCTGCGCACAACTTCTGCTTCCATCCCGATCGTGGGGCTATAGCTCAGCTGGGAGAGCGCATCGTTCGCAACGATGAGGTCGTCGGTTCGATCCCGACTAGCTCCACCAAATATATAAATAATTTAGCTTCAATTGTTTACGTTTTTTTAGCACTTTAAATAATTAGCGCGTCAACGAATTCAGCGCTTCCATTCGCTTCCGCCTATTTGGGAGCAGTCTGAGTCGCCGCCTTAAGAATGCGGGAGAGTCGCAGGAGACATTAGCTGGCACCGCTAGCCCCGTCCATGCCGAGAAACTTGGTGACAGCGATCTCCAGGTTGTAGTGTAGGGCGGCGGGACCGACCGCTTCGCCCAATTGTGATCGCTGGACTACTTCAAGCACGTGAGGGTTCATACCCACCAGCCAAAGGGACACGCCATGCTCACGCTGTCTCTTCTCACCTTCGGTCAGCATCTTGAGCGCCGTGTACTCGAGATCGGGAACGCCCCGAAGATGGAGAGCGACGACCTTAGGATGTGCTTCCTCAATCAACAGTTTGATTTTCTCGGCGATATGTTCAGCGTTGGCGAAGAAAACCCGTCCCTCCAGCCGAAGCAACAGCAGTCCCGGGAAGATTTCATCATCGGGATGCTCGCTGGAGAGTGGTCGAAAGACATTGGTTCCAGGTTTCCGTCCAAGGACGAATACAGGGGGATCGGCAGCCTGGTATGCCAGTGCGATCAGCGACACAATGACGGCTACGATGATGCCCTTCAAGGTTCCGAGCAGCATCACTCCACCGAACGCCACCACGGCCCAGATGAACTCGGTTCGACGAACCCTCAAAATCTCGCGGAACTCGATCGGCTTAATTAGTCCGATGGAATAAACAATGACCACGGCCGCGAGAGTAGCTTGCGGCATCAAGGCGATTAGCGGGGCCAGAAAGATCATAGTGACCAGAGTCATTGCCGCGGTCACCAGTTCTGCCAACTGAGTGCGCGCTCCCGCCAAGTGATTGACCGCGGTCTGCGTGGTCCCGCCACCCCCAGGCATCGCACCCAATAATGCGCCGCCCGCATTGGCAAGTCCGGTAGCAAGCAACTCGCGATTTGCTTGAGGCGAGGGCTCGCCGCTTCTGGCGAAAGCACGCCCCGCAGCGATCGTCTCGGTGAAACTCATCAGAGCGATGCCGAGAGCGCCGGGCCACAGTTGTGCTGCGAGGGAGAAGGCAGGAGGTGTGAACGAGGGCAGGCCTTGCGGTATGTGGCCGACCAGTTCGACGCCTCGTGCGTGCAGGTTCAGGAAGTAAGCGCCAGCGATGCCAGCCGCAACCGCGATCAGCGGAGCCGGCGCCTTGGGTGCGAAACGCTCGATCGCGACCAACAGCAAGATCATCGAGACTCCGACGGCAAGCGTCGCCAACGATGTCTTGGGAATTTCGCGGACAGTCGAGAGCAAGTTCTGAACGAACGTGCCCCTCGCAAAGTGAACGCCGAGAATCTTCGGTACCTGGTCCACCACGATGACCGCTCCAATGCCAGCCTTGAAACCAATCAGGACCGGCTCGGAGATGAAATTGGCGACAAAGCCGAGCCTCAGGATGGAAGCAAGCGCCAGCATCCCGCCAACTAAGAGTGTCAGGGTGGCTGTGGCAGCCAGCAGCGAAGCTGCGTCTCCGTTAGGAACTACCTCGCCCAGCTCGGCGGCCGTCAGAATCGCCAGCGTTGTAGTCGTGCTTACGCTCAGGGCCCGGGACGTGCCCAGTACTGCGTAAATGATCATGGGCAGGAAGGCGGTGTAGAGTCCTACCTGCACAGGCAGACCGGCGATGGTGGCGTATGCCATCGCCTTCGGAATGACCACCGCAGCAGTGGTCAAACCAGCGATTACATCGGGCCGCAGCCATTTCTTGCTGTAGGAGAAAAGCGGTGAGAACGGCATCTCGCGCGAGACGGTCATGGCCCGTGCCTCTCTCTTACCAACGTTGCGCTATCACCTGGTGCTTCAGCTTCGGCTCCTGGTACCCCTTCGCTTTCTGACGTCCGGGCAGCTTCGGAGGTGTATACGGAACCTCCTTGTAGGGAATGCGGCTGAGAATGTCGGCGATGCAGTTAAGGCGGGCGCGTTTTTTGTCGTCGGAAGGCACCATGTACCAGGGAGACGTGGCGGTGTCGGTGGCTGCGAGCATGGCATCACGAGCCCGCGAGTAGTCGTACCAGCGGCGATGAGACTCCAAGTCCATCGGGCTCAGCTTCCAGCGCTTCGATGGGTCCTGGATGCGCGCGAGAAAGCGCTTGTGCTGCTCTTTCTCCGATACGTCCAGCCAGTACTTCAGCAGGATGATGCCGTTGTTGATCAGGAAGTTTTCGAAAACAGGACAGCCTTTGAGGAATTGCTTGTATTCTTCTTCGGTGCAGAACCCCATGACATGCTCGACCCCCGCACGGTTGTACCAGCTACGATCAAACATGACGATTTCTCCGCCCGCCGGCAGCTGTTCGATGTAGCGTTGGGCATAAACTTGGGTCTTTTGCCGTTCGGTAGGTGCCGGTAGTGCGACCAGCCGGAAAACCCGCGGACTGACGCGCTCCAGGATGCGTTTGATAATGCCGCCCTTACCCGCGGCGTCGCGGCCTTCGAAAACGATGACGATCCGCGCTCCAGACTTTCTTACCCAGTCCTGCAACTTCACCAGTTCCACTTGCAGTTTGAACAGCTCAGCTTCGTATTCCTTGTTGCCAAGCTTCTGATTGCCGTCCTGGTTTGGATCCTTCTTGCCCTGACTGCTGAATCTGACGTCTTGCGCGTCATTCTTCTTCTTCTTTGATCTCTTGCTCATAGATGCCTTCTCTCGAAAAAATCAACTCAACTGCACACACAACGGCTTGATTCGTCGCTTCGTTTGTCACGACAGAACCGCACGCAGCACCGGCCACAAGCACCGTCATTGTGGGCGTGTCTCTGGTTCGATGTACGCAGCAACTTACAAAAAAAGAACACCGGTCATGGCTGAGCAACAGCCACACTCTGCGGCCACTGGTCATCCGTCGGATGCCAGGTCTTGTCCGGGTTGTAGAGCTCCATGCTCTTCACGATTTTGAGGGAATCAGGGCCAAGGTCTTTCTGGTAGACGACTCCGTCGTAGTTGACAATGAAGGTCTTAACGCCGGTCACGCGGTACTCGGCGGGCACTGCAGCCAGGGCGAAGCCGCCAATCATGATGCCTTCGATGACGTACTTGATGGCGCCATTGGGGGCGTCGGGTCCCTGTCCTTTGAGGATCTTAAAGTAATAGCCGTGGAAGCCGCCCTTGCCGGAGGTATAGCCCTCTTCGAGAGCTTTGGCCACCGCGTCGCCAATTGGGCCGGCGGAAGTCCCGTCCGCGTTCTTCCAGTACAATCCATCCTGTTTCCCCGGACTGCTGAAAATCTTCTGGGCATACTGGTTCACTCCGGAATCGTCGTGGATTTCCGACGCATACTCTTTCTGCGCTTCGACATACCCACGGCAGACCTGAATGGCGTCCAGTTCATTCGCCCCAATGCGCCGGAAGAGGATTTCCTGCCGTCCGGCCTTGGCGTTGAAGTACCACTTGCCATTCCTCTTCTCCAGGGGGACCGGCAACGGCCACTCTTCGTCGCCGACAAGAATGGTGGCCTTGTTTGGATTGGACGGCGCAACCGCGATCGAATTCTTCGCAGCGGCCTCTTTGGCGAAAGCGACGGCGTTATTCTTGTCTTCCACAGGATCAGCCGAGGCGACGAAGTCCTTGCCATCTGGCCCAAAGATCGCCATCAACTCCGGCACGTCGTAGTCGCCTGCTGCTTTGATCAACGCGTCAGCGGCCTGCTGGGGAGTATCGAAGGCTTTCGGTCCGGTTGTCGTCGCAGGTGTAGCCGGCTGGGACTGTGGCGCAGCAAGCGCCGGCAGTGCACAGCACACGACGACTAGCATGAGGGCGAAGCTAACGGCTAAGAATCTGGAGCTATGTAGTCTGGTTTTCATGTTTTCCTCGCTCATCATGATTTGCCTTTCTACCGGCGCCGTCCGCCACCACCGCCACGAGACCCACCCATACTGGAAGAGCCGCGCGAGCTGCTGGCCCGGGCCCCACTCCCGCTCATGCCGCTCCCTGCTCCACCGAACGCGCTGCGGTTGGTAGAGCTTGGAGAACTCCGGACTTGTTGATTTCCTACGCGGTTGCTGCTGTTGCCGCGGTTCGTCGTATCACGAGTACCCGCGCTGGGACTGTTGCCGCGATTTGACATATCGCGATTGCCGGAGCTGGCCCCAGCACCCCGGTTATTTGCATCGCGGGTGCCTGCGCTGGGACCTGTTCCGCGATTCGACCCATCGCGACCGCCCGCAGGTTGCTGCCGAGCCTGATTCTGCCGCGCATTCGCCTGCCGGTTCTGCATCGAGTCGCCGCGGGTCGTACCGCCATACTTATTCGCGGTGCCTCTGTCGCCGTAAGGAGCTCCGCCGCGGTGCTGCGGGTTGTGTTGCCAATTGCTGTTACCCCGATTGCCACCATTCACGCGATTGCCGCCATTAATGTTCTGCCGGTTGCTGTTGTTGACGAAATTATTGTTGTTGTTGATGGTGACGTTGTTATTACCGCCCCATCCGCAGCCATAGCCCCAACCACCGCCCCACATGGCTCCCATCGCGACGCCCACGCCAAACGAGATCGCCATACCTGCCGCGTAATACCCTGGGGGCGGATAGGCGATCGGGGGATAAGCGTAAACCGGAGCTCCGTACACGACCGTCGGGTTGTAGCTCGGGACGTAAACCACCTGCGGATTCGCCTGCTCCACCACGATGACCTGTTTACTCTCGACAACTTTAGTGTCGACCTTTTGCTGTTCCGAAGACTTCAGGTTGCCGGCTTCCTGGGCCTTCTTGCGCATGCGCTGCACCGCATCCATCACATCGTTTTGCTGAGCAAGAAAGGCATTGCCAAGGTCAGTAGTCCACTTGATGTTATCCGACAGTAGCTTAACGACCTCGGGGAGGCCGGCCAGTGACTGGATGCTGGGGTCCCAATCCTGCTTCGCCACCGCGTCGGCAAGCGCCTTCTCTTTCAGATCCTTGTGCTGGTCCATCCACTGCTTGAGCTGAATTACCTCCAGCGGATAGGTGGAGGCCACAAGTGTCTGGCTGAGCAATGGGTCGGGATAAAGCGCGATTGGCGCAACCAGCGAGTCCAGTTGGTCGGGCGACAACGTCGCTGCTGACTGTTCTGCGGGAGTTGCGGGCTGCTGCTGTTCCGGCGCCGCTATCGCGCTCCCGGGCAATAATGCCAGAATGCAAACTGTCGCCGTGAACCCACGAAGGATGCGGGTGAGATATCCAAAGCAACCGCGCTTAGCATTCATAGCCACCGTCTCCCCTTGTTTTCCATAACTGCTTCCTGTTGTATCATTTCCCTGCTCGAGTCCGATCCTGCGTGCGCTCACACGCTTCTTTTTCCCGCAGAAATCGTCACGGGCGAACTCGCTTCGTTGACGGATGATTCCATCGGCGTTTATTGCGTTTGTACTGCGACGTGGCACCCACGACAACTAGGGAAACCCCTAGGTGTGGCGCGCGGAGGAAACGAAGCATTGCCCCGACAAGGCGGCGTTGATGGCGGGAATCAGGTCGGTCTTCATTTGCGACTTCACAACAAATCCCAGCGCTCCTTCCGCCAAACAGGCCTGTACAAACTCCGGGCTCTCATGGATCGTCAGGAACACGATCGTGGCCGTAGTTCCCATTTCCCTGAGTCGATGGGCGGCTTCGATTCCATCGATCTCGGGCATCGATATGTCGGCCACAATGATATCAGGACTCAAGCGCATGGCCTCCTCGACCATTTGGATTCCGTTGCGAGCTACCCCAACTACGTCAAATGTGGACTGCAGAAACCTTGTCACTCGCTCGAGCACCAGGGGATGGTCGTCGGCCAGCAGGATACGACGACGACTCCCGGAGTTTTCCGGCTTCCCAATTTGCGACATGGGCCTATCCGTTAACGACAGATCGCCGCTCAGATACATTTACAAGAACAGGCCGATGTTAGGTTCAGGATTCCGACTTGCCAACTAGGGAAAACCCTAGTCGCAGAAGCGAGTATTGCATGGAGGAGGTTAGGGGGAGGGACGTCTTGCCAGAGGCCTGGGATCGACTACGATGAGACCCTCCTTGAGGGCGAAAAGCACCAGGTCAGCATTGCTGTGCAGGTTAAATGTTTGCATGATGTGATGCTTGTGAAACTCGATTGTCTTCTCGCTCAGATTCAGGTGCCCGGCAATCTCCTTGATCTGGCGTCCTTCGGCGCACATCTGCACAATGTCACGCTGCCTTGGAGTCAACGCCTTCGAATACTGGCGCGCCCGTGTTTTTCGCTCAAACCAGTTTTCCGATCTGAGCTTGGGAGTCACATAGCATTCGCCTTGTAGTACGTGTTCAATCGCCGTCAGAAGCTCCGACCCAGCCGATTGCTTCAGGACGAACGCCGCCGCGCCCAACTCAAGAGCAGCCGCAGCCAGGTTAGGATTGTCCTGCATGGTCAGGAAAACGATCTTCACCGTTGGAAGTTGCTCGCGCACGCGCTCGGCAGCATCCAAGCCGTTTAAGAGAGGCATGCTGACATCTACGATAAGCACATCCGGTTTCAGCTCTGCGGCTCTTGTGACGAGCGCACGCCCATCTGCGACCGCACCAACAATCTCGTAATGGCTTTCCAAAAGAAGCCGCAGGCCATCCGAGAAGATGAGGTGGTCGTCCGCTATCAGGATTCTTGGCCGGTTTTCCATCGTGGCGTCTCCGCCCAGCTTAAGGCTGCCGCTGGACACTTATCAAGTTAATCGGCGGTGATGGGGGTCCCGGCCAGGGCTTCGTTCACCGGTTCCCTCCGAACCGCAGAAGAGGCCTCCGTCAGAGGAGTCCAGACTTCGATCCGGGTGCCTTGTTGAATTGCCGAATGAATCTCGAATCGTCCACCCACCAGGCGCACCCTCTCTCGCATACTCCACAGGCCCAGCCCCTGCGCATCGAACCGGTCTTTCATATCGAATCCTTGTCCATCATCAGAGATCGTCAGGTGAAGTGCGTCATCGATTCTTTCAAGTTGCACCTGCGCATGAGCTGCTCCGCTGTGCTTCTGCACATTTCGAAGGCCTTCCTGCACGACGCGAAAGAAACACAATGCGATCTCGGGAGAAACGAATCGGGGTACATTATGGTGGCAAAATTCAATTTGTGTTCCGTGCTGAGCGGTAAATTCCTTGCAGAACGATCCTACGCCTGCCGCCAGGCCAAGCCTCTCGAGGGTCGAGGAATGCAGGCGATGCGAAAGCGTATGAAGATCGGCTCCCAGCTCGCTGGCTGATTCTATGAGCTCGTGCATCTGCCGGTTGGTTTGCTCCATGGACTGGGGAATAGCTTCGGCTGTCGTTTCCAGCCCCAGCGACAATACCGCCAGCCTCTGACTAAAGTCATCATGAATCTCGGCGGCCAGTCGGCTACGCTCTTGTTCATGGGCGTTAATCAGCAGGCCACCCAGCCTCATCTGTTCCTTTCTGGCGGCATTGAGCTGTTTCTTCTCCCAAAGCAGGAACCCAGCGAGTGCAGCCAATCCCAGAATGACCACCAGGCCCAGGAGCAAAATCCCTTTTGCCTTTTCCCACAGGCGGGGCTCGCGATTCAAAACGACGCTTCCGGGAGGTAATCTGGCTTCGCTGAGATTCCAGCGTTGCAGCTGTTTCCAATCGAATGCGTAGAAGCTCGCTCCGGCAACGACGGGAATATCGCCAGGGTTTTTCCCTCGGAAGATCTCCGCAGTAATCCGTGCCGCAACCTTTGCCTGATCGGCAAAGCTAACCACGTATCCTCCCACGATGCCGTGTCCGAGATAAGCGTCGGAAACACCGAATACGGGTGCGTTTGCGGCTTTGGAGACCAGCGGCAGCGCGGTGGTTGCATTAACGAACTGACTGCCATTTGCGTCGCGAAAGAAAGAGAGATAGAGAACCACCGTGTGCGCAGGCAAGTGGCGCAACCGCTCCAGCAGGCTGCTCATGTCGAGATTCGTGAGGTATGTGATATCTAAAGGCAGCGGATGTGCCTCGAAGCTGGCTTGGGTCATCCTCAAGACCGCCTGGTCGAATTGTGAACTGCCACTTACAACCGCGACATTGCGGATTCCCGGATACAACCGCATAGCCGCCTCGAGTGTGTTCTCCGCATTAAAGGTCAGCCATGATCCCGTGAAACGTGAGCTTAGCTTGGGATAGCCGGCCTGGGCTTGGGTGCTGCCGCAAAACACCACAGGCACGCCCGGCAGAAACGTATCCGAAACGCGGGCGAGAAACCTGATTGGTGCCGGTCCCATGGCGATGATCGCGTCTATCTGCCGATTCCCATAGTCTCGAGCAATTCCGGCTTCGATGCCCTCTCGAGAAGTCTCCTTGGAAAACAGGGGCGTGTCGAGACTCTCCAAATAGAATTCCGTCTGGTATCGGCGGTCGGCCGACAAGCGTGACATCACTTCCTCCGTCACCAAGGCGGAAGCGGTATGAGCCGGGCCGACCTCATTGATAATTAAAACATTCTTGCGGACAGGAGTCTGCGCCTTTGCCAACGGAGCGATCAGGAAGAGAACTGCCCAGAGGACTAGAAGATCAGGCAATCTGCTCCGCAAGACTGCCCTGGCACGCCGACGAGTGATACCCACTTTCATAGTGATACCGACTCTTATACGGTAATGACCTAATCTTCAGGCGTTATGGCCAGCGAACGAGCAAAGCGGCAAAACAGTTTCGGTGAGTTACAAAATTATAGAACTTTAGGCCTTCCGCATACAAACTTTTCCTCGGGCCACAGGTCAGACGCGCCTAGGGATTCCCCTAGTTGTCGTGCGGGAAACCTCCAGCCTATAATTCCGCGAAGAAAGGCTGTGTAGTGACTGCCGAACTGCGCCTCACCGTTGATTTGTTTCGGCGGGCGGAATTTTTTGTGTCACAACAGCGGGGTACGCGTTCAAAGGACACGATAATGACAAGACAAGCATTACTCGCCAGGCCGACCAGCATGGGAATTCTGGTAATGGCCGTTTTGTTGGCAGCAAGCATCGCCGGGTTCGCTCAGGACAAAGACAGCGTCGAGACGATTGATGCGACTGCCATGGGCACCAGCACGCAGATGGGCCGAAACATCAGCGTCAAGATACGCATCTTTCGCTACTCTTCCGACGAAGAGAGGCAGACCCTAACGGATGCCTTTTTGAAAGGCAGGAGCGGGTCCCTTGCGCAAGCTCTGTCCAAGATGAAGCCTGCCGGTCGTATCTCATTGACGGGAACGGTCGGCTACGATCTGGCTTTTGTTCGTGAGACCCCCACCCCGACGGGACGCAAGATCCGATTCGTTACTAACCGTAAGATCGCTTTCGGTGAAGCAGCCAGGGGAACCCGTTCACAGAGTTATGACCTGACAGCGGGGGAGATTAACCTCGACGATCAAGACAAAGGCAAGAGCAACGGTACGTTATTCCCCGCGGCCGAATTCATCATCAACGCCGACGGCGAACTCCAAATCGAGCTTTACCAAAACCCGTGGAGGCTGGAAAACATAATCGAGTGGAACGCCAAGGGCAAGGACTGAAAGAGCGTTTCGCGGCTCTACCCTGAGGAATTTCCGGTCTCAATCGTTGCCCATTGCTGAAGGAAACGACAGCACCAGAGTCATCTGCTTTCTCGACTGTTAGACCGCCGAGGTGTTGCAGCATTATGAGCCGGATTCGTCACCGGGTAACCAGGAGAATCCAACCGGTTCCGACCACCAGGAAGACTGCCATGAAGAAGAGGGTCGTCAGCAGTCCGAGCCGGTAGAGTTCGCGTTGCGTCAGATAGCCGCTGCCCACGAAGATGACGTTCTGGCTTCCGCCCTGCGGCGTAATCACCGAGAAGTAGCTGCTCGCAAAAAGCAACCCGAAAGCCATTAGAGGCGCGGGAACACCGCCGCGAACACCGACATCCAGAAAGACCCCCAAGAGTGCCAGGACCTGGGACGACTGGCTCACGAACATGTAGTGGATGGCGACATAGATCACGATAAGTCCCACATACGTTACTGGCCAGGACAGGCCGCCCATGTGCCTGGCGAGAAGCTGCCCGGCATAACCCATAAACCCGAGTTCGTTGAGTTGCCCGCTTAAGGCAAACAGGACAGCGAGCCAGAGAAACGTAGTGAGCGTATCCCCTTGGTTGGAAATGTCGTCGAGAGTGAGCACACCTGCCATTAGCAGAAGGCCAAGGCCAAGGAACGCGATGCTGGTGACATTCAGTCCCAGCTTGTCAGCAAAGATCCAGCCCGAGACCATCAGCGTGAATGCAATTGCGGTGATTCTCTCGTCGCGCGAGAGCGGTCCCAGGGTCGCAAGCTCTTTGCGAGCGGCTACTGGAGCCTCCGGCGTCTCGCCCACCTTGGGCGGGAACAGTCGCGCGATTAACCAGGGCAAAGCCAGGATGGCGGTCAACGCCGGTACACAGGAGGCAACCAACCATTTTCCGAAGCCAATCTGGATCCCATACTGCCGGGCCACCTGTATTCCGATCGGATTTGCCGAGGTTGCCGTCATCCACAGAGCGGACGACACAGCCAGGCTCGCCATCGTGCAGAACATCAGATAGCCGCCGAGACGTCGCCCCTCAGGATCATCCGGCTTCGATCCCGATCCCTCTGCGACAGACAGAACAATGGGAAAGAGAACACCACCTCGCGCGGTGTTGCTCGGAAAGGCGGGCGCGATCACCGCATCGGTGAGCACGACGCTGTAGGCAAGTCCCATGGATGAGCGGCCGAACCGGCTTACCATGAAAAGGCTGATCCGGCGGCCTAGTCCGGACTTAACGACCGCCTGCGCCACCAGAAACGCTATCACCACTAACAGAACGCTGGTGTTGGCAAAGCCGCCGAAGGCTTGGGCTGGGGTGATCGTACCGGTCAGGACCACGGCGGCCACGGCGATCATGGTCGATGTCAACAACGGAAATGCACCGACCAGCACGGCGGCGATCGCAGCCACAAACACCGCGAAGAGGTGCCATGCCGGGGCGGTCAGCCCCGCCGGTACTGGCGAAAACCAGATCCCGAGTGCTAGGGCAAAAGGCAACGCACGCCTGATAAGCAAACCGGAACTTATCTTCATCGCGGGCCCCCGGCAGCAGGCGTGGCTTGGGCCGAATCTGCGCGGATCTTCCCATTGAGACCCATCGATTGTCCTTGAACAGTTCCGTCTTCCGTCTCCAGTACAAAACGCCAGGAGAATTCGTAACTACCGGTCGCCCCAGCGTAGCGCCCGGTTCCGCCGAGGAATGTCCCCACGATATGGCTGCCGGTCGATGTGCCCTGACCTTTCAGCTCGCTAAAGATTTGGTCGCCGCGATCATCAGTCCAGACCGCACGCCCAACCAGCCCGGTGGCAGTGTCGCTGAGAACCAGCGCCTCGGCGCGGTAACCAGCAGCCGGTCGCGAAGCTCCTGCCAGCACCAGCGAGCCTTCAAGTTTCGCAGTGGAGGCTTGCCGGCCATTGCCCAGGGGAATGCTTTCGCGGCTTCCTGCCGCAATCCACGTCCCCTGGAACTCGTGCCATCCGTCACCACTTGAAGTGGATTGGTTCGAGCGTGGAGCGCGAAGGCACGCCGTCATAAGCAGCAGAATGGCTAACGCAATCGCACAGGGTGGGGAAGGCCACTTGCCAGAGAGCTCGTCGTCTGAAGAAGTGAGGCTCTTAACAGCGATTGGTGCGGCAGGTGCAGGCCCTTCTCCTCCAAGTCCATCATCGGTCAGAGTCATCGCCATACCTTTGCTCCAAGCAGGTCATGGTCATGCCCAAAACAAGACGCTGAATCATCGACTACAAAACTACTTTTGCCAGCACAAAGCCGATCAGCACGGAAGAGATCGTCGCGACCAGTCCCGGCCGCATGAAACTATGGTTCAGCACGTATTTACCGATCTTTGTAGTGCCAGTCTGATCGAAAGAAATTGCCGCCAGCAGCGTTGCGTAAGTCGGAAGAAAGAAGTACCCATTGACTGCCGGAAACATCGCGATCATGGCCGGGGCGCCCAATCCCAATGCCACTCCGACGGGCATCAGCGTTACTACGGTTGCCGCCTGGCTGGAGAGGAGGATGGAGAGTGCAAACAGTCCAAACGTGAAAACCCACGCATGCTGCTGCACGACTCCCGAAATACTGGCGATGATGAGCGGACCGATTGCCCTCGAAGAAGGACGATCCGAGCCAACCCAAACCAGCGATTGAAATGAGCGCGACAACGCCCGCATTCATGATAGTGCCCTTGACGGCCGCAGAGGGGGACGCACCAAACGCTAGCATGGTTACGCCCGCCGCCGCCAGCATCACGATCATGATGGCCGGCGCCATCTCAAGTTGCTGTTCCTTCTCCTGGCCATTCATGATCACCGTATAATCTGGTCGCAACGAAGGAAACAATCCAAGTGCAACGACCAGCAAAGAAGCAGCCAAAAAGACAATGACCGCCCCACGCGCGCGCGTCAGGGCTTTTCCTTGCAAGGCGGTGGGTGTGGCGGGTTTCTCGATCAGTCCTTTTGCCAGGCGTTCCTGATACTCCGGATCGTCTTTCAGTTCGGGTCCCATCCACATCACGGAAATCGCGCCGAGCAGACTGCCTATGAAGGTCGCCGGTATGCAAATGAGGAGAATCTGGTGCAACCCGATTCCAGCCGGCGCCAGCAATCCCAGCAATGCGACTGTTGCCGCCGAAATAGGAGAAGCCGTGATGGCTTGCTGTGACGCGATCGTTGCTATTGAGAGGGGACGTTCAGGCCGCACTCCGGCGCCGCGGGAAACCTCCGCGATTACGGGAAGCAGCGCGTAAACGATGTGCCCGGTCCCCGCTGCGAGCGTGAAAACGTAGGTCACGATGGGCGCGACGATGGTGATTCCGGCAGGCCATATTCGCAATGCCTTATCTGCCACAATCACCAGGTAATCGAGGCCGCCGGCCGCCTGCATGGTCGCCGCCGCCGTAACCACGCATAAGATCATGCCAAGTACAGTTCGTGGAGGCACGCCCGGGTGAGAGCCAAATGCGAATACGAGAACGACCAGCCCGATGCCGGCGACTGTACCCAGGCCGATCCCTCCTATGCGCGCGCCCACGAAGATGCACACCAGAACAACGAGCAGTTCCAGCCAAATCATTACGGCACCGCCTTCTAGCGACCAGCAGCCTGGGTCATCGCTTTAGGATCCAGCACAGTCTTGATCTGTTCTTCCGTGAGGAGCTTTTTCTCGCGGACGAGTTCCACAATGCCCTTGCCGGTCTTCATCGCTTCAGCGGCAAGTTCCGTGGCAGTCTCATAGCCCAGCAGGGGATTCAGTGCCGTCACCACGCCAATGCTGTGCTCTACATACTTGCGGCAGACGTCCACATTTGCGCTGATGCCTTCAATGCAGTGCCTCCGCAGAGTGCTTGCGGCGTTCATGAACATGGTCTGCGATTCGAGAATGCAGTAGGCGATGATTGGCTCCATGACATTCAGCTGCAGCTGCCCCGCTTCGGCCGCTAGCGTCACCGCGAGGTCGTTGCCGATCGCCTTAAAGCAGACCTGGTTCATCACCTCTGGAATGACTGGATTGACTTTGCCCGGCATGATGCTTGATCCGGGTTGCATCGGAGGCAGGTTAATCTCGCTCAAGCCGGCGCGCGGTCCGGAGGCGAGAAGCCGGAGGTCGTTGCAGATCTTCGACAGCTTGATGGCCAGGCTTTTCAATACCGAGGAATACAGCACGAAAGGTTGGGTATCTTGCGTGGCTTCTACGAGGTCGGCTGCGAGCACGATCGGCTTGCCTGTTACTTCCGCCAGGTGGCGGGTACAGGCTTCGGCATATCCCGCCGGAGCATTGAGCCCGGTTCCGATGGCCGTGCCCCCCATATTGATTTCGTACAGGATGGTTTCAATGCGCGCTAGAGCGAAGATCTCGCCCTCCAGGCTCGCCGCGAATGCGTTGAACTCCTGCCCGAGCGTCATCGGCACAGCATCCTGCAACTGAGTACGTCCCATTTTGATAACGTCGCGAACTCGGTGCCCTTCTTGCGAAACGCCGCTACCAGCTTGCGCAGCTCGGCGATCAGCTTCTCGTTCAGCAGGAAGACAGCGACGTGCAGCGCGGTAGGGTAGGCGTCGTTGGTCGATTGGGCGCAGTTGACATGGTTATGCGGATCACAGAACTGGTACTCGCCCTTCTGGTGGCCCATCAGCTCGAGTGCGCGGTTAGCGATAACTTCGTTGGCCGCCATATTGGTCGACGTGCCCGCGCCGCCCTGGATCAGATCGACGGCGAACTGGTCGTGCAGTTTGCCATCCATGATCTCGCGGCAGGCCTTTTCGATACCCGTGAGGATTTCTTTGCTGAACTGCTTGCAGTCGTAGTTGGCCCGAGCCGCCGCGAGCTTCACCATCGCCAATGCGCGAATCAGGTCAGGGTACTGCGACAGCGGAACTCCTGAGATATGGAAGTTCTCCATCGCGCGGGCCGACTGCACGCCGTAATAAGCGCCGTCAGGAATTAGTTTTTCGCCTAAAAGATCGTGCTCTATCCGCATACCTGCCTCCCCATTGCTTGTGGCCAAGAATTCGCGCACGCGAGCCACGACTGCCGCGACAGTACAGAGGCCCGAAAATGGGCGCGTGAATCAAGACTGAGTTCGCTTTCAGCCTAGGCACCGCCTCTCAGCAAAGCAACTAGGGAAATCCCTAGTTGCCGATGATTGCTTCGCGGCTTATTTTGCCCATCATCAGGGAACTTCCGTGCCGAGCGATGGCGTAAGGCGGCCGACCTCCGATCCAGGGCGAAGGTCGATATTCGCCGCGGAAGTGGCTGATCGAGCGCGGCTTTGTGGTTGTCCACTGGAAGGGGCAGTTTATGGATCATCCCATCACATTCAAGAGACTCATCTGCTTTTCAGTTTTTCTGTTAATTCTGGCTGTTTCACCGGCAACCTACGGACAAGCGGCTCCGGCTGCGAGCGCTGAAGAAATCCAGGCACTGCAAAAGAAGCTGGACACCCTTCAGAGCCAGATGACAGAGGTCCAGGGCGAGCTACAACGCCTCTCCGGCGGAGCTCCTCCGCCCACTCACGAGGCAGCGGACCTTCCAGCTGCTATCGCTGCCGAGCAACGAAGTGAAAAGTCCCAGCTCGAGGTGGAACTGACGCCGAAGAAAATAGAACTCGGCAAGGCCACCGTGACCTACAGAGTATTTTCGCAGGACCCATTCGCAGCGCCGCGTATCAACAACGAGCCGCTCGACCTCCGGTTTCCGGGATACTTCCGCCTGCCCGGTACCAATACGCTCATGCGCATCGGCGGATACGCCAAGACAGACTTCATCTACGATTTGAAGCCCATGGGAAGTACCGACAGCTTCATCCCGGCGACAATCCCCATCCCTTCAGTGACGGGCATTAACAACTCGACGATCTCGGTAAGGGCGACGCGCCTGAACCTGGACTTCCTCGTTCCCACGCGATCGGGGGACAGTTACAGGTTCTTCTTCGAAATGGACTTCTTCGGTACCAACTCAACCACGCCAAAGCTGCGTCATGCCTACGGCCAGGCGAAGAACTTCCTGGTCGGCCAGACCTTCTCGAATTTCATGGATCCTGACGCCGGGGCGGATACCCTCGACTACCAGGGACCAAACGCGATGGTCTCTATCCGTAACCCGCAGTTCCGCTACAGCCTGCTTGTGGCAAATAAGACCACCTTCAGCTTCTCGGCCGAGAAGCCGACTTCGGACGTACTCTTTACGACCCCGGAATTTAACGCAGAGCCGAACAGTCCTTCGCCCGACGGGACCCTGCGGCTACGACGGGAATGGGAAGGAGGGCACGCGCAACTGTCCTCCTTGTTGCGAAGCGTAGCTGCGTTTCTACCCGACGGCCGGCATGAGTCGGTGTTCGGCTGGGGCTTCAACTTTGCGGGCGCAGAACGCCTCTGGGGGAACGACACAATTGTGTATCAGGTCGCCTACGGAAACGGAATCGAGCGCTACATCAATGACACGTCGGGGCTTGGCCTGGATGCCGCCGTCAGCAGCCTGCAGAGTCCTCATATCCAGGCATTACCGGTAGTGGCGACGTATGGGGCATTCCAGCATTTCTGGGCTTCCCGGTTACGTTCCAGCGTCATATACAGCTTCGCACAGGTACAAAACACCCAGGCTCAGCCTGGCTTAACCTACCACCAAGGCAATTACACCGGTGGCAACCTGATCTGGAATCCCTTCGGCTCACTCAGCGTGGGCGGAGAGTTTCTATACGGCTGGAGAGACAACAAGGACGGCTCAACCGGCAATACACCCAGAATTCAGATCAGCGCCAAGTACAACTTCGTGCGAACGCAATATGCGGGAGAAGGGCAATAAAAAATCGCGCGTTCGGATTGCCGGCAGCCGATGGGCTGCGAGGTTGAAGTGCTGCTCAGTGGCTTAACGATCACTTTTCTGAAAGAGCTGGGGGTCGGTGTCTGGCTGACATTTCCGGTGCTGCTCTGCCTTGGCCTGATAATCACCCTGTTGGGGCAAATCGCCGGAGGTCTCGAAGGCTGGCGTCCCTTCGATAGCTTTTACTGGGCCTTCATCACCGCCACAACAGTTGGTTATGGGGATATAAGGCCTACCAGGAGGGGCTCCCGGCTCATCGCCATCCTCATCGGTCTATTCGGTCTGACTTTCACAGGAATACTAATCGCGATAGCAGTCCATGCGGGTACAGTGGCGCTGGCAGCGCACGACGCCGCAGCACAAGTCAAATGATGTAGTCGCAATGTCTTCATTTGCTGCAAGGAGGCTTGAATATGACAACGGAAGCTGTAGCAAAGCAAAAAGTCCCGACAAACAAGCCTCTTGAGGCATCGATCCAGATCGGCCTGGCGGCCTTGCTGGTAATCGGGTGCCTCGCGATTTTGAAACCCTTCATACCTCTGCTCATGTGGGGAATCATCATCGCAGTGGCTTCGTATCCCACATTCTTGAAGCTCGAACGCGCAGTAAAGGGAAAACGGACGCTGGCTGCCGTGCTATGGACGCTTTTGCTGCTGGCCGTTCTGATCGTACCCCTCGTGTTGCTGGGGCAAAGCCTGGTTCAGGGTATTCAGCCTGTTGCCGACCGGCTGCGAGACGGAACCCTGGTCCTTCCACCGCCGCCCACGAGTGTCGAAAACTGGCCTCTCATCGGTGCGCCTCTCTTTCAGACGTGGAGTTCGGCATCCGCCAACTTGAGCGCTACGCTAATGAAGTTCGCACCCCAGATCAAGTCTGCTCTTCCGGGCATTCTGTCCGCTTCCGCCAGTTTTGCTTCGACTGTACTGCAACTCTTGATCTCAATTTTGCTCTCCGGGGTTCTTCTGGCAAATGCGCAGGCCGCTTACAATGTGACCCTCTCTCTGTCGAATCGGCTGTTCGGTGAACGTGGCCTCGAATTTCAGCATCTTGTTGGGAACACCATTCGCAGCGTCACCAACGGAGTATTAGGGGTTGCCCTGATTCAAACAGTCTTCGCAGCGGCGGGTTTCTTCGTGGTCGGACTCCCCGCTGCCGGCGTGTGGTCGGTCATCTTCCTTGTCGCCGCAGTTCTTCAGATTGGAATGCTGATACTCATACCGGCAGTGATCTACGCCTTCGCCACCGCCTCAAGCACCGCAGCCGTAATTTTTCTCGTCTGGTGCATCATCGTCGGACTCATGGACAACATCCTGAAGCCACTGCTGCTGGGACGCGGGGTGGCCGTTCCAATCGCGGTCGTGTTTCTGGGGGTCATCGGTGGTTTTATGGCCATGGGCATCATCGGTCTGTTCATTGGCGCGATCGTGCTATCGGTAGGTTACAAGCTGTTTCTTGCTTGGGTTCGGGAGGAACCGGCGACAGCCGCTCCTGGTAGGGTTCTTAACTCTTAAAATAGGAAAATGGTTTCCGCCTTGCAGGACTCGCCGCACACGGGTTCATCTCCGCAACATTTCGGAATTTGGTTTAGCTGCGTCTGACCGCCGTCGTGGCTGTTCCTCCTGTCAAAGCCAGCGGCTCCACATGCCAGATGTTGCGGGCGTACTCGCGAATGGAGCGATCGGATGAGAACTTGCCCATGCGGGCCGTATTCAAGATCGACATGCGAGTCCAGTTCTCCTGATCGAGGTAGGCCCGGCTCACCTGACCCTGGCAATCCACATAAGACTGGTAATCGGCCAGCAGCATGTACTCGTCGCTGCCCAACAGTGAGTCGACGATGGGGCGAAACAAACTCTGATCGCCGCCTGAGAAGGCTCCGCCGGCGATCTGGTCCAGGGCTTGCTTCAGATCTTCATTATTGTCGTAGTAGTGACGAGCATTGTAACCACTGTGCTTGAGTTGCATGACTTGCTCAGCCGTCAGACCAAAGAGGAAGAAATTTTCAGCCCCAACTTCCTCGCGGATTTCGACGTTCGCTCCGTCGAGCGTACCGATGGTCAGGGCTCCATTCATGGAAAATTTCATGTTGCCGGTGCCGGAGGCTTCCTTGCCGGCGGTGGAGATCTGCTCAGACAAATCAGCACCCGGGTAGATGACCTGTCCGCTCTTAACGTTGAAATCCGGGATAAAAACTACCTTGAGGCGGTCGCGCACCACCGGATCGGAGTCGATGCACGCGGCCACGGAGTTGATCAACTTGATGATGAGCTTTGCCATGAAGTAGCCGGGCGCGGCCTTGCCACCAAAGATCACCGTTCGTGGCGTGATCTGCCCGTTAGGATCGTGCTTTACGCGGTTAAAGAGTGTGATGACATGCAGTAGGTTCAGCAGTTGGCGCTTGTATTCGTGCAGGCGCTTCACCTGCACGTCGAATAAGGTGTCGGGACTGACAACCACGCCAGTTCGCTCCTTGATTAACGCGACCAGCTTCTGCTTGCGCGCATGCTTGACCTGTTTCCATTGGCCGCGGAACTCGGCATCATTGGCAAACGGTTCAAGTTTGCGTAAATGGTCCTCGTCTTTCAGCCATGACTCGCCGATCCTGCTGGAGATCAGCTCGGACAATTCGGGGTTGCTGAGCGCCAGCCAGCGCCGCGGGGTGACGCCGTTGGTGACGTTGAAAAACTTCCCGGGGAACAACTCATAGAAGTCGTGAAGTACCGTCTTCTTTAAGAGCTCAGTGTGCAGGGCAGCAACACCGTTGACGGCATGCGAACCGATGGTGGCGAGATTGGCCATGCGCACGTATTTTTGGTCGTGCTCGTCGATGATCGACACTCTGGCAAGTAGATCTTCGTCGCCTGGGCGTTGTGCCCTAACCTCATCAAGAAATCGCTGATTGATTTCGTAAATGATTTCAAGATGGCGTGGGAGCAGCTTTGCGAACAGCGGCAGCGGCCATTTTTCCAAAGCTTCCGGCAGCAATGTGTGGTTGGTATAGGCCAGCGCTTTTTGAGTGATGTTCCAGGCGTTGCCCCAATCCATCCCGTGAAGGTCGAGGAGAAGTCGCATGAGCTCTGCGACGGCGATGGAAGGGTGGGTATCGTTGAGTTGAATGGCAAAGGCTTCGTGGAAAGTATCGATAGTCCCGCCGCGCATCTTGTGAATGCGGATCATGTCCTGCAGGGAGCAGGATGTGAAAAAGTATTGTTGCTGGAGGCGTAGTATTTTGCCCGCTTCCCGTTCGTCGTTGGGATACAAAACCTTGCTGATGGTCTCAGATGCAACTTTTTCGCGGACCGCGTCGTAATAATCGCCCTCGTTGAAAGCCTGAAAATCGAACGAATCAAGCGCCTGCGAGGACCACAGGCGCAGGAAGTTGGTCATCGAGGTGCCGTAGCCTGCGACCGCAATATCATTAGCGACCCCTTTTACCACTCGTTCGGGAATCCATCGCACCCGGAAGCGGCCTTGCTCATCGTGATATGGCTCGGTGTATCCACCAACGCCGACGTAATGGCAAATCTCCGGCCGGGCGATTTCCCAGGGATCCCCCATGCTGAGCCACTTGTCCGTCTTTTCCAGTTGCCAGCCATCGTGGATCTCCTGTTTGAAAAGGCCGAACTCATAGCGAATGCCATAGCCGATCGCTGGCATATCGAGAGTCGTGAGTGACTCCAGGTAACAGGCGGCGAGCCGTCCCAGTCCCCCATTTCCGAGTCCAGGTTCAGGCTCGTGATCGATAAGCTTGTCAAGATTTAGCCCGAGTTCGGAAACAGCGGTCGCAACCGAGTCCTCGATGTCATGCACGTTGAGCAGG
The DNA here is from genome assembly GCA_963793845.1 of uncultured Acidobacteriaceae bacterium. GTDB lineage: Bacteria > Acidobacteriota > Terriglobia > Terriglobales > Acidobacteriaceae > CAWCBG01. The sequence continues at coordinate 1,278,035 of CAWCBG010000014.1, forward strand.
TTGTTGGCCAACTGAGGACCGATCAAGAACTCCGCCGAAAGATATCCGACAAGCCTAAGTGGTGATTTTCGGGCCCGCGCAAAGGCCTCGATCCAGTCGTTCATCATGTGGTCGCGGACAGTATAGGCGAGTGCCATGTACCAATCGCTGGTAGTCGCGAGCTCCGGAATGCGACCCTGCACATAGTAAAGATTGTCGAGGATGGCCTGCTTCAATTCGGCCGACGTCCGGCCTACGCGAACCCGGGATTGGGCAGCTTGCACAATGACACCTCCTTAAAACCAGTAGCGACGGTTGCCGTAACTCAACAACCTTGTTCATATCACGACGAGAGCAAAAAGTTGAGGGCGTGCACAGGTTTTCACATTCAAGCTCCGAACGCAGATTCTGGGGCAACGCCGATTTTTCGACCGCACAACACGGCATAACCCGCCCGATGTCCGCGTTGGTAGCGTGGTTTCGAGATGCTTTCCTAAGCGTGCTGCGACATGGATGAACGCGGCGCGAGGGTCTTTCAAGCGGCCTCATGGCATCGGTGCTGGGTTCGCTGCGGGTGCTTCCGTGTCTGGCCGCGCCAGGACAGACAACCGTCTCCACGAATTCCATCCGACGCGGGCGACGCCTGCTGAGCTATTTGACAAGCGGAATGTTTGCGGCAAACTGCAGCTCGAGCAGCAGGTTGATGCGTCGGTCCAATTGGAAGAACAAGGCATTCTGTTTTCCGGTAAGCACCTTGCGGAATTTCGGGATCCACTGCTGGCGCAGGGTCGCCGTTTGCACGTCCAAGGTTGCCATTTTGTCAACGAGGGTGTCGGCCTGGGCGTCCGTCATGTTCTCGTAGGTGCTTGCGTATTCCTTGACGAGCGCATAACTGGTGTCACCAAGCTTCGTAATCTCTTGCGTGTAGGCATCATAAACCGGCCAAAACTTTTCGGCTTGGGCATCGGTCAGCTTCATGTTTTCCGCAATGATTTGCTTTTTCGCGGACCGTATGTCGGATCGCAGCAGCTGTACCTCTTGCTCAATACCCGCCGACCCCGATGTCGACGGCTCGGACTTCTGAGCGAACGCCACACTTTGGATCAACAGGAGTGACATTCCTATAACAAGGACTATCGCTGACTTTTTCATGAGTTCCTCCGGTGAATCTGGCTAATCGACGACCGAGAGAGTCAGGATCGAGTTTGGCGCCTGGAATTCCTTAGCTCAACTTGCTCAGGCACTAAATCCCCACCTGAATGCCGCCGAGATGCTGTGCTCATTGGAAAGCATGAGGTGTGCTGTTGCTTCCAGCAACTAGGGAAATCCCTAGTTGCTCCAGAACTGGCCCGGGCCTAGGCTCGGTTTGCACGATGCAGGCGATCGAACCGGTGGTACAGACTGAAGAGCACAAACTGTTGACCGAGACGACCCGGCATCAGGTAGCAGAGAGTAGACACTTCAACAAGGAGGACGTACAAAGCCGTGACAATCACAACACATAAAGGTATAGCGACTCTGAAGTTCATCTTTCTCCTGCTGGCTTGCTCACTGGCGATTGTGGCGCACGCAGCCGACGACAAGAAAGCCGAGGAGCAACAGCAGGTTCGTAAAATGGCCCAGGATACCCTGCAACGTCTTTATAAGGCCGAGCCGAAGGCCAAAGGCGCAGTCGAGGGAGCAGCAGGATATGCGGTGTTCAGCAATACGGGCCTAAAGATCCTCATGCTCGGATCCGGCAAGGGCGAAGGCATCGCCGTGAACAACAAGAGCAAGACCGAGACGTTCATGAAGGTGGTGGAGCTGCAAGCCGGCCTCGGCTTTGGGGTGAAGAAATTTAGTGTGATCTTCGTCTTCGACAACGATCAGGCGTTCGACAGCTTTGTCAACTCCGGCTGGGAATTCGGCGGACAAACCACGGCCGCTGCCACCACCGGGGAGAAGGGTGGAGCGCTGGCCGGAGCGGCTTCGGTCTCGCCCGGTGTCTACATGTATCAACTGACGGACAAGGGCGTGGCGCTCGAGATCACCGCCAAGGGCACCAAGTACTACAAAGACGACGACCTGAATTGAACGCCAGGGTCCCCTGAATTCAACGGAAAACCACACTCGGCGGCAAAGTGTGCACTAAGCCGACTTCGGACCTGGGGTTTGTGCCCCGGACCTTAGCGGATCGCCCAACGGCCCTTCTCCTGACGGTACGCTGAAATTGCGTCTGGAAATGGATCGGGGACATGTACAACTGTGTACCTTGCTCCGAAGCGTTGCGGCGTTTCTACTGGACGGTCGGCACGAGGCGGTGTTCGGCTGGTGCTTCAACTCCGCCGATGCCGCAGCCAAGGCAGAAAGGGGGGATGCGTACTCGGGCGCGGCCGAGTAAGCCCGGCGAATGGGTCTACTAGATCATCAAGAATGGCCTCGCTCTCCGGCTAAAACCTGTAGGGCACGAAATATTACGAGGACGACGACCTGAAATAAGACGTGACGGCAAGTCGTGGACCGCGCGATACCAGTTGCCGTAACAGGTGAATGCCAAGCTGAGGCTCTGCGGCTCGCGCACTCTAATCGCCAGGAGTTTATGCCTGTCGATCCTGCAAATCTGAACGCAGAGTGATCAGCCATGTGGAAGACAGGGCGCCCCAACGAGTCGCTACAGTCCATGCTTGAACCGGAACGCCATATGCCGCCTGCCCCCGAGACAAAATTGGGCTCCCTGTCCGGAGTGTCTTCCAACTCGCAGGGGCAGGCGACGATAGGCAAGTCTCTGGTGATTAAGGGGGAAGTGAGTGGTTCAGAGTCTCTCTACATCGACGGCCACGTAGAAGGCTCGATCAGTCTTCCTGGACATCTCGTCACTGTCGGGCGCAGTGGCATCGTTTCGGCCGACATTACGGCCCGAGAGATCGTGATTCTGGGAACTGTCCAAGGCATGATGACGGCCAGTGATCGCTTCCATCTCAGAAGCGAAGGCGCGCTGACCGGCAATGTCGTCACCCAGCGGGTCAGCATAGAAGATGGCGCCTATTTCAAGGGCAGCATTGACATCCGCAAGGGTAACGCTGAGAGCAGTGAAATCTTGTCGGGGCAATCTAACAACGGTCCTCCTGCTCCAGGCTGACTGTTCCGAAAAGGAGGTAGAAAGCGAGGACCGAACTGTAACCGCATGAGCGTTCCGTGATGCATTTTAGCGAGACCTCGCAATTCTCGTGGGAGGAGATATGTCAATTACAAAGCGTGCAACTGCTGAGTTCTTTGGAACATTTTGGTTGGTCTTCGGAGGTTGCGGGAGCGCCGTGTTGGCAGCAGCGTTTCCAAACTTGGGAATAGGTTTCCTGGGTGTTGCCTTTGCCTTCGGCCTGACCTTGCTGACTATGGCCTTTACCATCGGCCCTATCTCCGGATGCCACATCAATCCCGCGGTATCCATCGGACTATGGGCAGGCAAAAGGTTCCCTGCGTCCGACCTCCTGCCGTATATCGTAGCCCAAGTGGCGGGCGGCATCGTGGCATCGAGTGTTCTTTATGTAATCGCGAGCGGGAAGGAGGGTTTCACGCTGGCTGCGGGATTTGCCTCCAACGGATATGGGGAACACTCCCCGGGTGGGTATTCACTTCTCGCCTGCCTGCTGACCGAAGTGGTTCTCACGATGTTCTTCCTTTTGATCATTATCGGGTCGACCGACGAACGAGCGCCGAAGGGCTTCGCCCCAATCGCGATTGGGCTCAGCCTCACCCTGATTCACCTCATTTCGATTCCGGTGACGAATACCTCGGTGAACCCCGCCCGCAGCACGGGGCCGGCTCTGTTTGTGAGGGGGTGGGCGCTGGAACAGTTATGGCTGTTCTGGTTAGCCCCAATTGTGGGCGCCATCTTAGCGGGGCTCATCTACCACGGGTTGTTCAGCGAGGGTCCACAAGAAACGGTTCGCGCCGCCGAGAGCGCGCGCTAACCGCGAAGAGAGAGCCCATTGGGAGGGCCGCGAGTTAGGGCGGCTAATTCGCAGAGTAGCGTTGACTATGATGTGTCCGGACACGAGGCGTTCTCTCTGCGATGGAGAGCGGGATGCACTATCTAACCGGATGGAGAAATGGTGTAACCGAAAGGAGAAATAGCGATGAAAATAGTAGGTTCGAAGTATGCGTGGCTGGTTGTTGCAACGGCCATGGCTTCCTTGGTTTTTGCCCTGAGCCTGAGTGCGCAGGTGGAGACCCAAACCACGACAGCAAAAGGAAATACTACGGTCGTAACCAAGGTTGAGCGTGGTGAAGTCGTGACCGTTTCGGGCAACGACCTGGTCGTTAAGATGGCGGATGGCACTCTTCGTCATTTTGACAATGTCCCTGAAAGCGTCAGAGTGACGGTAGGTGGTAAGCAACTCGGCATTCACGATCTGAAGCCGGGCATGAAACTCCAGCGGACCATCACCACCGCCACAACGCCCATGACCATCACGACGGTACAGACAGTTACCGGAAAGGTTTGGTCAATCACTCCGCCGCTGAGCATAATCTTGACCCTTGAGGACGGCAAGAACCAGCAGTTCAAGATTCCCGAGGGCCAAAAATTCAACGTAGATGGACAGATGGTCGATGCTTGGGGCGTGCGTAAGGGGATGACGCTCACCGCCACCAAGATCGTGGAGGTGCCCGCCGTCGAAACCACGCAGAAGAAGACTGTGACGGGCGTAGCTGCGCCGGTTGTTGCGACAACACCACAACCAACGCCACCGCCCGGGGATGCACCAATCCTGGTCGCGGAGGGCAGCGAAGAGCCGGTACCGACGCCAGCGGCAGCAGCGCCAGCCGAAGGCACAGCAGCCCCCGAGGCCACAGGTTCCTCGTCGACCACGTGGGTGATCTGGCTGCTGGTTCTTCTAGTGCTCGCTGCCATCATCTGGTGGTATGTGACTCGAAAGAACCGCTCGCGTGCATGATCGTCGAACACGTTTCACGGAAGTTGCCCGTTTCGCGAATTGCTCAGCGCGGCACCTTTCGTGCAGTTTCTAGGCCAAAAACGCGCAGTACCATACACGTGGTCCATTTGCGAATGTGATTGTACGAAGAACTCCGAGAGAGACGGCCATGACCAATCATCGTGCGATCTCTGGCGAACCTTCCTGGCGCCAGGTGATGGAGCTTGAGTTGCGTAAGGAAGTGATTGAACGCTGGATGTCGGAATCCGTCATTCCCTCTCAACTGGTTGAAGTCCTACAGGAGATGCTGGCAACGACGGAGCGCCAATTACAGGCGCTTAGAAGTCAAGGTCCCGAGAACACAAGTTCGTCCCCTCGCCGCGAGTCCGGGTAACTCTGGGCCGCACCGTTGAAGAGGCTGGCTAGGACAATGCGGCGTGCCTTCAACTAGGGAGATCCCTAGTTGCACCGCCCGATCCCCGCCTGTAGTGTCGGTTGGAGTAATGGGTAAGCTGATTTCGCCTTCTCCCATGGAGGGTCACGATGAACCGAATGGCCCGACTGATCGTTCTTATCGTTTGCTCACTTATCTCAGTTGAATTGGTTATTGCTCAAACGCAGCCAAATCAGAAGAAGGCGGCCACTTCCCAAAAGCCAAAAAGCGAAAGCCTGGAGCTTGGCCAATCCTATGCTGTGTTGCGTCCTGAGCAAAAACGGCTAATAGACGACTTCATTCGCCACTACAACACCACCACCGGGAGTGACCTTGTCGCTGAACAGGCCTACGACAACGCTCGACTGTCCACCCGTACGACGTTCGACGCTGTGACCCATGCCCTGCTGAACGCGAAGATGACCGATGCGCAAGGCAAAAGCCTGGGTCGCGCGATTGACCTGGTGGATGCCGTCGACCAAGTGATGGGCGAGGAATCCGGTGTTGGCGGCGATCTCCAGTTCCGCCTGTATGTGTACCTGAAGCCCGACGCATTGGACATCCTGAGCCGCAGTCAAGAGTTCTTTCACGATAAGGACAACAGCGTGTATCACAAGGGCTTTCCTATTTGTTACAGGCTGAAGAAGGGACCTCCCTCGATTCAGTTTTCTATTTCGCGCGACCATAAGTTGTCTGACATTGATGTCGATTATCGCTCTTCTAGCTTTCCTAAAGGGCTGGTCAATGGACACCTGTCCGCTTCGAACTCGGACGTCCGGGCGGGAAACAACCTCGACCGCCATGACCGCCGCTGGTCGGGCCTCAACGGTTGGTGGCGCGACGTCTTTGGACAATTCGGAAGTGGCGGAAAGCCGCCAAAGGAGAACGCCACTGAGCGCCTCGGGAATATTCCCTTGAATCCCGGCGTGAAAGCCGATCAGGGCATCGATAAGAGCGCACATGATTTCCTGCAAAGCTGGGTAGTGGGGAAAGAACCAAATAAATCAGTCGCCTATTTCTCGCGCCTCAGCTATCCGTGTTTGGAGGTGGTGGCGCAGAAGAGCGGAGAACCCGTGCCGTCAGGCATGATTCGGCTGCGCACAATGATGGCGATGCAGAAATTCTAGCGATAGTACTGGCACAGTAAATTCCGTTGGCGACGTGTTCGAGCCTGCCGACAAATGGTCACAAGCATTGAAACCGGCAAAGAACGCGTATGCATCGGAGTTCCTGCTAGTGAGCGTGCCGGCAGACATGGGAGCCGACGAGGAGTGCGTTGCCACACCGAACAACGATACGAATAAGGACTCTAGTGGGAAATACTTCGCCACTGTGTTTCGCGGAAAACAGGGGGAGAGCCGGAACAAGGTTATGTTCCTGCTTTGGGCTCAGGAGGGTGGCTACTGGAAAATCATCGCCATCCGCATCGAAGATAGCAGTAATGCGGCCATCGTCCCAAAGAACCCAGCGGCTCAGGCCGTGCCCTCAGTCGAAGAACCGCGGAGCATAACCGGTGATCCCATCGCCGTAAAAGACATCACTGAGTTTTACCAGACTTGGATCGTGAAACGGAACGTCATCCAGGCTTCCAGCTTTGCGTCACCGCGCTCCTACCAGTGTCTCGCGACACCCTCCGAGGACCAGAAGAAATTGACGCCCATCGCCAGAATCCAGTTTGGGTTGCAACAGCCGCTCGCAAGAATTCCACCCGGCGCGGACCTCTCGGACATGATGTCGAGTCTGCAGCCCCAAAATGATCTGCTGCGCCCAGTCCAGCAGGAAAACTCCAATGCTTTCGCGATTATGGCCGTGCCAGATCAGAAGGCCAATAGCTTTCTGTGCCAGCATCGTCAGATAGCCGAAGATTCTCTGGAATCGGATCCCGCTGATGCAAAGTACGGTGCCTATTATTTGAGCGCCAGTCGATTGAATTATGGGGAGGAAAAATCGCCCGCTCTCCTGCTGTTGTGGACTAGAGAGGACGCGGGGTGGAAGGTTGTTGCTTGGGCTGTAGAGCTACCGTAATAACTGTGATATTGGTGGCTTTGACTCCCAGGTGCCGGCCGCCCAGTCGGAGCAGTAGGTCCTCGATCTGGTGACCACTCGCACGTCAGCTTGTTCCCGCCGGGTTTCCGCTCCGGTTGCGCTTCCGGCAGCGCTGACTCCGTAATTGTTCCTCCTTTGGCGCAAACTGCGTCTCCTACCCATCCCGAAACATCCAATGGCGTCAGGGAACGTGTTCAAAACAGGGATTACGCGTTTGGAAATGACAAACAAGCTAAAATAGACGCAGCGCCAATTCGTCTTGGGATGGGGTGAATTCGCTCGACGTGCTTTATCTTGACCAGTCGAAGGGGTTGCAGGCTGGCACTCTGCGTAAGGACTATAGATTTGATTAATAAGGTTTTCGCCAAAGTTTTCGGTACCAGTAACGAGCGCGAGATCAAGCGGATCATGCCGCTGGTCGAGCAGGTCAATATGCTTGAGCCCGCCATGAAGCAGCTCTCCGACGAGCAACTCCGGGCCAAGACGGAGGAGTTCCGCCGACGGATACGCGAGCGTGTCGATCTGATCGAAGACGCTGACGAAAAGGATCGTGAGCTGAAGCAAGCGCTCGACGAGATCTTGCCAGAGGCTTTTGCGGTTGTGCGCGAGGCTGGCTGGCGCGTGCTGCATATGCGGCACTTCGACGTACAGCTTATCGGCGGCGCCGTCCTGCACCAGGGCAAAATCGCCGAAATGAAGACCGGTGAAGGTAAGACGCTCGTGGCTACCCTGCCTGTCTACCTTAACGCCCTCTCCGGACGCGGCGTGCATGTTGTCACCGTGAACGACTACCTCGCCAAGCGCGACTCCGAATGGATGGGCAAACTATACACCTTCCTTGGGTTGACTGTCGGTGTAATCGTCCACGATCTCGACGACGCCCAGCGCCGCGAAGCCTACGCTGCCGACGTGACTTATGGCACCAATAACGAGTTTGGCTTCGACTATCTGCGCGACAACATGAAATTCGACCTGAGCGACTGTGTGCAGCGTGCGCACAACTACTCCATCGTCGACGAAGTCGATTCGATCCTGATCGACGAGGCCCGGACTCCTCTGATCATCAGCGGTGCCAGCGAAGAGTCCACCGACAAGTACGCCAGGGTGAATCGCATCATTCCTCAATTGGAACGCGGCGAGGAAATCCAGGAGAATATCGACACCAAGGTACTCACCGGGGATTACGTCATCGATGAGAAGCATCGCACCATCACGGTGACTGACCCAGGTTGGGAGAAGGTTGAGCAGTTACTCGGCATCGGGAACATCGCCGACCCAGAGAATTGGGCTCTGAAGCATCACGTAGAGACGGCGATTAAGGCGCATGCCCTGTATCGCCGCGACGTTGAGTACGTGGTGAAGGATGGGGAAGTCCTCATTGTCGACGAGTTCACCGGCCGTTTGATGCCGGGCCGCCGCTGGTCCGATGGCCTGCACCAGGCCGTCGAGGCGAAGGAAGGCGTGAAGATCGAGCGCGAGAATCAGACCCTCGCAACGGTGACCTTCCAGAATTATTTCCGCATGTACAAGAAGCTGGCCGGCATGACCGGTACAGCTGAAACGGAAGCTCCGGAGTTCGACAAGATTTACAAGCTCGAAGTGGTCGTAATCCCCACCAATAAGCAGTTGCTCCGGATCGAGAACTCCGACGTTGTTTATCGCACGGAGAAGGAGAAATACTTTGCCGCAGCGGACGAGATCATGCGACCTGGCCGAGCATGGGCAGCCGGTCCTTGTGGGCACCACCTCGGTTGAGAAGTCGGAGAGGCTTTCAGACCTGCTGAAGAAGAAAAGTGTGAAGCACGTTGTGCTGAACGCCAAGTACCACGAGAAGGAAGCTGAGATCGTGGCTCAGGCGGGCCGCAAGGGAGCGATCACCATCGCCACCAACATGGCCGGCCGCGGCACAGATATTCTGCTGGGCGGTAACCCCGAATTCATGGCCAAGCAGGAGTGCCTGAAGCGGGGAATTGCCCAACAACTGCGGGCCGCAGCGGGAGAAGTCAATGCTCGTCCGGACGATCCCGAAATTACCTACTTCTACTACGGTGGCAATGAGTATCAAGTACCAACCGCGCAGTGGAACGAAATCTACGAGCGCCACAAGGTTACCACCGACGCCGAGCACGAAGAGGTGATCAGTCTTGGGGGACTGTTCATTTTCGGCACCGAGCGTCACGAGGCTCGCCGCATCGACAACCAGTTACGTGGACGTGCCGGCCGCCAAGGCGATCCCGGCGCGTCGCGCTTCTACCTGTCACTGGAAGACGACCTGATGCGCATCTTCGCCAAGGAGTGGGTTTCGAACTTGCTTCAGCGCCTCGGCATGGAAGAAGGAGTGCCGATCGAGTCCAAGCTCATCACGCGCCGGATCGAAGCCGCGCAGAAGGCGGTCGAAGGGCAGAACTTTGAAGCTCGTAAGCACCTTCTCGAATATGACGACGTGATGAACAAGCAGCGCCAGGCGGTGTACGGCCTCAGGCGGCAATTGCTGGAGGGCATCGATCAGAAAGATCTCATCCTTGAGGATTATGTCCGCGACATTCTTGGCGGTCTGCTTGATCAGTACTGCGCGAAGGACGTCCATCCCGAAGACTGGGACATCAAGAGCCTTAAGAACCAGATCTTCACCCGCTTTGGCGTGGATATTGTCGCAGAGGGGATTGAGGCAGAGACGCTGAATCGCCAGGAACTGGGCGATGCAATCTTCGACAAGCTTAAGCAGCGCTATGATGCCAAGGAGCAGCTGATTGGCCCGGACGCGATGCGCCATCACGAGCGCATCATCATGCTCAGCGTTATCGACCAGCAGTGGAAAGACCATCTGCTCAGCATGGATCATTTGCGCGAAGGCATCGGGCTGCGCGGCTACGGGCAGCACGATCCGCTGGTCGAATACAAGCGCGAATCGTTCGACATGTTCGAAGCGATGATGGAGCGCTTCCAGGAAGATACCGTTCGCTACCTCTACTTGATGCAGGTAATCGAACGCGCCGACGATGGCGCCACCTTCTACAGCAGCGGAGGACCGACGGACGGCGGCACGCTCGGTGGTCCCGGGGTTCCGGTGCCGGCGGTCGGCGGCGAAAACGGCCAGGCGCCCAAGCGGCGGTCGCGTGCTGTCACGTCCATGGATGACATGGAAGAGGCCTTTCAGCGACGCAAGCGCCGTGAACTGGAACAGGCGCGCATGGCGGGCTCTGGTGAGCAGGCTCCGGTGCAGCAGGTCCGGCGCGGTGAGAAGATCGGTCGTAACGATCTTTGCCCCTGCGGCAGTGGCAAGAAATACAAAAAGTGCTGCGGAGCCTCATAAAGCGGCGGGTCGCCGATTCGACAAGACACCCCAAACAGCCCAGGAGATCGTGGTGCCGGTTTGTTCGAGTTGTGGAAGCCCGAATGCCGATGACGCTGTCTTCTGCGGAAACTGCGGTTCGTCGTTACGACCGCCATTCGATATCAACGCGCCGCCGGTTCTGCGCCAGGAGCCGGTGAACGAGCAGGCAACCTGGGATGGCGACGCCATGGTCGGAGTGCTGCCCGAGCGAATTGCCGGAGCGCTCGCCTACGTCACGCTCATTCCTCCCGCAGTGTTCCTGCTGGTGGACCCATATAAGCGCAACTTCTTCGTCCGCTTTCACAGCATTCAGCACCTGTTGCTGTGGGGCTGCGGCATTGCCGCCGGTATCGCCTTCTGGATCGTAGCCACGGTGCTGCTGTGGATCCCCTACCTGGGAGTGCTGGTCTTTCCGCTGGGTGCCTTGCTGGTGCTCGCAGGTTTCGTCCTGTGGCTCCTGGTGTTGATCAAGGCGTGGCAGGGGGAAGTGTTCAAGCTGCCCTTCATCGGAGCGATCGCGGAGAAGCAGGCGGCCGCATAGTCTCGTCCAATGAAAGGATGTGAAGGAATCGAAAATTCGGCTGCCGCCTACCTTTCCACCGCAAAACACCGTATCCTAGTCGATTCTGACCGGCCGATCCATAGCCTGAGAGTTACCGGCCGATGCAAGGAAAGGATCTGTGAAGATTCGGGTGTTCTATCACGACAAGTGTTTTGACGGTGCCTGTTCTGCCGCTCTGTTTACGCGCTTCTACCGCGAGCGCATTCGCGAGCAGGTGGAATTCGAGTACATGGGATTGGTGCATCGGGCGGGCGCTCTGTTCAACGAGGCCGACTTCACCGGAGATGAAAACGCAATCGTCGATTTCAAGTACTCGTCGTCGCCCAAGATTACCTGGTGGTTCGATCATCATCAGAGCGCATTTCTGACCAGGGAAGATGCATCTCACTTCGAGCAGGAGCAGAGCAACACCAAGTTCTACGATCCGGATTACCGCTCGTGCACCAAGTTCATCGCCGAAATCACCGAGCAGCGGTTCGGCTTCAGGCCCGCGCCGGTGGCGGAGTTGATCGAATGGGCCGACATCATTGACGGCGCGCTGTATTCCGATCCGGAGTTTGCGGTGGAGATGAAAGCGCCAGCAATGAAGCTCACCATGGTGATCGAGTCGAACCAGGACCCTGCCTTCATTCCCTCACTGATACGGTTGCTGGCCTACAAACCCCTGGCAGCGATTCTGGCGGAGCCGATGGTGGCTGAGCGCATTCCAGCACTGATGGAGCGCCATCGACGCTCCATCGAGATTCTGCGTGGACGAACGGAATGCAAAGACGGCACAATCTTCTTCGATGTTACGGATCATGAACTGGAAGGTTACAACAAGTTCATTCCCTATTACCTGCATCCCAGTTGCGTCTATAGTGTCGGCCTCAGCAAGAGTAGCTTCCGCACCAAGGTCTCAGTGGGCTCCAATCCGTGGTCGAAGATTGAGCCGGCAGAGAATCTCGCCAAGATTTGCGAGCGCTACGGCGGTGGAGGTCACGCCCGGGTAGGAGCTATCTCGTTCGCACCTGCCAAGTTTGACCAGGCACGCGAGGCGGCCAACGAAATTGTGGCAGAGCTGCGCGCCAGTTATCGGGCGCATCTGTAGCTAAGTCAGCGAAGCCTTCTTGGGCGTGACCTTGATGATCTGCTGTAATGTCACGGGCCAGCCTTGATAAAGACGCTTGGCCAGCACGCTGGCGGTCTTGACGATATGTTGCTCGAGCAGCGTTCGAACCAGGGTTTGCTGCTTGTAGTCGCAATCGTCGAGTAATTCCAGCTCGACAAAGTCTGAATGATATTTCTGTTCCTCCGAGAATTTGCCGAGAGGATCCCACAGATAGGCTACGCCGCCGGTCATGCCTGCGCCAAAGTTCGTGCCTGTCGGTCCCAGGATCAGGACTGTGCCTCCGGTCATATATTCGCAGCCGTGATCTCCGACTCCTTCGACCACCGCAGTTGCGCCCGAGTTGCGGATCGCAAAGCGCTCGCCCGACTTGCCGGCGGCAAAGAGAAATCCGCTGGTGGCTCCGTAGAGCGCAACATTGCCCAGAATCACTTCCGGCGACTCCGAGTTGATCAGCTTTCCCTGCGAACGAATTACGATTTCGCCGCCGGAAAGCCCCTTGCCCACGAAGTCGTTGGCTTGGCCGATCAGCTGCAGACGCATGCCCTTGGTCGCGAATGCGCCGAATGACTGCCCCGCCACGCCGCGCATGCGGAAGTGCACATCGAAATCCAGGTCAGGTTGCTGCGTCCGCAGGAGCGCCAGCTCTCCAGCCAGCCGGGCACCGAGGCTTCGGTCCTGGTTGCGAACGTTGACGCTATACTCGAAGGGCTTACCCGCATTTACCGCACTAAGCGCGGGATTCACCCAAGCGTCGTCGACTGCCGGAGATTCTTCCGGCCGATGATTGCGCTGGCCCGTCCAATGCAACGGGCCCTCTCCCACCTGGGCCAGCATCGGACCCAGATCGAGCGAGCCATGATGGCGAACCTGCTCCAGCAAATCGGTTCGTCCAATGGCGGCGTCGAGCGAGGGCAGCCCAAGATCGGCCAGCAGACGTTGTAGGTCCTCGGCAATGTTGAGGAAAAACTTCACCACATGTTCGGGCTTGCCACGAAACTTCGCGCGCAATTCAGGCTTCTGTGTGGCAATTCCCGTGGGACATGTGTTCAGGTGGCACTGCCTCGCCATATCGCAGCCCAGCGCAACCAGCACTGCCGTGCCAAAGGAAAATTCGTCCGCGCCTAGCAACGCTCCTATGAGAATGTCTCGAGCGGTCGAGAGGCCGCCATCCACGCGCAGACGCACTCGCCCGCGCAGTCCGTTGAGCCGCAACACCTGCTGCGCTTCACTCAGGCCGAGTTCCCACGGATTACCGGCATGCTTGATGCTGCTGAGCGGCGAGGCGCCGGTTCCACCGTTATGCCCGGCGATGACGATGTAGTCGGCATAGGCCTTAGCGACGCCGGCGGCGACAGTTCCCACGCCACACTGGGACACCAGCTTCACACCGACGGGAGCGCGAGGATTGACACGCTTCAGATCGTAGATCAGTTGCGAAAGGTCCTCGATGCTATAGATATCGTGGTGCGGCGGAGGACTGATCAGCGAGACTCCCGGCTGGGCATGGCGCAGCCGCGCGATCAACTCGCTGACTTTGTGTCCGGGAAGCTGCCCACCCTCGCCGGGCTTTGAGCCCTGCGCGATCTTGATTTCCAGCTCTTCCGCATGCGCCAGGTATTGGGCGGTGACACCGAAGCGTCCCGACGCCACCTGCTTGATCTTGTTGTTGCGCGGCAGACCCCCCGGAGCGCTACCCGGCTCTGGCGTATATACCGCAGGATCCTCTCCGCCTTCGCCGGTGTTGGAGCGAGCTCCGAGTTCGTTCATCGCGATAGTGATAGTCTGATGCGCCTCGGGACTCAGCGAGCCTAGCGACATGGCGCTGGCGATGAAGCGGCGCACCAGACTGGTGGCCGGCTCAACCTGCTCCAGCGGCAGAGGCTGTGCCGCCGCCTTGATCTGCAGCAGATCGCGCAAGACCGCGGGTTCTCTCTCATCGACCGCGCGGGAATAGGCGACCCATGCTTCGGCAGGTGCGGCGGTTGCTGCTGCTTGTTGCGAAGCGCGCGCAGCGCCCACGGCGAGCTGCAACTGGCGGGTCCGTTGCGGCTCCCAGGTGTGCGGCTCGGCTCGATCATCGCGGCGGAAGCGAATCCAGCCATAATCGGGCAGCTCGGCGCCCTCCGGCTCCTCCGTCCAACTGCTTCGAATCGCAGCTTCGATCTCGCCGAAGCCGGCGCCTCCCAGCGGGGAAGGCGTGCCCGGGAAACACTGTGCGACCACATCTTCGGCCAGCCCGAGAATGTCAAACAGTTGCGCAGTTCGATAACTGTCAAGAACGGAGATGCCCATCTTGGACATCACCTTTGCCATCCCGACTTCCAGCGCCTTCAGCATGCGCTTTTCGCCATCTTCGCCGGCCAGTGTGCGAGCTGTTTGCAGGGCAAGCCAAGGACAGACCGCGCCGGCGCCGTAGCCGATAAGCACGGCGGCGTGATGTAGATCGCGACAATCACCTGCTTCGAGCGCCAGTCCAACCCGCGTGCGCAGCCCGGCTTTCATGAGCGCATGGTGAACGGCTCCGGTAGCCATCGCCATAGGTATTGGTAGCACCTGTGGGCGGGCTGTCCGGTCGGTCAGCAGCAGCAGGCGAACGCCGCCGCGCACCAGATCCACGGCGCGCCTTCCCAGGTCCTCGACGGCGCGCGAGAGAGAGTGCTCGTCCTCAAATGTGCAGTTGAGGGTCGCCAACGGAAGCTCGTCTTTCAGCGCATAGGTACGCTGATGCAAGGCTGCCATTTGTCCAAGCGACAGGAATGGCGACGGCAAGACCAGCCCTGGCAAAGGAGCGTGCTTGTCCAGCAGGTGCGGCCACGGTCCAAGCCGCGTGCGCAGCGAGACGACGCAGGACTCGCGCAGCGAATCGATGGCAGGGTTGGTGACTTGTGCGAACCTTTGACGGAAGAACCCATACAGCGACCGGGGCGCGCGCGCCAGGGCAGCGATGGGAGTATCGTCGCCCATCGACCAGATGGCGTCCTTGCTCTCCAGTGCCATGGGGCCGACCACCATCTTCACATCCTCGCGGGTATAGCCAAACCCACGCTGCAACTGAGTGATCTCGTCCTTGCCCAGAAGCGTGACCGTTTCCGCCACAGGCCGTAGCGGAATGTCGTCGATCAGGCTAGTGTAGGTCGAGAGCTCATCAAAATAGCGGTCGATTGCATCGGCGTGTCGCATAGTGCCGCGTTCCAGATCGAGGAGAATCATCTCGCCCGGGCCAAGACGGCCGCTGCGAACGATGGAGTCAGGATTCACGTCGGCCAGTCCAACTTCGGAGCCGGCAACTAATAGTCCATCATCGGTGACGATGTAGCGGCAGGGCCGCAGGCCGTTGCGATCAAGTGCCGCCCCGATCAGGCGCCCATCGGTAAAGACCAGTGCCGAAGGCCCATCCCACGGTTCGATGCAGTCGGCGTGATAACGGAGAAACGCCGTTTCCTTCTTGCCGGACGCCGGCGGAACGAGCATGCGTATCGCCTCAGCAACGTTGCGTCCATGTCTTGCCAGCAGCTCCGCTGTCTCGTCCAGACTCATGGAGTCCGAGGCCTCAGGGCTGAGCACTGGCTCACACTCCGGCGGAAGCGTCGCCCTGCGTGCCTCCATCTGGGCGCGATTGCCCGAGATGGTATTGATCTCGCCGTTGTGGGCTATCAGGCGCAAAGGTTGGGCGCGATGCCACGACGGCAGAACGTTGGTTGCGTAACGCTGATGAAACACCGCGAACGGAGTGACGTAGTCGGGGCTGGCCAGATCAGGGTAGAAGTCGTGAATCTTCCGTCCGGCACATAGCGCCTTGTAAACCAGCATCTTGGACGAAAGCGAACAGACATACGTCTGCTTTGCTGCACGCTCAAACGCCTTTCGGGCCAGGTAAAGACGATTCTCTATTTCTTCCGGCCCCCAGTTGGCGTCGGCATGAGTCGTGATCAGCGCCTGACGGATCATCGGGAGCGACGCCAGCGCCAGTTCTCCAAGCACATCGCAAGACAAAGGAACATCGCGCCAGCCCAGCCACTGCAGGCCTTGCGAGCACACGCACTGCATGAAGCGCAGCATTTCCTTGGTGGCAACGGCGGTATTTTGCGGCAGAAACAGCATGCCCACCGCGAGCTCCTGTTCCGGCAGCAACTGGATTCCCGAGTGCTGCAGCAGGAAAGAGCGAGGAACCCCCGTCATGATGCCAACGCCATCGCTGCTTTTGCCGTCGGCGGCGATGGCCCCGCGATGAGCCAGGCGGCCCAGTGCAGTGACGGCCAGTCGGAGGATTTCGTGTGTGGGATTGCTGCGTAATGTGGCGACGAACCCGACTCCACAAGAGTCGTGGTCGAATTGCGGATCGACCAGATGCTGCCGCCGGAGATTGGAAGAAAACTTACGCCCCATGATCCACTATAAAGCGTATCGGCTTCGGATAGAAGTCAGAAAAAGGTGTCACGCAGATTTTCCCGCCGCCGGTCGATACACGAGCGGAAATAGCCAACGCCGTCACCAACTTAGACCAGCGAAACAAAATTGCTGTACACCACTGCTCCGAGGCCCTTTGACTGTCGAGTAATAACTTGCGCTCTAGTAATGCCCGGCTCCGTGCCGGGACATTTCTGTGGCACAGTAGAGAGAATGGCCGAAGCTGACAGCTCCAGGCATGCCGGACGTATCGCGTTCACCTATCCCGATTTCGCCCTTTACCAGTTGGCTCGGCTGTTTACGGTTGCCGGCTCGGAGATGCAGTCGGTCGCAGTTGGCTGGCAAGTGTATGAGATCACCAGGCGTCCGCTGGACCTCGGACTGGTCGGGCTGGCGCAGTTTCTTCCCAGCATCCTGTTGTTTCTGGTGGGAGGGCACGCAGCCGATCGTTTCAATCGGCGGACGATCGTGGCTTTGTGCTACTCGGGCATGGCGTTGTGCTCCGGGCTGCTGTTGTTGATCGCCGTGCGGGGCGGGCATTCAGTGCGGCCGATCTATGCGGTTCTGGTGTTAGTGGGAGTGGTGCGGTCCTTCCAGTTTCCCGCTGGCCAGTCGCTGGTTCCACAACTCGTACCGGAAAAGGATTTTTCCAACGCTGTGGCCTGGGGGGCGACCATCTTTCAAGGTGCGACGATCCTGGGGCCCGCGATCGGCGGACTAATCTATGCATGGTTTAACGGCCCAGCGGCGGTCTACGGGACGGCGATGGTGGCGTCCACGATCGCCATGCTGGCGGTCACGCGGATCACCCCGAAAGTCGCGAAGCGGGTTCGCGAGCCGGCAAGTCTCTCTACGGTGCTGGCGGGCTTCGGTTACATCTGGCGGCAGAAGCTGGTTCTGGGAACTATTTCGCTCGATCTCTTCGCCGTTCTGCTGGGCGGTGCCGTTGCCCTTTTGCCCGTTTACGCGCGCGAGATTCTCAACACCGGACCGTGGGGGCTGGGTCTCCTGCGCAGTGCGCCGGGCGTGGGTGCTGCGGCAATGGCGGTCATGGTGGCGCATTGGCCGCTGCGGCGCCGGGCTGGCCTGACCATGTTGTGGTGCGTGGCCGGCTTCGGAGTCTTTACTATTCTGTTCGGAATCTCGCGTAGCCTGTGGCTCTCTCTGATCGCTCTCCTGCTGGTGGGGGCGACGGACATGGTCAGCGTCATCATCCGGGGAACCCTCGTGCAACTGGCCACGCCGGACGCTATGCGAGGCCGGGTGAGTGCCGTTAACTCGATCTTTATCGGAGCCTCGAACGAGTTGGGCCAGTTCGAATCAGGGCTGACCGCGCATTGGTTTGGTACAGTGCCCGCCGTCGTGTTGGGAGGAGTTGGCACTCTGGTGGTGATTGCAATATGGGCGTCGCTGTTCCCAGAACTACGGCATGCAGATCAACTGACGGTCGATGCCCTGATCGAGCACGAGACGCCTTGACCACCTCCGGAGCTTATTTCGCGACCCGCCTTCGCCACGACCTCTGTGTGCGCAATCGCAGGTTCGCCGAAGTGTGCAAGCTGGGACATGTCGAAAGTTACGGTGGCATGCCGGTCATCGTCTATCAGCCCCTCAGAGGATGGAGCGCAGCACGGGAATTTTCTGGACGCGAGTTATGCCGCAATTGTCAGCTCATCCCGAATGGCGTCTGCGCCTGAACAAGGTTCACACTTCGGCGAAGCAGGCGCTGCCACGCAGCGAGCGCAGGTGGAGGGAACTTGATTCGTGTGTCAGTTCCGACGCCCTGCTGATGAACGTGTTTTGCTATCCCGGCGTGGCCGGAAGCTCAGCCGTCACGTCGTTGCTGGGGATTGATGGCGCTGCAGGCCCGCAGTTCGGCTTCAAAGCACGTGTGCCTCTTAACAATGGTTCGGCCGATCGCACCGAGGTGGATATGCGTTTCGGAGATCTCCTAGTCGAAGCCAAGCTGACCGAGTCGGACTTCCAGACCAAGGACGCCGCAACTGTATTGCGCTATCGCGACCTGGAAGAGGTGTTTGAGCTCCGCATGCTGCCTCGCGTGATCGGTAAGCCGGGAGAGCGATCGGCAGCGCGCTCTGCCAGGCGCTTCCTCTGCTACCAGTTGATTCGCAATGTTCTGGCGGCCCACGCAAACCAGCTGTAGCTTTTGTGTCCTGCTGGATGCCCGCAGACCGGACCTGATCGAGAGCTGGTACGCGGTTATGCGTGCAGTTCGACCCGGTGATCTGCGCCTGCGTTGCAAGCTACTCACCTGGCAGGAGCTGTCCGCCATCCTCCCAGAAGAGGTTCAGATCTTTCTCGATCGCAAGTACGGTATCGCGCCGCCGGGAGTATCGCCGAGTCCAGCGCCGGGCGAAGGCATAGACGAGATATAGCGAGGCGGGGTGTCGCAAGCCGCGCCCGTTCGGCGAGGTTATTTATGGCCCATTAGTGCTACTTATGCAATCCCGCACACTATTAGCAATTCTCAATGCCGCTGTGAAAAATTCTTATGATGCTCGACAGCGCCGATTCCGTTTCGGTATAACCCTACAACATTAGTCATGACCTCGCACCCTGCAACTCGAACCAACTTGACGAATGCTGCTGACGTGCTCAGTGTTCGGCTAGCCGTGGTCCGACTGCGGATTCGACTTCTTACGCTCCCGGTACTCGGGATCGTAAACGTAGCCGGAGACAAGGCGGGGTAGAGGCAGACAGACAACAGCAGGTTCTGAAAAGCCACTCACCCCCTCCAGAGGCAAGTGGCTTTTCAGCTTTTAAGGGCCGTTTTCCCCTCCGGCAAGTCGGAGCAGCGGACGGTAAAAGGAGTTTATGGACAGCGACCGTTGTAAGGCGCGCAGCAGTGCAATCACCGAAGGGCCCAGCCGGGCTCCTGCGCGCGCCATGTTCAAGGCAGTCGGCTTCAGCGACGAGGACCTCCGCAAGCCCATTATCGGCATTGCGAACACCTGGACCGAAGTCGGCCCTTGCAACTACCACCTGCGAGAAATTGCGGTGGCGGTGAAGGAGGGCGTTCGTGAGGCTGGCGGCACACCCATGGAGTTCAACACCATCGCCGTTTCCGACGGCATTACCATGGGCTCGGAAGGGATGCGGGCTTCGCTGGTGAGCCGCGAGGTGATCGCCGATTCCATCGAACTGGTGGCTCGCGGCCATATGTTTGACGGCGTCATTGCTCTTTCCAGTTGCGACAAAACCATCCCCGGTACGGTTATGGCGCTGGCGAGGCTCGATGTTCCTTCGCTAATGCTTTATGGAGGCTCAATCGCGCCCGGCCATTATCAGGGGCATGACGTCACCATCCAGGATGTGTTCGAAGCGGTCGGGAAGTATGCCCAGGGCAAGATCAACGATGCCGAACTGAGCGAACTGGAGAGCGTTGCTTGTCCGGGCCCCGGCGCGTGTGGCGGACAGTTCACGGCCAATACCATGTCCACCGCGTGCGAGTTCCTGGGTATTTCGCCCATGGGCAGCAACGCCGTTCCTGCCATGTCTCCCTTAAAGCTGGAGGTAGCGAAGAAGGCTGGCCAACTGGTCATGGACCTTCTGCGCCGCGATATCCGGCCCTCGCACATCATTACCGAATCGGCGCTGCAAAATGCGCTTACGTGCGTCGCCGCTTCGGGCGGTTCGACCAACGCGGTGCTGCATTTGCCGGCGATTGCCAACGAATTGGGCCTGGAATTCTCCCTGGAGGAAGTTGACCGCATCTGTGCGCGGACTCCGCTGCTTTGCGATTTGAAGCCGGGCGGAAGGTTCGTGGCTACCGACTTCTTCCGCGCTGGAGGCACGCGGCTGCTGGGCAAATATCTCTCCGATGCCGGTTTGCTGCATGGCGAATGCATCACGGTCACGGGAAAGCCGATTGGCGACGAGGTTCGAAGTGCGCGGGAGACTCCGGGGCAGGAAGTCATCGTTCCGGTAGAAAAGGCGCTAAGCGTGAACGGAGGACTTGCCATCCTGCATGGCAATCTTGCGTCCGAAGGTTGCGTGGTCAAGCTCGTCGGCCATCATCGCCGCGAGCATCGTGGTCCGGCGCGCGTCTTCGAGAGTGAAGAGCATGCGTTCGACGCGGTGCAGAATTCGCAGATCCGTCCCAATGATGTAATCGTCATCCGCAATGAAGGCCCGCGCGGCGGTCCTGGAATGCGCGAGATGCTGGCGGTCACGGCGGCACTGGCGGCCACGCCGCTTAGCGAATCGGTGGCGCTGCTGACGGACGGCCGCTTCTCCGGAGCCACTCACGGCTTCATGATCGCGCACATTTCTCCCGAAGCCGCGGTTGGCGGGGCAATTGCGGCAGTGCGTGAAGGCGACACCATCGTCATCGACGTTGCGAATCGCAAGCTCCAACTGGATATTTCCGACGCCGAGTTGGGGCGGCGCCTCGCACAGTGGTCTCCGCCTGAACCACGCTATCGCTCTGGCGTCTTCGCCAAGTACGCCAACAGCGTTTCATCCGCGAGCTATGGGGCGGTGACCAACAAAGTGCAGAGCAGCGATTTCGCCGAAGGGCGCAACCCCGTCTCGCAGCTAACGGCATCCGCCGCCGTGGCATTCGGAGGACCCATCACATGCGAATGACAGGCGCCGAGATCGTCTGGAAGTGCCTGGAACGCGAAGGTGTGCGCACCATTTTCGGCTATCCCGGCGGATGCGTGCTCCCGATGTATGACGCGCTGCGCCACTCCAGCATTCATCACGTGCTGGTGCGGCATGAGCAGGGCGCATCGCATATGGCTGACGGCTACGCGCGCGCCAGCGGCGGAGTCGGTGTGGCGATCGCCACGTCGGGTCCGGGGGCCACCAACCTGGTCACCGGTATTGCCACCGCAATGCTCGACTCTTCGCCGATGGTGTGCATCACCGGGCAGGTAGGCAGCAAGCTCATCGGCACCGATGCGTTTCAGGAGATCGACATCACCGGCATCACCATGCCCATCACCAAGCACAACTACATGGTGACCGACGTCAACGACCTGGCACGCACTCTGCGGGAGGCGTTCATCATCGCGCGCAGCGGCCGTCCCGGTCCGGTGCTGGTGGACATCACCAAAGACGCGCAAATGGCGTCCTGCGACTTCAACTGGGAAGATGCGCTTCCGCAATTGCGCAAACTGGAAACCTGGAGCGCTCCTGACCCAGGTCTGGTGACCGAAGCTGTCCATCTGATCAACACAGCGGAGCGGCCCGTCATTCTCGCAGGGCACGGTGTGTTGCTGTCAGGCTCTTTGGAAGAGCTGCGGGCACTAGCGGAAGTTGGTGATATACCCGTTGCCCTCACGTTGCTGGGCATCGGCGCTATCCCACATTTTCATCCGCTCTGCCTGGGCATGATGGGCATGCATGGCGAAGCCTGGGTGAATCACGCTATCCAGCGTGCTGACCTGCTGATTGCGCTCGGCATGCGTTTCGACGATCGCGTCACCGGCAAGCTCGACAGCTACGCTCCCAACGCCAAGAAGATCCACATTGACATAGACGCGTCGGAAATCCACAAGAATGTGCGGGCGGATGTGCCCATCGTCGGCGAACTGAAGCAGGTGCTGAACGAAATGCTACCCAAGGTGCGCAAGCGTAAACGCACCGTCTTCTGGAGCGAGATCGGCGACTCCAAGGGTCCGCACGCGGTGCATGATTTGCGTAACCTGCCGGATACCGGTCACCTCTATGCCGCGCACGTCATTCATGACCTGTGGCGCGAGACCAAGGGCGCAGCGGTGGTGGTTACCGACGTGGGTCAGCACCAGATGTGGGAGGCGCAGTATTACCACCACAGCGATCCGCGCACGCTGATCACATCCGGCGGGCTGGGAACGATGGGCTTTGCGCTGCCTGCTGCGATTGGTGCGAAGTTCGCCCGTCCCGACGCGGAGATCTGGGTTGTCGTCGGCGACGGCGGATTCCAGATGACGATGGCCGAACTTGCTACCGTCATTCAGGAGAACCTGAACATCAACATTGCCATCGTCAACAACGGCTATCTGGGAATGGTGCGCCAGTGGCAGGAGTTCTTCTACGAGCGTAACTATGCCGCCACCCCGCTGGTGAATCCCGACTTCACCAAGATTGCCGAGGCGTATGGAATCTGGACGGCCGCGGTGAGCCATCGCGACCAGGTGATCCCCGCGGTCCGCGAGGCACGCCAGCACGACGGTCCCACGCTGATCGACTTCCGAGTGGAGCAGGAAGATTCGGTGTATCCGATGGTGCCGGCAGGGGCTGCACTGCACGAGATGATCCGCCGGCCCAGCGTTCTGGTCGAGACGGCGAAGGAAGACTGACCTCTATGAACATGACTTACCTGTTGGATGTTGCCAATCACACCGGCGTGGTGACCCGCATCTCGCTGGTCTTCCGCCGCCACGGCGCGAACCTGCATGCCCTCTCGACGGCCAAGACCGAGCACGAAGCGATTGTGCGGATCGTGGTCACCGCCGACCTGGAAAAGCGCGCTGCCGACCGCATTCGCGGCCAACTCTCGAAGCTGATCGACATCTTCCGCGTGGACATGATCTCGCACGAGGAAGGCACCTTCCGCGCCTTCGGCATGATGAAGATCGCCTGCACTCTGCAGACGCGTCCCCAGATCTTGCAACTGGTGGAGATCTTCCGCGGTCGCGTGCTGGAACTTACGCCGGAGTGGGTTCTGATCGAGATCACGGGCACGCCGGAAGAACTCGAAGGCTTGCTGCAGATACTGCAGCCTTACGGGGTGCTGGAGGCGGTATCTACAGGGCCCATCATCATTCGCCGCAATTCTCCGAAACGCGCCAAACAGCCGCATGTATGGGAGCTGGTTCCCCGGGCTGTTGTCGCGGCCACCACAAATTCAGGTTTGACCTCCTCCGAGGAAAGGAAGCGCAATGGCACAGATCTTTTATGACGACGCAGCTGATTTATCACTCGTACAAGCAACCAAGGTCGCCATCATTGGCTACGGATCGCAGGGTCATGCCCATGCGTTGAACCTCCGCGACAGCGGAGTCGAGGTGCGGGTTGGTCTGCATCCTGGCAGCCGCTCGCGTGAGCGCGCCGAAGCTGAGGGCTTGCGAGTCGATTCAGTCGCCGATGCCGCCACATGGGCCGACACCATCATGGTGCTGACCCCTGACACCACGCAGGCGGATATTTTCGAGCATGATCTGCAGCCGAATCTGAAGCCGGGCAACACGTTGATGTTTGCGCACGGCTTCAACATTCGCTACAAGACCATCGCTCCTCCCCCGGGAGTGGACGTCAGCATGGTCGCGCCCAAGGCGCCTGGGCATCGCGTCCGCGAGGTCTTCGTGGAAGGCGGAGGAACGCCGGCGCTGCTTGCGGTCGAGCAGGACGCGTCGGGAATCGCCTGGCGTTATGCGCTGTCGTATGCGAAGGCGATTGGCGCAACCCGCGCGGGCGTGTTGAAGACCACCTTCACGGAAGAGACGGAGACTGATCTGTTTGGCGAGCAGGCTGTGCTGTGCGGAGGCGCCAGCGCGCTGGTAAAGGCTGGCTTTGAGACGCTAGTGGAAGCCGGATATCAGCCCGAGGTTGCGTACTTCGAATGCCTGCATGAGCTGAAGCTGATCGTCGACCTGATGTATCGCGGCGGCCTCAACTACATGCGCTATTCAGTCAGCGATACCGCCGAGCATGGCGACTACACCGCGGGCAAGCGGCTGATTACCGACGAGACACGCAAGGAAATGAAGCAAATCCTGGCTGAGATTCGCAACGGCGAATTCGCGCGCAAATGGATCGAGGAGAACCGCAGCGGACGGCCCAATTTCCTCGCCACCCGTCAGCAGGAGCGGAACCATCCCATTGAAACCGTCGGAGCGCGGCTGCGCGAGATGATGCCATTCCTCGATCCGGTAGACATTACAGAGATCGAATCACCGAAGAAAGCGGCGGAAGCAGCGAAAACAGCCGAGCCCGCGATTGCAACCCACGCTTAGGCGAACCATGGACGAGCGGTGAAAGAGGGAAACCGTGCCACTGACAGATTGCCAATGGGTTTGGAAGAACGGAGACCTGGTGCCGTGGGCGGAAGCCACCGTGCATGTGTCCGCGCACGGGCTTCACTACGGTACCGGCGTCTTTGAAGGTATTCGCTGTTACGACACTCCCAGCGGGCCGGCAGTCTTCCGGCTCGATGCCCATCTCGATCGTATGTTCCAGTCCGCTCAGACGTATGGAATCGCGATTCCATACACTCGTGACGCGCTGACCCAGGCAACGCTCAATGTGATTGCCGCGAACGGGTTCTCCGACTGCTACGTGCGACCGATCGCAACCTACGGTAGCGCAAACCTCGGTGTCTATCCGCGGCAATGCCCGGTTGAGGTGGCGATTCTGGCGTGGCCCTGGGGCGCATACCTCGGCGCCGGCGCGCTGGAGCAGGGAATCCACGTTACCGTCTCGCGCTGGAAGAAGTTCAGCTCGCTGGCGATGCCCGCGACGGCAAAGGCCTGCGGACAGTATCTGAACTCCATGCTGGCGGTGCAGGATGCGGTGAAACGTGGCTTCGATGAGGCGCTGCTGGTCGACGAAGAGGGCATCATTGCCGAGGGATCGGGCGAGAACATCTTCCTGGTGCAAGATGGCGTGGTGCTCACCAATGACGAACGCGATCACGTGCTCATGGGAATTACGCGCGACACGATCATTACGTTGGCCCGGGAGCTGGGCTACAAGGTCTTTGTCGGACAGATGCGCTTGGAAGAGCTGGAAGTTGCGGATGAAGCATTTTTCACCGGCACTGCCGCCGAGGTGACTCCGATCAGCTCCGTCGATCGCAAGCCGGTTGGCAACGGTGCGCCCGGCCCTGTGACAGGAGAGCTGCAGAGAGCGTTCTTCGCGGCCACTGCCGGGAAGAACGAGAAGCATGAGGATTGGCTCACGTACGCGACCGAACGCAGCGAGGCGAAGCGCGCAGGGTAACGTTCAGCGCTCCTGTTGGAACAGGTAGCGAGACCCAGGTTCAACCGACATTGCCTTGCAGGTTTTAAGAAAGGCCTTACCGGCGTGAGACAGCACGGTTCCAGTGCGATGCACGATGCGGAGCTTGCGCTCGAAGGCCAGCTCGCTCACGGGTACGTGAACCAGCGACCCGGCCTTGATCTCCTGTTCGACGGCGATCAACGGCACCAGGGCCAGACCATTCTCCATGCGGACGAAGTGCTTGATGTCCTCGATGGTCGGCAACTCGATGTACATGTGCAGTGCGGTGCGATGCTTCTTGAAGGCTTGAATGACTTTCTCGCGGTAAGGCGAGAGGACGCTGTGCGCGACGAACGATTCAGCACCAAAGTCCTTGATGCTGGCTTTCGCGGCATGGGCAAGCGGATGACACGGATAGACGATCAGCGCGAGTTCGTCGCGGTAGATCACCAGGGAAGAGAGTTCGTCATCATCGGGACGAAAAGAAATGATGCCGAACTCCACGTTGTGGTTGAGCACGCTGCTGGCGACTTCGCGGGCGAGGGAACGGCGCACCTCGATGCGGATCGTGGGATGCATACGGTGAAACCGGTGCAGCACTGGCAGCAGATAGCGGGAGGTGAACTCGTTGGCCGCAATCACCAGTCTACCCTGGTGCAGCATGCGGAGTTCCTGCAGGGCGTCTTTGGCTTCTTCGCGGACGTTGAGCAGTTCTTCGGCATAGGTAACCAGGAGGCGGCCAGCGTCGGTGAGCGACCCATCGCGGGAGGAGCGGTCGAAGAGCTTCTCGCCCAGGTCATCCTCGAGTTTGGAGATGGTCTGGCTGACGGCAGACTGAGTGCGGTGAAGGCGGGAGGCGGCGCGAGAGAAGCTTTTCTCGCGGGCCACGGCCAGGAAAGTTTCCAGTTGGAAGAGTTCCATTATTACTCTCTTTCGGAAGCAGCGTCGGCAAACTGATTAAATCACATTATCTAATGCTATTACAAGGTATATTAGTTTGACTAATTCAGTATGGTTGCCCTAGGCTTGAGGCAGTTCTTCCTGGAGGTGGAGTGTGGAGCG
Organism: uncultured Acidobacteriaceae bacterium; assembly: GCA_963793845.1. Taxonomy (GTDB): domain Bacteria; phylum Acidobacteriota; class Terriglobia; order Terriglobales; family Acidobacteriaceae; genus CAWCBG01. Next base: position 1,304,831 of record CAWCBG010000014.1, read on the forward strand.
TGAACGCGTATTGATCTTCGATACGTCGCTTCGTGACGGCGAGCAGGCCCCCGGTTGCAGCATGACAGCGGATGAGAAGCTGGTGCTTGCCAGAAAGCTCCAACGGCTCGGTGTCGACATCATCGAGGCGGGTTTTCCCATTGCGTCCAGCGGCGACGCCGACGGCGTCCGCCGGGTCGCGTCCGAGGTGCATGGCCCGGTGATTGCGGCCCTGGCCCGCTGCGTGGAGAAGGATATCGCTGTGGCGTGGGAAGCGGTCAGCCGCTCGATGCGCCCGCGGATTCACACCTTCCTGGCGACTTCCGACATTCACCTCGCCTTTAAGCTCAAGATCGGCCGTGACGAAGCCCTGCGCCAGGCGTCCGCCATGGTCGCTTACGCGCGTTCGCTCTGCACCGACGTCGAGTTCTCTCCCGAAGATGCCACGCGCTCCGATGTAGGCTTCCTCTGCGAAGTACTACAGGCGGCGGTTGAGTCCGGCGCGACCACGCTGAACATTCCGGACACCGTCGGCTACACCACGCCCGCGGAGTACGCGGAGCTGATTCGAACGATTCGGCGCAGAGTGAAAGGCATCGAGCAGGTTACCATCTCGGTACATTGCCACAACGATCTCGGCCTGGCCGTTGCCAACTCGCTGGCGGGTGTCGAGGCGGGCGCGCGGCAGATTGAGTGTACGGTCAACGGCATTGGCGAGCGGGCCGGCAACGCGTCGCTGGAAGAGATCGCCATGGTGCTGCATGTGCGCGCCGACAAGTACGACGTGCAGACCGGCATTCGGCACGACGAGATTTGGTCAACCAGCCAGATGCTGTCCAAGATTCTCGGCTTCGACACCCAGCCGAATAAGGCTATCGTGGGACGCAACGCCTTCGCGCACGAGGCCGGCATCCACCAGCACGGTGTGCTCAGCAATCCGCTTTGCTACGAAATCATGACGCCTGAGACCGTGGGACTGCCGCCGGACCGCATTGTCCTGGGCAAGCATTCCGGCCGCCATGCGCTGGCCTACAAGTACAAGGAGCTCGGCCACGAGTTGTCGAGCGACGAAGTCAATCGCGTCTACCAGGATTTCATCCGGCTGGCCGATCGCAAGAAGCACATCTACGAACAGGATTTGATTTCGCTGCTGTTTGCGCAGCGCGCGAGCGTCATACCGGACGCTATGCCGGAAATGCAAAGGGCCCAGACCCAGGAGATGAGCGCATCATGAAACTCCGGATTGTTGTACTGCCGGGAGATGGAATAGGCCCAGAGGTTACCCGCCATGCGGTAGCGGTACTGCAGGCAGTGTCGGACGTATGCGGTTACGACTTTCGCTTTGAGTCGCAACGCATCGGCGGAGCGGCTATCGAACAGGACGGGAGACCGCTTCCGGAAAAAACGCTGGCGGCGTGCCTGGAGGCCGACGCGGTTCTCTTGGGAGCGGTTGGCGAGCGAAAATATGACGGCACGACCGGCGAGATGCGGCCCGAAGCCGGACTGCTGGCGCTGCGCCAGGCCCTCGGAGGCTTTGCCAACTTGCGGCCGGTGCGTGCCTATGAGCCGATTTCCGATTGTTCTCCTTTACGCGAAGACGTGACCCGGGGCGCGGATATTCTGATTGTTCGCGAGCTGTTAGGTGGCTTGTACTTCTCGCAGCCGCGGGCGCTCGATCCGGACGGTCTCTCGGCGCACAACACCATGCGCTACCATGCTGATGAAGTGGAGCGCGTGGCACACATCGCCTTCCAGGAAGCGCAACGGCGCCGCAAACACGTTACTTCGGTCGACAAGGCCAACGTGCTGGAGACCTCGCAGTTGTGGCGGCGCACTGTAAACGAAGTGGCCTTGCAATATCCTGACGTGAAGGTCGATCACGCGTACGTCGATTCATTTGCCATGCAGGTGATCACCACCCCCGCCTGGTACGACGTTGTGCTCACCGAAAATCTGTTTGGCGACATACTGTCGGACGAAGCGTCGGTGATCAGCGGATCGCTGGGCATGTTGGCCTCAGCGAGTGTGGGCGGCCGGGTGGAGCTCTACGAGCCAGTACACGGATCGGCTCCTGACATCGCGGGGCGCGGCCTGGCGAATCCCTTTGGCGCAATTCAGTCGGCAGCGATGCTGCTGCGCTACACCGCTGGACTCTACGACGAGTCTGACAAGATCATGCAGGCGGTGGACCGCACGCTGAGCCGCGGCATTGTGACACAGGACCTGAGCGGACGTCGAAAACGACCTGCGTATCCCACGGACACTGTGGGCCAGAACCTGGTTGAGACCGTGACCGATCTGCTACAGATGCAGATGGCTTATCATGCAGTTTGAGGAGTGAATGCAGCAGTCGAAGGCCCTCTTTGAAAAGGTTTGGGACTCGCACGTCGTCATGCAGGCCGCGGATGAGCCGGCGCTGCTCTACATCGATCTGCATCTGGTTCACGAAGTAACTTCCCCGCAAGCCTTCGAAGGACTCAGGCTGGCGAATCGCCGGGTACGGCGGCCCGACCTGACGTTCGCGACGATCGATCACAACGTTCCTACTACCTCAGACGAACGCTTTCACATCAAGGACCAGATCGCTTCCCAGCAAATCTCTACCCTGCGTCGCAATTGCGAAGCCGCCGGAATTCCGCTCTTCGATATTGGGTCGGGGAGGCAGGGAATCGTGCACGTCATCGGCCCGGAACTCGGGCTGACTCAGCCGGGGATGACCGTGGTCTGCGGCGACAGCCACACTAGCACACACGGCGCGTTTGGAGCCCTGGCTTTCGGCATTGGCACCTCCGAGGTTGAGCACGTGCTCGCGACGCAATGTGTTTCGCAGAAAAAGCCACGCAGCATGCGTATCTCGGTCTCCGGCAAGTTGCCGCGTGGTACTTCCGCCAAGGACCTGATCCTCGATATCATCCGTCGACTCGGAACGGACGGCGGCACCGGTCACGTGATCGAATACGCGGGCGAAGCGGTGCTCGGGCTGACGATGGAAGAGCGCATGACGCTGTGCAATATGAGCATCGAGTGCGGCGCCCGCGCCGGCATGGTCGCTCCCGACGAGACCACATTCGCCTACGTCAGGGGGCGTCGCTATGCGCCGGAAGGCGAGGAGTGGACGGAGGCGGTGCAACGTTGGCGGCAATTGGCAACGGACGAAGGCGCTCACTTTGATCGCGAGATGCAGATTGACGGCACGCGGCTGGAACCGGCTGTCACCTGGGGAACAAATCCCGGGATGTCCGTTTCGGTAACTTCGTCGGTACCCATACTCGATGATGCGCGTGACGCGTCCGAGCGCGCCGCGATGGAGGCGGCGCTGGCCTACATGGGATTGCAAGCAGGCACTCGGATAGAAGACATTGCAGTTGATCGAATTTTCATTGGCTCGTGCACTAATGGGCGGCTGGAAGACTTACGCACCGCAGCCCAGGTGATTCGTGGACATAAAGTTCATCCGGACGTGACGGCGCTCGTAGTGCCGGGCTCTGAAGCGGTGAAGCAGGCGGCTGAACGCGAGGGATTGCACCGCATTTTCCAGGAGGCTGGCGCTGAGTGGCGCGAGCCGGGTTGCTCCATGTGCCTGGGAATGAATCCTGACATTCTCGCGCCGAAACAGCGCTGCGCGTCTACAAGCAATCGCAACTTTGAAGGCCGTCAGGGTCGCGAGGGCCGTACCCATCTTGTGAGTCCGGCGACCGCAGCGGCGACAGCCGTAGCCGGACGATTCGTCGACGTCCGCGGCTGGCACTACAAGGACTAGCATGGAACCGTTCCGCAAGCATCGTGGGCTGGTTGCACCGCTGTATCGTGAGAACATCGATACCGACCAGATCATCCCCAAGCAGCATCTGAAGAAGATCGAGCGCACCGGTTTCGGTCAGCACCTGTTCTCGGACTGGCGCTATCATCTCGACGGTTCACATCGGCCCGATTTCGTTCTCAATCAGCATCCTTATCATCACGCGAGCATTCTGGTAGCGGGCAAGAATTTCGGCTGTGGTTCCTCGCGCGAACACGCCGCCTGGGCCCTGGGTGAATTTGGCTTTCGCGCCATCATTGCTCCTTCGTACGCCGATATCTTTCGCACGAATGCCGGCAACAACGGCTTATTGGTGATCGAGTTGCCGGAAGCGATCGTGCAAAGCATCGCCGAGCGTGCGCAGACTCAGCCTGGATACGAATTACACATCGACCTGGAAGGCCAGATTGTCACCGACGACTACGGCCTGTCCGAGAGCTTTGTTGTGGACGACTTCCGCCGGCATCGCCTGCTCCACGGGCTGGATGAGATTGGGATGACTTTGACCCATGAGGCCGAGATCACACGATTCGAACAAAATCACCCCACGTGGGTGGAGCAGAAGAAGTAAAGGCAAATTAGTTCTCCGCTAAATTAGGTCTCCGCTAATGTTGCCCGCTTGCGGCAATTGCTAGCGTCACACTCATTCCTAGAATCTTAACCATTACCGCTTTCTGTCGGCATCAACTCCATTCGGAAATCCCAGCTTTCACTCTCAAAAAGTTTTGATTTCCCTCATCTGACTGGACGGCCAGTCCGTTCTACAGACAGATGTCTCTTTCTGAGCGTTGCAGAGGAGCAATCAAGCGGCTCTTGAGACGCCAGAATAATATCCCTGTCTGTGCCAAGAGAAAGACCTTGGTTTACCTATTACCCAAGATGCAGGAGATGTCCTGCTGCCGAAAAAAGGAAAACACCTATGAATAAGCTGGAGAAGCTCGTGGAACTAGCGGACAGCCCGCTAAGTCGTCGTTCGTTTGCAAAGGGAATGGGGCTCGCCGCCGCCGGATTGGCTGGTGCCGGTGTGCTGGGCGGCACAGTCATCAACGCCGTGGCGCAAAGTGCCGAGATTCCGCCGACCGTGAACATCACGCCCATTGTTGACACCGACATTCTGAACTTTGCTCTGAACCTCGAATACCTCGAGGCTGAGTTCTATGCGGTGGCGACATATGGGGCAACTCTCGTGCAGTTGGGTGTGATTTCGCGCGCCGACGAAACCGGCCCCACAACAGGTGGGCACAAGGTTCCCAACATCGCGCAGTCGCCGTTTGCTTTCGCAGCAAGCGCGATTCGCTCCGACGAAATCGAGCATGTAAAGTTCCTGCGCTCAGCACTGGGATCGGCTGCAGCCAAGAAGCCCACGATTAACCTGGATGCGCTCGGATACGGGTTTGCCAATCCCGGCGACTTCCTCAAGCTGGCTCGACAATTCGAAGACGTAGGCGTAAGCGCCTACGACGGGGCTGCCCCACTGATCCAGAACAAGACTTACCTGGAAGCGGCAGCCCGCATTTACGGCATGGAAGCGCAGCACAGTGGCGCCATCCGGTTTGCCTGCGTGTACTGGGGCGTGAAGAGTCCGGCGGTCGATGGCCAGGACGTGCCACCGACGTCTTCCACTCCGTTTGACGATCCCGGTAACAGCGCCCTGGCTGTTTCCCGCACGACGTCGCAGGTACTCAACATCGTGTATCACGGGGGTGCGCACTCCGGAGGTTTCTTCCCGAACGGCATGAACGGATCCATCCGTTAATCGACCAAAGTCTCACCCCGGTGGGCGGGGATGACTGGGACGCCCACCTTCCCCGTTTTACGCATGAGGTCAAAATGCTTGAAGGATTATTCCAACCGATGCACTTGCTGATCATCCTTTTCATTGCCCTGCTGGTTTTCGGACCGAAGAAGCTTCCTGAACTCGGCCGAGGAATGGGTGACGGAATCAGAAGTTTTCGGGACTCGATGAAAGAAGGGAACGCGAACACCCCTGCCCCTGCCGCCGAAAATCAGAAACGAAGCGACTAGCGCGATAGCGCCCACGACGCTCCTGTGGGGCGGATGGATGGAGTGTTCGTGGGCCGTTCGCTCTTGGTAATGAGACGTCCCTTTCCCTGCATCATCTAACATCCCGAAATTCGCAGAACGATCCCGACAGATCAATCTTCCGCAGAGCCTGAATGTAAGTTTCTGATGATGGGCTTGGCTCGTGTCTTTGCAGTCCAGACTTCAGCATCTATAATTCTCACACTGACCTCGAAACCTGTCGGCAAGCTTGCGGCCTTTTGAACTGCCGGAGGGGCAGTGAAGTCGCCGGCAATGCAGGTGTGTACGGGCGGCGTTCAGTAGCCGGGAAGTGACAAACGACAATTGCGGGAGCGTGAATGCGCTTCTTTAACGGTCCGGCGCGCTCGCCGGGCACCAGCCGTAGTAGGACCAAGCAGGCTCCCCAGCCGTGCTCGCAACAATCCATGAAAGAGGTACGCAATGTTACGAACCTTTGCCGCAGTGTTGCTCTTGCTTTCCGCCGTCGCCCTGAATGCCGAGCAGGTAGCTCTGAAGAATGGAGATCGACTGAGCGGAACCATCGTCAGCATGGACAGCAAGAAACTCGTCATTAAAACGGCTTATGCCGGGGACGTGTCTATTGATTGGGATGCGGTTACAAGCTTCACGTCCAACGAACCTCTGGTTGTTACCAAGACTGACAAACAGATGGTGACCGGCACCGTGACTACGGAAGATGGCAATTACGTCGTCTCCACCGCGCAAGGGACGCAAACAATGCCGAAGTCGGACGTGAGCGTCATGCGCTCTCCCGCCGATCAAGCGGCGTACGAGAAGTCACTGCATCCCGGAATGCTCGAGGGCTGGGCGGGAGGAGGCAGTTTCGGCTTTGCATTGGCTCGCGGCAACAGCGAGACGACCAATCTGGCGCTGGGCTTCGATGCGGCGCGAAAGACCATGAAAGATACCTGGGTTGTAAGCGCGGCGTCCATTTACTCGTCGGACGCAAATCTGAACGCGACCACGGCGAACTCCTTCCAGGGGCTCATCCGCTACGACCGCAACCTCACCAAGAAGTTGTTTGCCTACGCCGCGTTCGCCGGCGGTTATGACGAATTACAGGATCTCGATTACCGACTGATGCCCGGCGGAGGTCTAGGCTTCCACGCGATCGCCACTCCGAAGACCACACTCGATTTATTAGGCGGTTTCGGCTACACGCGCGAGTCGTACAGCACCGGTTTATCGCGCAATCTACTTACGGCAACTCTTGGGGACGAGTTCGCATATAAGATTGGCTCCCGCACCGTCATTACCCAAAACCTGTACTATCTGCCATCGCTGAACGAAACCAGCGTCTACCGGGTTACTGGTAACTTTGGAATTGCCACCAAGTTGAACGGATGGATGACTGCCAACCTGAACTTCAACGACCGGTATAACAGTGCGCCTGTCCTCGGGAATAAAAAGAACGATGTCTTGTTCACCACGGGCGTAGGCTTCACCTTTGGCGCCAAGCCGAAATAAGGCACCATTTGTCAGTACAGCCTGCGCCTTCGTGCTGCAGGCACGAGATCAGAGCGAGGGCTGAGGGCACGGCTCTTTCCGGCTCTGTCCTCTCGCAGATTCCAAGTTTCAGAACTTGCTTGAAGTCTTTGTAACTGTCTGATAAACTTGATCTTAGTGAAGGACTTTATCAAGCTCGGCTTGATCATTTTGGTGCTGGTGAGCGTGGCACTGGTCTTCATTTCTCCAGCGGTTGACCTCGAACCTACCGCACTCCGGGCGGCCAAGATGGCGACCCTGTTGTTTGCGCTCCTGGCCCTTGCTGGGACAATTTTTTATGCGCGCCTCTCCCGCGCCATTTCGCCCATAGCAGCAGCTTGCGAGGCTGACTGCGCTCTCCTACTGGGGCGAGACGTCGTCGACCTCAATTGCAGCCGCCTTTGCTAACAAATTTTCCTCCTTTGGCGCGTCCCTAGGCAGACACCAATGTTGTAACCGAGGGGCTCACTCTCCACCGGGCCTGTTTACAGCCCCGTCACTGGATGGAGGACGGTTGTGCATCACGTTCAAACGCAATCTCTCTCTGCGGAGACGCAGCGACAGCTTTCGGACTTCTTTGCCAAAGTGGCTCACGCCCCCTCGCGCGCTCTGCTTCTCGACTACGATGGGACCCTCGCTCCGTTCTCTCCAGATCGGCAGCGAGCTGCTCCTTATCCCGGAATTCCGTCCCTGCTCGACCGGGTCCGCGAATCCACCGACACCCGTCTGGTGGTTATTACGGGAAGGCGCGCCATTGAGATTCCTGCGCTTCTCGGCATCAGGAAAATCGAAGTCTGGGGATGCCATGGGCTGTCACGACTACATGCCAATGGCAGTTACGAGTTGCCGAATATGGACGACGATGCCCTGCGCAAGCTTTCGGAGGCCAACGACCTGCTGCGCCAAGTGGGCCTCTTTAATCTGCTCGAGTTCAAGCCGGGAGCTACCGCCATACACTGGCGCGGCATCGAAGCGGACGCCAATAAAGTCGCCCGAAAGGTTGAGAAAGTATGGTCGATGCTGCACGGGCAGAAGGGCCTCGAGTTGTTGAAGTTCGACGGAGGCATGGAGATCCGTGTTGCGGGGCGGAATAAGGGAGATGCGGTTCGCGGCATACTGGCGGAGATGGGAGGACAGGCGGCCATCGCCTATCTGGGGGACGATCACACCGATGAAAACGCATTTGAAGCGCTACGCGGACACGGTCTGAGAGTGCTAGTGCGGAAAGAGCCGCGCCCAACGGCGGCAGATGTGTGGATTCGGCCACCCGATGGGGTCGTGAATTTTCTGTCGGATTGGGTCAGTGCTTGTGGAGGTGCGTCATGACAGTGCCTAGCCAAAGGATAGTGGTGGTCTCCAACCGTCTGCCTGTCACAATCGAGCGAAAGCCAGATGGGTTTCACGTCGAACCAAGTTCCGGTGGACTGGTTACTGCACTGCGGCCTTTACTCAACGATTGCGCGGGCACCTGGATCGGTTGGACAGGTACGGATGCTTCGCAGGAGATCGAGCACGTTCTGGAGAAGCACTCGCGACAGAGTAATTTCGCGCTCAAACCGGTTTTTATGAGTCCTGTAGAACGGTCTCGTTTTTACTGTGGATTTTCTAACGAAGTCTTGTGGCCTCTTTTTCATGACTTGCAATCACGGTGCAATTTCGATCCCACGTATTGGGATACCCATCTGACAGTGAACCGACGGTTCGCAGAAAAAGCCGCCGGTGAAGCCGAACCCGGTGATTTGATCTGGGTGCATGACTATCATCTGATGTCCGTTGCTCGCAGCCTCAGGGAGTTGGGTATCCATGAACGGCTTGCCTATTTCCATCACATTCCCTTTCCTAGCCCAGACATCTTCGAGAAATTGCCCTGGCGTGAGGAGATTCTCACGGCGCTTCTCGATTTTGATGTTGTCGGATTCCAGACCCTCCGCGACCGGCGAAATTTTGTAGCTTGTCTTCGGCATTTCGTTAAGGCTGCGGAGATCAGCCACCACGGCGATCATCTGTTGGTTGAGGAACCGGGCCGCACCACTTTCGTCGGAGCGTTCCCGATCAGTATTGACTTCGAAGAGTTCTCCCGGAGTGCGGCAAACGGCGACGTCGGAGCTAGGGCAGCCGAAATCGCACGCGGCCTTGGTGATTGCCGCATTGTCCTCGGAGTCGATCGCCTTGACTACACCAAGGGAATCCCAGAGCGGCTGGCGGCATTTCGCCATCTGCTCGAATCTCAGCCGGAGCTGCGCAAGCGCGTCACTTTATTGCAAGTTGTGGTACCAAGCCGGGAAGGCATTCCCACATACGGCGAGTTGAAAGCTCAAATTCAGGGAATGGTGAGCGAGATCAACGGACATTACGGCGAACCTGATTGGGTCCCTGTGCACTACATTCACCGATCGCTGGACCGGCCTGAATTGCTGGCCTATTATCGCGCGGCAGACATTGCCCTGGTTACTCCCCTGAAGGATGGGATGAACCTGGTCTCCAAGGAGTATTGCGCCTCACGGGTGCATGACGATGGAGTACTCGTGCTCAGCGAGTTTGCCGGAGCGGCGTTCCAACTCCATCAAGGAGCCCTGCTGGTGAATCCTTATCACACCCGCGCCGTGGCGCAGGCGATACGGCGCGCCTACGACATGCCGTTGCCTGAGCAGCGGACCCGAATGCGGAAGTTGAGAGCCCGGGTCCGTCGGGAAAACATCTTTCACTGGCGCGATTCATTTTGCGGTAGCCGTGAGCCTGTCGGCTCTGCGCGCGAACCTCATTCCGCCGGGAACATCGGTGACGCGATTGGAGTGACCGCATGAGGCGGTGTGGCCACGCCCCGTAGATCACCGCCTTTGCGCTAACCTGTCATGGTCAGACCTGCTTCGGGGAAGGGCGTCATGAAGAGCGAAACTCCTACTGTACGGATCGAAGTGTCGAATCCGGACCCTGCTGGACCAGGATCACCAAATTACGATGCCCTCCGATCTGTGCGGGCAAGCCAACGGCCTCGACCTGGTTCTGTTGAACGCCGACGAGTTCGACCAAAGCCGGTTCATCTCGCTGGTGAAAGAGTTGGGGCGCACATCGATCGGCGACGAGGAGCCGCAGCTCATCAATCAACTGACGACACTCGCCTCGAACCCTCGGCTGAGATGGCCGGTCGAACTCTACGCACCTTTGTTATGGTGGACATCTGCGGGCGACCAAGGCGCTGCGGCCGCAGCCGCCGCTGTCTGGCGCTATCTTTTCGGCGCTCCGCCCCCGCAATGGTGCAAGCTGGACGCCGACGAGAACGTCTATGAATTGAACGCCCAGAGCTGGAAGGCGTGGTATGACGGTCTGCGGCATCGTAAGCCAGGCCAAGCATGTTAGGTCAGGCCTAAAGCAGTTCCACCATCATTTCTTGTCCGTCATTCCGACCAAGGCCTTTCAGGCCGCGCGGAGGAACCTGCTGTCCTGGCATGGGCAGCAAGGCTGGGCAATAGCAGGTTTCTCCACTCCGGTCTTACGCCCTCTGGTCGAAATGACAGCGGTAGGCACCAACCCTGATAAGGCCTCTTCCCTTATCACAGATACCTGTGATCTGTGCACTAGAGCATTTCTAATTTAAGTATTTACATTTGTGCGATAATGCTTCTGCCCTTAAAGGAGAGGCATGGATTGCAGGCCTATTCGCAAGATTTGCGCGAGCGGGTGTTGCGGGCACTAGATCGTGGGGATCGCCCGGCGGAGATTGCGCGGCGTTTTGAGGTCAGCCGCGTATGGGTCTATCAGGTTCGGGAGCGGGTGCAAGAGACGGGAGAGCGTGGCAGTTATCAGATCGGCGGCCATCGCCGATCGCGACTGGCGGAGATGGAACCAGTGCTGCGTGCCTGGATCGAATCCGATCCCGATCTAACCTTATCGCAATTGCAAGAACGATTGGCCAAGCGGGGAGTTTCGATCAAGATCGGCGCGTTGTGGCATCAGTTGAACCGATGGAACCTCACCTTCAAAAAAAACTCTGCACGCCAGCGAGCAAGAGCGCGAGGACGTGCAGGCGGCGCGCCAGGCATGGAGTGAGGCCGCCCCAGGCTGGGACATCGAAAAGCTGGTGTTTCTTGATGAAACCGGGGCATCGACCAACATGACACGGCGCTATGGACGCGCCCCTCGAGGTCAGCGCTGCATCGCTTCGGCTCCGTTGGGCGATTGGGAAACGACCACCTTTGTAGCCGCCCTGCGGCTCCGCGAACTGACCGCACCCATGATTACCGACGGGCCCATGGACGGTGAGATATTTCTTGCCTATGTGCAGCAATTCCTCTGTCCGACCCTGAAGCCGGGAGACATCGTGATCCTCGACAACCTCAGCAGCCACAAGGTAACTGGGGTCGCGGAAGCGATCGCGGCGGTGGGCGCAAGCCTGCGCTATCTGCCACCCTACTCGCCTGACTTGAACCCCATCGAAAAGCTCTTCGCCAAACTCAAAATACTGCTCCGCAAAGCTGCCAAACGCACCACCGACACGCTCTGGGAGCACATCGGCCAACTGCTCAGCACCTTTTCCCCAGGGGAATGCACTAACTACTTAGCCTCTTCTGGATATGTATGCACTTAAATTGAAACTGCTCTAGCCGCCGTCGTCCTATTACCTTCACTTTGAAGGTGCGAGGGCAAGGGAGTTGTGTGTCTTCGCCCTTTTTCGCCCAGCGCGGAACCGGATGGAGCTACAGGCTCTTTGAAATTCAGCCATGGACGCCTTTGGGCGTGTTAACCCTGGCGTTAATAGAGATTCCGACTGGTCTGGAGAAAATCGTACCTAACTCCTTGGGGCTCAAGATTTTTACCTTTAACTCCAAGGGAATCAAGGTTTGCACGGATCGTTGCAAAATCTTGATCTCATTGGGTTTACGGGTAAAATCTTGAGCCGCAGAGACTTACAGACGACAAAATCCGGCTAAGTCATTGACAAATGCCCGATTTTTCCCGATCCGAGGACGAGAGGGGGAGGGGGGTACCGAGATTAACGGCAATGTGCCAGGAAGATCTCCTCGCGGCGGGATTCACGGCAATATACGACTTGGTAAACAGTCCACATCAGTCGGTCCACGACGCGGCTTTCATCGACAGGAGCGAATCCCTCGCGGGCCAGCCCGCGAGGGATCGCAGGAATAAATAACGAAAGCATCAAGTGGTCGGGTTACGCTGCGCGACTCGCCACTGGAACAGGCCTCGCGGACCGCACCTTTGGCAATTCGATTTCCAGAATTCCCGCTTCCAGCATTGTGGTGACTTTGCTGGGATCGATCTCGGTAGGCAGGTCGACAATCCGGAACAGTTCCTCCGACTTTCTCTCGCTGTAGCCGGTCCTTCCCTTGGTCTGATCGCCGAGCTGCTGCTTATAGCCGGCAATCACCAGGCAATGCGGCTTAACTCGCACCTCGACGTCTTTCTCGCGGAAGCCCGGCATCTCAGCATGTACGGTAAGTTTGTCATCGGTCTCTTGGACGTCTACCGGTGCAGGGTAAAGCAACTCCGATTCGGCACGAAGCCAGTCCTCGAGGTCGTGGCCGTCCTGGTGTCCGCGAAGGTCGAAGAGGTCGTAGGCACGACCCTCAATCCTGTGATAAATGTCCTGCATGTGCTGACGGAAGGCGTCGTCGTCCATCGATCGAACCGGCACTTGGTTATGTGAGCTATAGGATTTCGAGGTGATTTCGGTTGCCATTGCGGTTTCTCCTTCGTGTACGGTTATTAGGGTTTATTAACCTGCCCGTCCATCGCAATGTCTGGCGAGGGACGACAACGCATTGGAATCCGGGTCGCCCACATGATCGGGCGCCATCATCCTGGCTTGAGAAGCGAGACTGTTCGAAAGAAAGCAAACATCACGTGCCAACCTGTTGCGGAGAAATGAGATCTCATGGCATGCGCATGACTGCCTCTAACCACGGGAAACTTTCAGGTTGTTGGTTTATCGCCGGTGACAAAGCCGGAAGCGGCTCTGATCACGGTGCAGTTAGTAAAAAATCCGGCGTCACTGCTCTAACTTCTTTCTTACTGTTAAGACGGGCCACGCCAGCGATGGTGATCATGTGTCGTAGAATTACCTTTGCCTGCGATGGACGCTGATGACGGTGTCGGTCCTTTCAAGTCGCCCGAAACGAAGAACGGAGCAGCAGCGATCCTAAGTTTGGTCACCACCTATGCAAGCGCAAGTAAAGGTCGGTCGTGTCGCCGGTATCTCGATCGGACTGCATTACAGCTGGTTCATCATTGCGTTCCTGATCATATTTTCCCTGAGCGGCCACTTTGGCGCAGTCATGCCCCAGTGGAGCAGCACTACGATATGGTCTGCCGCGATCGTTACCGGGCTTCTCTTCTTCGTTACTCTTCTGCTGCATGAACTAGCACATTCGCTACTGGCAAAAGCCAAAGGTCTGCGTGTGCGGAACATCACCCTCTTCGCCCTGGGTGGCGTGTCGCAGATTGAATCGGAAGCCCCCGACGCGATGTCGGAATTCTGGATCGCTATCGTTGGACCTCTAACCAGCCTGGTTATCGGCTTTGTTTGTCTGGCGCTCGCATGGTCGTTGGGCTGGGTGCCGAACAGCGAACCGCGGACCTATTTCTCCGCCGTGCTGGTGTGGCTTGGCTATATCAATCTCGTGCTGGCTGCCTTCAACATGATTCCCGGCTATCCTCTGGACGGCGGTCGGGTGCTACGCGCCCTCGTCTGGTGGAAGACCCACAGCATCGAGCGTTCCACTCGCATCGCAGCTCGAGTTGGGCAGACGATTGCGTTCCTGTTTATTTTCTATGGTCTCTTCCAATTTTTCGGCGGAAAGAATTTCGGCGGTTTGTGGCTGGCCTTCATAGGATGGTTCTTGCTGGATGCGTCCCGCACCAGCTACGCTCAAGTGGAGCTCACGGCTGGGCTTCGGGACCGGAAAGTGTCCGACATGATGGATCGTGATTTCTCCATGGTGGAAGCACGGATGAGCCTGCAGGATTTCGTGAATCAATACTTGCTGGTCAGCGGGCGCAGGTGCTTCGCGGTCGTGCAGAACGACAATCTCGTTGGACTGATCACGCCTAACGAGGTGAAGGCGGTGGAACGGGAGCTGTGGCCGCAAACCAGCGTGCAGAGTGTGATGCGGCCTCTCAGCCAGTTACAGACGGTCACTCCGGATACGCCCGCGATCCAGGCACTCGAGATCATGAGCCGCAAGGACATCAATCAATTGCCGGTTGTTTCCAACGGTCAACTGTTGGCGATCTTTTCGCGCAGCAGCGTGATGGGGTTTCTCCACAACCGGTCCGAACTGTTCAACCGGTGAAATCGCAGTAAGAAAGCTTACCGCTGTAATACAACAGACGAACGGAGAGCGAGACGCTATGTCACTTCAAAGCAGCAGTTCGGTTAACAATCTCAAGTCGTTCTTGATGGGGCCGCTACGGATGGCGATTCTGCTGCTGGTCGTAAGCGTGCCGCTGCTGTTGAGCGCACAGCAGGCGAAGCCGGCGACCGACACCGCGAAAAGCACAGGTAGCAACTCGCTGGTTGCCCGGGGAAAGTACATCGTTACAGGAGTCGCCGCCTGCGGTCAGTGTCATACTCCGCGCAAACCGAACGGCGAACTCAATTATGACCGTTGGCTTGCTGGCGCTCCTGTGCCCTATCTGTCAGCGCACCCGCAGCCCGATTGGCCTATCAACGCTCCACGTCTTGCCGGCCTGCCGCCGGCCAGTGATGAGCAGATGATTACCCTGCTTACCACTGGAATCTGGATCACGGGTAAACCGCTCCGTTCTCCCATGCCTGAATTCCACATGACGCGAGCGGATGCCGAGGCGGTCTTGGCCTACCTGAAGTCGATTACGCCGGGCCGGCCAGAAACCAGATAGCCGCCTTTCTCGCAATATGGCGCACTGGTTCGCAGGCGGTCGCAACTGTTCGTGCGTAAGGGTTGGTCCGCGATCAATTCGAATCGCAAGGCCGGAGTCGTGGAAATTCGCTCCACGACCAGTCAATGCTTGCGGACCGTCAGGACAGGCACCTTGCTATATCTCACGAAGTATTCTGCAACGCTGCCCATCAGCAAATGAGCTAGACCCGAGCGTCCGTGAGTGCCCATTACGATCATCTGGCATTGCAGTTCCAAGGCAGCCTCAACAATCATGGGGCGCGGCGACCCTTCGCGAAGAACCGCTTCTGCATCGGGCGCCGCGTTTTGCCAACGCTGCATGTCTTGCTTCGCTTCTGTGAGCAACGCAGGAACAGGGCCAGGGCCAAGCAGCGTTAGACCGGCCACGCCAAGCGCGGTTAGATCGATGACGTGCAGAAGGACAAGCTTTGCGGCAAATCCGTCTGCCAAACGCTGTGCCCATTGCAGCGCCACTTCTGCTTGCGGTGAAAAATCTGTGGCCATCAGGATTCGTGAAATCGACGGCTTGGCTTCTTCTCGTATGACACGACTCTTGGGCATATCCTCACTCTTCTTGGCTGCGGTTACGCAAGCTGTACGACGCTGAATCTTGCCGCTGCTGACTTGGTAATTGGCTTCGTAGTTCGTTACGTAGGCGGTCCCAATGAGCCTGCGGTGCCGCGAACCACCAACACCGGACAGGGTGCATGAGAAACTACATCGTAGGCAGTCGGGCCGGGGAGATGTGCAGCCAATCGCGGATGTTCAGTTCCCCGCACACCCAGCACGATGAGTTCGATGTTTAGCTTCGCAGCGTTTTCCAGGATGCGTCCTGCCCGTGGGCCAAACTCAACACGAAACTCCGGCTTGGCGCCCTCTGCTAATGCCCAGCTTTCTTCCAGCAGGCGCATGCGAAAAAAGTCGGCAGGCTGCATTCTCGTTGCGAGCGGCTCTTTCCAGACGTCCTCCGCGACATGTAAGAAAAAAAGCTCGGCGTCATACTCCCTCGCCAGATAGCAAGAGCAACGCATTGCCGGCTCCGATACCGGGGAGAAATCTGTAGCATAAAGAATGCGCCGCGGCTTGGCCTCGACTTCGGGGGCAACCGAGGTCTCAGGCCCTACGATCAAAAGCGGAATTTGTGAACGCCGCAAAATCTCTTCGGCGGTGGACCCCAGCAACAGCTTTTCGACCCCGCGTCGGCCTTGCGTACCGATCACAATCAAATTGATGTTATGTTTTTCCGCCATTGCCGAAAGGATTGGCCAAATGTCCCCATGGTCGACTAACCCCTCATGAACGACACCTGCGAGAATTGTCTCCGCTCGCAGTCCGGCCATCTTTTCGCCTACATGCGCCCGTATCTTTCGGAGCGCGGAGTCTCGCTCAGCCACCGGAATTGAGGTGTACGCCTCCGGCGGAATCACGTGCGCCAGATAGAGTGTTGCAGCAAAATGTCGAGCGATGGCTGCCGCGTAAGGCAATGCTGCTTTCGAAGCCGGTGAAAAATCGGTCGCAAGAAGGATACGATTGAAGAGAAGGTGATCCACAGCGTTAGCCGCCGCCTTCATGGTACATCTGGCGAGATCGAAAACGAAAACTGTGTACCATCCGCACAGGGCCTGTCTGCTTCTCATCATAAGGAGAGTGGCGTGATCAGGGAGAGCGAACCACGGTTGCTTGCCGAGACCGTAACGCTGGGCGTCGTGGGAGCCCTAGCCGCCCAGTTGTTCACGCTTGCCTTGCGATTGTGTGAGCGCTTCTTCTTGACTTGGCTGGCCGGGTACCATCCGCCCGGATTGTCAGAAGAGGGCGGCGTTCTGAAGCAAGTGATAGGACCACATGGCCTCTGGCTGGTTCCTCTCGCAACGACGTTGGGTGGGTTGCTCTCTGGTCTCCTGGTTTACAATTTCGCTCCCGAAGCAGAAGGTCACGGCACCGATACCGTTGTAAAGGCGTTTCATCGCGCCGGAGGCTACCTTCGTGCTCGAGTCGCTCCGCTGAAACTGGTGGCGTCGGCGATCACGATTGGGTCGGGCGGTTCTGCCGGTCGTGAGGGACCTACGGCGCTGATCAGTGCCGGTGTTGCCTCGATCTATGCCACCATCACTCATCGTACTGACGAACAGCGGCAGGTTCTGCTTCTGGCGGGCATGGCAGCAGGTCTCTCGGCCATTTTTCGCTCTCCCATAGGAGCGGCATTTTTCGCCATTGAAGTGCTCTACGGCAGCATGGAGTTCGAGACCGGAGCGCTGCTTCATACCATGCTTGCCGCGGTGGTCGCCTATGTGGTGAACGGCTTGTTCGTTGGCTGGCGACCTTTGTTCTACTTCCCGACAATTCCCGATCTGCGCCCGCTGGATTACGCCTGGTTTGGAGTGTTGGGAGTGACCAGTGGTCTTTTAGCGACCCTCGTGCCCGTCGCGTTTTATCGACTGCGCGACGCTTTTCGTGCACTTCCGATTCCTCCGGCGCTGAACCCCGCCATCGGCGGTTTGGGTGTCGGCCTGCTCGCCCTGGCGTTCCCTCAAGTCCTGGGGGGAGGGTACGGCTGGATACAGGAAGCCATCGACGGCCGGCTCGTACTGAAGCTGCTGGTGGTTCTGCTCTTTCTGAAAATCATTGCCTTTGCCCTGACCGTTTCATCGGGCGGTTCCGGTGGCGTCTTCGCGCCCACCCTCTTCGTGGGAGCTATGTTGGGAGGGCTAATTTCCACACTCTTTCACCTGTCATCGCCGATGTTTGTCGTAGTGGGAATGACAGCAACATTTGGCGCGGCCGCGCGAGTTCCCATTGCCGCAATGATGATGGTTACGGAGATGACGGGCAGCTATCGGCTGCTTCCCCCAGCAGCCTTCGCTGTTCTGCTCAGCTACCTGGTTCAGACGCAGTTGTCGGCTCATCTGAAGTACCAGAGCCTGTACGAGGCGCAGGTTTTAGGGCGCTCTCAGTCTCCTTCACGCTACGTCGAGAACGTAGAGTTGGCGCTGCGACTTCTCGGCACTCGAAAGATTCCTCGAGGCGCCAAGACCAGTCACCTGGATTTGGTTGCTCTCCTGGATTCCGGAATACCGATCACGATGCCAGGGCGCAAGGAGTTGAACATAGGTGTTTTGCGGCCAGAGAGCGCTCTTATCGGAAAGACCATTCAGTTCTGCTATCAGACTGCCGACGATAGCGCGCTGGAGATTGTGGGTATTTTAAGAGGCGGAGAGGTCGTCCTTCCCAAGCCAGGCACCGTTTTACAGGCGGATGATCGCATCATCATGATCGGCTCGACCAAGGCACGAACACGCCTCGCCGAACACTTGGAACCTTTGGACTCGGGCAGGGCTCAAACCACCAAGTCGACCGTCTAGACGGGTGTTGTTGAACAGGGCAAGACTCGGCGAACGCTCTCATCAACCGCAAGCACAACCAGAACATCGGGGTTGTTAGAATGATGTTGAAGAACTGGGCGGGATAGCCGAAGCGACCTGGTTTCGATTGTCTGTCGCTCGGCACTTCTGACGTCCCATTCTTCGATAGCATGCGCATGGCCCTGTAGCTCAGATGGATAGAGCAGCAGTTTCCTAAACTGTTGGTCGGCGGTTCGACTCCGCCCAGGGCCTCCATCTTGTTCGGGTGTCCGCTGTTTGGCTCCAATATCAGGCCTGCAACGATCCGACAAAAACAGAAAGCCTGTTCGGCCGTGGCCCCTTGGAACACACGTAGTCCGTGTCGAAATATCCAAGAAAGCAACGCTGCCCGATCCTAGGCTGCCGACTTACTGTAGGGCCGACTGAGGTAAACTGTTTACCGAGTCGTACATTCGTATGAATCCCGCGGCGCGCAGATCTCTCGAGCATATTGCGGTTAATCTAGGTACCCCCCTCCCCCCTCTCGTCATCGGATCGGGGAAAATCTGGCATTTATCAATGACTTAGCCGGATTTCATCGCCTGTAAGTCTCTGCGGCTCAAGATTTTACCTGTAAACCAAATGGAATGAAGATTTTGCGGCGATCCGTGCAAAATCTTCATTCCGTTGGAGTTAAAGGTCAAAATCTTGAGCGCCAAGGACTTAGCTACGATTTTCTCCAGACCGGTCGGAATCTCTATTGGCGCGAGGGTTAACACGCCGGAAGGCGTCCATGGCTGAATTTCAAAGAGCCTCTACCTCTATTCCGGTTCCGCACTGGGCGGAAAAGGGCGAAGACACACAACTCCCTTGCCCTCGCACCTCCAAAGTAGAGGAATAGGGGCGACGGCGGCTAGTGCACAGATCACAGGCATGTGTGATAAGGGGAGACGCCTTATGAGGATTTGTGCCCACCGTTGTCATTTCGACCGGAGGGCGTAAGCGCGGAGTGGAGAAACCTGCTCTTGCCCGGCGCTGCTGCCCATGTCAGGACAGCAGGTTCCTCCGCGCGGCCTGAAGAGACTGTGTCGGAATGGAGACAAGTCGTGGTCAGCGAGGGCGGTGAGCGTGTCTCCGTGCTTCGCTGGTTTGGGGGCTCAGCCCTCTGGCGGCACCGCCATTTTCAGCCTTGCCGCACCCTATGCCAGCGTTTCAAGTTCAAGGCGATATTGGCCAGGGTGAACTCCACGGCGACCAGCAGCAGGCCGCGGCGTTGGAACTGACGCATCCCGCCGTGCTCTTTCAAACTGCCGATCATAGGTTCCACCAACTCCTTGCGCCTTTGATACTGCCGCCGCCCCCTCGGGCTGCGCAGCTTCTGCCGCATGCGATGCATTGCTTGCTGCCGCACCGGCCTGCGATCCAACTCTTCTGCCCGTCGCTTGCCGTTCAACTCGCTAGCCAGATTCGAATCCGGCACATAGCCGTCGATACCGCGCTCCTCCAGTTGCTGCAGGTTCTCCGCGCTGAAAAATCCACTGTCGGCCAACACCTGCCGCGGCCGCTCCCCACATTGTCGCTCCACCTCTTCCACCATGGGCAGCAGCGATGCGTTGTCCGTCTTGTTGTGCGTCACCCGCTGGGCCACGATGAAGTGATCCTGGCTCACCGCGATCTCCCCCGTGTAGCCCAGCTCGAAGCCCTGCCGCGTGCGCAGAAAGCGCGCCTCCGGATCGGTCAGCGACATCTTGTCCTCGCCCATCTGCTGCATCTGCTGCAACTGCTCGAGCACCCGCTGCCGCTCTTGCTCGCTTACCTGCCGCCCCGGCTGGCGGTCGGGGTCGTCCTCCACCTCCTCCATCCACTGCTGCACCTGCTTCTGCAGCCGCTTCCGCTGCACTACCCGGTCGCGCGAGGCGTTGCCTTTGATGCGCGTCGAGTCGATGGCCACCTCCCCCACTCGCGCCAGCCCGGCTCGCCGCAGCATCTGCAACACCTGGGTGAACAACTCCACGATCGCTCCCCGGTGCACCCGCAGAAACTCGCTCAACGTCTTGAAGTCGGGCGCACACCCGCCGGCCAGAAAGCGGAACCCCAGATCCTCGTGCAGGCGTTGCTCCAACTTGCGTGTGCTCTTCACCTTCAGCGCAAACGCGTACAGCCACACCTGCAGCATCATCCGCGGATGGTAGGGCGATTCCCCTCCCGCCTCGCCATACGCCGCCTCGAAAGCGGCGATGTCCAGCTTCTCCGCCACCTCGTGCACCAGAAAGCACAGATGGTTTGCGGGCAATACATCCTTCACGTGCAACGGCAACAGTTCCGCTTGTTCAGGGTGATACGGCTTGTAGCTTGGCATACCTCCTTATGCCCTATCCTCGCCCATTCCTTCAAGTATCATTCCGGTTGCGACACAGTCTCTGAAGGCCTTGGTCGGAATGCCGGACAAGAGATATTAGCGGTTGGGCCACCAGCCATACCTTATCGCTGTCATTTCGACCGGAGGGCGTAAGCCCGGAGTGGAGAAATCTGCTAATTGCCCAGCATTGCTGCCCATGTCAGGACAGCAGGTTCCTCCGCGCGGCCTGAAGGCCTTGGTCGGAATGACGGACATAGAAATGACGGACATAGAGGTGCTAGCGGTTGGGCCGCCAGCCATATCTTTACCGTTGTCATTTCGACCGGAGGGCGTAAGCCCGGAGTGGAGAAACCTGCTCTTGCCTGGCATTGCTGCCCATGTCAGGACAGCCGGTTCCTCCGCGCGGCCTGAAGGCCTTGGTCGGAATGACGGACAAGAAATGACGGACAAGAGATGTTAGCCGTTGGGTCACTAGTCATACCTTCCCCCACGACTACGGCTGCTGTACATACACCGGGTTGGTGGGCGAGGGAGGCTCGTAGTCCTGGCCGTATTTGTTCTTGTGCGCCACGACCGTCGTCGGAGGTGCAGGAACATGCAGGGTGCCGACGGTGCGGGAGCTGTCGCTGATCTGCACCTCACGGGTTTGCGCGAGGAGTGCAGGCGTCGGCACATTCTCCGACCATACGTGCAACACGTAGCGTCCGGCGGGGACGCCGGCGATGGAGAACTCTCCCCGCTTGTCGGTCACCGCGAAATGGTCGCTCCCCAACACGACTACCACGGCACTCATCTCCGGATGGATGTTGCAGAAGATGTAAGAGACGCCCTCGCGGTCGAAGTGGACCGTGCGCGAAGAGCCAGCCTCGTAGAGTCCGAGGTCGAAACGTTTGCCGTTGAACAGCGAAAAGACGTTGTGGAACCAGGGATCGTCATTGGGAAATTCAACCTCAGATCCACGTGTAACCACCAGCAAATGCGGCTCGAAGGCCTTGTTCTTCTGCCGCAGGACAGCATGCATCGGCGGCGGTGGCGCTTCAGCGGCCCGACTCGCCGGCATTAACCACACCACGGTGGAGTTGCCAGCCGGAGCCTTGCCGGCCGAGTCGACATGGCCGGTCACCGTGACATTTTGGCCATGCGCGGCACTGGCGGCCAAAGCCGCGATGACCATCAAAAGCCATCCGAGATAGATTCTGCACTTCATTGGATCAAAACAGCACTCCCATCCCAAAGTTTACTTGTCCAGCCTGGTAGCTGACATTTTCGATGCTGAAGGTTCGCAGACGATGGTACTCGAGCGAGAACAATAGATCGGAGCGCGGCCGATAGATGACATTGCCGAAGGCGCCGCGGTTGCGGGTCAAAGTGGGATCGCCGTAGCTCTGGGCGTATCCAGCAAATTCCCGCACATCGGCGGCGAACGGATTGTCTTGACCGAAGGCCGCATTGAATTCCAGCTTTTCCGTCGGGCGATACTTCAGTTGCGCCCATCCGCCGACGGTGTTGAGGGCGATCACAGAGGTGTTGGAATTGAGCAGGCTGCCGTCGTAAATGGCGCTGCGCCCGATACCTGCTCCCAGTCCACCAATGCCGGCTCCGCGATAAAAGCCACCGCTCAGCGAGAACCAGCGATCCAGCGGAAGACTCCAGTCAAGCGTTCCTGCCCAACCGTTGATGTCGCGGTTGAAGCCCCAATTCTCGCGGCTGTAATAGCCTCCGGTACCGACCGTGAGGGTGTGCCCCAGCAGGGGATGCGAATAGGCAACGCGGCCGGCAACGGCGGGTATGCGCGAGCGTTCACCGGCCTGCGGTATACGGTACCACTGGTAGTAGGGAGGTTCGCCGGTGAGGGGATCGAGCACACCTCCCTGCAGCGACACAGTGCCGTCGTTTGCCAGAGTGAAGCGATGCTCAACACGCATTTGCGGCGTCCAGGCCCACAGGTTTCCTGCGTAGGAAAGCGGCGGGACGATCAATGAGGCGAACGACGTGGGTGAGTTGGGCGCGAAGAAAAGCTGATCCTGTCCAGCGACCAGCGATGAATCCTTCCAGTCGAGGCGAATCGCGGCCGTGCGCAGACGGGCGAGGCCGGAATTCACGCCGTTGTACACGGTTGGGAAGCCGCCTCCGAAATCAAGGTTCAGGTAGCCGCTGGTGCGGGCTCCCATCAACTCGGGTCCAAACACCTCAAAGCCCACGATGGACTGCCGCAGAGTTGCACCGACCGAGCCGGTTTCCTGCAGCGGCCCCTGGTCCAGCGCCAGCGTTGGAACATCCTGGTTGTCGACCGTACCGCTGTTGCTGAAGAGGTTGAACAGCACCAGTCCGGAGAACCTCACGCGATACTTCGAGGCGCTCTCGACCTTGGTCTGGTCCTGCTGATTGACCTTGGCCGTCAGCAGCTGCTCATCGTCTTCCAGCGTGCTAACACGCTGCTCAACGGAGCGCGGCGATTGTCCGGCCTGCGACGCCGACTGCTCGTCAATCCCCGTTCCATACGCGAGGGCAGATGTGGAACCGGAACGCGACGACTCCAGTTCCTGACGCAGTTGCATGATCTCGGAGTGGCTCGCATTCGTCTGCTGCTGTAGTTGCAGCACCATGTCCTTCAGCTCGCGAATCTGCGACTGCAACTGATCAAGCGACTGGCTCACGCTGCCGTTCGCCGGTATCGTTTGCGCAGCGGGGTTTTGCGCCTGGGCAGCCAGCCCCGCGAGTCCGACGGCGATAACGGCTGGACGTAGCAAACAACGAAACACGGATGTTTTCATGCCGCACCTCTGTGCAACGACGATATGGTCTCTGCGCGAAGGACCCGCGGTTGCGTCTCAGGAGGGCTCAGCCAATCCGGCTGCTACCCCGGCCGGCTTCTTCGCGTTCAGCTTGGGCAGGATGATCCGCATCACGGTATATCCCGCGGCAGACTCTTCCATCTGGAGACTGCCGTCATGGTCCTGCACGATCTTCTGTGCGATGGTTAGTCCCATGCCTGTGCCGTTCTCCTTGCCGTAACTGACGAAGGGCTGGAACAAGCGGCCACGAATGGACGTGTCCACGCCCGGCCCGTCGTCGGTGATGCGTATGTCCAGGTTGTCCTCCCGCTCGGCAACCGTAACCCCGACATGGCCGCCACGCATCTGAACGGCCTGACAGGCATTCAGCAGGAGGTTGTAGAACACCCGCTCCATCTTGCGGGGGTCGAAGCTTGCCGTGTGCAGGCCCGACGACTCAATGCCCACTGTCACTTTGTGGAACTCGGGATGGGCCCGGATCAACTCGATCGCGCGGCTGGCGGTCCGCTCCACCACAGTTTCCACAGCGTTTAGCGATTCGGCCGGGCGCGACAGCTCGAGCAGGGAGTCGATGAGGTCGGTGAGCCGGTTAACCGCGATGCGGATTTCCAGGTATAGCTCTTCGCGCTGCTGCGGATTAAGGCTGGCGTCGGCGAGAAACTCGGCGTTGGCCAGCACCGCCGTGAGCGGGTGGCGCAAGTCATGGGAAATCGAGCTTGCCATGCGGCCGATCGTGGCCAGCCTCTCAGCATCGAGCAGGCGTTGCTGAGTATCGTGCAGGTTGTCACGCATTCGGGTAAAGGCTTGGGTTAGTTCCGCCACTTCACCGACGCCGTGGGCTTGCAGCGGAAACTTGAAGTCTCCCCGGCCCAGTGCTCGCACGCCCTCGACCAGTCGCTCCAGTGGCCGGGTAAACGTTAGTGCGGTGACGTAGACCAAAACACTGCCGAGGAAGACGGCGCCCAGCCCCACGGCCAGCAGCAGTTTACGGAGTTGACTGAGGAAGGCGGCGGCCTGGTCATACGACTTCATGACAACCATGGTCACCACCGGCGCTTCGTCGGGATTCAGCACGATCGAAGAGACGACGAAATTCTCCTCTCCAAGTTTCAGGTCGGTGAAGCCTTTGGACGCGATGTGAGGTCGCGCGTCGACACCGAACTCTTTCGCCTGTTCCGCATTGAGCGTGCTAACGACGACGATGTCCTGGCAAATCACCGCCACCTCGCTGGCGGCAATGCGGCTGACCTGTTGCGCGACCTGCTGATTGATCTCGTAGCCGACCGCGACTGTCCCCAGCAGGGAATCGTTGGCGCGCGGGCCAAAGTAGATCGGCTCCAGGAAGACTTCATAGAGATGATCGCCGGCGAACCACCATTGCAAGGCGTCATGCTGGCCCTCACGGGAGCGGAACAGTCTTTGCGATTGCTCCTCAGTAATTCCCGGAGAGCGGGTGTGGAAGCCCACGACCACATCCGATGGATCGATCAGGGCGAACAGGTCGCCGCCGGAGAGTCGGAACATGTCAGTGGAGGCATCCTGAATCGTGGGCGCGTGATGCGAGGTCATCAGCGCCTTCAGATTGGGAAGGTCGGCGACGAGTTCTGCCGACCGCGCCAGCGTGGCCTCACGTTCCCTTTGCACATTGCGGAAAGTGGCGACAGAATTCACCAGGTCGCCGGCGAGGTTGCGCCGCACCTGGTTCTCTACCGTGCGCTGCACAATCAGAAGCGAAACTGCAGTGAGCGCAGCGGAGGTCAACAGCATGGATACCAGGAACTTGGTTCGCAGACGAACCCAACCCATGACCGAGTGCCCTCCGTTCCGTCTACCGGACGAATTTATAGCCCGTGCCGTGGACGGTACGGAAGTGTATAGGGTCGCCGGGGTCTTTCTCCAGCTTTTGCCGCAGGCGCAGCATGTGGGTATCGACGGTGCGCGTCGTCGGGTAGCTGTGGTAGCCCCACACTTCATTCAGCAGTTCATTGCGCGAAACGACTCGCTCCTCATTGTTGAGGAAGAAGCGCAACATCTTGAACTCCTGCGGTGTCATGGGGACGACCTTGCCTTCCCGGTGGAGCTCCATCTTGGAGAAGTTCACTTCGACATCGTCGAAGCTGAAAACGTCACTCTTGTCGGAAGCATGCTGCAGGCGACGCAAGGCAGCCCGGACGCGGGCCAGCAGCTCCCGCGGGCTGAAGGGCTTGGTGACGTAGTCATCGGCGCCAAGCTCGAGCAGAAGAACTTTGTCCACCACATCACTGGCCGCGCTCAAGACAAGGATCGGCACCGCAGGTGACTGGCGTTTGATCTCGCGACAGATGTCCTGGCCCGACTTTCCTGGCAGGCGAAGATCGAGGATGACGACTCTCGGCACCACGGTCCGAAACATCTCCATGGCGAGCGCTCCGTCACCCGCAACGCTGACCTCAAATCCGGCTGTTTCGAAGGTGCGGAGTAAGGCTCGTTGTACTGCGGGATCGTCTTCGATGACCAGGATTCTTTCCATCTTGTGCTCTGCACGGAAAACCCGTTGCCGTGAGTTACAGCTAATACCAGATCAAAATCACAAGTCAACGGCGGTTTCACAATTCCGTGACAAATGCACACAGCGCTGGCCCGTGCGCTGGTGCGCCTGTGAACACAAATTCACAAGTTGGTGACCTCGGCACGACAACTCCACGTGGCCTTCCGGTTAGTTTCAGGGACGTGCCCTCGATTCCGGGGAGGAGACTCCTTCGGCCCCTACAAACTTTCACGTTATGAAATCGATGGAGGAACAATGCCCAGCGTTACAACAACTCAGACTTTTCGATTCCTGTGGAAGGCAGCGATGTCGCTGGTAGCGATCGCCTTGCTCAGCCTTCCTGCAACCGCACAACTCTTCCAAATCACCAATTTGGTCTCGGACATTTCCGATGTCGGCACCCAGCCCACTGACAGCGACCTGGTGAATCCCTGGGGCATGTCGCACAGCGCCGGCAGTCCTTGGTGGGTCTCCGACAATGGAAGCGGCAAATCCACTCTCTATCTTGGCGACGGTACGAAACAGGGTTTGGTCGTCAACATTCCCCAGTGGGATGGCACAGCAGGCGGAAATCCGACCGGACAAGTATTCAACTCGACGACGGATTTTAAGCTTCAGAACGGGAACCCCGCCGTGTTTATGTTCGCAACCGAAGACGGAACCATTCAGGGATGGAACGGTGGGACGCAGTCGGTCATTGAAGTCAACGGATGGCCGAACGCTGTATACAAGGGGATGGTGCTGGGTGTAGCGAATGGCGCGAACTATATTTATGCGGCCAACTTCCGCCAGGGTACAGTCGATGTGTTCGACGCCGGCTTCCAGCCGCACTCCTTCGGCTCCAACGCCTTTGTGGATTCCAGCATTCCCACAGGCTTTGCCCCGTTTAACGTAGCCAACATCAACGGCAACATTATCGTGGCTTACGCCAAACAGGATGCAGAAAAGCACGACGATGTGGCGGGCGAAGGCAACGGATACCTGCGCGTGTTCAACAGCCAGGGCACGCTGCTGCAGAAGCTGCCACATGTCTACCAGTTGAATTCTCCATGGGCCATTGTGCTTGCACCTTCTTCCGGATGGGGAGCGACCAGTGGCAAACTGCTGGTGGGACAGTTCGGCAGCGGCGCGATCGTCGCCTACAACCTGGCTGCCAATACCTTCGTGGGTCCTCTGCTCGATGTTTCGGCTCTGCCTATAAGAATCAATGGCCTCTGGGGCTTGGGATTCGGCAATGATTCCAAGGCGGGTCCAAGCACCACGCTGTACTTTGCGGCGGGATACTTCGATGAAGCACATGGATTGTTCGGCACCATCACGCCGACGGATCCCTTCTTTGTCACTTCCTCTCAGCAGAGAGCAGCGCGCTCTAGGAAGTAGCCTTCTTCAGCGGTTGGAGGGCCCTCGTTAAGATGCGAGCCGTCGTCGAGCTCTGTTGCCGTGAGAAGGTTGCACGTCCAAGAAGCGCAAACGGTAGAGTGATAAACCCTGCCGTTGCCTTTGGAAGGGACAACAACAAGGCGGTGCCTGGTTGTTGTCCCAACGTTAGACTGCAAACGGGACGACGAACGCGGCTGCGGCGAGACCAGCACGAACACCCGAAAACATGTTCTTCGGCGGTTCGACTCCGGCTAGGGCTCGACTTATCTTATTGAAAGTCTGACACGTTATCGGCTGGGGTGCGGTTGGCTGTCGGCTAAGCGGCAAGGTGAAGCGGCTGGAATGTCTTTTTTTGGTAGCGTGCGAGACCCCGTTGTGATGTCTGTTGCTCCGATATTGGTAGCGGCCCATTCGGGCCATCCCGACCCGGCCAGGCGTGTAATTCACTTGCGAACAGTGCTAGACTGAAGCGCATTAAGGCTGCGCCGAGGTTATCTTGTCCACCTCTCCACATCTATTTCGAAATCACCCGAATCTCAGCGATGCCGTGAATCACAAGCTCGTGCAGTCGGAAATCGAAGGCGGCGTTTTCCTCAACGACCTTCCGCCTGCGACTGTGCTGGAGATCGAGACCCGCCACCACTGCTACCAAGTGTTTCTTCTGAGTGACGGGAAAGCTCTCATTTCAGGACACCCGCGTTACTGCCCCGAACCAATCCTGGTGGCGATCGCAGGCTCGACCTGGGGTGGGGCCATGCTCAAGCGGCGCTATGTCGGCAGAGGTATGCACCTGGAATTCTCTCACCCGGAGTATCAGACACCCATCGTCACCTCAACGATCCAGGAGATCCGGGAGACCCGTGCCAAGCCCTCGCGGGAGGCTCATTGGGATAGCGGCTCGCAGCTTGACAAGACCATTCCCTGAAGTCACAACTCCTCTTTCAGATAGAATTACCTCCGAACCGAACCATTGCGCGCGAAAGGCTTCGCCGTTCCAGCGAAGCAGAATGAATTCTCCGTGCCACTGCCAGCACAGTCAGTTAATCGGTGTTGCGCTCCTGCGCGGAATAACACTGGAGCCGTCTTGAATTCAACTCGACTGTATCGTCCCCTCGCCGGATTCGTCCTGTTCTCTCTCTGCTTCCTATTCATGGCGCCCCTCAGCGCACAGCCCCAATCGGCAGATAGCGAGAAGCAGGAGCCGCCAACGGCAAAGTCGAAGTCCAGCCGGAAGCAGAAGTCGGAAGCCACAAAGACAAAAGCAGAAGAGACGCCCGAGCAGAAACCCGGCGCGATGACGGCGGAGACCTTTTCCGGATTGCACTTTCGGCTCATTGGTCCGGCGGTTGCCTCGGGGCGCGTGATCGGCTTCGCGGTCAATCCAAACAACCGGGCTGAGTACTACGTGGGTGTCGCATCGGGTGGAGTCTGGAAGACCAGTAACGGCGGGACCACATGGACGCCGGTCTTCGACAACGAGGGCTCCTATTCCATCGGCGCTGTGGTTCTGGACCCGCACGATCCTTCCGTGGTGTGGGTGGGAACGGGTGAAGGCAACAGTCAACGCAGCGTCGGCTATGGCGACGGGGTGTATCTCTCCGAAGATGGAGGCAAGAGCTGGAAGAATGTTGGATTGAAGAAGTCCGGGAACATCGGACGGATGGCGATGGATCCGCGCGACAGCAAGGTCGTATACGTCGCGGCGGAAGGGCCGCTGTGGGGACCTGGCGGCGATCGCGGACTGTTCAAGACCACCGATGGCGGCAAGAGCTGGAACAACGTGCTCACCATCAGCGAAAACACAGGTGTCGTCGACGTGGCGATTGACCCGTCGGACCCTGACACCGTTTACGCCGCGGCGTATCAGCGGAGGCGGCATGTATTCACCATGATCGACGGCGGCCCGGAGAGCGCGCTCTACAAGTCAACCGATGCCGGTGCCACCTGGAACAAGTTGAAATCCGGTTTGCCGACAGAAGACATGGGAAGAATCGGCCTGGCGATCTCTCCGGCAAACCCCAACGTCGTATACGCGACAGTCGAGGCAGCGAATGCTAAAGGTGGCATCTTCCGCTCGAGAGACAAAGGCGCAACCTGGGAGAAGCGCAACGACTTCGACTCGACTGCGTTCTACTACTCACAGATTGTGGCCGACCCTAAGAACGTAGACCGCATTTACGTCATGAACGCCGATGAACGCATTTCGGACGACGGTGGCAAGACGCTGCACAAAATGAATGAGGCCAACCATCATGGCGACAATCATGCGCTATGGATTGATCCGGACAACACTGATTACTACCTGATGGGATCGGACGGAGGCGTGTACGAGAGTTTCAATCGCGGCGATAACTGGGCATTCAAGGCCAACCTTCCAACGGTGCAGTTCTATGATGTAGCCGCCGATAATGCGACGCCGTTCTACAACGTCTGCGGCGGCACGCAGGACAACTTCTCGTGGTGTGGACCTTCCCGGACCAGGAACATCAACGGCATCATGAACTCCGACTGGTTCGTGACTACCGGCGGCGATGGCTTTCGCTCGCAGGTCGATCCCGAGGATCCCAACACGATTTATGCCGAGTCGCAATACGGAGTCTTGGTTCGCTACGACAAGCGCACGGGAGAGCAAGTCCTGATTCAGCCGCAGGAAGGACAAGGTCAGCCACCTCTGCGCTGGAACTGGGACTCACCGCTCATCGTGTCTCCACATCTGCACACTCGCATTTACTTCGGCGGAAACATTCTCTTTCGCAGCGACGACCGGGGTGATAGCTGGAAGGCGATCAGTCCGGACCTGACCCGGCAATTGGATCGTGACAAGCTGCCGGTAATGGGCAGGGTTTGGGGACCTGACGCGGTGGCCAAGAACCAGTCGACCTCGTTCTACGGGAACATTGTTTCCCTGGCCGAGTCGCCGCAGAAGGAAGGCCTGATCTATGTCGGCACCGACGACGGCCTGATTCAGGTGACGGAAGACGGCGGTGCGACCTGGACCAAGCATGAAAAATTCCCCGGCGTGCCCGACATGACTTACGTCAGCCGGCTGGCTGCCTCCAAGCATGACATCAACACCGTTTATGCAGCCTTCGATAATCACAAGAACGAAGACTTCAAACCTTACTTGCTGAAATCAAACGATGCCGGCAGGACGTGGACTTCCATTGTGGGCGACCTGCCCGAGAATGGTCCGGTATTGGCGTTTGCCGAAGACCCGGTGAATCCGAACCTGCTATTTGCAGGAACCGAGTTTGGCGCATTCTTCAGCGTGAACGGCGGACAAAAGTGGATTCAGATGAAGGGCGGACTTCCCACCATTCCTGTCCGTGACATGCTGGTTCACCCTCGCGAGGGCGACCTCATTCTCGCGACCTTCGGGCGGGGATTCTACATTCTGGACGACATCACTCCTTTGCGGCAGATCACGCCCGACAAGCTGCAACAAAATGCTGCCCTGTTTCCTGCGAAGGATGCTCTTATGTACGTCGAGCGGTTTCCTTTAGGTGGGCCGAAAAAGGGTTTTCAGGGCGACGCATTCTATACCGCAGACAATCCTCCGTACGGAGCCGTATTCACCTATTACTTGAAAGACAAGATCAAGACAATGAAGGAGCAGCGGCAAGCCGCCGAGAAAGAGGCAGTCAAGAAAGGCGAGTCGCTTCCTTACCCCACGAACGACGAATTGCGCACCGAGGCTGAAGCCCCGAAGCCGGAAATCTATCTCCTGGTCTATGACACTTCGGGCGCGCCGATCCGGCGGGTCGACGGCTCTGTGGATCAGGGCTTCCATCGCGTTGCCTGGGACCTTCGCTATCCGGCGCCTACGGTGCAAGCCGGCGGTGGGCACGATGAGGAGGAGGAGTTTCCGCCGGCAGGTGCGATGGGGCCGCTGGTGTTGCCAGGAAAATATTCAGTGCGACTTTTTGAGAAGGCCGACGGCAAGGTCACTGAGTTGGGTGGCTTGCAATCGTTCTCCGTAGTGGCAGACGGTGTTGGCGCAGTCAGCGAGCAGGATCGCGCGGCGCGCGAGGAATTCAACCGGAAGGTGGCTAACCTCTACCGTGCTGTTTCGGGCTCCATTAACGCGGCGAACCAGTTGACCGGGCAGCTCGCGGCGATTCAAAAGGCGCTGCAGGAAACCCCCGAGGCAGATCAGCGGCTCGGCCCCGTGGCTGACTCCCTGGAGCAGCAGAATCGGGATATCCTGCGCGCTTTGCGTGGCGATGTTGTGCTGGCAAGACGAAGTATCAACGTGCCGACCTCGATCAATGATCGGTTGGAAGGGATCATGGAGGGTGAACGGTTCTCGAGCGGCAAGCCTACACAGACGCATGTGGACGCATACACCATCGCGGCCGACGAATTCACCCAACAGCTGGCGAAGCTGCACACCCTGATTGACGTAGATCTGGCGAAACTGGAAAAGGAGATGGAGGCGGCGCGTGTGCCATGGACTCCGGGCCGCGTGCCTAACTGGCCCCAGTAATAATGAGGTCTAGGGAGGCAGCTCTGCCCTGAACCATGGCGGGCGATCGCCAAGTCGCGTCGCAGATGCAGGGAAGAACGATCTCTTCGCGTGGTCTAACCGCCGTTGGCGTATTTCTGTTTTTCGGCGCGACGATGGCTTGTCTGGCCGGAACTACTTTGACCTGGCCTGGAACAATGCTGGATCGGGCGTGGCGCGTGAATCCGGCGGCGTATGAGCAACTCGCCGGTTACGGAAGGATCATTGGCTTTGCGTTTTTCGCTCTCAGTGCAGTCCTGATATTGGCAGGGATCGGATGGTTCCAGCGACGAAGATGGGGTTGGCTCCTCGCGGTTGCGATCATTGCAACCCAGTTGCTGGGTGATGGGGTGAACGTAATTCGCGGCGACTTCCTGCGGGGTATTTTCGGCATGACCGTCGCGGCGGCGTTGCTGTTTTACTTACTGCGGCCGCAGGTACGCAGGTCTTTCGCTTCGGACTTGCCGTGAGTCTGCGATTCTCCTCAATTTTGCATGCTGCCGCCTTGGTTCGGGCGAGGGTTGGAGTGTAACATTCTGAAATGGTTTGGTTGCGCGGCCGACCATCACGTCAGGCGAAAAGGAGGAAGGTATGACGGATTCGCGACGCACTATGTTGAAAACACTTGCCGGAGCTGCAGGATTTCTTGCCGCTGGACCGCACCTCTTTTCGTGGCAGCTGGGAATGAAGCCGCCGCAACCCCGTCCCTCGCCCAATGCTCCCGATCCCAATAATCCTACCGGTCTCGACGGACCGCAGGCCACCAAAGAAGCGCCGGTTATTCCTCCTGTCAATGCCAAGGAGATCAGGGACGATGTCGAGAAGATGTATGACCTGGTCACCGAGCTGAAGAAGCAGGTCGAAACAACGAATGTGGCCTCGACCTTGTCGATCAACGTTGTAAACAATGCGCACGAAATCGAGAAGCTGGCCAAGAAGGTAAAGAACCTCGCCAGGGGATAAGCGCGCAGGTTAATGGCGTTGGGCCGGCACCGGACTATTCGATACCGAAACGTCCGCCGCGTCTCGTGGGCCTTGGTACGACTGATTGCCTCGCAGGCTGCGCTGTTGCTCCGCCAGTGCGTTCAAGCGGGTGAAAATGACGCGCTGCTCCTCCGCCTGTTCAGGCTGGTTGGCCTTCGCATAGGCCTTGGCAAGATTGAAGTGCACTTCCGGACTGTTCGGCGAAAGCTTGCTGGCCTGCTCCAGCTCACTTACCGACGCCGCGTCCTGACCCAAGTCGAGGTAGGCTCGACCCAGGAGGTAGTGGGCTTCTCCAGACTCCGGTGCGAGTTTGACAGCCTGCTTTGCGGGAGCCAACGCATCCTCAGATCGATGCTGGCGAAGTGCCAGCGATGCCAGCTGCAAATAAGGCAACTCGCTGCCGGGAGAGATCTTCAGCTCCTCGCGCATCTGCGACTCCGCCTGCTCGTACTGCGAGAGCGAAGCCAGCGCCACGCCGTAGGTGTAATGCAGAAAGGGCGTCGCGGGATATGCCTTGAGCAGTTGCTGGAATTTCGCGAAGGCCTCGTTATATTTGCTCTGGTGGAGCAGGGCGGCGATTTCTCCGGCGCTGACTACGAGCGCGTGCTTGGAAGGGGGCACCTGCTCGGGAAGCAGTGGCATTCGCAGCAACGACATACCGAGTGCGATTTGCGCATCGCTTGAGAGCGAGCCAGAGTCTGCTTCCGAAGCGAGTAACTCGGTCGCGGGCTTGAATTCGCCGGCACGGTTCAGCAGAGTGGCAAGGCGATACTTCGCAAGGCCGACCGCCTCCGCGCTTCCGCCAAAGCCGAGGTCGTTGCCACGACGCAGATGGATCAGCGCGTTGTCGTAGTCTTTCAGTTCGAATTCGCTGAGACCCATGACCGCCCAGGCGGTGCCGTTCTTTGGATCGCTTTCGACGTAGGCTTTCAGTTCCGCAATGGCTTCGGGATATTTGCCAGCCGAGTAATCCGACATCGCCCGGTTCCAATCCGCGGTCAGGGACTCCGGGGCTCCAGCCGTGCCTTGAGCGCTGCTCGCACGCGCATAACGCTGCGCGTCACTGGTCTGTCCCGTCGCCTCTTTTTGCGTCAGACTCTGAGCAATGCGTCGTTCGTCCGCCGCTTGTGCACTGTCGCCGCTCGCCTGCAAGGCCTGCGCCAAAGCCCGGTGCGCGGCAGGAACATCCGGGTAGCTCTTCACCAAAGCCTGCAACGCACTCACAGTCCGCGTTGTGTCATCTTGCGCCTGGATCGCTGCTGCCTCTCCAGCAGCCTGAATCAGAGCCTCGTGCGAAGGGTCGACCTGATCGGGTAGCAACGGAATGTGAAGTAAAGCCAGTCCCAGTGCATTCGTCACCTGAGGCGACATGTGGCTGTTGCCAAACGCCGCAAGAAGAACCTGCGTAGCCTGATCGAAGTTGCCGGCGCGAACGAGGAGCAATGCAAGGTGGTAGTCGGAAACGCGTGCGATCTCCGGATCGTCGGCGCTGCCCAGAGCGTGGCCCTTTTCCAGATGCTCCAGTGCATTCGCGTAATCCTTCGTCTCAAACTCACACAGGCCGAGAAAATTCCATCCAGGACCGAACTCCGGAGCAACCTGCGTGAGCTTCTTGAAGGTCTCGATCGCTTCCGAATAGTGGTCACCTTCATACTGCAGGCTGCCGAGATTCCACCAGCCTTCGGCCCAGTCAGGACGAATCGCCAGTGCGCCCTGGTAGGCGCGCATGGCTTCCTCAGGATGGTTCGCCTCTCGCGCTGCCGCCGCCGACTGCGCCAAAGCGTCGAAGCTCTCGGATTGGGTGGATCCCGACTGAGCGCGAGCCAACGGATGAAGACAAAGCAACGTCAAGCAAAGGAGAGCGAAGGGGATCAACCACCGGCCGGGCGGCGCGAACCATTGCAAGGGGAATTTCATCGGCAGGCAGCCTGATATTGCGCAGAATACCATGATCGCAGCGGGACGCGCGTACGTCCGGAACTCTTCCGTCATGATATCGTGCTGTTGATCATGCAGCGCAGACGGGAGGAACATTCCAGGCTCAAACATTTGATCTCTCGACGGCATTTTCTGCAAGGCCTGACCGCTCTGGCGGGCGCTATTCCGCTCCGGGCAATTCCACTCGTGGGCGCTGCTTCAGCGGCGCCAACGGCGTTTGAAGAAGTTTCTGCCTCAGCCAGCGGCATTACCTGGGTACACACCGCCGGCAAGTCGAGCCAGAAATACCTGCCGGAAACCAGTGGCGCCGGGTGTGCTTTCCTCGACTACGATAACGATGGCTGGATGGACATCTATCTGGTCAATAGCGGCAAGAGCGACTTCTACGATCCGCCGCGACCGCTGCGCAATGCGCTCTATCGCAACAATCGCGACGGTACCTTCACCGACGTGACCGCAAAAGCCGGCGTCGTTGGCGGCGGTTATGGCATGGGCGTCGCAGTGGGCGATTACGACGGCGACGGCCTGCCGGATATTTATCTCACACAGTACGGACACAACATCCTCTACCACAACAACGGCGACGGCACCTTCACCGACGTGACCGACAAAGCCGGAGTGGCAGCGCCGGGATGGAGTTCCAGCGCCGTGTGGTTCGACTACGACAACGACGGCCGGCTCGATTTGTTTGTCTGTC
Source organism: uncultured Acidobacteriaceae bacterium (assembly GCA_963793845.1). GTDB lineage: Bacteria > Acidobacteriota > Terriglobia > Terriglobales > Acidobacteriaceae > CAWCBG01. The sequence goes on from CAWCBG010000014.1 coordinate 1,340,575, forward strand.
AGTTCGCGGAGCTCGACAAAGAGACCGGCTGTGGGGTCGACAAAGACGGTGCGCATCACTACTGCATTCCGCGCATCTTCAAGCCGCGCCCAAGTTGGCTGTTCCACAACAATGGCGACGGCACCTTCACCGACGTCAGCCGGGAGGCGGGAATCGCCCAACATCTGGGCAAGGCCTGGGGCGTGGTCGCGACTGATATCAACAATGACGGTCGCATGGACCTGTTTGTGTCCAACGACACCGTGTCCAACTTTCTCTACGTGAATCGTGGCGGCAAGTTCGAAGAAGCCGGCCTCATCGCCGATGTTGCGTACAGCGCCGATGGACGCGCGCGCTCCGGCATGGGTGTGGATTCGGCCGACTTCAACAACGACGGCTGGATGGACCTGTTCGTCGCAAACATCGATCAGGAGATTTTTTCTCTCTACCGCAACAGCCGTGACGGCACCTTCGAAGACGTTGCCATGGAAGAGGGGATCGGCATGGCGACCCGCTGGATGAGCGGGTGGGGCTTGAAGTTCTTCGACTACGACAATGACGGCCAGATGGACCTCATTCTGTCGAACGGCTTTCCCGACGACCTGGTCGAGCAGCTTTCCAGCGAGGTTACTTACAAGGAGCCGCTACTGCTTTTCCAGAATACCGGCAAGTCTTTCAAGGATGTCAGTGCGCAGAGCGGTCCGGTGTTCGCGAAACACTTCGCGGCGCGCGGTCTCGCCATCGGCGACTTCAACAATGACGGAGCTGTCGATGTGCTGATCAACAACAACGACGGCGCGCCAGTTTTGTTGCGCAACAATGTTGGCAAGCAGAATCACTGGCTCGGCTTGCAGCTTGCGGGAAAAAAGTCGAATCCTGACGCTATCGGAGCACTCGTAACCTATCACGCAGGCGATCTGAAGCGCTCGCGGATGAAAGTCGGTGGCGGAAGCTTTCTGTCGTCGCATGACCCGCGCATGGTTCTTGGCTTGGGCAGTCACGCGAAGCTCGACTGGCTGGAAGTGAAATGGCCGCAGCCCAGCGGCGCCGTCGAACGCTTCACCAATCTGCCGGTCGATCGCTACATCACGATCGTCGAGGGAAGCGGCAAGTGGAAGTGATGCACGTGCCAGCCGCTCAGAATCCGTACTTCGCCACCACACTCTTTGTCTGCTTGCTGATGACGGCCAGGGCCGCATGTTCGGCCGCCAGGTGAAGCGTCAGGCGCGCGCCGGTCAGGTTGTCACGCAGATCGATTTGCGCATGGTCTGCCGTGTCGGCGGTCATGATGTACAGCACGGAATCCTGAAGCACAGTCGCGTAAACCAGTACGCCTGGTGAGAGCGCAGTCTGCAACTCGAACGCGGGCTTCACGCCAATCCGGCCGGCCACGTAGTTGTAGAGCGTTGAGGCTGCATCGGTGCCCTGTGCCAACTCCACTGGATAGGCTGCCCAGAAAACGCGTCCCTGGCCGTAAGGCACTTCTTTGAGAGTCGCTCCGTCTCCAAAGCGCAGCGCATCCAGCCAGGTTTGCGCCTGCATGTCGAAAGAGAGCGGGATCGACAGGCCATCCGTTTTGATCTCGGCATTGTGGAAGGTGAGCGGCTCGATCGAGCCTTCCAGTTTCAGGTCGTTTCGGCGCGCGATGTTTTGCCAATGCTCGTCGCGGCCGATAGGGCCTGTAATCAGCAGTGTTCCGCCGCCTCGCACGTACTTGAGCAGAGCCTGCCACGCAGCCTCGGTCAGGGCTTGCGGCGACGGAAGAATCGCAAGCTTGGGCGATCTAAGTTTGTCGATCTGGTTTTCGGCAATCACGTAGGGCGCAATGCGCGAGCCGTACGCCAGCGCCCGGATTGCCTTCCGCTGCGCCTCGACCTGCAGATCCTGAAGCACCGAAAACTGTGCCGCTTGCGAAGTGACGATCGCTACTTGTGGCGTCTCCGGATTGACAAGGTGGGGGCTCAGCGACTTGGCAAACGTGGCGAAACCGCGCAGCAGCGCGGCCTCAGGTTTCTCGGTGCCATCAGGCAGGACCGCGCCAATCGGCGTTTCATTAGCTTCGACCATGTACGAATTTGTATTCCACAGCCACTCGATCGCCCCGGAAGCCTGCACGAACGAGGTTGCGATCTTGCGCTCCAGTAGCGCAGCTTCATTCTGCGGAGTGCGTCGCGCCACTTCGTCGAGATTCAATTCGCGCTGCAGTCCAGTCTCCTGAATCAGGAGTGTCTTGCCGGGCTGCTTGGCCGCGATCGAGTCCCACAAGATGTAATCGTTCAGCCACCAGGAATGATTAGTAGTGAAGTCAACGTAAGGCGCCCAGTAGGACGGGGCCATGCGATCGACCAGCCCGCCCTCATCCTGGCCAATGGTGATGAGTTGCTGCGAGCCGGTGGCTCGGATGGTTTCGCGGAGCCCCTTCACCCAATTGGCGAAGCTCTCCTGCGCAAACAGGTAGAAGTCGTAAAGCTTCAGGGAATTGTGGCCGGTGTACATGCCACGCGGCGCGAACTCGCTCTCTTGTGGCAAGGGGATGGTTCCGGCGACGACCTCCGGCGGAACATTCCATGCCGCCGCCAGTGCTGCCCGGTTGGGATAACGCTGGTTCAGCCAGTCATTCCACTGCGCAATTTCGAAACTGTCTCCGTTGGGCCTCATCTGCCAGAGGTGCTTGGAGAAGCTAGGCTCGTTGATGAGGTCCCAGGCGAGGTAAGGTACATCGTGAAAGCGGCCGGTTACGGCCGCAACGACTGTCTTCTGGCGGCGAATCACGGCGGGATCCATGTAGGAGTTCGCGCCGCCGAATATGTCCGGCAGAAACGCGAAGAAGTTGAATTGCACCGGCAGGTTGTACTTGCGCTCCGTCATCAGAAAGGCTTCGATGGTGCGCAGAGTGCGCTCATAGGGCTGGCCGTCTTCGTCGAAGAACTTGTCCCAGCCCGTCCACCAGCCGCTGCGGATCATGTTCAATCCAGCCCTATGAATCTGTGCCAGGTCGCGATCCCACACATACACATTGGGGTGCTCGAAGTAGAGGCGTTGAGCATCGCTCGCCATGTAAGTTGTCCCGACAACCGCTAGGGGGTGGCCATCCACTTCGAAGTAATTCTGATTCACCGTGAGCTTCGGTCCCGACCGCAAGTAAGCTTCATCGCGAATCCAATACCCCGAGTGATACAACGCGCGTGGCTTGTCGCCATAGAAAAGTTCAGCCTCGATCACATGCAACCCTTTCGCCGAAGGCGCCGGCAGAATCACCGGCTGCGAGAGATCGAGCGTGATGGTCTGAACCGAACGCTGTGCCGGGTGGTCCTCGGGATAGGTTGTGATCTTAACGGTGGCGGCTGAGGTCAGAGGCCGTGCCGAATACCATTGCAGATCGAGTTCCACAGGCTCGCCCGGCAGATAAAGCGGCATCGCCGGGCGAGCGGTGAATTCCTCGCTGCCCTCCGCGGCGCGATCGGCCACGTTTCGAACCAATTCATCCTGGTCATAGAACGAGGACGTTATCTCGGAGTTCACAAAAATCCAGCGGCCACCGTCAAAGCCATTGCGGACGTGATCGATCTGTATGGCGGGAGCGGAAAGCTTCTGACCGTTCTTCACGCCCCATGCCAGCGCGTCGACCCGGGCATCCATCGAGCCGGCTGCTCCACCTCGATCGTAAAGAGCCACAGCGCTCAGCCGGATGATAGGACTGAATGCCTGCTTCCACTCGAAGGAGTGCGGATGAATGGTGAGTTCAGGGTTGGTTTCAAACTTCAGGCCGTCGGAGCCAGGAGTGGTCTGATACTGATCGATCATGAGCGGATGCGTAAAGCGCACGCTGTAGTCGCGCAGGTGCCAGCCAGCTGAGTCGTGGTAAGCGGAACGGGTAAAAGGGCGGCCGCCGATCACCAGCAGATCGCCCCCGCGTTGCAGGAATCCGTAGATGCCGGACCACGCCGCTTCAGGAAACGCCGAGCCATACGGCAGGACAAGTAGCTGAGTTGCAGGGTTGGTCAACAGAGAATCAAGCTGTTCGCTGGACGCGAAACGAATTCCCGGCAGCGCCTTCTCAAGCTGCCCCCGTGTTGGTGCTGCGGTGTCAGCGGCAGGGAAGCCGTCTTCGTAAAACACTACCGCGCCGGATGAGAGGTTCTGTGCAGCCATTGCCGTTGAACCTGCCAACAAGAGTGAGGCGCATGCGATTGCCGCAAGCGCGGAGATTCCGATCATCTTCACGTCAGCCCTCATCAGTTGACCATCCAGGTTTCCGCTGCCGCCTCACTCCGGATAAGCTTCGCCTTCGTGTGCGATTCGGATGCGATGGTCGGTGAACTTAAAGTGCATCTCCGGAACATACACCTTGGGCATGTGGCAGGAGACGCAGTTCGAGTCTTTCACCGGGCAGGCTGCAGCGTCGTGAGCAGAGTCTTTCTTCCCGTTGCTTAAAACATGGCAGGCCAGGCAGGCTCCGTCGTAGGCTGTCGGCTCCGTTTGCAGCTGCTCGTGAGGGTTATGGCACGCAGTGCAGGTCAAACGCGAGTCGCCGGTGCCCCAGCACTTGCTGCCTTCCAGTCGATAAGGCTGCGACTTGACCGTGCTCACGCCTTTGGCGGCGGAAAGCTTCACGTCCCAAAAAGTTCCATGGCAGGCGCCGCAGAAGTCCACCGCATCCTCCGGAGTGAGTTGGGCCGGCGTAAAAATGTTTCCTCTGGCGGCTTCGGGCATGCCCGCGATCCTGGCAGCTTCGGCCGTTGCGACGTGTTTCGCTCCCCCGCCGTGGCAGGCTTCGCAGGATACGCCGAGCATGAGATTCTTCTCGTCGAAGGTCTCGCCGATGTTTGCGGCGGTGGTGTGACATCCGAAGCATCGCCGGATCTCGGCCGCGTCGACTGGGCGGTACATGGCCTCATCGACATCCTTGGGGGAAGCTAACGCGCGCGCCGGAGTGAAGTTGAGGTTCTGCAGCGTGTCGAAGTAGGTGACGCGCGCCTCATAAAACTCACCATCTTCCTTTTTGAAGAGGTAAGACTGTCCAACTCTGCCGGTTCCGAACGCCCACAACAAGGTCGCGGTAGAAGATTCCTTGCCGTTGCTGACCGAATAGGCGCTTCCGCTCGCGCCGGTCTTAATTTCGTAATGGTAAGCACCGACGCCGAAGTTCATCGTGGCGTGCGTGTGCAGGATCTCGGAGTCAGCGGCATGCATGGTCGTGTTCGCCATGGGAGTGGTTTTCTGCGATGCAACCTTGGCGGCGTGACATGAGGCACATGCGTCGGCCCCGACGTAGTCGGCTCGGGAGGCCCCGGGCTGCGTGGGCCAGAATCCCGGCTCGGCCAGGTGATCGGCCGTCGAGAGCTGTGCCTGTACGGAGAGGGGAACCTGCCAGAGGAGAACGAAGAGAATCCCGATGAGTGAAGCTCTCCGAAAGAGCCGTCTAGCGCTTACCGCCATGCTCAGCCTGAAATTTCCGCGCTCTGAGAGATTGATCCTACTTCAGCGTGGCCACCGCCGCCAAGCGGCACCTCCATGGGAGGAGAGACCGGACCAGTAGACGCACGAATCACTAATTCGGGCTCGACCACGATTTCCGGCAGGAAGTCGGCGTTGCCCTCGATCTGGTCGATCACGGTTTTCGCGGCGATTTCTCCCATGCGTTGCAGGGGCTGACGAATCGTCGTCAGGCCGGGTTCAGAGAAAGCTGCCAATGGAATGTCATCAAATCCGATTACCGATACGTCTTGCGGAATCCGCAACCCCACCTCGCGGAACGCCCATATCGCTCCAATGGCGGAAATGTCGTTATAGGCAAAGAGCGCGGTGAAATGCCGCTTGCGTTCCAGCAACTCCTTCGCAAAGGGATAGCCCAGATACGGCGTCGGATCGCCGCTGTCGATCTGGACCGTCAGCTCCGGCCGAATGGGAACGCCCAATTCGGAGGCAATCTCGGTGATGGCAGCCCAACGGGTCGCTGAGTCTGAGCTGAACGGCGCACCCTTCATGAAGGCTATCTCCCGGTGTCCGAGGTCAACCAGGTGAGTCAAAGCCAGGCGTGCGGCTGTACGCTCGTTCAGCGTTATGTTGGTGACGCCCTTCACCGCCTGGTGACCGGCGACGGCTACGGTTGGCCGCGACGGCTTGTCCTTGATCGAAGTGTCGGTGGTGATGAACCCCTCGACGCCACGCGTCAACAGCATCTGAGAATAAGCCTGCAGCACCTTCTGGTCATGCCGGTGGATCACGGTGAGAAAGAAATAATTGTGTTTTCGCAGATACTGTTCGATACCGCTGATGACCATCGCACCGTAGGGATCGCCAATCTCTTCGGCGATCACGCCGATCGTGTAGGTCCGCTGCAGACGCAGCGAGCGGGCGAAATAATTGGGCCGATAATTGAGTTCCCGAGCAGCAGCAATGATGCGCTGCTTGGTATGCTCGGGGATCGATGACGCGGCGGCGGAGTTATTCAGTGCGGCAGAAACCGTTCCGGGGGTGAGTCCGAGGTGTTGGGCTATTGTTTTTAGCGTCACCTTGGGTTCCCTGGGGGTATCGGACTTTTTCCTAGTCATGAACGACCATCCCAGCTCCAGTCATGCCGTTTGCACTACGAAAAATGGTATCCAAATCGTAAAAGTGAGCGCTATCCCAACTGCACCCACCCACGAACCCCAAGAAACGGGCCCATTATGATAAAGGTCGGCCTATCGGAGTCTTCCATTTATCACAGATTTGTCGATTCTCCTAGACTCGACTTCCATCCCTGGCGCTTGGGTCTGATCGGCGTTCCGATTTGGGAAACATAAAGTTTACGAATTTGGCCCTAGAATAACATTATTCTGTTGACATGCAAGCGGAACAAGGATTAGAAACCCTCTAGTACAAACGCACTAGGCTCAGGATGGCGGGCCGCGACTCTGGGGTTCTATCTCCGAAAAATCTGCGGAGCCGGTCGTACTGCCACTTAATTTGGGCCTATCAAGAATAACGATATTGTGGGGATCGGTTTGACGAATACAAATTCTCCGAGGGGTGTGGCATGAGTTCTCGATTGGCAGAGGGGAATGCTGCGAGCGAAACGCGCTCTGTGGTTCGCGCGCTTTTCAGTTTGTTAGTGCTGCTGCTGGCGATTCCTTTCGCTCTTCAAGCGCAGCAATATTCCGGCACCATCACCGGCAACGTAACAGATACCACTGGGGCCATAATCTCGGGAGCTAAGGTGACCGCTGTCAACGAGGCCACCAACGCCACCTACACTGCGACCACGAGTAGTTCCGGTTCCTATTCGATTCCCCAAGTGCCCGTCGGTATGTATCAGGTTACCTTCTCGCAGGAGGGCTTTAAGCAATTCGTCGCCCAGGGCGTGCCGGTCCACGTTTCGACCGTGACCACACAGGACGCGAAGTTGAACGTCGGTGCGGTAACCGAAAAGATCACGGTTGAAGCCGACGCCATCGAGGTGCAGACGAGCTCGGCAGCCATGGGCGAAGTTGTCCAGGGCGTTCAAGTGCGCGAACTCCCGCTGAACGGCGAGAACTTTGTCGGCCTGACGCAGCTGTCTCCCGGTGTCAACGCGGCCAATTCGTTTGATTCCCGCGATAAAGGACTCGCCGGCGGCGTCGACTTTTCCGTCAACGGCAACCCTTACACCAACAATCTGTTCCTGGTGGACGGCGTGAATAACAACGACGTCGGTTCGAACCGGACAATTCTGGTTTATCCCTCGGTCGACACCATCGCCGAGTTCAAGATGATCCGCAACTCCTATGGTCCGGAATACGGCCAGGCATCGGGCGCGATCATCAGTCTTACCACCAAGTCAGGCGCCAACCAGTTCCACGGCGGAATGTTTTATGCAGGCCGTAATGATGCGCTCGACGCCAACGACTGGTTCTCCAACCACAACAACACCGGCAAAGCGGAACTTCGCCGTAATGACTGGGGCTACAACATCAGCGGCCCAGTGGTGAAGAACAAGCTGTTCTTCTGGTGGAACCAGGAATGGAACCGTGAAATCCGCGGCACCTCGGAAGCAGCTTGCGTTCCGACGGCTGCCGAGCGAACCGGCGACTTCAGCCAGGGTCTAAGCTGCGGCGCGTCGGCCCCCGTCATTCCTGCGGCATTGCAGGCGCCGGGCAATCCGCTGAAGCTTGCCAACCCCAGCGCGGCTGGTGAGCTGATCGCTAATTTCTATCCTCTTCCCAACGTCGCAGGCGCGACCGGTGGCGCAAACAACTGGGCAGCCAGCATTCCAAACAAGCTCAACTGGAGCGAATGGAACGTTCGCGCTGACTACGACTTCAACAAGGCGAATCGCGCGACCTTCCGCTGGACCCAGGATTCCTGGACGAATCCGGCGCCCAACCCCGGCACCTTCTGGGGAGACTCTATCTTCCCGACGGTGGCCGCCAACTGGAGCCAGCCTTCGAAGAGCGTGATGGGCAAACTGACTTCGACCATCAGCAACACCATGGTGAACGACGTCGAGTTTGGCTACGGCAACAACGCGATTATCACGACACTGGGCGGCACGAACCCCGGGTTGGTCGCGCAAATCGCAGCCGCGGTTCCGTACTCGTGGCCGAGCTCTATCAAACAGCCCGGCGCGCTGATCGGTTCCGGCGGCGGCGCGGTCTGGGGCGGATTGCAGCCCTACGGCAGCGGTCAGACAATCTGGAACATCGCGCCCTACGGTAACCATGAAGATCTCTACACCATTCAGGACAACCTCTCCAAGGTCTACGGAAACCACACTTTCAAAGTTGGTGTCTTCTATAGCTGGAATGACAAGATCGAAGACAGCAACGGCGGTGTCGACACTCCGGCCTTTAACGCTGCCAACGGAAACCTGGGGCCCGGTGGCGTTCCGACTGGAAACCAACTGGCTAACCTGCTGGTTCCCGGGCAGGTGTTTAACGCGGGCGAGAACAGCATCAACGCTACCGCTTATCTTCACTGGCATGACTTTGAGTGGTATTTCGGAGACACCTGGAAGATTCGCCGGAACGTGACCCTTAACTACGGCTTCCGGTGGTCGTTCTACCGCGAACCCTATGCCGGCAACAACGCAATCGCGTCGTTCAACTTGGGCGATTACAACCCATCTGGCAATCCCCTGGATGCCTGCAACGGCGTTGTCATCGTGCCGGGAACCGCGCCTTGCGTGAACCAGGCCAAGTACCTGGCATCGCTCGGCGTCAATCTTCCCTTGTCCGGTGGAACTCCGGGCGTGAATAGCGCTCTGGTCAACAACAACAATCACGACATCGCTCCTCGCGTGGGCATAGCGTGGGATGTCTTTGGGGACGGCAAGACTGCCTTCCGCATAGGCGCCGGACAGTTCTTCCAGCGTGAACTCGTGGGCATTGACGAGCAACTGGCGCACACCGCACCTTTCGTGATTAATGCAACCGTTGATCGCACGCTCGCGGCTGGCGCTTCCCTGGCAAACCCGGCGGTTTCACCTAACGCGGCCAAGGATCCCAGAGGCGTAACCCCGAACAGTTGGCAATGGAATGTGGCCCTCGAGCAGGAATTCCGCAAGAACATGACGCTCGAACTGGCCTACGTAGGCAACTCGGGAATTCACCTCACCTCGCAACAGGATCTGAACCAGGTTCCGTACGGTGACTGGACTCAGACCGCTTTCCTCAACGGTTCAGCACTCAACGCTTATCGTCCTGCCGGCAACTTCGGCTTCATCGGCGAATTCGCTCGCGAAGGACACGCCACCTATAACTCCTTGCAGGCTTTGTTCAAGGCGCAGACGGGGAATTTCTCCACCTTCCAGTTGGCCTACACCTGGTCCCACTCGATCGGTAACGTAGAGCTGGACAACTCTTCCGGCAGCGTCAACCAGGAAGCCTGGCTACTTAACTCCGACCCGAACCTGAATAAAGGCAGCACAAACATTAACCGTCCCAACATTCTGGTATTCAACGAGGTGTTCTTTCTGCCGAAGCTGAGCGGCCAGAATGCCTTCGTTCAGGCCATCGGCGGCAACTGGCAGTTCAACAGCATTGGCACCTGGGCACAGGGCACCAACATGACGGTGTTCACCAGCGGAGCCAGCGGCATTGACGGCAGCACTCTCAGTTCGCTTACAGGGAGTGGGTATACCAACCCGAACCGTCCCCTGTACGCTCCAGGAAATAGTGCCGGAGTAATCAGCTGCAATTCCGGTGGGGGAGTTGGCGGCGACCAGATCCTGAACCCGAACGCCTTTACGCTGGTGGGCTACAGTCTGGGCACCCTGCCGTCTAATCTTGCCAGCATCGGCAGCTGCCGCGGTCCTCACACCGTCACCTTCGATGCCCAGTTCGCGAAGAGCTGGTACATCAAAGAGCGTGTCCGGGTGAAGTTCGCCATGGACATGTTCAACATGTTCAACCATGCCAACTTCTACGGCGGCACCAATATCAACGCCAATTACTCAGGCAACAACCTGATTTGCAACGGCGGCGCGTGCAGCCCCACCAATAACGTGGTAACCGCCCAAACTCCGGGGCAGCTTGGTAACTTCGGTCAAACGAATGCCGTCCATCCCGGACGCGAATTGCAGTACAGTCTCAAGTTCACTTTCTAGGTGAACGAGAAGCTGAACTGAAACCTCCTAAACATCCATCGGCGGGGCTTGAAATTTCAGGCCCCGCCGATTAGTGTCAGGTGCAGTGGGTCATCCTTTTTTTGGTAAACGTTGTCCGGGCCAGCATGGCGGTCCCCGCCGGCGCCGACGCCATCCTCTCTTGTTCGTAATGTTCGCTGCTTTCCTGGCGCTCTTGATTAGTGTTCCTGCAACCGTTGCACAATCCTCCGGGCCCGCACCGAAAATCACAGACAAGCGCATTACCCCTGCCGAAGCGGAACTCTCCAGGCGAGTCGAGGCTGCTAACGCCGCCCGAAGCACCCGCGATTCCGCTGCCATTGCGCGGGCCAGCAGCCTGCTGATTGCGTTGGCGCTGCGAGAGATGGGGCAGCTGCGGCTGCTGGAGTCCGCCTGGCCGCAGGCGGTTGAGCTGTACCGCAGCTCGCTTACGTTTGAAGATATTTCCGGCACGCGGGTTGACCTGGCCATTGCCGACCTGCAGGCCCGCCAGTACGACGACGCCATCGCGGAGTCCGGCAAGGTCCTGGCTCTCGACCCCAACAACGCGAGGGCCTACACGGTACGGGGCCGCGCCTTCATGCAGAAGCACGAGTATGCAAAGGCCGCCAGCGACCTCACGGCCGTCGCGAAACTCGACCCCAGTATCGATACGCTCTATACGCTCGGGATTTGCCTGCTCGCGACCAAGGACCCGAAGGACAAGGAACGCGCCGCCGCGGTCTTCCAGCAGATGATTGACATCGCCGGGGACAGCGGTTCGCTGCACGTGTTGTTCGGCCGCGCCTATCGTGACGCCGAGGACCTGCCTGCCGCGATTCGCGAACTGCAACGTGCCGTGGCGCTTGATCCCAAGACGCCTCACGCTCACTACTTCCTGGCTCTGGCCCAGCTCTCGCTGAATGAATGGAAGCCCACGCCCGAAGCCAAGGCGGAATTGCAAAAAGAAGTCACCAACTATCCGCATGACTTTCTCGCAAACTACATGGTGGGCTTCATCGCCGCCAGTGAACGGCAGTATGAGCTGTCGGACAGGTATCTGAAGATCGCGTCGGAGATCAATCCTAATTGGCCCGAGCCGTGGCTGTACATGGGATTGAATGCCTACGCGCAAGGCGACATGAAAAGCGCGGAAGAGAACTTGCGTAAGGCGGTGAAATACACCGGTTCGGACGAAGCGCGCTCGAATTATCAGATCAGGCGCGCCTACGTGGACCTGGGCCGCATTCTCGAGAAGTCGGGCCACAAAGAAGAGAGCGAAGTCTTCCTCGCGAAAGCGCGGGACCTTCAGAACAAGGTGATGCAGCAGACGCAGCAGAGCGTCTCGGCGATGGTTACGGCCGAAGGCGGAACGGGCGCTGCGATTGTGCCGCTTGCCCCTCAAGACGAGAACGAAGCTGCGCCACCGCTGCCGGGGAGCACCGATCCTTTCGCGCATGTGGACGCTTCGGTCCTGGCCCACGCAAACTTTACCGACAAGCAACGCGCTGCGGCCGACGCGCAGGAGAAGAATCTGCGGGATATACTCGGCGCCAGCTTCAGCGATCTCGGAACTTCGGAAGCCGTTCGCGGCGAATTCAACTCGGCTCTGGATCATTATCTTCAGGCTGAGCATTGGGACCCTGCGGTTCCCGGGCTGGATAAGAACATCGGTGTCTGTGCGTTCAAAGTTGCGAATTATCCCGAGGCGATCCGCGGCCTTTCAAGCGCCTTACAGCAGACTCCAGGCTCCGCTCCTCTGCGAGCGATGTTGGGACTATCCTATTTTGCGCAAGACAAGTACGCCGATGCCGTCAAGACCTTCACTCCGCTGGGCACACGAGGAATGCAGGACCCCGCCGTGGGTTACGCCTGGGCGGCCTCGCTGGCGCGCCAGGGAGAGCTGAAACAGGCTTCGGAGGTCTTGTCGACCTTCGAGAACAGCGATTTACCCGACAGCACCCTGCTTCTGGTCGGCGAGCTCTGGATCGAGATCGGCGATTATGGCAAAGCGGTGGCGACGCTGCAGCGTGCCCTGCAAGCCAATCCTTCGCTACCGAAAGCTCATTACTATCAAGGCCTGGCCGATCTTCGCTGGGAGAAGTGGCCCGAGGCAGCGGACCAATTCAAGGCCGAACTGGCACTCATTCCTAACGATCCGGATTCGAGGTACAACCTGGGATTCGTGTACTTGCAGCAGGCCAAGGTAGCCGACGCCGAGGTCCTGTTTCGCGAGGTGATCAATGACCGGCCGGATTATGCGAACGCACAATATCAGTTAGGGAAAATCCTCCTCGACAAGGGGCAGGCGAAGGAGGCGATCACCTATCTGGAAGCTGCTGCCCGTCTGGCTCCGCAGACCGATTACGTTCACTACCAGTTACAGGCGGCCTACCGCAAAGATGGACGCACCGCCGATGCTGATCGCGAGTTGCAAACTTACAAAGATTTGAAAGCGAAGTCGCGGGCCAGCAGTTCCGCGCCCATGTAAGCGCTGAGAGGAATGCTTTGAAAGGGCGCGGCTTCAGCTGTGCCGCTAAGCCCGTTCTCCACCCGTGAGACGACCGAATCTGATCTAATTCGAATTACTCCATGAACCTTGCCAAGACGCTCATCACGATCTGCCTCTGTGCTAACTTCGCCCTCGCGCAAGGTGGCCACCCTGTGCCTCCTCCTCCTCCTCCGGGTGCGAAGACCACCAAGTGCAGTGGGCGTCCCATCCCGCAGCTCGAGGACATCACCGCCAGGACCGGCATCACCTTCAAGCACACTTCCGATCCTTCCAAGAAATACATCGTCGAGTCCATGAGCGGTGGCGTAATCCTGTTCGACTATGACGGCGATGGCTGGCTGGATATCTACTTCACCAACGCTCCCACGGTTGAGATGGCGATCAAGGGAGAGAAGAGCCTGGGCGCGCTGTATCACAACAATCACGATGGCACCTTTACCGACGTTACCGCCAAATCGGGACTGACCAAGCCATGCTTTGCGATGGGCGGAGCGGTGGGTGATTACGACAATGACGGTTGGCCTGATCTCTACGTGACCTGCCTCGGCGGCAACATCCTGTATCACAACAACGGCGATGGCACCTTCACCGACGTCACCGCCAAGGCCGGAGTGGCGGACGGACGCTGGTCTACCGGCGCGGCTTTCGGCGACTATGATGGCGACGGCTTCGTCGACCTGATGGTTGCCAACTATGTTGACTTTCATCTCAACGATCTCCCAGGCTTCGGGAATTCGCCCAACTGCAAGTATCGCGGCATCGATGTGCAGTGCGGTCCGCGCGGCCTGAAGGGCGCCGGCGACTCGCTCTTTCACAACAACGGCGATGGAACATTTACCGATGTTTCGAAGAGCGCAGGCGTCAGCGATCCCAACGGCTACTACGGGATGGGCGTGGTGTGGGCGGACTTCAACAACACCGGACGTCCCGACATTTACATCGCCAACGATTCGACGCCGAAGTTCCTGTACAAGAACGAGGGCAATGGCAAATTCAAGGAGATCGGGCTGGAATCCGGCACCGCCGTGAGTGAGGACGGCTCCGAGCAGGCTTCGATGGGCATCGCCCTGGGCGACTACATGCACACAGGACGCCCTTCGATCTACGTAACCAACTTCTCCGACGAGAACGACCTTCTCTTCCGCAACGACGGCGATTGGAACTTCACCGACGTTTCCTACGCCTCGGGCGTGGCCCTGCCGTCACTGCCCTGGGTGAAGTGGGGAACGGCCTTCGCCGACCTCGACAACGATGGCTGGGTCGACCTTATCACGGTGAGCGGCCATGTCTACCCCCAAGTCGACACTCTGCCCTCAGGCGGAGGCTATCGCGAGCCCAAGTTGCTGCAACTCAATCAGAAGGACGGCACTTTCTGCGACGCCAGCGACCTCGCCGGACCAGCCCTGAAAGAGAGGCACGTGTCTCGCGGTTTGGCGGTCGGCGACCTCTTCAACGACGGCAACCTCGACGTGGTGGTCAGTGACCTCGACGGCGGGCCCATGATCCTGAAGAATCCGGGCGTCCCTGGCCGCCACTGGGTAAGCTTCCAGTTGGCTGGGACCAAGAGCAACCGCCTGGCGCTGAATGCACGTGTCAAAGTCGTCGCCGGCGGTATGACGCAGACCGACGAGGTCCACAGCGGGGGGAGCTACCTTTCGCAGAACGATCTCCGCCTGCATTTCGGCCTGGGGTCCGCCACCAAAGTTGAACGGGTGGAGATCCATTGGCCCTCCGGAAAGGTTGAAACGTTGACTGATCTGCCTGCCGACCACTTCTATACGGTTCTGGAAGGGGAGGGCGTCGTTCCCGCTGACAAACTGCGCCCTGGTCCAGCCAAACGTCCCTGACCGGACACGGAATTTTTTTCCTGCCACCCCTGTTTCGCGCCAGATTTTCATCTTTTTGATATTTATTTACTTTACAAGAATAACGATTTTCTACTACAGTTCTTGACACGATGTGGGGCGAAGCTGATTTCCTGCCCTGCAGCACGATTCCGTCCCGGGCTTTAGCGAGCACGAGATTCACGGGACGGTAGGGCACCCGCTGGATCGCCCTCCGGCGGGTGTTGTTTTTGTTGCGCATCCGGAATCCCACCTCTATGGCCAGGAACCATCACCTGCTGAATTGGAGTAAATTGGTCGCGTGAAGACCCCGAAGATCGCCCTTCTGCTCACCCTGTTTGCTTCTTTCACCGCTTTCGCCCAAGTCTCGCTGCCTGCCGTCTTTGCCGATCACATGGTCGTGCAACGGCAGCTTCCTGTCCACGTCTGGGGCATGGCAGCGGCGGGCGAGACTGTGGCCGTCACTTTTCGCGGAGAGACGAAGTCCACGGTCGCTGACAACCTTGGCCGTTGGAGTCTCTATCTCTCCCCGCACGAGGCGGGCGGTCCCTTCGATCTCGTGGTGAAGGCCATCAATATCATTACGCTGCACGATGTGCTGGTGGGTGACGTGTGGGTGGCGTCCGGCCAATCGAACATGGAGTTCGAGATGCGCAGGGTTGCTAACTCTGACGCCGAGATTGGCGCCGCCAAGTATCCCAACATCCGGCTGCTGCACCTCAAGCGCGCCTCTTCGGACTATCCCCTCGTTGAGGCCGCAATCATGGCGCCATGGACGGCTTGCACTCCTGACTCGGTGCGCGACTTCTCCGCCGTCGCCTATTTCTTTGCCCGAGACATTCAGCAGAAGGAGAAGGTTCCCATCGGCGTGATCGATGCCAGCTGGGGAGGTACTCCGGCCGAAGCCTGGACCAGTCTGCACGCTCTGGGGGCCGACGCCGGCCTCATGCCGGTATTCGCTGCCCGCGCCACCATGATCGACAAACAACCGGAATCCGCGTTGTCGCAGGCCTACGAAAAGCAACAGACAGAAGCCGCGCGAGCCGCCGGCAAGCCGCTGCCGGAGTTTCCCTGGCATCCCGAATTGACTTCATGGGGACCGGGAAATCTTTACAATGCGATGATCGCTCCGCTGACACCCTTCGCGATTCGCGGTGTCATCTGGTATCAGGGCGAGGCCAACTCGTCGCTCGATCGTGCCTGGCTCTACGGGCGCCTCTTTCAGACCCTCATTGGCGACTGGCGCAGCGACTGGGGCATCGGCGATTTCCCTTTCCTCTACGTGCAGATCTCGAACTTCACCTCGACGCCGAGGGAAGACTGGCCCGGCGTCCGCGAGGGCCAGATTAGCGCTCTGGCTCTTCGCAAAACCGCGATGACGGTGTCGATCGACATTGGCAATCCTGACGATGTACATCCCACCAACAAACAGGATGTAGGCGCGCGGCTGGCGCTGGGAGCTCGCGCCATGGCTTACGGCGAAGCTATCGAGTATTCCGGCCCGCTCTACCGGCAGACGACGACAGAAGACCATGCACTGCTCGTCTGGTTCGATCACACCACCGGCGGGCTGGTCGCCAAGACCGGCCCACTGCGCGGCTTCGAAATCGCGGGCGCTGATGGCAAGTATGTTCCTGCCCAGGCACAGATCGAGGGAGCCACCATCGTCGTGTCGAGTTCGGAGGTAAGCGCACCGAAGTTCGTTCGCTACGACTGGGCCAACAGTCCCGATGGGAACCTGTTCAACGGGACCGGCCTGCCGGCGTCGCCCTTTCGCTCGGGAAAATGACGTGAGCCGTGGCCGTTAGGATCGATTCAAAATGGCGGAACAGGCGCGCCTGATCCGCGAGGGCTTCGGACGAGCAGACCTCCAGGGCTGCCCGGGTCGCATTCTGCAGGTTCTGCCCGCGCTCACCCCTTTTCGCCGGAATCGTCTAAAATTCCGGTAGATCTTCGCGGAACCTGGGGCAGGTTTCGCTCGTACTTCTTCATACGTGGCACCCGGTATCCTCTATTCTCTGTAGAAACTAAGGATTGGTTATGAAACGTACTTTGCTCGTGTGTGCTGTAGGCCTGCTTGCCTGCTGCACAGCTCTCGCCCAGCGCCTGCCCGGCGGCGTAGCGCCTGACCATTATTCGCTCGGCTTCACCATCCACTTTGCGAACAACAGCTTCGATGGTGACGAGACCATCGATGTCAAGCTTGACAAGCCCAGCAACACCATCACGCTGAATGCCGTCGAGATTACCTTCCGCGACGTGACCATCACAGCGGGCGGCCAGACCCAGACCGCTAAGGTCTCGACCGACGAGAAGAACGAGATGGCAACCTTCACCGTCGACAAGCCCCTTCCCGCCGGTGCGGCACAGGTCCATATCAAGTACACCGGCCAGCTCAACGACAAGCTGCGTGGGCTGTATCTCAGCACCTACAAGGGCCGCAAGTATGCTGTTTCGCAGATGGAAGCCGTCGATGCCCGCGTAGCCTTCCCCTGCTTCGACCAACCCGAGTACAAAGCGACCTTCGATATATCAGCCACGATCGACAAGGGCGACACCGCGATCTCGAACAACCAGGCCATTTCCGATACGCCCGGGCCCGGCGATCAGCACACCATGAAGTTTGCCACCTCGCCAAAGATGTCGAGCTACCTGGTGGCGCTCACCGTGGGCGACTGGCGGTGCGAATCCGATTCGGTAGACGGCATCAAGCTGCGCGTCTGCACGGTTCCCGGCAACGAGAACCTGACCCACTATCCGCTGGAAGCCACCAAGGCCATCCTGCATTATTACAATGACTATTACGGCATCAAGTATCCGCTGCCCAAGCTCGATCAGATTGCCGTGCCCGATTTCCAGGCCGGCGCCATGGAGAACTGGGGCGCCATCATCTACCGCGAAACCGCGCTGCTGGTGGATGAGAAGACGGCCTCGGTCGGCGACAGGAAGGGGGTCGCGGAAACCATCGCACACGAAGTCGCGCATCAGTGGTTTGGCGACCTCGTCACCATGGAATGGTGGGACGATATCTGGCTCAACGAAGGTTTTGCTACCTGGATGACGCCGCATCCCCTGGAGCAGTGGAAGCCCGAGTGGCTGGTCCCGCAGGATGTGGTGAACCTGACCATGAATTCGCTGGCGCAGGACAGCACCCAGAACACGCGCCCGATTCATCAGGCGGCGGAAAGCCGCGGCCAGATCGAGTCATTGTTTGACGGTATCGCCTACGGCAAGACCGCGTCGGTGCTGCACATGCTCGAGTCTTATTTAGGTCATGACGCCTTCCGAGCCGGGGTCAACCTCTACCTCAAGGAGCACGCTTACGGCAACGCTACCGCGTCGGACTTTTGGAGCGCCATGGCGCGCAGTTCGCACAAGCCCATCGACAAGATCATGCCGACGTTTGTGATGCAGCCGGGCGAGCCCTATCTGGGCGTCGAAGCCAAGTGCAGCGGTGGCAACACTACGCTGGCGCTTTCCCAGAAGCGTTACTTCAATACACCCGAAGCGTTTGAGAAGGCGAACGATCAGTTGTGGCAGATTCCTGTCCGTGTCAAGGGCCTGGGAGAAGGAGCCGCGACCGACCAGACCTTCATGCTGACCGAGCGGCAACAGCAGTTCACGCTCAAGGGATGCCCGAAATTCGTCTTTCCTGATGCCGGTGCGCTGGGCTACTACCGCTTCGACTATGACACCGGCGCGCTACAACAGCTTGGCAAAGCAGCCGAAGACGCCCTGACTCCGGAAGAGCGCATCGCGCTCATCGGCAATGAATGGGCCTTGATGCGTGCCGGCATGCACAGCGTTGGGGACTACCTGGCCCTTGGCGCTCAGTTGAAGGACACTCCTGGCTCGGTGTTGCTGACCAACTTCTTCGGACACCTGGAGTACATCAACCAGAACATGGTGACCGACGCCGACCGGCCGCAGTTCCAGGCATGGCTGCGCAGCACGTTCTCGCCGCTGCTGCAGCAGGTCGGTTACACATCCAAGCCGGGCGACACACCTGAGCTGAAGCAGAAGCGCGCGGTTTTGTACACATCTCTGGGTAACCTGGCCGACTATCCAACGGTAATTCAGCAGGCTCGTACGATCACGCAGGAATACATGAAGAACCCGGATTCTGTGGACGGAACCCTGGCGCGTGCGGCCATTGCGGTTGCAGCCCGTCACGGCGATCCGGATCTGTATGCCCAGTTCAAGGCCAAGCTGAAACAGCCAGGCCAGTCTCCCGAGCAGTACTATCTTTACTTCTATGGCTTGGCGGATTTCCCGTCGACAGATCTGATCCAACAGACACTGGACTGGACACTTACCCCGGATGTGCGAGGGCAGGACCTCTACGTTCTGGGCAATACCATGGACACGCCGGAGGGCGAGACGCTGACATGGGATTTCGTGCGCCAGCACTACGACGAAATCCAGAAGAAGACGGGCGGCGGCCTGGGAGGGATCGGAATCTTCCTGGGTGTTGCCGGTAGCTTCTGCGATGCCCAGAAGCGCGACCAGGTGGAACAGTTCTTCCAGCAGCATCCGTTCCCCGGCACTGAGCGCAACCAGAAAGAAGCGATCGAGACCATCAACAGCTGTATCACGCTACGCGAGCAGCAGGGTCCCAAGCTCGCAGCTTGGCTGCAGCAGACGGGCACCGCCAATGCGTCGAACAATAACGGCAGCACCGCGTCGGGCAATGGCATGAAACACTAGGGCATGATCCTGAGATCATCGTGAGCAGGGCGTCCGCAATGGCGCCCTTGTTTACTGGGCGCGCCTTGCTTACAGGAAGTCACGCGAGTTCGCAGGGCTCTAATTTTCGCCGGTCTGCTCGATTTGACGCAGACGGATGTCTAACTCGGCAGACTTCGTGTGAAACCATTCAGCATGACACGGAGTCGAAAACCCGCCACACGACGGTCTTGTGCATTTCACGCCGAGAGCCTCTTCCAGCGCTGCGATCTTCAATTCGACGGTGCGTAACTCCTCGGCGACAGTTATGGCGTATACCTCATCATGCACGTGCTTCTCGGTCATTAACTTCGCCTCGACCAGCGCGGGACGAAGCACATGACGTGCCAGTTCAGGCAGGTGATTGGTATTCGAGTGTGGCATCGGCGCCTCCACAAACTCTCGCTTGAATTGGCGCGGGCGGAGCTTGTGCTCCACCGCGCGGTTCCGTTGATTCAGGTTCAGCAGCCCCACTCCTCTTCACCCGGCTTGGCATAATAGCGGCGGGAATCGTCTTCCATACGCGTCGTCGTCTCGATTTCCAGCAATGCGAGCCGCGCGGCAGCAACCATGCGATCGCGTTCGGCAACGGGCAGTTCATCCCACCCGTTTAGCTGGAGGCAACTTTCGCGCTCTGACGTTAGCTCCAGAGCTTCGCTATAGTGGACAAACAAGCTGGCAAACTTCTGCACGAATACTTCCTGGGTCGACATTCTCGTAACTGCCTCTCTTGGGCGTGGGGTTGGATTGCTACCACGCATCCTCACACTGCAATTGGATAACGGTCCGTATAAGCCGCGAATAAAACCTGCATAAATAATTCGTAAGGCCCGGTGGCGGGGAGCACCGCCTATGCGCTCCTCACTCCTGCGTCTTTTCACGTTCGCCGGTATCGAAACTATGAGGAGGTTAGTGCGATGGGCCGGAAAGTATTTGTTGCGGGCGGAACAGGAGTGGTGGGTCGGCCGAGCCTGGCGGCCCTGGTGAAAGCGGGGCATAGCGTGCGCTCGACGGCACGCGGCAAAGAGAACGCTGACGCGGTACGCCGTCTGGGAGCCGAACCGGTCGAATGTGACTTGTACGATCCCAAGTCGGTGCGTCAGGCCATTGCCGGCAGCGAGGTAGTGATTCGACTGACCACTAAGATTGGTTCGGTCATGAAGATCCGCGATCGCCACCACTGGGATGAGACTAACCTCCTGCGCACTACCGGCGCACGCCTGCTGGTAGACGCCGCGATCGGGGCCGGCGTGGACGCCTATCTGCACGAGTCCATCACCTTTGTTTATGCCGACGGCGGTGGCCGCTGGCTGGAAGAGACTTCGCCCACCGACGATGGCGGCACCGCCGTCCTGCGCGCGGCGCTGGAGGGCGAACGGGAGGCCGCGCGGTTTGCCCAAGCCGGCGGGCGCGGTGTCGTCCTCCGCTTCGCCGGCTTCTATGGAGAGGACGCACCCTCGACCCACGAGACGATTGCCATGGCGCGCAAACGGCTGCTCAATCAGATCGGCCCTGGTACGAATTACTTCTCGTCGATCTATGTGCCCGACGCAGGGCAGGCTGTTGCCGCTGCGGTGAATGCTCCTGCGGGCATCTACAACGTCGTTGACGACAACCCTGTGACCTTCGCCGAATATCTGCGCACGCTCGCCGCTGCCGTCGGCGCCGGCAAGCCGATGCACCTGCCGGGCTTCCTCGGGGGCTTGATGTTCGGCGATGTGTGGAAGTATTTCTCGCGCTCGCAGCGCGTCTCCAACGCGAAGCTGAAGCAGACTACGGACTGGCAGCCCGCGGTGCCGAGCGTGAAAGACGGCTGGCCGCTGGTGGCGCAAGCCCTGGCATCGCGCGGCGATCAAGCTCGTAGAGCAGCCTAATCGGTTTCCGGAAAACTTGCGGGCTACACGTTTTCCGGGAAGAGGTATCCCGCCAGCATGCGCTTCATCTCGGCGATGATGCGATCGCGCTCCTCGCGCGTCGGTTGCTCGTAGGCGTACGCGATCAGGCGTTCGCCCGCCTCGCTTACCACGCGCAGCATTAGATCGAGCTCCGGAGTGTTGGGAATGCCGAGCCGCTCCAGCATGAAGTTCTTCAGCAGTGCAGGCAATCCGACATTCGGCGAGGCCTCGCGCTCCTTCGTCGCCGCGCTGATGTAGCGGCCAAACGAGATGGTGCGGAAATCCGGATGCGCGTCGAGATAGACGATGTAGGCATCGACCACGCTGTCGAGCACCTTCGCGGGATCGAAGGTCTCAAGGTTGGCGAACTCGCGCTCGATGGTCTTCATCACCGTGTCTTCGAGCGAGGCGCGAAACTGCTCGACATGGCGCACGGCGATGGCGTCGATGATCGTCTGCTTGTCGGGGAAGAAACGATACAGCGCGCCAATCGACAGCCCAGCTTCTGCGGCGATGCGCGTGGTAGTGACGTCTTCCAGCGGCATCTGCTCCAGCAGGGAACTGGCGGCATCGAGTACTCGCTGCACCGTGTGGTGGCTGCGGGACTGCACGGGGAGCCGGCGCCCGGGGGTTGTTTCTGCTAGAGAGTGTTTGGGTGCGGGCATGTAACCTGATCGAAATGTCGGCGCCAGTTTGTCGCCATGAAACCCGAAAGCTGTGAATCGAGTCTACTCTTGTGTTTGAGAGCCATTCCAATGAAATAAGCCCTGGGAGTTCCGCGCTTGAATATCAGCGCACGCGTAGTGAAGCCGTTGGGCAGTTTTCTCCCAAATTGTTCGCAAAGCGCTCTCACTTGCTCTGGGTGCGGACCGGAACGACACAGGTGATGGTATACAAGTACCGACTGCCCACGCTTAACAAACTCCTGGATTTCATTCCAGAGAGTGTACTTTGGACCTGTTTTCGGAGCAGTTGCGCTGGCCGACTGACATTCGATGCCGTTGTCAGGGTCAAGAAACACAACCTCGGCACGTTCGGTTTGCTTTAAGGCAAGTTCCAGCCACGCTTGCCTAGATCTGGCTCGCTCGGTCGCCGTCACACCGGCGAGGTGGAGGTTAGCCTCGTAGAAGATGGTGTCCTTCGGAAATATGTTGCTACTGCGAATAATATCGACTCGGCGGTTCTGAACAATCACGTTACCCTGTGGGTCAATAAGAAGCCTGCGAAGCTCACATAAGAGCTCGTCATCGCAGCCTCGATACTTCGCTTGGTTTTTCACCAAGTAACCAACGTGTTTTCCGTCTCCATTTGATTCGGTGAGATTCACCAGATACCAGACAATTGCAAGGCTCAATCGATCCATGCTGTCTCTGCAGCATAGAGCCCTCAACAGCCCGTACTTTCCAAAATCACCTACATCCCCCGTGTAACGGTCTTGCACCTGTTTACCTCGTAACCCCCGAATTCACACTCCCACCACATCGCTCCTGCGCTCCATCAGCACCACATCGCGCCAGCGTCCATCGAGGCAGCCCAGCCGCTCGCGGATGCCGACCACGCGAAAGCCACACTGCTCGTGGGCTTTGAGGCTGGCGATGTTCTCGGGAAAAATCCCTGCCTGCAAGGTCCAGATACCCTCGCGCTCCGAAGCGGCCACCAGAGCTTCCAGCAGCTTTGAACCTATCGTCAGTCCGCGCGCCCGCTCGGCGACGTAAACGCTGACCTCGGCGACGCCGGCATACACGCAGCGGCTGGAAACACCGCTGAGCGCCGCCCATCCAATCACGTCGTTGTTCTGTTGCGCTACCAAGCGGCACGACTTCAAATGGCCTGCATCCCATTTTTCCCACTCGGGAGTCGAGGTTTCAAAGGTGGCGTTGCCGGTGGCGATGCCTTCGGCGTAGATAGCCCGAACCGAAGGCCAATCGGTCGCGGTCATGCCGTGCAAGGCTATTTCCGGTGCGGACGGACTCTGAATTGCCGAAACATTGCTCTGTTCTATGTCACTCATTTCGTTTCCAAGTAACAGGTACAGTTGACATTATGACACGAGCAAGGTATAAAAGCGAAAGAGAGTTCTCGTTCTTGTTCGAAGCGGGCCGCTCTTGATGACATCAAAGCAAGTGGGGAAAAGCAGATCCCTCGCTGCGCTCGTGATGACAAATCAGTTCGTGATGACGATTCGGCCGGTGCGGGGGTCGTAAACGGCTGATAGTCAACCGAGAGCGAAGCCGACAGCTAATAGCCGACAGCGAAAAGCGAAAAGCGTCCCAGGAGCATACATGGGTGTACCGATTTCTCAAATGTGGACGGTAGCGACTTACGTCCTCAAGCAACGCCTAACCGGCCACAAGCGCTATCCGCTGGTGCTGATGCTGGAGCCGCTCTTCCGTTGCAACCTGGCGTGTGCCGGATGCGGCAAGATCCAGTATCCCGCGCACGTGCTCAAGCAGAACCTCACGCCCGAGGAGTGCTTCCGCGCGGTCGACGAGTGTGGCGCGCCAATGGTGTCCATCCCCGGCGGAGAGCCGCTGATGCATCCCCAGATTGCCGAGATTGTCGAGGGCCTGGTCGCCCGCAAGAAGTACATCTATCTCTGTACCAACGCGCTACTGCTCAAAGAAAAGATCGACCTGTTTAAGCCCAGCAAGTATCTGACGTTCTCCGTCCACGTGGATGGACAGAAAGACGAGCACGACTTCTCCGTCTGCCGCGAGGGCGGATACGATCTGGCGCTCGACGGCATGAGAGAAGCGCTGGCACGCGGCTTCCGCGTGACTACCAACACCACGCTCTTCGATGGCGCCGATCCCAACAGTGTGCGCGCCTTCTTCGACGAGATGATGGACCTCGGCGTCGAGGGCATGATGCTCTCGCCCGGCTACTCCTATGACAAGGCGCCCGACCAGAAGCATTTCCTGGGACGCGCGCGCACACGGCGGCTGTTCCGCGCCATGCTGTCGAACCGCAAGGCCAAGTGGGTGTTCAATCAGTCGCCGCTTTTTCTCGAATTCCTGATGGGCAAGCGCGACTATCCGTGCACGCCATGGGGCATGCCGACCTTCAATCTCTTCGGCTGGCAGAAGCCCTGCTACCTGCTGCAGGATGGCTATGCCGACACCTTCGACGAGCTGATGCGCGAGACCGAGTGGCACAAGTACGGCACCGAGTCGGGCAATCCCAAGTGCGCTAATTGCATGGTGCACAGCGG
The DNA here is from genome assembly GCA_963793845.1 of uncultured Acidobacteriaceae bacterium. Lineage (GTDB taxonomy): Bacteria > Acidobacteriota > Terriglobia > Terriglobales > Acidobacteriaceae > CAWCBG01. Next base: position 1,365,305 of record CAWCBG010000014.1, read on the forward strand.
CTACGAAGCCTCGGCGGTGAACGATACGTTCGGATCGTGGCGCGGATTCCTGGCAACCGTGAAGGCGACCTTCTCAAGCAAGTACGAGGATGACGAAGCCGCCGCCATGCTGCAGGAGCATACGCGCCCAGTGCATGCTTACAATCCGCTGGTGCAGATCGGTGACGCGAAGTAGGAAACACCACAGAGGCACTGAGACACAGAGAAAACCGTTTAAAAGAAAAACAAGAAATTGCCGTTCTCCGTGTCTCTGTGCCTCTGTGGTGAATTAGTTCTGGCGAAAGGCGAACAGCGGCCCTATGAGCGAACCGCAGCACATGCATCTCAGTTCCGCCGATCCTGACACGCTTGAAGTGGCAGAGGGAACCGTCCACGACAAGATCGAGGGCTGGATCCCCGATCTCGCCACCGAAGCCGAACTTCGCGAGGCGTTAGAGAAGGCCTTCGACTATCGCGGCGATGTCACCATCACCCGCAAGGACGGATCGCGCGTGGAAGGCTACATCTTCGATCGCCGCAATGGCAGCACGCTGGCCGATTCGGTGGTGCGCGTCATCCCGCAAGACTCACGCGAGAAGATTTCCATCCCCTACTCTGACATTGCTGCCCTGGCGTTTAGTGGGCGCGACACCGCTGCCGGCAAAAGCTGGGAGGCCTGGGTGCGCAAGTATTGGGAGAGGAAGGCTGCTGGCGAAAAGGGAATCGCGCTGGAACCGGAGTCTCTGGACTAATTCATTTTCTTCAACTTGGACAATCTTTTCGCTGCGAAGCTAAGCTGCCGAGACCGGCGTTGCTGCCTTTAGCCACGCCTCCATTTGGGAATGGTCGACGACTCCGGCTTGTTGCATGACGGCGCGCCGCCATAAAGGACCAGAAAGTTTGGAATGCCCTGAACGTTGAAGCGCGCCGCTAATTGGGGATAGCGTTCCGTATCGACCTTAACTGCAATCGCCTTTCCGGCCATGTCCTTTGCCGTCCGCGCAACCTGGGGCGCGGCCATGCGGCACGGCCCGCACCACGCGGCCCAGAAGTCGACCAGTACCGGAACCCGTGCCTCGCGCAGGATCTCGTCGAACTGTTCAGGATCGACTTCCAGCGGCTCGTCGACCGGCGGAAGCGGGTTCTTGCAGGCGCCGCACTGGCCGGTATCGGCGAGGTGTTTGGCGGGAACGCGGTTCTTCCTCCCGCAGACCGGGCAAGCTCTGATCGCAGGCATACGGCACCTCCGGGCACTCTCCGCTCGGATCGACTTGAGTAGCTCAAGCCATTCGAAGCGCCCACGTCTTTGATGTTAAGCAGAGGGAACATGCCGCACAATTTCCTGCCAGTGGCTTTGCCTGCGGCTGTTCGAGGTAAGGCGCCGGACGATCGATTGCGCAACTCGGTCCGAACACGTCATCTTCATGACGGACTGCCACACCCGCTCGATTCCGCACTGGACGGAAAAAAGGGCGAAGACACACAACTCCCTTGCCCTCGCATCTCCAAAATAGAGGAATAGGACAACGGCGGCTAGTGCACAGATCACAGGTGTATGTGACAAGGGAAACGCCCTCTCAGAATTTTGTGCCCACCGGTAGAGGCGGGCTTTACGAGAGCGTGTCGCCGCTTCGCGGCTCGGCACCTTTTGCCACTTTAGCCCCGGGCTTACGAGGCTGTTACGAAACTCGTGGTGCCATGACTCCGGTGGAACAAACTGGCCAAAACTCAGCTGCATACTCGACCTCTGAACGGTCTGCACCACCCGCGCCGCGGGCAAAGTGGAACAAAAGCTACGTTCGCAATCATCGGCAAGGAGTTTCGTAACAGACTCTTACGCCCGGGGCTAACACCAATTCCGCCGCTGCGCGGCTGTTTTGTGCAGAGATCGGGGGTCTTACTCCGGCCGGAAGAGACCGTGTTGCGACCATCGCCGCTACGAGTTCTGATTTTTTCCCACTTTTACCGAGGTCTTACGACCGGGGCTAACGGCAATTCCGCCGCCGCGGCTGTGGCCTACCCTCAGAAGATCTTCTTCCAATCCAGGTTGATGTCGGGATGGTTGCGTGTCCCGGAGATGTTCACCGGCAAGTAGGTTCCTGCAGAGTGCTTCATGAAAAGCGGGTCAAACGGGATCAGCACCCACTTTTCCTTTCCGCCGACAACATCAGAAATTTTAGCGTCGAGCCGCACATCTCCCACAAAGTCGATTTTTCCGCTCGCAATTCCGTACGAACCTTTTGTCTGCGCGGCCACGCCAGGAACACTGAACTGAAGACGGCGAAAAGTCAAAACAGTGTTACGAAAGTTAAAATCTCCTGCAAATTGCGCCGGCGCCTCCTGGATGCTGTCATCCTTCGGTTTACCTTGGCCACGTCGGCTCAGCTCGATGATTTTGTTTCTTATTTGTTGATCAGTGAAACGGGCGTGCTCTACCTGGAAATTTCCATTCATCAGAAGCTTCTTCAGAACTACTTCATTTCCCGGGGGTACAGTCACGTGTCCGTTGAAGTCGATATTTCCCGTGATCGCAGGTTGGTCTGACTTGCTGGCCAACTGCAATAAATCCTGCAATTGGGAATTCTGAACCGAGACGTCGAGTGAAATCGTCTTGCCCTTAACTCCTGGCTTACCCGCGACTTCGCCGTTGCAAATCACATGAGAGTTCAGGAACGCAGCGTCCACCGGCTGCAGGTACGTGTTTCCATTGGTGCCATTCACTACAGCGTGGAACTTCGTGGTGAGATGCACTTCGGTCGCGCCGCGATCCAGTTGGAAATCCGGCGTGTCCGTCGTTCCGTCCACGATGATGTTGTTCAACGCCCCGGTGTAGTCTCCGGTTGACGACAGGATGCCGGAGATGCCGTTAAAGACCGAAAGATCGGCGTGCTGGAAGACGTAGTGGCCGCCCAGCTTGGTTTCTGACGGCTCGTCGAAGTTCCACGGACCGAAATAGCCGGTAGAGTCAACTAGACCAGGCGGAAGCGCGTTGGTCAGCTCGGCCTTGAATTTCATGGGTTGGCCAATCCCCGCACTGCGTAGTGACAGCTTGCGGATGTTGAACAGCATCGGGTCTGCCGTCGGATCTTTGCGATGAACGTAAAGCATGGTTCCATCTGCAAATACCTTGGCGATCTCAAAGTCCGCCAGACGAATCTTCTTGGCAGGCTCGCCCGAATTGCCACTGCCGCCGGCGGGCTTGCTGCCCTTTGGCGGGACGTGAATTTCCAGACCATCGAACTTCAGCCATCCCAGGTGGACGGGCTTTCGCAGCAGCTCGGGCAAGGCGCCTCTCACGATGAAGTGTTTAGCGGTGATGAAGGGCGGTAGGCTGGGTTCGAGGTTGGGCAGCACGAAATTGTCGGCACTTGCCTCGAACTCAGGAACCAGCGTGACCTTCAGATTTTGCAGTTGGACGTCGCGGTGATAATGCTCCCGCAGAGCTTCAATGACACGGCCCTGCAGGTAGGCTTCGAGCGGAGGCGGCACCGTCAGCAGCGAAAGAGCGGCTACGATGACAGCAACGACGACACCAAGCAGACACCACAGGAGGATGCGAATTGGGCGACGACGCGGCATCGGCAATCGATTGTAAGCGAGATTTCGTAGCGCTCCTAGATAGCCAGGATGGTACGAATCTCGCCGATTATCTGTGGAATACTTTGGTCGATATCCACTGTAAGGACGCCATGCGGCTCTTCCAGCGTGTCGAATTGGCTGCGCAACAGATTGGGATTCATGTAGTGTTGCGAACGTTGCAACAGCCGTTGCGCAATTAACTCGTAGCTTCCCTCGAGGAAAACGAGCCGCACCTCCGGGCCCACCACGAGAATCCGGCGGTACATGTCCTTCAGAGCTGAGCAGGCGAGCACGACATTCTCACCTGCATCTCGCCACCCAACAATCGCGGCGCGCAGCGCCTGTAACCAAGGGGCGCGATCGGCGTCGTTCAGCGGAGTTCCAGCTTTCATCTTGGCGACGCTCGCGGACGAATGATAGTCGTCGCCATCGACGAAGCGCCAGCGCAGTTCGGCAGCGAGAGCTTGCCCGACTGCAGTCTTGCCCGCACCGGTCACTCCCATGAGGATGATGATCATGGGCTGCACGATCCGTCGCCGCCGATCACGCGGGCTGACCATCATCGGAAATCAGTCTTCGCCAGCGATGACGGTCGCGCTTGATAAGCGGATCCGCCTCTGCCGGACCTTCGCTGCCCGACGGGTAGTTGGGGAACTGCGGTGGCGGCAACTGCGCCCATGCTTCCTCAATGGGGGTAATGACTCGCCACTCGGCTTCGACCTCGTCCCGTCGGGTGAACAATGTTGCGTCACCACGCATGGCGTCCAGCAGCAGCGTTTCATATGCGACGGGCGTGGCCGTGCCGAACGCCTGGCGGTAGGAAAACTCCATATTCACGCGACTGGCCCGCATCTCCGGGCCCGGAGTCTTGGCCTCGAAGTTCAGGGCAATACCTTCGTTGGGTTGGATGCGCATCACGACGATGTTGTGATGGACGTCCCCCGGACGGCGCGCAAACAAGGCCTGCGGTGTCCGCTTAAAGTGAACTGCAATTTCCGTGAGTGGCCGGGCGAGACGCTTGCCTGCCCTCACATAGAACGGAACATCCGCCCATCGCCAGTTATTAACATAGAACTCAACTGCCACGAAGGTTTCCGTAAGCGAGTTAGAGTTCACACCCTTTTCCTGGCGGTAGCCGGGCACCGGTTTTCCGTCGATCTCGCCGGGGCCGTATTGGCCGCGGATGGTGCGAGCCGCGACCTGCTCCTTCGTCATGGGATAGATCGATCGCAGCACCTGCACCTTCTGCTCGCGCACGGAATGCGAATCAAAGGCAATGGGAGGCTCCATGGCAGTCAGAGTTAACAGTTGCAACATGTGGTTGGCCACCATGTCACGCAACGCTCCGGTCTCTTCGTAGAAGGCCGCCCGGTTCTCGACGCCAAGGGTTTCAGCGGCCGTGATCTCGATGTAGTCGATGTAATTCCGGTTCCAGATCGGCTCGAACATCGAGTTTCCGAAGCGGAACATGATGATGTTCTGCACGGTCTCTTTGCCGAGGTAATGGTCGATGCGATAGACGGCATCTTCGTCAAAAACCCGGGAGACCATCTCGTTCAACTCGTGAGCACTCTTCAGGTCGTGTCCAAAGGGCTTTTCGAGCACGATGCGGGTCCAGCCTTCACTATTATGCGCAAGTCCAGCTTCGCCCAGCCCCTCTACGATGGGTGGCGCCAATGAAGCGGGCGTGGAGACGTAGAAGAGCACGTTCTTACTGCCACCGTGCTTCTGCATTTCTTCCAGCTTCGTTTTGAGGTCATTGTAAAATTCGCGCTGATTGGCGTCGCCGATCAGATAATGCACCCGCTGCGCCAGTTGCTGCCAGACGTCTTCCTGAAAATCGCGCGCGTCCTTCGACTGAGCGACGGATTCCTTCAGGCGCTCGCGGAACTCTTCATCCGACAGCGGGGTTCGCCCGATACCAAGCACATCGAAATTGCGGCTGGTGCAGCCCACACAGGCCAGATCGTATAGAGCGGGCATCAGTTTCCGCTTAGTGAGGTCGCCGGTGCCGCCGAAAATGACAATGATGCAGGGCTCAGCCTTGGGAAGCGCAGGCTGAGGAATTATCTGAGGTGCCGCCTGAACCGTCGTGCTCATGGGATTTTCCTCTGTGTCGGTTGATCCGGCCCGTCCCGGAGGGACCGCGCGCTGTTACTTCACTTGGCCGAAGTGATCCTCGAGCACGGCAATCTTCCCCAAGCGGCGACGGTGGCGCTCTTCGCCAGTAAATTGCGCGTCGAGAAAGGTGCGGACGAGATCGAGCGCCAGCTGTGGACCAATGACGCGTGACCCCAGGCACAGGACATTCATGTCATCGTGCTCGACTCCCTGGTGGGCCGAATAGCAATCGTGGCAGAGCGCGGCCCGGATACCCTTCAGCTTATTGGCCGCTACGGAGGCGCCCACGCCGCTGCCGCAGATGAGCACAGCGCGATACGCTTTACCCTCCAGCACCGCACGGCTGGCGGCTTCCGCATAGTCGGGATAATCGTCGGGCTTGGAGGGATCGTGCGTGCCGCAATCGACCACCTCGTGGCTGAGCCGTTTCAGTTCGGCAATGACGGTCTCGTTGAGTGGAACTCCAGCGTGATCGGCGGCGACAGCAATTTTCATGGCGAATCACATTCGATAAGACAAGGGGCCCAATGGCCCCCGTCTATTGATGTCGAGAGTGCAGAAAAGTATCTGCACATTTGTGAAAACCTGCGCTTCTATGTCTTGGCCTTCTCCATGCTTTCGTGGGCCTTGGCCAGCACATTGTCGACGGTAAAGCCAAAGTGCTTCATCAGGTCCTTGATCGGAGCTGACGCGCCGAAGTCGCTGCGGGCCACCACCAGTCCATCGCTTCCCACGTACTCCTTCCATCCCATGCTGGTGCCGGCCTCGACCGCCACGCGGGCCCGCACATCACGCGGGAAAACCTGTTGCTTGTATTCATCGGACTGCTGCTCGAACAACTCCCAGCAGGGCATGGAAACCACGCGCGCCTTCACGCCCTCGCCGGTCAGCGTCTCGTAGGCGGCAACGCAGAGTTGCACCTCGGAGCCGGTACCCATCAGGATCACGTCGGGCTTGCCGCCCGAGTCCGCCAGAATATACGCGCCCTTGGCCACGCCTGCGGCCGATGCATACTTGGTGCGATCGAAGGTTGGAATAGCCTGCCGGGTTAGTGCCAGCAAGGACGGTCGATGGTTGATCTTCATCAGTACCCGCCAGGTCTCCGACACTTCATTGGCATCACCCGGCCGGAAAACGAGCAGACGCGGAATTGCGCGCAAGGACATGAGCTGCTCGATCGGCTGGTGCGTCGGTCCGTCTTCGCCCAAACCGATGGAGTCATGGGTGTAGATAAAGATCGGGTCGATATCCATGAGAGCGGCCAGTCGGATCGGGGGCCGCATGTAGTCGGAGAAGATGAGGAAGGTCGCACCGTAGGGACGCAGGCCCGACAGCGCCATGCCATTAACAATCGAACCCATGGTGTGCTCGCGAATGCCGAAGTGGAAGTTGCGGCCACCGTAGCTGTCGCGCTCGAAGCCGTCGGCACCGTCGATCAGCGTTTTGGTGGACGGATAAAGGTCAGCGGCGCCTCCCAACAGCCACGGAACATTCTTCGCGACTGCGTTCAGCACCTTGGAGTTCGATTCGCGCGTGGCAAGACCTTTGGCATCGGCGGGGAACGTGGGGATGTCTTTGTCCCAACCTTCGGGGAGTTCGCCTTTGTTCATGATCTGCCACTGCTTATCGAGGTCGGGGAAGGCCTTCGCCCATGCCTGGTACTTCGTATTCCAGTCCTGCTCCCATTGCGCGCCCCGCTCGACCGCTTTGCGCATGTAAACGCGGACTTCGTCGGGCACCAGGAATTGCGCATCGGGAGGCCATCCGTAGGCGATCTTAGTCTTGCGAACCTCTTCAACGCCGAGAGCTTCGCCGTGAGCTTCCTTGGTGTCCTGCCGCTCCGGCGAGCCCCAGCCGATATGCGTGTCCACGATGACCAGCGTCGGACGCGCGATTTCCCGCTTCGCGGCTCTGATCGCCACATCGAGCAGGTCGAGATCGTTTACATCACTAACATGCAGGACATTCCAGTGCCAGCCTCCGAATCGTTCAGCTACATCATCGGTGAACGCCAGCGAGGTGCTGCCTTCGATGGTGATGTGATTGTTGTCGTAAAACCAGATCAGGTTGGAGAGTCCCAGGTGTCCGGCGACGGAAGCCGCTTCGTTGCTGACGCCTTCCATCAGGTCGCCGTCGCCGCAGACGGCGTAAATCCGGTAATCAAACAGGTCGTGGCCCTCTTTGTTGAACGTCGCGGCCAGCCAGCGCTGTGCGATGGCAAAGCCCACCGAGTTGGCGACGCCCTGACCGAGCGGACCGGTCGTCGTTTCGACTCCCGGCGTGAGTCCGTATTCCGGGTGCCCCGGAGTTTTCGAGCCCCATTGCCGGAACTGCTTGAGTTGGTCCAGTGGCAGATCGAAGCCAGTTAGGTGAAGCATTGAGTACAGCAGCATTGAGGCGTGCCCGTTCGACAGGATGAAGCGATCGCGGCCCGGCCAGTGGGGATTGTGCGGGCTGAAGTGCAGGAAGCGGTCCCACAGTGTGAAAGCCAGAGGAGCCAGGGCCATCGGGGTGCCGGGATGGCCGCTATTGGCCTTCTGCACGCCATCCATCGACAAGGTACGGATGGTATTGATGCAAAGCAGCTCGAGCTTCTGCTGGTCGACGTTCTGGTTGCTGCCGTCGCCGGACGACTTCATTCCGGTCGTCGCCTCGGCCAGTGCCGTGGTTGACTGCTGTTTTCCCTGAACGGACTTATCGACTTGGCTACTCACCCGTTGCCGCCTTTCTGCCACTCAAGTTTGATTTTACCGATGCCGTGACATCCACCTGATAATTTGTGCCCTGCCATTGCGTATCCTGTGGCCAATAAAACGTGAACCGCAGAGGCGCCGTTTGCGAATCCGCCACCTGGATGTCTGTGTATTCAACGCCCACCGCGGTCGGAACAGAGCTGGTGTCACGAACCGTCTTCCACTCGTCGTTCGACCAGTGCAGTACAAACGGAGAAGAAGCCTGGATTCGTAGCAGTCCGCCGGCCGGCACCGAGCGTACCTGGCGGTTCATCTTCCATACTTCGATTACCGGACGAGGATTATCGTTGCGATATCGCTGGGCAACCGGTTCGATCAGGTCGAACATTCGTTTGTCCGCTACTGACCGCAACAATTTCACATATTCCGCGTGTGCCCACACAAGGGGAATCGCCGCTCCCGTGGCCTTACCGAAGAACAAGTACTTTGACGGCAGATCGGGAGCATCCCAGATCTGCTCCGGGATTAGGCCAATGCCAGTGCTGAAGTTCTCCACCGCCGCTAGATAAACCTCCACATCGCGACCGGCCGATACTTCGTATGTGGCGCGCTCCAGGGTCAGCAATGGCCACGGACGCCCAACGCCCCAGCCCGAGAAAGAACCACCGTCATCCCGCTGCCCGTAGCCGTCATGGTTGTAGCGCTTCCAGCAAGGACCGACCGGAGTATCGACCTTCAGAACGGCATCAACCACCTTCAGTGAATCCTCGATCAGCGGATCTCCCGGACAGCGAATGCCCAGTCGCACCAGTTCAAGGAAGCCGGCATCCACGATCTGGTTGGCAGGATACTTGTAGCGGTCTCCGGGCTTCTGGTTGGCGAGCAACAGTTCTTCTGCGTCGGGATTCTCGTTGTCGCACAGTCCATCGACGCTGGCAGCCGGATTAATGCGAATGTAATGTCGTGTGATTCCAGGAACCAAAGTTCCGTGATTAGTCACGGTCCAGCGCTCGACGTGCGACTCCAGGAAGTCGGCATGGGTGCGGACGAAGTCGGCCGTGTGTTTGTCACCGCGCTGCTCGATAAAGTCCGCCGCGCAGATGAGGGCGGAGATGGCGCTCGCCAGAGTGGAGGGTGAGTAGCCGCTGGCCTCCTCCCACCGATCCTGCGCCGTCGTCGGACCCTCACGGATCAAGTAACCACATGCCAGGACCACCGTCTGGTAGGGATCGAAGTTGGCGAGGGCTCCAGCCTGCCATAGTCGCCAGGCGAGAATGATAGGGAAAGAGACCTCATCCAGTTGCACACCCGTCCAATACGGCCGGCCATCGATCCAGAAATTCTGATAAAAGCCGCCATTGGGAAGCTGTGCCATGGCCAGATAAATCAAGGCACGCAGAGGGGTCGCCGTATCCCCGACGGCCAGCAGGGCGGTCGCGCCGTTTACCATGTCGCGGGTCCATACCAGGTGATACCCGCCCAGTCCGTCGTCGTCGGTTTTGTCTTCGCCCCACGGGATGCTGAGGCTGGCGATCATGGCGCCGGGATAGACCTTGTCCTCGTGTGCCAAAAGTAGGTTGACGCTGCGGGTGAACAGCATTGAATCGCGCGGATTGATTCTGTCGAGAAGAGTGAGACGTTTCGCAGTGCGGTGCCACTGGTCGAGGAAGTTTGCCTTGATCTTCTCAAACGGAACGGCCAGCGACTGGGCCAGCACCGACGTGGCATTGTGCTGGGTGTGACCGAAGCCCAGGCCCAGAGTGAATTCCGTGCCTCGCGACAAATCGATTTGGGCGGTCAGAGCGATATTGCCGTCCAACGCGCAGTCGTACTCCCAATCCATTTTGAGATTGTGCGACAGGTCCGTCCAGCCGTCGTTGACGCCGACGTAACCGCACGAGGCCCTACCGAAGCGATGGCTCGCAGCGATGACCAGAAAGACGTCCTCGCGGTAAGCCATCAGAAACCTGCGTCCATTGCGAGCCACAACCGTGCCATTGTTATGCAGTCCGCCGATCTGCAGGTGGGGGGCGCAAATCATGTAAAGCTGCAGTTTGCCTTGCCACTCGGGGACCACGTTGAACTTGGTATGCAGGAGCACGCAACTGAGGTGGGGATCGCCGATGATCTCCTTTTCGATCGTGTACCGGCCCTCAGGATCGTGATTCACGATGCGCACACCGAGAGCGGCACTCCCCAGATCTTCCATGGCACTGATCATGTGGCGGCGCTCATCGTGAAAGAATGTCTCGCCGTCGGTGACCATGAACTGCAAGTCACGAATCTGAGGAGTATCGATCGTAGGGTAGTAGACCTCGGTGAGCACGCCATTGGCCAGTGTGTACCAGACGCGACTGGAGACGGCGTAGGCAGTGCCAATCGCATCTTTTGCACCTCGCGTCCAACGAGGCTCGATGCCCGGGCCGCCGGGCGCGGGGTTCTTGAAGTTCAACGGTGACGGTCTCCTTGCTTCACTTCTTGTGCTCCGGCGCTGCCGCCCGCGAAATCTGCACCCGCGTGTGAATCAGACCCTGCGAGCGCAACGCGAAGGCAGCGGCTCCGTAAAGGCCGGTGTTGGGATCGAGAATCACGTGAACCGGCATCGCGACCAGAATCTCCGACATACGCCCCTTCGTATGAAACGCCTCGAAAAAGGCAGGCTCGGTAAATTTTCGGGCAATTCGAGGGGCAATGCCTCCGCCTACGTAGACACCACCCAGCGCCAACACCTTCAGCGCTAGATTTCCCGCCTCTGACCCGTACAAGGTCACAAACAAATCCAGAGTTCGCGTACACAGCGGGTCCGTGCCGGCAAGTCCAAGTTCAGCGATGATCGCGTTAGGATCAGTACTGGCCATCTGCTTGGCCACCTCTACGCTCTCTTGGGCCTTGCCTGTGTCTCGCAGAAAGCGATAGAGGTTACTTAGACCCGGACCTGACAGCACCCGCTCCCAACTGACATGACCGAACTGCGCAATCAACCATTCCAGCAATTCGATTTCCAGCGAATTACGGGGAGAGAAGTCGCTGTGCCCACCTTCGGAGGGCGAGGGCCAATGCTGTTGACCATCCCAGGGCAAGGCAGCCTCACCCAGTCCCGTCCCAGCGGCGATCAGCGCCATGTTACCGGGTTTGGAGACACCGGCATTGATGGTGCTTAGCTGCTCCGGCCCCAGTGTGGCAATGCCGTGTGCCGCGGCTTCAAGGTCGTTCAGCAGGAAGACATGATCTGTTTGGAGGGCGCTCCGCAGAGTCCGCGCGTCGACCAACCATGGCAGGTTCGTGGCGCGGGCGCGTTCGTCGACTACCGGTCCGGGAATACCCAGGGCCACCGCCCGCAAGGATGTCTCGTTTCCGAGGAAGCTACTTAGTAGCTGTTCGACGCTGTGGAACTGTGAGCTGTGGAAGAGCTCTTCGCGGACGAACTGCAGCCCCTCGGCCGACTCCGAAAACAGAGCGAGATGCGACTTGGTGCCACCGATATCGCCAGCCAGAATCATGACTTTGTACGGTGCTCCCGGGAGCCTGATCCGCGGCCGGACGCTGCCCGGCGCGGACCCCACGGTATGTGCGAACGTCCTTACCGGTTTGGACCGCTCAACCAAGATACACAATTCCTGTTAAGTTTCCAGCATTCCGGCAGAATCCGGTCGGCCCGAACTCTAAAGCACGATTCGAACGCAGGTCGACGATATCGTCCCGGATGGAGACCCCGCGGCGGAAGGCTGATAGCGAATGGCACAAAGCGAAAAGCGAAAAGCCCTTGCCCGTGTTATCCTTCCGCGAACCGATGTCCATCAGAGCCAGCGCCTGGACCGCACTGCTGCTGCTGACCGCGCTCAATTTCCTGAATTACATTGATCGCTCCGTCCTCTTCGCCGTGCAGGAGCTCGTCAAGAACGAGTTCAAGGTCAGCGATGCCGAGATCGGCTACCTGACCTCTGCTTTCTTCGTTTGCTACATGATTGCGGCGCCACTGATCGTGCCGCTGGCGGATCGCTATCCCCGCAAATGGATTATGGCCGCGGGCGCGCTCGTCTGGAGCCTCGCAACCCTGCTGAGCGCAGTAACCCACAATTACACCGAACTGCTCATCCGGCACACGGTGGTCGGCATCGGCGAGGCGACCTTCGTCGCCATCTCCCCCGCGTACCTCTCCGACCTGTTTCCCGAGCATCGCCGCGGTCGGATCATGGGATTGTTCTACCTGGCCACTCCGGTCGGAACGGCGCTGGGATACCTGATCGGAGGATATCTCGGCGCCCGTCACGGCTGGCGCATGCCCTTCACCATCTGCGCTCTTCCCGGCTTTCTCTTGGCGGTTGCGGTGATGGGCCTCAAAGAGCCGGTACGCGGAGCTAGCGACCGTCTTGCCGACAGCCAGGAGCGAGGCTCCATTCGTGGCCTCTTCCGAAACAAGGCGTACTGGAGCGTCACCCTCGCTGCCGCCATGATGACCTTTGCTATCGGCGGACTACAGGTCTGGATGCCCACCTTCCTGACGCGCATCCGGGAGATACCGCTGGCGCGCGCTAATCTGGTCTTCGGCGGCATGACCGTAGTCGCCGGAACCGTCGCGACCGTGCTTGGTGGATGGCTGGGCGATCGGCTGCTGCGCCGCACTCCCGCCGGCTACCAGCTTATCTCTGCCCTCGGGATGAGCATCGCCATCCCGGCCATCGCGATTGCCATCTACAAGAGCGGGCCGGTAATGTTTCCGGCGATCTTCGTTGGCGAATTCTTTCTGTTGCTGAACACCGCGCCGCTGAATGCAGCGTTGGTCAACTCCGTCAGTGCGCGCATTCGCGCTACCGCACTGGCGGTGAACATCTTCGTCATTCATCTGCTGGGCGACGCGTTTTCTCCCACGCTCATCGGCTACATCTCCGATCGCACAAATCTGCAGTTGGGCATGATGACAATGATCGTTGCGGTCGCATTGTCGGCCGGCATTCTGTTCTATGGCATGCGCTTCGCTCCTCCGATTCATCCCACCGATGACAACCGCGTTCTCGAAGGGGGTAGCCCGCCTGATGTGGTCCGATGTTCTGCAACATCCCATCGCTTGGGTCTTCAGCGTCGCTGCTTGGTTGCGTCTGGTTTTCCCGCGTTGTTGCCGCCGGGCTGAACATGCACAAGGTGGCCGACATTACGCGAGAGCGAGTTTGATGTCGCTCCCGTCGACAGCTTCCGGCAAGGCTCCGCCGGTGAGCATCATTGTGCCGGCACTGAATGAGGCGGAGCACATCGAAGCGGCGTTGCGGTCGCTCCTTGCGCTGGACTATCCGGACTACGAAGTCATCGCGGTCGACGACCGCTCCACCGACGCAACGGGCGCGATCATGGACCGACTCGCCGCCGAATGGCAGCAGTTATCCCCCGAGCATTCCCACATCCTGCGCGTGCTGCACGTGACCGATCTACCTCAGGGCTGGCTGGGCAAGACGCATGCCATGTGGAAGGCCGCACAAAAGGCAAGAGGGAAGTGGATCCTGTTCACTGACGCCGACGTGGTGTTTCGTTCCGATGCCTTGCGACGCGCCGTCGTCTACGCCGAGCGCGAGCGCGCCGATCACCTGGTGCTTTTCCCGACCATGATCATGCATTCCATTGGCGAGCGCATGATGATGGCGTTCTTTCAATCGCAGTTCGTGTTTGGCCATCGTCCCTGGAAAGTTGCCGACCCAAAGTCGCGCGATCACATGGGGGTCGGCGCGTTCAATCTCATTCGTCGCGAGGTGTACGAAAGCATCGGCACCTATCAGCGGCTGCGGCTGTCGGTGCTCGATGACATGAGGCTGGGAGAACTGGTAAAGCAGCATGGCTTTCGCCAGCGGTGCGTCTTTGGCCGCGATCTGCTGACCCTGCGCTGGATCGTCGGCGCCGGGGGAATGGTGCGGAATCTGACCAAAAACTTCTTCGCGATTCTGCGTTATAACCCGCTGCTGGCGGCGGTTGCGCTGCTTGTCATGCTGATCATCAACATCGGGCCCTTTGCGGGAATCTGCCTCGCACACGGCTGGGCGATCGCCTGGTACGTTCTCGCCCTACTCTCGATCTTTGCCATCTACGTCGGAATGTCGTGGAAGAGCGACATTCCGCCACTGTACGTTTTCCTGCATCCGATCGGAGCGTTGCTGTTCGGCTTTGCCGTGGTGCGCTCAACGGTGCTCACGATGGCTCGTGGCGGCGTGGTGTGGCGCGGCACATGGTATTCGCTGAAAGAGCTGAAGGAATTCAGCCGCGAGAGCCCTCACTGGAGCTGGATTTGAGGCGCGCCGCCGAATGAAGGCGGCTCAGCCGTAGCGCGGCGCTTGAAGCGCCGCACCACCCGTGCATCGCCGTGATTACCGCGCTTCTGGAATGCTCTAGCCGTTTTTCTTTTCCTGAATTCTCCGGACGACCTTCGTCACCATCTCTCGCGGCGAGAGTCGAAGCATCTCGACTCCGAGCCGATTCTTCCATCCCGGAATCACCACCCGCTTTCCGGCTTTCATGCCTTCGTAGCCCACACGCGCGACCTCGCGCACATCTACCAGCAGGGGGCTATTGGCCATGGGCGTGTCGGTGATATATGCGCGCGCCTGGAAGTTGGTCTTCACCGGCCCGGGACAGAGGCAGGTCACGCCGACGCCGCTGCCTCGCAACTCCTCCGCGAGCGCCTCGCTGAAGTGCAGCACGAAAGCCTTCGATGCGTAGTACACGGCCATGAACGGACCGGGCTGAAATGCCGCGGTGCTGGCCACATTCAGGATCTTGCCTTCGCGAGCGCGAATCTGCGGCAGGAACAATTTGGTCAGATGCGCGACGGCAACCATGTTCACTTGCATCATCTCGGCTTCATGATTCCAGTCAGTTTTGAGGAAGGGCCCTGCGCCGCCAAAGCCGGCATTATTCACCAGCACATCGAGAACGATACCCGCCTCTTGCAATTCCTGGTAAAGCTCGACCGGCGTAGCCGGATGAGCCAGGTCCTTGGGCGATATGCGAACCGTTACGTTGTATCGTGATTGCAGTTCGTCGCCCAGCTCGCGCAGCGCCCCGCGATTGCGAGCGACCAGCACCAGTCGATAGCCATCATGAGCGAACAGGTGGGCCAGCTCCAGCCCGATGCCGCTGGAGGCGCCCGTGATCAGGACCGTCTTGGGAGCGAAAAAAGGATTGCTTGCACTCACGCTTCAGTTATAGCGGATTTCGGTGTACGACAGCAGTGGCAAGCGAGGCAATTCGGAATTACGCCAGCCTGCGACGCCTGCAAATAAGAGAGGAGCGCACCGGCGCTCCCCAATCCCCGGCGGAACGCTCGATCCTAATTCGATCCGCCGCCTTCCTTGATTCTCGATTCGAGAAAGGTCACGACCTGCCAGCGTTGCTGCTTGGACAACTGCGACCACGACGGCATTCCGTGGTTCAGGTCGCCGGTAGTGATGAACCAGAACAGCTCGCCCGGCTTGGCCGTTTTTGTCGAGTCACTGGTCAGCGGGGGAGCGGGCCCCATCCCCTGAAGGCTGTTGCCATGACACTGCGAACAGTTCTGGCTGTAGAGCTTTTTGCCAGCGGCCACGGCCTGGGCCTGCCCTTCGTACGGATTCTTCAAAGCCGCCGACGAAGCGGGGGCATTGTGGAAATTGGCGTTTTGAGCTTGAGTGGAAGGCGCCATCCAGAGAGTCGCTGCGGCGATGGCTACCGCGAACGTTCCAGACAGCAAAGGGGCGCTTGGTCGCAAGAGTTTTTCCTCCTGAAAGATTCTACAAGGGCAGTCCGGCTCAGGACGACAGGATAGCTGACCCGCGACCCCACGAACAGTTCGACCATGGAATGCCGTCTCGATCGGAGTAAGAGGAACCAGGCAATCACCCACCTGGCGCGAGCCGCGGCGTTCCATCTCGCTTGGATTACGGAGGAGGATCCTGGCGTCAGTATTCGCGCGCGTCGTCGGTCCATTGGCAAACGGCGGAGCGCTCCTGCGGGCTGGTGCGGGCTTCTCGATGGAAGAGCGTGTATTTGCGATCGGGCATATCGCCATCCACTAATTGCTCGCAAATCGACTCCAGTTTCTCTGCTCTCTTATTCGCCGAATAGCTGCCCCACTCTGAGAAATTCATGTGTTTTCGTGCGCTATTTACATCGCCCGCGATGACCCAGGAGACCGGAGCGACGTAGGCATACCAGGGCCACGCGGTTTCATCGGAGTGGCAATTCTTGCAGGAGCGCTCAAACACCGACTTTACATTCCTCGGAACGGCTTGGGTGGCGTAGAGGGTCTGGGACGGCTCGACTCGCGGATTATGGCGGTTCACCGGAACGATTTGACAGACCAGCAGCAGTGCGCCTGTCCCCGCTGCCAATTTCTTTCCCGAGAGATGCACCCGCTAGGCTCCTGATGAGTGAAAAATTCCAATGCCTAATGCAACGACTTGACATAACTGATGACCTGCCAGATCTGTGGATCTCCCAGTTTGATCCACGATGGCATCCCTTGCCCCCGGTTCCCGTTGACGAGCAGCCAGTGAAGATCGCCCACCGTGGCCTCCTGCTGAACGCGGGGGGTCCGCAAAGACGGACGCTTCTTCGTGCCCAGCGCATCCTGTCCATGACAATGCGCGCAATGGTCGACGAAGATAAGACGACCGGCAGCAACCGCATCCGCCTGGTTCGCGTAGGGATTCGCCTGTTCGCGATCTCGCGGCGGAACTTTCGCCAGCCACGCCCCGTTGTCGTTGGCCGACAAGGCCAGAACTGCGGAAAGGACCAGAGCCGCCGCGAGGAAAACTTCAGAAGATCTCTTCATCATGGGCTGCTCCGGTGAAAGTGGCTGAACAACTGTTGAATCTCATAAGAAACGCTGAAGCGGTATAACACCGGAATGCTGTAATCGTTCAGCCCGAACTGCGGCGAGAAGCCGATCGTCATTCCATGCGGCGTGCTCCAGTTCACCGTCGGTCCCAGGTATTGCGAGGTGTTGTGGAAGCCAGAGCTTTCGGTCGTGCCCAGACCGCCGTACAGTTCCACGCCTGCCTGGAATTTTTCCAGGCAGAAATCGCATTCGTGCGCACTGGCAATCAGCTTAAGGGGACGACTAGCCCCAAATGAGTAGCCGAACTCCCACGGCTCTCCCGCCAGGTTCTTCTCGGCGATAAAATTCTCACTGATGTTCCATCCGCGGAAGTTGCTGCCCAGGATCAGTTTGAGCTCAATCTCGCGCTCCTTGTCCGCGCGCGCCGCCCAGTTCGGGGCCAGGAAATCGTCTTGTCCGTCGTTGCCTACGACCTCACGCAAGGTCTTGTCTGCGCTGGTGTCTTCGAATTCCACATAAACCACGGGGTTGATCCAGTGCTCTCGCGCCAGGGGGCGGAAGCGGTTTTCCCACCGGAAGCCGGTGAAGATGGTGCTGTCGTTCTGTGTGATCTGCCCATCCAGGTAGAATTCCGTCGTCCACCATCCTTTCAGTCCGTACTCGAACTCGAGGTCCGAGCCCAGAAAAGTGTTGCTGCCCTGGGGACTGCCGGCCACGTTGAATGACTCAAGGTCCAGATTTCCCGGTTCTTCCATCTCCTGCGAATAGGTAACAAAGTAGGGGTACTCCTGAGCCTGACTCAGGAGACCGAAAAGCAAGACCCCGCCAAGGATGAGTAGCGTGGTGTACTTCATGCTAACTACTATCGGTCCCCGTAGAGGGAATCTCATTTCTATGCTCCTCTGGGTGCCAGGCCCCCTCCCCCAAGTGGGAAGGCAGGCGCCGAACCTACCGTGAAGCCTCGAAGCTTACTTATCCAGGAAAAATCCTGGCACCGACCCGCAGAGTGGTATAATCATCTAGTAATTCCTAGTTGCAACTCAGTTTCAACTAGGATGTTCCTATTAGGCGACATTGGAGTCATACAGTCAATAGGAACGCAAAGAATCCTTTGCAACTTCGTTGTAACCGGGGGTTGCAACTGGTTGCAATGTAGTTGCAACAGCATTGCAACTCTGGGAAGCGGGAGTAACTCATGCCTCTACCTCAATCCGAAGTTCCCGGCGCACTGCAGACCGCGCTTCTAAGCCGCGGGATTCGCATGACGCGGCAGCGCCGCATCATTCTCGAAATCATCGAGACCGCGAAACAGCACCTGGACGCCGCTCAGATTCTGCGCAAGGCGGCTCGGGTCGATCCCGGCATCAACCGAGTCACGGTCTATCGCACGCTGGGATTGTTAAAGCGGCACGGCCTGATCGATGAGCTCGATCTCCTGCACGTGAAGGGTGAAGGACATTTTTACGAACGCAGGCCACAGCGCGATCACATGCACATGACGTGCCTGCGCTGCGGAAAAGTGCAGGAGTTTGAGAGCGACCTGTTCGATCGCGTCAAGGGACAGGTGGAACGCGATTGCCAGTTCCACATCGTGATCGCGCGCTTTGAAATCGGCGGCTATTGTCCGACCTGCCGGAAATAAAGTGGCTCGCGTCGACCATGCTCTCGCATCCGGTTGATGTGCAGTCCTCAACTCCGCACTACCCGAGAGCCAATCCCAGGCTAGCGATAATCCGGATCAACCAGGTCGTCGAACTCGGGATGCTTTTTCAAGAATCCCGCGACAAAAGGGCAACGCGGCACGACCAGCAGATGGTGTTCCTGCGCATACCCCAGGCCAGCTCGGGCGAGGTGGCCTCCGAGGCCTTTACCTTCCAGGGCCGGTGATACTTCGGTGTGAACGAAGACGATTCTTCCCGGTTCTTCGCGATACGTCAGGAGGGCCGGTTGCTGATCATCTCCTGCCGCAAAGCGATGGTGGCTGGGTTCGTGTCTGACTTCCAAGCTCATGGAATTCCCCGTGGTCGGAGTCTGCAAAGTGAGGCGCGCAGAGCGATCTGCGCGCCTTCAACCTTGCGGAAATCTCGAATTGCTATCGCGGCGGCAACCGCCTCTTCGACTTCGTAAATGCTGAACCAGGGAGTCGCGGCCTTGAGTGCGTTGTTCACGTTGTTGATGTTCTTAACGCCCTCGGTTTCCAGCCACGCGCGGAAAGCAGCTCCGCCCTTCTCGGCAAAAATCGGAATACCATCCTTCCAGGTTGCGCGGCCGCAAAGCACGCCGTTAAATTTCACGCCTGACTCCGCGGCGAATTCCAAGTCCTCGATAAACTCCGAGTTGCTGACGCCTGCCGACAGATAGATAAATGGCTTGTGGGTCGCGCCTGCGGCAGCGCGGTAGTGACCCAGCGCCTCGGCCTTGGTATAGGCCTTGGTTCCCTTGAATGACTTTGCGCCTTCGACATACTGCAGGTTTACGGGAATCTCCACCTTCAGCACGTCAACGTTGTAGCGCGGCTTGGAGAACTCCTCCATCGACTTGGCTACCACTTCGGGCTTCAGCTTGGCGTACTCGGGACCCTTCTCGTCGAGACCTTCCTTGTACCCGACCAGCTCCAGGAAAAAGGGAATGTCATTGGCTTTGCACTCATCGCCGATGCGCTCGGTCCAGGCGTGCTTGTGGTCGTTGATCTTCGCACCGTCGTATGGGGTGTAATAGAGCAGAATCTTGACGCAATCGGCGCCGGCTTCTTTCAGGCGCTTGGCGGACCACAGGTCGAGCAGGTCGGGCAGGCGGCCGGGCGTCTGCTTGTCGTAGCCGGTCTTCTCATAGGCCAGCAGCAGGCCCGAACCCTTGGCGCGGCGGCTTCGCGGCCGGCAGTCCCCACTCGGGATCGAGCAGAATCGCGCTGGCATGCTGGGTGAGCACCTCGGTCACGTGGATTTTGAACTCTTCCAGTCCGGCATCGGTGGCATAGCTGCCCAGCGCCTTCTTCAGCGATCCGCGCTGATCCATGGCGGCGGCCGAAATCACGCCGCGCTCGTTCGATACGTTTTTCATTCCCTGCAGTTTTCCGGGAGTAAGTTTCATGGCAAAGCCTCCTCAGGCGCGATGCGCCCGTTTATGAAGAAAGATCTGTTTCTATGGCCCAAGCTTAATGCGGCAGTGCAATTCATAGGACCCTCCATTCTAAATGAAGGAGAATCGCTCTACGAGCGGGCCACGATAACCGCCTTAATTGCACGAGTCCGCGACCTTTTTGATCTTGGACACGGTCAGCGTCTGCGGTTGATACGACATAGCATCGGCGTGGGAGGTCTGATGCCTGGACGCGCCCACAATGCCGGTGACCTTCACCGTGACCGCGTTGAAGCGGCGCAGCAACTCGGGGTCGCCTTCGACGACGTACAGCTGGTCGCTGGAAGTGCCAAGCGTGTAGCGCCCTTCCATTCCGGTGAGACATCCGACGACAGTGATGGCCTTGCCCGCTGGAGAATCTTTCTGCGTTGAAGCTGACGGGACTCTGTGCGACGGCCGCGACGAAGCAGACGAACATCACAAAACTGAGTACTACTTGCTCGACGACGCCTTCCAATGGGGACCTACTTCCATAGACTGCTGGTTTCGACTCACGGGGAAACCTCGTCTTTCTTAGGGTTGAAGTAAAACCTGAATCGCAGAGCCAGATAAGGGCCGTGAAATTCGGGCGGAAGTGGATCGAACGGGTTCGAGGCTTTAATACCTCCCCACGCTGCACGGTCGAGGGCAACGTCTATGCTAGGCGCGGCAAGCTTGAGGCCAGCGACTTTGCCGTCCGGCAAGATCACGAACTCGATCGCAACCTTTCCAGACTCCATCTGGGGTGCTCTCGCCTGTTGTGGGATGAGGTTGTACCAGTTCGCGCGAACCTTCTTGAGCACTTGTTCCAGGTACGGGCCAAAGTTCACTCCTCTCGTGTCACTCAGTACTTCGAGGTTACCTGCGGTCACTGCCGTGGCGTTTGCACTCTTTTTCGTGATCTGATCCCCACCCTCCGCAGGCTTGTCTTGATCTTGCGAGGACTTCTGAGCGTTCCCGGTGACGCAGCACAAGAATGCCAAGAAGGCCGCCAATAGTGTTCTTCTCACGGGCCTCCCCTCTCTCTACTGCCTTAGTAATAATCCCGTCAGCACCGCCCTTTGCCGCGCGATCAACGACTCCACCCCGGCACGGGCGAGTGAAATCATCTTCGCCAACTGAGCGTCGTCGAAGGGATGGCGCTCCGCGGTGGCCTGCACTTCGACGATCTTTCTGCTGCCAGTGATAACCATATTCATGTCCACGTCGGCGCGCGAGTCTTCTTCATACGCCAGGTCGAGCATGGCTTCGCCGTCGACAATGCCGACGCTGGTGGCGGCCACGTAGTCGCGAATCGGCGCCACGCTCAGCGCGCCCGATTCCACCATGCGTGTCATCGCCTGTCCCATGGCGACGAAGGCGCCAGTGATGGACGCGGTGCGGGTGCCGCCGTCGGCCTGAATGACGTCGCAATCGATGAAGATGGTGCGCTCCCCCAGCTTCTTCATGTCGGTGACGGCGCGTAGCGAGCGCCCAATCAGCCGCTGGATCTCATGCGTGCGTCCGCCCTGCCGTCCCTTGACGACTTCCCGCGGTGTGCGGGTCAGGGTGGCGCGCGGCAGCATGCCGTACTCGGCAGTTACCCAGCCCTTGCCGCTGTTGCGCAGGAACTGCGGCACCGAATCCTCGATGGTTGCGGTACAGATGACGCGGGTGTTGCCGATCTCGATCAGGCACGAGCCCTCGGCAGTCGAGATGAAACCGGGAATCAGGTTTACCGGGCGCATCTGCTCAGGCGAGCGATTATCCGAGCGATAGATCATAAGCCGCGATTGTAAATGGCGGCTGCTACAGAGGTTGGATTTTCAACCTGCCGATTGAGCAAAACGGGATCAGACCAGGCACGTTTAACTGTCATCACGAGATCTGACGCGCAGACCCGGCACTTTGGATCGTAGTCTCGGGGCCGGTTGACTACCGAGGTCTCGCCTTTGGGAGGGTCAGCGATTGCGAGGGAAAGGAGTCGAGTTAACTATGAGGTAATATTCCGTCGTGATTGCCCTGGCAGCTCATTCGATCGAAAGTTAGTGCCTTTGCGATTACCCCTCCCCCCTGCTCTATTCTTTAAAATCAGCAAGTTGGCGGAAAAATCTTCGCAAAATATTGAGGCGCTAGGAGTTACAGGTCAAAATATTCATTCCGTTGGAGTTGCAGGCGCATAGTTGCAAATAACCGAAACTATTCTGGCGAGGGCCGTTACCGATTGATCACCAGAACGACGCTGCTGAAATTGTCAAAGAGCCAGAGGTTTCGACGCCCATTCGGGCATCGCTCCAAGGAGTCAGCGTGAAGACACAAGTCTACGCAGACCTCTACAACTATGTTTTGCGCGCGGCACAAGGGAGTCAAGAAAATTCAGCAGAAAATCGAAAGAAGCGTTCCAAAACGGGAATGCGACAGGAGCCCGCGCAATCACCTCTGAGAGAGGTCGTTAATAACCCCGATTCCGACTCTTGTCATGCTAGACGGAGGGCGCCTGTTTCTCCGCTGTCATCCTGGGCGCAGTGAGTCCGCCACGGCGGACGAACGGAGTCGAAGGACCTCTATACCTGCCGATCAACCATGCGCCGCGAGGGCTGATATGGCAAGCGCAAGCTGTCAGGTTTGCGACCCGCAGATTTCACCAGCTATAGGGGTGCTTCGACTGCGGCGGCGAAGCGCCGTCTCCGCTCAGCACGACAGCGGAAAGAATTCGCCGGCACCTTATGATTTGTCATCACGAGGGGGCTTCAGCTCGCGAGGGATCTGCTGTCTCCGCAGTGCTGCATTACTCGGCCCAAAAGCAGATTCCTCGCTTCGCTCGTAATGACAATTCTTATAAGGCGAGCGGCTACTCAGGATGTGGACGCTGTATCGGGGTCGCGTGGCATGATTGGCTGGCGGTTATAGGGGTGCTTCGACTGCGGTGGCGAAGCGCCGTCTCCGCTCAGCATGACAGCAAAACCGAGCGGCTCCGCCATAGATTCGCTTTTGGGAGCGGACAGCAAGAGCAAAAAAGAACCCCTCCGGCGGACAGGGGCGATTGCACACCGGAAGGGTTCATAGCCGTGGTTTCACGACCATTCTCAGGGTTGTACTGAGTCAAACCCGCTCCTCGTTTTCGAGTTGCGCGCGGCCATTTGTTATTCGCAGGAACTCGATACGCAGGTTCGAATAGGCCAAAGCGCACAAAAAACGGACCCTGACGGCGTCGGGGTCAGACGACGGAGCTCAGGTCTATTTACGCCATCTTCCGCCGATCTTATGTGCCGACAATCCGCATCCTAAGGGCAAAGTGTTCCACTTGTTTGGCTGCAATTCAGCTGTCCAGACCACTTTGGGAAGACTTTTCAGCAGTGCAAGATCTGGAAGTTTCTCTTTGGGGAACCACCATGGTTACCGCACGAGAGAGCCGGAGTGTGTTACTTAATCAAAAGGGAACTTGGACGGTCGTTGCTGGTTACCATCTCACAACTGGAGACCGGGCCAACAACACTGTCCTAAGTCCCGGCATCGGCCCTGTTTGGGAGTGGGTGTCCGAGCGTTACTGGCAGAATTTTCCGGTTGTGTTCCCACCTGAAAGTTCCTAAGATGCCCGGTAACAAAGGACATTGCAGCGTCATCGGCTCGGAGACGGGGTTTCAGGGTTCAGCGGTCTTGGTCATTCAAAGGGTACTCATGTCAAAGCGCTCCTTCACTATTTCGCTGCTGATGTTTTTGGGGTTGCAGGTTTCGTTCTGCGCTTTTGCGGCGACCATTGCCACGGCGCATCATAAAACGGCCAAGACGCACAAAGTGACCGAAAGCGCCAGCACGCAGAAGAAGATGGCGCATATGAAACACAGCAGCAAGACGGTTGCTGCCCATAATCAGTCGACACACGTGGTAGCCGTCTCGAAGAAGAATCCGGTCTACAAGAAACATCGCTATTACGAGCGCTTCTACGCCAGTTCTTTCGCCACCGATCAGGAGGACGGCGACATCACCGCGGGTGAGGACCCGGTAGTTCGCGCCGCCGCCGTCGAAGCGCTGGGCAACATGAATGGCACGGTCGTCGCCATCAATCCCGACAACGGACGCATCCTGGCGATGGTCAACCAGAAGCTGGCGTTGTCGGCGGGTGCGCAGCCCTGCTCGACCATCAAGGTCGCCGTCGCCCTGGCCGCGTTGAGCGAGAACGTCATCGACGAGAACACCGAGATACCATTGGGCAAATACTGGCACATGGATCTGACGACGGCGCTGGCGCATTCCAACAATGCGTACTTCGAGGCGGTTGGCCGCAAGCTTGGCTTCGAGCGAGTGAGCTACTACGCCCATCAATTCGGATTAGGCGAGCTGGCGGGCTGGAACGTCACCGGCGAACACCTGGGCACGTTTCCCAAGCAGGAATTGGACGCCAAGCTGGGTGGTGTCGGCAAAATGTGCTCGTTCGGCGAGAGCATCTCGCTGACCCCGCTGCAACTGGGAGCGCTCATCGCGTCGATCGCCAACGGCGGTACGCTCTACTACTTGCAGCATCCCACGACGCCGGAACAGGTGGCGAGCTTTACCCCGAAGGTGAAGCGGCAACTCGACATCGCCCCTGTCATTCCGAGCATCTCCGATGGCATGTCGGGAGCGGTGGAATATGGTACCGCGCGGCAGTTGCGCACCAACTTCGTGGAAGAGCCGATCCTGGGAAAGACCGGCACCTGTTCGAAGGACGGCACGCGTTTTGGCTGGTTCGGCTCGTTCGCCAACACACAGTACGGGCGAATCGTGACCGTGATCTTCCTCGAGGGAGGCCGTCCTACCTTCGGTCCCAAGGCAGCCGAGCTGGCCGGACACCTGTATCGCAATCTGTATGATCACGACTTCTTCGCGGTAAAACCGGTGACCACGCCGGTGCGCACCGCGGTCTCGCCGGCGGTGGTGCTGCCGCAGTAAGAGTGCCGCAGCCTTCGTGACAACAAAGCCTCTCGCTAAGTGAGAGGCTTTTCCGTTAGAGCAGCTTCCGGGTTGCTATGTCCGCACGCGGTAGAGCGTGCCTTCAGGCACGCATTCTGCGCACCACTCTACCCGACCGCAGTCGGGATACGGCAATTGTGGAACCGGTCCCGCCGGCGCATCCGCTACTCCGGCCTCGATCGCACGAAGGTGAAGCGCCCTTTCAGCTTGAGAAATGGCTTCTCGAAGTAGCGATAGGAAAGACCGGCGCTGACGATACTCAACGCGAGCACCAGCGTCGTCCCGATCGACGGCGCCAGGCTTGCCGGAACGTGCAGCGACGCCATACTCCGCGGCAGCCAATGCTCTCCTGCTTCGAAGACCAGATAGAACATCAACGAATGGAAGATGTACAGACCGTACGAAATGCGGCCCAGATAGATCAAGCCAGCGCGGAACGTAACGTTCGGGGATTCCCAGCGTGGCGAGGAAGAAAACGGCGGAGCCCAGCAGTACCAGCAGCCATCCTCCGATTGCGCCTGCGACGGTTGTGTGCGCGTCATAGCTCTTCACTCCCGGACCCATCACTGCGTAGAGCCAGCATCCCGCGGCTGCCAGAAACGCGATGGCACGCAGCCCCATCGGCCAGCGTGGAACCCGCCCGTGCAAAGCCATCGCCAGCAGCGCGCCGGCCGCAAAGAACTGAAACTGGAACCAGCTATTGACCCACTGGCCGCTCTCGCCTGAGTAGACCAGCTGCGCGTAGTGAACGCTGGTGAGGTAGGAAACCACGATCAGGACGAAGCTGAGAATGCCCAGCAGCTTTCGCCCGCCGAAACGTGCCAGCAGCGGAACGGCGATGTAGAACTGCTCCTCCACGGCGATGCTCCACAGTGGATCGATTGGCCCGGCGATCCAGCCGTGACGCACGATATACCAATTTCCTGCGAACAGCAGAAAGGCAGCCCACGAGCCGTAGGTCTTGGGCCCGACGTTGGGAAGGAAGTGTCCCAGCGCCACGAGCCCGAAGAACGACGCAAAGTACAGCGGCCAGATGCGCAGAATGCGGCGCATGTAAAACGAGCGGATGTGGATGCTGCCGGTTTGCTTACGCTCCCGCAACAACAGCTCAACAATCAGGAACGAGCTGAGAAGGAAAAAGACTGGAACCCCAAAGGCTCCCGCCGTACCGATCGCGTAAGAGACCGGCTGGGTGGCAGGATCGATAGCCACATAGTCCATGCGGTGGAAGGCGAAGACGCAGAGAAATGCGAAGAACCGCAGCGCGTCGAGTTCGGGCCTGTAGAAGCGCGTCTTGGAGGTCACTGCGCAGGCGCTGGAGCTCGCAGGCGGTTGCAATTCGTTAATGGCGTGCTGATAGATCGTCTTGCTGGCCTCGTCCTGCGCCTTGGCCAGATGTTCCTGGAGCCACTTCAGGGCGGCGGCTCGCGACGGGTGCGGATAGTTGGGGTCAACGTCCGTGACCCGCCAGACGCCATTCACTTCGGCCACCGTGAAGTTGACGTCTTCGGTGGTATTGGCCACGTCTTTCGACAGGCCCTCACCTATTGTGAAGCGGCCGATCAGCCGGTAGTGCGCCGTGACCTCATACTTACCGTGGTTCTCCACGGGTTCCTGATCGACGGTGAAGCGGTAGATCACATTGAACAGCGGGAAGTCGGGATTGGTTCTCCACGCGACCACGGACTGCATCTTCGGCCAGGCGTCGGGTTCCAGGCGGGCGCCGTCATAGTCCAGACGGCAATACTGCGCCACGACTTCGCGGACATGAGCCGGTTGCGCGCGCGATTCGTCGCGGTCCAGCGGCACGCCGAATTGCGCCAGCGCCAACGTCGCCGTTAACGGCAGGAACAACATCACCTTCAGATGAAATCGCATAGCGACAATCCTGATGCAGGTCCTCGGCGTAAGAGTCTATAACCGGGAATTCCCCCAGCCCCCGGCGCGGGTTCCAGCAAATGCGAACCGGCGTGGCAGCGCGTGGAGGATCCGCCCTCAGAATATACGATCTGGCTGCAATGCAAAGCGCCCGGTTTTGACTCGGGCGCTTTTGAAGGAAGGGAAGAGCGCCGCGGCTAGGCGCGCGCCGTCTTCTGATCGCTGAACACCTGTCCGTCCTTGATGTGGATGACGCGATGAGCGTATTCCGCGATGTCGTGCTCGTGGGTCACCAGAACGATGGTGTTGCCTTGATCGTGCAGGCGATCCATCAGCGCCATGATTTCGACGCCGGTCTGCGAATCCAGGTTCCCGGTGGGCTCGTCGGCCAGCAGGATTGAAGGATTGTTTACCAGGGCGCGCGCAATCGCCACGCGTTGCCGCTGGCCGCCCGACAGCTCATTGGGCTTGTGATTCATGCGGGATTCCATGCCCACGGAGGCCAGTGTGTGCTTGGCGCGTTCGATGCGCTCCTCGGCCGGAATGCCTGCGTAGATCAGCGGCAACTCGACATTGTGCAGCGAAGTTGCGCGCGCCAGCAGGTTGAAGGTCTGGAAGACAAAGCCAATTTCCTTATTGCGGATGCGCGCCAGTTCGTCGTCGTCGAGTTCGCTCACCAGTTGGCCATTCAGCCAGTAGCTGCCCTTGCTGGGCGTGTCCAGGCAGCCGATCAGGTTCATCAGCGTCGACTTGCCGGAGCCCGACGGCCCCATGATGGCGACGTACTCGCCCCGCTGGATGCGGACGTTCACCCCGCGCAACGCATGCACCTGCTGCTCCGAACCCATGTCGTAGGTCTTCCACAGGTCTTCGGTGCAGATGACGCATTGGTCGTCCGGCGGTGAGACCGTCCGAAGTTCTTCCAAGCTTGCCAGTTCCGTTGCCATTTTTTTCTCCTCGTGCGATGCCTGCTGCGGACTATCCATCGATGCGCAATGCCTTCCTGCCAGTGGCGGTTTTCGCTCTCTCGGTTAGGATTCTTCCTTCTTCGGCGTGGTGGCATTGTCCACTTTGACGCTCACCCCGTTGCGCAGCGTCCGGAGAACCTTGTAGCTCCCGGTTACGATCTCGTCGCCTTCTTTCAGCCCCCCGGTCACTTCGATATCGGTAGTTCCGCTTATACCCGTAGTCACAGGTACGAAGTCCGCTTCCTTTTTGTTTCGCAAAACGAATACGCCCTGCAGCTCTTCCTTCGGATTCCCCGCGGACGCCAAAGATGCAGCCGCCGCGTCTTTCTTGCCCTTTTCGGGAGCCAATTCACTGCGCTGCCGAATGGTGAGTGCCTGAATGGGTATCGCCAGGGCATTGTTGCGCGAGGCGGTGGTAATGCGCGCCGTCGTCGACAGGCCGGGCAGCAGATCCGCGGGAGGATCCTGAATCGTCACTACCACTTTGAAGTCCTTCGCCTCCTGGCTGCCGGAGGTGGACTGGGCAGTGGACACGCCGGTCGAACGCAGCACCGCGTTGTTGCCGATTTCAGTCACCGTGCCCTTGAAGTGCTGCTTGGGAAAGGCGTCGATGGTGACGTCCGCCGCCTGACCCAGCTTCACGTTGACGATGTCGGTCTCGTCGACCTTAACCTCTGCCGTAATGATCGAGGTATCGGCGATGGTCATGAGGGTGCTTCCGGGCGAGTTCTGAATTCCCACCACGACCGTTTCTCCCTCACGCACTGGAAGGTTGGTGATCACCCCGTCGAAAGGCGCGACGTATTCGGTCTTGCTGAGCACGTCGGTTACGCGGCGCAGATTAGCGGCGTTCTGCTTGATGTGAACCTGAGACGAGTCGAGCTGGGCCTTGGCTTGCGCGATTTTGGCCTTTGACTGGGCCAACTGGGCCTGGGCCGTGTCATATGCCGCCTTCTTGGCGTCGTAATCGGATTTGGCGATTAACTCATTGTCGTATAGGCCTTTGCTTCGGTCATAGTCGAGCTTGGCGCGCTCCAGTTCGGCTTCCATCTGGTGCATCTCGGCCACAGAGGTGGTCACGTTCGCCTGGGCGGCCTCCATGTCGGTCCTCGAGGCGTTCAGCGCCGCTTGCGTAGCGGCAACGTCAGCGCCGGACTGAATGTTGTCCAGAGTTGCCAGCATCTGGCCTTTCTTGACCCGATCGCCCTCCTTCACATACAGGCGGGTGATCTTGGCGAAAGCGTTAGCTCCAATGTTGACATAAACCTTGGGCTTGATCTCGCCCGAGGCGGTCACCACCGAGGTGAGATCTTCCTTGACCACTTTGCCGGTCTGGACGGTGACGACGCCCTTGCGGCTTTGCTCCACAGTAAAACCGACGATGGCCAGTAAAACCACGATGCCGCCGCCGATGAGCGCAAGTTTCTTCCAATTCTTCATTGGTCCTCAATCGAGGGAAACTGCTTCTCCCGGGCACAGTTCTATCCGTCACATAGTACGGATTCTGACGGGCGAAAGTTCCGATGGAGAGCAGTCATTTCCGAATCCCTGACGTCGCCTGGGCAACAGCACGAAACGAGCGCTCAGGCCGTGGGCGGGCATGCGTCAAGGACTTTCCCGAATAGCCAATATTATAGCCGCTCCCGAGCCACGATTTGGATACCTATTTGGTGCATCGAAGGCGAACCTTGCGGCAGGAAGTAAGAACGACTTTTGCGGTGCAGAAGTGTTGTTGTAGCCAGGCGAGCAGAATGTGACGAACGGCGCCGCGTATCGCTCTTGTAACCTTGCTTTCACAGGAACGAAAACATACAATTTATGAGCCCAGAGTGTTTTTGCAGGAGTCGCTTGGCACACATGAAGTTTTTGGTTGTACGTAGATTGTTCCCGCTTTTGCTGGCCAGTTGCCTCGCGACGGTCTTAGCCTCGGCCCAAAATCCCGCCCCCGCCACGCCCACCCCTGGCGTTGTCGTGGAAAAGTCGCCGGATCAGCAGGCGCCCGCCGCGACCGATACGTCCGGCAAGTCAACCGCCACCGCACCGGAAGCCTCAGCCAAGCCGGCCGCCACTGCCGACCAGGGCAAGGCCACGGACCAGGGCACCGATGCCAACGGCGATCCGTTGAAGCGTACGCTTACCGACAAGCAGAAGAAGCAGAACGCCAAGAAGTTCAAGCAGGAAGTTGGCGGCAGCTACAAGAAGTGGCTCAACGAAGACGTCCGCTACATCATTACGCCGGAAGAGGAGCAGGCGTTCAAGCAGTTATCGAACGACGAGGAGCGCGATCAGTTCATCGAGCAATTCTGGCTGCGTCGCGACCCCACCCCAGATACTCCGGAAAACGAGTTCAAGGAAGAGCACTATCGTCGCATCGCTTATGCCAACGAGCACTTCGCGGCGGGCATTCCCGGCTGGAGAACCGATCGCGGACGCATGTACATCATCTGGGGACCGCCTGATGAGATCGATTCGCATCCGTCCGGCGGCACCTATGATCGTCCCATGGAGGAAGGCGGCGGCACCACCTCCACTTATCCCTTCGAAGACTGGCGCTATCGCTACCTTGAAGGCGTAGGCAATGAAGTGATCATGGAGTTCGTCGACAGCTGCCAGTGCGGCGACTACCACCTCACCATCGATCCCAACGAGAAGGATGCGTTATTGCATGTGCCTGGCGCCGGCCTGACCCTGGCGGAGTCACAAGGCTTGGCCGATAAATCGTCACGCATGATGGGCAACCTGACGAATATCGGCGCGGTCGGCAACATGGACAACTCCAAAGAGTTCGACAAGCTCGAGCAGTTGGCCAAGATCAACACTCCGCCAAAAGTCAAGTTCAAGGACCTGGAAGAAGTCGTCAGCCACAAGATCAACGTCAACCTGATGCCCTTCGACGTCCGCACCGATTTCGTGAAAGTCACTGACGACACGGTGCTGGTGCCGGTTACGCTGCAGGTGAAAAACCGCGACATCACCTTTGTCAACAAAGACGGCGTGCAGCGCGGCACGGTCAATATCTTCGGGCGAGTTACCGGCATCACCGGCCGTATTGCCCAGACGTTCGAAGACACCGTTCAGGTGGACGTTCCCGCTGAACTGCTGGAGCAGACGCAGACCCATTCTTCGCTGTATTGGAAAGCGATTCCGCTGCGTCCGGGCCGATACCGCTTCGATGTAGTGGTGAAGGACGTGAATGGCGATCGGGTGGGAACCTGGACCCACGGCGTAGTCGTGCCTGAGTACACCGAAGACAAGCTGGCGTCTTCGTCGATGATTCTGGCCGACAACCTGGAGAAGGTGGCGACCAAGAACGTCGGTTCGGGAAGCTTCGTCATCGGTCAGACGAAGATCGTGCATCCCAAAGTTGACTTGGCCGACGGGAAGCCGGCCAGCTACCGACAGAATCAGCGAATGAATCTGTGGATGCAGGTCTACAACCTGCAAGTAGATGAGAAGACCAAGCGGCCTTCCGCCCAGATCGAATATGACATTGTCAACGTGGCGGACAACAAGTCGGTGCTGCACTCCACCGAGAGCACCGACTCCATGGGAAATCTGGGAGACCAGATGACGCTGGAGAAATCCTTGGCGCTGAACAGTTTCCAGCCCGGGGTATATCGTCTGACGGTGAAGGTAGACGATAATCTTTCGAAACAGCAAATTTCGCCGTCGGTCAGGTTCGCGGTCGAGTAGAATGGCACTATCGAGTTGGTCAGGCAGCGGCCGGGGCAATGCGCCCGGTTCGCAAAATGTTCAATCCAGGGAACCTCTGTGGTGGGGGTGCTAAGGATGACCCAATTCGCGAGATGGCTTGCCGTCGTGATCGCGCTCTGCGCGACTGCAACCGCCGGAATTACGCCCGGTACAATTTCGGGATATGTCCGCAGCTCCTCGGGTACCGCGCAGATGGGAGCCGCGGTCGAGTTGCTGGGCTCCATCGCGTCGCAACACCCCGTGGTCTACACCGACGCCAAGGGGCACTTCACTCTCAGCGGACTCCTGCCCGGTAACTACGATGTGCGAGTCTCCGCTCCGGCGTTCTTGCCGACCTTGCGCGAGGATGTTTCTCTCGCGGCTGGAGCCAATAAAGTCCTCAATATCACCCTGAATACCCTGTTCGAAGCAGTCAGCATGCTGCCTTCGCGCAAGCGCACCAACGACGAGGACGACAGTTGGAAGTGGACCCTCCGCTCTACGGCAAACCGTCCCATCCTGCGTTTTGACGGCGACAACGCCGTCGTGGTCGAGTCGGCGCAGAACGACCGGCGGCTGCAAGGCACGCTGGCGTTTATGGCGGGCGGTTCCAGTGACGGTTATGGCAGCTCCGCCGATATGGGCACGGCCTTCAATGTCGAGCAATCCATCTTCAGCACGGGAACGATTGCGCTGGATGGAAACTTTGGCTACAGCACTGGAATTCCCGACGGTGTGCTGCGCGCCTCGTACAAGCACCAGAAGGCCGACGGTGTGAGTCCGGAGGTCGCCTTTACCATCCGCCGTTTCAGCACCCCTGACATGCTGGTCCGGCATGGCGACCTGCAGGCATTGGCCATGTCATTCTCCGACGGCTTCTCTGTCGGAGACATGCTGGAATTTCAATACGGCGGCGAAGCCCAGACGATTCAATTCCTGGGCCGCGCTAACGCGTTTCGTCCCTATGGGGCGGTGCAGGCGCACTTCGGCTCCAACACGCTGCTGGAATATCGTTACACGACCACCGAGCCCAATACCCGGCTCGACAAGGGCTTTGATTCAGCGCCCGCCGACTTCACCGAAAGCGGCCCGCGCATGACGCTGGTCAATAGCGCGCCGCTGCTGGAAAATTCGCATCATCAGGAAGTTTCCATCTCGCAGCACATAGCCAACGACCAGCTAGGCGACAACAAGGTGCAGCTCGCGTATTTCCGCGACCGCGTGAAGGACCCGGCACTGCTCGGCGTCGGTAACATGACCGTCGATCCCGGCGATGTCCTGCCCGACATCTACTCGGGAACCTTCAGCTATAACGGCGGAGAACTTGAAGCGCAGGGCGTTCGACTCCTGATGCAGCACCGGTTCTGCGATCGGCTGACCGGAACCCTTGACTACGCTTACGGCGGCGTGCTCGGTCTGGACCAGTCCTATCTCGACTGGGCGGATGTGCGCCAAGGCCTGGAGCACAAGTGGCGGCATACCGCCGCGCTCAAGCTGGACGGCACCTTCGGCCATACCAAGGCGCATTGGATCGCCTCCTACCGCTGGACCAGCGGTGACGCTCTTACGGCGGTCGACCTGTTCAACGCTTCGGCGGGCCAAGCCGATCCCGGCTTCAGCTTCTTCTTCCGGCAACCCTTCCCGCATGTTCGCTTCATGCCGGGAAGGATGGAAGCGCTGGTCGATCTGCGCAACCTGCTGGCCCAGGGCTACGTGCCGGTCTACGGGCCCGATGGAAAGACGGTCTACCTGGTGCAATCGGCCCGCAGCGTCCGCGGTGGCCTCGCCTTCACCTTCTAACCTTTTCGCAACGCCGCGGATGAAATTTGCAGAAATTTCCAGAGCCACACAGCGGCAACCCTACTCAGCGGTGGCCGTACTGCGCTACGCCTTGGCCGACGCCTTCTCCGGACGAACCCTCAGCAGCTCCAGATGATGCTGCGCGTGTCCGCCGATGATGTAGGCTAACGCCCGCACTGTGACCGGCTTCTTGTTGGCCACGCCGGAGCGCAAGGTTGCTTCCGGCTCCAGAGATCCCAACAGCGAGATGGTCGAGCGCCGAATGCTTTCGAACTCGGTCAGCAGATCGGTCACCGAGCGGCCGTTGGAATTGGCCTCGCTTACGTAGTCGTTCTGCTCGAAGCCGTGCAACTCCTGCGCATCGCCACGGGCGAAGCGCAGCGCCCGATAGCTCATCACGCGCTCCACATCGCACACGTGACCGAGCACCTCTTTGGCGCTCCATTTATCGGGCCGGGGACGCGCGGCGGCAGCCTCGTCGGAGACTCCAATGAAGAGCTCGCGGTAGTCGCCGACTTGCCGCCCCAGAAACTCGAGCAGGGAACCATCCGGCACGCGGGAAATGTAGTTGCGGTAGAACTCGGCATATTCCGTTGTTTCTGGACGTCTCAGCATAATGTTATCGATATACGTCGGTTCCATGGCGATAGTTCCGATTCCCGGGCCACCGTGCGACTCGGTAGAGCGGGCCTTCAGGCCCGCGTTCGCGTCGCCACCTGAGATCGCAACTCTAATGTCTGCACCGTTAACCCGGCGCAGCGCCGCTCCCACCCGACCCAGCCTGGGCACTTTTCACGCAATACGAAACTCGGAAACCTTCGCTAGCTCGGATAGTGGAAATGCACGATGTGCTGCGACGCGATGGTCACGCCGTTCTGCATGGCCGGGCGGAAGTGCCACAGCCGCAGCACGGCGAGCACCTTTTCCTCGACCCCGTAGCCGATTCCTTGCAGCAGCTTCTCCTGCACCACGTTGCCCTGCTCGTCGATGGTGACTTCCACAATGACATCGCCCTGAACTCCGCGCGGAATCTCAGAGGCTGCGACCGGCGGATCGGGAAAGACCTCGGGCAATGCCGGCGACACTTCCGGCCCGGTCAGCGGGGTTCCAGGAACGTGGCTGCCCCAGGGCGATCCGCCGTGCGCGCTTTCTACCGGAGCGTTTGCGGCAGTCGCATCAGCGGCTTCGCGCTGGCGCTCGATGGGCTTGGGCGGAGACAGCTTCGCCACCGCGACCTTGGACTTAGCCACGACCATTTGCCGGGTAGCTCTGGCAAGCTCCGGCCCAGTGGGTGCCAGATAAATGACGGTGCCGTGGGAGCCTCGCGTGCCCAGCGCCACTTCCGAGGGCAGAATGGCCGGCGCCGGAGGGCGATACGCCAGCAGCAGCAACAATGCGCCTTGCAGCGCGAACGACGCGCCGAGAGCGCGGTTCCAGCGCTTGCGATCCGGGGATGTCTGCGGTTCGAACATCAATCCTCGCCCCACCGTATGGTTCGATTATCCGTCCAATACCAGTGCGCTGTATAGCACGCCAACTTCTCTGGTTCGACGGCAGGGGAGAGAGGGAGTTAGCAATGGCGGGGACAGTCGCGGACGCGCCATGGCAGTGCGGCGCTTCCGCGATGTTACGGGCATTCCGCCGGAGCCGCGATCGGCTCCGGCGGTGTTACCAGCGCAGGAGCGGCGATGCTCGACTTCGCGGTGAAGTCCAGAGCATAGGCCAGATTGCCGACATCCCCGCTGGTATCGCGCCCGCTCAGCGGCTTGAGGCCCCATCGCCACTGAATCAATTTCAGGATTGACGTGTGATCGAAAACAACTTTGGAAATCCGCGGCGCCGCAGGGTCGCCTTTGCTGAAGGGCGAAATGATCATCGTCGGCACGCGAAAGCCCAGCAGCACCTTGCCGTCCACCATATCGGTATCGATGTCGTTTCCCGGAGCAACGCGCGGCGGTACTACGTGCTCGTAAAATCCGCCATCCTCGTCATAGGTGACGATCAGCGCCGTGCTGCCCCACTTCGGGCCACCGCTCACCGCCTCGTACACCTTGCCCAGGAAGTGCTCGCCGCGCATGATGTTGGCGTGAGGGTGCTGATCTTCGTTGTCGCCGTCAATCGACCACCCCGGCTCAAGAAAGGTGACCGAAGGCAATGTGCCGGCGGCCACGTCGGTAAAGAACTGAGCGGTAGGCGCCTTAATGCTGTCGTACTTGCCCCCATAAATATCGAGAAAATTGTAGTTGGAATAGTAGTAGGTGGCGCTGACGCCTGCTTCGGCCAGCCTGTCCCAGATCGTGGGAAGCGTACATGGATTGGGTCCGTCATTGCTGAGCCGGTCGGTTTGCGCGGAATGCAGGAACAAGCGGTTGGGAGTGGTCGGCCCCAGGAACGACGAGAAATAGCGGCTGCAGGTGGTGTAGTTTCGCGCCAGGCTGGCATGGAAGGGAAGATCGCCTTCCGCGTAGTAGGCGACAGTGAACTTGTCGTTGGCGCCCAGCCCGAAGGAAGCCATCCATCTTGCCGTCGTTGTAGTCGACGCGGCAATCGTCATAAAGATGTGCGGGATCGGTATAGCCGCAGCCGCGATCGTCTGTGCCCAATCGCCAGGTAGATACCGGCTGGCCGTTGCGATCGATATACACTGCTCCGGCTTGAACCCCATCGGCCCCGGGCAGCCATCCCAGCAGATGGTCGAAGCTGCGGTTCTCCATCATGATCACGATGATATGGTCGATGCCCGACTGCGTAGGCGCTGGAAGCTGGGGAATGCCGCTATCCCCGGTACCCTGCGCCACGGGTGGCGCCGGCGTACTGGTGATGCTCGTCGCGCCCCCGCCGCCGCAACCCCATAGGTCGCCGAGGCTCAGTGCGCCCGCCGTTCCCCCCAGGAGGGCGAGGAACTCCCGCCGCTTGATGTACATACGAAGTGGCTCCTGCCAGACACACCTGGGCGGCGCGTCCGACCTTTCCTGCCATCGACCTGATCGCGCAAGAAGAGCAGTGGCTGGCGCTTCAGCTTCTATGAGCTGTTTGTGGGTTCTGGGATTGAGTGTGGCAGCGGAACGGTGGGCCCGTCTATACCATATTCGGGGGATGATTTTTAGCTATGGCCCGTGGATTGCTCGCTGACTGAGAGGCTTAGTCGACCCCGATCGAGCCCAACAACTCGACGACGTTTCCGGCGTTTACGTTGAGCCGCCGTCCCTGATTTCTCATGTCGCTGACGTCGTCGAAAGCCTGCATCAGCCGCAGCTTCACGGCGGCATACTGCTCGGAATCGCCCAGCTCGCGGCCGCGCTCAGCGCGCCACGAGGTCAACGCGTCCGGCCGCAAAAAGACGCTGACGGCAAACATGGTCTTGCGGTCCGAGGTGACGTCGAAGATGTATTCCGTGGACGGCGCTTCGGGATCGTCGGCCAGCGCTGCGCGTTTGCCGACGAAATAGTATTGGTAAACATAGCCGGTTTGTGAGGTATAGGTCTTGACCCGGCGCACCGGCTTGTCAGGATGGCTCACCACAACATTGTAGTTCCGGCGCTGAAGTTCATCTCTGGCCGGTGATGCTGCAGGTTAATTCTTGCCCCGACAAGCGCTATCGACTGTCTCTACCTGTCCGTCGGCTTCTCCCGCAGGATGAGCGCCGCGGTCTCCGGACTTACCGGCGAATAGTAGACTTCTTTGAAGGTGTACGACTTTCCCCCGGTTCCGAGGATGGGCAGAATCTCGATGTGCCAGTGGTAGTCGTCGTCAATGGTCTTCCAGTAGCCCAGGGTGCCCGAGCGATGGATGGTGTTGGGCGAGGTATGCAGCACCATGTGGAAGCCGTCGGAAACCGAGCGGATGCGATGCAGTGTGCGCCGCAGCAACGCCGCCAGATCGCGCAGCGCTCCCGACTTCTGCGCCATCTGCTCGAAGTTGGCCTCGTGTACGTGCGGCGAAATCCACGTCTCGTAAGCCACACGCGACGCATAAGGACAGGTCACGATATAGTCGCCGCGGGTTTCGATCACGCGAACCTTCTGCCGCTCCTCCTGGTCGAGGATGTCGCAAAGTACGCAGCGTTCCTTGTTCTCGTAGTGATGCCGGGCAGCCCGCAGCTCGTAGAGCACGCGGCGCGGAACGAAGGTCGTGGCGACGATCTCGCTGGTAGGATGGTCGAAATCCTGTCCGGAATGGCTGCCGAAATTCTTGAACACACTTACGTACTTGAAGCGGCTGTCGCCCTTCAGGTCCTTGATGCGCTGGGCGCACAGGGCCAGATATTCCTCGACCTCGCGGTCATCGGCGTTCCACAGGTGGCGGTCGTGGCGTGCGTTCTCCACGATCACTTCATGCGCGCCGACCGGGTTCATTTTGTCGTAGAGCCCGTTGCCGGCACGCCCGGGGTCACCTTCGATGTGATACAGGGGATGCGGGTGGACCACTGCACGCGCCGACCACGGACCTCCATTGACCGTGGGCATCGACGAGATCACCTGCAACTGCTGCCCGGACTCAGGACAGAAAGGACAGAGGTACTCGTTCGCGTAGTTGTCGTCCGGCTCGTCTCCGGTGATAACCCAGGAACGGGTGATGGGATCCTTGCGCAGTTCCATGTAGCTGATTGTACTTAATACGGTCGGCGGCGCGAAGCAGTCTAAATCGTTCCGCGCAGCGGGATTGGGGGCGCCGTCGATCAGGGGTTATGTCAGAGCTAATTGGGCAGCGCGACGGGCAATCGCGGCCGAACTAGCCGCGCAGCGGCGGAATGGCTTGAGCCCGGGGCGTGAGCCCCGGGTGGACGGTGGTGAGAATGGTCGAGCCGCATAGCGGCGACACGGCTACCGCACACACTACCTGCGGCCCTATTTTTTCGTCACTTCGTGGCGGCCCTCAGTCGTAATACTCCAGACCGAGATGGGTGATCATGTCTTCACCTTGCAGGTGGCGCAACGTGTTCTTCAGCTTCATCGACTGGATGAACAAATCGTGTTCCGGATACAGGCCCTCGGCCGTCATCGGAGACTTAAAGTAAAAGCTTAACCACTCCTGGATGCCGATACCGCGCAGAGCCGAAGACCGCTTCGCCAGATCGAGGAACAACACCAGGTCGAGCACCAGAGGCGCAGCCAGAATCGAGTCGCGGCACAGGAAGTCGACCTTGATCTGCATCGGATAGCCGAGCCATCCGAAGATATCGATATTGTCCCAACCCTCTTTGTTATCACCGCGTGGAGGGTAATAGTTAATCCGAACCTTGTGACAAATGTTGCCGTAAAGCTCGGGGTAGCAACTCCGGTTGCAGGATGTGCTCGAGCACCGACAGCTTCGATTCTTCCTTGGTCTTGAAGGAGCCGGGATCTTCCAGCACTTCGCCGTCACGGTTGCCCAGAATGTTGGTCGAGAACCATCCGGCCAGCCCGATCATGCGCGCCTTGAAGCCGGGGGCGAGGATGGTCTTGATCAGCGTCTGACCGGTCTTGTAATCCTTGCCGCAGATGGGCGCTTCATTCTGCCGCGACAGTTGCTGGATCACCGGAATGTCGACGGTGAGATTCGGCGCTCCGTTGGCGAACGGCACGCCCTCCTGCATGGCGGCGTAGGCGTAAATCATCGACGGCGCGATGTTCTCGTCGCTGGCCAACAGACCCTTCTCAAACGACTCGACCGTCTGATGGACGGCGCTGGCGGTGATGAAGCTTTCAGTCGATCCGCACCAGATCATGGCCAGCCGGTCGGCGCCACTCGACTGCTTGAAGTCGCGGATATCCTCGCGTACCTGCTCGACCAGCTCTTTCTTGTTCTTGCCCTTCTTCACGTTGGGGCCGTCGAGCTTGCGAACGTAGTTGTGATCGAAGACCGCCTTGCGTGGCTTGATAGACGAGAGAAACGGCTTGACCTGCTCCAGCAGGGAACGATCGAGCACGCCGGCATTGCCCGCGGCGGCATACATGTCGTCTTCGAAGATGTCCCAGCCGGTGAAGACAAGATCGTTGAGCCCGGCGAGCGGCACGAATTCTTTGATCTTGGGCGAGCGGCCATCGGTGCGCTTGCCCAGGCGGATGGTGCCCATTTGTGTCAGTGAGCCAATGGGGCTCGCAATGCCCTTGCGCACGGCTTCCACCCCCGCGACGAAGGTCGTCGCGACGGCTCCCATGCCGGGAATCATAATTCCCAGCTTTCCTTTGGCCGGCGCGGTGTCGCTCTTGCCGGTGTTTCCCTGCTCCTGCAAATGACTGGTTGGCATGCTATGAGTCCATTTCTGAAAGGATGTGCAAACCTGTTATCTTCTCGTATCCATAGGGCGATAGCAAACAACCGCGCCTGAATGGATTGGTTTCGGTGTTGTGCTGCAATTTGCGGGATTTGATGGTGAACCATGGCTGAGCAAAGAATCGCAGTCGTTACTGGAAGCTCCAGCGGAATCGGATTGCTGACCGCAGTCGAGCTGGCCTTAAATGGCTATCGGGTCGTCGCCACCATGCGCGACCTGGGCCGCAAGGGACGCTTGGAGGAGGCAGCCGGGAAGGCGGGCGTCGCCGACAAAATCGAGATGCGGCGGCTCGACATCACCGAGTTCGACAGCCTCCCGGGAGCGGTTGAGGAAATCGTGCGCGACCACGGGCGGATCGACGTGCTGGTCAACAACGCCGGATTCAGCGTCGCGGGATTCGGCGAAGACCTGCAGCTCCACGAATACCGCAAGCAGTTTGAGACCAACTTCTTCGGCAACGTGGCCATGAGCAAGGCGGTGATTCCCACCATGCGGCGGCAGAAGTCGGGACACATCATTCAGGTGGCCTCGGTCGCCGGCCGCGTGGGTCAGCCCATGCTGAGTGCCTACAGCGCCTCGAAGTTCGCGCTGGAAGGCTTCAGCGAATCGCTGCGCATCGAGACCTCATTCGCTTGGCATCCGTGTGTCGCTGGTCGAGCCAGGGGCCTTCGAGACCGACATCTGGGAGCGCAATGTGCTGATCGGCGAGATGGCGCGGCATCCCGATTCTCCCAACAAGGAGCGCAGTCAGCGCTTCTCGGACTTCGTGAAGAGCGGCGCAAAACATCGCAAAGATGCCCGCCAGGTTGCGCGCCTGATCGTGGCCATCGCCAGGAATCCCAATCCCAAGCTGCGCTACCTGATTGGCGGCGACGCCAGGGTGCAGGTCTGGCTGCGCCGGCTCCTGCCCTGGCGCAGTTACGAACGCATGATCGCTAAAGCCGTGAAGATCGACTGAGCAATCGGGTTCCAGGCGCGGGAAGGTTACCCCGCGCAGCCGTGGGATGGGACGGCACGAGACCGACCTTGCGGTTGTTTGCGTCAAAAGCGGTGAAGTATTTAAGAAACGAAAAAACTCTGACCGCGAACTCTCCTGCCCTCCGCCTTTCCCTGGCGGGCATTGTTATACTGTGTAGAGTATGGGGATCGTCAAAAACATAGCCGCCATCGCCAAGGGCATGAGCATCACCTTCCGTGAGATGTTCAAGCCAACCATTGTGGAGAACTATCCCGATGGGCCCGGCCCGACGCGCGGCGCGATGTTCCAGGAGCGCTTCCGCGGCATGCACGTGTTGCAGCGCGATGAGAACGGGCTGGAGAAGTGCGTGGCCTGCTTCCTGTGCGCGGCGGCCTGCCCCTCCAACTGCATTTATATCGAGGCGGCGGAGAATGACGCCACCCACCGCATCAGCGGCGCCGAGCGCTATGCCAAGGTCTATAACATCGACTACAACCGCTGCATCTTCTGCGGCTATTGTGTCGAGGCCTGCCCGACCGATGCTATTACCCACGGCCACGGCTTCGAGTTGGCGACCTTTAACGCCAGCAATCTGATCTATCGCAAGGAGCAACTGCTCGCGGGAACTCCCGCGCACATTGGCGCGAATGCCGTCTTCAACATCGAAGGCGCTGGACGCCTGATCCCCGGCAAAGACAATCGAATGCGTTCGGGCGCGAGCGTGCCGGAAGGCGCCTGACCCTCTTCTACAGCGCTGCGCCCCACTCACTCCCATTAGCGACTGACCACCTGCGCAGAGACGCTGCTGACTGCGGCTAACTTTCGGGAACCAGCAGAAACTGCGATACTTAAGCGATATCCGCGGGGCTTTCTGCGCTGCGTCCGTCGGATAGTGGAGAAATAGTTCCGGGTCGGGATGGCTGCTTTAACACGGGCCTGGAGGCCGGCTCTACCCGGCCAATATGAGAGCCGACAAAGCGTCTGGCTACAAAGAGGACATGAGCGACTTTCTAAAAGCCGTACAGGAACGCGTCGTCATCTACGACGGCGCCATGGGCACCAGCGTCCAGGCCCGAGACCTTAGCGTCGACGAGTTCTGGGGCAAGGAAGGCTACAACGACATCCTCGTGCTGAGCCGTCCCGACGTTGTGAAGGACATTCACGCCGCCTATTTCAACGCGGGCGCTGACGTGGTCGAAACCAACACGTTCAGCTCAACCAGCATCGTCATGGCCGAGTACGACATGGCGCATCAGGTTCACGAGGTGAACCTGGCCGCAGCGAAGCTGGCGTGCGAAGTCGCGAACGGTTTTTCGTCCAAAGGCCGCAAGCGTTTCGTTGCCGGATCGATGGGGCCGACCACCAAGCTGCCCTCGCTCGGCCATATCGGCTTCGATGCTATGGCCGCTGCTTACACCGAACAGGCGGTTGCGCTGATCGAAGGCGGCGTCGATGTGCTGCTGCTCGAAACCTGCCAGGACATCCTGCAGGCCAAAGCCGGACTGGTCGGCATCTTCGATGCGATCAAGAAGACGGGCAAGAACGTTCCGGTGCAAGTGCAGGTCACGCTCGAAGCCACCGGCACCATGCTGCTGGGAACCGAGATCGGCGCGGCCCTCACCACGCTGGAAATGTTCGATGTCGCGGTGATCGGCATGAACTGTGCCACCGGCCCGAAGGAGATGAACGACGGCGTTCGTTACCTGGGCACGAATTCGCCGAAGCCGGTCTCGGTGCTGCCCAACGCCGGACTGCCGCAGAACGTGGGCGGCCATGCGGTGTATAAGCTGCAGCCGCAGGAGCTCGCCGAGTACCACAAGCAGTTCATCACCGAATACGGTGTGCGCCTGGTCGGCGGATGCTGCGGTACGACCTACGAGCACATCAAGGCCGTAGCCGACGCTTGCGCAAATCTCGAACCCGCACCGCGTGACGTTAAAGTTGTGGGCGCCGCTGCCAGCGCCTACTCGATGCTGCCGCTCGACCTCGATCCCAAGCCGCTGATAGTGGCCGAGGAGATGAACACTACAACCCGCGTCGAGCACTTCAAGAACATGGTGCGGACGCAGGACTATGACGGCATCCTCACGCTGGCCAAGAAGCTGGTCAACGAAGGCTCGCACATGCTCGACCTGTGCTGTGCCATCGTGGGCGAAGACGAGAAGGGCTACATCAGCAGCATTCTGGAGAAGATCGCTACCCGTGTGCCCGCGCCGATCACGGTCGATTCGACCGAAGCCGATGTCATCGAAGAGGCGCTGAAGCGCATTCCCGGCAAGGCGATCATCAATTCCATCAACCTGGAGGACGGCGAGAAGCGCACGTCGAAAGTCCTGCCGATGGCTAAGCGCTACGGCGCGGCGGTGATCGCCCTGACGATCGATGAAGATGGCATGGCGCTGACATGGCAGAAGAAGCTCGCCATCGCCAGGCGAATCTACGATCTCGCGGTCAACAAGTACGGCATCCGTCCGGTCGATCTGATCT
The DNA here is from genome assembly GCA_963793845.1 of uncultured Acidobacteriaceae bacterium. Lineage (GTDB taxonomy): Bacteria > Acidobacteriota > Terriglobia > Terriglobales > Acidobacteriaceae > CAWCBG01. Next base: position 1,408,560 of record CAWCBG010000014.1, read on the forward strand.
TCGATGCGCTGACGCTGCCAATCTCGACCGGTCAGGAAGATTACAGAACTGCCGGCATCGAGACACTGAAGGCAGTAAAGGCGATCAAGGCTGAGCTGCCCGAGGTGAAGACTATTCTTGGCGTCAGCAATATCTCGTTCGGACTGAACGTCTATTCCCGCCGGGTGCTGAATTCGGTCTTCATGCACGAAGCCGTGGATCACGGCCTCGACATGGCCATCGTGAACTACAGCAAGATTTATCCGCTGTACAAGATTCCCGAGGCCGAAGTCGATCTCGCGCGTAAGCTCATTTTTCACGACACCACGAATGGCGATCCGCTGCAGATCTACATGGCGCACTTTGCCGGTGCGAAGGGTAAGCAGGAGACCACCACCGCTCATGTCGACACGCTGTCGATCGAAGACAAGCTGAAGTGGTCGATCATCAACGGCGAGAAGCAGATCGGCGACGGCGCCAACAAACGGTCGCTTCACGAGTTGCTGGAAGAGGCGCTGGTCAACTTACACGCCGCTTGAGCTCATCAACAACGTGCTACTCGACGGCATGCGGACGGTGGGCGACCTGTTCGGCGCACGCAAGATGCAGCTGCCCTCGGTGCTGGACTCGGCGGGCGTGATGAAGGCGGCCGTCGCCTACCTGGAGCCCAAGATGGAGAAGAAGGAAGGCAGCCAGAAGGGAACCATTGTCCTGGCGACGGTGAAGGGCGACGTCCACGATATCGGCAAGAACCTGGTGGACATCATCCTCACCAACAACGGCTACCGGGTGGTGAACCTCGGCATCAAGCAGCCCTCCGACACGATCATCAAGGCTGCGATCGAAGAGAAGGCGGATGCCATCGGCCTGAGCGGCCTGCTGGTGAAGTCGACGCTGGAGATGAAGTACGTAGTGCAGGACCTGCATCACCAGAAGCTCGAATTCCCCGTGATCTGCGGTGGCGCGGCGCTGACCCGCAAGTACGTAGAAGACGATCTGCGCCGCGAGTACCAGGGCGGCATCTTCTATGCCGATGACGCGTTTGCCGGGATTGCATCTGATGGAAGATCTTTCCTCGCCGAACGGAGCGCGCGAGAAGCGCATTGCGGAAGGCAGGCTTGTGAAAGAGTTCGTGAAGCCAACGGCTACGGACGGTGATCGCGAAGTTCCGACCAAGCCGAACATTGAGATTGCGCCGGCCCCGAATATTCCCCAACCGCCATTCTGGGGCATCCGTGTGTTGAAGCCGAAAGACTTCGATCTACGCGAGATCTTCCAGTACATCAACGAGACCGCGCTGTTCAAGAACCAGTGGCAGCTCAAGACGGCCTCGCAGGAAGATTATGGCAAACTGGTCGAGACCAAATACCGCCCGATCCTGAAGCAACTGGAAGAAGAGGTAATCGCGGCCGGATGGTTCGAACCGAAAGTCGTTTACGGCTACTTCGGCGCGCAGAGCGAAGGCAACGACCTCATCGTCTACGACCTGCCGCAAGGCTGGAAGGAGGGTGATGCCATTCCGCCTGAGGCCTTGCGCTTCACCTTCCCGCGACAGCGTGAAGGCCGCCACCTGAGCATCTCGGACTACATCCTGCCCAAGAGCAGCGGCCGCATGGATACCTTTGCGATGTCGTGCGTCACCATCGGCGCTACGGCCTCGCATGAGACGCAGAAGCTGTTCGAGGGAGGAGAGTACACCAAGTATCTCTACCTGCACGGGCTGAGTGTCGAGTCCGCTGAGGCATTGGCTGAGCTGTCGCACAAGCGGATTCGCGAGGAACTCGGCATGGCCGGCGACGATTCGCCGCACATTCGTGATCTCTTCCACCAGAAGTATCGCGGCTCGCGCTACTCGTTTGGCTATCCCGCGTGTCCGAATCTAGAGGACCAGACGAAGCTGTTTGCGCTTTTGCATCCAGACGAGAATATCGGCGTGCATCTCACGACGGGCTTCCTGCTCGATCCCGAGCAGAGCACCTCGGCGATCGTCATTCATCATCCGGCGGCCAAGTACTTCGTAGTGTAGACAAAACCATTTGCCCATAAGAAAATCTACTTGCACGCTAGCGTGCAATATTGTCTAATTTGCACGTACACGTGCAAACGAGGTTTTTGTGGCTTCGGAAAAGTTTTATGCGGTTATCACCGCCGACGTCATTGGGTCCCGCAAGATCCCGGCGTTTCGCCGAAAACGGGATGCGAAGCTGCGCCCGATCTCGAAGTTGCATCTCATCAAAAAGCTTATCCTTACCGAATATGCTGTCACAACGTGGGACGAATTTCAGGCGGTTCTGTCCGGTCCCACCGCCGTTCCCGGAGTCATTCTTGATCTGAGGGAGCGCTTCTATCCCATGCAGTTGTGGCTTGCCATAGGCATCGGAAAGGTCAGCGAGCCGCGCAAGACGCCGGTCAACCAGTTCGCCGGCGGCGAGGCTTTCGAACGGGCGCGCATCGCGGCGGAACGGCTGAAATCAGACCGCACCGGAAAGTCTCGCAGCCTCACCCGGTTTGTTTCCGGCAACGAGATATTCGATCTCACTGCCAACACGGTCTATCGTCTGCATGACACCCTGTTGCGGGGGGTTTCTCCCAAGCAATGGGAAACGATCCTGGCGCAGGTCAAGACGGGGAATCAGGAACTAGCGGCGAGAAAACTCGGTGTAAATGTTTCGACAGTCTCCAGAAATTTGCGAAGAGCGCATTTCTGGGAGATGGAAGAGACCTGCGAGTCGATGGAGAGCATTATTCAGAGTTATTTCCCACTTGCACGCTAGCGTGCAAATTGTCTGTTTTTGCATCCTCATATGCAAACTATCGTGCGCACCGTTCTGGCTATTCTGCTGGCTCACTTACTGGCCGATTTCCCGCTTCAATCCGACGCCATAGCTCTGGGGAAGAAGAGTCACAAATTTGCTTATGTAAAACATGGCGCGATTCATCTGATCACGCTGCTGGTGCTTCTGCAACTGTTCACGGACGTGTCCCTTTGGACGACAAGGACATTGCTCCTGGTCTTGCTATATGTCGTGCTCCATATCGCGATTGACACTGCAAAGAATTGGCTGGTGAACAGAAGAACTGGTCGCGATTCGATCATGTTCTTCCTGATCGACCAGGCGCTGCATGTGGCGGCCGTGATGGCTCTGGCGTGGCTATTTACCGGCTATCGCTGGAAAGATGTCCAGACTCTCATGGATTGGTCGGACAAGCGGCAGCTTCAAGTGTTGACCATTTCTGTTCTGTATGTGGCGGTTATTTTTGGCGGCGGGTATCTCGTTCGCTATTTGACCCGCTCTCTGACGGTTCCATTACGGAGTGAGGACGGAAATCAGGAAGAGTTGCGCAATGCCGGCCTGTACATTGGATGGCTGGAACGTTTTCTTGTGTTAACAGCACTCGTGGTGCAGTCGCCGGCACTGATCGGCCTGATCCTGACAGGCAAGTCGATCGCCCGGCTTCCGGAGCTGAAAGGCCCGCGTTTTGCCGAGTACTTTCTGATCGGCACCTTCCTGAGCATCAGTCTCGCCCTTCTGGGAGGGATTCTGCTGTCACGGTTTCTCTTCGGGACGGGATCCTTCAAATAAGACCTGCACGCCGCTAGCCGCCGATGGAGACGTGCTCGAGGATGGCCTCGGGCACGCGCTTCACCAGCTTCTGCGAATGTGGCGCGCCGAGCGAATGTGTGTCCTTGTGCGCCACGTACGTTCCGATGCCGTAGCCGAGTACCGATCCGACGAATACGTCTGACGGAAAGTGAACGCCCGAGGTTACGCGCGTGACCGTGACCGTGCTCGCCATGCCGTACATCAGCAGCTTCACCCAGGGCGAGTGATATTCGTGCGCCACCGTCGAGGCAATCGTCCAGGTGAACATCGCGTGGCCGGAAGGGAACGAGCCGTTGGTCCAGTTGCCGGAAAAGAATTTGCCTTCGCCCTCGCCCGTGTACGGCCGTTGCCTGGCGAAGATGGCCTTCATGGCTCCATAGAGAATCACGCTGTCGATAGTCGATTCAGCGGTGAGGATGCCGGTCTCTTTGGCATGCTCGTTGTCGGTGATCAGGCCGGTAATGTAAATTCCCCCGGCGGTTGCCGCCGTTGCGCCCAGGGCTACGTTCGATGCTGTAATGCTGGTGTCATGCCAGCTTGCCGGTACCTGGTGAAGTACGCTCTCGTCGTTGGCGATCAGCACGGCTGTAGAGCCCACGACCAGCGCGTCCCAGATGATCATGTTTTTGTGGAACGGTGCCTTCAGCAGATGGATCTCGTCGGAGCCGATAGTTTTGGCAGCGGTGCCCAACTTTTCGCCGAACGATTGTGATTCCACCGCCTGCGAGGTAGAAGGAGCATCGGGCAGCGCCGAGGCGTCCGATCCAGCGTCGGCAGCGACCGCCGCCGAACGGGGAGCGACTGCCGCCTGCGCGAAGGTAAACGATGGCAGGAGTGAGATAGTGCAGACCAGGATGCAGGCCCGGTTGAGTATGCGCCGCGAGAGCCTGGACGCTTCCGTCATCGTGCTCCCCATCGAGCCCGCGGTCGAGGCATTTGCCATAGTTAGCTCCACTCAGCCCAGCTACTTCCGATTCTTTGATTCATTCCGGCAACACGAGTGTGCCTGTCGTGGCAAATATGTCGAGGTCGGAGTGTTCCTGCCAGCGCCTTCGCCTGATCCTGCATCTTACTCCGAGCGTACTTTCCCGGAGGCAAGAATGAAATTTCTCGGACCCATCCTGATGGCCGGCGCGCTCTGTCTGGGCGTCGCCGTTGCACAGGACAAGACGACGACTACTACAACCAAAACGACTCATTCGTCCAGCACCACCTCGGCCAAAGAGGACATGAAAGACGCAGGTCACGCCACCAAGAACGCAGCCGAAGATACCGGCCGTGCGACCAAGAAGACCACCAAGAAGGTGGCTAACAAGACTGCTGCCAAGACGGAAGAAGGCGCAGCCAAGGTCGAGGACAAGACCGAGCCGAAGTAGCGCTGCTGTCCAACCTGCCAGCATTGGATGCCCTGCGCGCTCTGTGCGCTGTGACCGTCGGCCTTGTGACGTATGCCACAGACTGTTGGTACATCCCCCCGCAGAATCGATAGGCGGAGGGAACCGTGTTCGACATTGTGCAGGCGCGCCCATTGGCGCGGGGTATCAAGCTCTTCGAGATTCGGGCGCCGCGTATCGCGCGTAAACAGAAGCCCGGCCAGTTCGTCATCGTCCGGCTGAACGATTCCGGCGAGCGCATTCCGCTCACCATCGCCGACGCCAATCCTGAGGCCGGAACCATCACCATCGTCGTGCAGGCCATCGGCAAGACCACCATGCTGCTCAGCATGCTGGAGACCGGCGATGCCATCCTGGATGTGGTCGGCCCGTTAGGCAAGCCCTCCGAAATTGAGAAGTTCGGCACCACCGTGGTGGTCAGCGGAAGCGTCGGCACGGCCATGGCGTATCCCACGGCGCGCGAGTTGAAGTCTGCAGGGAACAAAGTCGTGTCCATTGTCGGCGCGCGCAGCAAAGACCTGCTCGTGCTGGAGGACGAAGTCCGCGAGGTCAGTGACGAGACCTACGTCCTTACCGACGACGGCAGCTCCGGCCAGAAGGGCCTGGTCACTGAAAAGCTAAAGGAACTGATCGACGCCGGCGGCGTGGATTACGTGCTGGCGGTCGGGCCGGTGCCGATGATGCGCGCGGTGGCCAATATGACCGGCCCCAAAGGAATCAAGACGGTGGTTAGCCTGAACTCCATCATGGTGGACGGCACCGGCATGTGTGGTGGTTGCCGCGTGCTGGTGAATAACAGCAGCCAGTTTGCCTGTGTTGACGGTCCCGAGTTCGACGCCTCGCAGGTGAACTTTGAAATCCTGATGCAGCGCAACAACATGTATCGCGAGCAGGAGCGCGTGAGCATCGAGCGGCTACAAGCCGATCCGGAGGGCGAGTTGCGAGATTTGAGGGAGAGCATTGAATCCCGGCGCGCGTGCGCGGCCATTGAAGCGGGGGTGTTCGATGAGTAGGAATCCGCTGCCGAACAAAGAACGCATCAAGCTGCCGCGCCAGAGAATGCCGGAACAGCCGGCCGAAGTTCGCGCCCACAACTTTCTCGAGGTGAACGTTGGGTTCGTGCCCGAGCAGGCCAAGCAGGAATCGCTGCGCTGCATCGAGTGTCCCAAGCCGGGCTGCGTGGAGAAGTGTCCGGTATCGATGGACATTCGCGCCGTGATGGACCTGATCGTGGCCGGCGATTACCAGGGCGCAGCCGCCAAGGTGCGCCAGGACAACGCGCTGCCGGCCATCACCGGGCGGGTGTGCCCGGTCGAAGATCAATGCGAGTCGGGTTGCGTGCTGGGCAAGAAGGGCGAGTCCGTCGGCATCGCCTACCTGGAGCGCTTTGTCGCCGATTGGGAGCGCGAGACTGGGCAGTTTGGCCTGCCGAAATCTTTGCCCGCCACAGGCAAGAAAGTTGCGATTATCGGCAGCGGCCCGGCGGGACTGGCATGTGCCGGCGACCTGATCCAGATGGGCCACGGCGTTCATGTTTTCGAAGCGCTGCACGAGCTGGGCGGCGTTCTGCTGTATGGCATTCCCGAGTTCCGCCTGCCCAAGGAGATTGTCGCGCACGAGATCGACACGCTTCGCCGCCGCGGCGTGGAGTTCGAGACCAACGTCGTGGTTGGCAAGACCGTAACGATTGACGAGTTGATGCTGGAAGAAAAGTTCGATGCTGTGTTTGTCGCCACCGGAGCAGGTCTGCCGCGCTTTCTGAAGGTGCCCGGCGAGCACTTGAACGGCATCTATTCGGCGAACGAATTTCTCACCCGCGTCAACCTGATGCGCGCCTATCGCTTCCCCGATTATGACGAGCCGTTGTATCCCTGCCAGGATCGCGACGTCGTAGTCATTGGCGGCGGCAACACCGCCATGGACGCGGTGCGCAGTTCGCTGCGTCTGGGCGCCAAGAGCGCCAGCATCCTCTATCGCCGCACGGAAACCGAGATGCCCGCCCGCGTGGAAGAAGTTCATCATGCGAAGGACGAAGGTATTCGCTTCGAGATGCTGGTAAATCCGGTCGAATTCCTGGGCGACGAAAAGGGCTGCCTCAAGGCAGTGCGCCTGAGCCGCCAACAGTTAGGTGAGCCGGATGAGTCCGGCCGCCGCAGTCCAGTGCCGATACCGGGTTCCGAATTTGAGTTGCCATGCTCGGTGGCGATCATCGCCGCCGGAACCTCGGCAAACCCGCTGATTCAATCTTCGACGCCCGGGCTGGAAGTCACCAAGCGTGGCTACATTGCGGCGAGCACCGACACTCTGGCGACCTCGAAGCCGGGAGTCTTTGCCGGAGGCGACATCGTCACCGGCGGCGCCACTGTGATTCTTGCCATGGGCGCGGGACGCAAGGCCGCCAAGTCGATCGACGAATATCTGACGGGCCTGAACGACAAGGCGCACTACGGATGCTAGGTGGCAATTAGCAACTAGCAACTAGCGATTAGCAATCAGCGAGACGGATGAGTTCGTGCGGACCGTGCCGTCCCTGCCGGGACTGTAGCGGCCGACGCCGCATTTCGCTGCCGCTTACCAAGACGCTGAAACGCCAGCGTAAACCGCGCCGTCCCTACCGCAATTCCGCTTCGCCGATTTCTACCGCGTTCGTGCTCTTCTGCCGCAGCAGTACGGTTAACGTTTGTCCTTCGTCAAAGCACGCCAGGATGCCGGAGAAGTCAGGATGGTACAGACGCAGCGTCGCGCCGGTCTGCGCGTCGTAAAGAGCGTAGATGTGCCTGTGTTGCGCCTTGTCGGCCTTGCCTTCGTAGGAAACCAGTATGCGACTGCCGGACACCCACATGCCATCACCCACGCCCACGCCCAAGGGATGGCTCAGGGACAGCTCGCGCTGCAGAAGTCCCGCCTGCGACAACACTTTGACCTTGGATTGGTGATCGTCGTCGTGCAGCAGGTAGATGTTTCCGTCCGAGCCCAACACCGCGATGCCGCTCAGCGCGTAGGGATCGCCATCCCACTGTGGCCGCTCCGGCTTGGAGGAGGGGTCATTTCCTCGGTGCAGTGTTCGCCTGATTTGCGCATCCGGACCAAAGATCGCCGCCAACGGTTTTTCCACCACGTTGCCGTTCTCGTCCCGCAGCACGACGCCAGCGGCAAAGAAGTCTCCGTTGGGCAGCGGCAGCAGCAGCGACGGAACAAACTCGTGCGCAAACGGCTCCATGGAATGGAAGGTTCCATCGGCATCGAAGGTGACGTAGTAGATCCTGGGCGCTGCCTTGGGATCGTCAGGATCCTGCGCGCGCACGACCTCGTGCAACGAGCCATCATCGGCCACCGCGAACTGGAAGACGTGGGCCGGGGCGCCTCCCGGGAGCTTTGCCATGGGAATGTCTTCCGAGGTGCCGTCTTCCGCGATCTTGGTCACTCCCGAAGAAAAGGAGAACGAGTTGCCGCCGCGAGTGATGTAGTGCGCGTACACCGTGTCCGAGCCGTCACACTGCGTGTCGGAGAGGCCGAAGTAGGGGGGCGCCTGGGTCACGACGGGAGCGTGCTCCAAGGGCAGCGGCGTCAGCGGCACCCTGGCTTGGGCGGAGGCGAATATGCTCCAGGCAAGACAGGGGACAGACACGAAAATGAGGCGAATGCCGAAACGCATGCTGCGATCGCCGGCGGCGATATAGAGAAAGAAACCCACTGCACACGATTGGTTGTCATCCTGCGCGGCAATTCAGCAAATATCGGATCATCAAGCGAGAGCCCATCCGAATCCAGCTCTCGATACGGCGAAATGCTCACTAGAAGTTCTATTACCGCCTTCTTTTCAGGATACCCACTGCCAGAACGGCGGCTGCAGTCATCAGTCCAATGCCGACAGCCACGCTCTTCCTCGAACACTGCTCGAAAGCCGAACGCTTTCTGACGGCATCCTGCACGTGCTCCGGACGCGCGCCCATGCCGACGGCACGCCCGGTCAGGCGTTGCACTCCAGGAATGGAGACGATGGTCTTCAGTTGCCATGGAGCCTTGATTGGGCCTGGATCCTCGAAGACCCGTTGAAATCCTTTGTGTGCGAAAACCTGCACCTTTTGCGTGACCCGTGTGGGAAACTCGCGGCGCTGTTGCACGCGAGCCAGATCGGCATCCGTGACCCGACGCTCTCGAATTGGCGCGGCCAGCAGATTCGCGGTGGCGACCGCATCCTGAATCGCGAGGTTGATGCCCACGCCTCCCGCCGGAGACATGGCGTGAGCGGCATCGCCTATGCAAAGCAGGCCGGGTCGATACCACTTCGCCAGGTGATTGATCTGGACTGACAGCAGCTTGATCTGCGTCCAATCCGTCAGCTCATTCACCCGGTCGCCGAGATAGGGGGCAATCTTGCGGACGATCTGGCAAAAGTCCTCCAGTCCCCGGCTCTTGATGTCGTCGAAGGAACCCTTGCGGATGATCAGCCCAGCCTGAAAATAGTCGCCGCGATTGATCAGCACCAGCGCTCGCCCGTAGTTGACGTTCCCCAGCAGTCTTTCCGGGTCATTCGCGTTTCGACTGATACGGAACCACAGCACGTCGATCGGCACTCCCTCCTCGATTACCTCCAACTGCGCCGCTTTGCGCATGGTGGACTGACGGCCATCGCAGGCGATTACCACGTCGGCTTTAATTTGCACTTCGCCCGTGGGAGTGTGTGCGACGACTCCAGTGATTCGGCGGGCGTCGCGGGTCACGTCGACCGCGTCGTGCTGCATGCGCAGGTCGAAGCCGGGGAAGCGCTTCGCCTTTTCCGAGAAGAAATCCAGGAAGTCCCACTGCGGCATCAGTGCGACGAACTTGCAATGGGTCGGCAGATGACGGAAGTCCGCAGCAGTAAACGAATAGTCTCCGAAGACGCCGCCCACGGTGGTCAACACCTGATGTGGCACCTTCAGGAAGTCATCCAGCAGCCCCAATTCGTAAATGACTTCCAGGGTTGACGGATGCACGGTGTCGCCGCGAAAGTCGCGGAAGAAGTCTTTGTGCTTCTCCAGAACCTTGACGTCTACACCGGCGCGCGCCAGTAGATAGGCGAGCATGACACCGGCAGGACCTCCACCGACGATGCAGCAGGTTGTTTCCAGCGTCTCGGGTGTCGTCATAGGCAAACCTCGTGAGCCGACGATTCGGCGCACTATCTATGCTCGGTCATAGAGGACAAAAGAACAAGGAGAGGAGGCATGTATCTCGCCTTCATCGTGTGGCTCTGCTTTGGGCTGGATGAGCGTCCGGCTACGGCCTTGCGCTCTTGGTGCGCGTGCGCCCTGCATTGTATGCTCAGGGCGTGCGGCATCCCGTAACAGCGCAGCGTTCTCCGACGGCAGCCCTGCTGCTGGGCCTGGTGATTACGCTGGCCGCCGTGGCAGCGTACACCGGTTACATCACGGTGCAGATCGGGAGCCTGCGTGCCTTGCAGCATGATGTCACCGACCGCAATCGCCGCGACTCGCTGCAACTGCTCCGCATTCAGAACGATCTGAACCTGCTCGGCATCGCCATGCGCGACATGCTTGACAAGGGCCAGCCTTATCCGCTGAGCGCGTGGTCGGCGCAGTTTCAGCGCATGCAGCAAGACTTGAACGACGCGCTCAATCTGGAAGAGAAGCTCGCCGTTGCGCATCGCACTCCCGAACAGCGCCAGTACCTCGAAGGCACGCTGGCGCAGTTCTGGGTCGCCTCTGACAAGACGTTCGCCCTGGCCAAGGACGGCAAGGAAGCCGAAGCGCGCGAGCAGATTCGTTCCGCCTTGCAGCCTCGCGAAGCCGCCCTGAGCACGGCGGTAGCGCGGCTGCTCGTCGCCAACAACGAAGCGGAGAAGCAGGCGGGCGAGCGCATCGGGCAAATCTACGATCGGGTGCAGCGCCAGGTCTACTGGTTCCTGGTGGCGACGCTGATTGCTATCGTCCTCACCAGCTTGTACCTCATTCGCTCGAATCGGCGACTCTTTCGCCAGCTCTCGGATCTTTCCGATCAACGCAGTGAACTGGCACAGAAACTCATCGCGACGCAGGAGTCGACCTTGCTGCACATCTCGCGCGAGCTGCACGACGAGTTCGGCCAGATTCTCACTGCCATGGGATCGATGCTGCAGCGCGCGGGGCGCCACGCTCCTGAGGGCTCTACGCTGCGGGCCGATCTGCAGGAAGTCTCGGAGATCGCCCAGTCGGCGCTCGATAGCGTGCGCAGTCTGTCGCAAGCGCTACATCCCGTGACCCTGGAGGAAGCCGGCCTGGAGAGCACGGTCGATTGGTACCTGCCGGTAGTGGAGCGGCAGAACGGGATTGTCATACACTACGAGAAGTCGGGTACACCGTTTCCGATCGAGAGCCGCATGGGGATTCATGTCTACCGCGTCCTGCAGGAGGCACTGAACAATGCCACGCGGCACTCCGGGACGAAAGAGGCTTGGGTGCGCCTGCGCTTCCTGCGCGACGACCTTGAGCTCGAAGTGGAAGATCATGGCAAAGGGTTCAGTCCCAACGGAAAACGCGGGATCGGACTGGTGGCCATGCGCGAACGTGCGGAATTACTGGGTGGAAACATCACCTTTCGCCAACCGCCGGGCGGTGGAACCACGGTAAGGCTGAGCGTGCCCAGGGAGGGCGCTGAACAAAATGCGTGACAAGATTTCGGTGATCCTGGTGGACGATCACGCGCTGGTGCGCCGCGGCTTCCGGCGAATGCTGGAAGACGAAGACGACATCGTGATCAAGGGCGAGGCCAGCAACGGCGAAGAAGCCATCAAGCTGGCCGCGCAACTGCGGCCGCAAGTCATGGTGATGGACTGCGCGCTCCCCGGAACCAGCGGGCTCGAAGCCACCCGTCGCATTCTGGAGAAGAATCGCAACATCGCCGTGCTCATGCTCAGCATGCATTCGGAAGAAACCTGGGTACGCCAGGCGATGGAAGCCGGCGCCCGCGGTTACATGCTGAAGAACGCTGTGGACCTGGAGCTGGTGACCGCGATCCGGCGCGTCGCGAACGGCGAGACGGTGCTCGATCCGCAGGTCGCCAAAGCGGCCAACCTCAAGGGCGAGCGCGGGCTGGGATTAACGTCGCGCGAGCTGGAAATTCTGCAGCTTATCGTGGAAGGCAAGTCCAACAAGGAGATTGCCGTGCAACTCAACTTGAGCGCCAACACCATCGCTGTGCATCGCGCCAATCTCATGGACGCCCTGGGCATCCACAAGACCGCCGAGTTGGTGGTCTATGCCATTCGCAATGGGCTGGTGAATATCACCTGAGACAGCTTTCGGGATCGTGCTTCGCAGGGCGGTCCCGTCTCACATGGTGATCACTTGCCACAGAAATGCGCGAAACTCGGCAAGCTTACGGTAGTCGCGCTCATTTGTGGTTAGCACCCTGATACCGAGCCGCCCGGCGCTCATCGCGATCAGCGCATCGTTGGTTAGCCGCCCCTGTCCGATTTGCTCGTAATGATATGTCACCGCTAATCGGGCGAGTACCCGTCCGGCTTGCGTCCAGTCGCTCAGATTGGGCACCAGGATTCGTTTCGCTCGGTCAAAATCCCGTTCTAGCCGTTCCACCACGCGGCGCTCCCGGTCCCCGGCGCCCGCATAGAGTTCTTCGAGCACCACCGAACTCAGCCACAAAGGCGCGTCCGCAGCTATCCGCCTAAGGGCGAGAACCGCTTCGTTACCGCGGCGGAGCGCGGATATGTAGATGGAGGTATCGAAGAGTGCGGGCTGCATCTAACCAGCCAGCGCGCCGTAGACGTCCCCGATCTCAATGCCGCTCTTGATAAACCGCTCTGTGGCCTGAAGTACCAGGCGATTCTTCTCGTGCTCGGCAATCACGAAGTCCAGAGCGCGCTCTACCGCCTCGGTTTCCGTGCGGGCACGCAATGCCTTTTGGGCGCGCTTAATCTTGCTGGAATCCAACTGGAAGTGCTTGTGGGTTCGTTTGATGGCAGTGGCCATACGGCGATTCCTCTGCGCGAATTTAACACCGGGTGTACATGATATCATACTTTATGTACATTGCAGGACTCGTGGTTCCCCTTAAGTGAGCGCGTAGCGGAATACAGCCCCCGATAGGTGGTCACCTGAATCCCCCACCATTTCCCTAGTTGCTTTCCCGGCTAATTACCCGCATACTCGCTGTTCATTCCATACCAGCAGCACGCACTACAGAGGTCTCGAGGGGGGCATCTGCACGGACGATTGCGCTACCTAGGTTGTGTCACCCGGGCCGGACGCCCGGTATTCCTAAGAACTTAAATTGACCTTGAGCCAGCGGGACGAGTCACGCGCTGAGCGGGCAAAATTAGTGTGCCCATCGCGCCTAAGGTTTTTCGATACGAAACGAGTGCAAATAAACCAGGAGGATGGAGAGCAAATGAAGAGGAAACTGTTGGGAGTTTTTGCAGGACTATGCGTACTGGCGACGGCAGCCGTTTGGGTCGCGCCGGCAAGCGCGCAGACAGCAGAGGTGAAAGAGAAACCGCCGATGTATTCGTACGTCAGCAATTGGGCGATCCCCCGAGCGCAGTGGGCGGAAATGGAAAAGGCCGACCAGGCGGACCAGAAGATTCTGGAAAAGGGCGTGTCCGACGGAACGATTGTGGCCTTTGGCAACGACCGGAACCTGATTCACCAGGTGGACGGCAGCACGCACGACGACTGGTGGTCGTCCATGTCGATGGCCGGGGCGATGAACATTCTCGATCAGTTCTACAGCTCGGGTAACTCCAGCTCTCCCGTCCTGGAGACCGCCACCAGGCACTGGGATGACCTGTACGTCAGCCGCTATTACAACTGGCGCGCCGGAACCTACAAGAATGCCTACACGCATGGCTCGACTTATAAATTCAAGGCCGATTCGCCACCCGATGCCTTGGACACGCTCAGCAAGAACGTGCTCGCGCCCATGATGGAGAAGTTGCTGGCGGCGGGAACGATTTTCGAATATGAGATCGATACCCAGGCGATCCACAACGAAGCTCCCGGCACGTTTTACCTGTTCTATATCACTGCCAATGCGGACGGCCTCGACAAAGTCAACGCAGCCCTGCGAGAGACGGTGAAATCGAATCCGCTCATCGGTCCGGCATTGGACTCGATGGTGGACTTCACGCCGCACCGGGACATGCTGGCACGCACCAACGCGACGTACAAATAGGCTATATTGTTTCGCTTTCGTCCCCACCCTCATCCGCCGATCTGGTGGACAGGGTGGGGACGAAGATTCACAGTTGGGCGAAAAATCCGATCGAGCAACGCCCGTGCACCAGAGTCGTTATAGGCCCGCGGTTGACATTGTTCGACAACTCGAGATCGCCGGGCAGGCCAGAGGATAGCCGCCGGTTCACACCATCTCGGTGCCCCACAAATCATGCAAGTGAAGCACACCAAGCAAGCGGCCCGTTTCGTCGACCACGGGAAGCGACGTGATTTTCTTTTGCTCCATGACGTCGAGGGCGGCAGTGGCGAGCATATCTGGCCCCACCGTTTTGGGTGAGCGGGTCATGCACTGAGCAGCAGTAAGATCGAACAAATCCTTGCCATGTTGCTGCAGCAGACGGCGTAAATCCCCGTCACTGATCAGGCCGACCAGGTTGTCGTTCTCGACTACGGTCGTCATCCCGAGCCCTTTACGCGACATTTCGTAGATTACTTCGCTTAGATGAGTGGACGGCGCAACACGCGGAACCGCGTCTCCGGAATGCATCAGGGAGACAGCGCGCGCGAAACGTTTGCCGAGCTTGCCGCCGGGGTGCAGGTTGGCGAAGTCTTCTTCCTTGAAACCACGCCGCTCCGAAAGTGCCACCGCGAGTGCGTCGCCGAGCGCCAACATCGAGGTGGTGGAGGCGGTAGGCGCCAGTCCGAGCGAACATGCCTCGTGCGCGACCGAACAGTCCAGGGCGACATCGGCGGCTTGAGCCAGGGTCGACAGGGTGCGCGGATCGGCTGGGGCGGAATACAGGTCATCACAGGTCATGGTGATGAGCGGTACGCTCAGCCGCTTGATGGTGGCCAGCAGTTGCAGGATTTCCCCGGTCTCGCCGCTGGCGGAGAGGGTAACCACCAAGTCGCCGCGCGCGATCATCCCGAGATCGCCGTGCATGGCCTCAGCGGGATGGAGGAACAGGGCGGGGCATCCGGTAGAGCTGAAGGTCGCCGCAATCTTGCGGGCGATAATTCCACTCTTGCCCATACCACTGACGACGACGCGGCCCGTGCAGCCCGAAAGCAGTTCCACAGCCCGTTCAAAAGCCGGCGCCATTGGACCGGCGATGCGATCGGCCAAAGCTTTGAGGGCATCGGCCTCGATGCGCACCACATTCTCGCCTACATGTTTCATGCTGATCGGAGGTAAGGGCTCGATAGTAGACATTATTGCGATTGAGTCTGGTTGGGAAGCAGACCATGTGAGTTGAAGACGAGCACCCGCTCATCGTTCTGGCCGCCGGTCAAGGGCACGTCTTTTCCGTTGAACGAAACCTCGACGTCACCCGCGTTGCCAGTCCACAGCACAACCTGATCGTTAGCGCGGATCGTCTTGATGTCAGGCGGCTTGATGATACCGCGCACTTTGATAATGCCATCCGACTTGATCGACACCCAGGCCCGATCCTTCGCTTTCACACTGACTTCGAAAGGAGCACCGGCACTTTCCTCGGGCTTCGCGGCGCCAGGAGCGCTGTCACCCGCGGGCGCAGAAGCCGACTGCGCGACGGGCGCGGGAGGGGGCGATGACTGGGACTGCGGCACCACGGTTTTCGCCGGGACGACACTGCCGTGGGCCTTCTCGGATACGCCATCCTCGCCCTTTGGCTTTGCCCTCTCGGTGGCGCTGGTGTCGCCAGGATTGCTTTCGGAAGCGGACTCGGGCGGCTTGGCGTCAGCTCCAGTCGATGGAAGCGCAGCTCCATTGGCTTGCCCTTCAGTCGCAGGCACATTCGTCTCGGCGGCCAGACTCTTCGCCGCCACTTGCTTGCGGTGTTCCTGATACATTCGCCAGCCGCCGGAGGCTCCTACGACCAGGACAATTAGAATGAGTACCGGAACGAAGGGGAATGAACCACGGCCGGTGTGGGCTGGAGACCTGTCGTTTCGAGCCGCGTAGTCGGAGGTGTTCTGAGCGGCGATCACCCTTGGATCGGGATCGTTCCCTTGGTGAGCTTCCAGATAATCGGCGACTGCGCCCTCTTCGTCGATGCCCAGGTACTTGGCGTATGCGCGGACAAAGCCCTTGTTGAAAATGCCGCCGGGGAGTAGGTCGAACTGTTCCTCTTCGAGAGCTCGGAGGAGGCGAGTGCCAATCTTGGTGGCCGCCGAAATTTCATCGAGAGACACACGTCGCATTTCCCGTTCGCGACGCAATCTTTCGCCGAAGGTACCCACCTTCATTCCTCGCTATTGAAGGAATTGATCGATTCAAAGTGTACCTGTTGTAGCCGCAAAATAATAGGAAGTCTGGCCGGGTGAAGGCAAACAAAGGCCACGCAACTAATTGCTGCACAAAGATTTCATCGATATTCCATTCGATCGACCAGGCGGAGTTTGGCAAGCAGGCAGACCGTCCCTCATCAAAAAAGATACTTCTCATCACGATAATATGTAAAACTAGGTCACCGGTTTTATGTCGAGCGGCCCGAAACGCGTGACGAGCTGCTGCGTGATGTTTCGTCCCAGCACGCGAGGTGACTACCAAGCCTTCCTATGCCCTTAGCCACAGCCGATAAAGACCGGCAGTCATACGAGCTGAGCATCTTCCACGATGTGGCGAAAGCTCTGACATCGTCGCTGGATCTGGACACCATTCTGGAAACCATCATGGCCAAGATGGCCGCCTACTTCGAATCGGCCGACTGGTCTCTGCTGATGATGGACGAATCCTCGCAAGAGCTTTATTACGCCGTGGCTGTAGGCAAGGGCTGTGAACTAGTGAACACTCTGCGGCTGGACGGCGGCAGCGAGACTTTGGCACGGTGGGTCATCGATCATGGCGAGCCACTGGTATTCACAGATATCCGCCAGGACGTTCGTGTTCAGGCTGAGGATAGGGAGCGCGTGCCGGAAGGCAGTTCGGTTGTGTGCATGCCGGTGCGAACTGGCGGCAAGATCGTCGGCGTCATTCAACTGATGAATATCGTCATGGGGAATTACGTACGAAATCAGCTCTTGCTGCAGACCCTGGCCGATTATGCCGCCATTGCCATTGAGAATGCCCGCGCCGTGCGCCGTATCCAGGAACTCAGCATCACGGACGACTGCACTGGCCTGTATAACGCCCGTCACCTGTTTACGGTGCTGTCTGAGGAAGTGCACCGCTCGGCGCGTTTCGGCTACGAAGTGGCGCTGCTCTTCCTCGACCTCGATAACTTCAAGCGGGTAAACGACGAACACGGACACCTGATCGGTAGTCTGCTGTTGGCCCAGGTGGGGCAGTTCCTGCGCGAGAACCTGCGGCTGATCGACGCCGCTTTTCGTTATGGAGGCGACGAGTTCGCGTTACTGCTGCCGCAAACCTCGCGAGAAGGTGCGATTCTCGTGGCCCGACGGCTGATGCATGCTTTTCACGAGAGGAAGTGGACGCCAGCGGCCGACGTTTCCTTGCACCTGACCGCCAGCATCGGGATTGCGGCGTTTCCTGCCGACGCCACGACGCCAAAGGATATCGTGCAGCGCGCCGACGAGATGATGTACATCGTGAAGCAGTCTGGACGGGACAACATCGCGATTGTCGGTTCGGGTGTCGTGGGAACGGACGATCCTAAGGGGTAGAGCGGCTCCCACCATCCCCGAAATCTAGCGACGCCGAAATCCCTCCGCTGTATTCCGTTGGCTAGAGCCTGAAAAGTGGGTTATTGCTTAGCCGTCTCCGACGGTTGCCAGGTGCTGGGGTTCGGAGGCGCGTTCGGGTTTACTCCGAAGTCCCACACGTACAGATTGATCTCCTGCCCCCCGAGCATTTCCACGATGGCGTACTCCCCCGGAGGCAGGTCTTTCGCAGGCGTCACCTTGACCCACTGTCCCACTCCCAGCATCTGCACAGTCGTAGGAAGGTAATTGCCCGACTCGGTCGTCTTGCCGGAGATGGACGTCTTCAGGTTTCCAATCGTACGGGTGTCTTTGTCTTTCTTGCTGGTCTCGGCACGCACAATGCGGAAGCGGTTCTCCACCGGAACGTCGTTCTGCGGGCCCTCGTCAATGTCGATGTAGATTACAGGCAGGGGCGTGTGTGCCTGGATCTTCGCGTGTGCACCATTCAATTGAAAGCTGTGCGTGGTGCCGGCGAGGGGATTGATCTGCGCCAGCAGAATGCTCTTCCCGGTCTGCTGCTTTTTTACGTCGCTGCCGTTCTGCATGATCTCGGACAACGTTGGCTTGCCCGCATATTGATCGAATAGAAACACGCCGCCGGTACCGGGCAGACGCATGCTCGGCGAGATCTCCGGAGAATTGGCTTCTTCTTTCTCGCGCTCTTCTTTTTCCTCGGGAGTCTCCTCGGTCCGCTTGGTCAGCTTACCGGCGGCAAGATCCGCGTCGTATTTCTTGGTCGCATCCCAATCGATCAGCGAAAAGGGAATGTCTTCCCATTGGTAGCGGTCGGCGCTGAAGTAGTGCACCCGGTCGCCCTGGATCTCGTACTTGATCACCGGCTGAAACGATCCGTCCTTCAGAATGAGCCGCTGGGTGCGCTCCTGCGCCTGCGCAGCGATGACTAAAAACTCACGGTCGGCCCGTTCTCGCGGAAGCAGCAGGCCCATCAACAGGACGGCAGCAGTCAGCAACGAGACCTTAGCGAGAGCACATTTCATCGCTGATAGTTTAGACCCAAATCCGGTGGAAACCACAGATCCCTCGCCGATCGAAGTCGGCCAGTTCCTCAGCTTCGATAGAGCCCGGTCTCGCTGGTCGAAGGCCGCCCCATCAGGTCGCGAATTGCCGTATGCACCGATTTTCCCTGCTGCAGCACGGCGTGCATCTGCTCGGTGATCGGCATCTCGACGCCCATCTTGCGAGCCAGGCCGACCGCGGCATTGGTGGTGAGCACGCCTTCGGCCACCATGCCGTGCATGCCTGCGATGATCTCATCCAACGCCCGGCCGCGTCCCAGTTCGACACCGACACTGCGATTACGCGACAGACCACCGGTGCACGTCAAGACGAGATCGCCGAGTCCGGCCAGTCCCGCCATGGTCTCGGCGCGGCCGCCGCAGGCGACGGTGAGGCGGGTAATCTCTGCCAGTCCACGCGTAATGAGCGCGGCGACCGAGTTGTGTCCCAGGCTCAGGCCGTCGCACACACCCGCCGCAATGGCGACGATGTTCTTCAGCGCGCCGCCTAATTCGACTCCAACCATGTCGTCATTGGTGTAGACGCGGAAATGTGGGTCGCTGAATTCGGCCTGCACCATGGCGGCGAGTTGACTGTCGGCGGACGCGATTGCCAAAGCCGTCGGATCGCCGCGGGCCACTTCCTTGGCAAAGGTTGGCCCGCTCATGGCGCCGAGGCGAGGTGTGAAGCCCCTGGGCTTGACGAGTTCGGTGATGACCTCGGTCATGCGCAGCAGGGAATCGTTCTCGATGCCTTTAGTGGCGCTGACGAATAGCATCTCCGGCCGGAGGTGGGGCAGCATCGCCTGAAAGACGCGCCGGGTGTGATGCGACGGCATGACACTCACGACAACCTCTGCGCCGTCGAGCGCTGCTTCCAGACTGTTGCTGGCGGTGACGCCGGGCGGGATGGTCTCGCCGGGCAGAAAAAGCTCGTTCACATGCCGCGTGTTGATGCTCTCGCAGACCTCAAGCTCATGCGCCCACAGGCAGACGCCGTGCTTCCCTTTGCGTCCCAGGACGATGGAGATGGCGGTTCCCCATGCACCCGCGCCGATGATGGCAATCCTGCTCACGAAGCTCTTCTTTCTGCGCCGAAGCGGTTTTCCTTGCCCGCCAGCAGGCGGCGGATGTTGTCTTTATGCCGGATGATAACGAGCAGGCAAGAGGCAATAATCAAGCCGATGACGGCGGGAATTCGAGTGAACGGATCTAGCCGCCAGGCCGCGATGGGGAAAACGGCTGCGCCCAGAATGCTGCCGAGAGAAACATAGCGTGTTACCGCGACGATCGCGATGAAGATCACCAGCACAACCAGCACGGCAGGTGCGGCGATGGCGGTGAAAGCACCGACTGCGGTGGCCACGCCCTTTCCGCCTTTGAAGCGCAACCAGATGGGGAACATGTGGCCGACGATGGCGCAAAAGCCCGCAAGAGCTGCCGCGACATAGGCGCGTTGCAGCGGTTCCGGCATGCTGACCCATCCTCTCCAGCCGACTACATAGCCTACGAGCATTGGCTGGTGTGGCACAGTCAAGCGGAATGCAACCGTCACTGCGACGTAGCCCTTGAGAGCATCGAGCATAAGCGTGGCGATGGCGAGACCCTTCGATCCGGTGCGCGCAACGTTGGTGGCCCCGATGTTGCCGCTGCCGGTCTCGCGGACATCAACCCCACGGAAGATGCGCACCAGAAGATAGCCAAAGGGGATCGAACCCAACAAGTAAGAACCAAGCGCGATGATGATGAGTTTGCTGGTCAACGGGTTTCGGCATAAAGAAGGCGAGCTACTCCAAAGGAAAGCGCGCCAACTTTGTGTACTGTGCGCCCTTGGGCGACAGCTTGCTCTCGTAAAGACAAAACTCGGACGCGGTCATTGTACCGAACTCAAGCTGGGGTATCGTCTCAATCCTCGCCTGCACCAGTTGCAGACCGGGCGCACTTCGCTCACCGCGCACTGGCCGCGGGCGTCCGCTGCCGGCGCGGGCCAGCGTAAGGTGAGGCTTGTAGGGCTGCTTATCGGGCTGGAAACCCAGTGGCTCCAGCGGGCGTCCGATGGCGGAGACTAATTCCTGCAAGTGCTCGTCTGCCTCGATGCCAATCCAGAAGACGCGCGGAGCACGGGGCGTGGGGAAGAATCCGGTATTGCGGAAAGCCAGATAGATTGGGCTGGATTGAACATCCTGAAGCGCGGTGCGAATCTCGTCGAGGTTCTTCGTTTCGCCGAGGAATTGCAGGGTGATGTGGAAGGACTCCGGGCTGACCCATTTCACATCGGGCGCGAGCGCGCGCAACTCGTCGCGGAAGGCGGCGATGCGCCGGCGAATGTCGGAGTCGATATCGAGGGCAAGGAAGAGGCGCATGAGGTTGCGAACTCGTTGGCCGCTACGCGGCTTCAAGGTCTTGGATTGTGCTCCACCCCGGGGCTTGCGCCCCGGGCTCAAAGTGCGCCGCCGCTTCGCGGCTGGTCCGGTCGCACTACGGACATTTTGAGCTCAGCACCCAGGCACACCCCGAAGGCGCTGCTAAAAAGGCGCACCGCAGATCCCTCACCCCTGAAGGGGTTCGGGATGACAACCATAAGAGCTCCTACGAGACGCCTGAAGCCGTGCCCTTCCAAATCACGCGCTCCACGGCCTTACATCAGCAGTCGACGCACCATGTCCAGAGCCTGCTGGCTGGCCCAACGCCGAACACGCTCGCGATCGCCGGGAAAGCGCCGTTGCACGACTTCCTGTTTTGTCCCATCGGTGATAGCGACGTAAACCAGTCCAACCGGCTTCTCCTCGGTTCCGCCCCCAGGTCCTGCAATGCCGGTTACACCGACACCGATGTCGGCGTTGCAGATGTCGCGAATATTTTCTGCGAGCGCCAGCGCCACTTCGCGGCTGACCGCGCCGTGGGCTTCGATCATCAGCGGAGGCACATCGGCAAATAGTGTCTTCAGGTCGTTCGAATAAACGACCGCGCCGCCGAGAAAATGGCGCGAGCTTCCGGGCACGGACGTAATGCGTTCCGCTACCAGTCCACCGGTACATGACTCTGCGACTGCCAGCTTCAGATTGCGCATCTGCAAGTAATAGCCGACGATCTGCTCGAGCGACTCGCCCTGGGTGGAGAAGACGGCGTCGCCAAGTTCGTCCTCCAGTTCGCCGGCAAGGCGATCGACCGCGATTTGCGCTTCCTCCAAGTGTTGCTGCCCTGGCGAGCAGATGAAACTCCACCTGTCCCTGCCCGGCGAGAACGGTGGTCTCTACTTCTGGATGGCCTTTATAAATGGGCGCGGTGCGCGCATCGGCGGCCGACTCAGGCAGCATCGCCGTCTTGAGAACTCTGGTCGCGATCGCCGCCTGGGGCACCTTCGCGCGCAAACGATCCACAACCTGGCCATGCCAAAGCGCCTCTAGTTCATGAGGAGGTCCGGGCAGCAGCACGACAATCCGAGGCGAGCCGTGATGCGTCGTCTCCAGCCATTGGCCGGGCGCAGTGCCGCGCGCATTCGGCAGGACGGTCGCTCCCTTGAGAAGGTCGGCCTGCTTGGCATTGTTCTCGGGCATCTGGATGCGGCGCTCGGCGAAGCGCTTGTACATCGCGGTGACGATTTCGTGATCCCGGCGCAACTCGGTCCCCAGCGCATCGGCCACGCACTCGCGGGTGAGGTCGTCCTCGGTCGGCCCGAGGCCTCCGATGAAGATCAGAATGTCGGAGCGCTCGAGCGCCGTCCGCGCGGCGTTGATGAGATGAGATCTATGGTCGCCAACGATGGTCTTGAAGGCGACGGTCACGCCGAGTTCGTTAAGCCGGGCCGTCAGGAACAGGGAATTGGTGTCTTGCCGGTACGGAGTGAGCATTTCCGAGCCGACCGCGATGATTTCGGCGATCACGGATTCAGTCTAGCACCGCCAAAACGCCGGAAGCAGGCTTAGGGTTACGCTGAACATCTCAACCTTTGCCTGAAGGGTTGGTCTTGCCGAAGCCCGGCAAGTCCTTGGCAAACGGCAGGTCGCTTACGTGCAGGAAGACCGGCGGTGGCAAGTCCCAGAAATCGGAGGGAATGGGTCGGGGCTTATGAGTGGTCAGGTCCCAGCTCGATTGCTGGTTGCTGATTACTTTGCCGGTCGAGTCATAGGTGCGATCGCGCCGCAGTCCCAGACTCTGATGGTAGCTGGTTAGCTCGGAGCGCAGCGCAGCCAGCGATCCGTCGGAATGGAAGCAATAGTCGGCCTTCTCGAGGGCGTCGCCAAACTGATTTTGAAATACGAACTGGGCAGCAACGATATGGCCATTTCGCTGGGTGACGATGGCCGTGCTTTGTCCATTGCGCTGGGCAACAGCGAAATCATTGCTGCGAGCTGACGGGTTGCCAGTGGTCTTCCGCAGGGTCGGGGTTTTGCGGAAGGGCGGAGAAGAGCAGGGCATTCTCGCGATGCTGTGCCGCATAGGCGAAAACGGAGGCGCAGTATTTGCCGATATCATCGGCGGAATTGGGAGTCTGCTGCGCGATTGCGGTCGCGCACAAGAATGTAAGGGCGACAAAAATGAGGAGGCTTCTGGAGGGAGACCGCATACTTCCGGGTCTATTCTCGTGGCAACAGGTCCCGGCCTTCGATATCCCACGACAGGTGAAGCACGCCGCTATTGGTCGCCAGAACTGCCGAGCCGCCGGGCGCAAAGGCCAGTCCCACAAGGTTGGGTCCGGAGACGGCGAGCGAGGCCTTAGCATCGGGCGTTATCTTTACGATGCCGCGCCGGCCATTCAGTGATGCCGCCACATAAAGATTGCTATCCACGTCGAACGCCAGTCCCTGGGGACGGCCCAGTCCGCGATAGAAGACCTTCACCTCGCCGTGCGGATCGACCTGATACACAGCATCAAAGCTGGAGGTCGTTGGGCCGGTCACATAAAGATTGCCGTCATTGCCGAAGGCAAGATGATAGGCCGCCACGCTGGGTTCCAGCATGGCGAAGACAAAGATCTGACGGTCGCGGCCGATCTTGAAGATGGTGCCGCTGCGATCGCCGACATAAAGATTGCCCGCCGGATCGAAGGCGATGCCGGTGGCGACGCCCATGCCTTCCGCATAGGTGGTCATGCTTCCGTCTGATGCGACACGATACACGGCTTCGTCATAGCGGGAAGAGACGTAGAGGTTCTGGTCACGATCGAAGGCCATGCCGGTGGCATTCATCATCTCGTGCAGGAACGGTTTCACTTCGTAGTTGGTGTCGATGCGAAACACGGCGACGGGTACTTTTTGCCCGCGCGAGCCGGAAAACGTGGCGTAAATGTTGCCTTCGGCGTCGACCGCGGGGTTGGCGACAGGATGCAGGCTCTCCGCGATGGGCACGGCTACACGGACCTGATGGGGATTGCTCTTGTGGCCGTTGGTCGCCACAATTACATCACCCGAACCGGCACCCTCGGGCACTCGGGCCACGATGAACTGCGCCGAGCCCACGATCACCGAGCCGTCGACATCGCCAAATCGCACCGTAGGACGGCGCAACTCCTGCGGGCGAAGGCCGCGGCCAGTGATGCGAATCTCGCCCCCCGGCAGCGCGCACCCCGGATCGACCGCATCGATGTGGGGCGTGCCATTCGGATTCTGCGGCGCTGTCTTTCGATCCACCATGCCTAATTGTCGCACCAAACCGGCCGGTCCGCGCCCTGCGACGGAGCTGTCTAGCCAAGAACTCGAAAGTGTACCAGCACTTGCAACACAATAAGGCCGTAGATGCCGGCTCCCAAATCGTCCACCACAATACCAGTACCATCCGGCAGCTTTTCCAGGCTGCGGATGGGCGGCGGCTTAAGGATGTCGAAAATTCTGAAAAGAAGGAAGCCCGCCAGCAGGGTCTTCCATTGAATAGGACACGCGATCAGGGTGAGGAGTTGTCCCGCGACCTCGTCGATCACCACGTGCTGCGGATCTTTCCGGCCACAGCCGCGCGCCTCGAGCGTCGCCGCGGGAATGCCAATGGCCACGGAAACGGCGATCAACAGCAACAACACAGGTAGGACCGCCGGCGACGGCAAATGTGATCCGACTAGCCACCACAAGAGCACAGTTGCCAGCGAGCCCCATGTGCCCGGTCCCGGACGCAAGCGGCCCGCGCCGAAGAAGGTCGCGACCATAGTCGCCCATCGCGGCGCTGTCGAGCGAGTTGTCGGCGACTCCGTGTGGCTATTTGTCATGAGATTTGGGGTAGTCCGAATCGTCTGTCTCGGGATCGTTCAGCGGCGTCGAGATCACGTATCCGCCGCTCGCCCACTTCCCCAGATCGATCATGCGACAGCGCTCGCTGCAGAAGGGAAACTCCGGATCGCTCGTCAGCACAATCTTGCGGCAGGTCGGACAACGCAAGCTGCGAATCGATTTCGTCATACAAGAACCGTTGTCAGTTATCGGTTCTCAGTTGTCAGCGAAACCGATTACCGAAATGCACCATCAGAAATGATCAGAAAATTTGCGTTTTGTCATCACGAGGTCGCCGTGGCGACCGAGGGATCTGCTTTTTGCCTGCTCTAGCGAACAGCAGATTCCTCGCGCCGAAAGCCCGGCGCTCGTAACGGCAATTCGATCGAGGAATGCTCCAGAAGGCATGGAAAGCGTCCTAGGTTGGTCCTACTGACCACTATCCACTAGCCACTGGCCACTGCCCTAGAGGATTCTCGCCACCAGATCGTAGTCATGTGCCTCGGTGATCTCGCAGCGGTAGAACTGGCCTTCGCTAACATCCTCGTGATCGCCGAAATCATTGACGTACACCGTGCCGTCGATCTCGGGAGCGTGCATCGCAGTGCGACCTTCCCACAGCAAGTCAGTTTCGGCCGATGGACCCTCCAGCACTAGATCGAACTGTTGACCGATGAGAGCGCGCTTCTTCTTGCGACTGATCTGCTTCTGGATCGACATCAGCTTCTTGCGGCGGCGCTCAATCTCGCGCGGCGGGACCTTCTCGCCCAGCGCATAGGCTTGCGCGCCTTCCTCGTCCGAGTAGCCGAAGACGCCGAGCCAGTCGAACTGCGCCGCCCGCACGAAATCGCACAGCAGTTCAAAATCCTGCGCCGTCTCACCGGGGAAGCCGACGATGAACGAGGTGCGCAGCGTCAAGTTCGGAATCTCCCGGCGCATCTTTTCAATCGAGCGCAGGAAGATGTCAGCGCCGGCTCCGCGCTTCATGCTCTTCAGCACAGAAGGCGACGCGTGTTGCAGAGGGACGTCGATGTAGGAGCAGATCTTGTCGTGCGCGGCAATCGTCTGCAGCAGCTTGCCGGTGATCTTGTTGGGATAGGCATAGAGGAAGCGCACCCAGCGCAGCTCTTCGATCCGCGCCAGGCGCTCCAGCAGGAGAGCCAGCCCGTCTTTCAGCCCCAGGTCTTCGCCGTAGCAAGTTGTGTCCTGGCCGATGAGCGTGATCTCGCGCACACCCTGCTTCGCCAGGTTTTGCGCCTCGGCGATGACCGACTCGAAGCGCCGCGAGCGGAACTTGCCACGCAACTGCGGAATAATGCAGAACGAGCAGGGATGGTCGCATCCCTCCGCGATCTTGATGTACGCCGAATGCTTCGGTGTCGCCAGCATGCGGGGTGTGGTCTCGTCGTAAAGATAGTTAGGCAGATCGGCGATGGCGCCGTCCCAACCGTCCTTCGAGAAGCGCCCGACAGCCTCGCGCGCATCGCCTTCGGAGCGCGAGCCCAGAATCACAAACGGGGAATTGCCGTCAGTGGGGGTCGGCTGAATTCCTGCAGCGCTCAGTATCTGCTGCAATTCGCCCGTGCCAACCACGGCGTCGACTTCCGGAATGTTCTTCTGGATTTCGTTGCGGTAGCGCTCGACCAGGCATCCGGCAACGATGAGTTTTTGCGCACGCCCCGAAGTCTTGAGCTGCGCCATTTCCAGGATGGTGTCCACCGACTCCTGCTTAGCGGTGTCAATGAAGGAGCAGGTGTTCACGACGATGATGTCAGCGTCTTCGGCGCGTGCGGTAATCTGGGCTCCACCCTGCGCCAGCAGCCCCATCATAACCTCGCTGTCTACAAGGTTCTTCGGACAGCCCAGGCTCACGAAGCCCACTTTCATGGGAGCGACGGCCGGGGTCTCGTCCGGAGGCGTCAGCAGGGCTACAGAATCGTCATTGGGATGCATGCAATCACTCCATTTTAGCATTGCACGCAGTTGAGCAGGTTTGTGCTCCGAGCCGGGGTTGCTTATCGACACACCGCCGTGCGACTCTGACCCGTGCCTCGCTTCACCTTCTTTATCGGCAAGGGCGGCGTTGGGAAGACGACTGTCTCATCGGCCTATGCCTTGCACCGGGCAGCGGGTCACCCGCGCGACAAAGTGCTGCTGCTGTCGACCGACCCGGCGCATTCGCTGGGCGACATCCTTGAAGTGAAGCTGAGCGCCCGGGCCCGGCGGATTCGGACGCCGGGACAGCTATGGGCGCGACAACTGGACGCGGACAAACAGATCAAATCATTTCTGGCGGCGGAGCGCGAAGAGCTGCTGGGAGTTTTAAATCGTGGAAGCCTTTTCACCCGCGACGAGCTGGAGCCACTGCTCGACAGCGCGCTACCGGGAATGGCCGAAGTGGCAGCCTTGCTCGCGATTTACGATCTCCTCGACAGCGGCTTCGACGAAGTGGTGCTTGACACCGCGCCCATGGGACATGCCATCCGGCTGTTCCAGATGCCGGAGCATTTCGCGCGCTTCCTCCGGGTCCTGGAGCGGGCGGCGGACCGCGATGTTCTGCTGGCGCGCCACTTCGGCGGACGAGTACAGCGGGAGCCGTTGCTTGATCGCTGGTCGCGCATGGTGCGGCAGGTGAGCACGGCGCTTGCACGGGATTCAGCCAGGCTGGTGCTGGTTACTACGCCGGAGCCGTTCTCGCTGAACGAAGCGGCGCGATCGGCCGCAGCGTTCGAGCAGGCCGAGCCGGGCAACCGTATCGCGGAGATCGTCTTGAACTGGCTAGTTGAGGATGGAAAGAGCTGTACGCGTTGCAAGAATTGCGCAGCTGAGAGCCGCGCCGCGCGCAAGTTTCTGGCGTCACACTTCGGGGGAACAGAGGTGTTTACAGGTGGCGATTCCGGCAGTCCGATTATGGGTATCGCGGCGCTACGCAGCTTTGGCAAGCACATCTTCGAGGGCAGGAAGCTGCCGGGTTCGCTGGGAAAGAAGCCCGCAATATCGCTACCGATCAAGCTGCAAGCGGCGAACTGGCCTTTGCTGCAGACTCGTCTGACGTTGACCGCAGGCAAAGGCGGAGTCGGCAAGACGACGGTTTCGGCGGCGTTGGCGGTCAACCATCGCTCGCGAGTTCCCGGGGACTCGGTCAGCATATGCTCTATCGATCCGGCGCCGTCCCTGGATGATGTTTTCGCAGCCAATGTCACCGGCGATTTACAGCCGGTTCTGGGCGACAACAAGTTACGCGCTGCGGAACTCGATGCCACCGCTGAGTTCAGAAGCTGGGCGGACGGATTGCGCAAGCGAATCAACCAGGCAATGATGGGCGAGCGGCGGGGTCTGCACGTAGACCTCAGCCTCGATCGCGAGTTTCTGCTGGCGTTGCTGGATGTGGTTCCGCCGGGCGTGGACGAGATCTTCGCCATGTTTCGCATGCTGGAGATGCTCGCGTCCGGGGAACACGTGGTGATCGACATGGCGCCCACCGGACACGCCCTGGAAGTGCTGCGCACGCCTGAGCGCCTGCTGGCCTGGGCGCGCGTGCTGTTGAAAACCCTGGCAGCGCACCGTACACTACCTTTCGCTCGCGATGCTGCCGTGGAAGTCGCGAAGCTGTCGCAGGGCGCGCACGAAATTGCCGGGATTTTGCGCGATCCAACTCGTTGCCGGGTCAGCGTCGTGACTTTGCCGGAGCCGTTGCCCGACTACGAGACGCGCCGCTTGCTTACCCTGTTAGGGGGGCTCAAGGCTCCGCTGGGGGATATCTTTATCAATCGCGTTCTGATCGATAAGGTTTCGAGATGCGTGCGCTGCCGTCGCACACGGGCATGGCAGATTGTATCTGCTGCGAAGTTGCGCCTCCTGTTTCGCGGGCTCGACGTCTATGTGATCCGGGAGTTCGAAACTCAGGTCGCAGGTAGAAAGGCACTGAAGCGCTTCACAAGGGAGCTATGGCGACTGGCCTGAAGAAAAAGCCGAAGGCGGTCAAGGCGGATGCGTCAGGGGCAGACGCGCCCGGCGTGCTGTATCTCTACGCGATTTCTCAAAAGGGTGGCGCGACAGCGCAGCCTGCCGCGATCGAAGGCATCGACGGCGAGGCACGGGTGGAAGCCGTCGCCTGTGAAGGCCAATTGTGCTGGATCAGCCGGGTCAGCAGGGAAGAGTTCGCCGAGCGGCTTTCCGAGAACATGCAGAATCTGGATTGGCTGGCCAACGCGGGTTTGCGTCATCAGCGCGCTGTGTCGGCAATCTCGCGGGACCGGACGGCTCTTCCGGCTCGCTTCGGAACGGTGTTTCTTACCGAACTTACCATGGCGCAGCACGTCCGTGAACGGAAAGGCGCACTGAAGGAAGCGTTTGAGCTGGTGTCCGATGCCGATGAATGGGGCATCAAAGTCTTCGCGTTGCCCAAGTCTCGCGCTGTCAGATCAGCGCAGAAGGCGCCAGCCAGCGGAGCGGACTATCTGAAGCGCAAGGCGGCGAGCCGGCAACCGAAGGGCGACGCCGCATCCGAAGCTGATCTGCGCGCCTTTGCGGAGGCACTCAGCGGGGTGGCGGTTGCGTCGAGTCCGGGAGGCAAGGCGAGCGCGGGCCAGCCGGGACTACTGTGGCACGGCTCGTTCCTGATCAAAAGAAAAGATCGCAAGAAACTCGAAGCGGTGCTCAAGAAGGCCGCGGTTCGTTGGCAGGGAAGCCGGCGTATCGACTGGAGTGGTCCCTGGCCGCCGTACTCCTTTGTAGGCGCGCATGCTGAATAAACCGGATTTCACGCCGTCAACTTCCGATCTCGTGCTGGACGAAAGCGGCGAAACCTCGCTGCTCGACATTCTTGACCACGTGCTGAACTCAGGAGTGGTCATTCACGGCAGTCTGGTGATCTCGCTGGCAGGAGTTGACCTGGTTTACGTCGGGCTGAACGTCATCCTGACTTCCGTCGAAACCGCCTTGCGTAATCTCAATCCGCCCGCGACCACGGCGTCGCGGCGAGTGTCCTGAGCATCCGCATGGCCTGGCTCCTTTACTGTGTTACCTCGACTGCCGAAACGGTTTCTCTCGGCGCCGGGGTTTGCGATTCGGCTGTACATTCCCAGGAACTGCTCGGGCTCCGCGTGCACTATAGCGACATCGAGAATGTTGAGGCTTGCCTAGGCAACGCAGAGTCGCTGAAGAAAGCTGCCTTGCAATTTCACCAGATGTTGCGTGACATGCTTTCCGTAACCACGCCCATACCGTTTCGCTTTCCCACCCTGGTGGAGGGAGAGGAAGCTCTGGTCAAGCACCTCGAGGCCGACGCTGAAGGGTACCGAGCCGCCCTGGAAAGGCTGAGAGACGTAGTGCAGTACGAAATTGTGGGAAGCTGGACGGCGGATGCGGAGGCCGATCTGGCTACTCCGGTGAGTGGCCGCGAGTATCTGAAGCGCCGCCAGGAAGCCTCGGGGCGCATTGCTGCCGTCGATACCAAGCTGAGGGCAGTGGCGGCGGATTCGGTGCGGGAATGGCGTGCGCGCCAAGAGCGGCGTTCGCATCGCTGGTTCGCTCTGGTGCCCCGCGCCAACCGTGACCGCTTCATTGCCTCGTTGCGCGGCGCCGGTGCCTCGGAAGGCGTACGCTTGCGGCTGACTGGGCCATGGCCGCCGAGCGAGTTTCTTGTGCCGGGGGGTGAAGGTGAATAGTCCGAAGCCGCTGTCGCCTCGGGATGTCGAAGAGGCCGTCGCCGAGCTGCGCCGCCAGTTGCATGGGGTTACTGAGCAGTCGCTGGAGAGGATTGACTGTTCTCCGGAAACCATCGAGCAGGGGCTGGCCAAGCTGGTGCTGGGAT
Organism: uncultured Acidobacteriaceae bacterium; assembly: GCA_963793845.1. GTDB lineage: Bacteria > Acidobacteriota > Terriglobia > Terriglobales > Acidobacteriaceae > CAWCBG01. The sequence goes on from CAWCBG010000014.1 coordinate 1,439,384, forward strand.
TGATCGAATTGCTACGCCGTTTGCTGGAGCGGCAGGCAATTCGCCGCATGGAAGGAAACAGCCTTACTGAGCAGCAGGTCGAAGAAATGGGGCAGGCCTTGATGGTCCTGGAACAGAAGATTGCCGAAATCGCCCAGCAGTTTGGGCTGAAACCCGAGGACCTGAACCTGGCCTTAGGCCCTCTTGGCAATCTACTTGAGTAAAGGGCAGTCAGATAGAGGCATGCGGCTGGCCCGATTGAGCGTTTGAGCTGCGGGTGTGGAAAAAATTCCTAAGAATGTATTTTGGGCTCTCTTCAGGCAACCAAAACTGCATCTAACAAAATCAGAAGTGCGGAATTTGGTTCGCTCGGGACGGACGCGTGATGCGGATGCAAAACTTGTCCATTGCGGGTTTCGCGGTTCATTGACAGCGCCGCCCGGGTTCGCTAGGATACAGCCCTTGCGTCGAGGCGCGGAAACGCTTCGTACGGCTCCGCACTTTGTACTCCAGTAACCCAAAGCATGGAACGCGTACCTACTGTCTCAGGGACCGCCAATCTGCTCGACATCCTCGACCGGGTGTTGGACAAAGGATTGGTCATTGCCGGGGATGTCCGGATATCGCTGGCCAATGTTGAGCTATTAACCATCCGGATCAGGTTGCTGGTGTGCTCGGTGGATAAGGCCGAGCAAATTGGGCTCAATTGGTGGAAGTTCGATCCGAACCTTACTCACCAGGGACTGCCTCCGGTAATGGCAAGTGAAAGCCTGCCGCGGCGCGGACCGGGTGCGGGATTGCGTCAGCCGGTGGAACGAGCGAAGGCGCGTGTGGCGCGTAAGAGTTCGAAGAAGAAGAAAGCGTGATCGGCTACCCAGGCAAGCGGTGACGTAACAGCTGCAGCAGGGAGGATTCTGGCATGGCAGTCGAAAGAGTTTCGGGCGGTTCAAGCCTGATTGATGTTCTCGATCGCGTTTTGGACAAAGGTATCGTGATTGATGCCTGGGTTCGTATTTCCCTGGTTGGCATCGACCTGATCACGGTTGAAGCGCGCGTCGTCGTGGCCTCCATCGATACCTATCTGAAGTATGCAGATGCGGTCGGGTTGACCGGCCTGGTGTCCCGACCTCAACTGGGCGCCGCCGAGGAAGAAGAGATCATGACTGTGGAGACGACCCGGCGTCCTGTGCGCACGCGCCGCAAGGCTGTGCGAGCGTAGGAAGGTGATGCCAGGGAGTGACTGCGATGGCTTCACCGCAGATGCGAATGCGCTCGGAAGGGCTGGACCTGGCAGGGAAACGCCGCGACTCGGCGCTACGTCTGCTGGGAGCTGAAAGCAGCGAGGAGATTTTTCCTGTCCTGCTGGAGGAGGTCGTCGCTCTCGGCTTTCCCCGCGCGCTGGTTGCCGGGGTCAACTTCGAGACCTCGGAAGTGACTCCGGTTGTCTCCCTGAACTGTTCCAAGGCCCTTTTGCAGCGTTATCAGACGTCGTTATTCGCGCTCGAAAATCCCCTGGTGCGCGTGCTCAACTCGTTTGAGCCCGAACTGATTCCCGCTAAAGGCAAGCGCGGCCCCGATCTTTATTTTCATCCGCTGGTGTATCGGAACCAGACGGCCTGCTGGGAAGCCGAACACTCCCGGCGCGGAAGTTGTATCGCCGTAGAGAACTACAACTCCCGGTTGCGACTTCAACTGCAGGACCAGGTTTGCGGCATTTGCAAGCTGCGGGCCTACGCGGCCATCGTGGTGGTCGAAGTGGAACGCGGACCGGCGCATGCGGATCTATCCGAGCTGCGTACTCTGATTGAGCTGGCGAATCGCTGTCTGTTTCACATCTTCAAGGCCGAACATTACTACGGCCGCATGATGGAGATGGAGACCATCATCGGACAAATGCAGACGGTTATGGAGAGCATGACGGATCCGGTCATCCTGACTGATCCACAACACCGGGTCATCACCGAGAACAAGGCGGCTGAGCGTTTCTTCAAGGTTCCCGAGGAAGTCAGCGAGGGCCGGGTGCGCGCCGTGGAGTTGAACAATCTGCTTTTCTCGGCAGCGTTATCTTCGATGGCGGTTTCGGGAACCGACTCCTCCCGCGATATGACGCTGGTGGATGCCATTGAGGGTGAAGAGGTTCTCTTCGAGGCAGTGTCGGCCCCCAGTTACGCTCCGGACGCGCGCCGGACCGGCATGGTCACGGTGCTGCGCGACGTGACCGATCTGCGACGGGCGGATGAAGAATTACGCGCCAACTACGACCGCTTGCGGCAGGCGGAAGAAGTGGTACGGCAGGATCGTGATCGCCTGAACCTGATCATCGAAAACGTGGGAGACCCCATCGTTGTCTACGATCGTGACGCCAAGGTGGTGCTGCTCGATCCGCTGGCGCAGGAGTTATTTGGCACGGACAAGAGCCGGGCTCCGTTGCACGTTCGCAATCAGGCGAAACTCGACGCGTATGTCATGAAGTTCACGTACTCGTTTTCCGATCGCGAGAGTGCTCCGATTCGCCTGACGCATCCTGGCGGACAGCAGGAAGTGGAATACGATGCGCGCTCCGGCAAGATCTACGATGAACGCGGGCTGGTGGCGTATACGGTTACGGTGCTTCGCGATCTTACGGCAGTGCGCCGGCTGGAGCAGCTCCGGATGGAGCGGCGCATGCTGGAGATGGAAAAGTTCGCCGCCGCCGGACGGCTGGCAGGAACGATCGCCCATGAAGTGAATAACCCCATGGAGGCGATCAAGAATTGCATTTTCCTGCTGACCGACCAGATCAAGCCTGAAGCGGGACCGCTGTACGAAATCCTGAAGGCTGAGACCGAGCGGGTGGCTCGCATCGTGCGACAGATGCTCGGCCTTTACCGCAACAGCGAGCAGGTAGGCAACGTCGATGTCAATGGCGTCGTCGAAGATACTCTGCTGCTGTTTGCGCGCCAACTCGAGCGCGCGGGAGTTCGGGTGGAGAAAGATTTGCGCCAGCTTCCTCCTGCCGTGGGCTCGGCGGACCAGATTCGCCAGGTGCTCTCCAACCTCGTGGTGAATGCGAAAGACAGCATGAGCCAGGGTGGGGTGCTGAAGATCAGGAGTCGATTCGCCCGTAAAGACGAGTTGAAAGGCATGATTCGTATTCTGGTGGCGGATTCCGGATGTGGCATTGCCGATAACCTCTTGCAAACGATGTTCGAGCCGTTTGTTACCACCAAGGGGGAGCGTGGAACCGGCCTGGGACTGTGGATCGTCAAAGGCATTGTCGAAAATCATGGTGGCAGGTTGCGCGTGCGCAGCCGCACTGGCGTGGGTACAGTGTTCAGCATCGAGTTTCCGGCAATGCGTTAGACCCAATTTAGACCCAATAGAGTGTCATGAAACGTAAACGCATTCTCGTAGTGGACGACGAGCCGAACGTCCTCGTTACCTATCGCCTCATCCTGCAGCAGCAAGGCTATGAGGTCAGCGCGGCCTTGTCTGCGGAGGAGGCGCGCAAGTTGCTGGCTGAGGAGCCGGTGGATCTGTTGCTGTGCGATCTCTCGCTGGAAAGGCAGGAGAGCGGTTTCGACGTCATTGAGTTTGCCCGCGAGATCAACCCCCGCATGGCGACGGTCTTGCTGACCGGCTATGCCACCCAGGATGCCAACGACCGCGCGGAGGAACGCGGCGTTCCCGTGCTCTTTAAGCCGATCGATATCAAACAGCTGTTGCAGACGATCTCAGAACTTCTGAGGGATGAAAATGAGCAACTCAAAACGGGCAGCTAAACCGAAAGCTCCCGTCAAGACTGCAAAATCCAGCAAGACGGTGAAGAAGAAGGCCGTGCCGGTCAAAGCTGTGAAACTGGCGCCGATGGCTGTGCCGGAGCCGCGCGCGGCAGCCGCGGTCTACGTTCCGGGCCCGATTTCTGTCCCTGACGTCCGCCAGGAGGGGCGCTACGTATACGGGATCATTCAGTCGCGCGAGCCGGTATCCTTCGGGAAGATGGGCATCGGGGGCGCGGGCGAGATGGTCTATGCCGTCACGCACGGCGATATCAGCGCCGTGGTGAGCCGCACCTCGGTATTCATCTTCGATCCGACGCGCGAAAACGCGCTGGCCCATGAGCACGTCATCGAGACCGTGATGAAGGCGCACACCATCATTCCGATGAGTTTCGGAACCGTGTTCCGCACCGACGATGATATTCGCGAAGTTCTGCGCAGCATCTACCCGTCGGTTAAGGACGTGCTGAAACAGATGTCCGGCAAGGTGGAATTCGGGCTGAAGGTCACCTGGGATCACGACCGGGTTGTCGAGGAGTTAAAGCGCGATCATGAGGAAATCCATCGCTTTCACCAGGAGATAACGCGCAAGCACCTGTTATCCACTTATTTCGCCCGCATGCAGCTGGGCCGCATGATTGAGAAGGCGCTGGCAGAGCGATCGGCGCAGTATGTGCGCGAGATCTACGAAACCCTGCGGGGCATCTGCGTGGCGTCTCGCGACAATAAGCCCATCGGCGACAAGATGATCATGAATGCGGCTTTCCTGATCGAGCGCGAACGTGAGGCCGAGTTCGACTCCGCTGTGAACCGAATTGCGAAGAAGTTCGGGGAGCGCCTGAACTTCAAGTACACAGGGCCATGGCCTCCGTATAACTTTGTGAATATCCGGCTGAAGCTGGAAAGAGGTACTGCAAGCTGATTGAGGGGCCATGCTCTTTCTTGACGATCTGCTGATGGCGCCCATCTCGGGATTTCAATTTATCCTGCGCACCCTGGCGCGTGCGGCCGAAGAGCAGTACACCGATGATGCTCCCATCAAGGAACGATTATTGGAGTTGCAAACCCAGCTGGAAGAGGGATCGATCAGCGAGGAGGAATACGTCGCGCAGGAGCGCGCTGTTCTCACCGAACTGCGCGAAATCCAGAATCGCCGCCTGGACCTGGCGGGCGTGACCCCCGAGGAAGCCGAGCGCATGGGAAGGCCGATGCTCGAGATTCCCGTGAACGTGCCTCAAGCGAAAGACGAGTAGACAAGCGAGTGGGGAATTAAACTGCCTTAGGCGTTTCGCTATTAGGAGACGCTAAAACCTCGGCCGGCTCCCACAGCTACCGCTCTTGCTGAGATATGATTCCAGCATACCCTTATGAAGCTATGGCTGGCCGGCTCTCTTTGCCTTCTTATCGGCACCACCTTTCTTTCTGCTCAGCAGACACCGGTTCAGGAGTCGCCGCAGACGGCGCCCGCAACCGCCCCTGCGCCGTCTGACAAGACGCCGCCGGTAACTCCGCCATCGCCCGCCCAAGCTGGTCCGGCGCAGTCGCCCACACCTCCCGACTACTCGCAGGAAGCCTATGTGGTCGAGTTTTTCCGCGAAGCCATGCGCTTCGAGAACGATGGCACGGGCAGCGACGAACTCGAAGTCCGCATTAAGGTAATCAGTGAGAGCGGTGTGCAAGCACTGGGTCAGGTGAAGATCGGATATAGCGCTCTCAGTGACAAGCTCGATATCGCCTACGTCCGGGTCCGCAAGCCGGACGGTACGGTGGTGACGGCGCAAGAGTCGGCGGTGCAGGATCTCACGATTCCGGATGCCCCGGTCTACACCGACTATCACCAGAAACACATCAGCGTGCCCGCGCTGCGGCCGGGTGATGTTCTGGAATACAAATACGTCCGGAACATCGTGAATCCGCTGGCGCCGGGACAATTCTGGACCAGCTTCAACTTTGCCGAGCACGGCATAGTGCTTGACGAGGAGCTGGAGATTAATGTCCCCAAGGACCGTCAGCTCAAGTTGAAGACCAAGCCCGGCTTCGATCCGGCGGTCACGGAAGAGAGCGGCCGTCGCATCTACCGCTGGAAGCATGCGCACCTTGAAGACGATGAGGACAAGCCGGGCGCCAAGAAAAAGAAGAAGAAGCATTCGCGCGACGATGACGAGATACCGTCAGTTGAGCTTACGACCTTCCAGAGCTGGGAGGAACTGGGGGGCTGGTACGCTGCGCTGGAACGCGACCGCCGCCTTCCGGATGCGGCCGTGAAAGCCAAGGCCGATGAGCTGGTAGCGGGCAAACCCGATGACATGGCCAAGGTCAAGGCGCTGTACGACTTTGTGTCGCGGAACTTCCGCTATGTGAGTCTGTCCTTCGGCCTGGGACGCTATCAGCCGCATGCCGCCAGCGATGTGCTGAGCAACGGTTACGGCGACTGCAAAGACAAGAACACTCTGCTGGCTTCGTTGCTCCAAGCGGAAGGCTTTCAATCCACCTCCGTTCTGATCGGGTCGCAGCACAAGCTCGATCCTGATGTGCCGTCGCCGTCACAGTTCGATCACGTCATCACGCGGGTGTCGGTGGATGGAAAAGAAGTCTGGCTGGACAGCACCAACGGCGTAGCCCCGTTTCAGATGCTTTCTGCAGGACTGCGGAACAAACAAGCGCTGGCGGTTTCGCCGAACGGAAAGTCGATGTTGGTCTGGACTCCGGCCAATCTGCCCTTCGAGTCCTTCGATCGAACCAAGGTGGATGGAGGGATCAGCGAGACCGGCAAGCTCACGGCGCATGCCGCCATGCTGGTGCGCGGCGATACCGAGCTCGCCATGCGCTTCACCCTGCGGCAGATGCCCAGCAACAAATGGAAGGACTTCTTCGAGTACGTGATTCGCCGCTCCGGCATGAGTGGGGCGGAGATCACGAATCTGAAGGTCAGCGACCCCAGCAATCCCGACACTCCGCTGCAGATTGACTTCGATATCTCGTCAAGCAATTATTTCGACTGGTCAGCCCCGGAATCCAAGGTGGCGATTCCGCTGACCCTGATCACGCTTCCTGAAGCCGGCGATGAGGACGAGAGCGCTTCGCCCAAGCCCATCAAGCTGGGCGACACGAATGAGGCGGAGATCCTGGTTCAGCTCACCATTCCTGCCAAGTACTCCGTTCGATCGCCAATCGGAATCGACGTCAAGCGGGACTATGCGCAGTACCGTTCCACCTACAAATTCGAGGCGGGGAAGTTCACCAGCGATCGCGTGCTCAAATTGATGGCCAGGGAAGTCCCTTATGCCCGGGTCGAGGATTACGCTGCCTTTCGGCGTGCAGTAGGCGCTGACGAAGCGCAGCAAATCACGCTGGAGAACAAGTCGCCGGGATCGGCGGGCATCGCCACGAATGAGTCGGCCGACGACTTGAATGACTCGGCCATGCAGGCGCTGAAGAACGAGCGCTACGACCTTGCCGTCGACCTCTTCCAGCGGACGCTCAAGCTCGATCCCAATCAAAAGACAGCCTGGGGAAACCTGGGACTTGGCCTATCTCGGCTTGAACAAAAATGATCTCGCGATCGATGCCTTCAAGAAGCAGATTGCCGTGAATGCCTATGACCAGTCCGCCTACATGTACCTTGGACTTGCATACCAGCGGCAACAGCGCTACGGAGAGGCGATCCTGCAGTTCCAGAAGCAGATCGAGATCAATCCCCTGGACGGCCGGGCGCACGCCGCTCTCGGAAGTCTGTACTCGGAGGAAAAGAAGTTCGCCGAAGCCTTGCCGGAGCTGCAAAAAGCTACCGACATCGAACCCAAGAACCCGCTGCTGCAAGTTGCTCTGGGGCAGGCTTACATCGCTACCGGCCAGACGGAGAAGGGAATGGCGGCTTTTGAAAAAGCTATCAGTCTCGCGCCCGCTCCCATCGTCTGGAACAACATCGCCTATGCGTTGTCGGAACAGAATGTGCAACTCGACCGGGCGGATCAGTACATCGACACCGCCATAAGCGCGCTGGAGACCCAACTGCGCGACTTCAATCTCGACAACCTGCGCTTCCAGGACCTGGGCACCACGCATCTGTTGTTTGGCATGTGGGACACCAAAGGATGGATCGCATTCAAGCGCGGCGACCTCGACACGGCCGAGCAGTGGATCCTTCCGGCGTGGCAAGCCTCTGGAAGCGGCGACGAGGCCGAGCACCTGGGAGAGATTTGCGAGAAGCGCGGTAAGCACAAAGAAGCGGTGGAGTATTACATCCAGGCGCTCGCCGTGGAAAATCCGAGTTCCGATGCCCGCTCCCGTTTGGTTGCTCTGAAAGCGACCAAGGACCTCGACCGCAAGATCGCGGACGCCAAGCGCGATTTGAAAGAACATCGAATGATACCGCTCAGCCAGCAGGACCAGGGCAACGCAGACTTCTTCCTCCTGGTCTCACCCGGAAAGGTGGAGCAGGTAAAGTTTGTCAGTGGGGATGCTGGGATGAAAGCCATGTCTGACGGCCTGCAGAAGACCGACGTTAAAATGCTGTTTCCCAAGACGTCGCAGGTGCATGTTCCGCGACGGGCGACGGTGACCTGCGGCACCCCATCTGCGCAACCGGCCAACGGAGACAAGAAGAAGGATGGTGCGCCACCAGCGGCCAGCGTGCCGCCGCAACCTCCAGGCCCTTGTACGCTGGAACTTTTGCCGGCGGACGCCGTGCGAGGCATCGACTAGCGACAATACCAACGTCGCTACAGGCTGGACTCGGCACCTTACTGTCGAACGGCTTTCACGGCCTCGACGTAGAACTCTTGCGCCCCATTGAACATGATCTGGATGCCGATGCACAAAACAATGAAGGCGGAAAGCCGCATCAGAATGCTGGTGCCAGTCGGACCGAGGGCTCTTTGCAGCCGTTCCGAAAACCAGTAGATCAGGAAAATTGACAGCCCGACTACCAGAATGCCCACCATCGCAGCCAGTGCGCTGATGATCCGCTGGAGGTGCGCCTCCTCGTGAAGGTTGCTTCCCAGAGTGATCGCGGTGGCGATTGAGCCCGGGCCCACGGTCAAAGGCATGGTCAAGGGATAGAATGCCTGCGAGAGAATGTAGTCGCTGCTGGTGTGGGAACCCATGGTGCGGTCGTTCATGTCGTCGTGCTGGTTCAGGATGCGCCATCCAGCGACCATCACCACTAATCCCCCGCCTAACTGGACCGCCGCGAGGCTCACGCCGAAAAATTCCAGGACATAGGATCCGACGAGAAGCGATGCCACCAGTAATACAGTGCCATTCACGGCGATGCGCATGGCTACCGTGCGACGCACGCTTTCCGAATAGCCGAGCGTCATGCTGGCAAAGATAGGCGCCATTCCCAGCGGATTCACGATAGGGAAGAGCGCGGCGAAGACCAGTAAGACATTTTTAACGATCGCGTTCATTGCCAAAACAGCATACTCGAAGACACCGGCTGCGTCGCCGCGGATTTACGATTTCGCAACTGACCTCAGTTGCGATTGACCGAAATGGTGTTTACCGTTCCAATGGAGAGCTATGGGAATCCCTCCTCGCACTTACGGTGCATTGCAAGTGAAGTTGCGCGAGTCGCTGGTGACCCGCGCGGTAGTGCTGCCCATCCAGCGGTTTATCCATATCCAGGGCATCAGCAGCGTCTTCCTGTTGGGGGCCGCGATCATAGCCCTGGTATGGGCTAATTCTCCGTGGCACGAGAGCTATCACCATGTCTGGGAAATGGAGCTGACGGTTTCGCGCCTGGAATTGCCGGTGCATGCGTGGATCAACGATGCCTTGATGGCGATCTTCTTTTTTCTGGTCGGGATGGAGATCAAGCACGAGGTTATCCACGGCGAACTGTCGGACATGAAACAGGCGGCGCTACCGATTTTTGGGGCGCTCGGCGGCATGGTTGTTCCGGCGCTGCTGTACGTGGTGTTCAACCATGGCACTCCCTCCGCACATGGGTGGGGCGTTCCCATGGCGACCGACATCGCATTCTCCCTGGGCGTCCTGGGAATGGTAAAGGGAGTTCCGTCGGAGTTGAAGGTGTTCCTGTTGTCGCTGGCGATCGCGGATGACATCGGCGCGATTGCGGTCATTGCTCTGTTCTATACCGACACGCTAAACCTGCGAGCATTATTTGTCGGAATTTTATTGCTGGTCATCATTGGGCTGCTGCTAAAGCTGGGAATTTCGCGTCCCATTCTCTACTTCGTCCTCGGAGTAGCGGTGTGGGTTGCGATTCTGCGCTCGGGCATTCATGCCACGATCGCCGGTGTGGTTCTCGGCTTTATGGTCCCCAGCACTGCGACGCTTTCCCTGAGCGACTTCGAAGAGCTAGGCACCGGAATGGTGAAGGCCTATCGCGCGGCGCGAGCGGCAGGGGACTACGAAAAAGCCAAGAACCTGTTGGGCTCGTTCGAGCAGTTGGTGCAAAACACCGAGTCGGCGTCGGAACGTCTGACCCGCCAGCTGAACGACTGGGTATCGTTTCTTGTGCTGCCTTTGTTTGCCCTGGCGAATGCCGGAGTTACCTTCTCCGGAGATGCCTGGGGTGAACTTCTGACCAGTCATATAACCTGGGGAGTTCTGGCAGGGCTGGTCCTGGGAAAGCCACTGGGCATTTTGACCTTTTCGTGGCTCGCGGTTCGCTGGCGCATCGCACAGCTTTCCAGACACATTAGCTGGCAGCAGATCGGAGCCGTTGGAACCTTGGCGGGCATCGGCTTCACCGTTTCGATATTCATCAGCTCGCTGGCCTTTAAGGATCCGGCGCACCTGATCGATGCCAAGACCGCGGTGTTGGGTGCGTCTGTTGTCGCCGGGGCACTGGGATTCGTGGCATTGCGTCGTGCGTTGCGCCACACGCAAGCGGACGAGGAGCCGGCCCGCGCTGCCGATTAGGGCAGCGAGCTAATGGCGAAACGCGCTACAATCTTTGCGAATCTCGCTTCACTCCGCGGCACGACATTCGATCACCGCTGTCGTCGGAGTGGAGTTGCAGAAAAAAGAGGATGACGTCGTTGTCGGACCTGCCACTCCGGGTCAGGGCGACGGCTGGACGCTGCGGCGTCGGGCCACATTTCACCAGGAGAGCCATATGCAATCAAGAGTAGCAGCGCTTGTGCTCAGCGGAGTTCTCGCGCTCAGTTTTGTTGGATGCAGTAAGAAAGAAAACACCCAGGCGAACCAGCCGGCAGCAGAGCAGCCGGCTGCCTCCCAGCCGTCTAACCAGGCGGCCAACGAGCCGGCATCCAGTTCCTCCCAGCCCGCTTCGGGCTCCCAATCCGCCGCGCCCGCTCCAGAGCCGGTAGCGCAAGCGCCTGAGCCCCCGCCCCCGCCGCCTCCTCTCGTGGTTCCGGCAGGGACATCGGTCGTGGTTCGGATGGGCAATACCCTTACATCGAAGACCGCGGCTGTAGGCGACTCCTTTACCGGCACCCTGGCCCATTCCATCGCCGTGGGTGGTGTCGTCGCGATTCCGTCCGGGGCGGGAGTGAGCGGCACCGTGACGGAGGCCAAGTCGCCTGGTAAGTTCAAAGGAGAGGGCATCCTGACAATCACTCTCCACTCGATTAACGTAGGAGGCGTGCCAACCACCATTGAGACCTCGGCCTATAGCCAGACCGTTAAGGGCAAGGGCAAGCGCACAGCGGTTGCGGTTGGCGGCGGCACGGGCGCAGGCGCACTGATCGGCGGACTCGCCGGGGGCGGCAAGGGTGCTCTAATTGGGGGCCTGGTCGGCGCAGGGGCTGGCACCGCTGGAGCAGCGTTTACCGGAAACAAAGAACTGGAAATCCCCGCGGAGTCGGTGGTGACCTTTAAGCTGGGTTCGTCGATTACCGTCCAGCGCCATGCAAAAGAGGCCGCAACCGAATAACTTCAGTAAGTACGTACAAGTGGAATGCAAAACAAGGGAGGCCGATGCCTCCCCTGTTTTTCGGCAGCAATGAGAGAAATTCACGCCGCGTTGCGATACTGGATGGCCTCGCGGACTTTCGTACGATCGCGTCAGTCCAATCTTGCCACCCGTGTTCCGCTCGACCGTGCTCATATGCGGCGAGGACGACTTCATCGTCGGTGAGTCCGCCTGTCTCCCACTGACAATCGGCATTGCCCACGTCAGCGCAGCGAAGAGTGCGGTCAGCTTCGCCATGGTTGGTATTCGGTAAGGCGGTCGCTCCCCTGGTGGATTCAACGGCCCGCTTGTTGCCGAGAGGCGCTTCCTCGCGTTCAGTCTGGGGCTGATTTGCGGAAGTGGCGGCGGCGCTCATCCGACTTGACGCCTCAGTCTGCTGGTCCCCCAGATTGCCCTTCATCTGCCCGGCCCGGGTAGCTGCCGCGTCAGTCGGACTTAGGGTCTGGCGCTCGTCTATGGTCGTGCCCCAACCTTCGGTACCAGCGGTCGGCGCCGACGGGTTAATGCCGCCGCCGGTGGAAGTGGTATTGGGATTCGTGCCGCCAGAGTTCGGTGTCGTGGATTCAGATAGTTTGGCCATAGAAAATCTCCTAAACACCATTTAGGATGGCCCGAATCCAGACCGGGTTGGACAGAAGTCCCTGCCCCTACCCACTCGTTTTCTTCAGCTTTACACGGCGTTCGCTGGCCCATTTCTCCTTCGTCACCTGGCGTCCACGGGCAATGGCGAGCGCGTCTGCGGGTACATCTGCCGTGATACAAGAGGCAGCGGCGACGTAAGCACCGCGGCCGATTTTCACTGGCGCGACCAGCGTGGAATCGCTGCCAACAAACACGTTGTCCTCAATCACGGTCTTGTATTTACTGACGCCGTCATAGTTGCAGGTAATCGTCCCCGCGCCTACGTTCACCCCTTCTCCTATGATGGCATCGCCCAGATAGGTCAGGTGATTCGCCTTCGATCCCTTACCGAGTTTTGTCTTCTTGGTCTCGACGAAATTCCCGACATGCGCACCCTCGCCGATGTCGCTTCCGGGTCGCAGGTGGCTGTAGGGCCCTAGCTCCGCGCCCTTGCGGACGACTGAATCCTCCAGCATGCAGCCCGGGCGCAGCAGCACACCGTCCTCGATCGTGCAGTTCGTGATTACGGAGTAGGAGCGTATGCGGCAGTCGGAACCGATCTTCGTTGCACCGATAATCTGAACGAATGGTTCAATCACGGTGTCAGGGCCGATTTCGACGTCAGAGTCGATGTCGCATGTCTCCGGTCGAAAGATGGTGATGCCGTTCTCCATCAACTCGCGCGCCTTCCTGTCCCGCAGACGGGCATCCAGTTGAGCCAGTTCCAGCCGAGTGTTCACGCCCAGCACTTCATTCGAGTCCTTGGCGGCAGTCGCCATGACCTTCTCGCCGGCTTTGCCCAACACTTGCGCCATGTCTGTCAGGTAATACTCGCCGTGGGCATTATCGGTTGTGAGTTGTCCGATATTGGCGAACAGCGGTCCGATGGCAAAGGCATAAATTCCTGAATTGATTTCGCGAACTTCGGCTTCGTTACCACGCAGTGACTTCTGCTCTACAATTCGGTCGACCTCATCGGTAGGTTGACCGTTCGCCTGCTTGCGGAAAACGCGCCCGTAGCCGGTCGGATCATCAGGAGACGCCGTCAGCAGGGTCATGGCCGAGCCCTTGGCAAGGTGGAAATCTCGTACCCCGGCAATCGTTCGCGGCGTGATCAGCGGGACGTCGCCGGAGAGCACAAGCACATGCTCAAAACCCTGCAAAGCGTCGTGCGCAATCATCAGCGCGTGACCTGTGCCACGCTGCTCCTGCTGCAGCACAAAGTTGATCCCTGACGCACCCAGGGCTTCGCGTACCCGCTCGGCCTCATGTCCGATGATGGCGAAGATGTTTTGCGGTGCCACGATCCGGCTGGCTGCGGCCACCACATAGGCCAGCAAGGGCTTACCCGCGATTTCGTGGAGGACCTTGGGATGCTTCGACTTCAAGCGCGTGCCTCTGCCGGCAGCGAGAATGACAACGGCGAATCCGGGTGTGGTGAGTTCTGTTGGCATGGATTTGTCTGTCAGTTCAGGTTCAGTCCGTGACGTTGCAAGTGCAGGATCAGGAGCCAAGGCCGCGTATCAGCGTTGGCTCCGCGTCGATCCGACTGGCGACTCACGCACATCCATCATAAGCCGTAACAGGTCCTGTGCGACGCGCCGAGTATCATGACGCGCCACCAGGCCCTCCTTCGGATGCATTTCTTCGATGAGGTACTCGCCCGGGATTGATTTGACGCCCAGCGCCTCGATCCGCTCCGTATCTACCACAATGGGGGACTGCAGTTTCTCCGCATATTTCCGCAACAAAGGCTGTGAGGCCTGCGTCTGGTTCACCAGCGCGTAGTCAAAGAATTCGTGTCGCGCGTGCTTGTAAAGCGCGCGGATATGATCGGACGCCGTCAGGCCAAGGCTCTCGTTAGCCTGGGTCATCAGGTTGCAGACGAACACCTTCACCGCGCGGGCGTTCATGATGGTCTTGGAGACATCCCGCACCAGCAGGTTCGGAACGAGACTGGTGAACAGCGATCCTGGCCCGATGGTGATCAAGTCGGCGTTTTCGAGGGCCTGCAAAGCCATAGGGAGGGCCCTGGCGTTGGCCGGCGCCATCCGCAGCTCTACGATGCGACGCTGGCTGGCGGTGATATTAGTTTCCCCGCGTACAACCGAGCCGTCGTCCATGATGGCATAGAGTTGCGCGTTACTCGTAGTCGCCGGGTAAATGTGCCCGCAGGTCGCCAGAATTGCGGACGACTGCTTCACGGCCTGGCTAAAGTCGCCCGTGATAGCGGTCATCGCCGAGAGAAAGAGATTGCCGAAGCTGTGTCCCTCCAGGCCTTCTCCTGCGTCGAAACGGTATTGGAAAAGACGCGAAAGCATGGCCTCTTCTTCCGAGAGGGCCACGATACAGCTGCGGATATCGCCGGGTGGGGGGATGTTCAGTTCTTTGCGCAGCCTTCCGCTGGACCCGCCGTCGTCGCTCACCGTGACGATAGCCGAGAGCTCCGTTACGCCGGGGAGGGCGCCATCTGCAGGGACTTCAGCAACGTGATGCTTGAGGCCGCGCAGCAAGGTCGACAGGCCTGTCCCTCCGCCCATAGCTACGACCTTCAGGGCGCGCAGTTCTGCCGAGCTGCCAAGACTCTGCATGTCTCTCTCTACGAATGACGCCTGATCAGAAATGCCACTTCTCCGACTCAGATACATTATCGGCGCTAGTGTCAGGATAGAGCAGTTCGGTGAAACGCGGGTCGTCCGCCAGATTCTTGAAGTCCGAGTCGTTGCGTGCCTGATATCGGTTCGCCGGATTGAGCCGGATAGCCTCATTCAAAGTGGAGATCGCCTCCAGAAAATGTCCCATGAGGCAGTTCAGGGTCGCCATCCCATACCAGATAAAGTCGAGGGTCGGATGATTGGTGGTCAGGCTTTCGAAGTTCTCGCGAGCCGTAACATAATCGCCCATATTCATCAGCGAGATGGCGTAATCATATTGTTCTTCTGGCGTCTTGAAAGTTGTAGCCGGGCGGCTCAACTGATGGTTGCAGGTATTGAGATGAACGGAGGCCCTGTCGGAGAGCTCCGGACTAGCGCCGCCTACCACTTTCTCGAAATGGGCTTTGGCTTTGTCGTATTTGTGCGCCTGCAGAGCTTTCAAACCGGCTTCGTAGTTCTGAACCGCCTGTGCAAAACGGGGATCATCAGTGAGCTTCATCGGTTTTGCACCTCCCGGCCGATTCTCAAAAATGGACGCAGATAGGGATAAATCACTTTTTGTCTTGGACTTGGCAGTCATCCCCTTAAGGTTCTCTGCACCCTTGGGCTTCATCCGCTTGCTTCCTTTGGGTCATCCCGGTAGGCAGCCCTTTGGGGCCATGGAAAACCCATCTCACATAAGGATCATTTGTGCTGATTTATACCCGCAACCCGCTATCACGTCAACTCAGCGCTTAAACAGATTGCCCTAAGCTGTCACTCCATACTGGAAGCCGCTTCCAGGTCGATCGCCTTCCACTCCCCTTTGATGATGCCCTCGCGAATTTGCGCTGGAGTCTTCTTGAGCTTGGTCTGCTGATACGCGTAATAGGCTTCTTTCATGCAAATGCCGCAATGTGCGCCGTGATTGGTCTCAAAGCAGGTGTGCAGGCTGGTGTGGCCAATCCGTTCGCAATAGCAGTAGCAGGGAAGTTGGTAGATGACATTAGGTATCTTCGCTGCCAGTTCATAGGCGTGGACCTGGTACGGATACTGGAAAGCTTCACCCCACAACTGGTCCTTGGGCAAAATCGGCAGAGCATCGCCCGCAGCCAAAGGATGATGGTTGTACGCCGGGACATGGTCTCCCTGGGCGACACAAACCACGGCGAGTAGCGCGATGAACCCGATAAGTGGAACTCGTTTCATGGAAGGACCTCGCATCACATTCTAGCCGAGAAGTTCTTTCGATGGCAGTGGCGCAATTGCTGCGCTTTGGCGCTGACAGCACGAATCGAACGTCAGACTTTGCAGCCTCTCACTATAATCAAGACTTGCCCGTCTAACTGGTTAATAGGGGTTCCATGCCTGAAGACAATCCGTCCGGCGCTCCGACGCTGTCAACGCTCAAGCCCACCACCGATGAGCGCTCCCTGAAGCCTGTGTTTAGGGGCTGGATACGCGACATCGTGATCTCGCTGGCGGTATCCACGTTCTTCATCATTTTTCTGTACCAGCCCGTCAAAGTGGAAGGCACCAGTATGATGCCGACGCTCGCCGACCAGGAGCGCGTCTTCATTAACAAATTCGTCTATAAGCTGGAACCAGTCGAGCGCGGCGATGTCGTGGTCTTCCGCTATCCGCGCGATACGACCAAGAGCTACATCAAGCGAGTGATCGCCATTGCCGGGGACCGGGTCAAAATTGTGGACGGTGTCGTCTTCGTGAATGGCCGCCGGATCGATGAGAGTTACGTGCCTGAAGAATATGAGGATGTGCGTTCCTATCAGGAGATGGTGGTTCCTCCACATGCCTACTTCGTGCTGGGCGATCACCGCAACCTCTCGAATGACAGCCGCGACTTCGGCCCGGTGGATGTTAGCCTGATTTACGGGAAAGCCGTATTCGGTTACTGGCCTTTCGCCAAGCTGGGCAAATTGCAGTAAGCGCGTCGGTGCGGACGAGTTCAAGGCAGCGCTGGTGAATTGTTTGTCATAGCGAGGAGCTGGCTCATGACTTCTGGAGGCATTGTGCGCTTCATTCTACGGCTTTCATTCTGTCTCATCCTCCTGGCGACATTTGCCTTTGCAGCGGACGACGCCAGCCTGCTGATGAAACTTGATCGCGACTTCGCAACCGATTTTGCTGCGAAGGGCATCGACGGTTGGATCGCGTACATGGCTCCCAACGCGGTTGAAATTTCGCCCGAACCGCTCGTGGGGACCGAACAGATGCGCACCGGTTTAGGAAGAGTTTTTAGCGCTCCCGGCTTCCACCTGACTTGGGTTCCCACCAAGGCTGAATTGGTTGGCAAAGGTGGACTGGGTTACACCGTGGGAAGATACACCCAGACGTCGACCGGCTCCGACGGAAAGACGCACATCGAGCGGGGCAGCTACCTCACGACTTGGCAGAAGCAGAAGGACGGTTCGTGGAAGGTGGTTAGTGACATCGGCAGCCCGGATCCGCAATAGCGAGATTGCAACGCAAACTGTGCAATCGCGATTTTCCTCAGATCCGCTCATCGAGCGGGCGGCAGATTCTGCTAAAATCAATAAAATCCACTCCCCGGAGATGCAATGCAGGCAATCCTTGCGCTGGAAGATGGCAGGATCTTCAGCGGCAAAGGCTACGGAGCGAAAGGCGAATGTTACGGGGAAGTTGTTTTTAATACCTCCATCACCGGCTACCAGGAAATCTTCACTGATCCTTCCTATGCCGGCCAGATCGTTGTCCTGACCAACCCCGAAATCGGCAACTACGGCACCAACTCCGACGATAACGAGGCGACGCGTCCGTATATCGAAGGGCTGGTGGTGCGTGAGTTTTCGCGCGTCAGCTCAAATTGGCGCTCACAGGAGGTCGCGGAGGAATACCTCGAGCGCTACAAGATTCCGGTCCTCTCGGAGATCGACACTCGGGCGCTGGTGCGGCATCTGCGGACTTACGGCGTCATGCGCGGCGTGATCTCGACACTTGAAACCGACGCCGACAAGCTGATAGCCAAAGCGCGCTCCATTCCGAAGATGGATGGCACCGACCTGGCGAAAGAAGTCAGCACCCGTCATGTCTACGAGTGGGATGCCGGCGTTCGTTCGCACGAGCCGACCGAGGTTGTCGGGGTGAAAGATGCGCCGCCTAAGTATCACGTAGTGGCTTACGACTACGGCATCAAGCACAATATCCTGCGTCGCCTGGTAGGAGAGTGCTGCCGCGTGACGGTCGTTCCCGCCACGACCAGCGCCGAAGATGTTCTGGCGCTGAAGCCTGATGGCGTCTTCCTGTCGAACGGTCCCGGCGATCCTGAACCGGTGACGTATGCGCAGGAGAGTATTCGCCAGATGATGGGCCGGGTGCCCATCTTCGGCATCTGCCTTGGCCACCAGCTGATCGGCCTCGCGCTAGGCGGTAAGACCTTCAAGCTGCGCTTTGGACATCACGGCGGCAATCATCCGGTGAAACAGCTGGCGACCGGCAAGATCGAAATCACAGCGCATAATCATAACTTTGCCGTCGATCCTGACTCGCTAAACCAGAGCGAGGTCGACCTGACCCATATCGATTTGAACGACAACACCCTGGAAGGCTTGCGTCATCGGTCGCTGCCTCTGTTCAGCGTGCAGTATCACCCCGAAGCCGCGCCCGGCCCACACGACTCGCTCTACCTCTTCAAGGACTTTGTGAAGATGATGGAGGAGTGGAGGGGGCGATGAAGACAGATGCGATCGCTATCGTCGTCGTAATCGAATCGTCATCGGTAGCCTGTAGGTTGTCATTAAGTAGTTTTTGAATTGTCATCACGAGCGAAGCGAGGGATCTGCTGTTTGCAAAACCTGCGGCATAGACAGAGGGCATCATGAACCATGAATGGCACTTCTGGGTGTACATCATGGCCAGCAAGTCGCGATGCATTTACACCGGCATGACCAACGATATTGAGCGCCGGGTCAAAGAGCACAAGGCTGGCCTCATTGAAGGCTTTACGCAGAAGTACAGAATCGATCGGCTTGTGTACTTGGAGAAATTTCATTACGTGAATAACGCCATTCATCGGGAGAAACAGATCAAAGGGTTGGATCGAGCGAAGCGCGTGGCACTCATTGAGAGTATGAACTCTACGTGGGAAGACCTGTCGGCGGAATGGGGAAAGCCGTGGGGGCCCATACATCTTCGAGCCGCGGAGGAACAGCAGATCCCTCGCGGGCTGAAGCTTACTCGGGATGACAATTCACTGAATGGAGAAGGAATTAGCTTCGAAAAGCATGGCTGAAGGCGCCCCCTTTAAACCTGGTTGCAGAACAAATGCCTGATCGCCAAGCACTGGAATGCCGCTGTTGAAGACTATCACCTGAACTGAAGAAGCTCCAGCAACTAACCCATGCCACGCCGCAACGACATCGCGAAAGTCCTCATCATCGGCTCTGGGCCGATCGTCATTGGCCAGTCCGCCGAATTCGACTACTCGGGCGCTCAGGCCTGTAAGGCCCTAAAGTCCGAAGGCTACGAGGTAGTGCTGGCCAACTCGAACCCGGCCACCATCATGACCGACCCCGAGATGGCCGACCGCACTTACGTCGAGCCGCTCACCCGCACCTACCTGGAAGAGATCATTCGCGTCGAAGCTCAGATGCTGGCCGAGAGCAATAATCCTGGAGTCTTTGCCATTCTTCCCACCGTCGGCGGGCAGACTGCGTTGAACCTTGCCGTCGAGCTGGCTGACGGTGGTGTCCTCGACAAGTACAATGCGCAGCTTATTGGTGCGCAGTTGGGCGCCATCAAGAAAGCCGAAGACCGCCTGCTCTTTAAAGATGCCATGACCAAGATCGGGCTCGATGTTCCGAAATCGACGCTGGTCAATAATCTGAAAGACGGCCTCGACTTCAGCGGCAAGATCGGCTTCCCGGTTATCCTGCGGCCGTCATTCACGTTGGGCGGCACCGGCGGCGGCATCGCTTACAACCGCGAGGAGCTACTTGAGCTGCTTGCGCGCGGCCTCGATCTTTCACCCGTACATGAAGTCTTGCTGGAAGAGTCGGTTCTCGGCTGGAAGGAATACGAGCTCGAGCTGATGCGTGATCTGGCTGATAACGTCATCGTGATCTGCTCGATCGAGAACTTCGATCCCATGGGCACGCACACTGGCGACTCGATCACCGTCGCCCCAGCGCAGACGCTGACGGATCGCGAGTATCAGGCGATGCGCGACGCCTCCATCGCGGTCATTCGCGAGATTGGCGTCGAGACCGGCGGCTCCAACATCCAGTTCGGAGTCGATCCGCACAACGGCCGCATGGTGGTCATCGAGATGAATCCGCGCGTCTCGCGCTCCTCAGCGCTGGCCTCCAAGGCGACTGGCTTCCCAATCGCCAAGATTGCGGCCAAGCTGGCCGTCGGGTACACGCTTGACGAAATCACCAACGACATCACCCGAAAGACGCCCGCCTGCTTTGAACCCACACTCGACTACGTGGTGGTAAAGATTCCCAAGTGGCAGTTCGAGAAGTTTCCCGGCGCGGACGAGTCGCTCGGTCCCCAGATGAAGTCGGTCGGTGAGGTGATGGCCATCGGTCGCACCTTCAAGCAGGCACTGCTGAAAGGCGTGCGCTCGCTGGAGACCGGCAAGCGGATCGGTGCAGACAGTATCGAGCCGCGCATTCTTACCAAGCGGCTGGTGACGCCGCATCCCGAACGGCTGGCCTATATCCGGTATGCCTTTCTGCAAGGCATGACAGTGCGCGAGATCGCGCACATGACCAACATCGATCCCTGGTTCCTCCACCAGTTGAAGGAAATCTCCGACGAGCAGGCAAAGCTAGGTGCTACACCGTCCGATGAGCTGACGCCGCACCAATTGCGCGACATGAAGCGCATGGGCTTCTCGGACGCGCGC
Source organism: uncultured Acidobacteriaceae bacterium (assembly GCA_963793845.1). Taxonomy (GTDB): domain Bacteria; phylum Acidobacteriota; class Terriglobia; order Terriglobales; family Acidobacteriaceae; genus CAWCBG01. The sequence continues at coordinate 1,460,171 of CAWCBG010000014.1, forward strand.
ATTGCCGACGCTCTCAACATCCGCGAGGGGCGCGCGTCGAGCGAAAAGGTCCACCAGCTCCGCAGGCGGCACAATGTTCGGCCGGTTTACAAGCGCGTCGACACCTGCGCCGCTGAATTCGAGAGCTTCACGCCCTACATGTACTCGACTTACGAAGACGAGGATGAGGCGACACCTACTGATCGCAAGAAGGTGATCATTCTTGGCAGCGGGCCCAATCGCATCGGGCAGGGAATTGAGTTCGATTACTGCTGCTGCCACGCCGCCTTCGCCCTGCGCGATGATGGCTTCGAGACCATCATGATCAACTGCAATCCGGAGACGGTGTCGACCGACTACGATACCAGCGACCGACTCTACTTCGAGCCACTCACCTACGAAGACGTGATGGCGATCTACGAGCACGAGGCGGAAAGCGGAGCCCCTATCGGTGTGATCGTTCAGTTCGGCGGGCAAACTCCTCTGAATCTGGCATTGCCGCTGAAAGCCGCCGGGGTGCCGATTATCGGCACCTCGCCCGAAAGCATCGATCTGGCAGAGGACCGTAAGCGCTTCGGCAAGCTGCTGGAGGAACTCGATATTCCGCAGCCTCCGGGAGCGACCGCCGCGAGCGTCGAAGAGGCGGTGGCGAACGCAAACCGGGTGGGCTATCCAGTACTGGTGCGGCCGTCCTACGTGCTCGGCGGACGCGCCATGGTGATCGCTTACGACGATGAGTCGGTCGTCCGCTATATGAAGGAAGCTGTCGAGTACTCACAAGAGCGGCCGGTGCTGATCGATCACTTCCTCGAGTCAGCAACCGAGATCGATGTGGACGCCCTGTCGGACGGCGAGGACGTTGTGATTGGCGGCATCATGCAGCACATCGAGGAGGCGGGCATTCATTCCGGCGATTCGTCCTGCGTGCTTCCCACAGTCGACATCCCGGCGAACGTGCTCGATACGCTTCGCGAATACACCTTCCGGCTGGCACGCGCCCTTCAAGTCATCGGCCTGATGAACGTGCAGTACGCAATCCAGCGCGATAAGGTCTTCGTGATCGAAGTCAATCCCCGCGCGTCGCGCACTGTGCCTTATGTCTCCAAGGCTACCGGTGTTCCTCTGGCGAAGATCGCCGCTCGGCTCATGACCGGCCGCAAGTTGCGCGAATTTCTGCCCGAGAATGTCGAGCGCGGCAGCGATCTCGATACCGGCAACTTCTACTTCGTGAAGTCACCAGTATTTCCCTGGTCGAAGTTTCCCGGCGTCGACACGGTGCTGGGGCCGGAGATGAAGTCCACCGGCGAGGTCATGGGTGTAGCCGACAACTTCGGCGAGGCCTTCGCGAAGGCCCAGTCCGCCGCCGGGCAAGTGCTGCCGACGTCGGGCACTATCTTCCTCAGCGCCAACGATCGCGACAAGCCGTTCGTGGCGGATCTGGCGAAGCGGTTTGTGGAGATGGGCTTTCGCCTCGTGGCGACCCATGGCACGGCCCGCATTCTCGAAGAGGCTGGCCTCAGCGTCGAGCGCGTCTTCAAAGTAAAAGAAGGCCGGCCAAACGTGGTTGACCTGATCAAGGGCGAACGCATTCAGCTCATCATCAACACACCGCACGGAGTCGAGCCCTGGTTCGACGAGAAGGCCATACGCCGTGCCGCCGTCACGGGTCGTATCCCGACCATCACGACCCTGTCAGCCGCGCGCGCCGCTTGCGAGGGTATCGCCGCCTTACAGAGTGGTGAGACCAAAGTCTATGCGCTGCAGCAACTGCATGCCGAACGAGCGGCAGCGACGAAATAAGCAGCCAGCCGGCTAATACCCAAGCGACTTCAACGTGCTGGAGATCTTGTCGAACAGCACCGTGATGGTGCCGATGTGTATTCCAGCCACGATCATCGCTGCCAGGGCTACCAGCAGGAGCGGCGCATAGTCGCCTATATCTCGAACTCGCTTCAATCAGCCCACTCTTTCCGCTGCGCAGGAGCATGCAACGCGGTTTGGGATTCATCAGTTGATTTGAAAACCTGTCATCCCAAAAGATCGGCTGAGAGTGAAATCGATTTAGAGCTGAATCGCGGGTAAGGAATGCAGACTAAGAAATAAGCAGGTCGAAAGAAGATCTTGGCACTTGCGATCACCTCATCATGCGGACAACCAGCCACACCGGGATGCGTGCGGCAAGGGCGAGATTCCAGAACGCAGCGTTGGTCAAGGAGATTGTTTTTCTGACGTGATGCACCATCGTTCTCACCCTTCGTCTATCGTCAAGCCGTAAGCATGCCTTACAGGTGGCGCTGATCTTGTGTACGTTGGGAAATACGCTGTCGGATTTGGATTCCCGAAGGGCGCCGGAACCGCCGCGTGACTGTTCCGGCGCGCCTCGTACCTGGCCCTCCCCCCGGAGGTCGGGCACGGTCCTTCGGTAACTACCCCACGAAGCGGTTACTTCGCGGGAATTGTTGCTGGTCGCACGCGCTCCTGAGAGCGACCAGCTATCTTCATGGCAATAGTGTTCTCAGCAACAATTTCGTTTCACCTGCTCTGTGTTTATTTGCCGCTTGGCATTCAGTGAGCATGGTCGGCAATACCGGCGAAACCATTAATGTCCTAAAATGGGCGCAGGTTCTCACGAATTGGGAGGCGAGGCCTGCCGTCAAAGCGGCCGATTGCCAGGCTGTCACAGCAAGAGTGTAGAATGGCTGACGCGGCGGAAGTGCCCTGAGGTCAAGCGCTTGCAATTCCATGCCTTCGACGAATCGTATCTGCAACGACTCTGTGCGGGCGATTTCCGGACAGAAGAGCACTTCGTCGCCTATTTCAGCGAGCTGATTCGGCTAAAGTTGCGCTCCCGCGTGCGCTCTCCGCAGGCCATCGAGGACATCCGCCAGGAAACCTTCGCCCGGATCTTTGCCATGTTGCGGCGGGAGGCGGTGCGACAGCCTGACCGGCTTGGCGCGTTAGTTAACTCTGTCTGCAACAATGTTTTGCTTGAGTATTACCGGTCCGCGTCCCGGGACACTCCGATGGAAGAAGGGCAAGAGACTGAAATTCCAGATGCTTCCATCGACGTCGTGGCTGCCATGGAGCAGCAGGAGATGGAAGATAAGGTCCGGGGAATTCTAGATGAGCTGCCGGAGAAGGACCGCCGAATCCTGAAGGAGGTCTTTCTGGATGAGCGTAACAAGGATGATGTCTGCCGCGATTTCGGGGTAGACAGAAATTACCTTCGCGTATTGCTGCATCGGGCAAAGCAATCGTTCAAGACAGCCTATCTAAGGCGCATGACGGCCCGCGCAAGCATCACTGCGGACGACTAGCGGCTGTAACGTTTTGACTCTACAGATCACTACCTGCTTGGAGGGCATTGGCGGGTATGGAACATAATGACGCGATCCGCCTGATGGCTGCCGAAAAGTACCTCCTCGGCGAACTGACGCCGGACGTGCGCGATTCGTTTGAGGAACACTTCTTCAGCTGTCAGGAGTGCGCGGCCGATGTCCGCGCCACTGCTGCGTTCGTGCAGCACAGCAGGAAACTTCTCGCCGCTCAGCCCGCGACTGAGGCTAAGCCTGCACCATCGCAGGCCAAGCCGGGTTGGTTCGCCTGGCTGCGTCCGGCGTTTGTCCTTCCTGTCATGGCATTGCTGCTGGCTGTTGTCGGCTATCAGAATCTGGTCACGTATCCGGCGCTCAAGAATGCCGAGGCGGAACTGCGAACACCGCAGATTCTCCCGGCCGCGTCCCTGATCAACTCCAACAGTCGTGGCGGCAACACTCCTTCGGTTACGATTCACTCCGGCGAAGCTTTCCTGTTATTCGTAGATATTCCCGGCGACAATCGTTACGCTTCCTACGTCGCAGACTTGCAGGGCCCCGACGGAAACCGTGAGTGGTCGTTGACCATTCCGACCGACGCAACCAGGGAAATGGTTCCAATCCGCGTTCCTTCCGGGGTGAAGACCGCCGGAACCTACACGCTGGTCGTGCGCGGCGCCGGCACTAATACGCAGTCTGTGGAAGTTGGGCGATATCCATTCATCCTGAAACTACAGTAGTGCGATAAATCACTGCGATCGGAGATCGACATGCGAGAGATCAAGCGGATCCACTATCACCATGCTGATGGAGTTGCTTTAGGCGGGCGGATCAGCCGTCCGTTCGAGGATGTCATTCCGCAACCCGCGTCCTTATCGCTGGCTCCAGTCGGCGGCTATGCAACGGCTCGCTCCGAGGCGTTTGCCTATCGCGAAATCATCTCCTTCAACGCGGCGCACAGCGAAGTCGCGGGAACCACCTCCAAACCTGATGGACCGTGGACAACGCTGGTGTCCACCACGATTGAGGGCCTGAACGTCCTCAACGTGGTTACCGCGGATCGCGTGGTGGCGAGAGTCTCTACCACTCATCCAGCGGAAGGATATATTCCGAAGGTTTCCTTCGTGGGCACGCAGTTCGAGAATCTCCGCATTGCCGGGAAGGAGATTAAGCCCCAACTGGACCTCGATCTCTGCCTGCAAGGCGATGGCAAGACTTATCCCAGTAAGCCGGTCATCGAGGATCAGGCGTTCCTCGATCGGGTGAACCGGCAGCGCGCGCCGTTCCTGGAGCAGAAGAGGACCTTGGGCGACAAGGTCAGCAGCTTTGTGTCGCGCCATGCCTACGATTATGCTGGGAACACTCGCGCTCAGGATTCCGATCACGTTCTATGTTCTCTGGTCCAGCAAATCGACGGCGCCAGCCTTGGCAAAGTGGGACACGTTCTCGATCTGCCGGACTTCGGCCGGATCTTCCTGGCCGAATTGCTGGTCGACCGCGGCTCCTTCCAGCTGATCATGCTGCGCTTCGAACTGGGCTGTCCAGTGGTCGGCGACGCCAGCGTGGTGACCGCAAGGATCAACGGCAAAACGCAACCCTGAAGTGGGTTTGTGCAATCAGCCTGGTGATTGCCTGCGCGGCCTGCAGTGGTAAGCGAAACGATCCGCAGCAGGCCTTCGATCATGCACGCGCTCTCTCGGTACACGGCCAGCTTCCCGAAGCTCTGGCCGAGGCCCAGAACAACGTCCAACGTTATTCGAGCAGCAATCCGGAGTGGGCATGGCGTTTCCAGCTGCTCGAGGCTGACATCCTGGTTCAACAAGGCCGCAATGAAGACGCGCTTGCCGCGCTCAGCGCCGATTTGCCTTCCCAGTTCTCCAACAGCGACCTGGAAATTCGCAGGCACATACAGTTGGGGATCGCCAACTTCCGCCTGGCACGCGTCCGCGAGGCGGACGAGAACCTGGGGGAAGCGGAGCGGCTCTGCGCCGGCACTTGTCGCGCTGCGGGCGAGTTGGCGCGGGCTCGCGGCGTCATTGAGGTCGATCGCAATCACCTTAGCGAAGCCGAACAGTTGTTTCGCCAGAGCCTGGATATCGCGCGCCAGCAGCACGATCTGTATCTGGAAGTATCGGACCTGCTGAACCTCGGCGTTACCGCGGTGCAGCAGGGACACTTCGACGAGTCGCTTTACTGGTCCGGAGAAGCGCGGCGGATCGCCACCGAACTTGGAGCGGGGCTGACCGAAGAGAAAGCGTTGGGCAATCTCGGCTGGGCTTACTACAAGCTGGGAGACTTTGAGCAGTCTGAAAGCCTGTTCCTTGAGGCCGAGCATCGGGCCCGCGAAATCGGCGCCGTGCGCGATCGCACCGAATGGCTTAACACGCTTGGCCTGGTTTACTACCAGAGTGGCGACCTTTCCAAGGCGGAAGAAAATTACCGGCAATCGCTGGCTCTGGCGCAGGAACTGAAAGACCCGATCCAGATCAGCGGAGCCATGTCGACGGTCGCTTACGTCCTGGTTATCAAGGGCCAGACCGACGCGGCCAATCAGTATTGCGACCAGGCGCTGGCGCTCAGTCGCGACAGTGGCGATAAACCGGGAGAAATGCTGGCTCTGCTTACCAAAGGTCGCGCTGCAATGGCCAGCGGAAATTCCGCCGACGCCAAAGCGCTGCTGCAGCAAGTGGCGCGCGAATCGCAAGGCGACATCTCGCTGCGCTGGGAAGCGGAAAATTCTTTGGCGCGGCTCGATGAGCAACAGGGCCAATTCGCGGCCGCCGACAAACAGTATCGCCAGGCGGTCGCGACCGTCGAAGCCGCACGCGCGTCCCTTAAAAGCGACGATCTCAAGCTGCCTTTCCTGGCCAATGCCAGCCACATTTACGACGACTACATCACCTTCCTTATTGATCAGGGCAAGCCCGAGCAAGCGCTGCAACTGGCCGACTACAGCCGCGCCCAAACTCTGGCCGAGGGTCTGGGCTTCAACAAGAAAGAACCGCTCGCGCTTTCGAACCCTCAACGGACGGCACGCAAGATGCAGAGCGCAATTCTGTTCTACTGGCTGGGGCAGCAGCACTCTTATCTCTGGGCGGTCACGCCCAGCCAGACCCGGCTGATTCCGCTGTCTCCTGCTCCCGAGATCGCAGCTCTGGCGCAGAATTATCGCAAAGCGCTCACCGCCTCACGCGACGTTCTGCAAAATGCGAATCCTGACGGCATCCGTCTCTACGAACTGCTGGTTTCTCCCGTCGCCGACCTCGTCGGCAAGGATTCCAAGGTCGTAATTCTGCCCGACGGCGCGCTCACGAACCTGAACTTCGAAACGCTGCTTGTACGGCAGCCCGCCTTGCATTACTGGATCCAGGACGTCACCGTGTCGAATGCGAGTTCGCTGCGGCTCCTGGCCGCGGCCACCTCTGCGAAGGCCAACAGGAAGGGCAAACTCCTTCTCCTGGGCGACGCCATTTCTCCCGGCTCCGACTATCCTCCCCTGCCTAAGGCGCGGCAGGAGATGGATGAGGTTGCCAAACATTTCCCGCCTGCACAGCGAGAGGTACTCGAAGGCGGTGGAGCTACGCCTTCCGCTTATTTGGCCAGCGACCCGGGACAATACGCTTACATCCACTTTGTCGCGCACGGCACGGCCAGCCTGCTGAGCCCGCTGGATTCGGCGGTGGTGCTGTCGCGCGCCAGCGCCCAGGAAGACTCGTTCAAGCTCTACGCGCGCGATATTCTGCATGATCCGCTGCACGCCGATCTGGTCACCATCTCGGCCTGTCACGGCGCCGGTTCACGGGCCTATGCGGGAGAAGGGCTCGTCGGCCTGTCGTGGGCTTTCCTGCGGGCGGGAGCGCACAACGTCATCGGCGCCCTGTGGGAGGTCAGCGATACCTCGACGCCGCAGTTGATGGACCGGATGTACACCGAGCTGAGCCAGGGCGAGTCGCCCGACGAAGCGCTGCGCGCCGCGAAGCTGGCCCTGCTGCATTCCGACAGCATTTTCCGCAAGCCGTTCTACTGGGCTCCGTTCCAGCTTTATACGGGATCGTAAGTGCGTTCAGCCGCCAGCGACGTTCCATCCTTTAGGGACTCGGCCGGCGATGTTGCATCCTTAACGGAGTCGGCCGGTCAAGGGTCGATCCTTTGCGGAGGCGGGTAGTCTGGGCGTCTTGTTTTGTCACCACCAGATCGCTTTAGCGACCGAGGGATCGGAGTCGGCCGGTCGAGGCGTCTTGTTTTGTCACCACCAGATCGCTTTAGCGACCGAGGGATCGGAGTCGGCCAGTCGAGGCGTCTTGTTTTGTCATCACGAGGTCGCTTTTAGCGACCGAGGGATCTGCTTTTCCCCGGGGCCAAATTCCGCGTTGCCGCCCGGCCAACTGTTAATGGATGAGTAATTCCGTGTGATTGCTGAGTGTGTTCGAAGAAGATCGCAATTTAGTATGATTGGGTAATCCCTCCCCTATCGGCCTTACCTGAAATCAACAACTTGGCGAAAAATTATTCGCAAAATATTCCATCTAAATGGGTTAGAGGTCAAAATATTCATTCCATTAGAGTTACAGGCGCATAATTGCAAAGCCTTGCAACTATTCAGAAATGCCTCGGTACCGAATGATAATCAGAAGTGAGAGGTCACAATTGTCAAAGAGCCTAGATTTTCGACGCCTCATCCGGGCCGATTGAGAGGACGCGGCGACTGGACACAATTCCACCTGGCCCTCACAACCATCTGAAGCGCATGGCTGAAGCGAAGTCAACAGAATTCAGCAGAAAAATGAAATTGCGGCCCCAAAACGGGAATCAAGATTCCGTCTGTTGGCGGGGCGCCCGTTCGGTTGCCGGCACCCGGCTGGAAAAGAGGCGCCCATTCTTTCGCCCCTTCGGCGAAAGGGTTGAAGCGACGTAACCCACCCTAGGTAAACTCGGGCTAGAACAGGCGTCCGCGATGGAGAAGCGATTACGCAATTGAGTGAGCTTGGTCGGGCCCCGCAGTCGCGAGTGGATGTGACGGTAGTCGTTGACGCTCGCCCTGCAGTTCGATATCCTCGCGAGAATCCACGAATACCCAAATTCTTTTGTCGAAGGGGCCGCTCGACGTGCCTGTTAAGGATGCCATGACGAAAATGCGCTGCTCCCTTATGTTTGTTCTTCTATCCGGCCTTGTCCTTATATCGCAGCAGAGTTTCGCGCAAAATGTAATCGCGACGGTACCGGTTGGAGCAGGACCGATCGCCAGCGCAATTAATCCGGTGACTGACAAGATCTATGTCGCGAACACAGTCAGCAACGACGTGACTGTGATCGATGGTTCGAACTTTAGTACGGTCACCGTGGCAGCTCCCAATGGACCAACCGCTCCCCAGTCGGTAGCGGTCAATCCTGTGACAAACAAGATCTACGTGGCAAGTGTCAACGGCAATTTCGTGACTGTGATCGACGGAGCGACGAACTCCACTACTGCGGTGACGACTGGTACTTACGCGCGCTGCGTGGCCGTGAATACAGTAACAAACAAGATCTACGTCACGAATTATGGTGATAACACTACTAGCGTGATCGACGGCGCGACGCTTTCGACGACCACGATTCCGGTGGGCATCGGACCCGAGGGTGTCGTGGTCGATACGGTCAGAAACAAAATCTACGTAAGCAATGTTTTTGGAAATAGCGTGACGGTGATTAACGGGCGAACCTTGACTACACAAACGGTTGCCGTCGGAGCCCTCCCCAGGCAGCTCGCCGTAGATATGGTAACCAACAAGATCTACACCGCCAACCAGAGTGATGGCACGGTTACCGCCATCGATGGAGCAACCCTCGCGGCGTCTACAGTCACCGTTGGTGCCCTTCCTCGCTCGATCGCGGTCAATTCCATAACCGGCAATGTTTACGTGGCGTGTCAGCAAAGCAACGAAGTGGTGGTGATCAAGGAGGCCGATCTTTCGACGGTTACGGTGCCCGTAGGCAGCAACCCGATTGCAGTGGCGGTGGACCCGACCACCAACGAAATCTATGTCGCAAATGTAGTGGACCAGACAATAACGATCATTGACGGAGCCAGCAACGCGACCAGCTCAGTTGCGGTCGGCTCTGGCCCGTCAGCGGTCAGTGTGAACCAATCCGACCATCAGATCTACGTGTCGAATACAAACGACAATACGGTATCCGTGGTCGCTGGTATCGGGCCTTCCCCGTTGCGCTTCATTCCGGTTACCCCGTGCCGGTCGGTGGACACGCGGCCGCAGCACGGCGGCAAGGGTCCGATTCAGGGGAACACTTCGCAAAGCTTTGTTATTCCCGGGACGTGCGGCATTCCCACGACGGCGGCAGCCTATTCGCTGAACATCACGGTGGTTCCACACGGATCGCTGGGATATCTCACGGTGTGGCCGACAGGATTGGCGCAGCCATTGGTCTCGACGCTGAATTCAGTGGATGGCCGGGTCAAGGCCGATGCCGCTATCGTTCCGGCCGGAGCCAACGGCGCCATCAGCATATTCGCCAACATGAGCATCGGTGCGCCTGCTGCTTCCACCGATGTCATCGTGGATATCAACGGATATTTCGTCCCCGCTTCGGACACGAATGCGCTGGCGTTCTATCCCCTGACGCCGTGCCGCGTAGTGGACACGCGCCTTGCCACCGGTCCGCTGGGCGGTCCTAACCTCACCGCCAACCAAACGCGCGACTTCCCCCTGCTGTCGAGCACCAACTGCAACATTCCGCCTGCGGCGCAGGCGTATTCGGTGAACTTCACCGTGGTGCCGACCAAAGCGCTTGGCTACCTGACGGCGTGGCCCGCCGACCAGGCCCAGCCTGTGGTCTCGACTCTGAACGACCCCACCGGAACGATTGTGGCCAACGCGGCGATCGTGCCGGCAGCTCAAACCAGCGGGAGCGGCTACAGCATCGGCGACATCAAGGTGTTTGTCACCGACGCTACCGCAGTGATCATCGACATTAATGGCTACTTCGCGCCGCCCGCCACCGACGGCCTGTCGCTGTACACGGCTGCGCCTTGCCGGGTGCTGGACACGCGCAAAGGCAACGGTGCGTTCAACGGAACACTCATGCCGCCAGTCAATGTGGTTGGAAGTCCATGTGGAGTACCTAATACCGCTGCGGCCTTCGTCTTCAACGCAACGGCGGTGCCGCCGGGGCCGCTTGGCTATCTGACGCTGTGGCCGGATGGGCAGGCGCAGCCGCTGGTGTCGACGCTTAACGCGTTCGACGGCTACATCACGAACAACATGGCCATCGTGCCCACGAACAACGGCTCGATCGACGCCTTCGCCAACGGCACGACACAATTGATTCTGGATTTGTTTGGGTACTTTGCGCCGTGATAAAAAGCTGACAGACCCAAGGCCCTGACAGAACCAGAACCTGCTGAGCATAACCGAAGGCCTGGTGACGCAGTTCGCTTGTCGCTTTGGCTCTTCGCATTGGTCTGTCATGCTGCGGCGCGAATCCGCGCGATCCGAAGCGACCGACGCTCGCCTTGTGCTGCGGACGAAGGGATGATATTTTCCAAGAACACAAGCTCTCACTGAGCACCGGGATTCTTCCTTGGGGGCAGATGTGGGAGGTTGTCATGCCTGTACCCCGTCCGTTCTGCCTATTCACTCTTGCCTCCCTGCTGATGCTGGCGACTCTGGCTGCTTTCGGCCAGTCCGTCATTGCAACGGTACCGGTGGGAAAGACTCCGCTGGGAGTGGCGGTGAATTCCGCGACCGGCAAAGTTTACGTGACCAACCAGGGAAGCAACACCGTCAGCGTCATCGACGAAGGCACCAGCACGGTAACTGCAACCATAACGGTCGGCTCCGAGCCGATGGCGGTTGCGATTAACCAGTTGACTAACAAAATTTATGTTGCCAACAGCATCGGCAACAGTGTGACGGTGATTGACGGCGCAAGCAATGGCACGGTTACGCTGAGCGTCGGTACCACCCCGATTGCCCTCGCGGTCAATCCGGTGACTAACCAGATCTATGTCGTCAACTGGGACGGAGGCACAGTGACGGTGATCGACGGCGCTACCAATGGCGCCACCACGATCAGCGTCGGATCAAAGCCCATTGCCCTTGCCATCAATTCCTTGACCAACCGGATCTATGTCGCGAACTCCAATAGCAACACGGTAACGGTGATTGACGGTGCAACCGGCTTCACGAAAACTCTGGGCGCCGGGACCTACCCGATTGCGGTCGCTGTCAATCAGCTGACCAACCAGATCTATGTGGCGAATAACGGCAGCGGCAACCTGACCGTGATCGACGGCGCGAGCAATAACCTCACAACCGTCACTGCGGCAAACGCTCCGTCGGGTGTGGCCGTAAATTCCATTACCAATAAGATCTACGTTCCCAACAGCCAAGCCAGTTCGGTCACTGTAATTGATGGCGTCAACCTCTCCACTGCATTCGCTCTGGTCGCGGGAACACCCGACCAGGCAGTCATCGATCCGGTCACCAATACGATTTACATCACCAATCACACGGGTGCGGTTGACTACCTCAATGGGTCGACCCTTACGGTGGGCGCGATCCAAGTTTCGAACTACACTTCAGCGCTTGACCTGGATTCCACAACCAACCGGATCTACGTTCCGAATCCGGGCTCCAACACGGTCTCCGTCATTGCTGGTGCGCCACCGCCGGCACTGCACTTCACCGCGATAACGCCATGCCGGGTTGTGGATACGCGAAATACGAATGGACCGTTCGGTGGACCGGCCATAACCGGCGGCGCCTCCCGCGACTTTCCGATTCAGAAGGGCGCCTGCAAGATTACCCCTTCTGCCACCGCGTACTCGCTTAATGTCACGGTGGTTCCCCGCGGGCGATTGGGTTACCTGACGGTGTGGCCCACCGGCCAGAACCGGCCGGTGGTGTCGATCTTAAACTCAGTGGACGGCCGGGTTAAGGCGAACGCGGCCATTGTACCCGCCGGAGCCAACCTCTCCCTCAGCGCCTATGCCACGGACACCACAGATGTCATTTTTGACATCAATGGCTACTTCGTACCAGCCGCCTCGGACAAGACCGCGCTGGAGTTTCACACGCTGACTCCGTGCCGTGTAGTGGACACCCGCGGCGTGAAGGGTAACCTGGGTGGCCCGAACCTGATCGCCGGGGCAACTCGCGAATTCCCCATTCTTACGCAGAGCAACTGCAATATCCCGGCCGATGCGCTGGTGTACTCGCTGAACTTCACGGTCATACCCAGCGTGCGGCTCGGCTACCTGACAGCGTGGCCGTCGGATCAGCAGAAGCCGGCTGTGTCGACCCTGAATGCCACCACCGGAACTGTCACTGCAAACGCGGCCATCGTATCCAACGCATCCAGCAATGGGGACATCAGTGTGTATGCCACCGACGCCACCGCCCTGGTGATCGACATCAACGGCTACTTCGCGCCCCCGGGTAACGGCGGTTTATCTCTGTATGCAGGCGCTCCCTGCCGGGTGCTGGACACGCGCAAGACGACCGGAGCCTTCAACGGGACGCTGGCTCCGCCGGTGAATGTGGTGGCCAGTCCTTGCGGAGTGCCGAACACGGCTAAAGCTTTCGTGCTGAACGCGACGGTCGTGCCGCTGGCAACGCTGGGCTATCTGGCGTTGTGGCCCGACAGCCAGAAGCAGCCCGTGGTGTCGACGCTGAATGCGATCGATGGCTACATCACCAACAATATGGCGATTGTGCCCGCGGTGAACGGCTCGATCGATGCCTTCGCCAACGGGACCACGCAGTTGATTCTGGATTTGTTTGGGTACTTTGCG